>CAVVPB010000001.1:0-1094312 GCA_963749775.1 uncultured Gammaproteobacteria bacterium
CTTGTGGTACGATAAGGCTCTTAGTCCATGCCGATCCGCGTGCCGGTCGCGCCATTCAAGAGGCGCTTGAGGTGGAAAGTGGCAAGTTGATCGTTTGGCTGCTTGCCAATATGCGCTGCGAAACCGGCAACCGCACCAGCGTCGCCTGCTTCCAGCTTGGCAAACGCGTCCAGATAGCTCTTGGTCGCCGGGTCGTCGTATTGCTCAAGGCTAAGAGGCTCGAATGCCCGCAGCGGCTCGGTCTTACCCCGTAGCATCAAGTCGCCGACCGGCCGTCCGTGGAAGTCCTCCACTTTGTTTGCGAGCGTTGCGCTGGCGCATATGCGCGTGCCGAGTTGCTTGTTGGCAAAGCTCTTTCAGTCGCGCCGCAACGTTGATGGTGTCGCCATAGGCTGTGTAGTCGAAGAAGCGCCCGCCACCAAAATTGCCGACGATCGCCGGTCCGGCATGAACGCCAATGCGCGTGACACCCAACGCAATGCCCTTTCTATGACAGCGTGCGCGGAACGCCTCGGCGTACTCGTCAAGAGCCAATGCGCAGGCAACCGCGCGAGCGGCATGGTCGGGCTGCTCGCCGGGGGCTCCAAACAGCACGTGCAACGCATCGCCGACAATCTTCGCCACCGTGCCATCATGGGCGAACACGATATCTGTCATGCCCGTGAGATACTCATTGAGCAGCGGTCCGAGGACGCTGGGTTCCAGCGTCTCCACAAGCGCGGTGAAACTGGTGATGTCGGTAAAAAGGGTCGCAATCTCTCGGCGCTGCCCGACGAGGTCGACGGCATCCGTGTCGCTGGCGAGCTGTTGTGCCAGATTTGGTGAAAAGTAGCGCGACAGCGAGGCATAGGCTCGTTCGGCTACTGCCTGACGCTGACGCGCGTCCCGCAATAATTCGATGTGCCGGAGGGTCTGGTAATAGTGGTCTGCAAATCCTGGAAATCGATCGGTTTGGTCACGAAATCAAATGCCCCCCGGTTCATGGCGGTGCGGATGTTGCCCATGTCGCCATAGGCCGAGACGATAATTGTCGAGACCTTCTCCTCGTTCTCCTGCAGTTTCTGCAGCAGCGACAGCCCATCCATCCTCGGCATATTGATATCGGTTACTACCAGATTGATCTGGCCATTCGCCTTCAGCACCGCCAGGGCTTCAACGCCATCGCGGGCGAACAGGAAGCTGACCGCCCGACCCTCGATCTGGTGGCGGAACTTCTGAAGGACGAGAGCCTCCAAGTCTGGCTCGTCGTCAACGACCAGGATGTGCGCTGTCATGCGGCACGTTCGATCCCTTGATAAGGGTCGCACCCGCGCGCGGCAGAACGATCCAAATTCGGTGAACTCCCCGGGCTGCGTATCGACCTCTATAGACCCGCCATGTTGCTTGACGATGATGTCATGACTGATGGACAAGCCAAGACCAGTGCCCTTCTCCGGCTGGTTTTGTCGTGAAGAAGGGGCTGAACAGTTTCTCCTTGACTTCGGGCGGTATGCCGGTGCCGTTGTCGCGGATTCTATTTCGACCCGGTCGCCAAGGTTCTTGGTCGCGGCAGCCAGTGTCGGCTCGTAGTCGCCCCCATTGGCTTCCATTTTGCGCTTCGTCGCAGCATAGAACCCGTTTGAGATCAGGTTGAGCAGCGCCCGGGTGATTTCCTGCGGGAACAGATCGGCCTCGCCAGCGGCCGGGTCAAAGGACCGCTCCAGCGTGATATTGAAGCCCTGCTTCTCGGCCCTAGCCCCGTGGTAGGCCAGATTGAGGCTCTCCTCGACCAGGGCGTTGATATCGACCGGCCGATGCTCCCCAGAGCCCTGACGGGAATGCAGCAGCATGTTCTTGACGATCGCATCAGCGCGCTTGCCGTGCTGCACGACCTTGTCGAGGTTGCCTTGCAGCATATCCGCAATTCCGGCGATTTCTGCGCGCAGCTTGCTGTCAAGGTGCGCGCCGAAAGCGCCTCCCGCAATTCGTCGATAAGCTCGACCGAGACTGCCGAGAAATTGTTGACGAAATTGAGCGGGTTCTTGATCTCGTGCGCGATACCGGCGGTCAACTGACCAAGCGAGGCAAGCTTCTCCGTCTGGACCAGACGGTCCTGCGCCGTGCGCAAGTCCTCTAGCGACTTCGCCAGTTCGCGCGTACGAGCCTCGACGCTCTCGAACAGTCGCACGTTCTCGATTGCGATCGCGGCCTGGTCGGCGAAGGTCTGAGACCAGTTCGATCTGCTTGTCTGTGAAGGTTCTGCTTCCGAACGTGTCAAGGCAAAGCGCCGATTGGGATGCCCTCGCGTAGCATCGGAACCGCGCAAGACTGTGCGAAAATCCGCGCCCATTTTGCGTTCAATGAAGGTATATTCAGGATCATTTTGAACGTCGGTGAATGTGAATCGATTGTGCCGTCCAGCAGGGCCCGTCCGGGGCAGAGCCTCTTTCCGGGACGATCGGAATACTTCGCACGTAATCCATGAATTCGGATGAAAATCCGTACGACTCGCACTCTTATGAAATACCCCGCCTATTTGTCGGACGTTGATGGTGGATTGTCGGCTTCGCAAAGTTCGGAAGCTGATCCAACAAGAGTTTGCAGAGAACGGTCTCGTAGGTCAAAGGTCGAACGGCTGATGACCTTTAAGTACGTCGGCGGTGGCGGTCTGCTGCTGGAGCGACTCTGGAGAGATCATCGGTGCGCTGGCGCAGTTCGATTAGCAGCCGCGTGTTCTCGATGGCGATGACGGCCTGGGCGGCAAAATTCTGTACTACAGCAATCTGTTTGTCGGTGAACGGCCGTACCTCCTGGCGATAGATCGAGATGGCGCCGATAAGCAACTGCTCCTTGAGCATGGGTACAATGAGAAATGTTCGAGCACCACCTTCGTCAACAAGCGAGACAAGCGGGCCAAACCCGGTCCTGTAAGCTGGTTCAAACCTTAAAGTCGGCGACATGAATAGGTTGCTTCGTTTGCATCAAGCGGGCAAGCGGAATACGCGAATCTTCAGTCACGACTACCAACGGTTCGCGACGCCAATTCTCGACATAAGTTGGTTCGCCATGCCACGCGACCGCGCGAAAGGCCCCTTCTTCACAAAGTAAGAAATTACCGAACTTGGCTTCGCAAATGCGTGTGGCATTGGCCAACATCGCGTTAAAAACTGGCTCCAGCTCACCTGGCGAGCGTGAGATGACGCTAAGAACCTCTGACGTCGCCGTCTGTTGATCCAGAAATTAGATGCGCAGTTCATTCAGCAGCCGAGCGTTCTCAATGGCGATGACCGCCTGAGCGGCGAAGCTCGTAAGCAACGCGATCTGCTTCTCGTCAAAGAGAGCGACTTCTGGACGGTGGATCGAAATAACGCCAATCGGCTCTTCGTCCTTGAGCATAGGCACGGCAACAGCGGTGCGAATGCGCCCCAGCTCAACAGCATCGACCGTTCTGGGATGACGTTGGCGATACAATTCCGTGGCAGCTAAATCGGGTATTTGCACGGCCCGCTTAGTTTTAAGAGCGCCATCAAGAGGTCCGCCCGGTGCGGGCTCAGTTGCGGCCCTTGATTGCACCTCGTAAAACTTCGCGGGCATGTCATACGCGGCCACAAGTCGAACTCCTCCTTCCTCACGAAGATAGAGGGTGCCGAATTTAGCTTTGCAGAGCTGCGTGGCGTTTCTCAGCAGGCTCTCGAAGACAGGCTGCAAATCGCCAGGAGAGCTTGAGATGACCTTGAGCACTTCCGAGGTCGCGGTCTGCTGCTGGAGCGATTTCGCGCAGTTCGTTGAGCAGCCTCGCGTTCTCGATGGCGATGACGGCCTGGGCGGCGAAGTTTTGCACTAGCTCGATCTGCTTTTCGGCAAAGGGGCGAACTTCTTGGCGATATACGGTGAAGGCGCCCATCAATCCGTTGTCCTTCAGCAGAGGGACGACCAGAAGCGTCCGTACACCCGCAAGTTCAACGGCTTCAACGTATGACGCATCGCGTTCAAGATAGGCTTCATCTGCTGCAGTATCGATGACGTGCACCACCGCGTTGGTCGCCACCATGCGACCCATCGCAGTTTTCGGACCACTAAGAAGCGCTGAACGCCTGCGCGCCTCAGCGAACGCAGGCGGTGTATTATGCGCTGCAACGAGGCGCATGGCGCTGCCGTCCCAGCGGTAAATATTTCCGAACTTGGCATCGCAAATGCGGACAGCCTTCTCCAGCATGCCTTCGAACACCGGCTGCAGCTCGCCCAGCGAGCTTGAAGATGACTTGAAGCACCTCCGACGTGGCGGTCTGCTGCTCCAGCGATTCCGTCAGTTCCCGCGTGCGCTGCTGCTCCGCCTCGAACAGCCGCACGTTCTCGATCGCGATCACCGCCTGGTCGGCGAACGTCGTCACCAGTTCGATCTCGTGTTCCGCGAATGGTTCAACTCGGGTGCGCGCCAGCGCGATAATGCCGATCGGCTCGTCGTCCCGCATGAGTGGCACCCCGATCATCGAGCGAACGCCTCCGATCTTGGCGTCTCCTTCTTCTCGTAGAGCGGATCGGTCCAGGCATCGTCGATCCGGGCCACTTGCCGAGTCATGGCGGCGCGGCCCACGACTGTTCCTGCCCCGGTGAAATCGCCGTTTGCCGCTCGATTTCCAGATACGCTGGTTTGACACTGTAGCCTGCAGCAAAGCGGTAAGACTCCGCCCTCCGGTCGGTAGATCACGGCCTGTTCTGCGCGGCAAAGCCGCGCCGCCGTGTCCACGACGCTTTGCAAGATCGGCTGTAGCTCGAACTTGGATCGACTGATGGCGCCGAGAACCTCTGCCGTCGCCGTCTGCTGCTCCAGTTTCTCGTTCAGTTCGCGGGTGAGCCGCGCGATCTCTGTTTGGTGAGTGCCAGCGAAGGAACTGCGTCGGCGCACGGCCTTTGGCGCATTGCCGCGCTTTAGCGTTGCCGCCTTGCGGCGTCGCGGTTTAAGTGGTTCGCCGCCTGTGCTGGAGCGCCGTCTCATTGGCTCGCGCTAGGCTAAGGACGAGGCATGATAGCGGGTCAGACTAGCACACCCGAAGGGGCCGGGCGTGGGTTCAAGCATAGGCGGGTGTGCAGCCGCCTACGGGCCTAACCGGCGCGTCCGCCGCGCCGGTATTGAGCCAGATCAAGTCGCGTATCCGGCGGGGCTTAAAGTATCACGCGCGCCGAAAGTTCGGACAAGGAGAAGGAGGCGCGACATGACCGTAAAACATCTGCTTGAACAGAAGGGCGGGAACCTTTGGACCATTGATCAAGACGCCACAGTACTCGATGCATTGGCAAAAATGGCTGAAAAAGACATCGGATCTCTAGTTGTGATGGACGGTGAAGAATTAATCGGCATCATAACCGAGAGACACTATTCCCGGAATGTCATTCTCAAAGGCAAAAGGTCCCCCACCACGCTGGTCAGGGATATCATGGAGAGAAACGTAGTCCATGTCCGGCCAGAACAGTCGGTCGAGGTATGCATGGCCCTGATGACCGATAAGCGCGTGCGTCACCTGCCCGTGCTCGGAGGCAAAGAGGTGATCGGCATTGTGTCCATTGGCGATTTGCTCAAGGCCATAATTTCTAAACAGAAATTCGTTATCGATGAACTTGAACACTACATTCGTGGTTAGAGCGGTTCAGGCGGTGGCGCGAGCTTGTTGCGCCGCAGGTGCAGAGACTATCCGCTGCTGCGGGTGTTCCCACCATCGCGGGCCGTGGAAATTTTCGAGCGCCTTGACCTCCCGTTCTGCAGCCTCGCGCGCCTGTCACTCCCGCATGGCGCGGCCTTCTTCTTGTACCGGCCCCCAGTTCTGTCGACAAGCGGCGGTCGAACGACACCGGCGCGAAGGAGGCTGGGTCGAACGGCCGGGGCGGCGGCCAGGCCATCCGAGCGCTGTACGCCCAGTCGGGCAGCTGCACTGCCTTGGCTATCGGCGGATCGGCAGTGCTGAAGCTTCAAGACCGCGCGCGGTAAGCTCGACCCCAAGCAGACGGCGGTGCTCGCCCGGAGGCGCTGAGCCATTGACGCGCGAGACCTCCTCGTCGACCGCTTTAGCGCTTCCGAACAGATCGACGAGCCGGGCCACGCGCTTGGAATATTTTTGCGCACTTCCGGGCGGATTCATCACATACGCTGCTCTAAACAAATGCTCATCGTCCGTCTCTCCAAGCATTTTCGATGCGGCTTTGATAATCCGCATAGGCGGCTTCGCGCTCGTCCGTCATGGCGCCATCGATGCCCCCGCATCCACAACGCATTTCAATTCGCCGTCGATCATTCGAAGATGACCTCGCGCGGAAGCCACGTTTACGGAGGGCCAAGCCAGTGTCGCCCATCGCGTCCGTTACCCGTGCAGCGTAGCGAGCAACATCCCGTTGCATCGCATCCATCATATGAAGCGGCGGCCACAACCGTCACCGTGGTAGCGCACTCTATCGTCGTCATCATCGTCGTGTCGTTGTCTGCCTCAGTCCGCTCTGTTCTTTTTATCGTCCGTAAGATTGTCGGCAACAGAGTCACCGACGTCTCCAGGCAGGTACTCAGGGCCGAGCACTCCGCCGGTTGACGGCGTGGTATTCGCATTTGTCTCTGCACCGCAAGGCCCGCTGGTGTCAGTTTGCAAGAACGGACTCTGAGCAAGCCGCCAGCAGGGCTGCATCTGTTGCGATTACCTCCATGGGCTTAGGCTCAGGGTCGGGCATTGCGGTAGGAGAACTCGGTGATGCCAGTACGGCGCTCGGCGTCGTTCCTTGTGAGGCATCGAGCGCGGAGCATTTAGTGGGCTCGTCGCCGCCGTCGACCCGGCCTTTATTGCAAACGGTCGCGGTGCTTTGATCGTGGTACCGGAAGGTGGTGAGCGGTTAGACTTTAGCCGCTTGGCGCTCTTGCTCGCGGCGCTGCCGCTCTCCAGCCTCCCACCAGCGGGCGCTGAAACGCGAATCGTAGGGCGTCGGCGCGAACCGCGTCTGGTGCAATCGCGGCCGAGGCGGCCAAGCCAGCGGCTGGCCCGGCTCGAATGCTGGCAACTTCAATTCTTTCGTGATCGACGGCACATCTCTCGTGAAGCGCTCAAGGCCGCGCGCCACGAGTTCGGCCTCCAGGAGATGCAGTTTCACTCCGGACGAGCGCGCGCCGTGCAGGTTGGAAATTTCCGCGTCGTTGGCCGCCATGCGGGTGAGCAGATTCACGACCTTCGCTTCAAACTCGGTATAGACTTCACGAAACTCCGCCGCCAACGCGTCGCGCTTCGATTTGAGTGCCTCATATTCGGCATACCATTTCGCTCGATGCTCCCGCTCTTGCGTTTCCCTTAGACGCCGCTGCAGTCGCAGCAGCGCGCTGCGCAGCCAAGTTTGCATAAACTCGGCCGCCTGCATCGCCTCCCGTGCTGCCTTCGGGTCAGGCGAGGCGAGCGGATCAAACGCCTTCTCTTGTTCTAACTTGGCGTCCTCGTCGGCGGCGACGATCGCCGTCTCGGTCTCGGCGATCAAGGCGGCGATCACCGACGATTCGCTGTTATCGTCAGTGAGAACCGTGCTGATGCGCTGCTCTAATGTTGTCTGCTTGGTCATGGTTGGCTCCTTCATTTTCCGCAACGCCACTCTTCCTGCAACTCGCGCTCGCGCTCCGCATACAAGGTGGCCATGCGTTCCTGATGGTCGCGCATGAGAGTCGCCACGTCGCTGCTTTGCCGGCGCGGTCCGCGTTCGCAGATGCAGTCGCGCTGCCGCTCGAATGCTTTGACTTGTTCATCTACATCGGCATCAAGGGTCCGACAGATAGTTTTCGGGCTTGTCCTGGTTGCACGTATTTTCGTCGGGGCCGACGCCAGGACCGCCGAAGTCGGCGGGCCGTATGCTACGCCACTCGTTTTGAATCGCGGCCTCGTATTGTTGATAGGCAACCATAGCCTCGTCGCGCACGAACTCATCGGCGACGCGGAAGCCGGGGCGTTGTAACGCCGCGCCGCTGTCGCCATTGCCATCATGGACACGGACGAACTGATTGCGCACAGAGTGCGATACGCTTTTCATGAACCGCACCGGTACCTCATACGAGCGGCCGTCTTTTAGAACGCCATCGCTGTCGTCGTGATGTGGTCGCGATCGCATTTTGGACATTTTGCTTCTCCTAAGGGCTGTCGCTGTCGCACAAAACTGTCGAGCGGCTGGCGCCGCTACCAGATGGCGCGCCACCGCCCGCAAGAACTCATCCCGCTGGCGGATTGCCTGGGCGGCACGGGTCACCAGGCGAAGTTGCCGGTCGGTGAGACCGAGAGGCTTGGTCATCGTGGTCATTGCAGCACCAGAAGATGGTAAATCAGTATGGTGCCCAGCCCGACCGCCAGCAACAGCGCGGCGGCGGCGATGAAGTCGCGGCGCAATTCGGCGAGAGTTGAATGGTCTTCCATTTGTTTGTTTGGTCCTACCACAACTTTATCTGGCCTCCGCTCTCGTAGTAGAAATTGCGACGCATGCGCTGCCACATCTCGTTGGGGTCTTCCTCGCTCTCGGGCCGGCCGTTTGCCCACTGATAGCTCGTGTCGAAAGAACCAAACTGATTAGTTGATCTGGGCTAGCCCGGCGACAGCGTTAGCGAGGTCGTCATGCGAGCCTGGCGGATGGTCGATGACTGTCGCGGCCACCCCGGCGGTCGTACGTTCTAGGTTAGTCAGCTGACCGATCAGCTTCGGATGGTCGAGCAGCTCGATGCGCCTTGAATTGATCAACGGCAGCAGGTCAGTGTAAAGGTCGCTCTTCGGCTTCGCCGATTGCTCATATTGAATTCCGACCTTGCCAAATTGTTCGACTGGCCAGACGCCTGCGAACCGATCACCAATGATAGTGGAGACGTTATAACTGTTGAGTATCTTGGCGAATTCAATCGTGATGAACTCAGGGCTGAATGGTGGTCTCGCTTCACGGATTGCGTCTAGCACCACGACGTTTTTGCTATAGTCGTAGTGGCCAATAGCTAACGTCATGCTATCAGATGAGCCGCCAGAGGGGTCAACAAATCCGTAGTAGCACGTGTTAAGCATTGGGGAGCGTTCGTAGACGTTGGGGAGGATGCAGAATTGCACGCTCTCCAGCGACACGAAGCTCTCAATGTCAGCGCGAAACTCCGCCAGATACTCGGCGCGGTTCTTGATCGGGTCGCGGTCCAGTTCGCGGTCGATCTCAGCCTGCCCGATGTTGGGGTTGAACTCGCGGGTCGTGCCTTTGGCAACAAGGACGAGGGGGTCGCCATGTGCGCCGAAGTGCTTCTTAAACGTATCCCAGAGCAGACCACGTCTGGCGTAGGGAGAGCTGGCGGTGAGTAGCGGTCCATGTGTGGTCATTAACCCCGGCCGCGCAGCAGCGATGATTTCAACATCAGGATTGACGGAGCCGCCATCGTCGGAATACCAGAAGGCTAATTCATCTGCTATGATGGCGACGTAGGTCGGCCCGCGCAGCTTGCGGAAGCTGGCAGGCCTTACCTCGACGCGGATATTGTTATTCAGTTCGATAGCGTCGGAGGTGCGATTGACGACGAGTTGCTGCAGGATAGGGCTACGCGCGAAATTATCCTCGACGTAGTCCAGCAGCTGCTTGGCAACACGCTGATCCTGGGCAAGGCACAAGAGAGTGCCAGTTTCCCCACTTCTCAGAACATCACTGAAGTCGCATAGCCCACTGATGTACGTCGCTGCCGTTGACATCAAGCCGGAGGTTTTCCCGGTGCGACGGCCAGCAATTACGCAGAACTCGCTTACGCATTTGTTGGGCTCATGATCGCGCCCAGTGAATTGCTGGAAGATCACGCGCTCGTCCTCGGTCAGTTCCTCACCGAACGCTGCCATCAACAAGATGCGATGCGGGCGAAACGTATTGCCGACCATGACGTGACCGAGCAGGTCGGGGTCGGAAAGTGATCTTCGCAGCGGTACGAGAGGTTTCATTCCGCCACCTCGGTTTGCAACTCAGCTGGCGCGGGGTCGCCTTCACTCGGCGTATCGCCGTAACGCGCGTGCAAAAATTCCTGGAGATCAGGCACCGTCTTGGCGATGCGGTGGACGCCGATGCGCGCGGCAATGCGCACCATGGTGCTGATCGCTTGCGAGTGATCGACGATGTCGATCTTCTCGCCCATCAACAAACGGGCGTTGAGGTCGTTGACGTTGATCGCTGCTCCGGCGAAGGCCTCGACCAAGTGCTTTTGCACGGTCGATAACTGCCCCTCGCCGCCGAGATCCTGAGCGATGCCAGAGGCGATGGCGTCGAATTGGCGACGCGCGCGGGTGCGGCCGTCGAGGTGGTCGCGAGTGATCAGGCGGGTCTTGCCAGGACCATGCTTTCCGTAACGGAGTGCGCCGTTCCGGGGCGTGTGGGACATCTTCCGGGGCGTGGGGGCATTTCGGGCTTTTTCGGCGATTTCTGACATAACGTCCAATATAGGCAAAAATCGCAACCGATGCACTAGTAACATCAATAGCTTAGCCGACACCCGACAATTGGTGATTGGAAGGTCGAGGTGGTAAAAGCCCGATAGATATTGGCTTTTTGCGCGCTACGGCGATGTAGAATAAGGGTTTTTGGGGGAAATGACTGCTGGAAAATGCGCTCGGAAACCGCGGCTAAGGGTTGTTGTTTGTGTTTTTGCGGAAAGCCAATTGTGCGTTGAAAATCAATGACTTGTGGGGAGTTTTTGTGTCGGGGGTTGTCTATGTTTTGCGGTCGGGGGAGGGCCGGGATTTTTTTCGTGATTTTGGGGGTGTTTTGGGCGACAGGGTAAAGAACCCCCTGGGGGCAAATGTTATGGAAGGTATGGAAGGTAACCCCTTTTGAACCGCATAGGTTTTTTCCTTCTAGAGCGATAAAGCCCTGGAAAAGGGTCTACCTTCCATACCTTCCATAATAAATCTAGACCAAACCCAGACCGCGATAAGACAACCTAGAACGGCATGTCGACCCCAGGGGAGGTGAACTTGTCGTCGGCCGGATCGCGTATCACCAATCCGTAGAAGCCATTGGCCTTTGACGTTTTTTCCTTCTTAAATCCACGATCATCCAGTCGCATGGAAAACATCTTCGACGTACCAAAGCGCTCGCCGCGGCTCTCGGCGAAGGCTTTCCATGAATTATACAACTCGGTCGAGGAGGCGAAGGCATTTACATCGCGCTCGCAACAATCGTCGATCCACTCGCCGAGCACATCCTGGCTTTCCAGATATTGCTCGGTGGCCGCGGTAACGACTTTGGGTGGACATAAACCGAGGCGCTGCCACTCCAGACAACCCTCTACCATCCACTTCAGGATACCCGGCCATTCCTCTTTCAGTTCGTTGTCGAGATTGGCATTCTTCTGCTCGTCAGGAACCGCAAAGTTAAACGGGATACGGTTAAAGCGACGGGAGATTGCTTTGTTGACCGTGCGTAGTGTCGGCATGTGGTTGCCCATGAACATCAACTTGAACTTCGGATAGTAGGTAAAGAAATCCTGCCGCATGAAGCGGGCGTCAATCGGGTCCTGGCCGGTCAATTCCTTGATCCGTGCCTCGGCCCAGGGGCGGCCCTCCTCGGTCTCGGTGGATGTTACCAGACGGGCACCGCACAACTTCGCCAGCTCGGTCGGATGCCGCTCGACCTTGGTGACGACGAAAGTCTCGATCGCGGCGTTGACGTGATAGTCATTAAGAATTCCGGAGATCGCATGGACGAAGCGACCCTTACCATTACCGCCGAGACCATAGAGAAAAAACAAAGCCTGTTCGCTGGTGATACCGGTCAGACAATAGCCGCTAATTCGTTGTAGAAATTTTTGTAATTCTTCATCGTCTTGGGTGATCTCATTCAGAAACATCCGCCAGCGTGGACATTCACCCTCCGGCGCCACCGCGGTCATCTTGGTCATGTAGTCGGTCGCCCGATGCGGTTGCATCTTCCCGGTGCGCAGATCGACCACCCCCTTCGGGGTATTCAATAACCAATCGTCCGCATCCCATTGATCGATACTGGCGGCCAAGCGCTGATCATCACTGACAAGGCTGACCACCGCCGCCCTGGTCTTGGCCGAAGCCAGCTGTTTTCTTGTTTGCGGCTTATTGACCGTCATCGCGACCGCGCGACATTCAATTCGTGACAGCGAGAACACCACCCGCTTGTGGTCCTCACGCCACACGCAACCATCCCAGATGAACCACTTCCCCCACTGCGCCACATAACGCAAGGTGTCGGCGTGCTTCTCGGCGTAAGTCAACGCAATAGCTTCCTCCGAGTGCTCGGGGGCATCATTACGATCAAACAAGGGCACCACATTTTCGACCCGTACCCCGGACGGGAGATGATCATCATCGGTCATTGGCCACCTCGCAACAAATCATTCCAATCGTTATATTGATTGGGCGGCCACCACCGGCTGACTGGTAACCCGAGATGTGAAAAACGCGCGGTTGCGCGGTCGACGCCTTGGCGACCGGCGTCATCATTGTCACCAAATAGATGCACGCGACGGATTGAATCCGGCAGATCGACAGCATCGAGGCGTTTGGCACTCAGCGTCGCCCAACACGGCACCCCGGTCAGTATAGTCGCCGATAGCGCGGTCTCGATTCCTTCGGCAAGGCCGAGTTCGCCATTGGCGGATGCGCCAAGCTGTACCGCACCCGCTGCCAGCACCCCGAAGCAAACACCCTTCTCCCCCCGACCTTTGTTATGTACCGCGGTGATGCGGCCATCCAATTGTTGCACGGCGGCGAGGATGCCATTCCAGCCGTACCTCGGACCATCGAATCCCGAGATCACCCGTGACGGCTTCAATACCGTCGGCACCTCGGCGACGGCGATCCCGCGTTGCTTCAGATAATCCGCGACCTTGGCTGGATGGGCGGGGGTGGTCTCCCAGATGTCCAGCGCCCGACGGATGCGCTCTTCATCGTCGGTTTTTAGCGGAATCCCCGGATGACAATCGTCGACGAACCCAACCGGCAAAACAGGTCACCAGTCCATCATCGCGGAGCGAGCACGAGGGCGAGCGGTCGTTGTGCACCGGGCAACGGAATAGCCAGTAACGGCCATAACGACGACCGGAACGGGCGGCGGCGATGGCGGCACCATCTCTCATGGCCGCACCCGCGCGCGCCCGGCCGCTTTCAACGCCGCCACCGCCGCCAGCAGGCGCTTCGACGGTTTTGGCTTCTTCGGTTGTTGCAGCCGCTCTTGCTCCTGCGCGCGCCGCAACCGCTTGGCCTCCAGCACCAGCAGACGCTTGGCCGCATGCGCCGCCGCCTCGGGGGTGACCTCACCGGCGGGCTGGCCGTCGAGGTCATAGCGGGTTGCCCCGGCGACCAGCCGTTTTAGATAGCGCTCGCGCCCGGTCACAAGGCGGAGCCCGTAACTCAGCTCCTCGGCACTAAACGGCGTGCCGAGGATGTCGTGATGGACGCCGATTTTAAGCGGCCGCTTGAAAGCTTTTGGCCAGTGTTCGACCAGCCACCGAGCTACCCGGCGGGCTACTTCGCGGCGTTTAACTCTATTGGACTTTAACATTTAGAAACTCCCGTTTTGCGCGGGAGTCCGTCCGTCAAAATGACAAAGGGCCGCCCGCGCGGTTTAAGCGCTGGGACGACCCTCGGTTTGCGACGAAGCTGGATGACTTTCTAAACGTCGCGGCCCTGTCGGGGCCCTAGGTCGGGCGCCCCCGCAGCGGGGGCTGAATGCTTGCAATAGACTAGACCCGCAAACCTCGGCTCCTCATCCGGTCCGGTGGGTCAGGCGATATATTTAGCCACGCTTTTCTTTTTTGCAACGCGTGCAAAAAGGAAAAATTCGGCGTAAATAAAGAATTGCCGGCTCCTCCAGGTGGCATCACACACCTGATCCCGGTAGTACTTGCAATAGACACAACACGCTCCGGATCAGCAGGTCCGGGGCGTGTTTCCTTTTGACGCCGTGGTTGCGATCCTTAACAAAGCCGCCCACTCCGATGATCAATCGAACCAGGAAGCCGAACATGTACCTGATATCCAAGCGACGTCATGGTTTGCAGCCAGCGAAGTGCGGCATCGGTATCAGGGCGATCAAAATCTTTACTGACTAACCCCTCATCTAAATCCTCAAATGGCGAAGCCACAAACGACCAACCACCACCAGGGCGCATCTCCCGCAAGGCTTTGATGCAGGGGATCAGCAAACCCTCTGACAACGTGGCATAGATGCCCGCACCATCCATATTGTCCCGCTTTATCTTGTCCCACTGCTTATTGGGACCGTTCTTATATATTCGCCAAACGTTTCCCCTTCGTTTGGTCATGCGCGCCCCCGCACCCGCCTGGTCGGCGACCGCCGCCGCCGCGGATGGCGCAGGCGGGCTAGTCGGTTTTTCTCAAGCAACTCGGCGTATTCTTTGCGGATAGCGTGCAGGTCGCCGGGTTTCGCCTTCAATGCTTGGCGCCGCAGCAGTTGCATTTTTTGGTCTCGCTGGCTCATTTCCAAACTCCATTCAATAAATTAAAAACTACGTGACATCGGGCTGTCACCACTTCCTCCAAACATATTTGATCATGCCGACAAGATTGTCTTTCAATTCGGCAAAGGACAGCAGGTGCGAGCGCACTCCGCAGTGCCGCAACGCCTCAACAAGGCTGTAGTCATTCAGACCGCTGACGAAGAAAATTTTGACTTTGGCGACCTCGGCTAGTCCCTGGTAATAGCGGATGTTCACCCGTCTCCTGGCCACCTTACAAATGCGCAACTCCGCCAATGAGGTGCCACATTCCTCGAAGAACGCCGCCGCTTGCTGCTGCAAGCGGATGTCGAGATTGTTAAAATGTTTGTTGCGCCACGTCGATCGATCAGAGACCGCGATGGTATGCGGAGAGTGTCGAAAATCCGGCCCCTTACTATCAAACACCGGCACCAGCACGTTGCCGTTTGCGGCAGCATTAATCCAGGAGGTGGAGTCGACAGAGTCGAACGGAAATCTCCGTAGCATCGATGCCACCGTGGTTCCCAGCGCATGCACCCGGACTGTCGATGGCAAGATCGCGAAGCATTGTTTGAACCATTCGTTGACCGCGGTTTGCTGCATGGGTAGCGGTGCCAGGGCGATGCGCCGCTCGCGCCATGCGAGCCGGCCGCCGATCTGTCGGAGTCGACGATGAGCAGCGTCTTGCCGCCGAGCTGGTCTCTCGCTGCGCGAGGTCGCCGACCGTACCGCGTCAGACCCCTTGCCTCGTTGTCGCGCACCTCGGGAAGCCGGCGAGCGCGCGCCAGCACAGAAACCTATCCTGGAGCCTACGGTAGAGCCGTGCTAGCCTTCATAGGTCGGCGGAGGCGGATATGGACACCACTAGTCCGGCGGTTTCTTCCCGCCAAAGGCGCCCGAGCACGCTGTCGCGGGCTCAGGATCTCGCCTTCCGTCTGTCCCAGACGGAGAACGTCGCCGTTTCTGGCGGCTTCGGCAGTGGCAAAACTTTTCTCGCCAATGCGATAGCCTTGTACACAGTGCAGGCTGGCGCGAGTTGCCTGCTCGTGGGTCCGGACCGCTATCTGGACATACCGGCATCTTTCCAAACTCCCGACGGTTGCCACTCCATTCTGTTGGAACGGGCAAAACAAGCCTCGATCATTCCAACCACGATCTTGCCCGATCCGATAGTAGCCCGAGCTAGGGTTACGCCGCGCAGACTGCGGTCGGCCAAAGCCATACTCCACCGGGCGAAGAAGCTGCTGGAGGCTCACGCGCTCACGCCCGCAGAGATAGAGCAGAGCGTAGTCTTCGGCCGCCCACTCTCGGCTGAGGCGGCTGACCTAGTGACGGTGATCTGCCAGGACGGGGAACGGATCGCCGACGCGCTGTGGTCTGGCAACAAGCGCGCCGGCAGATCGCTCCGCGACGTCTTGGACGTCGTGTCGAATGCAGGGGTCGAGATCCCGCCGGACGAAGCCGCCGTGGCGCTGATTTTGGCAGACGACGAAGAATTCGACGAGCAGTTGACATCGCTCTCTGCAAGGGCTGACCGGCCGGTCGAGGAGCGTGAGCTTGCTGCCGCTATTGCTTCTCTGGTCAACCCTCCCCCGTCGGATAAGACCCTCATCGAGGTACACAGGCACCTTGGCTGGATGAGCCGAGCGCTCCGGGAAGCGACCGAACTTGCGCAACGACACGACAGCCTGGACGCGGCCTTAGCGAAGCATCAGAACGCACCCGGCGCCCGGATCATCCAGGTTTTTGTGCGGACCCGGCCAGAACAACTTGCGTCCGAAGCGATCAGTACCTTTGAAGCCGCCCGGCTCCGGTATGACGAAGACGCGGCGAGGCTAGAGCCCTACCTACTGCGATACGGGTTGCGGACACTGAAGTCGGTGTCCGGCCAGAACGCTTCCGGGTCTGGCACTCTCATTCCGCCGGCGGAATTTGCACAAAGAATTCGCCAGTCCCGCCACGCAACGAGGCGTTTGCCGGATCTGCTCGCAAGCCTGCGGGCGATATTGCCGCAACCGCTCGTTGACGAGATCACCGAGGGGCCGATCGAAGAAGCGCACGCCCGATTGTGCGAGTTCCGTGCGTCGGATCCGCGCACGCTCGCCGCTACGGAGCTACGCGAGCTACGGTCGTTATTTGCGGAAACCGGGTTCGGCGATGTGCTCTCACCGCCACCGCTGCCCGAAAGCTCTGCGCCGACAGCCTTGGTAAGAACTCTGCCCCCACGATACAGTCCGGAATTTCTGGACCTCCTCCTAGAGATCGATGCCGAGAGTGATTGCTCGCATGTTTACGAGTGCTTCCGCTGGCCCCAATCGCTTGAACGAGCGCGAACCAGCGAAGAACTCGCCAGCCTGACCATGATTGGGAAAAGATTTGACGTCGTCGTAACGGACGACGCAGAGCGATTTAATTTGGACCTGCTTGAGCGCTTGGCTTCCTCACGCCTTCACCGGCTCGGCGTCGCGGCCTCATCCGGCAATATCTCGCTCGAGGCAGCCTCCCGAACAGGCGAATCGATATCAGTCCAACTTGAGCGTGCGGACGCAGTCGGGCTTGTTTATGTGGAAGCACCAGAATTAGAAGCGGATGGGCTTGCTGCAATCGCAGCACGCTTGGCGGAGCATCTGCAACACGTGGGGTTTGATGCCGTGGTCGCGCCACATGAAGGCGCGGACACGCCCGCACTGCTCATCGCGAGCGCAGACATAGCGGAAGAGAAGCAGGTGCGCCGCTTGCTGGATTTTGCGCTAGACGGCGTGGTAGTCCTGTGCCGCTCATGGCGTCCCGATTCCGACGTCGTCGCACCACTTTCGGCTGATGCGCGTGCGGCGCTGCACCTCGGTTGGCGCGTGCGCAAGACGTTCGCGGACGGCTTACTACTGGAAAAGGACGGTCGCGTAGCTGCACTCGTCAACGAGCCCCAGGGCGAGCTGCCGACGGATGAAGTCATTATTGACCTGATCCGGCGCGTGGAAACGCGCGGCTGGTCGCCGATTGTGTGCTGGCGCGACGCTCCGCGCGATCCTGCAGAACTAGCGCGGCTGCTCCAAGGGCGCTCGACAGCGTTCGATAAGAACGCGGCCGTCGCAAAAGTTGTCCGCCAGTTCGTTCTCTCTCCACCGCGGCCGGTCCCAGAGCTGCCGGAAGACAAGGGCGGCCCAGTCCCCGAACTGGTTGCGGACCCCATCGAGCACACGGCTGTTTTGGACGATTCCGCAGGCCGCATTGGCGGGATCGAGCGGACTTCGAAAGCAGGCGACACACAACAGAACAATGGAGCCTCGCCGGTTGCGGAAGACCCAGCGTTAGTCGCGATCCAGGAGGCCGGCTCGTTTTTGGCACCCCACGGGGACAAGTTCCCAAATGAAGAGCCGATCGAGGCGCCGGATTGCTTATCCGGAAACGGCCGTTCAAATGTGCCGTGGTCGGCTAATTTAAAGGAAGAGGGCCCCGAGACCGTCGCCCAGGTTGACAATACTGCTAGCGCGACTGAAACGACGAACGCGCCGCACGGGGCGGAGGCTGCTGCCATCGAGCAGCCGGCGTTATCTGAAGCTTCTCCAGCTTTCGAAGTGCCCTCGGAGCCGGCGCCTGCTCCAGCCGTGGGCTCCGAGACCGTCGCCCAGATTGACAATACCGCTAGCGCGACTGAAACGACGGACGCGCTGCGCGGGGCGGAGGCTGCTGCCGTCGAGCAGCCGGCGTTGTCTGAAGCTTCTCCAGCTCTCGAAGTGCCCTCGGAGCCGGCACCTGCGCCACCTTCGAATTCCTCCTGAGTGGAGACGTTGGGACGCGAGACGCAAACCGAATTCGCGTAATTCTGGTTAGTGCGCGCCAAACCATCAGCTGCTGCACGGTCTCGCCATAGCCAGCGAGTTCAAAAAGTGCTTGCCGAGCTTCGGGATAGAGACCGTGTATTGCACGCTGCCGACGCGGCGCCCAGAAGCACCCGCAAGGGCATTGCGCGATGCCGCTCAGACGGCGATGGTAAGGAACTTCCGTCGCTTGTTGTCAGAATATCACAAGACGCGTGGCCCGGTGCGTCTGTCGAGGACCTACTTTACTCGGATGCGCCTCGTCGATGTCGGCCTCAATAGTTCAGCCGGCTCCACGCCAAGCACAGCGGCCAATTTCCCGACGATTTTAAGGCTCGCGTAGAACGCTCCCTTCTCGAGCTGGCTCAGGTAGCTGCGACTAATTTCCGCCTCATACGCGAGATCGTCTGCGATAGGCCTTTAGCATGCCGCAGATGGCGAAGATTCGCGGCGAATACTTCCCGTAAGTCCATACGGGAAGCGAGCCGACTTGTTTAAAATATGCACCTCGATATACTGGTCAAAATGCTTCCACAGGGGGATTTGCTCCGCGAGCATGAGACGATGAAATAGATCGGGGACGAGCCGCTTTCGACCTCTAGCCCCGAGAATTCCCGACCTCGGGCCCGCGTTGACCAGCCGTGGCCGCTGGCGCGCCCATCCAATGTCCTGGCCTAACCTCGACCGTCGCGCTCGTGGTCGGCCTGTCCGACATGGTGCCGTGGCGCTGGCGTCGGGGTCCGCGATCGCAATCGAACCGCCGCGGCCGAGTGGTAGCGCATTTCCAGCAGAGGAGAGAGCCATGTTACCTAAATCCGTGATCGCCTGCTTGGCTGCCGCCTCCTGCGTTGCCACAACCGCACTGATGCCTACCGTCGCGTCCGCTGGACGCGGCGGCCCAATGTACGGGACCTGGAATTGGCCGCCCTACGCCGTACCGGCGTGCGGCTATGTGTGGCTAAATTCCTATGGTCGTAAGTCCGGTAGCGGGCAATGGGTTTACCAGTGTCACTAAGATGATCTTGCGGTCGGGTCATCGACCGCAAGATTTTTGGGACGGCTGTCTGCGATTGGCTCGCGCTTTTTGGAAGTCCACAAATCCGTGACTCGGCAAAGGCAATGCGATGGCATCGGTAGCCGATGTCTAGATGCGCTTCAGCCGCAGCTTAGGCCCGCAATCGCGGTTTAAGAGTCGTTGGTGCGTTTTGAGTGGCGCGCAGTCCTTGGGGGTCTGGACGCCAAGACGAGCCCATGGCCGCGCGGCTGGGGTCACGGTAGGGCATTCAATTCGTGATGTGAAAGCGGGGATTTGGAAGTTTTTTTGTAAAGCTTCGTGAAGCCCGCACCGGCAGAAATCCTCAAACCGGCGCCCTGGTTTCGGTTGGCGAAAAGGGCCTTCCTTTGTTCAGGACCGGAAAGGAGATGAAGTCTCGGCTTAACCCACCAGAGGCATGAGCCGCTTTACGGGTTTCGCCCCATGGTGACAGCCGAGCTGGGCCTGGTGGCGTCCAACCGGCGGACGCGGCGCGGCGGCTGCATCAGCAATTGTTTCGCCGGCATGACGGCTCGGGGAGTCTATCGCCATCCCCAACCGAAAATCCCAGGCACCGCGTAGCCGGTGCTAAGGATCGAGGTTCCAAGCCGCTCGATCACAAAGTCATTCGGCGAGGAAACACCGAGCCGGATGGTCGGATCAAACAAATGGCCGCCAAAGTTTATGCCCTGAGCGAGTCAGGAACCTTCCCGCCGTTCTCTGCGAGCTTGACCATTACCTGCTTGTGCAGCCAGATATTCATGGCGGCAGAGTTTTCCATATCGCCGGTGTAGTGCAATTCCTTTGCCAGCTCTTCGCGAGCCGACAGGCTGCTATCGAGATTAAGTAACTTCATCAGGTCTACAATCGATTTGCGCCAGTCGAGCTTCTCCTTGTTCTGGCCCGCAAGCTTGGACAGAACGGCCTCGACGTCCACCTGAGACGGCGGCACCGCCGCCGAGGTCGCAGTACTTGAACTTGCCGATGTCGGGCTGGGAGCGACGCTTCCAGTTGATGGTGGCTGCGCTTTGGCGCCGCCATGGCTGAAAATGCCAGACATGATGTTTCCGAATATGCTCATGAATTAGTCCCTCCCATGTCGACAATTTTGCGGTCCGCTTCGTTTGCAGCGTAGCTCACAGCCAATCGTATTTCCCGCCTATGCTCGACGGCGACCCATCACAGCGTTGTAGATCAACAGCACCACCACCGAGCCCACGACCGCGACGATCATGCTGTAAATGTTCAAGCCTGTAACTCCGGACGCGCCGAACAGATCAAAGAGAAAACCGCCGACGAGAGCGCCGACAATTCCAAGGGCGATGTCGAGCCAGAAACCCTGACCCTGTCGATCAACAATCTTGCTTCCGATGAACCCAGCGATCAAGCCGAGGATGATCCAGGTAACGATCCCCATCTAAGTACCTCGTTCTAGTGACCCGGTCTGGGGTCGGGGGGGTTACCGACGCTCCCCTCGACTTGAGCCGAAGTCGCGAACCCAGCGCGCTATTGCATTGACACGTCATACCATTCGCGATGCTTCCTCTTCGGTCGGAAGCCGGCCGTTCGGCGAGAGTTGATCGACCAAGTCGGGCAAATGTTGACTGAGGCCGGAGAGCAAATCCTCACGTCCCACGCCAGTGTGCTTGCTTAGTGCATCGATTGTGTCGGTTCCGAGTGCGTGCGCCAAGTCATTGGACGCGATCTTTTGGTTGGGGCCGGTGCCCACCCATGATTGCGCCGCCTGGCCCAATCCGCGTTGCTGAAGTTCCTTGACGAGAGCGCCAAGACCGCCGCTTAACGCGGTTCCCGCCGCAGCGCCGCCCAGGAGTTCGCCTAATCCGCCCGGAAGCAACTCTTTCAGACTGGAATTGGGATTGGTGCCGACGGTGGGCGCCGACGCGCTACCGGGTTTGCCGCGGAGTAGCCCGCCCAAAATATCGCCGATCTCTCCGCCTTGTCGACCGGCGGTCATACTGCCGCCAGAAGGCACGGGGCTGGGAGCGGCCGTCTCACTCCCTTTGCTCTTGACTGCTTTGTAGGCGAGTAGACCGAGGAGAGCCATCATAATTGGCGACATCCCGCCTCCTTTACCACTGCCACTGCCACTGCCACTGCCACTACCACTGGATCGGCTTGGTCCGCGAGGACCATTCTGCATGCCATTGAGAATATCGATCAGTCCCATGTCTCTCTCCTGTTTGGGAAGCCACCGCCGCATGGCGGCGATTTGTTGCTTGCGTCGTTTCCATTTTGCTGCCGCGTGGTCCACTGCCTCAGTGCCAGCGGGCGCAGCCCCTTTTTCATGAAAACCTCATGCACAGAAACGAACCTCGCGCACTCAATCAATATTCCGCCTAAGTCTTTGAGGTCGCTACTGAGCTTTGATATGCACTGCTTATCCACTGGTATAGGCCACCACTAACGATAGCCGCGGGACATCTGGTTTGAAGCGCACAATCATTGCGGGTTTGGGGAACACGGCGGCGCGAATGAGATACTGTGCGTGAGGCCTTTTAAGATCACCGCTACTGCTGTCTCGTCGTCGATGAAATCGGGCAGCTTTAAGAGCCCGGTTAATCCGCATGACGGACGCCCGCGAATAGGCGCGCCCCGCGGGGGACTAAAAAAAGAAAGGGGAATCCCAGGCCAATTCGCCCGTGGCAATCGATCTGCCCGACAGACCTGAACCGCGCGAATGTTGGCTGAAATAAATGGGTCGGCCTAGAGTCTCATCAGCTCGAACTCAACAAGAGATTCCTCTAGCTGATGCACATGTTCGCGTATCGTTTCAATCTGCCACTTTAGCGCGTCGCCGATCGTCGCCTCGATGGCCGAGACTCGCCGAAATGGTGTTTCCGAACACAACTCGCAACTCGCTCCTTAGTCCCTTGCGATCTCGTCGAGCTTTGTACTAGAGCTGCTCAGCGCGAAAGGTATCGCAGCTGCCGACGTTGCCAGCCTTCAAGCCGGTCATGAACCAACGCGAACGTTGCGCCGAGGTGCCGTGGGTGAATGCATCGGGCACAACGTAACCTTGCGTTTGTCGCTGCAATCGATCATCCCCGATGGCGGATGCCGTTTGCAATGCAGAGTCCACATCTCCTGGTTCAATGAATTCCCACTTTGCATGGCCTCGGTTGGCCCACACGCCGGCAAGACAATCGGCTTGCAACTCCACTCGGACTTGCAAGCTGTTGGCCTCGGCCTTATCCATGGCACGTTTCGCCTCTTGCACCTTTGGTAGCAGACCCAGCAAGTTCTGCACGTGGTGGCCAATCTCGTGGGCGATCACATAGGCTTGCGAAAACTGGCAAGTCTTGCTGCCGACCTCGCAGGCGCGAAAGCGCCGTTCGAGGTCCTGAAAGAAACTTGTGTCGAGATAGACCTTTTGATCGATCGGACAATAGAACGGCCCCATCGCGGCTTGCGCAGACCCACAGCCGGACCGCGTTGCGCCGGAAAACATGACCAGCGTCGGCGGCTTGTAGGTTTTTCCGGCTTGCGCAAAAATATCTGTCCATACCGTCTCTGTGCTGCCGAGGACGGCCGACACGAACTGTCCTGTTGCGTCAGATGGGTTTCCAGAACTCGTCGTGGATCCAGTATCCGCTTGCTGCTGCTGATTGCCGCCCCTTGAAAGCATTTCCGCGCCGCCGATGAGCGTGCGAGGATCGATGCCCAAGGCCCAGCCGATCACAGCGAGTACTACAATCGCACCGATCCCAATGCCGCCTCGGGCTACGGGGCTGCCACGTCGATCTTCAATTCGCGCGCTCTTCGGCAACTCATCGAGGCGCATGACTCACCTCATATCCCGATGCGTGGGTACGTCACAACGATCGTGACATCTCAAGTTAGACTAGACGCCTAAATCTGAAACCAATTTGATTTGCATCAAAAAGCCTAGCTAATCTGGCGAAGCGAGCCCGTAGTGACGGTCGCGGTGAACCGAGGTGACAAGGTTGAAGCCGGAGTCCTGAGTGTAGCCGGTCTTAACACCATCTGCGCCCTCGACCTAGACTAGCCGAGCAAGTAGTTGTGGTTGCGCAATTCGAATAACGACAATGCAACTGCATATCGCAGAAAGTAACCTGATTCTGACGACCTTTGCATCGCAGCAATCCGGCCGCTTTCTGCGGTAGACTAGCCGAGATATGCTGACCGCGAGACTTTCTCAGGATGGACGTCGCCTAGTCGCGGGTCGTGTCCGACTGCGGTGGCAACAGGACGAACTTGAATGCATCGGCACCCGAGATCCTGCCTCCTGCTAGGTGGGACGCTCACCCCTTGCTGCCCTTGCTGGCGTGTACCTGCAAAACCTGTATGGCCGAGAGCCCGAAATGGGTTTCACACCGGATCCCGCCGAGCTGCGTGCAAATTGCAAACCGAAGTCAAGCGTAACCCTTGGTGTTCTTTCTCATCGAGCCCGACGGAATCTGCATTTCCGACGACGACTTTCGGCAGGTGCGTGATAAGCTCGACGTCAACTTTCAGGCTTCCGATACGAGTTCGACGGCTGAATCGTAGAAACTATAAATCCGCCGTACTAACGCTGCGGCGGCATGATCAATGGCTCGCGCTGGCAACTACGCCGCGCGATCTGCGCGCAACTGCGGAATTGCAGCTCCTTCGACAAGCAGATCCGGACTCCGGTCAGCCGCTTCTTGTCGCACTCGATGGCCATAGCGTCCGTCGAGAGATTTGGGTTTGCTTTGATGAAAGCAGCCTCGACTGCGGCCGGCGTGACGTTGAGCAACTCTTGCAGATCGGTATATTCAGGCGGAATTTTCACCATCGCGCGCGCTTTGCGCACGGTATCGAAATAAGCGCGAGGCGCAAGGCCCGAACAGGTCCCGTGCTTGTCCCATTCGTTGTAAATCAATCGCGGCGCCGGCATTAGATCGAGCATGGAAGAAACGATGCCGCGGTACAATCGCGGCGCCGGGACTTGGCAATATTCTGGAAATCCTTTGTCGTATTGCGGCCACAGCCCGTGGACGACAAATGAATACGGCCGCGCTCCGCATTGCAGCGTTGGTCCTCGGGCGCTGCCCCGCTCGGCGGCCGCTGCGCAGAAGGATGGCGACCACGACAGGGATAAAACGTAGAAGTCGAACTGCCCGGCCCCGTTCTGCCGAGCGTCTTCGGCAAGCGAGCGCGGCAGGGCAGCGAGAAGTACCAATACGGCCAAAGCGGCGCGGAGAACGAATGTCGGCATGATCACCCCTGTCGTTCTTGAAAATCATATCCTCGCGTAGCGATCATGCAAGCCGGACAGGATTGGTGTGACGACAATGGTCCCAGGGTCGTTGAATGGATCGCCGTACTGGCGCGTCCCACTCAGCGGCTCAACCGCGATATGGGCCGGCGTATCCCCATCGCCAGCATGCGCCCCGTAAAGATGTGCCCGGCGCTCTCGTTCTCTCGCGGGCCATGGTCGATAAATTCACTGCTCGCGCTGTTCGGGGTATCGCAGTTGACATGTTCGGCTTTAGCCCGTCGGGAGGGGCCATGTCGGGCGTTGCTCTCGCAGTCTGGTTTCCCGACAAGATACTGGCCAAACATGCGCTGACTTCAGAGCCTCGAAATGGGTCCTGACGGTTGCCTCTATCTGCTGAGTGACAAGTCAGCCACGATTGCGCGGCTCGATGAACTCTCTGCGGGTGGCAGCGCCGCCGCGCTCCTTGATGCGTGGAGGCTCGGCGAACTGGGTGGCAAGCCGGAAAGGTCTCGCATTCACGGCACAGCGTCATGCAATCGTCGGGCTCGACAACCGCAAGCGGAGCCGAAATCTCGTCCTGCTAGAGCCGACGGTTGCGCAGTTGCGCAAGCGTGGCCAGAGCCTGAGTTGATCCCTCAATGCAGTGCGCCCTTAGCGCTGACGTTTCACGCGGCGGTATTGACCGTCTGCCGGGCATGGTGATCATCGAACTGTGTTGGGCTCAGGTAGCCTACCGCAGCGTGGAGTCCGCGGGTGTTGTAGACCTCATCGATGAAGTGCGGAAGGTCGGCGGTCACGTCTTCGAAGGTTTCGTATTCCATCAAATAGACCGCCTCGACTTTAAGCGTCTTCATGATAGCTATCGGCCTAGGCATTGACGGGCCATCTTGGTTTTCGATTTGTCGGTGCCGCGCAACTTCTTGAGTTGCGACAGGTTGCGCGGACCAGATGAGGCGGATCCCGGACGCTCTCGGCGCACTATTGACCGTCCATCTGAATGATGAATTCGACCGGATCGTCGGGCTTGGCACCTGCCGGAAACAAGGTCTTACTTGCTTGCAAATCTCGCCAACGAAGTAGGCCCTCGACACCGTTCAGAATGAGTACGGCGCGCTTTTTGGATCGCTCGACTCGGACTTCCATGAAGCTCTGGAAAAAGGGCGCATGGTTGAAATCGAACACGCCGGATAAGGCCTCGACGCTGAACGGCCAAGCTTTGAACCACTTGATCCAATACCAGAAGGGCTGCTTCCATAGCGGCATCTCCGCTTCCATCTTGTCGCGCAGGCGGTCGGTCCTCGGATAGAACGCCCAGTCATCCAAGGGCGGGGCCTTTGGAAAGTCGAGGGCCGTGCCAATGCTGAGGTAAGCCCCACCGCCGCCGTTGACGAAGTGATGGATTACACGCGCGCCACCGCCGTTGGCGATCTTTTCCCTGTAATACTCAAAGTCATGAGTGTCGCCGGCCATGGCAATTCGAACGTTACGCTTCGTTAGGAGTTGATAGAGCGCTGCAAACTTCTCCGATGAATTCGGTGACATCATGACCTTCGGCGATCTGGGGGGTATCATGACCGCCGGCGAAACGTGGATGGCCCACGATGGCCATGGTGAATTTGCCCTGGCTGCGGTCGAGTGCGCGCTCGATCCACGCCCATTGGCGCTCGTCGACGGTGCGCAGGATACCCGTATCGATCGCGAGCAGCGCGAAATCCGCGGTCTGCAGTTCGAAGAACATCGCCCTCTGGGTTCCGACTTTGACGCCATATAGCGAGCGCAACCGCGCCGCTTCGCTCAGGAGCCGGTCGATGCGGCGCGCATTGGTGCTGTCAGCCCGAGATCGGCGTCGACACGTGCTGCGATTGCTGCGCGAGCCGCCAAGGGCTCGAGAAAATTGGCGTTGAATCCCTCAAGTGCATCGAACCAGTCGTGATTGCCGGCGATCGCATAAATCGGCTTCGCGAATCCTTGAAATGGAAGATAGAAGTTGGCTTCATAGCCCTGCATGGAGCCCGCAGGATAAATGACGTCAGAGGACACGACGAGGAACTTCACATCATCGCGCAGCCCGAGGGTCAAATAGCGCGAGATCAGGGAATATTGTGAAGCGTCGCCTTCGCCGGGATCAGCGATGACGAGGAAGCTGAAATCCCCAATTCCGTCGACGCCGTCGGGGCGGATGCGGAAAAGCTCGTCGCCGTCGCTGCGGTAAGCTCGGGTCTCCGCGTCGATCATGCTCGACTCGCCAAGAGTCGACTCGCAGTTCCGTCATCTTTTGATAGACGCCAGTCGCCCAACTTTCCGTGTTGAAGTACCGGTTAAAGCCCCGGATCGGGTTAAAGGCGACAAAAAAGGCGGTCACCGGCAGGCCTAACCGCAGGAGGAGGATGAGCGCCCCGGACAGTGAGACGCGCGCTTCGCGCAACCGCATGTCGAAACCGAAGCGGCTTGCAAGCCAGCGCGAGAACAGCCAGTCGGCCACCCGATTTAATGGTGCGGTTTCGTTTTTCGAGCCGAGATGGAGCGACCAGGCCAATCGCTCGGCAGGCCTGGTAGAACCGTCTCCACAGCAGACGCCAAGGGAGTACGAAGAGCGTCGCGAACACAAAGGTCATCAGGACATCGCCGGCGGTTGCAACGAACGGCGCACTAACGCCAAGCAAGGTGTCCGACATCGGCATCCGGCCAACGTGGATGGCGAGAAACACGCCCCCGAGCGTCGACATCCACATCAGATCGGTGGCGCGTACCCTGTGAGCTGCGCTGTCAATCTCAGCATGCAATTGGGCGAATGCCTCGTTCGGAGGAAGGCCGAGCCCAGGGTCCGGGTGGACGGTCGGTGCGCCGGCGGTCGTGTCGGGCGTTGCCGCCCCAGCCGGCGTCATCAACATCCGCCACCCAGCGGCCGAGATGTAGGCACCAATGACGACGCCGACCGCCAACTCCGCGCCGATGATGCGGCCGAGATACCAGAGCAGCGCCGCGCATGCGAAATCGACCAGCCCGCTGACGATCGTCGGGACGCGCTCAGATGGCGGCCTGCTCCGGGCGGTCACAGGATTTTGCTGAGGCCGTCAATCACCAGGATCGCAACGAGGACGACCTGCAGGCCGCTGAGGACGAGCGCGGAACTCAAGATGAGGAGATTTCCGGCGAGCAGCGCGAGCACGCTCGGCAGGTAGGCGCCAATCTTGTCGCGCTGGGGAGAAGACCTAAAAGCCGCATAGGCCTCCGCCACGCTCAAAACCAGTAGGGGAATTCCGAGGGCCGCGAGCGACCAGCGGCCAACCGTCAGGGGCGCAGATAGAGCACCCACACCCAAAGCCATCAGCAGCACACCCGCGATGCGCTTCTTTAAAGGGTCGGACAGCATCTGCACTGTCAAGTATCCAATTGCCTGCAATCTTGGCATGATCTAACCGGCGCGGCGAGACGCAGCCAATTCGCCCCCTCACGGCGAACGCACACTACACGCGCAACAAAACCTTGCTTTTTTTGCCCCCCCCGATAACGGATTCGGATTTCCGACTAGCGGGGGCGTGAGAACCCCGGCCCGGGATGTCCGGGCCTTTCTTCATCCGAAAATAATGGTGCGTTGACGGAACTGAGACGGCGCCATAGCTGCGGCGGCTCCAAGAAAAAGAGTTACATACCGCAGTACGGGGCCAGTATTGCGCGCTTACCTATCGGTCGCAGACGGCGACATCGCGAGCGGCGGCTCCGTGAGCGGCGGCAGCGCCGTCATCGGCGATGGCACGGTCGCGATCCACGCCAGCGGGCAATACAGAAAAGGTGGTGTTCCAGCCGACGGAAGCGGCGGCCTGATCCTCGACGATCGCGCCGGTCACGGGTAAGTCTGCCGTCGATCTCAGCAATGCCGCCGGCATCCGCCAGGAACATGCCGCCCGACGAGACGACGCCGGTGCCGCCATGATTGATCGTCATGTCGATCGCTTTGCCGACGTTCGAGACAACGATCGTGCCGATGCTGCTGACCGTCGTGCCGCTGACGATGCTAAGGAAAAGGACGTCCACGCGCCCATCGGACAGGATCGCCCGTCCGCCTGCATGCCGCCGTCGAGCACTAATCTGCTGCTGCATTGCTGATCGCGCCAACTTGCTGATGCGACTAGATGGAGGACAAAATAGAGGGCAACTTCTTGGGTGGCGTCTATATTTCGATTTTACATGTAGTGCCATGAGTGGCCATGTGGGAAATCCACTAGCGCTTCGAATTCTTCATATCCTTGCCGGAGATAAAATCGCGGGCTTGAAACCTGAATGTGTAGCGACGAGGAGACGTCAAATGGTTCAATCCGACAAAGGGGGTATGGGTTCATTCAGCCTTCTGGCGGCGGCGGCAAGGAGGCGTTCGTCCACCTCAGCCGTTGAGCGGGCCGGCCTCAGTTCGCTAAACGAGGGACAAACCGTCGGGTTCGAGATCGAGAGCAATCGCGGGAAAGAGTCCGCGGTCAACCTCAAGGTCAGGTGACGCTTTTTGCCAGCGCAACGAGCCGAACTTACCGTTTCAGTGCTATATAGCGCGTTACTGTGGCAGGACGCGTCGGGCAGCACTGGTTCTCGTACAAAGATCCGACTTGGCTCGCGGAGCGGCACGTGCCGGCGCCGCCGGTCGCTGTCCTGGCGGCTGCCCTTGCCGAGCTTGTGCGTTTCGACGCTCGCACCCCTACACCCCCGTCCGCGTAGCGCTGCGCGAAAAGCCATTGATCGGCATTTTGCTGGAGCACGCGCCCTAGACTAGCCTTCAGCCGCATTGGGGCGTACGAGGGCCTCAACACTGCGGACATGCTGACAAGTTGGCTTCGAACTCGTGGGTTCGTGCTCTGAAAGCGACGAACTCCTCAGTGCACCAACACGTTGCTAAACTGCCACGGATCAGTGCTGTCGACCAGCTCCGGAAACAAGTGATTTCGACCGCTAGGCGGCGTCCAATCGGTATAGTTCCAACCACAGGCCCAGATAAGGCCGCTAAATCGAGTTGCAGCGGCGGAAGTCCATCTCATCCGCCTCGACGATGCCGCAAACGGGATTCTCCAGCGTCTAGCCGTATCAGCTATTTCGGCACTATGTGCGGTTCAGTCAAATGTTGAGCAGAGGAAAAAAGGTGCTCTAACATCGGTTCCGCTTCGTCGAGATCGTGGCATAAACAACTGTCCAACGAGGATTGTGTATCGTAGTCATATAGTTCGAACCAAATCTCCAGGCCGTCCGCTTGTTGGCGCGTCGCAAACTCAACTAATCGCACTTCGAGAGTGCCGAACCGCCTAATAGAAACCGTGCGCGAACCATCCTCATTGGCGGCGGCAATAGCGAGGCCCACATAGGCTTTGTAAAGCTGACTCACGAAGACTTCTCCTTCGCCGCAACACATCAGCGTTTTCCAACGCGGCTCCGTTCAAGGTCAGAGCGAAGCGGCGGAAGTTCATATAGAGGACGTCTAAGCGCTGATCTTGCTACGTTGCGCCAATATTTTGCTTTGTTGAGCCAAACCTGGCAGATGCCGCTGTTTTGGCCCGTGAAATTCAGCTTTCGCGAACGGCGGCCAAAAAGCGATCAAAAAGCGACTCCCCTACCGTCAAGAACTCCTGCAATGCCATGCCAGGGGCGCTACTCCACGCTTAGCGCATCAACGCCGAAGCAGGCCATAAAGGGCGGCGCGAGCACGTCACCGCCTGGGCCCTAGCCCCTGGCCGGTTTGCTATTTGAGGACAAATATTTGCTTTTCCGCGCCGTTCTCTGCTGCGTGCCCCAATTTCAACACGCGACTTCCCTCAGTCCACGCACGTCGGCGGGGCGGATCTAGGAGAACTCGGAATGACCTTGCGCGTCGGCGTCGTTATTTGTGTCGCTTCAATCGTGGTCGCACTATCGCATTCTTCAGTCGCTCGGCTGGCAGACCAAAACCACAACAAACCGAATGCCGCCGCCACGGACTCCGCCGTCGTCGGCATAGCTTCGACCTACAATCCCTTTCGTCCTGGTTATCGGTCGGGGGGTAGGGAAACGGCTTCCGGCGAGTTCTATGATCCAGCCGCCTGGACCGCTGCGATCCAAACTAATCTGCGGGAAAGATTTGGCGGCGTCCGCTATGGAAAGAACTATCGACCAACATACGCACTGGTTTCAAGCCAAGACAGGGAGGTCATCGTAAAAGTAAATGATGTCGGACCGTTGGAACCCGGTCGCGTAATCGACTTGAACGAACAAACGATGCGCTATTTCGATCCGGATATGCAACGCGGGCTCATCCCCATAACCATCACACCATTGCGTGGTGTTGATTGGCTACCAGGGCCTGTGGCGGAACAGCAGCTCATCGGCGTTGCAGGATTGCAGTACGTTCGCATGAGGCTCGCTGGTCTCGGCAAGGTTCTGGGCATTTGTGATCTTTAGAGCGCGCTGGCTTGTCATCTCATGTCAAGCATTCTGCCCGCCGCGGGGCTCAGCGAGTTCAGCTGCGGCAGCATGGATATCAAACGCAACCGTGCCGGCTTCCATTGGTGGCTTCCTTCTAGAAACCCGAAAGTGCGAATTGGCGCGCAAAAGCAAGAAATTGGCGAATCTTAGCAAAGATTGGACTTTAAGATATACGCGGCGGCCACATATGTTTGTCGACGTCGTCGGCGACATCAGGCCAGGACAGCTGGAGAGGTATGTGCCGTGGATTCGCGGAAGCCCTTGGCGAGCTATTGCGGACGTTCGGCAACGCGCTCGACACCTATCGGCCGGAGCTTTACTACATGCGCGGTCCCGGGCCGAAATGGCGTGCCAAGCATCCGGGCATCGTCACCGCGGGCGGTGCTCGGCCCTGACGCATTCCATGCAGCTTCGAACGTTTTGACCAGGGTCGCCCGCCGGAAGCTGCCAAATCGGGCCTCACTATGACCGCCGAACGCACCAACGATCCTGCGCCCAAGAGGCAGCCGTGCCCCAGCTGCACTCAGCCCATGCGCCTCGTCCGAAGGACACCGCGGTTCGGAGGGTTGCCCGAGCTGATGACATTTGAATGCGAATCATGCGGCCTGTCTCATATCGTGGAAGACGCGCGGCCAAGGAAAGTTTCATGCGCGCGCGTGCCTTAAATGGCCGGAGCCTGCTCACATGATTGCGCACTGCGCGTCGAAAGTGATTATCGCCTAGTAGACCGATCTTCCGCACTACCGCGCGATGCACGAGTGGTTCGCCAAAGACGCATGGGTCTGCGATTCCGGCGGTTCGGAATGTGAAGACCCGTGTGAGCGACAAGTCGCGTAGCGCTGCGCACGTCAGCATCCGATCTTGTCCAGCCCTTATTGCAATTGCGGACTACAAGCTGATTATCGGTCGCTCATTACGTTGTTCGCAAGCTCCAGCTCGCATTGTCAACACCGGAGTATTTGCCGAGACGCAACACGATCTCATCAAGCTCGCGCGGAATGGCAGTCGTGCCCATCAGCGTCGCAACTAGCTCTGCCCCGCCTTGTTCTCGATCAATGACCTCGATGCCTTGCGGCGGATAATTGGCCAACTCCAGCTGATCCCGTAACAATTCGCGGCTCTCATCAAGGTGCTCTGGGGTGGTCGTCAAACGAACCTCGTAAATCGCTTCCGTTGCTCCTTGATCGATGGGAGCGCGATTGATGGCGTTGACCAGCGGGCGCAACAGAGTGTTCCCAGCGAGCACAAAGCAGGTCAGAGCGATTGCCTCGAAGGCTAGATCAGCTCCGGCGCAAGCCCCGACTGCTGCCGAGCACCAGAGCGTCGCCGCTGTATTGAGGCCCGAGACACTATTTCCTTGTTTCAGTATGACGCCAGCACCGAGAAAGCCGACGCCAGAGACCACGTAGGCGATGACCTGGGTCGCTCCGGGATTACCGTTGAGATGCATCCCGATGTCTACGAATGTCGCCGCGCCGACCGAGACGAGGACATGCGTCCGCAATCCACCGCCGCGCTGCCGGTACTGGCGCTCAGCCCCGATTAGCGCGCCGAGTACAAATGCGGCGAAGAGACTGACTAAGGAATTGAGGAAATCGCGGGCAGCGAATGAGTGCAGGAAAGCCATAGCCCTTGACCGCCAGTTTTCGAGCGCATCGAGCGTCTGCCCTATCGGATGAGCGTCGCCGCGATGCAAGACTTCGGAATGGGAGGGATGGTGTGCTATCGCCAGACCTGCAGGATGGTCGATGTCCCAGGCTCTCCGCCAAATCGTGATCCTTGCCCGCAACAAGAAGTCCTATGACCTCGTGAAACGACAGAAGTCGAACGTTATCCAGCTCAACGGTGGCGCAGACTGCCGGATTCATTTCTCTGTCATAGTCCAACGAGGCGCCTCAAAAACTTTTTCTCCTTAAGAGCGAGGGGGAAAACGGGACGTGGGCGCCGTTGTTCATGTCGCCATTTGCCGGAAGGCGACCTGCGCAGCAAATTCAACTCGCTCGAGAGAATACACCGAATTCTCAGCGATTGCCAACGCGCGAGCCGTTTCGGAAGGTCCTGACTAATTGCATCAATACCAGTCCGGCGGTCATTAGTTACATCGTGATGCTGATGGCGGTGTGCCTGCGAGCTGGACGCTGCGACCTCAACGGGCTGCTGACAAGGGTTGCAAGCAGATCGAGGATCTCGATCATCGCTCCCTATCGTGCGATGATTCTGCTTCCTCCGGCGGCGGGACGCGCTGTTGCACCGGTATCCGGCCTGCGCGCGGGAGTGCCCGCGAGCTGGCGATTACCGCGCCCCCGATACGAAAACGTGTGCACCGAATCGAGCCGTAGCAATCATGACGTTCCATGGTGTGCACGATCCGACGAATCCCTTCGACGGCGATGGGGCACCTCGCTGGGGATATAGCGTACCGGTGGCCTTGGAGCGCTGGGGGCAGATCGACGGATGTCAGAGAAGTTCGGAGCAAAGAGTTTCGACGCACGTGACCCAGGTGACCTATTTGGGCTGCCGAGATGCCGCAGAGCTGATCCTGTATAGAACCGACGCGCCGCTTGAGCACGGCGGAGGACATATCTGGCCTCATGCGAGTACCTCTGCACAAGAGTCCGCCTCGGCGGATCAAGTCGATCAGCTGGATGCGAGCGAACTCATCTGGGAGTTCTTTTCGAGGCACTAGCCTTAAGGCCTGGATCGATCCTGATAAATACGGGCCGCAGCACAGCGGCGGCGATTCTTGATACGCGTCGACAATTGATCACGAGCCTTTTGAGCTTAAAAAATGCGTCGTTGAGTCGGGATTCCAGCGGGCGCTAAAGAGACTTTGGGCGAGGCGGATGCATAGTCGCCTGCGACGAGCCCCGCGAAGTCGCCGCCGGCCGAACGATCCACGGCCGCGGTGCCGACTTGGAATTGGACTTTGGTCCCATCCAGGCTGCTGGGCTCGAGCCGATAATCACTCTTAAGCTCCGTTTGATTTCGCACGTATGGCCAACCACGGCCCCTCCATTTGCGTAGAGAACAGGACGACGCTTCATGGCGCGCTGCCCGGTCGCATGTTATCTGCGGGCCGCGATCTTTGCCGTCGCGACCGAATTTGATCGATTTATGCGTTAGGAAAAGGAGCTGTTATGAGCTTGGTCTGTTTTATCGCGAAACACGTGGCATATCAGAATTTGAGCGCGCAGAACTTAAACATTACTTACGACGGCGCGTCGAAGACGGTAACAGTCACGGGTGTCGCTCCTGACCAGGCAACCAAAGAAATGATTGTCCTGTGCTGCGCAAATATGCACTCCGTCGCGAAGGTCAATGATCAACTGACGGTTCAGGATGCGGCTGCGGCATCAACGCTTTACAAGGTAAAGGCCAGGGACTCGCTCTCAAAAATCGCCAAACCGGGGTATGGACGCTTGGTAGCTTTTACGCCCAGCATCCAACGCTGGTGAAATCTGAAGACCGACCCACTCATGGAGCCCAAACGCCAAGGGCCGCGCTTTAAGGCGGTAATGCGGGAGTTGAAGTTCCCGACATAGAGGCCCGCGCGGCCGTCCATGGCTGCCCGTCGGGCATCCTCACTCAGTATCTTTCGCCCTCGCTTCGACCTTGTCCCAGTCGAGTCGTCGTGTCGTCAGCATCAACGCTGCAAGAATCACGAACAATAGCAACGCGCCGTACAGGAGTGCGTAGTCGTCGGAGAGCAGTATCAGGTAAAGCGTGGCGTAAGCTAGGCTTAAGGCGGCTCCAATGCTCAAGGCCGCGGTTCGATTGGTCGTTGCTCCGGCAATATAAGTCGTGATGAGTGCTATCAGTGCGGTGGCCGCGAGCGCATATGAGACGGCGAATCCGACATGCTCGGATAGGGCCAGAAGCAGTAGATAAAATGTGGCCAAGGCGAAGCCGACCAGCAAATATTGCATCGGATGCAGTCGTAGTCCTCGAACCAAGTGCTCCCAGGCAAAGAAGCACGCGAAAGTGATCGCGACGAAGAGAATGCCATAGCGCACCGCCCGATAATTCTGGGTGTAAATGTTGGAAGGCTGAAACAGACGCACGCCGAAGGCGGTGGAGAGGAGTGCCGAATTTGTCACGGACGCACCCCTCCACACTTGCGGAATGGCGCGATTGAGTTCCAGTACCTGCCAATTCGCAGAGTAACCCTCAGCGTAAAATTCGTGGGAGACGGGTAGGAACGCGCCGTCAAAGTCCGGGTGCGGCCAACCGATTTTGGCGGTCACGATTGTCGTGGCTGCGAGAGGCAGGAAACGCAGCGAGTCACTTCCCGCCACTACGAACTCAACGGTAAACCGAAGCGCGCCTGTTCGGTCGATGGATGTAAGGTCAATGGGCGAGGATAGGGCGGTGAATCCTGCGACCTCGCCGCTGGTGGCGTGCAGTGGCCGCCCGCCGACCTCAAAGCGCGTCAACGCCCGTAAATATTTGACTCCCGAGACGGGCAGCTCAAAAACCGCGGTCCCGGGCAGCACTCGCGTGTCGGCGTTCTCGGCGAGCAGTGTGGCGATGCCGTCAGGCGTGAATTCACCGGTCATTACTACTTTCGAGAGATAGACCGGAACGGAGTAGATGCCCTTTCTCCTTATCTCGACCGTCACGTGACTCGTGATCTGGACATCGTGCGGCACTAGGAATAGCGGGGCACCGGCTGACCACTCTTCCGTACTGACCTTCGTCTTCTTATCTGTAGTGACGGATCGCTCCTGCGTGTCGACCTGAAGTGCCGGCGCTCCTAGGATTTGCGGGGCACCGAACCCTGCCGAAATGACATCTGAAGCCTCATGTTGACGCGCCTGCCGCTCTGTTACGAGGCTCTCGACACGGGCGAGCGGCCACAACATCAGCAGTGTCAACGCCGCTATCACTGCGGATTTGACCCACACCGAATCGAAGCGAGAAACCACTGTCATTATTGTTCCCCAAATTCATCGACCTGCTGCCCATTAGACGGGGCAAATTGGGCGTACCGCGGGCGCTTTTGTGGCGAATTCGGGCATCGATGGCAAAACTTGCCGCAGGGGGACGCTTGTGCAGGGAATCGGGCCGTAGGCGATAGGCCCTATCTATCGCGGGCATCACTTCACTCGATTGGATGTTAGGCGCCACTTGGCAGATGCTCCTACGCCCTCGATCGCTAGTGGCTTAAGATTTTCTTAACAGTCGGTGAGATAGTGCGTTTGTAGTGAGTTGGCGGAAGGCGCAGCCTACTTACTGTTGAATCATTTGCAGTCAACGGAGAGTTAAATGAAAAATTATGATTTCATCGCGAGATTCGCGGAAGGCCTTCTGGCGGTTGCCGCCACAGGGGCTACGTTGTTGGTTTTGCAACTGGCGATGGTGGCCGGGTAACGCGATGTCGCAGCTCGTTGCGAAGCTTAAAGAAATCGCGCCGTATGCAGCGCTAGAGCTCGTTATGCCGGGAGGCTCAGTGATGGCGCTTCTGTTGTGGCTTTATCGGCTGCAGAAGAAGGGCGCAGCCTTGTCGGACTCACAGGATTGTCCTCGATAAATGCTGAGGCTTAAGAATGCGCGACGGTTACAGGTGATGCTGAAGGCAGCACGCTAGACCTTCACAAACGTACCATGCAGGCTTAAGGGAAGCGCCACAGGCGCTTGCCACGTGCATAGCGGTCCGTCGGCAATATGGCGCGCGTCAAAGGCGTGCAATTCTGTTTTTCCGGCCTGCAAATTAATGCTTGGGCCCAGTATCCAACCATCCATCTCCGAGCGGCTGCCTGGATTGGGCACAAATATCATTTCTTCGACCAGATGGTTTGGCCCAAAGTCAAAATGTTGAGATCGATTGCTGCGCCAATCATGGAGTGCCACGCCGGTAAACAGGGGTTCACGCGCCGCCTTGGCGCTGGCGTGTAGCGTGTAGGATCGAGGCAGGCCGGAACGACGGGCGTCGGTGCGGGGGAACTCTGCGGCGATGCCCGTATCTTGCAAAGATGCTTTTCCGTCAGGCGTGAGCGTGACAAGAGCAAGCGTAGGGATGGCGTCGGGACGGTAGACCCCCTGAAGGACGTCGCGCGCACCGCGCAGCGCGAACCCGGGATCGGCATACCGACACACGTCAAACAGGATGGATCCGCCCGGATCGCGCCAGGCGCAGCCTAAATGGAAAAAGAAGAAAGCCGGTAATTCGTACATGTGTTGCCGAGTGAGATCCGCCTTGTCGAGAACGAGAATCTGAGTGCTCCACTCCGGATGCCATTCCATCATATCGGCGAAATCGGAATGCATCTCTCCGTCACGCAGCACCCAGGGTTGCAGCACGACGATGAGCTGTTGATCCGTCGCCGTGAAATCATGCACGTAACTGGCACGAGGGAGAGTAATGGGAACAGCGGCCTGTACCTCGCCGTTAATCCCGAGCCGCCAGACGACCGCTTGAGAACCTGATACACCCAGGTTCCAAAGTACGCCGTCGGGATCAATACGGGGATGCGCCAAAAATGGCATGTGCGCGAGGTCGTCGCGAAGTGTCTTAACGCCACGGGTGACCAGCGTGCGTGGATCGATCGCAATCGGAGATCCGGCTTCCCACAGCGCCCAAAGCTCGTTGCCGCGCAGCACGACGGAGATATTCGCGGCGTTGAAGTCATCGCTCGAATTGACGGCGACATGTTCGGCCATTGGCGTACCGAAGCCACCGCTGACTACCGCATGCGCCGCTTCATCAGCGCGTCGCTTAGGCGTATTGACAAACGCTGCGCTTAAGGCCGCCTTCCCATCGGAGAGCGAAAAAGCACGCACCAGCCCGTCGCCGTCGAACCAGTGCGTAGCGGACTTGCCCGGACGGTGCCACTTGCCGGGGCCGTTGCGATAAAGCGTCCCGGACAAATCGCGCGGAACTTTTCCCTGCACACAGGTGAGGGGAGTCGACGGTAGATTAGATTCCAGATCCTCGAATGCTATGCGCCAGTCGGCCGCGGTCTGCATTCCGGCCAACGCCTGCGCCAACTCAGGAACCAGCGGCAACGAGGCGATGCCTGCCAGGCTTCCAAGCAGTTCGCGGCGACTCAGCATTTTCATGGTGTTTCTCCTGGCTAACGCGTATTTTTGGCTGCCGCGCTTCTCAATCAATGTGAATAGAGATTGCGTTCTCGCCCGCGTGAACAACGAAGACGGTTTCCTTCCAGGACGGCGCATGCATATGTACGGGCGCGTCATTGGAAAAGCCGACCGGTTCGGTGGGTATCCCAAAGAGATTGGTGTTCAATTTTGCATCGCCATTCAAGTCGTGAAACGCCTTGATCGCGTACTGGCCGGGCGGAAGATCTGCGAGCGTAGTGCCTGCGGCGCCATCCCTAATGTCGAGCTTTACGGTTCGCGCGGCCGCCTCGGATGCGGTCCCAGAGTTCTCATAGGCAGCCTCGCTGTTGTAGAGGGCGACCATTACCGCTCCCTGGGAGGATTTCAATCCGACGAAGTGCACAACCAGCGTTGCCGCTCCCTGGACTATCGGCGGCCAGGCCAGAGGAACCCATCGAGAAAGCAAGGGCGAGCGTGCCAGAGAGGCATCCATTTAAGCTCCAGCGTCGATGCGAGGACAAGCGATGAGCACTGAGAGTTTTCATAGTGCACCTACTGTTGGGTTGATATTAACGCTGTTAACACTACTCTAGCACAAATGTTAACGGTGTCAATATTCTCTTACGCGAAGGGTCGCGGAAGGCCTTCTGGCGGTTGCACGAGCAGGGTGATGACGGATGCCTTTTGACGGTGACGATGAGTCGCGGCGAACCGGCCGAACGACCGGACATGGAAGTCTGGGCTGGTCTGACTAGCAATGGGTGGCGTGGTGTGCGTTGTGGTTTTGCAGCTGGCGATGGTGGCGGCGTAACGCGATGGCAGAGCTCGGGTGTTGAAGTGACTCGCGAAGAGTTGCGTCCTGGCGCTTGGGCTGTGCATCTTTTGAGAGGACAACATAGGCGCCAATTGCCAGCGCCGTTGCGATTTGCAGGATCATCAAGGTACCCCTTATTGCAGTACTTTCGATTCAGACTCCGGACTTCAAGCGATAGCAGGCTCGCGATTAGCTTCGCAGCGAATTCCGGCAAACACAAAGAGCCCGGGGTAAGCGGGACGCAACCGGGGGCGAGCGGTCGTTCAGAGCCATCAACAGGTCGGGGACGGACCCGGCTGTGGCGACTCCCGACCGCTACCGGCGTTGAGTACTTGTTCACCGTGCGGTACCTTTCAGGGGTAGTATTCGCCACGTGCCTTAAGGGACGGGGAGAATAAAAATGGAATTTTCAAGACGCGACTTGATCGCCTCTGCGGCCGGCATCGCCCTTTCAACCGCTGCCGCTGCATCGATAAAGACCGTTCCCAATCCATATCCGGGACCTGCTTCCATCGGCCATCGGGTTATTGACGCCAATGGGCTTAAAGTTCACGTCGCCGAGCAGGGTAGTGGCCCTCTGGTCTTGCTCGTTCACGGCTTTCCCGAGAGTTGGTATTCCTGGCGGCATCAAATACCCGCTCTGGCGGCCGCGGGCTTCCATGCCGTCGCTTTGGACATGCGGGGTTATGGCGGGACCGATGCACCGCCCGAACACGATTCGTACACGATCATGGATTTGGTCGGTGACATGGTGGGCGTTGTGGCGGCGCTCGGGGAGAAGCGCGCGATCATCGTGGGTCATGATTGGGGTGCGACCGTGGCCTGGCACTCCGCGCTGTTGCGACCGGATATGTTCCCGGCCGTCGTGGCGATGAGCGTCCCGTATCGGCAGCGAGGGCCGGGGCCGCCGCTCCGCTTGCTGCGCCAGGCGGGTCTTAACACCTACTACTGGATTTACTATCAAGACGTCGGTGTCGCCGATGCGGAATACGACCGCGATCCGAAAGATACGCTTCGGCGGACGCTGTACACGTTCTCGGGTGATGCACCACATAGCGAAACCAATCGAAGAATCCTTGAGCCCGGCAAAGGAGCCCTTGATAGTACGCTGGAGCCCGAACACCTACCTCCGTGGTTGACCGAGAGCGATCTTGATTACATGGCCTCGGAATTGAAGAAAAATGGTTTTCGTAATCCGCTCAACTACTATCGCAACTATGATCGTAATTGGCAGCTGTTGGCCCCCTGGGCGGGAGCAGTCATCCACCAACCTGCGCTCTTTATCGCCGGCAAAGAGGATCATGTCATCCGCGGTCCCACGGGCGAAAAGCAGCTCAAAGACCTGCCGATGACCGTGCCGGGTCTCAAAGGTACGGTGCTGCTCGATGGCGTCGGACACTATGTTCAGCAAGAACGCCCCAAGGAAGTCACAGCGGCGCTGTTGGAATTCTTAAGAACGCAGAAACTCACTTGACCTTGCGATCCTCGAACGACGGCGCAGGATAGAGGCGGCTATGGCGATCAAACGTCCCATAAAAGGTAAGGGTACGCCTTCACACAAACCGGTCGCGCCAGCCCCGTTGCGCCATGTTGATGTCAAGGCGCCGCAGCAGATGGTACCGGGCGAGCTCTACGTAGGGTGGCTGTGTAAGAACCGATCGTGCGGACTCGTCATCGCGATCAGCACCTCTGCATTTGGCGGCAAAGAGTTGACGGAAGTGAACGATCAGCTGACGGCGGTTAGATGCCCCCATTGTGGGGACGAAGATCTGTACCGCTGGAGCGCGCGCAGCCCGCAGAAATACACGCCGAAAAGCGCCTCCGCTTAAACTTAGGGTGAGCCTAAGATCTATCTCCGACGCCACGATGAGAAAGGAGGAGCACGCCTCATCCGAGTGCCGGCATCTCGGAGTCGAGACTGATCCCGCAATGTGGGCATTGTGGCGACGTGCGGCGCATTCGGCCATTTGCGACCCAGAAGCCGACTCTGCCGAGGTGCTTTCGGCAATTGAGGCATGGGACTTCGAACAGGCTCCAAAATGCGGCTATGACGACCACTACCATCAGCACGGCGAAAACAAACCGAAGCACGAAAACCCTAGGACCGGAACTGACCAGAGCCCCTGCCAAGAGAAGAAAAGCGAGCACGCCTGTGACAGTTCTGTTGGCGCGACGTACCAGGTATAGGCGTATCGTCACGTCAACTCACTCTCGCGTCCGAGCAGGCATCGGCTCGTCAAAACTCAAGCTGCAATGGGGGCATTTGTCTGGGGTCTCGCCGGAAAATGGATTGGCAGCACTCAAAGCTGCCCGCAGGACTCGATCGATCGCAGCGTTCCCGTAGTGATCTTTGATGCGGCCGTTGCGGATAAAGTCGGCCATCATTTGGAAATAGCCGGGCGCAAATCGCGTGGAAACACGATCGCCGTTTGCGTCGATCTCATACTCTGTCATTCCGTGCTCAGCCCCGGGGTAGACCGCCAACGTGTAAGGTTTGCCTTGCGCGATTAGCGACTTGATACGTTTCGCGGTCTCGGCACTGGGAGCTTCAAGATCATCGCTCCCGAGTACCCAGAGCTGCGGAGTGGTGGAGGCTTCTAAGGTGGGCATGGGCTCGTAACGAAACGGCGTCCGGGCTTCGACGAAATTGAGGTCCTTGCTCATGGCGTCGATGATTTGCGCTTGATCGAGTGGCAGTATGAAGAACAAGAAATCGCCGTGAACATCCTTGTACCAGGGCTCGGAGCGATATCTCTCGCGCAGCGCATTGAACTGATCGTAGCCTTCATGTCCGCCGGTCTCGAACAAGCGCTCACCGGCACGCGCCAACTCCAGCGCTTTCGTCGTATCCTCAGTGGAGTGATGGTGAAAAACCATGTCGAGGGCGACACTCTCTTGATCTTCTTCGAGTATGGTGACCGCCAATCCGAAACTCACGATTGAAAAGTCTACCGGTGCGAGGTTCGCTGCCAATGGCACTACCCATCCTCCTTGACTGCCTCCTTGGTAGCCGATACGTCCCAAGCGCGCGCCGGCGAGCTGTTTGGCAGTTTGCATAGCGGCGATCGCGTCTCTGGCGAGAAGCTCAAAATCCTGAGTGTAGCTGCCACTCGATGCCCCGGTTCCCCGCTTGTCGTACACAAACGCTCCAACGCCTTGCGAGGGAAACAGCCGTTGCAGGGCATATGAATTAAGCGCCGAATCGTGCTCTGAACCATGCACCAGCACGACAATTGGCACCCTTCCGGCACCTTTCGGCATGACCAGTCGCCCGACGAGACTGACGCCTTTGCTCTGGAAAGTGATGTCGTGCACACCAAAATCGATGCGCTTTCCGCGCTCGCTGTCGATCGTGATTTCACCCGCGGCGCAGTTGGAAAATGCTATTTTTTTGTCGTCCGATCGATCGGTCCATCCATAGGTGCTGGTCCAGCTGCCATCGGGCTGCGGATGCAGCTGACCGCGTTCACCCGTAAACATCAACCAGCGCAGCGTGTTGTCATCAGACGGTGCAATATCTACGGTTCGGCCGTCGGCAAACCGATACACACCGACCGGGCAGGGTTTGGGGGCTTCCGCTGCGTCAAGCCGAGGGGTCAGGAACGCAATTACTACGGAAGCAATGATGGCGTATATTTTCACGGAGGGTCTCACTGTACCGGTCAGGCAAAGGTCGCCGCTAACGGCGGTAAAATTGGACCTTACGTCATCATAGAAACTCAAGCTTGAACGGAATTGCGTGCCCAGGACCGCCAGGCGCTCGGCGAGTAACCCGTCAGTGACCGTACGCTTCGACTTAAATGCGCGAGGTCAGAGAACCCTAAGTCATGCGCAATGGTCGTCAATGTTCGCGGTGACCCAAGCACTTCGCGCCATGCACTTCTCGCGCGGGCCTCTAGCCTGTACTGTTTTGGAGAGACGCCAAATTCGCGATGAAACCCTCGTGATAACGCCTCGGGTCGCATACCGAACGAGCGCGCCCAGCTGCGAAGTGACAGGCACGCCGTAGTTTGCAGGTCAGACGCCAACAATTCGGTCCAATGATGAGACGCTGAGTGCGCTGGTTGCATGCCCGCGGCGAGAGCCCTCATGGATTCTCGCGGGTCCTTCTCGGCGAGCCGTACGAGGAGATCCGGGTCAGAGACATGGAAGTGACCTTCCACCCAACCATCAGCCCAAGGCAGGCTAAGTATTGTGACCGAACGCGAACACGTGGAGCTGTTGGCGTGGCAGTCGAATCTGTTATGGAGAAGCACATCTCCCGGCTGGACATTGACTCGGCCGCCAAAACCGGCTTCGACAAAGGAACCGGAAAGAACAACGCTTGCGTAACTGTCACAGTGCAAATGACGCGCAGGTGCCTCGCCGCGCGGAAACACTTCAAGTCCGACGCGTCCCGCTTTGTATTTGAGTGGCGGCCGCATGCTTAAATTCTAGCGAATTGGGGCGACAGGTGCCACGCTCGCCGGCGAGGCCGGCTTGCGCTGACGTAAGAGCTTGACACTGCTTCGAGCGCCCAGATGCGGTTTTCCGACTTCTACGCGCATCTCGAGTGATAAATCTGCGAAGTATGACGCGCTCTTAAAGTACGATGCGCCGTTCGCAAGTATTATGGTGATGATGTCGTTTCTACCCCCTGTTTCCGCATTGTTGAGTTCCTTTGCGCGTGTCCCTCGTGGTGCCGCACTTGCGCTGCCGTTGCTGTGCATCTCGATTTGCTCGGGATGTATCTCCTCCGGGGGCCGAAGCGAGCCAGTGGACGACCCACCGCTGGTCTCAGATACCGCTCCAGCACGCCTATTGCACGATGTTCCGATGGCTGCGAGCGAGGCAAAGAGCGAGGGTGACAGTGAAGTTCCGGTGGCCGTCGCCGAGTCGGAACAGCACGAAGCGCCGCCTAAGCCTGGAGACTTGCCTGAGTTGATCGTCACGGGGCGCACGCGCGACCTCGTCATACGCGACTTAGTTGCCGAGGGCCAGGCACAGCTGCGCGATGTGCAACTTCAGTACGTCTTTACAGGTAGGCCTGGACATGAGGTGCTGCGCGGTCGGCCGGTCGCCTTCGCGTTGTGGAGCGAGGCGCAGAAGAATTGGACCATTGCCCACCTGGAGATCCCCCGCCCACCCGTGAAATGGAAGCCTGGCCGCGGGGATATGCCGTTCACGCTGAGTACTGCCGGAATTGAGGCGCGGCACGTCAAGGGAACGGGGGCCGAGCGGCTCATGTTCACATTTTCGCGCGGCGGCGAGGAATTGAAGGTGTACGGCCGCAAGTTCCCGGTGTTCGACAACACTCTCATCAAAAAGAAGCGCTGGCGCGAGGCGGCGGCGACGTCGCGATCCATTGTCTACTTGCCTTTTACCCGCGATACCCTCGACCCGCGCCTCATTACCGGCGGCAGAGACTTCCTGCTCGCGACCGCGCGGAGCGCCATGGACGAACTTCGTGACGCACGCGTGCCGAGCGAGGCCTTTCCGGGCGAACTGCTCGCGGACGTGATACCCGCTGAGGTCATTGCGACGCTCGCGGTTATCGAACAGACCGACGACGAGGACTTCCTCGATAAGGGCGCAGATGCATTCGACGAAGTGCTCAGCCAGTACGGACTGAAGCGGGAAGAAGCGTATCGCTATAGCGTCTCGAGCGCGAAGGCGCTGGGCCCGATGCAGTTCACCGATCGGCGCGGCCATGGCACCTATTCGTTTGTCGTGCGCAGCTGTCGCGGCGCGCAGTTGGACCCCAACTTCGAACGCGGCTCGACCCGTCTACAAAATGCAATGAAGGCAGCCGTTTGCCTGCTAGACATTGAACTGTCACAGATGAACAGCGAAATCCGCGCCGCCTATCGCGCTAATCCCGATGTGCTCGGCATCTTTCCAGTCGCTGCCTACAATGGCGGTGGGCGCAACGTCGCCAAGCTTTATCGGGCGCTCAACCGCATGGGTGTCCAACTTGCCGAATTGCGACGCGCCGGCAAGCTGCCACGGGGATCCGCAGTCGTCTGCCCCTGTGTCTGGCGCCAGGATGGCTCTTTGGTGCAAGCGGTCAGCATTCCACGTTACAACAGCGAAAATCGCGGCTATATAGAAAAGTATCAAAGCATTCTCAGTCTGTTCGACTGAGCAACGCGCAAAGCGCTCGAAGCTGCGACGGGTGTGCCGACGGTCTGTCCGGGTGAATCGGATCGACAGGGCATCGTTGAAGTCAGCGCGACGAGGCGATCAGGTCGGCCGCTTCCGGGAGCAGCTGAGCATTGTCAAATAGAAAGTCGCGTCACGTCAGTGGCTGGACGTTAGACAATCTGACAGGGGATCATCGCTTGCTCGTCGAATGAGAACACCGCGCACAATCGGTGGTAGCCGTCGGCAATGATGAGCCCGCCAAGCGTGGGATCCCGGAAAAGCAACAGCGAGGAAAGCGCCGTCTTCTGACGAATCAGCGTTCGTTCCTTCTTCACGTCGCTGTGGCCAGCGTTCAGTAACGGCACATTGGCGGCGCGAAGGACATCCTTCGCGGCAAATTCTTGTCCCGGCGCTCGCTTTAGTTTGTCGACGATTTTCTTTGCATCACGTGGCGGCAGAATCAGATTTAGGTAGGTGCGAGCGGCCGGGTAATCGTGCTTCTGCTGCTTATGCCATTTGATTTTGGTTTTGCTCAAATATGAATCAATTTGATGATTGATTTTAGGGCGCCAAAATCGGCAGGGTTTCGCGTGTAGAGGGGTAAGCTGTTTGCCGCGGCGGTGGAAGCGATCAGTAAATCCGCGAGCCGGGTGCGACTTGTCTGTCCGGCGGCTCGCGCCGCCGCGAACATTCTGCCGTAGGCGCGCGCGGCTTCTGCATCGAAAGACAACGGGTCCCAGGTCGAACTCGCCCATTGCAATCGGTCCTGGCGTCGAGCGCGTTCATCGGAATCTTGTGTGGCGTGAGGACCGGCGGCGAGTTCGGCGAGAGTAATAGCTGAAATGGCGGATTCGTCGGGCAACAATGCGGTATCGATCAAGTCGTGGTCGATAACCACCGAGGTGTCGAGAAGCCCTTTGGTAGGTTCAGTCATCGAGGCGCTGGTCGATCACGGCGTCGAGGTCTGCACGAAACCGGCCGGCATCGATCCGCGGTGCGCGGGTCGCTCCTTCAGAAAGCGTTGCTCGGAGTACGAATCGCCGGGCCCGAATGGGTCGCAACTCCGCAACCGGCGTGCCGTTGCGTGTCACTACGATGGTCTCGCCAGCCTCTACTTCGCGAAGGACGGCAGCGGACTGATTCCGAAGCTCGCGTTGGTTAATGAATCGGGCCATATGCAGAGCGTAGCACATGTAGCACCGTGTAGCACTTTGCAGCAAAGACGCCTATTCCGATATTGAACATAATATACATTATGCGAAGTTAGCTTGTGATAGCTAAATAGAAATGTCCTCTTTCCCCCAGATAGAAATGTCCCCTTTGGTGTTCGTCCGGTCCAGTCTTTTGGCTCTCCAAAAGGACTCGGAGGCCGGCGATGTTTCAGATGCCAAGGGTAAGTATTTCTATGCGAGAGCTAGATCGGCTTAAGTGCATTCAGGGATTGATCGACAAGCAACTCAAACAGAAAGCCGTCGCCGACCGACTTGGGCTGACGGTCCGCCAGGTTCGGCGGATGGTTGAGCGTTACGAACTGGAGGGTCCGCGGGGTCTCATCTCCAAGCTTCGAGACCGACCCGGCAATCGACGCCTAAAGCCAGAGCGCGCCGAAGAAGCCTTTGCCATTATCCGCGCCCAATACGCCGATTTTGGACCAACTCTGGCGGCTGAGAAGCTCAGAGAGCGGCATGGCATCGATCTGGCGGTCGAGACCGTCAGATCGTTGATGACGGCCGGCGGTTTATGGTTGCCAAGGCGGCTGCGGCCGCCCAAAGTCCAGCAGCCGCGATCTCGGCGAGCTTGCATAGGCGAACTGGTGCAGATCGACGGCTGCGAGCACGCATGGTTTGAAGATCGGGCGCCTCAATGTACGGCCTTGGTTTACGTCGATGACGCCACCAGTCGGTTGATGGTCGTACTGTTCGGCGGTTCCGAATCCACTTTCGGGTACTTCGAGGCCACGCGTCAGTATATTCATCGATACGGCAAGCCGTTGGCGTTCTACAGCGACAAGGCCAGCATCTTCCGCGTCAACCATAAAACGGCGACTAACGGCAAAGGCCATACGCAGTTTGCTCGCGCATTGTTCGAGCTGAACATCGAAGGACTCTGCGCCAACACTCCTGGCGCAAAAGGTCGGGTCGAGCGAGCCCACCTGACCCTTCAAGACCGGCTTGTGAAGGAGCTTAGGCTGCAGGGCATCTCTACGGTCGACGCCGCTAACGAGTTCATGCCGAGCTTTATCGAGGACTACAACCGTCGGTTTGGAAAATTGCCTCGAGATCGTCACGACGCCCATAGGCCGGTGCGGGAGGACGAAGATCTGGATCTGACTTTTTCGTGGCACGAAGCGCGAAAGGTCACCTCAAATCTTACGCTGCAATATGAGCGCAAGATCTACATGCTGGCGGATAACTCGGAAAACCGGCGGCTCATCGGCAAATACATCGACGTGATTCAGTTCCCGGATGGCCGCGTTGAAATCAGGGTAGGCGGGCAATCACTCCCCTACTCCACCTATGACCGAGTTGGCGTGATTGACCAAGGAGCCGTGGTAAACCACAAGCGCCTGAGCCAGGCGCTGCAGGCGGCCCAGCTCCTTCAAGCACAGCGCGACGATCGCGTGGTTAACAAGCCATCGACAGCTCACAGAGCCGATGGATCCAAGGTCCCAAGGAAAAAGGCTCATGGCACTCGCTCTCAGCGAGAGCTCGGATATGACGATCTCCATGCAGCGATCCAAGAGTTGTCTTCTAGCAAAATCTCTATAGACGAAGTAGCGTAACGCAACCTAAAAGCCAAACGTATAAACGGGGAAATTCCAAACTTGATTCCGTCACCGTACTACACATTGATTGAGACCACACGCGGTTCCGATCCCGCTATTGTGGTGGTCAATTCTGCGTTGAGGGCGTTTGCCCACCGCGACAGCTTTCCGTGGCATCTCAGCATCCAAATATCGTGCAAGACTCTTGGGGCGAATGGCATGCCTACCGCGGCGGAAAGTACTATCCTCGGTGAACTCGAAGACGCAATATCAAGCCGCGTGCTGGCCGCAGCGAATTCAATTTTCCTTGCGCGAATAACATGTCATGGAACCCGGGAATTGAAATACCGCGTTCATGATCCCGAGATAGCCAATACACCTCTCGAAAGAATGACGTCTGAGCCAAAGCCAATCCGGGAGTGGGAATATCGCATCGAGCTCGATCCGACTTGGAAGCTTGCTGACCCAGAACTCCGTCTCTTAGTGCACGATCCCCGAATCAATTGAGGCAGGATTGAGCGTGAACTGGCTCGCTGTATTGACCGCATGCCTGGTCCGAAGTAGCGTAGTTGTGGGTCCAAAGAGGACATTGCTAAATGGAGGAAAAGGGGACATTCTGATTTAGCAGGAACATGCAGCCAGGTTCAAATGTCTGCTTTAGCGCTGCGCACGAATAGTTTCTGGCTCCCTTTCCAGGGACTAGCAAAGAGCGCCATGGCAGTCATCCGGTGCTCGATCAAACCCTCTAGCTGGCTACGGCCCGAAGACACGGCGCAAGAACTGAATTCGCCGCTGCATCGCGTCCTTCGACAGACTGCTGTTCGCCGCCAGCAGATCGAAGCCGTGAATGCCTCCCTTGATTTCGTTCAATTCCACTTCCACGCCTTTGTTCATCAAGGCGTGCGCATATTCATTGCCTTGATCGTGAAGCAGATCGAACTCCGGCGTTTCGACATACGCCGGCGCAAGTTGCGCGACATCACCGTAGATGGGCGACGCATAACGCGGAATCCCCGCGGATATCGGACGCCCGAGATAGGTTTCCGCGATCGCCACGACCGATGCATTCTTGAAGGGCGGCACATTGGCGAACGCCGCGATTGAGGGTCGGTGGCAGACCAGATCGACGGCCGGATAAATCAGCAGTTGGCCGCTCAGCAAGATGCCGTCTTCCTGCCAGGCTCGTTGCGCGACCCCTGCAGCCAGACCTCCCCCGGCGCTATCGCCACCCACCACCAGGCGCCCCTTGTCGATGCCTAGTTTCTCCGCATTTGAAACCGCCCAACGTAGCGCCGCATAACAGTCATTGAAGCCGGCTGGAAATGGATATTTGGGCGCGAGCCGATACTCGACAAAGATCACGAGGCAGTCTGCCTCACGAGCATAGCGCACTGCATTCTCAAAATGCTGGGGCGCGGGCTTCATGACGAAGGCGCCGCCATGGTAATAGACCAAGGCTGGAGCCGGCGACCGCAATTTCTCCGGTCGAATGATCCAGGCCGGAATAGGATAATCATCGGAACTGGGGATCGCAGTGCGCGTGATAAGCGGCTTGAACTTGCGTCGGTGCATCGCGTTCACTGCAGAGAGCAGATTCTGCAATACCGCCAACGCCCAGCGATTTTTCGGCAACTGGTGGGCCTTGATCGACTGGAGTTCAGGGTGGATGTTCAACGGGATGCTCATTAGGTTCTCAACATGTGGCTGGAATGCAAGATTGTCTAGGCAAACCATCGGCCTCGCAAGCAACTTTGGACGAACGAGATTCAGCGCGGGCTGATAGCGCGAGCTCCGGAACCTCGCGTCGCGCACCCGTGCGCACTGAGAACATCCAACTTTGCAAGGGAGAGCCTGCGAAGAATTTCGTGAACAGTGCACCGGCGACTGGGATGTCAAATCAGATTCCAATCGGGTTAGACTGGTCAAAACCATCACGCTAGGAGAGATCCCATGATCGGCTACGCCACCCTCGGTACAAATAATCTTTCGCGTGCGCAGGCGTTCTACGATGCCTTGCTGGCGGAAATTGGCGCAAAGCGTCTCATGGAATTGCCCCATGGCTTCACTATGTATGGGGTCAGATTGGATCGGCCGGCGCTCGCGATCACACCACCTCACGACGGAAGGGAGGCAAGGCCAGGCAATGGCAATATGCTGGCTCTCGTTCTCAGCGAGAGGGCAAAGGTCGATGCCCTCTATAAGAAAGCCCTGCAGCTCGGCGGATCGGATGAAGGCGCCCCAGGTGTTCGCGGCGAAGAAGGCCCGCAAGCCTTTTATGCCGCCTATTTCCGAGATCCCGAGGGGAACAAGTTATGCGCCTACCGCGTCGGCCCAGCAAGCGCTCAGGCCCTGCTTAGACTGGTCATGAGGCAATTCCGTCCAATTCAGTCAAGATTTGCGGTGACAGCGTCAACTGAGTAGCGGCCATGTTCTCGCGAAGGTGGGCGACCGAGGAGGTGCCGGGAATCAGCAGGATGTTGGGCGAGCGATGCAGCAGCCACGCCAGCGCGACGACCATCGGTGTGACCCCAAGCCGGCGCGCGACGTCCGATAGGGTCGTTGACTGCAGGGGCGTGAATCCGCCGAGCGGGAAGAACGGAACATAGGCAACGCCGTCGCGAACTAGATCTTCGATTAAAGCATCGTCTCGGCGGTGCGCGAGATTGTAGTGGTTCTGCACGCAGACGATCGGGATTATCCCACGTCCTTGCGCGACCTGCGCGGGCGTAACATTACTTAGCCCGATGTGCCGCACAAGGCCCTTTAGTTGCAGCTCGGCCAGAATGGTGAGCGGCGCCTCGATCGATCCTTCGGCGGCACCATGCGGGCTGAACATGGCCCGAAAGTTGACCACTTCGAGGACATCGAGCCCCAGGTTGCGCAGGTTATCGTGAACCCCCTGCTGAAGATCCTGCGACGAAAATGCCCGGAGCCACGATCCGTCTGTGCCGCGACGAGCGCCGAGCTTGGTGACAATGACAAGATCCTCCGGGTACGGTGCCAACGCCTCGCGGATCAACTGGTTGGTGATGTGCGGTCCGTAGTAGTCGCTGGTGTCGATATGGTTCACCCCGCTGGCAACGGCCTCGCGAAGTACTGCCAAGGCCATGTCATGATTTTTCGGCGGTCCGAAGACCCCGGGTCCGGCGAGCTGCATCGCACCGTATCCCACACGCCGCACAAGTCGGTGGCCAAGTTTAAAGGTGCCGGATTGATTGATGCTCGACATGAGTAACTCTCCTCTTAGATAGGCATCATGCTAATCCGTCCGACTGATTTGTGAACAAATCCGTCAGGCAGGCCAGAGGCTGCATGACCCACCGCGAACGCCGGTTACTGCACACGCAGCTTACAGGGAATCAATCATGCGGGCTCGCAGCGCGGCATCGGGCATGCGACCGAAACCGGCACCCACGTTGTCGATCATGTGCTCGGGGCGCCCGGTCCCCGGAATGACACATGTCACAGCCGGATGACTGAGAACGTACTTCAGCAGGATCTGTGCCCAAGATTGACAGTCGATCTCTTGGGCCCACGACGGCAAAGGACGTCGCAGAAGATCCCCCAGCAAGCGACCACCGCCGAACGGCTGATTGGCGATGACGGCCACCCCTCGATCTGCGGCCAGCGGAAGGAGACGCCTTTCGGCGGCCGTATCGTTCATTGAGTAATTGATCTGCAGAAAATCGAGAGGCTCGGAACGCAGAACGGATTCAACTTCAGCGAATGCCGATGCAGAATAATGCGTGATGCCGACGTAACGGATGCGCCCTGCACTCTTCAATTTCCGCAGTGTTGCTAACTGCAGCCTCCAATCGAGAAGGTTGTGGACTTGGATGAGATCGATCCGTCGGTCCCTCAGCAGCTGAAATGAATGATCGATCTGGTCGAGGCCGGCTTGCTGTCCACTGGTCCAGACTTTGGTCGCAAGAAAAGCGTGTGAGCGGCTCCCCTCTTGCGCAAGCAGATCGCCAACAACGCGCTCGGCCGCCCCGTACATCGGCGATGTGTCGATGACCGATCCGCCGGCGTCGAACAGTACCTTTAGGACCGCGCGCAACGGAGCACGCTCCTCAGGCGTTGCGCCAACATCAAAGGTGCGATACGTGCCACATCCAACGACGGGGAGTTGTTCCTTGGTCGATGGAATGAGGCGTGTGCGCATTTTCTCCCGCTCAACGGGCACGGACAGACCCGGATCCGGCAAGTTAAGAGCAAGCATCGCCGCCGACAGGCTCTTCAGTATTAGGCGGCGTGACAGTTGACCCACGTGATGTGCACGCATGCTTGCCGACCATTTTGCCTCGAACCGAAGAATGCGTCCATCACTGGCATCTGTCGTGACTTTACGAATTGCGCTCACCGGAGCGCGCCACTGGCCGTTGATGAGCCTGTCGACCCAGATCCACACGGCACGGGGGAGCTGGCCGGATTGGTCAACCGCCTAGGTTAACAATTAGATCAAAAACACCGATACTTTCTTCGGAAAGCGGTGAAACAAGAACATAAGCGCCATCATTAGGCCGGCCGGCACCAAGAGTGATATCGCCATATAAGGCGCGACTGCTTTGGCCTTTTCGATTGCCGCCGCGAACATCGCGCTACGCTAGCATCGCAAGTTGCAATACCAGCACTGAAAGCCCGATGGCTGCGACGGCAAGTAAGCCCTGCCCGATCCGGGCGACAAGATTGCTCTCGTGGCTCATGTGGCTGCTCCGCTGGCTGGACTGATTGAAAAGCCAAAAGGTTGCGCCGTCCGGCGATCCACAACAAACCGATTTTCTGACCGACTGTTAAGAAACGCTTAACGTATCCTTTGCTTTGTCGAGCAGTCCGTCAACCTCGCTGGCGTGATGGTCGCTCGGCAGCAGCGTGCCGTTCCTGCCTTCTTGCTCACACATATTCGAAAATAGATATCGCTAGCTCAAGCCCGCTTCCCTGAGTTCGCGTTTCAGGTACGCGTAGTAGATGGGCGCTGCGATGAGACCGGGGATTCCGAACACGGTTTCCATGACCAGCATCGCAATCAGCAGTTCCCAGGCGAATGCTTGGATACGAGGCCCGAGAAGACGCGCGCTGAGGAAGTACTCCAGCTTGTGTATGACGATCAGGAATGCGAGTGCTGCGAGCGCCACGATCAGTGAGTGTGACGCAGCAACGACGAAGATGAGGGTGTTGGAGATCAAGTTGCCAATCACCGGCAACAAGCCAACCACGAAAGTAATTGCGACCAGCGTCTTGGCCAGCGGTAAAGATACCCCGAACAGGGGCAGCCCGATGAGTAAGAACCCGCCGGTGAGCAGGGTATTCAGTGCCGATATCCTCACCTGTGTAAAGACTACGTCGCGGAACGCACCTACAAGATGCGCGGCGCGCACATTGAGTGCCACGCTCAGTGAGCCTCCCGGAGGGCGATCGTGCGCGCCGTGCAAGGCAAGCATGACACCGAGCACGATACCGATAATCAATTGTAAGACCACCTGCACGGCCTGCCTGCCGGCGACCTTCAATTGCGCAGTGTGCTCGCCCAACCAGTCGATGACGGCGGTGCGCATATCCGCCGAATCGTCCGGCAGCCGATCGACAATGAACTTGGGCAGCTGCGCATGCGCGCGCTCGATCAATGGTGTCAAGCGTTCAAAAAAAACGCTGGGATTGCCATTCTCCGAGTTGAGAAATGCGACAGCCGCGGCAATTGCAAAAGTGAAGAAGCCGACCACAAGAATCGCGAGCAGCGCGACGGCCAGCCAGTGCGCATGCACGCCGGGCACGTGCCGCTGCAACGCCGGTGCGAGCGCCGTGACCAAACTGTACACCAGTAATCCCATCATCAATGCGGGCAACAAATGCAGCGCTAGTACGAACCACAGCGCAGCGGCCGTTAGCGCATAAGCGATCGCGTTGGGGCGTGCGACCGAGATCGAATCCGGCGGCATGGAGCCATCCTGGAATGTGCCATTCCTTCCAATGAGATGACATTCTCTACGACTATTCTGCGCCCTCCTCGTCCGTCGCCCAAGGCAAGACTTGGCACGGAAGCCCCGCGAGCCTGTCGTGCGGACCGCCGCAAAGTCCTGCTGCTGGCCATGCTACGCCATTTTTAAAAGCTCTCGAAACCGTCTCTCGCCTTTGGCCGCAAAGTGAATGACGCGCGATGCCCTATCGCGCTTCGCCCATCCCAGTTCACAGATGCGCGATAACAGCGCGGCACCGAGTGCTCCTGCTAAGTGATAGCGGCGCTCGCTCCAGTCCATACAGGCGCGACAATAGATGCGTCGCTGTCGTGACAGGGCATTGGTATCGATGCCGGCCTGCTGACACCAGGCAATGCCGGCCGCACTGGGGCGAAGGTCTTGCACCGACACCTCCAACAGATTGTTGCGAAGCAACGATTCGTATGCCAGCACGCCGAGTTCTCCGGCCAGATGGTCGTAACAGACTCTTGCTTTTCGCAGCGCAGGTTCGCGCGGGCTCGACAGCAGCCTCACGGCCCCGGTGCGAAAAGCAACGCCCATCAACGATTCAAGCAAACCGGCGACGTCTTCGTCGGCCAGCCTGAAGTAGCGGTGCCGCCCCTGCTGATCCACCACGATGAGCGATGCATCCAGGAGCTTGGACAAATGCGCACTCATTGTTTGCTTGGTCACTCCTGCAATGCTGGCCAGTTCGCTGGCGGTGAGGGCTCGATCGGCCAGGAGTGCAGTGAGCGCGTCGGTGCGCGCAGCATCGCCCAACAAGGCGGCAATTTTAGCGATATGGGGGCCATCCTTCATGGTTCGACGGTAAACGAACCATTCTCCCGACGCAAGCGTATAGCCTAGGGGCGTGTAAATTCTCGGGGTACTTCGAATGAGCGTTACTTGTTTCATCCGCTATCAAATCGATCCGTTTCAACGCGCGGCATTCAACGAGTACGCCATCCGTTGGGGACGCATCATTCCGCGTTGCGGCGGCCGATTAATCGGCTACTTCCTCCCCCACGAGGGCACCAACGACGTTGCCTGGGGACTGATCCAGTTCAAGTCGCTGGCGGACTACGAAACCTATCGCGTACGCTTGAAACAGGATGAGGAGGGCCGGCGAAACTTTGAGTGGGCGCAGGCACAGCGCTTCATTTTGCGAGAAGAACGCACTTTTCTCGAGCCCGTCGACGCGACGATGACGAATCGAGAATCTGCGTGATCATTGCGTCGACTGGCACGCGCAGCGCAAGCAGCTCGGTGGGCCTAGCCGCTTGATCATGGATTTCTTCAAGGCATTGTGTTGAACGGACAGGACGCCGGATCAGAGTAAGTTGTTAGGCCAAATCATCGTCCGCCACATGTGCGCGACCGCAGATCCGTCAAATCCCAGCCCTTCGGCGGGCTGCTCAAAATGCCGCCCGATGATGTCGGTAAACTCTTCGGGTTCAACTCGCGTGTTCGGGTCAAAGGCGTACAAATCGTTCAACGTGATCAACCGCGCGGTCATATACCAGCGATGTCTTCTGGCCTCCTCGTAAGCTCGCACAATATACGGTGGCGGTACGTACTCCGGGCCGAAGAATTTTAGGTACGCTTCGGGGTAGGAATAGCCCACGGATTCGTCGGCAAAAAAACGCAAGGCTTGATGGTGGCGAATCGACCAGCTGATTTCTTCGCTCACGTAGGGTTCTACGAGCTGCGCGCCCCAATAGCCGTGGTCCGCCCGTATCAGGCCGCCATTCGCAATGTCATGCAACAGGCACGCTAATACCACTTTTTCATCGAGGCCGGCCTGCATGGCGAGCTTCGCGCTCTGCAACAGATGATTGCAAGTAAATGCGGTAAAGCGAAGGCGAAAGAAATCCAGCAGCTGCGGCTTGTTGGGCATTTTCGCCAGTGAGGGATTATCACCCATCATGAACACGGTATCCGGACCGAGCTGCGCCATGAGCTCCGCTTCGATTTCCGGCTGGCCGGTTCCCAATGTGGCCATGGGGCCCGGCATGATCAGGCGGCGGCGGCCGCCCTGAAGTGGTGGCGATGATCGGGACTTAACGGTCATGCGGGGCTCCTGCTCGACTACTCGTCAAATTTGAAGAGCATAAGGAAGGCGGCTCGGTTTGATCAAATGGATATCGGTATTGTGCACCAACATGCGCTCATTCAGCCGGACGACACACGGTAGCCATATTCTCCTGGGTTGGCGGCTCTTCGTCGTCTCACCAACCGTTTGGTTTTCTTCTGCGATACACTCGCGCTGATTCATGTCCCAGTGCGACACGCGCGCCCGGCCGCCTACGGCGTGGGCAACCCAATACCAACAAGGGTCTGTCATGAGTAACAAAACGCTGGCTGCGCTTTCCGCCCTCCTCATCGCAGTCACCGGGTTCATCGCCTCGACCGACGTCGCGAACGCGGCAACCGAAAAAATCCTGAAGATCTATTTCATTGATGTCGAGGGCGGGCAATCGACCTTGCTCGTCACACCCGACCGACACTCCTTGCTAATTGATACAGGCTTTGCGGGTGATGGTGCGGGCTTTCGGCCTGGTGATCCTCATCGGGCGCGAGATGCGAATCGCATTCTCGCCGCCGCCCGCGACGCGGGAATCACGCAGATCGACTACTTGCTGATAACTCATTTTCACCCCGATCATGATGGGGGTGTCACCGAGCTTTCGCAGTTGATGCCCATCAAGCTGTTCGTCGACCACGGCGTCCCGAGCGACGAAGCGGAGAATTCCAGCGCGGAAACGAAGCAGGCATTCAAAGCCTACTCGGCGGTGCGAAGCACAGGAGAGCACCTGCAACCCGGCCCCGGCGATCGGCTGCCTCTGAAAGACCTCGACGTGGTCGTGGTGAGCTCTGCGGGTTCTACGCTCACCGAACCGCTGCCGCATGCCGGCGCAATCAATGCCGCCTGCCCAGACCATGGAATCCCGTCACGGGATCCGCATGAAAACCCGCGCTCGACCGGGATCGTAGTCCGCTACGGCAGGTTCCGCTTTCTCGACGTCGGCGATCTCACCGGGCAACCACTCTTTGGTCTGGTCTGTCCGAAGAACATGATCGGGCCTGTGGACGTGTACTTAGTTGCGCACCATGGGGGAGCGGATGCTGCGGGCGCGGAAACCTTCGCCGCGTTCCAACCACAGGTAGCGATCATGAACAATGGGATGACCAAGGGCGGCGCTCCGGCGACTTTTCAAGTTTTGCATCATGTCGCGGGCCTTGAGGATGTCTGGCAACTGCACGCTTCCGCTGACGCGGGTGGCGGTAACTTCCCAGCGAGATATATCGCCAACTTGGACGAAAGCACTGCTCATTGGATCGAGATCCTCGCCCATGAGGATGGATCGTTCCGGGTACACAACTCACGGACCGGAGAGTGGAAGGAGTACCCGGCACTACGGCCATGAGTGCGCACCAGGCGCGCGGGGAGGTATCCATTGGCGCGCCTCATTCTTAATTTATTTCTGCCTTAACACTGAGTAACACCATCATGGCAATTCCCTCCTTATCCAGGCGCCAAATTCTTAAACGCATGAGCGCCCTCTTAGGTGCCGCGATGCTGCCGGCGTCTCTTCGATCGGACCCGCATCCCGACAGCACCCTAGGCCTACAGCTCTACACGCTGGGGGACGAAGTCGCAAAAGATCTCAGCGGAACGTTGCGGGCTGTTGCCGCCATTGGCTATCGCGAGGTGGAACTCCCGAGCTTCTACGGACGCTCGGCAAAAGAATTGCGGGCGGCGCTCGACGCAGCCGGCCTCGCTTGCCCCAGTATTCATGTACCCGCGTTGCCCTTCTCGCCGGGAACGCTGACCTTGGCGGATGATCCCGCCAAGCTCGCGGCCGAAGTGCACGCGCTGGGGGCGCGTTACGTCGTCATGCCGTTGTTTTTGTTGCCGCAGAGCGCGCTGCAGGCGCCAAAGCCCGGCGAAGACTTCCTGGCGAGGCTCACGGCCGCCGCAACCGCCATGACGGCTGAAGAATGGAAACGGACCGCCGCGTTCCTCAATGAGAAAGGCCGCGAGCTGAAAAAACTAGGGCTGCAACTGGCCTACCACAATCACAATCCTGAATTTTTGCCCTTACCGGACGGTGCCAATGGATTCGAATTGCTCATCAAGAACACGGATCCCAATCTGGTCGCTTTCGAACTGGATGTTGGTTGGGTGGCGGCCGGCGGCGCCGATCCCGTCAAGCTCTTGTCGAACCATGCGGGGCGGATCCAGCTTTTGCACCTGAAGGATTTGAAAACCACGACAGCCGGTATCCCGTTCAAAATGAACTCCTCCGACGTGGGCGCAGGAATTATCGATTGGCCACAGTTGTTGCGCGCCGCGCGAACCGCCAAGATCGATCACTACTTCGTCGAACAAGAGCCGCCGTTTGAGCGTCCTCGCATCGAGTCGGCGCGCATTGCTTTTCAATACTTACAAAGGGTATTGCGCGAAATCAGCGCATGAAAGAGATATTCGATGTTGCGTGGCCAACATCAGTTATTTCAATAGGTTGCAATTTATACTTAATTTATAATGGCGATTCAATGACGGATCCTTTCAACGTTATCTTCGATCTTGGCGGTGTCGTGTTTCGCTGGAATCCGGATGACATCATCCGCGGTTTTTGCGCGGACGAAGCCATGCGGTCGGTCCTCAAGCGCGAGGTATTCAAGCATCCCGATTGGCTGGAAATGGATCGCGGCGTCTTGCACGAGCTCGAGGCGATCGAGCGGTTCCACCGAAGGACCGGTCTTTCCTTAGCGGACGTCTCCGCACTCATGCAAATGGTCAAGGACTCGCTACTCCCCATTCCAGAAACTGTCGAGCTGATCGAAGAACTGTCGGCTCGGGATGTTCCGCTCTATTGCCTCTCAAATATGTCCGCCACCACTTCAGAACATCTTCGTGCGCGGCATTCCGTTTTTCGCGTATTCCGGGGCATCGTCATTTCCGCAGAGATTCAATTGATAAAGCCTGATCCGGCCATCTTTGAGCATGTGGTTAAACGTTTTTCTTTGAGCCCAAAAGAGACTGTTTTCATTGACGATCACCCTCCCAATATCGAGAGCGCCCATCGGCTTGGCTTTAGGACCCTGCTTTTTAGCGATCCGATTCAATGCAGAGAAACGCTAAGAAAACTCCTGTAGCGGTCTCCGCTGACCTGAATTGAGATCCGATCAGGCTCTGTCCCAATACGCGGGTTCGCCGAAAGAGGTGCGCAGCCATGCGGTGAGTGCGCCAATCCTCGCCGACGAGCGCAGATGCTCGGGGTAAGCAATATAGATTGTTGCGCCTTCCGCCTCGGCATGAACATCAATGATCTTGAGCGTGCGCTTCTTAAGGGGGCCCTCCAGGAAGAACGTCGGCAACAGCGCAATTCCCAATCCCGCGATGGCGGCATCTCGCATGAGCAGCCCATTATTGACGCGCAGAACGGCAGCCGGCCTCACCGCTGCGAACTTCCTCCCCACGCGAAATCGCCAGTCGACCGCGCCACGATTGCTATAAATGATGCCGCGATGTTCCTCAAGCGCTTTGATAGACGTCGGTTTGCCGTAGCGCTTCAAATAGTCGGGCGATGCCACCGGCACGCGACGACTCGCTACGAGCGGCTTAACAATGATGCGCTTGTCCGCCACGGGTCCGTGCCGCACGACTGCGTCGTAACCCTCCGCAATGATGTCGACGAAACGGTCATCGAGTTCCAGGGTAAGATCGATCGCGGTGTGCTTCGCGAGAAACCCGAAGAGCGCGGGCCCCAGGTGTAGATATCCGAAGCCGACGGGCGCGGAAATGCGCAACGGACCGCTCAGCGTGCCACGCCGCTCGCTTAGCTCGGAGGCCGCCTGGTCCACGTCGCGAAGGATGAGCTTGGCGCGCTCATAGAAGGCTTCGCCCTCTTCCGTTAACAAGAGCGTTCGCGTGGTTCGGTTGACCAGTTTTGCGCCTAACATGCGCTCGAGCTCCGCCAGGCGTTCGCTGACGACCGATTTCGATAATCCGAGCCGCCGTGCCGCGCTCGTCATGGAGCCGGATTCCGCAATGGAGGCGAAAGCCGCCATAGATTCCAGTTTGAGCATTGTTCGGTTTTTCCGAAAAGCAGTTCAGCGAATTATCACCTATCGCTGGATGCGTGTTGGAGCTTATATTGCTGCCCACCCAACAAGGGGGTGCCCTGTGGCGAAAAGAGCCGCCGCGCAAACCTTAGGAGATCTGATGCTTAAATTTCTCGCCGCCGCCCTCATGGCGGCTGCTCTCACTTCCCCCGCCCTCGCGCGCATCGAGGCATTTCCAGCGAGTTTCCACACGCAGACAGTGCTAACCAACGGGACGAGTCTCTATGTTCGCGTCGGCGGTCAGGGGCCGGCCGTAGTTCTGCTGCACGGCTTTGGCGATTCCGGCGATATGTGGGCACCGCTTGCAGCGGTTCTCGTCAAAGATCATACCGTGATCGTGCCGGATCTGCGCGGCATGGGGCTGTCGGCTCATCCGGATACCGGATACAGCAAGAAGAATCAGGCCGTTGATATCGCCGGAGTCATGGATGCGCTCAAAGTGCAAAAGGCGGATCTGGTGACCCACGACATCGGCAACATGGTGGGGTATGCGCTGGCGGCGCAATATCCAACGCGAATCACCCGCTGGGTGGTAATCGATGCGCCGATTCCGGGGGTCGGCGATTGGGACAATATCATTCGCAGCCCGCTCTTGTGGCATTTCAACTTCCGGGGTCCGGATGAGGAGCGACTCGTGCAGGGGCGCGAGCGGATCTACCTCGACCGGTTCTGGAATGAGCTGTCGGCTGACCCGAAGGGCATTGATGAGGCGACGCGGCAGCATTACGCCGCCCTTTATGCACGGCCGCACGCGATGCACGATGCATTCGAGCAGTTCGGTGCTTTTAATCAGGATGCCATCGATAACAAGGCACTGCTCGCCAAGGGCAAGCTCGCCATGCCGGTGCTTGCCATTGGTGCCGAGAAATCCTTCGGCACTGGGCAGGCGGACCTTTTGCGCTTCGTCGCGACCAACGTGACGGGCGCCATTGTGCCGCACTCCGGCCACTGGATCATGGAGGAAAATCCTCAGGCCACCATTCAGCTCGTGACGGAGTTTCTCGCCAAATGAACGCGCGTCCCGTCGTTCTCTTAAGCATCATGGTCGCGGCTGCAGCGTCCGCGGCCTCATCCCTCAATATTCGCGTCACTCCCGATGATGTCGATGCCATGGGAGCGCACGACTCTGGCGCCGGAACGTCCGGCGTCGGAGGCATTCGCACCACTGTGGTCGCCGGGGATCCGGCGATGCCGGGTTCCTACACCATTCGTCTTAGCATTCCGGCCAACACCAAAATCCAGGCGCATCGGCATCGCGATAATCGCACGGCCGTCGTCGTGGCCGGGACCTGGTACTTTGGCTACGGACCGGTGGCCACCGCCGCGGCAGAAAAGGCCCTCCCTGCGGGAAGTTTCTACACGGAGCCTGCTGGCGTCGCCCACTTCGCGGAAACGAAGGCAGATCCGGTGCTCGTGTACATCACCGGAGAGGGTCCGACCGACACGGTGTACGTCAAGGCGAGCGATACACCGTAATGCGGGGCGCGGTTGCGGTTCAGTGAGCCTGTACCGTCGCGAACGGACGACATCTCAATTCATTTTCGGCGGAAACGTGAATCAACCTAGAGGCCGTGAGTTCCCTGGGATGATACTCTGGCCTCGAATCGCGCCGCTTAAAGGAGCCTTGATTGAGAATCTTCGTCCTTCTGGCATTGGTCTCCCTGTCCGCCTGCAGTTGGTTTCATCCGCGGCCAAAACCGCCGCCGCCACAGCCAGAACTCGTCGTGACCGGTGCCCCCTTGGGCTCGACCGTCTATGTTGACGACGTACAAAACGGCCAGACCAAGGAAGTCATCGGCAAGCCGCAGGTTCTTACCGTGGCGGCGGGCGCTCATATTGTCGAAGTGCGCACCGGTAGCACGGTGATCTACCGCGAGCAGACGTACGTCAGCAGCGGCGAGACACGCGTCATCAAAGTGTTGTCTGGGTTAAACCGCGAGTAGTGCTTTCGCAGGTTTCCTGTCGGCGGATATCTGCAGCCCTATTCCACGAGTGCATGAATGCGGGCGATATCTTGCAGGACGCCGTTTTCCTGAATCTTCTCCTTCAGACGAGACTTGACGATATCCCCGACGCTAACAAGCCCGATGATGCGACGGGTCTCGACGACCGGCACATGTCGGGCGCGTTTCTCGGTCATGACTTGCATCGCAAACTGCACCGTGTCCTCCAAGCGCACCACCGGACCGTCGGTGCGCATGATCGAGTCCACGGGACGGCTCAGCAACTCCGCACCTTCGCTGGCGAGGTTGTGTATCACGTCGCGCTCGGAGAGCACGCCGAGCAGCCGTCGGTTAGGATCGATGACGACCAAGGATCCGACGCGCTCCTGCTTCATCAAGTTGATGGCGGCGCGGATCGTCGAATCCGGAGCGATGACGACGACGTCCAAACGTTTGCTCTGAAGAATCTGCCTTATACGCATCGGGCTCTCCTTCTAAAAGCGTAGACCTATTTTTTCACAACTAGTTCGGACGCGATCATTGCTGCGACGCACCGAAGCGCGTTATCAAAGTTGGCGGGTTGATTCGGGGGTCGCGTTGTCACAGGTTCCCTGCATGGCGGAAATCCACTCCGTGATCAGCGCAGCGCCCTCGCGGTGAGTGGTGTTGCGTCCCTGCTCCGGCATCATCACGCCGGGTTCGCTCGACAGCATGCGAAACGGCAGAATCGAGTCCTGCGGTTTTCCGGGAACGATGTCAAAGAAGTGATCGCCCGTGCCCCGTCCCGCCGCAACCGGCGGCTTGCACACCCCGAGATAGCGATCGGCCTGCGCAAAGGCGGTCAGATCGAGCGCCGTGGTATTCGCCGGCCCTTTCGCGTTGTGACAGTGGCCGCAATTGACATCCAGGTACGCACGGGCACGCGCGTCGAGCGATTGTTTGAGGTCGCGCCAGTCGGCATTCTTGGGGGCGTTGCCCGCATCCGGCGTACCCTGCAGGTAGCCGAGATTGGTCCAGTGGACGAGCTGATTCTCGCTGCCCGCCGCATAACGATAATCGCGATTCAGGTGGCGCGCCTTGGTGCCGATGGGGGCAATCTGTTTGGTTTTCAGATCCACCACATGACAGCCCGCGCATTGGTTCTCATTAGGCACCACATAGGTGAATGCCTCTTTAGCGCCGTCGTCCGACACCAGCTCGAGGGATTTCGCGTCGCCGGTGCGCGCGAGCTCAGCATCGGTCTGCGCGTCATTCCATACGTACGGCAGGGCTTGCCAGCCGCCTTCGCGGCGCACAAGAATGCGGGTTTCGATGAGCCTTACGTTGGCGAGGTCAATGGCACCGGCCGACGCGCCGTAGCTGCGTGCTACCGATTTCGAGCCATGGCGCGCACCGGTCGGCAACGGGTAGTAGAACGTCTTGCTGATGATCGTGCCGACGGGGAAGTCAAAGCTCGCCTTCTCATCGTATTTTGCGACCGCGCCCTGCGGCAGCCAAATCGTGCGCAGCTTTAAGGCGTAATCACTGAACAGCGGCGTGTTTAAATCGTAAGGTACAACGCCGCTGTTGAGGGCGAGATGACCCCGGTCGGCATAAACCAGGTGCCAATCACTGAGCTTCGAAGGTCTCCCTTCGGCAAAGAAATGCACGGGCTCGGGCGCTCGGAGGCAGCCGGCGAGCGCGAGCGCCCCGATGCAAGCAAGGAGGCGAGCCGACGCACCAAACATGAGGCGCACCCTCAGCTGTGCGGCAATTCAATTGCCGCGAGCTTGGGCAACTCGCACTGAAAGGAAGTCTTTTCGACTTTGGGGTTTTTATACTTGTTGGGGCCGTCGGCATTGAGTACCTCGGCCTCGCCATTCTGCACGCAGATTCGCTCGGCGGCCGGCGGCATCCCATTGACCAGGCTCTTCGAGTCCACGTAACCATCCCAGAGCACATCGGGGAAATGCCCGTTGATGCCGAACAGCGCCACCTTGAGGGTCTTCAGATCCAGGCCATCCGGTGAATCGCCGCCGCCTTTGAAACGATTGCCATAGACAAAAATGGCGCGCGGATACGGGTTGTAATTCGGGTCGACTCCGGGCGTATTGTAATAATTGGTGGAAAAGTAGCTCGAAATGATCAGGTTCGCAGTCTTGTTGCCGGCGATGTCGTTGTCGAATATTTCTACCTTCGGATTGGAGTTGACCACAATCCCTGAGCCCGCCGGTACGCTCGCGACCGCGGCGCCCTTGGCGGCGAAGTTGGCCAGATTGTTGTCAACCGACTGATTCTTGAACACTCGCGTGGCCTGGCCGGGCTGCGGCAGGTTGGGCATGTTGAATACCAAGATACCGCCGGTATTGCCGGTCGCGGTGTTTTCATAGACATCAGCGCCGATGGTGTTTTCGATTTCGATGCCGGCGACATTCTTCTCCGCACGATTGCGCCGCACGATCACGTTTTGCGACTGACCGACATAAATACCGGCGTCGGAGGCGCCGAACGACGCGGAATCCTCAATCAAAACGTTCTTGCTCTTGACCGGATAAATGCCATAGGCGCCGTTCGTGGTCTTCGGGCCGCCGGTCCATTCGACCCGCACATCGCGGATCGTGATGTTCTCGCCGTCGTTGATCTTGAGCCCGTCGCCCTTGCTGTCTTCAATGGCAAGGTGCTCGATGGTGAAATCGTTCGCGTACACCAGCATGCCTTCGGGACCCGAAATCTCGTTCTTGAACGAAAGGATGCTCTTTTGCGAGCCTGCGCCGCGGATCGTCACACCATTCGCCCGCAGGGTGAGCACGCGATCGAGCGCATGCTTGCCGGCCGGAATTTCGATCACTGTGCCGGGCCTGGCATCGAGAAATTGTTCCTGCAGCTTCTTCTGGTAGGCCATGTCGTCCGCCGACAGGGCCTGCGGCGCCTCTCCCTGATTGCCGCAACCGGAGGCAAGAACGCACAAAATGATCCCAAAGGCCTTATTCATCGATGTTTTCCTGCTAATTGCAAGTCGCCCATAGCGCCGCAGGATAACATGGGGTCCGGTCCCAAGAATCATAACTAGCCGGGGTGGCCGAAAATGATCGCACCTGCACAAATATTTCTCGCAGCCAACGGCATCGCCCTGTTGTGCTGGATTGCTCTCGCCATCTCCCTGTTCACGTCTCGATGGCAGGTCTGGATACAGCGCTTAACGGGATACTTTATTCCAGCATGCTTCGCGGCGCTCTACATCGTTTGTATCCGGCGGGGGTTTGCCGAGACCAGCGGCGGTGGCTTTGGCTCCATTGCGGAAGTGCGCGCGCTGTTTGCCAACGACTGGGCGCTCGCTGCCGGCTGGCTGCACTACTTGGCGTTTGACCTGTTTGTGGGTGCCTGGATCGTGCGGCAAGGCACGCAGGATCGCATCAATCGGTTCTTCCTGCTGCTCTGTCTGCCCATTACATTCCTGTTCGGTCCGATTGGCTTTCTGGTATTTCTCATCGAGCGGGCGGTGTTTTCACGACGAGTCGCGGGGGATCCCCTATGAACGAGTTATCCGTGAGGCAGACCGACCGCAACGGCATCCTGCGCGAGCTGTTCTACCGGCAGCGAGTATTGGCGGCCTACGGGATGCTGCTCCTCGTCCTGACGCCGTTGATGGTGGCGATGCAGCAGATCGATCTTCGAACATTCGACGGCGTCGACGTGTGGATCAAGCCCACGAAATTCGTGTTTTCGGTGGCCGTGTTCGCACTGACGATCGCCTGGTTCTTTGGCTATGTGCGCCCCGAGCGGCGGCGCATCTGGAGCTTGCGCGTCATTGTCCCGGTGATCATTGCGGCTGGCAGCTTTGAGATCATTTATATCGCCTGGCAAGCCGGTCACGGGCTCGCGTCGCATTTCAATCAATCGAGCGTATTTTTCGCGATCATGTACGGTCTGATGGGCTTAGGCGCCGTATCGCTGGTCGCCACCACGCTGCCGCTGGCGTGGGAGATAGCGCGCCGCCCCGCTCCGGGTTTGCGTCCGGACTTTGTCGGAGCCGTCGTGATCGGTCTTGTGCTGTGCTGTGTGTTGGGCGGCGGCTTTGGCATTTACATGGCGCAGCAGACCGGCCATGCCGTCGGCATGATTCAAGGGCACTCGCCGATATTTGGTTGGAATCGTGCGGGCGGCGATCTTCGAATCCCGCATTTCCTCGGAATCCATGCTCAGCAGGCGATACCCGTCTTGGGCGTGCTGATCGGTAGCTTGTCGCCGCGACTACGGTGGCCGACATTGATCGGCGGCTCTTTGCTCTATGCATCGCTCACCGTTGCGTTGTTTATCCAAGCGTATGAGGGGCGGCCGCTGCTGCCAGGGTGGTTCTAGCCACCGGATCTGACATTCGTTAGAAGGGCGCATCGACGTTAATGTCATCAAGGAGCAATATCTAATAGACAATTGTTTTTGCAAGAGATTAACTTCTAGATTAGCGTCGCACGCGATCGGAGCCACCTTCTCACCACAGCTCGACCGCTCAGGAGGCTGAAGCCGGCGTGCGATGCCCTTTGAGTGGAATGTTGAAAGTCACCGTGGCTCCAAAGGAGTCCGGTGCCTGCGGATCGAGGCGCACTTTGTCGAATACCAGTATGCGCGTGCCGAGCTGGAAGCTCTCTTGGAGGTCATGAGTCACCATGAAGATGGTCATCTTGTTCATGTTCCACAGCTTGAGGATGAGCGCATGCATGTCCGCGGTCAGCCCCGGATCCAGAGCGCCAAAGGGTTCGTCCAGCAGCAATATCTTCGGCTCGCAAATGACCGATTGGGCAATTGACAGGCGCTGCTGCATTCCGCCCGAGAGCTGCTGCGGAAATTTGTCGGCGGCGCCCTGTAAACCGACGGCTTCCAGCAATTGATCGGCCCGCTCCAACGCTGCGCGCCGCCGCGCGCCGAAGAGGCGGCCTAACCACGGGGAGCGCCGCAGCTCCAAACCCAATGTCAGATTTTCAATGACGGTCAGGTGCGGAAACAGCGAATAGCGTTGAAATACGATGCCGCGATCAGGCCCCGGTTCCGCGCGCAAGGGTACGCCGTCGATGAGAACCTCACCTCGGCTGGGCGTCTCGATGCCCAATAGCATTTTGAGAAACGTCGTTTTGCCGCACCCCGATGCCCCCACGATGGTCACGAATTCGTGATCGGCGATATGGAAATTGACATTTTCGAGCACCACCTGGGCGCCGAATTCTTTCCACAACCGCTTCACCGTCACCTGGGTCACGGCTAGGGGCCTGCTTCGGCCCAAGCAAAGGCTTTGGCGCGCAACAGCCGCAATAGCCAGTCCATGGTGAAGGCCAGTAACGTGATCCACGCGACGTAGGGCAAGATCACATCCATCGCCAAGTAGCGGCGCACCAAAAAGATCCGATACCCAAGACCCTCAGTCGAGGCGATGGCTTCGGCGGCGATGAGAAACAACCACGCGGAGCCTAAGGTGAGGCGCAGTGCGTCGACCAAGCGCGGCCACATCTGCGGCAGCACCACGCGCAGCACCAGCTGCCATGAGGAGGCCCCCAACGTCTGCGCCTTGATGATTTGTTCGCCGGGCAATTCGCCCGCCCGCATGGCCAGATCGCGCGCGATCACAGGCGTCACGCCGATGATGATCAGGGTTATTTTCGCAAGTTCTCCCAATCCGACGGCGATGAATAAAATCGGCAAAATCGCGAGCGGCGGTATCAGCGACAGCACCGCCACAAAGGGCGCTAGCGTGACCCGCACATAGGGAATGACCCCGATGCTCACGCCGAGGATCAGGCCGATCAGTGCGCTGATCCCGAGCGCCGTGAGCAACCGCTGCAAACTTGCCCAGGTGTCGTTCCACAACAAGTACTCGCCGCTGCGTTCGTCCTCTTCAAAGGCGTATCGATGCGCCGTCGCGGCGATCGTCGCGGGCGCCGGCAGCAGCTTGTCCCCCGGATTTGCCGTCAATCGGGCGTTCGAATAGAACAGGTACGCGCTGACCAGCAAAATGAAGGGCAGCGCGCTTAGGAGCAGCCCGCTCGCCCGTCCCGGTCGCTGATTGATGAGGCGGCGCATGGATCAGCGGTAACTCACAACTTCCCGTCCATGGCCAGCTTGGTAAAGCTGGAATCAAATCGCATCTTAAGATTAGCGGTGTCGCCGAGCGACTTACCCGCCGGGAATTGAATGCCGACGGCGTCCGCGGAACTTGCATGCTGCCCTAGAATTCCATGTTCGAACGAGAACTTGCGCACCAAATCCATGCTTTTCATGACGGCGTCCGAGGTGACGAACGCATAGGCATCCGCCGGCAACGCGAACATATGAGTGGTCGCCAGCTGTAGGCCGAAACCGGCGAGATCCGTTCCGGAGGCCGTGGCCATCGCCGTCTGCGCGGCGCGCGCGCCCGCATCGTTCTTGAACATCACCGCGAGCGTCTCATACCAGGCACCCACCAGCGCCTTGGCGAATTTTGGATTGGCGTTCAGCACATCGGTCTTCACCACCATCAGATCGAGAATTTCGCCCGGTATTTTGCTGGAATCAAATACCAGCTGGGCATTGGGCTGGGACAACACCGCGCTTAATTGCGGTTTCCAAGTGACCACCGCGGTGGTTGCCGGCGCACTGAAGGCTGCGACGATATCGGCGTCGGAGGTATTGATGACTTTCAGGTCGCGCTCGCGCAATCCCACTGAGCTTAAGGCCCGCGCCAGCAAGTAATGCGACACTGAGAGTTCGACCAGATTGACTTTCTGGCCTTTGATGTCGCTCAGGGTTTTGCCCTTGCCTTTCAGTACCACGCCGTCATTGCCGTTGGAGAAATCGCCCACGATCAGGGCCGTTGAATCCACGCCACCGGCGGCCGGAATTGTCAGCATGTCCATGTTGGTCATGGCGCAGGCATCGAAGGTGCCGGCCGTGTATTGGTTGATTGATTCCACGTACTCATTGACCTGGGTCAGCTTGATCTTGATGCCATATTTGTCGGCCCATTTCTTCAAAATGCCGCTGCGATCGGCATAATCCCACGGCATCCAGCCGACATAGATGCTCCATGCAACATTAAACGAGGTCCGCTCGGCGGCTGTCGTCGGTGGCACTGACAGGGCCAGCATGGCCAAGAAAAGTACTGTCGCGGCGCGAAGTTTTGCGAGTTGAACAAGCATGGATGTCTCCTTAAGTGAATCGCTCACGCGACGGCGCGTTGCTGAGTCGGGCGCAAAACCACCAACGTCTGGGCGATCAGCACCGTGCGGCCTTCGGTGCAGCGCATTTGCGTGACAACGCCATCCACCGGCGCGACGATCGGCAATTCCATCTTCATGGATTCGACCAACACCAGCGTGTCCCCCGCTTTGACCACCTGGCCCTGCGCGGAGGCAATCTTCCAAACGCTCCCCGACACGGGACTCACCACCGCCACACAGCCGGGTTGCAATTCCTCGGCATCCTCATCGTCATGGGCCACGGGAAGTTCGGCCGCATAGCCAATCTGACCGGATGCCTCCCATCGGCGTCGCTCGGAATCAAACGCCGCCTGCTGACGCGCCTTGTGCGCGGCAATACTCGAGGCGTTCTCCTGGAGGAAGCGCCGATACGCGTCGAGGCGAAACGTACCCTCGGTAATCTCCAACCGCGCGCGGCCCCGCACAAAGTCCTCGCGAAACTCGCGCAGCTCGGCGCCGCTGACCGGATAGAAGCGGATCTGATCGAAGAAGCGCAACAGCCAGGGCTTGCCTGGGGCGAATTCCGCCGTGACCTGGTAGGTATTCCACATCTGGCAGGTGCGGCCAACGAACTGGTAGCCGCCCGGCCCTTCCATGCCATAGACACACAAATAGGCCCCGCCAATGCCGACCGCGTTCTCCGGCGTCCAGGTGCGCGCGGGATTGTACTTGGTCGTCACCAGGCGGTGCCGCGGATCGAGGGGCGTCGTCACGGGTGCCCCGAGATAGACGTCGCCGAGTCCCAGCACCAAGTAGTCGGCATCAAAGACAATGCGTTTGACGTCCTCGACGCTCGCAAGACCGTTGACCCGGCGGATAAATTCGATATTGCTCGGGCACCACGGGGCATCCGCGCGCACCGATTGCATGTACTTCGCAATCGCGAGCTGCGTGGATTCATCGTCCCAGGAGAGGGGCAGCTTGACGATGCGCGTCGCAATCTGCATTTTCTCGATCGCCGTCAGCGATTGCTCGGCCGTGCGCAGCAATTCGAGCAGCTGCTCCAGCGGCAGCACGCGGCTGTCGTAATGCACCTGCAATGAGCGAATCCCAGGAGTCAAGTCAACAATTCCGTCGACAGCAGCGCCTTGCAGCCACAACATGAGCGCGTGCACGCGCAGGCGCAACTCGATGTCCAGAATCAGCGGCCCGTATTCCACCAGCAAGTACTTGTCGCCGGCGCGCCGATAGAGCACCGCCGGCCGAGTGTCTCGTGATGGAATGCTTGCCAGGATGGGCGTGTCGCTCACGCCGCGCGCAGGCCTACCCCGCGCCTTCGCGGCGGGCTTTCGCAGAGTCGCCAGCATCTTTTCTTGCGCGCGTTCCGCCTGCAAGGCCTCTTGCACCGTGAGGCGCTTGAATCGCACCCGATTGTTAGGGCGCAATTGGCCGAGCTTCCACAGTTCCGCGGTCACCACCGTCACCGGGCAAACGAATCCGCCGAGCGAGGGCCCATCGGGTCCCAGAATGACCGGCATATCCCCCGTGAAATCCACCGTACCGATCGCGTAAGCGTTATCGTGAATATTGGACGGATGCAGTCCCGCCTCGCCGCCATCGGTGCGCGCCCATCGAGGTTTCGCTCCCAGCAGCCGCACGCCCGTACGGCTGGAGTTATAGTGAACCTCCCAGGTGGCGGCGAAGAACTCTGCGATATCCTCATCGGTAAAGAAATCGGGCGCCCCATGCGGGCCATACAGCACGCCCAACTCCCACTCGTCCGCGATTTCCGGCAGCAGATCCGGGGCAATTTCGCATGGCTCGGACGTTGAGCCGCCGGGCATTCCCTCCACGTGCAATACGTCACCTACCATCAAGGCACGGCCACCATGCCCGCCAAACTTGCCGAGCGTAAACGTGGAGCGGCTGCCCATGTAGAGCGGCACGTCGAATCCGCCCAATATGGCGAGGTACGTGCGACAGCCGGCGCCGCTGATCCCGCCCATGTGCAGTGTTTCGCCGCGACGCACGATCAGCGGTACCCCGTAATGGGCCGGCCGACCGTCGATATCGGCGGACATCTTGGCGCCGGTCAAACAAATGGTGCTATCGGTGTTGAACTTAAGGGTCGGCCCGGAGACCGTGATTTCGAGTGCCGCGGCGTTCTTAGGATTGCCCAGCGCTCGATTGGCCAGGCGGAACGACAGGCTGTCCATCGGACCCGACGGCGGCACGCCCACGTTCCAATACCCTATCCGGCCCGGATAATCCTGAAGCGTCGTTTGGGTTCCGGCGGCCATGACCTCGATCGTGCGTGGCGTATAAACGAAGGTCTCCAGCGCCCGCGTGGTCATGCCGCCCGAGGTGAACAACGGATCCTTAACGAGCTGTTGCAGATACCCCAAGTTGCTTTCGATACCGGCGACCACCGTTCGCGCCAGGGCTTCTTGCATTCTCGACACGGCGAGGGCGCGCGTAGGCCCGGAGGTGATGATTTTGGCCAGCAGCGGATCATAGAACGGCGTCACCAGCGAGCCGTCTTGCACCCAGGTATCCACTCGCGCGTTCGACGGGAATCGCACCTGCGTGAGCAATCCGCTCGACGGCCTGAATTGCCGCGCCGGATCCTCGGCGTAGAGCCGCACTTCGATCGACGCGCCCCGCGCCGCAACCGCCTTCATTTCAAAAGCCTCGTTGGCCGCCAGCCGAATCATCCACTCGACGATGTCCACGCCCGTGACTTCTTCAGTCACTCCATGTTCAACCTGCAGGCGCGTGTTGACTTCCAAGAAGTAAAACGCTTCCGTGCGCGCATTGAACACAAATTCGACCGTGCCGGCCGATTGGTAGTTGACCGCTTCACCCAAGCGGACGGCAGCATCCACGATGCGTTGCCGCACGCTGTCCGAGAGTCCCGGCGCAGGTGTTTCTTCGATCAGTTTTTGGTGGCGTCGCTGCACCGAGCAGTCACGCTCGCCGAGCGCGATGATCCGGCCGGCACCATCGCCGAATATCTGCACTTCAATATGGCGCGCATGTTCGATGTACTTTTCCAGGTACAGGCCGCCGCGGCTGAAGTTCTTTTGGGCGAGACGCTCAACGGACTGAAAGCTTTCCGCGAGTTCGGATTCTCGTCGCACGAGCTGCATGCCGATGCCGCCGCCTCCAGCCGTGCTCTTGAGCATAACGGGATAGCCGATGCGAGCGGCCTCAAGGCCGGCCTCCTCGACACTGTTCAAAAGGCCGCTGCCCGGCAATAGCGGCACCCCGCTACGACTTGCGAGATCCCGGGCCAGATGTTTGAGACCGAATTCGCGCATTTGCCGCGGCGTCGGCCCGATGAATACGACGCCCGCGGCTGCACACGCTTCCGCGAACGCAAAATTCTCGCTCAAGAATCCGTAGCCCGGGTGGATCGCCTGGGCGCCGGTCGACCGCGCCGCCGCTAACAGGCGCTCTTGCTGTAGATAACTCTCGCTCGCCGGCCCTGCGCCAAGCCGCACCGCTTCATCGGCCTGCGCCGCGTGTAGAGAGTCTCGATCCGCATCCGAATACACGGCGACCGAGCCGACCGCCATGCGCTTTAAGGTTTTGATGATGCGGCAAGCAATCTCACCCCGATTGGCGATGAGCACCTTATTGAACATCGGGTTCCCAGGTCAGGACCTCGAGCGGTGTTGGGTTATAGGCGTTGCAGGGATTGTTGAGTTGCGGGCAATTGGAAATGAGCACGATCAGATCCATGGCGGCGCGCATCTCCACATAGTGTCCAGCGCCGCTGCGCCCGTCGGCAAAGTTCAAACTGCCGTCCGGGGTCACCGGCACGTTCATGAAGAAATTGATGTTGTGGGTCAAATCACGCTTACTAAGACCGAGTCGCTCGTGCTGGGCGACCGCCAGCAGATAGCTATCGCGGCACGCATGCATGGTGCGTTTTTCCAGCGCATAACGAACCGTATTCGACTCCGTGGCACAGGCCCCGCCCAAAGTATCGTGCCATCCGACGGTGTCGGCCACGATTTGCGCCATGATGTTGCCCGACGTCGACAGCAGCTTGGAGCCGAAGCTCAAGTAGACATTGCGCTGCTCGCGGATCGTGTCCACGGCGCTGTAGCGCTCCGCCACGTCCGCCGCGCTGAAAAACAGTGTATCGGCCGATTGATTGCCCTCAAGATCAACGATCCGCAGCGTGCCTCCGGTCTTAAGGACATCGATCCAATACGCGCCCGCCGGGATCACCTGCCGAAAGGCCGCTTCACTAGGTCGCAGCGTGCTGTCCTTACGCATGAGACTGGCTCGCCCCGCCGTCGCACAGGCGGAAAAGTTCCGTGTTGGTAAAGCCGCGAACATTTTCGGGCCTGAAATTTCGACAGAAATCATCCACCGCCACCGGCGGCGCCTGGCTTAGGCGCAAGCTCACGGGATGGCGCGGATATTGCGCCGCCGGATTCATAGGATGCGGGCAGGTATGCAGCAGCACCAGCGTATTCATCTCAAAGCGCAGATCGACATAGTGGCCGGCGCGAGAGTTGTGGCGGTCGAACAGCATCGTGCCGTCATCGGCGACCGATACCTTGCTGAACCAATTGACGTTGGCGGCAAGGTCGCGGCGACCCAGACCGTACTTTCCGCCTTCGACCAGGAATGCATCATGGCCGTTTTGGGTCCAATCGTTGCGGTACTCTTGATAACTTTTCTCGCCCCACCGGCTCGCCACCAGCTCACGATTGGCGTTTCCGCACACGGTGTCGTGCCAGCCCACGGCATCATCGGTGATCGAGCAAAAAATTCGGCCCATGTCCGAATACAGGCAGTGACCCCTGGTGAGCTTAAAGGTGTGCTGGCACTTCAAGGTATCGGGCGCGTTATAGCGTTCCAGCAGGTTCTGCGGGTTGTAGAACAGCATGCCGACATTTGCGCCGCCGTCGCGGTCAATCAGGCGTAGCTGGGTACCCGCACGCACGGTCAGCGACCAATGCTTGCCGCCGTCGATGAGCGTTTCGTAGAACATGGGGTCTCCTCAATCGTATGGCCACCCTTGAGGAGCGCGTGAATTCGGGAATTCCCCACTCGCGAGAGCATCCCGAGGACGCGTCACTCCTCGACGTTGTTCTCCCGGGCTTTTATCCCGCCGTGTATCCTTGCCATCAAGGACTGCGTCTCTCGGACCAGCCGCTTGGTATCAAGCCGGAACCCTAGACGCACATTTCAGTAACAAGGCTGCAAATCCCATGCCGATCTCATCGGCAAAGACCGCGCCTGCGGATAATCCCGCTAGAGCAAGGCGTTTGCGTAGGCTCCTGCGGATAAGAGGCGGCGTCTTTGCGTCGCGGATCGCGACGGTTTGCACCATTAGGGCGCAGGGACGCAAAAAAGACGCCCTAATTAAGCGCATCCGTTTGAATGCGCGCGGCGCGCGCAACGCGATATATTCGACTCCATGAGTGCCGTTGAAAGTTTGGTGATCGCCGATCTGCGCGCGGGCTACCTTGCGCACCGATTCACGCCGGCCGAGGTCATGGCCGGCTTGATGGAGCGCGCGCAGCGCGCGCCCGAGCGCCGAATCTGGATTCATCGACTGTCGTTCGAAGAGGTCATGCGCTATGTCGGGGCGCTTGAGTCGCGGTCGATCGCCGACCTGCCGCTCTACGGTATTCCCTTCGTCATCAAGGACAATATCGATTTGGCGGGCGTTCCCACCACTGCGGGCTGCCCGCAGTTCGCCTACGTGCCGGCTCAATCGGCGAGCGTGGTCGAGAAACTGCTGCAGGCCGGAGCTGTCCCGTTGGGAAAGGCCAATCTCGACCAATTTGCCACCGGCTTAGTCGGCGTCCGATCGCCGTACGGGGCATGCCGCAACAGCTTCGATGAGCACTACATTTCCGGGGGCTCAAGTTCCGGGTCGGCGGTCGCGGTGGCGACCGGCCTCGCAAGCTTTTCTCTCGGGACCGACACGGCAGGTTCCGGACGAGTGCCGGCGGCGTTCAACAATCTCATTGGACTGAAGCCCACCTTAGGCCGGGTCAGCACGGCCGGGGTGGTGCCGGCCTGCCGATCGCTTGACTGCGTCTCGATTTTTGCATTGACGGCGCCGGACGCGATTTGCGTGCTCGAGGTCATTGAGGGCGTCGACCCTAAAGATCCTTATAGCCGCACGATGGGCGAAACGGCGATTGCCGGCCCGCGCTTCGGCGTTCCACGTCGCGGGCAGCTGGAGTTCTTCGGTGATTCCGAGTACGCGCGGCTGTTCGATGCCACGACGGCGCGCCTCGAAGCCTTAGGCAAGGTAGCGGTGGAAATTGACTTCGCACCATTCCTCGATGCGGCGCGTTTGCTTTATGAGGGGCCCTGGATTGCGGAGCGTCACGCCGCCGTGGGGAAATTCATCGATGCTCATTCCGACGCGGTGCTGCCGGTCACGGCGCAGATCATTGCCGGCGGCAAGAAGTTTTCGGCCGTGGACGCGTTTGAAGCCGAATATCGATTAAAGGCGCTCCAGCGCGCCAGTGAGGCGACCTGGTCACGAGTCGACTTCATGGTCACTCCCACTGCCGGCACCATCTATTCGATCGCGGCGGTTGAAGCCGATCCGATTCGGCTCAACGCAGCACTCGGCTATTACACAAACTTTATGAATCTGTTCAACCTGGCCGGAGTGGCCGTACCCGCAGGATTTCGCAGTGACGGGTTGCCCTTCGGCGTCACCTTGGTCGGTCCGGAGGCGAGCGATCGCGCCCTGTTGGCGCTTGCCGATACCCTGCATCGAGCCGCTGCGACCCCCCTCGGTGCGATGCCTTGGCCGATGCCGGCCGCCGCGCCCACGCCGTGCGCGCTGAAGGCGGGCTATGTCGCGTTGGCCGTGTGCGGCGCGCATATGCAAGGTCTGCCCCTGAATCATCAATTGCGCGATCGTGGTGCGTACTTACTGGAGCGCACTCACACCGCCCCTTCGTATCGATTATTGGCGCTGCCGGGCGGACCTCCTTACCGGCCCGGGCTCGTGCGAACCTCGGCCGGCGGCGCGCCCATCGAAATTGAAATCTGGGCGCTGCCGACCGAGCAACTGGGCTCGTTTGTCCAGAGCATTCCCGCCCCTCTCGGGATCGGCAAGGTCGAGTTGCAGAACGGCGCCGGTGTACCCGGATTTATCTGCGAGGGCTATGCCGCGAGCGGCTCCGCCGACATCACGGAATTCGGCGGCTGGCGTGCTTATATCAGCCGCGAAAATCAATCGCTCGAGAAGCCGGCCGCGCGTAGCTGATTCTTCAGTGGCGCAAGCGGCGCCGCATAGTGGCGCCATTGGTCGACCGAGGAGTCGTACAGCGGCTGGCGTACCTGGACCGCGCTCGCGGTCGTGGTCGCGGACGCATTGCGATGAAACTCCAGGCAGGCGTCCTGCCACTCGAGGCCGCAAAATTCCAGCAGCTTGCGCGTCTCGGCGCGTTGATCTGCGATCAAGGATTCGTAGCTTAAGGTGTACATCACCGACGGCAGAGTTGCGTGCCAATGATCCATCAAGCGCCGGTACGCGATGTAATAGCGGCCGATCTCGTTAAGATCGTAAGAGAATGGATAGCCGTCTTCGAACAAGGTCTTGTACATGGCGTAGCAAGCGGCCATCGGCTCTCGAGTCACCTGCACGATCTTCGCGTTCGGCAACGCACGCCGAATCAAGCCGCAATATAGATAATTCAGCGGCATCTTATCGGTAAAGCGACCACCGCCAGGCACGCACGGCGCGCGCCCTTCGCAGATAGTCTCGCCCCAGCAGGGCGAAGTCCAAGTCGGCGGAACGAGCGATCAGTTGGCCGCGTGATAACTGCGCCGCTCCGCTCAAAGTGCGCACCGCATCGACGATGCTCAATGCAAAGTCCGGCAGTTCTCCGGCGCAGGAGACCCCCGAATGACTGCCCAGAATTCGATCGACGAGGGTCGTGCCGCTGCGCGGCAGCCCGACAATGAAGATGGGATCCTCGGCCGGCCCGCCGGGGCGCAGGCTTTCGGCTGGGGCGCCGGGCAATGACGCGATGATGGCATCGACCGTCGCCACGTCGACGGCAACATCGTAGCGCATATGTTCCCGGCGCTTCTTCGCGCCCGCTTGCAAGTGATGAAAGGACTTATCGTAAGAACCCAGGTCCTCATATTCCTTCGCCAGCGCGTAGCGAATCTGCACCTCCCCCTGCCACTGGGATATCCCTCGGGCAATCAATGACTCGAGTTCATCGAGGTGGTTTGCACCCGCCGATTGGGTGCGCAGGTCGGATCGATTTTTGTAGGCCTCGTAGTCGCCCGGCTTTAAGGCAATCACCCGATCGTAGTCGGCCTCCGCCGCGACGAGCTGGCCGAGAAACCGACGCACTGTCGCCCGATTGAAAATGTAATGGGGATTTGAGGGCGCCAGCGCGATGGCCTGCTCGAACGCCGCCAATGCGCGCTGCTGCGCATGGGCGCGGCTGAATAGACTGCCGATCGCGTCGAACAGAGCCGCATCGGGCGGCGCGTTCAATTGCGCCGCCAAAGCCGCCTCGCAGGCATCAGCGGGGCGACCGAGCGCCATCAGGCACTGCGCCCGATTCAGCAGCCAATGCGAGTCACGCGGAGCGGCGCTCAACGCTCGATCGATGCATCCGATTGCGCCATGCCAGTCCCGCGCCTGCATGAGACGCACGATCTCTGCATGCGGTGCATTCATTGCTAGCATCGATTCATGAAAACTAGTGCTCCTTGAAGGAATAGGCGATCGACACTCCGATGGTGCGCGGCACCGACACCAGGGCCTGATAATTCGTGCCGTAATTGGCGGGATCGGAGTACGAATTGATCCCCAGCTGATTGGTCAGGTTCTGCACATAGACCGACCCGACCCAGTGCGACAGGCCGTAGCTCGCACGGGCATCCACCATTGTATAGCCGTGAACGGTGGGGATGGACGCGGAAATGGCCGGCAACAGGCTGCTTTGATAGCGTGCATTGACCGCGAAACGCATCTCACCGCCGGCGAATGGAAGGCGGCTGTACTCAAGCCCCACTGCCAGACTGTTCTTCGGCGTGCCGGGCAAGGGGCCGCCAACCGGGGGAAGCTGCACCGATAGATTTGCCACGCCCAGCGCCAGATCGGAGTACTCAGTCACTTTCGTCTTATCGTAGGTGTAGTTGAGCTGGCCGCTAAGATGATCGGTGATGTTCGCGGAAATTTCGGTCTCGAAACCGCGGCTGTACGCCTGGCCCAGGTTAATCGCTCCCGGCAGCACGAGCGGCGTCAATTGCGCGCCTTCCTGTACGTTATGCCACTGAATGTCGAAAATGGCGGCCGAATAGCGGATGCGATTCATCAGCGTGCCCTTCGCGCCGATTTCGTAGTTATCGGCCGTGTCCGGCTGCACTTTGAACAGCCCCGTAGGGGTCGTGTACCCTTCCGCCGGCTCGGCGAGCGGCAAGGCGTTGACGCTGCCGCGGCGAAAGCCCTGCGACCACGTCGCGTACACCAGATTGTCCTTCGAAAAGGTGTACGCGGTGTTGATCTTCCACTGCGCCTTGCGCCAGGTATCGCTCAAGGTCAGGTTGGCGATGGGCAGCTCGGGCCCGAACAGATTCGGGTCGCCGTCAAACAACAGGCCGGTCTGCTGCGATTGCGTCAGTGATTGCTTGAAGACTCTGGAACCTCCGGTCAGGTCCCAATTCTCCGTCAAATGCCAGGTCAGTTCGCCGAAGACGGCAAGATCCTTGAAGTGGGTTTCGAAGTCACCGATGTAAGCCTGGTCTTTGACAATGGGGATACCGTTGACGACCGTCGGTGTGCCCGGCGTATAGCCGGTGCCGCATTCAGACGTCGGGTTGAAATTACTGTTCTGGCCGAAAAGCGGCTCGCAGGCGTTATAGAAGTCCTGGTAGCCGGGATAGAACTCGTGCTCCTGGATATTCGTCGTCTGGTTCTTGAAGAACAATCCGGCCACCCAGTCGAACTTCCCGCCGCCCTTCGAGGCAAGACGGATTTCCTGCGCCCAGGGTTTGTCATCGAGCTGATCGTGCCCGGTCACCAGCACCCGTGGGTTCGCCCCGTAGAGCATGGAGTAGAAGCTGAAGTTGCTGTACAGGTTGGTCAAGTCCGTGCTGCCGCGATTGCTGTGATGCGCCCACGAGGTGTTCGAGGTCAAGGTGGCGAAGCCAAGATCGGCATCCAACGTCAGTGCAAATAGATCCACCCGGTCGTTACTCATCGCCTGGGTGTGGTCGGTGGATGAGAGCGTCTCAACGCCTAGCACCGGCGCGGACCAGGGAAACCCGTCCGCCGTCGATAACTGATAGTGATAAGAGAGTTGCGCTTTGAAATCGTCGTTCGGTTTCCACAGCGCTGCGATTCGGGCGGCAGTATAGTGGTATTCGTTGGTGCCCTCCTTCGAGTAGATCTCCGGCGGGCTGAACGGGTTTCCCGGTTCCGCTGGAATCGGCGCACCGGCCGAATCCAGCTCGTACAGCAGCGGCTGGTTGATGAATCCCGCGTCCTCGGTCCAGCTGGCATTGAGGCGCACCGCGAAGGTATCGGATAGCGGGATATTCAACATGCCGCTGAAGTCTTCATTGAGCGCATGGGTGTGGTCGGTTTTGCTCAGGCCCGCTTCCACTCGGGCATCGAAACCCGAAGGATCCGGCTCGTTCTGCACGAAACGAATCGTGCCGCCGAGCGAACCTGAACCGTACAGCGTGCCTTGCGGGCCGCGCAGGATTTCCACGCGATTAAGATCCTGCAATCGCAGATTGACGAACAGGGCGGTATCGTCGACGTAGGTGGCGACCGGCGGCACGATCGGAGAGGCCAGCGCGATTTGGCCGCCGGTGGGCTCGCTGTTCAATCCACGAATGATCAGCGTGGAGCCGCTCACGCCGCCGAAGGGCCCCTTGTCGGTAACATTCACGCCCGCCATCAAGTGCGCGAGGCCCGCGATATCGTCGACGCCGGCCTGATCCAGTGCTTTGCCGGTGACCGCCGTAATGCTGATCGGCAAATCCTGGGCCGAGACTGCCCTGCGACTCGCCGTGACGACGACCTCTTCCAAGGCGTCGTCGGTGGCTAAGGAGGGCTCGCCATAGAGCGCCGCCAGCACGGCAGCGGCCACGGACGTGATGCCCCTGAGTTGCCGGTGATTGGATCGCCCCTCGATCGCTCGCCGCCGCGCGCGGACATCTGTCTTCATTCTGAACTCCTCCCAAGACGTGGCCGTGCCACTAATGAGGAGCCTTAAGCGCCGTCAGGATTTTCTCACCGCAACGGGAGACCACCCCGAGGTGCTTTGAGCCCCTCGACTTTGTTCTCCCGGGCTTTTATCCCGCCGTGTATCCCTAAAGATCGGGACTGCCTCTCTCGGACCAGTCGCCTGCCCTAAGCAGGCCGGAACCCTAGACGCACATTTCCTTAATGGGTGTGCAAATCCCGTGCCGAACGCGCTGAAACGCCGGCGGTGTGCGAAAGTCACGTAAATCAAAGGGTTTATTGGTTCAAAGCTACGCCGCGACGGCGTTGCGAAGCGCGCCTCGGGGTCTGCACCGCACCGCTTGCGGGCAGACATGCATTTTCACGCTCCAAATTCGCACGCCGGCAATCGATGAGAACGCGCTGCGGTTCTCTCCTCGTATACTGCTTGCCATGCCCCAGGCCCTTCGAATGTGGACGCTGCTCACCGGAACGCAGCGCTACGAGAAAGTCGTCTCGACCCGCAACCGCGGCCGCGGCCAATTCATCGACGCGCCCATCCTCGCGCACTTGATCGAAACCCCCAACGGACGAATTCTCTATGACGTGGGCTGCGACTATCGGAAAATAGCGAACCCGGCGCTGCGCTCGAAATTCTTCGATCCCATGCGCCCTCAATTCGAGCCGCCGCAGATGGCGGAAGAGCAGCGAATTCCGCGCTACTTGGCAAGGCTCGGCCTTGGGCCAAAAGACATCGATGTTATTTTTCTCGGACACCTGCATTTCGACCACGCGGGCGGTTTGTGCGACCTGCCGTCGTGCGAGATCCACGTCCATCGCGATGAGCTGGCGGCGGCGGCCAGCAAGCTCGACGGCGGTGTGTTCGAGGATGAATTGAGCGGCGCCGCCGGTTGGAAGCTTCAGAGCGGTGAATACCAAGTCGCTCCCGGCGTTTCTGCGATCGAGACTCCCGGCCACACCGCAGGGCATATGTCGCTGTTCGTCGAGCTGCCGCACGGGCGGCCGGTCATCGTGTGCGGGGATGCGGCCGATCTTCGCGAAAATCTCGTGGATGAGGTCGCCCCCGGCTACTGCTGGCAGGACAACGAAGCCCTGGCGATCGCCAGCATTCGTCGCCTTAACGCGCTCGCCGCCAACGAGAACGCTGAACTCTGGCCGAGTCACGATTTCGAGGCGTACCACGCCTGCGCGCCTTTCCCGGCCTGGCGCGATTGATCAGAGGATACGGCCCGTGAAACGCTGCAGGGCCTCAAGATCCCGGTGCAGCCCCGATGTCGCCCGGATCCTGGTCCAATATGCGGTTTTCCATGGCGAGAAACTCGGGCGATCGCTTAAGTTGCGGCGTTCGGTCGAGCGCCGGCGGCAAATCGATACGCCAGACAGAATCGATCCGCCCGGGACTTGGCGCAAGCACAATGACCCGGTCCGCCAGGTACACCGCTTCTTCCACGTCGTGCGTGACGAACACGATGGTGCGCTTCTCCAGCGCCAGAATATGCAGAATCAGATCGTGCATCACCTCGCGCGTTTGCGCATCCAGCGCGCCGAAGGGCTCATCCATCAGCAGCAGCTGCGGCTTGTTCAACAAGGCGCGCGCGATCGCGACGCGCTGGCGCATGCCGCCCGACAGCGCAGGGGGATGCGAATCGCGAACCCGCTGAAGGCCCATTAATTCAAGCAGCAGCAGCGAGCGTTCTTGAGCCAATTGCGCATCTTCGGCAGGGCGAGCATTCGCCCGCAGGCGCGTGCTGAAACGAATGTTCTCAAGCACTGTGAGCCAGGGATAGAGACTGTAGTCCTGGAAAACCATGGCACGCTCGCGATCGGGCCCCAAGATGGGGCGTTGATCGACCAGGATCTCGCCGCTGCTCGGGAACTCCAGACCCGCAATGATCCGCAGCAATGTCGATTTGCCGCAGCCGGAGGCACCCACAATCGCAACGAATTCACCCGATGCCACCTCGAAGGAGACATTGGCGAGAGCTTCAAAGGGCCCCGCCGCAGTGGCGAAGCGCTTGCTGAGCGCGCGCACGATCAGTTTTTCCGTCATGTCGATCGGACGGCCGCCCAGGGGAAAAGTCGGCGATGCATCCATCGCAGGAATTGGTCGGTACAAAGTCCAATCAGCCCGATGAGGATGATGCCGACGAAAATGCGATCGGTCTGCAGGAAGCGCTGGGCCTTCAAAATCGCATAGCCGAGACCGCTATTGGCGGCGACCAGTTCAGCGACCACCAAATAAGTCCATGCCCATCCGAGCGTGATGCGCAGGGTGTCGAACATCGCCGGCATCGCGGATCGCAACAGCACCAGCGTCAGCACTTCGCGGCCGCCGGCGCCCAAGGTGCGCGCCGCCTCCAGTTGCTGGGTGGGTACGCGCGCGACATCTTCGGTGAGCATGATGACCATCTGAAAGAATGTGCCGATCCAGATCACGGTGATCTTGGAACCTTCGCCGATGCCCATCCAGAGCAACACCAGCGGGACGAACGCCACCGCCGGGAGGTAGCGGGCAAATTCCAGCAGCGGCTCGAAGAATGCGCGCAGCGGGCGGTAGGCGCCGATGACGAGGCCGAGCGGCAGTGCCATCGCGGCGGAGGCTAAAAACCCCGCCGTTACACGGAAAATGCTGATGCCCGCATCGCTCAGTAAATCGCCGTCGCGCAGCCAGGTGACGAAACGCCGCGCGACCGCGCCCGGTCCCGGCAAAAACAGCGGATCCACCAGTTGCAGCGCGGTGGTGGCCCACCACAGGGCAAGCCACAGGCTAAAACTCGCGGTGGCGATCAGCACATAGCGCCGCCGATCGAGCGATCCGCGGATAACCCACCGCGGCGGCGTTCGAATCCCAGGTGGGTTACTCATCTTGTCCCGAGGGTTTAGACCACGCCGTCACGAGCGTGTCGGTATCGGCAACCCGGCCCAGGATCCCGCCCTCGCCGGCAATGCAGGTGAGCATGGCCTCGTGTACCGCGGGATCCCCCGCGGCGCACGCGTCAGCGACGGTGGTGCAATCGAATCCGCGATCCACCGCCTCGCGCAAGGTCGAATGCACGCAGATATCGGTGGTGACACCGGCAATCGTGAGGGCCGATACGCCCCCGCGATTCAATATCAGCTCCAAATCCGTGGCATAAAATGCACCGAATCCTGGCTTGTCAATGACTGCTTCGCCCGCAAGCGGCGCAACCTCGTCGAGGATGGCGTGACCTGGCTCGCCGCGCACCAGCAGCCGGCCCAAGGGACCTAAGCTCCCAATCGGTGCACCGGAGCCCGCGGCGCGGCGTCGTTTGAAGTCGGTCAGGTCGGACAAATCGGGGCGATGTCCTTCGCGGGTATGGATCACCGGAATACCCGCGGCACGCGCGGCGGCCATCAGGCGTGCCACCGGTGCGATGGTCCGGCGCAATATGCTCACATCGACGCCGCTCTGCGCCACGTATCCTAAGGGGTCGAGGAAATCGCGCTGCATATCGATGACCAGGAGCGCCATCCGGTGCGGCATGGCCACCCGTTAGACCGCGGTCAGAAACGACACGCCGATTGCGCCCAAGAAGCCGCCGGCCCGATCTCCCTCGGCGGAGACCGAACCGTAATTCTCCGCCAACACCCGCGCCACACGATGCCGGTGATAACTCGCAACGAGCTCGCGGCAGGTGATGACTTGGGAATCTTTCTCGCCGTACAAGGAACGGTGCAGCGCTCGTAATCGATACCACGGCACGCCCGGGCGCACATGGTGCGCATTATGGTAAGGGAAATTCAGCACCAGCAGATTGAGCCAGTACCAGCGTTCGGCGATCAGATTTGAATAGGTATTTTCATACTCGTAGCGCAGGTCGCGCCGCGGATCGGGCGCGGCAGCCTCCAAGGAGTGGGAGGCAAACACCTCATAGGTATGCTGGAAGGCGTCCATGAAGCGCAACACCGTCAGGAATAACAGGTAGGCCAGCGCATACAGCACGGCCGCCTTTAACGAGATCAGCGCGAGCGCCGTGAAGAACGCGGCCCGTGCCGCCAGAACCCACAGCACGCGAGCCCGCTCGGCGGCGCTGCCCGAGGAAAACGGGGCTGCCACGATCATGCCGCGGATCAGGAGTTCGACGACCGGCACGTAAGCCCATTCCAACGCCAGAACGCCACGCCGCGCCCAACCCGGCAATTTGCGCAACACCGCGCGGTAATCGAAGGTCACGACGTCAAGCCGGTCCGAATGATGGCGCAAATGCTTTTTCTTCAATCGCGCGTAGCTGGCGGCGCATGCGCCGTTGATCCAACTTAGCAACACGCCGAGGCGGTCGTTTGCGCGCGCGCTGGAAAATACCGCGTGGTGAACACAGTCATGTATCAGATAGGCCGACAAGATGAGCGCGTGCGCGATCAGCAGCACGCCGGCGGCATTCGGCCAGGCCGAAGGCAGCGTCAGCAACCAGACGCCTAGCGGCCAGCCGAGCAGCGTATAAGCCGCTGCCAAGACCGTAGGCCATTTGGTGTCCGATCGTCGCGCCGCCTGAGTCATGTCATCCTCCCGGAACGGCCTGCAATGCGTTGACGAAACTGGCATCGTAGGTAATCTCGATCGGCGGCGCGATATCAATCTGGCCTTCGCGCTTGAGGATGTCGGCGATGATTTTGCCGCTGGCGTAAAACGACGGTAACGCTTCGGCCTTCCTGAAAACATCGCCGAGATTGGGCAAGGACGGATTCTCAATATTCGGCAATTGTTCGGCCACTTCGGCCGGCGTGATATCCAGAGTCTTGGCGATGATCGCGGTCGCCTTGGCAGGTTCGGCTTTCATAAACGCGAGTCCGTCCATGGTGCCGCGAATCAGCCCTTCGACCAGTTTCGGATTCTTGGCGATCGTACCGGCCTTGAGGACCAAAACATCCGTGATCATGCCACGCGCCTCGCGCGAGGAGAGCAGCACATGGAAGCGCTTACCCCCGCCGGATTTCACAATCACCGACACGTTGGGTTCATAGCTGACTCCCACATCGGCTGAACCGCCGGCCATGATTCCCACGACGCCTTCAGGCGTTGTGTTGACGGGCTGAACGTCCTTTTCAGACAACCCACCCTTGGCCAGGGCGTAGCCCAGCAAGAAATCCGAAGGCGACGCCGACATAAAGGCCACTTTGCGGCCCTTAAGATCCTTGATGCTTTGAATCTGTGTGCTGGCGAGAATCGCGTCCCCACCCACCGAATAGTCGACCGGCATGACAACCTTGAGGCTCCAACCCCGGGCGTTGGCCGCAATCACTTGGTCGTACGTGAGGGTCGTCGCTTCGATCTCGCCGCTTTGCACGGCGCCGGCCATCAGCGAATTGTCGCTGAAGTTGATCAGCTGCACGTCGAGGCCATATTTTTTGTAGTAGCCGTTGGCGGCCGCGCAATAGATGGGGCCGTAACCAATCCACGTCACCACACCCAACTTCACGGGAGCGCCGGCGTCGGCGCACAGTGGTGTTAGCAGACATGCGGCGACGAGCGCACCCATCCATCTTCCTGGCCTTTGCTGCATCCGCTGCTCCTTTGTTTCGGTAGTCACCGGCTCTCATATACGTCAACAAATAAAAGTTCGCTACAACAATTCTCGCGCTCGCGATTACAAAGAGCGCGACGCACCCGAGCGGTGCGCACGGGCTCTGCGCATGCACGCTAATCGTGCGATGGACGTGGCGCACCCCAAGGCTGCGTCCACAGGGATCATCGCCACAAGCGTCAGTCGTATCGCTATTGACTCCACGTCCACTGTTGACTGCTGGAATGGCACCCGCCGCTAGGGAAACCGGTCCAGGCGCGTCCGCGAACGAAGCGCCCGCTCGCAGCCCCTGTGGCCTGGCCATTGCGTAGCGCTTGAACGCCGTTGACCCACACGTCGTCCACGCCGGTGGCGAGCTGGTGCGGACGTTCATAGGTAGCGTGATCCTGAACGGTGCGAGGATCGAAAATGACGACATCGGCAAAATAGCCCACCCGAATCATCCCGCGATCTTTGAGCGAAAGATTTTTGGCAGGCATTGCGCTCAATTTGCGGATCGCTTCTTCGAGCGTAATCACCTTATCGTCGCGTACATACTTCGCCAGCACCCTCACGAAGTTGCCATAGGCACGCGGGTGCTCAGCGGATTGCAGAAACACGCCCTCGGGCGCGGGCGCGCTGGCATCAGAGCCGAAACTGACCCAGGGCAGCGCGATCTCGCGGCGAACGTTTTCCTCCGACATCAAAAAGTAAGCAACGCCCACCCGCGACCCATCCTCAACGACCAACTGCATGGCCGCCTCCTCAGGGCTCACGCCCCGCATGGTCGCGACTTCGTCCAACGTTTTACCGGTGAGCGGCTTAAGTGCGGGATTTTTGAATTCGAGCAGCAGCGCGCCCTTCGGTCCCGCCCGCTGCAGGATATTTTCCCACGTGGGCGACGGGTCGCGCATGTCGGCAAGGATTCTCGCCCGCAGCGCTGGGTCCTTGAGCCGTTCGATCCACTTCTCAAGGCCGCCTTCCTGCACCCACGGCGGCATCGAGACATCGAGTCCGGTCGCACCGGCCGTATACGGATACATGTCGGCCGTGATCCTGATACCGGCCGCCCGCGCCGCCTGTACTTGAGCGATGACGGTATCGAGCTTGCTCCAATTGACGCGCCCGGCAACCTTCAAGTGATAGATCTCTGCCGGAGCACCCGATGCTTTGGCGATGTCGATGGTCTCCTGAACCGCTTCGACCAGCCGATCCCCTTCGCTTCGCATATGGGCGATGTACATGCCGCCGCAGCGCCCCGATTCCTGCGCCAGTGAGATCAATTCAGGCGTCTTGGCGTACGTGAACGGATTGTAGATGAGGGCCGTGGTCACGCCGAGCGCACCCTCCTCCATCGCCTGACGAACCAACGCTCTCATTTGCAAAAGCTGCGGCGCTGTCGGCTGCACATCATCTTCACCCAAGACGTTGGTGCGTACAGTCCCGGCGCTGACGAACGAAGCCACATTCGGCGCGATTCCCTTGCGCTCGAGCTTTACAAGGTATTCACCCAAGCTCGTCCAGTCGACGTCGAAACGAATATCCCCCTGTTCGCGCACCATTTCCGCCTTCATGGCGGGACTCAACGGGCCCATTGAAACTTCGCCCATCACTTCAAGCGTCACACCCTGCCGCAAGTCGCTCAAGGCCCGGCCGTCCACGAGCAATGACTCCTCGGGGTGAGCCAGCATATTGACGAAGCCCGGCGACACCGCTTTACCGCGCGCGTTGACCTCGATGCGACCTTTTACGGGTGCGTGGGGACCGACGTAGGCGATCTTATCGCCTTCGATCGCAATATCCCCGATGCGGGGCGGTTTGCCGGAGCCGTCATAGATGAGCCCCTGCCGAATAATCGTGTCGTAGCGCGCCTTTTGGACCTCTGCGATGGCGGATGCGGTGAAGCTCAGCGTCAACGCTGCAATGGGCAGGAGAATCGATTTTGGCTTTGTCACGGTGCTCTCGCTCGAGTGCTGTCAATGGCAACATACCTGGCCATCGGAAATTGCGCCAATTCAGCCGTTCATAGCGCCTTGGGGATGGCTTCAGCACGGTGTACTTGTGCTTCTTTGGAGGCATACTCGAATCAAATGTAGGGGCAAGAGCGGGGTGGTCTTTTGATAACGAGGGCAATGTGAGATTTGGCTTGCTCGTGCTGCTGGCCTGGGCTGCCCTGTTGGCCAATCCGAGCTCTTCGGCCGCTGCCGCAAATTCGGCCCAACTACTCGTTGGCGAATGCCCATCTGGGTACCGGGTCAAGCCGGGATTGAACGTAGACTTTCCGATCGAGGATACGATGCGGGCGTTTGTTGTGATCCCGCCGACCCAGCAAAACAAGCCCGCGCCGGTGTGGGTTCCGCTCACGGGGACGGTGGAATCGACCAATGACAATCTGCACGTCGACCGCAGCGGCGCCAATGCCCTCATGGCCGACCAGGGATTCATGGTCATCGGTCCGGTGCGCGAATGCGCCCATCAGGACCCCGACCTGCGCGCCGGCGCCTGCAATGGTCCGGGTATCGGTGGCTGGAACTGGCGTCCCTGGACCGAGGGTCGCGCGGGCAGATCTGCGGGAGATTCGTGGAAGAACGACGAGGGCCCGGACTCGCGATTTCTCGTCGCGGTGGTGCGTTGTGTTGCCAAATCCTATCGCCTCGATGCGCGCCGGTTATTCGTGGGTGGCATCTCCTCCGGCGGCACAATGACCAATCGGGCGCTTACGTTTCGCTCTGACTTTTGGGCCGGTGGCCTGTCGATTTCCGGTGAATGGTATGTGACCAAGGATGACGGCACGGCGCTGTCCTTTGATGCGGGGCGAGAGGCGGTCAAAGCCGAACCCGCCAAGGTTTTTCAGGGCCGCGTTGGGCCGTTGCCGCTGAAGAACACGCTGAAGCCGATGATTGTGATCGGCGTGTGGGGCGGTGAGAACGACCTTTGGAAGTGCTCGGGCGTGTTATGCGCCGACTACCGCCCTTCGACTCAGGCGGCTTCTAATTATTTCGCCTCGATTCCCGGTGTGGTTCAGGTCTCGTGCACGAGCAGCCACGGCCACATGTGGCCGCAAATCAATACTCAGGCCTTCAACCTCTGGGCCTTGACGACGCTCAGTTCGTTTCCCAAAGGAAGCCGGGTCGCGGATTTTCATTTGACGGCTCCGCCTGAAGGATACAGCTGCGAGCGGGGCCGCTTCACCGACCATTACTAGCGTTCACTTGCCATCGACGGAACTCGCGGTTCGGATTCTTTGTTGAGTGATTCAGCTACTGGGCCGCGCAGTCGGAATCCACGTGCACGTTCACCGCGGCCCCGTCATCCAAATTTATCTTCGTGGCGTGACCACACTGTCGTTCGCCGTCATCGACGCTAATCGCCGTCCACGAGATACTCGCCTTACCCGTCGCATCGGAGTTTACCGAGATCGGAATGGTGGTAAATCCATTGATGCGTTGATGATTTACGACGGTCGCCTGCGGCGTGGCGCTCATGTCGTAAATCGTGACGAAGATGTCGACGGTGCCGTCATTGGTGATCGAGAGATTGATTCCGCCGCCCAGTGCATTGCCGGCCACCAGCAACAAAGGCAGCACGAATAGTCGATTGCATCCGATGCGCACTGCGTTCATGGATTGCCCCATACGAAGCGGAAGATCGGGCCGTTCCACCGCTCGTTGTTGGAATCGAACTCATGAATGCCCGACACTTCGGCGGCGCCGTTGAGGATTTTGCGCCAGAATTTGTGCGCACCCAGGTTTTTGCGCGCCACGGCGACCTCCCACGAGCCGGGGTGGCGGGAGAAAATGCGTCCGATCGCGAGGCGGCCCACTCCTTGCCCCCGGTGCTTTCGCACGATAAAGAATTCTCCGACATTGCGATTGGCGGGTTGGCCCGAGTGGGTCCGGTCATTGACGAGCGAAAAGCCGACCAGCACGCTGTTGCTCCAGATCAATAGCGGTGACCAGTTGGGTCGCGTCCAGTAATCATCCAAGGGATACGCATCGAACCGGCCGTCGGGGTGCAGATCCCCTCGTAAGGTTCCAGCCCAATATTCAGAAAAATCATGCGTGTATAGCTGTACCAGGTTCTGAATGATGGGTGCGTGCGCGGGCAGCGCATCGGTCACGGTCACGCAATCCGCGGTATCGTCTTGCAGCATCTTTCGATTCGAACTCACTGTAGGACGTTGCCCGACGCGTGCAACGGTACCCCGCCACTATACCGAAAGACCCGGCAAGCGCATGCTGGTTCAACTGGATTCACGCGCAGGAGGATCGACCGTGAAACTTACATGCGCTTTTATAATGGTATGCGTATTGGCGGGTTGCGCGAGCGGCAATGTTCCCCATGCGGACAGCGAGGGCGCGACACCTCACAATGAAGGCGCCCCCCTCTGTCATGATGGCACGCCTCCTCCCTGTACCATTCGCAACTGATCGGCTGAAGCCCCTGATCAGTTGTCGGGCGCCACGAATATCGCCCTTCCCTGTGCTATTTTCGTGACGATTCCTAGGGGGCTGCCAACCCCGAGGCTGATGGAAGCATTGTGCGTATACGCCTGAGTGCTCACGACGGTGTCTAAATTCACTGACTTTGCGTCGGAGAATTCCTCTAGCAGCAACCCATTGGCCCCCAATTGAGCCGCCTGGGCTTTCATGGTGCCGATCACTTTTTCAATGGCGTGCTCGCCCCCGTCAGCCGATATAGTTCTGCGCGAGGCCCTAAGCACGGCGATCTCCTCAAATCTCGCCGGCGCGCGAGTGTAGACGCGTACCGCGTCGGGAGACAGCGCAGCCCGTGACGTGCCGGTCAGCACTTGGGACGAGCTTGAGCAAGCGCCGATCACTGCGCTCATCACCATCACCCAGATGAACCGATCGCCCATGATCGGTCCATTCTAGCGGATCCTACTTCGGCGGGGCCGCGTTCGCCGGAGCGCTCGGGGCCGGGGCCACGTCGCCTTTGGTGGTGCGCTTCGTGAAGCGCCATCCGTCCTTGGTCTTGATCAGGCTGTCGGAGTAAGTCCCCGTCCCCACTATGCTTACCGGCTTGGTGCCGAAATCAAGCAGCATCAAATAGACGGATGCCGTCGCCTCTTTCGAATCCCCGGTGATTTGCAGATTCGTGTTCCAATGCTTGCGCGTGGCGCCGCCCAGTTTTTCGCGCCATGTTTTGACGAAATTGACCAGCGCATCGTGACCGCTCATTGAATTGAATACACCGTCCGGCGTGAAGGTCGCGGCCCAACCCTCCGCGTCGCCGCTGTCAATGGCGTTGTTGTATCGAGCGTAAAGCTGTTGAATCTCGAAATTGTCTTGCGCCGTGAGCGCGCCTGCCGCGCACGATAAGCCGGACCACAGACTAGCGGCCGCGAAGAACGCCATCAGCGCCGACATTGATATCTTTTTCATGATGTTCCCTGGAGTTAGATTCTTGTTTTCATTTGCTTGGATTGACGAGCGCTTGATAGGTCAGCACACGCGACAGATTCTCGACATCGGGGGCGCCCGGCGCCATGAGCCAGCGCTGGATAATGCCGACGAACACGACATCATTGGAAGGGTCGATCCAGAACCAGGTGCCGGCAATGCCGTCCCACAGGAACGTCCCCTTGCCGGCGGTGCTGCCAAGCTTTAAGGGGTCTTCGAGAATCGCAAAATCATAGCCAAAGCCCAACCCGGGCTGCATTTGATAAAGACCAATGCCGAATTTCTTGGCATTCTTTACCTCGTCCGACAAGTGGTTGGTGCGCATGAGCTCGATGGTGCTCGGCGCCACGAGCCGCACGCCGTTTAGTTCTCCGCCATTGAGTACCATCTGCGCAAAGCGCAGATAGTCGCCGGCGGTCGAATACAGTCCGCCGCCGCCAGAGGGCATTCCCGGTGGCTGGCCGATCGCAGGATCCTGCGGCATGGCGGTTGCGCCCGTGGTCGCGTCACTTTGATAAACACTGGCAACCCGGCGCAGTTTATCCGCTGGGACGTAAAATCCCGTGTCCTTCATGCCCAAGGGCAAGAAAATGCGCTCGCGCACGAAATCGGGGAACGATTTGCCGGATAGTTTTTCGACTAGGTAGCCTTGAATGTCCACCGAGACGCTGTAGACCCATCCCTCCCCGGGCTGATAGAGCAGGGGTAATTTGGCGACGCGCTCGATAAATTCCTGCAACGTCGGCGCATTGAGCAGCTGCGCCTCCTGATACATCTTGTCGACCGGTGTCGATCCAAAGAAACCGTAGGTGAAGCCCGCGCTATGCGACATCAATTCGCCCATGGTCGGGGCGTGTCCGGGCTTGTCCAAGGTCGGCTTGCCGTCTTTGTCGACGCCGGTATAGACCTTGAGGTCGCGAAACTCCGGGATGAAACGCGCGATCGGGTCGCTGGGCTTCCACTTTCCCTCCTCGTACAACATCATCATGGCGATGCCGGTAATCGGCTTCGTCATCGAGTAGATGCGCACGATCGTGTCGTTCTGCATGGGTTTCTGGCTCGCGACATCGGCGTAGCCATAGCTTTTCTCGTCCACGATCTTCCCGTGGCGCGCCAGGATCGTGACCATGCCCGCCACTTTCTTGGCGTCGACCAGCGCTTTCATCGAGGCATCGAGTTTCGCAAGACGTTCCGGCGAAAAACCCGCCGCTTCGGCTTTGATCTGCGGAATTTCTCCCGCCGCCGCCCCCTGTGATTGTTTTGCCGCTTGTGCTCCCGCCTGGCTCGCCGTCACCAGCATCAGCAGCGATATGGCGGCCAGCGCCCCTCGAATTTGCATATCATCCCTCCCCTTTCGTTATTGGCGATGCGCGATCGCCTTAAAGTTATGATGCCACGAGGCTTGTGAGCATAGGATATATCAGGCGCGGCCGGGCTGTTGCTCATCCTTAAGGGCTTCGCCACGTGTAGCTGTTCGTCTAGAATGGCGCCCAAGGCCCGTCGTTCGAGGGCGAGAAAAATCAACGGTATTTTGCTGCTACGGTACATGCCGCAGGGAGAGCCAGGCGGTACAGTTTGCAGCGAGTGAGCCGAGAGCCAAGGGAATGAAGAATCGATGAGAGAGCCAGCCGACCCGGCAGCCGAGACCGACAGAGCCGCGCTGCTGAAGCAATTGCGGATCGACCGCAGCGAATCGCCCAAATCTGACGGTCGGGGTAAATGGTGGGCGACTGGCATCGCCGCCGTCCTCATTGCGGGCTCCGGCATCTGGTACCTGACGCGCAGCACCGGCGTGCCCATCACCACCGCGGTGGCAAAAGCCGCGGCTGAAGGCCCCGCGGTAAACGCCGCAGAGTCGTTGCTGGACGCCTCGGGTTATATCGTGGCACGCCGCCGCGCCACCGTGTCCTCAAAGGTCACGGGCAAGGTCGTGAAGGTCATGCTCGAGGAGGGCCAGCGTGTCGAGGCCGGAGACGTCATCGCAAGGTTGGATGATTCGAACTGGAGGGCAGCGCTCGCCCAGAGCAATGCGCAGCTTGAGCAGGCAGAGGCCAACGTGGCATCCGCCCAGACGGCCTTCGATGACGCCAAGCCCATCTTCGAGCGCAGCGAGAAACAAAAGGCCGCCGCGGTCATCAGCGCCCAGAGCTTCGACGAATCGCATGCGCAATTCGATGTGGCACGATACAACCTGCTGGTCGCACAACGCGGTCTTCAAGCGGCGCGCGCAGGCGTCGAGGTCGCCCAGCGCAATCTGGACGATACCGTGATCCGCGCACCCTTTGCCGGAATAGTCACCGAGAAGGCCGCACAACCCGGCGAGATGGTCTCACCCATATCGGCGGGCGGCGGCTTCACGCGCACCGGCATCGGCACCATTGTCGATATGGACTCCCTCGAAGTCGAGGTCGAGGTCAGCGAGAACTTCATTAATCGCGTCCGTCCCCAACAGCCGGTCGTCATCAAGCTGAATGCCTATCCGGAGTGGGAAATACCCGGCGCGGTGATCGCAACCATCCCCACCGCCGACCGCGCCAAGGCGACGGTCAAGGTGCGCATCGCCATTAAACTGAAAGATGCGCGCATCATTCCCGAAATGGGCGCCCGGGTCTCCTTTCTCAGCGACACTGAACCTGCCTCGGCGGGCAGCGGACAGAGCCCGCGCGCGGTGTTGGTACCGGCCGATGCCGTCGCGGCGAGCGGCGACACCCGTATCGTGTATGTTCTTCATGGGTCGACGGTCGAGCGTCGCGCGGTTCGCCTCGGTGCCAAGACCAACGCGGGCCAGGTGATCATCGCCGGATTGGACGCCGGCACTTCCGTGGCGCTCGGCGACTTGAGCAAGCTCAGCGATGGCGCGCACATCCGGATCGAAAAGCAGTAGGAGCAAACATGAGCACCCTGGTTTCTCTGAACAACGTCGTCAAGCGCTATCAGCGCGGCAAGCAATCGGTCGAGGTGCTGCATGGTGTGAACCTGGCGCTCGAGCAGGGTGAGTTTCTCGCGCTGATGGGCCCCTCCGGGTCCGGAAAGACAACGCTGCTCAATCTGATCGCGGGCCTGGATCAGCCGACCGAAGGCGAGGTCACCGTCGCGGGCGAGCGCATCGATCGGCTGTCGGGTGGCAGGCTCGCCGCCTGGCGAGCGCGTCACATTGGTTTTGTCTTCCAGTTCTATAACTTGCTGCCGGTGCTCACCGCGGCGCGCAATGTGGAAGTACCGTTGCTGCTGACCAAGCTTTCCTCGGCGCAGCGCAAGAAAAATGTGCGCGCAGTGCTCGAGCTCGTCGGCCTCGCCGACCGTGCCACGCACAAGCCCAGCGAGTTGTCGGGCGGGCAGCAACAACGGGTATCCATTGCGCGCGCCCTGGTGGCCGATCCCACCTTGTTGGTATGCGACGAGCCCACCGGCGATCTCGACCGAGAAAACGCGGAAGAGATTTTGAAGCTGCTGCAGACCCTCAATCGCGACCAGGGCAAGACCATCATCATGGTGACGCACGATCCGCTCGCAGCGGACCATGCCTCGCGCATTCTGCATGTCGACAAGGGCCGCCTGGTTGACGCCGTCAGGAGCGCGGCATGAAGTACCTCATGCTGGTCTGGGCCGGATTATGGCGCAAGAAGACGCGCACGATTTTGACCATGCTGTCGATCGTCGTGGCGTTTCTGCTGTTTGGTCTGCTGCAAGGAATCAACCAAGGGATCAAATTGGGTTTGGGCGACAGCAGCAACAACCGTCTGTGGACGACCAGCCGGATGAGCGCCGTCAGCTCCATGCCCGCGAGCCTGATGGATCGGATGCAGACGGTGAAGGGCGTGCGCACGATTACGCACCTGAGCTTCTTCGGAGGCTACTTTCAAGACGCCAAGAATGCCCTTCCCGCATTTGCCACTAACGTGGAGAAACTGTCCCTCGTGTACCCTGAGCTCAATATTACCGCCGCGCAAATCGCGGCCATGAAGGCGACGCGGCCCGGCGCGCTCATCGGGCGTCCTTTGGCCAAGAAGTATGGCTGGAAAATCGGCGACAAGATCCCGGTGGGGACCACGATTTGGACGAATAATGACGGCAGCAACAACTGGGCCTTCGACATTGTCGGGATCTTTGACCCGACCCCGCAGTTCGAAAGGTCGCCGCTCGGCAGCGCTTTCTGGATCAACTATGACTATTGGGACGAAGCACGCAAGTTCGATAACCACCGGGTGCACCAGTTCATCATTCAAATCGATAATCCGGCGCAGGGTGCGCTGATTGCATCGCAGATCGACAAGTTATCGGAGAACTCGCCGGACGAAACGCGCACGCAAACGGAGAACGCCGCCCTGCAGTCGCAGCTCAAGCAGCTCGCGGACATCGACTTCATTGCCAACTCCATTGTCGGCGCGGTGATGTTCACGCTGCTGTTCCTGACCGCCAATACCATGATGCAATCGGTGCGCGAGCGCATTCCAGAGCTCGCGGTGCTCAAAACGCTGGGATTTTCAGGGGGTAAGGTGTCGGTGCTGGTGCTGATCGAATCGTTGATGCTGTGCCTGTTCGCCGCCGTGGTGGGCTTGGCGCTTTCCGCGGTTGCGATGAAGGCGGTCGGATCGATTTTAGGTCCCGCGACACTGCCGTCCATTGTGGTCATCAGCGGGCTCGCCATCGCTGTGGCGCTGGCGGTCATCAGCGGGCTGCCGCCCGCGTTTCGTGCGCAGCGGCTGAACATCGTCGATGCTCTCGCGGAGCGCTAAGCCATGAGCGCTCTTACCCAGATTGCCGCGGTGTCCGCCATGAACATCCGCAGCTTGCCGCAGCGGATCGGCACCTCCTCCGTGGTTGTCATCGGCATCGCCGGTGTGGTCGCGGTGCTGATTTCGGTGCTTGCCATGTCGACCGGATTCATTCGGACCCTGGAAAAAACCGGGCCGGACAGCCGTGCCATCGTCGTGCGCACCGGTTCCAGCACCGAGCTGGTGAGCGTGCTGACCAATGACGCCACTCTGGCCATTGCGGATTCCGCGGGGGTGAAGAAAGGCGCCGATGGCCACCCCCTGGCCTCGCCCGAAACCCTGTTGATCATGAACATATCCAAGAAGGACGGCGGCGATGCGAGTGCGCCATTCCGCGGCCTCACGCAAGCCGGTTTCGCCGTGCATCCGGAAATTAAGCTCACCAGCGGCCGCGTTTTTCAGGCGGGCTTAACCGAAATGATCGTCGGCAAGTCCGCACAGCGTCTGTATCAGGGGCTCGATGTCGGCTCACAGATCAAGTTGCGCGGCGCCACCTGGACGGTGGTCGGCATCTTTGAAAGCGGCGGTAGCGCCCGTGAATCGGAGCTTCTTGCGGACAAGCAAACGCTGAATTCCGCCTACCAGCGTGGCAACGGCGCACAGAGCGTGTTGGTCGTGCTCGATCCTCAGGCAGGTTTTCGCACTTTCAAGGATTCGATCACCACCAACCCGCAGCTGCAGGTGGACGTATCGACCGAGAAGGACTTCGGCACGCAGCAGTCCTCGCAGATCAGCCGGATTCTATCGCTCGTCGCCTACGTCGTGGGGGGCATCATGGCGATCGGCGCGATCTTCGGCGCACTCAACACCATGTACTCGGCGGTCAGCACACGCTCACGCGAAATCGCGACATTGCGCGCCATCGGCTTTGGGCCAGTACCCGTGGTGGTATCGGTATTTGTCGAGGCGCTGCTGCTCGCCTTAATCGGCGGGGCGATCGGCGCGCTGATCGCGTGGCTCCTGTTCAACGGCCATTCGGTCGACACCTTAGGCGGAGGATTCGGCGGACAGCTGATATTCGATCTCGCGGTGACGCCGGCCTTGGTCGCCTTGGGGATCATCTGGGCCTGCGTCATCGGCGTGATCGGCGGCCTGTTCCCCGCCATCCGGGCGGCCAGGTTGCCGGTGGCAACCGCGCTGCGCGCGGTGTGAGGCCAGCAATCTAGCTCAGCAGCGCCCGCATCGCCGCGACCAATGCCAGCGGCTGATCGACCGGCACGTGATGATAGGCGGACGGTATCACGATGGGCCCGCGTCCATTGCGCAACGCCTCGCCGATGCGACGCGCCAGGTCCGGCGGCACCACGGCGCTGAATTCCCCGGCGATGAAATCCATCGGTAACTCGATCGACCCGAGCAGTTCGCCCTCCGCGACGAGTTCCCCCACATTGCCGACCATCGAATCGTCAAACTTCCAGACGAAGCCATTCGCCTGCTGCTTGAGCGAGTGCCGGGCGAGGTGCTGCATGATCCTCGGCTCAAGAGGCGGCTCGTCGGGCACCAGGCGAAAACGCTCGCAGGCGGTGGCAAGGTCCGGATAAATCTTCTTGGGACGCGCTGCAAAGCGGGTTCGCAGCGGCCGGTCGGCAAATCCAATATTCGTATCGATGATAATCGCGCGCTTGAAATATTGGGGATAGTCGTGTGCGGCGAACACGGTGATTCGACCGCCGAAACTGTGACCCACCAGCGTCACGCTCTTGGAGCCCAACATCTGCAATACCGCGTGCACCTCGGCGACGAAGTCGGCGCGGCTGTAGCTAAGTCTCGGGCTGCTGTCGCCCATGCCGCCAAAATCGATGGCCACCACCCGATACTCGTCGGCGAACCAGGGCGCAACGAAGTCCCACCAGTGCGCGTGGCCGCGAAATCCATGCAGCAGCAGCATCACTTGCGCATTCGCGGAGTCTCCCCATTCGAGGTAATGCGTCACGTGACTGCTGAGTTTCAAGCGGCCCGATCGGCCGGGCGTATCAATCATCCGCTGCACCCAGTCGTCGGCGGGCGCCCTATTCTCTTCAGGGATCAAACAGCTTACTCCAGCGTGGAATCGGTCCAGGCATTATGCCAGCAGCGCGAGGGGGCTGAGGCAGCACTTAGCCAGATGCGGGGCGTTGGATTAGAATCAAGCGAAGCATTGTTGCTGCAGGAGAAATCCATGCTCAAGTCCGTTTCTGCCGCCGCCGACGCCACAGCGCGCTATTCCCCGGAAGAGTGGGCCATTCGCGTCGACCTGGCCGCCGCCTATCGACTGGTGGCGCACTTCCACTGGGACGACCTGGTATTCACGCATATCACGGCACGGGTGCCGGGACCTGAGCATCACTTCCTCATCAATCCCTACGGCATGATGTTCGATGAGATCACCGCCTCGAGTCTGGTCAAGATCGACATGCAGGGCAACAAGGTCATCGACAGCCCCTGGCCCGTGAATCCGGCGGGCTTTGTCATTCACAGCGCCATACACGCCGCCCGCCATGACATCGAGTGTGTGCTGCACACGCATACCTTGAACGGCGTCGCGGTGTCAGCGCAGAAAAACGGCGTGCTGCCGCTCTCGCAGCAATCCATCTTCGTGCTGCAAAGCCTCGCCTACCACGATTATGAAGGCGTCGCGCTGCGCGACGATGAGAAACCGCGCCTGGTCGCGGACATGGGGAAAAAGAGCTACCTGATGCTGCGCAATCACGGTCTGCTGACAGTGGGCCGCAGCGTCGCCGAGGCCTTCCAGCTGATGTACACATTCGAGGCGACGTGCGCGATTCAGGTGCGGGCACAGGCCGGCGGGGGTGAATTGATCCCGATCGCGCGCGGCATCATCGATACGGCCATGGAGCAAGCCCGCGCCGTGTCGAATAACCAAGGGCCTCATATGCTGGTCTGGCCGGGGCTCCTGCGCCGCCTCGATCGGCTGGATCCGTCCTATCGAACCTGACGGCTTACAGCGGCTGAACGAGCTCGATCAGGTAGCCGTCGGGATCCTTGACCATGGCATAGCGCAAATTCAGCGCTTTGACGTCGGTAACGGGCCGAAACAGCGTGACCCCGGCGTCGGTGAGATGCTTGACCGTCTTGTCGAGATTCGCGACATGGAGAATAAAACGGCTAAATCCATCGCCGGCATCGTACGGTCGGTCGCGCCCGCCGCGAATGACCAGCAGTACGCCGGGATCGGTGGGATCTTGGGTGAATCCCAGAAGAATTTCCGTCAGCGCCGGAGTGGGGACCACTCGCCGCCGTTCCACCATGCCGAGCACGCCCACGTAGAAGTCGAGCGCGCGCTTCTCGTCGAATACGTTTAAAGCGACGTAGCTGAGGCGCGGCGCAGGCTCGGCCGCCCACAAGGATTGGCTCGCCAGCACGGCGATCCCCATCGTTAACATCAATCTCGCCCATGCCATCGTCAGCCCTCCGTGTCGTGGTAACAAGAAAAGGCCCGCGCAGCGCAAGCTGAGCGGGCCTAAGAGCATCAAAGCTCCGGCGTCTAAGACGCTCTTCGTTACTTCAAGCGATACTGCACTTCGATGCCATAGGTTCGCGGCGGCGTCAGCCCCAACTGTTGGGCGCAATAGTAGTTTGCAGCGCCGTTGTTGCCGCAGGGTGCGGTGCCCGGCGCAGGTAGCAGCACGGCAAATGCACCGACACCGTCGTACCCGAGCTTATTTTGCAGGTTCTTCACATAGCCGAAGATCGTGAAGCGATCAGCCGCATCGTTCCACGACAGGCGCATATCGACCTGGCTGTACGCGGGCGCGACGAAGTACTCCTCGCTGAAAATGCTGGAGGGCGTCTTATCCTTCCAGACATAGCTGACCGAGTAGTTCAACGAACCCGGTGTGAAGTGCCAGGTGTAGTTGGCATTGGCCGCAATCTTGTTCTTCGGCGATGCGGGCAGGGTGTTGCCGTTGGTATTCTCGACTACGCCGCTGACCGTGTTTGCATAGCACGAGTTGGGGACTGGGAATGTCAGGCACGACCCTGATTCGCCCTTGATCGTTGCGTGCAAGTAAGAATAGTCCAAGAGAATTTGCAGATTCGACCACGGCTGCCAGATCGTCTCCAATTCGACGCCGTACGTTTCCGCCTTCGGAATGTTGACGATGGAGGAGATAGTCGGGCCGCCAACGGTCTGTGCCGGAAGGCTCAACGGAATCTGCTTGTCCTTGTAGTTGTAGTAGAACAAGGCGCCGTTGACCTGGAACTGCCGGTTGAACACTTCCTTGGCACCCAATTCGATGGCATCAAGATGTTCCGGCAGGGACTCCGGATTGACCGAGATCGTGCTGGCATTGAAACCGCCGGACTTATAGCCGCGGCTGTACTTCAAATAGGCCAGCGTGTTGGGGTCAGGCGTCCATTCGACCCCCAGAGTACCCGTGGGTGAGTGCCAGTCAGCCCCCAGGTCTCGGGCCCACAAACCGCTCGGCAGCAGGTAGGGCGTGCCCCTGACCCCCGGGTACTGGCAACCGACAGCTTTGGCGCAATTGGCGATCGCCGGAATGGAGGAGGTGATGTCGTTGACCGGTGTAAACGCGCCCAAGATGTAAGGAGTAGGAATGGCGCCAAACGCATTGCCGAGACAGGCGGGCAGTCCGAAGCAAAGCTCGCGGAATTGCTCGCCGCCTTTGAGGATGTCATACGTGTAGCGCAATCCCGTGGTGAGCTTCCAGGTCGGCAGGAACTTCCAGTCGGTCTGCGCGAAGGCCGCATAGGAGTTGTTATGCATCTCCTGCTGCTGGGTATAGATCGCGCGGTCCGGATTGGCCGCGGCCGGCGCCGTAAAGTTGATATTGAGCGGCGTGGCGAGTTGCGCTTGACCGGGCAGGTACAAAGTACCCGGTGTCTGAAAATTTCGTTCGTTGTATTGGAACAGACCGAAGATCCATTGCAGCGACGAATCGCTATGCGAGGTGATATTGATTTCGTTGCTGAAGTATTTCTTGGTCTCCACGTAGTGCGAAAAGGTTCGTGGAAACACCGTCAGCGGCGGGCAATCAAATGAGCCGACACCCGGTACCGCGCAGCCATGCGAGCCGGGCAGGACCGGGAACACGTAGGAGGCAATACCGGTGTTGTCAAAATCGTTATACAGGCTGTAGTAATAGGTCGTGTAAGCGCCTAAGTACTTGAGGTCCGCGGCCCAGGGCGTATGCCAGGTCACTTGCGGAGTGACCTGGTACGTCCTGCTCAGCGTGGCGGTGTTGCCATCGTCGTTGCAGAACGTAAAGATATCCCTGTTGGCCGGATTCGATGCGCAGGCGGCGTTGTTAGGCGTGTACCCGGCGGGTAAAGGAAACGGTAGGTGTAGGATAACTCCGGGGGCTACCTGGACAGGATAAATCGGGAGCGGAAGTCCCACGGTGCTCGCGGCGCCGAACGCCGCGCCCGGCGCAAGCGATGCCGCGGGATAGGCCGCGTAATCGTACGAACCCGTAATTTGCGTCGGTACTCGATAGGAGTCGGTGTAGCCCAGCTGGTCAAACTTCAACCAAAAATCGATATCGGGCGTGATGTCCCACTCAAATTGCCCTTCCCAATAGAAGAAATTTCCTCTGCCCAAGTTGCTGCTTTCGGTGACGCCGTTAAGGACGTTGCGTGAAGTAGCCCTCGCCTTGATAATTGCGATACCCGCCAAATTTAAAGCGCATGGTGTCGGTGATGGGACCCGACACATAGCCTTCGACATCGGCTGTTTGAAAATTACCGAACTTGGCTCGCACCTCGGCCGTCCAATCCGGGGTCGGACGCTTTGAAATCGAATTGATCGTGCCGGCGATGGCATTTCGGCCGTACAAGGTCCCCTGTGGTCCGCGCAAAACTTCGATCCGATCTTCGAACATCGAATCGCCGGATGCCGCCACGACGCTGGAGTTGTAGACGCCGTCGGCATAGGTCGCGACACCGGGGTTGGTGGAGAGATTATTGGTTTCTCGACCGACGCCGCGGATGAAGGCGCGATCCAGCGAGGTCGAGTAGGCCAATCCGGGCGTGAAATTCGTCATGTCCTGTATCGTCTCGATGCCGAGAAGATCGCGCGACTTCGAGGTATACGCGGAAATCGCCACCGGGACCGTTTCGAGGCTCTCCGTGCGCTTTTCCGCGGTGACGACGATTTCCTGGATTACGTTGTCTTCGGCCGCGGGTGCGCGCAGCCGGTGCGGCGCGCTGGTGCTGCGAAAGTTGAGATCGAGAATGCCACCGACACTGCGCTAGAAAGCAACAGTGCCCCTGTTCTTATCGTCATTTTTACTCCCCGAACGGTTAATAGACCGTTTGTCCACTAGTCGCCACGACCCCCCTCCACCTGTGCGTGCCCGCAGATTCTTGCGGCCACGTGGAAAAGCGATGCAACCCCATCGCTAGAGCCTTTATCAGATGGTCATCCCGCCTCGTCTCGGTGCGCTGAATTTTTCATTTCACACCGCGGCACGCATTATTCGATTAGTTGACGTCGTAATGTCAAGAGCGCGCGAAGAAATGTCCATCACACGTAGCGGAAAAGCCACGAGGGGTGGTGGGCGTCGATTCGCTTATGTCAGCTCCACTTTGCGACGGCAAGCAACCGGCACTCGTTCCAGTGCGCGTCCACAGTCGATCATCTGTAGATATATCACGTCCAGAACCGCTACGCGGATGCGCAATCGCGTGCTCTTTTCTAACGCGCCGGCGCGTTCAGTGCGCTAACGCGCCACACCGCATTTCCCACATCATCGGCGACTAGCAACGCGCCGCGCCGGTCGATGGCGACGCCGACGGGTCGGCCCAATGCCTCATCTTTTGCATTGAGAAAGCCGGTCAAGACGTCGATGGGTGTCCCCGAAGGCTTGCCGTCTGCGAAGGGAATGAACACCACCTTGTAGCCGCTGTGCATTTTGCGGTTCCACGATCCATGCTGACCCACGAACATGCCCTGTCGAAACGGATCCGGCAGCGTCGTGCCGCCCGACCAGCATAAACCGAGCGAAGCGGTATGCGCGCCCAGCGCGTAGTCGGGTGGTATTGCCCGGGCCACCAATTCAGGATTTTGCGGCTTGACGCGCGCGTCGATGTGTTGGCCGTAGTAGCTGAAAGGCCAGCCGTAAAATGCTCCGTCGCGCAGCCCGGTCATGTAGTCGGGCGGCAGATGGTCCCCCAACTCGTCGCGCTCGTTCACCGCGGCCCAGAGCACGCGGGACTGCGGCTCCCAGGCCAGGCCCACGGGATTACGCAATCCTGAGGCATAAACGCGATGCGCGCCGCGTATCCGCATCGATCTCCCAGACCGAAGCACGCTCCGACTCGGCCGCCAGCCCATTCTCGGCGACATTGCTGTTGGAACCGACGCCCACATAGAGCTTGCGCCCATCGGGACTCGCTATCAGACTTTTTGTCCAATGGTGATTGATCGTTCCTGCTGGCAACTCGGCGAGCTGCATCGGCTGCGCGCGAATTTCGGTATCGCCGCTCTTGTACGGGAAGCGCAGCAGCGCATCGGTGTCGGCGACGAAGAAATTACCGCCGATGAGCGCCATGCCGATGGGCGAATTCAGTCCTTGAAGAAACACGTGACGTTCGAATCGCGCTCCGTCGGGGGATTCGCGCAACAGAATGATCCGATTGGCGCTGGGATTGGCACCGGAGCCGGCGCGCTTCATCAGGAACTCGCCGACTTTTCCCATCACGCCTTTGCTATCGTCTGGCCTCGCGGGGGCCTCGGACTCTGCCACCAAAACATCGCCGTTCGGCAGCACGTACAGCCATCGCGGATGAGCAAGGCCGCGGGCAATCGCACTAACGACCGTGCCGGGTGCGCTTGCGGGCGCCCCGCTCTCACCCCACCCTTTCGCCGTCGCGATGTTCACGGTCGGCAGCCATTTCTCTTGTGGGGCAACAATGTCGGGGGCCGGCCCGTATTCGCTCGGCGAACTCTGCTGCGCGTGAGCGCTACCCGCGATTAGCAGGCCAAGATAAGCGATCGATCGAACGGTTTTCACGTGTGACTCGCGCCCTTTAGCGTTTGGTAGCCGCGTTCATCGTCGCACTGACTTTCTCAGCCGCCGCCATCGCGCGCAGCAGATTCTCGCCGGCGAGTTTGGCGATGTCGGCGTCGCTCCAGCCACGGCGCATCAGCGCCTCGAGCAGCGCCGGATACTTATCCGCCCCATCGAGGCCAATCGGCGCGTCCGGAATACCGTCGAAATCGGACCCCAACCCGACGTGATCGATGCCCGCCACTTGGCGGATATGCTCGATGTGATCGGCGACTTGATCGAGTGTGGTGACCGGCCTCGGATGCTGCGCGTCCCAGGCCGCCAGCGCCGCCTGGGCGCGCTCGGGCTGGCCGATATAAAGGCCGGCATAAGGCGGACTATTAAAGCGCGTCTGCTCGGCGGCGCGGTCGGCTTGCCAAAGATTGCGAGCCTCGGACACATACACCGGCGCGAAATTGGCCATGACCACGCCGCCATTGGCGGCCACGGCGCGCAGGATCTCGTCGGGAACGTTGCGCGGATGATCGTCGAGTGCACGCGCCGAGGAATGTGAAAAAATCACCGGTGCTTGGCTCGCCGCAAGCGCCGCCTTCATCGTTTCGGGCGACACATGGCTTAAATCCACCAGCATCCCGAGACGATTCATTTCCCTCACGATCTCGATACCAAACGGTGTGAGGCCGTGGTGAGCGGGCGTATCGGTTGCCGAGTCCGCCCAGGAGGTGTTGCTCGTATGAGTGAGCGTCATGTAGCGAGCGCCGGCGTCGTACATCTGGCGCAACACGGGCAGCGAATTGTTGATTTGATGTCCGCCTTCGATGCCGATGAGCGATGCAATTCGATGCGCCTTGTGGATGCGTCGAATGTCGGCAGCCGTATAGGCCATTTCCAAGTCGTTGGGATATCGAGCGGCCATCCGCTTCACCAGGTCTATCTGCTCCAGCGTGACTTGCACGGCCTCGAACCCCGGGGTATTGACGGGAATCCACACTGACCAGAACTGCGCCCCGACCTGCCCGGCGCGCAGCCGCGGTATGTCCGTCATCAAGGGTGTTTGCTCGTCAGTGACCGGCAGGCGGCGCGTATCGGATCTTAAATCGACCGCCGCGAGATCACTTTTGAAGCGGTCGCGGATCTCCCACGGCAAATCGTTATGCCCGTCGATCAACGGCGTCTGCGCAAGCACTCGCGAGACACGTTGCGAATAGTCTTCCGCAGCCGATGCGGTCAGCGGAACTACAGAGGATCAAGCCGAGCAGGAGAAGCGGTCGAGTTTGTTTCATGGTTCGAAGGATACCTCGATCGGCTCGATCCCTGCGATCATCCCGCGTACTGATTCGCCACGTCGGACGGACCCGACGCCGGCCGGGGTGCCGGTAAATATCAAATCGCCGGGCGCTAACGCCACGTAAGTGGAGAGGCCGGCAATGATCTCGGCCACGCTCCAGATCATGTCCTTAAGATCACCGCTCTGGCGAACTTGTCCGTCGACCGTCAAGGCGATCGCAGCGGACTGTGGCGGAGTTCCCCGGGCGAGCGCGCCGATCGGCGCAGAATGATCAAATCCTTTCGCCATGTCCCACGGCCGGCCGGCCTTCTTGGCCTCGGCCTGCAAATCTCGTCGCGTCAGATCGATTCCGACCGCATATCCAAAAATCGTCGCTGCGGCATCCGCGACGTCGATGTGGGTCCCTCCCGTGTCGAGGGCCACCACCAGTTCCACCTCGTGATGTAGTTCGGAAGTCTTCATCGGATACGGCAAGCGCGCGCCGCTCGCAACCACCGCATCGGCAGGCTTACTGAAGAAAAAAGGCAAGTCGCGCTTCGGATCGTTGCCCATTTCCCGCACGTGGTCCGCATAGTTGCGGCCGACGCAATAGATGCGCCGAACTGGAAATCGCAGGCCAGAACCTGCGATGGCGATGGTCGGAACTTCAAGATGGGGGAGCCGGCTCACGAATACCCATTATTGCGCATCAGCTTTAAGGCGCATGAGCTTTCATTTCAAGAGATTTTACTGAAGGAGATATGCATACTCTGATGATATATGGACATTTTTCATCCTACCCAGCTGGATTTACAATATTGACAATTACGACATATTTTGTCTATTCTGTTCGAGATGAACATAACGTTCCCCCTCCCCGCTCAGCGCGACGACTCGCGACGGGCTGACTTGCTGGACGCGGCGGTCAGTGTGTTTGCCCGCTTCGGTTTTCGCAAAACGTCCATGGATGATGTCGCCCGTACCGCGGGGGTATCCCGCCAGGGTCTTTACTTACTGTTCACCAATAAGGAAGAGTTGTTTCGACAGGCATTGGAGCATTCCCTGAGCGCTCAGTTGTCCTCTGCCATCGCCTCGCTCTCACGTGTCGAGGATGATTTGGAAAAGAGACTGATCGCGGCCTGCATGGAATGGTGCGGACGGTTCGTCGGATCGTTGGGTGCGGACGCCTCCGACCTTCTAGGTGCGAGCACCGCATTGGCGGGAGCCACGGTTGCGCGTTACGAAGCGCAATTCGAGGCCGCCCTGACATCTGCGCTTCTGGCGTCGCCCTTGGCACCCCTGTGCGCTGCGGCCGATTTGGCTCCCGCCGATTTGGCGCGCTCGCTGCATAGCGCGGCCCGCGGTCTCAAACAAACCTGCAACACCCGGCAAGAATTTGCGGCGACCACGACGGCGATGGTGCGAATGATTTGCTTGCCGTTGATCCTGCGCAACAAATTGAAGAGGCCTTACCCATGACAAAGTCCATTGCCTTCGGCAAGCGCTCTACGGCGCAACAGGTCCTTGCGGGTATCGACCTCACCGGTCAACGCTTCTTGGTCACAGGCTGCAATTCAGGTCTCGGATTCGAAACGATGAACGCGCTCGCCGCCAATGGCGCGGTGGTGATCGGGCTTGCGCGGTCATTCGACGCCGCCGCACGGGCCTGTGCACGGGCAAATTCCACCTGTGTTCCCGTGGCGTGCGATCTTGCGGACTTCGGTTCAATCGCCACCGCGGTCCGCACGATCCGCACTCTGCCAGGGTCCTTGGACGCAATCGTGGCCAATGCCGGAGTCGCCAACCTGCCCTCTGCGCACGTTCGATACGGAGTCGAGATGCACTTCCTCGTCAATCACATCGGTCACTTCGTGCTGTTGAACGAGCTGTCGAATCGGCTGCGCGACAACGGCGGGCGCATCGTCGTGGTCAGCGGCAGCGCAAGCCTGAATCAAGCGCCCACCGAAGGCATCAGGTTCGACAATCTCGACGGCAGCCGCTCTTATAGTCCGCAGATCTTTTACGGCCAATCCAAATTGGCCAATGCCTTGTACGCGAAGGAACTGTCGCGCCGCTTGGGCAACCGCGGTATCGCCGTCAACGCCGTTGACCCCGGCGCTTCGCGCACCGCGCTTGGCCGACACGCCAATTCCGGGAAGCGGCCGCTGGCATCATTGCTGGCGCGCTTATGGTCCAAGACGCCGGCGCAGGGAGCGGCCACTCAGACGTTGCTGGCAGCAAGCCCAGAGGTCGCGGGGATTTCCGGAGAATATTGGGCAGATTGCGATAGGGCGCAGGGGAACCCGCTCATGGCCGATGACGGGCTGGCCATGCGCCTTTGGGATATCTCCGAGGAGATTGTCATTCGGCACGCGGCTCTCATAATGCCTCTATTTCAGCAGGCGGCTTAGGCGCCCACCGGCCGTATCGCCCACCGGCGGGACCTTCTATAATCCGGGCATATGCCCATGAGTGCTGCGGACAGAAAATCCAGGCGCTACGCTTCGCCAATGCCGCGCGGCGCATGCACCTGCGGGAGCCTGCGCAAAGCGTCGCGGCGTATATCGCAGTTCTATGACACCGCGCTGGCCCCCGTCGGCATCAAATCCACGCAATTCTCGATTCTTGCCGAAGTGGATCGCGGCAGCCTTGATGGCCCGCTCACGATGTGCGAGTTGGCGACGGTCATGGTCATGGACCGATCAACCCTGGGGCACAATTTAAGACCCCTGGAACGCGATGAGCTGCTGAGTCTTCGTCTTACACCCGATGACCGCCGTAAGCGTTATGTGGCCTTGACCAGGAAAGGCAAGACAACGTTGCACCGCGCGCGCCGGCTGTGGCGCACCGCCGAGGCACGCTTCGAGAAGATCTTCGGCAAACAACATGCCGCGGAACTTAGAATCGTGCTGCTCAATATTGCGGGCAATGATGAATTAAATTCTCTACCGCTGCGCTGAACTTTACTCGGCGAGACCCCAAAATCCAGCGCGCTCATGCTTAAGTTGTCCATTGACTCGCCGAGATATATCACATACATTTATTCTGGCTATTAAGGGCATATGCCCCTATCCAAACAAGGTAGACAACCATTGCTCGCGCTTCTTCGCAAGAGGCTTGAGCCTGGTGTATTTGGCAACCGCGTGAATAGTCGCGGTCGCAGCGGAGCGCAACGTGTGGATTGTTAGAGTAGCGTTACAGCGACCGTACACCTTCATCATGTTGGCGGTGTTGATCGTGCTGCTGGGTGGCTATGCCATCCTCAATACCGCGACCGACATTTTCCCAAATATCAAGATCCCCATTGCCGCGGTTATCTGGCGCTACAACGGCATTTTGCCCGAGGAGATCGCCGATCGCATCGTGCTGTTCTCGGAGCGCACGGCGCAAACCGTGGTCAACGACGTCGAGCACACCGAATCCCAATCGGTCATCGGCACCTCGGTGGTCAAATATTTCTTCCAACCCGGCGCTGATCCGGACCTGTCGATGTCGCAGATCACGGCGGTCTCGCAATCGCAAATCGCCTTTTCCCCGCCGGGAACGACCCCGCCCTTCATCCTCGCCTACAACGCGTCCAGTGTGCCGATATTGCAGCTGGCGCTGACCAGCTCCACGCTCACAGAGGCGCAGATCAACGATCTTGCTAACAACTCGATGCGCATACAATTGTCGACCGTTGCCGGCGCATCGCTGCCTTTTCCATATGGCGGCAAGCAACGCCAGGTGCAGGTGGATCTGGATCCGCAGGCCTTGAATGCGAATGGTCTGTCCGCAAGCGATGTCGTGGCGGCGATCGGTGCGCAGAATCTGATTCTGCCGGCCGGCACACAGAAGATCGGCAGGCTCGAGTACTTCATCAAGCTCAATTCCAGTCCGCTGAAAATCGAGGACTTGAACGATCTGCCGATACGCGCGCGCAACGGCACGGTCACGTTTGTGCGGGACGTGGCGCATGTGCGCGACGGTTATTCGCCGCAGACGAACATAGTTCGCCTCGAAGGCCGGCGCGCGATTTTGATGAACGTACTGAAAACCGGCAGAGCCTCCACGATCGACATCATCAACGGCATCAACGAAAGGCTGCCTCACATCCGTGCCGTCCTGCCGCCGGATCTGAAGATCCAAGCGCTCAGCGATCAATCGGTATTCGTGCGGGCGGCCATTTCCGGCGTCATACGCGAAGCGGTCATTGCCGGGGCACTCACCGGCTTGCTGATCCTGCTGTTTCTCGGCAGCTGGCGCAGCACCCTGATCATTACCATTTCGATTCCCTTGTCGATCCTCGCGTCGATTTGCTGTCTGTCGGCCTTGGGCGAAACCATCAATATCATGACGCTCGGGGGCCTCGCCCTTGCGGTCGGTATCTTGGTCGATGATGCGACCGTCACCATCGAGAACATCAACTACCACCTTGAACAAGGCAAGGATGTGGAAACGGCGATTCTCGACGGGGCCCATCAGATTGCACTGCCTGCGCTGGTCTCGACCTTGTCGATATGCATCGTATTCGTGCCGATGTTCCTCTTGGCCGGCATTGCCAAGTTTCTGTTCATCCCACTGGCCGAAGCGGTGGTCTTCGCCATGTTGGCCTCGTACGTACTGTCGCGAACGCTGGTGCCGACGCTCGCCAAATTTTGGCTGAGAATGCATGACCCCCGGCGGCGACCTGCGGGCTTCCTGGCGCGATTCCAACACCGCTTCGAGCAGGGCTTCGACGAGTTCCGCGGCCGCTATCGCGTCTTGCTGACGGCGGCATTGCAGGGCGGTCCGCGCTTTGTCGCGATTTTTTTGGGAGCGATGATTGCAACGGCGGTGTTGGCGTTTCCTCTGGGCCCGCTGCCGGGCCTGGGCCAGGACTTCTTCCCCGCCGTTGACGGCGGTCAAATCAAGCTGCACATGCGGGCGCGGACCGGGACGCGCATCGAGGAGACCGCCGCTATTTGCGACCAGGTCGAGGCGACTATCCGCCAGGTCATTCCGGCCAAGCAGATCAGCAGCATCGTTGATAATGTCGGACTGCCCTACAGCGGCATCAATCTCTCCTACAGCACCTCGGCGCCGGTGGGTCCGGGCGATGCGGACATTTACGTGAACCTCAGCGAGCACCATCAACCGACCGTGCAATTCGTCCGCTTGCTGCGCAAGCAACTGAGCGCTACTTACCCTTCGACGCAGTTCGCCTTCTTGCCCGCCGACATGATCGGTCAGATTTTGAATTTCGGTCTGCCCGCTCCGATCGATGTGCAAATCGTCGGCGCCAATGTGCAGGCTAATCGAGATTTCGCCAATATGCTGCTGCCGAAGCTGCGCCAGGTCCCCGGCGCCGTCGATCTGCATGTTCACCAAACGGCCGACTATCCGCAGTTCAATGTCGAGGTCGATCGCACCAAAGCGCAACTGGTGGGCCTCACCCAACAAACGGTCGCCAGCAACATGCTCGTCTCATTGTCGGGCAGCTTTCAGACAGCGCCGTCGTTCTGGCTCGACCCGGTGACCGGCACGCAATATCAGGTCGCCACCCAAACACCGCAGTCTCGCCTCGAGAGCTTGAACGACTTGGGCAACACGCCGTTGAGCAGCGCAACCAGCGGTGCACCGCAGCTGTTGTCGAATGTCGCAACCGTCCAACGCGGCGTGGCTCCGGCCGTGATCAGTCACTACAACGCGACCCCCGCCATCGACATTTACGGATCGGTCGATCGCGTGGACTTAGGCTTCGTAGCCTCGCAATTCGATAAAATCATCGCCGAGGCGAAGAAGGATTTGCCTAAAGGGTCCAATATCGTCATGCGCGGACAGGTGCAAACGATGAAGGCTTCGTTCAACGGCTTGCTGATCGGTCTCATTGGCGCCATTGTCCTCGTCTATATGTTGCTGGTAGTGAACTTTCAGTCCCTGCTGGACCCCTTTATCATCATTACCGCCCTGCCGGCCGCCTTGGCTGGCATCGTGTGGATGCTGTTTCTTACCCATACGACCGTCAGCGTGCCGGCACTCACCGGCGCGATCATGTGCATGGGCGTTGCAACCGCCAACAGTGTCCTGGTGGTCAGTTTTGCGCGTGAGCGTCTGAATGCCGGCGACACGGCCTTTGAGGCGGCGCTACAGGCAGGATTTACGCGGCTGCGGCCCGTGCTGATGACCGCCCTGGCCATGATCATCGGCATGGTGCCGATGGCATTGGGATTGGGCGACGGCGGAGAGCAAAATGCGCCGCTGGGACGCGCCGTCATCGGCGGTCTGATCTTCGCCACCGTGGCAACCCTTTTTTTCGTGCCGACGGTATTTTCGATCATTCACGGACGCGGTTCACTTCACCCGCTGGAAGCTGCCGAGACATCCCATGCTTGACAAAAAAATCCGCCGCTACGCGTTGATTGCGCTGCTGATCGCTCTCGGCCTCGGTATATGGGGCGAGATCAGCCGAGTGCTCGCGCGTGCCGCGCTGAGCAAGGAGACCGCCGAGACCGCGATACCGACCGTGGCGACGGTCACCGCGAAGCCCAGCACGCTGGCCGAAGACCTGGTGTTGCCGGGTGCGGTGCAGGCGTATGTCGAGGCGCCCATCTACGCGCGCACCAGCGGCTACCTTAGATCCTGGCGTACCGACATCGGGACGCCGGTGGTCAAGGGGCAACTGTTGGGGGAAATCGACACGCCGGAGGTCGATCAACAATTAAGCCAGGCGCGAGCCGATCTTGCCACTGCGCGTGCCAACGAAGCCCTCTCCAAGAGCACCAATGTACGTTGGCAGGGATTGCTCGCCACTGAGTCGGTGTCCAAGCAGGACGCCGACGAGAAGTCCGGGGATGCAGCCGCTAAAAAGGCCGCCGCCGATTCTGCCGCGGCCAATGTCGCGCGATTGCAGGAATTGGAATCATTCAAACGCGTGGTCGCGCCCTTCTCCGGGATCATCACCGCGCGCAACACCGATATCGGGGCATTGATCAATGCCGGTCAAAGTACCGGCGCCGAACTGTTTCGTATTGCCGATATCCACAAACTGCGCGTCTACGTGCGAGTACCCCAGGCATTCGCGTCCGTCACCCAGCCGGGTCTTGCCGCGGAGTTGCGCTTTACCGAGAAACCCGCGGAGGTTTTTGTCGCCAAAACGGTGCGTACCTCGAACGCGCTCGACCCTGCGTTGCGCACGCTGCAGGTCGAGCTTGAATTGGATAATCCCAAAGGCGAGATCCTTCCGGGGGCCTACGTGGAAGTGCATTTCAAGTTGCCGGCCAGCGCGGCCATTCTGCGACTTCCCGCCAATACCGTGCTGTTCCGTGCCTCGGGGCTGCAGGTAGCCACCGTCGACAACCAGCAGCGCATCAAGCTCAAGAGCATCGTGCAGGGGCGCGACTTCGGCAACTCCATCGAGGTGCTGTCGGGACTTGCGCCCAACGAGACCGTGGTGCTCAATCCTCCGGATTCGATCACCGACGGGGTGCAGGTGCGAGTCGTCGCGCCCACCGTTGCACCCGCCACCGGCAGCGGCAAAACCTAGTGGCTCTTAAGCTTCCCGCAGCGTTTTTTTATGCCATGAGCCTAAGCGCCTGCTCATTCGCGCCGGCCTACAAAACCCCCGATAGCGCGCCAGCCACCGCGGCATACCAAGAGTCAGGCACCTGGAAGAATGCGGAGCCCGCGGACGCACAGAGCCGCGGGACCTGGTGGGTGATTTTCCAGGACCCCACGCTGGATGAGTTCGAGGCACAGGTCGGCGATGCCAATCAAAATTTGAAGGCGTCCTACGCGCGACTACTGCAGGCACGCGCGCAAACCCGCATTGTGCGCGCGGACCTGTTTCCGACGCTGTCGGTCGGAGCGGCGGCGGCCCGATCGCGCACATCGCTCAATTCGCCGAAGTTTCCGCCCGGCGCCGAACCGGTCGGCAACAACTTCAATTTGGAAGCGGACTTATCCTATGAAATTGATGTGTGGGGACGGGTGCGCAATGCCGTGACATCGGCCAAAGCGAGCCAGCAGGCGAGCGCGGCGGATCTTGCGGCCTTGAATTTGGCGATTCACGCCGAACTCGCGACCGACTACTTCACGCTGCGCGCCGACGATGCGGAGCAAGTCCTGCTCGATGAAACGGTAGATGACTATACGAAGGCACTTCAGCTCACCAGCAATTTATACAACGGCGGTGCTGCGGCGCTCACCGATGTCGCGCAGGCGCAGTCGCAGCTCGAAACGGCGCGCACTCAGGCCGCCGATATCCGCTTGCAGCGCGCGCAGAGCGAACATGCCATTGCGGTGCTGCTCGGGCAAAATCCGTCCGCGTTCCATGTGGATGCCAACCCGCTGATCGTCCCGCTCACGCCGCCGCCGATCGATCCTGGGTTGCCATCGACATTGCTCGAGCGCCGCCCGGACGTTGCTGCCGCCGAGCGGCGGGTCGCGGCCGCCAATGCCCAGGTCGGCGTGGCGCGCGCTGCTTATTTTCCGGTCTTCAGCCTCGCCGCGGCCGCAGGTTTCGACAGCATCAGCGCGTCGAATTGGCTCACCGCACCGAGCCAGGCCTGGTCGTTGGGATCCGCAGGCTTGCTCACCGTGTTCGATGCAGGCCGGCACCGTGCGCAATCGGCGCAAGCGATGGCCATCTACGATGAGCAAGTGGCGGACTATCGCAGCACCGTTCTGACCGCCTATCAGGAAGTTGAAGATAATTTGGCGGCCTTAAGACAGCTGCAACAGGAAAGCGTTAGCGAAGCGGCGGCAGTGGCCGCGACCGCCACGACGCTGCAGCAGGCGCAGTATCGCTACAAGGCCGGTCTTGTGACCTATCTCGAGGTGGTGACCGCCCAAAACAGCGCCCTGCAGGCCCAGCTTGCCAGTGTGGCGATTCAACTGCGGCGCATGGAGGCGAGTGTGCTTCTGGTCAAGGCCTTAGGCGGCGGCTGGGACGCCGCGGAAATACGCTCGGCCGATGAGCGAGAGCGCCGCGACGTCGGTACCGCAGCGACGCCCCGTTAGCTATTTGTGCAAATTGACCGCCGCGAATTCCCAATTCGCGAGCTTGTCGATCAGCGCGTTGACATAGTCCGATCGCCGATTCTGATAGTCAAGATAGTACGCGTGCTCCCAGACATCGATTGTCAGCAGGGGCTTCGGGCCGTCGGTCAGCGGCGTCATCGCGTCAGTGGTTTTGATGACTTTCAGCTTCTCGCCGTCTTGCACCAGCCAAGCCCAGCCGCTGCCGAACTCCCCAATCGCGGCCTTCGCCAATTCCTTCTTGCACTGATCGAAGCCGCCAAAGGAGTTTTCCATCATCCTCTTGAGCAAGGGCGGCGGCTCTTTGCCGCCCTTCGGCGCCAGGCTGTGCCAATAGAACGTGTGATTCCAGATCTGGGCGGCATTATTGAAAATGGCGACCTGGTCGGCTCGACGCGCGGCCGCCTTGACCAGCGTCTCAAGCGGCATGTCGGCGAATTCGGTCCCCACGATCAGTTTATTCAGCGTCTCGACGTAGCCCTTGTGGTGCTTGCCGTAGTGAAAACTCAAGGTCCGCGCAGAAATGACCGGTTCCAGTGCATCCTCAGCGTAAGGCAGCGGCGGCAGATCGATGGCTTGAGACAAAACAGCGGCTGTGTTCATGAGCACTCCTCAATTGTCGGTGATCAGAATAACGACCACCGACAACGAAGTACCACCGGCGCGAATCGACAGGCAACGTAGGCCTAGGCTGACGGGTCAATCGCGATGAGCGCCCTTGGCGCACAGCCGCACATCGCCGCTCTTAGTGGTGATGCGCACGCGGCCCTCACCCGTCTTGAACCGCAGGTGATGACCCGGGCCATGCTGCGGCCGCACCGCTTCCGGGCCGAAGCAATTTTCGATATCACCGCTCAAGGTTTGAACGTCATAGTCAGCGGCAGGCGTGCTCGCAAAGTCCAGCCTGATATCGCCGCTGATCGATTCAGCCTCGATGCTGGTGTCGGGCGCCGCGGTCAAATTCGCCGACAAATCGCCGGAAATCGTCCTGAGCCGCGCGCGCGGGACGGTGCCCAGGGTGAGCTTCGCGTCGCCGCTCACGGTTGTCACTTCGGTGTCGGCATTGCCGCCGGTCAACACAACGTTACCGCTGATGGACTTGGCCTCGATCGCCTTTGCCGCGCCTGCCACCAGGTGAATGTCGCCGCTGACCGCATTGGCATGAACGTCTCCGCCGACCTCGCCGCTGATGTTGCCGCTCACCGTTTGCGCCTTAAAGTCGCCGTGCACCGCAGACACCTTAAGATCGGCGCTCACCAGTGTGGCAGCAATCGAACTGCCCGCCGGCACATGAATCACCAAGTTTGCCGAGCCGTCCCTGGAGCCCCAAATGTGACTCTTGGTCACGACCACCCGTATCGATGTGCGATCGGCGCCATTTGTCACCTCGACGCGATCCACGTCCTTGCCGATGGTTCCGGTCACTGCGACCTCCGACTTATCCCAGCCCTGGACGTCAATCGACCCTGCGATATTGTCGATTTCAACGACGCCTTGCGGACTCGCCGCCCGATGCTCATCGACCGAGGTCGCCGCCAGCGCGAGTGACCAGGGTGCAACGAGCACCGTCAGCGCACAGGCCATGAGGCGTTTGTTGAGGGGGCCGCTCGATTGAATGGTTAACATCGTCAAATCCTCATTAACTGGGGTTGGGTCGCCTGGACGACTCGGTCGTACAGGTCGTATTCGTCGTGCCATGTGCTTTCCCAAAGCTGTTCGAGAACAGGGCTTTGAGGATCAGCCGCCAGTGCCTTGCGAATATCCTCATGTGCCTGGCGGATGACTGCCAAACTCGCTTCAATCTTGGCGCGAGTGGCCGGTTCGAGAAGCTCGAGCCGTTCGTGATACGTCTGCTGCACCATGGCGCGCGCCCGCAGATACTTCGGATCGCTCGGTTCCTCAAATGCCGAGGGCACTGTGACGGCCTGCATTCCGCGCGGCAGGGAGCGAACCTGAAGCACTGCCCAGGTCAACATACTCGCCAGAAAGGCGGCAGCCACCGCTACGCTCGCCGCCAGCGCAAAGGACGGGGTGCGCCGCTCCATGCCGGCGAGACGGGCGCGGATGCCCGGCCACAAATGCGGGGCCGGCGTGACATCTTTCGGTAGATTCCCCAGCAGCTGGTCAAGGGTCTCCTGTTGACGATCGCTCATGATTCCTCCAATCCCAATGCCGAGGCGAGCAATTGGCGTGCGCGGTGCAGTTGCGCCTTGCAGGTGCCTTCCGCGATGCCCAACGCGGCGGCCGCCTCGGCGTGGCTATATCCATAGATCCCGACCAGAACCAGCACATGGCGCGCGCCCTCGGGCAGCGCGGCAACGGCGCGCTCGACATCAAGCGGCGGGGTAGCGGCGCCAGGATCAGCCCGGTCCGGCAATCCCTGCAACGGCTCCGCAACTTCATACTCAGCGCGCAAGCCCTTGCGCTTCGACAGCACACAATGCACGGCAATGCGATGCAGCCAGGTCGAGAAGCGGCTGCGGCGCTCAAAGCGCCCCAAGGCCCGCCAGGCGGCGATAAAGGATTCCTGCGTGCAATCTTCCGCCGCCTCGCGCTGGCCCGTGAGGCGCAGGCACAGCCCATAGACTCGCGGCGAGAACTGCCGGTACAGGCTTTCGAAGGCGGCAACGTCGCCGGCAGCCGCCGCGGCAATGATGTCGGTCGGCTCGCTCCCGGCATCCATGGCTAGCACCCTCTGCAAAGTCTGAATCATCCCGCCCCTCTTCCTCGCTATCTAACCCTTAGAGGGAGGGGGGGCCTGAAAGGTTTATAGGGAAGGCCGGCGGCGCATCCTCAAAGTTCGGTGACGTCGATCATATTGTCGTCGGCAATGCGGTCGATCAGCTTATTGTATGGATCAATGCCCGCGCGGGTGGGCGGCTGGTCGACCGTTATGGAGAAGGTTTGATGTTCGCCGGTGATCTTCTCGCGTTTCACGTAAAGCGGCTTCTCCTCGTCCTTCTTACCGGTAAAAACGCCGATTTCCACATAGTCCGAGAGCGGCAGCGGCGTCTCAACGCCATTGGCGTCGGCCTGGACCTTGTGCGCCTCGACGTTCAGCGTAACTTGGTATTTACCGTCCGGAGTCTTGCGCGACGTGGCTGAAATCGTCTTGTTATCGTAGAGCACGATGCGGTCGAAACCATCATCAATCAGATACTGCAACTCCGGCGGCGTTTGCTCGCGCAAGGCCTCCACCAGCAATCGGGTATCCGGATACGGTTGGTTTTCCGCCGCGCTCCCGCTCTCCCGCTGTGCCGCGTCAGTTTGATTGCGCGCGTTCGCATAGCGGTACTTCATCAGGAAATTATGCAGCGCCAGATTGATTTTATCCTCGCCGACGTAGTCAGCGAGGGTATACATGATCTGGCCGCCTTTTTGATACCAAACATAGTCTTCGCGCTGTACCAATGACAGGGGCCGTTCGCCGCGCACCTCTCCGGAGCGGCCGCGAAGGTAGGCATCCAGGTAGTGGCGCAGCACGCGATGCATGTAGTCCTTGCCGTATTTCTGCTGCATGACCATGTAGGCCGAATACTGCGCCAGGGTCTCGGACAGCATGTTCGAGCCTTGAACCTGGCCTCCCACCAACTGATGCGCCCACCACTGATGGCCCAGCTCATGTGCCGTGACGAACCAGGTCAGGTCGACATCCGTCGGCTTGAGCACGCGGCTAATGAAGCCGATGGCCTCCGAAAACGGCACCGTGTTGGGAAACGACTGCGCGAAAGTCCGGTAGCGCGGAAATTCCATGATTCGAAACTGGTTGAATTGGTATGCGCTGAAGTTCTTTTGATAATAGTCCAGTCCGGCACGCGAACCGGCGAGCATTTCGTCGATATCAAAAGTATGCGCCGGGTCAAAGTAAACCTCGAGGCTCACCGGGCCGCTGGGTCCCGAATAAGTCTCCTTGCGCACCGCATAGCGCGCGGAAATATACGCAAAAAAGTCCAATATGTGGGTCGATCCCATGTCGTATTCGTAGTAGCGGCGGCCATCCTTCTGCCAGGAGCGCGTCAGGTAACCCGGCGCGATGGCAATTTGATCGTCGCTGGTGCTGACGACGGTGTGATAGGTGACCCAATCCGAATAGGGCGTGAAGAGATTGATGCGCGAATGCAGCGGGATCGCCGCGCTCCGCCATCTCTTCGAGCGCGCCTAAGTGTTCCTCGCGGCGCCGGCGCGGGTCATCGACCTCAATGATCGGGTCATAGCCGACCACGGGGAAGAATCCTTGGTCGAAAAAAGTGCCGTTATAGGCATATTGAGCCAGTTCGTTGCCGTCGCGAAATCCGCGGGATTCGTGGCCCACGCTGAACGTCAGCGTCAGGACCTCACCCGGTGCCAGCGGCTGATCAAGCGCATAAATCGAATACAGATTCCGCGGCTGAGCGGCTGACCAGATGGAACGGCCGGTCGAACTGCACCTTGGATACCGTTTCGTTTTCGTCGGTAAGATGGATCTCGGCAATCGGCTGGTCGCTCTTATTCTGCAGCGTGTAGCGTCCCGTTCCCGCGAATGAGCGGCGCTCGGGAAAAATGTCGACGACCGTATCCACCGCGGTGATTTTGGGTTGCACCAGGTTCTCGTATTTTTTGAACTGCCGTTCGTAGTCCGCCAGCCGGTGACGTCGATCCGCCGCGGTAAGGTATTCGTTGAGCACATGGCCGTTGTAGTAATACCAAGCACCGGCGCCGACGGCGAGCAAGACGAAAAAAGCGCGCCGCTGCGGGCAAGTGCCGGCATGCGCCTTCGAGCTAGGCGGCTGCGCGCGCGCAGCGAATCCTCGGCGCCACGGCGCGCATAGGCCATGGACACCACGCCGAGCAGCGCAAAGATCGCGAACCAGTAGGTGATCGACCATACGATGCTGGGCACGAAGTGCCCGTAGCCATTCATGTCGGAGTAGATGTAGGCCGGTACTTGGCCGGGCAGCAACAGCGTGTTTTCCCAGCCGAAGCTGAACAGCACGCTTTGCAGTACGAATACGCCGATGACGATGCCGTGGCCGATGAACTTGTTCGATACCAGCGTCTGCACGAACATCGCGAACATCGCAAATCCAAGGATCTGCGGGAACGTGATGAAGTAGAACTCCTTGACGTACTGCAGAATTTCGTAGTGATAGTAGCCGCCGAGGGTTTGCATCAGCATGCCGATCAGCGATGGTCACGGCCAGCAAAATGCACTCGACGAAGGCGATGGCGGCTAATTTCGACAGCCAGTCGCCCGCCTCTCCGATCGGCAACGCATCGTGAATGCCGTCGAAGTGCGTGTCCCGCTCGCGCCAGATCAGTTCGGCGGCGTACAGCGCCGCGACGATGAAGAAAAATAGCGTCGCCGAGCCCTCCACCGCCTGCGCCATCAGGTAGGTGACCGGCCAAACATCGACGCCGCCGAGACGTCCCGCGAAATGCCCGTTGTTTACGGCGAATACGATGAGCAGCCCGACAATGGCCCAAAAGGGCACCTCCCGCAGGATGAGGCGGATGCGAAGCTGCGTGAGCGCCGCAAATTGCCGCAGCGAGGTGCCCCATCCGAACACTTGGCGAACTCTGGGCAGTTGCACCGCCACGAACGAGCGCTTGCGCTGCTGGGCCGCCTCCTCCTGCTGGCGATCCTTGGCCGCGCGTTTGCCCTGCGAGCGCGCCGTCAGCGCCTCGACCGACATGGGGAATAGCGCCCAAACCATGGCCAGTGCCGCCAATCCGACGCCGATCCAAAGCAGGCGGTTGAACAAGAATACGCCGGGGGAATAGCCGGAAAAATCCCACGGGAACAAGCGAGTGTTCTTTTCCACCACGCTCCAGTAGCGCGAAATGGCGTTCGTCAGCAACAGGCCCACCGGATCAAGAATTCCCGACCAGAAGTGCTCCAGCGAACGCGTCGCCGAAAACACCGTCGCGCCGACCAGGTACACCATGAACAAGCGCCACGCCCTGCAGATACACAATAAATATTTTCCGCGTCAGCGCCGCGACAGCGAAGAACAGCGAACCGGCGAAAAATATCTGCACCACGACGATGGAAAGAAAGGGCTGCAGATACCACCAAAAATGATTCGGGCCGATGCGGGCATGATCGGCCCACGGTGCAAAAGTGCCCAGGTAGGTGCCGACGAGCAAGCCGCTGAATACCAGCACCGTCGTCACCAACGATCCGGCCCAACGGCCGCCCAGGTAGGCAAACTTGGAGACCGGCTTCGTGAACACGATTTGATACGTGTCGCGCTGGAAGTCTCGCAGGATGGAGGTGCCGAATATCGCGGCGATGATGATCATGCCGAACAGACAGGAAAATATGTTGTTCAGCGTAATGGCGTAGGGGCCGTTGAGCAGCACCTTGCCGTTGCTGTTCGCCACCGGCCCGAAGCTCTCGGAAGCCACGCACAGGAAGGAGAATGTGAGCCAGAGCAGGAAGTAGACGTAGGTCGAGAGGCTTTTCGCCCGAAAGCGCAGCTCGAAGGTGAAAAATTCCCAGAACATTGCTCATGACGCTCTCCCTGCAGCAGCTAGTGCGCGGAATGGCGCGACAAATTCAAGAAATAGACGTCTTCGAGGTCCGATGCGGCGGCATGGAAACCTTGGCCGGGAGAGCTCGGCGCAGAACACGCGAATCTCATGCTGGCCGCCCACCAAGTGGGTGCTCACGATATGAACTTCATTCTCCAGCACGCGCAACTCCTCGTCGGTGGCCACCACGCGCGACCAGATCTGACCGTCGAGGGCCGCGAGGGCCTCATTGGGGGAACCCTCCAACAGCACCTCCCCGGACGCGATGATCGCCATCCGCGAGCACAGTTCGCGGACGTCATCGACGATATGCGTCGAGAGAATGACCGTGACGTCGCGCCCGATCGAGGACAGCAGGTTGAGAAAGCGGTTGCGTTCGGCCGGGTCGAGGCCGGCGGTCGGCTCATCGACGATGATCAAGCGCGGATTGGCGAGCAGCGCTTGGGCGATCCCGAAGCGCTGCTTCATGCCCCCGGAGTAGGTCGACAGAGCCTTCTTGCGCGCCTCCCACAAGTTGGTCTGATGCAGCAGGGCTTCGACCATGTCCTTGCGCTCGCCGCCGGCGACCACGCCCTTCAAGACCGCCAAATGATTCATCATGTCGATGGCCGACAATTTCGGATAAACACCGAATTCCTGCGGCAGATATCCGAGAATTTTTCGCACCTCGTTTTTCTGGGCGAGCACATTCAATCCGTCCAAATCGATGCTTCCAGAGTCCGGATCCTGCAGCGTGGCAATCGTGCGCATCAGCGAGCTCTTGCCGGCGCCGTTGGGTCCGAGCAGGCCGAACATGTTGTTACCCACGGTAAGGGAGAGATCCTTCAAGCGCGCGCACGCCGTTGGGATAGGTCTTTGACAGGCCGGTGATGGTAAGTGCCATTGATTTTTTTCCTAGGCTATTGCTGGATAAAGTCTCTCATGCGGCTGAACAATGCCGCGATCGTGCTGACCGCACGATCCGCTTCGGCGCGGTCCGGTATGGTCGTGTCATCGTTGAAACCATAGTAATCGTCATCGCCGACAACTTGAAACACCAGTCCATCGCGGCGCGGCACAAAGGAAACGCCCTTGTAGAAAAGTCCGTAGCCGATTTCCGGTTGCGGGATCACCCGCGCCAGTTGTCCGCGCACCGGCGTGAGCGATTGATCGTTGAACAAGGCACGCGCGCCGTAGCCTGTGGCATTGATCAAGGTCTTTTCTCGAAGCTTGGCGAAATCATCCGGCGTATGAAATTCCGCGATTTCGATTTTCCCGCCATTGGCGCCGAAGTCGGACAGCAGCATCCGCGTATACGACGACAGATTGAACATCATCAGCGAACTTCTGCCTAAGATACCGTTGCCCGAGCGAATGACTGCCGGGAGCGAAGTCGGCGCTTTGCGTCATCAAGTCGGGGATGAGCTCGCGCTGCAGCTCCGCGAATTGCGGCCGGCGGTCCGCTGGCGGGCCGCGGCGCGCAGCTGCTTCCGGTATCGGACACAAAGTAGTTGTCGATGAACTCGACCGGGCTGCCGCTTAAGCCGAGAAAATTCTGGTAGGTCTGGAAGGATGCGCGGGCCATCTGCTCCCACAGCTCCTTGAACGCCGGGGTGGCATTTTCTTCGAGACAAATTCTCGAATCCGGGGTCCAAAGCCCGGTCGCCAAAGAAGATCGCACGTTCGGCGGCAGCTCTTTGGCGTAGATCGTGACCCGGGCGCCGGCGCGCTGCAGAAGCAATGCCGAGGTCAATCCCAACGCGCCGCAGCCGATCACCGCAATGTCGCGTTCGCCGCCGGCCATGGCTTTGCGGGCCGCGATGCCGCTCGATCCCCAGGACAGGGACCAACCGCTGCCGCCATGTCCGTAGTTGTGAACTACGGTCTTCGATCCGATCTGTTTCGACATCGAGGCGCGGGCCCTGCGCACGAAACGGCCGTGTGCAAACCGTGATTCGAGTAATCCGATCGACGCTTGCCCTGACCGGCACGAGTTGTAGGGGCGCCGGATTGGCGGGGCGCGCGGCACCGAGCGTGCCGACACAGCCGTCAAGGCCGCCGAGCAGTACCGCCGCCCCTGCCCCGGCCAACAGCTTCACGGCGTCCGATCAACCTTTGCATTAACTCTCCCGCGAACCGATTGGTTCGGATTGTAAACAGGAATACACCGCTCAGTTGCCGAAATTGCAGGATTGTGGCCGACGACGTGCTAACGTCGAGCCGACGGCGAGTCGAGGAGAAAAACAATGCTGGGACAGAAATTCGCCGCGCGTACCGCGCCCGCGCTACTCCTATTGGTCCTCTTGGGCAGCGCCAATGCCGCGCCCAGGAACGAGAAGGTCTACCAAGCGGTGCTGGCCAACCGCGACGGAGCGCTGCAATTGCTGCAGCAAGTGGTCAATATTGATTCCGGCACCGGCGATGTGGAGGGGGGCGACAAGGTCGCAAGCATTGCTCGGCGCGCAGCTCCGTGCGCTGGGCGCGGACGTGAGAACCGAGCCTGCCGAAGCGGCCGGAGCTACCTGGCAACCTGGTCGCCGTGTTCCATGGTTCCGGCAAGGGAAAGATCCTCATTATCGCGCACATCGACACGGTATTTGGCCCCGGCACCGCGGCCACGCGGCCCTTCCGCATCGACGCCGAGCGCGCTTACGGGCCGGGCGTTGGCGATGAGAAGGCAGGCGTGGTGAACGCCGTTACCGCGCTGAAGATCCTGCACGACCTGGGCTTCAAAAATTTCGCGACCATCACATTGCTGCTCGATGACAGCGAAGAACGCGGCTCGCCAGGTTCGACCCGATTGATCAAAAGCTTGGCGCGCCAGCACGATGTGGAATTCAACATGGAGCCCGGCGATCCGCCCGACGCGCTCACGGTCTGGCGCAAGGGAAGCTCGAGCATCCGCATTCAAGTCAAGGGGCGCGCGGCGCACGCCGGCATGGCCCCGCAAGACGGGCCGCAATGCGGCGCTCGAGCTCATGCACCAACTGTCGACCCTGGCAGGGAGCATTCCCTACTTCCGGATCCGGCATCACCGTCAACCTGACCGTGCTGCGGGCGGGCGAGCGCCCAAACATCATCCCCGATCTTGCCGAAGCGACCCTCAATGTCCGCTACCGCAAGCCGGAAGACTTCGAGATCGTGCTCGCCAAGGTGCAAGCCGCGGCGCAAACCACGCTGATTCCGGATACGAGCGTGACCGTTGCCCACGATCCCGCCTTTCCCCCGCTGACCGAAAACGCGCAGATCGATGCTCTCGCTGCGCGAGCACGCGCGATCTACGCGGAGATCGGCAAGACGGTCGAGTTATCGGGAAACGGCGGGGCCTCTGAGTCGGCCCTCGCCATGTCGGAGGGCACGCCTGCGCTCGACGGCTTAGGGTTCGTGGGGGGCGATTTTCATACCGACCATGAGTGGATCGACCTCAATAGCGTGGCGCCGCGGCTGTATTTGTTCACGCGACTCTTGATGGAGGCCGGCGCCAAGCCACCCTGACCGTCCTTAAAAAGCCTGTCCGTCAAACCCTACGAGCGAACGCGCCGAATGCCACTGCACAGGGCCCGCGCTCCCTGGCTTTAATGCCCGGCAGAAGCCTTTTAAGGAGGATCACAGATGGGATTCGACTTCGATCGATCGGACGCGACCAAGACGCTTCGCGCTGATGAAAGCGGCCTGAATTTGGACGAAAGCAGCATAGATTCGGCGGCTGACTCCGGACAATGGGCTTTTGACCAGGCCCTATCGCGAAATCTCGTGGCAGAACGCTTCGCCATCGATGCCTATCGGACGATCGCCGCCCACAGCGAGAACTATGACAAAGCGACCTTGCGCCTCGTCAAGGTGGCGCTCGCAGTCGAGGAAGAGCATGTCCAGATCCTATCTGCGATTATCCACAATCTGCGCAATTTGCCGGGCGCACCGCCGCCTGGATAGGCCAATCAACGAGCTCTACATAGGCGAAATCTGACAGGATCCGTAGCCGCTAAGCGACATCATCCGTAGCCGCTAAGCGACAGCGCCTCGGGTAATCGCGGGCTATATAGGATGCCTAATTGGAAGACTCTATGTCGCCGTGCCTTTATTTCGCCTGCCATCGCAAGAGTGCCGGTATCGCAGTTCAGTGAGCCGGCTATGCGGTCCCGCAAACAACTCCGCCTCTTCGTGGCCGGCTCGACACCGCGTTCGCTGCACGCGATCGAGAACCTATTGCAAATTTGCGCGGAGCGCGGGCAGTGCAATGTTGAGGTGATCGACGTCTATCAAGATCCGGACGCGACCCGCGAATTGAACATCGTGGTCGCTCCGACACTGGTCAGCGTGGGACCTAAGCGTTTGCGCCGCATCGTGGGAGATCTCTCCGATGCCCCAGTGGTGCGCAATTTCTTGCGGGGCCGCATGGCAACCGAGCGGACGAATCTATGAGTACCGAGGGCTTGGACACGGCCGAGCTTCTCGAGAAACTGCACGAAGCCGAGCAAACCTTGGCCGCCGTTCGCGACGGAGCCGTCGACGCGGTCGTGGTCAACGGCAAAGCAGGCCAGCAGATCTATACACGCGAGGGCGCGGATCGTCCGTACCGTGCGCTGATCGAACAAATGCAGGAGGGAGCCGTAACCCTGACGCGGGAAGGCACGATCCTCTATTGCAATCAGTGTTTTGCATCCATGGTGCGCATGCCCTCGAGCCATATCGTCGGCTCGCGCATGCACGATTATTTTGCGGATGGGGCTTCCGAGTCGTTTAGCCGGCTGCTCGCCGACTTGTTGTCCGGATGCGCGGCAGGCGGATTCACGCTGTGCGCCGCGGACGACACTGAAATCCCGATCAACTTGTCGATTAGCGAATTGCGGGGCGACTCGGGATGGTCAGCGGTGATCTGCGCTGTCATCACGGACTTGACCCACTCGAATCGGCGCAACGAGGAGTTGCGGGCCACCAACGAGCGGTTGGCCGACGAGATCGCCGAGCGCGCACGCGCCGAGGGCGGACTGCAGGTCGCACTGGATGCGGCTGGCATGGGCAGCTGGGAGCTGCATTTGCCGAGCGGTGTGATCCATCGCTCGTCGCGGTACGACCAGATATTCGGTTATGCCGAAATGCAGCCCTTCTGGAATTTGAGCACGACCCTGGGCCACTTCGTCCAGGAAGATCAGCCTGTGGTTCGGCAAGCCTTCGCACACGCTGAAATCACTGGCGCGATTGATCTGCCAGCGCGCATACATCGCGGCGCGAACCGCGAGATTCGCTGGGTCCACCTCAGCGGACGAACGTTCTACACCGACGGAGCACCGGCGCGCATCGTGGGGGTCATCGCCGACGTCACCGACCGTCGAGCGGTCGAAGATCGGCTCCGGCAAGCGCAGAAGATCGAGGCGCTCGGCCAGCTCACCGGCGGAGTTGCGCATGATTTCAATAATCTGCTGCAGGTGATCTCAGGCGGCCTTGCAAATCGTCGGGCGGCAAAGCGATCCGGCGCGCCGCGACCAAATATTCAGCGCCATGAAACAAGCGGTCGAGCGCGGCGCCAGCCTTTGCCGTCAGCTCCTGGCCTTTTCCAGACGCCAGACGCTCAAACCGGAGGCGGTCGACCTCAGGCGCTTGATCACCGGCATGCGAGAATTGCTCAAGCGCAGCCTGCGGGGCGATATGCAAATCCAATGCGATTTCGCCGAGCAGCTGTGGCCGGTGGAGGTGGATTGCGGCGAGTTCGAGCTGGTGCTATTGAATCTGGCATTGAATGCACGCGATGCCATGCCGAACGGCGGGCGCATCGAAATAAAGGCCTCGAATGCGCCGGCGCTTGCCGATCACGACCTGAACGGCGATTTTGTCCGGCTGGATATCTGCCGATTCCGGCGTCGGCATGTCTCCCGATATACTCGCGCACGCCTTCGAGCCCTTTTTCACCACCAAGGAAGTCGGCAGAGGTTCGGGATTGGGACTTGCCCAAGCCCACGGATTCGCCCGATCGTCGGGAGGGGTGGTACGCATCGAAAGCATGCTGGGACGCGGCACGACGGTGTCCTTGTTCCTGCCGCGCACGCTGAAAACCCCTGCCTGGTCCGGCGACGGGCGCTTAGAACCGGCTGGCGACCTCGCGACTAGCGTAGGCCAGGTACTGGTCGTGGAAGATGATGACGAAGTCGCGGCGTTGACGGTTGAAATGATCAGTCAGCTTGGCTACGAAACGACGCGCGTTGCCAGCGCCGAGGCCGCCTTGGGAGCGCTCGCCGACCACCGGTCAGTGGACATCGTGTTCTCCGATGTCATGATGCCCGGGCGCATGAACGGCATGGAACTGGCGCAGGAAATCCGGCGCCGGCGCCCCAATCTGCCGGTGCTGCTCACCAGCGGCTACGCCGAGGCGGCCGGCCGCAATGCCGAAGCACACCAAATCAAAATTATCCCCAAACCGTATCGAATTGATGAATTACGCGACGCCCTGGCGGCAGTCAGGCAAGATGCGCGGAAGTCCGTCCGAGAGCACTAAATGCCGTCGGTGATCGTTTGTCCCGCGTGTGATTTGGCACACCGTGCGCCCGTGGCGCCGCCTGAGCGCACCCGATGCGCACGCTGCCGCGCGCCTCTGCAGCGCCCTGAAAACGGCCACATCGACACCGCAATCGCTTTGGCCGCCTCGGCGCTGGTGTTTTTCTGCCTGAGCAATGCCTATCCCTTGGTGGCGATTCATTCGAATGGGGAAACGCGGACCGCCACCTTGAGCGATGCGGCGCTGGCGCTATACCATCAAGAGCATGTCTGGCTCGCGCTGCTGGTGTTCCTGACCACCGTGGTCAGCCCGTTTCTGCAGATTGCGAGCCTGCTGTACCTATTGATTCCGCTGCGAAACCGGCGAGAAGCACCCGGCCAGAACGCGATCTTTCGCCTGCTGACGCAATTGCGCCCGTGGACCTTCGTCGAGGTATTCATGTTGGGCACGCTGGTCGCCCTGGTGCGGCTGTCCGCGTACGCACAAGTGGTTACCGGAGTCGCGCTATGGTCATGCGGATTGCTCATGCTGACTCTCGCGGCACTGACCAGTCGCACTTCCGCGGGGCAATTTTGGCGCTGGGTTGAGGGAAGCCGCGCATGAGCGGGCCTGCAACCGGCCGCAGCTTAGGGCTGCTCGTATGCCTGCAATGCCGTGCTACGGTCCGCGCGCTTCAGGTGGCGTATCCGCGCTGCCCGCGCTGTAATGCGCATCTCCATGAACGCAAGCCTCACAGCTCTGGCGCTGACCGCCGCGCTGCTGCTGTGCGCGGCGGTGCTATACGTACCGGCCAATCTGTTGCCGGTGATGTACACGAACACCTTGATCGACGAGGAGGAGGACACCATCATGAGCGGCGTGCTGGTGTTGCTGCACTCCGGATCCTGGCCGATCGCCTTGCTGGTTTTCGTGGCGAGCATCGTCGTGCCGCTGTTGAAGATCATCGCGCTCAGCGTGCTACTCTTTTCGGCCTGGCGCCGCTCGCCGCGCCGCCAAAGGTCGCGCAGCGAGCTATTTCGCATGGTCGAATTCATAGGACGTTGGTCGATGCTCGATGTCTACGCCATTTCGCTGCTGGTTGCGCTGGTCCAAATCAGGTCCCTGGCATTCGTTGTCGTCGGCTGGGGAGCATTGGCGTTCGCCGCCGTCGTGGTGTTGACCTTATTCGCGGCACGGACCTTCGATGAACGCTTGCTGTGGGACCCTCCGGCGTGAGCGATGAGCCGCATTCAAGTTTGGAGGACCTGCCCGCGGCCGTACCCGCGCACTCACGGTGGGGCCGTTTGCCGCTGGTGTGGATTCTCCCGGCGATTGTGGTTCTCGCCGGCGGCTTCGTGGTCGATCCGCGAAAAGCTGGCCCAGGGAACGACGATTCGAAATCAGCTTCGAAAATGCCGAAGGGCTGGACACGAACAAGACCAAGGTCCGCTACAAAGAGGTGGAGATCGGCGAGGTAAGCGACATCCGGGTGGCGCCGGATCGTAAGCTGGTCCTCGTAACGGCACGGATCAACCGCAATGCCATGGAGTACTTGGTCAGCGATACGCGTTTTTGGGTGGTGAGACCCCGGGTGTCGGGTGCCGGGATCTCCGGCTTGGGCACTCTGGTGTCGGGCGCCTATATTGCGGTGGATGTGGGTCATTCCGAGGTCCGGCGCGACCACTTCGTGGGACTGGAGGTTCCGCCCATCGTGACAGCGGGCCTGCCGGGCCGCGAATTCGTTCTGCATGCAGCCAATCTAGGTTCTTTGGGGATAGGCTCGTCGGTTTTTTTTCGGCATATTCCGGCCGGCCAGGTCGTGGGCTATGCCTTGGATCCCGGCGGCACCGGGGTCACGATCAAGGTATTCATCAATGCGCCATTCGATGTTTACGTGACCAATGCAACGCGATTTTGGCAGGCGAGCGGTGTGGACATGTCCATCACCTCGGATGGCGTCAAATTGCGCACCGAATCGTTGACATCGATTCTTGAGGGCGGAGTTGCCTTTCAAACGCTTGCGGGTCCTTCGGCAGCGCAAGCGGCCGCCGATACCGCTTTCACGCTCTATGAAGATCAAGATCGGGCGCTGCGCCCCGTGGAGAGCGAAATTCGGCCATTTGTGATGTATTTCGGAGGAACCCTGCGCGGTTTGTCCGCAGGTGCGCCGGTGGAGCTGCAGGGGATCACCGTGGGTGAAGTGAAGAGTGTTGACGTCGTCTACGATCAACGTGCCGGTGCCTTGGCCTTTCCGGTCGTGGTGGATTTGTATCCGCAAAGACTGCGCGGCCGCGGGCAACACTCTGACGAATCCGGCAGCCGCGCGATGATCGACAGTTTGGTGGCTCATGGCCTGCGCGCAGAACTAAAAAGCGGCAATTTACTGACCGGCCAGCAATTCGTATCCCTCGATATGCATCGTGATGCGCCGAAGGAGTTGGTCGCGTGGACCGCGCAACCGGCGATATTTCCCACCATCTCGGGCGGCTTTGATGATATTCAAGAATCCGTCGGCAACATCGCCAAGAAGCTCAGCAAAGTGCCGTTTGATCAATTGTCGTATCGCTTGATGAACGCGATGGCATCGCTCGACCAGACTTTGAAGAGCACCGATCGACTTATGCAAAACATCGACAGCAATCTAGCGCCGCAGGCGCAAGCGACGCTCGCCGAGGCGCAAGCCGCGCTGAAGAACGCCAAAGAGCTGTTGGACCAAGATGCGCCGCTCGAGAACGATCTTGGCTCCACCCTGTTGCAAGTCTCGCGCGCGGCGAAGTCCTTAAGCGCCCTGGCTGAGTACCTGCAGCGTCACCCGGAGAGCCTGCTGCGAGGCAAGCCGGCAGATCCGCGATGAAATCACTCGCCCTAATAGCCTGCGTTCTTTTGCTCATCGTCGCTTGCGCGACGAGCCCGCAAGATCGCTTCTATGTGCTCGACTCACAGCCCGGCGGCGCGCGCGAATCCGCAACGGACTTTAAGCGCCAAGTCACGCTGCGCGTATCCGTGCCTTCCCTGGTGGATCGCGCACCGATGGTGCTGGCCACGGCAAGCGGCGTCGCGGTGTTGGATCATGAGCGCTGGGCCGCACCGCTGGCGGACCTCGTGACGGCGACCTTGGGCCAGGATATCGAGCGGCGCCGCAGCGACGTCGTAGTGCTGCGCCGAAGCGCCGACCACCCGGACGTCCCGCTGACGAGAATAGCTGTCGATATCGATCGAATTAGTGCGCGCCTGGGTGAGCCAGTCATCATCGAAGCCCACTGGCGGCTGATCGATGCCGCTACCGGCCAGGCTTCCATAGGCCGCGGCGTCTTTACCAGCCCCCAGCCGCCCCAGAACTATGAAGCCGTGGCGCTGCAGATCAGCGCCTGCATCGCTCTGATGGCGGATCGCCTGGTCCAGGAATTCTAGCGGGGCGCAGCCTCGTCCAAGTCAGGTCACTTCGGCCGCGGTCGGTCGTTCGCCGCGAGCGCCAGCCTCGATTGCTGCTGTGTGCGGCATCGACAAAAGCTGTGCGGTATTGACCAGCGCCATATGCGTCAAGGCTTGCGGAAAATTGCCTAGCATTCGCTTTGCACGCGGATCGTATTCCTCGGCGAACAGACCCACGTCGTTGCCGAGTGCGAGCACCCGCTCAAACAGGGCTTCCGCTTCTTTGCGCCGTCCCGTCAGCACATAGCAATTTGCCAGCCACAAGGAACAGGCCAAGAACGCGCCCTCGCCTGCCGGCAAATCATCGACATCGGTAGCGGTCGAATAACGCAACACCAGCCCGTCGAACATCAGACGACGTTCGATCGCGGCGATGGTCCCGAGCACGCGCGGATCATCTGCCGGCAGAAATCCGACCTGAGGAATCAGCAACAGGCTCGCATCCAGGTACGTGGTCTCGTAAGACTGTACGAAGGTATTGTTGACCGCATCAAAACCTCTTTCGCAGACCTGCGCGTGAATGGCATCTCGTACCTGACGCCAGCGCTCAACGGAGGCTTCGAAGCCCTCTTTCTCGGCGTCTTTGATGGCTCGATCGAAAGCCACCCACGCCATGACCTTGGAATGCGTGAATTGTCGAGGCTGGCCGCGCACCTCCCACAGGCCTTCGTCGGGACGATCCCAATTGCGTTCGAGGAATTTGAGCAACGCAATCTGCAGCCTCCAGGCATGGGGATGCGGATGCAGGTCGGCGAGGCGCGCCAAATGCAGCGAATCCATCACCTCGCCGTACACGTCGAGTTGAAATTGCCGCGACGCCGCGTTGCCCACGCGTACCGGCCTCGACTTCTCGAAACCCGGAAGCCAGGGCAGTTCGATCTCATCGAGCCGCCGCACGCCGGTCACGTCGTACACAATTTGCAAGTCGTCGGGCGAGCCGGCAATGGCGCGCAGCAGCCATTCGCGCCAAGCCGCAGCCTCATCATCATAGCCGGCCGACAACAGCGCATTTAACGTGAATGTCGCGTCGCGCAACCAGCAGTACCGGTAGTCCCAATTGCGCACGCCCCCCAGCTTCTCGGGCAGCGAAGTCGTGGGTGCGGCCACCATGCCGCCGGTCGGCTTGTAAGTCAGCGCCTTAAGGGTAATCAAAGAGCGCAGTACCGAATCGCGCCATCGTCCTTGATAGCGGCAGCGGCCGGACCAATCGCGCCAGCGCGCCGCGGTTCGCTGCAATGCCTGTTCGGCATTGATCGCGAGCTGCGTGGCGCAGTGCGAGGCCCTATAGTTGAGTACAAAGGATTCGCGCTCCCCTTTGCTCACGTTGAATTCGGCCACCGTTTTCATGTTCTCCCCGGTAACCTCGACGGAACTGGCCAATTCGAGCGTGTCCGGCCCGGCGGTGAACAGCAACAGGCCTTCGCTGCGTCGTACCCAGGGAACGATACAACCATAGTCAAATCTAACCACCAGTTCCATGCGCAACGTGACCGTGCCGCTCAATCCTTCGACGATGCGCACGACATCCCAGCGCTCATTGGACATCGGCATAAAGTCGATCACACGCACACTGCCCGACGCAGTGTCGAAGTCAGTCTCCACGATCAGAGAATCGCCTCGATAGCGTCGCCGCACCGCCGTGGTCCCGTGCCGCGGCGCCAACAGCCAGCGCCCGTGCTCAGGACCGCCCAGCAGCGCTGCGAAGCAGGCTCCCGAGTCGAATCGCGGGAAGCAAAGCCAATCAATCGAACCATCACAGCCGACCAAGGCCGCCGTATGGCAATCCCCGATCAGCGCGTAGCTCTCGATCGGCAACGGCATCGCGGCGGCCGGGTCTTTAGTGATGATGCAGGTTTCTCAAATGCTGTTCGCGCACTTCGTTCGGATTCGTCGGATCATCAGGGTCGTTTTTGAATGCCTTTTTGGATGCGCCATCCTTGGGCTTGGCATTGTCGCGAATGGGCTGATGCTCCTTGGGTCGACTGGCTCCCGCCCGGTTCATGAATTCAAGCCACGCCATGTGGATACTCCTCGCGGTCTGTCCCGGGTTAGATTTTGCGCCCTTGCCGCTGAAAGTAAATCGTCACGCGCCGAATCGCGTGCCGGACAATTCTGACCCCATGCGAAGGCTTGCGCTGCTGGTCTTGACGCGCCAAGATTCTCGGGTTGCGAGGTAGAACCATTGGACCCAACCCAACTCCTCGGTGATCCGTCGCCCGATCACGAAGATCGGCTAAGGGACTTTTATGCGCGTCACGGCGGCTCCGGCGAGCGCGCCAGCCGTCAAGGCGGATCGGGGGACCTGGGCTGGTTCGAAGCTTACGCCAAGGACGGCTTTGTCCTGCGTTGCGACTGGTCGAGCGTGGGCACCCGCCGAGAAATGCGGTACTCTGAATTCGCCTCTGCCGAAAACACCAAACGATAGACCACAGCGCGGAGATTTTCAGTGAAATACCGCCGGCTCGGTAGCAGCAGCCTGCTCGTATCGGAAATCGCCTATGGGTCCTGGCTCAACTTCTCCGACGGCGCGGCCAGAGACGATGCCATCGCCTGCGTACATCGGGCGCTGGATCTCGGCATCACCCTTATCGACACCGCGAATGTCTACGGCCGAGGCGCCGCCGAGCGAGTCCTGGGCGAGGCGTTGCGCGGCATCAGGCGCGACAGCTACGTTCTCGCCACCAAGCTTTATTTCCCCATGAGCCGCACCGACAAGGGACTGTCACGGGCCCAGGTCCACAAGCAACTCGACGCCTCATTGCAGCGCCTCGATCTTGACTATATCGATCTGTATCAATGCCACCGCTATGACGAGGACACGCCGCTTGAGGAGACCCTGCAGGCATTGAGCGAGGTCGTACGCGCGGGGAAAGTCCGTTACATCGGCTTTTCCGAATGGCCGGTTGACCGCGTGAAAGCCGCGCTGGCCCTGCGCGGCGTCGACAGGTTTGTTTCCAGCCAGCCCCAATATTCGATGCTGCATCGAGGTCCTGAGCAAGAGCTCATACCCTTCTCATCGCAGCAGGGCATATCGCAAATTGTCTGGTCGCCATTGGCGCAAGGCATCCTGACCGGAAAATATGCCCCGGGCGCCCAACTCCCGGCGGATAGCCGGGCGGCCAATGATGCGATCAATAGCTCTTTTAACCAAGCCTGGCTCAGCCCTCCAGTGCTCAGCGCCGTCCAGATGCTGCGCCCGGTTGCGGCAGCGGCCGGCCTGACGCTTGCTCAGTTTTCTCTGGCGTGGGTGCTGCGCCAGGACAATCTCGCCTCGGCCATTATCGGCGCTACCCGTCCCGAACAGATCGACGAGAATGTCGGCGCGTCAGGAGCGAAGGTGCCGGCTGAACTATTCGAAAAAGCCGAGGCCATTATCGCCGGTGCGCTTCGCCCCTAGTCGGCGATCCAGGTACTGTCGTCGGGGAAATCCGCCTCGGTTCTGCCCGATGCAAGCGCACGCAGCACCGCTGCCTGAAAGCCCAGATAGGTCATCGTGGGGGGCGCGGTGCCGCGTTCGCTAAAAATAATCGCGTGCAGTCGGTGCAAGCGATGAAAGGGCACGCCAGGAAAGGCATGGTGCGCGGTGTGATATTGCATTTGCCATCCGAGCCAGCGCATCAGGGCGTTGGTGCGCGTACTGCGCGTGTTAAGAAGGACATTCGGTTCGTGGGGCAGGCCGAGATGCTCGATGGTATTCTGCAGTTGATGCACGCACTTCATGGCGAGCATGGGCGCCAGCCACCAATAAAGCGCTGCGAAGCTTCCGGCTGCGATCGATACCGCCGCAACGAGCGCGTAACCGGCCAGATGCAGCCGCGCCTCGCGGCTTAATTCCGCGTGGCGGGAGACCGGCAGATACGGTTCTTGGATCACACCCATCGAAAAACGCAGGATGCGACGCCAGCGGGTGTACCAATACGTCAGGCCGGACATCCACAGCAGGTAGGAGGTGCGCGTATAGCGCTCGCGCACCAACTCGCCGTCGCGAGCCCAATCCTGCGTGAAGCGGTGATGGGCGATGTGTTGGATCTGATCAAAGGTGCGCGGATAGAAAAGCGCGAACCCAAAGACTCGGCCAAGCCACTCATTCAACCAGGCGGTGCGAAAGACGGTCCAGTGGCTGAGTTCGTGCTGTCCCGCATACAGAAAATTGAGCAGCACCCCATGAGCCATGAATACCGGTATCGCAAAGAGCGTGCCACGCGTGAGCCACAGCAGAAAGCCCGTGGCGCCGATGGCGCCCACATGCGACAGCGTCTGAACGGCGCCGCGCAAGTCCGATGCGGCGCACAGACTTCGCAGCGTCGCCACATCGATGATCTCGCGCCTGACAAAGACTTCGTTCATCGCCGCTCCGTGCGCGGGACGTGAATTGCCAGTATCCTAAAGCATGTGCCCTCCGCCTGAAGGATAATTATGCTGTCTAGACGCTCCTTTCTCCAATGCGCCGCCGCCGCGCCCATGCTGACGACCGGCGGCGCCTTTGCGCGCGCTTCCTCGCCCGCGAAGCTAAGGCCGATCACCGGCGATGCAAAGGCGATTTCCGTGGAGGAGCGGCGCGCGCGAATTGCGAAAGTCCAAGCGCTGATGACGCAAAGAAAGATCGCGGCCCTGTTGATCGAACCGGGTTCAACGTTGGATTACTTCACCGGGATCCGCTGGCACCGCTCCGAGCGAACAACGCTTGCGGTTATTCCCGCGAGCGGCGAGGTTTTGGTCGTAACGCCGGCATTCGAGGAGCCGTCGGTACGCGAGACGCTGCAGGTCGGTGGAGATGTCAGGCCCTGGGACGAACATGAGAGTCCGTTCGATCGCATCGTTCAGGGCCTTAAAGATCGCGGCATCAACACAGGTGTGGTGGCGGCGGAATCGACGATTCGCTTCTTCATCATCGCCGGCATTCGCCAGGCGGCGTCGAACGGGTACGAAATAATCCCCGCCGATGCCATCGTGCGCGCTTGCCGTCTGATTAAGTCTCCGGCGGAACTGAAGCTGATGCAATTCGCCAATGACGTGACCATCGGGGCGCTGCGCCATGCGCGTGCGCAGGCGCGCGCGGGCATGAGTGCGGCCGACCTGTCGGCGCTCGTCGACCATGCCACGATTGCCCTGGGGGGCACTCCTGACTTTTCGATGGTGCTGCTGAACGAGGCTTCCGCGTACCCTCACGGATCGGTACGGCCGCAAACGCTGCGCGATGGCTCCACCGTGCTGATGGACTGCGGCTGTTCCGTACACGGCTACTGGTCGGATATTTCGCGTACCTGGGTATTTGGCACGGCAAGTCCGCGGCAGCGCAAGATTTGGAACACCGTCAAACGTGGCCAGGAGATCGCTCTGGAAACGGCGAAAATCGATGTCCCGGTGGGCAGCATCGATGATGCCGTGCGCCGCTATTATGAGAGCGAGGGTTGGGGCCCGGGCTATCACTTGCCCGGACTCTCACACCGCACCGGCCATGGCATCGGCATGGACGGGCATGAGCCCCCCTACCTCGTGCACGGCGACGCCACCCCACTGCAGGCCGGCATGTGCTTCTCCGATGAACCGGGAATCTACATTCCCGGGGAATTCGGCATTCGCCTTGAGGACTGTTGGTACATGACCGCGTCGGGACCGACAGCTATTCACCGCCTTGGCAAAGTCATTGGACGAGCCCGTCTAATGGCGTGGCGAGAGCTGCGCGACCGCGCTACGGCGCGCATGCGGTGATTGCGCTGTTGTCGTTGTGCGTCTGGGGGTATCTTTTCTTCGGGCACGGCCGATTCTGGCGCTCGCGCCCGCAGCTACCGGCCGCGGTTCCGACCGAATTCCCGGACGTCGACATCATCGTTCCCGCCCGCGATGAGGCCGAGACCATTCGCGCGGCCATCGCCTCGCTGCTGGCGCAGGACTACGCCGGAAGGTTTCGCGTCATTCTGGTCGATGACAATTCCGGCGACGGCACCTCCGAGGCGGCCGGAACCGCGCCGAATCTTCAGGTCATCCGCTTGGATTCAAAGCCCTCAGGCTGGTCCGGAAAGCTTTGGGCGTTGAGCCAGGGAATCGCGGCAAGCCACGCGCCGATCGTGCTATTGACGGATGCGGATATTGTGCACGACCCGCGGCACCTATCTTCCTTGCTCGCGCATCTGCTGGACACGCGTCTCGACCTGGTGAGCGAAATGGTGCACCTCAATTGCGCCAGCCTCGCGGAGCGCGCGCTGGTCCCGGCCTTCGTCTATTTCTTCCAGATGTTGTATCCCTTCGCGAAAGTCAACGACCCCCGCTCGGCCACGGCGGCGGCGGCGGGCGGCACCATGCTCATCCGCCGCGAGACGCTGGCACGCATCGGCGGCATCGAGGCGTTCAAGGGTGCGCTGATCGACGATGTGGCCTTGGCGAAGGCGGTAAAGAGAGTCGGCGGGATTTTCTTGGGTCACTCGGGCCTGGCGAGTTCTATTCGACGCTATCCTGAATTTATCGATATCTGGCGCATGATTTCGCGCACCGCTTATACGCAGCTACGTCATTCGGCGCTGCTGCTGGCACTCACATTGGTTTCGCTGACCGTGGTATGGCTGGTGCCGCCGTGGGAAGTCGCCTTTGGGCTTGGCTGGCGCCGCCTGTGTGCTCTCGGCGCCTGCGCCCTCGCGGCCGGTAGCTACCTGCCGACGTTGAGCCGCTATCGGCGCAATCCCCTATGGTTATTGACCTTGCCGTTGATCGCGCTGTTCTACATGAGCGCCACCGTCGGGTCGGCCGTCAATTTTTGGCGAGGCAGAGGCGCGAACTGGAAGAACCGCGCCTACCCCGCTTGACTCGTCGCGGCGCCGGTAGTGAGGCGGTACGGGTTTCGGTCCCGGGCCTTGATGAGAAAAAGGTCCCGTTGTCGTAGACCGTCGACTCGCCTCTTAGGGTTCAACCGGCCCGCTTCGCCGTCGCATCGACCACGGTGATCGCGGTCATATTGACAAGGCGGCGCACAGTGGCCGCCGGGGTCAGGATGTGGGCCGCGGCGGCGCAGCCCAACAGAATCGGACCGACGGAAACATTGTGCCCGGCGGCAGATTTGAGCAGGTTATAGGCAATGCTGGCGCTGTCCAGATTCGGGCACACCAACAAGTTCGCGGTGCCATGCAAGGTACTGTCGGGCAGTATCGCGCTTCGTGCGGATTCGTTCAACGCGCTGTCGCCGTGCATCTCCCCATCGACCTCGAGTTCCGGCATGCGCTTGCGCAGCAGCGTCAAAGTCGCGCGCATTTTGAGCGCCGAGGGCGCGCTGCTGGAGCCGAAATTGGAGTGGGAGAGCAGCGCCACCTTGGGCACGAGGCCGAATGCCTGCAATTGCTCCGCTGCCAGCTGCACCAACTCGGCCAGTTGTTCAGCGGTTGGATCGAGATTGACATGCGTGTCGACGATGAACACTTGACGGCCCGGCAAAATCAGTCCGGTCAGGGCGCCGTACACGGCGGCCCCGGCGCGCCGCCCAATGACCTGATCGATGTAGTGTAAATGTCTTGCGGTGGTGCTGATGGTGCCGCAGATCATTCCATCAGCTTCGCCTTTCTTCAACAGCATTGCCGCGATCAGCGTCGTGCGACGACGCATTTCCAATTTGGCGTATTGGGCGGTGACACCGTCGCGTTCCGTCAGAGCGTGATAGGTCTGCCAGTACTCACGATAACGCTCGTCTTGCTCCGGATTGACAATGGTCAGATGCTCTCCGACCCGAAGTCGCAGGCCGTGGCGCTTCAGCCCACGTTCGATGACCGCGGGGCGCCCGACCAATATCGGCAGCGCGAGCTTTTCGTCCACCACATTCTGCGCGGCGCGCAGCACCCGCTCATCCTCGCCTTCGGCATAAACGATGCGGCTGCGCTGCGGCGGCACTTTGCGCGCCGCCACGAAGATCGGCTGCATCAGCGTCCCGCTGTGGTAGACAAATTGCAGCAATCGTTGACCGTAGGCATCCCAGTCCAGAATTGGGCGCGTCGCCACGCCTGATTGCATGGCGGCCTTCGCGACCGCCGGAGCTATTTTGACGATCAGGCGGGGATCAAACGGCTTGGGGATCAGGTATTCAGGTCCAAAAGCCAGGTCTTCCATGCCGCCATAGGCCGCGGCGACAACATCGCTTTGCTCTTGGCGCGCTAATTCCGCAATGGCGTGCACGGTCGCGATCTCCATCTCACGCGTGATGGTGGTTGCGCCGACATCCAGTGCCCCCCGAAATATGAAGGGGAAACACAGCACGTTGTTGACCTGATTGGGGTAATCGCTTCGGCCGGTGGCAATCACCGCGTCCGCGCGCACCGCCCTGATCTCTTCCGGCAGGATCTCCGGCGTCGGATTCGCGAGCGCGAGAATCAACGGCCTCGCGGCCATCATTCCCACCATGGCCTGACTGAGCACTCCGCCCGCGCTTAAGCCCAGGAAGATGTCCGCGCCGCCGATGACATCAGACAAGGTTCGCGCGGCCGTGGCTTGCGCAAAACGGGCCTTCTCCGGATCCATCAGCTCTTGCCGGCCTTCGTAGACCACCCCGGCAAGATCGGTCAACCAGACGTTCTCGCGCTTGAGACCCAAGTCCATCAACAAGTCGACGCAGGCTAAGGCGGCAGCCCCGGCGCCGCTGACGACCATTTTTACCGTTGCGATGTCCTTGCCCACCACCTGTATGCCATTGAGGCAGGCGGCGCCGACGATGATGGCCGTTCCATGCTGATCGTCATGAAAGACGGGGATTTTCAGACGACGGCGCAGTTCGCGCTCGACGATGAAGCACTCCGGCGCCTTGATATCCTCGAGATTGAGCGCCCCGAAGGTCGGTTCCAGCGCGGCGATTACCTCGATCAACTTCTGCGGATCGCGCTGCTCGATCTCTATGTCGAACACATCGATACCCGCGAATTTCTTGAACAGCACTGCCTTACCTTCCATCACGGGCTTGGCCGCCAGGGGGCCGATGGCGCCCAGCCCCAGCACCGCGGTGCCATTGCTGATGACGCCGACCAAGTTGCCCCGCGCGGTGAAGCGAAACACATTCAGGGGGTCCGCGACGATCGCCTCGCAGGCGGCGGCAACGCCCGGCGAATAGGCCAGCTTCAAATCGCTTTGATTCAACAATTGTTTGGTAGCGGTTACCGACAGTTTTCCCGGAGTGGGAAATTCATGATAGTCAAGCGCCTGCTGGTAAAGCGCTTCTCTGGCTTCGTCAATCTTCATAGACCGAGTCACACGATGGATTGGCACGCCAGCCTACTATACTGGCGCGATCTCGGCAGCCTGACCTGCGAGCGCAGCGCCGAGCCGACATCGAATGTGCGAGACTTAAGGATCAGCGCGCTGAGAGCGGCGGCTTGAGCAGCGGCTGGCTAGTTGCACGCTCGTTTGGCACGCATCCTGGGGGTCTGCGCCGCTCCTCGGGTCCGGACTGGCAAGGAAACCGCGCCTTCGTCGAAGCACAGCACGCGTACGTGCTTGTAGCACGGACTCTTTGATGGAAAACCCGTGCCGCTGCCCACCAGCGGGTACTGCTTAGGCGCCGCACAGCCTCCGTCCGGACAGAGGTAACGCAAAATCGCAGCGCCCGTCGGTGTGATGGCTTGCGGGATGAGCACCGGTGACGCCGTCCAGCGCGCCGTGCCGAGCGCATCGATCAAAGTCGCCGCGCCTACGATATCCGCGATCGCATCCCAGGCGCCTATTTCGTGAAATTCGAGGCTTTCCGCCTCGATTCCGTGCGCGGCCGCCTCAGCCTCCGCCAGCAAACGTAATAGATTTTCCGAATGCGCACGGACGGCCCGATCGATTGAGGCGGCGCTTAGCCGATCGCGCACCGATCGGAAGTTGCTCGGTTCGTGAGGTGCACAGTCCCCGTGGGAAATCACCGCAAAGGCAAACGGAATATTGCCGAAGTACTTGGTAAACGGCTCCACCTCGAATCGATGGCCCAGCCGGTCGTGATCGGCGTGGACCTCGAACGAGCAGACCACCGGGCAGGCTGCTTCGACAGCGTCAATCGACGCCGTAACGCGGTCTTCGAATTGTGGAAAAGCGTCCAGCACGGCAGCGACGAACATATCCCCCGTCAACCCGCCTGCGAGTTCCAAGTGCAGCTGCAAATGGCCCCCTTTATCGATGCCGCGAAAGTCCGGCCCGCGGGCTCGGACGAAATTCAATGACGTTGTTGATTCGCGACGAAATGCTGCCCTGATTAGCAGCACGGCTCGCATCGTTCATATTGAAATAATATTCGAGCTGCCGGTGTGTGCGCGCGTATACGAACAGGCAGACGCGCGCGGAGAGATGCTTGAACATGCCGCCATTTAGCGTTCTGCGCTCGCGGCGGTCTGTCATCCAACCTTGTAAGCTTTTGTAGGATACCCGGACGCGGCTGTGGTCCGCCCCCGCGCGCCTTCTTGTCGTAGGAATGCGAGCACCAGGGTCTCGGTCTTGCGGGCGGAAGCTGCGGTCAGTTTTCCATCTATTTTTTCGTGGATGCTGCCTGAGCGCCAGCTATCGAAGATGGCGGGATTTATGTAGGACTTGCGACATACCGCCGGCGTATTGCGCAGCTCAGCCGCGACCTGCTTCACCACCTCTGCAATCTTCTTTTTGATGGCGTGTTCAACCAAGGGTTCTGGCAGCGGCGTTCGCGCCAGCAACCAGATTGCATGCAGAGTAGCTCCCCAGGTGCGAAAATCCTTCGCGGTGAAGTCGTTGCCCATGGCTTCGCCCAAGTACTCGTTGACTTGGCCCGAGTCGATCGGACAGCGCTGCCCATCGTCATTGATGTACTGGAATAAATGTTGGCCGGGAATCTCCTGGCAGCGGCGCACGATCTTCGCGATACGCTTATCGTCGATGAGGATTTCGTGTTGCACGCCGCCTTTGCCGCGAAAATTCAACACGGCGCGGCCGTCGCGGATAAAGCTGACGTGGCGATTGCGCAGCGTGGTTAGACCGAAGCTCTTGTTGTCGCGAGCATATTCCGTGTTGCCGACGCGGACTCGGGTGGCGTCAAGCAAGCTGACGACCACCGCGAGCACCTTCTGGCGCGGCAAGCCGGGCAATCCTAAGTCTCGCTTGAGAATGCGCCGCAGCTTCGGCAGTTGCTCGCCGAACGAAACCATGCGCTCGAATTTCGCACTGTCGCGCAGCTCGCGCCACGCCGTGTGATATCGATATTGCTTGCGACCGCGCGCGTCACGGCCAGTTGCCTGCAGGTGGCCGCGGGGTTTCATGGTGATCCACACGTCGCGGTACGCGGGCGGTATCGCGAGACTTGCAATACGCTTCAAGTCCTCTTCGGCAGCCAGCCGACGGTTCGCCGGCGTGACGTAGCGAAAACCCCTGCCGACGCGCAAACGGCGGATGCCCGGCTCCGTGTCGGACACGTAAATAAGCCCGGCTTCGAACGCCATCTGCGCCGCTTCGGCAGCGCTGCCGACCGGCCGATCACTTTCCTGTGCCGTTTTGAGGGTCATAGCGAATGGCTTTTAACAGGTCACTTCCAGCCCGGCTATGGAACTGCGTCGACAGCGCGTAGGACGCGGCCTTCGGCTGCGCGATTTGCGACGCAGTTCATGTTCGCGGTGTGACCGGTGTCCGTAAAAGGTTGCCAGGCGGGACTAGGAATTGACCTACGAAGCTAATAAATTGTTAATTTACATAATGTTATGCAACCAATTTGAATGTGTTTCTATAGCAATCAATGTCAGGAGCGCGCCTTATAAAGTTGCGCTGCCGGACCTGGGAGAAAAAAGATGCACAGCAAATTCCTCGCACTGATGTGCCTCGCACTGCCCTTCGCCGCATTCCCCGCCTCGAATCCCGATGCCGCCTTTTACAAGAGCGCGGCGGAAGGCGGCATCGCGGAGATCCAAGCAGGCCGTTTGGCGCAGGACAAGGGCAACAGCCAGCGGGTCAAGGAGTTCGGCGCCATGATGATTAAGGATCATTCCGCTGCCAATGAGACGCTGCAGGCGCTCGCGAAGTCGAAAAATATTGCGCTGCCCGCGGATTCGAGCGTCGCTCAGATGGCGGCCAAGGCCATGCTCGAAGTGCTGTCCGGCGCCCTGTTTGATCAGTCCTATGTCAAGGGTCAGATAAGCGCGCACCGTCAAACCATCGCGCTCCTCAAGAAAGAGATCAGCTCTGGCCAGGACCCCGACGCGATTGCCTTTGCCAGCGCCACGCTGCCGAGCGTGCGGTCACATCTGGATGCCATCAAGGCGGTCGCGACGCAGATGGGCATCCTGACCGAATAGTGCTGTCAAGGGCCAGGCGTATTACCTGGGCGATTTTTGGTGCACAATTTGCCGACGTCCTGAGGCATACCTGTGTTGATCGGCAAAGCTCGGGCATTCTACGAACGCACGGCCTCGTTGCGCGAAAATCGCGCCGCGAGCTACGTCTTTGGATTGGCAACGGTGGCCCTCGCCCTGTTGGCGCGCTTCGTGTTCGCCAAGCACCTCATGGGCTTTCCGTTCATGACATTCTTTCCGGCGATCATCATCACCAGCTTCCTGTGCGGATGGCGCGCCGGCGCTGCCGCGGCCATTTTCGCGGGGTTCGGCGCTCGCTATTTCATCGGCGAGTCGATTGCGCCGATCCGCATTTCCGTGACGACGAGCTGGGCCGGCTACGCGCTCTATGCATTTGCGGTGGCTGTCATCCTGGTGCTGGTCAGCTCCATGCACATGGCATTTCGCGACTTCGCGGAGAGCGAAACTAAACGCAAACAATTGAACGACGAGTTGGAGGCACGGGTTCGCGAGCGCACCATCGCGCTCGAAGAGGTCAATCAGCGCTTGCGCGACGAGGCCGCCTCGCTCGCGAGCGCGGAAGCACGCATCCGGCAGATGCAAAAAATGGAAGCTGTCGGCCAATTGACCGGCGGCATCGCCCACGACTTCAACAACATGCTGGCAATCATCGTCGGCTCACTCGACATTGCGAAACGGCAGCTGCGCCTCGATTTGGGGAAATCGGAGCGCTTTATCGACAATGCTATGGAGGGGGCGCAGCGCGGATCGCAGTTGACCTCGCGCCTCTTGGCGTTTTCCCGCCAACAGCCCTTAGATCCCCGGCCGCTCGATGCGAACACGCTGGTGCGCGAAACCTTGGAGCTGCTGCGGCGTTCGATCAGCGAGAACATTCAGCTGCAAATCGATTTGGCTCCCGAGTTGTGGAAGATTTTCGCCGATGCCCCGCAGTTGGAAAGCGCTCTGATCAATCTTTGCGTGAATAGTCGCGACGCGATGCCGGACGGAGGCACGCTGACACTGCACACCTCGAATACGCATCGAGATGACCCCGATGACGCCAGCCACGATGCCAGAGCCGGAGATTACGTCGTCATTTCGGTGGCCGACACCGGCTGCGGCATGCCGCCGGAGGTGCTGGCCCGGGCCTTCGATCCGTTCTACACGACCAAGGGGCCCGGCCAAGGCACCGGTCTCGGCCTCTCTCAGGTCTATGGGTTTGTCAAACAATCCGGGGGACACGTCAGCATCGATTCGCAGCCGGGCGGCGGCACCACCGTGCGCCTGTATCTGCCGCGATATTTTGGGGCCGAATTGGCTGAGACCGCATCGACCGCGAAGAAAAACACGCCATCGCAGGCCCACGAGGAAGTCATCTTAGTCGTCGAAGACGAAGATCAGGTGCGCGCCATGACCGTGGAGGCCTTGCGCGATTTAGGTTATGAGGTCATTGCCGCGTCCGGGCCGCAGCAAGCACTGGATGATCTGAACGCCATCCCAAATCTGAATCTGCTCTTTACCGACGTGGTGATGCCGGGCATGAGCGGGCGCACGCTGGCATCACAAATCCGAGCGCGGCGCCCGGCGGTGAAAGTGTTGTATACGACCGGCTACGCTCAAAGCGCCGTGATTCACGATGCGATGCTGAATCGCGATGTCGGATTCCTGCCGAAACCCTTCACGGTCGACCAATTGGCGCGCAAGGTTCGCCAAACGCTCGATCAATAGGCGCCCCATGAGTCAAGCCGGTGATTCGCGCCGACCTTAAGTAGGCGCAATCTGACTCCATTCAAGGGACCGCGACGCTGTTTTTTCTTGCCGTCCGCTCGTATCGTTCCTCGAGTCATCGGTGCAATAAGGAAATTCCCATGCTTCAGTATGCTGTCGTATTTCTGGTTATCGCCGTGATCGCAGCGATCTTCGGCTTTGGCGGGATCGCCGCCGGCGCTGCCGGCATCGCAAAGATTTTGTTTGTGGTCTTCTTGATCGGCGCGATCGTCATGTTCCTGATGAAGGGCAGAACGCGAGTCTAGATCCACCCCACCCTTAAGCGCGGGGTTCTCACCCGCGCTGCTTTGCGCAGATTTATTGCGACAGCAGTCTTGCCAACGGGGTCCAATAATTGGCCTGCCACCCGGCCGCCAAATGCTGCGCTTCCCCGTTGGGAAACCCCCCGTGATCGAAAAGAATCATCGAGCCCGCGCCGCGATCCTTAAGCTCGAACCTTGCAATCGAATATTGGCCGGGTCCCCAGCTCGCGGAGCGCCAGGCCTGCACGATCAGTGCGTCGGGCACCAGTTGCACCTGCCGGCCGGTGATGTAGCCGTCAAACAAGGTGAATGCGCCCCCTTCGCTCGCGCTGATGGCGGTCGGTAGCTTCGGAACCCGGCCCTGCAGCGCATTGCTCAATTGGACCACCCGGTCAAACTGCTTGGCATCGGTCAGCGCGGAGTAAAGACGTGCGCGACTCGCGTTGAATACCGGCTCCTGATGGATTGATTCCGCCGAGCGCGAGATCCCGCCCTCGGCCGGTGCCTCGGCCGCGAAAGCTGCGGCAAGGCCGCCTGCCCCGAGCGCACCGCTCATCAGCACCCGGCGTCTCGTGAACGAGGGCGCGGGAATCAAGATCGTTGTCCTTGGCATGATTCTCTCCTCAACGCGGCGCGGCGGCCTGCGCAAAGCTCAAGACTTCTTCAGCCATCAGGTCGAGTATCTGTCCGATTCGCGGCACCAAACACGTACCCTGTGCATCGAATACATTTTCCGTGGCATTGATGGCGGCACCCAACGGAGTCGGCCAACCGCGCAGGGCGTGCACGATATCGCGCAGCGCGCCCAGGGTATTGACGGCGCCCGGCCATCCGGCCGCGGTGGCGATGCATCCGACTGCGCGTCCGCTGAAATACGGCCGCGCATCGCTGCGCAAATCCTCCGCATAGTCCAGCGCGTTTTTGACCAACCCGGAAATGCTGCCATGGTAGCCGGGCGACCCCAAAACAATGCCATCGGCCAGCGCAAGCTCGGCTACCAAGAATCGCGCGCCCTCGCCTCGCTCAGGATTGTCGGGTTGGTATAAGGGCAATTGCAGCAGCGGGCCGCTGATCAATTTGGTACGCGCTCCGCGCCGCTGAGCGGCACTTAACACATGACGCATGGCCCATTCGGTGGTGGAATTCGGACGAATCGTCCCGCCGACGGCAACAATATACGGTGAACTCACGGCAGTGATTTTACACGGTTCGTATCTGAATCAGTGCCCGGGGTTTGCCGCCCGCGCACCGAAGGGCGGCCGCGCGAACCAAATCAGCGGTATCAATACCAGGTACATGAGCCCCAGCATGTTGAATACGTCGTTGACCCCCAACGTCGAGGCTTGATTGGAAATGACTTGGTTGACGAATTGAGAAGCGCCGACACCGTTGATTCCATGGGCGGCGAGCTGTGCTTGGTACGAAGTCCATGACGGGGAGGCGTTGCTGATGTGCTCGGTCAGCACGGCGTGATGGTAGTCGCTGCGCCGATTCCAGATCCAGACCGAGATGGCGGTGGCGAAACTACTGGCCATGGTGCGCACGAAGTTGCTGACCCCGGAGGCCGAAGCCAACTCATTCGGCGGCACGCCGGACATCAGGATTTGATTGAGCGGCAGGAAGAAAAACGCCATGCCCAACCCCTGCAGAAACCGCGGCGTTGCAAACTGCAGGAAGCTGGCGTTCTCATTCAACGTTGCGGTCCAGAATATGGAGGATCCGAACACGCAGAACGCAAAACTGGCCGCGAGCCGCAGATTCAAGCGCATGATGTTGCGGCCGATGATGGGTGCGACCACGATTCCCAACAACCCGACCGGAGCGACCGCAATCCCCGCCCACGTGGCCGTGTAGCCCACGGTTGTCTGCAACCACAGGGGGAAAATGATATTGACTCCCGTGAACGCGAAGAACGCCAGTGCGAGCGTCATGGTGCCGACGCGAAAATTACGTCGCGCGAACAGATGCAGATCCACCACCGGATGCTTGTCGGTGAGTTCCCAGGGGATAAAGAACGAGATGGCGACCGTCGCCGTAATCGCCGCAGCGATGATCACGGGCGAATTGAACCAATCCCTCTCATTGCCGTTATCCAGCATGAATTGCAGGCTGCCCACGCCAATCACGAGAAGCGCAAGTCCCACCGCGTCAATGGGCAATTTAAATTTCCTGGACTCGCGGTGGCGCAAGATCGACCAGCACACCACCGCCGAGAACGCGCCCACCGGCAAGTTGATGTAGAACAACCATGGCCAGGTCAGATTGTCGGTGATCCAGCCGCCGATGATGGGGCCGAAAATGGGCGCGATCATGATCACCATGGACCAAAGCGCCAGGGCCATGCCCCGCCGCTCGAGCGGATAGTTGCGCAACAGGGTGGCCTGTGCCACCGACATCATGGGTCCCGACACCAGCCCTTGGATCAGGCGTGCGCCGACCAGCATGGGAAGGCTGTTGGCCATGCCGCAAATGGCTGAGAAAATCATGAACAGGCAAATGGACGTGACGAAGGTCCTGACCTCGCCAAAGCGCCGCGCGATCCATCCGGAGAGCGGCTGCATGACCGCTGCGGCCAGCATGTAGGAACTGACGGCCCAGGTGCCTTCCGAGGTGGAAACGCCGAGGCTTCCGGAAATGGCGGGCACGGAGACATTGACAATGGTCATGTCGAGGATCTCCATGAACGACGCCGTGGCGATGGCGACCGTCAGGAGAAACAGCTTGCCGCCGTGTAACGGTGGATATTCGGCCGCCGGCGGCAGCGCTGGATCAGCCATGGCAAAACCCGCGACTAGTGATCGGGGCGCAAATTCTGGCGCACGATCGCATCGGCTTGCGCATTGGCTTTTTCCAAATCCTGGGTAAAGACCTGCGTGTCGCCGACCGGCTTATCGCCGGCCTGCGACGCCAAAACGGCTCCAGTGCGCGATGTCGTGTCCACACTCACCGTCGCAGACAGACCGACACGCAGCGGCGTCTTGACCAGATCATTGTCGTCAATCCGAATTCGGACCGGCACGCGCTGGACCACCTTGATCCAGTTGCCGGAGGCATTTTGCGGCGGCAGCAACGAGAACGCCGCGCCGGTTCCGGCCGAAATTCCCTGCACGTGACCGTGAAAAATGAACGAGCCGCCGTAAAGGTCGCTGCGTACCTCGGCGTTCTGACCGATCCTAAGGTTGCGCAGCTGTACTTCCTTGAAATTGGCATCCACCCACAGCGAGTGAAGCGGGATCACCGTCATAAGGGCCTCACCGGCCTGAATATGATGTCCCAGCTGTACGCTGCGCCCCGCAACGAATCCGGTGACGGGCGCCACGACGGCGTTGCGCTGCGCGGCGATCCACGCATCGCGAAAAGCATCCTTCGCCTGCAGCACGGCCGGATTGCTCTCCACGGCGACTCCGTCGACCAATGCGTGCGCCGACATCGATTGACGTTCGGCCTGCCTTAGTGCCGCGCGCGCCAGTTCCATGCTCTCCTTCGCGTGGCGGACTTCTTCCCCGGCAATGGCATGGTCGGCCAGCAACGGTTCGCGCTTGGCCAGATCCAATTCGGCGCGCGACAGCTCCAGCTTGCGCGATTCTATTTCCGCGTCGTATTGGCTGGCATTCGCCTTTTGCTGGCGTACTTGCCGCACCGCTTGCGCCAGGGCGCTTGCCGCGCGGCTGAGCGCGGTCTGCGCATCGACGGGATCGAGCCTGACCAGCACCTGACCTGCATTCACGAGTTGTGTGTCGTCCGTCAACACGGCGATGACCGTGCCGGAAACTTGCGCGGAAATGACCACTTGATTGCCGTTCACATAAGCATCGTCGGTCCTCTCGCGCTTCGATAAAACCAGCACCCAGTAAGCGGCCCACAGCACACCGATGACGATGAATATCGCCGCGATGAGGAGCAGGATCCAGCGACGCCGGTTCGGGGTGCTGGGGGTCAAGGATTCTGTGTTTGCGTTCATGGTGTCGCTGTTGTTGAGGGGCTCACCGCTTGTGGGGTGGTCGCCAATGTTGAGGAACTGGCCAGCTGTGGCGAGTTTTCGAAACCGCCGCCCAGTGCGCGTTGAAGTGCAACATCAGCGGACAGGGCCGCCGAATCGAGCTGCAATAACGCATCTCGCTGCTCTATCCAGGACTCCGTCGCGCGAAGCTCGGTGCGTAAGTCGGTGATCTCCTGCCGGACGCGCGCGGCGGCGGTGTCTTTCATGCGCAGCGTGGCCGCGACTTCCTTTGCGCGCTGTGTGCGCTGCGCGTCGATTTGCGCAAGCGTGGTGGCTTGCAGCGCCACATCACGCGCCGCGCCGATGACGGTGTCTTGATAGCTCGACACCGCGGAATCTATCGCCGCCTGGGCACCTCCATAACGCGCCTTCAGGCGGCCCGCATCGAAGATCGGCAAGTGAATGGCGGCGGTGGCTTGCGGCACGCGGCTGCCATATTCGACCAACTTGCCGATATCCAAGCTGGAGAGGCCAACCAGGGCGTTGACCGTCAGGTCGGGAAAGAACTCGGCGCGGGCGGAGGCCAAATTCTTTTCCGCCGCTTCCACTCGCCAACGACTCGCGGTGATGTCCGCACGCCGCGAGATCAAATCAATCTTGACGTTATCCGGCAAGCTGCCCGGGAACCGGGGCAACGGTTTGACCGTCAAGGGAGGCAGTTCGCCGATGGAACGACCCACGAGAGCGGCCAACTCAACGAGCCGCAGCCGCGCCGATCCCTCAAGCGCGGCGACCTGCTCTCGAGCCGCGGCCAAGGCGAGATCGTCGGCATTCAAATCATCGGGGGAATCGAGGTCCGCGCGCACGCGGGCGGCGCTGATTTTTCCCTCGCTCTCGACCAGGGTTGCCTTGTCGCGCGCTAACCCTAGGCGGTTTTGATCGGATTGCCAGCCAAAATAGGCGTCCGCGATGGAACTGGCGAGCATCAACGCGGCGGCGCTGCGATCCGCTTGGGCGGCGTGCGCTTGATCAATGGACGCCTCGACCGCGTCGCGTTGCTTGCCCCACCAATCGAAGGTGTAGCTCGCCTGTAGCCCTAAGTCGAACTGGTTGTACCAGGTAAATCCGATCAATTGCGGAGGAAACAGGCCATTCTCGCTCAGCCGCTCGCGCTCCGCGGAGGCGCTCGCGTTGAGATGCGCACCGGATTCGGCCGCTGCCAGCCGAACAGATTGCCGCGCTGAGTCATAACGAGCGCGCGCCGTCGCCAGGCTCGGCGAATTCGCCTCTCCCAGCGCAATCAATTGATCCAAGGTCGGATCCTGATATCGCTTCCACCACTCGGGAGCCGGCCATTCGCCGCCGCCGGCTTCCAGGTCGAGGGGCGCCGCGTCCGGCAATTGCACGGGACGGGTCTTCGGCGGCAATCCCGCGCAGCTCACGGTCATCGCCACCAGCACGGTAATGACCGCCAGCCGCGCCTTCATACCAGCGGCTCCGCGGTGGCCGGCGGGGTCACTTGCTCCAATTGCGTGCCGAGGCGCTTCAGCTGCGCGCTCATCTCCAGCTGCTCAGATTCTGGGAACTCCTTCAACAGTTCGCGCAACGGCGCAAACAACGTGGGGAGCAGCCGTCGCACCAACTTCTCGCCCTCGGCCGTTATGCGCAGCACCATGCGGCGCCTATCCTGCACGCTCAAGTCGCGGGTAATAAGACCGCGGCTCACGAGCGCATCGCTGATGCGCGACATGTTGGCCGGGCTTTGCGAGGCTCGAACGCATAGATCACTGGGATGTGCCACGCCGTCCGGTTGCGAGAAAAGCGTGGTGAGCACGCGAAATTCGGGTTCGGCAAGCCCAAACGGTCGAATTTGCTGCTCAAACATGGCCGACATCTCGCGCGCCACATGCACCAGCAGCCGGCACAACAAAATGCCGCTGGCCGGCAAGTTCGGCACGCGGGCACCCAGATTTCGGAGGTTTTCCTCCATCAATTCGAATTGCGAGGGGCTATTATTCATTTGCATACTAACTATTCAATGCAATATATTTTACCAAGTGAATATCTAGTTGGTAAATACCTATTATGTCTAAAAGCGACTACTGTTCTTAATCCAGGTCTCGATATTCTTCTGCCCGACCAACCCCACATGACTCGCCAGACTTACATCGGATGTACGGTAATCGCCTGCCTTCTCGCGTCCTGCGCGGTCGGCCCGAATTTCAAGGCGCCCGAACCGCCCCGCACCGACGGTTACGCGCCTCGGGGCGAGCTTCCCGCCACGGCCAGCTCGGCGGATACGCCGGATGTGCAAGCGCAGCACTTTGTCGACGGCCTGGATATTCAGGGCCAATGGTGGACCCTGTTCCAATCCCCGCAGCTCAATGCCTTGATCGAGCGCGGGCTCGCGAACAGCCCCACGCTCGAGGCCGCCAGCGCGGTGTTGCGCCAGGCCAATGAGACGCTGGCCGCGCAACGCGGCAGCTACGCCCCCAGCGTGTCCGCGACGGCCGGGGTCGCAGAGGCAGAAAGTTTCTGGGGTGACATTCGGAGCGCCGCTGGTCAGCTCGGTCATCTACAGCCTCAATAACGCGACGGTCAATGTCTCCTACACCTTGGATGCCTTTGGCGGCCTGCGACGCAAAGTTGAATCCGCCGGCGCGCAAGCGGAGTTCGAAAAATTCGCGCTGCAAGCCGCTTACTTAAGCCTTACGGCGAATGTCGTCACAGCGGCCATCACCGAGGCGTCGCTGCGCGCGCAAATTGCCGCCACGGAAGAGATCGCCGAGTCGCAACGCAAACAACTCGAGATCACGCAGCGCCGCTTCAGCCGCCGGCGGCGTCTCGCGCGTCGATATTCTGCAGCAGCAGGCCGTTCTCCAGGGCACCCTTGCCAGCCTGCCGCCGCTGCGCAGTCAGCTCGCCCAGCAGAGAAACCTGTTGGCGGCCTATGTCGGTTCGCTGCCCGCGGATTATGCAGGCCCCGAATTCACGCTCGATTCTTTGACGCTGCCCACCGATCTGCCCTTAAGCCTGCCCTCGAAACTGGTGGAGCAGCGACCGGATGTGCGCGAATTTTCCGCGCTACTGCACGAAGCCACGGCCGAGATCGGCGTCGCAACGGCCAATATGCTGCCGCAGATCACGCTCTCCGGCAGCTATGGCGGTGAAGCCTTTAGCTTTTCGGATTTATTTTCGCCTTCTTCGGTCGTCTGGAGCTTGGCCGCGTCGGCCACCCAGCCGATCTTCAAAGGCGGCCAATTGCTGCATCAACGCCGCGCCGCCGTGGCCGCGGCCGAGGAAGCGGCCGCCAACTATCGCGCCACCGTCATTACCGCTTTTCAAAATGTATCCGACACCCTCTATGCACTGCAGGCCGACGCCGCCGCGCTCGGAGCACAGACCGTGGCGGAACGCACGGCGGCACAGAGCCTGGCATTGGTACAAGTTCAGTACAAGAGCGGCGCGGCCAACTATCTGCAGGTCTTGCTTGCCGAGCAAACCTATCAGTCCATCGCCGTGGCGCTGGTCAAAGTCAAGGCGCAGCGCTACGCCGATACGGCGGCGCTGTTTCAGGCCCTCGGCGGCGGTTGGTGGAACCGTCCCGACGTCGCCGCCAATACTCAGTGAGCACCATGGAAATTGCCAAACCCAGAGCGATGATCAAACCGGTCGTGATTATGCTGATCGTCGTGGCGCTGCTGCTGGGCGCGGTATTCGGTTGGCAGCTCTATCGGTGCCGAGGATAGGCAAGAAATTCATGGCTGCCGCGGCCACCGCGCCCCAAACGGTGTCCACCATCGCGGCCGCCACGTCGGAGTGGCAGCCCTTTGTTCAATCGACCGGCACCTTGCGCGCGGTGCGCGGCGCGGACCTGTCCGCACAGGCCTCGGGCATCGTCGATCAGATCGAGTTTGATTCCGGCAATGAGGTCCCCGCCGGCAAGGTGCTGCTGCGCTTGAGGCCCAATGACGACTATGCCAAATTGCAGCAGCTGCAAGCGGCCGCCGAGCTTGCCGAACAAACCTATAAGCGCAACCAAGAGCAGTTCGCCGCGCAGGCCATCAGCCAGGCCGACATCGATACCGACGTCTCCACGCTGAAATCGGCGCGCGCCCAGGTGGCCGCGCAACAGGCGCTGATCAGCGAGAAAATCGTCAGGGCACCGTTCGCCGGCCGATTGGGCGTTCGCCAAGTCGACATCGGGCAGTTCCTCACCGCCGGGACTCCCATCGTGACGCTGCAGGCACTCGACCTGCTGCTGGTGGATTTTTACGTCCCGCAACAGGCGCTTGCGCAACTGAAGGTCGGGCAAGCGGTATTGGCCACGGTCGATGCCTATCCGAAGCAAGTATTTGGCGGTGCCATCGAGGCGATCAATTCCAGGGTCGATACCGGCAGCCGCAACGTGCAGGTACGCGCTGCCCTGCGAAACCCGGAGCGGCGCTTGCTGCCGGGCATGTTCACCACGGTGCGCGTCGATTACGGCGACAAGAGCAGCCTGATTACCTTGCCGCAAACCGTGGTGACCCATAACCCGTTCGGCGACACCGTGTTCATCGTGGAGCAAAGCGGCCTCGACGCACAGGGCAAACCTCGCTCGGTGGTTCACCAGCGCTTCGTCAAACTGGGCGCCACGCGCGGCGACCAGGTCGCGGTGCAAAGCGGCATCAAAGTCGGCGAGATCGTGGTCAGCGCTGGCCAGTTGAAGCTGCGCAATGGTACCGGGGTGACGATCAACAATGCGGTGCTGCCGGCCAACAACCCTAATCCGAACCCGCCGAATGAGTAGGACTTAAAGAGCCCGCCGTGCACTTCACCGACATATTCGTACGTCGCCCCGTCTTGGCGTCGGTCGTCAGCCTCGCCATTTTCGTCGTGGGTCTGCGTTCCTTCGCCTCCTTGCAGGTGCTCGCCTATCCCAAGACTGAGAACGGCATCGTCACCATTTCAACGTCTTTCCCTGGCGCCGACCCGGAGTCCATCGCCGGTTTCATCACCACCCCCATTGAGACCGCAGTGGCTCAAGCGAATGGCATCGACTACATGACGTCGGTCAGTCAAAGCAGCTCGAGCACGATCACCGTCAATCTTCGGCAAAACTACGACACCTCCAAGGCCGCCGGCGAAATCAACATACAAGTCAATTCGGTCTTAAATCAGCTACCGGTCGGCGCATTGCAGCCGACCATCACGGTAAGAACCGGGCAGACCCTGGCCGCCATGTACATCGCCTTTCGCAGCGAGACGCTGGGGCGCAATCAAATCACCGATTACCTGACGCGCGTGGTGATACCTAAGCTTCAGGCGGTGGAAGGCGTGCAAACCGCCGAGCTGAACGGCGGCCAAACTCTATCGCTGCGCGCCTGGCTCGATCCGCAGAAACTGGCCGGCTATGGCCTAACGGCCACCGATGTGTATGCGGCGCTCGCGAGCAACAACTACATTTCCGCGGTCGGCAACACCAAGGGCGAAATGGTGCAGGTCACCTTAACCTCCTCGAGCAGCCTGCACACGTTGAGTGATTTTCAAGATCTCATCGTCAAGCAAATCAACGGCAGCAACATCCGTTTGAGCGACGTCGGCGAGGTGAAATTGGGCGCCGACAGCTATGAATCGCAGGTGCGATTCAACGGCAAAAACGGGGTATTTGTCGGCATCCAGATCGCGCCCAGCGCCAATCTGCTGAGCGTCGTCAAGGGCGTCAGGGCGGTGCTGCCCGAGATCGAATCGCAGCTGCCGCAGGGACTCGAAGTCGCCATCGCCTACGACTCGACCATCTTCGTCAACAGCTCCATCCGCGAAGTCGCCATCACGCTCATCGAGGCGCTCATCATCGTCATGGGCGTCATCTTCGCTTTCTTGGGCTCGCCGCGCTCGGTGCTGATACCCGTGGTCGCCATACCGCTCTCTTTGGTGGGTACCCTCGCCATCATGCTGGCGCTGGGATTTTCTATCAACTTGCTGACCCTGCTCGCGCTGGTGCTGGCGATCGGCTTGGTGGTCGATGATGCCATCATCGTCGTGGAAAATGTCAATCGGCACCTCGAAGAGGGTACGCCGCCGATCGCCGCGGCGATGCAGGCCGCTCGCGAGCTTGCCAATCCCATCGTCGCCATGACCGTCGTGCTGCTGGCCGTCTACATTCCTATCGGCTTCCAGGGCGGCCTTACCGGCGCGTTGTTCACCGAGTTTGCCTTTACCGTGGCCGCCGCCGTGACCGTGTCCGCAGTGATCGCACTGACGCTCTCGCCGATGATGTGCTCGCGTCTTTTGCATGGGCACCGTGCCGATCAGCTCGACTGGGAATCGCGCGTGATCAACTTTATCGATGTGCGCTTCGATAAGTTCCGCAGCGGCTATCGGCGGCGCCTCGAAACCAGCCTGCACTACACGCCGGTCACCGCGCTGTTCGTCGTCATCATCATGCTGAGCATTTTCTTGCTGTACAGAAGCTCGCACAGCGAGCTATCGCCCCAGGAAGATCAAAGCTTCGTGCTGTCGCAGCCGACTTCCGCGCCCGACGCAACCCTGCAGCAAAAGGCCCTGTACGGTGACCAGGCCTACGCAACGGTCCGCACCCAGAAGGAACTGGCCGCGGTTTTTCAAATCGATGCACCCGGCCAATCCTTCATCGGCATGCCGCTGGTACCGCGCGACCAACGCAAGCTCGGAGCGACCGAAGTGCAGCGCAGCTTGCAGCAAAAGCTGAACGGCTTGCCCGCGCAGAAATTTGTGGTGTTTCAGCAGCCCTCGTTGCCGGGCGCACGCGGCGTACCGGTGCAATTCGCGATCAAGAGCACCGAGTCGGCGGAGCGCTTGAATGAGGTGTCGCGGGCTTTTTTGGACACCGTCAACAAGAGCGGCATGTTCATGTTTTTCGACACCGACCTGCGAATCGATGCACCGCAAGCGGTGATCGAGATCGACCGCGACAAGGCGGCGCAGTTGGGTTTGAACATGGGCCAAGTTGGCGCGGCATTAACCAGCTTGTTGGGCGGCGGCTATGTCAATTACTTCAGCATGCAGACTCGATCCTATCGAGTGATTCCGCAAGTCGAGCGAGTTTCCCGCTTAAACCCCGATCAACTGCTGAACTTTCCGATTACCACGATCAACGGCATCCCCGTGCCCTTATCGACGATCGCCAGCATCCGCCGCGAAACCGTGCCTGAGACCCTCAATCACTTTCAGCAGCTCAACGCGGCGACGTTGTCGGGCGTGCCCTCACCCGGCGTGTCGCTGTCGCAGGCACTGCAGTATCTGCAGGACCTGGCGGCCCGCACCCTGCCGCAGGGCTATACGGTCGACTACGGCGGCCAATTACGGCAGTACTTGGCTGAATCCGGCGGCGTCATCGCAACCTTTGGGTTTGCGATCGTCATCGTCTTCCTGGCGCTGGCGGCGCTATTCGAAAGCTTTCGCGACCCTTTGGTCATTCTGATTTCCGTGCCGTTGTCCATCGCCGGAGCGCTGATCTTCATCGCCATTGGAATCGGCGGCGCGACCTTGAACATCTACACCCAAGTCGGACTGGTGACGCTGATCGGCTTGATCAGTAAGCACGGTATTTTGATCGTGGAAGTCGCGAACGAGGAGCAGCACAGCGGCAAATCCAAAGCGGAGGCCATTGTCGCGGCCGCGAGCGTGCGCCTGCGGCCCATCCTCATGACCACCGCGGCGATGGTGCTGGGCGTGCTTCCCCTGGTGTTCGCGAGCGGCGCAGGCGCGGCCTCGCGCTTTGCCATCGGCTTGGTGATCTCCACGGGGCTTGCGATCGGGACGCTGTTCACACTCTTCGTGGTCCCGGGGGTCTACATGCTCATCGGTGCGAATCATTCGGCGGCCGCCGAAGAACCTCTAGCACTGCCAGCGGAATAGCTTTTTCTATCTTAATTTCAATTAGATAGCATGGCTACGTCAGTTTGTTTCTAGAAAACTAAGGGAAAGCGCCTCTTTAGACGTAGTTCAAAAACCCAACAAATTCCGCGTTGCGTTTCCGTGATTGTCTTGTATATTCCACTCGCAGAGTCTTGATTTAACAAGATTCGCTGGGAGGTGGAAACCTCGAAATAACATTAGGTTTGCGTCTTTTGCTCACAGAGGCCGGACATGATCAGCGCTTGGGAATGTTTCCACTTTGCCACCCTCGAGTTAGTACGTTCGACGCCCATCAAGCAGCGCTTGGTGTGTGCGTACCGCCGACATTTGGCGTCGCTGCCGGAAGATGAAATTCCCGCTGAAATTCGCGAGACCTTCGGGCAAGTGATGCGCAGCTTGCGCGGAGTGCAGCCACTGCCCGGCGAAGATGCCGTCACCGCATCGGTGCGCAAGATGTCGAATCAAGAAGCCGATGATTGCGCTGCACTGATCGTCGAAATTTTCGGGCTGATGTGCAAGACCCATGACTACGCGATGCATTCCAGCAACGTGGTGCAAATGCACGCCGTGGAGCGCTCCTCCGAGGATTTTGCAGTGCCGGCGTTGATTGCCAGCAACTGACACACGAGCTTCATTTCAGTCGAGCTTGAATTCGATGGTGTCCCAGCGTGTCGTTTCTTGATGGCGCGCCTGGCGGCGCAACGCGTCAATCAAGCTTCGCTCGTTCCACGCGCTGACTTCATCGGCCAGATCTTTGATGGCCTTCGGCAAAGGTTCCGTGGAACCAAAATTCTCCATCGCGACGATCGGCCGATCAGCAGCCTTGGCAAAGTTCATCTGAAACAGTACCAGCTCGGGCGCGATTGAATAGACCGCGGGCAGCACCACGACCACTTCGCAAGGCGCTATCTGCCGGCGCAAATCTTCGCGCTGCGATTCCTTGTCGATCGGCCGCTTCGCCTGGGGCTGGCTGGTGTTGAAGTAGTAAAAGGTGCCCGACGCCTCGAGGTACTCGAAAACCCGTGCGTAGTCGTCATTCTCCAGCCACGCGTGGGTGACGAACAGCCGAATGGGATTGGCCGACATACGGGTAGTGTAGCGTGACGATGGTCATGCGCGAAGTACCGCGCGCCGATACAATGCCTGGTGCGATTGTTGATTTACAATATACGCTATGCCACGGGTACCGGCCCGGCATTCCACCTGCCGCTTCCCGGTGCCGGCTACCTGCGCTCCAGCCGGCTGGTGCTGTCGCGTATTACCGACTTTATCAAGCGCCAGGATCCGGATGTGGTGGGCCTGCTTGAGGTCGATACCGGCTCGGTACGGACCGGGATGGTCAATCAGGCGGATTTCATCGCTCGCTCGCTCGGGCATTATTCCACCTACGAGTGCAAATACGGTGTCTCGTCGGTCAACCAGCTGGTGCCCATCGTTCGCAAGCAAGCCAATGCGTTTCTCGCCGCGCCCCGCGTTCGAGGCGAACGATTCCACTATTTCGACACCGGTATCAAGCGGCTCATCATCGAACTGGAACTCGATGACATCGCGATTTTCCTGGTGCATTTATCATTGAAGTTCCGCCATCGGCAGTACCAGCTGCGATATCTTTATGACCTGGTGGCCAAGACCGAAAAGCCGGTGATCGTCGCGGGGGATTTCAATACCTACTGGGGTGAGCATGAGATCTACCTGTTCACGCAGGCGGCGCGCCTGACCAACGCCAACGCACGGGGGCTTCCCTCCTATCCAAGCCGCAGCCCGCGCAAGGAACTGGATTTCATTTTGCACAGCGATCAGATCGAAGTGAACCGATTTGAAATTCCGGACGTGCACTTTTCCGACCACCTGCCGCTGGTCTGCGATTTCACGGTACTCAGGTCCACCCGGCAAGCGGCATGAGCGCCGATAGCTGGCGGCTAAAGATCGATGCGGACCGCATCGCTTGGCTCACCTGCGATTCGCCCGGTACCTCGACCAACGTCTTGTCGGGCCCGGTGGTTCGTGAGTTGGCGTCCAGGCTCGACGAGATTGCCGCCCAACGCCCGGTGGGCGTGGTGGTGCGCTCGGGTAAGCCCAACGGCTTCATCGCCGGCGCCGATATCCGGGAATTCTTAAAGATTCGCACACCCGAAGAAGCCTACGAGCTGGTGCGTGCCGGCCAATCGGTTCTGCAACGGCTCGAGGACCTGCCCTGCCCGACGGTTGCCGCCTTGCACGGCTTCGCGCTCGGCGGTGGATTGGAATTGGCCCTTGCCTGTAGCTACCGGATCGGCGCCGACGACGCCGCGTTATCGCTGGGATTGCCGGAAGTGCTGCTCGGCATACACCCGGGATTTGGCGGCACGGTGCGCAGCGTGCGGCTTATCGGTGTGCGGGCTGCCCTCGATCTCATGCTCAAGGGCAGACCCTTGCGGGGCAAGCGCGCGCTCGACAGCGGTTTGCTGGACGAACTGGTTCCTGCCGGAGAACTTGCGGCGCGGGCCAAGTCGCTGCTGCAGCGAAGACCCCCGAAACACACCGCACCCCTGATCGACAGGGTCATGAACTTAACTGCGGTGCGCCCGCTCATCGCCCGGCGAACCGCGGCAACCTTGCGGCGCAGCGTACAACGGCAACATTACCCGGCTCCCTACGCCATCCTCGAGCTGTGGCGACGCCACGGTGCCGCCGGAGCCGCAAGCTTCGACGCCGAGGCACGCTCCATCAGCGAGCTCATGTGCACCCCGACATCGCGCAATCTGGTGCGAGTGTTTCTCTTGCAGGATCGGCTCAAGGGTTTGGGAGGAGAGTCGGCGGCCGAATTCAAGCACGCGCATGTCGTCGGCGCCGGCGTGATGGGCGGCGATATCGCCGCCTGGGCGGCCTTTCGTGGCATGACAGTCAGCTTGCAAGATCGCAGCGAGGAGCTGATCCAGCCTGCCCTGAGCCGCGCCAAGATCTTTTTCGAGAAGCGACTCAAGGACCCGGCCGCCGCGGCCGACGCACTGTCGCGTCTTAGGATCGACGTCAAGGGCGACGGTGTCTCCCACGCCGATGTCGTCATCGAAGCGATCGTCGAAAACATCGACGCCAAGCGGTCGCTTTACGCAGACCTTGAGCCTCGACTCAAGCCGGGCGCGGTTCTCGCGACCAACACCTCGAGCATCAAAATTGAGACCCTGTGTGCAGGCCTCAAAGATCCGAGTCGGCTGGTCGGGATTCACTTTTTCAATCCCGTCGCGCAGCTGCAGCTCGTGGAGGTCGTGCAGGGCAGCGGCACTCGTCTGCAGGTGGTGCAGGATGCGCTGAAGTTCACGCGCACGCTCGACAAGCTGCCGCTTCCCTGTAAGAGCGCTCCGGGCTTTGTGATAAACCGAATTCTGACGCCGTACATCAACGAGGCATTGTTTGCGCTGGAATCGGGCGTACCGGCCGCGGTGATCGATCGCACAGCCGTCCAGTTCGGCATGCCGCTCGGGCCGATCGAACTGACCGACGTCGTCGGACTGGACGTCTCCCTGCAGGTCGGGCGGGTCTTGAGCGAGGCCTTGCAGCGCGAAGTGCCGCCGATTCTGCTCAGTTTGGTGGACCAGAAGAAACTGGGCCGCAAGAGCGGCGAGGGATTTTATCGTTGGGCGGACGGCAAGGCGCAAAAGGACCCGCAGTTGGGGTTCGCGGCGCCCGCGGATCTTGAAGATCGGCTCATACTGGCCATGCTCAACGAAGCGGTGAGCTGTCTGCGGGAGGGGACCGTGGCAGATGCGGATTTGCTGGATGCAGGCGTGGTATTTGCGACCGGGTTCGCGCCTTTTCGCGGCGGACCGCTGCAATATGCGAAGGATCGAGGCGTTGCGAACATGACGCGCCGCCTGAATGAACTCGCCGAGCGCTACGGCGAGCGTTTTCGCCCCGATGCGGGCTGGCGCCTGCTCTCTCCTTGAGCTGCTCTATGTGACCTATTGCGTGGTCGGAGCCGGTGCCGCGTGTGATAGAATTCACAGGCAAAATCATAGGGTTGAAAGCCGGGGCTGAAGATTTTTCGATGGATGAACGACCAGTCGATCTCGCCGTATTAAAGACTTTCTCGCCGCTCGACGGCCTGAAGGCAGAAAACCTGCATGCGCTTGCCCGCAAAACCGTGGTCCGCGATTTAAGCCCGGGCCGGGTGCTGTTCAAAGAAGGCGATACCGACAAACGCACGTTTTATCTGGTGACCGGTCAGGTTGAGCTGCGTGCGGACGATCGCACCATGGGTGTGATCAGGGCCGGCACCGCTGAAGCACGCGCGGCCCTCGCTCCCGGGCTACCGCGCAAATTCACGGCCCGCGCAGCGATGGACGTTGAATACATCATGATCGACAGCGATTTGCTGGATGTCTTGTTGACCTGGGATCAAACCGGCCAATACGAAGTTGCTGAACTGCGCGGCGATGGACTGGATGTCACGGGCGATTGGATGACGACGCTGCTGCAGACCAAGGCATTTCATCGCATCCCGCCGGCCAATATCCAGGCGATTTTCATGCGCATGCAGCGCATTAACTACCGCGCAGGCGATATCGTCATCAAGCAAGGCACTGAGGGCGACTATTTCTACGTCGTGGTTGCCGGCAAGTGCATCGTGATGCGTGAGACGCCGCTGAACAAGGAAGGCATCAAGCTGGCGGAGCTGGGCCCCGGCGATAGCTTCGGCGAAGAGGCGCTGATCGCCGAGGCGAAACGCAACGCAACCGTCACGATGTCCAGCGACGGCACACTCATGCGCCTTGGCAAGCATGATTTTCAGACCTTGCTGAACGAGCCGCTGCTGCAGTGGGTTGATCAGCAGCAGGCCCGGGAAATCGTCGCCCGCGGCGGCAAATGGCTCGATGTCCGCCTCCCCAGCGAGTTCCAGAATTTTCGCATCGATGATGCGGTGAATATCCCCCTGTACTTCATTCGATTGAAGATCAACGCCTTGGACAAGAACACGCAGTACGTCGTGTGCTGCGACACGGGTCGGCGCAGCTCCGCGGCCGCCTATATCTTGAGTGAACGGGGATTCGAAGCCTATGTCCTCAAGGGCGGCCTCGCCGCGAGCGAAGCCGCTCGTTCTCGCAGTGGCGGATAGTTCAGGGGCGGGGCCGGCTTCGGGCAACGGGCCTAATGGCTTCGTGCCCAAGCCCCGCTTCGACTACAAAGCGCCATCGATCCTCGCCGAACACAAGTACCTCGCCATCGTGTTTTTGCTGTTGATCATCGCGACGTCCATTTATCTTTACCGAGCACCGCACAAGCCCCTCAAAATAGAGCCTGCCGCGACGCCGGTTTACGTCGAACCGATCCGCTGACTGGGGGGCTTAAGGACTGTCGGGTGCGGCTAGCGACCCGGAAATTTCTAGAATGGGGAAGTTTTCCCCAGCCGCGTCTCTTACACGCTCGTTAGCGCGAGCTACATGGTGTGCGTCGGCTTGTCCCCACCGAGCGCACCGGCAAGATAAGTCTCGATCTTCTTTTGTGTATTGCCGCGGTCCTGTTCGCTGAACTGCACGCCGATGCCGGCGGTCCTTTTACCCTGAGCCCCTTTCGGTGTCATCCAAATCACGCGGCCGGCCACCGGCAGTTTTTCTTCCTCACCCATCAAGTTCAGCAGCATGAACACTTCATCGCCGAGCCGATAGTTGCTGTTGGTCGGAATGAACAAGCCGCCGTTCTTCACAAAGGGCATGTAGGCCAGATACAGCGCGCTCTTATCCTTGATGGTGAGCGTCAGGAGGCCGGGTTTGTTACTTGGACTTCTCAATTCCTACAGTTCCCACAAAAAAGCTTTTACTTCGCCAGCGCGGTCCGACCGCTGACCAGCAAGGCCTCTAGCGCCAGTTGTTGATTCATACCAGTCGAGGCCAAACGCCTAGTGTCACGCGCCGCGTCCAGCAGCTCAAATAGAGCTCTTATCTTGGGCTTAAGTAAAGCGGCAGGCAAGCGGACCGGTTCCGCAGTTTGCTGCGAAGTAGGCATCCCCAGCAATGCATGTACTCGCTGTGTGATCCAGTTCTCAAGCCAAGTGATACGCACGCCCGGATTCGATCGCAACCACCGCTCAGCCAGCAAGGTGACATCCACCGATGCGTTGGCCAGTTCCGCAACGCTCTGCTGCATGTCGGCATCGAGGGCCGCGAGTCCTGCCGCATCCAGTTGCAGCGCCCGAAGGGGCGCGCCGCCGGCAAGCGCGAGCGCAGCGTCCCATTGTTTGACCGCCGGGGATGTCGAGCGTAGCCACTCGAGGGCAACTTGCGTTGACGGCGGGCGCAAGCTGAGACGCAAACAGCGACTGGCGATCGTCGCGGGTAGGCGGTGATTCGGCGTTGCGATGATGATGAGCAGGGTGTTGGCGGCCGGCTCCTCCAGGGTCTTCAAAAAGGCATTGGCGCCGTTCGCATTCAGAGCCTCGGCACCCTCGATGACGCCGACCTTGTAGCCGCCGCGATAGCTCTTGAGCGTCAGCGAGTCTATGAGCTCACGAACCTGGTCAATCTTGATCTGCTGAGCATCCTCCTCCAGGCGCACGATGTGCGTATCGGGATGAGTATCCGAGCGCAGCAAACGGCATGAGGCGCACGCATCACAGGGCCGCGGACCGGGCGAATCGCATAATGCCAACGCAGTGGCCCAATTGGCGAGCTGCTCCGCGCCCAGCCCGGGCGCGCTCAGCAACAGCAAGGAATGCGGCAGACGCCCGGCCTCGTATGCGGCGCGCAAGCGCTGCTGCGAGGTGTGCAGCCATGGAAGCGAATCGGCGCTTAAGATATCCACGATCGCTCCTTGAGCTGCGCCACAATGCGAGCGGTGACTTCGTCCGCGGATTGGGTGGCATCGATGACCGCGATGCGCTGGGGCTCCGTCGCCGCGCGTGCCCGATAAACCTCTCTCACGCGCTCGAAAAATTCGCTGCGTTCTCGTTCGAAGCGATCCGCAACGGTGCCCGTATTGCGTTCGCGGGCGCGCGCCAGTGCTTCGGCCACGGGCGCATCCAGCAGAATGGTGAGGTCCGGGCGTCGCGCGCCTTGAACCATGCGTTCCAAGTCGCGGATATCCTCGGCGCGCATTCGCCGGCCACCGCCTTGATAAGCGTACGTGGCATCGGTGAATCGATCGCAGATCACCCAGCGGTCGGCTCGCAGATTCGGCTCCACGAGATTCTCCAGGTGCACGGCGCGCGCCGCGAACATGAGCAGAAGCTCCGCGGTCGGCGACAACGCTTCTTCGCCCGCGGTCAGCACCACCTGGCGAATGCTCTCCGCCAGCGGCGTGCCGCCCGGCTCGCGCGTGGTCACATGCGCGATGGCGCGCTCGTTGAGCGCGGCGGATAGCCGTGCCACCTGCGTGGTCTTGCCGACGCCTTCGATCCCTTCCAGCGTCACGAATCTTGCTGTGCTCATCGAGTGGATCCCTGGGCGGCCTTCCGTTGGTGCGCTACATAGGCCGCGACTGCCGCATTATGCTGCTCGAGCGTCGCGGAGAATATGTGGCTGCCGTCCCCTTTGGTGGACGCGACAAAATAGATGGCATCGGTTTTCTCGGGCCGAGCGGTGGCACGAATGACCGCCGCTCCCGCCAACGCAATGGGCGTCGGCGGCAGTCCCGCACGGGTATAGGTGTTATACGGTCCATCGGTGCGTAAATCCACGGTGTGAATATCGCCGTCGTATTGCTCGCCCAATCCATAGATCACGGTCGGATCGGCTTGCAGCCGCATGCCGATCGCCAGCCGATGCAGGTACAGACCGGCAATCTTGCCAAGTTCCTGCGGTAGTCCGCTTTCCTTTTCGACGATCGAGGCCATGATCAGAAGCTCGGTGGCATTGCGCAAGGGCAGATCAGGGTCGCGTTGCATCCACGCCGCCTCCAGTTCCCGCGCGAGGGCGGAGTGAGCCTGGCGCAGCAGTTCGATATCCGTGGTACCGCCGATGAAGCGATAGGTCTCGGGCAGGAATTGTCCCTCGGCCGGCGTGCCGTCAGCGTCGAGTTTCGCCATGATCGCGGCCGCCTGCGCCGGCCAGGGCAGCTGCTGCGGCAGCGTCGAGACAATATCGGGATTGCGCCTCAGGGCTTCCAGCAGTTCCTGAACGCGCCAGCCATCGACGATCGTGAAAGAATGCAGTAGAACCTGGCCATTGACCATTTTCGCCAATAGCTCACGCGGCGTCGTGCCCGGTTGAATTTCGTATTCGCCCGCCTTGACGGCTGCCGCCTGGCCCTTCCAGCGGGCGAATAAAATCCACGCCTTGGGCCGCGCAACGACACCCTGCGCTGCCAATTCCCCGGCCACATGCGCGAAACTCGCTCCCGACGCTACCTTAAAACGCAACGGCGCACTGACACGCAACGGCTCATCGAGACTGCGAAAGCCGATCACAAGCGCCGCCGCCACACCCAACAGCAACAGCAGCAACGCTGCGGCGATGCGTAGGGTTCGCTTCACTGTGTATCCAGCAGCGCGCGCAAACGATTGGCGGTGTCCACGCAGGAAAATCGCAGCGTCGCTTTTCGTGCCCACTCGATGGCGCGCACCGCTCTAATCCCGACGACGGCATTGCTCATGAACACCTCTTCAGCCGACTTCAAGTCGTCCCAACGGATGGGCCGCTGCACCGGGCGCAGGCGCAGCTCCGCAGCGCGCTCCAAGATCCACCGACGCATGACGCCGGCCACGCCGCAGCGATCGAGCAGCGGCGTCATCAATACCGAGCCGCGTTTCAAGAACAAGTTGGACATCGTGCCGCTGACCCAGTTGCCATCCCCATCCTGCATCAGTCCGTCCCAGATGCGCGTATCCTGCCACTCGGCGCGCGCCAATACGCAGTCCAGGCGATTTAAGGTTTTAAGTCCCGCAAGGCGCGCATTGACGGCCAGCGGTGTCGCACATACCCGCAGCCGCACCGCGCGCGATTCCTCGGTAATGAGGCGGCGTGGCAATGGGTGCAGGGCAATGATGCGCGTGCAGCGTTCGCGACCCGACGGGCGATAGCCGCGGCTGCCGCTGCCTCGCGTCACAATCAGCTTCAGGATCCCCTCGCCGCGGGTGGCTGCAATGCGCGCCAGCTTCGCGCTTAAGCAGCAGGCGCTGCGGACCGGCGATATTGAGCCGCCGGCAGCCCTCGCAGAGCCGATCGAGATGAAATTCCAGGAACCGGATGCGGCGCCGGCGCACTCGCATGGTCTCGAAAATGCCGTCGCCGTATTGCAAACCTCGATCACGACAATCCAGCATCGTGCTCTGGCGGCCATTGATCCAGACGCTCATTGGCGTACTTCCAAGGCCCGCAGCAATCCTTCGGCCTTGGCGCGTGTTTCCGCCAGTTCCTGCAGCGGATTTGAGTCAGCGACAATGCCGGCACCGGCGCGAAATTTAAACGCCCTGCCCTGCGCCGTGATGGTACGAATCAGAATATTAAGATCGCAGCTGCCGTCGCGATTCAAGTAGCCGATCGAGCCGGTATAGGCACCCCGCCCGCACGCTTCGAGCTCAGCGATGATTTGCATGCAGCGAATCTTAGGGCAGCCGGTAATCGTCCCTCCGGGAAACAGGGCGCGAATCACGCCGATCGGAGAGACGCCGGAGCGCAATCGCCCGCTGACATTCGACACGATGTGGTGAACGTGCGCGTAGGTCTCCACGCTCATGTACTCATCCACGTGCACGGATCCGCCGGCGCAGACCCTGCCCAAGTCATTGCGCTCCAAATCAATCAGCATGACATGCTCGGCGCGCTCCTTTTCGTTATTCAGCAGCGAGCGCACGCGCGCGGCGTCCTCTGCGGGGTTAGCGCCGCGCGGCCGGGTGCCTGCGATGGGACGCGTCGAGACCTCGCCGCCGCGCACGGCAACCAATCGCTCCGGAGATGAGCACAGCAGCGCGAAATCTCCAAATCGCAGCATCGCCGCGAACGGACTGGGGTTGGTGTCGCGCAGTCGCCGGTAGACGGTGACCGGACTGACGGGCCCCGGCGCACTCGCGCGCCACTGCCGCGAGAGATTGGTCTGGTAAACATCCCCCGCCGCGGTGTACTCCAGGGCACGATGCACCGCGCCGAGAAATTTCGCCGCATCCTCCTCTTCGATGTCGAAGCCACAATCGAGGCGGGCAACAGGCGTGCCCGAGGAGCCGGGCAAGCCACTGACATGCCGCTCGAACTCATCGAGTAATGATTCGAACCCGGTTCCGCGATGAGCCAGGCCCGCCCGCCCACATGATCGCGCAACCACGCGGCCGGCGTGCGCAGCGCCAGCGCAATCACGGGATCGGAACTCGCGGGCAAGTTGAGGCAGGATTCGATTTCCATCGCCAGCTCGTAGCCGAGATACAGCAGCCAGCCGCCGGTAAACGGCAAGCGGATAGGCGATTCGGGGGTACGCAACGCGTTCCACCAATGCTCCAGGGCGTTGAAAAAACCCTGCGCTCCGGCGTGCGTTCCCGCCAAGCGGCGGCCGGCGTCGAGCATCAAGTACTCGCCGCACGCGATGGGAAGAATGTCGTAGCGGCCGCCACGATTCGCCGACTGCGCCATCCCGCTCTCGAGAAGCCCCGGATAGATCTCCGGAAACCGTTCGACGAGGTCTAGCGGCTCAAACTCGGCGGAAAATGAGCGAACCGTTGGTGCCACCGAACCCGAACGAATTGGAAAGGGTGTATTCGAGCGACATGTTGCGAGCGGTGTTCGGCACGTAGTCAAGATCGCAGCCTTCGCCCACGTGGTGCAGGTTGATGGTCGGCGGCGCCACTTGGTCGCGAAGCGCAAGCACGGTAAAAATGGCCTCGACGACTCCGGCGGCCCCCAACAAATGTCCGGTCATGGACTTGGTCGAGCTGACGGCTAACTTATCGGCTGCGGCGCCGAATGCGCGCCGTATCGCCAGCGTTTCCGCGCGATCGCCAAGTTCCGTCGAGGTCGCGTGTGCATTGACGTACTGTACTTGTTCGGGATTCAGGCCCGCATCGGTCGAGCGCCTTCGACATCGCTTTGCGTGCGCCCTCGCCGTCTTCGGGCGGCGCGGTGACGTGGAAGGCATCGCCGCTCATCCCAAAACCGACGATTTCCGCGTATATCTTCGCTCCGCGCGCCTTGGCGTGCTCATACTCCTCGAGCAACATGGCGCCGGCGCCGTCTCCCATGACGAAACCATCGCGATCCTTGTCCCACGGGCGGCTTGCGGCTTGCGGCTCGTCATTACGCTGCGACAACGCCTTTGCCTGCGCAAAACCGCTCATCCCCGTGACGCATGTCGCCATCTCGGAACCGCCCGCCAGCATGGCATCGGCGTCGCCGAATTGGATCAGGCGCATGGCCAGTCCGAGCGCATGCGTGGAGGTCGTGCAGGCGGTCGCGACGGCCAAATTCGGACCGGTAATCTTGAAGGCGATCGACAAATGCCCGCTGACCAGATTGATGATGCTGGCGGGAATAAAGAAGGGCGATACTCTCTTCGGTGAGTGCGTCTCTAAATACTTGTCGTACGTTTCCTCGATCGACTCCAGTCCTCCCATTCCCGATCCCATCATGATGCCGATGCGATCCGAATTCGCCTCGGTCACCTCGAATCCGGAATCGCGCATGGCTTGAATGCCGGCAACCACTCCGTATTGCATGAATGCGTCCATGCGGCGCGCATCCTTGGCGGTCATATAGGGCTCGAGGTCGAGATTCCTGATCTCGCCGCCGAAGTGCGTCGGAAAGCTGGCGGTATCGAAACGGTCGATGGGAGCGATGCCGCTGCGTCCGCTCAAGATGTTGGCCCACGCCGTGGCGACGTCATTGCCGACCGGCGAGACGATTCCGAGACCCGTAATGACGACGCGTCGCTTGCTCAATTTCAACCCCTAGCCGGGGCTTGAACAACCGCCGAGCCCTTCAGAATCCTCAGGACAATGCTACGCGGGATCAACGGGGTTTTAGGCCTTGCCCTTGTGCGAATTGATGTAGTCGATCGCCTGCTGCACCGTGGTGATCTTTTCGGCGTCTTCATCTGGAATTTCCGTCTCGAACTCTTCCTCGAGCGCCATTACCAGTTCCACGGTGTCCAGTGAGTCGGCCCCCAGATCGTCAACGAACGAGGCGTCATTTGTAACTTCTTCTTCTTTCACACCCAACTGTTCGGCCACGATCTTCTTAACCTGCTGCTCAACGGTACTCATCGTTATGGTGTCCTCTCGGAATTGCTAATCAAGCGTTAAATTAAACCCGCGCCAGTGCCATTCGACCGGGCGCGTATTTTATGTGAACGCGCGGACAACGGCTACCCAGAACGCAAATATGATGTTTTCGGCACCCCCTGCGCATTGACAAAACCGCTCAACTGAGGGCCCAAATGCCTTAGGGCATGTACATTCCGCCGTTCACATGCAACGTTTCGCCGGTGATGTATGCCCCATCGGCGGAGCAGAGGAAGGCCACCGCCGCCGCGATGTCCGCGGGCTGACCCAGCCTTCCTAAGGGAATCTGGGCGTTCAGCGAGGCCTGCTGCGCCTCGCTCAACGCGCGGGTCATGTCGGTATCGATGAATCCCGGGGCAATCGCATTGACCGTGATGCCGCGGGAACCCACCTCTTTCGCCAGCGACTTCGTAAAGCCGATGATTCCGGCCTTAGCGGCCGCGTAGTTGGCCTGCCCAGGATTTCCGGTCAATCCGACCACCGAGGTGATGCTGATGATGCGCCCCTTGCGGGCCTTCATCATGCCGCGCAATACCGCTTTTGACAGCCGGAAAACCGAGGCTAGATTGGTTTGGATGACCGCATCCCAGTCGTCTTGCTTCATGCGCAACAACAGCGTGTCGCGCGTGATACCGGCATTGTTACAAAGAATGCTGACGGCGCCTTCCTGTCCCTCGATGTCCTTAAGCAATGCATCGATCGACGCCTGGCTGATCACATCGAGCACGGCGCCGCGACCGCCCTTGGCGCCCAGAGTCTCGGAGATGCGGGCCGCGCCCTGCGCCGTGGTGGCCGTGCCGATGACCCTGGCGCCGTCGGCGCTCAACCGCGCGGCGATGGCCGCGCCAATGCCGCGCGACGCGCCGGTCACCAAGGCAATCTCTCCGTTCAGCATATTTTAACCCACCGCAGCCAGCGCCTCGTCGAGGCTTTGCGGATCCTCCAGCGCCAGCATTTTAAGATCCCGATTCTTGTCGATCCGGCGATTCAGCGCGGTCAGCACCTTGCCCGGACCGCACTCGATGATTTGGGTCGCACCCGCAGCGATCATCGTGCGCACCGTCGCCGCCCAGTACACCGGTGTCGCCAGCTGTTTGACCAGGCCGCCGCGAATCTCGCCCGCGCCAGAGTGTATTTTGCAATCGACGCCGTACACTTTGACGCCGGAGCGTTCCGCCACCTCAGTGCTTTGCAGCCGCGCCCGCAATTTCTCGGCCGCCGGCTGCATGAGCGAACTATGCGCGGGAACACTCATGGGCAGCGCCATCGCGCGTCGTGCGCCCCTGGCAGTCGCGATCGAGATCGCACGCGCCACGGCCGTCGCCAGCCCGGCGATCACCACCTGCCCCGGCGCGTTGAAATTCACCGCTTCCACGACCTCGCCCTGCGAGGCCTCCTGACATGCCGCCTCGACATCCAAGTCCTCGAGCCCCAATATCGCCGCAATCCCGCCTTTTCCACTGGGCACGGCCGCCTGCATCAGCTCACCGCGGTATCTCACCAACTCCACCGTGGTCTTGAAATCCAGATAATCAGCGGCTACCAAGGCGCTGAACTCTCCTAAGCTGTGTCCGGCCATCATCTGCGGCACGGCGCCGCCCCGCTCTCGCCAAAGCCGATACGCGGCGACCCCGGCCGTCAACATGGCGGGCTGCGTGCATTCCGTGGAATTGAGCAATTCGGCGGGGCCTTCCTGGCATCGCTGCCATAGATCGTATCCCAGTACCGCGCTTGCGGCCGCGAAAGTCGCTTCGACGACCGGCGACACCTTCGCCAGGGCGCTCATCATGCCGATGGACTGGGACGCCTGACCGGGGAACACAAACGCGAGCGACATGACCATCAATCCTTTAGGCGCGAGAGCGGTGACGGATTATAGCCGTACGCCACGACAGTGCAGCCCCAACGGCAAATCCGCAGGCGGCACCGTACAGGTGGGCATCGACGACGACCAGCGGCGCGGCATGGCCCCCCCATTGCTCCCACGCCAATTTAGCGCACAAGCCTAAGGATAGTATCCAACGGTCCCAGCTGCGCCTCGCGAGATGCTTCGCCGCCCCCGCCGCCATGACCGAGTGCAACACGCCGGAAGCGCCCACATACCACGTCACACGCGGGCTCAGCCACCAAAGTCCCGAACTGATGGCCAACGCGCCGCTGAACACGATGACACACCATTCGACGGGGTCGTAGTCCTCGGCGAACAGCGACCACATGAGCACCAAACCCAATGCGTTCAATATCAGGTGGTGCACGTCGAGATGCACGATGTGGGCTGTAAGCAACCTCCACCAACCGCCGGCCGCGATAGCGCTGCGATCATAGCGCAGCATCGCGTTGAAGCTGTCGCCAAGACCCAACACTGCGCCCAGCAGCAGCAGAATGCCCAGCAACCAAATCCATCGGCCGCGATCCCACTGGAGTGCTGCGACGATCGGCGCGAGGCGGTTTGGCGCGTCACGAGGCATCGAGGGTCTCTAGTTTGCTATGATTCAAAGAATGATCGAGGTCACTATGCGCAATCGCCAAGGCGGTTTTACTCTAATTGAGATCATGGTCGTCGTGGTCATTCTGGCAGTGCTGGGCGCCCTCGTGGTGCCAAATATCTTGGGAAAGGTTGATACCGCGCGCATTACGGCCGCAAAGACCGATATCCGCTCGATCGGCACGGCGTTGGATCTCTATCGGCTGGACAACTTTAAATATCCGACGACCGAGCAAGGGTTGCAGGCGCTGGTCAAGCAACCGGTGGATCCGACCATCACCAACTATCCCCCAAAGGGTACTTGAGCTCCATTCCCAAGGACCCCTGGGGCAACCCCTATCTCTATACAAGCCCCGGCGCCGATGGACGCGAATACGACATTATCTCGCTGGGGCGTGACGGCAAACCGGGCGGCGAAGGTCCCGACGCGGACATCACGAGCTTCACGCTCGAACAGAAATAAGCCTCGCCGTTGGCTCGCCCACATGCGCAGCAAGGGCTTTACTCTCATCGAAATCCTGGTGGTGATCTTGATCATGGCGGTGGTCATATCGCTCACGGTATTGTCGGTGAACTCGACCGGACGCGACAGCCAACTCGACGAAGAGAGCCGGCGCATCGAAGGGCTGGTCGGCCTCTTGCATGAGCGCGCTGTACTCGAAGGCCGGGACTTCGGATTGAGAATTGAGCCCACGGCTTATGAATTCGTGGTCTACGATACGGTCCGCGAGCGCTGGATGATGCTGAGCCAGGAACAGGAATTCAGGCATCGCGATTTACCCAAGGGCATCAGTTTTCAGCTGCAGCTCGACTCGCAGACTGTCGTCATCAAGCCCATCGACCGCAACCTGGCCAGCGGTGAGGCGCCGCCGCCTCCCCAGGTCGCAATCGCCGCGAGCGGCGAGGGAACGCCCTTTCGGCTGACTCTGCAGCGGGATGCGACGCAGGCGAAGGCGTCGGTGGACGGCGACGCGCTTGGCAAAATTACCCACGAAGAGTCCAACCGCGTGGAAAAACGCACGTGAGCATCGGCATGCGCGCAGCGCGAATCAAGTCATGGATTTACCCTGGTCGAGGTTTTGGTGGCGCTGGTGATTGTGGCGTTGGGCCTCACCGCACTGATGGTTGCGGTCAACGGCACCGCGCGCACCAGCGGCTACTTGCGCGACAAATCGCTCGCGCAGTGGATTGCGCTCAATCGTCTCTCGGAGGTACGGCTGAACGTTGCAAAATTTGGGCAAAACACCGATATCGGCGAAGCTCGATTTTGGCAATCGCAAGTGGCACTACGACACGCGTTACTTCGATACCAGCATCGGCACGATGAAGCGCGTTGTGGTGCGCGTTTATCTCGGTGATGCGAAAACTAAGGGCAATCCCGTCGCTCAGGCGGTGGGCTTTTTAGGCAAGGCCGTGGCCCCGACGGGTTCCTCGAATGTGGATTGGACCATCGGCACCACCCTCCCCACCCCGGCCGGCGGCACGCCTGCCCCGGGCACCAACCCACCGGGCACCGGAACCCCGACGACGCCCCTGCCTGGCACGGGCACCAATCCGCCGGGTACCGGAACCCCGACGACGCCCACGCCCACGCCGACCACACCGTGAACCAGTCACCGCGAGGAGCGCGCCGCAGAACGGGTGGATTTACGTTGATCGAGATCTTGGTCGCGTTGCTGATCTTGTCGATCATGGCGGCGCTCGGATATTCGACCTACCGCGCCGCGCGCATCTCGGCCGAACGCACCGAGGAGTCGTTGAAGCGCTCACGCGAAATCGAATTTGGCATGCGCATCATGGCGCAGGACTTGGCGCAAGCCGTGCCGCGCCCGGTGCGTGATATTTTGGGGCAGAGCCGAATCGCTGCGATGGTCGGCACGTCCGGCGCCGGCAACGTGACGGTCAGTTCCGCCAGCTTGGGCGCAACCTCCAGTGCCGGGGTGGGCGCCAATTCCGGCATGAGCTTTGACTCAAGCCCCGCATCGCCCGGCATGAGCTTTAACTCCGGCTCGAGCTTCGGATCGACCACCGATCAAAATGCGCTGCCGATCCTGCAATTGACGCGCGGCGGCTGGTCCAACACCGCGGGCCAGCAGCGCAGTACATTGCAGCGCGTCGCCTATGCGCTGGTGGGCGATGTCGTGAAGCGCAGCTACCAGACCAACCTGGACACGGTGCAGGGCAATAAACCGGTGGTACAGGATCTGCTCACCGGCGTGATCGGCGTGCGGCTGCGCTACCTCGACGCCAACCAATCCTGGCAAAACCAGTGGCCCGAGACGAGCACGGTGGTCGGCGCGCCGTCACTGGATCTGCAGTCGCGGCCCGCGGCGGTGGAAGTCATCATCCAGTTCAAGGACTGGGGCGCCATTCGCCGCCTGGTCGAGGTGGCCGGATGAAGCCCATGACAGGTCCGCGCAGGCAGCGGGGTGTGGCACTCATCATCGCGCTGGTACTGGTGGCGCTTGCCACCATATTGGCCACCAAACTGAGCTACGACGGGTTTCTTGAACGACGGCGCACGGTGGGCGTGCTCGCCGCCGAACAGGCGTTTCATTTCGCCTTGGGTGCCGAGGCGCTGGCCGCCGATGTGCTCATGCAAGATGCGCAGAGCAGCGCTGCGACGACGACGCTGGCGGCCCCGTGGGCGCAGGTGACGCAGCCCTTGCCGATCACCCCGGACAATGACCCGGAAGCCGAACCCATCGGCACCATGCAGGGTGCGTTGGAAGATATGCAAGGGCGCTTCAATCTAAATACCCTCGCGCGGCTCGGGGCCGACGGCAAGGAGGATCCGCGCCCGCTGCAACAATTTCAACGATTACTGGTATCGGTGGGCGTGGAAGCGAAATGGGCAGGAATGGCGCGCGACTGGATCGATCAGGACGACGCTGTCGGCAGTCCGGACGGCGCCGAGGATGCTGTCTACACCTCGCAGACTCCCCCCTACCGCACGGGCAACTGGCCCATGATGTCGCCGAGCGAACTGATGAATCTTCCCGGCTTCGGTGCCGAGCGGTATCGCAAGATCGCTCCCTACGTCACCGCCCTACCCGATGCCGGCACCACGATCAACATCTGCACGGCTCCCGCGCTGGTTCTGGAGAGCCTGGTGGAAGGATTGAACGGCGAATGGTCGGGCAATCCTGCAGTGCTGGCCACCGGGCGCAAAGCCGGTTGTTTTCCCGACGTGGCCACGTTTAAGAACGTCGCCACCAGTTTTGCCGGTCCAAAAGCGATCGAGAACATCGGAACGCCCATCGATACGAAAAGCAATTACTTTCTCTTGACCACACGCGTCACCCTTGGCACTACCCAGTTCACCTTGTACAGTCTTTTGAAACGCGGCACGAAAGTGACTCCGATGCTGCGCTCATTCGGGACGCCCTAAGATCTATGCCGCAATCCTTGCTATTACGCCTTCCCCCCGCCGGCCAAGAGGAAACCGAGTGGCTGACGCTCGATGACAGCGGCGCGCCGACGCCGACCCGGCAACGCGGATCGTTGTCTCTCGCCGCCGCGGCGTGGCCCTCGGGGCGAGTGGTTGTGCTCGCGCCGGCAACTCAAATTCTATTGGCCGAGCCCGAGTTGCCGCCCGGCAGCGGCGCGAAGCTCGCCAAGGCCGTGCCGTTCGCGCTCGAAGAGCAGCTGACCGAAGATGTCGACCAACTGAGCTTTGCGATCGGCCGCCGCCGCCACAACGGCGGCACGACGGTCGCCGCCGTTTCGCGCGCGGTACTGCAAGGCTGGGTGTCCGAATTGAGCGCTGCGGGCATCGATCCACAGGCCATTTACGCGGATATCTCGCTGATGCCGGAGAATCCCAGCCAAACCGTGCTGTGGCTCGAAAAGGAGCGCCTCGCGGTCCGCCGGCCGGGCGCCCTGCCTTTCGCCGTGGAGCTCTCGCCGGTCAAGGAGGCGCTGGTGATCGCGGGCGTCATTCCCGACCCGCTCGAGTCAACCCCTGATCCTAAGCCCAGAGAGGACGCGACTCTTTACCTCACGCGCGAGGACTGGGCCACGGTTCAAGGTGAATTTCAGCAGCTGATCGAAGAATTCGCATCGCTCAAAGTGCAACTGCTACCGGACGGCCCGCTGCCGTGGTTGGCGCGCGGACTGGAAGCCACCGACACCGTCAATCTATTGCAAGGCGAGTTTTCGCGGACCGTTGACTATGCGGAGCGCTGGCGTCAGTGGCGCGTGGCCGCGGCGCTTGCCGCAGCCCTACTCATCGTGCACGTCGCCGCGCAGGCGCTGCAAATTCGACAAGCCAAACATGAATCCGCGACGCTCGACGGGCAAATCGCGCAGGTGTTCTCCTCGGCCATGCCGAGGGAGGTGATGACGGATCCGCGCCGCCAAATGCAAAACCGGCTCGAGCGAATTCACGACTCCGCGACGCGCCCGCAATTCTTTCTGCGCAGTCTGCAGACCTTAAGCAGCGCCCTGCCCCCGAAGGCCACGATCAGCGCCATGAGTTATCGCGAGAATTCAATCGACATGACCCTGACCGCGCCCAGTCTCGCGGCACTGTCGCAATTGACGGAAACGGTGGGCAAAGAGGGCCTCACGGCGGAGATTCAGTCCTCCAGTCCGGTGGCGAGCGGAGTCGAGGCGCATCTGCACATGCGCAGCCCCGCCGCGCGGGCGCATCCATGAACTCGCTTCGCGCGTGGTATGCAGGCCTTGAGCAGCGCGAGCAGCGCGTGGTCGCCATCGGTGCGATCGCCTTAGCCCTGATCGTCTTGCTCGGTGGAATTCTGCTGCCGTTGCAGTCCGCGGTGTCGCGTGCCGTCAAGGCCGCCGACACCAAGCGCGAGGATTTGGCCTGGATGCGTGCGCATGAGCAGGAGATTCGCGGCAGCATTCCACCGCCCCCCGATACCCACGAAGCTCCCGTCATTCTGGTGGACCGCGTCGGCCGCGAGGTGGGGCTGGGCAGCGCGCTGCGCGGCACCCAGCCCAACGCCAACGGCGGCGTGCGCGTCCAACTGGAGGCCGCGCCCTTTAACGCCGTGGTCACCTGGCTCGACTCCCTCGACCGCCGTTATGGCGTTGCGATCGAATCGATCACCCTGGATCGCAGCGCTGCGCCGGGAATCGTCAATGCCAACATCTCGTTCAGCCAGCCGCGTCACTGAGCCTCGCCGGCCGGCGCGACGCTGGCCGCTCATCTTGCTGGGCATCGCCGCCCTCGCGGTGGCCGCCGTCTTTGTGCTGCCGGCCTCGATGATCGTGCGCTTGCTGCCGGTTCAGGTGCGCGCCGAAGATTTTTCCGGCACCCTGATCCACGGCGCGGCCGGAAAAGTCACCTTCAATGCACGCGATATCGGCGCGGTCGAATGGCGGCTGCATCCGCTCTCACTACTGCGATTGGCCCTCGTCGCGGACGTTCATTGGGTGAAAGTGGGCTTTGTCATCGACGGCACAGCAGACATAACGGCAAGCGGCATCGCCGCGCACGATGTTCGGGGTAACGGCCCCATCGAGAGCCTGCGCGAGATCGGGGTGGCTCCAGGCTGGCAGGGCACGGCCACGGTGGCGTTTGCCGAGATCAAGAGTGATTTTGCCAAACTGACCGAAGCGGTGGGAACAATCGAAGTAGCCAATGTCTCGAGCGCAGGCTTTGCCGAGGGCAGTGACCTCGGCGGCTACGTATTGCAAATCCCCGCCGGGGCCGTCGCGCCTGACGGCAGCATTGCCGCAAACCTCAACGACAAGGGCGGCCCGGTGGAGGTTCAGGCGCAGATCCGGCTCTCTCCGGCAGCGCGCACCGGCCTGCTGTCCGGCACGCTCATGGAGCGCCCTGAAGCCTCCCCGGTGCTTCGCAATCAGCTGGCCGGCATGGCACAGCTTCGCCCCCGCGACGCCTCGGGACGCTTTCCGGTGGAGCTTGAATTTACCTTCTAGCCGCCGAAAAAGACGTTGAGCTTGTTGCCGTCCAAATCGCGGAAGTAGCCCGCGTAGAAGTTCTCTGACCGCTTCCCGGGCGCACCCTCGTCCTTACCCCCCAATTGCAGCGCCTTGCGATGTATCGAGTCCACCTGCTTCGTGCTGTCGACCATCAGCGCCACCATCACGCCGTTGCCCACCGTGGCGGGCTTTTTGTCAAACGGCTTGGTGACGCCCAAGCCCGGTGACTCCGGCTTCACCTGCCACGCGATGAAATCATCGCCTTCCATCATGCGTTTGGCGCCAATTTCTCCCAACAGCGCATCGTAAAAGGCGGCGGCGCGCGCGAGGTTGTTGGTGCCCAGAGTCACGTATCCGATCATGGCAATACCCTCCTGTGAATGGGGTACTGTTTATATATCCAGTCCTTCCTCCCGTCAACCCCAAAAATGCGCTTAGGCCTCGGCCCACTCCCGCCACGCCCGCATCAGGGGAAAGTACAACCCCACGCGCACCGGCTCCGGTCCCAATCGTCGCGCGAGTCGCGCGTAGCGCTGCAATTGAGGCCGGTATCGTTCAACCTCGCGGTCTAGAAATTGTTCGATCCCGCTGCCGAGATGCTGGCTGGTTTTGTAGTCAATGACCCAACGGATTCCGTCCTCATCGATGAAGCTGCGATCAAAGACCACTCGTATCACCTCTCCTTGCCAGTGCCCGGAGAGTGCGTGCTCTCGAAGGTCGTCGCGATAGCCGGACTTCAAAATCCAGCGTCCGCGAGGATCCCGATGCACGCTCAGCAACGCCTCCATGACTCGCGTGGCCGCTTCTTCCAAGCGCTCCGCCGGCACCCCGTGCAGCCGCAACCATGCCCTAAAGTGCCCGGAGCGGGCGCGTATCGCCCCTTCATCGACCCGCGCGAGGTCCATCGCCTGCAATTCGGCGTGCACCAGGCTGCCCACGCGCCTCGCGGTTTCCCCGGCCCAGTCAAATATCGGCGTCTCATCGCGCGTCAGCGGCGTCGTCACGGCCGATCCGGGCAGCGGCGGCGGCTGAAGCTCTTGCGGCCATGGCCCCGCGAGGCGCCGCAGCGGTCCGCCGCGCGGCGCGCCGGGAGTGTCCGTCGGCTCAACCGCCGCCTCGGCCATCTGCGTCACAAAATCATCCTGTGCCACTGGCCACAGCACCGCGAGCAAGCTGCCCGCGCGGGGCGGCGGACCGAGCAGCGCGGTCAGGCGCAGCTGACATTTCGCGCGCGTGCAGGCGACGTACAGCAGACGCTGCGCTTCCAGGGTGGCTGCATCGCGGCGCTGGCAACGCAGGAACTCGAACAACAGATCACGCCCGGTGCCCACCGCCGGACGCGCCGCCATCACCATGCCGTCGCGGCCGCTACGCGCAAATTCGTGTGACAGCAGCAATTCGTCGCGATTATGCGGGACTGACCGATCGAGCGCCGGCAGCACGACCATGTCGAACTCCAAGCCTTTGGCCTTGTGTATGGTCATGATCTCAACGGCGCTGGTGCCGCCGTGATCCGCGAATAGATCCGCAAAGCTGTGCGGCAAATCCGCCGGGTCCGGCAGGCCGCGCGGTTCGAGGACCTTAAGACGCGAGAATACCGCGCTCGCGAGTTCCAGTTCCTGCGCCGATGCAGCGCAGCTCGCGCCGCCTAAGGCTAGCCACGTTCTCTCGACCCAGCGCGCCACCGAGCTGTCATTGCGTTTAAGAATCGCCGCATCCAGCGTCTCGCGCAATCGCTCGCAGCGCGCTCGGCCATCATTGCTTAAGGTGAGCAGCAGCGCATCGTCACGCAGCGCATCCCACACCAGACCGCGCGCCTGTGCGATCAGGAGAAGATCATTAAGGAGCAGGCCGACCCACGGCGCCCGCAACAGCGCCAGCCAGGCAATGCGATCACCGAGATGCAACAGCGCGCGCGTCAGCACAATGATGTCGCGAACGGTGGCGCGATCTTGCAGGGGTTCAATGTCCACCGCGCGAAAGGCGATATGCCGCGCACGCAGACTGGCGGCGATCTCGCGCGCGTGGCTTTTGGCGCGCACCAGCACAGCGATTCGCCATTGCGGGTGCTGCGCGATCTCGGCGCCGATCATGTCGGCGATGGCATTCGATTCGGCGCCGCGAGTGGTAAACCCCAGGCAACGGACTCCACAATCGGAGCTTGCGAATTGCGTCGCGGCAGCCTCGCTGGCACGAAACGCGATGGCACCGCGGCCGCGATCGTCCCGCCGAGGCATGAGATGCTCGAAGCAACGGTTAATCCATTGCACAATGGCAGGCGCCGAGCGGAAATTGCTGCTCAGCCGCTGCACCTCGAATTGCACATCGCCGATACCCTCCTCGGCCAGTTCCAGAAAAGCTCGAACCTCCGCTTGGCGAAATCCGTAAATCGACTGCATGGGATCGCCCACGCAGAAGATGCTGCGGCCATCATCCTTCTGCCATCCGGCCGTCAGCAGTCTCACCAGCTCAAGTTGGGCGCTCGAGGTGTCTTGAAATTCGTCCACTAAAATATGTTGTAGGCGGTAGTCGAGGCGCAGACTCAAATCCGTCGGCGCCAGGTCGCCGCCGAGCGCTCGCCGTGCGCTTAAGGATATGGCGGGAAAATCCACGGCGCCTTGTTCGCGAAACACACTGTCCAATTCAGCCGCCGCCAAAACGAGTACCTGCGCGACCTCGCGGACTCGCGCCCATGCCTCATCGGCGTAAGCCGGATCCGGCAGGGTACGCAATTCCAGCAGCATATCGAGCACCCGCGGGTCTTTATCCCATTCCGTCAAGAGGTCCAGCATCGGTGCCTTGTCCGCACAACCGACCGGAAAGCCCTGGTTTTTCGTGACGGTCCTGCGCAACGCGCGTTCCGTGGTCAATAGCAGCGTCGCCATGCAACGCCAGCGCGCGACATCCATGGCATCAGGCCGCAAGGGCGTCGCGTCCTCGCGCCAAGGAAGCATCGCCGGCGCGCCTTCCAATCGCCGCGCGGCGCGGTGCATGAGCGATGACAGTACGCTCAACGCCTCAGGCCGCAGCACTTCCCGAGCCTGCAACAACACGCGAGTGACCAGAAGCCGCAGATCCTCATCGAAATGTCGACGCACACTGCCCAGCTGCGCACTGTCGAGGGCCGTCGCCGCCTGCAGCCGTCCGGCCAGCAGGGGCAGCCAGCGATCGCGGCTGGGCAGCATCTCGCTGATCAGCTTGACCAGTTGGCGCCAGCGCTGGTCATCCAGCTCAAGCACACGATCGACCGCCGCGCCGAACCGATCGTGCTCCTCGTGCGCCAGCGCGCGGCGCGCCGCTTCTTCATAGGCGGGTTTCGCGTCCGGCAATACCTCAAGACCGGATCCAGCGCCGGCGCTAATCGGCAATTGGCCGGCGAGCCAGGAATTGAAGGCATCGATGGTTTCGATGCGCAGCCGTGAGGGTTGCAATCGCACGTCGCAATCCGAGGAAGCCATACGCCGTTGTGCCGCGACGGCCAACGCCCAAGTCTCGCGATTCATGCCCTGCGGACACTCCTCGCGGCGCGCCGCCTCAAGTGCGTCAGCAACTCGTTGCCGCATTTCCTGGGCCGCCCGCCGGGTGAAGGTCAAGGCCAAGATGCGCTCCGGTGCATCGACCGTGGACAGCAGGCGCAAAAAGCGCTGCGTCAACAACGTCGTCTTACCGGATCCGGCCGGCGCTTGAACCAGTACCGATCCGGTCGAATCGACAGCGCGCTGGCGGGCGTCGCCATCGCTCGCGATGCGCGGCGCTTCACTCATGCGGATCGTCAGCCTGCTCGAGCGCCGCCGGAACGCGGCACAGGCCTTGTAAATCACAGCTCTTGCAGGCCTTCAAGGTCGGCGCAACCTCGGCCCGGCCGGACGCGAACTGCGCCGCGATGCGCTCGGCTCGCCCGGACCAGGCGCTGACCAATTCTGCCAAGCTCGCCATGCCCTCCAACGTCGAGATGCGCCCGCCTGGCTTGAATAGCTCGCGTCGCTCGGACTCGGCGACAAAGCCGGGTTCGCCGGCGTTCACTTTGGCATAGGCGACGGCCACGAGCGACTGCGGATGCGCGAGCGCATAGACCGGCAGCTGTGGATTGTCCGGCCGCTCTCCGCGCCAATCGATGGACGCAGCACCGGTCTTGTAGTCAAGCAAGACTCTCGCACCATCCGCGAGCCGGTCCACTCGATCGACCCGCACCTTGAAATTAAGGTCGGCAAGACGTACGTGCGTCGCTTCCTGCTCCAGGGCCTCAACGACAAATGGCGCCCGTGCGCGCTCGATGTCCAGCCATTTCCCGAGCAGGTTTTGCAGCCGTGCGTGTTCGCGCTGGCGCCAACGCGGCCCAGGATCGCGCTTCTTGCACACCTTTGCGATGGCGCGATTGGCCGCCCGGTCGAGCAGTTGGTGCTGCGCCTCCGATGACAACGACTGCAACTCGATCGAACCGCGCAACACCGACCAGACATGCTCGAGCGCGTGATGCACGAGTTCGCCGCGCTCGCGCTCGTTGAAACCGGGCACCAGCGGCTCGAGACGATGGGCATCCAGTCGGGTCTCCGCAAACCCACGAAACGCACAGCGCGATTGCGCCCGCAAGGTCGAGATGCCCCGAGTGCGTTCATGCGATGCGGAAAACGGCGGCGCCTGCTCGTCAAGAAAGCACTCCACTGCCGGCGCTGCTTCGAACAATCTTCGCCAGTGCGGTTGCGGCGCTGGCGGCATCGCCGCAAACAGCGGCGCCGTGTTCTTTGGCAGCAACGGACTGGGCGCGCTCTTGCCGTCTGGAACATCGGCGAAGCTAAATACACATTGGCCGGCGCGCTTCTGCCAACGGCTCTGCAAATCCACCGCCGCCGCCAATTGCGATTCCGCGGAGGCGGCAATGACGCCGTATTGACGTTGTAATCCGATCGGGATCAGCGCCACCGGCGCGACCGGCGGAGGCCATTGAGCGGCGTCGCAGCCGCCGACCCATAATCCATCATAGGTCAACCACGGATCCAGAAGCTGCCCGCTCACCCAAACGGCGGCAACGCCGGTTTGCACCTGGAAGGCCGTGTCGCGAGCCGCGCGACGCAATACTCGCTGTGCCGATTCCCGGGAATGCGTACCGAACAGCGCATCGGCAGTGGCCAGCGCTGCGAGCAATTCCCGGAAGGCCTCGGCTGCTTGATATTCGATGCTTGACCAGCGGCTGCGCAAAGCCCACGGTCCCGCCTCCAAAGCGCTAATCCACACGGACACCCACGTGCTGAGTCGATGCGTGCCGCGCATAGCCTCAAGCGCGCGCTGCGAGGCTTGCAGGCGCAGCACCGACGGCACGGCGCCTATTTCCTCGCGCCGCGCCACGCGTTCCGCGAGCTCCAACCAGGCGTCCATATCGGCCTCGCTGGCAGCGCGGCTGCGCAGGGCGACATCCAAAAGGGCCGCGGCACTCGCCTCCGCGTGGTTCGCCTGCAGGTCAGGAGCGCGCAACAAGGCGCTGAACCGGGCGAAGGGTAGCGTGCCGATGCCGGCCGCCAAGACCTCCAGTGCCACGCGGACCGGCGCGTAATCGGCGAGCGGCGTGCCGCCCGCCACCGCATAGGGTGCAGCACCCCAGGGGCTTCGCAAATCAAATCTCTCCGGCGCCAGGGCCGCATCCAGCGCATCGATCACCTCCGCGCGGCGCCTGCTTAAGTCCGGCACACAAACCCAGGCGCGAAATCCTGGGTTAGCCCGCAGGTTCGAGCGCGCCCATTCGGCAATCGCCGCGAGCTCCGCCGCCGGCGACGGTGCCTGCAACTGTGCGGCGTTCGACACAGCCGCCTGTGGTGTCAACATCCGGCCGTGCCGCAACAGCCACTGACGCGCCGCGGGCCGCCATACGGGACTCTCGATCCAGGTCACCGGATTTTCAGGAGCGGCCATGCCCGTAAGCAGCGTGTCCGCGCTGATGCACCCCAAGGCGCGGCATTGTTCCTCGAACGCGCGGTTCCACGCGAGAAACGCCTGCACCTCCTCGGAACCCCCGCCAAGAGCCCGCAGGGGAATGCCGTAGTCACTCAAGGTGCGTCGGGCGTGGCGCGCGGCGCGCGCCGCACCGGCAGGATCCAGAAAATCGCCCCCAAGTTCAGCCGTGTCGATCACCCCGCGCCAAAGCTCGCGCTCCTCCGTGTCGCTCAAGACCCGCGGAGAATCGGCGTTTGAGAGTTGGCGCTGCCGATATTGGTCGCGCAGCCAACTGCCAAAATCTCGTACGCGCGGGGTCGGCCAGATGTCGCGGCCGACGTCTCGATGGGCGCGCTCGACCGCATCGAACAGCGCTGCGGCCAATTCGGTGTTCGGTGCGAGGACGGTTCCGCCCTCCGCAGCAGCGACCAGCGATCTTAACGAACCGCTCGCCGCGCTCAGTGCCGCTCGACCTTGACTGCGGACCCTACGATTTTTAAATCAGGGCCCTGCGCGGCTTGGATGTCCAGCAGCTCCCCGATACGGGTAAACACCGTATCGATGACTTGCGGCTCCGGCAGATTGGTGATGCGAAAAGCGTTGCGATAGCCCACGTTGAAGCTCACGCCCGGGGCGACCAGCACATGCTTCTTCTCGAGCAGCTCGAGCGCGAACGCCTGATCGTCGAAGTCCGGCAGTACCTCAGTGCGCACTTCGACGAACGCATACAAGGCACCCATGGGACGCGACAACTTAAGATACTTGCTGCGCCCGACGGCCTCGAGAATCGACCGCCGCGATTCGAACAGCCGGCCGCCCGGCCGCGTCAGCTCCAGAATGCTCTGATGGCCGCCGAGCGCAGTCTGCACCGCCCACTGGCCCGGCACATTGCTGCAGAGTCGCAGCGAGGACAGCAGCTCGAGCGCACCCAGGTACTCGCCCGAACTCTCGATGTCGCCCGAAAAAGACGCCCAGCCGACCCGGTAGCCGCAGGCCCGATAGACCTTGGACAGCCCGCTCATCGTACAGCACAGGGTGCCGTGCACGAGAGTCGCCATGGGCACGAATTCGGCGCCGTCGTAGAGAATATGATCGTAGATTTCATCGCACAGCACGACGAGCCGATGTTTCTCGGCCATCCGCGCGATTGCCGTCAGGGTCTCGCGCGGATACACCGCCCCGGTCGGGTTGTTGGGGTTGACGATGACGATGGCTCGCGTACGCTTGGTTACCAGCGCTTCGATTTCGTCGGGGTCGGGCACGAACAAGTTGCTCGAGTGGCAGGGATAGTGCACCGCGCGGCCGGTGTTCAAGTTCACGGCGGCGCTCCACAGGGGATAGTCGGGGCTCGGCACCAAGACCTCGTCGCCCGGATTCAACAACGCGCGCAGCGTCAAGTCGATCAGCTCGCTCACGCCGTTGCCGATGAACACCTCATCCACCGTAACGCCGCGCACCCCGCGTTCTTGCTGCTGCATGACCACGGCTTCTCGCGCCGGGAAAATCCCCTTCTCATGCACATAGCCTTCGCTGTTGCGCAGATTCTCGATCATGGCCAGGCGCATCGTTTCCGGCGTGCGGAAGCCAAATGCGTAGGGATTGCCGATATTGAGCGAAACAATATCGTAGCCCAGGCGCTCCAGCGCCAAGGCGCGCCGCGCCAATTTGCCGCGAATTTCATACCGTACATTGGCGAGGCTATCGCTGGGCCGCACCGGCTTTCGTTGTGTCATAGCGTGAAGGATACTGGATTCAGAGGCTCGTGCGAACGGTGACAGGCGGCCCAACGTCCGGCGCTGACTTCGGCGAGCGGCGGTCTCGTGCCGCAGATGGGCAGCGCGTACGGGCAGCGGTTGCGAAACGCACATCCGTCGGCGATCGGCTGCGCGGCACTCCAATTCTCGAGTGTCGCGCCTGCCGGTGCGCCATTGAGCTGCGGTACCGACGCCAACAATGCGCGCGTGTAAGGATGTAGGGGCGCCGCAAACAGCGCATCGCAGGCAGCAATTTCCACCAATCGTCCCGCGTAAATGACCAGCACCCGATGGCTCACATGCCGCACCACCGCCAGGTTGTGGCTGATGAACAGCATTGCCATGCCGGCCTCGTGCTGCAAGTCGAGCAGCAGATTGACGATCTGTCCCTGGATGGAGGCATCGAGGGAGCTCACCGCCTCATCGCAGATCAGGATCTTCGGCCCCAAGATCATGGCGCGCGCGATGCCGATTCGCTGGCACTCACCGCCGCTGAATTCGTGCGGGTAGCGCCCGGCCATGGCGGCTTTCAGCCCCACTCGCTCCAACATCGCGTCCACTTGTCGTCCGCGGGCCGATGCGCTCATGCCAGGTTCGTAGATCTTCAAGGGCTCGGCAATGGCGTCGCCGATCGGCATGCGAGGATCTAGGCTGGCGAGTGGATCTTGAAATACGATTTGCAGGTGGCGGCGTTGCGCACGCAGCGCCGCCGCGCTGCACGCGAGCAAATCCAGCCCGCGGTAACGCACGCTGCCGTGGGCCGGGCGCAACAGGCGCAAGATGGCGCGTGCCAGCGTGGATTTCCCGGATCCTGATTCGCCGACCAGCCCCACAGTCTCGCCCGCGTGCAGCTCAAAGCTCACGTCTCGCAGCACGCCGTGCCCGCCGAAATCAACCCGCAAATCGGCGACTTTGAGCAATACGCTCATGCGGACAGCGGAAAGTGACAGGCAACTTGGCTTAGCAAGGGACCTTGCAGCTGCGGACGTTCTGCGCGGCAGCGCTCCGCAGCTCGAGAACAGCGCGGCGCGAATGGGCACCCGTCGCTCAGTTCGCCAGGCGCCGGCGGATAACCTGCGAGCGAAGGCAAGCGCGCGAGGCGCGGGCCGGAGAGCGTCGGTATGCACTTCAACAACTCGGCCGTATAAGGATGACGAGGCCGGCGCAATAGCTCCTGCGCCGCGGCGTACTCCACCACGCTGCCGGCATACATCACAAGAATATTGTCCGCGAGCCCTGCGATGACCCCAAGATCGTGACTAATGAGCGCGAGCGCCATGCCGAAATCCGCGCGCATGGCCCGTAGCAGCCCGATGATCTGTGCCTGCACGGTCACGTCCAGCGCTGTTGTGGGTTCATCGGCGATCAGCAAGGACGGTTCGCACAGCAAGCTCATCGCGATCATGACTCTTTGGCGCATGCCGCCCGACAGCTCGTGAGGATATTGATTCAATCGACGCTGCGCTTCCGGGACCCGCACACGCTCCAGCATGCGGCCCGCATAAGACCACGCATCGCGCCACGACATCCCGGCGTGACAAACCATGACCTCCGCCAGCTGTGTGCCGATCCGCAGGTGCGGCGTCAACGAGGTCATAGGATCTTGAAAAATCATCGCAAGCTTCGAGCCGCGAAAGCGATTCAAGGTACGCGGGTCGGCAGCCAATAGTTCATTGCCCTCGAATAAGACACTGCCGCCGACTTTGGCGTTGCCGGCGAGCAGCCCCATTGCCGCCATGAAGACTTGAGTCTTGCCGGAGCCGGATTCGCCGACGACACCTAAGCATTCGGACGGCGCTATGGCCAGCGACACGCCCCGTACCGCCTCGGTGGTCGCGTCGCGGTCTGCGTAGCTGACGCAAAGCTCATGCAGACTCAACGTCGGCATCATCGCGAGCCGTCCCTGACGAGCGCATCGCGCAGGCCGTCGCCGAAAATGTTCAGGCACAAAAGCAAAACCGCCAAAAAGCTGCCCGGCACCAGCAGCATCCACGGCGCCGCTTCCATCTCTCCAGCGCCCTCGGCGATCAGCGTGCCCAGGCTCGCGCGAGGTTCTTGAATTCCCAATCCCAGAAAACTCAAGAAACTCTCGAACAGAATAATTTGCGGCACAGTCAGCGTGGCATACACGATAACCGGTCCGATGACGTTTGGAATGACATGCCTGAGAATGATGCGTCCGGTGCCGGCGCCAGAGGCGATCGCAGCCTCGATGAATTCTTGTTGTCTAACGCTCAAGGTCTGTCCGCGCACGATGCGCGCCATGGTGAGCCAGCCGACCGCACCGATCGAAAAAAACAGCAGATATTCGTTGCGCCCGAAAATGACGGTCAACAATATGACGAAAAAGATCAACGGCAATCCGCTCAGGATTTCAATTGCCCTCATCATCAAGTGATCGGTGCGCCCGCCGATATATCCGGCAATTGCGCCGTAGCTCACCCCCACCAGCAAGCTGATGGAACTTGCGACCAATCCGATTACCAGGCTGACGCGCGTGCCGGCCAGCGTGCGCGCGAACAAATCGCGCCCCAATCGATCGGTGCCGAACCAGTGCGCGCCTTGCAGGCCGGGGCGCGCCGCCGTATGCGCCCAATCCAGAGCCTCGGCGCCGTTCGGACTGAGCAACGGCCCGAGCAGCGCCAATACCACCATGGCCGACATGGCGAGCAAGGCGAGCATGGCGGCGGGATTCGACCTCAGCCTCCGCACAGCGTGGTCGGCGAGGCTGCTCACGCTTGCGGCCTTACGCGCGGATCGAGCCATGCATACGCTAAGTCGACCAGCAACCCCATACCGATGAGCAAAGTGGAATAGATGATCACCATGCCCAGCACCAAGGTGTAGTCGCGGTTGAGCGCGCCTTGCACCAGGTATCGACCAATCCCCGGAAGTCCGGCAATGGACTCGACCACCAATGAGCCGGTCATGATCGAGGCCACGGCCGGAACCAAATAGCTGGCCACCGGCATCAGTGCCGGCCGCAGGGCATGGCGCAGAATGACGGTGCGCAGCGGCAGCCCTTTCGCGAACGCGGTGCGGATGAAGTGGCTGCGAAACACCTCCGACATGCTGCCGCGCGTGAGGCGCGCAATGTATGCCAAAGGCGGCAGCGCGAGGGCGATGATGGGCAGCACGAGATGTCGAAATGAACCGGGCTCCCACCCTGCGACCGGCAGCCAGTGCAGATACACTCCGAACAGAAGCCCCAGGAACGGCAGCACCACAAAGGAAGGAATAGCAATTCCCACCACTGCGAGCGACATCGCAACGGTGTCTGCGGGCGAGCTGCGATGCAGCGCCGCGAAAATTCCCAAAGGAATGCCGATGGCCAGCGCCAGCGTCATGGCGATGACACCGAGTTCAAGGGTAACGGGGAAGCCCTGTCCGATGAGTTCGGTGACCGTAAAGTCCTTGTATTTGAACGACGGTCCGAAATCACCATGCGCGAGAGACTTAAGATATCGTCCGTACTGCGTGAAAATCGGTTGATCCAGTCCGTACGCGCTCTGCAGGTTCGCTGCAATTTCCGGAGGCAGTGTTTGTTCTTGGTCGAACGGGCCGCCGGGCGCGGCGCGCATCAAAAAAAACGTCACCGTAATGATGATAAACAGCGTTGGAATTGCGCCTGCCAGCCGCCTCAAGAAGTAGCGAAACATCGCCGCGAGTCTATCGATTGACCGTAAGGTGGACAAGGGAAGTGTGGCTCCTTAGACTAGCGGGCCGATAATTCACGCGACGGTGCACCGCTTAAAAGGCGGGGCGCGAAATTCGTCTGCCGAGTGCCACGGGTCCATCGCGAAGAATCGGCACCCCAAATTCGGGGCATCGCAGGTCACCGCCTAAGGAGCGTTAAGTGCAGAAGATCTTGGTCTGTATCAAGCGCGTCGTTGACTACAACGTACGCATTCGAGTGAAGCCCGACGGCAGTGGAGTTATGCTCGATGGCGTCAAGATGAGCATAAATCCGTTCGACGAAATTGCACTCGAAGAGGCGCTGCGCATCAAGGAACGCGGCACCAATATCGAGGTGATTGCGGTGAGCATCGGGGTGGCCGATACCCAGCAGCAATTGCGCACCGCCTTGGCCATGGGCGCCGACCGCGCGATTCTCGTTCAGTCCGAGGCTTCCGTCGAGCCGCTGACCGCCGCCCGCACGTTTCTGGCGCTGGCAAAACGCGAAAATCCGGATTTGATACTTCTGGGAAAACAGGCGATCGACGACGATGCGAATCAAACCGGTCAAATGCTGGCCGCGCTCTGGGACCGGCCGCAGGCGACCTATGCCTCGAAGGTCGAGATCGCGGCGGGCAAGGCGAGCGTCACCCGTGAGGTCGACGCAGGCCTCGAAACCATTGAAGTCGACCTGCCGGCCGTGGTGACCGTCGATCTGCGGTTGAATGAGCCGCGCTATGTGAAACTGCCCGACATCATGAAGGCCAAGAAAAAGCCCCTGGATGTGACCTCGCTCGAGGCACTCGGAATCGGCACCGAAACGCTGCTCAAAACCGTGAAGATCGAGCCGCCGGCGCAGCGCCAAAAAGGCGTCATGGTCAAGGACGTGGCTGAACTCGTCGATGTTCTCAAGAAGAAGGGATTGATCTAATGCACAAGGTACTTATTGTTGGCGAACATGACGGCAAGACGTTGAATCCGGCCACTGCCAAGTGCGTCACTTGCGCCAACGGCATTCCCGGCGCCGAAATCACCATCGCCTTGCTGGGCAGCGACACTGCCGCGGTTGCCGCGCAGGCGGCCGCCCTCGCCGGGATCAAGACCGTGGTGCGAGTGGATCGGGCGGAGAACCGCCACCCTCTGGCCGCAACGTTCGCGCCGCAAATCGCTGCCTTGGCTGCCGATTTCACGCACGTATTCGGGCCTTCGACCAGCTTCGGCAAGGATCTCATGCCGCGCGTGGCCGCACTGCTCGGCGTGGCCCAAGTCAGCGACCTGATGGCGGTCGAGGGCGCCTACCGGTTTCGCCGCCCGATCTACGCGGGAAACGCGATCGTGACGGTCGAGGCGGATCCTTCGCGCAAACTCGTGGCAACGGTGCGAGTGGCGTCCTTTCAAGCAGCTGTCAGCGGCGGCAACGGCGCCATCGACTCGCGAACGCTGAACGTGGCTCTGCCGACGCACACGCGCTATGTCGGAGCCAAGTCCGGCTCCACCGATCGGCCGGACCTGCAAACGGCCGCGCGCGTGGTGTCCGGAGGCCGTGCGTTGGGCAGTGCGGAGAATTTCAATCTGCTGTTCAGCTTGGCGGGCAAGCTCGGAGCGGCGGTCGGGGCATCGCGCGCGGCGGTCGACGCCGGCTATGCGCCCAACGAAATGCAGGTGGGCCAGACCGGCAAGATCATTTCACCGGAGATGTACATTGCGATTGGAATATCCGGGGCAATTCAGCATCTGACGGGGATCAAGGACGCACGCACCATCGTGGCCATCAACAAGGACGGCGAAGCGCCCATCTTTGAGGTGGCCGACGTCGGCTTGGTGGGCGATCTTTTCCAGATCGTCCCGGAACTCGAGCGGCTGATCGGCTAGATCGGCGCCGCTAAAGCTGCTTCAGGACGTAGTCGGCGGCGGATACCTTGAATTCGCCCGGCGCCTCGACATTGACCTGAGTCGCCACGCCGTCCTTGACGATGACGGCGAAGCGTTGACCGCGCACGCCCATGCCAAATTTCGAGCCGTCCATTTCCAAGCCCAGGGCCTTGACGTAGGTGCCATTTCCGTCGGCCAACATCAAAATCTTGTCGGCCACGCCGCCGTGCTTGCCCCACGCATTCATGACGAACACGTCATTCACGGCCGTGCAGGCGATGGTATCGACGCCCTTCGCCTTGATCTGATCGGCCAGTTCGACAAAGCCGGGCAAGTGCTTGGCATCGCAGGTGGGCGTAAATGCGCCAGGCACCGAGAACAGCACCACGGTCTTGCCCGCAAACAGCTGCTCCGTGGTCATTTTTTGCGGACCGTCCTTGGTCATGCGTGTGAACGCCCCTTCAGGCATCTTATCGCCGGCCTTGATCGCCATAAGTACTCCTTGATGAGTCTTAAGTCAGACTACGATCCGAGCTTGTCCGAATACAATTCCCACAGCTTGAGGACGCGGGGACTGACCTTCGGCACCGCCTTGAGCTGGGCAAATGCTTTCTTGGCTTCGGGATAATTCTTCAGAGCCGCGTAGGATCGACCGAGGTAGACATACGCCTCGTCCAACTGCTTGACCTGACCCTTTTGAATGCCGCGGTTAATCGCGGTGACCGCGTTCTGATAGTCGCCGGAGCCGAAGTAGACTTCGCCCAATTTGACGTCGAGCTGGCCTGCCGGATTCTTGGAAGCCTCGGCCTCTTGTGCCGGCAGGCTCTTCTTGTCCGCATCCGCGCGGGTCTTCAGGGAGTTCAGCAAGCGGGTGGTACGCTCTTTGTGTTCTTCCTTGAGCACGCCGGAACTCGTCGCCTGTTCCAGGACCATCTGCGCTTCACCGGGCAAGCCCTTGTCGGCGAGCAATTGCGCCATTTCGATATAGTCAGTATCCGCGTTCATGGAATTGGTGTCGTGCATGACGCGGTAGATCATCAAGGTGTTGGCGTCATCACGCTCATCCTGGCGCTCGAGCCGAATCAAATTGTTCCAATAGGAGGTCTTGTTGGTGAGCCGAACCAAATCGTAGAGCGCAGCCATCATGGCAGCCGAATCACCGCCATCGCTGGCGCACTGGAGCTTGATCTGGAAAAGCACTTCCTTGGGCGTCTCATTCGCCTTACGGAATTGGGTAAGCGCCTTGTCGCCCCAAATGACGGCATTCTTGCAATCCTTTTGCACGTAGTACAGCTGCGACATGATCAAGAAATCATTGGGGGTCGCGGTGCCGGATTCGGTGGCGACCTTGCCGTATTCAATCGCCTTGGGGCTCTGGTTTTGCGCGGCCAATTGAAACAACATGCGGGTGGTCCTGGCCGTTTCTTCCGCTGTGTAGCCGCCGGCGGCAATTGCGGCCTCGTAGGCTGACTGCGCGGCCTTCATATTGTTCAGTTTGATGTAGCCGTAGCCCTTGAAGTCATTGATCTTGGTCTTGTCGTAAGCGGTTAGGCCCGGTTTGGCCTCCGCGGCCTCGAGGTTCTTGATCATTTCCGACCATTGGTTGGCCTGCATCGCCTTTTGCGCGGCCGTCATCTCTTTGGCAATGGAGCGGCTGATCTCCGGCTTTTCGGCGGACAGCGCCGCGGGAGACATTGCCGTAAGGCAGACCAGGGCCAGTACTGCACTCGCCGCCATGCCCTTGAAGAACCCAGGCTGGCGGCGAATATCCTGTATCGAATGGCTCATTAGCAATCCTCGTTATGTACCGTAATCGTTGCGCACGGCATATGGGCCGTGCCGGCGGCATCTTGACTGTTGTTGCTCAAACAAACGGCGCGAAACCATGTAGGGTTGGCGCGCCGCATATCACCCGGGGATACCTGTTTTAGAAGAAATCGTTGTTGACGAAGCCTATTTTCTTTAATCCGCGATGCTGCAAATCAGCCAGCGTCTGCGCGACGATCTCGTATTTGGCAAATTTATCGACCGTGATGTGCACTTCCGGCTGGGGCTGCTTCTGTGCTTCCGACTCGATGTAGCCCTGCAACGTCTTGCGGTCGACCGGACTCTTGTTCCACAGCAGCGTGCCATCGAAGTCGATGGTCAGGTCAATCACTTCGGGCGGCGGCGGCGGTACAAAATTGGGCGGGGGCGGCAGCGGATTATCGATCTTTACCGCGTGTGTCTGGTTTGGAAGCGTGATGATGAAAATAATCAGCAGTACCAACATCACGTCGATCAACGGCGTCATGTTGATCTCGGAATAGGATTGGCCTTCGCCTTTCCCGCCTACACTCATGGCCATGGGTTATCTCCTACCTTGTCGCGCCGGGACGATCGGGTTCGGTAATGAAAGCCACTTTCTTGATACCGATCCTCTGGGTCGCCACCAGCACCTGGCCTACAAACTGATACCGCACATTCGAATCGCCGCGAATGTGCACTTCTGGCTGCGGATCTTTACCCGCGATTTGGCGCAGTTGCGCCAGCAACTCATCTTGGCCCGACAATAGCTTCGTGTTCCAGTAGATGGCGCCTTGCTTGTCCACGGCAATCGTGATGTTTTCAGGCCTGGTCTGCGTAACCAGATTGGTCGCCTTCGGCAGCTGCACCGGCACCTGTTGGAGGATGACGCGAATGGTGATGATGAAAATGATCAGCAGCACCAACATCACGTCGACCAGCGGCGTGACGTTGATGTCCGACATCGCCTCGGCTTCTTCCTCCTTACCCCCTACATGTAGCGCCATGGATCTTCAGTTCCTAGCGCGCAACAGCAGGGGCGGGCTTGCCGACCGAAATCGGCTTATCCATGCCGAGGCCCATCTTCACGCCCGAAATCAGGTACGCGTGCAGCTCGTGCGTGAAGTGGCTGACTCGCTCTTGCACTGCCTTGTTGCGGCGCAGAAGCACGTTATAGCCCAACACGGCGGGTACCGCGACCACCAAACCGATGGCGGTCATGATCAACGCCTCGCCGACGGGACCTGCCACCTTTTCGATGGAACCCTGTCCCGACACCCCGATCGCGATCAACGCGTTGTAGATGCCGATGACGGTACCGAGCAAGCCGACGAAGGGCGCCGTGGCGCCGACAGACGCCAACACCGGTAAGCCCGTCTGCAGACGGCTGATGATGGCATCGGCGGTGCGCTGCAGTGATTCGGTGATCCACTCGCTCGTCCCGATGGCACCGGACAAGCGCGTCTTGTTGACCTCGTGATATTCATAGGCCTGCTTGCCCGTCTCCGCCAACGCACGAAACGGGTTGGATCCTCCCTTCAATTTACCGATGGCGTCGGTGAGACTGGAGGAACTCCAAAACTCTTTTTCCGCTTCGATGGCCTGAAGCCTCAGGCGGCGCTGATCGAAAAACTTGGTGATCATGATGAACCATGTCATCAGCGACATGATCAACAAAACGACGAGGATCGATCTGCTGACGATATTGCCGTTGGCAATGAGCGCGCCAAGGCCATATGGGTTTTCAACAACTGTCTCTTGCATTGACCGATTCCCTCTAAAAGAAAATTAAAATTAATGGAGAAAAAAACTATAGGTCGCGAATCAAAATACCGATTTACTTGCCCGTGAGCTTCCATACGATCGCAAACGCGAATTGGCCTTCCACCGGCTTGCCGTCTTCCATTCCCGGAAGCGCCTTTTGCCCCTTCACGCCTTTCAAACAGGCTTCGTCCAGGCGCGGGAAGCCCGAACTCGTTTGTATGCTCGCATCAAGAATTTGGCCGGTCGCCGAAACGTGCGCCAGAACGATGCATCGGCCTTCTTCGCCGGCGCGTCGGGACGCATCGGGATAATACTCTTCACCGATCTTGAACGGATGCTTCGGATCCATCTTGGCCCCGACGATCGTATGCTGCACCGGGGCCGCCACGACCGGCGCAGGCGGTGGCGTTCGGTCTTGGGTAATCTGAGTGATCGCCGTGGTCTCAGCCGGCGCCTGAATATTGACGAATTCCGGCGGCGGTACGTACGGCTTGATTTCTTCGAGCTTGGGCGGCGGGGGCGGCGGCTTGTCGATATCCTTGGGCTTTTCTATTTGCGCGATCTCAACCGGCGGAATGATCTTCTGCACCAGCTGGCCGGCTAGTCCAGAATAAAATCCCCACACGATGAATACATGCAGCAGGATAACGGCAGCAAATGCCGCGCCCCTTCTACCGGAAAATAGTGATGGCTCTTCGTATCTATACATAAGTCTTTACGACCCTACCCCTAAACTTGATCTTGCGCGTTGCGCACGCCTCGGACTCGCGCACTGGTTTTCCCAGCAGCGTCCCTTGCAAGTCCCCCTCGGCGAGTTAAGAAGCGTGACACACATCCAGCCCGAACTGCAAGCAGACTTACGTCCCATACAGGGCCGATATCACGACGCCTTGGCCGAATTCGAGGGTTTTCGCTCGAGGTCGGTGACAGCTCCCAAGGACGCGCTGCTGACCTCCCGGGAATATTTTGCCAGGGCGCCGCGACGCGCGTAGGGCTTCGGCGGGGTCCAGGAATTGCGCCTGCGCTTGAGTTCCGCCGCCGCCACGTGCAGCGTTATTTCGCGGCGCTGCGCGTCGATTGTGACGGCATCACCGGACCTTACCAAGGCCAGCGGACCGCCAATCGCCGCCTCAGGCGACACATGACCGACCACGAAGCCGTGGCTGCCGCCGGAAAATCGACCATCGGTGATCAAGGCCACTTCGCTTCCCAGGCCCTTGCCCATGATGGCGCTGGTGGGACTTAACATTTCCCGCATTCCGGGCCCACCCTTGGGCCCCTCATAGCGAATCACCACCACGTCACCCGCCCGAACCTTGCCGCTCAAGATTCCCTGCGATGCGCCCTCTTCGGAATTGAATACGCGCGCCCTGCCCCGGAATTTCAAACCCTCTTTGCCCGTAATCTTCGCAACTGCGCCTTCGGGAGCGAGATTGCCGTACAACACCACCAAGTGGCTGTCTTTCTTGATGGGATCACTCAACGGCCGCACGATGTCCTGACCCTCAGGATAGGCCCCAACCGAGCGCAGATTCTCGGCCAAGCTCGCCCCTGTCACCGTGAGGCAATCGCCATGTAACAGGCCGGCATCCAGCAGTGTCTTCATGAGCGGTTGAATTCCGCCGACGGCGACCAACTCCGACATTGAATATCGTCCGCTGGGACGCAAATCCGCCAAAACGGGCACGCGTTTGCCGATCCGGGTGAAGTCGTCCAGTTTGAGATTCACGCCCGCCGACGAGGCAATCGCCAGTAGGTGCAACACAGCATTGGTCGAACCGCCGAGTGCGATCACCACCGTAATCGCATTCTGCAGCGACTTGCGGTTGACGATTTGGCGCGGCGTAATGCCGCGCCTGATCAGGTTCACCACAGCGGCTCCGGCGCGCGCGCAGTCATCGTGCTTTTGTGCGGATATGGCGTCCTGCGCGGAGCTGTTCGGCAGACTCATCCCCATCGCTTCGATGGCGGAGGCCATGGTATTGGCCGTATACATGCCGGCGCATGCGCCGGGCCCGGGAATCGCGCTGCGCTCCACGAATTTCAACTGTTGTTCAGAAACCGTTCCCTGGGCGTGAGCACCCACGGCCTCAAAAACCGAAATGATGTCGCGTCGATCGGCCCCGGGACGGATGGTGCCTCCATAGACGAACACCGCGGGTCGGTCGAGTCTCGCCAGCGCCATCATGCATCCCGGCATGTTCTTATCGCACCCGCCGATGGCGACGACACCGTCAAAGCCCTGGGCGCCGACGACCGTCTCGATGGAATCGGCGATGACCTCGCGCGAAACCAGCGAGTAGCGCATGCCGGGAGTCCCCATCGAGATGCCGTCCGATACCGTGATGGTATTAAACGTAATCGCCTTGGCACCCGCAGCCTCGGCACCCGTGGCGACCAACCGCGCCAACGCGTCGATGTGCATATTGCAGGGCGTCAAGTTGCTCCACGTCGAAGCAACCCCGACCTGCGGCTTGTCGAAGTCGGCATCGCTGAAGCCGACGGCGCGCAGCATCGAACGGCTGGGCGCCTGCTTTACGCCATCGACCACCACGCGCGAATAGCGCCGGGCATCGATGGGAGGTTTCTTTCGCATGCCATCAAGCTTACGCAATCCCGTAGCGCTCCACCAAGTAGCGATACGCGCCGCGCAACGCTTGGGCCTCGGCACCGACACCACGACCCGGGCGATCCTTGGTGTTCCACCCATACAAATCGACGTGCAGCCACGGCGATTCGCTCACGAAGCGTTTCAAGAACAACGCGCCGAAAATTGCGCCCGCAAAGGTCGAGGACGCTACATTGTTCAGGTCGGCGATCTTGCTGGCCAGTTCATCGTCGTAGCCGGCCCACAGCGGCATCGGCCAGAGCGGGTCGTGCTCGGCGGCGGCAACGCGCGCCAATTCATGCACCATGCGCTCGTCGCTGCCGAACAGGGCCGGAAGCTCCGGCCCCAATGCGACGCGCGCCGCCCCGGTGAGCGTCGCAAAATCGATGATCAAATCCGGCCGCTCGGCATCGGCGTAAGCCAGGGCATCACACAGCACCAGACGTCCCTCCGCGTCGGTGTTGCCCACTTCGACCGTCAAGCCCTTGCGCGTGGCCAGCACATCGCCCGGCCGATAGGCGTTGCCGCTGATGGCGTTCTCGACCGCCGGCACCAACACGCGCACTCGCGCGCGCACTCTCGTGCTCATGAGCAGATGCGCGAGCGCCAGTGCGACGGCCGCGCCGCCCATGTCCTTTTTCATCAGCGCCATGCCCGCACCCGACTTGATATCCAGACCACCACTGTCGAAGCACACGCCCTTGCCGACGAGTGTCAAGCACGGGTAATTATCGCCGCCGGGCGGTGTCCAGCGCAGCTCAACCAAGCGCGGCGCGGCGCTGCTGGCACGCCCCACCGCGTGAATGGCGGGAAAATTTGCCGACAGCAATTCCTCGCCGACCCATTCTTTGAACGCGGCGTGGTGCCGCTCAGCGAGCTGACGCGCCGCAGCAGCCAATTCCGCCGGACCGAAGTCGCCGGCCGGGGTATTGATCCAGTCGCGCGCCATGCGCAGCGACTCGGCGGCGTTCGCCACGAATTGCATGTTCGCATTGGGCGGCGGATCGAGGCTTGCGGCATCGCTCTTCGAGGGCCGGTAGCGCTCGAAACGATATCCGCCGTAGGCAAAGCCTAAGGCGAGTTGCGCAGCTTCGCTCGCCGTGAATTGCTGCGCCAGATGGAAACGGCGCGGCGGCAATCGCTCGGCGAATCCCGCCGCGTGCCACATCGACAGTTCTCCCTGCCGCTTGCCCAGACCTGCGACCGCCGCCGCGAGAGCGCCGCCGGAATCCGGCAGCAGCGCGACGCGGTGCTTCTCGGCCTTGAAATTCTGCTCGGTGAGCCACTGCCGCGCGGGCGGTGACTGAGCTGCGCGCCAGGCCTCGATTTCATCTTCGTACAACAGCCACAACGGCACGGAAACATTGCTCTCGAGATTCATGAAACTAGTCCTCACGACACCGCGGCGGTGCCTGGTATGCCTTGCATCATATGAGATTCTGTGGTGCTATTTGCTGTTAGTTCACAAAGCATTTAAGCGCATTTTTTGGGGACCCCGCTTAAGGCCGCGACAGTCTTTAAGCGGGGTCTCGCATTTTATCGAGCGCAAAAAGCGTAGGAGATTTGCATGCGTTTGTATTCGCAAAAAGACGTCGATAGAAAAGCGCTGCGCGGAGCGCGCATCGCGGTGCTCGGCTACGGCAGTCAGGGACGCGCGCACGCGCTCAATCTGCGCGACAGCGGCTACGACGTGGTGGTCGGCGTGCGCAAGGGCGACAGCTGGCGCAAGGCGAAGAAGGACGGACTGCAAGCACTCGAGCCGCGGGCAGCGGTCAAAGGCGCGCAGTTGGTGGCCATGTTGGTGCCGGATCTTACGCAAAAGGCTCTCTACGCGGAGCTGAAGCCCTTCCTCGAGAAGGGCGCCACCTTGCTGTTCGCTCACGGGTTCAACATCCACTTCGCGCAGATCAAGCCGCGCAAGGATCTCGACGTGGTCTTGATTGCACCGAAGGGGCCGGGAGATCTCGTGCGGCGCCAGTACCAGCAGGGTCGAGGCGTGCCCTGCTTGATTGCGGTCGCCCAGAATCCGTCCAAACAGGCGAAGGCCAAGGCCCTGGCCTATGCGGACGGCATCGGCGGCACGCGCGGCGGCGTACTGGAGACCACCTTCGGCGAGGAAACGGAAACCGATCTGTTCGGCGAGCAGGCTGTGCTGTGCGGCGGCGCGACGGAGTTGGTCGTCAAGGGTTACGAGACGCTGGTGGAAGCGGGCTACCAACCCGCGGTGGCCTACTACGAGTGCCTGCATGAACTGAAGCTCATCGTCGACCTGCTGCACGAGGGCGGGATCACAAAAATGCATCGCTTCATCAGCGAAACGGCCAAGTACGGCGATTTAACCCGTGGACCGCGCGTCGTGAACAAGGCCACGAAAAAAGAAATGCGCAAGATCTTGACGGAAATTCAGCAAGGCAAATTTGCGCGCCAATGGATTGCGGAGAACAAGGGCGGCCGCCGCAAGTATTCAAAACTGCTGAAGGCGGATTTGACGCATTCAATCGAAAAGGTGGGCGCCCAATTGCGCGCCCGCATGCCATGGCTGGAAGCCAGCAACGCCTAAGCGATGACCGCGCGCACCCTGTTCGATAAGGTTTGGGCGGCGCACGAAGTCGTCGCCGAAACGCCGGACACGCCCGCCGTACTGTATGTCGATTTGCACCTGGTGCACGAGGTCACGACGCCGCAAGCATTCAGCATGCTGAAGTCCCTCGGCCTGCCGGTGCGCCGTCCCGAGCGAACGCTGGCGACCATGGACCATTCGACGCCGACCCACACCGATCAGGTGTTCGGCAATGTGCCGATCAAAGTGGACGCCGCCGCAATGCAGGTGCGGCAGCTAGAGCAAAATGCCGCTGAATTCGGCATCGAGCTTTTCGGCCTGCGGGACGCGCGGCGCGGTATCGTGCACATCATCAGCCCCGAGCTCGGATGCACGCAGCCTGGCATGACGATTGTGTGCGGCGACAGCCACACCAGCACACACGGCGCCTTCGGCGCCCTCGCCTTCGGCATCGGCACCACCGAGGTCGGACATGTGTTTGCGACCCAGGCGCTGCTGCAGCGTAAACCAAAGAGTTTTGCGGTCAATGTCGAGGGTAAATTGCGTGCCGGTGTGACGGCCAAGGATCTCATCCTCGCCATCATCGGCCAAATCGGCGTATCGGGCGGCACAGGCCATGTGCTGGAATATCGCGGATCGACGCTGCGCGCCATGTCCATGGATGAGCGCATGACCGTCTGCAATATGTCGATAGAAGCCGGGGCCCGCGCCGGCATGATTGCTCCGGATGAAGTCACTTTCGAGTACCTTAAGGGTAGGCCGCGAGCCCCTCAGGGCGAGGATTGGGACGCCGCGGTGGCGCGCTGGCGCGCTCTCGCCAGCGATCCTGGAGCGACATTCGATGCCGCGGTGGACATCGATGCCGCGCGCATCGAGCCGATGATCACCTACGGCACCAATCCCGGCATGGTGGTGCCGATCGGGGCCACAATTCCGAGCAGATCGGGCGACGAGATTTTCGACAAGGCGATGCGCTACATGGGCTTTCACGCCGGCGATGGCATGCTTGGTAAGCCCGTCAACGTGGTCTTTATCGGCAGCTGCACCAACGGACGGCTCGAGGATCTGCAAGCCGCCGCGCAAATACTCAAAGGGCGCAGGGTCGCCCCCGGTGTTCGCCTGCTCATCGTGCCAGGATCGCAACGGATCAAGCAGCAGGCCGAGGCTGCGGGACTGGCGGACATTTTCAAGTCCGCGGGCGCGGACTGGCGCGAGTCGGGCTGCTCCATGTGCCTCGGCATGAACGGCGACACCGTGGCCGCCGGCGAGTATTCCATCAGCACCAGCAATCGCAATTTCGAGGGTCGCCAAGGAACCGGCGCGCGAACCTTGTTGGCCAGTCCACTGACCGCCGCCGCGAGCGCCGTCAAGGGTAGGATCGCGGACCCGCGTGAGTTGATGTGATGCAGGCGGTCAGGCATATAAAGTCGAGAACCGTCGTTATCGCATCCAGCAACGTCGATACCGATCAAATCATTCCTGCGCGTTTTCTGACGACGACCACCAAGGATGGCCTGGGCAAGCAATTGTTCGCCGATTGGCGCTACCACGGCGATGGTTCGCCGAAGCAAGACTTTGTTTTAAATCGCCCTGAAGCGCGCGGCGCTCAAATCCTGGTGGCCGGTCGAAATTTTGGCTGCGGCTCCTCGCGCGAGCACGCCGCATGGGCATTGCTTGATTTTGGCTTTCGCGCCGTCATCAGCACGCAGATTGCCGATATCTTCCGCGGCAACGCGTTGAAGAACGGATTGCTGCCCATCGTCGTCGACGAGCCGACCTCACGATGGCTGCTCGAGCATCCCGGCGCCGAGGTGGAAATTGATCTGCAAGCCGCGCGGCTTACGTTGCCGACGGGCGCTTCGGTCCCCATGCCCATCGAGGCATTTGCGCGCCACTGCCTGTTGAACGGCCTGGATGAACTCGGCTACCTGCGCAGCAAACTCGATGCGATCGAGCGCTTCGAGGCGATGCGGCGCTAGATGAAAGCGCTGATTGCGGTCCTCGCCGGCGACGGCATCGGCGCCGAAGTCACTGCCGAAGCGGTGCGCGCCTTGAGTCAGGTGGCCAGCAGGTTCGAGCATCAATTCGAATTTGAGCCGGCGCTGGTGGGCGGCGCGGCGATCGACGCCACCGGCTTGCCACTGCCGCCGGCAACTCTCGCGCTGGCGCAGCGCGCGGATGGGATTTTGCTGGGCGCGGTCGGCGGTCCGAAGTGGTCCGACCCCAATGCCAAAGTTCGGCCGGAACAGGGCCTGTTGCAGCTGCGGCAGGCCTTGGGGCTGTTCGCCAATCTGCGCCCCGTGGTGCCGCACCCCGCGGTACTCGATGCCTCGCCGATCAAGGCGGACCGCTTGCGCGGCGTCGATATCATGGTGGTGCGCGAGCTTACCGGCGGCATTTATTTCGGCGCCAAGACGCGCACGGCGACCGAAGCGACCGATGTGTGCCGCTACACGTTAAGGGAAATCGAGCGGGTCGTGCGGCTAGCCGCCGGTTTGGCGCGCACCCGGCGCAAGAAGTTGACCTCGGTGGACAAGGCCAACGTGCTCGAGACCTCGCGCCTATGGCGCTCCACCGTCAATCTGCTCTTACCGGCCGAATTTCCGGATGTGACCTTCGAGCACCTCTTGGTGGACTCGGCGGCCATGCACCTGCTGCAAAGACCGCGCGACTTCGACGTCATCGTGACTGAAAATATGTTCGGCGACATTCTCACCGATGAAGCGTCGATGCTCGCCGGTTCCATGGGGTTGTTGCCCTCGGCGTCGCTCGGTGCCGACGCGCGCGGCGGGCTATTCGAGCCCATTCACGGCTCCGCGCCGGACATTGCGGGGCGCGGCATTGCCAACCCCTACGCGGCAATCTTGAGCGCGGCCATGCTACTGCGCTATGCGCTGCGATTGAACACCGAGGCGAAGGTTCTGGAGGACGCGGTCCACCACGCCATCAGCAGCGGCGCCTTGACCGCCGATCTTGCCTCGGCCGGCACGTCGATCACGACACGCGCCGCTGCCGATGCGGTGTTGGCTGCCTTTTAGCGGCACGCTCGAGGCCCGCGCGCAGATCGGCAACTAGGTCCGCTTGATCTTCGATACCCACCGAAACGCGCAACAGTCCGGGACCTATGCCGGCGCGCAACCTCGCCGATTCTTCCATGCCGGCGTGCGACATGCTGGCCGGGTGGGCGATGAGACTCTCCACGCCGCCGAGCGATTCGGCCAGCGTAAAGCACTCAAGTCCGGTGAGAAACGCCTCGATCGCCGGCTCGCCGCCGGCCAGTTCGAAGCTCAGCATGGCGCCGAATCCGCTTTGCTGACGGCGCGCGATTTCGTGGCCGGGATTGTCGGGAAGACCGGGGTAGTACACACGCTGCACTTGCGGGTGCTGCGTCAGGAACTGCACCACGGCGGCGGCATTCTCGGCGTGTACACGCATGCGCGCGTGCAGGCTGCGCACGCCGCGCAGGGTAAGAAAACTGTCGAACGGCGCACCGGCCACGCCGATGGCATTGGCCCACCAACAAAGATTCTGGTGCAAATCCGCAGTGCTGGAAATGACCGCGCCGCCGACCACGTCGCTGTGACCGTTCAGATACTTGGTCGTGGAGTGCATCACCAGATCGGCGCCGAGCGACAATGGCTGCTGCCAGACCGGCGAGAGAAACGTATTATCGACAACCGCCAGCGCGCCCACGGCATGCGCCGCCTCGGCGATCGCGCGGATGTCGACCACGCGCAGCAATGGATTGCTGGGAGTCTCGATCCACACCAGCTTCGCTCCCGATGCGAGCGCCGCGCTCAATTCAACCGCGTTACTCTGATCGATGAAGTCGACCACGAGGATTGCCCTTGGCATGCAAGGCGGCAAGCAAGCGGTAGGTGCCGCCGTAGCAATCGTACGGGGCGATGACGCGCGCCCCGGCGGGCAAGCTCGCCAGGATCAGGGTGACGGCGGCCAGGCCCGTGCAGGTCACGATGGCGCCCGCGCCGCCCTCCAGATCCGCCAAAGCGCCGGCCAGCTGATCGCGCGTCGGGTTGCCGGAACGCGTGTAATCGTACTTGCGCGGCTGGCTGTAGCCTTCGAATGCGAAATTCGTCGACAAGTAAATCGGCGGCACCACCGCGCCGTGATGTGCGTCCGATGCCAGTGCGGCGCGAACCGCGCGCGTCGCGATCTTCTTCGGCGGCGCTTTGCTACTCATGATGTTTGCTCCGCAAGGGCGTGTTTGATGATGGGGGTCAGGGCGGCGCCTTCCTTCAAGAAGGCGTCGTGTCCGAAAATGGAATTGATCTCGATCAGTTGGCGCGGCCCGTTCAGCCGCGCGGACAAGGCCTGCATGTCGTTGAACGGCACGAGTTGATCCTCACGCACGGCGATCAAGGTTGCGGGCGTATGTACCCGCGTCGCATCCATTTGATGCAGATCGATCGATTCGCTCAACGTAAGAAACGATTCGGCGCGGTATTTCTGCACATAGTCATCGCCGCGCGCGAACAGATACTCCTCGATCGGAAATCGATATCGATCGGCGGTCCGTGACGGCGGACCGCCGAATCTGAGCGCGAATTCTATCGGGCTGCGATAAGTTGCCATCGCCAGGGCTCGAGCGAGCTTGAGCCCCGCGGCACCATCGCCGCGCGCTATGGCCTCGCGCACGATCTGGCGCTGTACGCTGCGCCACGCCGTCGAGAGCACCTGGCCTTTATCGGCGGCGCTCAACACCACGATATGCCCGATAAGTTCCGGGTAGCGCTCCGCAAAGCACAGCGCGACCATGCCGCCGTAGGAGGCGCCGACGATCGCGTGCAGGGATTTTAAGCCCAGATGACGCACGATCCGGCTCATGGCCGCCGCTTGATCGTAGGCGCTGATGGGCGGGAATTTGCCGCCGGCGCTGGGCGTTGAACTGTCGCCGCGACCGCCGATATAGTCGATGCCTAAGACCAAATACTGTCGGGTATCAACGCCGAGTCCCGGACCGACCATTTCCGGCCACCAGCCCTCGCCCGGCAGCCCGGTGACGATACGATGAGCGGAGATTCCGCCGAGCACCGCTACCACGGGTCCTTGTTCATTCCCGACCAGGCGGAAGGCCACTCTTGCATCGGGTAAGGAATCCCCGTGATGCAATTCGAGCGCCTTTAAGCTCAAGGTTTCGTCGATGGGATTTAGAATTGAAGAATTCTCGACCACTTGCGCTGAAGCTCCTATAGGCGACATAACCCCTGGAGCATCGGCTCGTAGCCAAAAAGTCGCGGTGACGCGCAATCGGCTGCCTATCTACCGGATTCGCGCTTTTGGGCGCGTTCCCGCAGGAGTTGGCACCGTTCCCAGCGGTTTAGGCTTGTGGATGGTTGCCCCGGCTTCTAAGGGCCTTTCCCTCAGCCGGTCTAGATAAGCCTATGAATTTTAGGCAGGCGTCCCGGTCGCGTCAAGGCATTTCACCCGTCCGGCGCTTGCGTCGATTCATGCAATGTATTAACGTACTAGTACATTAGTGCATTGTCCGAACGGCTGATAAAAGCGGGTACCTCTTATGAAAACCAACCGGCCGGTCACGCTGCGCCAGGAGCAACAACATGAGCGTGCACTCTGCAGCGCGATCCTGGCGCTGCGCTCGATCGAGGAGTGCCGCAGCTTTTTCCGCGACCTGTGCACGCCCGCAGAACTGCAGGCGATGGCGGATCGCTGGGCCGTGGTCGAGCTGCTGGAGCGCGGCTTGCCTTATCGCGAGATCCACCGGCAGACCGGCGTCAGCGTCACCACCGTGGGGCGCGTCGCGCGCTACTTGATGTCGGGTAACGGCGGGTATCGGGTAGTGACCGAGCGGTTGAAGCTCAATGCATAGCGTCAGCGCCTCAGGCGATCCCATGCGCCTCAAGATCGCCGTGCAGAAGAGCGGCCGTCTCACCGACAATTCACTTGAGCTGCTGTCCCGTTGCGGTCTTAAGTACAGCCGCGCCAAGGACCAGCTCATGTGCTACGGCGAGAATATGCCGCTCGACGTGCTGTTCGTGCGCGATGACGATATTCCTGACCTGGTGCAGGAAGATGTCTGTGATCTCGGTTTGGTGGGACTGAACGTCGTCGAAGAGAAGCGTCTGGCGTTCCAAGCACGAGGCATCGGCCCCCTATTCGAAACGGTTCAGCTGCTGGACTTTGGCCGCTGCAGCCTTTGTATCGCGGTGCCCGACGGCTTCGACTATCAGGACGCCAAGTCGCTGCAGGGCAAGCGCATCGCAACCACCTACCCCAATGTCCTAGCGCGCTTTCTCGCCGACAATGCCATCGACGCGGAAGTCGTGGTGCTGTCCGGTTCCGTGGAAATCGCTCCGCGGCTGGGGCGCGCCGATTTGATTTGCGATCTGGTTTCCACCGGCTCGACGCTCGCCGCCAATCACCTGCGCCTGGCCCACACGGTGCTCGAGAGCCAGGCCGTGCTGATCCGCACCCCGATGCCGATCCCCTTGGAAAAGCAGGAATGGACGCGGCGCCTGCTGATGCGTATCGACGGCATCGAACAGGTCAAGGGCAGCAAGTACATCATGCTGCATGCGCCGCGCTCCGCGCTGGCGGCGATTGCGCAGCTGTTGCCGGGCAGCGAGGCGCCGACCGTCATTCCGCTGGAAGGGCTGGGAGATCGAGTGGCGGTTCATGCGGTATGCCGGGAAAATGTGTTCTGGGAGACGCTCGAGGAACTGAAGGCCGTGGGCGCCACCTCGGTCTTGGTCCTGCCGGTCGAGAAAATGCTGGCCTAAGGCTTAGGACTTCAATTTGCGTATCCTCGACTGGAACTGCCTTTCCGATGCTGCGCGCCGCGAGGCGCTGCAGCGGCCTTCACAACGCGGCCTGCTGCACATCACCGCGAGCGCGCGCGACATCATCGAGCGCGTACGCAGCGGCGGCGATGCCGCACTGCTGGCGCTCACCGAAAAATTCGACGGCGTGCGCCCCAGCGCTCTTGAGGTAACGGCACAAGAATTCGAGCTCGCCGAGCGAGCGCTGAGCACCGATCAGCATGCGGCCATCGACCGCGCGCTCGCGAACATTGCGAAATTTCACGAAGCGCAGATCGCGGCGCCATTGCGCGTCGAGACCGCGCCGGGAGTGCTGTGCGAGCGATTCAGCGTGCCGATTCGCGCCGTAGGTCTCTATGTTCCCGCCGGTTCTGCCCCCCTACCCTCCACGGCGCTCATGCTGGCGGTGCCGGCGGCCATCGCGGCGTGCCCGGTGCGCGTGATGTGCACGGCCCCGCGGCGCGATGGCGCGGCCAATGCGGCGGTTCTGGTCGCGGCACGCCGCGCCGGCATCGAACGAATTTTCAAAGTGGGCGGCGCCCAAGCGATCGCGGCAATGGCCTATGGCACGGCAAGCATTCCGAAATGCGACAAGCTCTTCGGTCCGGGCAACTCGTGGGTCACGGCGGCAAAAATGCTGGTGGCCCAAGACAGCGAGGGCGCGGCGGTGGACCTGCCGGCCGGCCCCACCGAGGTGCTGGTGATAGCGGACGACAGTGCGCGCGCCGACTTCGTGGCCGCCGACCTGCTGGCACAGGCAGAACACAGTCCGGATGCGCAAGCGTTGCTGGTGACGACCAGCGCCGCGCTCGCCGAGGAGGTGGCGCGCAGCGTGACGCTGCAATGCAGAGACCTGTCCCGCGCCAGGATTCTGGCGGAGTCGGTGCAGGCCATGCGCCTGGTGGTGGTCGACACGCTCGAAATTGCGTTCCAAATCGCGAATCACTACGCCCCCGAACACCTGTTGCTGCAAATTCGCGAAGCGCGTAGCTGGCTTAAGCAAGTCACCGCCGCGGGTGCGGTATTCCTCGGCAACTGGTCGCCAGAATCCACCGGCGACTATTGCAGCGGACCCAATCACACGCTGCCCACCTATGGTCACGCGCGATCCTACAGTGGTTTATCGCTCGAGGACTTTCAAAAGCGGATTAGCGTGCAAGAGCTTACGCCGTCGGGATTGCGCGGACTTGGGCCCACGGCGGAGGTGTTGGCCCGGCTTGAAGGCTTGGATGCGCACGCGGCCGCCGTGACCATCCGACTGGCCGCGCTGGCATGAACGCGCTACTGGCATTGGCGCGCCCGGAGATCGTCTCGCTGCAGGCATATGCCCACGCCGCCTGGATGCCCTCGCTCACCCGCCTGCATGCCAACGAAGTGCCCTGGCGACCGGCGGGCGACACCACCCGCGCCGGCCTCAATCGCTATCCTGAGCCGCAGCCGCAGGCGCTCATCGAGAGCCTGGCGGCGCTCTATGGCGTTGCCGCCGCACAGGTACTCGCTACGCGCGGCGCCGACGAAGCCATCGATTTGTTGTCGCGCATTTTTCTGCGCGCCGGCACCGATGCCATCCTGCAATGTGGCCCGACCTTCGGGATGTATCAGGCTGCCGCGCGCATTCAGGGCGCCGAGGTGATCGAGATTCCCTTGAACCGCGAGTCCGGATGGTCCTTAGATCCTGAGCGCCTGCTGGCCGCCTGGCGACCCAACGTCAAGCTTGTGTATCTGTGTTCGCCAAACAATCCCACCGCAAATCTCCTGAGCCTCGCGGCCTTGGAGCATGTGTGCCGAGCGCTTGACGGCAGAGCCATCGTCGTGATCGACGAGGCCTATGTCGAGTGGTCGCGCTCCGGCACCCTGACGCCCTGGCTGGAACGGTTCCAAACGCTGGCAATCCTGCGCACATTATCGAAAGCCCATGCGCTGGCCGGCGCCCGCCTCGGCGCGCTGCTGGCGGCGCCGCACTTGATCCAATTGGCCAGGCGTGTCATACCGCCCTACGCCATTGCGCAGCCGACGGTGGAGGCAGCACTGCTCGCACTTATGCCGCAGCAGCTTGGCGTTTCGCAGCGGCGGATCGAGGACTTGCTGGCGGAGCGGGAATATTTGCGCGAGGTGCTGAACAAATCGCCGCTGGTGGCCAAGGTCTGGCCGAGCGACGCCAATTTTCTGCTGATCGACTGCCATGACGCAGACCGCTTCCTCAGCAACAGCCTGGCGGGAGGGCTGCTGGTTCGCGATCTGCGCGCCCATCCGGCGCTGCCGCGCTCGCTGCGGATTTCCGTTGGGACGCGCGCCGATCACGACGCGCTGCTGCATTGCGCGAGGCTGCCATGAGTGCCCGGCGCATCGTTTTTCTGGATCGCGACGGCACCCTCAACGAAGAGGTGCCGGACGAACAAGTGGACAGCCTGGCGAAAGTTCGTCTCATGCCAGGCGTCATTCCGGCATTGCTGCAACTTAAGCAGGCCGGATTCGCTTTCGTCGTGGTCACCAATCAAGATGGCCTGGGTACGCCGGGCTTCCCGCGCGAGGCCTTTGAACAGGCGCATCGGTTTATTTTGGATTTGTTCAGCTCGCAGGGAATCGAGTTCGAAGCGGTATTCGTGTGCCCGCATTTCAAGCGCGAGAACTGCCCCTGCCGCAAGCCGAAGCTCGGCATGCTTGAGTCCTGGCTCGATGCCAACCCCTTCGATCAGCAGCGCAGTTTCATGATTGGCGATCGGGACACGGACCTGGAATTCGCCGCGAACCTTAAGGTCACGGGCCTGAAAATTTGCTTAGAGGGCGATGCGCAGCAGACCTGGCCGGCCATTGCCGCGCGCATTCTAGGACAGGCGCGCCACGCCCAGGTACGCCGAAAAACCCAGGAAACCGACGTTGCGGTCGATGTCGACCTGTCGCGCGAGGGCCCGATCAGCATCGCCACAGGAATAGGGCTTTTCGATCACATGCTGGAGCAGATCGCGAAACACGGCGGCTTTGCGCTGAACCTCAAGTGCAGCGGCGACTTGCACATCGATGAGCATCATACGATCGAAGACTGTGCGCTGGCGTTGGGAACGGCGCTGCGTGAGGCGCTGGGCGACAAACGGGGTATCGCACGCTATGGTTTTTTGCTGGCCATGGACGAGGCGGAGGCGCAGGTCGCGCTGGATTTAAGCGGCAGACCCTTCTTTGTCTGGCAAGGCACCTTCAACCGCGAACGCGTGGGCGAACTACCGACTGAACTGGTGCCGCACTTCTTCCGGTCCCTGGCGCACTCCTTGGGGGCTGCGCTGCACTTAAGTGTGCGCGGCGAGAACTCGCATCACATGATCGAGGCTTGCTTCAAAGGCGTGGGCCGCAGCCTGCGTCAGGCGATACGCCCCGACGGCATCGGGCTTCCCAGCACCAAAGGGATGCTGTGAGCGGCGTTGACGTCGTCATCATCGCCAGCGGCGGCGCCAACATCGCATCGCTGCAGTTCGCTTTGGAGCGGCTCGGCGAAGGGTCAGCGGTGAGCGCGGATCCGCAACGAATTCGCGCCGCAAGCCACGTCATTCTCCCCGGCGTAGGCGCGGCTGGGGATGCCATGGCCCGGCTGCGGCAGGGGCGCTTGGACGAGGTGATTCCAGCATTGCAGCAGCCGGTCCTCGGCATTTGTCTGGGGATGCAGCTGCTGTTCGAGGCCTCCGAGGAAGGCGACGCACGGTGCCTCGGCGTTTTGCCCGGTTGCGCGGCGCGCTTTGCGCCGGCAGCGGGCCGGCCCGTGCCGCACATGGGTTGGAACCGCTTACGCATCGAGCGCACCGGCGCGCTGCTCGACGGAGTGCCGCAAAGCGCGTACGTCTACTTCGTGCACAGCTATGCGCTTAGCTTGGGCCCGGCCACGCTCGCCAGTTGTTGGTACGGCGAGCCGTTCACCGCCTGTGTGCAATGGCGCAACTTCTACGGCACACAGTTCCACCCAGAGCGCTCGGCCGGCGTGGGCGCGCGGCTGCTGCAGAATTTTCTAGCACTGTAGGTAGCGGCGCCATGCGTCTCATTCCCGCCATCGATTTGCGAGCCGGACACTGCGTGCGGCTGCTGCACGGGGATTTCGATGCCGAGACGCGCTATCCCTGGGACCTGCGCAGTTTGTTGGCGAAGTATCGCGACCTCGGCGCGGATTGGCTGCACCTGGTCGATCTGGACGGCGCTCGGGACGCAAGCCTCGACAATCGAGCCATGATCATTGAGCTGGCGGGGCTGACAGCCGTGAAGCTACAGGTGGGAGGCGGGTTGAGAAATACCGCGGCGATCGCCCAGATGCTGGACGCCGGCGTCGCTCGAGCGGTGGTCGGCAGTGCCGCCCTTGCTCAAGTCGAGCAGGTGCAGGCGTGGCTTAAGCATTTCGGTCCAGAACGCCTGACGCTGGCCTTCGATGTGTCGGTCGATGATCACGGCGTGCCCCGGGTTATGACCCACGGATGGCAACGACAATCGGAACACTCGTTGTGGCTCGCACTCGATAATTACGCCGCTTCGGAGCTCAAGCACGTCCTGTGCACCGACGTGGGCCGCGACGGCGCCTTGACCGGACCCAATATCCGCCTCTATCAGGAAGCGGTGCGGCGTTATCCGCACCTCGAATGGCAAGCCTCGGGAGGCGTTCGCGATGCCGATGATCTGCGCGACTTGACTCGCACGGGGGTCAGCGCGGCCATCAGCGGCAAGGCGTTGCTCGAAGACCTGATTCCACTGGAGGAGTTGCGGCCATTCTTGCCAAACGCATAATCCCCTGTCTCGACGTACGCGACGGGCAAGTGGTCAAGGGCGTGCGTTTTCGCGATCATCGCGTGGTCGGCGGCATATTGGACCTCGCCGCCCGCTATCGAGACGACGGCGCCGATGAGCTCGTGTTCTACGACATTTCCGCGAGCCCCGCGGGACGTTGCGTGGAGCGGACCTGGGTATCGCGTGTGGCGCGCACCTTGGACATCCCCTTTTGCGTTGCCGGCGGCATCAGCTCGGTGCACGAGGCCGAAGCGGTACTGGCAGCCGGTGCGGAGAAAATATCCGTCAATTCTCCGGCGCTTGAAGATCCGGACCTGATCAACGCCTTGAGCGAGCGATTCGGCGCGCAGTGCGTGGTGGTCGGCATCGACAGCCAGACGATCGCCGGTGAGTATCGCGTGCAGCAATTTACCGGCGATGTGCGGCGTGCCAGGGACGCGGCGCGCAGCACCATCGACTGGGCGGCCGAAGTGCAGCGGCGCGGCGCCGGCGAGATTGTGCTCAATTGCATGGCGAGCGATGGCGTGCGCGGGGGCTATGACCTTGCGCAGCTGCGCGCCGTGCGAGCGGTCTGTGATGTACCCTTGGTGGCCTCGGGCGGCGCCGGTGCCACGGCACATTTCGTCGAGGTATTTCAAACGGCGCAGGTCGATGCGGCCTTGGCCGCGAGCGTATTTCACTCCGGCGAGATTACGATTCCAAACCTGCGCCGCGAATTGCGCGCGAACGGGATTGAGGTACGGCCATGACATTGCCAGAGCTTGATTGGGAAAAAGGTGGATGGCCTGATCCCGGCCATCATTCAAGACGCCACGTCCGGCGCGGTGCTGATGATGGGTTACATGAACCCGGCGGCGCTGGCGGCGACGCAGGCCACCGGACGCGTCACCTTTTGGAGCCGGAGCAAGGGCCGCTTGTGGACCAAAGGGGAGAGCTCCGGTCACTTCCTCGAGGTGCAGCGTGTGTGCGCCGATTGCGATCGCGATGCGCTGCTCATCCTCGCGAAGCCCTTAGGACCCGCGTGCCACTTGGGCACGCCGACCTGCTGGGGAGAGGAAGCGCCGCGATCCTTCGCTTCGCGGCTGGAGTTTTTGGGAACGCTGGAACAAATCGTGGCGCAGCGTATTGCCGAGCGGCCCGCAGGCAGCTATACCGCGAAACTGGTCGAGCAGGGCATCACTCGCATCGCGCAAAAGGTCGGCGAGGAAGGCTTGGAACTGGCTTTGGCGGGGGTGGCGCAGTCCGATCACGACATCATTGGCGAAGCCGCGGACCTTGTGTACCACACCCTGCTGCTGCTCACTTACAAAGGCCTGTCGCTGGCACAGGTTGCCGGCGAGCTGCAAGCGCGTCATGCCTTAAGGGAGGCGTCACGACCTTGATGCGTTGCGCGATAATTTCGCCGCAGCGCATAGAAGCCGATCCCGAGCCATACGACATTGAGCGCCACCGACGGCCAGGCATTGTTCCAGGCGCAATTGATGATAAAACCGGCCGCGCCGACGATATTCATCGTCTGATAAACCCAAGAGCGAGGTTGGATTTTACCGAACGACAACAGGCAATAGGCGCTCAAGATGAGCAGCGCCGCAATCCATCCGGCAAGTGAAATGAAGGTCTTTAAACGTCATGAGTCACGTTACGCCGGAACCGCTTGCGGCGCCAATAATCGCAGCCGAAATTCCCTGCGCACCAGCCAGAGACTCAACATCGCCTGCAGCGTGACGCTGGCCACCGAGATATACCAGAGCTTGAATCAATTCGAAGTGCGGCTGGGAGGCCAACCACAGTGACGGCAAAATGAAGCTCAGCAGGCGGCTCGCCGAGCTCAACAGCGCCGGAATTGTGTTGCCGAGACCTTGAAAGACGCCGGAGCAAGTGAACACAATGCCGTTGGCCAGGAAATTCCACGAGATCACTTTCAGGTACTGAGTGGCCACGGTCAGCGCGGTCGGGTCCTTGGTGAATGCACGCACCACCCAAGCCGATCCCCACTGAGCAAACAACGTCACGGCCACCATGATGCAACCGCCAATAAGCGTCGCGACCACAAAAGTATCGCGCACCCGATGAAATTTTCTGGCGGCGTAGTTCTGCCCGACAATGGGTGCGGCGGCAAAGGCCACCGCCATGGCGGGCAGGAACATGCTCTGCATGACTCGCTGACCGATGCCGAAGCCCGCCTGAGCATCCGGACCGAAGCGGCGCAAGATCCAGTACAGCGCCGCCCGTCAGCACGAATATGAGCAGAAATTCCCCCCCTGCCGGAAGCCCGACGCGCAATAATCTGCGCCAAATCGCCGTCCGGGGTCGCCACTGCGTGCGATCAAATCCGACGTACTTCTCGAGACGGCGAAAGTACACCCCGAGCAACAGAACCCCGGCGGCCAACGCCAACGAACTCGCGAGCCCGGCGCCGGCGACGCCCATCGGGTGGCCGGTTCCCCAGCCGGCGATCAGCACCGGCGCCAAGATGGCGTTCAAAACCACGGTCAGGATCTGAACCATCATGGCCGGTCGGACGATGCCCGTGCCGCGCAACGCGGAACCCATGGCGACCAGCGCGAACTGCAGCGCGAGACTGGGTAGAAACCAGTACAGATAGGTAATGCCGGCGGCCGTGGTGGCGGCGTCCGCGCCCAGCGCGCCGATATAGCGAGGTCCGGCGACAAATCCCAGAACCAGTGTGCTCAAGGCGCAGCTGGTCGCCAGTGCCAGACTTTGATTGAACACCAGGTTCGCATCCGCCTGATCCTTGCGGCCGGCCGCGTGCGAAATCAGTGTGACGGTGCCGACACCCAGCACTTGCGTCGCCGCGAACACGATGAACATGACGTTGCCGGCAGCGCTCACGCCGGCAATCGCGGCGTCTCCCAATCCCGCCACGAAGTACAGATCGATGAGAAAATACAAGGTCTGGAAGACCATGCCCGCCGCGAGCGGCAGCGCCATTTGTAGGATGTTTTTGACAATCGAACTTTCAGTCAAATCCTTCATCGGATATTCCTTAAACGTGGGAGTCCCGCGGCCCGGCAGCGCCGTCCGAAGGGCAGGCCGCATTGTGCCATACCGCCTCAGGCTTACGAGAACGCGCCTGCGTGCTACGCTTTGGCTATGAGCCTCGAACCGCCCGCCCGAAAATTCGCGAACATGGATGCCTTGTCGCGCGCCCTCGCCGATCAGCTCGCCGCGAATCTTAAGGACGCGATTGCCGCGCGCGGCCTGGCCAGTCTTGTGGTGTCAGGAGGAAAGTCGCCGGTGCGGTTGTTCCAATTGCTCGGTGCCGAAGATCTCGACTGGAGCCGAGTGTGCGTCGCGCTGGCCGACGAACGCTGGGTGGACCCGACGGATGCGGACAGCAATGAGAAATTGGTGCGCGATGTGCTGCTGAAAGGGCCGGCGGCCGCGGCGCGTTTTCAAGGCCTGAAGAACGGGGCGCCCACCCCCGACATGGGCGCCGTGTCGGCGTGGGAGACCTTTGCGCGGGTGCCGCGTCCTTTCGACGGCGTGGTGCTGGGCATGGGAGACGATGGTCACACCGCCTCGTTGTTTCCGGGCTCGCCGAATCTCACGAGTGCCTTGAATCTGTCAGCGGCGGCAGGATGCGTGGGGATGCGCTCGCCGATCGCGCCGCAACCGCGCCTGAGCCTGAACTTGAGCGCGCTGCTCGACTGCCGCCGCATCCTGCTGCTCCTCAGCGGCGCGGATAAATGGCGCACGTATTTAGCCGCCAGTGCCGAAGGGCCGGTGCAGGACATGCCGGTGAGGGCAGTGCTGCGTCAAACCCGTACGCCCGTCGATGTCCTGTGGGCGCCGTGAAATAATCGGTTACAGATGCGGAAGCAGCAGGCGCATCGTGCGCCGCAACGGTTCCGCCGCGCCCCACAGCAATTGATCGCCAACCGTGAAGGCAGCGAGATATTCGCCGCCCATGGCGAGCTTGCGCAGCCTGCCAACCGGAATGTCCAGTTTGCCGCTCACCGCCGCCGGCGACAGCGCTCGAATCGTGGCGTCCTTGGTGTTCGGCACGATGCGCACCCAGGGATTGCCGGCGCCGATCAAGGCCTCAATTTCCGACAATGGCAAATCCCGCGTCAGCTTGATGGTCAGCGCTTGGCTATGACAGCGCATTGCGCTCACACGCACACAGATACCCTCGATCGGCACCGGATGAGATTCCGACCCTAAGATCTTGTTGGCCTCTGCCGCTGCCTTCCATTCCTCGCGGCTCTGACCGTTCCCTAAATCCTTGTCGATCCACGGGATGAGACTTCCCGCCAACGGCACATCAAAGTGCGCCTTAGGAAACTCCTCGGCCGATAATGCGGCGCTCACCGCCCGGTCGATCTCGAGAATACCGGCGGCTGGATTTTTCAATAAAGACGCTGCGGATGCATGCAGTACGCCCATCTGTTCGAGCATCTCGCGCATGTTTTGCGCGCCCGCTCCCGAGGCTGACTGGTAGGTCATCGCGCTGATCCATTCCACGACCCCGGCTCGAAGCAGCCCGGCGACCGCCATCAGCATGAGCGACACGGTGCAATTGCCGCCGATAAAGTCCTTGATGCCGCGCTCGCGCGCCGCTTGGATAATCGGCAAATTCACAGGATCGAGAACAATCACGGCGTTCTTTTCCATCCGCAGGGCCGAGGCTGCGTCTATCCAGAATCCCTTCCATCCGGCGGCGCGCAAACGCGGATGGATGGCCTGCGTGTAGTCCCCGCCCTGGGTACTGATGAGCATGGGCAGCTTCGCCAATGCCGCGATGTCATTCGCGTCGTACACCTCGGCGGCCGATGCGCCCACCTTCGGGCCGGCGGTGCCCGCCTTCGAGGTGCTGAAAAAAGTCGGCGAGATGAGGTCGAAGTCCTTTTCCTCTCGCATCCGCTCGAGAAGCACCGAACCCACCATGCCGCGCCAACCGATGATACCGACCGCTTTCATAGTCAAATCATAAACTCTCGCGCCGGTGGGCGGCGGTTATAATTGGAGGACATGGCGTATCCATAGGCGCCGCAATTGGCGATCAACAGCACATCGCCCTCGTGCGTCTGCGGGAGCCAGCGGTCCACGCCCAATTGATCGGCGCTTTCGCAGATCGGTCCGACCACATTGACGCGGCAACTCAAGGCTTCCGAAAGGCGGGTGAGATTGCGGATATCGTGATGAGCCCCGTAGAGCGCGGGACGAATCAAGGAGTTCATTCCGGTTGCCACACCCACATATTGGATGTCGCCCTTGCCCTTGAGCTGGGTGACCACAGTGACCAGGACGCCCGCCTTGGCCACCAGAAACCGGCCCGGCTCCATCCAGAATTCGATGTGAGGAAATTGCCGGGCAAGTCCCTCGACGCCGCGGTCGAGCACCTGAAGGTCGATCTCGCCGTGCCCCGATTGATCCGGGACGCCGATGCCTCCCCCGAGATCGACGACAGCGACCTCCGGAAATCGCCGCGCAAGATCCGCGAGCAGCGCACCGGTTTCCGTCCAATTGGACACGTCAAAAATGCCACTGCCGGTATGCGCATGCAACCCGGTGACTCGCACGCCCACCGACTGGGTGAGTTCGACCAACTCATCTATTTCGCCAACCGGAATGCCGAATTTCGAATGTGCCCCGGCGGTGCGTACGTGGCTGTGATGTCCTCGCCCGAATCCCGGATCGATGCGCAGGAAGATCTCCCTGCCGCGGAACACCTCGGGCCACATTTTCAAGGGGTAAAGGTTGTCGAGCGTGACTTTGACGCCTTGGGCGAAGCCGAACTCGTATTCGGCGCGCGGCGCGAAATTCGGCGTAAACAGCACACGTTGAGGATCAAGCGCCGGCACCGCGGCGAACGCCGCCTCGAGTTCGCCTTGCGATACGCACTCCAAGGTCAGGCCCGCGTCGTAAACCTTGCGCAAGATGTCCGGATGCCAGTTGGCCTTCATTGCGTAAGCCCAACGCTTGACCGACTTCACGCCAAGCACCGCGGCAATCGCCGCATCCAGTGTTTGCGAATCGTAGACATAGGCGGCCGACTCGCGGGTGGCGATGTCGATCAATAGGCTGCGCTTCTGCGGCTGCTCCCACCAATTCGGCGGCGGCGCCACAGCGCCGCGCTGGTCGGAAAATAATTGCGCCCAGGTCGGGCCAAGCACCCGATCCGAGCCAATGCTTTGAATGAGTCGTTCGTGCAGCTGCTGCACCAAACGATCGCCCTGGGATTCATCGATGACGAAGGTGAAATTCAAATCGTTGGCGGCCTGCGTCACCAGGTAGATCTTTTGGTCCTGAAACAATTCGAAAGCGGATCCTAACTCGTGCAGGATGCCGCGAATATTCTGGCCCAACAAACTCAAGGAGGCGCAAGGCCCGAGAACTTCAACCCTGCACAGCTCGCTTAAGGCCGAGGATAAACGCGCGAGCGCCGCGCCGTCTAAGCTGTTGGCCGTGGGATCCAACGAGACCGTGACATTGGTCTCCGATGTCGAGACCAAATCGACGGACAGCCCTTGCTGCTTGAATACTTGGAAGGCATCGGCCAAAAACCCTACCTGATGCCACATGCCGGGGCTTTCCATTGACACCAAGGTAATCCCTTTCCTGATCGCGATCGCTTTGACCTGCGCGGCGCTGTCGGCGACATTGGCGGACACCACGGTGCCTTCCAGATGCGGCGCCTGGGTGGCGTACACATGCAGCGGAATCTTGTACTGGCGCACCGGGAGCACACAACGCGGATGCAAGACCTTCGCGCCATTGCTGGCAATTTCCTGCGCTTCATCGTAGTGCAGCTGGCGCAGCAGCCGGGCGGTGGGTACGGCCCTGGGATTGGCGCTAAACAGCCCGGGCACATCGGTCCAGATCTCCAGACGTGCGGCACTTAATTTGGCCGCAAAATAGGCGCTGGAGGTGTCGGACCCTCCCCTGCCGAGCAGCACGGTGTCGCCGGCGGCATTTGCCGCGATGAAGCCTTGGGTGATCACCACTCGGTTGAGCGTATGCCAATCCGCCTGCAGGCGCGCGTCGGGGGCAAAATCACAGGTCGCCGACAAAAGGCTCGCCTTGCGTGTCGCACCTTGCCGCTCTTCGGCGCGCAACACCCGCCTCGCATCCACCCAGGTGGTCGCGATCCCTTGGGCGTTTAAGAATTCAGCACCCAAGGTGGTCGCCAACAGTTCGCCCATCGCCAGGACGCGCGCTCGGACCGCATCGTCGATGCTGCGCGCAAAGGACTGGTTCGCAATGTCACGCAGCTCGCGCAGAAAGCCCTCAAAGTCCCGGTTCGGGACGAGCTTTAACTGCTCGGCGAGACGGCGGTGTGCGGCCTCAATGTCATCCAGAACGGCGCCGTGGGTGCCGGCCGTTGCGGCCGTCAACAGAGATTCCAGTCGATCGGTGACTCCGGAGAGCGCGGAATGAACGACGACGGGCCGGAAGCCTTCGGCGATGCGCGCCCGCAGGATGGTTGCGATGTTGTGCCAGTTGGCGGCGCTGGACACGCTGGTGCCGCCGAATTTGAGCACAAGCCAAGCCTGGCTACTGTCTGGCAAAGAGGAAGACATGATTTCAGTCCCGCGAAACCCGACGCTTAGGCGTCAGGAAACGATAATCTAATCTTCCTCGAAGATATCGCGCAGTTCTTTTTCCAGTTGGCGCTCGGCGAGCACGTCTTCCACTCGGCTCCATGCCGCCTTGCCGCGCTTGGCAGCCGCCGACGCTTTGGGGCGCCGTTCGGTGCGCTCGATGAGGGGCTCGAAGTCGTGTGCTTCTTCGGCTTCCCCGAGAAACTCATCGTCAATATCGAAATGTTCGTCTTCGCGTTCGCGCATTTTTCGAGAAAAGCCCTTGAAATCAATGGGATCGATCAGGTCCTAGCGTGAAGCTGCGCACTATATCCGATTCTGTCCGGCATTCAACTAGTGCGACAGGATTCATCGCATCATTGGACCGCGAAGCTGGCCGCACAGTTTTATCAAACCCGGGCATCCAGATAATTTATTTTTCAATATCAATGAGTTAGACCGTTTTCCTCAGGTGCCAGTGCGTACCGACTCAACCCTTGTGGCAGCGCGCCCAGCGCCACGGCTCTATTAACCGCCGACAGGACGGCCAACAGCGAGGCCGTAACGATATTGGGGTGCATGCCTGCCCCGAATAAGGTGCGCCGCGAGCGGGTGGTTATCTCAATGTAGGAGACCGCCTTGGCGCCGCTTCCCTGTCCGCGAGAATGCTCTTCATAAGACAGCACATCGAAAGGCAGGCTAATGGCTTTGACCATGGCGTCTATGGGTCCGGAGCCCTGGCCCAGCCAAGTCTCTGCTGCGTCGCCGCTCTCGCACCTGAAGCGACAGCCGCTCAGAATCGGCGCCGTCGGTGGAGGCCGCAAGTTGATGGGAGCGGTAGACATAAGGCAGGCGCGGCGCCAAGTATTCACGGCTGAAAAGATCCCATATTTCCTTGGAAGCTTAGCTCTTTGCCGGTGATATCGGCGGCCGCTTGAACGACCTGGCTGAATTCGATTTGCAGCCTGCGCGGCAGCACCAGCTGATAAGTCGCGCTCCAAAAGATACGCCACGCCGCCCTTCCCGGACTGGCTGTTGACTCGAATGATCGAGTCATAGGATCGGCCAAGATCGGACGGGTCGATCGGGCAGGTAAGGAACATCCCAGATGTCGCCGTCGGCGCGCGCCGCCAGACCTTTCTTGATGGCGTCCTGATGCGAACCCGAAAAAGCCGTGAAGACCAGATCGCCCACATAGGGGTGGCGCGGATGGATCGGCAACTGGTTGCAGGATTCGGCGCAACGGGCGGCTTCATTGATATTGGAGAAATCTAATTTGGGATCAATGCCTTGCGAGTACAAGTTGAGGGCTAACGTCACGATATCCACATTGCCGGTGCGCTCGCCGTTGCCGAACAACGTGCCCTCGACACGGTCGGCGCCGGCCATGACCGCCAGTTCCGCGGCGGCCACCGCGGTACCGCGATCGTTATGCGGATGCACGCTCAAGACGATGGAGTCGCGGTGCTTGACGTGCCGCAGAGAACCATTCGATTTGATCGGCATAGATATTCGGTGTCGCCATTTCGACCGTTGCCGGAAGATTGAGAATCGAGTTGCGTTGCGGCGGTCGGCTCCCAAACCGCATTGACCGCATCGCAGACCTCGACGGCGAAATCCAATTCGGTTCCGGTAAAGCTTTCCGGGCTGTATTCGAAGGTCCAGTCGGTATCGGCGCTGGCGCAAGGCATGTTCGCGCACCGCGGTGGCGCCGCGGACCGCGATGTCGATGATCCCCGCCCGATCGGTGCGAAACACCACGCGGCGCTGGGCCACCGAGGTTGAGTTGTAAACATGCATGATGGCGCGCCTCGCACCCGCAAGGATTCGTAGGTGCGGGCGATGAGTTCGGGACGCGCCTGGGTGAGCACTTGGATGACGACGTCATCCGGAATCAGCCGCCGCTCGATCAGCTCGCGCACGAAATCGAAATCCGTCTGCGAGGCGGCGGGAAAGCCGACTTCGATTTCCTTGAAACCGATTTTCACCAACATGTCGAACATGCGCCGTTTGCGCGCCGCATCCATGGGCTCGATCAGTGCTTGATTGCCGTCGCGCAAATCCACGCTGCACCACGTCGGCGGCGCAGTGATGACACGGTTCGGCCATGATCGGTCGGCAAGACCGATCGGGGCGAAGGGACGGTACTTGGCAGAGGGATCGCGCAACATGGATTTTCCCCACTCAATAAATCATACGGAACGCCGGTCGCCGGCGCGATTTCAAGGATTTTTCCGGTCTTGTTGGCGCCGACCGATGGCGCGTGAGTGAGTGGCGCCTAGCGGCGCAGCAGCAGCGCTGCGAAGCACAGCCGCAGGGCGGCGGGATCTCTGAAAAATATGCTGCTGAAGGGACGCATTGAGCAAGAATCTAGCACTGCTCGCGCGCCAGGCGCAAGATTGTCTTCATGCAGACACGGCCTCGGGCACGCACACGATTTTCAACCAAACGCCGCCGCTTGACGGACTACAACCTGTTTTCGCGCGATACGGCGCTTCAGGAGGCGCGTTCAGCGCGAGGGCGCCGGTTGGGCCATGCCCGACTTGAAGCAGGCCGGCGCCGAATTGGGCGCCAGCGCCCTCTTCGAGCATGCCCGCCTGGCCAACCGCTTCACGCCGGTACTGCATAACTTCAACGCCCAAGGCGAGCGCATCGACTGCGATCGAATTTCATCCTTCCTGGCATGCACTGATGCAGGGCATCGCCGCCCGCGGCTACCACAGCAGCCCCTGGGCGGCGGAGCTTCGCGCGAGGCCCGGCGCACACGCGGCGCGCGCCGCGGGCTATCTGATGCAGGCGCAGATCGAGAGCGGCACCCTGTGTCCGACCACCATGACCTACGGCGCGATTGCCGCGATGCGCCGCGACGCGCGGCTCGCGCTCGAATGGGTGCCGCGGTTGCTCGCCCGTGAATACGATGCGCGCGACATTCCTTTCGAGGCTAAGCGCGGCGGCTTGATCGGCATGGGCATGACCGAAAAACAGGGCGGCTCCGACGTGCGCGCCAACACCACCCGCGCCGTTCGTTCGGCGGACGGCTCCTACCGGATTACCGGGCATAAATGGTTTTTCTCGGCGCCGCAATGCGACGCGCACCTGGTGCTGGCGCAAACCGACCGGCGGACTGTCGTGCTTTTTCATGCCGCGGCGCTTGCCCGACGCGACCCTCAACGGCATTTATATTCAGCGGCTGAAAGACAAGCTCGGCAATCGCTCGAACGCCTCCTCGGAAGTGGAGTTCGTCGATGCGTGGGCGTCGCTCCTCGGCGAAGAGGGGCGCGGCGTTCCGACCATCCTCGAGATGGGAACCTTCACGCGCCTGGATTGCGTCGTCGGCACGGCCGGCATGATGCGCCAGGCCGTGGTCCAGGCTTTGCATCACGCGCAGTCATCGCAAGGTGTTCGGATCATTGCTGATCGATCAACCCCTGATGCGCAGCGTGCTCGCCGATCTGGCGCTCGAATCTGAGGCCGCCACCGCGCTCGGCTTACGCCTGGCGCGCGCCTTCGACAGCGAGCACCCGAGCGAGATCGCGTTGCGCCGGGTGCTGACTTCGGCGGCCAAGTTCTGGGTTTGCAAGCGCGGCTGCGAATTGGCCGCCGAGGCCATGGAGGTGTTGGGCGGCAACGGCTACACCGAAGAGCTGCCGCTGGCGCGCATTGCGCGCGAGATGCCGGTCAACTCCATCTGGGAGGGATCGGGCAACATCATGTGTTTGGACGTGCTGCGCGCCTTCGGCAAATCGACCGCCACGCGCGAGGCGGTCCTGCGATGAGTTGTCGGGCGCGCGCGGCATACACCGGCAATTCGATGCCGCATTCGAACGCTTCGCGGCGACCCTCGAGGCGGGCGCGTCCAACGAGGCGCATGCACGCCGCCTCACGCAATCGCTGGTTACTTTAATGCAGGCGCAATTGCTGTTGACCGGCGCGAAGGCCCCCGCCGCGCGCGCGGTTGCGGAAGGATTCTGCGCGACGCGCTTGGGCGAGAATGGATGGGGAGCCGTGTTCGGCGCCAGCGAGCGCGCAGCTCGACAGCCGGGGCAATTCTTGGCGCGAGCCTGGGAATCAGGCTTAGACCCAGTCCCTTGAGCCGGCTCTTGACGAGTTCTGCCAGCGCTGAGACGTGCTGCATCCTCGTCGTTCAATCCCGGCACCAGGCGTCAATCGTTCGCCGCCCCACTCCAGAAACCGGTCGCGATACTCGATGGCGACCTCTTCGAGCGTTTCCAAGCAATCGACCGCAAACGAAGGCGACGCCACGATCAGCTGGCGCACGCCGCGCTGCGCCAGCTCCTTGATCTTGTCGAGCGTATAGGGCTGAAGCCAGTCCACCCGGCCGAACCGAGACTGGTAGCAATGCGACCACTCGGTCTCGTGCAATCCTAAGCGGCTCACCACCAGCTCGGTGGTGCGCTCCGTTTGACGCTGGTAGGGATCGCCTTTGGCCGCGTAAGCGGCCGGGATGCCGTGATAGGAGAAAAGCAGATGCGAGCGCTCGCCGACGTCGGCGATGTGGCGCTGAATTTGCGCGGCCAGCGCCTCGATGTAGCCCGGATCGTCATGATAATCGTTAATGAAGCGGATCTGCGGCAGCGACCTTCAGCGCTTGAGCGCGCGATTAGTGCCGTCCATCACGGCTCCGGTGGTCGATGAGCAGTATTGCGGATACAGCGGCAGCACCAGGAGGCTTTCCACGCCGGCTTGCGCAAATGACTGGATGGCCTGCGCAATACCGGGGTTGCCGTAGGTCATCGCGAGTTCGACGCGCACGCGATCATCAAACGCCGCATGCAAAGAGCGCCGATCTTGGCAGCGAGGCGTTTGGAATAGACCGCTAATGGCGAGCCGTCACTCATCCAGATTTTGCGGTAGTTGCGCGCGGTTCGCAGCGGGCGAAACGGCAGCACCACGCCGTAGAGCAGCGGCAGCCAAATCCAGCGGGGCGTATCAATGACGCGGCGGTCGCCCAAGAATTCGCGCAAATAGCGCTGCACGGCAAAGTACGAAGGCGAATCCGGCGTGCCCAGATTGACGATCAGCACGCCGATTCGTGTCCTCGCCGGCAAGTCACAAGACGCCGCGGCGGGAGCCACCGCGTGAAAATAGGACATTGACAGATCCTTAAGCTAGGCCGTGCGCACAGTATACTGCGTGATGCATGAAGCCCCTTACCTAAGCATAAGCAGACTATGATGTGGCTGAGTGCCAACGAAACCGAGGCGCTGTACTTAAGCTTGAGTGTGGCGGCGCGCAGCGTGTGCTTGAGCCTGCCCTTCGCCGTGCTGCTGGCATGGGTGCTGACCCGCCGCCGATTTCTCGGCCGCACCGTGCTCGATGCGTTCGTGCATCTGCCCTTGGTGCTGCCGCCGGTGGTGGTGGGCTACCTGCTGCTGCTGTTGTTCGGTGCACGCGGTCCGATCGGCGCGTGGCTGGAGCGGGCATTCGGCATCGAACTCATCTTTACACGCAACGGCGCCGCGCTGGCCACCGCGGTAATGTCGTTTCCCCTGATGGTGCGTGCCATTCGCATCTCGCTGGAGAATGTCGATCGCGGCCTGGAAGATGCCGCGCGTACTCTGGGCGCCGGCGCGCTCGATCGCTTCGCGACCATTACCCTGCCCCTCACGTTGCCCGGGGTGCTGGCGGGCGCCATCACCGCGTTTTCGGCAGCCCTCGGCGAATTTGGCGCCGTGATTACCTTCGTTTCCAACATCCCCGGCGAGACGCGCACCTTGCCGCTGGCTTTGTACAGCGCCCTGCAGACGCCGGGCGGCGACAGCGCTGCGGCGCGCCTTGCGCTGATCTCTTGCGTACTGGGACTTGGCTGGATTGATGGTGTCCGAGTGGTTTGCGCGCCGCGTGCGCCGCATGCTGGGACATTGATGCTGCACGTCACCGCCAAGAAGCAGCGCGGCGCGTTTACGCTGGATGCGCATTTTGAGCTGCCGACGCCGGGCGTGGTCGCCCTGTTCGGCCGCTCGGGCTGCGGCAAGAGCACGCTGGTCAACGTCATCGCAGGATTGCTCAAAGCGGAGGCCGGCCGGGTTGCGCTCGACGATGTGACCCTGCTGGATACCGAACGGCGAATCGATGTGCCCGCCGGAGCGCCGCGGAATCGGCTATGTGTTTCAAGATGCGCGGTTATTCCCGCATTGAGCGTCGCGGCCAATTTACGCTATGCGGAAAGGCGCGCGAGCGCGGCCAAGTTCGTGAGCATGCAGCGCGTCGCCGACCTGCTCGATCTGGGCCCGTTGATGGACCGGCGCACGCATCAGCTTTCCGGCGGCGAGCGTCAACGCGTGGCCATCGGTCGGGCTTTGTTGACGCAGCCGAACCTTCTGTTGCTCGACGAGCCGCTGGCCTCGCTGGATATGTCGCGGCGCGAAGAGGTACTGCCGTACTTGGAGACGCTGCGCGATCATCTGGCGATTCCGATGGTGTATGTCAGCCATAATTTCGACGAGGTCCTGCGGCTCGCGACCTACCTCGTGCTCATGGAAGCGGGAAAAACCACGGCGCAAGGCAATGTCGGCGAGATGAGCCTCAACCCCGGTTTGCGTGCGATTATCGGCGCGGATGCCGTGGGTGCCATCGTCGACGGTACGGTCCTGGGCAAGGATCCTTTCAGCGGACTGACGCGGGTGCAGGTGGGGCAAGGAGAGCTCAAGGTGCATTTCGCGAACGCCGTTCAAGGCGCGAAATTGCGCGTGCAATTACTGGCGCGGGATCTCATTGTTGCCACCCAGGCGCCGCACAACTTGAGCGTCCGCAACAGCTTGCCGGGCGTGGTGACGACGGTGACGGGGGATGACGACGATACGGATCTGATCTCCATCGACATCGGCGGCACCCTCATCATGGCGCGGATCACCAAAGCCGCCACGCGCGAATTGAAGCTGGCGGCCGGAATTCCGGTATGGGCGCTGGTGAAAGCGCTGTCGGCGCGCGCGCATTCTATTTGACCCGGGTACCTAAGTGCAGAATGGCCACGATGTGGTCATCCGCCGCAAGCCCGACCGTCGCCTTGACCTTCGGGCTGTACGCCGCGGGTCCGGTTTTCCACATCACGCCGAATCCCAGATCGTTGGCGGCCAGCAGCAGGTTTTCGACCGCAGCCCCGACGGCGATCACCTGTTCAATTTCCGGCACCTTGGCGACGTCTTTTCGTACCGCGCATCCCACCACTAAGATGCTGGGCGAACGGCGGATTTTCTCGCGTTCAAGCTCCATCTGCTCATCGGTGTAGGTCGGAATCTGATCCCGTCTCGCCTCGGCGACCGCGTTGGCCAGGGATTCGCGCGCGGCGCCGTTCATCGCAATGAAACGCCAGGGCTTCAGACGGCCGTGATCCGGGGCGCGCGCCGCGGCGCTCAACAGCCGCTCCAATTGCTCGGGAGTGGGTCCGGGCTCGGCAAGGCGGGCGGCGGTCGATCGGGTGGCAATCGCGTCGAATAGTTCCATCTGGACCCCTGATGATTAATAAACGGAGATAAGCCCGAGAACGCCTGCGCTTTCGGCTATGATTTGCTCGAAATTATACCCACAGCGTCTTCTAAGGAGCCTTCAATGAATCGTATTGTTTTGGCGTCAATGGCTGCGCTCTTTGGCGCGAGCGCGTTCGCAGCGCCGGTCACCTATACCCTCGACCCCAATCATACTTATCCGAGCTTCGAGGCCGATCATTTCGGCGGTTTGTCGACATGGCGCGGTAAATTCGACAGCACGTCCGGCAAAGTCGTGTACGACAAGGACGCAAAGGCGGGTTCCATCGACGTCACGGTGGACATGTCATCGATCGACTTCGGCATGCCGAAATTGAATGAACATGCCAAGTCGCCTGAAATTTTCGACGCGGCCAAGTATCCGACGGCGACTTACAGCGGTAAGTTCACCAAGTTCAACGGCGCGACTCCGACGGAGGCGCAAGGCACGTTGACCATGCATGGCGTGACCAAGCCCGTGACTCTGGTGATCGACTCCTTCAAGTGCATGCAGAATCCCATGAGCAAGAAGGAGGTTTGCGGCGCCAATGCCACCGCCACCTTCAGCCGCGCCGACTTCGGCGTGAACTTCGGCGACAAGTTTGGATTTAAGCAGGAAGTAAAGCTGCAGATCCAGGTCGAGGGCAGCCCAGCGGCGTAATTGCGCGAGCCGGGGATCAGCCCGCCGCTTGCGGGCTGATCCCTAGCGCGTCAGCTTCTTGACCAGATGGGCGCGCAACGCGCTCAGCTGCTCCGCCGTCAACTCCCCCAGGATGCCGCGCCGTTCGAGCGGAATGTGATGGGTGGACTCCGGCGACGCGCCGAACACGTAGTGCTCGAAAAAGGCGCCCCAGGCGCGCCGCGTTTCCGGCGGCAGGGTCCGGATACTCAAGATCGCGTGCAGCAGCGCATCGAAGCCGGAATCCACCGGCGCGCCCTCACGCGCATCATCCCACCAATAATTCACCAGCACATTGAGCGGCTCGAGCGATTCGACATGGTGCCACCAGAGCGGCGGAATGAAGATCGCGTCGCCCGGCGCGAGTTCAGCGCTGAGGGCCGCCGCCAAGGCTTCGCGAAACTTCGGATACCGTTCGAAGTGCGGATTGCGCAACGAGACCATGCTCATCGCCGCTCCGGTGGGTGCGAAATCCAGCGGTCCGACGTAGAGATTCGCGATTTGCTCCGGCGCAAACAGCGTAAAGCGGCGGCGACCTGCGACCACGCAGCCGATATTGTTCCACTCATCGACGTGCGCCGGCGTGGTGATTCGATTGCCCAGCCAGATACGCGGAAGGATCGTATCATCGAGCAACGGCAGGCGGTTTTCCGCGGCGAACGCCGGCAGGCAATCGCGAATGAGCGCGCTCTGCGCCGCAACCGCGGGAGGCTGGGGAAACTGCGCGTATCTTAGGACTTGCGCCGCGATCTCGGACAAGGGCAGCCGATTGCGATGGAAATTGAAGCCGCTCATCGCGTCGTTGTAGGAAATCTGACCGTCGATCTCGGGCGGGATCATGAGCGCATCGACCGGCGCGCCGCTGTCGTGCCGCTTAAGATAGCGCACCCCGGCGTCTGGCGAGTTGAGGAACTCGCGTACGGCCGGCCAGTCTCGAACCAATCCCCGCAACACCGCCGGGCGCTTATCGGGCAACACGTCGCGGCGAATCTGCTCGACGGTCAGCCCCGAATACTCCTTCACCAGAAATACACCTGCAGCGATTGGCTCTTGCGGCGCGGCGGAATGTCTTGCAGAACCTCACGATGATCCCGATAGTTGGCCGCGCTACGCTCGAGCAGGTTGTCGATTTCCGCAATCCGGAAGGCGTTTTCCTTCTCCGTCGGGGCGCGCAGACTGCCCGCATCCGGGAATATGCCCATGCCGGCCATGAGGGCGTACCACGAAAATACCGGATAGCCACGGCCCAGCTGCTGCTTACGCACCGCCGGCGCAATGCCGTTTCCCGACATCCATAGATTGAGAAGCTGCTTCAACGGCTCCGACAGGTTCAGATTGGCGGCGTTGGCGCGCCAGTATTCGGTGTCGCTCCGGCTGTTGGTCTTGTAATGCGTCACGATGTAATCGCGCGTGCCCTCGAAGTGCTCGTTGACACGCGCATTGAAGCGCGCTTGCGCCGCTTCGCTCAAGTCGCCTTGCTCGAGGCACTCGACGAAGGCGGTGGCGGTTTGTTGAATGAACAGCAGCGCGGTCGCCTCCAGGGGCTCAATGAATCCCTGCGACAGCCCTACCGCCAGGCAGTTTTTGTTCCAGTGCTGGGTCACGCGCCCGATCTTCATCTTCAGATGCCGGGCTGGCGTGTCCGATTCGAGCAATCCTAAGCGCTCGCGAAGCTCGGTTTCCGCCTGGTCCGCGGAACAAAACTGCGAGCTGTACACGTAGCCGTTGCCGAAACGCTGGGTGAGCGGAATCTTCCACGCCCACCCGTGTTTCATGGCGGTGGAAACAGTCTCCGACGGCACCGTATCGCCGATCGGCGTCGGCATGGCGACCGCCGCATCATTGAATAGGTTCTCGGCAAAACTGACGAACGGCGTTTTCAACGCCTGATTGATGAGCAATCCCGCAAAACCGGTGCAATCGACGAAAAGGTCCGCATCGATGCGCTTTCCTTCGCGGGTGCTGACCGATGCGATGGCGCCCCGCTCATCGAGATTGGCGTGCGTCACGTGCGCCGTTTCGTAGCGCACTCCGCGCTGCAGCGCCTTCTTGTGAAGAAATTGGCCCAACAGCACGGCGTCGAAGTGATAGCCGTGCCAGACGTCGAACGGGAAATGCTCGGCCGGCTTAGGGGCAAGATTCTTGCGTGCCAGGCGAGTCGCGATGAAGAATCGATCCGGATCCGCGCACACATCGGCGCCGTTGACCCGCGCATCGGTGTTGTGAACGAATTGCGTCATTGTCAGGTTATCAAGCATCGAGGCAAACGGATGAAAGTAGCTGTCGTGGCCCGGTTTTGTCGACCAACCATCGAAGGTAATGCCGCATTTGTAGGTGGCATGACACTCCGGCATCCACTCTGCCTCGTCGATGTTCAAGCTGTCGAAAAAACCCCGCAGCCACGGTGTCGATCCTTCGCCCACCCCGATAATGCCGACCGTCGGCGACTCGACCAACGTAATCTCAACGCCCTGCTCTATCAGCGAGCGCGCCAGTATCAACGCCGTCATCCAACCGGCAGTGCCGCCGCCCACGATCAGGACTCGCCGCACGCTCGGCGGAAGCGCCGATCGCCGCGTCGAGCGCCTGCTGTCCTCGGCCGAGTGGTTGTAGAGGGTGGCGGTGTCGCTCATGAACCCTCCGTGACCCTTGAGGCAAGCAACCGGCGCAGCGGCGCCGCCCAATCCTCGGCGGGACCGGCAACGAGCAGCTGAATCGAGCCTGGGGTCAGGTGCGCGATGCCGCGGACGCCGAGCGTATCGAGAGCGCGCTCATCGATCGCTTTGGGGTCGGCCGATGCGCATGAGCAGACGTCCTGCGAAGCTTTCGACGCTGGCGAGGTTTTTGCGGCCGCCCAGGGCTGCCAAAAACGCCGCGATATCGGGGTTCGTCGCGGCTTCGCGGACCGGCGAGGCTTCGCCATGACGCGGCGCCTCCTGGCCGCCCGCGGTTGCGCCGGCGCGCATGGCGTCGCGGATTTCGCCGGCGACTTGGTCGGCGATGGGCCCCAGGACCACCTGCAGGCCGGTGGACGATGAGCGCAGTAATCCACGCGCTCCCAGCTGTTTGAGCATGCGGCTCGTCAATCGCGCGGTTGTCGACCAAATTTAAGCGCAGGCGCGTCGTGCATGCCGCCACCTCGGTGAGATTGCGCGCGCCGCCCAGTGCCGTCACGAAGGCCTGGGCGCGAGCGCTGGCGGTCATGGGCGCGAGCGGCTGCTCGATGTCGTCGGCTTCGCGCCCGGGCGTCGAGAGATTAAAGCGCACGATGCAGAAGCGAAACACCGCGTAGTACAGCGCGAAATACCCCGCGCCGATCGGGATCAGCAGCAAGGGTCGCTGCGCGTGGGTGAAATTCAAAACATAGTCGAACAGGCCGGCAGAAAAGCTGAATCCGAGGCGCACGCCGAATAGATTCATGATCACCATGGCAAGACCCGTCGCAATCGCATGCAGCGCATACAGCACGGGCGCGAGAAACATGAAGGTGAACTCCACCGGCTCGGTGACGCCGGTCAGGAACGAGGTCAGCCCCAGCGACAGGAGCAGTCCGGCGACCCCGGCCCGACGATCGGGCCGCGCCGTGTGATACATGGCCAGACACGCGCCCGGCAGGCCGAACATCATGACCGGGAAAAATCCCGACATGAACGCCCCGGCGCTCGGGTCACCGGCGAAGAATCGCTTCAGATCGCCGGTGGCGCCGTGGTAGTCGCCCACGATGAACCAGGCGAAATTATTGAGAATGTGATGCAGGCCCGTCACGATCAGGATTCGATTCAAAACGCCGTACGCAAACAGGCCCAGCGAACCTGCACCCAGGATGGCCTGACTGGTGGCATCCATGCCGCGTTCCAGGGAAGGCCACGCATAACCGATGATGGCCGCCAGCACCAAACCGACGAGCCCGCTGATGATGGGAACGAGGCGCCGTCCGCCAAAAAAACTCAAATAGCTCGGCAAGGTGATGTTGCTGTAGCGGTTGTAGGCGATGCCGGCGATGACTCCGGAGAGCAGTCCGACCGGGATACTGAGCTTGGCGAGCGAGCCGGGGGCGGCATGCAGCAAAGTTTCCACCGCGCGCGTGGTGACGACGAATCCGACCAGCGCGGCGAGCCCGGCGGCACCGTGGTTCTCGCGCGCCAACCCGACCCCGACGCCAACCGCAAACAGCAGTCCCAGGTTCGAGAAAATCGCATCTCCGGCCGCCGCCATGGCGGCCCAGTTCAGAAGATCCGGCTGACCGACGCGCAGCAGGAGTCCGGCGATGGGCAACACCGCGATGGGCAACATCAGTGCGCGGCCTAACTGCTGAAACCCTGAGAAGCGAATCTTCACAATGTACCTCCCGCATTCCCAACAGCCTGCTCGACCAAGCCGCGCACGTCCGCCGCCGACCCCAGCTTAAGACAGCGCTGCGCGAGTTCGCGGCATTCGAGAATCCGCAGTTCGCCGATCTGGCGCTTGAGCTCCGGTATCGCGGCCGGCACGACCGAGAGTTCGCGAACGCCAAGACCCAGCAGGATGGGCACCGCCGCGAGATCGGCGGCCACGCCGCCGCAGACGGCAACCAGTTTACCCGCCGCCTCGCCCGCCGCCCCCGCAGCCGCAATCAGCTGCAGGACTGCGGGGTGCAAAGCGTCGGTACGGCGCGCAAGCTCCGGGTGGCCGCGATCCATCGCCAGTGCGTATTGGGTCAGGTCATTGCTGCCGACCGACAGAAAATCGACTTCGCGAGCAGATTGGCCGCCGTCAGAGCCGCGGCCGGCGTCTCGATCATCGCGCCCAGCGCGACGCGCCCTGGCAACTCAAGTTCGCGCGTCAGTTCATCGATGATGCTGCGCACGCGCAAGGATTTCCGACGGCGTCGGTGACCATGGGTATGAGCAGCCGCACAACGCCGATCGGCGTGACGCGCAGCGCCGCCCGCAACTGCGTGCGCATCAGGTCGGGTCGAGCCAGGGCGGTTCGAACGCCGCGCATGCCCAGTGCCGGGTTCTCCTCGTGCGGCAGCGGGAAATAACGCAGAGGCTTGTCGCCGCCCACATCCATCATCCGCAAGTATCAGGGGTCGCCCGCCGAGGGCGCCGGCGATGCTTTGGTACGCGGCAGTTGTTCGTCCTCGGCCGGCGCGGTTTCTCGATCGATGAACAGGAATTCGGTGCGCAGCAGCCCGCAGCCTTCGGCGCCATTGGCGACCGCGGCAACCGCGTCGCCGACATTGCCGAGATTGGCGAACACCTCGATGCGCGTGCCATCGAGCGAACGGCATTCGGCCTGCGCCGCCAAGCGCAGCGCGGCGCTGCGCGCGAATCGGGCTCTCGACCGTCGACCTTGCCTTCGCCACCGCTGCCGCGCTCGGCGCTGATGTGCAGCAGGCCGGCGTCGGCATCGACGATCAGCGTCTGTCCGTCGGCGATTTTGCGCAGCTCCGCGCCCAGGCCGACCAGCATGGGAACTTCCATCGCCGCGGCCAGAATGGCCACGTGCGAGGTGGTGCCGCCGCCGCTGAGGCAGATGGCGACCAATCGGCGTCGGTCCAGCGCCGTGATCTCGGACGGCAGCAAATCATCGGCGATCAGTACCGCCTGCTCGGGCAGCGGCATGTGCATGGGGCGCGCCTCGCCGGCCAGCGCCAGCAGCACATGCGCTTCAATGTCCAGCAGGTCATCGGCGCGCTCCTTCATGCGCGAGTCATCGAGCGCCTCGAGAGCCGCGATCGATCCTCGCGGTCGCCTGCCGCCACGCATATCCGGCGCTTTTGCCCGTGGCCGATGAGGCCTGCCGCTGCGTTCATTCAGCGCAGGATCTTCCAGAAACTCAAGATGCGCGGCGATGATCTCATGGCGCGCCGCGCCGCCGGCGTTGCGCATCGCGTTCGAGCCTTGAGCGTACATTCGAGCGCGCTCGCTCCAGTTCCGCCCCTTCATGCGCGATTCCGCTGCCGTTCTCAATCACCTCGATCTCGCGGCGCTCGATCCGAGTGGCGCGACCCACGGCAAAGCCAGGCACCGCGGCAACGCCCGCCAGCTCCCCGTCCAGAAGCACGCGATTGGCGGCGCGCGGCGCCTGCGCGCGGGTGCGGGCTCATGTGCCGACTCCAGCCGCAGCGCCTCCTCGAGACCGGCAACGATTGCGCCAATGGCCTGCTCGGCCTCTTCGCCGCTCGATTGAACGGTCAGTTCATCGCCGTGGCGCACGCCCAAGGCCATGATGGCGACGACGCTGCGTGCGTCGGCGGTGCGATCATGCGCAGCAAGCACAATCGGGGTGCTGAAGGCTTTCGCGCGCCGCGCCAGCAGCGCCGCCGGTCGGGCGTGCAGTCCCTGCCGCAGCGACACGACGAGGCGGCGAGCGCTGACGCTTGATTCGGCAGAAGCGTGCGGCGCTGAAGCGGCTGACGGCGCCGCCGCGGGCAGGTCGATTTCAAAGAGCACATCGCCCGCCGCCACCGGGCCGGCCGCGCGGCGGCTCGCTAAAGTGACGCCGTCGCCCGTCACGACGATGGGCGTCATCAAACTCTTGGCGCTGCGCGCCACGATATCGAGGTCGAAGCGGATGAGTTCATCGCCTGCTTGGACCTTGGTGCCCGGTTTAACGCGTGGATCAAATCCGCGGCCGCCGAGACCCACGGTGTCGATGCCGATGTGAATCAGCACATCGACGCCGGGCAGGATACGAATGGATACCGCATGACCGCTATCAGGCAAGGCGGTCACTACCCCCGCGCACGGAGCGCGGACGATGCCCATCGTCGGGTCGATGGCGAGGCCGTCGCCGAGCATGCGTTCGGCAAACACTGGGTCCGGGACCTCATCGAGAGCGCGTACACCAGCCATCGAACGGCGCGATGATGTTAGCGGCACCCTACTCTCCGATCTCTACCCAATCGAGCGCCCACAGGGGGTCAAGATGCGGCCGCGCGAATCGCAGGCACACATCATGTCGGCCCGCGAGCGCCGGCAGTTTCGCTCGCCGGCAGCTCGGTAATGGCTCCGCCGCTGGCTGCGGGGGTCAGCGGCAAGACTGCAATCGCTGCCGTGTCGCAGCCGTCGACATGAACTTCGAGCTCGCCCAGAGCGGTTCGCGCATCCCCCACACGGATCTTGGCGGCATCCGCGCCGAGTTCGTAATTGAAAGGCAGCGCGACCACCGACGCAGCGATTCGCGGTCCGTCCTTCAAGTCGACGTCGCGATAGATCCAGCACGGATTCATGATATCGACGGCCAGCGGCGCGTCGCCTTTCCCGTGCGCAGCGGCCGGTTCGAGCAGAAGGCCGACGCCATTGCCGCAAAGCTCGAGCTCGTGGCTGCTGCGGCGCGTACCGGTGTGCTCATCGACGCGCCGTCGCCACGACCGCGAAACCTGATCCGAACCCAAAAATGTCGCGGCGCGAATTTCGGTGCCCGTCGCGACCTCGAAAGGCTGTGAGTACAGCATCGATGAGGCGTTCGGCGCAGCGCCGTCCAGGGTGTAGCGAATGCCGGTATCGAGCGCGGCGTCCTTAAGCTCGGGTGGCGCGGAGAGCGTCACGCGGATAGCCGCCGTCATGGCGGGCAAATTGACCATCGATGCCGAACGCGCTGTCCGCATAGTCGAGGCCAAACGCGCGGTAGCGTGCCAACATCGGCACCAGACGCTTGAGGAAATCCGGCCAGCTTCGCGGCGGCGCGGACCAGCCCACTTCGGCCAAGGCCGCCGCACGCGGCAAGGCCATCCACTCGACCCGTTGCTCAGTGTTGATGTGCTCGGTCCAGATGTTGGCTTGGAGCCCGAGAACGTGCGCGTTGCTGCGACTCCGACAGCTGTGGGTCATGCGGCTCGAAGCGGTACACGTCCTGCAGGGAAATGACATCCAGACGGCCTGGCGGTTCGCCGGCAAGAGGGCTCTGCCGATGATCGAGGTACAGCATCGGGTCCGGTGACAGAACCGTATCGTTACCTTTGATTGCCGCGGCGCGTGCCCCGGATACGCCACGCCAAGACATGACCACCGCATCGTCCGGCAAGCCGGGCTGCAATATTTCGTCCCAGCCGACCGCGCGCCGGCCGCGGGCGCGCAAGTAGCCGTCTATCTTTTGCGTGAAATAAGTCTGCAAGGCCTCGCTGTCGTGAGTGCCGAGCTCCCGGGCGCGCGCTTGCTCGGCCGCCGATGCATTCCATTCGTCCTTTACCGCCTCGTCGCCGCCGATATGGATATAGCGCGAAGGGAATAACTCAATAACTTCGTCGAGCACGTTCTCTAGAAACTCAAAGGTACTTGGCTCAAGGTTGAACAGATGCGTATGCACGCCCCAGTTGGCACGACACCGGCAGTGACGGTGCGCCGACGCCGAGCGACGGGTACGCCGCGATCGCGGCTTGCGCATGGCCCGGCATATCGATTTCGGGAATGATCTGCACATGGCGAGTGGCCGCGAACGCCACGATCTCGCGCACCTGTGCCTGAGTGTAGTACCCACCGTACGGCGGTGCCGGCGCGGCGCCGGGAACGCCTGCCGGAATCCGCCACGCCCCCACCGAAGTGAGCTTCGGATACCTGCGGATCTGCAGGCGCCAAGCCTTGATCGTCGGTGAGATGCCACTGCAGGACATTCAGCTTATGCCACGCCATCCAGTCGATCATCGAGCGCACGAAGGCCGGCGACTGGAAGTGTCGCGCTGAATCGAGCATCAGGCCCCGCCACGGGTAGCGGGGCTCATCGAGAATGGTTTGCGCCGCAATTTGACCCGTCGTCGGGCCCGGCGGCAAGAGTTGCCAAAGGGTCACGGCGCCGTAGAACAATCCCGCCGCGGTCGTGGCCGAGACCGTGATTCCATGCGAAGCGACCTCGAGCCGATAAGCCTCGGGTCCAAAGCCCGGTTCGGTTTGAAACAAGATGACCGAGGCGGCCTGGTCGGGCGCGCCCGGCGAGACAGGCAGTGTCAATCCGTTGGTGCGCTTCCACAGGGCGGCGAGGTAGCGTGCCGCGCTTAGCGCATCGCGGTCGCCTGGCGCGACCCGCAACGAAGTCGCCGAATTCACCTCGAAGACACCGCTGCCCCGCACGATCTTCGCCGGAAGGGGTATGACCCGGCGTGCGCCGCCAGTGGCAGCGCGAAGGTTAAGACGAGGGCGGCGGTTTGCACCGCCGCCCTGGGTCGTCGTAAGAGACTCTGGCCATTCCGCACGATCCACACTCTACCCGAATGCCTCGTACAGCGGCCGATACCGCCGTTTACAGCTTGAAGCGGAAGTTCAAGTAGTACTGCGAACCGTTCTTGTAGAAAGCCCGCGGCTGAGTCGTGTTCAAGGCATAGTACTTGAGCGTCGGATTGTTCAAGTTCATGCCATCGAGCGTGATCGAGAAATGATCGTTCATGGTGTAGCCCAGCGACGCGGACAGGGTGCCGATGGCATCCTGCGTGAACGCCGTACTGCGATCCAAGCCGCTGTAGAACGCCGACCGATAGTTGTACGCCACCCGCGCATTGAACTCGAGTTCTCGAAGTAGCCGATCACGTTGTAGGTGTTCTTCGACGTGCCGACGAGGCGATCGTCGCCGGGGTCCGTTGAGTGGGCTGCACATTCGAGGTTTGCTTGCCATCCGCGTACGTGTAGTTGCCGATAAAGCCGAAGTTGTCGGTGAACGCCTGTTGATAGGCAATCTCCAAGCCATCGACCCGGCCTTGGGCGTTGATCGGAACCGTCAAGTTGTAGTTGATCGGGCAGCCGGTCGGGCATATGGAGCCGAAGGTGTTGTAGGTTTTGATTTCCGAGCCGTAGCCGATGTAGTTGCGCAAGTCCATGTAGAAGGCGGTGGCCGACAGCAGCGATTGCTTTGCGAAATACCACTCGAGGCCTGCGTCTAAGTTGGTCGAGCGAATCGGCTTCAAGTCGGGGTTGCCGCCTGAACCGCCGCCGATGCCGGTGGGGGTCCCGGCGGCGAGAGGTTGGTGAAGCCCGCGAGCGCGGAATAGTCCGCGCGCGTCATGGTCTCAGAGGCCGCGAAGCGCGCCACCAATTCCGGCGTCAAATCGAGCTTCAAATTCGCGCTCGGCAAGACGTCGTTATAGGTGTGCTTGCCCTCGAGAGGGGCGAACGGCCCGAACGCCGAGGTCAATGTCGCACCCGGTGTACTCGCATCGACTTGCGTGTAGCTGATGGCGTCTTCTTTCGTCTGAACGAAGCGGACGCCCGCATTCGCGGCCCAATTTTCACCCTTGAAGTCGGCCTGGACATAGGCCGCCGCATCCTTTTCGTGCACCGCGAACAAATACTGATAGTACTCGCGCGTGATCGGATCGCGATTGACGTTGGTGGGACTGTTGTAGGCCGCCAGCTGCGCCGGGGTCCAATACCAGATCCCGGTCGGGATATTGCCGCCGAAGGTGTTGAAGTTCGACGGATAATTAGAGAATCCCTGCGGATAGTTCGCCGGGTTCATGCCAGGAGCCAGCGGGCCCTGGGCGACACCGGTGGGGGATGTGCGGTCATGCTCCTCATAGCGCACACCGAATTTCAGATCCTTCCACGCGTTATTATCGATGTTGTACGCGCTGTCGATCTTCGCCCACTTTTCCGTGTCTCGGATATCGATATCGGCCGCGCCGAATATCCAGCCGAAGGCCACTGGTACGCCGCCGGGGGGGGTCGGCGTCGTGTTAACGGTGTTGCCAAGATTAAAGTTCGGCGCTGAGCCAAGACCGTTCAATTGGTAGCCCGCGCCGCTGCCGAGCCCAGGCTGGGTCTCGGACACATCTTGGTGGGGCGTCTTACCGTCGCCCCAGGAATAGCCGACCTGTCCGAAGAAGCTCAAGGCACTGCTGGCATTCCACGTCGTGTCAAGATTGACGAAGTTCGCCGTGGCAGTTTCGTCGGGCCGCGAGATTTGGTCGTAGACCCCGTAGAAGGTGCCCGGGACAGGAGAGAAGTTCGCCTTGGTCAGCGTGTTGTTTTGCACCACATAGCCTGGATCCGGCGCTTGGGTGGATGCGGGATTACCCAGCGTGCCGCCGAAGTTGACGAAGTGCGTCGACCACAGCAAGTAATTGCGGTTGTAGTTAGAGGCGGTCAGCTTCGATGAAAAAGCCGACAGGTCCAACGCAAGTTCGTCAGTCGGTTTGAACTCAAGATCGATCATGCCGCCATTGCGCTGACGCTCCTGCGTGAAAAACGCCGCGCCGATCTCGGTTGGGTACTGCACGCCGGACAGATCCGGATTCGTGGCCGCGAGTTGACTGTTCGGAGCAATGGTGTCGTAGCCTAGGATCTCGACGCCGTCGCGGCGCAAGTGCCGGGTTTCAGAGAAGAGCTGCAGCATGACGCCGAAATTATTGGCATCGTTCTTGAAGTTGGCGAGCGCGCTGTATTGCCCGTCGGTCTTGTCGGGCAGATCCGCGTAAACGGCGCCGACCGACGCTTCGAGCGTGAATGGCTTGGAATAATCCAGCGGCTTGCGCGTGATAATGTCGATCGAACCCGCGACCCCGCCTTCGACCAGCGACGCGCTGGAAGTCTTTTCGACTACGACCTTGCTGACGATTTCCGATGGAAGCAAGGTGTAGCTAACGCTGCGGCCGACGGTTTGGACTTGATCCAGTACGAACCAGTCGCCGGCGGCGACATTGTGACCATTGATCAGGGTCTGCGTCAGGCTAGGATTGGTGCCGCGCATGCTGACGCGATCGTTTTCATCGAAGCCGCCTTCGTTGGCGCCGGCCGCGCTGGTGGTGATGCCCGGCAAGCGCGCCAAGGAGTCGGCGACGTTTTTATCCGGCATCTTGCCGATGTCTTCCGCGGTCACGACTTCGGTAATTCCGGTCGCGGCGCGCTTCGTCTCGATCGATAGTTCGACCGACTGGCGGATGCCGGTGACGACGATTTCTTGAAGCACGGTATCGTCCGCCGGGGCAGTCGCGGCGAGCGCCAGCGACGGCGGCACGAGTATCGCGAGTCCCAGTGCCGACTTGACCGCTAGAGCGATCCGATTCATATAGATATCCCCTGTCCGATTCATATCAATGCCCCCTGTCCTGCTATCAATTCGGTTAAGAGTCGCTGCATCCGCCGTGTGGTTGCTGCTCTTTATTCCACACCAGTTAAGGCCCAATATAATACCAATTTAGAATCTCTGCTAGTGCCGCGCAATAAATACAGGTAATAAGATAAAAAATATTCATGTAATCAATTAAGTACGCCATATATTGCATAGTTGTTGTTCTCATACTGGTATTTCTTTGGTACTCTCGAAATGACTAAGATCACGGATGCATCGCTCACCCCTATGACTTCACTCGCTAAAGTGCTGGGACCTCTCGATGGGCAGGGCAACTTGCCGCTGTACCAGGAATTGCAGCGGGTGCTGCGAAAGGCCATCGATAGCCGGTTATTGGGTCCGGATGACGCGCTGCCCTCGGAGCGCGATCTGGCCGCGGATTTCGCGGTGTCGCGCATTACGGTGCGCAAAGCGCTCGACGGACTGGTGGCCGACGGCTTGCTGGTCAGACGTCAGGGGGCCGGCAATTTCGTGTCGGCGCGCGTCGATAAGAACTTTGCAATGCTCACGTCCTTCTCCGAGGACATGCGCGCGCGCGGCCGCACACCCCGAAGCGTGTGGCTGAAGAGGGCCGCCGGCACCGTGACGCCCGAAGAAGCGCTGGCGCTGCGGCTCAGCCCGGGGACGCCGGTGTTTCGGTTCAATCGAATCCGCTACGCCGACGATGCGCCCATGGCGGTGGAATACGCGACCATTGTGGCAAGCGCCCTGCCATCCCTGGACGCGGTGGATGCCTCGCTGTACGAAGCGCTGGAGCGCGCGGGCCACCGACCCGTGCGTGCTCTGCAGCGACTGCGCGCGGTGCTGCTGACTTCTGACCAAGCGGAACTCTTGAAGGCCAAGGCCGGTGATGCCGGCCTGCTGGTGGAAAGGTTGGGATCTTTGCCGGACGGCCGCGCAATTGAATTCTCGCAATCCTTCTATCGCGGCGACACCTACGACTTCGTCGCCGAACTCAGCACATGAACGCGGAGCTTTCGCGCGCGGCCGAGCGAACTCGCATGTTTGCGGAGGCCGCCGATGCGGCAACCGCCGTGCGCGCTCAACACCAGCGCGATGCTGCGAACATGCGCGCCATTGGCGCCGCTCTACGCAAGCTAAATCCGCGCGCGGTCATTACCTGTGCGCGCGGCAGTTCAGACCATGCGGCAACATACGCAAAGTATCTCATTGAGACGCACGCCAAAGTGTTGACCGCCTCGGCCGCTCCGTCCGTGAGTTCCGTTTACGGCGTGACCCAAGATGTTCGCGGCTGCCTGTTCCTGGCAATTTCTCAGTCGGGGCGCAGCCCCGACCTGCTCGCATCGGTTGCTTCGGCAAAGGCATCCGGAGCGACCGTCCTTGCGTTGTGCAACAGCGAGGACTCACCCCTCGTTGCAGCTGCCGACTTGGTGGTTGAGTTGCGCGCGGGCCTTGAGGCCAGCGTGGCCGCAACCAAATCGTATCTCGCGTCGCTGGCGGCAATCGCCCGCGTGGTGGCCTCATGGACGCAAGACGCCGTGCTCGAGGACGCCCTTCAGCAGCTGCCGGACCTCTTGGATAAAAGCTGGGCCCTCGATTGGTCGGCGGCGCTGCCGGAACTCGAATCCGCGGCAAATCTATTCGTGATCGGACGCGGCCTTGGTCTTGGGGCCGCACAAGAAATTGCGCTCAAATGCAAGGAAACCTGCGCCATGCACGCCGAGGCGTTCAGCAGCGCTGAACTTCGACATGGGCCCTACACGCTCCTCAAGAAAGGGTTTCCCGCGCTGCTGTTCGCGCAGCGCGATGCCACTTTGCCGGGGGTGGTAGCTCTCGCCGATGAACTCGCACGTCGCGGCGTACCGGTATTGATTGCCGGCGCGCACGGTTCCGCTGCGATCGAGCTCCCGAGCGTGGATGCCGCCGCAGAGCTCGGGCCCATATTACTGGTGCAGAGCGCCTACCGCCTGATCGCTTCGCTGGCCGTGCGCCGCGGCCTTGATCCGGACCGCCCGCTGCACTTGCGCAAGATCACGGAGACTTTGTAGTGCGCACCGCGCTGATCAACGGCCGGATTCTGAGCACAGAGCAAATCGTCAATGGGCAGGCCCTACTGCTGGCAGAAGGACGCATCGAGGCGTTGGTCTCTCCTGACGGATCCTCGTTGTCGTGACGCGACCCGGATCGACCTTGAGGGGCAGCTGTTGGTGCCCGGCTTCATTGACGTGCAAGTCAACGGCGGCGGCGGCGTGCTGTTCAACGATGATCCGAGTCTCGAATCGATCCGCGCCATCGGCGCAGCGCACCGGCGGTACGGCACCACCGGCTTTTTACCGACGCTGATCAGCGACGATCTCGACACCATCGGCCGAGCAGTGGGCGCCGTGCAGTCCTCCCTGGACGCCAAACTGCCCGCGGTCTTGGGGATTCACATTGAAGGGCCATTTTTAAATTGGACACGGCGCGGCGTTCACGACCCGAAGCATCTGCGCCTGCTCGACGAGGAGGCGGCCGCCCTACTGTGCAGCTTGCGCGGTGGGCGAACGGTGCTCACCCTTGCACCGGAAATGACGACCACCCAAATGATCTCGCGGCTCGCGGCGGGAGGCATCCTGGTTTCCGCCGGTCACAGCGACGCGAACTACGCGCAGACCGCCGCCGCCATCGCCCATGGCGTGCGTGGCTTCACACACTTGTTCAACGCCATGGCTCCTCTTGCGCCGCGCGAGCCGGGCATCATCGGCGCCGCCCTGTATGACGCCAACACCTGGTGCGGCATCATCGTCGATGGACATCACGTGGATCCGGTGCTGCTAAAACTGGCTCTGCGTTGCAAGCGCCATGACCGATTCATGTTGGTCACGGACGCCATGCCTCCGGTGGGATCGCCTGAGCCCACCTTCGTGCTGCAAGGGCGCACCATCCATGTGGCAGACGGCGTGTGCCGCGACGAGCACGGGACGTTGGCGGGCACGGCGCTGGACATGGCCACGGCCGTCCGCAATGCCGTGTCCTTGTTGGATCTTGAAATTGCCGAGGCCGCGCGCATGGCGAGCGAATATCCGGCGGAGTTTCTGGGTCTCGGCCATGAACTGGGTCGAATAGCGCCCGGTTACCGCGCAAATCTGGCGTTGCTGGACGATGATCTTAAAGTGCGGCGCACCTGGATCGACGGCGTTTCGTCATAGTCAGAACGAAGCGGCGGCGTCGATTGACGCTCGCCGCCGCCAGTTCAGTTCGCCAGTCGCAGTCTGCTGGCTAGCTATATTTCCAATGCCCGGGTCTGAACACCCACTGATTGCCGCGGGCAACCCATTCAGGCTGTACCCACGCGGCGTTGGCGGCGGGCCGCTTTTCATAGCGACCCGGATGCCAGACGTACTCGTTGCCCTCCCAGCGCCAATGCCCTGTATGCCACACAAAGAGATCGGGATGTGCCGGCGGCGCCGGTACCACCTCGACACGCAACGGTGGCGGCGGTCGGGCGACCACGACTTCATCGACTACGACAGCCGGTGTGCGAACGACCACGCGCGGCGCAGTCGCCGTTACGGTACACGCTGCCGTACCGGTAATGACAGCCGCGATCAAACAAACGGAACGAAATTGCATGAATCCTACCTCCCTTGAATAGTTACACCAGCAACGCGCCTCAGACGCAGGCGTGCACATTGCCAGATGACAATTTGGTCAGAATTCGACGCAGATCACGCTTTCAGGCGTTATCGATGGCGAGCTCTTCGCCGGAGATCGATCGCGTGCTGCACCGAGCGGCGACACCGTAGCGATCCGCAGCTAAGGTTCCGATTGGCCAATAGGCGCCCGCGAAAATGGCGGCGCTTATTCCTCGCTCTAAGGTCTACTTTCTTCGCAAATCTCAAATGGTATGCTGGTGCGGACCAGCCATCGAAGAGATACGAAGAGAAGATAAGTGAACGATCCGCTGACACCGTTTCATATCGCCGTGCAAGTGCGCGATATCGAGGAGGCACGCCGCTTCTATAAGGACGTTCTAGGATGCGCGGAGGGCCGCAGCGACGCGCACTGGGTGGATTTTAATCTCTACGGCCATCAATTCGTCTGCCATCTCAATCCCCATCTCGGCAGCGCTGGAATGTTGACGAGCCACTTCAATCCTGTGGATGGCCACGGAGTACCGGTGCCTCATTGCGGCGTCGTGCTCAGGCCGCGACAGTGGAGCGAATTGGCGCAGCGCCTGAAGCTGCACGGCGTCCGGTTTGTCGTCGAACCCTACACGCGGTTCAAGGGTCAGGCGGGAGAACAGTCCACCCTGTTTTTCCTGGACCCTACCGGCAATGCGTTGGAGTTTAAGGCCTTCCAGAACATCGAGAAGCAGCTGTTTGCGCTGGACGAATGAGCTGAACGAAGAGCCGAAGGCCGCGACGCAGCGTTACGGATGGGGCGGCCCACTCGCAAGGGCCAGCAATGTGACCCGGTGATCGACAAAGGGGGTATCCGTGACAGTGTCAAAATTTCTCGCCGTCGGGTTGTGCGCATGCGCGCTGGCCGCCGTGATCGCGCCCTCGCACTCGGACGAGCCGCGCCCGATGCCCTCCGAAATCCGAACGCCCCTGGGCACAAGCTCAGCGCAGGTATTGCTCGCCAAGTTCACGGTATCAGACCTTCCGAAATCGTATGAGTTTTATACGAAGATCATTGGTCTTAAGTGGGCTCTTTCCGTCGGACAGCAGCAACCCCGCGCGCCGGTACAGGCCAACGACTCGCAGCCGGCGTTTATAGAGATTCCATTGAATTTCAGTGGCTCGCTCGCCGATCCGTTCTTCGTCATCGTCCAGCAGCGCGGCAGCAAACCGACACCCGAATTGGCGAGAATGAGTTGGATTGGCTTTAAGGTTCCCGATGCTCTAGCCGCTGTACGGCGCGTTAAGGACGCCGGCTACGAAGTCGTCCGCGATGCACCGGCGGTAGGACCGGGAGTGATGTCCATTGGCATAGTGCGCGATCCCGACGGATATTCAGTGGAACTCTTACAGTCCGCGATCTATCCGGCCACTGGGCGCTTGTAGAATAGTATTGAGTGTAAATTATAGATATATTCTGTAATACATTGATTTAATTTGTATTAACACCTCATTTATGAGTGGGTGCGCGCTCCACTCCGAGCTGACGTCCGCTCATCCACCACCAACGCCGCCATTCTTGGAAGTGGACATCGGCTTCGTGTCTCGATCATTCAAAGTTTGCAGAAAGCTGATGACATCGTCGATTTCCGCGTCAGTCCAGGCGGGAGGTGAACCTTCTGAGCGAGTCAGCGGCTCGTCGATGATATCGACGTTGGCCCTTAAGGACGCAGGCAGGTCGTCGAACTTATCGGTTCTCGTTGCCGCTTTGGGGTACCAAAGTTGCGGATTCGTGTCGCGCTGCACATAGAAGCGCAGCGCATCTTTGAGCGTGTGGAAACGCCCGTTGTGGAAAAATAGCGCCGCGGGTTGCGACATTGCGCAGCGTCGGTGTCTTGAACATTCCGCAGTAGGCCCGTTGTTCGGACTGATCCTCACGCAGCGGCCCGCAAACACCCTTGTCGAAGTATTCCGGTTGCCGGTTTGCCGCAATCTCGGGGTTCCGCGGCACACCCAGCGCCTCGAATTGATAGTTCGTGAACAGGGGGTGTGAGCCATCCACGCCCTTGCGATCCGGATGACAGGAGGCGCAATTGCCACGCATGGGGTCATCAAAAAGCGCCAAACCACGCAGCTCACGTGCACTTAAACTGGCTCTTCCTTCCAGGTAGTCATCGTACTTACTGCTGTACGGATGAAAGCTCGGATCCTCGAGTTCAAAGCGCTCGATCGCGATCAGCGCCTGGCGGTAGGCGAGTTTCGGATCATCGAAGACGGATGCGCCAAAAACGTGTCGAAATTCCTCGGCGTACGCAGCGCGCTGCAGTTTGGTTCCGACTTCGGTCGGATCGGCATTGCCCATTTCGTTCGCGGCCAGTAAGGGAAAGGACGCCTGTTCGCGCAAGCTATTGAAGCGCCCGTCCCACCCAAAGCCTCCCACCGGTGACTCATCCCCTTCCAACAGGCGTTCTGCAGGATTGGCGACGAAAACCTTGCTCCAGATCGGCGTGCGGTTTAAGACGTAGCGCAGGGTGGGCACTGCGCGGACGCCCTGGCGATCGAGCGAGCGTCCGCCTAGCTGTACGGCCAGGCCGTTGGGGGGCGCATAAGCATGGGCGGGACTGTGACAGCTGGCGCATGAGAGTCGACCGGAACTCGACAAGGAAGCATCCCGGAATATCGCTTTGCCCAGCGCGCCGACGGCCGACAGGCCCGCGGTTTCGGCATCGGCCGGCGCTCCAAGACCCGCCGCAAGCGTCAAGGCTATCGCGACGGTTCGCGCCCACACCTGGAATTTTGTGGCTATGCGCAATGTTACCGGGCTCGATCCAAGGCTCGATCTCAAATCAGTGCTGAAACACACCCTCATCGTTGCCGATGGTATCTAGGGAATAATGAATCCGCGCATCATCTGCGGCATAGCCTAGATGCTCATCAAGCCCGAAGATGTCTTCCAGACTTCGCAGCAGCGAGTAGTGATTGTAGGCAGTCTCGGAGGTGCTCCCAGGCTTCACGAACGGCGAGAGCAACAGCGCGCCGATCCGATCGCCGCCAAAGCCCGTGATCACGATATTCACGACCCTGGTCGGTGTGTCCACCAGAGACAAGGTACCGGGACGAAATCCGCTCAAATTCGGCCCCGGCTGCTGGTTGCAGCAGGTTTGTCCTGGAAACGTGATGTTCACGGTGGATTGGCCGGTGGACGGATTGCGGTTAACGCTTTGCGTGTAGTTACTCTCGTCAAAGGTAATGATCAGCAGTCCATCCTTCCGATAAGCCGGGGAGGCCATAATTCTTGGTACCCACAACTTTAGGAACGCGTCCGCCGAGGTGAGGCCCCCCGGGTCGCCGTTCGCGCAGGTGGTGCCAGTCGCCCCGGTACCGGCGCCGTCGTGTGCGTCATTGCAGAGGTTGGGCGTAATGAAGACGAGGTTTGGCGTGCTCGATTCCTTCTCGAGGTCCGCGGGAAGTTGGGTGAGATTGACCACCTGGGTGTGGCAGCTGGGGGAGTCGATGACGGAGTGAAAGTACATGAACGGGTTGTGCCGGGTCGCATACGCATCGCCCAACGGTACCGCTGCGCTGGGGGCTTCTGCACGGTTGGTATTGTCGGTACCGACGCCGATGGCCGGATGGCCGCAGGTGCCGCTTTCGCGCGCCGGATCGTTGCCCATGTCCTCCATGTAGCCCTTCCAGGTAAGACCGGCGGCGCTCATTTGATCGGCCAGGGTCTTCACATGCTTTGGATAGATGCATCCCCGTTGGGCAACCACTTGACCGTCCGACGTAACGCCCGTTTCCACAACGTCATTGTAATTGCCGATGGTGCTGGCGAATCCGGGCATGCAGTCATTGGCGGTATCTTGAGTGGGCGACTGACCGCTGATCATCGAGATGTAATTGTCGAGGCTGACATGCCCGGTGCCATAATATTGCGTCAGCAACGCGCCCATCGGCAGCAGAGTCTTTTGTAAATACGGATCCTGCGTGCTGGTCCCGAAGGTGTCGTTGTAGTCTTTATTTTCAAGAACGATCAAGAAAACATGCTTGATCTTCGCCGCATCGGTCTTCACGAGCGCATGTTTTCCCGCATCGGGATGATCGCTGAAACTGGCGCAGCTCACGAGCGCGCCGAGCGACGCCGCAAGAACCAACGATACCAGTCGGCGGTGACTAAATTTCAGCATGCTGCATCCCTTTGATCGTGTGTGACATCGAAGAATCAACGGCACGGTAGCCGTAGCCTGTGACTCGCAATTCAGCACGTCACTCTTTTTTCGTCCAGACGGATGACAGCGCGTAGTCGGATAGGTATTTGGTCGAACTCCAGCCGCCATCGACGACAATGGTCTGGCCGTTGATGTAACTGCCGCCCGCCGAGCAGAGAAATGCCACGGTACTGGCGATGTCGTCAATGCGGCCCATGCGGTGATGCGGCGTCATTTCGACATTCATGCGGCGGAAACGTTCATCCTTCAATCGATTCTCGGTCATCGGCGTCGGAATGACCCCCGGTGCCACCGCATTGCAGCGAATCCCCGAGGCCCCGTACTGGCAGGCAATATGCGTGGTGAGCGCGGTAAGCCCGCCTTTGGCCGCGGAATACGCACCGCCGCGCAGGCCGCCGACCACCGCATAGGTCGAGGTAATATTAATGATCGCCGATCCGGGCTTCATGTGCGGCAGCACTTCTCGCGTCAAGCGAAACGGCGCCCGCAGCATCAGGCCGAGGAAGTGATCGAGCATCTCATCGTCGGTCTCGGCCAGCGGCTTCGGGCTGCCGATGCCCGCGTTGTTGATCAGGTAGTCGATGCGGCCCCAGCGCGAAAGCGCCAGGTCGACGATCCGCTTAGGCGCATCCGCTTGCGTCAAATCCACGGCGATGGTCGCCACACGATCGGGTTCGCCGATACTCTGTTCAAGGCCCTGTAGTTGGGCCGCATCGCGTGCAGTTCCCACGACCGCCATGCCCATCGCCGCGAGTTTCTCGGCACATCCGAGTCCGAGGCCGCGGCTCGCTCCGGTGACAATTGCTACTTCCATTTCACCAACCCATTGTCGAATTTGCGATGCGGTCATTTGCAGCCTCGAGGCCGCCTGCGACAGCGAGCAACAGTTGTGCACGCTTAATCAGCAGATGCGGATCGGCCTCATCGCTGAAGCCCAGACCCCCATGAATCTGTATGTTTTTCCCGGCATTTTCCAGCGCAGCCGAACCCGCCACGAACAGAGCGCTCTCGACCTGGAACGAAGCGTCGTCGCGGCCTTGATCGATCGCGAGCGCTGCGAACGCGGTTTGGTCTCGCGCGCAACGTGCCGAAATGGCCATATTGGCACAATGATGCTTCACCGCTTGAAAGCTGCCGATCGGGCGCCCGAATTGCTCGCGCGTGCCGGCGTAAGCCACTCCCATGTCCAGAGCTGTCTGGGCGATGCCGGCCAAGGCAGCTGCGTCGAGCAATCGCAAGCGCAGTACCGCGGCGTCATCGAAGCTGGCAAGCGGCTGACCCAGCGCGGTGACCTCCCGCAGATCCCCCAACCAAAGCCGGCTATCGACGGAGAGCATCCAACGGCGAATCGAACAGCTCGGCACTCGTGGAGCCACGCACCAGCACCCTGTGCGCGGCGGGGTCATGTACCAGCACGACTTTATCGCCTCGCCGGTATCCACTCGACACTCGTGTACCGCGGCCGAGATCCCTTCCCGGCGACGAAAGCCCGTGTGCCGCGCCGATCGTAGCGAACACGGCGGGAGCCGCGAGGCGGCGCCCGAGCGCCATTGCGATCAGCGCTTCTTCCGCGGCACCCAATCCGCTGCCGCCCTCTGCTTCCGGGAGGCCGATCGCAAAGATTCCGATTTCTTCCAGCCGCGACCAGGTGTTGTTATCTTCCTCGAGCGCTCGGTGGACGCGCGACAGCGGCAGCAGCTCCGCCAATGATTCTTCGATGGTGTCAGCCAGGGCCAGCTGGTCAGCGCTCGGGTGATACTGGATCTCGAACTCCACTTTGCCTCGTCAGGGTGCCAAGCGCCCTAGCCTATCTCGATAGGACATAGTATAGAAAATCCAGTGTCTGCACGAACGCCAATCCGCCTTTGGTCTGATTTACGTCGCCTTCTAATCATGATTGAGTAAGATTATTCCGGTATAGGTAACGCGCCGGGTGCTTGAGAGCGATGGAGCACCCGCGATCTCGAATGCGATCACAGTGAGTGCCTATGCGTTGTGCCTTTTCGGTACCAGTCATTGCATGCCTTATGTGCGGTTGCGCGCAACTTCGACCATCGTCAGATCCCGACGCGCCGAACAAATGTTTTACCGAAAGCGGCTACTTGGATTCGAGCAACGGATGTTCTGCAGGCGCGGGCTATCCTGATTGTTTTTTAGTCTGCCCGGAGAAGGGGACTCGAAAGCGACTCTAGTTCCAACGGTGTCAGCGTGGTTGCCGACGAGGATCAAACTGGGCCATCGGCTTTGAAGTGATTCCGCGCCTCGATATCGTCAGCAGCTGTGCGCAAAGAGGCGCTTCTCCCGCGCGGCGTGAAGCGGATGGCATTGTCAATGCAGATTGACAATGATCTGCGTTGTTCGCGCTCGATCGCCGCGGACCGTTGCAAGCTGCAGGTCGGTCATCCAGTGCAATACCCCGATCGTCAGCGATTAGCCGCATTCCCTTGCGACAGCGAAATTCGATCAACTCGCTTGGTCCTTGAGGCGCGCTTGCTGGCGCGCGAAAGCGGCCGAACCCATCGTTCAGATTGCAGCGCGTGGGTAGCCGGTATGTCCGCCGGAGACTGGATGGCATCGCACGACATGCTGCCATGGACGCAGGGCTTCTCCCGCGCCGGGCTTCGCGTAAACTGTGCAACCGCCGTCGCCAATCGTCAAGACTTGCCCGGCACATCAAGATTTGGGACTGAAGCGGCAAACTAACGTGAACATGAAGCGAAGGCTGATTTCAGGACGCTGGGTGCGTTGGGACGACTCGCGCGCGCGACTCGCCTACGAGAGCGGTGCATGGAGTCACGAGACCCTCGCGGATCGGCTCAAAGAAGTCGCAACCACGGCTCCGCAGCGGATCTTGCTGGTCGATGGCAGTCATCGAATCGATAGCCAGACGCTGTACTCGAACGCGTCGATGTTGGCGCGGGCGATGCTGAATCGCGTCCCGGCGGGCAGCGTGATCTCCTTCATGCTGCCGAATTGGCATGAGGCGGCGGTCATTTATCTAGCGGCAACGTTGGCCGGCATGGTCGTCAACCCTATTCTGCCGTCGCTGCGCGATCGGGAACTGCTGTTCATCTTGAAGGACCTCGAAACACGCCTGGTTTTCGTGCCGGCCAGTTTTCGCCAACTGGATTATGTCGCGATGTTGAGCCGTGTGACTGCGCAGCTGGATCCGCCACCGGAGGTGATCGTCGTGCGGGGCGATGCGCGCGCGCACACCTCGTATGCGGCGCTATTTGAAACCCCGATCTCCGGGCAGGCGCAGCCAATACTTGAGCCCGATGCGGTGCGGATGGTGCTTTACACCTCGGGCACCACCGGTCGCTCGAAGGGTGTGCTGCACAGTCATAACTCGATTCATGCACTGATCCGACAGATTCGCGATCACTGGCTGGTCGACCCGGGCGACAAATTCCTCGTCCCCTCGCCGATCGGGCACATCGGCGGCTCGATCTATGCCTTTGAATGCCCGTTGCTGCTCGGTACGACCGCGGTCCTGATGGATCAGTGGAACGCTGATGAGGCGGTGAAACTGTTGGTAGCCGAAGGCTGCACCCATATGGCCGGCGCGACACCCTTTTTGCAGCAGCTGCTCGGCGCCGCCGAGCGCGCGCAAACGCGTTTGCCGAGTCTAAAGCTATTTGTCTGCGGCGGCGCATCGGTGCCGCCCGCGTTGATCCGTAAGGCAGCGGTCTATTTCGAGCGTGCCGCGGTGACACGCGTCTATGGTTCCACGGAAGTGCCCATTACCACGATCGGCGCCGTGAAGCCTAACGAAGCCGGATATGCCGCCGAGACTGACGGTCGAGTCGGATTGGCCGATATCAAGCTCACCGACAGCGACGGGAATCCCGGCAAGTCAGGCGAGATCCTCGCCCGCGGTCCGCAAATGTTGGTCGGCTATCTGCACGCGGAAGACGAGGCAGCCTCCTTTGATGCGGACGGGTATTTTCGCACCGGCGATCTCGCCGCCTGGGTCGACGGCAACTACCTGGTCGTGACCGGACGTGCCAAGGACATCATCATCCGCAATGGTGAGAACATTTCGCCCAAGGAGATCGAAGACCTCTTGGGCGGGCATCCTGAGATCGCCGAGGTGTCGATCGTCGGCTTGCCCGACGCGCGAACCGGAGAGCGCACCTGCGCCGTGATCGTCCCGAAGGCAGCGCCGGGCCCTACCGTAGAGAGCCTGCGAAACTTTCTTCTGAACGAGGGGCTCGCGACTTTCAAATTCCCGGAGCAGGTGGTCCTATGGGACGCACTGCCCAAAAACGACGCAGGTAAAGTATTGAAACATCAAATACGCGCTTCGCTGACGGAAACTGCACGATGAGTTCCACGAGTGTTTTTCGACGTGCCGCGCGTCAATGGCTCGAGGCGCATGTTCCATCAGAAGCGCCACCCGAGGACGGACCTGCCTCGCGCGATTTCGCCTTGGCGTGGCAGAAGGCGCAGGCCCAGGGCGGCTGGGCCGGATTGGCTTGGCCAAAGGACCTGGGAGGCCGGGGCCTCTCGGTCTTGGAACAGATTATTTGGTTCGAAGAGTACGCTCGCGCCGGTGCCCCCTCGCCGCTTAACGCCACGTTCGTCGGCCTGAATCACGCAGGCCCCACGCTGATGGCCTGCGGTTCGGCCGAACAAAAGGCCTTCCACCTGCCGAAGATCCTGGCCGGTGAGGTGATCTGGTGCCAAGGTTTTTCGGAGCCCGGCGCCGGCTCCGATCTCGCCAGCCTCAAGACCCGAGCGCGGCTCGAGGGCGATGAACTCGTCATCAACGGTCACAAGATTTGGTCCAGTTTCGCCGACATCGCGGATTGGCAGGAATTGCTGGTTCGCACCGAACCTAATGCCAAGAACTCCGCAGCACTCTCGTGGGTCATTTGCCCGATGAACGCTCCTGGAATCAGCGTGCGGCCGATTCGCACCATGGCGGGCCCGTACAAGTATTGCGAGGTCTTTTACGACTCCGTGCGCATTCCGGTTTCCAATGTCGTGGGCGGACTGCACAACGGCTGGGCGACGGCGATGTCGACATTGGGATTCGAGCGGGGGACCGCTTCGCTGGCGCTGCTCATCGGACTTACGCTGAAGGTGGCGCGGTTGCTGGCTGACTGCCCGCGCGAGCGATCCGAGATGCGGCGCCGTCTCGCTCGCCTGCAAGCTGAAGGCGCTTCGATTCGCGCGACCACCTATCGCTTTGCCCTCGACTCCGAGCACGCGGTGCCCGATGCGAGCGGATCGATGATCCGCTTGATCTTCGCGGAATTCGCCCAGCGCGTCACGGCGGCGGCGATCGATCTTTATGGCATCGATGCGCCCGAGGTCGTCGGCGCACACGGCTGGGGTCACGACTATCTGGACGCGTTTTCAGAAACCATTGCCGGCGGCACCGCCGAAGTTCAGCGCAACATCATCGCGGAACGGGTGCTCGGTCTTCCCAAGGGGCCTCGCTGACGGCCGCCGGCGCGAAACATTCTTGCGCGACCGCCAGCGCTTGACCGCCGCGCCCGCCTAGCTCTGAGAGCAATGCCTTGAGACGATAGGTCCACAGGTGCAGCGAGTGCTCGAGCGTCATTCCCATCGCCGCAAGCATCTGATGCACATCGTAGACCACACGGGTGGCGGATTCCTGTGCATGATAGGCGGCCAAGGCGGCATCCCCGGCATCCCCTGTGCCTGCTGCCCTCAGGACAAGCCATTTCACTCCGCCGGCGAGCACGGCGCATTCAGCCATCCGGTGCCGTAAGGCCTGAAAGGTACCGAGCGGTCGACCAAATTGCTTGCGCTGAGTGATGTGATCGACGGCCGACTCGACTGCTGCCTGCAGCAAGCCGCTCGCTTCGGCAGCCAGCGCCACCCGCAACCATTGGCGGACGATGCCGGCGTCGCCGCTCGACAACTCGGTGCCGCGAGCCGCCGTCTTTAGCCGCCCCATCGGATACGCAAAGATCGACTCGACCGGCTCCACTTGATCCGGCGTGGGCTGTACCAGTCTGATCGATTCGCCGGCGACGATAAGGAGGGTCTTCGCCGTCGCGACGAAGCGGCCCGGCCGGCCCTCCTCCACCAATGCCAAGGGTCTTGAGTATTCGCCCGGCAGGTGGGGGCGTACCAGCATCGACAGTGCAAACTCGGCCGTGAACGGCAGGCGCGCGAGACGCTCGACCGCCATCGCGGCGCCTAAGGGGCCGAGTTCCGGAACCGCGGCGATGTCGAAGTATCCGCCCGCTTCGAGTTCCTTCTCCAATTCATCGCTGATCAAGGCGAACCCGTGGGATTCCGTAGGCTTGCTGCTATAGCCTTGCGCGATCTTATCGACCGCCGATAGCAATGCCTCCTGATCGCTGGTGAGCTTGAAATCCATCAGCGCGGCTCCCGCGGTAAATTGAGCAGCTCAGTGGCAATCAAGTTCAGCTGAATCTCGGCCGCACCGGAAGCGATGCCGGCGACGATCGCACGTTGATGATGGGCCAGCAGCATCGGGTCTCCGCCGCACAGCGCTTCCGGCACGAACTCCACCACGAATTCTGCCACCGACCGTTCTGCCAACACCGTGGCGAAACGCGCCGCACTCGCCTCGGCGCCGATCGTCAAGCCGTGCCGCCGCTTATCGATGATGCTGTAGCTATACAAGCGCGCGGCATCACAGGCGGCGCGCGCCTTGGCCGCCTGTTCGATGGCTCCCTGCGCGAAGCGCCCGGCACGTTGCAGCCGACCGACCGCCCGATTTAACATTCGCGTGGCGAGGGCAAAACGCGGAATACCGACCCGCTCCATCGAGAGTGCGGCTCTCGCGATTTCCCAGGCTTGACCTTCGGTGCCCAGCATGGCGTCGCTCGGTACCTCGACATTGTCGAAAAACACCTCATGGATATCGCCTTCGCCGATCACGCTCGGAATCGAGCGGACGATGATGCCCGGCGTCTTCATCGGCACGAGGAACACCGAAATCCCATTTTTCCCCGGTGAAGTTCGCGCCAACAAAAAGCAGGTGTCCGCTTGCGATGCATAGGAGGTCCAAATCTTCTGACCGTTGATCCGGTGGCTTGAGCCTTGTTGCTCGGCGCGAGTGCGCAACGAAGCGAGATCCGAGCCCGCTTCAGGCTCCGAGAAGCCCTGGCACCAGATGGTGGCGCCGCGGGCAATCGGCGGAATGTAGGTCTCCTGTTGGGCCTCCGAACCGAAACGCATCAGTGTCGGGCCGATCCAATTCACGTTCATGTACTGGCCGCCGCGCGGTTCACCGGCCGCCCACATCTCCTCCGCCAATATGAACGCCGTCCAAGGATCTGCCGCACGGCCACCCCAGCGGGTCGGCCAGTGCGGGACGAGCAGTCCTGCAGCCGCAAGCTGACCACAAAACTGCTTCGAGAATGCGCCCTGCCACTCGGTTCCGGGGCCATGGGCGAGTGATTCCCAATCGCTCGGCAGATGCACCGCAAGAAACTCGCGCACGGTGGCGCGGAAGGTCCTCTGCTCATCGTCCCAATTGAAATCCATCGCCGAGCCCTAGCGCCTATGACGCCGTCGGGCGTCCATTGTCGATTCAATTGATGGCATGTTCCTGAGTATAGTGAACCCGCGCCTCCGTGCCCACAATCGTATACTGTCGAGTGACATGCGCGCGATGCGCGTTCGTTAAACCACTGACCACTGACCAGGAGAGAAAACTCATGTCCAGCGCAGCGGCACCTCGCACAGGGCGTATGCGGATCTTCCGGGCGGCAGATGCCTGCGAAGTCGATGAAAAAATGATGCCGATGGAGGGCCTTGATGAGACCGTCTTGGCGGGCTTTCAGCGGATCGAGGGTCATGGAATCGAAAACGGCCATCAAGTTCGTTGCCTCTTTCAAGAAGCCGCAGCCGGCATGTCGCTGGTACATATTTGGTACAAGAGCGGATTTGTCTTGCCGCAGCATCGACACAACGCCGACTGTGTTTACTACATCATTGCCGGTGAGATTCACGCCGGCAGCGTGATCGTGGGCCAGGGAGACGGATTGTTTATACCGAAAGGCCACGACTATACCTACACAGCCGGCCCTGACGGGGTGGAACTGCTGGAGTTTCGCAACGCCGCCACATTCAACATCGTCTTCAACGGCAAGGATCCGAATCAGTGGACGCGGATTATCGCGGCGGCAGATTCTAATGTTGAGGCTTGGGCGTCGCAAACGAAGCCACCCCAACGCCGATGACCGCAATTTTAAAGGCAATTCAAGCATGAGCGTTGACTCGCCGCCCGGTAGCTTATTGCCCTCGGTGGATGAGCTGCTGCGTCGTCCGGCCCTCATCGCGGCCGGGATTGCGCACGGGCGCGAGAGCCTACTGACGGCGGTTCGGGCGACTCTGTCTGAATTGCGACAGGCGATCATCGTCCATGCATCGCCGCCTCTCAGCCGGGATGAAGCGGCGCTGCAAGTCGAAGCGCGAGCCCTCACCTGGCTTGCGCACCGGGCCAGCCCCACGCTTAAGCGGGTATTCAATCTGACGGGCACGGTTCTTCACACCAATCTTGGCCGCGCGCCGCTGGCCCGAGAGGCTATCGAAGCGATCCGCGAGGTCGCCGGCGCCTGCAACGTCGAGTATGAGCTTAAGAACGGTATTCGCGGCGAGCGCGACGAGCACGTCGCTGTTTTGCTGCGCAGCTTGACCGGCGCGGAAGATGCCTTGGCGGTGAACAACAATGCGGCCGCGGTGCTTTTGGCCTTGAACAGTCTCGCCAACCGGCGTGAGGTGATTGTTTCACGCGGCGAACTCATCGAGATCGGCGGCGCTTTCCGCATGCCGGACGTGATGGCGCGCGCCGGCTGCAAGTTGGTCGAGGTTGGCACCACCAATCGTACGCACGTGGATGATTATGAGAATGCCATCGGCCCGAGAACCGCCGCCGTCATGAGGGTTCATCCGAGCAACTATGCCATCACGGGCTTTACCTCGGTCGTGCCCGCGAGCGCGATCGCCCCACTGGCGCATCGGCACGATCTGCCGTTCATTGTTGATTTGGGCAGCGGCACTTTGGTGGACCTCGCGCAGTTTGGTTTGCCGCCGGAGCCGACGCCTCAACAGGTCCTATCGCAAGGTGCCGATCTCGTGACCTTTAGCGGCGATAAGTTATTGGGCGGTCCACAGGCCGGTCTTATCGTTGGCCGTGCAGACCTCATGCAACGATTGAAGCGCAACCCGCTGAAGCGAGCGCTAAGGATCGACAAGATCATCCTTGCGGCCTTGGCTGCGACCTTGCGCCTGTACCACGATCCCGGGCGTCTCTTCGACCGGCTCCCCGGCCTGCGCATTCTTGCTCGCGATGAAGGCGCGATCCTTGAAGCTGCGCAGCGGCTCCTCGAGCCGGTCGGCCATGCGCTCGGAGGAGCTGCCCAGGTGACGATCGAGCCTTGCCTGAGTCAGATCGGCAGTGGTTCTTTGCCGGTCGATCGATTGCGCAGCTGGTCATTGGCCTGTCGCGCGGCGGGACCTAAGCGTGGCGGCGAAGCACGCCTCAACAACTTGGTCGAGTCATTCCGGGCGTTGCCGATACCCGTGATTGGGCGGCTTAAGGACGGCGCGCTGGTGTTTGATCTGCGCTGTCTAGAAGATGAAACGGCATTTCTCGCTCAACTTCCGAAGCTCGCGCTCCCGAGCCAGCGATGATCGTCGCGACAGCGGGGCATGTCGATCACGGCAAGACAACGCTCATCAAAGCGCTGACCGGAACGGACACTACGCATCTTCCGGAGGAGCGACGACGCGGCATGACGATCGATCTTGGCTTCGCGGGATTGGCGTTGCCGAATGGGCAGTTCATCGGCTTCGTTGATGTGCCGGGTCACGAGCGCTTCATACGCAATATGCTTGCCGGCATTACCGGTGTCGATCTTGCGCTGTTGATCGTCGCGGCCGACGATGGCATCAAGCCGCAGACGCGCGATCATTTGGAGATTCTCGACTTGCTCAACATTAGTGAAGCGGCGGTTGCGCTCACGAAAATTGATCGAGTCGATGACTCGCGGCTCGCCGAAGTCAGCGCTTCCATTGCGCCGCTGCTTGCACCGACCTCCCTGGCGGGCGCTCCGGTTTTTGCGGTATCTGCGCCTGACAATCAAGGCATACCTGCGCTGCGCGAGCACCTGATCTCGCGGGCCGCGCGCGTGAGCCGACATCGACATGGCGCACTTTTTCGCCTGCCGATCGATCGCAGTTTCATCCGTGAGGGCGCCGGGCTCATCGTCACTGGAACGATCGCTTCGGGTCGTGTCGCGGTGGGCGATCACCTCAGATTGATGCCAGCGGACAAGCCGATCCGCGTACGCGGATTGCATACCCATCACAGCGCGGTCGACAGTTCTGAATGCGGGCGAGCGCTGCGCGCTCCAAATCGCTGCAAGCGATCTAGATCGCGCTCGAGTCGGTCGAGGGGACTGGCTCGTCGCGCCGGCACTCGCGACGGCCACCCAGCAGCTCGATGCACGGGTAAGATCGGCCGCCGGGGTTAGGCTGAAAGATGGCGCCCGCATCCTGTTCTGTCATGGGGCGGCCAGCGTGTCGGGCCGCCTGGTACTGCTCTCGCATGAGGCCGAACCGCAGTTTGTGCAAATTGTACTGAGCGAGCCCGTCCATGCCCTTGTGAAAGATGCCTTTATATTGCGCGATGCCGATGGACGCAGAACTCTGGCGGGGGGAAGCGTGCTGGATCCTTTTCCCCCGACACGCGGGCGGCGGCGACCGGAACGAATCAAGACGCTGGCCGCGCTCGATGCGCCCGATGTCAAAAGCGCCTTGGCGCGGCTGTTGCCAACAGCTCCCAACGGCATCGAACTCGAGCGATTCGCGCAGGCGTGGAACATCGGTGCTGACGAGGCTAAGAGCTTGTGGGCGAGCGTTGGGCTCGCTCGCTATGAATCCCGTGGCTACGACGCCGCGCAGTGGCGACAAGGCCGTGAGGCACTGGTGGCGAAGGTTTCTCGCTTCCATCTCGAACATCCTGATAGTTTCGGTCCATCCACGGCGCAGGCATTGGCGACAAATTCCGCGGCAGGCCAGCAGTTCCAACTTGCGATCCTCGAGAGTCTGATCCATGAGAGACACTTGGTGCGCGAAGGCACCCAAATTCGCTTGCCCGCGCACGAGATCGAGTTGTCCCCCTCCGAGAAGCAGCTGTGGCGAAGAATTGCACCGCTGCTTGGTCCGAACCGTAAACCCATGACCATGCACGACATCGCGGCCAAGGAAAATCTCGACCTAAAGGCGATCAAGCGGGTGTTGGAGCGTGCCACCCGAGCGGGTTACGTGGTGCGAATCGCCGCCGGACGGTTCCTGCACAAATCGGTCTTTATCGAGCTGGCCGCTAAAGCGGAGATTCTCGCCGAGAACTCCAAGGGTCGATTGTTCGATGCGGCGGCGTTTCGCGACCGTTCCGATCTGGGACGCGGTATTTCGATCGAATTGCTGGAGTACTTCGACCGCATCGGCTTCACCCAACGTGTTGGCGATCAAAGGCGGCTGCTCAAACCGGCGTCAGCCATAACCGCAGCCCAGCGCTTTGAAACTGCGCAGACAACACGTTAGCATCGTGGCGGGAGAGAATCGTACCCCGGTGGGACGCACAGACTTCAAATCTGGTGAAAGACGCGAGGCGCCTTTGGCGGGTCCGACTCCCGCCTCTCCCGCTTCAAAAGGACTTTAAGGTGCCCGAGATCGAATTTCGGTTGACGTCGCTGGCCCATGGCGGCGGCTGCGGCTGCAAGCTTTCACCGGCGGTCCTTTCGGAAATACTCGCCAAGACCACGATCCCGCAGAGCTTTAGCAACCTGCTCGTCGGCACCGACACCTCGGATGACGCCGCGGTCTATCGAATCAGTGACACCCTCGCCGTCGTCGCGACGACCGATTTTTTCACGCCCGTGGTCGATGATCCTTACGACTTTGGCCGCATCGCCGCGACCAACGCCCTCTCGGATATTTACGCCATGGGCGGCACGCCGATTTTGGCACTGGCCATTCTCGGGATTCCTGTCGACAAGATTCCGACCGAAACTGTCCAGCAAATCCTCGCCGGCGGGGTATCGGTGTGCGCTGATGCAGGCGTGCCCGTCGCCGGCGGCCACTCAATCGATTCTGCGGAACCCATCTACGGTCTAGCCGTGGTCGGGCTTGTGGACCCCGATCGTATATTGCGCAACAGCGAGGCGAAGCCGCGAGATCAGCTGATTCTGGCCAAGCGCTTAGGGGTAGGGATCTTCAGCGCCGCCTTAAAGCGCGGCGAGCTGGATCCTGCAGCCTATTCGGAGATGATCGCTTCGATGACACAGCTCAATCGAGTGGGAGCGGAGCTTCCCCAATTCCCGGGGGTTCACGCCCTTACCGACGTGACGGGATTCGGCCTGCTGGGCCACGCGCTCGAAATGTGCCGGGGAGCACGCTTGTCGCTCGACATCCGGTGGCAGGACCTGCCGATCTTCCCTGCCGCAGTGCGCCTGGCCGAAGCCGGTGTCGGTACGGGCGCTTCAAGCCGCAACTGGGTGAGCTATGGCCGGGACGTCACCCTGCCCCCTGAAATGCCCGACTGGCAACGCACACTGCTGTGTGACCCGCAGACCAGCGGCGGATTGCTGATCGCCTGTGAGAAGGACGAATCGGCTGCCATTGTCGATCTCCTGAAAAGGCGTGGATTCACTCATGCCGCGCTCATTGGAGAATTTCGGGCCGGTCCCCCGCGGATCAATCTTTCATAAACTCGATGGCACGTTGGATTTTTGGCGATCACACGGAATTATGTTCCGCATTCCGCGATGATCTGCCAGTTCCTGGCAATGGCGAATTGCACTGCGCACGGTCGCCTCACAAGTGCGGCAGCTTATTGGCGGGCCAATTTGAAACTATAGCCAATGTGCTCCGAGTGGCCCTTAGGCAGTACAGAGAACACCACGGGTGCATCCGTGCTTCGTATCCGATCCATCTGTTCGGCCACCTCATCAATGGACCATTGACCGCGGTACACGCCGGCCGATTCAGCGACAAAGGCTCTCGCGATCCGGCCCGCGATGGAAATCAGCATCTCACCCGAGATCGAGCAGGTTTCGTGCGCAAGCCAGCCCACCACTGGCGCTACCAGATCAGGCGACATGGGCGGGTAGACACTGGTGTCGATTCCTTCGGCCATTCTCGTCACCGCTGCGGGGACGATGACATTGCTTTTCACGCCTTCTGCGGCGCCCTCGATGGCGGCGACGTTGGACAACCCGATCATGGCCGACTTGGATACGGCATAATTGGCGATCCCGCGATTGCCGTACAAACCGCCGATCGACGAGGTCAGTACGATACGACCGTAACCGGCACCGCACATGACCGGGAAGGCAGCTCGAACCACATGGAAGGCGCCTTTAAGATGAACATCCACCACCGCATCGAAGTCGGCCTGTGTCATCTCCTTTAATGAGGCGGGGCGGACGATGCCGGCATTGTGGATGAGGATGTCGATTCGCCCGTAATGATCGAGTGCCGATTGGATGATGGCGTTGCCGCCCTGGGGCGTAGCCACCGACGCTGTGCAAGCGACCGCTTCGCCTCCCGCTGCCCTGATTTCCTGCACGACGTCTTGCGCCGGTCCGCTATCGACATCGCCCCCCTTCAGGCTACCGCCGGGATCATTCACGATGATCTTTGCGCCCTTTGAGGCCAGCAGCAACGCATAGGACCTCCCCAGTCCCCTGCCGGCTCCGGTAATGACAGCCACACGATCGTCGAATCTGCGCTCGGGCATCGGATAGTCCTTTAGAATTTCGGTATTGCGGATATCGAATATTTTTTCATATATAGAATATACTGTCGATACATTATGAGCGATGACCGAAATGACTAACAAATCGCAACGCTCCGCACGACCGGATCGCGCGCTCGCCACCGCCGTGCACGAGAGCAAGGCACCCGCCATCTCGCGCGCCGCAGCAGTTTTACGGTTGCTGGGCAAAAGCGATGCGCCGCTGGGCGTGCAGTCGATCGCACGGGAACTCGGGATGGTGCCGAGCACCTGCCTGCACGTCCTCAGGGCGTTGGTTGCCGAGGAGTTTGTTTCATTTGATCCTGCGACAAAGCGCTATTCTCTGGAGGCCGGCGTCCTCACACTCGCAAGGCACTGGCTCAGGCGCAATCAGTTCAACCATCTGGCCCAGCCTCTATTGGATCGCATCGGCCAGAAGTACGACGTCACGATGCTCGGGGTTCATATCGTTGGACTCGACCACATCATCGTTGTAGCCGTCTCCCAGGCGGGAGCCAACCTGCAGCTGAGCACGCAAATCGGCAGTCGCTTTCCAGCGCTCATCAGCGCGACCGGCCGCTGCATCGCGGCTTTTGGCGATCACTCCCCGGAGGAGTTGAAAACACGATTCAAGACGCTTCGCTGGGACGAGCCGCCTTCGTTCGAGGATTGGCAAGCGCAAGTCAAACAGACCCGTGTTCAAGGATATGCCGTCGACGCCGGCAATTACATATCCGGGGTCACCGTGGTCGCGGCCCCCGTCTGGAAGACGCGCGCGACTTTAAGGCATGCACTCGTGGCCATCGGCATCGGCAGCGCGCTAAAGCGAGCCGGGCTTGCGGCGCTTCAGGACGAGCTTCGCTTTGCTGCGCAGACTTTGTCGAAACAGCTCTGCGGAGAAGCTTAGCGGGCTGATGACCTTTACTGAGTTCCTTCGGCGTACCAGGTTCGGAACTCGTCATAACTCGGCATTTCTTCCGAATTCACCTTCGGATCGATCGGGATGTGAATGACCCCCGGCTTGCCGCTGGCATATGCCCGCTTGATGGCCGGCCCGATCTCCTCCTCGCGGTCGACATATTCGCCGTAGCAGCCGAAGCCCTCGCCGACCTTGTCGAGTCGCACCTCCTTGCTCCAGTGCACCCCGGTTTCCAAGGAGCCCTGACCAAAGGTGCGCTTGTAGACGCCCACCTCCAGACCCCACTGGTAGTCGACACCGACGACGCAGACGAGCGGCAGCTTCAAGCGAACGGCGGTTTCAAGCTCCGCGATGTGGAACATGAAGGAGGAGTCGCTGGTCAGCAGCATCACCGGCCGCTTGCGCCCGTCCGCAACCGAGGCGCCGACGGCGTAAGGCAGACCCGTGCCGATGTGGCCGAAATTCTGGTTCCAAATGACATCGTGCGGTTTGCACTGCGAATAGGTCCACTGGAAGATGACCGTCGCCCCGCCATCGCGAACCATGATGCCATTCGCGGGGAACGCTTTGGTCGCCTCGACCACGAAACGCGCGGTGTGCATGGGCTTCTTGCCGCTGGGCGCGGATCTCGCCAGTTCCGCCAAGCGCTCCTTGTCTTCCTTGATCCAGCGGTCAAGGTCGGCCGAGGGCTTGCGCGGCGAGTCCTTGAGCGCCGCGACTAGCTGCGGGACGATGGCCCGCACATCGCCGACCAGCGGTACGTCGATCTGACGGTTCACGCCGATCGCCAGCGGGTTCTGCTCGACATAAACCCACTTGCGATGAGCGGCATTCTCAACCCAGTGACGGGTCTGACCGTAATGGACCGGCTCGCCGAGTTCGGTGCCGAGCGCAATGCACAGATCGGACTTCACCACCGCCTCTAAGCCTGCGCGCGAGAAGCCATACGGGAAGGTGCGATCCTCGACACCCTTGATGAACGAGGTACCGCCGGAGGTCTGGATGATCGGGCATCCCAGAAGCTTTGCGAGCTCTGCGACCGGTTCCTGCGCACGCGCGGTATGTACGCCATGACCCACGAGCAGGATGGGGCTCTTCGCCGCGCGCGCGAGCTTCGCGGCCTCCGCGATCTCCGCAGCTCCTGCGCTCTGATTGACGAGGCGATAGGCCGACGGCGCGCGTACCGCAGGGACGTCGAGCAGTTCCTGGATCACATGCGAGGGATATTCGATGTAAGCCGGTCCGGGCGTCCCGGACATCGCCTGGCGCAGTGCCTCGCGGATGATTTCGTCGGTCTGGCTCGCATATTCGATCGAGGCGCTGTACTTCACCGACGGCGCAACCAGGGCTTCCTGCTGCACAAACTGGATACGTCCTCGCCGCACGCGCTGCTCGGTGATGCGTGCCCGCTGGCCGCCTAGGAAAATGACCGGCGAGTTCTCTACCTTGGCGCACATGATCGCGGGGGCAAGGTTCGCGATGCCCGGCCCCAACGTGCCAATCGCCAGAGCCGGTTTGCCCGTCATGCGCGACACCGCCTCCGCCATAAAGCCTGCGGCCGCCTCATGGTGGGGAGAAACCACCTGCCAGCCGCGCTGTTCCGCGGTCAGGAACAGGTGAACGAAATTCGGGTCCGGAATACCGAAGAGGGTGTTGATCCCCTCGGCTTCGAAAAGATCCAGAATTCGTTCATAAACTTTTACGGCCATCTTTAAGTCTCACTTTGTGTACAGCAATGTTGATTACCTATCCGGCGGTTGTCAAATCGGCCGTCTCAACCTTAGGGCACCTACCCGCCCTTCCACTGCGGGCGTCGTTTCTCGGCGAAGGCCTTCGGACCTTCCTGCGCATCCTCGCTTCGATAGGCATGTTCCGATGCATGCCGGGCTGCCCGCAGCGCCGCACTACGGCCCATCTCGGTCGACAGCATCACCGTCTCGCGGGCCGCCTTCACCGATAAGGGTGCGCCATCGAGAATCTCAGCGGCCAGCGCCAGCGCGCCGGGCATCAGAGCATCCGGTTCCGTCAGCCGATTGACCAGCCCGATTTCGTACGCGCGTTGGGCGCTGATCGGTTTTCCGGTGAGGAGGACCTCCATCATGATCCGTTGCGGGATCATATGGATCAACGGAGCCGCCCACGGAGAGCTTCGTCCCACCTTGACCTCCGTGATCGCGAATTGCGCGCGCGTACTGGCAACGCACAGGTCGCAGGCCTGAGCAATCATCCAGCCGCCGGCAAACGCCACACCATTGACCGCCGCGATTGTCGGCTTCGTCAGCTCGAGGTTGTCACCGGGAACCGGAAACATGTCGCGCGGCGGAACTTGCAGCCCAAGCTCGGTCATCTCCTTCAAATCGCCGCCTGCGCAAAAAGCCTTGTCACCGGATCCGGTCAGGATGGCGACCCGCAGGGCCGGATCGCGCTCAAAGCGGTTCCACGCGGCAAACAGGCCCGCGCGAATATCCTTGCCCAACGCGTTGCGCGCCTCGGGGCGATTCAACGTGATGACGGCAATGCCGTCGCCGCGGGCATCGAACAACACTGCATCGCTCATTTAGAATCCTCTGCGCTGGATGGCATGGGCCGCCCGATCGAGTTCTTCGCGAAAATCCGGATGTGCAATGGCGATCAATCGCCGCGTGCGCTCGGCGAGCGATTGCCCCTTAAGTTCAGCTGCGCCGAATTCCGTGACGATGACATCCACCTCGCTGCGCGCGGTGGTCACCGGCCCGGCCAGGGCGGCGGCTATGCGGCTCACCTTGCCGTTTTTCGCCGTGGCCGGCAAGGCGATGAGGGAGCGGCCGCCGGGCGAGCGGCTCCCGGCGCGCACGTAGTCTACCTGACCTCCCGTGCCACCCAAATACTGCTCAGCGCTCTGCTCGGCGTTGACTTGCCCGGTTAGATCAACTTCCAACGCCGAGTTAATGGTCACCAATTGCGCCAATCGAGACAGGACCGCGTCGCTGTGCGTGTAGGAGGAGTTGCGCATGCCGATCCGCGAGTTGCGATTCGCAAACTCATACAGGCGCGCCGTGCCGATCAGCGCCCCGGTGACCGAAATGCCCTTATCGATGAACTTGCGCGCATTGGTGATCGCGCCCGCCTCGACCAAATCGACGAGACCATCACCGATCATGCCCGAATGAACCCCTAGATCGCGCCGATCGCTCAGAAGACGCAGGATCGCGTCGGGCACCGCGCCGATTCCAACCTGCAGCACCGAGCCGTCGCCGACATACCCGGCCACGATTTTTGCAATCGTAAGATCAGTCTCACCGATCTTGGCTGGCAAAACCTCGACCGGCATGCGCGCGACATGGACCGCGCAATCGATCCGAGCGGCCGGCAGCATCGCATCGCCATGCGTAAACGGTACGCGCTCATTCACCTCGGCAATGACCACGCGCGCTTTGGCCACCGCCGCTTGCACGAAGTCATTGATCAATCCGAAACTGTGATTGCCCTCGGAGTCGGGCGCACTGACTTGCACAAAAGCGACGTCGCAACCGATCAGCCCCTGCTCGATGAACGTTGCGACCTGGCCCACATGACAGGGCACGATACCCAGGCGGCCCGCCGCCGCCACCGTACGCAGGGCACCGATCGCGCCCATGCTGGAAAGTTTGACTCGTTTGGCCGCTTCCGCATCCAGAAGCCCGGAGAAGCTGGTGGCCGCGAACGCGCCAATCCCACCAATCTGCTCGGCCTGCGCGATCAGCGCTTCGACCAGCGTGGTCGGCTCGCCGCACGCCTGCCCCCAAACGATCTGATCGCCGGGACGCAAAAAGGCGCCGAGATCCAGTCCGTTCGCGTCTGTCGTGACCGTCATCGGCGCGCGGCAAGCGCCAGCACTGCTTGGGCTCGAGCAAGATGCGGGCGATCGAGCATGGCTCCCTTATGGCCGATCGTGCCGGCGGCCGGATTTGCGGCGAACAAATCGACGATTTCCTGAGCCGCTGCCAGCTCCTCGCGGGTCGGCGAGAAGGCGTCGTTAATGATATCGACCTGTGCCGGATGAATTGCCAGCATGCCGCGATAGCCGGCGCGGCGCATCCGCGCCGCTCGCGTACGCAGACCCTCAGCGTCTTTGAAATCCCCGTGAATGGTTTCGATCGCAGGCACACCGGCCGCCGCTGCACCGACGAGGCACAAGCTGCGCGCCAACTCGTAAGTGAAATCATAGCCTGCGTATTCGCCGCGATTGTCGCTGGCTCCCAATGCGGTCGCGAGATCCTCGGCCCCCCATGACATGGCGGCAACGCGCGGCACGCCCGCATAACTGCCGATCGCCAACATGCTTGCCGGCTCCTCGGTCGCGAGCAGCATCACGCGTGTTGAGCCGATGGCGGCGCCGGCCGCCGCTTCAAAGGCGGTGAGGTAATGATCGAGCCGAACCGCATCGTCGCGGCCCCGTGGCTTGGGAAACATGATGCCGCTCGGCGCAGCCGGCATCACCGCGGCGAGATCGGCGAGTGCGTGGGGTCCTTGGATCGGATTGATCCGCACCCACAGCCGCGCACGATGCTGGGCATTTGCCTTCAGGAACGCCGTCACCATCGCGCGAGCCATGGCTTTCTGCGGCTCGACGACGGCATCCTCGAGATCCAGAATGACGATGTCCGCGCTGCTCGCGGTCGCCTTCTCCATTTTCCGTTCGCTGTCACCGGGCGCAAACAGCCATGAACGCGCGTTGATGCTCTCGGTGGGAGTTGTCATATTTTCCTAAAGCTCTCGATGAGTGTCGCGGCGTTAATACGACTTCGGCAGATCCAGAACTTTCTCTGCCAGGAAGCTTAAGATCAAATGCGAACTCACCGGGGCAGTGCGGGGAATCAGGCTCTCGCGCAAGTAGCGCTCGACATGATATTCCTGCGCATAGCCCATGCCGCCCAGCGTGAGCATCGCGGTGTGGCAGGCCTCGAACGCATACTCAGCGGCCAGATATTTTCCGGCATTGGCCTCGATGCCGCAATCCAGCCGCTGATCGAACAGCGTCGCCGCTTTCATCACCATCAGGTTGGCCGCCTCGAGCTGCGCCCAGCACTTGGCGAGCGGATGCTGAATGCCTTGATTCATGCCAATGGGCCGGTTGAACACAATGCGCTCGCGCGCATAGCGGGCCGCTCGAGCAATGGCCGCGCGGCCGATACCCACGGCTTCGGCGCCAATCAAGATCCGCTCCGGATTCAAACCATGCAGAATGATCTTGAATCCCTCCCCCTCCGGGCCGATCCGGTCCTCCTCAGGGATCCACAGATCCTGGATGAACAGCATGTTGGAATCGACGGCGTGCCGGCCCATTTTGTGGATCAAGCGCACTTCGATCTTGGATCGATCCAGGTTCGTGTAGAACAACGAGAGCCCTTCGGTCTTGCGCTTCACCTTATCGAGCGGTGTGGTCCGCGCCAACAGCAGCATCTTGTTCGCAACCTGTGCGGTCGAGATCCAGATCTTCTCGCCGTTCACGAGATAACCCCCCTCGCGCCGATCCGCGCGGGTCTTAAGCTCGGTGGTATTAAGACCGGCATTAGGCTCCGTGACGGCAAAGCAAACCTTGTCCTCCCCCCTTAAGATGGGCCCAAGGATTCGTTCTTTTTGTTGCTGCGTGCCGAACAGCACGACCGGTTGCAAGCCAAATACCGGCAGATGCACACTCGAGGCGCCGCTCATGCAAGCGCCCGATTCGGCAATCGCCTGCATCATCACGGCGGCGTCCGTGATACCGAGGCCCGAGCCGCCAAACTCGGCCGGCATCGCGATCCCCAGCCAGCCCGCTTCGACCATCGACTTGAAGAACTCATGGGGAAATACCGCATCGCGATCCCGCTCGAGCCAATAATCATCCGGGAACTGCGAGCAGTGCTTCAGGATGGCGTCCCGAATGTTCTGCTGATCAGCGGTGAGTAAAAAATCCACTTTTGATGGCCAGTGACCGCAATAAAGTAAGACTGGCAAGTCTACAGCCATCGCCTATCATGGCAAGACATGACGGTGCCGAGAGGGGCCTCGATGAACGGGAATATGTATGACGGTCCATAAAGAATCAGGTCACCAAGCAACGCGCGCGCGCCAAGCGCCGAGTAACCCACAGAAGGCCAAAGGACCACTGGCAGGCGTGCGAGTGGTCGACCTCACCGCCATGGTCATGGGACCGTACTGCACACAGATCATGGCGGATATGGGTGCAGACGTGATCAAGGTTGAACCTCCGGATGGAGACAACACGCGCTTCATCTCGGTCGGGCCGGCGCCCGGAATGAGCGGGGTATTCTTCAACGTCAATCGCGGCAAACGCAGCATCGTCCTCGATCTGCGCTCAGACGAGGGCGCTGCCACCTTGCGCGCCCTCATTGAGACGGCAGACGTCTTCATCCACTCCATGCGGTCTAAGGCGATCGCGAAATTGGGGTTCAGCTACCAGGATGTCGCCGCGATCAATCCGGCGATTATTTATGCCAATTGTTACGGATACGGCCGACGCGGCCCCGACCGGGATCGGACCGCCTACGATGACACCATCCAAGCGGAATGCGGCTTGCCGGCCGTTCAGCAGATGCTGACCGGCGAGGCCAATTTCATCGGCACGATCATGGCCGACAAGATTACCGGCCTGACGGCGGTCTATGCCACGACCATGGCGCTGTTTCACCGCGAACGGACCGGCGAGGGCCAAGAGGTGGAGATCAGTATGTTCGAGACCATGGCCGCGTTCATGCTGGTGGAACATGCCAACGGTGCGATGTTCTCGCCTCCCCTCGGACCCGCGATCTACCCGCGCGCCGTTGCACCAAACCGCCGACCCTACCGCACGCGGGACGGCCACATTTCCGCACTGATCTACAACGACAAGCAGTGGTCAGCGTTCATGGCAGCCGTGCAGCCTGCTTGGGCCAGCGAGACTTACGCCACGCTTGCGCAACGCGCGCAACATATCAACACCCTCTACGCCCTGCTGGCTGACACGATGCTGGAGCGAACCACTGAGGAGTGGCTTTCGCTATTCCGAGCGCTTGACATTCCCGCCTCGCCCATTCGTACGCCCGCGGAACTGTTCGACAACGAGCATCTACAGGCAGCGGGCTTCTTCGAGACGGTGGATTCGCCTTTTGGCCCGGTTCGCTTTCCGGGCGTGCCGACGTGGTTTTCGCGCACACCAGGGGCCATCGCCGGCGCAGCCCCAACACTGGGCGCCCACACCGAAGAGGTGTTGGAGGAACTTGCGCTGCTGACTAGCGCTTCGGACCCAGAGCAGGGTTCAGGTTAACACCAACCCTTAAACTCACCGCCCGTACTGCGTTCGGCGCAGCTCCTGCGCATTCAATCTGTGGATTTCGCCAAAGGCCGCGGCATTGGCGACACTCGGCCCTGCGCGAATGCGCGAAGACAATCGTCAACGAATTGGTGCGTCTGTGCGTGACCGCCGCTTATGTCGATCGCCGACTCCAGCGTAAGAACCTGCGATAGGCTCATCAGCAGGACCGTCGCTACGATCGGCTGCAGCTCCGGCGAGATCCCTCTTTTCTCGAGATGTTGGACGAGCACTCGGGTCTGAAGATCACGGAACTCTTCCGCAAACCGCTTGACCTCCGCCCGTACCGCCGGGCGACGGCTCGCCAGTGCATTCAACTCCAAGGACAGCGTGGCCTGGTCGCGGTCGCTATTGACCTCCCAAAGCGCACGCAGCGGTTCGCCCGATGTCATGGCTGCCTCGAGCCGGGGGCGAACCTTGTCCGCTCCTCGCCGGATGACAGCGATGAACAGATCATCCATGGAGCGGAAGTAGTAGTGGACGATCTGGCGTTTGAGGCTGATCTTGTTGGCCAGATTTCTTGCGGTGACGGACGGATACCCTTGTTCCCGGATGAGTTGTTCCGCCGCCTCGATGAGCGCGGCTCGCACTGCCGAATTCTCCACTCCTCTGCGACGACTCGACGCCATCTTAAGCACCAGACCTTCGTATCGCTTGTGTCTTAATTTTCAGTCTTACGACGCCCCTGTCGCCAAGTGCCGGCAATGTTCTGCCGCAAGCCGATCGCGGCGTTCATAATCTCGAAATTTCTACATCCACGTGCCGCCGTTCACATTGATCTCCTGTCCCGTGATGTAGCTGGCCTTGTCGGAGCATAAAAACTCACACGCGCCGGCGATGTCCTCAGGGGTTCCCGGTCGTGAAATCGGTATCGCTTGAGCGATCACCTCAAGCGGAGGAACCTGACCGGAGCGCACGCCCTGGCGCGCGAGTGGCGTGTCCACGAGTGACGGCGGAATGGTGTTGACGGTAATTCCATGGCGGGCGAACTCCCGCGCAAGCGAGCGCGTCAGGCCGATGACGCCAGCCTTCGACGCGGCATAGTGGGCCCGGTCCTGCGCGCCTGACTGCGCGGCCTGTGAAGAGATGGTGACGATGCGACCCCATTTCGCCGCCACCATGTCGACGAGCGCGGGCTGAAGGGTGTGGAACACGCCGGTCAGGTTCACATCGATCATCCGCTGCCACGTCTCGACCGCCATGGTCTGAAAGTCCGCGGCGGAAGATATGCCGGCATTGGCGATCACGATGGCGATTGGTCCCAGCTGCTTGCGCACAGCAGCATAGGCGGCCTCCACCTGGCCGCGATTGGACACATCAACCCGGTGGGCCAGCAGCCTCGCACCTGTTTTGCGTAACACGGCGCATTCCCGCTCGAGCGCCTGCTCGTCAAGGTCCAGCATCGCCACCGGGTGACCGTTGCCGGCGAACATACGGACGATGCCAAGCCCGATACCCGAGGCTCCTCCGGTTACCACCACGACACGCTCGGTGCTCATTCGTTTCGCCCTTTACTTATATGGCGATTCGGTTTTTGCGTGCGCAATATTCCGGTACTCATTGCACGGGAAGCTGCGCGAGCTCGGCATCCGCTGCGTCGAGTGAATCAGTCGTGAACTTGTCCGGGGCAAACTTTTGCACCGCCCGCAAGGTCATGCCCTTCGCCATTGCGATGCGCTTATCAGTACTGACGCCGGGGAAATATTTGTCGACCACCGCCTTGGCTGCCGGATCGGCGAGCAATGAACCGATTTTGGTATCCGCAGTTGAGTAGCGGGCGGAAGCGGCCTGGTCCTCAGCCCGCACGCCACCCTTGAAAATGCCGGGACGCTGGGTCTCTGTGTTCTGCACCTTCGCAACGCTCTGCCCGCCCGCTCCCATCGCCGGTGTCAGCTTGATGTGCAACTCCGAAAGGCCTCGGATGATGAAGCTTGAGTCGTAATCGAAATTCCGATGGTGCCGCTCGCCATGCTTATCCTCGGCCAAGTCGATCTTGGAGCTATGCTCGAGAAACTTCTCGAGAATGATCCGCACTTCGGTGCGCGCGAGTGGCGCGCCCGCGCAGACATGCGCTCCGCGGCCGAATGCGAGGTGCTCCTTGATTTTTGGCCGATCCAGGATAAAAGCCTCCGGATTTTCCCACCGACGTGGATCGCGATTGGCTGCCGCCAGCGCGAGCATCACCTTGGTCCCTGCCGGCACCTGAAGATCACCAATGCGCGAATCCTTGCGCGCAAGACGGGCGGTCATCTTTGTCGATCCTTCGAGACGCAGGACCTCTTCCAGCAATTGCGGGACTAGCGACGGATCAGCGCGCAACCGATCCTGCAGGCCTGGCTCATCGACGATGAACTTCATGGTGTTGCCGAGAAGCTTGGCGCTGGTGTCCTGTCCCGCGCCGAACAGAAAGGTCGCGAGCCGAACAATTTCCAAGGCCTCCGGTGTCGAGCCATCGGGATAGGTTGCGTTGGCCAGTTCCGACAGGATGTCAGCGCGAGGATTCTGACGTCGGTCTTGCACATACCCGATGAAGTGCATCCCCATCAGCACCAGGGGCTGATTCTGCGCCATCAGATCATCGCTATTGAGGCTTCCGGGGGGTGGACCTGCCTCAATGGCGTCCATGAACAGCTGCCGGTCATCGGCGGGTACGCCGAGCAAGTCTGCGATAACCATCGTGACGAAAGGGGTCGCGATCTGCTTGATGAGTTCGCATCCGCCATGGGCCACCGCATCCTTCACGAGCTGATCCGAATACTCGGCGATGAACCGCTCGTTCGCCTTGAGCCGGGACGGCGTGAACAGGCGGGTCAGCAGCGAGCGCGAGATGTTGTGCTGCGTGTCATCGTAGGCGACCAGCAAATCACCGCCCACGAATTCTGTCCGGTGCGCTTCGATTTGAGGCGTGATGTCAGAGCCTTCTGGCTTAAACGGCAGCGGCGCTGCCGGACCCTGCGGCGCGATTGCCGAGGAGAAGTCCTGGGTATTTTTGAGCACCTGAAGTATCTCGTCGAACCCGGTCACCACCACGATCCCGCTGCCAGGAAGCTGGTAAATCGGTCCCTTGGCGCGGATCGCCTCGAAATACGCGTAGGGCTCTTTCAGGATCGAGTGGTCTGAAAAGTAGTCCCGATCTTCCAGTGATTGCATGTCTCGCCTCCGAGGATTTCGAACCGCCAGCGAATAGATAGTTAACCGTGTTCAGTCTCAGGCGATGAGGTGCGGTCCGGACAGGTTGTCGAGACTCCGACTTGGCGAGAAACCAGCAAAGTCTTGGTCATCGGGAACAAGCAACGCCACGCAGCTGCTAGAGAATGCTAGACACCTGTATAGCATTCCGTTGGCTTGCCGGTCAACGAGTCAGATCAGAGGGCTGCGTCGCGGGCCCTCTCTTCACTCCAGATCTTTGGGTCCGGGCCTCCCCATGTATTGGGCCAGGTTGCGGTGCAGACTGCTGATCGCCCCCTCAGCCTTCGGATTGGGCAGCGGGCCGCGAAAGCCGCCGTTCTTCAGTCCCTGCTGCAGGGCGGCCATGTTCGAAAAGTCCTGGGGCAGGACGCTGCCCCATTTAGGATTGTCCACCGCCAGATATTCCCACTCGGTCCGGGGCTCCTGACCTTTTGGGAAAAGCTCATAGACGACGGCCTCAAAGATGCACTTGTTGGGATCGTAGCCGTAAGGCCGGGCGCTGTAGCACAGCGCGTTGTTGACCGCGTGGCCGATCTGGAAATTCGGAAAGATCTGCCAGGCGGTACCGCTCTTGCCGACGTGCTCAGGCGCTACGGTCGGCCAAATGACGCCGCGCGCCGCATCGTCGCGCCGCGCCGAATCGAGCCAATGCCTGAGCACCTTATCCGCTGGCGTACCCTCCGGCAGCTCATCGACCAGCCTCTGGGCCGCATCCACCAGTGTCTTGGTGGTGTTGGTGTTCACCTGTTCCCACGTATAGAGCTGCATTTCGGCCGTTGATTTGCGCGGGTCACTGCCCGACCCCAGCCGCAGCTTTGCTTTGTTTTCGTCCATCCCCTTCGGGGCGTCATAGCCGATATGGCTGTGTTTCCCCTGCGCCTTGCCCCAGCCTACGAAGGTGCCGAAGCGGGTGAATTCCGGATGCGTGCCCGGGACGTGGTAGATCTCGTCGAAGGCCTCCATGGCAACCTTCCAATTGCAGTCAAACACGATCCAGCGGCGCCATCGGTAGCGCATGTTCTGCAGCTCGAAGGGATCCAGCATGGAGGCGGCAGGTTCGAGATAGTCGCGCAACGGGCCGCTAGCAGGGTCGAGATTGATCCAGATCCAGCCGCCCCAGGTGTCGACCTTGACTTTTCCGAGCCGCGTGCGCTCGTCGGTCAGCTTGTTCTGCCAATTTTGCTTGTCCAGGATGAAGGTGCACTGGCCTTGCAAATTGTAGGTCCAAGAATGAAAGCCACAGACGAACTTCATCCGTTTGCCGGCGCCGTGATGGGCCCCCGGCGGCGTATCGACCAGGCGACGCCCGCGGTGCGAGCAAACATTGTAATAGGCGCTCACCGTATCGGGCGCCGAACGCACGATCAGCAACGAGTCATCGAGGATGTCGTAGGTAATGTAATTGCCGACCTCAGGGATATCCTCAAGACGTCCCGCCTGCAGCCATACCTTGCGCCAAAGTTTGTCGCGCTCCGCGCGCGCGTAGTCCGCGGAAATGTAGGGCTCCACGCTATGGGTTTGTGGTGGCGGCAGCTCATCAGCGCTTTCCGCCACCGTTTTCTGTTCGACGTCAGCCGTTTCGTTCATGACCCTCTCCAGCTCTTGCTACCAGCCTACCATCGGCAAGAACCGTCTGTCTCGTGCCGCAGCGCCGGGCTTGTCCGGACAACTGGTATGCATAGTGCTGCCAAATTCCTGCGGTTTCTGTACGGATGGTGCGACGCCACGCTTCTGTGTCAACGGCGGATGCGGGACTTAAGCGACGACCGACCCTTTAGGTTTTGGGTTCCGGGACCCAACGATGAATCACATTATTGGGACCCACCGGGGAGTCATGTTCCTCGACGATGCACACCGGGTTGCTATTCGACGCGAACAGCTTTCTTTCGTCTTCCAGTCGAGCCGCCAGGAACTCCGGATTTCCCAGCCCCTGCATCGCGGCTTCGTAGTCCTGCCTCGTGTTCCACCAAATCTCCATGATGCAGTCGTAGCCAGGATGGATGACCTCGCCGGTGAGCGGATTTTTCTCCGGCATGATGTAGCGGCGCACATAACGCTGCGCATTGGGCAAAGACGGCTTGGCGCCCATGCGCTGGGCAAGTTTGGAGTGTTGCGTTTCATAGTAGTCCATGAACTGCTCCATGGTGAGGTCAGGCCGGCGCTTCAGAAAAACGACTTGCTTGATCATCGCAGTCCTCACACCGGGGTGATGGCCAGAATGCTGCCTTCAGCGTCGCCCGACACATACAAAGTCCCGTCTGCTGCGGCGGTGATGCCGGCGAACGGTCCCATGGGTCCGGCCAGGGTTCCAATGGGCCCCAGGTACTTCGGGATCACTCCCGGCGGAGCGCCGACCGGAAGATTGGCCGCAATGGTGCGACGGGAGCGCGTGGCCAGATTGTATTCGATCAATTCCTTCGCACCCGCATCGACGATGTACAGTCGACCTGCCTGCAGCCAGGATGCCTTGCGGCTTTTGCAGATCATCCAGCACCGATCGCGGCCGGGCCGCCGGAGAGTTTAACCACACGACCGGCCGCCGACTCCGACACGTAGCACGCGCCGTCGGCACCGACCGCCACGCCGGCAGGTTCCTTAAGGCCCGCGGCAAGCTCCTCGACATTGCCGGAATGCACTGACAGCACGCGGCCCCGACCCTGCTCTACGAAGATCACCGCACCACGGGGCGCAACCGCCACGCCGTAAAGCCGATCGAAGCCACTCGCGAGTACTTCGCTTCTCTCCTGCGCGGGCCAATAGCGCGCCACGTCGCCGTTGCCGGTGGTTACGATGAACTCACCCGGGCCGACCGCGACCACGCCGCGGGCATACCCCGGATATCCTTTGCTGAACAGCATGCCCGCAATTCGACGCTCGTCTCCCGGCCGCAGTGTGAACGAGAAGGCGCCGTCGGCCACATAGAGCGCGCCGTCATCGCCCATCGCAAGACCCAGCGGCCAGGTCAGCCCATCGGGGACGAGGTCGCGGGTCTTACCGTCCTTGAGTACTTCCGTAACGTACCCGGTGATATTCGAGACGAACAGCCGCTCACCGACGAAGGTGGAATTGTCCAATCCAGAAGTGAGTTGGACTAATACGGTCTTATCGCCGGTGCGCGGATCGATTCGCAGAACCTGGCCGCTGTGGACTTGAGTCGAGATGATGAAGCCTTGCGAATCGAACTTGACGGAATCAGGCACCCCTAAGTCTCCCGCGACTTTTTCCGGTGTGCCGCCCATCGAGACCGATCCGCCAGATCTCATTGGCCCCCATCACCGGAATATAAAGCTTGCCGTCCGGCCCTACCGAGAAAGCATTCGGCATGGGCACGTCCTGCAATATAATCCGCGGAGCTCCGCCATGCAGATCGAGTTGCATGATGCGCCCGCCCATGCGGCACTCCCCGGCGATCAGACGTCCCTGATGAAGCGTGATGGGATTGGCGACCGGCATGTCGCCGCACACCACCCGAGTCGTGCCGTTGGGGGAGCGTTCGCTCACCCGCCCTTCCGTGATTTCGGTGACGAACATGTTGCCTTCGCTGTCGAAGACCAAGTCATCGGGCGCAACAATGTCGCCGCCCATCGGACTGATCGCTTCGATCGCGCCGGTGTCGACATCGATCGCACTGATCTGGCTGCCGCTGACTTGCGCCACGTAGATGCGGCCGTCGGGGCCTGTGCGAATGCCATTGGCGCCGAATAGCCGACTGGGTTGCGTAATTCGCTTCGCGCTCCACCCTTCCGCGAGGCTGAGTGATGCGGGTGATTCGTAGCGACTGCTAGATGTGGCCATAATGATCAGTCTCGCGCGGTGTTGTTCCGCCAAAATAAAATGGAGTCGGATTTCCAGCCAATGCAAATGACCGTAGCATATCGTCGCCCTCGTTGACGAGCCCCGCGACGGCCAGCGTCACGCGATTCGCCCCCGATTGACTTTTATTAATCGGCTAGGCTATCTAGGCCATGGACTTAACCACGCGATAGGCCACCGCGAAATGCGCCCCCTCAAGAACTTATGCGAAGTCGCTGTCATCGGCGGTGGCCTCGCCGGGCTTTCCGCAGCACGACACGCCGCCCGACTCGGCCGCTTGGTGACCCTGTTCGAGGCCAGCGGTTTTTTCGGCGGCCTGGTCGCCACCATTGACGAGGTTGATGGGCTTCCGGTTCCGGGAAAATTCTCGGGTCAAGATCTCGCCATCCATCTGCTGCAAGACGCACGCAAGTCGGCGGTTCAGGTGGTAGAAGCGCGGATCGCCAAGATCGAGTTGAACACGCGTCTTGCCCTCACCGATGCATCGAACAGAATTTATCATCCCGAGGCGATCATCATTGCGTCGGGCGCGTCGGCGCGCAAACTCGGCGTTCCCGGCGAGGAGGAATTCTTGGGCAAGGGCGTGTCGCGGTGCGCCACGTGCGATGGGGGATTTTTTCGCGGCCAGGACGTCGTCGTGGTCGGTGGCGGCGACAGCGCGGCGCAGGAAGCCCTCATGCTCGCCAAGACCAGCCGGCGCGTGCTCCTGGTGTGCCGAAGTCCGCTCAAGGCGAAGCGCGACTATGTCGAGCGGCTCTCCAGCCGCGAGAATGTCAGTTTCCTCTGGGATAGCGAGGTGAGCGCGATTCTCGGGGTCGACGGCGTTACCGGGGTGCGCGTGCGCAATGTGAAGGACGGCACCAGCTCGGAGATCGAATGCGCCGGTCTGTTTCCGTTCATCGGGGCGACCCCCAACACTGAATTCGCGCCCGCATCGCTGCTCACCGCAACGGGACACATCAGGACCGCTTCCGACCTTGCGACGACCGACCCGCGGGTGTTTGCGGTGGGTGCGGTTAGGGCGGATTATGGCGGCAATGTCGTGCAGGCGATGGCGGAAGGCGTCGGGGCAGCCGAGGCGGCGACCCACATGCTGTTACATTAATTGCAAGGAGTTTGCGATGGCGAAGAAATCCACTGGCAACGGGCACTATGAAGTGGTTTGGCCGTGCGGCGAGCGACGACAGGCCTTGCGCCCTCTCGCAAAGCGGCTCGACACTCTCAATGGAAAGACCATCGCTCAGCTGTGGGACTTTTTATTCGCGGGCGACGAGGTCTTCAGCGTTCTCGAAGAGAAGCTGCGTGCGCAATACCCTCTGGTGAAATTCGTCAGCTGGCGCGAATTCGGCTCGACCCATGCCGTCAACGAAAAAGAGTTGCTCGCTTCCCTGCCGCAGCGCTTCAAAGAACTCGGCGTGGATGCCGCCATCTCGTCGATGGCCTGCTGAGGCAGCTGTACGCCCGCCGTGTTGCGGGCCAGCGAAGTCTGCGAGCGCGCCGGGTTTCCAACCTCGTCGCTCGTCTGCGAGGGATTTCTCGGTCAAGCCGCCGCGACCTCGGCCGGGCTCGGCATGCCGAATCTTCCGGTGGCGATGATACCCGGCCATCCCGGCGTGCAGAGCCTGGAGCAATTGCGGGCGAATGCTGTGGCCATCACCGCACCGCAGGTGATCGACAATCTGCTGAATGAACCCGAGGTGCAGGAACGGAGTCCCGAACCGAGCGCGCGCGACGTCGTGTTCCGCGGGACGTTCGAGCAGGTCAATGCCTATTTCTACGAGCACCAATGGAGCGACGGGCTGCCGATCGTTCCGCCGACCGTCGAAAAAATCGAGGAATTCCTAAGCTTCACGACTCACGATCGGGATGAAACGCTGGGCGTTGTCCTGCCCGCAAGTCGTGCGGTGACCATCTGGGCGGTCGCCGTGAATGGCGTGATGGCGGGCTGCCGGCCGGAATACATGCCGATTCTGGTCGCGCTGGCTGAAGCCATGGTGGACCCCATCTACGGCGTTGAGCATAGCGGCAACACGCCGGGGTCCGAGACGCTGATCGTCCTCAACGGTCCGATCATCAAGGACCTGGGCTTCAACTACCAACAAGGCGTGTTGCGCGACGGTTTCATGCCGAATACCTCGGTCGGGCGCTTCTGGCGACTGGCGCTGCGCAACCTGGCCGGCTTCCTGCCGCACAAGACCGACAAGGGCTCATTCGGCAACACCTTTCGTGTCGTCCTCGCCGAGAACGAGGACGCGCTCGCCCGGATCGGCTGGGCGCCGAATAGCGTCGATATGGGATTCGCGGCGGGTGACAACACGGTGACCATTTCCCGCATGACCGGCGGTGGCGTCATCGTCTCGGTCACCGGCAGCACGCCGGAACAAATGATGCCCTACATCGCCGATGGGGTCGCCAAGCAAACCGGCTGGGAAATCATATTCACCGTGGGCGGCCTGACCTTCGGCACCTTGCGGCCGATGCTCATTCTGACGCCGATTCTGGCGGAAACCATTGCGCGCGCCGGCTGGTCCAAGGAGGACGTCAAGCGTTACCTGTTCAAGCACGCCCGCATGCCTGCCTGGCGCGTTGAGGCCATCACCGAACAGTGGGCGGATTTTCCCATCGTCTCGCTCAAACAGCAGGTGAATCTCGGAAAACTTCCGAAGGATTTCGCTGAATCAGACGATCCGAACCGACTGGTGCCGATCGTTTTGGAGCCCGACGACTTCATGGTGCTGGTGTCCGGCGATCCGTTGCGAACCAACGCCTACACGTTTGCGCACAACGGCTATCTGGGTTTTCCGACCGCGAAGAAAATCAAACTCCCCGAGAACTGGGCCGCGCGCATCGGCGTCAAGTCATGATCGGTGCGCCGGCGTTAGCCCTTAGCGCCGGTCACGCTTGATCTTGCGGCGCCAGATCCGCCGGCAGCGCACGCGCCGCCAGTGCAAAGTGCAACGCGGACCAAATCATGGTCACCGGCATCAGGCTTAAGGCATAGCGAAGCGATAAGGCGCCATAGCGCGGAGCCAGAATATCGCTCAAGAAACCGACCACTAGTGGGCCCGCGGTTGCGCCGACCAGCGTGAGGCAGAACAATAGGACTCCCGAAACGGTGGCGCGAATCTCATCCGGCACGAGCGATTGAGCGGCGGCAAAAGTTGGCGCGAGATACATCAATCCGAATAGATAAACTCCGGTTAATGCAGGCCACCGAGATGGCAAGATCAGGCACTAGAAACGCGACCAGCGCGGTCGGGGCGGACAAGGCCAGGCCTATGGCGGGCACACCTTGTCGCCAGCGAGGATCGCGCCGTCCGAGCCAGTCGCCCAGCGCCCCTCCTGAAAACGTACCCACCAGCCCGCCGAGGCCAAACGCCAAGCCGAAGAGCAATCCCGCCTGCGCACTCGTCACATGGTGAATTCTGATGAGAAAAGCCGCGGCGAACACATTCATGGCGTAGCTTCCAACGGCAAACAGCGAACTCGCGATCGCCATGTGCCTGAAGGATCGCTTTGCAAACAGCAACCGCAGCGTATCGAAGAAGCCGCCCACCTTGAGCTCACCAGTCGATGAATGCGGCGGATCCGGTATGACGAATCGAATCAGCGCGGCGACGATGAGGCCCGGCACGCCCGCCACTAAAAACGCAGCGCGCCAATTGAGCGCATCGTTTATCCAACCGCCGAGTGCCAATCCCAAGGTCGCCCCGATCGGCACTCCAAGGGAAAATATCGCCATCGCCAGGGAACGGCTGCTATCGGGAAAAATTCTGGCAATCAACGAGTGGCCGGACGGCGTGCTGCCCGCCTCGCCCGCGGCAACGCTGGATCGCGCGATCAGCAAATGTGCGAATCCCTGGGCCAGGCCGCTAAATGCCGTAGCCACACTCCAGAAGGCGAGAGAAATCGATATTACAGTGCGTGGGCTGCGCCGATCCGCGACGCGCGCGAGCCAGATACTCCCGAAGGAATAGACCAGCGCAAAGGCCACGCCGCCCATCAGCCCGATCTGGGTATCGGAGAGTCTGAGGTCTCTGCGGATTGCCTCGACCAAGATCGACGGCAGCAGCCGATCGAAAAAATTCAGAATATTGACCAAGACCAGCACGCCAAGTATCAAACTGCCTCGCGGCGTCAACAGCTGGATCTTCAAGAATTCTCCCCGGATTATGAGTTTTTCGTCGCGGCGTTGGTCTGGCGATGCCTTCGGCCGGTGCAGAAAATTTCGCTGACCTGTCCGATCTTGCGCTCACTCGATAGGTCTTACTTTCCCGCGGCCAATCCCTTTCGCGCCATGTCGAAGCTGCGAGTTAGATGATCGATGAAACCGGACGGCACCGGCGGGAGCATCCACAGCTTACTGGTATCGCGTATCGCATCGATCCGCTGCGCCACCTCATCGATCGACCAGGACGGTTGGTACACGCCCTCAGTCTCGGCGATCAGCGCACGGGCCACGCGCCCGGCCATGCAAATCAACATCTCGCCGCTGATCGAGCAGGATTCATCGGCAAGCCAGCCCACGATCGGTGCGACCAGCTCTGGGCCCATGGGCGGGTACTGGGAAATATCCAGGCCCTCGGCCATGCGCGTGACGGCGCCGGGGGCAATGATATTGCACTTCACGCCGTGCGCTGCGCCTTCGAGGGCGGCGACATTGTTGAGCCCGATCATGCCGGCCTTTGACACACCATAGTTCACCACATTGTGGTTACCATAAAGACCGCCGATCGAGGAGGTCAGCACGATGCGGCCGTAGCCGGCCTTGCACATGACCGGGAAGGCAGGACGCACGACGTGAAACGCACCCATCAAGTGCACGTCGACGACCGCTTCGAAATCCTCCTGCGTAATCTCTTGCAGCGAGCCGTAGCGCACATTGCCGGCGTTATGGATCAGCACGTCGAGGCGGCCGTAATGTTGGAGCGCCGCGTCGATGATCTCCTTCCCGCCCTCGGGCGTCGCGACGGACGCGGTGCAGGCCACCGCCTCGCTGCCCAACGACTTGATCTCGCGCACCACTTCTTCAGCGGGACCTGCGTCGATGCCTTCGCCCTTCACGCTGCCGCCGGGGTCGTTGACCACAACCTTCGCGCCCTGCGATGCCAGCAGCCGCGCGTATTCGCGTCCCAATCCCCTGCCTGCTCCCGTGATGACTGCCACTCGGCCGTCGAACCTGCGATTCGTCACTGCTCATTCCTTCTCGTAAATCTCACCATTACACCGGCATCCAGATCGGCGCGCCGCGCTGCGCGCGCAACGACGGGATTACCCGTCCGTCAATGTCAGTGATGCCATAGTACTCGGCCAACTCGGCGCTGATGAAGGTGCCGCCCGAACGCTTTACCACCTCAGGATCTGCGGCCAGTGCGGCGATAACCCTGCCGGGAAACTCGACGGAGGTGCCGGCGGCGCTGTTCAGCTGTGACGCCATCCCGACGACCGTTTTCAGATTCTCCCGCGCCCGTTCCGTGTAAGTGAATCCTTGCCACAGCGACAACGAGGCGACATTGTGCGGCTTCAGTTCGATGGCCATGTCGCGTGCCATCCGGTCAGTCCCCGCCTTGCAGGTGCCGAAGATGACATTGTAAGTGTAGGTCACGCCCACATAGCCTGAGATCGCGACGATCAGTCCGGACTTCTGCGCGACCATGATCTTTGCCGCGTGGCGCGCTGCCACGAAGTTCGAGCGCAGGCCCACATCGATCATCTCCCAGTTGGAAATGGGCTTCTCCCAGAACGGGCCGGGCTGCGTCAGTTCGGCCGGAATGGCCATGGCGTTGTTCACCAGAATGTCGAGGCGGCCCTGCTCCCGCATAATTTGAGCGAACAGCGCGCCGACCTGTTCGTCATTCGCATGGTCCACGGGGACGGCAACCCCGGTGCCACCCCGCTGATCGACTTGCACAGCGGTTTCACCAATGCTGCCCGGCAGAGGGTGGGAGCCCGGTGAAACGGTGCGCCCCGTGACATAAACAATCGCGCCTTTTTCCGCAAGCGCCAAGGCAATTCCTTTGCCGATGCCGCGACTGGCCCCGGTCACTACCGCGACCTTGCCGGACAGCGATCGTTCGATTTCCCCCACGGTCAATCCGCAAATCCCGGCGGAATATGTTTGGCCCGGCGGTTCGTCAGTGGGCGTTGGTAGGAAGGATCATCTTTGCTGCGCACGGGCGCGCCATTGACGTAGATGTCCGGCACATCGGAAAAAGGCAGCGGCATGGTCGGAAGTACGCCCGACCATTCGATGACGTTGGTCCTCAGGGCGATTCGCCAGGCACCGTCGCGTCTTTCCAGCCGATCGATGTAGCGGCCGCCGGCGATCCAGTTGCTGTCGTCGCGATTGCGGCCGACGAACATGTAATAAGTCTCGGTGTGGGCGGTACTGCCCTGGATTTCGCAATTGTGGTTCAGCAGGCCGTGATGCGTTGCCACTTGCCCTTGATCATGCAGGGCCTTGGCCCAATCGTAGAGCGCCGTTGGGCCGCCGACAAAAACGCCCGCGGCAATCGTGGCATCGGAGTGAAAAGCCGAGAGGAACAGTTCCTGATCGAAGCGATCCATGCCCCGGCAGAAACGATTGAGGCAATCGAGGATGTCCTGGCGGTCCGCCAGATTGTCGAGTCGAGCAAGCCGCTCAGCGTCCATGGCCGGTCTCCAAGATTGGGCGCCAGATGGGCGAACCGCGCTGCGCGCGCAGCGAGGGAATGATTTTGCCGTCAATGTCGGTGACACCATAGTCCTGCGCCACCTCGGCGGTGATGAACGTCCCACCTGAGCGCTTCATCACGTGCCGGTCGTTGGCAAGCGCCGCAATCACACGCCCGGGATGCTCAGGAGTGCAGCCGATCGCAGGGTTCGTGACCGTCAGCTGCTTCATGGCCGGATTCATGTCCAAATTGCGAAGCGCCCGTTCGGTGAACGTAAGCCCCTGCCACAGCGAGATCGAGGCCACGTTGTGGGGCTGTAGCTCGATGGCCATATCCCGTGACATCCGATCCACCGCGGACTTGCAGGTGCCGAACACCACGCCGTAGGTATAGGTCACGCCGACATATCCTGAGATGGCAACGATCAGGCCCGATTTCCGTGGCACCATGATTTTTGCCGCATGCCAGGCCGCGACATAATTCGAGCGTACGCCGACATCGACCATTTCCCAGTTTGACAGCGGCTTCTCCCAGAAGGGCTTCGCTTCGATGAGATCTTCGGGCAGCGCAAAGGCATTGTTGACCAGGACGTCGAGCCGGCCCTGCTCTTGCCGAACCTGGTCGAACAAGGCCGCCACCTCACCGTCGGCGGCGTGGTCAACCTTGACCGCGATCCCTTTGCCGCCGCGGCGGTCCACTTCCGCGGCGGTCTCGCCCACGGTTCCTGGCAGCGGATAGGATCCGATGGCGACCGTGCGCCCCGTGACATACACGGTGGCCCCTTCGGCACCGAGCGCAAGTGCGATCCCCTTGCCGATACCGCGGCTGGCACCCGTCACCACCGCAACCTTGCCTGTCAGCGAACCCATCATGCGTTTCCTCGCCGGCGCTATCGTTTGGACGGCCGCTTGCCAAAGAAGGTTTCGCTGTAGTCGCCAACCGCCCTGCCGCTAAAGTGTTCGGCACTGAATGGCATACCCAAGACACCCTTCGACCAGTCGATCGATGCCCCGAAATCGTGAAACCAGTCATAGAGCATCATGCGCTTTGCGATGCGCCATTCACCGCCGCGCTTTTCCATGCGGTCAAGGTAGCGGCCCCCGATGACGACGTCGCGTTCTTCCGAACCCATATTAATTCGGTGATACGAGGTGACTTGAGTTTCGGCCAGTGCCGCGTCGCCCTTAAGCTCGATCACGCTCTGCGCTAAAGCGTGCTGCGTCACTGGTATCGCCGGCGATCCGGGCACGACCCAGGCGAGATACTCGTCGAATGTTCCGAAGAATACCCCGTAGTCGCTGGTCGAGTCCGGCCAGCAGCAGGCGCGGATGAGTTCCGCATCGCGACGATCTTCGCCACGCGCCAGGCGCGCCAGGCAATCGCGGATCTTTTCACGATCGAGATAGCTTTTGAGTTCCTGTGTGATTGCGTCCATTTCCGCCCCCGTTTTCCTTCGCTCATGATCCGCCAACCCGGGAGCGCTGCTTGACAAATTTGGACAAAAAGCGTCCGCTGCCGCAACGAGACGCAAGCCCTAGGAGGATGGATTGGGTCAATCCTTGTCAGCGCATCAGGAATTGTCCTCGGCCGCTATTTTCGAGCGTGTGCACGCGCGATTCCTGCGCTTCTTTCCCGATGTGGTCGAGGAGCTCGGCGGCGACCCCAAGCTCTTGATGGTGCGGGTTGGCCTTGATGTAGAGAATTTTTCAGACAGCAATACGGACGCCACCTATCGGCAACTGATTCATCTGATCGAGTTTGCTGCGGTACAACTGCGATGTTCCGATTTCGGCATGCGCCTGGCGAAACGGCAAGGCGGCGGGATGTTCGGGCCGCTTGGTTTGGTCATGAAAAACTCGAAGACCTTCGGCGATGCGCTGCGTTACGTCAGTGGACACACTTATGCACACAGTCTGGCCGCACGCGTTTGGCTAAAACACTCTCCCCGCGAGAGGATCTGGTTCGCCGGTCACGACATCCTGCTCAACAAAGTGCCCGACAAGCGCCAAGCAATGGAGCAGATACTTCTGGCCGGGCATCTCGCCGCCATGGAAATCACGGGTGGCCGTGCGCGCGTTCGCAGGGTGCATTTCCGGCACCAGCCGGTGTCGCCGCTCAGGCTGTATCGGCGCTATTTTGGTTGTGAAGTACGTTTTGGCCAGAATGAGGATGGTGTTGTTTTTTCCGAGCGCGACATGTCCTCGGCCATTGTCGACCCCGACGCGCAAGTCTATGCAAGCGCCACCTCCTTCATTGACGCGAAATTCACTCATCGGCCGCCCCTCGATGCGCAGGTGCGCGGCGTGATCATGCAGTCCATAGGCACCGACCGCTGCCGAAATGAGCGCATTGCCGCGGTACTTAACTTGCATCCGAAGACCATGCAACGAGCGCTCAAGGCTAATGGAACGTCTTTCCAGAAGATCAAGGATGAGGTGCGCCGCGATCTTCTGCTCTACTATCTGACTCAGACGAAAATGGATTTCGCCCGTCTCTCGGAAAGACTGGGCTTTACGGAGCAATCGGTGATGACGCGGTACTGCAATCGCTGGTTCTCGATGCCCCCCACCAAGCTAAGGGCGCAAGGGTGCAGTCTTTCTTCCTGACCCAAGCGCATTTTGTCTAAATCCGTCAAGCCGACATAGGCTCGTCTGCGCATAAATGCACGCCTAGGGCATGCGCGTAACAAAATTTTGGAGAGTGCCATGGCGAGTTCAGAAGCGGCCGTTCAACTCGATCTTAGCGACATCGACCATCGGGTCGGCAAGCTGGTCGGCGGCGGACAGTTGTGGGAGCCGTGCAATAGTACGGATATCCGCCGATGGGTGATGGCGATGGACTATGTAAATCCCATTCATTGGGATACGGAATTCGCACGCAATTCGAAGTTTGGCGGTCTCATTGCGCCGCAATCGATGGCGGTCGCCCTCGACTATGGCCATGGAACTCAAGGGGCCTGTGCCGGCCACATCGCAGGCTCGCACATGATCTTCGGCGGCGAGGAATGGTGGTGGTATGGCACGCACATTCGCCCCGGCGACCAACTCTTCCAGGAGCGGCGTTTCCATGACTACAAAGTGCGCGATACCCGATTTGCGGGTCCGACCATGTTTGCGCGGGGTGACACGACCCACCGCAACCAGCACGGCAACCTGGTGGCCAAGTCGCGGTGCACTGTCATTCGCTACCTCGCCAAGGAAGCCAACAAGCGCGGCATGTACCATCAAACGGCCGGCACGTCGAAACGCTGGACGGCCAGCGAGATCGCGGAGATCGACAAGCTGCGTCACAGCTGGCTGATGTCGAATCGCGAAGGCAAGTCGCCACACTGGGACAGCGTTCAAGTGGGCGATAAGCTGCCGCGCCGGGTGATCGGCCCGCACTCGATCGCGAGCTTCACCACCGAGTACCGGGCGTTCATCTTCAACATCTGGGGTACCTTTTACTGGACAGCTCCCAAGGGCCTTAAGGATCCGTGGATTTATCAGGACATGGGTTGGGTCGAAGGCTTCAGCTTCGATGAACAAGGCGCGTTTATCGATCCGCGCAAGCGCGACGGCCTCTATGTTGGCCCGTCACGCGGGCATATTGACGACGACAAGGCAAGCGTCATCGGCATGCATCGCGCCTACGGCTACGGAGCCACCATGGCGGCATGGAATACCGATTACCTGGCTTTCTGGGCGGGACATGACGGCATGGTTCGCCACGCCAAGTCAGATTTTCGCGGGCCCGCGTTTGAAGGTGACGTGACGTTCATTGATGGCGAGGTGGTCGCGAAGATCGAGAACTCCGAATGGGGCGTACCCGTAGTCCAGGTGCGGGTGAGCATGACCAATCAGGACGGCCAGACGGTGGTGACCGCGCTGAACGAGGTCGAGCTGCCCATTTGAGTTGCACGACAACCGCAAACCGTTGAGCCGGCCATTGATGAGCGGCCATCAAATCGTCCAAGACCCCTCGCTGTCCCTCGTGCGGGGCATGCCACTGTCCGAGGAGCCGGGGATCGGCGAGCTGACGCTGGGCGGCTTCATCCGCCAGGTTGCCGAGCGTTTTTCCGGCCGCGAGGCTTTGGTGGCACATCGTCCCGACGGCAGCATGGAACGCTGGTCGTACCTCGATTTGTGGCACCGCTCGGTTGACGTCGCGAAGGCCTTGGTCGGCGCCGGCCTCGGCAAGGGCGAACGGGTCGGCATCCTCATGACCAACCGGCCGGAGTTTTTGTCGGCCGTGTTCGGCAGCGCCCTGGCCGGCGGTATCGCGGTGCCGCTCAGCACCTTTTCCACCCTGCATGAACTTCAATATCTCTTGGCCAAGTCGGCCTGCTCGATTCTCCTTTTTGAACGTCGCGTTTTGAAAAAAGATTTTTCTCAGATCTTGTGCGATCTGGATTCGGCGATCGGCATGGAAACCGCGAGCGGCCTGACATCACTAAAATTTCCGTTTCTGCGCTCTCTTGCCATGCTCGACAGCGACGTCCCAAACGGGGCGATCGACACCTGGGGTCGCTTCATCGCGCGCGGCGCCCACTTATCGGAGCAGCAGATTGCGGCGCGGGCTGCCGCTGTGACGCCCGCCGATCCGGGAGCGGTGTTTTTTTCTTCCGGCTCCACCGGCCAGCCCAAGGGAATTTTGAGCGCGCACCGCGGCGTGGCGCTACAGCTATGGCGCATGCGGCGGCAACAGGGGCTGGACGACGATGTTCGAAGTTGGACCGCCAATGGTTTTTTTTGGTCGGGCAATTTCGCCATGGTGATCGGTGCAACGCTTGCCGCGGGAGGCACGCTGGTACTGCAGCGGACGTTCAACCCCGAGGAGGCCCTTGATCTTATGGAACGCGAAAGAGCCAGTTTTCTGTTTGCCTGGCCGCACCAATGGGCGCAGCTGGTAGCCGCCGCGAATTGGAACGATGTTGACCTCTCGGCCCTGAAATATATCGATGTCGACTCGCCCGTTGCTCGCCACCCCACGGTGACTACATCCTGGACTGAACCGCGTCACGCCTATGGCAATACCGAAAGTTTTACGTTGAGCACCGGCTATCCGGCCAATACCTCTCGGCAGGCAGCGGCCGACAGTCACGGGCCGCCGCTGCCGGGCAACAGCTTGAAGATCGTCGATCCGCTGACTGGAAGGGTCGTGCCGATCGGGGCGCGCGGCGAGATCGCCGTCAAAGGACCCACCCTGATGCTGGGCTATCTCGGCACACCCATTGATCAAACCCTCGACGATGAGGGCTACTTCCACACCGGCGACGGCGGCTATGTGGACGCAGCGGGCCGCCTGTACTGGGAGGGCCGTCTTAACGACATCATCAAGACGGGCGGCGCCAATGTGTCGCCGCTCGAGATCGATTCTCTCATCAAGGACTGCCCGGGCGTGAAGGTTGTCCAGACCGTGGGAGTGGCGCATGAAACGCTGGGAGAGTTGGTGGTCACCTGCATCGTCCCCCATGACGGCGCGGCGCTGGACGAAGCGACCGTTCGCGCGTTCGCTAAAGAGAGGCTGGCGAGCTACAAAGTCCCGCGGCGTGTATTGTTCTTTCGTGAGGGAGATCTTGCGCTGACCGGGAGCGCCAAGGTGAAGACGGGAACCTTGCGGGAGGTCGTTGCAAGAGCCCTCGCGGCCGAGGCGCGCCATGAGATCGGCGCCGACCCTCGCTGATTCAGGGCGGAACGCGTCGGAAGGTCTGGTTGCTGTCGAACATGGCGATTTGCCATTGCCCGTCGTTATCTCGCCGGCAGTCCATGCGCACATCGGCAACCGCCGCCGGGTCAGCATGTTTCAGTCCCGACGCCATCCCGGCGGTCGTAAAATAGACGAGGCTGAAGGTGATCGACACCTCGTCGGCGCTGCGGAAACTGACGCGCAGATTGGACAGCGTGTGGCGCTGCGTCGGTACGCCATCGGGCTGCGCCGATAGGCGTTTCAGGCGTTCCTGATAGAACTGCTCCACCGCCGCGCGCCCCTGGCGGGTAGCACCGCCGACCACGTAGGTGCAATCCGCGGTCACCAGGCTGGCGATGTGCAGGCCGTTATTCACGTCCAGCTCATGGGCCCAGTCGTTGATCAGCTGTTGAACCGCGGCGACCGCCACGGCCTGCTCCATATTGAACTTGGCCACGCTCCGTCCTCTTTAATTCAATCGCTACGTGTCGCGAGTATTGTCTGGCCTACCCCGCCCGTCAATCGAATCGCTTGATTCACCCGGACATCCTAGCTCGTTAGCCAAAATGCACGCCCTTCGCCATCCGGATCGGGGGCCGCATGACTGGCAACATCGAAGATCATTGTTTGGCGCGAAGTCGTGTCATAGGCAGGCCATGTTAAGTGCCGTTGCGTCGGATTGCCGCTTCGGGCGAAGTTAATCCATGCCCGCGCCATGACCGGAGCAATCCGCCGCGGCTCAATCCCGGTGCCGAGAATGCCGAGCTTCTTGTCCACATTGTCGAACACCAATGGAACATCGAGGCCATGGGGGCTTCTCATCACTCCATTGAGAATTGGCGTCTGCCAATCCAGCCGGTACATGAAAACCGGCGCGGATCGTTGCGTGAGTTTGCGCTCTGCCAGACGAATCGAATCCATGCGCATCATCCGATCGGTCATCGCCGCCGTCACCCAATAAGTGGGCGGATCGGCCGGTTGGAGCGTCTGGTAGAGCCTGAAGGCCGCATCGCCGCGATCCGCGCCCACCATCGCGACGATATGCGCACGCGCCTGCTCTGCCGTCATGTTGTGAAAACTGGGGTCGGCCGACAGGAACAGAGTCCCTTCGTCCTTCGTCGTACCGATGATGACCGGGATGTTCCGAGACACCTCTGGTGCCACGGGCGAAAATGGATCGCTCGGCAATGCGCGGCCGTCGACCACGGGCGAGAGGGACCGCCGATCATCGCGTCGTTGAGCCGCCGCCGCCGCATCGATGAGCTGTCGGTAATTGATGGTCTGCAGCCTGCGCACGTCGGCTTTCGTGACTCCGAGCGATGCCAGCGTTCGCTCGGCAAGCTCGGCCGCCTTGTTCTTATCAGCCATGGTAACGCCCGGGCCGCTTTGGATGATGGCCTTGTGGAACAGACCCTGAGCGGGCGGCATTGCCAGCAGCGCGCTCACTTTCGCGCCGCCGCCGCTCTGGCCGAAGATCGTTACATTGCCGGCATCGCCCCCGAACGCCGCGATATTGTCCCTGACCCATCGCAGGGCGAGGACGATATCGAGCTGTCCAACGTTGCCGGAATCCGCAAAATCATCGTGCAGCGCGCCGAGATACAGATAGCCGAGTGCGTTCAGACGGTGATTGAGAGTAACCACCACGACATCACCTCGGCGGCACAGCGCGCTGCCGTCATATTGCGGATCCCCCGCCGAGCCGATGGCAAAACCACCGCCGTGCAACCACACCATCACCGGACGCTTGCGTAGCGGCGAAGCCTCCGGTGTGTAGACATTCAGGACCAGGCAATTCTCGCTTTCGTTGCCGACTTGCATGCCCGCGCGAAAAGTGGAGATGACCTGCTTGACGAAATCAGAATTCAGATTCGCTCCCGCGCCGGCGACCGCCGCGGCGTTAGGCTCCATCTGCGGCGCCTGAGCGCCAAACGCGGCGCAGTCGCGCACCCCGCGCCAGGGCTTCGGCGCCTGCGCCGGCTGAAAGCGACGCGTGCTGGTGTCGGCGCCATAGGGAATGCCGAGGAAGGCAGACACGCCGCGCCCGCGCCTTCCGCGGATCTTGCCGGTCGTTGTCTGCACCGGGTTGCTCGACTCAAGTGTTTTCGCGGCCAACGACAACGGCCATGGGTCCAAAAGACCGGCACCGATGACGCCTAACAGCATCGCGCGGCGGGTGGTCGAACCTTCACTCATTCTCCCCTCCTCAACCGATTTGCGTCCAATGACTGCGCCGCAATGCGCTCGCGTCACTGTTTAGTTCGTTTCAGTCAGTTCCGATTCGATCGCATCGATGAGCTGGGCCGCATCCGGCGCCGTGTCGGGCGCAAAACGGCGGACCACCTGGCCGCGACGACTGACAAGAAATTTCTCGAAGTTCCACACCACCTCGGGCTTAGGCGTGGGCTCCATTTTGTAGCCGCGCAGCATGGTTTCCATGCGCGGTCGGTCTTCGGTGTCGGGTTTTTGTTCGATAAGAAATTGATAGAGCGGATGCTTGTGGCTGCCGGTTACCCCGATTTTGCTGTACATCGGGAATTGCACACCGAATTTAGTCGTGCAGAACTGCTGTATCTCGGCATTGCTGCCCGGTTCCTGCCCGCCGAAGTCATTGGCTGGAAAGCCCAACACGGAGAACTTGCGCGCGCCGTAGCGCTTTTGCAGTGCCTCGAGCCCGGCGTATTGCGGCGTGAGGCCGCATTTGGACGCCACATTGACGATGAGCAGTACCTCGCCGGCGTGTTCCCGCAGCGTCGCGGATGCGCCGTCGATTTTTGCGACCGGAATGTCATAGAGGGCTGCGTTCGAAGGGGTGGTGGTCGTCATAGGGTCTCCTAGGGTTATGCCTTCAGCCCATCCTTGGCGCGATGTTCGGAAGATCAGTGGTGGTGCGAATCCCCGGTTCTGCGGCGCATACATAAGGTACCGCGTTGATCACGCGATAGGCCGTGATCGCAGCCATTGCCGGGGATACTTGATCCGCTGCGACGGGAAAGGTGACATTCACATCGATCGGCGTCTCGCCCTCGATGAGCAAGCGCCAGCCGCTGCGGCGCAGGTCCCAGTCTTGATCGACGTCAACGACGCAGTACCAATTCAGCCGGTACCGGATGATCGGCTTGCCATTCAGCATCCCCAACACACTAATCCGCTGTGCCGCGACCGTGCCCTTTTCAATCGGTGTGCCGCCCGGCAGCAGAAAGCGCTCGCGGGCGTTCGCGGTTTCGCCGAACACCTCGAGGCCATCGAGCGTCAGCCCGAGCCCCTTGGCGATGACGTGTACCGACTGGTCGAATCCGTGCGCTATGTGAGCCAACAGGTGCGGATCGAATTTCGCGCCGGGCTGCCGTCCGAATCCCATTCCATCCACCACCTGCACGTCGGGGCAGCTTGCAGGGATATCCGCGTATTCATCGATCGTCATGCACTCCATGCGGCGCGACATGGAAGTCACCACCAGCGGCAGTGCTTCGGAGCTGAAGCCGGGGCTCGCCCCTGTGGCGTGAATGGAGGCGCCGCCCTTGCGGCAGGCCTCTTCGGTGCGCCGACGGACCTCCGGATCCATGCGATCAGGCTCGAGGAAATCCACGCGCGAAGTCGCAATGTTGATGCCCGCTTCCAGAAATCGACACACATTCTCGAGATTGCACCCCTCCTGATTGGCTACCACGCAGTCGGGCTTCAGGGCGATGATCTTGTCGATGTTGCAGGTGGCGGTGATGCCGACCGGGGGAAGGCCACACAACTCGCCCGCATCGCGTCCTTCCTTGTCTTTCGAATGGACGAACACGCCGACCAGCTTAAGTTTCGGACTGCGAATAATCTCTCGCAGGCTGCTGGTGCCAATCCTGCCCGTGGCCCATTGAACGACCCGGTAGATTTTGTTCGGGTCAGGCAGCCGCAGTGATCCTGGCTGTGTGCTCATCGTGTCCCCCATCGATCAAGAATTCAGTTCGTTCAGAGTAAAACCGCATTTGGTGTGGCGGTCAATGCGCCTAGGCTTGCAATAACCGCTCACCGCACCGTGATCTTTAGTCCCGCGCGAGCAGCAGCGCGGTTGCCAGCGGTCCACCCCCCGACGTGCATACCGCAACCTTTGGGTCCCCGGGGATTTGACGGGCACCGCCCTTGCCCCGCAATTGCACGACCGCTTCATGAGCAAATCCAAATCCGTGTAGCCGACCCGCGCCGATCTGGCCGCCAAAGGTGTTGAGCGGAAGTTCACCGTCAAGCGCGATGCGTTTTCCGCCCTCGATAAACTGGCCGCCCTCGCCCAGCCCGCAAAAGCCGAGCGCCTCGAGCCACGCGACGGCCTGGAAACTGAATCCGTCATACAGCTGCGCCGTGTCGACATCCGCCGGTTTGTAGTCGGTTCTTTTCCACAGGTCCGCTCCGGTGGGATAGCAGGCCATCCACTCCGCCTGGTCCCAGCTGAGCCGCTCGACGCTGCCCGCCATCGCATCGATGCGGATCGGCGTGCAGGCCACTTCATTGATCGCGCTGCCGGCCGACACAATCAGGACCGTCGAGGCATCCGTGAATCGGTCGCAGTCAAAAAGGCACAAGGGAGTGGAGATCATACGCGCCGACATGTACTCGTCCATGGTCAGCGGCTTGCGCATCAGGGCGCGCGGATTCAGTGCGGCGTTCGCCCGATCGGTCAGCGCGATCTGCGCGAGCTGCTCGCGCTTGAGGCCAAAGCGCTTGACATGGCGCATGGCGTACTGCGCGGTCCAGTTGACCGCGGACAACGCATCGAACGGCGCGAACCACTGCGAATTGCCGTCCACCGTCTCGCGCCGCAGCGGCGGATATTCCTCCGGACGCGCCATGGCCGCAGCTTCGTAGACGGTACGAAAACAGATGACATGTCGGGCCTGTCCGGCGCGAACCGCGGTCGCGGCCGCCACCACCGCGCCGAGCTGCGAAGTGATTTCCATGCCGCCCGCGTACCACGTCGCACGAATGCCGAGCGCATCGATCAACTCGTCGGCACCCACCGGCGAGAAGCCCAGATAGGCCGCCGATCGCCCAGGATAGGTCGATACACCGTCAATTTGCTGAAGCGTGAGCCCGGCTTCACCGAGCGCTTCTCGAATGGCATCGAGTGTGAGCAGCATCGGGTGCCGCGTCAGCCTCACGCCGATCTCGGATTGGCCGACTCCCGTGATATACGCGTCGGCTTTCGGGCATATCAGTCGATTCTCTCAAAGAGCGGCAGAAAAACTTCACCGTGCTGCTCAAAGGTCACACGGACTCGATCGCCAATCTCCACGACATCGACCGGGCAACGCACAATATTGGTGGTCAGGAACACCCCGGGTGCTCCATCGATGGCCACGCGCGCGATGACATAAGGAACCTCCAGTGCCGGACGCCACTGCTGATAGTTGATCGTGAAGCTGTCGACGACGCCGGTACCCGCAACGATCTCGGGCACGACATTCTCGGACAGGCATCGCCGACACACCGGTCGTGGCGGGTGAACGAAGGTCGCACAATCCTGGCAGCGCAAGAACTTGAGCTCACCGCGAGCTCCCGCGGTCCAGAAGAAGCGGTTGTCTTGATCCAAGCGGGGCAATACGCGCGACGCCGCCATAGGTCATACCTCCTGGACGATCGCCAGAGTGCTGACACCAACCTGAGTCATCCGGGCCTCCGTAGCCTAGCTCGAGAAGCGACAACCGTTCCACACCGTAGCGCGTTGCCGCAACCTCGCACAGACAAGGCGCGCTGTCTGGCGCTTCGAATCAGATACTAAGCTAGTGTAGTATAATCGGCGATACGCTTCGATATCTTCGGGCTGGCGTTGGGCCTCCGAGGGTTGATCAAAATACCGCCAGCGCGTAATAGAGCGGTAACATGCGGATCGCGGGGAGATTAGCCGCCATGACCATTGAACGAACGCGACGCAGTGACAATGCTCCAAAAGACGAGACAGCGATAGCCACCGTAAAGAATCGGAAACGCGAGGTTGGACTTAAGATGTCGGTGGTTGCCCGACGTCTGCGACAAAGTTTTGACCAGAGCGTCGAACGGAGCGGCCTGACACGAACCAAGTGGACGCTGATCGCAGCCGTCGCGCAGAGGCAGGGCGCAACCCAGAGAATCCTCGCCGAGGCGCTCCAGGTCAAGGAGATCACGGTGGGCCGGTTGATCGATCGACTCTGCGAGGAGGGGTACCTTAAGCGGCGCCCGCATCCGAATGATGGGCGCGCCTACTGCGTTCATCTGGCCCCGGCCGCGCAGCCGGTGCTTGATAAGTTGAATGAACTCGCGCGAGCCCACGAGGCTGTCGTGTTCGCAGGCTTCGACGACGCCGATTTAGACAAACTGAATGAGTTGCTGGACGCGGTGGAGCGTAATCTGTCGGCCAGCATCAGCGACGACCCCAAAAAAAATAGGCTCACCGCACCAGCTTAAGCGCGTGCTCAGCGCGGTTGCATCCGAATCGCTCCGTCCAGTCGCACGGTTTCTCCGTTAAGGTACCCGTTTCGAATCATCTCGAGCGCCATGCTGGCGTATTCCTCGGGACGACCCAGGCGGTTCGGGAACGGCACCATCGCGCTCAATGCCTCGAGCATTTTCGGCGTCGCCCCCGCCATCGCGGGGGTTGCAAAAATTCCCGGCTGGATCGTCATGACGCGAATTCCTTCGCGCGACAGGTCGCGTGCGATGGGCAGCGTCATCCCCACGATCGCGGCCTTGGCCGCGGCATAGGCCGCCTGCCCCATCTGTCCGTCGGTGGCCGCCGCAGATGCCGTATTGACCATGACGCCGCGCTCGCTATCGATCGGCTCCAACGTCACCATCCCGGCGGCCGAACGTGTGATGCAACGGAACGTGCCCACGGTGTTGAGTCGCAGCACCCATTCGAACTGGTCGGTCGGAAACACCCGGATCTCGCCCGTCGTCTTGTCGCGACTCACCGTGCGAATCGCATTGCCGCCGCCAGCGCAGCAAACTAGAGCGCGTTCCTGCCCGTTTGCCGCGCGAGCCTTGGCGAAGGCCGCATCGACGCTCTCGTCCGCGAGCACATCGCAGTGACAGAAGGTTGAACCGGTCTCGGCGGCGGCTTTCTCGCCCGTTGCCTCGTTGCGGTCAAAGATGGCGACCTTTGCGCCGGCGGCCCGCAAGGCCTTGACCGTCGCCAAACCCAGCCCGGAGGCACCGCCGGTGACGACGGCTGCTAATGAGGCATCGATTTTCATATTATTCCCCGTAGCCGGCGATGAGCCGAACCCGCGAAAGAGCCTGCCAACGCTCGATTTTCAAGAAACTTTGCTTAGTAAGCAAGCTCAGCATGATACGCTTGGCTTGCGATGTCATGTTCGAGGCAAGCCCCCGGTTGATGTCGACACCTCCACCGCGGAAATGAGGCTGCATAAAACCGAATATGTAGATGAACATCTCATTGGTTCTTCAGATGGCCGCCGATGCCGAATCGGATCGAATAGGTTTGGTGTGTCAGGAACGGCGCTGGTCATACGGCGAGCTCTGGCGCGCCGCGCAAGGGCGCCGCAAACGGCATCACCAGAAGCGGCTGCTCGCATGTTGCATTGCTCGACGAGAGTAGCGAAGCGGCCGCGATCGCATTATTCGGCGCGGCTCTCGCCGGCATTCCCTACGTGCCGCTCAACTACCGCCTCGCCGACCTCGATATCGCCGCTTTGCTGAATCGGATTGCGCCGGCCTATGTGGTCGGCGATGTAGAGCGAATCAAGCGGCTTGCCCCTGAATCCCGGCATGTGGCCTTTGATCGCTCCGCCTTCGTGGCCGGTGCGCAAAAGATGGCCGAGCCTCCGATCGAACTCAATGACGAGGATGGAGTCGCGGTGCAGCTATTCACCAGCGGCACCACGGCAGCGCCGAAAGCGGCGCTGCTGCGCCATGGCAATCTTTTGTCCTACATCTTGGGCACGGTCGAGTTCGGCTCGGCGTCCCCAGAAGAAGCCGCTCTGGTCAGTGTGCCGCCCTATCACATCGCCGGGATTGCGGCGCTGCTGAGTTCCATTTACGCCATGCGCAAGATCCTATTGCTGCCGGCCTTCGACGCCGATGATTGGCTCGCCCTGGCCGACTCGGAGCGCGCGACCAACGCATTCCTCGTCCCCACGATGTTGGCGCGCATCATCACTCGATTGGATGACCGGCGCATCAGCGGATCTGTCCGCACTTCGGGCGGTGGCGTACGGTGGCGGACGCATGCCGTCGGAATTGATCGCACGCGCCTTGGAGTTGTTCCCGAATACCGGCTTCACCAACGCCTACGGTCTTACCGAGACCAGTTCGACCATTGCGCTGCTCGATGCCGATGAGCATCGGGCTGCGTACGCGTCGAATGATCCGGCGGTCCGCGCGCGCTTAGGTTCGGTCGGCCGTCCGCTGCCCACCGTGCAAATCGAGATTCGCGACGAGGAAGGCCAGCGGCTGCCGACCGGGGAGCGCGGCGAGATTTATGTACGCGGGGATCAGGTATCCGGCGAGTATCGCGAGCGCAGCGCGCTCGATGCGCAGGGATGGTTTCCCACGCGCGACGCGGGCTGGATGGACGCGGACGGCTATCTTTTCCTTGCGGGACGGGCCGACGATGTCATCGTGCGCGGCGGCGAGAATATTTCGCCGGGCGAGATTGAGGACGTTTTGCTCTCGCATCCGTCCATTGCGGATGCGGCCGCGGTGGGGGTTGCGTCCCTAGAATGGGGTGAGGCGGTTGGCATCGCTGTCGTCGCGAGACCTGGCCATGCGCTGCCCAGCGAGGAGGAGCTGCGTGCGCTCATCAAAAATCGCCTGCGCTCCTCCCGAGTACCCGAACGAATCGTGTTCCCGGAGGCGCTGCCCTACAGCGAAATGGGCAAACTGCTGCGGCGCGAAGTTCGCAAGCTCTTCAACCCCTGAGGTGCGATGCGGATGAGCGTCCCACTCGCCGGTTTCGCCGATCGAAGCATCGCCAGACTGGCCGTCGCGACGGGCGCGAAATCCATCGCGACGCTGGATGGCGCAAGCTTGTTGTGCGAGCGCGCCATGTTGGGCGGGATGAGGATACCCGGGCGAATCTCGGCGGGCGGCGGTTGCCGGTTGTTCGATGCGGTGGGCGATACCATCGCCATCAATCTCGCCCGTCCCGCCGATCGCGAGTCGCTGCCGGCGCTGTTCGAAACAGAGACGCTCGACCCCAATGATCAAGAGGCGATCGCCGCTCGGATGGCCCGCAGCGATGCCGCTGCTTTGGTCATGCGCGGCCGCTCGATGGGTTTGGCAATTGCGTCCGAGCGTGAGGTCCTGCCGTCGCCAATAACACCATGCCTTGAGCTGACCACGGGCTGCCCGTCAACGGCCGACACGGGCCAACCCCCGCGCGTACTCGATCTTTCTTCGCTATGGGCCGGACCGCTGGCAGCGCATTTGCTCTGGCTCGCGGGTGCCGACGTGGTGAAAGTGGAGAGCCGCTCGCGCCCGGACGCCATGCGCTGGGGAGACGAGACATTTTACGCCCTGCTCAATCAAGGCAAGGCCAGTGTGGTGCTTAGTCTCGCCGATACCGCCGACCGACAGGCGTTGTTGTCGCTCATTGCCGCCGCCGATATTGTCATCGAGTCTGCACGTCCGCGAGCGCTCGCGCAGCTGGGCATCGATGCGGCGCAAATCGTGCGCGCCACACCGGGGCTCGTCTGGCTGACCATCACCGGTCACGGCGCCGACGGCGAAGCTGCCGGGTGGGTTGGATTCGGGGATGATTGCGGAGTCGCGGGCGGCCTGAGCGCCGCTCTGCACGCGGCCAGCGGCGCGACCGGCTTCGTGGGAGATGCGATCGCGGATCCCCTGACCGGCATCGAGGCCGCACGCGTCGCCTGGGACGCATGGACTTCGCGGCGGGGCGGACGTTTTGCGCTCGCGATGAGCCACATCGCTGCCCACGCCGTCGCCGCGGCGCGCACTGAGAATCCGGTGGAATTTGAATCAGCGCTCTGCGCCTGGGGCGCAGCCGTGGGGCAGCCCTTTCCAACGGTCAACCGACGGCCGATTGGCACGCTCCCCGCCTTCGGAGAACAGACGCGCTCCTACTTGGAACGCATTGCGCTACACCCCGCCTAGCAATCGGCTGATGCGCGCCGCTGTCAGTCCCGCGCCGCGCGAGCAGATTACCGACGAATTCTCGGCGCTTCGGCGAATCGCTTCAGGCAATGGCTTCTTCGCCAACGAGCGTCGTGCGATGCATCATGCGTCCACTGTCGGCCGGATACGCCTCGACGCGATGCATGCATCCGGTGTTGTCCCACATGACGAAGTCTCCGACCGACCATTCGTGGCGATAGACAAATTTGGATTGGGTCGCCCAGGCCAGCAGTTCGTCCAGCAGCGCGCGGCCTTCCTCCATACCCATGCCAACGACATGCGACGCACTAGATCCCAGGACCAGAGACTTGCGTCCCGAACGATGGGTCCAGACCAGTGGATGGACCTTGTCAGGAAACCTCGCCCACGCCGCGCGCTGCTCCGGTGTCGGGTTGGGAAAGACATCGCGTTGGGTCGCGATCATCGTGTGCACCACGCGTAGCTGTTGCAGATCTGCCTTGCGTTTTTCCGGCAAGTCATCGAAGGCGGCATATGTATTAGCAAACTCCGTCTGACCGCCGATTGGCGAGATTCGCCTCGCGCTGAGCATGGATGACAGAGTCGGAATATCGTCGCCGAAACCGTCGATGTGCCAGAGGACGGTTCCGCGCAAATAGTCGGCCATCGGATTCTCTTTGGGATCCAGCGTGATCTTCATGATGCCCTTGTCGCCCTGGTCGATCACTCCGCCGAGGGTTCGAGCAAAAACCAGTTGCTGCTCATCCGTAAACTTGATCTTACGGATTACGATGACGCCGCGTCGCTCCAGCAGCTCACGGATTTCCCTTGCATGACGGCCGCTCTGCAACGTTTCCATATCGGCGTCGATCTGCTCGCCAATACGCGGGGTGAGATGGCTCGTTGCAAATGTCACTGACTTCTCCAAGCGCTAGAGGTAAACGACTATATGCCGATGGCTTCGACGCCATGAAGGGCCGTGCGATGCAATATACGTCCCGATAAAGGGTGCTGATAGACGATTTCCCGGCAGTGCGATGGCAGCAGGCGAAATCTGCTGGTCATGAGTTTCTCCATCAGAGGCCGGGGGCACAATACTAATCAACAAGCGTGTTGACTACCAACATTTTCAGGATCATCAGTTTTGAAGTGCTCCCTCATGACTCTCGGAACCCGCCAAAATGGCCGTAAGTGAGGAACAAAGTCCTATTTTTATTATGGTATCGTGTGGCAATCGCTACATCATGTCGAAGTATCGACAACGTCGTTGACTATTGGCCGAACACGAACCTGAGTAGTGCGCCTGCGGAAGAGCCGGCAGTAAAACAATTTGTACTTTGGGAGTGGTCTGATGGTAGTGCCTGCAACCACGGCGCAGCGGCGCGGCTGGTATCACGGATGGAACATCGTCGCGGTCTGCGTGCTGTCCTCGGCGGTAGCCAACGGCCTGCCGGTGAACGCTTTTTCGCTCTTCTTACAGGATTGGTCGACGCAACTGCATGCGCCGATCAGCTTTTTCCAACTGGGCTTGGCGGCCCTCGGCCTGTTCAGCGCCTTTTGCTCGCCGTATGTGGGCATATTGTCCGACAAATATCCCGCCCGCTGGTTGATGGGCGGCGGCCTTTTGGGCATGGCCCTCCTCTGTATCGGCGTAAGTCTGGTGCAGACGAGCGGGCAGTTGTTGGCGCTGTTCATGATTGTATTGCCGGTAGCGGTGGTCTTCTCGACGACGCTTCCGCAAAATGCAGTCGTCTCGCGCTGGTTCGTGCGGCGCCTCGGCCTGGCCTTGGGCTTGACGTCCTTCGGGCTCGGGATCGCCGGGGTGGTTTTGCCGCCGATAGTGGCCGCTCTCTTGCCGGAGTTTGGATGGCGAACGATCTGGCGAGTCGGCGGCTTATTCATCGGCTTGGTGGTGGCGCCGCTCGTGGTGTGGGTGGTGCGGGACCGGCCGGCAGAGCGCGACGGAACGCAGTACGTCGCCGCGGACGGCGCCTCGCGCTCTCGTCATGGTCATGGTCATGGTCACGGCGCCGGCCTCGGCGCCGACGGCCTCACCTGGCGTGCGGTATTCGCGCGCAGGAATTTTTGGCTGCTCGTTGCCGTGTTCCTACCAATGCTCGCGCTGTACGGAGGGACTCTCAACAACCTTGCGCCCATTGCGAGTACTCAGGGCTTGAGTCGGCAGACCGCAGGCGCATTGATGTCGGCCTTGAGTTTCGCTCATATCTGTTCGACTTTAATTTGCGGCCTGCTGTCGGATCGCTTCGGCAACCGGCTGCCGCTTGCGGGCTTGGCATGGCGGCCGGAATCGGCGGAATGATGGTCGCCCTCGGACACGGCACCGCTAATCTCGGCGTTGCGGTGGTGCTCATCGGGCTGAGCGGCGGCATGTGGCCGCTTCTTGCGGCTGCCGTGGCCACCGAGTTCGGGGCCGGCGGGGTCGGGCGAGCCTTCGGCTTACTGATGATGTTCCTTCCGGTCATCGTGCTGGTGCCGTTCGTCGTTGCAAAGATTCACGAAGTCTTCGGTAGCTACGCGCCGTCACTCATCGGACTGTCCGTTCTGACCGTCTTGTCAGGAGCCGCGTGCCTGTTCTTGATGCGAGAGGGCCGCGGCGGTCGCGGCAGAGACGCCGCAGCGGGAGCCGGCACGCCGGATGCGCTCGCCTCGACCACCTAGAAAGCATTGCTCGAATCAGGGCAGGTATCGCGCCCATTCGAATGGCACGAGCGTGTAAAACGGGGCCGCCAGCAGTGGAACCACCGTGTCGGTTTTCCAGCGTTGTTCGAGCGGCTGGCGCAGCCGCTGGGCGGTCTCTACCGGGTCCTGGTCGAGAAAGCAGTAGCTCAGCTGCAGGCCGCTGGCGTCGCCAAAGCCCGGCGCCGGCGACTTGCCCCCTTGGTGCCACCAGATCCCCGCGACCCCGGCGACCTCAGCCAGCGGGGATGGCGAGGCTGAGCCTTGTTCGACCAGCAGATAGACGCCCAGCGCCGGCCGCCACGGAATCACATCGGCGCCGGCAAGCGCGCCGCGTGCAGCCACCTTGCCGGCCAGTCGGAAGTAATTGGCATTCACACTCGGCAGCCGGAATGGGCGGCGATCTCCGACGAGCGCTTCACTGAGCGCACGGAACCGGTCCAGGGCGGCGGATGCCGAGAAAAAATACGTCATGACATGGTCCACGGCACTATAGCGAGCGTCACTGAAGGAGCGTGCGGCCCGGCACGCCGGCGTCGACACCACTCGCAGGGAATGCCGCAGTCCGGCGATCCGGTATTGCTCCGGACGATGATCGAGCGAGTGCCACTCCAGATAGTCCGCGTCCCGCCCGTTCGGATCCCGCGCCGACATCGACGTGAAAATTATTTCAACGTCGGTGGCGCCCGTGGCGAGCACTTGCGGCAACTCGTCGGATGAGGTGCCGGAAAGAGGCATATACCAAACTCCTGTAGCCCGCATTTTTGCACAATCGCTTCTGGCCGAGCGGTCAGTTTACATTTGGCACAGGCGCTCTTAGTATCTGAACGCTGCATCAATGACCGAACATGCCGCCCCGCGCTGCGCCGCGTGGGGCAGGCTTTAGAGATGCCTGTGCTTAACAACGAAAAAATTTTGATCACTGGCGCCACGGGCAAGATCGCCTTCCCAATCGCGCGAGCGCTCGCCAAGTTCAACGACGTTTGGGGCGCTGCACGCTTCAGCAATCCATTGGATCGGGAAAAACTGATCGCCGCCGGAGTTCGGCCGATGCGGCTCGACATGTCGCAAGCGAATTTCTCCGACGTGCCCGACGACTTCACCTACATTTTCCACGCAGCCGTGGATCCGGGGAGCGGAGACTGGCGCCGCTGCGTGCAAACAAACGCTCATAACTCGGGCCAGCTGCTCGCGCACTGCCTGCGTGCCAAGGGGTTCGTCTACTGCTCCACGGGCTCGGTCTACCGTTACCAAGGCAAACCGCTGACCGAGGCCGATGCGCCTGGCGCGCCGCTGCGTGCGAACTATAGTTTCTCCAAGATCGCGGGTGAAGCCGTTTGCACCTGGATCTGCGAACAATTCAAGATTCCGCTCACCATCATCCGCATCTGCTCGACCTACGGGCCCCAGGGCGGCGCTCCCGCCGACCGGCTCGAGGTCATGCTGCAGCGAAAACCGATCCGGCTTCACCCCGACAAGCCCAACAACTACAACCCGATCTACGAAGACGACTACGTCGAGCTCGGCATACGGGCCATGGAGGTGGCCGCGGTACCACCGGTGCTCGTCAATTGGGCCGGCAGCGAGACGGTCAGCGCGGAGGACTACTGTGCCTACATGGGTGAATTGATCGGCATCGAACCGATCTTCGAATACACGCCTGAGGCACACACGCCTTTGTGGCCCGACGTCACCTACATGCATCAAGTCCTAGGGCGCACCAAGATTCCGTGGCGCGAAGGCTTTCGGCGAATGATCGAGGCTCGTCACCCGGAGCTGTTGCGCGGCCGGTAAGTTCAGCGACGCGTCGGCTGTGATTCGAGGCTGCGTATCATCGGAACGCCTCGTCGAATAGCTGACGCATCATTGTCCATGAGCGATCTTCCGCGAGCTTGTTGTAGGCGAACCCGGGGACATTGCGCAGGTCCGCTTCCGGATCCGTAAAACTATGCGCCGCGTTACCGTAGTAAATGAATTGCCAATCAATCTTATCGCGTCTGAATTCGGCCATCACCGCGTCGACGGTCTCTTTCTTCATCAGAGGATCTTCAGCGCCGTGGCAAACGAGCACTTTGGCGCGAATGCGGCCGGCATCTTCCGCAAGCTCTGGCAGGAGACCCGCGTGGAAGGTGGCAATCGCCGCCAGCGCAGCGCCGCTCCTGGCAAGCTCGAGGCAGGTCGTCCCACCAAAGCAGAAGCCGATCGCTGCGATTTTGCGCCCATCAACGTTAGGCAGTGCGGTGAGCGCATCGAGAGCCGCCCGTGCCCGCGAACGCCATTCGGCGCGATCCGCGTAGAGCGCCCCAATCGCCGGTCCCAAGGCCGCCCGGTCCGTCAATAGCGCCGCTTCACCATGCGGATCCGCCGCCAGCGCCACGAATCCCAGTTGAGCTAATCGCTCGGCCCGTTGGCGCGCATGCTCATTGAGCCCGAACGCTTCCGGAAAGACGACCACACCAGGCCGAAGCCCCGTTTTCGTTTCATCCCACACCAGGTGTCCGACGAACTTCGTCTTGCCATTGGTATAGTCGAGCTTCTTCGATTGCATCGCGCGCCGCAGACCCCAGTTCTCTTCACGAACCCAGGTATCGATCCAGTTCCTGGTGCATGTTCAAGATGATCTTCTCCTGCTGATTGGCAAGCCACGTTTGGCGCATGGCCCGGGAATGCATGCCTTTTTGCATGCGAGGAATGTTGCTCAAGTCCTGGCTGGGGATGAGCAGTACCTGCGCAGGATCCTTCTGGTCGGTGACGTGCTGCACGGTGGCACGAGGCGGCTTGACAGCGGCCGGCAGGGTTGTCGTTGAGAAAATCTCGAACTGGCAGCGGTCGGGGTCGGTCGCGTGTGGCCGGGTACGATAAATCATCGCGTTGCCCGCCTGCGGCAGAACCATGACGTTCGGAAAGATGAAGATTTCACCGCCCCACATGCCCAGTATCTCAGGCGTCGTTTTGGGCATCGGTCGCTGTTCGGCGGTGGCACGCTCATACAGGGCCTTGACATATTCCCCGCCGAGACTCGCGCCCGCCGGGATCGACTTCCCACGCAGCGTCAGGAGCACATCGACATCCTTCTGCAACACCTGCGCATCCATGCCGTCGACCAGCAACTTGAGGCGAGCCGCCATCGTTTCCACCGGATCGCCGTTCTTGGCTTGGACGTTGCCTGCCATCGGCGTCTTGGCACCGGCAAAGAATCGTCCGTGTCCGTGCGGAAATGCTTCATATTCAACGTTGCGGTGGGCATAGGGAACATCCAGCTGCGATTGATCCCCATAAATAAACTCCGCCGAGCCCGGCTCGAGCTGCGGATGGGTCGCAGGCACGTGATAGCCCTCGAAAAAAGCTTCCTGGGCAACTTTCCAGTTCGCCACGATGGGGATCGATTTCCACCAGTAGTGACGCATGTCACCGATTGCGAGACCATCGAGAAAGTGGCGCACGGGGGCGATGAAATCCTCAAACGGTTCGGCATTTACGCTGAAATTAATGAAGACGAAGCCTGCGTAAACGACCGACTTGATCTCCTTCAGGCCGACGTCGCTGTTGCGCATCTTGCCGCCGCGAAATTCCTGCTGCTCCAGGATGTATTGGTTATTACCCATCACGTCCCAGCGCCAGCCATGGAATGGGCAGATGATGCGTCCATCTTTGAAAGTTCCACAGTCCGCCGCCAGCGCCGTGCCCCGGTGCGGACAGAAATTGTAATAGGCCTTGATGGTCGAGGAATCGACCCTCACCAAAATCACCGACTGGTCACCGATTTCGTAAGTCGTGAAATCGTTCACCTCGGGAATCTCATCCACGCGGGCTGCGACTTGCCACACTCGGCTCCACAGACGTTGGTACTCGAGTTTCAGGAAGTCCGGATCGATGTAGCGGCCGACGCTGATGCCATGCGGCATGGTTCGCCAAGTCGGGGGCCATTCGGTTCCACCGGATGGGCTTTGGGTACTCGATTTGTCAGGTACAGCGCTCATTGAAATCTCCGCGACATGGGGGAAAAGCCGCCCATCGGAGAAGATATTAGCGCAAGGTGGATCGCAACGCAGCCCAGATCATCATTGTTGTTCATAGCGCCCGGGATTGATTGCCCGCACGATTGATGTTCCGCAGCGCGATGACCTCCACGGTCCGGCTCAGCCGTTCGACCTCGCCAGCAAGTCGCGTGCGCGACTGACGCAACCTGCGAGGCGATCAAAGGGACTTATCCCTTGCTCGGCTCGTGCCAGCATCGGGATCTCGAGACCGACGATGAGGTCACGCGGTAATGCGCCGATGAACTCCCGCAGCGGCAACTCACCCTCGCCCGGCGGCAGCCGCTCATAGCGCGCCTCGTCGGCGTAGTTCGCCGATTTGGACACCCGGGGAACGTCGCAGAGCTGGGCATAGCCGATCATCGCCGGGTCTAGCGCGGCGATATCGGCGACCTGCGCGCCGGAGCGAAACACGTGCATGGCGTCGAGCAGCAGCCGAAAGTTCGGCTTGCCGAGGCCGCGGACCGCGGCGACTGCGGAGGACAGTTCGCCGATCGGCAGACCGGGCAAGAATTCGAGCGTCACCTGCATACCTCTTGCGACCGCCATATCGGAAAACGCCGCCAATTGGTCCAGCCCGCGGCTTTGGTCCGGCTCCAGGGTAAGGATGTTGACTGTGGACACTCCGAGTTCGCGCATGTAATCCAAATCCGCGGCGGCATCGCGCACCTCGGTATTCGGCCTGACCAAAAACCCCTCCCCCAGCGAGATCGTCACGCCGCTGTCTCGCAGGGCCAAGACCGCGTCTCGCCGCAGTCGGCTGTCGTCCCGCAGCGACCACACCGGATATCGGTGGGGATTGGCCGGCATCGGGGTCAAGGCAATGCTGATGTGCCGGCATCCCAATTCGGCGGCGAGCGCGATGAATTGAACCGGGGGAAGCCCGAAGACGCTGATGAAATCGATGCTCAGCGCATGGGTTTGATTGCTCAGGGTATTTGCGTTCACGATCATCGTCTGCGCTCGATTAGAGCAAAGTGCCACCATCAACCTGCAGCACCTGGCCGGTGATGAAGTCTGCCCGGCTGGACGCCAGATAGAGCACGGCCGCGGAAACTTCCTCCGGCTTGGCGATTTGCCGGGTGAGCGGCCCGGTGCGCCGCCGCTTCGCCAGGTCCGACGGGTCGGTGTTGCTGAACGCCTTGCGGAAGAATCCGTTCTCGGGATGGAAACGGCTGCCGCGACTGAACGCCTCCGGATCATCGGACACCGTCCCATAAGGAGCCACGCAGTTCACCGTGACGCCATGTTGCCCGACCTCTTTCGCGAGCACGCGGGTGAAGCCGTGAATGGCGCTCTTGGCCGCCGAGTAAACGGGCAGCATGTAGTCGCCGACCAAGCCCGCGGTCGAACCGATATTGACGATGCGGCCGGCGCCGCGCGCGATCATGCCGGGCAGCACCGCGTGCGTCATGCGTAGCGTCGTCATCAGCGTAAGATCAATGTCGGCTTGCCAGCTTGCCGGATCCGATTCGACGAAGAAGCCGGCGCCCACATTGCCTCCGACATTGTTGACCAGGATGGCGATCGGCCCGAGCCGCTCGGCGGCGTCTTTGATGCGTGCGGGAGACAGTGGATCGAGTAGGTCGGCTTGGACGAAGATGGCGGCATGTGCGCCGCGCCCCAAGGCTTGAGTGATCACGCGCGCGCCAGCCTCGGCGTCCCGTCCGACCGCGACCACCTTGGCGCCTTCGACGGCAAAATCCAGCGCGATGGCGCGACCGATGTTGGCCGTTGCCCCGGTCACGATCACGACTCTGTCCGCTACCCCAAGGTCCATCGGCTCGACTCCCGCTGTCCGACCCGCTCAGCCTAGCATGCCGTTTCGCTTGTCGGCCTCAAGGACTGTGCATCGGTGCGACGAAAACAGGACAACACGCCGCGCATTTGACTTGCCGACAAGCGAGTCCCATCCTTTTGTCGGATCAATCACTCTAGGCTAACGATGAAGGCATTCGTTTCGCGCACGCTTCAAGGGGCGGATTCGCTGCTGCTCACCGATGTCGCTGCGCCGGGTTCCCTCGCGCCGGGCCAGATTCGTGTGGCCATGCGCGCCGCGTCCGTGAATTATCGTGACCTGCTCGTCCTGTCCGGCGCGTTGCGTTCTGTGACTCTACCCGAGTTGATTCCCTGTTCCGATGGCGCCGGGGAGGTCATCGAAGTGGCCCCGCAGGTGTGGCGCGTGAAGGTGGGCGATCGGGTGGCGCTGACGTTCGATCCGAACTGGATCGGCGGCCCTTGGCAAGCTTCGCCCACAGCAGCCGGTCGGGGCGGCGCGATTCAGGGAGTAATGCAAGACGAGCTGATCGTCGATCAGAACGAGGCGGTGATCCTGCCATCGCATCTTGGGTTCGATGAAGGCGCGACATTGCCCTGCGCGGCCGTGACCGCTTGGCACGCACTGTGTTCCGCGGCTCCCCTATTGCCGGGCATGACCGTGTTGCTGCAAGGCGGCGGCGGGGTCTCACTTTTCGCACTGCAGTTCGCCAAGCTGTTCGGCGCGCGGGTCATCATCATTTCTTCGAGTCCGGAACGCTGCGCCATCCTCAAGACATTGGGCGCGGACGAAACCATCGATTATCGCGCGCAGCCCGATTGGAATGTCGCGGTACGCCATCTGACCCAGGGCGCAGGCGCGGATCTCACCATCGACATCGGCGGCGCCGAGACCCTGCAGCGATCCCTTGCGGCGACTCGGAACGGCGGGCGGCTTGCACCGGTTGGCCTGCTGACGGGACGACCGAACGCCGCTTCGTTCGTGGGTTCCTCGAGCGTGGACGTCACGACCATCCGAGTGGGCAGCCGTCAGGACTTTGAAGCGATGAATCGCGCCATCGCCTTTCACCAAATCCGCCCGGTGATCGACACACGCTATGCCTTCGCACAATTGCCGGATGCCCTGCGCCATCTTAAGACCGGCCGCCAGTTAGGCAAGATCGTCGTTGGATTCGACTGACGATGCCGCCTTTAGGGGCGGGGCGTCTGCGCGTTAGCGAAGGCGCAGACTGACTTCTTGCGCAACGCTCGCCACCATTCTGCCGCGGCGATCATAAATGAGGCCGCGCGCCATGCCCCGGCCCTCCCCTGCCCAAGGACTATCCGTTCGATACAGCAGCCACTCATCGGCGCGCACCGGTCCATGAAACCAGAGGCTGTGGTTGAGAGAAGCAACGGACAAGTCATTGCTAGCGGATGCCGGCGAACGATGCGGTGCACCCGCAGCACCCGCCAGCCAATAATCGGACATGAAGGCGAGCAGGCATCGATGTTCGGATGGATCCGTGATGCCTTCGGCCGACGTCATGCGAAACCAGTAGGTGCGCGGCAAATTATTCGGTTCGCCAAAAAAAACCCGCTCGGGATCAGCGAGCCGCAACTCGACCGGGAAGGATGCATGAAATTGTTCATGTCGCTCGACCACCGGTTGTGGCAGTCGATCGACATGCGCCCGGACGAACTCCAGTACCGGCGTTAAGTTTTCTGGGAGCGGCACCTCGGAAGCATCGCCTTGCTGGTGCGCGAAGCCCGGCTCCGCATCGTGGAAAGAGCAGAGCAAGTCAAAGATGGGCTTACCGGCCTGGCTGGCGAGTACCCTGCGCGCGGCAAACCGGCGTCCATCGCGCACCACCTCGACCTCATAGTCGATCGGCTCGGCAACTACACCGCGCCTGAGAAAATATCCCGTACAGGTGTGCGGCAGCCAAGTGGCCACGGTGCGTTGCGCGGCTGCGAGAGCCTGCGCCAGCGCCTGACCTCCGAAAATGGCATCCTGATAATTGCCCTGGTTATAAGTGCTGCGGAAGCGTCGATCCGCAGTTTGTTCCAGATCCAGAAGCGCGCGCGCCGTTGTTCTTGTCGTTGTGTAGATCATCTCAAGGTCGTAGTACCCACCCGCCGTCGATATGCAGCACCTGACCGGTGATCCACGCGCCGGCCGGCGAACACAGCAGCAACAAAGGGCCGACGAGCTCATCCGGTTGTCCACGCACTCGCATGGCAACGGTCGCTTCCAGCAGTTTCACGAACGGAGAATCCTCGGGTGTGAGCAGGCGGCCGGCGTCACTCATGGTGTTGCCGGGTGCGATGGCATTGACGCTGATCTTCTCGCGACCCAGCTGGCGCGCGAGTGTCGTGGTAAGCCCGACCAACGCCAGTTTACTGACGCCGTAAATCGACATCGCCGGATACGCGCCGGCCGACACCTGGTTGACGATTCTGCCCCCGCCACGGGTCCGCATCATGGGAACCACCGCTTGCACGCAATTGAGGGCGCCGGTCACGTTGACGTCCATGATCTGATTCCACTTCTCGATGGGAATGTCGGCCGCCGGCAGGTAGCCCAGCTCCGCCATCAAGGCGGCATTGTTGACGAGAATGTCCACGCCGCCGAACGCATCGCCGGCTGCCTTGACCATACTCAAGACGGAGTCGGGCTTCGTGATATCGACGCCAACCGCGATTCCCTTCCCGCCCGCTGCGACGATTTCATCGCACACATTCTTCGCGCCCTCGGCGTTCAAATCGGCGACCACCACCGCGGCACCGGCCTGGGCTAAGCCAAGCGCGTATGCACGCCCGATGCTGTTGCCACGGCCGCCGGCACCGGTGACGACAGCCACTTTGCCGTCCAGGCGAAATTGATCGATCGAAAAAGTCATCCGGATCCCCCCATCGTCAACGAAAGTAACACGCTCAGCCCTTCATCACCGAATCGAGAAACGGCGCCGCGACGTCGCGAAAGGCGGCGAAGGAAGCGTCTTCGCCTAACACTTCGCCCAACAGTCGCACGTCCTTGGCGAGAAGCTTCGCTCCGTGCGCGAAAGCACTTGGCGATGGCAGTCGCGCGTAAACCTCGAAGCCGTAGCTGCGACCGCTGCTGACTTTCACGATGTCGGCGAGTGCCGCGCGATCAAGACCCAAGGCTGATCCAGCGGCAATTGCGTGATGTGCCATGGCGACGTGCGCTGCCATTAAGGCATTGTTGACCAGTTTCGCCGTTTGCCCGGCGCCCACGCCGCCCAGCCGAATGATGAGGCCGGCAAAAGTCGCGAATATCGGATGCGCCGCGGCCACCGCCTCCTCGTCGCCGCCCACCATGACGGTCAGCGTACCCGCCGCCGCACCCGGACCGCCACCGCTCACCGGCGCATCGATAAGCGACAGGCCTCGCGCCGAGGCCAGAGCGGACAAAGCGACGCATAACTTCGGATGCACGGTGGAGTGAATCGCGATGCGGCCACCGGGACGCATCGCGGGAATGAGTTGATCGCACACCTGCGAAACACCGGCGTCATCGACGACGCAAATGCCGACATGCTCCGTGCACGCACCCAACTCGGCAATGCTCAAGGCCGTTTCCGCCGCGGTGTCAGCGAAGGGCGCCAGCGAGTCGCGGCGACGCGCCCACAGCACCACGGGGTAACCCGCATCGATGATGCGACGCGCCATCGGCGCGCCCTGGCTGCCTAATCCGATGAAACCGACCTTCATCACTCGTGCTCCTGCCGCTACCCCGCGGTAATGCCCTTGTCGATCGAGATGCAGGCGCCGTGATAGCTGCGGCCCGCGTCCGATGCCAGAAAGGCAACCATGTCCGCCACATCCGCCACGTCCACCATGCCGCGCAGGCCTGAGAAGCGGCTGATGAGCGCCCTATCGGCACCGTCAGGCATTTTGATGTTGGCGGCGATGTTGGTCATCATGCCGCCCGGCGCAATCGCGTTGAAGCGGATCGGCTGGTGCACGTATTCCATCGCCAGCGCCTTGGTCATCTGCGTAAGGCCGGCCTTGGTCGCGCAATAGGCGGCCGCGTAGGCCTCGCCGACGAAAGCGGCGGACGAGGTCACATTCACCACCGCGCCTTGCGCCCGAAGCAGATGGGGTATGGCGGCCTGCATGAGATAGAAAGGAGCGCTCAGGTTGATCGCGAGCGTCCTCTCGAAGTCGATCTCGCGCATCTCGTGCGCATGGCACAACACGATGATGCCGGCGACGTTGCACAGCGCATCGAGCCGGCCGAATTCCTGCACGGCTGCGCTGACCGCACGGCCGCAGTTGTCCCGTGCAGCCAGATCGGTGGCATGCGCCAACGATCGCACACCGGCGGCGGCCAATAGACTCGCTGTCTCTCCAAGGCCCGTCGCGTTCACGTCGACGATGCAGAGGTTCGCGCCTGCCCGGCCCAGCGCCAATGCGGTGGCCCGGCCCAACCCTGAGGCTGCGCCCGTCACCAGCGCGGCTTTACCGTTCATGTCACCTACCGATGGCATCGATCTTCTCCTGATCAGTCGAAAGGAAGACCCTTGGCGACGCGCTGGCCCATTTCAATCACCACCGACTGCATGACAGAGGCTTTGGGCCAACTTCCATGAATGCCATAGTGCAGTACGAATTCCTGCATTTCCGGCAGCGTCGCGTTGCCACTGGCCATGGCCGCATGGGTGTGGGAGCGGATCGGAGTCGTTGCCCCCGAATCCGCCACGCAGGTCAACGTGATCCAGCGACGCGCGCGCTGATCAAGGCCGGGCCGCATCCACATTTCGCCGAACACGAAGTTAAGAATGCCGCCTTCGAAGTAGGGAGTTACCGGTGGGGGCGCCGGCATCACCATGACCGATTTGAAGTTTGCGCTCCCCTCGGCGAGGCGCTGCTTCGGGTCCCAGGGCTGGTCCCGGATCGGCACATAATCGGCCGGCGGTAGTCCAAGCTCGTTCGCCACACGGGTCAGCGCGGTGTCAAGACCCGCGGCGCGAGACCAGCCGCCATAAACGGCGAAATGCAGGGCCGCTTCACGCAGTTCGACCAGCGTGAGTTCGCCTAAGGTCAGTGCGCCGCGAATGTAGCCATCCAAGACTTCTGCCCGTGCGTCCTCGCACGTCGCGCTCGCGATCGAGATGAGAAAGCGCGATCGCCGGTCGAGCCCGTCGCGCGCCCACACTTCGGCGAACACGTAGTCGCGCCAGGACGCTTCCAATAGGGTTTGTGGCGCGGGTGCCGGCGCGCCAAGCAAATCAGATTGATTTTTGATGCCGACGCGGGTGCGCTCGGCCGGATCGAGCAAGCTCACCTTGCCCCCTGCGGCTTGCTCAAATTCACCCATATGTTTTTGACCTGCAAGAACTCATGCAAACCCTGCTCGCCGCCGAGGCGTCCGTGACCGCTTTGCTTCATGCCGCCGAAGGGCGCATAAGGCTGCATCCCTTCCCCAGAGCCGTTGACCTGGACCATGCCGGCTTGCATCTGGCTCGCGACATGGTGAGCGCGGCGCAAGTTCTCGGTGTGCACGTAGGCGCCGAGCCCGTAGCTCGTGCCATTGGCGAGCGCGATGGCTTCTTCCTCCGTATCGAACGGTGTGACCGCCAGCACGGGTCCAAACACCTCGTTCTGTGCAAGCGCGCTGTTGCCGTCCACGTCGGCGACGATGGTCAGCGGCAGATAATAGCCAGGCGCGAACTCACCGCCCAACCGTTCACCGCCCACGATCAAGCGCGCGCCGTCGCGCTTCACCGCGCGGTCGATGACGCCGACAATTCGTTGCAGTGACGCTTCTGAAATGACCGGGCCCATCACGGTCGACGGATCGTAGGGGTCGCCGACTTTGATATGCGCGCTGACGCCCTGCAGCATCTTAAGGTACTGCTCGTAGATGGACCGCTCCACCAACAGGCGCGTGCCGTTGACGCAGCCCTGGCCGCTGACGCTGATGGCACCCGCGAGACCGCGGCGTGCCGCTTGGCTCAAATCCGCATCCGCGAACACGATCACCGCGGACTTACCGCCGAGTTCGAGCCCGCAGGGTTTCAAGGTTTCGGCGGCACTGCGCAACACTTTCTTCGCCGTAGCACCGCTGCCGACGAACTGAATTTTGTCAATGCCGGGATGCGCCACCATGGCCTCACCCACCTCCGCTCCTCCGGCAACCGTATTGACGACGCCGGGTGGGAACCCAGCCTCGAGGAACAGCTCACCCAGCCGCATGACCGCGAAAGGCGCAAGTTCTGGCGCTTTCATAATCACGCAATTACCCGCGGCCAGGGCCGGCGTCGCCACCATCGTCGCCGCGAACAACGGCCCGTTCCAGGGAATGATGGCGCCGATAACACCGTAGGGTTCGTAAGCAACATAATTATGTGCCGAACCCGCCCAGCTGCCGAGAGTCTCGCCCCGAATCTTGTCGGCCCAGCCGGCAAAGTAGCGAAACTTCTGCGCCGCGTCCGCCGCGATGTACGGCGTCACCATGATGGCCGAACCATTCTCCAGCGTGGAAAGTTCCGCCAGTTCCTTCGCGTGCTGCTCGATCACCGTGGCCATCTTCAGCATCAGATCGCGACGCTTGTCGCCCGGCAGCGCGCGCCACGCGGGGAAAGCGGCTCGTGACGCTTGCACTGCGAGGTCCACATCCTGCGAGCCCGCGAGGGTAAGTTCGCAGGTGGTCTGCCCGTTGGCAGGATAAATATGCGCGTACGATTTTCCGGAGCCGCCCGCCAAGAGCTGCTCACCGATGATTACCGCATGGCGCGGAAGAATGTTCCTATTGCGCAATTCAAAGCTCATGCGTGTGCGCTCCTCCAGCTGTTGGGCGTCGTTTTACTCCGGGGCGATGCCGATGACGAATAAATTACTGCGGGCTGGTCAATGGCCTTTGGTGACCTAAGCGCCTCGCCGCGTAAGATATCTGGTTTTACTCGCCAGGCTCACTTTTTCGCGTGGCGCCAAGAATCAAAAATTGTACAACGTAATTGCGCTTCTGTCGTAGATTGCCCAACAGTGTTGTTGATTGGCTGCGAGATGCCGGGCTCGCCCACTCGTTTGGGGTATTTGGCGTACTGCTCCTCTGGCGGTGGTCAACTGGTATTGCGCTGTTGTTTGAAGCCGTGTCACGATGCCTGATCAAATGAGGGGCTGGTATGCCGAAGGCATGCATCGTGGACGCCGTTGGCTTAGGCGACCGCTGAAGACATTGGGGAATTTCGTATGACGCAAGTAATGAAGGGTATTCGAGTATTGGAGGTGGCACAGTTCACCTTCGTGCCGGCGGCGGGCGCGATCCTGGCCGATTGGGGCGCAGATGTCATCAAGATCGAACATCCGGTGCGCGGTGATACGCAACGCGGCTTCGTGAACTTGGGTGGGATGAAAATCGATCCCAGGCGCCATACCATGATGGAACATCCCAATCGCGGCAAGCGCAGCGTCGGCGTCGACATTTCCACGCCGGATGGCATCCAGGTGATCTACGAGATTGCGAAATCGGCCGACGTTTTCTTGACCAACTACCTGCCATCGCAGCGACAGAAGATGAAATTCGACATCGAACACATTCGTGCGGCCAACCCAAAGATCATCTATGCCAGGGGCAGTGCCTATGGCGACAAGGGAGCTGAGCGCGACACGGGCGGTTTCGACGGAACTGCCTTCTGGTCGCGCAGCGGCGTGGGGTATTCGATGACGCCTGAGGGTCTGGACGGCCCGCTGACGCAGGGCATCGCAGCCTTCGGGGATTCGATCGGTGGCATGAACATCGCCGGCGGCATCTCTGCGGCGCTGTTCCATCGCGAACGCACCGGTGAGGTTCTCGAACTCGACGTGTCGCTCCTCAGCACCGCTTGGTGGGCGGCCGGTACCGCGATCGATCAGTTCATCGAGAGCGGGAAAGTCATTCGCAATAGGATGCCAAAATCCGGCGCAGCGGGCGGCAACCCGTTCATGGGAAATTTTTGGACCTCGGACGGCGGCACCATCAATCTGTGCGTCATCACACCGGGCCCCCACATCCGCGACACATTTGCGCACCTTGGCATTCCCGAAGCGGCCGAGGATGCGCGTTTCAGCGACGCCCACGCCTTGATGCGCAATTGGGAAGCGGCCAGTGAACTGGTCGTCAAGGCGATCGCACAAAAGCCTTTCGCCTACTGGCGCCAGCATCTGAAGACCATGAAAGGACAATGGGCCCCGGTGCAGAGCCTATTGGATCTGGCCAGCGACGAGCAGGCGCTCGCCAACGACATGATTTTCGAAGTGGAAGCGCCGGATGGCGGCAAACCGCTCAAGCTGGTGCGCGGTCCGGTGCAGTTCAACCACGAACCGGTGCAGACAACGCGTGCACCACAGGCCTCGGAGCACACCGAAATGTTCCTGATGGAGTTGGGTCTGGATTGGGATCGGATCGAACAACTCAAGGCGAAGGGCGCGATCGCCTAAGCCCCACGATGATTCCCCTCGATGAACTGAGCGCGCGGGCTCTGGCGCGGGACGCCTCGCTTCCCGCCATCGAGTTCGAGGGGCATTGGTTCGATTGGGGCTCGATGCGCCGCGTAACCGATCGCTTGGGCAGCTTGATCGCGGCCAGTGGCGCCGCAACCGGCGCCGCGGTCGCGTTCGTCGCGCGCACTAGGCCTTCGGCACTCGCCGCGCTGCTAGGACTGATCGCGAAGAACCATACGATCCGAATGATCTACCCGTTCCAATCGGCAGCGGGTATCGGCCGCGACGTTGAGCGAGTGAAACCAGCCGTCATCGTCGCCGCAGCCGAGGACTATTCGCATACGCTAATCGAATTGTTGAGAACGCTGGGCATTGCGGCGATTGCCCTTCGGGAAATGGATGCGTTCGCCGTCCCGGGTTTGGAGCGCACGCAACGCCCAAGCGATGCCGGCATGCCGCCGCAGCCCCGCATTGAGATTCTCACCAGCGGCACGACGGGCCCACCCAAACAGTTCGCGATTCGCTACGACGTCATCGCACAACATTACATAGGCGCCAAGTCCAGCGACGACCTGCGCGAGGGTGAGATGTCGCGGCTGCCTCCTGCGCTGCTTTACTTTCCCTTGGGCAACATCTCGGGCCTCTATACCACCCTGCCCCCGCTGCTCAAGGGGCTTCGCATCATTCTGCTGGATAAATTTACGGTGCGCGCCTGGCACGACTACGTGGTGCGCTACCGCCCGACCGCCTTCGGCCTACCACCTGCCGGCGTGCAGATGCTGTTGGATGCCGATATCCCGAAAGCCGACCTGGCCAGCATCCGTGTGCTGTCGACCGGAGCAGCGCCGCTCGATCCCACGGTGCAGCGAGCGTTCGAGGCGCACTACGGCATCCCGGTGTTGCTCTCGTACGGCGCCACGGAATTCGTCGGGCCCGTCACCGCGATGACGGCCGATCTACATGCCCAATGGGGCGACAGGAAATTCGGCAGCGTGGGTCGCGCGCTGCCCGGTGCGCAGCTGCGAATCACCGATCCGGAGACGGGCGCCACGCTGCCAGCCGGCCGGGAAGGCATCGTCGAGGTGATTTCGCCGCGAGTGGGGCCGGAGTGGATACGCACTTCCGACATCGGGGTGATCGATGAGGATGGATTTCTCTTCCATCGCGGCCGCGCGGACGGCGCAATCGTGCGCGGTGGCTTCAAGCTCATGCCTGAGACCATTGAACGCGCGCTGTTGTTGCACCCGTCTATTTCGGCGGCAGCCGTGGTCGGCGTTCCCGATCCGCGATTGACGCAAATCCCCGCCGCGGCGATCCAGTTCAAGCCCGGGGTTGCGCAGCCCACCGTGGCCGATCTCGAGAAGCACCTACGCGATCATGTGCCGGCGACGCACATCCCGGTCCTTTGGCGTTTCGTGGAATCAATGCCCACGACGGTCTCATTCAAGGTGGATCGGCCCGCGCTGCGACGTATTTTCTCGGACTGACATGACAACCCATTTCGCCTTCGTACACGGCGGCGGGCAAGGTGGCTGGGTCTGGGAAGAAACCATCGCCGCACTCCGACGGCAGGATACCGATAAGTGGGGTAGCACACTGACGCTCGACGTTCCCGGCTGCGGGGAGAAGCGCGGCCGCGACACTTCCAAGCTCAATATCGACGACGTGGTCGGCGAACTGATCGGGGAGGTGGAGGCAGCAGGCCTTCAGCAAGTAATCCTGGTCGGACATTCTCTGGCAGGCACCCTACTCCCACGCCTCGTGGAAAAACGTCCCGCCCTGTTCCCACGCATCGTGTATGTGTCGTGCAGCGCGCCGCTTGCGGGGCAGACGGTGCCGCAGATGATGGGTAATGGCCGGCACGGGAGCGATCCAAACTCGGTAGGGTACCCGCACGATCCCAAGAGCTGCCCGGTTCAGCAGCAGTATCGCGAGATGTTTTGCAATGACATGGACGATGGCGACGCGTCACATTTTCTGGCCAAGCTGGGTCGCGATCGCTGGCCCGATGAATCGATGCGGGAATCGTCATGGCGATATGCCCACTTGGACGCCATTCGATCCACCTATGTCCTGTGCCTTAAGGACCGCATTCTGACGGCGCCATGGCAGGAAATTTTCGCCGGTCGATTAAGGGTGCGGCGAATCGTTCGCATCGACGCGGGTCATCAGGTGATGAACACTCGGCCCGACACTCTCGCCGAGGCGCTGCGCGTCGCTGCGCAGCGCTAACGCGCAATCAGCGAGTCATGCGAGAAATCTGCCGCCAAGTCTTCGGCTACGACGCCTTACGGTGCCGGTTGTACATGCTCATGATGTCTCCCGAGGTAATCGGACGCGGCTTTTCACCCAACTCCAGCGGCCTTTCACCGCCGAAGGATTTCGGCGTGACATCAATCTTGTCCGCAGCGGCCTTCGCGCGCAGCGCGCCCACGGTGAGGTCCCCGCGTTTGTTGTCCTTGAACGGATCAAAGCGGAAGAAGCGCATCGCATTGAGGTGCGTGATCTTGTTGATCTGTAAATCGGTGAGGTGCTTGACGCTCTCGAACAGGGTTTCCGGCACGTTGGGCCACAAGCTGTCGGAATGCGGATAATCGCATTCATAGGCGGCCATGTCCTCGCCGATGTCCTCGAGATTCTTCAGGCCAAAGGCATCATCGATGAAGCAGGTCAGAAAATGCTTCTTGAACACCTCACTGGGCTTGGTGCCCTTGAAGCGTGAATGCGTCCAGGCCTTGTGGCGCGCGTGACTGAAATCCGAGCGCTCTAGGAAATAAGGTACCCATCCGATACCACCCTCCGACAGGGCGATTTTCATGGCCGGATAGCGCTCGAGCGCCTCCAGATGCAGCCAGTCCGCCGCACCGGTGGAAATGGACATCGGCATGGTGCTGATCCAGGCTTCGATCGGCGTTTCCATCGACGCGTGCGGCGCCGGGTTGCCGGCGCCAATGTGCAGACAAATGGCAATGTCATCGTCCGTGACAGCCTTCCACAGCGGTTCCCAGTAAGCGTTGTGAATGCTCGGTAGATTTTGGACGGTGGGGTTCTCGTTGATCGAGACCGCCGTACAACCTTTGCGGGCGATCCGCTTGACTTCCTCGACCGTCGCCTTCTGATCCCACGTCGGCAGCAAGGCGCAGGGAATGAAGCGGCCCGGATGCGAGCCGCACCATTCGTCGATATGCCAGTCATTGTAGGCGCGCAAGTGCACCAGCGCCTTGGCCTTGTCAGCCACCCGGTGAAACACGCCGCCGTCGAACCCGACGCAGCTCGCGAAATTGAGCGACGCGGCGATGCCGTTCACGTTCATGTCGTCGATGCGCGCGTTGTGATCGTAACAACCCTTGCGCAACTGATTGAACGCGGTCGGTTCGATGCCATACTCCTCCGGCACCCGACCCACCACGGCATTGAGGCCGACGGAAGGCAGCTTAAGACCCTGGTAGTCCCAATAATTCGTGCCCTTTTCCGTGGTGCGCAGCTTCGGAGCGCTCGCCAGATCATCTCCCGACAAATGCTTGTCGAACATGTCCGGCGGTTCGCTGATGTGATCATCCACGCTGACAATCACCATGTCGTTCATTTTCATAAAGGCCTCTCCAGCGGTTGTGATGTCCCGATGCTGAAATCGCGTATGGTACCGATGCGTTGCGCCGAGGCCACCCGTCGTGATTGAAACGTATAACAGCGATCGACTCCCATGCTGCGCGCATCGGACTGGTCTTGCAGTGGTCGGCTACGACCATGAGCCAAAATCGCACCCCATTGCAGCAGGCGGGCGGCCTCCTGCCCCGGGGCATCTTGAGACTCAATCCACGGACGCAACTTATCGATTCTGACACCGGCGAGTTCCGCGGGTTCGACGATTATGTGTTGCGCGTCGACCCAGCCGAGCACCGCGGTGCCGTTGCGGCGTAATTCCGCCCGCCGTCGCCCCTCGATGGGATCGGATACGAGAATGTCGTAGACCAGCGGCGACTGATCCGCGGCGTGTGCGGCGGCAAGGACTGCCAGATCATGCAGATGCGTGCAATTTTCCCGCTTCTCGCCGCGTGCCGCGAATTCCGCCAGCGCGACGCCGGTAAACGTGGCTTGCAATGTCCCAATCGCTCCCGGACAGATGGTCCACGGCGCGCGCTCCATAACAGGTTCGATGGCTGTCGCGGTCGTGCCATCGTGATGAATTGTGACGGCCATGCAGTGATAGTCGTCCTCGACCGCGCCGTGCACGGACTTTGCCCCGGGAGTAATTCGGAAGCGGCGGCGAAATCCCGGCATGTCGATTGCTGTCAGCATCACCTCAGACATCCCAGACGAGGGGCAGCGAGTCGACACCCGTCACATGGCCACCGTGGAACTTCACCGGTTTCGTAGGGTCGATCCGGAAATTTGGCAGGCGCGACAACATCTGCTCGCAAACAGTTTGCAATTCGACTCGCGCGAGATGCGAACCTAAGCAGCGGTGCGGCCCTCCGCCGAATGCGATATGCGCTCGCTCCTCACGATTGAAGTCGTAACGCTCCGGCTGCGAGAACTGCTTCGGGTCAAGATCGGCGGCCGGCAGATACAGCAACACCCGCTCGCCCTCCTTCATCGTGACACCGTCGAACTCCATATCTTTGCCGACGCGGCGCACCGGTACGGTAAACGTGTAGCGGCGCAATATCTCTTCCGACGCCTCCGCAATGAGCTTCGGGTTTGCGCGCAGCTTCTCCTGCAATGCGGGATCTTGCGCCAGATGCCGCATGGCAAACCCCAAGCCATTGACGACGGTGTCGAGACCGGCGATGAACAGGAGCACCGCATAGTCGTCCATGTCCTCCAGCGTCGTCGGTCGACCATCGACTCCGCCCTGCCACAAGGCGCTCAAAATGTCGTCGCGAGGATTGTCGCGGCGCTCCAGAATGGTTTCGCGCATGACTTCGGCAATCCGCCGCAGCTTCATGATGGATCTTATCGGGTCTTGAGTCATGTCCGACATATGCTCCTTCACCAAGGCGCGGTACTCCACCTGTCGTTCGACCGGTAGCCCGAACATCTTCAGGAACACTTGCACGGGCAGCCGCTCGGCGAATTCCGCCATGAACTCACAGTGACCTCGGCTCGCGAAAGCATCGATAAATGAGTTGGCCAGCGCGCGAATGTCGTCTTTCATGGCGAGCGCGGATTTCGGCGAAAACGCCTTTTGCAGTGGCGCGCGAAACTTACCGTGCTCGGGGGGATCGAGATTGATCGGCCGAGCCTGTGGAATGCGGGCTTCCCCCGCCGGAATGTTCGCCATCAGGGCCTTCATCTGCGCCGCCGACACGACCGAGCTCGAGAAAGCTTCCGTATCGCGCGACGCTTTGAAAACGGCGTCGTAACCGATGATCATCCAGTGACCGCCGTTACGCGGCGTCCAAAATACCGGCGGCGCCTTCGAGATCACGTCGAGCACTCGCTTGTGCGGATCCTCCATGAGGGCCGGGTCGTGATGAAAATCGAAATCGAAAACCACCGAGTCGGGTACATGGTTCGGCTTGGGGACCTGCGGACGCAGCGCTGATGCTTCGCTCATTGAAGTCTCCGGCTTTGAATATCTGCGACCTTGACGACGGCGAGTCCCTATTTCGCGCCGGCCGTCAACGCACTCATGTCAATTTGACCCGTTGAGATGCCGCCGATAAAGCCACCGTCCACGGCAAGCGCGACGCCGTTGATATAGCTTGCCGCATCGCTGTTCAAGAACACCAGAGGACCTGCCTGTTCTTCCGGCGTCGATCGGCGGTTGATGGGCTGAGTGGCAGCCGCGATCACACTGAGCTCGGATTTGGATTCGAATTCCGTCATCATCGGCGTCTGCGTCGGTCCCGGCAGCGTGCAATTGAGGCGGATGCCGCGCTTGATGAGATGCGATGAGGTCATCAAGGTCCAGGTAATCATGACTTCTTTGGAGAAGGAATAGCCTTCGCGCACCGTCTCCAAATTCGCCTCGCACCATTGAACGGCGCCCTCGAAACTGTCGATCTTCAGCAGCGGCATGATGATCGCCATTTTGCGGCTCCAGCCCAATCCCGCCGTCGAAGCGACATTGGCGATCGCGCTGCCCGACGCCATCAACGGCACCATGCGCTCGATCAGCCGGCGGGTGCCGGCATAGTTGACCTTCATGACGTCGACCGGTGGAAAGGTTTGCGGCAATCCGGCGCAATTGAAGAGCGCGTCCACTCTGCCCCCCACCCTCTTGACCACGGCGTCGATCGATGCCGGGTCGCGCAGATCGACGTGGTTGAACGAGGCCAATGGCAGAGCACAGGGCTTGTAATCGATACCGTGGACTTCCGCGCCAAGCGATAACAGCAACTTCGCGGTCGCTTCACCCATCCCAGAAAAGCAACCGCTCACCACCACGCGCTTGTTGCGGTAGTTCATAAAATCCGTCATAGCAATGATCACTCCTCGATAACGATGATTCGCTCCGGGCAGGCCTTTGCGCCGCGCCGCGCGAGTTCTTCCATTCCGGCGGGTACCTCGATTTCCTCGACGGAAATGTAACCATCGTCGTCCAACGGAAACAGCTGCGGCGCGACGGCCGCGCAGCGAGCGTTGCCCACACACATGGCCTTGTTGATGCGGATTTTCATTGTCCGCCTTTAAACCATTGAAAGATCATCAACTTGCCTCACTTCTCGAAGTAGTATACAACCCTGGTGATTAAAAATCGTCATTAGTTGCCGTGTCACGGCAGCCGTTTTTTACCCTCACAATCGAAACTAATCATGGCTCTTTACACCACCATTCATCTTCATAATGCAGCGCGGGACCGTGGGGCCGAATACGCCAGTTGGTTCGACGGGCCGCACCGGACCAGGGTCGCCCGGCTTGCAGGCTTCATGGCGGTGGATCGTTACGAAGTCACGCCTGAGCAGGTCATGCGCGACATTCCGCAACCATGGCGTTATGTCAGCGTCTACGACTTCGATTACCCCGATCCGGTGATCGGCATTCCGGCGTTGGGGCCCTTGATTGCAGAGGCGCGCCTAGCCGGCTTGATCGCGGATGACGAGACCGAACGTCTGCATAGCTTCCGACTGTATGGAGACTGGAAAGGCAGCTCCAACTGGCGTCGATCGGAACCCCTGTCGGGGGTCAGCCTCATCTTGGGTAATTATGTCGCGGGTCGAAAGCAAGAATATCTCACCTGGTATGAAGATGTGCATAGTGTGGAGGTGTCGAACGTACCGGGTCACGTCGCCATGAAGCGCGGTGAACTCTCCCCCATCCAAATCGAACCGCGCCACTACTGTCCGGGCGACCAGCTGGTGATGTGTGCGCAACAAACCGATGATCTGGCCTTCACCGTCAAGGACTTCAGCGAGCGAGCGCGCGGCGTGAGTCCCAGCGGCATCGCAATGGCGCCGCGCTCATCGTCGGGATCGATTGCGCGCACCGTGCATTATTTCAAAAAGATCAGCGGCGAGCGCTTCTGGAAGGGCGGTATCGCCTACGCCGGCGACATCTCCGTGTATCCGGGCAAGGGCTAGTACCGAAATGGACATCGATCCGCGGGCCTTGGACACATTGTTAGACAAGGAAATGATCCGCGAACTCGTTTTGCTGTACTCGCGCGGCGTCGATCGGAAGGACATCGAGCTTCTCAAAACGTTGTACACCAAGGATGCGACCGATGATCACGGCGCCCATTTCAAAGGTCCCGCCGACGCGTACATTGAGTTTCTGGAAAGATCTCTGCCTGGCCTGCTCGCCGGCGGACATTTCGTTTGCAATCATCTGATCGCGGTCGACGGCGCAACCGCTGAGGGTGAAGTGTACGCTTTGGCCTATCATATTTTTTCGGACGGCAAGGGTGGGGCTATGCAGGACGTGGCGGGCGTGCGCTACGTCGACCGGTACGCCAAGGAAAATGGCCGCTGGTTATTTGCCAGCCGTATCGTCAGCTTCGACTTTCGGGAAATCAAGCCGGTCGCCAGCCCGGTGGGATCGACACCGTCCCCCGCCGCCGATCCGAGCTACACGAGCCTCGTCAGTCGCGTCTTCGCGCGGGGACCCAGGGCCTAACCTCTTATTGATCGCGGCAAGCTGTGTTCAAGCAGGCGCTATCGGTCAACCTCGGTCAGTTGATATAAATGCCGCCATTTCTGACCCCTATTTCGGAAGTGTCGATCGTAAGGTAGCAACTGCGCGGCTGCGATTTGGAGATTTAGGTGATGAACGCCCCAATAGAAATCGAGACCCAGAGATTGTTGTTGCGGCAATGGAAAGCGGCAGATCGCGAGCGATTTGCAGCACTCAACGCTGATCCTATTGTCATGGAACATTTCCCGGCACCATTGACGCGTGAGGAAAGCGACACGTTGGCGGATCGTTGCGAACGCCTCATCGCAGAGCGTCGATGGGGTGCATGGGCGACCGAGATCAAGGCAACGGGCGAATTTATCGGTCTTGTAGGATTACACATCCCCCAGGATGATTTGCCGGTATCGCCCTGCGTCGAAATTTTGTGGAGACTGGCACAAGCGCACTGGCGTAAAGGGTTCGCCACTGAAGCCGCCCGAGGCGCTTTGCACATTGGCTTTGAAATCCTGCAGTTGCCAGAAATTGTATCGTTTACCGTGCCCTCGAACAACCGATCGCGTGCGGTCATGGAGCGCCTGGGCATGAAAATGGACGCGGCCACGTTTGAACATCCCAGCCTGCCGGATGGGCACGTACTTCGAACGCACTGCAACTACCGTTTGTCCCGCGATAGCTGGTTGTCTGGCAAGGCAGGCAAGAACTCTTGCGAATGGCCGATTCATAACGCCAGCGATGGCCTCATTTCCACTTGAAGTTCACCGGTTCCTAAAGCAGCCGCTACCATTGGACGCCTCAGAGTCCGACTCCAGAAGAGTGAACCTCAGTTCTGCGCACGCCCTCGCCGCTCCGTCACGATCAAACGAGGGAACGTCTCTAGCGCTAATTCTCGAAATCCGTATTGATGGGTTCTTTCGGCCGGGCCGGCGCGACATTGGCGGGGGTGGTCAGCGGTACTTTTGAATCAACCTTTTCGAACTTAAAGCTATCACCCCAGACCTTGCCGCCGCCTTGCGTGAGAAAGAATCCAAAAGCAATGTCAATACTGTCGGCAGGTACGTCTAGAACGATTTCATAGCGGGTCCATCCGGTCGTGCCGCGCACGGGCCGGGAGTCCATGTTATCGAACGAGAGAATTTTCCTGTCGCCGTCCACGCGCATCCACATCTGCGCTTTGGCGACGTCGCTCGTCTTTAAGTAGCCGGACATTCTCCAGCGGGCGCCGCGATAGTTCTCGGCATCGATGATCTGCATCAGGGTCCCAAACCCATTCGAAGTGACGCCGGGCTTTGTGGCAATCAGTGCACTCGACTGACCGCTCTGTGCGGTGCTCGCATCGCGAGAGAACTCATAATCGTTGGGCGCGCTCCCGGCCACGAACCAGCCGGTCGGCAATTCCGCCCGGGCAGGCGACGCAGAAAGAAATGCGATGCAGACGGCAATCGAAAGCGAACGGGGGATTATCATGGTGCTCCTTCGGCGATTCCCGCTCTCGAGTAGGGGGTGGCGTGGCGTTTCCGTTCCTTGAGTAGTTTATCGCCGGATTGCTCGAATTGGCGCACTAAAATCGTTGTTGTAATTCTGATGGGGAAGCCGATGATCTTGGAACAAGCGCTAAGGAGGAGATCATAGTGTCAATCCCAATGCCGGCATCAAATAGCGCAGACCCCATGGCGCCGTTTGCGAAGAGCGCAGCCATCGTATTCGGGGGCGGGCGCAACATTGGTCGGGCTGTCGTGCTGGAATTCGCCCGTCGCGGCGCACAGGTGGCAATCGCTGACCTAGACTTCGCGGGCGCTCAGGAGACCGCCCATCTGGTCGAAGCGATGGGCAACAAAGCCTGCGCGCTTCGATGCGATGTCGGCAGTGACGCGTCGGTTCTTGCAGTTGCCGACGAAGCTGAGCGTCAGCTAGGGCCGTTGGACATCGTCATGAACAACGCCGGCATCCTGAGCGGTGGCAATCCGGAGGATATTCCAGTCGCTGCCTGGCAGCAGATGATGGACATCAATTTTTTCGGCATGGTTCGCAGCATAGAAGTCTTCCTGCCACGGATGCTGTCCCGTGGCAGCGGGTATATCGTCAATACCGCGTCGTTTGCCGGCCTCTACCCATTCGCATCCAGCCGCATTCACTATGCGGCGTCTAAGGCAGCGGTAGTTTCCATGTCGGAGAATCTGGCGCTCTATTTGATGCCCAAAGGCATCCGCGTCAGTTGCCTGTGTCCCGGCCCGGTCATGACAACGTCCGTACACGGGATGAAGCACTACTCCACCGACTACGTCATGCGCGCACCCGGGAGTCACCTGGTGCTGAAATCGCAGGAGGAGGCAGCGAGAATCCTGGCCGACGGCATGCGCGACGGACGAATCATCATTCCTACCCACGATGAGCTCTGGGGAACATTGCGGTCCCACGCAGCATCGCCTGACAGCTTCATCCGCGACAAGCATGCACAATTCGAGGCCGGTGACAGCGGGCGGCCGATCGTCCCGGAAGAATTCCTTCGCAAATCGGGCGTCTGACATGAATCGATTAGGAATCGAGATGCTCACGCTGCTGGGGATGCCACCGGTGGAGCATGTGCTGCTTGCGGCGGAACTTGACTGCGTTTCCATTTCGACCGGACTCTCTGGACTGCCACTGGCGCAGTTCGGCTATGCGAATTTCGCGCCTTATCCGGCCTGGTCATTGGAACACGATCCGGTGCTTCGTCGCGAGGTGAAGGCGGCGCTGCGCGATACCGGTGTGCACATCGGCCTTGCCGAAGGATTCCGCGTGCGCCCTGATGCCGACCTGCGTGACCGGGCTGCCGCGCTCGACATCGTCGCGGAACTTGGCGCTCTGCGGGTCAATGCGGTCAGCATGGAACCTGATATGGCGCGCACCTATGACCAGCTCGCAGTCCTGGCGGAGATGGTGCACGCACGCGGCATGAAATTCATTGTCGAGTTCGCGCCGCCGAATGCGATCAATACGCTCTCAGCCGCAATAGCGGCTGCCGATCACGTTGGGCGCGATCACTGCCAAATCATGCTTGACTCGATGCATTTTTTTCGCTCGGGCGCCAAGTTGGACGATATCTCCAATCTCGATCCGTCTCTCATCGGATATGCCCAGCTATGCGATGCCCCGATGATCTCCAAGGGCGGCAGCTACATGCAGGAAGCCATGTTCAGCCGCAAGGTGCCCGGTACTGGCGAGCTGCCGCTGCGCGAATGGATCGCGGCATTGCCAATGGACCTGCAGATCGGCATTGAAGTGCCGATGATCGCCGAGCTACAAGCCGGCGTCAGCGCCCGCGACCATGCCGCGCACGTCGTTACCGCCGCAAGGAAACTGGGAGCTTAGCGGGCACGCAGATTCGTATTCTGGACGGTGTGATCGCAACGGATTTTGGTGTGCAGAGGAACTTGAGCAAGTGCACCGGCGCAAACCCAATCTCGCCTTTCAGTAGCGGTACTGATCCTTTTTATATGGCCCCGCCTGTTCGACACCTATATAACGCGCTTGACCCTCGGTGAGTACCGTAAGTTCGGCGCCGAGTTTCTTCAGCTGCAGACGCGCTACTTTCTCGTCAAGGTGTTTGGGCAGCACATGCACGCCGATCGGATATTTTTTCGGATTCGCGAATAGCTCAATCTGCGCCAGAATTTGATTGGCAAACGACGAACTCATGACGTAGCTTGGGTGACCGGTGCCACAGGCGAGATTCACCAACCGACCCTCGGCCAGGAGAATGATGCGCTTGCCGTCCGGGAAGATAATATGATCGACCTGCGGTTTGATGTTTTCCCACGTGTATTGCTTGAGCGAGGCGCAGTCGATCTCGTTGTCGAAATGGCCGATGTTGCAAACGATGGCGTTGTTCTTCATGCGCCTCATGTGTTCGTGCGTAATCACATGACAGTTTCCGGTCGCGGTGACAAAAATGTCGGCCTGCTCGGCCGCGAAATCCATGGTGACGACGCGATAGCCTTCCATCGCCGCCTGTAGCGCGCAGATCGGATCGATCTCGGTTACCCAGACCTGCGCTGCCAGCGCGCGTAGCGCCTGCGCTGAGCCCTTACCCACATCGCCGTAGCCCGCGACGACGGCAATCTTTCCCGCCACCATGACATCGGTGGCGCGCTTTATGGCATCGACCAGCGACTCGCGACAGCCATAGAGGTTGTCGAACTTGCTCTTGGTCACTGAGTCATTGACGTTGATCGCCGGAAGGGTCAATTGACCGTCCCTGACCATCTGATAGAGGCGTTTGACGCCAATGGTGGTTTCCTCCGACACCCCTCGTACGGCTTTGAGGCGCACCGAATACCAGTGCGGGTCGCGCTCGAGTGTGGCTTGGATGGCTTTGAACAGGGCGGTTTCCTCTTCGTTGTTCGGGTGTGCAATTAAGGTCGCATCGCGCTCGGCACGCGCGCCCAAGTGCAACAGCAACGTGGCATCGCCGCCGTCATCGACAATCAGGTTGGCGCGCTGGCCTTGCCATTCGAAGATGCGATGGGCGTAGTTCCAGTACTCATCAAGCGTTTCGCCCTTGTAGGCAAACACCGATGTCCCACGCGCGGCAATCGCCGCCGCGGCGTGGTCCTGTGTCGAAAATACGTTGCACGAGGCCCAACGCACCTCGGCGCCCAGCGCCTGTAGGGTTTCGATTAGCACCGCGGTTTGTATAGTCATGTGCAGCGAACCGGCCACGCGCGCGCCGCGCAGCGGCTGGAGCGGCGCATATTCCGCACGCAGTGCCATCAGTCCTGGCATCTCGGTTTCCGCAATGAGTATTTCTTTGCGACCCCACTCGGCAAGCGACAGGTCGGCGACGTAGAAATCACTGGTAACAGCGGCAGCATTGAGGATGGCGTTCATGGCAAGCTCCAACTCCTGGTTTAAGTTGTGAGCGCCGTTGGCCCTTAAAGCCACGGTACCGCAAGCCTGGCTGGTCTTATTACCCAGTCGCAGCGCCCCTTGCGGCACCGGCGTGCCGCAAGGGGCACGTCGTGAACGCTAACTATACCTGATCCGGAATCCTACTGACACATCGCGTCTCGAAATCAACATCGTGGCCACACCACAGCGTAGACAGGGGCAAACACTTGAACTAATTTGAGTATCCCAGCAAAAAAACCGTGACCAGAGGCGCATCCAGATGCCGCCCAAGCGGGCAGTCAAGAATTCTGTACACCGCTACCCGGGTGCGGCATCACGGCGGCTGTGTGCCCGGAACACAATGAGTGCTCCGGCCAGACGATCACACACGAGGTTTGACGACTTATGAAATTGAGTGATCAGCGGATTTGTCTTGTGGCTCGTGCCTGTTTTCGGCGTTGTGCTTGTTACCGCCTTCTGTATTGCGGGCTTTATTCCACCGCTATCCCCGACACTGACGGCGCAGGAGGTTGCAGACTTCTATCGGGATCACATCGGTAATATTCGTGCCGGTATGATCACTGTGAACTTATGCGGCATCATGTTTATTCCCTTTTTCATGGTGATTGTCGTGCAAATGCAGCGGATGGCAAACCCCAGTCGGGCATTTGCTTACGCCTATTTGAGCGCCGCTGCCAGTGCTGGATCAATCTTTCTGCTCGCTGATCTGACTTGGTCGATCGCTGCATTCCGGCCCGGAGCGCGATCCACAGCTCACTCTGATGCTCAATGATCTGGCTTGGATGGCCTTTATTTCACCGGTCGGCTTTATCATGGCGCAGAACGTTTTTCTGGCGCTGGGAATATATATGGATGCCGGGCCCAAACCGGTGTTTCCTCGCTGGGTGGGCCATTTCAATATTCTTGCTGCGCTGCTGATGGCACCCGGCGCATTCGCCTTGATGTTCATGAAGGGGCCATTGGCCTGGGATGGCAGCCTAGCCTTCGGACTTCGTTTCGCTACCTTTGCCGTGTACCTCGCTGTGATGTTCTTTGTGGTGCGGTCGGCGCTCAATCAGCAGGCTCGTGAAGAAGGCGCGGCAGCATGACCCACACGCTGACGCCAGAAGCGTTGGAACACCGCCTCACGGTAGAAACCCAACTTGCCAAGAAGGGTAAATTGGACCAGCTGATTTGTTGGTGGTCGATCCCCATCTTTTACCAAATCTTCGGCCTCATATTCGGCTATCTAACCCAGATCATGAGGCCGCCGATTCCAGGTCCGGCTCTGGCGCGGGACGGAATTATCGCATTCACCGTGGGGAATGCCACGCACATGCAGATCGGCACGGCGTTGTTGGCCATCTTCCTGGGATTCGCGTCGATGGGTACCGGGGTGATCGTGGTGCAAATGAAACGAATGAGCGGCGCCGGCCCCGTGCTAGCTTATGCCTATCTCGCGTGCGGCGCGGCCGCCGCGCTGCCCGGATGCTATTTTTGTGGGCTTCTGTTCTCGGTGGCCGCCTTTCGTCCGGATCGCGATCCACAGATTATCGCCTTGCTCTACGAGATGGGATTCGTTGGATTCATCGGTTGTTTGGGTTGCTTTCGTTACCCAGTACTTGGTCTTTGCCGTCGCAATTTTTCTCGACAAACGCGCAATATTTCCCAAGTGGCTCGGCTACATAACCATTTGGAACCTGGTCACCGAATTGGTTGCCGCCCCGGTCTGGATATTCAAAAGCGGCCCTTACGCATGGAATGGGTTGATCAGTTTTTACTTAGGAGTGGTTATTTTCGTTGTGTGGATAGTTTGCCTCATCGTTTATCTCAAGAAGGCGATAAGAAACCAACCGCTCGAGGAGGTGGAGCCTGCGTATATGAACGCCCTACGAGCGAAAACTGTGGCTGATTGAGTAAATAGTGTTATGACGAACGAAACAATCATAGCTGCGCCAATGCGCGACCCGGACTTGTCGATGCTCGACGAGGCTGAACGCGGCACGACAACACCTGCCCGGTGACCCGGCCGTATGGCTGTTCGTGATTGGCGATATGGTGATCTTCTCCTGCTATTTCGCCGCCTACATGTTCGATCGCGGACACAATCATGCGCTCTTCATGCAGTCGCAGCAGCATCTTAGCCAAAACATCGGCGTCATCAATACGCTGATACTGCTGACAAGTTCATTATTCGTAGCGCTCAGTATTCAGGCCGCGAGGGTGGGTGACTTTGGGGTTGCGTCCCGGCTTCTCAATTTCGGGTTTGCCTGCGGAGCGGGGTTCGTGCTCCTCAAGTCCGTCGAATGGGCCTTAAAAATAAGCGACGGATTTACGATCAGCAGCGACGCGTTCTTCATGCATTATTACATGATGACTGGCCTGCACTTTTTTCACGTGCTGCTCGGCCTCGTGCTCCTGACAATGCTTCGTCGCGAACTGCGCGGCAAGACTGCTCCGCGAGTGCAGTTTCTGGAGGTGGGCGCCACCTATTGGCATATGGTGGATTTTCTGTGGATCATCATATTCGCCTTGGCGTATTTGATGAGGTAGATGATGAGAGCATATATACGCAATCGGTTAACCTATGTTTGGTTTTTTCTTTCCATCATCACCGTCATTTCCTGGTGGACGGGATCCGGGCACGGCGCGAACTCCTCCCACGCCAATGTTCCGGTGACTGCCGTGGTCTTGATGATTGCCCTCATTAAGACCCGCTTCGTGATTCGCAATTACATGGAGGTGCGGTTGGCGCCAACGTGGCTACAGCTGACGTGCGATGCGTGGTTGCTGTGTCTATTTGCAGTGATCTCATGCTTTTACTGGTTTGGGTTATAGAATTGGTCGACCGGACTCGCGGCTGTAGCGAACGGGGGATGTGGGAGTCCTCGAGGAATGAGGCGGTCCGGGACGAGCCGGAACACGGGTCAGCGTTAATGATTCGACGCCAATGCAACCACAGTGCCTGATACTCGCCAGCTTGCGTATTGTTTCGACGAGGCCAATGATATCGGCCATAGACGTTGCAAGATTTATGAGGTAGGTCATGACTGACGACGATAACGCGGCGCTCGCGAGTGCGGCGCGCAAATATTGGTCGAGCGAAGGCTACACCGCGGGCGGTGTCATTCGCGAGGTCGACTACGCTGCGGCCTCCAAGGGTCTGCATCCCACGTTGAAAGGGATCAAGATCGTCGATTGCGACACGCATTTTACGGAACCTCCCGACCTCTTTACCTCGCGCGCTCCGGCTAAATTCAAAGACAAGGTGCCGCAAGTCCGTCGAGTGGCCGGGGTGGACCGTTGGTTTGTCGGCGATCGGGACTTCGGCTCCCTGGGCGGCAATGTCATCCGCGCCGACAACAACAAGCTGCTCGGCCGTCTGGCCTTTCCGACCATCGACGAGGGCCATCAAGGAGCACACAACGTCAAGGCGCGTCTGCGGGCGATGGACGACATGGGCGTTTATGCGCAAATTTGCTACCAAAACTCGGGCGTCACCCAAGCTGGATCATTGATGTCGCTGGGCGACGATGAACTTGCAAAGACTGTCATCCGCATCTACAACGACGCGGCCGCGGAGCGACAGAAGGAATCCGGCCAGCGTCTGTTCACACTGGGTCATTTGCCGCTATGGGACCAGGCGGCGATGGAGGCCGAGGCGCGCCGCTGCCTCGACCTAGGACTCAAGGGATTCGTACTTCCCGACACGCCCGAGCGCCTCGGGATCCCGTCGTTTCTGCATGATTACTGGACGCCGCTACTGGAAATGTGTGCCGATCGCGGCGTGCCGATCAACTTCCACCTGAATGCGGCAATGGACCCCAACGCCTTGACCTGGGAAGGTTTTGCCTTCGAACAGACGCTGTCGGTGGTTGCGACCATGTTCTCCATCGGCAATGCGGCCACGCTCGGCAACTGGATCGTCAGCGGCCGACTTGACCGGCACCCGAAGCTGAAGATCGGTCTGATTGAAAGTGGCCTGGGCTGGGTGCCCTTTGCGCTCGAAGCGCTCGAACACCAGTTCGATGAAATGCTGCCAAGCAAGTCCAAAATGCTGCAGCGCAGACCCTGGGACTATTTCCGCGATCAGTTCTGGGTCACCTATTGGTTCGAGAGCATCGGACCGAAACTGCTTCTAAACACGGTAGGCGTCAACAAGGTGCTGTTCGAAACAGATTTCCCGCATCCCACCTCGCTATACCCCGGAGTTCAAGAACATATCCTCGACACGCTCGGCGGCTACGATCAGCACGTACGCAAGCGAGTACTCGAGCGCAATGCGGTGGAGCTCTACAACCTGCCGTTCTGACAGATTGTGACCATGCGGGTCCGCCACGGCGGACCTGCTCAGTCGTTCTTCTTACCGCCGATGCCCTCAATGTAGCGGGCGATTCCCGCGAGGTATTCGGGATTCAGCATCAAAGCGCTGTTGGCCATGCGTTCGACGTTGCGCGCCTGCGCGAGTCCGACATCGCGGGCCATCTCGATGGCGATCTTGGCCGCCCCCATCTGTTCCCCATTTTGCTCGGCGAGATGCCGACAAAAACGCATCACCTCATCGGCAAATGTCTCGTCGGGGTACACCTCATGGACGAGACCCATCATGAGCGCCCGATCCGCATCGACGGGAAGATTCGCCATGATGAGGTATCGCGCCCAGTGAGTACCGACGAGCCGCGTCAGGCGGCTGACGCCGTTGGATGCCGGCAGCACGCCGAACTTGCCCTCCGGAAAGCCGTAGCGCGCACTCTTTGCCGCAAGACGAAAGTCGCAGGACATCGAGAGTTCCAATCCGCCGCCCAAGCAGGTCGCGTGATGCGCGACGACGATCGGCTTCTCGATGGCCTCCATCTCATCATAGATGCGATGCATCCCATGCAACTGCAATCGATGTCTCTCGCGGATGGTGGAGGCAGTATTCGGCTGCGCGTAGTCATTGCCGCCGCGCATATCGGCGCCTGCCGAAAAGTAGCGGCCAGCCGCACGAATCAGCATGACCTTGAGCGCCGCTGTGTCGCGAAACCGATGCAGCGCGGTCTCGAACAGCCCCATCAACTGGCCGCTCAGCGCATTGAGCTTGTCGGGCCGGTTGAGCGTCGCGATCAGAATCGCGCCCTCCTCGGCGGTTGTCAGGTGCGGTGCGTCGGACATGTTCAATTTCCTCGTATGACCAGCCGTCAACCGCGGCTGCGGGGCATTCCCAAATTGCGTTCCGCCACCATGCTGCGGTGAACCTCGCTGGTCCCACCGTAGATCGTCGTGCCGTGCGCATGGCGGTAGCATTGGTTCAAGAATGCGGCCGGCCCCTCGCGGTTCGACAACGAGTACGGCGCGGTGAGATTGAGCAGATCGGCCGAGTCCTCCAAGAACTTCTCGGAGGAAAACAATTTAATCATCGGACCAAAGGCTAGGTTCGGCTGCTTTTCGGCCCCCGCCCACAATGCTCGGTAGGCGAGCACTTCCGACAGCGCGACGTGCGCGCTCGCACGCGCCAGGCGCCGCTGCGCGTTCGGGTCCTCGATCAAGGCGCGCCCTCGATATTGCACTTGACGACATAACTGTTCGGCCGCCCGCACCATCTTGCGCTGCACATTCCCAAATCCTCCGCCATGCTCGAGCTCGAGACCCGCGGACATCACCTTCACGCCGGCGTTCACGTCGCCTAAGCGATAGCTGTCGGGAATCCTCACGCCATCGTAAAACGTGATATTGGTGCGTTCACCCTGGAACGTGTAGACGGGCTTGATCTCAACGCCCGGCGACTTGAGCGGCACGATGAACATGGTGAGACCCTTTGTGCTTCGCAACGCTCGGATCCGTGCGCGTCAGCATCAGCACATAGTCGGCGATGTCCGCACCGCTGGTGAACATCTTCTGACCGTCGATGCGCCAACCGTCGCCATCGCGCGTCGCCCGAGTCGCCGCCGCAAAGACATCCGACCCGCAGCCTGGCTCCGAGTAGCCCAGGCTGCAAATCGATTCTCCGGACACGATCCTCGAGAGCACATCGCGCTTCAATTCGTCGCTGCCGAAACGATGAATGATGGTACCCACCATGCTGGCGACACTGCTAGGCGCGGTGGTCCAGTCGTGGTCCAACCAAACTTGCAGCGCCGCGTGGCGCGCGTACGGCGGCGCACTGCGACCACCGAGTTCCGGCGGCCACGAAAGGAACAGCAGCCGCGCCTGCGCCAGTTTGCGGTGGATCCCCTCATCGTGACCTTCCCACGAATAATGGGCTTTTGCCCGCAGTTCCGGGGTGAGGTTTTTGCGGAAAAACTCATCGACTTCCGTCGCCAGCGAGCGCGCTTCTTCGCCCAAGTCGAAGTCGATTCCGACCGACGCCGACGTCCGGCAACTCCGTGGCCTCGCCGGCATACAAGCGCCGCCCGCCCTCCTCCAGCAGCCGCGCCGGATCACCAAAGATCAGCGGCCACGCCTTGGCGCGCAGGTTGAAGAGGTGAATGTCGTAATCGGTGGTAAGCCCGTAGCCGCCAAAAGTATGCAGCGCTTGAGCGACTGCTCGGCCGGCGCTTTTCGCATTCCACCATGCGGCAAGTGAAATTTCCGCACCCGCCTCGGGCTTCCCATCGGCGATGTCGCGAATGACCATCCAATTGAAGTACTTGCCGGCATCGACATCCGACATGCGGTCCGCAAGCGGGTGGGAAATGCCCTGATAAGTCCCAATGGGCTGGCCGAAAGCGACGCGTTCGCGCGCATAGTTGGCCGCCATTTGAACCGCCTCGCGCGACAGACCCGCAAGCGCCGCCGCAATCAGTAGTTTCCATTCCTCGATGGCCTTCGTGAACGCCACCACGCCCTCGGGCTTCTCGGACAATACCGTGTGGGCAGCGCCGCCGAGGCGCAATTCCGCGATCGCCGTCGAGGCCAAGTTGGTCTCTGCCTTGCGCTCGCTCTGCGGGATTTTGACCAGTACGATTCGAGCGCCGTCACGGGCGACGACGGCGTCGGCAACGGCGCCACCGGCCACCCATTGCACCGGCTCTTCGGCAATGTCTCGAAACGCAATGCTGACTACTGTGTGGCCCCCGATCATTTCTTCGAGCAGCGCGCATTGTCGACCGGGCCCAGCATCGCAAGCAGTCGCGCAGTCACCAAGGTCTCCGCGACCGGGCCCGAGGCCAGGGTACGACCGACCTCTTCCATCAGCACGGCCGCATCCAACACGCCGAGGCCCAGGCCGCCGGACGCTTCCGGCACACGTATCGAAAACGCGCCGAGTTCTGCCAAGCCTGTCCATAGTTCCCGGTCGAAGCCGGACGGCAGTGCGGCGCGCACGCGCGCCATGCTGCTGTTCGCGTTGAGAAATCGCGAGAACGTCTCGCGCAGCATTTGCTGGTCTTCGGAGAGTTCGAAATTCATATTGCTTTCCGTTCGAGGTATTCGTGGAGTTTACTATAAGACCTTGATGGGCATTTTCGTCGAGCCCACTGCCGAGGCTGCGGGCGTCTCGTCCTCATGGCGTATAGACACTGATGGAATCACCCATCGGGTCGGGAGTTTCCGCCTGCCATCGCACGGAGCCAAAAGGCCGTTCGAGGCGCCGGCGGACGCGCCCGCTGTGGTCTCCGGTGTCGAATGCATCGGCCGCGGCCTGCAACTCTCGGTCCGAAAGGGTCAGGCGGCTGCGTTGCCTGAGATAGTCGGCCCACGTGGGGCAGTGAAATCGCTCGGTCCACAGTTCAGGGTCGGCGATGTTGCGTGCAATGGACCAATCGAACGCGCCATTTCGCAGCCGAACGCTCTGCAGCTTCATCATGACATTGTAGAAATCGCGCGCCTTGGCGGCCGCCACACGGTAATCGATCTCGATCACGATGGGTCCGCTGCGCGCCGTGATGGCGAGCGCGACTTCCGGCTCGTGCCCGACATCGATCATCTCGAAGTCGGCGAGCGACACTCGTGGCATCGGTAAAATCAGGCCGAGCAACGGCGTCAGCATGAGCGTGAGGCCCGATGCAAAGAATGCCTGCTCGACGCCCCACGCCGCGGCCACCCGTCCCCAGATCAAGGCGCCGATGGCCACCCCGCCGGTGAGCGATGCTTGGAACCACGCGAGCGCCCGGGCCGCGACCCAGCGCGGCACCGACAATTGGACGCCCACGTTGAGCAGCGCAATGGCGAGCATGCTGACGCCCCCAGCGACCGCCATGAGCGCGCCGGTCAGCAGCACGCTGCGGCTGAGGCCGATCCCCACGATCATCGCGCCACCCACGATTGCGCATAATGCATAGGCCTGCTCGACCTTCAGCCGCTCCCTGGCCGTACTGACGAGCAGCGCGCCCGCTACCGCGCCCACGCCTGCACAACCGAGGAGCAGCCCATAGGTACTGGCGTTTCCCTTCAAAATATAGCGCGCGGCGAGCGGCACCAGCGCCGAAGCCGCCGCGCTTGCCGTTCCGAATGAGAAGGCGCGCACCAACACGGTCCGAATGGGCATTGAATGGAGCGCGTAACGCGTTCCCGAAATGATGGCGCGATCGATCCGCTCCGGCGGCAGTCGCGGCACGGCATGCTGGCGGCGCCACATGAAAAATGCGGCCAGCAGCGGCAGGTACGCCATCGCATTCGTTGCGAAGGCGGCCCGCGCACCCGCGGCCGCCACGATGACGCCGCCCACGGCGGGACCAAAGCTTCGCGCCACGTTGTAGCTGATCGATCCAAGCGCAATCGCGGCCGGCAGATGTTTCGCCTCGACCTGCTCGCTGATCGATGCGGCCCACGCGGGGCTGTACAGCGCCACGCCCGCTCCGATCAGGGAACAGAAAGCCAATAGCACCCAGGGCGTAGTGAGTCCAAGCACGGCAAGCGCGGTGAGCGCTGCGGCGCACAGCGACGCAAAGCCGAGGCCCACCAGGGCGATTTTGCGCCGGTCGAACATGTCGGCAATTGCCCCGGCCGGCACCGACACGAGCATCAGCGGCAACATCAGCGCCGTTTGCACCAGCGCCACCATGTCGGCGGTGGCGAGCCGTGTCATCTCCCACGCTGCGCCGACGCCGAGTATCAGCTGACCGAAATTGGCCACGACGCTTGCGCACCAGATCGTGCGAAACGTAGGTTCCCGCAGCGGCTCGAGCGCACCCCAGCTCCTCGTCGGCCGAGCGGCCTTTGCACTAGCCATCGCTCAAGTCTTCCCGCTTTTGCAGCGTTGCCATGCGCCGCATTATGCAACGGCAGTTGACGCTCAGCCGCTGCTCAATTCCTTCCACAATATCGCGGAAGTGCGTGCTTGAAAGCGCTGTACTGATCGGCATGGATTCGGTGCCGGACCGGGAGAGCAATTGCCCGATGAAGTCCTGCAAGTCGTCGGTTTCGACCTCATACAGTGCGAGGTATTTGAAAAGCTGCGGCACGTCGGCCAGTTGCACATCGTTGAGTACGAATCGGCGAGCCGATACAACGCCCGGCAGCGCGCGCAAATCGGCGAGGTGTCGATTGGAGTACCACTCGTTGTACTCCTGCTCGCGACCTTCCGCAGGGTTGGTGTTCACGACAAACAGATAGCGCGCCACTTTAAGACTCTAATTCGCGTCTGGGGCTCATGCAAACCGCGCCGACGCTAAAGTGCGGCACGAGGATTCTTCGAATGTCAGCTTACCATTGACCGCCCCACCGCAGGAGCACCGTGATCAGCTGGTCGAAATTGCCAAATCCGGGATGTCCGGGTACAATTACTAAGCAAGCGTAGTAGTTGCCCTCAATGCTGTCAAGGCAATCAAATTCGTCGGCGTGCGACAGGAAACTCCCCGCGCCGGTTTGTGCACAGTGCGCAGAACTGGCAAAATTTTTTCAGAGCATTGCGGCAACCAGGTCGCGCATAATGTGCGCGGTTCGGCAGCGCCGCGCCGGCCATGGCATCACCGCGCTTTTCGACGTCGATGCTTTCGCCTGAAACTTACCGAGGAATTGATGAAGCCAGGAACCAAACTCAAGAGTGCTGTCTGCGACACCGAAGTGATGGTGATTCGCGCAAGCGCTGCCGTCGCAGAGTGCGGCGGTTCGCCGATGGTCGAGATCGCGGCCGGCGGAACGCGGCGCACTCGATCCGGCGTTCGCCCAAGGAACCAAAATCGGCAAGCGCTATGTCGATGCGGCCGGCACCTGCGAATTGCTGTGTGTCAAGGCTGGGCAAGGATCGCTGACCATCGGCGGAGTCGCACTGCAGGTCAAGGATGCCAAGCCGCTGCCCTCCTCCGATTAACGCGAGTCCCCTTCGATGGCGTCGATTAGGCCCCAACGCAATGCGGTCGCGGCATTGATCCGCCGGCCGGAGAGGATCATGAGCGCCGTCCGCTGTTTTCCGATGCGGCGCGGCACCGAGACGCAGCCGCCCGCGCCCGGAATCAATCCCATGGCCAACTCGGGAAGCTGAAACCAGGCATCCGACGTGGCTGTGAGCCGGCCTGCGAACGCCGCCATTTCCAACCCCGCGCCAACGCACGCGCCTTGCACGTGCACGTTGAGAATCTCGGCTCGAGCGGCCAGACACGAGTGCCGGTAATGTTCGGCTGCGAATCAAATGAGCTGTCGCAGGGTCGCGCGTCGTACCGAACTCCGCGAGATCGGCGCCCATGCTGAAGCAGGCTCCCACGGCGCGCAGCTTGATCGCCCTGACTTCGGTATCCAGCACCGCAAGCGTGACGGCGTCGAAAAGCTGGTCGCGCATGGCCCGGTCGATGGCGTTTCGCGCCAGCGGCCGGTCGAGCGTGATGAGCAATTCCGAATCCCGCCGCTCGACAATGAGCCGCCCTGGCGGCCCGGGCGGCGCAACGGAAACGCGCGACGCCAACCACGCTGAGTGCTCGGCGCTTCCCTGCAGCAGCCCGTAACAAAAAGATTCCAGCGGAAGAGCACGCTCGGGAGGCAGGTTCTCCAGGCTGCGCAGTAATTGCATCGCGACCGCGGCCGCTCGGGGGGCACGGCTTGTTTGCCGGATCAGCGCCTCGGCCGATACCGGCGGCTCGACGACGGCATCGAGAGCCGGCGCGAGGGGGTGGGCGGAATCTCCAAACCCGATCACGGGAAAAGGTGGCAATGTCTCAAGGCGCGCATCATGGGAACAGGCGGCGAGATCGAGGAAGCCCAACGGCGGCCAGGGGTCAGCCGCGCTCGCCCAGCCTTTCGAAGGATCAATCAGAAGATCCTGCATCCGCACCAAAAGGGCCGCTCCCGATTGAATCAATAATACCGCACCGCCGTATGCGCGCTCTAAACCGCGAAGCTGTAGCCGCCGTTGACCGGGTAGGTCTGCCCCGTGATCCACTCGGCGGCATCCGAGCACAGAAACAGCACCATGTTGGCCACATCTTCCGGGCGGCCGAGGCGCCGGATCGCGTAGCGCGACACCAGTGCCTTTGCCTGATCGCTCGCCAGAAATTCCGCGCTGCCCGCTTCGTCGAGCGGCGGTTCGAGGGCGGAGAGCGAAATGGCATTGGCGGTGATCCCAAAGCGCCCGACTTCCCGCGCGATCGCGCGCATGAAGCCAGCGGCACCGGCCTTGGCGGCGGAATAGGCCGCCAACTTCGGTTCGCCAACGCGCCCGGCGTCGGACACGATGGTCACGATCCTTCCCGATCCACGCTTCACCATGTCCGGGAGTGCGGCATGACAACAATTCATGACGCCTTGCAAGTTCGTTCGGAAATATCGGTCCCACTCATTGGGATCGGTTTCCCAGAACAGCGGCGCGCGCCCCATCGCGAATTGGGGACCGGCATTGCCGGCGTTGTTCACCAGCGCTGCGACCGGACCCAGCGCCTCTGAAGCCGCGGCGATTGCCGACAGAACAGCGGCATGGTCACCGACATCGGCCGGCACAGCGAGCGCCGGCACGCCTAGCGCTTCAATCTCGGCCGCGACGGCCGCGGCCCGTTGCGGCTGGAAATCGTTCACCGCAATCCCGCCGGCGTTGTGGCGCGCCAGAGTCAGCGCAATGGCGCGACCGGCTCCGCGACCCGCGCCAGTCACGAATGCGACGCGGCCACGAAGATCGAGCGGGTCGTCGCCAACCATCTTGCCACCCCCGACTTTGTTCCAAGCCGGCATGATAGCGCCATCCCTTGGCGACGCCGCGAATTACTCCCTTTAGTGCAGTTCGCTCACCGCGGCTTTGGAGAGGCTGGTAATCAGCTTGCCGTTGGAGGAAGACAGCGTCGAGGCCGGAATAGTGACGAGTTTTCCGTCGAACATGATCTGTGGGGAGCCATCGGCGGCGACGCGATACACGACACCCAAGCGTGCTCCGTTGGCGGCTTCCACCAATTGGCCTTTTGAGACGGTGCCGACCGTTCCGGCCGCTGCGCTCTGCGCAACAGCCGCGTCCGCGCCCGCGGCGAATACACACGCCAATACCAAGATCAAAGATTTCATCACGTTTCTCCTGCGAACTGCTACCAACTCCCAACTACTAAGCAAGCTTAGTATAAGCTCGTTCGCAAGTCAAATATGCCGATCACCTCTCAATTCAGAGCTGCGGCTCCCGACCCCGTGGTGCAGCTCAGCAAACGCCCCGCCATCGGCGGGATATTTTTCGACGTATATACTCATGCAAGCACCGCCCGCAGCGATTCAAACGTTTCTTCTTCTCGGGCGGGCCTTCGCACGGCGGCCGGAGAACTAGGCTTTCATGAAAATCGGTGTTTCATATCCGACGACCGAAGTCGCTGGCGATCCGGATGCCATCCGCAAGTTCGTGAGGGCCGCGGAAGAACTCGGCTATGCGCACATCATGGCCTATGATCATGTGGTCAAGGCTACGCACGAAGGACGCGAGCCCAAACTGACCGGCCCTTACACGGAAAAGCATAGCTTCCACGATCCTTTCGTTCTGTTCGGGTTCGCCGCGGCGCTGTCCGGCACGCTGGACTTTGTCACCGGCGTCCTGGTCCTGCCGCAGCGCCAGACGGCGCTGGTGGCGCAACAGGCCGCCGATGTCGATCTGCTGTCGCGCGAACGCCTGCGGCTGGGGGTGGGAATCGGCTGGAATTATGTCGAGTACCAAGCCTTAGGTCAGGACTTTCGCACACGGGCCAAGAGAATCGACGAGCAGATCGGCCTTCTGCGCCAACTCTGGACCACGCCCGTCGTGACCTTCGAGGGCCGCTTCGATCGGATCGATCGAGCGGGCATTAATCCGCGGCCCCGGCGGCAAATTCCTGTATGGCTGGGTGGATACTCAGAGCCGGCCTACGAGCGCGGCGCGCGTCTGGGTGACGGTTTCATTTTCGCCGCCAATGGAGCGGGTGCGATCGAGGCTTGGGGGCGCGTTAAGCATCATCTGGCCGCTTTGGGCCGGGCCGAGACCGGCTATGGCCGGGAACTGCTCGCCCTATTCGCCCGCAATCCAGAAGAAGCGGCCGCTCATTTGAAAATGTGGCGTGACGCCGGGGGAACCCACGGCTGCGTGCCGTCGATGGACAAGGGACTGGGGAACGACATTGATGCGCACATCGAGTACGTCGCCAAAGTAAAGCGACTTCTGGACGCCGGCTGATTACATGCAGAACGACGACGCGCCACGCATTGCACCCATATTGCCCTCGCAATGGGACGAGGTCATCCTGGATGCACTCGGTGCATTTCCCAAAAGCCTGAATTTTGTGCTCTCGAAGTGGAAAGATGGCGGTGTCGACATGCGCGGCATGCATGTCCTCGGCACCATGGCACACCACCCGACGCTGGCGAAAGCCTTCATGACCTTCAATGCGCATGTCGCCGGCGCGAGCACGTTGACGACACGAGTGCGCGAAATCATCATTTTGCGCATCTGCTGGCTGCGGTGCGCGGAATATGAATTGGTTCAACACATCATTCTGGGCAAGCGCGCGGGCCTCAGCGACACTGACCTCGAACGCCTACAGCAAGGCCCGGATGCGCCGGGCTGGAATCCGCTCGAGGCGGAAATCGTGCGTGCCGTGGACGAACTGCATGTGGATGGCGGTATTGGCCCGTCGACCTGGGAGCGCCTGACCGCGCACTTCAGTGCCATCCAAATCATGGATATGGTTTTCCTGGTGGGCTGCTACGACATGCTGGGTATGGCCATCAAAACATTCAACATGCAACTCGAGCCGGGTGTTGCACCGCTTGACCCAACCATGCGGGCGCGCATGCTCGAGCGTAGCGTTCTTCGTCGTTAATCGCATCGTCAAGCAGAGGACTTATGCCCGCCTACGTGCTTTGCATCCGTGAAGATCCAATTCGCGACCCGATCGAGATGGCCACTTACAGTCGCATGAACAAAGAGGCACCACGCGATCCAAACTTAAAGCCGCTCATTGTCTATGGGGCAACGGAAGCTTTGGAAGGAAAAGCGCCGGACGGAATTGTCCTGCTGCAGTTCCCGACCGCGGAGGATGCCAAAGCTTGGTACAACAGTCCTCACTATCAGGCCGCCATTCCTCATCGCAAGAAAGGCGCAGACTACCGAGTTATGATCGTTCAAGGATTCTGACTTTCCAGCGAGCACAGCGGCGCAAATCGTCGTTGGGCCGACATTCATCGAGCACACCAGCAATAGGAAGAAATTCGATATGTCACTCAAAGGAAAAACGGCCGTGGTCACCGGCGGCGGATCGGGCATCGGCCGGGCCGTGGCAAAACGCCTCGCCGCCGACGAGGCGGCGATCGCGGTCTGGGACCTCAACAGCGCGGCAGCGACCGAGACGGCCAAGATGATCTCAGATGCGGGCGGCAAGGCCATCGCGCTTCATGTGGATGCCGCCGATGCAAAGGCCATCAAAGCGGCCGCAGACAAAACGAGGGCCGAGTTTGGCCCCATCACCATCATCGTCAACAACGCCGGCATCACCGGATTCGTGCCCTTCCTGGAAATACCGGTGGAGGCCTGGGACCGCATGATCGCGGTGAACCTGAAGGGGCCTTTTTTGTGCACCCGCGAGGTCCTGCCGGATATGCTGAAGGCCGCCTGGGGCAGGATCATCAACATCACTTCTTCTTCGACTCAAACGGGTGCCACCAAAATGGCCCACTACGTGTCCTCAAAGGGAGGGTTAATGGGCCTAACCAAGGCGCTCGCCATGGAGTTCGCCGCCCAGGGCATCACAGTCAACATGATTCCGCCGGGCTTCATCGACACGCCGATGCTGCGCGCCTCGCCAGTGAATGTTGACGCCTACGCAGAAACGGTACCGGTGAAGCGCCCGGGCAAGCCGGAAGACATCGCTGGGGCTTGCGCCTATCTTGCCTCGGACGAAGCCGGCTACGTCACGGGCCAGACGATCAGCGTGAACGGCGGCCGTTACCTCGGCTCGGCCTGACACGGAAAGGACTTGGCAGTACGATTGCGCACGCGCTATGCATAACTCGTTCATCAGACAGGTATCCATATGAACACATTGCACATCGAGCCGATCAAACCGCACATCGGCGGTATTGTCCGCATTGACAAAGACCGTCTACTCGACGATCAGGCCATCGCCGAAATCAGGCAGGCACTCGAGAATCGCGGCGTTTTGGTCTTTCCGCAGTTGAATCTGACGGACGCACAACAATTGGCGTTCACCGACAAGCTCGGTACGCGGCTTAACTACACCCGCCACGCGCCGGGCGGCGACAAGGCCGACGAGAAGGACGTTTACAAGATTACCCTCGATAAGAAGATCAATTCGCAGCCCGAATATGTCCTGGGAACATTTTTCTGGCACATCGATGGCGTGACCATCAATCAGCCGCTGCCGAAAGCCACGGTGCTGAGCGCCCGCAAGCTCTCGCCCAGCGGTGGTCAGACCGAGTTCGCCAGCACCTACGCGGCCTTCGAACATCTACCCAACGAGGAGAAGAAGACGCTCGAGAAGCTGAAGGTCGTCCATAAAATGGAGACTTCCATGCGTCCGGTGTTTGAACATTTGAGCGAGGAAGATCTGGCCCGCTGGCGCGGCATGTCGGAGGTCATGGTCCATCCGCTGGTCTGGACGCACGAATCTGGACGTAAGTCGCTGGTGATAGGCTCGCATGCGGACCACGTCGTCGATCTTCCGATTGCGCACGGCCGCTCGTTGCTGGTGCGCCTGCAGGAATGGGCCGCCCAGCCTGCCTATAGTTACCGTCACGAATGGCATGAAGGAGATCTTGCCATCTGGGATAACTGCGGTTGCATGCACCGCGTCGTTCCGTACGATGAGAATTCCGGCCGCACAATGCACCGCACGAGCATTGCGGGCGAGGAGCGCATCGCCTCGTAGTGTGGCCGCCGCGCCCGCGAGCTTTTTCAATTTGAAGACAGAGTTACCTCATGGCCAAGGACAGTTACAAAATCCTGCTCTTCATGAAGCGCCGACCCGGCATGAGTGTTGAGGCATTTCAGGACTATTATGAAAATCATCACGCACCGCTTTGCGTGACGTATGCCTCCGGTATGAAACGATATGAGCGGCGCTTTCTCACCCCGCATCCGAATCCCGAAACCGGCGCGACGGAGGAGTTGGCATTCGACGTCATCACGGAACTCTGGTTCGATGATGAAACCACTTTTCGCAACACTGTTAGTTATTTGAGCACCAGCAAAATGCCGGAAGCGGTCGTCGAGGATGAAAAGCGCCTGTTTGATCGTAGCAAGACGCGGATGGCGACGGTCGTTGAATGCGCATCAGCGTTGACCTAGTATCCCTCTGAACTTCAGGAGGTCCGTATGACAAGAATCGCCTCACTTCCCGTGTCTGAGTGGGACCCGCAACTGCGCGACCTCGCCCAGGCGGACACCCTCCCCCTCGTCCAGCAGAAAATGCTCGGCGTCTATGCCAACGCGCCCGAGTTGGCCAAGGCCTTCCTCATTTTCTCCGGTGCCCTGTCGCAAGGCCTCACGTTGCGGCGCCGTCTCCTGGAATTGGTCCGGTTGCGAATTGCCTTTCACAATCAATGTCGAAGCTGCATGGCGGTTCGTTACAAGTCAGCGCTCGAGGACGGGCTCACCGAAGACTTGGTCTGCTCTCTTGAAAAGCCGATGGAAGCGTCCGATCTGACGGACGCGGAGAAAGCGGCCATTCATTATGCGGATCTTGCCGCGAGCAACCATTTCGCGATCAGCGAGGAGACCTTCGCCAATCTTCGCAACTACTACTCGGAGAAAGAGATCGTAGAGCTTTGCATTTATGTAGCCTATTGCGTCGGCTATGGCCGCATGGCCGCCGCTTACCGGATCATCGAGGAGTTGCCGGAGAGCTTCCAGGACACGACGACGACCATCACGCCGTGGGCTGCGGATCACGCTGATCGGCTCGTCATTCGCGCCTGAGCGAGGCCAGGCAACTGATACTTTTGCATTAGTGCAACAAGCGCACCGCAATGGATGGTGCAAAGCGGTCGGCACCTGGGGAAGGACCTGTGGCGCGGTGTTGTATTTGTGCAATTCCGCTTTAATACCGAATCGTCCCCAACTATAGTGTTGGGAGTCAGATATTTAAATTTGTTCGGACAATAAAAAGGATATCTGACCTATGGCATGTCACAAACAGGGGGCATTATCTATGAAAAAAACTCGACCCAGGCATTGTCTAAGGCTGGCTTCATCCGCATTGCTGGGCTCGCTCATTGCGAGCACCGGAATTCTTGTCTTACCGACGGCCGCGTTTGCGCAGGCCGCGCAGACCGGCGCTCCCGAAGTTATCGCCACGACGCCCCTCGAGGAGGTCCTCGTCACCGCGCAGCGCCGCGAGGAGAGGACGGTCGACGTGCCCATCTCAATCGCAGTGCTCACCCAAAACGCCTTGACCACCGCTAATGTCCAAACGCTGGCGGACATTCAGCAGCTCACCCCGTCGCTCCGATTCGACAATCAGGCGGGCTTCGCCCAGCCTGTGATCCGCGGCATCGGCACGGCCGTGACCACCTCGGGCGGAGGCGCCAACGTGGGCATTTATATCAACGGGTTCTATTCACCGAACCCGCTGGCGGCCGACTTTCAGTTGATGAACGTCTCCAGCGTTCAAGTCTTGAAAGGCCCACAAGGCACCCTATTCGGCCACAACACCACGGGCGGCGCCATTCTTGTCACGACCCCCGATCCCAGCACGGAGACGCATGCCGAGGCCAAAGTAAACTACGGCAGTTTCAACGCGCAACGCTACGAGACCTATGCGACCACAGGCCTGTTCGGGGGCATCGTGGCCACGGATATCGAGGGCCTCTTCAGCAAGGGCAACGGCTTCATGACCAATATCGTGAACGGCGACGACCACGTCGACGCCTATCAGGATTGGACGGTTCGCGGCGGCCTAAAGATCAATTTCTCGAACGACGCGTCGGCGCTGTTTCGCTACACGCATTCCGTGCAGGATAACCCGACCACGGTATTGACCAATTCCAATACCGATACGTCAATCAACCCAACGACGGGAAAGCCGTGGGGTATACAGACCTTTACGGCGCCGGGACTCTACACGACCGATCCCAGCCGGGTGGCAGGTGATCTGCCGACCTATTTCATATCCAAGACCGATATCGCGCAGCTGACGGTCAAAGCCGATGTAGGTTTCGCCAATATCACTTCGCTGTCGCAATGGCGCAGAGAGGATGTCGATCAGTCGTTGAACGAGGATGCGACCGCCCTGCCGCTCCTGCAGCTTGGACTTCCGATCTTCGACAGGACCATCAGTCAGGAAATCTTCCTGTCTTCCAAGCCCGGTTCGCGTCTCCAATGGACGGCGGGGGGGTTCTTCTTCAGCAACACCGATACCTATAAGGTCTATCTGGATAACTTCGTCCACACCCCCGTGGGACGAGTTCGCCTCGGCGGCTCGAGCACTACTACCAAGAACTACGCCGGCTACTTGGACGCGACTTATGAGCTGACGCCACAATGGTTCCTCACCGTGGGCGCGCGCTACTCGCACGATGTCGTCAATGATGCCTACTGGAATCCCGGCCCCCCCAACAACAGTAACCAGCAGAACCAGGTGCCCGGTATCTCCAGCGACAAAACGACGCCTCGAGTCGTCCTGCGCTACAAGCCGACGGAGCAATCGAGCCTCTACGCATCCTATGCCGAGGGCTACAAGGCGGCGATCATCGACGTCGGCGGCTCCTGTCAGGACTCGTTCGACAACTTTACCTGCAACAACGTGAGGCCGGAGGAGCTGAAGGCGTATGAAGTCGGTTACAAGCTCGACACCCGCCGCTTTACCATGCAGGCCGCCGTTTATTACTACGACTACAAGGACCTGCAGGTTTCGGAGTACCTCGGAAATGCTCAGGCCTATATTGTCAACGCGGCCCGTTCAGAAATGTATGGTGTTGAAGACGATATTCACTTCGATCTGAACGACAATTTCTCGGTGAATGGTGCCGCGGCTTGGAACCACGCCCGCTACATCCAGTTCGGCAACGCGACAGAAGTGGGAGCGCCGCTCTATGCGAGTTGCCCGCCTCAACCCAACGCGATCCCCGGCTGCCAGGCGCAGCTATCAAACTACGATTACGTGAACACCGGTACGATCCTGCGCGGTGTCCCCATGCAGTACGCGCCGGAGTGGACGGCCAATATTGGGCCGCGATATACCACGGGCATGACCGCCACCGGTGAATACATATTCTCCGCCAACTGGTACTACACGTCGCAATTCTGGTCCAGCCCTTCGGGTACTCAGTTCCTGCAACCGAGTTATAACACCCTGGCACTACGCGCCGAGTGGAGAGATCCGTCGAAGCGATTCCATGCCGCGCTCTACGGCGAGAACGTCACCAACGCACGCTACCGGACCACGGTTCAGTACACCGGTGAGGGCATCGGCGCCGAGTGGAGCCAGCCTGCGTCGTGGGGCATTGAGCTGGGAGCTAAATTCTAGGGGACCTCCATCTCGGGTCTTTTTTGTCCCGCTGACTTAACTATCGCCGATGGCTAAGTCAGGCGAGTCCCGGCTTAGCCTTTTACGCGGCGCAATGTGAGTGAGTGGCGAAACCGGGACGCGGGGTGTGTATTCAATTTCACTTGCGCCACCCTCCCATCGGAGGTTTTGTAGGTACGGCGCATCTCAAGCGCCGAGGTTCCCGCCTCGACCTTAAGACCCTGCGCCAGCGCCGGTGAAACCAACACAGCGCCAATTTCCTGGTGAACCTCCGTAATGCTCTGGCCGAACAGGTCTTCGATCAGCGGAAATATGGGGCCGGTGTGGCGCTGCAGGAGTCTGCCCACGCGCGGCAAACTCCCGGTTTATGTAATATTCGGTCCAACAAACCGGAAATTCGGCGCCATCCGTTTGCCTGAAGCCCGCGGACCATCAGCCACTCCTTACCGCTCGCAAGCCCAGTCCGAGATGAGAGTGTCTTTTCAATCAGTACCATCCCGATGGACTCGATGGCGAAGCGCGCACTGTTCGCAAAAGCCAGGAGATCGTTGATCGACACGACGTCCTGGGCGTACGAGTTCGTCGACACTCGAGGAACGACGATGGTCCCTGCTCCCTGCCGCGAAGCGACGAGATTGTCTTCGCGCAGTCGTCTCAGCGCCTCTCGGACGGTATAGCGGCTGACGGAAAAACGCGCGCATAGCACATCTTCGGTGGGCAGTTGCGATCCGACCGGATACACCCCGCCTACGATCTGCTGCTTCAAAGCGCCGGCGACCTGAAGGTAGAGATGCCCGTTGGATTTCGCCCTGGCCGAAGGCGCGAACACGCTGTCCGCCTAGTCAGTGACTTTGTTTTAAGTGCCTTTGCTCCCCTCTTCGATCGCATGATTGCATGCTAACGACGCCGAAGCGCAATGCCAAGCGAATCACGGCCGGATCAGTATCTCATCGCCACGTGCGGCGTCCCGGCAATGCCCGGGGGCTGGGAACGGCGATCGGGATCTTCTCGCATTTTCTGCCGCGACTGTCCGGCGCGCACCGTTCTGCAACTCAAGGCCGCTCTGCGGACGCCGCAGCACGCGCCATCTCAGCCATTGGTAAGACTCAATCAACGCACGCGATGGCATCGTGAATCAGATTAAAAAGCTGTAGCTCCGCCGTTGCGCACTCCGAGTTTCTGAATGCCGTCACCGGCTCTTGGGTACATCGTTTCTATCGGCGCCGAACAATTGGCGAAGCGTGCCGCCGAGCGGCGCGGCCATGAAGCTGTCCCCATAAGGCCAGTCCAGGAAACCCAACGCGGCGCTAGTCCCGCCGTCGACGTGCAATGTCGTGCCGGTGATCGAACGCGAAAGATCGCTCGCCAGGAAGAGCACTGCGTTGACATATCATCGACCGTTGGTGGCTTTTCAGCGGCACGTACATTCTAAACGCATCCGCGAAGGCGCTCATGTAGTCGTCGCCCAGCTCGGCGAGGCGGGCGAAGTCCTCCGGACGGAGCGCCCGTTGGACGTCTTCCCTGGGTTCGCGTCCGGTGCGATCGGGTTGACGCGGATCCGGTCGGCGCCAAGCTCGAGCGCCATGGCGCGGCTGAAGTTGGTCGTCGCCGCCTTGGCGCCTGCATAGACCGCATAGGTCGCCGCACCCCGGTGCGCCTCGATCGTGGTGAAGTTGATGATGCTCCCGCCCGTTCCACCACTACGGATCAGCGGAACCGCCCGCCGGACGCTGTCGATCACATAGCCGTAGTTCAATCGAATATCGCGAGCAACTGCTCGCGGGTGGTGTCCAGAAACAGCTGGCGCTGCACGCCGCCGACCAGGTTCACCACGATGTCGAGTCGATCCAATTCGGCTTCCACCTGATCGTAGAAACGATCGAGCGCATCAGGATCGGTCACATCAGCGTGCACGGACAGGATCCGCGCCCGAGCGCCTCGACCTGGGGGACAATGGCTCGCACAGCCTCTTGGTCGTTATGGCAGGTGGCTATGTTCACCCCAGCCTCGGCCAGTCCTAAACTCACCGCGCGCCCGATAATCCCCCCCGCTCCGCCGATAACCGCGGCAACTTTTCCGGCCATGCCGGCATGCGCTTCCAGTAATCCCATGTGCCCCTCCAGTGTGTTTCTGCCAGTCGTCCAATAAGCAGCAGTTCGCCGTGGCTGTCAGCCTGAATATAGCCCCATCGTCGGAGATCGATGTTGCGCATTCAGAATCCCTTTGACCGATCTTCGCCTTTTGCATTGCACTAGTTTTATTTGCGAAGCTCCAGCAGTAAGGTAGCACCGGGATCTGTCCGTCGTGGCACAGCGGATCGATATGCCTTCATAGGTCGGCCTCGCGAGGCGAGAAGGCCGCTGCCTGCCGCGTCGCTGAATTCGCCCGATGACAAATCGTATGCCGGTAACCAGGGGAAGTCGTTAGTGCCGACTGTAATCGTCAACGGAATAGGACTCGCCTACGACATCATTGGAGCCGGCGCGCGTACCGCGGTGATCACGCCCGGCGGTGGCTTTCCAAGAATACCCCCGGGGTGAGGGCATTGTCCGAGAACTCGCTGACAGGGGACTTCGCGTCTTGATCTGGGATCGCCCAAGCTGCGGGGAGTCCGATCTTTCCTTTATCGGAGAAAGCGAGTCGCTGATCCACGCCGATGCCCTCGCCGGCCTATTGCGAGCGCTCGACTTTGCGCCGGCATCGGTGGTGGGCGGTTCCGCGGGCTCGCGGGTATCGCTGCTCACGGCGATACGGCATCCCGATGTGGTCGACCGGCTGTTTGTGCTGTGGATCAGCGGGGGGGCGGTGGGGCTAGCCTCGCTCGCGTTTCATTACTGCCACGAATCGCTCGCCGCAGCGTCGCTCGGGGGAATGGAAGCCGTCGCCGCTCTACCGGCATGGAAAGAGCAGCTCACTCGCAACCCTCGTAACCGTGAGACTTTGCTAGGCCAAGATGTGGATGCCTTTGTCGAGACGATGAAGAGGTGGGCTTTGGGCATACTTTCCCAAGGACAACTCACCCGTCCCTGGCCTGGCGCCATCGGAATTGGCGACGATCAGGATGCCCGTCCTGGTACTGCGAAGCGGGCAATCCGATTCCACCATCCGCGCGAGACGAGCGAAACAGTACACGCGATGATCCCCGGTTCGCAGATCGCCGAGCCCCCGTGGGGAGACCGTGAATGGATTGAGCGCTTGCAAGCCTCGGGCCGGGGCGAAGGACTATTCGCCCGCTGGCCCTTGCTCGCTCCGCAGATCCTGGCGTTCGCCAGCACTCCCTAACGGCGCTCGGCAAAAATGAGGGAACCCCGTTAAGATGAGTTCTTGGAGGAAAAACATGGCCACAAAGACGATCGATCTGACCCCGCGAATCGGCAGCGAAATTCAGACGGAGTCGAAACGCTGCTGAGCGGCCAGTTGAGCGGCGAGATCCGCGCATTGCTCGAAAAGCGCGGAGTCATCGCGTTCCGCGAAATCAATCTCGCCGATGAACAGCAAGTGGCCTTCACCAGGACGCTGGGAACCATCGTCGAGGAAGGACAGGGCAGCGTCACGAAGATTACGATGGATCCGACCGAAAACGACAAGGCGGGATACCTGAGGGTGCGTTTTCTGGCACATCGACGGCACGATGCAGGACGTGCCGGTCTTGGCGTCGATCATGAGCGCACGCCGGCTATCGGCAATCGGCGGCGATACGGAATTTCCAATACCTATGCTGCCTACGAGGACCTGCCTCAACAGGAAAAGGCTGAGCTCGACAAGACCAGAGTGGTGCACACGTTGGAAGCCACGCAGCGCTACGTGTATCCAGAGCCCACCTCGGAAATGCTGCAGGGGTGGCAACGCTACGCCGACAATGAGTTGCCGCTCGTCTGGAAGCACCGATCGGGTCGCAAGTCCTTGGTCATCGGCTCCACGGCCTCGCACATCGTGGGAATGGACCGTCGCGCGAGTGCCGCGCTGCTATGCCGCCTTCGCGAGTGGCCACGCAGCCGCAATTTGTTTATCGCCATCGATGGACGGTCGGCGATCTGGTCATTTGGGACAACACGGGGACCATGCATCGCGCGCTCGCCTATCCCTTGGACAGCGGCCGTATGATGCACAGGACTAAGTTGCAGGGCGAGGAATCGTTCGCCTGAGACCTTAAGAATTGGGCGGTCGGCCATGCCCGTATCGACAAAACGCCGAAGCGGCAGAAAGCCCCCGGAGAAATTACTGATGCGTCTGGAAAAGAAAGTTGCCGTTATCACGGGGGCCGGATCGGGTATGGGCAGCGCCATGGCCAAGCTGTTTGCCTCCGAAGGCGCCAAGGTCATTTGCGCCGACATCAGCGGCAAGCAGGACGGGTCGCCGCCGCCATCGGCGAAGCGGCGGTCCCCATCCATACCGACGTCGCCAATGAAAACGATATCCAGCGGATGATCGCAGCTGCCGAGGACAGGTTCGGTCGTCTCGACATTCTCGTCAACAATGCAGGCTTCGGCGGTCCGATGGCGCCACTTCACGAACAAGGTGTCGAAGTGTGGGATCGCGTGCATTCGGTCAACATCAGGGGCGTGTTCTTCGGCATGAAATATGGCATCGCATCGATGTTGAAGACCGGCGGGGGCGCCATCGTCAACATCTCCTCGGCCTCGGGCCTGGTGGGCTGGAAGCATCACGGCGTCTATGGTGCGGCCAAGGCGGGGGTGAACCAACTCACCAAGGCGGCCGCGCTCGACTATGCGGGCAAGAATATTCGCGTGAACGCCGTGCTGCCCGGAACGATGTGGACCGGGCTTGTGAAGCAGTCGCAGCAATTTCCCGAGCCGCCGCCGGGGACTCGTAGGCTACCGGGTATTCCGATGGACCGCTGGGGCCGCGCGATCGACATCGCCTATGCCGCATTGTACCTGGCGAGCGACGAAGCATCTTACGTCACCGGCGTCCTGCTGCCGGTGGACGGTGGTTATTGCATCGGCTTTTCCGGCATGGGCGCGGAAAATACCGGCGCCCCGAGCGGGTGATGCGCGGATGTCGTCAGGCTGGGAGTTTGCTGTAAGCCTTCAAGATTTCGGGGTCGGTATTTTCATCTGTAGGTAGATGTCGAGGTGCGAAGCTTACCGGCATTGTTGAACTCATAAACCGACACCGAATTCACGACACTACGATGCTCTCGACCTTGCTGCGCTCTTCAAGCTCAAGAAATACCACGCGCTCCTTTTCTGTGATGCGTTTGAACGAGCACGCCCATTGCGACGATGTCTCCTAATCGTCAGGAAGGCGACACAGTCCGGCCAACGCGTGACAAGAAATTGCCACGCGTTCGAACTCGTCGATGGCGACCATCTCCGCAACGGCGCCAGCTCAACTGGGAAAATCCGGGGCGCTTGGCCTCATCTACCAAGCGTTTCATGAGCAGGGCGAATTCCAGCACTTTGCGCGAAAATCCCGTATAGCTACCCACCACTTCGCTCATTTCTCTTGAGACCATGCCACTCCCCTCCACGCGGATAGTTACGACGACCGAACTATCCAGCTCAAGCGTCTGACGGCGCCCGAAGCATCCGCATCAACAGATCGCGCTGCAATTCTGCCGCCTGCCGGCGCGGCATCGAACATAACGATTTGAAGTATTCGGCATTCTCCGGCGCTACATAGACCGGTCCGCGCGGTAGTTCGTTGAGCGCCTGGCGCGCAACATCTTGCGGCCTCGCGACGGGCATTTCTTCGGCGTCGACCGTTCCGCTGCGCGCACGGGAGGGAGTGTCGGCGGCGCCGATCGGAAACGCGAGCACATCGACGCCCCGCGGCTGAAACTCTGCCCACAGCGCCTCCATGAGGATCTGGTTAAACGCCTTTGCAGCGGAATAGGTCGCCAGGAAATAGCAACCCGCATTGCCGGCCAGAGAGCCTATCATCATGATCCCGCCACGGCCGCGCTCGGCCATCGGCTTGCCGAAATGATGCGCCAGCTTGGTAATCGCGACGGGATTTGTCATGACAGCCGACATGACCTCCTCAAGCGTACAGTCGACAAAAGGACCGAACCCCTGCCCGCCTCCGACATTGTGAATCAACAAGCCGACCTCGAGACCGTCGGTCACCTCGCGAATGCGATCGAGCATATCGTCACGTCTGATGTCGAGCTGCAGCGTACGTACCTCGACGCCGGTGGCATCGTGAATCTTCCGTGAGGTCTCCGCGAGCGTGGCGGGCTTGCGAGCGACCAGGATGATGTTGATGCCGGCCGCGCCAAGCTGGCGAGCTAGATGGTCACCGATGCCTTCGGATCCCCCGACGATCAAAGCCCACGGACCATAGCGTTCCTTCAAAGGCAGCTGCACTTCGGCGCTCATTTTCGCATTTGCTCCAGGGCCTCATGGGAAGCCTCTTCCTACGCTGGCCGTTGCCAGCCTGCCGATCATAGCAGGCATCCTAGTCTTACCGGCCGCTGGCGACGTACCGCGCCCCCGAACTTCAAGCCAGGCACGGCCGCGGCGCATTTGTCTTGGAACTTGCAAGCAATGATCCGGCAGGATCCTCCGAAGCTACTGAGTCAGTGCGCAAGACCCGTGCGCGCGGTGCGCACATTTTATGCGTCTTCGTCCGCCATCCAATGGATGAATCGCTGTAACGGATACATCGCATCATGCGGGCCGCCCATCACATGCCGGGCGGCGGAACCCAAGCGCACAACCCGCTGGCCACCGGCGCTCGCGATCCGGTCGCGCAGCAGTGTCTTGCGCTCCGGCGGATAGATGCCGATCGTCTGGGTCGCGACATTCACATAACGAATGGCATCGTCCAGCGAGGCCACGTGCACGACATTGGCGGTCTTGCCGGTGGGGTGAAATCCGACCGGCTGCTCGGACAGAATCACCAGGCCTGCACCGTCAAACTTTCCCCACACGCGATAATCGTCATCCATCATCTGCAGCACCTCGATCTCCTCGCGAATCTCCTGCGGCAATCCAGGCGCCTTCGCGGAGGCAGTCTCGCGATCGACGCCCAGTCGATCTTGCAGTCGCGCGCAGAATTTCTCGATGCCGTCGCGCTCACCCTCGACGAAGATGAAGCGACTGGCGAGGCATGCCTCCTGATTGAAGACGGCGACGTCGGCCGCTGCGCATTCAGCGACCTCGGCGATGGTGGCATCCGACTGAAATGCCTCCGGCCCGATCATCGAGATCGACGTCTTGGGATCGAACGAAATCAATTGCAGTCCCGGGCCGAGGTAGCGGATGACGTTGTTGATGGCATCGCCGCCGCCCCACGCCACAATGCGATCGAAATATTGCGGACGATAAAGCGTGCGCTCGATCGATTCGTCACCGCCGCGCCAGTAGACTGCGGACATCGAGCGGACCACCGGGTGGTTTGGATCGATATCCGCCATGGTGCGCAGCACCGCCACGCACGAGAACGGATCGCTCGACGGCATCTTGAACAAGTTGACCGCCTTCACCAGGGCGCCCTGCGCAATCGATGACATGCACCCTGCCGGCGAGTTGCCCGCCAGCATGTGGATCATGCGCGGCGGGAAGGCTCGAACGGCCCCGCCCTTCCCGTACACATCCGTGCGTGAGACCCAGCCATCAAGAACCTCGGGGTTGGAAAAATTGGACTCGATGCTGCTCATCAGCACCTCGCGGGAGAGATAGCGGCGGGCACCCCGGTAAAGGTTCTCGACCACGCGGCGTGGCAAGGGGTTGGTGGCGACCACCCGCTCCAGCGACTCCTGCAAATACGGATTGCGCTCCAACTCAGCCGTTCGCCCGTCTCGACCAGGAAATCGATGATCTCGGCCAGTTTCACGTCGAGCAATGGCGGCGCCTCGGAGCGCGGTGTGACCAGCGCGTCAAGATCGATGGCCGGCGTCGTGAAGTCGGCGCCGAGGTCGCGCGAACGGTGCCGCACGGCGGCGCCCGACACGAGTTTGCCGCGGACGAAGTGATTCACCCGGATCGCCGATGTCGCTGGCGGCCACCGCGGCCGCGTCTGCCTTGACCACGGTGTTCATGTCACGCCTCGCACATAGGCATCGATAGTGCCCGAACAACTGATCTTGTCGCCGCCGGGAAGATCGGCATAGCGGGTAATGTCGTCGCGGATCGACGGGCTGCGGTTGCCGCAGGCGCACCTGCCATAGTTGACGGTAATCTTGTCGCCGGAAATGACGCCGCCCCAGCGCCCGTCGAGCGATAGATCGAAGAAGGCGGCACGGCCTTCGATCTCGCCTGACTGCGGCATCAGCTTCTCGCCGGCTTGGTCAAGCACCAGACACATGAGCCACGGTGCGACATGATAGCGCCCCGCGCGGCAGCGCGGCATGCCGGTGTTGAGTTCCTGCATGCCGTACATTTGGAACACGCGAGCGGGCGACAAATTGAAGGTCTCGAACACATACTCCCGATAGTTGGGCGGCAGTACCGCACGCTTAAGTCCGCCCCCCACGTAGATGGTGTTGTCCTCGTGAAAATCCTTGCCGCTGTAGCCCAGCGCGCGCACCGCCTCGGCAACCTTAAACAGCGAGGCCCACAGGCCCGACAGGAACAACTTGTCGCCGCGTGCCCGCACCAAGGCTTCGGCGGACACGCCGACGGCCTGGTCGACCGCCTTCTGCCGGCCCGCCGAGGTGGCCTCGTAGGCCGCAATGTCGGCCGGTTTCGCGGTGCCGTCCGCCATGCTCTTGCGCAGCGCCACCATCCCGGTGATCTGACCGATGGTGATCGGCGGCACCGGATAAATGAAGGGTGTAGAACCGGGGAGACCGTAGGCCTTTATCAGCGCATCGCGGATCACCAAATTGCGCGGCACGCTTGCCACCGGCGCAAGCCCGAATATTTTGCGGTCCTGCGCCGGCGCCACGCCAGATCCCCACGAGAAGGATCCGACCGAGTCACCGCGTGACCATTCCATGTCGGCCGCCGACCCGTTCAGCATCGCGGACTTGCCGGTCGTGCCGCTCGAGCAGGAAACGAAATGGCCGGCGGCTTGCAGCCTGTCGATCCAATCATCGATATCACGAACATTGCTGATATCGACGCCCGCGACCGGATGCGAGGACACCGTTTCCAGCCACTTGCCTAACCGATCCCATTTCCGCTCCGTAAGCCAACCCTCGGGATAGCTCTTGTACGCGGTGTGGGCGAACAACAAGGGCACGATGTCCGTCAGTTCGCGGATCTTGGTGATGCCGCTGGCCTCGGCGCGGTTTCGCAACAGGCGGATCCGACCGATGCGATCCTGCAATAGCTCATCGACCGCGGCGAGCTGCATGGGCAGTACATCCGCCGCCGACAGGTCGAATCGATCCGGCGCGCCGGCGAGCAGCTTCAGCTGTTCGACCGCCGAACCCGCAGGTTTACGTTCAATTGCCGCACTCATCTCATTCTCCTTGCCGAGTCGACGCGTCGGCATTAAAATGGCACCTGCATAGTTTCATTATAATCCGATCAAGGGTGGTGGCAACTGATTTTCCAGCCGATGAAGAAAACACGCAGCAAACTTGCGCCGCGACACGGCGCCGGGCGGCCGACGGTCGAACAGGCTCGACGGCGGCATGATGAGCTGCTGGATAGCGCGCTCGACTTATTTCTCGACAAGGGTTTCGAACAGGCGACCATCGACGCCATTGCCGCCTCGGTGGGAATGACGAAGCGCACGGTCTATGCGCGCTATGAGAACAAAGCGGCGCTGTTCAAGGCCGCAGTGCAGCGCTCCATCGAGCGGCTGATTGTGCCCCCCGCCACGCTCCAAGCACTGGAGACGGGTGATATCGCTGCCACCCTGGCGGCCGTGGCGCGGCTGCGGGTTGCGCAAGTCATGACGCCCGCCGGCATGAAGCAGCAGCGGATCATCAACACCGAGTCGTATCGCTTTCCCGAGATCTTCATCATGGCTTATGAGCAGAATACCCGGCCGGTGGTCGAATTTCTGGCCGGGCTACTGCAGCGCGAGACGGCGGCCGGCACGCTGGCCGTCACCGATCCCACGAGGGCAGCCACGGTCTTCTTGAGCATGGTGGTCAGTGGACCCGTGCGAGTTATCGTTTCCGGCAATCGGCTCACGCGCGCGGAAATCGACGATCGGCTGCAATTCGCCATCCGGCTGTTCTTGGATGGGGCCAGAGCGCGGGGCTCGGGTTCTGCCGCGACCTGAACGAGACATTCTGGCCCTTTCGAAGTCGAACATCATTGCGCGGCCGCAGCGGTTCATCCATGCTTCCGCAGCTAAAGCGTATGCTGGTGCTAGGGCGGGGAGACGATAGTGGCGCAAAAATTTGTTGCAGATGAGTTGGTCGAGGCGGCGCAAAAAGCCACCGGGCTCAAGCACTTCGACAGCGAAAGCTTTCGCGAGGGACTCGAGGTGCTCCTGGCGGACGCGAACCAGGTGGACTACCCGGAAATGGGAATCGCGCGTTGGCGCAGCAGTCTGATCGGCGCACTCTCGACTCGCCTAAAGACGACGGCCTACCTGGAGCAGCGTCCCGAATTGCTGAGGCGCCCCATCGAGCGACCGCTATTCGTATTCGGCATTCCTCGCACCGGCACCACGCTGCTGAGCAATCTATTGGCCGCCGATCCGGCGCGCCGTTCGCCGCTGACCTGGGAAATCGACGATCCCATTCCGCCGCCCACCAAGGACGCTCTTTACAACGACCCGCGCGCGCTCGCGCGGCTCGATGCGGAGAAAAAGATGCTGGCCGCGCGACCGGAGATGGGCAAGTACTATCGCAACTCGGCGACCTATCCGAATGAATGCATGTTCTTCATCATGCAGGACTTCAAAGCGCTGCTGTGGGAGTCCCGCGGCAAGTTGCCGAACTACCGCGACTGGCTCTTTAAGACTGATCTGACTTCGACATACCAGTATCACAAGCGGTTCCTGCAGGTGTTGCAGGCCGATGCACCGGGCGTCTGGAACTTAAAGCAACCGTCGCACGGATTGTGGATCGAGACTCTGCTCAAGATCTATCCGGATGCGCGCCTGGTCTGGTGTCATCGCGACCCCCTGACCGCCACCGGCTCGTTCTGCAGTCTCATGAAGCTCGGGCATCAGTCAGTCGGATTGACCCCCGACATCGAGTGGATCAGCGAAAATTATCCATGGCAGGCTGTCGAGCATGCCAATCGCATCATGGATGCGCGCGACAAGCTGGGACACGATCGCATGATTGACGTCCACTATGCCGACCTCATCCGCGATCCGATGCCCGCGATGCAAAAACTCTACAAGTCGCTGGGCGATGAGTTCACGCAGGATGCCGACGCCGGCATGCGCGGTTGGCTGGCGGACAATCCGCAGGACAAGTTCGGCAAGCACGAGTACAAGCTGGCGCAGTTCGGATTGACCCCCGAAAAGGTGCGGGGAATGTTCGAGCGCTATCTGTCCCAGTACGAAGTCGAACGCGAGGGTTGATAAACATGTTCCTCGAGAATCACTATCAGAACGCCTACATCACTCGAGATCTCGACCAGGCCATGGAATTTTTTCGAGAGCGCTACGATTTCAACGGCTTCAAACACTTCGAGGTCAGCTACGACCTGAAGACGCCCACGGGACAGGGCAAGGCCACGGTGAAGTTGGCGCTCGGCTGGGTCGGCGAGCTGCAGTACGAATTGATCCAGCCGATCTCCGGATTGACCGATATCTATCGCGAGGGGCTGCCGGATCAATATCCACTGCGCTTTCACCACGTCGCCATGCGAATTCACGATTGGGACGCTTTTCGCGCCCGCGTTGATCGTGAAAAGCGCCCCGTGGCCATCGAGGGCGGCACACCGGGGCATCTGCAATTTCTCTACATCGACGCGCGGGACACGCTGGGACATTACCTCGAATATTGCTGGATGACGCCCGAGCGCTGGGCGCAGATCCGCGCGCTGTAAGCATTGGGGGACGAGATCATGCACCAGCGATTCGAAAAAAAACTCGTGCTGATTACCGGCGCCGCCGGCGGTATGGGGCAGGCATTCGCGCGCCGATTCGCGGCGGAAGGCGCGTCGTTGATCATGACCGACGTGGAGGAGAAGGGGCTGGAACAGGCGGCGACGGCGCTGCGTGCGCAAGGGGCTTCTTGTTCTACCTATCGCATCGATCTTGCCGTCGAAAGTGAAATCCACGGGTTCGCAGCGGAGTTAAGTTCACGCCATGGGCAACTGGACGTGCTCATCAACAACGCGGGTCTTGCCTATGGCGAGGTAGCGCACTCGTTCGAGACGTTGAGCCAGGCCAAGTGGCTGCGCTTTTTGTCCATCAACACCGTCGCCCCGCTTCTGTTGGCGCAGGCGCTGCGCGCGCCGCTGGCGAAAGCCCGCGGCGCCGTGGTGAACATATCGTCCATGGCGAGTTTCGTTCCCGGGACCGCTTACGGCGTGACCAAGGCGGCGCTGAATGCCATGACCTACGGCATGGCCAACGCGTTCGGTGGCGACGGCATTCGCGTCAATGCGATTGCACCGGGCGTCATGGAGACGCCGGCTGCACGAGCCAATCTGCCGCCAGGCACTTATGAACGCGTGCAAAGCCAGCAGGTGCTGAAGCTCGAAGGCAGCGCCGACGATATCGCCGCACTCGGCGCGTTTCTCGCATCGGATGACGCCCGATTCATTACCTGCGAGGTCGTCAGCTGCGATGCCGGAAACCGCTTGCGCGGTTGGCGCTAAGGAATTCTAGGGCGCAGCGAGCGCCGCTTCGGTCGCTGCGATCTCGGACTTGAGCCACATGGTCTCGCTCAAGTTCGTGCCCCCCGATTCGCGCAGCAGCACTTGCAGCGCATCCTTTTTGACGGCCAGGGCATCGGCGCTTGTAGGCTCGGCATCGAGCGCAACATCGAGAAGATGCAGCGCCTCGAGCGGCCGCCCGTCGTTCACTTTCTGCCGGGCGCGCTCCGCGAGCGCCGCCGCGCCGCCGGCGAGTTCGGCCAAATCCGCATGAACGCTGGTCCGCGGTACGCCATACAATGAGGTCGTGCTGTCGTAATGGAACCATCCCGAATATTCTTCCCAGATTGCCCGCACGGCCCAGGATACTTTGCCGTGAAATTCGCCAATTTTTAGATTCTCCGGTAGCTTGATCTCGCGCATCAGCGTGTGCACGTCCTTGCCGGCATTCATGCCGGCAATGGTCGCTTCGTTCACATAGGAAACCGCCGCGTACAGCTTGTCGAGATCTGCGCGGATCTTCGCCGCGCCGCGAATCGGATCGCCATGACCCGTGATGAGGAGTTCCGCGCCGAGGTTGCGAACCGTATCGAGCGATGGCAGAAATCGTTGCACCAGGCGCGGCTTGTCCCCGCGCGTCGTGGTCAGGTTCGGCATGGACATGAACACCGGACCGAACAGGTTGCCGGTGAATACCACACGCTCGTTCGGCATCCAGACGACCAGCGAGTCAAGGGCTTCGCCGCCGGGGGTCGAGATCAGTTCGAACTTCCGTCCGCCCTGCTCGAAGGCGTAGCGCCGGTCGACAGCGATGTCCGGGATCACCTTCGGCGGCGGCGCGGGAGCGGCGGATCGCTTGATCGTCGATGCCCAAAGCTTGCGCGAGCGCCGCGCCAAATAGGGAGCCAAGTCGTCAAAGTAATGCCAGGTATGCACGAAGCGCCGCTCGGCGATGACCTGCGTGCCGGCTTCGCGCATCACCGGAACACCGCCGTAATGGTCGGCATGCGCCTGCGTCAGAATGATCTTGCGCAACGGTCCGGTACGCACCGGTGCCAGCAATCCTTTGGTGCGCTCCGCGTTGTCCATGAACCCGGTGTTCACGAGCACGTCGCCGTCGCGGGTGGTCACGAGATAGGCGTTGGAAATATCCTTCGCCATGAAAATGTAGTCGGTGATCGCCTCCGCTGCTTTTTGCTGGCTGCCGGCCAGAACCAGGCTCGCCAACGGCGGATTGTCCTCTTGCTTCGCGCTCATGCGAAATCGACCATGACTTTGGCGGAAGCCGGCGTGCCCGCGACTCCGATCGCTTCGATGACTTGAGAGAAGGGGAAGCGATGGCTGATCAATGTTTTGGCCTTGTCGCGCAGCCGCGGCAGCGCCGCAATCACCTCCGCCATTTCGGTAGGATATCCGACCGCCGTGGTGATGGTCATTTCGGTGGTCAGCATCGCGCCAAGATCGAGCGGCACCGGCTTCATATACGCCGCCGTCACCACCATGCGCGCATGGTACTTCGCCATCTTGACGACGTCGGAGAGGATGTTCGGCGCGCCGGCGGCATCGATATAGGCATCCGTGCCCACGGATTCGCGGCTGAACACACGCGCGGAGCCGTGCAGCTCCAGGAGCCGCGCACGAACATCTTCCTTGGCAGGATTGATGGTGGCGCGTGCACCGATTGCCTTGGCGCGCTCCAGGCGTTCGGCGAATACGTCGAGCGCGATGACGTCGGTCACGCCGCGATCGATCAGCCACAGCACCATGCTGAGCCCGATGGGACCGCAGCCGAAAACGACCACCTTGTCGCCGGGCTTTGCCTCGGCGCGATTGACGCCATGCAGCGCCACCGCCAGGGGCTCAGTGAGGGCGGCCACGTCGTACGGCAGGTCCCCGGGGATCGGCAACAAGCTCTCGCCGATGCGAGCGTCACGAATCAGGAGTTCCTCGGTGAAGGCTCCTTCCGGACCTCCGCTGCCCACGTAGTTCGCGGTCAACATCGGGTTGATGATGACGCGCTGGCCCGGGGAGACGCCCGTCACCTCGCGACCGACCGAGATCACCTCGCCCGCGGCCTCATGGCCGATCGGCGTGACGCCGCCGGGCCGGCGGTGAATGCCGCCAATCTTGATGTAGGTGAGATCGCTGCCGCAGATCCCGCAGGCCTTGACCTGCACCACGACGTCCTTACTGCCGGGAGCGGGCGCATCGACCGGATCCAGTCTCACGTCATTCTCGCCATGAATATTAACAACCCGCATGTCACCTCCCTCAGAGATTGACCATGGCGCCGCCGTCGATGATGAGCGTATCGCCGGTGTGGAATGAAGAGGCGTCGCTCGCCAAATAGGCCGCGATGCCTTCGAAATCCGCGGGATAGCCAGGCCGCGGAATCGGGCTTTTCGCGGCGAAATACTTGTCGACCGGGGAGAGTTCCCCTTCGCCGGTCATGCCGGTTTTGATGTAACCCGGCGCGATGGAATTCGCGCGGATGCCGAATTTGCCGAACTCGACCGCCATCGAGCGAATCACCGCGCCCAGTGCGGCCTTCGAGGCCGCATATTGGGGCTTGCCCGAAAGCCCTTTGAACATGGACAGGCTGCCGCAGAAGATCAACGAACCGCCGGGCTCGCCGGCCTGGGCCCGCTTGACCATGAGCCGCGCACCTTCGCGCAGCGTGTAGAAAGCGCCATGCATGCTCACACCCAGAAACGCGTGATAGTCCTTGGTCGAGAGGTCCAGAGTGGAATTCGAGGTGGGCGGAAGTCCGGCATTCGCGAGCACGCAATCGAGCCGGCCGAATTCCTTCATCATGCCATCGTAGGCCGCGATGACCTGTTCCTCCGAGGAGACATCGACCTGCCGCGTTTCCACGCGAACCCCGTAGGATTCCAATTCCTTCTTGGCCGCGGCATTGCGCTCCGCGTTGCGCGCCCAGATCGAGAGACTGCCGCCCTGCTTGGCGATGCCGCGCGCAAAACCCAAACCAATGCCGCTATTGCCGCCGGTCACGACGGTGACCTTGCCCGTTAAATCAAACAGACCCTTAGCCATACGTGCCCCTATTACGCCAAATTCCTTGCATGCCGCCTTCGATCCAAGTGTGTGCCACTCGCGCCTCCCTCACAACGCTGGATAGTATCGAGTGACGGCCTCCATGGGGCGTCGGGACGAGCAATCGCAAGGGCGGAATTCTCGTAGATATATAATTCTCGTTATATATCACTTGTATACTATTGATTTTATTAATATACATTGCCATTATATTCCGTCACACTTGGGTTCCGCGACTGGTCGGCCACCTCGCCGGTGGCTACACTCAACTGAATTTTCTGTCGGGTGAGGAGACGGCGTGACCAGACAGGGGCGACCGCGCGTGGCCGTGGTGAGCGGCGCGAGTTCGGGTATCGGCAAGGCCGCCGCACGGGCGCTCGCGGTGCAGGGTTGGCATGTGCTCGGTCTGGGGCGCGATGCCGCACGCTGTTCGACCGCCGAAGCGGAGATTCGCGCCGCCGCGCCGGAATCTTGCGTGGAAATGCTGCGCGCCGATCTATCGCTGCTGGCGGACACCGCGCGAGTCGCCCGTGAATTGACGGCGCGAACCGATCGCGTCGACGTGTTGATCAACAATGCCGGCGGCGTCGGCAATAACATGCTGATGACGCCCGAAGGCAACGAAGCCACTTTTACCAGCAATCATTTGGGCCCCTTCCTGCTGACCCTCCGTCTACTGCCATTGCTGCGTGCGGCGGTCGTCGCGAGCAGACCAGGCGACGTGCGAATCATCGCCACCTCATCCATCGGTCATCACCACAGCCCTCCCATGGACTTCGAAGACCTCCAACGCATTCGCAATTTCACCACGGGCGGCGCTTACACCAATGCCAAATTGGCCAATGTCTTGTTCACCCGCGCGCTAGCCGTGCGCTTGGCGGGCGATGGCATTGTCGCGCATGCGATGGAACCTGGAATTGTGCTCGCCAGCAATTTTGTCAGTCATGCCGACGAGGCCATGCAGCGCTATATGGCGACGCTGACTGCGGTCGCCGTCAGCCCCGAGGAAGCCGCCGCGACACTGGTATGGCTCGCCACCGCGCCGGAAGCCGGTCAGACGAGCGGCGGATACTACTATCAATGCAAGCCCGCACCGATGAGCGCCGCGGCGCAGGACGATGCGGCCGCCGAGCGTCTATGGATCGAGAGCGAAGCATGGTGAGACGCGCCGGCGTGTGAAGCTCGCAGAGGCAGGTCGAGAACTTCCTGTTCAACCCCTGCCAAGAATGACTGGTGCGGGCAGTTCCGTATTGCCCTTCTTGCTTCTTCCCAGCAGCAGGAACAACAAGCTACCGGCGGCTATCGCCACGCCGCTTGCAATGAGAAAGGGCGAATACCGTCCGGTCAGCTTGAGCGTGAGGCTGAGCAGCGCGGCACCCACCGACGAAGACGTGGCGATCGCAGCCGTCATGATGCCAAGAACACTGCTGTAGACCCGTACGCCGAAATTGCGCACCACGAGATAGGCAACCACGTCACCCTCCCCGCCCAATGAAAAACCGATAAGAATGACGGCGAGCATGACGATCGGGCGCAGACCCAAGTGGGAAGCCAACAGAAACAGACCGATGCTCGGCAGGCCCATGGCGACCGCGGCCACGAGATGGGCCGGATAGCGGTCAAGGGCCACGCCGCTGGCGAACCGTCCGACGAGAACGCCCACCGCGAAGGACGAGATCATGAACGAGGTGCCGGCCGCCGTGACACCATTATCGAGGATCACGAGCTTGAGCTGCGTCTGCGAAATTGCCAGTGCCACGTTACACATTAGCATCGCGCATAAGAGCACCCAGAACGCCGGATTTGCGATGATCTCGGGATAGTCCTGCCTGATCGTGCGTGCTCGCGGCGCGGGCACGCCGCCGGCAACCTTTCGCTCGGCGGGCATGAGGAGGAGTGCCGTCGCTCCCGCGATGATCGAGAAGACGACGAGCGCCAGATAACCGGCACGCCAGCCATGCGCCTCAACGAAATTATTGAGAAGGGGGCCGCCGATCGCCCCGGTGAGCGCCGGTCCGGAGGCGACGATCGCCAGTGCGAGTCCGCGAGCGATCGTGACATATTGGACGACGATCCGGCTGTAGACCGTGGCGGTGGTCGACATGCAGAGGATCGACTGCAACAGGAATAGGGTGATGTAGATACGGATGTCCCCGTTCATCATGCTGTACGCCACAAAGCACAGCGGCAGCGAAACGACGCCGATCAGTGCCGTTCGTCGCACGCCCAGGATGTCGGCCAGGCGGCCGATGAAGGGGAAGACGGGGATCGTCAGCAACGACAGGCTTCCGACCAGGGCGAATTCGGACTTCGACCAGCCGAATTCCTTGAGGAAATGCGGCGCCATGATGCTGGTGGTGTACATCGTGAGGGAAAAGCCGGAGCCCAGCCCGATCAGTGCCGCGGTCAAAGGGCGCCATTGGGCCCGTAACTCCGAAAAATAACTCATACCATTGGCTCTCCGGCGCGTCGCGGCACTTTACCATTCGCACCCACCCACAACTCCCCTACCTGCGGAGCAACCCGCTACTGTAGCTTCGGCTTGATCTCCTCGATGACCCACTGCGCGTAGTCCAGATAGGCGTTCATGTCCTCTACTGCCGGAATGGGTACAGCACTCCGCGTCACGCCCAGTTCTTTGAACCAGCCAAGCCGATCGATGATTTCCTGAGCGCTCATGCCGGCTCGCGCTTTGGGATCCTTGACGACTTTGTGGCCCTCGCCGACTCGCGAAGTCGCCAAACCATACATGATTTCGAAGGGGCCGCCGCTGAATGCCGGCTGGGATTTGATGAAATCGATTTTCGCGGGAATATCCTCCGGCTTCGTCAGAAAGGGCATCCACCCAGAGGCGTAGCGAGCCGCACGCTTGAGCACGGGATCCGCATCGCCGCCCATCCAAATGGGAAGATGCGGCTTTTGAAACGGTTTGGGCTCGAACGCCACATCCTTGAACGACACATATTTACCCTCGAAGTGCGGCGAGTCCTGCGTCCACAACTCGATGATGGCGGCAAGATATTCGTCGCTCATCGCTCCGCGTTCACGGAAGGGAACCCCGAGCAGTTTGAACTCCTCTTCGAGCCAGCCGACGCCAAAAGTCACGGTGATCCGTCCGCTGCTCATCCAGTCGGCGGTGGACAAGGCCTTGGCCATGATGACGGGATGCTGCAGCGGCAGGAGGGTGACGCAGGAATTAATTCTGATGCGTTGTGTCGCGCCGGCGAGGTAGGCCTGCGCCACGGTCGAATGAAAATAATGAGGTCCCGAAAGCTCGACGTGCGTGCGCGGAATGACGAAGTGCTCCGGCACGGCCAGCATGTCGTAGCCCATCGCCTCGGCGCGCTGCGCCATGACGGTTTGATCCGCGCCGGTCACACGCGCCTCCCACGGCTGCAGCGTCGCTTTCAACCTCAACACATGAGGCAGGGGAAAAGTCAGCCGCATATCGCGTCGCGCCTACACCCGAACGGCGATCGCCTTCGTGTCGAGAAATTCCTCGATGCCTTCCCGTCCCCATTCGCGGCCCATGCCGCTGGCCTTGAAGCCGCCGAACGGCAGGTCGCCCATGATGCTCAGGCCGCCATTGACGCTGACCGCGCCGACGCGAAACCCACGAGCGACCCGCATGGCGCGCTCCACGTCCGCCGATATGACCGACCCGCCCAAGCCATATTGGCTCTCATTGGCAATGCGGATGGCGTCGGCGTCATCCTCGAACGGGATCACCACCAGCACAGGGCCGAAAATTTCTTCTTGCGCGATCCGCATGTCGTTGCGCACGTCCACGAAGCAGGTGGGCTCGATGAAGAAGCCGCCGCCCTTGTCGGTACGTACTTTGCCGCCGGCGAGCAAGCGGGCGCCCTCGCGCTGACCCAGTTCGACATAGCTCATCACGCGCTCGAGCTGGCGTTTCGAGATCACAGGTCCCATCACATGAGTCGGATCATTGAAATCGCCCCAACGGCTGGCAAAGCCGGCGTACGCCATCTCGAGCGCCTTCACGGCTTCATCGTAGCGGCTCCGGGGGATCAACAGGCGCGTCGGCAGGGCGCAGCCTTGGCCCGCATGGAACACGACCATCGAACTCATGACGGTCTGGGCAAAATTCGGCGCATCGTCGAGAAGAATGTGCGCGGACTTCCCGCCGAGTTCCAAGAAGATGCGCTTGAGCGTCGCCGCGCCCTTTTCCATAATGTGCTTGCCGACGGCGGTGGAACCGGTAAAGGAAATCAGATCGACTCTCGGGTCCGCCACCAGCATTTCACCGGCCATGGCAGGATGGCCCGAGGTGATGACGTTGAACACACCGGCGGGAAAACCCGCCTCCGCCGCCAACTCGCCCATGACCGCGGCCATGGACGGGGTATCCGGCGCCGCTTTGAGAATCATGGTGCAACCGGCGAGCAGACCCGCTACCACTTTGCCGATGTTGACGTACAGCGGCACATTCCACGGGGTGATGGCACCGACCACGCCCAAGGGTTCGTGTACCACGATTCGCTTTGAATCGAAGCCATAGTCGCGGCGGATGCCGCGGTCTTCCTGCCAGGTCACCTGGTTGAAGCACTCGAGAAGACAGTCCATACCGTTAAGAGCGCCATCGACCTGCGCGCGGGATGCGGCACCGAGTGCTGAACCGGCTTCGAGCCGGGCGATTTGTACCAGTCGTTCGCGATTGGCAAACAATAGATCGCGGTACTTCTTCAGCAAGCCGAGGCGGTAGTCGTGCCGCGTCGACCAGTCGGTCGTGTCGAAGGCTCGGCGGGCGGCCGCGATGGCGTCGTTGACGTCCTCGGCAGCGGCATCGGCCGCCTTGCCGACCACCTCGCCGGTCCAAGGACCAATGTTGTCGTAAGTCTTGTCGCCGCGGGCCCTGCGCAGCTGGCCATCGATATACAATTTGGATTCTGGAAGCTTGTCCATATCATCATCCTTTTGAAAGAAACGCCGCGCCTTTCAGCTAAGGCTTGCGGGCATGCAGACGAACGTTTTGCACGGTGACGTCCGGAGGCAGGTCCAGCAGTGCGCGGAAGACGTTGGTGACCGAATGAAATTGCGAGATCGGCCGCTCGCGCAGATTGAGGCCGATAGCAGCCGTCGCCTTCGCAAAGGCAGCGGCGGCGGCGGGATCTATGTTCCAGACCTTGCCCTGCTCGAACATCTGTCCGGCGCGAACGCTCGTCACGCGTATGCCGCTGGGCTCCAGTTCGTGGTGCAGCCCTTCGGAGAAGCGCTCCAGCCCGGCTTTGGAACTTTGATACACGACCATCAGGGGGAAGACCATCGCGACCGATTCGCTGCTCACATTGATGATATGCCCTCCCCGCCCCATCATCGGAATCGCGGCGCGGGCGCATAACATCGGCCCGGTGAGATTGGTCCCAACAATGTCGAGAAGCTGCGCGTCGCTGGCCTCCGCGATCAGGAACGGCTCAAACAGCGCTGCGTTGTTGATGAGCACGTCGATGCGCGGATGGCGCGTTGCAATAGCGGCAAACGCCGCGCGCACCGAATCAGGTGATCCGACATCGCAAGCAACCGCCATGGCGCGCTCGCCGATTTCCGTCGCAGCTGCCTCGACCTTCGCCCGGGTGCGTCCCAGCAGGATCACCGTTTCACCGTCCGCGGCAAAGCGGCGCGCCAGCGCTCGTCCCAGACCGACGCCTGCACCGGTGATCACGATGACTTTAGGCATACCCACTCCTTCCGCTGCTCGTCCAATGAAGAGTTACGTTATCAGATCTATGCCTCGTGAGGGCATACCGGATGGGTTTGGTAAGACCGCTCGGGCCGACAATGCCGAGCACTTGCGCTCCTGCCGCAAATATGCAGGGACGCATCGATCTCTTTGATAGTTTCGCGCCTGCGACTATGCTGTCGGCGCCGGCACCCGCTGGCGTAGGTTTCGCCCAAAGACCGCGCCCAAAGGCTCGGTAGCACAGGAGAATTAGATGTCCGAAGCACTGATCATCGACGCCGTGCGTACACCGCGCGCCATTGGCAAACCGGACAAGGGCGCCTACGCCAACTTGCACCCGCAGCACTTGGCGGCCGCCGTGCTCAAAGCCCTCCAAGAGCGCAACGATCTCAACACGGCCGACATCGACGACGTGGTGTGGGGCACCAGCGCGCAGATGGGACTGCAAGGAGGCGACTTGGGCCGCATGGCAGCCCTCGACGCCGGCTTCGACATCCGCGTCAGCGGCGTGACGCTGGATCGCTTCTGTGGCAGCGGCATCACGGCCGCCAACATCGCCGCGGCTGAACTCATCTCCGGGATGGAGGATCTGATCATCGCCGGCGGCACCGAAATGATGTCGATGATCACCAGCGTGGGCCAGCAGCAACGGGCGGCGGGCTTTCCCTCGCTGGGCCTGGGCACCGGTAACGCCCGGCTGCAGCAGCGGCATCCGCAGTCGAACCAGGGTGTGTGCGCCGATGCCATTGCCTCGATGGAAGGCATCAGTCGCGAAACACTCGACGCTTTCGGCGTTGAAAGCCAGCGTCGTGCGGCGCGCGCCATCGAGCAGGGTTGGTTCAACCGCTCGCTCGTGCCGGTGATCAGCGATGAGGGTCAGGTAATCCTCGCCAAAGATGATTACCCGCGTCCGCAAACCACGGCCGAGGGCCTTGCCGCGCTCAAACCGAGTTTCGCCCAAATCGCGGACATGCCGGCTAATCGTGACGGCACCACCTTCCGCCAGCTCATCAACAAGCGCTATCCGGACCTTAAAATCGAGCACTTTCATCATGCGGGTACTTCCTCCGGGATCGTGGACGGCGCTGCCGCACTCCTGATGGCCTCCACCGAGTACGCGCGCTCCCACGGCTTCAAAGCCCGCGCGCGCGTAATCGCCACCGCCAACATGGGCGGCGATCCCACCCTGATGCTCAATGCGCCGGTGCCGGCCGCCAAAAAAGTGTTGGCCAAGGCAGGGCTGAGCCCGGCCGACATCGATCTGTGGGAAGTCAACGAAGCCTTCGCCGTGGTGGTCGAGAAATTCATACGCGATCTTCGATTGGACCGCGAAAAGGTCAACGTCAATGGCGGTGCCATTGCCCTGGGCCATCCCATTGGCGCCACGGGCGCCGTCCTGATCGGCACTGTGCTCGATGAACTCGAGCGTCGCGACCTGAAACGCGCTCTGGTGACGATGTGTGCCGCAGGCGGTATGGCACCTGCCATCATTATCGAGCGCGTTTCATGACGCGAGCGATGGAAGCGTGTGCCGCCACAGCCTGAAGTCAGCCGCAGTGATCGCCTAAAACGCAAGGCGCGCCGATGGCGGCTCAAGTACCGTTCTTGCCGCTCTTTGGCCTTCAGCAATCTGGCGTCGAGGTCGGCGTACTTCTCGGGCCGCAACGTGCCATGCAGGCACATTCGAAGGACCTCTCGAGCGAAGCGTGTGGCCATTTGTTGCCGCTCCTTCGCCGTGCGCGCATGCGAGCGCGCCCATACGGGCCACAAAAAGCAGCTCGCCAGCATGATGACAGAAGCGACTTCGGTATCGATGCCCGGCTGGGCATTTTCCGTCTGCGCAAATAAGGCGAGGTTGGTCTCGTACTGGCGCCAGAATGCGTCGCCGGCAGGACGGCGCGAGCTTAACAGCTCGAACAGCCAAATCCGGCCAAGTTCGGGGTTTTCCATCGCAAAGTTCGCCAAGTGATAGGTGAGCCCGTCCACGCTGATGTGCTCTATGGCCTGATCAGGAGCGACCTCAGGATCGCCGAACGTGGCGTGAAATAGTTTTTCGCTGACCCAAACGGCGGTGGCTTCTATCAACTCTTCGCGCGTCTTGAAGTGTTGGTACGCCGTGCCTCGATTGACGCCGGCACGCTGCGCGACCTGCGCGACGCTCAGGCCTTCCTTTCCGTCCCGCGCCAAGACCTCTCGAGCGGCCTTCAATATTGCTTCGCGTGTGCCTTCCGGATCGCGTACTCCGCGAACTCTTTTTGCTGCCGCCGACCCCTTTAGCCGCTTCGCCATCGTGTTGCCCCAATGTTTTGCCATCCCGCCCTGATAATACTCGATTCTTGGAGTTCAAGAGATGCGGGTTGACGCGGCGGTACGATATTCATCACCGTTGTTGAGTCACGGCTAGCGGCTCGTGTCCTTAATGGCGGTAGTGAACAGGCTGTTGGGCGAGCGCCAGTCGAGCCGCACCTTGCGCTCCGCGATCAACCACTCCTCGCCTGTTTTCCGGAATACGTCGATGTAGTATCCGCAGTGGTCAGGGCCGATGTTGGTGTAGGCCACCCAATAGGTCCGGGCCTTCGCCGTATCCGGACCGGTCAGTTCGATTTGGCTGGTCGATAAATGATGCCGCACGAAGGTCGCGCTCGGCGATTGCGCCCCGCTGCGACGGCTCCAGCGCGCCATCCACTCGCGGATGGCCTCACGGCCCTCGTGTCGAAACATATCCGACTCTTCAACCCCTTCCGACGCGAGCACCGCGTCCTCGGTAAAGACCGCGACGAATTCATCGGTACGAAGCCGGTCACCCGCCATGGTATAGCGCGTCATGGTCTGACGAATCGCCTCGCGGGCCAGGAGTTCATCCAAGTTCACCGGATCTCTCCGCAAACCTCTCTTTTAGGTTCTTGATTCACTTGTCCACCTGCGCCGCTTTGAGGCGAACGCGCGTCGCCGGGTCGAGTCCCGCCCCCGCCTCGAGTTGAATCTCGCAACTGTTAAGCGCCATCGCCAGAGTTTCGTAACAACCGACAATGAAGATGATTTCCAGCATCTGTTGCTGATCGAAAACTTGCGAAAGCGCCGTCCAAGTATCCTGACTGATTCGGGCCTCCGCCTTCAGCTCATCGACGGCCCGCAACAGATCCGCATCGCCGGGAGTCAAGCCCTCGGCACTCGGCCCGCGCTGTATGAGCTCTATCTCAGCGTCAGTAAGTCCCGCTCGTTTTCCCAAAGCGACGTGCGCCACATATTCGTATTCGGCGTGTCGCAGCCAGGCAATTCGTTGTATCAAGATCTCGCGCACGCGCGCCGACAGCTTGCTGGCATAGAAAAAATGCGCATTGAAGGCGAGGAAGGCTTTTGCCAGCGGCGCATGGCGCAACTGCGTGCACAGCATATTCGTCCCCACAACCGGCTTACCCATACCCCATCCCTTGAGGACATTGTCGCGGCCGTGCGGCAGCATGGTCAGTACGTCATAACTCGTTGCGTCCCAGTCGGGCGGAAGAAGGGGCGCGATCCGCGCGACAGGCTCGTCCATACCGCAAGGTCCTCGGTTAAGTCGTGGTGAAGGCGTGGAAAATCCACGGTATGATCCCGCGATCAACACCGTGCCTCGCTTAACCTAACCCGCGCGCTCTTTATCAGTCAACCTAGCATTTAATTTCCCGCCTAAATGCTTTGCACGTCGACCACGGAACGACATCACTGTTGACTAGTTTCAACCGGTCGGCTAGACATGCAAGCCCATCAAAACCCACTTGAAATCATTGGAGTCGGACATGTTCAAAGCAATCGTTATTGACAAGCAGGACGGGACGCAGTCGGTCCGTGCCGTCGACCTCGACGATGCGCAGCTGCCCGATGCGCCGGTCACCGTGCGGGTCGAGTATTCGACCGTCAATTACAAGGATGGCCTCGCGATTACGGGCAAGTCGCCGGTGGTCCGCAAATTCCCGATGGTGCCGGGGATCGACATGGCCGGCATCGTGGAAGCCTCGACCAGCGAGACCTGGCGTCCGGGTGATCGCGTGCTGCTCAATGGCTGGGGAGTCGGCGAGGGTCACTGGGGCGGTTTCTCGCAGAAGGCGCGCGTCAAGGCGGAGTGGCTGCAGCGAGTGCCGGAGAAATTCACCACTCGGCAGGCGATGGCCATTGGTACCGCCGGATATACCGCCAGCCTTTGCGTCGACGCGCTGATGCGCCACGGACTGACGCCCGATCAGGGGGATGTGCTGGTCACCGGCGCCTCGGGAGGCGTCGGCAGCGTCGCCATCGCGCTGCTCGCTGCCGCCGGCTTCAAGGTCACCGCATCCACCGGCAAAGCGGGCGAAGCGGATTACTTGAAGTCTCTCGGGGCGACTTCGATCATCGATCGCAGCGAACTGGCGCAACCGGGCAAGCCGCTGCAAAAGGAACGCTGGGCCGGCGTGGTCGATTCGCTCGGCAGCCATACCCTCGCCAACGCCTGCGCGCAGACCAAATACCGCGGCCTCGTTGCCGCGTGCGGGCTCGCCCAGGGGATGGACTTTCCGGCCAGCGTGGCACCCTTCATCCTGCGCGGGGTATCGCTGCTCGGCATCGACAGCGTCATGGCGCCGAAAGCGCCTCGCCAACAGGCATGGGACCGCCTTGCACGAGACCTGGATGCCTCGGCGCTGGATCGCATCAGCAGAACCGTCGGCCTCGCCGAGGCGATGGGCGCGGCACAGGACATTGTCGCCGGGACGATCCGGGGACGAGTCATCGTGGACGTGAATCGCTGAAGCATCCAGCGAAGTTCTCGCGCCATTGAAGAACGCGGATCCCGTGACCCTACGGTCTTTGCCGAATATCGGCGAGATCAGCCGCGGCGACAATATTGGCGAGATTCTCGGCCGCACGTTGCGGCGAATGGAAATCGCGATGACGAGCAAACATGTCATCGTGGTGGCGCAGAAGATCGTCTCGAAGGCGGAAGGACAGTTGGTATTTCTGGATGAAATTCAGCCGTCTTCCCGCGCGATCGAACTGGCCGCAATCACCGGAAAAGATGCTGCATTGGTTGAGATGGTGTTGCGGGAATCGGTGGCCGTGCTGCGCGCATTGCCCAACGTCCTGATTGTTCGCCATCGGCTCGGGTATGTCGTCGCGAACGCAGGCATTGATCAATCGAATGTGAGTGGCGTCAGCGGCAGGCCGACGTGCTTGCTATTGCCGCGCGATCCGGCTGCTTCGGCGGCGGCGATACGCGCCGAACTCAGCGCACACGTGGGCTGCAGTCCGGCGGTCATCGTTTCCGATAGTTTCGGACGGCCCTGGCGACGTGGCGTCGTCAATGTCGCGCTGGGCTCTGCGGGACTTAACTCATTGGTGAATTTGCGAGGAAAGACGGATCGCAATGGGCGCCCGCTTTACGTCACCGAAGTCGCCCTCGCCGACGCTCTGGCGGCGGCGGCAGGCATCGTGATGGGAGAATCGGATGAGGGCACACCCGCGGTGCTCATCACGGGAGCGGATTGGCCGCAGCCCGACGTCGACGCAAAGGCACTCATCCGTCCGCTCGACGAGGATCTGTTTCAGTGAGCGTCGTGGCGTTATCGGGCGGCGTTGGCGGCGCCAAACTCGCCTTAGGATTGCACAAAATTCTTCGCGCTGGAGAACTGACGGCCGTCGTCAACACCGGCGATGACTTCGACCACTTCGGGCTTAAGGTATGCCCCGATCTGGATACGATGTTGTACACGCTCGCGGATCTGGCAGACCCTGCGCAAGGCTGGGGCCGCCGAGACGAAACCTGGACCTTGATGCAGACCTTTGAAGCTCTCGGCGAACCGACATGGTTCAAGCTCGGGGACGCCGACACCGCCTTGCACGTCGCCCGGACCCACCGGTTGAATCAGGGCTCGACCTTGACCGACGTGATGGAGCATTTTCGAACCCAGCTTGGAGTCGCCAGTCGGATCCTGCCGATGACCGATGATCGCGTCGAGACGCGGATCGACACCGATGAGGGCGACTTGGCGTTTCAGGATTATTTTGTGCGACGTCGCTGCGAACCCCGCGCGCTCGCCATACGCTTCGTCGGCGCTACCGACGCGTCGCCCGCTCCCGGCGTCCTCGCCGCCCTGTCCTCGCCCGGGTTGGAGGCCATCATCCTCTGTCCGTCCAACCCGTATTTGAGTATCGATCCCCTGTTGTCGATGCCGAGACTGCGTGAGTCGCTCGAGAAGCGCGCCGCACCGCTGATTGCCGTGAGTCCGTTAATCGGTGGCCGGGCGGTGAAAGGACCTACCGCGAAAATAATGCAAGAGCTCGGCATACCGATGACGCCGCGCGCGATTTACGAGCACTATCGAGGATTGCTGGATGCGATCGTCGTTGACTCCGCCGATGCGGACGCCGCCCAGCAGATACCCATTCCGGTTTTCTCAACCGCGACCCTGATGATTTCGCTGGAGGATCGAATCCGGCTTGCGCGGTTCGTGCTGGACCGCGCGCGTGCGCTGCCGCATCGGTAAGTTCTCAGGCGATTTGCTGTAGCGATCGGAAGTTGTCGGGTGTGCGCCGATCGCAAATCTTGTGTTGCCCCGTATCATCCGGCGGATTCGGTTGCCCGTACAGCGTGGTTCGTCGCGTCGGCCGACGGCCGAGCGAGGCGGCCAGGGCGTGCATTTCCCCCACCGTCATTTCTTGACCGTGCAGCGCGCCGGCAGCGCGGCTGATGCTTTCGTTCATCAGCGTGCCGCCAAGATCGTTCGCGCCGACTTGCAGCGCCTCGCGCAAACCCGCATGTCCCATTTTGACCCAGGAGGCCTGGATGTTGACGAAGCCGGGAGAGAGCGTGAGACGAGCGACGGCATGCATCAACAGCGCTTCGCGCAACGTAGGACCGGGGCGTGCGTGCCCGCGTTTGTACATGGGCGCCTCGTGCGCCACGAACGGCAGCGGCACGAATTCCGTGAATCCGCCGGTCTGTCTTTGTAGGTCACGGAGTCGCATCAGATGAATGGCCCAATCCGTATATCGGTCAAGGTGTCCAAACATGATGGTCGACGTCGTGCGCAAGCCCACCGCATGCGCCGTGCCGACGACCTGAAGCCACTGATCGGTGGTCAATTTGTCCGGGCAAATTAATTTCCGCACCGGATCATGCAGGATCTCGGCCGCGGTACCCGGAAGGCTCCCCAGTCCGTCGTCTCGAAGCTGTGCTAAATACTCTTTCAGCTCCAGACCCAACGTCGTCGCGCCATGCCAAACCTCGAGCGGCGAAAACGCGTGCACATGCATCGCCGGATCGACGCGCTTTACGGTACGCAGGATATCGAGATAGGTCCGGCCGGTGAAATCCGGATGAATGCCGCCCTGCAGACACACTTCCGTGGCGCCGCGCTCGCGCGCTTCGCGAACTCGATCGGCCAACACGTCCATATCCAGGAGATAGGGCCGCTCGGCCCCTTCATGCTTGCGAGTTCCTTTGGAGAAGGCGCAGAACGTACAGCGGTAACTGCAGATGTTGGTGTAATTGATGTTGCGATTCACGACATACGTCAGCTTCTCGCCGTTTGCGGCGCTACGCATGTCGTCCGCGGTGGCGCACAGGTGTTCGAAGTCCGCGCCACGCGCCTCGAATAGACTGGCCCATGCAGGGATATCGAGGTGGTCGGTACCGCGTTCCCTAATCTCATCCACGAGCAGCGCAAGTCGAGAGCGCGCCGCCGCTGCGGCGGTGCGCGAAACCTCCGCCCGGAATATTCGGCGAGCGCCCGGCGCGCCACGAATTTTCGCGCCCGAGCGCTGCTGCGTCGCTTTGCTCGAGCACCGCTCGACGCATCGCGGGGTCCAACCACTCCGTGGGCGCCAGCGCGTATGCCGGATAAATCGTCAGGCGCTCGGCGAGGTGCTTACCGGCCACGGCGGTCTGTTGGCTGAGTCTCTCGATTTCAGGCCATGGCGCCTCCGGGTTCACGTAATCCGGAGTGAGCGGCGACACGCCGCCCCAATCATTGATGCCGGCGTCGATCAGTGCGGGCAGCGCGACCGGGCTTAAGTTGGGCGGCGCCTGAATGCTCATGGACTGACCGAATAGGATTCGGGCGACCGCAATCGTCCACAGAAGTTCGTGCGCCGCAGGGAGGCGCCGAATTCGCCATCGCGGTATCCGGCTTCGGGACGAAGTTCTGAATGATGATTTCTTGAATGTGTCCGTATCGATCGTGCAGGTCCCGAATGGCGAGCAGCGAGTCGATGCGCTCGGCGCGTGTTTCACCGATGCCGATCAGGATTCCGGTGGTAAACGGAATCTTCTGCCGCCCCGCTTCGGCAATGGTCGCCAGCCGCACGGACGGATGCTTATCGGGTGAGCCATGATGCGGACCGCCCTTGGCGCACAGTCGCTCCGCGGCGCTCTCCAACATCAGGCCCATCGATGCCGACACGGCGCGCAGCGTCGCCATTTCTGCGGCGGTCATACACCCGGCGTTGATGTGCGGCAGCAATCCGGTGCGATCGCGGACCGCGGCCGCGGCATGGGCAAGATACTCGAGCGTGGTGGAGAATCCATGTGCCGCCAGCCACTCTCGTGCGGATCGATAGCGCTTTTCAGGCTTCTCGCCGAGCGTGAACAGGGCCTCCTTGCACCCGAGCTTCGCACCCTGCGCTGCCACCGCAACCACCTCATCGACCGACAGGTAGGCAGCCGTCACCTCTTTCGGAGTTTTGGCAAACGTGCAGTAGTGACAGACGTCGCGACACAATTGAGTCAGGGGAATGAAGACTTTGCGCGAATAGGTCACGAGCGAACCATGCTGCCGATCGCGTATGGCGCGCGCGGCAGCGGTCAATTCCGCCAATGGCGCATCGATGAGGAATCGAGCCGTATGCTCTGCCCTGAACGGGACCCTTGGGTTCTGCAGCGATCGCAGGAATTGAGCGATGGGGTCGGTCGGCGGCAGCGTCGGCAAGCCGCTCGCGCAGCCGTCGAAAGTCCTCGGCCGTATCGACATCGAAGGCTGCTTCCTCGCTCGATAACTCGTAGGCCGGTTGGGCGGCACCGCGCAGGTGTGCGATGAAACTGTCGGGCCCGAACTCGGGCGCGAATGACTGCTGTCGCCCAAAAAAAACCATATTCGTTCCGCTTCCCTCCTTGCAGCGGACCAGCCCCACACAGTCGCGTCCGTGGCGCGCCGTCAGATCCCCATAGTCGGCGACCAATCGGGCCAACCCTGAGTGGCGTGAGCAGCGCAAGATCGGCCGGAATCAATACGCAGGCCTCGGCGCCCCGTTCGATGGCGGCCAGACGCCCGAGCGAGCACGCAGCGTTCAAGGAACCGCCGCAATCATCGAGCACGACGGCACCACGAGCCTTCGCGTCGAGCGCGACCAGAGGGTCCGGCGTCACCACCAGGACACGCGCGGAATTGTTGCGAATCGATCACGGTTTGAATGGTGCGACAGGCGAGCGTCCTTGCAAACTCTTCGCGCTGATCGGCGAGCACCGACGCAAGACGATGCTTGCCGACGGTAAGCCGCTTGACCGGAATAATCGCCCACAGAGCCGGCTGCGTCGCGTTGCTCAAGCGAATTGCTCACGTAGGCGTGGCACGACATGCTGCGCGAAGAGCTTCAGAAACCGCGCCTGATCGTTCCCCGGTGCATGGAATACCAAGTGATTGAAGCCGAGCCTGACATAAGCGCCAATGCGCTCGATCAACTCCTCCGCATCATTCGTGACGATCCAGCGGGAGGCGGCGCGCTCCACCGGCAAGGAATCGGCCAGGCGCTCGAGCTGCAAAGGATCCTCGACGTTCATTTTCTCCTCGGGCGTGAGCGCGAGCGCACCCCAATTTTTAGTGTCTTCAAGCGCCCGTTGACGGTCAGTATCGAACGAGACCTTGAGCTCGATCATCTTGTCATAGTGCGCCGATCCGCTGCGCCCCGACGCCTTAAGACCCGCTTCGAGATTCGGCAGCAGCGTCTCGGTGTACAGCTCCCATTTCTTTCCGCTGGTGCAGATGAAACCATCCCCTTCCATGCCCGCCAGCTTCGCCATGAAGGGACCCGCGCCGGCGATGAATATCGGCACGGGCTTCACCGGACGATCATAGATCGTGGCCAACTCGGTGCTGTAGAACTCGCCCTCGAAGCTCACCCGATCGCCTGACCACAACGTTTTGATCAGCTGAATGGCTTCTTTGAATCGTGCCGTGCGCTCTTTTTGCGCCGGCCATTTGAGGCCCGAGGACGGCACTTCGTTGAGCGATTCCCCGGTGCCGGCCCCGAGCACGACGCGATCGGGAAATAGTGAGCCCAAGGTAGCGAAGGCCTGCGCAACGATCGACGGGTGATAACGAAATGTCGGGGCGAGCACGCTGGTGCCGATGATGATGCGTCGGGTGCGGGCGCCCAAGGCACCGAGCCACGACAGCGAAAATGGCGCGTGCCCCCCGGTGTGACGCCACGGCTGGAAATGATCGCTGATCCATACCGAATCCAAGCCGACGTCCTCCGCAAGAACGGCATACTCGAGCAATTCCCGAGGCGCGAATTGCTCCGCCGATGCCTTGAATCCCAATTTCAAGATAGGCCCCTTTTGCCACGCCGGCGCGCACCCGCCGAACCGTTTAGGAGTGTAGCCACATTTTAGGAGTCGATGACAAGTTATGGAACTTAACCCGCCAGCAATGTTGACTAGTTGCGCGGGCAGCCCCTCGCGCGGGTCTTTTGCCGCCAACTACGCGGACTGGCGCATCAAGGCGCCTTGCGCCGGCCGGCGCATCGCGGCAAGATCTTAGCGCACGATCGACACATCGACGCTGCCGAGCAGGAAGGGGCTATGAGCGATTTCGACGAGATTTTCGATTTTCTCATCGTGGGCAGCGGCGGCGGCTCCATGGTGCGCCGCCTTGCTGATGCGCTCCGCCGGGAAAAAGGTACTGATTCTCGAAAAGACCGCTCTCATCGGCGGCACGACCTCGCGCTCCGGCGGCGTCATGTGGATTCCGAACAATCCGTTTATGGCGCGCGACGGCGTCAAGGATAGTTTGGAGAAGGCGACGACTTATCTCGACGCCGTCTTAGGCACACCGGACGGTGTGCCCGGTTCAACGCCCGAACGGCGCCGCGCCTATCTCGATCAAGCGCCGCGCATGATTCAATTCCTTGTGGCGCAGGGAATCAAGCTGACGCGCGTCAGCGAGTGGCCTGACTATTACGATGATCTTCCGGGCGGCTCGGTCGCCGGCCGTACGGTTGTCGCCGAGCTCTTCGATATCAACGAATTGGGAGCCTGGCGCGAAAAGCTGCGCCCCAGTTTCATTTCTCTGCCGGTGCCCGCCTCCCTCGAGGAGATGATGGAACTGCCGTTGCTCAAGCGCTCCTGGGCAGTAAAATTTCTGATGCTCAAGCTCGTGCTGCGCGGCGCAGTGGCGCGCCTCAGCGGCAAGCGTTGGGTCGCGGGCGGCGCCGCATTGCAAGGCCGCATGCTGCAGGCCGCACTGCGCAGCGGCGTGGAATTCCGCACCGAATCACCGGTGAGCGAACTCATCGTTGAAGAATGGCGCCGTCACGGGCGTTGCCACGGTCAAGGACGGCCGTCCCTGGCGGGTGGGCAGCCGCTTGGGCGTGCTCGTCAATGCCGGTGGCTTTTCCCACAACCAGCGAATGCGCGATCGCTATGCGCCCGGCACGTCGGTGAAATGGACCATGGCGGCCCCCGGGGATACCGGTGAACTCATTGAGGAAATGATGCGCCTCGGCGCGGACATCGCACAGATGGAGGAACGGGTGGGATGCCAGATGACGCTGCCGCCGGGCGCCGAACTCAGCGAAGCCAAGCCCACCGCCCAGGCCATCACGGCAGCGCCCCACGCCATTCTCGTCGACCAGAGCGGCGTGCGTTACATGAACGAAGGCGGCTCTTACATGGCGTACTGCAAGGCCATGCTCGAACGCAACAAGACCGTGCCGGCGTCGCCGAGTTGGGCGATTTTCGATGCGCAGTACATGCGCAACTACATGCTGGCCGGCACCATGCCGGGCAGACCGAAGCCGCAGCGCTGGTACGACGAAGGTTACCTGAAGAGAGCCGACACGATCGAAGAGCTGGAGCGCCTGCTCGGCATCAAATCCGGGACGCTTGGTCGCGACCGTTCGGCGCTTCAACGAATTCGTAAGCCGGAACCGCGACGAGGATTTTCATCGCGGCGAGCGCGCGTATGACGGCTGGCTCGGCGACGCCTATCATCAACCCTCGAATGACCTTGGGCTCGATTGCCGAGGCGCCTTTTTATGCGCTGCCGATAGTTCCCGGGGACGTGTCAACCTACGGCGGCGTGGTCACCGACGAGCATGCGCGAGTGCTGCGCACGGATGGCAGCGTCATCTCAGGCCTCTATGCAACCGGAATATCCACCGCCTCGGTGATGGGCCGCGCCTATCCGGGTGCCGGCTCAAGCATCGGTCCGTCGTTCACGTTCGGCTTTGTTGCGGCCCAGCACGCCATCGAGAACGCTGCTGACAGCGCGGCCAAACCATCTGAGGATGCGGCGCAGCGTGTGGGATCGGAAGCGCTTGCCGGCCTAAGCCGTGGTCGCGAGCCGTTTAGCCGCCAATTCGCGCAGCGCGCTGGTTTTCACCTTGGCACTGCCGGTGAGCGACAGATCCGCCTCGTCCACGAACAACACCCGCCGCGGCACTTTGTAGGAAGCCAAGCGCTCCTTCAAGAAGTCGCGCACCGCGGCCTCCGTCAGGGATCGACCCTCCTCCGTCAGGACGCAGGCAACCACCAGCTCGCCCAATGTCTCGTGCGGCACGCCGACCGTTACGCTGTGCTTCACGCCCGGGCAGCCGGCAAGCTCGGTGTCAACTTCAACCGGCGAGACGTTGGCACCGCCGGTCTTGATGATGTCGTTCATGCGACCCTGCCACACCAGCCTCCCCTTCGCGTCGATGTAGCCGCCATCGCCTGTGGCAAAAAAGCCCTCGTCATCGAGCGTCTCGTCGATCGGCACCCCGATGTATCCCAGCATCAAGGTCGGCCCCTTGACGGCGATCTCACCCGGTTGGCCTCGCGGCTTGAGTGCGCCGGTCAGCGGATCGACGACTTTCACGGTGTTGCCCGGCAGCACCTCTCCATGGGTATTCGCCACCACGTCCGGCGGCGTATCGTGAGCGAAGCAGGTCGTGATGGTGAAGGTCTCGGTATTGCCGTAGGCCGCCCTTGGCTCGGTGTACGTGGTTTTCACGGTCGGATGCCGGCCGATCGCGGTGGTCCGATCGACATAACGCAATGAGGACAAATCGGTCGTGGCCCAATTCGGCGCCGCTTCCAGCGCTGCCCACTGGTGCGGCCAGGCCACCGGAAAGGTCACGCGCTCCGCCTCCATCAATCGCAGCGCTTCCTCCGGATCGAACGTAGGCTGCAGGATCATGGCACCGCCGCACGACAAGGTGCCGCCGAGGGCCATGCCGAAATTACCGGACCAGAAAAACCCGTTGGCCGTGAGGGTGCGAACGTCGTCGCCCAAGCCAAACATCCGGGCCCAGCGCCAGCACTGAATGGTCACCCCGCGGTGAGCGCTCAAGATTCCCTTCGGTTTCCCGGTCGAACCGGAGGAGAAAAACAAGGCCGCTGGATCCGCTGGCTTCACACTGGCGGCGCGCGCATCGATCAGTGCGGGCGAGGTGGCGCGGCCACGGGCCAGGAACTGCGGCCACGCCTCGATCGCTCCCGCTGCGCCCTCGCCGATCACGGCCAGCCAGCGCAGGAACGGAAACTTGGTTGACGACAACAGTCCGGGTTCGGCGCGCCCGATCTCGGGCTCCAAAGAATGCAGCATTGCGCCGAAGTCCTTCTTGAGCACGGTGCGCTCGAACAACAGCGTCGATACGCCCGAAGCTTGCAGCAGATACTCCAGCTCAGGCTGCGTCGAAAATGTGCTCAACACCACGGCCACACCGCCGGCGAGGCCCACTCCAAACACACTGGAAATCCATTCCAGGCGATTGGTCATGAGTACCCCAACACGGGTGTCCTTGCCGACTCCGCAAGCGGCCAATGCGCGCGCCACCGTCATGGCGCGTTCCCACAACTCGTCATAACTCCAGCGCTCCACGGATCCATCGGTCTTGTGCATCACGAGCGCTTCACGCGCAGCAAACCTCGTGGTCACCTCCCTCAGATAGCCCGGTAGGGTCAATGCGCCGAGTCCCGGCTCACGCACTGAGCGGAATACCGCTCACGATGGACAATGAATCTTCCGATGTTTGGCGCGCGATGATCATCCTAAACTTTCCTATCGAAGGCTCTTCTGGGCGCAGTGCTGCGGGCATCGGCTGACATCAGCACGGCGTGCCGTCACCGGGAAAGCGCTTGATTATGCAAAATCTGACCCTCATCCCCTAGGCCAGCGGCTCCACACTGATCGGGACGCCGGTGTAGAGGGCCATTCCGCCCAGAGGATCCATATCCGCAACGCTCGTCAGGCAGTTGACGTTCGCGCTCTCATGCCCGTGGGCAGATCGAGAAGACGCCCCTGCGCATACCCGCATTAAGTTTCGCCGTCAGGACGATCTCGCCGTTCGGATTATGAACGCGCACTTTCTGCCCGTCGGCGATCCCATGCGCGGCGGCGTCGCTCGGGTGCAGAATGATATCGGCGGGCGCGCCAAGGAAACTGAGCTGCGCATTGAACTTGCGGCGCTGGCGGCGCGAGCTGTAGCACAGCGGCCTCGGCTGCCCAAGAGCGGACTCATCGGCGCGTCGCATTTGATGCCATTGTTCGAGCAATCTCGGGTGTGCGAGTTTCCATCCGCCAATCCGCTCGATATGCGCGTCAAGCCATGGGGCAGGAAACTCGAGCGGCATCTCGACATAGCGCTTGGCCTGAACTTCTTCGAAGCTGCAGCGCGCATTCCCGAAGAGCTTGGAGAGCATGAAATCGTCGGCCCCGGGCTCACGGTCGTCATCGGGGACATAGCTCGGGGACCGGCAATTTCGCCCGCTTCATGATCTGCGAGATGACCCACCAGGCCGAGCGCCGCTCGCCGATGGGCTCCACCAGGGGCGCGGTGTATTGCATCGACACGTTCCAGGCCAGTATGTCCCAGCGGGTGACTTCCGAGCGTTCGACAGCGCCCTTGGTCGGCAGGACATGCGTGCACAGAGCCGTCGTTTCATTGGCGATGATCTCGGCGATGACATGCAGCTCAAGCTTCTTCAGCGCGCCCGTGAGTACATTGGTATCGGGGAAGGAGCGCAACAGGCTGCCGCCGAAGTTCATCAGTGCACGGATATTACCGGCCTCGATCTCGCCCGGCAGTACTGCGCAGGGCCAGTCGCCGATGATGCCCGAGATGTCAGGACGCGTGGTGGGCCCCGGCGTAAAGGAGTCCATGATCGGCAGTGGGAACTTTTCGGCCGGATTTAAAAAGCCGGGATGGAACCACGCGCCGCCTTTGCGGTTCATCGCGCCGGTCAGGACCATCAGAACCCAGGCGAACCACTGCGTGAGGCTGCAACCGACCGACATGGTAATGCCCGTGCCGGTTTCCACGACCACGCGGCCTTTGCGGCGAACTGCCGCGAGCAGATCCGCAAGTTCCTGCTCGGTGACCCCGGCGATCGCCGCAGCCTTCGCCCGGTCATAACCTTCAAGCGCCGCACGTAACTCGGCGAGGCCGTTGACCGGCTGCTGCAGATCGAGCGGGCCATCCGCCAGGATTTCGCGCGTCAACCAGGCGAGGATCGCATAGTCCTTGCCCGGGTAGGCGGCGATATGGCGGGTGGAGAATTTCGCGGTCTCGGTAAACAGTGGGTCGATCGTCCAAACCTCGCCGCGTTTGGCAGCGGCGCGGATGAACACCGCCGGGTTGTACATCCCGGTATTGTGCGCATGGCTGACCATCGGGTTGGTGCCGACGTAGAGGAGCATCTCGACATTGTCATAGTCGGTCTTGAGGCTCAGTCCGGGAAACCCGCCCATCGCGCCCGAAATCATGACCTTGGCGGTGCCGTCGATGGTCAGAGGCGAAAATTTAGGCGGTGCACCCAGTGCATAGTAGAGGGCCTCTTCCATGGCGTACCCCGAAGAATCCAGGCCAAGCCCGCTGCCGAAATTAATGCCGACCGCGTGGGGACCATGAGTATCAATGATGGTACGAAGCTTCGCGGCAATGTCGTCGAGCGCCTCATCCCACCCAACGCGAACAAGCTCACCGGCCTTTCGCATCATCGGGTAAGTGATGGCGTCCGGATGGTGATGTATGCGGCCGGTTGCGCGGCCCTTGGGGCAGGTGTAGCCGTGTGTTATGGGATGGTCGTGGTCACCGTTAACCTTGACGATCTGGTCGCCAATGACATCCGCGACCAGCCCACAATGGACCATGCAAACCCGACAATACGTGTGCTTGGACTGGACCTGACTGGCCATTGCCTTCCCCATTCGATATATCGACGCTTAAGCTCCACCAGAAAACAGCACAGCGCGCACCGCTGATCGATTCAAGCTCGCCGAGCCTGCCACCCAGACTAGCATTGTGCGCCGCACACCCCCAACTTCTGCGAGCGCCGGCTCTTCGGGTCAATATTTCTCAAGCAGATCAATCCGTGCCCAATAACTTGTCAACGATGAGGCTTGCGGCCTGGCCCGGTGTCATTGCGGTCGTGTTGATGTGCAGTTCCGGCGAGATCGGCGGTTCGTAGGGGCTGTCGACGCCGGTGAAGTTTACAAGCTGGCCGGAGCGCGCCTTTTTGTACAGGCCTTTCACATCGCGACGCTCGGCCACTTGCAGCGGCGTGTCGATGTAAATCTCAAGGAACTCCCCCTCCTTCATCATGTCGCGGACCAGCTGACGTTCTGCCCTGAAAGGGGAAATGAAAGCAGTGATCACGATGAGTCCTGCATCGGTCATGAGCCTCGCCACTTCGCCGATTCTACGGATATTTTCCACGCGGTCGGCGTCGGTGAATCCCAAATCCTTATTCAGGCCGTGGCGAATATTGTCGCCATCGAGCAGAAAGGTATGCCGATTCATGCGATGCAGTTTTTTCTCCACGAGGTTCGCAATCGTCGATTTGCCTGCGCCGGAGAGCCCCGTGAACCAGAGAACAGCGGGCTTTTGATGCTTCAATTCGGCATGCGCCTCGCGACTGATCTCGAGCGCCTGGCGATGAATATTCTGGCTGCGGCGCAGCGAAAAATGCAGCATGCCGGCGGCGACCGTTGCATTCGTCAATTTGTTGATGAGGATGAAGGCGCCCAGTTCGCGATTGGTTGCGTACGGCTCGAAAACAATGGGCTTGTCGGTGACCAAATTGGCCACACCGATGGAATTGAGTTCGAAGGTCTTTGCCGCCAAATGTTCCATGGTGTTGACGTCGATCTGATACTTCGGCGTGTGAACGCTGGCGGTCGCGGTCTGCGTGCCGAGCTTGAGCCAATATTGGCGGCCCACCAACAGCGGTTCCTCGGACATCCACACAATTGTCGCCTCAAATTGGTCGGCGACTTCGGCGGGAGCGTCGGCGGCCACGATGACATCGCCACGCGAACAATCAATCTCGTCCGCCAGGCACAAAGTGATCGATTGGGCCGCCACCGCCCGCTCAAGTTCGCCATCGAAGGTCACGATCCGGCTGACTTGCGAGGTCTTGCCCGATGGCAGCACGCGAATCTGATCGCCCGGCGCGACGCTTCCCGACGCAATGAGGCCCGCGAAACCCCGAAAATCGAGATTGGGACGGTTAACCCATTGCACCGGCATGCGAAACGGCAATCCTTGAGCCGCGTTGGCATCGAACTCCACGGTTTCCAAATGCTCGACGAGCGCCGGGCCGCTGTACCAGGGCATCTTGTCCGAGCGCTTGGAAATATTGTCGCCGCCGAGGCCGGAAATCGGGATCGCGACGAAATCCTTGATGCCGATACTTGAGGCAAAGGCACGGTAGTCGCGGACGATCGCCTCATACTTGCCTTGATCGAATTCGATGAGGTCCATCTTATTGACGGCCAACACCAGATTGCGGATGCCGATCAAATGCGCCAGGTAGGAGTGCCGGCGCGTCTGCGTGAGCACGCCCTTGCGGGCATCGATCAGAATGACGGCAAGATCCGCGGTCGATGCGCCCGTCACCATGTTGCGCGTGTATTGCTCATGTCCGGGCGTGTCGGCGACGATGAATTTGCGACGCTCCGTGGCGAAATAGCGATACGCGACATCGATGGTGATGCCCTGCTCGCGCTCGGCGGCGAGGCCGTCCACCAGGAGCGCAAAATCGATATTCTCACCCTGCGTGCCCACCCGTTTCGAGTCGGCTTCCAAGGCAGCCAACTGGTCCTCGAAGATCATCTTCGAGTCGTACAGAAGCCGCCCGATGAGTGTCGATTTGCCATCATCGACACTCCCGCAGGTGATGAAGCGCAGCAGGCTCTTGTGCTGATGCTGCTGTAAATAGGTGTTGATGTCCGCGGAAATGAGGTCATCCGCGCGGTAGCTGCTCTCGACCGGCGCTTTGGAATTCAAAAGTAGCCCTCCTGCTTTTTCTTTTCCATGCTGGCGGCTTGATCATGATCGATGGCGCGCCCTTGACGCTCGGATGTCGTGGTCAGCAGCATTTCCTTGATGACCTCGGGGAGCGTGTTTGCCGTGCTCTCTACGGCGCCCGTCAGGGGATAGCATCCCAGCGTACGGAATCGAATGGATCTTTGGACCGGCACTTCGCCCTTGCGCAACGGAAACCGATCGTCATCCACCATCAACAGAAGACCATCTCGCTCGACGGTAGGCCGGAGCGCCGATAGATACAGCGGTACGATGGGGATGCTTTCCAGATGGATGTATTGCCAGATATCCAACTCCGTCCAGTTGGAGATGGGAAATACACGAATGCTCTCGCCCTTCGCCTTCTTGGTGTTATAGAGATCCCACAATTCCGGCCGTTGGTTCTTCGGATCCCATCGATGGGTCGCGGATCGGAAGGAGAAGACACGCTCCTTGGCCCGACTTTTCTCTTCGTCGCGACGCGCGCCGCCGAAGGCCACGTCGAACTGATGCAAGTCGAGCGCTTGCTTCAGACCCTGGGTCTTCCACATATCCGTGTGCAGCGATGAGCCGTGCTCGAACGGATTGATACCGAGTTTCTGAGCTTCGGGATTTTGGTAGACGATGAGCTTCATGCCGGATTCCTTGGCCATCCGTTCACGGAACTCGTACATGGCGCGAAACTTCCACGTGGTATCGACGTGCAACAGAGGAAACGGCGGCGCAGCCGGGAAGAATGCCTTGCGGGCCAAATGCAGCATCACCGCGGAGTCTTTGCCGATCGAATACAACATGACCGGCTTATCGGACTCGGACACCACTTCGCGCATGATGTGAATCGATTCGGCCTCGAGCCGCTGCAAATGCGTCAGAGAAATCGCGCTGCTCATTTTACGTCACCGCTCGCATGACCGACCACCATGAAGGGCCTGAGCCTCGCCGGCTCGTAGGAGCCGGTGGCCACGAAGCCAGGATTGAAAAACCGCTCTTTGCCGTAGACCAGCGGTTGACCGTCAAGGTCGAAGACGCGTCCTCCGGCAGCGCGCAGTACCGCATCGCCCGCCGCGGTGTCCCACTCCATGGTAGGCGCGGGCCGCGGGTACACGTCGGCATCTCCGCTCGCCACGAGGACGAATTTCAACGAAGAACCGATCGACACCCTATCCTTCACGCCGGCGTTGGCCAGCCACGCTTCCGTTTCCGCCGTGTTGTGGGACTTCGAAGCCACCGCGCAGGGCGGCTTCATGGGTTTACGTACGCTGATCGGCTCCGCAGCGCCGCGGGCGCCGTGCGGAGGTTGAGAGGCTCGCCAAGCCTGCTTCGACGCGCAGTCGCCCCAATACAACGTGGCGCGCGCCGGCGCATAAACGGCACCCATCGTGGGCTCGCCATTTTCGATCAGCCCAATGTTGACGGTAAAATCGGTGCCGCGCTGGATGAATTCTTTGGTTCCGTCAAGCGGGTCCACGAGAAAGAACGCCTCACCGACATCCGGGACACGCCCCGCGGCGGTCTCCTCCTCAGCCACGACCGGAATCTCCGGCGCCACGGCTCGCAAGGCCGCAAGAATCACGGCTTCAGCCGCTTTATCCGCTTCGGTGACCGGCGAGGAATCGCTCTTGTATTCCACCGCCGACGTGCGGCAAAAATGATCCCAAACGATAAATCCTGCCGCCACGGTTGCTTCGACCACGGCGGCCAGCAGCCGGGTGCGGCGGGTTTTGTCTAATGTCATGATGTTGATCGCCGATCGGTTAAAATTATGGCCGGTCGGTAGTTCCGACATGCGTTAAGTCATTTTGAGTCTCGAGAGCGGCCCAAGATTGAAGATTGCTGCTCTGACCGGAGATTTCTGCTGCAACATGAAAAACTCGCTCGTCACCAGCCTTTCGAGGAATAGATCGCCCTTCACGGCGAAGCATGCCGCCGAGCCGCGTTCGGACGGCGAGACTCGGCTTTTGACCTCCGAGCCGTTCGGGTGGGAGGGTCTGCACCTCGAAGCGGGCTTTCGCCGCGGCTGGCAGGTCGATGAAATCATGGTCAACGGCCACCATCTTACGATGAATCTCGCCGATCATGATCTTTGCTTCGAGACACGCGGCGATGCGGGCTGGATTGCGGTGCGTCTTGCACCGCTCGAGTTTTGGATCAATCCTGAGGGACGTCCATTCTCGGTGCGCGGAATGGCGGATTCTCGCTACGCGTCCTGCACCATTGACGGCCGGTATCTTGATTCTCTAGCGGGCTGCCATTTCGAGCTTGATGCCGGGATGGGCATCGCCGATCCGGTGCTTGCGAGACTGGTGCAGGCATTGATTGCGATCGTCGAGGACGAGGCGCATTACTCACAGGCGCTGGCCACCGAAGTGATCCGTGCATTTGTCAACGCCGTGGCCGCCAGACATGGCCATCCTGCCGCAGAGTTGAAAGTGAAAGGCGGCATCGCGCCGAATCAAATGAAATCGCTCCTCGCCTGGCTGCAGGAACATATTCAGGATCCCTTGACGGTGGGCCTCATGGCAAGCCAAGTCGGCCTATCCGCCGCTCACTTTTCGCGCGAGTTCAAGCGCTCGACCGGTCTTACGCCGTGGGATTTTGTGGTGCGCATCCGCTTGGATCGTGCTCGCGAATCCTTGATGAACGGCAACTGTTCCGCCACGGTCGCTTCACAGTTCGGATTCGCGGATCAGTCGCACATGGCGCGGCTCTTTAAAGTACGATTCGGTGTCTCACCCTCGGCGTACGTCAAGGCGAACAAATAGTGCATCGATGTGAGCTTGGTCGCGTCGCAGCCGCGAAGTCGACGATCGCAAGTCGGCTCGCATCGCGGCCGAAGCGATTGAAGGTGCCCGTAGACGGTCGCCTGGTCGGCAGTTTCTCGCTCGCGCGAGAGATCCTCCGAAGTAGCAAAGTGAAGCAGGCCGGCGTGGGTGCCGATGAAGTCGATACGGGCAATCCTGATCACGCCCCCGTGTTCTACCTGGACGGCGAGCCGCACCGCAAGAAACGAGGCGCAATCGCACGATTCTTCACGCCAACCGCGGTGGCTAGTCGGTATCGCCCGCTGATGGAACGGACGGCGGAGGCATTGATCGCAGGAGTGCAAGAAGCCGGTACACGCCTCGCTCGACAAGGTCGCGCATCAAATGACCGTCGCCGTGGCCGCCGAGATCGTTGGCCTTACCAACAGCAACCAAGCGTCCATGGCGGCACGAATCGGCGCAGCACTCTCGGCCCCGCGCATCCGCTGGAAGTGGCTAGCGCGCCTGCTCGAACCGATCGCGTGGGATTTCGCGCACTCAAGTTTTACTATCGCGATGTCCGCCCGGCCATCCGCGCGCGCCGCGCACGCTCGGCGGGACGATATCATTTCGCACCTCCTCGACGAGGACTACTCGGACCGTGCGATCATGATCGAGTGCATGACCTATGCCGCGGCGGGCATGGTGACTACCAGGGAGTTCATTGTCATGGCGGCCTGGCATCTGTTCGAGAGCGATGCACTGCGCGCGCGCTTCCTCGCCGGCACCGACGAGCAGCAATTCGCCATCCTTGAGGAGATCCTGCGTCTCGAGCCCGTCGCCAGCATGCTTTCCCGCCGCGCCGTGGAAGAGATGCCAGACTCTGAGTGGGCTGGATCGATGCCGATTGGCACGCTTTTCATATCGACATTCGCGCCGCGAATGGTCGACGAGTCGGTGGTCGGTCCTTGCCCCCACGCGCTCGATCCTGATCGTCCGTTCATCGCGGGCGATCCGGACAGGCGCACCGCGTCCGTGTAGCTGCGATGACATCGGCTTCTCATCACGCTGCGGCTCGCCGGCACAGTTAAACACGTGGCCCCGTGAACGAGGATTGCACGAACTACTCATGAGCTACGGCTTCCCAGCATCGTCACGTGCGACTCGGATCAGCTGCATCCCGGCTCATGAGCCACGAGCTTCGCAACAGCAGACCGTCGCAACTTCGACCCTCGCCCCGTACCGGTGCGGCCGGCGCGTTCAATTCATTGCTTCGCCAGTCGACCCGCGCGCGTTCGCGAATGTACTGGCGCAGGGCTTCAATTTCGGGTTTGCCGAACGTGGCGAAACGGGGCATGCCGTGTTCGATGAGCGTGCCGTCATGAACCACCGACCAAAAAGCCTCGGCACTGAGGGGAATGGGAGACTCTCGCAGATCCGGCGCGGGTCCGCCGACTGCGACCATATTACGGCCGTGGCAGGCGGCGCAGGCAATGTACATCGCCTTGCCCATCGCGATCTGTTTCGGGTCCAGCACTTCCGCCGGATTGTCCTGCACATTCACCTTCAGCGTCATGGGCGCGGAGGGGGGCAATACGGACTTTTTATCGAGCGCGAAGACGAGAAGCCGGCGGGGTCCAGAGTACTTCCATCCGACGTTCATGATGTCACTTAAGACCGCCGCCGAGCCGCCATATCCTGCCAATACCGCAACGTACTGCTGGCCGCCCACGGAATAGGTCATGGGCGATGCGATGATGCCCATGCCGACATTCTGTTGCCAAAGTCGCGCGCCCGTGCGGGCATCGTAGGCAGAGAACCCGCCGTCAGCCGCACCCTGGAACACCAGATTACCTGCCGTGGAAACCGCGCCACCGTTCCACAGCTTGTCAAGCGGCGCGCGCCAGCGCGCCTTCTTCGCCACCGGATCCCAGGCGAGGAGCGTGCCCTTGCCGTCGCCGGGATCGGCGCCGACACTGGCCACGTTCAATCCGGATACATTGAAGTCCTTGTCATCCGGCTCGCCCCGGTGAAAGCGGGTGGCCATCTGCATGGTCGGAATATAGACCAGCCCCGTCGCCGGACTGTAGGCCATGCGCATAAAACTATGCAGGCCGGAATTGAAGGGATAGATGGTGGACGGGCCCGTCTCGTAGCGAATGTTCGGATTTTCTACGGGACGGCCGGTCTTAAGGTCAATGTGGTCGGCCCAGGTCACCTTGCCCAACTTTTCGGCTGAAATGACCTTGCCGTTCTGGCGATCGATCACATAGAAGAAGCCGTTCTTCGGCGCCTGCATCAGTACTTTGCGATGACGGCCGTCAATGGTGAGGGTCGCCAGCGTCATCTGCTGGGTGCAATCATAATCCCAGCTGTCGCGCGGATTGATCTGGTAGTGCCACACATACCTGCCGGTATCGGCGTCGAGCGCGACGATAGACGCCGTATAGAGGTTGTCGCCGCCGCCAGGACTGCGTGCTTCGGCGTCGTAAGGCGAGGCGTTGGCGGTGCCAACATAAATGCGGTTGAGTTCGGCATCGAAGGTGATGCTGTCCCACGGCCCACCGCCTCCGCCCGTCTTCTGCCAAAAATCACTGCTCCACGTCTTGGCAGCGGCTTCCATGGCCGGATCGCCCTTGTTGGCCTCCGGACTGGCGGGTACCATGTAGAAGCGCCACAGCTGTTTTCCAGTCGCCTGGTCATACGCGGTGACGTACCCTCGCATGCCGAAGTCGGCACCGGCCTGGCCGATGATCACCTTGCCGTTGAATACGCGCGGAGCACCCGTGATGGTCTGGCCAGACTTCGGATCGGTGGTCTCCGTGCTCCAGATCATTCGTCCGGTCTTCGCATCGAGCGCGAATAGCCGACCGTCCAGCGCGGCGGAAAAGATTTTGCCGTTGGCGTACGCGGCGCCCCGATTCGCTCCGAAGCCGAAGTTCATCTTGGTGGGATTGTGCTCCCAGGTCTTCGGGTCGAACTTCCATACGAGCTTGCCGCTGACCGCATCCACCGCATAAACGGTTGCATAGGACCCGGTGAAATACAGTAAGTGACCGACTTCGATTGGCGAGGCTTGCAGGCTCGCCTCCCCGGGCAAGTCAAGGTGCCAGGCCAGCCCAAGCCGGCCGACGTTCGTTGAGGTGATTTGATCCAGGCGGCTATAACCCGTCTCGTCGCTGTCGGCGTTCACGCTGTGCCATTCGGCGCCGCCGCCAATCGCTGCATTCGCAGCGGCAGCAGAACTCTGCGGCAACTGGTATGTGGCCAGCAACGCGATCAAAGTGCTCACTTCAAAGCGCAATCTAATTCTTCGCATCAGTCCGTAACTCCCGCTAAAGTTTTCATTCTCTCCCCTCTCAGCTTGGCCGAGCCAAAGATGCCCATCTTCACCTTGCCAGCTGAGCCTGTCCCCTTCCACCTCAATCTCATATTTGAGCGTGATCTTCATCGGCTTCACCACTTTGAGATCGAACTTCAGTCGATTGCCTTCGATGGTGCCGGTGAACGACTGCTGACCTTCGGGGCTGCTTAAGTAACCCTTCAGCGAATCGCCGTCGCTCTCGAAATGCCCCGTCATTTCCTGCGGTCCCATGGGCGTTGAGAGGACCATTTTCCAGTCGCCGTCGATGGAGTCTTCGGCAGGCAGAGCCACCGGCGCCTGCGGAGTTGGAGCTTCAATGACAGGGCAGATCTCGACCGGACTGGCGGCCTTCTGCTCGATGGACGCAGCGGCACTGCAAAGGTCGCGCCCCTCGATGACGCTCAGGAGCTTGGCAGGCGTCAGCGGCAGTTCCACCGGCACTTCGCCAAAAGGAGCGAGGGCGTCGGCGATCGCGTTCACCAATGTCGGGGGCCCGATAATCGCACCGCCCTCACCGACGCCGCGCATGCCGCCCACGGATTTCGAGGGCGTGTGGGCATGCAGGAACTCGAAGTCCGGAATGTCGCTGATGGCCGGCAGGAGGTAGTCCTTATAAGTTGCTGCGGTCGGATTGCCGCGCGCATCAAAGGCCATTTCCTCCAACAGGACCGTGCCAATGGCCTGAGCGAGGCCCCCGGCGATCTGACCTTCGACCACCGCCGGGTTGATGGCCGTGCCGCAATCTTCGGAGGATATCCAGCGCAGGATTTTCACGAAGCCGGTTTCGGCGCTCACCTCGACCACGCAGGCGTTGGCCGCGCTCGCCAGGGTCAACGGCGGTGGCTGGTAGCGATATTGCGCCTCAAGTCCTGAATCGAAACCAGGCGGCAGACGGTCGGGCTCGCCGTAGGCGATCTCGGCGATCGAGCGCAGCGAACGCGACTTTTCCGGGGCGCCTTCGACATGCAGCATGCCGTCTTCGATGCGAATGGCGTCGGCACTGACATTCAGCAGGTGAGCGGCGATCTGCTTCACCTTGGCGGCCAGCATGTCGGAGGCCATGATGGCGGCGCCCCCCGCAATCACGCCTTGGCGGCTGCCTGCCGCGCCGGGCGAGAACCCTCCGCGCGAACTGTCCCCTTCGAAAACCGTGACATCCTCGTAAGCAACCCCGAGCCGATCGGCAATGATCTGCGCCATGGTGGTTGCCGTACCGTGACCCTGCGAGTGCGTGCTCATGATCGCCGTGACCTTGCCGGTCGGCTCAATGTGCACCTGCGCGAGTTCGCCGGTCATCACGGGGTAGCTGCCGGCGGCCCCCGTCGGTTCGACATAGGCGGCAATCCCGAGCCCGAGGTAGCGGCCTTGTTTGCGCGCGGCTTGTTGCTCTTGGCGAAAGGCGGCCACGTCAAACTTCTCGATCAGCTTGTGGAGGCATTCGGCCGGCGTGATGTCCTCGAGAGGAATGCCCATACACGACGTGGTCGGCTGATCCTCCAGCGTGACCAAATTTCGGCGGCGGATCTCGATCGGATCGATTCCGATGCGCCGGGCGGCCACATCCAGCGCGGTTTCGCGGACGAGAGATTCCATCGCCCAGGGCCCGCGATAGGCGGCAAGGCCCACCGTGTTCGTGTACCAGCCGCGCGACAGGAAGCCATACGCCGGCATCTTGTAGGCCGCCCACAGGAACATGTGGACCGCGATATTACAATCCGCCAATTGCGGACAGGCGCCGTTGTTGCAGCTGTAGTCGCCGTGCGAAGCGATGAGCTTGCCGTCGGCGTCGAACGCCACCTGCAGCACCATTTCCGCCTCGCGCGCTTGATTGGCGCCGATGAGATTCTCGTAGCGATCCTCGATCCATTTCAATGGACGGCCGAATTTAAGCGCGGCCAGGATCACTGAAACCTCTTCCTTCCACGGGTGGTTCTTAAGACCGAATCCTCCTCCCACATCCTTGGCAATCACACGGATTGCGGTCTGCGGCAGGCCGAGTGCGAGCGAGGTCCAGCGCGCCACCAAGTGCGGACTCTGGCAGGTGATGTACAGCGTCAGCTCCTCGGAGCCATCGCGCGTGACGACGATCCCGCGCGTCTCCATCGGCGATTGCGAGATACGCTGGTGAGTCACTTTGTGAGTGATGAGGTGCGGTGCGCGTTTGAGCATCGCCTCGAGGTCTTCGCCGATCTCCTCATCTCCCGCCTGCGCGGCGATGTTGTTGTCCGATGCCGGGATGAACCGGCGCGCCGCTGCGCGCGTCGGCAATGGTGACGAGCGGATCTTCCTCCGCGTACTCGATCTCAATGAGAGCGGCGGCGTCCTCGGCGACTGTGGCGGCTGTCGGCAATGACGAGCGCTACCGGCTCGCCCACATAGGCGACCCGCCCGTTCGCCAGCGGCGTTATCTCTACCTCCGGCGGGATAAAGAAAAAGCTCAGCATGTCGACCTTGAAGTGGGCCAGGTCTTCCTGAGTGTAGACCGCATGTACGCCGGGAACTTCGCGCGCCGCTGCTACGTTGATCGAGAGGATTTTGCCTCGTGCGATGGCGCTGCGCGCGAAGGCGACCTGCAGCATGCCCGGCAGAGCGATGTCGTCGACGAACTGGCCGCGGCCCGTCAGCAGGCGTGGATCTTCCTTTCGCCGGACGCGCTGGCCAATATAGCGCCCGGTGCCGATGACGGATGGCTTCATGATTTGTCTCCCCGGCAGCCGGCAAGCTTCTTTGCCGCGCGGCGGATGCCTTGATAGCCCGTGCAGCGGCAGATATGGCCGGAAAGCGCTTCCAGGATCTGCGCCTCGCTGGGCCTGTGGTCGCCGTTGGTGAGTGCGGCAAGCGTCATCACGATGCCGGGCGTGCAGAATCCGCATTGCAGCGCATGCTCCTCCAGCAGGGCCTGCTGCACCGGATGCAGCGTGCCATCCGACGCGGCGAGTCCTTCAGCGGTCATGACTTCTGCGCCATCCGCTTGCACGGCCAGCATGAGGCAACTGCGGACCGCCTTGCCATCGACGATCACCGTGCAGGCGCCGCAGACGCCGTGTTCGCAGCCGACATGTACGCCGGTGTAGCCGGCATCGCCGCGCAGGAAGTCGGAGAGCGACACGCGCGCCTCGACATTGCCGGCGTGGCGACGGCCGTTGATGATCATTTTGATCTGATGATTGCTCATGCGAGCTGCTCAACTTCCAGCGCCTCGCGCAGCGTGCGGGCGAAAATTCGCTGACCGACGGTGCGGCGATATTCAGCGCTGGCATGATGGTCGTCGAAGGGCGCGGTGTCAGCGATGGCCTCTTCGGCGGCTGCCTGCGGGTCGATGCTATCGAGCGATTGGCCGATAAGCATCTATTCCGCAGCCTTCGCCCTGATGGGAGTCGGCCCCATGCCGAACCACGCAAACCCGGCGCGAACGACCAGGCCGCCCTCGACGGATATTGCGCCGACCAAGCCGACAACGCGAAGTCGCCGGGCCGCTGCGCCACTTCGCGGAATAGCGTGATGTGGCCCTGTCGGCCAGTCGGGAAAAGAGATGCGGGTCACAGCTCGTCTGCTTCCAGCGCAGTCATATAGGGTCCGAGATAGAATTCACGCGCCGAGATATGCCGGGTACCGCGGGTCGAGCGCACCTCGAACGAGGCGCCCAGCGCCACTGCGGTGGCTGGCAGTTCCGCCGCAGGCTCCCCGAGCGCGATCGAGCCGCCAATCGTGCCGCGATTGCGCGTCTGATGGTGCCCGACGTGTTGCACCGCCTGCACCACCACCGGCAAGTCGCGAGCCAGAGGCTCGCTCGCCGTCGCTTCGCATTGCCGCGTCATCGGCCCGATGCGCGTGCAACCATTGACGTGCTCGATGCCCTTGAGCTCCGCGATTCTGTTGATATCGACGATGACGAAAGGCTGACTCATCCGCAGATTCAGAAGCGGCATCAGCGTCTGTCCACCGGCCAGCACGGTCGCGCCGCCGCCCGCTTCGGCGAGGATGGCGCAGGCCTCATCGATAGTGGTCGGGACCACATAATCGAACGGAGCGGGCTTCATTCTTTCGTCTCTCTCGATCAGCCGCCGCAGCAGCGCGTTGTCGAGCATGATCACCGGTGCGGCCGCTCGACGCCCGTATCGAAAGCGGCGCCCGCCACCACGATCAACAGCAGTCCGATCGCAAGTCCGGCCCAATCCGAGCCGGCACCACCCTGGCCGCGACCGAGGAGGAAACCGGGCAGCGCCGCAACAACGGTCGCGAGTATCCATGCCATCGGTAAACCTCCCGAAGACGCAGACGAGCTCGCGAGCGCCGCCGGCGCGCTGAGCGGCGCTGCGGCCCTTGCGCGGGCGGCTTCGGCCGGTTGCGCTGTCCCGCCGACGATTTCGCCGAAGCGACTAAAAAACTTGTCCGCCAACTGCTTCGCGGTCGCATCGATGATGGGACCGCCCAGTTGAGCCATGCGACCCGCAACCTCAGCGTCGACTTCAAAGGCAATCAGCGTACTGCCGGCATCCTCTCGCAGCCGAACTTTCGCGCTTCCCTTGACCGAGCCGGTGATACCCCCGTTGCCTTGCAAGCTGAGAATATAGCCGTTGGGTGGATCGAGGTCGGTCAAAGAAACCGCGCCTTTGAAGCGTGCGCCGATCGGACCCACCTTCACTTCCACCGTCGCGGTGAAACGATCATCCGCTTCTTTTTCGAGGCTCTGGCAGCCGGGAATGCTCGCGCGCAGGACTCGGGATCGTTCAGCGCCTCCCAGACCCGTTGACGAGGGGCCGCTATGCGCTGCTCGCCGCTCATATTCATGTATCCCCTCCTTTGGCTTCAGCACGGGTGATAGCGCCTTCTTCTGCTATCGACAAGCTTGCTCAGTTGATCGCAATATCGCAGGTCATGATCGGCCCTTCCCAGGCCCAATGATATGCGCTAATTGTAGATCATATGATCCATTGTGTCTCGTAACTTCCGAGAATCGCCGCGCGGAGTCTGAGTGAACCGTTTCGATCAAGTGGATTTCTTCACCGACCTTTCCTTGGTTAATGACCCGTACCCCTATTTCGACTATCTGCGCAACAAGGGGCCGGTGACACGTCTGCCGCATCGCAATGTAGTCGCCGTGACCGGTCATGCGGAGGCGCTGGCCATCGTCAACGACTCCCAGACGTTCTCCTCCGTCAACAGCGCGTTCGGTCCGATCCCCGAACTGCCCTTCACACCCGAGGGCGATGATATCAGCGCGCAAATCGAGGAATACCGGGAACAGATGCTGGCCTATGGCGCGATCGTCACGATGGACGGCGCCAAGCACGCCAAACATCGTTCGCTTTTGATGCGATTGTTCACGCCGAGCCGGCTGAAAAGCAACGAGGAATTCATCTGGAGCCAGGCCAACAAGCAGATCGATGAGTTCGTGGCCAAGGGCCGATTGGAGCTGATCTCGGAATACGCCTCTCCTTACGCGATGCTGGTGATCGCGGACCTACTCGGAATTCCGGAAGGGGACCGCAAGACGTTTCGTGACCAGGCCTTTTCTCTCCCGCAACAGATGGAAGAGAACCCACCGCCAATCGGTGTTGAATTCTTCGGATTTCTCTTCAACTATTTCGAAGAATACATCACCGACCGCCGGGCAAATCCGCGCTCGGACATACTCACTGATCTGGCCAACACAAAATTTCCCGACGGTTCGCTGCCGGACGTGGGCGATATCGTTTGGGTGGCCTCATTCCTGTTCGGCGCCGGACAGGACACCACGGCTCGCGTGCTATCGGCCGCCTTGCAGGTGATCGGCGAACGGCCCGACCTGCAGGATCTGCTGCGCAAAGAACGCCAGCGAATTCCTGAGTTCATCGAGGAAGTTCTGCGGATGGACGGCCCGGTCAAATGTTCCTCGCGCCTCGTGGTTCGCTCCACCCAGGTCGGCGGCGTCGACCTTGCCGCAGGTACCACCGTGTCGATCTTCAATGGGGGCTGCAACCGCGATCCGCGAAAGTTCGACAATCCCAATGAATTCCGGCTTGGCCGCCCGAACATCCGCGAACATCTGGCGTTCGGCCGAGGGGCGCATACCTGCGCCGGCGCGCCGCTGGCGCGCACCGAAGTGCGTGCAAGTCTTGACCGGTTGCTTGAACGCCTCACCGACATCCGCATCTCGGAAGAGCAGCATGGCCCCGCCGTCCAATCGCCGCTACCAGCATGAGCCTGTCTACCTGCTGCGCGGGCTGAAGCAGCTGCATTTAGAGTTCACTCCCTCCGCCGATCGGACATTGACACCATGCCGCAACTGATAGTCACCACCCAAAGCGGTGAGACGCGAAAGGTCAATGCCGAAGCGAACCGTACCGTGATGGAGGCCATTCGCAATGAAGGAATCGGAGAGCTGCTGGCGCTGTGCGGCGGCTGCTGTTCCTGCGCCACGTGCCATGTCTATGTCGACATTGACTACGCCGATCGCTTGCCGCCCATGAGCGCGGACGAAGATGCCTTGCTCAGCGGCTCGGACCATCGCGGCGCGCCGTCGCGCCTCTCGTGCCAAATTCCGATGACGGAGGCCTTGGACGGGCTTCGTGTGACCATTGCCCCCGCCGATTGATGGCCCCTCCCGCCCATAACAAGGTACTACCCATGACCACCAACAAGCCGAGTTCCAGCGATGCGGTTGCGTCTTCGAGTGCGGACCCCGCTCAGTGGAAGGCACGTGGAATCTCACGATCAAGAGTCCGACCGGGCCCGTGGCAACGACGCTTCGATCGTGCGCAGCGGCGATAGCCTGAGCGGGAGCCAGTCCGGCGAGGGAGTGACCTCACCGATCAGCGACGTGAAGTTTGATGGCCGCAATATTTCTTGGATCAACTACGTGACCAAGCCGATGAAGATGAAGCTCGAATGCACCGGCGTGATTGAGGGTAAGAACATCAGCGGCAAGGCCAAGGCCGGCTTCATGGGCACGTACCCCTTTTTCGGCTCCAAGCAGTAACGGTATCGCCCGCGCGCTTTGATCAACCGGCCCCAATCGTTGGGATCACGACCAACCGGTCGATGATCTCGGCAATCTGTTCCGCGGTATATTCGTCGGGCCTGCGCAGCCACCAGGTCAGAATCTCGACGGTTGCCGTGACTCCGTAGATCGCTCCCAATTCGACCGGTAGCCAGCTGCGGGTACGACCCAAAGAGGCTGAATCCTGCGCTGCCAGCCGAATGAATTCCTCGCGCATCACGCGCCCGGCGCCGGTCAGAAGAGCCGACCAAAGTGCTCGATGTTCGCCGACGTATTTGCAAAGCGCCAGGCATGCGACTCGCGTGTCAGCCGCATCCAGCAGCGGCAACGTCAAGGCCATGAGATGCCCGATTTGTTCCGCCGCCACCTCTTCCAGCAGTTCCGCCTTGGACGCATGGTGGCGAAAAAACGTGGCGTACCCAATCCCCGCCTCTGCCGCGATTTCGCGGATGGTGACCTGATCGAATTGCTTGCGCTCAAGCAGTACCAGCATGGCGGCATGCAATGCCTTGCGGGTGCGCCGCATCCGTGCGTCAGCGACGGGTGATATGCCAGGTTGACTAGCTCGATCCATGACGCATCATAAGTAAGATCTGGAGCCACGCGTAAGAAAGATGTTCAAACGCAAGGAACTGGCGATGCCAGGTCTGCACATCGTCAGCCGAACGTGGTCAGGCTCTCATGACTTGACCGCTCGACCATGCCATACGCACGCTGGCCGTCCCAGGTAAATAGCGCTCCGCCCTGCTGCAGGTTCAGACCGCCCATGTCGGGATTACCGATGCGGAAAGTCGAGAGCGCCGTGACTCCCTTGATGCGCGTAATCCCCAACTCGGATTCCAGTTCCACCGACGCATCATCGCCCCGGGCGACGATGCGTCGCAGAAACGGGGCCTTGAGGATGCGCGCTGCGAATCATGCGGCCATTCTGATAGATAACGGCGTCGTTGTACGAATAATCCGATCTGGCCGGGGAGCGGTGGATAGGCCAGGCAGCCGAAGGCGCGGCCATCCGGGAACAGCGCGGACAACCAACAATGGCCGGTGAACCCCTCGAGCCGACGAATGCTCTGGCGGTGGATGCGCGTGCCGGTGCCTTTGAAGTCGACGCGTCCGGCCGTCGATGGCCAACATGCCCTGTCGCCCGAAAATGATGCTCGAAGCGATAGCCGAGACCCATGGCCTGCGCATTGGCGGCTTCCTCCTTCGTCATGTTGGCGATATCACCGGAGACTTCCTGGACCCACGCCGGCGTCACCATGGTCATTTCCGCCTCCAACCGCACCTGGGTCGGCGTCGGCTTTTTGGTTTTGAACCGGCCGTCGATTTGTTCGGATACATGGCCGTCGAGCGCGGGGCCATCGAAGGTCACCGACCAGCGCCGGAACGGTTCGATGCAGCGGAACGTCAGCGCACCGGCGCCGATGACGGTCGCCCGCCCGTCAGGCCCGATCGCCGACGGCGCAGGCCCACGCCCGGCACCGTTCAGCACCCGGCCGTCGGCAAAGGCGAAGTTCGCCTGCAAGCGGCGATCTTCCCAGGACGACGCCTCGGCTTCGATACCCGTGCGCGGCATGGCGAACTCACCGCTGCTCCTCGAACAGCCACACCGAGACGCTCTCACGCATCTCGGGATCCTGCGGCTTGCCGGGCAACACCAGGTCTTTCTCCACGGCCAGACCCCCGCTCAGCTTGTCGATATCGATGGTCATTGCCCCTCCTGCTCTTGTGAGGCGCTGTCAAACCGCCAAGACGCCCTTGAATCGCTCCGAGTAGAAAGGCAAACCGTTCCCGCAGTTGCGCGGGGTCGAGGCCGAAATCGGCCGGGTCGTACACCATGTCCGCCATGCTTGTCGCGCGGCGTCTCGCGCCGCCACGCCTCCATCCGTGCGCGCGCCTGCGGCGTGAACTCTTCGCCCAGAAAGTCGTAAAGCTGCGCAACGTACGGGAATGGATCCTTCTGAAACGGCGTGAAATAAATGTCGACAAAGCGAGTGGTCGTTGCCGGCGTCGCGAAATGCCATCATGCGGCGCATGCCCAACTCGCAGAAATCGGTGGTCATGCGTCCCAGCCACATCGTGTCCACGGCGTCCGAAAAGGCTTTGGTCAGTTCGTAGTACAGGTCGGCGACCGACGGGATGACGCTCGCAACGTCCCTGTGCGTCATCCAGAACCGCGCATCGGGAAACACTTCAGCCAGCGCATCGATGAAGAGGCAATGGGAGGGATTCTTCAATCGCCAACGATTCGGCGGGCAATGCCATTGCAATAGCTTGAGCACCCGCTTCACGTAGCGGTAGGTCGGCACCAGATCGGCCTCGTGATTGAGCCACTCGATATAGCTGGGAATTTGAAACATCGCCTGAAACAGTTGCGATTTGAAATCGTAGGCCATGAAGGTCTGGCATTCGGTGGGCGACGTCGTCGTGCTCGGCACCATCATCTTCATGCGGGGAAACAGCCGGTTGCGCCGCTCCAGCATGAGCTCCGATTTCTGGATGCGCGGATCGCTTTCTTGCGTCGCGGCTCTCGGGCGGCGGGCAGGGCTGCTGTGCCTCCCAGTTGCGAATCGTGCGCACGGCCGGGTCTGCCGCGAGCAGGCAGGACAGCGCGGTCGAGCCGGTGCGCGGCAACCCCAAGCCGATCAGGGGCGCAACGATTTCCTGCTCGTCGATCTCCGGATGCAGGCGGTACCAATGTTCAACTTGCAGGCGATTGCAAAGATGTTCGACTACCTGCATCTCGAAGGCGGCACGCCCGCGTTCGGTCAGTCGGGCCTCCGCTTCAGCCGATGCGACGAGGATTTCCAATCCCTCACGGAAGGAATCTTCGCCAAATTCATCGAGCGCCGTCGCGGCCCGCGCACGTTGAAGTAATGCGGACACCGTACTCATGAGCTTCAGGCCTTGGGAAGCTTCGCGAGCACGTCAGAACCAAAGCGCTGGGCATGCTCGCACCACTCGGCGCGCGTCTTGCCTTCGATATGCACCGCCGCGCCGCTGACGCCCATGGTATGCAAGCGGCCAATCTTGTCAATCAGCGCCGCACTACTCAGTTTCTCGCCGGTCGAGGTGATGCTGCTCACCACGATCTTGGGCGGAATTTCGCGGCCGAATTTCTCGCAATGCTCGCGCAAATAGCGGATGCCTTCGGCGAGATCGCTCTCATTCGCCATCGGCGCGGTACGCGAGGTCGCCGAAACCGGTCCGGAGGTAAAGAACGGACACCACGCATCCCCCAGTTCAACGGCGCGGCGAATGGCACGATGCGAATTGCCGCCGATCAGTAGCGGTGGATGCGGCCTCTGCAGCGGCGCGGGCAGCATGCGAGCGCCGCGCGCCTCATAGCCCGTACCCTTGAAGGAAAACTCCACGCCCTGCCAAGCCGTCTTCATGGCGCGGATGTATTCATCCATGATGTCGTTGCGGCGTTCGAAATCGGCGCCGAGCGCGAAGTACTCGCCCTTGAGGTATCCGGCACCCAAACCCAGGGTGACGCGGCCGCCCGAGAAGACGTCGAGCGTCGCAACGGCACGGGCGGTGATGAACGGGTTGCGATAAGGCAGCACGAGGATGCCGGTCTGTAGGCGCAATTTGCGAGTGGCCGCGGCGACGAACGACAGCATGACGAAGGGGTCTTGCGCGTAGTGGCCGCCGGAATCGAGCCAGCGGGCCGATGGGCACGGATGATCCGTCACGTTGCCGCCGTCGAATCCGACTCGTTCCGCGAGCGCAGCAACCTCGGCCACGGCTTCAGGCAGCAGGAACTCCTGCGGGCTTTCGATGTTGTCAAAGGGCAGGGTTACATTGATTTTCATGCGAGTCGGTCTTGTTGGAAGGATTCGGAGCCGAGGAATCGACGTCGCCCACCAGCGTCCATTTGCCGCTCTTGTTGCGCAGCCAACCGCTCGATGCCCAAGAGCCCCCGTCAACCGGGATGACCGTGCCATTGACATAGCTGCTCATGTTGGACGAGAGGAATACCGCGACGCTGCCGCACTCCTCGTCGATCCCCGGGCGTCCGGCGGGGATGCGCCGCGCGGTGGCATCAGCCTGTTGCGGCGTCGGCTCCACCCAGGTGGCGGGATCCACCGGTCCTGTGTGATTGCCGCGCGTGCCGGGCGTGACGGTGTAGTCAGGCGCGATGGCATTGACGCGGATGGCATGATCCGCGAGTTCCAACGCCATGGTGCGGGTAAAATTCAGCATGCCGGCCTTGCACGCGGCATAAACCGCGAAATTCGGCGCCGCGCGCGAGGCTTCGATACTGCTGACATTGACGATGGAGCCGCCGCGCCCGCCGCGAATCATGACGGGAACAGCCGCCGACGTGGCCGCGAACATGCTGACCAGATTGAGGTCGATGTGACGGCGCCAAGACCGTTCGGACTGTTCGAGGAACGGCCGCCCACTGACGCCGCCGGCATTGTTCACGAGAATATCGATGCGTCCAAAATGCTCTGTGGCGCCGCCGATCAATGCACGGATCTGATTCGTGTCGGTGACGTCGGTGGCAACCGCCAGTGCGCGGCGCCCGAGTTCGCGTACGCGCGCGGCGGTCTCCTCGCAACGCTCGGGAACGATGTCACCGATCACGATGTCCGCGCCGACCGCCGCATACGCGAGTGCGATCGCTCTGCCAATGCCGCCGCCGCCGCCGGTGATGATGGCGACTTGGTCGGTGAGAAGGATGTCGGTGGGTTTCAAATGGATGCTCATGTGATGCGTCAGCGACCAACCGCCGTCGACCGACAGCACTTGGTTCGTGACAGAGCGAGCGGCCGGAGAGGCGAAGAACAGCACCGCGGCGCCCATGTCCCGGGGTTCGCACATGCCGAGCGGCGGCCGCCGCCTCGCAGGTCCCTCGGGAGGCGGTCCCTTTGCGCCGATGGCACCGGGGGTGGCGACGCCGCCCGGCAAAATGGTGTTGACCGTGATCGCATGCTCGGCCAGCTCGAAGGCGCTGGCCCGACTTAAGGCCAGCAACGCCCCTTTGGCACCGGCATACGCTGCCAGGCCCTTGATGAGGGATCCCACCAAGGCTGCCGAGGCGATGTTGACGATCCGCCCGCCCTGCCCCTTCGCCACCATCGCCCGCGCGATCTCGCGGGTCATCAAAAACGGCCCGCGTGCATTCACCGCATTCATGCGATCCCACTGTGCCGCCGTTCCTTCCAGCAGTAGCTCGCGATCCTGCAGGCCCGCGTTGTTGACCAGTACCCACGGCACGCCGTAAGCTCGACATGATCTCGCCGCTGCCGCGCACGATCGAGGCTTCGTCGGCGAGATCGATGCACACCGAAGCAGCCTGGTGGCCGGCCGAGATCAGCGTCGCGGCTTGCCTCTTGGCACCCGCTTCGTCGCGGTCGGCGATGACCACCGTAGCGCCGGATTCCGCCAAGACCGCTGCGATGCCCGTGCCGATGCCGCTGGCGCCGCCGGTCACGACCGCCACCCTGCCGCTCAGATCGAACGGATTGACCGGGCGGTCCGTCACCACAGCGGCCTCTGTTGCAGTTCCGCGCGTCGCTCCCGAATCAGCCGCTGTCGCTCGTCGGGCGCAATCGTCGGCGTCTGCGGCGGCAAAGATTTTCGAAGGTCCGCCAGGAGAACCTTGTGCACGGCTGGAATGGGTTGCGAATCGCAGCCGGTCCACCGGCCCTGCATCAACCCTCGGCCATAGCCGGCCGTATCCAGCCAGTTCGGCACGCCAGGATCCCGCGCCGAGACGACGATGCGCAGCACGCCGTCCGCGTCTGCTTTCGCCTGGGAGTCGTTCAAGCTGCTCTGGTTGTTATACCAATCGGTGGTCTCATAAAGCTCGTTCGTCAGAATCATTGACCGGTATGCGCACTTCGCGGGCGCCTTGGCCTCGACGATCAAGGCTTCGTCATCGCGCAGCTCGTAGGCGCCCTCGTAGTAGAACTGACCGGTCAAACCGCCCAGCTGGGAGGTATCGAAGATCTTCAAGGTGTTGACATAACCCTTGACGACGCAGACCCTCCACGTGGTCGACGAAGAGCAACGCGATGGAGCTTGTCGCCGCGGGAAGGCGGCGCAGACGCTGCTCCAGATCGGCCGCCGCCGGACGGGGCCGGTTCACCGGAACGTCCACACGCTCGATCGAAATCGTCGGATCCACTTCCTTCTTCCAATCCGAACTCACCATGCGCAGCAGCAGCCGATTGGCGGAGGTATCGAGCTGCCACCAGTCCCCGCTGTAACCCGCGGGCCGCACGGGACTGAGCAGGACGTCGAAGCGTCCCTCGTGATCGACCTTAAGGGCGTTAGCGTCGCCGTCAGTGCTGGCCGCTCCCACATGTTTGGCGTTAGTGCCACCCTCGCCTAAGTTCGGGCTGACCTGGCTGATCTTGAACATTCGCAGTGTCCCGCGCCGGCCCCGAAGCCGATAAGTTCCACCCGGCGTAATTCGGGCAACGCGATAGACCGTATCGGCATTGGGCTGCCCCACGTTCAGCGTCTGCCCGAGCTGCGCGAGGAAAACCGGATGATCGCCGTCACTACCGAGCGCATCCAGACTGGAGACGGTCAGCGCCGCGAGCATCAGCCGGCCGACCTCCTGCTGCACCTGGGGATCGTTGCGTTCGGACTCCGGTAGCTTCGCCAGCATTGATGCCGGCAAGTTACGCAGGCCTTCGATGAATTCGTCCCATCCGGCGATTTTCGGGGCATGCGGGAGACACCGGCTGCACCTCGGCACCGAGGGTTAGATTGTGACAAGCCAACGCGCACGCGACCGCCATCAGCACTGTCCGAAGATGCGATCGCTGGTCCGCTCATCCTTGATGGGCGCGTCATAGGCCTGCCTTGGCAATGAGTTTCTCGCTCACCGCCCACAGACGATCGACGTAGGCCGCATCGTCGACGACGGGATTGGGCGCTCTGGGTTTACGTTGGTAAAAATAACCCCCGGTGCTCTTGCCCGGCTCTTCCGCCGTGGCGAGCCAGATGAGGGTGTCGGCGCCCTCCGCGGGCGTTTGCGACTTCAAGCTGCGGATATGGGCCTGCGTGCGCTCGTCGGCATGAGTGATGAAGTTGGAATCGACCACCCCGGGGTGCATGGCATGCGCGACGATGCCATCATCGGTGAGGCGCTGCGCCAGTCCGCGGGCAAAGAGGACATTCGCGAGCTTGCCGTAGCAATAGGCGGCGCCGGCACTGTAATTCTCGCTCGACTGCAGATCATCCCACGGGATTCCCTTGATCATCTCGCTGGCATCGGACGAGGTGTTGATGATGCGCACACTACCGCGTGGCGCATCGGCGGCGGCGCGGCGCAGCAGCGGCAGCAATCGGGTGGTCAACAAAAATGGACCGAGATGATTTCCCGCAAAATTCTCTTCGTATCCCTCGCGGGTCATCACCTTGCGCTTGGCCATGCCGCCGGCATTGTTGACCAGCACGTCGATGCGATCGGTACGGGCCGCGATGTCGCGCGCAGCCCGCGCCGCGTCGGCCATGAGCGCAAGATCCGCTTGGATCATGTCCACTTCACCGCCGCTCGAGGCCGCGCGAATTTCCCGCGCGGCCGCGGCGCTGCGATCTGGATCCCGGCCGATGCCGATCACACGCCAGCCCTGGGCTGCCAACGCTTTCGCCGTCTCCTTGCCGATTCCGGAACTGGCACCGGTGACCACCGCGACTCTACGACTATTTGCTGCCATGTGCGTCATTCCGTTCGTGCAAAACCACTGCTGACTTCTCAAGGCAGGGCCGGACGATTCGGCTCGGCCCTGGCCATAGCCCGCCGGCAGCCAGGTCGCTGAGCGAGGCGTTTCAGGTAGGCCTCAACATTGGGATACGCGGCAGCATCACGCGTCGCGAAGAAGCGCAGCAGGCACATCATAATGTCCGCGGCGGTAAATTCCTCGCCCGCGAAGAAGCTCGCGCGAGCCAATCGATCCTCGATCATTTTCAACGCCCGTTGACTGCGGCCATCAGCGGAGTGCCGGACCGCTCGAGGCAGCGCCGACTGCCGGGTCACTACATCCACCATGAAGCTCGGTATCATCGAGCCGTTGGCGAAATGGAACCAATACAAATAATTCGTGAAATCCGCATGCTCCGGACCCAGAATGAAGCGCCCGCCCGCGTAGCGGCGGCACAGGTATTCGACGATGGCTCCCGATTCAGCGAGGACGAGATCGCCATCCGTGATGACCGGCGCCGTGCCGAAGCTGCAGCCTTATACCCGGCGGCGCCAGGCGAGTGACCGGGTCGCGCTCGTATCTCACCAATTCATAGGGCAACTCGAGTTCCTCGCACAGCCACACAATCCGCTCGGATTGAGAAGAGGCGAGATGATGCACGGTCAGCATCAGATGATCTCGTCGAGCCTGATCCAGCGGCGCTCAGCCGCGGAGCGGCGCACCGCTTCCAGCAATTTCTCCACCCGCCACGCCTGGTCGAAGTCGGGGCGCGCCCTCCCCTCGCCGCGGATCGCTTGCACCATGGCATTCATCGACAATGCCATGGGATACGAGGGTTGAATATCGCAGTCCGCATCGATGCCAACCGCGGATGTTTTCTTCAATCTCTGCGGAATCTCGATGCGCTCCAGACCTGCGGCGCCCAGTTTACCCGCATGCAAGGTCGTGTCGCGGCAGGTTGGAAAGGACGGTGCGTCGAGCACGATCCGGCCGTTGGAACCGAACACGTCCAGGTACCAGCCGCGACCGAGCGGTGCATTCCACGACACTTGGAACTGAATGACCAAGCCACTGGTGAACCGCAGCAACATGTTCGCGAAGTCGTTGGTCTCGGCCTTGATCGTCTGGCCATCCGGCGAACGCCATTCGTCGAGCAGGCGGCCGTCGTGGGCGACCAGTTCCTCCACCTCTCCGAATAGATAGGTGAGCATGTGCAAGGCATGACTACCGAGATTGCGGACCGCCGATACACCAAGGCCCGATTGCGCGAACCAATTGTAGGGAAAACGCGGGTTCAGCGTATTGAACAGCGACATGTTGAACACGCAGGTGCCGCCGAACGGCCGTCCAAGAAAACCTTGATCCAACATCTCTTTGGCGAGACGGTGCGCGGGCAGCCACTCGGAGAAAGCATCGACCACTGCGACCGTGCCGCTCGGTCGCCAGGCATCGCGCAGAGCGCGCGCACCGTCGAGACTCGCGGCAAAAGGAATGGCGTTGTAGACATGTTTGCCGTTTTGCAGACAGGCCAGCACCATCGCCTCGCGGATGCTGGGCCGAGTGCCGCAATCGATGATGTCGATGTCCGGATCGGCGGCCATCTCGAGCGCGTTCCAGAAAGGACGATCGATGCCGCAGCGAGCGGCGGCCGACTCTGCCGTCTCCCGGCGCGACGTACAGATTGCCACGACCTCGACGCCGGGGACGGCGCGCCAAGCGGGCAGGTGCGCAAAAGCGCCCCAGTTTGCACTGATGATGCCAACCTTCAACGCCATTATTATCTTTCCATCGGTTGCCGCATTTTCATATACATGAAAGCTACGGCATCATTGGGTTCGCTGCGCCACATCTACGCTAACTCGCGGCCTACCCTTGGTCAACATCGATGTTTACTCTCGTCACCAGATCCTGGCGTGGTAGGCCATCCGCTTGCAGGCGCCGCCTGTCAGGCGCTGGCGCGGTTCAGCCGCTCGATCGCGGCGGCGCTCAATTGCGAGCCGCGTCGAGGCAAATAACTCTTCGAGTTGGCTCAACGAGGTGGCGCTCGCGATCGGCGCCGTGATGCTGGGCCGCGCGAGCAACCAGGCCAGCGCCACGCGTGTCGGTGTCGATTGCAATTCGGCACACACTTCATCGAGTGCCGCCAGTATTCTCAGACCGCGTTCGTTCAAGCTTGCTCTCGACGAACGCGCCACGCTTGCTTTTCTGGAGATCTTGCTTCGAACGATACTTTCCGGTGAGGAAGCCGCTGGCCAGTGAGAAGTACGGCATGACGCCCAAGGCGCCGCTGATGCACACCGCCTCCAGATCGGCTTCATAGTTGGCGCGGTCGTACAAGTTGTACAGCGGCTGCAACGTTTGAAAGCGCGGCAGGCCTGTCTGGCTGCTGACGCGCAGCGCCTCGCCGAGACGCGCGCCCGTATAGTTTGAGGCGCCGATGGCACGCACCTTGCCCGACTTGATGAGCGCGTCGAACGCCTCGAGCGTCGTCTCGAGGGGTGTGTCGGGGTCGTCCCGATGAGCCTGGTACAAGTCGATGTAGTCGGTTTGCAGGCGCGACAGCGAATCCTCGACCGCTTGAGTGATGTAGCGCTTCGAGAGACCCTTGCGGTCCCCGCCCATGGAATTTCCCACTTTGGTGGCCAACACCACATCGTCGCGCTTGCCGCGTGCTCGCAGCCAACGGCCAATGGTGGCTTCGGATTCCCCGCCCTTGTTGCCGGGCACAAAGTTCGAGTAGACATCGGCCGTGTCGATGCAGTTAAAGCCGCCCGCCACGAACGCGTCGAGCAACGAAAACGCCGTGCTTTCATCGACCGTCCAGCCGAATATATTGCCGCCGAACACCAGCGGCGCGATTTCCAAGCCCGAACCACCCAGTTGACGTTTTGGCATGACTCCCGCCTGCGTAATGACGCCGTTCGACCCGGCCCGGCGCACGATTGGACCATAGCCGCTTAAGCGAAGCTTGTGTACTATCAATTATAGAATCAACAACGTTGTTTATCTTGTTGAAAAAACGCGCTTTGGGAGGCGCCATTGAAAGACAAGATTGCACTGCTCACCGGTGCCTCGTCCGGTATCGGCGCGGCCACGGCCGAACTGCTCGCCCGCGAAGGCGTGGTGGTCGCGGCGGTCGCGCGGCGGGCTGATCGCCTGGCGGCCCTCGTGAAGGGAATCGAGGCGGCGGGCGGGCGGGCCGCTGCCTTCGCGGCCGACGTCAGCGAGCAGAGCGGAGCCGACGCCGTCGCGCAGCAGGTGCTGGCACGCTACGGCCGCATCGATATTCTCGTGAACAGCGCCGGCATCATGCGTCCCGGTGATACAGAAACCTCCGATCCCGCCCATTGGCGCGAGCAGTTCGACATCAACGTGCTCTCCTCCATGTACCTCTCGCGCGCCGTGCTCCCGGGAATGCGCCAACGTCGCGATGGTCACATCGTCATCGTATCCTCGACCGCCGGGCGACTCGTCGGCGCCGGCAATGTCGGCTACACCGCCAGTAAGCACGCGGTGAATGCCTTCGCCGATGGCATGCGGCAGGAGGTCGCACCCCTCGGCATCCGCGTCACCATCATCGAGCCCGGGGCAACCACCACGGAGGTTGCGCTCAGCATTCCGGATCCCGAGAGCCGTGCAAGACTGAATCTGCACGTCAGCAAGGAAGGCAGCATGCGGGCGGAGGATGTCGGCGGCGCCATCGTGTATGCCTTGAAACAGCCGCCCAACGTCAACGTACGCGAGATCTGGATTGCACCGACGGCGGCCGTGCGTTGAACCAGACAAACCCGACACTGGCGGTTTCGCCATCGCAGGCGCTGCCCTATCCGCCCGCCGCGAAAGCCTGGTATGCCACCGCGATACTCGCCTTCATGTATTGGATGTCGGTGCTGGATCGCTTCATCATCTCGCTGCTGGTGGCGCCGTTGCGGCGCGACATGGGCATCACCGACACGCAGTTCGCGTTGCTGAACGGCACCGCCTTCATCGTGACGTTTGCGCTGTTGGGGATGGTCGCGGGCGTGCTGGCTGACCGTTACAGCCGACGCTCGATCATTTTTGTGGGCGTCGCCATCTGGTCGCTGGCCACCGCCGCCTGCGGAGTGACGCAGAACTTCGGTCAATTGTTTCTCGCCCGTATTGGCGTCGGCGCCGGCGAGGCCTGCCTCAACCCCTGTGCCACCTCAATGATCGCGGATTACTTTCCGCGCGAGCGTCTGACGCTGGCGACCGCGATATACGCGATCGGCGGCACGGCGGGCGCCGGCATGGCGTTTCTGGTCGGCGGCAGCATCATCGCCTTGGTGACGCAGCACGATGTCTTTGCGATACCTCTGCTCGGCGATGTCCGATCCTGGCAGGCGGTCTTCATCATCGTCGGCATACCAGGGTTCGTGCTGTCAGTGCTGATCTTCACCATCTCCGAGCCCGTGAGGCGGGGAAGATCGAACCTCGTGCCCGCGGGTCTATCGTGGCGTGCCACGTATGGCGCGTTATGGAAGTTCATGGGGGCCCGGCGGCGATTCTTCTTCTGGCACTACCTGGGCTTCACGTTCGCTTCGACCGTGGTCGTCGGCTGCGTCGGATGGTATCCGGCGCACATGGCGCGCAGCTTTCATATGAGCACCGGCCGAATCGGACTCACGCTCGGCCTCACCATCATCATCTTTGGCGTGATCGGCAAAGTGTTGTGCGGCCGTTCGGTCGACGCCCTTTACCGGCGCGGCCATCGTGACGCGCAATTGCGCTGGTACGCCGGCTGCCTGCTGGCAGCGGTACCGGCCGGCGTCATCGGCACCACGAGCGGCAACCCGGCCATCTTTCTCGCCGGAATCGGCATCATGGTCACGTTGCTGCAACCTCTCCCGGCCTGCGCCTATGCATCGATGAACCTCATCACACCGAACGAACTTCGCGGCGCCGGCGTCGCCTTGTTCAATCTGTTTCCCGGGTTGATCGGCAGCATCTCGGGACCCGTACTGATCGCCGCCATCGGGCAGCATTTCTTCGCAGGTCCTTCGGGCATCGGCTCCGGCATGGCCGTGGTAATCGCCATTTGCTGTCCGCTCGGCGCCGCGTCGCTGGCGCTCGGCTGGCGCGCCATGCGCGACGCGGTGCGCGAGGCTCAAATGTCAATGCCCGATGCGGCCGGGATTTCTAGCCACTAGACTTGTCACAAGCGATAGCGCTGGCGAATGCCGTCGAAGCGCTCGCGCAGCTGCTGGACTCTTTGCTCGGGCGAGACTTTGGCCGAGTCCTTTGGCAATGCCGACGCAAGTTCTGCGCGCTTGACCAGTCGTGTGCGCAGTACCGCGCGCGATTCGCTCAAGAGTATCCGGTAGGTCACATTGCCGCGCTCGAACCCTTGAGTGTCCATCCAATTGTGATAGCCGGGATCGTCGTGACTTAAGATGAGGCGTATCTTGCCGTCGCCGTCCACTCGGGTGCGGCTGGGCGTGAAGCTCACCGGACGATACAGATAATCCATGCTGTTGAAGAAAGGCCCCATGTTGGTCAGCATCCACAGGCCATCGTGCTGGTCGAACTCGATGATCGAGCGCCTCGTCGGGCCGCAATTGCCAACACATGTTCATCACCGCCCGGCCGCGGCGCTTGTCCGCCGCGGTGTCGCCCGCGGAATTCTGCGGGAACGCATTGACGTTCACCGGATCGACGCTGCCGCCGCTGAATTGATAAGGGTGATCCGGCCAGTCATTCATGACGCCGGTCACGAAACGTCCGGCCCAGTCCATCGCTGCCGTCAGGTCGTCGGGCATCAGCACCGGACGCGGCTCCGTCATGCCGACGCGCTCGATGCGCAGCTGCGCGGGCAGCTCGCTCCATCGATCGAACCCCTGGCGCAGAAACAGCTTGCGCGAGCCTGGGGTGGTGGGTAACCAGTTGGGGCCACGCCGCGGACCGCCGACGATGAGTTCAAAGCCGCCGTCCCATTGCGTCTCGAGCTGATGACCGAACAGATTGGCCTCGGGAATGTCTCCGAAGGGTTCCTGCAAACTAGGCCATTCGGTGCCCGGTTGCTTTTCGGGCCTCGGGCCTTGCACCGTGAAGTTCAAGAATCGCGCGGTGCCGCGGTTACCGGAGATTTTGTACACCGACTCGCCGTCGATCCAGGCTTGCTGGTAGACGAAGTCGGCATTGTCGCTGCCCAATTTGCAGAAAGGGGTGCAGAAGGCGTGGATCACCGGGTATTTCGTGTCCTTGGTCTCAAGCGCCAGATCGAATGCCTGGCCTAAGTTCTGAGTCAGGAAGCGGAACGCATCGGCGCGATGCCGCGGGACGGCAGGATTATAGTCTTTGAACGCGCGCTCGCCGGCTTCTTTGCAGCCTCTCACAGAAACTGCGCCAGGCGGCGCGCAAGGCCTCATCATCGCGACAATCTCCGAACGCCATGGCAAGCTCCTATGACTCGCCGCTGCTCGATGTCCAGCCCGAAGCGGCGCCGATACGGTTCGAACTCCGCGTGCAAGGCGGCGACGTCGACGCCGAGCTGATCGGCGGAATAGCGAAACTTGCCATACCGGTCGCCGCGGTTGTTCTTCAACCAATCACGCATGCGCTGTTCGGTGTCCGGTAGGAACGGCACGCCCGCCTTCTCGTAAAAGCCCCGTATGGTGCCCACGGGATCAGCCGTGAAGTCCGGGTATCGCACATGATGGATGCGCGGATCGTTCAACATCGGCTCGCTCAAGGTCCTTTGCAATCCCGGCGCGGGTCGCGGCCAGATGGACGCGCGCCTGCTCGCGCCAATCCACTGTGCCCGCCATCGCCTCGTCCAATTCCGCCGTGAGAGCGACGCGCGAGGCCGCGATCTGCACCGGATCCCGGTGCACCCAGATCATCTGCGCGTCCGGATAGGTGTCGAACATGGCCTTGAGCCGCGGTGCATGAAACCCCTTCAGCACCCAGTATTTCTTCGGCCTCGCATACTGGCAGTGCTGCAGCATCATTTTGTGCAGCCGGTACTGAGCCTGCGCATCGAGCGGTAGGCCGGTGGTCTTCATGCTCATGGGCACGCGCCACCATGCCGTGGGCGTCATCACCCGAAAATCGAATGCCCAGGTGCGCTCGCACTCCGGCAAGCCATCGCCGAGCATGTCGTTATAGGGATGGCTGATGAGCCACTTGGGGATTTTCCTCAAGATCTCGCGCCAGTCCTCATCGGCGCGCGCGCGCCGCGCGTCATCCGGCGTTGCCAGGCCGGGCGGCGGCGAGGGATACATGACCTCCCAGAACCTGAGCGCTCGCCCGTTCGGATCGACGGACAGCAGCGCATGCAGCAGAGTGGTGCCGGAACGGGGCTCTCCGGTCGCGAACAACGGCCTCTCAATCTTCTCCTCGGCGATGGGATAGCGCTTGCGATCCTGGAAAAACTCCAACCGCGAGGTCAAGAGCCACAGGCACACGCTCGCCGCCGCGCGCTGCCCCTGCTCGTCCATCCCGACGCTGTCAAGATACGCCACCGCCTGACCAAAACGGTCGCGCAGAGTGTCGTCGCCGTAGTCGGTAAGGCCGGTCTGCGCTTCGGCCTGAGCCAGCAGCGCGTCGGCATCGAGAATCCGATTCGGTATTCATGGTTTATCCCACCAGCCGCATCAGTTCGTCTTCCGCGTCCCGTACCTTCTGCATCGAGCGGGCCGCGAACTTCAGTCCCGCCATGCCGCCGTAATCCAATATCTTCGGCACTTGTAAACCCGCCTCCACGAACCCCTTGAGAATGCGGGCGATTTGTTGCGGCGTGCCGTGCGGCACCACGGCGAGAATGGCCTCGACATTCACCTTCTCCAGCATGGCGAGTATTCGTTCTCGCGGCAGCACCTCGGGATTGATGTCCTGATAGCCGCGCCATTCATCGCCCAAGCGGGTGCTCGAAGCCGTACTGGCGCATGATCTTCGCCGGTATTTGCAGGACGTACGCCTTGACGAGAGGCGCCTCGAGAATCTGCGCCAGCTCCGCCTCGTCGTCGGCGATCAAACACGTCCAGATAAAGGCCGCGGTAACGGCCATGGGATCGCGACCGGCACGCTCGGCGGAGCTGCGCACGGTGTGCAATTTCGCCGCATAATCTTCCGGCGAGTAGGCGCCGGCTGGCCACCAGCCGTCGCAGTAGCGTCCGATGATGTCCAGCATCCGCGGGCCGCTGGCGCCGGCCCAGATCGGGGGAAAGCGGCCCTCGTAGGGCTCGGTGTCCAAGCGTGCGTGCCGCAAGGTGTAGTACGCCCCGGAGAAATCCACCGGACCCTCGCTTTCCCACAGCAGGCGAATGACCTTAAGAGACTCCTCGAATCGCCCGACGGGCTTGGCGAAATCGAATCCGTAGGGCACTGTGTTTTCGGTCTCACCGCTGCCGAGTCCCAGGATGAATCGGCCCCGCGACAAGTGATCGATGGTCAGGGCCGACTGGGCCAGGAGCGAGGGATGGCGCCGCACGGTATCGACCACGCTGGTGGCAATGGGTACGTTCTTGGTCAACACCGCAACCGCCGCCGCCACTGCGAGGGCGTCAAGGTGGCGGTGCGGCGAGGGTGATACGGTCGCAAGGTCTGTGAATTCCGGCGACCAGATGGAGTCTGGCCAGAAGCTCACCATGTGATCCGGGAGCCATATCGAATGGTAGCGGCCGCTGTCCAGGACCTCGAGCTTGGACAGGTCCAAGGGAAGCGTGGTTCGAAGAAAGGCCGCGGGTTGAACACTCGTCGTCACAATGGTCACCATTTGAGGCGCGAATTGCGCGCGTTAATACCTGTTGCAGGCAAGCGCGAGGATATTACTCAGCCCCGCCCGCGGCCGTCCGACCCCTCTTTCCGATCTCCAGGGTGATGTTGCAGATTCTGTTGGCTTTTGGGTTGACGTCAACCAATGTCGCGGCCGTCGTGATCGAACCTGCGCTCGTGGCTTATGCAACCCCCAAATCCTTATACGATCTCGCCCAATAGTGCACCGACGGGATACACCTGGCCTACTTCCGCGTGCACCTTCAAGGTACCTGCGGCCGGTGCTTCGACATCCTGGGTCGACTTGTCGATTTCAAGGGTGTAAATGGGCGTCCCTTCGCTGACTCTTGCGCCATCCGCGACAAGCCACTCCGCCAGAGTACCCTCGGTCATCGAAAACCCGATCTGGGGAACTCGAATTTCGACGCTCAACGCACCATCCTCCCCTCGAGGGTCTGACGAATAGCCGCTTCGATCGCACTCGGTTTGTACAAGAACTCCGCCTCCAAGACTTTGGCAAACGGCACTGCGACGTCGCGCGACGCAACCCTAAGCACGGGAGCCTTCAACTGCCCGAACAGATGCTCCTGAATGTGGGCTGCGACTTCCGCACCGACGCCGAAGCTGCGGGGCGCCTCGTGCGCCACCACCGCGCGCCGCGTCTTCGCCACCGATTTGAGGACCGTCTCGCGATCGAACGGCGATACGGTGCGCAAATCAACGATCTCCACCGAAATACCCTCGCCTGCGAGCCGTTCCGCGATCTTGAGCGAATCGTTAATGGGACGGCCATAACTGATCACCGACACATCGGAGCCGGCGCGCACGATGTTGGCCTTGCCCAGAGGTATCCGATGATTCGGAGGCGGCGCCGGTCCGGTCTGCGCGCGCGTCATCGAGTCCTCAATGAACAGGCACGGGTCATCATCGAAAATGCATGATGCCAACAGACCTATCGCATCGGCAGGCGAGGACGGCACCACGACCTTGATTCCCGCGACATGCGCGAACCACGCCTCGAGCATGTCGGAGTGCTGTCCGGCGGTTCCGCCGCCCGCACCCGTTCGGGTCCGGATGGTGATGGGCACCGAAGTCTGGCCGCCGGACATGAAGCGTAGCTTGGCCGCATGATTGACGATCTGATCCATGGCCACCGTGACGAAATTCATCAGCATGATCTCGGCGACCGGCCGCATGCCGGCCAGCGCCGCGCCGATCGCAGCGCCGACGATGGCTTCCTCGGCAATCGGCGTGGTGCGGACCCGCTTGTCGCCATACTTGCGTCGACAGGCCTTTGGTGACCTTGAAGACGCCGCCGCCCTCTTTATCACCGATGTCCTCGCCGAGCAGAAATACGCTGGGGTCGGCCGCCATCGCCTCATCCAGTGCTATGTGATAAGCCTCGGTGAACGAAATGCTGCGCGCTGCTTCAACCGCGACGTTCATGCTAAGACTCCCGCTGCATAGATATCTCGATTAATTTCGGCCACGTCGGGCAATGGACTGTCCGCGGCAAACTTCAGCGCGTCGTCGATTTGGGCGGTGATGTCCTGCGACAGCGCATCGAGATCCGCTTCCGTCGCGGCGCCCGACGCGATGACCGCGGCGCGCAGGACCGGCATCGGGTCGCGCTCCATGGCAGCTTGCAACTCCGCCTTCGGAATGTAGGGAGCCGGATCACCGAAGTAATGTCCGTGGAAACGGAACGTCAATGCCTCGAGCAACGTGGGACCTTCACCGGCGCGCGCGCGTTCGACGGCCTCGCGAGACGCATGCCACATGGCAACGGGGTCGTTGCCGTCGACGGTAACGCCGCGCATGTTGTAGGACGCCGCGCGTTCGGAGACGCGCGCGACCGTGGTGGCATCCTCATAGCGAGTGCACTCGGCGTACAAATTATTTTGACACAGGAAGACGACCGGCAATTTCCACAGCGAGGCCATGTTGAGCGACTCGTGGAATGCACCAATGTTCGAGGCGCCGTCACCAAAGCAACACAGCGTGACCCGACCGTCCTCCTTGAGCTGGGAAGCAAGCGCCAGTCCGTTGGCGATCGGCAGCCCGCCGCCGACCACGCCGGTGGTGACCATGATTCCGGCAGCCGGGTAGGTAATGTGCATCGGACCGCCCTTGCCCTTGCAGGTACCGGTTGCCTTGCCGTAATACTCCGCGCACAGCTCGCGCAGCGGCATGCCCTTGGCGAGTTGATCATGGATGCCGCGATACATGGTGACCAGATAGTCGGTCGGCTTCAAATGCACAGCCCATCGCCGCCGCAACGATCTCCTGGCCGCGCGGCGAGTAGTACACGGCCATGAGTTTTCCAGACCGCAGCAACGAACGCATGCGTTCGTCGAACAAATTAATCAGACGGGCTTTTTTGAAAATTTCCAGTAATTGGCCTGGCGCCAGCGGCTCGACCGAAGTCATGCGGTTGCTCCTCGGGCGGGCGCCAGACTTAAAATGGCGGCCGCCTTAAGTTATATGTAACGCGTCTTGGCCTCGGCATCGCGTGCCGGTATCTAGAAAAACTGCCTGAGAGCTTCGACGATGCGTCACGCGCCGGATATCTGCCGAGCGCCGATTGCGCTCACGAAATGACTACCCCGGCCGTAGCCGCGCAAACACCGCAGTTGATCACCGCCGTTGATTGTCTATAAATTTGATTCCAATGTAAAGCTAACGCGCGGTGGCGAACGCGGCGCAAATCATGGCATGAAGCCCTCGAGCGCGTGTCTTTACTAACCCCGAAAATCGATACGCAAAATCTTGCCCCCGAAAAAAATTTGCGCGATTACCCGGGGCATTGCGCTACAGCCCAAAGGCGAACTTCCGCGATCACCGCCGCATGCTGCTCGCCATTGCCAATAGGGCGTCGCGGCGGGGCATGGCAAGGAGACGCTCAAAACTCGCCTTATAGTGATCACTCGCGATGTATACCGGCCCGTTAGCGAGGTTCTCCAGGGTCCGCGCGGCCACCTCGTCCGGGGACATGACATGTGCCAGTGTTTTGGTGTCGATGCCCTGCAGGCCCGGGGCTTCCGTATCGGTCGCGCCCGGACAAAGCGTTAGCACGTTGATGCCTTGCGGCGTCAGTTCACCCCAGAGCCCTTCCCCTAAGCTAATCAGGAATCCTTTGGTCGCCGCATAGGCCGCGGAAAAAGGAACTCCCATCAGCCCCTCGACGGAACTGGTAAAGATGATCCCTCCCTTGCGGCGCGCCCGAAGTCTTGGGATGAACCCGCGGGCCAACATCATCGGGGCGTGACAATTCACCATCAGCATATCGGCCATCGCTTTGGCGTTACCCTCATCGAAGGGACCCTTGAGCCCAAAGCCGGCGTTGCTAATGAGGAGTCCCACATCGAGAGACGAGGTCGCATCCACGATCGCCTGAGCGGCGCTGACTTGCGCAAGATCGCTTTGATGGACCGTCACTCTGACGCCGTGGGCCGTCTTAAGACGCGCAGCCAACTGGTCGAGTCGCTGCGACCGACGCGCGATTACGACCAAGTCCAAGCCCTTGGCCGCCAATAATTCGGCGAACGATCTGCCGATGCCGGATGATGCGCCCGTCACCAGCGCAACTGGGCCATATCGATCGATGAAATCTTGGTTGTTCATGACTCGTTTCAACGCCTCTCGATGCTCGGTGTCTAAAGGGCGGCATCGCCCGCGGCAGGCTGTCACCATTGTCTCAGCGATGAAAGTAGGTGTCGCGTCTTCTCGTACTTTGATCGGCTTCGCATCATAATCAGTAAATGACGCGGCCAAATCATCAGCTCGTGCGCGATTTCTTCGCGGCTTTGTCCTCCGGTAGCTTATCGAGTCAGTTCTTTACCGACGACATGACCGCTTGGACGACCACGTCGGGAAAGTCGGCAAAGGAAAAATATCTGGCCGGGGTCGGGATATTGCAGTCGCTATTCCCCACCGGGTTGACCTACACCGTCGACGCCCTGACCGCCGAGGAAGACCGGGTCGCCGCCGAAGTGCAGTCGCACGGCACCCTCGTGAATGGCGAGGTGTTTCACAACGTCTACGTGTTCGTGTTCCGCATCCGTGACGGGCGCATCGCCTCGGTGGCGGAACATTTCAATCCGCAGATCGTGCGCGAGAAAATCATGCCTTTGCTACAGGCGAGTTCGGCGAAGTCGCCTCCGCCGCAACCTTAAGAAAGGAGGACCGTCATGACCCGCATCGACGAACTGGAAGCCTATGTCGCGATCAGTGAGGTAAAGGCGCGCTATTGCCGCACGCTCGATACCAAAGACTGGGCTGGATACGCCGACGTGTTCACAGAGGATTTGGTATTGGACACCTCCCCGGCGGGCGGCCCGCCGCCGATCCACGGACGCGACGCGGCAATTCGCATGGTCCGTTCAAGTGTTGAAACCGCTCGTACGGCTCACCAGGTCCATTCGCCCGAGATCACGCTGAACGGTGACACGGCGGATGTGGTATGGGCGATGCAGGATCGGGTGGTCTGGGGTGAGGACCGGCGTGCGAAAATGGGCTACTCCTCGCACACGGGCTATGGCCATTATCACGAGCACTACGTGCGGCAGGACGGTCGTTGGCGCATCGCAAGACAGCGGCTGACCCGTTTGCACGTCGACGTTTATCCTTAAACTTTAGGTCGCCGCGATCGCCCGCCGGCAAAACTCCCAAATATCCGTGGCCAATTGGGTTTGCCGCGCCCGATCGGGCCGCGAGCCCTCCTGGGCCAGAAGCTCGGTGTGCACCGTGGTGGAGACCAGATTGTAGAGCAGGGCCGCAAGGCGTTGCGGCGCGCCATCCCTCACCAACCCCGCTTCCATGCCGCTCGACAGTTGCTCGGCGATCAACGTAATCAGTGGGTTCAACGCGACTTGCAGTTCATCCGGGCGAGATTCCGCCAGCCGCAAATGCTCGCGGCTCATTGCTGCGCCACGACGATTGCTGTGGCCGCGGCCGGCGTCCTGCAAATTGCGTTGACCGAGAACAATGCACGTGACGATCAGTTTCAATCGCGCCATGGGATCCGCCAGCGCGCTGACCTGCTCGCGGTAGTGGCTGGCGGCAAAACGAATCGTTTGCTCGAACACTGCCAGCATCAGGTCGTCCTTGCCCGCGAAGCGCTCATAAAAGGCACGCCGCGACAATCCGGTTCGCTCGAGCACCGCCCGGATCGTCAGTCCCTCCAACCCCTCCTCGTCCAATAGCTCGTAAGCCGCCTCGACAATTCGCCGGCTGCGCTCGAGGATCTGGTCGCGACTGACCGTCAGCACACGATCTCGCGAACGCTCTTCCCAGCGCAGCGGCGCATCAATTTGGGCTCCGGCGGAGGGCCGAGCGGATTTTGCTGGCTGAGGTTGCGGGTTTCATCTAGAGAACAAAGTTCTTCCCAATAGGCTCATTCCAATGATATACCTATGCACTACATTTGAGAACGATGTTCTCAACAATTCCGCATTGTCGATTGGGAGTTTGCGATGGCTTCGTGTGACTTACGTTGATCACGACGGCACCCCCCACAGGGTAGAGGTGGCCGACGGCGATTCCGTCATGCAAGGAGCCGTCAACAACATGATCAGCGGCATCGTCGCCGAGTGTGGCGGCGGGATGGCCTGCGCTACCTGCCACTGCTATGTCGATGCGGCTTGGATCGACCGGGTCGGGCCTCCGGGTTCGGCCTCGGAAAGGGAGATGTTGGAATCCGCTGCCGCCGAGAGGAAACCCGGCAGCCGACTCAGCTGCCAGATCACGGTCAGTCATGAACTCGACGGATTGATTGTTCACTTGCCCGAATCACAGTATTAGATTCAGGAGCAGCGGCGCCACCGCAGAGCGCGCGCGGCGAAGCCAATTTGAAGGAGAGTCAGAATGGGCACTCAAGCCACGCAGCCGTCCGACATACCCGCGCACGTACCCCCGGAACTGGTGCGCCCGATTGGGCTGACTGAAGGCCCGGAGTTTTTGGCAGCGCCCCATGCCTTCATGGCCGGTCTGCACGAGACTCAACCGCGAATTTTTTTCAGCACCGGCCAACACACCCGCGGGGCCTGGATGTTGACTCACTACGACGACGCTTACTTCGTGTTGCGACATCCGGAAATTTTTACCACCGCAGGTGCCACGCCGTTTCCCCGCGACCCCGACAATTATTTCTATTTCATCCCGCTGGAGATCGATCCGCCCGACCATCGCAAGTATCGCAGCATCCTCGATCCGATGTTCTCTCCCAAGGCCATTGCCCAGATGGAGGGCAATATCCGCGAACGAGCCAATAAACTCATCGACCAGTTTATTGACAAGGGCGAGTGCGAGTTCACGACGGATTTCGGCAGACCGCTGCCGGTGTTCGTATTCCTGGACTTGATGGGCTTGCCGCAGTCCATGCTTGACACGTTTGTCGGCTGGGCCATCGGCTTGCTGCATGCGCAGGACCGCGCGATTGCAGAAAGAGTCATGCGAGAAACCGTCGCCTACTTGCAAACCGTGATCAAGGAAAAGGCCAAAAATCCCGATGGCGGCGCCATCAGCGCCATCGCTCATGCACAGCCGGGCGGTACGCCGCTGAGCGGCCCGGAGATATTCGGCTTTGTGTTCTTCCTGTTCATCGCCGGTCTCGATACGGTATTCGCGACGCTCAACAACGTGTTCCTCTGGCTGGCGCAAAATCCCCAGCGGCGCCAGGAGATCATCGACAACCCGGACAACATCAATGCGACGGTCGAAGAGCTGCTGCGGGTGTTCTCGGTGACCTTCTCGGGCCGTACCCTCACCCAGGATCACGAGATGCACGGCGTGAAGATGCGCAAGGGAGACAAGATCACGAGCATCCTGCCGGCGGCGAATTATGACCCTGCGGTGTTCGACGATCCCACAAGTGGTGAATTTCCGGCGCACCCGTAAACCCAATCTGGCCTTTGCGGGCGGTGTACACAGCTGCATGGGCGCGCATCTCGCCCGCCTGGAGCTTAAGGTCTCGATCACTGAGTTCCTGCGCCGCATCCCCAACTTCGAGGTCCAGCCGGGTACCAAGATTGAGTACTGGCCCGGCGGCGTGGTCGGTCCGAAGACCCTGCCCCTGCGCTGGTAATTCGCAGCGCCCCGCTACATCTGCCGGGGATCGACGACGGTGCGCACCGGTGCCGTCGGGCTGCTCATCGCATGCAGAGCATCCGCGACTCCGGTGAGGCCAATACGCCCGCCCAACCACGGTGTGACATCGATCTTGCCGTCGGCAATCGAGCGTAGCGCCAGATCCAGGTCCTGCTGTTCCTCGCCGGCGGCGAAATTGATCTTCAGCCGCTTCGACTGTGCGTTGGGAACATAGATCTCCTCCGGCACCAGACAAAAACCCCCGATCACGATCCGCGCCCCGAAGCCCACCGAGCCGATGATCTCGTTGATCAGGCCCGGCTTGCCGACACACTCGTAGACCAGAGTCGCCCGCTTCGTTCCCAGCCCATGGAGCGGGCCGTAGGGCGATGACTCGCGCGGATCGACGATGATGTCTGCGCCCATCTTTAGCGCGATGTCGCGGCGCTTGGCATCGAAATCGGCGGCGATGATCGGCCCTCGGCCCATGAGCTTAAGACCCGCGATGACGCCGAGACCGATCGCGCCGCAACCGATCACCAGCGCAATGTCGTCCCGGCTCGGTTCACCCGCGCGGGCGTGCTCGAGGCCCACCGAGAGCGGCTCGGTCATCGCCGCCCGATCATCATCGAGACCGCCCGGGATCTCCATCAGGGCGTTCTCGTCGAGCAGCATGTATTCGCCGAAGCCGCCCGGACAGTCGTGGCTCTGCCCAATGATGGAGTGGCCGCCCGCGGTACGCACCACCGGCTGAGAGGTGACCTTCGTCCCCGTCTTCAGTGGCCGCCGGCTTCCCGGCCCGTAATCGACGATCTCGCCCACGTATTCATGGCCCATCACAATCACCCGGCTAAGATCGAGCTTGGCGTAAGGTCCGCCGAATTTTCTCGACATTTCCACCACGGCGTCGCCCGCCTGCAGAAAGTGGGCGTCGGAGGCGCACAAGCCGCAGCGGTGTGTGCGCACCAGTGCCTGGCCCTTCGACGGCAAGGGGTCGGGGACCTCGCCGACATGGATGTGATTGTTTTGAAGATAGGCTGCCTTCATCGATCCCTCCCCTCGTTAGGGATCTTTAAGCACCGCGTAGGACGGGTCGGACCGATCGCGACGGCCGACATCGTGATCGCCCAACGGCACCACCTCGCGGATTTCATCGAAATCCCGGATGGCGATACGCTGGTCCAATCCCCAGCGGCCATTGCGCCGCGACCAGCGGTCGATATAGCGGCTCCAGATCGTCATCTGCTGCAGCGTCTCGCCGCGCCTGATGCGCAGCGTGGCGAAGGCGTAGGATTCGCTGCCCGCCCGATCACCGTTCAAGATCGATGAGGATGTTGGACACCTGATGCGAATGGTGCAGCGTTTTGCCGTGCTGCGCGCAGATGAAGTCGATGACGCCGCGTCCGTTCCCCTGGTAGACCGCGCCGTAGTCAGCAATTCCGTCGTCGTGCCAGATCGAGTGACCGAGAGGCACGTCGAGACGGTCCACCGAGCGGCAATAACGATGGATCAGATCGATGATCGCGTGACGATCCTCAAGATCCCGCAAGGCGTCAGGGCTGATCATCTCACAACACGCTTTAGGTCTTGCCGAACACTTTGGCGCTGCTGGCCTCGACGGCAAGAACTCGTTTGCGTCGGTCGGCGGCCGACAGCAGCGCAAAGGCCGCGGCGTCGTCTTCAAACCCCCAGTTGTGCACCGGACCGTGCGGCAGGCGCGCAAGTCCAACCTCAGCCACTGCTTCTGCGTCGGCCGCCATGGCCGGCAGCGGCAGGCCGTTCTTGGCAAGCAGCGCACGCAGCATCGGCGTATCGGTAACACTCATGATCAAGGTGAGCACATCGACGCCACTCGTGGCGCAGTTCCGCCCAGAGCGATTCGCCGAAGCACAGCGTGAAAGCCTTGGTCGCCGAATAAGTGGCCATGAAGCTCGAGCCCCCGTAGCAGGCGCCGGAGTTCACCAGCAACAGGCCGCCTTTGCGGCGCCCGCGCATCAGTCCGCCAAAATAATGGCAGCACCGGGCCATCGTGACGACGTTGCGCTGAATCTGGTCGAGCCAGACCGTCATGTCACGGTCGAGAAAGTACGCTCCGTTCGGATCCGCTCCCGCATTGCTCACGAACAACCCCACTTGGTGCTGGCCAATGGCGGCGAGGATCCGATCGAAAGCGTCGGGTGCGGCGAGGTCGATGGTTGCCGTGATGCAATCAACGCCGCTTTCGGCCCGGATCTGTAGCGCCAGCGCAGCCAAAGGCTTTTCCCGCCGCGCGATGAGGATGCACGGCACGCCGTTCGCCGCGATCTTGCGCGCGAATGCACGCCCAGTACCCTCCGAGGCACCCAAGATGAGCGCCCATGGTCCATAGCGATCTGCGAAACTCATACCGCCCCCCAAATTGTCGCCTTCACCCCTTGATCTTATCATCCGTGACGGTGCGTCCGGCCGCGCTCATTCGTCGACAAAATGGCATGATTCGGTGTCCAGCATGCAGCGCCAGGGATGAACAGGAGCAATGCCTTGAAATCAACCGAAGTCGATGAATCCAATCCCGTTGATCCGCCCTCAAATTCGCCATCGATGGGGGCGTGGCTCTCCTGACGCTCAACAGACCTCTGAAAGGCAATTCGTTGACTCCGGATATGCTGCTCAAGCTGGAAGAATCATGGCGGCAGGTCGAGGAGAATGAGTCGATCCGAGTGGCGATCATCACCGGCGCCGGCGAGCGGCACTTCTGCACGGGCGCCGCCACGGAAGATCTGAAGTTCGGCAGGGGCGGCTTGCAAAACCAGCCTTACGCGAGCAGCGAATCGCTTCTCGCCGCGCATGTGTCACGTGAGCAAGCCGGTCATTTGCGTGGTCAACGGGCTCGTCAATGGCGGCGGGCTCCACTTCGTCGCGGACTCAGACATCGTCATCGCGTGTGCGAGTGCGGAGTTGATGGATACCCATGTCAGCGTAGGACAAGTGTCCGCGCTTGAATCGGCCGGATTGGTGCGCCGCGCCGGCGTAGGGGCCGCACTGCTGATGGCTCTGTGCGGTCGAGGCTATCGCATGCCCGCGAAGCGGGCCCATGAGCTGGGTCTTTATGATCTGCTCGAGCCGACAGCGGCTGAGGCCATGTCGCGGGCCCGTGAGCTGGCCGCCGCGATATGCGCCAATTCACCTCAGGCCATGGCACTGTCCAAGCGGGCCATTTGGGGTGCAACCGAGCTGACCGATCCCGCGGCCGCGATGTACGGCTGGGAACTTTTGAAGACTCATTGGGCACATCCGGACTTTCAAGAAGGACCCAGCGCCTTCGCCGAACGGCGAACACCCCATTGGAATGCCGATCCCAATGCGCGCCGATGAGGGTTTTTCGCGATGCCTTGCGGCGATCGCCAAACGCGAGAGTTATGCCCCCAGTTTGACCAGAATCTCGGATAGGCGCTCCGCCGCTCGTTGCGTGGCGGCAATGTGACCTTCCGCATCGATCCGGGGGCCGACCAGTTCGATGTCGAACGCACCCTCGTAGCCGCCCTCGAGCAGCATCGCAATGATCCGCTCAAGCGGGATCGTGCCGTCGCCTGGAACCGCCCGATTGGGTAAGGAACGGTCGCCGAGCACGTAGTCGCTCACCTGCACAAGACCGCATCGCGGCAGCGCGCGCTTGCACAAATCCTTCAGTCCCGCCTCCGCCCAGCAGTGGAACAATTCGATACAGACACCGATCTCGGCCATCTCGGCGAGCCGGATCGTGTCGGCCAGCGAATGAGCGATGTGAAGGTCGGCATAGAGCGCCGACGCGTTCTCGATCATCAAGGGAAGTCCCGCGGCCTTTGCCGCCGCACGACAGGGAGCCAGGGCCTCCACAAAGCGCTCTGCCGCCTGTTCCCAGTCCAGTGAGCCGCGCCCGCCGGTCAAAAGATAGATTGATCGAGTCTTAAGCTGCGCGCCGATCTCAATGAGCTTGAGCAGTGTATCGCGCGCCTGTGCGCAATCCCCATCGAGCGAGGGGTAGACCGCGAAGGGGTGGCAGACCGTTTCCACCGAGAGGCCACTGTGCGCGAGCGTTGCTTGCGCTTGCGCGGCTCCCCTCGGCGCCAGCAGCGAGGGGCTATTGAAGCCAATTCGCTGCGCGCCGAGCGCGCGGGCCCGTCCGAGGAACTCGACCAGACCGCCGCCGGAGAAGCAGATCTGGTTAATGGAAATGCGCGGATGCACGGGCCTAATCCAGTATTTGAGTCTGCGAGATCATTTATAATAACGCCCGCTGACGAGAGCCACATTGTTTTCGCACCAGTCTGTTATCCGTGTCCATTCGCAAGGGAGCGTCCTATGAGTGATGCATCATCCGGCGCCATCCGTGAAACGCGACGCGATTGGGTGGTCGAACATCGCGAGATGTACCTTCGTTCCGGCGGCGCCCAGGGACATATCATGGACATCACGGCGGTTGGCGGACACAATTTCGCCACGCACTGCCTGATCAAGTACCGGGGCCGAAAGAGCGGCAAGATATTCATTACGCCCCTGTGCTATGCGGACATCGGCGGCGAGGTCGTGATCTGCGGCTCGAAGGGCGGTGCGGATCAGCATCCGGCCTGGTATCTCAACATCAAGGACAGCCCCGAAATCGAGTTCCAGGTCGCTACTCAGGCCTTTCGCGCCACCTGGCGCGAACCTGTGGGTGTAGAGCGCGAGAAAGTGTGGGCGTTCATGCAGGACTGCTTCCCGTTCTACACAACCTATCAATCATCGACCAAGCGACTGTTGCCGCTGGTAATGATGAAGGCGGTCGCACCCATACCGGTATTCAAGGAGTCGGACGCAACCGGGATCCGCGAATTCTGAGCGGGACACCGAACCTTAAATGAAGATCGGTCTGCAGTTGCCCAACTTTACCTGGCCGGGAGGTCCGGCACAGATGCCGGGCAGGTTGGCGCAGATTGCGCGCTCCGCGGAGGATGCGGGATTTTACAGCCTGTGGGTGATGGACCATTTTTTTCAGATCGGCATGGTGGGGCCGCCCGAGAACGACATGCTCGAGTGTTACACCACTCTCGGGCATCTGGCGGCGAGCACCACGCGCGTAACGCTCGGCGCTCTGGTCACCGGCGTGGTCTACCGCTATCCGGGCATCCTCGTTAAAGCCGTGACGACGCTCGACGTGCTCTCCGGCGGACGCACCTATTTCGGCATCGGAGCCGCCTGGAATGAACAGGAAGCGAAGGGCTTGGGGGCGCCGTTTCCGCCGATTGCCACGCGCTTCGAACTGCTCGAGGAGGCACTGCAGATCACGAAACAAATGTGGTCGGCGCAATGACGGGCCCTTACCATGGCAAGCACAACCGCCTGGAGCGAACCTTATGCAGCCCGCAACCGATATCGCGCCCCCATCCGCGGATTCTGGTCGCGGGCGGCGGCGAGAAGAAAACGCTGCGCATGGTGGCGCAGTACGCGGATGCCTGCAATTTGTACGGACCCGTTGAAACGATTCGCGCGAAATTGGCGATTCTCAAGCGCCACTGCGACGCGCTCGGGCGCGACTATGCGTCGATCGAAAAGACCACGCTCGGCACCGCGGATCTGCAGCCGGGAAAGTCGGGCGCCGCGGCTGTGGTCGAGCAATGCAAACAACTGGCCAGCATCGGCGTGCAGCATGCGATCTTCAACATTCCGACCGTGCACGAAATCCTGCCGCTTGAGATTTTTGCGCGCGACATCATCCCCGCCGTGGCCGAGTTCTAGGAACCTTTAGTTCGGGGCCGTCGCACCCTTAAGACCTGGCCATCTCAAAACCGTAGCGCAGGTGATCGAGCTGCCCGGAGGGCACGGTGGGGAAAACGATCGACGTCCCTGAATCGCGGATGGCATCACTGTGCGTTGCGATATCTTCGATGGACCAAGCAGGACGGTACACGCCCCGCGTCTCGGCAACATAGGCCATCGCCACGCGCCCTGCGGCGGAAATCAGCATTTTTCCGCTGATCGGGCAGGATTCATGCGCCAGCCAGCCTACCGCAGGGGCCACCATCTCCGGCGGCATCGGTGGGAAGGCCGAGGTATCGATCCCCTCGGACATGCGCGTAACGGCTGCTGGAATGATCGCGTTGCTCTTCACGTTGTATTCCGCGCCTTCCAGGGCGGCGACATTGGACAAGCCGAGGGTGCCGGCCTTGGCCACACTGTAGTTCGCATTCTTGTAGTTGCCGTACAGGCCATTGACCGACGAGGTCAGCACGATGCGGCCGTATCGCGCCTTGCACATGAGCGGAAACGCCGGGCGTACCACATGGAAGGCGCCGCGAAGGTGCACGTCCAGGATAAATTCGAAGTCCTCGTACGTCATCTCCGCAAGGGGCGCGCGGCGCACCGCGCCGGCGTTGTGGATGAGGATGTCGATCCGCCCAAAATGGTCCAGCGCCGCATCGATAATCGCCTTGCCGCCTTGCGGGGTGGCCACCGACTCGGTGCAAGCCGCCGCCTCGCCGCCCGCGGTCCTGATCTCCCGCACCACCTCCTGTGCGGGACCGGCATCGACGCCCTCGCCTTTGAGGCTCGCGCCCAGATCATTGACCACGATCTTTGCCCCCCGCGAGGCGAGCAGCAGCGCATAGGCGCGGCCCAGCCCTCTTCCCGCGCCCGTGATGACGGCCACGCGATCATCGAATCTGAGTTCTGACATCGGGAATTCCTCCGTCGTACGAGAAACACCAGCGCTGCCACGCTTCTCGATGGTTGCAAATCCCCGATCGGGGGTCAGGAGCCGGTGCGGCTGGGCAATTCGACGATCGCTGCGCCGGTCGCGGATAGCTCATTGCGATGCGTGTGGGCACTTTGTTTGATTTCCACCAGATGTTTGCCGTGCTCCACGAATTTGCGGCTCACCGCACCGTCGATGAATAGCGCGTCGCCGTCCGGATTGTGGCGGCGAATCTGCGACTTGCTCTTCTGCAGAAAGCCGTCGTCGCCCATCCAATTGGTGACATGATGCGTCAACCAAGAACAACGCTCCGGGCCATAGTCATAGGCACCCGGCGCGCCGACTTCGAGCGCGAACGCCTCGTCCCAATGAACACGCTCGGGACAATCAGGCACGTTGAAGCGATTCTTGATGCCCAAGCCCGGGTGCTTCGACTGCATCTTCCAGGCAAGTTTGTTGGCGCGGATATACAGGCCACCCCAGCCTTGCGCATAGCAGATGAAGCCGGTGACCGTCATCGGGCCTTTCATCATGCGTGGGAGCGCCTCGCCCACCTGCACGTCTTCCCAATATCGCGGGGTCGCGCCGCGAATCTGCTCCGCCGCGTACACCTTGTAGAACTCAGCGAGCTGCTCCTCGGTGTAGCGCTCGACACGGCCGCGAGCCTCCGTGTACTTCGTGCCGCGTTCACGGGCTTCGTCGCGATCGGTGCGGAACACCCACGAATCGGCATCCGCCACCTTGTCGCCGTGCTGATTGAAGAAATCCACGTGGTAAATTTGTTGGAAGGTGCGACCGGCAAAACGGGTCTGGTGCTCGATCAAATCCTTCAGATACGCCTCGGTGCTGATCACGTCGTTGCGCAGCACCGGCTTGTGCCAGGTCCAGTCCGCTCCCGCCCACATGGCGTGAATGCCTGACAGCCCGCCGCAATAGCCCGACACGATGCGGTTGGTCGAAAAAAGAAAGCTCGGCAGCGCCACGATAGTTCCGTACTTGGTCTTCTCGGCATAGGCCGGATCGTTCCACAGCGGGTTGTCGTCGCCAATGCCGTGGGCGTAGTGACGGATGGCATCGCGCGTCGCCTCGTAGTTCCAAGGCTCCAACGTATCGGTGATTTTGACACCAATCCGCCGGCGCAGATCGTTGAGACCCTCCTCGGTAATTTTAGGGAAGCGGTTGGTGCTGGCTTTTTCAGGCATCGACATGCGTATTCTCCTTAACAAATTCAACTGGGGCTCGCGGCGGCTTCGCGATCACGGAGCACCTTGCGGTTGACTTTTCCCGCAGGCGTCTTGGGGATTTCACTCACGAACGCGATGTGACGCGGGAACTCGTGCTGGCTCAAACGCTCGCGCGTGAATTTCGTCAGCTCCTCAACATACTCGTCGTCGGGCAAACGGTCGGTGACGATGAAGGCCTTGGCGACTTGACCGCGTATGGCATCGGGCACGCCGATGACGGCCGCTTCTTTCACGTCCGGGTGCTTGAGCAAGGTGTTTTCGATCTCGACGGCGCTCATGGTCCAGCCGGCCGAGATGATCACGTCGTCCGCACGGCCAGCATGATAGAAGTATCCATCCGCATCGATCTTGGCAAGATCCTTGGTGGTTTCCCAGCGGTTGCGTCGCCACAGCATGAGTTCGCCGACCACGCCCGGTTCCGCGGGCGTGCCATCCGGCCTCTGCACCTCAAGCTTCAGACCGGGCACCGCCTTGCCCAACGAGCCTGGCTTGACGACGTAGTCGCTCGCCCCGGGGTAGTTGACCAGCACCACGCCGATCTCGGTGGTGCCATACATGCTGCAGGCCGGCACCTGAAAGGTCTTTTCGATGAAATCCAGCGTCGCCGGATCAATGGGCTCTCCGGTGTAGGACAGCTTCTTGATGGAGAAGGCGAATTCCGCTGCCTTCCCGGAATTCTTCATCATCCGATAGTGGGTGGCCGCGGCCGACATGTTGGTGATCTTGTAATCTTGCATCGCCTTCATCAGCCGCACGGCGTCGAAACGGCCGGCGAAGGTGCCGGTGGTGACGCCGAGCGCCAGCGGCGCCAGCGTGCCATGCCACATGCCGTGCCCCCAGGCGGGCGAGGAAGGACAAAAGAACTCATCGCCCGGCCGGATGCCGGTGCCGTAGAGCGCGGCAAACATCAGCGTCACCAAGGTGCGGTGCGAATGCTTCACGGCGGCCGGCAATTCACGCGTGGTGCCGGAGGTGTACTGAAATGCCGCCATATCGTCGGCACGTGTCGCGCATTTAAAGGTATTCGGAAAGCCCGCCATCTCATCGAGCAGCGCAGCATCTGCCACCACGACGCGGATCCCGTCGATTTGCTTTGCGATCTCGAACTTCTCCGCATTGGTGATCAGCAGTTTCGGTTTGCAGTCATCGACTCGCAGCCGCAATCCGTCGAGCCCGAAGAGCGTGAACAACGGGACACTGATCGCCCCCATGAGCATCGCGCCGAACAGGCTCAAGTAGAACGGCAGCGACGGCTCCAGCATGAAGGCGATGCGGTCCCCCGGTTGAATGCCGTTGGCCACCAGCCAGTGCGCAAAGCGCGCGCAACCGGCGGCCAGCTGATCGAAGCTCAGGAAATTGTCGGTTCCATCCGCATGCGCAATACGCACCGCAATACGACCGGATCCATCCGCGTGCCGGCTGACGCACTCGTGGGCGATATTGAGGTGTTCGCGATTACCATCAAAGAGTTCCCACAGCGCCGCTGAATCGGCAAACCGTTGAGCATCGGCATAGCGCGTGTATTCGGTGAGCTTTGCCATCTCTCATGAGGGGAAATCGAAGGGATGCGCAATGTGCCACAGCAGGCCGGCTATTGCAATTATCGAATGGCATTTCATATATGCAAGCATCCCGATCCTTAAACAGATCAAGCCTGCACGCAAAGGACTGGGCTCAACGGACGCCGATGAGTTGCCGAACCCAATCGACGGCGTTGGGTTCTAAAGCCTTATTGGGCAGCCTTGTCAGGCGCGTAGCCGAGGAGCGACTTGGTTTCCAAATATTCGTGGAAACCGAACTCGCCCCACTCGCGTCCGTTGCCGCTCTTCTTATAGCCGCCAAATGCCGCGTTGAAATCGAATCCGTCGTTGATCGACACCCAACCGGCGCGTATTTGGCGGGCGACCGCGCGCACCTTGTCGAGATCCGCGCCCGCCACATTGCCGGCGAGGCCGAATTGCGTGTCGTTGGCGATCTTGATGGCGTGATCCACGCTGTCATAGCCGAGGATCACCAGCACGGGCCCGAAGATCTCTTCGCGCGCGATCGTCATGTCATTGGTGACATTGGCGAACACGGTGGGCTTCACGAAATAGCCCTTGGCCAGGCCTTCGGGACGACCCACGCCGCCGACGACCAGGGTGGCTCCCTCGTCAATGCCCTTTTGGATATAGCCCTGGATCGAGACGAACTGATTTTTTGAGACGACCGGACCCATCGCATAATTGCCGTTGGGGTCGCCCACAGTCACCTGTGAGGCGGTCTCCCGGGCGATTTTGATGGCTTCATTCATGCGGCCCTGCGGCACGAGCATGCGCGAGGTTGCGCTGCAGGTCTGGCCGGAATTGACCATCATGCCGCTGACGCCCTTGCCCACATTCTTCGCGAAATCCGCGTCGTCGAGAATGAGGTTGGCACTCTTGCCGCCGAGCTCCTGGCAGACCCGCTTGACCGTCGATGCAGCGTTCTTCGCAATATCAACGCCGGCAGGCTCCGAGCCGGTGAAGGAAATCATGTCGACATCGGGATGGCAGGAAAGCGCCACGCCGACGACGGAACCCTTGCCCTGGATCAAATTGAAGACCCCGGCGGGGACACCGGCCGCGTGCAGAATCTCGGCGAACACCTGGGCCGAGAAATGCGACTCTTGTGAGGGCTTGAGCACCATGGTGCAGCCGGTGGCGAGCGCAGGAAAAACCTTCACCGCAATCTGGTTGATGGGCCAGTTCCAGGGCGTGATCATGCCGCAGACCCCGATGGGCTCCTTCACGATCAGCGTCGCGCCGCGCTGCTCCTCGAACTTGAAATTCTTCAGCATTTCGATGGCGGTCGCCAGATGGCCGGTGCCAAGGCCCACCTGGAAGCCGTTGGCGAGCCCTTTCGGGGCTCCCATCTCTTCGGTGATGGCCGCCGCGACATCGCCGGCGCGCTTTTGATATTCCTCGAGAATGCGCTGCAGGACCTTGAGCCGCTGCTCGCGGCTGCTCTGTGACCAGCTCGGGAAGGCTTTGCGCGCGGCCTTGACCGCTCGGTCCACGTCCACGGCCGAACCGAGCGCGATCTTGCCGGACACCTGTTCGGTGGCGGGGTTCACCACCTCCACCGTCTTCGGCTCGGCCGGATCGACCCACTGACCATCAATGTAAAATTTTGAATAGTTGCGCATAACTCCCCCAGCCGTTTCTTGCAGTGCCATTGAGAAAAGGCCTCAGGTCAATCCGAGTTATCTTCGAACCGCTAAAGAACGCAGCGCGACTCTTTACTTGAGCAAGCGCGGCGCACCGGTGCCCATGATAGGTGGCAAGGTTGCGATGGAAGTTGGTGATCTTCCGCTCCTGGTGCGGATTGGGCTGGGGGCCGCGAAAACCTCGCGACTTCATGCCGCTTTGAACCGCCGCCATGTTCGAGAAGTCCTGCGCCAGCACCGAGCCCCACTTCTGCGCCGTCGGTTCGGCATACACCCATTCGGTCTTCGGTTCCTGCCCTGGCGGAAAACGCTCGATCGCGTAGGACTCGAAGATGCACTTATTCGGGTCATTCCCATAGGGCCGGGCGCGGTAGCACAGGGCAAAGGTGATCCCTTGCAGCACCGCCATGTTCGGGAAAATGTTCCAGGCAAGCCCCGCTTCGGACAGCTGATCATCGGTAATCGTCGGCCATTCCACGCCGCGCGCCGCATCATCCGCCTTGGCCGAGGCGAACCAGTGCTTCATGACCTCTTGCGGCGGGGTCCCTTCCGGCAGCTCGTCGACCAGCCGCTTGGCCGCATTGACCAATGTCTCGGTGCTGCTCGCGTTGTTGACCGTCGTGTAGATCTCCGATTGCAGATCGTAGACCGACTTGCGCGCATCGGCGCCCTTGCCGGCGCGGGTGATCGAGCTGCTGGACTTCAGCTTCAGCGCCGGATCACGCTCATCGAAACCGCTCACCCCATGCAGGCCGTACGCCTTGCTGTAGGCGTAAAATTCGCCGTATTTCAACAGCTGCGGATGCGTGCCGGCGACGTGATAGGGCTCCATGAACGCTTCCATCGCCGTCTTCCAGTTGCTGTCGTAGACCACCCACTGGCGCCATTTGAAGCGCATCTTGTCGAACTTGAAAGGATCCAGAACGCTGGCCGCCGGTTCCAGATACTCGCGCAACGAGACGCAGTTCGGATCCATGTTGATGAAGATCCAGCCGCCCCAGGTGTCGACCTTGACCTCCGACAGTGACGTGCGCTGCTCGTTCAGCGCGCCCTTCCAGTCCTCCGGATCCAGCACGAAGGTATTCTTCCCCTCGAGGTTGTAGGTCCAGCCGTGAAAACCGCACACAAAGCGCTGCCGCTTGCCGCAGGCGCGATTCTCGCCGCTGGGCGTATCGACGAGGCGGCGGCCCCGATGCGGGCAGACATTGAAGTAGGCTTTGATCGTCTGGGGGCTCGAGCGCACGATCAAGATCGATTCATCGCCAATGTTATAGGTGATGTAATTGCCGGTCTCGGGGATCTCCTCAAGACGCCCGGCCATCTGCCATACTTTGGCCCACAGCTTGTCAGTCTCCGCCTTGGCGTATTCCGCGGACGTATAAGCTTCAATCGAATACGTCACCGGTTCGGACAGCTCTTCAACCGTAATGTTGGGTTTGCTGACGACGTTAATACTGGTTGGTTTGCTCATGGCGTTGCCCACCTACACTTCGAATTGACTACCTGGCACAAGCGCGGAGCGAGCAATTCGATGTCGAAAGCTCAGCGAAGCCGCGGCTGCAACTAAGGCGTTCGGATTTCTCGATTCGAACGGGAACTGCGGCTTTAAGGCTCGCACTCATTAATGCTGATTAGATTGCGAGAGATTGTCAAACATGGGCCGGCGTGGATTTAACAATCGCCGGTTGCATTGACATTCCACACCATTCAGCCGAGGACGAGACCTTCCAGGTCGCCCTTATTGCGCCAGTCCTCGAGCAGCTTCTGAAACGCAGCCCATCCCGGACCATACGCTCGGAACAGCGCCCAAGGCGCCTTCACCTGACCTTCGTTGGTGAAATAGCTGGGAGTGCATTCGCGCTGGAATTGAGAACTGTCGAACATCACTTCCTCGAAGTGCCTGACATAGGCGTCCTGCGCTTCCTGACTCGGTTCGACGGTTTTTGCACCGCGCTTCAGCGTCTCGCTGATCACATGGGCAATGTGATAGCCCTGGCGGCCGAACTGCTCGGTGGTGGTCGCATTCAGACCCCCTTGGATGTATCCCACGTAAAATTGGTTGGGAAATCCATGCGTCATCACCCCGTGGAGCGTCTTCGGACCCTCCGACCAATGCTGGTAGATCGATTTGCCGCCACGGCCTTCGACCACATTCGATTCCCCAGCGCCGATCCAGGTCGCTCGAGACCTCGAAACCGCTGGCGAAGATGATGCAGTCGACCGGATATTCGACGCCCCCCGCGACAAAACCGTTTTTCGTCATGCGCTCGACGCCCTGGCTCGCCGAAACGTCGATCAGTTTTACATTGGGACGGTTGAAGGTCGGATAAAAATCGTCGTTCGACAGGGGCCGCTTGCACAGGAAGCGATACCACGGCTTCAATGCTTCGGCGGTTGCCGGATCCGTAACGCTTGATTGCGCCCGCGCGCGCAGACGCTCCATCACCCGGTAATCGACGGCTTCCCGTCGCGCCATCAACTCCGGAAACGACAGCTGCGGCCAGTTTTCCGCCTCGAGCTCGGCCGATAGATTGCGGCTGATCTCGGTCCAAATGTCGCAGATCAAATCCGGCTCGCCCGGCCCCAAGAATTCCATCGCCGCACTGTGAAAATTGGCTTGCCGCTGTTTTTGCCAATTCGGCTTCAAGGACTTCACCCAGTCAGGATCGGTCGGCGGGTTGGGGCGCTCATCCACGGTGGACGGCGTGCGTTGGATAACATAGAGCTGCTTGGCATAGCGGCCAAGATAAGGAACCGCCTGGCAGGCGCTTGCGCCGGTGCCGATGATGGCCACCCGCTTGTCAGCCAGCTTGTCGAGCACGGGATTCTCGTAGCTTCCGCCCGTATATTTATAATCCCAGCGCGCCGTGTGGAACATGCGCCCCTTGAAATCCTGGATGCCGGGGACACCGGGCAGCTTCGGCGTGTTCAGCAGACCATTGGCCATGATCACGAAGCGGGCGCGGATCTCATCGCCGCGGTCCGTGCTGACTCGCCAGCGCTTGATGTTCTCGTCCCAGCGCATCGCATTGATCAACGTGTGGAACAGCGCGCCCTGATAGAAGCCGAACCGCTTGGCGATCTGCTGGCAATAGCCGAAAATCTCCCGGCCGTCCGCGAATTTCTTCGTGGGCATGAAACCGGTCTCTTCGAGCAGCGGCAGGTAGCAATAAGCATCGTTATCGCACTGCAGGCCCGGGTAGCGGTTCCAGTACCACACGCCGCCGAAATCGCCGGCGTGATCAATGTGGCGAAAGCGGGTGACGCCGGCGTTCTTCAGGTGGTAGGCGGCCATGATGCCAGACCAGCCAGCCCCCACAATGGCAACATCGAGATCCTCCGAAATGGGGTCTCTCGGCACCACCGGCATGTGCGGATCGGCTTCGTAGACGTCGGCAAATTCGCCGATCGGCCGTCTATACTGCTTCTGGCCTTCGCGATTAATGCGCTTGTCGCGCTCCTGAAGGTATTTCTCCTTGAGCAAAGGGATATCGGCGTTGGCAGGGGTTTGTGTCGGTGCGCATTTCATTCGCGCAAATGATACCGCAGAGAAAATGGATTTGCTAATCAACAATGTTGACTTGCCGCTCTTCGGCGCGTCAGACTATTTCCCTGCACTATTCCCGCGAGAGACAGGTGCATTTAACGACATATATCTATACATTCCGCATTTACGCGCATGCTGCGGGATGTTGCTCGTTGCTTGCGCGGTAGATCTGACTGCCACCTGAAGTGTACTCAAACGTAGAGCTTTCGAGCGGAGTTCGCCCATGAAAGACAAGATTCTTGACTGTTCCGATATTGATCGACATCTCGGCAAGCCCATCGAAGGCGCGCGCTTGAAAGATCCGATCGGAAACCTCGACATCAAACGCTGGGCACAGGCGATGCACTATCCCAACGGTCTTCACTACAGCGACGCATTTGCCGCGGACAGCCGTTTCGGCCGCATCGTGGCTCCGCAATCCTTCGCCGTGGCTTGCGACGATGGGCATGGTGCGGCGCCGTCTTGTGTCGGACGCATTCCCGAATCGCACTTGCTGTTCGGCGGCGATGAATGGTGGTTCTACGGTCCGCGTATCGTCGGCGGCGATATGATCCACAACGAGCGCATTCCATTCGACTATGTCGTGAAGGAAACCAAGTTCGCTGGACCGACCTGCTTCCAGCGCGGCGATAATCACTACTACAACCAGAAGGGTGACAAGATCGCCACGCAGCGATCCACGAGCATCCGCTATCGCGCCGATCTCGCGCGGGAAATGAGCACCCCCCAGCCCGGTGCGACGGAAGATCCGGAGTGGACCGATGCAGAGCTCGCCAAGTTGGAAGACCAAAAATTTGAGTACATCAAGATGATGCACGATCTTGGTCACGGCAAGCGCTACTGGAACGATGTGCAGGTTGGCGACAAACTGCCGACGCGCGTCATTGGCGTGCACAGCATCGCGAGCTTCACCACCGAGTGGCGAGCCTACATTTTCACGACCTGGGGCGGCATGCGTCGGCGCACCGACATCAACCTGGCGGATCTCGGTTTCACGGCGGACATGGCGGGCAAGGAATCCGACGGCGATTTGGAAAAGGTCAATCCCGAGCAAACCGATGGCGCGTATATCGGTCCTTCGCGCGGCCACCTGTTCCCGCGCTGGGCTCGAAACATCGGCATGCCGCGCGGCTATGGCTACGGCGCCTCGATGGGTTCTTGGATACTCGATTATCTCGCCGGCTGGGCTGGCGAATGGGGCATGGTCGTCCACTCCAATTGCTCCTACCGCGGTCCGGCGCACACCGGGGATATCACGATTTTCAACGCCAACGTGACCGACAAGCGTGTCGATGATCAGGGCCGCTGTGTGGTGCACGTGGATTTCAAGATGACCACTCAGCTGGGTGGGACGCTGGCAACGGCGAAAGCGGAAATACAATTGCCGCAACGTTAGCGGTGGCAGTCCGCCGAATGCCCCGTCGACGCGACCTGCCCCAAAAGCGCTATGCATAGGCTTTCCAATCCGGCAGGTTGATCCGCATTCGGAGCTCGCAATCTAGAGGCCAAGGCCATCGAGATATTGCGAAAAACCTAAGCATCCGTTTATCGGCCGCCGCACGGTAATGGTGCTTAACTTCAGCCGATGTGTTGCATTATAGCCACAGACTGACCGCCGCCGTTCAACGACGCAATTAGAGCTCCACCAAAGAGGTGCTCGAAACCGCTCGCTCCGGCACATTTCAAAAAGCGAGTCGACTCCCTTCGATCGCCGCAATCGCTCGTGCTAGGGCACGATGTGCTAATTGAGCATGTCTTAGACTCAATCAACACTGTTGGACATATATCTGATGCTTGCGCACGCGTGCTATTGTGCGTATGTCAGAAGATGCATAACATGGGCAAGAGAGCACCCGTCCTGCGGGAAGCGGTTTAGCCGTTTGTAGCGATAATGCTGCTCTGGAAGTTGGCTGCGAAATAATCAATTGAACGGGGAGTCAGCATGATGGTATGGCGAATTCGTTCCTGCACGGCGCATCAGCAGGGTAAGTTTACTGGCGTTAACCGGACCACCGCTCTGCTCGCGGGATTGAGCCTCGTCGTCGTGCCGCTGCTGGCCACGCACGCGTCCGCACAGGCTGTCGTGGCGACGTCGGAAGCTCCTGCGCTTGAGGAAATCGTCATTACCGCCCGTCGCAAGAGCGAGCTTCTGCAGGACGTTCCGCAGACCGTGACTCCAGTCACTGCGGCCGACATCCAAAATTTCAATTTGCAGACGATGTCGGACATCGGCCAAGTGGTGCCAGGGCTTCAGATCGCGGGCTCCGGCAACCGATCGCTGGACGTCAACACCTTTCGCGGCGTGAGCTTCCAGCCCCAGACGGGCACGCAAAATACGCTGGGCTTTTATATCAACGATACGTTCGTGACCAATAATTTCGTCACGACCTCCATTTTCGACATTGGCCAGATCGAACTGCTCAGCGGACCGCAGGGCACGCTGCGCGGCGAACCCGCACCTTCCGGCTCGCTGACGATCACAACCCACAAGGCGGATCTGGAGCAATGGGGCGGCTATGGCACCGTGACCCAAGAGACCTACGGGCAGACCAACGGAAACGCGGCGATAAACGTGCCCATCATCAAGGGCAAGCTCGCGCTGCGATTGGCAGGGCTTATCGACGACAATGCCCTCGATGGGGTCAATAGCATCAATAGTTCGGTCCAGCCCTTCTCGCGTACCTCCGCCGGACGGGCAAGCCTGCGCTTCGAGCCGATCGATTCGATCGAAGGCAACCTGATGTATCAGAAATCGTACTGGCAGCAGGGCCAATATCCTCAGGTGCAAGGTGCGGGTGGCGTGGGCGGGTACCTTTCCCATTCCCGGCGTCGGCCTGATACCGAATCCCAACGCACCGCCCAACTACAATGGCCCGGCGATCGCCGCCACCGACTTGCATGCGGTGCAAAACCACCTGGATGACCAATGGAACCATTCAGAACTGATCACGGGCAACATCGACTGGCACTTTGCTAATCAGCGCCTGAGCTACCTCGGGTCTTATTGGAGCTATGCGGACAATAACGGCGACAACGTTTCTTATTGACCCTGCCAACCAGGCTCCTGGCATCACCGCCGCGAATCCCGTTCCCAGGATACCTTTTCAGTTTGATACGCCGTCGATCATCCAGCACGTGCAGACCCAGGAGCTGCGCATCTCGTCCGAGACGCCCATCGCGGGTTTCATGGACTACACGGCGGGCGGCTTCTTCAAACATACGCACAACCAAGTGAACGTCGTGCAGCTTGCCTCCTTTCTGCCCGGCTCTTTTGGATCGACCTTAGCCATCCCAAACCCGTTCCTCTATGACCCGAAGTACACCCTGCAGTTGGCCATCGATTCGCCCGTGGACGAGCAGGAAATCTCGGAGTTCGCGAGTTTCACGTTTCATATCCTGAAAGACACTGAGTTGTCGGTGGGCGGTCGCCACATCAAGTATGAGAAGAGAGGCACTCTCGATGCGACCCTTCAGACGCAGGGAGTTTTCCTCGCATTGCCGGCCAGTTCACTCGGCTTGCCGGCCGGCGTCCCCTGCTCGGCCGCTCATCTCGGTTCAACCTATCCTGGCACCTGTGATCTTCCGGCGAGCGTGGCGATCCCCAATACCACTGCTTTGCCGTTGACGCAGCAGAATCTGGACGATAACACCTGGATCTACAACGTCTCGCTCTCGCACAAGTTCTTCGAGAACTTTCTCACCTATGTCAACGTCGGCAGTTCCTGGCGCCCACCCGCCGCTACGGTCGGCATCAACAACGCCGCGAATGATCCCACCCTCAATTCGCTGCTGCATTTGAAGTCCGAGAGCTCGACCGACTACGAGATCGGCTTGAAATGGACCTTCCTGGAGAATCGCGGGCGCCTGAACCTCGCGGGCTTTCATCAGAAGTTCAAGAACTTCATTTACGGCGGCCTGCCGATCACGTATTTGAGTGACAACGGCGCGACCACGGCCCCCACGCAGTTCGCGTTCAATTCCAATCCGGACGCGGTCATCAACGGCATGAATCTGGACACGGGATTCCTCATCACGCGCCAGTGGACCGCTGACCTTAACCTCACCTATACGAACGGTCATCTTACCGGCAGTCCGATTCCGTGCAATCCGCCCGGAGGGAGCTTTCCGGTCACCGCCCCGCCCCCGTATATCTACCTCTGTCCGTCGAACGCCTCGACCAGTACTGCTCCGAACTTCAATTCAGCTCTTCAGTCGGAGTACCACATGCCCCTCCCGGTGCTTAGGAACACCGAGGGCTTCGTTCGTGGGCTGTGGAACTACTACGGGAGCAATCCGCACGCGAACACGTTCTACACGGCGCCCGGGTATGGGATAGCGAACTTCTTCCTGGGTGTGCGCGGTGCCGACCACGCGTGGGAGGGGGCGTTGTTTGTCAAGAACGCCTTCAATGCCCAGCCGGTGCTCATTAACAGTATCGGCACTCCGACGCTCAACACTGCCACCCTGAACGTCCCATTCCCCGCCGGCCAGGGCTTTGGATCCTCGGGGTACTACAACGCGGGGATTGCACCGCGCCAGGAGTTCGGCATCACCTTCACCTACGCGTTCGGCTCACGTTAAGAGACGAGTTCTTCGCAATCAGCCGGGCGGTCAACGCCCGGCTGATTCTCGCCGGCCGACCCTGCAACACACTTGCATCGCGTGAGTCGCGTCGCAATTCACCCCTCCCTTCGTAATCAGAGAACCGCCCGAGAGTCGAGGGCGAACGTATCGCCTGCCCTTCCGCAGCCAGCGCCAGAAGGACGTTTCACCTATCCATATAGTTCATATCTTGAACTTGCTGGCGGCTTCGATCGGTAGCACCATAGCCAACGGTGGCAACTTCAAGATCAAAGGGGGCTTCATGCTGCGGACAACGGTGAGTCTATTGGCCATGTCGGCGTTCCTGCTGGGCGTAAGTAGCGTGCACGCACAAGTTCCCACCGTCACTGCGGTTGCAGGCCCGCCGGTACTTCTGCTCAGTGGTTTCGAGCTCGCGCCGCTCGGGTATTCAACTGAGGAATTTTTCGTTTCGGGCACGGCGTCCTCTTACAAGCTGGCCGGCGCACCCACGCCGGACGGGCACTGGCAGGCGGCTCCGGCAGAGAGCGCACCCTATGTCACCCGGATTGTGGTCGTGCGGCCGACCGATGCTCATAAGTTCAACGGCACGGTCGTGGTCGAATGGCTGAACGTCAGCGCCGGGACCGACGCGACACCCGACTGGAACGCTGCTCACCGCGAGATCATGCGCGGCGGCTACGCCTACGTCGGCGTCTCAGCACAGAAGGTTGGCGTGGACGGTGGCCCCAGCATGGGGGGCAGCGCAATGGCCAAACCCTTGAAGAAGGCAAACCCAGAACGCTATGGCCCCCTGATTCATCCCGGCGATGCGTTCGCTTATGACATTTACTCCCAGGCCGGCAGACTGCTGCGTCAGCCCAAGGCGGCCGGGGTGCTCGGACCCTTAAACCCAAAGCGCATCCTCGCGGTCGGCGAATCGCAGTCCGCAGTTTTTCTGACGACTTACGTGAACGCCGTGGATCCGCTCGCGAAAGTTTACGACGGGTTCCTCATCCACTCGCGCTTCGGCGCTCCTTCACGGCTCGACGGCGCCTCCATGATGGGTGCCGGCGCCAGCCTTCCTCAGCCGACGAAACTGCGCACGGATTTGCGCGTGCCAGTGATCACCGTAATCACCGAGACCGACCTGATCGGAGGCGGACTTCCCGGGTTTTACGGCGCTCGCCAGCCCGATAACGAGCACCTTCGCGTGTGGGAAATTCCGGGGACGGCGCACGCCGACATCTACACCTTCATGGCCGGATTCATGGATTCGGGAACCATACCGCTGGATAAACTGGCCGCGGCCTGGCAGCCCACCGACACGATACTGGGCACCAAGCTCGCCAAGCCGATCAACTCAGGTCCTCAGCACCATTACGTCGTACAAGCAGCGCTCTGGTACCTCGATCGCTGGGTCAAAACTGGACATGCCCCGTCGCAAGCCTCGCCCATGACGGCGACGGCGAACGCCGACAAGCCGCCCACGCTGTTGCTCGATGCGAACGGCGAAACGATGGGCGGCGTGCGCACGCCTTGGGTCGACGTTCCGACGGCCCGGCTCGCCGGGGTCGGAAATTCAGGGGGTCCGTTCGCCTTTCTGGCCGGCGTCACCGAACCCTTCGATGCGGAAATGCTCGCTCGCCTCTATCCCGGCGGCAAGAGCGAGTACTTGAAGAAATTCGAGGCGTCGCTCGATTCGGCGATCAAAGCAGGATTCATCCTGCCAGCGGACCGCAAGGAAATCCTGGAGTTGGCGGCACTCGCCTATCACGGCACATGAGTTAAGGACATCACATGAACCGCAGAGATTTTGTTTCGGGCGCGGCGCTGACGGTGGGCGGTGCGATGGCCATTCCGGCGGTCGGCTTTGGGGCTGAATCGAAGGGCGGCAGTCCCGTGGTGGAAACGCTCTATGGCAAAGTGCGCGGCATCAGCGACAGTGGCGTTTACATCTTCAAGGGGATTCCCTACGGCGCGTCGACCGCGGGAACTAACCGCTTCATGCCGCCTAAGAAGCCGCAGCCCTGGGCGGGTGTGCGTGACTGTCTTGACTGGGGCCCCATCTGTCCGCAGGTCGCCGGCGGTACTCTCGGCGGCGGCGCCATGGGTCGCGAGTTCGGACTGCTGTTCGGCGTGGGCCCCGCGACGCTGACCTCCAGCGAGGATTGCCTGTCCGTGAACGTGTACACACCGGGGTTGCGCGACGGCAAGAAGCGCCCCGTCCTGGTATGGATCCATGGTGGCGGCTTCGCGATCGGCGGCAGCCCCGGAGCGCGCACCGAGGGCACCAACTTCGCCCGCCATCATGACGTCGTGAGCGTGTCCCTCAATCATCGTCTCGGCGTCCTGGGTTATTGCCATTTGGCGGATCTCGACCGCGGATTTGAGCATTCGGGTAATGTCGGGCAGTTGGACTTGATCGCGGCTCTTCAATGGGTGCGGGACAACATCGAAGTCTTTGGCGGCGACCCGAAGAATGTGCTCATCCACGGCGAATCCGGCGGCGGCGCCAAGATCCATCTGCTGATGGCCATGCCGGCGGCCAAGGGGCTGTTTCAGCGCGCCATCTGCCAGAGCGGCGTGATCAGAAAAACTCCGACGGGATGGAGCCTGCCGGATCGCGAGAAAGCGACCGCAGCGGCCGACGGCACTGCTCAAGGATGCCGGACTCGGCCCGAACCAGGTCAAGGAGCTGCAGCAACTTCCGGTTGACCGGCTGCTGGCAGCGCTCACGGCCGCCATCCCGCCTCCGGGTCGCAACTTTGCGCCCGTGTTGGGCACCGTGGATATTCCCGAGGATCCGAACACCGCCCTGGCGCAGGGCTCGGCGCGCGTGCCCTTCATGATTGGCTGCACCCAGCACGAAGCCAATTTCATGCTGGCGAGCGCGGGAGTCGATAAGACCAAGGTGACGGACGAGCAGCTTGCGCAGCGCGTCGCCGGCATGGTGGGTGCGGACCACGCAGCCGAACTGATCGCGGGCTACCGCAAGAACTATCCGACGTTTACGCCCGGCGAGCTTCTGGTGCGGGCCATGTCGGACGGCACGCGGTTCGCGTCCATCAAGGCCGCCGAAGCGCACGTGCATGGCGGAGGCGCGCCCACCTACATGTATCTGTTCACCTGGGAGAGCCCGCTCATGCCGACCCTGCAGTCTTCCCACGGCATCGACGGCGGCTTTTATTTCGGCAACACCGAGGTGCTGCCGATGACCAAGGGCAATCCGGAAGCGCAGCAAATTTCCGCCAAAGGCAGCGCCGCCTGGACGAGCTTCGCGCGCTCTGGAAATCCGTCGAATCCGGCCTTGGGTACCTGGCCGCAATACACCCTGGATAGGCGCGCGACGATGGTGTTCGGCGCCGCATCACACGTCGAAGATGCGCCGATGGATGCAGATCGGCTGCTCTGGGAGAAATTGACTGCGACCTGATGCTTGGCGTGCGCCAGGCGTAGTTCTATCGCGATGATCGGTGCTTGGGGAGCGGACGGATGCGACGCGGCTGCGCTAATTTAACGCCCTCGGGCGCGGCCATGCCGAAATCATGCAGCATGCGGCCGAAGAGCAGCGCTTGCTCGCGCGTATAAGGTGCCAGCTGGCTTGTTACCAGCTTCGTCAGCTCCTTCTTCACCCGGCGCTGAACGCCCTGGCCGAGGGGCGTGAGCGTGAGCTCGACCCGGCGACCATCGCTCGCACTCTTGCGATAGCTGATCAGCCCCGCGTCGCTGAGCCGGGTGAGTTCAGCCGTGATCAGGCTGCGGCCGATCTGGAAGAACTTGGTCAGATCCAGCGGGAAGACAACCTCCCCGATCGAAATCAGAACGGCGATCCAAGCCCCGCGCGGTCCTAAGGAGTATTCCTCGGTGATATTTTGAGTGGCGGCTCGCTGCGGCCGCGGCGCCAGCACTAATCCTTCGCAAATGAATCCGATCTCTTCCCACGATAGATCCAGTGCATCGCCACGAGCAGTTTTCTTCATCAACGCTCGGCACTATTGCTCGCCATCGCAACCGCAGGCGACAGCGGCCCACGGACTCTGGCTTTCAGCTGCGCAAAGTCCGCTTCAAACTTCGGCCGCACTGTCCCACAAACCCAGTCCCATAGCGTCGTGTAGCCGCCGTAGTTGAAGTTGAAAAACTTGTGGTGCTGGTCATGAAACGTCGCTGTGATAAACCATTTGGTAGCCCATGACTTGTTCCACCAGCGCGGGAAGAATTCATAGCCCGAATGTACGTAAAGACCCATGATGATGTTGGTGGGCGCAATCAACGCCATGGTCGGTGCGTGCACCGCGAACAGCACAGTGAACAGCGGAACGAAGCCCCCATTGATGAGGGACTCGATGGGGTTGACTGACAAGGTGGTCAGCAAATTGGGTGAAATGGAGAAATGATGAAGCTTATGCACCCAGCGATAAACAGGCTCCACATGCATCAATCGATGCAACCAGTAAAAGTAAGCGTCGAAGCCGAAAAAATAGGCGGCATACTCTAAAGCGATCACCCACGGGCTAACAGGAGACCTGTCAAAAACGACCCAACCATGCTTCGTCAATGTTGTTGATATAAAGCCGAGAATCGCGCCGGCAGTGGCGAGATTGATAATGCCGAAGAGTGCCTCATTGCGAAACGTTCGCCATCGAAAGCCTTTGGGCTGAATTTTCCGGGCACGGAAAAAGCTGCGAAACACCGTCACCAAGAGGCCGGCAACGAGAAAAATAATCAGCCACCGGAAAAGTGGATTTCCCCCGGTCCAAACGCGCTGAAATGCCGCCCACAATGCCATGCCACGCCCTCCTAAAGGCACTCACCATCACCGAACTTAAGGGATTGTAGCGGCTTCCCATCGCATCGGCACTGTGCTGTTGTCCAAAAAATGAACAATAAGCTGTCGTGCAGAACTTAAGCCCTTGACGGGACATGGCGCCAAAGCTTGTGATTTAAGTTACAAAGCCGAAGTGAGCCAAGGAGGTCAAATGCCCAAGACATTGCGCGTCGCAGCACTCGCTGCCAATCTGCGGGACGCGCCGCTACCCGCCGCGATTAGCCTGGTGCAAGAGAACGGCGGGTGGAAATTCTGCAATGACGACGGTCGCTCGCTGTATGTCAGCGATCTCGATCCGGCCGGCCGCTCGGTGTGCGTGGGTCAATGCGCTAGCCAGTGGCCCCCGATCGCGGCTCCGCAAGACGCCCATCAGATAGGCGACTGGACACCGATCCGCCGCCCCGATGGGAGCTGGCAGTGGGCCTACAAAGGCAAACCGGTGTACCTCTTCAGTGGTGATACCGCGGCCGGCCAAACCCATGGCGCAGGCTTACAGGGCGTCTGGCGCTTGCTCGTTCCCTAACCCATTCATTTTGGGATGGGTGAACAAGGGTGACTTGATTCTGTTCAATTTAATGGTCCTGAAGCGTGCATCGGCATATAATTCAACTATTGAACATTATCGGCCCGGCGCTGTGAAACGGCACGATTTTGAGGGCCCGGAAATTGAACGTTCGCGGCAATCAGGGGTAAGGGTATGCGTGTGATCTCTGCAATGCGTTATCTGGGTACTGCGGCGATGCTGTTGGTTCTGGACGGCGCAACGCTGGCCGCCGATTCCCAACCCAACGCAGCGCAGAACGCTCAGGTAGGTTTTGTCGTCTCGCACATCAAATACGCACTCGCAAAGGACGCGAACGAGACAGGCGCCTGCCCGGACGGGATGACCAAGGGCTACGGTAGCGCCGGCAACTTCACCGACATCGGTTCTGCCTTCGTTTCCAAGCCCGAGCTACAGCGCAAGGAGGGAGAGGTCGAGGACCAATATGTGCGGCGGGTTTTTACCCAAGCCATGGGTGATCCGAACACCAAGAACCTTTGCCTGAATCCAGAGCTCGGCAATCCGGATCCTAACTTTAAGACGGTGACGGGCAAGAAAGTTGCGGTCGATGGAATCGATCTCGACGGTCAAGATTCGCATAGCAATGGGAAGGCTGCGCCGAACACCTGCCCGCACGACGATTTTGTCGGCATGAATGGTGAGCACGGCATCGACAATCAGTTTTTCAGACTGGTCGGGTGCAGCAAGTCGTGGCAAACCACGGGGCAGTCCAACACGTATGAAATCGAGATGTACACCGGCGCGTGGGGCATTCTGATCACGCTGAAGGGCGCGGGCGATCTGCGAAATGCCAAGGACGTGGAGGTCGGCATCTACGCGAACGGCGACCCGATTCAGCTCAGCCCGACGCGCGAGGCGCTGCCGAACGCCACGTACGCCATCGACCAAGACCCCCGCTTTCGCGCCACGACCCATGGGCGCATCGTGAACGGCGTGCTCACCACCGATCCGGTGGATGTTCGGTTTCATGTGATCACCAACAGCATTCACCTCGAGCGTCCGCTGCAGGATGCGCGGCTGCGCATGACGGTCACCCCCGATGGCGGCTTGGACGGGATTCTGGCCGGCTACACGCCGGTCGAAGAGCTGTACGACTTTCAATACGGATTTCGCAACGGCACAGATGCCAAGGGCGGCCCGGCGCCGCTCCAATTACGAACCGTGTCCTCCATCGGCCAAGCCGCCGTGCTAGGGCACACGTGCCAGGGCGCCTATTTTGCGATGAAGCAGCTGGCGGACGGGCATCGTGATCCGAAAACCGGCCAGTGCTCATCGATCTCCACGCAATACCGCATCAAGGCGATCCCCGCCTTCGTAGTCGACACCGCCACGGCGAGCGTCAACAAGGAGTTGGATCGCAGTGGCGCACCAAAACCCGATTACCACTAGGTCGGCGTTCAGAGGCGAAGCATGGATATGAGTTCTGCGATGCGATATCTCGGCACCTCCGCGCTGGTGGGCGGGATAGCGCTGTTCACGCTCAGCGTGGCGTCGGCTGCCGACCAGACCCCTGTTTTCCAGAATGGCGAGGCGGGCTTTATCGTTTCGCACATTGCCTACGCACTTTCAAAGGATGCGAATGAAACCGGGGCCTGCCCCGACGGGATGACGCAGGGCAACGCCGAGATCTTCGCGCAAACGCCCGAAGGCCACCGCCACGACGGCGAGTCCGATCAGGATTATGCGCGCCGGGTAAATCAGGCGGCTCAGGTCTTAAGCACTGCTTCCAACGGCCAGAATCTGTGCATGAACCCGGAGGCCGGCGCTGCGGATCCTCACTTTCGCGTCGTGACGGGCAAGAACGTTCCGGCCGACGGCATCGATCTTGACGGCCAGGACTCTCACCTCAACGGCAAAGCAGCACCCAACACCTGCGCGCACGACGATTTTCGCGGCATGAATGGCGAGCGCGGCATCGATAATCAGTTCTTCCGAGTGGTCGGCTGCAGCAAGTCGTTTCAATCCACCGGACAGTCCAATACCTATGAAATCGCCATGTACACCGGCGAGTGGGGCATCCTCATCACCTTGAAGGGCGTAAACGATGTGCACAACGCCAGCAACGTGGAGGTGGGCTTGTATGCGAGTGCCGATCCGATTCAGCTGAGCCCCACGCGGCAGGCACTGGCGAACGCCACCTACGCGATGGACCAGGATCCGCGCTTTCGTGCGACGACCCACGGCCGTATCGTGAACGGCGTGCTGACCACCGATCCGGTTGATGTTCGTTTCCATTGGGTCGTCAACAGCATCCACCTGGAGCGCCCGCTGCAAGATGCGCGGCTGCGCATGACATTCACCCCCGATGGCGGCCTGGAGGGAATCCTGGCCGGGTACACGCCGATCGAGGAGATGTACGACTTTCAATACGGATTTCGCAACGGCAAGGACGCTGCCGGCAATCCGGCGAACGCTCGACTCGTCTCCGGCTCTGCCAACGGCCAAGCCCGCGTGCTGGACCATACCTGCAATGGCGCGTATTTTGAGCTGAAGCGGCTTGCCGACGGGCATCGCGATCCCAAGACTGGGCAATGCACGTCGATTTCCACGCAATACCGCATCAAGGCGATCCCCGCCTTCGTGGTCGATGCGGCCACCCACAGCGTCAACGAGGTGCTGGACAAGAAATGAGCATGACGAGGAATCAACATCAGATCGCGGCGCGCCGTATTGTGCGGCGGCTCGCCGCGTGTGCGGCGTTTGCGCTCATTGGCAGCGTGAGTCTTGCCCAAGAGTCAGCGGAGCCGCGAGCTGCGGGAGCCCCGCCCGAGGTTCGACGGCTGACCGAGTCGCAATATCGCGCGACGATCGCCGACATTTTCGGGCCGGACATTCCGATTGTGGGCCGCTTCGAGCACGGCCTGCGGGCCGAAGGTCTGCTGTCGGTGGGTACCAGTCAGGCGGGACTCTCAGCATTCAGCTTCGAGCAGTACGACGCCTCGGCGCGCGGCGTCGCGGCGGAAGTGGTGAGCGAGAAGCGACGCGAGCAGCTGGTTCCTTGCCGACCGCGCTCGGAGAAGAGTTTCGATGCCGCCTGTGCGAAGCAGTTCGTGGAGCATTACGGACCCACATTGTTCCGGCGACCCTTAAGCGGCGAAGAGGTGAAGCGCTACGTTAGAACGGCAGAGGCTGCGCAGCAGCGTCTCGGCAACTTCTATCAAGGACTGCAGTTTGCGCTGGCCGGCATGATGGTCTCGCCGGACTTTCTGGTGCGCATCGAGCAGGTCGTCCCGGATCCGAAGCATAAAGGTCAATTTCGCCTGGACGCTTATTCCAAGGCGACACGGCTCAGTTACTTTTTGAGCAATTCGACGCCGGATGCGGAATTACTGCGTGCCGCGGGCGCCGGTGAACTCGACACGGATGCGGGTCTCGCGCGGCAAGCGGATCGTCTGATCGCCTCGCCGCAGTTCGAGCGCGCGGTGCGCGCGTTCTTCGAGGACATGCTCGAGTTTGATACATTCAATGAGCTCGCCAAGGATCCGGTCATTTATCCGGCGTTCAACTCGACCGTAGCGCAGGATGCCCAGGAACAGACGATGCGCACGATCGTGGCGCTGCTGGTCGCGCAACGAGGCGATTATCGTGACCTTTTCACAACGCAGGAGACGTATCTCACGCGCCCGCTGGGTGCGGTTTACCGGCTGCCGGTGGCGACCCGCAATGGCTGGGAGAAGGTGCAGTACCCCGCCGGCAGCGGTCGCGAAGGCATTCTCACGAATATCAGCTTTCTAGCCTTTTATTCCCATCCCGGGCGCTCATCCTCGACGCTGCGCGGTAAAGCCATCCGCCAGGTCTTTCTTTGCCAGGCCGTACCGGACCCGCCCAACAATGTGGACTTCAGCGTGGTGCAGGATTCCTCAAATACTGCAATGCCCACCGCACGAATAAGGCTCGAGGCGCATCGCACCTCGCCGGCCTGCGCGGGCTGCCACCGCCTCATGGATCCTTTGGGCTTGACCCTGGAGAATTTTGACGGCGTGGGGGCCTACCGTGCGCAGGAAAATGGCGCGGTGATCGACGCCGGTGGCACCTTCGACGGAAAAGAGTATCAAGGGGCGCAAGGTCTCGGGCAGGCGATTCACGACAGTCCGCAAACGCCGCGCTGTCTGGTGGACAAAATGTATCGCTCCGCGGTGGGCCGCAAGGCGACGCCGGATGAGAAAGCGTATCTCGACTATCTGAATCAAACTTTTCAAGCCGACAGCTATCGCGTGCCGGATCTGATGCGCGCGATCGCCGTCAGTCGATCGTTCTACGCCGTTTCGGCGCCCAATCCTGTGAGTCCGCCGCAGCGCGCCGCAGTTCAGACCCGCAATGGAGGCCGTTCATGAAGAAGCTCGATCGACGCACCGTATTAAAGGGAGCGCTGGGAGGGGCCGCCATTGGCGTCGCGCTGCCGTTCCTGGATGTATTTCTCAATAACAACGGGCAGGCACTGGCCGCAACCGGTCAACGCCTGCCTGTGCGTTTCGGCACCTGGATCTGGGGCTGCGGGCATATCCCGGAGCGCTGGATCCCCACCAAGACCGGCGCGGACTATGACCTGCCGCCCGATCTGGAACCCTTAAAAGCGCACAAGAGTAACCTGGCCATATTCAGTGGCTACGACGTCAAGCTCGACGGCGTTGCCAACAAGCCGCACATCACCGGCTGTCTCGGCTTAAGGACCGGCATTCCCGTACCCAACGAGAGCGTGCGCGCGCCGACGATCGACGTGATTATCGGGGACGCGATCAGCGCAGGCTCCCGCTTCAGCTCCATCGAAGTGAGCACGTCGGGAATCGACCGGTCCTATTCGTTCCGCGCGGCCGGTTCCGCCAATCCGAGCGAAGTTTCGCCCGTCAAACTCTATCAACGCATCTTCGGCGAGGGCTTCCAGGACCCGAATGCGGCCACGTTCACGCCGGATCCGCGCACGATGGTGCGCAAAAGCGTGCTGTCCGCGGTCTCGGAAGATCGCCAGCGCCTGATGCGCACCGTGGGTGCCGACGATAGGCGCCGGCTTGAGGAGTACTTCACCTCGATTCGACATCTCGAGGATCAACTCGCGCTACAGCTACAGCCTCCGGCACGCGTTGAGAACTTCACCAAACCGGACGCACCGCCGAACACGCCGATGGATTCGGAAGTCAGCAACGTGATGGTCACGCATAAGCTGATGGCGGGACTCTTGGCCAAGGCGCTGCAGTGCAATCAGACCAAGGTCGTCAACGTGCTGCTGTCGGACACAACGTCGAATCTGCGCCGTGCCGGTTCAAGCACCACGCACCACACGCTCACGCATGAGGAGCCGGTCAACCCGACGCTCGGTTATCAGGAGCAAGTCGGCTGGTTCGCCCAGCAAAGCATGGTGGCCTGGAAGGACTTCCTCGACGCTCTCACCAGCATCAAGGAAGGCGACGGCACACTGCTCGACAATTGCTTGATCTTCGCGCACTCCGATTGCTCCATCGCCAAAGCCCATGCCGTCGAAGGCATTCCGATGATGGTAGCCGGCCGTGCTGGGGGACGCATTCGCACGGGATTCCACCTGGCCGGGCGCGCCGATCCGGCAACACGACTCGGGCTAACGCTGCAGCAGGCGATGGGATTGCAGGTCGAGCGCTGGGGTGTTCAGTCGATGCAGACGAACCGCACGATCACAGAATTGATGGCGTAGCGGCGCGTCCAGTTGGTATCTCAACGACGGATACCAACTGGACACCCACCCCGACAGAAGCTTAGTCGCTGTTCCTCACCAACGATCGGCCGGCGTCTCATCCAGCTTGAGCGGACGCTGATAGCAAAGATCGCGCTTGTCCTGCATTCCTTTGATGTAACCCTGCTCAATGAAAATTGGCGCCTTCAGTATCGAGGCGTCTCCGGAAATCAATAAATCGACCGTACAACGCCGCAGCGCGATCTTCCACTGCCCATCTCGACGCTCCAGTCGGTCGATATAGCGGCCGTTGATCAATCGGGCGGACTTTTCATCGTTGTTAAGCAAACCCACCAGTACATAGCTCTCGCAATTCGCAACGTCCCCATTAATGTCACAGAGGTGGGTCGTTATATTGTGCAGGTGCAGCCGAGAGCCCGCGGAATGAATGGCGTTGGCCCATTGCGCATACTTGGGCCCCGCGTTGATCGCATGACCGTGCTCGTCGACGCCGTCCGGATGGTAAGCGTTCGACAGAAGTTCAACATCGTGGCGGTCATGGCCGCGCGCATGGCGCGCAATGCAATCGAGAATGGCCTGCCGATCCATCAGATAACGGACATCCCGTTGAAGCTGCTCAAGTGTGTCGGTATCCATGTGATCTCCCACAATGTTGGCTGAAAACCTGGTGACCTTGAATCTTGTCACTAATGGATCATACGGGGTACTACATTTGCGGCTCGACACTATGCGTACCGCGGCAGGACGCCCGGCAATCAGCGGTTTTACTCGTATGCCTCATTGCCTTGCGGATGAGGAAGGTCCGTTTGGTCGAAAATCCTCTGGCACGGTCGACCTCATGTGTGCTGCAATGCTTCGATAAATAATTCCGGGGGAAATCGATGCACCATCCACAGGTCAGCAGTATCGCGATTGCCCTGCTCCTGGTCGCCGCGACCAGCCTCGGCGCGGAGAGCAATCCGGTAGCGCCAGTCTTCGATCTGGACGGGACTGTGCATGTGCCAGCCTTCGATCTGCCGCCATCGACGCTGATCAGCAATGAAGCGTTGGAAGCGCAGAAGATGCGTGCCCGCAGGCCGGGCGGCGTACCGCCCTCGTCGGGGGACATTGCCGAAGTCCGCAAGGGCCTGGAAGCGATGTTGGCCCCGCAAGTCGCGGGAATGCGCAAACTGTATTCGGTCGATGTGGTCGATCAGACGATTTCGGGCATCCCCACCCGCGTCGTCACGCCGAAGGACAAACCTTTCGATAGCAAGCGCGTGCTGATGAACCTGCACGGCGGCGGCTTCACCATGTGCGCCGATGCCTGCGCCATGCTCGAATCGGTGCCGATCGCCGCGCTCGGCGGCTACAAGGTGGTGACCGTCAACTACCGTATGGCGCCCGAAGCCACACACCCGGCCGGTGTCGAGGACGTGGCGACGGTGTATCGGGAGCTGCTCAAGAGCTACAAGCCGAAGAATATCGGCATTTACGGCTGTTCAGCGGGCGGCGCGCTCACCGCGGAAACGGCGGCCTGGCTGCCGGCACACGGCCTGCCGCAAGCAGGAGCGGTGGGCATATTCGGTGCGGGTGCGGTGCGTTTCGGCGCAGGAGATTCGGCATGGATCGCAGCTTATATCGACGGCTCTTTTCCCCCGCCGGCCAGGTCCGGCGGTGCGCCGCCCGACATCACCCGCGGTTATTTCGGCAACACCGACATGTCCGACCCGATCATCTCGCCCGCGCTACATCCCAACGTTATCGTGAAGTTCCCGCCCACGCTCATCATCACCGGCACTCGTGCGATGGACATGAGTCCGGCGATCTACACCAATTCACAGCTCCTGAAGGCCGGCGTGCATTCAACTCTCATCGTCGGCGAAGGGATGGGCCATTGCTATATCTATCAGTCGAACCTACCCGAGACACAGGATGCCTATAAAGTGATCGTCAATTTCTTCCGGGAAAACTTGAAGTAACACTCGACCCGCAGATTGCAGCGGGCTGACTGCCCGAACCAATTCATTATAGATATCGGTTTTCCTGGCGGCGCTTGCCAGGAATTCTCCTTACCTCAAAGGGGCGGATTCTTGGCTTCGTCCGCCTTGAGCTGCTCGCCGTCTTTCAATTGCAGCCAGTGCTGCGTCACCAACCGGTCGATTTCCCGGTTGAAGCGCATGAGATAGTCGGCACGCGATTTGTACATACTCTGCAATTTCTCCGCGGGTATTGCTTCCTGCAGACCGATCATCCGGCGCGCCATGTTGGCGGGTTCGGCGGCCGGCGCCGAAGCGATGTAGCGCACCGTCGGCAGATCGACGTAGGGCGTGCGTACGCCACCCTTGGCGTTGCCGTATTCGTCGCGCACGATTTCGCCATTGGCCATTTCGATCGGGGGCGCCTTGGGTGGAGCTACACCTTGGGTGATCCAGTTGATCAGGTTGACCAGAGTGGCGTTATAAAACGGCGCGCTCGGAAATTGACTTAGACTTTCGCCGGGAAGCATCACGTTGTCCAGCGTCGCAAATATCACCTTGGGGTCGACGATGCCGCGCGTGGGAACGTGGGAGGCCGCTGGAAATTGATATTCGCGGAAGCGATCGTTCGGCGCATCGCTGTCCGCACGGATGGTAAATGCCGCGCCGCGGCTGAGAGCGCGAAACAGGCCAAAGTCTCCCTCGCCAACGACATGAATGACCGCCGCGTCGCCGCCGGTGATCGGCCCGATAGCGAATGCTTCCATCGGAAGATAGCCATCATAGATCGGCTTGCCATTCGGCAGGCGCGCTTTCGCGTGGGATTCCTGGATGTAGCGCAGCGTGGTCATGCCCGTTTGCGATGATCCTCCCATGATCAGGTACTTGACCTTCATCCCGACAAAGGGCCCGTGGCTCGCATTGCTCTTCAGCAGCGCTCCGACCTGGCTCATGATTTCCTGAGAGATCGCATCCTGCGGGCTCGAGGCCATCGGATTCCCCGACGTCGCGGGAGCCTCGGGAATCTGCAGCGAGGCGTAGCGCGCGGGGTTGAATTTCTTATTGAACGCTTCGAGCGCCGAGCGCTGCGAGACCACCATGACCCATCCATGATTGCCGGACATCAGCACTTCGCGCAGGCCCCAAAAAGGGATCGCGCCCTGAGCATGCAGCGTCTCGACCGCGACAACGCCGGAGAACTTGGCAGGATCTTTCGGCTTGCGTACCAGCAGCGCTGTCTCGTAAGGCCTTCCATCCACCGTGCCGGAGACAAAATACTCTTCCTCGAGGTAGCCATAGGGCTGAAGCACCGGCAACGGTAATCCCGGACCGGCAACGGGCTTTTCGTTCATTCCCCGGAACGGCTCACCCGATTGCGCCGTAACCGGGATCGGGCCGGTGATCTTGGCGGGCGAAACGCTCGCGGCATAAGCCGGTGTGACGGAGGCCAGCAGGGCCCCGACAACGGAGGCGAGGTTGATCATCTGCATCGGAAGTTCCTATTCGACATGGTGCAGGCGCCCGGCCACAGGGATCTCTCGCTCAAGGTAGCCGCTGCACCAGCTCCAAGTGATTACCGTCCGGATCCTCCAACTGCCCGACGGCCACGTGATATTTCGGCTGTTGGGCGATCGGAGCGCTCAGGTGGTAGCCGGCAGCGATGAGCTTGGCTTCCAGGGCCTTGATGTCCGGAACCGCCAGAATGATCCGGTTCAAGGAACCGCGCGGTGCATTCCCACTGCCTTCCGCCTTCGGCTTGAATAAAATGATGTACGCGCCGCCGCCGGGGAGCATGAGAGGCGCTTCGGTCCCCGAGGGCATCTCGATCCGACCGGCAAGGGTCATGCCGAGACCATTGGTGTAAAAGGCAATCGAGCGTTCTAGATCTGAGCACGGTATCGATGACGCCATCATCGAGAGGGACGTGACCGGCGGCGGACCTGCATTCCCCGCGGGGGCGGCGTTAGCTGCTGCAGCACTGACTAACCAAACGGCGATGCCCCACGCCAAGAGGACTTTGCGATGAGTCATTTTTCCCCCTTAATTCTGCGAGCGCGGCCAACGCCTGGCCGTCGAACCAATAATTCATCATTTGAACAAACTGTGCAACCGATCCGGTTGCCCGAAGAGTTGCTGATCGCTAACGCTGTGCGGCCACGGCCTCGGGCGACACTCGACTGCCTTGATTGTCCCAACTGGTGCGCAAAAAGTTGGCCAGTTGGGCTATCTCGGTGTCGGTCATCTTGTCCTTGTAGCCTGACATGTCTTCCCAGGCGTCGAAGGCATTCGGAATTTCCGCGGCCGGTTTGGCGCCATACAGAATCACATTGACTAAAGACGCGGCGTCTGGCGCCTGCACGATCGGGTTGCCGGCCACGGGAGGCGCCTTGCGAAAGCCACCCCGGCCGGTCGATAAGTGGCATTCCGCGCAGTGTTTGTCGTAGAGCGCCTGTCCGGCGGCGCGCTCATCGGCGTTCAACGTCTGATGAGAACTCTCACCGGCCGCGGGAAGGCTTTTGATGTACAGGGCCAATGCGGCCGCGTCAGCGTCCGTCAGATAGCGCAGGCTGTTGGCGATGACCTCATTCATGGGTCCTAAAACCCCGGCCCGGCGGCTAGCACCGCTCTTGAGGTATTTCTGCAGGTCATCGACCGACCACTTCGCCAGCCCGATATCCGCGGACGTCAAATTAGGTGCCGACCAATTTCTGGTTTTTCCGGCTTCGACCTCGTCCATGTGGATGCCTCCCGTGAGCTGTGCCGCGCTCCGCTCCGCGAGCGCTAAATTTCGCGGCGTGTGGCAGGCTCCGCAATGTGCCAACGCCTCGGCCAGATACCGGCCTTCATTCCAGGCGTCCGATTGAGTCGAATCCGCTTTAAGTTCGCCTCCGCTCAAGAACAACGCGTTCCACAAGCGCATCACCCAACGTTGACGAAACCAGAAGCTGTTCTCCGGCGGCACCGAACGCACCGCAGGAATGGTGCGCAGGTAGGAATAGATCGCTCTTATATCCGCCGTCGTGAGCCTGGTGAAGGAGGTGTAAGGAAACGCGGGAAACAGGCGCCTCTCTCCCGGTGCGACACCGGAACGCATCGCCCGGATAAATTCGTCCTCACTCCAAGTGCCGATCCCGGTGTCGCGGTCGGGAGTGATGTTGGAGGAGTAAATATCGCCGAACAGGCCGTAGGTCGTTCGGAACGGCCGACCCCCCGCGAATGGCATTCCAGCCTTCGCCGTGTGGCAGGTGACGCAGTTCGCCACGCCGACCAGGTATTGCCCCCGTTCGACTGCCGACTTTTCGATCGCCCGACTCGTCTGCGTTGCTTGCTTGCGCCCCGGTAGCCCGAAATAAAGCCACAGCAGCGACACGAGCAGCGCGGCCAGCGAGACCCACAACAATGCGCGTAGCGTCCAACGAGAATGGGGATGCAATTTAGGTGCGGGCGGACCAGCTATCGCAGTGACCGCTGATGTTGGCTGGCGCGTTAAAGATCATGCACTTGCCACAGTCCCCTTTAGGATCACTAAAGAAGCTGCAGCCGGAGCAACGTTGGGCGGGGTTTGGACTGGATTCCACGTAATGCAAGGACGCACGCAGACTGGCATCGCCGGCGTCCGGCGAGGCGCAGGTTGCCGCCCTCGCCTTTGCTACGGTGCCCACCGCCCCGATGAGCATTACGAGCGCGCTCTGCAAAAGCTGACGGCGACCAACGCCCAGCGTGGTCACATCATTCCACAAGTGAGCACTGCTATTTTTTCTGGCGGTAAACATCGTGGCATGCCTTGCACGGGAGTGCATCAATCATCAATTCCGTCACCTTCTGGACATTACCCGTTTCGCTTACCTTAGCCATTTCCTCTGATTTCTGCGCGAACGTTTGCATGCGCTTCGAGAAATCGTCCCACTTCGCCCACACCTCGGGCTTGGCCTCGCCCCCGGGGACTTTCGGCTCGAACGCCTTGAGTGCGGATTTTGCACTGCTCGCGAGTGCTCTGGCCTGTAGGGACAGAGAATCTGGGGGAATCTGTCCGGAAACAATCATGCCAAGAGCCGCCGCTTCCGCGTCCAGTTGCTTCATGATTTCCTGCCGGTAATCAATGTTGTCTTGGCCATCGGCGTGTGCGGCCTGCTGAAAGCCTAACAATATAATCGGCAATAGCAATGCGCCAACAGCCTTGGAGTTCACGTTCATAAAAAATTGCAAGATAACGCTCCGATTGAAAATCGCCATGGATCTGGGCACAAAACATGTGCACCGACCTTACAATACGCCGCCGCAGATTTCAGCACGTTCGCGATTCAGCGTCGGGACGAATTTGTACCATCTGCAGGTCGCGCGATAGCAAGGGGCGCCCTCTGGGTCGGGGTGAGTACAGCAAAGACGTTGTTCTGGCCTCAGCAGTGCTCACCGTGCTCGCCGCCGTTCGGCGGCAGGGCAATCAAAGATTCAGTTCCCGTCTGCCCGCCTGCACGCGTTTGAAATTTCGGTCCAAAGTGCAATGCACGATCCCGATCATCTATTTAATGTGAATTATCATTATTTATTGTAAGTTATTGATTTAATTACATGTAATATAACACCGGCTAGCCACCGCGCAAGCTGGATGCCGACACGTTCACTGTTGACTTGGTCCTGCGTCACCAGCCCACGTTGCCATCGAAGGCGTCTTACCCAGCGACTTTTTTCGCCTGTGTTAACGCTTAGCCATCGTCTTCGTAGGAATTGAGTACATCACCCGTTCCTCACAGAGTTTTGTGCCACCGCGGTCTGTGGTACAGCGCGTTCTTGTCCAGCTGCCCCCTTGCGGTGAAACACGCGACGAAATAGACGTTCGGCGCGAGCGACATAGGTATAGGCGACGGGAACGACGAGCAGACTCAGCGCCGTAGAGGTGACCAGACCACCAATGACGGCGATTGCCATGGGCCTGCGGAAGCTGGAGTCCGCGCCGCCGATGCCGAGTGCCAGCGGCAACATGCCGGCGACCATCGCGACGGTCGTCATAATGATTGGCCGTGCCCTCTTATGGCACGCATCCACGAGCGCCTCGAGTTCGGACAGGCCGTTGTCGCGGATTCCGAGAATGGCGTAATCAACGAGCAAAATCGAGTTCTTCGTGACAATGCCGAGAAGCATGATCAGCCCTATCAGGGCCGGCAGGCCCAGTTCGCTGCGACCAATGAGCAACGCCACAAACGCCCCACCGACGGAGAGCGGAACTGCGGAGAGAATCGTGATGGGCTGAAAGAAGTCCTTGAAAAGTAGCGCAAGCACGCAGAAGACGCACAACACTGCGATCACGAGCGCCTCGCCGAATCCGGAAAAGAGCTCCTCCATGAATTCGGTATCTTGAGCGCCTTGAAGCGTAACGTTTGAAGGCAGCATCGTCACCGCCGGTAGTGCCCGGGACTCGCTAAAGGCCCGCCCCAATGGATGGCCGCCAAGATCGGCACTAATGGTCACGTCTCGCAGCCGATCGTACCGATCTATCAGCGACGGACCGCTTTGCATCGATACGTCGGCCACGGAATCCAAGGGCACGGGGCCGGCCCGACCGGGGACCCGTACTGCCGCGAGCGCAGACAAATCTGTCCTAATCGACTCGGGAACGCGCACCGCAATATTGACCTGACGATCATCGAGATTGAGCTTGGCAAGCGCCGCGGTGAAGTCGCCGCTCGTCGTGACGCGTAGTGTGTCGGCAATTGCCTGCGCCGTCACGCCGAGCTCCGCGGCGCGCGCGGCATCTGGCCGCACAATGATCTCCGGCCGCTCGAGGCTCGCAATGGAACTGATGCTGCTCAGATAGGGCAATGCTCGAAGCTGGTTTTGAATTGCGATGGCATTCGCCTTCAGGGCAGCTGGATCGCGGCTTGACAGAACGAGGATCAGCTTTTCGCCTGGCTGTCCATTATCGATTGAAAATCGCGCACCCGGAACTTGAGCCACGCGCGCCCGGATCTCATTCTCGATCTCGGTGGCATTCGGTCTGCCACCGCGGTCGGTGAATGAAATCATCATTGCCGCCTTACGAACTTCCGCAGGCGCACCCACCGTTGTGGGAGACTCCGATAGTCCCGCTGTCGTGAATACGCTTGCAATTCCCGGCACCGGCTGCGCACCAGCCGCGAACGCGCGCCGGGCCTGCTCGGCTACCGCGACCGTGGTATCGAGGCTCGAGCCGGGGGGCAGTTCGACGTTCAGCGTTGTGAAACCGGTGTCGCTGCTTGGCACGAAGCCCTTGGGAATCAGTGGGATTAGTGCCAAGGATCCGGCGAAAAACAAGGTGGCTGCCGCGAACGTGATGACCCGGTGACGAATGCACCACCGCACAGTCCTCAAATAGTTTCGCATGATTGGGCCGTCGCTGCTCTCACGCCGTTGGGTCGGGCGCAGGAGCCAAACGGCCATCATCGGCGTCACCAACCGCGCAACTAACAGGGAGGTGAGAATTGCAGCCACAGCGGTCCAGCCGAATTCCCTAAAAAAGAGTCCCGAAATGCCGCTCATCAATGCAGTCGGCAGAAAAACAACGACCAGCGCCATCGTCGTGGCAATAACCGCGAGGCCGATCTCGGTAACCGCCGCTTCGGTGGCCTTGAGCACACTCTTGCCCATGTGCATATGGCGGTCGATGTTCTCAATCTCAACAATGGCATCATCGACCAGTACGCCAACGACAACCGATAGCGCGAGCAGGGTAAGCGTATTCAGCGTGAAACCCACCCACGACATGATCGCGAATGTCGGAATAATCGACAGCGGCAGCGCAATCGCGCCGAGCAGCGTCGAGCGCCAGTTGCGCAGAAACCCCCACACCACGAGCATCGCGAGGATGGCTCCCTCGTAGAGCATTCGCATCGAGCCATCGAACTGATCGGCAGTTGCGGCTACCGTCGCATTGACCCGCTTGAATTCCAAGTTCGGATACTGGGCGGCCAGCCGATCGACGGCCTTTTGGACGTTTGCCGCAATCTTGAGCTCATCGTACCCCTTGGTGTGCTTGATCTGAAAACCGACCGAAGGCTTGCCGTCGAGCAGCGAAGCCTGAGTTCTTTCCGCAAGGGTATCCTTGATCGTGGCGATCTGGTTCATCCGCAGCCAGCGACCGCCCGCAAAGGCGACCGGCAAATTCTCAAGGTCGGCGACGCGCCGGACGGTTGCGAGAGTACGCAGTCCCTGCTCCTCGCCGCCCACTTGACCTCTGCCCCCGGAGGCTTCCTGCTCTACGCGCTTGAGCGCGGCCGAGACTTCGGCGGCCGTAACACCCAGCGCGTTGAGGCGCACCGGATCGACCTGCACCTGGATTTCGCGCGTGCCTCCGCCTACGCGAGAGAATTCTCCGACCCCCGGCACCGCCACGATCGCTCGGGATATTGTGTCATCGATAAACCAGCTGAGCGCTTCCTCGTCCATGGACGTGCTCGTAACGGCGTAAACGATGAAGGGACCGCCGGCACTGAGTGTTAGTTTGCTGACAATGGGCGGTTCAAGGTTGGTGGGAAGATCTCGTCGCGTCTTGTCAACCGCATCGCGCACGTCGATCAATGCATCGGACAAATTCCGACCTATCCGAAACTCGGCCAACACGACCACTTGGCCTTCGCCGATCTGCGTATGAAGATGCTTGAGGCCCTCGAGGGAGGCCATGGAGTCCTCAACCCGGCGCGCCACTTCTGTCTCCAGTTGCGAGGGCGATGCGCCGGGCAGCCGCAGCGTGACCTGCACCGTCGGGAAATCAAAGTCCGGGAAATATTTCACCGCGAGACGATGGAAGCCAATCAAGCCCGCGAGTGTCAGCAGTGCAAAGAGAATCACCGATGGAATCGGATTGCGAATGGACCAGGTTGCAAAATTCATGGCAGGCGCGCTTTAGTCAATTGGTTCATCGGATCGGCTAGGTGCCATTCTCGACGCGAACGATGTCGTGATCGTTGACGAAGCCGGCCCCCCGCACAACGACGATGTCGCCCGGCGCAATGCCTGCGATGATCTCGGCGAATGACCCCTGTCGGGCGCCGACCTCGACAGACAATTGCTGAACCTGATTCCCGTTGAGACGCAGCACATAGGGCCGCCCGTCGCGAATCACAATGCTTTCGCCAGGAACGGTCGTGACATCGCGAACCGCCGTCTGGATCGTGCCACTGGCGTACATACCGGGGCGTGCCGAAGCCGTGTGGTCCAAATCGACGTAAACCAGCACCAGTCGCGTATCGCTCGAGAGCGTCGGAGCGAGTTGGCGCACATGACCGGCCGCCGTTTGCCCGTCGGGAAGGTGCACTTCAACGGGCAGCCCCTGTTTCACCCCGGAAACCTGCGTCGAGTTGAGTTCTGCCCGCCATTCCAGTCGCCCTTGCCGAATGAAGCGAAACAGTTCGGTACTGGCTTGCGAGACTGCGCCCAACGCAGCGGTACGCGATGAGATTACGCCGCTATCCGGTGCCGTCACTACCGCGTAGGAAAGCTTCAGCCGCTCCGCCGTCAAGGTCGCTTGCGCCTGCGCGACCTGAGCTTCGGCCATTGCCGCTTGGGTGGTGCCCTGCAACAGGCTCTGCTCGCTGAGCGCACCGGACTTCCCCACTGCCAGCGCGCGATCCCGGTACGCATCGGCCTGCTGTGCGTTCGCCTGGGCCTGAGCTAGATTAGCCTCTGCCTTCGCCACATCGGCGCGTAACTCCGCGTCATCGAAGCGGGCCAAAACTTGGCCCTTGCGAATGACGTCCCCGACATTGGCGTCCACAGAAATTAGTGCTGGCCCAGCCACGCGAGCGCTGATGCTCGCTTCCTGCCAAGCGGCAATTGCACCCGAGGCTTCGATGAATGCGGGCAGAGCCCTGCGCTCGGCCTTGGCCGTCGTCACCGTCAGCGCCGGGCGCAACGCGGCAGCATTGCCTTCCGCCCGCTTCGCATCAGCGCGGCCCTCATGGGCGGTGGTCGTCAAGGCCAGCACTATCACGGTCACACCGATGACGCCAACGCCTGCGACAATGGCGCGACGCCAATGGATCCACCCGACCGGTTCACTTACCATCTCCAAGTTCCTCTAGGTTCGAACGCGGCGTAGCGCTCGCGGACGACGCGATGCGCTTGTCCGCGCGACGAGCCGGTCAAAGGCTTCGCCAATCAAGGCACGGGCCTCACGCAGCGCCTCTTCCGAAGTACGATTGCTATTTCGCATCGATATGCCCACGAGCGAGGTGAGGAGTAGCATGACGTCCATCTCGGAGACGTCGAGTCCAAGCTCGCGAAGAGTCTGCGTCATTGAGGCGCGGTGCTGGGCCTCGAATTCATCAACAACCGACAGCAGCGACGGATCTTCATCGAGGGAAACCAACATGCCCACCATGCGCCGGGCCATTCGTCGATCTGACATCTGCTCGATGAGACGCTGTCGAATCTCCGGCAAAGTGAGCTGCCGCCCTTTCGGATTGCTGGTGAGCTCCGCCATTACGCCGCTCGCCGTACATTCAATGATGGCCTTAACCAGGGCTGATCGAGTCGCAAAGTAGTACGTCAAGTGACTCTGGCGCACGCCCGCCGCTTCAGCGACTCGAGTCTGCGTCAATGCTTGTATACCGTCGCTCGCCAGAATCTCGTCCGCGGCACGCAACAGGCGCGTGCGCACATGCGATTCGGGCCGCAATTCGGACGCTGCGGCGTCAAAGCGGGCCTTGCGACGATGAGCTGCAACCATTGGGGGAATATCCGAACCGCAATTTACCGAGCATTGGTATTATTACCAAATAGCGTTGGTAAAACAACCAAAAGAATGCGGACTAGGTACCACTTTTCGAATGTCAGATTCGCAATCTGTGAGCAAAGTAGCCGAGGATCTGCAAGCGTCCAGTGCCGTCTAGGGGAGAGAAATCTCGGCTGGCCACCGATCTCTCGCCGATTTGCTCTTCAAGATATGCACTGACACTAATGCGCTGCCCCTCCTATTTCACCAGGGCTTCGCACGCTTCAAGGATGTCGGGTATGCAGCTTTCTGCCGTGATGCCTAGGTGCTCGTGGTCCATTTGCTCGTGGGCCAGGAGTGCGAAAAGGCCGAGTTCTGGCGGATATTTGAGCTCCTGACAGATTTGTCCGATTTGCGCGCAGCCTTTATTGGGGGGGACGGAACCTGCAAGCACGCCGCGGGCGATGCGGAAGGCAGTGTCGAGCTGCGGCTGCTTGTTGGGATCTTCGTTAGGCACGCGACACCTTTCCGAGTTTCGCCCGAGAGGTCCGATTCGACTTCGCCTGCGTTAAGGAGAGACGCCTTCGACGATCAATATTCGGCTCTTGGTTGAGTTTTGTCGAATGGGCTTAACTGCCTCGTAGGCAGGTGAAAAGTACCAACCTCGTGCTTTCTCCAAGCTCTCGAAGGCGATTACCACAATGCGCCCCTTTGAGGTCTCGCCCTCGACGGTCTGCGCCTTGCCGCCCCGAATCAAATATTGACCCCCGAAGGCAGCCATCGCTTTGGGCGCTTCCTCGGCGTATCGCTGCATGGCGGCGGGGTCCGCTGGTTTTGTAGAGTCGGGTTCGACTTCCGCGATGACGTAGGCCGGGGGCGGCTTCACGGCCTGCGCGGGTATCGCCTGAGCAGCGATGAGGCCAATTGAGACGCCGGCGAGCAGCATTAGCGCGAACTTCTGGTTCACCTTCATGCGATTGACTCCTCTTTGGTTCTCCGGTGGGTGTCGCTGAACGGATTATGAACCAGACATCCAGGCGAAAGCGCGGATCCTAGGCATGCTTAATTCAGGCGTTCTACGTCCGCTAACTTTGCAAAATCGCGATCGAAGGTGGCGAGCGGAATGTGGCCCGCTTTTCTGGCAATTTCCAGAGCCAGGCAGTCTGAGAATTCGACTTTGGAGTGCTTTTGGAAGTGAATTAATGCGGCGCTCACGACGTCGGCGTCTTGGAGTGTCAGCGATTGGTGGTTTAACAGCATGTCGAGCGCGGTAGCGATCCCGGCACGAGGCAACTCATAGACGGAATCGAGAACCCATACCGTTTCGGCCAGGATGAGATGGGAAACCCAGGCGCCTTTGGCCACGAATCCTTCAGCGGAGCGGACCTGCGCTGCATCGTCGCGGGCGATCAAGCGCACCAGGACGTTTGTATCAACGGCCAGCATGCCGCTGTCGAATGTATTTGCGAATGCCCGCTTTTATGTCGGGCAGGTCCTTGGTCTTTGGGCCTTTAGGAAACAGTGCCTGATGAATTTCTGAGGAGCTGAAGCTGCCGGCGCGCCGTACAATGACGTTGCCGTGTTCATCGTACCACTCGAGCATCGATCCTGGGCCGATGCCGAGCTTTTTCCGAACCTCTGCAGGCACTGAAATCTGTCCTTGCGCGGTGACTTTGGATTTGGCGATGGACATAGAAATACATTACCCCGGTAATGTAATGTTTGTCAAGCTGGCGGCCACGCCAACTGGGATGAAGCAGATACCGAGTAAGCGTAGTTGCTACATGAATGTGGCAACGGATTTAAGGGGAGTCAGCGACTACCCGTTAGACGTTAGATGTCACTCAATCAAGAGCAATCCGCGCTTCTGTTGAGCGGTGGTGTCAACGGTGTTCATCGCGTCATACAGTCGTTCCGACTTTACCAGCCAGGGCCCGTATTTTTGGTTGACATCGAGAACGAGAACTAAGTCTTCGTCGCTTAAGTATCCGGCGATGGGTGAGTGATGGCCTCCGCCTGTCCCGAATAGCGGCCCGCGGGAGAAGTTAATAATGTAGCGGCGAGCGGGGTCGTTCACGTGGCTTAAGTGTTCGCGAAAGGCGGCTAAGGTTAAATCGCGCAGAACGGTAACTTTTCTTTGCAGTTTCTGTCGGGCGATACCGCTAAGCTCATCGAGAGTTAGACCTTGCGGCAAGTAGCCGAGCACCGTGGTGAAGTTCGTGCCTTGCAGGATGCTATCTTGGGTTCCCGGCATTTTGAGCGAGTGCTGGACATTGACCAGGCTGGTCGGGCCGCAGACGCTGGCGTTTCTCTGATAATCAATGTCAGCCTGGTAGGCTACCGCAACGGGCAGCGCCCATGCTTTTTTGAGGAGCGCTGGGTCTTGGTAGTCGTGGGTCTCTTTGATGGAGACGACGGTTGCGGTGTCGGCGCGCCCTTCCGACAGGAGAGACGGGAGGACGGCGGCGGAGCTCCCTAGGAATAAAGCCACTGCGGCTGTCCATAAGACAGTCTTGCGGGTATGTGTCATGCGTTTCTCGATGGGCATGGAATGGCGCCCTGCCCGGTTAGCTTGAGGATACATCGGAAGACGTAGAACACTACCCGGAGATCGATGCAAAAATATCCGAAGCAAACAAGGCCAGCCAAATCGCGCCGATCACCACCGTGCGAGTGGTGCTGATGGACTTCACAAACGGTCGCGTCGCCGCGCTTTCATCCCAGCGCACGGGATCCTGCCCTTCCGCGCGACTGTAGTTCGTTCCCATCGTCACCAGGGAGACGATCGGAATACCGGCGCCGTATCCAAATACATACATCCCGAAATTTCTTTTGAGGTAAGTGGGAAAGGAAACCTTATCGCCCGCCATCGTCTTCACCTTGATCCCGGCCGTCCATTTACCCAGCGTATTTCCGAACAGCGAGTAGGCAATGGCGTCAAGGACCATGACAAATGGTAGGAGAATCACTCCGAATAGTCTCGCGCCTAAATGGCCCGTAAAGACGCCATCGGCTTCGAACGGTGTCGGCAGAAACATACCTACAACGAACGCCAGTAATGCCGACTCGATGAAGATGTCGACGGATCGAGCGAAGAACCGCAACCAGGGTCCAGCGATTCGGCCGGAGATTTCCGGAGCACTTTCTGGTGTGATGGAGGGGGTGTGAACCATGCCTTCCGGGTGCGCAGCGGGTTCTTCTAGCGGCGGCGTTGCCGGTGGAACTTCTTCCTCAGTCACTGGATCCTTCCTTGGCTAAGAATCTTGCGGTCGGGTATCAGCGGACCTGTCTCTCCATTCGGGGATGGTGCAGTGAAATATCGCGCCCTTCGAGCCATGGCGCTGCGCCCGCAAAGTGCCCCCGTGCACGGCCAATATCGATCGACTCAAACTTAACCCCAGGCCGAGCCCGTTAGGTTTGGTGGTGTAATACGGCGCGAAGATTGCTTCTTCAACGCCAGGCGGGATGCCGTGGCCTGTGTCGGTCACGGAGATTTGAATGACGCCGTGGGCCACCCGAGACCCGAGGGTGAGGGTGCGTTCGTTGTTCAGCGGCTGCGACATGGCATCAACCGCGTTGAGAATTAGATTGAGCAGCACCTGCTGAAGTTGCACGCGGTCACCATGAATCGTCAGAGCACCGGCGCTTAAGTCCGTGTTGATCTGCACTCCGCGGCCCGTCAATTCATGATTCATCAATTGCAGCACGTCCCGAATCAATTGGTTTGCGTCTAGCTGCTGTGGCTTCGGTACGCCTCCCTTCATGAGGACATGCAGTCGGTCGATGACCGCACCGGCTCGTTCGTCATCCGCGACAATTTCGCTCAAGATGTCACGAACTTGCTGCAGGTCAATGTCGTCGCGAGCGAGCAAGACTTGCGCGGTCTGGGCATTTGTCAGGATTGCGGTCAGCGGTTGCTTCAGTTCATGCGCCATCCCGGAAGATAGTTGCCCAAGGCTCGCCACCCGTAGCAGATGGGCGGCCTCATTGCGGTGAGCCATGGCTTCCAGCTCCGCCTGTTTGCGGCGCGTGATGTCCAGCGAAACACCCAGTAGTCGAAGCGGCTGATCATCTGCGCTCAACTCGAGGCGTCCTTGGCAAGAGATCCAGCGCACTTGGCCATCCGGCAGCAACACGCTGTGTTCCGTCTGGTAGCTGCCATCTCCGTGGTACGCATCCTCCAGGGCTTGGCGCGTCGTTTCACGATCGTTCGGATGCAGCCGTTGGAAGAATTTCTCTACATTCAGCGTCTCCGAACTCGTAAAGCCAAATAGTGCACGCCATTGGTCGGAAGCCCAGAATTCTTCACGGTCATAATCCTTAAACCAGAAGCCCATGTTCGCGGCTTCTGCGGCCACGGAAATGTGCTGGTCTAAAGCACGCTCGGTGCCGTTCAGTGTGGTAGCGCGCAATGCAGCATCGGGATCGCGCAAATCCTCCCTTCTCGGGAGCTCCTCTTTTCTGAGATGGTTAGACCGTTTTGCTTCGCCTACGTCCGCGGCGGCTACATGAGGCTTTTGAGTCGATTTGGCCATGATCGAATTTTATAGGATCGATCGCTTATTGCGCGCCAAGTTTTGTTTCAGGAGGTGCGTTCCGTGAGGCGTTCTTTTGGCCCATCTCCTTGCCGCGACGGTATAGGTTTTGGCCGATTTGTTGCATCATTTGTCCTTTTTCCTGAAGGGTCGTTCCACAGCGCATGGCTTCGGATTGATACATCGGCGGCGGCATGGCAAAAGCCTCACTGACCATCGCGTCCTCAATTTCCTGCGCGGAGAAGGATTCGAGGCGACCCAGGTAATACATCACCAGGATGCTGCCGGCCGCACGCTGCGTGGTGTCGGCAGAGTTGCTCCACAAAGACCCCACAATGAGGCAATGGATGTCGGTTGAGGGCGGAGCCTCGAGAGCGTGGGCGCTGGGAAAAACGGCCAACAGGGCGAGGCATCCGAAGATGCTGCGAGAGAGTTGCATGGCGAATATCCCTATTGAAATCGTCGTTTTAATTCCGAGTCCGGCTATAGGAAGGATACAGCTTGAGGATGTCCGGGTCACTTAAAGACGATAGACGCCTTAACTTTAGACGCGATGTTGGCTCGGCGCTGCCCTGCCGGGCGAAGGCAGGAGCCTGAAAGGCCCGGCCTGACGGAGGACTCCGCTTGACGGTTCGCTTGATCTTTTTTCCAACCAAATCCCGCGGCGGGTGTACTTAAGTTAAGACGAGACTTCTCAAATTTAGATTTTGTTCTGGAGTCCTACCATGGCCGATAAGCCGAGCCTTCAATCCCTGCCGGTGGCGAACTATGTTGAAGCAATTGCCCGCGCGGTCGAGTGGTTAGGTGATCGGTATCTCTTGGCGAAGCCCATTAAGCTGATTGCCGGTGGCGCAACGTCAGCAGTCGAACGCAACTCGCCGCTGATGCGCCAGTAATGATCATAGCTCCCGCTGACTGCAGCGTCGTTCCGCACCGCCATAGTTGTCTTTCCGGGGTGGAGGACAACCGGGTAGTCGACTGTAGATCGACAGGCGCTCTGTGGAAGCGATTTCTTCTCGCGCGCGCCACGGCGGCGGAGCGCGAAGTGGCTGGCCTACGCAGAATTCTTGCGGGCAAGTGGCGGGCAGGATACTAGTCGCGTTTCACTGCTGGAGTGGCTTGTCCATCGAGGCGTAGGCTCGTGGTTCAAATTCCAGCTGTTCATCCGGCTGGGCTAGAGTCGGGTTAGATCCCCACTACCTTGAGTCCGTGTGCTTGTGCGCCGAGAGCTAGCGCTTTGTCGTGAGTGGCCATCACAGGATCGGCACCGAGCGCGTCTTTCCACAAGAGCGCTGATGCGAGATGAATCGCGTCGAGGGTGCCGAGTTCGGTGGGCATGGGTTGGGCGGCGCGGTCGAGTACGCTGCTATCAATCTCGACGAGCTCTAAGGAGTCAATGAGCGCCAGAATCGTCGCGCGTCGCCTCGCGACTTCGACGTCGGAAAGATTCACGCGTAGGCGCACACGATCCAAGGTGCGCAAACTCTCGGTCGTCACCAGTGCGCTCGATACGCCTCGCTCGATATCGCGCCACTCGGGCAACGCATTCGGCTGTCCAAGCGCCACGCGCAACAGCACTGATGAGTCGACGTAGGCAATCATCGATGGCTTTGACGTTCTTCAAGCAGCAGTTCGAGGACGTCGATTTTAAGTTGTGCGGCCTTTGGCAATGGAACCTTGTTCGGTGCGGGAGATCCCGATGCTGGTTTGCGAATTCGAATGCCAGGGCGCTCGCGCAAAGGCACGATCTGCGCGATGGCAGTATTGCGGTCGAGCACCGCGAATGATTCGCCGCCCTGCACGGCGCGCAGGAATTCGCTAAGTTTTGCCTTGAGTTCAGCGATGCGCACTTGCTTCATGACTATATATGACTATAAGTAGTCACTATTGTCAAGCCGGTCGACTTGTCCCTACCGGTGAGCCAGACAACGAACAGCCCCGCCTGACGAAGAAGGTGTGCTGCTTTTGGCTATCTCCAATTTGGCGTTGTCCGCAGGAATGCCTCGGGCGATTTGTTGCGAGTGCGGCTATTCTTTAAGGATGACAGTGAGGTCTTTGGCGCAGGTCGGCGTAATCAGGAGTATTTGATGAAAATTCTTGTGGCGAGTGTGCTGTTGTCGTGTGGCCTGGCCAGTTGGGCGCATGCGCAGACGGGGTTGAAGTATCAGAATCCGCCTGCCGCCATTGAGGAACTGCTCGACGCTCCGTTGACGCCGGTGGTGAAGCCGTCACCAGATCGTTCCCTGTTATTGGTGCAGCAGCTGCAGTCGTTCCCAACGATTGCGGAGGTGGCGCAGCCGCGCTATCGCTTGGCGGGGATTCGGTTTAATCCGGCGACCAATGGGCCGAGCCGTGAGGTGTCGATCGTGAAGCTGTGGCTGCAGCCTGTCGCGGGCGGCGCGCAGCAGCCGATTGCGGGGTTGCCGGCGGCGCTTAAAGCAAGTCACCCGATGTGGTCGCCGGATTCGAAGCATGTCGCCTTTGTTCAGAAGGAACCCCATGCGCTTCAGCTTTGGATCGTGGATGTGGCGAAAGCTGCGGGCCGTCGCGTGGGTTCGTTTAATCTTAATGCGGTGCTGGGCAATCCGTGCGAGTGGCTGGCGGATTCTCAAGCGCTGCTGTGCAAGATTGTGCCGCTGGGACGCGGCGCCGCACCCGCATCGAGCACCGTTCCCTCAGGACCCAATGTTGAGGAGAATTTAGGCAAGGTGACGCCGGCGCGCACCTATGAGGATCTGCTTAAAAGCCCGGCGGATGAGGCCGTGTTTGCGTTCTACGCGACATCGGAACTTGTCGTTGTTTCGCTCGACGGGACTCATCGGGCGTTGCCGACAAAAGGCTTGATCACGGAGGCAGTGCCCTCCCCCGATGGGCGCTTTGCATTCGTTGAAACCGTGCATCGGCCGTTTAGCTATGCGTTGCCCGTGGAGAACTTTCCCGCCAAGGCTTCGGTCGTCACTTTAAAGACAGGTGCAATCAAGCTCCTCTCCGATCACCCCCTGCTGGATGCCATCCCGATCGCATTTGATGCAGTCCCGGTGGGCCCGCGTGACTACGTTTGGCGTAGTGATGCGCCCGCCACGCTGGTCTGGACCGAAGCGCAAGACGGCGGCGATCCAAAGGTCACGGCGGCCGTGCGCGATCGGCTCATGCAACTCTCGGCGCCCTTTGAGGGGCAAGCGCAGGGGCTGTTGGACTCCCCGATGCGCGTTCGCAGCGTTGAGTGGGAAAGCGATCATCTGGCGCTCGCCACCGAATTTCGTTGGTCGGACCGCAAGATCGCCTTAATGCTGTTTGATCCGAGTTCTCACGGCGCCAATGCGACCACGCTGTATGAGGGTTCCTCGCAGGATCGGTATCACAGCCCGGGCCTGCCGGTATCGCAACTCAATACAAACGGTAAACCGGTTCTGCACCTGACCCGAGACGGTAAGGGCATCTATTTTTTCTCGCCGGGTGCGACGCCTGAGGGTGACCTGCCCTTTGTCGGCGTGATGCCTGTAAACGGAGGAGCTGAGCAAATCCAGTGGCGCTCGGCAAAAGAAATGTATGGTGAACCGATTACGCTCTTGACCGATAACAGGGTTCTGGTGCGGCAGGAAAGTCAGAGTGTTTCGCCGAACTACTTTGTCGCGACGCTGCCGCAGAGTGTGGGCGGGCAAGAACCGATGAAGCAGGTGACGCACTTTCCCTCCCCTTACGCGGGTCTTAAATTGCCAACCAAACAATTGCTGAAATACCAGCGGGCGGACGGGTTGGAATTGACGGCGACGCTGTGGCTTCCCGCGGGGTATGACAAGTCTCAGGGACCGTTGCCGACCTTGATCGAGGCGTACCCAGCGGAATTTAAGACCCGGGCAGCGGCGGGCCAGGTGAGTGGATCGCCGTTTCGTTTTCCGCGCATCGGTCCGGGCTCACCGGTGTTTCTGACCCAAACGGGCTATGCGGTGTTGGAGAACGCCAGCATTCCGATCGTGGGTGAAGGCGATGCGCAGCCGAACGATACCTACGTCGAACAACTCATCGCCGGAGCGAAGGCGGCGATCGACGCCGGTGCGGCACTCGGCGTCGTGGATGTGAAGCGCGTGGCTGTCATGGGGCACAGCTACGGGGCCTTCATGACGGCGAATCTGCTCGCGCATAGCGACATGTTTCGTGCCGGCATTGCGCGCAGCGGTGCCTACAATCGCACCCTCACGCCTTTTGGCTTCCAGGCGGAGGAGCGCACGTACTGGGAGGCGCCGGATGTCTACTTCAAGATGTCGCCGTTCAGCTATGCCGACAAGATCAAGACGCCGATCCTGCTCATTCACGGCGAGGCGGACGACAATCAGGGGACTTTCCCCATTCAGTCGGAGCGGTTCTACGTGGCGCTCAAGGGCCACGGCGCCACCGTTCGGCTGGTATTCCTGCCGCTGGAGGCTCATGGCTACGAGGCCCATGAGAGCTTGTCGCATATGTTGTGGGAAATGAATCGCTGGATGGACACTTACGTAAAGCCGGCGGAACCTGTGCGCACCGGAAAAGTAACCGGCCTCGCTGGGTGGTGACGGTGGGAGGAACAGCTTAGTGCGCAATGCGTTCTTTATAGCTGTGCCGCTAGGGATGACGATCGCGCGCTGTTTGAACTTTCGATGAAGGGATTTACTTGATACGTAAGTTTCATCTAGGGCTCGGGGTGCTCCTCGCGGTTGTCTATGTGATTTGGGTCGTTCACCCCGGGAGAGGCTGGCCGTCCGTCGGCATACCTCGATCAGTCGGATACACAGGCAAGGCGGGCACCGGTATTTTGGTGGCGTATGGATTGCCTTTGGCAGCGATTGCTTGCTTCATCTGGCCCGAGCGACTGATGTGGTGGTTCTCGCCGCGGATACCGCCGGATTATGACTATCTCTTTACCGAGGGTGCTTGGTACGTGCTGGGGTATTTTTTGTTGACAATCGGAATCGGCGTGCTTTTGCTGTTTCGGTGATGGAATGAGTGTAACTTTTCGGGATGCCATGGCTTCCTCGTTGGAGGAGCATTCAATCGCGAACGTCCTCGAGCATGTCGGCATGAGGCGTCATTCGGCCTACTGAACTACCTTCTCCAAAGATGACATTGAGTATGCTTGTCGACAGAATGGGAGAACAAAGCCAGATAACCACAACAAGGGGCACGGCAGGATGAAAATTCCGGGAATCAATCGCGCCGTCGGCGACTTAACTCAAGTCGCCGAAGGGCACTGCGCTGAAATGAGCCGGCGCGCGTTCTTGTCGACCGCGGCTGCATCGGCGGTAGTTGTCGCACCGATCAGTTCGGCATTGGGAGGGACCGACAAATTTGCGCGGGACCGCGATTGGACTGGCAATGAGCCCGTTACTTTCCCCGACCCTGCGTGGGAGGTGAAGGACAAGCGCTTCACGGGAAGGCAAATGGAGACGCCTTTGCAGCGCATCTGGCATGGCAGCGGTAGCGCTGGTGCTCTCTGGTCAGAAGGCCCGGTGTGGATGGGCGACTGGGGCTGTCTCCTGTGGAGCGATATTCCGAACCATCGCGTGCTGCGCTGGTGTGAGGACGACGGCCATGTCAGCGTATTCCAGACCGAGTCCGCCTACGCGAATGGCCATACCCGTGACAACCAAGGCCGACTGATTGCGATGGAACAGGATAGCCGTCAGGTGCGGCGTCGCGAATATGACGGATCATGGACGACTCTCTGCGACCAGTTCGAGGGCAAACACCTTAATTCGCCGAACGATTGTGCCGTACACCGCGACGGCTCAATCTACTTTACGGACCCCGGCTACGGCATCATGGGGCCGTACATCGGCCATAAGGCGGCGTTCGAACTGCCGACACGCGTTTATCGTATCGATCCTTCGGGCAGGGTGACCATCGCTGCGGAAGGGCCGATGCGTCGTCCGAACGGAATATGCTTCTCGCCGGACTTCAAGAGGGTTTACGTCGTGGACACCGGCGTCACCGATGGACCGGACTACCCGGCTAACATTGTCGTGTTCGACGTCGTCGGCAATACATTGTCGAAGCCCAGAGTTTTTGCGGATTTTGCTCCAGGTACTACCGATGGCATTCGCTGCGACACAGACGGAAACGTTTGGTGTGGCTGGGGCTGGGGAGGAGCAGACACTAACGGCGTTCGCGTGCATCACCCCGATGGGTCGCTGCTGGCAATTCTGCATACGCCGGAAGTTGTCGCGAACCTTTGTTTTGGCGGCGCCAAGCGCAATCGGCTGTTTCTGTGTGGCAGCACCTCGATCTACGCCCTCTACGTAAACGCTGTCGGTCATGCACTGGGGTAACTGCGATGGCGTCTATGCAACTGGACGCGCCGGGATACAAAGCATTTAATCGGAGAGGACAGTGCCTTAAGACACTGTGCCAATGGATCATGGCCATTCAAAAATGGGGAAATAATATGAAGAACACATTTGCATTGTGCTTTGCCGGGGTGATTTCGCTGAGTATTGTCACGATCGCGCAGGCGCTGCCTGCAGATGTCACCGCAGAGAAGGCGGTTGCTGCGCTGGAAGACCAGTGGACACAATCGGAAAGGACCAACAATCCTGATCTGGTCGCACCATTGTTGGCTGACAAGCTTATCTCTATCGGCAGGAATGGAAAGATCAGCAATCGTGCGCAGGAGCTGGCCGCGGCGAAAGCGGCCAAATACGCCAGCGTCGATATCGAGGATTTTCATATCACGGTCATCGGGGACACCGCGATCGCCACCATGGTGTTAAAGGCGAAAGGAACAGACGACAAGGGCAAGCCCATGGACATCAACGCGCGTTGGGCGGATACGTGGGTGAAAATGCCCAACGGTGCCTGGCAATGCGTTCTAACTCAAGGCTCGGATTTGAAGAAATAGGCTAACAACCAGCACCTGGGACGGACGGCCGCCGGTATTCTCGGCGGCCATTCTTAGCGAGAGACACTCCAGGGTTCATACACGAAACACTCCGGGCCCGAACTGGTCGACATGTTCGGCCGCTTGGATCCCCGGTACGCGGCCCCGCCCCTTCCCATTTAACTTAACGTGTTTCTCCCTGCGACACACACCCGCGTTTCCATAGCCCGGCATCCCCTATCATTCGTTCACTAGCCGACGCAGGCACACACACTTAAGGAGCGAAGGATGGACAGCAGAATTCTGGGGTTTGTGACTCTGCTGGGTTTTCTCGCAGGACCGACGATGGCAAGTGCGGGCGTGGTTTTTCAGGCGCCCGAAATCGACCCGGCTTCTGCGGCGAGCGGTCTCACGCTGCTATTAGGCACTCTAGTTGTGCTGCGCGGTCGTCGTTCGGTCAAGCCGGACAACGCCGCCCCTTAAATTCCCATCCGCATTATTCGAAAACCCCGGCCATGCGCCGGGTCTTTCGTGCGCCCTCTTAGGTGTGAGCAATGGAGCTCAGGATCCGACGTCGCGATTCGAACTATTGCGCCGGACCTTGCCGCCGTTGTAATCCTCTTGAAGGTAGGTCCATTCACCCCTCCAGATGGTACTCCGCGTCCAGAGACCAAAGATCGCCTGTCACTCGTCTTGACGAAGCGAGCCGGGCGCTGGCGAATCGCCCACTTTTAAGCCAGCCTAGTTGTCACCCCAGGACAAGTCGCGCTTGCCTGGCTAACCATCGACTACGCCGCCATCTTCCTCCCGGCGCGCTTCGTTGGTCCATGTGAGATGAGCAAGTCCGCAGAAATATTAAAGCGCTCGCGAAGCCTACGAACCATCGTAAGGCTAAGTTCACGCTTGCCGTTGAGAACCTCGCTGACACGGCTGGACGTTCCGAGCAACGGAACCATGCCTGCGCGGGAAAGACCGTGTTGATCCATCAGATAGAGCAGCAGAGACGGCAACGTCGCAGGACGACGTGGCCATTGCACTCGTTCGTAGGCCTCCAGCAAGCGCGCTTGAGCTACCATCCGAGCACGATCCTTGGGGTCCTCTGATGTCATCAGCGCCTCAACCAAAGCCTTTGCTTCGATAAAGTCAGCGTCGTTCTGGATTACAATCAACGTAGCTTTCATCAAATATTCTCCGCGTCTATCTTGTCGCATTCGTCATGAGATCCGAAGAATCGGATCATCACCACGCCGTCTGCATATTGCACCACGCTAACCAGGCGAAAATCGTTTGCTTTGATATTGAAGACTACCCGGCCGCCCTTAAGGATGCTCGCTTTGGGATGGGCTTTCTTCACGTCCTCCGGCGTCTTCCAGGTGGCCGCTTCCACCAGCGTCCGCCAGGCGTCATATTGCGCACGTGCCGCTCTAATCGCAGGATTTTTTGGGATTTCTAGACCGTCGCCGGGTGTCTGTGGAGTTGGGACGGCTGGGACTCGAACTGTCGAATTAAGTATTTGTTTTTACGTGTCTAAATATGAGCAGCTCGATGTCGATGCCCCCACCAATGCCCCTGCAATGGGTGGCTGCCACCGGACGTACTCGGAGGGTAATCGTCACCGCGCGCACTATTCTGGACCGACTCGAATTCGCACCTCAATGAAGAAATTTGCTAGCGGCCCGCTCTGTGTGTAGATTGATGTGTAAGAGGTGACACATGGCCACAAACCTTTCGCTAGATCCTGAACTCATTGAACAGGCAGTCAAAGTCGGTGGTGAGCGCACCAAGAAGGCGGCTGTTACCAGAGCGTTGGAAGAATACATCGCCCGTCGCAAACAGAAACATCTGCTTGAGCTGATTGGAAAACTCGAGTGGGACGAGTCGTTCGATTACAAAGTTGAACGCGCCCGGCGGTGACACTCCTCGTTGACACCAGTGTCTGGTCGCTCGCCTTTCGCCGCGATGGTAACGCGGATTCTCCCAGCGTCGAAGCTCTCCGTGCCGCGCTCGTTGGCGGCGATTCGATCGTTACCACCGGATTGATCCTTCAGGAATTGCTGCAGGGATTCGCAGGTCCTCGCGCACGAAAGGAGATCGTGGAGAGATTCGCAGCCTTACCGCTCCTAGTCCCCGATCGGCGCGATTATGTCGACGCCGCAGAGCTTCGGAATCGTTGTCGCCGTTCGGGTGTCCAAGTAGGGACTACTGATGCATTGCTAGCTCAGCTTTGCATCCGGCACGGATTAACTCTGCTAACCACGGATGGTGATTTCGCCATGATTGCAAAGCACAGCGCGCTGCAGGTTTGGAAGCCTGCAAAATGACAGTAGCGCGCGGCTCGAATGGCGCAGAACGGCCGATGTTGTTGAAAAAGTCTTGAACTGAGAGGTGTCCTTGGCGGTCTGATTTAACAGGCAAATCAAGGGAGATTGCTGAGATGATGGGACACAACGGCGGCAATCAGAACCGTTTGTTCTACTCGTTCAACCTTGACGACCACGTTCCAGCCAATCATTTGCTTCGCGGCATTAATCAGTTTCTCGACCTTCGGATCTGCGCGCTTATCTCGCCCCGTTTTACAGCCACATCGGCCGACCCTCGATCGATCCGGAGCTGATGATCCGCATGCTGATAGTTGGTTATTGTTTTGGGATCCGTTCGGAGCGCCGGCTTTGCGAAGAAGTGCATCTGAACTTGGCGTATCGCTGGTTTTGTCGGCTGGGGATCGAGGACGCGATACCGGAGCATTCCACGTTCTCGAAGAACCGGCATGGCCGCTTTCGCGAGAGCGATGCATTCCGGCATGTGTTTGAGACGGTACTTGAGCGATGCATGACGAGGGGCTGGTCGGCGGCGAGGGTTTCGCGATCGATGCGAGCGTCGTCAAGGCGGATGCTGCTCGCGCCAGTGCCATTCCCGGTGCCGCAATAGACTACCGGGCATTGGGTCCTGCGCAGGCAAGTCGCGCGGTGCGCGAGTATCTTGAGGGCCTCGACGCTGAGGGCCGCCCCGAGACGATGCGTAAGAGCATTTCGGTCACCGATCCGGCGGCGGAGTGGACATGCGCTCCGGGAGGCCCTGCCTTCTTCGGCTACTCGACGAACTACCTGGTCGATGTGCGATGGGGTGATCGTCGATGTCGAAGCAACGAGCGCACACCGGATTCAAGAAGTTGATGCGACGCGCACGATGATCGATCGGGTGGAGGATCGTTTTGCGATCAAGCCGACCCGTCTGATTGGCGACATGGCCTACGGTACGGCTGAGCTACTGGCTTGGATGGTCAACGACAAAGCGATCGAACCGCATGTGCCGTTGTGGGATAAAACCCAACGCACTGACGACACATTGTCCAGCAGCGATTTTCAGTGGGATGAACAACGCAACGAATACCGCTGCCCACAAGGCTATGTGCTGCGCAGTGAATGGCGTCCGTTCAAGAACGCGCGTACACACATCACTAAAGCCAACATCATAATTTATCGATCGCGGCAATCAGATTGCGCCAACTGCCCGATGAAGTCGCGCTGTTGTCCACACACGCCAATTCGCAAAATCCGTCGCAGCATTCATGAGCCTGCGCGCGATGTGGCTCGTGCCGTCGCGAAAACCCGTCTTTACAAACAATCGCGCAAAGATCGAAAGAAAGTGGAGATGCTCTTTGCACACCTCAAGCGGATCTTGAAGCTGGACCGATTGCGATTGCGCGGACTCAGCGGCGCGCACGATGAGTTCCTGCTCGCAGCCACGGCGCAAAACCTGAGGCGAATGGCCAAACGATTCTGTCCATCGCCACCAAGAACCGCGTTCGGAACCGCCTAGACACTAAATTGCCAAGAAGGACCCCAAAAAGCGGCAATCAAGGTCGGCAATAACAAAAAATCATCGAACCAAAGCGTTCCTTGATCAAACCAAGCAAGGAAAGACTTCCTAACAACCGACTTTTTCAACAACATAGGCCAACTGCAGACGGTCATTGACCTGTGAACGCCGCCGATAAGCCGCCGTTCATCGTTTGCGGTAGGCTATAAGGAACTTTTCTCATCTATCATGGAAATACGTGACAGACGTAATGCCGCCAGAGCGCCAACGTCAGTTCGATTTGATCGAGATCGCGTCGGATGCTACGTTGCTGTGGGCGCGAGTCAGTGGGAGGTCGCTTGAAAAAATCTATCCCGTCGTACCCTTCGTCGAAACTGATTTCAGCTTGGATGCGTGGCTCTTCGTTGATACTGAGAGCAGAATTAGCGAGTACCAGGCTGATGGAACTGCCGACGCTATCGCATCCGAATTTCGCTCTCAGCTCGAAAAGGTGGCCTACCCGGCGGACTGGCTGCAGCAAGTATCCTGCCATTTTGCGTCAAAAGAGATAGTGGATCGTGACTACGAAGGTAGCTACTACTACTTTCTCAGATAGAGTTAAACCGTAGGCGTCAATGAGCCCGCGCGTCGTAGTCGTCCAAGACTGGCCGCAGCCCGACACTGTCACTCCGGCAATTGTATGGGCCGGCCCCTCGGCACTAATGATTGTTTACGGAACCGGTGAAGAAGAAGCGGCGGTGGTCACTTTCCCAAACTGGGTCGACGTGAAGGTGGGCGGACCGAACGACGAAGCGCTAAGCGGGCATCCACTCTACAAATATGGACTCCAGCCCTATTCGATCCATCGTATCGAGAACTCTCCATGGTTGGACGAGTTAGAACGCCAAAACTCAGCGCATCCGCACCACTCGTCGGAGCGGTTTCGAGAATCCAAGGTCCATTACATTTTTTCGCTAAAAGAAGAGACTGTTGAATGCCTCGTTCGAGAATCGAATACGCCGAGTGCGAGGGTTGATGTTTTTGAGTCGCATCAACGCGCTTTACAGCACATCAAGGAATGCATCGACGCCTAGAGGGCAATCATATCGTATGAATCGTCAGCTCAAAGACACCGCTGTTCTCATTGGCACATCAAAAGATGGCAAGTGCGTTTATAGTGCTTCGATGGAGCTTGGCGACCACTGGGATGGTGAACATCCGTGGGACAGCAACGCGCAAATCGTTGCCCTACGCCTCGTGAAGCTTCAGGGCTTTCTCTTTGGCGGCGATGGCCAGCTCCTGCAGCAGTTCGAAAGTTGCTTCAACATTCAAAATGGCCGGCTCGTTTCGTCGTGGTCGATTCACGAAGACGGCACCAGAACCACCGGCCCACCTGCGATCTAACAAGCGACGACGGGTTGTATCTTGATAGGCCAAAGCGAGACTCCAGAAAGCCGCCGCTCGCCTATGCCCGCAACGAGTCGAAATCCGACATCCGCGCCAGATGAGATTCACAGCTACTTAGCCCAACGGAAGTCAGCATGCAGGGCCCGCACCCGGTATTCTTTCTCAATGTGAATTATTGGTATAGATTATTAGTTATTGATTTTATTAATAAAAAGTGGGACGGCTGGGACTCGAACCCAGGACCAAAGCCTTAAAAGGGCCTTGCTCTACCAACTGAGCTACCGTCCCATTTGCAGGCGCGCATGATAGCTGAACTCGCGCTTGAGATCATGCCAAAGCGCTAGCGATACGGCGTCGGATCCGGGATATTCGCGGCCGCGAATCCGGCGGCGCGCAGCCGGCAGGAATCGCATTTTCCGCAAGCTCGGCCATAGGTGTCTGCCCCATAGCACGAGACGGTGGTGGAGAAGTCCACGCCCAGTTTGGTTCCAGCGCGGATGATGTCGGCCTTGGACATGGCGATCAGCGGCGCATGGATTTTGAACACAGCGCCTTCCACACCGGCCTTGGTCGCCAATTGCGCCAGCTGCTCGAAAGATTCGATAAACGCCGGGCGGCAGTCTGGATATCCGGAATAGTCGACGGCATTGACGCCCATGAAAATGTCCTTGGCGCCGATCACTTCCGCCCAACCCAGCGCCAAGGACAGAAATAGCGTGTTGCGCGCTGGCACGTAGGTTATCGGAATGCCCAAACTCAGCTCCTCGGGTAGCGGCACATCGAGGTCCGTCAATGCCGACCCACCGATGCCGTCAAAATCGACCCGCATGGTCCGATGGTCGCGGGCGCCCAATTCGCTCGCGACCCGTCGCGCTGCGGTCAGCTCGATCCGGTGACGCTGGCCGTAGTCCACGCTGAGCGCGTAGCACTCGAAACCCTGCGCCCGAGCGATGGCCAGCGCGGTGGCCGAATCCAGACCACCGGAAAGCAATACGATGGCGCGTCTAGGGTCCATGGATCACTTGCCGGGCACATCGCCCCACAAGACTTTGTGAAGCTGCAGCTGAAACCGTACCGGCAGACGATCCGCCAGTATCCAATCGGCCAGCAAAGTCGCGGACTGCTGCTGATAGCTTGGAGAAAACAGTATCCTGCAACGCTCACTCAGCGCATGTTCTTGCAAAAATGCCTTGCTCCACTCGTAGTCGGCGCGTGAGCAGATGACAAATTTGAGCTGATCGCGTTGCGTTAGATATCGAAAATTCTCGAGTCGGTTGCGCGACACTTCGTTCGATCCAGGTGTTTTGACGTCAATCACCCGCGATACGCGCGAATCCACCGCCGCCACATCCAATGCGCCGCTGGTTTCGAGCGACACCTCAAATCCGGCGTCGCACAATTCCTGCAGTAGCTTGAGGCAATTCGGCTGCGCCAGGGGCTCGCCGCCGGTCACGCACACGTGCCGCGCTTCAAAACCGCGCACCTTCGCCAAAATCACGGGTAGATCCCACCAATCGCCGGAGTGGAACGCATACTCGGTGTCGCAATACTGGCAGCGCAGCGGGCATCCCGTCAGCCGCACGAACACCGTCGGAAAACCGACGGCGTCGGCTTCCCCTTGCAATGAATGAAAGATTTCATTGATGCGCAATCGCGCTAGTTTGGCGTCGCTCTCACTCAATGTTTCTCCATCGCCATCTTCTCGAGCCGCTGCTGGGCCAAGCGCCCCGCGGGAGAATCAGAATATTGCGTGGTCACTTGCGTTAGCACTTCTCTGGCGCCGTCCCATTGCTTCGTTTCATAGCGGCAATAGCCGATCTTGAGCAAAGCGTCCGGGACCTTGCGCGATTGCGGATACTTATCGATCACGCGTTGGAACGCCGCCTGCGCCTCAGGATACGCTTTGTTCACGTAGTAGGCCTCGCCCAACCAGTACTGCGCATTATCTGCCAACGAGCTATCCGGAAAAGAGCCGAGAAACTTCTGGAACGCAACGATGGCGCGGTCATATTGACCATCCTTCAGCAGACCAAAGGCGGCTTGATAGGCCGCCTTGTCATCGCCGTTCGCCGTCGCGCCCGCGTCCGCTGCGGGTGCGAGCAGCGAATTGCTCGCGCTGCCCGCCGCGGCTGCCGCAGCGGCCGCCGGTGCAGCCGCCGCAGCCCCGCCACCGCGAGATTCAAGACTTTTCATACGCCGATCCAAATCCGCGTACAGGTCCCGCTGCTGCTTGCGGCCGGCCTCGAGCGCATTGCTCAATTGATCGACATCATTGTGCATGGCACGCACGTCACTGCGCAGCGCCTCGAGCTGATTGGACACCTCGAGCAGGCTTTGATTCGCCATCACTCTTTCAATGCGCGCAAGGCGGCTGTCCAGATCCTTTAATTTGATCTGGACGGGGTCTTCCTCGGGTGAGGTGGTCGCGCAACCGGCCAAAATCCCTGCCACAACGCAGGCCGCGGTTAAACCGACTAGCGCGCGCGCGGTCACGGCAGGTAGACCACTTCCACGCGACGGTTCTTGGCCCAGGCTGCCTCGTCATCGCCTTCGGCCGCAGGGCGCTCAGCTCCGAAACTCACGGTGCTGACCTGGGATTCTGCCACCCCCTGCAGCATCAACGCGCGGCGCACCGCCTGGGCGCGGCGCTCGCCCAGCCCAATGTTGTATTCGCGTGTACCCCGTTCGTCAGTGTTTCCCTCGAGCTTGAGCTTCATCGTCGGGCTGGCGGTGAGGTTATGTGCGGCCGCCGAAATAATGTCGGCGTACTCCGGTTTGATCTCCGATTTGTCGAAATCGAAATAAATAACCTTGCGCGCGAGCGCACCGGTGCCTTCGGCACCGAGTCCGCGCGTGGCGTTGTTGGCATCGCCCCCCAACGGGCTGGTCGATGTCGATGCGCCCTCGCCCGCGGCCCCCGAGGTATTCGGAACCTGAGAACCGGCGACCGGTGGTTCGACGACGGTGTGCTTTTTAGGGCACCCTGCTAGCAGCGCCGCTCCGGCCACTAGTAATGCGATCGATAATATTCGCTTCATTTATTTCTCCATCCAAATGCTATTAGTTTCCAAGTGGTGTAAGGGTACCGACGATAAGCCCGTTTGTGTAATTGTTTGCATCTTGAGTCAGAACGGCGCCCATGCGGGTTCTTGAAGTTCGCCCTCGCTGGAGACCAAACGTTGTTGGACGCGCCCGTCCGCGCTCACCAAGGCGAGAACTCCGCGCCCGCGATCGCGGCTGGCGTAAATGAGCACGGCGCCGTTAGGGGCGTAGCTCGGCGACACGTCGAAGTGGCCCTTGGTCAGCACCCGGACATCACCGCGGCCTTTAAGATCCATGGTCGCGATGCGGTAAGCGCCGTCCTCCTGCGTCACGAATGCTAATTGCGATTCATCGGGCGAGATGCGCGGTCGCGCGTTGTAGCTGCCTTGAAAGGTCATGCGGCGAGGCTTGTCGCCGGGCCTGATGCCAACCTTATAAATCTGCGGCCCGCCCGCCCGATCGGAGGTGAAGTACAGGCTTTGGCCGTCCTTCGACCATTGCGGTTCGGTGTCGATTCCCGGATCATCGGTGACGCGCGCCAGCTGTTGCGTGGTCAAATCCATCACGTAGATATCGAGATTCCCGTCGCGGGTCGAAAGCACCAGCGCGAGCTTTGTTCCGTCGGGCGACCACGCGGGGGCCTGGTTTACTCCGGCATGCGCCGAGACGCGGCGTCGGTCGCCGGTTTTCAGTGTCTGCACGTACACCGACGGCAGGCGGTCCTCGAAGGAAACGTAGGCCAGGCTCTGGCCGTCCGGCGACCACGCGGGCGACATCAGCGGTTCGCGCGACTGCATGACGACGCGCGGGTTGTCGCCGTCCGCATCTGCCACGATGAGTTGAAAGGTCTTGTTGGGCAAGTGTCCCAGCACCGATATGTAGGCAATGCGCGTCGAGAATGCGCCGCGAATCCCGAGAATTTTCTCGAAAACCGCATCGGCGATTTGATGGCCGGCGGATCTTAGCCCGGGTCGATTGGCGGCGATCTGGTAGCCGAGCAGCCTCTGCTTGGTCAGTACGTTGTAGAGCTCGTAAGTGATGTTGTAGTGATCGGCGCCGTCCGCGCGCATCGAGCCGACGACGATGTAGTCGGTGTTGAGCCGGCGCCAGTCATCAAATCCAATATTCGCGCCGCTGTGCGGCTGCTCAATCATGTCCTTGCGCTCCATGGTTCTGAACCGCCCGCTGCGCGCAAGATCGTCGCTCACCAGTTGTGCCACGTCGAAGGAGTTGGCCACCAATTCCTCGGGCGCGAACGGCACGACGGCAATCGGGATCGCTTCGGTCTGGCCTTTTGTGACCTCGACCACGAATTCTGCGTGAGCAATCCGGAGCACCAAACTCAATGCTAGGAACGCCGAACACGGGAGCAGCTTATTCATGGGTATTCTATTCTTCGGGATGAAAATGAATGACGAGGTTTCTTTGGAATAACGCCGGGTCCGACGGTGATGGCAACGGCGATGCGCGATACACCGCATTCTCAATCGACTGTCGAGCAGCGGCGTCGCCATTGCATTGACTGACATGTGCGCTGGTCACTTCACCGCCGGGGACCTGCGTAATGTTTACAACACAATCGAGCCCGGCACGCGCCGAAGGCGGCTTGATCCAGGCATTTTGTATGCGGTTCGCCAGTTGCGCAATATATTGGGCACGCGCCGGACTGGCCTCCACCGCGCTCACATGCTCTTCTTCAGCGATTCGTCGGCGCAGTTCTGCCTCGCGCTCCGCCTTGGCCTTCAGCTCGGCGGCATGCTTCGCATCTTCTGCCTGCTTGGCATCGGCCGCGCGCTTCGCTTCCTGCGCACGCTTGGCATCCTCAGCACGTTTGGCATCCTCGGCGCGCTTCAGTTCCTCCGCGTGCTTGGCCGCCGCCTGCTGGGCTTCCGCGGCCCGCGCGATTTCGGCCTGCTTGGCCTCATCGGCACGTTGTTGTTCTTCGGCCTTCCGTGCATCGGCGGCTTGCGCCGCAGCGGCCTCCTCGGCTGCCTTCGCCTCGGCGGCTGCTCGCACTCGCGCGGCTTCCTGTTCAGCGCGTGCGGTCAACTCGCGCTGCGCGGCGTGCAGGACCTGCGAGTCGATGACCACCGCATCGACCGGCAACGGCTGCACGCTCGGCACTGACCGCTTGACGGAAATCAAGGCGGCGCCCAGTAACCCGGCCGCGAGTAGCCCGTGCAGCGCCACCGAAAATGCGATTGGCCAGGTATGTTCGCGCAGGAAGCCCGGCATTCAGTTCACGCCGTTGGCCGTCCCTGTGGCTGCGCCGCGTGCCGGCGGCACCGCACGCACGGGATCAGTGAGGAACCCCACCTTGGACGCGCCCGCCTTCTGCAACAGAACCATGGCCCGCACCACGGTACCGTAGGGCACGGTGGTATCCGCCTTGACCAGCACCGGCGTCTGCGGATCGCGGCGTAGGAGCGCGCCGGTGCGCGAGCTGACGGTCGATTCCGCGACCGGCTGGTCCTGGTTCTGGCCAAAATTGATGAACAAGCGGCCCCGGGCATCGATGGTGAGGATGAGCGGCTGGTGTTTTGCCAGGAAGTCGGCATCGATGGGTTTCGCACCGGCATCCGGCAGATCGACCTTGACGCCTTCTTTGAGCAAGGGCGCGGTGATCATGAAGATGATCAGCAACACCAACATGACGTCGATGTACGGCACCACATTGATCTCGGCCATCAATCGTCGACGGCGAAGCGGTGCGGGCATCGGTCTTAAGCCTGCGCCCGGGTCGACCCGTGACGCTGCAAGATGGTCGAGAACTCTTCGACGAATGTATCGAAGCGCAGTTCCAAACGACTGACTTGGTCGGCCAGCCGGTTGTAGGCAATGACGGCGGGAATCGCGGCAAATAGCCCGACCGCGGTCGTCACCAGCGCTTCCGCGATACCCGGCGCCACCGCCGCCAGGGTCGCCTGCTGCACATTACCGAGGTTGTGAAACGCGGTCATGATGCCCCAGACCGTGCCGAACAATCCTACGTAAGGGCTGGTCGAGCCGACCGTGGCAAGCATCGCGAGGTGGCGCTCCAAACGGTCCAGCTCGCGCAGTTGCGCCACGCGCATCGCGCGCCGCGCCCCGTCCAGCAATTGCTCGGCGGGTATCCCCTGCTGGCGCAGCCGGCTGAATTCGCCGAAACCAGACTCGAATATGCTCTGCAGTCCGGTTCCCGCGCGTCCCTTGGTTTCGATGTTGCGATACAAAGTGGCGAGATCGCCCCCGGACCAAAATGCACTTTCAAATTTTTCGGCCTGGCGGCGCGATCTTCCGATCACCTGGCTCTTGCGAAAAATCACCGCCCAGGAGGCCACTGAGGCCACGAGCAGCAGCACGACCACCGCCTGTACGATGGGACTTGCATCCAGCACCAGGGTCCAAACCGACAAATCATTGGGCATTCCGCCACTCCATGAACAGATCCTTGGGGATGGCACGGGGTTTGAGCGTGCCCGAATCAAGACAGGCGACGCGCGTCGCGGCGTCGATCAATTGCTCATCGCCCCGCATAATTGTCTGCTTGAACTGTATTGTGGCACCCGCAAGACGCTCCAGTTCCGCTGTGACGAGAATTTCATCATGCAGCACGGCAGGCCGTAAAAAGTCCACCGAGACGTTGACGACGACGAATTGCAAATTCCGCTCGGCGCGCAGCCGCTGTTGATCGATGCCCATCGCCCGCAGCCACTCGGTCCGGCAGCGCTCCATGAATTTCAAGTAATTCGCGTAGTAAACGACGCCGCCCGCATCGGTGTCTTCCCAATACACCGAATAGGCGTGGGCGTAGCGCGGCGGCGAGGACATCTACTGGCCGTCCCGAAACAACGGCAGATTCAAGTCCCGCTCGATGGCCGGGGCGCTCAAGCCGAAATGCGCATACGCGGCGCGCGTCGCGATGCGCCCGCGCGCGGTGCGCATCAAAAACCCCTGCTGAATGAGGAAGGGTTCGATGACATCCTCGATGGTGCCACGCTCCTCGCTCATCGCGGCCGCCAGACTGTCCACGCCCACCGGCCCACCGTCGAATTTCTCGATGACCGTGAGCAGCAATTTTCTGTCGAGCATGTCGAACCCTTCCGGATCGACCTCGAGCATCGTGAGCGCCGCCAGTGCCACCTCGCCACTGATGATGCCGGCCGCCTTGACCTCGGCGAAATCTCGAACCCGGCGCAGCAGCCGATTGGCGATGCGCGGCGTGCCGCGTGATCTTTCCGCGATTCGATCCGCGCCATCCGGTTGCAGGTTCAATTTCAAGATCGACGCGCTGCGGATCACTATTTTGGTCAATTCCGCCGTCGTGTAGAACTCCAACCGCTGCACAATGCCGAAGCGATCGCGCAACGGCGAGGTGAGCAAACCCGCCCGAGTCGTGGCGCCCACCAGCGTGAAGGGTGGCAGATCCAGTTTAATCGAACGCGCGCCCGGTCCCTCGCCGATCATCAGATCGAGTTGGGAGTCCTCCATGGCCGGGTACAGCACTTCCTCCACCACCGGGCTTAGGCGGTGAATCTCATCGATGAACAACACATCCCGCGGTTCGAGGTTGGTGAGCAAGGCCGCCAAGTCGCCGGCCCGCTCCAGGACCGGCCCCGACGTTTGGCGCAAGTTCACCTTCAGTTCATTGGCGATGATGTGCGCCAGCGTGGTTTTCCCAAGACCGGGCGGCCCGAATATCAACACATGATCCAGCGCTTCGCCGCGCTTGCGCGCTGCCTGGATAAAAATGTCCATCTGCGTCTTTACGTTCGGCTGCCCGACATAGTCGGCGAGGGTTTTCGGGCGCACGGCACGATCGACCAACTCGTCGTCTCGGCCCCCGGTGCTGGCAATGATGCGATCTTGTTCGATACCCATGACTTTAGGTTTTGACGGCTGATTTAAGGGCGCGTCGAATGATTTCCGTCGTCGAGAGCCCCGGCTCATCGGCCGACTTCAGCAGCCGCGTCACTTCGGGTGGCTTGTAGCCCAAGGCGATGAGCGCGCTGAATGCCTCGCTTTGGGGGCTTTGCAGCGAATGCGCCGAGCCCGACCCGAGGGAACTGCCCCCGATCACCGGCATCGCGAGCTTTTGCACGCTATCGCGCATCTCGATAATGATTCGCTCCGCGGTCTTGCGCCCAATTCCGGGAATTCTGGTCAGCATCGCAACATCTTCCGCCTCGACGATGCGCAAAAAATCCTCGACGCTCGCTCCCGACAAGACCCCCAGCGCGATTTTCGGCCCGACGCCCGACACTTTGAGCAAGCCGCGGAACAACCGCCGCTCCGCGTCGGTGCCGAATCCGAACAAGATGTGCGCGTCCTCGCGCACCACCAAGTGGGTAAAGAGCGCCACGGGCTCCCCCGTGGCCGGCAGCCCGTAAAACGTCGACATCGGCGCTTCCAACTCGTAGCCGACGCCGTTGACGTCCAGCATCAGCGTCGGCGGCTGCTTCATCGCCAGCCGGCCCTTGAGAAAACCGATCATCGGCTCAGTCCCGCCTGTAACAGCATCGCGCGGCCGCGAAGTGCGTGGCACACGGCCGCCGCCAAGGCGTCGGCCGCATCCGCGGGCACCGGCCCATCGAGCTTCAGAAGGCTTCTCATCATGAGCTGAACCTGGGCCTTCTCGGCGTTTCCGGTTCCCACCACGGCTTGCTTGATTTGGCGCGTCGCGTATTCGAAAACCTCCGCTTTGGCGTCCGCGGTCCCGCAAATTGCCGCGCCGCGCGCCTGGCCCAGCTTCAGAGCACTGTCGGGATTGCGGTTGACGAAGACTTTTTCGATGGCGATTTCCTGCGGTCGATATTGCGCGACGATGGTCTGCATGCAGCGGAAAATCTCGCATAGACGAGCCGCGAAGTCGCCTTGGCTGGTGCGAATGACGCCGCTCGCCACATAGGTCAATCGCGACCCCGTGGCATCCAATATGCCGAATCCGGTGCGCTGCGAGCCCGGATCGATGCCGAGCACGCGAATAGTAGTGACATTAAGTCCGCGCAATTTGATTCGTCATGGGTAAAGGCATCTCCCTAGTATGATACCGGCAATAGGCGCCTAAACCCACCGGCGGTGATCGCTCCACATGGAAACTACCGCAACCAGCCACACGGTCAGCAGCCGCCTGCAGGCCCTGATGACGGACTTCCGCGAGCTCGCGTTGCCGCCGGAAGGCGAATCCGTACGCAGCACCGCCTTGCAGGTCGCCGAGATCGTACGCGCTCTGGACGCTGACGATGACGTGATCATCGCCGCGATGATTCAGCCCTTACTAGATGCCGATTACATCGCTCGAGAGGGCGCCGAGACTCGCTTCGGCGCGGAACCGACCCGGCTTGCCCGAGCATTGAGCCAGCTGGGTCATTTTGGCTTGCCGCCCGACTGGACGCCTGATCGGGGGCTCGAAGCCGCTCAAGCCGAGGCCTTGCGCAAAATGCTGCTCGCGGTGATCGGCGATGTGCGCCTGGTCGTGGTGAGACTCGCCGAGCAGCTGCAAAAAATGCGCTCCGCCAAAACCGTGGGGGCGGCGAGCCAGCGCAAGCTCGCGGTCGAAACGCGCGAAGTGTATGCGCCCCTCGCCAACCGTTTGGGGGTTTGGCAAGTAAAGTGGGAACTGGAGGATCTTGCGTTTCGCTATCTCGAGCCGCAGCAGTACAAGCACATTGCCGCAGCCCTGAAGGTGCGCCGCTCCGAGCGCGAGCGCTACATGGAGCAACTGAAAGCCCTGCTGCAGAACGAAATGCGCAGTGCCGGCATCGAAGCCGCGGTTGACGCGCGGCCAAAACACATCTTCAGCATCTGGCGCAAGATGCAGATGAAGCAATTGGCGTTTGAGCAGCTGATGGACATTCGCGCGGCCCGAGTACTGGTGAACACGGTGGCCGAATGCTATGCGGCGCTGGGCGTCGTTCACTCGCTATGGCAGTTCATTCCCGGAGAATTCGACGATTACATCGCAACTCCCAAGGACAACCTGTACCGTTCGATTCACACCGCGGTGATTGGCCCTGCCGGGGAACCGGTCGAGATTCAGATTCGCACGCACGAGATGCACGCGGACTCCGAGCGTGGCGTCGCCGCCCATTGGCGCTACAAAGAAGGCGGGCGCAGCAACCAGGCGTACGAGCGAAAGATCAACGAACTGCGTTCGCTGCTGGCCCCGAGCGAGGGCGCCGACGGGGGCCGCGATTTCCTCGATCGAATGCGCGTCGATTTATTCCAGGACCGCGTTTACGTGATCTCGCCGCGGGGCGAGATCGTCGACGTGCCGGTCGGCGGTACGCCACTCGATTTCGCGTATCAGATCCATACCGATCTCGGCCATCGCACCCGTGGTGCCAAGGTCAACGGCCGCATGGTGCCGCTCAACTACCAGCTGAAGAACAGCGAGACGGTGGAAATCATTACGGCGAAACAGCCGCAGCCCTCCCGCGATTGGCTTGCCGCGCAGTCGGGATTTCTCGCCAGTCCGCGTCATCGCAACAAAGTGCGGGCATGGTTTCGCAAGCAGGACGAATCCCAGAACAAGGTCGAGGGCCGTGCGATGTTGGAGCGCGAGCTGCAACGACTGGGCGTCAACAGCCCGCCCATTGCGTTGCTGTTGCGCGAACTGGGGCTGGACAGCGCCGAGGCGCTGCACGAAGCGCTGGGTTTGGGCGAGGTCAGTGCGGCGCAGGTCGCGGGGGCCATACAGCGCCTACAGCACGCGCGCGAGGCTCATCCGGAGCAGACCCGCGCGCGCAGTACCGGCAGCCGTGCGCCGGAAGTGGAGGTGCAAGGAATTGGCGACCTGTTATCGACTTACGCGCGCTGCTGCCGACCCGTCCCGCCCGAGCCCATCGTCGGCTATATCACCGTCGGGCGCGGCATCAGCATTCACAGTCAGGCCTGCGCCAATCTGGCGCGGCTCAGCGTCAAGTCCCCGACTCGGGTACTTGCCGTCGACTGGGGCAACATGGCAAGCAGCCAATTTCCGGTCGACCTCGAAGTACAAGCCTTCGATCGGCGCGGTTTGGTTCGCGACGTCAGTGCCGCCCTGGCGGACGAGAAAATCAGCATTCAGGAAATGACCACCGTCACCGATAAACGCGACAATGTCGCGCGCATGCGAATCGGCATTTCGGTCGCCGGGCTGGCGCAGCTGTCCAAGCTGCTGTCGCGCATCGGCCAGTTGCCGAACGTCATCAGCGCGAGACGAAGAAAATAAGTACACTGCGCCCACGCAACGCGCAACGGCGAATCGAGAACGATATGCGAGTGTGTTTGTGCCTCGGCCTTTTGATATTGCTGACCGTGGCCGGCTGCGGTCGCGCCCCAAATCCGGCGCCTACCATGGCACCCATGCCCTCGACACCTGCGATACCGGCCAGCCTTGCCGACTGGGCGCGTGGCGCTCAAGTCTTCGATGAGCTGGGCTCCTATCATCGCAAGATCAGCAGCACGTCCGCCGAGGCGCAACAATACTTCGATCAGGGCATGCGTTTCATGTGGGCCTTCAATCACGATGAGGCCTCGCGCTCGTTCGCCCGTGCGGCTCAGCTCGACCCCCTATGCGCCATCTGCCTCTGGGGCGTTGCCCTTACCGTTGGTCCTAACTACAACATGCCGATGATGGCCGAGCCGCGCGCCAAGGTTGCGTTTGAAAGCCTGCAGCGTGCGACTTCCCTGCTCGACCACGCGAGCCCGGAAGAGCGGGCTCTGGTCATGGCGCTCAAGGCGCGCTATCCGCGCCCGACGGCTTTGGATCCGTCCAACGTAGGACCGGTACTGGAGTCCTACGCCAATGCGATGCGCGGCGTGGCCAAGCAGTTTCCCGACGACTCCGACATCCAGACGATGTTTGCCGAGTCGTTGATGAACACCAACGCCTGGAAGCTCTGGGCAGCGGATGGCACGGCCGCCCCCGGTACGGATGAAATCGTTCGAACGCTCGAGGCGGTGCTCGCGCGCGATCCTTCCCATCCCGGCGCAAATCACTACTATGTCCACGCGCTCGAGGCTTCGCCACACCCTGAAAGAGCCGTCGCGGCGGCCAATCGATTGCGCGGCATGATGCCCGCCGCCGGACACCTCGAGCACATGCCCGCGCACATCATGCAGCGCGTCGGCCGCTATGAAGAAGCCGCGGAGGCCAACCGCAAGGGCGCCGCGGCTGATCTTAGCTATATCAGCAAGACCAAGCCGCTCGACTACTACGCCATGTACCTTGCGCACAATTTCCAGTTCCTAGCCTATTCCGCGGCCATGGAGGGCCGCCGCGCGGAAGCGCTCGATGCCATGAAGCAGCTGCGGGCCAATTACCCCGAGGATGCGATGCTCGCCATGCCGGGCACTGATTGGTACGGCGCCGAGCCCTACCTGGTGATGTTCCGATTCGAGCTGTGGGACGCGATTCTCGCCGAGCCGCGTCCTAATCCCGCCCTCAAGGCACTCACCGGCGGCTACCTGTTTGCCAAGGCCACGGCGCTCGCCGCCAAGGGGCGTACGACCGAGGCCCGGCAGGCGCTTGCCGAGCTCGACGCAATTCGTGGCTCGCTCCCCGCCGATGCCACCGCGGGTCTTAATACCGCATCCGACGTGCTCGCCTTGGCGGCATCAATCGGTAAGTCGCAGGTCGAGATTGCAGAACAGCAGCGCGACGCAGCCATCGCGACGCTTACCGCGGCCGTCGCGCAGGAGGACAAACTGATGTACGACGAACCCGCCGACTGGTTTTTCCCGGTTCGTCATCTGCTCGGTGCCGAACTGCTCAAAGGCGGGCAGTTCGCGCGGGCGGAAGCGGTCTATCGCGAGGATCTGCGCCGCAATCCGAACAACGGGTGGTCGCTGTTCGGGCTTGCCCAGGCGCTGCGCGCCCAGCACAAGGATGCTGAAGCGGTGTTGATCGACGCAAGGTTTCACGAGGCCTGGAAGCGCTCCGATGTCACCCTGACGGCATCGGCCGAAACGAAACGCTAGCGATTGGGCCCATCGGTGGCCTTCAGTCCGCCGCCAATGCGCTTCGTGAACAGCCGCGGCCAGGGTTGGGTGGGCGATGCTGCCTTGATTGTCTTCGGTACTCGCCGTCGACGCCAGTTCCGAAAGTCATCATCGCGACGAAGAAAATCGCGCGTTATCAGGGCGTGGCTACGTACGGTATCGACACGGTCCCCGTTTTCATCGTTCCCGCGCTGTTCGTGTAGCCGAAGCCAAACGCCAGGGTGCCGCTGGCGGCGGCCGTCGGCGCATAGGTCAGCGAGGCTTGACAGATTGACCCGACGCTCACGCTGGCGCACGTAAAGGCGCTCGAGGCTGTGCTCCAGCCGGCCGGCAACGCGCTCAAGTCCGCAGCCAAGGCGCTTGCGAAATTGCCATCGTCGGTCGCGAAGGTGACGGTCACGACATTGCTGCTGCCCGCCGTCACCGCCAGGGAAGTCGGGCTGGCAGACCCGACCACATTGTTGTTGGTCGTTGTCTGGTAGGGAATCGCGAGGGTTGCAGTCTTGGACTCACCGGCATTGTTCAGGTACGCGTAGCTTAAGTTCAGCGTGCCGTTGTCCACGCCGGCCGGTGCATAGGTCAATACGAGCCGGCAGTCGCTGCCGACACTGAGCGCACTGCAGCTGAATGAACTTGCGGTGCTGCTCCAACCCGCGGGGAGCGAGGTGAGGCTGCTCGTGATCTGCAACGCCGTGGCGAGCCGGCTATCGTCGGTCGTGAACGTCACTGAGATGGGTTGACCGGGCGATCCCAGCATCGCGGTGATCTGGCCCGAAGGCGATGCGGTGCCGACCACGTTGTCGTTGGTCGTCGCCGAGTAGGCGATATCCGCCTCGCCGAAATTAGGCAACCCACTCGCATCGTTGTAAGAGTACCTCAAGGCAAGCGTCCCGGCGCTCAGCGCAGTCGGTGCAAATTGAAGTTGCAGCTGACAGCCGTTGCCCGTGCTAACCGCGTTGCAGCCAAAGGCTGCCGACGCGCTGCTCCACCCGGGCGGCAATTTCGTCAGATCCGAAATCAAACTCAAGGCACTTGAGATTTTGCCGTCGCCCGTGGTGAAGGTGACCGCCACGGTCTGCTGTCCGCCCGTTATCGCCGCGTTGATCTGTCCGGCGGGAGAAACGCTGGCAACCACATTGCCGTTGGAAGCGGTGGCGTAGGGAATGTTGAGCACCCCGCTTCTGGCAGCGCCAGACCCATCGGCATAGCTGTAATTCAACGTAAGGACGCCATTGGCCTCCGCTGACGGCGAAAACATCAGGGGCAGCCGGCAGCCGCTGCCGGTGCTGACGACGGCGCACGATAACCCTGCCGCGGTGCTGCTCCACCCGGAGGGCAGCGCACTGAGATTCGTGGTCAAGCCGAAGGCCGTCGCGGCATTTCCGTCATCGGTGGTGAAATTGACACTGACCGATTGTTTGCCGCCGCCGACCTGCGCATCGATCTCCCCCGTGGGCGAGACGCTCGCGACGATATTGTTGGTCGCGCTCGCCGCATAAGCGAGGGTCATGCAGGGGCCCGGTGTCCGCGGCAATCCCGCGTTGTCGATGTAAATGCAGTCAAGGGTCAGTGTCCCGGTTTCGATGGCGACCGGTGCGTAGGTCAGGGTCAGAACACAGCCGCTGCCGGGGCCAACACGGGCGCACGCAAGACTACCGGGCGCACTCCAGCCTGCCGGGAGCGTGCCCAAGCTGGCGTAGGCCGAAAATCCCGAGATCGGCAATCCGTCAGCCGAGGTGAATGTGACGACGATGGTTTGACTTGCGCCGACCGCCACGGTGAAGGTACCGGCAACGGATGCCGTTGCAGACACTTTATTGTCGGTGCCGGTGACGCCTCCGATGACAGGACCGGCTTTCGGCGGCGCGACGGGGGCGGTGGGCACGGAGCCCTCGAGAGGCGCGATGGTGCCGCTTTCGCTGCCTTGAGAACTGGAGCCGCACCCACTGATCGTGAGTGCGAGGGCGCTCAGAAGAAGCAAACGAAGGGTTGGTAGCATTTTTCCCTGCCTCAGCCCACTGTCGTGCGAACCACACGTCGCGGACCCGCGACGACATCGAGGAGCAAGGTACGGCAGGATGCGGCGAGGCAAGTGTGAACTGCGTCACGCGACGAGGCGCAGTTTGATTATAGTCAAATGAGATTTTGCTCACACTTCCGCCGACGCGCTTTTCGCCGGCGAACGTTGGACAAAAACCACACAAGGTCAGCGATTGAGTCCGTCGATCGCCTTTTTGTCCGCCGCTAATGCTGCCTCGTGAACGGCTTCGGACAAGGTTGGGTGAGCGTGGATGGTGCGTTGAATGTCTTCGGTACTCGCGGAATATTCCATCGCCAGCACCGCCTCGCTGATGAGTTCCCCGGCCATCGGGCCGATGATGTGCACGCCGAGAACTTCGTCATCATCTTTGGCGGCGACGATCTTCGCCATGCCGGCCGCAGCCTCCATCGCGCGGGCGCGACCGCTGGCGGCAAACGGGAACGTGCCCACCTTGTAGGGGCGGCCGCTCGCCTTGACTTGCTCTTCGGTTTGTCCGACCCAGGCAATTTCCGGCGCCGTGTAAATCACCGAAGGAATCACTTTGTAGTTCACTTCGCCGAACCGGCCGGCAATCAGATCAGCGACCATGACGCCCTCTTCCTTGCCCTTATGCGCGAGCATCGGGCCGCGCACCACGTCGCCTACCGCCCAAACACCAGGCGCCTTCGTGCGGCAATGCTCGTCGACCACAATGAAGCCGCGCTCATCCAGTTGCACGCCGGTGCCCTCAGCCATGAGATCTTGAGTAAAGGGACGTCGCCCCACGGCGACCACCAACTTGTCGACCTGCAGCGTATGCTCGCCCTGCGCGTCCGCAAAGCTTACATCGACAGCGCTGCCAGACACCGCGGCACTCGACACCTTGGCGCCGAGCTTGATGTCCAGCCCCTGCTTCTTGAAATGCCGTAAGGCCTCCTTGGCGATCGTCTGATCGGCAATCGGCAGAAATTGCTCCAAGGCCTCGAGCACTACCACCTCGCTGCCCAGCCGCCGCCAGACGCTGCCGAGCTCGAGCCCGATCACGCCAGCGCCGATCACCCCGAGCCGCGCCGGCACTTCATCGAATTCCAATGCGTTCCACGAATCGACGATGTACTTGCCATCGTGCGGCACGGATCTCAATCGAATCGGGGTGGAGCCGGACGCCAAAATGACATTCTTGGCTTGCAAGGTTTGTTGCTTACCGTCGGCCGCCTTCACCTCGACCTTGTTTCCCGGCAGCAATCGTCCATGACCTTGAATGCCGACGACACCGTTGGCCTTGAACAGGGTATTGATACCGTTGGTCATGGTCTTGACGACAGCGGCGCGGCGCTTTTGCATGGCGCCAAGATCCAGCGTGAGGCTGCCAATTTTAATGCCGTGCACGGCAAACTCATCTTTCGCGCGCTGGAACAATTCAGAGGATTCCAGCAGCGCTTTGGACGGGATGCAGCCGGCGTTCAGGCAAGTTCCGCCGAAAGCATACGTGCCGTCGGTGTTCTGCCACTCATCGACGCAGGCCACCTTCAATTGATTCTGCCCGGCACGAATCGCCGCCGGATATCCGGCAGGCCCCGCGCCGATCACCACCACATCAAATACGTCGTCGCTCATACGTGCAGCACCATGCGCGCGGGGTCCTCGAGACATTGCTTCACCGTCACCAGAAATTGCACCGCCTCGCGGCCGTCGATGATGCGATGATCATAAGTCAGGGCGACGTACATCATGGGCCGAATCACGACTTCGCCATCGATGACCACCGCTCGATCCTGAATCTTGTGCATGCCCAGAATGGCGCTCTGCGGCGAATTGACAATGGGCGTCGACAACAGCGAGCCGAAGACGCCTCCATTGGTGATCGTGAAGGTACCGCCCGTGAGCTCCTCGATGGTGATCGAGCCGGCGCGCGCGCGGGCCGCAAAATTGCCGATCGATTTCTCGATGTCGGCGAAGCTCAATTGATCCGCGTCCCGCAGTATGGGAACAATCAGCCCTCGATCGGTCGAGACGGCGACGCCGATGTCAAAATATTCGTGATACACGATATCGTTGCCGTCGACCGAGGCATTGACCGAGGGGAACTTCTTCAACGCCTCAACGCAAGCCTTCGCGAAGAAGGACATGAAGCCGAGCTTCACGCCGTGCTGCTTCTCGAACGGCTCCTTGTAGCGGCCTCGCAATTCATTGACGGCCTTCAAATCGACCTCGTTAAACGACGTGAGCAACGCCTGCGTGGCTTGAGCTTGCACCATCCGTTCGGCGATGCGCGCGCGCAGACGCGTCATCGGCACCCGTTGTTCGGCGCGGGCCGCGCGTGCGCTGGGCGCGGGGACGAATTGCGTCGGCGTCTTGGCGCTAGGGCCTGGAGCCGCCGCGTCCTTGCTCGAGAGGTAGTTCACGACATCGGACTTTGACACCCGCCCATCACGGCCGGATCCCGCGATCGTCTTCGGGTCGACCTTGTTTTCCTCCGCGACCCGCTTTGCCGCCGGGCTGAGCTTCGCAGCACTCGAGGTAGCCGGGATCGGCGCGGCGCTCGCCGCGACAGCCGCAGGGGGAGCCGCCGCCGGAATCGCTACGGCCCCTTCCTCGATGACGGCCAGCAGCTGGCCGCTGGTCACCGTGGCGCCGTCGTTCGATTTGATTTCCTTGAGCACGCCCGCCACAGGCGCGGGCACTTCGAGCACAACTTTATCGGTTTCGAGGTCGACCAGATTTTCATCGCGTGCGACGCGATCGCCCGGCTTTTTATGCCACGAGACCAGCGTAGCGTCAGCGACCGACTCCGGCAGCTGCGGCACGCGAACTTCAATTGTCATGAACCCGTCCTAGTTTGAGCGGCCGGAAGGCGCATCGTTTGTCGCGAGGCCTCTTCTGGCGGGATGCCTTGCAACGCGGCGGCGACCAGATTTCTTTGCTGTTGCTCATGCAGCGCCGCGATGCCGGTGGCAGGCGCTGCCGCACCGGCGCGGCCGGCGTATAGAAGTTCGTCATTCTCCCCCAGCTTCGATTGCAAGCGGTGGCGAATCTGGTACCAGGCACCCTGATTCTGCGGCTCTTCCTGACACCAGATGATTTCCCGGGCATTCGAGTACTTCCGCAGGATCGCCTCGTACTCCTCCGACGGAAACGGATAAAGCTGCTCAATGCGCACAATGGCGATCGACTCGGCTTTTAGCTCACGCCGCGACTTCAACAAGTCGAGATACACCTTGCCGCTGCAGAACACGAGGCGCTTCACCGACGCAGGCTTGAGATCGTCGACCTCGTCGATCACGGTTTGGAAACCGCCGCTCGCGAGCTCTTCGAGCCGCGACACCGACAGGGGGTGACGCAGCAAACTCTTCGGCGTCATGATGATGAGCGGCCTGCGCAGCGATCGCACCATCTGTCTGCGCAACATGTGAAACATCTGTGCCGGCGTCGAGGGAACGCACACCTGCATATTGAACTCGGCACATAATTGCAGAAATCGCTCCAGACGCGCCGAGGAATGTTCCGGTCCCTGGCCTTCGTAGCCATGCGGCAAGAACAGCGTGATCCCGGACAAGCGGCCCCACTTCGCCTCACCCGAACTGATGAACTGATCGATGATGACCTGCGCGCCGTTGCAGAAATCGCCGAACTGAGCTTCCCAGATCGTCAAGCACCTAGGTTCGGTGGTGGAGAAGCCGTATTCGAATCCCAGCACGGCCTCTTCCGACAACACCGAGTCGATGACCGAAAATTTCGGCTGACTCGTCGCCAGATGCTGCAGCGGCAGGTACACCCGGCCGGTGAGCTGGTCGTGCAGGACGGCATGTCGGTGGAAGAACGTCCCCCGCCCGCTGTCCTGGCCCGTCAGGCGCACCGGGTATCCATCTTGGATGAGACTGGCGTAGGCAAGATTCTCGGCGCAGCCCCAGTCGAGCGCGAGATCGCCGTTAACCATTTTCTCGCGCGCCTGCATGATGGCAAGCACGCGCGGATGCAAAGTCCAATCCGTGGGATAGCTGGTAATCGCCTTGCCCAGCACCCGCAGGCGCGCCATGTCGACCCCGGTCTTTACCGCTTCCCAGTCCGCGCCCAGGTACTCGCTCCAATCAACCGTGTACGGGTTACCGATGAGCCCCAAGGCGGCTCGCGCCTGAGGTTTACCCTCGTCCAACCCGCTGCGGTACTGCTCCATCATGGCTGCCGCATCCGCCGCGCTCAGCACGCCCTCCTTGCTCAGCTTGTCAGCGTACAGTTGCCTGACCGTCGGTTTCTTGCGAATGACTTGGTACATGAGCGGCTGCGTCGCGGCAGGCTCGTCGGCTTCGTTGTGCCCATGCCTGCGGTAACACACCAGATCGATCAACACATCCTTGTGGAATTTCATCCGATATTCGAGCGCAAAGCGCGTGACGAAGCACACCGCCTCCGGGTCGTCGGCATTGACGTGCAGAATGGGCGCCTCGACCATCTTCGCGACGTCGGAGCAATACAGCGTGGAACGCGCATCGCACGGCTCGCTGATGGTGAAGCCCACCTGGTTGTTGATGATGATGTGCACGCTGCCGCCGGTATAAAAGCCCCGTGCTTGCGACAGCTGCAAGGTTTCCATGACCACGCCCTGCCCTGCGAAGGCCGCGTCGCCATGAATTTGTACCGGCAACACCTTGTCTCCCAGCACATCACCGCGCCGCTCTTGGCGGGCGCGCGCCGACCCTTCGACCACGGCATTCACCACCTCCAAATGCGATGGATTGAATGCCAGCGCGACGTGCACGTTGCCTGATCCGGTCTTGAGGTCGGCGGAAAATCCTTTGTGATACTTGACGTCGCCCGAGCCGCGCAATTTTGCGAGGTCGTACTGGCCTTCGAACTCGCTGAACAGGTCCTTCGGCGACTTGCCCAAAAGATTTACCAGCACATTCAGCCGGCCGCGGTGCGCCATGCCGATGATGGTCTCCTCAACGCCGAACTTGCCGCCCTGCTGCACCAGATCATCGAGCAGGGGGATGAGACTGTCGCCGCCCTCCAGCGAGAAGCGCTTCTGACCCACATACTTCGTGTGCAGATACCGCTCCAAACCCTCCGCCGCGGTCAGCTGCCACAGAATATTTTTTTTCTCATCGACGCTGAAGCGGTGCTGCATCCGGCCGAGTTGAAAATTATCCTGCAGCCAGAGCCGCTCTTCGGTGTCCGACACATGCGCAAACTCAGCGCCAATCGTATCGGTATAGATGAACTTAAGATCGGCAAGAATATGCCTCAGCGTGGCGCGCTCGGCAATGGCGCGATTGCGGCTGCCGGTGAAGAACTCCGTATCGAGATCGGCATCGGAAAGCCCGAAATATTGCAGGTCGAGAACGTACGGCTTGGCGCGCTCCTGAAGGCCCAAGGGGTCGAGATTCGCGATCAAATGACCGCGATTCGCATAAACCTGAATGAGACGCGACACTGCGCCTTGCTTGGCGCTGGCCGCGTCCGAACGGGCGGCGGGAACCGCGGCGGTGGCCGGCGGCAGTTGGACGCGCGCCATGAGACGCTCGCGAATGGGCCCGTGGGCAACATCAGCCTCGGCGCCCCGCAGCCCCTTGAAGTACTCCCGCCACGTCGGATCGAGACCATTCGGGTCTTTCAGGAACTGTTCGTAGAGATCTTCAATGAACCCGGCGTTGCCGCCGGACAGCGCCGTGGTGGCTAATTGATCGGCAAGTGATTGACTCATGAGCGAGAAGGAGGGTAAAAACCTCAAATAAATCAGGATGATAAATAGCGGAGGTGCGTAATCTAGAGCGCCTTAGTTTAGCCGAAGGCAGCGCAATAGGGAATGTGACGGCACTCTGGAAAATTACAAGATCGGCAGGCCGCCCGAGGCGTTTAGCATCCAAAATTCATAGCCGATGAGCCCGACGTAAACCAGCAACACGGCGTAAAGGACCACCTCCACGCGAATCACACGCATGAATCGATAGCGCGCGAGAAACACCATCAACACGATGCTGGCGCCGGTCATGGCCATCTTCAATGCGGCAAACCCGGCGACGCTGCGATAGACCAGCACGGCCATGAGAGGATTCACCTCCTCCGCACCGTGCAACAGCAGCACGGCGGTCAGAAATGCGTCCGTGGCGCTCAATAACAAAATGCCGAGCGAGACGGCCAGCAGATGCGCGGCATACCAATCAACGGGGTGAAAGCGCGAATCGTCGAGGCGACGCGCCGGCCGTCGGCGGCGCGGGTTGAAGCTGCCGTAACAGACCGACCACCACCGCCGGCGGCGGCGATCCGCGCGCACGCGTCGCTCCGCCGACCAAGTCGGCGGCCGCGGAGCCGTCCCCTGTAGCTGCTGGGTGACCCAGTCTTTGACCGGCGTTGACCGGCTCACATCCTTCATCCGCGCCACTATCAGACTCCGGGGTGAGGTGAGCAAGTCCGATACGTCATAATCCGCGACTTGCGACGATTTATTTCAGGAGGCGGTCACGAGCTTCGCCACGAAGTCACTGACGGGCATCGCCGCCAGTGCCCGTTGATCGGTGAACAAGGCTTTGATCGTCTCGGTCTGCTTGGGTTGAAAATGCGCCGCGACGCTGGTTTCGAATTTTTTCACCAGCACCGGCATGCCTTCGGCGCGGCGCTTGCGATGACCGATGGGATAATCCACCGCCACCCGCCGGCTGCTCGTGCCGTCTTTGAAGAACACCTGCACCGCGTTGCCGATATAACGCTTATCCGCGGCATAGTAGTCTTGAGTGAAGGTCGCATTCTCCTTGACTTGCATCTTCGCGCGCAGCGCATCGACCCGCGGATCGCCGGCGACCTTGTCTTCATAGTCGGATGCTGCCAATCGGCCGAACAGCAGCGGGATCGCGACCATGTATTGAATGCAGTGGTCTCGATCCGCGGGATTGGCCAAAGGACCCGTCTTATCGATGATCCGCACGCCAGGCTCCTGCGTTTCTATCACCACCCGATCGATCTGCTCGATCTTCGCCTGAATCTCCGGATGCAGCGTCATTGCCGCCTCCACGGCGGTTTGGGCATGAAACTCAGCCGGATATGAGATCTTGAACAGCACGTTCTCCATCACGTAGCTGCCCAAGGCCTGGGGCAGCACCACCGCTTTGCCTTTGAACAGCACGTCTTGAAAACCCCAAGTCTTGGCGCTCAACGCCGAGGGATATCCCATTTCGCCCTTCAGCGCGAACAACGCATGGCGCACGGCGCGGCTGGTGGCATCGCCGGCGGCCCAACTCTTGCGCGAGCCGGTGTTCGGCGCATGCCGGTAGGTGCGCAGCGCCCCGCCATCAATCCACGCGTTCGACACGGCATTGATAATCTGCTCGCGGGATCCACCCAGCATGGCAGTAACCACGGCGGTCGAGGCAACGCGAACCAAAAGTACGTGATCCAGCCCGACGCGATTGAAGCTATTCTCCAGGGCGAGCACGCCCTGTATTTCGTGGGCCTTGATCATTCCCGTGAGCACGTCGCGCACCGCCACCCGCTTGCCGGAGCGCGACAAATAGTCGGCCACCGCGAGAATTGCGCCCAGATTGTCCGACGGGTGACCCCATTCCGCGGCCAGCCAGGTATCGTTGAAATCGAGCCAGCGAATCATGGCGCCGATATTGAACGCCGCCGTGACCGGATCCAGTTCGAAGGCGGTGCCGGGAACCCGCGCGCCGCCGGTGAGGGTCGCTCCCGGCACCACAGGCCCCATCAATTTGGTGCAAGCCGGATACTTCAACGCCTGAAAGCCGCAAGCCAGGGTATCCATCAAACAATACGCGGCGGTCTCATAGGCCAGCGCGCTCGAGATTTCGTAAGTTAAGGCATAGTCTGCGATCGCAGTGAGCACCTGATCAGGTGCGGGCCGTTCAGCGGATTTGATATCTTGGGACATGAGACTTAAGGTCGCTCCGATAAGGGTACAAAGGTTAGGTTTTCGGGGCCGGTGTAATTCGCACTCGGCCGGATGATCTTGCCATCTTCGCGCTGCTCGATGACGTGAGCCGCCCAGCCTGAAGTGCGGCTGATGACGAACAGGGGCGTGAACATGGCGGTGGGCACGCCCATCAAGTGATAAGAAACGGCGGAAAACCAATCGAGGTTGGGAAACATCTTCTTGATCTCCCACATGACCGACTCGATTCTCGCGGCCACCTCGAACCCCAGCATGTCGTTGGCCTCGCGCGCCAACCCTAGGGACACCTCTTTGATGACCTGGTTGCGCGGATCCGACACGGTATACACAGGATGGCCGAAACCGATAATGACTTCCTTGTTTGCCACGCGTTTGCGGATATCGGCTTCAGCCGCATCCGACGAGGGATACCGGTTCTGAATCTCGAACGCGACCTCGTTGGCCCCGCCATGCTTCGGTCCGCGCAGCGCGCCAATGGCGCCGGTGATACAGGAGTACAGATCCGACCCCGTGCCGGCGATCACCCGGGCCGTGAAGGTCGATGCATTGAACTCGTGCTCGGCATACAAGTTCAGCGAGGTGTGCATGGCGCGCACCCAGCTATCGGAGGGCTTGCGTCCATGCAGCAAGTGCAGAAAATGCGCGCCGATAGAGTCATCGTCGGTTTGCACGTCGATGCGCCGCCCGCTCTTGGCATAGTGATACCAGTAGCACAACATGGAACCTAAGCATGCCAGCAGGCGATCCGCCAGGTCGCGTGCCCCGCCACTGGCGTGATCATTGGCTTCCGGTACGCAACACCCGAGCGTCGACACGCCGGTGCGCAACACATCCATGGGATGGCTGGCCTCGGGCAGCTGTTCGAGCACGGTGGCGACCGCCGGCGGCAATCCTCGAAGTCCCTTGAGCTTGCGCTTATAGGCCGCGAGCTGCGCCTTATTCGGCAGCTTCTCGTGCACCAGCAGGTACGCGATTTCTTCAAATTCGCACTGGGTAGCGATGTCGAGAATATCGTAGCCGCGGTAATGCAAATCATTACCGGTTCTGCCGACCGTGCACAATGCGGTATTGCCGGCAGCCACTCCCGATAAGGCGACGGATTTCTTCGGCTTGAACGCAGTTGCAGGTTGAGCGTCGGGATTGTTGGTCACTTTTCCTTTCCTTCCGCGAATAGTTCATCCAACTTCGCTTCGTATGCGTAGTAATCGAGATACTTGTACAGATCGGCACGCGTTTGCATCGTGGCGAGCACGTTCTTTTGCGTCCCGTCGCGACGAATCGCCTGATAGGTGTTGAGCGCCGCCAAGTTCATGGCCCGATACGCGGAACAGCAGTGCAGCACGATGTCGACCCCGACCGTTGCCAGCTCGTCGCGCGTGTAGAGGGGCGTCTGACCGAACTCGGTGATATTGGCCAGAATCGGCACCTTCACCGCGTCCTTGAAACGCCGGTACATGGTCAGTTCCGTGATGGCTTCCGGGAAAATCATATCCGCTCCCGCATCGACACACGCGACCGCGCGCTCCAGAGCGCGGTCGATGCCCTCGACGGCCAAAGCATCGGTGCGCGCCATGATCACGAATTTCTCATCGGTCCGCGCGTCGACCGCGGCTTTGACGCGATCCACCATCTCCTGCCGGGAGACCACTTCCTTGCCCGGCCGATGGCCGCAACGCTTGGATTGCACCTGATCTTCGATATGCAGTCCCGCGGCGCCAAACTTGATGAATGACCTCACGGTGCGGGCAATATTGAATGCACCGCCCCAGCCCGTATCGGCGTCGACCAATAGCGGCAGCGCGCAGGCATCGGTAATTCTGCGAATGTCGGTCAGCACGTCGTCCAAGGTGCTGATACCCAAATCCGGCACGCCGAGCGAATTGGCAGCGACGCCGCCACCGGACAAGTACAGGGCTTTAAACCCGCAGGCCGCCGCCATTCGTGCTGTAAACGCGTTGATGGCGCCGACCACTTGGAGCGGAGACTCCGCTGCAACCGCGGCGCGTAGACGCGTACCGGGCGATGCGCTGGGTGCCGTCATACGCGCCCCACCACTGGGATCAGCGCGCCGGTCACCGCGCGAGCGACATCAGAGACCAAGAAGGCAATGACTTCGGCAGCCTCGGACGGCGTCACCCAGCGCGTGAAATCGGCCTTCGGCATATCGAGCCGATTCTTCGGCGTGTCGAGGATACTCGGCATGATGGCATTGACCGTGATGCCCTGATCCTTCAGTTCGTCCGCCAAGGCTTCGGTCAATTTCGCAACGCCCGCCTTTGAGGCCGCGTAGGCGCCCATACCGGCAGCGGCTTTGACCGCGCCCATGGCGCCAACATTGACGATGCGTCCGCCGCCGGCCACCTTAAGATACGGCAGTGCTGCCTGACAGGAGACGACGGCGGTTTGTAGGTTGATTCGGTACATCGCGTCCCATGTGTCGAGCGTGCCGCCGGCGAGCGGTTCCCAGTGGAAACCGCCCGCGATGTTGATCAGTCCGTCCATGCGTCCGGCTTCCTTGACCACCCGATCCATCAAGGATCGCGCGGCGTCCGGCTTGGTCAAGTCGACGCCGCCATAATGCACCGCAGTGCCCGACTGCCCAGCCGGCGGCATCTTCGCGTGATCAACTAGCGCCAGCCTGGCGCCATACCCGCCTAAGGTCGCGGCGACGGCCTGGCCCAAAATGCCGGCACCCCCGGTTACCACGACTACTTTACCTGATAGGTTCATCCAGGGACCATCCTCTTAAGGTTGCAATGTGCGGCGAAATTCGCCCGGAGCTGCGCCGGTCCATTTTCTAAACGCGCGATGAAACGCACTGCGTTCAGAAAATCCCAGCTCCAACGCAATATCCATGACGCTGCGGCTCGAATGGCTGAGATAGCTGATGGCCAGATCGCGCCGCAACTGATCCTTGATCGATTGGTAGGACTCACCTTCCTCATGCAATCGGCGGCGCATCGTAGCAGGCGTCATACCCAGCTCGTCGGCGAGCCGCTCGAAATCCGGTACCGCACCGGGCAGACATTGGCGCAGTCGCCGCCGGACCCTGGCGGTGAGGCTGCTGCCATTTTTATACTTCAACAAAATATTCTCCGGCGCGGTACGCAGAAATTCCTTGGCCGTCCTCTCGTTCTGCACCACGGGCAGATCAAGGTAACTTGCGTCGAAGGCAATCAGGGTCTTGGGCCTGTTGAAGCGCAAATCCGCGCAATACATCAGCCGATACTCGGCGCTGTGCGCGGGCTCCGGATAGGCGAATTCGGTGCGCAGAATGGGAATACGTCGCCCCACCAACCAACAAGACACGCCGTACAGCAGCATCAATAGCAGCTCATGGGCAAATACGCGGCCACTTGCGCCCGCAGCTCGCTCGTGCAAGACGATACTTGCCTCTTTCGCATGGCGCTCCACGGTGCCTCTGATATCATCCAAGATTAGCGCATAGAAACGCAAGCTACGGTCAAGCGCATGCCCCAAGGTCTTGCAACCTAGGACTGCGTGACACAACATCGCGAAACTCCCGGCCTTCATGCGGCGCGAATCTTGGCCGAAGAATTCATCGTCGAGCGCAACCGCAATGCTGCGCCAGAGGGCGCCGTAGTGTTTCGCCGAGACCCGCGCTTGGGGCACCTGCAGCAGACTCGAGGACAACCCGACATTTGCCAGCAACTCGTCCGCGTTCAAATCACGGCCGCGGACGCTTTGCAGCGCTGCGGCGACGAAACAGATTGCGATGGTGCCCGGTTCCGGGCTGCGCGCCACCGCCGTTTCCGCTCGACTTATCGCACCGAAGTCACCGTTACAATTTCGCATGGTCATATTCGAAAGATCCGCTCGTCAAGACGCTGGATTCAAGTGCCATAGTTTACGCTAAACTAGAGCATCGCCCGATCGCGCCTTAACGACCCAAGGGGCTCCCATGAGCAAACCTGCAACGCAACCAAGTCTCGTGCCCACCGTCAAAATGCTGCTCGACGGAAAGCTGATTGATTCGCACACCAGCGAATGGCGCGACGTCGTCAACCCGGCAACGCAAGAAGTCCTGGCACAAGTCCCGTTTGCCACCGATGAGGAAATCAACGCCGCCGTAGCCTCAGCCAAGCAAGCCTACAAGACTTGGAAGAACACGCCACTGGCAGCCCGCGCGCGGATCATGCTGAAGCTTCAGGCGCTGGTGCGCGAACATATGAGTCGCATCGCGCACACCTTGAGCGCAGAACAGGGCAAGACCCTGGCGGATGCTGAAGGGGACGTGTTCCGCGGACTCGAAGTGGTCGAGCACGCCTGCTCGATCGGCAGTCTGCAATTGGGGGAGTTTGCCGAAAACGTCGCCGGCGGCGTAGACACCTACACCTTGCGCCAGCCCATCGGCGTATGCGCGGGCATCACGCCGTTTAATTTTCCGGCCATGATCCCGCTATGGATGTTTCCCATGGCCATCGTCTGCGGCAACACCTTCGTGCTCAAACCCTCCGAGCAGGACCCGATGACGCCCATGCTGTTGGCCGAACTGGCGTTGAAGGCCGGCGTGCCACCGGGCGTTTTGAATATCATCCACGGTGGCAAGCGCGCGGTGGACGCGATCTGCACTCACCCCGACATTGTCGCCGTCTCCTTCGTCGGTTCTACCGCCGTGGGCACGCACGTCTACAGCCTCGCCTCGGAGCACGGCAAGCGCGTGCAATGCATGATGGGCGCCAAGAATCACGCGGTTGTCATGCCGGACGCCAACAAGGAGCAGTCGCTTAACTCGGTCATCGGCGCCACCTTTGGCGCTGCAGGACAGCGCTGCATGGCCACCTCCGTCACCGTCTTGGTGGGTGAGGCTCAAAAATGGATACCTGAAATCGTCGCCAAGGCCAAGACCCTGAAGGTCAACGCGGGCGTGGAGAAGAACACGGACTTAGGTCCGGTGGTCTCGAAGAGCGCGAAACAGCGCATCCTCGGTCTGGTGGAAGACGGCATTAAGGAAGGCGCCAAGCTCGAGTTGGATGGCCGTGCGGTCAAGGTAGCGGGATACGAGAACGGCAACTTCATCGGTCCCACGATTTTCTCCGCGGTGACGCCGCAAATGAAAATCTACACCACCGAAATATTCGGCCCCGTGATGGTGATCGTAGGTGTTAATGACTTGGACGAGGCGATCACGCTCATCAACAATAATCCCTTCGGTAACGGCACCGGCATTTTCACGCAAAGCGGCGCCGTTGCCCGCAAATTTCAAAGCGAAATCGACGTCGGCCAAGTGGGCATCAACGTACCGATTCCGGTGCCCGTGCCGTATTTTAGCTTTACCGGATCGCGCGGTTCCAAGCTCGGCGATCTTGGTCCTTACGGCAAGCAAGTGGTGCAGTTCTACACTCAGACTAAAACCGTGACCACACGCTGGTTCGACGACAGCAACACATCTACCGGTGTGAACACGACCATCAGTTTGAAATGAACATCGCCTTGGTCGGCTTGGGCCACATGGGCGGACCCATGGCGCGACGTTTGTTGAAGGCGGGCCACTCGCTGGTGGTTTTTGACGTGGATCAAAGCCGTATCGATTCGCTCACCGGCGCAGGCGCCTCGGCCGCCGCCTCGGCCAAGCAGGCCGCGGCTTTGGCCGATTTGGTGCTGACGATGCTGCCCTCCTCACCGCACGTCAGAGCCGTGTACTTGGGCGAGGACGGTGTGCTCGCCGGCGTGCGTGCCGGGATTCCGCTGATCGACTCGAGCACCATTGACCCGCACACGGCGCGTGAAATCGCCGCGATCGCGGCGCGGCGCACCAATCCCATGGCGGACGCACCGGTTTCCGGTGGCACAGGAGGCGCCGAAGCCGGCACATTGACCTTCATGGTGGGCGCCACGGCAGCCCTGTTCGAGCACATCAAGCCGATACTGCTGCACATGGGACAAAACATCGTCCACTGCGGCGAATCCGGCAACGGGCAAGTCGCCAAGATCTGCAACAATCTGCTGCTCGGAATCAGCATGATCGGCGTCGCCGAGGCTATGAATCTGGGAGTCACTCTCGGCATCGACCCCAAAGTCCTGGCCGGAATCATCAACACCTCGAGCGGTCGATGCTGGAGCTCGGATGCCTACAATCCATATCCCGGCGTCATGGACAATGTGCCGGCCGCTCGCGGCTACACGGGCGGCTTCGGCACCGATCTTATGTTGAAGGACCTTGGTTTAGCGCTGGATGCGGCGAGCCAGGCGAAACAGACCGTTGTGTTGGGCGCGGTAGCACGGCAGCTCTACCAAATGTCGAGCGCCAGAGGTGCCGGCTCATTGGATTTCTCGGCCATCGTCAATCTTTTCAAGCAGTCTCAGTAGAGTCCGCCCTGGCCCATTAAATCCATGGACGTCATCAGTGAAACTCGCAATCACATTGCGTTCATCACCTTAAATCGGCCCAGCGCGCTCAATGCGCTGTCGCTCGAGATGATCGCACTGCTGCGCACGCTGCTGTCGCAGCATGCCGCCGACCCCGACATATACGCCGTGCTGATCAGAGGCGCGGGCGAGAAGGCATTTTGCGCCGGCGGGGACATTCGCGCGCTGTATCAAAGCTTCAAAAATGCCGGCTCCTTGCATCACGAGTTCTTCGCAGCGGAATACCCGGTGGACTTCCTGCTGTATTCCTATCCTAAGCCCTACGCCGTCTTGATGGATGGCATCACCATGGGCGGAGGCATGGGCATTTCCCAAGGATCGAAGTTACGCATTGTCGGGGAGCGAACGCGCATCGCGATGCCGGAAGTGGCGATAGGATTTTTTCCCGATGTGGGCGCCAGCTACTTCCTCTCGCGCCTGGCAGGCAAACTGGGAATTTACCTGGCATTGACCGGCGTGCAGATTCGCGCCGCTGACGCGCTGTACTGCCAGCTGGCCGATCTGTACCTGCCGCCCTCCTCGATCGCATCGCTGAGCGCCGATATGACCGCCTTACCTTGGCGCAGTGACCCCGCGGCCGATCTGCAAAGTTTCTTACAAGCGCGTGCCGCGATGGCACTCCCTGCGCCCACGCTGGCCGCATTGCGCGAAGGGATAGACGAGCATTTTTCCCAGCCCTCAGTTCTCGCCATCCTCACGTCCCTCGAAACGGAACGCCGCAGCGAGTATGCCGACTGGGCACAGCAAACCGCGAAGCTCATGCGCAGCCGCTCGCCCACCATGCTGAGCGCGACCTTACGTCAACTGCAGCGCGGCGCGACCTTGAGTCTTGCCGATTGCTTCCGCATGGAGCTGGGCATGGCCGCGCACAGCTTTGAGCAAGGCGACTTCCCTGAAGGCGTGCGTGCCGTGCTCATCGACAAGGACAACGCCCCGCGCTGGCAGCCGAGCCGCGTTGAGGAGGTGACCGACGAGATGGTCGATGCGTTCTTTCGCGACCGGTGGAGTGCGGCGGCGCATCCCCTGGCAGCACTGGGGCACCAATAGCGCCCCCATCATCCGCAAGAGTCCGATTATTTCGGGCCGACCTCGGAGGTAACCAATATAATTGCCATCCGTACTTGAGGGCTGGAGGGAATTCGTGGCGAAGAATTGGTCTTTACCCTGGGACGGGCATTGCCGCTGCGGGCAATTGCGCATTCGAGTCAGCGCACCTCCGGTTATTACGGCGGCCTGCCACTGCAGTGGCTGCCAGAGAATGAGCGCCAGTGCGTATTCATTGACGGCGATGATCCCCACTGATGGATTTGCGGTCACGCAAGGCGACCCCGTCATCGGCGGATTACACGGTGAGCATCGTCACTTTTTTTGTCCACACTGCAAAAGTTGGATGTTTACCAGGCCACACGGCATGGATCAGTTCGTTAACGTTCGACCGACGATGCTTGAGGACCTGTCATGGTTTGTGCCGTTTATCGAAACCTGCACGAGTGAGAAACTCCCCTGGGTAACGACTCCGGCTGTCCATAGCTTCGAGAAATTCCCACCGATGACGGATTTCGCTGGACTCATCGCCGAATACGTCGCTTTTGAAATTCCGTCGCGACTTTGATTTCTCCAAAGCGCATCGCTAGGTTAAGCGGGTCCTGACTTGCGCGCCTCGAGTTCGCGCAGGATTTCGCGGCGACGAGTGTCGCTGGCGCCCGGCCATTCGCAGATCTCATCGATGCTGCGGCGGCACCCGACGCACAGGCCCTGCGCATCCAGCCGGCAGATGTCGACACAGGGTGAAGGCACCGGGTCGGAGCTCAGTGCTGCGTCGACCATTGCTTTAGCACCCGGTGGATTGCGTCAAGACCGTCGGTAAGCGCAGCCGGGCCCGGCTGCAGAATGATGGCCGACTTGATTTCGTGCAGCTCTCCATCACGCACCGCAGGCACCGCATGCCAGCCAATCCGCGCCGCCACTTGAGTCGGCCGGAAACGCTTGCCGCACCAGGAACCCAAAATGATATCCGGGCCGCGGCGTATGACCTCACCCGCATCGGCCAGAATGCGATCCTTGCCGAGCGCGCACAGAGCCCGCTCCGGAAACACATCCTCGCCGCCGGCGATACCGATCAGTTCGCTGACCCAGCGAATGCCGGTGATCAGCGGCTCGTCCCATTCCTCGAAATAGACCCGCGGCCTGCGCGGCAACAGTGCAGCTGCCTGCCGCACTCCTTCGATATGGGCTTCGAGCTTCAGGGCATAGCGCTCGGCCGCTTCGGCGGCGCCCACCAGCGCTCCCAAGCGTCGCACATAGCCTAAGATCCCATCCACCGAACGATGATTGCTGATCCAGACTTCAATCCCGCTCTTGATCAGCGTCTGTGCGATATCGGCCTGAATGTCGGAGAAGCCCACGACGAAATCCGGCCGCAGGTCGAGAATCCGGTCGACCTTAGCGTTGATGAAGGCCGAGACCCGCGGCTTTTCGCGGCGCGCACGCGCCGGGCGCACGGTGAAGCCCGAGATGCCCACGATCCGTTCCTCCAACCCCAGGGCGTACAGAACCTCGGTCGGCTCTTCGGTCAGGCAAACAATGCGCCGCGGATAGCGATCATGCATCGGCTTAGAGCACACCCTCGGCCAGGGCGCCGGCCGCACCGCGCCGGATGCCGTGCGCCAGCCCTGCTGCCTGAGACAAGACATAGTCCGCGTAGAAGCGCGCGGTTGAAATCTTGGCTTCAGCGAAGGCGGCATCGGCCGCGTTGGCGGGCGAGGCGAGGCGCCGATGCGAGATCAACGCCGACCGCAGCAGCTGCCAGCCGCCGGCGGTGATACCCAGCAGCTTGAGCATGGGTACCGCACCGACCGAGACCGCGCGGATATCGGTGGCATAGTTATCCACCACGTAGAGAACCGCTTGTTCGAGCGCCTCGATGGCGGCCAAGAACGATGGCGCGAGCTCCGACAAATTGGGCTCGGCCCTCAACGCGCCCTCCAGTGTCCGCATCTCGGCGATCACGGCTCGTGCGGCGCTGCCACTGTCGCGCGCCAGCTTGCGGCCTATCAAATCGTTGGCCTGAATGGCGGTGGTGCCTTCGTAGATCGGCGTGATGCGCGCGTCGCGCAGAAACTGCGCGGCGCCGGTTTCCTCGATGAATCCGACGCCGCCATGCACCTGCACGCCCAAGGAGGCGATCTCAACCGAATTCTCGGTGCACCAGCCCTTGACGACGGGGATCATGAGATCGGCAAAGGTCTGATGGCGTTCGCGCTCCTGCGCACGCGGATGCAGCCGGGCGGCATCCAGCGAGACTGCGACCACGCCGGCAAGGGCCCGCATGGCTTCGGTCTGCGACTTCATGAGCAGCAGCATGCGGCGCACGTCAGGATGGCGCACGATGGCCACGCGGGGGCCGCCGCGGATTCCGGCCTCGGTGCCTTGGATTCGCTCACGCGCATAGGCCAATGCGGCTTGGTAGGCGCGTTCCGACAGGCCCACCCCTTCAATGCCCACCGAGTAGCGGGCGGCATTCATCATGATGAACATGTATTCCAGGCCGCGATTCTCCTCGCCGATCAGTTCCGCCACAGCGCCGTCCTTCTGGCCGAAGGCCAGCACGCAGGTGGGGCTGGCGTGGATGCCGAGCTTGTGTTCGACCGAGAGGCAGTGCACGTCGTTGCGCGCGCCCAGCGAGCCGTCCGCATTCACCAGGACTTTCGGAACCAGGAATAGCGAGATGCCTCTGACGCCCTCCGGCGCGCCGGCCACGCGTGCCAACACCATGTGCACGATATTGCCGGTGAGGTCATGCTCGCCATAGGTGATGAAAATCTTTTGGCCCGTCAGCAAGTAGCGGCCGTCGCCTCGGCGCACCGCCCGTGTGCGCACGGCCGACAGATCGGAACCGGCCTGCGGCTCGGTCAGGTTCATGGTCCCCGTCCACTCCCCGCTGACCAGCCTTGGCAGGTAGGTGTCTTGCTGCGCCTGCGAACCGCGCAGCTCCAACGCATCGATGACACCGCGCGTGAGCATCGGGCACAGCGCGAAAGCCACGTTGGCGCCGTTCCACATCTCCTCGATCAGCGCCGACAGCGGCCGCGGCAGATTTTGACCGCCGAATTCGGCCGGGCATGAAAGCGCATTCCAACCGTCGGCGGCAAATTGCCGATAGGCCTGCTGCCAGCCGCCGGCGGTGAGCACTTGACCCTCCCGCCAGCGCACGCCTTCCACGTCACCGCTGCGATTGATCGGCGAGAGCACCCCGCCGGCGAATTTCGCCGCTTCGTCCAGCACCGCGCCCGCCACATCCAGCGTCATCTCACCGAAGCCCGGCAACTGCGCCAGCAATTCCCAATCCACCAACTCGCGCAGCACGAACTTCATGTCGGCCAGCGGCGCCTGATATTCGTGCATGCCGGATCCTACATGTTGCGTCGGTAACGGCCACCGACATCGTACAGAGTGTGGGTGATCTGGCCCAGCGAGCAGCCGCGCACGGCATCCATCAGCACTTCGAAGGTATTGCCGTTCTCAATGACGGTGTGCCGCAGCCGTTCGAGCAGCACGGTAGCCTCTGCGGCATTGCGCTCCTGGAAGGAGCGCAACCGTTTGAGTTGCGACTGCTTTTCCGCCTCGGTGGAGCGCGCCAGCTCGATCTTTTCCGCGACGGTTTCGCCGTGCGGATTACGGAAGCTGTTGACGCCGATGATAGGATACGAACCATCGTGTTTCTGGCGCTCGTAGAACAGCGACTCCTCTTGGATCTTGCCGCGCTGATATCCGGTCTCCATGGCGCCGAGCACCCCGCCGCGATCGGCGATGGCGTCGAATTCCTTCAGCACCGCCTCCTCCACCAGGTCCGTCAGTTCATCGATGATGAAACTGCCCTGATTCGGATTCTCGTTCTTGGCCAGGCCCCATTCGCGATTGATGATCAGCTGGATTGCCATGGCACGGCGCACGCTCTCCTCGGTGGGCGTGGTGACCGCCTCGTCATAGGCGTTGGTATGCAGGCTATTGCAATTGTCATAGACGGCGCAGAGCGCCTGCAGCGTGGTGCGTATGTCGTTGAACGCCATCTCTTGCGCGTGCAATGAACGGCCGGAGGTCTGCACGTGGTATTTAAGCTTCTGACTGCGCTCGTTCGCACCGTACTTGTTCTTCATCGCCACCGCCCAGATGCGGCGTGCGACTCGGCCGATCACCGAGTATTCCGGATCCATGCCGTTGGAGAAAAAGAACGACAAGTTGGGCGCGAAATCATCGATGTGCATGCCGCGGGCCAGGTAGGACTCCACATAGGTAAACCCATTGGCGAGCGTGAAGGCCAGCTGCGAGATGGGATTGGCACCGGCTTCGGCGATGTGATAGCCGGATATCGAGACCGAGTAGAAGTTCTGCACTTGATGGTGCACGAAATATTCCTGCATATCACCCATCATTTTGAGCGCAAACTCGGTGGAGAAAATGCAGGTGTTCTGGCCCTGGTCTTCCTTCAAGATGTCCGCCTGTACCGTGCCGCGCACCGTCGACAAGGTCCATGCCTTGATCTTCTGCTGTTCGTCTGCGGTCGGATCGCGCCCGTTCTCTCGCTGGAACTTTTCAATCTGCTGGTCGATCGCGGTATTCATGAACATGGCCAGAATCATCGGCGCCGGCCCATTGATCGTCATCGACACCGACGTGGTCGGCGCGCACAGATCGAAGCCCGAGTACAGCACCTTCATGTCGTCGAGCGTCGCGATCGAGACGCCGGAATTGCCGACCTTACCGTAGATGTCCGGGCGCAGATCCGGATCCCAGCCGTACAGCGTCACCGAATCAAAAGCAGTGGACAGCCGATGCGCCGGCATGCCTTCAGAGACTCGCTTGAAACGCTGATTGGTTCGAAACGCATCGCCTTCGCCGGCGAACATGCGCGTCGGGTCTTCGCCCTCGCGTTTGAACGCAAACACACCGGCCGTGAAGGGGAAAGAGCCCGGGACGTTTTCCTTTAACAGGAAACGCAAAATCTCGCCGTCGTCTTCGAAGCGCGGCAGTGACACCTTGCGAATGCTGCTGCCCGAGAGCGATTCGTAGGTCAGTTTGGTGCGAATTTCCCTGTCGCGAATCTTCACCACGTACTCAGGCTGGGCGTACAGCTCGAGGGTCTTGGGCCATTGCTCCAGGAGCCTGGCAGAGGCCGGATCGAGTTCGGCATTCTTGGCGCCGATCAGTTCGTCAAATCCGCTCACCGGTCGGCCGGAAGCGGCAAACAAGCCCTTGCTCGTGCGAAGCGATTGGCGCTCGCGTGCGATTTGAGACTGGCGCGCGATAAATCGGTGGAATTCGCGCAGTATCTCGGCGATCTCCGCCAGGTAGCGCACCCGTTCGGGCGGCACGATGGCGCGGCCCCGCGAGGACGCCTTTACCGCCACTTGCGGTAGCTTGGCAGCTGCGAGCTTCAGACCCCGCTCCTGCAAGCGCGGCACGATGGCCTGGTAGAGCGCTGTCACGCCGTCGTCGTTGAAACGTGAGGCCATGGTGCCGTAAACCGGCATTGCCTCGACAGGTTGGGTAAACCATTGATGATTCCGCTGGTATTGCTTGCGCACATCGCGCAGTGCGTCCTCGGAGCCCTTGCGGTCGAATTTGTTGATGGCCACAAAGTCGGCAAAATCGAGCATGTCGATTTTCTCCAACTGCGAGGCTGCACCGAATTCGGGTGTCATGACATAAAGCGAGGTGTCGGCCAAGGAAACGATGGCGGATCCGCCCTGGCCTATGCCGGAGGTTTCCACCACGATCAGATCGAAGCCGCTGATCTTGCAAGCGGCCAGCACATCCGGCAGCGCAGCGGAGATTTCCGTACCGGTATCGCGCGTCGCCATCGACCGCATGAAGATCTTGTCGGACTCAATCGCGTTCATACGAATGCGATCGCCGAGCAATGCACCCCCGGTGCGCTTGCGCGACGGATCGATCGAGATGACCGCCACCCGCATCCGATCGTCCTGATCGAGGCGCAGCCGTAGGATAAGTTCGTCGGTCAGCGAGGATTTGCCGGCACCGCCGGTGCCGGTGATTCCCAGTATCGGGGTCCTGATGCCGGCGGCCGCCTGCAGCAGGCTCTGGCGCACGCGCATGGGATAGGTGCGATTTTCCAGCGCCGTGATGACGCGCGCCAGCTGGCGCCGGTTGCCCGAGCGCAGCGCCTCGAGCGCTTCCCCTTCCGCGGGCGCCAAGGCGGAGAGATCGTAGTCGCTGGTGCGAATGACATCATCGATCATGCCCTGCAGGCCCAATTTGGCGCCGTCTTCGGGGGAATACAGGCGGGTCACCCCGTAGGCCATCAGCTCGCGGATCTCGGACGGCACGATGACACCGCCGCCGCCGCCGAACACCTTGATGTTCTCCCCGCCGTTCTCGCGCAAGAGATCCATCATGTATTTGAAAAATTCGACGTGGCCGCCCTGATAGGAAGTGATCGCCACACCCTGCACATCCTCCTGCAAGGCGGCATTGACGATTTCCAGCACCGAGCGGTTGTGACCCAGATGGATGACTTCGGCTCCCGAGGCTTGCAGCACCCGGCGCATGATGTTGACGGAAGCGTCGTGGCCATCGAACAGTGACGTGGCGGTCACGAACCGCACTTTGTTCGTGGGTTGGTAGGGAACAGGCTTGGCGGCGATGGATACGGCGCTCATAAGGTTACCCAATTCTAGAGGCTCGGCCCGCTGAAACAAATGCCCAAATCCGACGCTCAGATTGAGCGAATTTGCAACACCCATAGGGCCCTTTCAATCAATCGGGGCTCCAGTTCGGGGTGCGCTTTTCAATGAAGGCTCCGACCCCTTCCTGCGCGACATCGTCGATCATATTGCAGGCCATCGCCTGCCCTGCCAGCCGGTACGCGGATTCAACGCCCAGTTCCAACTGGCGATAGAACAAGGCCTTTCCCGCAGCAACCACGCTCGGTGGCTTGGCGACAATTGCTGCGGCGAGGCCGTTGATCTCGTGATCCAGGCGGTCGGCGGGCACGCAGCGATTGATCAGTCCGCGCCGCACGGCGGTCGCCGCATCGATGAACTCGCCCGTCACCAGCATCTCGAAAGCGGCCTTGCGTCCCACGTTGCGCGAGAGCGCAACGGAGGGCGTCGAGCAGAAGAGGCCCACGTTGATGCCGGAAACCGCAAAGCGCGCATCGTCGGCCGCCACCGCGAGGTCGCACATCGCCACCAACTGGCAACCCGCGGCGGTCGCGATGCCATGCACGCGCGCGATCACCGGTTGCGGCAGCGATTGAATCTGCATCATCAAGCGGCTGCAATCGTCAAATAGCCTCTGGTAGTACTCCAAGCTCGGGTTGGCCTTCATCTGTTTGAGATCGTGGCCTGCGCAAAACGCCTTGCCGGCACCGCCCATCACCACGACGCGCACCGATGAATCGGACGCGAGCGCCGCAAGCCTCGCCTGCAGCGCCGCCAGCATCTCCTCGGACAGCGCGTTGTATTGCGCCGGGCGGTTAAGCGTCAACAACGCAACGCCTTCCCGCTGTTGGTGCAAAACGAGGGGCTCAAGATCGGCGGCAACGCTCAGTGTACTCATCGCCCGTGCGAGTATTGCGCGACACATCCGCCGAGGCAATGTTTTATCATTCAATCCAGGGCGCGATGCCTCGGCTCGTCAATCGGAAGGAATTTCGATGCAACTGCAAGATGTTAAGGCCATTGTCACCGGCGGGGCCTCCGGATTGGGGCTCGCCGTCGCGAATCGAATCGTGCACGGCGGCGGCAAGGTGGCCATTCTTGACTTGAGCGTACCGCAAGGCAACGCCGCGGCCGAGGCACTCGGCAACCGTGCCAGCTTCATCGCCGCCGACGTCAGCGATGAATCGGCGGTCGACGGCGCCGTCGAGCGCGCGAAAGATGCGATGGGCGGCCTCAATGCGGCCATCAATTGCGCGGGCATCGCCACGCCCGGGCGGCTGGTCGGCAGACAGGGCCCGATGGCGGGAAGTTCATTTCGCAGGATGATGGAAATCAATCTGCTCGGCACCGTGCTGGTCGCCAAAGCGTCAGCGGTGGCGATGCAGGTCAATTCACCCAACGCGCAGGGCGAACGGGGCGTCATTGTCATGACGGCCTCGGTGGCGGCATTCGACGGGCAAATCGGACAGATCGCCTATTCCGCTTCCAAGGGCGGCATTGTTGGCATGACGCTGCCCATGGCGCGCGAATTGGCGTCGAGCGGAATTCGCGTCATGACCGTGGCGCCCGGATTATTTGCGACTCCGATGATGAAAGGGCTTCCGCAGGAGGCTCAGGACTCGCTCGGCAAGCAGACGCCTTTCCCGCCGCGGCTCGGCGAGCCCGATGAATTTGCGGCCCTGGTGGTGCAAATTCTCGAGAACGTCATGTTGAACGGAGAGACCATTCGTCTCGACGGTGCGGTCAGAATGCAGCCACGCTAGGTGTCGAGACCGCCGACTGCCCTGGCGATGGGCGCGCGCGAGTGCGCGATTGACGGCCGCCTTCCGGCGGCCGTCCGCTTTAAAGTGCTTACGGCCGCGCCTCGAGCACGAGATTGAACGGGGTTTCCGTGGCACGCCGAAATTTTCCGAATCCGCCGCCGCCGACGACAACTTCACGCAATCGCGCTTCGCCGGCCTGAGCGCCGAGTGCCGGACCTTTGCGCGCCAGCGACACCGGCACGCAAATCTGCGACGAGGCGCCGTACATCACCCGTCCGACCGGATTCAGATTGTCCTGGACTTTGTCGTTTGCAAAGGGCTCGACGATCATCGCGGTGCCGTCCGCTTTCAACGCCTGACGCGCGTGCTTCGCGGCGCCCACCGGATCGCCCATATCATGCAGGCAATCAAAGAACGCGATCACGTCGAATTCCTTACCGGGGTAACTTACCGCATCGCTCACTTCGAATTGCGCGTTGGCGAGACCCGCGGCGGCGGCCCGTTCGCGCGCGACGCGGATCGAATCGCCATGGTAGTCGTAGCCGACAAAGGTAGATTTCGGATAGGTCTTGGCCATCAGCACGGTGCTCGCGCCATGACCGCACCCCACGTCCGCCACTTTCGCGCCGCGCTTGAGTTTATCCACCACCCCTTCGAGCGCTGGCAGCCAAGAGCCGATCAAGTTTGCGTTGTAGCCGGCGCGAAAAAATCGCTCCGTGCCGTGGAACAAGCAGGGATGATGCTCGCCCCATTCCATGCCCTTTCCGCTCTTGAAATTATCGATCGTTCGCCCGAGGGCATGAAATGTTGCCTCAACGATGTTGTACGCGCCCGGCAAATCCACCGGCCCGTTAGGATCGGCCAGGCACAGGGCCTGCTCCGCGGTCATGGACCACTTGCCGGCCGCGGCGTCGTATTGCACGTAGCCGCTCGCGCCTTGATTGCCCAGCCACTCGCGCACATAGCGCTCATTGGTGCCCGTGCGTTGCGCAAGCTCGCTGGAGGTGAGCGCGCCTTTCGCAAGTTCCTTGTACAGCCCCAGGCGGTCGCCGGCGAGCACCAGCGTCGCACTCATGGCCGCGCCAAGATCACCCACCGCTTTGCCGAGGAATTCGTTGAGCCTCTCTTCATTGATTGCCATGGTCGTCTCCTTGAATTTGGAAAGCCGACATTCGCGTTATGATTTCCAAGCCCTTGATCTAGACTACGCCGTCAAGCAGGGCCGTTCCATGTGCTTTGCCTGATATACCTTAAGGGTGCAATGCGTCAAGTCAATTCGATCGGGCTGGGAGTCTTGCTGTTGCTGGCCGGTTGCGCCGGCCAGCAGCCGGCCGCCACGCCGCCGCTGAATTCCACGGATGCGCGCGCACTCATCGAACAATCATTGCCGCGCAGCGTCGCCGACCGAAACGGCTGGTCCAACGATATCTACAAGGCGTTTTCGGTGCTGACGGTTACGCCGGATCGGGAGAACATCTGCGCGGTGGTGGCCGTGATCGAACAGGAATCGGGCTTTCATGTCGATCCGGTGATCCCCGGGCTCGGTGCCATCGCCAGGCGCGAAATCGCCAGCCGCGCCGAACAGGCCCACGTGCCGATGCTGCTCGTGAACGGCGTGCTGCAGCTCAAATCCTCCGACGGCCGCAGTTACGGCGAGCGAATCGACGCCGCAAGAACCGAAAAAGACCTAAGCGACGTCTTCGAGGACTTTATCGCCGCCGTGCCCATGGGCAAGACCCTGTTTGCCGAACGCAACCCGATTCGCACTCGCGGCCCCATGCAGGTCAATGTCGCCTTCGCCGAACAGTTCTCATCCGTTTCGCCCTATCCTTACCCCGTAAGATCAAGTATTGCCGATGAACTGTTCACCCGCCGCGGCAGCGTGTATTTCGGCATCGCGCATCTTCTGGACTACCGCGCACCGTACGATGACTACCTGTACCGCTTCGCGGACTTCAATGCCGGGCAATACGCAAGCCGCAATGCGGCCTTTCAACGCGCGGCCGGCATAGTTGCGGGCGTTCCTGTCGCGACCGACGGCGCGCTACTGGCACACGATGCCGACCCGAACAATCCGGGCGACACCGAAGTCGCGCTGCGCACGCTGTCAGCCAGGCTCAAGATGAGTGATGGATCGATTCATGACGCGCTGGCGCAAGGCAGAACCCAGAGCTTCGAAGCCTCGGCGCTGTATCAGCGCGTGTTCGCACTCGCCGACCGAAAGGTTGGGCGCCCGCTGCCGCGCGCGCTGGTGCCGACCATCAAACTGGTGGGTCCGAAAATCAAACGGAATTTGAGCACCAGTTGGTACGCACACCGCGTCGATGATCGCTTCAAGGGCTGCTTGAACGCCACCCTGGCCGCGCGAAATTAACGCCGCCCGAGCGCGCCTGGAAATTCCCCGGATAGCGACTGCACTCTCCGAGGTTTCCAAACGCTCGTACGTTTGATTTCCCTCGAAATATCGCCTTTATTACAATATATTTCAATAATATAGCTTAATATAATGTCGATTATTTATGCTTTGCGCATAGCCGCCGCCGCCGGGTGTGCAGATCACCATGACATCGTCCACCTGCATCTCGACCTGGCCGATGTACTTCAGCCTTTCCAGGCGTCCATCGGCCCGCTCGATAAAGTTCTCGCCGACGGCGCCCGCCTCGCCTCCCGCCATGCCAAAGGCGCCGACCGTACGACCGTTACTTAAGATGGACGCCGTCATGGGTTCCAGGAAGCGCACGCGCCGCACTCCCCCATCACCGCCGCTCCAGCGGCCGGCGCCGCCTGACCCCGGCCGAATCTCGTAGGAATCGAGACGCACCGGGAATCGGAACTCCAAGATCTCCGGATCGGTCATTCGCGAATTCGTCATGTGTGTCTGGACCACACTGGTGCCGTTGAATTGCGGCCCCGCTCCCGATCCGCCGGCGATGGTTTCGTAGTACTGATAGCGCGTGTTGCCGAAGGTAAAATTATTCATGCTGCAGCAGCCCGCGGCCATCACCCCGAGAGCGCCGTACAACGCGTTGGTCACGCACATGGAGGTTTCGACATTTCCCGCCACCACCGCTGCGGGGGATCGCGGATTCAGCATGCAGTTGTCGGGCAGTATGATTTGCAAGGGCTTCAAGCAGCCCGCATTCAATGGAATGTCATCATTCACCAGCGTTCGAAACACATAGAGCACAGCCGCCGTCGTGACGGCGCGGGGCGCATTGAAATTATCATTCAACTGCGCGCTGGTCCCGGTGAAATCGATACAGGCATTGCGCTGATGGGTAGCGACGCGTACCGCCACTTGAATGCGCGCGCCGTTGTCGAGCGTCAGGGTGAACTGCCCGTTCTTGAGGGAGGTGATGACACGCCGAACCGACTCCTCGGCGTTGTCCTGCACATGCTGCATGTACGCCGTCACGGTGCGCGCTCCGTACTGCGCCACGAGCGCCTTGAGTTCCAGACTGCCCTTGGCGTTGGCCGCGATCTGCGCGCGCAGATCGGCCAGATTCTGCGCCGGGTTGCGCGAGGGATGAGGCCCGCTGGCGAGCAGTTCGCGCAACGCGTCCTCCCGCAGCGTGCTGCCTGCGACCAGCTTGAAGTTATCGATGAGCACGCCCTCATCGCCGATATGAGCGGAAAACGGCGGCATCGAGCCGGGCGTGATCCCGCCGATATCGGCGTGGTGTCCGCGCGAGGCCACAAAGAACGTGGGCGTCGCGTCGGCCTCGTCCAAATACACCGGCGTCACCACCGTGATGTCCGGCAGATGCGTGCCGCCGTGATAGGGATCATTCATGACATAGACATCGCCGCAGCGCACTTGCGGGTTGCGCTCGATGACCGTGCGAATCGATTCGCTCATCGAGCCCAAGTGCACCGGCATGTGCGGTGCGTTTGCGATCAGCATTCCCTGGCCGTCGAACAGCGCGCAGCTGAAGTCCAGGCGTTCCTTGATGTTCACCGAATACGCCGTGTTCTGCAGGCGCAGTCCCATTTGTTCGGCGATGTTCATGAAAATGTTGTTGAACAACTCCAACATGACCGGGTCGACGTGCTCATGCACCGACTGCATTGCGATGCGCCGTTCACGGCGGTGCAGCTCCACGCAGCCCCCGTCCACGACGCGCGCTTCCCACCCAGGCTCAACCACCGTGGTCGCATGGCGGTCGGCGAGTATTGCCGGGCCCTCGATCCGTGCACCGACGCTCAGGGCCTCCGCACGATACAAACGGGCTTCGCGCCAGCCCGCCGGCTGCGCATCGGCAAGGCAGTACATGGAGACTGTGGCGTCCGCCGCAGGCTCATAGGGCTCCGCCGCTCCCCCTGACCTAATGGCCGGGGCGTGCGCGCCACGCGCCACGCATTCCACCGAAACCGCCTCGATCACCAGTCCCTGATGCGGAACTAAGAATTCAAATCGCAGCCGATAGCTGCGCTCGAATTCCTCGCGAACGTCGCGCACGCCTTCGGGGCCTGATAAACGTGCCGGCAGTGCGCACGGCAGCGCCGTGTCGGTGCCCTGGTAGCGGACGTGTAGGCGTGCCAGGCTTGAGAGCGCATTGCCCGCCAGACCTTGCGCCGTCAATTCAGCAGCCGCCTCGTCCCTTAGGCGCGCTGCAAGCGCGAGTGCTTCGCACAACCCGCGCTCATTCAGTTCGTGCTCCACCGCTGCCTCGCGCATGACGGACTGGTCGGCAAGCCCCATGCCATACGCGGACAGCACACCGGCCAGTGGATGGGTGAAAACACGCGTCATGCCGAGCGCATCGGCGACCAGGGCCGCATGCTGACCACCCGCTCCGCCGAAACATTGCAGGGTATAGCCGCTGACATCGTGACCGCGCACCACCGAGATCTTTTTCACCGCGTTGGCCATGCTGCCGACGGCGATTTTGAGGGCGCCTGCCGCGATCTCCTCGGGTGTACTCAAGCGCCCGGTCTTGTCCGTCATCTCGCGAGCCAGCTCACCGAAACGAACCCTAACGAGTTCGCTATCCAGTGTCTGGTTTGCTTGCGGGCCGAACACCGGCGGAAAGCAGGCCGGCTGAATCCGGCCCAGCAATACATTGGCGTCAGTGACGGTCAGGGGGCCACCTCGCCGGTAGCTTGCCGGTCCCGGACTCGCACCCGCGGACTCCGGGCCAACGCGCAGGCGCAATCCATCGAAGCGGATGATGGAGCCGCCGCCGGATGCGATGCTGTGAATGTTCATCATGGGCGCCCGAACTCGAACTCCGCCGACTTCCGTGTCGAACGCACGCTCGAACTCACCGGCAAAATGGCTCACGTCGGTCGACGTGCCGCCCATGTCGAAACCGATCAATCGGGTATGCCCGAGCGCTTGGGCGGTGCGCGCCATGCCGACAATCCCGCCGGCGGGGCCGGAGAGAATGGCATCCTTGCCGTTGAATCGACCCGCCTGGGTCAAACCGCCTGAGCTCTGCATGAAGAACAACGGTACGCCGGGCATGAGATCGGCCAGCTTGTCGCAGTAACGCCTTAAAATGGGCGAGAGATACGCGTCCACCACCGTGGTATCCCCGCGCGGCACCAACTTCATCAGCGGGCTGATCCGGTGCGACACCGAAATTTGCGCGAATCCGACTTCGCGAGCAATGCTCGCCGCCGCCAGTTCATGCTGGACGTAGCGGTACCCATGAAGAAAGACGATCGCGCAGGACTTCAAGCCCTCGGCGAACGCCTGCTGCATTCCTGCCCGCAGCGCCGGCTCGTCCAGCGGCTGGATCGTCTCTCCGTGCGCGCCGATGCGTTCTTCGGCTTCGATGACTCGCTCATAAAGCATTTCCGGAAGTACGATATGACGGTCGAACAATCGTGGTCGGGCCTGCGTGGCGATTCTTAACGCATCGCGAAATCCTCGAGTAATCACCAGCAGCGTGCGCTCGCCTTTGCGTTCGAGCAGTGCGTTGGTGGCCACGGTCGTCCCCATCTTCACGCAGGCCACACGCTCCGGAGTGATCGGATCCGCGGCGGAAATCCGTAGTAGTCGACGGATACCTTCGACCGCGGCATCGTCATATTGGGTGGCGTTGTCCGATAGCAGCTTGAGCGTGTGCAAAGAACCGTCCGGTGCGCGCCCGATGACGTCGGTAAAAGTGCCGCCCCGATCAATCCAGAACTCCCAGCGAGTCATGTTTCGACGGCGCTGTCCGTGAGAGGCAGAGGGCGTTCCGCCTCGGCGCTCAAGACTCGACCGCGAGTTTCCGGCAGCAGCCAGGCGGTAACGACCACCAGGGCATACGCTGCGATGGTGAAACCCGCGATCGCATCACCCAGCGAGAAGTGGCTGCTCAGCGATCCGATCAACGCGGGGCAGAAGCCTCCGATGCCGCGACCGACGCTGTAGGTAAACCCCTGGCCAGAGCCGCGCACCGCGCTCGGAAACAACTCGGCCAAGCAGGCACCCATGCCGGAAAATATGCCGAGCACGAAGAACCCCAATGGAAAGCCGATGAGTAGCATGCCGCCGGCCACGGGCATTCTTGTATAGAGCAAGATCAGTGCCGCCGCGCAGCCGGCGAACAGAATAAAGCCGCGCCGTCGGCCCAGCGCATCCGAGAGCCAGGCGCTCACCAAGTATCCCGCCAGCGATCCTGTGATTACCATCAGCAAGTAGCTCGTGGTACCGCCCACGGAAAGGTGCCGCTCGGTTGCCAGGAAAGTCGGCAACCAGGTCGTCACCGAATAATAGGCGCCCAGCATTCCCGTCGACAGCAATGTCGCCAATACCGTCGTACCCAATAGCGGCCGGCGGAAAATATCCAAGAATCCGCCGCCGCGCAACGCAGCGCCCTGCGCCAGGCGCTGCGCGCGCATGCGAACATAAATCTTCGGCTCCGGCACGTTGCGACGGATATAGATGACCAGGGCGCAGGGCAAAATACCCAGCCAAAATACAATCCGCCAGGCCAGTTCCGGCGCCGCCAGGGAACTCACGCCCCAGAAGGTGACCGCCGCGGCCGCCCAGCCCACCGACCAACTGCTTTGCACCAATCCGGTTGCCTTGCCGCGATGACGCGCGTCGATGATTTCGGCAACCAGCACGGACCCTACGGACCATTCACCGCCAAAGCCGAATCCCTGCATGGCTCGGGTGAAGAACAGCTGGCCGGATGAGTGAGCAAAGCCGCTCAAGAAGGTAAAGGCCGCAAACCATAACACCGTGAGTTGCAAGATGCGCGCGCGCCCGAATCGATCCGCCAGCACACCCGCGGCCCAACCGCCGATCGCCGAGGTAATCAGTGCGCCGCTTGCGATGTAGCCGGCCTCGGCCTTGCTCATATTCCACACGTTTAGCAGCGTAGGAATGATGAAGCTGTAGATCATGAAGTCAAAGCCATCCAGGCCGTAGCCGCCGTACGCCGCAAGCAACGCGCGCCGTTGCGTTGCGGTGGTTGTTTGCAGCCACATAAGTGTTCGTCGACTCGCGCTTTAGGATCGCGTGCGCAGCCGCAAGCTATTCCAGCTCGCGTCGGCCATCCATCCGCCGTCCACCGGTAGGCTGACCCCGTTGATGAATCCGTTGCGATCGGAATCAATGAGAAAGGCGATCGCCTCGGCCACGTCCTGCGCGCGCGCGAAGCGCGCCATCGGCACGCGATCGACGATATCCGCATCGCGATAGGCTCCGCTGCCCTGGTCCGCGGCGTCCATCTCAGTCTTAATCCAGCCGGGGCACACCGCATTGACGCGCACGCCGCGGCCGCCCCACTCCGCCGCCAGTGTCTGGGTCAAGCCGATGAGCCCATGTTTCGATGCGTTGTAGGCGCTGCGATGACTGATGCCCGCAAGACCGGCCACCGAGGCCACATTGACGATGCTGCCGCGCCGGCGCTCGAGCATTTGCGCGCCGAGATATCGACTTAGAAGAAATGGCCCGAATAGATTGACCGCCATGACTCGCTGCCACTGCGCCGCGCTGGTCTGCTCCGCGGGAACGATGAGGCTGATGCCTGCGTTGTTCACCAACGCATCGATCGCGCCGTAGTCCCCGGCGATCCGTTGCGCCAACTGCTGGACGAAGGGTTCCGAGGATACGTCGCCCGACAGGCCTTCGACCAGCGCACCGGCAGCGCGCAGCTGTGCGATCTGATGGTCAACGCAGTTAATATCCAACAGGATGACCCGGTAGTCCCGCTGCGCCAATAAAGACGCGGTCGCGAGGCCCACGCCCTGCGCCGCGCCCGTCACGAGAACAGTCCTGATCGGCGCCGTCACGCTTTGGCCAGCTTCGGCTGCATGTCGAGGCAGATTTGAACCGCATGGCCCAGTGAACCCGCGGATTTGTCGGCTCCGTGGATAAGCACATGCTCACTTTCCGATTGCGGCTGCAGGAGCATGCCCGGCAGCATCACCGCCACAATACAGGCGTTGGGGAAACGGCGGCGCACCTCCTCCGCCGTGGCGCTACCGCGGCTTCGTTCCTCGCTCGGAAAGGCGCTGACCACATACACCATGGATACCGCATCTGCGGCATTCGGCGGCGGCGCGGCGTTGAAATCCTCGAGCGACATATGGCGTGCGTCGATCTTTTGATCACGCAGTATGCGCACCAGAAGCTCCGTGGCCAGATCGTCCGCCATCGATCCCAAACCCACGCATACGATTACCGATCCGGCCGGAACCTCGAGCGGCCCCTGCCAGCGGCCGCTGATCAATTCGCGCTGCTGGCGCAGCTGACGACCTGCCGTGGACTGGTCGAGAACCGAAGATCGGATGCGGCGACTGGATCGGTCGCCGCCGATCGCGGCGATCACAGCTACCATGGAGCCGCGGACCTTTGTTTGCTGGTCGGCGCTGATGGCGCCGGTCTCAAGATCGAGACGCGCCAGATGCAGCGCGGGCAGCAACACCAAATCGCAATAGTTGGCGAACGAATTGTGCTTGAGAAACTCGCGTGCGCTCGCGATGATCTCGTCCGAATCGGCAGACAACGCGCGTTGGTAGAAGCGCTGCGGCATGGTAAGGGCCTGGGTATCGCCCAGCAGCACATCAAGCAGACTCAGCGCCTTGATATGCCGTCCGGCGACCAACAAGCACAGCGTCAATGGCGTCGAGACGATCAAACCGATCGGGCCCCACAACCAGCTCCAGAATATCGCAGCAACCACCACCGACAGCGGCGATAGACCGGTGGTATGCCCGTAGAGCTGTGGTTCGACCAGCTGTGCGGCGATCAACTCGACGATCACGAACAGACCCAAGGTCTCCCACGCCATGGTCCACCCGGCATCCACGCCCGCGGCCAGCAACGCTGAGCAGAGCGCCGCGATCCATATCCCCACATATGGCACAAAGCGCAGCAGCGCGCTCAGCGCGGCCCAAACCATCGCGTGCGGCAGGCCGATGATGCTAAGACCAATCCAGATCAGGAGGCCGACGCCACAATTCACCGTGAATTGCGACACGAAAAACCGCGACAAACGATCGCCGGCGTCATTGATCACCAGCGTGGTGAGCCGAATGTCGGTGCCGCCGGCGATACGGATGAAGCGGTCGCGCAGCGCTTCGTGCTCGAGCAGAACGAATACCAGCACCACCAAGACGATGCCGGCAGTTTCGAGCGGCACCCAGATGGATCCCAGGACTTTTTCGATAACCTGCAACGGGTTAGCCGGCGCCTCGTGCAATTCCACGGGAATGGGAACTTTAGTGGCGGCGTTGTCGGGAAGCAGCGTCGAGGGCGGCGGTGCGGTGTTCTTATTGAGCAGTCGATCCGCCTGCGCGGTCAGGGCGCTTACGGGCTTGACGGCGAGGTTGTTCAGTTTCTCGACTTTGCGCTCTAGGGTTCTCTCGTATTTCGGCAGGCTTCCCGCCATATGAATCAATTGCGTACCGATCATGGCGGCGACCGCGCCAAATGAAACCGCCAACACCAGAACCGCCGCCAGCGCGGACAGTGTCTGTCCCAAACCCAGGCGTCGCAGCACGCGCACCAACGGTGCGATCAGAAGGCTCAAAATGAACGCTAGAGTGACCGGCACCAACACATCCCGCCCGAAATACAGAAGTGCCAGCACCGTTCCCGCTGCGATGATTCCTAGCGATCGATCGCGATTCGAATGTACGGTGGTGTCGCTAGCGGGCGAGTCCGGGGACATCATGCGCTATTTTGTCACAGAGGCTGTGTCGTCCGACGTATTGACGGCGACAAAGACGCAGCAATTCGCTCGTTCCGCCAATGACACTCGCTGTGATCCACCCCACCAAAAGCCGCCGCTCGGCCGCGGATAGTGACCCAGTACGATGAGATCGCAGGCCAATCGCTTGGAGAATGCGACGATCTGATCTACGTATTCGCCGCTCGCCAAGTAGCCCTCCGCGCTGACGCCGCGCGCCTTAAGCCATGCGATGGACTCATCCAACAGCTTGCGCTGCTCGCCAGCCTCATCGACGATGCAGGCTTGACCGACCGCGCCGGCGAGCACCGCGGGGTCGGCAACCCCGGTTGGAATCACCGACAGCACGGACACCTTGGCGCCGAGCAGAATCGCCAATTCGGCGCCGCGGCGCAGCGCCCGGCGCCCGGCACTAGTACCGTCGTAGCAAAGCAGCACGCGCTTGAACATTACTTCACTCCAGTTCGAATTGCAGGCTCGTCGCGCCGACCTGCGCACCGCCTGAATCCCAACTCCACTCATCAAACCATGCACGGCGCCGCCGATCAATGCGTATCAGGGTGGAGCAGCGAGTCCCATAGTCAGGCGCCCGGACGAAGGCGCTCGACAACAGTCGCTCCCATTCCAGGTCCATGCCGGTGCTGGGCAACAGCTCATCGGGCGCCGGTTCGTCGTCGCGCAGCAGCGCAAGCGCCGCGGAAGTATCCGGCAACTGCGACAGTGACAGCGACAGTCGGGATTTAGCGTACTGCACCTTTGGCCAAGGCGTATCCAGCAAATGATTGGACAGTCCGTAAATGCCAGGTCCTAGTTGCCGGCCGACGCCGCGCACGCTTTCATACACCGCGAGTTGCTCGCCATCGGAAAAAATCAGACTGAATCCGTTATATCGGGCGCCGACCTCGCGAAGATAATCGAGATTCTGCGCGGCGCTGTCGGTGGACTTAAGTATGGATGTCACGAGCGTGCCGCGACTCGGCATGCCTTCGCGCCGCAGGTTAGGATCTCGGTAGTTGGTGAGCGCCGCGAAGCGACCCGTGCGTGTGATTCCGAGCCACGTACCGCCTGCCTCAAGATCTTGACCCGCCAAGATGGGCGGCTGCGTTGGCCACCAATGCGCCTCTGCCGTCGGCCGCGTATGCAGTTCATCGCGGTTAGCAGCGATCACGCACGGATACTGCGCATCTTCACGCCACGCGATTATCACCAGGCACATCGGAACTCCTAAAATGACTGACCGCAACGCTACCCGCCCAGCGGCAAGAACTCCATCACTTCATTGCCGACAAATGCTAGCGCGATATACACTTGGGTACGGCGAACCGACGTGTGGGGAGACTTAATTATGCGCGCTGATCGATCGCGGATACGTATGCTGTACCGATTCGCCGCCGTTGCGGGATGGGCAATTGCCCTCGCTGTCCCTGCCGCAAGCCGCGCTGCCGATGAGCCCCCCTCTTGCCCCGGCGATGATAGCGGTCTGAAACTGCCTGCCGGTTTTTGCGCCACGATCTTCGCGGATGGTATCGGTCATGCGCGACACCTGGTTGTGGCCAAGAATGGCGTCGTTTATGTCAATACCTGGTCGGGACGGTATTTCGGCAACGATGTACCGCACGCGGGCGGCTTCCTGGTCGCACTTAAAGACACCCATGGCGTCGGCAAGGCGGATGTCAATGAACGCTTTGGTGAGACGGTGCAAACCGGCGGCGCCGGCGGCACTGGCATCGGCATCTATGAGGGCTGGCTGTACGCGGAACTCAACGACAAGATCCTCAAATACCCCTTGAAGAACTCCGTGCTGCCCGGCGAGAAGTCGCAGGTCGTGGTGCGCGGATTGCCCTTGGGGGGCGATCATCCCATGCATCCTTTTGCGATCGACGCCAGTGGCAACCTGTATGTCGATGTTGCGAGCGCCACCAATTCGTGCCAGGAAAAAAATCGCACGCTCAAATCCCCCGGCAAGGCTCCGTGCACCGAGCTCGAGACGCGCGGCGGCGTCTGGCGGTACGACGCGAAGAAAATTGATCAGGCCTTCTCGCCGGCTGAGCGCTATGCCACCGGCATACGAAACGCGGAAGGCTTTGGAGTCGATAGCATCGGTCATTATGTCTTCGTTACACAGCACGGGCGCGATCAACTGCACACGAACTGGCCGGACGTCATCAAGGGTGCGGAGCAAGAGGCCACGCTGCCGGCAGAAGAGGTTCTGCTGTTAAAGAAAGGCGGCGACTACGGCTGGCCCGAGTGCTACTACGATCCCTTCCAGCAGTCATTGGTGCTCGCCCCCGAATACGGCGGCGATGGAAAAACTGCGGGACTCTGCGCGCAAAAAAGCGCACCGGCTGCTATTTTTCCCGCGCACTGGGCGCCCAACGACATGGTGTTGTACGACCAGAAGCAATTCCCCGCCCACTACCAAAAAGGCCTCTTTATCGCGTTTCACGGCTCTTGGAATCGCGCCCCGTACGCGCAGGGCGGCTACAACATCGTGTATCAGGCACTTTCCGGCGAGAAGGCGTCGGGCAGCTGCGAAATCTTTGCGGATGGATTTGCCGGGGCGGACAAATCGCCCGGTAAGGCGGCACATCGCCCGACGGGTCTCGCGGTCGGACCCGATGGCGCGCTCTATGTGGCCGACGATGTGTCGGGCCGCATCTATCGCATCGTCTATCGCGGCGGCGCGGACGCGACCAGCGCGCCGACGGTGCCTTGTCCCGCCGCGACAGAATCAGCCGGTCCGATCAGCGCCGCTCTCGCCCGGCCGCCCGAGGGTACGCATCCGGATGCGGGCACCGCCGCGCTGAACGCTCCCGGCGGGGCAACCCCGGCCATGGTGGCGCTGGGCGATCGGGTCTACCATGGCCAAGAAGGCGGCGCTACTTGCGTGGGATGTCACGGGTCGGACGCGAAGGGTTCGCCCCTGGGTCCGGACCTGACCACGAACAAATGGCTGTGGAGCAACGGCAGTTATGCCGGAATCGCCGCCACCATTGCCGGAGGCGTCGCGCAGCCGAAGCGCTATCGCTCGCCGATGCCGGCCATGGGCGGGGCACAGCTCAGCAGCGATCAGGTGATGGCGGTCTCAGCGTATATCTGGGCGTTGAATCATCGCAGCACAACGGCGCCCGGCGGCGCAGATACGCATTAACCGCCCGCATCCGCGGTCAAGAGTTCCTCGAAGAAGCCGCCGATTTTGCGTTCGCGATCGACGAAGTGAATTTCGAGAATCCAATGGCGGCGCAGGCCGCGCGCATCGCACTCGCGCAGCGAAACGCCGTTGCCGTGACGAATTGAAAAATGCTGCCGATTCTCCGGCCGGCGCTCGTGTGGAAACCGGCCGATTAGGTGCCCTGCGGATTGCGCACCGAACTCGTATCCGTAACCGGCCGCGAGGCCGGCGGTGTAGTCGTACAGTTGCCCTGCCGTCAGGTTGGGCGAGGTTCGATAGAATTCCTTACCGCGATTGAACGCATCGGCGAGGGCGGCGACCAGGCGATGTTTCGCGGGGTCTTCCCCCACCACATAGGTGCGGCCGAAGTCCGCCTCCCATGCTGCAAACACAGGTCCGAAATCCAAGTACACAATGTCGTCCTCGGCGATGCGCCGATCGGTGGCTTCGTCGTCGTAAGTCAACAGCGTGTGGGGGCCCGAGCGGGCGATGCGCTTGTGCCAATGGCGGCTCACCCCAAAGCGCGACTGCGCGAGCGCATGAATTTCCGCGGTCAACTCGCTTTCGAGTTTGCCGCCGCAAATCATCCCCTTATCGACGACTTCCTCGAATAACGCCACGGCCTTGCTTTGTGCCGCCAGCAATTCCTGCGAGACCAAGTCCACTTCAGGCAATTCCATCCTGTTAATCCAAGACTTCGTCTAAGAGTTCGATCCAATGCCTGACCGGAATCGACGTGCCCGATTGCAAGTGCTGAATGCAGCCGATGTTGGCGGATAAAATGTAGTGCGGTTGCGCCTTCGAAAGATTCTGCAGCTTGCGGTCGCGTAGCTGCGTGGCAAGCTGCGGCTGCAAGATCGAATAAGTGCCCGCTGAACCACAGCACATATGGCTTTCCGCGCTCGCGGTGACGACGTCGAAGCCCAGTTCCCGTAGATGGCTTTCCACTCCGCCCAGCCGCTGCCCGTGCTGCAAGGTGCAGGGTGCGTGAAAGACGACGCGCCTGGCGTGCCCGGCGCGCAGCCGGGACTTGAGCGCGGGCATGAGCTGCGGCAGCAATTGGCTGAGGTCCAAAGCCATTCGGCTGATTCGCGCCGCTTTCTCGGCGTACTTAAGATCGTTGGCCAACGCGTGGCCATATCCTTTGATGGCAAGTCCGCACGCCGATGCCGATGAAATGACCGCCTCGACGTCGCCCGCCGCCAGCAGCGGATCCCAAGCGTCGATATTGCGCCGCATGTCCGCAAGGCCGCCCTGCTCGTCGCTTAAATGGGTGCGCAAGGCCCCGCAACAGCCCCCGCCGGCATACAGCACTTCAATTTCCGCCCTGTCGAGCACGCGCGCGGCCGCACGATCGATATTCGGCAGCATCGAGGGCTGCACGCATCCCGGCAACATCAGCACTTTGCGCGCTCGCGAAGTCGGGCTTCGCGCTACGCCATCGGCACCTCGCGGCGGCACCTTGTCCTTCAAGACCCGCGGCAATAGCGGCCGCACTGCTTGGCCCAACCGCAGGGCCGGAGCGAACAGGGGCGAAGTCAATCCCTCCTTCAGCAACCAGCGAACGGCTTTCTCGACCGGCGGACGCTCAACCCGAGCTTCGACAATCTTTCGGCCGATATCGACGAGATGGCCAAACTCAACACCGCTTGGGCACGTAGTTTGGCAATTAAGACAGGTTAAGCAGCGATCCAGATGTTGTTGCGTGCTGCGTGTGACATCCCCGCCCTCGAGAACTTGCTTGATCAAATAGATACGGCCGCGCGGACCGTCCAGCTCGTCGCCGACCAATTGATAGGTCGGACAGGTCGCGTTGCAGAAGCCGCAATGCACGCATTTGCGCATGATGGCCGCCGCCTCTTCGCCGTCGGGGGTATCCTTAAACTCCTGACTTAGGTGCGTTTGCATTGGCTAAAGCCCTGAGTACAGGCGCCCGGGATTAAAGATTCGCGCCGGATCGAAGGCCTGTTTCAGCCCTTGATGGATGCGCATGAGCACCTCGTTCAAGGGAGCGAAAACGCCGCTGCTTCTATCGGCGCCCCGAATCAACGCCGCGTGCCCGCCGGCACTCGCGGCCGCAGCCCGGACATCCGCCGCGCGGCACGTGGTTCTCCACCAGCGCTGAGCGCCATTCCATTCAATGAACTGCCGACCCTCAAGCTTGAGCACCCCGCTGGTCGGGGGCACGGACAGTCTCCACAAGGATTCGCCGCGCGTAAGATCTTTATCCTCGAGCGAGAAAAATTCCTGGCGGTGATCGCGTACGCTTCTCCACCAGCCTGGCGCCTGGTCGGCCGGCATCAGCTCGCCGCCCAGCCTGCTGCACGCCGCGGCAACCGCGGCACGCGCGCCGGCCAGGCGCACTCTAAGGACTCCCTCCTGCCACGCGCTGGCGCTGATGGGCAAGGGCTGCGAGGACCAAGAGCACAGTTGGCCGAGCGCCTGGGACTCGCTCGTACTCAAAGCACAGCGTCGCGGTCGCTACGCTGACCGGCAACACCTTGAGCGATACCTCGCAAATAACCCCCAGAATACCCAAAGACCCCACGACCAATCGCGACACATCATAGCCGGCGACATTCTTGGCTACCTGCCCGCCGAAGGTGAGCACTTCGCCGTTGCCGTTGAGCAAAGTGACGCCCAAAACATGGTCGCGCACCGAACCGGCACTGGCGCGCGCGGGCCCCGAAAGGCCCGCGGCAACCATGCCGCCGAGCGTTCCGCCCGACGCGAAGCGCGGCGGCTCGAAAGGCAGGCATTGGCCATGCTCATCGAGCGCCGATTCCAGATCCGCGAGCAGTGTGCCGGCGCGCGCCGTCACGACCAGTTCGGTGGGCTCATAGCTGGTGATGCCTGCAAGCGGCCGGATATCCAGCGGCTCGCCCACGGCCGATTCACCGTAGAAAAATTTGGTGCCGCCGCCGCGGATCTCGAGCGGCGTCCGATGCGCGCGCGCGCGCTCCACTTGATCGACGAGGCGCGCGAGCGCTGTGTCCTGGCTGGCCATCAAAATCTTGGCAGCTCCGGGAAGGGCAGCAAGCCGCGGCGCACGTGCATTTTCCCGTACTCTGCACAGCGATGCAGGGTCGGAATGACTTTGCCGGGATTGAGCAGTTCGAGCGGATCGAAGGCTTGCTTCACGCGAAGAAATTGCGTCCGCTCCGCCGGCGAGAATTGCACGCACATGGAGTTGAGCTTCTCCACGCCCACGCCATGTTCGCCGGTCACCGTTCCACCGAGCCGCACGCTGGTTTCCAAGATATCAGCGCCGAACAACTCACAGCGGCGCAACTGGTCGGCATCTTCGGCGTCGAACAAAATCAATGGATGCAGGTTGCCGTCACCGGCGTGAAACACATTCACGCAACGCAGCTGGTACTTGACCTCCATTTGTTGAATTTCCCGCAGCATCTCCGCCAATCGCTTGCGCGGAATGGTCGAGTCCATGCACATATAGTCGGGGCTGATGCCACCGGAAGCCGGGAACGCATTTTTTCGGCCGCTCCAGAACTTGAGACGCTGTGCTTCGTCGCGGCTCACCTCGATCCGCGAGGCGCCCGCGGCCTTGAGAACCGCTTCCATGCGCGCGATCTCTTCCTCGACCTCTGCGGGCGTGCCGTCGCTTTCGCACAATAAGATGGCCGCGGCGTCCAGGTCGTAGTCGGCATGCACGAACGCGTCCACGGCAGCCGTCATGGCCTTGTCCATCATTTCGAGGCCTGCCGGTATGATGCCGTGAGCGATCACGCTGGCCACCGCCGCACCGGCCGATTCAATATCATTGAAGCTCGCCATGATGCAGCGGGCCAGCTGCGGCCTTGGGATTAATTTCACTGTCACTTCGGTCGTCACCGCCAACATGCCTTCGCTGCCGATTACGATCGAGAGCAAATCCAGTCCCGCCGCGTCAAGGGCCTGCGAGCCGAATTCCACCGGCTCGCCGTCCGGCATGAAACCTCGCACCCGAAGCACATTGTGCAAGGTCAGGCCGTATTTCAAGCAATGGACTCCGCCCGAGTTCTCTGCCACATTGCCGCCGATGGTGCAGGCAATCTGGCTGCTCGGGTCGGGCGCGTAGTACAAGCCATGCGCCGACGCCGCTTCGCTGATCGCCAAGTTGCGCACCCCGCACTGCACGACGGCGGTGCACGCTATCGGATCGATGTTCAGGATTTTGTTGAATTTGGCAAGCGCCAATGTCACGCCGAAGCGGTGCGGCGTGGCCCCGCCGGACAGGCCCGTGCCGGCGCCCCGGGCCACGATCGGCACGCCCAATTGATGGCAGGTCCTCAAGGTCGCGGCGACTTGGGCCTCGCTGTCGGGCATCACCACAACCATGGGCGAGGTGCGATAGGCAGTCAGAGCGTCGCACTCATAAGGTGCCGTATCCTCGTGACGAAACAGGATCGCCTCCGGCGGCAACACCTGGGCGAGCGCGGCAACCACATCAGCCTGCCGCTGCACCCGAGAGGACTCCGGGAGGGCTTCTGACCGCAATGAAATGTTCATTGAGCGCATTATGCGCCTTGTGCAGCCCTGTCCCCGCCCCTGCGGTCCAGGCTGCGCGCCTCGCTTAAGGCGCGGACCCACCAAAAGTGCCCCGGGCAGGAATCGAACCTGCGACCTAGCGCTTAGGAGGCACTCGCTCTATCCACTGAGCTACCGAGGCAGTCAATCGAGGCCGGATCGGACATCCGGCCTCCAATTTTGGTGGAGGAGAAGGGGATCGAACCCTCGACCTTCGCATTGCGAACGCGACGCTCTCCCAACTGAGCTACTCCCCCGAAAAGGGCGAGAATACTAGCAGCAAAGCCTGGTTCTGCCAAAGTATTCGGACCGAACCTAGACTGCTACGATGTAGCCCAAGGAGGAACACCCTATGCTCAAGGCGGGCGAACGCGCACCGGAGTTCACGCTTCCGGATGAAACGTCCACGGACAGATCGCTGACCGAATTGTTAAGCTCGGGCGCAATCGTGTTGTATTTCTACCCTGCCGATTTCACGCCGGGTTGTACGCGACAAGCCTGCGTGCTGCGCGATATGCATACCGACATTCAGCGCGCGGGTCTTCGCGTCGTTGGCATCAGCCCGCAGAGTCCTGAATCGCACGCGAAGTTTCGCAACAAGTACCAGCTACCGTTCGTGTTGCTTTCCGACCAACACAAAGCGGTCATCAAGATGTACGGAGTCAACGGTCCATTGGGCATCGGTGTTCGTCGGGCATCTTTTCTGATCGATGGAGGCCGACGCATTCGGGATGCGGTGCTGGCGGATTTCAAGATCGAGCGGCATGCTGATTTCATGCGCAAGGCGATTCTGCTGCGCGCGGCCAACCCTCAATAGTTCAGACGCAGCAAATTGGCGTGGCCGATGCGAGGCACCGTCACGATGTACATGACGCCGAAGTCCTGCTCATCGATGTCGGGTACGTCGCTTCTTTGCGCCAACGCAGCGACGATTTGAGGCACGGTGTTGATATGGCCGATGATCAGCACTCGCCCGCCGCTGTTCTCGCGCAGCGCACGACGCGCCAGCCCCTTCGGATCGTCGGTCGGCGCAACGATCGGGGCAATTCCAAGTCGCTGCGACAGCGGCGCCGCCGTCAATCGGTTGCGCAAGGCGGCAGAAATATAGATTGCATCGATGCGGCCGGGCGCCTTGGTGTCGCCGAACATGCGCGCCAGCAGTGCAGCCCGCGCCTCGCCGGCCGCAGAGAGCGCCGGATCAACCGCACCGCCCGCTTCCTTTTCAGCATGACGAATGACGACAACGGTGGTCGAATTCGCGGTGCCCCATATCCAGACACCTAAGACCGCGATGCCAAAAGCCGCAAGTGCCCCGATCGCGGTCAACCAGATCGGCGTCAAGAACGGCCTGTGCTGTAAACTCGCGCGCTCGCGTACCATGGTGCCATAGTATCAAATGAACGGCATACCCCTGCTCGGACTGCGCGTGATCGTGCTCGCAGCAGGCTTCTCCTCTCGATTGGGTAGGCCAAAGGCGCTCGTCCGCGTGCACGGCGTGAGCCTGTTGCGTCGAACGCTCAATCTCGCCGCAACCCTCAAAGGAGCGCGGATCACCGTCGTAGTCCCGCGCTACGCTGCGCGCTATCGCATCGAAGCCCGCGCCAGCAAGGCACGTCGCAGCGAGCTTAGCTTCGTAGTCAATCTGCAGCGCGCCGGACTGTCCAATTCCGTGCGTCGCGGCATCTTAACGGCACGATATTCGCGCGCGCTGTTGTTCTTGCCCGTAGACCTGATCAATCTCAAACAACGGGAGTTGGCGCGACTCATCTTAAGATGGCCCGCCGCGCCGCGATGCGTGATCGCGCGACGCATTGGCGGGCGCGGCGCAACGCCGCTGCTGCTTCCGCGCCGGCTCTATGGCCCCGCGCTGCGCATAGCCGGCGATGTCGGATTGCGAGATTTGATAGGCCAATTGCCCGCCGAAGAGCGCGTACTGGTCGATATACCGTCGGCCGCGGTGGACATCGATACGCCACGCGATCTGAAGGATGCGCGACAACGTTTTCGAAGCCGCTGATGAGAGGGTCTTAGAACGGATACTCGCGAAAGGCCTGCAGCACGGCGTCAATTTTCGGGCGTGATACATCCATATGCGTCATCAGCCGCGTGCGCGGAGCGACCGTGGCAAGTATGCCGCGCCGTCCGAGCAACGCCTTCAATCCCTCGATGTGTCCGGGCGGTATATCGACATACACAACGTTGGTTTGCGGGGCAGTCACCGTCAGCCCGCTGAGACGCAAGCCCGCGGCCAAATATTCGGCGTTTGCGTGGTCCTCGACCAGCCTCTGCACATGATTCTCCAGCGCGTAGAGGCCGGCGGCCGCGAGCACTCCCGATTGACGCATGCCGCCCCCTAGCGCTTTGCGCCAACGCCTCGCATCGGCGATGAATTTGCGCGTACCTAGCAAGATCGAACCTGCCGGCGCGCCAAGGCCCTTCGACAAGCAAATCGACACCGAATCAAAACCCGCGACCGAGGTGCGTTCGTCGACGCCCAGTTTCACCATGACATTGAAGATGCGCGCCCCATCGAGGTGGGTGGCGAGTGCCCGTGAGCGGGCGAATTCCGTGGCCGCGCGTTGATAGTCCATCGGCAACACGCGTCCGCCGATGGTGTTTTCCAGCGTCAGCAGGCGCGTACGTGCAAAATGAAGGTCGTCGGCTTTGATTGCGGCGGCGATACGCTCGAGCGCTATCCCGCCATGCGCCTCGTGCTCCAGGGGCTGTGGTTGAATGCTGCCGAGCACCGCGGCACCGCCCTGCTCGTACTTATAGACGTGCGCTTCCTGACCGACCAGGAACTCATCGCCGCGGCCGCAATGAGCCATTAGCGCCGCCAAATTGCTTTGCGTACCGGTCGGAAAGAACAGGCCGCTCTCGAATCCAAACCGTTCTGCGGCGACTGCCTGCAAGCGATTGACGGTCGGATCGTCCCCGAATACGTCATCACCGACTTCTGCGGCCGCCATGGCCGCGCGCATTCCCGACGTCGGTCGCGTGACCGTGTCGCTTCGCAAATCGATCACGGCTTAGGAGCGCTGGCGTCCGAGGTGAATTTCTTCAGAGCACTCTTGCCATAGCATCCTACCCCCTCACCGCACAGCTGATTGACGGGGCAGACGACCGGTGATCCCTTCACGCAGCCTCGCGCATCCGCGCCGGGGGAGCGCGGAGCACATCGTTCTTGGCCGTTGCACGCTTTATGGTCGTCACAATCCGCATCGCTGTTGCAGATTAGCGCTGCCTGGTCTCGCTCGATCGAGGCGAGTTCACCCTGCCTCGAAATCACGCCGGACAAGCTGGCATCGAGAAGCCGTTCGGGCTGGGCATGACCGGAAGGCAATTCGACATCGGCCGAGACCACTTCCCATGCCGGCGCGATCGGACTGCCGGCCCGATAGTAGAGCGCAAAGCGAATCACGTTGCGCGGATCAAGCGACTCGCTGAGCTTCACCGGGATGAGATGCGTGGAGCCCGCAGGCCATGATTCGCCATGCACCAGCGGTAGGCGTCGCACGCTCCTGCCGGCCTCGTAAATTCGCAATTCCAAATCGCTACCGGCGGTAAGTTCCTGAGCTCCGGTGACGACTCGGACGTCGAGCCGGGAAACCGGTACCGCTTCGGCGCTCATCGCACCCAGCACGCATGCCAAAAACATCGGCCAGACCGACAGTGGCAGGTGTAATTTCACGGCGCCCTCCGGTGATCAAAAACTCTGCCGCTTATCATAGCCCATCCTGGCAGCGCCCGGCCTTCCGACGAATATCCCAATGTGACATATTCCATAGCTTTCTTTCGCACCGCATTCCCATGCCAGGGTCACTCGCAGGCTTACCCGCGCATCGGGCCATGGGATACGTGCATGTTATTCTTTTTGCTTTACCGTAGGACGAGCATGGGATGAGCGGCCTCGCTTCCTTCGCCATCACCCAACGATGGCCCCCGCGCCATCCCGATAGGATCCAGCTTTACTCGCTGCCGACGCCCAACGGCGTCAAAGTCTCCATCATGCTGGAAGAGGCCGAGCTGCCGTACGAAGCGCATCGGGTCAGTTTCGATGCCAATGAGCAGAAGACGCCGGAATATCTTTCGCTCAACCCAAATGGCAAGATCCCGGCCATCCTCGATCCGAACGGGCCGGGCGGCCGTCCCCTCGCACTGTTTGAATCGGGCGCGATCTTGATCTACCTGGCCGAGAAGAGCGGATTATTCCTGCCCCCGGATGCGGCGCGCCGTTACGAGACCTTCCAGTGGCTTTTGTTCCAGATGGCCGCCATCGGACCCATGTTCGGTCAGGTGGGATTTTTCCACAAATTCGCCGGCAAAGAATACCCGGACAAGCGGCCGTTGCAGCACTATGTGGCCGAATCCAAGCGCCTGCTCGGGGTGCTCGATCGGCGGCTTATGGAGCGCACTTGGGTCATGGGCGAGGACTACAGCATCGCCGACATCAGTACTTTCCCGTGGATCGCCAATCTGATCGGCTATTACGGCGCCGGCGAGCTGGTGGGCATCGCGGATTTCCCGCAGGTCATTCGCGCGCTCCGCGCCTTCGAGCGGCGCCCGGCGGTTGTGCGGGGCATACAGATTCCCACACGATCCTGAACGCAATCACGCCCGGCGCTGCAGCCTGCGCTTAAACGCGTCGCGCAGCTCCTTCAGTTCTTCGACGTGCAACAAGACACCGCACCCGGCGAAGACCGCGGCACCCGCAATCATGGTGGCGAGCAGAGCCGTCAGTTTGGCGAGGAAGGTCTGGCGCGGCCAATCGGCCAGCAGCCAATGCGCTGACGCGGCGCAGACGGCGGCCAGCGCGGCGCTGGCCAATAGAACTTTACCCAGCAAATTGAGCAATCGGCGCGACTCGAGCCCCTCGAGTTGCGCCTGCATGAGGGCATACAGCACCAGAAAATTGAATGTCGCGATACACCCCGTTGAGAAAGCGAGACCGCGGTGTCCCCAACCCAAACGAAAAGTGAAAAACCAGTTCAGCAGCAGGTTCAGTCCGACGGCCAGGAAACTGACCAACATCGGAGTTTTGCGCCGATCCAGGGCGTAGAACGCATTGACCAGCACCTTGAGGGCCGCATAGCCGGCCAGGCCGACCGCGTAGAAGCGCAGCGCGCCCGCCGCCTCCCCGGCTTGGTAGGCATCGAATTTTCCATGCTGATACAGCACCGAGATGATCGGTTCGGCGAGCATCATGAGACCGACCGTGGAGGGTACCGTGAGCAAGAATGCCCATCGCATTGCGCGCGCCAGCTCGTTTCTGAAAGCGTCCATGCGCCCCGCCACCACCAATCGCGACAGCAGCGGCAAGGTCACGGTGCCCAGTGCGACGCCGAATAGGCCGAGCGGCAGCTGCATCAATCGAAATGCGATCGCCAGCCAGAAAATCCTGCCGTCGCCTAAGGTCGAGGCAAACATGGAATTGACGAGAACGTTGAATTGGGTGGTGCTGGCGGCGATCACCGCCGGACCCATCAACAACAAGATTGCCCTGACTCCCGGATCGCGCCAGTGGATATCCGCACGAAAACGGTAGCCGAGACGGGCCAGGGAAGGCAGTTGCACGATGAGCTGCAGCGCACCGCCGATCACCGTCGCGAACGCCAGTCCAATCAACGCGCGCGGACCAAAATGCGGATCGATCCAGTATCCTAAAGTCACGCCGCCGACAATGGATCCGATGTTGAAAAAACTGGACGCCATCGCCGGCATGCCAAACTTGCTCTTGGCATTCAGCATTCCCATCACCAGCGCGGCCATCGACACGAGCAAGATGAAGGGGAACATGATGCGCGTCAGATGCGCGGTCAATGCCGCCTTCTCAGCGTCGAAGCCCGGTGCGAGTAGCGCCACCAGCGAGTCGGAAAAGATCATGCCCGCGATGCAGATCAGCCCTAGGCTAAAGGCGGTCATGGTCGCGACCTTGTTCGCCAGCCGCCATGCGTCCGCATCGCCGCCGCGCGCGATGGTTTTGCTGAAGGTGGTCACGAAGGCCGTCGACAGCGCGCCTTCGGCGAACAGATCACGCAACAGATTCGGGATGCGAAACGCCGCCGTAAATGCGTCCATCGCCATGCCGCCGCCGAAAAGGGCGGCGAAAATCTGCTCGCGCAGCAGCCCCAGCAGACGGCTGCACATCACCGCCAATCCGATGATTCCCGCGGCCTTGGTGTTCAGGCGCTCACTGGGCTCAGGGGTCGAGGTCGCGCCGAGCGCCACCGGCAACGGATCGCTATTGGGATTAGGGCCGGTCACAAGGCTCACAGCTACGACAAATCGTCGGTCGTTCTAGTCTACAGGGTCCACAGCCCAAGCTCGCCTAGCTTGTGCCCAGCATCGCCGCCACGGTCACCGCCATGACTCCCGTTGCGATCCACCCGAGCCGGCGCAATCGCGGCCTGATCACGAAGTGGCCCATGACGTCCGCACGCGAGGCGAGAATCATCATGACGGCCATGATGGGCACCGCGATGATGCCGTTGATCTCGGCGCTCCACAGCAATGCGCGCACCGGATCCAAATGCGTGAAGTTCAAAGCAACGCCGCCCGCCGTTGCGATGGCGATGATGCCGTAAAACCCCATGGCCTCGGGCAACTTTCTGGCCATGCCGGATTGCCAATCAAAGCTTTCAGAAACGGCGTAGGCCGCCGAGCCCGCCAGCACCGGCACGGCCAGCATCCCGGTACCGATGATCCCCAGGCTGAACAACAGGAATGCGGCGGGCCCCCCTAAGGGCCGCAGCGCCTCCGCGGCCTGCGCGGAGGTTTGAATGTCAACGATGCCTGCCACATGCAAGGTCGCCGCGGCGCTCAATATGATGAAGAAGGCGATCAGATTCGAAAAACCCATGCCCACATACGTGTCCCATCGAATGCGCCGCATATGCCGGCGCGCGAACTCCGCCGTGTGCGGCAGCGACGATGCGCCGCCGTTTCGGGCATTGGTCTCTCGTTGGTCCTCCATCTCCTGCGCGGCCTGCCAAAAAAACAGATAAGGACTGATCGTCGTGCCGAACACCGCCACGATGATCGTGATCGTGTTGTGATCCAGCGCCAGCCGCGGCAGCACCAAGGCGCTGATGACGGCGCTCCATTGCACGTGGATCGTGAATATGACCGCGACGTAGGCGAGCAACGCCAGCGTCAACCATTTCAGGTAGCGGACATAAGTCTCGTAGCGCAGATAGACCTGAAGGATCAGGCACAGCGCGCCGAAAAGCACCGAGTACAAATGCGCCGAACCGCCCAGCAACAGCCGCAGCGCTTCACCCATGGCGGCGATGTCCGCGGCAATATTGATGGTGTTGGCGATGAGCAAGAGTCCCACGATGCCGTAGAGCACGGGCCGCGGAAAAACCGCCTTGACGTTCGCCGCCAAGCCCTTGCCCGTAATAAAGCCGAGGCGCGCGCTGACCATCTGAATGCCGACCATCAGGGGAAACGTGAACAGCACCGTCCACAGCATGTTGTAGCCGAACTGCGCACCGGCCTGGGAATACGTCGCAATGCCGCTCGGATCGTCGTCGGCCGCACCCGTGATCAGGCCGGGTCCCAATTGTTTGACCCGCGGATGCTCGGTGAAGCTTTTTAGAATTTTAACCATCGTCCTCTCCCCTAAAGACGACCCGCGACGGATGCGGACGCACAAGCGGCAGCGATGGGCTCCTGGCGACGGCGGAACCCGATCCTAACCGATCAAATTCAGCCGGAAAATCGTCCCGCACGAAGCGGGACGACGCTACCATCCGCCCGCGATACTTTAGGCCGTCAGTGCAGCCTTGGCCTTCGCGACTTCGGCAATCACCTCGTCGGCGACGTTGCGTGGCACCGGCTCGTAGTGCGAGAACTCCATGGTGTACGAAGCGCGGCCGCTGGTCATGCCGCGCAATTGCCCAATGTAGCCGAACATTTCCGACAGCGGCACGATCGCTACGACCGCGATATTGGTGCCGCGCTCCAACTGGTCTTGCACCGAGCCGCGCCGACGGTTGATGTCGCCAATGACGTCTCCCAAGTAGTCTCCCGGCGTGACGGTTTCGACCTTCATGACCGGCTCGAGCAGAATCGGTGCCGCCTTGCGGATCCCTTCGCGAAACGCCGCCTTGGCGGCGATTTCAAATGTCATCGCATTCGAATCGACGTCGTGGAAGCTGCCATCGATCAAGGTGGCCCGAAAGTCCACCGTCGGGTAATGCGCCAGCACGCCGTCTTCCTTCTGCACCTTAAGACCCTTCTCTACCGAGGGCACGAACTCGCGCGGCACCGAGCCGCCGACGGTCTCATCGACAAACTCGAAGCCCGTGCTGCGCTCCAGGGGTTCGAAGACGATCCATACTTCCGCGAACTGGCCGGCGCCTCCGGTCTGCTTCTTGTGAATGTATTGTTCGGTGATCTTCTTGGTGATGGTTTCGCGATAGGCGACTTGCGGTTCGCCCATGGTGCCTTCGACGCCGAACTCGGTGCGCATGCGGTCGAGCGTGACCTCCAAATGCAGTTCGCCCATGCCGCGCAGGATGGTTTGGCCGGTGTCGCGATCCGTCTCCAGATGCAGCGACGGATCGGCGCGGACCATCTTGCCGAGCGCATTGCCGAATTTCTCCTGCTCGGCCTTGGTTTTCGCCTTGACCGACACGCTGATGACCGGCTCGGGAAAACGCATGCGTTCGAGCACCACCGGGTTCGCCGCGTCGCACAGAGTATCCCCCGTTTCGGTATCGGCCAGCGATACCAATGCGATGATGTCGCCCGCGCGCGCTTCCTCCACCGGATTGGCTTCCTTGGCGAACATTTCCACCATGCGGCCGATTTTCTCGCGCTTGCCGCGAGTCGAATTCAGGACCTGCGCGCCCTTGGTCAGCACCCCGGAGTAGACGCGAATAAAGGTCAGCGCGCCGTAAATGTCATTGATGACCTTGAAGGCAAGCGCCGAGAAAGGTTCATCGTCCGAGGTTTTGCGTTCGCCGATCGGATGACCGTCGGCGTCGACGGTCTTGATGGACGCCACATCGGTGGGCGCCGGCAGATAGTCGACCACGGCATCGAGCACCTGCTGCACGCCCTTGTTCTTGTATGAAGAGCCGCACAGCACCGGCGTGAAAGCGGAATTCAATGTTCCCTTGCGCAAACACTGGCGCAAGATGTCGGCCGACGGAACGGTGCCGTGGGTCAGATACGCCTCCATCGCTTCGTCGTTTTGCTCAAGACAGGTGTCCACCAGCTCGGTGCGGAACTGGGCGACATTGGCCAGCAGCTGACGATCGCTCGGCACGGTGATGTGCAGCTTGTCGGCCAGATCCGGCGTCACCTCCAGCACCTTCCACTCGGCGTCCTTATCGTCGGACTCCCAGACCAGTGCCTTCATTTCCACCAGATCGACCATGCCCTTGAAGTTGTCTTCCGATCCGAGCGGCAGCTGCACGGGCAGCGGACGGGCGCCGAGGCGCTTCTTGATCATATCGACGCAGCGCAAGAAATTGGCGCCGCTGCGATCCATTTTGTTCACATAGCAAATGCGCGGAACGTCGTAATTGTCGGCCAGGCGCCAATTTGTTTCCGATTGGGGCTCGACGCCCGCGACGCCGTCGAAAACCACCACGGCGCCGTCGAGCACGCGCAGCGACCGGTTCACCTCGATGGTGAAATCAACGTGTCCCGGCGTATCGATGAGGTTGATCTTCTTGTCACGCCAGAAGGCGGACACTGCGGCACTTTGTATGGTAATGCCGCGTTTCTGTTCCTGTTCCAGATAATCAGTCGTGGTCGAGGTCTTCAAATCCTTGGTGTCATGAATATCGATGATCGTGTGCTTACGCCCCGTGTAATACAGGATGCGCTCGGTCGTCGTGGTCTTGCCGGCGTCGACGTGAGCGATGATGCCGATATTGCGGATATCGGAAAGAGGAGTAGTGCGGGCCATAGCAGAATTCCGTAAGAGTTTGGGGAGGCCTTTTTGGGGCCGGACGGCCTTAGGGGCCGGTCAAAAGCCGCGTATTTTGCCATGCTCGCCGGTGCATGTCGAAAAAAGCTTTTGTGCGCCGCTCAGGGGCCGGCATGGCCGCGAAGACAGGCTTCAGTAAGCTGCGCCTACTTGACGCTATATCCGCGGCCTTCGAGGCATGCGGCTTGGGCGCGAGCGTAATCAGCCCGATTGCCCGGAGCCGATCCGCCCCCGACTTGCGTCGGATCAAATCCGGTTTGGCCGGCGGCCCAGCGATGGCACTCGAACCTATCCTTGCCGAGCTGCTCCTCGCTCTGGCCGTTCTTCGGATACACCACGAGTTCGCTGGGAGCCGCGCCTTCCGCTTGGTGCTGTCTTAAGACTTCAGCCGGTGGCGCAACCGATTGATACTGACCCGCGGCGCCGTCCCACGTGTAATAGACGTTGTCGGCATAATAGTAAGGGACTCCGCCCCACCAATAGGCGGAGGAATAATAAGGCCAACCCCAACCCCAGCCCCAGGGGCCCCAGTACCCGCCGTACCAATAGCCAGGCCAATAGCCGCCTAGCCGCCGTGCCAACCATAGCCGCCGTGCCAACCGTAGCCGCCATGCCACCCGCCATGCGCATAGCCGCCGCCGTGCGCGCCGCCGCCATGGCCTCCGCCGTGCTGCGCGAACACCGGGGAGCTGGTCGCGAGGGCGGCACATGCACACGCTGCCAGGAGTAATCGTCGTTTATTGAGCTTTTGCATAAGACCGCCTTGGCCTCACACACTTAGGAACTGATTGCCATTCTATAGGACCTGCGCCGCGGACGGCAGTTCCGAAAACAAGATCACGCCCCGATACGCTGCGGGCTGGGTGAGGTACTATGGATCGCGGGGGACATGGCGCTGCATCTGAGGACGCAATGGGAAATGAGGATGGTTCGTATTCGTTAAGTCGCCGCCAACTGTTGCAGATGATCGGGTCCACCGCGGGTAGCACCGCGATGTACCACGCGATGAGCAGCCTTGGATTCGCAGCCGAATCCCCCTATCAAGGGCCCGTTGACCTGCAGGGTGCACCGAAAGATGCCTCGGTCCTGATTCTGGGTGCCGGCATGGCCGGCATGACCGCCGCGTATGAGCTGCGCAACGCCGGTTACAAAGTCCAAATCCTTGAATACAACGCAAGGCCGGGCGGCCGAAACTGGACGCTGCGCGGCGGCGACCGCTATACCGAGCTCGGTGGCGAGACGCAGCAATGCGAGTTTGACAAGGACTTGTACATCAACCCCGGTCCTTGGCGTATCCCCTATCACCATCACGGCATGATGCACTACGCCAAGCGCCTCGGGGTGGCGTTGGAGCCTTTCTTCCAGGTGAACTACAACGCCTATTTGCACAGCACTCGGGCGTTCGGCGGCAAGCCGCAGCGCTTTCGCGAGATCAAGGCCGACTATCAGGGACATGTCGCGGAGCTTCTGGCCAAAGCCACCCGACAAAACTCCCTCGACGCCGCGGTCAGCAAGGAGGATCAGGAAAGACTGCTCGAGTCGCTGCGCGCATGGGGGGCCCTCGATAAGGACTACACCTACGCATCGAGCGAGGCGGCCAGCGAGCGGCGGGGCTACGCCAAGAATCCGGGCGGTGGTTTGAGTGCGCGGCCCATTGCCTCGAATCCCGTGGGCCTCAACGACATCCTCGATTCAGGCCTGTGGCAAGGAATCCCCAACGGGGACACCTTCGATATGCAGACGGCGCTGTTCCAACCGGCGGGCGGCATGGGGCGGATCGGCGAGGCGTTTGGGCGGGAGCTCGGACCCCTTATTCGGTACAGCAGCAAGGTCATCGAGATTCACCAAGACGATCATGGCGTCACGGTCGCCTTTGTCGACAGTAACACCCAAGGCACGAGACAGACGGTGCGGGCGGATTGGTGCCTCTGCACCATCCCGCTGCCCGTTCTTGCGCAAATTCCGATGAACGTCGGTCAAGCCATGGCCTCGGCGGTGGCGGCGGTCCCTTATGCGGCCGCGATTAAGGTGGGCTTACAGTTCAAGCGGCGCTTCTGGGAGGAAGACGAGCACATCTATGGCGGGATTACCTATACCGACCTGCCGATCTCCAATATCGGTTATCCCAACACCGGCTTTCAAAGCGGCGGCAAGGGGGTGTTGTTGGGCGCCTACGTGTGGGGATTGAACGCGATGCAGTTCACCGCGATGACGCCGCAGGAACGCGTGCGCAAGGTGGTCGATTATGGCAGCCAAATTCATCCGCAGTATCACCGCGAGTTCGACAACGGCATTGCCGTGGCATGGCATCGCTCGCCCTTCACCCTGGGCTGCTTTGGCCTATGGAGCTCTGCGACTCGCGCCCAACATTACGATGATCTGTGCCAGATCGACGGGCGCGTAGCGCTCGCGGGCGAGCACGCCTCGTACTTAGGGGGCTGGCAGGAAGGGGCGGTCACCTCAGCCCTCGATGCCGTCGGCCGACTGCATCAACGCGCCGTGTCGCGGGGAGCCAAGGTATGAGAACCCTTCTGCTGTTGTCAGTCGCGTGGGTAGCGGGCGCCGCGTACGCGGACAGCCCGTTATTCGCGTCGCGGGCGGAAATCGCCTCATTGAGCGGTGCGCAGATCTACGATCATATTTGCGTGGGGTGCCATATGCAGGGCGGCGCGGGCGCGACGGGCGCCGGGACTTATCCGAAGCTGGCGGCCAACAACAAGTTCGTGTCCTGGCAGTTCGTGGCCCTGACCGTGCTCAATGGACGCAACGGCATGCCGCCCTTCGGCCAACCGGCCGGCCAGAGCCGTGCCACGCACTTGACCGACGCCCAAATCGCCGAGGTCGTCAATTATGTGCGCAGCCACTTTGAAAACAACTTCGCCCCCGAGGTGACAGCTAAGCAAGTCGCGACGCTGCCGCACCCGGCAGCCGAACTCATGGGACCTCAATAGATGCCGAGTTGCAACGCAATCGGTTAAACCAACGGGGAGCGCACGGGTACTCACTGGCAAGACATCATTGGCCATCGAACTTTAGGGGAGGATGCTATGCGAAGCTATCTCGGTTCTGTCCTCATCGCCACCCTGGCGCTGACCCCGGTCACGCTCGCGCTCGCGAGCGGCGGGGGACCCATGCCCAGCAGCAGCGCCGGTCGCTCCGGAATGATCAGCACGCCGCGCAGCCCCGACGAGATCGCAAAGTCGGCCTACAATTCCGGAGTGCACAGCATCAAAAAGGCGCAGGAGTATGACGCGGATGCGGCCAAGGCTTCCACACCCGACAAAGTGGCCAAGGCGCATGACAAGGCTCAAAAGTACTATCGTGAATCGCTGGCCTCCTTCATAGACGCGGTCGGCGCTCAGCCAAAAATGTACCAGGCCTGGAACTACTTAGGGTTTGCCAATCGTCACTTGGGTAACTATGACGATGCGTTGGCGGCATACGCCAAGGCGCTGCAAATCAACCCCGACTATCCGGAAGCCCTTGAATACCGCGGCGAGGCGTATCTCGGCTTGAACCAGATCGAAGAGGCGAAGACCGCCTACATGACGCTGTTCAAAGATTCACGGCCTCTCGCCAACGAATTGATGGAGGCGATGCATCACTGGGCCGACGCGCGCCGCCAGGATGCGCAAGGCCTGTCATCGGCGGATGTCGAGGCCTTCACAAAATGGATGGACGAGCGCGCGGGGATTGCGGCGCAGACGGCGTCGCTCGCGATCGGCGCGGCGCAACCCTGGAGATAGGACTCGCGTAAATTCGCGTTCACTTAATTGTTCTAGCGGCGTTTGCGGCGATCAGTGCTGCATTCGCCGCTGACGATCCCTCAGGTTATGAATGGCACCTGCCGCCGGGCTTCCCCCGGCCTGTGGTCCCTGCGGATAACCCGATATCCGCACCGAAAGTGGCCCTCGGACGACGCCTGTTCTTCGACACTCGCCTCTCATCCACCGGTCTTTATGCCTGCTCAAGCTGTCATCGGCCGGAACTGGCTTTCACCGACGGCCGAGCGCAGGCGCTCGGGGCGACCGGCGAGACCGTAAGGCGCAGCGCCATGAGTCTCGCCAACGTGGCCTACAATGCCGCGTTCACCTGGGGCAACCCGACCGTGCGCTCGCTCGAGGCACAAATGCGGCAGCCGCTGTTCAACGAACATCCGGTGGAGATGGGCCTCAAGGGCGGCGGAGACTCGGCGGTCAGATCGATTTCCCGGGATGCTACTTACCTAGAGCAATTCGCCGCCGCGTTTCCAGGTCCGCCCCCGGCACTGACCATGGACCACATCATCAAGGCCATTGCCGCGTTCGAACGCACCTTGATCTCCGGCCGCTCAGCGTTCGATCGCTATATATTCGACGACGAGCGCGCGGCCATTTCCGAGTCGGCGAAGCGCGGCATGGCGCTCTTTTATTCAGCCCGCGTCGGCTGCGCCCAATGCCACTCCGGACTCAACTTCTCGGGGCCCTTGGTCTTCGAGGGGCACCCGCAGGTCAAGGCGCTGTTCGCCAACACCGGCCTTTACGATGTGGACACGCACGGCGGCTATCCTAAGAGCGATCAAGGTCTCATCGAGGTCACGCATCATGCCCACGATATGGGCAAGTTTCGCGTGCCGACGTTGCGCAATGTGGCGCTCACCGCGCCTTACATGCACGACGGCAGCCTGGCCACTCTCGAGGAGGTGTTGGATCACTACGTCCGGGGCGGCCACAAAAGTGCCTGGCAGGACCGGCGGATTCGACCCTTCGCCCTGTCCAGCGCGGAACGCGCCGATTTGCTGGCGTTCCTTGCCACGCTGACCGATCGTGATTTCGTGGCGAATAACCGGTATTCCGTCGAGAAATCGCCTTAAGCCTCTGGTTTATTGAACCATGTCGCGGTAAATGTCCTCGGCTTTGGTGGACTATCGCGTGCCATGAGCCCCGCCAAATCATTGCCTGAAGGCAGCATCGGCGTCCGGATGATATTGGCGGTCGCCATCAGCTATGTCATCGACGGTGCTCTGCTGACAGGCTTCGCCTCCACCGGAACCATCAGCTTTACCATTCCTCTGGCCTACACGGCCATCGGGTTGCTCGACAGCTCGGTATTCCTGCTGCTGCGCGCCTGGGCGATCCGACATCGTCGCAACGACAGCGAGTTCGCCTTTGCCCAAGTCATCGGCTCAAGCGCCATTCAAGTCGTGTTCGCGGCGCTTGCGCCGCAAATGGCATTCTATTTCTTCACGGTGCTGTTCGTGGTTTTTGGCTGCGCGAGCCTGGGTCTCTCGAAGCGACAGGCGGCGATCGCGTGGATCGGCGTCGCCATCGCTGCGGCGCTGGTCATGTCCGCGATCAACGCGAGAATACTGGTTCCGCAGGCCACGCCGATGGAGCGGGCCCTGGTGTGGATGTGCTTTGTAGCCACCCTGGGTCGATGCATACTGCTGGGGGTATTCGGCCGCGGGCTGCGCCTGCGCCTGCAGGATCGACGCCGACAGCTGCGCGATTCGATCCACTTGCTCAAGGAACGCGACCGATCCCTCGCCAGTGTCAATCTGGAATTGAAGCGGCAAGCAACGCACGATGCGCTGACGGGCATTGCGAACCGAGTGCTGTTTGTCGAGCACTTGCAACAGGCGGTCCATGCACGACAGCCGTTTGCGGTCTGCGTCTTCGATCTGGACCGCTTCAAGCTCATCAATGACTCCTTGGGCCACGGCGCGGGAGACGCCCTGCTCAAGCACGTGTCCGAACGGCTGCTCTCGATCACACGCCCGGTCGACATTGTGGCGCGCGCCGGAGGGGATGAGTTTCTCCTGCTGTTGCGCAACGCCGGCTCCGCCGAAGAAGTGGAGGTCCTGGTCGCCCGCTGGATGTCGGCACTGTCGCAACCGTATCAATTGACCGGCCTGGAACTGCACGTCAGCCCGAGCATCGGCATTGCGCGCTATCCCCTCGATGGCCAGAATGCCGAGGAGCTTCTGGCACGTGCCGACGAAGCCATGTACTTCGCCAAGCGATGCGGCCGCAAGACTTTTCGATTTTTCGATTCCAGCGTGATGGGCTTCTCGCGCGAGCGTCTGGAAATCGAAGCCGAGCTTCGCAGCGCCCTGTCCCGAGGCCAACTGACGCTTCACTATCAGCCGAAGATCGACATTGCGACCGGCGAGATGCGCAGCGTCGAGGCGTTGATACGCTGGCGGCACCCGACGCGCGGATTAATATTGCCCGGAGAATTCATTCCCATCGCCGAAGAAAGCGGCTTGATTCTGGAAATCGGCGATTGGGTCGTCCGGGAGGCCTGCCGGCAAGCACGCGAGTGGCAACAGCGCCAAATGCCGTTCTTGCGTGTCGCGGTGAATGTATCGCCGCTGCAGTTCCGGCAAGCCAACTTCGTCAAGAAAGTCCATGCAGCGCTGCAGGAACATTCGCTTGACGCCACCTACTTAGAGATCGAATTGACCGAAGCGACCCTGATGAGCAACGCCGAGACATCGGTGGCATTGCTCGAGGAGCTGAGCGAGGTGGGCGTCGTGGTCGCGATCGATGATTTCGGCACCGGATATTCCAGCATGAGCTACCTGCAGCGCTTCCCGATCGACAAGCTGAAGATTGACCGCAGCTTCATCAGCGACGTGGCGTCGAATGCCGGCGATGCCTCCATCGTGCGCGCCATCATCTCGCTGGCCCATGGTCTTCGCCTGAAGGTCATCGCGGAAGGCGTGGAGTCCGAGGAGCAACTCGGCATTCTGAAGCGCATGGGATGCGATCAATACCAGGGCTTCTTTCGCAGCGCCGCCGTGCCTGCTGCCGAAATTGAAAGATTCGTGCGTCGCGATACCAAGCGGGAATCCGAGGGCGAACGCGACATCGACCGGACGCAGAGCAAGCTGTTCCGGCTTCGCGAAGTCTAAAGAAAAGCCAAGCGGCGCGCGCGACACCGTACAATTGCCGCCGTGAAGGCCTTGTTTCCCGCCATAGACATTCCCAGCCGCCCCAAGGAAGCCAGGCCCGCTGCTGGCCCGTGTCGTAATTTTTTCACAACGTACTCCCACTGCCCTCTCCGACACCGGCGCATGATCGCGCAATTCCCGGGCTATGAGGTGGTACCCGAGGGCGCACGGGCCGGACTCATTATCGTGCACGGAATCGCGGAGCATGGCGGTCGCTATCACCACGTGGCCGAGGCGCTGGCGGCCAAAGGCATTGCCTGTTTCGTCTACGACCAGCGCGGACATGGAGAATCACCCGGGGTTCGCACGCATGTCGAGGATTTTGCCGACTTCGCGAATGACGTGGATTCGGTCGGCGCGGCGGTACGCTTAAGATTTGCGGTGCTGCCCTTGTTCGTCTGGGGCCACAGCATGGGCTCGATCGTCGTGACGCTGGCGGCCATCCGTGGCCTGCCCTGGGCGCGCGGCGTCATCACGACCGGCTGCGCCCTCGATGCCCTGCCGAAACTCGATGGGGCAGCGGGCTACGCGATGCGGTTCGCGGCGGCAATCGCCCCTCGCCTGCGGATAAATCTTCGCATCGATGCGAGCGCGCTCATGCAGGATCAGGAACTTCAACGCGAACATATGAGCGATCCCTTGGTTCCGCATTCCGCGAGCCTGCGTTTGCTGTATGGCTTTGCCCTCGCCTGCAAGAATTGCCGCGCGAACGCCGCGAGGATCCATCTGCCGTGGCTCGCCGTGCACGGCGAAGCGGACAGCGTTTGTCCGCCGAGCGGATCCCGCGCTCTCATCGACGCGATCGCATCGCGCGACAAGCAACTGGTGACATACCCCGGATTGCTTCACGAAGTGCATAACGAAGGGGAGCGCGCCGCGCTATTCGACCTTATGTCGCGCTGGATGCTCGCGCACAGCTGAAAAACGCCTGCCACCCGTTCCCGCCGGGCGCAAGGCGGCATACACTTGAAGATTAGGTTAGATAAATAACATTCAATAGGGAGTCTTCGCATGCGTCTAGCGCGTTTACTGGCCATCTTGACATTGAGCGCCATCTGCATTCAACCGGCGATGGCGGCAGGACATGAGCTGCCCACGGCCAAACCAGAGAGTGTCGGCATGTCGAGCGAGCGCCTCGCTCGCCTTGGCGAGGGGATGAAGAATCTCGTGGATCAGGGCCGCCTCGCCGGCGTTGTCACCATGGTCGCGCGTCACGGCAAGGTAGTGGCGTTCGACGCCACCGGCAAACGCGATATTGCGGCCAACGCGCCCATGCAGAAGGACAGCATCTTTCGCATCTACTCGATGAGCAAGCCGATCACCGGCGTGGCGATGATGCTGTTGTTCGAAGATGGCAAATGGCAGCTGAACGATCCGGTGTCCAAATACATTCCGGAATTCGCCAATTTGAAGGTTTACGCGACGGATGCCAGCAACAACATGGTCCTCAAGGATCAGGCTCATCCGATGACCATGCGCGAGTTGATGTCACACACCGCCGGCTTCACGTACGGATTTTTCAGCAATACACCGGTGGATAAACTGCAGCGCGAAGCCGACGTCCTCAACGTCAAGAACACGCTGGACGAGTTCATCAAACGCATGGCGAAATTACCGCTCAATGCCCAACCCGGTACCGAATGGCACTACAGCGTGGCCGTGGACATCCAAGGCTACATCGTGCAGAAACTCTCCGGCATGCCTTTCGAGGAATTCTTGGACAAGCGCATTTTCAAGCCGCTCGGCATGGTGGATACCGGCTTTTATGTGCCGAAAGAAAAATTGAATCGCTTCGTGGAAATGTATAACTACGACAAGGACGGCAAGTTGCAGGTCGAGCACGAAGGGTTCAATCACGATTTCTCCGCGAAACCTGCGCTGTCCTCCGGCGGCGGCGGCCTGGTGTCCACCGCGACCGACTATATGCGCTTCTGCCAAATGCTGTTGAACGGCGGCCAATTGGACGGCGTGCGACTGTTGTCGCCGCTGACGGTTGAACTCATGCACAGCAATGTACTGGCGCCGACCGTGCCGATTCTCGCGCCAGGTGCCGGATTCGGACTGGACTTCGCCGTGTATACCGACCCCGTGGCGGCCGGCGGCTACTACGGCAAGGGTGCTTTTTGGTGGGGCGGCGCGGCGGGAACCTGGTTCTGGATCGATCCGGTGAATCAACTGATCGTGGTCGGCATGATTCAACAAGTGGCGGGTACCGGCGCGGCCGCCGTCAACGGTGTTCCAGACGTGCGCGGCCTGTCGCACGCATTGACCTATCAGGCGATTATCAACTAGGCATCGTGTGCGGCCGACCCTGCCGGTCGGCCGCACTTTTTGACGCTAGTAACGCCAGCTCTTGAGGTCTGCACCCGCAGGCGCCGAAGCCGCGATGCGCTCGAGAATGACGGGCAGGTACTGGAAATTGTAGTGCAGCCGCGAATAGGCGTTGGCCAGCTTCGGATCACCGTTCCAGCAATGCTCGGCGCGATCGCCGTACGCCACCGTGCCGCCGTAGGCGGGCCGCAGCGATTCGAGCCGCTCCTGCGCGAAATACACCGAATCGGTTAAATAATAGTTATCGCCGCTGCCCACGTAGAGATGAATCTTTCCTTTGAGCTTCGGCGCGAGCGTGGTCCAATCGCGCGCGATGATGTAGGAAAGATCAAAGTGATCGCGCCAATAAGCGGCTACCTGCGGATCGATCACGCCGCTGACCTTGTCGAAGATCGGTTTCGGGTATCCGTCGCTTCCCACGGGCCCAAATACGGCCTGCCAAATATCGTACTGGCCGCCGGAACGGCTGCGGTCTCCTTGAGCCAATTCCATGTAATTGGCATCGCGCTGAGTCGCAAATATCTCGCCTAAATAATTGCGGAACGCCGGACGCTCCACCGACAGCGCCTCGCCCTTCAACACGTAGGCGTTGGAATCCTCGTAGAGATTGATCAGCGTGTACGCGCGAAAGTCGATCGGATCGGGACACGCGGCGAACGCGCCGTTGTACATGTCCGGGTAGAAGACCTGCGTCGCAAGGGCCTCCCAACCGCCGGTCGAGCCGCCGTAGGTGAAGCGCGCCCAGCCCGCGCCGATGCCGCGAAAGCGCCGCTCGATCTCGGGAATCAGTTCCTTGTTGATGGCATCGCCGTAGGGTCCGAGATTGGCGGAATTCACGGCATAGCTGTCATCGTAGTAGGGATTCGCATGCTCGATCTCGACCACCAGGAATCGCGGGAAATCGGCAGAGATCCACTTCTGATAGAAGGCATAGGCTTCTTGTTGCTGTATGCGGTTGTAGCCGGGGAGATGAAAGCGCTGCGAGTAATCCGGCTTGAGATTCTCATCTGGCGGCGTCGTGCGAAATCCCGAGATGTCATCGGGGTAATGGCCGTGGAACACCATGACGGGATATCGCACCTGCGGATGCGCATCAAAGCCTTTCGGTACCAGGACGTGAGCGCCGAGGAAGACGTCGCGGCCCCAGAATCGCGACAACAACTCACTGCGGATGCGGATGTGTTTCACGAACTCGGTGTCCGTCTTGGGCACGACCGCCGCGATTTGCTGGTCAAGAATTAGCGCTGTCCTCACCGGGTGGGACGCGTCTAAGTGCAGCCGAAGCGGCGTCGAATACAGGTTGCCGGGCTTATTGGCCCACTGCTGACCCTCGCCCTTGTCGGGGGGCAATTTCAGAACACGGCCGTCCGCCAGGTGAAACGTTTCATAGCGATTGAGCACCGCCTGAATCAGGTAGTCCCCCGTCGGAATCGCCGATAAATGCGCCGCCGGCCAACCGAACGCATCGTCGTTCATCACGACGACGGTGCCCGGGGCCAGGGCATCGACATTGCGGCCGAAAATATAGGGGCTCGCCATCGGCTCATCGGGCTCGACGTGACTGCGCGGCTCGCGCGTCAAATCGCGGCTCAACAACAGAATCACTCGACCGTCGAGCGGACCGCTACTTTGTGCGGCCGTGTAGCTGATCGAGAATTCCGGGCCGGCCGCGGCACGGGCGCCCATGGCGATCAATCCCAGAGCGATAAGTGTTATGGCAGCGCGCATGGCGATTATTTCCCGTCCACCGAAAATACCAGCAACACATTATCGGGCGCTCCGCCCAGCGCACCGGCATAACCTGACATGAGGTACATCAAGCCGCCCGCCACCGTGGGCCCCGCCACGTCAAGCGAACCGCCGCTTTGATTCTTCACGCCGTTGATGGTCTGGTACTTCTGCGCGGCGGTATCAAAATCCCAGACAATCTTGCCGTCGGCCACGCCGTAGGCGCGCAGATGCCCGTCGATGGTCGTGGAGAGAACCAGTCCGGGAATTGCCGTGGGTGCCGCCGACTGCCCCAGCAGGCATCGCCCGCTGTAATTGCAGGCTACCTTGGGAGCCGCGGTATACCACAGCTGCTCGCCGGTGGCAGGATCGAGCGCCGAGAGTCCCGGCTTGCCCTTCGGCGGCGGCGCGCCGATATCGGCCACCGCGACATACAGCCGCTTCGTATCGGCGGCCATGCCCCATTCGATGCCGCCCAAGGCACCGCCGTTGCCCACCTTGTTGCGCCACAGGGTTCTACCCTCGTGGTCCGGATCCATTCCGAAGACCACGCCGGATTTTTGACCCGCCAATAAAATGTCCTTGCCGCTCGGCAGTCTGAAGAGTATCGGCGATGCGCCAAAATCGTGATCGGGACCGACGACGGTCGGGCAGTTGACGGTCCCCGCACGATAGCAGCCCATCAAAAAGCTATCGTTCTCGGTGACCTGGTTTCTCCATTTGACCTCGCCGGTCTTAAGATCCATGGCAACGATGGCGTCGGAGCCGTTTTCCCTGACATCCGTGTACGTGTCACCAGTCCCGACATAGACCACGCCACGCTTGGCGTCTATGGTCGGTGCCGACCAGACCGCAGCGCCGGCTGGCCCGAACATCTGAGTCCCCGCGGAGTTCTTGACGGTGGGTTGGGGCTCCTGCCCGATCGCATAGGTCTTCCAGACCACCCGCCCGTTCCTGACGTCAAGCGCCGCAAGCCCGCCGCGCGCCGTGCAGCATCCGTACGAGCCGACGCCGCCCGCCGTCTCCTCCCACGAGGACAGCGGAACATAGAGCAGTCCTTTATACAGTGCCGGCGCGCCGGTCAGCGTGGCGCGCGGATGGCCTTCGACGCTCACCTTCCACAGACGTTTGCCGGTGGCGGCATCGAGGGCGTAGACGCTGCGCTGGAAATCACCGAAAAACATCACGTACCCGCTCGGCGAGGCACCCTTGATCTGCCCGATCACCGGGGTCGTGCGCACGCCGGCATCTGCATCGAAGCGCCAAATCATGCAGCCGGTTTTTGCGTCCAGCGCGTAAATTCGGCTGCTGGAGCTCGTCAAAAACAGTCGCCCGCCCACCACGGTCGGCTGGCCGTAGCGACCTCCGGTATAGGTCATCGACCATTTGACCTTGAGCCGCGGCACGTCGGCCATCGAGAGACCCGGATCCGCTTGATAGCGCGAGTTGGAGGCATCAATGCTCCAGCCGTTCCAGCCAGAACCCGACAACGTGAACTTCGCTGTCGTGGCGCACGCGGGCGGATCGGCCGCCTGCTCGGTCATCCCATCGGCGCCCAGATAGGTGGCGATCGACCGGATGTCTTCGTCGCTCAAGTCCGCCGCCATCGGTTGCATGACGCCGGTTTTGAGCGCCGTTGCGATGTCGTCGGGAAAGCGTCTCGCCAGCGCCGTCTTAGGCGGCGCGCGATCGACCGCCGGATCGTGACAGGAAGCGCACCTCGATTTGAACAAGGTCGCGCCATGGGCGACCACGGCAGCGGCGCTGCCCGGCGGGGCCGCGGCTTGCTCGGCCACCTCCTGAGACAGCGCATTGGAAACGACAAAAATCGCAGGTATCAGAAGCCCAGTGTGTAGACGCATATCTCCCCAAGCGTAAGTTTTCTTATGGCCGGTCTGCCGGCAAAGCCCGCCTCAATGCTCAATAGGGCATGGACTTCATCGCATTGTCGGGGGAAGGTCAACAGCCCTGAGGTTAAGAAAAACCGAACTCTAATCGAGCTTGCCGCTCGAACAGGGTATATTTATCGGCTTATCGAGCAACCCGGGACTGTGTTTAGAATAACGGCGGACGTTCGAGAGCTGCTTAAAAACTATCGCGCGTCGAGACTCTCATTGCCTAAACCAGCATCCCTACACAAGCACCTGCATGCGTCGCACGTGCTGTCCTGCATCGTGATCTTGAGCTTTTTGGCGGCCGCCGGTTGCGCGGTCGGCCCTAATTTCAAGGCGCCGGCGCCTCCCGACGGCGGCGACTTCACCTCGCATCCCGTGGCGAGCACCGCTGCGGCTCCGGAGGTCGCCGGCGGCGCTGCACAGACCTTTGCGCAGGGAAAAGACATCGCCGCAAACTGGTGGACTCTGTTTCATTCGCAGCCGCTCAATGATCTGATTGAACAATCCCTGCTCAACAATCACGACTTGAAAGCGGCGCAGGCGGCGCTATCGGTTGCGCGGGAAAACGTCCTGGCGCAGCGCGGCGCTTACTACCCCGCCGTGTCGGCAAACTTTTCGGCCTCGCGCCAGCGCCAGTCCGGGCAAATCTCCCCCGCGCTCAATTCGAACGTCTTTCTCTACAATCTCTTCACCCCGCAGGTAAGCGTTTCCTATGCGCCGGATGTGTTCGGCCTGAATCGGCGCACCGTGGAGTCGTTGGAGGCGCAGGAACAGGAGGTTCGCTTCCAAATGATCGCGGCCTTTACCACGCTGAGCTCCAATGTGGTGGTGACGGCGGTTCAAATTGGCGCGGCACAGATGCAGATTGACGCGACTCGCCAGCTGATCGACCTTAATTCCAACACCCTCAAGATCCTGCAATACCAGCTCACCAAGGGCTACGCCAACCGGCTGGACGTTGCCGCACAAGAAGCCCAGCTCGCGCAAGTCACCGCGACGCTGCCACCGCTCCTTAAGCAAATCGCCCAGCTGCGCGACCTGCTCGCAGTCCTGGTCGGACGGTTTCCGAACCAGGCACCCATGGAGGAATTCGATCTTTCGAGCCTGCAATTGCCGCAGGAGCTTCCCTTGAGTCTTCCGTCCACCCTGGTCGCGCAGCGTCCGGATGTGCGCCAGGCGGAGGCTAATTTGCATGACGCCAGCGCCAAGATTGGCATCGCCACAGCGAATCGGCTGCCGAATTTCGTGTTGACCGCATCTACCGGCAGTTCGGCCGCCGACATCACCCAGCTCTTCACCGGAGGCACTGGGTTTTGGAGCGTTGGTGCCGCGCTGACCGCACCGCTATTCCAAGGTGGAACTCTGCTGCATCAGGAGCGCGCCGCGAAGGCGGCCTACACGCAAGCCGCTGAGCAATATCGCAGTACCGTATTGACTGCCTTTCAGAATGTCGCCGACACCTTGACCGCGCTCGAGCAGGATGCCGAGGCCCTCAAGGCGGCCGCCGCCGCCGCGAGCGCCGCCACGGTTACCTTGGACCTAGCCCAAAAACAATGGAAGAGCGGTTACGCCAGCTATCTTGCGCTGCTCAGCGCCGAGCAAGCCGATCAGCAAGCGCGGATCAACCTGATTCAGGCCCAGGCCAATCGTTACGCCGATACCGCGGCATTGTTTCAGGCGCTTGGCGGCGGCTGGTGGCAGCGCACGGATTTAGCTCAAGAACATGACCACTAGATCGCCGGCTAAATCCCCGGTCCTCATCGCGGCCGTGGCTGCCGCCATGCTCATCGGCTGTTCGAGCAAAACTGACCAACAGGCGGCGTCGGCGAAGCCGAACAATGTGACGCTAACGCCGGCACAGCAACAGCACATTCGCCTGTACGAGGTGGCGCTGTCGAAATTCCGCAAGACGATTGAGGCGAGCGGGGTGGTTGATTTTGACAACGACCAGGCCACCAGCGTTCTGGCGCCCTTCTCCGGCCCGGTGTCGCGGCTGCTGGTATCGCTGGGCGATCACGTCAAACGAGGCGCGCCCTTGGCGGTCGTCGATTCAGGGGACTTTGCCGGCGCGATCAGCACTTATCGCAAGGCATTGTCCACGGCACAGACGGCCCGTCGTCTTGCCGACCTCGACAAGGATCTCGTAGAACACAACGGCGTCGCGAAACGTGAGGCAGACCAAGCCGAAACCGATGCCGCCAACGCCGAGGCTGATCGCGAAGCAGCCCTGCAAGCGCTGATTTCACTGCAGGTTCCCGCTCAAACCCTCAAGGACATCCGCGACGGCCGCCCGGTTTCACGTGTCGATGGGACGATTCGCGCGCCGGTCGCAGGAACCGTGGTCGAAAAGCTCATCACTCCGGGACAACTGCTGCAAGCAGGCACGACGCCCTGCTTTACGGTTGCCGACCTGTCGCGTGTCTGGGTGATGACGCAGATCTTTGGCGAGGAATTGGCCTCCATCAATCTCGGCGATCAAGCCGATATCGTCACGGGATTCGGTGCGAACAAATTCTCAGGAACGGTGGACAACATCTCGGCCCTGGTCGATCCCGATACCCGCTCGGTCATGGTGCGCGTGGTGGCGAAAAATCCGGGCGACTTCTTGAAAAAGCAGATGTACGTGCGAGTGCAGATTCGCTCTCGCCAAGAGAGCACCGGGCTGTTGGTTCCGGTGTCGGCCATTTTGCGCGACGACGTGAACCTGCCATTTGTTTACGCCGCGCAATCCGACGGTAGCTTCATCCGGCGGCACGTGACCTTGGGTTACCGCAGCGGCGACCAATACGAAATAACGGACGGTCTGCAAGCCGGCGACAAAATCGTGGTCGACGGCGGAATCTTCATGCAGTTCATGCAAAGTCAATGAGCGCCGATCTGCCCAGCGGACCCGCGGCACGCTCGGCTTCCATCATGAATCGGATCGTGGCCTCGTCGTTGCGGCAGGGCTTTCTCGTCATGCTGATGACGCTGGTGCTCATCGGCGCAGGCACGCGGTCGCTGGACCGGCTGCCCGTGGATGCCTATCCCGATCTGTCGCCTCCGATCGTCGAGATCATCACGCAGTGGCCAGGGCACGCCGCCGAAGAAGTCGAGCGGCTCATCACCGTGCCGGTCGAGCTGCAAATGAACGGCATTCCTCAATTGACGACGATTCGCTCGATCTCGCTGTACGGCCTTTCCGACGTGATCCTCACTTTTCACAACGGCACGGACAATTATTTCGCGCGCCAACAGGCGTTCAATCGAATCGGCTTGATCAGCCTGCCGAGCGGCGTCTCTCCGACGATGTCGCCCCTGTCCTCGCCCTCGGGGCTGATCTATCGCTACGTGCTGCAGAGCACTGACCGCTCGCCGATGGAACTCAAGACCCTCGAGGATTGGGTCGTTGCGCCTCAATATCGATCCGTTGCGGGCGTGGCGGATGACTCGGGTTTCGGCGGCGGCACCATGCAATATCAGGTGCTGCTCGATCCGGCCCGGATTGCGGCGGTGGGACTGTCGGTGCAACAGGTCGAGAGCGCCTTGTCAGCCAACAACAGCAACGCAGGCGGCGGGTTCTATTCGCAGGGCGGGCAGTTCTATTACGTGCGCGGCATGGGGCGGCTGACGACCTTGGAGGACATCGGCAACGTCGTACTCGCGGTGCATGATGGCACCCCGGTTCTGGTCAAGGATGTGGGCCGCGTGATCATCGATATCGCGCCGCGCCTGGGCGAGTTCGGCTACCAGGACCAGGACGACGCCGTCGAAGGCGTCATATTGCTGCTGACAGGTGACAAGACCCAAGACGTGCTGAAGCGCGTTGAGGCCAAGACCAAGGAACTCAACGAAGAAATCCTGCCGAAGGACGTCAAGGTCCTTTCCTTCTACGACCGCTCTGATCTGGTGGAACTGACGACGCAGACGGTCGAGCGAAATTTATTGCGCGGCATGCTGCTGGTCATCGTCGTCCTCGTATTCTTTCTCTACGATGTGCGCGCCGGACTCATCGTCGCCACCACCATCCCGTTGGCGCTGCTGTTCGCCTTCATTTGTCTCGATCTGCAGAATGCCTCTGCCAATCTGCTGTCAATCGGCGCGGTCGATTTCGGAATTTTGGTCGATGCCGCGGTCGTGATGGTGGAAAATATTTTCCGGCAGATATCGGCGCGCCGCGATTCTTCCATCAGCATCAAAAAAATCATTATCGATGCGGCGGCAGAGGTGGATCGCCCGCTGTTCTACGCGGTCGCGGTCATCGTCGCGAGCTTCCTGCCGATTTATGTGTTGGCGGGACCTTCGGGGACGCTGTTCAAACCGATGGCGGACACCATGGTTTTCGCCTTGATCGGCTCCTTGATCATCACCCTGACCTTGCTGCCGGTGCTGTGCGCGTGGTTCATGCGAAAAGGCGTCACGGAACGGCGCAATGCGGCTTTCGAAGCCATTAAATCGGTTTACACCAAAGGTCTCGATTTCTGTCTTGCCCATCCCTGGGGAACGACCTTGGCTTCCCTGCTTGTGTCGGCCGCTTCGCTGCTGCTCATTCCGCGCATCGGCGCCGAGTTCATGCCGCATCTCGATGAAGGCGCGCTGTGGGTGCGCGCGACGATGCCTTACACGATCTCCTTCGATGAATCGGCAAAGATCGCCCCGCGCGTGCGCGCCATATTGCGCTCTTTTCCTGAAGTCACGACGGTGGCCTCGGAATTGGGCCGCCCCGATGACGGAACCGATCCCACCGGCTTCTTCAATGTAGAGTTCTTTGTCGGCCTGAAGCCGTATTCACAGTGGACCGGGCCGTATCGCAACAAAGCGGGTCTGATCGAGGCCATCAATCAGAAGCTCGAAGCGTTTCCCGGCATCAATTTCAATTACACCCAACCGGCGGAAGATGCCGTCGATGAGGCCGAAACGGGCCTAAAAAGCGCCCTTGCCGTCAAAGTCTTCGGCTCGAATCTGGACACGCTGGAGCAGAAGGGCAAGGCCATCAAGCAGATCCTGGAACACGTGCGCGGAATTCGCGAGGTCACGCTGGTCCAAGAACTCGGGCAGCCCAGTCTGATCGTCAAAATCAACCGCGCCAAAATCGCGCGCTACGGCTTGAACGTCGCCGACATCAACGGTCTGATCCAGACGGCGATCGGTGGCGATGTGGCGACGCAAGTCGTGCAGGAAGAAAAACAGTTCGATCTGATCGTGCGCCTCGAACAGCAATACCGGGATAACCCCCAGCAGATCAGCAATATCCTGGTGGCGACCGCCGCGGGACAGCAAATACCGTTGAGGGAATTCGCCGACATCCAAGTGGCGAGCGGCGCGGCGTTCATCTACCGCCAGGACAACTCGCGTTACATCGGGGTCCAGTTCTCGGTCGACGGCCGCGACTTGGCCGGCGCGGTCGACGATGCGATGCAGCAGGTCAACGCGAAGGTGCCGCTGCCGCTGGGCTACCGTTTGGATTGGGGCGGCGAATACTCCGAATATACGGCCTCGCGCCATCAGCTGAGCATCATTTTGCCGCTGACCGCGTTCTTGATTTTCTTATTGCTGTTCGCGCTGTATAGCAACTTCAAATTCCCGCTGATAACCGTGCTCGGGGTGGTGCTGTCCGCACCGGTGGGCGGCATCGTCGCGCTGTGGATCACCGGCACGCCGTTCTCGGTGTCCTCGGGCATCGGTTTCCTGGCCCTGTTCGGGGTCTCGGTGCAAACCGCGGTGGTCTATATTTCCTATGTCAACGAGCTGCGCCGCGACGGCATACCGGTCGCCGAGGCGATTCGGCACGGAGCAATCTTAAGGTTACGACCGATTATGATGACGGCGCTGGTCGCGGCCTTGGGGCTATTGCCCGTCGCGCTCGCCACCGGCGTCGGCACGGATTCCCAACGGCCGTTTGCCTTGGTGATCGTCAGCGGCCTGTTCACACGGCTTTTGATCAGCGTGTTTTTGATGCCCGCGCTTTACACCTTGGTAGCGCGTTCCGGAGATCGGTTGGAGGTGTAGTCGCGGCGCCTTTAGCCCCGCTCGCGCGCAAGTTCGTTCGGTATTCGGGGAAGTGCCTGTCGAAATGCCAGCCGATAGACCGAGGCCATCGACCTCGCATAGAGATTCAGCGCACCGGCGCAGCAGAAATAGCTAGATCCAATAATCGGGTTCCAATGATACTTGTACGCCTCATAACCGGCGCCGAAGTCGTAGACTCGGCAGCCCAGTTCATTGAAGCCGCGCCGAATCGCTTCCAGGTCAAGCAGGAATGCGGGGGAAAATCGCGAAAATTCCGGGGCGAAACCGCCCTGAATCGCGTAGTACCGTTGGCGGTCCAGAATCATGAGCTGTGCGCCGATGGTCTCCCCGTCGACGCGAAGCTGTAGGATTTCGCAATGTCCCGAATTGCTGAGCTCGCTGGTCGCGGCTCTAAAAAATGCGAGTTCGGGACCGACCAGCGAACTCGCCTTCCCCTTGATCTCGAAGCGACGTCGATGAAGATCCGCAAATTCATCGAACGCGGCCGGAAAATCCTGTCCGGACACCACCTTGAACTCCGTCTTGAATTCTCGACCCATGCGATTGCGGATTGAGCGCAGGTTTTTGCGCATTTTCGAGCCGAGTCGCAGAGCGGGATCGAGGCGCTGATCGGCCTCGAGCCATAGGTGCGGACACTGGCGCTTCGCGAGTCCGCCCCCGATCAAGTGCCGCGTCAGCGACGTTTGGCTGTTCATATGGCTCAAATGCATGATCGTGCGGTAGTTCAGGTCTTTAAATAAGGCCGCCACAACCAGCGCCGTCAGCTCATCGTTGGTAGGATCGACCGAGAGCATGCCGCCAATACTGGACATTCGGTGGCCGATGAACTGCGTCAGTTGAATTGCCGACCCGATGAGACTGCGGTCGAATAGAGGAAAAATCGCCAGGATTCGCCCGGCACCGTCTTGAGCGACTCTTACCGCCAGACGCGCCCGCGCTTTGCGCGCCAGCACTTCTTTGCACCAGATCGAATTCCACGCCCAAGATTGAAATATGGTGGCGCCGGCATCTGCGCGCTCACAGTCGTTCCATACGCTCTTGATCTCCTCGAGCGCGGCGGCCGCATCAATCCTTTCTATGCGGATTCCCAACATGCAGTGTCTTGTTAAGTACCGTCACCGACGTCACGACGAAGTCGTGCTACCCGCACGCCCACCACCCTTCAACGACCGCGCCATTATAGGCCAGAGCCGCGTGAAATGCCGAGCGATTGCTCCTTATAAGCAACGGCGCGGGCCCGCGCAATTTACTTTGCGACGCAAAGATCAAGACCCGGGTCGCCAACGGTTGTTGCCGTGAGGCCACGTGTCTTGCGCGCCTCACAGCCGCGGCAGAGCGTAGCCGATGGTCAGGGAGGCGCCGAAATCGCTTCTGGGGTAGCCGTTGGGCGGAGCGCTGTCGTATTCCTCGAACAGGTTCATGCTCCAGAAGAAGTTGCCTTTCAGCTCGCGGCGCAGGCTGGTGGTGAATTGCACGCGGGTGCGCGCGTTATTATTCAAGCCCAGATACGTCGTCGCCTTGGTCAGAAGATCGGTGTCCCCGGCGATCGCAAAAATGTCCCACTCCAAGGTCCCCAGCGCCTCGGGATTGCTATCGGTGGCCACCGCGCGGTAGTTCTCCCGGGTATAGGCGAAGCCGCCGTACAGGGAGAAGAGATTTCTATTGGTCTGGATGAGGGTGCGCCCGCCGGCCAGGCCCACCAGGAAGCGCGAGTCGAGGTCGAGGGACTGATCGTTCTCCGCCTCCGTCAAGCCGATGGCGAACCAGCGGTCGGCGAAATAGCGGCGTGAGTCGAAGGTCAGGCGCAGCCGATCGCGCGCCGTGTCCCCGCCGGTCTGGCGGATGTTGGCGGCGAGGGATGCCTCGGTCAGATAGTGCTGGGTGCGGTTCTGGATTTCGCCATTGAGCACCCAGTCAAGCTCATGGCCCCCGGCGGTGTAGAAATTAAGCCCAAAGTCCGCCTCCCCGGAGGTGCGTGCGCGCACCGTCGCGCCGACGCGGGTGAAGCGGATCGCATCGGCCTTCTCGATGATCTTCGGCCCCGCCTCGGTCAGCACCGAGAGCTTGCCCTCCGCGGTGGTGGAGATCGAGCCTGACAGATGCTCGCCTGAAGATAGATCGATATCGAGCACCTGGGCGGTCTTCAGCGACTCGACCGAGCTCCAGTTGATGTCCACGGTGCCGATGCCGGCGATGCGAAAGGACAGCTCGCCGCGCGACAGGCTTCGGACCTGGCCGCTGATGCGGTTGCCACTGGCCAGCAGCACCTCATCCTGCGGCTCCTCGCCGTACGAGGCGCTCGCGCAGAGCAGCATTGAGACCATCACGCTGCAGAGCAACTGTCGCATCCGCACCAGACTGCAACGCGCGGCATATCCCGTACAGTGGACCAAAGTCCACTTTCTGTTTTTGATCGATGACGGCAGCGCCAATCGCGCGCGCTCCGCGCGGTGCAAGAAAAAAATCTGCGTATTTTGGATTTTATTTTGGGCTGCGACGCAGCACTTAATCAATGCGACAGCAATGAGAGCGGACAGTTCCTCTGGTGCGCGCGAGTCTGGTTGGACGAAGGGCTTATAGACTTAAGTCCAAGTGCGCATTAAAACTCGCGGGTTCCGGCATCTGTGCCGCGCGCGATCCGCAGCGATTCATTTTTCTAATCCATCAGTAAGTCGTCAGCCAAGGAGTTCACATGAGCAGTCTAGTGGCAGTGGTGTTCGAGGACGAAATAACCGCGTTTGATATGCGTACGGCTCTGATGAGAATGCAGAAGGAGAACCTCATCGAGATGGAGGACTCCGTCGTGGTCACGCGCAACGCCAAGGGTAAGGTCAAGCTCGATCAACTCACCAACCTCACCGCGGCAGGCGCCATCGGCGGAGGCTTCTGGGGCATGCTCATCGGATTGATCTTCCTCAATCCGTTGTTGGGTGCCGCCGTGGGCGCGACCGCGGGCGCGATTGGCGGGCGCACCAAGGACATCGGCGTCAGCAACGAGATGATGCGCGATGTGGGTCAGTCTCTGAAACCGGGAACATCGGCGCTGTTCGTCCTCGTGCGCCGGGCGACAACCGACAAGGTGCTCGATGGCCTGAAGTCATTCGCCGGCAAAGGCAAGGTGTTCCAGTCATCGCTGACCAAGGATGATGAAGCGACACTGCGCGAGGCGCTGGAACAGGCGGCGTAACGTCATGGCCAAACACACGGCACCGATAACACCGGGGTCCGTGCACGATGCGGGACCGTCCGCGCGTGCGCGGACGGATTCCGTCAAGGCCAAGTCCGGCATGGAGAAAGCGCTGGACGTCATCGAGCGCGTGGGCAACAAGGTTCCCCATCCCGCGGTGATCTTCATATGGTTGATCTTGATCGTGATCGTAGTCTCACATCTCCTGTACCTGATGGGATTCAGTGCGACCTATGAAACGATCAATCCTGAGACGCACATGCCGGAGGAGATCACGACGACGGCACAGAGTCTTCTGACCTCATCGGGCATCCGCACGCTCTACACCACCGTCGTCAGTAACTTCATGAGCTTCAACGCCGTCGGCGTGATCATCGTGGCGATGCTGGGCGTCGGCGTGGCCGAGACGGCGGGCCTCGTCAAGGCCTTGATCCGCCGACTGGTCGAGGTCGCCTCTCCGCGGTCGCTGACCTACATCTTGGTGTTCGTTGGCATTCTGTCCAGCATTGCAGCCGATGCCGGGTATCTGGTTTTGATCCCGCTCGCGGCGGCGGCCTTCTTGAGCGTGGGCCGCAATCCCTTGGCCGGGATCGCCGCTTCCTTCGCCGCGGTCTCCGCGGTATTCAGCGTGAACATTCTGATCAAGCCCCTGGATGGCATTCTGACCGGAATCACCAACGACGCCATTCATCTGATGAATCCCAACCTGTCGGTGTCCCTGACCGCCAACTTCTGGTTCTCGGTCGCCTCGGTCCTGATGCTCACGGTGGTGTGCGGCTTCATCACCGACAAATGGGTTGAGCCGCGACTGGGCCCGTACGTGCCGCCGCCGGATCTGCAGGATGAGGTGGGTGCAGACGTCGCTGCGGCGGACCAAGCGCGAGGCTTGAAGTACGCGGGCTGGGGAATGATCGCAATCCTGATTCTGTTTGGCCTGCTAGCGATTCCGAGCGGAGCGCCGCTGCGCAATCCGGAGACCGGCGCGCTCATTGGCGATTCGCCCTTCATGAACGGCCTGATCGTGTTCATCGCACTGGCCTTCCTGGTTACCGGCGCGGCTTATGGCTTCGGCGCTAGGACCATGAAGGGGAGCGCGGATGTCATCAAGGCCATGGAGAAGGCGGTCATCGGCCTCGGTCCCCTCTTGTTCTTGCTGTTCTTCATCAGCCAATTCATTGCGCTCTTCACTTACACCAACATCGCGACCATCTCCGCGGTGAAGGCCGGCGACGCGCTCGAGGCCTGGGGGCTAGGACCCCTGCCGCTGCTGCTCCTTTTCATCATGGTTGTCACGGTCCTGAACCTCATCATTACCGGGATCATCCCGAAATGGGCGATCTTCGCGCCGGTGTTCGTCCCCTTGCTGATGAGGTTGCACGTCAACCCGGAAGCCGTGTTGGCCGCATACCGCGTCGGCGATTCGCCGACCAATGCCATCACCCCCATGATGGCTTACTTCCCACTCATCGTCGGATTCGCGGCGAAGTACCGCAAGGATGCGGGAGTCGGTACGGTGATCTCCATGATGTTGCCCTATGTGGTGATAGTCCAGATCGTGTGGATGATTCTCTTTGCCGTGTGGCAGATAGCGGGTCTTCCGTGGGGCTTCTAGCGATGCACCTCTCGGCATCTCGGCCCAGGCTCTTCATAGGAGGTTAGGAAATGACTGCCGACAAAGGTGACAGGAATATTGAGACGAAGTCTGCCGCGGGGCGTGCCGTGGGAACTCCTAAGGCGACGATGTCGCACGAGCCGATCGAGATCACCGTGAGCAGCGGCTCCGCGGCATCTTTGCGCACCAAGCTCATCGCGGTGGGCGCGTTCGCTGAAGGAACACTGTTGCCTGCAGCCAAGGCCATTGACGAAGCCTCGAAAGGCCGGCTCAAGGCGCTGATCGAGCGCGGTGACCTCGAGAGCAAACCGGGCTCCTCGGTCATGCTGTTCGACCTCCCGGGTGTCACCGCACCGCGTGTGCTGCTCGTCAGCCTCGGCCCGCAGAAGCAGCTGGATGACAAGAGCTACTACCAGGCGCTCGAGGGCACTGCCAAGACGTTGGCGACGGCCAAGGCGCAGGACGCGGTGGTCACGCTCGCCGAGGTCGACGTGCCCGGTCGCTCGGCCGCCTGGCGTCTGCAGCAAGCGAGCCGCACGCTGGCCGACGGCGCCTACCGCTTCGATGCTCCGAAGGCGAAGAGCAACGGCGGCCAGGCCGAGCAGCGCGGGGCGCGCAACATCACGCTGCTGATTTCGGGCGAGCCGACTGCCGAATTACAGGCGGCCGCGCGCCGCGGGCAGGCGATCGCCGAAGGGATGGCTCTTGCCAAGGATCTTGGAAATCTACCCGGCAATGTCTGTAACCCGGCCTTCCTCGCCGATGCCGCGCGTGCGCTCGGCAAGGAGTTCAATTTCAACGTCGAAGTGCTCGAGCGTGAGGACATGGCCAAGCTGGGCATGGGCTCAGCCCTGTCGGTGGGGCAAGCCTCTGATCAGCCCTGCAAGTTCGTTGTGATGCACTACAAGGGAGGAGAGGCGGCAGACAAGCCCATCGTGCTGGTGGGTAAGGGAGTGACCTTCGATACCGGCGGCGTCTCCCTCAAGCCGGGTGATGAGATGGACATGATGAAGTACGACATGGCGGGGGCGGCCAGCGTACTGGGGACGATGAAAGCGCTCGCGCGCCTGAAGCTGCCGCTCAATGTCGTCGGCATCATCGCGGCCGTGGAGAACATGCCCGGCGGGAACGCAAGCCGTCCCGGCGATGTGGTCACCTCCATGTCCGGCATCACGATCGAGATTCTGAACACCGACGCCGAGGGCCGTCTGGTGTTGTGCGATGCACTGACCTATGCGGAGCGCTTCAAGCCCGAGTGTGTCATCGACGTCGCCACGTTGACGGGTGCCTGCGTCATCGCGCTGGGGACACAGACCAGCGGCTTGTACGCCAACGACGACACCCTCGCGCAAGAATTGTTCGAGTGCGGCAGCGATGCCGGTGATCGTGCCTGGCGCATGCCCCTGTGGGATGAGTATCAGGATCAGTTGAAGAGCAACTTTGCGGATATGAGCAACCTCGGCGGCCGGTCCGCGGGCTCGATTACCGCCGCGGTTTTTCTCTCGAAGTTTGCAAAAGCCTTCCATTGGGCGCACCTCGATATCGCAGGCACCGCGTCGGTGGGCGGCCCCGCTAAAGGTGCGACCGGGCGGCCGGTTCCCTTGCTGTCGGAGTTCCTGGTGCGACGTTCGGAGCGGGCGGCCTAAAGCGCCGGTCGCCAATTAAGGAGGAGCCATGCCGCGAAGACGACTTGGGCTGACGCGAACCCTTGCGAGGACTGCCGCGATCGCCGGTACGGCGACCGCCGTCTCGGGGCGGGTTGCGCGCAGCCAGCATCGCAAGTTTGCCAATGAGGCCGCTCATACGCGCCCTGCTGAAGCAGCGCGGCCGGCGGCCGCGGAGCTCGGCCACGAGATGGTGGCTGACCTGCAGCAGCTTGCCGAGCTCAGATCTGCCGGTGCACTGAGCGAGAAGGAGTTCGCCGCGGCGAAGGCGAAGCTGCTGTCGCCGTAACAGACCATGGCGCGGACCCTGGCGAACGCCGGCAGCTCGCTTCCGGCGCGTTTCACGGCGCACGCCTTGCAGCGCTTGCGAGATTTCTTCGACCTGCTGCGCGCCGCCTGGCAGGAGTACGAACGCGATTTCGCGCGCTACTTTGCCGTAGCGATGATCTTCTACGCTCTCATGTCGCTGGTGCCCCTGCTGCTGCTGCTGCTCGCGGGATTGGGGCTGCTGTTGCGCAGCTCGGATGTCGCAGCAGGCGCCGAACGACAGGTTCTGGAAGCTATCCAGGTCGGCTTTGGCAGCGAGCTGCGCACGACCGTCGAGCACCTGCTGCAAGGATTGCAGCAGCAGTCTGTGGTCACATCCATCGTCAGCCTGGCCGGCCTGATGCTGACCGCGTCAGTCCTGGTGCGCCATCTGCGCTTGAGCTTCCGCGCGATGTGGAAGCGCCCGCCGATATTGATCTCAGGCTCCCTGGGCGTCGTAATCTGGCGGTCAATGCTGGAGAAGGCGCTCGCTTTTGGCATGGTGATCGCGGGGGGAGCCGTGCTGCTGCTGACTTTCGCGCTGATCACGGGGATCAACTGGCTGACGAGCCGATTCAGTGACGCGTGGATCCTGGTGGTACCGAGCTCTGTGATCATCGTACCGCTGACGTTTGCGCTACTGTTCAGATACCTGCCTCCCACGCGCTTGCCGTGGCGCCACGTTTGGCTCGCCGCATTGCTGTGCGGCGGCACCTGGATCGCTGCGGTCGAGGTGCTGGCGCTCTACGGCGCGTTCTTCGGCAAGAACTTCAATGCTTATGGGGCGGTCGGTGCGGTGCTGGTGGTCATGCTGTGGATGAAGGCCGTCAGCCAAGGCCTATTCTTCGGGGCGGAGCTCTGCAAGGTCATTTCACAACGCGATTCACCGCGGGTGACCTGACCTTCATCGCAAGAGGGCTACACGCACATCATCGCTTCGTCCCTGAGCCTTACCGGCTTCATGTCAGGGAGCGCACGTTTGCATCTTCGCCTGTGTGAGGCGCGCTGTTACCAGCGGAAGGTGGCACCGACCAGCGGGCCACTGAAGTAGACCCTCTCGAGCCTGCCCCCCGATTGGGGTGAGTATCCGAGGTAGCGCCACGCAGCAGTTACCTGCCCCCAACGGAACGAATAGCCAAGGCCGAGGAGCGCCTGATACGTGTATTCCGAATCGCCCGTACCGCCGTCAAGATAGAAGGGGACCGACCACCTTCGATCCGCCCCGAAGGCGTACCGGCCCTTGAGGCCGACGATGCCGTCCCAGACGTGGCCGCCCGCCCCCGATTCACCCGTGCGATCGACCGGGGGAAGCGGTGGTCCGAGAGCCCCGGAGATCGACCAGTGCAATGTCTGGCTCAGGTCGAGGTAGCGGGCGCCGGCGAGCAGGTCCAAGTTCCACGCCGGATCGGCCACAACGCGGTATTCCCCTGCGATCGTCCAGATCCACGATTTCACGCTGAGGTTCAGATACGACGTGATGCCGGCAGGAATCGCGATGTTGCCGAGCGTGAAGTCGCGGGTATCTGACTTGCTCCCTCCGAGGTCTAAATACATGACGTCGGTAAACACACCCCAAGGTCCCTTGTGCACGTCGAACATTGCCGCACCGCCGAGTTCGAGATGGCTGAGGAGTGACTTGGCGTCGACCTTGAAGTTGGTCGTGGTGCCAGTCGCCGGGAAGTTCACCGTGGCACCAACGCTCGAAAACCACCCGTACACGGACGCCGCGAATTGCCATTGATCTGAGTTATTGGATTCCGTGACCACAACAGGTGTATCGGCAGCCGCGGGCAATGGCAGGAGTCCCACACTGCAAAGCGCGAGCAAGGTCGTCCCGTAAAGGATGCGAGTGCAATTTCTCATGGTAATCCTCTGCGTGTGTGTTGAAAGATCGGACGATGCCGGGTATGTGCAACCCAACCGCGTCGCCACGACTTGGGACGGGGCGGTAACGGGCCGCGAGGGGCCGGGAAATCGTCGGAGTCTACAGACGGCGAGACTCGAGTCAGTGGGACCTTGGTCTACTTCACACCCAGATTTATCAAAGAAGTCTCGGTGAGTGATTCAACTTTATTAAAGCTGGCGGCATTTGCGCTTGCGACTTCGAGTTCTTCATCGGTGAGACAATTTGCTGCCCGGCGGGGGATGCGCTTCGGCGCATAAGGATTAAGCGTCGGGACTTTTATCAAAACCCGATAATTTGGCGGAGAGGGTGAGATTCGAACTCACGGTTCCTGTGAAGGAACGCCGGTTTTCAAGACCGGTGCATTCAACCGCTCTGCCACCTCTCCGTATTAATACAATCAATAACTTAAAGCGCTTTTCTCATGTCGCTAATTCGTTCTCAGCGTCGCGACGTTTCCATTCTGCCCCAAGTTTCCACTCCGAGCCATCAATCGGAGAGCGCGCATCGCCGGCACATCGTGCTCCTTTGGCATCGCAGCGGCCCCAAGGGCTGGGCCCACACGACTTCAATTCACGTGACCGGTATCACCAATCAGTACTAGATTTGACTGCTGGCATATATATGCCGCATATATATGCTGTGTGGGCAAGACGAAACTAACGCAAAAGCTATTCCTGCTTGAACCTAACAAAGCCGCGCTGCTGGCCGAACTGGCCGCGGAAAGCGGCACATTGCAATCCGTCCTCGTGCGCAAGGCGATTGACCAGCTTCTTGTTAGGCATGGAAAGCTAGAGCCGCGGAATCGCAAGCCCAAATGAGGGACGGCGCAGCCGTCTGACAAATACACTATTCCGGGGATGAAATGGCCAAAAGCAATGTGATCGCGATTAATTCCAAGCTGCCCAATCAGGCGCGGGTACAAGCCAAACTGCACGAGATTTACCAGGAGTTAGATGCTGCGCGCTCCATGGTTTTTGTCTGCGCTAGCGCACTCGATGAGGGCGAGACAACTCTGGAGACCCTTTCGTCCAATGTCCTGAGCGGCGCTGCCGACAAGCTCACCAGCATTCTTGACGAGGTACGCTCGCTGAACAGCGCACTGGCTGAGAAAGTCGGCGGCTAAAACCGACGACGCTTGAACATCAAGGGCGATCCCAAGGGCCCAGGCGATTGCGCGCTGGTGGGGAACGCCCCTCGCCGCTAAGCCATTGAACTCGCGCGCCCTGCCCTCATATTGGCTGCAACCAGGCAAGATCTGCGCCCTTATCGTGGGGGTGCTAAAATAGCTTTCCTGGAGTTAGCGGAGGACGACGATGGCTACATTTCCCAGCAGTAATTCTGCTTTCCCGAGTTCCGGCGTCGATAGCCGCAGCGCCTTCATTACGCGCACCTACACCCATCTGGTGGGCGGGATCCTGGGATTTATCCTGATTGAGCTGGCGCTGTTCGAATCCGGACTCGCTGCGCAGATCGCCCACTACATGCTCGGCTTCAATTGGATCCTGATCCTCGGTGCCTTCATGTTGGTCGGCTGGCTGGCATCGCGCACCGCGCAAACCAGCGCCTCGCTCGGCATGCAATATTTTTCCTATGCCGCCTATGTGGTGGCGGAGGCGCTGATCTTCGTGCCGCTGCTGTTTGTCGCGGAGGCGAAGGCGCCGGGAGCGATCGACAGTGCCACACTGATAACCGCCTTGGGCGCCGGCGGATTGATGGTCGTCGCGCATCGCACGCGCAAGGATTTCTCGTTTTTGCGAGCCATTCTGATGTGGGGTGGTGTCGTGGCGCTCCTCGCCATCATCGGCGGCGTGGTTTTCGGACTGCAACTCGGCACGTGGTTCTCGGTCGCGATGATCGGCTTTGCCGGTGCCGCGGTGCTGTACGACACGTCCAACATCATCCAGCACTATCCGGAAGACCGTTACGTATCGGCCGCGATGCAACTATTCGCGTCGATCGCGCTCATGTTCTGGTACGTGCTGCGCTTGGTGATGGGCAGCCGAAACTAAAAACAACGCGCGGGCCGCATGGCGGCCCGCGCTTATTTAATAAGAGCGATTCCGCCCATGTAGGGTGAGAGCGCCGCCGGTACCGCGACAGTGCCGTCCGCCTGCTGATAGTTCTCCAGAACCGCGACCAGCGCGCGCCCCACGGCAACACCCGATCCGTTCAAGGTATGCACCAACTCCGGCTTTGCCGTGTCCGGATTGCGCCATCGAGCCTGCAGGCGGCGCGCCTGAAAGGATTCGCAGTTACTACACGATGAAATCTCGCGATAGCGCTTTTGCGAGGGCAGCCAGACCTCAAGATCGTAGGTCTTGGCGCTGCTGGGTCCCGTGTCGCCCGCGCACAGCGCCAGGGTTCGATACGGCAACTGCAACGCCCGGAGCACCGCTTCGGCGTGGCCAGTCAGCTCCTCGAGCGCCGCATAAGAGTCTTGCGGGCGCACAATTTGCACCAATTCGACTTTGTCGAATTGATGCTGGCGGATCATGCCGCGCGTATCCCGGCCGGCGGCGCCCGCCTCCGAGCGAAAGCACGGCGTATGCGCGACGAATTTGAGGGGCAACCGTTCCCCCGCCAAAATCTGATCGCGCACCAGATTCGTTAGCGGCACTTCGGCCGTCGGAATCAAATAGAAGCCGGGATCGCCGCGCACCGCGAATAAGTCCTGCGCGAACTTCGGCAGTTGCCCGGTACCCACGAGCGCCGTGCCGTGCACCAGGTATGGCACATAGGCCTCAAGATACCCATGATCGCGCACATGCAGATCGAGCATGAATTGCGCCAGCGCCCGGTGCAGCTTGGCGAGCATCGCCGTCATCACCACGAAGCGCGCTCCGGACATGCGCCCGGCGGCTTCAAAATCCATGCCGAGACGCTCGCCGAGCGCGACATGATCTTTCGGTTCAAAATCAAAGGCCCGAGGCTCGCCCCATTTGCGCACCTCGACGTTCGCCGTTTCGTCGCTTCCGTCAGGAACACTGGCATGCAACATATTCGGCAGACCCATTTGCAGGTCTGCGATTTGCGCTTGAATGACCTCAAGCCTTTTCTCGGCACTTTGCAGCCCGGCGCCCAAGGACTCGCCGGCCGCCAACAGGCTGGCAACATCCTGCCCCTTAGATTTGGCGAACCCCACAGCCTTCGCGTTGGCATTGCGCTCGGCGCGCAGACGGTCGGCTTCTATTTGCGCGGTCTTGCGTTGTTCCTCGAGTGCGGCAAAACCCTGCACATCGAGCACAAAGCCTCGGCGCGCCAATGAGGCGGCAACACCGGCTAGGTCGCTGCGCAGCAGCTTGGGGTCAAGCACGGATGGATCCTTGCCCTAAAGAAACCGCTATTGTAAGCGAAGATGCCATCACGATTTGCCGGCGTCCTGTGCCGTGGCATCGCGTGCGCGGCGAGCGGCAAGCGCTTCGCCAATCTTGATTTCCAAGCCCCTCGTAACCGGCACGTAGTAGCGGCGCGGCGCCATCTCATCCGGAAAATAGCGCTCACCGGCCGCATACCCGAGCGGTTCGTCGTGCGCGTAGCGATAGCCTTTGCCGTAGCCGATTTCCTTCATCAGTCGCGTCGGCGCATTGCGCAGGTGCAGGGGCACCTCCAGCGATCCTAAGCTCGCCGCATCGGCGCTCGCCGCGTTAAATGCCGTGTACACGGCGTTGCTCTTGGCGGCACATGCCAGGAACACGATCGCTTGAGCAATGGCAAGTTCCCCTTCGGGACTGCCCAGTCGTTCATAGACCGCACAGGCCTCCAACGCCATCGTCAATGCCCGAGGATCGGCGTTACCGATATCCTCGCTCGCCATGCGCAGAGCCCGGCGCGCGATATACAGAGGATCGCAGCCGCCGGCGAGCATGCGGCACAACCAGTACAATGCGGCGTCGGGATCGCTGCCGCGCACCGATTTATGCAGCGCTGATATCTGGTCGTAGAAATTCTCCCCGCCCTTGTCAAAGCGCACGTAGGTGCTGCCGATCACGGCCCTCATCGTGTCGGCATCCAATCGCCGCTGGGAGCCTTGCGGGACGCTTAAGTCCGCTGCGGTTTCGAGCAAATTCAGCATGCGGCGCGCATCGCCGTCGGCGGCGGCCAGCAACAGTTCCCGCCCGCCCTGCTCCACCTCAAGATGCAATGAGCCCAAGCCCCGCTCTTCGTTGCTCAACGCGTGATCGAGGAGTTTGCCAAGATCTTCCACATTCAAGGCCTTGAGCACATACACCCGCGCGCGCGACAACAAGGCGTTATTGACTTCAAAAGACGGATTCTCGGTCGTCGCGCCGATAAAGATCAGCGTGCCGTCCTCGACGTAGGGCAGGAATGCGTCCTGCTGCGCCTTGTTGAACCGATGCACCTCGTCGAGAAACAACACGGTGTCGCGAGTGCCGCGCAAAGCGCGGGCCTGCTCGACGACCGCGCGGATATCCTTGATACCGGCTTGCACGGCCGACAGCCCCACGAATTCGGCCTGCGCGCCGCTCGCGACCAACCGCGCCAAGGTGGTCTTCCCGGTTCCCGGCGGTCCCCACAGAATCATCGAATGCGGATGGCCCGACTCCAGCGCGCGGCGCAACGGTGCGCCCATCCCCAGCAAATGCGATTGGCCGACGTATTCCTCGAGGGACTGCGGGCGCAGTCGGTCAGCCAGCGGCCGATAGGTGCCGCCGACGCCCGTCATTTGCCGGCGCGCCCGATCACATCGACCCCCGGGGGCGGCACGAATGAAAACAGGTCCGGCGCAAACTTGGCGTTGCGCTTCGGATTGGTGAAGGTCAATTGGGTCACCTGATTGAGTTTGTCCGCCAAAAACATCGACGCCAATTCACCCTTGTTGAAACCGATTCGCACCAGCTGGAAGTCGGTATCCGGGTGCTTGGGGATCAGCTGATACCACTCGAGGCCGCCGCTTGCGGGCAGCGCCGTGACGTCGAACTGATCGCTCACCGATCCGCTGCCCGACAGAAGCACCGCCGGCGTGCTGGACAGACTGGCATCCATGCCGCGCACATTGGCCTGCTGAAGATCCTTGTCGTAAAACCAGATTTGTTTACCGTCCGCCAGTATCAGTTGCTCGGAGGGCTGAGAATAGTCCCAGCGAAATCTCCCGGGCCTTTGCAAAGACAGCTTGCCCGCGGCACTGCGCATCACATTGCCGTGCCCGTCGTCGATGGTCTGCGTGAAATCAGCGGACCAGGTCGCAAGGCCGCTCAAGTATTTCTCGACTTCCGTCGCCGGGGTTGCGAGCGCTGCCGTTGCACAAAGCAACAGCAGGCACGCGAGCGTCGCAACTATGGATCTGCTCATCGGCCTATTCCTCGGGCGGTGCGGCGCCGTAAATTTCACGATTGCCGTTGGACTGCAAAGGACCCACAAGCCCTGCCGCCTCCATCGCTTCGACCAATCGCGCCGCGCGGTTGTAGCCGATCTTCAGGCGGCGCTGAACCCCGGATATCGAGGCTTTGCGAGTTTCGGTGACAATTCGCACCGCTTCGTCGTACAGCGGATCCGCTTCCGCATCGCCACCCCCACTCTCGGCGGCTTCCTCTTCGTCCGATGGAAATCCCGGTATGGGATTGCGCGGGCCTTCCAGAATCTCATCGATATAGATGGGCGGTGAGGCGGATTTCAAGCCGGCGACCACGCGATGCACCTCTTGATCCGAGACGAATGCGCCATGCACGCGCGTCGGTATCGAGGTGCCGGGCGGCAGGTACAGCATATCGCCGTGACCGAGCAGCGACTCGGCGCCGCTTTGGTCAAGAATCGTGCGCGAGTCCACTTTGGCGGAAACCTGAAAGGCAATGCGCGTCGGAATATTGGCCTTGATCAGGCCGGTAATGACATCCACCGAAGGGCGCTGGGTCGCCAATATCAGATGGATGCCGGACGCTCGGGCCTTCTGCGCGAGGCGCGCAATCAGCTCCTCGACTTTCTTGCCCACGATCATCATCAGATCGGCAAGTTCGTCGATGATCACCACGATGAACGGCAACGACGACAATTCCGGGACATCTTCGGCGACCACGCCCGGCACGCCTTGCGCGATTTTCTGCATGCGGATCGGGTCTTTGATGGGCCTGCCGGCGTCGGCCGCTTCTTTTATTTTCCGATTGAAGCCGCCGATGTTGCGCACGCCGAGCGCCGACATCAGCTGGTAACGCCGCTCCATCTCCGCCACGCACCAGCGCAAGGCGTTGGCGGCCTGCTTCATGTCCGTCACCACCGGCGATAATAAATGCGGAATGCCTTCGTAGACCGAAAGCTCCAGCATTTTCGGATCGATCATGATCATCCGCACGTGTTCCGGCGTCGCCTTGTACACCAGGCTCAAGACCATGGCGTTGATGCCGACGGATTTGCCCGATCCGGTGGTCCCGGCGATCAGCAAGTGCGGCATACGCGCCAAATCTGCGACGATCGGCACGCCGCCGATGTCCTTGCCCAGCGCCAGCGCCAACGGTGAACCCACTTCATCGTAAGGCTTGGATTTGATGATTTCGCCCAAGGTCACGATTTCGCGCTTCTCGTTGGGGATCTCCAAACCCACCACCGATTTGCCGGGAATGATTTCGACCACGCGAACACTGATCGCGGACAGGGCGCGCGCCAGATCCTTGGCAAGATTGCTGATCTGGCTGACCTTCACGCCGGGTGCCGGCCGCAGTTCGAATCGCGTGATCACGGGGCCGGGCTGCACCGCGACGACCTCGACCTCGATGGCAAAATCTCGAAGCTTTATTTCCACCAGGCGCGACATCGCCTCCAACGCCTCGTCGGAGTAGGACTGCTCGCGCGTGCCGGGCTCATCGAGCAGCGACAAGGCCGGCAACTCGCTCGACTTGGGCGCCTCAAACAACGGCACCTGGCGCTCGCGTTCGACGCGATCGCTCTTCTGCGGCAGGGGGGCCGGTGCCTCGATTCGCGGCGGTGTCCGACTGGCCACTTTCTTCTGCTCTTCGCGCACGACTTCCTGGCGGGCCTGCTTGCGCTGCTGGCCGGAGGCCAATTCGCGCCGCTGCTCGATCCGGCTGCGGGTCCACTCGATCGCGCCTAAAACCCAGGCGCCGAGCCTGTCCATCACCTGAAACCAGGACACGCCCAGGAACAACGCCACACCGGCCAGCCACAATCCCAGCAAAAGCAGCGTGGCGCCGAGAAAACTCAAACCCCTCGCAGTGCCCGTTCCGGTCAGTTCGCCGAGAACACCGCCGGCGCTGTTCGGCAATCCCGCGCCGCTCCAGTGCAGCGTCGCCAGACCGCAGCTCGTGGCCAGCGTGAGCACAAAACCGAGAGCGCGCAGCACCGTGTTCATGCGCGAGCGCGTATCGGTCAGCGATTGCTCCTTGTGGACCAGCCAGCCGGAGTACGCCAACATCACGGGAAATAGATACGCCGGACGGCCGAAGAGAAGCAGGAAAAAGCTGGCAAGCCACGCGCCCACCGGCCCGATCCAGTTGCTCACAGGACCCGGTTCCCCGGTGTCCGAAAAGCCGGGATCGTGTGCGTGGTACGAGAGCAGCGCGAGCAGCAGAAGCAGCGCCAGCGCACCCAACACCCAGAGCGTCCCTTCGCGCAAAGATCGCGCGACGGCGGCCGAGAGCTTCGCCTTCTGTTTGGGCGTCTTGCCGGCCGCTGGCTCGGCTAATTCTAGATTTTTAATAATGATTGCTTCTTAACTGATTGAATATTATGTAATAGTAACTCGTTGAACATGATGCAACAACACCGGCGTGTGCTGCTGTCGTGGACTTGTTGGAACTGGCTGGAGCCCACAGATTTACTTACCATGGGTCAGTTATCTTAAGCCCGTCGCCGACTAAGGCGGCGATCAAGACGAGAGGCAAATTATACATGAGCGTTGTCAGGCACAGTCGTCTCCTCATCCTGGGGTCTGGACCTGCAGGCTACACCGCGGCCGTCTATGCGGCGCGCGCGAATCGCAAGCCCGTCTTGATCACCGGCTTGGAGCAAGGCGGGCAGCTCATGACCACGACGGATGTGGATAACTGGCCCGGCGACGTCGAGCACCTGCAGGGACCCGCCTTGATGGAGCGCATGCGCCGGCACGCGGAGAGGTTCAACACCGAGGTCGTGTCCGACCACATCAATCGGGTCGACTTGCGCCAGCGGCCATTTCATCTATTCGGCGATAACGGCGAATACAGCTGCGATGCGCTGATCATCGCGACGGGCGCGTCCGCGCAGTATTTGGGCTTGCCGTCGGAAGAGACCTATCGCGGCAAGGGCGTGTCGGCGTGCGCGACCTGCGATGGCTTTTTCTATCGCGGCAAAGCCGTCGCCGTGGTCGGAGGCGGCAACACGGCGGTCGAGGAGGCGCTGTATCTCGGCAACATCGCCTCGCACGTCACGCTGGTCCATCGTCGCGACAAGCTGCGCGCCGAAAGGATATTGCAGGACCGGCTGTTCGCACTGGCGTCGTCCGGCAAGGCCAGCATCGTTTGGAACCACACCATCGATGAAATCCTCGGCGACGAGACCGGGGTGACGGGTGTGCGCCTGCGGGCGGCGGCGGGCAGCGCCACGCGGTCCATCGATGTCGACGGCGTGTTTATTGCGGTAGGCCATGTCCCGAATACCCAGCTTTTCGAGCAGCAGTTGGAGATGCGCGGTGGATATATCGTGGTCAAGGGCGGCAGCGTCGGGGGGGCCACGGCCACCAGCGTTGCCGGCGTATTTGCCGCCGGGGATGTGGCCGATCATGTGTACCGCCAGGCCGTCACCTCAGCGGGCACCGGATGCATGGCCGCGCTCGACGCCGATAAGTACCTAGAACAAATCGAGGCCGAGACTCACGCCAAACCGCGCGCTGCCCACGCGTGACTCACGGCGCGGCGCGATTTCTCGACAGCATTGCGCAGGTCGACGCGCACAGCTGGAATGCGCTGGCGGGGACGGCACAACCCTTCCTGCGGCACGAATTCTTCGCGGCGCTGGAGCAATCGGGATGTGCCGCGCCGCGCACCGGATGGGTTCCAAGACACCTCGTCATCGACGATGCGAATGGCGTACCGGCGGCCGCCATGCCGCTATTTCTCAAGGCACATTCGCGCGGCGAGTTCGTGTTCGATTTTTCCTGGGCCGGCGCCTATGCCCAACAGGGACTCAAGTACTATCCGAAGCTGTTGACCGCAGTGCCCTTCACGCCCGTGTCCGGAGCGCGCCTGCTGATAAGCGCAACCGCCGATTCAAAAAAGCTGACCAAGGCGGCGCTGCGCGCCGCGATGGACTACGCGCAGGAGAAACAGCTGTCCTCATGGCACGTGCTATTCCCCACCGGCGACACGGCGGCCTCGCTGGATCAGGCCGGACTGATACTGCGTCGCGATTGTCAGTTTCATTGGTACAACCAGGATTACGAGTCTTTCGAGGCCTTCCTCGCGACGTTCACCGCCGAGAAGCGCAAGAAGGTCAAGCGAGAGCGCCGGCGCGTCGCCGAAGCGGGCATCGAATTCGATACGCTGCACGGCGGCGAAATGGATGCTTCCCTGTGGAACATCGTCTATGGCTTCTACGCCGACACCTTTCATCGTCACGGCCACGAGCCGTACCTGAACTTAAGTTTCTTCAAGCAGATCAGCGCTGCGATGCCGAATCAGCTCATGCTCAAGGTGGCGCGGATCGGTTCCGAGCCGATCGCGGTGGCGATATTCTTCGTGGGCGAAGAGGCGCTTTACGGCCGCTATTGGGGAGCCGGCGGCAACTATCACAGCCTGCACTTCGAGGCCTGCTACTACCAGGGAATCGAGTATTGCATCGAGAGGAAGCTGCAGCGGTTCGAGCCGGGTACGCAAGGCGAGCACAAGGTTCCCCGGGGATTCGTTCCGACAATCACCCACTCGGCGCATCTGATTCTCGACCCACGATTCGCCGCGGCCATTCGCGACTTTGCCCAGCGTGAGGCGCGAGGCGTCGACCATTACGCCGCCGCCGTCAACGAGCATGTGCCCTACCATCGGGCTCCGGATGAGGAGTTGCAGCTCTGAGCAGACTCGTATGGTTGGGTGAGCAAGCGGATCCGAATTGGTTCCCGCCGCTGGACCAGGCGTTGCGCGAGCCGCCGGGTTTGCTGGCCGCCGGCGGGGATTTGAGTCCGACCCGGTTGCTGGCGGCTTACGAGCGCGGGCGTGTTTCCCTGGTACTCGGCGCAACAGCCGATTCTCTGGTGGTCGCCGGATCCGCGCATGGTGTTGTTTCCCGCCGAATTCAAGTGTTCGCGATCCTTGAGAAAAACCTTGCGCCATGGCGCATTCAAGACACGCGTCGATCATGCCTTCGGGGCCACGATCCGCGGCTGCGCCGCGCCGCGCCGCGCCGGTCCCGACACCTGGCTCAATGCGGAGATGATCGACTCCTACGACCAGCTGCATGACTTAGGATTCGGGCATTCGGTTGAAACGTATCGGGCAGGCCAGCTGGTCGGCGGATTGTATGGAATTCAGCTGGGCCAGGTATTTTTTGGCGAATCGATGTTCAGCCTCGAACGCGACGCCTCGAAAGTGGCGTTGGCACGTTTGGTGGATGAGTGTCGCGCGCGCGACATTCAAGTGATCGATTGTCAGGTGACCAGCCCTCATCTGGCGGGCTTGGGCGCCCGCGAGGTCCCGCGCAGCCAATTTGTCACCTTGCTGCGCCAACATGTGAGTCGCGCACCCCGCGGCAAATGGCAGTGCGAATCCCTGTAACGGTCAATATTCCGTGTAAATTGCATTAACAAGGTGCTTTATGCACAATGCGCGCGGTTTCACGCACACCACAAGGACGCATGTCTAAAGAAGAGGCTATTCAATTCGAGGGCGAGGTTGTCGAGACCCTGCCCAATACGACGTTTCGCGTCAAACTCAAGACCGGCCATGTGGTTACCGCACATATCTCGGGCAAGATGCGCAAAAACTACATCCGAATTTTGACCGGCGATCAGGTGACCGTCGAAATGACTCCTTACGATTTAACCAAGGGCCGCATCGTCTATCGAGGCCGCTAAGGGCCTCCTCCAGAGCCACCCGCCCCGATCCTTAACCCCGGGGAAAAACCCACAACCGCAGAAGGGGTAAGACCCGATCAGCAGCGCTTTTAAGGTGCCGGTCCATGACCGGCACCTTAAAGCCAACCTACCTAGGCGCTGCCCTCATGCGAGAGCAAGGCCGGCTGCTGATCCGCGGCACGGGATTCGAGCTTCAGCTTCTCCCCGTCCTCGCTCAAGGTCACTTCAACATGCCCGCCGTTCACCAGTTTGCCGAACAATAGCTCTTCGGCGAGCGGGCGTTTGATGAACTCTTGAATGATGCGCGCCATGGGCCGCGCACCCATCTTCGGATCGTAGCCACGCTTGGCGATCCAGCGCCGCGCCGGTTCATCCACCGAGATCGACACGCGCTTCTGTTCGAGTTGCGCCTCCGCTTCGACCAGAAGCTTATCCACCACCCGCTCAATGGTGTCCTGATCGAGGCTCCCGAACTGAATAACGGCGTCCAGTCGATTGCGAAACTCCGGTGAGAACAGCCGCCGAATCGCCTCCATCGCGTCCGTTCCGGAGTCGGACTGGGTGAATCCAATGCTCGGCCGGCTCATTTCGAATGCTCCCGCGTTCGTGGTCATCACGATGATCACATGACGGAAATCGGCCTTGCGACCGTTGTTGTCGGTCAACGTGCCATGGTCCATGACTTGCAGCAACAGGTTGTACACATCGGTGTGCGCCTTCTCGATTTCATCGAGCAGCAGCACGCAGTGTGGATGCTTGGCGATCGCTTCGGTCAGCAATCCGCCTTGGTCGAAGCCAACGTATCCGGGCGGCGCACCGATCAAGCGGGAGACCGTGTGGCGCTCCATGTACTCCGACATATCGAAGCGCACAAATTCCACGCCCATGGCGATTGCCAACTGCCGCGTTACCTCGGTTTTGCCCACACCGGTCGGACCGGAGAACAGGAAAGAGCCCACCGGCTTGCGCATGTCGCCCAGGCCCGAGCGTGACATTTTGATGGCGGCGGCCAAGGCCTCGATCGCCTTGTCCTGACCAAATATCGTCAGCTTCAAGTTACGTTCCAGATTTCGCAGCACGTCGCGATCGGACATCGAGACATTCTTCGGGGGAATGCGCGCAATGCGCGCCACCACATTCTCGATTTGCGTCACATTAACGGACTGCGCACGTTTCTCGACCGGCTGCAGACGCAGATTCGCCCCCGCCTCATCCACCACATCGATGGCCTTGTCCGGCATGTGCCGGTCGTTGATATGTCGAGCGGCCAATTCGGCGGCCGCCCGCAGCGCCTCATCTTCGTACTTAATGCCGTGATGCTCTTCATAGCGGGATTTCAGTCCGCGCAGAATATCGACCGTGTCCTGGATGGATGGCTCGGTAATGTCGATTTTCTGAAAGCGGCGCGCCAGGGCGTGGTCTTTCTCGAATATTCCACGATACTCGTTGTACGTGGTCGAGCCGATGCAGCGCAATTCGCCGTTGTTCAAGGCCGGCTTGATCAAGTTCGAGGCATCCATCACGCCGCCCGACGCGGCGCCGGCGCCAATCACGGTGTGAATCTCGTCGATGAACAGAATCGCCCCGGGTTGCTTCTTGACTTCGGCCAGCACGGCTTTCAGACGCTTCTCGAAGTCTCCCCGATACTTGGTGCCCGCAACCAGCGAGCCCATATCGAGCGAATAGATGGTGGCGTCCAGAAGCACGTCCGGCACTTGATTCTCGACAATCATGCGCGCCAACCCTTCCGCGATCGCGGTCTTGCCGACACCCGCCTCGCCCACGTACAGCGGATTGTTTTTGCGCCGCCGACACAGAATCTCGATGGTGCGCTCGACCTCGAGCTTGCGGCCGATCAAGGGGTCGATTTTTCCCTTGCGCGCGGACTCGTTCAGATTGGTCGCGTATTTCTCCAGTGCACTGCCGCTGCCGTCGCCCTCGCGCTCGGCATCGGGCGAGGCCGCCCCGTCGTCTCGCTCGCTGCGCTCCTCGCCCCCTGCCTTCGACAAGCCGTGCGCGATGAAGTTGACCACGTCGAGACGCGACACATCCTGCATGCTGAGCAGGTAGGCGGCATGCGATTGCTTCTCGCTGAAGATCGCCACCAGCACATTGGCCACGGTGACTTCCTTCTTGCCGCTCGATTGGACGTGAAACACCGCTCGCTGCAGCACCCGCTGGAATCCTAGCGTGGGCTGCACGTCGCGGTCCTCGCCGGAGGGCAAACGCGGCGTGGTTTGATCGATGAATTGTTTCAGTTCAGTCTTGAGTTTCGTGGTGTCCGCACCACAAGACTTCAATATTTCTCGGACCTTGGGCGTATCCACGATCGCGAGCAAGAGATGCTCTACGGTCATAAATTCATGCCGCGCCTCGCGCGCACCGGCAAACGCATCATTTAAGCAAAATTCCAGTTCTTGACTTAACACATTACGCCTCTTCTAGCGTTGCCATCAGCGGATGCTGATGTTGTCGCGCATACGCGATCACTTGAGCCACCTTCGTTTCTGCAATTTCATAAGTGAAGACGCCACAGACTCCTTTGCCTTTGGTATGGACCTCCAGCATAACCCGAGTTGCTTTGGTGCGGTCCATCGCGAAGAACCGCTGAAGAATATCGACCACGAACTCCATGGGAGTGTAGTCATCGTTAATCAGCACCACCTGGTAAAGAGGCGGCCGCTTGAGCTTGGGCGCCGCTTCCTCGACGATCAAGCTGGTCCCATCTCGCCCGCGTTCAATATCACTCATGAGTTGTCAGTTTATAGGGCGCGTTCGCGCGCTTTACAAGACATGTCTTTCGCACGGTCCACCCGAGGGGTCAAAGGCACCACGATTCAAGCCCCGCTATACGCCTTTGACCGGCACCTGTCGCCATAGACTGTCACTTTATTTTAGCAAGGAAAAACAAATGCTTGAGCGCCCAAGCGCAGTCCCCGTATGATTGCCGGCACGGTCACCAGCGCGGGCGACGGCGGTCGCTTGAAATTCGAGGCCAAAACGTCCAACGACCCTCATGCTTGATACACGTACAAATGAATGGCTGTCTAGGCTGCAAGCCAATGGGCCCAAAATGGTGTCGCTGGTATTTGCGGCGCTCATCCTGTTGCAGTTGCTGCAGATCGGTTTTGCCCTGCTGGCCAAGCCGGTGAAGTCGCCGCAGCCCGTCGCCACGGGTTTTGTACCGCCGCCGCGGCATGCGGAGGTCGACGTACCCAGAATAATCGCCTCAAATCCCTTCGGCACACCGCCTGCCGCCGCTCAAGACCCCGACTCAGCTCCCCGGACCACCGCCAACTTGCTGCTGGCCGGCACCATCGCCACCCAGGACCCGAAGCACGGGGTGGCCATCATCAGCGATGGCGGGGGCCCCTCGAAGGTGTATTCGGTGGGCGAGCGCGTCGGCGGTGCATCTTTGCACTCGGTCTACCTGGATCACGTCATTCTCGACCGTGCCGGCGCGCTGGAGACCCTGCTGCTGCCCCGGCAGCTACCGGCCAACCACCCCAGCACGGCCTCTTTGCAACGCCCGGCCGACGCGCGCACGGCCGCCGCAGTCGACAACATACGGCGCATGGTACAACAGGATCCGAACATCCTTGATCAGGTGATGCGCACCGTGCCCTCATACGACAATGCGGCCGGAAAACTGAGAGGTTTTCGTGCTTATCCGGGACGAAATCGGCAGATATTCAGCAAGCTGGGACTCAAGGCTGGCGATTTGGTCACGGCGATCAATGGCACACCGTTGGACGACCCGCAACGCAGTCAAGATGTCTTCAACACCATACAGACGTCCGATCACGTCACGGTGACCATCGAACGCGGCGGTCAAAAGCAGGACATCTCCTTGAATATCGCACAAGTAGCGGCACAGGCGACGAAGGAGTTGGAGGGCGAAGCAAACCCCGGCGCGGCGCCCGCTCCGGCCGCCAACGCTGCGCCATCTCCCAATCCGTCGCCCACGAGCAATGAAAATTCAAACGAATAACAAGAAAGCCGGTCGAAGCCGTTCAATATGCGAGCACCCATGATACGTAAGTCGACTCCTTTGATATTCAACCGCCGCTTTGCCGCCGTACTGGCGCTAACCGGACTGCTGATGTCGGCCCTGCCCGCGGCACCACAACCACAGCCACAGCCGAAGCCGCAGGAAGGCGCCACCATCACGCCGAACTACAAGGACGCGGACTTAAGCCAAATCATTCAAGCGGTCAGCGAAGTGACCGGCAAGAATTTCATCATCGACCCGCGCGTCAATGCCAAGGTCACCATGTTGTCGGCCACGCCGATGTCGCCGGCCGCGTTCTACGAGGCATTCTTGGCGGTTTTGCAGGTATACGGCTATGTGGCCGTGCCGGCCGGCAAGGTGATCAAAATCGTTCCGAACACGGATCTTCGGCAGTTGCCCGGCAACGACCTGCCCAACAATGTGAATCCGAGCTCGGATGAGATCGTGACGCAGATCGTCACCTTAAAGAATGTGAGTGCCGCGGCGCTCGTGCCCATGCTGCGCCCTCTCATTCCCACCTATGGACATCTCGCGGCCTATCCCGCGGGCAACATGCTGATCATTTCGGATCGAGCCAGCAATGTGAGCCGCGTGGTGCGTATTATCGAACGCATGGACGAGAGCGGCGACGAGCCGATCGAAGTCATTCCGTTGCAAAACGCCGGTGCGGCCGAAGTCGTGCGCCTCGTCAATTCGCTCAATCAGGGCCAGGGTGCGGAGGGCGCGGGTGCCGCCGTCAAGGTGGTCGCCGATGAGCGCACCAACAGCATCCTGCTGACCGGTGAGCGATCGCAGCGCATGAGAGTCAAGGCGCTCATTCTCAATATGGATACGCCCTTGGCCACCGGCGGCGACATCCAAGTGCGGTATCTGCGCTACGCCGATGCCGAGAAAATCGCCGATAAATTGAAGGGCCAGGCCACCGCCACCGCCAAGGCGCAGGGCACACCGGCCGCCGCGGCGCCGGGGGCGACCGGCGGCGGCACCCCCAATGTCGATGCCAGCGTCACCATCTGGGCCGATGTCGCGACCAATGCGCTCATCATCACGGCTCCGCCCAAGATCATGAAGGCATTGATGGGGGTCATCGACAAGCTCGATATCCGCCGTGCCCAGGTTCACGTGGAGGCCATCATCGTCGAGGTCGATGCCAACAAGAGTTCCAACCTCGGCGTGCAATGGCTGCTATTCGGTCAAGGAAGCAGCACGGTACCCGCAGGGGTCATCAATTTGCCCGGCGCGGGCACCAGCATCGTTGATTTGGCGGCGGCCGTGCTGGGTGCGAGCACCGGCACCACAGGCACGACCGGCACGACGGTGCCCGGCGTTCCAGGGTTTCCCACGGTCAGCAGTTCGACGGTCGGGACCGGCGCCACCGTGGCGGTGGGCCGAGTGACGAATAACGGCGTGAGCTTTGCGGCGCTCATTCAGGCGCTGCGCAGCGACGGCAGCAGCAATATCATCTCCACGCCCTCCTTGATCACGATGAACAATCAAGAAGCCGAAGTGAAGGTCACTCAAGAGATTCCGCTGATCACCGGGTCTTTCGCGAATACCACCGCGAGCACTGCAGGAACCACCAGTCCTTTCCAAACCATCCAGCGCGAGGAAGTGGGCACGATTTTGAAAGTCACCCCGCACATCAACGAAGGCAATTCGGTCCAGCTCAAGATCGAACAGGAAGACTCCTCCCCTGGCGCCAAGCTGACCGATTCGGCCGATATTTCGACCAATAAGCGCTCGATCAAGACCACCGTGCTGGTCGAGGATGGCGGCATCATCGTGCTGGGCGGGCTGATGTCGGATAATGTGTCGGAGAGTGAGGATCGGGTACCGGGACTCGGGGCCATCCCGATCATCGGTAATCTCTTCAAGTCGCGCAGCGGCTCACGCCAGAAAAAGAATCTGGTGGTTTTCATTCGTCCCCGCATCTTGCGCGACGCGGACGCCACCGAGAGCACCAGCGAAGAGAAGTACAACGAAGTTCGCCAGAGCCAGCGCAACATCAACGGCGGCGGCCATATCACGCTCCTGCCGGGCCAGAGACAGCCGGTGGTGCCGGCCATCCCGGCGGGCATTGCCCTGCCGCCTCCCACAGACACCAATGCTCAAGGCGCCACACCGAATCCGCCGGCGCAATTTACTGTGCCGTTGCCCCCAACATTGACGCCGCCACCCACGACCCCGCCGCCATGAATGCCGAGCTGCAAGACACCGAAGCGCGAAAACTGTCGTTTCCGTTTGCGAAACGCCATGGCATTTTGGTACGCGGCGTACTCGATGGCATGGCCGACACGGTGTGCCGGCCCGGCGTGACGCCGCAAAGCCTGGCGGAAGTGCGCCGCTTCGTCGGTATTCCCTTGAAGCTGCAGCGGGTATCGGTCGAGACTTTCGATTCGTTGCTGCGCATCGCGTATGAAGCGGGCTCCGGTGCAGCGATGCAAATGCTGGAGGGCCTGGACGACAACACCGACCTCGCGCATCTGGCCGAGGACATCCCGGAATCCTCAGACTTGCTCGAGAGCGATGACGAAGCGCCCATCATCCGTTTGATCAATGCGCTGCTCACTCAGGCGGTCAAGGAAAACGCCTCGGACATCCACATCGAGCCCTATGAGAATCGCTTGGTGATCCGATTCCGGGTGGATGGCGTGCTGCGCGAGGTGCTGCAGACCAAGCGGGCCGTGGCGCCGCTCGTGGTCTCGCGTATCAAGGTCATGTCGAAACTCGACATCGCGGAGCGGCGGCTTGCCGCAGGACGGCAGAATTTCCTTGCGCATCGCAGGTCGCGCGGTCGACGTGCGGGTCTCGACTCTACCCTCGGGGCACGGCGAACGCGTGGTGTTGCGCTTACTCGACAAGCAGGCCGGCCGCATCGAATTGACCTCGCTCGGCATGGATCCGCGCACGCAGGAAACCATGGATGACATCATCCATAAGCCGCACGGCATCATCTTGGTGACCGGGCCCACCGGCTCCGGCAAGACCACCACCCTGTACGCCAGCCTGGAGCGCATCAACGACAATACGCGCAACATCATGACGGTCGAAGATCCGATCGAGTACTACATCGATGGCATCGGCCAGACGCAGGTGAATACCAAGGTCGAAATGACTTTCGCGAGAGGCCTGCGTGCGATATTGCGTCAAGATCCGGACGTGGTCATGGTCGGCGAAATTCGCGACCTGGAAACGGCGCAAATCGCGGTACAGGCGAGTTTGACCGGGCACTTGGTGCTCTCGACCCTGCACACCAATACCGCGGTGGGCGCGGTGACGCGGTTGCGGGATATGGGCATTGAGCCGTTTCTGCTCTCATCGAGCTTGATCGGCGTGCTGGCGCAGCGTCTGGTCCGGGTCTTGAACCCGACAAATCGTGAAAAATTTACCGCCGGGGAATATGAGCGCCGGCTCTTGAATCTCGATCCCAAGAGCGGACCCGTGGAGTTATACCGGCCGAGCAGCGACCCGGGCAACGGCTATCGCGGACGCACCGGGATCTATGAGCTGATCGCGGTGGACGACCACATGCGCACCATGATCCATGATGGATCCTCGGAGCAGGATCTGGAGCGCTATGCGCGCACTGCCAGCCCCGGCATCCGCGATGACGGCCGCCGCAAGGTCATGGCGGGCGAAACGACCCTGGAAGAAGTGCTGCGCGTGACCCGCGAGGACTAGGATGGGCGCGTTCGAATATACGGCGCTCGACACCCAAGGCCGCGAGCGCAAAGGGCTGATCGAAGGGGATACCGCCAAGCATGTCCGACAGCTATTGCGCGATAAGCAATTGCTGCCGATGGACATTCAGGAAACCGCGCAGCAGGAGCTGAAAAAGAGCCGTCGACGCCGCTTCATGCGCCGAGGCCTATCCAGCCTGGATTTGGCATTGCTAACGCGCCAATTGGCCACCCTGCTGCGCTCCGGCCTGCCGTTGGAGGAGACGTTGCAGGCGGTGGCGGAACAAACCGAAAAGCCCCGCGTGCAGCGCATCATCCTCGGCGTGCGCAGCAAGGTGGTCGAGGGTCATCCGTTGGCCGACGGCTTGCGGGATTTTCCCCAGGCCTTCCCGGAGATCTACCGGGCCACGGTGTCGGCCGGTGAACAATCCGGCAAGCTGGACCAGGTGCTGGAGCGGCTCTCGGACTACACCGAATCGCGCCAGGTCATGGGCCAGCAGGTGAGCAACGCCCTGGTATACCCCATCGTCTTGCTGGTCCTCTCCTTTGGCATCGTCTCGTTCCTGCTGGCCTATGTGGTGCCACAGGTGGTCGCGGTCTTCGAATCGAGCAACCAGGCGTTGCCGCTGGCGACGCGCGTCCTGATCGGCATGAGCGACCTCATCCGCCACTATTGGTTTTATGCGCTCATCGTCGTAGGGCTAGCCGTTTGGGGGTTTACACGCTGGCTGCGGGCGCCGGAAGCCCGCTTGCGCTTTGATCGGTTCCTGCTGCGCCTGCCGGTGGTCGGAAAATTGCTGCGCGGCCTCAACACAGGGCGATTTTCGCGCACTTTCAGCATTTTAACCGCCAGTGCGGTGCCGGTCCTCGAGGCGCTGCGAATCTCGGCCGAGGTGGTTACCAACATGCCCATGAAACGGGCGGTGGAAGAAGCGGCCTTGAGGGTGCGAGAAGGCGCCCCGATCGGCAAATCTCTTGCCGCCCGCAAGCTCTTCCCGCCCATGATGATTCACTTGATCAGCAGCGGCGAGAGCAGCGGCGAGCTGGAAAAGATGCTCGAGCGCGCGGCAACGAACCAGGAGCGCGAAATGGACGGCTTGCTGTCGAACATGACCAACCTGCTGGGGCCGATCATGGTGGTCTTTATGGGCGGGATTGTCATGTTCATTGTCATTGCGCTGTTGTTGCCGATTTTCCAGCTTAACGACCTGGTCAAATAACAAAGTGCACGCAGCTATTGCACGCGGGCCGCGTTTCCGTTTATAACGCGCGCGTGTCATGAACGAAAAACCCGAGTCTGACGAATTCGAGGAAGAAGACGCCGAAGATGCCGCGCCGGGAGGCGACGATGTCGACGTCGATCACATCATGCGGGATGTCGATTCCCAGCGGCGCCGCGCGCCGAAGGGGGCGGAGCCGGCCTGGAGGCGGCTGGAGCGGGTCATGGAAGAGCGGCGCACCGCCGAACTGATGAGCGATTTCGACGATTACGAGATCGCGGGGGCGGATGGCGAGGACTCGGCGGACCCGAGCGACTTTGGCGAGACGCCCGAATCGCACTCGAGGAACGGGCGCAAGAAAAAGAAAAGCCGCTAGCGGCGTTTTAGATCTCGTTGCGCTGGGCAAATTGGCCGATGTAATGCGCGGCGCGAAACGCCAGCGCTTGAATCGTCATCGTCGGTTGGCCGCGACCGGAAGTCACAAAACTCGATCCGTCGCACACGAATAGATTGCGCACATCGTGTGTGCGGTGAAACTTGTCGACCACCGAGGTCGCGGCGTCGTTGCCCATCCGCGCGGTGCCCAGCAAATGCACCCCCGCCGTGCTTTCGTCAATTGCATCTCGCCATACCTTCTGCGCCCCCGCGGCCTCGAGGATTTCATAGGAACGGTCCTGGAAAAACTTTGCCGTGGCCATGTCGTCGGGATGATCCTTGTAGGTCACGCGAATGGCAGGGATGCCCCAGGCGTCCTTGAGCACGGGGTCGATACTGACGCTATTGGCCTCCAGCGGCAGCGAGGTGGTGTGTCCGGTCGATGCCATGGTCCGTGGGAACGCCTCGAGCCTTGCTTTGAACTCGCTGCCCCATCTCGGCAGATCCCCACCGGAAGCCATGGCCCACAAGGCGGGCTGCGGATTGATGCGTGCATCAATCCCGCCGCCGCCATAGAAGCCGCGCTTCGGGTCGGAGTCGTAGAAATCATGCAGGATGCGGGTCACTTGCACGCTCTTGTACTCGTTCAAAGGATGTTCGAAGACACCTTGCACGCTGGAACCTTGATTGAACATCAGGTACTTGCCGACCAGGCCGCTCGAATTGGCGAGGCCGTGCGCAAAGCGGTTGCTGGTCGAATTGAGCAACAGCCGCGCGGTCTCGGCACCGTTGGCCGACAACACCACGGCGCGCGCGGCTTGAAAATGTTCCCGCTTGGCGGCATCGAAGTAGTACACGCCGGTGGCGCGCCCCTGGGGATTTACCTCCACGCGGAACACGTAGCTACCGGAGCGAATCTCGCATCGTCCTGTTGCCTCCGCTTCGGGAATCATGGTGTACAGGGTCGAGGATTTCGCGCGCGCTTCGCAGCCGAATCCCATGCAAAAGCCGCAATGCACGCACGGACCGCGGCCGCGATAGGCCTGCGAGGCAATCGCCATCGGCGCCGGGAACGGATGCAGGCCCAGCTTGCGGGCACCGCGCTCCAGCAGCACGCCGGAAGATTTCACCGGCAGCGGCGGCATGGGATAGGGTTTGCTGCGCGGCGGATCGAAGGGGCTGGCGTTCGCCAGGCCTGATACGCCCACTTCCCAGTCCACTTTGGTGTAGTAGGGCTCAAGTTCCTGGTAGGTAATGGGCCAATCGGCGAACCCCGTCCCGGGAATGCTGCCCAGGAGACTGCGTTCGTTGAAATCTATTTCATGGAAGCGCCAAAAATTGGCGGTGAAGTGGGTGCTGCTGCCGCCCACGATGCGCGCATAGGTCGCCGGCAGAAAACTGCCGAAAGGCTGCCGCGCCGTTTCCGAGGGCAGCGCGCGAAACGTCTGCGGACTTGACTTGGGATCGTTGGTGATGCCGCTGAGGAAAAAATATTTCAGTTCATCGTGCTCGAAATCCTTGGCCTCTAGGCGCGGGCCCTGCTCGAGCACCAGGACCGAAAACCCGGCCTGTGATAATTCCCGCGCGATCACACCGCCGGCCGCTCCGGACCCGACCACCACAAAATCGACCGCCTCAGCGGCTTTAAATTTGCGGCCGCTCAAGCGTGCTTCTCCGGGTACGGCACAAACCCTTGGTACTTGGCATCGTAGTATCCGAACGGCGGGGCGAAGGCGTGCTGATCGACAAAGCCCAGCAACTTCCATCCGGAGCCCTGATAGTTGCCGCCATATTTCGGCGAAGTAAACATGCCGAGTATGGTGAGCATGCGCATCAGCTCGAAGAATGGCGTGCGGTCAATTGTCTTCAAAAAAGCCGTCTGCGAATCGCCGGGCGCCGCGGCGAAAGACGCAAGCGCCGGATGGGCGGCGCGAAACTTCGCCTGAAATTCGGCAAGATCTTTAGCGATCTCGGGCGCCATTGCGGAAAAATACGTGGCTAACGAGCGGTCGATGAAATACATCGCACGCGCCTCGCGCGCACCGGGCGTAACTCCGCTCGGCACGATCTGCGCACAGATCGCGTCCACATCGGCGGCATCGGCAGCATTGAGGAATTGCAAGTGCGCGCCGGCCGCCTCCACCGGCATCCGCTCGGCGTGATGAGCCGCCGCAGCGATCGCCGGCCATTGCGCGATTATCCAGGCGCTGCCCAACCAGCCGCCGCTCGCTTGCAGAAAGGCACGCCGAGAATTGTGGTTTTGATCGTCGTCGGATGAGTTCATCGATTCATGGTGCACGCGCCGCAATTCGCGCGTCAAGGCCCATCGCAAGCAAAATGTGCCACACTGCTTTTGTGTCGCCGATAGAACAGTATTCGCAGCGTCTGGCCGAGCATTCCGTGCGCCTCGCGCAGCTCGACACCTTGCATGCACGCATCGGGAGCATGCGTCTGCTCATCGGTGCATCATTTTTGCTCATCGCGTGGCTGTGTTGGGGACCGTTGGCCCTCGCACTGCCGTGGCTGTGCCTCCCCGTTGGCGGATTCATCGCCGCGCTGATCTACCACCAGCGTGTACGCACCCGTCGCACTCAGGCGCAGCGCGCCGTGACGCTCTATCAGGAGGGACTGAGACGCATACAGGATCAGTGGAGCGGCACGGGCACGACGGATCAGCGCTTCGCGACGATGCATCACATCTACGCCGATGACCTGGATCTATTCGGTCCCGACAGCCTGTACCAACTGCTGTGCGCCGCCCGCACCCAGATGGGCGAGAACATTTTGGCGGCGTGGCTGCTGGCGCCCGCGGATATCGAGACCATTCGCGCACGGCATGCGAGCATCATCGAGCTTCGCGATCGCTTGAATTTGCGCGAGTCGTTGGCGATCGACGGCGACTCGGTGCGCATTGACTTGCACCCGCAGGCGCTCGACGCGTGGGGTCGGGCGCCGAATCGGCTCGGCCGGCTGTGGATACGCCTCGCCGCGCCGCTGTTGGCCGTTCTCGGGCTCGCCGCGGCCGCGGCGTGGCTGATTTGGGGCGTGCTGTTCCCGCTGCTCGCCGTCATCTTGATCGAGGCCGCCGTCGGCTACGCCTTGAGGGAGCCGATTCGGGCGGCCATCAGCACCGTCGAAAGCAGCTTCGAGGATTTGAAAGGTCTGTCGATTCTCTTGCATCGCCTCGAAACAGAGCGTTTCGACGCAGCGCCCTTGCAAGCGCTGCAGCTTAAGTTATCGTCGCACTCGCTGCGCGCTTCCGCCACCATCTCCAAGCTCGCCACCATCGTCAACTTTGTCGAGGCGCGCCGCAATCCCATCCTGGCGCCGTTCATGCTGCTGCTGATGTATCCGCTGCAAACCGCCATCGCGGCCGAACGCTGGCGCAGCGCGCATGGCGCGAGCATTCATGCGTGGCTTGAGGCGCTCGGCGAATTTGAGGCGTTGGTATCGCTCGCCCGCTACGCGTTTGAACATCCTGAGGATCCGTTTCCGCAATTCGTCGACGGTGCGCCGATCTTCAAGGCGGTGCAGCTGGGTCATCCGTTGATTCCCGCCTCGGCGCGTGTTTGCAACGACGTCGAGATCTGCGGCAAGACGCGGGTGTTGCTGGTCAGCGGTTCGAACATGTCGGGGAAAAGCACGCTGTTGCGCACGATTGGAATCAACACGGTGCTCGCCATGGCCGGAGCGCCGGTGCGCGCCGGCTCTCTGGAACTGGTGCCCCTGCAGATTGGCGCGAGTATTCGCATCAACGATTCGCTGCATGAAGGCAGTTCGCGCTTTTACGCCGAAATCACCCGGTTGCGGCAATTGTTCGAGCCGATGAGGCTGCCGCTGCTGTTTTTGCTGGACGAATTGCTGCAGGGAACCAATTCGGCGGACCGGCGCGTGGGCGCGCAGGGGCTGATTCGGGCGTTGATGCGACGGGGCGCCATTGGCGTGATCAGCACTCACGATCTTGCATTGACGGAAATTGCCGGGCTGGAGGCCGGCGTGGCCGAGAATGTGCACTTTCAGGACGAACTGGTGGACGGGAAGCTTAAGTTCGATTTCAAACTGCAGCCCGGCATCGTTACCAAGAGCAACGGCATCGAGCTGATGCGCTCGATTGGCCTCGACGTTTGACGCGAGGTGCCGCTGAAGGATCAATGAAAGTCTCGCGACACCACCGAGAGTTCACCCAGCAGCGATGACAGATCCGTCAGCCGCTGCGCGATGACATGCTGCACATCGCCCTCCCGCTGTAATTTGCCATGCACCTCGAGCAGCCGCGACTCCAGCAACGCCGCGCGCTGCTCGACGGCGACGCGGTTCCATACGATCAAGTTCACATAGCCGGTCTCATCTTCCATGGTGACGAAGGTCACGCCTCCCGCGCTGCCCGGCCGCTGGCGCGTAATGACCAGACCCGCTGTCCTCACTAGTTTTCCGTTGGGTTGCTCCCACAGTTCCTGCGTGGGCAGCGCACCCCGCCGCTGCAATTGGTCGCGCAGCAGCGCCAGGGGATGGCGGCGCAGCGTCAATCCTAGGCTGCCATAGTCAGCGACAATGTCCTGGCCCTCACGCGGCGCACGCAGCAGCGGAATGCCTTCATCAATAGCCGTTGCGGCAGGCAGCAAGGGCAGCGCGCGCTCCACGCCCGTGACCTGCCACACGGCACGATGCCGATGCCCTGCCAGCGTTGATAAGGCATCCGCAGCGGCCAAGGCCTCAAGATCGCGCCGATCGAGCGCGGCGCGCTCGGCCAAATCCGCCAGGTTGCCAAAGGCGCGCTGGGCGCGCGCGGCCAGCAATCGCGCCGCGCCCTCCTGCGATAAATGCTTCACCAGACGCAGGCCCAAGCGCAAAGCCGCGCGGCCATCGTCGCGCCGCTCCAGCGTGCAATCCCAGGCGCTGATGGTGACATTCACGGGGCGCACCTCCACGCCATGCGCGCGCGCGTCGCGCACCAATTGCGCCGGCGCATAGAAGCCCATCGGCTGGCTGTTGACCAGCGCTGCGCAAAAAGCCGCCGGTTCGTAGTGTTTCAGCCAGGCCGAGGTGTACACCAGCAACGCGAAGCTGGCCGAATGGGAATTGTGTACTACAAAATGATTGGCCAAAAAATTATGATTGTCTTCGACCTGCAAGTCATAGGTCTCCCTATCGCCGATCGGTTCGATCTCAATGATCCGGTCCCAACAAAGATGGGAGCGGGCTAGGCGCAATAGATCCTGCACCGGCACAGTACGTGCCACCGCCACATGATCCCCCACGGTTAGCTTCCCCAGCTGACGCCAGCCGCTGATGCTCATAAAGGGATGCTCCGCCGTGGCCATAATTTCATGGCCAAGGGCGGTGCGTAAACGCCATACCGGCTTCACGCCACTGCGAATGACGCGCGCTACCTTGCGTTTTCTTAAGCGCATTTCATCGTCGCATGCCAGCGTGTGATCAAGTCGCGCATGTCCGCCGACAATTTCATCGATGCTCAACCATTTGCCGGCATCGGCATCCACTACCCGTGTCTCACCGACAACACATTCCGGAAAACCGTATTCGCCGAAGCCCAAGATCTGCTTGAAGATCTGCTGCGCGAAACTTTCCTCATAACCGCGCTCCCGCATGCCGTCGATCAATTGCCTTTGGAAGGGCTCCAGCCCACCCTTGCGTTTCCAGGCTGCCATCGCGCGGCGCAGCCGATCAGCCTCGCCGGGTGAAAACCCGGCCGCAACAATCGCCAGCTGCATGACCTGCTCTTGAAAAATCGGCACCCCCAGCGTGCGCTTGAGCACCGCCTCGACCGCTTTGCTGGGATAGGTCACCGCTTCCTCGCCGCTGCGGCGGCGCAAATAAGGATGCACCATCTCGCCTTGAATGGGACCCGGGCGCACGATGGCCACTTCGATCACCAGATCGTAGAAATTTCGCGGCCGCAACCGCGGCAGCATGGACATCTGCGCCCGCGATTCGATCTGGAATACGCCGGTGGTGTCGGCGCGGCAAATCATGTCGTACACGGCCTGATCTTCACTCGGCACGTTCGCCAGATCGAGTTTGCCCGCGACCGCGGGTGAGCCGCCGAATTCATTGACCAGTTGAAACGCCCGCCGTATCGCGCTCAGCATCCCCAAGGCCAGCACATCCACTTTGAGGAGCCCCAGCGCATCGAGATCGTCCTTGTCCCACTGGATCACGGTGCGATCGGGCATGGCCGCATTCTCGATGGGTACGAGTTCATCCAGCCGGCTGCGCGCGATGACGAAGCCGCCCACGTGCTGCGATAGATGGCGGGGAAAACCCAAAATCTCCGCCGCAAGCGCGATGAGGCGCGCAATCACGGGATCTTCGGGATCGAAACCAGAAGCGCGAACGCGCTCAGGGTCGATGCGCTGACCGTCCCACCATTGCATGCCGCGCGCGAGCTTGTCGACTTGCGCAAGATCAAGTCCCAGTGCCTTGCCCACGTCCCGGAGTGCGCTGCGCGGACGGTAGCAGATCACGGTGGCCGCCAGCGCCGCGCGCTCGCGCCCGTATTTTCCATAAATATACTGGATCACTTCTTCGCGCCGCTCGTGCTCGAAATCCACGTCGATATCGGGCGGCTCGTTGCGCTCCTTGGAAATGAAGCGCTCGAACAGCATGGACATGCGCGAAGGATCCACCTCCGTGATCCTCAAGCAATAGCAGACGGTCGAGTTGGCCGCCGAACCCCTGCCCTGGCAGAGAATTTTTTGCGAGCGCGCATACTCGACGACATCGTGCACGGTCAGAAAAAATGGTTCGAATTTAAGCTCCTCGATCAAGCGCAATTCGTGCTCGATGTTCTGCAGCACGGCGGCAGGCGCACCTGCCGGCCATCGATACGCGCAGCCTCGCATCGTCAGCGCACGCAAATGACTGGTGGGAGTTTCTCCCGCGGGCACGATCTCTTCCGGGTATTCGTAGCGCAATTCATCGAGTTTGAAGGTGCAACGCTCGGTAATCGCCAGCGTTTGCGCCAGCAACGGTGCGGGATACAGCTCGCGCAAGCGCTGCAGGGGGCGCAAGCAGCGCTCGCCATTCGGATACAGGGCATAGCCGGCCGCTTGCACCGGCATTCTTGAGCGAATCGCCGTCAGCACATCCTGCAAGGCACGGCGGCTGCGCCGATGCATATGGACATCGCCGGCGGCTACGCACGGCAGCTCCAGCCTCTTGCCGAGCGCTTCGAGCAGTTCCAAACGCCGTGCATCGTATCCGCCGGTCAAAAGTTCCACGCCTATCCATAAGCGCTCCGCAAATCGGTCACGCAACCAGCGGCCATCTTGCTCCTGGCGCTGCCACGCCGCTTTGTCCGCGCGCGGCAGCCAGAGCACTAAACATCCGGGAAGTGCATCCGCAAGATCGGTGCGCGCGAGCGTGTAGCGCCCTTTGGGACTGGCGCGGCGCGCTTTACTGATCAGGCGGCTCATGGCGCCATAGCTCGCGCGATCGGTGGCCAGCACCACGAGTTTGAGTTCATCGACACATTTGAGCTCAGTGCCGATGATCAGCGGCAGCCCGTGCTCTTTCGCGGCGACGTGAGCACGGACCACGCCCGCCAGTGAGCATTCATCGGTCAGCGCCAGTCCGCAATAGTTGAGGGCCTTGGCTTGCGCGACCAATTCTTCAGGTTGCGAAGCGCCGCGCAAAAAAGAGAAATTACTCAAAGCGTGCAGTTCGGCGTACACGTCAATTTCTTTAGGCGAACACGCCGTGCACATACCAGCGCTTGGACTGACGCTCCTGGAAAACCCACAGCCGGGCACCCGAAGATTGCTGCGCGCCATGAGATTGACGCGCGATGTAATAATCGCGCGCCACGCCTTTGCCGTCCCACCAACCGCTCTCGATCCGTTCCGGGCCTTGCAGTATTTCCGGCTTCGGCAAAGGCAACGGTTCGTTCAGCAACCATACCGGACGCGGCAACCCCTGATCGAGCATCTCCTCGCTGACCCGCGAGCGCAAGTTCCAGCGCAGCTCATGCACCCGCCGCCACGCCGCTTCCGGCCTATGCTCCGCGATCAAACAGACGCCATACACCGCTTCCTCGCCCAGACGCGCGCGCAAGCGTTCCACCAATTGCGGTGCGCTGTCGCGGCTGCCCGCGCCCGTTAATCCCGCAAAGACATCGAGCGAATTTGCCGACAGCCCTCTTAAACGCCCGGAAATGAGTTCAATGCCCCGAACCGGCGCTTTGAGGGTAAGCCGCTCGAGCTTTTGGCAAAGCACATCGGCTAATCGCCGACGTTCACTGGTAATGCTGGCGAAACCCAACTGCACACGAGTCGCAGGCCCTTCTCGATGCTTAAGTCTCAGCTGCAATGCCTGGATGCCGGCCTGGCGCTGGCGCAGGAACCGCGCACAGCGCCCGATCAGAGGTTCGAGCGCTTTTTCCAAATAAGCGACATGTTCGATCTCCGTCTCGAAATCACAGCGCTCGCGAAACCGCTCATGCGGCACGAATGCTCTGCGCGGTGCCGGCTGTCGCGCCAACGCAATGTCCAGATCCTGCACCATGGCAGGACTCAATCGTCGCGCGAGACCCGCGCGCGGCAGGCGCATCAGTTCGCCTAAGCGCGTAACACCCATGGCGCGCAAAATTTGCAGCCGCGTCGCCATCCCAGGCCGTACAAGCAACGGGCACTTTCGCCAGATGGCCCGGCAGCGTTTCGGCATCCTCGATTTGCAGCGCAACGCCGGCGCGCGCCAGCCATAACGCGGCCAGAGTCGACGGCGCGGTGGCGCTGCGCGCCGCCAGTGCAAGGCGGCGCCAACAAGCATCGATGTCGGCATGCAGCTTCTCGAGTGAACCGAACAATTTCACGCTGCCCTTGATTTCCAGCAGTAAAGCATTGGGCGGTTCGATGCTGACGAAAGAAGTGAACGCTTGCGCATGCACGCAAAGCGTTTGTAGCGCGGCGGCAGGTTCGCTCCAAGCCATTTCCGGGAATACCGCGGCATACCACAGTTGCTTTCGGCGTGGCCGGCCGAGAGTCGGCTGCGCTACCGCCGGCAGCGGCGCTAAGGACACGGGAGCGGGCGGGCTCGGGCGGCGCTCCGCTGCGGCAAATAAATCTGCCGTCCGCGATTTCGCAGAGCGCAATTTCAAGGGCCACCAAGATCTACTGGGCCTGGTCGGCCGCCTTGCACTTTGAGCAGATCGAGGCGCGCCTCCGGTTCGCCTCGGCTCATCACCAAACGCAAATTGGCGGGTGAAGATTCGAAACGATGTCTCTCGGGACGAAACAGCACCCCGAGTGAACCGCCCGCCTCGGCGGCGAGTTTCAAGCGCCGCAGCCAGCGATCATCGGTGCCTTTCAACCACAGTAAAACGGCAGCGCAAACACCGGAACTTAAAGCCTGTTCAGCCGCCCACAAAGCCTCGGTGGCCGTTGCCGGCCGAACCACCAACAAACGCCCTAGCTCGATTCCCTGCTGTGCTAAGGCAGGCGCATAAGGCTCATGAGGGGGTGCGATGAAGACCAGCCACGGCGCATCGACACCGCTGCCTTGAGTACTGCGTTGACATGCCCCTAGAGCCGGTAAAAAAAGCTGTACTTCGCCGAGGCCGGTATCGTCCAGCAACACTTCGACGAGCGACGCCGTCGGCCACCCACCCCCCGGCAAGCGGGCATCCAGCGAGCTTTTACCGGTGGACCAAACCGGGCGAGCGGGGGCAGCCGAGGCGTCTTTTAACTTCCAGACACGCGCATCGGCCAAAATCTCGGCGAGCGACGATACTTCACGCGGCATCCACGTCTTTACCACGACGCAATACGCCGACGACCACCCCTTCGATAATCATGGGTTGTTCTTTAAGATCGACACGAATGGGTTCGAAATCGGCATTTTCCGGCAGCAACCACACGATCGAGCCTTCCTGCCGATAACGCTTGACGGTGACCTCGTTTTCCAAACGCGCGACCACGATTTGCCGGTTGCGTACTTCAGGCGTGCGATGCACGGCAACCAAATCACCATCCAAGATGCCGGCATTTTTCATGCTCATGCCCTGCACTTTCAGCAAATAATGCGGTTGCGGTTGGAATAATTGCGGATCGATTTGATAACGCTTTTCGATATGTTCTTCAGCCAAGATCGGCCGGCCGGCAGCCACGCGGCCAATCAGCGGCAGCCCCAATTGTTCGCGCAGAATGTCTTTGAGTTGAATGCCGCGAGAAGCGCCGGGGATAAGATCGATCACGCCTTTACGCTGCAAGGCGCGCAAGTGCTCTTCGGCCGCATTCGGTGACTTGAATCCCAGTGTGCGTGCAATTTCCGCACGGGTGGGTGGCATCCCGCTCTCGGAAATGGCATTTTGAATCAGCCTGAGGATTTGAGTTTGACGCGGTGTAAGGTCCGACATGCATCACCTGTATATGTAGCCAGTGACTGTTATTATATACAGTCAGCAAGTTCTGGCAAGTCGGCAGAAAAATTCTGCTGTCGCAAGGGGTATCGCACGCAAGAAATCGCCCCTCGCGTGGCGCGTTGCCCTCATCCTCAAACTCGTGCGCATGGCAATCGCAGAGGTTGCTGAGCGCATCAATCCGAAAAGAATTGAACGCAAAATCACGGGCAATTGAATCGTATGCTTGCCGTCGCGCATTGCTGCTGCAACGATTTTAAGGCCACCTGCGCCGCTAATTTGCATATATGTGGCGCATTCTTAATGTCGCTGCCGTGTCAGAAATGAACTACGTCGAAAAGCGCCTTAGGATACCGACAAATCGCTATTTTCAGTTGCAATCGCCGCGCGAATTTGGCTTTATGTAGGACTGTGTTGCGACGCGGGGCAGCTCGATGCGGACTTTAGCCCGGCTGTGGCGGCACTTCGGCGTCTTCCGACACAAACGAATTAACCCTAGGGGAATATTTTTATGAATTTGACCACCACACTTAAGGCCTCTCTCGCCGCGGCGTGCGTTATTGCGTTCGCGGGTTGCACAGACCTGAAGCCGATCCAAGCGCAGATCGATGACCTGAAGTCACAGGTCAGCAAGCTGCAGAGCGATACCTCGAAAGCCTCGAGCGATGCGGCAGCTGCCCGCTCAGCGGCTGCGAGCGCTCAATCAGCGGCATCTGGCGCTCAGAGCACGGCGAATCAGGCGTTGTCGACAGCGCAATCGAATTCGACTGCCATTGAAGCGATCAATGAGAAAATCGATCGCATGTTCAAGAAGTCCGTTTCCAAGTAATCGAGCATTCGATTCGAACTTTAAGCGCCGCGGTAATTCCGCGGCGCTTTTTTTTCAGCGCTGCTAGCGCGTGCCGATCATCGAAATGCGCGTCGGCACTCCATTCGCTTCCTGAAAGATGCGCTCGGCGGCATCCCAATCGACGGCCACACGACGTGCATGGGTCGCGGCGACGATGGCGCGAGTCAGCGCGGTAGGATCCTCGACGTCTTTCGAGTCCGTTCCGTCCAGTGGATGATGCACCTCAAGGTACAACGCGCCATCCATCCAGCCGGTCTTAATGCGCTGATTGACAATGCGAACCTCAAGACCCGCGGCTACCTCGCCGAACAGAAGCTCGATGTCCTCGGGATAAAGACGAATGCAGCCGTGCGTGATCTGCATGCCGACTCCCACCGGGTTGTTGGTGCCGTGAATGAGGTACGCCCCACCAGGAATGCCTAAGCGCAACGCATAGTCGCCGAGAGGGTTATCAGGTCCCGGTGGAATCGATGGCGGCAAAACGTCGCCGTCCTGCAAGTGCTTGTCGCGAACCGACTTAGGTGGATACCACGTTGGGTTTCTTACCTTTTGAACGATTTTCGTCACGCCAATCGGCGTCTTCCAATCCATCTGGCCGACGCTGATCGGAAACGTCTCGACCACGCGGTGATTGCTTAAGTCGCTGCGAAAATAATACAAACGCCCTTCCGGCAGGTTCACCACGATGCCGGTGCGCGGCACGTCGGGCAGAAGATGTACGGTCGGCAAGCGGATCGTTCGACCCGCGCCCGGCAGCCACGTGTCGATGCCGGGATTCGCGGCAATGATCTCATCGAAGCCCAAGTGATTTTGGCGCGCGATGTCAGGCAGCGTGTCTTGCGGTTCGGCCTCGGTTTGTCCGGAACGGCCGATCAAATCCTGACCTGATTGAAGCGGGAAGGTCTGCGAATGCGCCGCTGCACCCAGCAGCAATACCGACAACCACCAGCCCATGCGCATTGTTTTCTCGCCCTCGATCAATAGCGAATAAGCGCCGATCCCCAGGTAAAGCCGCCGCCGAATGCCTCCAGCAGCATCAACTGGCCGCGCTTGACCCGGCCGTCGCGAATTCCGGCGTCAAGCGCCAATGGCACGGAGGCGGCCGAGGTATTGCCGTGCTTGTCGATCGTCACGATCACGCGGTCCATCGGCAGTTCGAGTCGTTTCGCCATCGCTTCGATGATGCGGATATTTGCTTGGTGCGGAATCAGCCAATCAAGGTCCTGCTGGCGCAAGTTATTCGCGTTCAAGGTCTCCGTGACCAATTGCCCCAAGGTGTTGACCGCCACCTTGTAGACCTCGTTGCCCTTCATCTGCACGCTGGCCTTGCCCTCGCGTACCAATTTGAAGCCCTTGGATACGCCGTCGGGGTAGCTCAACAGATCCTTGTACTTGCCGTCGGAATGCAGACGCGTGCTGATGATGCCAGGCTCCGTCGACGGCTTGAGGACCACCGCGCCGGCGCCATCCGCGAATAGAACGCAGGTGCCGCGATCGTTCCAATCAATGATGCGAGTCAGCGTCTCCGCGCCGACCACCAGCGCGCATTTTGATTCGCCGAGCCGCACGAACTTATCCGCGACGCTCAAGGCATAGACGAATCCGGTGCAGGCCGCCTCCATGCTGAACGCCGGACAGCCGTGGATCCCCAGCCGATCCTGCAGCAACGTGCCGACATTGGGGAATACCAGATCCGGCGTCGTCGTGCCGACGCAGATCAGATCGATGTCGGCCGGGAGAACCTCCGCCGCTTCCATGGCACGGCGCGCCGCATGCTCCGCTAGATCCGTCGTGGTCTCGCCTTCCGCGGCCACGTGGCGCTGCGAGATTCCCGTGCGCGTTCGAATCCATTCGTCGCTGGTATCGACTAGCTTCTCGAGATCTGCGTTGGTTAGAATCTTTTCTGGCAGATAACTGCCGGTGCCGGCGATTCTTGAGTACATTAAAATCCTTCAAGCGTCGCGTGAAACGCCCAACCGTTGCGCAATTCGAGCCGGCACGCCGTTGCGCGCCTCCAAAACCGCCACTTCGATAGCGCGCTGAAAGCCGAACAGGTCGGTGCCTCCATGGCTCTTGATGACGATGCCGTTCAAGCCGACCATGGCCGCGCCATTATAGCGGCGCGGATCTATCCGCGCGCGCAGCGCATTTAAGGTCGGCCGCGCGGCCAGATAGCCCAGCTTGCGCAGCGGCGAGCGATCGAACTCTTCGCGCATGGCATTGGTGATCAAGCGCGACGCGCCCTCCATGACCTTCAACGCGATATTGCCGGTAAATCCGTCCGTGACGACGACATCGACGCTTGTCGGAAAAAATGTCATGCCCTTCGACAAAGCCCACATAGTTGATATCGGCAGCCGCCATCAAGTTATGTCGCGGCCTGCACGATATCGTTGCCCTTGACTTCTTCCTCGCCGATGTTGAGCAGCCCCACGCGCGGCCGCTCGTGCGCACCCTCAAGATCCGCCGCCAGCACCGACCCCATCACCGCGAACTGCACCAGCTGCACGGGCGTGCACGACGCGTTGGCGCCCAAATCCAGCATGTAGGTGTGGCCGCCGCGCGACGGGATGATCGAGACGATCGCAGGCCGCTCGACTCCCGGCAGCATTTTCAAGACGAAATGTGCCGTTGCCATCAGCGCGCCGGTGTTGCCGGCGCTGACGCAGGCGTGCGCATCGCCGGCCTTGACGAGATCGATGGCGCGGCGCATCGATGAGTCCTTCTTGCGCCGCAGGGCTTCGCGCGGATGATCGGTCATCTCGACCACTTCCGTCGCGAACAGGCAGCGATACGTTCGGCAGCGAAGCGCCCGCGAGCTCACGCGTGCAGGTCGGCTTGCTTGCCGATCAAGGTAAAGCGCACATCGCCGAACTCACGCGCCGCCGCCAAGCGCCGCCGGTACGGAAACCGACGGTCCTCGATCGCCGCTCATGGCGTCGATGGCAATATGGAGCGGCGCAGACACGGTGCGCAATTCGCGGACTAGATTGACGGCTTATTCTTCGCCTGCCGCTGCATCCGCTTTGGTCTGCAACACTTTCTTGCCGCGATAAAAGCCATCGCGCGAAATGCGATGTCGCGAATGGGTTTCACCGCTCTTCGGCGTCGATCGACACCGCCGGTGCCGCGAGCGCCGAATGGGAGCGATGCATGCCTCGCTTCGAGGGAGTCTTTCTACTTTTTTGAACTGCCATGGGTTGTCTGTCCTATCAAGTTTTCTTCAATAAATCCTGCAATACCGAAAACGGCCGTTGCCGCACCTCTGGTGATGGCGCTCGACCGCAAGCCTCCGGCGTGCTGCAGGAGGCAATTACGGGCAAGGCCAACAACAATTCTTCCTCGGCCAATTCGCGCAGCGACACCGTGCCATGCATCCATCAGATAAATCTCGCGCGGCGACTCCGCTGGCGCCTGCGCTTCACTCGTCGCAAATTCAATCTCACTGTCGCTCGCTCACCGGCAATTCGAAACCTTGCAGACAACGCTGGCAAACCAGCCACGGTGTCGCCTGCACGGCGACAGTCGCGCCGACACGGCCCGCATCCAATTTCGAAAACACGAAACGCGCCTTTACCGACCCGCGCGCATCCGCCAATAAATCCTGCAACCGAGACATCTCGCTCAAGGGATAGACGCGCTCCAACACCGCCGCGTCCTCCGCCAGGCGCGCGCAATCTACTCGGTCAGACAGGCCCGATGCCATGGGCCGCGTATAATAGGGCGCAGGGTACCCCCCTGTCAAAACGAATCCGGTGCAAGTCGTTGTTTTTGAAGTCTCCGCCTCCGCTTATTTTGGCCTCGACGTCTCGCTACCGGAAGGAGCTCTTGGAAAGGCTCGGGTTGGCGTTTTCTTGCGTGGCGCCGGGCGTGGACGAGGCGCGCGCTACCCGGCGAGAGCGCGCCGGCAATGCTGGTTGCGCGCCTGGCACGCGCAAAGGCTGCTGCCGTGTCGGCGCAGCAGCCAAGCGCCTGGGTGATCGGCTCCGATCAGATTGCCGTTCGCGTCGATGACGCCGGAGTGCGAGTCAATCTTCGGCAAGCCAGGCACCAGCGCTCGCTGCACGAGCAGCTACAAGGCTGCTCCGGCCGCAGCGTCGAGTTTCTCACCGCGGTGGCCGTCATGCGCCAGGGAAGCAATCGCTGAGCGAATTCGTCGACACGCACGCGCGTGCGCTTTCGACGCCCTGGATCAGGCGACCATCGAGCGTTATGTGGCCAAGGAGCAGTCCGCTGGACTGCGCCGGCGGCTTCAAGAGCGAAGGCCTCGGCATCACCTTGTGTGAATCGATCGATAGCGCCGATCCGAGCGCGCTGATCGGACTGCCCCTGATTCGATTGAGCGCGGCGTCTGCGCGCCGCGGGATTCGAAGCTGCCTTAGCGCTTCGCTGTCTTGCGTTTTGGCGCGCGCTGTTTCGCCGAGCGCTTCAGCGGGCGTGATGGCATCGAGCACTGCGGCCAATTCATCCGGCAGACGGCGCACTGACGTGAAACGGAACGCCGGATCCCGGCCACTCAAAGGCCACCGATTGGGCATGCAGGAAGGTGCGCTTCAATCCATGGGATTTAAGATCCGCGTTGCGCGCGCGATCGCCGTATTTGTCATCGCCCAATAGCGGATGACCTGCGAAGGAGGCATGAACGCGGATTTGATGCGTGCGACCGGTCGGAATGTCCACTTCCATCAGGGTCGCCAGCGAACCGAAAAACTGCACCGGCTTGAAAACACTCACCGAGTCCTTGCCGGCGGCGGCCACTCGCACATGCCGCTCGCCGTGCTGACGATTATCCGTGGCCAGCGGCGCATCGATGCGCTTGGTGCCCAGCTGCCAGCTGCCGGCCACTAGCGCCAGATAGGTCTTATGCATGCCGCCATTGCGAATCAAGGCATGCAGCGCCGTGAGCGTGCTGCGATCCCGCGCCACCAGCAAGCAGCCGCTGGTATCGCGATCGAGACGATGCACCAGCTCAAGCGTTTCGCGCGGCCGAGAAGCGCGCAACGCCTCGATGACGCCGAAACTCATGCCGCTGCCGCCATGCACCGCGACCCCTGCGGGCTTGTCGATGACCAGCAAATGCCGGTCCTGGAAAAATGACCGCCCGCTCGATCAATTCAAGCAGGCTGCTCGAGGGTCGGCCGGGCTGCGCATCCCCGTCGATTCGCACCGGGGGCAAGCGCACCTCGTCGCCCTCCTGAATCCGATACTCAGCGTCCACGCGCTTGCGGTTGACGCGCACTTCGCCCTTGCGCAGCAGCCGATAAACTCGGCTGCGCGGCACGGTCTTGAAATGGCGCATCAGGAAGTTATCGATGCGTTGGCCGGCCTCATCGGCCGTCACGGTGCGCAGCGTCAGGGGGCTCTTGGGCCCGTGCAGGCGCGCAAGATCGGGTGCAGGGCTGTTCATTGTTTCGCTTGAATTATACGGCCTTGATCTAAGGTATTGATTACATTGACCCTGGCGCCCATGTCGTGATAATGTCTTAAAACCGTGTCAGGCGCGACAACCTTTTGAAGGGTTCGCCTAATCTGTAGGTGACGCATATAGACACCGGTTTCCAGTGGTCCCCCATCCGTTGGGGAGCCGCATATTAGTTGGTTCTGGAACTCCAGACCATCGCTCGGCCGATGAGACAGACGCGCGAAAGCTCAAATCTTGAGCTTAGGCGACTGACAAGCGGTTAACCGAGAACAAGGCCCCGGGCTTGCCGTATACGTTTTGGCTTAAAGTGGTGGAGTTGATGCCGGTCGCGTACCTCGCGTTCGGCGCATCGCTATTCTTTGCCGCATTCCTGCGATTACGACCCCGGCTTTTATTCTCAAGCTCTCCTCGGCCCCTACCACTTTAGTTGGGGCACATGAAAAGAATGCTCGTCAACGCAGTTCAAGAAGAAGAACTGCGAGTTGCGCTAGTCGACGGTCAAAAATTATACGACTTATCGATTGAGATCCCGTCTCGGGAACAGAAAAAATCCAATATCTATAAAGGCCGGATTACTCGCGTAGAGCCCAGTCTCGAAGCGGCGTTCGTCGAATATGGCGCACAGCGCCATGGCTTCCTGCCGCTGAAGGAAGTCTCCAAGGAATACTTCCGCGCGCAGCCCGCGAACGGCGGCCGCCTCAATATCAAGGACCTTCTGCAGGAAGGCCAAGAACTGATCGTGCAGGTGGAGAAGGAGGAACGCGGCAACAAAGGCGCGGCGCTCACGACCTTCATCAGTCTGGCCGGCCGCTTCCTGGTGCTGATGCCGAACAATCCTCGCGCGGGCGGCGTATCGCGCCGCATCGAAGGCGAGGATCGCGAGCAGATGCGCGACGCCATGAACGGCCTGGTGATCCCCGACGGCATGGGCGCCATCGTGCGCACTGCCGGCGTCGGCCGCACGCACCGAAGAATTGCAATGGGATCTGAACAATCTCAAAACCGCGTGGGACGCCATCGTCGTCGCCAATGACGGCAGGCCCGCGCCGTTCCTCATCTTTCAAGAAAGCGACGCAGTCACGCGCGGGCTTGCGCGACTACTTCTCCGATGACGTCGGGCGAATGCCTCATCGACCAACCTGAGGCCTTTCAAAAAGCGCAGGAATACATGCAGCGCTTCATGCCCCCCGATGCGCAGCGCAAGCTGAAGCTCTACACCGATCCGGTGCCCTTGTTCACGCGCTATCAGATCGAAAGCCAGATCGAATCGGCCTACGCGCATAAGGTCACCCTGCCCTCGGGCGGCAGCCTGGTGATCGATCACACCGAGGCCCTGGTGTCGATCGACATCAATTCGGCGCGCAGCACCCGCGGCGGCGACATCGAAGCCACGGCGCGCAATACCAACTTGGAAGCCGCCGAAGAAATCGCCAGGCAGCTGCGGCTGCGCGATATCGGCGGCCTGATCGTCATCGATTTCATCGACATGGAATCGCACGGCCAATCAGCGCGCCGTGGAAGACATGCTGCGCGACTCGGTCAAGATGGACCGGGCGCGCATCCAGCTGGGCCGGCTCTCGCGCTTCGGCCTGCTCGAATTGTCGCGCCAGCGCTTGCGGCCTGCCTTAAGCGAAACCACCCATATCAACTGCCCGCGCTGCGGCGGCATGGGCACGATACGCGGCGTGGAATCGATGTCGCTGGCCTTGCTGCGGCTGATCGGCGAAGAGGCGCGCAAGGAGCGCACCGGCCGCGTGATCGCACAGGTGCCGGTCGATGTCGCGACCTATCTCATGAACGAGAAGCGCGAACAGCTCAACCACATCGAGTCGCGCGACAAAGTATCGCTGGTCATCGTGCCGAATCCTCACATGCAAACCCCGGCGTACATGCTGCGCCGCGTTCGCGACGATGAGAAGGAGCTGCCGGAAAACAGCTACCGTCAGTTATCAATTGGCCGATCAGCCCAGCGTCGATGACTCGAATATCGGCAATCGCGATAAGAAACCGCCGGGCGATATCCCGCTGGTTCCCAGCATCCTGCCGGCGTCGACGGCGCCCACCGTGCCGCTGCCGGTTCCCGCGGCCGCCAAGGCAGCCGCTGAGACGCGTGCAAGTCGGCGCGCTGGTGAGATTTTGGCGCTGGCTGTTTGGCGACGGCTCCGGCCGTTCGCGCTGCGGCCAAGGCGGCCGGCAGCGCCGGCGCCAACCGCAACGCGACCGGCCGCAGCATCGCGACGTCCGCCATGATCGCTATCGCAGCGGCGGCGATCGAGATCGAAACCGCGATCGCGGAGACCGCGATCGCAATCGGGACGCGCGCCGTGACGGTCCGCGGGATCTGCGCCGCGACGGTCGTCCGCGCGGCGACAATCCTCGCACCGAGAATCGCAGTGAATCCAGCCCCCGCCGGCTTGAAGGCCAGGCCAGCCGGAACGCAAGCCGGGTCAGCGCAGCGAGCTGCCTCGCCAAGAGCAGGCGCCTCGTCAAGAACAGCCGCCCCGACCAGGATCAGGCGCCTCGACTGGATCAGCCCCCGCGCAGCGACCAGGCTCGTGGCAACGACGAGCGCGGCGAACGCAGCGAACGGGGCGAAGCCGGCGGCGGACGCGGCCGCGGCGGCGTGGCGGCCGTGGAAACGGCGTGAATGGCGGCGCAAAACGTCGTCGAATGGTGCGGCCAACCCACGGTCCCGCAGCGAGTCCAGGCGCTAACGCGCCCGACGCAACGTCACCGCCGAGCGCCCTGAGCCTTCGCGGTCGAACCGTTCGTGAGCAGCCGCCATGAACTCGGCGCCTGAGCCGGCCCCTCGCGATCGTCCGCGCAGCCGGCGCCCGCGCGAGCGGTCGACATCACCGGCGTCAAGTACCGGAACCGACAACAAGTACGTCGTGTGGTCGTCCGCGCCGAGCGACGTTCAGCGATCCGGTCCCGATGAGCGGTGAGCGAAGCGCCCGCAGCCTCAGGTCCAGCGCCAGACTGACCCCCAGCAGCGCGGCCGCAAGGCCGCGCAAGCTGGCGATTGCGAAGTCGGCGACGCGCAGCGCGATCGAGCGGGTGGGCGGCAGGCCGAGCCTCACCCACAAATAAAACGCGACGCTGAAGGCCGCCGCGGCCAGCGCGTAAGCGATGACCCATGTGAGCTCTTTCGGCCGCGCCGACCAGACGGCTCGGGCACCGCGTTGCTCACCGCGCGCGCAGGCCATAGCCCATGATCGCCAGCACCGCCGCGAGACCGAGGAGCGAGCCTAAGTCCTGCAACACATACATGGCCGGAACATGGCGCCATGCCGATTTCGATGATGGAATCGTCGAGCACCGGAAACATGCGCACGCCGCGCCCGCCCGTCGTGCGTGAATCCATCCCAAACAAGTGGCTCAAGGCTCCGGCCAATATCCCGCCGGCCGCCAGCAGCCATTGCCGTAGGCGGCGAATATTGGCCTGGCGCGGCGAACGGCCGCCAGCGCGCATAAGGACCGTCCGGCAGCACTTCCAACACCGGCGTTCTGATCAAGCCTGGAACACCCAGTAGGTGATCAATCCGACCGGCAAACAGAACGTGAGCAGCGCCACGATGCTGTGCGTTTCCACCCGCGGCATGCCGGGAAAAAATATTCGAAAATCCGGAACCATGGCGCCGATGACTGCGGCGGATAATAGCCGCCAGCGAGCCAGCGGGCGGGAAAACGGCAGCACTGCGGCGGCATGGGAAATGGTGAAGGGCACGTGCGCGGCTCAGTATGTCATCCAATTGTCATAGAGGGAATCTATATAATGCGGACTGCGCCTCATTACATCACTGGAAACACAATGGCCAATACTCCCGCGATCGACCCTGCCTCCTTAGGCATGAATGCACCGGCGGCCTCTTCGAGGCTCGGTCGCGCACAAGTCCAGTCCCTGGTTCAACGTTCTCGCCATGTTGGTGGTCATCGCCGGGATCATATACGTCGGCTATCATTTCGCGGACGACTTATCGGTGGTGCAAGACACCCGCGCCTATCCTTACATATTGCTGGGCATCGCCTTGGTGATTGCGTTGGGGTTCGAATTCGTCAATGGATTTCACGATACGGCAAACGCCGTCGCCACCGTCATCTATACGAATTCCATGTCGCCGAATCTTGCGGTCATTTGGTCCGGCACGTTTAATTTTTTGGGCGTGCTGGTTTCCACCGGCGCCGTCGCATTCGGCATCGTTTCCTTGCTGCCGGTCGAATTGATCTTGCAGGTCAGCAGCGGCGCCGGATTCGCCATGGTGTTTGCGTTGCTGCATGGCCGCCATTCTTGTGGAATTTGGGCACTTGGTATTTCGGTCTGCCGTCATCGAGTTCGCATACCCTGATCGGCTCCATCATCGGCGTCGGCCTCATGAATCAGCTCATGGCCGCGAGCGACTCCGGCACCAGCGGCGTGGACTGGGGTCAGGCGACCAAGATCGGACAAACCCTGTTCGTCTCGCCGTTGATTGGATTCAGCGCCGCATGGCTGCTGCTGACCATACTCAAGGCCAGCGATCAGAATCCCGGCGCTTTACAAGGAACCCGAGGGCAACAAGCCGCCGCCCTTCTGGATTCGCGGCCTGCTGATCCTGACCTGCACCGGCGTGAGCTTCTTTCACGGCGGAAATGACGGTCAGAAAGGCATGGGACTCATCATGCTGATCCTCATCGGCACCGTTCCGACCGCCTACGCGCTCAATCGCACCATGCACGAGCAGGACGTGAATACTTTCATGGCGGCCTCGGCGCAGGCTCAAACCGCCCTGTCGCACTACGCCGTCGGCGCCGCGCCGCCGATCCGCGCGCGGCCGCCATGGAACTGGTGCGCAATCGCAAGGCAACCCCCGAGGGCGTCGCGGCACTCGCCGCCCTCACTGGCAAAATCGCCACGGAAGTCGGTCAGTATCACTCGATGGACAAGGTTCCGGCCGGCTCCATGGTCAACATCCGCAATGAGATGTACCTCGTGAGCGAAGGCCTGCGATACATGGGCAAGACCAAGTCACTGAACGTATCGGCCGCCGGATCAAGAAATCACTCGATGCCTACAAGAAGCAGCTGGATCACTCGACGAAGTTCATTCCGACCTGGGTCAAGGTCGCGGTGGCGATCGCGCTGGGCTTGGGCACGATGATCGGCTGGAAGCGAATCGTCGTCACGGTCGGCGAGCGAATCGGCAAGACGCATTTGACCTACGCGCAGGGCGCCTCGGCGGAGATCGTCGCGATGGCGACCATCGGCGCCGCTGAAATGTACGGCCTGCCGGTCAGCACCACCCATGTGCTCTCATCCGGCGTGGCGGGAACCATGGTGGCCAATAAATCCGGACTGCAGTGGGCCACCGTGCGCAACTTGCTCATGGCCTGGGTGCTCACGCTGCCGGTATCGATCGCGCTCGCCGGGGTCCTGTTCTGGCTGCTACGCACTTTCCTGTAGGGCGGCGAGCAAGCCACGCGACGCTGCGGTAGTCAGATCGAGCACTTGCTCGAAGGCGTCGGCGTCGCGATAGTAAGGATCCGGCACGTCCCGCAATTGCAGATCAGGCGCGTACTCGAGAAAGAGCTTCACTGCGGCGCGCGAATTGCGGGGCCGCATGGCTTGAAGCTCGCGCAAGTTCTCGCCGATCCATCGCGAGGATGAGATCGAAGCGCGCGAAATCATCCGCGTCGACTTGCCGCGCCCGCAAGGCCGCTGATATCGATGCCGCGCCGCAGCGCCGCGCGCTGACTGCGCGGATCAGGCGGCGCGCCGATGTGATAGTCGGCCGTGCCCGCCGAATCAATTTCCAGCGCCAGTCGCGGCGCTTCCTGCGCGGCCAGAGTGCCGCAGCACGCCCTCGGCGGTCGGACTTCGGCAGATATTGCCCAAGACAGACAAACAGCACTTTAAAGGGCGGCTTCGGCACCGGAATCCTCGTTAGGGTTCAACTTCCATTCTAGCGGAGCGTGTCAGCGACATTGCTAGCCACTCACGTGCGAGTTAGCGATGATCCGCACGTCCGATAAAAATAGGCAAAGAGGTCAGGATGTCATTGCAAGATCGCACGATGGCATTGTGTTTGCTGCTCGCATTCACTCCCCTATCTCGCACATCGCCGAGCCTGCCTTCGATGCTGCGAAAGGCCTTCGGCGCCCGCCCGAGCGTCGAGGACTTGAGCCTCTCGCCAGACGGGATGAGCGTCGCCTATGTCGCTCCTACCGCCGGGCAAGGGATCCGTGCTGAAGGTGCTCAAAGTCTCGCCACAGGGAGCTTCTCGGCCCGCCTCATCGCTTCGGCGCCAGCGGGAAACCCGACCGGCTGGGCGGCTGCGACTGGGTGTCGAATCACCGATCTGGTTTGCACCATTTACGGCGTGGTCAACGCCGGCGGCATCTGGAACGCGGTGGCATATTTCTCGGCTGATCGCGGTCGATACATCGACGGAACAAGCTGTAAAGGTCTTGACTCAGTACCAGGAGCAATTTATACAGCGCGGGGAATGTCAGCTCGGCGGCGGACCACGTCATCGATTGGCTTCCGGACGAGGACGGCGCCGTGCTGATGACCCGCTGTGTATCTTGCCGGACGACCACATCGGCAGCCACATGGGTCGTCGAAAACACGGATTGGGCGGTCGACCGGGTCGACACGCAAACTCTGACCGCGCGAACCGATCGAGTCAGCACGCGCATTGATCAGGCGGTCGACTACATCAGTGACGGCCGCGGCACGATCCGCGTCATGGGGGTCGAAATCGAGGCGATGGCGGTGCTGGTGGACTATGACTTCAGGCAATATTCGCTTACTACTATCGCACGCCAAGGTTCGCGCGAGTTGGCGTAGCCCATGGGCGAAGTGGTCGGCGAGGAGCATAACGGCTTCGAGCCCGTATGCGGTGGATCATGACCGCAAATCTGGCCTATGGCTACAAGAAGATTGGACGGCCGACTCGCGCTGTACTACGGTCGCGCTCGACGGATCGCTGAAAGAAGAACTGGTGTACGCGCGGCCCGACGTGGACGTCGGCGGACTTGAGTACGCATAGGCCGGCGCCATCGAGTGGTGGGCGTCAGCTTACGACGACCGATTTCTCGCACTACCACTTATTGGATCCGGAGCTTCGAAAAACTGGTGAGCTCGATCTGGCAAAGGCGCTTGCCAGGCCAGCCGTCTGCTTGCGTATCGTCGATTCGAGCATCGATGAGAACAAGTTGCTGATTCTCGCGGGAAGCGATCAGGATCCGGGCGTTTACTATTTATTCGATCAAGAAATCTGCGGCAGCTGCGAGACGTTTCTCGTCGTCAGGGGAGAGTTGGAAGGCGTCAAGCTGGCCAGTCGTCAAACCGATCCACTATCAGGCTGCCGACGGCACCCTGATCCCGGGCTATCTGACGCTACCGCCGGGCGTCGATACGCCGAAGGATTTGCCCGCCATCGTGCATGCCGCATGGCGGCCCGAGCGCTCGCGACGTACTGGGGCTTCGATTGGCTGGCGCAATTTTACGCCTCGCGCGGATATGCGGTGCTGCAGCCGAACTTTCGCGGTTCCACGGGCTATGGGGATGATTGTTTTCAAACAAAACGGTTTTCGTTCCTGGCCGACGGCCATTGGCGATGTGCTGGATGCCGGGCAGGTGGCTGGTCGCGCAAGGCATCGCGAGCCCGAATAAGCTCGCGGTTGTGGGCTGGTCATATGGCGGCTACGCGGCGCTGCAGTCCGCGGTGGTCGACCCCAGAGTGTTCAAGGCGGTCGTCGCGATCGCGCCCGTGACGGACCTGCCGGAGCTAAAAGAAGAGCACCGCCAGTGGTCGGATTTCGCTGCTGGTGAGCCAGGCAGATCGGCGAAGGACCGCATGTGCGCGAGGGCTCGCCGGCGCTGAACGCGGCGAAAATCAAAGTACCGGTGCTGCTGTTCCACGGCGAGATGGACCGTAATGTGCCTGATTCGGCAATCGAAGCGAAATGGCGGATCATTTGGCGGCCGCGGGCGTACCGCACGAACTGGTCACCTGGCCGGATCTCGACCATCAACTCGAGGATTCGGCCGTGCGCGCGGAAATGCTGCGCAAGAGCGATGCCTTTCTGCGCCAAGCCATGGGAATGTAGCTGCGCCCTTTAGGCGCTCGCAGCGCCGCCCTGACGCGCTCAAGATCCGCCGGCGTGTCCACGCCGGCCGGCGGCGACTCGGCGAGCGCCACCAAGTGTATGTGCATGCCGTGTTCCAGGGCGCGCAGCTGCTCGAGCTTCTCGGTGGTCTCGAGCGGGGTCGGCGGCCATGCGGCAAATTGCAGCAGACTGCGCACCCGATAGGCATAGATGCCGATGTGGCGCCACGCACCCGCAAACGACGCGGGCTGATCCGCGATCACGCTGTCGCGCGGCCAGGGCACCGGCGCGCGGCTAAAATACAGCGCCCGGCCATCGGCGGCACGCAGCGCCTTCACGCAATTCGGATCGAGGAACTCCTGCAGTGACTCGATCGGCGCAACCGCTGTCGCGATATCGCGGCCGGCGCCTTCGTGCAGGGCCTGCGCCACCCGCGCGACGACCTCTGCCGGCATCATGGGCTCATCGCCTTGCAGGTTGACCACGATGTCATCAGCGGCAAATCCTCGTGCGCTCACCACCTCGGCAATTCGGTCGGTGCCCGAAGCGTGCCGCGGCGATGTCATCAGGCAATCGGCGCCGAACTTCAATGCAGCGCTGCGAATTCGTTCATCGTCGGTGGCGATCAGCACCGAGGCCGCACCGCTGGCAACCGCGCGTTGCCACACCCACTGCAGCATACGGTCGGTCGCCGATCATGAGCAGGGGTTTGCCCGGCAGCCGCGAGGACCCAAAGCGCGCCGGTATGACGACGTGGAACACCGTGGGCTCGCTAGGTATCCAGCAACGGATCGTCGGCGCTCAAGGCGCGCGCCTCTTCGGGCAGCATCAGCGGGATGCCATCGCGCACCGCGTACGCCAGCCGATCCGGCCGGCAAACCAGCTCGAGTGAATTTCCCGCACCGATGCTGCGCAGCGGACCCTTGCAGATCGGGCAAACCAACAATTCGAGCAGTCGCTTATCCATAGTACCTTTAGGCGCGCCCCGCACGCTTCTCGATTGACCGGGCCACGATGCCCCGCAGCTTCTCGGCATCACCGGGCGCGAAGGCGACATTCACGGGAACGTACCAATGATGGGGACCCGCGATGTCTTCGCATTTTACGGCATCCTTCTCGGTCATGAGCACCGCAAGATCGTCGGCGAAGGATATATCGTCCAGTGTCAGCCGCGCGTGGTCCGGCAGCGGATGCTCAACGACGCTAATGCCGACGGCGCGGAGCATCGCGAAAAATCGCTGCGGGTTGCCGATCGCGGCAATCGCATGCGCGGGCTGGCTGGAAAACTCGCGCAGGGGTTTGGAGGTGCCGAACTTCATCGCGATCGCGTTGGTTGCGAGCAATCGCAGGTGCAAAGCGCCGTCGCTCTGCGCGGCTCCGCCGTTGATCACCACCGCGTCCGCGCTGCGCAATCTTGCGGGCGACTCGCGCAGCGGTCCTGCCGGAAGCAGCCGTCCATTGCCGAATCTGCGGTCCCCGTCGACGACGATGATTTCGCAGTCACGCGCCAGCGCATAGTGCTGCAGGCCATCGTCGCTCACGATAACGTCGCAGCCGGCGTTGATCAGCAGCTGCGCCGCCGCCGGGCGATCGCGGCCGATCGCCACCGGCACTCGGCTTCGCCGTGCCAGCAGCACGGCTTCATCGCCGACCATGTCGGGTTTATCGGCGGACCGAACCAGCCGCGGCCGACGCGATGAACCGCCGTACCCACGAGTGACCACGCCGGGCCGAAATCCGCGCTCTGTCAGTTGCGCAGGCCAGCCAGCACACCAGCGGCGTCTTACCCGTTCCCCCCGCGGTCAGATTGCCGACGACAATCACCGGACATGAGAGCCGCCTGGAGCGCATCAGGCGTTTGCCGTACGCGAATCGGCGCACGTCGAGACACCACACCGTAAACGGCCGACAGCGGCCTCAACCACCAGGGCGGCGGCGCGCGGCCATACCAGACTCTGTTGAGCCAGGATTCAACCGACATGCCGGTCTCGCCGCTCAAGCGTTGAACTGCATCCCATGTAGTGCCGCATACAGGCCGCCGCGCGCCAACAGATCATGATGCGCGCCCATCTCCACGATCCGCCCTTGATCGAGGACGATGATTCGGTCGGCGCTCTCCACCGTCGATAGCCGATGCGCAATGACCAAGGTGGTGCGCCCCTTCATGAGAAGCGCCAGTTCTTGCTGCACGCGCCGTTCGGATTCATTGTCGAGCGCGGCGGTCGCCTCATCGAGAATCAACACGGGCGAATCCTTGAGCAGTGCTCGTGCGATGGAAATTCGTTGCCGCTGGCCGCCGGAAAAATTCTGCCCGCGATCGGTGAGCATGGTGTCGAGACCCTGCGGCTGCTGATTGACGAACTCCATGACATTCGCGGCACGCGACGCCTCTTCTACCTCGCGCATCGGTCTTGCCGACGGCATTGAAGGCGATGTTGTTGCGAATGGTATCGTTGAACAGCACCACATCCTGACTGACGAGACTCACCTGCGAGCGCAAATCGGTCAATCGATACTCGCGAACATCGACGCCATCCAGCAGCACCGAGCCTTGCTGCACATCGTAAAAGCGCGGCACCAGAGCCCACCAAGGTGGTCTTACCGCTGCCGGAGCGGCCGACGATCGCCACCGTTTCGCCGGGCCGCACGTGAAAACTCACGCTCCTGCAGCACATCGCCCTTCTCAGTCCCGTAGGCAAATGACACATTGCGAAACTCGATCTCGCCGCGGGCGCGATCTAACGTCAGTGAACCGCCGCTGCCCTCGGTCGGTTGATCCAGAATCTCGAATACGCTCTGCCCCGCGGCGATGCCCTGTTGCAGCGGGCCGCTCATGTTGACCAGGCTGCGCAGAGGCGCCGGGATTTGAAACAGCGCCGTCAAAAATCCAAAGAATCATCCGCGAACTTGAGATCGCCGCAGGCATCTGCTTGATCGACACGAACAGAACGCTGGCCAATGCGATCGCGGCGATGCATCTGCACCACCGGATTGCTGATCGATTTGGCGCGGATCAACTTCATGTTGGAGCGCCGGTTATGCTCGTTGACTAACTCGAAGCGCTCCGTCTGATGGTCTTCGGCATTGAAGATCTTGATCAGCCGATGCGCGTCAATCGCCTCCTTGGCGACGCGCGTGATATCGCCCATGGAATTTTGTATGCGTTCGCTGTAGCGCCGGAAGCTGCGGTTTGCGATCTGCATGAGCCACGCAATTACCGGCGCGGCGACGATGCAAAAGGTCGCCAATCTCCAGTTGTAGTAGAACAGCAATCCCAGCAGGAATACGATGCTCAGGCTATCGGTCACTGATTGAGATAGCCGCATTGGTCGCGGCCGCGGAGACCAGTTCGACGTTGTTGGTGAGCTTAGAGAGCAAGTGTCCGGACTGCTGCCGATCGAGATAGGCCGTGGGCAATCGCATGTAATGCGCAAACACGTCGTGCCGCAGTCCTTTGACGACCTGTCGCCCGACCCAACTCGGGTAGTAGTTTGCAATGTAGTCGCCGATGCCGCGCACGCGTGAACAGCACAATCACGCCCAGCGGCACCTGCCACAGCACGTTGGGATTTTTCTGAATGAAGGCGCCATCGAGAAAATTTCGTACCAACACGACCAGCGAGGCGTTCGCTGCCGCGAACAGCACCGACCCCAGCACGCCGATCAAGAAAATGCCGGTATAGGGCTTCGCGTACTTCAGCAACCGGCGGTAGATCGACCAGGAGTCGGCGGCGACGACGCGCGCACCCGGCGCGGCGCTCAAGGGTTCGAATCCTCATGCACGGTGGCGATGTTAAGCTGCGCAAAGCCCAGTTTTCCGGCCACATCCATGGCGGTCACCACGGCTTGATGCGTGGTTCTGGCGTCCGCTCGGATGGTGATGGGCCCGCGATCCGTGCCGGCTTCCTTGAGCAGCGCGGCGCGCAAAGTTTCCGGGCTGGAGTTGATCAAGGTGCGCTCGTTGAGGCGGTAGGCGCCCTCCGCGGTTACCGTGATGACCAACGGTTCGTGCGCGCCCCGAGGAATCGGCGTATCGCTCGATTGCGGCAGCTGAACCTTCACCCGCCCCTCTTGGTTGAACGTGGTGGAGACCATGAAGAAGATCAGCAGCACCAGCAGCACATCAATCATGTTGATCAGATTGATCTCAGGATCTTCCTGGTGGCGTGGGCGCAGGTTCATCGCTTCAGGTATCCGCCGCGCTCATCGAGCGCATCCACGAGCTTCATCGCTTCCTTTTCCATCCGAATCACCAAGCGTTCCACCTTGCCTCTCAAGAAACGATAGGCAATGAGCGAAGGAATAGCCACCGTCAACCCGGCTGCGGTGGTGATGAGCGCTTCGCCAATGCCCCCGGACAGGGTTCTCGGATCACCGAGTCCATTGGCCGTGATGGCATTGAACGCGTGGATGATACCGGCCACCGTTCCCAGCAACCCCAACAACGGGGCGATCGAGGCGATCGTGCCCAATGTGTTCAGGAAGCGCTCCAAATCGTGAATCACGTGGCGGCCCCCGTCTTCGAGCCGCTCCACCATCAATTCCCGCGGCTTATTGCGATTGGCCAAGCCGATGGCCAGCAACTTGCCCATGGGGGAGTTTTGCTCCAGGGCGACGACCAGCTTGTCGCTCAGTTGGTCCGCTTCGATCCAGTTCCAGACTTTTTGAGCCAGATCACGTGGAATGACGCGATTGCTCTGTAAAGTCCAGAGACGCTCCAATATGATGGCAACCGCCGCGATGGAACATAAAATGATCGGCCACATAAAGCCGCCGCCAGCGCGGATGATCTCCCACATTTGCGTCCTCTTTTATGTCAACTTATGAAAAACTGCGGGCATGATACTTGACAGCCGACTGATCAGACAGCGCTTTTGGCCCCCGCTTCAAGCCATTGAATTACCACGCGCTCACGCAGTCGCGTACGGCCATCACGAAATCGGCATAATGCCGGGCGGGGAGGACTCAAACTAAGTCCATGCGGCACTGGCTCAAACGCATGACACCGGACCGGCACACGCTGGAAAATCACTGGTGCCTGAAACATTTCACGGCTCTGTTCTTAGACCGAGGCTGCTGGACTTTCAATCGGTCCGGCGTGACGCGCGCCTTCGCCTTGGGCCTCTTTATTGCCTTCATTCCGCCGACTCCCCTGCCCGTGCATCTCGTCACCTGCGCCCTGCTCGGTGTCTATTTTCGCTTGAACCTGCCGGTATTGTTTGCGACCGTTTTCATCAGCAATCCTTTCACCTGGCTGCCGCAGGTCGCCGGCTCGCTGTGGGTGGGCGCAAAGCTCACGGGATTGGACCTGATGCCGTACCTGCATCCAGCCAGCCATCAGGCATTCTGGGCGGATTTGAGCGGGCTGTGGCCGCCGCTGCTGCTCGGCGCCTTGGTGCTCGGTTCGATCGCCGCGGCGTCCGGCTATGTACTAGCACAGGCTGCCTGGCGTGCGCACGTCATCTACCAACTGCGGCGCCGCCGATCTCGCTCAAGCGGCCGCAGCGCCGCGCTCGACTAGGATTCCGTCCGCCAAGGTCAGCACGCGGTCAAGGCGCGCCGCCAATCGTTCATCGTGAGTCACGATAACGAGGCTGGTGCCGAGTTCCCGATTAAGCTCCAGCATTAATTCGAACACCTGCGCCGCGTTCTTGCCGTCAAGATTGCCGGTAGGCTCATCCGCCAATACCAGTTTCGGCCGCGTCACCAGCGCGCGGGCCACAGCCGCCCGCTGGCGCTCTCCGCCCGAGAGCTGCGAGGGCCGATGCTCCAACCGCTCTGCCAATCCGACACGCGACAGCAAAGCGCCGGCCTCGAGTTTGGCGGCCTTCGGATTCATCCGTCGCACCAACAACGGCATTGCAACATTTTCCAGGGCGGTGAATTCGGGCAGCAGGTGATGGAACTGATAGACAAAGCCCACGGCATCATTGCGCAATCGTCCGCGCTCGGTATCGCTCAACTGATTCATGGCGCAGCCCGCGATGCCGACAGTGCCCCGCGTCGGCAAATCCAGTCCTCCGAGGAGTTGCAGCAGGGTCGTCTTGCCGGATCCTGAGGCGCCCACGATGGCGATGCGCTCGCCGGCATGGACCGTGATGCTCGCGCCGCGCAGCACCTGAAGAGTAACGGCGCCCTGGACGAACTCTTTGACCAGATCTACGCCCTGAAGCACGATGTCATTTGCGGTCGCCATCACTTTCCTCAATCGTTTCGCAGAGACTCTGCCGGCAGCAAGCGCGCAGCGCGCACGGCCGGGTATACGGTTGACACGCACGCTAGAACAAACGCAAAGCCGCAGATACGCAGCACATCGCCGGCTCTTACGTGCGCCGGCAGGTCGCTCATGAAATAAACGCGCGCGTCGAGGAACTTGAAGCCCACCAGGTGCTCCAGCCCGTGCACCAGTTCTTGCAAATTCGCCGCAACGAGCACGCCGATCGCCACACCGACCGCAATGCCCAGCATTCCGATCAGACTGCCCTGCACCACAAAGACCGACAAGATACTGCGGGGCGAGGAGCCGAAGGTGCGCAATATGGCGATGTCGCGGCGCTTATCCTTCACCACCATGACCATGGTCGAGACGATGTTGAAAGCGGCGACGCCCACCATCAGCGACAGAATGACGAACAGAATGCGTTTCGTGATCGCGATGGAGCGAAAGAAGTTGACGTGCTCATTGGTCCAATCCTGGATCTCGACGCCGCCGCCGATCGCAATCGCAGCCGCGCGCGCCAGGCGCGGCGCGGCATACATATCGGCGAGCTTCAAGCGGATACCCGTCACGTCGTCGCCCATGCGCAGCAGTTTTGCGGCGTCCTGCATCGCCACCACGGCGATGCGTCGATCGTACTCATACATGCCCACCGACAGTATTCCGGCGACCTCGAACGCGCGCATCCGCGGGATTATGCCGAGCGGGGTGACATCGCCCAACGCCACGATCAGCACCACGCGATCGCCGACCTGCGCGCCGATTTCCTCGGCCAACGCCTTGCCCAGGATCACCCGAAAACTGCCCGGGGCAAGATCGCTCAGCTTGCCGCTCAGAAGATGCGAGCTTAAGTCAATCACTCGGCTCTCGTCCTCCGGCAAGATGCCGCGAAACAACACGCCCGAGGATTTATCGGCGCGCGTCATCAATCCCTGCTCTTCTATGTAGGGCGAGGCACCGACGATGCCGGGGAAGCTGTCGAGCTTCGCGATATCCGCGCGCCAGTTCGGGATACGCCCTTCAAGGCCGGAAATCGTCGCGTGCGCCGTCATGCTCAAAATTCGTGTCCGCAGCACTTCCTCGAAACCATTCATGACCGACAACACCACGATCAACACCGCGACGCCCAAGGCCAACCCTACGATGGCAATACCGGCGATTAGCGATACGAAACCGCGGTGCGGCGAGGCGCGCAGATACCGAAATCCTAAGAACCCTTCGTACCAGTAATTCTTCATTCGTACCGCAACGCTTCAGCGGGCTGGGTGCGCGCCGCTTGCAGGGCCGGATAGACCGTCGCGACGAGGGTGAGAATCAAGGCGGCGAACGCAATCCTAACGACGTCCGGCGGATGCAACTCGCTCGGGATGCCGGAAATGTAATAGACGTCCGGGTCCATGATGTGAAAGCCGAGATTCGTCTCGAGAAAGGGCACGATGACATCGACGTTCAGGGCGAGCGCGAGTCCAAGGCCCACCCCGAGCGCGGTGCCGATCCAACCGATCAAGACGCCCTGAGTCATGAATACCGCCAGCACGCCGCGAGGGCTCAAGCCCAGGGTGCGAAGGATGGCGATATCGGTGCGTTTGTCATTGACCACCATGACTAGCGTCGCCACGATGTTGAATACCGCGACGGCGACGATCAACATGAGGATCAGGCCCATCATGGTCTTCTCAATGCGGATCGCACGAAAATACGCTTCGTTCTCTTCGGTCCAATCGCGCACCTTGAGCGCGGGATGCAATCGCTCGGCGGCCGCGCGCGACAGATCGGGCGCCTTGAGCACATCGTCGAATTTGAGGCGGATTCCGGTGGGTCCCGCGAACCCTCGCAGCGCCTCGGCATCGCTCAAATTGACCAACGCTAAAACGCTGTCGTGTTCCTGCAGTCCGACCTCGAAAATGCCGACGACCTGGAACTCTTGCAGGCGCGGCGCGAAATTTTCGCCAGCGGCGGCGCCTGGAATCATCACGACCACGCTGTCGCCGACGCCGACCTGCAGTTGATAGGCCAGCATCCGGCCCAAAATGATACGGTTCATTCCCGGCTCAAGATCGGCAAGCCGACCTTCACGCATGGCATCGGCGATGGAGGACACATCGGGCTCGAGTTTAGGATCGATTCCCCGCACGATGGCTCCGCTCATGGAGGATTGCCGGCTCATCATGGCGTCGGTGTCCAAAAATGGTGCCGCGCCCAATAGGCCCGGGGCACCCTTAAGCTGGCTCATTCGGGCCTGCCACTCGGTTATTGGCGCCCCGCCGGCCGTCAAGGTGGCGTGGGCGGAGAGGCTGAGCAGGCGACCGCGCAGTTCCGTCTCGAACCCATTCATCACCGAGAGCACGGTAATCAGCGCCGCCACACCCACGGCGACGCCAAGCAGCGACACCCAGGTAATGAAGGAGACAAAAAAGCTATGCTCCCGAGCCAGCGAATAACGCAGACCCACGAATACGGGGAGGGGTTGGAACATGCGCGGCGCTTAACCCTTAAACGGACCGGTTAAATGGCAGTACAATCAGAGTGTTAATTGAGTCAAGTATTGGTCCATAAAGGTGGTGTTATAGTTTCATGGGGCCCAGAGTGACCATAGGATATCGGTAACATATGAGGTATGCCATGAGGTATCGAATTCTGCTGCTTGCCGCAGTGCTGGCGAGCGGACTCGCGGGAGCCGAGACCATTGCGGTCGACAACGGCATTGCCGTCAAGCCGTCCGACGTCGCCACGCCGACCCGCGGTATGACCATGGACCAGGTGGCGAGCAAGTTCGGCGCTCCTGCAAGCAAAGTTCCCGCGGTCGGAAGCCCGCCGATCTCCCGCTGGGAGTACCCGGGGTTCATCGTGTATTTCGAGCACGAACATGTGATCCACAGCGTCGTTGCAAATACTTCAAATCCGAGCGCGTAAGCGCACCCGGTTCGCGTAACATCATTTAGAATCATCGTTGAGCCCACCGCGAAAACCTTCGCGGCGGGCGTGCTTTATTTGTCCAAATGCCGATGCCCCTACTCGATCCAATCCTGCCCGGACCCGATGAGCGTGTCGTCAAATGGGGCAAACTGTATGGCTCGGCCCCGGCGCTCGCCATCGCCGAAGCCGCGCCGCTCGCCCCCGGCCCGATCATCGTCATTGCCAACAACTCGCGCGAAGCAGAGTCGTTAAGCGATGAAATTCAATTCTTCGCCCCTGCGGCCTTAAGCGTCCGTGTATTTCCGGACCTAGAGACGCTGCCGTACGACAGCTTTTCCGCGCACCCCGATATCACCTCCGCCCGGCTCGCCACGCTGGCGGAACTGCCGCGTGCGCGCCACGGAGTCTGGGTTGTTGCCATCGACACGCTGATGCAACGCCTGGTGCCGCGCAGCTACGTGGAGGCCTACTCGCTTAAAGTGCATGTGCAAGAGAGACTCGATCTGGAGGCGCTGCGCGCCCAGCTTGCATTGGCCGGCTATGCGGCCGTCACTCAAGTCGTGGCGCACGGGGAATTCGCCGTCCGCGGCTCGTTGATCGACGTGTTTCCGATGGGCTCGGATACTCCTTACCGAATCGACCTGCTCGATCGGGATGTCGACAGCATCCGGCGCTTCGATCCCGATACCCAGCGCTCGCTCGACAAGTTGGACCGCATCCAACTGCTGCCGGCGCGCGAAACGCCACTCAATCCCGAGGCGGTACGCGAGTTTAGGCGCCGCTACCGCATGCGCTTCACGGGGGACCTGGCGGAACAGGCGGTTTATCGCGACGTCAGCAATGGGATCGCGCCGGGCGGCGTCGAATTTTTCCTGCCGTTGTTCTTCGAACGCACCTCGCAACTGTTTGAGTATCTACCGCCCAACAGTGTGCTGGTCGAGATGAATAATGCAGCGGCCGCTGTCGAGGGTCTGTGGAACGGCATCGTGGAGCGCCACGAACAGCTGCGTCACGATCGCTACCGGCCCGTATTGGACCCGGCCGAGCTGTATTTGCCCCCGGCTGAATTCCGGGCGGAATATTTGCCGCGGACCCGGATTGAGCTGCAGAACTTTGAGTGGCCGCCCGAGACCACCGGCCCTGTTCAAAACTTCTCGAGCACCGCCCCGGCCGCGGTGAGGATCGATGTGCGCGCCGAGCAACCCGCGGCTGAACTGGTGGATCACATCAACACCAGCGGCGCGCGGATCCTATTGGCAGCCGAATCCGCCGGCCGCCGCGAACTCATTCTGGATTTGCTGCGCGGCCGCGGCGTGCAGGCGAAAGTATTCGATGATTTTGCCGGCTTCCTCGCGAGTTCCCTGAAGCTCGGAATCACGGTATCGGCCGCGGCCGCCGGGCTCAAGCTCGATTCTCCTGCGCTGGAGATCCTGACCGAGTCGCAGCTGTTCGGCGACCGTGCGCGCCAGGAACGCCGGCGGCGGCGCGCCGAGCGCGATCCGGCGAAAATTCTCAAGGAGCTTTCCGACCTGCGCATCGGCGCGCCGGTGGTGCACGAATCCTACGGCGTGGGGCGCTACGTCGGCTTGCAAACCATGGACATCGCCGGCTACACGGGAGAATTTCTCGCGCTCGAATACGCCGACGGCGACAAGCTTTATGTTCCGGTCCAGGCGCTGCACCTGGTGTCGCGCTACACGGGCGCGCCGGCGGAGAGCGCACCGCTGCACAAGCTCGGCGGCGAGCAGTGGCAGAAGGCGCGCCGCAAAGCCGCGCAACGCATTCGCGATGTCGCCGCGGAATTATTGGACCTGTACTCGCGCCGCGCCGCCCGCCAGGGCAGCCGCATGCTGGCGGGTGAGGCCGAATATCGCGCGTTCCAGGCGGGATTCCCCTTCGAAGAGACCGCCGACCAAGGCGCGGCGATCGAGCAGGTGATCTCGGACTTGAAGTCCGACAAACCCATGGACCGCGTCATCTGCGGCGATGTGGGCTTTGGCAAGACCGAGGTGGCGCTGCGAGCCGCGTTCATCGCCGTGCAAGCCGGCAAGCAAGTTGCGGTCTTGGTGCCGACAACCTTGCTCGCGCAGCAACACTACACGACTTTCGTCGACCGCTTTGCGGACTGGCCGGTCCGAATCGAAAGCCTGTCGCGCTTCCGCACCAACAAGGAAGCGGAAGGCGTGCTCGAGGGCATCGGCGCGGGCAAGGTCGATATCGTCATCGCCACGCAACGCTTGCTGCAGGGTAAGGTGCGCTTCCAACAATTAGGCCTGGTGGTGATCGACGAAGAGCATCGCTTCGGGGTACGCGATAAGGAAAAATTAAAGGCGCTGCGCGCCGAAGTGGACGTCCTCACCCTGACCGCCACGCCCATCCCCCGAACCCTCAACATGGCCATGGGTGGCCTGCGCGATTTGTCGCTGATCACCACGCCCCCGGCGGAGCGGTTGGCGGTGAAGACCTTTGTGCTGGAGTGGAATGAAACGGTGGTGCGCGAAGCGGCGCTGCGCGAAATACGCCGCGGCGGACAGATTTACTACGTCCACAACTCGATAGAAACCATCGAGAAAACCGCGCAGGCCATCCGCGAGCTGGTGCCCGAGGCGACGGTGGCGGTCGGCCACGGTCAAATGCGCGAGCGCGAGCTCGAGCATCTGATGCTGGATTTCTACCACCGCCGCTTCAACGTGCTTGTATGCACCACCATCATCGAAAGCGGCATCGACGTACCCACGGCCAACACCATTGTCATCGAACGCGCAGACCGGTTCGGTTTGGCGCAGATCCATCAGTTGCGAGGCCGCGTCGGGCGCTCGCACCATCGAGCCTACGCTTATCTGATAACACCACCGCGCAAGGCGATGACGGCCGATGCGGTCAAGCGTCTCGAAGCGCTGGAATCCCTCGAAGAGCTGGGCGCGGGCTTTACGCTGGCCACGCATGATCTGGAAATTCGCGGCGCCGGCGAATTGCTGGGCGACGAACAAAGCGGCCAGATCCAGGAGATCGGCTACAACCTGTACATGGAATTATTGGAGCGCGCTGTCGCGGCGCTCAAGTCCGGAAAACAACCCGATCTCGAGCGACCGCTGGATGCAGGGCCCGAGGTCGAACTGCACCTGCCGGCGCTCATACCCGAGGACTACGTGCCTGACGTGCACCTGCGATTGATGCTGTACAAGCGCATCGCGAGCACGCCATCGCGCGAAGAGCTGGATGACCTCAAAGTAGAGATGATCGACCGCTTTGGCCCCATACCGCCCTATGCGCAGTCCCTGTTTCGGGGGACTTATCTCAAGCTGCGCGCAGCCTCGCTCGGCATCCGTAAGATCGATGCCGGCGCCAGCAACGGCTACATCCTTTTCGAGGAGCAGAACAAAATAGACGCCAAGCGCGTGCTCAAGCTAATTCAGGGCAAGCCCAAGGAGTATCGCTTGGACGGCCCGTTCAAGCTGCGCTTCGCTCACATCGCCCGCACCGAGGAGGCGCTGTTCACGCGCGTAGAGCAATTGGTCGAGCAGCTGGCTACTGGATAGCGCCGAGAAAATCTCCCTTGCCGATTTCGAGTCCGCTCTTGCGCAGCAATGCGTAGATCATGGTGGTGTGGAAATAGAAATTGGGCAGCACGAACTGGTTTACGTAGGAGCTGGCGGTAAATTTCCACGCGCCGTTCGGGAACTTAAGCTCGATGATGCGCGCATCATCTCCCGTCATTTGAGCCGGCGACACCGTCTTTAAGAAGTCCAGAGTCTTGGCGATTCGTGCCTTAAGTTCCGGCAGCGTGGTTTCGTTATCTTCGTGCTTGGGCGCTTCGATTCCCGCGAGTCGCGCGGCCGCTCCTTTGGCGGTGTCACAGGCGATTTGCACCTGACGGCTCAAGGGATGCATGTCGGGAAACAGGCGCGTCTGTGCCAGCACCGTCGAATCGATTTTTTTTGCCGCCGCGTAAGTGGCCGCCTTATCGAGGATCGCGGACGTATTGGTCAATCCCCGCACCAGCGCGGGCATGCACACTTCATACAGGGAAATCGCCATCGCATGTCTCCAATGTGAAGCCCAACGGGGGGCGTCACTGTAGCGAAACATCGGCCTTTTGAATAGCGGCCGCGGGAGTGCGCTAAAATGACAACGCCATGTTGCCGTCTTCCGAAGCCTGCGAGCGAAACAAGGGCCCGATCCTCGATGTGTTGCGGACCGCTTTCGCGCAGAGCTCGCAAGTTCTGGAGATCGGCAGCGGCACCGGTCAGCACGCGGTGCATTTCGCGGCGCATCTTGCTCACCTGACGTGGCACCCGACCGAGCAGTTGGTCTACCTGGCCGACTTGACGGCGCGGGTCAAGCTCGAAGGCTCGCGCAACCTGCGGGCCCCGACCGTACTGGATGTGAAGCAGACCGTCTGGCCACTGCGCATGGTCGATGCCGTGTTCACCGCCAATACGCTGCACATCATGGCTTGGTCCGACGTGATGAGCATGTATCAGGGTATCGGCGCAGTGCTCTCGTCCGGGGGGCTCATGTGCGTCTACGGGCCCTTCCGCTACACGGGACGCTATACCTCGGACAGCAATGAGGCTTTCGACCGCATGCTTAAGGAGCGCGATCCTAAGTCGGGCTTGCGCGATATTCAGGAAGTGACTGAACTCGGCTCACAATACGGACTGCGTCTACGATGCGATCACGATCTGCCCGCCAACAACCGCTTGTTGGAGTTCGTCAAGGACTAGCGCGAAGCAGCGCCGCCAGCAGCGCGCGTTCGCTTAAGGTGCCCTCGTAGCGCTCGGCGTTGATGAAAAACGTGGGCGTCGCGGCCACGCCACTGCGCATCCCCCCCATGAAGTCGCGCTTGACGCGAGGCAGATAGCGGTGCGCGTCCAAATCCGCTGCGAAACGCGCGACATCCAGCTTCAGTTCGCGCCCAAGACTCTGCACCAGTTCCAAGCCCAGTTCCGGCTGCCGCGCATAAAGGGCGTCATGCATCTCCCAGAACTTACCCTGGGCGCCGGCGGCCTCGGCCGCCTCGGCCGCGAACTGCGCCTGAGGATGCATGTCGTTGATCGGCATGTGGCGGTAAACGAGGCGGAGGGTCGCGCCCATGGTTGCGGCAATGGATTGGAGCATCGAATGCGCGTCGGCGCAGTAGGGACACTGAAAGTCGCCGTATTCGACCAGAGTTACCGGGGCAGTTTCCGTTCCCTGCGCATGGTCGCTCTTGCCAACGGGTACCGAGAGGCTCATGCGCGGACCGCCATTATGGTTGTGTGGTGGAGTTGCACCTAGCGAGTCTACCGTTAGCAACCGGTTTGATGATTATGCAATGTCAAATCGGAGCATTTCGCCCCGGCGCGACCCCCCACCACCCCAAGGAGACAGCGTCCACATTTGGTGGCATAATCGCACTGAAACGTTGATTTCGCGTTTAACGACGCGGCGCGGGCTAATCCATGGCGAACCACAGGGGAAGGTTGACGACTATGAAGAAGACTCGTACATCCATCGCGGCAGCGGCATTGATCGCCCTCGCAGGCTTAGGCTACTCAGCTTTGAGCGGCGCGACCACGAACGCGACTGCCAAAGCTCCAGCCGAAGTCGCCTTACCGGTCACGGTCGATGACTTCCGACTGCCCGACCAAAATCTGCATTCGCATCAATTGCGTCAGCTCGGAGACGCTAGCGCGGTCGTGCTGATCACACAGGCGAATAACTGTCCCGTCAGCCGCAACACCAGCGCTGCGGTGAAGGCGCTGCAGGATGAATACTCGGCCAAGGGTGTCGAGTTCTTCATGCTGAATTCCACGCCGACCGACAAGCGCGAGGCGATTGTCACGGAGGCCAAAGCCTACGGCTATAACATTCCCATTCTGCTGGACACCAATCAGCTGGTGGGCGAGCAGCTGGGCGTGACGCGCACGGCCGAAGCCATCGTCATCGATCCTAAGACCTGGAAGATCGTCTACCGCGGTCCGATCGATGACAAGGTGACCTATGAGCGCCAGAAGGCCGCCGCGGATCACACCTGGGCGAAGGACGCGCTGGATGCGCAGCTGGCCGGCAAGCCGGTGGCGGTCGCTCGCCAGGAGGCCGTTGGCTGCCTGATCGACTTCCCGGAGCGCGCCAAGCTGGCCAACACCAAGCTCACTTACGTCAAGAACATCGCGCCGATGTTCGAAGACAAGTGCGTCTCGTGCCATGAGCCGGGCGGCATCGGCCCGATGCCCTTCACCAAATTCGAAGAGATCGCGCCCTTTGCGCCCATGATTCGCGAGATGATTCGCACGCAGCGCATGCCACCGTGGCGTGCGGACCCGAGCGTCGGTCACTTCCTCGGCGATCGCAGCTTGTCGGCGACGCAAATCAAGACATTGGTGCATTGGGTCGAAGCCGGCGCACCGCGCGGCACTGGCCCTGACCGCTTGGCCGCCAAGACTTTCACGGCGCCGGAGTGGCCGCTCGGGCAAGCCGGACCTGGTGCTTGACGTTCCGGCCTACACGATTCCCGCCAACGGCATCGTCGATTATCAACGCCCCTACGTTGTCAATCCGCTGAAGGAAGGCAAGTGGCTGCGTGCCTCGACCATCAAGGTCGTGAATCGCCAGACCGTGCACCACATTCTGACCGGCTATCTGGCTGAAGTCCCCGCACCCGGCCAGGTCGCGAATGAGAGCAAGTGGGGCGTGTCGCTCGGCGGCTATGCGGTCGGCGCCGAGTCCTTCGTCGAGCCGGCCAACACCGGCGCGTACATACCCCCCGGCGGCGCCATCGGCTTCCAGGTGCACTACACACCCTTCGGCCAGCAGGTGACCGAGCACTCGCAGATCGCGCTGTACTTCTACAAGGACAAGCCGAAATACGTGATGCGAAACTCGGTCGTGCTAAATGCCAACATCGTGATTCCGGCGAACAAGGAGAGCACGCAACTGCAGGCGTACATCGATGTTCCCAAGGACATGATGATGTACGGTGCCTTCCCGCACGCTCACTATCGCGGCGCGTCCTCGCAGTTTTTCTTGATCGACGCCGGACGGCAACAAGACGCTGCTGCTCGCCCTGCCGCACTACGACTTCAACTGGCAGCGCGAATACAATTTCGTGCAGCCGGTCAAAGTTCCGGCGGGCTCGAAGTTGCTTGCCGTTTATACCTATGACAACTCGGTGAGAAATCCGGCCAATCCGGATCACAATCGAGTCGTGCCCTGGGGCGATCAGTCCTTTGACGAGATGCTCTACACCGCATTCCATTACGAATGGGTCGGCGAAACCTCGGACAAGATGGACCAGTTCATGCCGCTTACGATAAGGAGCTGAACGACAACCGCGTGTTCGGCATGCTGGACACCAAGATGAACGGCAAGCTGGATATGTCGGAATTGACCGGCCCCATCGGCAAGCAGTTCGCGGAGAGCCTTCGCCAAGATCGACACCGATCATGACGGCTTCATCGAGCCCAACGAGTTGGCGGCAGCCAAGGCGCCATGAGAAGCGCCGCCAGCAGGCCTCGCAGCCGCAAGGCCAAGCGGCCCCCGGCGACAACTGCTCCCGCTCAAGCGCCGGAGAAGACCGGAGGCGGCCAGTAGCACCCCTCGTGGCGGCCCGTGTACTCCCTTGATCCGTTGAAGGGATTCGCACGGGCCGCCGCATTCATGCTGATGGCTGCCGCTGTCGGCCCCGATGGCCTTGCCAATGCCACGGGCTTAAGCCGCGTCGAATATCGGCGCGCCGGCGCCGCTCTTCAGCGCCAAGGGAGCCGACGGCAAGCAACACAGCCTGCGCGACTACGCCGGCAAGCTGGTGGTGCTGGAATGGACCAATCCTGTGTGCCCTTTCACCGCGCGTTAAGTACAAGAGCGGCGCGATGCAGGCCCTGCAGCGCTACGCTGCCGCTCAGCATGTGGTGTGGCTATCGATCGATACGGCGGCGCCCGATCGGGCGGGATTTTTGACGCCCGCCGCGGCGCGCGCGCGCATCGCACAAACCCATGCGACGGTCACCGCCTTCTTGTTCGATGTCGACGGCAACATCGCGCGCAGTTATGGCGCCAAGACCACGCCGAGTTTCTTCGTCGTCGATCGCGACGGCAAGCTTGCCTACCAGGGCGCGATGGACGATCAAGTGTTCGCAGACCAGGCGGCGGGGCATGAATATATGAGATCCGCCCTGGACGATCTTGTCGCCGGTCGTCACGTGCAAAGACGCGGAAACTCAGCCCCAGGGCTGTGCGATCGAATACTGAGCGATGCGACTGGTCAACAAAAACGCCGCCTCTGCGCGCCGCATCGACACCGCGGCAAAATCCCGCCGCGAGCAATTGCTCGACCAGGCGGCGCGGGAGTTGAATTCCAAGGGCATTTCCATGACGTCACTGACGGACGTCGCGGACAAGCTGGGTTTTTCCCGCGCCTCGCTGTACTACTACGTCGAGGATCGAGAAGATCTGATGTTCCAGGTCTACCTGCGATCCTCGGAGATCATGGCGCGCCAGCTTGGCGAGGCCGCCCAGTCCGGCAGCGGCACTTTGCAGGTGCTCGGCAATTTCATCTCCAGAATCTTGGATCCCGCCGAGCCGGAACTCGCCGCTTTGAGCGAAATCGGTTTGCTCGACCAGGCCGCGCGCGAAACCGTGCTCGGTGTTTTCGAGGCGGTCGTGGCGCGCCTCGCCAGCATTGCTTGAGAGCGGCGCCAGAGCCGGGAGATTCGCGCCCTGTGATTTCGAGATTGTCGCGCGCACCATCATCAGCATCATTCACTCAATACCGTTGAACTCCGCGCTGGCGACCCAGCCTGCAAAGTCAGCCGCCAGGAAATCATCGCCGCAGTCGAGCGATATCTTGAGCAACGGTTGGGGCGCCGACCGCCGCGCGGGAGGTGGATCCGCCGCCGATCGATTTTTCGCCGCTGCTCAGCCAGCCCGGCGGACTTGTTCGATCGCGGCGCCGTAATTCGACGCGAAGCGCGAAAAGATTCTCGCCGCAGCCTCGCAGCTGTTCAATCGCCGCGGCGTCGATACGACCTCGCTCGAGGATATCGCCGCCGCCGTGGGGTGCCACCAAGCGAACTCTGTATCACTACGTCGGCGACAAGCAGACCATCCTCTCGGCATGCTATGCGCGCACCGACAGGATTTTTTCCTTCATTCGCGAGCAGGCCGACGGCGCAGGGCGGGTCCGCCATCGAGACCCTGATCGCGGTGCTGCGCGCCAACGCCATCTCGCATCAGCGCGACGACATCGAGCCGCTGCGCGCCTCGACCGGCTACGACTCGTTGAGCGACGCGGAAAAAATCCTGGCGACCGAGCGCGGCCGCGAATTGGTGCAGGCTTATCGCGCGCTGTGCCGGGAAGCGCATAACGAACACTCGATGCGCGACGTCAATCGGGATTGCCTGCTGCTGTTCATGCGCGGCGCCGGCAGCTGGCTCGCCAAGGGATTGGTGCGCGGCGACGATCAGCGCAAGGCGCAGATCGCCGCGGAAATCGCCGATCTGCTGCGCCTCGGTCTCAATCCGATCTAGATCGAGCCAATCGGCCGCCATCAATCGGCGCTGATGACGATGAATTCGACGCCCGGCGGCGGCAGTGCGGCCTGCAGATGGATGGTCGTGCCCGTTTGAACGCTTTGATCGACCAAGGCGAAATTCATGGCCGATCGTTGATCCGATAACGCTTCACCTGATACTTGCCCGGGCGCGGCAGGGTGATCGTCGGCGTCATAGCCGCCGTTGTCGTGATATTCGAGCATGCGCCGTTCCGGCAGCGTGGTATCCCAGTTGTCGCGCGGCCGCAGGTATTTTGACGGCGATCTGATAGTTGCTGATGAGTATTTGAATGAGGCGCTTATCCTGGGAGCGTCCGGCCACGACCGCAAATCCCGCATCGTCGCCGCCCGTCGGTTCGAATCAGACCGGCGTGCTCTTCAGCGTTCCGAAGGCGCTCAAGCGCACGCCCGACCGAATCGGATTCGCCGTCTTTACCGCGAAGCTCGGCAGCGGCGCGATGATAGGTCTGCGCATCGAATGGTCCGCCGAGCATGTAGATGAGCGCGCTCGCGGCAAAAGCCGCTTGCGAAGCGTTTGTCATGTCATGTTCGGACGGATCCGCATTCCACTCATCCAAGATATTCTTGGTCGAGCCGAAGCCATGCGAATCGAGAATAATGCGCAGCTGCCGCGCGATCGGCACGAAACTGTAGGGATCGTCCGCGTCAAGGGTGTAGAAATGCCAGGAAAAGAAATCGAGCGGCAGGCGATGCATGCGCACGAAGTCCAAGAATTTTTCGCGATAGGCGCCGCGCGATCAACGGCTTGGCCAGTGCCGGGCCGCCCACCAGAGCCTCGGCATCGGCGGCCTCAATGGCGCGCGCCGTCTTTTCGTACAAGCGAGTAGTACTCTTCCGGCGAGCCGCTCCAGGAGAGCTTGGAATCCGGCGCGTTCCAGATCTCCCAATAGCGGATGCCGTAGCGAAAGCCTCTATCCCAGCCCTGCGTTATAGTGAAGCACGATGTGCCGCGCGATCTGTGCCCATTTATCAGGGTCCGCGGGCGGTTCGCGCGGCGTCCGAGTTCCTGCCGATCCGGAACAGCGGCTCCGCGCCTCCCGATTTGATCGAGGCGACCAGCCGATCGGTCGGCCGCAAACTGATAGCTTTTCGGATTTTCCGCATCCGCGCTCATATCGGGAAAAATTGCGTCCACATCGCCGGCCCCCGACACATCGTGAATGCGCACCAAGTCGACGCGGGCGGTCTTGTAGAACGCGGCGCCCTCGGCGCCGGCCGCCTGCACGCCGTTCAAGGGGCGCAGCGCCCCCACCGTCACGGTGGCATCGATGGTGACTTTGCGCAGCGGCGCTTCATCGGCTCTGGCGGGTGATGCGAGACCCCCTGCGATGACAGCCGCAGCCAGGCACAACGAAATCCGAGGTATGGATTTGCGATCCATGGCGATCGAGGTTCGTTCTAACGGTCGGTTTGAGGCACCAACGCCAGTACCCTCAAGCGGACTGCCCGAGCCGTTGACGATTTTCAAGCGGCGGCGCAATCACCACGGCTCCGGTGGGCGGGAGTTGGTCCAGGTTCGTGAGGCTGGCGAGTCCAAATCGATTGGCCCCATGCATGATGGTATGACAGGGGAACATGGGATTGAAGGTCGCCGCCTGGCCGGCGTCGGTGCCCACCGTTTCCACCCCGACCCCAGGATGTCGCGTTCGCGCGCGAGAAAGGGGACGCACTCGGGATGGAAGCCCGGCGTATGGGGCCCATCGGCCGCGATATTGAGGAAGGCTTCGCCCGGGCGCTTCGACCAGTCGGTGCGAATCAACACCCAGGCGCGACTCGGAATCCGCCCGTGGCGGCTCTCCCATTCCTCGACGATGGCTTGCGTGAGCAGAAAATCGGCGCTGCCGCGCACCTGCCGCGATACGTCGATGACGCAGGCGGGACCGATGAAGCGTTCCACCGGGATATTATGCGTCGCGTTGTCCGGATAATCCTTGCCGGTCACCCAATGCACGGGAGCGTCGAAATGCGTGCCGGTGTGCTCGCCGCAGCTGATGTTGTTCCAATACCAAGCGGGACCGCGCGAATCGTAGCGCGAGATTTCCTCCAGCGCGAACGGCTTCGAGGGTGCAAATTGTTCCGGCAGCCGAATCGTCGGCGTCGCCGCTTCCAGCGGCACGGTGAGATCGACCACGCGGATACCGCCGCGCAGAATGCCGTCGATCAGGGTTGAAAGCGTCTGTGAATGAGTGGCCATTTATTTGCTCATCGGCGGCGAAGAACCTTAGTAGTTGATCGAGGGATTGTCTCCCGGGTAAATCACGCCCACGATATCAAATCCGCCCGGCAGTTGTGCATTGCACGGAATGCAATTTGCTTGCGCGGCAAGAACAGCACGTCTCCCGCGGCAACGGCGGTTTTGGTCTTCTCGGTCCACACCACGCCCTCGCCGTTGAGAAAGATCAAGGCTTCTTCGTACAGGTGCCGATGCGGCTCCGCTTTGGACAGCGGGATATTGCCGATGAACTGCGTCACGACCGTCGAGCCGTGCTCGCGATTGACCAGCATTTGGTAATAGCGTTCGGCCATCTTGTGCCGCTGCGAAGGATCGATCGAGGCGATGCGCTGCGGATAGAGCGACATCAAAATTCGCCGGCATCGCGATCGATCCACGCCAGCTCCTCGCTGCCGGGGCCGTTGGAGATGAAGAACTTGAGCGCGGCGGTGGACGCGTTGTGCACGCGATAGGCTTCCGCAGGGCGGACGTACACGCCGATCAGCGGCTCGACGGCGAAGCGCCGCCCGCTGATTTCAATCTCGCCGTTGCCGTGGAGGACGAACAGCACGGTATGGCGTCCGTCCGCCGCGATCACCGGCGAACTGCCGCCCGCCACCTCCGCAAAGAACTGCGATTGAAACAATGCGCCCAGAGTCGGGGTGACGACCTGGCAGTAGCGCAGCGCGCCGCGCACCGCCAGCGCGGCCCGCGCAGTGGAAAAGACGTAGCACTGGCCATCGAGCCGCACGATCGGCCCCGCGTCCGCAGCTCGACCGAGCGCTACTGTCTGATTTTCAGGGCTGTTCGGGATCGTCGGTGAGATACCCGCCGGGCAAATTGCTGTGCGCGCCGTCGCAGAACGGCCCGGTGCCGGTCTGCTTGCAGCCGCAGAAAATGACGTCTTCGTCGCGCTCGGCTTTGAAGGCAACCGGCAGGAATTCGGTTCCGGCATGGGATCCATCGCAAAACGGCTGGGACTTGGAGCGCCCGCAGGCGCACCACAGGTAGCGCTTCCCCGCTTTGACCTCGATAGTAATAGCCCTTGCGATGCGCGATGGTCGGAGTGCTCATGCGGCTCTTCTAAAAGGGACTTTGACCGGCGAGAATGGCCGCCAATTTCGCCGCGTCGATATTACCGCCCGAGACGATGCAGACAATATTGCCCTTGCCCGCCTGTCCACCAAGGCCGCGGCGACCGAGGCCGCACCGGCGGCCTCCGCGATGACGTGATGACGGCCGGCGAGCAGACGAATCGCGGCGGCAATCTGCGCAAATGACGCGCACGCCGCCTGATCCGCCGTCTGGCGCAGCAGCGGCCACATTTCCGCAAGCACCGTGGTGCTGCCCATGCCGTCGACAAAACTCTGCCGATGAGGAACCGTCACCGGGCGCGCCCTGCTGCAGGGCGGCCGCGGCCGGCTGGGCGGCTTCCGATTCCGCCACGATCATCCGTACCGCGGGTCGCAGGCGCCGCATCACCGATCCGATACCGCAAATCAAACCGCCGCCGCCGAAGGGCACGATCACCGCATCGCAGCCCGGCAGCTCTTCGAGAATTTCCGCGGCGATCGTCGCATTGCCCGCGAGCACGCCGGACTCGGCGACCGGGTGGACGAAGACTCCTTCCTCGCCCGGGCAGGGGCGGCTGGTGAGAACGGTCCACCATTCATCGAAGGAGCGGCGGATAACCTTCGCTCCCAGCTCGAGCAAGCGCTTTGACCTTGGTTTCAGCGGCGCCGCTCGGAACGACCACGGTGGCGGGCACGCCCATTGCGCGCGCGGCAAAAGCCAGACCCTGACCGAAATTGCCGGCGCTCGCGGTCAACACGCCGCGCTGCAGCGCGCCGCATCCATGGTCTTCAGCACATTGACTGCGGCCCGGATCTTGAACGAGCCCCAGGGCTGCAGATTTTCAAGCTTGAGAAAGATGTTGGCGCCCGGCAGATCGACATTCAGCTCGCAGCAGCGGCGTGCGCAACGGCAAAGGGGCGAATATTGTCGCGCGCGGCGGCGACCTCGCGCCGCGCGTGGGCAGCGACAGAGTGCGCTAGAAGTCAATGATCTGCCCAACGCCGGCCGCGCGCGCCTTCTCGAGGATATGATGCGCCGAGGCCAGATCTTGCGGCGCGATGCCGAGAGATTTGTAAAGCGTCATATCCAGCGGCGAGCAGCGGCCGACCTTCGAGCCGTTGGCCACCTCGCCGATCTCGCCCAAGATATGTTCCGCCGTGATGGCGCCGGCCCGCAGCGCTCGCAGATATTCGCCGCCCTCGTTCACCGTGGAGTTGCGGCAGTCGACGAAGAAGCGGGTTTTCACGACCGCCGGGGTATCGATTTCCGCGGCCGCCGCAATGCTCGAGCCGACCACGTTCAGATGCACGCCCGGCGTCAGCCAATCGCCCTGCAGGATCGGTTCACGCGCCTTGGTCGTGGTGCAAATGATGTCGGCACCGGCAATCGCTTCGCGAACCGTGGCGGATGTTTCAACGGCGACTCGATGTCTCGCACCTTCCGATTCCGCGAACAGCCTCGCCTTGGCGGGGTCGCGCGCCCACACGCGAATGCGCCGCAGCGGCCGCACGTTCAGCATCGCCTCCAGATGGCTGCGGGCCTGCTCGCCGGCGCCCAACAGGGCCAGGTCGCCGGCCTCCTCCCGCGCCAGCAGCCGCGTGGCCAGTCCGCTCGCGGCAGCGGTGCGAATCGCGGTGATTTCCGCCGCATCGAGCAGCGCGACCGGTTGGCCGTGATCGGCCTCGAACAGCAGCACCAAGCCCAGATGCGAGGAATATTGCGGCGGCTTGTTGCGCGGAATCAGGCTCACGAGCTTGACGCCGAAACACTCCGGGTCGGCGAGATATCCCGGCATCATTCCCATCATTCCGCGATCGCCGGGCATCACCAGAATCGATCGCAGCGGCAGTACCACCCGCCCCTCCGAGACGGCGATCATGGTCCGCTGCATCAGATCGATGCACTCGCGCCATCGGCAGCAATTGGCGCACCTCGGCGCCGCGCAATACGCGAATTTCCATCTCTAGCGGGGCCCGCAGGCGAACCGCGCAGCTCTTGCATTGCCGCGATGAAGGACTCGACGTCGTCGTCATTGTTGTAGAAATGAAAGCTGGCCCGGACATTGTCGTCGCGATAGCGAGGTCACGATGTCGTGCTTCATCAGCTCCGCCGACAGCCGTGCGCTGTCGCGCGACGGCACGGCAACGGTGGCCCCGCGCCGCGCATCCTGGGTCGGCGTGATGCTCGGCCAGCCGATCTCTTCCAGCCTTTCCATGCAGCGGCGCGTCAGCGCGTAGTTGCGCTTTTCGATGGCCGGCGTACCGACCTTTAGCAGCAACTTAAGACCCGCCTCGGCGGCGTAGCAGTTGACCACGGGCGGCGTCCCGGCTTCGAAACGGCGCGCATTCGGCGCCGGACGATTCGCCGTGATATCCATCGCGGTAATGTTTGCCTGCGCAAACCAGCCGCTGTTGGTGGGCACCAGCGAGCGCACGCACGAGTCCTTCGCATAGAGAAAGCCGATCCCGGCCGTGCCCAGCAAATACTTGAGCATGCCGCCGGCCGCGAAGTCGACATCCAGCGCCTTGACGTCGATATCGAGCGATCCGACCGACTGATAGCAGTCCAGCAGCACCATTGGCGCCCTTGGCGCGGGCGAGGCGCACGATGCCGGGAATGTCGAGTTTCGCGCCGTTGCGGAAACACACATGGGTGATCGCCACGAGCTGCGTTTGTTCGTCGATCGCCTTTTCGAACATTTCCGCCGGAATATAGCCGTCCGCGGCGCGCGGCACATGCACGACTCTCGCGCCGCGCGGCTCTTGCGCGTGCCAGATCTGCGCATTGGTGGGAAATTCGAAATCGCTGACCACGACCTTGTTGCGAGGGCCGGTGAAGTGCAGCGCGCTCGCCAGCGCATTCAATCCGGCGGATACGGACGCGGTCACGGCGATCTCATCGGGCGAGGCGTGCAGCAGCGTCGCCGTCAGCTTGCGCACCGACTCGTTCTTCGTGACCCACACGTCCCAGTTCGCGCCCACCAGCAGCCGATCTTCCATGTAGGCGTCGAACGCGGCTCTCACCTCATTCGCAAGTGCGCAATAAGAACCGCTGTTAAGATAGGTCTTTCGCTGCAGAACCGGGAATTCCTTGCGCAGCGCCTCGAAATTCTGTTCCATGTCTGACGTGTTCCTGTCGCAAGAATCCAAGAAACGAATTATATGCACAGTCATATAAACATGCAATTATGGGCGCCGCGCGCGGCGCCGCGCGATCGCGCAAAGGACATCGGCTTGTTCGACGAAGTAAAGCCGGTCGGCATGGCGCAGATCGATGCCGCTCGCGCGCGAATCGCGGCCTTGAGCATGATCTCTCCGCTGGTTGGTTGCGATAGCGCACCGCCCGGCAAAACAATTCGATTGAAGCTCGAAAACCTGCAGCCGATCGGCTCCTTCAAGATTCGCCCGATCGCGAACGCCGTGTTGAGCCAAGAAGCGCGCGCGAACTGAATTCCGGCATCTACACCACCAGCTCGGGCAACAGCGCGCTCGGCGTGGCGTGGATGGCGCGCCGGCTTGGGGATTGGCGCGACCGCGGTCGTCCCCGCCAACGCGCCGCGAAGCGAAGCTGGAAAAGCTGCGGCGCTTGGGCACGCGCATCGACATGCGCGCCAACGATGTTTGGTGGCGTGCCATCGAGACCGGCGCGCTCGACGATCAAGAAGGCGTCTACATCGATGCGGTGCGCGATCCCGCTTCGCTGGCCGGGGATGCGACCATCGGCGTCGAGATTCTCGAGCAATGGCCCGATGTCGAGGCGATCCTGGTTCCCTTCGGCGGCGGCGGCCTCGCCTGCGGCATCGCGTGCGCGGTGCGCGCGATCAAGCCGGACGTGAAGATCATCGCGTGTGAGCTTGCCAGCGCGCATCCGCTGCAAGGCCGCGTTCGACGCGGGCTGCTCCGACCCAAACGCGCATGAAGCCGGCTTCGTCAGCGGCGTGGGTTTCGGTTCGGTATTGCCCGAGATGTGGCCGCTGCTGAGGTCGATGATCGACGGAGTGATCACCGTCTCACTGGCGCAGGTCGCTCAGGCCATCAAGCTGCTGGCGGAGAATAACCGCATCGTGGCTGAAGGCGCAGGCGCCGTATCGGTGGCCGCGGCGCTCTTTGCGGCGCAATACGACCAGACGCAAGGTGTGCGCCGTCATCTCCGGCGGAAATATCGATAGCGAGATGCTCGCAGCGATTCTGCAGGGGCGCATGCCCGGACTCTAGCCGGCGTCGATTTTGATCGCGCTCGCCGCCGCTGCGGCGCTGCGTTCGCGCCGCGCCTTCAGGAAAAAATACACCCCTGAAACCAGCAGCAGCCACGGAACGCCGACGATCCACGAGATCTGCCAGGTCTCCTTGTCGAGTCCCATCGTGACCAACACGGCGCAGAGCAGCAGCAATCCGACAATTTGCACCACCGGAAATCCCGGCGTGCGCACCGGCAAGATCGGCCAGTTTGTGCCTGCGCCGGAAGCTCAAGTGGCTGAGCAAGAATGATGATCCACACGATCATCGCGTCGAACAGCGCCACTCCGAACAAGTAGTTGTAGGCAAGCGGGGTCAGCTTCGACAGACGCCGCGGCCGCCAGGATGCAGGCGCCGGAAACCAGAATGGCCGTGATCGGCGTGCCGTTTTTGCCGAGCCTGCCCAAGAATCGCGGCGCAAATCCGCCGCGCGACAAGGAGAACAGCATCCGCGAGCACAGATAGACATTGGTATTCATGCTCGACAGCGCGGCACTCAAGACCACGAAGTTCATGATTCCGGCGGCATGGCGAATGCCGGAATGCGCGAAGATGCGCACGAACGGACTTTGCGTCACGACCGTTGCGCCGGTTTCGGTCCAGGGCACAAAGGTGACGACGATGGTGAGCGCCAGGATGTAGAACAGAAACAGCCGCAGCGCCATGGTGCGCAGCGCCGCGGGGATCGTCCGCACCGGGTCCTTGGCCTCGCCGGAGGTGACGGCGATCACTTCGATGCCGTTGAACGACAGAATCCCCAAGATCACCGCCATCCAGACGCCGCCGAACCCATGCGGCATGAAGCCGCCGGGAAGACCCGGTGAGATTGTGAAATCCCACCGGCTGCGTCCCCAGCCCAAAGATGGCCGCGGCGCCCAGGATGATGAAGATGACGATCGCCACCACTTTGATCAGCGCAAACCAGTATTCGATGGAACCGAAATTATTGACAGACCTTGAGTTGAAATAGAGCAGCACAAAGGCAAATCCCAACGACCACATCCAGACCGGCGTGCCGGGAAAATAGAAGGTCATGTAGACGCCGGCCGCCACCGCCTCGGCTCCGACGGCGATCACCTGCGCCATCCAGTACGAGTATCGGGCAACAATTCCCGCCCAGGGATTGAGATAAATCTCGGCATAGGTGCCGAACGAGCCGGCGGTCGGATGCATCACCGCCATCTCCGACAGGCTGAACACGATGGCCACCGCGGCGATTGCGGCAATCGCGTAACTGACGATCACGGCCGGCCCTGCGTAGCCGATCGCAACGCCGCTGCCCATGAACAGGCCCGTGCCGATCGCACCGCCCAGGCCGATCATGATGAGCTGCGGGCGGCTTAAGTCTTTGTGAAGGCCGGCCTCGCGGCTGGCGATTGCCGATGCATCCAAACGCTCCCTCGCTGACGGTTGATATATTCGAAATCAGATACAGTCTAGCATGCGATATCCGGCGGTCCGCATGCGGTCCGCCACCGACGCGAGGAAATGCCTATGAATCGAGAGACGTTCTACGCAGAAATGGCGGGCGGCAAGAATCTGGATTACGAGATTTATCTCAACACTGAAGAGCTTTGGCGTGCCAGAAGCCTTTTGACCGGTTCTGCAATAAGGACGAATTGCAATTTCAAGTGGTGCATCAAGTCGAAGAGCTCTGGATGAAGCTGATCGCCTATACGCTGCTCGATATCGACGAGTACCTGGCGCAGCGACAGGTGTTTCGAATCTTGAGCCTCTTTGAGCGCTGCAATCGCACTCTTGCGCTCATGACCGATCAGCTGGATCTGCTCGAAACGATGTCGCCGAAGGAGTATCAGGAAATCCGCCTGCAACTCGGCAACGGCAGCGGCCAAGAGTCTCCGGGATTTCGCGTGCTGCTGAAAATGATTCCCAACATTTGGCGTACCTTCGAAGCGACGTATCTGACCGGCAAGAATTGCACCGTCGAGCAGATCTACGATTCGCAGTATGCGCACGACGAGTCTTATGCGATTGCCGAGGCCATGCTGAGTTTCGATGAGCTGTTCCAGAAATTTCGCGCGCACCACATCTTCTTGATACAGCGATCGATCGGCATGGGCGCAGCATCGCTCAAGGGCCGCTCCGTCGATCTGCTGCAGGCCGGAGCCAAGCAGCGTTTCTTTCCGCTGCTCTGGGATATCCGCGCGGCGATGACCGACCGTTGGGGAGACAGCTACGGCCGCGTACGCGACAGCATCAGCTCGCAAACCAGCGCGCCTGATGACTAGGCGGCTTGATTGCGGCCCGATTTTTTGGCCAGTTGCAGCTGCTGTTGGGCCTTTTGCAATAAATTCGACGGGTTGTCAGCGGCGCTTGGGACCGTGGCGCATACCCCGACGCTGATGCTGATATAGCGCAACACCGCGGAGCGCGGGTGATGAATGCGCAGATCCCGAACTCTTTCGGCCATGAGCTGGCCGACGCGCATGGCCTCCTCGCTGGTCAGTCCCGGCGCAAACGCCATCAGGCTGCCGCCATCGATGCGCGCCGTGACGTCGCTCGAGCGGCGCAGGCACGCCGACACCACATGCGCCACGCGGCGAATGGTCGAATCGCCCGCGGCGCGCCCGAACGTTGCGTTGTAAAGATCCAATGCGTCGATGTCGATCGCAAACACGGCAATGCTGCGTTGCTCGCGATGCGCCACTGACCAGTCGCGTTTCAACAATTCTTCCAGGTAGGGCAGCGTAAACAGCCCGGTCAAGCGGTCGTCGCGAATCGCCACCGCGGTCGGCTGGTGGGCGCCGCTCAAGGAGTCCTTGGTGACCTTCGGGTCGATGCGCAATCGCTCGCCGGCATCCCGATGATGGCCCACATAGTGCGTGACGCAGCCATCGGTATGCCGCAGCGGCAGCACCGTCATTTCATTCCAAAACAGCGTTCCGTCCTTGCGGTAATTGCGCAGCAGCACACGGCAGCTTTCGCCTCGATTCATGGCGTCGCGCAAACGATGGCGGCCGTCCTGCTCGCGATCATCGGCCTGCAGCAGACGCAGGTTTCGTCCCGTAAGTTCCGCGGCCGAATACCCGGTCAGCGCCTCAAAGGCGGGATTGACGTAAATCACGGGGTGGTCGGAACCCTGGGCATCGATCAGGGCGACGCCCTCGGGCGAAGATTCGACCAGGCGCCGAAACAAGTCCGGGTCAAGCGTCATGACTGCCCTCCGTGAGCACCAAAGGAGGTGTCGCCGAAAGGCTTGCGATTGACATCACGGTCTGCTGCCACTGCCGGTCTGCTCCAAGATTCGTCGGGCCCTCACCGCGTGCCCTCATGCGTACCACCCTGGCCTGCGAGGCTGGGGAGCCTACATCCGGCCCGAAGTGATCGAGCACAGACTTTACCGCTTGTCTATCGTTACAAATGGGGAGGACGTCGCAACCTGCAGCAAATGCCCGCTCCGCCCGTTCGATGACCCCCCCAAAAGCGGCAGCGCCGGCCATGGTCAGGTCATCGGCAAACACACAGCCATGGAACCCCATCTCGCCCCGCAGCACCCCGGCGATCCAGCGCTTCGACAGGCTGGCCGGCAGGGAGTCGACCGCCGGAAACACCACGTGGGCCCCCATGATCCCGGCCAGGTTATTCTCGATCAGCAGCCGGTAAGGGCGGATATCGGCCTCCAAATCGACGAATTTGCGCCGATCGACGGGCAAGGCGACGTGCGAATCGGCAATGACGGCGCCATGGCCGGGAAAATGCTTGGCGACCGCCGCCATCCCCGCCTCGCGCATCCCCGACATATAGGCGACGGCAAGAGCGGCCACCGCGTCGGGGTCCGCATGGAAGGCGCGATCGCCGATGATTTCGCTCACCCCGTAATCAAGGTCGACACAGGGCGCAAAGCTGAAATCCACCCCCACCGCCCGCAGCTCGCTGGCCATCAGCCACCCCGCCTGCGTGGGCCAGACTTAAGCCCTCGCGCTTATCCTCGGTATACCGGCGCCCCAGCAGGCGCGCCGCGGGCAGGCGGGTAAATCCCTCGCGGAAGCGTTGCACCCGGCCGCCCTCATGATCCACTGCGATCAAGAGAGGGGGGCTGCGCAGGGCCCGGATCGCCGCGGTCAGCGCCGTGACTTGCGCCACGTCGCGGTAGTTGCGGCTGAACAGGATGACGCTGCCCACCAGGGGGTGCGCCAGCACCTTAAGGTCCTCGGGCGTCAATTCGGTACCCGCAATATCGATCATGAGGGGACCTAAGCTCATGAGCGACGCTCGAACACTGCGATCGATTCGACGTGTGTCGTATGCGGAAACATATCCATTACCCCCGCTGCCGTCAGCGTGAAGCCTTGGTCGGCGACCAAGACCCCCGCATCTCGCGCCAAACTGCCTGGATGACAGGAAATATACACGACTCGCTGCGGGCGCCAGCTGCCCATGCGGGTCAGCAGCTCGGCCGCGCCGGCTCGAGGCGGATCGAGCAGCACCCGATCGTAGGGCTCATTCGACCAAGCGCCAAAGGTTGCCGGTTCGAATAGATTCTCCCGCTTGAACTCCGCATTGCCGATGCCGTTGCGCGACTGCGTTGGCGTGCGCCTTGGAAAGCAGCGACGCATCGCCCTCGACGCCGAGCACCCGCCGGGCTCGTCGCGCCAATGGCAGCGTGAAATTGCCCAAGCCGCAGAACAGATCGAGCACCGAATCGCCCGGCTCGCACCGCAATAGGTCCAGGGCCGCGGCCACCATCGATGCGTTGACGTCGCGGTTGACCTGAATGAAATCGACGGGACCGAATTCGATCACCACATGGCCGTCGTCCACGGCGTAGTTAAGGGGCGGATAGTCGGCGCGCAGCGGCCGCACCGTGTCGAGGCCGCCCGTTTGCAGGAAAATCTGCAGGTCGCGCGCGGCGCCGAAGTTGACGATTTTTTCCAGGTCTGCCGCCTCCGGCGGCGCGAGCACCCGAAACACCAATGCCGTCGCCGCGTCGCCCGCCGCCACTTCCACCTGCGGGATGTTCTCCCGAATGGTGAGGGTCTCGGTCAGTGCCGCCAATTCTTCAGGCAGCGTCGCGAGCCTTGCCGGCAGGATCTCGCAGCGCCTGATATCCGCGATGTAGGGTTTCTCTCGCTCGCGAAAGCCGGCCAGCACGCGGCCCTTCTTGTGCACGTACTTGACGCCGAGCCGCGCGCGCCGACGATAGCCCCATTCCGGGCCGCGCAAGGGCTCAAGGATGCGCTCGGGCTGTACGTTGCCGATGCGCTGCAGATTCTCCAGCAGTTGGCGCTGCTTCGCGGCGAGCTGGGCCGCGGCGGACAGGTGTTGCAACGAGCATCCGCCGCACACGCCGAAGTGCGCGCAACTTGGGCACCACGCGATCCGCGGATGCCACCAAGACCTCGACCAAGCCCGCTTCGTCCATGTGCCGGCGCCGCTTGATCACCCGAAGCCGCACGCGTTCATTCGGCAATGCGCCGTCTACGAACACCGCCTTGCCGTCGAGTCGCGCGACCCCGCGGCCATCATGAGCAAGATCCACGATGTCGGCCTCTTGCACCGGCCCGGCACTTAGGTCTCGGGCCACGCGGCAGCAAATTCTTTGAAGTGTTTCGCGCTGGACTCGCCCAGCAGCTTGCGCACGCGGGCGAGCTCTCGGGCATGTGCGGCGGCGTCCAGGTGTCCGCGCACCAGCTCGAAGCGCAGATAAATCAGGTAGGTATTCAGCACGTCGGTTTCGCAGTAGTCGCGGATGCGCGGCAAACCGCCCTGCAAATACGCGCCCCACACCTCGGCGCCGTGCATGCCCAATTTGCCGGGGAAACCCAGCAACGATGGCGATGTCCTGCAGGCTCGCGCGGCCGCGCCCCTGAAAGCCGGACAAGATGTCCATCAAATCCATGTGCCGCCAGTGAAATCGGCTCAAATAGTTGCTGTAGCGGAAGCTCTGGTCCGAGTCTCCCGTCTCCCAATAGCGGGCGGCCGGCACGCTGTGCAAGAGACTGCGATAGTGCAGCACCGGCAGATCGAAGCCCGCGCCGTTCCAGGACACCAACTCCGGCGTGTACTTCTCCAGGCCCTCGAAAAAGCGTTCGATCAGCGCCTTTTCCGACGAGGACTCGTCCCCCAAGCTCCACACCTTCAGCGATTCTCGCGAGCGCATCGCCACCGATATCGCCACGATGCGCTGCTGTTCATGCGACAGGAACTCGCTGCCGGTTTCCTGGCGCCGTTTCGTGAACATGATCTGCGCGACGTGCTCGTCGGACAGGTCGTGCAAGCCATAGAGGCGCCTGCCCAGATCGGTGTCCGGCACAGTCTCGATGTCGAACACCAGGGTATTCACGGTGCGCCGCGCCGCATGAGGATGGCGACGGCAACCACCAGGCCGGCTTCGTCGGTCAAGGTCACGTGGCCTTCGCCGATTCCCAGCCCGTCGCGGACCTTGGCGCCGCGCTCGGAATACACCACTTCCGGCTTGCCCCAGGAGTTTTGCACCACCCCGACGTCGCGGATCCAGATGCCGTGCGAGAAACCGGTACCCATGCCTTTGACGATGGCCTCCTTGGCCGCAAAGCGCATCGCCAGAAATCGCACCGGGCGCGCGGTGCGCTCGAGCTGGGCACGTTCCTCGGGCAACAGCAGATGCTGAATGAAACGCTCGCCGTACTTCTTAAAGACGCGCTCGATGCGTTCAACCTGCAGTACGTCGATGCCGATGCCGAAAATCATGGGATCAACGCGAACCGGCTCGCGCCCGGCGCATCAATTCCTTCATGTCGCCGACGGCCTTCGCGAGACCATCGGTGATGGCACGCGCCACGATCGAATGCCCGATGTTCAGTTCGATGATTTCAGGAATCGCGGCGATCGGCTCGACGTTGTGATAGTTGAGGCCGTGGCCGGCATTGACGGTCAGCCCGATCGAAGCGGCCAGCTTTGCCGCCCCGCGCAGCCGCTCGAATTCGCGGGCACGCGCACCGCCGACCGCATCGGCATAGGCGCCCGTGTGCAACTCGATGACCGGGGCGCCGGCGCGCCGCGCCGCCTCGATCTGATCGGCCTCCGGATCGATGAACAGCGACACGCGGATGCCTGCGCCGCCGAGCGCCGCGACCGCGTCGCGCACCCGGGCGCTCTGCCCAGAGACGTCGAGTCCGCCCTCGGTGGTCACCTCTTGGCGCGACTCCGGCACCAGACACGCATCCTGCGGCTTTACCTTGAGCGCGTTGCGGATCATTTCCTCGGTTACCGCCATTTCAAGATTCATGCGAGTCTGCAAAGCCTCGCGCATGGCGAACACGTCCCGATCCTGAATATGCCGACGATCCTCGCGCAGATGCAGGGTGATGCTGTCGGCGCCGGCCTGCTCGGCAATGAGCGCCGCATACAAAGGGTCGGGATATCGCGCGCGGCGCGCCTGGCGCAGCGTGGCGACGTGATCGATGTTCACGCCAAGAGCGATGCTCCCGTGCGGCACGGGCTCGCTCACGAGCCTTCCTGGCGCGGGGTCTCGCGCTGCCGCAACGCCAGCAGCACTTCACGCGACTTCAGCGCCCGGCCGTCAAGACAGACATCGATGGCGGCGCGCAACACCCGCTTCGCATCGCGCAGCGAACGGGCATTGCCGAAGCTCTCCGCCTCAAGATCGGCGAGCGACTGGCCGCAAATGGCCCCGGGGGAATCGGCCACACAGAGCTGGGGGCCGCTTTGCACGGCAAACCGATAATATTTATTCTGCTCCACGGGCAGCCCGTCGCCGGTCTGGCCCAGTTCCAGGCCATAGCCCAGCTCATTCAGCAAGCGTTTTTCGAAGCGCCGCAGAGTGGGTTCTTCAATCTCCCCATCGCACAGGGCCTGTAAGCAAGCCGCGTATGAGCAAAAGATCTCAGGATGAGGATCGCGCCGCTCCGTCAGCTTGAGCAGCAGCTCGTTCAAATAAAACCCGCTCATGATCCGCTCGGACTTGAGGTGGGTCGTCGGGCCATCGGTTTCCGCGCTCACCAGCTGGCAGGCCTCGGAGGTACCGGACCACGAAACCAGCAGGCGTTGGAATGGGCGCAAAACGCCTTTGAGGGCTGATTTCGGGCCGTTGGCACCGCGCGCGAACAGCGTGAGTCGGCCATGCTCAGCCGTGAACACCTCCACGATGCGGCTGGTGTCCCGATAGGCATATTGGTGCAATACGTAGGCCGGTGCCAGCCATACGCGCCGCGTGCTCTTCACAAGGTGTCGTACCCAAATTGGCGCAATGCCATTTCGCTGTCGGCCCAATTCTCCTTGACCTTGACCCAAAGCTCCAGATGAACCGAGCGCTGCCATAAGTCATTGAGTTCAATGCGCGCCAGCCGGCCGATTTCCTTCAAGCGCTCGCCGCCTTGACCGATCACGATGGCCTTCTGCCCGGCGCGCTCGACCCAAATGACCGCATTGATCATGATCCTGTTGTCCTCTTCCGCGAAGCGCTCGATTTGCACATTGATGCCGTAGGGCAGCTCTTCGCGCAGCTTCAAGGTCAGCTTCTCACGCACGATTTCCGCGGCGTGAAACGGCTCGTCGCGATCGGTGAGCACGTCCGGGGCGAAAAGCGGCGGCGATAAGGGCAGCCGCGCACCGATGAGATCCACCAATCGATCGAGATTATCGGCCTGCAGAGCCGAAATTGGAATGATTCCCGAGGCCGGCACGCGCTCGGCAATGTCCTCCAGGAAGGGCAGCAGCTGCTCCTTTGGGAATACTCGATCCACCTTGTTGACGACCAGAAACAGCGGTTGTTTCAATCCCCGTACCCGCTCCCATACCCACAGATCCTCATCCGTAAATCGCATCGCTTCGATCACGAACAAAATCACATCCGCATCTTGCGACGAGGAGATCGCCACGCGATTCATATATTGATTCATTACGCGGCGCGTCGATTCGTGCAGGCCCGGCGTATCCACCAGCACCAATTGCGCGTCGGGCCGGTTGACCAGCCCCAAAATCCGGTGCCGGGTGGTCTGCGGTTTGGCGGTTACGATGGTGACCTTGCGGCCGACCAACGCATTGACCAGCGTCGACTTACCGACATTGGGGCGGCCGACAATAGCCACGTGACCGGCGCGAAAGTTGGGCTCGCTCATAAGGTCGCGCGTATTTCCGCGGGAAGGAGACTCAAGACCTTTGCGGCAGCCGATTGCTCCGCGCGTCGCCGGCTGGCGCCCTCGCCCACCGCAGAAACCCCAAACCCGCTCACCTCGCAAGTGACCGTGAACGATAGCGCATGCGCATCGCCCCCGACGCCGCTCAGCGTGTAGGCCGGCAGCGCAAGACCGCGCGCCTGCAGAACTTCCTGCAGGCGAGTCTTGGGATCTTTCAGCGTATCGGCCGGCGGCAACTGCAATACCTTCGATCTCATGATGCGCGCGACCGCTGCCGCAGCCGCTTCGAATCCGGAATCCAAATAGATGGCGCCCAAGATAGCCTCCAGCGCATCCGCCAGAATGGACGCGCGGCGGAAACCGCCCGATTTCAACTCACCCGCTCCAAGCCGTAGGTGTTCGCCCACACGAAGATCGCTGGCAATTTGCGCCAAAGTATCGCCGCTGACCAGCGAGGCGCGCAATCGTGACAAGGCTCCTTCGTCCGCCAGCGGGTGGGTATCGTAGAGCAGGCGTGCCACGCTGCAATTGAGTATCGCATCGCCCAGGAATTCCAAGCGTTCGTTGTGCTCGGCCCCGGCACTGCGGTGAGTCAACGCCGCCTGACAGAGCGCGGGGTTCACAAAGACGTAGCCGAACTCGCGCTCGACCCAGCCAGAAAGATCGTCTGCTTTGCGCAGTGGTATCACCGCACCTTCACTGTTTTGTCGAAATGAACCATTAAAGACACATTGGCCACGTACGGCACCGAATCATCATAGGACACATGCATCTGCACGCCGCTATCATCCCGGGTGATCTCGATATCCTTGACAGTGATAGCGGTCGGGTCCTCGATGTTGAAATGCCGGTCGAGCAGTGCGCGCATTGCGGCCGGGTCGGGGTTATCACCTTTGACTTCGGTCGCGACGGACTCCATGGTCCGCGCGATCTTCATGTAATTCAAGTACAGGGGCGCCAGCCGAATGCCGGCATAGACGACCACGCCCGCCAACGCCAGGATGCAGAGCAACCCGATGAAAGTCATGCCTTGCTGGTGCTTACGCATAGAATCCTCCCTTAAGAGCCCCCTATTCAATCGCATTCCCGACTCTTCTCCAGAGAGGTCCGTCACGAGTATCAAGATTAAGCCAAATTCGTACGGCTTTACCCACCAGATTCTGCTCCGGCACGAACCCCGGCGCGTCCGGTTCGTCGAGCCAGCGGCTATCCTTGCTGTTATTGCGGTTATCGCCCATGAAGAAGTAGTGCCCCGCGGGTACCTGCCATTCGCCCGATTTGACGCCTCCATTGGCAAACATGATGCGATGGTGCTTGCTCTCCAGCTGCTCGAAAGCCGTGCGTACCCCGGTGTAGTTCCATAGGTCCTGCTTAGGTCCGCTGTAGACCGGTCCCGGCGTCTGGGGCATGGGCTTGTCGTTGACGTACAGCTGATTGTTCTCATCGACCCGGATGCGGTCTCCCGGCAGACCGACCAGGCGCTTGATGTAGTTGATCTTCGGGTTCGGGGGCAACCGGAACACGATCACATCGCCGCGCTGGGGAGTACCGGTGGGAAATATGAGGGTATTCACCACCGGCAGGCGCAAGCCGTAGGAATATTTGCTGACGAATATGAAGTCCCCGTCGTACAAGGTCGGCATCATGGAATCCGACGGAATACGGAAGGGTTCGAAGAGAAAGGAACGGATCACCAGCACCAAAATGATCACCGGAAAGAATGAGCGCGCGTACTCGACGGCGATGGGTTCGCGCACCCGCTCGAGCGGCGTACCCGCCGCGGCCGCGGCCGCTTTGCGGCGGCGGGCGAAGAAGGCCTGATCGGCCGCCCAAATGAGGCCGGATGCGGCGCCGACCACGACCAGCATCAGGCTGAAATCCACCGCCTCGTAGCGGAACAGGCGCCACAGCATCGCCAGGGAAAGCCCGGCCAGGGCGTATCCGGCCAGCTTCGGCAGCAAAGGCTCATCCGCGCTCGTGGCCCCCGGGTCGCGCCGCGGCCGCAAGAACCAGCCGTCGATCAAGTATCACAAGCACGCAAGCGGCGCCTGCGCACAAAAACGCTATGAAGAGACGATCGCCGTCATTCACGAAATACCCCCAAACGAATTAGATCCATAGGCCATCAATTGGCCTTTTTACCCACCTGCAATACCGCGAGAAACGCCTCCTGCGGAATTTCGACCTGGCCGACCTGCTTCATGCGTTTCTTGCCGGCCTTCTGTTTCTCCAGGAGCTTGCGCTTGCGCGTGATGTCGCCTCCGTAGCATTTGGCGAGCACGTTCTTGCGCATCGCCTTGACGCTGGCGCGCGCGATGATATGGCTGCCGATTGCCGCCTGCACCGCGATGTCGAACATCTGGCGCGGAATCAGCTCTTGCATCTTATCGACCAGCTCGCGGCCGCGATTGTAGGAGTTATCCTTGTGCACGATCAGCGACAGCGCATCGACCGGATCGCCGTTGATCAAGACATCGAGCTTGACGAGAGGCGCGGCTTGAAAATGGCTGAACTCGTAGTCGAACGACGCATAGCCTCGGCTCGAGGATTTCAGCCGATCGAAAAAATCCAGCACGATCTCGGCCAGCGGCAACTCGTATTGCAGCGAGACTTGACTGCCCAGGAAAAGCATTTTCTTTTGCACGCCGCGCTTCTCGCTGCATAGCGTCAGCACCGCGCCCACATGATCCGGGGGCACCAAAATGTTCGCGATGATGATCGGTTCGCGAAGCTCGGAGATGCGGTCCTGCGGCGGCAGCTTGGTGGGATTGTCGACATTGATGACCGTGCCGTCGGTGAGCAATACCTCGTAAATCACGGTCGGTGCGCTGGTGATCAACTGCAGGTCGTATTCGCGCTCCAGACGCTCCTGCACGATGTCCATGTGCAGCAATCCTAAGAATCCGCAGCGAAAGCCGAATCCCAGCGCGGTCGAGACTTCCGGCTCGAAGTGCAGCGCCGAATCGTTGAGTTTCAGCTTCTTCAGCGCATCGCGAAATTGCTCGTAGTCATCGGAGCTCACCGGAAACAATCCGGCGAACACGCGCGGCTGCACCTGCTTGAAGCCCGCCAGCGGCCTGCTTCGCCGGGTTGCCTTCCGAGGTGATCGTGTCGCCCACCGGGGCGCCGTCGATTTCTTTGATACCGGCGATGACGAAGCCGACCTCGCCGGTTTCCAGGGATTCACGGGTCACGGGTTTGGGCGAGAAGCGGCCCAGCTTATCGATGTTGTGGCTGCGTCCGGTGGACATCACCTTGATTTTCTCACCCGTGCGCAGCGCGCCGTTCATGACGCGCACCAGCGAGACGACGCCCACGTAGTTGTCGAACCAGGAATCGATGATCAAGGCCTGCAATGGAGCCTCTGGATCACCCTTCGGCGGCGGAATGCGCTTGACCAGTTGCTCCAGCAGTTCCGGCACGCCCAGGCCTGTCTTGGCGCTGACCAGCGCGGCGTCTTGAGCGGGAATGCCGATGATTTCTTCGATTTCGTGGATGACCTTCGCAGGATCTGCGGAGGGAAGATCGATCTTGTTGATGACCGGCAATACTTCCAGTCCCTGCTCCAGCGCGGTGTAGCAGTTGGCGACGCTTTGAGCCTCGACACCCTGCGCGGCATCGACCACCAGCAGCGCCCCCTCGCAGGCGGCGAGCGAGCGCGAGACCTCGTAGGAGAAATCCACGTGGCCCGGCGTATCGATGAAGTTCAGCTGGTACAACTCGCCGCTTAAGGATTTGAACCCGAGCGTCACGCTCTGCGCTTTAATGGTAATGCCGCGCTCACGCTCAAGATCCATGCTGTCGAGAACCTGGGCTTGCATCTCGCGCGCATCGAGACCACCGCATTCCTGGATGAATCGATCGGCCAAGGTCGATTTGCCGTGATCGACATGAGCAATGATGGAAAAATTGCGGATATTCTTCATCTACGCCAGAGGTTTGGGCAAACCAGCGATTATACCTGGCGGCGGTGATGCGCGAGGGCCTTATGGACCTCTTCCGGGTCTAAGCGGCCATGACAGACCAATTCGCCGGCAAAAAGCAGCACAGGGATCTTGTGGCCGTAGCGCGCCCGGGCGGCGGGCTCGCGGTCGATGTCGACTACATCGACCATAACTCCCTGCGTCGCGGGCAACGCAGCGAGGTCGCTCAACATCTCCTCACACAGGCCGCACCCAGGGCGTGAGTACAGCACAAAGCCCATGCTCAGTGGCCGGGAGGCTCGGCGGCGCGATAAATTTTTACGGAATGAGCGATGAACTCAACGGTCTGCGCCGGAACCTCTCCGAGCGCCGTGACTTGGTGACCCTGCACCACCGTGGAAAAAGCATACCCCGACCCCACACGGGCCAGTCCTTGCATCGGCGGCTCGGCCAGCGCGGGATCAGCAGCCGCGCCGGCCGCCGGATCCGGCTGCGCCTCGATGAACAGCGATACCGTGGCCAGACCATCCGAATAAACCAAGTGACTCGCCGGCACGCCCGCGTTGCCCAGAGTCTGCGCACCGGACGCGGTCAAGCGAAATCCAGGCGGCAGTTCACTGGCACGATAGCCTGACAGGGCCGCGGGGGCTGCGCCGTTCGACGGCCCCTGGCGCACCCAACGCATCCCGTCGGTGCGCACGGTGGGCGCCAGATCGCTGTCGGGGATGTTGTCCGGCATGTCCAGGCGCGCAAAGAATATCTGCTCGATGACCTGCCCATGCGAATCGCACAATTGCGTTTTGAGGGGCATCGCAGTTTTCTCATCGAGCCACAGCCGGTATCCGAACCTGAACTGATCCTTCGGATTGACGGCGACCACTCGCACCGGGCGACCGAGCACATGCGTGGCGGGCAATGCCTCAATGCGATAGAAATCGCTGACCGCCCCGAACTGCGGCAGCGAGCCCAGGAACGGGCCATGATCCTGCCGCGGCTCGACCAGCACCGTGTGCTGGTCCGGTAAATAGCAGGTCAGCTCGTTGTTGGCGCGTACAAACTCGCGTCCCGAGCCGTCCAGCGATTGCAATCGCTCCGTCACACGCCCGGCTCGGACCCGGTGGACTATGCGCATGGTCTCGACTCGGCCCTCGCTCAAATGAAAAAACGTGCCGTCGTAATTACGCGTTGCGAGCGCCTTGTTCATCTTCTCCAGCCAGTCACGCGGTTCATCCGCGCCGCGCGAGCGCTGTGGCAAGGTGGTCAGCAGTGCCCCGACCAGGGCGCAAGGAACAATCCAATAGGTGCGATTTCGCGGCGATGCGGTCATGGAGCGTCGCGCACTTCCGGTGCTACTGGCGGTTGCGTCGCTCGTTGCGGCGGAAGTGGCAGACCATCGTCTTCGATGAGCAGGTCCGCCAGCACGCCGCGTTGACCCAACCCGGAGGAATACTTGCTGTGAGCGAACACATAGTTGGTCAAGCGCGCCGGTGCCATCGCCGCCGCAGGTTCAGGCGAACTTGCGGGTACGGTATAGGAGAGCGCCTCGCGGGCCGCCCCGGTAGGCGTGCTCCGTGCGGCGGGCAATTCCTGTCGCGCAAGGATTCCCTGCGGAGCGGTAAGCACCTGCGCGGGTGAGGCGGCGACGCGCAATCCGGGGGCAATCGCCCGCTGCTGCAGAGCAACGATGGCCACGGTCGCGACCCCGGCCGCCACCGTGACGCCGGCGACCGGCCGCCACCAATGTCTCACCCGCGCGCTGGGAAGCGGCGTCTGAACCACCGGCTCGCCATCAATGGCATGATTGACGCGCAGGGCAAAGCTTCGGGTCAGAACACCGGAACTCGCGCCTCGCAGCGCCTCGCCAATCAATGCGAACCGTCCGAAGCTCTCGCGCAACTCGCTGTCGCGAGTCAGCCGCTTCAACAGCAGTTCGGTTTCCGAGTTAGGCAGTTCTCCGTCAAGAAATGCCGAGACTTGTTCACGAATTTGTTCGCTCATGTGTCCTCAGGCCGACCAAGGCCCCCATCAAAAATCGGTCGCAGCTTTTTGTCAATCGCCTCTCTCGCTCTAAAAATACGCGAGCGCACGGTTCCGACCGGACAATCCATGGTCTGTGCAATATCTTCGTAGCTCAAGCCCTCCAATTCCCGCAGCACGATCGCGGTTCGCAGATCCTCCGGCAGATTTTCAATGGCGCGATTGACCGTTTCTCGAATCTCTTCGGTGAGCAACAAACCTTCCGGAGTCTCGGACTCCGCAAGCCGCGCGTGCAGATCGTATTGTTCGGGGTCTTGCAAATCCAAGTCGTAATCCATCGGCCGCCGTTTAGTCGCGACCAGGGCGTTCTTCGCGGTGTTGATCGCGATTCTATAAAGCCAGGTATAGAACGCGCTATCACCCCGAAACGAGTGCAACGCTCGGTACGCTTTGACGAACGCCTCCTGGGCGATGTCCTCCGCTTCACTTGCATCGTGCACGTATCGCATGATTAGCTTCAGCACCTTGTGCTGGTATCGCAGTACCAACAAATCGAACGCCGCGCGCTCACCGCGCTGGACTCGCTCAACCAGCTTGAGGTCACTCTCTTCGACGCTCATGGGTGATCACAAACCGGTGGGCTTGCAACCCAGCCTGTCGCGATAGACCGAACGGCCGGGGAAAAGTTCGACAATTCCGGAGCCGGGATGATTAAGCGTGAACTTACGCACACCGCGCGATTCTAACAGCGGTACCGGACGCAAGTTATCGCTCGGGGGGTGAGGCGCGGGTAATTCGCTTGATTAGGGCGGAAAGGTCCTCCGGCGGGTGCTGCTGGCCCATGCAATAGGCATAAATGACCGGATCTTGAGCCTCCAACAAGCGCCCGAAGGCTGCCTGTTCCTCGGGCGAGGCGACGCCAAAGCGCTCTTCCACGTAGCGCGTCAGCAGCACGTCGAGCTCTTTCATGCCGCGGCGGCAGCGCCAGCGCAATCTGCCCAGGTCGGGAGTCATCAATGACGCCGATGGGCCAACATTTGCTTGATTTCCCCGATCGCCTTGGCCGGGTTCAGGTCCTTGGGGCACGCCTCAGTGCAGTTCATGATGGTATGGCAGCGATAGAGCCGGAACGGATCCTCAAGATTATCGAGACGCTCGCCCGCCCCCTCGTCGCGGCTGTCGACGATCCATCGATAGGCGGCCAACAATGCCGCCGGTCCCAAATATCGATCACTGTTCCACCAGTAGCTGGGGCAGCTTGTGGAACAGCAGGCGCAGAGGATACACGCCGAGGGCCGATCGACCCTTTCCTGGTCCTCTTTGGATTGCAGCCTCTCGCCATCCGGCGGCGGCGGCGTGCGCGCGTGCAGCCAGGGCTTGATCGACGCGTACTGGGCATAGAAATTGGTCAGATCGGGCACCAGATCCTTGATGACCGGCAGATGCGGCAGGGGATAGATCTTGATATCGCGTTTGACGTCGGCGCAGGCGCTGATGCAGGCCAGGGCATTCTTGCCGTCGATGTTCATGGCGCATGAGCCGCAGATGCCTTCGCGGCACGAGCGGCGAAAAGTCAATGTCGTGTCGATCTCATTTTTGATCTTGATCAGGGCATCGAGCACCATCGGCCCACAGTGATCCATATCGACTTCATAGGTGTCGAGGCGCGGGTTTTCAGGGACATCCGGATCGAAGCGATAGATCTTGAAAACGCGGACATTTTGGGCGCCCGGCGGCGCTTTGTAGACGCGTCCGTCCTTGCGTATCTTAGAATTGGGCGGTAGGAACAACTCGGCCATCAATGCTCCTCAATAGGTCCGCGCTTTGGGCGGAATCGATTCGACCTCGTCGGTCAAAGTATTCAAATGCACCGCTCGGTAATCGAAGCGGCTGGCACCCGAGGAATCGACCCAGCAAAGCGAGTGCTTCATCCATTTCTGGTCGTCGCGATTGGGAAAATCCTCGCGCGCCTGCGCGCCGCGGCTCTCCTTGCGATTTTCCGCCGAGTGCAACGTGGCTACCGACTGCCCCAACAGGTTGTCCAGCTCCAAAGTCTCGATCAGATCGGTGTTCCACACCAGCGAACGATCGCTGATCTTGACGTCCGCAAACGAGGCGAAAACCTCGGCCAACTTGCGCTTGCCCTCGTTCAAGCTCTCCGCGGTACGAAACACGGCGGCGTGATCCTGCATGACGCGCTGCATGTTCAAGCGGATTTCGGCGGTACGCTGCGATCCTTTGGCATTGCGCAGCCGATGCAAGCGCTCGATCGCAGGTCCGGCCGCATCTGCCTTGAGCGCGCGATGCGCGCTTCCGGGTTTCAGCACGCGCGCGCAATGTTGCGCGGCTTCACGACCGAAGACGACCAGGTCCAGCAGCGAGTTGGACCCCAAGCGGTTCGCGCCGTGCACGGATACGCACGCCGCCTCGCCCACGGCCATAACACCCGGCACCACGGCATCTCCGCTGCCGGTCCGCGTCACAACTTCGCCTTGCACATTGCAGGGTACGCCGCCCATGTTGTAGTGGACGGTGGGCAGCACCGGGATCGGCTCTTTGGTGATGTCAACACCGGCGAATATCCGGGCGGTTTCCGCGATGCCGGGCAATCGCTCTTTGATCACCGCGGGGCCCAAGTGCTCGAGATGCAAATCGATGTGGTCCTTGAGCTTGCCGACGCCGCGCCCCTCGCGAATTTCGATGGTCATCGAGCGGCTGACGACATCACGCGAGGCTAAGTCCTTGGCGTTCGGCGCGTAGCGCTCCATGAAACGCTCGCCGGCGGAATTCGTGAGGTATCCGCCTTCGCCTCGCGATCCTTCGGTGATCAAGCACCCTGCGCCATAGATGCCGGTCGGATGAAATTGCACGAACTCCATGTCCTGCAGCGGCAAACCCGCACGCAACGCCATCCCGCCGCCGTCACCGGTGCAGGTATGCGCGGAGGTGCACGAGAACCAGGCGCGGCCATAGCCGCCGGTTGCCAGAATGACTTGATGCGCACGGAAGCGATGCAGCGTGCCATCAGCCATGTTGAGCGCCACCACTCCGCGGCACTCGCCATTTTCCATAATGAGGTCCAGCGCGAAGTACTCGATGAAGAAGTTCGCCTCGTGCTTCAGCGATTGCTGATACAGCGTGTGCAGCATCGCATGCCCGGTGCGGTCGGCCGCGGCGCAAGTCCGCTGAGCGATTCCCTTGCCGTAATGGGTGGTCATCCCGCCGAACGGACGCTGATAGATGCGCCCGTTCTCGGTGCGGGAAAATGGCACGCCGTAGTGTTCCAGTTCAATGACCGCGGAGGGCGCCTCTTTGCACATGAATTCGATCGCGTCCTGGTCGCCGAGCCAATCGGAACCCTTGACGGTGTCATACATATGCCAGCGCCAGTCATCGGCGCCCATATTGCCGAGCGCGGCGGAGATTCCGCCTTGCGCCGCGACGGTGTGGCTCCGCGTGGGAAAAACCTTGGTCAGACAGGCGGTCGCGAGACCGGCTTCGGCCAGACCGAACGTGGCGCGCAATCCCGCCCCGCCCGCGCCGACGACGACCACGTCGTAGGTATGATCGATCAATTTGTATTCGTTCATGATCCGGAGGACCCAAGGACGATGCGCAAGATCGCAAATATCGCCGCGCCGCCGAACAGGACGTAGAGGAAGAGCAGCAGCATGAGGAGCAGGACTCTCATGCCGGCCGAAGTCACGTAATCCTCGACGATCACCGTGGTGCCCAAATACGAGTGATAGGTCAGCACGGCAACCAACAGCACCGCCAACAAACCACTGACGGGGACCGACAGCCAGGTGCGCACGATGTCATAGTCAAGGCCCGGCAGGGTCAGCAGGGAAAACGCAAACCACAGCGTCAAGGGAATCAACGCCACCGCGGTGACCCTTTGGGCCCACCAATGCGCCGTGCCGTCTTTTGCGGACCCCATTCCCAGCACCCGGCTCAATGGACTGCGCAAACTCATGACAGACGAGACCAGACCCACGCGAGGACGCAGAGGGTCAGCGCGATGGCGCCGAGTACCGCAAACCAGCCGCTTGCGTGCCGCGCCGTGCGCTCGAACCCGCGCCCGGCATCCCAGAACAGATGGCGTACGCCGTTGAGCAAGTGAAACCAAAATGCGAAAGTCCATCCGAGGAGAAACACAAGTCCGATGGGGCTCGCGAAAAACCGCATGGCAGCCGCATAAGAATCGGCCCCGTCCGCCAAGGATACGAGCCAATAGCCCAAGGCAAGCAGCCCCAGGGCCAGCGCGCCACCGGTTAGGCGGTGCAGGATCGACAGCGAATTGCCGATCTGCCAGCGGTAGATGGTTGCGTGAGGTGAGGTCGGGCGAACACGTGCGGGCACAATGGATCCTGGTGGCTAGGGGATGAGGCGCAAAGCGCGGCTAAAAATCGATACAGCGGCCACGGAGTTCCCAATCGCCGTAACGTGTGGGTGAAGGACCCTCGCGTCCGCCAATCTCGGGCGGGGTGATCGCGGTGTCGGCCTGCGGAACTTCTGCGGGCGGCATCGAGGGCATTGGATCTTCGGAAATCGGCGTCACACGTGAAAGTTTGCCAGAAAATAGGGGCGGATAACCACGCTGCGGCAATTGAATTCAAACAACTGACGGACTTTTGCAGGCACGCGAGGGGTTGACATCAGGGTCGGCGCACCCATCTCATATATGATGCCCATCGACGCCGCAGCCGCAGCGGCCCGCCTAACGCATTTGGGAATTTTGCGTTTTTCGGGCCCCGATTCCCTGACCTTTCTGCAGGGTCAGGTATCGAACGATACTCGCCGCCTGGCCGAGAGTGTCCCCGTGTTCGCCGCCTACTCGAGTCCCCAGGGCCGTGTGTTGGCACTCATATATCTGTTGCCCCATTCCAGCGGAGTGATCGGCATACTGCCGCGCGAGATTCTTGCCCCGACCTTGGAGCGGATGCGCAAATTCATCTTGCGCGCGAAAGTGCAGATCGAAGACGCGGGCGAGTCCCTGGTGGTGGCAGGGCATTTCGGCGCGTTACCGCAGTCCGAGAATGGATACTTCGAGAAAGACGGCATCGGCGTCGCCCCCGTGGGGCGCGACGCCGCCCGTCACTGGATCGTCGCGGCTCCGGAAAAACTGGCCTCCGAGCAACCGGCAAGCTTTGAAGAGAAATGGCGCCTCGCGGACATTCGCGCGGGCCTACCGCAGATTTATGCAGACACCCGCGAAACCTTCGTCGCGCAGATGCTTAATCTCGACTTGTTGGATGGCATCAACTTCGCGAAAGGCTGCTACACCGGTCAGGAAATCATCGCGCGCACCCAGCATTTGGGGCGAATCAAGCGCCGGTTGTATCGGCTGCTGCTGCCGCCGGGAACATGGCGCATCGGCCAGTCGCTGCGTTTGACTGACGGGCGTCAAGGGCGATTGACGGAGGTGATCGAGAGCGGCGGGCGCATCGAGGCCCTCGCGGTGCTCAATGTAGAGCCCAGCTTAACCGGCGACGGGGATTCGGAGACTCCGGTAAGGGCCACCGAGCTGCCGTTGCCCTACGCATTGCCCGACTCCGTGTCCGCTCGATCCTAAAGATCAATGATTTCGACCGCGTCGGGCTCAAGTACCTGGCCAAGAAACATGGAGCCGACCCGGGCGAATCGGGCCGCACCGTCGGTGGCCAGCCAGGTGACGCTGCCGTGCGAAGCCGCGAGCGGCAGCGGCAGCGCTTGCAGTTGCCGCGCCACGGCCGCTGCGGTCGTCAGCGCCGAATCCACCACCTGCACGTGCGCGGGTAATACGGCGCCAATGGACCTGGCCAGCGCCGGAAAGTGCGTGCATCCCAACACCAGCGTATCCGCCGCGTCGTCAGCGGAAAACATCGGGCGCAGATAGCGCCGCGCAACCGCTTCCGCGATGGGGCCCGTGGTCCAGCCCTCCTCCGCCATCGCAACGAACAGGGAACAGGCGCTTGAGGTGATGCGCGCCGACGCATTCAATCGCCGTATGGCCGCTTCGTAGGCGCCGCCGTTGATGGTTCCTTCGGTGCCGATCACGGCGATATGCTGTGAGCGCGAGGCGGCAACGGCCGCGGCGGCGCCCGGTTCGATCACGCCGACGATGGGCAAGGCAGGATATTGCAGTCGCAAGGCATCGAGCGCTGAGGCGGACGCGGTATTGCACGCCACGACGAGACAGCAAATGTCGCGCTCGATGAGTGCGGCGGCGCATTGCGAGGAATAGCGCGCCACACTCTGCGCGCTCTTGGTGCCGTAAGGCAGCCGCGCGGTGTCCCCGAGATAGATGAAGTCCCGCGCCGGCATCGCAACGCGCAGCGCCTGCAAAACCGTCAAGCCGCCGACACCGGAATCAAACACTCCGACAGGGCGAGCGCCGCCGTTCGATGCGCTCTTCAAAACTCTGGCCGCATATGCGGAAATAGCAGCACGTCGCGAATCGAGGGCGAGTTCGTATACAGCATGACCAAGCGATCGACGCCCAATCCGAGGCCCGCGGCAGGCGGCATGCCATATTCCAGCGCGCGCACGTAGTCCGCATCGTAGTACATCGCCTCTTCATCGCCGGCGTCCTTGCGCATGACCTGGTCCTTGAACCGCTGCGCCTGATCTTCGGCATCGTTCAGTTCCGAGAAGCCGTTGGCCAATTCGCGCCCGCCGATGAAGAACTCCCAGCGATCGGCGATGAATGGATCAAGATCATTGCGCCGCGACAGCGGCGACACTTCCGCCGGATATGCGTAGGCAAAGGTCGGCTGGATGAGCGTATGTTCTCCGGTCTTTTCGAAGATCTCGATCTGCAGCTTCCCGGGCCCGTCGCCGGCCTTGTAGCCGATCTTCATCTGATCGCACACCCGCCGCAAATACGCCGTGTCGCGCAGCGACATCGGATCCAAATCGGCGTTGTTCGCCAGAATGATCTCTTCGATGCTCATGCGCGCGAAGGGCTTCGACAGGTCGAACTCGTTACCCTGGTAAAGCAATTTGCGCGAACCGATCAAGCTATCGGCAAGACCCTGGAACAGGGTCTCGATCATTTCCATCAAATCGTGGTAGTCGGCGTAGGCTTGGTACAGCTCCAGCATGGTGAATTCAGGATTGTGCTGCGTCGAGACGCCTTCATTGCGAAAATTTCGGTTGATCTCGTAGACGCGCTCGAATCCGCCCACCGTGAGGCGCTTCAAATACAGCTCCGGGGCAATCCGCAAATACATGCCGACATCAAGCGCATTGTGATGGGTCTTGAAGGGACGCGCCGCCGCGCCGCCGGGAATCGGATGCAGCATGGGTGTTTCCACCTCAAGAAAGCCGCGCGAGTCGAGGAAGGCGCGCAGGTAGCGCACGATGGCGGAGCGCATCTCGAACACTCGCCGGGTGTCTTCGTTCATGATCAAATCGACATAGCGGCGCCGATAACGCATTTCGGTATCGGCAATGCCATGCCATTTGTCGGGCAGCGGCCGCAGCGACTTGGTCAGCAGTACGATCTTGCGCACCCGCACCGATAGCTCGCCGGTCTTGGTGCGGAACAAATCCCCCTCGGCGCCGATGACATCGCCGATATCCCAGCCTTTGAAATCATCGTACGCATCGGCCAGCGTGCTTTGCTGCAAAAATATCTGAATGGCGCCGCTCGAGTCCTCGAGCTTCGCGAAACTCGCCTTGCCCATGACGCGCTTGGCACGCAGCCGTCCCGCCACGCTGACCTGAACGGCAGCCGCATCGAGCGCTTCTGAGGATTTATCGCCGTACGCGGTCAAAAGATCCGCTGCCAAGGCGTTGCGGCGAAAGTCGTTGGGGAATGCAATGCCGCGCTCGCGCAATCGCGCAAGCTTTGCTCGGCGCTCGGCAATCAAATGGTTCTCGTCATCCTCGCTCATACGTGTCGCTTATAGGCCCTGCTTCAGGCTGGCCTGCATGAATTCATCCAGCGCTCCGTCCAGCACCGCGGTGGTATTGCCGATCTCAATCCCGGTGCGCAAATCCTTGATGCGCGCCTGATCGAGCACATAGCTTCGAATCTGGTTGCCCCAGCTTACGTCTGATTTCGAATCCTCGAGCACCTTGGCCGCAGCATTGCGCTTGTTGAACTCGAGCTCGTAGAGTTTGGCCTTGAGCATTTTCATCGCCGTGGAGCGGTTCTTGTGCTGGCTTCGCTCGCCCTGGCAGGCCACGACGATGCCGCTCGGCAGATGCGTGATGCGGACCGCGGATTCGGTCTTGTTCACGTGCTGTCCGCCGGCGCCGCTCGAACGGTAGACGTCCGTGCGCAAGTCCGCAGGATTGATCTCGATATCGATGTCGTCGTCGACTTCGGGCGATACGAACACCGAGGCAAACGAAGTATGCCGGCGATTGCCGGAATCGAAAGGAGATTTTCGCACCAGCCGATGCACGCCGGTTTCGGTGCGCAGCCAACCGTACGCATAGTCGCCGATCATGTTGACCGTCGCGCCCTTGATGCCGGCCACTTCGCCGTCGCTTTGATCGATGATCTCGGTCTTGATGCCATGCGCGTCCGCCCACTTCAAGTACATGCGCAGCAGCATCGCAGCCCAGTCCTGCGCTTCGGTGCCGCCCGCGCCGGCCTGAATGTCCAGAAAGGCGTTGTGCGAGTCCATCTTGCCCGGGAACATCCGCTGGAACTCGAGTCGCTCGACCTCGGCGGCCGAGCGATTGACGTCTGCCTCGATTTCCGCCACCGCTGAGGTATCCGACTCTTCGGCGGCCAGTTCGATCAACTCGGCCGCATCGCTCAATCCGCGTTTCAGGCGATCCAGTCCGCCGACCACCTGCTCAAGTTTGGCGCGCTCCTTCCCCAACTCCTGCGCGCGATCGGGCTGGTCCCAGATACCCGGCTGCTCAAGCTCGCGTGCTACTTCTTGCAGACGCTCATGTTTGTTTTCGTAATCAAAGATACCTCCTCAAGGAATCGGTGCGTTCCTCGAGATCTTTGATGTAGCGCTTGACTTGATTGACTTCCATGCAGGCGAATCCTAGCACATCGGCTCTGACAGCTTTAGATGCTGGCAATTCAGCTGCACCCGTTCAGCCCCGCGGTATTCGTTGATCTCGAGTCGATAGGCAAGTTGTATCGCCGCTCCGCTGCCCAGGCCCGCATTCTCCGACAGTCCGCCGACATAGCCGAACGCGATCGCATCGAGGGTGTCCGAGCCGCCGTGAGCGGCTTCGAGCCGCATCTTCATATGCCTACCGCCGACGATCCTGGCGTCCACTACCTTGAACTCGCCGTCGAAAACCGGTTCCGGAAAGCCCTGGCCCCAAGGGCCCGCGCCGCGCAGCGCCCGGGCGGTGGCGACGCACAGCTCATCCGCACTGAGCGCTCCGTCCGAGTAGATGACTCCCTTGAGTGATTCTCGATCCACTCGCGCGGCGATTTCGGCCGCGAAAGCCGCTCTGAACGCGGGCAATTTCCCGTCGCGAATGCTCAACCCGGCCGCCATCGCATGTCCGCCGAACTTGTCGATGAGGTCGGGATGCCGCGTTGCGATGCTATCGAGGGCATCTCGAATGTGCACGCCGGCCACCGAGCGCGCGGAGCCGCGCAGCGAACCATCCTCGGCGCGCGCGAAGGCGACGACAGGTCGATGCAGACGGTCCTTGATTCTGCCGGCCACCAAGCCCACCACTCCTTGATGCCAGGTCTCGTCGAACAGACAGAGCCCGAGAGAATCGTCCGCCGGCTCGACGCCGCGCAACTCGGCGGCGAGCCCCACGGCCTCATGCTGCATGCGCTGCTCGATTTCACGCCGCTCCTCATTGAGCTTGGTCAGCAATCCTGCGAGCCGCGCCGCTTCTTCGGCTTGGTCAGCCAGCAAACAGGCGATGCCAACGCTCATGTCGGTGAGCCGTCCGGCGGCATTGAGGCGCGGCGCGACCGCGAAGCCCAGGTCGGCGGCCGATACCTGCTCGAGTGCACGGCCTGCCGACTCGAGCAGCGCACGAATTCCTGCCACGCAGCGGCCCGCGCGGATGCGCTTTAGCCCTTGGGATACCAGGATTCGATTATTGCGATCCAGAGCGACCACGTCGGCAACCGTTCCGAGCGCCACCAGATCGAGCAGGTCCGCAACACGAAAATCCCCGACGCCCAGCGTCCTCGCCAGCGCCGCACAGACGTAGAAGGCAACTCCGACGCCGGCCAGCGCCGGGCTTGCAAAGCGGCTGCCGGGCAGATTGGGATTGACGATCACTTCGGCGCGCGGGCGCACGGCCCCCGCCAAGTGATGATCGGTCACCAGCACGGGCACCCCCATCTGGCGGGCCGCCTCGACTCCCGCCACGCTCGACACGCCGTTGTCGACGGTCACGATCAATGACGGACTGCGAGACGCCGCGAGCGCCACGATTTCAGGGGTGAGACCGTAACCGAAGCGAAATCGGTTGGGCACCAGAAAGTCGACGTGCGCGAAGTGCATGGCGCGCAGCGCTCTGACCACCAAAGCCGTGCTGGTGGCGCCGTCGGCATCGAAATCGCCAATCACCAGGACTCGACCCGCACGATGGGCGGCGAGAAGTCGCGCCGCCGCATCGACTCCTTCCAAAGAACCGACCGGCAGCAATCGATCCAACGACAAATCGAGGTCAGCGTCGTTGCCGAGGCCGCGCGCCGCATAGACGCGCCGCAGAACCGGATGCAGGGGTGCCGCAAATTCGTCGATAACCCCTTGTGCGCGGCGACGAATTTCCATCGCGGTCACGCGAAGGACTCCCACCAGGGCCTAGCTCGCCGCCAGAATCGGAGAACTTGCCCGCGGGTCACGCTGTAACATCGTCCGGCGGCCGACAAGTGCAGCTGCGAGAGGCGACCTGACCGCAATTGCGCGACTGCCGGCTTAAGCCAGCGCGATTCGGCCTCACGCCACTCATCGCTACCGGGTATCTGCGGCGCGATGATGACCCCGCCTGCGGATTTCTCGCCGCTCAACGCATCAAAGAAGACATCCTCGCCCGCCACCCAGCCCTGCACCTTGGGCAGTGCCGCGAGGGGAACGCCGCCGCCCCACAGCCAAAGCCCGCTGATGGGCGACTTTCCCTGCGCCGTGCGGCCGGAGTTGAGGGCATGCGTGAACAGCCACATTTCGATTTCGCTCATCAGCCGCCGTACTCGCGGCGCATCAGCGCCGGTCGGGAGAAATTCTTCAATGCGCTGGTCGAGGACGTCATGGGGATCGCGCATCGACACCTCAAGCACGCGATCGAACAGGCAATAGAGGCGCCCTGCCCGGCCGCAGCTCATGCGCACGCCCGCGTCATTCCATTCCCGATTGAAATGCAGCGCAAGAGTCTCTGCGTCTCCCGGCGCCAGTGTGAGGATACCTTGATCCGACATACGGACGTTGCTGATTTCCGCAACATAGAGAATCGGCGATGCCAGGCAAACCCACGCTGCATCGACCGGCCCGCGATCCGCGCATAGCGCCACCGCTGCCACGGCCGGCACGCAGGTCGATTGCGGCGAGATGACGCGAAATGCATCGGCGCGCCAATCGCTCACCGCCACGGCAGGCGACGAGCGCGCCACCAGTTGCTCCAGCAACCTCGAGCGGTGCGGCTCTGATGGGCCGCGCACGGCAAAACGAAAGTATTGGCTAGACACAAACGCTCCGGCAGCATTTTGAGTATCTTAAGGGTATGCGCTTCACTCAGGACTCCACCTCGGGGATCAATATCATTCGCTCCTACGGAGGCGGTGAATTGCGGGTCAACGACGCTGTCTATCGAGGCGCACTGATCTTGAGCGCATCGACGATTCTGGCGGAGCCGAGCATTCGAAGCCTCGATGATCTCATCGGCATCGATGTGTCGCGCATTTTGGCACTCGACCCGGAACTGGTGCTGCTGGGGACCGGAGTGCGCCAGATTTTTCCGGCCGCATCCTTCGGCGCTCAGTTTCTACGTGCAGGCATCGGCTTCGAAGTGATGGACACGGGTGCTGCCTGCCGCACTTTCAATGTATTGGTGGCAGAGCAACGGCGCGTGGTGGCCCTGCTCGCGTTGTGATGTCGCATCATGAAAAACAGCGGGGCGCAGGCGGAATACACAACTGAACTATTATCGAGAAATATTCTTCTTCTTATTGATCTTATTGTTGTTTTTCGAATAACCGTGTAAGCCTAGCGCCCCGCAATGGATCTTCGCGACGGCCACAGTAAATCATATGAGCTAGAGTGTCGCAAGGACCCGACAGTATTAGGGGATTTCCCCAAAATCTTATATATCAATGGATTGAACATATAACGAAGAAATCACTTTATGGTCGGCAGGAATGGCATCGGATCGACGGGTTTGCCATTGCGGCGAATTTCGAAATACAACACCGGTGTATTGGGCGCGCCCTCTCCCATGTGTGCGATGAGTTGCCCGAGCGCGACTTCCTGCCCGTCCTTCACCAACATCTCACGATTGTGAGCATAGGCGGAAAGCAGATTCTCCGCATGCTTGATGATGATCAAATTTCCATAGCCGCGCAGCCCGTTGCCGGTGTAGACGACGCGACCTGAAGACGCCGCTCGAACATCCTGGCCCACGCGGCCCGGCAACAAGATGCCGCCGCCGGGTACCGGCCGCGGCGCCGATGTCGGATCGGTCGGCCAGTTCCACTTAAGCGTTGACGGAGCGTCCGCCGGCCGGGCCGGTACATTCAGCGCGCGCGAAGGTCCCGGCGGTGCTGGCGCCTTGGGCGAGCGCATCGCGGGCGGTCGCCCCGTGGGCGAAAGCGTGAGCCCTTGGCCGACGGTAATCCGAAAATCTGAACCGACGTTGTTCCAACGCGCGAGGTCATGGAAGTCGAGGCCGTAGCGCCACGCGATGCTGTACAGCGTGTCCTGGGGACGCACCACGTAGACACGCTGTTGGTCGCCGGCGGTATCGGCGCAGGCGCCCAGCAGGCACAGCAACCCCACCGCGATAAGCAGTTGCGAGGCGGCGCAATGCTACTGCTGCAATCCTGACACCAGCGGCACGAAGCTCACCGCGCCGAGCGACTGGCGATCAATCCGGGTTTCGCCCTTGGTGTAGCGGTACAGCTCTTGCCGCCCCTCAGGGCCCACCGGCGCGATCAGCCGCCCGCCGACCTTCAGCTGGTCGAACAGCGCCTGCGGCACCGCGTGGGGCGCCGCGGTCAGCAGAATTCCATCGAACGGGGCGCGTGCGGCCCAACCCACATTGCCATCGTCATGGCGAAAATTGACATTGCGGATGCGAAGCTCCCGCAGCGTGCGGCGCGCTCGGCCCAGCAAGCTCGCGATTCGCTCGATGGTGTAGATTTCCTTGACCAGTGGCGATAACACGGCGGTTTGATAGCCGCAGCCGGTGCCGATCTCCAACACCCGCACAGGCTCCGCGCCGCCAGAAGCGCCTCGGTCATGCGCGCGACCACAAAGGGTTGCGAGATGGTTTGTCCGAATCCGATCGGCAGCGCGTTATCCTCATAAGCCCGGCTCGCCAGCGCCTCATCCATGAAGAGGTGCCGCGGGACGGTGCGGATCCGATCCAAAACCCGCTGATCGGCAATTCCCTGCTCCTGCAGGCGCTGCACCAGCCGCTCTCTCGTGCGTGCCGAGGTCATGCCGATGCCGGTGAGACGCGGACCCTCCATACCTAGTCAACCTCGAGCCAACGCCGAAGATCGGCCAGCGCGGCATGGCGCGTCAGGTCAATTTGCAGCGGTGTAATGGATGCAAACCCTTCGGCCACGGCATGAAAGTCCGTACCGGGACCTGCATCCTGGCCGGCGCCGGCATTTCCAACCCAATAGACATCGCGGCCTCTCGGATCCCGCGCCTTGACGATGGGCTTGGCGCGGTGCCGGTTTCCCAGCCGCGTCACCTTGATGCCCCGCAGTTGCCCGTCCGGCAGGTCGGGCACGTTGAGGTTCAGGATCACCGGGCCTTCTTCGGACCCCTGCAGAGGCTCCTGCGTCATGCGCCGCACGAGTTGCGCGGCCACTTGCGCGGCGCTTGCGAAATTGCGCGGACTGTCCGCCGTCAGGCAGAGCGACACGGCAATGGCGGGAAGACCGAGGAATCGGCCTTCGACCGCGGCGGCTACCGTTCCAGAGTACAGCGTGTCGTCGCCAAGATTCGCTCCGTCATTGACGCCGGTCACCACGATATCGTGCTCGAAATCGAACAAGCCGGAAATCGCGAGATGCACGCAATCGGTCGGCGTGCCGTTGACGAAGTAGGCGTCGCTTTCATAGCGGACGGCGCGCACCGGAACATCGAGGGTCAGCGAGTTGCTCGCTCCGCTACGGTTTCGATCGGGCGATACGATCGTAACCTCGCCCAAGGGTTTCATTGCATCCGCAAGTGCCGCCAGGCCCTCGGCACGGTAGCCGTCGTCGTTGGAGAGAAGGATCTTCACTGATTTAACAGCCTGCGCCGCGCTGGCGGGTGTCGCCGTGCGGACTATACTGTAACGCTTGAAGCCTCGATAGGCGACTTGAGTCTCACATCCATGGGCAATAAGCGCATACCTCGGCGCGACGCGCAACAGAACGCAACGGGCGAGCCAGAACACGCCACAGCCGACGCGGACGCCTTTCGCGCGGCGGTGCGCGACGTCAAACCATTGCTCCAAATTCCGTCGGCGGCCGGCCTTGCAACCCCCAAGCCCCGAGCGCGGCCTCGCAAGCCGTCCCCGAGTGCCGCGGAGCATCTGGACGAACTGATGCCCCTGATCGGCACGCCGCCGGCCGAGATGGGCAGCGCGCCGTTGTCATTTCAGCGCGCCGGGGTGCGCTCCCAGGTGATGCGCCGACTGCGCCGCGGACTTTATCCCACCGAGGATGAACTGGATCTGCACGGATTGAGCCAAACGACTGCGCGCGATCAGCTTGCGGACTTCATCGCACGCAGCCGTGATTCGGGTCGTCGCTGCGTGCGCATCATCCATGGTAAGGGCTATCGTTCCGGCGCGCGCGGTCCGGTACTCAAAAGCGCGGTCAACCTGTGGCTGCGCCGTCATATCGACGTCATGGCGTTTACTTCCGCCCGGGCGATCGACGGCGGTAGCGGCGCGCTTTACGTACTGATTCGTGCGTGAGGGCCGGCCGCTTGCCGCCGGAAGGCGCTGCGGCTCGTAGCGTGTAGTCGACCAGTCTTTCGTTCATGCTCGCGTTGATGGGCGCGTGCCCGAACAGCGTGCGGAAATAATACGGCCCGGTCAGCATGTCGAGCAGCAGCTCATGATCCTGACCGGCGGCAATTTCGCAGCGCTGCACCCCACGCGCCAGCGCCGTGAGCATCGATTCCCGGCGCGGTCCCAGCACCGCTGTCCTGAATTAGCTGGGCAAGCGCCGCATCGTGCGCCATGTCGGCGGCAAGGCCCGCGAGCGCGGCTCCCAGCGGACCGGCGAACGCCTTGCGCAGCGTTTCCACGGCCGCTTTCAAGTCGTCGCGCAAGGATCCGGTATTCGCAGCCGGCGTCACGCCGAGCTCGTGGACGACGGCGAAGGCCACCAGGTGACGCTTGCTCGGCCAGCGGCGGTACAGGCTGGTGCGAGCACGTTTCACGGTGCGGGCGATACTTTCGATCGTCACCGCCCGATAACCGCGCGACCGCAGAACTCCGAGCACGGCGGCAACGACTTCCGCGTCGATCCGCGTGTTCCTAGGTCGTCCCATCGAATGGAACTTTAGCATACACACTGTATCGTATGTATGAGGAGGGCCTATGAATATTCGATCCACAATGCCTTTCATCGCGTGTGCGACCATCGCGGTAAGCGCCTGCAACAGGGCTGATAGCGACTGGAAAAAAGCCACCGCAGCGAACACCCTGGCCGCCTACCAGACCTTCGTTCAGGAGCATGGCAACGACCAACACGCCGACAATGCCCGCGGACGCATTCTTGCGCTGCAGGATGAGCAAGCTTGGGCGGTCGCGCTGAAGACCAATACCGTAGGAGGCTTCCAGGAATACTTGAAGGCCGAGAGCGGCGGCGTGTACGCCGATGACGCGCGCTACCAGATCACGGCGTTGCAGCGTGCGGAGGCCTGGCAAGCGCTGCAAGGCAACCCATCGGTCGCTTCGCTGCAAGCTTTTTTGCAAATGTATCCGCAGGGATTGGAATCCAATCAGGCGCGAACGAAGCTCAACGAGCTAAGTTACCGCGTGCAGCTTGCCGACGCACACAGCAAGGCCGAGGCGGAGCATCAGCGAGCGCAGCTTCAGGCAAGGTTCGGCAAGGTGCTGCACGAGTTGGTCGTGCTCGCACCCACGGCACCGGACACGGCGTACCACGTCGCTTCTGGACCCATGAGCCAGGCGACGGCCAGCTCAACCTGCGCAACGCTTGAGCGCGCGCATCAGAGCTGCAAATTGATTCAGGGTCTGGGGGCTTAGGGAGCGAGCAATACCGACGCGAGGGCGGCCAGCCCCTCTTGGCGACCGATGAACCCCAAGCGCTCCGTGGTGGTGGCCTTGATGTTGATGGTGGCCGCCGCGACCCCGAGGTCGGCCGCCAGCGTCGCCGCCATCGCACCGCGATGCGCGCCGATGCGCGGCGCCTCGGCAAGCACAGTGATATCCGCATTCACCAGATGCAAGCCCGCCGCCTGCATGCGCGCCGCGACCACGCGAAGAAACACGCGGCTGTCCGCACCGCGATAGCGCGGATCGCTATCGGGAAAATGTTGGCCGATGTCGCCGTCGCCCAGCGCGCCGAGCAAGGCATCGCACAAGGCGTGAATGACCACGTCGCCGTCCGAATGCGCCACCACGCCTTGGCTGTGCGCGATGCGCACCCCGCCTAGCACGACGTGATCGCCGGCGCCGAAGGCATGCACGTCCATTCCTTGTCCGACCCGCATTTCGCTGCTCTCCCCCATCTTGAGTATATTGGCCGCCACGCTCAAATCCTCGGCGCGAGTAACTTTGATGTTGAACGGCGAGCCGCGGATGAGCACCGGCCGAACACCGATCCGTTCCATGGCCTGCGCCTCGTCGGTCACCGCCGCGCCGAGGCGGGCGGCTTCAGTCAGCGCGTGGCGCAATGGCGCGAATGGGAAAATTTGCGGCGTGAGCGCGCGCCACAGACCCTCCCGGTCAATGGTTTCGACCCCGCCATCCCGTTCACGCTTCACCGTGTCGACAATGGGCGCCGCCAGCACGGCGCCCGCGACTGTCACCGGGGCTTGAGGTCCAACGGCCTCGGCCAGGGCCTTCAAATCGCCGCCGCTCAAGCAGGGCCGAGCCGCGTCGTGCACCAGAATCCAATCGTCCTCGGCGGCCCGCGAGGCCAAAAAATTCAAGCCATTGATCACCGAGTCGTGCCGATGCGCTCCGCCGATCGTGGTCAGCAATTTCGGCGATTTCAGCGTGGCCTCGAGTTTGGCCCAGTGGCTGTCAGCGGCCGCCAGCACCACCACGATGGCGTGTATCCGCGGCTCTCCCAGAAGCACGCGCAGGGACCATTCGAGCACGCTGCGCCCCAGCAGCGGCGTGTATTGTTTGGGCAGTGCCGAAGATGACGGCGAGAAGCGTTCGCCGCGGCCGGCCGCAGGAACTATCGCCCATAGGCGCCGCTCGGCGGACGCGCTCATTCCACGCGGGCGGTCGTCGGGGTCGCTGGCGCGGCAGGCGCCGGCGTGTTCGCTCTCACGACTTGATAAAAGGTCTCGCTGGCGCCAACCATTCCCAACTCGCTGCGCGCTCGCTCTTCAAGCGCTGTCAACCCCACTTTGAGATTGTTCACCTCGGCGCTCAATTGTCGATTGCGTTCGCGCTGCTCATGATTGGCGGATCGTTGTGCGTCGATCGCAACCTTAAGCCGCGACACTTCATGCAGCCCTTGGTCCGACAGCCAAAGTCGGCCTTGCAGCAAGATCAGCGCAACAGCCAACAGGGCGGAGAAAACTCTCATGGGGACATGAGCTTAGCATGGCTTCTTAAGAAATTGGAACCGATAATGCGCGCACTCCTGCGTAGGAGGCCTTGGCCCCCAGCTCGCCTTCGATTCTCAGCAGCTGATTGTATTTGGCCATTCGATCCGAACGCGACATCGAACCGGTCTTGATCTGCGTGGCCGTCGTCGCCGCCGCAATGTCCGCGATGGTGGCGTCCTCGGTTTCGCCCGAGCGGTGTGAGACGACGGCCGCATACTTGGCTTTGAAGGCCATGTCGATGGCGGCCAGGGTCTCGGTCAGTGTGCCGATTTGGTTCGGCTTGATGAGAATGGCATTGGCGATTTTCTTGGCGATGCCCTCGGCGAATATCTTGGTGTTGGTCACGAATAAATCATCGCCCACCAGCTGAATCCTGTTGCCCAATTTTCGGGTGAGGGTGGCCCAGCCGTTCCAATCACCTTCGCTCATGCCATCTTCGATGGTGACGATGGGGTATTTCCCGGCGAGGCCCGCAAGATAATCGGCGAATTCCGACGAGTTGAAGCGCCGTCCTTCGGACTCGAGCACATACGCCCCATCCTTGAAGAACTCGGTGCTGGCCACGTCGAGACCCAGATAAATGTCCCGGCCCGCCCGATAGCCGGCCTTGTCGATCGCTTCCAATATGACGGTAATCGCCGCTTCATTCGACGGCAGATCCGGCGCAAACCCGCCCTCATCGCCGACCGCGGTGTTAAGCCCCTTGTCGTGCAGCACTTTTTTGAGCGCATGAAAAACTTCGGCACCGTAGCGCACCGCCTCGGAGAACGATGGCGCGCCCAGGGGCAGAATCATGAATTCTTGGATGTCGACGCTGTTGTCGGCGTGCGCCCCGCCGTTGATGATGTTCATCATCGGCACAGGCAGCGTCAAATCGCCGCTGCGTGCCAGGTGCCGGTACAGCGGCAAGCCTTGATCGGTCGCCGCCGCGTGCGCTGCCGCCAAGGACACCGCCAAAATTGCATTGGCGCCTAATTTCGATTTGCCGTCCGTGCCGTCCAAATTGATCATCATGCTGTCGAGGGCAGCCTGATCCTGAACATTGGCGCCCAGCAGTGCCGTGCGCAGCGGGCCGTTGACGGCGCCGACCGCCTTGAGCACGCCCTTGCCGCCGAATCGCTTCATGTCGCCATCGCGCAGCTCAACCGCCTCGCGCGAACCGGTGGATGCGCCGGAGGGGACCGCGGCGCGGCCGACAGTGCCCGAATCCAGCACCACGTCCGCTTCGACGGTAGGATTTCCCCGCGAATCCATGATTTGGCGGCCGAGAATATCGACGATGCGGCTCATAGCAATGATTCCTCGAAGGGCTGGCGCTTCACGGCGCTATCCAATTCCGCCAGCGTTCCCAGCAGCGATCGCATGCGATCCAACGGCCATGCGTTCGGACCATCCGACAGTGCTTTGGCAGGATCCGGATGCGTCTCCATGAAAATTCCCGCCACGCCGGACGCCACCGCGGCGCGCGCCAACAGCGGCACGAATTCCCGCTGTCCGCCCGAGGAATCGCCTTTGCCGCCGGGCAGCTGCACCGAGTGCGTCGCGTCGAACACCACGGGGCAACCGGTCCCGCGCATGATCGCGAGGGAGCGCATGTCCGAGACGAGATTATTGTAGCCGAACGAAAACCCGCGTTCGCAAACCATGATCTGCGTGTTGCCGGTGGAGCGCGCCTTGTCCACCACATTCTGCATTTCCCAGGGCGATAGAAACTGTCCCTTCTTGATATTGACGGGTTTACCTTGCGCGCATACCGAGACGATGAAATTGGTCTGACGGCACAGGAACGCTGGCGTCTGCAACACATCGACCACGGCCGCAACTTCCTCGAGCGGCGTGTCCTCATGCACATCGGTGAGCACCGGCACGCCGATCTGTTCGCGCACGCGCGCCAGCGTTTTCAGACCGCTTTCGAGCCCGGGGCCGCGAAAGCTCGCACGCGAGGAACGATTGGCCTTGTCAAACGACGCCTTGAAGATAAAGGGGATTTTGAGTGCGTCGGTCATTTCCTTGAGACGCCCGGCCACATCGAGGACCAAAGCGTCGCTCTCGATGACGCAGGGCCCGGCAATCAAAAAGAACGGACGATCGGGCCCGACCTCGTGGTTCGCCAGTTTCATACGCGTTCGCGGATCATGCCGTCGCGTGGATCAAGCCGTCGCCCGGACCGGCTGCAGGGAAGCTCGGTACTTGCGCGCCGCGCGCACAAAGCCTGTGAAGAGCGGGTGCCCGTCGCGGGGCGTGGAGGTAAATTCCGGGTGGAACTGGCTGGCGACAAACCACGGGTGGCTTGGCAGCTCGATGAATTCCACCAATCCATCGGCGGAAAATCCCGAGAATTTCAATCCCGCCGCGGTCAATTCATCGAGATAGTGATTGTTGAATTCATAGCGGTGGCGGTGACGCTCGAATATCGACTCCTTGCCGTACAGCGCGCGTGCCAGGGTTCCCGGGAGCAGCTTCGCTTCCTGAGCACCCAACCTCATGCTGCCGCCTAAGTCCGATTTCTCGTCGCGCACCTGCTGGCCGCGCTCCAGATCCTGCCATTCGGTGATCAGCGCGATGACCGGATGATTGGTGGCGCGGTCGAACTCGGTGCTGTTGGCGCCTTTGAGCGCCAGCACGTTGCGCGCGTATTCGATGATCGCGAGCTGCATCCCCAGACAAATGCCGAGATAAGGAATGCCGTTTTCTCGCGCAAAGCGAATCGCCTGAATTTTTCCTTCGATGCCGCGGTCGCCGAAACCGCCCGGCACCAAAATGGCGTCCATCTTCTGCAGCGCCGAGGCGCCCGTTCGCTCGATGTCCTGCGATTCGAAATAGTGAATATTCACTCGCGTTCGGGTTTTAATGCCGCCGTGCATCAGCGATTCGTTCAACGAAATATAGGAATCGCGAATCTGCACGTATTTGCCCACCATGCCGATATCCACGACCGCTTCCGGGTTTTGCTTGGCGGCAACCACCGCCCGCCATTCCGCAAGATCCGTGGGCGGCGCGTTCAAGCGCAGCTTGTCGATGACGATGTCGTCCAGATCTTGCTCGTGCAGCAGCATCGGAATCTTGTAGATGTCATCGGAATCGACCGCCGAAATCACCGCTCTTTCTTCCACGTTGGTGAACAATGCAATCTTGCGACGCTGCTCATCGGGCAGCGTCACCGGGCAGCGGCACAGGAGAATGTCCGGTTGAATGCCGATGCCGCGCAGCTCCTTGACCGAATGCTGGGTGGGCTTGGTCTTGATTTCCCCGGCGCCGCCCAGGATCGGCACCAAGGTCAAATGCATATACAGCACTTTGTCGCGGCCGAGTTCCACGCCCATTTGGCGGATGGCCTCGAGAAACGGCAGCGATTCGATGTCGCCGACGGTGCCGCCGATTTCCACCATGCAGACATCCGATTCACCGGCTCCCATGCGGATTCGATGCTTGATTTCGTCGGTGATATGCGGAATTACCTGAACGGTTGCGCCCAGATAATCGCCGCGCCGCTCTTTGGCGATGACGCGCTCGTAAATTCTGCCCGTGGTGAAATTGCTATTGCGCCCGGTGGTCGTGCGTACGAAGCGCTCGTAGTGGCCGAGATCCAAGTCGGTCTCGGTGCCGTCCGCGGTAACGAACACCTCGCCGTGCTGAAAGGGGCTCATGGTGCCGGGATCCACGTTGATATACGGGTCCAGCTTCACCATGCTGATCTTGAGTCCGCGGGCCTCTAGGATCGCGCCCAAGGATGCCGACGCGATGCCTTTGCCCAGCGAGGAAACCACGCCGCCGGTGACGAAAACGAATCGAGTCATAGTGAGTCACCGCCGATTTAAACGTTTGCTGTCCGCCAGCCGCAGCGGAATCAACAAACGAAGCCAAAGGGAACAATTGGAATTCGACGGGAGTTCAGATTAGCAGATCGGCGCGATCTCGACAATCCGGTTGCCTGATGGACACCTTCAGTTAAATGACGAGGGCTCGCTAAATGACCCAGGGGGCATTGTTCCACGCGATACTTACGCCGGGCGCGTCCGCGGCGGCGCACCAGCGCGCGTCCAGCCACAAATCCGCAACGGCGATCAAGGTATCCTCGGCAAATACCAGCGGCAGTGCGTCCCGCATCCACGGCAGCACGCCGAGGGACTGGCACAGGTGCTGCACCGTGTGGGTTTTGGCCGATCGCGCGGGCTTGAGTGTTTCGCCTCCACCGCGCCGTCGTACGAGCACCGTGCGCGGCAGCGCGTCGGGGCAGAGTCCGCCGGCTTGCGGCTTCCAGGTCAGATTTCCCAAGCGCCCCAAGTCGACCGAATCCTGAAGCGCCGTACCCCAGGTGCGCGCCTCGGTCAGACGCGGCGGCGCGGCCTCGGTCAAAAACAATCGCTGCCGATAGCGTCGCAGGGCTCGATCGCCCCAGACGATGGCGGGCTGATGATCCTCATCGGCCTCGAAAACCTGCCTCAGGGCCTCGCTCAAGCGCGCCGTCGACGGCGCTTCCGCGCCCGCCTCGCTCAGCCAATATCGGACGGCATTCACGCACTGTCCGGGGCTGAGGGCTCGTAGGCCCGTTACCCGACAAGGCATCACCGTCGCGAAGACGCGCCACATCGGCGGCCGCCGCCAAGTCCAGTTGCTCTTGAGCTTGCGCCAGATGCCGCGCGGTGCGCGACAAGGCAATCTCTGCTCCGGGCCAACGCCTCTCGATCAGCGGCCAGAGCGTGTGGCGCAGGAAGCTGCGATCAAAACGCACATCCTCGTTCATGGGATCGAGCAAATCCGCGTCCACCAAGTGCGCGCCAAACTGCAGCAGCTCGGCCTGCGGCACTTTAAGCAACGGCCGCACGTGCCAGCCTGCGCCAAACACGCGGCAAGCCGGCATCGCCGACAGCCCTTTGACGCCGGCGCCGCGCAACGCCTGCAGCAGCAAGGTCTCGGCCTGGTCCTTGCGGTGATGGGCCGTCAACAGGCACTCATCGCGTCTTAAGCTCCGCCGCGAGCGCCGCATAGCGCGCATCGCGGGCCGCCGCCTCGATGGAGGCACCGGGCTGGCAATTCACCTCGACGGACAAGGTGCGCAGCGGAACGCCCAACTGTTCACAGAGGCCGACGCAGGCCTGGCGAAATCTCGGGGCCGCGGCCTGCAGGCCGTGATCGACGTGCACGGCGCGCAGCGGCAGCGCGCGAAAATCCTTGCCCAAGGCAGCCGCGGCCTTCAGCAGCGAGGCCGAATCGGCGCCGCCGCTCAAGGCCACCATGAGTCCGCTGCAGCGGGCAGGAACTAAGGATTCCAGAGCCGCGTGCAGCGAAGCCGCGGAAAAGCTCATCGCCTAAGTGTCGCGAAACGCGCCGAAACCGCGCAGGCGCGCTTGCCGCGCGTCGAGCAACTGTGTCACCGGTTGATTGCGCAGTTCGGTCAGGTGCTTGACGATGGCCTGCTTGATGGTTTCCGCCATCTCCTGCGGATCTCGATGCGCGCCGCCGTGCGGTTCCTTGAGCACTTCATCCACCAACCCCAGCTTGAATAGGCGCTCGGCGGTGCCGCCCATCGCTTCGGCGGCGGTTTCCTTCTTCTCCGTGCTCTTCCACAAAATCGACGCGCAGGCTTCGGGCGAAATGACCGTGTACACGCTGAATTGCAGCATGACAAGCCGATCGCAGACGCCGATGGCCAATGCTCCGCCGGAACCGCCCTCGCCGATGACCACGCTCAAGACCGGCGCGGCCAGGTGCGACATCTCGAATAAATTGCGCGCGATGGCTTCGCTCTGGCCGCGTTCCTCCGAACCGATCCCGGGATAGGCCCCCGGAGTATCGATCAGGGTAATCACCGGAATGCGGAAGCGCTCCGCCATTTTCATCAAGCGCAGCGCTTTGCGATAGCCTTCGGGCTTGGGCATGCCGTAATTGCGCCGCACGCGCTCCTTGGTGTCGCGGCCTTTTTGATGTCCGATGAGCATGACCGGCATTCCTTCCAGCCGCGCCAGCCCCCCCACGATCGCCAGATCATCGCTGTACATGCGATCGCCGTGCAGTTCCTGCCAGTCGCTGAAAATCATGGACACGTAATCGAGCGTATAGGGACGCTGCGGATGGCGCGCCAGTTCCGTGATCTGCCACGGCGTCAGGTTGGCAAAAATGCTGGTGGTGAGAGCCCTGCTCTTTGACTGCAGCCGCTTGATCTCTTCCGAGATATTGACGCTGGCATCGCTGCCGATAAATTTCAGCTCTTCGATTTTCGCCTCGAGCTCGGCAATCGGTTGTTCAAATTCTAAAAAATTCAGCGCCATGAAGAGGTTTCCTCGCCGCGTGCATCATTTCGCGGACCATACACCAAATACCAGCCATCGCGACCCACCAGCTGGGTCAGCTTGTCGAGAAGATCGCGCGATGCGCGCACCGACCAGGCGTCCGAGAGATTGACCTTGCCGCTGTAATCATCCCGGTTCACCGCCACACTAACCCCGCAAGGTCCGCGCAGATAGGGTTTCAAAACCTGCTCGAACCGGCTCATGCCCTGCGGGCCGTCGAATTCAGCGGGCCAGCGCAGCCACAACCGGCGCGCAAAACGCTCGCGCGCCCGGTCGATATCCATCAAGGACTTGCCCTGCAGCCGCCACGCTTCGATGAAATCATCGAAGCGCAGCGTGCCGTCGATGATCAAGATGGCGTCTTTGACGATGATGTCGCGATGCTGCTGAAAGACTTCCTCGTACAAACTGACCTCGAGGCGCGCGCTGCGATCATCCAAGATCAAGGTGACCCGATTGGGCCGGCGGCGGATCTCCAGGACCAGGCCGGCCACCGTGGCGGGCTTGCCTGCCGACCAGTTGCGCGCACCTTCCAGCGCCGGCGGCTTAGGGCCTCCCACGTCGGCCAGGCGCGCGCTCACCAAGAATTTCAAGTCAGGCTCATACGGGGTGATGGGATGACCGCTCAAGAACAGGCCCAAGGTTTCGCGTTCGCCGGCAAGGCGCTCCGCCTCGGACCAGTCGGCGACCGCGGTGTTTTCCGCCGCGCTCAATCCGAACAGGTCGACCTGACCTACGCTGATGGCCCGCGAGTTCTGTTCGCCCAGATGCATCGCGCGCTCGAGCTCCGCGGTCAGCGTCGCGCGATTCGGTCCGATGAGGTCCAAGCTTCCGGAACGGATCAACGCTTCGAATACGCGCCGGTTGACCCGCGTCAAGTCAACGCGACGGCACAGATCCGGTAGATTCTTGTAGGGTCCGTGCTGCTCCCGCTCCTCGATGATGGCCTCGACCGCCGAAGCGCCCACGCCTTTGATCGCGCCCATCCCATAACGGATACTGGTCGGGCCCGCGACTCGAAAGGCGTAGACCGATGCGTTCACGTCGGGCGGCAGCACTTTCAGGTTCATGCCCGTGCATTCATCGATCAGCGTGACCACTTTTTCCGTCTTGTCCATGTCGGACGACAGCACGGCCGCCATATAGGCCGCCGGATAGTGCGCCTTGAGCCACGCGGTTTGATAGGACAGCAAGGCGTAGGCTGCGGAATGCGACTTGTTGAAGCCGTAGCCGGCGAATTTTTCCATCAGATCGAAGATGAGCGTGGCCTGCGCCTCGCGCACGCCGCGCGCCACGGCGCCGCTGACGAACACCGAGCGCTGCTTGGCCATTTCCTCGGCTTTCTTCTTGCCCATGGCGCGGCGTAGCAGATCGGCGCCGCCGAGGGTGTAGCCCGCCAGGATCTGCGCGATCTGCATGACCTGTTCCTGGTAGAGGATCACGCCATAAGTCGCCTCGAGCACCGGCTTTAGGTCCGGATGCAGGTAATCGATGATGGCGCCGGTGGTGTCGTGCTTGCGCGCGATGAAGTCCTCGACCATTCCGGATTGCAGTGGACCCGGCCGAAACAGCGCCACCAGCGCGACGATGTCGCCGAACCGGTCGGGTTGCAGCCGTCGAATCAAATCCTTCATGCCGCGCGATTCGAGCTGGAAGACCGCCGTCGTCTTGGTGCTCTTGAGCAGCGCATAGGTTGCCTCATCGTCCATGGGCAACTCGCTCATGAGCAGCGGCGCTTCACCGCGCGCAGCACGCTCTACATTGATGTCGCGCACCACCCAATCGATGATGGTCAGAGTTCTGAGGCCGAGAAAATCGAACTTGACCAGGCCAGCCGCTTCGACATCGTCCTTGTCGAACTGCGTCACCGGCGTGCTGCTGCCCTCTTCGCAGTACAGCGGGGTGAAGTCGGTCAGCACCGAGGGTGCGATGACCACACCGCCGGCGTGCGTGCCGGCGTTGCGCGCCAGCCCCTCCAGGCTGCGTGCCAGATCGATCAGTTCGCGCACCTCGGATTCACCGTCATACAGGCGCTTGAGTTCCTCTTCCTGCTCCAAGGCCTTGTCGAGCGTCATGCCGATTTCCAATGGAATCAGCTTGGCGATCTTGTCGACGTAACCGTAAGGGTGCCCAAGGACGCGGCCCACGTCGCGCACCACGGCCTTGGCGGCCAGGGTGCCGTAGGTGATGATTTGCGAGACGCGGTCGCGGCCGTATTTGTTGGCGACATACTCGATGACCCGGTCGCGCCCTTCCATGCAAAAGTCGACGTCGAAATCCGGCATCGACACGCGCTCCGGATTCAAGAATCGCTCGAACAGCAGGTCATGCTCGATCGGATCCAGATCGGTAATGCCCAAGACATAGGCGGTCAATGATCCTGCGCCGGAGCCGCGGCCCGGGCCTACGGGCACGCCGTTTTCGCGGGCCCAACGAATGAAATCCGCCACGATCAAGAAGTATCCGGCGAACCCCATGGCGCAAATGACGCCCAGTTCCAATTCCAGGCGCGCCTCGTAGGTCGCGGTCGCCGCGTGTTTATCGGGTGCGCGCGCTGCCGCCAGGCGCCTTGCCAGACCTCGCTGGGACTCCTCGCGCAGGAAATTCTCGGTGCTAAAGCCTGCCGGCACCGGATAGGCCGGCAGCATGGAGGCGCCCAAGCGAATTTCCAGCGAACAGCGTTTTGCCAGCTCCACCGTATTCTCAAGCAGCTCCGGCGCATCCGCGAAAAGCTCGGCCATCTCGGCCGGCGATTTGAGGTATTGCTCTTCGGAATAGCGCCGAACCCGGCTGGCGTTCGCCAATTGCGCGCCGTCATGAATGCAGACTCGAGCCTCGTGCGCCTCAAAATCCGCGCGCGTCAGAAAACGCACGTCATTCGTGGCCACCGCGGCGCATCCTTGGACCTGCGCGATCTCCATCACGGCCTCGGAATAGGCTTGTTCGCCCGCTCGGCCCGTTCGCTGCACCTCGAGGTAGAACCGATCACCGACCAACCCCTGCCAACGGGCGAGACAACGCAGCGCTTCATCGTCACGGCCGCGCGCGATCGACTGGCCAATATCGCCCTCCATGCCTCCCGACAACACGATCAATCCCTGCAGCGAATCGCGCGCTATCCAGCCGCGATCCAGCATCGGCGGGCCCCGTTGCTGACCTTCCAAAAACGAGCGCGTGACCAAGCGGGTGAGATTGCGGTAGCCGGCGAGGTTTTGACACAGGAACACGATGCGCGCCGGCGCTGCTCGCTCGCCCGGCTCGCGAATCCAAGCGTCCACACCGATCAGGGGCTTAATTCCTGCCGCTTGCGCCTCCTTGTAGAACTTCACCATGGCGAACAGATTGCTTTGATCGGTCAAGGCCACCGCCGGCATCGCACTGGCGGCAACGGCGCTCATCAATTCCGGCACGCGCACGATCCCGTCGACCAGCGAATACTCGGTGTGCAAGCGCAAATGCACGAATGTCGTCAAGGCTCGCACCTTAAAGCGAGGCGCACCGGCTCGAACGAGCGTCGATGCAGAGGACAGGGGCCGTGCAATGCCAGCAGGCGCTGATGGTGCTTGGTCGCATAGCCCTTGTGAGTTGCGAAAGAATATGCAGGATATACAGCATCCATTTGATTCATATAACTATCTCTCGCGGTCTTCGCGAGAATCGAGGCGGCGCTGATGGCGGGCTCGGTGACATCGCCGTCAATGATGGCACGAGCCGTCAATAGCTTGCCAAAACCGTTCAAATTGGGAAGCCGATTGCCGTCCACGAGCAGGTGGTCCGGGACTAACGTCATGGCCAGCAAGGCGCGGCGCATCGCGAGAAACGTCGCTTGCAGGATGTTCAACGCGTCGATCTCGATTTGATCCGCCCAGCCGATGCCGAAGCACAGCGCATGCCGTCGAATCTGCACACTGAGGCGCGAGCGTTCCTCCGCACTTAAGGTCTTGGAATCCGCCACGCCGTCGATGGGTCTGCGCGGGCGCAAGATGACCGCGGCTGCCACCACCGGTCCTGCCAGAGGCCCTCGGCCGGCTTCGTCGATGCCGGCGACTCGTCTCACGGCGGCGACCTTGAGGCCGCACCGCGCCGGGCTAGGAGGTCCAGAATCGCCTGCGCCGCCCGCGTCCCCGCTCCACGGCGCAAATCGGCGTGAATACGCGAGAACTCCTGTTCCAGCGCGTCGCGCCGTTTCGGATCGTCAAGCCACATCAAGAGCTCCGCTCCGATCGCCTCTGGGATGATTTGCTCTTGAAAATATTCGCCGACGACGCGCCGATCCGCAAGTAGATTTGGTTGCGCAAAAAACTTGGATTTGACCAATCTTCGCATCGCCCAAGCCGTTAAGCTCCCCAGCCGGTAAACCACCACCATGGGGCGTTTGCACAAGGCCGCCTGCAGGCTGGCGGTGCCCGAAGCGACCAGGACCACATCCGCGGCGCTCAACACGCAGGTCGCCTGGCCGTCGACCAATTGCACCTTGAGCGCGGGCGCATCCCGCCTCAGCACGCGAGAGAAGATCTCGCGCGTCGCAGCGCTCGCCATGGGTGCCACAAATTTGAGTTCCGGCCGTTGCGCGGCCATCCAGGCCGCGGTGGCAGCAAAGTCAGCGGCCAGGCGCGCCACTTCGCCGCGCCGGCTTCCGGGCAGCAAAGCAACGACGGTGGCGTCAATCTCGACCTCAAGGGCGCGCCGCGCGGCCGCGCGGTCGACGCTGTCGGGAATGGCATCCGCCAGCGGATGGCCGACGAATACCGCCGGAACCCCCTGCTCATCATAAAATCGCTTTTCGAACGGCAATAAGCACAGCACGAGGTCCACCGATTCGCGAATGCCGCGCGCTCGGCCTTGCCGCCATGCCCACACTTGCGGACTGACGTATTGAACCGTGGGAATGCCCGCGGCGTGCAGGGTGCGGGACAATCGCAAGTTGGTATCCGGTGCGTCGATGCCGACGAAGACGTCCGGCCGTGCGGCCAATAACATTCGCTTGATACGCGACAGCAGCCTTATCAAGCGCGGCAAATCACGCAGCACCTCAAACAAGCCCATGACGGCCAGCGATTCGGCCGGCTCCCAGCCCTCGCATCCCGCCGCCCGCATCTTAGGTCCCGCCACACCGAAGAACTGCGCGTCCGGCACACGCCGTTTAAGCGCATGAATGAGATCGGCTCCTAAGGTATCGCCCGACGCCTCGCCCGCCACCAATCCGACTCGCAGCGGAACCGCCATCGCTAGCGGACGATGCTGCGGGTACTGCGCCTGATGAATTCCACGAAGGGCAGCAATTCCGTCTGCGCCACCGCGGCCGCTTCGAGTTGCTCCAGGGCCTCCTTAAGTTTCAGCCCCGAGCGATACAACAGCCGGTAGGCGCGGCGAATATTGAGGATTTGCTCCTCGGTGTATCCGCGGCGCTTCAATCCCACCGTATTCACGCTGTGCGGCTCGGCCGGCTGCCCCACGGCGAGCACATAGGGCGGCACATCCCGGGTCACCGCGGCATTGTTCGCGATGAAGCACTGCGCGCCCACCTTGGTGAATTGATGCACGGCCGAAAGGCCTCCCATCGTCACCCAGTCGCCGAGTTCAACATGGCCGCCGAGCGTTGCGCAGTTCGCCATGACGATATTGCTGCCCAACTGGCAGTCATGGGCCACATGCGAGTAGGACATCAGCAGATTGTCGTCGCCGATGCGCGTCACGCCCTGATCGTGCGTGGTGCCGCGATTCACGGTAACGAATTCGCGGAACACATTGCGATCGCCGATCTCGAGGCGGGTTGGCTCGCCTTTATATTTCTTGTCCTGCGGCGCATCGCCCAGCGAGGCGAACTGAAAGATCTTGTTGCCCGAGCCGATGCGCGTCGGACCATTGATCACCGCGTGCGGTCCGATCCAGGTTCCGGCGCCGATGACGACGTCCGCTCCGACGATGGTGAAGGGCCCGATTTGAACGTCAGGCGCTATCTGCGCTTGCGGCGATATGACCGCGCGCGAATCGATCATCCGCGTACCCCTTTAGGCGTCGGCGCCTTGGTCTCGGGGGCTATCATGATTTCCGCCGACGCCACTTCCTGGCCGTCGACCTCGGCCAGACAGTCGAACTTCCAGATTCCCTTCAACGATCGCTTCAACTCGACTTTCAGCATCAGTTGATCGCCCGGCTCGACGGGTTTGCGAAAGCGTGCGTTGTCGATGGCCACGAAATAAAAGCGCGTGTTGACGTCGGGGATCACGTGCGCGGTCTTGAATGCCAAGATGCCGGCGGCTTGCGCCAATGCCTCGACGATGAGCACGCCCGGCATCAGCGGGCGATGGGGGAAATGACCCGGGAAGAACGGCTCGTTGAAAGTCACGTTCTTGAGTGCAACGCAGTGCTTCCCGGAGACGCACTCCAGAACGCGATCCACCAACAAAAAGGGATACCGATGCGGCAACTGCCGCATGATCTGTTCGATATCCATCCGATCGGAATCCGTCATCGCCGCTCCTTGCCGTCCAACCGCCGCACATGGGCCACAATCCGCCGCCACAGGCGCGTCTCCATGACCGGTATGCCGCTCGAGTAGCTGCCCGATTTATTGATCGACGCGGTGACCAAGCTGAACCCCGTCAGCACCACATCGTCCGCGATCGTCAAGTGACCCGCAAATCCGACCCCTCCGCCAATCATGCATCGTCTCCCGATCGTTGTGCTGCCGGAAATTCCGGTGCACGCTGCAATTGCCGTGTGAGCGCCGATGGTCACGTTGTGACCCACCTGGATCTGATTGTCCAGTTTGACGCCATCCTCGACAATCGTATCGTCAATGGCGCCCCGATCGATGCTGGTGTTGGCACCAATCTCGACATCATCGCCGATTCGTACGCTGCCGACTTGCGGCACTTTCACCCAATTCTCGCCGTTTTGCGCGAAGCCGAAGCCGTCGGCACCGATCACGGCTCCCGCGTGCAGAATGCAGCGCTGCCCCAGCGTCACGCCAGGATACAGGTTCACGTGCGACACCAGCGTCGAGTCGGCGCCCACGCGCGCTCCGTGCCGCACGATGCATCCCGGGCCGATACGCACCCGCTCGCCGATCTCGGCGTCCTCCTCGATCACGGCGAGCGGCCCGATGCTTGCCGACGCTGCAATCCGCGCCTTGCGGGCCACTGCGGCAGTGGGGTCGATTCCCGGGGTCGCCATCGCCTCGGGGTGCATGAGCTCTGCAATGCGCGCGTACGCCAGATAGGGATTGGGATCGATCAAGGCGGCGACCGGACACCGGCTTTCGTCGGCCGGGGTCAGAAGAACCGCGGTCGCGTGCGTGGATTGCAGTTGCCTGCGATAGTGCGAATTGGCCAGGAAGCTTAAGCTTCCCGAGTTCGCCCGCGCCAGCGTCGCAACGCTGCGGACGGTGAGGCTCGGTTCTCCCCGCAGCGTGAGCCCGAACCGCACCGCCAGTTCTCCGAGACTAAATTCTGCCTGCACCTAAGCGTTCCTTAAGTGCTCGGCGCTCTAGCGCGAAATAGTTATTTCGCACCCGGGGGCTTGGCAGGCGCTGGCGCCGGCTTCGGTGCACCCGTGGATGGCAAGGTGGCCGGCTTGCTCTTCAAGACTTCCAGCACTTGGGTGGTGATATCGAGCGGCGGCTTGGCGTAGAACACCCCTTCGCCAAGCACCAAATCAAAGCCCTGCGCGCTTGAATAGGCCTGAATCTCCTGCAGCAAGTATCGCTGTACCTTGCCTAGCTCTTCATTTTTCCGTGTCGACAGATCGTCTTGGAACTCGCCGCCCTTGCGGGAAAACTCGCGCTGCTGGTCGCGCAGGGTCTTCTCGGCCTTGACACGATCTGCCTCCGCCATCACGGCGGCTTCCTTCGTCAATTTCTCATCGCGGGCTTTGAGATCATTCTGCATCGAGAGCAGTTCACGCTGGCGCGGCCCGAACTCATTCTGCAAGGCCTGCAATGCATTTTTGACCTGCGGCGCCTCTTCCATGAGCTTTTGAAAATTCACGACGCCGACTTTGATTTCGGCACTCGCTTGCTGGCTCACCATAAGACCGCACAGGCCTAGGGCCAAGAACGGGATACTGCGAAGATAAGTCGACATGTTGATCTTTAAGACCTCAAATTGCGGTCAAAACGCTTGACCGATAGAAAATTGAAAACGCTCCGTCTCGTCACCGAATCTCACCGTATCGCCTGGGTATGGATTCAAAGGAATGCCGTATGAAAAACGGAACAGTCCCAAGGGTGCAAGCCACTGCACTGCGATGCCGGTTGATTGTTTTAGATTAGCATAACTGAAGTGGTAATCGACCGGCGTTATGTCATCGACCCCAAGGAACTTCACCCGGCTGCCGGTTTGAAACACGTTGCCAATGTCGTAGAACATGCTTATGCGGGCCGCGCTTTTCCACTTGTCCGGGACCGGGAATATCAGCTCGTAGCGATTGACTACCCGGAGGTTTCCGCCATAGGGGTTGCCCACGCCGATGTTGTCCTTCGGCCCCAAGCGGCTCTCCCGATAGCCTCTGATGCTGTCCGGTCCGCCGGCGAAGTAATTGAGGTAGGGCGGCAAGGAGGTGGTTTTACCCAATGCGGAGCCGTAGTCCACCGATGCTTGCACCGAAACGAGAAACTTGCGCCACAGCGGAATGTACGTAATGAAATCGAAATTCGTCTGGTAGTAACGAACGTCGCTCAGAGGCAACGCATAGCGAGCCGACAGCGCTATCTTCATGCCGCGGTCGGGGAACAGTGCGCGATTGCGGCCTTCGTACGACCAGCCGCCCGTCAGCTCGTAGGTGTAGAAATCCGACCCGTACACGGTGTACGGATTGTCCAACGAATTGAGTACGCCATCGCCATTGGTGTCGGTCAGCTCGCGCTGGAAGGAATTGCCATTGGCTTTGACCCAGTCGACCGACTGCTGCGCGCTGTAGCCCTGGGAGACGACCAAGCTGTTCTTGTTGGCCGACCCGCCGAGACTCAAGAACTGGTACTCGGAGATGGGGTACGACCACTGCATCGCACCGGTGATCTGTTTGGTCGAGAACGCCGAGGAAGCGGCGACGAATTGCGTGATGTCGCGCAATGTCAGCGACGTGGTGCGGGCGACGCCGTCGATGGTGGTGTACGGGTCGGTGTGCGCAAACACATAGCTCTTGCTGTACTTGCTGGCGTTGATTTCCAGTGCGATGCGATCGCCGGTGCCCAGGAAATTGCTGTGCACAAAATTGCCATTCAAGCTGAATTTCTGGGATTCCGAGTAGCCGATGCCGCCGCCGAACTGCCCGGGCAGCCCCTCCTTGATCTTGAAGTCGACATCCACCAGGTCGGCGCTGCCCGCTACGGGCTTGTTCTCGAACTCCACCTTTTCAATGTACGGCAGGCGCTGCAGTCGTTCCTTGGAGCGTTCGACCGCTGAATTCGACAGCCAGCCGCCCTCCAGCTGACGCATTTCGCGGCGCAGAGTTTCGTCGTTGATAGCGGTGGTTTCGTTGAAATTGATGTGCCGCACATAGACGCGGTTGCCGGGCTCGATAAAAAAGGTCAGGGCGACGGTCTTATGCTCTTCGTCCGCGTTGGGCACCGGATCGATCTTGGCGAAGGCATAGCCGTCGGCACCGAGCCGGTAGCTCATCAGTTGTTGAGTCGAGGTGACTAACTTGCGCGAATAGGTATCGCCCGGATTGATCAATAGCAATTTGCGCAATTGCGCCTCGGGCACGACCATGGTGCCGGCGAGCTTTATTTCGCTGACCTTGTACACCTGGCCCTCATTGATATTCACGGTGATGTACATGTCGTCTTTTTCAGGCGCAATCGTGACTTGCGTCGACTCGATCTGGAAATTGGCGTAACCCCTGTCCATGTAATAGGAACGCAGTTTTTCCAGGTCGCCCGTCAACGATTCGCGCGAATAGCGATCGTCGGACTTGTACCAGGACAGCCAATTGGGGGTCTTGAGCTCGAAGCTGTCCAGAATGTCTTTTTCTTTGAATTTCGTATTGCCGACAATATTGATCTGCTCGATCTTGGCGCGCTTGCCTTCCTTGATGTCGACGATGATGTCGACTTTATTGCCGGGCAGATCGGTGATCTTGGTGTCGACGCGCACCGCGTATTTGCCGCGACTGAAGTATTGATCGGTGAGGTATTGCTTTACTTCATCGAGCACCGAGCGATCGAACGTCTTGCCGGTCGCCAGTCCGACGTTGCGCAAGCTCTTTTGCAAATCCTCGGTCTTGATGTCCTTATTGCCCTTGATTTCGAACTTGGCGATCGAGGGACGCTCGACCACAACGACCAACAGGATGTTGCCGTCGCGGCGTAATTCCACGTCGCGAAAGAAACCGGTCGCGTACAGCGCCCGCATCGCCTCGCCGATGCGCGAACCGTCCAGGTGATCGCCGATGTTCACCGGCAGGTAGTTGAATACCGTACCTTCGGAAATTCGCTGCAGTCCTTCGATGCGAATGTCGCCGACCGTGAATGTCTCTTGCGCCGCTTGCGCCCGCACGGTCGTGCAAATGGGTTGGCTGGCAAGGGCCACCAACATGGCAAGGCGAAATTCAAGCCGCACGCGGCAAAGACCGAGGGCAATATTGATGTGCGACGCTGCACAGGCAACGCCGCTCGCGCGGCTGGAACTTGGGTTTGATCATGATTTCCCGTTAATTCAGATGTCTTGAAATATCGTTATAGAAGGCCAAACTCATCAACACCACCAACAACGCGATGCCGATTTGCTGCCCGTAGAGCTGCGTGCGCTCCGAGAGCGGGCTGCCCTTGACAGCCTCCACCGCCTGATAGAGCACTTGCCCACCATCGAGCAGCGGCACCGGCATCAGATTGAGCACTCCCAAGCTCACGCTGATAATCGCCAAAAACGCCATGTAGGCCGTCACGCCCAAATAGGCACTGATGCCGGCGAACTCGGCGATGCTCACCACGCCGCTGATGTTCTTCGCCGATACCTGGCCGGTGAGCATGCGCCAGAGCATCTGCAGCGTCAGCGCGGACATCTCCCAGGTCTTGGCCACGCCGCTCACCGCCGCATCGATCGGACCCAAGCGATGCAGTTCCATCAGTCCCGGCGGCCAGGAAATCGGTCCCTCCTCGAGGGAAATGCCCAGCCGACCGATCGTCCGGCCCTGATCAATCACGCGCGGAACCGGCGCTACGATACGCAATCGCTCGCCGCGGCGCTCGACTTCGATGGAGATTTCGCGCCCCGCCGAGGCGCTGACCATCGCCACGAACGCACTGCCGTTGGCAATCGGCTGGCCGTCCACGGCCAGGATTCGATCGCCGGCGCGCAGCCCGGCGCGCGCACCGGCGCTGCCGTCCGGCGCGGCGTGCACCAGCGTGTTCGCGGTCCAGGTCGCCAGATCGAATCCTAGACCCGGCAGCAATTTACCAGGCTCGGTCAAGAGTCGCCGGCCTTCCGTGACCCGCAGGGTGAGCGAGTGCTCCGTCCCGTCGCGGCGCACGCGCAGCGGAACCACGCCGTCATCCGTGAATTGCCGCAGCAGCGCAATCTGCAGCTCTTCGGTATCCGCGACATTGCGATTTCCAACGCGGATGACCTGGTCGCCCCGTTGCAATCCGGCGACCGCGGCCGGGCTGTCGAGCCGCACCTGGCCCACCACGGGCTTGACGATCTCGGTGCCGACCATCGCGAGAATCGCGTAGAGCAGCGATGCAAACAGCAGGTTCATGGCCGGACCCGCCAACAGCACCGCGATTCGATGGGCGATGGGCCGGCGCGTGAATGAGCGGTGCAGCTCCGCGGGGCTCACCTCCCCTTCGCGCTCATCCAAAAGCTTCACATAGCCGCCCAAAGGAATGGCGGCCAGGCAATATTCGGTACGATCGGCGTCTTTGCCGACCCGCGTGAACAATGGCTTGCCGAAGCCGATGCTGAAGCGCAGGACCTTGAAACCCAACTTCTTGGCAACCCAGTAGTGCCCGAACTCGTGGACGGCCACCAAGATGCTGATCGCAACCAAGAAGGCCACGATGAATACCAAAATCTTCATGCAAAGGCTCCAGCGCTATGCTCAATCAAAGTAGCCGCCAAGCGTCGCGCCGCAGCGTCGGCGTCCAGAACATCGTCCAGAGCCTTTACGGGAGACGCATCGAGCCGCTGCAGTACTTTGTCAATGACCGTTGAAATCCCTACAAAGTTCAAGCGTCCGTCAAGAAACGCCGCTACCGCGACCTCATTGGCGGCATTTAGGACGGTCGGAGCGGTGCCGCCGGCGCGCGCCGCGGCTCGCGCCAGGGTCAGGCTCGGGAACCGGACGTGATCCGGCGGCTCGAATTCCAACCGCCCGAGGGCGACCAGGTCCAAGGACTGCACACCGGAGGCAAATCTCTCGGGCCAGGCCAATGCCTGAGCGATGGGCGTGCGCATGTCGGGAGCGCCGAGCTGCGCCAGCATCGAGCCGTCCGCGTATTCGACCAACGAGTGCACGATGCTTTGCGGATGGACGACGACATCGACTTGAGGTTCAGGCAGGCCGAACAACAAGGTCGCCTCGATCACTTCGAGCCCCTTGTTCATCAGCGTCGCCGAATCGACTGAAATCTTGCGGCCCATTTTCCATTTAGGATGCGCGCATGCCTCATCGGGAGTGGCGCACGCCATCGCCGCCGCGGAGCTGGTGCGAAAGGGTCCGCCGGACGCCGTCAGAATGACACGCGTGACGCCGCGGGCCGGATCACCCGGCAGGTAACCCGCCGGCATGCATTGAAAGATCGCGTTGTGTTCGCTATCGATCGGGATGAGTTGCGCACCCGCCCGGTGCACCTCATCCATCAGCAGCCGGCCCGTCATGACCAGGGATTCTTTGTTGGCGAGCAGCACGCGCTTGCCGGCGCGCACGGCGGCCAGTGTCGGCGACAACCCGGCCGCACCGACGATCGCCGCCATCACCACCTGCACGTTCTCGCCGCGCACCGCATCGGCGAGCGCGGCCGCGCCGCTCTCGACTTGGGTTGCCGAACCGCAGTCGCGCAGGGCAGCGCGCGCCTTCGCCGCGGCCGCCGCATCCACCAGCACGACGGTCTGCGGTCGACATTCCCGTGCCTGAGCAACGATCGCTTCCCAGCTGTTGAATGCGCCCAGGACCTCGACTTTGAATCTCTCTGGGTGTAGCGCGATGACCGACAGGGTGCTGCGCCCGACGCTCCCGGTCGAACCCAAAATGGCGACGCCGCGCTGACTCACGGGATCACGCCTGAGCCGAACAATCCGAGCGCATACAGCGGCGCAGCCGCCGTCACGCTGTCGAGTCGATCCAATAGCCCGCCGTGTCCCGGCAGCAACGAACCACTGTCCTTGAGCGCCGCGGCCCGCTTGAACATGCTCTCGGTCAGGTCGCCGATAATCGAATAGGCGCAGACGCAGCATCCGAGCGCCAACACCCCGAGAGCGGGCAGCGCAAAATACAGCGCGCCGCAGAGCGCCACCGTCGCCACCATGAGGAGTCCCCCCAGGGCACCCTCCCAAGTCTTGCCCGGACTTACGCTCGGCGCCAGTTTTCGCCGGCCGAAGCGCCGCCCCGCGAAGTACGCACCGATGTCCGCGGCGCAGACCATGAACACCAACCATAAGACGATCACCGGACCGCGCGCGAAGCCGTCCACGGAAACTTGCAGCCTTGCAAGGGCGACAAAGGCCGGGGCCAGGACGGCAACACCGCACAGCAAGGTCAGTACGCGCTGATGCCGGGTCGGCGCAAGCCATAGCCAAAGCAGTGCCACTAGCCACCAGGCACAGGCCACCGCCAGGAGAAAGATCAAGTGTGTGGCATCCTCAGTCCAGCGCCAGCTGATCAACAGCAGAAGCGCGATTATCGCCGCGTAAACCAGGCGCGCCGCGCCGCTCAACAAGCCAAAACCCGCCCACTCCCACGCCCCGAGGGTAAAGACCGCGCCGAACACCAGCACACCTTTAAGCGGCGGCAGCAGAAACAAGCCCATCAGCAGCAGGCCGCCCAGGACACAGCCGGTGAGCACTCGGGTCTTAAGCATCGCGCACCCTAAGCATCCGCTTTCGCTGCGATCTGTGCCGAGGTGCGGCCAAATCGGCGCTCGCGTTGGGCGAAGTAATCGAATGCCGCTTGCAGATGTGCCGGCGAGAATTCCGGCCACAGGGCTTCTGAAAAGTACAGCTCGGTGTACGCGAGGTTCCACAACAGGAAGTTGCTGATCCGCTGCTCCCCGCCGGTGCGGATCAGAAGATCCGGATCCGGGATACCCGCCAGGGCGAGCCGCGCCGCGATGTGCTCTTCGCCGATATCGCCGGCCGCCATTCTCCCCGCCGCCGCGTCGGCCGCCAGCGTGCGGCATGCCTGGGTGATGTCCCACCGCCCGCCGTAAGCCACCGCCACTATCAGACTCAATCCCGAATTCTGCGCAGTCAGCGATTCCGCATCGCGCATGGAATCCTTGAGTTCGGCACCCAAGGATTCCCGGTCGCCGATGAATTGCAGGCGTACCTGGTTGCGATGCAGGTCCGCCACTTCGCGCACCAGCGCATCGAGGAACAATCCCATGAGCATGCCCACTTCATCCGGGGGCCGCCGCCAGTTCTCGCTGCTGAAGGCGAACAGCGTCAAATATCGCACTCCGCTCCTGGCGCATTCCTCGACCACCTTGCGCACCACCTTGACGCTGGCACGGTGCCCGGCGACGCGCGGCATGCCGCGGGAACGGGCCCAGCGGCCGTTGCCGTCCATGATGATTGCGACATGCTGCGGCGAGTCTGCCATGGTAATGCGAACGCAGGTCTTGACCGTCAGACCTGCATCAGCTCCTTTTCCTTGTCCGCCATCGCGTGATCAATGTCCGCGACATGCTTGTCGGTCAATTTTTGCACGTCTTCCTGCGCACGGCGATCATCGTCTTGCGCGATCAGTTTTTCCTTGAGCATTTCCTTCAATTCATTCATCACCTCGCGGCGCACGCCGCGCACCGCGACGCGGGCGTTTTCCGCCTCGGACTTCACCACCTTGATGATGTCGCGGCGCCGCTCTTCGGTCAGCGCCGGCATGTGAATGCGGATGATCTGGCCGGCGGTGTTCGGCGTGAGTCCCAAATCGGATTTGTAAATGGCCTTTTCGATGACAGGCACCATCGCCTTTTCCCAGGGGCTGACCGTCAACGTGCGCGCATCCTCGGTCGCGATGTTGGCGACCTGATTCAGCGGCATTTCGGAGCCGTAGTAGTCAACCTTGATGTGCTCTATGAGACTGGTGTGCGCGCGGCCGGTGCGCAGTTTCTTCAGTTGCTCCTTGAACGCCGCTACGCACTTCTGCATACGCACGGTCGCGTCTTTCTTGATGTCCTCGAGCATGTACCCCCCTAGCTTTTAGGATCGGCCGAAACAACGGTGCCGACGTCTTCGCCTAGGACAATACGCATCAAATCGCCGGCGTGGAACAGGTTAAAGACTTGCAGCGGTAAATTGTTTTCCCGACACATGACGATCGCGGTCGCATCCATGACATTGAGCCGGTCGCTCAAGACCTTGTCGAAGGTCAGGTGCGCGTAGCGCTTGGCGTTCGGATTGGTGAGAGGATCGGAGTCGTAGATGCCGTTGACCTTGGTTGCCTTCAGCAGGATGTCGGCATCGATCTCGATGGCGCGCAAGCTGGCGGCGGTGTCGGTGGTGAAAAAAGGATTGCCCGTGCCCGCGCCAAAGATCACCACGCGGCCTTTTTCCAGATGGCGGACCGCCCTGCGCCTGATGTAGTCCTCGCAAACCTCGTTGATGCGCAGCGCCGACATGACTCGGGCGTAAGCGCCCAGACTCTCCAGCGCATCTTGCAGCGCCAGCGCGTTGATCACGGTAGCGAGCATTCCCATGTGATCGGCCGTCACTCGATCCATGCCGGCGCGCGCGAGTCCTGCACCGCGAAAAATATTCCCGCCTCCCAGGACCACGGCAACCTGAACGCCCATCTGGGTCAAATCGCGTATTTCGCCGGCAATGCGCTTGAGAATGACCGGGTCGATGCCGTAGTCCTCATTTCCCAGCAGCGCCTCGCCGGACAGTTTGACCAAAATTCTTCGATAACGAGCCGTGCCGGGTTTTGTGGTCATAGTCGCTTTAGTGTTTTTCTTGCGCCTTCACCTGAGCCATCACTTCGCCGACGAAATCGCCCTGTTTCTTCTCGATGCCCGCGCCGACTTCAAAGCGCGCGATCTCCACCACGCTCGCGCCGGCCTTCTTGACCAGCTTCTCGACGGTCATGTCCTCATCCTTGACGAAAGGTTGCCCCATCAAGGTGATTTCCGCCAGGTACTTGCGCAGGCGGCCTTCCACCATCTTCGCGATGATCTCGGGCGGCTTTTTCTCGCCCTTGCTCTGTTCGGCGAGAATCTCGCGCTCCTTGTCGAGCACATCGGCAGGCACGTCGCCTACGCTGATGTAGGCGGGGTTCGCCGCCGCCACGTGCATGGCGATGTCACGGGCCAACGCCTCATCACCGCCCTTAAGCGCCACCACGCTGCCGATTCGGCTCCCATGGATATAGGTGCCCAAGGGTCCCGGCGAGCTCACGCGCACGAAACGCCGCACGGCGATGTTCTCGCCGAGCTTGGCGATCAATTCGCGCCGCCGATGATCCAGCGTCGAGGAGCCGCCGTGCGCATGGGCCAGCAGCGCCTCCAGGCTCGAGGGCGCATCGCGCAGCGCCGCCTTGGCGACATCGCGGGCGAAAGCCTGGAATTCATCGCTGCGCGCCACAAAGTCGGTCTCGCAATTGATTTCCACGAGCGCGGCGTCGCTGCCGGATCGTTCGATCGCGACCGTACCTTCCGCCGCGACCCGCGCGGCTTTCTTGTCGGCTTTCGCAAGTCCGCTCCGGCGCATCAGTTCGGCGGCGGCGTCCAGATTGCCCTGGGTTTCGACGAGTGCCTTCTTGCACTCCATCATGCCGGCGCCGGTGCGCTCGCGGAGTTGTTTCACTGTATCTGCGGTGATGTTCATCGGTTCCTACAACCGCCGAGTCCGGCGGTTCCTCATTTGAGCAGGTTGTGGCAAAAGAGGCCAAGGCGTCGGCGCCGCAGCCTCACGCGATTTGCGCCGCGCGTCGCTTTACGCGCCGCGCGCCGGAGCACGGCGTCCCACCGGCTTGCGCCGCGGAGCGCTGGCCGGCCGCGTCTCTGCCGGCGGCGTGTCCACCGCATCGATGTCGTCGGCTTCCACTTCGACTTCGTCGAGCGAGTCGGCGACCGCGGCTACGCTCGGCGCCACGGTTACTGGAGCTTTGCGGCGCGGCGGCGGCTTTCTTTGGCCACCACGCGACCCTGCAGCAGGTCGACGCCCGCCGCCGGCACTGCGCTTCTTCGGATTGCCTTCCTCGTCCAATTCAACGAATTCATCTTCGCCGACCGGAACTTCGGGCAGCGACGATTTGCCGTCCAATACAGAGTCGGCGATGCCGCCGGCGTACAGCAAGATGGCGCGCATGGCGTCGTCGTTGCCGGGAATGACGTAGTCGATGCCGTCAGGCGAGCAGTTCGTATCCACCACTGCGACCACCGGGATGCCGAGCTTCTGCGCCTCGTGGATCGCAATCTGCTCGTGGCCCACGTCGATGACGAACAGCGCATCGGGCAGCGCCGTCATTTCGCGGATACCGCCCAGGCTGCGCAGCAGCTTGTCCATTTCACGGCGCAGCATCTGCGCTTCTTTCTTGCCGCGTCGATCCAAGGCGCCGCTTTGCGCCATCTCGTCCAACTCATTCAAGCGTTTGATGGATTGGCGAATGGTCTTAAAATTGGTGAGCATGCCTCCCAACCAGCGTTGGTTCACGTAAGGCATGGCGCAGCGTGCGGCTTCCTTCTGAACCGCGTCGCGCGCCGAGCGCTTGGTGCCGACGAACAGTACCTTGCCGCCTTCGGCCGCCACGCCCTTGATGAAGGCCGCCGCCTGCGCATACAGCGGCTGCGTCTTTTCGAGATTGATGATATGGATCTTGTTGCGCTCGCCGAAGATGAACGGAGCCATTTTCGGGTTCCAGAAGCGGGTTTGATGTCCAAAATGGACACCCGCTTCCAGCATTTGTCGCATGGACACGCTGGTCATAAACACTCCTATCGGGTTGAGCCTCCGCGTGTCCCAATCGGCAACCCGGCTTTGAGCCGGGCACCCGGTCGATTGTGACGACACGCGTGCGGGGTTGTTAAAAATAGCCGCGCTTTATACCATGAACCCCTATTGGATACAAAGTCTGACGATCTTATGAATGTGACCATCAAAACGGCCGCCGAGCAGGACAAAATGCGTGCCGCCGGCCGCCTGGCCGCCAGCGTGTTGGATATGATCGAGCCGTACGTCCAGCCGGGGGTCAGCACCGAAGAACTCGATAAGCGCTGCCACGATTTCATCGTGGAAGAGCTCAAATCCATTCCCGCCAATCTGAACTATCGGGGTTTCCCCAAGACCATTTGTACCTCGGTCAATCACGTGGTATGTCATGGCATTCCGGGCGACAAGCGCCTGAAGAACGGCGACATCATTAATATCGACGTCACGGTGATTCGCGACGGCTTTCACGGAGATACCAGCCGTATGTACTTCGTCGGCAATGCGCCCATTCTGGCCCGGCGGCTTACCGTTGCCTGCCACGAAGCCATGTGGCGGGGAATCCGCCAGGTTAAGCCCGGGGCTCACTTGGGCGATATCGGCCACGCCATTCAGACCTTTGCCGAGACCAACGGCTTCTCGGTGGTGCGCGAATACTGCGGACACGGCATCGGCCGCGTCTACCACGAGGACCCGCAGGTGCTGCATTACGGCAAGCCCGGCACCGGGCTCGAGCTGAGCGCTGGGATGACCTTTACGATCGAGCCCATGATCAACGCCGGCAGGCGCGATGTGCGCCTATTGCCCGACGGCTGGACCGTCGTCACCAAGGATCAGTCGCTGTCGGCGCAGTGGGAGCATACGATTTTGGTGACCGACGAGGGCTTCGAAGTGCTCACATTGAGTGCGAGCGTAGGCGTGCCTGCGGCCGCGGCGGCTTCTTGAACGCACACGAAAAGTTTCTCGATCCAATCGCTGAATGGCCGTATTTAGCGGCCGTCCCCGAAGCGCTCGAGGGCGGCCAGTTCTCCCCGGCGTCGTTTCGTCAGGTGCTCGACCAGGGCACCGAACTGCTGAAGCACCGCTTTGCCGCCGACGATGCCATCGAGGATCTGGTCCGTGACCGGGCCCGCCTGGTCGACATCGCGCTGCGCGCGGCCTGGGTGCGCCACGCGGGAAAGTTTGCCGGCGACTTAGCGCTGGTCGCCGTGGGCGGCTACGGGCGCGGCGAACTGCACCCCAGTTCCGATATCGACATCATGGTGCTGCTGCCGAAAAGCGATTCCGCCGACTGGCAGCCGGACATCGAGCGGTTCTTAACCTTTCTCTGGGACATTGGCCTCGAGGTCGGCCATAGCGTTCGTTCCATCGACGATTGCCAACTCGAATCTCTGGCCGACATCAGCGTCGCGACCACGCTGTTCGAGGCCCGCTTACTCGCCGGACCTGAGCCCTTGTTTGCCGGCATGCGCCGTGCGCTGGCGGCTGATCGGTTGTGGTCCTCGCAGGATTTCTTCGAAGCGAAGGTCAAGGAGCAAACCGAGCGCCATCATCGCTATTTCGATACCGCCTACAACCTGGAGCCGAACGTCAAATCGAGCCCGGGCGGCTTGCGCGACATCCAGACCATCGGCTGGGTGGCGAAACGTCATTTCGGAACCGACACGCTCGATGAACTGGTGGCCCATGGATTCTTGACGCGCGAGGAACTGCGCAAGCTGCAAGCCGGCCAGTCGTTTCTGTGGAAAGTGCGCTTCGGGCTGCACATTTTGACCGGGCGGCGCGAGGATCGGCTGCTGTTCGACTACCAGATCAAGCTCGCGAAGCTGTTCGGCTACGAGGATGCGAGCTTCACGCTGGCGGTCGAGCAGCTGATGCAGAAGTACTATCGCACCGTCATGGACGTCAGTCTCTTGAACGAGATGCTGCTGCAGCTGTTTCGCGAAGCGATCTTGACGCAAAGCGCGGCGCCGTTGCCGATCAATGCCCGCTTTCAAATCCGCAATGACTATTTGGAAGTCACTCATCCGGAAGTCTTCGCCCGTCATCCTTCCGCGCTGCTGGAGTTGTTCGTGCTGCTGCAGCAGCATCCCGAGCTGCGTGGCGTGCGCGCCGAGACCATTCGCCTGATCGGCACGCATGTCGGGCTCATCGACGAGGAGTTCCGGCAAAACCCGCGGCACCATCGTCTCTTCATGGAGATTCTGCGCGCCCCCGTCGGCGTGACGCATGAGCTGCGCCGCATGAATTTGTACGGCGTGCTGGGCCGCTATATTCCATCGTTCGGCCGCGTCGTCGGCCGCATGCAATACGACCTGTTCCACGCATACACCGTCGACGCTCACACCCTGTTCGTGGTCAGCAATCTGCGGCGCCTGGCCATGCCGAAGTTCAACCATGAATTTCCGGCCTTGAGCCAGATCATGCAGTCGCTGCCGCGCCAGGAGGTCGCCTATCTCGCCGCGTTGTTCCACGATATTGCCAAGGGCCGCGGTGGCGATCACTCGGAATTGGGCGCGGTAGACGCCGAGGCGTTTTGCCTGGAGCAGGGTCTCGGCCGCTATGAAGCGCGCCTGGTCGCGTGGCTGGTGAAGAATCACTTGATTCTTTCCATCACCTCGCAAAAGAAGGACATCAGCGATCCGGACATCATCCACGAATTCGCGCAGCGCGTGGGCGATCAGGTTCACCTGGACTATCTCTATGTTTTGACCGTCGCCGACGTGCGCGGCACGAACCCGAAGCTGTGGAACACCTGGAAGGCGCGGCTGTTCGAGGAGTTCTACGAGCGTACCAAACGCGCCCTGCGCCGCGGGCTCGAGACACCGATCGATCAGGAGCAGCTGATCCGCGAGACTCAGGATGAGGCGCGGCTGAAGATGCCCGCCGAGGTCATGCCGCAACAGGTTACCCAGGTGTGGGCGCAGTGGACCGAAACCTATTTCCTGCGCTATACGCCCGAAGAGATCGCCTGGCATACCGCGCTGCTCGCCGATCGACAACCCAATGACGACGCGCCGCTGGTCGCGATACGGCAGCTGACGGATCGCGGCGGCACCGCGGTCCTCACGTACACGCCGCGGCGGCTGCGCAGCTTTGCGCGCACCACCGGGGTCTTAGATCAGATGGGCCTCAATGTCGTCGACGCGCGCCTGATCACCAGCGCCAACGGCTTCAGCCTGGAGACCTACGTCGTGCTCGAGGACAACGGCACAGTCATCGCCGATGCCTCGCGGATACGCGAAATCGAACGCGGATTGTGGCGCGCCTTGCAGCAAGTCGAGGATTCGCCGCCCGCAGTGACGAGGCGCGCGCCGCGTCAGGTGCGCATGTTTTCCACGCCCACTCAGGTCAATTTCAGCATCGACAGCCGCAATGACCGGACGATCCTGGAGCTGATCGCCGCCGACCGGCCGGGCCTCCTGTCCGAGGTCGGCAAGGTATTCCGAGCGGAGCGTGTCGCGATCAACGGCGCCAAGATCATGACGGTGGGCGAACGCGCGGAAGACGTGTTTTACATCACGGGCGCCGATGGCGGACTGCTGTCGGAGGAGGTGTGCCTGCGCGTGCAGGAAACCTTGATGCGCGCGTTGGACCGCAGCGACGCGGCCCGATCTTGAGTCCTTTCGATGAACTGCGGTCGATTATCGACGACGCCTACGAAGGGCGGGCGCAACTGACGCCGCGCAACACGCCGGGCAAGATACGCGCGGCGGTGGAGAGCGCGATCGAGTTGCTGAATGACGGCGCCTTGCGCGTGGCTCAGCCGCAAGGCGGCGAGTGGCGCGTGAATGAGTGGCTGAAGAAAGCCGTGTTGCTGTCATTTCGAATCAACGACAATGAGGCGACGCGGGCCGGCTCGCTGACGTTCTATGACAAGGTCGCCTTGAAGTACGAGGGCTGGGATGCGCGGCGCTTCGCCGCTGCCGGCGTGCGGATCGTGCCGCCGGCGACCGTTCGGCGCGGCGCCTTCGTCGCTCCCAACGTGGTGTTGATGCCGAGCTACGTCAATGTCGGCGCCTACGTGGACAGCGGCACGATGGTGGACACCTGGGCCACGGTGGGCTCGTGCGCGCAGATCGGCAAGAACGTGCACTTATCCGGCGGCGTCGGCATCGGCGGGGTTTTGGAACCGCTGCAGGCCTCTCCCACCATCATCGAGGATGACTGCTTCGTCGGCGCGCGCTCCGAAATTGTCGAGGGAGTGGTCATCGAGTGCGGCGCGGTCATATCGATGGGTGTGTTCATCGGTCAAAGCACGCGCATCTATGATCGCGAGCGAGATGAGATTCTCTACGGCCGCGTGCCGGCGGGCGCCGTGGTCGTCCCTGGAACGCTGCCCGCCGCGAACGGCAAGTACGGGCTCGCCTGCGCCGTGATCGTCAAGCGCGTGGACGCAAAGACTCGAGCCAAGACTTCCCTGAACGATCTATTGCGCAATACGGACTAGGAATTACCCAGGAGCACCTCGAGGGCGGCGGAAGCGGCGCTGCCGTAGCGCTGCGCCAAACGTCGTAGAAGCACCTTGTCGATCGATGCCAGCGAAGCATCGATCGCGCTGCGTGCATCGGCCAAATCCTGTGGACCACCGGCAAATGCCTTCATCGCAATAAAATCCTCCCGGCCGATTACCCGCAACGCAACGCCTTGAAATTGAACTTCGATCGTTCGCAAAAATGCATCCGGCTCGAGACCCCGCAATCCGCCCAGCAAGTCCACTCGGTTTTCGTATCGGTCCGCAAGCTGCAAAACGGCGGGAATCGGATCGTCGGCATCTCCAATTCGCAGCTCTGCCTGAAAGCCCGCAGCTTTGAATTTCTTCTCCAAATCGGCTCGTCTATCAGCGGCAATCCAAAGAACCGCATCCGCATCGAGGCTTGCGCGCACTGTCCCGTAGATTGAGGCCGCCATCGCCCCAATCACCGCATAGTCGATTTTTTCGCTCACCAAAACGGCGATTGCGTCCAACAGCAGCAGAGCGGACTGCCCGACGCCTTTCGCTCTCACGGTATCACTTGTGACGCTGCCGGTTGAATCTGCCGACCGGCTTCACGAAGCTCCATCATCAACTGGCAGTGTATGAGGAAGGCATCTAGACGCTGCTCGGGACTCATCCGCTGAGTGATCGCCACCAACGCCAATTTGGCTTCCAAAGCGAGCTTCGATTCCATGGTGGCATCTTATCGCGGGCATCGCACCATTGCGCGACATCGGACTCACAATTCCGGGTCGGGATGGTAGGATTGGGTACGGTCTGCTGCGCATGGGGCAATAATGCACAAGGATAAAGCGCCTTCAGCGTCTCGGCGGCAGCTGTTCAAGAGTCTGACCCTGGCCCCGATTGCCGCCCTCGGCGTTGCGAGTTGTGCGAGGGAATCCGACAGGCCGGTCGCCGACGCGAGCCTTGCGAGGGGCGAATACCAACCCACCTTTTTCAACGCCGTCGAGTGGGCCTTCCTGCTGGCAGCCTGCGATCGATTGATACCCGCCGACGCCATCGGCCCGAGCGCCCTGCAAGCGGGGGTTCCGGAGTTCATCGATCGGCACATGCGCACGCCCTATGCCAGCGGCGACATTTGGTACCTGCAGGGCCCCTTCATCGAGGCCGCACCGCAATTCGGCTATCAAGGCCGGCTGCCGGTACGCGATATTTTGCGGGTGGGCATCAAGGCGATCGACGCGCACTGTCAAAAACATTTCAACGGCAAGAGCTTTGCGAAGATCGAGCGGGCCGAGCAGGAGACTCTGTTGAAAGCGGCCGAATCGGGAAAACTGCAGCTCGATGAGATTTCCGCCCGGGAGTTCTTTACCCAGCTTTTGAATGAAACGCGCATGGGCTATTTCTGCGACCCAAGGCATGGCGGCAACAAAAACATGTCGGCGTGGAAAATGATCGGCTACCCCGGCATGCGCGCCGATTACACCGATTGGGTTGAAGTTCGCGACCAGGCGTACCCGTTGCCGCCGGTCGATCTGGCTGGAAAGAGGGGCTGATGGCCATCAAGCCGAAGGTGGATGCCGTCATCGTCGGTATGGGATGGACCGGCGCCATCATGGCGAAGGAGCTCACCGACGCCGGCTTGAGCGTGGTGGCGCTCGAGCGGGGTCCGGATCGCGATACCCAGCCGGATTTCGCCTACCCCCGCGTCGTGGATGAATTGGAAGGCTCCATTCACCGCCAGTTCCTGCAAAGCTTGTCCAAAGAGACCGTCACGGCGCGCCACGGCATCAAAGATACCGCGGTGCCCTATCGGCAAGTCGGCTCCTTCAAGCCCGGCACCGGCGTGGGCGGCGCCGGCACTCACTGGTCGGGTTGCCATTTTCGGGCGCTGCGCGAGGACTTCAATCTGCGCAGCAATCTCAAGCAGCGCTATGGCGCAAAGTTCATACCCGAGGGGATGACGATCGCGGATTTCCCGATCAGCTATGAAGACTTGGAACCGCACTTCGATCACTTCGAGTACGTGTGCGGCACATCGGGAAAGGCCGGAGTCTTAAACGGCGCCAGAATCCCCGGCGGCAACCCCTTCGAAGGATCGCGCTCGCGCGAATTCCCGCTGCCCCCGAATCGCAATTATCTCGGCGCGGAGTTATTTTATCGCGCTGCGCGTGAGATGGGCTACAACCCGTATCCGATTCCCGCCGCCAACGCCTCGGCACCGTACGTCAACCCCTACGGCTGTCAAATGGGGCCGTGTAATTTCTGCGGCTTTTGCAGTGACTATGGCTGCCTTAATTATTCCAAGGCCTCGCCCAACGTGAGCATTCTTCCGGTCTTGAGGCTGCGCAAGGAGTTCGAGCTGCGCGCCCGCGCGCAGGTGTTGCGCGTTAATCTCGACAGCGCCCGCGCCCGCGCCACGGGCGTGACGTATCTGGATGCGGAGGGCAAAGAGACCGAGCAGCCCGCGGACCTGGTAGTGCTGTGCGCGTTCTCGCTGTTCAACGTGCACCTCATGCTGCTCTCGGGCATCGGCAAGCCATACGACCCGGTCGCGCAAGAAGGCACCGTCGGCCGCAACTATTCGTACCAGAATCTAAACCGCGTCACGTTGTTCTTCGACGATAGCGTGCACGCCAATGGCTTCATCGGCATCGGCGGGGGCGGCGCCACCTTCGATGATTTGAACGGTAATCAGCTGGACAGCGCGAAGGCAGGCTTTGTCGGCGGAGGACTGATCTGGGCAAGACAGCCCGGTTCCGGACCCATCCGCGGCATCACCACGGCTCCCGGCGTGCCCAATTGGGGCAGTGCCTGGAAACAGGGCGTCAAGGACGCCTTTCGGCATTCGTTTTATTACGAGGTGCAGGGCGCCTGTATGTCCTACCGAGAAAACTTCTTGGATTTGGATCCCACCTACAAAGATGCCTTCGGACGTCCGTTGCTGCGCATGACGTTTGACTGGAACGACAATGAGATTCGGGCCTCGCAATTCCTGGTGGGCAAGGCCCTGGAGATGTGCAAAGTGCTCAAACCGAAAGCGTTGTCCGGCGACGCGAAAAAGACCGGCGAGCACTACAACATCACCCGTTACCAAAGCACACACACCTGCGGCGGCGCCATCATGGGGACGGATCCTAAGACCTCCGCGCTCAACCGCTACCTGCAATCCTGGGACGTGCCCAACGTCTTTGTGCCGGGCGCCAACGCGTTTCCACAGAACAACGGCTACAACCCCACGGGCATGGTCGGCGCGCTGACCTACTGGGCCGCGAAGGCGATCCGCGAGCAGTACATCAAAAGCCCCGGCGCGCTGGTGCACCGTTAGGATCGCCATGAAAACGGCGCGTGCCTTCGCAATTCTGTCAGGCGCAGCGGTGATGCTGTTCATCGGCGCGCTGATCTATGCCCTTTGGCCGACCCCTAGCCGCGCGATCGCGCGCCACGCGCCCGCCGACGCGGCCTCGATCGAGCGAGGCCGCTACCTCGCCGTCGCGGCCGATTGCAGCGCCTGTCACACCGCGCCGGGCGGCAAGCCTTTTGCAGGCGGTCTTGCCATCGATTCGCCGTTGGGCGCGATCTACAGCACGAACATCACGCCGGATCGAGAATCCGGAATCGGCAAGTTTTCTCTCGATGACTTCGACCGTGCCGTGCGCCATGGGATCGATGACGAAGGCGCGACGCTGTATCCGGCCATGCCCTACCCCTCGTATGCCCGGATGAGCGATGAGGACATTGCGGCGCTCTACGACTATTTCATGCAGGGCGTCGAACCGGTTTCAGCCGCCGCGCACGCCAACGGCATTGCCTGGCCCTTGTCGATCCGCTGGCCGGTGGCGATCTGGCGCAAGCTGTTCGCGCCCTCGCCGGATGCGCCGACGTTCAAGGCGGCGCGCTACCAAGATCCGGTCGTGGCGCGCGGCGCTTACCTTGTCGAGGGCCCCGGCCACTGCGGAACCTGCCATACGCCGCGCGCCCTCACGCTCCAGGAGAAAGCGCTGGACGACTCGTCGAATCTGTATCTTGCCGGCGGCCCGGTGATTGGCGGGTGGGTGGCCGTCAACCTTCGCGGCAATTCCGCCGACGGTCTCGGCAGCTGGTCGAAGGACGATATCGTGGCGACCTTAAAAACCGCACGTAACGCCGAGCGCGCCGTGATCGGCCAAGAGATGGGCGATGTGGTGGTGCATAGCACCCAGCATCTGACCGACGCCGACCTGCAGGCAATCGCGTCATACCTTAAGACGCTGGCCCCTTCCGCGGGCGCTCAATCCAAATTCGCGGCCGATCCTACCACCGCGAGCGCGCTGGCCGCCGGCCGCGAAGCGGATCGCGGCGCCGAGTTGTACGTCGACAACTGCGCGGTGTGTCACCGCACCGATGGCGCGGGAAGCCGCCAAGCGCTGCCGGGGATCGCGGGCAATTCCTCGGCGCTGTCCGAAAATCCGAGTTCGCTGATTCGCCTGGTGCTCGCAGGCGGCTCGTTGCCGGGAACCGCGCAGGCTCCCTCGACCTTAGGCATGCCCGGCTTTGGCTGGCGGCTGTCGAATGCGGAGGTCGCGCAGCTGCTGACCTTCATTCGCAGCAGTTGGGGTAACCACGCATCGAGCGTCTCTGCCGGCGATGTCGGCAAAGTTCGCGCGGCGCTCGAGGCGCAGACACCCGCAGCAACCCCAAAGAACAATTAACCGAAGCGGCCCGTGATGTAGTCCTCGGTGAGTTTTTGTTGCGGGTTGGTGAACACCAAATCGGTCGGCCCGACTTCGATCAAATCGCCCAGGTGAAAATAGGCCGTGCGCTGCGAGACGCGTGCGGCCTGCTGCATGTTGTGCGTCACGATGGCAATCGCGTAGTTCTCGCGCAGCTCATCGATCAAGTCCTCGATTCTCGCGCTGGCGATAGGATCCAGCGCCGAGGTGGGCTCGTCCATGAGGATGACCTCCGGATTGACCGCGATGGTGCGCGCAATGCACAGCCGTTGCTGTTGGCCGCCCGACAGGCTGGTACCCGAAGTCGATAATCGGTCCTTGACCTCTTCCCATAAGCCGGCGCGCGCCAGGCTGCTTTGTACCAATTCATCCATGTCGGCCCGATTCTTCGCCAATCCGTGGATGCGCGGGCCGTAAGCCACATTGGCGTAGATCGAATGCGGAAACGGCGTCGGCTTCTGAAACACGATGCCGACCCGCGCCCGCAGCTGCGCCACATCCTGTTTCTTATCGTAGATATCCTGGCCGTCGAGCGTGATGGCGCCCGCGACGCGCGCGCTGGCGATGGTGTCGTTCATTCGATTCAGGCAGCGCAGGAAAGTGGATTTCCCGCAACCCGAAGGCCCGATCAGCGCCAGCACCTGATTGCGGCCGATGTCGAGGCTCACATTTCTGACGGCGCACTTGTCGCCGTAGGTGACGCTGACCCTGCGTGCGGTCATGACGGGGTCGAAGACCTTGTCGTGCGCGGAATGGCGCGCAACCTCCGGCAGCGAAAGATCCGGCGTCGCGGCAGCGCTATCAGGGTTGTTGCTGTTCATGGGTTGCGCTTAGCCGAATCGCCCGGTGATGTAATCGTCGGTTTTGCGGTTCTTCGGTGACGTGAAAATCTCGCTGGAGGGGCCGATTTCGACCAATTCGCCCAGATACATGAAGCCGGTGACGTTAGAGACGCGCGCGGCCTGCTGCAAATTGTGCGTGACCACGACGATGCAATATTTCTCGCGCAGCGCCTGCAGGGTTTCCTCGACGCGCAGCGTTGAAATCGGATCGAGCGCGGCGGTGGGTTCATCGAGCAGCAGCACCTCGGGCTGCACCGCGATGGCCCGGGCGATGCACAGCCGTTGCTGCTGTCCGCCGGAGAGGCTGCGGCCGTCCGCGTGCAATTTGTCCTTGACCTCATCCCAGATGGCGGCATCGCGCAGCGCGGTTTCCACCCGGACCTTAAGATCGGCGCCGTGCACCCCGCCGGCCAGGCGCAAGCCAAAGGCCACATTCTCGAACACCGACATCGGAAAGGGCGTGGGTTTCTGGAACACCATCCCGACGCGGTAACGCAATTCCGCGACATCCACTGCCGGACCCAGAATATCGCGTCCCCCGATGAGCACCTCACCCTCGGCGCGCTGCTTCGGATACAGCGCGTACATGCGGTTCATGACGCGCAACAGCGTCGATTTTCCGCAGCCCGAGGGTCCGATGAAGGCGGATATCGAGCGGTCGGCCAGTGTCATGCTGATGTTGTGAAGCGCTTGCACGGTGCCGTAGTAAAAATTCAGCGAGCGCACCTCGATCTTGGGGGGACCTAAGTCCGCTGCCGGCTCCGTCGCGTGCAGATGGGGCACGCGCATTTTCATATGCTTCGGCGGTTTCGTTGAAGGGATCATCGCCCGGACCCGCGCTCGGTGTGCAACAACGCCAGCAATATCCGCGCGGAAATGCTCAAGACCAAGATGGTCACCGTGATGATCAAGGCACCCGCCCAGGCGAGATCCTGCCAATCCTTGTAGGGACTTAAGGCAAATTGAAATATCACGACCGGCAGATTGGCCATCGGCGCATTCAGGTTGGTGCTCCAAAATTGATTGTTGAGCGCGGTAAAGAGCAGCGGCGCGGTCTCCCCGCTGATGCGGGCGATCGCCAGCAAGAGTCCGGTGACGATGCCGCTGCGCGCCGCCGGATACAGCACGCTCAACGTGGTGCGCCAGGGATAGGCGCCCAGCGCCGCGGAAGAATCCTTCATGCCGATCGGCACCAAATTCAGCATGTCTTCCGTGGTCCTCAAGGTGACCGGAATCGCCAGCACTGCCAGCGCCAGAGCGCCGGCGATTGCGGAAAAATGGCCCATCCTCACCACCACGACCTCATAGATGAACAGTCCGACGATGATCGAGGGCGCGCTCAGCAAAATATCATTGATGAAGCGGATCGCCGTGCTTAAGCGGGAATTCCTGCCGTACTCGGCGAGGTAGGTACCCGCCAGAACGCCGATCGGCGAGCCGATGAGAATGCCCAGCAACGTCATCATGCCACTGCCGTACAGCGCGTTGAGCAGTCCGCCTTGACTGCCGGGCGGCGGGGTCATTTGCGTAAATATGCGCGGCGACATCCCCGACACCCCGTGCGATATCAGCGTCCACAGGATCGCGGCCAGGCACGCAAGGCCCGCGAGCGTGGCGACGGCGGACAACGACAGCAGCGCGCCGTTCTTGATCTTGCGTAGCATGCGGCGCTTCACGCGACGGATCCTGTGCGCCGTTCGAGCCTGCGCAGCATCGCCTGCGCCGCCGCAATCACGGAAAAGGTGATCAAAAACAACAGCAGCCCCAGGGCGATGAGGGATGAGGTGTAAAGATCTCCCACCGCTTCGGTAAATTCATTGGCGATCGCCGAAGAAATGGTGGTGCCCGGGGCCAACAGCGAGGAACTGATGCGGTGCGCGTTGCCGATCACGAAGGTCACCGCCATGGTCTCGCCAAGCGCGCGCCCGAGGCCCAGCATGATCCCGCCGACGATGCCGGCGCGCGAATGGGGTACGACTACATGCCAGATGACCTCCCAGGTCGTGGCGCCGAGACCGTAACCGGATTCCTTCAGCATCGCCGGGACGGTGTCGAACACGTCGCGCATCGTTGCCGCAATGAACGGCAGCACCATGATGGCCAGAATGACCCCGGCCGTCAGTATGCCGATGCCATAGGGCGGCCCCTGGAATAAATGGCCTATCGCCGGAAGGTCACCGAGATTTCGGATCAGCCACGGCTGAACGTGCCGCTGCAGAACCGGCGCGAGCACGAACAAACCCCAGATGCCGAATATGATGCTGGGCACCGCGGCCAGCAGCTCAACCGCGACGCCGATCGGCCGCTTGAACAGCGGCGGACACATTTCCGTCAAGAACAGGGCGATCCCGAATCCGGTCGGCACGGCAATCAGCATGGCGATCAGCGAGGTCACCACGGTGCCGTAAATCGGAGCGAGTGCTCCGAACTGGTCGGTTACCGGATTCCAAATCTCGCGCAGCACGAAGGAGAACCCGAAGTGGGACAGCGCGGGCCATGCGCCGCGCAGCAGCGATACGGCAACGCCGCCCAAAATCAACAACACCAAGAACGCCGCAATCAGGGTGGCCGAGCGGAAAACTCTCTCGTAGATCAACTGTCTTGCGGCGTGTCCCGGCTCGATGATCGCCACGATGTCAGTTCCGCTCCCGCCCTACGCGCCTTAAGATCAAGCCCGGCGGACCGCTTCGCCGGGCTCAACCGTATCTTAACCACCCAAATCTTGGCTAGCTAATCCGCTGCGGCGCTTACTTGCCGCTCCACACGGGGTGGCCGCCGGACACGATTTCAGAGCTCCAGGTCTTCTTCACCTGGGCTATCAAGGCCGGGGGCAGCGGTACGTAGTCAAGATCTGAAGCCATACTAGCCCCATCCTTGTAGGCCCAGGCGAAGAACTTCAACGCTTCGCCGACCGCGGCCGCATCCTCAGGCTGCTTGTACAGGAGGATGAAGCTCGCGCCGGTGATGGGCCAGCTCTTGGCGCCGGCTTGGTCGGTCAATATGAGGTAGTACCCGTCCGCAGCAGCCCAATCGGCGTTGGCCGCCGCGGCCTGGAAGGACTCCGCGTTCGGTGCGACCGGCTGTCCGGACTTGTTGGTGAGCATGGTGTAAGACATTTTGTTTTGCTTGGCGTAGGCGTACTCGACGTAACCGATGGCGCCGTCGGTCTGGGCGGTCATGTTGGCCACCCCCTCGTTGCCCTTGGCGCCGATGCCCACCGGCCATTGCACCGACGCATTGGCGCCGATGGTCGAGAGGAACTTCGGGCTCGACTTGGACAGAAAGTCGGAAAACAGGAAATTCGTGCCCGACCCGTCCGATCGATAGACCGGTGCGATGGCCGTGCTGGGCAGGGTCAATTTCGGGTTGAGCTTCTTGATCGCAGGGTCGTTCCATTGCTTGATGTCGCCGAGGTAGATGGCGGCGATAGTGGCGCCGTCCAAGAGCAATTGCCCGGGCAGCACGCCTTTGATGTTAACCACCGGCACAACCCCGCCGATGATCATCGGAAACTGGACCAGGCCCGAGGCCTTCAGGTCGTCCGGCTTCAATGGCATGTCGGACGCGCCGAAGGTCACCGTCTTCGCCTTGATCTGTTTAATGCCGCCGCCCGATCCAATGGACTGGTAGTTGAGGCCTACCCCGGTCAGCTTCTTATAGGCGTCCGCCCATTTGGCGTAGATCGGATAGGGGAAAGTTGCACCGGCACCCGAGATATCCGCGGCGGAGGCCGCGATGCTCAAGGAGGCTGCGACGCCGAGTATCAAAAGGCGTTTGAAAATTGTCATTACTGGGGCTCCATTTGATTGCCCGCCTCGGCGCTCTTCGGGCCTGAAGCTTAGGGTTGGCCGATTATCGAGACCCAATGTGACGTTTTTGTGACAGCACGGGTTTGATGACGGCGATCCGAAGGCGCGAGTGAGCTTCCGCAGCCATTGTTTCAATGACTATCAGCTACTTACGACTGAAATGGCAAATGTTACGACTGATAGTCGGCCGCCACGGTTTGGTCCGCCTGGGGCCGATTCGCGCTCATGGCGTTGAACAGCGGGGTCAGGACAATGGCCACCAGCAGATTCAGGATCACGCTGTACACCGCGCTATACCCCGGGAAGATGTGCTCGCCAATGTGCAGCGGAAAGGTGTTGGTCAGCTTGACCGCAATGGCCATCCAGGTGCCGGCAAACATGCCCACGGCCCAGCCGACGAGCAGCGCCCACGAATTGAACCCGCGCGTGTACGCGCCCAATATCACGGGAGGCAGGGTTTGTATGATCCAGATACCGCCCAGCAGCTGCAATTGAACCGCGTATTGCGTCGGCACGAACAAGATAAACACCAGCGCCCCGACCTTGACGATCAGTGACGTCAACTTCGCGACATGCGATTCCTGCTTGTCGGTGGGGTTCTTGTTGATGAACTCGCGATGAATGTTGCGCGTATAGAGATTGGCGGCGGCGATCGACATGATCGCCGCCGGCACCAGCGCACCGATGCCAATGGCCGCGAAAGCGATGCCCGCAAACCAGGCGGGGAAGCTGTGCAATAGCAGCGCCGGGACCGCAAAATTATTGCCGAATTGCTTGAAACCCGCGGCATATTCCGGAAGCTTGTCCACGCCGCTGGCAATGACGAAGAAGCCGAACAGCGCGAGCAACCCCAGCATGAAGGTGTACGCCGGCAACATGGCGGCGTTGCGTCGGATCACCTTGCCGCTGCTGGCGCTTAAGATCCCCGTCAGGGAATGCGGATATAGGAAAATCGCCAGCGCTGACCCCAGCGCCAAGGTCGCATAGGCGCTGTAGGCGCCGGTGGTATTCGGACCCGGCACCGCCAGCAACAGCTTTTGCGCCGGCACGGCCGCGAATATTTTCTGAAATCCCCCGAGCTGGATCGGAATGACAATGATGGCGGCAAAGGCGGTGACATAAATCAGAATGTCTTTCACGATGGCGATCGATGCGGGCGCGCGCAGACCGCTGGAATACGTGAACGCGGCGAGTACCACAAAGGCGATGAACAATGGCAGATCGGCCGCCAATCCGGTGCCGGAAACGCCAAGCGCGCCGATGACGACCTGCAAGCCGACCAGCTGCAAGGCAATGTAGGGCATGGTCGCAATGATGCCGGTGACGCACACGGCGAGTGCCAGCCAGCGATTGCCGAAGCGACCTTTGACGAAGTCCCCCGCGGTGATGTAGCCGTGCTTGCTGCAGACGTTCCAGAGACGGCGCATGATGAGGAACATCAAAGGATAGATGATGATGGTATAGGGCACCGCGAAGAAGGCGATGGCGCCGGCGCCGAATGCCAGTGCGGGAATCGCAATGAAGGTATAGGCGGTATAGACATCGCCGCCCACCAGGAACCAGGTGATCACGGTACCGAAGCGCCGGCCGCCCAAGCCCCATTCATGCAAGAGATCCAGGTCGCCCTTGCGCCAGCGCGCGGCGGCGAAGCCCAGCCAGGTAATGAAGCCGAATAACAATACGAAGATCGTCAGTGCAACCCAGTTCACATTCTGCACGATTGTCCCCTATGTCCCGTCTTTCTTTGAGAATCAGTAACCGGCGAGAGCGGTCTTATTCCTTGGTGGCGAAATAAACGACGGCCGTGAGTGCGGCGCTCGCGAGGACCCAGAACAGCTGGAACCAATAAAAGAACGGCATGCCGAGCAGCGTGGGCTCGGCTCTGTTGTAGAGCGGCGGCCAGAGAGCGACGGCAAACTGGATGACGAAGAGCAGGTACCACCAGCTCCAACCTTCGCGTTTTTTCTTGGTGTTATTCATCGCGAGACCCCCTTTTCGGAATGTCCTTAGGCAAGCCCTATGCTACGCGTGACGTAGTGCGTGTGTCGAGACGCCACGCGCCCAAAAAAAACGGCTCATGGCGATCAAGCCATGAGCCGTTATCAAAAGACAGAACGTAAAAGTCGGTTAGAAGTTAAAGCGCAGGCCCAGCATGGTGGTCGTATTGGTCCTATAAATGAAGCCGTTGGCGAGGCCGTTCTTAACCTCGGACCAATTGAAGCCGCGCGTAAGCGTCGAAGCGCTTGGTGAAATGATAGTCGGCCACCAGTGAAACGTCCCCCAACGTACCGGCGCAACTTGCAGAACTCTGGATTCGTACAGCCATTGGCGGCAAAGCTCTTCTGGTTATAGCCGTAGCCCGCGAGAGTCAAATCGAACTCTGGCGTCACCGACCAGCGCGCGCCCACCCACGAGATCTCGAAGATCTTTTGGATGCCAAAAGCGTTGTTGTTGACGATGCCGAGCACATAGCCGCCGATGTCCTGCGAACCGGCGGGAACGGAATGGGAAGGATTGTTGTACTTGATGCGCTCCCAGCCGGCATACAACTTGAGGGGAAAGAACTCTTTCATGTTGTAGCTGGCTTGCACCGAGTAACCGGTGTTGTCCGAAATGGTGGCCGCCAGCGTGTTCGACAAGGACCATCCGGGCAGCGCGTTGGGGCCGGGGGTGTTGAGCGTGGTGATATTCGCCGCACTCAAGGATGCCGCGGCGACCTCGCCATGGACCTCTCCCCACAAGGCATCGATCGAGAAGCCTCCGAGCTCGAAGCCCAGGTTGGCTTCGTTGGCGCTTTGCGGGACGTAGCCGGCGCTGCCGAAGCCATGCAGGTACCCGGCGTGCGCGGGACCAAAGGTGAGCACGTACTTGACGGAATTATCCAAGCGGTTGCTCTGGGTATCGCCCAAGCCTCCGCTCGTTCCGGACAGTGCGATCGGCGAGAACGCCTGCGCCTGCAGCTGCGGATCGTACTTGCCCAGCATGTCGAGCATCAGCCCGTTGTGCCGGCCAAAGGTGAGAGTCCCTAAGGATTTTGAACTGATGCCGGCGTAAGCCATGCCGTTAAATGCCTGACCCGCCCGGCTGGAATCTCCGGCGGAAATCTTGACGGCGTTGGCCTTGCCATTGTTCTGCGTCAACGAGCCAGGCCCGTCGGTGAGTCGGCCGGACCAGGGGTTGAATCCGGTTTCGACCCGAAACACCCCGGTGAAGTCGCCGAACAGCGGCTCGACGCCCGAGACTCCGAGCTTCGATTGGCTGAGGCCATTGCCAGCCGACCGAGACGATCGAATGGTTGCTGAAGGCCTGGACGAAATAAGGCAGCCCAGGACCCCATTGCGAGCTCAGAGGCGCACCATGCGACAGATACGCAATGCCCATATCGACGGTGCCGTAGATCGTGACGCCGGCAAAGGTCAGTGAAGGCGTGCTGGACGAAGTCGCGACCACCTTCGGTGGGCTGCTCTGCTGATCGGCTTTTTGCTGCAGCACCCGCACTTGTTCTTTGAGCTGCTGAATATCCTGTGCTTCGTCGGCAAGGACGCTCCCTGGCACGGCGCAAACGGCGGCGCAGGCCCCCATGGCAGCCAGGATTGGCTTGCCCAATTGAAACTTAAGCATTATTGACTCCCGCTGTTTTTCAGTTGTTGGATTTAATCGACGTATTGTTACAGCAATGTGACGTTTTCTTATGTCCGTAATTCTACTGGTTTTCGGACATGCCGCCACATATATCATGCAGCCATACAAACCACAAACGAGATTGTATCTTTTTTGCAACAAGACGAGCTCAGCCGTGGGATCTGCTAGGGCGTGGCGCGGCTCAAAAACGCGGCGACAATTGCCGGTTGCAGCTCGAGAAAACCGTACAGCGTCCACAGTCGAGAGTCGAATTGCGCCCCTCAATCGGCGCGGCGCTGCTTGGCGGAAATGACGGCCAGCGCCGTGCGCGTGTTGGCGTGCAGCTTTTCCATGATGCGGCTGACGTAATTCTTGACCGTGCCTTCGGCGAGAAACATGGCAGCGGCAATTTGCCGATTGCTCATCCCGTCGGTGATGAGCCGCAGGATCTTTTCTTCCTTGTCGTTCAGCGTCTCGGTGCTTGCGTCGGTTTTCTTCCCCGCATTGTCCGCTTCGCGCGCAAAGTCGGACCCCGCGGCGAGGCGCCGAAACTGATCCATCACCTTGCGCGCGATCTGCGGGGTCAGACGCGACTCGCCCCGCCGCAGCGCACGTATGGTGTCGAGCAGCTCTTGCTCGGTCACGTCCTTCAGCAGATAGCCATGGGCGCCTGCGCGCACCGCCTCGAATACCGTTTCATCGTCATTGAGCGTGGTCAATACCAGGACTTGAGTACCCGGCAAGGCCCTGCGTGATTTCCCGGGTGGCGGCAACGCCGCCCTGTCGCGGCATGTGCAAATCCATCAGCACGATATCCGGACGCAGCCGCGCGGCCATTTCGACCGCCTCGATGCCATCGCAGGCCTGACCCACCACCTCCATGTCCGGCTCCATGGACAGCAGCACGGTGGTCCCCCGCCTCACGAGCGCCTGATCTTCCGCAATCAAGATGCGCAGCTTCGCGGCGGAGGCGTGTTCTGTTCCCATGTCAGCACTCTTTGCTCATTGGTTATCATGCGGCTCGACGGGCATGCATTTGGAAGAGACTTTCGTCACCATGAGTACCGGGATGCTTCGAGACATGGATCCGCGCCGCAGCCTGGTGGCGGGCATCATCTGGCTGGTCGTGGCGTTGGCGGCGAGTTTTGCCATTGCGGCATCCCTGTGGGCAGGCAGCGTCGCGCGTGAAATAGTCGTGCAGCAACATGTGCGCCGGCTCGCGCTGGAAACCGACCAATTCGCCTCCGATGTCGGCCAGGCAATCGGCGTTCGCCTAAACGCCATCCGCGCCGCCGGGTCAGGCACCCCCGCGGAACTTTTCCAGCATCTTAAGACGATCTATCCGGATCTTGGATGGACTGACGCGGCAGACCTCTCGGGCATGGCCGCTGAAGGCCGCGACAACGTGTCCTTAAGAGCGTGGTTCCAAGAGGGGCTCAAGGCTCCCTGGATCGGCGTCATCGAGGAATCCTCCGTACCGGGCAATACGCCGCTGCTCGGCGATTTGTCGGCGCCCTTGCAGGATGCGTCCGGACGCACCATCGGGGTGATCGCCGCGCACCTGAATTGGCACTGGGCGGCGGCCGATGTGCAGCGTCTCAGCAAAACCCTGGACTCGCGCGGTTCGGCGCAATCGCTGGTGTTAAATAGCGCCGGGATCGTCGTGGTGGGACCCGACGCGCTGCGCAACGCTCCATGGAACGGCGTGCTGCTGAACGAATCGCCGCCGATCGAACCGCCGTCCGAGCGCTCAAGCGCGCCGCGTTTCGAGCGCTTGCCGAGCGGTCAAACGGTTCTGATCGCACGCGCGCCCATCATCGTCGATAAGCAACCGCCCGGTGCCTGGGCGGTGCAGCTCAGCGAACCGAAGGAACTGGTTTATCAGCGCGCCGACGCCCTCGCGGTTCGCATTCTGTGGATCTCCGTCGGTCTGGGCGCGATCACCGCGCTGCTCGGCGCCATCGGCGCGCGGCATTTGACGAATCGGCTCAAGCGCCTGACCCGCTCCGCGGGCGCCGTGGGCCGCAACGAGATCGCGCGCATCGAAGTGCCGAGCGGCCGCGACGAGGTTGCGCAGCTCGGCGCGGCTTTCGCCAAGGTTCTCGATGATTTGGGCGAGGAACGCAGCGAGTTGGAGCGTCGCGTCGCGGTCCGGACGCGCGAAGTACAACGCCTTGCCGAGGAATCGCGCTACGCCGCCATTGTGCGCGAGCGGTTGCAAATCGCGCGCGATCTGCATGACACGTTGGCGCATTCCATGATGGCCATGCTCAGCGAGGTGCGCCTGTTGCGCAAACTGCAGTTGCACGACCCGAATTCTCTGGCGGACGAGTTGGCGCGCGCGGAGGAAGTGGCCCATGCGGGATTGAACGAGGCGCGCTCAGCGATTGCCGAGATGCGCGGCAATTCAGTACGCGACACGGGCCTCGGGCCTGCGTTGTCGAAGGCGATCGAGCGCTTTAAGGATCGGACGGGGCTCGAGATTGAGTTCGCGATCGACCCCGAGGCCGCCCGTTTCGGCGACGAAAGAGCCGACGTGATATACCGCATGACCGAGGAAGCGCTGCGTAATATCGAGCGTCACGCGCGCGCATCCCACGTCAGCATTGCGTTGCGCAGCACCAACGGCGCGCACCTGACGCTTAAGATCGAGGATGACGGCATCGGTTTCGATCCGACCGTCCCTGCGCCGGGTCACTTTGGATTGATCGGACTGCGCGAGCAGGCGCAGCTCATCGGCGCCGAATTGCAGATCAAAAGCGCCCCTCACGTGGGCACCATTTTGACGTTGCTGTTGCGCGTCGCACCCGAAGCGCTGTAGGAGCCTATCGGGAGTTGGAGCGCGGGGTGATGGAATTCACCACGTCCTTGACGTTCGGGACTTGCAGCGCGAGGGCTTCGGCGGTTTGGCGTTCCAAGTCCGAATTGACCAGCCCGTTCAAGTACACCACCTTGTTGATCGCCTGCACGCGAATCGTGCCCGGCGCGCCGAACTCGGCGTGTTGGGCGAAGACCGCTTCGACATCGCGTTTAATCTCGGCGTCCGCGTCGCAATTCTCCGGCGAGCACTTCGGAAATACCGCACATCCTGCCAGGGCGGCCGCCAATAAGAGACTTAAGGCTAGTGAAGAGAGTCGTTGGGGTTTGCGCATAAGAAATCCTTTTGTCCCCGTCCGACACTACGGGGCCAGCAGAAGTTCTAGGGTACGCCGATACAGAGCCTGTAAACGGTCGATATCCGCCACGCGCACGCATTCGTTCACCTTGTGGATGGTGGCGTTGATCACGCCGAGCTCGATGACCTGTGCCCCGAGGGGCGCAATGAACCGTCCGTCCGAGGTGCCCCCGCCGGTCGTCAGCTTGGGGCTGATTTGCAGTTGCTCCTGCACGGCGCGGGTGGCCGCCTGCGACAAGGTGCCCGGCACGGTCAAAAAGGGAAGTCCCGAAATAAACCATTCGAGGCTGTACTTGACCCGGTGCCGCTGCAATATTTCTTCCACCGTCTGCTTGAGGCTGTCGATGGTCTGCTGCGTCGAGAAGCGCAAGTTGAAGCGCGCCCGCAATTCCCCGGGAATCACGTTCGGCGCGCCGGTGCCGGCGGAAATATTCGACACCTGAAAGGTGGTGGGCTGAAAATGCTGCGTTGCCCTGATCCCAGACGCGGGCGGTGAGTTCGGCAAGCGCGGGGGCGAGCGCGTGCACGGGATTGTCCGCCAATTGCGGATACGCGATATGTCCCTGGACTCCGTGCACCGTGAGACGTCCGCTTAAGCTGCCGCGCCGGCCGATCTTGATGGTGTCCCCGAGGGTGTTCTCGCTCGACGGTTCGCCGACCAGACACCAATCGATGGTCTCCTTTCGCTCGCGCAGGACCTCGACCACGCGGCGGGTGCCGTCGACCGACGGTCCTTCTTCGTCGCTGGTGATCAGGAAGGCGATGGTGCCGCGGTGCTTAGGATAGGCGGCGATGAAATCCTCACTGGCCGTCAACATCGCGGCGAGCCCGCTCTTCATATCCGCGGCGCCGCGCCCGTATAAAAGTCCGTCCTTGACCACAGGTTCAAACGGGTTGGTGCGCCACTCCTCGAGCGGCCCCGTGGGCACTACGTCGGTGTGACCCGCGAAGCAGAATACCGGCCCGTCCGAGCCGCGTTTGGCCCAAAAATTATCCACGGCGCCGAAGCGCAGGCTTTCGACCGTGAACCCTAAGGCGGCGAGCCGCTCGATCATCAGCGACTGACAGCCCCCATCGGTCGGGCTGACCGACGGGCGAGCAATCAACTGCTGCGTCAACTGCAGGGTCTTGGACATCAGAAGCGCAAGATCGGCGGCTGGTGCCGCAGATTGACCCACAATCCAAAGCCGCCGAGCACGACGGCGCTGATCAACACCCACGCCGGCATCGCCAGCCCGAGGAACTCCCAAGTCACCTTGGCACACTCCCCGGAGCCGGTGAGCACCTTGACCAGGACCTCGCTCACGGAAAAGACCTTGAGCATGAAATCGAGCGACGCGCCGCAGGCCGGCACGCTGTCCGGCGGCAGACTCTGTAGGTACAGATGGCGCCAGGCCACGCCGATCGTGGCCAGCGCGGCGGCGCCCAGCAGCAACGCGTACAGCCGCCGGCCCAGGGCCGCCGGGTCATGCAGGGCAGCGATCAGGAACACCACCCCCAACGCAAAAATGCCGATCCTCTGAAAGATGCACAACGGGCAGGGATCGAGATGCAGGAAGAACTGGGCATAGTAGGCATACGCCAGCAAGCACACACAGGCCAGAAACCCGAATAGATTCCCGCGGCGCGCTGTCATCCGCGACGCATGAGCGCTTGCGCCGCGTCGAGTTGCTTGGCGACGTCCTCGAGCGAGGAATGCCGGACATCCTTGCCGTGCACCATGTAGATCACGTACTCACAGATATTCTTGGCATGATCGCCGATTCGCTCCAAGGCGCGCACCACCCACATGATTTCCAGCGCACGTCGAATGGTGCGCGGATCCTCCATCATGAAGGTGATGCATTGGCGCTGGATGGATTCGTACTCCTCGTCCACCATTTTGTCCTCTTGGGCGGTCTTCAGCGCCGCCTGAGAGTCCATGCGGGCGAACGCATCCAGGGCGTCGTGCACCATCTGCGCGACTTGCCGTCCCAAGTGCTTAACCTCGCGGTACTTGTCCGCCGGGCGTTCCATGGTGGCGAGGCGCGAGGCGATATAGCCGATCTTTTCACCTTCGTCGCCGATGCGCTCCAAGTCGGTGATGGTCTTGATGATGGCGACAATGACCCGCAAATCGCCCGCCGCCGGCGCTCGAATCGCGAGGATTCGGCTGCATTCCTCGTCGATCGACAACTCCATGCCGTTGACCTTGTAATCATCGACCGCGACCGACTCGCCCAGGCGGCTGTCGCCCTCGACCAAGGCGGTGATGGCCTTTTGCAGCTGCTGTTCGACAAATCCGCCCATCTGCAGCACCTGGCTGCGAACCTTTTCCAAGTCCTCGTTGAAGCGGCGGGAAATGTGATGGGTAAGATCGGCGGTTTCCATAAAATTTAGCCTTGAAGCTCGAAGGGCGCTTACGCACCCACAATACACAAAATTACTCGCGTCCGTTTACATGCGATTGCCGCTCACGTCAACCATGCGCGTGAAATATCTGACCGTCATCGGTCGCCGACGTTCGCAGCGGCAGCGTCCAAATTCGCAGCCGCGGGAAATGACAGGTAAATGTGCTGCCCTTGCCCTCGCTGCTCTTGACGTCGAGCCAGCCGCCATGGCGCTGCAGGGCGTGCTTGACGATCGCGAGCCCCAATCCCGACCCGCCCTGCCCGCGCGATCGTCCGGCATCGATTCGATAGAAGCGCTCCGTTAAACGGGGAATGTGCTCTGCCGGGATGCCGATGCCGTTGTCGTTGACCGAGAAATAGGCGCCCTCTTCATCGGTCCACCAGCGCATGCGCACGGTACCCTCTTCCAAGGTGTACTTCAGCGCATTGACCAAAAGATTGGTGAACGCCGATTCGATCTCGTGCGCGGTGCCGTACAAGCCGTCGCCCGACTCCAATTCCAAGAGTACGTGGCGCGGCCGATCGGCGCTGACGAGTGAGTCTCGATGCAGGCGTTCCAACATGCGCGGCACGTCGACCGGGTCGCGGGCCGCCTCGCCGTCCCGGGATTCCAGGCGCGACAGCTCCAGCAAGTCGGCAATGATGGCGTTCATGCGCTGCGCCTGGGCACGCATGTCCCGGATGGGACCCTCCCAGGCCGGATCGATCGAGGGATCCTCGGCCAGCGTGTCGAGGTACCCGGAGATTACGGTCAAGGGCGTGCGCAGCTCATGCGATGCGTTGGCGACGAAATCCTTGCGCATCGCTTCGAGGCGCATGTGCCGAGTGACGTCTCGCACCAGAAGCAGCGACTGGCCGCCGCCGTAGGGGACCATTTGCAGCGCCAAATACATCTCGATCTGCACCGGCGGGCGGATGATCAACGGCATCGAGAAGTCATCGCCGTGCAGATAGTGCGCAAATTCCGGGGCGCGGATCAGATTATCGATCCGCAAGCCCACATCGATCGGGCCGGCGCAGGCCGAGCAAGCGCGCGGCCTGGCGGTTGAACCAGACGATCTCGCGCTGGGCGCTTAGGATGATGACGCCGTCCGGCAGCGCCGCCGTGGAGCGCCTCAGTTCACGGTACAGCTGCACCAGGCGCTGCTTATGGTATTGCTTGCGCCGATGCAGGCGTATGACTTGGGAGACGATATCGCCCCAGATTCCGCGGACCGGCGGCGGATCGATTTGCGAGCGCAGGCGCAGCCAACGGTCCACCCGGTAGAGGTTCAACAGCTGCCAGGCGAGGTACAGGCAGGCCGCGCCCAAGATCCACAGCCACACCGGCCCTATCAGCAGACCCGCACACAAGCCCAATAGCAAAACTCCCGCGAGCCGCGCGAGCGCGAAAGTCCACATCGCTGCCATGGGCTGGTAGATAGTTCGCCTTAGGCGTCTCGCGTCGAGAATCGATACCCGGCGCCGCGCACGGTTTGCACCAATCCTTCCAATGAAAACGGCTCGAGGGCTTTGCGCAATCTGCGAATGTGCACATCCACCGTGCGCTCTTCCACGTAAGTATTACCCCCCCAGACCCGATCGAGCAACTGACCGCGGGTGAATACCCTTTCCGGGTGAGTCATGAAGAAATGCAGCAGGCGATATTCGGTGGGGCCTAAGGCGATTTCCCGCTCCCCGGCGCTGACCCGATGACTCGAATCATCGAGTTTCAGGCCCTCGACTTCCACGATGTCATCCGCACCTGCCGGCGCCGCGCGGCGTAGGACCGCCTGGATTCGCGCCAGCAATTCGCGTGGGGAGAAGGGCTTCGTAATATAGTCGTCCGCGCCCCCCTCAAGACCGTTGACCTTGTCCTGCTCCTCCACCCGCGCCGTGAGCATGATGACGGGTATCTCTTCGGTGTCCTTGGCGCGCTTTAAGGAGCGAGTCAGCTCCAGGCCGCTCATGTCGGGCAGCATCCAGTCGATCAGCATGAGATCGGGCCTGACATCGACGATGCGCGCGCGCGCCTCCCGGCAGTCCTCCGCTTCACGAACATCATAGCCCGCACGCCGCAATCCGAAGGCGATCATGTCGCGAATGGGTTTTTCGTCTTCGACGATGAGGATGCGCCTGGCTGACATGCTTTAATTAATCCCTTGATTCGAAAGCCGAGTATTACAGGCTTCGATTGTGACAGTTCCATGACTGTCGCGGCCAAGCGTCAAAACGGCTAGCGGGCAGCGCGTTCCGCCTCGGTCAACGCTACTTTATCCCTTAAATAGAGCGGCTGCAGATCGGCCGGATCGCGGCCGCCGCCGTTCGCCAGCCGCAACAGGCCGAGCCGCGCCATATCGGCGGCGCTGGGCAGGGCTCGGCAGCGAAGCTCATCGATCCTTACGCCGGGAATCGCGGCGAGGAGCGGATAGGCGGCAAAACCGCGGCCCACGCCGCGATACTCGTCGGCGGACTCCGCCATGTGCTGGGCGAGGGCCGATACGACGCGGTCGGGCGGGTCCACCCGGGGCGGACTCACCTCGATCACGCCGCGCGCGGCATCGGCGGCGAAGCATCCCCAATAGACCTCGCCCATGCGGGCGTCCAGACAGGCGAGGGCGCGAACGGCGTCTCCCTGAAGCACTTGCATCGACATGGCCTCGAGCGTCGTGATCGGCACCACCTTAAGACCCGCGCCAAACGCCAGACCCTGCGCCACCGCCACGCTGATCCTAACGCCGGTGAAGGCGCCGGGACCAATGCTCGCGGCGAGGCCATCGAGCATGGACAAAGAAACCTGGCCTTCGGCCAGCACTTGCTCGACCAGGCTTAAGAGTTGTTGCGCGTGGCCCCTGCCCGATTCGGTTGACCGCACCATCAGCTCGCCCCTGCACAGCAGCGCCACCGAGCAGGCCTCGGTTGCCGCGTCCAGCGCGAGCACACGCATGCCTTAAGTCGCCCGCGATGCCGCTGGCATCGCCGTCAGAGCGCGCAGTCGATCGGTGAGAAATTGGGCCGCCGAGGCGCTGGTGGTGAGGATCGGACTTGGCGGCATCGATTCCAGAAATACCCGCCCGTAGGCTTTGCTGCGAATTCGCGGATCGCCGATGACGATGACGCCAAAATCCTCGAAGTCGCGAATCAGCCTTCCGACCCCCTGCTTCAAAGCCAGCACCGCTTGCGGCAATTGATAGTCGAAAAATGGGTTGCCGCCCCGCCGCCGAATGCCCTCGAGGCGTGCCTTGAGCAGAGGATCATCCGGCGCGGCAAACGGCAGCTTGTCGATGGCGACGATGGAGAGCGCATCACCTTTGACGTCCACGCCCTCCCAAAAGCTGCCGGTGGCCAGCAGCACCGCATTGCCGAGTTCTCGAAACCGATGCAGCAGGGATTCACGCGGTGCCTCGCCCTGCACCAGCACCGGGAAGGGCGGCTGCGGAAAGCGCGCCTTCAATGCCTGCACCCCTTCAGCCAATCCGCGATAGCTGGTGTAGAGCAAGAACGCGCGGCCGCCGCTGGCTTCGAGCAGCGGCGCGCAGGCGTCGATAAATTCCCTGGCAAAGGCGGGATCCTGCGGTTCCGGCATGCGCGGCGGCAGAAACAGGCGAGCCTGGTCGCGGTAGTCGAACGGGCTGTCGATGCGCAGTGTGCGCGCCTGGTCGAGACCAATCCTTGCGGCAAAATGCGAAAAATCCTCGCCCACCGCCAAAGTCGCGGAGGTAAAGACCCAGGCGCAGGGCCGCGACTGCACGTACTCGCGCAGACGCTCGGCGATCTCAAAGGGCGTGAATTGCAGCATCAAGCCGCCGGCGGCGGCCTCGACCCATCGCAGTCCGACCTCATCCGACAGCTCGCCCAGCTGCGCGAGCGCGTTGGCGAGGAGGCCGGCTCGCCGCGAGCAATTGGCGGTGCCGGCGCCGCCGCCCAAGCCGTCAAGCTGCTCGGCCAAACGACTTAAGGCGGTTTCGATTTCCGGCAATGCGTCCAGAAACGCATCCGGTAACTGCGCCCATTCATAGCGCCCCGGGCCGCGCGGCAAGGCGGTTCGCAGGCCCTGAAGGAGCTCATCGACGGCCAGCACGGACTCGACGATGGACGGTGCGCGAATGGCCGCCGCGGCCAACTCGGCGGTCACGTCGCGCATCAGCACCTGCGCCTGGCGCGACGACCAGGATTGGCCGAAGAACTGGGCGGCGATATCCGGTACTTGATGGGCCTCATCCAGGATGACGGCCTCGGCGCCCGGCAGCAGATCGCCGAAGCCTTCGTCCTTGAGCGCAAGATCCGCCAGCAATAGATGATGATTCACGACGACGATATCGGCAGCCTGGGCCTTGCGGCGCGCTTCGAACACATGGCAGCGCGAAAATTGTGGACACTCCTGTCCGAGACAGTTCTCCCGCGTCGAGGTGATGCTCGGCCACACCGGGGATTGCTCCGGTAGATCCGTAAGCTCGGCCAGATCGCCGGATTTCGTGGTCGCGGCCCAGCGCGAAACCCGGGCGATCAGACGGACAACCCCGCGGGGCGGCGGCAGCAGTGAGTCTTGTTGAGTGGCAAGATCCAACCGATGGCGGCACAGGTAATTCGCGCGGCCCTTGAGGAGCGCGAGCTTGGCCGGCAAGCCCAGAGCCTTGGCGAGCAACGGCACGTCGCGGCGAAACAGCTGGTCTTGCAGTGTCCGCGTACCGGTCGAGATGATGACGCTGCGGCCGGACAGAAGCGCCGGGACGAGGTAGGCAAATGTCTTACCGGTGCCGGTCCCTGCTTCGACAATCAGCGGCTCGAGCCGCGCGAGAGCCTGGCCCACGGCCTTCGCCATCAATGCCTGCTCGGGGCGATAGGCATAGTCGGGCAACGCACGGGCCAAAGGTCCGCTGATGCTGAAAACGTCTTTGTAATCGCTATTCATGGCAGGGCTTTTTCGAAGGCTATTTGACGCGCGCGCGAAAGCGCACAAACGCCACCGAATTGGCCTTCAAGTCGTTGGCCAGTTGCCAACGGAGGTGAGTGTAGTCCGCAGCGGCAGCGGCGCGCAGGCCATTGGCCGTCGGAATCTCCAGATTCTCGGGACTATCAAAATGGCGCCCCCCGTCGACCGAAAAGCTGACCTCGGCCCCCGGGCCAACCGCGGAATCCGCCACGTAGCGCATGTGGGTTGGAACGGCATACGTCACGGTGGGCGAGTGCACGGTAAAGGCGGCTGTGTTGCGCACTTCCAGGGTGTAGATGATCTGATCGCCCGACACCACCCGGTCCGCTGAGACCAAGATGGTCCGCCCATCCGAGGCCCGTGTTTCGACCTCGGCGATCGCCCGGATGGTCACTGGATTCAAGGCCGGCGGGCCCGCCGCGGCAATGGCCCAGCTCAGCGCGATTATCGCGCCGAGCGAATTGTAAAAAATTCTACTCCCCATAAACCCCATGCCGTGTCGATTCAACCGCGGACGATTATGGCCTATTTATAATCAATTACTTAGGAATTAATGCGCGCCTAAATTCGCGCATCGAGCACAGTCTCGCGCGCGCTTGAGACAGTTCATCGTCGCAGCGCGGTGAAAATCCGAAGTAGTTGGCGAGGCAACACCCATCTGTCATCCTTATGGATCTATCAAGTCTTCTTCTAGGACAAGCCATGGCCACGGCTCCGCAGCATGTCAGCACCCTCGCCTCGTTGAATCTTGAGGTCGCCGCCTGGGTCGAGCAGGTTGCGAAGCTCACGCAGCCGCAGAAGATCTATTGGTGCGACGGCAGCGACCTTCAGTTTCAGGCGCTGGAGCGCGAGTTGGTGGCGGGCCGGCAATTGCTGTCCCTCAATCAACAACGTTTTCCCGGATGTGTCTTGTCACGCTCGCATCCTTCAGACGTGGCGCGAGTGGAGCACCTCACCTTCGTTTGCACCAGAAACAAGGACGACGCGGGACCCAATAATCATTGGATGGCGCCGGCCGAGGCGCATGCCCGAATGGATGCCTTGTTCGCCGGCTGCATGAAGGGGCGCACGCTCTATGTGGTGCCCTATTGCATGGGACCCATCGACTCGCCCTACTCGCGTTGTGGTGTTGAAATCACCGATAGCGCCTATGTCGTGCTCAACATGCAGCTCATGACGCGCATGGGCCGCGCGGCGCTTGAACGCATCGGCCGCGACGGGACCTTCGTCAAGGGCCTGCATTCGACCGGGGATTTAAATCCTGAGCGCCGCTTCATCATGCATTTCCCCGAAGAGCTGTCCATCAAGAGTTTCGGCTCCGGCTATGGCGGCAACGCGCTGCTCGGCAAGAAATGTCATGCCTTGCGCATCGCCAGCTGGCAGGCTCGCACCGAAGGTTGGCTGGCGGAACACATGCTGATCGTCGGGATTGAAAACCCGCAGGGCGAGATTCATTACCTCGCCTGCGCCTTTCCTTCTTCGTGCGGCAAGACCAATTTGGCAATGTTGATTCCGCCGGCGAGTTACCCGGGGTGGAAAGTCCGCACCGTCGGCGATGACATCGCCTGGTTGCAGCCGGGCAAAGATGGCCGGCTCTATGCGATCAATCCGGAGTCGGGATACTTCGGGGTCGTGCCCGGAACCAACGCGAAGACCAATCGCAATGCGTACGAGATGATCCGTAAGGACACGATATTCACGAACGTCGGGCTCACGGCAGATAACGAACCTTGGTGGGAAGGTCTCACCGAAGGCAAACCCGTGACCGATTGGCAGGGTCGAGCCTACGATCCCGCCAATGGCCCGGCCGCCCATCCGAACTCTCGCTTCACGGTGTCGGCACATCAAAATCCAGGCTATTCCAAGCTCGCCGATGCGCCGGGCGGCGTACCCATTTCAGCCATCGTGTTCGGCGGTCGCCGTCGTACCCTCGCCCCGCTGGTGTACCAAGCGCGCAATTGGCCGCACGGCGTTCTGGTGGGGGCCGGCGTTGCTTCCGAAACGACGGCCGCGGCCACCGATGCGATCGGTGTGGTGCGCCGTGACCCCATGGCCATGAAGCCTTTCGCCGGCTACAACTTCGGCGACTATTGGGCCCACTGGATCGATGTCGGCGCCAGGCTTAAATTCCCGCCGCAGATCTTTCACGTCAACTGGTTTCGCCAGGACCAAGCCGGCAAATATCTGTGGCCCGGGTTTGGAGAAAACCTGCGCGTGTTGCGCTGGATCATCGACCGCTGCAAGGGCAAGGCCGACGCGCGCGACACCCCGATCGGATACCTGCCGAACGCTAAGGATTTGGACTTGCACGGCTTGGAGATTTCCCCCGCCGCGGTTCAGGAGTTATTGGCCGTCAATCCTAAGCTCTGGGCGGAGGAGTTCGCGGGAATCAGCACGTACCTGGCCGAGTTCGGCGAGCGCGTGCCCCAGGCTCTCAAGGCCGAGCTGCAAGGCGCGCTGGAACGGGTTCACTCCTCGCAGGTGTAGCGGATCACCTGGGAGGAATTGCTGTCCGGCGCCTTGCCGAGTCCGATCAGCCCTTCGCCGCGAATTTGCATCGAATCCCGGCGCACGAACGCCTCTTCGCCGTCCTTGCCGAGCACGAATGTTCCATTCGTGCTTTGATCGATCAGCATGAATTTATTGCGGTTGATCTCCACGCGGGCGTGCAGCCGCGAAATGAGATTGCCCTTCACGACCAGGTCATTTTCCTCGGCGCGACCAATCGTGATGTTCGCCCGGCCCTCATCCACCAGCACCTCCTGCCCTTGATAGCGGAGGCGCAGGCGCTGCGACTTGGTCGCCTTTTCGCGTTCGCGCGCCGTGATCGCGATGGAAGGCACCATGCTGGTAATGTCCTCGGTCTGCCATAGCACTTCGAACAGCGCCACCTCGCTGCTGCGTCCTTTGAGGGTTGCGATATCGATCTGGCGCACCGAAGCGCGCCATTCGCTCGATAAGCGCTCCACCATGGTCGCGGTCGTCATGATTTGACCCGCCTTCGCCTGACTGGTCATGCGATTCGCCGTGTGGACGGCAGACCCGAAGATATCGCGGTTTTCGAGCACCACGGCCCCAAAATTGCAGCCGATGCGGATGGCAACGGTCTGTTCGTCGACCTTGAGCTGAGGATGCAAGACGATTTGCTTTTGCATCTGGGCGGCGGCATTCAAGGCATCGTCGGCCGTCGGGAAGGTTGCCATGACCTCATCCCCCATCGTCTTGATCACAGTGCCGTGATTTTGGTCGGTGGCGGCGCGCATCACCTCGATGCAGATGCCCACCATGTCGCGCGCGCGAAGATCGCCCAGTAGTTCGTAGAGCTTGGTACTGCCGACGACATCGGCAAATAGGATGGCGACTTCGATTTCTTTGCCCATTGCCAAGCCCATTATACTTAACGCAAGGTGGCCCGCTCGGGCCGTTTTATGCAGCGATGCCTTGCTTTAAGATGGGAAGGGCGGAAAACAGCGCCTCCGGTGCGGCTTCCGGTCGCGCCGCCACCTCGGAGAGAAACCGCCGCCACGCCCGCGCGCCCTCTCGGCCCGCCATCACGCCGTGCATGTGGCGCGTGATCGAATGCAGGCGCATTCCTCGCTGCGCGCAGGCTTTCGCGTAGGGGACGATGCGCTCGACAATTTGCCACGGTTCCGGAACACGCCACGCCGGGTCTATCAGGCTCTGTTCCAGTTCGGCCAGTAACGCCGGCCGATGATAGGCTGCCCGCCCTAGCATCACCCCGTCGAGCCCCGCGGCCTGCGTGGCGATCATAGTGCCGTCGGACAATCCACCGTTCAGTATCAACGTCAGCGCCGGTCGTTCGCGCTTGAGACGATGTACGAAGTCGTATTTGAGCGGAGGTATCTCGCGATTTTGCTTCGGAGACAGACCGCCCAGGATCGCCGCCCGCGCGTGAACGATCAAGGCATCGATGCCCGCGTCCGCGACGCTGCCGACGAAGCCAGAAAAGAATTCGTAGTCATCGCGATCGTCGATGCCGATTCGGCACTTCACCGTGACCGGCAACGGAGTTGCGTCACGAAGGCTGCGCACGCACTCGGCCACCAACGCGGGCTTTAGCATGAGACACGCGCCGAAAGAGCCGTTCTTGACGCGATCACTCGGGCAGCCGACATTGAGATTGATCTCGGCGTAGCCGGCCGAGGTGCCGATGCGTGCCGCCTTCGCCAGCTCCGCGGGGTTGCAGCCGCCGAGTTGCAACGCGACCGGATGCTCGCCCGGGTCGTGATCGAGCAGTTGCCGAACATCGCCGCGCACGATGGCCGTGGCGACGATCATTTCCGTGTACAGCAAGGCGTGCGGCGCATAAAGGCGATGCAGGAAGCGGCAATGGCGGTCGGTCCAATCCATCATCGGCGCGACCGAGAGCCGACGGTCAATCTTTTCAGCGCTTTTACGGCCCGAAATGCCTATATTTTTAGGAATTTCTGCAGGAGACGCTGCTGCGGGAATTTGGGGCATGGGGCAGTTGTTGGTTTGTTGAGGCGACGTCAGGCTGACAAGAATAGCACCACCTCACCATTCCGAGCTGCACAACTGCGGCGAGGGCTCTTCCGCAAAAGGAATCCGGCGACCATGGTATGAAACGGCTTAACTGCGTCGAACGCCAGGGCAAGGGCTCGACTCTTAAGGCCGTGAGGGCTGACGAGGCAAGCCACGATCTGAAACTACAGCGCGGAAATCTTCAACCCAGAAAGTCAGCGGGAAGTCCGGTTCCATCGTGCCCGGGGAGGCAAAGCTCTCACGGCTTGGAAACTTCGACGATGTGCCGAATTTCAACAAAGTTTTTGCCGCGATTCCGATACTGCTCTTGTCCGGCCACCCGCGATGTCCACGCATGATGCGCCGCGTCTCATTTCGCTTGCATGCCGCAACAAAGCGTAAGACCTAGGGCCCATTGAGCGACTGAGATGCCCGGCCTAAGTTTCGCGTGCGTGGCTCACCACTAGGAGCATTAAATGGCGGACAAACCCAACATATTGGTTATCTGGGGCGACGACATCGGTATCTGGAATCTCTCGTGCTACAGCCACGGGATGATGGGCTATCGCACGCCGCACATCGATCGTCTCGCCAAGGAAGGGACCATGTTCACGGACTCCTACGGAGAGCAGTCTTGCACCGCAGGTAGGGCTTCGTTCATTACCGGGCAGAGCGGCTTTCGCACGGGGCTGACCAAGGTTGGCCTTCCGGGCGCGGACGTCGGGCTTCAGGCAGAGGATCCCACGATCGCGGAATTGCTGAAGCCGCAGGGCTATGCAACCGGTCAATTCGGGAAGAACCACTTGGGTGACCGGAATGCATACCTGCCGACCGTGCACGGCTTCGATGAGTTCTTCGGCAATCTCTATCACCTCAACGCCGAGGAAGATCCGGAAGACGTTGACTACCCGAAGGAACCGAGCTTCAAGGCGCGTTTTGGACCTCGCGGCGTACTGCGCTGTCACGCGACCGACAAGGACGATCCTACCGAGGAACCACGCTGGGGCCGAGTGGGCAAGCAGAAGATCGAGGACACGGGGCCACTGAGCCGCAAGAGGATGGAGACCTGCGACGACGAGTTCGCCGCAGCGGCGATCGACTTCATCAAACGCCAACATGCCGCGGGTAAGCCGTTCTTCGCCTGGGTGAGCTTCACCCACATGCATTTACGCACCCATACAAAGCCGTCAAGTCTGGGTCAGGCGGGCGACCATCAATCGCCGTATCACGACACCATGATTGACCACGACAAGAACGTGGGCCAGGTACTGGATGTCCTAGACCAACTCAAGATCGCGGATAACACGATCGTGATCTACAGCACCGATAACGGGCCACACATGAATACGTGGCCCGACGGTGCGATGACGCCGTTTCGCAGCGAGAAGGACACGAACTGGGAGGGCGCGTTCCGCATTCCGGAGCTCATCCGCTGGCCGGGCAAGATACCGGCAGGCCTCGTAACGAACGAAATCATCCAGCATCACGACTGGCTGCCGACATTTTTGGCCGCGGCGGGTGAGCCGGACATCGTCGAGAAGTGCAAGAAGGGATACAAGGCCGGCGCCAAGAACTTCAAGGTTCACCTGGACGGCTACAATCTGCTGCCCTTTCTCACCGGGAAGGAGAAGCAGAGCCCGCGCAAAGGATTCGTCTACTTCGACGACGACGGCAACCTGGTCGCTCTTCGAGCGGGGAACTGGAAAGCGGTCTTCATGGAGCAGCGCTGCCAGGGAACACTCCTGATTTGGGGAGAGCCCTTTACTACGCTACGGATACCGAAACTCTACAACCTACGAACCGATCCGTTCGAGCGTGCCGACATCACCTCGAACACCTACTGGGATTGGTACATGTCCAAGGCCTACATGATTCTCGCCGCTCAGGCGATCGTCCAGCCGTTCCTGGAAACGTTCAAGGAGTTTCCGCCACGCCAAAAGGCAGCCTCTTTCACCATCGATCAGGCGATGCAAAAAATGGCCGCTTCTGTGTCAGGCGGAGGGCGTTGAAGAGGTAACGCCATGCGGGCAGCGGCCGATGGCGGCCGTTGCCCGCAGAATCGAATCGTGAGTGTTTTCGGCAACCTTGCGCTTCAGTTCATGCGAGGCGCGTCGCCGATTCGTGCGCGCATAGCCTCGGATTCCTTCAAGGTCCTGCGCACCAACATATTGGCGGCCACGATGCCCGAGACGGCCGCGGCAAGGTGCTTGAGCATGTGACCACTCATCACGTTGCCGATCGCCAGGATCTGGGCGTCAAAGGTTTCCAGAAGCTTGCTGAGCGCATACCACCCAAATATCCAATAGATGTCGTTTCCTCGCGTATAGCGCGACGGACACAGCACGGCCAGCAACAATAAGATGACCATGGTATATCCCTGCAGTATTCCGTAGGGAAGCACATTGCCAGCGCCCATGCGCTCGGTCATCCGCCAATAGACCACCGACGCAACCCCGATGAGCAGCATCGGAATCAACAACGCGAGGCCCGCACGCACGTTGATCCGATCGACGATCTGACCCGAGACCAGCCCCATAAACGCGATCGTCATCGGCAGCCGATCCCAGAAGAGACTCTCGTTGTTCGGCGCCAGGTGGTAGTAGGAAGACCCCCATGCGGTTAACAACATGCCCAGGAAAAAGACCGCGTACGGCCAGCGCTCGCGGCGGAATTCAAATCGCGCATACCCGCCCAGCACCACGATGAGCCCCGCCGCGCCCGCGATCAAGAATCCGACATTCGATGCGACATTCTGAAAATTGGGAATACCGAATGCCTGCCGCTGGTCAGCGAACTCATGGTAGTCGAGAGGTTGTGGCATGGCGGGCAATAGGAAAGCCGCGATGAAGCACAGAATCGTGAACGCCACGATCCATCGAATGCGCGTCGTCATTGCATCGGACTTTGTCCGGTGCGCCTCGACGCGCAATTCGCTATTTTTAGGAAGAGGGGGCCGCACTGTAATACCTCCCTCGATCGCTTGCCTGTGCCAACATTATACGCTCGGAGCCTACGGTGCGCGCCGCGATCGCTCGCTGCGATGCACCGCGATCAATGATCTTGTCACAATGTTCGCGGACCACGACAATGATTTAAGGTGTTCGACTCGTTAAGTACTCCCTCCAGGTAAGGAAGGAATTATGCATACGCCGCTTCCCGCCGATGCCCAGCCGTTCCTGATTTCCACCGGGCATCTGCCGCGGCCGCAGCAGGTCGAGGCGCTGGTCCGCGCTGCCTACGAACGCTACCAGGGGCTCGACGAAGGCAAGGTCGCCGACTACATCCCGGCGCTTGCCAAAGTTTCGGGCAAGCTTTTCGGCATCTGCCTGGTCGGCACCGATGGCGGCGCGTTCGCGATCGGCGACGCCACGCACGAATTTTCGATTCAGAGCATCTCCAAGCCATTCGTCTTCGCGCTCGTGTGCGAAGCGCTCGGCAGCGAAGTTGCGCGTGGCAAGATCGGCGTGAACGCGACCGGCCTGCCTTTCAATTCGGTGATGGCGATCGAGCTGAACGCCGATCGCACCATGAACCCGATGGTGAACGCCGGCGCGATCGCGACGACCAGTCTCGTGCCGGGTGATAGCGCCGAGGCTAAATGGCGCTTCATCCAGAATGGGCTGTCGCGCTTTGCCGGGCGCAACCTGGAGATCGATCCGGAGATTTACGAATCGGAAGCCGCCTCCAACGGGCGCAATCGTGGCATCGCGAAGCTGCTCGAGGGCTATGAACGCATGTATTTCGACGCGCTTGAAACGACCGACATCTACACCAAGCAATGCTCGCTGAAGGTGAGCGCCCACGACCTCGCGGTCATGGGCGCGACACTCGCGGACGGCGGCGTCAATCCGCTCACTCAGGAGCGCGTGGTCGGCGCCGACGTCGCCAAGCGGCTGCTCGCGGCGCTGGCGACCGCGGGCCTGTACGAGCGCTCGGGAGACTGGCTGTTCGAAATCGGCTTGCCCGGCAAGAGCGGTGTCGGCGGCGGCATCGTGACCATTTCGCCCGGCAAGGGGGGCCTCGGCGTGTTCTCCCCGCCGCTCGACGCGGCGGGCAACAGCGTTCGTGCCCAATGCGCAACGAAGTATCTGTCCGAACACTTGGGTCTCAATCTCTTCGCTTCTCAATCCGAAACATGACCGCCCGCCGGAGTGCCCCCATGTCAAAACCGCGCTTGCTGCTCCTGTCGCTCGGGGGCACGATTACCATGGTGCCGAACGGAGACGGCGGGATCGCGCCTAAATTGGGTGCCGCAGAGCTCGTCGCCTCGGTGCCGGCGCTGGCGGAAGTCGGCGACATCGACGCGCGCTCCCCGTTCCGCCTGCCGAGTCCTTCGCTCACGGCCGCGAATCTCATCGACGTCGCGGGCGCAATCGGCGAGGCCTTTGCCGCCGGCTGCGACGGCGCGGTGGTGATCCAAGGCACCGACACCATCGAGGAATCCGCGTTTCTGCTCGATTTGCTGGTCGATTCCGACAAACCCGTCGTGGTGACGGGCGCGATGCGTGGCGCCGACGCGCCCGGCGCGGACGGTCCGGCCAACCTCTTGTCCGCCGCCATCGTCGCGGCGTCGGCGGACGCTCGCGGTCTCGGCACGCTCGCGGTGCTCAATTACGACATCCATGCGGCGCGGTTCGTTCAGAAATCGCACACCGCTCTGCCCTCGGCGTTCCTATCGCCGCTGGTGGGCGCGCTCGGCACGTTGATCGAGCGCCGGCCGCGGATTTATGCGCGCGTGTCGCGCAATCCCTGCCTGTCGATCGCTGACGGGGCGCCCGCGCCGGTTGCACTGATCCGGATCGGCATGGGTGACGACGGGCGCCTGCTCCGGGCGTTGCCCGACCTCGGCTACGCGGGCGTCGTGATCGAAGCGATGGGCGCCGGTCACGTCATGGCCGAGGTTGCCCCGCTTCTCGGCGACCTCGCCGCGAAGATCCCGGTGGTGCTCGCGTCCCGCGCTATGACCGGCCACGTGTTCACCCACACGTACGGGTATCCCGGGGGAGAGATCGATCTGATCAAGCGGGGGCTGATACCGGCGGGTTACCTCTCCGGCCTGAAGGCCCGGATACTGCTGGGGCTTATCCTGCGCGCCGCGAAGGGCACCAGGGTCGCTCAGGCATTCGCGCCTTACCAGTAGCACTCACGCGCTTCCCTTGGCTTCGCGGCTGTAAAGGCCGGCACCTCAAACTGAGAACTGCCTCACAGTTCGTCGCGATCGCGTGGTTTTAGTCTCTGTAATTATTACCACTCATCGAGGATGACACCATTGAGCGAGTGCAAGGTGTTGCAATTTAAGCCCCGTCCGCCCTCGGAAGTGGAAATGGCGGTCTATGAAAACATGACCCGCAATTGGGCCCCTCAAATGAAACAGCTCATGTTCCCGCAGCACTTCGCGCAGCAAGCCAAGCAAGAACCGCGCGACAAATAACCACCCCCGTGTGGCTTAAGGCCGGGGCGTCACTTTGAACGCGCCGGCCCCAATCTTCTGATCTTCATTTCTGGGCGGCGCTCGGCGAGCCGTTACTCGTATTTCCTCTTCAGCGATTTTCAAGACGCCGCCATTGCGGATCGATAGACTGCCGCAAGCCCAAGTGATTGCCTTCAATTCATCGACGCACGGCATCCATTGAAACGCGAATCTGGCGTTGCGCACATCGTTCACCGTCTTGTATCGGTGCGGCCCGAGGAGTTGCCGGCGCTGCTGGCGGCTTTTGCCACGTTGTTCTGCATGTTCTCCAGCTACACGATCTTGCGGCCCATCCGCGACACCATGGGCATCACCTCCGGCGTGGAGAAACTTCCGTCGCTGTTCTGGGGCACGTTCATCGCGATGCTGGCGCTGCAGCCGGTGTACGGCTGGCTGACCTCGCGTTTTCGCCGCCCGGTGTTCCTGCCCTGGGTATACGCGTTTTTCACCGCCAACCTGCTGGGCTTCTATCTCTGGTTCAACCTGCAGCAGGATCATGTCTGGATTGCGCGCACCTACTACGTCTGGGTAAGCGTCTTTAATTTCTTCATCGTGGCCGTGTTCTGGAGCCTGATGGCCGATGTGTTCACCCGCGAACAGGCAGGCCGTATGTTCGGCTTCATTGCCGCCGGCGCGAGCGCGGGCGGCTTGCTCGGTCCGCTGATCGCGAGCCAACTCGCGCTGCCTCTGGGTACGATCAACCTGCTGCTGATCTCCGCGGCGCTGCTCGCCGGCTCGCAGGTCTTCATGCTGCGCGTGACTCACTGGCATCGGCAATTCGGGTCCGGTGCGCGCGGCGACGAGGTGGACACGCCGCTGGGCGGCGGCATTCTGGCGGCATTTCATCAGGTGATTCGCTCGCCGTACCTGTTAGGCATCGCGCTGTTCGTAATCCTGCTGTCGTGGGTGACGACGTTTCTGTATCTCGAACAGCAGGCCTTCGTCGCCAAGATTTTCGCGACCAGCGATGAGCGTACGCGCTTTTTTTCCAATGTTGATTTCGGGGTGCAAAGCTTTGCGCTGATCACTCAGTTGTTCTTGTTCGGGCGCCTGCACCATCGGGTCGGGCAGCGCGCGCTGCTGGTTTCCGTGCCGGTGCTGATGGTGGCCGGTTATACGCTCTTTGCGCTGCTGCCGAGTTTCATCGTGCTCGTGGGCGTCCTCGCGGTGCGCAGGGTCGGCGAATACGCCATCACCCGCCCGTGCCGCGATTCGCTCTTCACCGTCTGCACGCGCGAGGAGAAATACAAGGCCAAGAGCTTGATCGATACCTTTATCTATCGGGGCGGCGATGCGACCGGCGCTTCGATGTATCAGCTAATGACCAGCGGCTTCGGTTGGGGCGCCCCCGGGGTCGGCTGGGCGGGTGCCGTGATTGCGGCGCTGTGGACGCTGCTGGCGCTGGCGCTCGGAAAATCACGCGCCGGCGCCCCAAACGCGCCCGCCTTGGAATCAGCCGATACTTGATCGCAGGACCATCGTTTTAGCCCGTGGGGCTGCTTAAGTGCCACGCGCGCAGGGTATCGCCCTCTTTCTGCGGCTCCAGGCCCGCGCGCAGCTTGGCCTGCCGCTCCGCGGGGAGCGTATGAAACCAATCGAGCGTGTCGTGCACGGTTTCCTCAATGGGACGCGTTTTGAGGCCTGTTTGTTGCGCACGCGTGGTTACGGTGAGCGAGGCGCCCGCCGTCTCACCCGTCATGGGCGACCAGGGTGGCAGATCGAGCTCCTCAGGCTTCCATTGCTTCGCCAGAAAATCCTCCGGCACCCAGGTGGCACGGGTGGCGGCGCCCGGCGTCGCTCGTTGGCTGGCCGCAATAAGATCGCCCATGGTGAATGCGCGGGGCGGCGACACGGCGTTGAAAACGCCCACCGTGCGTCGTTGCGCAAGCTTCATCATCCACGCCGCCAGGTCGCGCACGTCGATGACTTGAATCGGATCACGCGGCGTACCCGGCGCCAGCATCTCGCCTCCTTTCGACGCCCGCACCGGCCAGTAGGTAAAGCGGTCGGACGCATCGAGAGGCCCGACGATGTAACCGGGCCGAACGATGCTGGAGCGCTTCTTGAATGCCTCCGCCGTATAGTGTTCACACAACGCCTTCATGGGCCCGTACGTCTCATCCGTCACCTTGTCGGTCTCCGGATCGGACAGTTTCCCGGTGGGCGAATCCTCATGGTTGGGCTGTGCAAAGCTCGCGTACGCGGAAATGCTCGAGATGAAGAGACAGTAGTACACGTTGGGGGCCAGCAATTCGGCAGACATCTTCACGAACTTCGGAATTTGGCCCGTGTCGTCGATGACCACATCCCACTTGCGGCCCCGCAGCGCATCGAGTTGGCCATTGCGGTCGCCAATCAGTGTCTCGACGTTCGCAACGCCGTCGGGACTGTGTCGGCCTCGATTGAAATGCGTCACTTTCCAACCGAGCCGCAACGCCTCCTGCGTCAGATGCGGTCCGATAAAGCCCGTGCCGCCCAGGATCAGCAAGGTCTGCGGCTTCGCAGCCGCACCGATCGCCTTGGGCAGCATGCCGTTGGCAGCAAGATAGGCGCCGATCTTCAACAAGCCTCGTCGCGTGGTCATCGGCTCTCCGGCAGCGCTTAGGACAACGGCAATCATGCTACGCTCCTGAGCAATATGTCGAGCCTTGACCTCGCCCTTGACGCGGCTCAAGAGCGGAAATTTCGCGCGCTGGTGCGTCATGCCCAGGCGCACTCTCCCTATTACGCGAGCCTCATGCGCGAGCGCGCGCTCGACGTTGAGACCTGCTCGCCCGCGGATTTTCCGGTGCTGACCAAGTCCATTCTCATGGCGAATTTCAATGAGATCGTCACCGATCGGCGCCTCAGCAAGCAGGTGGTCGCGGACTTCCTCACCCGCTCGCAAGATCCGAAGGACTTGCTGTTCGATGAGTTCACCGTGGTGCATACCTCGGGAACTTCCGGCGAGGTCGGCTACTTTCTATTCGCGCCCGCCGATCAGGCGCGGATGAGCGCCGCCATGATGCGCAACGGCAAGGCGTTTCGCGGCGTATTTCCGCGCCTCCGCCTGCGCCTACGGCGCATCAGAATCGCGTTCTATGGCGCGACCGGCGGCCACTTCGCCGGGGTCACGGGGGTGACCGCCATGCAGCGCGGTTTGCGGCGCCTGTTTCTCGACGCCCGGGCCTTTGAGGTCAATACGGCGCTGCCGAATGTCGTCGCGCAGCTCAATGAGTTTCAACCGGACGTGCTGTTCGGCTACACCACGGCCTTAAAGATGCTCGGCGAGGAGCAGCGCGCCGGGCGATTGAAACTAAAGCCCGCCGCCGTTTCCGCCACCGGCGAGATGGTGACTCACGCCGACATGCGGTTCCTGTCCGAGTCGTTCGGCGGTGCCCTCACCTCCAGCCTGTACGCATGCACCGAACACATGATGATGGGGTTGTCGAATCCCGACCACGAGACGATGACGCTCATCGACGACAATCTGCTGTTCGAGCTTTACGACGATCATTCGATCATCACCAATTTATACAACTACACCATGCCGCTGATTCGCTACCGGATGTCCGACATCCTGCGTCCGGTGAGCCCGCCGGGCGCGCGCCCCATCGTGATCCAAAATCTGGTGGGCCGCACCGAGCAGATGCCGATTTTCATCAACAGCGAGGGGGTGAAGGATTTCATCAGCCCACACACCATCAACGAAATATTCGTCAAGGGAGTCACGCGATTTCAACTGCAGATAACGGGCCAAACCTCGTTCCGCTTTCCGATCTGCGTCGAGCAGACGCTCGATGCAGAAGCGCGCGCCGCCGCGGCCGCTGCGGTCAAATTGCGGCTCACGGAAATTCTGCGGCAAAAAGGCCTGGGCAACGTGACCTTCGAGGTGCCGATCGTCGCGGACATTCCGCTCAACGAGCGTACGCGCAAATTTCAGCTGATCGTCACACGCAACGCCGCAGACCCGTGAGGTTCAGAGCCCGAGGCTCAGCTGGGGCGAATCCGCTCGCGGTGCGCGAAAGAGAGTGGTGTCAAGATCGTAGCGCTCGTCCGCGCCGGCAAAACCCAGCTTGCGCTTGGCCAACGCGAATCGCGTGCGCAGCAGTTCGGCATACGGGCCGCTACCGCGCATGCGCGTGCCAAACGCTGGAATCATAGTCCTTGCCGCCGCTCGCCTGGTTGATCAGCGACATCACGTGCCTGGCGCGATCCGGATAATGTTCCGCCAGCCAGTCGCGAAACAGAATCTTCAATTCATGCGGCAGCCGCAACAACACGTAGCCGGCGCGCGTCGCGCCGGCCGCCCTTGCCGCGGCGAGAATATCTTCCATCTCATGATCGGTGATCGCCGGGATCACCGGCGCTACCAGCACGCCCACCGGAATCCCGGCTTCGGCTAATTGCTGGATCACCCGCAGTCGCGCCTGCGGCGACGCCGTCCTCGGCTCGAGCGTGCGCTTGATGTCGTTACTCAACGAAGTAACGCTGAGCATGACCGATACCAGCCGGTCTTTCGCCAGATCAACGAGCAGGTCAAGGTCGCGAATAATCAAGGCGCTTTTTGTCACGATGGTCACCGGATGCCGGCAGCGCGCCAGCACGCCAAGAATGCCGCGCGTCACTTCCAGTCGCTTTTCCAGAGGTTGATACCCGTCCGTGTTGATGCCGAGCGCAATGGTCTTACAAACATACTTCGGCTTCGCGAGTTCCGCCTCCAGAAGCTTGACCGCGTCCGCTTTGTAGAAGAGCTTGGTTTCGAAATCCAATCCCGGCGAGAGCCCGAGATAGGCGTGGCTCGGGCGCGCGAAGCAGTAGACGCAGCCGTGGCTGCAGCCGCGGTAGGGATTGATGGAGACCTCAAATCCTACATCCGGCGAGTCATTCGACGTGATGAGGCTGCGGGCCCGGTCCGGCAGCACCGTTTCGCTCGGGCTCTCCACGATTTCGTCCTGATACCATCCGTCATCCGCCTGCTCGAGGGTGAGCGTGTCGAATCGCCCCGCGACGTTCGCGGAGACGCCTCGGCCCTTGAAGGATTGATGTCCGAGAAACTTGCGCGGCATGGCGAAACTCTACGCGCCCATTTGGAGTTCGTAAATCCAGTAGTCCGATGCCGTGACTACTGTATGGCGGCAGCATTCAGCGGGCGACGAACGCCCGCTCGATGACGTAGTCGCCGGGCTCGCCCACATGCGGCGAAATCTTAAACCCGCGCGCATCCAGCATGGCGGAAAGGTCCGCCAGCATCGCGGGACTGCCGCAAATCATGACTCGATCCTCGGCCGGATCGAGGGCCGGCATTTCGATGTCTTCGAACAGCTTGCCGGTTTCGATCAATTCGGTGACGCGGCCTTGATAGCGGAATCGTTCGCGCGTCACGGTGGGAAAATACACCAGCTTCTCGCGCACCTGTTCGCCAAGATATTCATGGTGCGTCAATTCCCACTCGATGTAATCGCGGTACGCCAGCTCGCTGCGGTAGCGCACGCCGTGCACCAAAATGACCTTCTCGAAGCGCTCGTAGATTTCCGGACCCTTGATGAGGCTCATGAACGGCGCAAGTCCGGTGCCCGAGCTCAAGAGGTACAGACGCTTGCCGGGCTTCAGATCATGCAGCAGCAAGGTGCCCGTGGGCTTACGGCTGACGAGAACTTCATCGCCGGGCTTGACGTGCTGAAGCCGCGAGGTGAGCGGCCCATCCGCGACCTTGATGCTCAAGAATTCGAGATGCTCCTCGTGATTGGCGCTGGCGATGCTGTAGGCTCGCATGACCGGTTTCTCGTCAATGCGCAGGCCCAGCATGATGAAGTGCCCATTCTCAAAGCGCAGGCCTTGATCACGCGTGGTGGTGAAGCTAAATACCGTCTCATTCCAGTGATGGACCGTGAGCACGCGTTCAGTCGCAATCGTCGCCATGCCTCTATTATCCGGGCATCGGGGCCCATCAGCATAGTCGATGCCGAAATAAGGCTATGCCGAATGGATATGTCCCTTATGTAGGACAGCCGATGACATGACGAGGAGTCATCGGCCCATGCAGCCATGCGCCGGCGGCTCCTGCCCTCGCAGCGGCGCCCGGGACAGAATGGCCGCGCAAACAGAAGGAGCTCACCATGAAAACGCTTTCGACTCTGTTGATGGCGGCGGCGATGCTGTCCGGCTGTGTCAGCAGCAGCAGCCCCCCTCCCCCGGCCAAGACTACCGTCGTAGTACCGCCAAATTCGACCACAACGGTGGTGTGCCAGGACGGGACACGGCCCCCCTGCACCTAGATTCAGCCGCGGCAGTCGCAGAGCAGGGAAGCTCTCGATCTTGCGTCTCCTTGATCCGCCTCACCTGCGACCATAGCTGACCGGCGAAAACAACGCCGGCGGTATGCATGTGAAAGCCTGCCGCCCGCAGCGCCTCCGCCCCCCAGGTATTGCAGGTATGCAACGCCGAGTATTTTGGCGCCGCCAGAAAGTACAGGCTCCCCTCGTAGGGTCCGGTCTGGTAGACGCTTAAAGTTTCGTTTGGGGTACGCAGTGATCTCCAAATGAATGACTGCAGCGCGCGCAGCTGCTCTGCATTCAAGCTCAAGGCAATCACGTGTTGCGCTCCGAATGCCTCTTCGGGAGACGAGGCCAACCCGGTTACCAGCATGATCCCCGCTCCGGGCCACAGTGCCCCGAGCAAGACCGGCGCATTGCGATGCTCGGCCAGCAGATAATGTTTGTCGGCGAACCCGAAAAATGCGTAGCTCATGCCGGGAAGATCGGCCGCCACGGCATCGAGCGGTGCGCCCAAATCGGCAATGGCCAATCCGATATCGACATGCCATCCGCGGCGGGCAACGTAAATGGTCGAGGCATCCGCGGCGCTCGCCGCCGGCAGATTCACCGCCCAAAAAAGGCTCATGAGCGATGCCGCGTAGATCGCGCCGGCGGCTCACTTGCGCAAATCGAGGCCGTACTGCTGCGCGACCAAGATCAGTTGCAGCGCATTGTTGACGCCCAATTTTTGTTTGATCGAGGACTGATGATTGGCCGCGGTTTTTGGGCTCACCCCCAAACGCGCGCCGATCTCGTCCACCCCATACCCTTGCGTCAGCAGTCTTAAGACCTCGAGCTCCCGACTCGAGAGGGCCTGCGCCAGGTGATGGGCGTCGGATGAGTGCTTGGCCATCGAGGACTCTACGTCCGGACTCAAGTAGCGCAATCCCTCGGCAACGCAACGCACTGCGGCCACCAGCAAATCAGGTGCGCTCGCTTTGCTGACAAAGCCGCGCGCGCCGCCGTCCATGGCACGCGTGGCGTATATGCCGTCGGTATGCATGCTGAACATGAGCACGCAGGCGTCCGGCCTTCGAGCCAGGATGCGCCGCAATGCCTCGATTCCGCTCACGCCCGGCAACGCAATATCCAGCACGATCACATCAGGGCGCAGCTTCGCATCCAAGCGCATCGCTTCGGCGGCGTCGGACGCTTCGCCCACCACTCGGAGGTGCTCGTCGCGTTCCAACAGGCGCCGGTATCCCTCGCGTACCACCGCATGATCGTCCACCAGCAGAACGCCTATCCTTTGAGCCGATTCACTCACGGTGATGAGGGCAGCGGCAGAAAAGCCTTCACGGTGAACCCCTGGCCGCGATCGCTCGCGAGCTCGATCGAGCCCCCCAGCGCCATGACACGCTCGCGCATTCCGACCAGTCCCAGACCGGTTCGCGGCCGATTAGGGTCGGCCCCGCGGCCGTTGTCAGAAATCATGACCTCGATTCCCCGGGGCGTCTCTGTGCGCCTAATTTCAATCCGAACCTGCGTGGCCTGTGCATGGCGCGCGATATTGGTGAGCGCTTCCTGCACCAGTCGAACAATCACCAAACCGCGAGCTTCTCCTAAGGCTGTCCAACTCGCCGATACTCGACATCTCGAGCGTCGTCCCGGGAAGGCGCAGGCGCCACTCGTTGATGCAATGCTCGAGAGCCGCGAGGACACCCAATTCGTCCAAACCGACGGGGCGAAGCTGCCGAATGAGGCCCCTCAAGACATCGTAAACGCGATCGATGTTGGCGATCATGGCGCGCGCGGGTGCGTGCAACGCCTCCATATTCTCGGTCGCTTGGCGTATCGCGACGGCATCGAGCTTGATGGCATTGACGTACTGGCCCAGTTCGTCGTGCAGATCGTGAGCAAGCGTCTTGCGTTCCTGTTCCTGAGTGTCGACATAGTTCTGGGCCAGGCGTTGATTTTCAGCGAGCGCTTCGGCCAGTTTCAAATCCGCCGCTTCGCGCAACGCCAATTGCCGCCGGGCCTCGAAGTAGCGGCGCGAGGAGAACCAAATGAGGCAGATCGCAACGACCAGCAGTATTCCAGGCAATTCATCGAGCTGCAGGCGCTCATGCGGCCGTGTCCAGCTCGACAGAGCTTCGCTGACATTGAACTTCACGCAGACAAATGCGGCCGCCAGGGAGATGAGAATCACGACCGCGAGATCGCGCCGCGCGGAAATTCGTCTGCCTCGATCCTCGCCTGGTGCGATGCTCACAGCCACAGCATAGCGCGCCCGGTCGCGGCGGGAAAAAAATCGGGAAAAAATCCCATTTTCAATTCTTACTGCCTATGGAAGCATGCACTTCAGACAAAACCCTTACGGAAACAGTGCCTAGAATTTACCCCCTCGCGAGCCGACTTCACAGCACGCTATTCGTGTGCGGATTGGCATTCGCGATGCCGCGCGCCTGGGCGCTCGATGAGCGCGCCGCGCCGCCGCTGCAGGAGATCGTGGTGATCGGGACCACACCGGTGCCCGGCATGACGGTGGATGTGGACAAGGTGCCGGGCAATGTGCAAACCCTATCCGAAGCCGACTTGAGGCAGGATGGCAGCTCCAGCCTCATCAACGCACTCGGCACAAGGCTGGGCAGCGTAAATATCAACGACACCTTGGCCGATCCGTTCCAGCCCGACATTCTGTACCGAGGCTTCGAAGCCTCGCCGGTGCTCGGCACGCCGCAAGGCTTGGCGGTCTACCAAAATGGTGTGCGCATCAACGAAGCCTTCGGTGATACCGTCAACTGGGATTTATTTCCCGATATCGCCATCCGCCGGGTTGATATCGTCAGCGCCAATCCCTTATTCGGTCTCAACGCGCTCGGCGGCGCCGTCTCCGTGACCATGAAGAACGGCTTCACCTCGACCGGCTTGGACGCGGACTTCTCCGGCGGCTCGTTCAACCAGCGTCAGGGCGCTGCCGAATATGGCGTGAACAACGGCGTGGTCGGGCTGTATGCCGCGGCGCGTCTTTTGGATCAGGATGGCTGGCGGTTTTTCTCGCAAGACGTCGTGCGCCAGTACTACCTCGATTTAAGCCTGCATGAAGGCGGCGCCAGCATCGATCTGAGCTACACGCGCGCGGACAATCGCTTGTTCGGCCAAGGTGCGGCGCCGGTCCAGTCGCTCGCCATCGATACCAGAAATGTGTTCACCGGCCCGCAAAATAACCTCAACACGCTGGATTTCGTCACGCTCAACGCCGACCTCAAGCTGACCGACCGATTGGCGCTGCAAGGCGTGCTCTACGCGCGCAATTACCGCCAGAGCGTCGCCAACGGCGATGGCTCGGATTTCACCGCCTGTACCACGGTAACTGCCGGCGGGATCCTTGTGCCAAAGCGACGGCACCACGCCGCTTCTCAACGCAGAGGGCCTAAGCCTTCCCGATATCTCAAACGGCGGCAGCCACTTGATCGGCCAAAATGATTTTGAACGCATTCGCTCGAACGGTCTCGGCGCCTCCCTGCAATTGACCGACCTTGCGGTGTTCTTGGGTCACGACAATCATTTTGCCATTGGCGCGACCTTCGATACCGCGGAAACCAATTTCTTTTCCGGCACCGAAGTCGGGGTGCTCGATGCCGTCGCTCACGGTGCTCCCTCCGGGCCTGTTCGTGAACACGCCCGAAGGCGGCGATTTTTCCGCAACGCCGGTCAATTTGAATGCCAACAACAAGTATTACGGCTTCTACCTCACCGATACCTTCGATGTGAATTCGCGACTCTCCGTCACGGCAAGCGGCCGATACAACGTCGCGAAAATCGATCTGTCGGATCAACTCGGCACCGCCTTGAACGGCAACAACCGATTCACGCACTTTAATCCGGCCCTCGGCGCCACCTACCAGCTGACGCCCACCGTCACTGCCTATGCAGGCTATTCGACCAACAATCGCGCGCCGACGGCGAGCGAGATCGAGTGCTCCGATCCGTCGCAGCCCTGCTTGCTGCCCTCGAATCTTGCCGGCGATCCGCCGAATCTGCGGCAGGTGATCGCCCACACGGTCGAATTGGGCCTGAGGCGGCCGTCGAGATCCGGGCAGCTCTCCTGGAATGTCAGCGTCTTTCGAACCAATTCGGACGATGACATCTATGGCATCGCGACATCGGTCAGCAGCGGTTTCTTCCAGAACATCGGCTCCACCCGCCGCCAGGGGTTCGAAGCGGGCCTGAACTATCAGGATCGAGCCTGGTCGATCTATGCGCAATATAGCTACGTCGACGCCACCTTCCGCTCGCCGTTGTTGCTGCCGTCGCCGTCGAATCCGTTTCAAGATGCCAACGGCAACATTCAAGTGCTGCCCGGCGATAGGCTGCCCCTAATTCCCTTGAGCCGTTTCAAATTCGGCGCCGACTACGCACTGACGCCCCGTTGGTCGCTCGGCGGCTCGCTGGTGCTGGCGAGCGGCTCATTTTACCGCGGCGACGAGTCCAATCAGAATCCGCAGTTGCCCGGCTACCATGTGGTGCGCCTGCGCACCTCCTATCGCGCCGGCAAGCACCTGGAGATTTATGCCAATGTGCAAAATCTCTTCGATGAGCGCTATGCGACCTATGGCTTGTATAGCGACCCCACCGGCGTCGGGGCGCCCGGCGTTCCGCCGAATGCGGCCTCCAACGATCCTGCCGTGGACAATCGATTCCAAAGCCCGGGCATGCCGCGCGCCTATTTCGCCGGCGCGAGAATTTCGTTCTGAAGCTCTGCTAACATCCGTCATCGCTTGGTGAAAGGCCGCTCCCAGAGTGCCTTAAAGACGGTGAAACTATGAATCAGCAAGTAACGGAATTGTCGGCTTCCATGGCCGAAACCCCGGCGGCCTTAAAGCCGATTCCGACGCTGCGCTCTTCGGCGATCGGGCAGATCCTCGCGATGCGCAAGGACATGGTCGGCCATTTGAACTCGCTGGAGCAGGTCCACGGACCGGCATGGCGGGTCGCGATCGGCCGCGGCGGCATGATCAGTTTGTTGGGGCCCGATGCGCTGGAATTTGTCTGGAAGAATCGCGATGGCGCCTTCTCCAATAAGCTCGGCTGGGAGCCTTACATCGGCCGGGTTTTCCCCGGCGCCATCATGGGAATGGATGGCGATGAGCATCGCTATCAGCGGCGCATCATGCAGGTTGCCTTTCGAAAATCCGCCTTGCGCACCTATCTTGAGCAGATGGGACCGGCCATCGCTCTTGGCATCGGCGCCTGGTTGCCGTCGAGCGAGGCATCCGCTTCGCGGCAGATGTTTCCGCTCTTGAAGCAACTGACGCTGGACCTGGCCGCTTCGGTCTTCATGGGCGTCGATTTGGGCCGCAGCTCCAAGGAGCTGAATCGCGCATTTGTCGCCACGGTGGCCGCATCGCTGGCGATTCTTCGCGTACCGATTCCGGGTTTCAAGATGTGGCGCGGCGTGCGTGGCCGAGAATTGCTGGTGAAGCGCTTCCGCGAGCTCATGCCGGCGAAACGGGCGACCCATACGAGCGATTTTTTCAGCGAGTTCTGTCACGCCCAGAGCGAACAGGGTGAGCGGTTTACCGACCAGGAAATCATCGATCACATGATTTTCCTGATGATGGCGGCGCATGACACGACCACCAGCACGCTGACCACCATGATGTATCAGCTGGCGCGCCACCCCGAGTGGCAGGAGCGGCTGCGCGCCAAGGCAATGGCATTGGGCAAGGCCCAGCTCGAACATGACGACCTGGATCAGCTCGACGAGCTGACCTGGGTGATGCGCGAGGCGTTGCGTTTGACGCCGCCGCTCACCTCAATGCCGCGCATGTGCACCAAGGACACGGTATTTCAAGGATATGCCATACCGGCGGGCACGTTGGTGGGCTTGTACCCCATTCATGTGCATTACATGCCCTCGCTGTGGAGCGAACCTTTCCGATTCGATCCCGAGCGCTTCAGTCCCGAAAGGCAAGAGGATAAGCGCCACGCCTATGCCTGGGTGCCGTTCGGCGGCGGCGCCCATATGTGCATCGGTCAGCACTTTGCGACCCTGCAGATCAAGGCCATCATGCACCAACTGTTGTTGCGCTATCGCTGGAGCACGGCGCCCGGCTACATCATGCCGTATCAACTGGTGCCGATCGCCAAGCCGAGCGATGGCTTGCGGGTAGCGCTTAAGCGGATTTCTTAAAGACGAAGCTTAGGGCCGATTCGCCCAATCGGCGGCGCTAATCTCGAAGATGACATTAGGATGCGGCGCTTCGCCGGAGTAACTGACCTGTTCTTCGCCGATATAAATCCCGCCCAACTTCTCCATCGCCTTGCGCGAACGCCAGTTGTTGATGCCCACCTTGAAGGTCACGCGATCCACGAACTTGAACGCATGATCGAGCATCAGCGTTTTTAGGGCGCGGTTGGTGTTGGTGCCCCAGCGGCTGCGGGCAATGAAGGTATAGCCGATGCTGATCTGGCGCTTGGCTTCCTCATAATCGCTGTACCGGGAGCTTCCAATCAGCTCGCCGTTGGCATGATCGATGACGCGAAACGCCCCGCGCGACTCCATGGCGCCTTTGAAGAAGCCCTCAAACACTTCGCGCCGATAACGATCTTTGCTGGGATGCTGCTCCCAGATCAGAGGATCCGATGCGATCCGGTACAGGCGTTCGAAGTCACCGGCCTCCAGAGGTTCCAGCCTGACCCAATCATTGTGGATGCGGGGTTGCAATTCAAAGCTCATGGCCTTCCCTAGAATGCGTAGCTGGCGCCGACGCTGATTGTATAGCGCGGAAACAGTTGATTGCCCACCAGATCGCTATATACCGGCAGCTGCACGAAACCGTACACATACAGCTTGCCGCGCACATTCGCGGTAAGCCCCGGACTTAAGTACGCCACATAGCCGGCCGTATCGGTGATATCGGCCAAAGCACCCTGGTCGACGCCCTTGTGCAGCAGATTCAGCTGCAGCTGCGGCACCCAGTTGGGATTGACCTCATAGCGCAGACCTAAGCTGATCGAGGTGCTGTTGCCGGGGCGAAAATCATTGCCGGGCTGATCTTGTTTGCTTTTGACGGCGCTTTGAAATTGCGCGTTCGCGAAGAAATCGAAGGACTGATTGATGGCCTGGTAAAAATAGCCGCCGATGATGATGTCGGTGCTGCCCGTGCCCGGCTGCAGGCTCGCGTCCAAGGGATTCCCGGCATTCGGCCCGCTTTGAAATTTAACATCGGTCCCGTAGCGCCCCGTCGGCAGTTTGATGCCCAGCTGCACGCCCAAGTTATGATTGGGCAGAATCCCCTGAAAGGCGCCGATGATTCGGAGGTCGCCGATGCTGGCACTGCGCGAATAGCTCAAGCGGCGGCAGCGGCTCACTCGAATCGTAGCTTCCGTAAGTGGAATGCGTACGCTGCACGTAAGGGACGCGCAAGTCGATGTTCCAGTCGGCATTGGGATTGTAGTCGAGGCCCACCGTGTAGTAACGATTGAGCGTATCGTGCTCCAGCTCATCGCCGTCCGGTACGGTGGAAATGGCATGAGTCCCGCTGCGCAGTTGATCTTGGTGGATGTAATCGTATTCCAGGCTCACGCGCCAGCCCGGCTCGGCGGAATAACCCATCGCGGCGTCGGCATTCAACGTGCAGCCGCAGGTCGCGCACGCCCATGCGTTTGGCGCCACCAGACACAGTGCCGCAAGATATAAACGGTTGATCGAAAAAATCACGAATCTGTCCCTCGCTCGACATCATCGGGCGCGCGCCTCGATGAGAAACGCGCGTTTCAGCTGAAGATGCAATTCAGGCGAGAGAGGGAGGTCCGCGTGGCTGATGGGAGTGTCGTGGCCGGAGGTTTATCGACGGGGTCTGCACCGCAATTATCGGCAGGGCCTGCTCGGGCCCCGCGAATTCAAGATCCAGATGCGGAACCGGCCCGCCGACCGGAGCGCTGCCGAAGGGGCAAGATTCCAGATCGGCATGAGTTCCGGAATGATGATGCGCATGGCTCGCCGGCATCTCGGCAGCCAATGCGGCAGGACAAAGTTGCAGCAGGAACGGAGTCCCGCTCGCCGGCATGAAGCCGGCCGGGACATACGCGCGCAGCGCCAGCAGTGCCAGCAGCAGAATGCCGAGCCCGCCTCGCCGCTTTGGTTTGAACATTGTCCTCATTCGAGGGGCTTTGCTGTCCGTTAAAGCCCCGGTGCCAGCGCCGGCGTGCGTGTCAGCGGCCGAAATTTTTTGAATGCGGCAATCCCGAGTCCGATGAACAGAATCAGTAGCAAGACTTGCGCCGCGGCGAACGGCGGCTCCTTTTGCGTGGGCGCCAGGGCATGGAAGAAGGGCACCTTCTGGAAGGTCTGCACCACCAGCACGAAACAATTGAGGTACAAGGCGATGATGGCGCTGATCACATAGGTCCCACGCCAGGAACCGGCGAGCTTGTAGGCATAGAGGCCGAGAATCGCCAGCGCGAGCAGCACCAGCGAGATAAAGCCGATGACCTTCGGCGGGTCGAAGGAGCCGATGACGCGAGGCGCATCAACGGGTGTGGGAAACATGAATCCGGTGACGCTGGTCGCGACCGTGGTGATCAGGAACAGAGCCGTCATCCCGGGTAGGCGCCGTGCGCCCAGCATGCCGAGGACCACGACGAGGCCACTGGCGATGGCAATGAGGCTGATGATCACATGAAGCTGCGTAAATGCGGCTGTAGACATCCCGAATATCATGGCTGCCTCCGAAGCGATGGGCCGAAGAATGCGTTCTGGCGTCAAGACTACGCCCACGGGCGCTCTTTCCCAACATTTTTCCGGAAGCGGGGGATTTTCAGCGCAGGTAGGGAAATTCCGCGGTCGATCGGGGTTTCGCGATATAAAACCCCTGGGCGAAGCCGATCCCCAAGCGGCCGAGTTCTGCCAAGACTTCCGGGGATTCCACCCGCTCGGCGATGGTTTGGATGCCCATGGCCTTGCCGACCTGGCTGATGGCCGCGACCATGCTGCGATCAACCGGATCACGGGTGACGTTCTCGACAAATTGACCGTCGATCTTCAGATAATCGACCGGGAGGGTTTTCAGGTACATGAAGGATGACAGGCCGCTGCCGAAGTCATCCAGCGCGAAGTGACATCCGCGAGTTTTCAGCTCGCGCATGAAGTACACCACGCTGCTCAAGTTTTCGATCGCGGCGGTTTCCGTGATCTCAAAGCACATCGCGCCCGGGGCCAGGTCGCGCGCGCTCAGCTCGGCGATCAGAAATTCCAAAAAGCGCTCATCGTTGAGCGAGGTCCCCGACAAATTCACCGCGACGGTGAACGGCTTGACGCCCGATTCGACCCGATGCACCACGCGGTCCAAGGCCTGACGCACCACCCAGCGATCGATCGAGGGCATGACGTTGTAGCGCTCCGCCGCGGGAACGAATTCGGCCGGCGTGACGATGGTTCCGCTCTCGTCGCGCAACCTCAGCATCAGCTCGAAATGCTCGCGCTCGTGCGCGTTGTTGCCGATCGGAACGATGGGCTGATAGAACAGCTCAAACCGGCTTTCATCCTTGGCGCGCGCCAGCTTTGAAACCCACTGCATTTCCCGGTGGCGCTCGGGCACATTGTCCGGTTTGTACAGCTGCACGCGATTTCGGCCCGAGTCCTTCGCCGAATAGCACGCGACATCGGCCGCGCTCATGACGTTGGCGACGCTGGGTATCTCGTGGGTGATTTGCACGATGCCGATGCTGACGCCCACGGCGAGGACACCGTCCTGCCAGGTGAAACGATAATCCCGGATGGCCTGGCGCAGGCTCTCCGCGACGCGCAGCGCCTGATCCAGCGAACAGTCCTGCAGCAGGACGCCGAACTCATCGCCGCCGAGCCGCGCGAGCGTGTCGCCGCCGCGCACACGCGCCTGAATCACACCGGTGAGCTGTTTCAGCAGCAAGTCCCCTGCCGGATGGCCGCAGGTATCGTTGACCAGCTTGAACTGATCCAGGTCCAGATACAGGAGGACATGGCGCGCCTGCGCATTTTGACGCGCCTCTTCGACGGCAACGGTCAGGCGCTTCTCGAATTCCCGGCGATTGATAAGACCCGTCAGCGCGTCGTGGCTGGCCTGGTAGTGCAGCGCGCGATGCAGCCGGCGCTCCTTGCTGACATCGTGAAACACCATCACGGCGCCGATTAGATTGCCGGCGCGATCGCGAATCGGCGCCGCCGAATCCTGGATGGCAATTTCCTGGCCGCGGCGGTTCACCATGACGGTGTGTTCGGCCAGCCCCAGCACTTGACCCTCTCGAAGGCAACGGGCTACCGGGCTTTCGGTGCCCTCTCGAGTGGCCTCGTCCACCACCGTCAACACATCGCCGATCAGTTGCCCCTGCGCCTCGCGGTTCTCCCACCCGGTCAGACTCTCGGCCACCGGGTTCATGTAGTCGATGCGCCCCTCGGAGTCGGTGGTGATCACCGCGTCGCCGATGGATTGCAGGGTGACCTGGGCGCGTTCCTTGGCTTGAAAAACCGCCGTTTCCGCCTTTTTGCGCTCGGTGATGTCGGTGAGCGTTCCTTCGAAACCACTGACTCGACCGTTTCTGTCGCGCACCACTCGGCTATTCTCGACCACCACCAGCATGGAGCCATCCTTGCGGCGCATCACGAATTCCTCGTTACGCAGCTCGCCTTCGCTCTCCGCGCGGCGCGCAAAGGTTTCGCGATCGCTCGGGTACCAATACAAGGAGCCGGCGGGAACTTGGTAGAGTTCCTCCGCCGAGTCGTAACCCAGCAATTTCACGAAGGCGGGATTGGCGACCAAGATGCGCCCGTCGCGCGAGGTTTGATAGACACCCTCCATGACGCTCTCGAACAGGCCGCGAAACTTCGACTCGCTGTTGCGCAGCGCTTCTTCCGCCGCGCGGCGCTCGATCGCGATGCCGGCGATCTGCGCCATGCGCAGCATCAGTTCATGATCCTTCGAGAGCGGAATGCCGGACTGAGCACGGTAAACAGCGCAAGTGCCCACCACCTGTCCGTCCGAGGCGACGATCGGTGCCGACCAAGCCGCCCGGATGCCCGCATGACGCGCCGCCTCGCGGCGAAATTCCCACAGCGCATCGGTCTCGACGTCCGCGACGATCACCAGGCGGCTCAAGTACACGGCGGCGGCGCAGGAGCCGAAACGTATGCCCACGGGCGCCTGGTCCATGGCCGACACGAATGCGCGCGGCAGATTCGGCGCTATCGCTAAGCCCAGCGCCTGCTTGTCCGGATCCAGTAAATTAATTGCCGAGCTGCATTCCGGCATGGCGCGCTCGATCACCTCGCAAATCGCCTCGAGTATCGCGGGCAGCGGCGCGTTGGCGGCGATCTTCTCGAAAACCCGCCGTTCGCCCGAGGCAATCGCCTCGGCACGTTTGCGCTCGGTGATGTCGATGATGCTGGCGCGGAGCAATCGCCGGTTGGAGCTCGGGAGCCGCACGAACCTCACTTCACAGGGGAAGGTCTGCCCGCTCGAATCGCAATGCAGCCAGTCGAACACCGGCACGGCGCCCGCCAGCGCGCTTTCGATGTAGCCGCGGGCCACGCCGAAGGACGGGGTGCCGTCGGCTTGGGTGGCAGGGCTGATCTTGTCGGGTCCGCAAGTGAGCAACGTGGCGCGGTTCATCTTGAAGAAGCGGCAGGCGTTGTCGTTGACGTCGACGAACTTGCCGGCGTCGACGTCGAAGACCAAGATCGCCTCGGGAGCATGCTCGACCAGCGTGCGGTAGCGCCCCTCGCTCTCGCGTATCGACACTTCCGCCAGATGCCGTTCGGTGATGTCGCGAATACAGACGATGTAGCCGTCCACGCGATCCAGCTTCGCCTGGCTGACGGCGATCTCCACCGCTACTTTACTGCCGCCTTTGACGAGGCCCCACGTCTGGGTCGCGGCCAGATCCACGTGCGTATCGTCTATCTTGGTGGCCAAGCGCTCCAGATACCCGCGCGGGTCGCTGGCGACGTCCGCGAGAATAAATCCCAGCGGCTGGCCGAGCATCTCCTCGACGGCATAGCCGAAAATGCGCTGTCCGGTGTGATTGCAGGTTTCGATCGTGCCGGCGGCATCGACCGTGATGATGGCGTCTTTGACATTGTCGAGGATCGCCTGAAGATGCGAGGCGGTCTGTTCGCGAATTTCGCGCGTCAGTGCCTGCGCCTCGTCGGACATCAGCTGCATGGAACGCACCACGCCGCGCCGCTCGGCGTCGATGCGATCGTAGTGCGCGCTGATAATTGCTAAGAGCCGGTCGACATCAGGCGCGCCGCCGCGGCCGCGCGACTCCGCGATTTGGCGCTCGAGCAAATGATTGAGGCTGTCCGCTGGCGGCGCAGGCTCGCTGCGAATGGCAGCCGCGATTTTGCGTGACAAGACCTAAGATCTCCCGCATGTAATGCAGCAGATGTTAGGGAGATCCCGGCGCCACGACGTGACGCGGGTCTCGGTTTCAATAATCTGTTAAATGCTTTGATCGGCCGTTTCGCGCTCGGAGCGTTTGCGGTCGGTTTCCTTCAAGTTGCGCTTGCGCAGGCGGATGGAGCCGGGCGTCACCTCGATCAGTTCATCATCATCGATGAACTCCATGGCCTGCTCAAGCGAGAAGCGGATGGGCGGCGTCAGCACGACATTCTCGTCCTTGCCCGCCGCACGCATGTTGGTCAGCTTCTTCCCCTTCAAGGGATTGACGACCAGGTCGTTGTCGCGATTATTGAGGCCGATGATCATGCCTTCGTAGACCTCTTCCCCGGGGCCGATGCACAACCTGCCCCGCTCTTGCAGGGTGAAGAGCGAATAGGCGAGCGCCGTCCCCTGGCCGTTGGCGATGAGCACGCCATTGGCACGCTGGCCCAATTCGCGTTGCACCAGCGGACCGTAGTGATCGAACACATGGTGCAGCAGGCCCGTGCCGCGGGTCATGGTGCGAAACTCGGTCTGAAAGCCGATCAAACCGCGCGACGGCACCATGTAGTCCAAGCGGATTCGGCCGCGGCCATCCGCCTGCATGTCCTTCAACTCGGCGCCTCGGCTGCCCAAGGCCGACATGATGTCCCCTTGAGCCTCGGCGTCGGCATCAACAGTGACCTGCTCGTAAGGCTCGTGCGCGGCGCCGTCAATCTGCTTGATGACCACCCGCGGCCTCGATACGGCCATTTCATAGCCCTCGCGCCGCATGTTCTCCAAGAGCACCCCGAGATGCAATTCGCCGCGGCCGAAGACCATGAACTTATCCGGGTCGGCTGTCGGCTCGACCCGCAGTGCGACGTTGTGGATGGCCTCGCGTTCCAGACGTTCACGGATCTGGCGGCTGGTGACAAACTTGCCTTCGCGTCCCAGGAAGGGCGAGGTGTTGACCTCGAATGTCATGCTGATGGTCGGTTCATCCACGGTCAGACTGGGCAGCGGCTCGACCGTTGCCGGATCGCACAGCGTATCGGAGACCTTTGGCTCCGCGATGCCGGCAAAAGCCACGATATCCCCCGCGCCCGCCGACTCGACCTCGACGCGGGTCAGGCCGTGAAAGCCCAGAATTTGCGTAATTCTTTCAGGACGCTGCTTGCCCTCGCGCGACACCACCGTGACCGCCATACCGCGCTTGAGGGTGCCGCGCTTGATGCGCCCGATACCGATGGCGCCCACGTAGCTCGAGTAATCCAGCAACGTGACCTGCAGTTGCAGCGGTCCATCCACATCCACGTCCGGGGGCGGGCAATGCTCGACGATGGTTTTGAACAACGGTTGCATGTCGCCCTGCCGCACGGTCGATTCGAGGCCGGAAAAACCCCGCAATGCCGAGGCGTAAATGACCGGGAAATCCAGTTGTTCGTCGGTGGCCCCCAGCCGGTCGAACAAATCGAAGGTCTGGTCCAACACCCAGCCCGGGCGGGCCTCGTCGCGATCGATCTTATTGATGACGACGATGGGCCGCAGCCCATGCTTGAACGCCTTCTGCGTCACAAAACGGGTCTGCGGCATCGGGCCATCGACCGCATCGACCAGCAGCAGCACGCAGTCGACCATGGCGAGCACGCGCTCGACTTCGCCGCCGAAGTCGGCGTGACCGGGCGTATCGACAATGTTGATTCGATAGTCGCCCCAGGTGATCGCGGTGTTCTTGGCGAGGATGGTGATGCCGCGCTCGCGCTCCAGATCATTGGAATCCATGACGCGCTCTTGCAATTCCTTGCGTGCATCGAGCGTTCCGGACTGGCGCAACAATTGATCGACGAGCGTGGTTTTGCCATGATCGACGTGCGCGATAATGGCGATGTTGCGAAGTTTCTGAGTCACGGTTGGGCCTTTGAGGGAAACCCACCATTATAGAGCCTTGTCGCCCGTCCCGCCTAAGTTTCATCGCTCCGCGATGATGGGAATCAAAAAGGACTTCGCGTCGGTGACCTCATCGTGCTTGAGCGACACCTTCACGCCGAGGAGCAACACGCCCTCCGCCGTGGGCGTGATACTCACCGTGTGGCGGTAGACCTCGCCGGCTTCGGTGGCCGGAATATCCAGCTGGCTCGCACCCGGATCGACGGTTAGCCCCTCGGCGCCGCTCACCTGAATCGTGGCGGGGTTACCGGGCACTTGCGCGATGAGCGCAAGATTGACCTCCTGCGCCTGCCCCACTTTGGGCCGTTGGGGCAGATCGAACTTGAGCTCCGCCGGCAGCAGGGATTTGCCGGAAACGGCCGCCTCGATCATGCCCGCGGTTTGTTCCCCGCTCGTCGGACCGCTCTTGGCGATGACCGGGGCCTTGACCTTGGCCTGCGGCGCGGCCGCGACCACGGCGCCTGAATCCTTGTGACAGGCGCCGAGCAGCGCCACGGTGCAGAGCAGCAGCACTTCAGTGCCTTTGAGCCTCATGTTCATCCGCGCATCATCACCAAATATGGCGCCGATCACAACGCCCTCGGTCACAAACGCCAAAGCCCTCACAGCTCAAGCGGCGGCCCCTCAACCGCCGCGAGCTGGTCCTGGAGCGCGCGGTAGTGCTGCTCCCAGTAGCGCGGTTCGGCAAACCACGGAAAGGCCTTCGGAAAGGCCGGATCGTGCCAACGGCGCGCCAGCCAGGCCGAGTAGTGAATCATCCGCAGCGCGCGCAGCGGCTCGATCAAGGCGATTTCGCGACGATCGAACGGCATGAATTGCTCGTACCCTTGCAGCAGATCATTCAGATCAGTGCGCATCTCCTGCACGCCGCCGGCCAGCAGCATCCACAGGTCTTGAATGGCCGGTCCCGTCACGCAATCGTCGAGGTCGACGAAGTGCGGACCTTGTTCGGTCCAGAGGATATTGCCCCGATGACAATCGCCCAAGATGCGCCCGAGGGCGGCCCCGCCGAAGCCCGCGGCGCGAGACTCGACCGCATCGAGCAGCTCATCGGTCACGTCGGCGTACTTGGTGGCCAGGTAATCGGGCATCCAATCGCCCGCAAGCACAAAATCGCGGGCATTGCGGCCGAGATCCTCAACGCTAAGAGCGCCGCGTTCGCGAAAGCGCGCAACGCGGCCGACGGCGTGGATGCGCCCGAGGAAGCGGCCGACCCATTCCCGATCATCGCGCAGTCCCAGCTCCGGCCAGCGACCGCCACGGCGCGGGAAAACAGCGTAGCGGAATCCGTGATGGACATGCAGCGATTCGCCCGCTTGCGTGAGCGGCGCCACCACGGGAATTTCCTGTGCCGCAAGCTCCGCGGCAAATGCGTGTTCCTCGCGAATCGCGGCGTCGCTCCAGCGATCAGGCCGATAGAACTTGGCGACTATGGGCTCGCCGTCTTCGATCCCGATCTGATAGACCCTATTTTCATAGCTGTTAAGCGCCAGCACGCGGCCGTCGCAGCGATGATGCAGGGCCTCGATAGCATCCAGCACCGTCTCGGGAGATAGCTTCGAATAGGGCGCGTCGCGGCTCATGCTGCCAATTCTACAGATACGAACCGGTCACTCCTTTTTGGCTGCGACACGCTGTTAGAATGCCGCCCATGCGATTTCCCCGGCCCAAGTCCTTAAGCGGACTGATGTTGATCGGATTCACGATCGTGGCAGCGCCGTTGCTGTTTGCGATCGTGAACGCCGCCGTGCAGATGAACCGGCTGTCGATTCGCAGCCAGCAGCTGGTGGTTCACGGCATGCAGGGTACGCGCAACAACCAGCGCGTGTTCGAGGAGATCGGTGCGCTCGAGCGCCAGGCAAAGTTGTATCAAATCATCGGCAGCGCCGATCTCTTGGATGTGTATGCGCGCCACCACGTGCGGCTGGTGACGGCCATTCAGGAGCTGCTGAAGCTGCCGCTGGACGAAGAGTCACAGCAGGGCGCGCGCGGCGTGGAAGAGCGAGCCAATCAATTGCTCGTGGATCTGAAGCGTGCGGCGCCTAACTCGGCGCACATGGCGGAGTTGATCGGCACCTTTCCGCAGCTCTCGGAGGCCGCCTCGCGCGTCTCGGACCGGATCAGCCTGCAAATCGACCGGGAAACGACCAGCCTGGAGCTGGCCACGCAGCATGCGCAGCAGAATCTGGTCTGGCAAACCCTGCTGCTCGTGCCCATGACCCTGGCGGTGGTCGGGGTATTCACCTATTTGTTCGGCAGGCCCATTCGAGCCATCGATCGGGCCATCAGCGAGCTCGGGCGAGGCACGTTCTCGCGGCCGATCGCCATTCGCGGTCCTGCGGACCTTGAGCGGCTGGCGGCGCAGCTGGAGTGGCTGCGCGGCCGATTGCTGGACTTGGCGCAGGAAAAGAACCGGTTTCTGCGACACATGTCGCATGAATTGAAGACCCCATTGGCAAATATCCGCGAAGGCACCGAACTCCTGATGGACGGCGCGGTCGGCGAGCTGCAAAGCAGCCAGCGCGAAGTCACGGCGATCTTGCGCGAGAACGGCATGAAGCTGCAGCGGCTCATCGAAAATCTATTGTCCTTCAGCGCCTGGCAGGCCAAGAGCGTCGGCTTGGAGGTTTCGGAATTCAAGCTGCGCCCCTTGATCAAGAGCGTGCTGGAAAATCAGCAACTGACGCTGGTGGCGCAGCGCGTGCGGCTCGATGTGCAGGTCGAAGATCTCACGCCCTTGGCCGATCGCAGCAAGGTGCGCTTGATTCTCGACAATCTGTTGTCCAATGCCGTCAAATTCACGCCCCGCGGCGGCACGATTTCATTGCACGCCCGCAGCGAGCGGGATCAGTTGGTGCTGGATGTCGTGGACAGCGGTCCGGGCATTCCAGCCGAGGAACGCAATCGAATATTCGAGGCTTTTTACCAGGGCAAGTCGCCACAGGGCGGACATGTCAAGGGAACGGGAATCGGCCTCTCGGTGGTCACAGAATTCGTCAACGCCCATGGCGGCAGCATCGAAATCCTCGAGGCCAAAGCCGGCGGTGCGCATTTTCGCGTGCGCCTGCCCCTGCGCCAGCCCGCCGCGGCCATGCGGCAAAAAGCACATGCCGCTTAACGGTAAGCGCATTGCGGCGTGCGCGCTCGCCCTCTGGGTCGGCGGCTGCGGCACCTTCGGCAGCCCCAAGCCCCCGGCCCGGGCCATCGTGGACGATCCCCCGGCGGATGCCGGCGCTGGCGCCGTGGCGCCCTTGCTGGAAATGATGAGCAATCTGCCGCAGGGCGACCCGGCCCGCCAGGCCGAGGTGTTCCAATCGGCCAAGGACGCGGCCGAACTCTCCCCGACCACCAGCAATAGGCTCAAATATGCCCTGGCGCTGGCAACCCCCGGCTATAGCGGGGCCGACCCCGTCGCGGCGCAGCGACAACTGGCGGAACTTCTAGCGCGGCCTGAAACTCTTCTTCCTGTGGAGCGCTTATTGGCCAGTGTGACTCTCAAAGAGGTCGAACAACGGCTGATACTGCAGGCTGAAAACGCCCGCATGCGCGAAGATACGCCGCATGATTCCCGCGACAAGGTGGCCGCCATCAACCGGCGCCTGCAGGCAGAGTCGGACGAAAATGCGAAGTTGCGCAAGGCCTTAGACGAGGCGAGGGCTAAACTCGAGGCGGTTACTCACATTGAGCAGCGATCCATTGACGATCGCGGAACGACTGTGCCTCGCACGCCATAATCGGACACCGGAGAGACCTCAATTGAACGCCTACTCGAATGCTGCCACCACCCCGTTGTCGTTCGGATTGCAGCCCAATTCGCGCGATTCGCAGACTCCGCAAAAGCGCAAAGCCCGCATCCTGGTCGTGGACGACGACCCGGGGTTGTTGCGCCTGCTGACGATTCGGCTGCGCGCCGAGAACTATGAAGTGGAAGCGGTCGAGAGCGCGGCCGCGGCGCTGGCCGCCTGTGTGCGCTTCCGGCCGGATCTTGTCATCACGGATCTGCGCATGGATCACATGGACGGCATTGGGCTCTTGAAAGAGCTGCAAAGCCGCTGGCCCGGCTTGCGGGTCATCATCCTGACGGCGCATGGCACCATTCCGGATGCCGTACACGCGACGCAAAGCGGCGCGTTCGGCTTTCTCACCAAGCCGGTCGACAAGCAGGAACTGCTCGATCATGTGCAAAAGGCGCTCAAGGTGTCGGGCTTTGCGCATGTGGACGAGGACTGGCGCGCCAACATCGTGACGCGCAATCCGCTGATGGAAGACAAGCTGGCGCAGGCCAACATGGTCGCCGGTACCGACGCGCGCGTCTTGTTGACCGGCGAGAGCGGCACCGGCAAGGAACTGCTGGCGCGTGCGATCCACGAAGCCAGCCCGCGCCGCAATAAGCCGTTCGTCGCCATCAATTGCAGCGCGATGGCAGAGAATCTGCTGGAGTCGGAGTTGTTCGGCCACGAGCGCGGCGCGTTCGCCGGCGCGACGCGCGCCCAAAAGGGCCTGTTCGAAACCGCGGACGGCGGCACCCTGCTGCTCGATGAAGTGGGCGACATGCCGATGCGGCTGCAGGTCAAATTGTTGCGGGTGCTGCAGGAAAACAGCATTCGCCCGGCGGGAAGCGCGGACGCCGTGCAGACCAACGTGCGGATCATCTCAACCACGCATCGCGATCTGCACGAATTGATGGTCAGCGGCCAGTTTCGCGAGGACCTGTACTATCGGCTAAACGTCGTGCACATCGAAGTGCCGGCGCTTAACCGTCGGCGCGAGGACATTCCGCTGCTGGTGGCGCATTTCCTCGAACAGATCGCCAAAGAAAGCGGCCAGCGCAAAATTTACGCGCCGGAAGCGGTGGAATTGCTGGCGACCGCCGAGTGGCCTGGCAACGTGCGGCAGTTGTACAACGTCGTGCGTCAAAATGTCGCGCTGTCGCATGGCGCCATCATCACCGCCGAACTGGTGCAGCAATCCTTGGGCGGCAATCCCACCCGGCTGCCCTCCTTCGATGAAGCGCGCGATGAGTTCACGCGCAATTACTTATCGCAGATTTTGCAGATCACCACCGGCAACGTCAGTCAGGCCGCCCGCCTGGCGAAGCGCAACCGCACCGATTTTTACAAACTGCTGTCGCGCCACCAGCTGCTGCCGGACGATTTCAAGAAGGCCTAAAGCCTCAGCGATAAAACTCGGCAATCGTCGCAATGACGTGCTTGAGCTGGCCCTCGTCAAGTTCCGGATAGATCGGCAGCGCGAGGGTGTCGCGCGCCGCGCGCTCTGACTCGGGGAAGTCCCCTTCTGAATAATTCAGGTACTCGAAACATTTTTGCAGGTGCAACGGCACCGGATAATAGATTTCCGTGCCGATATTGCGTTGTGCCAAGAAGTCCTTCAGCGCATCGCGCTGCCGCACACGCACCACATATTGATTGAAAATGTGCCTGCCCGGCTCGATCGCCTTCGGCGTCACGATTGAGTCCTTAATTCCCAATCCGGCAAACGCCTTGTCGTAGAAGGCGGCGTTGCGCTGCCGGGCCGCGGTCCATCCATCGAGGTATTTAAGCTTCACCCGCAGCACCGCGGCCTGCAGCTCATCGAGCCGGAAGTTGCCGCCGATCACCGCGTGATAATACTTGGGCTTGCCGCCATGAACCCTCAGCACCCGCATGCTCTCGGCAAGATCCGGGTCATTGGTCGTGCACAGGCCGGCGTCGCCGAAGGCGCCGAGATTCTTGCTGGGGAAAAATGAAAAGCAGCCGATGTCGCCAATCGAGCCGACGCGCCTGCCTTGGTATTCCGTGCCAATGGCCTGAGCCGCATCCTCTATGACTTTTAGATGACATTGCCTCGCGATGGCCATGAGAGAGCCCATGTCCGCCGCCTGGCCGTACAGGTGCACCGGCATCAGGCCGCTGACCCGGCCTCCGGTGCGGCGATTGATCAATGTCCCGTTCTGCACGGTGCAATCGCGATCGATGAATGCCTGCACCGCCGCAGGCGATAAATTGTAGGTCACAGGATCGATGTCGCAGAATATCGGCCGCGCGCCCAAGCGGGCGATCGTTCCGGCGGTCGCGAAGAATGTAAAAGGGTGATGTAATTATTTCATCACCCGCGCCCACACCGAGAGCCATCAGCGCAAGCAACAGCGCATCGGTGCCGGAAGAGACGCCGATCCCGGCCGAGGAGGCGCAATAGCGCGCCACTTCCGCCTCGAGCCCCAGCACCTGCTCGCCCAGGATGAAGCGTTGACTCGCGCACACTTGCTCGATGATCGGCATCACTTCTTCGCGTATTTGGGCGAACTGTGCCTTAAGATCGAGCAGAGGAACATTGGTCATAAGCAGCCTCGGATTTCGTTGCGAAATTGCCTCAGGGCGTTCAACAGGAGACCCAATTGAAATATTCTCGATTCAGATCACGCCCAATATCCTTGGATTTATTCGAAAATAAAGGATAATCACGTTGCGCCACTGTCGACCGCAAAGGATATAGCTAACGACGTTCGCGCCACAACGGAATACCAAATGCCCGAACCGGTCTTGCTGAAGCAGAGTTTTCTCATCGCGCTACTGACCGGCGTGCAAACCCTGATGCCGGCGGTGGTTGCGGTCGCGTCCTTGTACGCGACCATCATCTTTTTCGACACCAAATTCGATCCTTCTTCCAGCGCCGCCGTCATCGTTGCCGTGCTCTGCCTCATCCTGGTTCAACCGCCTCGCGCAGTGAATACTCAGTTTGCCTCGGCGCGCGTCTCCGCCATCGTCGATGTCGTATTCCGCTGGCTGTTGCTGTTGGCGGTATTGCTCGCGGTCGGCTACGTCACCAAGTCGCTCGAGGAATACCCGCGTCGAATATTCATCACCTGGGCCTTGATCACGCCGGTCGCGTTGATCGTCGTGACCCTGACGATGCAGGAGATGATACGCGTTTTCATGATAAAGGCTTTCGACAAACGCACCGCCATCATCGCCGGCTACAACACCAGCAGCTTGGAACTCGCACGCCGCTTGACGAGCAATCCGGGGATGCACTTGGAAGTCACGGGTTTCTTCGACGATCGCAGCAGCGATCGGCTGGGCATGGAAAGCGGCACCAAGCTGGTCGGTTCCCTGGCCGACATGTCGCAGTACGTGAAAGACAATCGCACGGATGTCATTTTCATCGCCTTGCCGATTCGCCACGTGAAGCGCGTGATGAATTTGCTCGACGACTTGCGCGACACCACCGCGTCGATCTACTACGTGCCCGACATCTTCGTGTTCGACCTCATCCAGGCGCGTTCGGGCGAGATCCACGGCATTCCCGTGGTCGCCATGTGCGAAACGCCCTTTTACGGCTACCGCGGCGTCGCCAAACGGCTCACGGACATCGGCTTTTCCGCGGTGATCCTGCTGCTGCTGCTGCCGCTGCTCGTCTTGATCGCCCTCCTGGTGAAGTCCACATCCGCCGGACCCATTATCTTCAAGCAGCGTCGCTACGGTTTGGACGGCCGCGAGATCGCCGTTTACAAGTTCCGCACCATGCGGGTGACGGAGGACGGCGCCCAGATACGCCAGGCCTCAAGAACCGACCAACGCATCACCCGCGTCGGCAGCGTGTTGCGCCGATCCTCGATGGACGAGCTGCCGCAGCTCATCAATGTTCTACAGGGCCGGATGAGTTTGGTGGGCCCGCGTCCGCATGCGGTCGCCCACAACGAGGAGTACCGCAAGCTCATCAAGGGCTACATGGTGCGCCACAAGGTGTTGCCCGGTATTACCGGACTTGCGCAGGTGAATGGCTGCCGCGGCGAAACCTCGAAACTGGAAGAAATGGAAGCGCGCGTCAATTTCGATCTCGACTATCTGCGGCATTGGTCGCCGATGCTGGACATCAAGATCATTCTGCTCACCGTCGTCAAAGTGTTTCGCGACGAGAAGGCCTATTGACTAAGCCGGCAGCGCCACACCGGCGGTGACGAACGCCTCGTGAAATAAATATCGGCCCTGCATGGGCAGCATGCGCATGGCTGGCCAATGCAATGGGGCGGCTCGCGTAGAGGTTGAATGTCCCCTGCCCCGCTCCCCAAGCCGGCAGCTCGACCCAGGCATCCTGAAAATTCAGCCATTCGACCGGTTAGCGGGTACTGGCACTTGTAGAAGGCTTCCTTGGCGCAAAACATCAAGGTCGCGGCGGCTGCTTGCTGCGACGGCGGCAGCCTGCGCAGCCAGCGCGTTTCGTTGTCTCGAAACAGCTTCGCGCCAAAGCTCCGTCTTGACGCTCCCGGTCAACTCGCAATCCAGGCCAAGCGCCGCCATGTGTTTTTTTTCCGCGGCCACGGCGGCGACAAAAGCCGGTGGTGTGCGTGATGCTGCCCACGATGCCTGACGGGCCACACCGGCTGCCGATCCAAAGCCGCCTTGATGGGAAAGTCGTTGATGCCCAATTCCGTCAGAACTCGTCGCGCGCACAGCCTGCCGGCGGCGAACTCCTGCACGCGCTTGGGCACCGCTCGCCCCAGATGCGCGGCCTCATCGGGATACAGCAGCGTCGCATCTCCGGGCTCGCGCATCTCGGCCACTAGCGCACCCGATGGAAATAGGGCGCCCAAGCTGGCCGACAACCGCGCCGGGTTTTTCTCGATGAGGATGGGCACGTTTGACAGAATGCCACAGCGCGTGCGGTATCGGTCGCTTGCCGCTGCTTTGCTGCATGGATGATAATGAGCTCATGACGGACACCGCTCGACCTTCCACGCTGCGCGCTTCAGTGAGTTCTTTGTGGGAATCCGTCGCGCGTCTAACGGCGTTTTTCATGGGCGCGCTGCGAACATCGCGGCGGCGGATCTAGCAGACGGGATCGATCCTGGGCGGAAAGCTCGAATCGCTGCGCGGGCGATCAATCCTCTTGGCGACCCGCGAGCAGCTCCCCACCGCGGTTGCGCTATTGGAACTCGACGGGGTCGCACGACGCATCGTTCTGTGCACGCCGGATTTGACTGCTGAACAGCTGCGCGGGGTTGCCGACACGGCGCAAGCCGACGCGGTGATCCTCGAGGCCGGCAGCGAGTGTGCCGCCCTGGACTCCATCGCGCGATTTACCGCCTCGGCCCTGCCGGTTCGGGAAACTCTGCAACGCCGCTCGAGCCTCGCCACCGAGTGGATCCTGTTGACCTCGGGCACGACAGGAGTGCCCAAATTGGTGGTCCATAGCTTCGAAAGCCTGGCGGGCGCGCTGCCGCGGCAGTCCGCCAAACCCGCCGTCTGGAGCACGTTCTACGACATTCGCCGTTACGGCGGTCTGCAGATCTATCTGCGCGCGGTTCTTTCCGGTTCACCTCTGGTCCTCTCGAGCAGCGGCGAATCCGTCGGCGATTTCTTCGCGCGCGCCGCGGCGGCCGGAGTGACCCATATTTCAGGCACCCCCTCGCACTGGCGCCGTGCGCTGATGAGCGGCGATACCGGGCTCATTGATCCTGAGTATGTGCGCCTGTCGGGCGAGGTGGCGGACCAGACGGTGCTCGATAATCTGCGCGCCGCCTATCCGAAGGCGCGCGTGGCGCACGCGTTTGCCTCCACCGAGGCCGGCGTGGCCTTCGACGTGAACGACGGGCTCGCCGGCTTTCCCGCGGATCTTATCGGCAACCCGAACGCGGCCATAGACATGAAGGTGCAGAACGGCACGTTGTGGATTCGGTCCGGGCGCACCGCGGCGCGCTACCTCGGCGGCGCCGCCCTGGTCGCGAATGATGGCTACGTCGATACCGGCGACATGGTGGAACTGCAGGCGGGGCGCTACTACTTTCGCGGCCGTCAGGGCGGCATCATCAACGTCGGCGGCCTTAAGGTCTACCCGGAAGAGGTCGAGTCGGTGCTCAACGCCGATCCGCGCGTGCGCATGTCCTTGGTCAAGGCGCGCCGCAATCCGATCACCGGCGCCGTCATCGTGGCCGAGGTGGTGTTATCGGACGGACAGAATCCGGGCGATGCGGACAACGCCGAACGGGTCAAGAATGACCTGCTCAATGCCTGTCGGCAGCACCTTGGCGGCGCATAAGGTACCGGCACTGCTGCGCTTCGTCCCGACACTCGAGCTGACGGCCGCCGGCAAGCTGGTGCGTCCTCATGCGTAACGTCATCGTCACCGGCGGCAGCCGCGGCTTGGGGCTCGCCATGACCCGTGCCTTAAGTGCGGCAGGATATCGAGTCATTGCGGTCGCACGCAATTTAAGCGAGGACCTAACGGCGGCGCGCCGTGCGGCCGAAGGGTGGTGCGGGCGCGATTGAATTTCGCGCCTGCGACTTATCCGATACGGCTCAGATCGCGCCCTTGGTTCGCGCAGTGCGCACCGACTTCGGTCCGATCTTCGGCTTGGTGAACAACGCCGGCTTGGGCAGCAGCGGCTTGCTCAGCACCATGCGGGATGCGGATATTCAGCGTCTGATCCAACTTAACACCTTGTCGCCGATTCTCCTGTCGAAATACGTGGTTCGCTCGATGATGGCGCAGCGCGCAGGCCGGATCATCAACATCGCATCGATTGTCGCCTCGACCGGATACAGCGGCCTGTCGGTGTACAGCGCCACGAAGTCCTCGCTGATCGGCTTCACCCGCTCGCTGGCGCGCGAGGTCGGGCAGCTTGGCATCACCGTGAATGCACTCGCGCCGGGCTTTATCGCCACGGAAATGACGCATGAATTGAGCGCTTCGGATCGCGATAAAATCGCTCGGCGCAGTGCCCTGCGCCGCATGCCGGAGCCTGCGGATGTGGCCTGCAGCGTCGAGTTTCTCCTGGGAGACGGCGGCCGCAACATCACCGGCACGGTCATCACCGTGGATGCGGGGAATACCGCTTGAATTGGGCGGCGGGAGACTACATGCACCTGCTATCGGAGAGGGCGCTGCGGGAGCTCCTGGCACGTTCCGGGGCCGATCGCTATCGCCTGTTCAAGAACCGTTTGGGGGGCTTTACGCTGGATTTCGTGTTGATGATCGAATGCGGAGCGGCTTAAGCCCACGGGAACCGACACTCGGGTCGCTTTAACCGATTTCCCTCCCTTGGCGCGCATCGAATGCGCCGCTGTCCCCACCCGATGACGGTCAGTAGCGACAGCAATGAAATGACATCAAGCGCCCCCCCGCCACTTTTTGAACTCGATACGGTGACGCTCGGCATCCCGGTTCCACTTAAGGACACGGTCTGCGCTGCGGCGCCACCGCCGGCATTGATGCTCATCGTTGCCGTGGCCATTCCCGCCGCGGCCGGATTGAAGACCACGCTGATTGTGCAATTCGCTCCGGCCGCCAGGGACGTGCCGCAGGAATTGGTCTGCGAGAAGGGCTGAGAGCCGCTGGTCGAGAGCGTGATGCTCATGATCGGCACCGCCACGGCGCTGCTGTTCGTCACCGTGACCGTCATGGGCGCACTGGCGACGTTCATGACCTGATTGCCGAACGGCACCGAGGTCGGTGCCACCGCGTAACTCGGCACGATACCGGTGCCGCTTAAGGCCACGGTCTGAGTCCCCGCACCATTGCCGGCGCTCACGCTCAAAGTTGCGGTGGCCGATCCCGCCGTGGCCGGATTGAAGACCACGCTGATCGTGCAGCTCGCTCCGGCCGCCAGCGACGTGCCGCAGGTGTTGGTCTGCGAGTACGGCTGAGAGCCGCTGGTCGAGAGGGTGATGCTCATGATCGGCACCGCCACGGTGCTGCTGTTGGTCACCGTGACCGTCATGGGCGCGCTCGCGACGTTCGTGAGCTGATTGCCGAACGGCACGGAGGTCGGCGCTACCGTGTAGGTCGGCCCGATGCCGGTACCACTTAAGGCCACGGTCTGAGGCCCCACCCCGTTGCCGGCGTTCACGCTTAAGGTCGCCGTGGCCGATCCGGTCGCGGCCGGATTGAAGACCACGCTGATCGTGCAGTTCGCTCCGGCCGCGAGCGACGCGCCGCAGGTATTGGTCTGCGAGAAGGGCTGCGAGCCGCTGGTCGAGAGCGTGATGCTGGTGATCGGCACCGCCGCGGTGGCGGTGTTCGTTACCGTGACCGTCATGGGCGCACTGGCGACGTTCGTCATCTGATTGCCGAACGGCACCGAGGGCGGCGACACCGTGAGCAATAATCCGTAGACCGCGACCTGATTGGAGGAGGTCGCCACAAACACCTTGCCGCCGACAACGAGCGGCGGCACGAATTTCGCGAAATTGCCATATCCGTCGCGCGCCTTGTTCATCGTGGAGTCCCACAATTCATTGGCAACGTTGTTCGCATCGTAGGCATACAGCGCGCCCGGGACCGGCGGATTGTTTTCCGCATCGCCGCTGGTCGCAACCGTCGCCCACAGCACGCCGCTGCCGGACGTATCGCTGTTAGCGGAGAGGGCGAGGATGCCTCCGGGCCAGATCTGGGTGGTGCCTCCCTGGGCGCTTGGGGTGGTCGCAAAGGTCGATCCGTTGAACGCGAACGCCTTGAGCGTGTCGCTATCACCCCAGTGATAGAGCAAGGGGCCGCCATTCGCGGCGGATCGCTGCCAGTACACCGGGCCACCGCGCATCTCGTCCGGAGCGATGGTGAACTCCTGGACGGCGCCCGTGTCGGTGGCGGTCTCCTTGCCGAGATTGGCCGTATTGAGCACGTAAATGACGCCCGTCTTACCGCCGCCGGCGATCAAGCTGGTGCCGGGGATCAGCATCGGACCGGAACTTGAGAGATCGTCGTCTCCGTCGTCCATCGTGCTCCAGTTGCCGGGCGTAAACCAGTCGACCACTTGCAGACCGTTGGCGGGATCGAGTTTCAAAGCGGTTTCGCTGAAGTCGTTGACGCCGTCGTAGCCGGCGGTGTACCCATTGCCGGTGAACAGGTACACATAACCCGAGCTGTCGACGACCGGTGGGCGTCCGGACTGCCACACGCCGCCGCCCCGCATGCCGGTGGTTATGGTCGCGAACGCCGCGCTTTGAGCCAGCGTCGCCTTGTTGTACGCCATCACCCACCCGACGTAGCCGCCGACATCGGACGACTCTTCTCCCAAGGCGGCAAATCCGAACACCACCTGGTTGCCCGCCAGCGCCAGCGACACCCGCTGAGTCTGACGTGTCGCAAGGAAGGTCGACCCGTGATAGCTGCCCGAGATCACCACATTGGTATAAGGCTCCGTACCGTTCGCGATGTTGACCGCGTGCAGCCGGTAGACCATGGTGTTGTTCTCCAGCGTGCAGGCCACGAGATACAGGATGTTGGTGGACGGATCGATCACCGGCGTGCTCAAAATGCCGAGATTGCCGACGATATTGCGGCTGCCGGCAAACACGAATTTGGCAATGGCCACCGGAGTGGCGCCGACGCTGCTGGCAAAATTGGCGTCCCACAAATGCGCGCCGGTATCGGCGTCGAAGGCGTAGAGCGAATCGCTCATCGTCGCCACGTACACCACGTTGTGGGTTCCCTGGTTGGTGATCGCGACGTTCGGTACGTAGAGCGGCTGGGCGTAGACATTGTCATCGACCGGCAGTTTGAACACGAGGCCGAAGGTGCTCGGGGTCACGTTGGACGTGTTGAGCGTGACCTCGGACAGGTTTGCGCCGGAAACCGCCGCATCATAGCCGCGCTGCAGCACCGCCTGTGCCGCATGCGCAATCGATCCGGTACTCAATGCCAGCGCGATGAGCGCAATCGTGTGTCTTAGTTTTCTTATGGCCATACCCCTCTGGCTCAAGCGCTGCGGCTTGAATACATTGTGTTCCAAACAATTCATGCTCCGGCTCGCGGCAATTCAACCAGAGCCGCCTCATTTTTAGAGCGCAGGGGGACTTGCGTCTATAAGCCCTTCGTCCCACGAGGCTCGCGCAGGGGAACTAAGAGATTTTTCTGGGGCGGGATAGATCCACTTGGTGGATTTGAGCGGTTGGCGTCCCCCTCGGGTACCGCGTCTTAACCGGTAAACCTTTTTGATTGCTCTAAGTTGGCTCAAGCGTCGCAGATCTTTTTTATGATGCAGCTCTATCGAAGACGACAACCAGTCGGTAGGGGCTTTCGAATCTCAAAGAATCATCTGCAAAAATAACTATCTGTCGGCGCGAGCCGACAGACAGATCGGTTTTGTGTGCTTACAATCGGGTGAAAATCTCACATCAGTAGGTTCGCGCGGCGCGACGCAGCAAACAAGCCCGGCAAGGAGCAAGGTTGACTGCAGTAACTCACGTAGCTGTTCGCGCGATCGATGCGTCCGAAAATCCCCGTTTGGGTTGGGTCGACGTGCTGATGCGACTGTTGCACGCGGCGAGCTTTGAGCACCCAGGCATGAAAAAACGAGCGCTGCGGCAAACAGCGACACACTTCGCTCGCTGCGCATTTCACCTTGGAGCGTTTCGCGGCTGGTACGGTGATCCGACCAATCCGGCATTGCAGGAAACTCTCGCGCAGCGGCCTTCCCTGATCATGTGCGTTATTCATCCTTACCTAAACGTGGATTGGCGCTTCGAGCAGAAGCTAGAAAAGATCAGCGAGCACTATAGAGTGCTCAACGGGCGACTGGATATTCTGCGCTTTGTCCCTCCCGCCTTTATCGCCCTCGCCGACCTCGACGGGGACATCCAGATTCGACTTCACAAGTATGTCTATGCCGAGCATGAAGGTGAACTGACCATCAGCTTATTCAGGCGCGACCTGCGCCTGTATTCCTTGACGTTCACGTTGGGGCGCATCGGTGTCCAGCTCGTCGCCTATGCCGGTGCCTTGCAAGGTATGGGCGGCTCCGAGGCGCTCGCGATCTATCGTTCGCTCACGCGCCGTATGCACGGATTGCGGCCACGCGACCTGCTCGTTACGGCGTTTCGCTTGCTTTGTTGCTCCCTTGGCGTTGCGCGCATACTGGCGATTTCCGACCGCAAACGCGTTTGCAGCAACGCGTATCACAATTCAGGCACCCCAATCCTCACGAGCTATGACACCGAGTGGATCGAATGCGGCGGCGTTGCAGTGGACGACGCCTTTTTCGAGCTGAGTCCGCGCCTCGTGCAGCGGTCCGCTAGGAATACGCCCTCACGCAAGCGAGCGCAGTACCGCCGCCGCTACGCCATGATCGACGCAATAGCGCACCAAATCGGCGATTCCGTGACCCACGCCACACCGTTGCAGACGACGGGCATCTCGTCCGGCGTGGTGCGGGGCGCTGCGGGTAGCCTTTAACCCGCACAAATTCCGGACCTGCCTAAGCCGAGCTCAGGCCCACGCCGGCGGCCGCCAAGAGAATTCGACGCCGCTAACGCCGAGAGCTTCGGGGTGGAGGCAGCATCAGCGCAATTCTTTCCGGCGCCGGCCTGAACATCCCTGCTCGGGGTAAGTCGCAGGACACACCGAGATCGTAGCTCCGGATGGCGCTTGCGCTTACCGCTGCCTGAACCGTCGTGTAGTGCGTAGTGGCTGCGCGTGCCGAGCGCTGCCCGCTGATGGTATCGAGGCGCGACCGGTTGTTGCTTAATTTGGCAGAGACTGCTGAGCTACCTGACACATAGGTTACTGCAGATACCGTCGGACTGATCTGTAAAGGATGCCTCCGGTACAGACCTGCGACTAGTGGCGTCCCCACGGGGATTCGAACCCCGGTTCTCACCGTGAAAGGGTGGTGTCCTAGGCCTCTAGACGATGGGGACGCAGGTCATGAATCATCGCTGAAAACAAATCATTGCGAGCAAAATCTGGTGGAGCCAGGCGGGATCGAACCGCCGACCTCTTGCATGCCATGCAAGCGCTCTCCCAGCTGAGCTATGGCCCCACATGGAGGCGCGGCACGTTACCTGACCAGCACCATTTGGTCAAGAAAATGAATGGAAAATGAATGGCCTACACGCGCCACTGCACAAGAGCCCGCGCCAAACGCGACAGCGACTCAGTTTTGCCCAGAATCGCCAAAGTTGCATCGATTGGGGGTGAAACGGTACCCCCGCATACCGCGAGTCGAATGGGCTGCGCGAGTTTGCCCAGCGGGATTGACTTCGCGGCCGCGAATCCGCTGATGACTTCGTGAATCGCCGGTGCGGCCCATTCCTGCTGGCGCCCCAATTCGGCTGCGGCCTGATCCAGCAGCGATAAAACCTCCGCGTTCACATGTTTACGCACCGCTTTCTCGTCGTAAGCCGCGGGCGCGCGGAAGAAAAACGTGCTGTTCAGCGCCATTTCGCGCACCGTCTTGGCGCGCTCGCGCTGCGAAATCACGATTTGTTCGAGCTGCGCTTCATTCCCGATTTGAATGCCTTCCCTTTCCAGGTGCCAGCGCAGAACCGGTACGATGCGCGCCGCGGGCACCCGCATCATGTGCTGTTGATTGAGCCAGGCGAGCTTTTCGGCATTGAAGGCGGAAGCCGATTTATTGACATCGGCAATATCGAAGAGGCGCACCATTTCTTCGATCGTGAAAATCTCTTGGTCACCATGCGACCACCCCAGGCGCGCCAAGTAATTGAGCACCGCCTCGGGCAGGAATCCCTCATCGCGATACTGCAATACGCTCACCGCCCCGTGGCGCTTGGACAGTTTGGCGCCATCGGCTCCAAGAATCATCGGCAAGTGGGCATACACCGGCGGGCGCTGCCCCAGGGCAAGCAACATGTTCTGCTGCCGCGGCGTGTTGTTCAAATGATCATCGCCGCGGATGACATGCGTAATTTGCATATCCATGTCATCGACGACCACGCAAAAATTGTAGGTGGGAGTGCCATCCGAGCGTGCAATGATCAGATCGTCGAGTTCGCTGTTCTGGAACACCACGCGGCCATGCACGATGTCGTCGACGATCACTTCTCCGACCAGGGGATTCTTGAAGCGCACGACAGGATCCACACCCGGGCGCGAATCGGTGCGCTCCCGCCAGCTGCCGTCATAGCGCGGTTTCTCCCCGCGTGCCGTCTGCCCGGCGCGCATCTGTTCCAGCTCTTCCCGGGTGCAATAGCAGCGATAGGCGGTGCCCTCGGCGAGCATCTCCTCGATGACCTCCTTGTAGCGTTCGAATCGCTTGGTTTGATAGAAGGGACCCTCATCATGAATGAGCCCCGCCCATTCCATGCCATCGAGGATTTGCTGGATGGCCTCAGGCGTCGAGCGCTCCAGATCCGTATCTTCAATCCGAAGAATGAAGGTGCCCGAATGGCGGCGTGCGTACAGCCAGCAAAAAAGCGCCGTTCGCAATCCACCGATGTGCAAAAAGCCGGTAGGACTTGGAGCAAATCGGGTGCGAACGGTCATGAGTCGAGTCTGAGAATTGGGGGGACGCGAGTTTAGCAGAGACTCCGCCATTCAAACGCAGTCAATGCCAATGAGGCCGTTTGTTTTAGGGGGTCGTCGATGTCATAATTCGCGCCCAACTTGGGCGGTTAGCTCAGCGGTAGAGCACTGCTTTCACACGGCAGGGGTCACAGGTTCAATCCCTGTACCGCCCACCATTGAATCAATGGTATCGACCCGCTAACGGGTGGGCAATTCCGGGGCTACCCTAGAGCTCGCGCCCGCTAAAGATCCGTTTCAGCAAATCCTTCATTTGCCTAAAGAATGCTCGCTGTGGTGGCGGCTGACGTTGAAACGCTATTTTGCGCACATAGTTCTCAACCGTCCATTCGGCGCTCGATCCCGCGGGGAAAAATGCCGTGTCGCCCGACTTCAACATGCAAGCACTGCCTCCGTGCTCCCTGATTCTGACAGTCCCCTCGACGATGTAGATCGTCTCTTCGGCGTCGTAATGCCAATTGAATCGACCTGCTGTGCAATCCCACATCCACGTTGTTGCAGCTTTGTCAGCGCTGCTTGACAGAACATTGTTTCGCGCGAAGGGATTTCCCTCGAGAATCCAATGAGAATAGATTGGTGCGGGGTTCAGGCTTACTTCACCTATCCCGAATTGAATCGCGCCCTCAACCTGCATTCACTACTCCTGAGTAACCAAACGCGCGATGCTACGGGCGACTCTCTCGGTGGGTCAATGAGCGAGTCATAAAATTTGAGCTGGCTCAAGACCAGCTCTTACTTCGTGAGCGTCGCGTGTTGCAACGCGGCTTAGACCGATGCGTCAAAAAAACGCGCTCGTAAGCAAGTGAACAAGAACAGTGAACGCGCTACCTAGATTTCCGTTCGCCTTGAGCCCTGTGCATTTCGAATTCTTGCAACTGCGCTAGCGAAATCATGCATTGAATAATTCTTAAAATCATTGGTAGCGACCCACACCAAGTGTCGCGGAAGCCCGTACTGCGCTCACGCATGACACGCTTCGTCACGATGCGCAACGTCGCTGACACACCGCAGCATCGGTTTTTTCCGAATCAATTTTGTCAGCGCATGAGCCGCTGACATCAGAAATTTCATTTTGAGAATCATCTGATTCCTGTCGCAACACGCCGACATCACTGCGCGCGACACCACAATCAGAATTCACGCGCAAGACTCTCGTAGCAGCTAAATCCTCGATGCGCGAGCCGCGTCACAGTTTCCGATTTGTCATATGTCTGCGCGAAGTGCGAACCATGCCGCAATTTCGCGACAGGTTGGCAATGTTGAAAAATCGACTAACTATCCAACCACGGGATTATGGCGACACGCCATCGAATTATGTCCGACGGTCGCAGTCCGCGGAATTTGCGAGGGAGACTCAATAATGATTTTAGTCGGAAGACCCAACTGCGTAAGGTCCACGCTCAAATTAAAGACGGAAAAAGCCGCGCTGGTGTTGCGTGCCACGCTCGGCTGCGCGGTATTTTCAGCTCTTTCGGCTTGCGGATATTCTTCATCCGGCGAGATGACTGATACTGCAGTCCCAACTGTGCCCTCCATTGCGCAGCCTCAAATTGTTCTTGATTCCAACCCAAGCACCCTCGCTATGGGGAATTCGGCGACCCTGAAGTGGAATGCGACCCACGCAGATAGCTGCACGGCGTCCGGTGGATGGAACGGCGCGCAACCGATGAGCGGAACAATGAGCACGGGAGCGCTGACTTCTAACACGAGTTACACACTCACCTGCACCGGGACAGGCGGCTCAAGCTCGCAATCGACAAATATCGTCGTGACCTCACACTCACCCTCGCCCTCGCCTACCGTGACTCTCGCCGCTGCACCGACGACAGTTACCAACGGCGGCGTCTCCACATTGACGTGGTCCTCGACCGAAGCGACTGCGTGCACGGCCTCCGGCGCGTGGAGCGGTCAGATGGCAACGAGCGGCACGTGGTCAACCGGTGCGCTCTCGAACACCAGCGAATATGAGCTGACCTGCACGGGCGCGGGCGGATCAGCTACTCAATCGGCAACGGTCACCGTCGCCGGGTCGCCAGCGGTCGTAACGCTCAGCGCGAGTCCTAGTAGCGTCAATTCAGGCGGCGCCTCTACACTGACCTGGTCCAGCAGCAACGCGTCCTCATGCACCGCATCAGGAGCGTGGTCGGGTGCCAAGGCGACGAGTGGTTCGCAATCGACCGGAGCGCAGACAGTAAATTCCACGTATGGTCTGACCTGCACCGGTTCCGGGGGCAGCGCGACCCAGTCTGCTACGGTGTCCGTGAAATCGGCTGCTCCCACGGTCACGTTGCGCGCCTCGCCCAGCACCGTCACGAGCGGTCAAAGTTCTACGCTGACTTGGACCGCCACGAACGCCACGAGCTGTTCCGCCTCGGGCGGCTGGTCGGGCAGCAAACCAACGAGCGGCTCATCGTCCACGAGCGCGTTGACGGCGGACGCAACCTATACACTGAGCTGCACGGGTCCAGGCGGCAGCGCCGCTCAATCCGCGATCGTCACCGTCAAGAAGGCAATGCCCACCGTTGCGCTCAGTGTCGGGCCCAGCGCGATCACCAGTGGCAGCAGCGCGACCCTGAACTGGTCGGCCACCAATGCGACCTCTTGCACCGCCTCGGGCGCGTGGTCTGGAGTCAAGCCCGTCACCGGTACGTCGTCGACCGGTGCGCTAACCGCCACATCCACCTTCACGTTGACCTGCAGCGGCTCAGGCGGCAGCGCCGCACAATCCGCCACGGTGGCCGTGAGTGCGAAACCCAGCGCGACCGTGAGCTTGAGCGCAAGCCCGAGCACTGTCGCCAGCGGTAGCAGTTCAACACTGACTTGGTCATCCAACAATGCGACTTCCTGTACAGCATCTGGCGCGTGGTCAGGGGCCAAGCCACTGAGCGGTACATCATCCACCGGCGCCCTTACTGCCAATGAAACCTACACGTTAACTTGCAGCGGTGCCGGCGGAAGCGCCGTGCAGTCCGCGACAGTGTCTGTCGCGCAACCGGCGCCAACGGTCAGCATTACCGCCAGCCCGAGCACGGTCGCGAGTGGCAGCGGTTCGACATTGTCGTGGTCGGCCACCAACGCGACGTCTTGCACAGCATCCGGCGCCTGGTCAGGGGCAAAGGCGGTGAGCGGTTCATCGCCCACCGGCGCGCTCACGGCGAATGCAACGTATTCGCTCAGCTGCAGCGGTCCCGGCGGTAACGCGGCGCAATCCGCGACAGTATCCGTGACCTCGCCATCGCCAACCGTAAAATTTTCCGCGAGCCCGAGCACGGTCGCCAGCGGTGGCAGCTCTATGCTGTCGTGGACAGCCACCAATGCGACAGCTTGCACGGGATCCGGAGGCTGGTCCGGAGCCAAGCCGATGACTGGTTCACAGTCGACGGGAGCGGTAACGTCGAATCAAACTTATAATGCTGACTTGCACTGGCAGCGGCGGCAGCGCGTCGCAGGCTGCGACGGTTTCGATGACGGCGCCCACTCCTGCAGTGACTTTCACGGCCAACCCCAGCACCGTACAGAATGGCGCCGCCTCCACGCTCAGCTGGTCCTCGACCAATGCCACGGCCTGCACCGCTTCGGGCGGTTGGGCGGGAAGTGAGCCGATCAGCGGCTCCCAGAGCACCTCGGCGCTCACGACAACGACCAAGTACACTCTCACCTGCACCGGGGCCGGCGGCACCGCGTCGCAATCGGCAACGGTCACTGTCTCCGCTGCCGCACCCACCGTGACGATCAGCGCGAGTCCCACCAGCGTCTCGAGCGGCGGCAGCTCGACGCTCACCTGGTCCTCGACGAATGCAACCTCGTGCACGGCCTCTGGGGCCTGGAGCGGAACGCGACCGGTGAGCGGCACATTCAATACGGGCGCGCTGTCATCGAGTGCCACCTACACGCTGAGTTGCACCGGGGCCGGCGGCAACGCGTCGCAATCGGCAACGGTCACGGTGTCCGCTGCCGCACCCACTGTGACGATCAGCGCGAGTCCCACCAGCGTCTCGAGCGGCGGTAGCTCGACGCTCAGCTGGTCCTCGACGAATGCAACTTCGTGCACGGCCTCTGGGGCCTGGAGCGGAACGCAACCGGTGAGCGGCACATTCAATACGGGCGCGCTATCATCGAGCGCCACCTACACGCTGAGTTGCACCGGGACGGGCGGCAACGCCAGCCAATCAGCGACGGTCAGCGTCAGCGCGGCTGCCCCGCCGCCAACGGCCGGTTTGGCATGTTCGGCGACGAGCGGTCCGCTGGTACTTAAAGCAAACGCGGTTCGCGGCACCGGCATCTCACCGTTCCTGGTGTTCTTTGATGCCACCGGCACCACCGACTCGTCGATCAGCGCGAACGCCACGACTTTCCAGGACGTCACCTACACCTGGAATTTCGGCGATACCGGTGCTTCGGGGACAGGTACCTGGCCGTACGGTGCCAATGCCGGCAGGAACAGCCGCAACACCGCCGCGGGCGGGGTGGCAGCGCATCTATATATCACTTCGGGCACCGACACCGCCTACGCGGTGACGGTAACCGCCCATGACGGGACCAACACGGCGAGTTGCCAGCTCGGGGTGACGGCCTATGATCCGAATGGGGCGAACGGGTTTCCAGCTACAGCCACCACCTGTTATTTCAATTCGTCGGTCGGCAGCGGTTGTCCGGCGGGAGCGACGCAAACGAGTTCGTCCGTTATCGTCGCTGGAAACGTCAGCGGCAAGCGCTTGCTCTATAAATGTGGCGACACATTCACGAGCAATGGTGTCACCGTCAGCGGCACCAAGGGACATATTGGTGCTTATGGATCGTGTGTCGGCACGACCAGCAATCGTCCTACGTTCAAAGCGACTGCCATTGTCGATGGACTGCTCACGCTCAACAATCCATCGACCGATATTCGCATCACCGACATTGCGTTTGACGGAAATTGCGGCTCTCCCGCCAGTGGCACCCTGCCCTGCACCACGGGAGTCAACGGCGGCACGATCATTCTGGACAATCAGAACGGCGGCAGCATCAATTCAGGCAATAAGCCGTTCCAATACACTATCTACAATGTCGATGCGAAGAATGAATTCGAATCCTACATGTGGAATGCCGGTGGCCAGATGGCGATTATCCAGTCGACCGCGCAAGAGGTGTTCCCGGGTTGCGGATTCAACTGCATCAATGTGCGCCCCAACGTTGCCGGTGTTGGTAACGGCGCCGTCTTAGCGGGGACTTGTGCGGCCTGCCAGTGGACATCCAGCGGACCTAGTGAGGACTATGGGGCGCTTTTGGGCAACATGTTTACGAATGGCGTCTCGGGGAACAATACCGGAGAGATTGTGCGCATTCCCTATATGTCCAAGTTCGTGATCTCGGACAACTCACTCATCAACGCGGGCCCAGCCTATGCAGCGCTCAAGCTGCACAATTTAAGCTACAACAACAATGTGAGTAATGGCGGAACCGGCGCTTGGAATGGCACTTATTACACGCAATACAATGTGATTTCTGAAAACGCCATCATTGGTTCTTCGGGTGCGCAGTGTATGGAACTGTCCCCGCAGAATAACGGTTCGGATGAGCGCATCCGAAACTCGGTCCTAGAGCGTAATCTTTTTGCTTGTACCAATTCTCGATTCAGTCAGGGACGCCAAATATGGGTATCGGCCACGAACGTGACGGTGCGAGACAATGCATTCATCAATGGCACGGGTACGAATTGCTGTTTCGGTGTAGTCGTCAATCAACTAGGCATAGAACCTCAGCCGCAATTCGTGGAGGTCTATAACAACACTTTCACCGGGGGAGCCATAAATTCCATCGCCCTAGGAAATCCCGGCATGGCTAGGGGACCTGCGATCAATAGCTATGCCATCAACAATCTAACCTACAACAATGGCGGCAATGCGGTCGTTTTTCTCGGTGGAAGCTCTGGTAACACAGCGACAAACAACACCACGAACACTGCCTTGAATCCTGGATTCAGCAACGGCAGCGGAAGCTTCAGTCTGATATCAGATTTTCAGCCAACGTCAAATTACTCCGGTGGCACAAGCGTGCCCGTATTCTATGATGCCCTCGGGACTGCCTGGGGAGCGCCTTGGGACTTGGGCGCGATACATCCCTGATCTCTCGGCGTGTTGCACTCTGAAGGGTTCCCCTAATAAGGGAACCCTCTCGGTGAGTGTGAGTAATCGCCACCAATCCGCTCACGATTCAAACAGAATCTAGCGCTACACGGGACTTGTTGTGTTGCGCTTCAACCATGGCGATCTCGCGCCAAAACGGCGGGTGCATACCCCTGATGGGCATGACCGAACGCTCCTGCAATTGTGCCGGCCCCGCGAATCAGATGGATTATCTAAACGCCATCAAGAGCGCGATCCGTGAAAACTGCAAACTGTGGCTCTTGGAATTGTGCTTCGCAATCGTTCGCAGCCGGTGTCCGCAGATGGCGACTCTTTGCTCGGTTTGCCAGGTTGGCTGAATATGTCGAGATTGTCGTCATCGGTTCTTGAAAAAACCATTACCCGCCACCGCGTTTCGGTTGGGAGACCCCTAGATTGAATTCACAAATTTTCGACCGCAGGCCACTACGTGCCTCCATCGTAAGCGGCACGAGCGGCAGCAAGGTCAGCGCGGCTGCGCAATATCTGCTCCGGGCGCCCGGCTTAGTTGCCATCCTGTTTTTGGCGGCTTGTGGTGGTGCTGGAGCGCCAACAGTGCCCAACTCGGCGACAAACGCCGGCAGCACTGTGGTGACCGCTCAACCGCAGGTTACGTTGGCCAGCAGTCCAAGCACTGTGGTCACGGGTCAAGCGACGACCCTGACTTGGTCCTCGAGCAACGTAACCTCGTGCGCGGCCTCTGGGGCCTGGAGCGGAACGCAACCGGTGAGCGGCACATTCAATACGGGCGCGCTGTCATCGAGTGCCACCTACACGCTGAGTTGCACCGGGACGGGTGGCAACGCCAGCAAATCAGCGACGATCAGCGTCAGCGCAGCTGCCGCGTCACCGCCGCCAACGCCACCATCACCACCATCACCACCATCGCCGCCATCGCCGCCGCCGCCAACGGCCGGTTTGGCATGTTCGGCGACGAGCGGTCCGCTGGTACTTAAAGCAAACGCGGTTCGCGGCACCGGCATCTCACCGTTCCTGGTGTTCTTTGATGCCACCGGCACCACCGACTCGTCGATCAGCGCGAACGCCACGACTTTCCAGGACGTCACCTACACCTGGAATTTCGGCGATACCGGTGCTTCGGGGACAGGTACCTGGCCGTACGGTGCCAATGCCGGCAGGAACAGCCGCAACACCGCCGCGGGCGGGGTGGCAGCGCATCTATATATCACTTCGGGCACCGACACGGCCTACGCGGTGACGGTAACCGCCCATGACGGGACCAACACGGCGAGTTGCCAGCTCGGGGTGACGGCCTATGATCCGAATGGGGCGAACGGGTTTCCAGCTACAGCCACCACCTGTTATTTCAATTCGTCGGTCGGCAGCGGTTGTCCGGCGGGAGCGACGCAAACGAGTTCGTCCGTTATCGTCGCTGGAAACGTCAGCGGCAAGCGCTTGCTCTATAAATGTGGCGACACATTCACGAGCAATGGTGTCACCGTCAGCGGCACCAAGGGACATATTGGTGCTTATGGATCGTGTGTCGGCACGACCAGCAATCGTCCTACGTTCAAAGCGACTGCCATTGTCGATGGACTGCTCACGCTCAACAATCCATCGACCGATATTCGCATCACCGACATTGCGTTTGACGGAAATTGCGGCTCTCCCGCCAGTGGCACCCTGCCCTGCACCACGGGAGTCAACGGCGGCACGATCATTCTGGACAATCAGAACGGCGGCAGCATCAATTCAGGCAATAAGCCGTTCCAATACACTATCTACAATGTCGATGCGAAGAATGAATTCGAATCCTACATGTGGAATGCCGGTGGCCAGATGGCGATTATCCAGTCGACCGCGCAAGAGGTGTTCCCGGGTTGCGGATTCAACTGCATCAATGTGCGCCCCAACGTTGCCGGTGTTGGTAACGGCGCCGTCTTAGCGGGGACTTGTGCGGCCTGCCAGTGGACATCCAGCGGACCTAGTGAGGACTATGGGGCGCTTTTGGGCAACATGTTTACGAATGGCGTCTCGGGGAACAATACCGGAGAGATTGTGCGCATTCCCTATATGTCCAAGTTCGTGATCTCGGACAACTCACTCATCAACGCGGGCCCAGCCTATGCAGCGCTCAAGCTGCACAATTTAAGCTACAACAACAATGTGAGTAATGGCGGAACCGGCGCTTGGAATGGCACTTATTACACGCAATACAATGTGATTTCTGAAAACGCCATCATTGGTTCTTCGGGTGCGCAGTGTATGGAACTGTCCCCGCAGAATAACGGTTCGGATGAGCGCATCCGAAACTCGGTCCTAGAGCGTAATCTTTTTGCTTGTACCAATTCTCGATTCAGTCAGGGACGCCAAATATGGGTATCGGCCACGAACGTGACGGTGCGAGACAATGCATTCATCAATGGCACGGGTACGAATTGCTGTTTCGGTGTAGTCGTCAATCAACTAGGCATAGAACCTCAGCCGCAATTCGTGGAGGTCTATAACAACACTTTCACCGGGGGAGCCATAAATTCCATCGCCCTAGGAAATCCCGGTATGGCTAGGGGACCTGCGATCAATAGCTATGCCATCAACAATCTAACCTACAACAATGGCGGCAATGCGGTCGTTCTTCTCGGTGGAGGCTCCGGTAACACGGCGACAAACAACACCGCGAACACTGCCTTGAATCCTGGATTCACCAATGGCAGCGGAAGCTTCAGTCTGATATCAGATTTTCAGCCAACGTCAAATTACTCCGGTGGCACAAGCGTGCCCGTATTCTATGATGCCCTCGGGACTGCCTGGGGAGCGCCCTGGGACTTGGGCGCGATACATCCCTGATCTCTCGGCGTGTTGCACTCTGAAGGGTTCCCCTAATAAGGGAACCCTCTCGGTGTGTGAGTAATCGCCACCAATCCGCTCACGATCCAAACTGAATCTAGCGCTAAAACGGGATTTGTTGTGTTGCGCTTCAACCATGGCGATCTCGCGCCAAAACGGCGGGTGCATACCCCTGATGGGCATGACCGAACGCTCCTGCAATTGTGCCGGCCCCGCGAATCAGATGGATTATCGATCGCATCCCATAGTAAGGAGAGAAGATCAGCGCTGGCAGCATCGCTGCTCCAAGACACATACGTATAAGACCCTTGAATGCCCAAAGCATCACGCCAAAGCGAGTACCAGCGATGCGCTCGCTAACTGAGAATGTATTGCCTAAGCGATATTGCCTTTGAATGATCCAATGCCAAGTGAGGCGATTCGGTGGCACGTCCTCATAAACCGGCGCGCTAGCGGACCATGCGATATGCATGCCCAGAGCAACGGCCTGACGGAAAAAAAGGTAATCAGATCCTCCTGTCATTCTCATGCGCACGTCGAAACGGTGCCCCGTTCGGCGCATGAACTCCTTCGATATAAGCACGTTGTTCGAAGCCGCAGCCCCCAGGCGTTCCCGATCAGCAAACTGCCAACTCTCGAATAGCCGACTCTTGATGAGCCATGCCGACGCTCCCGTAGGGTAGACCGGTATTACGGCGCCGTGAACACAGTCCGCGTTGGTAGCGCGTTGGGTTTTTAGTAGCTCTTGAATCCACGCTGAGCCCGGCCACTCGTCATCGTCTATGAAACAGAAAAACTCAGCATCGCTCGGTATTTCGGAAATCCCTCTATTTCGCGCGAGCGGAATGCCCTGTTCTGGTTCGACAACGTAGTGCGTGGCCATTAATTGGGCAGGTTCCAGTGCCCGAACGACCTGCAATGCCGACTCAGCTATGTCGTTATCGACAACGACCACCGTCATGCGAACGCCATCCTCATCAAGGCGCTGTTGCTGCAGCGCCTTAAGAAGCTTAGCCAAGCCGCTTGGACGGCGATAGGTAACTACGATGACAGCAATATGAGTCAAGGGCGCGGCCGTGCAATTCAAGAAGACTTCACGTTGCGCTGCAGATACTCTAGAACCGCGCTCGATATCTTTTCTTGACCGAAAGGATAGCCCGCGGACACGAAATTCTCCGCACGAGCAAGTACTTCGTGCAAATCTCCTGTACCTCTCCACGGCAGGACTGCTCCTGACTTAGAAAATACATCGAGAATTTCGAGTTGATGATCGTCGATGTGTTCATCGTATTTCGCGCGCCGTGCAATTGCGATAACGCGTTTTTGCTTACGGAGACCCAACATGATGGAGCCGACTCCGGCCTGAGAGATGATCAAGGTTGCATTCTCATACATCCGTTCCAGCTCTTCTCTCGCGAAGAATGGTACGAGTTGCATATGTTGCGAGGTATAAACCGTGTTGCCGCTTTGCACAACGATTGGTTGTTTCAGAAGCCCGCGCTGTGCGGCTTCCTCGATTTCTACGAGCGGTCTGATGAATGGCATTTCCCAGGTGCCGAGTACGACAAAAATCATGGCGTCGATAAAGACCGTGGAACTTCAGAATAGCGGGCCGACATAACGGCTCTTAGAATACGCCGCACGCATTTGCGGCCACTGTACGAAAAACTGATCGGCTATAGGGTAGACGGCACTGGCGGCCGCTGCCTTTGAGTCGATGCGGCAAAACGAAAGGATGAAAATGATTTTACAGCCGAGCAGCTTGCCAAGGTAGCAGAACGGAATTGCGGTGTGGCTGCCGGTCGTTACAATCGCGTGCGGGCGGAATTTGACCAATATTGGTACGGCCAGGAACCAGTTGATCACGAAATTTCTCCAAAAAACCCAGTCGCGATTGCGGCCGTTTGGACGGACGAATTTGCATGGTCGGCCCTGTAGCAATTGCCGAGTAAGCGGCAGATCCTCAGTAACGAAGAGATGTTCGGTGGCGTCCAACAGTTCCTTCAGCTGAAAAATCTCTGTAAGGTGGCCGCCGCTGGAGCTTGGCAGCAGGATGCGGAAGTTTTTCACGCTCGTGGGTACACGCAACGGCTAACGATGCCCATCGTCAGTTCCGTATCGGTCGATCAATTAGCTGCTTTCGTGGGTGCGCGTTGACCATGGATTGAAGGGAAAGTCTCATTTCTCCAAACCCAATTATCCCTGCTCTAGTCATTGTTTGTTCCCGAGCGCATGGGAAGATTATATGCGATGTACCACCAGCCAATCCGGCCCCTCCGATTGGCAGGGCCTCGCGAACGTCATTATGTGACGCGCTGCCCCGGGCCTTCTCGTGCTTGACCGGTCAAAAGCCACGACCCGGGTATGAGTGGTGCGTCTCAGTCGATCCTTTTGCCCCAAAATACCTATGGACTTTTTCGTAAGTGTTGAGTAAAGCAATGGTGAACCACTTGATTTTACAGGCATTTTTCTAGACGACACCAAGAGCGCGATCCATTGAATCTCGGCGATCGCTCGATGGCGATGTCCGCAGATCGCGACTCTTTGCGCGGTTTGCAAGATTGACTGATCATGTATGGTTAGAGATTGTCGCCATTTCTCGCAGACCATTGCCCACCACTACTCGGTTGGGAGACCCCAGATTGAATTCACAAATTTGCGACCGTAAGCCACTATGTGCCTCCGTCGTAGGCGGCACGAGTGACATGGAGCCGGAGCAGACAATCAAGCATCTCGGCGCGGCTGCGCAATTTGCGCTCCGGACCCCCAGCTTGCTTGCGATTATGTTTTTGGCGGCCTGTGGTGGTGCTGGAGCACCAACCGTGCCCAACTCGGCTCCAAACGGCGGCGGTCCTGTGGTGACCGCTCAACCGCAGGTTACGTTGGCCAGCAATCCAAGCACTGTGGTCACGGGCCAATCGACGACCCTGACCTGGTCCTCGAGCAACGTAACCTCGTGCGCGGCCTCTGGGGCCTGGAGCGGAACGCAGCCGGTGAGCGGCACATTCAATACGGGCGCGCTATCATCAAGTGCGACTTACACGCTGACTTGCACCGGGACGGGCGGCAACGCGAGCCAATCAGCGACGGTCAGCGTCAGCGCGGCTGCCCCGCCGCCAACGGCTGGTTTGGCATGTTCGGCGACGAGCGGTCCCCTGGTACTTAAAGCAAACGCGGCTCGCAATACCGCTATTTCACCGTTCCTGGTGTTCTTTGATGCCACCGGCACCACCGACTCGTCGATCAGCGCCAATACCACAGCTTTCCAGGACGTCACCTACACCTGGAATTTCGGCGATACCGGTGCTTCGGGGACAGGCACCTGGCCGTACGGTGCCAATGCCGGCAGGAACAGCCGCAACGCCGCCATGGGCGGGGTGGCCGCGCATCTATATATCACTTCGGGCACCGACACCGCCTACACGGTGACCGTGACCGCCAATGATGGGACCAACACGGCGAGTTGCCAGCTCGGGGTGACGGCCTATGATCCGAATGGGGCGAACGGGTTCCCAGGGAGTGCCACCACTTGTTATTTCAATACGTCGGTCGGCAGTGGTTGTCCGGCGGGGGCGACGCAAACGAGTTCGTCCGTTATCGTCGCTGGAAACGTCAGCGGCAAGCGCCTGCTCTATCAATGCGGGGACACATTCACAAGCAATGGTGTCACCGTCAGCGGCACCAAGGGACAAATTGGGGCTTATGGATCGTGTGTCGGCACGACCAGCAATCGTCCTATTTTCAAAGCGACTGCCATTGTCGATGGACTGCTCACGCTCAACAATCCATCGACCGATATTCGCATCACCGACATTGCGTTTGACGGGAATTGCGGCTCTCCCGATAGTGGCACCTTGCCCTGCACCACGGGAGTCAACGGCGGCACGATCATTCTGGACAATCAGAACGGCGGCAGCATCAATTCCGGCAATAAGCCGTTCCAATACACTATCTACAATGTCGATGCGAAGAATGAATTCGAATCCTACATGTGGAGTGCCGGTGGCCAGATGGCGATTATCCAATCGACTGCGCAAGCGGTGTTCCCGGGTTGCGGATTCAACTGCATCAATGTGCGCCCCAACGTTGCCGGTGTGGGTAACGGCGCTGTCATTGCCGGGACTTGCACGGGCTGCCAGTGGACATCCAGCGGACCTAGTGAGGACTATGGGGCGCTTTTGGGCAACATGTTTACGAATGGCGTCGCGGGGAACAATACCGCGGAGATTGTGCGCGTTCCCTATATGTCCAAGTTCGTGATCTCGGATAACTCACTCATCAACGCGGGTCCAGCCTACGCAGCGCTCAAGCTGCACAATTTAAGCTACAACAACAATGTGAGTAATGGCGGATCCGGCGTTTGGAACGGCACTTACAACACGCAATACAACGTGATTTCGGATAATTACTTTGCTGGCTCCTCCGGTGCAAACCTAGTGGAGGTATCCCCGCAGAATCCCCAATCTGATGAACGGCTGCGCTATAGCGTCTTTGAGCGCAATCTCTTTGCGGGCACCGAAAGCGACGGAAGACAAATTCTCGTCTCGGGCACCAACATTTCAGTCAGAGATAATGTATTTCAAAATGCCTCGGGCAGCTTTGGCGTGCAAGTTGCACAGCGTGGCATAGAGCCGCCGCCTAAGTACGTGCAAGTCTACAACAATACCTGCTACGGCGGCGGGTCAGCCGCCTGCGTGGCATTTAATACGAGTGGCACCGTTGGGCCTACGCCAGTAGCAAACAGTTGGGCCGAGAATAATTTGATCTTCAACGGCGGAGTCGTTGCCGACTCAGGTTCAGGCAACACGGTATCAAACAATACCACGGCGACGAGCAACGATCCTGGGTTCATCAATGGCAGCGGAAATTTCAGTCTGATTTCGGATTTCCAGCCAACGGCAAATTACTCCGGTGGCACGAGCGTGCCCGTGCTCTATGATGCCCTTGGGACTGCCTGGGCGCCTACTTGGGACTTAGGCGCGGTACATCATTAACGTCGCCTGTGTCGTGTAGGTCGATGGTATCACTTGGTTCTGCGCCCCATCGCGGCATTGCATCCGGCAGCATCGACCTGAGAAATCTTGCATGGCTCATTCATTCAACGGTCGCAAGCCAAGTTAAAAGCGCAGTAGGATCTCCTGCGCAGACCAAATCCAGCATCCTGGATGATGCAACGAAATGTCTTACCGCATGTACCATTTGACGGCGTCAGCGATCCCGCGCGCCACCATTGTCTCCAGATCAGCGACCGGGCGCCAGCCGATCGCTTGCTGAGTCATTCGGCTATCAAACTGTGCACAGTTAGAGTGGCACTGCCAATCATGCAGGCTGGGCCAGCGCCGGTTAGGATGCCGCACCGCGTTTTTAGCAAGTTCCTTCACCATATCCGACGCCCAATTACGCCAGGCGGGCCGCGGACGCGCGTCGATCCGCGTACCCATGCACGCCGCAACCAATTCGATATAGTCGCGCGCGGTCATCAGTGGCGGGCTGGTGAGAAGCAGCGTCTGACCCTTGATGCCCGGTGCGTCCAGCGCAAGCACCAAGGCATCGGCGACATCGTCGACCAGCACCAAAGGCAACGAGGAGGCACCATCTCCCCAAAAATCAACTCTGGTTTCGCTCGCGAATCGGCCGACCCCCAGGTGCGCAGGCGGGCTACCGGGTCCGATGACGATGCCAGGACGCAGAATCACGAGTGCCAAGCCTCGGTCGCGATGAATCTCCTGCAGCAGTGCCTCGCACTCTGCCTTTGATCGCGCGTAATGATTGCGACGCCTGAAGGCAGGATCAGTGGGCGTATTGTTGTCGATAACCTGTCCGGGGTTGCCGGATGCTAAGGATGCGATCGTGCCCGTGTAAATGAAGCGACTCACTCCAGCAGCGAGCGCGGCCTCGGCAAGTACGCGAGTTGGCGTGATGTCGCCATCGACATAGTCCTGCCAACGCTTCCCTTCGCATTTGGCAAGGTGATAAACGACACTGATCCCGTCCATGGCACGCTTTGCAGACTCCGAGTCACCGTGTGAGCCGGCGAACAATTCAACCGGCAGGTCTTCGAACTCAATCGCCGCCGCGCGTGTGTTGCGGGTCATCACCCGCACTCCGTGGCCCTGATTGACCAACAACCGTACCATCCGTCGGCCGATGAAGCCCGTTCCACCCACCACTAGCACGGTCGGTTTCACTTGCGCACTCGGCACCGCTACCGAGGTGCTGCGGGTAGTCGGAGGGCCAACCTGCGCGGCAGCGGTCACTGCTTCGCATAGACGAATGACGTCGGTCGCAAACCGCCCATCGTGGCGCGGATCGACCTTCATCACGCCACCCTCATAGAAAGTATTGATGCTACGAAAAATGCTTTCCTCGAATGCATCGGAACCGGGCTGTTTGGTCAGAGCCGCCTTCAGACGGCGTCTTCGATCACGGCTTGCCTGATCGATCAGCGCCCGGCCAGCCGATTTGGCTGTCTCGTAAGAATCGAACAATGGATTGTCGCGAACGATCGTGTCACGCCAGCCAATATCGCGCCCGAAATCGAGCTGCGCGCTGCCGCCGCGGCCGCGCACCCGTAGGATGCGATCAGCATGACCGGACGTCAGCGAAATGGACAGAAGCGCAGTCGCAGTATCCGTGCGGCCGACTGCTGTCCAGTGGCGATAGACCGTCTGATCACCCGGCAACATGATCGGGTTGCCCGCCGTTGACGAGGCTATTGCAGGCAAGCCCACAAGGTCGACGATAAAGGCACCCAAGTGAGGTCCAATTTCAAACACTACGTTTGCGGGTGCCGCGATCATCCAGTTGTCAAAAGGACCAAATTGAAGGATTGGCAATGCGTAGTGCCAGTTAACCGAAATGTGATCAATCCTACCGAGTTCGCCAGCCTTCACCCCCGCTCGCAACGACTCATACCCAGGCGAAAACAGAAAGTTGTGATTAACACCGACCGCGACACATTTTTCCGCAGCACGCGCGCACAAAGCGGCGCACGCTGCGCTGTCCACGCCCATCGGCTTTTCGAGGAAAACTGATTTGCCGGCCTCGACAAGCGCCATCGCCGCCTCGACATGCAGCGCCGGCGGCAGGAGCACATGGACGACCTCGCAGTCCGATGCGGCCAATTCCTCGATCGATGCCAGGACGTTGGGAATCCCGTGCTTCAGGGCCGCATGCCGCGCACGGGAGCGCGACACATCACACACGGCGTATATTGATACACCATCAACTGCGGCGAGTGCCTTTGCGTGCGATTCAAGAATATAGCCGGCCCCTAGAAGGCCGACCTTGGTACCGACAGTCACAAATTGATCCTCATATTGATGCTGTTGGACTTTTCTAGGAACGCGGTTTGCGACCGAGCAGCCTGTGAGGTTTCGCATGTTGGCAGAGCCAACGGGCCTGCTCAGAAGCGCCGCCTATTTTTGGATCGGTCATTCTAGGACGCCAGCGGTCACTCCGCCCGAGCTACCGGGTAGAAGACTCTCAAACGGCCTCCGGCCCTTTATATTCGATAAGCGTCGACGAGCGCCCCGCCGCGCGGTTTCGATAGTAGCTGATTAGACCGAGAAATTGCGCCAGCTTTCCGACGATAAGCAAGATACCGGACGCGCGCGCGACCTTCGCGCTCAATCCTCGCCGCCGTTGCTGTTTTGCGAGCTGCACCATGCGCAGCGGCCACGGCAGAACTGCCAAAATCGCCGCCATCCACCACCAAGGGCTAACGGTAAGCGCCAATATGATCGCAGTCACCAGCAGAATGACCATGGCGCCGCCCCAAAATATGATGTTGCGCACTCGACCAAGCCAACTCGGATTGCGAGCGTCAGGATGGAGAAAGGCCAATTCGCCATAGGCATGACCCGATCGGCGGGTACGATTCCACCACTGCCCGAAGCGCGTAATTCCCGCATCATGCAAAGTCATTTCGGCATCGATCCGGCGCAGCCGCCATCCACGCTTGCGCAGTCGCATAGATAGCTCGGTATCCTCGCCCGCGATTATGGCGGGGTTGTAGCAATCGACCTGCTGCAATGCTTTTAGACGGAAAAGTACGTCGCCCCCGCAGCCCCACGACTCCCCCACGGGCGCGTTCCATTCGTCGTCACAAAGCGCGTTGTAAATTGATCGATTGGGGTAACGCTCTCGTCGCCGGCCAAACACCAACGCCAGATCGGGTTCGACGACCAACGCCGTCAAGGCCGCCGAGATCCAGCCCGGCTGCAGCTCGCAATCGCCGTCAATCATCTGAACGAACTCCAGATCGGGATTGTCGGCGAGCAAACACGCAAGCCCCGCATTGCGAGCCCGCGCCGCGGTAAAATTCGGCGGCACCGTTAGTTCGACGACCGTCACGCCCTCTTTCCGGGCGAGTTCTACGCTTCCGTCGGTAGATCCCGAGTCGACATAGACGCGGTGTGGCATCGCGCGCACCGACGCTAGGCAACGCGCCAAGCGTTCGCCTTCGTTACGGCCGATTACAACGAGCCCGACCTTCGCGAACATTGGTACATCCGCCGGCCTACTCATGCAGCTGCTGATCAGTCAATGGGATTGATTGCATCGGAATCTTCATTTTACCAAATTTATGGATAACGAATGTATCCATGGGACCCATGGACGGCATGAGCTCAAAGCGGGCTGGAGCGACGAGTTGCTAAACGATCAGCAGACATATTGCACGTGACCTGTGTCGCCGTCCAAAGCAGTCTCTCGGCCCGGTCTCGGGGGTGTGATAAAGTAATCAGCCGGTTGCTGAATCATCAATCTGCACGCGACTTGGGTAGTTCGTTACGGAAGGCCCGGCTACTTGCGCTTCTCATGACTAATTCAATGTTCTCTGCGCTCAGCCATGCGCCGCACAGCCCACATCTTAGTGAAAGCACTGCATCGGAGGATTCTCCGGCGAACTCCTCAGAACGCGTAATTGATGTCGCGGTCATAATCGTAACCTACAAGTCAGCGCAGCTGACGATCGAGAGTCTGCGATCCATACTGAGCGAGAGAACGACGCCCGGACTGAGCGTCAGGGCAATCGTGGTCGATAATGCCTCGGGAGACTTGCCGATAATTGCCGACGCGGTGAGGCGCTTCGACTGGTCCTCCTGGGTTACCCTTGAACTTGCGCAAAAAAATGGCGGCTTTGCTTACGGAAATAATCTCGGCATCGCGCGCGCGTACGCTTCCGCCCTTCCCTCGTATATTTTATTGTTAAACCCCGATGCACAGGCACGGCCCGGCGCTGTTGGTTCGCTCGTTCAATTTTTGGAGACCCACCGCGAAGTCGGAATCGCCGGCGGCCGCTTTGAGAATCGCGACGGAATCGATGATTCCATTGCTTTTCGGTTTCCCAGTCTAATTAGCGAACTTGACCGAGGACTGGAATTCGGCCTCATCACTCGATTACTCGAGCCTTGGATTACAGTGAGACACATGGGTCAGTCAAACGAACGGGTCGACTGGATTTGCGGCGCTTCGATGATGATTAGACCAGAGGTGTTTGCGGCAATTGGCGGGCTGGATGAGAACTACTTCCTCTATTTCGAGGAAACGGATTTCTGTTGGCGTGCGCGAAAGGCGGGCTTTTCAACTTGGTACGTATCGGAAAGCCGCGTCATGCACATTGGCGGGCAAAGCACTGCGGTGACCTATTTAGTCGATCGACCTAAGAGGCTGCCGCCGTATTGGTTTGAGTCGCGGCGGCGGTATTTCGTCGTAACATTTGGTGTCCTCCCGGCGATGGCCATCGACGCAGTTGCCTTGATAGCCCAATTACTCGGATCATTGAAGCGGCTCCTGCAGGGGCGTCAACGTCGAGCGATTCCTCATTACATACGTGATTTTTTACGATACAGCGTGCTGTTGCGGCGCAACCGGGACATCCCCCCGCCTCGAACCAAGATAGTCTTTGTGTAGTGTTGAACCGACCACGCTGGGCCGGCTTATTCATCGGCGTAGTGAGTGAGACTGAGGCGTTATCTTGTGAATCCTGAAATATTCCGCATACGCGTGAGTGCTGGCATCGGCTGGATTGGTGGAATTAGCAAGCCATTCACATGCCAGATTGCGCGCCTCTAGAAAGCGCACAATTGCGTCGTTTTCGGGGAAATAGTTCAATTGTCTTTTGACATGTCCCCGCAGTTTCAATGACATTAATTTCTGCAAGAACGTTTGATCAATATTCCTTTCGGAGAAGTCCGGTGTTAACCAGATCGCCCCCGGTGTGTGGCTCATCATCAGAGCGGCAATATTGTCTCGAACTATCTCCTGTTCCCTTTGATTGAAGTACATCAGCAAACCTTCGTGAATTATCACGATGGGTTTTTTTAAATTTAGACTGTTCACGAACCGGCTAATGCGCTCCATCTCGCCTTGATCCGTAACATTGGCGGGGTGAAAGTAGTGATTCGGAACAGAAGTGCCGCCGCGTAGTTTGGCAACGACCTTTTCCTTTCGGCGCAGAAGGTTCAGCAGATCCGTCTCGAGGTAAGCCTCCCGATTTGGGGCTTCAAGAACTCCTCTAGTGCCAAAACCAGCCGCCAGTTCGAGGACGGCGTTTTCCGGGTAGTTTTTCAGTGCATGGGTCATTGCGTCATGACGCAACTGCAGGTATGCCCCGGATTGCGCCTTCCCACCCACTACTTTTCTTAGGTACGTTCTGGGCCAAGCGGATTTCCAGGGGATGCCCGCAGCCTCAGCCATCTCTCTGCACATTGGAATCGTGCAGGTACGAGCACGTTGCTGCAGGACCTTTAGTGCTGTATAGGAAATCGGGTCATGTTCAAGGTCTGCCATGCGAGTAGTGTGCCTAAGTTAGTCGAATAAATTCATTTGGTTATGTCCAATGCTCGTTTAACCGGCGAGGGCGCGTAAGGACCGCTGCCATTGCATATTAAGAACGTCGCATATGTGCCTGATTATAGTTGGCGAGGTAGGCTATAGTTACGGCTCAAAAATCGAAACGGGGTCGGGACCGTTTGTCAACCGGGATGGTGTCGAAAAGCGAGGCCAAATGGCATACGCAAACCGCTCGATCGGAATGGATTCTCCAATGCATCTCACGGAAACGACTGCCTGCAACGTCTGCGGAGCGGATAACTTCACGGTGATTTACGCATCCGGCGTTGCACAGGTCAACCAAATCGTGAAGTGCACGGGATGCGGCCTCATGTATGCGAATCCAAGGAAGCAGCCGGATCATGTAGAACTCGAGTCGTGGCCGGACGACCCGAATTTTGAAATCGAAAAGGAAAGTCCCCAGCGAATTGAGAAGGAGCGCCTGCAGATTCGGGATTTGGACACTACTCGCGAACACTTGAAAAAACTTCACCCATCCAGAGGAAGGCTTGTGGAAGTTGGTAGTAGCTTTGGTTATGTCCTTGATGCTTTTCGAACGGACGGTTGGGACGTCCTAGGCATCGAGCCGGATCGGAATGTCGCTAGGTATGCCTCAAATAAGCTGAAGATTTCTACGATCAATTCGACGCTCGAGCCTGCCGCGCTCGCCGCTGAGTCTGCGGATGTCGTAGTGATGCTGCATGTGATCGAGCATGTGCCGGATCCCATCGGGACGCTTCGCGAGATCATGCGAATCCTGAAGCCAGGCGGACATTTGATTCTGGAGACGCCGCGTTATGACACGGCTATGTACTGGCTAATGGGGCGTCGTGAACGGAGCATAAGCTGCGACGGCCACATTTTCTTCTTTACCAGCGCTAGCCTGCGCAAGGCATACTGCGTGGCGGGGTTTCAATTAGACCGGCTCGACTTTACTGGTCGATCGTTGACCTTCGACCGGCTGATTTACAACATCGGAGTGATCAGCAAAAGTCGAAATCTACAGCGGATTGCAGGATCACTGTCGCGTCGTCTACAACTACAAAAAATTAGCATGACAATCAATTTGCGGGATATACAACGAGTTTGTCTTATTAAGCCCGAGCTGCAAGCCCGTCCGCACACTTGAGCGTTCTGATAAACCACGTGACCGTCAAGTCGGCGCAGGATGGTCAGTAGGCCGGCATGCGATGAGCGCTACTCGGGGATGCTGCCCGAGTGATGAAGACGGAATCTTTTCCCTGGGAGCCCACAATCCGGCCTGATAAAATGAGTTTCTTAGGCGTTTTAGCCCTTCGACGTTCTCCCCACTTGTTCGACACCTGACCACCCTATGCCTTCCAAAGTCGCATACCTCATCAATCAATATCCCAAAATAAGTCACGCTTTCATCAGACGGGAAATCTTGGCGCTGGAAAGGCACGGCCTCAGCATTCAGCGGATCGCTCTACGGGGTTGGGACGCCAAGATTATTGACGCAGAGGATCGGGAAGAGCAATCGCGCACCCAGTATGTGCTTCAGGACGGGCTCCGGCCGTTGCTTACCGCAACGCTTAAATCCCTGATTGTTGACCCCGGTCGTTTCTTGTCGGCGCTCGCGCTGGCCATCAGGGTGGGTTGGCGCGCGCACCGTCCTTTGCGCTATCACTTCGTGTGCCTGGCTGAAGCGTGCCGCATGTTGCCCTGGTTAAAAGCCTCCGGCGCCTGTCACGTGCATGCTCATTTCGGAACCAATGGGGCAGAAATTGCTATGCTGGTGCGGGTACTAGGCGGCCCTTCCTACAGCTTTACGGTGCATGGACCCGAAGAATTCGACAAACCGGAATTCTTCCATATTCGTGAGAAAGTGCAGCATTCTTCTTTTGTGGTGGCGATCACGTCGTTCGCGCGCAGCCAACTCTACCGCTGGGTTGAGTACGCGCAGTGGCCAAAAATCAAAGTGGTCCATTGCGGGATTGAGTCCGCTTTTCATGACACTGCGTCGTTCCCTGTGACCGAGGAATTTCCACGACTCGTGAGCGTCGGCCGACTTAGCGCGGAAAAAGGGCAATTGTTGCTGATTGACGCCGCTCATGCTCTCGATCGCAAGGGCGTCGAGTTCGAGCTCGTTTTGGTTGGCGACGGCGAAATGCGCGCTGAAATCGAGACATTAATCGCAAAATATTCACTGCAAGGGAAAGTGCGATTGACGGGTTCGATCAGCACGGAACAACTGCGTGAGGAAATGCTTCGTGCACGTGCGCTGGTGTTGCCGAGTTTTGCGGAGGGCTTGCCAATGGTCATTATGGAGGCGATGTCATTGCGCCGACCGGTACTAACGACCACCGTGGCAGGAATTCCAGAATTGGTCATACCGGGGAAGACGGGTTGGCTATTCCCGGCAGGTTCGGTGGAAGATCTGACCGCGGCGTTGGAAGATTTTCTGTCTCGTTCAACCGATGAACTTCGAATCATGGGCGAGGCCGCCTATGAGCGCGTGCGGGAACGGCATACCATCGACGTCGAAGTGGCAAAGCTGGCGGACTTGTTCACCCTTGCCTGCTTGGACGGAGCACCCGCGTGACCATTTTCATAACTGGGGTTGCTGGATTCGTTGGTTGCCGCTTGGCCGGCGAACTTCTAAAACGCGGTGAATCCGTTGCAGGATTCGACAATCTCTGTCGCGGGTCGCTGCAAAATCTGAACTCCGTTCTGGAACATCCCAATTTTTCATTCTCAGCCGTCGATGCCGCCGACCTCGACACCTATCGCAGCGCTTTGGGTCTGGTGCACGCGCGAGAGCCTATCTCCGAGATGTGGCATATGGCGGCCAATTCCGACATTGCCGCCGGCGTTTCGGATCCGAACGTGGATTTCCGCGACACCTTTTTGACGACCTTCAATTCGCTGACCCTGATGAAAGAATTGGAAATTGGCACCATGGCCTTTGCCTCCAGTTCAGCCATGTATGGTGATTTGGGCGACCAGATCCTGACCGAGGACATTGGACCCCTGTTTCCGATCTCCAACTACGGGGCGATGAAGTTGGCCTCGGAGGCAGTGATCAGCGCCGCACTGGAAAGTTACCTACAGAATGCCTTCGTGTTCCGGTTCCCCAACGTGATCGGAGTTCCGGCCACACACGGCGTCATTCAGGACTTCATGCGCAAGCTCAAGAAGACCCCCGGGAATCTCGATGTTCTCGGTGACGGTACGCAGCAGAAAGGCTACATGCATGTGGACGATCTGATCGACGCCATGCTGTTCATCAGAATGCATGCGCATGACCGATTGAACTATTTTAACATTGCGCCCGATGACGCTGGAGCCACCGTCAAATTCATCGCCGAAGCCGTCGTCAGACGCGCCGCACCCGGCGCAACGATTACTTTCGGCCAGGGAAACAAGGGCTGGGTGGGTGATGTACCGAAATTCAAGTACTCAACTGAGAAGCTCTCGAGCCTCGGCTGGCGGCCGCGCCTCGGCTCCCTGCAAGCAATCGAGAAAGCAGTGAATGAGATTGCGGAGCAAGAGTACGGGCGGTGAGGCAAGCGGTCATTTTGGCGGGGGGCAAGGGCACCCGATTGCGAGATCGATTGGGGCATTTGCCCAAACCCTTGATTGATGTCTGCGGCGTTCCGCTGCTGGAGCGGCAAATTCTGTTGGCGAAGAAGCATCGATTCACCGAGGTGCTCGTCCTCGTAAATCACGCTGCCAGCCATATCATCGACTACTGCGCCTCGAAGCAAAATTGGGGGCTTGATATCAGCTGCATCGATGATGGGCAGCCGCGCGGAACGGCGGGCGCAACTCTCGCCGTCTTCGATCGGCTCGCGAGCGAATTCCTGGTGATGTATGGTGACACCATGCTGGAAGTCGATTTGACGCGCTTTCACGACTACCACCGACAAATCGACAATATCTCGGCAACTCTGTTCCTTCATCCCAATGATCATCCGATGGATTCGGATCTCGTGGAGATGGACAATGACGGGATTATTTCGGCGTTCCATGCGTATCCGCATGATCCCTCGCGCTTTTATCCCAATTTGGTGAATGCCGCTCTCTACTGGGTGCAAAAGGAAGCCCTGACCCCCTGGCGAGAGAACACCGGGACGCTGGATTTTGGCAAGGATTTGTTTCCCGCAATGCTTGAGCGCGGACTGAAGCTTCGTGGATTCAACAGTCCGGAGTACATCAAGGACATCGGAACGCCGGCGCGGCTCGACAGGGTTTGCGCTGATTTCGCGTCGGGAAAGATAGAGCGATCGAGCCTCGACCGACCGCAGCCAATGGTCTTCGTGGATCGCGACGGTACTATTAATCGCGAAGTCGACCACCTGAATACCCCCGACCAGTTCGATCTGTTGCCCGGCGTGGAAAAAGCGATCAAACGTCTCAATGGGTCGGACTATCGAACTTGTGTGGTGACGAACCAGCCTGTGATTGCCCGAGGCGAGTTGAGTTTCGACGGACTGCGTCTGATCCACAACAAGATGGAAACGCTGCTGGGGCGGCACGGTGCCTTCATCGACCGCATTTATTACTGTCCGCACCACCCCGATAGAGGATTTCCGGGAGAGCGCATTGCGCTAAAGACGGAGTGCGATTGCCGTAAACCGAAGACCGGCATGATCGACCGTGCTGTGCAGGAGTTTCATGGTGCCCGAGAACTCTCTTGGCTAATCGGCGATGCATCGGTCGATATCGAAACTGCCAGGCGAGCCGGCGTGAAGTCGGTATTGGTGGAAACCGGTTACGCCGGCCTCGACTATCGGGAATGGGCGACGCCTGATGCGACCGTACCCGACCTGGCGTCGGCGGTCGTGTTCATACTCGACCACTATCCTCGCCTCTTCGCCAGTTGCAGCCAGTTGGCCGCGGGCGTTGGCGCAGGCGCATTGATCCTCATCGGGGGGCCGGCCCGTAGCGGTAAGAGCACATTTGCTTCCGTATTTCGTGACGCACTTCTCGTTCGCGGCCAAAACGCGAGAATCGTATCGATCGATCGCTGGCTCAAGGACGAGGCGAAGCGCGAGCCAGGCGTTTTGGGACGCTACGACATGGTCGCCCTGCAGTCGCTCTTTGGGCAACTTGGAAACCGCGAACGGCGTCCCGACAACCTGACACTTCCGGGTTACCATAAACTTCATCGGAAGCAAGTAGCGGCCGTCGAAAACCTGCCGCTCTCTAGCTCAGACGTCGTTTTGATCGAAGGTACTGTTGCTTTGGCACCCAACTTCGATACCGGAGTGGAAATTCATCGATATCATGTCGAAATCGATGAAGAAATACGCAAGCAGCGTGTTCTACGGGAATATCGTTTGAGGGGCCACTCGGACGAAGAGGCCGCCGAGGTGTATGTGGCCAGACAGGCGGACGAATTGCCGGTGCTAAACCAATTGGCCAAGAGTGCCACGAGAATCTCACTGTCAGACATAGTTCGATGATCATCAGCAGAACGCCTTTGCGAATGAGCTTTGTTGGCGGCGGCAGCGATCTGCCCTCTTTTTATCGAACACACGGCGGCGCGGTAGTGAGCACCGCAATCAATAAATACGTCTACGTGAACGTCAACAAGAAGTTCGACAACGGAATTCGCGTCGCCTATTCCAAGACGGAGGAAGTCGATCGCGTCGAGCAGATCGACCATCGTATCGTGCGCGCGGCGATGCAATTCCTTGGCCTGGAAGGAGGCATCGAAATCACCACCATCGCGGACATACCGTCAAAAGGCACGGGATTGGGTTCGTCCAGTACCTTTACGGTCGGCTTGCTGCACGTGCTCAACGCATTCAAAGGATGCTACGTATCCAGCGAGCAGCTGGGAAAGGACAGTTGCCACATCGAAATCGACCTGTGCGCCGAGCCTATCGGCAAACAGGATCAGTATGCGGCCGCGTTCGGCGGGCTCAATTTGATCGAGTTCAAGCCCGATGACTCAGTCATTGTATCGCCCATCATCTGTGATCGGGCGACCGTCGCGGCGCTCGAAGCCAATACGCTGGTGTTCTACACCGGAATTTCGCGCAGCGCGTCAACGCTGCTTAGGCAGCAGTCGGCGGAAGTGGCCGGGAACGCCGAGAAGCGGCGCTCGATGATGCGCATGGTGCAGCTTGCGTACGATATGCGCGACGAGCTGCATCGAAACAACATTTCCGCGTTCGGCGAGATCCTTCACGAGAACTGGATGCTCAAGAGAGGTATGGTTTCCGGCGTCAGCACCGACGACATCGATGAGTGGTATCGTGTCGCGAGAGCCTCCGGTGCCACGGGAGGTAAGATCTTGGGAGCAGGCGCTGGAGGATTTTTGATGTTGTATGCGCCTGCCGAACAGCATGAGCGCATCAAGTTGGCGTTGCGCATGCTGCGCCCCATCCCGATAGGGTTTGAGCCCTTGGGCAGCAGAATCATCTTTTATCACTAGTTACGGGACCGCATAGGAGTTTCCGCATGAATGCTTACGCCGGGACCGCCCAGGCCTACCTCTCAAAGCTGACGGGGCTACTGAATGCTTTGGATCGAGAACAAGTTGACAACGCAATCCGGGTGATTGCGGATGCATGGCAAGCGGGTCGGCAGATCATCACGCTGGGCAACGGCGGAAGTTCAATGACTGCTTTGCACTTCGTCAATGACTGGAACAAAAGCATCTTCATGTCGACCGGTAAACCGTTTCGCGGCCGATCGCTGATCGATAACATGGGCTTGGTGATGGCCTACAGCAATGACATCTCATTTCAGGATGTTTTCGTTGAGCAGCTCAAAAACGTTTTTTGCGCGGGCGATCTCGTGATCGCGATCTCGGGTAGCGGTAATTCGGAGAACGTCATCCGCGCAGTTCGCTATGCCAACGAACATCAGGGAGTCACACTGGGCCTTTGTGGCTACCGCGGCGGCAAATTGAAGGAATTGGCACATCACGTCGTGTGGGCCGATGTTGACGACATGCAGCTATCCGAGGATGCACATGCGATTTTCGGGCACATTGTGATGCAAAGGTTATGCGGATATTGATGTGCACGCGTCGTCCCCCAAAAGCCGTTCTGTTATCCTTTCTGCCTATCGCTTAGCGATCTGACGGTGCCCGAATGCAGTTATCCAAGGAATTGACGATCGAATCGTTTCTACCCTTGTCGCGCATGAACGAAATAGCGAAGTCGGCGTACGCGACTTATGTCAATGCGAAGCCGTTTCCTCACGTCGTTTTTGATAATTTTTTCGATCCGGCTTTGGTGGAATCAATTCTCGACGAATTTCCGAAGCCCGACTCGATTCGATGGCAGAAATTCGATAATGCGCAGGAAATAAAGCTGGCATCGTCGGTCGAGGCCTCCTTTGGCTCCGCGACGCGATTGCTTTTGTATCATTTGAATTCCGCCACTTTCCTGCAATTCCTGACGACCGTTACAGGAATCGACAATCTGATCCCGGATCCGCTGTTTGAAGGCGGCGGCCTCCACCAAATAGTGCGTGGGGGCAAGCTCGGAGTGCATGCCGATTTCAACAAACATCGTAGTTTTGGTCTCGATAGGCGGCTGAATTTGCTGCTCTATTTGAACAAAGATTGGCGGGAGGAGTACGGAGGCCATTTACAGCTCTGGGACAGGTAAGATGACCCGCTGCGAGGCCAAGGTACTGCCGATCTTTAATCGCGTGATGATCTTCGGCACGACGGATTTCACCTATCACGGGCATCCTGACCCCCTCCAATGCCCGGAGGGCATTACACGTAAGTCTCTCGCCCTGTATTATTTCAGCAACGGCCGCCCCATCGAAGAAATTACCGGTGAGCATTCGACGTTATTTCGCGCCCGAGAGGCAGATGAGTTCCGATTGACCTTCAATCAGCGATTGCGCGGGCTCGCCAGGGACCTTTTGCCGCCGATTGTGACTCGCAACATCCGCAGGATCATCCCGTAGCGGCCCCACAACATCAATTATTGCAAGATTGCCTCGCCGCAATGCCGATCTGGTCATCGTCGCAAGTCTTGAGGGACAACATCAACAGTTAATGAGTCGACATGGCGCTTAGCATCAAAGAAATGATTGTCGTGTGCTTGATCGCCGCGGCAATTTTCAGATTGGCAAAGCCCATTGCCCTGCGGTTCAGCACAAAGGAGGATTTTTCGCGCCGCCGCTTCGCATGGTTTGCCTTGACCGCGGCTTCCTTTCTATCACCCAATTTTTGGATATTCGCCATATGCGCCATACCGGTGCTGATTCTCATCGGGCGAAAAGATTCGAATCCCGGCGCTGTTTACCTGTTTTTGCTACATGTCATTCCACCGATCAGTTTCAGGGTTCCTATGGTGGGGATGTCTGAACTTTTCGATGTCAATAATTACATGCTCCTGTCGATTTTTGTCATGGCGCCTGCCGCGCTGCGAATGCGGCGATCAAAGCACCCTCAAGCGTTCGGTCGACTACGGATGATGGACGCACTTTTGCTGTCCTACGGCATACTGACCGGATTCTTCTACCTGCAACCGGAAATCTACCGCGGCGTGCTTGCCGCGTTTACGTACACCGACGCAATGCGTCGCGCGTTTGTTTTTTTCGTCGAGACGTTTATACCGTATTGGGTGATAAGTCGCTCGATTTCGAACCGCAAAGTTCTCGTCGAGGACTTGGCCGCGTTCACTCTCGCATGCGCACTGATGGCCGGGATTGCGATTTTCGAAAGCTTTAGCCACTGGTTGCTGTACGGAGAACTGGCGGAGCGGTGGGGCCAGGTTTTTAGCTTTAGTTTGTACTATTGGCGCGGTGAATCTCTGCGCGCTGCGGCATCAGCTGGGCATTCCCTGGCTTTAGGGTATCTACTCGCGATCGCGCTAGGCTTCTGGTTTTACCTTCAGTCTAAGTCGATTCCGGCGCTATACAGGATTGGAGTCACATTATTGTTGTGCCTTGGTTTAATTGTGACCTACTCGCGCGGGCCGTGGCTCTTCGCAGGGTGTATTTTTCTTATGTACTATTTGCTGATACCACGCGCATTGTCCCGATTTTTCAAGGCCTCCGCTATCGCTGCAATTGTTGCGGTAGTGATCTCGGATACTCCGTTCGGTAACAAGATTGCCAAGTTTCTGCCGTTCTTCGGCGACTACGCTGAAGACGCCTCCTTTTATTACCGCCGCCGGTTATTCGATCGCACTTGGCAAGTTATCCGGGAAAGTCCGATCCTTGGCGATCAAGAGGCCCTGTTGAAATTGCAGGATCTTCGTCAAGGTGAGGGCATCATCGATGTCATCAATTCCTATGCGAGCGTGTTGCTCAGTAGCGGGTTCGTGGGATTGGGCCTCCTACTTGGGTTCATTTTACTTGCTGCGGTCCAAGCATGGACGTTGAGCAGACGGATTGCGGACACTGATGCCGACTTCAGCATGATTGGTGCGAGCCTGGTTGCCTGTATCCTAGGGACGCTTCTAATGATGATCGACGGCAGTTTCGGCTCTGGCCTAGAGCGGATGTTTTATGTTCTTGCCGCATTTGCGGGCGGCTACGCTTACCTCGGTCGATTGCAGCGCAGTCCGGTGGGCCTTAATCACACTGTGAGTCGCGTCAATATGTGATCTGCGTCCTAATCAAAGCGCACGGCGCATGACTGCAAACTATATCTTGCGCAATCAAATCGCGCTAAAATCTACAACCGGGATGGTTCGTTGATATTCTCCCGCGGCCATGTCGTGACCCCCAAGTTGGTGCGGATCTTTGATTTAAATTGGACATCCGAGCTTTTCTATCCAACGGAGTGATCTCCCGCCACGCGTAACGCTACTTCATCCGGTAACTTGCTGTGCCGCATCGCAGGTATTTGAAGTGAAAGCGTCGGTGCAGACCACCGCAATGCCATATAAACGTGGACCCATACAATGCTTAGAGCGGGAATAATAGGACTCGGGAAAATGGGGCTTTCCCATCAGTCGATGGTTAACGCCCATCCAGAAATGCAGCTCAAGTCGGTTTGCGACACCTCGGCCTACGTCCTTGACGTACTCTCCAAATATACGGGGATTGCAACCTACACGGACTATAAGAGGATGTTGGCCGACGAGCGTTTAGACTGCGTGTTTGTCGCAACTCCGTCGCGCTATCACGCCGACATTGTCAGCGAGGCCTTGCGTCACGGGCTCCATGTATTCTGTGAAAAACCCTTCGCGTTAGACCCAGAGTCCGGCTACCGACTCGCCGAGATCGCGGAGAACAGCCGATTGGTCAATCAGGTTGGTTATCACTTCCGCTTCGTCGCAGCATTCAACGAAGCAAAGCGCTTGCTCGACAATAAACTCATCGGCGACCTGCATCACCTGCGCGTTGAAGCCTATGGTCCCGTAGTTCTGCGCGCCAACGGTTCGACCTGGCGCTCCAAGAAAAGCGACGGCGGGGGCTGTCTCTACGATTACTCCTGCCACGCCATAGATCTCGTCAACTATCTCGTTGGACGACCGGTGAGCGTTGCAGGAACCGTGCTTAACAGCGTGTTCTCGAGCGATATTGAAGACGAAATATACGCGACACTTAAGTTTGCTGAAGGCTTTTCCGGTCAGTTGGCAACCAATTGGAGCGATGAGAGCTTTCGTAAAATGTCAGTCAAGGTGAGCATTTGGGGCGCCAATGGCCGCCTTAACGTGGATCGGCAAGAACTCCAGGTTTTCGTTCGTTCTCTCGCCGAGCCGTTCGAGACCTATACGCCAGGATGGAATGTGCGCTATACGACGGAGCTGACGAAGCCGGTTTGGTTTTATGTGCGTGGAGAGGAATACTCGGCACAAATTGATCATTTCGTGCAATGCATTAAGACCGGCGCGAACCCCATCAGCAACTTTCGCACGGCCAGCGATGCATCGTTAGTTGCCAATAGTCTGCGCGAGGACGCAGGTAAAACGCAGACAGCGGTCGAGCGCATCGGCGGACGTGAATTGAAAATCGTCGAGCCCGCGCCTGCGTTACGGCGGTCAAGGTCCTTTGTGCGAACAATTCTCGACAGGTTGTAGTCGTGGGTTCGCTGCCGCCGAGCTTGGTTTCTTAGATCTTATGCGCAAAAATCTGCCGATCGATCAGAGTTTTACTTGGCGATAATCAGTTCTTCGGCGTGAATCACATGTCGGAGGAGAAGGCGCGCGCACAAGCCATGCGCTTTCAAAATATTGCGACCGTGATCGAGGTCCTTGAGGACGCTTATGCCGAGGGCATCAAAACCTTCATGTGCACGACTCACGAGCGCATCTCTGAAGTTTGCGACTACTTTCGGGCGAATCGCGTCAAATATCCGGGGTACAAGTTCTACCCGTGCCTGCCCTATGCGCACAAGTACGCAAACGCAGCCGCGGAACTTGGCATGTTAGGGGCTCTTCGCAGTTTCCTGCCTCAGGAGAATGCAATGGGTGCCCTGCTCAAAGGCGGCGTCTCGGTGGCCCAGAAAGATATGGAAGGCCTTGCGGGTCTTTTGATCGATGCCGAAATGAAAATGTTTGCCGGCCTAGATACGCCTATCATTTTTTTACAAAATGTCGCAACCGATTTTCTACTTGGTCTTGGGTTCGACGAAGCCTTTAGGATGTTTGCGAACTTTGTTCGCGATAAATATCAGGCCGAACCTGGCTTCATCACGATGAACGCGCCGTTACTGCTGCAGAGATTGGAAAAACTCGGAATCGAGAACCCGACTATATGTGCGAATATCAATAAGCTTGGCTTTCGGATGTGTGGGGGAATGCAAGCATACGAAGATCTCATTGCGAATGGTCGGTGTCGCTTGATTGCGATGTCAGTGTTCGCTAGCGGGGCTCTGCCTCCGGTGGAGGCGTTAGAGTATGTTTGCAAGTATCCGCAGGTTGAGGCCATCGTATTCGGCGCCTCTAATCGACGCAATATCGCGCAGACCAAGCAGCTGATCGATAGATTGACGCCTCGGTCGCAAAATGGCCATGGGAACGAATTCGCCGGCGAAGAACCATAAACGACTGCCCTGCTGGTAGCGCGGGCGTCGCGTGGTTATTCTCCGACTAACCCCGGCCCCGAGTGGACTCTCTTGTGGACCTGGAATGACTCCTTTGCACCAGTACATCAAGCGTTTAACTTACCCCGGCGTTGCAAGCTTGGTGCTAGCGCTACTTGGAGTAAACGGCGCTATTGGCGCCACGGGCTCGAATGCCAAGTCACCGCTGGGCATGAATCTGCAGGCGGTGAATTATTTCACCAGCGAGCAGCCGTTCTTGAATATCTTCAAGACCACTTGGATATCGAAGTCAAACCCCCAGGGCTGGCAAACCCATAGAGAGGCCTCCGCCGGCGATTCCGGCGAAGGAAGATACGTTCAAACAGACGAGAATGGCTATCCAACCACGCTAACCCCCGGCCCAGGCGACTCTAACTCTGCTCCGTTTTCCAGCGTGGGCGTCTTATTCCTCTACAACCTCGCGAAATCTAACGCCGGCAAGGGTCCCTACTATCCAGCTGGGAAGTACGTGGTGCTGTATGACGGCCAGGGGAGTCTGAGCTATGGACACGACGCCAGTCTTGTGAGTTCCTCGCCCGGTCGAGATGTGTTCAATGTGGTAACTCCAACTTACGAAGGCGGCATTGATTTTCGAATCACGGCCACGGATCCGCGTCACACCGGTAACTATTTGCGCAACATTAGAGTCGTAAAGGCGGAACAGGAAGCCTTGCTCAGCGGCGGAGGCATTTTCAACCCGACTTTTCTTAACCTGTTACAAAATTTCCGCCTTTTGCGCGGCATACAGTGGCTGCAAATTGACGATGCGGGCGGTCTAATGACAAGCTGGTCGCAGCGTCCCCGATTAACCGATGCCGGTTGGGGCGGCCCTAACGGTACGCCCATCGAGGCCCTTCTCGAGCTGTGCAATGCCACGGGAGCTGACTGCTGGCTGAACATTCCACACGCGGCAACTAACGACTACATCAAACAAATGGCCATTTTGGCTCATTCGACCCTCGGTTCGAGCCAAAAAGTCTATGTCGAGTTCAGCAACGAAGTGTGGAACTCAAGTTATGTCCAGTTCGCTTTTGCGAACGCACAAGGGCGGCTGATGTGGCCGGGTGCCGGCCCCAAAGCCGATTACGGAAATAATTGGTACGGGATGCGAGTGGCGCAGACCTGCGACATTTGGAAATCGGCTTGGGGCACAGATGCGTCTCGCGTGGTCTGCGTTATGGGCGCGTTTGCGGAGATTCCGTGGACGGCCACTGAAGCGTTAAATTGTGAACTTTGGAAAGGCACGGGCAACGCTCCGTGCTCAGACCATGGCATCGGTGCGGTTGCGATTGCTCCGTATTTTGCCTACGTTCGCGCCCAAACTTACTGGACGACAGGGCCCGACGGGGGCCTCAAAACGTTATTTCAAGCGATCAACCTTGGCGACCTTCAGACAACGTCGGGCTGGGAGGCTGCTTTTCGCAAGACGCTCGCGGCCTATAATCTGCCCCTTATCGCCTATGAAGGCGGTCAAACGCTGGTTTCCAGCCAAGTGTCTGATCCAACCGGCACCGTCAAGAACTTATACATTGCTGCCAACCGGGATCCAAGAATGGGTGTCGCATACACAACGTCGTTGAACGATTGGCGAGCTAACGGTGGTCAGATCTACACGATATACGCTGACATCAATAAACCAAGTGAATTTGGCGAGTGGGGAGCACTCGAATCGCTGTGGGATACGGTAACGCCGCTCTCCAGTGCGCCGCCCAAATGGCAGGCGATTCAGAATTTCATTGCCGCGAATCCGTGCTGGTGGCCGGGTTGTGTCGGGACCATCGGCAGTGCTGCAACTCCGATCTCGGCGACACCACCCTCACGATGACGACACTGCTGTGCGCACCTCTGGCACCAATTCGATACAATCCTTAGTCGTAAGTCCTAAACGGGAGATAGCTCGATGTCGATAAGGTCCACAGTTACGTCGCAGTTTGAGCAAGTCGCCGCCGAACAACGGCGAAAACTGGTGCAGTTGTCGGATGAATTGAAGCTGGTGGAGTCAGGTCTCGACTCTTTAAGTTTTGCGTTGATCGTCGCTCGATTGGAGGATGCCTTGGGTTACGATCCTTTCGATACCGACGAGACGATGTCATTTCCGGTTACATTTGGCGATTTTGTGAGATTGTACGAACAGCATGCCGCCTGAGCGGGGACGACCGTTGGAGATAATTGAATCGCACGGGGTGCCACGTTGATCCCGGTGGTTATCGTAACGCGTTGCATCGCTAAGAAGTTTGCGACTCGTTTCTCTCGCTCAAATCGATTTAACGTGCCGATCTCGCCGACTTCTCATTGCCGGGTCGCTTCGGCGAAATAGCAGCTATAGCCGGACTATCTATAATATTGTGGATGGAGTATGAACGCCGAGCCTCAGCATCATCCAGATTACCGTTCCTCGACGCTGGCACAGGCGTTCTATTTCGATTCCGCTGATCACAGGCTTTTTGGGTGGCTGCATCAAACAGATGGAAAGGCGCAGCCAAAACTTGGTCTTGTTATCTGTAAGCCGTTCGGCCACGAAGCGATTTACTCTCACGGCGGTGTGCGAGCCTTTGCCGATGCAGCGGCAGCGATCGGCGTACCGGCAATGCGGTTTGATTACTCCGGCACGGGCGACTCCGCCGATGCGGATCCGGAGGGCGACCAACTGGACGCATGGGCTGGCGACACCGTCGCCGCAATCGAAGAAATGCAGCGGCGCACGGGCGTCGAGCGGGTGTGTTTACTCGGGTTTCGGCTTGGTGGTTTGATTGCGCTCCAGACGGCTGACCGCTGCAAGGCGGTTAGCGCGCTGATCGTTGTATCTCCCGTTATTCGGGGAAAAAAATACCTGCGAGAGCTGCGCACCACCAGCTTGGCATCCATATTGGGCGTTACCGACACGAAGCCGACGGACAGTGGTGCCGGTGGCGCCACGTCTTCGAGCGACGGAGAGCTTGAAGTTGCCGGCTTTTCGCTATCGGCGGCAAGTCTCGCCGCATTGTCGCGCGCCGATTTCACCGCGACTCGGGCGCCGCCAGTTCCGAACATGCTGATCATCGATGGCAACAGCCTCCCCACCACACGCAGATGGGCTGAAGTTCTGTGTGCGACCGAGGCCCGGACGAGTTACCTGTCACTACCTGGATTGATCGAATTGATCATGACGCCGCCTCATCTGGGAAGCATTCCCCAGGAGATGATCGGAGCCGCGCGCGATTGGCTGGCCCGGTACCTCGCTACGCTGCCGCCGCTGACCGAGGGCGCCCCCACGGTAGGCTTAAGAAAGACCGCGATACCCTCGAACGCCTTGCTGAGCATACCCAACTCAGACCATTCATCGCCAGTGGCGGAAAAACCCGTTTTCTTTGGGTCGGAAGCGACCCTATTTGGGGTCATCACGGAGCCGTGCCAGGGTGCGAAGCGACGTGGCGCTGTCATCCTTCTGAATGCTGGGGGCTCTTATCATGTTGGCGCGAGCCGCATGTACGTCCCCCTTGCTCGGCGATGGGCTCGCTGCGGTTATGTTGTGCTGCGCATGGACTATGCGGGCCTCGGCGACAGTAGCGTGCGGCCGGGACAGCGCTGGGACGACATCTTTCCGGTCGCCGCAATCGACGATATCCGCGCCGGAATCGAGCTATTGGATAGCCAATATGGGATCCGGGATGTTTCCCTCGCGGGACTGTGCGCTGGCGCCTATTACGCGTTACACGCAGCGGTCGCGGCTTTACCGGTCACTCGAATACTGATGGTAAATCCGGTCTATTTCTGGAACGATGAAAAAGCTCTCGATGATGTTCAGCGCGCCGAGACCGTCCGCGACACCGGCGCGTACCAAAACAAGACATTTTCGCTTACCACGTGGAAACGATTGCTCAAAGGCCAGATAGACGTTCGGTTCGTAGTCAGGAGTTATAGCCATCGCCTGTTGGCCGTCTTCGGCGCCACGATGCGAAATTTCGCAAGACGCATGCGCATCCACTTACCTCGCGATCTCGGCTGGGAATTAGAGAAAGTCGCTGCTCGGGGTGTACGGCTGGTATTTGTATTCGCTCCTGGCGAACCGGGTCTTAATCTCCTGAATCTGCAGGCCGGCGCATCGGTCCGACGACTGGGCGATCAATGCCGCGTTCACCTCCTCGACAACGGCGATCATGTATTCAGCAAGCGCGGTCCCCGAGAGGTCATGGCGGACATTCTGAGCGACGAGCTGGAAGCACGCGAGTTAGTTGGGGCTGACGCGCTCTAAGAATCAATCTTTACCCTTTCCAGATAATCAAAAACAGTAATCTTACCGTTGCTATGAATGTGATGCGTGCCAATTAGATCTTTAAAGAAATTTCGCTCGACTGCAAAGAGAGCCTCTTCCTTGTAATCCGTCTTGGATAAATCGGTAATCCAATTGATTCCGAAACCCTTCCCGTATTGATTGAACCCCTGGCGCTGCGAGACTCGGTAAATGAGGTCCTCTTCGAATAATATGCCGCCGTTCCGCGCCTTCAGCGAATCGACGAATATTGGATTTTTCGGATGAGGAGTCCATTGATCGGTGAGCGGATGATCCGCATAAAAAATGGAAAGCTCAGAACAGTGGTCACCTACATTGATTGAATCTATGTTCGTCAACAGCCACCAAATTCCATCTTTCTCGAATATCGTTGTGTCAACCGCGGAAACGTTGGTCATTAATATTTTCTTCAACTGCCATTTGAGGGGAAATTCCACGCATTCATACAGCCTTATTTCTCGGCTTTCGCAAGTCTCCGGGCACATATAGTACTTTGACTCGTACTGAAAAATGTACGGGTATGACATGTGGAAAGGCTCAACAATGACTTCACCGATTCTCTCCGCGGTACTCTCCAACAATTTATAAACAGAGATATAACCTCGCCCAATCGAGTAATCGAGATCTTCGACAAAACAGTAATTCGCGTTTCCATAGCTCACGACAAATGGGTCAGCCAGGAAATGATTGGGCGGGTTCCGAATTTTGACTGCTCGCCACATGACGAGATCTCGCCAGTCACAATGGCTGAAAGCAACACCCCATCGCTCATATCTTTTCCAAACTCGGTTATTTAACCTCTCATTGACTGACTTAAGGATTAGCGTCAAATAATAGAAGAAGAGGACGCGTGCGTCAGGGCTCTGGGATATTGGGCTAAAGTAAGGGTAAGAATCACGCCTTACGGAAAGCTGCTTTGTCTCCGCTATGTCGGACAAGACCTTCTTCAGGTAAAAATTGGCCTTTGCATATAGAGCTGCTTGATTCAGCAGCCAATAACCCTTAGTAGGCAGGCGACCTCGAAATAATACGTTTCCACCCCCGGGCTCCTCCGTCAGCTGTTGAATCGTAAAGCCGGTGCTATCCAGCTTTTTGTATACTTCCCAAAATGCAGGAGGCCCTCCCCTGTTAATTCGATTGTCGGCGTGGTGAGGAGAAATAATCCCAAATCTCGTGGATTTCAGAATCTCTCCGTGCAGTATTCCGGACCCGCACGAAACTAGAATATCGAAATCCAGTCTTTTTAATTCTTGAAGGTCGCGATCGCCGTAACGATAAGCGAAGCCGGATTTGGAGATGATGGGTTCAACTGAGATGCTGCTTTTTACAAAATCAAATAAATCGTATCGCGCCAAGTGGTCCTTATGGACACCATCGCGCAGGATTTTCTTTGACTCCAGCCTCCAAATCAGGCCCCGGAGGGCCCTTCGCAGGAGGCGGCGAAATCCGAGCTTACCAAGCGATTGGGTAACTGGATCCTCTTGCGAGGACGCGAAGTTCCTTTGAATGATTAAATGCGAAATCTCTAAATTGTCTTGCTCCTGCCCCCATTTCGCCAGCTCATAGACGTATTTTGAAGAGATATTCGAGTCGACGATGAGGGCAATTCTTAATCTATGCCCAACTTGGTTTTTTTCCGCGTCAATCATAATGTCTCAGCGCCCCGGAATGACCATTTGAAACCTATTTTATTATCTGCGCCAAGTGGCGAGCGCTCCGTGCCGCAGTATGCGATCGTCGTACCTGAACTCGTGATTCTGGGCTGAATTCTGCGCCGGTCCGAATTATCAACCGATCTTACGCCTGAAACACGGACACTCAAGCGATCGACGGTGCGTGTGCTGCTGGAGCGATGGACTGTGAGCTCAATCACACTATCCAAAGCATTTTGTTCGCTTTTGACCAAGGATTTGGCGATTCAGTATTGTTCTAGTCGTATTGTGTGAATAGGCTCTATCCGCCTGCGCGGCCAAGAACGGAAAGAGCCACCTGCCGGGGCAAAGGATAGCAGAATGAAGGCGGAGTCCCTCGATTGGTGGCGCCCCGGGCGGCGTCTTGGGCGAGGCACTTTGTTGAGCCGCAAATAGAGCTCAAAATTGAGGGTGGAGTATGCATATCGGGTATTGGTGTCCCGCTTGGCCTCTGGAGAAATTCCAGAACGGCATTATTACCTACATTCACTGGATGAAAAGTGAACTGGAGCGGCGGGGTCATAGAGTATCCATATTCACTGAAGGAGAAGAGCCGACGGTAAGTGACCCGCAGGTTCATTATGTCCGCCCAAGTCTGAAGGACCGCGCTTTGCGCCGGCTGTCCAGAATGTGGCAGCCAACCGAATTCAATGTCTTTGACTATTCTGCGGTCATTGCATCTGGAATCTTACGGGTACACGGTCGTGACCCGATCGACATTATTGAAATGGAGGAATCGTTCGGCTGGTTCGGGGACATCGCCAGGCGAACATCGATACCGTTACTCGTAAAATTACATGGGCCGGCATTCCTGACGTTGCCTGATGAGGAACGGCAGACGTCTTTCGGCCGCGAAAAGATCAGGCGCGAGGGAGACGCGTTGCGCGCCGCCAGGGCAATTATCTCGCCGTCGAATTGGACTATGGCAAGGACCATCGAGCATTACCGACTTACGCCCAAGGAGAAGGGGCAAATTATCAATCCTATCGGTGTGGACACCGATATGCCGCAATGGTGTTTTGACACCTGCGAGCGCGACACCATCCTGTACGTTGGCCGCTTTGATAAGATCAAGGGCGCGGACGTTCTTCTAAGGGCCTTTTCGCTCTTACTGAAAAGTCGTCCCGCTGCACGGCTAATTTTTGTTGGGCCCGATCTCGGAATGCCGGGTCCGGATGGGCAGCCCATTCAATTTGAAGCCTATTGTAGGCTGCATTTCCCTGCGGTCTTTCGCGATAGTGTGGATTTTCGTGGACGCATGGCGATTCGAGATATCGCACAGCTACGGACGCGCGCAATGGTTACCGTCGCCGCATCTCGATCCGAAAACCAGCCGTATGCCGTGTTGGAAGCGATGCTTCAGGGCTGTCCGGTAGTCTCTACGGATGCTGGAGGATGCCCTGAAATTGTGGCTGACGGCATCACGGGTATGTTGGCAAAATCGCAAGACCCCGAGGATTTTGCCCGCTGCATCCACGAGATGCTCGAAAATCCGGAAGTATCGGCAGGCATGGGTCAGGCAGCCCGGCAGCATGTCATTGAGCATTATGCCCCGGCGAGGGTCGCGGACTCGTCAATTAGGATGTTCGAAAGAGTAATCGCAAAAAGCGCCTAAGAGGCCACATCGGCGAGAAGTCGATATTTGCCATTCTGGTGTTCGTGAAAGTTCACTTGTCAACTGGCATTTCGATTTCTTTAATGGCTCGATCAATTCGCGTGTTATTTTTGTTGATTTGGATATGGTATCGGCTTTGGCGCTCGGAACCACGCGACAAGGCATCGATATGAGCAGTGAAGCGCGGTCGGTTGGTATCATGCGAGCGGTTCGCCGCCAAGTAACTGAGCTGCGACGCCGAGAGGACGAAATATGGAGACGATGGTCGAAACGGTTATCCGGGCGAATCAGCGAGGCCTAGCGCTCGACGAAGCTTACGCGCGGCGGGACCTGCTTTATTTTTTAATATTGAGAGACATCAAGATTCGATATAAGCAGACGGTTCTAGGTGTTGCTTGGGCAGTCCTTGTGCCGGTGCTACAGGTCGTTATCTTTAGTGTAGTATTTGGCCGATTCGCGGCAATCAAGCCCGACGGCAATTACCCGTACCCGCTTTTCGTTCTGGCTGGATTACTACCCTGGATCTTTTTTTCACAATCCGTTACACAAGGTGGGCAGAGTCTGGTGAATCAGCAGCAGATGCTGACGAAGGTGTATTTCCCGCGACTGTTTGTGCCAACGGGTGCGGTGGGAGGGTTCTTCGTCGATTTGTTAATTTCATTTGGCGTCTTCGCGGCAGCGCTAGTCTGGTTTCGGTTTACGCCCTCTTGGCAAGTTATCTTCGCCCCTGTGTTGGCATTACTCACGATTACCGCAACGCTAGGCGTCGTCTACCTGCTGTCAGCGCTGACGGTCACATACCGCGACTTCAGACATATCGTCCCGATACTGGTTCAAGCGCTGATGTATCTAAGCCCTGTGGTCTACCCCGTAGATATTTTCCCAACGCGGTATCAATGGCTACTGGGCCTTAATCCCTTGTCGGGTTTCATTGACGGCTTCCGATCTGCGGTTCTCGGGAAATCGTGGAACTTTCCGATACTGCTGACATCCGTGGTAAGCACTTTTGTCATTTTGTTGGTTGGCATCATGTACTTCCGGGCAACTGAGCGCCGATTTGCGGATATTGCTTGACCTATTTTCCGTATTAGTTGCCGGAACACATCATCGTTATCTGAATCATGTCTAAGCCAATCATCCAAATTGAAAACGTAGGCAAAGCCTATCTCCTCGGACAAGCAGACCTTCAGCACGCCATGTTCCGCGATGCCATACTCGAAGCGATAAAAGCGCCGTATGCGCGGCTGAAGAAGATGCGACAGCCCAACCGGAATGATGATCTGTTCTGGGCCCTCCGAAACGTATCATTGGACGTTAAACAAGGCGATGTCGTCGGAATCATCGGTCGAAATGGTTCAGGCAAGAGCACGTTACTCAAAATTTTGTCTCGCATTACCGAGCCAACCGAAGGCCAGGCGATTCTTCGTGGCCGCGTGGCTTCGCTGTTGGAGGTCGGCACCGGATTTCATCCCGAGCTTACCGGCCGAGAAAACGTGTACCTCAACGGCGCGATCCTGGGGATGCGCAAGGCGGAGATCGATCAGAAATTTGATGAAATCGTGGCTTTCGCTGAAATCGAAAAATTCCTCGACACCCAGGTGAAGCGCTACTCGTCCGGCATGTATGTTCGATTGGCTTTCGCGGTCGCCGCACATCTAGAGCCGGAAGTTCTAATCATCGACGAAGTGCTCGCAGTCGGCGATGCGGAGTTCCAGAGAAAATGCCTGGGAAAGATGAGCGAAGTAACCAAGAGGGATGGTCGCACTATCTTGTTCGTTAGTCACAATATGGCGGCCGTTAGGGCCCTCTGCGGTGTCAGCCTTCTTTTGGATAAGGGCTGCATGGTCGCCGTCGGGCCTTCCGCTGACGTCATAGACAAGTATTTGACCAGTGATGCGTCCAGGGCCTCTCTGCAGCGTGATTTTTCTCGCCCCGAACACGCGCCGCTTTGGATTACCAGCGCCTGCATTTTGGCTGACGGCAAGCCGTCGACTACTCTCCCTCTAGGCGCCGAGCTTACGTTGGAAATCCAGTTTGCTGCCGATCCTCCCGCAGCACACCCCCGAATCGGGTTCGTGATCAACAGCTCCGATGGCGCGCAAGTCGTCGGCGCCAACAATCGATATCAGCCGTCAAAATCACTTGATCGTCAAAGTGAGCGTGGTTCAATCTTCTGCCATCTCGGACGAGTGCCTTTAGTGCCGGGCTCATTTACCGTTTCGCTCTGGCTGGGTGATCAAGCGGGCGACCATCATGTGGTGGCAGGAGCCCTGACCTTTATGGTGATTCAACGAGATATCTGGGGTCTCGGAAGGCATCCACCCTCTGATGGCACCAGTCTTTGGTGGCCGACGGAATTCGAATTGCGACCCGAGTAAAAACGCACCTATCGGTACCAATCCTCGGTGATACAAGACTCCTCCGCACCAATTTCCGAATTTCGGCTCGGCGTCGCGACGCGGCTCGCACTGCTCGGTGCGGTCTTACTCGGGGAAAAAATAACCCTGAATGCGTTTGTAGACTTTGACCGCGCGCAGGCGGCCGAGGGTCTCGGCGCGATCCTGCGAGTCGCGCAGCATTGGGGGTTTCGATTTCTAGTCGCGTTTGCAGCGGCCGTCGTCGTATTTGCCTATGTTCGCGGAGGCGCACGCGTCAGAGCGGCCGCCTCGATGATCAGGGCGGCACCGCTGCGCATAGGCTGGATGTTCGGCCACGCCCTACTCGTTTTGCCTCTAGTACCATTGAGCTACCTCCTGTATCGCTACACGGGCACCGAGTTGTCCCTTGCAGCCATCATGGCGCTTTGGATCACTTTCGCCGCCTCGGCTGTGCTGGCCGCTCTCTTTTCGCTGGCACCCCGATTGCTGTGGCTAAATGCTGCATACGCCCTCGGTGCGATTTGGTTGTACGCGGCGATGGCGGCCCTGCTCGGCACCGGCGCGATGCAGATGGTTCAAAAGCTCTGGGCGCCGACGGCCGCCCTCACCTTCGATCTTGTGAGAGGCTTGCTCGCACCGGTCGTGCCCACGCTGACGGCCGACCCGTCCAACATGGTGCTCAGCACCGGACGCTTCGCCGTACAAATTGCGGACGTGTGTTCCGGCCTCGAGGGCGTGGGTCTGGTGTTGGCGTTCGCTGGGGCCTGGCTTTGTTATTTTCGCGACGAATACATTTTTCCGCGAGCGCTGCTGCTGATCCCGGCGGGGGTCGCGGCAATTTTTGGTCTCAACGTGCTGCGTATCGCAGCATTGATTCTGATCGGCGATGCCGGCTTCGCCGATGTCGCGGTCTACGGATTTCATTCACAAGCCGGCTGGATTGCATTTATCGCGGTGGCGTGCGGCATAGTCCTGTTGAGCAGGCGCAGTACCTGGCTCAATCGCACGGCCATGCATTCCGCCACGTCGCCGGCGATCCGCAATCCGACCGCGGTGTATCTCATGCCGCTGCTCACAGTTCTGGCGGCGGGCGCAGTAGCCCGCGCGTTCTCGAGTGACTTCCAGTTTCTTTATCCGCTGACGGTGATTGCAGGCCTTCTGATGTTGGCTCGCTACCGGCGAGACTTGGCGAAGATCGATTGGGGCTGGAGCTGGCGTGGACCTGCCGTCGGCGCCCTGGTGTTTCTCGTCTGGATCGTGGCCGCCTTCCTTCTGCTGCCGGAACGAGCGATGCCCGCTAAACTCGCAGCCACGCCTCTGCCGCTGCGCGGGTTCTGGATCCTGAGCCGCATGGCAGGTTCGATTCTCGTCGTTCCCATCGCCGAGGAACTCGCCTACCGCGGCTTCTTGATGCGCCGTTTGACCAAGGCCGATTTCGAATCGGTGCCCTACACTTCGGTGCGTTGGCCGGCCTTGGCACTCTCGGCCATCGTTTTCGGTGCGGTACACGGCGCGCTGTGGTTACCGGGCATCGCCGCAGGAATCTGCTTTGGTCTGATTGTCACTCGTCGCGGCCGCCTCGGCGAGGCGGTCGCGGCCCACGCGGTGGCGAACGGCCTGATTGCCGTGGGCGTCCTCGGCTGGGGTCAATGGCAACTGTGGTGAGCGGCCCAAGCCAGCGATATTACATATTGCATTTCAGATAGCGCCTCCGGTCACAATCTCACAAGGGGGTGCACGGATGTGTTGCCAATCGGCGACAGTGCCGATATATTTTCTCCCATCATTCGATAGATTGTGGGTATCCAGCTGTATGCGCAGATTAGCGTTGGTTGTGTTGCTAAGCGGTATCGCCGGCGTCGCTTCGGCAAGTGAGTCGTGCTCGATACACTGGGATGGGTGGATTCCTATCATCACCTGCGTCGCTACAGGCGAGCACGGGGACAAGAAGAAGACGGTGGTCGCCCCAGAAATTGATCCAGCCTCTGCGATGGCCGGATTGACGATGCTGTTTGGCGGATTGGCTGTACTGCGCGGCCGGCGCGTCCAAAAATCGGTGGCCGAATAGGCCGATTGAGATACCAGAATAAAACAGAGGTGCGAATCGCACCTCTGTTTTATATGGCCTCCGAAGTTCTCGGCCGATAGCCCACGGTCAAAAAGATCCGATTATCTTGATACCCGGTACCGGATACGATGCCGGAGACAATGCGCGAGGTGTGATCGTAGCGCAGGCGAATCTCGAGCCACTGCCCTCCACGAAATATCAGTGCGCCGCCGATCCGCCCATCGGTCTCGACATACTCTGAATTGCTTTGTGTGGGATTGGTATGAGGGTAATCCGTTCGGTACACGCTACCGATGAGTTGGGCCGTGAAGGCTCGGCTCAGTTTCCGGTCGAGTCGAAACTCCACATCAGCAAGCTGTCTATCGAGTTGCGGCTGACCCACATAGTCGTCCTTTTCCCATCTGCCGCTCAGCCCCATCGTGGTTCGGTTGCGCGTGTAGTCCCATCCTAAGGATGCGTACGTCGCGGTGTAGTTGGCCATCGATCCGGTGGCCGGCGCGGTACCAATGGCGCCGATCGCACCACTCTTCAAATTGCTGAATCCCGTACTGGCGTCGGTTAATTCGCGCCCGGCGCTGAAGGTCATTTTCGAGGCCGTCGATAAATTGCGCGAGACCTGCAGCCTGGCCAAGGGTTCGGTAGTTGATTCCGGGGCTTGATCGAGCTTGGTAGCGCCGAGATTCACAATCAATTCGGTGCGCGCGCCCTGCGCTTGATATTTGCCGAATACGCTGCTGCGGTCGAAATTGCTGTTGATCACGACGCCATTGACGACGGTCGTGTCGAACAGCGCGCGATCAAAGCTGCCGTTGAGCGAAACTAGGGAGCGCGCCGAAAGTTGCATTCCCAGCCCCGCGCCGGCCTCGTACCGGGTACTGTCGAAGGGGCTGGTCTGGTAGTCCGTGCGGATATAACGCGCGCTCGCATCCAAGAACCAGAGCGGTCCGAATTGCAACAGCAGGTCCGGTCCCGTGCTCGCAAAATTCACGTTTTCCCGGTTATCTGGCGTGACCGCAACGAACGGGTCGATTTGCGCTTGTCCGAAATTATCTTGAAAGGTCCAGTTCAGCCGGCCGGGAAAGATTGATACGGCGGCAATGCCATCGAAGCGGCCGATCAGTTCGTTGGCATAGGCGCCCTGTAGATAATCGAGGTAACTGAAGTCGCCCTTCGCGTCGACATCCAAGCGCCGGCTGCGCTGTTGGAGATCAAAATCCACATCGGCGACGGCAATCGTCTGGCTTATCCTGTCGGTCGGCACCAAAGTAACGTTGTCGGTCTCGCCGATGCCGGCATCGATGCCGTATTTGAAGTCGAATTGGCGGCCGGGCGGGAGCGAGGAGAATGCCGGCATGCCAACGCCGGTCCCCGTCACACCCTCTGGAACGGTTTGAGCATTGACCGGCAGCGTCAGCACCAGAGGAGCTATTGCCGCCGCAACGCGCACCGCGCAGACCTTACCCCGCATCTTTGGGGGTTCCGTACGCTCCGTAGCCGTAATAGCCCGAACCGGCGCCGACTCGCGCATCATTCAAGATCAATCCGCCGGCTTGGCGTTCGTCAAATAATTCAATCGCGGCTTTCACGGCGTTCCGCGGCGTCTCGCCGGAACGCACAACGAGAACCACCTGCCCTGCAATCTTGACGAGGGCGCGGCCCTCGTTCGTCACCAGCAACGGCGGCGAATCCAGTAACAGGATTCGTCGGGGGCTGCGGGCGCACAGATTCGCAACGATTTTCCGCATGCGCTGACTACTCAAAAGTTCCGCAGTCCCGTCCGAGCGCTTGCCGGCCGGCAGTATCGACAACCCACGCACATTGGTGGGTACCACCAACGACTCCGCATCGAGCGTTTCATCCAGAATGGCATCGAGCAGGCCGACTCTGCCTCTCAGTCCAAAAATATCCGTAATGTGCTGTTTGGAGACGTCGGAATCGACCAACAGCGCCGAGATATCCCTTTCAAGCGCCATGCTCAAGGCAAGATTGATACTGGTGAAGGTTTTACCATCGCCGGGCACCGCACTCGCCACCATGATGACGCGAGGATCCCCGCCGTCTGAGTCGCCCGCCAAGGCCTTGTCGATCAAGGGCCGCTTGATACGTTGGTAATGATCGGCGAAATGCCGATCCTGGTCTTTCTCGGGCAAATAACCGTTGGCACGCAACGCGTTCATATCGATATTGATTGGTCTCGCCGCGTTGACGGGTTCTTCCGGCAAACCGGCGATCGGCGCCACGGTGACTCTTACAGGGACATCGATCGTCGCAGTTCTTAGGCCCTCTGACGTCTGATTCTTGAGCCGGGCAATGGCCTGTTCGACGAGGCTCATATCTTCACCAGGGATTGGATCGCTTGAACAGTGAGCCTGACGCCCGACATGCTAAGCACCAGCGCCACGATGAATACCGCGAAGAGCCCCATGCTGGCGGCCGAAAACCGCAGCATGTGTCCCCAAAATTGCCTGCGCCGCGCGCTTTGGATAGGCCTCGCCGACAACGCCCAGCACCGGGAAGCTCGTCAACGAATTGATGGCCTGCACTGAACTCACGATGGGTTTCATGGTGTGCAATCCGTAGGCTGCCGCCGCGCCGGCGCCCAGCGAAACGAGCCAAATAATCGCCAGTAGGGTCAACCGTTTGGGCCACGCCGGCACCACCGGCGCCGTCGGCGGCAGAACGATCTCAAAGCGCACCGAACCCGCATTATCGGCCCGCTCGCCCAAGCGCGCCTTTTGATAGCTCCCCAGCAAGGCGGTGTACTGTGCCTTGTTCACATCGTAGTCGCGGTTCAGCTGCTGAAACTCCGCTTCGACTTGCGGTGCGCTATTGAGCCGCTGGCGCAGTTCGGAAACGGTGCCCTGGTGCTGTGCCAATTCGCGTCGCAACGCTGCGATCTCGACATCGACTTTGTTAAGTTCTAGTTGCATGCTCTGGTAGACGGGATTATTGCCGGCGCCGCTCGATGCGACGGCGCTGGCATCGCCGCGCCTCAGCCTCTCCAACTCACCCTCGCGGCGGGACTTGAGCTCCTCGAGGGTTGCGCGCGTCGCAATCACGTCGGGATGCTTGTCGGTGTACTTGAGTAGCAACTCATCGAGCTTCGCCTGCGTTTCTTGAATCCGGCTCAAGGTATCGCCGCCGCCGCCGGCCCCTCGCCCATTGGCCGGGCATCGAAGTGCCTGCGGCTGAAACGACCGCATCGCTGTGCAGCTGCTTGGCAAGTTCCTCGCGTCGACTCATCGCGACCGATAGTTCGATGTCGGCCTTCTTGGCGGCCTCGGTTTCCTTCTCCAGCTGGGCAAAGTAGCCGCCTTGCTCGCTCGGCATCAGCCCGACGTTCTTCTTTTTGAAATTGGCGAGCTTGTCCTCGGCGGCACTCAAGCGCTGCTCATAGTCCTTGATTTGGGTCTCAAGAAACTTTTGAGCCTGCTCCGAACCTTCCCGTTTGCCGCCCAACGTCTCCTGGACAAAGGTATTCAGCAATGCCTCAACCACGCGCAGCGCCCGTGCTCGGCTCGGATCAATATAGTGAAAGCTATAGATGGTGCCGGCGGTACTGCGCTCATCTCCTTGGTTGCCCGCGTTCGAAACACCGAGGGTGATTCGATCACGCAATTTGTCGAGAATCCTGGTCCGGGCGCGCTCGTCCGTGACGACCGGCAATAGCACGCCGGTTTCAGTCGCGAGACGCTCCAGTTGCGGACCTTCCAACAAGTGACTGACGCACATAGTTGATCTGAGCATCGACATTTTGATCGAGCGTCAAGCCCTGCAGTGCCGGTTTTAACGCCGTGCGGGTGTCCACGAACACGCGCGCGTCGGCGGCATATCGGTCAGGAAGCTGCAAACACGATGCTCCAGCCGATGAGCGCCAAGAACAAAGCGCACAGCAAGCGCAACCCAGCGAAAGCGCCAAGCGCCTCGCACTTCATCGAAAAAATGATCCAGTGCCGGTGTCACAAGTTATATCCGCGTCAAAAGCGAGTTTCCGGCACGACCAGTACGTCGCCGGGCTTGAGCAGGAGATTCTGCTTCATGTCGCCATTATTCACGAGCGCATCGAGCTTCACTTTGATTTCGGTCTGTTTGCCGTTTTCCGATCGCACCACGTGCGCGCGATTGCCGGCGGCAAATTGACCTAAGCCCCCCACCGCGAGCACCGCATCGAGCACGGTCATGCCGTCTCGATACGGCAGCGCCTGGGGAGTCTTGACTTGACCGATCACCTTCACCTGACTGTAAACGCTCACCGCGATCATCACGACGACATTGACCTTGGGCGCCTTGACATATTCAGCCAGTGATTTTTCGATGTCGCGCGCCAACTGCGACGGCGTCTTGCCCACCGCGACCATGTCTTCCACCAAGGGCGTTGAAATCTTGCCGTCGGGACGAACCGGAACGGTGGCCGACAGCTCTTCATTCTGAAAGACATAGACCTTCAATGTGTCACCGGGACCGATGCGATAGTCGGCGGGAATCGGTGCCGACGGGGCGGCGGTGGCCGGAAGCTCTTGCGCGGCTTGAGTCGACCCGCTCACGGCGAGCAAGCCTACCCACAGGGGTGCCAGGAAGATTCGCGTTTTCAAGGAGTTGGCATTCAACACGGGCGTATCTTACATCGCCTTGATAACGCACGCCGACCGAATAGTTGCCCATCGATGGGTCGACATTCGTTCTTTTCTCATTCGATGACCCTTAACACCATTCAAGGTGAACCGCGTCACGCTACGACCGTGATTAAGTAACAGATCGCCATGCGCAAGCAACGCTTACGACATAGGATCAAACACCCGCGAACTTTAAAGGCATGCGATTCCTGGACGTTGCGCGACGGGCTCGCGTGAGGCGATCGCTGCGTATAATGGGTAAAGACCATCCGAACCGCTGGAAGCCGGCGACGGCACGACTTCATCTGCCATCGCCCTTAAGGCGGACGGCACTGATCAGGTCTCGCCGGGCGGTCTTTTTTCTTATGGGGCGAATTCGAGTAATTTCATATAATATATTGATATTACTATAATTATACTAAGGGGTACCGGGTGACATCAGCTGCAGCGCACGCGCACACCATCTGGGGAGCACCACCCTTTGATGTCGAATCGACCGATACCCAATAGCTATTGGGTCAAGCCGGGACGATTGCTCGCCGGCGAATATCCCATCGGGGCCGATTACACCGATGCCCGTGCTCGGTTGGCGCGATTTCGTGAAGCGGGAGTCAACTACTTCATCGACCTGACCCAATCCGGTGAAATGCCCGCGTACAGTCATTTGCTCCCCGTGCACACCAAGTACCTGTGCTCGCCGATCGAGGACTGCAGCATTCCTCAGGGGTCAGCTCAGATTCAGGAGCTAATCGCGAAGATTCGCGCCGCGATTGAGGCGAAACGCGTCATCTACCTTCATTGCCGAGCCGGTATTGGCCGCACCGGGTTGGTCATGGGCTGCTATTTGGCGGACGAAGGCGGCAACGGTAAAGCGGCGATCAAACAGTTGAACGAACTGTGGCTGCAAAGTGACCGGTCTTTGTCCTGGCCGCAGGTGCCGCAAACCGCAGAGCAGGCCGACTACATCCGCCGCTGGCCCAAACTGGCGGCCGCGGCAACGCCGGTACGATTCTGATTCGCGAGGGTCGATACAGTGTTACTGTGATGAATCGTTAAGGAGTGCACTGCGTGAATCAATTCAAGCCAAACTTTGTAGGACGGCCATCATCGCCCGAAGATCCCATGATGGACTTCAGAGCGCGTTTGATACACCAGCAGGCGGAAGCTGCCGAGCGGCGCCGAGTGGACTTAGCCGAGCAGTCATCGCGCCTCAAGACCGCTGAAGAGCGGATACGGATCTGGGAGCGCATACATGAAGTCAACCTGCCCAAGGATCCGGCGCATCGGCTGATCGAAATCATCGCCACCAATACCGGACTGTCGGATGCCGACGTCCGCGACGAACAGCAGCGCCGCGCGACGCTGCGAGCCGCGATCTGAAACTGCGGGTTCGCCTTTAGTAACGGTACTGGTCGACCTTGTAAGGACCCTGTCGGCTGACGCCGATGTATTTGGCCTGCGCGTCGGTCAGTTCCGTCAACTGGGCGCCGAGCTTGGAAAGCTGCAGACGCGCCACTTTCTCGTCCAGATGCTTCGGCAGCACATACACGCCGACCGGATATTTCTTGGTATTGGTGAACAATTCGATTTGCGCCAGCACCTGATTCGCAAACGAGGAGCTCATCACATACGAGGGGTGCCCGGTACCGCAGCCCAAATTCACCAAGCGACCCTCGGCCAGTAAAATAATGCGCTTGCCGTCGGGGAAGATGACATGGTCCACCTGGGGCTTGATGTTCTCCCAGGTATGTTGCCGCAGCGCGGCGACCTCGATTTCATTGTCGAAATGGCCAATGTTGCACACGATGGCCTGATCTTTCATGCGCCGCATATGATCGTGGGTAATGACGTGCAGATTTCCCGTCGCTGAGACGAAAATATCGGCCTTGTCCGCGGCGTAGTCCATCGTCACCACGCGATAGCCTTCCATCGATGCCTGCAGTGCACAGATCGGGTCGATCTCGGTGACCCACACCTGCGCGGACAGCGCGCGCAGCGCCTGCGCCGAACCCTTGCCCACATCGCCGTAACCGCAGACCACCGCCACCTTGCCCGCAATCATGACGTCGGTGGCGCGCTTGATGGCGTCGACCAAGGACTCACGGCAGCCGTAGAGATTGTCGAACTTCGATTTGGTCACCGAATCGTTGACATTGAAGGCCGGGAACGCGAGCTGCCCGTCTTTGGCCATTTGATACAGGCGCTTGACCCCCGTGGTGGTCTCCTCCGTCACGCCCTTGATCTTGGCGAGGCGCGCCGAATACCACTTAGGATCGAGCTTAAGCTTAGTCTTGATGGCCGCGAACAAGTGTTCCTCTTCCTCGCTGCCGGGTTTTGCAATGAGCGATGCGTCCTTCTCGGCTTTGGCGCCCAAATGCAACAGCAACGTGGCATCGCCGCCATCGTCCAAGATCATGTTCGAGTAGCCGCCGTCGGGCCACTCGAAGATGCGGTGGGTGTAATCCCAGTAGTCCGACAAGGATTCGCCTTTCACCGCAAACACCGGCGTGCCGCCGGCGGCGATCGCGGCGGCCGCGTGATCCTGGGTCGAGTAGATATTGCAAGAAGCCCACCGCACCTGGGCACCAAGCGCGTTTAAGGTCTCGATCAGCACCGCCGTTTGAATGGTCATGTGCAAGGAGCCGGTGATGCGCGCGCCGCGCAGCGGCTGCTGCGCCGCGAACTCGTGGCGAATCGCCATGAGGCCCGGCATTTCGGTTTCGGCGATTTTGATTTCCTTGCGCCCCCAGCCTTCGAGGGCGAGGTCTTTGACGACAAAATCGGCCTGAGGCTTCACTGCTGCATTCATGTATACGACTCCTTGCGTTGCGCCGCTTAGGCGGCGCGCGTAGCTTTTAATTCCGCGGCGAGCGTCTCCGCCTTGTCGGTTCGCTCCCAGCTGAATTCGTCTTCCTTGCGGCCAAAATGTCCGTAGGAAGCCGTTTTCTGATAGATGGGGCGCGCCAAATCCAACATTTCGCGCAAGCCAAACGGGGTGAGATCGAAATGCGCGCGCACGAGTTGGGTCAAGCGATGATCGGGGAGTTTTCCGGTGCCGAAGGTCTCGACCATGATGGAGGTGGGTTCGGCCACGCCGATCGCATACGAGAGCTGGACCTCGCAGCGATCGGCGAGCCCCGCGGCCACAACGTTCTTGGCCACGTAGCGCGCGGCATACGCCGCCGAACGATCGACCTTGGACGGATCCTTGCCGGAGAAGGCGCCGCCGCCATGGCGCGCGAAGCCCCCATAGGTATCGACGATGATCTTGCGCCCGGTCAGCCCGCAATCGCCCACCGGTCCGCCGATCACGAAGCGCCCGGTGGGGTTGATGTGGTACTTGGTGCGCTTATCGATCCACTTGGCGGGCAGCACGGGCTTTAAGATCTCTTCCATGACCGCTTCGCGCAATTGCTTGGTGCTGATGTCGTCCGAATGCTGGGTCGACAACACCACCGCTTCGAGGCCCACGGGCGCATCGTTTTCATAGCGCAAGGTGACCTGGCTCTTGGCGTCCGGCCGCAGCCAGGGCAGCTTGCCGTTCTTGCGGACCTGCGCCTGGCGCTTGACCAAGCGATGCGCGAGGGTAATCGCGGCCGGCATCAACACGTCGGTCTCGTTGGTGGCGTAGCCGAACATCAGGCCTTGATCGCCCGCGCCCTGCTTGCGCTCGTCCTTGCGGTCGACGCCCTGCGCAATGTCGGGCGACTGCTTGCCGATGATATTGAGCACGCCGCAGCTCGCGCCGTCGAAACCCATTTCCGAGGTGTCATAGCCGATATCGAGCACCGTTTTGCGAACCAGGGCTTCGACATCCACCCAGGCAGCTGGTGGTCACCTCGCCGGCGACAATCACCACGCCGGTCTTGACCATCGTCTCGCAAGCGACACGGCCGCGCGGATCCGCCGCCAGGATCGCATCCAGCACCGCATCCGAAATCTGGTCCGCGACTTTGTCGGGGTGACCTTCCGAGACCGATTCGGAGGTGAAAGAGAAGCTTCTGCTCATGATTTCAAATTCCTTGAGAATTAACCGAAATTGTCCCGATACCGCTGATCGAACTCGGTCCGGGTGAAGCGGTGATTCTGCGGCCCGCGCGATTCGATCTTGATCGCGCCCATTAGAGCGGCCGTCCTGCCAATGGTTTCCCAATCAAGGCCCCGCAGCAACCCGTGAATTAGACCAGCCCGATAGGCATCCCCGCAACCCGTGGGATCGACCACAGCCTTCGGTTTGGCGCACGGAATGGTCAATTTGCGCCCCTGGGCGTAGATCACCGAGCCCTCGGCGCCCATCGTGACGATCAGGGCCTCGACCTGCGCGGCGACCTGCTCGGTCGATAGGCCGGTTTTTTGCTGCAACATGCCCCACTCGTAGTCGTTGACGGCCACCCAGCGGGCCTGACGGATGAAGGTTTTAAGCTCCTCGCCGTCGAACATCGGCATCCCCTGGCCGGGATCGAACATGAAGGGGATCGAGGCCGCCTTAAATTGCGCCGCGTGCTCGATCATCGCCTGTCGGCCGTCCGGGGCGACAATGCCGAGCGCCACGGGTCCGGCATCCGCCACCCGGTTTAGGTGGGCCAACTGCATGGCGCCGGGGTGAAAGGCGGTAATTTGATTGTCATCCAAGTCGGTGGTGATGAAGGCCTGTGCGGTAAAGGTGCCATCGAGGATCTTGATGTGCTGCACCGAGATGCCGAGCGACCGCAGGCGTTCCTGGTAGGGCGCAAAATCATGACCGGCGGTCGCCATGGCGATTCCGCGATCGCCTAGCAGATTCAGGCCGTAGGCGATGTTCGCCGCGCAGCCGCCGTACTCGCGCCGCATTTCCGGCACCAGAAAGGACACGTTCAAGGTATGCAGCTTGTCGGGAAGGATGTGGCTTTTGAAGCGGTCCGGAAACAGCAAAATCGTGTCGTATGCCACCGAGCCGCAGATCAGTGCGCTCGTACCTTCCGAGAAATTCTGCGCCATTAAACACCCGTTGATTCAAACGGCTATTCTACAGGGAAAGCCGCAACTGACGCCTAAGGGGTTGGGGAAATGATGAACGGGCCACACGAGTGACTCTCGGCCGTCAAATCTGCGGCCACTGGGACGCCGCCGCCGGCTACGCGTACCACATGGGCACGGTTTGCGGCTGGTTGCTTGGGCCCTTCGCCCGCGCCCGCTTCCGAGTTTTTGGTGATGCCCAAGGGGCGCTGAGCTTTCTTCACCCGGTACATCAGCACGTGAACAGCGCCTGCCTTGGGGCGGTCAGCGAAATATTCGGAGGCGACGCGCCTCACGACGCGCGCGGTTGTTTCGCGCAGGCCCGGAGCGTCGCCGAAATACTGCGCTCGTGGGCTTATCTTGAGCGCACGCGCTCAAAAGCCTAAGGAATCCTAAATGAATACAGAGCGAGGGCGCCTGCTCGCCAACGTGCCCGGGCCCGATGGGTGGAAGCACTGGGGGCCTTATTTGAGCGAGCGCCAATGGGGCACCGTGCGGGAAGACTATAGTGCCGGCGGCACCGCCTGGGAACATTTCCCGCACGACGATGCCCGCAGCCGCGCCTATCGCTGGGGCGAGGACGGCATCGCCGGCATTTCCGATGCGGAGCAATTGGTCTGTTTGTCGCTGGCCCTGTGGAACGGCGCCGACCCCATCTTGAAGGAGCGATTGTTCGGTCTCACCAATGCCCAGGGAAACCACGGCGAGGATGTCAAGGAGCACTATTTTTATCTGGACGCCACTCCCACGCATTCCTACCTGAAGATGCTCTACAAGTATCCGCAACGCGCATTCCCCTACGAGGATCTGATTGCCGAGAACGCGCGCCGCGGCAGCGCCGCGCCGGAGTACGAACTCTTAGATACCGGCATATTCAACGAGAATCGCTATTTCGATATCTTCATCGAATATGCTCAAGTAGAACCCGGCGACATTTTGATGAAGATCACGGCGTGCAACCGTGGACCCTCGGCGACGCTGCATCTCATTCCGCAACTGGTATTGCGCAATACCTGGAGCTGGGAGCCGGGCCTCGACAAACCGGAGCTACGGGCGGCCGAAACCGGTGCGATTGCGGTGGAGCCTCAGTTCTTGGGCATCAGCCGCTGGTACTTCGAGGGCGATCCTAAGGTTCTTTACACCGAGAATGAGTCCAATACCCAAAGGCTGTGGAACTGCGGGCCCGCCGGATACTTCAAGGACGGCTTTCATGAACGCATCGTGGGCGGCCATCTCGATCGGGTGAACCCGGCCTGCAAAGGCACCAAGGCCGGCGTCTGGTATCAATCGACGATCCCCGGCGGCGGCAAGCAGGAACTGCGCCTGCGGCTGTCGCGCCGCGTGGTCGCCGCGCCATTCGAGGGTTTCGACAGCATGCTCTCGCAGCGGCGCCGCGAGGCCGACGAATACTATGCGGAATTGCAGCAGGACATGAGCTCCGCCGATGAACGCGCGGTGCAACGGCAGGCATTCGCCGGGCTGATCTGGAGCAAGCAGTTCTATTATTTGGATGTGCCGCGCTGGCTTACGGGCGATCCAATGCAAGTCAAGCCTCCCGAATCACGGCTGCGCGGCCGCAATCTCGATTGGCGCAATCTCAATAATGCCGATGTGCTGTCCATGCCCGACAAATGGGAGTATCCCTGGTACGCCTCCTGGGACTTGGCGTTTCACTGCATCCCGTTCGCATTGATCGATTCCGAATTCGCCAAGCATCAATTGATTCTGCTGACCCGCGAGTGGTACATGCACCCCAGCGGTCAATTGCCCGCCTACGAATGGGCGTTCAGCGACGTGAATCCGCCAGTGCACGCCTGGGCGGCGTGGCGCGTGTACCAGATCGACCGCAAGCAGCAAGGCGGCAAGGGGGATGTCGCGTTCCTCGAGCGGGTGTTTCACAAGCTGATGCTGAATTTCACCTGGTGGGTCAACCGCAAGGACACTTTGGATCGCAACATCTTTCAAGGAGGCTTTCTAGGCCTCGATAACATCGGTGTATTTGACCGCAGCGCGCAGCTGCCCACCGGGGGTTACATCAACCAATCGGACGGCACCAGCTGGATGGCGATGTATGCGCTCAATTTGATGCGCATCGCGTTGGAGCTCGCCAAACACAATCACGTGTACGAGGACATCGCCAGCAAATTCTTCGAGCATTTCTTGGAGATTGCCGAGGCGATGAGCTCCATGCTGAGCAACGACCGCGGCCTTTGGGACGATGAGGATCAGTTTTATTACGACGTGCTGTGCTTGCCGGACCATCAACGCGTGCGCCTGCGCATTCGCTCCATGGTGGGATTGATACCGCTGTTTGCGGTCGAGACCCTGGAACCGGAATTTCTCGAGAAATTGCCGGGATTCCGCCACCGCATGGAATGGTTCTTGATGCATCGTCCCGATCTCGCCAGCCTGGTGTCGCATTGGCAATCGCCGGGCCGCGGCGAGCGCCGGCTGTTGTCGCTGCTGCGCGGACATCGCATGAAGAAACTATTGAGGCGCATGCTGGATGAAACGGAGTTTCTTTCCGACTACGGCGTGCGGGCGATGTCGCGCGCGCATTATGAACACCCCTTCGAACTGCACGTGGGGGACATCAATCAGTCCGTGCGCTATGCGCCGGGAGAATCCGATTCTCGGCAGTTCGGCGGCAACTCCAACTGGCGCGGACCCATTTGGTTTCCCTTAAACTTTCTCATCATTGAGTCGCTGCAGAAATTTCATCATTACTACGGCAAGGACTTCAAGGTGGAATGCCCGACCGGGTCCGGTCAGTTCTTGACCCTGGACCAGGTGGCGATCGAGCTGACGCGTCGCCTGTCGCGCATCTTCTTGAAGGACAGCAAGGGCGAGCGGCCGGTACTGCGTCATCAGCCGCAACTTCAATCGGATCCGTACTATCGAGACTGCATTCCGTTCTACGAATATTTTCACGGCGATACTGGCCGCGGCGTGGGCGCCTCGCATCAGACCGGCTGGACAGCGCTGATCGCGAAGCTCCTCATGCCTCGAGCGCACGACTAGCTTGTCACGCTGCTTTATTGCGCGGCGATTAAATCAGTCTTCGCAAAATCCTTACCCTTGAACAGAAGGGGTTCGCCGGTCGCTTTCGCGAGGGCATAGGAAAAGCAATCACCGTAATTGAGCCCCGCAGGGTGCCTGCCTTTGCCGTAATCGGTGAATGCTTGCCTCGCCAGGTGTGCTTGCTCCTCCGTTACCGGTTCAATGGCGATGCCGGCCCTTCGAAAAAATGCGTCCAGCTGGCGGCTACCGCTGCTCTTTGTCTGTGTCTCGATAACAATAGACGCCTCGACAAATGTCGCCGCCGATGCGCGACAGGTTTCCGCAGCGCTGATCGCATCAGCGTAGGTCTTCGCATCGTCCTCATCGAAAAGGATCGCAATGATCGCGGAAGTATCGATGATCATTTTGGCAGTCCATGTTCGTCATACAGGAGTGCGGCGTGATCAACGGGCTTTTGCTTGAGGGTCGCAGCACAGCGGCGACCGATCGCCAGCAGCTCCTGCGCCGTCGTCTTAGGCTTGCGGGTGTTGCTCAGGCGAGCAAGCCGTTCGCGCAACGCTTCAGTGACCGCGCGAGTCATCGTTTCGCCAGTTTGCTCCGCAATTTTTCGCGCGAGCTGGTGCGCTTCCGGATCTTTTATGTTGAGCATACGATTTCTACCAAGGTAGACGATATTCTACCTTTATCTAGACGCCATTGTCTAGTACCGTGAGGACAAAGACCCGGCGGCCGGAATCTAGGCTTTTTCTTCGCCAGCGCTTCGTTTTGCGCCGTGGCGCGCTGGAACGCGGGACGCTGACTCAACCGCCCCAGGTATCCGACGAACGCCGGACGCGGCTCGAGCGATTTCGTCATCAGTCCCCACCCGATGGCTGATCCGATATAGACATCGACCGCACTGAATCGATCGCCGAGCACGAAGGGCCCGGGAGTGAGCGCTTGCTCCAACGTGTTCAGCGTGTCCGCGTAATTTCCATAGCCCAAGGCGGCAGGCCGGCTGGGCGGCGGGCGTTCGAACAGGCGGTCGATGATCGCCGGCTCGACGCAGCCGGCACCGAAGAACAGCCAGCGCAGATAGGTTCCCCGCTGCGCGTCGTTGAACGCCGGTGCCAGACCGGCCGCAGGGAAAGCATCTGCAAGATAGGCACAAATGGCGGCGGATTCCGTGACCACGGTGCCGCGATGAACGATAGCGGGTATTTTTCCCATGGGATTGATGGCAAGAAATTCGGGCGACTTGTGTTCCTTCTTCTCGAGGTCCACTACTTTGATCTCGTACGGCGCGTTTGCTTCCTCGAGCATCCAATGCGCAATTCGACCCCGCGACTGGGGGTTATGATAGAAAGCGATGGTGTCTGTCACTTGGGAACCTCCGATAATGACCCGCCCGGTCGTGGCGTATTCTACGGCCGCGTCTTGACAGGCGCATGGCACCTTAGCGCATAGCGATGAATAGCCGCGCCGCGAACGGCGCCCTGCCCGTCCTGGTCCTATTGCCCGGACTAGATGGCACCGGCAAATTGTTCGCCGAATTCTTGAAGGTGCTCGATCCTTCATTCAACGCCACTGTCATCGGCTATCCCAAAGACGTCCCGGCAGGCTACGCAGAGCTCGAGGCCTTGGTGAGAGCCGCGTTGCCGGCCGATCGACCCTTCATGCTGTTGGGCGAGTCCTTCTCAGGGCCGATCGCCATTCGAATCGCCGCTTCACCGCCTCCGGGACTCGTGGGTCTCATTCTATGCGGCACGTTTGCCAGCAACCCCTTTCCCTACCTCGCCTGGGCCCGACCGCTCGCAGCCTATCTACCCCTCAAGCACCTGCCGCGATGGGCGCGGGCGCCGCTCATGTGGGGTTCCGCACGGCCTAGTCGGGCGCCGCGGCAATCGGAGCGCGCCATGGCGGGGGTGTCTGCCGTGGTGATTCGGCATCGAATCGCCGCGCTCCTCGCGGTGGATGAGACGCCTGCGCTGCGAAAGATCGCCCTACCGACGCTGGTGCTGCGCGCGACTCGGGATTGGGTGGTATCGAGCGGCGCCACCGAACGCATCATGCGCGGCATTGTGCATGCGCAGCGGGTCGATATCGATGGGCCGCATTTGCTGCTGCAAACGCGCGCCGCGCAATGTGCGGCCGCCGTTCAGTCCTTCGCCGCACGGATCTAAAGAACCGGGTCGGCCGCTGCCGACCCGGTGATCCAATCAATCGTTTACTTCTGTTCCGCCTTCCATTTTTCCACGGCCGCCATCGTATTCTCGACGTGCTTGTCGGGGTCGAGCGCCGTGTACTCGTAAATGATCTTGCCGGTCGGCGCGATGACGTAGGAGGTGCGATTGGCATACTCGGGCTTGATCGCCAGCACCGCGTCATATTCCTTGGTGATTTTCTGATCCGCATCGGACGCTACGGCAAACTTGTTGCGGCAGTCGCTCACTGAAAATCGATTTAAGGTCTCGATGTCATCGTGCGAAACCCCGATCACCGTCGCACCCAATGATTTGAACTTGTCGGTGGCTTCCGCGAAGTTATGCGCTTCGATCGTGCAGCCTTTGGTAAACGCCGCCGGATAAAAATACAGCACCACCGGGCCGCTCTTCAGCGCATTGGCCAAAGAAAAGGTAAACGGCTTGCCGGCAAGCGTTGCCTGCGTGGTGAAGTCAGGCGCCAAAGCCCCCGGCGCAAGCGCCGCGTACAAAGGCGCGACCAGCGCCGCGCTGCCCAGGGCAAGAATCATTAAACGCTTCATGATTAAGAATTCCTCGGGAGCTGAATTAGCCCGGCGGGAGTCTGCGCCATCCCCTTTTGGCTCGCAAGCAGCCGCCGAGATCCGTCTGCACCGTGGACGCCAACGGGCGTGGCTACTTTAATAAATCCTTCATCTCATGCACGACGCGCAGCACATCGTCATCGCTCATCGCGGGAAAGAGCGGCAAGGTGACCGTTTCGCGACCCACTCGCGCGGCGATGGGCGTGTCTTGGTCGCGATAGCCCAATTGCCGATAAAACTTCAGGCTGGGAATGCTGGGATAGTGCACACCGATCCCAATCCCGCGATCCGCCATCGCCTGCTGGAACCCCGGGCGGGTCATGCCGCGTGCCGCGAAATCGATCAGCACCTGGAACATGTGCCAGCTATGTCCTAAGTCGCCGCGCGCCGGCAGGACGACGCCCTCAAATCCGTCGAACGCCTCGAAGTAGCGCCCGGCCAGCGCCAGGCGACGGGCGTTGAATCCGTCGAGGCGCCGCAATTGATCGATACCGATCTGCGCGGCCACGTCGGTGAGATTGCTCTTGGCGCCGGGAAACATGACGTCGACCTCGCCGGCCGCGTTGCGCTTGATGCCGTGGAAGCGGTATTGCTCGATGAGCTCCGCCTCCTGCGCATTTCCGGTCGCGATGGCGCCGCCTTCGATGGTCGTCATGTTCTTGTTCGGATGAAAGCTAAACACCACCAGATCGCCAAAGCTGCCGATGAGCTTATTCTTGTAGCGCGACCCGATGGCATGCGCCGCGTCCTCGACCACGCGCAGCCGATGCTGTGCGGCGAGTCCGTAGAGCTTTTCCATATCCACCGGCAGCCCCGCGAAATGCACCGGCATGATGGCGCGGGTCTTCGGCGTGATGGCGGACGGCACCTGATCGAGGTCGATGTTGCGGGTGTACAGATCGATATCGACAAACACCGGCTTGGCGCGCAGGCGCGCGATGACATTGGCGCTGGCCGCAAAACTCATGGCCGGCACGATGACTTCATCGCCGGCGCCGATGCCGGCGACTTCGAGCGCCATTTCAAGACCCGCGGTAGCCGAGGTCATGACCCGCGCATGACGCTGGCCGCCAAGATAATCGACCAGCGCCTTTTCGAAAGCGGCCACTTTGGGACCGCTGGCCAATTGCCCGGAGCGAAACACGTCGGCCACGGCGGCGATGCTTTGCTCATCGATCGACGGGCGTGCAAAGGGAAGAAAGGGCTTCATACGGAGTTCCTGGAGACGAGAATCACACCGGCGCAGATCAACACAATGCCGACGACCTTGGCGGGCGTCATGCTCTCACCCAACCACGCGACCGATGCGGCCGCCACCACCACATAGCCCAACGACAGCATGGGATACGCCGTGCTCACCGGCGCCTTGGCCAAGGCCGCCAGCCAAACACAGAGGCTCGCCCCATAGCACAGCATCCCGGTCCAGAACGAGGCGCTCCTGAATAAGATCGCGATGCTATCGGTCAAGGTGGCGGCGTTGAATTCCGTGTACTGCGCGAGCGGCCGGGTCGCCAACTTCAGGAGCAGTTGCGCCGCGGCGTTCAAGCCGACACCCGCCAGGATCAACACCCAGGTCACCAGGCTCATTGCCGCGCCACCAGCACATGACGGACATTTTGCGCGACAGTACGCATGGGCACACCACGCTCCTTTAAGTTATCGAACGTTCTCTTGTCCATCACCGCATAGGCTCGAGTTTGCGATTCCCACTGGGCCAGAAATTCCGCCAGGCTAATTTCGGCGTTCGGCGCTTTGCGCAATCCAAAATCGAGCTCGCCACGATACTCGACCAAAGTAGGCATACGCCGCAAGTAAAAGGTGAGCGATTGATCATAGGTACGCACACTGTACAGCGGCGCATCGCGCTCGGCGGCGGGAATGGCCGCAAGTCCGATCCCCGAATAGATCGGGGCCGCCAGCGCGGAGGCTCTGACCACGAGCAATCCCGCGAGACACCAGCCGACGCCCAAAAATACGGCCGCACGCGTGACATCGCGAGCGCCCTGCACCCACACGAACACACCCGATACCACCAGCAAGACCGCAATTTCCCGAAAGGCCTTTGCCGACTGAAGAAAATAGATCTTGCCGTCAGAGGCGGGGATGAGCGCCGGCATGTGGAAGGTTGCAACCGCCAGCGACACCCCTGTAATCGCGGTCAGAATGGCGGTGAACAGGAAATCGCGCTTGAGCGTCGCCGCAGGCTGGGCGCCGATCAATATCGCGAGCGCCGGCATGGCGGGCAAGATGTAGGGCATGAGCTTCGAATCGGACAGCGAGAAAAACACCAGGATGAACACGACCCAAATCCACAGGAACAAGGCCGCATCGAAGTTTGGTGCGCTCGCGCGCCGGCGCCAACCGCCGATAAGAACCCGCAGGGCCGTCAATGTCCAGGGCACGGTGCCCGCCAAGAACACCATGCCGAAGAACCACCAGGGTTCTTCGCGATCGGCCACCTTCGTCAAATAACGCGCGAAATGCTCATGCACGAAAAAAAACTGCAGGAAGTCGGCGAGCCTGCGAGCGGCAAGCCAATGCCAGGGGACGGTGATACCGAGGAACAGCGGCAAGCCCCATGATGCATGCAGCTTGCGCCACGGCGAGAAATCGCGGGTCCACAGGCTGTAAATGACCAATACGGCCGCCGGGATGGCGGCGGCGACCAAGCCCTTCGTGAGCACGCCCAACGCGACGGCGATCCAGGCCAGCAGCATCCAGCGTCGCTGCGAGATCGCTGCTTGCTGCGCCGTCAAGAATCCGGCCACGGCGCCGGTCATGTAGAAGGTGAGACTCATATCGAGGGTTAACATCTCACCCAACACGACGAACATGAACATGCCGATGAGCACCGCCGCGGCGCGCCAGCCGGTGTCCGGCGTCCACAGCCGTCGGCCCAGAAACCACACCCAGGCGAGGGTCCCCAATGCTGTGAGCGCGCTGTACAGGCGCGCGGAAAACTCACTCACCCCAAGCACCCGGTAGCTCAAAGCCGTCGCCCAATACTGCAGCGGCGGCTTTTCGATGTAGTCCAGGCCGTTTAAGTGTGGGATCACCCAATCACCGCCGCTCAGCATCTCGCGGGGAATTTCCGCATAGCGCCCCTCGTCCGGATTTAGCAGCGGCCGATTCGCTAGGCCCGCGAGCCATACAAGGACCACCAGCGCCGCAAGCCCCGCATACATCCAATGCCCGCGCCAGGACCCCGCCGCCTGATTCACTTAAGCCTCCGCTCGCCTGGGTTGCAGGGCCAAGAGCCCCGAGCGGCCCGGCACCTCGCCCCTGATCACGGCAGCATCTGGCAGCGGCGTTTGAAGCCCCAACTCGCGAATCCTCGCCATGCGCGTGATCGTGGCGTCCGCGGCCTGCCATTTCTCCAGCAGCGATGCGAACGCATCGAGCAATCGCATGCCCTCAAGTTCGGCGTGCAGAGTGAAGACCTGCAGGTTGTTTCCGCGCGATGATTTCGCCTCTTTCTCAGAGAGTCGAAATACCGTCTCCGCAATGTTCGACTCTTCGATGCCGTCGCGGCCCAACAGTTCATCGAAGGTCGGCAGCGTGGTGGGCAATTGAGGACAGGAGCTTCGCCCCGTGTTGAGCATCGGCCAAAATGGCGAGTGTCCGCGGGTATCGCTGGCATAGAGCAGGCCGTAGTCACGTTCAAGCTGCAGTGCCGTTTCATTGACCTGCCAGCCGGCGGCCGCATGGGATTCCGGGAAGAATCCGAACACGCGTTTGAACGCATTCATGCCGCGCTCAAACTCGATCCGCGTCCAGGCCGCCGAAGCCTCCGCGACAGAGTCCTGCCAGCGCACGTGATCATAGGTGTGAAGCCCGACCTCGAAGCCGCCCTCGTGCACGTTGCGCATCACGTCGCCGGCGCGGCCACCGATGTCCGGCCCGGGAAGCAGCACGCCGTACAGCAATGTCCTCACGCCATAGTGCTTGAGCACCGAGGTGCGTGCGACTTTTTGCGCAAAACCCTTGCGAAATACCCGGCGCATGGCACGCCCGGTGTGATCGGGGCCCACGGAAAAATAGAAGGTCGCATCCAGATTGAGCTTCTTCAGCAGCGCCGTCAACCGCGGCACGCCTTCGCGCGTTCCCCGCAAAGTGTCCACATCGACCTTCAGGCCGATGTGCGTGTCTTTAAGCATCGCGCGACAGCAGCGCCGAGGCTGAGGGCAAGGCGTGGGCGTAGGAATCGAATATCGCCATCAGTGCGGTCCGCATGTCGGTCTTCGGCGTCCACTTAAGTTCCGCCGTGGTGTTCTTGATCGAGGGCAGACGCGCCGGAATGTCGGCATAGCCCTTGCCGTAGTAGTCAAGCGCCGAGATGTCGACCAATCGCGTATTGCGTGCCGTGGGGGCGTACTCCGGGCGCGACAGTGCGATTTCCAACATCATTTCCGCCAGCTTGCGGATCGAGTACAGATTGTGCGGATTGCCGATGTTGTAGATCTTGCCGTCGGCAATGCCTGCCGGGTTGTCGATGATGGTCGTCAGGCATTCGACCGCATCATCAATATAGGTAAAGGCGCGGGTCTGGGTGCCGCCCTCGACCAGCTTGATCGGCTCGCCGCGCACGATGTGGCCCAAGAACTGCGTGAGCACGCGCGAGCTGCCTTCCTTCGGGTCATCCATGCTGTCGAGGCCCGAGCCGATCCAATTAAAGGGTCGGAACAAGGTGAATTGCAGCCCCTGCTGGCCGTAGGCCCAGATGATCCGATCCAGGAGCTGCTTCACGCAGGAGTAAATCCAGCGTTGCTTGTGAATCGGCCCGAGCACGAGCTCGGAAGTCTCGGGATCGAACTCGCGGTCGCGACTTGCGCCATAGACTTCCGAAGTCGATGGGAATACGACGCGCTTCTTGTATTTCACGCAGTGCCGGATGATCGGTAGATTGGCCTCGAAATCCAGCTCGAAAACCCGCAACGGCTCACGCACGTAGGTCGCGGGCGTCGCGATGGCGACCAACGGCAGGACCACATCGCACTTGCGCACGTGATACTCGACCCATTCTAAATTGATGGTGATATCGCCTTCGACGAAGTGAAAGCGTGGATTGCCGAGCAGGGTGCTCACGCGCTCCGACTGCAGGTCCATGCCGAAAATGTGCCAATCCGTGTGAGCGAGAATGTACTTGCTCAAGTGGTGGCCGATGAAGCCGTTGACGCCGAGAATCAGAACGTTTTTCACAATGAACCCCTAATACGAATGCTTCAAGCGAGCGCCAGCGGCTGGTGCGACAGCGCGGGCGGCACGGTATTGTGGGGCACGGGCTCGCCATTAACGGTCAATTGCAAAATCTTAAGGCGTTTGCCGTCGACGCAGTCGGCGTACCAATCCCCATCGGAGGCATACAAACACGGCGATTGCCCCGTAATTTTCACGGTTTGCGTATCCATGCGCGTCTTTAGCACGCCCAGCCTACACCCGTTGACGTCGGTAAAGGCGCCCGGAAACGGCGGCGCGACGGCACGTACCAGATCATGCACGGCGCGGGCGCCGCAGCGCCAGTCGATGCGCCCGTCTTCCGGACGCCGCCGGCCGAAATAGGAACCTAAACTCAAATCAAGCGGACGCGCGGCCGCCGTGCCTGCGATCAATAGCGGCAGGCTGCGACGCAGCACCTCTTCGGCCGCGTCGGCCACCTTGATCGAGACCTCGAGCGCCGTGTCATCCTCCAAGATGGGCACCGCTTGCTGGTCCACGAGCGCCCCGGCGTCCGGCTTTTCCACCATGTAGTGCAGGCTCGCGCCGGTCATCGACTCACCATGAATGATGGCCCAGTGCACCGGCGCCCTGCCCCGGTACTTTGGCAGCAAAGACCCATGAATATTGAGCGCTCCTAAGCGCGGCAGCCCAAGCCAGGCCTTGTCCAGCAGGTAGCGATAGTAGAAGGAAAACACGAAATCGGGCTTTTCGGCGGCGCCGGCGCCGATCCATTGCGCTGTGTTGGGCGAGTCCGGCGTTACGATGTTGAGCCGTTCGGCCTCGGCCAGTTGACGTACGCTGCCGAACCACTGCCTTTCGTTGGGATCATCGACATGGCTGAAGAGCAGCGGAATCTTGATCCCCTGCGCCAGCAACTCGCGCACGCAGCGCACGCCAACCTCGCTGTAGGCGAAGACAATGGCCGTGGTCACCGAGGTTCCCGGACGCGCCCGGGCAGCAGCATCGAGGCGCTACCGAGGAGCTGCGGTTCCTCGTCCGCCTCCAGAACCGCCTCCACGATGTAGCGCGGCCGCTCACGCACCTGGGCGTAGATGCGCCCGACGTATTCGCCGAGCAAGCCAATGCCGAACAAGGCCAATCCGATGAAGAAGAACACGATGCCGAACAGCGTGAACAAGCCTTCGGCCTCAGGACCCACGATAATGCGACGCACGAACAGGTAGAGCACCATGAACGCCGAGAGCAGCGCAACCGCCATGCCGACCATCGAAAACAGCTGCAGGGGCACGACCGAGAAGCCGGTGATCAGGTCAAAATTCAGGCGTATCAAGCTGTACATCGAATATTTGGAGCGTCCGGCGAAGCGTTCCTCGTGAGCGATCGGCACCTCCACCGGCTTCATCGCATAAATGGACGCGAGCGCCGGAATGAAAGTGTTGACTTCGCGCGTTTGATTGAGCGCGGTCACCACCGAGCGCGAGTAGCCGCGCATCATGCAGCCCTGGTCGGTGATGCGCACCGGCGTGATCCATTCACGAATCTTGTTGATCGCCTTGGAGAAGGTGCGCCGCCACAATGAGTCTTGTCGCTGTTGGCGAATCGTGCCGACGTAGTCGTAGCCCTGGTCGAGCTTGTCGACCAGCTTGCCGATCTCTTCCGGCGGATTCTGCAGATCCGCGTCCAGCGTGACCACATACTCGCCGCGCGCGTACGCCAGACCCGCCATCACTGCCGCATGCTGGCCAAAATTCGCGTGAAACAGCACCACGCGCGTCTCGTGCGGTCGCAATGAGAACTGCTGCCGCAGCAGCGCCACCGAACGATCCTTGCTGCCGTCGTTGACGTAGACGATTTCGAACGAGATCTGAAGCGCATCGAGCGCCGGGTACAATCGAGCGAAGAGCGTGGGCAGCACCGCCTCTTCGTTGTACACCGGAATCACGATGCTAAGCTTTGGATGAGACATCGCCGCCCTTATGATCAGTGGTCCGCAGCGACCGCGCCCTGAGACTTCAGCAGCCCCAGCAATTCCGCGGTCTTCGCCTGCATGAGATGCGCCGAGCCGCGCGCCTCCACATTCAGCCTTATCAACGGTTCGGTATTCGAGGTGCGCAAGTTAAATCGCCAATCCGGAAATTCGAACGAGACCCCATCGGTACGATCGAGCGTCAGGGCCTGCGGCGCATAGCGTTCCTCGAACGCGGCGATGGCGGCTTTCGCGTCGGGTATCCGGTAGTTAAGTTCGCCGCTGACCGGATACAAACCGATGCGCTCGCCCACCATGGCAGAGAGCTTTTGCCCTGTCTCGCACACTCTCTGCGCCAGCAGAAGCCATGGGATCATACCGCTATCGCAGTAGGCAAAGCGTCGGAAATAATGGTGCGCGCTCATTTCGCCGCCGTATACCCCATCCACCTCGCGCATGCGCTGCTTGATGAAGGCATGGCCGGATTTCGACAGCACGGGTGCGCCGCCGCTGGCCTTGACGACCTCGATGGTATTCCAGGTCAGGCGCGGATCGTGCACCACTTTGCCGCCGGGGTGACCGCGCAGCAGCACGGCGGCGAGCAGCCCCACGATGTAATACCCCTCGATGAAGGCGCCGCGCTCGTCGAACAGGAAGCAGCGGTCGAAATCGCCATCCCAGGCGATGCCGAAATCGGCGCCGTGAGCGCGGATCGCGTTCACCGTGGGGGCGCGGTTCTCCTCGAGCATGGGATTCGGGATGCCGTTGGGAAAGCGGCCGTCAGGCTGATGATGAATCTTGATGAACGTGAACGGCAGATGCGGCTCGAGCTCATCGATAATGAGTCCGGCACCGCCGTTGCCGGCGTTCACGACGATTTTGAGCGGCTTCAGCGCCGCGAGATCCACATACGACAATAGATGCGCGACATAGGCTTGGGTGATGTCGGCGCGGCGACGCACCCCTAAGCCCTGCGGCGTCGCAAACTCGCCACGCTCGGCGAAGATGCGAATCTGCTCAAGACCGTTGTCGGCGCTGATGGGCTTCGATTCTTCGCGCACGAATTTCATGCCGTTGTAGTCGGGCGGATTGTGGCTCGCGGTGATCATGATGCCGCCGTCGTATGCTCCGTCAAAGGTCGCAAAATAGACGCCTTCCGTGCCGCACACGCCGATGTCATACACGTCCACGCCGCTGTCGGTCAAACCATGACACACCGCATCGGTGAGTGAGGCGCTGCTCAAACGAATGTCGCGCCCCACCACCACGCGCTTCGGGTTGAGGAATTGCGCGTAGCCGCGCGCGACCCGGTAGGCGACATCGTCATTGAGCTCGTTCGGAATTCGGCCGCGTAAATCGTAAGCCTTGAAACACGTGATCGCATTCACGTGTTGGTGCCTTTGCGGCCGTAGTTATCCTCGAAGCGCACAATATCGTCCTCGCCCAGGTAGGTGCCGGACTGCACCTCGACGATGTGCAAGGGCACCTTGCCGGGGTTCTCGACGCGATGCGTGGCGCCGATCGGGATGAAGGTTGATTCATTCTCCGACAAGAGGAAGGTCTCGTCATTGCGCGTGACGCGCGCCGTGCCTTGCACCACGATCCAATGCTCGGCGCGATGATGGTGCATCTGCAGCGACAGCACACCGCCCGGCTTTACGGTCAAGCGCTTCACTTGGAAGCGCTCGCCGCTGTCGATGCTGTCGTAGCTGCCCCAGGGCCTGAACACCTCGCGGTGCCACGCCGATTCGCTGCGGCCCAGTTTCTTGATCGAGGCGACCAGTTCCTTCACGTCCTGCACCCGATCCTTCGGCGCCACCAGGATCGCATCCTTGGTCTCGACGATGACGTGATCCTCCATCCCGACGGCCGCAACCAAGCGGCTGGTCGAGTGCACGTAGCAATCGCGCGTGTCGTAAGTCATGACATCGCCGTGCAACACGTTGCCCTCCTCGTCCGCGGGCAGCGCATCGAAGAGCGAGGACCACGAGCCCACATCGCTCCAGCCCGCATCCAGCGGCAGCACCAGCGCGTCCCGTGTTTTTTCCATGACGGCGTAGTCGATCGACTCGCTGCGGCAGCGGGCAAATTCAGCGGCGTCGACGCGTACGAAATCCAAATCGGTCTTGGCCGATTGCATTGCCGCGGTGCAGGCCGCGAGGATGTCCGGCGCGAATTTTCCGAGTTCCGCAAGATAGCGGTTGGCCTTGAATACGAACATGCCGCTGTTCCAGTAATAGTCGCCGGAGGCCACGAATTGCTGTGCCACATCGAGCGGCGGCTTTTCAATGAACTGTGCGACCGGATAGGCGGGTCCCTCGCCCTCGCCGCGGCGAATGTAGCCGTATCCGATTTCCGGCGCATGCGCGATGATGCCGAAGGTGACCAGCTTGTTGTCCTGCGCCAGCGTCGCTGCGGTGTCGGCGGCTTGCCGAAATGCGGCCACGTCGCGAATCACATGATCCGCCGGTGCCACCATCAGAATCGCCTCGGGATCGACTTTCTGCGCCGCGAGCGCCGCCAGCGCGACCGCGGGCGCGGTGTTGCGCCCAACCGGCTCGAGCAGGATCGCCGAGGCCGGGATCTTGAGCGCACGCAGCTGCTCCGCGACGGTGAAGCGATGCGCTTCATTGCACACCACGATGGGGGGGATTGCGGCGCTAACTCCCGCCAAACGCGCGGCCGTGTCCTGCAGCATGGTTTGCTCACCGGCGAGCGCGAGCAATTGCTTAGGATACATTTCGCGCGACAGCGGCCAGAGCCGAGTGCCGGCGCCGCCGGAGAGAATTACCGGGATGACCATAGTCACAGCGTAATCACTTGGAGAGCTTCCCTCGGCCGATCGCGTAGTAGCTAAACCCGGCCGTCGCCATGTGCGCCGGATCGTAAAGATTTCGCCCGTCGAAGATCACCGGCGTGCGCAGCGCGCCTTTGATGTGATCGAAATCGGGACTGCGAAATTCCTGCCATTCGGTCACGATGGCCAATGCATCGGCGCCTTGCAGGGTTTCGGGGCTGGTACTGCATAGGTCAAGATCGGCGCGATCGCCGTATAGCCTGCGGCACTCAGGCATCGCCACCGGATCATAGGCGCGCACTTTGGCGCCCGCCGCCCAGAGCGATTCCATCAGCACGCGGCTCGCCGCCTCGCGCATATCATCCGTGTTGGGTTTGAAGGCCAAACCCCAAATGGCAATCGTTTTACCGCGCAAGTCCCGGAAATGCGCTTTGATTTTATTGAACAGGACCTGCTTCTGGCGATTGTTGACGCTCTCCACGGCGGAGAGAATGCTGGCGTCGTAGCCCACCTCCTGGGCCGAACGCTGCAGGGCCTGCACGTCCTTGGGGAAACACGACCCGCCGTAGCCCACGCCCGGGTAGATGAAGGCATAACCGATGCGCGGATCCGAGCCTAGGCCGATGCGCACCGACTCGATGTCCGCACCGAAGCGTTCCGCGAGATTCGCCAATTCGTTCATGAAGCTGATCTTGGTCGCGAGCATCGCGTTCGCAGCGTACTTGGTCAGCTCGGCCGAACGCAGATCCATCACGATCATGCGGTCGCGATTGCGCGTGAAGGGTTCATACAAGGAGCGCAGCAGCTCGGTGGCGCGGTCGCTGTCGGTGCCGATCACCACCCGGTCGGGTTTCATGAAATCGGCGATGGCCGCGCCCTCCTTCAGAAATTCCGGATTCGACACCATGTCGAATTCCACGGCGGCGCGGCGTTTGTCGAGGGAGTCCCGCACGGCAGCGCGGACCTTATCCGCGGTCCCTACCGGCACGGTCGACTTGGTCACGACGACCTTGTAATCCGTCATGTGATCGCCAATGGTTCGGGCCACGGCCAACACATAGCGCAGATCCGCCGACCCATCTTCGTCGGGCGGCGTGCCCACCGCGATCAATTGAAACAGGCCGTGATCGACGCCCTCTTTGGCGTTGGTGGTGAAGCGCAGCCGTCCGGCATCAGCGCTGCGCTTGATGAGTGCGTCCAATCCGGGCTCGTGGATGGGCACTTCGCCGCGCTTGAGCATCGCCGTTTTATGCTCATCGACGTCGACGCACAGAACATGATTGCCCGCATCCGCGAGGCACGCGCCCGTGACCAGGCCGACGTAACCTGAGCCGAAGATCGTAATTCGCATGCGTAATATTCTGATTTAACTGGGAAAAGTAGCGCGAAAGCCTAGCGGTTTTGCCGGGTCAAGTAAAGCGTGAGCCACGCTCTCGCACGATCTTTAGCTAAGGGTCCAAGGCTCCTTGAGGAGCTTGTGCTCCCAAGCCAAGGAACTCGAGACAATCGACTTCAGATCGTCATAGCGCGGAGTCCAGCCGAGTTCGGCGCGCACCCGATCAGCCCGCGCGACCAAGTAGGCGGGATCGCCGGCACGGCGCGCCTCCTCGCGAATAACCAGGGGCTTGCCGCCCACATTCTCGACCATCCGAAGCACCTCGCGCACCGAGTAGCCATGGCCGTATCCCACATTGAGCGTCGTCGATCGGCCGCCGTGCCGAAGGTACTTGAGCGCATTCAAGTGAGCGGCCGCCAGATCCTCGATGTGCAAATAGTCCCGCACCCCGGTGCCGTCCGGCGTGGGGTAGTCGCTGCCGAACACCGACACATGAGGACGCTTGCCCACCATCGCTTCGCAGGCCACCTTGGTCAGCAACGTGGCACCGGGCGTCGCCTGGCCAATTCGTCCTTCAGGATGCGAACCCGCCACGTTGAAATAGCGCAGCGCGACGTAGCGCAACGGATTGACCGCCGCGACATCCCGCAGCATCCACTCGCTCATGAGCTTGGAGGTGCCGTAGGCGTTGATGGGATTGGTCGGCGATTGCTCGTCCGCGTAACCGTCTTGCAACATTCCATAGACGGCGGCGGATGAAGAGAACACGAAGTGCTTGACGTGGTTTTCGATGCAAGCCTGCAGCAGGCTGCGGGTGGCGCAGGTGTTGTTGCCGTAGTACTTGAGCGGCAGCGCCACGGACTCCGGCACGATGGTGTGCGCGGCGAAGTGCATGACCGTGTCGACCCGATGCTCCGCCAGCAACCGGGAGACCAACGGGTAATCGCCGACATCGCCGACGATGAGCTCGCCGGCGGTCACGGCCTGCCGGAAACCCTTCCCCAAATTGTCGAGTACGACAATTGGCTCGCCGGCCTCGCCCAGTTGGCGCACGACGTGACTGCCGATATATCCGGCGCCGCCGGTGACCAAAATCGTCCCGTTAGCCATTCGCGTCCCCGATCCCCTTGCTGAATCTAGCTTGGCCTAGCGGTATCCGTAGGCCCGGTGATTCTAGCAACTCGTCGAGGCTTAAGGCTGGTCACCTTGCGATCATCGGCCGTCAGGGTGCTCTGGCGCGCCCAGACCAGATCGTGAGGTTGGGGCGCCGGCGTGTATTCAGCCACCACATCGCCCAAAATTTGCAGCGAGCGCTGGCAGTCGAATCGGCTCATCGCCGCCGAAATCTCGTTCAACAATTCCTGGACACGATCCCACGGCAGGGAGTGTTCAATGGCGCGCAGGATCATCGGATGCTCAGTACCGGTGACGTTGTTGCCGATGAGCAGCTCTTCGTAGAGCTTCTCGGCCGGACGCAGGCCGGTGTAGGAGATCTCGATATCGCCCTCGGGATGCTGTTCATCGCGCACGGTGTAGCCCGCCAGGTGAATCATGCGCCGGGCGAGATCACCGATCCTCACCGGCTTGCCCATATCGAGCACGAACACATCTCCGCCGTCCGCCATGGAGCCGGCCTGAATCACCAGCTGTGCGGCCTCCGGTATGGTCATGAAGTAGCGGATCACCTCCGGATGCGTCACCGTCACCGGACCCCCGGCCTTGATCTGTTCATTGAACAACGGCACCACCGAACCCGATGAGGCCAGCACGTTGCCGAAGCGCACCATGCAGAATCGCGTCTTGCTGCCGCGCTGCTGCAGACCTTGCAGGACGATCTCGGCAAAGCGCTTGGTCGCCCCCATGACGTTGGTGGGGTTGACCGCCTTGTCGGTCGACACCAGCACGAAGGTTTCGACCTCGGCATCGTGCGCGGCTTCCGCCGCATGCCAGGTCGAAATGACATTGTTGTTGATGCCTTCGATCACGTTCTGTTCGACGATGGGCACATGCTTGTAGGCGGCCGCGTGATACACGGTCTGTACGCGGTACGCGCTTAAGATTTCGCGCAAGCGTAGCCGGTCGTGCGCGTTGCCGATCAACGCGATCAGCTCGAGTTGCACGGAATCCTTCTCGATCAAGGCGCGCAGCTCTCGCTCGATGTTGTAGAGGGCGAGTTCCGACATCTCGAACAAGACCAGCCGCTTAGGATCCAAGCCAATGATCTGCCGGCACAGCTCCGAGCCGATGGAGCCACCCGCCCCCGTAACCATGACCACCCGGTCGCGTATGCAGGCATCGAACAATCCTGCTTTGGGGGGCACCGCGTCCCTGCCCAACAGGTCAGCAACGTCCACCTCGCGCAGATCCGCCAAATTGGCGTTGCCGGTCAGCAGCTGTTCAATGTCGGGCACGGTCTGCACATGCACACCGAGCGGCTCAAGCTGAGTCAGAATCTCGCGCCTGCGGCGCCGAGTCAGCGAAGGGAGGGCCAGCAAGATACGGTCGATGCCATGCGCTTTGATCAAGGCCGGCAGGTACTCCGGCGTCTGTACTTTTATCCCATTAACCATGCGGCCGCGCAGACTCGGGTTGTCATCGATGAATACGACGGGATCGAAGGCCCGCGTCGTCAGCAGCAGCGTGGACAAATGCGCACCGGCCTCGCCGGCACCGTAGATGGCGACTCGCGCGACCGTCGGCAGAATATAGCGCCGCAGAAGGTAATAGCGCACCACAAAGCGTGATCCTGCGACATACAGCAACGCGAAGCAGGAGAAAATCGCCACAACACTCCAAGCAGAGCGCTGGAATCTTGAGCAGCGCTCCCAGCAAACTTAAGATCACGGCGCTCAACGCCACGGCCATGGCCACGGCAAAGACGGCTTGATGTCCCAAGAAGCGAATCACCGCGCGGTAAAGGCCGGCGCGAATGAAAATGGGAAGGCTGACGGCGATGACCGCGACATAGGCCGGCCAGTCGGACAGATTAAATTCGGGATGACCGTGCTTGAGACTTAAGGCGGTGAAGAGTGCCAGCGGAATCATCAGGCAGTCGGTGCAAACTGAGATCACGCGTTTCAACCGCCGCGGCAGTTCCACCGTCTTGCGCGCGAAGCCTCCACCTTTCTGCACCAGCTTGGATTCCAAACAAACCTCCCTGACCCAGCCCTACAAAGCCGTTTTGTCGTCGAAGCTATTGTTGAAATTAGCCCGAACGACAACAATTCCCTTCCGCAACACAGTGTACCGAATCTTCAGAGGATAAAGAACACGGCGCGCAAGTGTATGCGAATTGTAAGGCTTTAACGCGGAACGCCGACAGAGGTTGACTACAATCGCATCAGCCGCGCGAGGAATAAGCTCTAAACTACGCATACGTGCTTTTTATGCTCTCTTTGAGCGAAATGTGGGGACACCAACCCTGTCCCTCCACGTCGGTCGAGCAAGGTGCGGGGCCTGCCATCAGGCTTTGCCGCATCGAACTTTAAGGTACCCCTGTAGCCAATCACCGACATTTACTGGCTCAGCAGACTCACGAATGGTCGCATCCTCTCCCCAAACCGATATCGACGATGGGTTTCGCATCGTAGTATTTGCAATAGATACCATCCCGCGTCGGCAGGATCATCGACGTGAGCGGAACTCAACGGCGTGGCGTGCCGGCGCCCAAATATCAACGCTCTTGTGACCGCGAACTCGGGCTTCGTGGACTTTGCGGGCCAAAGCACGAAGCACATACTATTCGATAGGCGTGCTAGCGTCGAATTCATTGTCGCTTTGGCTAAGAGCCGCACGAACTGAGAGCAACGTCTGAACTCGAGGTGGCCTGGAGAAAACCCAACGTAGAATGCGTGCGCGATGAGAGCTCTCGTACCAACCGACATTGCGACTGCCGGGGATCTGAGCAGCACCCTCTTGCAATTCGGACAATGCCTCCCGGCTCGGTCTTATTCTACTGCGCATGAATTCGAGAGCCTCCCATGGCGTTCGCGACCACTCCAAGCCGGGAAATGCCTCAATCAGAATGTTTGACCAAGAAACATCGGTCAATCTCTGATGCCGCGCACGTTGGCGCAGCAACCACGGACAGTCGGCTTCCAGAGACGCGATGACGGCCGGCGGAATCGCTCCGGGGTAGTAGCGAGCCGTCAGCGCCAACGGTGGGAACGCCCACCACAGCGCACGTCCGTTAAGGCGCGTGGCGGACAGCTCACTCCAATCGTCGCAACTAAAGCGCGCTGCTAGCGCGGCTATGTCATGCAATTGAACTAGCCTGAGCGCGCGAGCACGGATGTTTCCAGCCGCGTGCAGTATTAGATGCATCATTAGCGATGTCACGGAGGGATATGAGTTGAGTCCCGCATGCGGGTTGCCAGGATAAATGCAGTGAGTGATGTCTGCCGCAGCAACCGGAAGCTGTTCAGCGATCTTAGTATGCACCTCGATCTTAATGGGGCTGTCGATGTGCTCACCCAGCGGAACGCGAGTCACGACCTTGGCATTGCTCGGTTCAAACACTTGATGGCGACGGAAATTAAAGGAGGCCACGTAGCCACAACCGTCGAGCAGCCGCGCTGTGACTCGCGCATCGTCATTGCGGATCAGCAAGTCGATATCACCCATGGGGCGCTCGCCTGCAGAGTAGATTCCGCTCGCGTACAAAGCGGCGCCTTTTAGCGCCACTAGCGCTATGCCTGCTTGGCGTGCTTTGGAATCAATCCCATCCAATAGGCGCACAATTTCGGAATGACGTGCGACGCTTTGGCGTCGTTGTTCGTCAAGAAATTGCCGCCAAGTTTTGGGTCCGATCCAGGGTGAACCGCGCAGTAGTGAAGACACTCCGTGCATCGCCGCCACCGACCGAGCGATCCGCCACTCGAATTCCGTCCAGACTGGTGCATTATCTGGTGGGAGAGCCCAGCTCGCGCGCTAGAACTTCAGTGGTCTTGCGTAGCGCGATTGCCACTTTGGTCAGCGGCGCTCCAGATTCTGAAGTGCTCCTCACGCGGCTAGCGGGCGACATCGCTGGGGCCGACCATTTGGTACAACATACAAAGATCTTTCCGAGACGTGGTACTGCCCAGCGATCACGGCACCGCAGCACGCCTACCGCCAAGCGACTATCCAAATTAGTACCGGCTAGGACCCGTTAAGTTGCATCGGTCTGTGCCTTGGACGCGGCTGAGCGCAAACTGTTGAACCGAGAGGCAATGTCCTAGAAGCGGACTTCTGAAGGGTGATCTTTAAACCAGGAATACGTACTTTCGAGCCCGACTTCAAGGGAAATGCGCGGACGCCATCCAAGTTCATTCAAGCGCGAAACATCGAGCAGCTTGCGAGGCGTACCATCGGGCTTGGAAGGGTCAAAAATCACACTACCCCTGTAGCCAATCGCCCCCTTTACCAGCTCCGCTAGATCGCGAATGGTCAGGTCCTCCCCCCAGCCAATATTGACGATCGGTTCAGCGTCATAGTTCTGCAAAAGATACAGCACCGCATCGGCGAGATCATCGACATGAAGAAATTCCCGACGCGGAGTTCCCGTGCCCCAAACGGTGACGGCCGCGTCATCGTGAACTTTAGCCTCGTGAAATCGGCGAATCAGCGCGGGCAGCACATGCGAGTTCTGCAGATCGAAATTGTCGCCGGGTCCGTATAGATTCGTCGGCATCAATGAGATCGCGTTGAATCCATACTCGCGGCGGTATGCTTGACACATCTTGATACCCGCGATTTTTGCGACGGCATACCACTCGTTTGTCGGCTCGAGCGGGCCCGTGAGCAAATAGTCCTCCTTGATCGGTTGAGGTGCCATTTTCGGATAGATGCAACTGGAGCCAAGGAAGACGAATTTTTGCACGCCGGACCGATATGCGGCATCGATAACGTTGTCCTGAATCAAGCAGGTTGTCGCGCAAGAATCCAGCGGGATGAGAATTATTCGCATGAATCCCTCCAACTCGGGCGGCCGCCATGATGACCGCCTCTGGGCGCTCCGATTCAAAGAAGTTGCGCACTGACAGCTGGTCGGTCAAATCCAGTTCGTGATGCGTGCGAACAATCGGCAATGGATAATCCTTGCGTCGCATAGCCCTAAGCACGCCGGAGCCCACCAGCCCGAGGTGCCCGGCGACATAGATGCGAGATGCTCTGACTAATCTCCATGCCGCTCATTCGTGATGGCGGTAGACCTTAAACCCTTCCTTAGCGACCAGCGAATCCCGCTTGGCAAGCTCAAGATCCGCTTTGACCATTTCCGTCTACCAACTGGGGGAAAGTCACGGTCGCAGACCATCCGAGCTTTTGTTTGGCCTTTGAGGGATCACCCAGCAAGGTTTCTACCTCGGTAGGGCGAAAGTAACGAGGATCTACCTTGACAAGGGTCTTCCCCGTTTTGGTATCGACACCAATCTCATCGATCCCCTTTCCTTTCCATTCAATTTTCATGTCGAGCAATCTCCCCGCCGCCATGACAAAGTCCCGCACTGAATATTGCTTACCGGTGGCAATGATGAAATCCTCTGGCGCGCTTCTGTTGCAGCATCAGCCATTGCGCCTGCACGTAGTCGCGCGCATGACCCCAATCGCGCTGCGCGTCGAGATTTCCCAGATGCAAGCAGTCCTGGAGACCGACTTTGATTCGAGTCAGCGCGCGAGTGATTTTGCGCGAAACAAATGTTTCACCACGAAGGGGCGATTCGTGATTGAACAAGATCCCGTTGCAGGCGTACATCCCGTACGCCTCGCGATAATTTACGGTGATCCAATAAGCGTAAACCTTTGCTGCTCCATAGGGCGAGCGCGGATAAAACGGCGTCGTTTCTTTTTGGGGAATCTCTGAGACTTTTCCAAACATTTCGGAGGTAGAGGCCTGATAAAAGCGCGTCTTTTTTTCGAGTCCCAGTATTCGAATCGCTTCCAAAACTCGCAAGGTTCCGACTGCATCGGAATTGGCAGTGTATTCTGGAGTTTCAAACGACACCGCGACGTGACTTTGGGCGGCCAAGTTGTAGATTTCGTCGGGCTGAACCTCTTGAATGATTCGAATGAGGTTCGTGGAATCGGTCAGATCACCGTAATGCAGTTTGAGCCGAACGTCTCGCTCGTGCGGATCTTGATAAAGATGATCGATGCGATCGGTATTGAACGAGGATGCGCGACGCTTGACCCCGTGAACGCTGTACCCTTTCGCCAGCAGGAACTCGGCGAGATAGGCGCCGTCCTGGCCGGTAATACCTGTAATTAGCGCACACTTCCCCACATCAGTCTCCAAATCTACTCTCGAATAATCTGTCCGTTCCGCACGCACCAATTGTCCGGTGCACGCCAAGGGCCGTGATGCGAGTGTCCGCGGCCGACATTATAGCGACTTCAATGGCCGCGAGGATAACGGATACTCCGGCGTAAACGCGGCAACCTCAACGATTAGCTAATGGGACACATCATCTCGCCGCAATACTTTGATGGCAGTCAGCCAAAGGATACGAATATCGAACCAGAACGACTTGCGCCGCAGATACTCGACATCTCTTTGTACTTTCTGCGGAATAGGCAATTCATCGCGCCCGGTTACCTGTGCCCAACCTGTCAAGCCCGGCACCAGATCATGGACACCACACTGCGTTCGCAGCGCAATCAAGTCCACCTGGTTGAACAGCGCCGGACGCGGCCCGACGAAGCTCATATTCACCCGCCAGGATACTCCACAGCTGTGGAAGTTCATCGAGGCTCGTCTTGCGCAAAAAGCGCCCAACCGGGGTCACGTATGCATCCGGATCCTGCAGCAGATGCGTGGCCACCGCAGGCGTACCCGCGTACATACTGCGAAACTTCGGCATTCTGAAAATTGTATTGTTTTTTCCAACTCGATCCGACCAGTAAAGGGCTGGGCCGGAGGAAGTCAACCGCACGAGTAAAGCAATCAAAATAATTGGCACCGCCATCAGCACGATGGCGCAAAAAGCCAACAACACGTCCAATGCTCGCTTCATATCGATCAATGGCTAATTTGCGCGTTCCTGCATTAGATCCCGCCAAGCAAGCACGCCAGCACCAGCCATGCGCGATTCGCCGTCTTTCTCCGCAGCTCAAACACTTTCATGGCCAACGCAACCCTGGAGATGATGGTATGCCTTTCCACCAAACGTATCGTCTCCGCACACTCCGCATTGAATGACGAGCCATCGCAAATAAGACGCGAAATCCGAAGTATTTGCTCTCGATACCAGCCAGAACGAACTTGCGCAATTCGCCGCCGAAATGCGAGTCCAACCGCTGTTTGCACCGAACTCATTATTATCATGCTGCCGGTAGTACATGGTCGGACATGGTTCAATATGCCACTTGAACCCGCGCGACCGAACCCACGCATAGAGCATCCAATCATGAAATTGAATTGCATCCACCTCTTGTCCGATTGTCGGCCATGCAATTGTTTGAAGCTCGCGGCAATTCGCCAGTCATCACATACGTACATCCCGGATCCGGCAGATTCAAAGAGAAAGTCGAGCCTTCGCTGTTTCTGCGACTTCCGAATTAGCTCCTTCCTGCCATCTGGCCAGATCGCGATCTACATTCGACGAGACTGCCCGCTACTTTACGCTCGCGCAACTGTCGTATGCTGACAGCCAATTATCTGCAAACCAGATATCATCTTGATCCGACAACGCAATGTAGTCATAAGTCCGAAGAATCGACATCGCTTAGAAGTCTGTAGAAGTTTCGCGCCGCATTACCAAAGCGCTTAGTCCTAGGAAGTAGCAATATTCGCGGATCAATGTTCGACCTGTCGCACAACCACTCCCAAGTTCCGTCGGTCGATTGGTCATCGCTCACCCAGATATCGACGGCGCAGGATACTTGTTTCACTATACTATCCACCTGGTCAGCAAGATAATTAATCCCATTATATGTGGCAAGCAACACTGCAACTCGAGGAATGGGGTCCTGGTTCGCGTTGCATCGGAGACACAGCAATGGCAGATAAATGGGCATAAGGAATCATCGATCGGATCGCACATACGGCCTAATGGGACTCGAATTATGACATTGTGCGCACTATAGCGGCACACTTCCTTATAGAACACTGAACGCAAATGTCCAGAATTGTTGTGACAGGATCCGATGGTTTCGTAGGCAGGCCGTTGACCGAGATGCTGACCTCTGCCGGACATCAGGTGATTGCTGTAACCAGAAAGCAGGTCGTTCTAGGCGATCGAAAAATCATTAGCCCAACGCTTGAGTCGGCCATGCAGGAATCGCATGCGGTGATTCATTTGGCTGGCCGCGCTCACGTAACAAGTGAGGTCCAAAACGATCCTTCTTGGGACGAGTTCCGACGAGTAAACGTCAATGGCACTCTTTCCGTTGCCGAGATGGCGGCAAGAGCCGGCGTGGCGCGCTTCATCTTCGTGAGCTCAATTAAGGTGCTTGGCAACGCGAGCGGCGACCGGGTATTCAATGAAGGTGATGCGCCATCGCCCAAGGAGCCGTATGCGGTATCAAAGTGGGAAGCGGAACGGGAGCTTCTCTCTCTCTCCAGGAATTCCCGGCTGCAAATCGTGGTGGTGCGGCCTCCGCTGGTGTATGGTCCGCGCGTAAAAGGCAATTTTTTGCGTCTTTTCGGTTGGTGGCCAGTGGCGTGCCACTTCCGTTTGGTGCAATACACAATAGTCGAAGCTACATCGGCGTACACAACCTTTGCGAATTTCTGTTGTTGTGTACTTTTCATCCGTCTGCGAATGGCCTGACCTTTCACGTTGCCGACGGAGAGGACGTGTCAACACCCGAGTTACTGGAGATGATGGCGACGGCAATGGGCAAGAAACCGCGAATATTTCGGTGTCCTTCGTCGTTCCTGCGCGCGGCAGCGGATGTATTGGGAAAGCGAGCCGAGTTGGAACGCTTGACGACGAACTTGCGCGTGGATTCAAGTCTTGCGCAATCCACATTAAAGTGGCGGCCGACCGTGAAGTTACAGTCGGGGATTGACGAAATGGTCCGCTGGTTCATGCTTGAATTGCCGTTGTGAATCTGGCCAAGCCTAACTAAGCTGTTCAAGTTGCCGTTCGAAACGGCTTCAATACCTACGAGATCAAGGTTGTATTGGAAAATTGGCACAAATTCGAGGCAGGATGAGCACAATTTCCGCATGCAGTTAAAAAGCGTCGCTGTCCCGCTCCGAGTATTCGGCGTCGATTCTTGCTTTTCCGCGCAGATTGACCCGCCGACTTCGAACTTGAGCCTACATTTAATCGACTTCGTTCACCATAGATCGATGCCGAGTAAGCGTCGAATTTGGTGAAGCACATAAAAGCCATGAACCTGAATAGATGTTCGATTTGCGACGCGACCATGTCGCCACTATTCACGCTGCAAATACTTGGGAAGTATGACGTCGCGTACTTTTATTGCCGCGATTGTGGATTTACTCGAACAGAAGAACCCTACTGGCTCGAAGAAGCTTATTCGGACGCGATCTCTGTTACGGACACAGGTATTCTAAAGCGCAACTGGGCATTATCCGCCAAGTTGGCATGCATCCTGTTTTTCTGTATGAGATCTAACGGCACATATGTTGACGTTGCGGGAGGCTACGGAATCTTGACTCGACTCATGCGCGATTACGGCTTCAACTACTATTGGGAAGATAAATACTGTCAAAATTTGCTAGCCAAATGTTTCGAGTCACCGGAAGGGCAACCCAACATTACCGCTTTGAGTGGGTTTGAGGTTCTTGAACACACCATCAATCCCGTGGAATTTGTCTCTGGGATCATGATTAAACACCAGTGCCGTACCTTTGTCTTCAGTACAGAAATCTACGCCAGCGACGCCCCTCCCCGCCCAGATTGGTGGTACCTCAGCACGGCGAGCGGACAACACATATCTTTTTTTCAGCTTAGAACGCTGAAACGCATCGCCGACCGACTGAAACTCAGGTTTTATTCAACCAGCGGACTACATATCTTTACCGACCATAAACTGCGTTCGTCCTGGTTGCTGCCGCTACTACGCAACTCGACGTCAAGTTTGCTCGCAAGGCTTGTAAGCTCGCGCTTGGGTTCTCTCACGGACATTGATCATGCCAATATTTCCGCTCGGTTGAGCAAAAACGTCAAGCGTGAGAGTGACACTTTCGACTAGCGCTACCCGCTCGCTAATACGTTGCACCAGCCCTCCGCCACCCACGTTCTGCACAACGAAGAACGGCTTATCAACCCAACACACGCCTTCATATGTAGATGCCTGGTAAGCGTTGAATCAGCCGACGCATATACAGGATCAGCGGGGGAGCCGTCATCACTAACCAAACCACGACCGCACTCCAAGGTATGGCGGCGAGTCCAAAATGCTTCGTGAGCAAAAGCTTTAGCGTCAGCGCTGCGATGGCTGCCGGGATCGAAATCGCCAGTTGGAAATACATTTTGCCCATTGCGTTCAAGAAAAATGCTGCCTGCGCTCCGAGTGTCGTGACTACATTGGCCACTCCATAACCTACAATCAATAATATGGATGGATGTACATTTGGTCCCGCCCACACTGCTATTATGGATTTTCCGGCATAACCCATGGTTATTGCCGCGATTCCGGAAACTAGCAACGCGGCCGACAGCGCCCGAAATAGCGCTCGTCGTACCCAGCGGACGTCGCGGGACACAATTGCTTCGCGATACGCCGGCCATAGCGGTTGAAAGAGAAGGGCCAGAAATATTGAGACCAGTTCAAATGGCTTCTGCGCCACTGAAAGGTCGGCGACGGACTCCGGTCCGAGTATATGACCGGCGATTAGCGGGTCGACCCCACCAATTATTGCTGCAGTTGCCTGCAATAAGAAAAACTGCAGTCCCACGAGTAACATTTGCCCCAGAAATACATCGTCCGATCGTGGCTCGAAGTTCTGAGACGAGTATTTGGCTGCCACGCGCATTAGCCACGGCACAACATTGGCCGCACCTGCCACCACCGGACAACCGACAAACACGAGGCATAGTACTGGTAGGCCTGCCCCATTGTTGACGGCCAGAACTATTCCTGCCAAGGAAAGACCGTTTCCCAAACCTGTCCAAATATTGGCCAAATAGCCGCGTTGCAACCCCAACTGGGCCTGCTGTATCAAGGAAATAATCAACCTTAGAGAGAAAGCAATCACAAAAATCAAAATAGTCGGGCCCACCTCTGCCGATGCCAATACGGTCGTGAGATTGAAGAGCTTTGGCCAATCGACGAACGGGTATGCCGCGAGAAATATGACTGCCAATACCAGCGACAGCAAGCACTGCATTCGGAGCGCCGTACGAATTGATCGCCAGATGAGTCCATCATCGTTTTTGCCGAGTGCAACTGCGACCGCATTGAGCAAACTGTTTCCCAGGCCAAAATCTGCAATGGACAAGATCGATTGAAGCGACGCGATCGTCATCCACAGTCCAAACCGCTCCGTGCCCAGATGGTGCAGCATCAACGGGATGGTGATAAGACTTGTAATTCCAGTGATTCCCCTGGAAGCGACACCCGATAGCCCGGTGATGGCCGTACGCGCGCTTCTACCTACTGGGGCTTCTCGATTCATATTTGGGTCTAAAATAAATCTTGCTAAAACGCGGTCTATTTCAGCAAGCTTGCGTAGACGCTGGCGGTCTCCGCCGCGCATCGATCCCATGAGAACTTTTGGACACGGATCCGACCCCGCGCAATCAACTCGTCGCGAATATTTTTCGAACTCACCACGGATTCAATAGCCCGTCCAATCTCCTCTGGCTCCGCAGGATCAAACAGCAACGCAGCGTCGCCAACTACCTCGGGCATGGAGCTTGTGTTACTGCATAGCACCGGACAGCCGTTGCTCATGGCTTCCAACGGTGGAATCCCGAAACCCTCGTACAACGAAGGATATACAAATGCGGCCGCCCCTCTGTACAACTCGGCAAGAAGCGTATCATTGCCCGAATACCTCTCGACCTTTTCTCGTGGAATTTGAAGTTCGTCCATCATTTGGTACTCGGCAGAGGAGAAGTTCGGCCCGCCGAATGCGACAAGGGAGAAATTCCGCTGCAGGATCTGGGAGGATCCATAAGCCTTAAGCAGACCACGGAAGTTCTTGTGGAAATCGCGGCTGCCCACATATAAAAGATAGGGGCCATTGTTGGAACGAATTGTCGCATGGTGGGCGGTGCCTACGGAGACATCGAGACCGAAGGCAAGCGGGACGGTGACCGTTTTGTCTTCCGGTACGTCAAAAAGATCAACTAGATCGCGCCGCGTGTTTTCCGAAATGCAGACAACTTTATCCGCCCTCTCCACAGATCTTCTCTTGAAAAAGGTCGTTGGGTCGTTCGCCTTGAACATATGACCCAATTTTTCGTGAATCATGTCGTAGACGGTCACGACAATCGGACACCCTCTCGGAGCGAGCCCACGCCTCGCGTAGTAGGTTTCATGGATGATTGCCGGTTTGCTGGCGGCAAAATACACGTAAGAGAGCGCCCGATCGACGCCTTCGTACAAGCGCCCCACTTTTGGAAGCCTTTTCACCTGAAGTCCCCACTTGGCAACGCCACCAGCGGCTAAGTAGGAGTTCGCATAAAGCGGGGCAAAAATACTCGCCGCAAATCCCGGGGTTTTTTCTATTCTCTTCGCTAGCTCGTAGAAATACCGGGAGACTCCACCATATTGCTGCTGTAGAAAAATTTGATAATCGTAGATTACACGGTTCATTTTGCCGCAGTTACGATCACAGCGCTAAGTCCAGTTCGGCACGCACCATCATCGATATAACCTCTTTCATATGAAATTTTGCCGTCCAACCCAATATACGCTCCGCCTTTTTTGCGTCTCCCTTGCCTTCGGATATTTCCGTCGGCCTGACCAGGCTCTCGGAAAGGACGGTGTGATCGTGCCAATCCAGACTTAGTAACTTGAAAGTCTCCATTACGAAGTCTTGGAGACTATTGCATGTACCAGTTGCAATTACGAAGTCATCCGGCGTCTCGCATTGTACGATGCGCCACATGGCATCCACATATTCAGGCGCCCACCCCCAATCGCGACGGATCTGTATATTTCCTAGGGTCAGTTGTTCCGTACTGCCACGGGATATTCGGCACGCGGTCGCGACTATTTTTCGAGTTACGAAACGCGGAGCTCTAATTGGGGACTCATGATTAAAGAGAATACCCGTGCTGGCGTGCAGTTTGTAGGCCTCCCTATAATTTGCCACTAACCAATATGCCGCCGACTTTGCGACAGCATATGGACTACGAGGCCGGAACGGGGACACTTCATTAGCCCCGGTTGGGCCGGTCTCTCCGTAACACTCGCTAGATCCTGCGCTATAAAAGCGCACCCGTTTCCCAAGAAACCGGATTCCCTCAAGCAAATTAAGTGTACCCGCAATAATGCTGTCAAGCGTCTCAACGGGCTGACTAAAAGATAACCCCACGGAACTTTGTCCAGACAGATTGTAAATCTCATCCGGTTCCACTTTGCGCAGTAATTGAAGAACACTTCGGAAATCATCCGCCGCCATCGATTCCAGCTGAATCTTGTCGGCTATACCCAAGCGCGTAAGATTCGAAAACGACGTTGTCTGCGCATCGCGTGAACTTCCTATGACGCTGTAACCTTTCCCGAGCAGAAGATCCGCTAAGTACGCGCCATCCTGTCCCGAGATACCACAGATTAGTGCCCGCATTTTTTGTACCTAAATTTATTGATTCCGCGATCAACCAATCTGTCTCATATCGCGGTGGCGGCGATAGACTGTTTCTAACCAGTTACCTGCGAATTAAGCTCCGTTCCGAGGTGCGCTGATACGCGTGGTGCGCGCCCAAGATCTGCGAGATCGTATTGGTTCACGTCCACATTTTGCGTCGCTTAGTCGCCTTACGATAGAGGTCGATGATCGCCATGACTCGGCGCGTGGGGAGCGCCACGGATAGCACTGTCTTCACCGCCGATTTCAACCCAAAAAATAACTGATGCGGTAATTCATCCAGTCCTCTTCCGAGTTCTTGATTGAGTCGAACAATCTCTCGCCACGCTGCCAGACTCTGCCTTGGGGCAGAACTGACGCCGCCTAGAGAAACCCGGGCAATAACGCAGTCGAGGTAGGCCGGCGGGTGCTCTGCGATTGCCTGTGTAAAGGATTTATAATCTGCGACAATTCGGTAGTTTACGTCAAACGGATGGTTGGCGAGAAAACACCGGCGCGCAAAAATACCCTGGTGCTGAGGCATAACTCGCCTGCCCCCTTTCCATTTGTCGCGCATCGATACCCAGGGCTCGTTTTCTTCCTCTAGGAACAATCCGTCCCTTCTCAATCTCACCACGCGACCGTAGGCAATATTCACCTCGTCGCTGACCGCTTCCAATATCGAAACGGCCCTAGCAATACTATCGCGGTCGTAGAGCTGGTCTCCTGCCCCCAAGAACAGGATCCAGGTTCCCTTGGCGAGCCTCACGCCTTTATTAAATGCATCGTAGATGCCATTGTCGGATTCGCTCACCCAGTAATCCACCTCGGCATCGTGCGCGCGAATGATATCGAGCGATCCGTCTGTGGACCCACCATCGATGATAAGGTATTCAATGCGGTCCGAGGATTGACTAATCACACTTCGGATGGTCGATTCCAATGTATCTTTACTATCGAAAACGACCGTTACGATTGTGATTAAGGCGCGCGCAGCGCGCGAATCCCCTTGCGATCGATTCTCGACCTGGCAAACCGGTTGTGAGACAGCGTGCGGGCTCGTCGCTGCCGGCGTTGAAGTCAAATCCAGCTTGTCCTCATTGGTTAAAGCGGAAAGCAAATTGCTGCACCCGAAGCTAATGAATAAACGGAGCTCCAATCCACTAAGATGGTCCGTGTATTGATGATAACTGCAATTGCCAGACAGCGGTAGGCAGCAACGTTGGGGCAATGTATGTCAAGACGTCCGGCCGCTAGTGCTTCACCATACTGACGAGCAATCTTCTCAGCCAAGAATAAGCGTGCTTCAAAAGCGAAAAAACCAGTAAAACCCGGCAACAGCCAAGCACGGCGAGACCAATCCCGCCGGCAGAAATTGACATAGACGCGCGCCTCGCCGGCGCGCATTCGAAGCGTGTTGCTGCTTAAGCCGCCGGCGGAAAGCTGTGGGCGGCCCAAACGCGCCAACGGTTCTCCTACGATTCGCAATACTGTGAAACGTTCTGCGATTCGTATCCAAAGGTCATAGTCTTCGCAATGCCGCATGGCTTCGTCGAAAGCCAACGCCGCGTGCTTCCGCACGACCGCACACGACGTTTGCGCAGGATTGCGCAACAGCATGCCGTAGAGCGACAGAACCTGCGCTCTATAGGTCATGGCGACAATATCCGCGCAAAGTTCTGCGTCTTCGGTGTAGTCGTGGCACACGAGACCTGCGTTCGAGCGGCTCGCGAATTGGTCGACGATGGCCAGCTTATCGCAGGCCCAAGTGTCATCGGCATCCAGAAATGCAATGAATCTTCCCTTGGCTTCGCGAATTCCCTTGTTACGCGCGGCCGAGGGGCCCGCATTGTGCGTCAGACGAAAGTATTCAAGTCCGATGCCCGCCGCAGCAAACAGGCTCTCACATCTGCGCACGGCCGATTGGGTGCCATCGGAGCTGTTATCATCGATAACCAGAACCTGAAGGGGCGCCAACGTCTGCGCGATCACCGATGCCAGGCAGGCTTCAATGGTCATTTCTGCATTAAAGGCGGGAATCACAACCGAGTAGTCCCCGGTCACCGGCTACTCCGTCTCAAGACCCAGGCAATCGCGAAGATCTCGAAGATGAACACGAGATGAAACAGCAAGTTGGCGAAAAACGAAAGTGCGATTCCATGCAGCAGCACGATAACCGCGAAAAACGCGGCAGGTCTGGTGGCCGAGCGCCGCCGCAACCAGGAGAACACGATGCCGCACAGGAAAGTGAAGATGATGGCGCCGGCCACACCGAAGTCGGTCAAGAGAGACTGCAGCAGGGAGCCGACGTTGAAGGTCTCGCTCACCAGGGTCCATTGCTGAGTGCCGCCGCCGAGCGCGCTCCGAAATTCCTCACGCGCGAAAGACGGAATGAACGTCCCCGCGGTCTCGAGCGGAAAGTAATTCGGCGCGATATCGATGTTGTAATTGACATTGTCGAGTGGAGTGGCTACGTAGATATAGACCCAGATGAAAGCGCTCGGTAGCCAATCAGGATATGCAAAGGTAGGGGCCGCCAGTTCAATAATTCTATCTCGGCCGCTGCGGGCGTCACCTAAGTATCCGAAAATCAGTAGGAGCGCCATGAGCAGAGCACCCGAGCGGATGAATATCCGGGGCGAAGGCCGTCTGATACTAAAATAGATGAGCAGGTATTGCAGAAGCAAAGAAATCAACACCTGCCGGCTCAAAACGAGTACCGGATAGGCAATAGATACCATCATCAAGCTAAAGGTTCTCTTGGATGAACCTAGCAACGTTCTGGTAAATGTAACTACGCAACCTGCGTAGAACAACGAGTTCAGAAAGCCGTGAAATCCTGGGATTCCGAATTCCGTATATGGAATCTGCGCGCCGATTCCTATCAAGCCAAGAAGCGGGATTCCGCCGAAAAAGACAATCTCGAACGAAATGCCAAAGACGAACGCGATCCAGATCATCCTTAAACGTTTTCCGACTCGGACCGAGTTGATGACATCGCCGAGCGCGCTTAGGTTTATCTTCGCAGTGGCTAACCGCCCATAATTCGGCAATGATTCCAACATCCAGCCTAGAATGAAAGAAAGCGAAGTTCCGACGACCAGCACAACGGTGGATGGACGCAGCGGATCAAGCAAATCGCTGAGCCGGAGAGAATATATGAGCAACACAAACGTCCATGTCGCTGCATACATGAACGCCGGATTGAGGAGGATCACGCTCTAGCGCCTCTAGTTGCGTCGGCGTAGGAATGCATATCCTGCTCTCGAAAAGGCTTTAGCCTTATGTTGACGCGGAGAACTCGCGGCGCAAAGTCCGTATGCGACGGATCACATGGCGCGACACTAGAAAAAGAAAAGAAATTGCGCCGCCAATGAAAAATGCCGCCGCAACAATCAATGCGCGATTTGGATGATCGCGCCACTTGGGTACTTGCGCATGGTCGATAATCCGGAATGCATATTCATTGTTTGCTTTCGCAAGCGTCAACTGCTGCAGTTCCGATTCGATCACTCGACCAATTGATTGCTGCAGCGGAACTACATTGCTGGCAGCCAACTCCTGCTTCAGGTAAATCATGCTGCTTTCCCCTTCGGTCAGGGCCCGCTGACGCATGCGATCATTGACTCGATCTACCAGTAGATTAGCCCAGGTTGCAGCGGTCTTTGCGTCGGTCCATTCGATCGGCTACTGTTATCAAGTTGGTCTTTCTGTCCTCTTCGACCTTAAGCAGTTTTCTCCCAAGGTAACTAATGCCGTCGCGAATATCCGGTTGTTGCTCGATATCGGATGATTTCCAATGTTTGGCGGTCGCGTCCCATCTACTCGCAAAAAAAACCGGGAGAAGGTTTTGGTCCTGGATAAAGGCGGCCAAGAATTCGCGTGACTTGAGAACGGCGATCGGCTCCGTGGATTTATTGCTGCCGACGTCGATTCCAACAAGACTTGCTAACCCGCCGACACCACCACCTAATTGATTTAATAAACCTTGCCCTTGCCTTGTCTCTGCAAGTTTTAATACAACCTCAGCTCGATACCAAGGGTCGGCCGTAAGTACATAAACTAAAGACAGACCCACGCACACCGCGGTCGTAATGATCACTACCCATTTGTTTTGCCAGACAATGAACCATAACTCGAACAGAGTTCATCGCTTGATCGCTATTGGCGCGGTCGTCGGTGTGTGCCATCGTTCTAAGCGCTTCTAACCGCTAGCAGCGCCACCGCCAAATTGTAGATGATGGTTGTAACCGCCTGCCACAGCGGCAGCGCTCTCACTCGTTCGGTATCGAGCGGAACCACGATTGTGTCGCCCGGCCGGATGTCCACGGACTGCGAGCGCCTGAACCAGCCTGATCGCTCGCCTGAAACAACGTCGCCATTTGCGCGTACTACATAGATTCTTTTCCGATCCGCCTTCTGGGTAGTGCCGCCGCTCCTCGAAATGTACTGGTCACGACTCACGCCGGCCTCAAACACATGCGAGGTTGGGCTCTGCACTTCTCCCAAAATGGTGACCTCCTGCGTCTTCTTGGGGATCAAAAGTTTATCGCCGTTTCTCACGACAACGTTATCAGGTGCGCCTGTCGGCCCTTTAAGTAGCCTATCGATATCGATTACCAGACGCCCAACCGGCTTGGTCTCACGAAGTTGGCTCAACAGCTGCTGCCCAACGACCAAGCCCTGCGCCGCGGTGGCCCCGCCTCCGCCACTGTTCGTGGCCGCGCTGCTCGCGACGGCCTCGAGCGACAAAGACGCCAAATCAGTTTGCAGCCGGTTGGACAGCAACTCCAATTGGTCCTTTTCTCGCTTTTTAAGTTCTTCGCGAATGAATACCGCGCCATAAGGAAACGCGAGATTGGTGAGCCCGCCGGCCCGCTGCAATACGGAATACAGCGTCTCACCCTGATGGATCGGATACCTCCCGGGAAAACGCACCTCTCCGGCGACTTCAATGGTGCCAGGTTCAACCCACTGCGGAATTGGTTTGATGACCAAGATGTCATAGGGCTGCAGCAGCAAATCTGCGCCGGCGTCGCCTCGGCGGATCGCACCGAGATCAACGGAAATCAACTCGGTCTGCCGATTGTCGCCGCCTTCCACCGCAAAGCGGGTTATTTCCGCCCCGCCGCGAAATGCAGAATCTTCCAGGCTGCCGCCGGCACGAATCAGGTCGCTGACCCGCATCGTGGGTTCCAGCGGATAATGCCCGGGCGCCTTCACGCTTCCATCGATACTCACGACTTGCTCGGGTCTGTCCGGCGTCGCCTGCAGTTGCAGCTCCTTGATGACGGGTTCCAGTATTCGCTCTCTACTGGCCGAAAGATCGAACACATAGATCTTGTCGCGGGGTCGCAATTCGGGATCCGCAGCGGAACCCCTCGCCGCAAGGGCACGGCGTAGATCGGCCGATACCACTTCGATATGTTCGTCCGGCGGCACTTCGCGGCGAATCATGATGTAGTGCACGTCTGCATTCGGCCGCAATTCGTCAAAGCTGTTGATGACGTCGGTTAGCCTCAAACCCGGGCGGTACTCGAACTGGCCCGGCCGGAACACAAAACCGGTGAGGGTCACGGAATTTTCGAGCGTGGGTCGTATCGCCGGTATGCGCAACTTGTCGCCGTTGGCCAATTCGATTGCGCGATTCGCCGAAAGCGTCAGATCGACATTGCGCATTTCGCGCAGTTGGGACGGCAGTATTCGCTCCAGCTGTCCTAGTTTTTCGTCCGCATCGGGCAGCAGCCCACCGGCGATATCGATCGCCTGATTGACGGTCTTCTCCCCTTTAAGTTCATAGATCGCGGGCCGCTTCACCGCGCCATCGACCGACACGGTTCGGCCTATGGGCGGAATGAAAATCACGTCGCCAGGCAACAGCTTTCTGTCCTCCCGCGTATCCCCGTGGAGCAGCAGATCATACAGATCAAGCGTCGTGACCAATTGGCCGTTGCGTTTGAGCTCGATGTTGCGCAGTGAGCCGATCTTTTTTACGCCGCCGCTGACGAACAGCGCATTGGTCATCGTCGATAATCCGCTGACCGTATAGGATCCGGGCTTTTCGGCTTCTCCCAACACGAACACACGAATCGATCGCAGTTCGCCCATCGTTACGCTGACGCGGCTGCCAATCAGTTGCTTGGAAACTCGGCCTTCGATGGCAGCCCGCGCCTGCTCAAACGTCATGCCACTGACCATGATCGGACCGAGTTTCGGAAAATTGATGCGACCGTCGCGTTGGACGGTCAGCTCATAACTCGCAGGCTCATTGCCGTAAAGTTGGATCGCCAACGTGTCGCCGGGACCGACGATATAGTCGATAGGAACCTGAATATCGGATACTGGGGCGAAGGTGCTTGGCACGCCCTCGAACAAGTCGTAACCAAAAGGCTTGAGCGCGTGCTCACCGGTGGGCACCAGACGCAGCAACGTTAATTTGACGAAGAAGTCGCTAAAATCCGCATCGGCGCTGAGTCGTCTGGTGGCCTCGGAGGCGGTCAAGCCGGCAAGCGGAATCGCGGGCATTCCGGGTATCTCGAGTACGCCGAAGCGATTGAGTTGATACGGATTGTTGTTCAAAATTCGCTTGCGAAATTTCTCCGATTTTTCCTTTTCTTCGTCCGTTTTCGGGTTTTTCGGCGATATGCGGTTCAAATTAGTATTTAGCTCATTACCGGCTGCGTTGCCGTTCGCTCGATTGGCCGAACCGAGGTCATTGATGCCGTTGGCGCCGTTGACGCCGTTGACTCCGTTGACTCCGTTGACGCTCCGGGATTTCCATTGGTGCCTGTATTCGGATTGAGTTGCCCCCCCACCCCAGGCGTGACTAGCACCTGATCGAGCGGGGTCAGGTCGATCAGCACCCAATCCTCGGCGCGCAGCTCCGGGTCTTCATCCACCTGGCGCAAGGCTCGCCCGTCGATGGTCTTGTACTTGTACGCCTTTTCGAATAGACGCAATGCTTCGTTAGTGCTCGGCTGAATCGTTTCCGGCGTTTCGAGTTTCTTGTCGGTTTTCTTTCCGCTTGCGTCTCCTTTGCCCGTACCCCCTGCAGCAGCGCCTGCTGCTGTTCAGGCGTCAGATCCTTCAACGCTTGCAATTGACTGGGGGTCTGCGTCTGCGCGGACGATACGAGTCCGATCGACAGCAATACCGCCGCTACGCTTGGAAAACTAATTCGCACGGCGGCCCGTCACCGATGCCATCTTGTTGATTCTTCGCCGCATTTCATCCCGTCATCCCAAATTGATGTTAGCGGCACATCATAGCGCGGCTACCGATCCTCGCAACCAAGATTGCGATTTCCCCTAGGGCAGTCCTTCAACGCTTGCAATTGACCGGGGGTTTGGTCTGAGCGGACGATACGAGTCCGATCGACAGCAATACCGCCGCTGCGCTTGGGAAACTAATTCGCACGGCGGGCCGTCACCGATGCCATCTTATTGATTCTTCGCCGCATTTCATCCCGTCATCCCAAATTGATGTTAGCGGCACATCATAGCGCGGCTACCGATCCCCGCAACCAAGATTGCGATTCCCCTAGGGAACGTAGTTCTTCTTGAGCCACTCGGCGTAATCGCGTCCTAAGAGCGGACGCCACCAACCTTGATTCTCAAGATACCAATCCAACGTGGACCTCAATCCTGCGGTCAGGTCCCGCGCCGGTGCATACCCTAGCTCGCCAGCCGCCTTGGCGTAATCGATTGCGTAGCGGCGGTCGTGGCCCAGTCGGTCGCGCACGTGCGTGATCAACTCAACCGTCGGCTTACCGCCAGCTGCCGGCGAACCCGGGAACTGCTCGCCCCACTCCGCTCGATCGCGGAACGACTCCTCAACCAGACGGCACAGTGTGCGCACGATCTGTAGGTTGGTCGTTTCGCTTCCCCCGCCAATGTTATACACCTCGCCGGCTTTGCCTCTCTTAAGCGCCAGCGCTATCGCTTCGCAGTGATCAGAGACGTGCAACCAGTCGCGTATCTGCAGACCGTCCCCATATATCGGTAACGGCCTGCCCAACAGTATGTTGACAATCGTGAGGGGGATCAATTTCTCCGGAAAATGATAGGGCCCATAGTTGTTCGAGCAATTGGTCACGGTGGTGCTGAGTCCATAGGTCTCGTGGTAGGCCCGTACGAGGTGGTCCGAGCCCGCCTTGCTGGCCGAGTAAGGCGAGTTGGGCGCGTAGGGGGTGACCTCGCTGAAAGGAGCGTCATTGGGACCCAAGGACCCGTACACCTCGTCGGTGGATATATGGTGAAAGCGATGCGCCGGGACGATTTTTCGGTCCAGCCACAAGGCCTTTGCGGCTTTTAGCAGGGAGTGCGTACCCACGACATTGGTGCGAATGAAGTCATCGGGTCCCAGGATCGAACGATCCACATGCGACTCGGCAGCAAAATGCACCACGGTATCGATCTGAAATTGCTCGAGCAGCGCCCGCACTTTGGCCTCGTCGCAAATATCGCCGCGGAAGAATTCATAGCGTGGATTGCGCTCAAGGCCGGCCAGATTTTCGATGTTGCCGGCATAGGTGAGCGCATCGAACACGATCACGCGGCCTGCTTCGGTGTTCGCCAGCCAATGGCGTACGAAATTCGTGCCGATAAATCCGGCGCCGCCGGTAATGAATAAATTACACGGCTCGAAGCTCATCCAGCATTCTCCGTAAGTTTTCGCGCCAATGCCGCCCCGGCAAACCGGTGATCGTTCGGGTTGATTCCGAGTCCAGAACACTGAATGCGGGCCGATGCGCCCGCGTCGGGTACTCGGCGCTTCGAATCGGCACGATTAGGGTGGGTCGGGACAACAAACCCCGCTGCAATGCCTCCTCTTGGATGGCGACGGCAAAGTCGTACCAGCTGGCCACGCCGAGGTCGGTCCAATGATAGATACCAGCGGGCGCCGCCGTGTCGATCAGTCCCCAAATCGCCGCGGCGGCGCTGCCGGCCCAGGTGGGAGCGCCGATCTGATCGGCGACCACCCGGATCTGCGGTTTTTCACGCATCAGCCGCAGCATGGTGAGTACGAAGTTCTTGCCTTGTGCGGCATAGACCCACGCCGTACGCAGGATGATGCCCGCCCCTTGCGCCTGCTGCACCTGGCGCTCGCCGGCCAGCTTGCTCCTGCCGTAGACGCTTAACGGGCTGGGAGGATCGCTGGCCAGATAGGCACGGCTCGATTTGCCATCGAAGACAAAGTCGGTGGACAGGTGCAGCAACCGGCAGCCGGCTTGCGCCGCCGTTCTCGCTAGAATACCCACGGCCGTGTCGTTGAGCGCGCTCGCTTGCTCGGGTTGATCCTCCGCCAGATCCACTGCCGTGTACGCGGCGCCGTTGATGACCCACTCGGCTTGGAATTCTTCCAACGAGCGCGCCAAAGCCTTGGCGTCGGCAATGTCGAGCTGCGTGCGGGTCTTGATCACGACCTCGTGCTGGGTCGGAGCCGCGGCGGCGACGGCTCTCGCAATCTGGCCCCCGCCCCCGAGCACCAAAACCCTCACGCGAACTTCTCGATGTCCGCGAACGACGCGCCCTTCTCGTCCTTGGCCGAGAGCTTAGGTTTAGCCCCGGCGGGCAGAGGCCAACGTATGTTTAGCGTGGGGTCGTCCCAGGCCAGTGTCCGCTCGTGCGCCGGACTGTAGAGGTCGGTGCACTTGTACAAAAAATCCGCGCTCGCCGAGGTGACCAGCATGCCGTGCGCCAGGCCTTCAGGCACCCAGAGCATGCGGTGATTTTCCGACGACAACTCCACACCCCACCAGGCGCCAAAGGTGGGCGAGCTGCGGCGCAGGTCGACCACCACGTCGAACACGCTGCCTGCCGTTACGCGCACCAACTTGCCTTGAGTGTGTACGCTTTGGAAGTGCAGACCGCGCAGCGTCCATTGCGCGGAGCGGCTATGGTTGTCCTGAACGAAGCTCGCGGCGATACCGGCCGCGGCGAACTTCTGCGACTGCCAGGTTTCCAGAAAGAACCCGCGCGCGTCGCCAAACACTTGCGGCTCGATCAACACCACGTCTTTTATCGGCGTATTGAGAAACTTCATGCAGGCCGATGCGTCACGGTTGCGCGTGCTCCTTGATCAGCCGCAGCAAGTACTCGCCGTAGCCGCTTTTCGCGAGCGGCTGCGCGAGCTTCACCAGCTGCTGCGTGTCGATGAACCCTAAACGCCAGGCAATCTCCTCGACGCAGGCCACTTTGAGGCCCTGCCGTTCCTCAATGATGCGCACGAATGCACCCGCGTCGAGCAACGAGTTGTGCGTTCCGGTGTCGAGCCAGGCGGTACCCCGGCCCAAGCGCTCGACATGCAGCTCGCCCAATTTCAGATACGCGCGATTAAATCGGTGATCTCGAGTTCGCCGCGCGGCGAAGGACTCAAGGCTTTGGCGAAACTCGAGGCGCGGTTGTCATAAAAATAAATTCCGGTGACCGCGTAATTGGAGGGCGGCGACTCAGGCTTCTCCAAGAGGTCGATGACGCGGCCTTGCGCATCGAATTGCACCACGCCGTAGCGTTCTGGATCCTGCACGTAATATCCGAACACGGTCGCACCGGACTCTCGCTGGGATGCCGACTGCAGCAGCGCGGTCAAGTTCGCGCCGTAAAATATGTTGTCGCCGAGAATGAGTGCCGACGGCGCGCCGTCAAGAAACGGCTCGCCCAAGATCAGCGCCTGCGCAATGCCGTTGGGAGTTGCTTGGATCACGTACTCGAACGACAGGCCCCATTGCTCGCCGGAGCCCAACAGGTCACGAAACGCTTCTTGGTCCCGCGGCGTCGTGATAATCAAGAATTCGCGTATGCCGGCCGACATCAAGGCGGCCAGCGGATAGTAAATCATCGGCTTGTCATAGATCGGCAGGAGCTGCTTGGACAAGGACATGGTGATGGGATGCAAGCGGGTGCCGGCGCCGCCGGCCAATATGATGCCTTTACGGGGTTTCACGCGTCTTTTCGCTCTCGGTGCTTGGCGACATAGCCGATCAGGGCGGCTAATCCCGCGGCGCCCATGCCTTGCGGCGCCTTGGCACCGCTTAAGTCGATCCCGGCGGCGAGCTTCTTTCCCAGCTCCACGCCGAATTGATCGAAGGAATTCACGCCCAGACGCTGCCTTGCACGAATACGCTGTGCTCATACAGGCCAGCAGCTGTCCGAGGTTCTCGCCGTGGTTTGAGGATACATCAACAGCGAGCTGGGGCGTTGCCCTCGTGACTCGGTGAGGACCTATCGTCGATTCCGCGCGCTGATCCCGGCCTTGCGCATTCCGCCTCGACATCCGCAGCGTGTACCCGTAGGCAAACGCTTGCGACTGCGCAAGCAGTTCTGAGCGCAAATCTTGTCCTTCGGTGCCGCCCCAGGAGCCGCGCAGCGGCGCGATGAAATCCAGCGCCTGCGGTCAATGTTCCCTGGTGCAGCATTTGAAAGAACGAATGCTGCGCTTCGATCCCGGTTCACCCCAGACGATGGGCGCGGTGGCAAGTCGACATGCCGCCGCCAAGCGACCGACTTGCCGTTGCTTTCCATCTCGAGTTGTGCAGATAAGCCGGCAGCCGCGCAGGCGCTGATCGTAGGCAGTACCGCGAGAGTGGGCAGATTCAAGAAGGTCGATTCCAGCACCGATCAAGCCCATGAGCACCGGCAGGTTTTTCTGATACGGGGGCTCGTGAAGTGCCGGTCATGTCGCTCGCGCCCTTCAGAGAATCTCGAAGCGCTCGCTGCCGATGACGATCGGCATGAGACCGATGGCCGACCACACCGAATAGCGCCGCCCACCCAATCCCACAGGGTGAATCGATGGTCGGCGCGATGCCGAACGTGCCATGGCCGCCGCGGGTGGAGCACGGCAGCGAAGTGAGCGGGAGATCTCCCGAGCGCGCCGACGATCCAGGCGCGCGCGGCTTCGCGTTCGCTGCGTCTCTGGGTGACGAGTCGGAGCCACATCACCAGGTTCCGCGGACAATGTGCGGGTCAGATCTCGAGCTGGTGCGATCACATGACACGAAAGCGGCGTGATGCCGCCGCTCCACCGGCCGGCGCCGCACCAGCAGCGGTCAAATCGACGCGATGCCGATGTCACACGTGCTGACCTGCGGTGAGCCGCGCGCCGCTGCGCACGGCGGACGTAGCGGAGAGTTTTCACGCGAGGCGCGACTCGGCCGGATGGCGGCGCCGCCCGCGAAACGCAGCGCAGCGCGTGGCAGCACCGCCGCTGCTCGGTGCGGATGGACGCGCGGAACATGGGGCTGGCCAAGACACGCGCGCGCCAGGTCAAAGAGCAGGACAGGTCGATGCGTGATGTGGCGCGGACAGACCACATCTGTTCAGTGAAAATTTGCAGCGCCAGGGTCGAGCGGCCAGGTCGCGCAAGTGAGCCTTGGAGAGATCTTGGCGTGTGCGGCCAGCGCGCCCCAGGCGGGAAGCGTTGAATTTAATGGGTTCATAACCGGCTCTTCTTAAGAAGACTGCGGGTGATAGTAGGCAAGATACCACTCGACGAATTGCTTCACACCCTGCTCCAGATCGGTTGCGGGCCGGTAGCCGACGTCGCGCGCCAGCGCTTCGACATCCGCCCAGGTATCGGGGACATCGCCCAGCTGCATCGGCAACAGGTTTTTCTGCGCCTTGCGGCCCAAGCACTGCTCGAGGACTTCGATATAGCGCAGCAACGGCACCGGCGTGTGGTTGCCGATGTTATAGATCCGAAAAGGCGCGCTGCTGGTGCTGGGATTGGGATGATCGGAATCCCAATCAGGATCCGGCGCGGCCACGTGATCCACCGCGGCGAGCACGCCCCTCACGATGTCGTCCACATAGGTGAAATCACGCTGATGGAATCCATCATTGAACACGTCGATGGGCACGCCCGCGAGAATATTCTTGGTGAACAAGAACAGCGCCATATCCGGCCGTCCCCACGGCCCGTATACGGTGAAGAAGCGCAGGCCCGTGGTCGGCAGTCCGTACAACGAGGAGTAGCAATGGGCCATCAATTCATTCGACCGCTTGGTCGCCGCATACAGCGTCATCGGATGATCAGCGCCATGCGCTTCCGAAAACGGCATTTGCGTGTTCGCCCCGTACACCGAGCTCGTCGATGCATACACCAAGTGCTCGACGCCGTTCTGGCGGCATCCCTCGATCACGTGCAGGAATCCGACCACGTTGCTCTGCACGTAGGCATTGAGGATTGTCGATGGAGTAGCGCACGCCGGCCTGCGCCCCGAGGTGCACCACGCGTTGAAATTTCTCCGCCTGGAACAAGGATGTCATCGCCTCACGGTCTGCCAGGTCAGCCCTGATGAACTTGAAGCGCGGATAGTCACTCAAGATGTCGAGCCGTGCCTGCTTGAGGGCCGGATCGTAGTAAGCATTGAGATTGTCAAGCCCGATGACTTCATCGCCGCGCTCGAGCAATAGCCTCGAGGTGTGAAATCCGATAAATCCCGCGGCGCCGGTCACGAGCAGGTTCACGAGCGTCGCCACACAATCTTGCCGGAGGAGGCTTCTCCAAACAGCGGAATATCCGACATGCTGTCAGCCCTTCCCTGAACTCAGATCTGCGCGCACAAAAAATCCGTCTACCTGAAGTAATCGCCCGCTTTGCTGATTGCGAAATCCAGGCACAAAACCAAATAGTTCAAACCCCATAGCCGCCGTGAACTCGATCATCTCTGCGATAGTCGGGGATCGATCATAGAGTGGCACCAGCGACAGCTCCAGTTGCAACCCCACCGTACGCGGCCACAGCTCAGTAGCGCCTTTCAGCACCTCCATCTCATACCCCTGAGTATCGACTTTGATGAACAGCTTTGTTGCCGGCCGGATGTACTGAGCGCTCAACTCATCAAGCCTTTCTATATTCACAATCTGCTTGCCAACGTATTGCGACTGCGGAGCTGATTCAAGATGAGTCCTTCCCATCGGCAGAACGCTGCTGCTGACCGAATTGGCGGCAATGTTCATTTCGATCTGCCCATGCTTGCTGCCAAGCGCCGCACATGGAGCGACCTGCCAAGATCGGTTCCTACGATTCGCATGACGTACCAGCCGCTCATGCACTTCAGGTATCGCCTCAAACGAGATCAGAGTGCCTTCAAATCCGAGGCCCCACAACAAATCCCCAAACTGCCCAACGTTGGCCCCAACATCGAGCACGACGTCGGCTCCGGTCAACCTCAGCAGCTTCTTTAGAACCTGCTGCTCGGAATTGACATTATTCTCAACCCGTTGCACTTCCCATCCGAGCGAGCGAAACATGCGTTGGATGAAGCCTCTAAATGCCAAAGCTGACACTGATCAAAACCCTCGTTGAATCAAATCGACGGGAAGTTCTGATTCTTGGTAAAAGCCGCGCCGCCGCTCGCGGGCCTCACAAGCGTCGCCACACGGTCTTGCCGCTGGAGGCTTTGTCGAGCAGCGCCAGGATATGCTCGTGGGCGGCGATTTCCTGTTCATCGGCGCGGATCACCACGATGCGCGCATCTGTCGCCGCTCGCAGCGGCGCGGCCTGGCGCACGCGGATGCGATGCGTGTCGTACTCGGCGCTCAACGTGAGGCTCCCCTGCCCGCCCGTCATGGCCAAATACACTTCCGACAGAATGCGCGCGTCCAGCAGCGCGCCGTGATAGTCGCGATGTGAATTGTCGACCGAGTAGCGCTTGCACAGCGCATCCAAGCTGTTGCGCTGTCCGGGATGCATTTGGCGCGCGAGCGCCAACGAATCGAGCACGCGGCACAGACTGTGAATCCTCTGCTCGGCGGCGATGCGCTCGAGCTCCATGTTCAAGAACGCCACGTCGAAGGGCGCGTTGTGGATGATCACTTCCGCATCGCGAATGAATTCCAGGAATTCGAGGTGCACTTCCCGGAACGTCGGCTCCTTCGAGAGGCGCTCGCGCGTCAGGCCGTGCACAGAAACCGCACCCTCCTCGATATCGCGCTCGGGATTTAAGTAGCGGTGAAACGAGCGTCCGGTCAGGCGCCGGTTGAAGAGCTCCACGCAGCCGATTTCAATGATGCGGTGCTGCTGTTCGACCTCAAGGCCGGTGGTTTCCGTATCAAGGACGACCTGGCGCATTAAGAGCTACCGTGCCGCCAGCATGCGATCGATGGCCTCATTGGCGAGTTGATCAACGTATTCATTGCCTTCATGTCCGGAATGCCCCTTCACCCAAATCCACTGAATATCCTGGCTGGCCGCCGCCGCGTCCAACAGCTGCCAGAGGTCTTGATTCTTGACCGGTTCGCGCGCCGCGGTACGCCATCCCCGCGCCTTCCAATTGGGCAACCATTCGGTGATGCCTTGGAGCACATACTTCGAATCGGTGTACAGCTTGACCGCGCAGCGCCGCTTCAGAGCGCCCAAGCCGCCGATCGCCGCACTCAATTCCATGCGGTTATTGGTGGTGGCGGCCTCGGCGCCCGACACTTCCTTGCGCTCGGCGCCCGCGATGAGCAGCGCCGCCCACCCGCCGGGGCCGGGATTGCCGCGGCACGCGCCGTCGGTGAATATCTCGACTTGGGTCATGGCCCCACTTTGCTGGTCGGCTCCGCGGCGCCCACCAGCACCCGCTGGCGCGCGCGACGACGCGGGCGCACCAGCGTCAGGGTCGATACCCGCTTGCGGGCCTTGAGCAGGTAGGCGCCCGTCGTCATGGGTGCGCGCGGCCTGACATCACGTCCTCCCGCAACGGGCAGCAAACCTAAGTAGCCGTAAACGCTGTCCACATCAAACCCCAACAGTGCGACCCAATCGCGCAAGCGCCGGTCCGACAGCATGCGTTGTGTGCCCGGCGGAAAGGCCGGGCGCCCGAAGTACTGGCTGAACAGGCGACGCGCGCCCCAGCCGCTGAAGGGGTTGAAGCCGCAAATCAGCAGGCACCCCTCGGCCGTGAGCACCCGCTCCGCCTCGCGCAGCACGGCATAGGGGTCCTCGACCAATTCAAGGGTGTGCGGCAGGAAAATCGCGTCAATGGAATCGGATCGAAACGGCAGGGTATCGAGCGGCGCGCACAGGGTAACCCCGGCGGTCAGCTCCGGTGCCAGCAGCGTCGTATGCTGGGTGCGCGCCCCGTCCAAGAGGTGGCGCGACGGGCCCCAGGCGCCCACCTGCAGCAGTTCGAAGCCGAAAACGTTGTCCAGGGCGAGGGTCGCAAGCGCCGCCTCCTCGCGCAGCACCCGAGTGCCCAAAGGGCCCGCGAACCAGTCGCTCACCGGCGTCATGGGCATCGATTCCAAAGAGCCTCCTTCATCAAAAACACTAGCGAAGTTCTAATGCTACAGGTTAAATACGCCGCAAAATGTCAATCCACGCCACGCATCTGAACGTCCGCCCCGTGCGCGCGCTTCTGGACAACTATATCTGGCTCATCGAGTCGCCGAGAATACCGGTGCAGGTGGTTGTCGTGGACCCGGGGGAGGCCGCGCCCGTGCTGGCCGAGCTTGGGCGCCGCAATCTCACCTTGGGCGCCATTTTGCTGACCCACCATCATCCGGATCATATCGGGGGCGTGCCTGAATTGCTGCATCACCGGCAGGTGCCGGTGATCGCGCCCGACGATGATCGGATCACGGTTCGGACCCACACCGTCGGGGATGCCGCCCGTTGCGAGTTGCCGGACTTGGGACTTAGCTTCGAGATTTTGCGCGTGCCCGGGCATACCTTAAGTCACATCGCCTTTTGGGGGCACGGCGCGCTTTTTTGCGGAGACACGCTCTTCAGCGCGGGTTGCGGTCGAATGTTCGAGGGTACGCCACCACAGATGAATGCTTCGTTGAACCGGTTGCGCGGGTTGCCGCCGGAGACCCAAGTTTTTTGCGGCCATGAATACACCGCCGCGAACCTGCGCTTTGCGCTGACCGTGGAACCGGACAATACGGCGGCGATGGAATATCAGGAAAGCGTGCAGCGAATACGCGCGACCGGCGATCCTAGCCTGCCGTCGACCTTGAGTTTGGAAATCCGCGTGAATCCGTTTTTGCGCTGCGACAAACCCACCGTGCGGGCCGCCGCCGAGGCTCATGCGGGAAAGACGCTGGAGGAGCCCTTTGAGGTGTTTGGCGTCCTGCGTGCCTGGAAAGATCATTTCCGCTAGCGGAAGTACTTTATGGCACTGATCAAACGACTTTCCTTAGGCGTCGTGCTGTGGCTTGCGGCCTGCGCACAGCAACCGACCTCCGTACCCCAACGCGAGCCCATCACGGTGCCGGCACCGCCAAGCCCCGCGGAAGCGCCGATGGCGCCCGCCGACGCCGCCCCTGCGGCCGGAACGCCCTCCCTGACCATGCCGCGTGAATGGCAGCACCACAACGGCGAGGACTACGACGATTTATTCGACCGCATGCGCGCCGGCTTCGCCTTCGATGAAGTCCAAGAACCCGCGATCGATGTGCAGCTCGCCTGGTTCGAGCACAACCCTGACTATCTCGAACGGGTATTTCAGCGCGGCCAGCGCTACCTGTACCACATCATCACCGAGGTGGAAGCCCGCGGCATGCCCCTGGAGTTCGCGCTGCTGCCGGTCGTGGAAAGCGCCTACGAACCCTTCGCCTACTCGCGCAGCCGCGCCGCGGGACTTTGGCAATTCATTCCGGACACCGGCAGGCGCTTTGGCCTCAAACGGGATTGGTGGTACGACGGCCGCCGCGACGTCATCGAGTCGACCCGCGCGGCGCTCGATTACCTGCAGGCGCTGCATGATCAATTCGATGGCGATTGGCTCTTGGCGATCGCCGCTTACAATGTCGGTGAGAACGGCGTACAGCGTGAGTTGGATTTCAACCGCGCCAACGGCAAACCGGCGGATTTCTGGCATTTGCGATTGCCTGCCGAGACGCGCGCCTATGTGCCGAAATTGCTCGCCTTGAAGCGACTGATGGCGGAGCCTGAACGCTACGGCTTGGAATTCGCGGTGATACCCAATGAGCCTTACTTCGCGGTCATCGATACCGGCTCGCAGATCGACCTGAAGATCGCCGCACAACTGGCGGGCACCAGCTACGATGAGCTGGTCGCCTTAAATCCCGGCTCGAACCGCTGGGCCACCGATCCTGAGGGCCCGAATCAAATGCTGGTGCCCATCGACAATGCCGATGCCTTCGAGTCGGCGCTCAAGTCCTTGGGTCCCGACGATCGCGTGCGTTTCGCCCGCCACGAAGTCACCCGCAAAGAAACGCTGCCGATGATTGCCAAGCAATACGGCACCAGCGTTGCCGTGATCTCGAAGATCAACGACTTGAATGGCGGCAAGATCGCGGTCGGCCAGACCTTGAAGATTCCGCAGGTCAGCGGGCAATTGCCCGACAAGGTATTGCTCGCTGCGGCGCGAGTCGACCGGCCGGAGACCGATGTCGGGGGACGCCGGCAGCGCCAGATCGTCTATCGGGTGCACGCGGGCGAGACCTTGAGTTCCATTGCGCGCCGGCATGGAATGCCCGTCAGTACCCTCGCGCGCTTGAATAACCTCGGCGCCCAGGACTCCCTGGTGAAGGGCCAGCGATTGGTGATCAAGGCCAGCGCGCGCCGCTACCGCTCCGAGGGCGCGGTTTCCGGGCACCGCTTGCTCTATACGGTTCGAAGCGGCGACACTGTCTACAGTATCTCGCGTCAGTTTCAGGTGACGGTGACGCAGCTCAAGAGCTGGAACGGCTTGAACGAGCGACACCAGATCAAGGCCGGGCAACGACTGGTCATGTACATCGACTCGAGCCGGCAGGGGTAGGAGCAGTTATGGGCTTTCTGAGCGGCAAACGCGCGTTGATCGTCGGCCTTGCCACCGATCGCTCGATCGCATGGGGCATCGCGCAGGCCATGCACCGCGAAGGCGCCGAGCTCGCCTTTGCCCATATCGAGCGCATGACGGATCGTGTCGTGCCGCTCGCCAAGCAGGTCGGCTCGGACATTACTTTCGTGATGGACGTCGCCGGCGATACGGACATCGAGCGGGGCTTTGGCTACCTGAAGACCCGCTGGGATACCTTCGATATTCTGGTGCACGCGGTCGCCTTCGCCTCCCGCGAAGCCCTCACCGGCGACTTTCTCAGCGCCACCTCGCGCGAAGGTTTTCGCGTCGCCCACGACGTCTCCAGCTACAGCCTCACGGCCCTGGCGCGCGCCTCCATGCCCTTCATGCAGGGCCGCGCGGCTTCCATCGTCGCCTTGAGCTATTTGGGTGCGGTGCGCTCCATCCCCGGCTACAACGTCATGGGCCTCGCCAAGGCCAGCCTTGAGGCCAATGTGCGTTTTCTGGCCGCCGATTTAGGTCCGCAGGGCATCCGGGCGAACGCCATTTCCGCGGGGCCGATCAAAACGCTCGCCGCCGCCGGTATCCCGGGCTTTCGCAAAATGCTCGGTCATGTGGCCGCCGCCGCCCCGATCCGGCGCAATGTGACCATTGAGGACGTCGGCAATGCCGCCGCATTCCTCTGCTCCGACCTCGCAGCGGGGATCAGCGGCGAGGTATTGTATGTGGATGGCGGTTTCCATACGGTGGGCATGAGTTTTCCATCAGATGGAGATAGCGGGTGAAACTTGTCAACCGGGATTAGGATCTAACGTTGGGTTAGGTTGCGGGCGCACAGAGGTGAAACGTCATGGCCAATCCGAAAATCGTTCTTGCCGTTATCACCGGTCTTTGCGTAGGGCTTGCCGCGTGCAACCCGGTCAGCGTCAGAACCGACTACGCGAAGGACATGTCGGTGACCAGCTGCCGTACCTTTGCCTTCGCCAACGAACACATCGCCCTCCCCGATCAGCCCAACGGCGCCTTTAGCAATCCGATAAACGCCGACCGCTTGCGTTCCGCCATTGAGACCAATATGTCAATCCGCGGCATCCAACTGGTCGATCGCGCCGCAGCCGACTGCGTGGTCGGCTACGCCATGGGGTCACGCCAGGTGATGAACGGCTACTGGGGCGGCTACTACGGTGCGGGCTGGGGAGGCTGGGGAGGCGGATGGGGGTACCGGCGTGGCTGCTGCTGGGGCGGCGGCTGGGGATGGGACAATTCGTGGGTCGACAACGAAACGCGCATCTCAGTGGACTTATTCGATGCGAAGTCGCACCGGGCGATCTGGCATGCGAGCGCCAGTCAGAGTGCCTATGAGCTGTCAGGTCCCGAGGCGGTGGAGAAGATCAATTTGGCCGCATCCGCCATCTTCAGCAAATTCCCCGCTCCACCCGCTGGCGCGCCGGTGGGCGGCGCCGCAACTTAAGTTCGCTCCCCTGTCTAGCGTGCCGACGCCGGTCGTTGCACGAAAACGTAGTACAGCGCGCCGAGCACGCCGGCCACGGCCAGCACGAGCAGGAAAAAGCGGTGTAGGGAGCCTGCCAGCAATTCCGGATGGCGCCCGATGGTGGCGCCCAGCCAGGCCAGCACCGAGCACCACAAGAGCGATCCGGCCAAGGTGGCGAGTGCGTACCAGCGAAAATCCATGCGCAGAATGCCGACCGGAATACCGATCAGGTGGCGAATCACCGGCAAGAGCCGCGCGAAGAATACGCCCGCCCAGTCGTAGCGAGCGGACCAGCGCTCCGCCAGGCTGATCTTGGCGGCGGAGAGGCCCATATAAGGGCCTAAGCGCAACACCAGCGGGCGCCCCAGCGCTCTTGCCGCCCAGTACATCAGTGAGGCCCCCAGCCACGATCCGACCGTTCCTGAGAGCACGATGCCGACCAGGGACATCTGTCCCTGGGTGTGGGCGAGGTAGGCCGCCGGCGGGATGATGACCTCGCTTGGAATCGGCACGAAGGTGCTCTCGAGCGCCATCAAGCCTGCGATGAGCCAATAACTGCCTTGCCCGAGTACCGATAGATACCAATCCGAGAACTGGTGCAGCAGCTCGGTCAATTAATCCATTGCCTTAGGATTCAAGGTCACTTTGGCATCGGCGCGCGCGCCCGCGGCGTAGCTCTGAGCCTCACCGGAAGCGACCCGCTCGGCGTACAGGCGGCGCATGTCCGCTTCATTAAAGCCGGCCAAGTCGGGATCCTCGCGGACCGCGCTTAAGGCCAGCACTGCCGCATCGCCGTTGGCCAGGCTGACTTTCTCAAAAATCGGCTTTTGCGCCGGCTTCGGCGCCTGGAAGGCGGTACTGCGAATCTCCAGCGGGATGCCTTGGTCGGCTCGCGCGATGAACTTCGGTCCCTGCACGGTGCCGCCCAGGCCCTTCACCACAGCGTCCCAGGATTCGCCCTCTCCTAAGCGCTTGGCCGCCTCTGCCGCGGCTGCCGCGGCCAATTCCACGCCGCGCTGCGTCTTCCAGGCGGCAACCACCTCGCTGCGCACGGCCTCGAGCGGCTTCTGCTGCGGCAACTGGTGGTCGGTTGCGCGCAAGACCACGCCGCGCCCCTTGTCCACTTCGACGATGGAGCTTAAGCGGCCGTCCAGCACGTCTTGGCTGAAGGCCGCCTCGATGACCGCCGGCACCTTCCCGAGCGCGCCACCGCCTTCGCTGCGGCTGAAGTTCGGGATGTCCTGCACGGTCAGGCCCGCCTTGCGCGCTACCACATCGATGTCGGTGGTATTTTGCAGTGCCGCATCGGCGAGCTGATCCTGCGCATTGTTGAACAGGCGCTCGGCCTCGTTGCGTCGATACTCGGTTTCCAACTCCGCCTTGGCTTGTTCGAAGCTCTTCACGGTGGGCGCCTGAATGCCGTCGAGCTTCAGGATGTGATAACCGAATTGCGTCTTGACCGGTCCCTTGATTTCATCGACTTTCATGCCGAACGCGGCATCGGCGAACGGACCCACGAACACCTTGCGTTCCGACCAACCCAGATCGCCACCTTGATTCGCCGAGCCGGGGTCCTGCGAGAATTCCTTCGCCAGCTTGGCGAAATCCTCGCCGGCCTGCAGACGCTTCAGCAGGCCTTCGGCCTTGGCTTTGACGGCCGCATCTTCTTTCGGATCGTTGACTGACAATAAGATGTGGCGCACCCGGCGCTGTTCCGCTTGCGTGAAGCGCTCGGGCGTTTTGGTCTTTTGCTCGTCGTAAAGGCTCTTCAGCTGCGCATCATCGACGCTGACCTTCGAGGCCAACTGCTGCAAGCTGAGTTCCACATAGCGCAGGTTCACCGTCTCCGGCGTCATGTACTCGGACTTGTGCGCCTCGTAGAAGCTCTTCACCGCTGCCTCATCCGGCGTCGCGCTGGCGGCGAACTTCGCGGCCGGCAGGGTCACCCACGCGAGCTCGCGCTGCTGACGCGTGAGGGCGCGAAATTTCTGCATTTCCGCCGCCGTCACGAAGCTTGAGGTGCTGAGCGCGCTGTCGAGTTGCCTTAGCTTCGCATCGCGCCGGAACAGTCCCTCAATTTCCGAGACCGAGCGGCCCTGCGCATTGAGAATCGCCAATGCGTGAGCCTGGTCGAATTTTCCATCGACTTGAAACGCCGGAACCTTCGACATCTCGGCGAGCAATTCCTCATCGCTCACGCGATACCCCAATTCGTCGGCGCGGCTGACCAGCGCCTCGCTGCTCACATATTGATCGAGCACGCGCCGTTTGATTTCGTTGCGCATGGTGTCGTCGAGCGGGCGATTGCTCATGCGCTCCATCTGCGCGAGCTGCTGCTGATAGGCCTGGCGCACCTCGTTCGGCGAGATCTCGGTCCCGTTGACCTTGGCGGCATAGTTCGGCGCGCTCAAAGTCCAATTGATGCCCCAGAAGACGAATACCAAGGCGATGGCGCCCATCACCGCCTGGCCCAACCAACCCTTCAACTTGTCATGAATACTTTGCAGCATGCTCCCAACCTTGAGTTTCCTAACCTACCGCTTCACCGCAGCGCGGCCAAACGGCTCGCGCGGGATCACTTCAGGAAATGGCGGAGTGGACGGGACTCGAACCCGCGACCCCCGGCGTGACAGGCCGGTATTCTAACCAGCTGAACTACCACTCCGCTGTTGGTGGGTGCTGAGGGGATCGAACCCCCGACCCTCGCCGTGTAAAGGCGATGCTCTACCAGCTGAGCTAAGCACCCCCTGGAAGAGGCGCGAGAGTCTACGCGAGGCCAAACAGCTTGGCAATCGCGGGCCGGGCGCTAGTGCGCCCGAACCTGACTCTTCACGCGCGAGGCACGACGGCGGCGCTTCTCGCCGGCAATCGACTCCGGTGGTTTCGCCGCGTCCGCAGGCGCCGCCAGCGGAACCGGCATGTGAGTCAGCGCCACCTGCAGCACCTCGTCGATCCACTTCACCGACCGGATATCGAGCTTTTCCTTGATATTCTCGGGAATCTCCGCAAGATCCTTGGTGTTATCGTCGGGAATCAACACGGTGGTGATGCCGCCGCGATGCGCCGCCAATAGCTTCTCTTTGAGTCCACCGATGGGGAGCACTTCGCCGCGCAGGGTGATTTCCCCCGTCATCGCGACCTCCGAACGCACCGGGATCTTGGTCAACGCCGATATCAATGCCGTGCACATGCCGACGCCGGCGCTGGGTCCGTCCTTCGGCGTGGCGCCTTCGGGCACGTGGATGTGCACGTCGGCCTTTTGATAGAAATCCACGTCGAGGCCCAGCATGGCGGAGCGGCTGCGCACCACCGTCATCGCGGCTTGAATCGATTCCTGCATCACCTCGCCGAGCTGTCCCGTATGCGTGAGCTTGCCCTTGCCCGCAACCACCGCCGATTCGATGGTCAACAGCTCGCCGCCGACCTCGGTCCATGCAAGACCGGTCACCTGGCCAATGCGATTGCTCTCCTCCGCCTTGCCGTAGCGGAAGCGGCGCACGCCCAAATATTTATCGAGATTGCCCGAATCGATGGTCACGGTCTTTTCATTCGGCGCCAGCAGCAACTGCTTCACCGCCTTGCGCCCGATCTTCGAGATCTCGCGCTCGAGATTACGCACGCCCGCCTCGCGGGTGTAGAAGCGAATCATGTCTTGAATGGCCTCGTCCTGCACCACGAGCTCATCGGGTTTCAGGCCATTTTGCTTGACCTGCTTCGGCAGCAGGTAGCGGCGCGCGATATTGCTCTTTTCATCTTCGGTGTAGCCCGGGATGCGGATCACTTCCATGCGATCGAGCAGCGGCGCCGGGATATTCAGGCTGTTCGCGGTGCACACGAACATCACTTCCGACAGGTCGAAATCGACCTCCAGATAATGATCGTTGAAAGTGCTGTTCTGCTCAGGATCGAGCACCTCGAGCAGCGCGGAAGAGGGATCGCCGCGAAAATCGGTCGACATCTTGTCCACTTCATCGAGCAGGAACAACGGATTGCGCACCCCGGACTTGGCGAGGTTTTGAATGATCTTGCCGGGCATGGAACCGATGTAGGTGCGCCGATGGCCGCGGATCTCCGCCTCGTCGCGCACGCCGCCCAAGGACATGCGCACGAACTTGCGATTCGTGGCGCGCGCCACGCTCTGCCCTAAGGAGGTCTTGCCGACCCCAGGTGGGCCCACCAGACACAGGATGGGTCCGCGCAAGTTTTTCACCCGCTGCTGCACCGCCAGGTATTCGACAATGCGCTCTTTGACTTTCTCCAAGCCGTAGTGATCGGCCTCGAGCACTTTCTCGGCCGCGGCAATGTCCAAATGCACCTTGCTGCGCTTCTTCCACGGCGACTTCACCAACCAATCGACGTAGTTGCGCACCACGGTGGCTTCCGCCGACATGGGCGACATCAGCTTCAATTTGGCGAGTTCCGAGTTGGCCTTTTCGCGCGCTTCCTTCGGCATGCCGGCCGCCTTGATGCGCTTTTCCAATTCGCCGATTTCGTTCGGCGCGTCGTCGAGCTCCCCCAGTTCCTTCTGGATGGCCTTCATCTGCTCGTTTAAGTAGTACTCGCGCTGACTCTTCTCCATCTGCTGCTTGACGCGGCCGCGAATGCGCTTTTCGATCTGCAGCACATCCATCTCGCCCTCGATCACAGCGAGCATGTGCTCGAGGCGCTTGCGCACGTCGGGGATTTCCAGAACCTTTTGCTTCTCGGAGAGCTTCAAGGACATGTGCGCGGCGACGGTGTCCGCCAGTCGGCCCGCCTGCTCGATGCCCGCCAGGGAGGTCAGAATCTCGGGCGGCACCTTCTTGTTGAGCTTTACATATTGCTCGAACTGCGTGGTCACCGAGCGCGTCAGCACGTCCATCTCGCGCTCTTCGTAGCGCTCCAAGTCCGGCATGGCGGTGACTTCCGCGGAAAAGAACTCCCCTTCCGTGAGCTTCTCGATGCGGGCGCGGTCCACGCCCTCGACCAAGACCTTGACGGTGCCGTCGGGCAGCTTCAGAAGCTGCAGGATGGTCGCGATGGTGCCGACGCGATACAGGTCTTCGGCCTTCGGATCGTCGACATCCGCTTGTTTCTGGGCCACCAGCAGAATGCGCTTATCGGCCTTCATGGCCAGATCCAAGGCGACGATCGATTTCTCGCGCCCGACGAACAGCGGAATGACCATGTGCGGGTAAACCACAACATCGCGCAGCGGCAGAACCGGCGTGCCGGTCATGGCGGGGACTTCTTCAGGAACTTCGACGGGGGATTCATCGCTCACGAGGCTGGCCTTTTAAGTTAGGGCATGTGTGATATCGCCTTCGATACATGCGGCCGCCGACGGTGAGTTTCAAGCTCGGCTCAAAGATGATCCGATCCCGTGGGGCGTCGCTGTTCTTCAACCGGAGCCACCAATCTCGGCTCCTCGGTTCGGTGGATAATGTAGGGCTTATTGTGGCCTTCGATCACCTGTTCGTCGACCACAACTTTTTGCACGTTGCGCAATGACGGCAGGTCATACATCGTGTCCAGCAGCACATTCTCAAGAATGGTGCGCAGACCCCGCGCGCCCGTCTTGCGCTGCATCGCTTTGCGCGCGACCGATCGCAACGCATCCTCGCGGAAGTCCAGTTCCACGCCTTCCATGTCGAACAATTTTCGATACTGCTTGGTCAGCGCATTCTTCGGCTGCATCAGGATCGAAATCAGCGCCTCTTCGTCCAATTCCTCCAGCGTCGCCACGACGGGGAGCCGGCCGACGAATTCGGGAATCAGGCCGTACTTGATCAGGTCCTCGGGCTCGGTGTCGTGGAACACATCGTTGCCATGCGGGCGCGCGTTGTGCTCGCGCACCTCGGCCACGAAGCCGATGCCGCTCTTGTGCGTGCGGTTCATGATGATTTTTTCAAGTCCCGCAAACGCACCGCCGCAAATGAACAGGATATTGGTGGTATCGACCTGCAGGAACTCTTGCTGCGGGTGCTTGCGCCCGCCCTGCGGCGGGACCGAGGCAATCGTCCCTTCGATCAGCTTGAGCAGCGCTTGCTGCACGCCCTCGCCCGAGACATCACGGGTGATCGACGGATTGTCGGATTTGCGCGAAATCTTGTCGATTTCGTCGATATAAACGATTCCGGTCTGCGCTTTCTCGACATCGTAGTCGCATTTTTGCAGCAATTTTTGAATGATGTTTTCGACATCTTCACCGACGTAGCCGGCTTCCGTCAGGGTGGTCGCATCGGCAATCGTGAACGGCACGTTCAGCAGGCGCGCCAGGGTTTCCGCCAACAAGGTCTTGCCGGATCCGGTGGGCCCGATCAGCAGGATATTGCTCTTGGCGAGCTCCACGTCGTCGCGGGAACGCACGCCCTCGGCGCCGCGCGTTTGCAGCCGCTTGTAATGGTTGTAAACAGCCACCGACAGGACCCGTTTGGCACGTTCCTGGCCGATGACGTATTCATCCAGAACCTTCTTGATCTCCTGAGGCTTGGGAAGCTTGTCGCGGGTGCGCTCGGCGCGCTCTTCCAGCTCCTCGCGGATTATGTCGTTGCACAGCTCCACGCATTCGTCGCAGACGAACACGCTGGGCCCGGCGATAAGTTTCCGGACCTCGTGTTGACTCTTTCCACAAAAAGAGCAGTACAAAAGCTTGCCATCATCATGTTTGCTGCGCGAATCTTCGCTCATGCTGTCCTCAAATTGGCCGCGCAGCCGGCGTTTCCAACGCCGGCAACGCAGCTACAGATACTGACTATATAGCACCCGGCCGACCTCGCGCAAAGATACGGCGCCAAGGGCTGTGATGGAGTTCCGGGCGGGCTGGCGCGACGGCAAATCAGGCGTCACTCAGGCCTTTTGGGGGAGTTCGCCGCGCCTTTCGAGCATGGAATCCACGATTCCATAGGCCCGGGCTTGCTCGGCGGTCATGAAATTGTCTCGGTCGCTGTCCGCCTTGACCCGCTCGACGGTTTGGCCGGTGTGCTTGGCCAAAATGGCGTTCAAGCGCGTCTTGGTCTCCATCACCTCGCGGGCGTGAATGTCGATGTCGGAGGCCTGACCCTGAAATCCGGCAGACGGTTGGTGGATCATGATTTTGGAGTTGGGCAGCGAATAGCGCTTACCCGCGGCGCCGCCCGCCAGCAATACCGCGCCCATCGATGCCGCAAGGCCAACGCAGATGGTGCTCACATCCGGCTTGATGAACTGCATCGTGTCATAGATCGCGAGCCCCGCGCTCACCGAGCCGCCGGGCGAGTTGATGTAGATGGCGATGTCTTTGTCGGGGTTTTCAGATTCCAGGAACAGCAGTTGGGCGACGATCAGGTTCGCCATGTAGTCCTCAACGGGTCCCACGATGAAAATCAGCCGCTCCTTGAGCAGCCGCGAGTAGATGTCGTAGGCGCGCTCGCCGCGAGCGGTTTGTTCTACAACCATGGGAACCAAATTCAATGCACGGGTGGTCATGTCAATGCCTTTAACTTGTCGGTCAGCACGATGCTTTGTGAGGACTTCATAACATCATTTCAAGTGAATTGCTCGTGATCAAGTGAATAGCTCGTCATCAGGCCTCGAAGTTCATGACTTCCTTGAAGCTCGACGCCACCTCGCGGACCTTGGCGCGCGCCAGTATCCAGTCCACCGCCTGGTCCTCCAGCGCCAAACTCTCGACTTGCCGCATGGCATCAGCGTTTTGCAAGTAGGCGCGCTTCATCGCGGCCGCATCACCGTACGCGGATACCAGATCGTCGAGCCTTTCGTTGACCCGGCCACGGTCGGCCACCAAGTTTTCGCGGCGGATAATGTCATTCAGTAATAACCCGAGGGTCACGCGCCGACGCGCCGGCTCGACGAACGGTTCTCGCGGCGGCGCCTGAGAGACATCCGTCGTGCCGCTGCGCCGCATCGCCTCGACCTGCATCTCGCGGATCTGGTTCTCGATCAGGACATTCGGCACCTCGGTGGGATTGGTCTGAAACAGATTTTCCATCACCACGGCCTTGTTGCGGTTGCGCAGCGCCTGCTCAAGCTCGCGGCGCATATTGGCCGCCACGTCCTCGCGCAGCTTTGCCAATCCGCCCTCGGTGACGCCAAATGCCTTGCAAAACTCGTCGTCGAGTTCGGGCAGCGACGGCGCTTCGATGGTCTTTATCTCGGTGGCAAAAATCGCCGCTTTGCCGGCAAGGTCGGCGGCCCGATAGTCGGGCGGGAAATTCACGGTGATATCGCGCTTTTCGCCCACGCTCGCACCGATCAAGCCTTGTTCAAGTTGCGGCAACATCCGGCCTTCACCCAAGATGATGGCGACGTTCTCGCCCTTGCCGCCCGCAAACGCCACCCCATCGATCGCGCCGTCGAAATCAATGGTCACTTTGTCGCCGCTCAACGCCGCACGGCTCGCCGCCGCGTAGACCGTTTGTTGCTTGCGCAATCGCGCGATCATCGCGTCGATGTCGCTCTCGGTCACGTCGGCCGTGATGCGATCGACTTCCAACGCCTCGATGGGCTGCAGGGCAACTTCGGGAAGCACCTCGAAGGTCGCCACGTACTTCAAGTCCTGGCCCTCATCCATGCTCTGCGGCTCGATGCGCGGATTGCCGGCTGGCGTCAGCTGCTTCTGCGTGACCGCCTCGGCGTAGCTGGACTGCAGCAATTCACCGATGACTTCGCGATGCACCTGGGTGCCAAATTGCTGGCGGATCACCTTGATGGGCGCCTTGCCGGGACGAAACCCCTTGAGGCGCGCGGTGCGGCTGATGGTCTGCAAGCGCGCGGCGATTTCCTTGCTCACGCGCTCGGCGGGCACCTGCACTTGCATGCGACGCTCCAATTTGCCGATACTCTCGACGGAAATCTGCATTGACTGTCCTCTTTGGGGTTAGCGGAAATGAGCGTGCGCTGGTGCGAAAGGCGAGACTCGAACTCGCACGGGTTGCCCCACCAGATCCTAAGTCTGGCGCGTCTACCAATTCCGCCACATTCGCAACAAGCGAGCCCGTAATTATAGCTAACGGGGCTCGCTTTCGCGAACCAGAAGGCGCGCCACCTCGCGCAAGGCCGGCAGGCCGTTTTCCAACATAAAGTAAAGCGGGCTATCGCCGTCAAACGGCGGGCGCGCCGAGGGCGCATGCACCCAAGCCCAGGCTCGGTCCTTGGGCCCTTCCTCAGCCGTCAGCGAGTACTGAATGTTGGCGATGAGCGCGGCTCTTTCTTGCTGGGTGGCCGAGAGGCGCGGCGCCTGGCCCAGCCGATAGCGTTGCAGCACTTGCGGGGATGGAATTTTGAGCAACCGGCATTGCTGCAGGGGCGAGAGCTCCCAGGCGTCGGCGATCGCAAAGAAGCGTTTCAGCGCGCTGGTGCTCGTATGGCGAGCTGCACGGCGACTCGCCGGCTGCAGCACCAATCGCGGTCCCGTGCGGTTTTTGCTGGGCAATGCGCTTCTCAAGATGGACCTCATCAGAGGCAGCCCTTAAGCATACTCCCCAAATGCAAAGCGCCCTTGTTATCATGCGCGAGTGCCCAAAACCTTCGCGGAAAGGCTAGCCCAAGCGCAACACTTAAGCGGCAGCCTGGTTTGCGTGGGCCTCGATCCGGACCCTGCCAAAATACCGCCGGAATTCGCCCGCGACGCGGCGCCCTTCCATGCCTTCGATCGGCGCATCGTCGATGCCACCTGTGACATGGCCGCTGCCTACAAGCCGCAAATCGCGTTTTACAGCGCGCAGGGTGCCGAGGAGCAGCTGGTCGCCAGCATTCGCTATATACGGCAGCGGGCACCCACGGCCTTGGTGATTCTCGATGCCAAGCGCGGCGACATCGGCAACACGGCCGAGGCCTATGCGCAAGAAGCCTTCGAGCGCTACGGCGCGGACGCCGTGACCGTGAATCCCTACATGGGCGAGGACTCGGTGCGGCCATTTCTCGCGCGCCACGATCGCGGCGTTCTGCTGCTGTGCCGGACCAGCAATTCCGGGGCGAGGGATTTTCAAGACCTGCGCTTCGACGGGCTGCCGCTGTATCGCCATGTGGCGCGCCACGCGGCGGAGCACTGGAACGAGCACGGCAATCTCATGCTGGTGGTGGGAGCCACCGTGCCGTCTGAAATGGCGGAGCTGCGCAGCGCGCATCCTCATATGCCCTTCCTGGTGCCGGGGATCGGCGCACAGGGCGGCGATCTTAACGCAACCCTGGCTGCGGGCCTGGACGCTAAGGGGCTAGGTTTGCTCATCAGCGCATCGCGCAGCATCATTTATGCTGGCGGCGGCTCCGCCAGCGCCATCCGCGCCGCCGCCGCCACGCTCCACGGCGACATCATTAAGGGACGCGCTGCGCGCGCTTGACGCTACAGCGCCGTATCCACCGGCACGGCGTTGAATTTGTACACGACGCCATCCTTCATCACGAAGCTCACGCGCTTCATCAGGCTGATATCGTCGATGGGATTGCCGGGCACCGCCACGACATCGGCGATCTTGCCGGCGGCGATGCTGCCCAAGTCCTTGTCGCGCCTGAGGAGCTGCGCCGCATTCACCGTAGCGGTCTGAATGACGTACATCGTCGGCATGCCCGCGCCCACCATCAATTCGAACTCATGCGCATTTTCGCCGTGCGGATACACCGCCGCGTCGGTGCCGAAGGCAATCTTCACATGCGCCTTATAGGCGCGCCCCGCGGTGGCCTGGATCAGGGGACCGATCGCCAGCGCCTTGGCCGCGACTTGCGGCGGATAGTAGCCGGGAACTTTGGCCTGCCGCGCGACGAAGTCGCCGGCGATGATGGTCGGCACGTAGTAGGTGCCGTGCTCGACCATCAGTTTCATATCCTCCGCATCCATGTAGGTGCCGTGCTCGATCGAGTCCACGCCGCCGATCACGGCGCGGCGAATGGCCTCGGCGCCATGCGCATGCGCGGCGACCGCAAAACCGTAGTCGTGAGCGGCCGCGACCACCGCGCGAATTTCTTCGAGCGTCATCTGCGAGTTATCCCCGCTCGCGCCCTCATCCAGCACACCGCCCGACGGCATGATCTTGATGACATCGTCCCCGAGCTTGTAGTGCTCACGCACCGCTTTGATCGCATCCTCGGGTGAGTTGATGATGCCGTCCACGGGACCCAAGTCCTTCGCGATGTCCTGTCGGTAGCCATTGGTGGGATCGGCATGTCCGCCGGTGGAACCGATTGCTTTGCCGGCGGTGAAAATTCGCGGACCGGGAATGATGCCGGCGTTGATCGCGTTGCGCAGCGCCACCGATTCGTTCGCCTGGTCGCCCAAATTGCGCACCGTGGTAAAGCCCGCCAGCAAGGTACGGCGCGCATACACCGTGGACCTGATCGCATAATCGGCGACATTCCAGTGATACCGGTCCACGTACTCGGTACGGCTGGTCTGGCCGGTCAGATGCGTGTGACTGTCGATCAATCCAGGCATGCAGGTCTGCGTCTTCAGATCGATCGGCGTCGCGGCCGCGGGCGCCCTGATGCCAGTCAATACTTCCCGCACACGTCCGTTCTCGATGACAATGGTGGTCTCGCCCAGAACCTTGCCATTGGCGGTGTCGATCAGATGACCGCAGAGCAGCGCCGTCACGCTCGGCGGCGCCGGCGACTCCGCGGCCAGCACGGGTCCAGCCCGCATGGCGGCGCAGGCGGCGATCAGGGATGCGAAAAGACACGGATTCTTCAGGGAGGGATGAGGCATGGTCTGTGAGTACCGTTGGTGTTATTGCGATTTTGAACGCGGTGATTGCAGCACACGCCCGCGCCGCCTTCAATCAGGGCTTTGTCGCCGCGGCGGCGGCGATGAATTCGTCCACGTCGCCGCTCGCCGTCGCGTACGAGGTCACCAAGCGGATCAACACGCCGGTTTCCGCGCTGCTGAGGGGCCAGCGGTAAAATTCGAAACCTTGCGTTTCCAGGGCTGCCGCGGTTGTTTCGGGCAGTTCGACGAACAATTCATTCGCATCGACCGGATGCAGCAGCCGCGCGCCGGCCACCGACTTCAACCCATCCGCCATGCGCCGCGCCATCGCATTGGCATGGCGGGCGTTGTTCAGCCATAACCCATTCTTCAAGTAGGCAATCAGCTGCGCGCTCAGAAAGCGCGTCTTTGACAGCAAATGGCCCGCGCGCTTGCGCCGGTGCTCAAAATCTCGTGCCATGGTCGGATCGAAGAACACCACCGCCTCGGCGCCCAGCGCACCGTTCTTGGTCGCGCCCAGCGACAGCACGTCGATGCCGCGCTTCCACGTCGCCTCGGCGGGACTGCAGCCCAAATGCACCAGGGCGTTGGCGAACCGCGCACCGTCCATGTGCACGGGCAGGCGATGTTGTTTGGCAACGGCGCTGATGCGTTCGATCTCGTCGAGCCCGTACACCGTGCCCCACTCCGTGGCTTGCGTGAGGGTGACCGCCCCCGGCTTGACGTGATGAATGCCCAAGTCCTCGGCATAGGCGACCGCTTTGGCGACCTGCTCGGGACGAATCTTGCCGTCCGGCGCCGGAAAGCCGACCAATTGGGCGCCACCGGTGAAAAATGCCGGCGCGCCGGATTCGTCGGTGACGATGTGCGCCGCCTCGTAGCAGTAGATGGCCCCGAACGCAGGCACGATTTGCGACAGCGCCAATGCATTGGCGGCCGTGCCGCTGCTGACTGGAAAAACCGCGACCCGCGTTTCGAACAGATCGCTCACAACCGATTGCAATTTCGCCGTTAGCTCATCGCCGCCGTAGGAAGTAACGGATCCCTCATTGGCCTTGTTGACCGCCGCCATGATGGCATCGCAGGCGGGAGCGATGTGGTCGCTGCTGAAATTTCGACCCAAAAGTATCCCCAGTGACGTTTTAAAAATCCCGGTGCTGCGGATTGTACGCGATACGCGTCGGCCTCAACGCTCCCAATCGCTGGCCGTGAACTCATCGCTCTGTCCCTCGCGCTGCCAAATCGCCGCCTCGCGCCGCACCGTCAGGAACCAGACACATTGCTCCAAGGGTCGGCGCGGCTTGAAACAGGACGGGCGCAGTACGGCGACCGCGCCCGCATGCTGCGGATCGCGCACCGATTCATAGCGTATCGCATCGATCCGCGCCTCGCGTGCCAGGCGCGCGAAGCGTTGCGTGGGCGCGTAATCGGCCGGATGTGTCCAATCCGCCCGCGCGCGGTCGAACGGGGTCTCGGTAAGATCGACCATGCGTCCCACGATGGCGGCGCGGAACAAGGTCTGCGGCGAGGGACCCAAGCTCTCCAGTCCTTCGCTGTCCATCAAAAATCTCCAGCGCCAGAATCCCAGTTCCGCGCGCGCGGTGCGCTCGCGCTCCGCGCCGTACCAAATCCCCGAGTCGGCCGGCGCCCGGAATCGCGAGCCGATCGGCGAGGTGTAGCGAAACGGCGTGGCCAACAGATAATGCAGATCGGCGGCATCGGCAGGCATGGCCGGCTTGCTCCTCTCCAGCAGCCGCTCGAGAATCAGTTGCTCCTCGACATTCGCCACCAGGCGCAAGGTCGAGGCCACATGCTGAGCTTCCACGGCGCGCCACAGGCGCCGCGTCGAGCGATGCGCCTCAGATTCGACCGCGTGCAGCGTCCAGGTATTGGACGACACGAACCAGGCCCTCGGTGCTTCGGATGAGTTCAATGGGACGGCCGACCAGAGCGCTGTTCTTCGCCTGCAACCAGCCCCGAGCCGCCGAATCATTGGAGCCGATCACCGCGTCGAGAGATCGGAACAGTCGGACGAACAAGGCACCGAGCTCCCACTCCTTCTTTTGATCGTCCAGCGTGTAGGTACCGTTTGCCATGCGCGACACGGTCGAGGGGCTCAAGCCGAGAATCTGCGCGAGGCAGGACTGAGTGATTTGCAGCAAGGCGGAGGCGCGCAGCACGGCGCCGGTCAGGACCCGCCGGGGCTCAGGTTTGGACTTGGCTAGGACTCGCGCCATAGAATGCCTGTAGCAATTTTACAGGAGTTCTCATTCTATTGAAATATCGCTGAAATGGCAAAGCGATCAGCTGAGCGCGCTATAGATGCCGGTCGACGCCGGTGCCGGGCGCTTGCTGTTCAATTTGATGTTCAGCCGCAGCTCGTTGGCCGAGTCGGCATTGCGGATCGCCTCGTCATAGGCAATGACACCGTCGTTGTAGAGCTGAAACAGCGACCAATCAAAGGTGCGCATGCCCTGCTCCTGCGACTTGCCCATGATGTCCTTCAGGTCGTGAAACTCGCCCTTCAACAGCTTGTCCGCGACAATCGGCGTATTGAGTAGAATTTCAATCGCGGCGGTGCGGCCGGTGCCATCCTCCTTGCGCACCAGGCGCTGCGAAATGATGCTCTTCAAATTGCTCGACAGATCCATCAGCAGCTGCTTGCGGCGCTCCTCCGGAAAGAAGTTGATGATGCGATCCAGGGTCTGGCTGGCGCTGTTGGAATGCAAGGTGCTCATGCACAAATGTCCGGTCTCCGCGAACGCGATGGCGTGCTCCATGGTTTCGGCATCGCGGATCTCGCCGATCAAGATCACATCCGGCGCCTGGCGCAAGGTGTTTTTCAAGGCGTGATGCCAGGTGTGGGTATCGATGCCCACATCGCGATGCGTCACCAGCGACATTTGCGATTGGTGGATGAACTCGACCGGATCCTCGATGGTGATGATATGCCCCGCGGAGGAGCGGTTGCGGTGATCGATCATGGCCGCGAGCGACGTGGATTTGCCCGAGCCGGTGGCGCCCACGACCAGCACCATGCCGCGCTTGGTCATCACGATTTCCTTGAAGGTTTCGGGAAGGCCGAGTTCCTCGAAGGTGGGCATCTGGTTCGGTATGGTTCTGATCACCATGCCGACATTGAGCTGCTGCATGAATACGTTGACGCGAAATCGCGCGACCTCAGGGAGGGCGAGGGAGAAATTGCACTCAAGTTCTCGCGCGAATTCCCCGCGCTGACGCTCGGTCATGATCGAATGGGCCAATTCTCGAGTGATGTCCGCGGTAAGTTTCTGCGAGGCCAGCGGCTGCATCTTTCCCTGGACCTTGATGCTGGGCGGAAAGTCCTTCGATATGAATAGATCCGAGCCGCCCGCGCGCGCCATTACGGTGAGCAATTTCATCATGTGGCCTTTGGCCTGTTCTTCGGTCAGCGGCATTTCCGGTCCTTCTTCTTGGTTGCCCGCCCCCGAATATAGCGGCGCGCGGCCTTGCGGTCCGCGACGGAGTTAACAGCTAACGCGGTCGCGCGGCAAGGTCTTTAGGTCGGATTCATCAAGGCCCCGACGAACAAAAGCTCGCCGGTCAGATCGTCCCGAATGGCATAGAGAAACGGGTGGTCCATGGTGATGGCGAACAGCGGAAGTTGCATCGCCGTCGGCACAATCGTAATGGCCGTGGAGCCGGCCGCCACCGTGCCGTTCTCATCCACCTCCACGACGGTCTTGTGCTCGACGTCGGAGAGACCGCGGCGACATTTCTACAGGCGTGGGCTCTGCCGGAATCGCTGCGTGAATTCGTGTCGTTCCGACTCCGATTCCAATTCCATCGCAACCCGCCCGACGAGATCCTCGATGCTGGAGGCGCGCAATGCGGCCGCCTTGACCAGGTGTTTGGCGATGGGACCGATAAACCCGGCGAGGCTGCGCTCCACGCGCAGCACATCCGACGCGTCAATGGCATGGTGAGTTGCGGCGCCGGGGAATGACTGCATGATCTCGGCCTTTGAGCCCTGATCCACCCGTGACGGATCTGCCTTGGCGCCCGACGCCCTCAAATAGGCACAGAGCCGTGCATAGTGCGGTTCTCGCGGCGGCGGAAAAGCATCCAGCCAATGCTGCGAGCTCAAAAAATATTCAAGGCTTTTGGACGGCACCACATTTTCGATTCGGAACGGCAGGATGCTCACCTGCTTGCTCACCGCCCTTTCCACTTCGCGGCGCACCTGCGGCGAGTCGTTGCTGCTGGCGGAGAACACCAAAATCATCGTGCGGGCGCCGGCAATGGCATCGATGATTTCCGCCGCCCAATCCGCCGACGGCGCGATGTCGCGGGGCGCAATCCAGCACTCGATGCCCTCGCGCTCCACGCGCGCCACCATTTCCATGGCGCAGTCGTAGTCGGGTTGGGAATAACTAACGAAAATGTCGCGCGCCATTATCTATGCCCCCAGCATGTGCAGCGCCTTCTCCAGGCTCTTGCGCATGCGATCGAAAGAGTGTGCCACCGACACAATTTCCGTGGCGCCGTGTTGTGGAAATTCCGCCGCCGATGTATCGCCGAGACTGACCTTATCCGCGACCCGCGCAATTTGCCTGACCGGCCGCACGACCAAGCGGTAGAGCAGCACATTGACCACCAGAAATGCCGCCGCAAAAACCGCGACCAACAACGTCATGAAAGCGCGAAACTCTCGATTGGCATTCGCAAGAGCGCTCGCGAGGGGTACGGAAACGACTTGCGCCGCCACGATCTCATTGGGCTGCCATCCAAAGCCGTTATCGCCGCCGTAACGCGCAATCAAGCTGTGCGGTGCGACCGAGGGCGTGCTGTGGCACACCAGGCACTCAGGCTTGGCGCGGATCGGCCGCGCCAGATACAGCGTGGGTCCCACCGGCGTGTCGCGCAACCCCACCACTTGCTGGGTTTGCTCATCGTTGCGGAACCGTTGGATGATGTCGCTTTCCCAATCCGCGGCGCGATCTCGCGGATTCGTCGGATTGAGCGTCGCCTCCTTATAGGCGTAATCCGGATGATGCTCGTGAAATCGCAGGAAATTTTGCGTCGCCGCATACGAAGGCACGCTTTGCGGAAGAAAATTCTCTTTCACCTGTTCTTTGATCAGCGGCAAAATTTCGGTGGCCGTGTAGGTGCGCACCGCCGCGGCGCTGTCCATCATGAGACCGGCTTCAGCGAGCACCTCGCGCTGCGCGTTGGCTGAGAGCATTGTCCAGCAGACATAGCCTGCGACCAACGCAGCGATCAAGAATACGGCGCCGAGCGCCGCGTTGATACGAAACAATAGACTCATGGTTCAAGAGCCGAGCGGGACGTAGGAAATTCCAGTGGCATGTGCGCATGCCTTGTTGCTGCTTTTACCGCATTGAAGCGGCATTGTACACTTCCGCAAGCGGCCTAGTATTCAGATCATTGTGCGTCGATTGGATATGCGCGTGAAGCAGCGCCCGCAGTTCTTTCGTCTTCCCCGCTCTCCAGGCCTTCAGCAGGGCGGCATGCTCCCGCGACGCGCGTTTGACGCGCCCTTCGGGCCGCAAATGAGCTTGCACATACCGCTGCGCGAGCGTGTGCAGGCGGCTTAAGATCTCCGCCGCGACCGGCTGCACGCGCGGCACGATGAGCAGCAAATGGAAGGCGCGGTTTAGCCGGCCGGACGCGGCGAATTCTCCGGCCGCCGTTGCATCATTCAATGCTTCGAGCGCTTTGCGCGCTGCCGCGTGATCAGCAGGGGTCGCGAGCCTTGCGCCGAGCGCCACCGCGGTCGGTTCGATCTGCAATCGCAGGCGGAAGACTTCATCCAGTTCGACGGTGCTGAGCGGACGTACTTGAAAACCGCGATTCGGAAAGATATCGACCAAGCCCTCGGACTGAAGCTGCACCAATGCCTCGCGTACGGGAATTTTGCTGGTGCCGAATTCCGAGGCGAGGGAGTCCTGGCGCAGCGCCGAACCGGGGGCGTAGGTACCGGCCAGAATGCGGTCACGAAAGCGCACGATCAACTGGCTGGTCATCGATTGAACCAGCGGTTCCGTCATGCGCGAATCCCCCAGCAGAAAGGATCGTCGGGATCGAGACGCAGCACGCTCTCGCCGGTGACGTACGCGCTGCCGGTGATGGTCGGCACGATCTCGCCCCGGGCGCGATCACGCCAGCGAAAACTGGCTTCAAAGGTACTGCCGATCAAACTCTCCTGCACCCAAATAGCGTCCTCGAGAAGCTTGCCGTCCGCGGCCAGACAGGCGAGCTTCGCGCTGGTTCCGGTGCCGCACGGCGATCGGTCATACGCCTTGCCGGGGCATAGCACGAAATTTCGACTGTGCACGCCCGGCTGGCTCGAGGATGCGAACAGTTCGACGTGATCGACGAGCGGGTGGCCCTGGGTGTTGAGCGCCGCCCGTACCCGCCAGCAGAAATCCGTCAGTTCCTGCACATGCGGCAGGTCAATGACTTGATCGTGCTCGGAAATCAAAAAGAACCAGTTGCCTCCCCAGGCGACATCGCCGACCACCCGGCCGATTCCCGCAACGTTCACGGCGAATTTCTGCACCGAGCGGTAGCTCGCCACATTGGCCACGCTGACGCGGCCATCCGCGCGCAACTGCGCTTCGATCGGACCCACCGGCGTGTCGATCTTGAGTGCACCCGGCGCGATGCGGCCCGAAAATTGCAGCGACGCGATCAGCCCGATCGTGCCGTGCCCGCACATCCCCAAGTAGCCCACGTTGTTGAAGAAGATCACGCCGAACTCACAGTCTTCGCGGTGCGGCTTGACCAGCAAGGCACCGACCAGAGGCTCCGATCCGCGCGGCTCGTTCACGATGGCGCAGCGGTAATCGTCGAAGTGCTCGCGAAAACGGCTGACGCGCTGCGCGAGCGGGCCCTCGCCTAAGTCCGGTCCGCCCTCGAGCACCAGGCGCGTCGGCTCGCCGCCCGTGTGCGAATCGATGACACGGATGCCTTTCACGGCCGCGTATCGCGCGCCTGCTCGATCATCGCCATCACGGCGGCGCGACGCTCGCCGGTCAGCGGCATCCGCGGCAGGCGTACGCGCTCCGAGCCGCGCCCCATGACCTGCTCGGCGAGCTTGATGGATTGGACCAGATCGTGTTCCGCGTCCAGGTGCAGCAGCGGCATGAACCAGCGGTAGATGCGCCGGGCGCGCTCAAGATCCCCGCCGCGCAGCGCTTCGTACAGCCGCAAGGATTCCGCGGGGAAAGCATTGGTGAGGCCGGAGACCCAGCCCTTGGCGCCGAGCGCCAGGGCTTCGAAAGCCACATCGTCAAGTCCGGCAAACAGCACGAAGCGCTCGCCGAACGCGTTGATCAAGTCCGTAATGCGCCGCGAATCCGGTGCCGACTCCTTGATCGCCACGATATTCTCCACATCCGTCAGGCGCTCGAGCGTCCGGATGTCGATATTCACCCGATACGAAGGCGGATTGTTGTACAGCATGACCGGTAAGCCGCTCGCCGCCGCCACCTGGCGGAAATGATGCTCAAGTTCGGCGGGCGTCGGCACATACACCATCGCCGGCAGCACCATGAGACCCGCCGCACCCAGGCGTTCGGCATCGCGCGCAAAGCTCATCCCCGCGGCCGTTGTGAATTCCGAGACGCCGGCAATGACCGGCACCTTGCCTTCGCTCGCCTCCACGGCGGCGCTCAGCACGCTGCGTTTTTCCTGCGCGGACAGGGAATTGCCCTCGCCCACCGTGCCCATCAACACCAGGCCGTGAACCCCGTCCTTGAGCAGCGCTCGGTGCACTTTCTGCGTCGCGCCGAGGTCCACCTGCAGATCGGAATCGAATTGCGTCGTGGCCGCGGGAAAGACACCGGACCAAGCGCACGAATTGGATGCGGACATGAATCCTGCCGGGGTTGCTTGCTGGATCGTAGATCGTATACGGTAGGGCCATGAGCGAGCAAGATACCATCGCGGTCATCGGCGCCGGGGTGATCGGCACCGCCGCGGCGCTCGCTCTGGCGCGCGAAGGACGGCAGGTCGTACTGCTCGATCGCGCCGAGCCGGGCGTCGCGGGAGCCAGCTTCGGCAACGCCGGCCACATCGCCTCGGAACTGGTGCAGCCGTTGCCGTCCCCGGGCCTGCTGTTCGGATTCTATCGAGACCTGTTCCGCTTCGGCGGAACTTTGGATCTTGCCCCGCGCCAAGCGCTGCGCATGATGCCTTGGATACGGCAATTTGCGGCAGCCGCATTTCGGCGCGCCGAGAACACCTTGCACCTGGCGCCCCTGGTGCGTCCTGCCGCGGCGACCTGGGCACGCTGGGTCGAGGAAATCGGCCGTCCGGAGCTATTGCATCGCCACGGTCACTACGAGATCGCATTCGGTCCGCGAAGCCACGCCAGGATGCGAGCGCACGCGCGAGCCATGGCGGCACTGGGACTGAACACTCGCCCGCTGTCGGCCGAGCAATTGCGGCCCCTGCAGCAAGGCGCGAACGCCGGAGCGGCCGCCGGATTGTGGTTCGAGGCGTCGGCGAATGTGATCGACCCCTTGGAAGCGGTGCGTGCGTTCGCGGCGTCCGCGCTCGAGCGCAACGTGAAATTCATGCGTCTGGAGGTCAGGTCGCTGCAAGCGCGCGGCGACAAAATCGAGGTATTGAGCGACGCGGCTCCGCTCAAGGTCGACGGCGCGGTGGTGTGTGCCGGCGTGCGCTCCGCGCCGCTGCTCGCGCCGTTCGGATTGAATGCGCCGCTGCAAGCGGTGCGGGGCTATCACATCGAAATGCCGGGGCATGCCGCCTATCTGGATGCGCCCGTGGTCTACGCCGACGAGCGCATCATCGTCACGCCCATGACCGGGCGCCTGCGCGCGACCAGCTTCATGGAATTTGCCGATGCGGACGCGCCGGCCGATGCGCGCAAGCCCGCGCGCCTGCGCCAGCGGGTGCGCGCGTTGGGCTACGCCTGCGACAGGGAAGGCTCAAGTTGGGTCGGCTCGCGCCCGGTGCTGCCCGACTACCTGCCGGGGATCGGTCGCGCCCCCGGGCCGGCAAGGCTGTTCTATTCGGTTGGGCACCAGCATATTGGGCTCACGCTCGCGCCGATCTCGGCAGAATTGATCGCGGACCTGGTGGCAAATCGCTCGCCGCGAATTCCCGTGGCGGCCTATGATCTGCGACGCTTCTAATTATTCACTCGACACCCAAGGGACCCTTCATGCGTTTATCCCCTCTCCGGGCACTGGCCGTGGCTGGTGCGCTGACTCTGGCGGCATCGGCTTGCAACCGGACGCCCACCGCCGATGCCCGGCTGCAGGCGATCTACACCACGGAGTGGCAGTGGCGCGAGGAGCAATTCCCGGACAACGAAGATGCGCAAAAGCCGATCGCCGATCATCTGCCGAAGGTCGACCCGGCCAGCCAGGCGCAGCGGCTGCGAACGTGGCAAGAGGTGCTGCAAAAGCTCGACGCGATCAATCGCGCGGAACTCTCCTTAGCCGAGCAGCAAAACTATGACGTGTATCACCCGCAAATCGAAGCGCTGATCGCCGATCAGCAATTCCGCGAATACGAAATGCCCGCCAATTCCGATACCACCTTCTGGACGGATATCGGCTATACCGCGCGGCGGCCCTATCGCAGCCTGCAGGACTACCGCCACTGGATCGGGCAGATGCGGGATATCCCTCGCTATTTTCACGAGCAGATGGACGAAATGCGTGCGGGACTGAAGCGCGGATTCACCCCGCCGCGCGTGACGCTCATCGGGCGCGACGCCTCGATTACCGCCGTCACCGAGGCGTCTCCGGAGGCGAGTCTTTTCTACACGCCGTTCAAGGACATGCCAGGCATATCGGAAGCCGACAAGAAGACCCTTCGCGATCAGGCGATCGGCGTCATCCGCGATACCGTGCAGCCCGCCTACCGTGAACTATTGAGCTTTTTTCGCGGCGAATATTTTCCCGGCACGCGCACCTCCCTGGCGGCTTACGACTTGCCCGATGGCAAGGCCTACTATCGGTCGCGAATCCGCGAATTCACCACGCTCGATGAGGACCCGGCGAAGATCCACGCTTTCGGAGAATCCGAAGTCGCGCGGCTGCACCAGCAAATGCTCGGCGCCATGAAGGAGACCGGATTCGCGGGCGATTTTCCCGCCTTCCTCGTCTTCCTGCGCAAGGATCCACAATTCCAGGCCAAGACGCCCGAGGAACTGCTGATGCGCGCCGCCTGGATCGCCAAGCGCTTCGACGGCAAGGCGTCGCTGTATTTCGGACAACTGCCGCGGGCGCGCTTTGCCATAAGGCCGGTGCCGGACGATCTTGCTCCCTTTTATACCGCCGGCCGCGGCGGACCGGGCGTGTACCTGCTCAACACCTATAACTTGCCGAGCCGACCTCTTTACAACCTGACCGCGCTCACGCTGCACGAGTCCGCGCCCGGTCATGCCTTTCAGATGCCCCTGGCGAATGAGCACAAGCAACAGCCGGAATTCCGCCAGCACACCTACCTCTCTGCCTATGGCGAAGGCTGGGCGCTGTACTGTGAGCTGCTGGGCCTGGAGATGGGCATGTACGACACGCCCTACGACCGCTTCGGCATGCTGAATTACCAGATCTGGCGTGCGGCTCGTCTGGTCGTCGACACCGGCATTCATTCCCAGGGTTGGAGCCGAGACCAAGCGATCGCGTATTTCCTCGAGTACACCGCGCTTCCCCAGCATGAAATCGAAACGGAAGTGGATCGATACATCGCCTGGCCCGCGCAGGCGCTGTCGTATTATTTGGGCGAGGACGCAATCTTGAAGTCTCGCGCCAAGGCAGAAAAGGCTCTCGGTGAACGCTTCAATGTGCGCGCCTTCCATGACGCCGTGCTCGAGCTCGGTTCGGTGCCGATCCCGGTGCTGCAAGCGCGCATCGATCAGTTCATCGCCGACGGCGGTAAAGGCCCCTATCCCGAACGCGAGTAAGGCTTGCCCTTGAACATCGGCAAAATCGGACTGCTGTCAGCGCTGACGTTGGTCGCGCTGACGTATATCGGGCGTTGGTGGTGGCTCGAGCGCTCCCGCACCGCGAACATCGCGCGCGATAGCACGCCGCGCCCCGCGGATTTAGCGGTGGGCTTCGTCACCGATTTCTTCGACACGCTCGGCATCGGCTGCTTTGCCCCCACCACCGCTTACTTTAAGCTGCGCGGCCGAATGCCGGATGAAGAGATTCCGGGCACTTTGAACACCGGACAGGCCTTGCCCACGGTGCTGGAGGCGCTGATTTTTATCGCCACGGTGAGCGTGGATTTGACCACGCTCGTGAGCATGATTCTTGCGGCCGTTCTGGGTGCGTGGCTCGGTGTCGGATTGGTGGCGCGGCTCTCGCGCCGCGCCGTACAGCTGGGGATGGGCGGGGCGCTGCTGTGCGCCGCGCTGCTATTCCTCGCGAGCAACCTGAATTGGGGGCCGGCCGGCGGCGACGCCTTAGGGTTGCACGGCTCGAGCCTGCTGTTCGCGGTCGTCACGAATTTTCTGCTCGGCGGCTTGATGATGCTGGGGATTGGGCTGTATGCGCCCTGCCTCATCCTCTTGACGCTGCTTGGCATGAGCCCGCTGGCGGCCTTCCCCATCATGATGGGCTCCTGCGCCCTGCTCATGCCCGTCGGCGGCGCCCGATTCGTGCGCAGCGGCCGCTACAACTTGAGCGCGGCGCTCGGACTTACCCTCGGCGGAATTCCCGGCGTGCTGGTGGCCGCCTACATCGTTAAGTCCATGCCCGTGGGCTGGCTGCGCTGGCTGGTGCTCGTCGTGGTGGTCTATGCGGCCCTGCAGATGCTCAAGTCCGCGCGCGAGCCCACGGCGTCCACCGCAACTACGTGACGCCGGAAATCAGCCCGCCGCCGGCGTCGCCCAACTGTGAACCGCCATCGCAGTCGAGTATGGTGCCGGTGATGTAGGCGGCCGAATCGCTGCACAGAAACACCGCACTTTCAGCGACCTCGGCGATGGCGCCAAAACGGCGCAGCGGTACACGCGCCATGATGGTCCGTTCCGCTTCCGCGCTCGGCGCCAGGCGCGCCATCCCTTCGGTGCCGGCAATGGGGCCGGGTGAGATGCCGTTGACGCGAATCCCGGCCGGCCCCCACTCCATGGCCAGCACCCGAATCAGCTGATTCACCCCGGCCTTCGCCGCACACACATGCGCCTGCAGCATCATGGGTTTTACCGCCTGTCCGGCGCTGATCGCAATCAATGAGGCGCCGGGGGTGCGCAGTAAATCGTAGGCGCCGCGAAACACATTGAAAGTGCCGTTCAGATCGATATCGACCACGGTGCGAAACCCATTGGCCGACAATCCCACCACCGGTGCCGGAAAATTTCCCGCCGCTCCCGACACCACAATGTCGAGCGGCCCGAATTGTTTCGCCGTGTTTTCCAGTACCGCCCGAGTCGCAGCATAGTCGCGCACATCACAGCTGAAGGCTAAGGCGCCACCGCCGATGGTGGCCGCGGCGTTTGCCGCCTTCTCCGCGTTGCGGCCGGCGACCGCCACGCGCGCGCCCAGTTCGGCAAAACGGCGCGCGATGCCGAGGTTGATGCCGCTGGTGCCGCCGGCAATAAAGGCGACCTTGCCGGCCAGCAATTGATCCTTGAATGCACTCACGAAAAGCTCCGCGCGATGATCACCTTCATGATCTCCGTGGAGCCGCCGTAGATGCGCGCGATGCGCGAGTCGCGGAAGATCCGCGCGATCGGATAGTCATTGATGTAGCCGTAGCCGCCATGCAACTGCAGGCAGTCATCGACAATTTGCCATTCGGTTTCGGTGGTCCACATCTTGGCGATCGCGGCGGTCGTACCATCGAGCGAACCTGCCAGCAACCGCGCGACGCAATCGTTGACAAAGACTTTGGCCACGGTGGCCTTGGCTTTAGCGTCGGCCAATTTGAACTGCGTATTTTGAAAGTCCATCACGCGCTGGCCAAACGCCTTGCGGCTGGTGACATACTCGATGGTCGCCTCCAGTGCCTTCTCCATGGTGATGACCGCGCCGATGGCGATGGCCAGGCGCTCGCGCGGCAATTCCGCCATCAACTGCGCGAACCCCTTGCCCTCCTGCATGCCGAGCAGATTCTCGGCCGGCACCCACACATCATCGAAAAACAGTTCCGAGGTGTCCTGCGCATCCATTCCGATCTTGTCGAGCTTCCTGCCACGCCTAAAGCCCTGCGCCTGATCGGTCTCCACGATCAGCAATGACACGCCGCGCGCCCCTTCAGACGGATTTGTCTTTGCGACGACGACAATGAAATCGGCCAGCTGTCCGTTGGAAATGAAGGTCTTTGAACCACTGATGCGATAGCCATCTCCGTCGCGACGCGCCGTGGTACGGATGGATTGCAGATCCGATCCCGCTCCCGGTTCACTCATCGCGATAGCGCAGACCCGTTCGCCGGAAACGAGCTTGGGAAGCCAGCGGCGCTTTTGTTCCTCCGTGCCATGCAACACGATGTACGGGGTGATGATGACGTTGTGCAGGCTTAAGGCAAAGCCTTCGAGATTATGGCGCGCGACGACGTCCAGCAGCACCAGCTCATGGCGAAAATCCGCACCCGGACCGCCGTAGGCTTCCGGCACCATGAGGCCGAGAAATCCGGCCTCGCCGGTCTCACGCCAAAACTCGCGTTCAACCTGGCCGGCTGCGCGCCAACCGAGCACGCGCTCGGGGGGCGCGGCGCGTTCGAAGAAACGGTTGGCCGAATCGGCGAACATCTGAATCTCGGGATCCTGCATGAACGCGGGCGGCGGTACATCGAGCACGGGCATCGGTCACTCCCCTAGTCTTTTATTCATGAAATACCACAAATTCTTCCACGGGTGCACGCTCGGCGCGCAGCCGATTGATGGGCGCCGCGTAGTCGCCGTAACCCACCGCCATGCCGCAGAACAACATCAGTTCCGGGCCCACCCCCAGAAATTCACCGACCTCTTTGTGCCAAATTGCCCAGGCCTCCTGCGGACAAGTCTCCAATCCGCGTTCGCGGGCCAGAAGCATGAGGTTCTGCATGAACATGCCGACGTCGGACCACTGCGGCGATCCCATCGCGCGGTCCAGAAAAAAGAACAGGCCGACGGGGGCGCCGAAAAAATCGTAGTTGCAGGCGAACTGCCGCAGCCGCGCCGCGGTATCTTCGCGTCGCAGGCCGATGAGACCGTACATGTCCTCGCCCACCTTGAAGCGTCGCGACCGATACGGCTCCTTCAGCTTGGGTGGATAGACGTGATACTCCGCAGCGCCGCCGAAGGGCACGGTCGTAAGCCGCGGCGCCAAGTGCGCGCGAAACCGCGTCATCGAAGCGCCCGACAGCACATGCACGATCCACGGCTGCAGGTTGCCGCCCGAAGGCGCAAAGCGCGCGGTGTCGAGCAAACCGTGAATAATCGGCATATCCACCGGCCTCGGGGCGAAGGATCGACAGGAACGGCGCGAGAGTATGGCCTCACTGACCGTGGCCGCCGCGGACATCGTCGCTTCAACTTCCAGCACGGGCACTCCGAAGAAAGGTAGTGGCCAAATTAAGTGGTCAACCTTACTATGATGTCACACCATGCTTTGGGGAAGACTATGTCCGACGCTTTGATCATCGATGCCTGCCGCACGCCGCGTGGAATCGGCAAGATAGGCAAGGGCGCGCTTGCGCATCTGCACCCGCAACATCTGGGGGCCACCGTGCTCAAGGCGCTCGCCGCACGAAACGCGCTGGACACCCAAGAGGTCGACGACATCATCTGGGGCACTTCCACGCAGGTCGACAAGCAGGGCGCCGACCTGGGTCGCATGGCGGCCTTGGATGCCGGATTCAACATCGCTGCCAGCGGCGTCACGTTGGACCGTTTTTGCGGGTCCGGCATTACCGCTGTGAGCTTGGCCACCGCGTCGGTCATGTCCGGCATGGAAGATCTCGTCATCGCGGGCGGCACCGAGATGATGTCCTTTACCTCTAACCTGCCCCAGGGGTCGCCCCTGATGGACCGAGGCAATGAGCACCTGCGTGCGCTTCACCCGCAGTCGCACCAAGGCGTGTGCGCCGATGCGATTGCGACTTTGGAAAATATCAGTCGCAGCGATCTCGATGCGCTCGCGCTTGAAAGCCACGCGCGCGCCGCCCGCGCCATCAAGGCCGGCCGTTTTGCGCGCAGCGTGGTGCCGGTCATGAATCCCGATGGCAGCTTGGCGCTGGGCGAGGAACAATTCCCGCGGCCGCAAACGACGGCGGAGGGACTGGCGGCGCTAAAGCCTTCCTTCCCCGCGATCGCCGACTATGCGTTGGACGAAAACGGCACGACCTATCGCGGACTGATTCAGAACAAGTATCCCGGGCTGCAGATTCGCCATGTGCATCATGCGGGAAACAGTTCCGGCGTGGTCGATGGTGCCGCGGCCTTGCTGCTCGCCTCGCCGGCGTATGCGCGCAAGCGCGGATTGAAGGCGCGCGCGCGGGTGCTGGCCTACGCCAACATGGGCGATTCGCCGACCCTGATGCTCAATGCGCCGGTGCCCGCGGCGAGAAAAGTGCTGCAGAAGGCCGGCCTCACCACAGAGGACATCGATCTGTGGGAGATCAACGAAGCCTTCGCCGTGGTCGCCGAAAAATTCATTCGCGATCTGAAACTTGACCGCGACAAGGTGAACGTCAACGGCGGCGCCATCGGGCTGGGTCATCCCATCGGGGCGACGGGCGCCATCTTGATCGGCACGCTGCTGGATGAGCTGGAGCGGCGCGATTTGAAGCGCGGGCTCGCGACCATGTGCGCGGGGGGCGGCATGGCTCCCGCCATCATCATCGAGCGCCTCTAAAGGTCCCGAACGCGATTCAATTCATCCGCCACCAGGTATCGCCGTCGGCGCCCTTGAAGGCGGTACCGGTCGCGCCGACCGGCTCTCGCGTGCCCGAGGTTAAGCGATTGGATCGCGGCGCTGTCTTCGGCCGGAATCTTGGCGAGAAAGCGCGAGCCGCCGGCAGAACGGCCGACGATGGCAGCCGGCCCGGGTGATCCATCGCGATGGTACAAAACCGTGTAAGTTTCGATCGCCGCGCTTCCGCAGTAGTCCTCCTGCAGCGGCGGCACAGGCCCGCGGATCGCATCCGCCTGCGCTTGAAAGTCGAAGTCCTGAGGAAACGAGTGCGGCGCAGGCGGCGCACGACTCAGCACGATCGAGTGGTTATTCGTGGCCAGTCCGCCGTTTGCGAATAGCAACCCATGACGGCCGCCTTGCCGCAACGTCGATACCATGCTGACCACCGCATGACTCATGTAATTGCCGATAGGACCGCCGCCGAAGGTCAGGCCGCCGAACACCGTGGCGGGTTTCTCGATGGGCCACCCGATGATCCGGCGCGCCATCTTCGGCACACACGGGAAGCAGCTGTAGAGTTCAACGTGATCAAGATCCACGCTGTCCAGTTCATTCAATTCCAACGCCCGTCGCAACGAGACCGCCATGCTGGGCGATTGTGCGTAGCTGGCGCGCGCCAGAAAATCAGCCGACTCCTTGGCCGCGGCGCCGCGACCGACGAAAATCAACCGCTCTTCGCTGATGCCGTGCGCGCGCGCTACCGCCAAACTGGTCACCAAAAAGCCAGCACCTTGATTGACGCTGCTGTTGGCGACCATCAGCTTGCAATAGGGAAACGCAATGGGGCGATTGGCCGCCGATACGGTCTTGATTTCATCGGCCGAGACGAAACGCCGCAACCAGGCAGCCGGATTGTCGGCGGCCACCGCGGAAAAGCGCGACCAGATATCGGCACTCTCGGTTTGGGCTTGCGCCAAGGTCTGGCCGTAAGCGGCGCGGCAGGCATTCTCGTAGAGCGGATAAACATCCACCGGTGCCGTCAGCCCGTAGCGTTGTCGATAGTTGGGCGCGCGGCGCATCGCAACCGCGCGCACCGCATTGGGCGATGAAGCATCCGCGCCCTGCGCCGTCGCGCGCCGCGCCGCCGTGCGCAACGCCTCGCCGCCGACGACAGCCGCCACGCTGATTTCTCCGGCGCCGACGCGATTGGCCGCTTCATTCAGCAGCAGCAGCGGACTGTCGCCGCTGGAATACGGCGTCTTATGACAGATGCGAGGATTCGCGCCGAGGCGTTTGGCCAGAGGCGCCGAGACGTCGCCTAATTCCGGGCAGGAAATCTGGTCGACCACGGCCAGGGAATCCAGCCGCGACAGCCAGCCGCCACCGGCATCGCGATCGGCGGCGCGCAGTGCCGCCTCCATCAGACCCAACGAATCGAGACCCAGGCTCGGTTTGTCGGTCTCATCGCGATCATTGACTTGACCGACACCCACGATGACGGGAATACGGCTATTCATGGGCTGGGTAACGATGTGCGAATTCCTTACAAATCAACTTGGTATAGTGTTCAGCATGAACTCCTCTCTCGTCAATCTGCCGAGTCCCACCTCGCACAGCTACATCTCGCAACGCCTGAAGCTGCACTATGTGGATTGGGGCAATCCTACCGCCCCGCCGCTGCTGCTCATTCACGGTGGGCGCGATCATTGCCGCAGCTGGGATTGGGTGGCCGAGCGCCTGCGCGCCGAGTGGCATGTCATGGCGATGGATTTGCGCGGTCACGGCGACAGCGCTTGGTCCCCGGATGGCGACTATACGATGCCGGCCTATGTGTACGACCTGGCGCAGATTGTCCATCAACTCGCGCTCGCACCCCTCACCATCGTGGCGCATTCTCTTGGGGGCAATATCGCACTTCGCTACACCGGGCTGTATCCCGAGAATGTGCGTCGCGTCGTTTCAATCGAAGGCCTGGGGCCCTCGCCCAAGATGTTGGCAGATCGGCAGCAGCAAACGCTGCCACAGCGCTGGCGGGACTGGATTCGCGACCGGCGCGCAGTGAGCGCCAGAAGCCCACGACGCTACGCGACATTGGCGGATGCGCTGGAGCGGATGCGCGGCGAAAACAAACATCTCACCGCAGATCAGGCGCAGCATCTGACGCGGCACGCCGCCAGCCAAAATGAGGACGGTACGTGGAGCTGGAAATTCGATAACTACATGCATGTGTTTCCGCCCGTCGATATCGCGCCGGAAGAATTGTATGAGTTATGGCATGCGATTCGTTGCCCGACGCTGCTGTGCTACGGCGACAATAGCTGGGCGTCGAATCCGCAAAAGGATGGCCGGGCCCGGCATTTTAAGCACGCCCGTGTTGTCAGCTTCGCGGATGCCGGGCATTGGGTGCACCATGATCAGCTGGACCCCTTCATGACCGTGTTGGAGCAATTTCTCCACGAGTGACCCCTCGCCCCCGTGGAGCGGCTTCACAAATCTTGACTTTCGGGGGCGGCGGATGTCAGCTATGCGGGAGGGCGATCCACAATAACTTTAAGAGAGGGATGACTCATGCATACGCGAACCACTGCGGGAATGGGGATTCTCGGCGTTGCCTCCTTGAGCATTGCGCTGCTGGCTAACGCGGACACGGCGAAGCCGGCGCGCCGCGACCGCGGCACCGACCGATGCCGCATTGATCAAGAGCGCGATGAGCGCGGCGCCGGCGGCCGTCAGCAAGAACGCGACGATCGTGGCGATGGAGGCCGACGGCAAGATGCGCACGATCCGCAAGGGCACGAACGGCTTCACTTGCATGCCCGACAATCCCGCGACGCCGGGTCCCGATCCTATGTGCATGGACGCAAACGCGATGGAATGGGTTCACGCGTGGGTCGCGCACAAGCCGCCGACCGCTGGCAAAGTGGGCCTGATGTACATGCTCGCGGGCGGGACCGATGCCAGCAACGTCGACCCGTATGCCGAGAAACCCACCGCCGAGAATCACTGGATCAAGACCGGTCCCCATGTGATGGTCGTCGGCGCCGACGCGAGCTTCTATGGGCAATATCCGAAGGCGCCGGATCCCGATACCAGCGTCCCGTATATCATGTGGGCAGGCACGCCCTATCAGCACTTGATGGCGCCGGTGAAGTAGCCGGGCAATGCGGACTTTGGCTGCGTCGGATGCAGCCGAGTCGCTCTTCGTCGAAATACTAAACTCAAATAAACTGACGGGGGACTCATGAACGCAACATCATGCCCTATCCTGGGCATTCCGCTCTTTGGCATGCTCGCCGCGCTTGCGCTGGTTTCCGGCTGTGCGACCAACATGAAAGTACCGGTCCGAGACCCCGAGCCGTCGGCGGCGCATTACGTCAAGCCCAGCACGAGCGCGCCGGTCACTCTGTACTTCAGCGATAGCCGCCCTACCGAGAACAAGGGTGCCTTGCTCACCGGCCGGATTCCCATGCAGTTGACCACGACTGACGATAAGCCCTTTGACCCCGTGCCCTGGCTGGCAGCCCATACGGTGAGGGAAATGGTTGCGCGCGGGCTACCGGTTCAACTGGGCAACGACGCCAGCGGCCCCAATACCGTGGTCATCAAAAGAATCCACATTGAAAATCGCCGGGTGAGTGGTTTCTCGCCGTTCGAGACATTCACGAGCGTCAGTGCCGATGTCGTGACCGCGAGCGGTACCCAGCGTATTGTCACCTTCTTCAAGCGCGGCAAGGTCCCGGTCTGGTCATTCAACGAAGTGATCGATCCGACCTACAGCACCCCTCTTGGCCTCACGTCCAAAGAGTTTGCCGCCAAGCTCGGCCGCATCTTGTTTGGCGCGAATTTGAGTGATTCACAAGTCGACGCACTCATCGACAAAACCAATGGGGTCAGCGTCGACTTTCGTGACGTCTACGAGCTGGGCTTCAGCAACAATGCCCGCGCCATCCCGCAATTGGTCAAGCTCTGCGCCAACAAGGACGACGAGGTACATCAGGCCGCATTTTCTTCGCTGGGCGTGCTGCGCGATCCGAAGCATTTCGACCTAATGGTGAAAGAAGCCGAGAACATCAACGATGATTGGGAAGACCGCGCTGCGGCGCTGAAGGGCATCGGCGACTTGGGCACGCCTGAATCGCGAGCCTATCTGCAGACGGCAAAGGCTCGTATCGAGCTGTCGAAGGACGCGGAGTCCATGCGCACCAAGGAGCTCATCGCGCTGTACCAGGATGGAACTTAAGTGATGGATTTTCGCACGGCTTCATGAGGGCGCCTACGGGCTTCTTTCTGCCTTTGAGTTGAATCAGCCAAAGCGCAAGCGCCATCAGCGAGCCGCCCGGCAGCAGCAGTTCAATGGCCGCATAGGGTCCGATTGTCCGCAGGACTGAAGCGCCGCGCTTCAGCCAGCCGATCAGTGTTGCGAACATTACGGTGCTTTCCGGGAGCCTCATGCCGCTAGATTGCGGCATGCGGGCGTCGCCAACCAATGCGATATCTGATGGTGCGTTAAGGAAAACTTAAGCGAAGCTTCGACTGACGAACCAAAAGGCTCCCAGCCCCACCAGAAATGCGGAGGCAACGTCGACAACGATGGGGCGCGGCAACGCGAGATTGAGCTTTCTTAAGGCCACGACCAGCAATGTTGCGCCCACAACGAGTGTCAACTGGCCCAGCTCGACTCCGAGGTTAAATCCAACCAGCAGCTCGGCCAGCCGCTCTGGAGGCAGTTGCAACTCGAGCAGATCAGCCGCAAATCCGAACCCGTGAATCAAGCCGAATACCAAGGTGATCAGCATGCGAAGACGCCCCGCGTCGCGCAGGTTTCCGGAAATCATCAGGTAATTCGCGGTGAACAGGCCGGCGCCGAGCAGCAGCAAGCCCGGCAGGTCGCCGTAACCCAGCCATTTCGCCGCCGCCATTAGCAGCAGCGAGCCGCCCACAGCCAAGGCAACGATGCGGGATCGTCCTGTCTGAACAACGATGTTCTCGGCGCCGATTAGCGCGATGGTCAGCGCAACCAGTGCATCGATATATTCGGCGTGCGGGCGCAGAACGCCGGTTACCGCCAGCGCCAGCGTCAGGCTGTGACCGATGGTGAAACCCGTGACCACAAAGACTAAGTCTCGCAGCCGCCGCGAGATGAGCACCAATCCGAGCAGAAATGACATATGGTCCACGCCCGTGAAAATGTGCATGGTTCCCATCTTGATGAACTCGAAAAACCGCGCGCTCTTCAGGTGCGAGCCCGCACCGCCCGTCATATCGACGGTCTGATGCTCGTTGTTGATCAGCTGCTCGGTGAATTCACCCGTTGCGGCGTTCTGAATTTGCGCGAAGTTGGTATGGCTGAGGACTCGATCGAAGAATGCGCCCGAGTGGATTTGAAGATCATCGGGCGACGCGCACTTGAAGGTAAAGTCGTACTTGCGAAATCCTGGAGCGGACGACAAGGTTTCGACCGGGGGCACCAGCTCGCAACGCTTGCCCGCGGCAAGCGCATAGACTCTCGCTGTCAGGTAGCGCTTGACCTCCTCGTCGGACGGGCTCGTGCCATCGGCGCTCAGCCGATCGGCCTCGATGGTCGGAATCGTCATGATGAGACTGACGTCCCGCCCATTGACCTCCCAAACCGAATGCGACTGGCTGCGGGTATGGGCGCTCGCGACCCCGGCCGCCAAGCACGCGGCGGCTATCCATGCGCCGAATCGAATCATCCGCGCATGTCGTCCGCGATCAGGATGTTGGCACGCTTGCGCAGAAAGTCCTCGTCGCCGATGCGCAAGTTGGCTATCGCTTCGCTTCGAAGGTCGTTGAGTACCTGATCGCGCACCGCGGCGAAAGCGCGCGGCCGCGGCTTCTTGTTCGATTGCATGTACAGGACGTGCAGCCCATCGGGTGCCGCGATCGGCCCGGAGACCTCGCCGTCGGCCAGTCCCCGGGCCGCTTCGAACAGCTGATCGCCGAGGTGAATCCTGACCGCAAAATAGAACTGCTCGTCCCCGCCTTTGCCGGACTCCCTTTCTTTGAAGCGCAAGAGCGCGTCGGATGCTGTTGCGCCTTTCAACAGCTGAACCGCTTCGGTCGCCGCGCTCGACTGCCGTTGAAGGAAACACGTAGTCATGGACGGTCATGACGCCTTCGCTCGAATATTTGGCTCGATGTGCATCGAAGTAGGCGCGCAGTTTTGCCTCCGTCGGCTGGGATGAGAGCGCGTCCGCGGCAATTTCCAGCTCCACCGCATTGACCAGAGCAGCTCGAACCTCCGGATCACTGGATGCGACATCCAGCTCCTTGCCGCGCTGAACGAACAGCTCTTCGCGAATCATGTCGTCGAGCACTTTTTTGCGCTGCTGCGCGGTCGCGTGCTGCAGATCCACACCGAACAGCGCCTGCAACTGCGCCAGATAATCCATGCGCGAAATGGGCTGCTGATTGACGAGCGCAACGTCCTCCGCCGGTACGTACAGAGTCGAGGTTCCGCGGGCAGTGAATAGCGCATAGCCTGCCAAACCCAATCCGCAAACCGCGCCAATGGCCATCAGCACGAGTGATCGACTTGCATTGACTCGAGCGGGGTCGCGCCAATTCGCGGCTTTTAATGTCATGGTTTATCCGTGGGGTGAGACAGAAAAAAGACGTATAGCGCGACTTCGCGGATTGCGGCGGGATTAAGGTTGTTGATGAAGGCGGGGCAGACTCCCTGGCGCCCGTTGGCGATCGATTCAAACAATGCTGCGCGGCTGCCGTCGCCATACAGGGTGACTTTATCCGCCAAGTTCGGCGCGCCGATCGCGGAATCTCCCTTGCCATCGGCGGAATGGCAGTCATAGCAGCCACCCGCACCGGAATAGACGATCGCACCTCTCGAAGCGGCCGCCGCATCGGCGGGGCCCCCTTGCAGGTAAATCAAATATTCGATCACATCCCGAATATTGCCGGGAGACAGCGGCACGATCTTCACGTCCGTCATACTGGGCTGTGCGCGTGCGAATCCGGGCATTCGCGCAAGATTCCAAGCCTTTGGGTTGTTCGAGCGAATGCCGTAGGCGACGACGCGCTCGATTTCACTGACCATGCCAGAGCCGAACAGCCAGTCGCGATCGGTCAAGTCGGGAATCCCGCGAACCGGGTCGCCGTGGCCGGTGACCGCGTGACAGGTCGCACAATGCGCGCGAAACTTCGGGGCGCCGCGCGTCGCCGCGAACTGCATCAATGGACGGTTTCCGGGAATCGCGTCGGGATCGGCGCGCAGCAACTGGGCCTCCCGGTGACCGTTGTAAATGGTCAGAGCAACAGCCGCCGCCGCGCCCAGCAGTGCAATGTACAGAATCGCGCGCGGTACGGGCATTCTAGTGCGGACGAATCACGCGGTTTTCGATCGCGCCTATCCTTGAGACCTCACAGCGAACTACATCGCCGGGGTGAAGGAATGCGGGTGGCACCATGCCGGCCCCAACGCCCTCCGGGGTGCCGGTCGCCAACAGATCACCGGGCTCCAAGGTAAAGGCGGTCGACAGATAGGCGATCTGCTGAAAAATGTTGTAAATCATCTGCGAGGTGTTCGATGCCTGTCGAACCTGCCCGTTGACAAGGCATTTCAATTCCAGCGTGTGGGGATCTTCGATCTCATCCGCCGTCACAATCCAGGGTCCTATCGGACCATGCGTGTCGAATGATTTGCCGACCGTAAAGGTCGGGGAATGGAACTGCCAGTCTCGAGCCGAGACGTCATTGGCCACAAAATAGCCGAAGATATGCTCCCGCGCTTTCTCGTAGGGCACGCGCTTGGCGGACTTGCCGATGACAACACCGAGCTCAACTTCATAATCCAGCTTCTCCGTGACGCCAGGGTCGATGGCGTCATAGGGCCCGATAATGCAGCTGGTCTGCTTATTGAACCAGAGCTGCTGCTGCGGAGTCGGTATCCCCATACGCGCGACTTCCTCGGCGTGCTTTTTGTAGTTCATGCCGATGGCAAGATATTTTCCCGGCCTTTCAATCGGGGCCAACAAGCGCACCTCGGCAAGATTGTGGTCGGCTTTGGCGTGGGCGGCGCGATTCGCGATGTCGCGCAGCAGCTCGGCCCCGCCGGGGATCAACTCGCGGATGGCGGTGTGCCCAAATCCTAACACTTGAAGATCCACGACTCTGTCGTCTTTCGCAACGCCGAGCCGGGGACCGTTCCCCGCATCAAAACGCGCAATCTTCATTCGATCTCCTGTTCGGAAGCGGCGGTCAATGCCGACAACTACGGCAGATGAAGTGACCGCCTTGCTGACCTCCGTGTTCAAAATCGACGTGTTCGGGATGCTCAGCCGCATCTGGGTGACTTTCGGAACCTTAGTACAAACTCTTCTCGCGCCGCAACGGGAAACTCGGCGGGATCCTTCACCATCACGGACAGTGTGGGTAGGTCGCAACGGCAATACCAACAACGGCATTGACTTCAAGGCCTTGCCACCCCAACGGGGGGTGGCGGGGGAGCCAACCGGTCCCTCGGAGCGTAAACCAATGCAGCGGGATTGAAGGGTCAGGGCGCTCACCTGCCCCCCCGTCAGATCGCGGCCGTCGCGTTGCAGCTGTCAAGCAAGATAATGAACGGCCGGGCGCCCCCTTAAGATATACACTTATAGCGACGCGATCTAACTGAAACAGATTCGGGTGGTACTCTATCGGCAGGCTCGATTCGCGTGATCTTCAACTGAAGCAGCAATGACCGACACTCCTCTTTACGTAGCGGCGGGACTTCTGGTCGGCACGATGGTTGGCCTCACCGGCGTCGGCGGCGGATCGATGATGACGCCGATATTGATGCTGCTGTTCGGGCAGTCACCCGCCGTGGCGGTGGGCACGGATCTTTTGTTTGCTGCGACCACGAAGCTCGTTGCAACCGCCTCGTTCGGATTCAGTCGGCGTGTGGACTGGCCGATCGTCGGGCGACTCTTGCTTGGAAGTCTTCCCGGTTCGGCGGTGGTGTTATGCGCTCTTTGGCTCACGCGCCGAGCGCCGAGTGCGGCCGATGCGATCACCTCGCGCTCCCTCGCGATTATTCTCGCCCTCACCGCTGTGGGGCTCATTTTTCAGACGCCGCTGCAGCGCCTCGGCCTTAAAGTGACGGCACGAGCGCTCGGGCCCGTGGAGCGTCACAAAGTCCTGCTCACCGCACTGGCGGGCTTGATCCTGGGTGTTGCGGTCACGTTGACCTCGGTGGGCGCAGGGGCACTCGGCGTCGTCATGCTGCTGGTGCTCTATCCTTTAAGGCTCAACTCAGACCGACTCGTCGCGACGGACATCGCTCATGCGCTGCCGATGACCCTGATCGCGGGTCTGGGACATGCGTTCTTGGGTCACGTGAACTTCAACATACTGGCCGCCCTGCTCCTCGGATCGATTCCGGGCGTTTTGATTGCCTCGCGCATCACCATCCGCCTGCCCCCCCGAGTGACCCGCACACTCATCGCGGTGATGCTGGGCGCCGTGAGTGAGCGCATGCTTTTTTCCTAGGCGCTCTCATTCATGCAGGCCGCACTCGCGCTTTAGGCCAAAGAATCTCAACTCTTCCGCACTCTCCACTTCGGCGAGCGCACGGGTCGTGTGCCAATCGCCGATCGAGACGTAGCCTCTTTTCCACAAGGGGTGAAACGGCAGGTGGTGTTTTTCAAGATAGCGACCGATGTCGCGGTCGCTCCAGTCGAACAGCGGATGGACTTTGTAGCGTCCGCGCTTAAATTCGATCGGGGCGATCTGTGCACGCGTCTTGGCTTGCGCGCGGCGCAATCCCGCAAACCAGGTTCCCGCGTGCAGCTCGGTCAACGCCCGGTCCATAGGCTCCTGCTTGTTCATGCGGTTGTAGCGCTCGATACCCACCAGGCCTTGATTCCATAGCTTGCCGAATCTCGTCTCTTGCCACGCCGGAGAGAAATCGGCGCGAAACACCTTAAGATTCAGTTTGAGCCGCTCGGTCAACTCATCGATGAACCCGTAGGTTTCCGGGAACAAATAGCCCGTGTCGAGCAACACGACGGGTACGCCGGGAACGGCGGCATTCACGAGATGCAGCATGACCGCCGACTGGGCGCCGAAGCTCGACGTCAGCACATGATTGCCGGGTAGGAGTTCGACCGCGCGCTCGACTCGCTGACCCGCCGAGAGCGACTCCATCGCACGATTGAGGTCAGCGAGCTCCGGTGCGGCCCCGGGCTCAAGCGCCGTTGCCCACCATTGCGAAAGTCTTGCCTTGATGTCCATGCCTTAAATACCGCCGCTATGGCGCCCAGACGCCTCGATGCCCTGTCCGATGTTATCGCTCATTCACAGCCGCATTTAGGCAAAAGGAGAATGAGCTTATAACCGCATGCGTTTGAACGAGCGGATCGTCGGCGTCAGACATTCCCCCCGCCGCCTGGCGGCTTGCGATCGCGGTAGGGGAAGAACCAGGGTTTGCGCTCCATGGCCCAGTCCAAATGCACATGCTTGGGCTCGCGGAAGGCGTCGAGTCCCTCGGGCCCGAGCTCACGCCCGATGCCGCTGTGGCGCATGCCGCCGAAAGGCGCCGCGTCATTGTCGGTCAGCGGATCGTTGATCCAGAAGGTGCCGGCCTTGATCGACTCCATCGCCCGCATCGCGGTCGCGAGGTCCTTGGTGTAAATCGAGGCGCCGAGCCCGTACTCGGAGTCGTTCGCGAGCCGGATCGCCTCGTCGGCGTCGGCCACCGTCGTGATCGACAGCACGGGCCCGAAGATCTCCTCGCGCGTCGCGACGCTGCCGTGGCGCACGTTGGTCAGGAGTGTCGGCTGGAAGAAGTGTCCGGGCAGTCCTGCCGGCCGAAAGGTTGCGCCGCCGAGCTTGAGGGTGGCGCCGTCCTTCAACGCGCGCGCAACCTGGTCCTCGACCCGCTGCGCCGCCTCGATGCGAAATCAGCGGACCTAAGTCGGTGTCGGGTGCGATGGGGTCGCCGACTTCGAGCCGCGCGACATACTCCTGCATCCGCTCCGAGAACTCGGCGGCGATGGGCTGCTCGACGTAGATGCGCTTGCTCGAGGTGCAGACCTGGCCGGAGTTGAGGAGCCGCGCCCAGGCGACGCCGGGGACCGCGACGTCGAGGTCGGCGTCCTTGAAGACGATGAACGGATCGATCGAGCCGAGTTCGAGGTTGACCTTCTTGAGCTGGGCGCCGGCAGCCGCGGCGATCTTGCGCCCGACCGCGGTGGAGCCCGTGAAGGCGATTAGGTCGACGTCCGGATGCTCGACCAGCGCGGTACCGGTCTCGGCCGCGCCGGTCACGACGTTGACGACGCCGGGCGGCAGCAGGTCGTAGACCTCGGCGAGCTTGAGGTTCGACAGCGGATTCTGGTGCGGCGGCTTGCAGATCACCGTGTTGCCCGCCGCGATGGCCGGCGCCACCTTCCAGGCCATCAGCAGCAGCGGGAAATTGAACGGCACGATCGCAGCGACCACGCCGAAGGGCTCCTTGATGGTGAAGTTGAGCTGGTGGGGCGCGACCGGCGGCACCGAATTGCCGTAGGACGAGCGCGCCACCTCGCCGTAGTACTCGAAGCACGCTGCCACCCAGTCGATGCAGTCGACGGCCTCGCACAGCGGCTTGCCGGTCTCCTGGGTCATCAGGGATGCGAGCGCATGCTCGCGGGCGCGGATTCGGGCGCCGATCTCCCGCAGCAGCTTCGCCTTCTCGACGCCGGGAATCTTCCACCAGCCAGGCTGCGCCGCCTTCGCCGCCGCGACCGCACGGGCGACGTCCGCGGGGCCGCAGTCAGGGACTGTGCCGAGCGATTTCAGCGTCGCGGGGTTCTTGATCTCGCGGCTCGTCTCGATGAGCGCGTCGACCCACGCGCCGTTGATCAGGATCTTGTGCATGCCTTTAAGTCCTCAAGCCGCAAAGGCGGCCCGGTTATGATGCCTGAGCGCTGCTAAGTCCCGATAGCGCCGGAGGCGTCGACGCACCAGAATGGGCAATGTCCGCAACCCCCGCCAATACGGCCCTGCTTGTCTGGCTGACGCCTTCGATGATCGCGCTATTCCTGTACGGCGTCGGCCAGGGGCTGGTCAAAAAGTACATCGGCGAGGTGTCGCCGGCCCGCTTCTGCGTGTACTTCGTGCTCGCCAAGGCGATCGTCAACCTGACTTGGTTCTTCACCCATGACCATCCGCCGCTGCTGCCGGCCGAGGGCCGGGAGTTCCTTGCACTCGGTGTCCTCGCCTACATGATCGACGGCACCGGCTGGATCCTGTACTTCGAGTCGATCATCGCGGGTCCCATCACGATCGTCGGTACGCTGTCGGCGGCCTATCCGGCTCTCACCGTGGTATTCGCGCGGATTTTCCTCGGCGAGGAGTTGGGCGCGTTGCAGTACCTGGCGGTGACGCTCGTGATCGGCGGCTGCCTCGGGCTCTCGTATTCGCCGCCGGACGCCGATACAAAGATTCTCAGCCGGCGCTGGATCCCGCTCGCCTTCCTCGCGCTGACCTGTTGGGCGACGTCCAACACCATCGTCAAGCACGCTTACTCGCTTGCCGACGCGAGCGAGGTCAATCTCATGCTGTGCAACACCCTCGGCGGCGTCCTGTCGCTGGGGCTGTATGGGTTCCTTAAGGGCCGGCAAGGAACGCACTCGGCACGCGAATATCTGCACTCGTTCGTGCCGATGGGCATGATGGCCGGCGGCGATCTCGGCGTGATGATCGCGAGCCGCTATGGCCCGATCTCCATGGTGGTTCCCTTGACGGGAGCCTACCCGGTTGTGACGCTCGCGTTCGCGGCGCTGATACTCAAGGAGCGCATCTCAAAACTCCAGTACGGCTGCGTCGGTGCGATCATCACCGGCATGGCGCTCTGCCCGCCCTAAACTCGCCAAGATGATCAGCGGCGGACGGTCTGCGCCGCGATTGCGGCGCGCTCATCGATCCATTTTGCGAGCGACTCGATCTCCGCCGGAGACAGATCCTGTGCGTTCTGTCGATGCGCATCGGTCCACCGGCGCATAGCGGTCATGAGTTCATCGGCAAGCGATGGGGAATCTCGGATCAACGCCATGTAGGCCGCCTTTGCGTCCTCGATTTGGTTGAGCCCGAGAAACGCTTCGCCACGACGGGCAATGGCCTCTGGATTGTTCGGGTTAAGGTCGAGCGCCTTGGTATACGCCGATGCCGCGTCCTCGTAGTTGCCGAGATGCAGGTTGGCAAATCCTAAATAATTCCACGCCTGGTACAGCGTCGGCTGAATTGCGACGGCGTCAATGAATGACGACAGCGACTCGCCATAGGCTTTTTGAGCCTTGTTGTGGGCATTCGTGGATTTTTCGGGCGTCGACGCCTTCGCGGCTTCAGCGTCGTACATTTGCGCTTTTCTGACTGAGCTCAAGCCCCGGTAGTATGCCGACTTTGCCGCGCCCACGGCGTTTTGCAACTCGCTCGTGACCGCGCCCGCTGGGCTGTCTCCGTTGGAGGTGGGTCCGCCGCCGCTGGCATACCCAAATCCCACCGGGGCGACAGCGAGTAGGGTCACGCTGAGCATGGCGCTAAGATGTTTTCTCATAGAACCTCCCCATTGACATCCATTTCCGGTCCTTAGTCCTTAGTCTCCCTGTCTCCGCTCTCGTCTTGAAGGGTTCATCTTGTGAGTCCCTCACCATGCGTTAGTTCCCCGCATTGATCGGCGGCTCTCTTTTTGGTCGCGCCGGATTGTCGCCGCAAGACCCCACATCGCCACGCTGTGGCAGCGATAGTACCTTAAAGGATATGAGGTCTCACGCCCTCGGCTGCCAGCGCTCTGAAAGAGCCCCCAAAGTGGCTGGCTCGCTGCGAGGCCTTAGAGCGGGCAAAGACCTGGCTTGCCGATCAGTAGCCTGTGGTAATGGCGTTGGGCCCGCTTCCGGTCGAGACCGTGCCAACCACGTTGAGCGCCCCGCCGGCGCCGATCGCAAACTCAGACACCGTGCTGTCACTGAAATTGGCCACATAGACATTGCTGCCGGTGGGGTCGATCGTGATGTACCACGGACCATTACCCGTCGAGGCGGTGCGCGACGATGCTCAGCACACCACCGGTGCCGATCGCGTACTCGGACACGGTATTGCTGCACCAGTTCGCCACATACACATAGCGACCGGAGGAATCCACGGTGACCGATTCGGGGCAGCTGCCGGTCGGTATCGTCCCGATGGCGCTGAGCGTCCCGTCGCCATTGACCGTGTACTCGGACAACGTCGCGTCGTTCCAATTCGCCACGTAAGCATAGCGACCGCTGGGATCGACCGTCACGGCTTGAGGATTATTGCCGGTCGCGATGGTACCGATCGAGCTGAGTACGCCGCCCGCACCGATCAAATACTCGGACAGCAAATTGCCGCCCTGATCCGCCACATACAGGTAGTGCCCGACGGGATCGGCCATGATTGAGATCGGCGCACCCGCCGCCGGCACGTTCCCCAAGGCCTTGAGTACGCCGCCCGTATCGATCGCGTACTCGGAAATGGTGTTGCTGGCCAGATTCGCTACATACACATACTGACCGGTCGTATCGAGTGTGATCGAGGCCGGCTGGCCTCCCGCGATGGCCGTGCCGATGCTGGCCAGCGAGCCGTCCAAACCCACGGCGTATTCAGAGATCGTGCCGTCGTTCCAATTGGCCACATACACATATCGACCCGTGGGATCGACGGCCACGGCGTTCGGTTCCGAGCCGGCCGCCGCCGGGGTGCCAACCTGGGTCAGCGCACCGCCGGTGCCGATCGAGAAGGAGGAAACGGTGTTGTCGTTTTGGTTCGCCACAAAGGCGAACTCCGGTTCGCCCGTCACGCTCAAAGTGACCGCCGGCGAGGCGATGGCGCCCAATGCCGCACTGATCGACGCTTGACCCACTTCGCTGCTTGATGCGAGACCAACGGAACCCGCCGCATTGCTGATCATGGCAACGAGGGGGTTTGAGCTCGCCCAAGTCACGGCGGCGGTTAAGTTCTGCGTCGAGCCGTCGGTATAGGTTCCGGTCGCGGTGAACTGCTCATTCATGCGGCTGGCGATGCTCGCGTTGGCCGGGGTCACGGCGATGGAGACCAGAGTCGCCGGCGTGACGCTCAATAGGGTGGTCCCCGAGACGGCCCCCAAGGTCGCGGTGATGGTGACGGAGCCCTGAGCCAGCGAGTTCGCGAGGCCATTGGAGCCTGCGGCGTTGCTGATCGTTGCGACCGTCGTGTCTGAGGAGCTCCAGGTGACCGCCGCGGTCAAAGGTTGCGTCGAGCTGTCCGTATAGGTTCCTGTCGCCGCGAACTGTTGGTGGGTGCCATTCGCGACGCTGGGATTGGCGGGTATGACCGCAATGGAGACGAGCGCCGCAGGGGTCACCGTCAATCCGGTCGAGCCCGAGACGCTGCCCAAGATGGCCGTGACGGTGATAGCACCCGGTGCGAGCGTCGAGGCGAGGCCGTTCGATCCTGGCGCATTGCTCAGCGAAGCGATGCTGTTGTCCGAGGAACTCCAGTTGACCGCACTCGTCAGATCCTGTGTCGAGTTATCGGTGTAGGTACCGGTGGCCAGGAATTGCTGCGAAGTTCCGTTGGCGATGCTCGGATTTGAGGGAATCACGGTGAGCGAAACCAAGGTGGCCGGGGTGACGGTGAAGGTGGTCGAGGCGGAGATACTGCCGAGTGCAGCGCCGATCGTGATGGACCCTTGGCTGAAGGTCTTGACCAAGCCGTTCGATCCCGCAGCATTGCTTACCGCAGCGACGCTGACGTCACTCGAACTCCAGCTCACCATCGCGGTAAGATTTTGCGTGGAGTTGTCTGTGTAGGTTCCGGTCGCCGTGAGCTGCTGCGTCGTGCCGTTGGCGATGCTCGGATTTGCCGGCGTCAGCGCGATCGACACGAGTATTGCCGGCGTGACGGTAAGGGTCGTCGAGCCCGACACGCCCGCGCTTGCGGCCGTGATGGTGGTCGTCCCGGGGGCAATCGCCATCGCGAGTCCGCTGCGAGCCCGCGGCGTTGCTGATGCCCGCCACGGTCGGCACAGAGGAGGTCCAGGCGACCGCGGTGGTCAAATTTTGAGTCGAGTTGTCGGTGTAGGTGCCGGTCGCGGTCATTTGAGTGCTAAGACCGCTCACAACGCTGGGATTAACCGGCGTTACCGCAATCGATACGAGCGTTGCCGCCGTCACGGTCAAGCTGCTCGAACCTTGGATCGTGCCCATCGTCGCCGTGATGGTCGCCGTGCCCGTATTGAGCGCCGTCCCCTTCCCTTCAAATCCGGGCGAATTGCTGATGCTCGCGATCGTCGCATCGGACGTACTCCACAAGGCGGTGGCGGTCAGGTCCTGTGTGGAGTTATCGGTAAAGGTCCCCATCGCCGTGAACTGGAGGGCCAGTCCTTGGGCGAGGCTGGGAGTTGCGGGAGTTACGCCGATCGACACGAGTGTCGCGGGACTGACCGTCAAATTCGTTGATCCAGACACGCCGCCGAACAGCGCCGTGATCGTGGTCGAACCGGTCGTAAGGCCGGTGGCGAGCCCTGCGGAGCCCGCAGCGTTACTGATGGAGGCGACTGTCGAGTTCGAGGAACTCCAGCTCACCGCCGCGGTTAGATCGTGGATAGAGTTATCGGTGTAGACGCCGCTCGCCTTCAAGGCGGTGGTGAGTCCTTTGGCGACCGTCGTATTCATGGGCGTGACGCCAATGGAAACCAAGGTGGCGGCGGTCACGGTGAGCACTGTGGATCCGGACACCCCGGCAAGCGAGGCCGTGATCGTGGTCGTGCCGGGCGCGAGCGAGGTGACGAGTTCGGTAATGCCCGAACCTGGGCTGACCGAGGCGACGGTCGCGTCCGAGGAACTCCAGCTCACCGCACCGGTGACATCATGCGCAGTATTGTCGCTGTAGATACCCGTCGCGCTGAACCCATCGGTCAAACCACTCGCGATGCTTGGGTTCGTCGGTGTTACGCCGATCGACACCAAGACGGCCGGCGTGACGGTAAGGCTGGTAGATCCCACCGTGCGGCCGAGAGTCGCCATGATCGTCGTCGCTCCGGGATTGAGCGTCGTGGCGACGCCCCCGTTGCTCATCGAGGCGACGGCGGTGTTCATGGAGCGCCACACGACCCGCGTTGAGAGATCCTGCTTGCTGCCGTCGCTGAAAATTCCGGTAGCTGTGAAACGGGGGCTAAGGCCCAGCGGGACATTGCTGTCGGGCGGTCCCACATCGATTGACGCGAGTTGCGCGCCCTGCGAAAAGCCCTGCGAATTATGCGACGATTCGCAGCCGCCAAGCATGCCGGCGACGCTGATAAGGATCAGCGCGAAGAAGGTGCCCCGACTCAAGGGGGAAGTGCGCGTGTCTTGCGCGGCAAGTTGGCGAATCATTCATTGGCTCCACTATCGGCCTGCGTTTGCAGGTGAAAAAAAGTGTAGTGAAACCGCGACGGGGAATCTGTGACGAAAACGACGCCGACTTGCCCCCATTGCGAGCGGCGCCTCACGATCGACCGGCAGAGTCAATTTATGTCAAACGAAAACGCGGTGCCGCACTGCCGAACCGGCACTGAATCACACGGCAGTGTCCTAGGCCGCGGCGCACGAGCGGTCATGCGCACGTTTGACGGACCGTCCAAAATGATTTATTGCAAGAACAATCAAGATCACCCGAGCACGCGTTCACAATCGGACACAAGCCGTATGCGGCGGCTGTCAATTCGATTTCCACGGAGTGAGGAGTCATGTATGCCCAAAATCGACGTCGCCACCGTTGCCGCACGTAAGGGTTCTGGCTATCCGCCGCCATTCGACGCGCCCTGTAGCACACGCACGCGGCGGCGCTTGGGCGCGGCGGGCGGGCTTCGCGATTTCGGCGTCAATCTGATGACGTTGCCGCCGGGCGGCTGGTCCAGCCAGCGCCATTGGCACAGCCACGAAGACGAGTTCGTCTATCTGCTCGAAGGCGAAGTGACGCTCATCGAAGACGGCGGCGAGACCCTGTTGCGCGCAGGCGATTGCGCGACGTTTCCGAAAGGCACCGGCAACGGCCATCATCTGGTCAACAAATCCTCCGCGGTGGCCGTCTATCTGGAAGTAGGCTCTCGCGACCCGCTCGACCTCACGACTTGCTCCGATATCGACATGATGAGTTCCAATGCCGACGGCCGGTTCGTCCACAAGGATGGCGCGCCCTATCCCAAGCTCTAGCGAAGCGCATGCGATGCGGCGATTCGGGCCTATTGACGCTCAAGAACTGACAAGGCGTCTCTTCTGACCTGCACTCCTCCGAGCGCTCGTCCTACACGGATTGAGTCGCTGCACTGACAACTCGATTATTTGTCGATGCCAATATGGTCCAGCATGGATCGGTGACTAGGCCACACGCATTTGGCCGTTTGCCTAAAGAGCCCTGGTCAAACGACCGCTGTGACGTCCGATCATACGAAGGAGATCAGTATGCGATTACACTTAACCTCCGCAATAGTCATTGCCACCCTCTGCATCGGCGCCTGCAACAATGCAAAATCACCCGATCGGGTGGCCAAGGACACGGCAACCGCCGAGCAGAAAGCTGCCAACGAAGTGGCGAAGAGCGAAAATTCGGCGGCTAAAGACCTGAACGGTGCTGCACAGAAGGTCGATGACAAACTCGTCGCCTTCAACAATGAGGCCGCAAAGGATGCCTACAATCTTGCCGTTGCAAAGGCTGATGGGGACCGCAAGGTGGCACTTGCCACGTGCGAGTCTGCGAGCGGCGGCGCACAAAAGATGTGCAAGGATCAGGCGGAAGCGGACTACAGCGCGGCAAAAGCAAATGCAAAGGCGGCAGCGGAGTCTGAAAAGCAATAACCAGAAGCGATGGGAGGCCTCGGCGAGAGGCCCGCGGGGCTAGCATCGACGCTAGCCCCGTTTCGCATGATTCGCCCACTCTGGGCCAGGAGAAATGGATGATACGAAAGAACGGCTCCTATTGTCGGCGGTGGCAGACATTTATGTCGCAATTAAGTGCAACAACCAAAGGCCGCCCCTCACCTTCCTTCGCAGCAGCCGGGGCAATCATACGGCGGCGGTCTCGGCTTGCGACGTTCGGGCTGCCAAAGAGGCTGGCTTTCAATAGTCTGACTCTGAGCTGCGTTGATTCGGGAGATCAGAACTGAGCTCTTCACAGGGCTCAGATTCGTGGGTAAGCAGGCTCGGCACTTTAAGACTGCAACGAAGGCCATGAGCTGCGGGGAACTCCAATAAGTGGCTACTCGAGAACCCCGATGTAAACGAACGTTGTCTGAGCCGGCATGGGATCGCTCGGCGCTTGCGCGGAATCTGACCGCAGCACCAATTCCCACTCGCCGCCTGGCAGGGGCACGCGCTGCGCCTCGTTGCGGAAGTTGAACACAGCGAGGATTCCATGGTGGAAAAAGTTCAGCCACTCAGCCTGTGCATTGAAGTTCACCAACGCCTTGACCGACTTCCCAGGGCTCTCGGGAGATACGCTTTTGGCCCTGCGCAAATGAATGAGCTGCCGGTACCAAGTGAATAGCTCGGCGTGAGCCGGCTGGGACACCTCGGACCAATCTAATTTTGACCGAAAGAAGGTATCGAGCTCTTGAGGATTTGGAACGATGCCCCGCCATTGAAAGGCGCGAAATTCCTGGGTGCGCCCCTCGGCGACCCGTCGGCCCAATTCGGCATTTTCATGATCCGTGAAGTACAGGAACGGCGTCATTGCGCCCCACTCCTCGCCTTGAAAAAGCAGGGGTACAAAGGGTGACAGCAGCGTCAGCGCCGCAACGGCCTTGAGCTGAGGCAAGCTCAACATCATGCTCAGGCGCTCGCCCTGGGCGCGATTGCCGATCTGGTCATGATTCTGCGCGCTCACCACCAGCTGATGTGCGGCAACGGCGGAGGGCGCTCTGCCATGCCGGCGCCCCCGATACTGCGAATGCTGCCCCTGGTACACATAACCATCGCATAGCGCCCTGGCCACATCGCTTAGACCCTGAAAGTCGGCGTAATAGCCGTCGGTCTCGCCGGTAAAGTATCGATGCAGGGCATGATGAAAATCGTCCACCCAGTGCGCATCCAGGCCGTAGCCGCCGCTCGATAGGCCGCGGATCAGCCGCGGATCGTTAAGATCGCTCTCGGCAATCAGCGTCAAGGGCCGGTCCAACTCCTCGCCCAATCCCTTTACGGCGATCGCCAGCTCTTCGAGCACATGGACGGCCTTGAAACTAAAAATGGCGTGCACGGCATCGAGGCGCAAGCCGTCAAAGCCATAGTCGCGAAGCCACATCAGGGCATTGTCGATGACGAACCGGCGCACTCCGTCACTGTGCGGACCGTCGTAATTGATGGCCGCGCCCCACTCGGTCCGGTATCGATCGGTGAAGTAAGGGGCGAATTGTGCAAGATAATTTCCGTCCGGCCCCAAATGGTTGTATACGACGTCCAGCAGTACGGCAAGGCCGTGCGAATGGCAGTCGTCCACGAAAGCAACGAGCTCCGCCGGCGTGCCGTAGGCGGGAAACGGCGCGAACAGATCCACCCCGTCATAGCCCCAGCCGCGTCGACCCGGAAATGTCGCCACGGGCATCAGTTCAAGATGTGTCACGCCAAGTTCAAGCAAATGCGGCAGCTTTCCGCGCGCCGATGCGTAGGTGCCTTCGGCGGTGAATGTCCCGATGTGGAGTTCGTAGATGATGGCTTGTTCCAGCGGCTTGGCGCGGAACTTGGCGCCGGCGCGCGCGCCCTGATTTCGCCCAATTCCTTCGGCAACGTATGACGCTCCGTGGACTCCCGCGGGTTGCCACGGTGAGCGCGGGTCGGGCAGCGGCTCCGATCCGTCGATTGAATATCGATAGCCTGCGTCAATATCGGTGATCTGCCAACTCGGTCTGCCAGTACCCATCGTCGATGCGCTGAAGTGGGATTCGGCGCGCGGCCAAGATCAGATCGACCGACTTCGCGTTAGGCGCCCACACCGAAAAGGTCACGTGGGGTCCCGAAACAATAGGGCGACCGGGAACGATCTGAACAGTTCCGCCGGCGAAACTTCCTGCTGCACCACGTCGTCCGTGAAGCAATTTCGCCATGCCCCGCTTGGGAGCGGCAGGCGCGTATCACCCCACTCGCCCGCCAGGGTCTGCGTAAGGCGCGGAACCACCGCGATAAGATTCTCTCCTCGGCGAAAGGCGAGCAGCCGCCCCAAATGAGTTCCCAGCGCAACGAGCGGCTGATACCGGCTCTGCGCAGAAAAATCCTCAGCGCGTTCACGGCGAATCGCGAGAATTCGGTCGGTCATCCACAACTTTGGCAGCCCCGAATCCCACTCAGTCAGCACCTCGGCGATTGTCAGCCGGCGGGCCCGCTTCATCAGCTCCGATCGCAATGCAAAATCCACCGGCCGTCGATTGTCCGGATCGACTAGGCTCAAGTCCCACAATTCGGTTCCCTGATAAAAATCAGGAACCCCGGGCGCGACCATTTTGATCAGGGTCTGCGCCAAGCTGTTAATTCGCCCGGGCAGAATCAGCGGCTCGATGAAGCGCTCAAGACTTGCAATGAACTCGGGTGTTTCAAATACCCCACCGACGAAGCCGCGGATCTTTTCCTCATAGCCGTTGTTTGGCTCATGCCAAGAGGTATTGATTTTGGCCTCGCGGCAGGCTTTGAGCATGTACTGCCAGCAGCGTTCGCGATCGATGGGCCATGCGCCGATAAGCGTTTGATACAGCAGATACTCCGCATGACGATCCGGCAAACGATTCTGCCAGGCTGCAGCATTGAGCTGCGACCACAGATGCAGCGCCTCGGACCAGCGATCCGGTATCTCCGAGAGTATCGAAATGCGCGTGCGTACATCTTCGCTGCGTTTATTGTCATGTGTGGTGGTCGCCAGCATGGTGTTCGGCCAGCGGTCGCTCAAGTAGTGACAAAATTCGTGAAATTTGTCGGCGGAAATGCCCACGAGCGACGCCTGTGATCCCACTTCGTTGCACGATACCAACCGATCGAAACAGTAAAACGTGGTGTCCTCCACCCCCTTGGCCATGACGGCCGGCGTCAGCTGCTGCCACGTGGCAATAAAATCCGCCTCAGCATCGTTGATCGGCGACTTGGTGAACAACAGGCCCAAAAAATCAAACGCGGCCCTGTCTAGTTCCGGAGACCCTAGGCGCGCGCTTTGCAGCGCCTCCAACAATATCCGCTTGTCCTCATCTCGAATCGATAGCGCTGTCCGGTAGGTCCGATAGATGGGCAATGCGGTCGTCAGCCTGGCCAATGCTTCGCGCAATTGTCGCGGGCTCAAGTCGCGCCACCGCCAATCATCTCGAGCAATCAGCAGCGCCGCGGCCGTCAGTTGCTGATGTGCGTCGAAAAATGCCGATTCCACAATCGCACGTTTCTTTTCGCGTACGAGCTTGCCGAAGTCGACCGAATGGCCGGTGAAATCCGAATACGTCGCGGTCAAAACCTCAATTCTTTGATCGTCCATCCATAAGCGATTGACCTTGGCGAGGAAGTCATATCCGACGGTGCCGTCTATCGGCCATTCCTCGTTGAGCCGCTCGTCATTTTCGAGGATGGTCTCGATATAAATTCTCCCGTCCGGCAGCAGTCCGCGCAGCCGCTTGAAGTACGCGAGCGGGTCTCGAAGTCCATCGGTGTGATCGACCCGCACGCCGTCGATATCGCCCTTGAGGATCATCTCCTCAATACGCGCATGGGTCGCGGCAACCACGTTGGGGAGCTCGGCGCGAACGCCAATCAATGCATTAATGTCGAAAAAGCGGCGGTAATTGGTCAGTTCACTGGAAAGCTTCCAGTCGTGCAGCATGTAGAACTGTCTTTGCATGACCGCATCGAACAGTGCTTTATCGCCTTGCACCCGATCGGCTGCGCCCCGAAGCTCTGCAGTTCCAGCAGTATTTGCAAGAATGCGCTGCGCCTGTCGCACATGGCGCTGATAGGTCGTCCGGTCGACGTCACTCGGGTCCGCGATGCGCCGCAACCGTTCCAGTTCATGAAAGCAGTCGTCGGCGAGCGCGGCTTGGGACAGCAGGATTCCCCATGAGGCGGGCGCTAGCGGCCAGCTATGCTCGTAGTGCAGCACGCGGGGAATTCCGTTCTCGATGTGCAGGGTCAATTCGCCGGCCTCTAGTGCCGCGCCGTAAGGCCGGGCGAGAAAGCACAGATGGGCGAGAAAAGGCTGGTCTCGTGGGTTTCTAAAATCAAAAAATTCGGCGTACTTGCTGAACGGTCCGTGAGTAAGCACATCGTCCCACCACGGATTGTGCTGCGAAGCCGACATATGATTCGGCACGATATCGAGCAATATCGTGAGGCCGTGAGCGCGAGCGCACTCAACAAAGCGGGTCCATGCTGTTTCGCCGCCGAGATCGTCGCTGATTCGAGTGGGGTCCGCTACGTCATATCCGTGCGGACTGCCGGGAACTGCCTGAAGGCAGGGCGACAAGTACACATGGCTGATTCCCAATTCGGCCAAATAAGGCAGAACCTCTTGCGCCGCGCTTAACGGGAATCCCGCGTGCAGTTGCAGGCGATAGGTCGCGATCCAGCTAGCGCTCATGACTGAGCAGCACCAAAGATCGGGCCGCCAGTTTGACCAAGCGATTGCGTCCCACCGGTTCCGTATCCACGCTCAACGTCGGCCGAGAGGTGTCAAATGCCACCTTCCATCCGCCATGGTAGAGCTCGAACGAAATCCGAAATGGCACGGGTTCGTGATGGGCGTTGAGCAGTAGCAAAAAATCGGTATCTTCGGCGCACTGTGCGTGGTCGTCGCGGATTTCGGCAGCGGTGCCGTTCAAGAACATGCCGAGGGTTCGCATCCAGCCGCCGTCTTGCCAATCCTTGTCCTGCATGCGTTTGCCGTCCGCCCTGAACCACACGATATTTTTGTCGGGATGCTTGGCGTCCGGATCGGCATCGTAAAAGGCGTGCCGATGAAAGTTCGGATGCTTTTTGCGGTACTGGTTGACGCGCAGTGCAAAGTCGAGGAATTGCGCTTTCCGTGGACACAGATCCCAGCTATACCAGGACAATTCGCTGTCCTGACAGTAGCCGTTGTTGTTGCCCGCCTGGGTGCGGCTGAGCTCATCGCCTCCGCTGATCATGGGCGAGCCCTGCGCAAACATCAGCGAACACCAGAAGTTGCGCTTTTGACGCTCGCGCAGTTCCACGATCGCCGCATCCTCGGTGGGGCCCTCCACGCCTCCGTTCCAGGAACAGTTGTCGTCCAATCCGTCGCGATTCTCCTCGCCGTTGGCCTCGTTGTGCTTATTCTCGAAGCTCACCAGATCCTCAAGCGTAAAACCGTCATGCGCCGTCACGAAGTTGACGCTTGCCGAGGGCGGCCGGCGGCTGTTTTCGTACAGATCCGCGCTTCCAGCGAGACGAGTGGCAATTTCCGAGTGCACTCCCATGTCGCCTTTCCAGAACTTGCGCACGGTATCCCGATACTTGCCGTTCCATTCCATCCATCCCAACGGGAAATTGCCGACTTGATACCCACCCTCACCTAAGTCCCAGGGTTCGGCGATTAGCTTGGCGGGCGCCAGCGTCGGATCCTGATAAATGGTGTCGAAGAACGCGCCGAGCTTATCGACGTCTTGAAGTTCCCGCGCCAGCGCAGAAGCCAGGTCAAACCTAAAGCCATCCACGTGCATCTCGGTGACCCAGTAGCGAAGGCTGTCCATCAGCAACTGAATCGAATGCGGATGCACCATGTTCAACGTGTTGCCGCATCCGGTGAAGTCCATGTAGTGGCGAGCATCACCGGGAACCACGCGATAGTAGGCCAAATTATCGATACCGCGGAACGAAAGCGTCGGACCGGCGTGATTGCCTTCGGCGGTATGGTTGTAAACCACGTCCAAAATGACTTCGATGCCGGCGTTGTGCAGCGACTTGACCATCTCCTTGAATTCTCGGACCACCTCCGATGGAACTTGAGGATTGGACGCATAACTCGGCTCGGGAGCGAAAAACCCCAGCGTGTTATAGCCCCAATAGTTGCGCAATCCCTTGTCGACGAGATGTCGATCTTGCGCGAAGTAGTGCACAGGCATCAGTTCGAGCGCGGTGATACCCAGATTCTTCAGATGCTTGATGATCGGCTCGGACGCCATGCCCGCATAGGTGCCGCGCAGGGGCTCGGGGACCTCGGGATGCATCTTGCTCATACCGCGAACATGGGCTTCGTAAATCAAAGTTTCGTGCGCCGGATAGGAGGGCCGCTTTTCGCCGCTCCAATCGAAACTAGGATCGATCACCGTGCCCAACGGCGCAAACGGGCCGCTATCGCGCTCATCAAATATCGGGTCAGAGCTCGGATCCCCGAGTTGGTAGCCGAATAACTCATCGGCCCATTGCAACGGTCGCCCGATGGCCTTGGTATAAGGATCCAACAAGAGCTTATTTGGATTGAACAGCAGTCCGTTCTCCGGATCGTAGGGGCCCCAGACTCGGTATCCATACAATTGCCCGGGACCGACGTCCGGCACATACAGGTGCCAGGCGCCGTTGGTACGCTCGCGGATCCTGATGCGCCGCTCGTTCTTACCGAAGGCGTCGAACAGGCACAGTTCCACCGACTCTGAGGTTTCCGAGAACAACGAAAAATTGACACCCCGCCCGTCCCAACTCGCGCCTCGCGGGAAAGGTGAACCGGCAGCTTGCTGAGTCCGCTCGAAATTATTGGAAATATCGGACCCCTATGTGACAGCACAGCCCTCTGCGCGATGAAGGCCGCGACAGCTAGATTGTTAATTTAGGGGGCAGCCCGCTGTCGGCTCGCGACTAAAGGCTGTGTAGGACAATGGCGGCTTGCCGGCCATAGCTTTTTGGGAGTCCTACTCTTTAACGGCTCCAAGGACTTGGAGCACCGCCGCGGAGACTCGCTCATCGATTTCGGTGGCATGTTTGAGGTTCACGGGGTAGCGAATCAGCGCCTCCATCCGGCCGCTCGCTAGATGCAGCTGAACCTGCGGTCGCGTGTCATGGACGGAAATCGAGGCTGTGGATTCCTTGATTGTGTTGGTCTGCCGCACGAATTCGTCTCGGTATTCCTCCACCACCTTAGTGATCGCCGCCAACAACTGAGTCTTCAGGACGGTGTAGTCGCTTACGATGGGCAACACCACCGTGTTCTCATGCCACGATAGATTCACGCCCGGTATCTGTTTAAACAGTCCGCCCGATGCCTGGAATACGATGAGGTTGGCAAAGGCGACCACCCGCCCGGTCGGAGCCATCGGGTCGTCCGCGTGCAGTTCCATCAGGTGCATTCGCACCAATCCAATGTCGATGACTTCCCCGACGACGGTGCCGATCTGTATGCGGTCTCCCACGCGAATGCCATATTTACCGATGAGGAAAAAATATCCGACCATCGACACTAAAACGCTTTGCATGGCCACCGCCACTCCGGCCGTGAGCAAGCCCGCAAAGGTCGCGAAGGTGCTGATCTCCGTGGCAAAGCTTAAGCCCACGATGAGAATGACGGCTGTCCACATCACTATCTTGCGAATCAAAAGCAGCTGATACCGGCGCCGTGTCTCGTGGGCATAGCGAAACACGGCACGCCGCCAAACCTCTGCGAGCACGAATACAGCGGCCAGAATTCCCGCCAGTATTCCCAGGCGAATTGCCAGCGACCTTAAGGCTTCGTAGGTTTGGCGCCGTGTGGCGTCTTTCCAGTTATCCAAGTTGTGCCGATATTGTGCAAGCAGCACCTGCATTTTGCTCAACGGCAGGAGAATTTCCGAGGTCTGCTTGAAAAGCCACGCGAGCGTATCGAATTCGGCGCGAAGCGCGACAAGGGTCGCGCCATTGGCCCCGTCCGCCTGCACGGCAAGCGCCTCGCTGCGCGCGGAATACGCTTTCAATTGCGTAAGAGGCAAGTCGCTCACCTTAAGAAAGGTCTTGGCGAGCGAGGCGGTGTGCTGATCCACTAGATCGATCGACTTGAACTTTCTATGCAGGTTTACCGCCGTGACGCCAAGGTCCCATATCCCGGGACGTGTCGCGACCGTCTTCGTCTCGTTGCTGCTTAAGGTCAGGGTTGGCGCTGCATTCGGCTGCGATGCGCCGGGAACCGCCGTGGCGGCGGGAGTTGCGTTCAAGGTCGGAAGCGTCGCGGCAATTGCATCAATATGGGCCTTAAGCGCACTGACGCTCGCCTGTTTGGGGTTATTCAGGTCGGTGAACTCCGTCATCGTGTCCAGCAAATTTCTTCTTGCGGCGACCATCGCAAGTTCGCCCTGAAGTTCGGTCAGCTTTGCTGAGGCATTCTGCTTACCCTTTGAGGTCGCGCGCGACTCCTTAAGACCGGCTATTTCCGCTTCTATCGACGCACGCTGCGCATCCAATTGTGATTGCTGCTGACTCAGCGACTTAAGGGGTGTCGCCTCTGAGGCGGCTTGCCCCGCGCTGGCTTCGCTACTGAGAAGTTCCGCATTGGCGCGCGCGAGTTCTATTGCCAGACTGACGACCTGGTCCGCGGTTTGTCGATTCGCAAACAGGATCAATAAATCGCTCGCTTGTGTTGCATTCTGCTGTTGCGTACCGAGAGTTCGATACCAATCGACCGTTTCATCCAAGATTTGCACGACTTGTTCTGCGGTCAATGCTGACGCGCGCGAATCCGCAGCGGCGCTTGGGGGTGCGGTACCTGAAGGTGCCGCGACTCCGGCGCCGACCCAGAGGCTGAAAACGATGATCGTTCGGACCACACAGTGCAAACGCATGACGGATCGTACCGCAAATTTTGGCCTGGAATGCCGGCGCAGGCACCGGGACTTAGCGTGAGTGTAAGGATTGTTGTTAGACAGAGCGAATTTGGCCGGCGCCTCTTCTTGTTGCGGTGAACTCCTCACGCCCGGTAGGTGAGGCTTACGGTGAACTCAACGCCCGCCACGGGTTCCTGAAGCCGCTTCCCGTATTGTCCTCACCTCTTTGGCCCTTTACTTCGCGTCTTGCGGTGGATTTCATCCCTAGCCTTGACCACATCCGGATGCTTATCCAGGAAGTGTGTGTTCATGACATTTAGCATTTCGTTCCACGAAATTGCAGACAATTCTTGATCGCACTTCCCGCCAAGCTCTCTGCACGTCATGGTTTTGATGGGTCCTGCTCCTGCATGGAAGGATAAAGATTTCAAGTCGCTCGATATCTCGCACCGGAACAGGTTATCGCGACCATAGACCTCGGGACTATCGGCAAATTCTGAGTTCACTGTCGGACATTAGTGGGTGGGCCTGTTCGGGGCGTCTGACTGGGGCACGGTCGCGGCCGCCATGTGTCTTCATACACTCGTTAGCGGATGAACAAATCGGTCGCCCGTCGGCCCAGCGCCTAGCCCGCCAAACGGTCAGCTACCAAGTAAGCCGTCCGGGATAGTTCTCGCTGCGTATCCACTGCGACAGGAGCCATTTTTCCCCTGCCGTTACCGGCATGCCGGCATGCAGACTGTCCTTGTGTCCAAGTCCGTTTGCATCCAGGTTATGAAAATGAAGGATGTCGCCGCGGCGGCCTTTGATCACAATCTGCAGTTTCGGGAAACAAGTGCTGCCCCCTTGATAACCGTCGTTCAGATACATCAGCACGGTCTGCGCACGCTGTCCGCCATCCGCCAGCGATCGATAAGTGCCGGCTCCAGATTCATTAAAATAGTCCACGTGCGGTCTGAACTCTTCGCCTAACCGGTAACGAAGGATCTGTAAGAATTCACCGTTCAGTGTCGGCACGCCCGAGATGCTGCTGATGCAGCGTTCCAGGGCTTCCAACACATGGTCATGCTGGCGCGGGCCGAGCGTGACGTGCGAACTACTACGCATGGGATCGGCACGGGCCTCGCCGGTACGCGCATCAATGATCTGCGACCGCTGCACCAGCGGCGCGGCCAGATTGATGACGGTGTCCAGCACCAGAGGATGAACCACGCTGGGCAGTTTTCTGATGAGCGGATCCTCGTGCAGGATTTCGGCCATGGGAAGCGGTATGTCCGCGGCGAGCTGTGGTAGCGCCTGCTCCAGCAAATCCCAGTCGATGTTCAGTGCCGGCGGCTGCGGTCCCATGGCACCCGGCTTTGGCGTACGATCCCCGCGCTGACAAAGATATTGACCGCGTGCGGCCTCGCCGCCGCTAATCGCCGCGGCGAGAGCCGGGTCCGGCGCTCCGCCGATCCCGTCGCCGTAGCAATAAGCAAGGGCATACACCGCGGCGGCATCGCCGCGCCGCGCGGATGCATCCAGCAACGGACGTGCCAGATTCCAACGTTGCTGGCAGAGGCTGAGCAGCCCCAATTGGCGCAGTGCCCCAGCCTCCCCAAAGCGAGCTGCGCCGAGAAGATACCGAAGGCCGGTCTCTCGGTCGGCGCCTCCAAGAGCTGCGAAGCCATACAGTTCGCTGAGCAGAAGATTGGCCTGCGTTTGGCTAGCTGCCAACGGTTGCAGCAAATCGATGGCCTGTTGCCGATCGCGCTGGCACTGACGCCCATCCATCAGAAGGGTGGCCAGCGTTATCTGCGCGGGAATCAGTTTTTGCGCCGCCGCAAGACGGAGCCAATGTAGGCTCTCGTCGAATTGTCCACGTTGGTGCAATACGGAACTCAACGCGTACTGGGCGTCACTATCACCTTGCTTCGCAAGCGCAGCCGCTTGTTGAAATGAGATACCCTGCGCCATCAACGCCTTCCTCACTTGTCGCTGCGGGGCACTGGCAACCGCAATATGCTAATCCTGCCACGAATCAAGATCGCACGGACCGTCCAAAAAGCGTGGGAGCGAAATCGCCTTTGTCGGTCAAACGGAGGCCGGGATTCTGGATTCGAAGGGTTTATTTTTCGGCCGTTGACCCCAAAAGCCGAGCCCCGGGGTTTCACGCCCGAGGAAAGCGATTTTGAGACTGACAAGAGAATTGTCTGAAGAGACCGATTAGGTGACTATTACGAGCACCGGCATGACACCTCAGCGCGTGAGGTACATGCCAGCGCTAGTTCCGAAGCACATCTCCAACTGACCGTCATGGTTCCAGTCGTAAAACGACACGCTATGAGCCGGAACCACTCCTGACACGAAGGGCGACTGCCAAATGATCGTGCCGGAAGTGGGGTCGACAACTGCGATCCTGGAGGCCTGGCTATAAACCAGGTTTGGATTGGACGTCGAAACGACCAGGTTCTTGCGGCCAAAAGCCGACTGTTCGAGATCCAGACTGCCTGCATTGGCCACAGTGTATTGGTGCAGTACCTGCAATGAGGAGTTGAGTTGCGTGATGCTGCCGTCGCCCTGGCCGCCGTTGTAGGCGTTGAGCACAAATATCTCAGGCACGCCGTCGCCGTCGGTGTCGGCCACCAGTAGATTGCTGGCGATCACCGGATAGCTGAAAGCCTCCAAATAGCCCGAGGTCACGCTCGAGTATTTGTAGATCACCACCCGATTTTGAGCGAGCGCGATGATTTCGGGTACGCCGTCACCGTCCAAATCGACGGCCGCCACGTCTCGTCCGCCCGTCAACTGCGTACTGCTCCACAACACGGTCTGGTGTAGTACGTCCCACGCATACACATATCCCTCGGAGGTGATGCCGATCAGATCGTCAACCGAATCGTGATTCAGATCGGCGTGCGTCACAGCAACGCCATCACCCACTTGGCCCGAGATCCAGGTCTTGGTGTTGCTGGTGAAATCGTAGGCAGTAAAGTAGCCGTTATACAGCGTGGCGGTACCGAGCAGCATCGAGTCGGTGCTGCCTCCCGTGACATTGCCAACGTCGAAGGCACGGTCGCGCGACCAGTTGGAGTCGATTTCGCTCGACAAGGTCAACAATCCAGTCGCAGGATCGAGAGCGATGACCCGCTCCCCGCCGTAGGCATTGTTGGTGCTCGGTGTGGCAAACATGAAGCGATTTTTTCCCACGCCAATCAGCCCGTTCTTGGCGCCGAGGAAAGGCCCGTCGAGCACGGCGCCGTCGGGTCCCTGCCACTTGACGACGGGCGTTGAGGTCCAGGAAGCAATCGCCAGCGTATCCGGCCCGCTGCTGTAGTAATCACTGCCCCAAATCATCTCCATCTGCCCATCGCCGTCGACGTCGCCGGCCGCAATGGCGCTCACCCCGTCGCCCAGGGAGTTGGTCTGGCTCACGACATCGGCGACTTGGGTACTCGTGTTGTAGCGATACACGGTGACATTGCCCCACTGCGCATCGCCCAACAGTATTTCTGCGGGTCCAACGCCGTCGAGATTCGCGACTTTGAGGGCCGAGGTGCCGCTGACGGAGCCGGTTGCAATTTGCCAGAGCGGGGACTTCAGCGTGGCGCTGAAAACTATCACGCTCGCAGCGCTGCCCACCCCGACGATTTTGGCCACGCCGTCGCCATTGACATCGCCCACATCGACAATGCTGCCGAAGCCTGCTCCATACGCCCACAGGTTCTGGTGACTCGTGCCGTCGAACACAAAACCATCGGAAGTCACGATCTGCAGGCCACTGCCGCCTTCGACATTGCCAATGGCCATCGAAGTCCCGCCGTTGAGCACGCCGCTTTGCCATTTAAGGGTCATGGTTCGGGCATCGAGCACATAGAGCTGCGTGGGAGCCCCGTACACCCCGCTGCTGCCGAGACATACAAGTTCACCCACGCCGTCGTTATCGATGTCTCCGTACTTCAGCGCCGTGCAGTAGGGGCCGAGTGGCGGCGTGCCCGCTGTCGTCGAACCTTGATTGCCATATCGCCCCACTTCGCGTCGCGTCACACCATCCAACTTGACGATCACCGGACCCTGGGCGAAGAAGATCTCGCGATGACCATCCCCATCCACATCGCCCGATGTCACGGCATTGAACCCTGCGCCCTGCGGCGAAGTACTGTTGCCATCTGCGATGGGATCGTACGGGTACACCCAGGTCTGCGCGTAGTCGGCGGCACCATTTTTCGCGAGGATGTACAAGCTATTGCTGGTACCGATCAATATCTCATGCTGTCCGTTGCCATCGAAATCCTCGACGTCGATGGCATTGTTGCCGAGTGGAATCGCCGCCGTGGTGCGCGCGAGGGGATACTGCCGGGCAGCATCGTTGACCGTGATGACCCCGCTCAAGGTGATCTGCTGGGCATTGTGCAACCGTACCTGCCACGCCATATCCGTCGCGTGCTCGAACAACGGACCGGAGGGCGTCCAAGTCACCTGCCCGGAGGCGCTCACCGCGAATCCCGCAGGTCCATAGCCCACCTCGATGGGTCCGGTCGGATCGCCGTCGGCGTCGCTGGCCGTCACCTGAAAGCTCATCGATTGTCCATAGCTTGCTGAGGTCGGCGCAATTCCCCCCAAAACCGCGGGAGTATCCGCGATTGTGACGCTGGCACCGCTCGCGGCGCTCAGGGTTCCGTCGGACACTGTCACCATGACGGCAATGACATCGTTCTTGGCCTGATTGCCCAAGGGGTAGTTGGGCCCGGTCGCGGCGGCCACCACCACACCGTTTCGGGTCCACACATAGGTGGTGGTCAGGGGATCCTGGTCTGGATCACTGCTGATGACCTGCACCGAAATTGGATCGTCACGCCGCGGCGCGGTGTTCGAAAACGTCAGCGAACTGATAATCGGTGCTTGGTCTTGCACGTGGACCGTAACGCTGCTCGGCAGGGAGGAGAGAGCACCGTCATTCACCGTAAGGGAAAACCGTAAATCGCCCCCTGTGGCGGGGGCGACAAATTGGGCCGCAGCACTCGTCGCATTTTGCAGCGTGACGTTGGTGCCCGCCGTCTGAGTCCATTGATACGCGAGCGGCTTGCTCTGCAGATCGGATCCACTTCCATTAAGCGTCACCAAGGAGTGCTTCGTCACGGTCTGATCGGCGCCGGCAACCGCGATGGGACGACTGTCCGAGTTGGAACCTCCTCCTCCGCCGCACCCGATGAGTGCGACACCGACCACGACGCCTAGCGCCACCCATCGAAGGTTGTCCCTGCTTGCGCGCATTACGCTTCCCTGCCTTTTCTTATTATTCTCGTTCTATCTTTGCACGAAGCGTGTTTCGCAGCAAATGGCGGCGGACTGTAGATCCCGAAATAGGAAGCAAGCGGAAAGACCAAAGAGTATCAAGGCTTGGGCGCTTGACAGAATACGGAACGCCTCCAGGCGCTACGCACGGATGGCTGTTTGGTTGGCTGGATCACGATTGCCGTTTGTGGTTTCGCCGGTAGGACGAAACAACGGACACCTACATCGCCTAAATATTCTCTATGCTTTGCTATACTGGAAACGGCCACCCACGCGCAATCCATAAGATCAAATGAACGTGGGCGCTCATCAAGGAGAGATGTGCCGATCATGACAAAATCTGTCCACGCGTCCACCGCGGCATTTTTTCTTCGTCGCTTCTCTGCTCTGTGCCTGGCGATGCTGTGCGCAACGCCCGGGGGCAGCTCGCCGACGTCCACATTGATCCTTGGCCCCCGAACCCAACTTGGGCCTCTTCAGGGTGTCCCTTCGAACCTCGTGTATACCTCGGTGAGCGGCCTCATAGGCGATCTTAATGGCGATGGTGCGCCGGACATCGTGATCGGCATCAATGGCAGCCCGCCCGCTGTCTACCTGAACAACGGCAGCGCAAATCCTTTTCAAGACGTGCCAGGCGTGTTTGTCTCACCGCCCCCAGGCCCGAACATGGCGGGTATCAGCTGGGGCACCGTCGTGATAGCAGACGTGAACGCGGACGGTCATCCAGATCTCGCCATTGCCGGCTTCAACGCGCGGAACATGGTCTATCTCAATAACGGAACCTCGAACCCCTTCAGCGGCGTGAGTGGAATCGCCGTCGGCACGCAGGATGTCGCCTATGTGGCAGCCCTTGGTGATGTAAACGGCGACGGTTTCGTCGACATGGCAGTCGCCAACACTAATCATGTTCCGAGCAGGATTTATCTTACGCAGGGCGCTCCGCTCACCAGCGGCGCCTATTCCACAGTCCAAATCGGCACTGATGTGGGCTACGGCCAAGATGTGAAGATTGCCGACGTGAATGGCGATGGGAAACCCGACTTGATTCTGACGTATATCGTCGCAAGCGCGTCGGGCACCGATCCTTCGGGAATCGCGATCTATTTGAACAACGGTACGAGCGATCCGTTCGCCAACGTCACGCCCGTGCGACTACTCGTGGGCCAGTCGGTCAATGCGATTGCCATCGCAGACTTCAACAACGATGGCAAAATGGATCTGGTCGCGGCGGTTTCCGACCAGACTCTCACGCAGAACGACCTGTTTGTGTTCTTGAATACCGGCTCGTCGGCGCAGCCCTTCACCAACTCACAAGCACTACAGCCCGATAAAGACCTCGGCGGTGGCTGCATCGGTGTCAGCGTGGCTGACCTAAACGGTGATGGCTTGCCGGATCTTCTTTTTTCCTGCACGGCACCGTCGGCGACCGCATCGCCAGCGCCAGCGAATCCGGCGGTCGGCGCGATCTATCTCAACAACGGCACCGCAAACCCGTTCGCGAACGTCGCGCCGCTCGATATTCCGGCGACGGCTCAGAGCGGCTTTGGCCGATCCGTGGCCGTGGGTACCCTCATCCAGAACGGTACCCCGGATGTGCTCATCGTCGATGAAGGACCGGGCCTCGCCAACTACTACCCCACCGCGGTCGAAACGGTATCTGTAACTGCGCCGCCGAGCGCAGGACATGGAGGCGGGGCAACAAGCCTCCTCGACCTCGTAGGGCTTGCTGGCATCCTTCTGATCCGCGCGTATTCAAAAAACGCCACGCCATCGGACGGACGTAGAACCCGTGGCGGAGTGCCTGGCTTCCCCGCTGCTCAATAGACGCGCCGCGAGCCCTTGCGACATTCCCATCCATGGGCCGCCATCGCCACAACATTACGAGATTTACGAAGCTGCGATGGCGGCCCATAGGTGCGTACTTCGCCGGTAAGCAAGCTGTAAGCATGTTGTAAGTGGAGTCTTGCGGTGTTGCGACTGGGTTTCATTTATTCTCAGACACATGCGATGCACCGACCGCCGGTTGGGGAGGCGAGATAGGCGTCGCAAGGGAGCTTGAATGTCACACGCTATTATCGACACTAGATTTCTGCGCACCCTGCTCGCCGCATTTGCCGGCGCATCGCTAACCGCCTGCGGGGGCGGTGGTGGCGGCGGCTCCGCATCGCCTACCCCACCGATACTGTCCAACCTGAATTACTCTCCTACCGACACCGCGCAGACCCAGTCAGGAACGTTCGCGGTCCAGGGGACGGTCAACTTTACCGACGCGGGCGGCGACCTCAAGAGCCTGGAGGTAGTCGTCTCCGATCCGAACGGCAAGCAGGTGTCGGACGACAGCACTGCCGTGCAGGGTGTGAGCGGGCAGACCTCCGGAACGATTCAAGGTTCGGTCACGGTGCCGACCGGCACCACCGGGACCTTCACCTTCAAACTCACCGCCACCGACAATGCCGGCTCGGTCTCGAACGCGCTGACCGGCACCTTCCGCGTCGTTGCCGCATCAAACCTGGCCGCTGTTGTCACACCCACTGGCCAGTCGCCACAGTCACTGATCACAGCCGGCGGTTCCCTTTACTGGTCCGAGGTGGGTGACAATCCCGTCAGGCGCGTAGCGCTCGCGGGCGGCACGGCCGAGTCACTTGCGCCGCGGGTGCGCAACCCGACCTCTGCGGCATTCGTCGGCTCGGACCTGATCTGGCTCGATGCACGCTCCGATAACGGTGCGCCGTGTTCGGGCGTGGATCCTCGCATCAAGCGTGTCCTCAATCGCACCACGAGCGCGGGCGTGACCCAAAACCTTGCAACGGACTGGGCCTGCGGCATGCAGTTCACGTCCGCGGATCTGCTGGTACTCAACGGCACCGTGTACTGGGTCACCTCGACCACCAACACGTACCAGGTGCGCGCCACGCCGCTCGCCGGCGGTCCGACGACGACGATCGCTGCGACCGGCCCGCCGATCGTCGCCCTCGCTGCCGCCAACGGCGCCATCTACTGGATGGAGAATGTCCCCGGAATTGCACAGGCGGCGATCCGCTCGGTCCCCGCCGGCGGCGGCCAAACCGCGACGATCGCGAGCGGCTTCGCGTCCAACACCAACAGCTTCGCAGTCGATGCGACAGCCCTCTACTACAGCGTCGCGGGCCTCGGGCAAAACGCCGACACCCTGCTCGCGCAGCCACTGGCCGGCGGTGCGCCAGTGACGCTGGCGAGTTCGATCATGTCGCCGATAAAGCTTGCCACGGACGGAAACCTGGTCGTTTGGACCGACTCGATCGGCGCGCCGCCGATCATCTCATCGCACGTCCATGCGGTGCCGGTGACGGGCGGTGCCGTGACCACGCTCGCCGCCTTCAACGCGCAGCCGGTCGACCTGCTGCTCACGGGCGGCAACGCCTTGTGGAGCTCGCAGATGGGCACCGGCTCCCCCACGCCGGATGCGATCGGCAGCGTGCCGCTCGCCGGCGGCGCCACGACGACCGTGTACCAGGGGAGCGACGCACCGCGGAGCCTGTTCCTGGATGCAACGGCAACAGTCTGCTGGACCAACGGCAACCCGGTAGGGCTCGCCGACGGTTTCGGCCGGATCGCGCGATTGAGCTCGCCGACCGCCGGTCAGACGCTTGCCGGTGGCATCAGCAACGATGCTCCGACGCTGTTCGTCACCGCCACGGATGTGCTGGTTGCGGATGGGTACCGCATCAAGCGCGTCCCGCTCGCCGGCGGCATCATCGACACGGTCGCGGTCGAGGCGGACCGGAGCCCGGTCGAGAGCCTCGTCTCCGACGGCACGAATGTGTACTGGGACGTCGGTGCCGCAGCGCACGCCGCGCCGCTCTCCGGGGGCGCCATCGCCGTGCTCGCCCCGGGCCCGGCGGGCTTCAACCGTGGCGGACAGATGCGTCTTGCCGCCAACAATAACCTCTACTGGTGGGGCACCGACAATACCAACAACGAGGTGCTGAGTGTCCCGTCCGGCGGCGGTTCGCTGACCGTCCTCGCCCAGGGCCTGCCGAACCTTTCGGCCCTGGCAGTCGATGACACCGCGGTGTACGTGGGATCCGCCGAGACCGGCGCAATCATCAGCGTGCCATTTTCCGGCGGTCCGAGCGTCGCCATCGCGAACAGCGGCTCCTTCCCGAACTACGGGCTGACCGAGCTCGAAGTGGATGGCGGTAACGTTTACTGGGTCGACGTGAACCACATCGCGCGGGTTCCGGTCACCGGCGGCAATCCGTACCCGGTGGTCGACTTCGTGCCGGCGATGAACACGTTCGGCCTGCCGGTTATCGCCTTCGACGCGACCCACGTCTACTGGACCGAATATCTACTTCAGGATATCCGCGCGGCGGCCAAACCATAGGTGCCGCATGCGCGAGGATACTTACGGTTCCAGAGGGCCACCGCCGCCCAGCGGCGCGACCTGACCCTCAATTGTCGAAGCCTCGTATCTATGGGAAATACCCCCAGCATTTTGAATTGCTCAAAGGGATGGAATTGGGCGGCGGCTTTGCTATCAGCACGCGAATTCTTCCGTCGAGCTTAAGGCTTCCATTGAGCCAAGTCCTCCAACGAGAACAGCGGACGAATTTCGACATCGGAATCCGTTAGCATGGGATTGGGGCACTTCTTCACCCATTCGACGGCTTCGTCGATGGACTTGACCTCCCATAGCCAGAAACCTGCGACCAATTCCTTCGTCTCGGCAAACGGGCCGTCGATCACCGTGCGGTTCTTACCTGAGAAATGCACGCGTTTGGCGAAGCGGGTTGGTTTGAGTCCGCCCAGTATTTGCTCCTTCAAGATGCCGGCGGCGATGAGGGCCTCGTTATACTTGCCCATGGCCTCCATCATCTTTGGATCAGGTGGCGTACCCGCTTCACTGTCCTTTGTCGCCTTAACAAAAACCATGACTTTCATTGAATGTCTCCAGGTTGGTGGTCGATTCTGCTCCAAGGACGTTCGGAGGGTCCGCCTGCCGACAATCGGAAGAAAAATATCCGTCCTGTCGGTTTGGAAGGTAGCCCATCGTCCTTGACACAAGATGCACGACCCGGCGCACATCGATCTCGCCATTTTAGCGGCCCGGCCGAAGGCCATTGCAGCGCTTCTGCGGTGGTTCCGTGATTTAGACACCGCTGAAGAGGCTTTCCAGGAGGCGTGTCTTCGGGCTCTGCAGACCTGGCCCCAGAAAGGCCCGCCCCGAGACCCCACGGCCTGGCTTGTTACGGTCGGGCGCAATGCGGCCCTGGACGCCAAGCGCCGTAACTCCTCCAGCGAACCCTTACCTGCCGCTGATTTCCTCGTGGACGCCCGCGACGACCTGACTGCGGAGCGCCTCGACGAGAGTCACTATCGAGACGACATCTTGCGGCTATTGTTCGTGTGCGGGCACCCCACCTTACCCGCGACCCAGCAAATTGCCCTCGCACTTCGCGTCGTGTCCGGGCTCACAGTCGAGCAGATTGCGAAAGCATTCCTAGTGTCTCCCGCCGCGATGGAGCAGCGGATCACCCGCGCCAAGCGGGCGATCGCGGAGGTTGGAGTCGAATTTGATACGCCCGGCGCTGCCGAGCGGCGCACGCGACTCGCGGCAGTCTCGACGATGATTTATCTCATCTTTAACGAGGGTTACGGTAGCACCCCGGACACGGCCGCGGCGCGCAATGCGCTTGCGGATGAGGCCATTCGCTTAGGGCGGCTGTTGTTGAGTTTGTTCCCAACCGATCCTGAGGTCTTCGGACTTCTGGCGATGATGCTGCTTCAGCAGTCCCGCGCGCCGGCACGCTTCGACGCGAATGGCGAGATTGTGTTGCTCGACGAGCAGGATCGGAGCCGTTGGAATCGTACGCTCATTGATGAAGGGCGGCTGTTACTGGAGAGAGCGGCCATCTACCAAAACCCGGGGCCCTACCAACTCCAGGCGGCCATTGCCGCGCTCCATGCGAGCGCCGCGCGACCCGAAGACACGTCGTGGAAACAGATTGACTCGCTCTATCAGGCGCTCGAAGCGCTGCAGCCCTCGCCGGTGGTGACGCTCAATCGAGCTGTGGCGGTGTGGAAGCTACGCGGCCCGGAGGCCGCACTTGAAATGATTGACCCCTTGAACAGTGAACTGGATGGTTACTTCTATTTTCACGGGCTGCGCGGAGCACTGCTCAAGGACCTAAATAGGTTTGATGACGCAAGGAGAGCCCTGAACCGTGCCATCGCCCTTGCGAATTCCCTTGCGGAAGCCAATTTCATCCGGCGAGAACTGGATTGTCTCATCTCACGACCGTTACCGTCGCGCTCCTCATAGCGACGAAGGGAACCGTCTACTTCACCGAGTAACCGCGGGAGTCCAGGCAGGCGGTCAAGCCCCTCTTGAAGGTGTCTTGTTGCTTGCCGTAGGCAGCCTGCGCCTGCTGGTACTGCTGCTGCAGTTGCGCAGATGCTGACTGAGCCGCCTGCTGCTGGTTGGCTTCATTCGCCGCTTTCTGTTTTCTGCCTCCGTGCACGGTTCCCGGCCGTGGCGCCTATCGCGGCCCCTTTGCCGGCGTTGCCCGCAATACCCCCGATGACAGCACCGCCGACCGCCCCTCGAGCCGCGCCCCTCGCACGACCGCCCTCCGCCTCCGGGGTCTGTGCGCCGGCCTGTTGCTGCGCAGCCTGAACCTGCTCGCTAGAGGGAGGCTGCGGTGGCGGGCTGTCGGGATCGATGCCGGTCTGCTGCTGCACCTGGTTGTAGCATTCGAGCTCGTCACGCAACTGTTGATCGTGATTCTGGTTGTTCTTGGCGAAGACGAACATGCCGACCTTCTCCGCCGCTGAGAAGCTCGGCACGGGCAGCGCGGCGTTCGCAGGGGCCGCACCCTTCTCGGCAGTAGGGGGACTTGGAGGCGCGCCACGCCCGCAACCGAAGGTCAGAGACACCATGGCTAGCAGCGTCAGAGTTCGCAAAGGCCTACTGGCGCTCCAGGAAGCGATCCCGGTCCAGCGATCGCTTTCGGTACTACTGATGGACGTTTGAAAGTTCACGACACTCCTCCTGTTGCCAGTCCGTTGGTCCGCAGCCTCGCCACCGGCCGTGCAGTCGCACCACCACGAAATAGAGGTGTCGTGGCGCGAGTCCTAACCTGACATTCGGGGATTACTTTGCGAGTTGAGTTCGCTGCCGACCATGGGACTTTAGTGCTACTCGGACGACGTTCTTCGTGCGCCGTCAGAGCCCGACGCTGCTGGATCACCGTGGCATCGGGACGCGGTTTCGGAGAAACGCTGACCGGCAAGCGCCGGCCGCTCGATACTACGGCGCCCTTTGAGGGGTGAGGCGGGTCATTTCTTCGCGCCGGTCCATCATGGCCGCACCAGCATCTGCGCCGCCGGCGTTACCCCTCATGCGCTTGAAGAATCGAAAGCCCCGCTTTACGAACACCAGAGGCCGGGGAAGAGGTACCCGGCAGAACGCAATCTTTCGAATGTAGTCCTCTACATTCCACTCCGCGCGTGCGCCGGCGGGAAAGAAAATCGTGTCACCGGCGCTCAAGCGGCGCCCGGCACCAGCGTGGTCTCTCACCACTACGCCGCCTTCAATCACGTAGATCGTTTCGTCGTAATCATAGAACCAATTGAAGCGGCCCGCGGTGCAATCCCAAATGAGCGTGCTCGCTGATCCATCGGCGCTGCTCGACAACACCTTGTTGCGTGCGACCGGATTTCCCTCAAGAATCCAACTGGGGTAGATGGGCGAGGGGTTCAAGATCAACTCGCCTACGCCCAACTCAATTATGCTTTCTACTGCCATCCCCGCCCCTAGATTGTCTATTTTGATGTCGGCGTACGCCGCAATCGGCCGTTATTCCACCGAGGTCCTTCACCTAATACAGACAATAGTGTGATGCTATTCATATATCTGTGAAGTGGCGCACAAGCCATTGGCATTAGGTCCCATTGGCGGCTAGACGAATGGGTGAAATCTTGAGCGACTGCTTCGACGCGGTAATTCGTTACCGAGGACTGCGACCGCCGCCCTACGGTTCCGCGCGAATGAGAATTAGCGACTGCTACGTCCCGAACGAACCGCCGCTATGAAACTCATTCTCGTCGGTGCCAAGTCTGGGAGCGCCCAATTAACGCCAAGCCGATGTAGCCTCTCACGATCAATTGGCTGCCATTCTTTTCCAAGTGCATTTTGCAGCGGTACACCGATCCTGAATCCGGATCAAGGATATCGCCGCCACTGTACTCAGCGCCGTCGGGCTTGATGTTCCGAATGATGATCATGCCCACGATCGGCTGATTTTTCCTATAATCCGTACAGGCGACACAGACACTGTTCTGATCGTCGCGCGTGAGCACTTGCTCAATCCTTCCAAACAATTTTGCGTTTTCTTCGAAAATTTCAACGACGGCCGTTGGTTTGCCGGTTTTGTCATCAATCGTTTCCCATAACCCCACTGGAGAACCAGGTTTCCCTGACGAGGGTCCTGCTTGCGCGAAGGCAGACGGCGGAGACAACGACTTTAAGAGCAATATGAGAAGACAAATAAAGTATCTGGCCGGTAAGGCTGTGAAGCTTGTGTGACCGCATGTCGGACTGATCTTCATGTGGTTGACCCGGTTTCAGCCAGATGGTTTGGTGAGTATATGAAATTCGGACAGCGAGATCCTGAATTGCTGGCGCCACCCGCAGCTGAGCAGACGGACATTCTGAGAAGCGCAGGTGGAACGTTTCGCAAACCGCGGTCTAACTAATAGTTAGGCGACGGCAATTCGAATTACCTGGCGTCGGCGGTGGGCGCGTTCTTTGCCATCGGCGGCAATCGGACGAAGATCCAATAGCCACGGCCAGACGTTCGTTAAAGGCTGTGAGAACCAGCACGCACGCACCGAAAGGGAAGCCAATATGCCAAGTTCAGCGGATCCAGTATCAGCGGTGCAGCAGTATATTGACGGCTTCAACAATGCTGATGTGAAGGCAATGGCCGCGATGTGCGCCGACCCTATGTCCATTCTTGACGGAATGGCACCGCACATCTGGCACGGGCCGACGGCGGCTCAGGATTGGTACAAAGCTGTGCTGGCCGAGGGTGAGCACCAGGGCGCCAAAGACTATCAGGTCGCTCTGGGCAAGCCGACGCATGCCAACGTGACGGGCGATACTGCCTACGTCGTCGTCCCCGCTACCATGAAGTTCAAAGTTCACGACAAGCAGGTAACACAATCGGACGCCGTCTTTACGGTCGCCCTGCGCAAGCTCCCCGCGGGCTGGCGCGTCGCGAGCTGGGCATGGGCCAAAGGTACTGCTTCGGTTTCATAGCCTCATAGTCGTACTGGCTGCCAGCGCTGATCGCGGCAGGCGCGAACAGTACACGTAACGTGTTTGATGGCGCCGGGCACGGCGATCTCTCATGTCTCGGCGACACCAAGGCGGTCTGCCCTGGTCCACAAATCAAACGATGCGCATCATTGTCGATTTTCTCCACCATTCGATTGGTGTGGAGGCGACGTCCCCCCCGGGATCATCCCACTAGCCCCTAAGCCACTGACCTCGGGCAGCGGGGAGTGATTACCGAGCTGCTGATTCAGCAACGCGAAAGTTACCGCATGATTTTTTGATCAAATGAGGGACTGCATCTCACGATTCGTCCGCTTTAGGGCCGTAGATTTCGCCCCAAGGTCAGGCGCCGGCAGTGCAACATGCCCTCTGCCGGCGCCGCAACACCTACTTGACCGAAAGACTCTTCGCCGCCTTCTCGATGAGTTCGGCGACAGCTTTCGGCTGAGAAACGTAGATCGCGTGGCTGCCTTTCGCCTCGGCGACGGTGGCGTCTGCGCGCTTGGCCATCAAGCGCTGAGCGGCGGGCGGGATCATCCGATCGTCAGTGGCAACCAAGTACCAGCTCGGCTTGGCTTTCCAAGCGGGTTCGCTGATCGCGCCGCTGAGCGCGGCGACGCCCCAAGGAACCTGCGAGTTCGCCATGAAGTCCGCCTTCTCCGGCGCCACATCGGCCGCAAAGCTGGCAGCAAATTGGGCTTTATCGAGCGCCAAAAATCCGTCCGTTGGCGGAAGGATCGGGGGAACCGGTGCGCCCGGCGGCGGATCCTTGATCAGCGCGGCGACCGATTCGCCACGGTCAGGGGCAAACGCGGTGATGTACACGAGACCCGTGACGGCTGGGTCGTTGCCGGCTTCGGTGATGACCGCTCCACCGTATGAATGTCCCACCAGAATGACCGGACCCTTCTGCTCAGCGATGACGCGCTTGGTTACGGCCACATCGTCGGCGAGAGACGTGGTCGGATTTTGCACAATGCTGACGCGGTAGCCGTCTTTCTTCAGGATTCGATAAACGTCTTCCCAGCCCGAACCGTCGACGAATCCGCCGTGCACCAGGACAATCGATCCAAGAGCCGAATTTGCGTTAGTAGCCATGACGAGTCTCCTTAGTATTGTGGTATTTCGTTGCCAGATCCGGCGGCATCCGCCGGAGTCCATGGGTAACTTTTTACGCCGGATTCGCATGAACGTTAAGTTCAGAGTTTTTCACGACTAGTGATAAACTCTCACTAATGGAAGTCAGCACCCGCCAATTGCGCGCTTTCCGTCTCGCGGCCCAGCATCAGAGTTTCGCGCGCGCCGCCGAAGCGCTGTACATCACGCCCTCCGGCTTGAGCGTTTTGATCAAAGAGCTGGAAAGTCGCGTCGGGTTCCGACTGTTCGACCGCACGACCCGTCACGTCGAATTGACGCCCGACGGCAGGCAGCTTCTCGCCGTCATTCAGCGCAGCCTCGAGGAGTTGGACGTCGCGATAGCCAACATTGGCGCGTGGCGCTAAGCGCAATAGGGAGTCGATATCGCTCGGCACCACGCCGCTCGTGGCCGCCAACATCCTGCCGCCGGCGATGCGTGAGTTCCGAAAGCTGCGGCCGGACGTGCAAATTCAGCTTTTCGATGCCGACCTGCCGACCCTGATCCAAATGGTCGAGGCCGGCAAGCTCGACATGAGTCTCGGGATATTCAAGGCCATGCCCGACGTACGTCGCGAGCCTTTCTTTCGCTTCTCTTTGATGGTGGCTCGAGCTGCCAAGGATGATATTCAGCCCCGCAAAACAACAACATGGTCCGCGCTCGATGGCGAGACACTGATCTCGCTGTCGCCGGGCCATCCACATCAACAACTCATCGACAAGCATCTCGCGCAAGCCGGCGTGAAGGTGCGGATCGGGCCCATCGTCAATCTGCTCGACACGCAGATTGCCCTGGTCGAAGCAGAAGAAGGGATCGCCATCATTCCCTCATTCGGGATGCCGGCTTGCCGTAACCGAAAGGTGATGATGAGCCAATTGATCAATCCGGTAGTGCGATTCGACTTTCACATGATCAGTCGACGCGGCAGAGAGCTGCCGCCGGGAGCGGACGAGTTCACTTCCTTCCTCAAGAGCTACATTGCCACCTGGGCGGGGCGCGCAGGCGTGCTCTGAGCCTGGATAGAGTCGCTAAGCCCCATGAAATTGGCCGCGGCCATCCGCACAAGTTTTGCCGAGAGCGACCGAAGCTACGGCGCACGGCGAGTTAGATCGGAGCCTCTTGATGGGCCGGCATAGCTCCTAGTAACTAGGTCAACAGGTCAGAGATGCATGTACGCCCGCCGACCAGGGGATACAACAACCCGCTTGGAAACGCGTTACCCTGGCGAAACGCTTTCAACGTGTCGTCTAATGAGTGAGCGAAAGGAAAATCGCCATGAAGTCCGTCGTCACCGCCAACCTGCTGTCGCTTGCTTTCGCCGTGCCCGCGTCGGCCGCCTTGGCGGTCGGCGCCCAGGCTCCCAATTTCTCTCTCCCCGGCGTCCAGGGCGGCACGGCCATCACGGTCGACCTGTCGGAGCTGTTGAAGAAAGGCCCGGTCGTTATCTTCTTCTTTCCCTCGGTCTTCGCAGGCGGCAGCTCTGAAGAGAGCCATGAATTCGCCAACAATATCGACAAGTTCCGCGCTGCCGGCGCGACCGTCGTCGGCATGTCGCGAGATCCGCTCGACGCGCTCGCCCGTTTCTCCTCCGAGGAATGCGCCGGCAAATTTCCGATAGCTTCGGCCGATCTGAACATCGTGACCGGCTTCGATGTCAACGACAATGCCAACTTCACCACCCGCACCACTTATGTCATCGGCCCCACCGGCTACATCGCCTTCGTACATGATGAGGACGGCTATAGCGGCCACGTCAAAAAAGCCCTGGCGTTTGTCCAGGGCATGAATCCGAGGTAGCGGCTGGCAGTTTTGTCGTAGCGGGTTGCCAACCTTTCAAGGCGGCTTCCGGTGCACGGAAGCCGCCGCGACGGGTGAGTGCACGACTACTGCACGACCACGCGAACTTCCTTGAAGTTCTCCAAGAGTGTCTCATCGGCCGGATCTAAGTGTCCGTCGCGCTGTCCGTTCACGGTCAGCCGGACGACATAGGTGCCTGGCTTGTCGAAGCTGATCGTGTGATTGACGTTGACTAGCGGCTGCGGCTTCGCCATGGTCGTCGGCGCTTCGGCGGTGTCTCCGACGGTCCAGTTGTACTGCACGATCGTGCCCGTCTTCGGCGGCATCTCGAGCTTCGCGACGAGGTTCACCGGCTGGTTCACCCCGACCGTGGCCCGCGGGCTGCCATTGGCCGTGAGGTCCATGACCGGCTGCAGGCCGTGTCGGTCGGCCGCTTTCGGCGCAAGGATGACCTGGCCATTTTTGATCGTATACACCGACGACGGTGGGGGCGCAGTGCCCTTCTCGACCCAGGCCATCAGATCGATGATCGATTGCTTGAAGATGCCCGGCTGACCGCCGCCCGTGGTGTGCCTGCCGTTGTCATGCAGGTAGAAGCGCATCATCTTGTCGGCCTTGGCGGTTCCCAACGTCTTGCGGACCTCCTCGAAGTAGCTCGCGTTGAAAATAGGCCAGGACAGGTTATCCCCCATGCCCGTAATGAGCATGGTCTTGGTCTTGATATCACCGGTTTCGACGCGGCCACCCATCGTGCGGTAATTGGAATGGAGGAGAAACTCGAGATTCGGCCGCTGCGGATACTTGGGCGACCCATCCGCATTCCGGTACTGATCGTGACTGTGGATCGTCGGGAAGATGCTGTAGCGCGGATAGTAGTACATCGCCAGAATGAAGCGGTTGTTGACCCGGATCTTGCTGCCGACTTTCAGCGCGTTGAGCAGCACCGGGCTGTTGGTGATCGGTGCTACGCCCCCAAAAACATCCTTGGTGGTGCCGGACAGCGTCAGGACGCCCGAAGCGGGGTCAAGTTTACCCATCAGGCTGAACCGGCGCTTGTTATCCGTGGGAGCCCCCACCGCCCGGGTCGGGTCGATCAAGCGCGTGCCGTCGGCGGCATAGACGTAGTACTCCAGATAGTTGTCACCGGTCGTGCCGAGCTTAGGGAGCGTCGCCGGATCGAACTGGATCGCGGTCGGCACGTTCTGCGCATCGCGGGTGATGGCGACAATGGTCGCGTAGCCGTCGACGTAGGCGGCTTTCAGGTAGTTCGGCGGGTTGGCTCCGGCGTAGCCCGGCTTGGACCAGAAATCGTCCTCGTAAGTCGGATCGAACAAGCGCACGTCCACCGGATCAACGAGGGGCGTAAGGCTCTTGAAGTGATTGCCTATGACGGGCAGGGGGTAGCCGGCGGAGGTAAACTCATCCAGCACTGACTTTTCTTCCTCGTTGAGCCCGGCATAGATGTCGCCCGTGCCGCCCGGCACGGCAGCCGCGGCGATGGCGTCAGCCTTCTCTTTGGGAACCGCCATCGTGTAGAGCGCCTGCCAGTAGAACGAGTGGTACGGCGCGTCGGCCTTGGTCCCGGTGCACTGCACCTGCACGCCGTCCCATACGCCCGTCACGTTCTCGGCCGCGGCCATCGCCACCGTTCCGCCGCCGCTACATCCCCAGAAATAGGTGTAGATCTTGGCGGTGTTACCGTAGAGCTTGTTGGCATAGGCCTTCGCGACCTGTGTGGCCGCAGCTTCGTGGCGATGGCTGGCGACGGCATTGGGTATGCTGGCGCTCATCCAATTCACGGAATAGGCCCCGTCAGTAAACGCCATCCGATTATCGACAACGCCTCCCCCCGACGGATGCTGCTGCTCGAAGGAGCGGTGCCGCCAGAATTCCTTTGCGGGGAACCTGAAGACATAGTTCTGCTGGAAAGTGGTTGGACTCTGGCGCACGCCGGGAGGCAGGGTATCCACCGTCTTCGTGGCGGGGAAGTGCCCCGTCACCTCGGTGTAGGGAATCAGCGGGCCGCCGGGCACCTGAAAGGTTAACTGCTCCGTCTTCGTGATGACGAACGTGCCTTCGTTGTAATCCGGATCGGTGCAGGTTCCATCGATGAGCAGTTGCGGCTCGACACCGGTATCCCTGTCGATCTGCCTGGTTGGAGCGAACTGGCACGGAGCAGCCACCGCGGGCGATGCAGCCAGCAGGCTGCCGAGCGCCAGCGCAAAGAAAGTCGTGATGAAGCTCGTCAAGCCGCGCGGAGTGATTAAGCGCTCACGATCTTCCAAACCCGCGATATCGAACGTCGTGCACAGTCCGAGTGCTGACGCGCCCAACAAAGACACTGACTGCCGCCGAGTCATCATGGTTTTTTCCCCTGCATAATTCTTAAAACTTCTTACTGAGACCCACTTGGATCAGGCGACCCACCGTCGATCCGTTCGCGTATCCGTTGTAAAGGGTGTTATAGGTCCCCTGATAGAGCGGCGGATCGACATCGAACACATTGTTAATCGACAGTGAGAGCGCGAGATTGCGGGTGAGACCTTTGTAATCGAGTCCGCTGAGATCGTAGCGAAAGAACAGGTTGACCACGGTGAACGCGTCAATATGCGCCTGATTGTTATTGGCCGGCGTTGCGGTGACGGGGAAACCGGCGACGTAATTCAAAATGGCCTGCGCCCGAAGCGCGCCAATATTTGCGCCGGCGGCGGCGGAAAAACGATAGCGGCTGTTGTCCACGGCCAGATTATCCACAAAGGGAAGGCCGGGCAGAGGTTGGGTCTTCGAGGTCAGGTCATAACTGCCGTTGAAGCTCGCGTCGAATGAGCCAAATCCGGTGGCGCGGAAATAATCGAGCGCAATATCCAAACCACTCACCTTGGCGTTGCCAAGATTCTGGCGACGATCATCGATAATGGCGTAAACCGGCAATGCTCCCGGTGTGAGTAACGGCGTTACCTGGGCCAGCCCCCCGGCAACCTGCGAGGCAAAGGCTAGTACCTGCGCGTTGGTCGGACTTAATACGTAACTGCTCTTGTAATAGGTCCAGAAATTAATGGGGCTGCTGACATTCGGCGTGGAGATAATGTCATTGAAGTCGATGTTGTAGTAGGTGAGGCCAATTTTCAGACCGGGCGCGATCGGCGGGCTGATGTCGGTGCCAATCTCATAGGTTCTACCCGTCTGAGGCTTGAGGTTAGGAAGACCGCCCTGAATAAAAACCAGCGGATCGAATGCTTGGGACGGTGAGAATTGTCCCGGCAGTACCGATGGGAAAATTAGCGCGGGCGCGACAAACAGAGCGTTGTCCACGGCTGCGGTATCCGCAAGGCTCGGCGCATTGAAAGAGGTGCCCCAATTGGCGCGAAACTTGACCCAGTCGATGGGCTCATAGTTAAGGGCGATCTTTGGATTGGTGGTGCCGCCGAAATCGCTGTAGTGATCGTAGCGTCCTGACACGTTCAGGCTTAAGGATCTGATTCCGGTTATTGCGTTGGATTTACTGACCAAGGGAATATTCATTTCCGCAAAGGCCGCATAACTGTCGCGCGAAGCATCGGTGTAGGGGACCGTGCCTTCGGTGCCAGGAACGAAGTTGCCCTGCTTGGCGATGTAGCTTTCGTGCATATACTCAAGGCCCGTGGCGAGATGAACTGCACCGCCTGGAAGTGCAAACAGCGGGCCATCGGCCACAACGCGCTCATCGGCGAGTCGCTGATCGCTCTTGCCGTACAATTCATAATTGGCAATGTTGGAGATGACACTGGGATTGGTCGCTGTCAGGTCATAGGGATCCAACGCCGTCTGGGTTGTGGTCGCGCGCAAAGCTTGCGTGAGCGCCGTGGGATTGATTTGCGCGTTATCGACGAGCGTCGTGCTGCCGCCATAGTTGAACATTCCGCGCAGCTGCCACCCACTGTTTCCGAGATCGAACGAAATCGTGGGAGTGGCGCCCCAACTCGTGACGGTCGTCGATAGCTGCGAGGACCGGTCGCCGAGCACGGGTGCCCAACTGAACGCGGCGAGTTCAGTGCTGGGCGGCGCGGGCGCAGGGTTGTCCGCGGTTCTTTGGTAGAAGGGGTTCGCCGCGGTGATGGTTCCGGTCGAGGTCAAATTCCCATAATTCTTCGAGGTCTGACTGGCGTAGTAGCCGCGGATATCGAGCTTGATGGCGCTGTCGTTGAAATCCTGCGAAAGACCCGCGTAAACATGATTGCGCACATTCCCTGAGAAAATCGTCGAGAAGCGCGTGTTATCACAGGTATTTGCCGTGTTCGGCTGCAGCCCTGGCATCGCATACGTCGTTTGGCTCGCACCCGCGGTGACGATGACATTACCCGGCACGCAGGTCAGATCCGGATTCGCTCCTCCCGAGGGAGTGTATTGCCTTGCATAAGCCCTGTCATAAGCGAACAGCGGGGAATTCTCGGAGTGGCTGTAGGCCAGGTACACCGAGCCGCTAGCCCAGTCATGCCCAAGCATGGCATTGACATCGTAGGTTGAATAGTTGTCGGCAAAACCATAACGCCCATCAACCTCGACGCCGTCGAAGTGTCTCTTGGTAATGAAGTTGATCACGCCGCCGATGGCATCCGAGCCATAAATGGAGGAGCCGCCATCGGGCAATATCTCAACGCGTTCCAAAAGGCCCGGCGGTACCACATTGGGGTCCGGCGCCGTTTCTTTGATGCCGGCCCCGACCAAGCGGTGTCCGTCGACCAGAACGAGCGTGGTTGACCCGCCGGAGGTGCCGGCGCCCGGCAGATTGCGGATATTGGGGCGATCGACCGTCACTTGAAAATTGACGGTTGTTATCTGTTGATTGGTGTTGCCGAAGGTCGCAAGCTGCGGGATGTTTTGTAAGACCTCATTGGCATTGGTTGCCCCGGTGGCCGCGATCGCCCCAGAATCCAGGCTGATGACGCTTGCACCCGCGGGTTTGATGCCGCGAAGCAAGGTGCCGGTGACGACGACTTCGTCGAGATTGGTGTTAGTGGAGTCGTCTTCCGATGAAGTAGAAGAAGATCTCTTTATCGGATTGTCAGCCTCGGGAACTGTCTGATTCTTGGTGTTCTCGGCGACTCTGACAATTCCATAGCGCTCGCCTGAGGCAGCGCCGCCTCTCGCGGCAAAGGCTGCAGCATCACTGTTATCCCACTGTCGTCGTTGAGAGTTGAGCATTGTAGAGTCGGGTGCGAGCTGCACGATCAGCGTATTCGCCGCCGTCTGCTTGGCATGGAGCTTGGTACTGGCAAGCACCCGGTAGACGGCATTCGCCACCGACAGTTTTCCGTGCACGGCCGGTGCGGTCAGATGTTCGACGCTATCTGCATCGAATAAGATATTGGTTGCGGTTTGCCTTGCAATCGATCGCAGCGAGTCGGCGAGAGCCTGCTCTGGGAGATCAAAGTTGTAAACCGCGGCTGCCTGAGCCTGCGCGCCGATTGAGAAGATTGGAAGGAGCCACAGAGCTCCCAATGCCAACAGTTGTCGGGCATTCACCATGATTTTTTCCCCCATTATCTAATTATTGTGGCGTTCGGCCACGGCCGGCTTTTTTTGCCGGCCTTAAGGTGGTAGACGAATTTGAGCCCCCCGTACCGTACCTGCACGGGGCACTTTTTTGCGCACGCCGGAGGCTAGGTTCTAGAAGGGCGATGGCCGGTCGGTCATGCATTCGCTGGGAGTCGCAGGAGACGGCCAAAAAGTCACTGCGGCGCCTTAGGAGGCGCGGGGGCGCATCTTAATGACCCCGAGCTTTGCGGAGAATTTGCAGGGTTTCCCCTGCGTGTATCCTTACTTTGCGCGCAATCGAATCTGGCCGCTTTCGCGCGTTACCTCCAGGCCGTAGAGTTCCGCGACGGTCCGGGCGAATCCGGTGCTGTCTCCAGCGTGATAAATGCCGCTGACTCGAAGGCCCGCTGTGCTCGGATCTTCGATGATCAGACGAGTGGTCTCATAGCGATTCATCTCCGCGACGGCCTCAACAAGCGGGGTTCTATCGAGGACGACTTCGCCACGACGCCAGGCTGTAACGGCATCGAGTGTGGGCTCGTCGAGTTTGGGTGCGCTTCTGCGTGAGTAAGTAATTCTCTCACCGGGCGAGAGGATAACGGCGCCCGCCTCAAAGATCATCCCCGCGCTTGCCGTGGGTTTAGCGAGCTCCGGTGCCGCCAAGGTCGGCGTCGCGGTGTCCACGGCCACGACAGAAACCTGGCCTTCGAGCAGCGTGACTGCGGTGCGATTGGAATCGTAGCTCACGTCGAAGGCAGTGCCGAGCGCAGTGACCTGTCGATCGCCGGCCACCACGACAAACGGGCGCTGAAGGTCATGGGCGACCTCGAAGAAGGCTTCGCCACGATCCAAGCGCACTCGTCGTTTGGCTGCGGTGAACGCGATGCTTAATTTTGTGCCTGAGTTCAGGGTAACGCGAGTGCCGTCGGGAAGACGAACGATTCGTTGTTCACCGATTTCCGTGGAATAGCTGGGATACGACCAGAATTTAAGACCGAGTGTTGCGGCGATCCCGATGGCAACCACGAGCATCGCGGCGATCGACCACCTCCGCGATGCGGGGCTCCAGCGCGCCATGCGGGGAATCCCCGCCTCCGGCGTGCTGCTCGCCGCTTCCCAGGTGTCCGTGACGCTTTCGAATTGCGCTTCGTTTTCAGCGGACTCCGCGAGCCAGGCCCGACAGCCGGCTTCTAGCTCTGGGGTGCGATGTGGGCCGTGGAGACGTACTACCCAAGCGGCCGCTTCGGCTCGCGATGTCCGGCGTTTGCTGCGCGCAACCTCCGGATTATTTGGGGCATCCTTGTTCATCTTCCATCCAGTCCGTCAAAAACAATAGCGCTCTGGCGCAGTGCTTCTCCACCATGCTGAGTGAGATGTGTAGTTTCTCGGCGATTTGCGGGAAAGTGTACCCGTCCAATCGATTTAACAAAAACACTTCTCGGCGACGCGGACTTAAAGCTAGTAATCCCGCCTGCCAATGTAGTAGACGTTTTTCACCCTCATATACCACATCCGGGTTCGGACCGGGATCTATCAGGGAAAGCGTATCTAAGTCAACGGAATCGACCCGGGAACGTCGTTCCCGGCTTCGTTGGTCGATTGACAAGTTGAGCACAGTGCGGACCAGGAAAGCCTCGGGCTTCTCTACCGTGTGGTCTTTACAGTAGACGGTCAAACGAACGAAGGCGTCCTGAATCAGATCGTCCGTATCATCGATACTGCGTCCGCGGCTTCGGAGCAGGCGGCGGAGCTTGGCGAGCAGAGGTGCCAACTCATCCATCGATTGACGATGCCATGGTTTGTGGTGAAGATCAACACTGGTGTTTAGGAACGGCAGAGCGATTGTTAAAGTCGCGACTCGGAAGTTGGCGCAACTTGATGCAGCTCAAACCCTTGAATTCTTGCGCTCGCCACCGGGCAACCGGTTGGAGGCGCTTAAGGGTGAGCGAAAAGGACACAGTATTCGGATCAATGACCAATGCGGCCTTCGCTTCCGCTGGACCAATGAGGGGCCGATGGACGTGGAGATCATGGACTATCACTGAGGGTGGCGAAGATGTTTAAGAATGGAATGCGGCCGGTTCACCCAGGCGAGGTGCTGCGGGAGGATTATCTGAAGCCGCTTCGCATGGGACGGACCAACCCATCGCTGACCGTTCCCCAAACGCTACTGAACGAAACAATACGAGTCTCGATATGACGCCAACGGGAGTGCGATAGCGCTATACAGCCTGAACCGAATTCGAAGGAGACTTTGTCGATATCTCCCGCCTGTTTCCATTCGCCACCAATCATCCGGGCGGCCTGCCGCCGGCAACGACGATCGGTTCGCCGAGCGCTCGCCGATATTCCTCCTCGCCGATCGCATCCACCGACCGTAGCTTCGCCAGCAGCTCGTCGATCAGCGAACGCAGCCCAGGCCCCGGCGTGCCGTGCGCGAATGAACTCTGGTACTTGATCGGCCCGGGGATGATCGCGACCAGGAAGGCCATCTCGGCCGGCGCCAGCTCTCGGGGTTCGCGACCGAAATAGCGGCGGGCCGCGGGCCGCAGGCCACGCAGGTCCGGTCCCCATTCGATGATGTTCAGGTAGATCTCGAGGATACGATCCTTGCCGAGCGCCGACTCGAGCAGGAACGTGATCGCCAGTTCCTGCAGCTTGCGTCCGAGCTGCTTGTCGCGCGACAGGAACAAGTTCTTGGCCAGCTGCTGGGTGATTGTCGACGCTCCGCGCGCGGCGCCGCCGCGCGACCAGTTGGTGAGCAGCGCGGCGGGTAGTTCGCGCAGGTCGATGCCGCGATGCCCGTAAAAGCCCGTGTCTTCGGCAAGCAGCAGAGTGCGCACGAACAGCGGCGGAACGTCACGAAGGGCGATGAAGTCGGGGGACGCGAGCGAGACGCCGATGGGGCGGTGCGGCCCGGGGCCGTCTTCGGATCTGAAGATGAAATCGCCGCGCAGGCGCGCGATTGCTGGCGGCATCTGACGTGGCGGCCTGAAGTTGATCTTCTGGCTCACCGAGAGCGAGGCAGGGTCCGTCAGGCGTCCGCGTACACGCACGTCGATCGTAGCCGAGCCAAGGTCACGGCCGGCGCCGGGCGCCATTTCCAAGCTTTCGGGCACCGCGAGCCCGGATGCACCCAGCAGTTGCGCGAAGTCGAGATGCTGCATGCCGAGTGCGAGATCGACAACCGGATCGGTATCGAGATCGCGCAGTGTGATCGAGCCCGATAGGGCGGCACCGGCCACCGTCGCGTCGATCGCGGGGATCTCGATCGTGCCCCCGATCCGGCGCCAAGCGCCGTTGAATCGTATGGTGACGTCCGTCGGATCGCCGAGCTGCGGCTCATCGGCGGCGTTATCTGCCAGCGCTCCCAAGCGCGCGCCGCGCGCTGCCATGTCAACGTGGAAACGGAGCGCATCGGTACTGGCCTGAAGGTCCACGCGGCCGTCCGCGATACCACCATCGAGCAGCGGGTGGGCGTCGCGCCGCACGTCGATCAGACGGCCGACGTCGAGCCCACGTGCCTCTATGTTCCACGCGCTGCCCACCGGATACGCCAGCTTGCGGATTGACAGGACTGCCTGTGGGTCCACCAGCGTGAGCCGGGGGTCCTCGCCGAAAATTCCCGCCACGTCCCAGGCAGTGGCGGCCGAGCTGACTCTGACCCCTGCTGGCCCCGCGAGAGTCGCGGCGCGAACTGCGAGTCGCAAACGGCCGGGCCACGTGGCCGCGATCATGTCGGCATGCAGTTGCACTCCGTGACCGAAGTCGAGATCGAATCCCTCCAATCGCAGCAACGGCCAGACGCCGACGTGTACCAGCCCGATTCGGGCGACGGCGCCATGGCGCACGGCAGCGGACTCGATCCGCGCTCGCACCGCGTGCTCGAGCGTAGAACTCAGCGACAGCGCGGCCAGGCTTACAACCAGCGCCGCGGCGATCGCTCCGAGCCACCGTCGCCTGCGAGTTCGAAACGTAAACATCGACGAAGGATGCCACAGCCTGCTCTCGCGCCGGCTGTTGGGCGGCCTAGGGTCGCAGACGGCGCCGATCAGGTCCGCTTCAACTGGGTCCTTCGAGTCGACAGCGGTCCCCTAACATTGGTGCCGCACCGCAACTTCGCATAATGCCCAGTGAGTTCAAACGTTAAAGTGGACTGACTGCTGCCGGCCCAACAGCGGGCACTCAGCGGGCGGGGGCGCCGGTTACGAGACATTCGCGCCCCCGCAGTAGTGTCCCCGGGGATTCAGGATTCAATTGGGCTTGTAAATCGGAGCAAAAATGCGCGCATTCCCGATTGCCGGATGTTACTAAGGTGCCATGCAACTCCTATTTGGGTGAACATTGACTATGCCACAGAGCAACAACTTTGACCTGATCAGGCTCGCGGCGGCACTGCAGGTTGCCTATTTCCACTGTGCCGAACTGTTCGGCACCTTCATGAGTGACCGCCCCTTTAGCAGCCTAGTATCGAAGTTCCCTGGTGTGCCGGTGTTCTTTTTCATCAGTGGCTATCTGATCAGCAAATCCTTCGAGACGAATTCCAACTGGCGTGAATACGCGTGGAATCGCGCGCTTCGCATCTATCCGGCTCTGGTGGTGTGTTTCGCGCTGTCGCTCACGGCAATCTGGCTGAGCGGGTTTTTCTCGGGCCGAGACGTGCCGCGCGGCGAGTTCATCGCATGGATCGCCGCGCAACTGACAATCGGTCAGTTCTACAACCCGACCTTCATCAACCAACCGCCTATATGGGGGCTCAACCTCAGCGTCTGGACGATAAGTGTGGAACTGCAGTTCTATGTGCTGGTGCCGCTCATGTACTCGTTTTTGGGTCTCGCTCGTATGCCCGTGCGGCGTGCGAACCTCATTCTCTTCTGCGCGATCGCGGCCTTTCTTGCGGTCAGCGAAGTGGGGACCGCGAAGATTCCCGGTATGGGCGGCGCCCACCTGCCGCAGATCCCAGCGGCTCTGTTCGTTCCGTATTTTTATATGTTCCTTGTGGGCATCCTCTTCCAGAAGAATTCAGCCATCTTGCGGCGCTGGTTTGCGGGACGGTTCGTATATGTGTTCCTCGCCTATTGCGCTCTCGCCTTGCTCACGACCCACGAGCTGCACTGGGCGCTGAACAATTCACCGGAACCCCTACTGTTTTTCGGGCTAGCGCTGGTGACTTTCGCCGCTGCCTTTTCCGCTCCAAAGCTGAGTGAGCGGCTGCTACGTAAGAACGATGTGTCCTATGGATTGTATATCTACCATCACCCGGTCATAAATGTTCTGGTGCTGACTGGTGTGCTTGGCGGGCGGGCAGGAGTGGCGACTGCACTCGCGTTAAGCGTCGCGCTGGCGTACGCATCCTGGCGTCTAATCGAGAAGCCGGCGCTAACTCTTAAGCGTCACCCGCTCTATCAGCATGGTCCCGCAGTGGCGAGCGCGGGTTTGATGCCGCAAAGCGGACACTGACCAACGACGGCTTGGGCGATCTCGGCCGGTAATGCAATAGGCTCGTAAGAGTTCCGCTTAATAAAGAAGCGAAACTCTCACCCAATTCCCGCGGCGCCTACCGCATTCTAGCCACATGTACAAAATTGCCAGACCGGCAATCAAGGAGATGCGGTGAGCAGTGAGCTATCGTCTTTCAACGCGCCTATGCCAGCGGGAATCGAACCGACGAGCGGATTTCGATTCGCTATCGCACAAACGGCGCTCAATGGCACAACATCGATTTTGACCGATGCACGGGTGCCGCGTAAGTTCTTGACTATACTGGCTGAATTGGTGGGCCGTGTAGCCACCAAATTTCAACCATAACCGATTATTTTGAATCACTTGATTTCGCACTAATCACTGCAAGGCCCCCAGTGAGGCCCCTCCGGAGAAGTGGCTGTTTCCACCCGTCAGCGGACATCCAACGACTTCCCAGCCTCACGCCGCTAATTTCAGTCACCAGCCTCGTGACGTCTACGCAAGCACTGCAGATCACATCGCTCCGACCACATTCATGAAGATGCCGTGGCTCCTGAAGCTCATGTCGGTCAGATCTTCCGAGAAATTCGTGAAGTTGTACCCAAGCCCGGCTTTCACGTGCTTGCCGAAGTGGCGGTAGACAGCGACGAGCGCCCCGGAACGCGTTTCGTTGAGGTCCGGCATCTCGAGCGCACGGCCCTCGATCACTCCCTCCCACTCCTGGTGGAAGTGCCAGTCGATGCGCACGATGTAGAGCGCCGCTGTGTTGTCAAAGAACTGCGGGTTCACCCGGTCGAGGGCCGCCACCCCCAGGCGGTAGGCGTATTTTCCCCCGACCGACCACTGTTGGGTCAAGTCATAGGTCACGTCGATGGATGCGATCTGACTCTTTTGAATGAACTGCGCCGCGGTGTTCTGCGGGGTCACCTGCCCGGCCGTGGGGACGTTGTAGAAGTAGGTGTATTTCGCCAGCACGTCGAGCCGATCGCTGTGAACTGGACGATACCCGTAGCCGAGCACCGCCTCGGTGTAGCCGCCGTCGTAGAACTGTCCCTGTGAGTCGTTACTCATCGAGTGGTCGTACTTGCCAACCAGCCTCCAGTCCGGAGTGATCTGAAACTTGAAATTGTTCCTGAACAGCCAGGTCCTCAGGTTCGTGAAGGTTGTTGCAGTGGGTTGCTGCATATCATCGTCCCGATATTCGACGCCGGTCGAAGCCTGGATCTTGTCCTGGCTGTAGCCGACGCGGATGCCGGCCGCCTTGCGCTTCGTCTCGGCATCGGTCTGACTGTCGACGAGCGTACCCATCTCCGCGTTGACGCCGAAGTTCCAGTGACTATTGGGTGTGAGAGTCACGCCTGTCGCATGCGTGAGGCCCGACGCCGAGTCGATGTCCTGGTAGCGCTCCTCGACATAGACCGTACTGCTGTCCGACAGGCGCTCTTTCATCCCCGAGACGAGCGTGCCCTGGCGCTGGAACACGCCGGTGTCCGCGCGCTCGTTTTCCAGCGAGTAGTTGAGGTAGAGCGTCGTGTGATCCGAGACGACATAGTTGGTGCCGAGCTTGCCGCCTGGCCCTAAACTGCCCTCAGACGCTTCCGCCTGCAGTTGTAGCGCATTCGTGATGCGATACGACCCACCGACACCCACACGTGAGTTTTCGTCCCGGTCCCCGCTCTTCGAGACGGTGTCCTGCGCGAAGGTGTAAGCGCGCCATGTGCTCAACGAGTCGTATCCCAGCTGCGCCACCACATCGCTTCGCTCGCCTTGCTGCTGTGTCGCAGCGACGAGCAGAGAGTTGTCCTGCCGGTCGTCATGCCGCACGCCAGTGCTCACGCTCCAGTTCTTGTTGATTTTGTAGGCAATGTCGAGCTCCTCGGCCTGGGTCGTGAGACCCTGTTCCTGCGACCTACGGTCCGCCTTGGCGTTCAGGCTCCAGCTAGCGCCGATGGGTAGCTTGAAAGTGCCGCCGTAGTAGTCGGTGGCGGTTAACGTGTCGAATCCGGGCGCGGAATAGCCGGCGTCGAGGTGCTGGGTATAGTAGGTCAGGCGACCCTTGCTTCCGGATAGAAAATCACCCAGGCCGAGGCTGACATCGGCACGGTAGGCCTCCGCGCTCGCGTTGGTGAACGTATTCGTGTTGTAGTTCGTGAAGGCGAAGCCACCGTCGGTTGAAGAGAACGACGAGGAATCGAGCCCATCGCTCCTCCCGGTCTGCAGCTTCACCCAGGAGTCGGCACTCTTCCGCAGCGTCAGATCCGCACCGCGGAGGCTGTTGCCATCGGTGCCCGAGTCGTTGGAGCTGGCAGTGACACCAAGCCGGACGTAGTTGTTGATCCACACATTTGCCTGTCCGCCCGTCGTCCAGGTGTGAATGTCCTGAAAGCCCGGCGTGTATTCGTAGCGAACCACGAGGTACGCCAGCTGTCCGCTGAGCCCGCTGGTGCGAACCAGAAGGTTATCCGCCGCGGTCGAGGACAGCGGCTCGGCAAGCACGATCCGGCCCTGCAGATAATCGATTTCGTAGTCGACGTTGGGTTGCAGGTTCACTGTTCCCATCACGAGCCCGGAGTCCTTGTCGCGCAGCTCGATGCGCACCTGTTCCGAGCCGGTAAGGATGTCCTGCTCGTGCAGGAAGTAGAGAGAGCCACCTGTTCCCTGAAACTCGTCGCGTCCCGCGATCGTCCCCGGCTGGGCGGCAAACCCGTCGAGAGCGATGCGCTTCTGACCGAAGCTCGTCGCACTGTCTGAGACCCAGTGCAGATTTGCTCCGTAGAGCCCGCGATCGACCTGTGTGAGCTCGTTATCGAAGTAGTTGATCCTGAAGTTGCCCCACAGTCCGTAGTCGTCGTGATGCTCGACTTTCACGTAGAACTTGCCCAGCGTCGGCGCAAGCTCCTGGACGGTGCTGTCGTCGCCATAAGTGGGGTAGAAATAATTGGGATCGATGCGCCGGAACAGCGAATCGGGCGTCTTGTTCAGGAAGTTACTGAACAGATCCTTGACCGGCTCCTCGCGGGTATCCGCGCTCGCCGTCACCCGCCAATCGTCGCTGAACTTCTGCGTGGCAAAGAACGAGAGGCTCCCGGAGACGGTTGCGTCGTAGTCAAACGGCGCGTCGGCACCCTGCATTTCCTGCTCGGTGGTGCTCGTGTGACTCTTCGAGACCGTGAGGTCCGCCATGCCGAAGAAGAAGCGATCCTTGGGCTTGAAGTCCAGGTCGCGCAGGTAGAGCGTGCCATTGCCGTCCTCATCGAGCACCGCCACCTCCACCGTGTGTGCGCCGGTGGGCAGGACTTCCTCGGCGATGAAGTTGCCTTTCGCGTCGACCGGTACCTGGTGGCCCGCCACCCAAACCGTGTGCGCGGGCGGAATGCCGCCGCCACGCACGGTGACCGTGCCGCCGCTCACCTGAATGTTAGGCTTCGACAGCGTGCTCTCACCGTATGCGGCAAGCAGCTCCGGCGCCCATTGGACAGGCGCAATTTGCGGCGCAGGGTCTTCCGCCTCCTCTGGCGCGGAGTCGGGGATATCGCCGGATAGCTCAGCGGCAGCGGCTAACAAATCCGTCAGCCCGGGCAATGTGTCGCTCGCCTCGGCCGAAGTAGTCGCCTCAGCCGAAGTAGTCGCCTCGGCCGCCTCAGGCGCGGCCTTCGCGGCGGCGGCCACGTTCTGCTCGTGCCTTGCCCTCGCCGCGGCCAGCTGATCCGCGGTTGCCCGGGATCCATCGTGAACCATCCACAGCGATAACGGCTTGGTGTCGTCGAATTTGCCATCCTTGCCATAGGCGCGGACCAGGTACCATAGCTCCCGGCCCGCGGCGGAAACCCGCTGCGCGCTCGGTTGCCACTCGGCGGAGCCGTTCGGCTCGATCGCAACGACGGCGAGCGGCGTGCTCTCCGGAGAACGTCCCGCCTCGAAAATCCGCACTTCCGCGTGCGCAATGAAGGCTCCGTAGTTGGTGTACATCTGAAAGCGCACCGGCGCTGCAATCAGACCCTCGTCCGGGGACTTGTGGAACACGACGACGCTCGGGGTCACCGCGACGCTTAAGCGGCGTCGCGCCTTGAGATTGTCGAACTGGAACCGAATGTTCGCCTTGTCCATCGCGACGTCCGTGCAGCGTTGCACGTCCGCGGAGCTCCTGCCCTTATCGTCGAGGGGAACACCGTCCACGGTGATGTGCATTGTGTTCACGCCGAAGGGGATCTGCGGTGTGAGCTCGTGTGTCAGGCGCGTGATGTTCACGCCTTCGTAGTCGTCGAGTACCGCCGGCTCGTCGTACACGACCTGGACCACGACGTACGAGGACTCTCCCTGCGTGAAGCCCACATTCACCACGTCGCTTGACTGCACGAAGCCTCGGCCTTCGTGCTCGACTTGAGAGGCGGGGAGATGCATCTCTTGCGCGATGAGCTCCATCGCGCGGCGAGCCCGGGCGGCGGAGAGTCCGACGTCATCGCCATACACCGCCGCGGTGCGCCGATCGAGCCGCTCGTTGCCCGTATATCCGATGAAACGCAGCCGCACGTGGGACCTGTCCTGCACATCCGCCATCGCGCGCCGCAAGCTCTCAGTGTAGCCGGGCGGAATGATCGCGCGCCCGTTCATCAGCTGCAGAGGTGCAATGCTGCCCTCCGCGGGTTCATAGACCCTGGTCACCACTTCGGTGCCTGGATTCGGACAGACCTGCGGCTCGTCGGGCAGCTCCTGCAGGGGGTCGTCGTACCAGAACTGCACTTCGATGCGGCGGTTCTGAGCGCGTCCCTGAGGGGTGTCGTTCGCGGCGAGCGGCGTCGCCGCACCTCGGCCGTCGCTCGTAACCGCGGTGCCCGAAAGTTTCAGCGCTTCCTGCACGGCAAGCGCCACGCGGTGTGCGCGCGCCTTCGAGAGCGCGACGAGATCGCCGTAAATCCGTTCATCGCGCCCCGTCAGTACCACCTCGTCCGTGTAGCCGATAAACTTGACCACCACGTTCGACTTGTCCTGCAGGTTGTTCAGTGCCTTTCTGACTTGCTCGATGAACTCCGGCGAGACCTGCACGGTGTCCTCACCGTAGTGCAGCGGCGGAACGACATTGGTCACGCGCGCCCGCCGCGCCGCGCCTTCTATGAAGCGCATCTTGCACAGCGTTTGCACCCGGCAGACCTTGACCTGCTTGATCGCCTGTTGCACGAGCACCTCATCGTCCCCTTCGCGCGCCTTCGGCTGGTCGTACCAGACTTCCACCTCCACGCGGCGATTAAGCGCCCGGCCCTCAGGGGTGTCGTTCGAGGCAATGGGGTGCGTATCGCCGGCCCACTCGTAGGCAATGGCCTCCGGCTTCAGTTGCAGTGCCCGCTTGAGGTATTCGGCCACCTCGCCCGCACGCTCGCGCGACAGCCCGGTGTTGTCCCCGAAGGTTCTGGCGAGCGCCGGCGACAGCGGCTGATTGTCCGCATGACCAACCAGATGCAGGCGCACGTTGCGGCGTTCGCGCATGCCGTCGAGGGCTTTGCGCAGCGCCTCCACATAAGTGTCGGGAATCTTCGCCACCCCGGATTCGAAGTGAATCGGCGGAATGACGTTCTTGAGCTTCACGGTCTCGAAGCTCTCGCTCAGGAGCTTGCGCTTCTCGAGCCGGTCGCCCGCCTCCGTCGTGATCTGCTTAGGATCCCGCGCCCATGGCGTCGTGGGCGGATGATCCGTCGGCAATTGTCGCTCGACGGGGCTGCCGAGCGGCGTCTCATCCACGGCCTGCGCGTGTGCGCTCGCCGCGAGGAGCGCAAGACAGGTGAGGACCCAGGAGCTGCGCTTGCGCATGCCGCTCACTTGACACCTCGCAGTCGCTCGACGGGGTCCTTGGGCGGGCTGCCGCGCAGCCAAAAGACCTCGCGCTCGATCGTGAGCTCATAGCAGCAGTTCATGGCGCGCCAGGCGTCGCTGATCGTGTGATCGACGGATTCAAGTCGCCGGTCGGCCAGTGGCTTGTCCTCGACGTCCGCTAGATAGGAGAGACGCAGGATCGATCGTGACTTGCGAAGCTCCGCGAGCAGCAGGTCCAGTCTCGCTCGCCATTGCAGGCGCATGTCGGCGGTTCCTGGCTCGAACACCGCATCCGACAGATCCAGACTCACGACGCGATGGATAGAGGCGCCGAACTCGAAGCGCAACGCCTTGCCGCGCGTGGCGCGTTCCACCACCACCTGCGGTGTCGTCAATCGATAGCCGCTCGGCAGCGTGCGGTCGTCGAGCTTGAGGGCGAAGTTGCTGCCGCGGCCCTCGAGCGGCGTGATCGCGCACGTGATGTGGAATCGCCCGAACTCGTCCGTGATGGCGGCCAGCCCCCGCGTGGTCACGATCCGCACCCCCGGGATGCCGCTCTCGCCCGGGTCCTGGTGGCCATTACCGTTCACATCGTCGAAAACCTTGCCGATGATGTCGGTGCAGTCGAACGTGACGTCCGGCACCACGACGACCGTGGCGCTGGCCTGAGATGACACCGCACTACCCAGGGTCACGGCCGGAGCTTGGGGGCGATTCACCGTCGCGCGCGCAGCAACGCTTGGCTGTGCCTGGTTGACTGGAGGACCGATGACTTGGGAGAAGGCCTGGGCGCGGTTCACGAACTGGCCTTCGCCCACCCCCGCGCCCACAGCGAGGAGCAGCAAGATGGTGTGTTGCTGGCCGCCCGCGAAGCTGAGATTGCTCCAAGCGAGCTGGAACCCGGCCAGGGTGGGTTCCGCCGGCCTGTCGTCGAGGCGCGCTGAACCTTTGACGTAGCGGAACCCCGCGGGGAAGCTATCGACGAGGGCCACGCCCTGAACAGGTCCGCTGAGTACGTTGGTGACGATGATGGTGTAGGGCACGAGCTGCCCGCGCGTCACATCCACGAGCGGTGTCGTCTTGTTGACAGTCAGCGCCCCGGGCGGAATGTTCAACTGGACCGAGACGCTCGCCGAGGCGGTCACCGGCGGGTTGCCGTACGTGACGACCCCGGTGTTGGTGACGGTCGTGCCGGTGGCGAGCGTGCTGCCGACCGCCGCGCGGAAGCGCAGGTCGATCGTCCCGCCGGGCGCGAGCGGCCCGTAGGTCGCCGAGTAGTTCACGGTGATGACATTGCCGGTGACCGTCGCGCCTGTTACCGCGCCGTTCACGGTCGCCGTGCCGGTCACGTAGGTGAGCGCCCCCGGCCCCGCCGCGTTCAGGTCGTCCGTGATGACGACTGGGCTCACCGGGTTCGGCGAGTTGTTGGCCACGTGCACCAGGTAATCGAGCATTGCACCCGGCGCCGGCGGTCCGCCCCCCACCACCGCCACCTGCTTGGTGATGGTGACCGCGGCGCTCGTCACCGTGACCGTGTGCGCGTCCTGACAGTCGAGCACCCCGGGCGTGCCGTTGGTCAGCGTGCAAGTGGAGGTCTGGCGGTTGGTGTCGCTGCTCGGGCCGGTATACCACTGCGTCGCGCCGGCGACGTTGGTGAGCGTGATGCCGGTCTGCGTGTTGGCATCGAGCTGCGTCTGATAGGTGACGATGAGGCGCTGGGTCGGACTGATGACCGACGCGGCGCTCAGCATGTTGAGTGTCAGCGTGCACGCAGGCGCCCCGGCATAGCTGACGGTGTAGTCCGTGCCGGCCGCGAGTGGTCCCTTGCCCGGCACCGCTGTCACGCCATCGGCCGCGAACACCTGCGCGGAGAGGATCTGCGGGGTCGCTGTGCACATCCCACCCGTCGCACCCGTCGGCAGCTTGTCCAGGAGCGTCGCGTTCCAGGCGTCGATCGTCCCGGTGTTCTGCACGTTGAGGGTAAAGCGCCCCAACAGCCCGAGGTACATGGTTGCCGGGCCGCCCTTGGTCAGCGTGACCGCGGAAATCGGCACCGTTACCGTGTGAGCGTCCTGGCAATCCAGCACTCCGGGCGTGCCGTTGGTCAGAGCGCAGGTGTAGTTCAGGCGGCCGGTGTTGGTGCCCGGGCCGTTGTACCACTGCGTCGCACCGGCCACGTTGGTGAGCGAGATCCCTTTCTGCGTGTTCGCATCGAGCTGCGTCTGATAGGTGACGATGAGCCGCTCAGTCGGACTGATGACCGCCGCGGCACTCAGCATGTTGAGCGTCAGCGTGCAGGTGGGCGCGCCTGCAAAGGTGACCATGTAGTCCGTGCCAGCCTTAAGCGGTCCCTTGCCGGGCACCGGTGTCACGCCATCGGCCGCGAACACCTGTGCGGTGAGGATCTGCGGAGCCGCCGCGCACATGCCGCCGGTGGCACCGGTCGGCAGCTTGTCGACGATGGTCGCGTTCCAGGCGTCGCTGCCCCCGGTGTTCTGGACGTCGAGGCCGAACACGCCCCACTGCGCGAGAGTCATTGTCGCCGGACCCGACTTGCGGAACAGCAGCACCGGGTCGGGAATCTTCACTTGAAGGCCCGCCGCGATGTTCCCCCCTTCAAGGCTGAAAAATGTGCTGGTACCCGGCGCAAGGTTTCCAGTGCCGAAATTGACGATCCCTTTGAACGGGGTCGTTACTGTGAAGGTAATTGGCCCCTGACCATAACGGTTCGGGTCCGCTGGGTTTGCGCAATTGGGCGTCGGCCCAAGAGCGCTGAAAGTCCATCCCGGGGGGCCGCCGCAAAGTCCATCGCCGTCGAAACCAAAAATTGGGGCTGTTGCGCTACTGAGCTGAATGCTGGTGATGGTTTGACCAGTGTTGTTTACAACACCAATCATGTTGTCGTCATCGCCGTTCTCGTAAGAGAAGGCAGGATTGGGGGTAGTTGTTGTGATAGACCCGTCAGCGTTGAGGGTGATCAAAACGGTGCAACCCTCATTGGCGCGTCCGTCTTGATTAGCGAGATAGCTGGGTCTAACACCCCCTGTACCACCGGCATCGCCGCCGTTGATAATGCCGCACGTCTGCGTCGGGGACGTCTGCGTCTGGGCTAGCGCAGACTTCGCTCCCATCATCAGAAGGACGATGCCGAAAACAAATAAAATCCTCTTCACAGCGCGCGCTCCGGTGAACGGCCGCGCTCTTCCTGGCTGCCGATGGCCGCATGCGCTATGAGGGGGTTCCGCGCCTCATCAATCTCGGAAAGTCGCGCGTGGAAGCGGACGGTGAGGCGCAGCTTGTCGCGCAGGATTGCGATCCGGCTGCAGCCTGCGCTCACTTGAATTGCGCTACTAGAAGTCATGTACGTCCTCGTTCCCTCTACCAAAGCATTCGTCGCCAAGAGGGACCGAGGCAGTCCACGGGGTGGACTGGATTCCGGCGGTCCCGCCGTCATAGGGCCCGTAGCCCATTAGACCGGTGACTTTGCGTCCCCACCTTTCAGTGGGTTTGCCCTTGTCGTGTCCAGAAAGTGCTGATAACTCAGGTCAAAATTGTCTCCTCAGGCAGCGGGCAGGAAATCGATCGGATAGATGATGGTGACCGGCGGTACGACCTTGGCGCCGAAGTTGAACGTCTTCACCCGCTCCACCACCTGTGCCGCAAGGTCGGGCGCATTCATGTTGGAGGCGTGCAGCTGGCACAGGGACACGCTGCCATCGGGCTCGATCGTCAGGCGCAGGATCATCTTTCCCTGTAGCGTCGAATCCCGCCGCAGCTCCAGGTTGTACAACCGATAGAGCTGGGCCTTGTGGCGGTCGAAGACGATCTGTATCTCTTCGTCGGTGCGTCCCGGACCTGGCCCGCCGCTCACCGGGCGGCTCGGCGAAGCCGCCGATCCGATGCCGCTCGAGGCCTGCGTGAGCGAGCCGCCGCGAATCGCGTTGCGCTCGCTACCGCCGCCCGGGCCGAGGCCGCGACTCACGGCCGCCAGGTTGATTCCACCGCTCGAGCCTGGCGCGCTGGTGGTCAGCATCGCGCGCTCCGGCGTGCCCACCGAGTTGTCGGCGTTGTTGATGCGTGCCTGAGCGCCGATGGCCGGATTGATCTGCGTGTCCGCGAGCGCGGCAAGCCGCTGCTTGAACACCATCAGCCCGGCGGGCTTCGGCTCCTCCGGCGCCTCGACGGCCGGCGCGACCGGCTCCTCCGTCGGGGCCTTACGCGCCTGCTGCGGTGTCGGCTTCTCAACGGGTTTCTGCACCGCGAGCTTCGGTGGCGGGGGCAACACGCGCGGCGGCGGAGGCGGCCGCGGTAGTGCCATGGTGACGTGGAGCACCTGCTCGGGCGGTGTCTCCTCGGGCGGCAGCACCAGGGGCAGATGGATGAGAGGAAAGATCAGTGCCAGAAGGAGGCAGACCGCGAGCGCGCCCAGCAGCGACTTTTGAAAGCGCCGGTCGTCCTCTCCTCCCCAGGTCCAGGGCATGGTGAGTGGACGGGAGTGAAGCCCGCTGATCTCCCGCTCGACGATCCACTCCTGCTGGCGCCGCTCCTCCTCTTCCTGAGCCTCGAAGAGCTCGTCCTCGATCAGTCCCGCGCGATACTGTTCCTTGTCGATCTGTTCGCGGAAGCTCTGTCGGCGTGCTTCGAGCTCGCCCACGCGGCTCTCGAAGGCGCTGACACGTTCGCGCACCCGACCCAGCTGATCCTCACCGGTCGTGACCGCCTGGGGAGTACCCCAGAACAACTGCGCGCCTCCGAGCTTGCCGAGCTCGCCCAGGGCGTCGCAGACCTGGTGCAGCAGGCGGTGCTGGTTGCGCTCGGTCGCGAGAGCCTCCAGCTGCGCATTGAGTGAGCGCAGCTCGCCCACCAGGGCATCGATCGACTCCTGCGACGTGCCGAGCTCCGCGATGAGCGCCTGCTGATCCTTCAGCGCCTCATCGTTGGGCACGTGCTGATCTTGCGGCGTGCGCTGGTCCTCCAGCGTCTGCAGATCTTGAGCTGTTTCCGAATCCATGGCGTTACCTTGAGCTGAAATGACGGTCACCGTGTCCCCCTGTGAGAAGGCCGCTAGAGGCTCTTGACCCCGCTCACCGGCTTCTCCTTCTGGAGAACCGCGAGCGAAATCTTGCCGTACGCGGCCGCCGTGCACGTCGCCAGAACCTTCCGCAGCACTTCGTACGGCAGCTCCTTGTCGGCCAAGACCGTGACCTCCTGCGAGGTGAGCGCCGCGTCACGCGCTGCCGCGTCGAGCCCGGCGATCGGGCGCTGCAGCACCTTGAGCAAAGGCTCGATCAGCTGCGTGCGCGGGTCGCTGACTTCCGCGAGGCTCGCGACCGTCTCACCCTGCACCAGCAGGGCGTCCTTCGTGACCATCACGACGACCGACTGCTTCGGGCGCACGTCGGTGCGCGACTGCGGAATGCTCACACCCGCGGAATTCTGGAGCACTTCCACATCGGTCGAGTACACGAGCAGGAATGCCACCAGCACCGACAGAATGTCGATCATGGGAATCAGATTCAGATGCGCATCCTCGCGCACCTTCCGCGGCATCAGCCCGAGACCACGCTTCAGCACCTTCATGGCGCATCTCCCAGCGCGATGTTCGTGAACAGCGCGACTTTCACTGTCTGCGCGCCGCTCACCGTCTGGCCGGCGACGAGCGCATCCGTAGCGGGCACTTCCGTGCTGCGGATCGCATCCATCGCCTGGATCAGCTCGTCGTAGGGAACCTTCCGCTCCGAGAGCACCGAGACATCCTCCGAGGTCGGATGCTCACGCTTCACCGCCAGCACACGTTCGGTCAACGAGTTCAGGTCGTACGCGCCGCTCACCTTCGGTATCGTGCCGATCGCCTGCTTGCCGTCGCTGAGCTCGAAGCCGTCCTGGCGGACGATGACCTCGAGTCGAAACTTCGGCTCCGCAGGCTTCGCGGACACGGAGCTCGGCAGGTCGATCTGCATGACGACGATGCGCGAGAACACTGCCGTCATCAGCAGAAAGGTGACGAGGACGGTGAAGATGTCGATCATCGGCACGAGCAGCAGTTCGGCCGGTTTGCGCTCGCGACGCATGAGGAGACTGCGCATGGTGTGATCCTCAGGCCGCCGAGGCCGACTTCTGCACGAGTTCCAAGCGGCTCTCAGCCCGGGCCGCCTGCCGAGCGGCGAGCGCGTTCAGGAAGCGGATGGCCGCCGTCTCCAGGCCATCGCTCAGCCCCTGGGTCTTCGACGTCAGAAAAGCGTGCACCACCAGGATTGGAACTGCGGTCATGAGACCGAAGGCCGTGCAGTTCATCGCCTCAGAGATGCTCGCCGACAGCAGGTTGGCCTTTTCTGCCGGGTTGACGGTCGCCACGGCGGCGAAGGAGTGGATCAGGCCGCTCACCGTGCCCAGCAGGCCGAGCAGCGTCGCGACATTGGCGGCCGTCGCGAGGTAGTGGGTGCGCTTCTCGAGCTGCGGCACGATCTCCATCATGCTCTCCTGCACCACTTTCTCCACGTCGTCGCGCCGGCGCACCGCCCCCTGCAGGGCAAGCCCCATGCTCAGCACTCGCGCTATCGAAGAATCGTCCTTGCTGGTGAGCTCGCGCGCTTTGTCGAAGTCGCCGCTCGTGAGCGCCGGCTCGACCCGGCTCCAGGTGCGTCGATTGCGGGCGCTCATCACCGCGAGCGTGATGTAGCGCTCGATCGTGATCGCGATCGCGATCGCCCCTGCGAGCAGGATGGGAAACATGTAGGCCCCGCCTGCCGTGAAGAACTTGACGATTGGATAGAAGAATTCCATATGCGAACCTCTTGAACGTTACGGATCTGTCAAACCACTGAACGATTCACTCTCAACCTGATGCTCGCGCGAGCCACTTCGCTCACTTCGAGCTCGACTTGAATTCGTAGTACGCCAGCTCGCGCATGAAGACGTCCTTGTCCACCGGCTGCGTCGCCGAGTCGAGCAGCCTGGACACGCTCGGCATGTCTCCGAGCTGAGAGCTCTTCCAGGGCACGAGCACGAGCGACTTCGGGGCGTCCTCGTTTCCCAGGATCGAGATGCCCGACATCTTCACGTCGCCGCCAGGCTGCGCTGCCTGGCTGGCCGCCGCAGCCGGGTCCGCCTTGCCATCACCCGCTTTCGTGCTGGCGGTCTGCTTCTTCGCCCTTTGCTTGGTTGCGTCGACGGACTTGGTCGTTGCCGGCGCAATCGCCGCCGCCGCGGGCGTGCCCGGCGCCGTCGCCGTCTCGTCGGCCGCCGCGCCGCGCGCGGCAGCGAGCAGTAAAAGGCCGAAGATGAGTGTCCGTACCATTGAGTCCTCCTAGGTCTTCGTCCTGGCGTTCAAGATCCGCGATCCACTTCGTTACCTGCTTGTCGTCCGGGACCAGCTGCTGATAGGCGGCGTAGTTGTCGCGGGCGCACGTGAGGTCGCTCAGGTACAGATCGCAGAGAATCGCCAGATTCAGCCTGGCGTAATGGAATCCGGGGAAGACTCGCCAGCGCCCGCTCGTAGCTTTCGCGAGCGGCGGCGAACTCACCTTTCCTGCGATACACGATGCCGAGCTCGTTGTACGCCACGAGCTGGCGGGGGTTGAGGTCGACTGCGCGCTTGAGGCTCGCCAGCGACTTGTCGAGATCGCCGGACTTGCCGTACGCGATTCCGAGATCGACGTAGGCCGCGGCGGCATTGGGTGCTTTCTGGGTGACCTTGAGCAGCAACGCGATTCCCTGATCGTATTGCTTCGCGTCGAGAAGGCGCATCGCGTTGTCGTAATCGGCACGAATGTCTGCGGGGATGCGCACTTTTTCAGTGAGCTGGAAGCCACGCATCCGGCTGAAGCGTCGATCCGTCCACGCGCGGCTTGCCCGCCGACGCCGTAGTCGAGCAGCCGAGGAGGCCACGAGCCAGCACGAGTCCGGCCGCAACTTGCCGCGCGCCCTTTGTCCGCTCGAGATCAGTGCGAGTTTGCATTGCCTGCTCCCGCTGTGAGGGCCTGTCCGATCGCGCCGGCCGCCGGCCCGGAGGCGTTGCCGGCGTGGGCGCGCCTTCCGGGGCCGTCGGATTGCCGAGGGCTGCTTCAACTGCACGCGGCGGCGGCTGATAGACATACCGCTCGAGCGATCCGAGGAATCCGCTGCTGATCTCGGCCCGCGCGTACGTGTCCGGCTTGAGCGCCGCGAGATGGTCCAGGCTCTTCTGCGTCCACGCGTTGTTGAGCCCCCGCCTGATGAGCTCGAGGTTCTTCTCGTGGACCGCGATCGCCTTCTCCTCGAGCGGGTGCGCGGCGTCGGCGAGCTGCTGTTCGTAGTCCTTGAGAGCGTCCACGCCGAGATTGGCCGGGCGCTCTGACTCGCGCAGGGCCTGGCTGAAATTCGCGTAGATCTCGGCCATGTAGAAGGTGGCCGCCGCGGTGACCTCCCCGACCTGGTAGTCGACCAGCCGCGCCGAAGGCTTTGGTCGCAGTGTCCATGCTGCGTTGCTTCTCCTGGAGGCTACGCTCGAAGGGCTGCACGAGCTTGAGCGACGCAAACTGCTCGTAGATCGGCTTGGACAGTTCTAATGCCGCGCGCGCCGCGACGTTGCGCATGCGATCCGTCCGCTCGCTTCCCGCCGCACCGTCGGTACGCACGATCTCCTCGAGCTGATGGTGGTACTGGGCCTGATCTCCCTTCGACTTGCAGATCTCGGCAATCTTGGAGCGCGTCTCCACCGCCGTCTCGATCGGCTTGGGGAACTCCTCGAGATACCTCGAGTACGCCTCCAGGGCACGATCGGCGTTGTTAGCCTGCGCATACAGGTCGCCCGCCTGCAGCAGTGCTTCGGCGCGCAGCTGCGGATTCGGCGACTCCTTCGCGACCCGCTCGTACTCACCGGCGGATTGCGCCAGCTGCCCGGCCTGCTGGTACGCGTAGGCGATCTGCTTGGTCGCCTCCTTCTGCAGCTCATGCTCGGGGAAGCTCGCGCCGGAACTCGTCCAGAACCTGAGCCGCGGCCGTCCAGTCCTTCAAGCGCAGCAAGGCCGCGCCGGCGTCGTACTCCGCCGCCGCGCAGATCTTCGACGTCGGAGCAACTTGCTTGACGCGCACGAAGTGATTGGCCGCGGTGCGGTAATCCCCTGCCTGGTTTGCCTGCTCGCCCTGCTTGTAGATGGAGGCCGCCAGGTTCTCCACCAGCGCGGCACGGGATGCATCTCCCTCCGGCGTGGCTTCAAGTACGTGCCCATAGGCCTGCTCCGCGTCCGCATACTGCGCGAGGCCGAAGGTGGAGTGTGCGACGACCAGCCACGCATCGCGGCGCACGCCCGCGGCCGCATTCGGGAACTTCTCGATGAGATGCCGGCCGGAGTCGCGCGCGAGCACGAGGTCCTTCATCTCATACGCGTCTTGAGCCGCCGCGGCCAGCACGACCGCCGCCTGCTCGTGCTGCGGGAATGCGTCCGCGAACTTGATCGAACTGTTGATCGTGTCGCGGCGGGCCGCGTCCTTCACATCGGCGCTGGCGACCTTGAGATACTCGCGATGTCCGTAGATCGCCGCGTAGCCCGCAGCCGCCGACTTCGCGTGCGGCGGGTAATCATAAGCCGTGATCTCATACTCGTGCGCCGCCGCCGCATAGTCATGATTCTCGAGCATGAGATCCGCGAGCTGATAGTCCGTTTGCGGCGCTTGCGGATCGGTGTGGAACGAGGTGAGAAACTCCCGGTACCAGCGCGTGGCCTCGGCGTAGTTGGCCGCCTGTTGCTCATGCTGCTTCGGGTCCTGGTACTGGGCGTGATAGTGGTTCGCCAGATCCGTCAGGTTGCTCTTCAGGTAACTCAGCACTTCCGGCGACTTGTTCACATCGAAGTGATGCCAGTACTCGCCCTGCAGATCGTATGTGGCCGCGAAGTCCTTCTTCGCCGTGAGCACGAGCTGCGGGAATCCGCCCTTCTCGTAGATTTCGATCACCCGCATGCTGAAGCGAGGCGACGCCTGGTGGAACGGGTACAACGCGACGAATGACTTGTAGATCGTGGCGGCGTCCTGATACCGGAGCTTCGCCAGGTAGAATTCCGCGAGGTAGCGGTAGACACGGTCCTCGTAGGCTCGATGTGCGTTGGTGGCGAAGTACGAGCCGATCACGTCCGGACCGCCGAGATTCGAGAAGCTTAGGCTGACGACCTGGAAGGTGTCCTCGATGCGCCGCTGCTCGGCCTCGGAGTGCTTCGCATCGAAGTCATAGCCGCTCTTGACCTTGTAGTCGAGGAGGGCGAAGTACCGGTGCAGAGCCTCGTCGTAGAGTTGCTGCTTGTACAACGTCCATCCCAGCTTGTAGAGCGCGAGCTCGTAGTACTCCGAGCCGCTCCCGCCATCCGCAATTGCCGCGTACGATCTCTCCGCCTCACGATATTTCTTTGCGATGAAGAAGCGCTCCGCGCGCCTGAACTGCACCTCGTCCGTGAAGCGCGAGCCTGGATTTTCACGAGCCAGCTGCTCCATGACCTTCATGGCCTCCTCGGTCTGCCCCAGCTCGTCGTAGGCGCGCGCCTTCTGGTAGAGCACCTGGTCACGGAACGCGTACTGCGGATACTTGGCGAGCAGCTCGTCGTACAGCTTGATCGCCTCGAGCGGGCCGGCGTTCGCGGGATCACCATCCATTCCGCCCGGCAACGCCAACTGCGGAGTGGCATTCGCGGGCGGAATCGCCGCCTGCGACGCAGCCCGCTGCTCCAGATCACGTTCCGATGCCGCCGAGGTCCCCGCGCCCAGCGCCTCGGGGTGGGACCGCGTAGGGGTGCGCGCGTTGAGCTTCGTGACGACCGGCGCGCGCAACGCGGTAGCGGGGTCTCGCCCGGGGCTGCCCACCGGTTCGGCTTGCACGGCGCCCGGCGCCGCGACGGACTTCGCTGGCGTGTCACTTTGCGACGCGGGCAGCTCCACGAGCTTGCCGTCGCCCTGGATCCCGAACTCCTTCTCGATCTTCAGGTCCGCCAGGCGCCGCATGGCCTCCGGTGCCAGCGTGCTGTCCGGAGCCTGCTTCAGGAAGTCGCGGTAACTCTGCACCGCCCGATCGAGGCCCTGCTCGACCGGCATCTCCTGGGTGTCCGGCCGTACCGCGTGAAGGGTCGCCAGTGTCCCCGGCCGGTCGACCTGATGAGCGCACGCCGCTATCACCGGCAGGAGGAACGCGACCGCGCACGCACGCAGGAGTCGCATCACGGCGTACCTCCGCTCGCCTGTTCCTTGAGCGCCCGGTCATAGCTGTCGGCCACCGCGTAGCGAGCTTGAACCTGATAGGCCTCGAGGCGCTGACGCCGTGTGTTGAGCTCGTCGATGGCGACCGCCTCGATCACGTGGCCCTGCCGGGCCAGCAGCGTGTCGACGTGCTCCAGCGCCTCATCGACACGTGTGCGCAACCGCCGGATCGGCTGGTCGTAGCCAGCGTAACTGTGCACGGCCGCCTGTCTCGCGCGCACGAACCCGTTGTACCGCTCCTGCAGCATCCGCACGTCTTCGTTCAGCGCGTGCAGATCCTTGTACGCCTGCGTCAGCCGCTCCGGGTACTCCGTGTACAGGCGCCACGTGAGTACGCCCTGGAGGCGCTGCACCCTGGCTTCCTGGGCGGCCTGATCTGGACCGCTGGTGTCTTGTAGCGCCGTCTCGATCTTGCGCACGCGCTCGAGCGCTACGCGTTCGTCGGCTGTTGCCAGAAGCGCCGGCCGCGGCGCCGTCAGGAGATCCTGCAGGCGCTTCTGCAGGTGATCACGCTGCTCGACCCGCACACGCATCTGCGAGTCCAGCTCTCTGAAGTGCGCATCGACCTGCGGCAGCAGCGGCTCGTAGTTCGCACGACGCAGACGAATCAGATCCTCGAAAGCGTCGAAACCGCCGCGCCAGACAATCAGCCTTCGGTGCAGATCCTCCATGTCCAAATAGTTCTGCAGCGCCGTCTGGAAGTCATTCGACGCCATCAGATCCGTCAGATAGAAGGTCTCCGGGGTATCGGGCAGCGTGCGCAGGCGCACGACCCAGAGGTTGTCCTCCTTGATTTCCTCGCGCACCAGGGCTTTGAGGAAGTTGCCCGCGCGGATGCTGCGCATGGACGCATCCACCTTCTCCAGCTCCTGGCCGAACGAATCGAGCGCCTGGCCATAAAGGAGTGCCGCACGCCCATAGACCCGCAGCTTGCTGTAGGCAAACGGCAGTGCGAGCCTCGCCTCCTGGACCGCGGCATCGGTTGCATCGCGCTCGATGAGCATGCCCCAGGGTACGAGCGCCTTCTGGTAGTCATGCACGGAGACGCCGGTCCAGCCGGTGCTCAGCAGGGCGCGGTTGGAATACGGCCCTTCCAGGTTCACGCGATCGAAGGCCAGCTGGGCGTGTGCGTAGTCCTCCGACCGCAGCATGAGGCTGCCGAGCACCATGTTCGACTTGTCGCGGATCGCCGCCGTGGCGGTTGCGCGACTCTCGATCTGACCGGCCTTGTCCAGCTGCCGCAGGGCCTCTGGGGTCCGGCCCGCCTGCAGCAACGCGATGCCGAGATTGTAGGCGACAAATCCCTTCAGGCCCTCCGCGCTTTGTAAGCGCCTGAGCACCTCCGCTGCGTCGGCCGGCCGGCCGAGCGCGAGGTAAACATTGGCGCGAAGGAATTCGACGTCATCTCTGATGTTGTCCGGCACCGTCCCCTGAATCCGCTCCAGGGCGTGCAGGGCATCCTCGGGCTGATCCTTCTGGAACTCGATGCGCGCCAGGCGGTACGCCGCCTCGTTCTTGACCGGCTGATCGACATCCGCGTCGAGCACTGCCTTGATCGCACGCCCGGCACGCAGATGCATCCGGTAGCGGAGTTCGAAGTCGCCAACCGAAAAGTCCGCCTGCCTGATGTGATACTGGAGCGAATCGAGCTCCGGCTGGTCGACGCGATGGTGCTGGGCGAGTTCCGTGTCGAGCCGTTCGAGGGCGTCGAAATATTGTCCCTGATAGGCCTGGTACAGGGCCTCGCCGAAATACAGGTCGCGTAGATCAGCGGCCATGGAAGGCCGCGGCACAACTGCGGCCAGCACCATGCCCATCGACAGCCACCGCAGCGGACGACGCATCGGCTACCAGTCCCCGAGGTGAATCCCGGGCTGCGCGGAGTCCGGACCTGCGAGCACAACGCCGAGCGACTTCGGCTTGATCTCCTTCGTGAAGGGGAAGCGCTCGGTCTGGGTGTAGTCCTTGCCATTGGCGAGCTTGGCGCTCACCGAGAACTCGATCTCGTGCGCGCCGGTGGCGATGTTGCCGCTATAGATTCGCTGCACCCCGCCTTTGCGCAGGGCGTCGAGCTCTTTGAAGCTGTAGATGTAATGAGTCGCCGGCCGGCCGTCGATCTGAATCTGCACCGCATCGAGACGCAGCGTCTCGCCGTGCGCCAGCGACACGAACACGGCGAGGTGAGTGTCGGACGGATAGAGCAGCTTCTCTTCCAGCTGGTTGAGCTCGGCGGCGATGCTGAGGACGTCGGATTTGACCTCCTGGACCTGCTCGTCCAGACCTTTCATCTGCGCCCGAGCGCTCTCGTCCGCTGGACTCGTCCGTGCGCAGATGCACAGCAGAGCGCTCATCACAATCAAGAAATGCTTGCGCATGACCTGCTCTCCCTCCACCCGTTGCCGTAGAACACAAGCAACACGCACCGCTGCAGTCCGGTGGAAGGACTGGATTACGGCGGTCCCGCTGTCATAGAGCCTAGGCTCGTTAGACCGGAGACTTTGCGTCGCCACCTTTCGGTGGGTTTGCCCTTTGCAAATCCAAAAGCACCGCCCGATGTTTTTATCGGACGCTCATATACATAACACACAGCAATCGGCGTTTGGCGACAACTTTACCTTTGCGTTCTGCTTCAGCTGCGCTTCAGCTATTGGTCGCTTGTCGCCGTCTTCTTGTGCTAACTGTGAGACGGCTCACGAATCATTGCGCCGCTGCGTGCTCGAGTTCCTTGTCACCGCGCACCGCTGCACATGTCGTGAAACTCGGGCCCCGAGTGCTGCGGTCAAAGTCCAGCGGCAGCGCCGCTCTCGTGGCGCAAACGGAGCGGCAAGCGAATCGCTGCCCGCGTTCCGGCGGACTCATCCTCGGTCCTCATCGGCGCACTGCGGGCCAATACCTTACCGCGACCATCGAGATCTCCAATGGGGGAGGAGGTGAACTGTCTGACGAAAACGCGCGCGAACTGCGCCGGGGCACTAACTTGATTCCACAAAAAATCATGCAGCGGGACGCAGTCCGTCGGTTCCAAACCCCTCAGCTAACTATATCGCCGCGCCCATTCTCCGCCCAGAACTGAACAGCCCTGCCATCTAGGTGACGACTCGTGTGCTTACCGTCATCATCTCTAGTAGTAGTAAACTCCCGCCCGCGCTGAAGGTGGATAAGGTCTTTTATCGCGATCAGTGCCTCCGCTAATGACGAGTACCTGCGCGGCTCGCTCAGGGAGGACGTTCTTACGTAGTGATAATCGACCTCTTGGACTGTCATTCGTCAGGAATCCCCTATGGTTAACTCATCGCCATAGGATGCAGGCTTTTTGTCAGGGTCGTATATCGACCTGTTTGTTAAGCAGTTCACGGTTTGATCATTCATAGTAGACCTCAGCGCGTCGCTGTACTCGGTGTCGCCGAAGCACTTCTATTTCCTCGGTCGTCGGAGCTAGGCGTACAAATTTGCGATCCGTTATGGAAGCGATTGGCGCCCGCAAAAAGACCGCGCCTCGACCAACCCGAAGTTCAGTCGACTGAGTTCGGTGTCGGAGAGCAGAGACTGACGATCGACAATTCGGAGGAACGCGATGCGGTTTGAACACTTCCTTCGGTCCGGACTCAACGAGCCGCAGCAGAGCTGCGAAGTGTCCCGCATCCATTCCTGGCGTCCACTCGAGTATCTCGACGCAAACATACGGAGGGATTATGTCTCGATGAGGACACTGGTCTCGCTGCGGGACGCAGTTCTCAGAAACCAGCCACGATCCGTGACTAAGATCAAACAGGAAAGGTGTACACGAGCGTCTCGGATGGCAGCGACTGAAGACATCCTGTTAGAGTCGGACTTCCGGGAGGTGCCGGACTTTCGGAACCCGCGAACGGTCCACGCGCGAATCGAGTTCCGTAGCCGACTTCGCAGACGCGTGCTGCAACTTGAGATCATCGACTATTACTATCTTTCCGTCCGCTCGCACTCGCGCTCCATTCTACTCGAGTACGTCCTCGATCTGCGGTTCGTCGATGCGCCTCGGCGGTTGAGGCATATCGCATGGCGATGGATCACCTTCTCGCTACTAGTAATGGCGCTAGCGTTGGGGATCGCATTGCGGATGGACACCTCAGCCACGCCGTGGTGGCAGCACGATTGGCTTCCGGTGTGTGTCACCATCATGGTGGCGTGGGCATTAGTGACGCTTGTGGCTGTATATAGGACGACGGAGACAGTGAGTCTGTTCAGTACACACGGGGCGGCGAAGCTTCTGGAATGCCGCGGCGGCCTTGGAACCTTCCATGTCTTGCGGCGTTTCATGGCAAAGCTCGCGGCGCACATTCGGCTCGCGTCGGCCGCGCGCCGACGCACGAAGGCTAAGCACCTTCGCGACGAAATGCGCGAGCATCTCCGCCTCAAGGAAATCGGGGTGCTGCCGGCAGGAGAATACGAGAACGCCAAGGTACGCATCCTCGACCAACACTCTCCCGCCGCGCCTACCGCATGATGGAAACATGAACAACCTCGCCAGACATGCAACTGAGGAGCGAGCCGAGGGAGGGCAATTGACTATGCCCCTGCGGGGAATCGAACCGAAATGCGTATTTCGATTCGCCATACCTGCAAGGCCCCCACAATAGCCCCTTCCTTAGCGTGGCAGTCTACGAACACCAGTGGATCTCAACATGCATTAAAATTCGGGCATCGCGAGATCGGCAACTATTTGGACGCCTCCGGACAAGCTCGTCTCGCCGCACCCTCCCCGTTGAAACCCAAAGAATCGTGACTCTAGGCTCCAAACGCGAAAAAGTATTACCATGTACTCGAGGTAACACTTTTATGGCAAGCAATCTCACCAGCAAAGGCCAGGTTACGGTTCCAAAGAGGGTCCGCGACTATCTCGGACTCAAACCCGGTGTCGCGGTGGTCTTTGCGCGCCTCGACAATGGCGAAATAGCCCTGCGCCCCGCGCAGCGACGCGTGAGACCACGACCCAGCAAATTCTCAAAGCTGCGAGGGCGCGCGACGATAATGATGAAGACTGAGGAGATACTCGCGCTAACACGTGCCATCTAGCACGATGATTCTTGTCGACACTAATGTCCTGCTTGATGTCCTGCAAAACGATGCTCAGTGGGCCACTTGGTCACAAGGACAGCTCGAGGCCGCTAGTGCGACGAACAGTTTGGCGATCAATCCTATTATCTACTCCGAACTCTCGATCGCTTTCGCTCGGATCGAAGAACTCGAGGCCGTGGTCAGTGAAGGCTCGCTCGCCGTTGAGTCCATCCCGCGAGAAGCGCTATTTCTCGCGGGCAAGGTCTTCTTGAATTATCGGCGAGGCCGCGGCGCCAAACTCAGCGTCTTGCCGGACTTCTATATCGGCGCGCACGCCGCTGTCATGCAATGGCCGATATTGACCCGCAATGCTGGACGATACCGAACGTACTTTCCTACCGTAGAGCTCCTCACGCCTTAAGAATTGCTCAATTTGAAGCCGCGCCGCTGACGACCGACTCGGGCGGCGAGCCTTTCCCCAGCGATAATTCTTGTCCCCGATCTCCTCCGCTGTGAGCGATCGTGCGTTGCTACCCGCCGCGCAACAAGTGCATCACGCGCGCGCGAATCTTTCCGTAGTTTTCCTTTAGCGAGCCGAGTAAGCCGTGTTGCTCGGGCGGCAGATGCGCCAACGGGTGGCCATGACTCCGAAACACATAGTGATCAAAAAAGGCTTTCCAGGCCTGCCGCTCCGCCGGCGGGCGCTCGGCAATCGCGATCATGGCGAGCAGCAAGCTGGTATAGGGTGCGTCGGGGCCTAAGCGAAACGCGTCCCACCAATAGTTCACCAGCACATTGAACGGTGCAGTCGATTCGACCTTGTGCCACCAAAGCTTCGGCAAGTAGAGCGCATCGCCTGCCTCCAGTTTCGCGACCAGTGACTGATCCTTAATCTGCTCGAAAAGCGGAAATCGATCTTTATCAGGGGCCGACGAGGCTGCCAGGCTTACGGGTTGCCCGGCCATGGTGTTGTCGATCGGTCCTACGTAAAGTTTGTCGATCGATTGCGGCGCAAAAAGCGTGAAACGCCGGGTTCCCACTGCCACGCACGCTAAATTATCGACAGTGTCGTAGTGAGAAGAGACATTTGCGGCATGGCCGATCCACACTCGTGGACCGATGCCGGGGCTCAATAACGGCATGGGATTCAAGGCGGCGAAACGCGGCAGGAAGTCGCTGGTTGGGACCGAGCCTACGTAGGTTGATGGTGAGCCTCGCACGCCTACGGACGAGACGATGGACTCGAGCGCGTCGCCAAATTTCATGCGACGCCGTTCGAAGTTGAATCCCTTCAAATCGTCGGTGTAGAAGTATTTCCCGGCGATTGCCGGCGCGCCGAAAAACGCCTCGATTTCACCGCCGGCATCCAACGGTTTGAGATGATCCCGCACGGCCGACGGTGAGATCCGTCCAGCTGCAACTATGGGCCAAGCCTTGACCAATCCCCTCAACAGCACGGGCCGGCAAGGTCCCACCACCTCGGCCAAGAATTGCTCGGGGCTCTCGAGATTCGAGGCGTCGATCGTTCGCGGGCTCTCAGGCATACAAGGGTGAGCGGTTCAGGCGGCAAGAAAGCGGTCGTTCTTCTTTTTCGCCAACACCGGGATCTGCTTCAGCGAGGCAATCAACAGATAAATCAATTGCAGATAGCCGCGCCGAAACAACTCAATGACAGATTCATCCGGCAGTTGCCGCAAAAGGTCTTGATTGACCGTATACAGGTCCACGAGATTTCGTTTGGTTCCGTCATCAAAGCCGAGAACGATGTCGACCGGCTCCAGCAGATTGAGCCGCAACAAGGTCTCGATGAAGCGCTTGGTCATTTCGATGCCGGGTTTTAATTGCTGAAACGCCGCCTTGACGCTTTCAAGATACGGGGTCGGTTCGCCGCGGTCGTCGAACAAAGCTTGCCCTGCGTCCGCGCCGACTCGCGCGTGGTCGAGGTCGATCGCCAGCTCGTCCCCGGAGACGAAGAACGGCGCGCGCTGCAAATTCAAAGGGCGATAACCCTCGTGGCCCTTGCCCTCCTTCAAGAACAGATTCTCGCCTTCATCGATACCCAGCATGGCGCCGCAAAAGAATGCGCCCGTGTCGCTATCCTTTGAAAATAATATGGGATAATGCGTCACCAGCAGGGAGAACTCCGTGACCACCACCTGCACAAAGCGCTGATTGTCGCCGAATTTCGCGGCGGCCTCCGCTTGAACGCGCACGGTGCGATGTACTAGGCTGTTGAGAACCACAATGCATGTCATATTGAATTCATCTAGATGCGTTGCATGCCATGCTCTTGAATCTTGCGCAGCAGATCGCGATTCTTAGGGAGTTGCGAGCGCAGCTTTTTGGTCATGGCCGCATTCTCCCTCAGCAGCCGCGCCGCCGTCGATTCGGTGTCGGCAGTGTCCATCGGGCTCCACTTCGGTACGAAATCCCATTCCATACAGCACGTATTGATAGCTCGCCGCGGGGAACACTTCCTCGAGGCGATCAAATTCATCGAAGAACCACGGCGATTGATATTTCCAAAGCTGCAATAAGTTCTTCAAGCGTTCGGGAATCGACGCGGGGTCGAGGTTGTCGCGCCAGAATGGCTCTTGTTCTTTGCGTGAGCACGTAGTGCAATTTGAGGAAGTCGATGATGCGTCCCCAGCGATAGTGGTTCACGTCATTGAACCGCGCGGCGACGATATCCATGACTTCGCGGCAGGCGGGCATTTGCTCCGCGATCAACTTCGCGGACAGTTCGATGAGCACGATGGCCGAGGACTCGAGCGGCTCGAGAAACCCCGCCGCAAGTCCCACGGCGACGCAATTGTTCTTCCAGAAAGTCTCGCCGATGTCCCGCACGAATGGCAATCTTGCGCGCCACCCGGTCCTTGTGCTCGGGACCGAGGTAGCGCAGCAGAGGTCTCGCGGGCTTCTTCCTCGCTGCGAATGCCGGCTCGAATAGACATACCCCGTGCCGCGGCGCGTCGGCAATCCGATATCCCAGATCCAGCCCGCCGATTGCGCGGTCGAGATGGTGTGCGAGGCCATGGGCGCATCGGGCGTGTCGTAAGGTATTTGCAGCGCCAGCGCAGTATCGCAGAACAAAACGTCGCTGCAATCCTTGAATCCCACGCCCAAGGTCTTGCCGAGCAGCAACGAGGAGAATCCGCTGCAGTCGACGAACAGATCGCCGGGGATTTCGCCCGCTTGCTTCGTGGCCACCCCTTTGATGTCGCCCGACTCGCTCTGATTCGCGGTCAGGACGTCGGCCAGGCACATGGCGAACCCCAAGTTTCTCGACGCAGTGCTTGGTCAGGAACGGCGCAAATTTGCCGGCGTCCAGATGGTAGGCGTAATTGGCGACGGCCTTGTACTCGGGCGTGGTGATCATTTTCGGCGCCAGCCCCGCTTCGCAGAGCTGCTCCTGCGGGCAAACCGAGTCGCTGAAATTCCGCCCCTGGAATCGTTGCGCAGCCAATGGGGCACCAGATTCAGCTGCGTAAAGCCCTGCGGCAGCATCAGCGGATGATAGTAGTAATCATCGTCGGCGCCGGTGGTCCAGCGGGCGAATTTCGCGCCCTGCTTGAAGGCGGCATCGCTGTGGCGGAAGAAGTCAGTTTCCGAAATGCCCATCTTTTCGAGCGACGATCGCAGCGTCGGCCAGGTGCCCTCGCCCACCCCGATGATGGGAATATTGGGCGACTCGACCAGAGTCACCGAGAAACCTGCCTTCATCCGCCCTTGATGACGCGCGGCAATAATGCCCGCGGTCAGCCATCCGGCGGTGCCGCCCCCGACGATGACGACCTTTGAATGGGTTGGGCCATGCGCGAATTATCCCACGACCGCCGCCGCCACGGCCGTGGCGGCACAGTTTTGACTGATGAAGTCCTCATGCTTCGGCATGGCCGCGGCGCATTGCCGAACGACGCTGCGGATGTTGCTCAGATTGTCCATAACCTGGCGCGGATCCAATATGCTCACCAGCGGGTCGTCGTTTTGCGGCATGATGTTTTGGCCGACCAAAACATACAGCCAACTCTGCATCGGGAAGAGTTCGTTGTCTTCACGGATCAGGCGTCCGAAGCTTTGGAACAGTTCGATTCTTTCCCTTAAGGTGTCGGGCTTCTCGATGCTGCGGCAATAGCGCCAGATTTCGCTGTCGTCGCGCTCGGTCGAACCGTAGTGCAGCACCAAGAAGTCCCGAACCCGCTCGTATTCGCTCGTGACGATCTTGTTGTAGCGATCGATGTCCGCGGTGTTGAAATTGCGATCCGGGAAGTAGCTCAGAAGCAGCGCGATGCCGCGCTGGATGAAGTGGATGCTGGTGGATTCCAGCGGTTCCAGGAAGCCCGCCGACAGGCCGATTGCCACGCAGTTCTTGCTCCAGAAGCGCTTGCGGCGGCCGGTGGCAAATTGCAGCTTAAGCGGTTCGGCGAACGCCTTCCCTTCGATGCTCGACAAAAGCTCATCTTGCGCCTGTGCATCGCTGATGAAGTTGCTGCTGTACACGTAGCCGTTGCCGATGCGGTGCTGCAAGGGGATGCGCCACTGCCATCCCGCAGCCTTCGCCGTCACCCTTGTATAGGAGGACAGCGCACCGGTGCGTTCGCACGGCACCGCCACGGCTCGATCGCAGGGCAGCCAGTGATTCCAGTGCTCATATCCGGTCTGCAATGCGCCTTCGATCAACAGGCCGCGAAAGCCGGAGCAATCGATGTAAAGATCGGCCTCGACCTGTTCTCCGCTCTCGAGGGTGAGGGCGCGGATGAAGCCGTTGTCCGACTGCAGCGCTACCGATTTGACTTTGCCTTCCGTGCGCTCGACGCCGCGGGCCTCGGCGATGGTGCGCAGGTATCGCGCGAACAGCGAGGCATCGAAGTGCAAGGCGTAGGTGATTTTTTCCAAGGGCGAATTGGCGGCTTGCACCGGCCGCATGAATTTCGCAGCGTAAGCCGCCGTCGCTTCCAGCGAATATTCCTCGAGCCTGCTCGCCTTTCCCTCGCGAAAGGCTTTGAGCCAGTAGGCCGAGAAAGCGACGGGGCCCAAGTCGAAGCCGGTTTGTCCGAAGGGATGCAGGTAGCTGTGGCCAATCCGCGTCCAGTCCTTGAACTCGATGCCCAATTTGAAGGTCGATTGGGTCTTGCGGACGAGGTCGTTCTCGTCGATCCCTGCCCCGCGTATGAAATGCATGATCGGCGGTATCGTGGCCTCGCCGACGCCGATGATGCCGATTTGCTCGGACTCGATCAGGCGTACGCGCACATTCGCCGCCTTGAAGAACTTCGCGAGGCTCACGGCTGTCATCCAGCCCGCGGTGCCGCCGCCCACGATGGCGATGCTGCGGATAGGGAGTGCGGTCATGACGTCAAACAGCTTAGCGCAAGCACTGCGACTTTTATGAAAATAAGCTGACCGTGGCGCTCGTCACAAAACAGGGCCGCCTGAAGAAGGCGGCCCTCTCTATAGCTATCACGTTCGGACAGGCTCCTAGAGCTTCGCGTGAACTCCGAGCGTGTATTGCCTTCCGGTGTCGACCACATCCAGGACTTGCTCTGGGAAGCGGCCATGCGTGCTGTAGACCTGATCGGTGAGGTTCAGAGCCGTGAAATACACGTTGAAGTGCCTGTTGATCTGGTAGCTGGCGCTAAAGTCCACATACGTGGCGGCATTGACGAAGGTGGGCTCGATGCCGAACTGCGAGTTGTTCTGAATTTGACCGAAGCTATTCAGGAACGCATGCTTGATGATTGATCGCAACACGCGCCTGGAAGCCATACTTGTCGAAGAACGGTACGAAGTTGTAAGAATTGGCCAAGCCCGTCACGGCGAAGCCAGACACACTGAGATTGTTGGGGTCATACGGCTTGTTGGTGCTGACGAACGTGGCGTTGGACTGGAACCCGAAGCCAGTATTGCCAATCGTGTACTGCCACGCCAATTCGATGCCTCGAACCTCGGCCGAGGGGCCGTTGATTTGCGACGTGACTGCGAAAATCGCCGGCGCACCGCCGGGCAGCGTCACGCCATTGATTGGCTGCGAAATCGTGCCCCCGACAACGAAGTTGGTCACTTCCTTCACGAATGCATCCGCCGAGACGTAGGAGTTCTGCGCGTAGTACCACTCCGCTCCCAAATCCAAATTGTCGGAAAGATACGGCAGCAAGGTCGGATTGCCGCCCGTTGCGTTGAGTCCTCCCACGCGCTGACCCGCCGGGACATTGAGATCCGGCGTGAGGAGGTTCAACGGCGCGCGGGTCAAGGTACGCGAGGCGTCGAAGCGCACCTTGAGGGTATCGGTCACGAACAAGCCCAGATCCAGGTTCGGCAACAGATAGCGGTAGTTGCTCTCCGTGCTGATCCGGACTGGGCGGGCTGGGAGTGAAGCTGTAGGCAGTATGGTCAGTCGGCACGATAGTCAGCTGACCCACCGGCAAGCTGGAGATGCCGGCAGAGATCACGTGCGTGGACTCCATGCGCACCCCGACGTTGATCTTCAACGGCATGTCCTCGATCTTCTCATTTAACGACAGGTTCAAATACGGCGACACCGTGCTCTCGGTAATGTCTTGGGACCCGCCGAGGTTCTCATACATGATGTATTTGCCGGTACACGGCGTGGCACCGCTCAAGTTGCTGCACGCGTTGACATTCATCCCCGCGCCATTCAAACCCTGCAGGTAGTTCAATATCGCATAGCCGTTGGCTGCGATAATCGCCGGCGGCAGATTGGCGCCGTTACCCCAGCCGTTGATGAAATTCGAGCCGGTGCTGAAAGTGCTGGATATCAAGTTTGCCGGTATCGGTGCGACGCCGCCGGTGCCGACCGGGGGCGGGCCGTAGCCTGCATACATCTGCCAGGTGTACGGCAGGTCGGTAAATGCGCGCAGCGTCTCCGCGTCGTGCGTGAACTGCACGCCGTACTTGAATTTCAGCTGATCGTCGTGCCAGCTGCCTTCCAGCTTGAATTGGTTGATCGTGTCCGTATTCTGGTTGTAAGACTCCACCAACACGTGCGAACCGATGAAGGCGGGGTTCGCGAAGTTCGCGGCATCGCCGCCCGGCCCAAAGCCGGTCGGATAGGGCAGGTTCTTGCCGCCGGGGACGACGATACCGAGCGAAGTGGCGTTGGGGCCGTTCCCATAGCCAACGTCGGCGTCTAAGCCGGCTTGGCTGGCGCCGTCGGGATTGAGTTTGGCAACTGCGTTATAGGCATCGAACATGTACGAGGTATGGGCGGTCGCATCCCACTTCACGTTGAATCCAAGGGTGTTGAGCGTCGTCACCGACTGGTTGATCTGCGCCTGAAAATCGGTGGGCGTACCCGGCTGCGTGAAACTCGTCACGGTGCCGTCGGGCGCCTGCACCACGTCCGTCAAACCGGTGCCGTTGAACCAGGCGCTGAAACCCTGTTGCTGCTGCACCAAGGTTTCCTTGGAGTAGTTATCATCGAGCGTCATTTCCAAGCCGTCCACGGGCCTGGCCTGCAGGACTAACCGGCCGCCGACGCGCTTGTCGTCGTTGTGTTCCTGATAGATGCCGTAGTCCTGGATGAACCAGTCGTTGATGCTCGGGGGCGGGCTGGTGGCCGAGCCCGGGGGAACGGCACAAGGTCCGGCGCCTGCCAATTGGCAGGGCACCAATCCACCGCCCGAGGCCGGGTTCCCGCCGATCCAACCTTGAATGTTGATGTGGTTGGCGCGCACCTTCGTGTCCGAATAACCGGCAGTGCCCAAAATACCGAAGCGATCGTCGGCGAAGGTGTTGCTGAACAACAGACTTGCGTTCGGCGTGATCTTGTTGTCGCCGCTTGAATCGGTTCCCGAGAGCGAGCCCGCCAATTGCATTCCGGGGTGATCGAAGGGCTTCGGGTACTTGATATTGATGGTCGCGCCGATCGCACCGCTGGAGAGGGTGGCGTCGGGGGTCTTCAAGACGTCCACCTGACTGACGAACTCGGAGCCGATTGATCCGAAGTCGAAGCCGCGCGTGCTATTGCCGAAGGCGGTCGGCACCTGGCGGCCGTCGAACAAGGTTTCATTGAACTGCGGACCAAACCCGCGCACGGTAATTTGCGTCGGCTCGCCGGTGGTCGAACTGCCGCCTGTACCGGTCAGCGACATCGCTCCCCGGGTCACCGTCACGCCGGGAACTCTCTCCAGGGAGGCGGCGAGGTTCGAATCGGGGAATTTGCCGATGTCCTCAGCGGAAATCGCATCGACGATGCCGAGCGAGTCGCGCTTGATGTCGAGGCTCTGTCTGCAGGGAGGCACGGATGCCGGTGACCGTGATCTCTTCGAGCGCAGATCCGGAGCAGCGGCTGCGTCGGCTGCATACAGATGCCCACTGAAGGCCATCGAGCCCAGCGCCAGGCTGGACAAGCCCATCTTGGCGCTGCACAAATGGCGGATTGCCGCTCGCAGGGTCAGGTTCTGGACATCGTTCTTAGACGCATTCCGCCGTGTCTTTCGACTCATTAGAAATCTCCCCAAGGCTCGTTCTATTTATCGATAGCGCTATCAGCCGGCGCCACCCTTTTAATGGTTGCGCTACCATCTTAAACATTATTTTTTGCCTTTGGCAATCATTTTGTGGTTGCGCTACCAATCGATTTACATATATCAGGGGCGCCGCTTCGGACGGCGCTTGGGTCCCGGGGATTACCCGATCATGTCCTCGAGTTCCCGGCCGCGTGTCTCGTGCACCATCTTCATGACGAAGAGGATCGAAATGAATGCGCAAGCGGTGTAGAAGCCGTAGGTGATCGGCAAGCCGATGTATTTCGCGAGCACCGGAAAGCTCACGCTGATCAGGAAATTCGCGCTCCACTGCGCCGCGCCGCTGACCGCCAAGCCTGAGCCGCGGATCTGGTTGGGGAACATCTCGCCCAGCATCACCCACATGACCGGGCCCCAGCTCAAGTTGAAAAAAATCACGTAGAGATTGGCGCTGACCAGGGCCAGCCGGCCCACATTGGGCGCCAGGTGCAGTGTGCCGCCGCTCAAGTCCCCGGTCGCGAACGCAATCGTCAGGGCCGCCAAGGGTAACGGCCATGCCGATCGAGCCGATCATGAGCAAGCGGCTTTCGGCCGATGCGATCGATCAGGAAGATGGCGAGCAGGCAGGCGGCGATGGACAGCGTGCCGCTCAGGATATTGATCTTGAGCGAATCCGCCTCGCTGAAGCCGACCGCCTGCCACAGCACCGCGCCGTAGTAGAACACCACGTTGATGCCCACCAGCTGCTGGAAGGTCGCGAGCCCGATGCCGACCCAGACGATGCGGCGCCAGCGGCCGGTGGAGCGGTCGATGAGATCGGACAGGCGCGGCGTATGGTCCGCCGCCAAGCGAACCCTTGATTTCCAGGGCTTTCGTCGCCGCCGCGGCGGCGCCGAACAGGCGCGTGAGCACGCCCAGCGCCTCGTCTTGCCGGCCGCGCGCCACCAGATAGCGCGGACTCTCGGGGATGAGCAACAGCGTCAGCAGGAAGATGCTCGCCGGAATGACCTGCATCCAGAACATCCAGCGCCATGCGGCATATCCCAGCCACAGCACCTCGGTGGAACGGCCGGCGCACGTGCGCCAAAAAATAATTTCCCAGGAATGCGCCGGTGAGTCCGGCGATGATCATGATCTGCTGCACGCTCGATAAGCGCCCGCGCATGCTCGCCGGCGTCACTTCGCTGATATAGGCGGGCGACAGAACGCTGGCGGCGCCCACACCGACGCCGGCGGCGAATCGGGCCACGATCATCATCACCGCGGAGACCGCCGCGCCCGAGGCAAGCGCGCTCAAAATGAACAGCATCGCCGCCGCCAACATCACGCGCCGGCGACCCAAGCGGTCGGCCGACCGCCCCGCAACAAACGCGCCGACCGCGCACCCCGGCAGCAGGGCGCTCACGGTGATGCCGAGCCATGCCTCGCTCAAGTTAAAGGTGCTCCTCAGCCCTTCCTGGGTGCCGTTGATGACGCCGCTGTCGTAGCCGAACATGAAGCCGCCGATGGTGGCGACCCCGACGATGGCCGCGATCAGCGGCAGGTTGATGGATGCATCGCGATGGTCGCTCAATTTGTTTTCTCCCTCGAGGCAGCGGCGCGCCCTGCCCTCGATTACGTTCTTTTATTGGTGCTATCACCCAAAACGGGCTTAGAATGATAGCGCTACCGTATATTCCAAATAGAATTATTATTTCCCCTTAGGGCTGGCGGGCGCAACGGATGTATCTCGGCATCGACATAGGCACCTCGGCGGTGAAGGCAGCTGTGGTTGACGACACGGGCAGTGTAGTCGATCAGGCGAGCTCGGCGCTCAGTGTCTCGCGGCCGCAGCGCATTGTGGTCGGAGCAGAATCCCGCCGATTGGTGGTCCGCGGCCAACAACGCGGTCAGCGGCTTGAGTCTGCCGGTGCGCAAGGCCGTGCGCGCCATTGGGCTGACCGGCCAGATGCACGGCGCCACGCTGCTCAATAGACAACAACGGGCCCTGCGCCCCGCCATTCTGTGGAACGACGGCCGCAGCGCCGAGCAATGCGCCGAGCTCGAAGCCGCCGTGCCGGAAATGACGAAAATCACCGGCAATCGCGCGATGCCCGGATTCACCGCGCCGAAGCTGTTGTGGGTACGGCGGCACGAGCCGAAGATTTTCGCGGAAACCGCGCTGGTGCTGCTGCCGAAGGACTATGTCAGGCTGCGCATGACCGGCGAGACGGCCTCCGACATGTCGGACAGCGCCGGGACGCTGTGGCTCGATGTTGCGCAGCGGCGCTGGTCGCACGGCCATGCTGGCGGCGACCGGCCTCGATGAATCGCACATGCCCACGTTGTCGGAAGGCAACGAGATCACCGGCGAGCTGCGCGCGGAAATCGCGGAAGCCTGGGGCATGTCGCGCGTGCCGGTGGTCGCCGGCGGCGGCGACAATGCCGCCGGTGCGATCGGCGTCGGCGTGGTGCGTCCGGGCGATGCCTTCTTGTCGCTCGGCACCTCCGGCGTGCTGTTTCTCGCCAACGATGGCTATCGGCCGAACCCGGAAGGCGGCGTACACACTTTCTGCCACGCGGTGCCGAAACACTGGCATCAGATGTCAGTGATCTTGAGCGCCGCGAGCTGCGTCGATTGGGCCGCGCGCCTCTGCGGCCTGGGCGAGGCGAGCGCACTGTTCGCCGCCGCGGAAGCCCGCAGCAAGCCGAGCGACACCGAGATCTTCCTGCCGTATTTGTCGGGCGAGCGCACGCCGCACAACGATCCCAACGCACAGGGCGTGCTGTTTGGCCTGACGCAGGAGACATCCGCCGCCCACATCGCGCAGGCGGTGCTCGAAGGCGTCGCTTTCGCATTTCGCGACGGCATGGATGCGCTGCTCGCCAGCGGCGCGAAAATCGACTCGATCTCGGTAATCGGCGGCGGCGCCCGCTCGCTGTACTGGGGAAAAATTTTGAGCTCCGTGCTGCGCCGGCCGTTGACCTACCGCGACAGCGGTGCGGTGGGGCCGGCCTACGGTGCCGCGCGGCTGGCGCGCATGGGCAGGGAAAAAGCCAGCATCGAGGATGTCTGCACGCCGCCGCCGATTTTGCATGTGGCGGAGCCCGACGAACGGCTCGCTGACCTGTATGACGAATCATTGCGGCGCTATCGCGTCCTCTATCAAAATCTCAAAGGTCTATTTTCGGAGACACGCCCTTGAAGCGCTCATATTTCGGCGACATTGCCCCGATTCAGTACGAAGGCCCGCAATCGCAAAATCCGCTGGCGTATCGCTACTACGACAAGAATCGCGTCGTCGCCGGCAAGACCATGGAACAGCATTTGCGCATGGCGGTGTGCTACTGGCACACCTTCAATTGGGAAGGCACCGATATTTTCGGCGCCGGTGCTTTCAATCGCCCCTGGCACGGCGGCCCGCTGAATCAGGCCGCCGCGGATCACAAGCTCGACGAAGCATTCGAATTCCTGACGCGTTTGGGATTGCCCTACTTCTGCTTTCACGACGTCGATGTCATGGCGCAGGCCAACAACATTCGCGAACATGTCGCCAACCTGCAGAACATCGTCGACAAAATTCAGGCCAAAATGGCGGCGACTGGGATCAAGCTGCTGTGGGGAACTGCAAATCTTTTCAGTCATCCCCGCTACATGGCGGGCGGGGCAACCAATCCGGATCCGGACGTGTTTCGCTTCGCCGCGACGCAGGTGCGACACTGCCTCGAGGCCACGCAGCGCCTGGGCGGCCAGAACTACGTGCTCTGGGGCGGACGCGAGGGCTACGACACGCTGCTCAACACCAACCTGCGCCAGGAAAAGAACCAGCTCGGCCGGTTCATCTCCATGGTGGTGGAGCACAAGCACAAGATCGGCTTCAAGGGCACGATCTTGATCGAACCCAAGCCGCATGAACCGACCAAGCACCAATACGATTTCGACGTGGATACGATTTACGGTTTCTTGCTGCATCACGGGCTCGAAAAAGAGGTCAAGGTCAATATCGAATCGAACCACGCGACGCTTTCCGGGCACAGCTTCGAGCACGAGATTGCCATGGCGGTCGATTACGGCATCTTCGGTTCAATCGACATGAACCGCGGCGATCCGCAGAACGGCTGGGACACCGATCAGTTTCCGAACGATCTGCGCGAAATCACCCTGGCCCTGTACTACGTGCTCAAGGGCGGCGGCTTCAGCACCGGCGGCAACAACTTCGATGCCAAGGTGCGCCGGCAGAGCATCGATCCCGTTGACTTATTTTATGGGCACATCGGCGCCGCCGATATCCTTGCGCGCGGACTGCTCGGCGCCGCTGCCATGCTCGAAGGCGGCGAAATGGCCACCTTCGTGGAACAGCGGTACGCTGGCTGGCACACCATTTCCGCGCGCAATATTCTCGAAGGCCGCAGCACGCTCGCGGCGGTATCGGACGCCGCAGTCGCGGACAATGTCACGCCGGTTCCGAAATCCGGCCGGCAGGAATACCTCGAGAACTTGGTGAGCCGTTACACGGTGTAAGTGGCTATGAGCGTTGGTACGCTGGCGTGGGCCGCCGGCCCTCGAGCTCGCGCAAATCCATGCCGCGGGTCTCGCGGCCAAAGTTCCAAATCAACAGTAGCGACAAGCCCGCTGGCACTGCCACCGCGGCGGCGGCAAGGCCCAGCATCGGAACCAGCGCCAATGCGGCCAGCCCCTGAGCCACCAGCCCGCCGATTTTGCTCCAGCCCGCGACCCATCCGGTGGCGCGGCCGCGGATCCCGACCGGATAACTTTCGGCCGCATATGGCAGCAGGGTTGAGATGACGCCGCTTGATCCAACAATAAGCAGCGACAATGAGATGACCGGGTTGGAGAGCAGCGGAACGTTTTCCATACCGCGCAACATCAGTGTCAGCAACCCCAGCGTCGTCACGCCGATTGCCGCGAGCACGGTCCACTTGGTGCTCCACGCGCTGTAGAGATAGGCCGCGACAATGACCGTCGGTGCGGCGATGAGCGTCGACTTGGCGATGATGGCGCTCGCCACGCCGACGCTGTGGCCTTCCGCGACAAGAGCGCTGGGCAACCAAAGGAGCACGCCGAAATTCACGAAGCCCCAGGCGAGCGCCGCCAGCGTGAGGGCGATGCTGGCTCCGAGGAACCCTCGAATGGCAAATACGGGAATGTGTGATTGATCAGCGCCGGCCGATTCCACGGGGCGCGTCGCGCCGGTGATGCCGAATCGCGCCAATGTGGCGCGCGCTTCGCTGATCCGGCCCACATACTGCAGAAAACGCGCCGACTCGGGAATCAATGGACTCAACGCAATGAGTAACAGACCGGTTGGCAGGTTGAGAAACCACATGATGCGCCAACCGAAGAAGGGCTGAAGCAGCGCCGATAGCTGGCTCGCGGCGAAATAGCCGCCGATCGTACCCAGACCGCCGATGAGCACCAAGCACCAGCCGCGGTGCTTGGTCGGCATGATTTCCACCAGCAGCGCGTAGGCCACGGGCAACATGCCGCCCGCCGCCGCACCCATGAGAAAGCACATGACAAGATTCCACCAGAACGAGGGCATGGCACCGCAGATCGAGGTGCCCACAAACATCACTGAGGAGAGGAGAATTGAGGCGCGTCGGCCGAACAGGTCGGCGAGCGCGCCCCATACGAACGAACCCACGGCGGTGCCGATGAGCGCGGAAAATGGCAACAGCGCAACCGTGGCGCGATCGACTCCGTATTCGGTGCGCATTCCAGGCGTCACGAATCCGAGGCTAGCCGGCTTCATGACATCGATGATGAGGGCGACCGCCAGCACCATCATCAATTTCCAATGCGCGCCGGTCAGGGCGGCGTCTTCGGGAGGCGGCAGAAATTCGTCCGCGGCGGCTGCGGCGGAGACCTTGGGCAACAGGCCGTAAGCGGTCGCAACGATCCCACCGATGATGAGACCCATGCCGAGTAGCATGGCGGCGTCCATCGGCATGCCCGCGAGAATGAAGCCGGAGTGGCGCGCCATCCAAAACATCGGCAGATGCAACGCCACGCCGAGGCTGACGACCGCCGAGCCGCTCCAGAATGCGAGCGTACTGCGCCGGTCGGCGAACAAGAACACTCCGGCACTCATGCTGTCACACTCCGCTCCTGTTTTATTCAGTCGCCAATGTGCAGCGCGGCGGTCTGCAAGTCCATTGAATTGGGCCCCGCCATTACTTCGAAAGCACCCGGCTCGACCACTCGCTGCATATTGATGTTCCAGATCCGAAAGGTTTCCGGGCCGAGTGTGAAGGTCACGGTTTTGGTTTCGCCCGCCGCTATGCTGACACGCTCAAAGGCCTTCAATTCCTTGACGGGACGGGTGACCGAGCCCACCAATTGATGCACGTAGAGTTGCACCGTCTCATCGCCTGCACGGCTTCCGGTGTTGCGCACCGGCACGCGCACGGTAACAGATCCGTCGACGCCGATATGATCGCTCGACAATTGCGGCGTACCTATGTCAAACGTGGTGTAACTCAAACCGTAGCCGAAAGGAAACAACGGCGCGGTCGTATCGAACAAATAGCCGCGGCGTGCCGAGGGCTTGACGTCATAAAACATCGGCAGCTGGCCGACGCTGCGGGGAATCGTTACCGGCAATTTGCCGCCAGGATTTACAGTGCCGAACAATACATCCGCCATGGCGTTGCCGCCCTGCTCGCCCAGATACCAACCTTCCAGCAGCGCGTTGGCCTGCTCCGCGATTTTCACCGTCGAGGCCGGGCGCCCGTTAATCAGCACCACCACGAGGGGCTTGCCGAGTGCATGTAGAGCATCGAACAGGTCCTGCTGTTGGCCGACAAGATCCAGGCTATCGCGGTCGCCGAGGTGCGTCGGCGCCCAGCCCTCGCGGCTGGTTTGTTCAGTGTCGCCGATGGCGAGAATGATTCGATCTGCGCCGCGCGCTACCGCGACCGCCTCGTCGATGAGGCGATGATTGTCCTGCGGATCCGCGAGTTGCACCTCGTCCGCCCACCAATCATCGTCGGCGGTAATTCTCACGCCCTGCGCAAATACTACTTTGGCGTGCGCGCCCACCTTGGCGCGGATACCCTCGAGGATCGACACGCAGACGGGTGGCCGGCCCGAATAACCGCCCAACCGCGCCACCGCAGCGTTCGGCCCGATCACCGCCAGCACCGGCGTCTTCGCAGCGGCAGCGTTCGCGGCCGGCAGGGTGAGCGGCAAGACACCGTCGTTTTTGAGAAGCACGATCGTACGTTGCGCAGCCTTCAGCGCCAGCGCGCGCGCTTCTGAATTGTCCGTAACGGCCACCGCCTGCTCGGGATCGGCAAACGAATGCTCGAACAGGCCGGCGCGGAATTTGAGCGTGAGCAGGCGCCGCACCGCAGTATCGATGCTCGACATCGACACGAGCCCGTCGCGCACCTGTTGAGTCAGGGTGGCGTAAGCTCCGGGGCTCGGTAAGTCGATATCGACGCCCGCTTTCAGCGCCAAGCGCGCGGCCTCCTCCGGAGTCGCGGCCACATGGTGCAGCCGCTGCAGGTCCTCGATGGCGTAGTAATCGCTCACCACCGCGCCTTGGAAGCCCCACTCGGCGCGCAATACCTTTTGCAGCAGCCAAACATTCGCGGTGCTCGGCACGCCGTCGATCTCGTTGTAGGACGGCATAACGGCGCTTACACCGGTGCGGGCGATGATCCTTTCAAAGGGCGGGAAGAAAAATTCCCGCAAAGTGCGCTCCGAGTAAGGCGCCGGTCCCACGTTGGTGCCGCTTTCCGGCTGCCCATGGCCGGTGAGGTGTTTCAGCGTCGCGAAAACCTTACCCGGCCCTAAATCCCAGGTCTTGCCCTCGCCCTGCAACCCTTCGACCGCCGCCACGCCCAGTTCGCCGACGAGATACGGATCCTCGCCGAAGGTTTCCTCGATTCGGCCCCAGCGCGGATCGCGCGCCACATCCACCACGGGTGTGAGCCCCTCCGTGACGCCGCGCGCCCGCATCTCGCGGGCCGTTACGACATTGACGTCGTGCACCAGCTTCGGATCCCAGCTCGAAGCCAACGCGATGGCCTGCGGGAAGCTCGTGGCTCCCGCCGCGACATAACCATGCAGCCCTTCTTCGTGGAACATAATGGGAATGCCAAGCCGCGTATGCTGCGCATAGTGCTGCAGAGCGTTTACCAACCGAACGGTGCCGCGCACGTCCCGGCCTGGCACGAGCCGTGGCGACACGGGACCTGTGGCATCGGAAGGCCGTGCAAACTGGCCGATGCCGTCCGGGAACTTCTGCGCCATCTTTTTCGGGTCGAGCTCGAGCCGCGCGTCGAATACCTCGCTCTTGGCGTCCCAGATGCTCTGCATTTGCGCGACCTTTTCCTCCAGCGTCATGCGCCCCAGCAAATCCTCGACGCGCGCTTCGATGCCGGCGCCGGCATTCTTGTAGGTCGGGGTGTCGGCCGGCGCGGCCGCCATTCGGCTTGCGGCAAGAACGCCGGACGCTAAACCAACGCCCATCGCGAGAGTTGCGAGGCGCGTGAGCGCTGACTTCATCGAGAATTCCCCCAAAATCAGCGCAGCCTTTTTGATAGCGCTACCATGCGCGATTTCATTCGGCTTTGTCAATCAATTTGCTTTTACATCCCCGACCGGGTTCAAATACGAGTGTGCCCATTGCAAGCTGACCCTCAATGACAATTAGATCAGCCAGAAAACGCATCTCCGCCCGCCGCGACCGCAAGCCTACGAGTCGCAAACGGGGTGCGCCGACCATTGCAGACGTCGCCGCCCACGCGGGCTTTGCGCCGATGACGGTCTCTCGCGTCATCAATGGCGAGAGCAACGTCCGCCAGGAAACGCGCGAGGCGGTTCAAGCCGCGATTGCCAAGCTCAAGTATTCGCCGAATCTCGCTGCGCGTACCTTGGCCGGCGCCGAGCAGGTTCGCATCGGCATGCTCTACAGCAATCCCAGCGCGGCTTTCTTGAGCGAATTTCTGGTCGGCAGCCTGGAGCAGGCGCGCTTGAGCCAATTCCAGTTGGTGGTAGAGAAATGCGACGTCGACGCGCACGAAGATGATGTAGTGCGCGAGCTGCTGGCAACCGGGGTCGACGGCATCATCCTGCCGCCGCCGTTGTGCGACTCGAAGCGCATTCATGCCGTGTTGATGAAGGCTGATGCGCTTGCGGTTGCCGTCGCGAGCGCGAGTCCTCGGGCAGGGTTATTGGCGGTGCGGATCGACGATCATGCCGCGGCGGTAGCCATGACGCGTCACATTCTGTCTCTCGGCCACACCCGCGTTGGTTTCATTATCGGCAATCCCGACCAGACCGCAAGCGCACAGCGCCTCGCGGGCTACAAGGCGGCGCTCACGGAAGCCGACATTCCGGTCGACAATTCCCTGATCCGCCAGGGACTGTTTACTTATCGGTCGGGTCTGAAGGCGGCTGATCAGTTGCTGCGTCTGGCGAAGCCGCCGACCGCCATTTTCGCGAGCAACGATGACATGGGCGCGGCGACTGTGGCGGTTGCGCATCGCCACCATTTGGACGTACCCAAAGGCCTCACGGTCTGCGGTTTTGACGACACCGAATTCTCGCGTTCAATTTGGCCCGAGTTGACCACCATTCGCCAGCCGATTGCGGACATGGCGCGCGCCGCCATGCTGTTGCTGCTGAAAAAGATCAAGGCGCGGCGCGAAGGACGCGACGAAGATGTCAAGCACGTCCTGCTCGACTTTACGCTGGTCCATCGCGACTCGGACGGGCCGCCGAGCCTCTGAGCTATTGGCGGATCGCGCGAAAGCGGATGCTCGCCTCGAAGCTCTCGCCGGGCGCAATGACCGGCATGGCCGGCTCACGGTCGTCCCGGTTGATCGCATTGTTGATGTGCGCCACCGGTTCGAAGCAGAAGGCATCGAGCTCGCGTCGAATGTACACCACTGCGTTGGACAGCTCGCGGGACGCGCTTATCCCTAAGGCGCGCGTCTGACCCAGCCATGCGACAATGGCCACACCGCTCCAATCCGTGAAGCAATGATCGATGTCCACGTTTTCAGCAGGAGCACCCTTCGAAAAGTCGAATGAGCCCTCAGGGCGGATCAGTTCGCAGGGTAGGCCGTCAGCGCCCGTCAGCCACACACCGTGGGCGTGAAATGTCAGGCGCGCGCCGTTGCTAGGAAAGTACGGATGAAACCCAAAGGCCAGCGGCACGGCCTGAGATTCCAGGTTAGTGGCCTCGAATTCCAGAATCAGCGCGTCCTCGGTGAGCGTCATGCGTTGCCGTGCGTCGAAGGCCCACGGCCATCCGGCGTCCGGCCGGTGCGTAAGGCGAAGCACCGCCGAATCTGCGGCGCGCGATTCGACTTGCCAGGGCTTCTCAAATCCCACGCCGTGAATCGAATGCGGTTCCGGTGGAAAATTGCGCGCCAGTGTCACGAGTTTGCCGCGCCAGTCGAATTTGCCCTGCCCAATGCGATTCGAATACGGTACCAGCGGAAAGCCAGCCGTGGCGTAGGGGTCGCGTGCAGCGATCCCGGACTCGCTCGCGTTGCGCAACATCTGCTGTCCGCTCACCGACCAGCTGCCGATGCTGCCGCCCACTTGCGGCAGAATGTCGCAGCGAGCCGTGCCGCGGGTCAGGGTGAGCGTTTCGGTTGCGGGCGGATCCAAAATCACGATATGGCCTTCTGATGCCGGGCATGTCTGCCATCGGTTAAACTCACCACATGATAGCGCTACCAGGAACTGTCGTCAGGTGCTTTTGCTCGAGGCGCGCCGCGTGGGCCGTCTGCCTGGTTGCATTCGCGCTGAGCGCGCACGTGGAGGACGGTTACGATTTGTGGCTGCGCTATCGGCCGATTGAGGCGGCGTGGGCCTCACGTTATCGCAATTTCGCCACCGAAGTGGTGGCCGCAACCGACGCCAACCCGGCTGCACAAGAATTGCTGCGCGGGATAGGCGTCCTCCTGGGCCGTCGCCCCGAGAGTGGCGCGCCGGATCACGCGGGACGGTGCCATCTTCTTGAGTACGCGCGGCTCCGCGGCCGACTTCGGCGCGTCGCCCGCCGATCTTGAGAACTTGGGAAGTGAGGGCTATTTGATCCGCAGCCTCAAGGTCAACGGCCATCGTGCCACCCCCATCGCCGCCAACTCAAACGTCGGCATGCTCTATGTCGTCTTTGCTTTTCTGCGGCTGATGCAGACCCGTCAGCCCTTGAAAGCTCTCAACCTGCAGGAATCGCGCCATTGAGGCCAACCTGCATCACGAGCCGAGGCCCCCGGTCACGCGAGTCCCTATGAAAATCAAGCTCTGCCCGCTATTTTGCCTTTTGACAATCACGCCGCCGGCAGTTTTCGCCGACCCGTCGCCGCGGCCGCTGCTGCACGAAATTTTCCAGGACCACGCAGTACTACAACGCGACCAGCCCATCAAGGTGTGGGGCGAGTCGAACGCCGGCGAGAGAATCAGCATTTCCTTCGATACAAAGGCGGTTGAGGCGCGCGCGGACGCGGCGGGTCATTGGCATACGTTGCTGCCGGCCATGGGTGCCGGCGGACCGTACGTGCTCACGGTGCATGCGCAATCCGGCGCCAGCCAAACCATCAGCGATATTCTGGTGGGCGATGTGTTCCTGTGTTCCGGGCAGTCAAATATGGAATTGCCGGTGACGCGTACCCTGAACTACGCCGCTGAAATCGCGCGTTCGGCGAACGATCGGATCCGACTGCTGACCGTGGCGCACGCCACATCGCCGGCGGCGCTCGCACACTTTCAAGCGCCGATAAGATGGAGCGCTGCCGGACCCGAAAGCGTCGATAATTTTTCGGCTGCGTGCTACTACTTCGCACGCGAACTGCAAAACTCCGTGAAGGCGCCGCTTGGCCTCATTCATTCATCCTGGGGCGGCTCGCGTATCGAGCCCTGGATCAGCGAGCAAGGGCTGCGGCGGTTGGGTGGATTCGACTCGGCGCTCGATCTGCTGCATGAATACGCGCGCGATCCAAAGGCAGGCAACGACCGGCTGGGATGGATCTGGGAGGGTTGGTGGCACGCGCACGAAGCCTCGACGCCTTGGATGGAGTCGGGTGCCGACTGGCGCGAGGTTCCCTTACCGATGCGGGATTGGAAAACCTGGGGCGTGCCGGCGCTCGCCAATCATGACGGCATGGTCTGGTTTCGCCGCAATGTGAAACTTACGGCAGACCAAGCCGCGGGCGCGGCAACACTGATGCTCGGCGGCATCGACAAAGTGGACGAAACATGGGTGAACGGCAAAGCCATAGGCAACTCATTTGGCTACGGGACTGAGCGTCCCTATGAGTTGCCCGCAGGGGTGCTTCACGCCGGTGACAACACCATTGTGGTGAACGTGTCCAGCGGTTGTTGCGCGGCCGGTATGTACGGACCGCCCGATCACATGATGCTGCGATTGTCCTCCGGCGGGAACGTGGCCCTGGGTGGTCAGTGGCGCTATCGGGTCGTGCCGGAAAGCATGGGATTTCCTCCGCGCGCACCCTGGGAATCCGTCGGCGGCCTGACCAGCATCTACAACGCCATGATCGCGCCGTTGGGATCTTACGGCCTGCGTGGGATTCTCTGGTATCAAGGCGAATCCAACGCAGGAGAAGCGGCGCAGTACCAAGCACTGTTAGCGGCCCTGATGGCGGATTGGCGCCGGCAGTTCAGCGCGGCCCTGCCCTACCTCATCGTTGAGCTGCCCAATTTCGGCGCGACTCCGGCGGCACCTACCGCTTCCGATTGGGCGAATCTGCGAGAGGCCCAGCGCCGCGCCGTGCTCAATGACGCGCACGCCGCGCTGGTTGTGACGATCGATGTGGGCAATGCGCGCGAGCTGCACCCCCCCGACAAACAATCCGTCGGGGCGCGCTTGGCGCGCGCAGCCCGGCATTTGATCTACGGAGAATCTGTTACGGCTTCGGGTCCCGTGCCGCGGGGCGCAACGCGCGACGGTGCGCGCGTGATGGTGAGTTTCCAGTCAGTTGACGCTACGCTCGTGGCCTACAGTTCGGATCGCCCTATCGCATTTGAATTGTGTGCCGAGGAGCAGAGCAGCTGCCGCTTCGTCGACGCGGCGCTGCAATCCAGCCGGGTCGTGTTGGATGCGAGCGGAATCAAGGGCCCAACGCGCGTGCGCTTCTGCTGGGGTGACGCGCCGATCTGCAATCTGTCCGACCGCTCAGGGCTGCCGGTCGGCCCATTTGAGATCGCCATCGAATAGGCGGAAGCGGTGCCGCACAACCTCAGAGGGGGGGTCGAAGGACGCAAGCCGGCACCACTTCCTAAAACTCAATGTTAGCGCTACCATGCGGAGAAATACAACAACCAGAATGCGCAATGGGAAGAAACATTAAAAACTTAGGTGTCCATTGAAGCGATTTTCGCGCCGCGAGTTCGCCAAGACGATCGGCGCCGCCGGCGCGGTCAGCGGCGTGCCGCTGTCTTTGGCATTCGCGCAAGCGGGAACCCCCGCGCCAAAACCCCTGGTTTTTCCGCCGAATTTTCTGTGGGGCTGCGCCACCAGCGCCTATCAAATTGAGGGTGCGGTGGCCGTGGACGGCCGCGGCCCGTCCAATTGGGACATCTTTTCTCACACGCCCGGAAAAACGCACAAAGGCGAAACCGGTGATGTCGCCGCGGATTCATATCATCTATACAAAGAAGATGTGCAACTGCTCAAAGATCTGGGCGCGAAAACCTATCGCTTCTCGCTGTCCTGGTCGCGCATTTTTCCGCACGGGCGCGGCAAACCCAACGAGGCCGGCTTGGCCTACTATCAGCGGCTCATCGATGATTTGCTGAAAAACGGCATCGAACCCTACGTGACTTTGTTTCATTGGGATCTCCCCCAATCGCTGGACGGCGGCTGGCAATCCCGCGACACACCCAAGGCTTATGCCGACTACGCCGCGTACGCCGCGCGCAAACTCTCGGACCGCGTGCGACATTTCATGACGACCAACGAGGTGGTGTGCTTCACGGATTTGAGCTACCAAATCGGCCAGTTCGCACCCGGGCTCAAACTGCCTGCCGCGCAAGTGAATCAGATCCGTCATCATGGAGTGCTCGCGCATGGTCTGGGCGTGCAAGCAATTCGAGCCAACTCAGCGAGCGGCACACAAATAGGCCTGGCCGAAAATCCAAAAGTTTATGTGCCGGTCATGGAGAGCGCCGAGCACATTGAGGCGGCCCGGCGGGCCTTCCGGGAGGAAAATGCGCCCTTCCTCACCGCCGTGATGGAAGGCAAGTATACCGACGGGTATCTACAACGCGAAGGCGCTAACGCTCCCAAAGTGAATGGCGATGACCTAAAAATTATCGGCAGTCCATTGGACTTCGTCGGTCTCAATGTGTACCAGCCGGAGTATGCCCGTGCCGACGCCGGAGCGTCCGGCTATGCCATCGCGCGCCGACCCTCCACTTCTCCGCACATGGCCTCGCCGTGGTTGTTCATCGGGCCCGAAGTTATCTATTGGGCGATCCGCCACACCAGTGACTTGTGGAAGCCGCGTGCGATCTACATCACAGAGAATGGCTGCTCCTCCGAGGATTTTCGCGCCGCCGACGGACGCGTCGAGGATACGGACCGCGTCATGTTTCTGCGCAATTATTTGACGCATTTGCAGCGCGCGGCCGCCGAGGATTATCCGGTCAAGGGCTATTTCCTGTGGAGCCTGCTCGATAACTTCGAATGGGCCGACGGTTACAGCAAACGCTTCGGAATTCACTACGTCGACTTCAAGACGCAGCAACGCAGCCGCAAATTGAGCGCGGATTGGTATCGCGAAGTGATCCTGCGAAATGCCGTTGCCTGATACAAAGATGTCGTTGATTATCGGGCGGTCAGTGATTCCCTCGGGTGCCGGCCACTCCCTATATGGGGGAACAACGGAGTACCGCCGGTGGGAGTCGCCATCAGGTCGACAGTGACCAAGGTTGGCTGAAAAGAAACCGGACGGTGCCCAATGGCAGCGCCGAAACTGGTTCCGGAACCACCGCCGGCCTATGGTAGCGTAGAAACCTGTAAACGGGCGCTGTGTGGGGCCCGTTATTCCGCCAAGTCGATTTGCCCTTTGATCAGAAACTTTCCCCTCACTACGGGAGTTCCCGTGTCGGGTTGGCCTCCGCCGACGCTGACCGTGTAATCGCCTTCAGCGATGATCGGATTTCCATCGCCGGTCACCATCCCCAAGTCGCGACCTTTAAGTTCAAAATGCACCTGCTGGCTTTTGCCCGGATCGAGATGAATGCGCTGAAATCCACGAAGCGCGATGCGCGGCGCGCCCCTTACCGCCGGGAATTTAAGATAAAGTTGGACGACCTCGTCTCCCCCGATCTTGCCTGTATTTGCCACGGTGACATCGACGCCAACGGGCTCGCCCGCTCTAGCCTGCGCGGGGATACGGAGCTCGCTGTAGCTGAATGTGGTGTAGCTAAGACCGAATCCAAAGGGATAGAGCGGCTTGCCTTCGAAATACCGATAGGTTCGATTGGCCATCCCGTAATCTTCGAAGTTGGGCAACTGATCGACGCCGGTGTAGAACGTCACCGGCAGCCGCCCCGCGGGATTATTCTTGCCGCTCAGCGTTTCAGCCACCGCCGTTCCGCCCTCTTCGCCGGGATACCAGGATTCCAGAACGGCGTTGGCATGCTTGTTGATCCAATTGACGCTCAGGGCGCTGCCATTCAGCAGAACCACGGCCATCGGCTTGCCGGTGGCTGCAACCGCTTCGATGAGTGCTTCTTCCGGTTCGGGTAGTTCGATGCTGGTGCGGTCTCCGCCTAAAAATCCAGGGACGGTGACCGGCATCTCTTCACCTTCAAGCCTGCTGGTGATGCCGACAACGGCAATCACCAAATCGGCATCCTTGGCGGCTCTGACGGCCTCGGGAGAGACCGCATCATCCGTTTTGGCCCAAATCAACTGCGCGCGTGGCGACGCATTGGGCGTGCTCGTATAATGAAAGGCCAATTCAGCCTTTTGCCCCTTAACAAGATGAACGCGCCCGGTCGCCGCTTCGACGTCATCGTAGGCTACCAGCCTCGCAACTTGCTTGCCGTCGAGCATTAGGCTTCCCAAACCTGTGCCGCGCACACCGATGAGGTAGTCGCCGGTTTCAGCGGAGACGATCGAGCCTGCCCATTTCACGGCGATAGTCTTTTTCGCGACGACCTGTGATGGCAGACTTTCCCGGGAGAGATCGATATTCGTCTCAGTTCTGGTAGCGAGCACCGGAGATGATCGGGCGTCGGGCGCGTCCTTTGGCTCCGTGTACTCCGCCCTCAAGCCGGGCTCGCCGGCGGAAGTAGTTAGAACGGAATCCGGAACCGGGTCACCGTCGCCGCGCAGGAACTGAATTCCCGAAATATAGGTAATCTTCGCATTCGGGAACTCCGACTTGAGGCCATCGAGTATGGAAACGCTATGCGTCGGTTTTCCGGAGTAGTTGCCGAGCAGCACCCGCGTTTGATCGGCAAGTGGGCCGACCACAGCAATGTTCCGGACCTGCGGTTTGATCGGAAGCGTGCCATCGTTCCTGAGCAGAACCATGGATTCGTCAGCAAGCCTGAGCGCGAGCGCACGATGTTCAGGGCTATCAAGTTCCTTTTCATCAATCGCCGCATAGGGAACCATTTCCGGTGGATCAAACATTCCGAGCCGCATGCGTGCGGTGAACAAGCGAATCAGGGCGGCGTCCAAGGCGCTTTGCGGTAGATACCCTTGCTGGACGGCATCGATATAGGCCTTTTCGACCGGTTCACCGAATCTCGACGTAAAAGTAACGCACTCGTTGTCCATACCTCTAATTACGGAAATCGCCGCGCCTTGCGCTTGTGTCGGGCGGTAACGATGATTGGCGGCAATGTCGCGGACCGCGTCGCAGTCGGAGACCACATAGCCCTTGAAACCCCACTTGCCGCGTAAATGATCCTGGAGCAGATATTGGTTGGCGCATGCCGGTTCACCATTGATGGCGTTGTACGCACACATAATCGATCCGGCCTTGCCGTCCACAATGGCCGCGCGGAAGGCTGGCTCATAAGTATCCATCTCATCGTGTTTGCTGACATCGACATCGGCGAAATGCCGCGTGGGCTCAGGCCCGCTGTGCACTGCATAGTGCTTCGGTGTTGCAATGGCCAGGTAGTAGTTTGGATTGTCGCCCTGCAATCCGCTGACATATGCGACACCCATGTGCCCGGTGAGGAACGGATCTTCACCGTAGGTTTCCTGTCCGCGACCCCAGCGTGGATCGCGGAATATGTTCAGATTCGGCGCCCAGAAATCCAACCCGCCCATGAGGCCGGTGTGCCCTTCACGCGCATTCTGCACATGCTTGATCCGTCCCTCGATACCGATCTGAGTCGCCATGGCGTGAATTCCCGGCGTATCGAACGTGGCAGCCAAACCGATGGGCTCCGGATACTCGGTTACTCCTTCGTTGATGACCCCGTGGAGGGCCTCGCTCCACCATTGATATGCGGGAACATTGAGCCTCGGCACTGCCGCGGAATTGTTTTGCATTTCCGAGGCCTTCTCGGCAAGTGTCATCCGACCCACCAGGTCGGCAGCCCTTTGGTCTGCCGTCAAACTGGTGTCCAAATAGGGAGGTGTCGCTGCACCTCGGCTGCCGGCAGCCTGCGCGGCCAAGGCCAAGAAAAGTAATCCGTTCCCCACGACAAATTGCATCATTTCGATCATGCACCCGGTAGTAAGCGCATAGGCGCGGTCACATTTGTTTGGTGACTTGACGCATCACCCGCTCCCAACATATCTTAGCTCGAACGGTAGCGCTACCATCATAAAAGCGCGGCGTAAAAATGTCCTCTTCCCGCTCTGTCAAAACCATGCTCACCGGATGCTCGGTGTGGCTCTTCTTGGCTCAGACGGCTGCCTCACCCGGGTTCGCCGCCAACTTTGCGATGCAGGTGACCGAGAAAAATTATCTCGATACCCAGGGATTCAGTGTCTTTCTCTACGACAGCACCTATCATCCCGTTTTCGTCGATCAGAAGAATACGGCCATGGAAATGATTCTTCACGGCCAGCGTATCGCCACCAATGGCGACGTGCGCTTAATGCCAACGCCCGAGCAGTGGGACTTGGTGGCAACACTCAAAGGGCGCCAGGCCGATAAAACGAATAATCGGCTCACTGCCAGTCTCGCTTTCCCAACCTTTGATGTCAGTTACACGCTGGTGGTTGCCGCAGAACCTGGAGGTGTAAGAGTCAGCATCAATCTCGACAAGCCGCTACCGCCCAAGCTTGTCGGTCGGGCGGGTTTTAACTTGGAATTCCTGCCCTCGATCTACATGGGCAAAACCTATCTGGTGGACGGATCCAACGCCGGCATTTTACCTCGAACGCCGAATGATTCGATGATCAAAGTAATGCCGCTGCCCGACGAACCAAAAAAGGCCTACTACCTGGAGGACTGGGATAAGGCGAAGGGGTACACCCAGCCACTTCCATTTGCAGAGGGCAAACGCATCACCTTGGGGGTTGACGATCCGCTCGCGCGGATCAGCGTTGTGTCGGATACCACCGCCCTGATGCTGTTCGATGGGCGGGACCGCGCGCAAAACGGCTGGTTTGTTCTGCGTTCACTGATTCCTTCCGGCAAAACCACCGATGCCGTCGTGTGGCATGTCAAACCTGACGTAGTCCCCAACTGGACTCGCCCACCGATGATCGCGCACAGCCAAGTCGGCTATGCACCTGGATTTGCGAAGGTGGCCGTACTCGAACTCGATCCGAAATACAGCGGTCCGCCGACCGCCAAAGTGCTCCGGTTGACCGAAAGCGGAGCTTACCAGCAGGTGTTTGAAGGCCGGATCGCGCCGCCAACTCCTTGGCTGCGATACCTGTATTCGAAATTCGATTTCAGCACGGTCAACAACCCTGGCCTCTATGTTATCGAATACGCGGATCAGCGTACGGCACCTTTTCCGATCTCCAAGGATGCCTACGCGAACATCTGGCAGGACAGCCTGGATCATCACCTTGCGCAACAAATGGATCACGTGTCGGTGCGCGAAGCCTATCGCGTGTGGCACGGGGCTTCCCATTTGGATGACGGGCGCATGGCACCCGTCGTGGGGGAGCAATTCGACAACTGGAATCAAGCTACGGCGAGGGACGGCAAGTATAAGGGCGGCGACCATATTCCGGGGATGAACGTGGGCGGCTGGTACGATGCGGGCGATTTCGATCTGGAAGAGCCCGCGCAACTGAGTGTGATTCAGAGTTTGGCTCTGGCGTCTCGCGAATTTGATCTCAAGTACGACGAATTAACTGTAAACGAGGAAGCGCGCGAGGTTGAGATGCACCGTCCGGACGGCGTGCCGGACACGGTCCAGCAAGTGAAGCACGGCGCACTGCTCATCTTGGCGCAGTTTCACAATATCGGTCACTCGATTCGCGGCACTCACGAACCGGACCTGCGCCAATATACGCACTTGGGCGATGGCGCGTCGAAGACCGATGGCCGCATCTACGATCCTAGACTAGGTGTCAATGAGGTGAAGGGCGATTACTCTGGCCGCCCGGATGACCGCTGGATCTTCACCACCACAAACGCGACTCTCCAATGGAACGCGATCGCTGCGTTGGCTGCGGCGTCCGATACGCTCAAGGGGTGGGACGACGCACTGGCGAAAGACTGCCTCGAGACAGCGATCAAGGCATGGAGCAGCGAGAAGGCTAATCCAACGCGGCAACCGGCTGGTCCCGGCTGGAACGAAGGCGCCCCAGAAAATGCTTCTGCAAACGGCGTGCTGGCTGCGTCGCAGGGTATCGTGTCTAGCGCTGAAAATCGCAGGAACGGTTCGGCTCGATCACCCACACAGGCCTCTTACGGCGAAACTGCAAGTCAAACCACTCCTCCGTCGGGCTTCAGCCGTGTCGACTTTCGTATCGGACAGGACTGGGCTGCGGCCCTGGAACTGACGATTGCGACCAATGGCGCGGAGCCCTACAAAACGCGTCTGAAGGAATTGTTCCCGCAAATGATCACTCCGCAGCAAATGGGCATGAATGGGTGGATGGCCGTTCGAGTACTGCGTTATCTAGACGCGAACGCGAAAGATGAAATGCGGCAAGCGGTGAAGACTTATCTCGTGGGTCTGGACAAGCAGTTGGACAGCACGCCGTTTGGCGTGCCGCCGAGTTTGGGCACCTGGGGCGGATCAGGCGCCGTCGTTGACATGGCCATTCGGATGTACTTTCTGCACAAGGCCTTTCCGGATCTCGTGAGTTCGGAATATACGCTGCGCGCCGTCAATTACATTCTCGGCACGCACCCGGTCTCCAGCACATCATACGTGGCTGGCGTCGGAACGGTCTCCAAGACACAGACATACAGCAACAACCGCGCGGACAATGCCTACATACCGGGCGCCGTGATTCCGGGTTACGTAATCATCAAGCCGGATTTTCCAGAGTGCATCGATGACTTTGGATTTCTATGGTTTGAGGATGAGGCAGTCGTTGCCGGATCAGCGAGTTGGGTGGTTGCCGGGAATGCTGCGGACGCAATCATCAAGGAGTCGAAATGGAACTCGCCTCATTGATTTGCAAGGGTTCCCTAGCCGGCGTCGGCAGATTGCGCGAGCTTGCGCCGCGGCGGGAGTTCCCAAAGCTCTACGCCCACTTCGCGAAACTGATCGCGCAGCAGCGCAGCGATGTCGACTGGACTCCATTGCGGTTGGTGGCTGACGCCTTCATGCGATGCCGGCAGGCTTCCGCGCCCGCCTTCAAAGATTGATGCTGTGCAATCGGAGGGAAGAATGATGGGGATTCGCGCGCTTCTGTTCATCCTTATTCTCGCCTTGGTACCCATTGCGCGGGGTCAAGACAATGACATCGTTCGCATGAGGATCGATGCCGACGAAGGCGGCACCAGGATCGATCGCCACATTTTCGGCCAGTTCGCCGAGCATCTGGGCCGCGGGATCTACGAAGGCATCTGGGTGGGTCCCGGCTCGACCGTCCCGAACACGCGGGGAATCCGCAACGACGTCGTGGCTGCGCTCAAGGAATTGAAGGTGCCGGTCGTGCGCTGGCCGGGCGGTTGCTTTGCCGACGAATATCATTGGCGCAAGGGAATCGGGCCGGCCGACAAGCGCCCGGCGACCCTTAATCCCAATTGGGGCGGCGTCATCGAACCCAACACCTTCGGCACCCACGAATTCCTGGACTTCGCGCAGCAGATCGGCGCCGAGGCCTATGTTTCCGTAAACGTCGGGTCGGGCACTCCGCAGGAAGCCGCGGAGTGGCTGGAATACATGACGGCGGACAAGCCGAGCGCCCTGGCGCAGGAACGGGCCGCGAATGGGCACCCAGATCCTTACAAGATCGCGTTCCTCGGAATCGGCAACGAGAGTTGGGGTTGCGGCGGCACGATGTCGCCAGAGTACTACCTGAGCCAGTTGAAGATCTACAGCCGTTATGCACGCAACTACAACGGCGCCGAAGCGATGAAGAGGATTGCCGTCGGTCCGGACGGCGGCGATGCCGGCTACACCGAAACGATCATGAAAGCCTGGCAGAGCAAGGTCTGGAGCTGGGATATCGAGGGGCTGTCGCTGCACTCGTACACGGTGGGCAAGTGGCCGCCATCGTACAAGTCCACGGGATTCGGTGAACCCGAGTACGCAGCGCTGCTCAAAGAAACGCTGCGCATGGAGGAGCTGATCGAAACCCACAGCGCCATCATGGACGCGTACGATCCGCAGAAGAAGATCGGTCTCATGGTTGATGAATGGGGTGCGTGGCTGGCGCCGACCCCGGGTGCGAACCCGGGATTTCTCGAGCAGCAGAACAGCCAGCGCGACGCCATCATTGCGGCGTTGAATATCAACATCTTCGCCCGCCACGCCGATCGCGTGCGCATGGCGAACATCGCCCAGATGATCAATGTGCTGCAGGCCATGATCATCACCGACAAGGACAGGATGATCCGCACACCGACGTACCATGTCTATCGCATGTACGTGCCTTTTCAGGATGCGCGGCTGATACCCATACGCTTCGACGCGGGCAGTTACGTGTACGGCAAAATATCCCTGCCGCGGGTGGATGCGATCGCAGCCAGGGCAAAGAACGGCAAGCTCTGGCTGGCACTGACCAACGTGGATCCCAATCGGGCCGTGAAGGTCGAGGTCATGGCCGCAGGCGTGAGGCAGGCGGCCGGCCAAATGCTGTCCTCTCCCAAAGTCGACAGCGTAAACACCTTCGAGTCGCCGGCCACGGTGGCCCCTGAACCATTCGTCGAGCGGTCGTCGGGCGGCAAGGTCATTCTAAAACTGCTGCCGCACTCGGTCACCGTCGTTGCTTTGGAGAGTTGAGCGCCGCGCAGCGGCTGACGGCCGCCGCAACCTCATGGTATGAAATCATGACATAGATTGACGATCACATCATCAAAGACGCGCGCCCCACACTGGCGGCGCCAAAGGGCCCCGTTTTCGCGGCCTATATCCCGTCGTAGCGACGACCTTCACGGCAGCCGGCGAACTCGATCTCGATAGTCAGAGGCGATGCGTCGATTTCATAATCGATGCCGGTTCCGATGGCCTATGCATCCTCGCGAATTTTTCCGAGCAATTCCTTTTGTCCGACGAGGAGCGCGAAGTGATAGGCTCCTACTGACGAAGTAAACCTATCTTCTGCTCGCGCCGTTCGCAGCCCAGCTCCTCGACGCGGGCGAAGCCGCGCGAGAGTACATCGCTATCCTCCCTCGATTTTTCATCTTTCGCTCTGCACGAGGCTGACACACGGAAATGATCGGGGAGTTGACGCAATTCGCAGAAGGCGCGGCAACGGTGGAGATGGCGGGCAAAAGTAAAAGGCCGGTCGCAAATTTGCCTGTGATGGTCGGTCTCCCGAGGCCTGAGATTGCGATCCCCGCAACGAGTGCACGCGAGCTGCCATTCGATACTGCCAACAACGGGTCGGGTCAGTTCGCGTGCGATCTCCACCGATGGGGCAGCAGGCGGCCACTTGCAGTCAATGAGCGAATCAAAATACTCTCTCGCAAGCAGTCTTCCGCTGAATTTCCGACGGGCACGCGAATTGATGAAGCTTGAAGGAGTTGACGAACCGTCGTTGATGAGTAGATATTGGAGCTGCACGCTGCGTTGAGCGAATGGGGCGTTCCTCGGCTTAAGATCCTCCACCTAACACACGAAGTAGGTGTGCCTTCAGTGATGCGCAAGGCCTCCGACGAACAACAGTTCATGCTGGCAACGCTGCCCCCGTCACGGCGGCAGATTCGATTGGCTCTCGGCGTCGTCGCGGTGCTCGTTGTCGCATCCGTGGTAACGGCTCCGTTCGCCAAAACTCCGCTACGGCCTGTTTATGCCTTCGTTCCAGCCCTTGCATCGGCAATACTGGTCAATAACCTCATTACCTCGGCCCTGCTGTTTGCTCAAATCGTCATAGTGCGTCGGTGGGCTCTTTTGGTGCTCGCAAGCGGCTATCTGTTTACGGCGCTGATTGTCATCCCGCATGCGCTCACCTTTCCGGGATTGTTCGCGCCGACAGGCCTCCTTGGCGCAGGGGTACAGAGCACGGTATGGCTATATATTTTCTGGCAAGCAGGATCACCGCTGGCCCTGATCGTCTATGCCTTGTTCAAGGATGCCGATGGCGGAACGAGTAGCAAGTCCCGGCTCCAACCGGGGACAGCCGTCGGCTTGAGCGTCACGGTCGTTATCGCCTTGGTGTGCGCTATGACCTGGATTGCCACCGCCGGAGAGTCGTTGCTGCCGAGAATCTTTCTTGACAACATTCACGTCAATCAAACACGTGCCTTGATAGCTGGCGGAGCGGCGTTCTCATTCCAAGCCGCCGCGCTCGTGCTGCTGTGGACTCGGCGGCGCTCCGTTCTCGATTTGTGGCTCATGGTCGTGTGCTGCGCATGGATGCTCGACGTTGCGATGGGCGCCACCCTGATCGGCGGCCGTTTCAATCTCGGCTGGTATGCCGGCCGGCTCTACGGATTCATCGCCACACTTTTCATCCTGCTCGTGCTGCTTTCCGAGACGACAGCGCTCTATGCACGTCTCGTTCAGTCACTCATGAGACAGCAAAGCGATCGCGAGGGGCGGCAGACTGCTGCGGACGCCATGTCAGCTTCAATCGCTCACGAAATCAAGCAGCCCTTGGCAGCTATCGTGGCCAATGCGGAAGTGAGTGTGTATTTGCTGACGAAGCTTAAAGTTGAGTCGCCCGAGCTCGACGAAGCGCGAACCGCCCTAACCGATATTGTGGAGGACGGCCACCGCGCTGCCGAGCTGATCGCGAATGTACGCACGATGTTCAAGAAGGACGTTCACCGCAGAGCGTGGTTCAGCGTAAACGACGTAGTGCGCGAAGTACTCGCCATGGTTGAGGTCGATTTGCGGATGCAGGGTATATCGGTCGCAACTGAACTGCGTGAGGGACTTCCACAACTACTGGTCGATCGAGGCCAATTGCGGCAAGTCTTTCTTAATTTGATTATGAACGCGATCGAAGCCATGCGCTCCGTTGCCGATCGCGTTCGCTTATTGCGGATAACGTCCCATGTCATTCTGGAGTCTTCGGGCGTTCTGGTAACCGTTGAAGATTCGGGGACGGGAATCGCGCAACACAGCAAGGATCGCATCTTCGAGACGTTCTTTTCGACAAAGACCACCGGCACGGGACTGGGACTTACCATTTGTCGCTCGATCATTGAGTCCCACGGTGGGAGCATTCAGGTATCTTCCAACAATCCTCATGGAACGATCTTTCTTGTCGCCTTGCCGCTTGTGGCATGAGGGCATTAGGTCGAGAGAGTTCGCCGAACAGTTGATTGCATCGGTTTCAAGCTGGTTTCCCTTGCATTGGGAGATTTGCTCAAACATCCCTTTGTCGATCGCGCTACAGGTTGACTTGAGTGACGTCCTGTCGAGCGATCGCATGGTATCGGCGCCGAAAGCTGCCAGTCACGACGGGCCGGAGAGGGTCGATATGCCCTTCCCCCGATTTCTTGGACACCGGATTAAAGTTTTTGAGCCATTTTCGACTCCTCATAAGTCGCCGGGCTCACGTAGTTTAGCGTCGAGTGCCGACGCTGTGGATTATAAAAGCGTTCGATGTAATCGAAGATGTCTGAACGGGCCTCATCACGCGTCCGGTAGCGGCTCCGATGGACTCGCTCGCTCTTTAAGCTTGAGAAGAAGCTTTCCATTGCGGAGTTGTCCCAGACGTTGCCTGCTCGGCTCATGCTGCATTTGATGCCGTTATCTTCGAGGAGCTTTTGATACAGCTCGCTCGCATACTGGGTGCCTTGGTCGGAGTGATGCATTAAGGCCGCTGTGTCCGGTCTCCGACGCCAGAGCGCCATAGTCATCGCATCGGCCACCAGTTGGGTGCTCATGTCCTTTTGCATTGACCAGCCCACCACCATTCTGGAATACAGATCAAGCACCACCGCCAGGTACAGCCAGCCTTCACCGGTGGCGACGTAGGTGAAGTCGGCAACCCACTTCTGATTCGGAGCGCTGGCATTGAACTGTCGGTCAAGGAGGTTAGGCGCAATTACCGATCGCTTGCCCACGGAGTAGTCGGGACGTCGCAGCCGCGGACGCGCAACAAGCCCAGCCTGTCGCATGACTTTAGCGATGCGGTTAAGTCCACCAGGTACTCTCCAATCGCGCAGATCTCGCCACACACGTGGACTACCGTACCTGCGATGGCTGGACTCGAAGCTCTCTCGGATACGCAGCAAGAGTGCACGGTTAGACATCGAGCGAGTGCTCTCCGGCCGGCCGAGCCACTCGTAGAACCCACTCGCGGACACTCCCAGCACCTCGCCCATCCATCGCACAGGCCAGACACTGCGGTGACGTGCCATGAAGGCGTACTTCACTGAGGTTCTTTCGCAAAGTACGCGAGCGCTTTTTTTAAAATGTCGCGCTCGGCGGTGACCTTCATCAGTTCTCGCTTCAGCCGAAATAACTCCGCTTCCTCCGGCCTCATTTTGCCCTTGCCAGGGAACGGGTTATCCGGGTCCTGATCGAACTGCTTAAGCCATGCTTTCAGTACGTTCAGATGAAGACCTACGTCCCGTGCCACGCGCGCTTTCGGGATGCCGCTGCGGACTAACCGCACAGCCTCAAGCTTGAACTCCTTCGTGTAGGTCCGCCTTTCAAACTTCTGCCCCTTCTCCATCACCCACCTCCCGAGTCATCATCTCACCTTAGGATGGTGTCCGGAAAATCGGGGGAAGCTCAATACCGGAAGTACAGTCTCAAGTGTCGGCCGCATCTTTATCACTCGCGCTAGGGTGCGGCTCGTACCCAGCGCGCCGCGAGGACTTTCTTCTCTGAGGGCCAAATTACCAATGCGAGACCCGACCCGTTGTCCGCAATAAGCGGATAACCGTAGTCTTCCCCCTGCGCTCCAACGGGGTACCAACTGCCCAACGCAATGGGGTCGGACCACCTCCCCTGGCTCAGACTCCGATAAGCGATCGGCGAGTGAAAGATCCCCCGCTTCACCAGAAACACCGCGTGCCACCTTCCCTGGCCCGCGGAGGCAATACTGCCTGGCGTCATGCACAGGATATCCGCTGGGACGTCAATGGGCTCGCGCGGCATGGACTCGCCCGGCACGACGAGCCTGGCTTGCGGGGGACTGCCCTTGGCTTGTCCCGATGCCCACGACGCAATGATCAACGCCGTCCCGCTGGTTTGGTCAATGGCAGTACAGTGACCGGACCATCCGCGCGCGATGCGGCCAAGAGGAACGTCGGTACCACCCGCAGCAGTAGATTCTGTTGAGTCACTGGTAACGGGCTCGCTGCTCAATCGTCGGACTTCGGCGCCCTCACTATCCGTGCTGGCGTAGACCAGCTCGACCTTCCCGACTTCATCGACACCCAGCGCCAGTGTGCTCAGATCCGCGTTGCCCTCGCGATTGATAACAAACGTGTGCGTCCACGCGCCATCTGCGAGTTCCCACGAAATGCCGACGTTACGTGCTGGGAAGCAGCCGCCGGGCGAGAATCCAAAGCACAACATAGGGCCGTTGAGACTGTCTTGGCGCACGCAAGCCAATCGCGCGCCCGCGAGTGCTAGCCACGTACACCACGGCACCGGCGATCCGGCGTGCCAGCCACCCTCGTCAAGGACCATATGGTGCGTACCGAATGTCAGGTTCAGCAGGCCGTGCGCGTCATAGGCGGCACTGAGGTTGATGCCCTCCCGTGCTGAGTGGTTCGGCTCGACTACCTCATGCCGCACACTTCCGTCGGGAGCGATCACGAAGTGATGAATCGACCGCCTGTACCCGATCGCGCCCTCGCGGCTCTCGGCGAAAACATGAACGCGGCCGGTGGCGTCCGGCAGCGCGATCAGCCTCTCAGCCGAAACGTCGGGCAGCGAGATCAGCGGGCTCGTCGGTGCGCTGGAGGCGAGACTTCGTTGCCGGAGTCTGTGCGGCGTTGGCACAAGTGACCGTGCTGCACAGCCCGATCGCGCTGATCGCCAAAATTGTTAGCCCACTTGCCTCGAGCATGCGGTGCCTCCCCATGCGTACGGTACATACACCTAGCTTGGAATCGCGTCAAATTCGGACGGGGAGGCCGACTATGACCGCTCCGATCATGAGGTTCACGACTCACCGGGTTACGTTCTGTAGAATTCTATAGGCGCGCCTGACGCGAACGATCAGTAGAACTTTGGCGTTTGCGAATAGGATTGAAGAACTGCGCGGATTGGCGGCCCCTCTCCTGCCGCTCGCCACCGGCAGGAGAGGGACCCACAGCCGTCTACCGCGACCGTCCGTACATGGACGCCCCCACTTGTGCCAAGCTTTCAGTTCATGAGGGCTGACAGGATCAGATTGCAACCGTACATTCGGACTTTTGCTGCGGCCTGAGCCGCTGTCCCTGATGGGTTTGGCTGATTGGCTCCCATTCGCTTTCTCGCACTCGAGGTGCTGCGGACATTCTGGGTTTTGCCAACCACGGTCTTACCTGTTTTGCCATCACTGCGTGATCGCCTGAGCAATCGGTGGTGTGTTCTCCTGTGCTGCCGTTCTTGTCAGTAACTCAGCCGATTATGCGGCCATGCGTGTCGGCACATAGTCGGCTTTAAATTCTCGCCCGTGGGCGAGTATCGCCCACACGGTGCGTACGTTCTTGTTGGCCAGAGCCACCGCCGCAATATTCGGATGCCGGCGCTTGAGCAGATTGGTCAACCATCCCTGGGTGTTGTCGACCTTGTTCTTTGCCGCCAGGATGGCCGAGCGCGCCCCATGGATCAGCAGCGTGCGTAAGTACGCATCGCCGCGTTTACTCATCCCGAGCAGCGTTGGCTTGCCGCCGCTGGAGCTTTGGCGTGGAACCAGGCCCAGCCAGGCGGAGACTTGCCGGCCGTTGTCAAAGCTGTGCGCATCGGCGATCGATGCGACCAGTGCGCTCGCAGCCAGCGGGCCGATGCCAGGGATCTTCTCGAGCTTGCGGCTGAGCTCGCTGCTGCGGTGCCAGGCGATAATCTCCTGCTCGAACTCCTTGACTTGCCGATCCAGCTCCTTCAGATGCTCCGTCAAGCGATCGATCAGGTGCCGAAACGGCACCGGTAGTTCATTGCTGGCATCCTCGAGGATCTCGGGCACTCGCTTGGCCACGTTGTAGATGCCTTGGGGAATGACAAGTCCAAATTCTCCGAGCAACCCGCGGATCTGATTGGCCTGCGCGGTACGGGCCTTCACAAATCCCTGGCGCACCCGATGCACCGACAAAATCGCCTGCTGCTCGATGCTCTTGATCGGCACAAAGCGCATGTTCGGCCGGCCCACCGCCTCGCAGATCGCTTCGGCATCGGCGACATCGTTCTTGTTCGTCTTCACGTAAGGCTTCACAAACTGCGGCGCAATCAGCCGCACCGTATGCCCAAAGCGCTGCAGCGTACGGGCCCAGTAATGCGCACTGGCGCAAGCCTCCATGCCAATCACGCACGGCGGCAGATTCCCAAAAAATACCGCTACTTGCGCGCGCCGCAGCTGCTTGCGAAGCACCGCCTTACCCCGTTCATCGATCCCATGCACTTGAAACACGTTCTTCGCCAAATCAATCCCGACCGTTGTAATCTTCATGGTGGACGCTCCTATCCGTTTAAGTGGTTGCTCGACACTTCCACTTTGGCACATCGATGCCGTTTAGGGTGGGGGCGTCCATCCCATTGCTTTCGGACGACTCGTTTTTATGAATGCGCTCTAACGCTTCACGTGCTCTGTGAGTTTTGAGCTCCTGCTTGCCAGAGCGAAGCGGGCAGTTCCATATCCAACATTTTAAACGATTCGCCGACGGCGTAAGCCTTCCACTTCATGCCAGCGCCTTTTGGTGTCTAACTCCTCAATGGTCGTGTGGTCGTTATCTATAGGAATCTGATGTTCCCGGAGGCGCAGGACAAAAACTGAAACCTCCTTTATGACGAGGTCGGCCCTATCAATCTGCACATAATGGTCGCTGCCCTTCGCAATGATGCGGCGGCTTTGATCGGAGAGGTCTTTCGCCTCTTCCTGCATCTGATTCCAAACCACGGCGTTGCCCTTTGATACCTCCGTCGGCCAGTTGGGAGCGAGCACCTCCGGGTCGCGGGAGAAGATGAGAATCGGAAGCGATCCGAACGGTCCGGCGTGCAGCGTCTCTTCACCGGATGCCCGCTCCGCGTCCAGCTCATTTTCCATAGCGCTCATCTGCGAAGGCACGCACGAGTCGGCCTTGATCCAAAGGCTGTAGCTCTCAAACCCGGGAGGTACCTCGGTGCAAATCCCCTTTATCCGGTACCAGCCTAGGGTCAAGAGTAGTTTCTGCCATGGCATCTCCTTTTCGCTGCTGGTCTTGTATCTTGACCAACTCGCGCGGTACCCGATCGTCCTGGAGCGGGGTAGCGCCGTCCACGAAGACTAGTCCTGCAAGATCGTTGCGGATAATGCGCCGCATAGGAACGAAGATAGAGGCCGGCGATGGAGTGCCCCATGAGGATGAACGGGCGCTGGACGCCGGCCACCGAAACAAGCTGACGCAGCTCCGCAGAAATAGTATTCGCGTCCTGCACGCCAGGTCTCGCTTGGCTCCAACCGAAGCCGGCCCGATCGTAAGAACACACGCGTGTCACTCTGGATAGCTCAGGCTGCACCTTCGCCCAGATCGTAAAGTCATCCCCAAGGCCCGAATCGAGAATAATTGTGGGAGAACCCTGCCCGGTGCAGTACATATGCATCGCGTAGCCATCTACATTGTAGAGCTTGCCCGGTACACCAGAGATATTGCGATAGTGTCTAAGGCTCGAGACATTGTAGGTCGCGCCTGCAGCCGGCGATGACAAGCGCATACGAGGGCGAGCGCAACAAGTATCCTGATTGAAACTCTTAAGCGCTTCATGTGGAACTGCGATCCGCGCGGGCTCACGCTGCTTGTTGGCGGTTGATTTCCAAGCGCCGGTCGACGAGCGCGACGATGGCATCGATGGCCGGATGAGCCCGGCCGTTCTGCCGTGCAATGAGCTGCACCAGCTTGTCGGCACGCTCAATGTTTTTCGCGCCATTCTGCAGAGCACGAGCGGCCGATGCCGGACGCGTGAGGCTTTGCGCTGCAGCGGCATACTTCTCGAACGCAACGAGATCAGAGGGCGCAGCACCCAGACTGATGCAAATATCGTTGACGAAATTGTAAATCGACTTCGACTCTTCGATATTCGAATACACGGCTTCTTGAGCCGTACGCATTCCGGAGGCCGTGATGCAGCGATAATTACCGGAGAGCAGCATCGCCCATTTGGCGAGCGGAACGAAGATCGAGTCGTGCAATTTGAGTTTCACGGGCAGCTCGATTGGCCCCTCTGGCGTGTCCATGCGCACCGCGTCCACATCGCGTGCCAGCTCACGCAAAATGGAGGTCATCGCTTCATCATCAAAGCGCGCGACTTTGAAGTTGGTCGGCAGCGTCACTTGCAGTACGTTGACCTTTTCGTCGGGGGGCCGCAAGGCCTGTGGATCTGGGCTGCACAAAGTGACGGTTGCTGGATCGAAACTTTCCCAAACAGCCATATCGGTGTAGGCGGGCGAAAGCGCCTCATAGTTCAACCCTGGAATGCGCCTTATGTAGGGAAGGGGCGGCATGTTCATGATGGACATGCAGGGGGTTCTGTGAAATCGCGACAGCGTTGAGCAGTTCACGTACACCCGGCGAGCGGTATTGCGGTTCTTGCATCGCCAAACCAATCAAATCGAAGTTCTTGGGGTCAAAATCGGCCGCGCTGCCTGCGAAGACCTTGCCGGGAAGCTTGCGCGAATCGATTTCGATCATCTCATTGCGTCCCTTCACCGGCATCCGCACACGAAATCCCTCTGCATTGATCAAATTGGCCTCGGCGGGCAAACAGACCAACGAGACGTTATGACCTGCAAACATGATCTTGGATGCCAGCAGGGAGCCGTAAGAAGCCCCGAGAATCAATATATTGCGAACTGCCATGGAATTTAGCCTCCGGCGCTGGGCGCGCGCGAACCAAATCTATATACACAAAACAGCGTTATTCATGCGCGACCGAGGGGGCTCAGGTCCGCGCGGCAAGGAACATGTCGGGCTTTCGGGAGCATCTTCGCAAGAGGCCATTGAGGATAGGGATCTACGGGGATCTGGAAAGCGCCACGATGTGAGGCTCGGTCGAGGTAAAACCCGGCCTATCACACACACTCAGGCATCGCCCGACAAGATCCTCGTTCCGAGCGACGAGCTTGAATTCCATCTGCCGCAACGTGCCATCAGTTACGGCAATGGCAGAAAGATCCACCGTCCACGTTGAACGTGAGCGTACGTGAATGAGTTGTCATGTCTCGGATCGGTCGAGCGCTGCCGTTTCCCACTATGCACGTGGATGCGCCGGCGGCATTGATCAGAATGCGCGCACTCTCTGATTTCTCGCCATTTCGTATCGAGCCGGTCCATGAGCCATCATGGTCATGTGTACTCACGTCCGGCGCAGGGACATCATCCATCTGAAAATCGGGATTGCTCCAATCTGAGATGAGTGAGGAAGCGATTTCAGAGGAGATATTCGCGACGAGCTTGCGGTTGTCGTCACGGTTAGCAATGACGGCAATGGAGATTTTGCGCGACGGCAGCAGCGTCAACCTCGCGGCAACGCCAGGCTGGCCGCCGGTCTTGACGATGATGCGCTCGCCCGCGACGTCGCGCCCGGACCAGCCGAACGTCGTAAAGGCCTTCGTGCGGCTCGTAAACACGGGAGAAAAGAGTGCGTCGAGTGCTTCACGGCCGAGAAGCGGGGTGCGCTCGTCGGACCCTATTCCCATCATATTCGCGGCAAAGATGCTGAGATCGTGGGCACTCGCATACAACTCACCCGAGGGTGGCGTTGCCGTCGTATAGAATGGAATTTCGCGGTCATTCTGGTCATAACGGCCGGCGGCACTTCGCATCCGTGCGCGCATCGGTGTCAAAAAATGTATTGCGAAGCCCCATGGGCCGAATAATCAGGTCCTTCAGGCTCGCTGAGAATTCCTGGCCGGTGACGTGGCTGACCGCTGCGCCAAGAAGACTGTATCCCAGATTGGCATATTCATATCTCTCGCCCGCGGGGTAGGCGAGTTCGCCATAGTCGCGAATGAGATCGGCCATCGTCGTCGGCGCCGGGTCTGATCGAACATCTCGAACAGAGCTCGGCAATCCTGCGGCATGCCCACCCAGCAGTCGCAGGGTTACGACCCCGCTTCAAATCTCGACCGGGGCAATGGCGATCCAAGATAGCGATCGATCGGCGCGTCCAGTTCGAGCTTGCCAGCCTGAACCAAGCGCATGACCGCGGCGGCGGTAAAGGGTTTGGTGATGGAGGCGAGACTGAAGGGGGTGTGTGCGGTGGCAGGCGTCTGTCGTTTCCCTGCGCGCGAACGCCAAATCCGCCCTCCCAGACGATGGCGCCCTTCATGGCTACCGAATCGAAATGCCGGTTGCGCGCCCCGCGCGCGTTTCCGCTTCCGCGGCCCGACCGATTGCATCCAATTTTGAGCGGACAGCGTTAGCGCTCGACTGAGACAGTCCATTCGCCGTTCGCAGCGCCCCGGCGCGCGAAGGCGACACTCAGAAGCCCGGAGGTCAAGAAGGCGCGCCGACTCCATTTCGTTTGCCGAACAACCATGGCTGTTGTCTCTCTTTGAAGAATCGTGACGAAATGCTAGTTGTGGCGCGGCGCGCGGATGGGCCTGCCAGGAAGTGCTTGCGGCACGAGATGCCCGCGCACTACCACGGGGGTGCCCGCAACTAGGACCCAGCGCATGCCGATTGACGGCTGATCCGGGTTCTCGAAGGTCGCCTTATCCGTTATCGTTGAGAGGTCGAACACATCGATGTCCGCATCGGCTCCGACCCGAATGCGCCCCTTGTTGGCCATCTGGGGCGCGACAGATTCGAGCGTTTGCGCAGGTATCAGCGTCAATTTTCTTATTCCCTCGAGCAGGGAAATTGTTTGGCGCTCGCGGACATATTGCTTGAGAAACCGGGAGAAAGTTCCCGCGCTTCGTGGGTGAGATCGCGCATCGGCAGGAAGCGGCCAGACGTTCTCTTGAATGATCTTGCCATTGAGGGTCCATGGAACGGAATCGGATGCAATTGCTCCCCCGGGATAAAGCACGGCCTCGTCGAGTAACTCCTGATCACCCGGGATGGTCCCCGGACGTGTCATATGCGCGATGACTATAGTGTCGGGGGCATCTCGCTGCAATCGATCGAATGTGGCTTGATCGAGCGGCTTGCCATCGAGATCAAGGTCGGAGATTTGGATGTTACCCAGACGCTCTCGCCAATTCGGCCCGCGAAAGATCGAGGATCCGATCGAGGAGGCCGCTCCGCGTAGGGATAAGCTTCGACGGTAATCGGAACGCCTCGCGCCTGCGCGGCTTTGAACATGGCGACGATGCGCTTCCCGTCACGCAGATCGGAGCTGTTGATATGACAGATGTGAATGTGCGCGCCGGTCGCTGCGGCGACCGCGACCACCTCTTCTGCCGCTTCGAAAGAGCTATCCGGCTCCTCCGTACTCTGAAAGCGATAGTGGACAAAGGTCGGCACGCCGCGTTTCGCCGCCAGCTGATTGATCTCGTAAAATTCCTTGCGGCCCGTCGGCGTTGCATACCCCAATGGGATACCGATACCCAACCCGCCGGCGTCCAGTCCATCTGAGAGGATCTTTATAAGCGAGTGCAATTCTTCGGCATTGGCGATTTTGCTCGACCAATTGGGCAGGGTATTGCCTTCATCAAAATCGGCGATAGGCTTGGCTCCATCCATCACCTCTTGTCGGGCCTTGGGCCATGAAACGGATACGCCGAAATTGATCGGGCGTCCCTCGCTCGTCACGCGGTCATAAAATGCATCGATGGGCAAACTACCGTTCTCAAGTTCGAGAGCGGTAGTGACACCGTCCAGCGCTTGCATACGAGCACCGGCGAATTGTTGGGCATGCGAGTGAAGGTCGATAAATCCGGGCGACACGATCAGCCCCGTGGCGTCGATGGCTTCTCGCCCGAGCAGGGGCGCAACACTAATCGTCACGATCTTGCCTGCGACGATGCCCAGATTGCGCTGGGCATCCAGCCCGCTTTCGGGATCGACGACCCGTCCGCCATTGATCACAAGATCGTAGCGCCGAGCGTTGTCGTCGCGAGCCGAGGCGCCTATATGTTGGTCCGCACTGGCCGCGCTTGACAGTGCCCGCACCAGCAGAAACGCCGTTCCTATGCCAGTGCGCCAACCGCGACAAGCGTGGAAGTGCTTCCTCTTCGTCATGTAACCCTCTCCGGTCAGCTTCAGCCTGATCTGTCAAAAGGCAGATGCAGGACCCGATATGAAAAAAATATTCTCGATCGGATAGCTCAGAGATGACGTCCAACCATCGCGACTGTCACTCTTGGTTCGGTGGCGGCATTCGACCCTTCGCGCACCAAAGCGGTCAGGGGGTAAGCGTCATAGGGCCACAGAATATTTGTAGGTCCCTTTGGTTGCAAAGGGACCCAGCCGCCGCCAGCCCCACGCGACGATTACGGCTTCGCAGGGCTGCGCATTTCTCCATTCTCGCATCCGTTTCGACTTGCTGCTGCGAACGCCTCCAGATCGAGACACCGGGTCTATAAGACCTTCACCTTGAAGCCCAAGGTGAAATATGTGCCCCACACGTCATAAAAGTTTGAGGCATAAAGAACAAAAGGAGGGGAGCGATCGAAGACGTTTTGAATGTTTGCCGAAATCGTCAGGTTGCCGACATTCACATGACCACCCAGATCGAGATAGGTCCGCGCCGCTATCGCATTGTTTACGATCGGTTGGAGACTGTCCCAGTTGCCTCCACCTACATAGCGGACGCGGGCGTCAGCGCCATACCTCGTGTTGTCATAGCTTAGGGTTAGGTTACTGCGCCATTTGGGTGTACAGGCACTGAAACAGACAAAGTCTCCGACGTCCCCGGCCCGATCAACTGTACTCACCCCAGTATCAATGACGAGCGTCGGGACATAGCTCGTCAAAGACCGCAGCCTTATGAGTTCCAGGCGCGTTCGGGAGCAGGCGCGAGAGAGGCATCGTATAGGCGATTTCAGCGTCCACGCCGTGGGTGTCGTAGGAATCGAGATTAAGGTAGGTGCTGCTGATCTGCTGTTATTAGCCCGGTTGTCGTGCTCCGCGTGATCTGATTGCATAGCGCTTGATTCCCTTGAGCGCACAGGTTGATGATGTCCTGGGACGAAAGTGTGTCGATCGCCCCCTTGATAATGATGTGATAGTAGTCAAGAGACATGCTCAAACCCGGAATGAAGTGCGGCGAATAGGATCCACCTATTGTCAGAGTATGCGATAGCTCGGGATTCAACGCCGTGTTCCCACCACTGAAATTACTGACCGGGTACGACACGTTGTTATTCAAGGGATCAGTAATCGTCAAGATCTGCTGGGAGTGCGCCGTAAATAGCTCTTGAATGTTAGGAGATCTGATATCCCGCGAATACACGGTCCTCAGCAGGAGATCGTCGATCAGGCGAACCGTTCCGCCATATTTCCAGGACCAGATGCTGCCGCTCGTGCTGTAGTCGCTATAGCGCGCCGCGCCATTGAGATCGATCTTCGCGACATGCTCGTTATTAAGGAGCGGCGCCACGCCTTCGAAGAAGCCTTCCCAGACATCGAACTTACCCGCGGTGCCAGAATTATTGAAGCCTCCCAATGCACCCGATGCGGACAGGGGGTCGATATTGTCTAACTCAAGTTCTTCCTTGCGGTAATCCACGCCGGAGGCGATGGAAACCGGCCCTGCCCAGGTGGAGAAGGGATCACCGTGGACGCTGCCGCCCGCAGCGGTTAGGGACTGCGTCTGAGTGAGATTGACCTGATCAGGGTTCGTCGCATAAGCATAAGCGATTGCCGCCGGTGACGCGTTACCGACCCCGAACAGGTTAAGCGGTCTGCAGGGGGTGTTTGGGTCCGTGAGCGCAACGCGGCAGACGATGTTTCCTGCCGGATCCCGGACCGCGTCGATCGCGTTATTGAAGTTCGCCGTTATGATCTGATTATAGTAGCCCTGCGATTGGCGGATCTCGCCATGGTCGGCATAGGCATCGTAGGACCAACTCCCGCCGATGTGACCGGAAGCCCCGACAGAGAACTCGACGGTCTTGCGATAATATTTGAGAGCTTCGTAGCCTTGATCGACAAATATGCGTCCGAAATTGAAAGTCTGAGGTCCGCTGGCTAGCTGCGCCTGCACGGCTGGCGTGAGAAAGGGATTGTCCTTCTGGAAGACGAGGCCCATTGTTGTCGATCCATCGATTTCCTCCGGGGAGCTGTAGAAATTGTCCCACATCATGGTGGCGTTAATATCTGCCGAGAGCTTCAGCGCGTCGCTCACCTCATAAGTCACGCGGGTATACGCATTGGCACGATGAAAGGGTGCCGCAACCACGGCATTTTCAAGGCCGTTTGAGCCGTTTCCACCGACCGTGCTATTCGAATTGGTCGGGTTGCCGAGCGGTAGCGGGCTCAGCGAGCCATCGGGATTGAATTGCATTCCAGCCAATGGCCCGGATGTGATGAGACCGCCAGGCGCCGCCGTGGTCGGCTTGACATTATCGACCAAGAAAAGCTGACCGCTATTGGTCGCGAACTCGTTGGCGCAAACATTCGGCCGCGAGCCGTCACAGCGCCCGAAGAGGCCTTGGTCGCGGAAATAAGCACCCGCGAACAGGACATGGCCTCGTCCGTCCGCAAACTTGTCGCCGTAAGTCAGATCTACCCCGAAGCGATCGCCGTCGCCGCGCGAGGAGATGCCCCCAGTTGATCCTATGGTCAGCCCTTGGAGATCGTCGTTGGGGATCAAATTCACAACGCCTGCGACTGCGCCCGAGCCCCATGCGGCTGATGCGCCGCCAGTCACTACGTCGACGCGCTTTATGATGTTCTGCTGGATTGTGTTGAGGTCATTGGCACCGACGAAGCGATGGCCATCGAACAGGGTGAGCGTGCGCTCTTGGCCGAGACCGCGAAGATCGTCCACGACAGCGCTGCTGTTTGTGCTTCCGTTGCTCCGAGCGGGCGTGTTCTCCGCACGAAACTGAGGTTGGTCAGCGAGCACCTCGCCGATGCTCACCCGGCTTGCCGCGAGTAATCTCCTCATCGCTAAGCACTGTAGTCGGGGTCGGTGCATCGAATCCCGGCTTAGCAATTCGAGTCGCCGTCACGCGACCTCAGATATCTCGGTAGAAGCCTCGGTCGACGGAGTCGTTTGTGCCTGGGCAGACGCCCGTCCCGTCGAGGCAAGTGCTATGGTTATTGCAACAAAGCCTATTGCGGCAAAGCTTGTGCCTCTGTGCAAGCAGTTCAACATGAAGCGTCCCTCCATCCCATGAGCCGTATGGCATACGGTCGATTATGAATTGTATTTATCGTATTAGGGATGTTTTGTCAAATATGAGAATATTATTCACGCGCGGATAGACCCCGGCTGCTGGTAAAACAATCTACTAGTAGCTCTCTCCCCCTAGTTCCGAGATTAAGTGTCGGCACTGGCGACACTGGCGTCGTTGCTGAGCGGCTGCAACGCTGACGCACGTGGGTTTGCCGACCGTGTGAAAAAAAGTAGACCACGCACCGAGTTCGCTCCTTGCGCCGTCGCTCCGTATCAAATCTGTGCGAGCGATCTGCGGGATGACGATCGACAGCAGCCACACCGACAAGCACGAGTGCGACGAGTTATCCGACACGATAAGGATGATCAGGTCTTCTAGGCGCAACCGGTGACACCCATAACCAGCAGGTGGTGATCGTCAGCACGCAAAATGGCTGAGTTCACGCCTGTGTATGACTGTCGCTGTTGCCGGCCTGGAGAGTCAAAGCGAGGAAAAAACGACGTCCTGGGCGCCTTCCCAGAGAATCTTTCTGCCCATCTCCGGCAGCATTTCCAGGCCTTCGGTCAACGTCAGAAAGTGATTTCCGGCGAGCTGGCCGACTTTGCTTGCGAAGGATACCCCTCCGTACGCCAGGAGAATTTCGGTCTCTCCAAATCCTCCGGGGTAGAAGATAAAGTGGCCGGGAGCGGGATGACTCGTATGATTCTCAAACGGTATGGAGAAATTCTCAGATCCGAGCGGAATCCAGCATCCTTCGCCACTCCAGCGTGCGTGGATCATCTTCTGTTTATAGGGCAGCAGGTTCGTGAAGGTCTTGCAGGTTACGGGAGCCCGTTCAACCTCCAGGCGGCCAACCAAACGGAACGGGCCGATGAGAATCTGGATTTCGTTCATTATATCTTTCTTTCGCAGTGCGGTCCCTTCGCCGCCGCAAGGATTATATGTCCCGTGTCGCCGCCTAGCAATCCGGAATGGATAAATTTTCTCTAATCAGAATTGGATTTGCAGTTTCGATGCCTCAGAGGAGGATCATTTATTCCCGATTGGAGCCGTCCCAGCTCCCTCAGGAGGGAATCAAAATACCGACCACGATCGACAGCGCAGCTCGCACGCATATGCCGGGCGCCCATGGGACACATGCACTTGGGCCATAGGCAGATTGCTCCCGTGACAAGTCCACGACTGCCGGTTCCACGCGGAGCCCGGCGCTTTGATCGACCTACGGGCGTGCAGGACAACGTCGAGGAAAGTCAGTTCTAGCGATCCGATCAAGCAATCCGCTAACGTCGAACGGGTCGACCTCGGGTTCGAACGGTAACGTGGCTACTGCGAGGACGATTGCCGCCTTTGCCTTGGCTCCTTTTATCAGCGAGGGTCGCAGGATGAAACGTTTCTTGAGCTAACCCAATCATTTGCGCGATAGGCAGCTGGCCAAGCGCCTCCGATTTGCTCGCGCATACTGTAAGGATCTTGGCGGAATCGCAGCCCTTGGCCCGTACATAAGCGTGCCCCATCTGACTGTCCAAATAATGCCCACCTCCCGCGTTTATCAATGTTGGCTCATAGAAGCTGGTGTGAACCACTATCGAACCGGAAATAACATATACAAATTCCTCACCATCATGCACAGTCAGCGGGCCGAAATCCTCAATGCTCGACGCCTTTACGTCGACAATAATTGGCGTCATGACCTTCTCAAGCAATTCACTGCACAGATAATTGTCGTCGTAATTATGGGATGCAACCGTAATGGTGTTGGCCTCGCCGGTTACGCTCCGTCGCCCTGTTGCAACTGGACTGTTGGGCACGGACGGCATTGAAAACAGCTCTAGTAAGCCGATTTCAAGCCGCTCACTTAGCTGCAAAAGCTTGTCGTATGTCAGCGAAGCCTGATCACGTTCGATTTTCGCAAGCGATGACAGCGGAATGCCTGTTGCGGTGCTCATCTGCGCGAGAGTCCAATCCCGCTCGAAGCGAATGCGACGGAGGACACTGCCGAGAGATTTTCGCTGACTCATGATAACTTCCAGCCTCAACTCCGTTTTTAGTTCCGCCGTGAAGTCACCTCGACTTCGTGTGCTTGGCGCTCACGTGATCGAGTTTCACGGATGGACCTCGGATTCGTCAAACTTCTATCTGCCTCCCCGGCAGCGCTTATGGACTAGGTTACCCGATTGGGACCAATTTCTAAAGATAGAGAAATAACGGTCTTGATCCGCTCCTTGGTGAAAGCTAACTACCGACCGGAACAATCTTTGCATGCGGACGCGGTAACGCACCCCGTGAAGCGCAGCCAGAGGATATTGAAGCCCCGTGATTGAGTCTCGACAAGACCGTTCTGCTGTTGGGATTGTTTGTCCTTTGGTTCCTCGAGACTGCTCAATCACCGAATCGCAAAAATGGATCGTGCAGCCACCCGCTTACGCTTCAGCAAATGACATGATGGGCCTCAGCTGACAACAGTGTGCGTCTGATTAATTCGAGCCCGGTGGCGCCAGAAGACATAGGCGGGCACGCCTAGCGACACGATACCGAGCCCGATCCCTGCACGAAGCGGCTGCGTTGCGATCGTGTTCGCAACCAGACCTGCGGCCGCCACTATGAAGATTAGGGGGGTCAGAGGATACCCGGGAACGCGGTAGGCGCGCACGGCATTCGGTTCACGGCGGCGATAAACGAATACGCTAGAGGCCGCTAGTGCGTAGAAAATCCAGCCGATGAACACCACAAAGGTGAGAAGCTGCTCGAACGATCCAATCGCGGCAAGCAAAGCCGACCACGATCCTGCAACGCCAATGGCGAACGCGGGAGTGCCGTAGGTCGGGTGTATCCGCGCGAGCGACCGGAAAAATAATCCGTCCCCCGCCATCGCGTAATAAACCCGCGGCGCAGTGAGCATAATCGCATTTGCGGCGCTGAACATGGACACGAGGATCGCGATGCCCACAATCTTGCTGGCGCCGCTGCCTACCACGACCGTCAGTGCCGAAGCAGCGACGCGTGTCGAATCGGCAACGCCCGCCGCGCCCAATGCGCTGACATAGCCAGCGTTTGCAAGCAGATAGATCACGATCAACGTGATCGTGCCAATGAGGAAGGCGAGTGGAAAGGTACGCTGAGGATTAATGGTTTCGCCGGCGCTGAAGGTCACGTATTGCCAACCTTCATACGCCCACAGGACGCTGATCATCGCCGCTCCCACCCCAGACAAGCCAGAAAACGCATGGGCAGTGCGTGCTTCTCCGTCGAAGAGAGGATGTGTGCCGAACTTCCACAGGACTATGCCGAGAACGACGATGACGGTCACTTTGAACGCTGTCGTGATATTCGTCAGGTTTGCGCTTTGACGCGTGCCACGAATATTCACGACCGTAATGGACAGGATCAGGAGGACTGAGATGCCTTTTGCGACCCAGGGCGAGAGCGGGACAAATTCTCCCACGTAGTTGGCAAATGCAACCGCCAACGTGGCAACGGTGCCCGCGCTGATGACGAGGAAGAACGTCCAGCCGAACAAGAATGCCGGCAGCGCTCCGAAACAGTCGCGAATATACACATAGAGTCCGCCGGCGCGCGGACGCGTGGCGCTGAGTTCTCCGTATGTCAAAGCGCCCAGCAGAGACAGCACCCCGCCAGCGAGCCACACCATCGCCGCCAGCGGGACCGAATTCCCGACGGACCTGAGGACGGTTCCTGGAACAAGAAAAATGCCGGACCCGATGACTGTGCCGATAATCATAAGCACAAGATCCCGCAGGCCAAGTACTCGTTTCAGTTGGGCGGCAGGCTCGTTCACGGGCTTAGCCCCAAACATTGGCTTTGAATGCGGATACGCGGCCCCCGTTGTAATCGAGTCCGGGAAGCCGGTCGAACTGCTGTAGAAGCGGCCCATCGATATCGACAAGATCGGCGAGGCATCCGACGACGAACGCGGGTGCCATCGCTAGGGAACTGCCGCCCATGTTCCCGACCATGATTTGCAGTCCTAGGCTGCGGGCCGCTTCCGCAAGTGCGAGAGCATGGGTCAAGCCTCCGGTCTTATCGAGCTTGATGTTGATCCATTGATAGCGCGATGCCGCTTGCTCGAGTTCATCGAGATGCAGGCAGGATTCATCTGCGCATAGCGGTACGGGGGAATCGTATTTATCCAATTCGGCGTCATTGCCGCGGCGCAGAGGCTGCTCGATCAACTGTACGCCGAGGTTCGCGCAGATCGGCCCGAGTTCAACCAACTGGTTGAAGGTCCAACTCTGATTGGCATCGACCACGATGCGCGCGTCAGGGCGTGATCGGCGGATGGCCTCGAGTCGTTCGGCAGGCCGATTGCCGTCAAGCTTGACCTTCAGGAGACCAAAGGCGCCAGCGGCGGCCGCCTTGGCCGCCATTTCCCCGGGGGTCTCCTCGATGCCAATCGTGAACACGGTCTCCAACGGCTTCGGTTGCACCCCTGAAATAGTCCAGACCGAGCGCCCCGCAGATTTCGCCTCGAGATCCCATAGTGCGCAGTCGATGGCATTGCGCGCTCCACCCGGAGGCAGCAAAAATTGCAGCCTCGCCCGGGTAATATCATTCTTGATCATTCTGATTTCTGGCTGATCTGGGCTACAAGTGTCTCTGGCGTTTCATCGAGGTAGTACACGCCGAGCGCCTCGCCCCGGCCGATGACACCGTTTCGCTCTAGTTCGACAACCACGGACTCGAAATGGTCCCAGGTTTTGCCGGCGATCCGGAACGGCCGGATCGCCGGCCAGCGTTCGATATGGACACCGATTTTCACTGCGCGGAAGTCCGATTCGATCCGATCTATGATGGGCCCAACACCGTCAATTATTGGATCGACGCAGGGTAGACTTGTCTGAGTCGCGTATTGAGAAAGAAGTGTGGCGCGCTGTGCACGCGGAACCTTCGAGGTATTGAGCGCAACCCCAACGCAGCGAATGCCGGGATTTGTGAGTTTGCCAATGTCGACTGTCCGCGCGATGACGTCCGCAATGCTAGGCAGAGGAAAATCGGGCCACGCGGACACTGTTTTGCGCAAAGGGTCGTGACAGACAACGAACGCGTCTGGCTGCGAGCCGACCAGCAACCCGATCGTGACCTGCAGGAAACCTGGGTGGAAGATGGATCCCTGACCCTCGATCACATCCCAGTGTTCGGTGTCATTTTCCGGCGACAGCAGTTCGGCCGCTCCCGTCAAAAAGTCCGACACGACGGCATCCATCGGAATGCCCCGCCCGGCGATCATAATCCCCGTCTGCCCCGTCGCGCGGAAGTCGCTCTTTAGCTTCCGTTCTCGCATCGCTCGCTCGATTGCAAGCGCCGTATACTTCTTGCCGCACGCGCAGTCGGTTCCAACCGTCAGTAACCGTTTACCCGCACGCCTTCTTCCTGTACCGACGGGTAAGTCGACTGGGGGTATGCGCACGTCGATGAGACGAGCGGAACCTGCTGCTGCCGCTTCCGCAAGTCCGGGGAGGCTCGCTAAACGAACGTGTAGTCCCGCGACGATGTCGATACCGGCATTGGCGACGTCCCTCAGCGTATCAACCCAGTGCCGCGGCACGCCGCCGCCGACTGCGGCCGAACCGATGATCAGGCTACGTACTCCCGCCTTTTTGGCATCGACAATCGAGAGATCGGGTACCTCGGCATTGACACCGCATCCCGATAAGCGCATTTGGCCGGCGCATTCTTCCGGGCGCCACTTCACCATGCCAAGCCCCGTCTTTGCGTAGAGGGCGTCGACCGTGTCCCCAAGAAATACAACAAAAGGCATTTCGAACTGAATTATCGTGACGCTGTGACTCCTCTACACTATTTCCGCCTCACCATCTCGATTGCGTGCCCGGCAGTCGTCACATTGAACCGCGACGCTCGATTTCGAGCTATGGGAGACTTGGTGAATTGATCGAGCGAACAGTAGAATTTCCGCGAATCCGGTACTATTTTCAGCGGAAATCACTGCAGCATAACTGAGTGTTGGTCGATGTTGAATGAAAATCGACCGCCTCGATGCATCGTGCGCTCCGAAGTCTACCAGGCCCACGGCCAGTCCTTCGCCGAGGCGCGACATCCGCCTCTTTCGCCCGCCGAGGCCCGCCCGCGCACGAAACGACCTGAGTGCGCCCCAGTTGGGTGCCCATCGGCGAGCGCGACCTGCCCGTTGACGAGGACATAGGTGACGCCGGTCGCGAGCTGATTCGAATTCTCGTAGGTCGCGTGGTCCTGGATGTTGGTCGGATCAAATACGACGACGTCCGCGTAGTACCCCTTCTTTAGGAGACCGCGATCCTTCAGAGACAGGTTCGCCGCCGGCAGCCCGGACAGGCGATGAATGGCATCGGGCAGCGTGACGGCTTTCTCTTTGCGCACGTACTTAGCGAGTAGCCTTGCGAAATTGCCGTAGGCCCGGGGGTGTGAGCGTGACGCGAGAAACACGCCTTCGGGCGCCGGCGCCGGCGCATCAGAATCGAAACTCATCCAGGGCAGTGCGACCTGCTTGCGCACGTTGTCCTCCGACATCATGGAATAGAAGACCTCGACTCGGCTGCCGTCCTCGATTACGAGATCGATCGCCGCCTGCGGCGGGCTTTCGTGGCGCATCTGAGCGACCTCGGCCAGTGTCTTGCCAGTGAGCGACTTGAGCTTCTCACTCTTGAATGCCGCGAGCAGCATGCCCTGCGCTCCCGCTTTCAGGTACAGATTTTCGTAGCCTGCCTGCGGATCATCCATCTCTCTCTCGACGCGGGCTCGATTAACAGGATCTTTCATGCGCTCGATCCACGCCTCAAGCCCGCCCGCCCTGACCCACGGTGGCATCGTGGCATCGAGCCCTGTTTCGCTGGCGGTGTAGGTGTACATATCGGCGGTGACTCGAGTACCCGCCGCGCGCGCGGCGTTGACCTTTTCGATGACCTGATCCAATTTCGACCAATTCGACTTGCCCGCGGCCTTGACGTGATAGATCTCGGCGGGCGCTCCGCTCTGATTGGCGATCGAAATCGTCTCATCGACCGCCTCCAGGAGCCGATCGGCTTCGCTTCGCATATGGGTGATGTAGATGCCACCGCACCGACCCGCCTCCGATGCGAGCGCGACCAGCTCATCCGTGTGCGCGTAGCTCGCCGGCGTGTAGATCAGCGCGGAGGAGACACCGAGTGCACCCTCGCGCATCGCCTGGCGCACGAGCCCCCGCATCGCTAGCAACTGCGCGGGCGTCGGCTGAACGTCGCCTTCGCCGAGGACAACGTCCCGGACCGTACTCGCGCCCACGAAGGAGGCAATGTTCGGCGAGATGCCACTGCGCTCGCGCTCTTCAAGGTACTCGCCGAGCGTGTGCCAAGTAATTGGGTACTTGATATCGGACTGCCGGCTCTCGTCGCGCTTGATCATCGCATCCGTCAGCGGCCCCATGGAGTCGCCCTCGCCCATCACCTCGAGGGTGACGCCCTGGACCAGATCGCTTTCCGCCCGCCCGTCGACCAGTAAGCTCTCCTGCGCCTGACTCAGCATATTGATGAATCCCGGCGCCACCGCCCGCGCGTGCGCGTCAATCACCTGCTTTGCCTGCATCCGGCGGGGCGGCCCCACGTAGACGAGGCGTTCGCCTCGGATACCGATGTCTCCGAGGTACGACGGGCCGCCCGTCCCATCGATGATCCTGCCTCCCTGGATCGCGAGGTCAAACTCAGGCGGCGTGGAGCTCCAGCCGCGGACGGCGAAGCAGATGGCCAGTAGGAGGAGCAAGGCGCGCGCGATTCCGCGGATTGTGGTCGAAGTCATACAGTACCTCATGAGTGTCGCTCGGAATTTTTCCATATACCGGACGTTAAAGGGACGGTTAGGGATAAGAGAGGCTCCGATATTCCCCCCTCAGATCGGTGATTGTGGTTGAGCGGTTGGCGCGGCGACGGGAAAGGAGCCTCTATTCCCCTGGCTCGTCCAGCGCCGCCTCGGTGCCCGTTGCCGTATTTTCGCTTTACAACTCAAATGCGGACCCGCCCAGCCGCCGCATTGAACCGCGGCGCTCGATCTCGAGCTATGGGAAACTTGGCGAATTGATCGAGCGCCCAGTAGGATTTCCGCGAATCCAGTACCATTTTCAGCGGAAATCACTGCAGCACAACTCGGAAAGGCAAATCCTATGAGAAAGCTCTCCACCCAGAGTATGGGTCGACGCCGAATGAAGATCGACCGTCTCGATATGAAAATTCTAACGACGCTCGCTGAGCAGAGCCGTCAGACCATCACGGAAGTCGCGAGAAACGTTGGCCTATCGGCGAGTCCGTGCACGGCACGTGTGGAGCGTTTGGAGCACGGAAAGATGATCCTCGGCTATTACACCGATATCGATGTAGAGCAACTGGGTGAGCTGAGTTTGTATCATGTGACCATCGCGGGGAAGCCCTATACGTCTGAACTGGCCAGGAAGCTTGAGGCGTTGATCATTCAGAACCCATTCATCGTCTCTGCGGACGCCGTATTCGGTTCGCTCGATTACGTGTTGCGCGTCTACGCCCGAAATGCGCAGCACTACCATGAGATCATGGCACCGTTTGTCGAGCACAAGATCGACTATGAGACTTGGCCGGTGTCGCGTCGCATCGTGCGCTCTCAGTCGCGGCGGCTTATGGAAGCGCTCGCGCGAGATAAGAGCTAAGGTTGGCGGATTGACAGAGGATCTACCTAGCGGGTAGTCTCCCCGTCGCGCCAATTTGATTCTCAGCTTGCGGGCGCTCTACAAATTCCGCTAAAGCGAATGATCGACGGTTCTCGTTGATCAATCTTCCGCAAGCTTTTCGTCTTGATTTGGCGCCTGGAATTTATTGAAGGTGCCCCATGCTCAAGATCGAAGTCTTGAAATTCGGAAGTTCCGTGCTGCGTGATCCATCCGATCTGCCGGTGGCGGTGGATGAAATTTATCGGCGCTGGCGGTCGGGATCCAATGTGCTGGTGGTGGTGTCGGCCTTCGAGGGCGTCACGGATCAGCTGATCAGAGAGGCCGATAACCTGGTCTCGTCGACTAAGCCGAGCGCAATGGCTGCGTATATTGCGCAAGGTGAGCAGCGCACCGCAGCGTTGCTGTTGGGTTCGCTCATGCGTTGTGGCATCCCGGCGCGCGTGGTGGAACCGCGTGACATCGGCTTGATCGCTGAAGGCACGCCTCTGGAGAGCACGCCCGTGAGCGTGGATGTGACTGCACTCCGACGGCTTTGGAACTCATGCGCTGTATTGGTCCTGCCAGGATTTTATGGCGTGGACACCCAAGGTAGCACGGCGCTGTTCGGGCGTGGCGGATCGGATCTGTCGGCCCTCTTCTTGGCATCGAAGCTACAAGTCAGTTGCCGGTTGCTCAAAGATGTGTGTGGTGTGTATGACGCGGACCCGGCGAGCAACAAGGTCGCGCATCGATTTACGGCCTTATCGTGGCAGACAGCCGTCAAAGTGGCGGGTTCCTTGATTCAGCCCAAGGGTCTCAAGCACGCGCAGTCGCATGCTCTGCCCTTTTATGTTGGCCGACCGAACGAGAGCGCTTGCACACGCGTCGGCAATGTTCGAGATGAGTGGGAAGCGCCGGCGCGCAGCAATCGGCCGCTGCGAGTAGTCCTACTAGGCTGTGGCGTGGTGGGACGCGGAGTGTACGAAAGTATGAAGCGTTATCCGCGCACATTTGAGATCTGCCATGTCGTCGTTAGTCAATCGGAGAAGCACCTCGATATCGAGAAGAGGACGCTTGACACACGAGTGGCGGCGGGCGATTCGGTTGACGTTATCGTGGAATGTTTTGGTGGGATGACGCCTTATCCATTGATTACGGAGGCGTTGGCCGACGGCAAATTCGTGGTGACTGCGAACAAGGCGTTGCTGGCGGCGCAGTGGGCGGAATTGTCGCCCTACGTACGCTCCGCGGAACGACAACTGTGGTATTCGGCGGCTGTGGCCGGTGCGTTGCCGGCGCTCGAGAGGCTACAAACACTGCGGTCTGCCAACAGGCACATCGCGGAAATTCGGGGCATCATCAACGGCACGTGCGGCGTAGTGCTCGATGCGCGAGCAGAAGGCAAGAGCCGGCGTGAGGCGATTGAACTTGCGAAGAACCAAGGCTTTGCGGAGGCGGATCCGGCACGGGATTTATCCGGGCAAGACTCCGCGGACAAACTCGCACTGATGATCGAGGCGGCGTTCGGCGAGTGGCAGGCTCCGGAGTCGATTGAGATCCGTGGCGTCGACAGCATCGCGGGAGATGCTAGGGGTTACAAGCTCGTCGCGCGCGCGCGAAAGACGTCGGATGGCATCATTGCCTCGGTAGCGCCGGAGGTACCCCCGCCGTCGAGCTTTTTGCGCGAGGCGAAGGGTGCTGAGAATCGGATCGAAATCGAACTTACGAGCGGGGAGGTAATTCGCTTGAGCGGTCAGGGAGCAGGACGATGGCCGACGGCGGTGTCCGTGGTGGGGGACTTGCACGAAATTGCGCGACTGGCCGAAGTGGCACGCTAGGGCTGGCAAGACCGATCAAGCTGCGTTCAAATGAAAGTGGCGGCCTGGGTCTGCGGGTGCGCCGATCCAGCGGCCGATGCTCAACGGGTAGAAAAACAAGTTCAGGCTTGCATTCGTCGATCATCGGCTCGACCTGGCGCAGTCTTCAACTTTACGTTGATGTTGTGAACCCCTTTCCCGCAGGCGCGGGGCGGACCGAGTAGCTTCCGATTCGTTGCAAGTACCTGTCTTTACTGAATAACGCGTAAACAGTTAGGCTAAGCTTGGGACATGAACTCCATCCGCATCACGTCGGGAAATTATCAGTTTTTTGCACGCCCCAACGCTGCGGCGCCGCGCACCGTGGCCGCCTTCACCGCTCTGCTGCCCTACAGGCAGAAGATTGTCCATGCAAGGTGGAGCGGCGAAGCTTGCTGGGTCCCGCTCGGCGACGTTGACTTGAAGACCGGATTCGAAAATCACACCAGCCACCCATCGGCGGGCGACATCCTCTTCTATCCCGGAGGCTTGAGCGAAACCGAGATTCTGATTGCATACGGGAGCTGCTGCTTTTCCAGCAAGGTCGGGCAGCTGGCCGGCAACCATTTCCTCACCATCGTCGAAGGGAAGGAGAATCTTCGGCCGTTGGGCGTCGACGTCCTCTGGGGCGGCGCCAAAGACATCTTGTTCGAGCGGATCTAGCCGTGCTCAAGTGAGCAGAGGTGTTGCGAACAAGCCCTCGCGCTCGATGAATCCGATGACCGCACCGAGCCCTTGCCCGGATTTCAGATTTGTAAACACGAATGGCCGATCGCCGCGCATTTTTCGCGCGTCCCGATCCATGACTTCGAGCGATGCGCCGACCATGGGTGCGAGATCGATTTTATTAATGATCAACAAGTCGGATTTGGTGATGCCCGGGCCGCCCTTGCGCGGGATCTTATCGCCGGCCGCGACATCGATGACGTAAAGGGTCAGATCCGAGAGCTCGGGACTGAAGGTCGCGGCCAAATTGTCGCCTCCGCTCTCGACAAATATCAGGTCGAGCGACGGAAAGCGCAGCGACAGACGCGATACGGCTTCGAGATTGATCGAGGCATCTTCGCGAATCGCGGTATGCGGACACCCGCCGGTTTCCACCCCCAGGATTCGATCCGCCGACAAGGCTTCGTTTTGAACCAGAAACTTTGCGTCCTCCTCGGTGTAAATATCGTTGGTGACCACGGCGATTTCGTGACGGTCGCGCATCGCGCGGCATAACGCCAGCGTCAGTGCGGTCTTGCCTGAGCCGACCGGACCGCCTATCCCGACTCGTAACGGAGATAATTTCTGCATTGAGCTACGACCTGAAGAGCCTGGAGTATTGCGTCTCGTGTTGCGAAGATAGGATCGCGAGACCGGGAGAAAAATTCGAATACCAGCCGTTCGATATCCCGGAAATTCCGTCCGCGCCGATACCATCCGGGTTCACTTGCGCCGCGATTTCGGCAATGCTGAAAGCTGTTTTCAGCAATACCCGCTGCCCCGCGGATTGACCCAATGGCAGCGCTTTCATCGCAACCAACACCTGATTTTCAGCCCAGGCCCATAGATAGCCCATGACGGCCTCTCGCGTCTCGATCTGCCATGCCGTCGTCGCCGCGCTCCAGACACAGGGCAAGCTCGGTTCCCGGATCGAACGCAGCGTATCGAGGAGATCCGTCGGGAAATCCGGGAGAACGTACAGCAGAGCGCGCAGCGAGAAGCCCATCTGCACAGCCGCTGCGCGAAGTTCCGCCGATTCCCGGGTCGATAGGAATTCGTCGTTCATCGATGCTACGGCCGCCGGGTCGGTGGCAGCCCACGCGCCCCGCATGGACAGCATCCAGGGAATCTCGAACGACTTCATGCAGAACTCGAGTACATCCAAGACCCAACCCAGGACGGATGGCTCATCCTTAACGAGCCCCTGCTCGATGGCGGATTCCAACCCTTGAGAGTGGCTATATCCGCCGATAGGCAGAGCCTGGCTGCTCAGCTGTAACAGGCGGGCTAGCGCGATGGGCGTCATCAGCGGAACTCGTGAATCTTGGGTTGAATCAACGGTAGTTGACTGCCGTGGGCATGATGGTGCCCGTACGCTCCGCCTTCCGGTTCGAAAGGCGCACGCACAGCGGTGACTTGCAGCCCCAATCCCCTGACCATTTCCTCGAGGACGTGATCATCGAGAAATCGCAGGCGGTTCGCCATCACCTGGACTGCCACATGACGATTGCCGAGATGAAATGCGGCCTTGGCGATGGCCACCGGATCCTCGCTGGTCGCTTCGAGAAGCGATTCATCCGCGGCAATGATCTCGACCTCGCGACCATCTTGAGTTCGCACTCGATCGCCGCCGCGCAACAAGCGACCGCGCTCCATGACCAAAGCCGTCTGCTCGCCGCTGTCGAGCTTGAGCAACAAGCGGCTTTTGCTGCGTGCATCGAAGCTCAGGCGGACCGTATCGGCTTTGGTTGTCATCGGCGTTAGAATAGAAAATAGCGCTGCGTCATCGGCAAGCTCGTCGCCGGCTGACAAGTCAGCAACTCGCCGTCCGCGCGCACCTCGTAGGTCTCGCTGTCCACTTCAATATGCGGTTGGGCATTGTTGTGGATCATGTCGGATTTTCTCAAGGCTCGCGTCGCGCTCACCGCCGCAATCCGCTTGCGCAGACCAAGCTCTTTGAATTGCGGATTCTCGAGGGATGCACTCGATACGAAGGTCAGCGATTTCTCGAGAGCCCGACCGAACGCCCCGAACATGGGGCGATAGTGCGAGGGCTGCGGCGTGGGAATGGAGGCGTTTGGATCGCCCATCGGCGCCGCGGCGATCATACCGCTTTTGATGATGAGGCTGGGTTTTACCCCGAAAAACGCCGGCTTCCACAGCACGAGATCCGCCAGTTTTCCAACCTCCACCGAGCCCACTAGATGTCCGATACCATGAGTAATCGCCGGATTAATTGTGTATTTGGCGATGTAGCGTTTGATCCGGGAATTGTCGTTACGCGATGGGTCGCCCGTCAAGCTGCCGCGCTGCTCGCGCATTTTATGCGCTGTTTGCCAGGTCCGAATGATGACTTCACCCACACGGCCCATGGCCTGCGAGTCCGAAGACATCATCGAAAAGGCGCCGATATCGTGCAGGATATCCTCGGCTGCGATTGTCTCGCGGCGAATGCGTGATTCGGCAAACGCCAGATCTTCAGCGATCGCCGGGTCCAGATGATGGCACACCATAAGCATGTCCAAATGCTCATCGATGGTATTTATAGTGTAGGGACGCGTAGGGTTGGTCGAACTCGGCAGCACGTTGGGGTAGGAAGCGGCCTTGATGATGTCGGGAGCGTGGCCGCCGCCGGCCCCTTCGGTGTGAAAAGTGTGAATCGTACGTCCGGCGATTGCCGCAAGGGTGGCTTCGAGAAAACCGGATTCATTCAGCGTATCGGTGTGAATGGCGACCTGAACGTCCATCTCGTCGGCTACTCGAAGACAATTGTCGATGGCGGCCGGGGTTGTACCCCAGTCTTCGTGCAGCTTGAGGCCCACGGCGCCGGCGCGAATTTGTTCGCGCAGCCGGCTCGGGCACGCTCACATTGCCTTTTCCGAGAAACCCCAAATTCATCGGAAAGGCTTCCGCCGCCAGCAGCATACTGCGGATGTGCCACGGACCGGGAGTGCAAGTCGTCGCATTGGTGCCGGCGGCGGGCCCGGTGCCGCCGCCGATCATGGTCGTCACCCCGGAGGTCAGCGCCTCCTCGATTTGCTGCGGACAGATGAAATGGATGTGCGTATCGATTCCGCCGGCGGTCAAAATCATTCCCTCCCCGGCGATGATCTCGGTCGCCGCGCCGATGGGAATGGTCACTTGCGGCTGGATATCCGGATTCCCTGCCTTGCCGATGCCCCAAATGGCGCCGCTCTTCAGTCCTACATCCGCCTTGCATATGCCCCAATGATCGATGATGAGGGCATTGGTGATGACGGTATCGGCGACCGCATCACTGATCGATTGCCCCTGTCCCATCCCATCGCGGATCACTTTGCCACCGCCGAATTTCACCTCCTCGCCATACACAGTGAAATCGCTTTCGACTTCGACGAACAATGCGGTGTCGGCGAGACGAACCCGGTCGCCGACGGTCGGGCCGAACATTTCCGCATACGCCTGCCGCGACATTTTCAAGGCCATTCAAATATCCCCCATCACTTTGCCCTGAAATCCGAACACGCGGCGGCGTCCTGCGTACTGCACCAAGCGCACGGTGCGCCCCTGTCCTGGTTCGAAGCGCACCGCGGTACCCGCCGCAATGTCCAAGCGATAGCCACGCGTCAATTCCCGGTCAAATCGGAGGCTCGAGTTGGTTTCAAGAAAGTGGTAGTGCGAGCCGACTTGAATCGGCCGGTCACCAGTGTTCTCGACATGCACCTCGAGCGTCGCGCGATTCGCGTTGATCTCGATGTCCCCGGGTGTCACGAGTATTTCGCCTGGAATCATCGATCGCTCCTGTCAGACAATGGGTTGATGCACAGTGACGAGCTTGGTACCGTCAGGAAACGTTGCCTCGACTTGGATCTGGGGGATCATTTCAGCGACGCCCTCCATAACCTCGGCCCGCGTAATGATGGTACTGCCGTAACTCATGAGTTCGGCCACAGTCTTGCCGTCGCGCGCACGCTCCAAGAGCGCGGCGGTGATCAAGGCGACCGTCTCGGGGTAGTTGAGTTTCAACCCGCGTGCCCGCCGTCGTTCAGCGAGCAATGCAGCGGTGAAAATGAGCAGTTTGTCCTTTTCGCGCGGCGTCAATTCCATGTATCACTCGGCAGCTAGCAAGCCCAAAGCCGCGGCGCGATCGCGGGCTGACCCAGAAGCGCGGGACGCAGCACCCTCCAGACGGATGTGAACCAACTAAAAGCATCTTGCGATGAATGGCCCAGATAGCGCGCCAGCAAAATCCTGGGCGTGGCAGTAATGCCAACCCGTGAATCGCGTTCGCTGGGCCCCATAGTACGGCAGGCAGCCAACAATTCGATACCGATTTCAGAGCCTGCTGCGACGAAAATACCGCAGACGCTATAGCCCGCCAGCCCCACTGGCGATGAGTCAAAGCCGCTGCCGGCTAGGATTTGCGCGCGCTCGGTCCAAAGCGGATGACCCGCTTGTCGAATGCGGGAGTGCAGGCGCAGGTCGCCGGATTGCCAGCCCTCGCCGTGGGCTCGTCGGCCGAAGCACAGTATTTCCCACCCAAAAAACTGCGCACCCGACGCCAAGTCCACGTCAAGTTGCATCCGCACTTTCGAGGCGTCAAAGAGTATGTTCTCACGGGGCAGCCATTCCAGTGCGGCACCCGCAGCGACGGAGAAGTGCAACTGCTGATGTGCCGCGCGTTCTAAGCAGCGATACCATTTTGTTGCTCCGGGCGTGGTCATCAGCACCCGGGATCCCGATTCCAGTTGCGCGGCCACCGCAAGCGCATCGCCACTCGCGATACCGCCCGGGGGATGCAGCACTGTCACATGGCAAATACCCGGGCCTTCCGGATAGAGCGATTTTTGAATCTGCAAAGGTCCACGGTGCGCTTTGGCTGCGAGCAGAGTTCGATCTTCGCGGCGAGCAAACGACAAATCCAGATTGGCCCGCCAGTTCCCTGCCGCCGTTTGAATTTCCTGCACTCGCTGCCTCGATTTGCCCGGTGTATCCCGATTTTAAAGGGTACAGCCTTTCGCGAGCACTCGTAAGGTAGTTCCTAGTTTCAGGCTATCCGGGAGGATCTATCAGGCTTAGTCTACAAGGACCGTAATGACTCAAATCTCAGCGCGCGGAGCCTATCGGTTCCCGATCTCGAATTTCATTCTCGTAACTACCTGCTTCATCAGCGCCCTTAGCCATGCGGATCCGCTTTTCCCTGATCTGCCATCACGATCCCTCCCGGCTATTCGTGTGTTGCCAAACCAAGACGAAATCATTCTTGTGATGATCGCTAAGGTGCACGGCAAGGATACCGAGACCGTCATCAACGCCCTCATTAAACAAGCTAAGCAGCTGCCGCGGGAGCTATAAGCATCGCTGACCTGGGATCGTGGCAAGGAAATGGCCGATCACCAACGCTTCACCTTGGCAACCGATATTAAGGTGTACTTCTGCGATCCGCAGAACCCTTGGCAGCGCGGCACAAATGAAAACACCAATGGCCTGCTCAGGCAGTACTTTCCAAAAGGAACGGATCTATCAGTCCATTCACAAGCTACACTGAATGCAGTAGCACGACAACTTAACGAACGGCCGCGAAAAACCTTAGACTTTGAAACGCCAGCCCAACGATTTGGCCAATGTGTTGCGTTGATCGGTTGAAATCGCAGTCGATCTCGGCCGGTGATGCCATACGCTCGTGAGAGTTCCGCTGAAAAAAACCGCGAAACTCGCACCCAATTCCCGCGGCACCTACCGCATGATGGCGGCATGAACACCATCGCCAGACATGCAACTAAGAAGGTAGCCGTGAGCAGTTAGCTACTGTCTTTCAACGCGCCGATGGCAGCTGCGAATCGAACGCACATACGAATTTCGATTCGCTATGGCACAAAAGGCGCTCAATGTCACAACATCGTTTTCGAGCGATGCGAAGGTGCCGCGTAAGTTCTTGACTATACTGGCTTAAATGGTGGGCCGTGTAGGGATCGAACCTACGACCAATTGATTAAGAGAAGCCCTTTCGACCACTCATTTTACCCTTACAGAACAATTACTTACGCCTCTACAACTGTGCCACAATTTGCCGATTTACCCCGCGATAAGGCTTTGAATTCATAGATCCCAGGATCTTCCAGTGGCACAACTCCAGCGCGATTGCTTCCGACCTCGCCCAATTGTGTTATCGCAGCGGCATCGATATTCCCTGCTCAATCAACTCCCGTAAGAATCGTGTATACGGAATACCTCGCTCTTTGGCGCGCCGCTTTACCGCATCCAATAATGGCTTCGGCAGCCGCATGTTCAGCTGAGCGGATTTCTTCTCGAATTCAAATCGGACCGGCTTGAGACCCGATAAGTCGTAACGCGTCAAATCCGCGCGACTGACGAAACGCTCCGCAGCGGCATCGGATTTAAAGCTCGGGATTTTCTTTTTCATAAGAAGCGACCTCTTTCGCATGCATATAACGCGCGCTGATCGGCCGAACCACTCGCCGACCGCCCTTGAGCCGTATCGTAAACACCAAAAATATCATTCGGCCCGACACTGGTCCTGCCGAGCGCCCGAATCCGAGTCTCTGATTTCGAATGCGTTGCATCCGGACAATCAACAGCGGTTCGGAAAACAAAGCCTCGATTTCCGCGATTGTGACGCCATGTTTTTGACACTTCGCGCGATTTCCCGCGTCCCAGTCAAATCCAGCGAACGTCTCTGGCATCCATATATACTATACAAATGTATATACAAACGCTAGCGGCGATTTACCATTGGATGTAAGTACAGCGAAGCCGAGCTGAATGGCGGGTTTAGAGAAGCAAATTGGTCGCTGATCGGCCAAAAGCGGGCAGTGACAGCCAATAATTGAGTGCCACTAAGCGGACGTTTACGCATTGAAGTATGCTCATAGCCGATATGATCAAGGTCGCTCTACTGACAGCGATAGTGCTCCTTAGCGGCGCGTTGACTGCCCACGCCAAAAAGGCGATTCCACCAAAGCCCGAAGATTTGATTGGCGTTTGGATCGGCTTCGATGACGACGAATTGGTTTTCTTGCGCCTCGATCTCCGGTCTGATTTCACGGGGTATTTGGCCAGCGTGTCTCCCAGCGACACGATTTTGCATGACTACGGCGTCTATGCTTATCGGGTCACAAAATGGACGGTGGACGACTGGAATTTCAATATTAGCCTTGCTGCTGCGACTGCGAACGCCTATTCGATTCAAGTGCGAGGCCGGTACAACGGATTTTCTCTGCGTTTGGAGCTAAGCGGCACAGACGGCCTTTGGAAGCGAAACGTAATTCTCTACCGTGAGGTACGTGAGGAAGCGGCAAACAAGGAAACCAGGGTAAAGATACAAGAGTTAGAGAAGCGGCCTTAGCGCTCAAAGCTGCCAGTCGCGTCGGGCCGCCCAGGATCGAAAGGGCACGAAGGGATCGAGAATGAGTGAAAGAGAAACTCGCCGCATAGTGGGCGAAGGCAGCCGAGTCCTTGCGACCGCGGAGTATTCAGGCGGAAAGCTCGACGGTGTTTCGCGCGTCTACACGCCTAGCGGTACGCTGGTTCAAGAGATGCATTACCTGTGCGGCCAACTCCACGGCCCTTATCGTTCGTGGTGGGATAACGGCGTTGTGAAGGAATCTGGCGAATTCGCTCGCGGCCAGCGGATTGGTGAATACCGTTGGTACAAGGAAGACGGAACGTTGTGGCAATCACACGCGTATGGCGAGGTCTAACGATAAATAACCGTTGCCGCAGAGCAGACGCTCGCGACCGTCAACAGCGGGTCGTTAGTACTCATTCGCGCATCGGCGCGGCTCGACCGGCTCAGACCTGCCAAACTGGGACATTCGCCGTGCCGACATGCCTGCCGGAAAGCCGTCATTCGAGTGAAGTTTGACGGGCGATCCGACAAATGATCTATTGCAAGTAATGGGACGCAGTGAGACAGCGCTCCGCGTAAGGATCTGCGGCGTCGCGGATCACTAGGAATTTCGTCGTGCGGAAAGTGATCAGTATCATAGGCAATAATCGCAAAACTCTAAGGGCTGCATGGCAGCCGCAGATTATTTTCTCTGTGATGCTTGGAGGCATTGGAGGTCTGTTGTTATTCAATGGACTGTTAAGTCACCGGGCCGATTGGTTGCAGGGTGCGGCCATTTTCGGATTGCTCTGGGCTGGCTTCATTGCATGGTTTCGAGATGTGCGTACTGGGTACGCTCCGCCAGCGCGCCGCGGAGCGGAACCCCGGTTTCTTGGTCCCCGAAATTTCTAACGGTACGGCCGGCGGAACGGAAAACGCACCGACTCGAGGGGGATAGTCAGATGAAACGGATAGCAGTCGCGTTGGCCAGCATGCTGGCGAGCGCAGTCGTTTCGGCTGACCAATTGCCACTCGATTCGATTTTTTTTGGACGCTTTATCACCCTCGACAGCGTGGCGCCGCGCGCTCAAGCGATCGCCGTGCGCAACGGAGTCATTGTCGCGATCGGCACGCGCGCCCAAGTAGAACACGACGTTCCACAAACCGTGCGGCGCGTGCAGATTCCCGGGATTGCGGTGCCGGGACTTGCGGATGCGCACATACACCCAGTGGATACCGGGGTGCTGCTTGAGGGATTGGATGCCTTCCAACTCTCCAAACAGCAGATCATTCAGCGGGTGCAAGTCCGGGCCAAGTCGATGCCTCGGGGTGCTTGGATTCTGGGCGACCGCTGGGATCAGACACTTTGGCCCGGCAAGGAGTTTCCGACCGCCAAGGAGCTGGACGCTGTGAGCGGCGATCATCCAGTGTTTCTCTACCGCATCGATGGGCATGCGGCTTGGGTGAACAGCCGCGCGCTCGCGCTTGCGGGTATTAGTCGCGCGACAGCCGATTTGCCAGGCGGACAAATCCTGCGCGACTCCGTCGGAAATCCCTCGGGCATCCTAATCGATGATGCGAAAGACGTGGCTGTACGCGCGATGCCAATCGATGGGGCGCAAGACATCGAGCGGCATCTGCGCACAGCGTTCAAAGAGATGCTGAGATTGGGTATTACCAGCGTGCATGACGCAGGCGTCGAGATGCCGACGATCGATGTCTATCGGGACATGGCACGCCGGCACGCCCTTCCGCTGCGTGTTTACGCTATGGTCTGGATGAGCGAGCCCACCCTGACGAAGGCTCTTGCGCAGGGCCCCGAAATCGGCCTGGGCGGCGGATTCTTAACGATCCGCAGCGTCAAGGTGGTGGTCGACGGTGCGCTGGGATCCTACGGCGCCGAACTCTCAGCGCCTTACACCGATCGGGCCGAAACGCGCGGCACCGTCGTAACCACGGATGAACAATTAGATTCCGTCATTGTCCGGGCGGTGGCGCGCGGCTTCCAAGTCAATACGCACGCCGTCGGCGACAGCGCCAATCGACGTGTGCTCGATGCCTACGAGCGTGCGGGTCCGGCGGCACGCACACTGCGATTTCGCGTCGAGCATGCCTCGATGCTGCGCGACGAGGACTTGCCGCGGTTTGCGAAGCTTGGGGTAATTGCCTCGATCCAACCAAACTTCGTCGGAGGGTTCAGCCGTTGGGGCGAAGCTCGCGTCGGCTCGGAGCGGCTGCCGTGGATGTTGCGATTTCGCGATTTGATTGACAGCGGGGCACGGATCGCGACGGGTACCGACTACCCTTACGAATCGATGGACCCCATCGCCACGCTGCAGTGGGCGGTGACCCGGAGTGGCTTCGACGGCACGCCCTCGGGCGGTTGGCGGCCGGATCAGCGTTTGACCGTGGACACAGCGCTGCGTGGCGCTACGGCTGGCGCAGCGTACGCCGCGTTCCAGGAGAATGAGTTGGGAGCATTGACGGTGGGTCGGTTCGCGGACTTTACCGTGCTGTCGGGCGACCCATACCTGACTTCGCCCGATGATATCCGGTCCCTACGGGTTCTGATGACCGTGGTGGGAGGGAAAATTCGATACCGCAAATCTGCGAAATGAAGCATCCCCGATAGCAGCCGATCACCACCGACTGCAGTCGATCTCGGCCGGTGATTCAATAGGCTCGTAAGAGTTCCGCTTAAAAAGCAGCGAAACTCTCACCCAATTCCCCCGGCACCTACCGCATGATGGCGACATGTACAAAATCGCCATGCAAGCAAACAAGGAGATAGCCGTGAACAGTTAGCTATCGTCTTTCAACGCGCCTATGGCAGCTGCGAATACGGATTTCGATTCGCTATGGCACAAAGGGCGCTCAATGGCACAACATCGCTCTTGTAGGATGCCAGGGTGCCGCGCAAGTTCTTGACTGCACTGGCTTAAATGGTGGGCCGTGTAGGGATCGAACCTACGACCAATTGATTAAGAGTCAACTGCTCTACCAGCTGAGCTAACGGCCCGTAATTTCCTGTCAACCAACGCACTGTCCGACTTCTTCCCCTAACTCTAAGGTGGGGTGGACGACGGGACTCGAACCCGCGACGGCCGGAATCACAATCCGGGGCTCTACCAGCTGAGCTACGTCCACCATCGTCGAACATCCGACACAGGTGGCGCGCCCGGCAGGAATCGAACCTGCAACCGCCGGCTTAGAAGGCCGGTGCTCTATCCGGTTGAGCTACGGGCGCTTTACAAATCAACAAGTTAGAGCGCCAATCGTAATCTTTCAGGCCGATGCTCGGGTCCCAATGCAAACCGAATCGGAAGTGCGCGCGGATTATATAGGAGTTTGTCCCGATTTGAAGCGCCCAATGAACCTACGGCCGGTCGCTCTCCACGGCCAGCTTCAGCTTCGCAAGCGCATGATCCCATTGCCGTGCGATGACCTCCAGAGAACGCCTGGCGGCGTCCAGTTGTGCGGGTTCGAACTCCCAGCGTCGTTCTCGCCCGACCTTGGTGTCGCGCACCAGCCCTGCGGCGGCAAGCACCGCCAAATGTTTGGTCACTGCTTGTCTTGAAATGTCCATTCCAAATGTCAGCTGGGTGATGGACAAGGCACCGCCCACACACAAAGCCGCGACGAGCCGAAGCCGCACTTCATCGCCCAACGCCGCGAAGACCGGCGCGTAATTTTGCAGCGGCCGGCTCTTGGCGACCGCTTTACGGTTTGACGACATGCTTCTTGATGTTCTCCATTTGCTGATCCCACCCCGAGCTGTTCATCCGGAATACGTCCGCGCGGCGAGCCAACGGAATTTTATCCAGCCCGGATTCGACGACGGTGAGCATCGTGCCGCCATCGACTTCCTGCAGCTCGAAAACCACCAGCGTCGTGGGTTCTTTCGAGTAGTCGACCTTGGGATCGATCGCCGCCGGGTGCCAGCGCCACGACAATAACTGCTCCGGCACCACGCGCTCGATCGAGATTTCCATCGTCAAATGTTCAAAGCCGGGATAGGTCACCGTACCCTGCACTGGCTTGCCGGCGACAAAGGCCTTGCCTTTGAAGTCGACACCAAACCAAGCCCCGAATTCTCCGGCATCCGACAGCGCGCGCCACACGCGAGCACGCGGTGCCTGGAGAAAAATCTTCCTTTCAATGCGATCCGTCGATGTGTTCATATGCAACCTCCTGGGTGCATAATAGAGCCGCCGACCACTAAATGCAACCTATAAGTTGCATTTAGTGCAGCCGTGTCAAAAGATAACCCGCAGCCTGGGCTCCCGGCATAGAATTGCCGCCCTACCAAGGTTTTGGCGATCAGGGTTGAACTGTGAAATCGAAGGTGTATTCGGACGCGAAAAGCGCACTGGCGGGCGTCTTGTTCGAAGGTATGAGCGTCATGGCGGGCGGATTCGGGCTGTGCGGAATCCCGGAGAATCTGATCACGGCGCTGCGTGATTCCGGCGTCAAGGGCTTGACGGTGATCGGCAACAATGTCGGCGCGGACGATCACGGCATGTGGGCGGTACTTGCCAACGGCCAAATCAAGAAGGTCATCGCATCCTATGTCGGCGAGAACAAGATCTTGGAGCAGCTCTACATGTCCGGCGGCGTCGAGATCGAGTTCAATCCACAGGGCACTTTGGCCGAGCGCATCCGCGCCGGCGGTGCCGGCATACCCGCGTTTTACACGCGCACCGGGTACGGGACGGTCGTCGCCGAAGGCAAGGAGACGAGACAGTTCAAAGGCGAGAATTATGTGATGGAAACCGGCCTCATCGCCGATCTGTCCATCGTCAAGGCCTGGAAAGGCGACACCGCCGGCAATTTGGTCTATCGCAAAACGGCGCGCAACTTCAACCCCATGATGGCCACCGCCGGCAAGCTCACCGTGGCGGAAGTGGAGCATCTGGTGCAGCCCGGTGAAATAAATCCCGATCACATTCATACGCCGGGCATTTACGTCGATCGGATTCTTCTCGGCGGCCGGTACGTCAAGCATATCGAGCGGCGAACCACGCGCGCTCGCGCCGCCGGCAGTCGCGCGGGAGAAGCGTAATGCCCTGGAACCGCGATGAGATGGCTGCACGCGCCGCACGCGAGCTGAAGGATGGGTACTACGTAAATCTGGGTATCGGCATACCCACTCAGGTCGCCAACTTCATCCCGCCGCACATCAACATCACGCTGCAAAGCGAAAACGGCATGTTGGGCATGGGTCCGTTTCCGTACGACGATGAAATCGACTCGGACCTGATCAACGCGGGCAAGCAAACCATTACCGAGCTTCCGCAGACGAGTTATTTCTCATCCGCGGACAGCTTCGCCATGATTCGAGGCGGACACATCGATCTATCCATCCTTGGCGCAATGCAAGTGTCTGAGGGCGGCGATCTCGCCAATTGGATGGTGCCCGGCAAGATGGTGAAAGGCATGGGCGGCGCGATGGATCTGGTGGCAGGCGTTCGGCGCATCATCGTGGTGATGGAACACACAGAAAAATCCGGTGCTCCGAAATTTCTGCACCGGTGCTCGCTGCCGCTGACCGGAAAAAGCGTCGTGGATATGTTGATCACCGATCTAGGCGTATTCGAAATCGACCGCCGCAACGGCGGCGCTGCTCTGGTCGAGCTCGCTCCCGCCGTGACGCTGGAGGAGATCAAAGCAAAGACCGAGGCTGCCTTTTCGGTGCGTACGCGACACTGATGTCCCTGATGTCCCCGCATAGGACCGATGTAATTTGGTCGGGTGACAGGATTCGAACCTGCGACATCTGTGTCCCAAAAAATCCAAAAGAAGCTCACCGAGGTCACCCGGGTTCGACCGCGAGCCGAGCGCTAGAACCGAGATGTTAGCAACGTGACTCCCAGATGACATTGACCGCTGGACGCGTTGCACCCCAGCTTTCGGTGACAAGGAAGAATCCCGGGGGGCAGTACCGTGATACGGGCACCCCCTGGTGAGGTGATTAGGGGCTATAATCACCTCATGTTTTGAGGCGATTATGGCAGCTAAGCACCTCAAGCCCTGGATCTGGCAGCGCCCCGAATGGCCCGAATTTCATTGGGATTCGGCTCGTCTGGCGCAACCGCTCGCGGCTGCCCGCAGAGCTCAGGGGGAGCTCAGCGGGATGGCCCGGCTGCTGGATCCCAATTCCGACCTCCATGCCCAGCTGGAGGTACTCATTTCGGAAGGGGTTGCTACCAGCGCGATTGAAGGCGAGCGCTTCGACCCCAATGCACTGCGCAGTTCCCTGGCGCGTCGCCTCGGTCTGCCGACCGCCGGACTGCCCGCTCCGCCCCGTGCCATTGAGGGACTCGTCGATGTACTACTGGACGCCACTCAGAAGCTGGACAAGCCGCTGACGCAAAAAATTCTCGCTGGCTGGCAGGCCGCGCTCTTCCCCACCGGGCGGTCGGGCTTAAGCAAGATCCGTGTCGGCGCGTTGCGCGGAACATCTCCCATGCGGATCGTCTCCGGCCCGATCGGCCGGCAGCGAGTCCATTACGAGGCGCCTCCGCGACGCGGTCTAGAGCGGGAGCTCAAGCGCTTTCTCGGTTGGTTCAATAGGCCGCCGGCAGACGTGGATGGACTGCTGCGCGCCGGCCTGGCTCATGCCTGGTTCGAGCTTATTCATCCATTCGAGGACGGCAATGGACGTGTGGGTCGCGCCCTCCTCGACCGCGCACTTGCGCAGGATGAGAACCGATCATCGCGGCTCTATAGGCTCTCGGCACGGTTCATGGCCGTTCGCGGCGAGTACTACGATGGGCTTGAGGCGCTGTCGCGCGCTGATCTCGACGCAACGGACTGGCTGAAGTGGTTCCTGGAACAAGTCCTGGCCGCCTGCGGCGAGAGTGCGAGTACGGTTGAGCGCGTACTTCAGAAGGCGCGATTCTGGATGCGGCACGCCCAATCCGGCTTGAACGCGCGACAGCGCAAAGCGCTCAATGCGTTGCTCGATACGGGCTCAGGTGGATTTGTCGGTGGAATGACTAATAAAAAGTACGCGCACCTCACTCACGTGAGTCCGGCAACCGCGCAGCGCGATCTTGCCGAGCTAGCGGAACGCGGAGTACTGCGCAGGGAAGGTGCAGGCCGCAGCGTGCGTTACGTGCTTCAAACGCGAGCAGAACGTCGGGGTTAAGGAAATCGAGGAGAAAATCTGGCTAGTGAGCTTTATGAACTACGACTTAGGCTTCTTCGATCACGAGACAGGTCGCGTCGAATGTGCCCCAAACCCGTTCGGTGCCAGACTGTTACCCATGTCTCCGGAAGAAAATGGGTACCCTTGGCCCAGGTAGGACCCAAAAATTAGTGGTCGGGGTGACAGGATTCGAACCTGCGACATCTACGTCCCAAACGTAGCGCTCTACCAGTCTGAGCTACACCCCGGATACCGCGCAGCCTTACGGGGCGGCAATCGTAGCAGGTCGGCGCTGCTGTTGCCTCATCGGCCTTGCGAAGATCGGGGCGGCTTTATACCATAGCCTGCTTCCTAATATGCAGCGACTTTAGGCGGCCCATCAACGCGCACCACGCTGCGAATCGTCGCAAACGAATTTTCGACACACCCCTAGTGAGTCAATGAGTTGGATCAGCCGCTTTCGCTTCGAGGACCTGAAGTTTCCGTCATCGTTCCCACGTTCGACGAGCGTGAGAATTTGGTCGAGTTGACCGCGCGAATCCAGTCGTGCCTTCAGGATGTCGCGTGGGAGATCATTTATGTGGACGATGACTCGCCGGACCGAACCGCGGATCTGGCGCGGGAACTCGCAAACAAGGATTCTCGCGTTCGTTGCATACAAAGAATCGGCCGCCGCGGGCTGTCCTCCGCCTGCGTCGAGGGAATGCTGGCAAGCTCGGCGCCTTACCTTGCGGTGATCGACGGCGATCTGCAACACGATGAGCGGCTGCTGCCGCAAATGCTTGCCGATCTGAAACAAGGAGATGTCGACATGGTGGTCGGCAGCCGCTACATGCCCGGCGGCGGCACCGGTGACTGGCATACCAAGCGGGTTCGATTGAGCAAAATTGGATCGCGTTTCAGCCGCATGCTGGTGCCCGAGACGTTGACCGACCCGTTGAGCGGCTTTTTTATGATGCGTCGCTCGGTATTTGAAGGGGCCGTGCGCAAGCTCTCCACCATCGGCACCAAGATCCTGACCGACTTGTTCGCCTCCTCTCCGCAACCGCTGCGTTTCAAGGAATTGCCGTACAGTTTTCGCCTTCGTCAAGCAGGCACCAGCAAACTCGACTCACTGACGGCCTGGGAATACGCCATGCTGCTCCTCGACAAGTTGGTCGGGCACATCATTCCGGTGCGCTTCATCGCTTTTTGCCTTGTCGGCGGACTGGGCGTGGGCGTGCACTTGTCGATTCTTACCCTGTTGTTTCAATTCTCCCGCGGCGGCTTTTTTGCGGCGCAGGCGATCGCAACCGTCTGCACCATGACGTTCAATTTCGCCGTCAACAACGTGCTCACGTACCGCGACAAGCGCTTGCGCGGCGTCCGTTGGCTGCGTGGTTGGCTCTCGTTCAATCTCGCCTGCAGCCTGGGCGCATTTATGAACGTCGGATTGGCAACTTATTTGAACGGATTAACCGGCTCTCGGTATCTTGCGGCGTTGGCAGGAATCACGGTCGGGGCCGTGTGGAACTACGCCGTCACGCAGCGAGTCACCTGGAGCCGCCCCGCCTCATAGACCGTAGGCGAGCAGGACATTCCCGGGACGACCGCCGAAAGCACCGTAACCGGATGGCACATAGAGCATGCCGCCGGCAATCGTCGCTCCCGGACCCAGCATCGAAGCGCCCTTGGCAGGAACGCCGTTTAAGGTCTGGAACTCGTGATCGGTATCGGACCTGCCAGAGAATTGCGCCATCCTTGGTTGAGAATGCGCGCAGGGTTCCGTCATTCGATCCAGAAAACACCACGCCGGGAATGACGCTGACGGCCGCGGCTTGCGCCGCGTTGCAGCGCTGGCCGGCTGCGCAGGTGGGTGCAGGCGGTGGCGCGTACCAGCTGCGCTCGCCGCTCTGAATGTCGACGGCGTGCAGACCCCCGGGCGACGCCGAAAAGATATCCGACACGGCAAAATACGCGTGTTCAGTATCGACCGCGGAACCCCACTCGATGCCGCCCAGGGCCCCACCCGCGCCGGCGCGGTACTGCCAAAGAACTTCGCCGCGCTTGTCGGGGTCGAGCGCCCACCCATTGCCGGACTTCTGGCCGATGACGATCACGCTTCTGCCATGCGGCAACTGCGCAAGGATCGGGGAATTACCGAAGTCGTAGTCCGGACCGCTCTGGTCCGCGCAATTGGGATTCGCGCTTTGCGACGCGGCAGCCGCTGAAGAATACATCCTTGGGGAAAAGCTGCTTCACCCACTCGATCTTTCCTGAAAATGAAAGTGCGACAACCGCGTCGCTGGCCGGCGATGCCGCGCCGGTGTAGCTGTTGCCGGTTCCCACGTAGATCAATCCGCGCTTGGCGTCGACGGTCGGCGCGGACCAGATCGACGCGCCGGCCGGACCATACAACGTCACGCCGGCAGAACTCTTGCCGCGCGCCAGCGGCTTCTCGCTGATCATGTAGGTGCGCCACACGACTTTGCCGGTATGCGCGTCCAGAGCCGACAGGCTGCCGCGGAATGTGCAGCAGCCATAATCGGCGCGAGCACCCTGCGATTCCTCATAGGAAGACATCGGCACATAGAGGCGGTCGCGGTACAACGCCGGGGCGCCGGTGATTCGCGCCAGCGGATGCTCCTCCACCTTCGTCTTCCACAGCAGCCGACCGGTGGCGGCGTCCAATGCGTAGGCGTTTGCGCCGGTGTCGCCAAAGTAAACGGCCGCGCCACCGGCATGTGCGCCGACGCTGATCGCCGTGCGCACGCCGCCGTCCGCGCTGAAGAACCAATGAATGCAGCCGCTCTTCGCATCAAGCCCATATACCGTGCCATTCTGGCTACCGACGAACACCCAGCCGCCGGCAACCGTCGGTTGCGCCCACGCCGAGGTCGCGTCCGGAAAGCCGAAAGCCCATTTCAACGTAAGATGCGGCACTTGCTCAGCGGTCAGTCCCGCCGCCGCGGCCGACTGCAGCCGCGTATTGGCGGGTGTCGCGCCCCAACCATTCCACGCAGGACCTGAAGCCAGGGAGAACCGCGGCGGCCCCTCGCATCGCCCGGCGGACGCGCCGGTCGGATCGCCGGCGATGCTCTGGCCGCCGAGATATTCGGCAATGGCACGGCGTTCAGGGCCGCTCAAGGTGGCCCCCTGCGAGCGCATCGATCCGTTTACCAGCACCTCAAGAATCGCCGCCGGTGAGCGTTGCCGAAGCACCTCCGGCGCGGGCGCGCGCGCCTCAGGCGCGCCGTTGTGGCAGCCGGAGCAGCGGCCTAGGAACAGCGCTTCGCCGCTGGCTGTCGGGGCTTGTGCAAAGGGCGCGCGCTGCGCGCTGAGCGCACACAGCACAAGTAAGGCCAACAACGATGTTCGACTATGCATTCCGCCGCGATTCTAATATTGGTGTTTGCGGTTCGGAAAATTGATCAAGCAACCGGGCGAGACAACCGAGGCCGCGGCAACCGGCCTGCCGGCCAGCACCGCATCCAAGGCATCGGTCAAATATTGATGATGCACGGGCCGCTGCGTCTCGTAGCTCAAGCGATCATCGATAGGTCCGTGATACATCAGTGTCCAGTTTTTAGGATCGATGACGAAAACTTCGGCGGTTCGGTCCACTCCCCACAGCTCGCCGATCTTCTGCCGGCTGTCGAGCAAGATCGGCATGCCGAATCCGAATTCCGCGGCTTCTTGGCGCACGGCTTCCGCCGAGTCCTGCAGGGTGGGATTCAGCAGCAGAAATTCGATGTCCTTGGACTGGTATCGATCTCGAATTTCGCGCAATGCCGGCACGGCGAGGCGCACGATGGGGCAGCCATTGCTCTGGGTCATGATGACGATGGCTTTTTTGCCCGCCAGTCCGTAGAGCTCGTGCGTCGCACCGCTCTGATCGGGCAGCTTGAAATCAGCGACATGCCCGCCGGGGACGAGGGCCGCGGCCGAAGCCGCGCCGATCGCGCTCAGCACACTGGCAAGAAGGATACGCCGTATGCCGCTCATTGCGCTTGAGCGGTTCTCGTCGGGTTCGCATCCGAGGTCAGATAACGGAAGCGAATCACGCCGAACAGCATTTCATCCCAAGTCTGCTGCCCCCAGGGAACCTCGCGATTGGGATCAGGATTGGCTTTGTTCTGCGTGGAATTATCGTAGGTCATGCTGTACTTCACCGCGGTTCCCGCCGGCAAAACGATGGGCGTTTTCAGCTCATACGTGGTCTGCCAGTTGAACTCGTATTTCGGCACGTTGAGCAGCACCGCTTCATGGCCGTCCGGGTACTGCGCCACGAATTCCGCGGCGGCGCCGCGGAAATGCGCATGCGGATGCAGGCTGTACACCAGCACTTCGCGGTCAAACTTATAGGTCGCGTCGTTGGTGTAGGCCTTGGTGTTGGCGGGAATCTTGATGCGCGGGTTCGCCATGATGGCGGCGCGATAACGGTATTGCGGCGGCTTGTCCATGAAGTACAAGCCCATCTGCGTGACGTCGGTCGCTTCCTTGCCGTTGACCGTGTAGTGCGCCTGGAAGCCGAATTTCGCGCCTTTTTTCAGTAAAATCCCGCTCTCCGGCGGAATCTGCAGCGGCTCGGAACCCGGCACGAAGTCCGCCAGGCTGCCGTCGGTGTCGCGCTTTTGGCCGGCCATTTCACCGCCGATCGTGGCGATGATGTGGTGCAGGTTTGAACGCGCACCGGGCAGAAAGTCCACCGCCCGCACCCACACGTCGTGATCCAGCGGATTGTCCACCGTCCACATTTGATACGGAATCACTCCGGTCGCGGGCACGTCGAACTTCGGCAGGTTGACCACGAGGTCAGGCGTGCCCAGCGGCCAAACCGGCCAATCCTTCTTTGCCAATGTCAAAGGATCGGTGCCGCTGCCGCGCGGCGAACCGGCCTCGATCCAGTGCACGAGCGTCTTCGTCTGCTCGGCCGTCAATGAGCGGTCATTGCTGAACACGCCATAGTGAGGATCGGCATGCCAGGGGGGCATGCGCTTCGTTCTCAAGACCTCACGAATCATCGGCGAGAAGCCGCGCACCATGTCGTAGCTCGACATCTGCCAAGGCGCGATGCCGCCCTGACGATGGCAGGCGACGCAATGTTCGCTCAGCATGGGCGCGATGGTTTTTTCATAGGAAATTTGCGCATGTGCACTGCGGCGCTCACGCTCGGGCATCACAATGTTGCACCCGCTGGCGTCGGTTTGAGCGACTTTGACCTCTTTGCCTGCCAAGGTGGCGTCAAGCGCTGCGGCGAGGAGGTCGTTGGAGCCTTTCGCATGGGCGCCTCGATACACGACCTTCCAATTCTGCGGGTTTACGACCAAGACTTCGCCATTGTGCGAAAAGCCCAAGGACTCGCCGATGAGCTGCAGCGAGTCGGTCAGGATGGGCATCTCGATGCCCTCAGCCTTGGCCTGTTTTGCGATCGATTCGGGCGTATCCGCCAAATTCGAATCGATCGCCAGAAACTCCACACCCTGAGTCTGATATTTCGCGCGCAATGCGCTCAAGGCTTTGCCCGCGTCGCGCGATGCCGTACAGCCGTTGCCCGCGGCCATCAACACCACTGCCTTCATATCCGAGAGATAGTAAAGCTCGTGGGACTGGCCGTTCTGGTCGATCAGACGAAAATTGTCGACGACCTCGCCGGGATTGAGCGCCAGGGCGGACCCGCAAAGGCAACAAAATGCCGCCACACCCAAACCGATTTGCCGAAGGTCGCCCATATTCCGATCTCCCTCACTACATTGCGACAATTGTACTACCGAGACTCGTCTGCCGCGATTGGCTGCTTCGTTCCGCCAGATGGAATGAGCGATTAAAGATCCTTAAGGATATTCGCCGTATCCGCGCCCAGCAGCGGCGCGGCGTTGCCGATGCGGCCCGGCGTTTCCGAGAGCTGAACAGGAACACCCAGCACCTTGATCGCGCCCGCGACCGGGTGCTGCACGACCGGCGTCATATTGCGGGCGGCGGTTTGTTCATCGTCGATGACCTCTTTGAGGTTTCGCACCACGGTGGCGGGTACGCCATGCCTCGACAGGACCCCGACCCAAAATTCGGCAGCGCGCGAGCGAAACATGGCCTCGAGTAAGGGCTCGAGAACCGCGCGGTTCTGCACCCGCTGCGCATTGGAGTTGTAATCAGGATGCTCGATGAGGTCGGGCCGGCCGATGGCTTCGCAAAAGCTCTTCCAAAGCTTATCGCTGGCCACCGCAATCGTGACCTCCCGATCGGCGCACAGAAAATTTCGGTAGGGCACGATGCCCTCGAACAGCGTACCCATCGGCTTCGGCACAATGCCCGATGCCAGATATCGGGCAAAGCTCGACAGCATGGTGGACATCACCGTATCCATCATGGATACGTCCACGAACTGGCCTCGGCCAGTGCGGTGACGGGCTTCGAGGGCCATCATGGCTCCGATCAAGGCAAAGAGGCCTGCGGTGATATCCGCAATCGAGTGCCCGGTCTTGACGGTCTCGCCTGCCTCGGTTCCCGTCACACTCATGAGCCCAGAGGCCGACTGGATGATCAAATCCATCGCCGGCTCGAAGCGCCGCGGACCCGTCTGCCCGTAGCCGGAAATCGAGACATAGATGAGCCGCGGGTTTGCCGACGACAACGACGCGTAGTCGAGTCCGAGGCGGTTCATCGTGCCGGGCCTGAAATTCTCGATCACGATGTCTGCCCGAAGCGCCAATTTGCGGCAGGCGTCAAGACCCTGCGATGTTTTCAGATCAATCGCCAGACTTTGTTTGCCGCTGTTCAGGCCGACGAAGTACGCGGCGTCGGAGCCCTGAAACGGCGGGCCCCAGCTGCGGCCAATGTCCCCCTCTGGACCTTCGACCTTGATCACTTTGGCGCCGTAAGCCGCCATCAACATTGTGCAATACGGGCCCGCGAGGGCATGAGAAAAATCGAGGACGGTGATGCCGTCCAGTGGTGGCGCTGAAATGGGAAGCTCCGCTTGAAAGTGGCGAGCAAATCTTAATCGATCAACCCGGAGTTGTCCTGCAACGCGGCTAAGCTTTCGTCCGGCGGCTAGAATCTAATGCCGGTCGCAATCCGTCGCGCATTCTGGGCGGAGAAATTTTGATAAGGATCGCAAGGCCAGGCCCAGAAACCGTTTCGGCCAATCCCCGTTGGCGCTAAGACCCAGCCGGTGCTTCTTAAGTTTTAGTGATGCTGCGAACTCAGCGAGCGCTTGGCGGCGCTGGTAGCAAGAATTCCGATGGTCGAGGCGACCAGCACACCCGTTGCAAGCGCCATCCACGGATGCTTTTTCACATAGTCATTCAACGAACCCGCGACATCGCGAATATTCACATGCGCCGGCTGCTGCGAGATGGCGTCTTTTGTCTGCGTCATCGAATGCTCGAGTCTATCGCGCACCTCTTGCAATTCGGGCGTGCGCTCGGCGGGTAATCTGTCGAGGAGCACCTCGGTTTCGCTCAGCAGTCGATTGAGCTTGCGTGTTCGATCCATGAGGCACTCCTCGATGCGCTCGTCCCCGAGTCAACCCTAGCAATACTAGGTCATTGCCAGCGCTTTGGGTATCGCCGCAATGATCGATCACGTGTAAGGCGTTTCTGACCTGCCGCAAATGTGCTCTAAAGTGGCGGCAACTTGCTCGGCGCCTTGCTGTCTTGATTCGCGCGGTGAATGACAAAATTGCGAATGGCGGTTACATCATCGCGGCTCAACGCGCTCTTGAAGGAAGCCATACCGGCATCATTGAGCGCCCCATCGAGAACGATATTGTAGAAAAAATCCATTCCCAGGAAATTCGACGCGCGCAGATCATGTATCACCCCGCCACCCACGCCGTGCTCGCCGTGACAGGCGCTGCAGTATTGATCGTACAGGGGCTCTCCCCGCGCGATGGATGCGGCATCGGCAGGCTCGGGCGGTGGATTGATGACGAATGTACGCGGCTCGAGCGGCGGCAAGGTCGCGGTGGCGCCGAGTTTGAACACCAGCAGACGACTGACATTGCGCAAGTTGCCGGAGAGAGCCGCGGCCTTGCCGCCGCTCAACGCATAGCTGCCGCCCCATCCGCTCAAGACGGCAATGTACTGTTCGCCACCCGCCTCGAAAGTGCTGGGTGCGGCGATGATTCCCGATTGGGCAAACATCGACCACAACTTATCACCGGTGTCCGCGCGGTAGACGTTGAAGTTGCCCGCGGCATCCCCCTGGACCACGATGTTGCCTGCGGTGGTGAGGACGCCGCCATTCCAGGGACCCTTGTAGGCGACGCGCCAGGCCTCGCGCTGGCGGGCGGGATCCCAGGCGATGAGGAATCCCTGATTCTGAGCGGTGAGGGATTGCAGGGCGACACCCAGGTTCCAGCCGATCGGCGCGATGGGCAGGCTCGGCAGCGGCAAGTATCTTAAGGGCACCTGCTGCGCAGGAATATAAACGAGTCTGGTGGCGGGATTAAAAGCCATGGGTTGCCAGTTGTGCGCGCCCAAGGGACCTGGCGTGATGTCAACCGGTTTGCCGGTCTCGCTGTAGCGGGCCGCCTTGTTTTCGATCGGACGACCGCTCTTCAGGTCGATGCCGCTCGCCCAATTCACCGGCACGATGGCCTTGGCGGAGATCAAGGCGCCGGTCTGTCGATCCAGCACATAAAAGAAGCCGTTTTTATTGGCCTGCATGAGCACGTGGCGAGGTTTGCCCTCGATATTGAGATCCGCCAGAATCAATTGTTGAACGGCGTCGAAATCCCATTCCTCGCCCGGCGTGGCTTGGTAGTGCCAGGCGTACTCACCGCTGTCCGCATGTAGCGCAATAATCGACGAGAGATAAAGGTTGTCTCCCTTGCCGGCGCTGCGCGCGGAGCGGGCCCACTGCACGCCGTTGCCCGTGCCGAAATAAATCAAATCCAGCGTCGGATCATAGGAAATCGCGTCCCAAACCGGACCGCCGCCGCCAAGCTTCCACCACTCCCCCGACCAGGTTTTGGCCGCACGCGCCATCGCCTCGTTCTCAAAGGGCTTGGAAGGATCACCGGGAACGGTGAAGAAGCGCCACGCCAGTTTGCCCGTCTCCGCGTCGTAGGCGGAAATGTAGCCTCGCGTCCCATACTCGCCGCCGCTATTGCCGATAATGACGCGGCCTTTGATGACTCGCGGTGCCTGCGTAATGGTATACGGCTTGGCCGTATCGACCGTGAGCGTGCTCCATACCGGCTTGCCGGTGACTGCGTCGAGCGCCACGAGGCGCCCATCATAGACGCCCACGAATATCTTGTGATTCCACGCGGCCACTCCGCGATTGCCGACATCGCAGCAGGCATTCACGCCGAGTTCGCGGTGCACTTGCGGATCGTAGGCCCACAATAGCCGGCCGCTGCGTGCATCATAGGCTTTGACCAGGCTCCACGCGGTCGACACGTACATCACTCCATCCACGATCAACGGCGTAGCTTCCTGGGCCCGGTTGGTATCGAGATCGGCGAACCAGGCAAGACCGAGTTGTTTCGCGTTTTTGGCATTGATGCGGCTGAGCGGGCTGAAGCGTTGTTCACTGTAGGTGCGGCCGTAGGAAAGCCAATTACCCGGCTCTGCATCAGCATTGGCGATCCTCGTACCGTCAACGGGTCGCCCATCGGCGTCCGCGCAACGGGCGGCACCGCTGGGTGTGGCCAGGATCAGCAATGCCAAAGAAAGACTGAACCACGCACTCTCTGGTGCGTTAACGCGCCGGCTATTCATTTTCGATCCCCCTAACTCCCGTTGCTTGGCGACGACCCGTGCAACGCACCTTTACACTACTATTGTTCGCGTTTGCGCGGAATCCGCCATGCCCAGTCTATTTGACCCGCTGAGGATTGGCGATCTCATTGTTCAAAACCGCATTTTCATGGCGCCGCTGAAGCGAAGCAGAGAGCCGATAGAATTCCAAACGCCTTGATGGCACAGTATTACAGGCAGCGGACATTCGCAGGTTTGATTGTGCCGGAAGCGAGGGTGGTATGGCCGATGAAATATCGGTTTTCACCGGACGAGAATGATTCTAAAAACCAGAACGACACAGAGACCCCATGAACATGAAACGATTGCCCACTCTTGTTCTGCTGACATACGTCCTCGCTATGATCGGATCCGAACCCGTCAGAGCGCAAACAACCGACGCCAACGCCGACATCACGCAATTCGAGGCCGCCTTCTCCTCCGCGCTCGCCCGCAACGCCGTCGATGAGCTAGAACGCTATTTAGCGGATGACTGGAAGATTGTGAGTGGCGACGGCGACATCATCGACAAAAAACGCTTCCTCAAGGTCATTGCCAGCGGTGACTTGAAGCACACCAAAATGACCACTGAGAATCAAACCATCCGTCGCTACGGCACCGTGGCCTTGATCACAGCCCACGCGCAGAGCGCCGGCTCGTACCAGAACGTAGGGTTTGAAGCCAACGAGATCGGCACCGACGTGATCGCTAAAGTTCATGGCCGTTGGGTTTGCGTTCTCACTCAACTTACCGCCGTCGCCAAGCATTAGACGCCGCATCGCCCAAACCCACTGCTGGCCGTTGAGGTTACTGCAGAGGTGTGACCCGATCAGCCACCATCACTACTAAGCGATGCACGGCCTAGGGCAACATCGCCTGGACCTCGTCGATGAAGCACCAGCTCCAATCTTCGCCGGGCTCAAATGAGGCCATAATCGGATGCCCGGTGCCGCGGAAATGTTTGCGCGCATGACGATTTTTCGAATCGTCACAGCACCCGACATGCCCACACGTGCGGCACAAGCGCAGATGCACCCAGCTATCACCGCTGGCCAGGCATTCCACGCAGCCCTCTCCGGAGGGCGTAACGCGCCTGACGACATTGGTATGGGTGCATGAGTCTTGGGGTTTTCGCATCGCCACAGTCCCGATCTCTTCAAGACCGCGCCTTGCACCGACAGCAATAGCCGCGCCTTGACTTTGTGTCTACTATAAAGACCCATTTATAGCAGACGAGGCAGGAAAGATGGTTGACTCCAGCCTTCCCGACCTCCGTGTCGGAATCGAGAGCGACGCCTTAGCGGATGGCGCGATCTTGCGCGGACGCATTGAGGATGAAGAAGCGATCCTCGTCAGACGTGGCGAAGAATGCTTTGCGGTGGGCGCCCAATGCACGCACTATCACGGCAGCCTGGCATCCGGACTCGTCGTCGACGACACGATACGATGCCCCTTGCATCACGCCTGCTTCGATCTTCGCACCGGTGCGGCGTTGCGCGCACCGGCATTGGACCCCATTGCTTGCTGGCGAGTCGAGCGCGTCGGCACGCGGCTTTTGGTACGTGAAAAATTGGCCGCGCCGCCCGCCACCACCACCGCTCAGTCGCTCCCCTCATCCGTCGTCATCGTCGGGGGTGGTGCCGCTGGGTTGGCGGCTGCGGATATGTTACGCCGCGAGGGATACTCGGCCGGGATCTGCATCGTCAGTGCGGACGACTCGGCCCCCTACGACCGCCCCAATCTGTCCAAGGACTTCCTCACCGGCAATGCACCCGCAGAATGGATGCCGCTGCGAGAACCTGCCTACTACGCCGCACGGCACATCGATCTGGCGCTCGAGTCGCCTGCGGCCTCGATCGATATCGAAAAGCGCCGCGTCCACCTGGCGAACGGGCGGCCAATTGATTTTGGCGCGCTGTTGCTCGCCACCGGTGCTGACCCGGTACGCCTGGATATTCCCGGCTCCGGGGACATGCGGTGCTTTTACCTGCGCAGTTTTTCCGATGCTCGCTCCATCGTCGACGCCGCTGCATCCGCAAAACAAGTCGTCGTGGTGGGTGCGAGCTTCATCGGGCTTGAGGTGGCCGCTTCCCTGCGCCAGCGCGGCATCCAGGTTCACATCGTCGGGCCGGAGCGCGTTCCCCTCGAGCGCATCCTGGGAACTCAGGTCGGCAATTTTGTGCGTGAGGTTCACGAATCGCACGGCGCAATTTTCCATCTGGGCACCTCGGTTGCGCGAATTGACGGCCGGCGCGTGACCTTGGGCGATGGATCCACCGTCGAGGCGGATTGTATGGTGCTCGGCGTCGGGGTTCGCCCGGCGATCGCACTCGCTGAGCGCGCCGGGTTGGCCATCGACCGCGGCATCCGCGTGAATGAATACCTAGAAACCAGTGCGGCCGGTGTCTTTGCCGCAGGAGACGTTGCCCGTTGGCCTGACCCTCATACCGGCGAACACATCCGCGTGGAGCACTGGGTGGTCGCCGAGCGCCAGGGTCAAGTGGCCGCGCTCAACATGCTCGGCCGTAGGCAGCGCTTCGACGCGGTGCCGTTCTTTTGGAGCCAGCACTACGATGTCGTAATCAACTACGTCGGGCACGCGCAGTCCTGGGATTCGATCGACATCGACGGCAGTTTGACGGCGCGAGATTGCGCGGTGACATTCAAGAGCCGCGGCCGTATCCTTGCGGTGGCAACCATCGGGCGCGATCTTCAAAACCTAACAGCCGAGCGCGACCTCGAATTGCAAGTGAGCATGACTTAGTGGATAGACGCGAATTCTTAGCGGCCGCTGCCGTGGCTGCGACCGCGGCCGCCGTTGCTGAGCCCGCTGCGCCCTCAGCCGATGCGGACGAAGAGCTGTCGCTCGCGGATATCGCCGCTCGGTTTGACGACGGGCGCTTGAGCTCCTATCAGCTCACCAAGATGTATCTGGATCGAATCGAACGTCTCGATCGGCGCGGCCCCACTTTAAGTTCCGTGCTCGAGGTCAATCCGCGGGCACTTGAGATCGCTGCGGGCCTGGACGCCGAGCGCAAATCGCGCGGCAGCCGAGGACCGTTGCACGGCGTGCCCGTCCTGATCAAGGACAACGTCGAAACCTCCGATCATCTGATGAGCACCGCCGGGTCATTGGCATTGGAAGGCTGGTATGCGCCCAAAGATGCACCCTTAATCGGGCGCCTGCGTGCCGCCGGCGCGGTGATCCTCGGGAAGACCAATTTGAGCGAATGGGCCAATTTTCGCTCCACGCACTCCTTAAGCGGTTGGAGCGGGCGCGGCGGCCAGACTCGCAACCCTTACGCCGCCGATCGTACACCGTCGGGTTCAAGTTCCGGATCCGCAGTCGCGGTGTCGGCGAATCTATGCGCCATTGCGGTGGGTACCGAAACCGACGGCTCCATCGTAAGCCCAGCGTCCATCAACGGCATCGTCGGCCTGAAACCCACCGTGGGCCTCGTCAGCCGGCGCGGAATCGCGCCGATCTCGCATAGCCAGGATACGGCGGGTCCTCTGGCGCGTAGCGTGCGCGATGCTGCCCTGATGCTCGGCGTCATGGCGGGCCTCGACGCCGCCGATCCCGCCAGCGCCGCGGTCGGTAAACGCTTCGACACCGACTATGTGCGCTACGTGGACATCAACGGGCTGCGCGGTGCCCGGCTGGGCATCGCACGCAAGTTCTTCGCCGACAATGCACCCCTTAACGGCTTCCTGGACAACTGCGTCGAAAAATTGAAGGCTGCGGGCGCGCTCATCGTGGACCCGGCGGATCTGCCGATGCATGGCGCGGCCGGCGGCCCGGAGCAAGAGGTGCTGTTGTACGAATTCAAATCCGGCTTGAACGCCTACTTGCGACGCCTCCCGCCGAGCTTTCCGGTGCGCTCTCTTGCCGCCCTGATTCGATTCAACGAGGCCCACCGCGACCGCGAAATGCCGCTATTCGATCAGGAACTGTTGCGGCAGGCCGAGGCGAAGGGCCCGCTGACGGACAAGGCCTATACCGAGGCGCGCGCCGCCTGCCTTAAGGCCACGCGCAGCAACGGCATCGACGCCGTGCTTGGACAACATAAGCTCGACGCCCTGGTGGCGCTCACCTCCGGGCCCGCATGGCTGATAGACCCGGTGAACGGCGACTCCGACACCGGGGGTTGTTCCTCCCCCGCGGCGATCGCGGGTTATCCGCACATCACGGTGCCGGCAGGCCTGTTCCGCGGACTGCCCGTCGGTTTGTCCTTCTTCGGCGCCGCGTTCAGCGAACCCACCCTGATCAAGCTGGGCGCAGGATTTGAGGCGGTCGCGCCCGCAAGAGCGCGGCCGCGCTACCTGGCCAGCGCCCGAGCCTAAGTCATAGGCCTTTGTTGGGATTGATCAGGTATTTCTGGCCGGTGGCGCGCTTGGAATAGGCCGCGATGATCTGCGGCTGCAGCGCTTCCGCCAGCGATATTTGCTGCGAATAGTGGCTGGCAAAGGTGGTCGTCAGTTCCTTGGCCACCCGGTCCTTGAGTTCCTGAAAGGCCAAGGGGCCGATTTTTTCGATATACGGCGTCAGCAGCCAGCCGCCCAACCCCCAGGCCATGCCGTAGTTGCGGCTAAGCTGGGTGGGGCTCATGTCGAGCGAGCCGTACAGGTAAACCTGCTTGTGCGTGCTCGACCCGTAACGGCTGTAAACCGTGGCGTTGCGATTCACGGCGGCTTCCATGCAGCCGAGGATCTGGCCCGCGAGCGGCCCGCCGCCGATGGCATCGAATGCGATCGTGGCGCCGGTCGCGGCGAGTGCATCGGTCAGGTCCTTTAAAAACGTGGCAGAGTCCGTGCGGCACACATAGGCCGCGCCCGCGGCCTGGAGCAGTTCTTGTTGCTCCTGCTTGCGCACGATATTCACCAGGTCAATGTGGTCCGCCCGGCACAGCCGATTCAGCATTTGCCCTAAATTGGACGCCGCCGCCGTGTGCACCAGCGCCTTGTGGCCCTCTCGTCGCATCGTGCCGACCATACCGAGTGCGGTCAGGGGATTGACGAAGCAGGATGCCCCGGCGGCGGCGCTGACGCCCTCGGGCAATACCAGGCACTGATTTACGGTGACGCAGCGATACTGGGAATACATCGCCCCGCCCAAGACGGCGACCGTCTTTCCCACCAATGCCTGCGCAGCCTGCGAGGAGCCGCCCTCGATAACCCTGCCGGCGCCTTCGTTGCCCACCGGCATCGAGATGTCGATCCGCGCCTTCATCGCCTGTACGGCATTGGAGCTAAGATCCGTGGTCACGGTGGGATGATCGGCGGTGCCGGAAACCCGCGCATGGCTCCAATCGGCGTTCGCCAGCAACAACCCCAGGTCCGACGGGTTGATCGGCGCCGCGTCGATCCTGACGATGATCTCGTCCGCGCCCGGCTTTGGAAGGGATGTGGTGACTAGCGACAGTTCCATCTCGCCGTTGGACTTGGCGAGAGAGCGCAGTTGCAGGAACGATAGATGATTTTGTGCATTCATGGGCCCTAGCATACGGCGGGACCGAATCCCGCGGTAGGCCGCGCCGCCGCCCCTGCCTTGCGCCTAGGCGGCTTTCCTTTTGGGAACCTTCTTGCCTTCGCGCCGCGCTTCCGACAGAGCGATGGCGATCGCCTGCTTCTCGCTCGTCACCTTCTTGCCGGATCGGCCGCTGCGCAAGGTGCCTTGCTTGCGTTCGCGCATCACTTTTTCGATCTTTTCCTGGCTGGCCTTGCCGTATTTGCGAGGCATCGCTGTTCTCCGGTTTGATGAACCACGAGAACGATCGGACATTGCGCACGCTTTGCGCATCGGGTTTCGCCCGAACAGACTGTCAGAAGATTCCCATCGCCATGCCGCCGGCAATGGTTCTGCCCAGTTCTTCGCAGCGCGTAAGCGATGCAGCATCGATGCTCTTGGCCGCGAGAATTTGTTCGGGAGTTTGTGCATGCGTGCACACGATATAGGCATCGGCAACCGGCCGCAGGCGCCAACCGCTGGCGATGCGCTCGATCTGTCGGACGGCGTTTAGGCCATCGCTGCCGGCGCACACCAGCGCAAGATACGCCCGGCCGTTGATCTTCTCGAATGCCCCATAGTAGGTGCGGTCGAAGAAATCCTTCATCATTCCGGACATCGCGCCAAGATTTTCCGGGGTCGCAAAAATGTAGCCGTCCGCCGAAAGCACATCGTCGGTCCGCGCCTGCTCTGCCCGCAGTAAAGACACGCGCATCCCCGACTCGCTGCGCGCGCCCGCGTCCGCCGCCTGCGCCATCTGCAGCGTGCCGCCGGTCATCGAGTGATATACGATCAGCAAGGTGCTCATGGAGGTACCGTGGGGTATTTCCTACGCCTGAGCAAGCCGCTTACCGACTGTAATCGAAAAACCGTTTCGCGATACTGCACGACCCGGAGCGCGCTGCCACAAAAATGCGAGGTGCGATGCATGCTGCACTATGCCGCAGTTTTTCTTGTCATTGCATTGATTGCAGCGTTCTTCGGCTTCGGCGGAATCGCCGTCGGCGCCGCCGGCATCGCCAAGATCCTATTTATCGTCTTCTTGATAGGCGCGATCATCACATTCTTAATGAGCCTGGGTCGGCGGGCGTAATCTGAAGGAGTAACAAGATGGAATCAGTAGCAGATACGGCGCGCGGCGTTGGTGACTACGCCAATGGCCAGGTGCATAAATTTCTCGATAATGTCGAGGACCTGACCAAAGCGTTGAGGAATGTCGACACGCCCGACATCGCGAAACTTCGAGCCAAGGTAAGAATCGCGCTTGCGGCGGCCCGGAGTGCCGCGGCCGATACTGCGCTGCAACTTAGGGGCCAGGCGCGGCACGTGGGCAGGCGAACCGACGGCTACGTCCACGAGAATCCATGGCAGGTCGTTGGAATCGCGGCAGTCATCGGCTTGGCGGTGGGTATTCTAGCGTCGCGGCGCTCCCGCTAGCGCGAGCGAGTGATACGGATCGAAGGCGGCGGCTAGGCGCGCCGCCATTCCGTGCGCCCGGCCTTATCATCGATCAGGACACCCGCCGCAGTGAGCTGCGCGCGGATGCGGTCCGACTCGGCAAAATTCTTGACGGCGCGCGCCGCTTGCCTCGCGGCCAGCAAGGCCTCCACTTCCGCATCGGATAACCCCTGCTTGCCCACGCTGCGCTTGAGGTAGCCGTCGGGATCCTGCTGCAGGATACCGAGAACGGCGCCGAGGGCTCGCAGCGTCGCCGCCGCGACAGCGGCTTTGGCGCCATCATTCGCCGCTTTGGCGAGATTTAAGCTTCGTGCCGCGCCTTGCATGACGGCCAATGCTTCCGGGGTATTGAAGTCATCGTCCAGCGCCTCGCGAAATCGCGCGACGTCCGCCGCGTTCGGCGAGGCCGCCGGCTCGGCATCCTTGAGCGCCCGGTATAAGCCCAACAAGGTCTCATCCGCCTGCGCGAGCTGGGCAGCCGAGTAGTTGATCGGGCCCCGATAGTGGCTGCTGAGCAAAAAGAAGCGCAACACCTCCGGATCGCGCAGCGTCTTGAGCACGTCGCGCACCGTGAAGAAATTACCCAGCGACTTCGACATCTTGTCATCATTGACTCGCACGAATCCGTTGTGCATCCAGACGTGCACGAACGGCGCATCGCACGCGGCGCACGACTGTGCGATCTCATTCTCATGGTGGGGAAACTTCAAGTCTTCACCGCCGCCGTGCAAATCGAAGTAGTTTCCCAGCAGGCTGGTCGACATCGCCGAACATTCTATGTGCCAGCCGGGGCGCCCGTCGCCCCACGGCGATGGCCACTTAGGCTCTCCCGGCTTCGCATGCTTCCACAAGACAAAATCCAATGGATCGTGCTTGGCGTCATCGACTTGCACGCGCGACCCGGCGCGCAAGTCATCAATCTTCTTGCCCGACAGGCGGCCGTAATTCGGGAACTTGCGCACCGCATACATGACATCGCCGTTGCTCGCCGCGTACGCGTAGCCCTTCTCGATCAGAGTCTGGATCATCGCGATGATGGGCGCGATGAATTCAGAGGCACGCGGCTCCATGTCTGGCTTTTGCAGCCCGAGAGTCGCGCAATCCTCATGCATTGCCACGGTGAAACGCTGTGCCAGATGGTCCCAACTCTCGCCGTTGGCGGCGGCGCGCTCGATGATCTTGTCATCGATGTCGGTGACATTGCGCACATAGGTCACCTTGTAGCCGGACCAACGCAGATGCCGCTGCACCAAGTCGAATACCGTCAACATGCGCGCATGCCCCACATGGATGTAGTCGTAGTTGGTCATGCCGCAGACGTACATGCGCACTTCGTTGGGGCGCAGAGGCTTGAACTCCTCTTTCTCGCCGGTCAGGGAGTTATGGATTTTGAGCATAATGTTCGAGCCTGCGGCGCGCGGCTTCGGGCGCAATGAGCCGCAGCAGCGGCGCGAGTTCAGGACCATGCGCCTGACCTGTCAGTGCCACCCGCAGCGGCATGAACAAATCCGCGCCCTTGCGCCCGGTGCGCTCCTTGAGAATCTTGGTGAGCACTTTCAGATCGGAATTGGACTGCTGATAGGCCTCGCCGGCCGCGGCAAAGAACTCCGGACCCGCCGCCGCGATGACGCGCAGCTCCTCGGCACCGAGGGGCGCAAGCTCGCCCCGCACGACTGCCCGCCACGGGGCGGCATCCGCGGGCAACACGACATTGTGGCGCACCAATTCGATGAACTCCACCGAGTCCTCCGCCGCCAGCCAGTCGCGGATCTCCGCCGAGGACATGCGCGCCAGGGTTTCCTTCTGCCAGTGCAGCAGCTGGGACTCCTCAAAGCGCGCCGGGGCGCGGCCGAGATGTTGCGGTCGAAAATGCCCCGGCATTTCCGCCGCCTCAAGCCACCCATCGACATCACTCGCATGCCCGAGGCGAAACAATTGATTGAGCACCGCGACGCTCAAGAATCCCCTTTCGCGAAATTCGTGCACGCTGGTGCTGCCGTGCCGCTTGGAAAGCGGCGCGCCGTCCTCTCCCACCAACAAGCCCACATGACCGTAAGCGGGTCGCCGCATACCCAGCGCATCCAATAGCATGAGCTGACGCGGCGTGTTGGTAAGATGATCATCGCCCCGCAGGACTTGCGTGACTCCCATGGCGGAATCATCGACGGCGTTGCAAAAGAAGAACGCCGCCGTGCCGTCTTCGCGGCGAATGATGAAATCGCCGATATCGTTCGATGCAAATCGTTGTGGCCCGTGAACCGCGTCGGTGAACTCGATGATTTCATCGACGGGAACGGCAAAGCGCAGCGCCGCTTTCAGTCCGCGAGCCTCGCGCTCGGCGCGCTGCCCTGCCGTCAAGCCTCGGCAGGTTCCGGCGTAGCGCGGCGGCCGCCCCGCCATTCGTTGCAGCTTTCGCGATAACTCCAGTTCCTCCGCCGTGCAATAGCACGGATATGCCCGCTCGCCCGCCTGCAGCTTCTCGTAGAGGCTTCGATAGTAGTCGCCGCGCTCTGCCTGGGAATACGGCGCGGATGGGCCGCCGATGTCCGGGCCCTCGTCCCAATCCAGACCGAGCCATCGCAGGTCGGCGATGAGCTGGTCGCGGAATCGCAGCCGGCTGCGCTCCGCGTCCGTATCCTCGATGCGCAATATGAAGCGGCCGCGGCTCTTGCGGGCCCAGAGATAACAGAAGAGCGCGGTCCGGGCATTGCCAAGATGCAGTGAGCCGGTGGGACTGGGCGCGAAGCGCGTTGTGACCGGCGAATCATTTGATAAGGACATGGCTCAAGATTGTACCTATTCGAGTAGAATCTCGGCGTATGAAACAACTTTTACTCTGTCTCGGATTGCTTACCACCGCCTGTCTGTACCCCGCACTGTCGGCGAACCCGGCCGCAGGCGCCGCTCCTCAAGTGCTGGTGGTCACTTCCATGGGCAATTTTACTATTGAATTGAATTCGGAGCGTGCGCCGCTGACCGTGGCAAATTTTCTGAATTACGTCGACCAGGGGCACTACACCAACAGCATTTTTCATCGTGTGGTGGCAAATTTCGTGGTTCAGGGCGGCGGCTTTGATGCCGAGTACAAGCCCCTGCCGGCAGCTGTGAAGGTGGTCAACGAATCGGGCAACGGATTGAGCAACACGCGCGGCACCGTGGGGCAGGCCCGCGGCCCCGAACCGCACAGCGGCAACGCCCAGTTCTACGTGAACCTCAACGACAACGCGGCACTTGACCCCAATCAGACCCGCTGGGGTTACGCGGTATTCGGTCGCGTGATTTCCGGCATGGAGATTGTCGAACGAATCGGCAATGTCGCCACCGGTGCGCATCCGCCCCTCAAGGAAGAGTCTCCGCTCAAGCCGGTCATCATCCTGCGAATCGAGCGCATTCCCAGCCCCTAACCCGTGTTCACGCTCTTCATCTCGGATTTGCACATCGACGCAAGTCGGCCGGCAATCATCGAGCAATTCTTAGATTTTCTGCGTACCGAGGCTAAGGACGCGGCGGCCCTGTACATACTCGGTGATCTGTTCGAATCCTGGATCGGCGATGATGCGCCGGACGCGGCACAAGCGGCGGCGATTGCCGGGCTGAACGAGCTTACCTCGAGCGGTGTCCCCTGCTTCGTCATGCACGGCAACCGAGATTTCCTGCTCTCGACGCAATTTTGCCGCATGAGCGGCGCGCAGCTGTTGCCCGACCCCCTGACCGTGACGCTGCACGGCGAACCTGTACTGGTCATGCATGGCGACGCGCTGTGTACCGACGATCGCGCCTACCAGCGGCTGCGCGCCACGGTGCGCGACGCCGGCTGGCAGAGGCAATTCCTGGCACTGCCGATCGATGCGCGCCGCACGCTGGCAGGGGCCGCCCGCGCCGGCAGCGCCGCCCACACGGCGGCGATGGAAAATGCCATCACCGACGTCAATGCCGATAGCGTCACTAAGGCGCTGCGCGCTTCCGGGACTGCCACGCTGTTGCACGGGCATACGCACCGGCCCGCCATTCACGCCTTGGAAGTCGACGGACGGCCGCGCACTCGCATCGTTCTCGGCGATTGGTATGATCAAGGCAGCGTGCTGCGCTGGGATAAGGACGGGCCGGAACTGGCTTCACTGCGGCGATGACCGATGCTCCGGCGGCCCAGAATGGAAGCGAAACAACGCATCCGGGCTGGTGACTAGCTGCGCCTCGAGCGTCGCGAATGCCGCGATTCGCGGCGCCAATTCCAAGCCCGCGCGCGCCGCGGCTCGCTCGCCCAACCCCAGGTAGACTCGGTAGTGCCGTGCCTCGGCTGCATGCAGGCCCCGGAACAGCTCGCCCAGGGGGGCCTCGATGGCCTCGCCCAACGCCGCGAAGCGCTCGCACGAGCGCGCTTCGATGAATGCGCCGCAGATCATCAGGTCGACCTCGCGTTGCGGTTCGCTCGTCGCGACCAGCCGGCGCATGCGGCTCGCGTAGCGTCCCGGCGCCAATCGTTGCGGCACTATTTTCAAGGCACGCACCAGCTTCGCGACCTGCTCGTAATGGCGCAGTTCTTCGCGAGCCAGGCGCGACATTTTATCGGCCAATTCCAGATTCTCCGCATACGCGAACATCATGGCGAGCGCGGTCGAGGCGGCCTTCTTTTCGCAATTGGCATGATCGATCAGCAGCACATCGGACAGCGTGCATGCTTGCGCGACCCACGCGGGCGGGGTCGGCACGCGCAGCAGCGGATGCGTGAACCCCGCCGACGTCAGACTCATGCAGGGACTTTCAGGACCGAAATGGCCGTGAGCAAAGCGCGCGCCGACTGAAATCGATCGTCGGGAGACTTGGCCAGCAGACCGCGCAGCAACCCCTCGTACGGGGCGAACTGAGGCGCAATCTCCGGCAACTCGGCGCGCTTGTGCTTGTAGATGACTTCCATGGCGGTGGCGCCGTTGAAGGGCTTGCGGCCGATCAGCATTTCGTAAAACACGACTCCCAGGCTGTACAGATCGCTGCGCGCATCGATTATCTCCGCATGCCCTTGCTCAGGACTCATGTAATAAGGAGTGCCGAAGATCTCGCGCGTGCCGGTCAGGGAAATATCGTCTTCGTTCGCTTTGGCCAAGCCGAAATCGATCAGGCTGACCGAACCGTCGCCGCGCAGCATGACATTGGCGGGCTTGAGGTCGCGATGCAGAACCCCGACGGAATGAATCGCGTCAAGCGCGCTGGCAATTTGCTCCAGAAACTTCAAAGCCGCCGCCGGCACCAGCGGCTCTTTCATACGTTCGCGTAAATCGCCCGCCGGGAAGTGTTCCATGGCGATATAGGCATGGTCGTCGGCAACTCCCAGATCATAGATTTGCACGATATTCTGGTGCCTCAGTCCCGCGACGATTTCGTATTCCTGCAAGAATCGATCGAAGCTGACAAAGCGCTCGGAGACATCCGGCACTTGGCTGAATACCTTCAAGACCACCACGGTGCCGGCGCGTTCGCTCTCGGCCAGATAAATCTTGCACATGCCGCCGCTGCCGACTTGGCGAATGCACCGATGGCCGCGAATCTCCACCGAACCGAATCGATAGCGGCTATCGTAGTCGGGATTGGCGCGCAGCATGGCCAGCGCACGCCGGTGTTCGGCGGAGGCGACCTGGATCGATTTAATGAGCCGCTCGCGATCAAGTTTGCTGCCATAGAGTCGATTCAGGCCCCGTACCGGCGCCGGCACGGATTTCGGAGCGTCTTCGAGCTGCAGCAATATGATGGGCGCGAACTCACGCCTGGCCGCCAGCGCCAGCGCATAGTCCGCCGTTGCGGCGCTCGCCGCCGCGCTCACGATGATGACCGCATCGTAGCCGACAGCCGCAAAATCCTGGTCGAGGTCCGGATCCCTCCCGAGGGCGTGTTCGACGATGACGGCGTTCGGCCACTGGACCTCAACATGCTTTCTGACCAGCAGTCGATAATCATCGCGCGCAGCAATCGCCATTATTCGCATAATCTTGCCGCAATCCCGCGCGCGCTCTTAGCGCGCGAATCTACAGGATCCGAACGGATTTGAGTCCACGACCGGAGCCCTCGCGACGCAGCTGCTTTGCCTCGTCGGATCGCTCTACCTGCAGGCGCTCAAGGTACTCCGGCGTCACATCCCCGGTGACGTATTCGCCCGAGAAACACGAGGTGTCGAAGTCCTTGATATTCGCATTGTCGTGGCGGACTGCATGTTCGAGATCTTCCAAATCCTGGTAAATGAGCCAGTCCGCGCCGATGATGTCGCGCACCTCCTCATCGGTGTGCCCGGCCGCCACCAGCTCCGACGCGTCCGGCATGTCGATGCCGTAGACGTTCGGATAGCGCACCGGGGGCGCCGCGGAGGCGAAAAACACCTTCTTCGCGCCGGCTTCGCGCGCCATGTCGATGATCTGTGCGGACGTCGTGCCGCGCACGATCGAGTCATCCACCAGCAGCACGTTTTTACCGCGGAACTCCAGATCGATCGCGTTCAGTTTGCTGCGCACCGACTTCGCGCGCTGTTCCTGGCCCGGCATGATGAAGGTTCTGCCGATGTAGCGATTCTTGATGAACCCTTCGCGATACTTCACCCCGAGCAATTGCGCCACCTGCACCGCGCTGGTACGGCTGGTATCCGGAATGGGAATGACGACATCGATGCCGTGCTCGGGACGCTCACGCTTGATCTTCTCGGCGAGATGCTCGCCCATCCGCAAACGCGCCTTGTACACCGAGATGTTGTCGATGATCGAATCGGGCCGCGCAAAGTAAACGTATTCAAAAATACACGGGGTATGGCGCGCCAGAGCCACGCACTGCTGCGCATAGAATCGGCCCTGCTCATCGATGAACACCGCCTCGCCCGGCGCCACGTCCCGCACCATGTCGAAACCCAGCATATCCAGAGCCACGCTCTCGGATGCCAGCATCCATTCGGTGCCCTTCTTGGTATCCCGTCGGCCGATGACCAACGGTCGTATTCCGTTCGGGTCGCGAAACCCCAAAATGCCGTGACCAATCACCATTGCGGTGACGGCATAGCCGCCTCGGCAACGCCGATACACGGCGTTCGCGGCCGCGAACACGTCGGCCGGCGTGACGCGAGGCGTGCCGACGCGCTCGAGTTCGGAGGCGAGCACATTGAGAAGAACCTCGGAATCGGAACCGGTGTTCAAATGCCGGCGATCTTCGCGCACCAGCACTTCGGTCAGCTCGCGGGCATTGGTCAAATTGCCGTTGTGACCCAGGCAAATTCCATACGGCGAATTCACGTAGAAGGGTTGGGCGTCGTGCGCGCTGTCGCAGCCTGCCGTCGGGTAGCGGACATGTCCGATGCCGATGTTGCCCTTGAGTTTCAGCATGTGCTTCTGCTGAAACACATCGCGCACCAATCCTGAGTCCTTGCGCATGAACAGCTCGCCGTTCTGTGCAGTCATGATCCCGGCGGCATCCTGACCGCGGTGCTGTAGTACCGTCAGCGCATCATAGATGCGTTGATTGACCGCACTCGTACCGACCATTCCGACGATTCCGCACATGTAGGATCTCCGCTACTAGGGCTTGACTTTGACTCCGGTCAAGCGCTCGAGCTTGGCCCACGGGTCGCCTTTCTCACCGACCATCGCGCGCAACCAGTCGCCGACAGTCTCGCCATAAGGAACCAGTTTCGACCGGCTCCACCAATCTTCGTGATTCAAGTGCAGCAGCTCGCCGCCGATAATCAGGAGTCCAACGATCACCATGCCGCGCACGATGCCGAACAGAACCCCGATGACCCGATCCATGACGCCTAAGCCCAAACTGCGCGTGAAGTAGCTCAGCAACATTCCCACGATCCAGCCGACCAGAAGCACTATCACCAAGACCGTCAGCCGCCCAACCCAGGGCGCGATATTCGGATCCGCCAGCAGCCCGCCTAAATGCGGCTCGATGCTGGGACCCAACTTCCAGGCGGCCCAAATAGCGAGAATCCAGAAGACGACCGAGGCGGCCTCTCGAATGAAGCCGCGCAGCGCTCCGATCAATGTCGACCCCACCATCACCAACAGGATTAGGACATCGATCAATCTTCCACCTATTCAATCGCCTTTATCGGGTTGGCGTGATTCCACGCTTCTCGCATATTCTACCGGAGCGCGCCGGTTGCCGCCGTGAATCCCTCGTCAAAATGCCAAATCAAGCGGCTGGAGCCACCATACTCGATACATGTCCCAGCGACTTAAGCTTGGCGGCGGTCCGCTGCGCTGCCTCGCGATCGGACAGAGGTCCGATCCGCACTCGATATCGTAAAGTCGACCCTGCGCCCCCCGTCAGCACATAGACCGAAAAGCCTTGCGCCTTAAGATCGCGCGACAACTTATCGGCGTTGGCGCGGCTGGCAAAACTGCCGAGCTGCACCGCCCATGCGCCAGGCTTTGCGGATATGGGGGAGGATGTGGGCGTTTCAACGCGCGCGGCGACCGGCGGCGCTGCCGGCGCGGCTGCGGCGGGGGCCGCGGTGGGTGCGGCGGCAGGGGGCGCGGCCGCCTCGCCCGCGGTGTCGGCACTCGACGCCGCCAAGGGTGGTGATTCGCTGCTGTTGGGGGCCTTGCTGGTCGCCAAATCCACGGTGACGTTGCGCGTCGACTCGGGCGCGATCGAGGGCAGACGAATTGCGGGCGGTGCCGGCGGTTTGGGTCCCGAGAGCAACTCGGGCACAACCAGCACGATGAGCGCGACCAAGATCGATGCGCCCATCAGGCGTTCTTTGAGACGTCGATCCATTACTATTTGATACAACCCCTGCGCGCTTAAATCGACCGGAGCGGCGCAGTATATTCGGGAAGCGCCGTCGACGGCAGCAAACCTGCGGCCTCGAGCCAATCGAGCGCGGGCCCGACGGTGTGAAATGAGCCGAACACCACGACTCTGTCCTGCGCGAGCGCGCTCCTCGAGGCGGCCGCGCAGGCGGCAGCGACCGATTCGGCCACGTGCACCGATGCGGCCACGCGAGCTGCTACTTCCTGTGCCAGATCCGCCCCGCTGCGCCCGCGCGCACCGTCGATGGACACGCACCACCAGGCATCGATGGACTGCTCCAAGATTGCAATAATGGCGGCCGCATCTTTGTCCGCCAGAATTCCGCATACGGCAATGGTCTTTCCGGCAGTCGGTTGAGCGCTTAAATTGCGCGCCAGCACGCGCGCCGCGTCCGGGTTGTGCGCGACATCCAGAATCCACGTCGGTGAGGGCGTGGCAGGCTTGATCACTTGGAAGCGGGCCGCCAGCCGCACATTCGCGAGGCCTTGCGCAATCGCGCCCGCGCCAACCTCGAGGCGCGGCGCGATTTCCTCGAGAGCGGCGAGCGCCGTCGCGGCATTGGTGAATTGAATGTCGCCCAGCAGTGCGGGCGCCGGCAACCGGGGCAAGTCCCAGCGGGTGCCGCGGTAGCGCCAGCCGCCGCCGTCCAAGATGTAGTTGTATTCGATCGCCAGGCGCTTCAAGGGTGCACCGAGCTCTCGGGCCACACGCTCGAGCACCAAGGACGGCTCGCGCCCACCGATCACGGCGGCTCTTCCGGGGCGAAAAATGCCGGCTTTCTCACGCGCAATGGCCTCGAGCGTGTCGCCCAGGTATTGCTGGTGATCGAATCCGATACTGGTGACCACGGCAACATCCGGGTCGACCACATTGACGGCATCCAAGCGACCCCCCATGCCGATTTCGAGCACCCAGGCGTCAAGCCGTGCCGCCTCGAATATCAGCAAGGTCGCCAGGGCATTGAATTCGAAGAACGTCAGGGCCACCGAGCCGCGCGCCGTTTCGATTTTCTCGAATGCAGCCACCAGCTCATCGGCGGACGCGTAGCGCTCATCGACGCGGATGCGTTCTCGGTAATCGCGCAGATGCGGGGATGTGAACGTGCCGACGCGGAAACCCGCGGCGCTCATGATGGCCGTGCAATAGGCGCTGACGGAACCCTTGCCGTTGGTACCGGCAACGGTAATGACCGGGATGGGCGGCTGCTGCCACTGCAACCGCTCGAGCACCACGCGCAATCGATCGAGTCCCAAAGCGATGGACTGCGGGTGCACCTGAGCTTGGTAGGCCAACCATTGCTCGAAGCTCCGCATGATCGGTTTTTAAGCCGCGGCGGGCTCTTTGCCGCCCAGCAATCGCAGCATCGCACCGATGCGATCGCGCAGCTCCCGCCGGTCGACAATCATGTCGAGTGCGCCGTGTTCGAGCAAAAACTCGCTGCGTTGAAAGCCTTCGGGCAGGGTTTCGCGCACCGTCTGCTGGATCACCCGCGGGCCGGCGAAGCCGATCAATGCCTTGGGCTCGCCGATGTTGATATCGCCCAGCATGGCCAGGCTTGCGGACACCCCGCCCGTGGTCGGGTCCGTCATTACCGAAATGAAGGGCAGCCGCGCCTCCGACAAACGCTTGAGCGCGGCACTGGTCTTCGCCATCTGCAGCAATGAATACAGCGCTTCCTGCATCCGCGCGCCGCCGCTCGCCGAGAAAGCAACCAGTGGCATGCGATGTTCCAGGCAATATTCCACGGCCCGCGAGAATTTTTCGCCGACCACCGAGCCCATCGAACCCCCTAGGAAACGGAACTCGAAGGCACACGCGACCAAGTCGAGGCCTGCCAGCTTGCCGGCCATCACCACCAGGGCATCGCGCTCGCCGGTCTGCTTTTGAGCCTGCAGCAGCCGGTCCTTGTAGCGCTTGGAATCCTTGAATTTAAGAGGATCTTCCGGCTCCACCGAGATGGCAATTTCGGTGCTCGATCCGGTATCGAGGAACTTCAGTAGCCGCTCGCGGCCGTTGATGCGCATGTGGTGGCTGCATTTCGGGCAGACATGCAGATTGCGCTCGATCTCGGCCCGGTACAACACCGCGTCGCAGGCCGGACACTTGGTCCACAAGCCTTCGGGCACCGATCGCGTGCGGCGCTCGGTTTTAATGCGCGACGGAACAATTCGCTCAAACCACGACATGTGCTTAGTTTAAACCAATTCGCCCCTCGGGCGCGGGGATCCCGAAAACCTCTGGGTATTCGACGCGCCAGAGATACAGTCCCGCGGCCGGGGCGGTGGCGCCCGCGAACCGCCGATCCGCGCCGGTGAGCACCTTCTGCATGGCCGCGGCTGGATTCGCCTCGCGCTGCACGTCGAGCAGCGTACCGACGATATTGCGGACCATGTGGTGCAAATACGCATTGGCGGTAATCTGCAGCCAGAGGTAATCGCCATCGCGAGTCACCTCGATGGCATCGACGCGCCTGATGGCGGTCTTCGATTGACACTCGACGGAGCGAAAGGCCGAGAAATCATGTTCACCGATGAGCACCTGGGCCGCCGAATGCATCGCCGCCGCATCGAGCGGCCGGTGAATCCACGCGGCACGCGTGCGCTGCAATGCCGATCGGGCGCTGCGGTTCAATATGGCATATCGATAGATGCGCCGAATCGCCTGGTGGCGCGCGTGAAATCCCGACGTGACCTCGCCGGCCCACTGCAAGGCAATGCTCGGGGAGAGCTTGGTGTTGGCGCCTAGCACCCAGGCCCGCGGAGTGCGCAGCGCATCGGTATCGAAATGCACAACCTGGCCCACGGCATGTACGCCCCGATCAGTGCGCCCGGCACAGATCACCGTGATCGGTTGACCGGCGACAAACGACAACGCCGCCTGCACCGCATCTTGAATCGACACCGCATGCGCTTGCGACTGCCAGCCGGCGTACTCAGTGCCGTCATATTCAATAACGGCGGCGACGCGGCGGCCGTAAGGGGTCACGCTAACCGGGCAGATTCTCGATTAGGCGCTGCGCTTCCTGTTTCTGGCTCGCGGAGCCTTCGCTAACGACTTCCTCGAGAATGCTGCGCGCCCCTTCCGGGTCGCCCATGTCCATATAGGCGCGCGCCAAATCCAGTTTTGTTCCCACCTCGCTCATGGTGACAGGCTCAAGCTCCGGCAGCGCGAGATCTTGGGTCTTGAGCCTGGCGGTCCGAGTCGTGGTGATCGTTTTGAGCTTATTGGTCGCCGCTTCCGAACCATTGAGCGCTTCGCCCACGTCAAGATCGACGCGGCGGCTGCGCTGACTGGCTTCGAACACCTCGGTCGAGAACACCTCGTCCTCCGCGCGCGGTTGTTCCACCGTGTCGCCCGAGCCTAAGGCATTGGCGAGCCGGTCCAGGTCCAAGTCGATGCTGTCGGCGTTCAAGCCGCGCAGCTTGGAGGTGGAATCAATATCCGTTCGATCCGGTTCCTGCACGTCGGAATATTCTGGGCGATTTGGTCGCCCGCGGCATCTGCACCGTGGGCGCAGCTTCCGGGCCCAGCACCGCAGTTTTGATCTCTTCTTGGTCCGCGCCGAGATCGGCAACGAACGAGGCTTCCAATTCGCGTTCCAGCTCGGTCAGATCCTTATCGCGCGCGCGGGCCTCTGCCTCCGCCATCATGCGTCGAGATTTTTCATCAAGACCGGCGACCATGGTCGGCGCGTCAGAGGGATGATCGGTCTCTTCGAGCCGAGGAATGCTGACCGAGGCGCCGGAGGCCGCGCCCGCAAGATGATCCGGATCCAGACCCAAATCATCGATCGACAGCTCAGCCGTCTGTTCCGCATTGCTCACGGCGCTAAGTTTCGAGGCCACTCGGCCGCGAACGTCGGCGGGCCTTAAGACCGGCGATTCGGCGGTCGGCGAGTCGGCATATTTCATCAGCTCGGATTCAACGGTCGGCTCATCGCGCGGCGGCATATCCCGCGTCGGCGAGTCATCCGCGCCGCGTTCCGGGCGGTCCAGGGTGAAATCCAGATCCGAGCCCGGGTGCAGCCCGGGCGATTCACCGGTCGTCTCGGTATCGCCGATATCCTTGGCGATGGTTTGATCGATGCTGCGCTCGCCTTCCGGATCGCCGAACAAATCAATATCGACGCGGTTCTCGCCGCCTTCGAGATTCAAGTCGACCAGAGCGCCGGCGCCGCGGCCGCCGCCGGCGCTCGTCGCAAACAAGGGCTCTTCGGGGCAGATCTGCTTGCCCATGATGACAATCTTGTCCCATTCTCCGGCAGGCGCGCGGTCGCGGGACCCTTCCAGCGCCTTGGCCGTCTGCAGGAAGGCATCCTTGTTGCCCCAAACGAAATAGATCTCCAGCAGCTTCAATCGCAGATCGCGTCGATCCGGCTCCCGCTCGAGCGCAATGCGCACCAAGTCGGCGGCCTGGTCATACAAACCGTAGGCCATATGGAAGTCGGCCTCGGCCAAAGGATCGCCCTGATCGAGATTGACGGCGCTCTCGCTCGAGAGCGTGTCATCGGGAGATTTAAGGTCGGCCGTCGTCTCGCCGTATCGTGCCGGCGGATCGTTGAAATCGGGCATCCGATGCTCGCCCGATTCTTCGACAACGAAGGAATCGTCATCGCGCCCGGTGCCTAATCGCTCCGTCGGGTCCCGAAAGTCGGAAATGTCGGTCGAATCCAGTCCGGGAAAATCGCCGCCGCCGCCCGTGCCTTGGCGCCGGCGCCACGAGGCAAATGCGAGACCGGCAATCAGCGCCACGATCACCGCGGCAGGCAGCCACCAATTGGCGGCGACCCAATCAAGCCACGATCCTGACTCGGCTGCCGCCGCCGGCTTCTTGGCGACCGCTGGTTTGGGCACGGCGACCGGCGCGGGCGCCGGGGGCGTCGGCGCAGGCGCGGTCGACTGCGCGGGGCTCGGTTGCGGCGCT
>CAVVPB010000002.1:0-9207 GCA_963749775.1 uncultured Gammaproteobacteria bacterium
CCATCGTGGTCACTTTTGTGCCCTGGACGGAAACCGGCGCCACGGTGGTGACGCAAAGTCCATTCGTGCGCATCTTCGCGCATTCCGGAATTCGCCATGCCGCCGGAATCATGAACTTCGTGGTCTTGAGTGCCGCGCTCTCGAGCATGAACACCAACGTCTATCTGTGCTCGAGAATGCTGTTCTCCTTGTCTCGCGGCGGATTCGCGCCGCGATTCTTGGGCAGGCTCGGCAAAAACGGCACGCCGATCACGGCCATTCTGGTGTCGGGCGGCTGCATTCTGGTGGCCGCGGGTCTGTCGAAACTCACACCGCTTGCGTACAACTACTTGTTCGGAGTGGCATTGTTCGATGCAATGATCGTCTGGATCATCATCTTGCTCAGCCACTTGAGCTTCCGCCGCAGGCATAAACTCGCCGATCTCCCCGTGCGCACGCCGGGATTTCCGGTGGTGCAAATTGTCGGCTTGGTGCTGCTCTGCGCCGTGTTGGTCACGATGGGACTCGACAAAGAGACCTGGCAGATCTCGTGGATTGTCGGCGTTCCGTGGCTGCTGCTGGTTTCAGGGGTGTACTTTTTCCTAAAAGCGCGGCGCGGACGCAGCGCCGCAGCGGTGGCGAGCGCGATCAAAATCGATGCCGGCTAGAGTCCGGGCATGCGCCCCTGCAGAATCGTTGCGAGAATATCGCTATCGATGTTTCCGCCGGAGATGACGGCGCACACCCTGCTCTGGTCGTATTGGGCAAAGAGCGCCGCGGCCACCGATACGGCGCCTGCGCCTTCAGCCACGATGCGGTTATTCTCCGCCAACAGCTTGATGGCGTGAGCGACTTGCGCCAGTGAGACGGTGATCACTCCGTCGATCATTGACCTAAGCAGCGGCCACATCTCGGGCAATACCGAACCGAAACCCACACCACTGACGAAGCCGGGTTCATGCGACGTTTGGGTCGGACAACCCGCGTCGAACGCGGCCTTCAGCGGATGCGCGCTGGAAAGCTCACACGCGAGGATCTTCACGTCCGGCTTGATTGCGCGTATCGCGCACGCGATCCCACAGGCGAGACCGCCCCCGCCGAAGGGAATCAGGATCGCCTCCACATCGGGCCATTGCTCGAGAATCTCAACGCCGATGGTCGCATCCCCGGCCAGGGAAGCGGGATCTCGCACCGCATCGATGTACACGCCTTCTTGATCGTCGATCGCGCCGGTCTCGATGGCACGCCACCAAACATCGTTGGCGCGCATGTCAATGCGTGTGCCCAAGCGCCGCAGTTTTTCCAGCTTCGCTTCCGGCGCGTTGGCAGGGACGACCGCGGTCGCGACAATTCCCAGCCGACGCGCCATCCACGCCACACCGAGCGCGCTGTTGCCGGTGCTGGTGGTGTAAATGCCGGAATTCAGATCGGCGCGCCTTTTGGCAAGAACGGCGCTCGCAATGGGTCGAATCTTGAAGGAGCCTATGGGCTGGAGGTTCTCGAGCTTCAATCGAATTGTTTTGCCTTGCGGTGCGCTATCGCAACCAACCAGCGGAGAGATCATGCTTAAGGCCGCGATTCGCTCGCGAGCGTCATTGATCTGCGCCATGCCAACCGGCTTTACTTCTTCGAGCAACTGAAGTCCTTGCGACGATCGCGCCGTCGCCGCGCGCGGCCACATAATTGCATGTTTATATGACTGTGCATATAATTCAAGTTTGTGGATTCTTGCGACAGGAACCGTCAAATATGGAACCGAACTTCGAGGTGCTGCGCAAGGAATTTCCGGTTCTGCGGCGAAAGACCTATCTTAACAGCGGTTCTTATTGCGCACTTGCCAATGAGGTGAGAGCCGCGTTCGACGCTTACATGGAAGATCGGCTGTTGGTGGGCGCGAACTGGGACGTGTGGGTGACGAAGAATGAGTCGGTGCGCAAGCTGACGGCGACGCTGCTGAATGCGTCGCCTGATGAGATCGCCGTCACGGCGTCGGTTTCTGCCGGATTGAATGCGCTGGCGAGTGCGATGCACTTCACCGGGCCACGCAACAAGGTGGTGGTCAGCGATTTTGAATTTCCCACGAACGCGCAGATCTGGCACGCGCAAGAGCCGCGCGGCGCGCGGGTCGTTCACGTGCCGCGCGCGGCGGATGGCTATATTCCGGCGGAAATGTTCGAAAAAGCAATCGATGAGCAAACTCAGCTCGTCGCAATTACGCATGTCTGTTTCCGCAACGGCGCGAAACTGGACATACCCGGCATCGTGCGCCTTGCCAGAGCGAAGGGCGCAAAAGTGTTGCTCGACTGCTATCAGTCGGTCGGATCGCTCGACATGGATGTCAAGGCGCTGGATGTCGACTTCGCGGCCGGCGGCATGCTCAAATATTTGTTGGGCACAGCCGGGATCGGCTTTCTCTATGCCAAGGATTCTTGTGTTCAATCGCTGCTGCCAACCAACAGCGGCTGGTTTGCGCAAGCACAGATTACCGCCATGGATATCACTGCCAATCGTCCGGCGCCGAACGCGCGCCGTTTCGAGGCCGGTACCCCGCCCGTGGTCAACTGCTACGCTGCCGAAGCAGGTCTTAAGATGCTGCTCAAGGTGGGTACCCCAGCCATCGAAAAGCGCAACTACGCACTGACGCGGCGTTGCATGCAAAGGTTGGAAGAGATCGGCTGGCCGAGCATCACACCTACTCAAGATGAGCGCCGCGGAGCCACGGTTGCCGTGCCGTCGCGCGACAGCGCGCGCCTTTCCGCCGAGCTGATGAAGCGCGACATCGTGACCTCCTACCGCGACGACAACGTCCGGGCCAGCTTTCATTTCTACAACAACGAGGATGACGTAGAGTCCTTCATTGCGGCCATGAAAGAGCTGCGCGGATCGTTCGGACCCAGCAAGGCGCGCATCTCGCAGACAGGCTCCTAATGGAAATTAGGGTATTGCGCGGCGCCGAGGTGCGCGAATTGCTGCCGATGGCGGAGTGCATCGAGCTGATGCACCGGACCATGATCGCGGTATCGGAAGGCCGGGTCGTACTGCCGCTGCGTTCGATTCTGGTGATGCCCGGTGATCGCGGAATGATGGGAATGATGCCGGGGTATCTCGCCGACCCGGAATGTTTTGGCGTAAAGCTCGTCAGTCTGATTCCGCGCAATAAGCCGCCGCAATATTCATCGCATCTCGGGTTGGTGCTGTTGTTCGAGGCGCACCACGGCCAGCCCGTTGCACTGCTCGATGCCGCGGAAATTACCGCGATTCGCACAGCCGCCGCGAGCGGACTGGCCACGCGCTTGCTGGCGCGGCAGAGCGCCGGGGACCTGGCCCTGCTGGGCGCCGGCGAGCAAGCTCGCAGCCATCTGGAGGCGATGCTGAGCGTGCGTTCCCTGCGGCGCATTCGCGTGTGGGCACGCGACCAGGACAAGGCGAGGCTCTTCGCCGAAGTGGAGGGTGCAAGGCATCGAGTCGCCGTGGAAACATCCCCTACGCGTACGTGAAGCGGTCGCCGGTGCCGACATCATCTGTACCACGACGAAGGCGCGTGAACCGATCCTTCAGGGCGATTGGCTGACGCCTGGCGCGCATTTGAATGTGGTCGGCTCCAGCATCGCCGCGGCAGCTGAGATCGACACAGCCGCGGTGGTGAAAGCCCGTTTCTTTGTCGATTGCCGAGAGTCCACCCTCAATGAAGGCGGCGAATTTTTGCGGGCGGTGAGAGCGGGTGCCATCACGGTCGAGCACATATTGGGCGAGATCGGCGAGGTGGCCAACGGCTCCAAGGTGGGCAGAAGCTCGCCGCTCGATGTAACGCTTTACAAATCTCTCGGCATCGCGCCGCAGGATCTTGCCTCTGCGCACCATGTTCTGGCGAAGGCACGAGCGGCCGGAGTTGGGCAGGTCATTGACTTCTAACAGCCTCTGCCTGCCGACCGCGGCGCAGGTCGCGGCTGCGCGCGACAATATTCGCCCCTTCGCGGTGCGCGCGCCGCTCTTGCGGCTGAACGCCGATCTGCCGGGCGCCAATATTTTTCTCAAACTCGAAAATCTGCAGCCCTGGGGGTCGTTCAAGATCCGGCCCGCCGTCAACGTGTTGAAAACCATGGACCCGGCGCGGCTGCAGTGCGGCGTGTTGACCGCTAGCGCCGGAAATTTCGGTCAAGGTCTCGCTTTTGCGGCGCGCGCAATGGGGGTGCCAGCCACGGTGGTCGTTCCCGACGCCGCGGCAGAAACCAAGGTCAATGCGTTGCTCGAGCTTGGCGCGAAGGTGATCCGGCGTTCCTTCGATGAATGGTGGACGGTTCTCACCAGCCGCGCCTGCGCCGGCGAAAAAGGAGTCTTCATCCATCCGGTGGCCGAGCCCGGCGTGCTCGCCGGCAACGCGACCATCGGCGCCGAAATTCTCGAGGAGTTGCCGGACTGCGATAGCGTGGTCGTGCCTTTCGGCGGTGGCGGTCTGATTTGCGGCATCGGCTCAGTCATGCGACGGCTACGTCCGGCGGTGCGGATGATCGTGGCGGAGTCGGAGGCGGCGCAGCCGGCCGCGGCCGCATTACAGCATGGCGGCCCCGTGCAGGTTGCGCATCGGCAGAGTTTTGTCGATGGCATGGGCAGCACCACGGTACTTGAGGAAATGTGGCCGCTGCTGCGTGCGGTGGCGGACCAGGCGGAGTGCGCATCATTTGCGCAGATTGCCGCGGCGATTCGTCTGCTCGCCGGCCGCCACCACGTTATCGCGGAAGCCGCCGGCGCCGTGTCCGTCGCCGCGGCACTCGGGCACAGAAGCGCGCAAAGGCAATATCGTCTGCATCGTCTCGGGTGGTAACATCGACGCCGAAAAATTGGGCGCCATCCTCGCCGGTCAGAGTCCGTTCTAAAGAGCATGGCGCGAACCAAAAAAAAATCACCTGCCGCGACACTGGAACGCGCGGTCGCAAATCGGCGGATCAAGCGCTGTTCGATGACTTCTTGCCACACCTGATCGCACGGCTGGCATATCAACTCAACGCCGATCTGATCGAGAAACTGCGGCGCGAGGGCATCAATGTCACCCGCTGGCGCATTCTTGCGGTGCTCGCCATGGGTGACGGAATCACCATCAATGAGATCATCGATCGCGCGATGGTGCAGCAATCGGCGCTCAGCCGCGCGCTGATGCGCATGGAAAAGGAAAACTACTGTGCGCCGAATTCTGCGCCGCGAAGACGCCCGCTGCGTTGAGGTATATCTCACCGACAAGGGACGGGCGCTGTTCAATTCGCTGAATATCGTGGTGCGCCGCCGCGAGCAGCGGCTGTTAGAGGGCTTCTCGCCGTCGGGAATCGAAGCGGCGTTCAACTTGATCCGCCGCTTGAGCCGCAACATGCGCAGTCGGATTAGCGTCTGTTGGCCGCCGCGCAACAGTTGGGCGCTCATTTGATATTTCATATGATAACTCATATTGTGACGCATCAATCACGGGAGAAACGGGATGAATAGAACAATTGGTTGGCGTTTGACCGCCAAGTCACGGGTCTCGGGCCGGCTACTTGCCGCCAGTGTAGGTATTGCCGCCACATTGGGCGCGCCCCTCACCGCGATGAGCTCAGGCGGTATCCACAAGTTCCGGCGGCCTCGAAGAGATCGTCGTGACCGCCAACAAGCTCAATGCCCAGAGAGTGCTCGATATCCCCGCGTCGATCCAGGCCATCAGCGGCGACTCGCTGCAGGCCGCCGGCGTGTCCGGGATCATGGACGTTGCGGGCCAGGTTCCCGGCCTCTCGATTCAGGATCTGGGTCCCGGCGACAAGAAGTACGTCATCCGCGGCATCAATTCCACCGGTGATGCGACCACGGGCGTGTACTTCGGCGAAGCGGTGATCAGCGGCTCGAATGCCGACGACGGCGGCGGCTTCGAAGCCGACATCCGACTGTACGATTTGAATCGCATCGAAGTATTGCGCGGGCCTCAAGGCACCCTGTACGGCGCGAGTTCCATGAGCGGCACGATCCGCTTCGTTCCCAATTCTCCGGATCTCAACACCCTCGGTGGCTACCTGACGATGGAGGGCTCGACGACCTCGCACGCCAGCGGCAACTACAACATCAACGGCGAGCTCAATTTGCCGGTGATCGACGGCGTCCTGGCGCTGCGCTTGGTGGGTTGGAAGCTCTACGATAGCGGTTATATCAACCAGTACCGCGTGGGTGCAGGCGTCACCGGCATCACGAATCTCGGCACAACCGCCAAACCGAACTTCCAAACTTTGCCGGTCGAGGGCATCGGATTCGTCAAGGGCGTCAACGATGACGACGTCGGCGGCGGACGGGCCATCGTGCGCTTTCATCCGACCGACAACCTGACCATCGACGCCAACTACCTTGCGCAGACCGAAACCTCGGGCGGCTCGTCGCGCTACACCCCGGCCGGCGTCGCGGCATTTAGCGGCGGACCCATTCCGCCAATCCAGGGTTGCGACCTGTGCAATACCGACGTGACGTTGAGTCCGTGGAGCGACAATATCAAGATTTTCGGCCTGACCGTGGAATACAAGACCGCCCTCGGCACGGTGACGGGCACTTCCAACCAATTCAACCGCACCACTGGCTTTACTTTCGATTCGACGCCGGTTCTGGTGTCATTTGATGTTCCGGTCCCGGCCGAAACCCTCGAGCCGCGGACCCGCAAGGTGAATTCCAGCGAGCTGCGTTTTGCCAGCGCTCTGAATTCCCCGGTCAACTTTGTGGCAGGCGTCTACCGTGAACACGAGAGCCAGGATCTGGCGGTACAGGTCCTCACCACCGGCGGAAATGGTTTGGTGACTGGCCCCTTCAGCACGTCAACCGCCCAGGACGCGTTGGATTTTCCGGGCGTGGGAAACACCTTCTTCGGGCGCACCGACACGCGCAGCGACACGCAGTACGCCGGATTCGGCGAAGCAACATGGAAGATCACCGATGCGTGGACCGCGGTCGCGGGCGTGCGCTATTTCACGGAGACCTTAAATGGGGTGCAGACGCAGACCCACCCGTTCGGCGGCTTTCCCGGCGCGCCCAACTTGGTGCCCATTGTCGATCCGGAGCAGACGTTCAACAAGGTCACCTGGAAGATCAACACCAGCTATAAATTCAGTGACGCGTTGCTCGGCTACGCGCTCGTCTCGACCGGTTTTCGAAGTGGTGGTTTAAACGCGGTCAGCGAGCCATTCGAACCGATTCCTGCGGCGTATTCACCTGATACGCTGACCAACTACGAGCTGGGCGCGAAGGGCAGGCTCTTCAATGGCCTGTTCGACTATCAGGCCGATGTCTACCTCATCAATTGGGATAACATTCAAGTCCAGGAAACCACCGCCGACGGCGCCTTCGTTTACCAAGGCAACGCCGGCACCGCCCGCGTCAAGGGCGTGGAATTCGAGTTAACAGCCCATCCGATCCAGTATCTGTCGGCCAGTTTTTCCGGCTCGTATCAGAATGCGTATCTGACCGAGGGCGCCACTGCTGAGCAATATGCACTGAACCCGACCCTGGGCAGGACGGGCGATGCAATTCCCAACGTGCCTAAGTTCCAGTTCTTCCTCGGCCTCAATTACACAGCGCCGATTTCCGGCACTTGGCAGGGGATGATTGCGACGGACGTGATCTATCGAGACGCGGTAAGCGCGTACTTCGCGTCCAATACGCAGTTCAACATTCTGCTGGCGCCCTACACGCTTCTTGACCTGCGAGTCGGCGTGATCAACGGACCGTGGAGCGTCACGGCCTTCGCCCGCAATTTGACCGACAAACGCGCCGAAGTCTCTGCCATCAATTCCTCGCAGGACCCCGACGCGCTGCTGACCGTGCGTCCGCGGACGATCGGTCTTACCGCGACGCGCAAGTTCTAGCGCTCCGTCGGGGGCCGCCGTGCGCCGGGTCGTTGTACTGCTCATCGTTGCGGCGCTCAGCGCTCGCGGCGGGGATGCCGTGGCCGCAGACCAGCGTGGCAAGGGATTGCCACTCTGGGATCTTTACAACTCGACCTTGAGCCATGCCAAGTACATCGACTTGACGCATGCCATCGCGCCGGGCGGGCCGATCGGCGAGGGGTTTGTCGACTTTAGCGTCTCCTCGACACGGGCGGGCGTTCCCATCCCTGGAGTCATCGAGAAAGGGGAGCCCTTCAGCTATGAAAAGCACGGCGTGGCCATCACCGCCTACGAGCTGCCCATGGATCACATTGGCACGCAGTTCGGTCCGCCGGCGCATGAGAACGAACGCGGAGCGACCATCAGCGATATTCCACCCACCGTGGCGCTGCGTCCTCTGGTGGTCGTCAATGTCGCGCCAAAGGTCGCTCTGGATCCCGGCTATCAGGCCACCGTTGCCGATATCAAGGACTGGGAGCGCCGCCACGGTCCGATTCCCGCGGGAGCCGTGGTGATGATTCGCTCCGACTGGTCGAAAAAATGGAATGAGCCCAAGCGTTTCACGACTCAGCCGTTCCCTGGCGTAAGCTTGTCGGCACTGAAATATCTACACTTGGATCGGCATATTCTGATGCACGGGCACGAACCCTTGGATACTGACAATACCGCGCCGGAATTCATCGGTGAAAAGTGGCTGCTGCAGCATAACTTTGCTCAGGCGGAGGGTGTGGCGAACCTAGACCAAGTCCCTGAGGCCGGGGCCCTCGTGACAATCGGCTTCGCCAAGTTCGAGGGCGGTACCGGCGGATTCGCGCGCTACATTGCCATCGCGCCGGCCAGTTGGCCCTTCGGCGTGACCATCCGGCAGCAACCTGGTGCGCCGCTGCCAATCCATGCTCACGCGCTGCGGCGCGGCGCCGATGGGGTCATGAGGGAAACACGATGAGCACCGTCAGGACGCCGCCGGTCGTCGCCAATCGCAAGGGCTACTACTTTGAGATCAAAGCGGGCAAGCGCTACCTCTGGTGCGCCTGCGGGCGTTCCCAGTCGCAGCCGTTTTGCGATGGATCACATGTCGGAACCGAATATCTGCCGGTTGCCTTCAAAGCCGAGCGCGATGAAGACGTCATCTTGTGCGGGTGCAAGCGCACCGGTACCGCGCCGTTCTGCGATGGCGCGCACAGCAATTTGCCCGGCGGGTATCGCACCGACGATCCGAACAGCGCCGACAACCAGAAAGTAGCCACGGTCGCTGCGGACGCGGGGCCGATCGTGCGCCTGGATGGCCAGTGCTACGTCTTTTCTACTGCGCGGGCCGCGCTGGCGGTGCGCGGCGCCCTGCGCT
>CAVVPB010000003.1:0-591418 GCA_963749775.1 uncultured Gammaproteobacteria bacterium
ATATTGTCGCAACCCTCGTAATGGTTGTGAATGACAAACGCACGGATATCGCAATCCTGCGCACACTGGGCTTGACGAACGGGAGGCGTGCTAGGGATATTCATCATTCAAGGCGTGATCATCGGTTGGATCGGTACCGCACTTGGTGTGGCTTTGGGCCTTAGCGTGGCTCTCAACGTAGATGTCGTCGTCTCGTTTTTAGAGCAAAAGCTGGGATTCTACATTTTTGATCCTGATGTCTTTGCCGTGACTGGAATCCCAAGCGAGACGCATACTGGCGAGGTTGTCTGGATCGTCGTGGCCGCTCTACTTCTGACCGTCACAGCAACCATATATCCGGCTTTACAAGCTGCAAAGACTCAACCTGCGGAAGTATTGCGATATGAATCGTGACCGGCTGGAGAGAGGTCCTAGCGAGCCGGTGACCCGCGACAGGCGTTGGTCCAAGGCTCGCGAGCCTCAGCCGAGTAGCGTTCCCCAAAGCCGACTTAGCGACACTCGACTAAGGTAGCAAAGCGACACTTGACCGGCAATGCAACAGCAGATTGACTGCCTACGCGCCCTCAAGGCGCCCGCGAGTTGTCTCGTCGACGTTGCTTAGCAGGAAGTTCCGCACCCGCTGCCATGCTGGTTCGTCAGCAGTTCGAGCAACGCGATCATAAGACCTATTCCACGATCGTCTAGGGCTTTGACGCGGGCTGTGATGCGTGTAAGTAGCTCGTTGTTATCCACGTTTGTTGTTCTCGTTGATTGGAGGCAGCGCGACCAATCATGCGCCATCAAAAAACCAATATCGACAACTCTTGGTTGTTATTGGAGTTATTTTCTACTAATTCTACAACAATCAGTTGTTTATTGGCACAATATCCTGTGACAACTACAAGAGTATTGCGTAAAGCAAGGAAAAAGCTAAGCCTTACGCGATGCTGGCGGCCCAGCCAACTCACGGGCATTAGGACGCGGCACGGATGCACGGCATAAGGGACTGCAGCAGTGAGGTGATTGGGCGGCGAGCGATGCTCCAACGCCGTGCCGTAAGACGGTTGCGCTCGCGCCGTCGCCGAGCGATTGAATTCGGGCCGCGTCAACGAAGGATTGCGAGAGATGATCACCGTTTTCGGCGAAGGCAGGGGGTTCCGGGTCGTCTGGCTGCTGGAGGAGATGGGGCTCGCCGTACCGGCTGAGGCCGGTGGACCTGCTGGCCGGCGTCGAGAACGACGCGGAGTTCCTGGCCATCAACCCCGCCGGGTTCATCCCGGCGATCCAGGACGGCGACGTCACGATGGTCGAGTCGATTGCGATCATGGAGTACCTGATGGCCCGCTACGGGCCGACGCCGCTCGCGCCGGACCCGCACGATCCCGCCTTCCCCGCGTACCAACAGTTCCTTCACCTCGGCGAAGCCGGCCTCGCGGCCTCCATTTACTTCGTCGTCGGCGCCCGCAATCTCGCGCCCGAGGCCGAGCGGCAGAACTGGAGCGCCGGCCAGGCGCTGGAAGTGTTCGAGAGCCGGCTGGGGCTGGTGACGCGGCAGCTCGCGCGCTCGCCCTATCTTGCCGGCGAGACGTTCACGGCGGCCGACATTTCGGTGACCTACGCCCTGGAGCTGGCCCAAAGAAGCTGGCGGCGTCGCCCTCGGCGAGGCGGAGCGGGCCTATGTGGCCCGCACCAGCGGACGCGAAGCCTACAAGCGGGCCATGGAAACATGTCAGGCCACGAAGGCATGGGCCGCCAAGGCGCCCGGTCAATGACCGCTCTTGGCGCGACCTGACCGCTAAAACCGGCGTGAATAAACGGCAGGTTTTGGCCGGTCAGCGACACAAAGAGCTGCCTCGATGCGATCAAGCAGAACTTGCATGGCGACCTCGGCCGTAGATTTCGGCGGATAAATCCCGCTCTCAACCCCAGCCGGACATCGAAATTTTGCTGATCGCACGTAGGCGCTTGCTGACGGTCGCATCTTGGAGCGCGTCGGTGTCATCGGATGCACCACATACAGAAAAACGAGCCACGGCGAACCAGATCCGGTGCCTTTGACAACACCGCTGTGCACGGCGCTGCCCGACGGTAAGGTGGATCCTACGCTTCCTTAGCGGCTTCCCCGATCGACGCAAGTGTGGTCAGCGAGCACAGTCGGTCTGCTGAGTTTTGCTAGCGGGAGGAAGGCGATGAGTTTTAGAAGCATGACCGCAATACTTTTGCTTGCTAGTTTAGCTGCTGCGGGGTGCGCTAAAAAGCAATCCATCACACCGAACGCTCCGCCGGGCGACACGCTTCGCGTAGTGGACCGCGTCGTCGTGCGCAAAGCCGAGCGGAAGCTCCTGCTGATGCACGGTAATGACATCCTGCGTTCGTACCATGTGGAGCTTGGGTCGAACCCGACGGGGCAGAAGGAGCAGGCCGGCGATTCTCGCACGCCCGAGGGTACCTACAAACTTGAGCGCCACAACCCGCAAAGCGAATATTTTCTGTCGATACAAGTGTCATACCCAAACCAGACCGACGTCGAGCGAGCGCGAGCACATCATCAGGATGCCGGCGGCTTGATCATGATCCATGGCATGCCGAACAACCTCAAGCACGAGCCGCAAGCCTACGAGAGCCACGACTGGACCGATGGCTGCATTGCGGTATCGAACGCCGACATGGCCGAGATCTGGACACTTACCCCGAACAATGCACGGATTGACATCCTTCCCTAGGCCGCACGTCCAACGCCGCGAGCTCGAATGACAGCGACGGGTCCGCAGCGCGAACGGCTGCTTGGTGACTCTCATTTCAGCGCCGCCAATGCCTTGTTTTGGCCGATTGCTGCGGTCGAGTTCAGCGACGTTCCAAATCACGTCAATTGCACGGCCAGCAATCGCAGCCGCAGCGCCGCTGCATAGGACGCTTCCTATAGTGATTGGGGAAACCAAAGGCTGTTTTAAGCGTGCACTCGGAGATTATCCTCAGTGAGGCCGACGTGCAGTTTTAGCAATTACAGATGCATTTATGTATATCGAAGATCAGCTGCGCAAACCAAAGTTACGATATCGCCCTCGTGAGAGCGGCCGCGGAATGCTGACTTCCTGGCCCCGGAGCACGATTACTCGTGCAACTGCGTTTCTAGCTCTTATCCTGATCCCAAGCTAAGTTCAGCGGCCATTTATAAATGCACTGCCCAGGATGGCAGCATCACTTACACCGATGCACCATGTCCCGCAGATACGACGACGCAATATATCGATCCAGCGGCGCCCTCGTGGCTATACGAGTCATCGCAGAATATGAATACTACCGCGGCGATTCCCGACGCAAAGTCCCAATCGCAGCCTGAGATCCTCGCTATCCTCTGCGCCAATGATGAATTTAAATTTTGGCTCAAGGCGCAACGACATGGCTTGCCGGAACGGGACGTCAGATCAGCGAAATTTATCCGATTCAGCTACCTTTGCCGAAGGGCTCTCCATCTCCCAGATGTGGCGGCGCCGATTCCGCAAACGCCCCTGAAGCGCGTTCTTGGGCAGGAGACGCCATGAGAAGTTTAACGGACCCCTTTCGACCCGATCTGGTCGAAGGCGATCGTCCGCTTTCGGGAATTCAATTTAGAATAGCGATGCCGTTACGATCGACCCCACCACGGCATCAGGAAGATTGCGGTATTGACTGCGAATCCCAAGTTCCACAGAAGAGTCCTGATGGTGGATCGGTCGCTCAGATAGGCGAATACAAACAACAGACGGATGACGACAAACGCGACGGCAAGATTGTCAACTCGGCTCTGTGGAAGGTGCCTAAATTCCGCTAGCAGTACCGCGATGGCAAAGAATGGAAAGGTTTCAATCCCATTGAGATGCGCACCTAGAGCGCGTGCCGCAATGCGTGACTTGTAGAAAATGGGATCGCGCGGATTCGAATTATCAAACGTCTTGTAACCGACCGCCTTTACCGGAGCGATAGTAAGTAAAAACAGTATAACTGAAGAAAATATCATCCATTCGGCGATCGTCATCGGCACTGTCTCCATGCCCGGCATCGATGCCAACATAACTGGGTTCAAACATGTCCGAACCAGCAGCTCACGTCACGACATCATGACGGAACGACCGCTTTAGCGTAACCCTACCGGAGCATCGACGGACCGTTATTGGCCCGACAGTTGCCGATGACGGCCAACTCCCGGTGTCGACCCTGAAAGACGATGGCGACAGTCTGCTATCTGGCGTCAGAAAAGGCTCGTAACTGCACAACTTCGAGGGGGCGCGAAATTCCGCGCCACCCCGTGCCCTCCGGCGACTTGGGCCAAATGGCCCGCAGTGTCTAGCCAATCACCTTGCTGACTTCTTGGCTACTGATCCGAGCGCACGGGGAACGGCTTCTTGGAGAACGGCGTGGCAATCGTGGTGGTGCCGTCTTGATTGCAGGCGCCGCCCACCGCGTCGGCATTCGGTTCCGCGGAGGAGGGGCCGTCGGCCGATCCCCAGTAGTTGTCGCTCGCTGCCAGCTGAGGCGCTTGCCCCGGCGGAAGGAAAGCCGGCGGCAGAAAGATTCCCATCAGCACGCCGCAGTGCGCACCCGGGCCGGGGCTGATACCGTGGTACGGCACGGTCAGCGCGGGCCTGTTTCTATCATTGCCGATGAAGTTGTTGCCGGTGAACGGTGTCAACGTTTTAGCGGTAAATTCGGGGGTGGCAAAATCATTGATGTCGTTCAGGAAGATGAGTACTCCGGGCCCCCCGTTCCCGATCGCCGAATTGCCCTGGAACGCTGCGTCGCCGGGATTGACCTCGAAGCCGATCTGCGAGTTCTTCACCGCCATGTTGTAAGTAATTTGACCCGGGTCGATTGCGTAGAAGCCCACACCGCCGCCCATGGCCACGTTGGCGACCAGCTGGACATTAGTGGCGCTCGGACTGCCCAAAGCTTCGGACCCCGGGCCGACCGCCTCGACAAGGAAGCCGGTGCCCGCGCCGAGCGCGACATTGTCTCTGACGATGATTGCCGGGTGGCCGCCGTTATTCGCCCCGATCGAGAATCCGGTGCCGTTGCCAATCGCCTGGTTGTTCGCGATCAGGATACGCGCCGTGACGCGGCAATCCGCCCCCTGATCAGAACCGGGAGGGGCGCAGGGCAGCAACCTGATGGGGAACCCAAAATAGACGAATCCCTGCGTATCGCGGTTGTCGGTGTTTCCCGCAACCGAGACCTCCTTCAGGACGGGGAAGAAGAGCGCGATCGTCACCCCCGCCTGGCTGCTGCCGACGAGGGTAAAGCCTTCTTCCGCCGCGCCAAAGTCCACGCCGGGGCTGCTGATCAAGACCGTGGAACCGTAAGGCGACTGAGGATCGTTCGCGATGACCGTGGTCGCGGCGCCCTGGGTGGAATATATATGCAAGGGCTTGGTGATGCACACGACGCACCCGGCGTTGGGCGGTTCATTCTCGCCCCCCCCAAAGGGCTTCGCGTGCTCATCGCCGGGGCCGGTGAAGTTGTCCGCATTGACATCGCCGTAAAGACCCGGGCCCACATAGATCGTATCGCCATCGGTGGCATTCTCAATTGCCTGACTGATGGAACGACATGGGTGCGACCGGGAGCCACAATTAGTCGCATCGACACCGCTATTGCTAACCCATAGCGTTTGCGTGCCGGTGCTGGCGGTCGATGTGCCGGTCCAGATAGAGGCGGTAATTACCAGCGCAAGGATGCTCGATTGATATTTGGCAGTCTGCATAAATTTCTCCCTTATCTATCGTTGAAGACTACATAAGTCGGAGAATTTGCCTATGGGACGAAGGGCGTAAGTGGAAGGTGCAGTGCGCCTGCCCCGTACGCGTACTCACGGTCAGCAGAATAGTCACCGGCAGTATCCGGCAATCATTTTTGCGAAGTCAACTACCGCAATTGGCCGGTCAGCGACCGTTGCCGCCGACCGGCATCGTCAGATTACACCTCGGTCTGTTCCGCCATTTCAAGGGCGTCGTCAACCTCGATTCCAAGATAGCGTACCGTCCTTTCCAATTTGGAATGTCCGAGCAGCAGCTGTACGGCTCTCAGATTCTTTGTGCGCCGATAGATCAGCGTGGCCTTCGTACGCCTAAGCGTATGCGTCCCATAGCTGGTGGTGTCCAACCCTAGGCGAAGGACCCAAGAATCAACGATCCGGGCATATTGCCGAGTTGAAAGGTGTGGTGACGCATGTATTCGACTCGGGAACAAGAAATCCTCGGACTTCAACTTCGAATAGCTAATCCATGCCAGCACAGCGTCTCGAGCAGGTTCCGTTATCTCGAATTGGACCGGACGTCTGGTCTTCTGTTGCAAAAACGAGTGCCCGTGACGCGATTGTCTGGCCGTGGCATACATCCCTCACACGCAGCTGCATCAAATCACAGGCCCGAAGCTTGCTGTCGATCGCCAAGTTGAATAGAGCAAGATCCCGGCACCGACTCGCGATCTGTAACCGCACTCGGATCGCCCAAATCTCTTTGAGCTTGAAGCAGGTCTTCTGGCCTACGAGCTTGCCCTTGTTCCAAGGTTCTCGAGGTGTGGACGCAATGATTTCCATGATCGGCTCCTGTTGTTGGGGAGCCGGCAGTTTGCCCTTCGCTTCCGAAAGACCCCAGTCGGGGGGCGCGGCCGGCAACAGTCGGCCACTTTCGGTCATTGACCGCGCAGAATTCACTGGCGCAAAGCCGACCTTCGAGGCACGGATCGCTCGACATTCTCCGGTGAGTAGCATTCCATTTTGCCAATCTGGATGTCCCTCAATGCAGCGCGCATTGGGTTCTCGTCCATCGATTCGACGGGCGGCTCATGTTTTCGGACTTGCCGGCAAAAATGCGCAAACGGGTTCTTATGAAGACCTGCAGATCAAGAGGAATTTGTTTGCGTTGAATTATGGAGTAGGCTGCTTACGCCTATAGGAGGGATCAAGCTCATGAACACGCCACAGGCCAATTCTTCCGATTCAGTTCTCAGCAACCTGGATAGCCTGCTTCCTGACTTGGAAACCTTTTACAAGGATTTGCACTCGCATCCAGAACTTTCGATGCAGGAGACGCGTACGGCAGGTCTGGCTGCTGACCGTCTGCGTGCCGCGGGCTACGAAGTTTCGACCGGTGTCGGTAAAACGGGCGTCGTAGGCCTGCTGCGCAACGGCGAAGGCCCGACAGTCATGTTGCGAGCCGATATGGATGCGCTGCCAGTCGAAGAGGCGACGGGCTTGCCGTATGCCAGCAAGACGACGGTCACCGACCGAGAGGGCAAGACGCGTGCCGGTCGGTCATATGTGCGGCCATGACATGCATGTGACGTGGCTCACTGGTGCCTCCAAATTGCTCGCCGGGTCGCGCACGGCATGGCGCGGGACGTTGATGGTGGTCTTCCAGCCCGGAGAGGAGACTGCCGAAGGCGCGCAGGCCATGATCGACGACGGGCTTTTCAAACGCTTTCCTAAGCCGGACGTGGTTCTTGGCCAGCACGTCATGGTCGGACCATCGGGTACCGTCGCCGGGCGCGCGGGGGCAATCACTTCCGCGGCGGATAGCTTGCAGATTCGCTTGTTTGGACGCGGGGCGCATGGATCGATGCCGCAGGCCAGCATTGATCCCGTCATTATGGCCGCGGCGACCGTGATGCGGCTTCAAACTATAGTCTCGCGTGAGGTGGCCGCCGCAGAGGCCGCGGTCGTCACAGTGGGCGCTTTGCAGGCCGGTACAAAAGAGAATGTCATTCCGGACGAGGCTATCATTAAGCTCAACGTGCGCACCTTCGATGCCGGTGTACGCAAACGCGTGCTGGCGGCTATTGAGCGGATTGTGAACGCGGAGGCGGAGGCCTCGGGTGCGCCTCGCAAACCAGAGATCACGAAGTTGGATCATTACCCTCTCAACGTGAATGATCGGGATGCGAGCAAGCGTGTGGTGGACGCGTTTCGAGGCCACTTCGGTGCCGAGCAAGTTCGTGAGACGGGGCCGGCGCCGGCGAGCGAGGATTTCGGATCGTTCGGGACCGAGTGGCATGCGCCCTCGGTATTTTGGTTCGTAGGTGGCACCGATCCAGCGATCCTATGCCAAAGCCAAAGAGGCCAATCGACTCAACGAACTTCCTGTCAACCATAGCCCAAAGTTTGCTCCGGTCATTCATCCTACTCTGCGGACCGGCGTTGAGGCGCTAGTAGTCGCAACGAGGGCATGGCTAACGGGCTAACATGCGTTCAATTTGGGTGCGTTACTCGAGATGTTGCTGACCGGCGTCGTCGTCGTCTGACAACAGATATGTGGCCTTTCTGAAAACTGGTCGCAGGAAACCTCGTCATGATGTCGCTTCCGTATGCACTCGATCTGATTGGTACCTTTGTCTTTGCCCTCAGTGGTGCGATGGCGGGAGTGAAACATAAGCTCGATATCTTTGGTGTACTGGTGCTGTCTTTCGCGGCAGCGAACACAGGGGGGATCATTCGTGATGTTTTGATTGGTGCCGTTCCGCCCGGCGCCATCAGCGATTGGCATTATCTGGGCGTTTCTCTCCTTGCCGGACTCGTCACCTTTTATTTTACGTCCGAAATTTCGCACCGATGGAATCCCATTCTTTTGTTCGATGCGGCCGGACTTGCCCTTTTTGCAGTCTCTGGAGCGCACAAGGCGCTGCTCTACGGACTGAACCCGGTCATGGCCACCTTGCTGGGTATGTTGACCGGGATCGGCGGCGGTATGGCACGCGATATTCTATTGGCCGAAATCCCCACCGTGCTCCGGGCTGACCTATATGCTGTGGCGGCCCTGGCGGGCGCGGCGATCGTGGTGATCGCAAACGTGTTGCAACTGCCGTCCGGCCCGGCGACGCTTGTCGGAGCGGCGCTTTGCTTCGGGCTCCGCGTCGTCGCGATCAAGCGTCACTGGCACCTTCCCGTCGCCGGTATTTAGCGGGTCGCAAACGTCTTGCTGGGACCATTCAAAGCATCGGGCAAGGAGAACCTCGGTGACCAATCCCATGCCATCAGTTTTTTTTGGCCACGGCAACCCAATGAATGCCGTGCAGCAAAATCATTTACGGACGGCTGGCGTCGCATGGCTGCCTCGATCCTGAAACCCCGAGCAATACTCGCCATTTCTGCACATTGGTACTTGCCGGCTACCGCCGTCACGATTTCCCGCGCTCCCAAGACGATCCATGATTTCGGCGGCTTTCCGGCGGAACTATTCCGCGTGCAATATCCGGCACCGGGCGATGAATGGTTGGCCCGGCGGGTTCGAAGCTTGCTGCACCCTTACAAAGTAGATTTCGACGAAGATTGGGGCCTCGATCACGGTACTTGGTCGGTATTGCGGCATGCCTACCCCGACGCCGACGTACCGGTGGTGCAGCTCAGCATCAACGAAGCACACCCGTCGTCGTTTCATTTTCAGTTGGGCCAACAATTGGCGCCGCTGAGAGGTGAGGGCGTCCTGGTGGTTGGCAGCGGCAATATTGTTCACAACCTTGAGTCCTATGGGTGGGGGAGGCATGTACCCGACCCGTACGATTGGGCTGAACGCTTTGAAAACACGGCCAAACAGTCAATGCTGTCCGGGGACTTCAAGCCGCTCATCAACTACGAACGTCTCGGCCATGATGCACAGTTGGCCATCCCGACACCGGAGCATTTTCTGCCGCTCCTATACGTGCTCGGCACGCAACAGCCCAGTGAAAAATTATCGTTCCCAGTCTCGGGCTTTGATGGCGGCTCGATCTCCATGCTGTGTGTTCAAGTGGGCTAGTAGGTTGCGGACAACTTTCGGTTTCGGTCTTTCCTTTACTTGGGCGCCCTAAACGGCCAACAAATGCGAACCCCTCGTAAATATTCGGAGTCGTTGCGATTCGCAGGCGGATGCTTTTCGGGTCGCCTAAAAGGGAAGATGGTGACCTTGGGTGCCGCCCTCGTTGCGCTGCTTTCAGGCAACCCCCCGGTCGCGGCACTGCAGTCCTCGGCGAGCGTCTCACCGGCCACCATGCCGGCGATTGCCACCATCGATGATCGTTTTGAGTCGTACAACGTGGAAATGGCCGACTGGGTTACCGAATCAGTGAAGCGTCGGCCGAAGAATGTGGCCGTCGTGGCGATGGCGAACAAGATGGCACGCACGATCTGGGCGCTGACGGCCCATGAACGTGTGTATCAATCTCGGTACGTGAGTCGACCCGCATAGGTCGCACACACGCTGGATTAACAGTCAACAGAGGAAGGTACGCCAAAAGGTTGCGCAAGGACTACAACGTGTGATGGTCAACAGGTCAGACCGTGACCCGCCAAGCCTGAATGTGGCTCCGAGCTTTCAAGCTCTCAGGAGAAATGAGGCACGGGTCAGCGAAATCCATCAGGGCCCGCAGGCTCCGGTCTGCAAAAACAGGCCGGATATAAACCTGCAGCCTAATCTGTCGCTTATCGCACCAAGAAATCCTTGCAACCGGGAGGCGTCCAACATGATTCAAACGGGCGCATGCTCGGCTACAACCAAGTGGTGAAGCGCGATAGCCGCTATGCGTTCAACTAGGCTAATACGCAGCGGATAACGATTTTGGCATTGTCCTTTAAGGACAAAACGCCTTACATAACTCCAATCTGTTTAAGCAATCCCACCAAGTCATAGAAGAGTTTCTCCTCGACGATCTCACCGTTCTTCCAGTGTGCAACGGTGCAGAACTCGATATGAAACTTCTTATTGGTGGGTGCGATCAGCTTGCCGTCGGAACCTTTCATCGATCCGCGCATCGTGCCTGTAAAATCCGCAACGGTGCACGTCCATTCGCCTTGAGCAATCTCCACTTTATAGGGGTGATTGATCAGATGATTGTCTGGGAAGGTCTTAAAAAATTCGATGGACTCCGCCTTGTGATGGTCTCGTCCTCTCGTCGGCTCGGCCTGGCCCGGCCAAAACACAGTAGTGTCTTTGGAATGCCGCTTTTCAAACGTCTCCCAGTCTTGCGCGTTCCACGAATCGTCAAGTGTCCGCATGAGCTCAAGATTGTTCTGTGCCATGTGATCCTCCTGCAACTGCGGCAGCCGAGGCCCGCCTAAACGCGTGTTGGTCATCAGCCTTCCGAGCCTCATCCTACGCCTGGGCCCGTCTCCTTGCTTGTCCCCACCGTAGGTCGCGCTCTGACACCTGCACCGACGCGCCAGAATCTGAAAAGAGGTCTGATTTGTTTACAGCCAGTGCGGTGATGCATCAAACTCGATGCAGCACTGACGATGCAGCACGCGGTGTGTGGTAAGTTGTTCCTGTAACACTGGCTGTTCGGGAGATCATCCAAATGGCGACGATCAAAGTGATACAGAACGGGCCCTATCTGGTCCAAGGCGACGATGTGACGGCGGTCGATTGGAACGGCGCCACCTACGCAATTCCAAAGCGTCCGTTTGCTCTGTGCCGCTGCGGCGGCTCCACCACCAAGCCTTTCTGTGATGGGACCCACTCTCGAAGTGGCTTCAAAGCGGCCGAAGCAGCAGTCCCGGGTAGTCAGGACAAACCCGCCACCAAGGCATAAGTATCGCTGGGGCTCTCGGAGCCGGTGCCACCGCACCGGAGGATGCGCAAGGCAACGAAGCGCGCGAGGCGGCGGCGAAGTAGAAGACCTGATTACACTGCCAATAGCGGCGACCTGCAACTTCGAAATAACCGCTGTAGCGCGGCCATCGGTGCGTTGGGGTAGGCTACGTTTATGGCAAAGGTACTCATGGTGATTGGCTTCGCCGTACTTGCAGTGGTCACATCCGTGATCGGGGCGTGTGAAATTAAGGCCCATCACTACAACGCCGCATTCTCACACGTAGCATTCGGCGACTCGGAAGTATCGGTGGTCGCTCGAATGGGGGTGCCGGACGTTCGGGAGAACTCGTCCAGTAAACTGCGTATTCCGGTCCATGCCGGCCACCAGTTCCGGAGCATGCCGGGCCATGATTCCGGTCCATGTCGGGCCACCATTCCGGTCGATGCCGGCAGGGGGGTGTGACGCGGGTTAACCGCCGCTACCGTGGTCTCTTTTTCCAACCGGAAGGAGAGCGACGGTGGGGCAAGCGAGGTTACCCGTGCGCAAGATTCGTGAGGTTCTGCGGCTCAAGGCCGAAGGCTTCAGCGACCGGCAGATAGCCGCTGCGATCGGCAGCGCCCGCTCGACCGTGCAAGAGTGCGCGCGCCGGGCACGCGATGCCGGCGTGACTTGGCCATTGCCGCCGGCGATGGATGAAGCGGCGCTGCACGCGCATGCTCTACAAGCGCGTGGTGCCGCTGTCGCGCACACCGCGACCGGATTTTGCCTACCTGCATGCGGAGCTGCGCCGCCGCGGCGTCACCCGATTATTGCTGTGGGAGGAGTACAAGAGCGCTCATCCGGACGGGTGGCAGTACAGCGTTTTCTGCGAGCAGTACCGCCGCTGGCTTGCAGACCCAGGAGTTGGTGCTGCGCCAGGAGCACGCGCCCGGCGACAAGCTCTTCGTCGATTACGCCGGACAGACGGTGCCGATCAAGGATCGGCACACCGGAGCCACTCGTGCCGCGCAAGATTTTTGTCGCCGTGCTGGGGTTTTCCAACTACACGCATGCCGAGGCGACAGTCTCGCAAGGCGCCGGCGATTGGTTGGGCGCGCATGTTCGGGCGCTTGAGTATTTCGGCGGTGCACCGCGCGCCATCGTGCCGGATAATCTTACGCACCGGCGTCGCTAAAGCGCACCGCTACGATCCGGACATCAACCGCGCGTACCAGGATTTTGCCGAGTACTACCAACTTGCCATCTTGCCCGCCCGCGTGCGCAAGCCGCGCGATAAGGCCAAGGTCGAGAGCGGCGTGCTGGTCGTCGAGCGCTGGATCCTGGCGCGGCTGCGCAACCAGGATTTCTTCTCACTGGGTGAGCTTAACAAAACGATTGCCGAGCTCATCGAACGCTTAAACACCCGCCCCTTCAAGAAGATCGAGGGCAACCGCCGCACCCGATTCGAAGCCCTCGAACGCTCAACCCTCAAGCCATTGCCGGCAAAGCCGTATGAGTTCGGCGAGTGGCGCAAGGCCAAGGTGCATCCCGATTATCACATCGAGGTCGCCCGCGCCTATTACTCCGTGCCGTATCGACTGATCGGTGAACGCGTGGATGTGCGCCTCACCGCCCGAGCGGTAGAGATCTTTCATGCAGGCCAGTTGGTTGCCGCCCATCCGCGGGCTAAAGAGCGCGCGCAGCGCTTAACCCGTCGCGTGCATCGGCCTGATAAGCACATCGCCGTCATCGATCAGCATCTCGATCGGGTTCTTGAACGCGCCTTTGTCATAGGGCCGGCCACTTTCGGCGTCGTACAAGCCCAAGCCGGCAGCCGTAAACACCCGGAAGAGACCTTGCGCAGCGCACAGGGCATTCTTCGATTGGCTCACGATTTCTCCCCGGCGCGACTCGAAGCCGCTTGCGAGCGCGCCTTGGCGCTCAAGGCCTGCAGCTATCGCGCCGTGCGGACGCTGATCCAGACCCCGCTCTCACCGCCATCTTCGCCTCCCCTTGATCTTGCGCACGAGAACGTGCGCGGCGCGAAGTATTTCCAATAACCAGTAAGGAGTCCTCTATGTTGACCGAACCGCTCATCCAGCAACTACACCAGTTGCGTCTCACAGGCATGGCCGCCGCACTCGAGCAGCAACTTAGCTTTCCCGATCTATCCGATCGGTCCTTCGAGGATCGTCTTGGCATCATGATCCAGCACGAGTTTACCGAACGAGCCACTCACCGCTTGGCGATGCGCCTACGCTGGGCAAAGCTGCCGGTCCCAGCCTGCATCGAGGACATCGATACCCGCAGCCCCCGGGGCCTCGACCCCGCACAGTTCGCTCAAGTCAGTGATTTGGGCTGGATCCGCGAACACTTGAACGTTCTGATCACCGGACCCACCGGCGTCGGCAAAAGCTACTTGGGCGCTGCCCTTGCGCACTCTGCCTGCCGCGCGGATTTCTCCGTGCGTTGCTTTCGTCTGCCGCGCCTCGTCGAGGAACTCGCTCGCTACGGCGCTATGCAACGCCGTTCGGCGTTTTTCCGTCAACTCGCCAAAGCGGATCTGCTCCTGCTCGACGATTTCGGACTTGACTCCCCTAAGCGGGGAGACGGTGCGGGATCTGCTCGAGATCCTCGATGATCGGTATGACCGACGATCAACTCTCATCACCAGTCAGTTGCCGATCGATCAGTGGCACCCCTACCTGGGTGATCGGACCATCGCCGATGCGATCCTCGACCGAGTCGTGCACAACAGTTATCGATTGGTCCTCAAGGGTGAGTCCATGCGCCGACATAAAACCGTCGCCAGTAAATCGGCTAGCCCATCCAAAGCAAAAAACAATTGACCCGTACCCCAGTTCTGACCGACAGTTCATTACCGCGTCACACCCGGCCCGGCATCATCCGGAATCCTGGTCCGGCATCAGCCGGAACGGCGGCCCTTCATGACCGGAATACGCAGTAAACCATTTCTTCGTTATGCCGCCTCGCCATGTTTTGGGCCTTGCGCCATCCGGTTGTGGTGGGAAATGCCAATCATGCCGGGAATTGAAGGATGGTCGGTTGAGTTGGGCGAAGATCGCACTGTAGTCAAGACTTCACATTGGGTGTCGCCATGATTCCAAGGTGCCCCACACCGGCCATTCGTCAAGGGCAGCACCGGGCCGTCACCAGTCGACGGAGCCTCTTTCCTGTTCGCTGTTTGGGATTAGGCGATCAGTATAAAAATTGCCCGCTGACCGAATATTGGAGAGTGCATCATTGAAGCTTCTCTTGTACGAAGGTCCGATCCACGCCAACGGGGATAAAAGCCCGTCGCAAACGATGTGCCCGTCATATAGCAGTAGTCCCGTCTCGACCAGCGCGCCTGATCCGCCGAGCAACTCTTTGATCTGATTTGTTATGCCAACTGCACCGTAGGCTAGCGTCCCTGACTGTTCCATGAATATCGAGTAACGACGGGTATCGCGCAGGTACACCCAAGACTTGACTTGGAGGGTGGTTACAGCGTCTACCACAGTTTCGTCCACTTGTTGTCCGCGATCATGGATACGGGATACCGCATCGTCCATCAACGACAGGTCGGACATGAGTTTCTTTCGACCCTTCACAAGCCGCTGGAGCAACTTGATGTCTTCCCCAACAGGGCCGCAAATCTCCAGCAATAGCTTCTGATAGCCATCGATAAAGACCGCAGCCGATCGCTCGTCGAGAATCATAATTGCTGGGTATTCTATTGGGCTCTTGCCATCGAAGGCACATCACTAGCTCCGATGGCTGCGCTCTAGCCATTCCTTGCCCGAAGCCGGCCTATAGCACCAGTTCGGTGTTGCACTGGCGTAGATCCATCCGGTCAGACCGGAGTCGCCCGGTTCCGTCCTCGGTGACCGTCGGCTTTCTGGATCTCAAAAAATCGAAACTCTTTCTCACAAATCTCGGATGCAAAGCCGCTGGTACCGCCTGCAAAGCACGACGCTACTTTGTCTGCGCGAGATGCACGATCTCCGGCCCACCCTCACCCAGGTCATCGCTTTGTGCGATTAGGGTACGGTAGGCGCGCAAGTCGCCTTCGTCCAAGACACCGCTTGCGCGTCGATCCGATGCGGTGCGCGGGTTCGCGCCCAGATTGAGTGTCGTCCCCAAGCCGGCGTAAAGGTAATGATCGCCAAACGTCTTTTGAAGTGCAGCGAAAGTAGGTTCGCCGGTACAGTGACCAGGAGCGATGTAGTCCACTTTGTAGGTGTCATGCAGGGTTGTGGCAACTTTTTCGATAACCGGGTCCTGGGCCACCACCAGATGCAACCCGCCCACGATGAAGTGGATGTGCGGATTGATCTTCGCGGCTTCGGCAACGATGCTCTCAATGCCCGGATGCGAACAGCCAACCACCAGTACGATGCCGTCGGGCGTGTTGATGGCCATTGACAATTCCTTCATTTCTTTCGTTCCGGGCGCATCTGACACCAGAGCAATCAATGTAATGCCCGGGGCGACTTCCGTGGTCTTGTCGATTAACTGAATGTTGGCGCCGGGAAATACCGTGCCCAATTTCATTATCTCAGGCGGTGTGCCGCCGTAATAGCGCTTCTCGGCTGGTAGTGCCTCGTCCTTGCGGTAAAACTGACTGGTTACGTCGGAGCCAAAAATGCCACCCAAGCCGTCCTTGGGAGCGTAAATCTTGACCTTCGGATTCGCGCTGAGCAAATAGGATACCCCACTGACGTGATCGCCGTGGCGGTGCGATAACACTACGAAGTCGAGCTTGGTTAGATCAACGCCTTTGGCCTTCACGTTCTTCGCGAAAATCGCCGGGTCATCACCGGTATCGAACAAAATGCGCTTGCCGTTGATCTCCACGAGGGCGGCGTAGCCCCAATCCTTGGTCATCGCCGCATCCTTGCCGAAGGCATCGTAAAGTATTGTGATGCGCGGTGTCTCGGCTGCAGCCGATGTCGGGGAAGTCGTCGCGCGGCTCGACAATAGCCAGGTCGAGCCAATTACAGACATGAGGATAAAGAGCTGAGTTTTTCGCATGACTCTCTCCGTGATTGTTGTGATTGAATCGTACTCCGCGTTCAGTCTACGCCAGCCTCGAACGTCAGGTAACTGACGGTCAAACCGGAACGACCGATGACCGCAGTTGGGCCGATCTGCGACCGAATCAATCAACGTCTATTCCACAGCATTTGATCCTGCGCGGGAGGTGGGTTTCAGAAGACCGACGACCAGCAATGACCACGCGATGATCAGTGCGAGTCCAGCCCCGATGTGCGTCGCTTGGACGACCAGTTCTTGCCATGATTCAGCGCCGGTGGCGCCTGCCTGGCTTGCGGCAATGGGTAAGGTCTTCGTTGTTCCCCACCAAGAATTCGCTACCTCGGACAAAGCCATGGCCCATGTCAACCAGGCCGCCATTACCATCACCCAGATGGACTTGAGCCCAACGCCGTGCGGTAGCGCCAGCAGCGCAGTCGCAAGGACGATGAACAGCATGCCGTTTGTTACGAACTGGATGTGAGCTCCAAGCGCCAGTCTCGGGTATGGCGTAGCAGGGACGACAAGGCCCCATACCAACCCGACCAGCACGAAAACTGCCCCGTGAATCAGAATCTGCCGGCTGCCGCCGTGAACGTTCATTTGTGGTGCCCTCTTGGTCCGGTGAAGTCTCAAGCTTGAGGTAAATAGGAAACGGGATGCATCCTCCGATGTAAGCGTTCGGCGACATTCAATTCATTCAACGAAAAGGCAGTACCCTGTGAAGCGAAGTTTACACGCGTCGCTAAATTCGTCACCGTCAATGGAATGTCGACCGGGAGTCGCCTCACGACCCGTAGACGCCACTCACCGACGGCAGCTTTCGGGATAGCTGGAACTTTCACTTAGAGTATGGAAACAGAAGAAGACACGCTGGGCCGATGGTTAGCTACACCAAAATTTGGTCGAACTCGTTAGCGATCATCAAAGGGGGAGCAGCAACAAGTTTTCGTCGATGAATTTCCCGTCGACGAACAGCACATTGGGGTCGGTAGCGTAGGTTTTGAAACCGAAGGCGGCATAGAGGCGCTGCGCAGTCGTGTTGTTGGCGCTGACGCTAAGTTTGACTTGGCGGATCTGGGGGATGCTGGCGGCGTAGTCGAGTACGTAGGTGAGTAGCCGCCTGGCTATACCGCGGCCGCGATACGCGGGGTTTACATACAGCAAACGGATCCTTGCGGTATGGCTTCGCTTAGTTTCGGGGTCACGAGAAATGCCGCTGATGCCCAGCAGTTGTTCGTCTTCGAAAGCGCCAAAAACGCGAGCCTGGGAGTCGTTCAGCTGGTGCTGTAGTTCCTCCAGGGGCCTCGCGCGCTCTTCCTCTGGATTCTGGTAAACGCTTGTTCGAGATTCTTCGGTGGCTCGGATACGGATGGCTTTGAAAGCCGAGACATCTGATGCGATCAGGGGGCGGATTATCATTGAGGCTCAAGCTTTGGCGGCAACTTGAAAAACGCTCGATCCTCACTACTGTTCATTTGTACTTTCCCATCGACAACTTAAAGTGTGCCACGAACCGCACTGGTAATTGTTAGCGGCATACCGGCTTATAACCTGCCCAGTGAACGACGGCAAAGCGGAAAGCATTTCGACTCGGCGAACTATCGCCTTTGGCCGGTCCGCCGCGAATGTTCACGCGCGTATCGTCCTGCCGCTTCACAGGTTTGTGAACGTCAAAGCCCGCACGGGACTTCATCCCGTGCGGGCGTTTCACTGACGACTCAGACGATAGCTGGCGGAGCTACCAAATCCAATGAGTCCACGACTTATGCGTCACCTGTTCCTTCTGCGCATTCTTGCTGTTATTGGCCGCATTGTTCGCCAACGCATTCGCCGTCAATTGTGAGTCGCGGTTAGCCGGCTGCACCACCGGTTTGCCGTCGGTTCCAACCTTCGGCGCCTGTCCCGGGGTAGTCGTGTGACTGACCTGGGCGTCCTGACGCAGATCGTGATGATCGGCTCGCAAGTCCTGCTGGTCCGTCCTGATATTGTTCGCATTGGTGCGAATGGCTGAGCGGTCCTGACTTATATTGGCCTTATCCGCCCGAATGTTGCGATTATCGGTGCCGATGTTCTGTGCGTCAGTGTGGATGGCGGCGCGATCTTGACCGATATCCTTGCGATCGGTCTGGATCGTGCGCTGGTCGGTGCCGATGTTACGTGCGTCAGTGTGGATCGCAGCGCGATCCTGGCCGATGTCCTGACGGTCCGCATGAATGTCGGCACGCGCCTGAGATATCGCGCTTTGCTCATTCACACCGGCTCGCTGTTCGGCATAGTCATGCCGCAGATCGCGCTGCTGCGTGCGCATGTCAGCCTGATCCTTGGCGATGTCCGTGCGATCGGTCCGAATGTCCGCTCGGTTCTGCTCGATGCTGGTATGGTTGGCGGCTATATTCGCTCGATCCTTGGCGATGTCCGTGCGGTTGGCGTTGATGTCGGACCGATTTTGCTCAATGCTGCTCTCGTTGGCGCTTATGTTCGCCCGATCCTTCGCAATATCGGCGCGGTCGGTTCGAATGTCACCACGGTTCTGCGCGATGCTTTTCTCATCGGCTCGCGCGTCACGGTGGACGCCTTGCTTTGCTTGCTCGGCGTCGCGTTGGTCGGTAGCTCGATCCTCCTTGTCCTGCGCTAAATCCTGGCGATCGGCCCGAATATCGGTGCGATCTTGTTTGATATCTCCTTGCTGATTGGACCCGTCGCGCTGTTGGCGATAGTCCCGATGCAAGTTGCGCTCATCGGAGCGTAGGTCCGAATGGTCCTGCGCAATGTCCTTCCGGTCGGCGCGCGCATCCGCCCGATCGCGTTGGACTTGTTGCTGATCAGCCGCTGGGCTGGGGCCAGATTGTCCAACCGCGGGCTCGCTCGTCTGCGGCGTGGGGCCTGACTGGCCGACGGCGGCCGGGGTTGTCTGCGGAGAGCTGGGGCCTGCCGTCCCAACCGCCGGCGGGCTGGTTTGCGTTTGACTTTGTGGCGGCGGATTGTCACCCGCCGTTTTTGTCTGCGCGTAGGCAGCAGGCAGCGCGGTTCCAAGAATCGATCCGACTGCAATTGCGATAAGCGTAGTGCGCTTCATATAACGTCCTCCATTCACCTAACAACAAATTGGATGCTCGGGTGCGCTGCCCCTCGCCGGCCGTGGTCGACGGCGCACCCCGCGAATGTTCTTACTGGTTGGCGACCGAGTTTTGACTCGATGGTCTCGGCGCTGGGGCCGCGCTCTGCGGCGATTTCTCTGAATCCGCGGACTGCGCAACCTTCTCCTGGTTGACGTAGTTCTGCACCAGCGCAAAAAACTGACCGTAGAAATTCGGGTCCTTCACGGTCTCTCGCTTCACCGTTCCCAGAACCCTGGCCGAGCCGGCGGGCATCGTCAGCGTCGCCGGTCCCACGCCCACGCTGGTCGACTGTTTCATCTTCTGCAATTTGTTCTCTTCACGGATGGCCGTCACGAACACCACGCTGGTCCCGTTGCGATTGTCGGCGCAGCTCGTTTGCAGGCGGGTCGTGACGTTAACTTTGGGATCGGGCTGTTCTTCGCGTGAACCTGTCATTACTCCAGAATCACTCGCCCGATCCAACATGTAGCCTTGACTCAGCAGCGCGCGCTTGACGCTCCAACACACTTGATCGCCTGAGCCGGTAAAAGTGCGGCTAAAGGGTGCGTTGACGCTGAACTCGCGCGGCGGTGGATGATGCACACAACCGGCCAGCAGGCCGATGGCGACGATCACTACATTGCTTGCGCGATACGTTGATTTGCGGCGATGCATAACACTCTCCAACGGCCGATTCGTCAAAAGTGTTTTAAGTATGGCGAAGCACAATTTTGGCGGTGTCCTCAGGAGCGCCAATCGCGAGGCCGGTTTATCAGTGTAGGAATTGTAGGGTCACGGCTCACGTCGCCGATTCGGGACGCCTGACTGTCGCAAATCAGGGACGTCCCAGGCGCGATTGCGAAGCAAATTCTGGACACTTTGTGGCAATCGTTCGACATCGCGAGCTGCGCGCATTTTCAATGCACAAAGTGTCTATCGGTCTCACTAAACTTGCCTTCGCTTAGCGGCTGCAAATTCCCTAGCCGGTTCGGTCACGCGAATCGCCGCTTCAAAGCGATTAACTCGCCTGATCGCTTACCTGCTTGTACCCAGGCGACAGCTACCGATTGCCTTCTCCCAACCCGCCGCTCGGCACGACAAACTTAGGACCGGCGGCATCCGGGCAAATCTTGACCGCAAGCAGCCCATCGTGAAAGGTCGCTTCCGAGCAAGGAGATCGCGAAATTTCCAAAAACAGCATTGGCGCAGTACTATTACGGCGCGCTCATGAAACCACCAAATATCGATGCCGCGCGCCGATTTGACCGCCTCTTTAGAATGCAATTATTTTGGAGAGGCGTTCTGACAGCTCCTGGGCGAGTGCTCACTCCCGACCCGTTGCGGTCTTTCGTGGAGGGCCGCTCTCGGAAGCTATATCGGCGGCAAAAGTAATCGCTGCCGCCGTGCGAGTTCTCATCCGACTCAATCTCTCTTCGGGTGCTTAGAGGTCCAGAAGGCTGGGTCGTTTGCTACCCACTCTGCGGCGGGCAAACTGAATTCGGGCCGCACAATAAATATTGTGGACTCAGGCCCCATCACTGACTGTTTTTCTTTTGCCGCACCCAGCGTCTTCGCGGACGACACCACAAACTGTTCGCCATCCTCATTCACAAAGACTGCGCCTTTGCCGGCCGACGCGTTCTTCGCAACCAGTATCACCAAATACTGATCCATCCCCATCTTCCATTCGACGCCTCGGCTGAGATCCGCGCGATACATAGCTGCACCCTGCTTCGCGGGCTGAGACTCATACGTTTCGCGATCTCGCGCGAAACGAGCCATTGCGGCCGTAAGCTCATGATTCTTGTTATAGGCCTCATTAACTTCTCGGTACTCCTCGCTCGACCTCAAACCATTTAAGTACCAGACTTCTTTCGGACCGGTAACTGACTCGATACCCAAATAAGGATGAGGAACTCCTAGGCCAATGCAAACCTTTGCCGCATGCGACTCAATTCTGGTCAGGTCAGTCTGATGGCCCGGGAGCCAGAACTCTCGAGCAACGAACAAAATCTGTAACGACTGAGCGTTTGCAGGCATTTGTACTAACAGGGTCCCGATCAATATCAATTGCTTCAGCATGCTCAACTATATTCCTAAGCAATGTTAGCAGTCACTTCGGCGGTCGGTGTTGCCCGCTAGGGACGGTCATAGCAACAGGATCAGGGCGAAGTCTGCCGGTGGATCGAATGGCGGCTTTAGGAGGCGCCGAATGCGTCACCCATTGTCGCGTTCTGGCCGACAGTCGCCGTCCGCATATGCTGGCAGCGACGTGTCAGGCCTGGCCTTCTGCAGCGCCTTGCGGTTGCGAAATACAGCCCCGCGGCCAGGCCGGGCGTCTCGTGCCTTGGCTCAATGGGTGGCGCATACTAAGCGGACGTCGCCGATCTTAACCGCGCTCGGCGCCCTGTGGCTTCTGCGCGCATCGGCTCCGGAGAACCGAATATGCGTATTGGTGTCTGCTATTTTCCGACCGACTACGGCATCGACATCCGCGAACTCGCCCGCGTCGCCGAGGAGCGCGGCTTCGAGTCGTTGTTCTTGCCGGAGCACACGCACATTCCGAAGTCCCGCCGCACGCCGTATCCCGGCGGCGGCGAACTGCCCAAGGCGTATTCTCACACGCATGATCCATTCGTTGCGTTGTCTTTTGCGGCCGCCGCAACCACCAAAATCCTCCTGGGCACCGGAGTTTGCCTGATCCCGCAACGTGATCCGATCGTGACGGCGAAATGCGTTGCGAGTCTGGATCAGTTGTCCGGGGGCCGATTTCTTTTCGGTATCGGTGGCGGTTGGAATGTCGATGAGATGGAAAATCACGGAGCGCGCTATGACAGCCGCTTCAAGCTGATGCGCGAGCGCATCCTGGCGATGAAGGCCCTGTGGGCCCAGGACGAGGCGGCTTTCCACGGCGACATGGTGAACTTCGATCCCGTCTGGATGTATCCCAAGCCGCTGCAGCGACCCAATCCGCCGATCCTGCTCGGCGGACCGAGCGATTTCACCCTGAAGCGAGTCGTGGAATTTTGCGACGGCTGGATGCCTCTCGCCCGACCAGGATTTGATCCCAAGGAGGCAGTTGCACGCTTGCGTCAAGCAGCAACCGCCGCCGGGCGGGATTTCGCCACGCTATCGATCAATGTATTCGCCGCGCCGCCTGATGCGGCTGTTCTCGCTCAATACCGTGCAGCCGGCATCCACCGCGCGCTCGTCTCGATTCCCGATTCAAGCCGCGCCGAAATTTTCGGCACGCTCGATCGCTACGCGCGATTGCTCGGCTGAGCGCGCGCGATATCGCGGCCGCCCGTGACTCGCATCATTCCCGTGTAATCGGCGTCGCTGCATGCCCGTAAAACAGCGTACGATTTCCGCCGCGGTAAGAAGAAAGCTTCGGCAGGCGAGGGTCGCCAGGTTTGCCACGCTCGATGCTCGAGGTCGGCCGCATATCGTGCCGATCTGCTTCGCGTGCGACGGCAATATCCTCTACACGGCACTAGACCAGAAACCGAAGCGGGTTTCGCCAGAGCGGCTCGTCCGGGTGCAAAACTTAAGCGCCGTGCCGCACGTTGCACTCCTGATCGACGGGTATGACGAGGATTGGACGCAGCTCTGGTACGTTCTGATACGTGGGAAAGCGAAGCTGATTCCACAGTCAGCGCGCAAGGAGCGCGCACGGGCGCTGGGTCGATTAAGAACCAAGTACCTTCAATACGCGCGCGGAATGCTTCCCGAAGATGCGCCGATCATCCGCATCAGTCTGGAACGCGCGACATCCTGGGGAAAAATCTAGATACGACTGGCAGGTCAAGCAAGGGCGCATCCGACCTCACCCTTCCGCATTATTACTCGGCCTTCGGCCTCGCCTTTCAGGCTTCCGGCGCTCGTCATATGTCCCATTTCGACCCTGAACTGCTGTTCGCAAGTGACCGCTATCGGGCGCGCCAGTGCACGTCCGAGGCGATCTTATCGGTTTGCGCCGCACCGGTGACGCCGTAGCATTGGTCCAGAAAGCGAACCAATGGCTAATCGACCGCGACCGTAACCCGCAAATAAGTCGCTGGAATAGACGTTATATCCTTACTCGAGCTTTTGTTTTGATTATTGAACAATTCTTCCAGCTCTCTTTGTAAATCGTTGACGCGACCGTTCCTTTCCGCTGCTTCGAAAGCATTCATGGTTGGTCCATAGAAATTCCTGAACGTATCCAAAAACTTTGCCGGCGTATCGGGAAATTCAAAGAGGTAGGTTTCTCTCGCAAAGGAAATGCTTTCCTTTGCGCATTCCCGTACCAGAAAATCGTTCAATCACGTTGCTTTCGACTCCCCAAGTCATGGGGCTTATGAAACCTTCCGGGGGCGGGGGCGAGTAAACGGAGCTAATCTTCAATATTTGCGCGACTAACGTCGGGTCATTGGGAATCCAGTTTCCCATGACTATCCGTCCCCCAGGTCGACTTACACGCACCATCTCTTTGGCCACATCGAACGGCTTCGGAGCAAACATGGCGCCGAAGATGCTCACTACTAAGTCAAAGGAATTATCCTTGAGTTCGTGAAGATCGCAGGCGTCGCCCAATTGAAACTTGCAATTTGTCAAGCCCGCTTCACTCGCCCGTTTGTTCCCGGCTTCAACCAGATTGTTGGCGATATCGACGCCGAGCACGTCGGCTCCTAGCATGGCTTCCGGAAGTGCCGTCGTACCGTCACCACATCCCAGGTCTAAGACTTTGAGACCTTTGGTGATTCCAAGACCGTGGACAAGGGACTCTCCACTTTTTCTCATGCTCTGCGCCAGGCGCGTAAAATCCCCTTTTTCCCAGAGTGCTTTGTTTGGATTCATTGTCGAACTCCCAATGTGGCAATTCAATGGCTCGAATTCTTCCTGATCTGCGTGCTTAGGTACAGACCAATGGCGGCTCAACGGCGGAATCCCGGTTCTTCCGGCCAGAAATGCACGCATCTCCGATTCCGCGTCGCCCGACTGGCGCCGAGTCTACTACCGGTCTCGACCCTGAGCTGCTGTTCGCAAGTGACCGCTATCGGGCGCGTCAGTGCACGTCCGAGGCGATCTTATCGGTTTGCGCGGTCTGAGCCTGTCGAGCCGCGCCGATGCGCGAATGAGTACTATTGAGCTTCCCCCGATTTTCCGGACACCATCCTAAGGTGAGATGATGACTCGGGAGGTGGGTGATGGAGAAGGGGCAGAAGTTTGAAAGGCGGACCTACACGAAGGAGTTCAAGCTTGAGGCTGTGCGGTTAGTCCGCAGCGGCATCCCGAAAGCGCGTTGCACGGGACGTAGGTCTTCATCTGAACGTACTGAAAGCATGGCTTAAGCAGTTCGATCAGGACCCGGACAACCCGTTCCCTGGCAAGGGCAAAATGAGGCCGGAGGAAGCGGAGTTATTTCGGCTGAAGCGAGAACTGATGAAGGTTACCGCCGAGCGCGACATTTTAAAAAAAGCGCTCGCGTACTTCGCGAGAGAACCTCAGTGAAGTACGCCTTCATGGCACGTCACCGCAGTGTCTGGCCTGTGCGATGGATGGGCGAGGTGCTGGGAGTGTCCGCGAGTGGGTTCTACGAGTGGCTCAGCCGGCCGGAGAGCAATCGCTCGATGTCCAACCGTGCACTCTTGCTGCGTATCCGAGAGAGCTTCGAGTCCAGCCATCGCACCTACGGTAGTCCACGTGTGTGGCGAGATCTACGCGATTGGAGAGTACCTGGTGGACTTAACCGCATCGCAAGAATCATGCGGCAGGCTAGGCTTGTTGCGCGTCCACGGCTGCGACGTCCCGACTACTCCGTGGGAAAGCGATCGGTAATTGCGCCTAACCTCCTTGACCGACAGTTCACTGCCAGCGCTCCGAATCAGAAGTGGGTTGCCGACTTCACCTACGTCGCCACCGGTGAAGGCTGGCTGTACCTGGCGGTGGTGCTTGATCTGTATTCCCGAATGGTGGTGGGCTGGTCAATGCAAAAGGACATGAGCACCCAACTGGTGGCCGATGCGATGACGATGGCTCTCTGGCGTCGGAGACCGGACACAGCGGCCTTAATGCATCACTCCGACCAGGGCACCCAGTATGCGAGCGAGCTGTATCAAAAGCTCCTCGAAGATAACGGCATCAAATGCAGCATGAGCCGAGCAGGCAACGTCTGGGACAACTCCGCAATGGAAAGCTTCTTCTCGAGCTTAAAGAGCGAGCGAGTCCATCGGAGCCGCTACCGGACGCGTGATGAGGCCCGTTCAGACATCTTCGATTACATCGAACGCTTTTATAATCCACAGCGTCGGCACTCGACGCTAGACTACGTGAGCCCGGCGACTTATGAGCAGTCGAAAATGGCTCAAAAACTTTAATCCGGTGTCCAAGAAATCGGGGGAGGGGCATATCGACCCTAACCTGCCTGACGCCACCGACCGCTTTTAGGCATTAGAACCGATACGCGCATGTGTTTCGTTGCAGTGTCGCGTAACAACCGATTGAGCGCGCGTTAAGTTGGTCCGGACGAGTTGGATACGTAGCGGCTAACAACAAAGCAGCAGTATCCAATCACTGCGGCTAATAAGACCCCAGTAGCAAACGCCCATGACAAACCCGGAAAAGCGTAACCGCTCCGAACGACTTCGATCGTGTACCCCAACCATTCAATGATCATCAGCACGCCCCATGAATACACGACCGCGCGAGCCCAGCGCTGTCTCGTAGCGACGCCAAATACAGCCGCCGAGGCGTAAAGACCAACGAAAATCTGCAGCCGATGCCACCCAAATGACCACCAGGGTGACGAGAGTGACCAGATCGCGTATGCGCAAAGCAATACAAGAAGGGCCGCTACATGCAACCGTGTACTCCGCCGCGACGCCATTTGCATTCGACTTACTCCACAGGCCCTTAAATCGGCGCTAACTCAGACCACTCGCTCATAGATCTCTCGAATTCCGATGCAATCGTTTTCCAATCGTAATTCTCGTCATATTCGAAAAGGTAAACTGGTACGTCGTCTGGCTTGGGGTCTTGAACACCGCCCTCCCAAATTCGTTTGTCGGCAAAGAGCCAAAGCCCTCTCGGACTACAGACATGTACGTTTATCATGCGCAAACCGGGCTCATTTACGCTCGTATCGAAGAACTGAAGCTTGTGGAGTTGGGCAAAAGCCTTAAATCTTTGCGCCAACTCCGGCCATTTTGGTTGAGGTGCGTGTATTTGCATCGTGAACTTAGCTGCGGCGCCGTTGAGCTTCTTGGCTATGTTGCCGCCGTAACATGCATCGACGAAGCCAGCCGGCGGTGGATACGCGGGAGCGCAGGCGCAGAGACCAAGTGCCAAAGATATTGCGCTGAGTTGGGAAGCTGACACGGGTGTTAGCTTACCGCAGGCCACGAGCGGCCGCTTCGCGGCTCGTCATTTCGGAACGCGAGCACCTGGTCTTGGCCGGGATCGGGCTGTCTTTAGGGGGAAGGGGGAGCAGGTAGGCCTCGCTGCTCAGAATCGTCGGTCTTAGTATTTCCTTTGGCACCAATGGTGCCCCCTGGGTTCACGACGGCGAGCGTCGGGTATACCTTAAGGCCGAGCGCATCGACGAGAGTCTGCCCTCCGTAAACCACATTCCACGCAAAATGGTGCTTTGCTGCAAATCCTTTCGCCAAATCCGCCGAGTCGTAAGTCAGCGCAATGACCTTCACGTCGGGATGCTTCTGCGCAAAGGCATTTAACGCCGGCACTTCCAGAATGCACCCTGCGCAGTCGGCGAAGAAGAAGTCAACAATCGCATACTTCCCTCGCTAATCCGAATCCGAAACGGGGTGTCCGTGAATGTCCTTTAAATGAAAGGCGGGGAACTGTTTTTTCACCAGTAGATTTTCATGACTGACATGCTTGTTGGCGCTGAGGGTCAATAGGACGGAGCGGCTCGCGTCGTTCTTATCAATCTCCGCGGTGTATCCCTGCATTAGGAGTGTCCGGAATTTCTCGAATCTGATTGGGTGCTTGGCAGAGTCGCGGTAAGTGACGTGCGCGGCATCGTCCAACCCCATGCTCTTTAGCATTGCCGCCTCATCGGGCAAGGGCTCCGCCGAGTTACTGGGGGCTGGAAAGCGATGAGGCACATCGCTACGAGAGCAAGTCGTCCCTGATTGAAGCGAGCCGCGGATGCCGCCCGGAGGCGGAACGACGGATTCTCGTGATCAGCCGCAATTGCTCCTGGACTTTGTCCGAACATATTGTTCATTCGGGATCAGCGGGCGCAAGCATTGAGCCCATTACCGGACAACAAAGAGAACCCTCGACACCAGGAGGGCAACCATAGAATTCGTCACCTCGATCGAAACACATCGCGGGCTATACACTCGATGTGTTACTTCTGCTGCACCGCCGCCTCGGCGCTGGCCCTGGCATCTGCGCGCGCCGTCTTGTAGTCGGCTTCCGCCTGTTCCTTGCACGCCTTTTGAGCATCGCCGCTCTGCGATTCGCAAGTTGCCATGGCCACTTTGCGATTGCCATCGGCTTTTGCGATGGCCACATTGTAGGTCTGGTGCGCGGCGTCGTTGTTGAATTTAAGCTCCTGGTCATTGACCTTGTCGTACGATTTATCGAGCGCGCTCTGCGCACGTTCTTCGCTCTTCGTCACCTCGTTGTTCGCCTTTTGCTCGGCCTTGGCTACGTCCTTCGACACATCTTCCGGAGACTTCGACTTGTTGCAGCCGGCTAGCGTCAGGGCAGCTACCACGAAAATCGGCATTAGATATTCACGCATGCAATTTCCTCGTGTTGTAAGTACGCGAACTGCCCGCGTTGGAGTGCCCCCTGACGCAAGCAACAAACGGCCTTGAGAATGGTCCCTCGAGTCGCCGACACCTCCAAACGAGGGATTGTTGCTACCGACAGGCATTGCTAGGATCGCTCGCAGCTAAGCGGCAGTCAACCAAGTTGTCGACCGCATATTTCCTCGCCCGCATCCGGCAGCCCGTAGTATCCCGCAGCAATTACTCCAGTGCGTTCACTGGAGGCCGACCGTTGCCGAAAGCGGATCAGGTATCACGGGATGTTTGAAGTGCGCCACTTGTTTAATTACACTCCCACCTATGCCCGCTTAGCTTTCGGCCGATTGTGAAATGTGGGCATGTCGGCGGCGCCCATCCCGTGCCCCCGGAACTATCCCAGACAAGCCCGGCTATTGGTCGTAAAACGCTTCCGCCGCCGGCAGAAGCTCGGAGAGGAATCCAATATGAACGACAAGCACCGCGAGTTTGAAAAGTACGATTTCTTCCGCAGCGACCGGTTCGTGAACGATCCGTACTCCTATTTTGATTACCTGAGAGAGCAGTCTCCGGTACTGCGTGAGCCGCATCAGGGCATCGTCATGGTAACGGGCTACGACGAAGCCCTCGAGATCTACAACGATTCCGATCGCTTTTCCTCCTGCATGTCGACCAGTGGACCGTTTGCGGGCTGCCCCATCCCCCTGGAGGGACACGAAAACGAGGACATTTCCGAGCTGATTGAAGCCTACCGCGACAAAACGCCATTCAGCGATCAGCTCCCGACCCTTGATCCGCCGAAGCACACCGCCCACCGGGCGTTGCTGATGGCTCTGATCACACCAAAGCGCCTCAAGGAAAACGAGGACTTCATGTGGAAGTTGGCCGAACAGCAGATCGACAGCTTCATCTCCCGTGGCGAGTGCGAGTTCATGGGCGCCTACGCCCAGCCTTTTGCCGTGCTCGTCGTCTCCGATCTACTGGGCGTGCCACCCGAAGATCGAGTGCAGTTCCGGAAGAAACTCATACGCCAGGAACAGGAGAGTGGCGGAGCCGGCGTAGGCGGCGTGAACGAGGGCACAGTCGAGCACTCGCCGCTGGCGTGGCTATACGATACCTTTTCGACGTATATCGAGGACCGTCGTCGCAACCCTAAAGGGGATATCCTCACAAAGCTCGCGGCAGCCACCTTTCCCGATCGCTCGGTGCCGGAGCCTCTCGATGTCGCCCGGATTGCCGCCAACCTGTTCGCCGCCGGCCAGGAAACCACGGTGCGACTGCTCAGCTACGCTTTCCAAGTGGTCGGCGAGCGCCCCGACCTCCAGCAACGCCTTCGCAAGGATCGCAGTCTCATCCCCAATTTTGTCGAGGAATGCCTGCGGATTGAGGGCCCTGTCAAGGGCGACTTCCGACTGGCGAAAAAGCCGACCAAGGTCGGCGGCGTTGATATCCCGGCCGGCACCTTCCTGTATGTCGCCAACAGCGCCGCCAACCGGGATTCCCGCAAGTTCGAAAACCCCGGAGAGCTCCAGATAGACCGGGCGAACGCCCGGTTACATGTGGCATTCGGCCGCGGCCGCCATGCGTGTCCCGGCGCCCCGCTGGCGCGTGCGGAAACGGTCGTCAGCCTCAACCGCATGTTCGACCGGACAAGCGACATTCGCATTTCCGAGAAAGTCCACGGGCCGCCCGGCGCACGACGCTACAGCTATTTGCCAACCTTCATATTGCGCGGATTGACTCACATCAACTTGGAGTTTGACCCGGTGCCGGGTGGTTCACAATGAGAGTCCGTGTCGACTCGCAGGTATGCGCCGGTTTCGGGGTCTGCCTGGGGCTTTGCCCCAAGGTGTTTGGATTGCACGACGACGGCTACGCCATCGTGCGGGTCAGCGAGGTGCCACCGGAACTCGAGGATGCGGTGCGCCAAGCCGTCAGCCAGTGCCCCTCGAGCGCGATTTCCCTCAGTGACGACCCCTAGCCTGCCGGGGATAAACGGCTCCACGGCGTCATGTCATGCCTTCCGTCATAAGGTGGCTATTTCCCAACGAAGCTGTAAAAAACCCGCCTCTCTCCACCGCGACGGCACATGACGTATTTCCGGTTTCGATCCCAACGAGTCAGTGGTGACTGGCCGCTTTGCGGCGACGCGAATGCGCGGCCCGCGGCGTTCGCGAGTTCATTGCTAACTCGCAAAACGAAATCGTATCCCGTAGGTTACAAGAACGAGCGCGGGGCAAAGGAGTTTATCAAATGGCCGCCATGGAAGTGCTTTGGGGTAGGCACGAACAGCACCAACTGCCATCCAAGAGGCCAGCGCGCATAGAGCGCTGATTGTGGCGTTTGCAGCCGGAGGTAGCGCATAAACAAAATGTCTCAGCTGCATCGCCAATAGAAGCGCGAGCAGGTCCAGGCCAAGGCTATCTGTGAGGAACAGAAGAACGCGCAGCTCAGGGTTTGTTACGAAGGCGAGAGCGACAATTACGGCCAAAGCAATAAGCACGGCGGCCAACTTGTTCGTTTGACGATGCTGCATGCTATCCCTGACGTCGTATAAGCGCGACGAATACATCCAATGCCTGTGCACTCCTTGCGCTATGGCTGTGCTCGTTACGCATCGGCTTCAGCATACCGCGGCCCGCGAGCGACCGCTTAGGCAATCAGTTCAGTGCACTCATTGAGCGGCTTTGACCGGTCGGCGACGGTCCCAACGCACCTGCCAACTGTCGCTTTGCGGACCCTCTCCTGCCCGTCGCCATGGGCAGCTTTCGGGAAATGAAATGTCGGATCATTCCCGATAGGGTGCACAAGGTCAGCCAAAACTCACACCGAGTTGAATGAACGAACCATGAGAACGAATAGTAGACTTGTTCCGTTCCTTTCGCCTCTTCTTGTAGGTTTTGCTGTGGCCCACGCAGAAAAATCGTCCGCATTGGAACAAGACTATCCAGCCAAGCCGGTTCACATTGTTGAGCCGTTCGGGCTAGGGGGTGGACCTGACCTGTTGGCTCGTACCCTGGCTCCGAAACTCTCTGAACTGTGGGGCCAGCCTGTGGCGGTGGAGAATCATCCCGGCGCGGGAGCCACCGCGGGCCCCGCACAGGTCGCAAAGTCGCCGGCTGACGGTTACACGCTGCTCCTCAATACAAGCGCTCAGGCATATAGTGCGGCGTTTCTGAAGAACCTTGTATATGACCCGTTAAAGGATTTCATTCCGGTCGCTGCGGTCACGAGCCAGCCCTACGTGCTCATCGCTGGCAAACTAGCGGGCATCACGACCGTCGGCGAACTCATTGCCGCCGCCAAGGCGAAGCCAGGTAAGCTCAAGTTTGGCTCCAGTGGGCCTGGCACTGGCGCGCACTTGGGAGCTGTTAAATTCAATCTCAGCGCCGGCATTGACGCCGCCGACGTGCTTCCCCAGCCGACCGATGCGATCGCGGATATTGTTGCCGGCGCTATCGAAGGGCATATCACCTATGTCATTGCGCCTATCTCTATTGTCCTGCCCCATATCCGAGACGGTAGTCTCATACCATTGGGCGTCACCACCGCGCGCCGCTCGACGTTGCTTCCGCAGGTGCCTACGATCGCTGAAGCGGGCGTTGCCGGATTCGACTTCCCCATTTGGTATGGGATATGGGTCCCGGCTGGCACTCCGGCCGCAGTGGTTGGCAAGCTTTCGAAGGATATCGGGAGTGTGCTGGCCGGGCCGGATGTGCGCCACTGGATTACGCAGCACGGAGGGGAGCCGATGAGCATGACGCAGCCTGAGTTCGCGCGCTTCGTGCAGGCCGAGAGTGAAAGCGCGGCGCGACTCATCAGTTCTTGGCGTCAATAGCTTTGTGCGGGCGCAGTTGAAAACGTTGTGGCCGACCGTCGCCGACCCTACTCCCGGTATTGGCTGATCTGAACAAAATACAAGGTCCGCCGAGCCCGGCCCCCGATGATGGTGGTGATGTTAGCATTGGCGGGGACAGCAGCCAGGTAGTGCTACAGGACTGACATGCGAACTAAAATCACCATCGGATTGAATGTTCTAGCGTTGGTGATCGGCGCGCTCTCACTCTACAAAGGGTGGTGGCGCGTTTCTACGATCCTGCTTTGCACCGCTGGCGCGCTCGCCCTATTCAGGATGGGCGGCGTCGTGGCCGGGCTGAACTCCCAAAGGCGTTCGATCGTTTCGACTACGTGACCCTTACCTTGATTTGCACCAGCGTACTGTTGGAGACGCGCGGACTTTAGCCTGAATAGCGCAGCCGCCTAGATTGGTCGCCCAGCGTAGAATTCAAACTGAGGGCCGCCATCGAGACCCTCTCCTGCCGGTGGCGAATGGCGGCTTCGGGAAAACGGACTACCCCTAAGAAGACAAAGGCTGGTTTGGCCGTGAACTACCTATTTCGGTGGAAGCACTGTCGTCAGTTGTCCGTATGGAATTGGATTTGGGCCTCGCAGCCCTTGGCTTTTAGAAACCCGAGTACGTCAGAAATCATCCGGTTGTTTATGCGCTCAATCAGCTCGTAAGGATTATTCAGCCCGTTGAACGCATCCTGCAGTTCAAGCATCTCCGCTTCGGTGGAAGCGAAGTACCCAACCAGTTCACAGGCTGTGTCGCCAGGTTCTCTCATTTCTATGCTGACGTACACGGGCCGCACTCACGCAACGGGAGAGAGCTGTTCGATGACGACCACGAATGAACTGCGTTCTTTCAATGCTTACGGCCACGGTTAGCTTTGCGGCGCAGAGTATAGCCGCTTCGGAATTGGAAATTGGAGTGGATCAACGACGGCCTTGGCGCAAGCCATGAATGTCGGCTGACGGGCGACTATTTCACCTGGCCGAAGTCTCAAAATGGCCGCTCAACGACCGTCGATCCCAACACAGTGAATGATTGGCGTCTCGCGACCCGTTCTTGCCACTCGTGACCGGCGGCTTGACACGTTGGGAATGGTTTTAGCATCAACCGTGCACTCGCCGGTTTATGCTGATCGCTCGCGGCGTTTAGTGAAAAGAGCACGGCTGCGTCCATTGCGGTTTGCGCATACATCAGACAGACTCCCATTTCTCGCAACGGCAGCGATTGCTCCAGGAGTCGTGGCGATGACTTCTAGAATGACGTTCTGGCCGGCGCTACTCTGCGTAATGTGTGCGCAACCCGCTACCGTAGCGGCCTTGGCGCAGAACGAGCACGCGGATCACGCCGCGGGCGAGACTCTGGGCACGGTGCACTTCCCGATATCCTGCAGTCTCGAAGCACAACGGCAGTTTGATCGTGCGGTCGCGATGCTGCATTCCTTCTACTATCCCGAAACGATCAAGGCCTTCACCGCCATCGCCACGGCCGAACCGTCTTGCGCGATGGCCTATTGGGGCGTCGCAATCAGTCAGCGCCCGAATCCGCTCGTCGCTCCGTTTCCTCCGGAAGTGCTACGGCAAGGATTGGCGGCCATCGAGAAGGCGCGTGCCGCCCATGCTCCAACGCGACGCGAGCGTGATTGGATCGAAGCGCTTGCCGTATTCTTTCAGGACTACGAAGCCATCGATCAGAAGACACGCACGGCAGAGTACGAGGCCGCAATGGCTCGGCTTCACAAGAGCTATCCGCGCGACACGGAGGCTGCTGTGTTCTACGCACTTGCACTTAACGAAGCGGTCGATCCAACGGATAAGTCCTATTCGCGCCAGCTCAAAGCTGCCGGTATCCTGGAGGGTCTCCAGCGGCAGCTGCCCGATCATCCGGGCATTCCGCATTACCTCATTCACAGCTACGACTACGCTCCGATCGCGACCAAAGGACTGCCCGCTGCTCGCCGCTATGCAGGGCTAGCACCATCCTCGCCACACGCGCTGCATATGCCTTCGCACATCTTTTCGACGCTGGGCATGTGGCAGGACGCGATTCAGGCTGACCTCGCGTCCGATGCGGCTGCTAAAGCGTACGCGGCCGCCGTGAACCCAGGTTCAGTCGTCAACCCGGCGCTGATCGCTGCTCGGTATCACTCGCTCGACTTTCTTACCAATGCATACCTGCAACTCGCGCAGGACAAGCGAGCTCAAGCGATAGTCGATGAGCGAAATTCCGTCGCTGAGCTTTCGCCCGACTATCGCTATTCGGGACACACTGCCTTTGCCGCCATTCCTGTGCGCTACGCCATCGAGCGCGGCGCCTGGGCCGAGGCCGCGGCGTTGCAGGTGCCGCATACACCGTACCCGCAAGCGGAAGCCATCACGTGGTTCGGCCGAGCGCTCGGCGCGGCACGCTCCGGCGATCTCGCCAGCGCCCAACTCGATCTCGGGGAGATCGTGCGTTTGCGAGGCCAACTCGCCGCGACACACGACTCTTATTGGATAGAACAGCTCGACATCCAAAGGCAAGCCGCTGGCGCCTGGATTGAGCTCGGGGAGAAAAATCTCGATAAGGCGATCGAGTCGATGCACGAAGCCGCCGACCGGGAGGATCGCACCGAGAAACACGTCGCTATGGAGAATCGGCTGTCACCAATGCGCGAACTGTTGGGTGAGCTCCTGCTCGAAGCGAGGCGGCCAACCGAAGCGGCGAACGAGTTCGAGATGTCGCTGCGCACCACCCCGAATCGTTTTCGCTCGCTAGCGGGTGCCGCGCAAGCGGCCGACATGTCTGGTGATCGCGCGCGGGCACGCAAATACTACCAACGACTGGTGGCACTTGCGCGCGACGCGGACAGCGCCCGGCCGGCCCTCACGCGGGCGCGGGAGGTTCTGGCGACGCCATGACGCTTCTGGCCGGTCGCTGCCGGTCGGCAACTCGGCCGCGCTCGTCCGTCTCTGATCGACCCCGAGCGGTCGTCCGCCGACGACAGCTTAGAAGGAGGATTCCTTGTACGGGAATTCCATCAATGCGTCTGAGCGGCCGGCGTTGCAAGCGGCGGTCCCGTGAACTCCGCTTCGATCGAGAAATCGATCAAGTCGCCAACGCCCATCGTCGTACCCGGAGCAGGCACGCCATAGGCGATGCCAAAATCTGAGCGCTTGAACGAACCGCGCGCGGAAAACCCTACGCGCGCCTGCGGATCCATGTTCGGCACGCCGGCGTAGCCGCCGTTATAGGTCGCCACGAGCACCGTCGGCCGCGTGACGCCATGGAGCGTGAGAGTGCCGGATATCTCCATCGACTTCGCCCCTGTCATCCGGATCTCTCCAGACTTGAAGACAATCTGCGGAAACTTGGCGGTGTCGAGCATCTGCGGCCCCTTCATGATGTCGAGACACATCTGCGGGGCGGCGTCCATCTCGAATGATGAGGCGTCGATGGTCGTCACCACCTTGGAGGCGGGTAGATTACGAGGGTCGAAGGTCAAGTCCACGTCGAATCGGCTAAAGCGCGTCGTGTAGGTGGAGAAGCCCATGTGACTGGCACGCAGCACCAAGCTGGCGTGGGACTTATCGAGTTTGTACGCGCCCGCTGGGGCTGCTGGCATCGGCGCTATCTCAGGCGGCCCAGCCGACTCGGTCGCTTGCGACAACCCGCTATGCAAGCTCAGAGTTGCAGCAACCAGCGCGGCGGCTAGGACGCGCAACTCCGCCGGATTTGTGCGCTTCGCGCAAATCCCGTTGTGTACGGTTGGCGTGTTGAAATGGATCGTCATCGGCGGCGTTCTCCTCGTAAGTAATTGACCCGCTATTTTGCGGCCTTGTCTTTCGTCGCAATGTGCTTGGCAAGTCTACTCCTGGTCTCGACCCTATGCGGCCAGTGGTGACAGACTGCTTTCTGGCGCTCTAGTGACTTACGCTGCGAGCGGCGTAGTAAAGTTGGCGGCAGGCCAAGTCAAATCGATCCCAAGCCGACGCTGATCAATGCCAGCTATCAGGCAAGTCAAACTCACGTCCAGCCAAGCAAGCACAGGGAACTCCGTAGGATCGTTAGAGTGCGTTCCGGACCTCAGTGCGCAGCGTTAGCCGACAGCTCGGAAGGGTCCAATAGTCGGCCGTTGAGTATCACTTTGACGATCCCAGCATAAGCGTCGATCGTGTGCGTCGGATCCTGTCGGAGCAGCAGCAAATTCGCACGTTTTCCGACTTGCACGGTACCGATGTCCCGATCCAAATTCAGAGCCTGTGCGTTCGTCAGAGTCGCTGACTTGAAGATCTGTGCCGGAGTTTCGCCGGCGTCGATGAGCCGACGCATCTCCAGCCACCCGTTGAGCCCGGGCGGATTGGCGTAGGTAGGGGCACTCGGCGTATCGGTGCCAAATAAGATACGGCCGTGCCGTGCGATCACGTACGCCGTCGCATGTTTGCCACGATCGATGACGGGGGCTATTCCCTCGTAGACGATACGCTCGACCTGACTTGGGCTCGCGTTGGCGGGGAACTTGAAGCTCTGTGAGACCTCCTCACGAAACCACTGGCCTTCGGGGGACCGATACCAGTCAATCAGGTTTGATGGCACAACGCGGGACAGCCGCGGGTCGGAAAGAAGCGAAGTGCTGAAGACATCTCTGATGCCGTAGAGCACCTGCATCGTCGGTTGCCAACCAACGTCCTGTGCGAGCTCGTCGTCCAGTAGCATCCTGATGCCTGGAGTCAGGTCGCTCGTTGCGGGGTGCTCCGTGTACCAATTCCACATTCCATGCGCCATGATATCAACGCCTGCATCGAGCCCGAATCTTTGAGCCTCGTCTGAATTGGCGTGCAGCAGCACGGGCAACCCTGCGGCGTGCGCGGCCTTCACGAGCTCGCGAATTGTTTCGAGCTTCGGCACCGGCAGATCCCGGGCCCCGCCAAAGCCGCGCTCAAAGAACGTTTTCACGCAAATCGCGCCGTCGGCCTTCATTCTTGAGACCACCGCCTGCGGCGTGTGCATTGCCGGATTGATTCCGTCGGGTGCTTGGGTACCGGGTTCGATCAGCATATAAGGCCAACCCAGATAGCGTTGCGGCTTCGGCGCGTAGTTCATCGAGTAGCCATCCATCAGAGCGGCGCCGCCACAGAAGTACGTGTCCGGAACGATGTCGTGGCTTTTCCAGCGCGCCATGTCCTTAGGTGTGGAGATCAGATCGATCAGTGTGGTGAAGCCGTACAGCAAGTAACTGCGTGGAATCTGATCCCGCGCCGCTTTGGCGATGTCTGGATGCTGGGCTTCCTGATCAGCCGTCATCCCTGGAATCTCATCGAGGTGGACATGGCTGTCGATCAAGCCGGGAGCAAGGAACAGACCTGAGCCATCCATCGCAATCGTGTCCTTGTTTGACGGGGCAGTCGCGCCCCTGGCCGTCGAGATCGCGACGATGCGACCATCGTGCACGCGCACCGAAGCGTCACGCATCGGGCTGCCTCGCTCGGGAGACACGATCGTTACGTGCTCGATCCGAAGATCTGCGGCCAACAAAGCGCCCGGCAGGGCACCCACGAGCACAAGCCAACGGATAAGGGATACCAACGACAACATCGGCGGCATGGTGTCTCCCCGAAGGTGGTGGTCGGTCTACCTTTGAACAAGAACAGAGACACTATCGCACGTAGCAGGGTGCAAGGAAACGAACCACCGCAAAAGATCCGTCACCTGCGTAGTAGCTTCGGGGGCAGAACTGCCGTGACGAAACACGAAATATGGGTGATACCTTGAGGCCAAGGCGAGCGCCGTTGGCAACACAAGTCTGAGCTCAACAAGTCCTACTGCGACACTCGGACTGCAGACGCCGCCCCCGGACACCAGCGCTACCTGCTATACGCTCGAAACCCCCAGACCGTCCACTAGTTGCAGCCAATCGCAGCCTCGATTGCCTGCGCATCGGCAATTAGTTGCTCTTCCAACTCCCGACCGATCTTCTTTCCAGCCTGCGCTTCAACCTCATTCATAAACGCACTGAGCAATGCACAGGTCGCGTGGACATCCTTGAAAGCGTAGAAGAGCAGTGCCAGAGCCACCTTGCTTTCCAGGCTTTTGCCGGGCCCGACACCTGAAGCTTCCTTCATCAGTGCCGCTAGCTGCTGCTGCTGGTTCTCGGGCGGCGGATTAATCGACAGGGTGGAAATGGAGCCATAAAACAGCGTCGAGGCACCCGAGCTGTTACGAAAGGCAAAATAAGTGACTGAACCCGGATCGAGACCCGTTGAAGCAGTTATAGACTGGGTGAAACTCAGCATCGGCACAAAAGGCGCGGTAAGGCTGAAAGCAAGGATATACGACACGGTGCATGCGGGAGAGGCGCTACTGCAGCCATTCGATTCTATCTCTTGATTGGCCACGTCCTGAAGCGTCGTAGTCGTATCGTTGATACTCAAAGCATCAATAAGATACGAGCGATTTAGAAACGGGCTAGTTTCGGTTTGAGTGTGCGAGACGCCATTGACCGTCGTAGTGATGGTATACGGCGCACCAGAGTTATCCCCGTAGGTGTTGCCTCCATCTCTTTCAAGGCAACTTGCATCGCCCACGCATTGAGGGTGCCCATTCTGTAGAGGGTCCGTGGTAATTGTTTCCGTATAAGCCAACCCGACAAGCGATCCGCCAGGCGCAACGAATAGCCCTGCGTTATCGATCGCGTGGTCCTGATCGCTGGAGATCACGCCGCTTACGACCACCGTCCACGCCTGCGCGTCTGACACGACGCCTCCGAATGCAACCAACATTACCGCCATCAGCCTATTTGCGATTGTGTGCATTTTTGCTCCCAAGCTTTGTTTCCCGCTGCCGCGCCCGACCGAATGACGACGGAGCTTTTGAAAACCTCACGGCGATATCAAGTAATCCGCGCAATCCTTGACCGTTTAAGCGTTATTAGGCGCATTTTTCGACGAATGCTCAGCACTAAATCTACGTTGTGACGGTAGAACTTCCGACAATAGAATCATGAAGTGGATCGCCGCAATCAGTACAAAGTCCAATACCCTTGCTTCGCAAGGGCGGCGAGGGGCCGCATTGCGGCGTCCTACATGCGAAGAATATGAGCCCAAAAGAAACACGATTCCGTTAGCTTTCCCGGTTCATAGGTATTCGCGGTTTTCCGTACACAACGAGTTGGCAGCGAGCGGCAACCTGACATCACGCAGCCGGCCTTGCGGATATTACGGGGTCCTTCGGCGTCATTCGTCATTTCGAGAGTCGGCGCGAGCCTCTGCTCCTCGCTCGTCCTGGAAAATCAGGGCAGCTGAGGCTCCTGCAAACCAGCGACGAGGCCATACAGGGCAGCTCTGAATAGAGGACAAAGCCTTGGCAGGGAAGCTTGGATCTCCCTCGCCCTCGATGCTCTGTCGCAGGAAGGTATCGAGGGGTTCGGGTTGAGCTGCTGGCGCGCAGGCTCGGCATCACGAGGGTAGCTTCTACCATCGTTTCAGCGACTGGGATGATCTCTACGCCGCGATACTGGAGCATTTTGTCAGTGGGTCGGTGACCGCCGCGGAGCGAGGTGGGTTCACGATTGACATACGCCACGGTACCTGGCAAACGGTGACGTATGTTCGCGTGAGTTAAACCGTGAGAGTTCGCATGCAGCTTCATACCGCTGGATCTACGCCGGAAGCCGCTCTTCCGATCCTTCCCGTGGAGTCGCCCGAGTTCTGGGCGGATCCGGAGCGCTTCGTCGGGCCGGCGCGCAAGCAGCATCCTTGGTTGGCGCGATTCGCGCACGGCTTTATCGTCCATGGCTGCCAGGCGAACAAGGACCTGCTGGCCGACAGCGAGCACCTCTACATGGGCCTCGACGGCTTGGTCGAGTTCTATGGTGCGCAGGGAACGCCCTGGGCCCTCTTTATGAACGAGATGCTCAACTCCCAGCGGGGCGCGGAGCACGCTCGCATTCGCGGCAGCGTCGCGTCGGCCTTCACGCCCCGACATGCCAACAAGATGCGTCCTATGATTCGTCGAGTCATCGATGAGCTGCTGGACGAATGGGCGCCCAAGGGCGCGTTCGATTTCGCCGAGTTTGCCTCCTACTTCCCGATCGCGGTGATGTGCGCGCTGCTCGGCGTCTCGACCGAGCCGATCCCGCGTCTGCGCAAGTCGCTGGAGGCGCAGCTCACCGCCATCTCCATGGATCGCTCGGCGATGCCGGATTTTATGGCCGGCTACGAGATTATCTGGAACTTCGCCGACGAGATCGTGCGGCGGCGGGAGGCCAGCGCAGAGACGGACCGCGATGGGCTGCTCGATGCGATGATCGCGGCCAAGGCCACGGGCCAGCTGAGCGAGCGCGAGCTGCGCTATCTGATCATGGTGCTGCTGTTCGCCGGCTACGACACCTCGAAGAACATGCTCACCATGACCATGCACCTGCTGCTGCAACTGCCAAGCATGTATGCCCGATGCGCCGAGGACCCGGGTTACTGTACCCGCGTGATCGAAGAGGCGCTGCGCCACTCGAACATCGCCACGCCGGTCCGGCAGGTGCAGAAGTCCTTTGTCTATGACGGGTTTCGCTTCCCCGAGGGCGCCATGGTCTACATGGCCACGCCGCTGGCCGGACGCGACCCCGCCGTCTACCCCGATCCGTTGGCCTTCGATCCCGACCGGCGCCCCGACGCGCCGCACGTTGCCTTCGGGCGGGGTCCGCATCACTGCATCGGCCAGTTCCTCGCGCGCACGCAGCTGCAGGAAGGCCTGCAGGCCATCGCGCAGCGGCTGCGCAACCCGCGCCGCACCGGTGAGATCAGCTGGCGTCCGTTGCTCGGCGCGTGGGGATTGCGGACGCTGCCAATTGCCTTTGATGCCGCTTGATGCGCAAGCGCGGATGGTCATACCTGTTCGTGCCGCTGCTGTTACTGGTGGCCTGCCGCGAGCCGGTCGCTCGTGCTGGCGCTGCAGATCAGCGCGGTGCCGGGGCGAATTGGACCAGCCACGGCGGTGATGCCGATGAGACCGACTACAGCGTCCTGAGCGCGATCAATACGCGCAATGTGAAAAGGCTCGGGCTCGCTTGGTCGCTGGAACTTCCCGGCGAGGTATCGCTCGAGGCGACGCCGCTCGCAGTGGACGGCGTACTCTACTTCACGGGCAGCTACGGGACGGTGTACGCGGTGGACGCTGCAACCGGGAGGCTGCTCTGGAGGCACGATCCGCAGATATGGAAGCATCATCCGGAGCGGATGCGGCTGAGTTTCGCGGTCAATCGCGGAGTCGCTTACGAGGGGGGCCGCGTTTTCTCGGCGACGCTCGACGGCAGACTGCTGGCGCTCGATGCGGCGAACGGCCATGTGCTCTGGGAGGTCGAGACGCTGGCGCCGGATGCGCTCATGTACATCACCGGCGCGCCGCGCGCCTATCACGGCAAAGTCGTCATCGGTCAGGGGGGAGCCGACTTCGGCTCCCGCGGCTACGTGACCGCATACGATGCCGTGACCGGCAGGCAGCGATGGCGCTTCTACCTGGCTCCCGGCACGCCCGAACAGAACCGCGGCGATCCAGCGATGGAGCGGGCAGCGGCCACGTGGACAGGGAGCTACTGGAAAACAGGAACGGGCGGTTCGCCATGGGATAGCTTGACCTTCGATGCCAAGCTCAATCGCCTCTATGTGGCCGCCGGTAACGCTGCGCCGAACGATCCCACGGTCCGAAGTCCCGGCGGCGGCGACAATCTGTATACCGCGTCCATCGTCGCCCTGGATGCCGACACCGGCCTCTACGTCTGGCACTACCAGATCAATCCGCGCGATGAGTGGGACTACGACTGCACTCAGCAGATGACGATTGCGCAGCTGCTGATCGATGGCGAGCAGCGGGACGTGCTGATGCAGGCCCCGAAGAACGGTTTCTTCTACATGCTCGATCGGCACACTGGAAAACTCATCTCGGCCGCGAAAATCGGCAAGGTCACCTGGGCTGAACGCATCGACTTGGCCAGCGGACGCCCGGTGGAGTCAAGGAATGCTCGCTATGACACGGTGGGCGAGACCGTCATTTGGCCGAACCCAACCGGTGCACACAACTGGCAGGCGATGTCGTATAGCCCGCAGGCGGGGCTGGTTTTCATTCCCTACATGCAGAATGGTGTGCACTACTACCACGGCGAGCCGCAGCCCTGGGACGTGCTGATCGGTGGCCTTGCGATTGGATCAGCGAAGGTCGATCCGGAGGATGGAAAGGGCGCCTTGCTGGCATGGGATCCTGTGGCACACAGGCCGGCTTGGAAAGTGCAGCACGACTTCATCTGGAGCGGCGGCACACTGTCAACGGCCGGCAATCTCGTGTTTCAGGGGACGGCGGATGGCTACCTCTCCGCTTATGAGGCCCGTGGCGGGCGCCGTCTGTGGCATTTCGATGCGCAACTGGGGATCATCGCTGCCCCGATAAGCTACGCGGCACGGGGAAAACAGTATGTTGCGGTGTTGGTGGGTTACGGTGGTGCAGCGTCCATCGGTAGCGACACGATGAACGTCGGATGGAAGTGGGGCGCTCCCCGCCGGCTGCTTGCGTTCGCTCTCGATGCAACGGCGCAGCTGCCGCCGGCGGCACCTCGAGATACAAGTGTACATGCGCTGGACGATGCTGGGATCGTGATTCGCGCCGCAGACGTAATCTCGGGAAAGGCACTCTATATGAATTGTGTTCTTTGCCATGGCCGCGAACTTTCTTCCGCTGGCGCGCCGGCGCCAGATCTGCGGGAGTCGGCGGTCGCCATCGACCGCGAAGCTTTCTGGAAGGTCGTGCACGACGGCGCGCTGGTGCCGCAAGGCATGCCTCAATTTGAGGACTTCACTCGCGAGCAGGTCGAGGAGCTTTACGCGTATATTCGAGCCGGCGCGCGCGAGGCGTTAAAACCGATCGCACAGGATCTTGCCCGCCCCTGACGGGTGTTCATGCCGCCCTACCATTGAGTTGCAAAGGCTTACGTAAAGAAACCCTTTCGACATTCCGTCAACACATTCGACGGCTGCTGCGATCATCGTGCGATGTTAGCGGAACGAAGAGTTGCATCGTCACGCGGCCGGAAACCTCGCCCTGGCCGATGCCCCGCTAGGCGGCGGGGATCCAGTGTACGAGCCAACCATCTGAAAGATCGACCTCTGGACACCGTTCTGCAACTCGTTTGCGTAGCCTTGCGAGATCATCTTCCGGCGTGCGTGACTCTGGCTTTTCCATCATCGAAAGCCTGTCGCGATCTTCCAGGCACCCTGGCGAGCGCGCGCGATGCAGATGCTCCGCTTCAGATTGTTCACGCTGCCTAGTTTCAGGCTCCGCGCTGCACGATCCGGCGACGATTGTCTTGAGACGAGCTACTTCCGACGGACGGTCCGTGTCAGCCAAATATTGACGTTCCTGACCGCTCGTAAGCTTGTACACCGGAGCGGCCGTTTGGAGCGTTTCCAACTGTTCAAGCGCCGCCACGCACACAGAGACAGGTGTTTGATCGGCCTGAACCGCATACGGGAGCAATGCCAGTCCCAATAACAACAATGCCGTGTGTTTCATTTAATGACCGCTTGGAGGCGCGGAGAACGAACGTCGCCTGTCGACCACGACTGCGTACTTTCGACTCTCCGCTGACCTTGCTGATTGTCGGCTATCTGGACTCAGAATAGTATTCGATGCCCTTTGCCTCTCCCACGCACGAGATTTTCACCCGCAGGCACCGGAAATTTTGCGAAGTCCGCAATACAGGAGCGGGTTCGCCCGCTTCTGTCACACGGCTGCGCCACTATTCTTTTGGGCGGGCGGCTGACCTCTGAAGGCGTGCCGCGGGCGCCGGGGATTTCATGGACAGGCAGCCGCAGCTCCAGGTTCGACACCGCGATCGAGAAGACCCCATCGGAGGGGCGCAGGAATGGCGCGTCCGGCCTAGCAGCTCGAGCTGCGGGATGTGGCCGGCAGCCTGTCAATGAATGGATTCGGGTCTAGCGGTGCGTTCGGCGCGGTAGTGGATTTTGATCGCGCGCAGCGTGATCCCAACGAGCCCGGTAAACTCGCGGCAACGTACGATTCAGGCGATCATCTGCGTCGGTCAGACGCCGCCTATATAGCGATGTCAAAGGCGTCAAAGAAGAGGAGTCAAACGTGAATATATATCGCCGCATAACCGTCATTGGGTTGCTGAGCGCCGGCTTGGCCGCATCTGAGAATTCATTGGTGCAAGCCTTGCCCGCTTCGGCGGAAAAGGTCGGTCAAATAGAAAATGCCGTCCCAGGACTCCATGATTTCGATTTTCTAGTCGGTCACTGGCAAGTGCATCATCGAAAGCTGAAGAAGCGGCTCGCCAACAGTCATGAGTGGGTCGAATTCGAGGGGACACTATTCAGCCAGCCCCTCATGGGCGGCTACGCTAATGTTGACGACGATGTGTTTGACGTGCCGGGCGGCGCTTATCGCGGAGTGGCTCCGCGCTCGTTTGACGCCAAGTCGCGGCAGTGGTCGATCTGGTGGATGGACAGTCGAACGCCAACCGCGCCTATGGATCCGCCCGTGAAGGGTAGCTTCCACGATGGCGTAGGGACCTTTTACGCCGACGATACCGAGAACGGGAAGCCAGTCCGTATAAGATTCATATGGTCCAAGATCACCCCCACGTCATGTCATTGGGAGCAGGCGTTCTCGCCGGATGGCGGCAAAACGTGGGAAACCAATTGGGTGCAGGACCTCAACCGAGCGCAGTAGATTGTTTGTCGCGGCCATAGGAATGGTCATCTCCGATTCCTAATCCAAAATCGGCGAAGAAAATCTCCGCTAATCGCAAGTGTCGAGACAAGTGGCGGCTACGTGCGAGTGCTACCGGTGTCGAGCCATTCCTGCCGCCCCCCCCCACGACGTTTTGCGAGAACCAGGTCACGGGTGCACATGCAGCATTGGGTGCGGTGCACGATCCGACGTGAATCGGACTTTGGTCCCATCGTTCGCCGGTTCTTTCGAACCGATACTGAATCGATTATGCACTCCGAGCGACCCGCGTCCTCTTTCCTAAATCCCGCAGGCAATGTCTGGGAGATAAGGCAATGGCAATAAGTACTTTCTCTTCTGAGAATCGGCAGCGGGTAACCGTGGACAATTTCGTCCGCGCCGAATCTGACCTCTACTTCAGCGCTGTTGCTTTGAAAGAAGGCGGATTCGGCAAATTCGAGCATCATAGAACTCTGTCGTCCATCGATGCACAAACAATCATTCGCATGAACCGCGACACTCTGTATTCGGCGGCGGTCTTTGATCTCGATGCGGGATCCGTCACGATCGCCCTGCCCGATGCCGGAAAGCGCTTCATGTCCCTGCAGGTGATCACGGAGGACGAATACTCGCCGCCGGCGTTCTACGCTCCCGTTAGGCACACCGTGACCAAAGGGCAAGTGGGCACCCGCTACGTCATGGCCGGAGTTCGGACACTGGTCGATCCGTCAGATCCGGGTGACATGGAGAAAGTGCATGCGTTGCAGGATGCAATCAAGGTCGAACAGAAGAACCCGGGCAGGTTCGAGATCCCGGAGTGGGACCCTGTGAGCCAAAAAAAGGTGCGCGATGCGCTGATTGTTCTCGGCACCACGTTGACGGATACGAGTCGAGCCTTTGGAACCAAGGATGAGGTTGACGCGATCCAACGCCTGATATCCGCGGCAACGACCTGGGGTGGCAATCCCAGGAAGGACGCGATCTACCTCAACTTCACGCCAGCCCAGAACGACGGCAAGGCGGTCTATCGACTCACCGTCAAGGACGTTCCCGTGGATGGCTTCTGGTCGATCAGTCTTTACAACGCTCAAGGCTACTTCGAGAAGAACCCCCAAGAAGCCTACTCGCTGAACAACATTACCTCGAAGAAGAGTGTGGACGGGTCGATTGTCATCCAATTCGGAGGTTGCGATGGCAAAAATCCGAATTGCCTGCCCATTATGAACGGCTGGAATTACACCGTACGGTTGTACCGTCCGCGCGCAGAAATCCTGAGCGGCAAGTGGAAATTCCCGGAGCCCGTATTAGTGAATTAAATAATGCGTTACGACGGGCAGCTTCCGATCACTCAATCCGCGAACTTTCCCAAAAATGAGTAGAGGCGCCGACACGATGATCCCGGTCTGACTTGTCGGTTCGGCCTATGACTTAAAGCGCAAGCGCTTCGTAGGTCGCCTGAGGGCTACGGCGCAGAGAGCGCACTGATTGTGACGTAGTATCCGTCCGGATCCCGCAGTGAGAACTCCCTCGTTTGAGTGCTCGGGTTCACGTGAGGCTCCTCGTCGAGTCGGGAGACAAGGGCGTGGGCCCTCTTCAATGCCCTGTCGAAATCATCAACACGGAAAAACAAGAGCAGCCCGTTTCCAGGTAATGCCTTGTCCGGGCTCATCAAGGACGGATGCTCGTGCGCGCCCCACTGGTGGAGACAGAGCAAGACGGTTCCATCCGAATCACAGATCTGACCAAAGTCGTCATGGCCCGGAGCCGTTTCGGACTGCCCAAAGAGCGACTGGTACCATTTGAAGCTGCCCGGAACGTCTCGGACGCCGATGATTGTCCATGTGCGCTTCATTGTGTTTCCGCCGTAGGCTAACTGAACGGACGCGGTCCGGACAGCCTAATCAGCGAGGCCTCCAAGTGCAACCTTGCGGTCACTGTGACCTAGCCGCAATCTGACTTGACCTATCGTTCGGCTGGCGATGGCGGTTAGGGGACCGCCGCAAGTATTCCACTATTAGGGAGGTGCTTTCGGCGAAGCTAATTACTCCCGCCCTGGATTAATCCTCCTCCCCCGCCTCCGCGCCGGGGGAGGAGGATGTCCCGCTATTGTGCTCGGTCGATGGCTTGGTCATCCATTTTCAAGCGGAAATACAGCGCTCTTTTTAAAGAATGTATTGCCCGATGCGCATCGGCGATAGCCGCAGCCTTATTACCGCCAAAGTCGTCCGGAGCGGCTTCCAATTCTCTCAACGCTTCTTGCATTTCACGAATCGCCGCGACGATTCGTGGGTGCGCGGCGCGCTCCGATTGCACCGACAGTCCCGGCTCCGCCGACGCCAGCATGGGTTGCGCACAAAGCCCCATCCCGAACAGCACTCCGGCGGCTATCTTATTAACAGAATTCATAGAAAGATCTCCTTGTTGAACGTCAATCAAGCCCTTGCCTCGAGAGTCAACGCACGCGAATGCTGGCGGACGACCACGAGAAGGATGAACTTAAATTCATCTAGATAACCTACGACGGAATACTATAGGCGCCTCCCTTATTAGCATTTGTGAAGCGGTTCAGAGTTTTGTCTGAGGCGACGCCGCGCTCAATTATCGATTCTGGTTTGATTAAGTCCCGTTCACACGGCTAGCGGCATTGGTTGAGGCGCTCTGCCAAGCAATGGGCGATCAATGCTCCCTTGGGGTCGCCTTGATGCCAGTGGCATTCCGCTTTCCAAGACACCGAGGTCAGGTGGGATGATGAACCCGCCGACGTGTGTTAGTGCGCGACGCAGCGCTCACGCTCCTACATAAACCCAGGCTTCCGCCCCGGACTTAAGTGTTGCGAGAATCCGCCTGTAGTCCGATACCTCATAGCGATCCGCGGCGGCGAGTTCCTCTGCCGTGACCTCAAACACCATCCCAGGGACCACGTCTCCGGTGTGACTGCGCTTGGCAATCATATGTTGCGATTTGCCGCTCAACGCCACGACCGCGGGATCATCAATCGCGATCGGCAAGAGGGCAAAGCCGAGCAAAGAGTCTGGGCGACCCTTCAGGCGTCGTCCAAAATTCGCCATCTGCACCGTCTCGTCCTGAAGCGTTCCGTAGGAAAAAAGCAGCGTGACCGCATTGGCTGGATCATTCATAGTGTGCGATGGTAAACCGCTGCGAGCGCTTCCGTCGATCATCGCCATTCCGCGCTCGACACCGACCGCCTGCTGCGCTCGACCGCATCACAAACATCAATTCACAGGACTTCACCGGCGCGCATTTCCTGGCATGACAGCTGAGCGGCAGCGAAATTGGTTTTTTGATTCTTATAAGGGCCTGTAGTCGCCGCGCGGCCCTGGCGTGATGTGGACGAGCTGTGCCGGTTCCATCATCATGACGCGGTGCCACTCACCCTTGCGCACGATGCAGGCATCTCCGGGCCCTAAGTCAATCGCCTTGCTCGGCTCGGATTCGCCAATGACGCGCAATCTGCCGGAAATGACATACAAGATTTCGTCTCCGTCCGGGTGAACTTCGCCGTTGTGAGGCGCGTCCCTCGTCACCGAAACGAAGCCAATGGTCACGCCATCGATCCGCTGCGGCGGCCCGGGCTTGGTGGCTCTGGGCGTTACGGAAAAGTCGCGGTGCAAATCCAGGACAAAGCGAGTGACATCGACTGGTACGATTGGGTCCATTTGCATCCTCATCCGTAAGCTAGACACCGGTTGAGCGCCACAAGTTGGCGGCATGCTGAATATTACAACGCGCCGCAGGCGGCGGCTTTAGGCGATCAATCTCTCGATACAACCGGCTCCGGGTGGCAACCGATGAAAATTCAGCCCGTTGCGTCTCAGCCCCCCCCCCCCCCCCCGGGGGGCGGGCTGAGGCGAGCGGCAGATCCTTTTACGCGTCCTATTGCGATGGTCCCAAAAAATCCCGCTTACCGAGCTCAACGCCGTTCTTCCTTAAGAGCGCATAAGTCATCGTCATGTGAAAGAAGAAATTCGGCAACACAAAATTTGTGAGGTAATTAAGGCCCGTAAACTTCAAGGTGCCGGACGGAAACTTCAGCTCAATATCCCGCGTCTCGGCTCCGTTTAGCTGCTCCGGCTTGATGCCCTTGATAAATTCCACTGTTTTGGCCACGCGCGCTTTGAGTTCCGGAAGGGTCGACTCCGTGTCCTCGTGTTTCGGGATCTCCACGCCGGCCAAGCGCGCTGCCGCACCTTTCGCGGTATCGCATGCAATTTGGATTTGCGCCGACAGCGGCAGCATATCGACGATGAGGCGCGCCGCCGGCAACGCCTTCGGGTCAACTTTCTTCGCCTCCGCGTGACTCGCCGCCTTGTCGAGAATGGCGGCAAGATTATTGAGACTTAAGACAAAGATCGGAATCGAGACATCGTACATAGAAATAGACATGTGAACCCCACAAGTTGAATGAATGCGCTCCGTGAACACTCTACTGGGCCAATGTGATATTTGCGAGGCGAGCGGGTGACTCCACGCCAAGGGAACTTTCCGAAATGGCTGCACCTCACCGATAATGCGTTCGCATTCTATGTCCACTCCGTTTGTGGGCTGCGGTATCGGCAAGCGACCGGTAATCGGCAATCTTTTCGAGCCGATGCATGAAAAATAGGATATGAGCGGCTGGATTATCAAGGCTCGTAGCGGCCGATCGGCCGCCCGAAGCATCCCACAATCGAACTTACTCCTGAATTCCCAGCTGACGGAAAATAAACGCATATTCGAGGGCGGTGTCATGGAAACGCTGGAAACGCCCTGACTTGCCTCCATGGCCGCCGGCCATGTTCACGCTGAAGACCAGCGGTTCATGATCGGTCTTCGTGGCACGCAGTCTCGCTACCCACTTGGTCGGCTCATAGTACTGAACCTGCGAATCCCACAGGCTGGTCAGCACCAACATCGCGGGATAGCGCTGCGTCGTGACATTGTCATAGGGCGAATAGGAGAGCATGTAATCGTAATATTTCTTCTCCTTCGGATTGCCCCACTGATCGAATTCGTTGGAGGTCAACGGAATGCTCTCATCCAACATCGTAGTGACCACATCCACAAACGGGACGTAGGCGATGATGCCACGGTAGTCCTGGGGTGCCATGTTGGAGACTGCGCCCACGAGCAATCCTCCGGCACTTCCTCCCGATGCGAACACTTTATCCTTCGCCACATATTGAAGCGCGACCAGGCGCTCCGTGACGTCGATGAAGTCCGTGAACGAGTTTTTCTTGTGGAGCAGCCGGCCGTTTTCGAACCACGCGCGACCGAGTTCCTGGCCGCCGCGGATATGAGCGATCGCGACGACGAATCCGCGATCGAGAAGGCTGACCCAGTTGGACCGGAACACGGGATCCGTCGAGCTGCCGTAGGAACCGTAGCCGTACTGGTACAGCGGCGCCGACCCGTCGAGCCGCACGCTCTTGCGCATGACCAGGGATACGGGAATTTGTGTCCCATCACGTGCCTTCACCCACAGGAATTCCGTACGGTAGTTTGCCGCGTCGAATCCGCCCAGCACCGCTTCGGTCTTTTTGACTTCCTTAACGTCTGATCCCATATCGTAGTCATACGTTGTGCGCGGCGTCGCGAGCGAACTGAAGACGTAGCGCACCGTAGAATTCTTCAGTCCGGGCGTATGCACGAGCAAGGCGGCATAACTCGGTTCCTCGGACGCGATGAGGGTGTCTTTACCGGCGGCCCAAGACCTCACCCGCATCTTAAGCAGGCCGCCCGAGCGTTCATTGATAGCCAGATAGTCCTGAGAGACCTCAAAGTCCGCGATGAAAGTATCGTCTCTCGCTGGAATGACGTTGACCCAGGTTTGCTTGTCGGCGCTCGTCGCAATCGGTGCGCGCATGAGGCGAAAGTTGGGCGCCTGCCAATTGGTGCGAATGATGAAGTTCTGCCTTAAGTGATCGACGTGGTACTCGAGGTTCGCTTCGCGCGGCAGTACCGGCTTGAACTTCAGCTTCGGATCCGCCGCGTCGGCGTAGCGCACCTCACTCTGCTGAGTGCTAAAAAGATCGATGAAGAGGAACTTCTCGGACCGGCTCTTCCGCACGCCCATGTAGTAACTGTGATCCTTCTCCTCATACACCAGAGGATCGGGACCTGTTGCACCCAAGCGGTGCTTATGCACACGGACCGACAGCAGCGTCACCGGATCCTTCTCGACATAGACTAAGGTGCGGTTGTCGGCCGCCCAGACGAAGTCGGGTTCGATATTGTCGACCCGCTCGCTTAAGGTCTGCCCCGTTTCCAGGTTCTTGATGTGCAGCGTGTACTGACGCCGACCCACGTCATCTTCCGTGTAAGCCAGTAGCCTGCCATCCGGGCTGACCTCGGTGTCCCCGATCTGAAAGTACCCGTGACCCCGGGCCATGGCGTTACCGTCGAGCAGCACTTCCTCCGGCGCCGTCATCGCCCCTTTGCGCCGCGCATACACCGCGTAGTCCAAGCCCGGCGCAAAACGCGAATAGTAAAAGTAGCCCCTGTCCAACACCGGCACCGAGGCATCGTCCGGCTTTAGGCGCGCGATCAATTCGTCGTAGAGTTTTTGCGTAAGACCGGCACTCGGGGCCATGTACGCATCTCGGTACGCGTTTTCGGCGTCCAAGTAGGCCAGCACGTCTTTGGATTTGCGGGTGTCATCCCGCAACCAGTAATAGTCATCGCGTCGGTTGCCGTTGGGCGAAACCACGTCAAACGGACGGCGCTCCGCGACCGGCGGCGCGGGAACCTCCGGCGCCGCCTCGACCGCGACGACTGACGCCAAGCCCACAACTACCCATACGGCGAGCGCACACTGATTCATAGACCTCATCCCTTTAAGGCATCCCGATCGTTATGAGGAATGATAACGCCAATGACGGGTCCCACACATCGCCCCATCGACGGAGCGTCTAGGATGCCGCGACCCACCGGCGGCGGTTGCGTAGCGCAGCGGAGCACAAGCCTTGATGACATTCGCCGAATGGATGATTCTTGCGGCCTTATCCTCTTTTTACATACTATCCCCTCGGTGAAGGCCGCAGGGAGCGCACAAATGCGGTTGGATAATTCTGTCCCGTGAGCGACGGTTTCGTCGCCTCGTTGCATTCTGTAGTTTCATTTTCTCTAGGGGAGAGTTCACATGCTTTACCGACGATTTGCAGGTGCCATGGTGTTTTCCGTCTTGGCGACACTAGCTCGCGCGGCGACCATCGCACCGGATTCAAGCAACCCTCCAGACAATCACATAGGACAAAAGGCCATGAGCAGAGTCACAGGCATCGGCGGCATTTTTCTCAAAGCCAAGGATCCGGCGATGTTGCGGGCCTGGTACAAGAAGCACCTTGGCATTGACGTTCAGGCATGGGGCGGCACGGCATTTCGCTGGGTGGATGGCTCAGGCCATCCAATTGCGGGGAAAACCGCTTGGTTCGTCGGAGATGGTAAGAACTTTGCCCCAAGCACTGCATCGTTCATGGTCAATTACCGGGTGTCCGATCTACCGGGACTCTTGGCCACACTCCGTGCTGAAGGATGTGACGTCTTGGAGAAAACTGAGGAATCGGAGTTCGGCAAGTTTGGCTGGGTCATGGACCCTGAGGGCAATAAGGTAGAACTGTGGCAACCTCCAGAAGGCCAGTAGCTCGGCGCCCGCCGGGCTTCGACATCGGGGATTAGGTGAAGTAGAGTCTGCCGGGACAGTCGGACGCGTAAGTAAAGAAAAATAATCGACGCTAGAGGGACACCATGACCACTCGCAACCGCCCGTTTGTAGAGGACAAGCATTCAGCAAGCACAGAAGCGCCGCTCCTAGACACGAGCCGGCGCCGGTTCCTCATTGGCTCAGCGCTGGTCCTCGCGGCCGGGGGTGCGGGCTTCGCCCGCGCCCAGCAGATGGTCGACGGACGCGCGCCATTTACCCGAAAGCAATTGGACGCTTTCGTCAACCGGATGGGCGGCGCGACGCTCAGTTGTGTGCGCACTCCGGAGGCGACCGAGGGGCCTTTTTATTACGAATCCTCGCTGGAGCGACGCGCGCTCGCCGAGGGGCATCCCGGGGTCCCGTTGCGGCTTGGAATCGTCGTGGCAGGCGTGGTGGTGGGTCAGAGCGCGTGTCTGCCGCTCAGTGGCGCAGTGGTTGATCTTTGGCAGACGGACGGCTTGGGACTGTACTCAAATGTCGGCCATGACTTGCAAACGGTGGATACGACGGGGCAGACCTTCCTGCGCGGTCATCAGATCACCGACGAGAGCGGCTACGTCGAGTTCGACACCGTCGTGCCGGGCTGGGAACTCGTGCCCGCGCCGGAGCCCCTCAAGGTCCTCCGCCGCACGACTCACATCCATGTGAAGGTCTTTCATGAGCGGCAGGTCGTCACTACCCAACTCTATTTGCCGGACCCCTTACTGGATGAACTCTATGCCGGTGTGGAGCCTTACAAGTCCCATCGCCAGATGACCGCCCCTGGCCTCGACCGCTACTACGAGCGCGTCCGCAATGTCGAGGATTTCATCTTCCCAACGGAGCAGGCGCGCCCCATCGAGATCGAGCGGTCGGCGAAGGGTCTGTTCGCTAAGGCCATCATCGGTTTTGCGGGAACGATGGGGAACCGCGGCTACTCTTCGCGCTGGAAATAAGCAATGTGCCGGAGCGGCTTCCGCGCTCCTCACCACTGCGATTTTTTTCAAGCTGCCGGAAGATCGCCAACGGCGGCAACGGGTCGATTAGAGACAGCTGGCAGCTGCCTTGCAGCGCGGGCCTTAGGGCCAATTGTACTAACAACGGGAGAGACATTATGAATCGGCACAGCTTGGTCAGTCCGGCGATCGCTGGGTTGGTTGGTTTGGGATTCATCTTGTGTGCCGCTATCGCGAATGCGCAGGACGCCGGAAAGAACGTCATAGCGACGCCGAACGCGCCCGCGGCGATTGGCCCTTACTCACAAGCGGTCCGGGTCGGAAAGACCGTTTACCTCTCCGGACAGATCGCGATCGATCCGAAGAGCAACCAAGCGATGGGAGATGCCTCGATCGAAGATCAGACACGCCGCGTCCTCGAAAACCTGAAAGCCGTGCTTGCGGCGGACGGACTGACAATGGAACACATCGTTTCAACCACCGTCTTCCTCAAGGACGTGAGCGAGTTCGCGAAGATGAACGAAGTCTATGCTACGTACTTCAAGAATGCGCCCCCCGCACGAGCGACAGTTGAGGTGGCTCGGCTGCCCCGCGATATGAAAATCGAGATATCGGCTATTGCCGTCCATCCATAAGAGTGCATTTCAAAAGGTAGCGCCAGGTGATGGGCGCAGCCGAGCGTGAGGAAGCCTTCGTGGACATCCGCGCGGCGTTCGTAGTGCAGCGAGTGACTTTAAGAACAAAAGACGCCGCGCTTGCGCACGGCTTAAGACTTACGCGATACTCGCAGCCCCTGCCGCTGGCTGGTTTTCAAACGTTTGGTGACCACTTCGTTCGGGAAGACGACGAATCCATGAAACCAGCATCGAACGTCAAGACGCCTGCGCAATACATCGCCTCACTCCCCACCGATCGTGCGAATACGATCGAGACGGTGCGCGCATTCGTGAAAAAGCACATTCCGCGCGGTTACGATGAGTGCCTCGTCTGGGGCACGATCGGCTGGACGATCCCCCTGTCCCGATATCCAGACACTTACAACAAGCAGCCGATCTGCTACGTCGCACTCTCGTCGCAGAAGAACTACTACTCGCTCTACCTCATGGGCGCGTTTTGGAGTGCGAGTCAGCTCGAGCAGCTGAAGGCGGCGTTCAAGGCGGCGGGGAAGAAGCTTGACATGGGGAAGTGTTGCGTTCATTTCGAGTCGCCGGACGATTTGCCGCTCGAAGCGATTGGCAAGCTGATCTCGGCGATTTCGAGCGAGAAGTGGATCGAGATGTACGAACAATCGCGCTTGATGACCAAGGCCGGGCAGGCGCAGATTGCGAAGAAAGGCGCCCCAGCGGCGCGCAATGTGGCCGCCAAGCGCGTCGACACAAGGCGTCGGCGGTAAACTCAACGTGACTCGCCGAAAGCTGGCCAGAGAAAGGCGTGATGGCCGCGGGTCGTGGCGTTCATAGCGAACCCCGGTGAGCTTGACCGTGCTACTTATCCAATCTATCCACAATCACGGGGGATAACCCTGTGAATAAGCGGTTCGCCGTGATCGAAACGTCAACGCCATTCAGCCGCTTAGGTCGCACTGCTGAAATTTTGACCACTGTCCTTCTTCTGACCGTGCTGTTCCTGCAGTCCATGCACCCACTCGGCATCCGCGAGTTCGAGGCGTGACTCTAACGGCGATGCTTCGGCTCCCAGCCTCGCTGCGACCCAGCCGAGCCCTTTATGTCTCGGCGTTCGGTCGGATTGATGAGATTTTGCATCTCCTCGATAAGGTACCCGACCTCGCCCTATCGAGACTCCTGGCCGATAGGCTGGCGCGTCCGCTGCGACATCCGGGTCGCAAATCGATCCGAACTAACGTTTAGCCCGCTTTCGCGTCTTCTTCTTGCCGGGTTTCTTCTTGGCGACCTTCGTTTTGGCTTTGCGTCGCATCTTTACCAATTCATCAATCAACGCATCGACGGGCTCGTACTTTTTGGACTTGCGCCGCATCCACACGAGCGCATCCAGAAGGTTATCAACAGCTTCCTGCTCTTTTGCCATGCAGCATTCTACCCCCTTCTTTGTTGCACCGTTCACCCGTATGCGGATCAGGCTTGATCGGAATGTGTCAGTTACACCCAGGGCATCGGCTTGAGACTCAAACACCTCCTTACGACGACCTATTCAATCGGGTTTGTTAAGAGTGAATATGAAGTTCTCAACTGACCGCATTCTCGATTGAGATCCGACAGCGGTCTCGCGAGTTAGTCCCTTTCCCGGTGGATAACTCGGTGGATAACCGGTTCCTTGTCAGCGAAACGTCATCGCCATTCAGCGAGTTGCACTGAAGTGCTGCTTTTTTGACCATTCCCTTCAACTAGGCCGCCGCGTAGAGCTTTAAACGCGTCGTGCTGACTTTCACTGTCGATACGATATGGATCGAAGTCATTTGCCAAACTGACTTTCCATCTCTAACGCTCGGGCCTAGCGATACTCGTTCACTGCACCGGATTCATTACCGCCCCGGCCAACCCAGGGTATGGATTCTCCATATTCGCGATCAGACTCTCCCGTAACTTGGCAAAGATTGCGTTGCGCTCTCCATAGCCTTCGAAGCTCATTGCATCCGCGAGATGTGATGCGACCTCCGCAAGCAACTGGCCCCAAATTCCAGGGTTGTTTCCAAATGACTCAAAGGCCAGTGAAACATAAAGATCTTCCCCGACCACCCACCCGCGCAGAACCTCTACTGCATCATCACGCTCTATTGCATTATCGGGAGGCGGCAATGGTTTCATGGCGGTAGTCCGTTCGGGCTTCGAGTTCTAGTTAGATGCTGGAGACCTGCGCCGAAGCACAGGTCCCTTTCCATTGTAGTAAAGGACGACATCCCCTTGCCGGACGGCGCGCTCTATAAACCCACCGAACCGCACGCCTCAGTTTGAACTTATGGCTGCACGATTGTCCATGACCTTAAATGCACACGACATAGAGAAACAACTTAAGGGTAAGCCCGGTCCAGTCTCGCCGTTTGTGCCGCGACGCTTCTCCCTCGCCGCGGCGATGCTCGACGGCGGCCCGGAGGCGCGACTCCGGGCCGCTTAGCTGGCGTTCGTGCATATATAAGAAGAGCGGCAACCCGCGGCTCACACCGATCAAGCAGGTAGCCGCTATGGGCATCCACAAGTCGCCGATCTTACGCTTTGGACCTTCACGTCGGATAAATACGATGAGAACTACTGCCGACACCAGCACATCGAGCCGGAAACCTGCTCTATGCGCGTAGGCGGCAGTTTGCCCTTCGCTTTCTGAAAAGTCTCCGGGTCGCTTAGAGTCGCAGCCGTCAACAGACGGGGCCAACTGCGGTCTCTCGGCGATCTATGAAAGCCGCCGGTAAGCGGCCGTTCGTGGCTTGCGGTAGGTTGGCGCCCAGCAAAAGCGCTTATCGACCGAGCGCTTCAATGCGCCATCGAATCGCCGTTAGATGGGCGCAGAAGCCAGACGGAATCAAAATCTGTATCCGCGGATCTCAATAGCGTGGTGGGTGTAGCATTGATTATGGCGGCGGACCCGAATTCTAATTGCCGCCCAGGCACGGGCTGTTAGGTTGGCCCTGATCGCTGGCGCCTATTGCTGGAACCGATTTGCACATGGATCGCGATCCAAAACGCGGATACACGGCGCGGGAAAGCACGCTAGTCGCCATCGTGCTCGTTCACGGATTGATCATCTGTGCGCTCCTGACTCGTACGATCACAGTGCGAAGCGTCGTCACTCCCAAGCCAATGTTCGTTACGATTATCGACAAGCCGCCCCGACCACTGACCGACTGGACGCTCCCGACGCTGAAGCTGAATTTGTTGAGCCCTATTCTCTTGCCTCACCATGTCCCAGCGCCGATTTATGAAGAACCGCCACCACCACGCCTACAAGTCTTGGACTCCGAGCAGACTGCTTCGACCGCTTCCGGCGTAGGGTCGAGCGCAGATGGGATAGGCTCGAAAGCATCTGGTGCGGGACCTGATGCCGCAGGTGGAGGACAGAACATTTCTGTCGTTCAGCGCGTAGTGCCAATATATCCTCCCGCGTCGATTGCGATGCGCGAGCAAGGTTATGTTGTAGTACAGGTGCTGGTCGATGAGAAGGGGGACGCCAGAACGGTTGAGGTGGTTCGCAGCAGTGGATACCCACGACTCGATAAATCCGCAGTGGACGCGATTCGAAAGTGGACCTTTACTCCCACCAAGGGATCGGCTGGCCCTGAGGCGCGGATCACGCTCACATGGGAGTTCGAACTCTCTCCTCCCAATCTAGCAGCGGTGCATGTGCTGGTGATGCCGTACGACACCGAGTTGGCCCGGCAGATTCACGTTGCGTCAACAGCAGGGATCGAAACCGACGTCGTCCCATCCCCGAGTGCACACGCGCTGGATGGGCTGATCAAGAAATTGCGGGCGTTTGAGAGTGGGGTCAAAGCGCCTCCGGGCCCGATACCGCCCATTCGGTTGTTGGCTAAATGGGGTGCAGTGTCGTCAATTCGTTTCGTGGGCAATCGAGACCGAGGTTTCGACTTAGAATTGGATCAATGGATCGACCCGCCCGACAAGGAGGAAATTCATTGGGAGCACTATGAAGTCAAGCAGCGTGGTGGCATGTCCGAATGGCTGGTCGCCGTGAATCGGGATGGAGCGATCAGAAACGCTCAAGCGATGATCTGCCCGCCCGCAGGGGACGTAGTAATCGGCTGCCCTTAGCCACAAGGCTTGGTCCGGAGTAGCAATATGGCGGACAAACTGTTCACGCTACATATCGAGATACTCAATCATCCGGCAGCACTTCCCGATGCCGCAGAGCAGCCGCTCGTCACCGGCGGAAGCGGGTCGAAAGGGTGAGCTCGCTGATTTGGGAGTAATGCGCGGATGGCACAGGTCACAATGAAAACTGCCAAGAACTGAGCGAGCCTGGGCCGTACCGCGGCGGCTGAACCCCGCGGTACGGCCCGGAAAAAGGCGAGCGCCCCGCCTCAGTCGCAAGCCCTCTCAGAAGTGCCTTGCCAGCCGGTCGGGCAACGCTCCCCACCGATTTATCGGATCGGCAGAGTACCTAGAAGTCCGCCGTCCACAGCCAGGCTCTGGGCCGTGATATGGCTCGCATCGTCCGAGAGCAAGAAAGCAGCCGCGGCTGCCACCTCTTCCGGTCTGCCGATTCGGCGCTGCGGCGTGCGTGCAGCCATCATTGCCTTGTCTTCTTCAGGGCAGGCGTTCATAAGCGGCGTGTCGATGAAGCCGGGATTCAGACAATTGCATCGAACTCCGCTTGGCGCCGATTCCATCGCGATAGTTCGCGCTATTCCCAAGGCCGCATGTTTACTCGCAAGATAGCCGATGTTGCCGATCATCCCACGCTCGGCTGCGAGACTGCCTGTGATCAAGATCGCGCCTTTACCGCGAGCCATCATTCCGGGCAGGACATGCCGGATGGTCCAGAACAACGAGTAGACGTTCACGCGCATTGCCTGCTCAAATGCATTATCGGTGTAATCCGGCGTCAGTGCGAACATCCCCTCGGCCGCAGCGTTGAGGAATAACCCATCGATGGGTCCGCAACGCTCGATGGCCTCATCGACGGCGGCAATAATCTGAGCCTTTACACCAACGTCGGCGACGATGTAGCTGGCCGACGCGCCGATCTCCCGTACCGCTTGCTGGAGAACCTCCCGTCGCCGAGCGATCAGGATCACCTTTCCGCCGAGCGACGCTATCTTGACGGCTGTCGCCTTACCGATCCCGGTCGAGCCACCGGTGATCACCACGTGCTTGCCCGTAAAATCCATGGGGTGTGCCGCGCTCGTCGTTATGGGGGTGTGAATTCCACGTCAAGTTCCGATAGGCTAATCTTACCGCCGTCAATCGTGGTTTGGACAACCTTGGGGGTGCCACTTCCCTCCAGGGCGCAAATCACACAAATGTCATTCTGAACCGCGCGAAATTCTCAGGTGCGGTATTCGATAAGCGAACCGTCTTTCCGGAAGCGTTTGATCCAATTGCAGCCGGGATGGTCTTGAAAGGCGAAAAGCCAACTAGTTGTTCGAGAAGCTGCACGTTTCTGCTGCCGCATAGCCGACGGTGGCGAGCGGCAGGAAAGGGTCGACACGAGTCGATGGGTGGCCATCGCGTCGGCGTCGGGCAGTGCTCGGCCAAACCCGGACGTTCGACATGCCGGAATGCCTTCCAGAAAGCTGTCATACGATCGATATTTAACGAGCAATGCGAGCGTATGGTCTCAGGACGTGTTGAATTGGTAAGTAGAGCGGAATAGCGGGTCCGGCATATGCCATCCGACCCCTTCCCAACTAGCATTAGGCCGTCAAATTGCTGGCTGAGCTTCTCGGCGGCAGGCAGTATGCGTATATTCCCATACAGCAGTTTTCGAGCTGAGGGATTGGCGATATGGGAGTGATCGGTGCCACGACGCCATCAGCTCTAAAATGTCCGAGCTGTGGAGCGAACCGGCAAAGTCGCTATTGCGCTGAGTGCGGCGAAAAGTTTATCTCGCCTAAAGATTTCGAACTCAAACATTTTCTGTTCGAACAACTGCCACATGAATTCCTGCATGTAGACGGCAAACTGCCGCGAACGATGCGTCTGTTGTTCATGCAGCCAGGCGCCCTTGCCAAGAGCTACGTTGCCGGACGACGCCAACCGTTCGTCGGCCCTCTACGGGTCTATATAGTCCTATTTCTGCTGCAAGTAGTCGTTGGAGTGGCCGTTAGCAGTCCCGGCACCTCGTTGCTGGAACGAGTGCAGGACTCTGATCCGTTCGGTGTCCTCTCGCATCTCATGTCGTCTCGGCCAAACGTCGACTGGCAAAGTCCGGCGGTCGCCGCGCGCTTCCGCGAACTCGGCCACTGGTTGAGCGAACTGGCCACACTTTTGATTTTTATGCTTGTCGCCGGGCTCCAAAAGCTTATTTTCTATCGACTGCATCGCCGTTACCTCGAACATGTGGCGCTTGCCCTCAATGTAGCTTCTTTCCTGCTGGCCGCGCTCACGGTCTGTGAGCTTTTGGTTTGGGCTGTGACTCGGAACCGGTTTGGAAATTTGGAGGCCCAACTTCAATCGATAATTGCCATGTCGGTGTTGCCTGTCTATTGGTGCTTGGCAATTCGCCGTTTCTACGAACTCAAGACGCTTCCCTCTGCGGCCGCGGCAATTGTCATTACATTGGCGAACGCGGCTATGGCTCTTGGGCTAAGCACAATCGTTTATGCAATCCTGATCGGAACAGCTTAAGGGACGGCTCGATCAGCGCCCGGCGGCGGTGACGACTACGAGAGTACACTGCCAGATTCCTGCCATTCGCCATCGGCAGGTAGCGGTCGCCACCTGCCAGATCGAACGCAACGGTTCGAGCGAACCACGAGTACCATATCCATTGAGCTAGTCGCGATCTCTCTCTTCAGCGAGTAATTCCTCATCTATACCCGTCTAAACAATCTCCAATTCTGACCGAGCGATTTCAGGGGTCTGCCGGAATCAAATGCGATAGCCTCGTAGTCGAGACAGTGACTCTATAGTCCGATGCCCAACTGACTTAATGTGTAGACCCAATGCCACGTAATACCACCATCGGTGGTTGTCCTTATATACCAAGAACTCGGCTTGGTCGCAGGTACGGCGCAGGTGCTGGGCGAGCCGGAGGCGTTGGGACTCACGTCGCTCGAGATAGTATTGCTCGGCGCACCCACCTCGTACGCGTTGCTGCCCCGTGCGCAGTACAGCACCTTGAGGTTTGCGGGTATTTGTAGGCCAACGCTGAAAGGCGTCTTCGAAAAGGGCACAGCGACCGTCGCGGTATTATTTTGACCGCAGCTCCCGCCGACCGCGTCGCCCGGTCCAGATGAAGAAGGGCCATTCGCCGATCCCCAATAATTGTTGGGAGCCAGGAGTTGAATCGCGGGCGGCGGCGGGTTCAGAGGGAAACCCACAGGCAAAAAAATTCCACTTAGCACGCCGCAATGCGCACTTGGGCCAGGATTTATACCGCCGGGGCCCAAGGAAAGTACGGGTCTCGCTCTATCATTGCCGCCGAAGTTGTTGCCCGCGAAGGGTGTAAACGTATTGAGAGTCACTCCAGGGATAAAGTCGGGCGGCAGCGGCCCCACCCCGTAGTCGACGATCACCCCAGGACCTCCATTTCCGATTGCCGAATTATTGAAAAAAGCCGCTCCGCCGGGAGTCAACTGGAAACCCGCGTTTGAATTGCTCAACGCCGTGTTGTACTTGATGTCGCCGCTGACGATCGCGGCATATCCGACGCCACCGCCTGTAGCCACGTTATTGAGCAATTGGACGTTGCGTGCGCTGTCGCTGTTTCCTGGAGCGACGGCGAATCCGGTGCTCGCGCCGAGCGCAACATTGTCTCTGACGATGATCTGCCCACCACCGAAAAAGCAACAATTGTTCTGTATGACATTGACGCCAATCTGGTTGTTAATCGCTTGATTGCCCGCCACCAACACTTGCGCCGTAAAGCGGCAATCCGCTTCGGTCCCGCAGGGAACAAGCCGCAGACTATCTGGGTATCCGTAGAAGGCGAATCCATTCTTGTCACCGAGGTCGATGTTTCCTTGCACTGACATATTCAGCAGCACCGGAAATGGAATTGAGTGGACTCCAAGCCCAGTCATAACGATCGTCACGCCGTTGTTGCTTCCGCCTTCGATGGTGAAGCCTTTTCCCGGAGCGCCAAAGTCCACGCCGTCGGTTTCGATCATGACGGTGGAACCGTAGGGCGCTCCAGAGACGCTCCCAATTACCGTTGTGGCGGCGCCTTGCAGCGAATAGATGTGCAGGGGCTTCGTGATGCAGACGATGCATCCTTGGATCGAAGGGGGATAATCATCACCACCCCCAGCATTTGGATCGGGCTGCTCATCGCCGGGCCCGGTGAAATTACCATCACCATTGACATCGCCGTAATGCCCTGGCCCCACATTGATGGTATCGCCGCTTGCCGCATTGGCAATCGCTTGGCTAATCGAGCGGCAAGGGGACTGCTGCGATCCGCACGCGGCGTTATCCAACCCGTTTACGGCAACCCAATGGGTTGCCGCTGTCGCTGTCATGCCCAATACAGCGGTTGCAATCGCGATTGCGCACCCGAGAGTCGATGCCTTCATGACATTTCTCCCTAGCAGGATCTTTACACCAAAACCTTATGTTCACTGAGTGAGGAAGATCAATAAGCACTTAGGGCACTGGATGTTCAGGCACAGACTTTGGCGGGCCTCAGGCTACGGCGTGACACATGCGCCGCCGCTTGCGAACTTTGCTTGTACCGCGAGCCGCACCGGGACACCGGCGCCGGGCCTACGGCTTCGCTGGACCAAGGTCCCATTCCTCGAAATATCAGCGCATGCACACTGAGGGGTTGACCGCATATAAGGGATCAAATGACCGCTTCGCGCGGGACCGGGCCGTCCGCCTCAGATCATGCACTGTGAAAGCCTCAATCTTGCTCAGATCCAAGCGTTGCAGTTAGCGTGTCGCGGCCGACATGGGTTGGAGGATGCTCATCCAAAATGGGGCCCATAGGCTGCGTCATTCCGAGCTTGGTTGGTGGCCTTGTTGCCGTGCTCATTCAGCGTCGAGTGCGGTAGGTACTGCTGAAACGGGCGCCCCAAAGCGGACGTCTTCCAAGGACGGCTTCGGGTCGTTGGCGGCCATCAGGTACGACTATAAGGCTATGAAACCGAAGCAGTACCTTTGGCCCATGCCCAGCTCGCGACGCGCCAGCCCGCGGGGAGCTTGCGCAGGGCGAACGTAAAAACAGCACCCGATTGTGTTACCTGTTTGCCTTGAAGTTTGAACTTCATGGTAGCTGGGACGACGACGTAGCCGGCATCGCCTGTCACGTTGGCATGCGCCGGCTTGCCTAGAGCGACCTGATAATCTTTGGCACCCAGGTGCTCACCCTCGGACAGCACATCTCTGTACCAATCCTGAGCCGCCGTCGCCCCGTGCCAGATGTGCGGCGCCATTCCGTCAAGAATGGACATGGGGTCGGCGCACATCGCAGCCATTGCCTTCACATCAGCATTGTTGAAGCCGTCAATATACTGCTGCACCGCTGATACTGGATCATCCGCCGAACTAGGCATAATTGGTTTCCTTTCCGGTGCGTGCGTGCGTGTTCTCACAGCCTTCAACAAACGTCTGGCTGTGGGTATTGGATCTTCGTCCGATTGCCGCCGATGGCAACGAACGCGCCCAGCGCGCGCGCAGGTGATTCGAGCCACCCGATAGCTGACAGTGACCGGAGGCTGCTCAGGGTCGATAGCCGTCCGCCATCGTAAAAGACCTGACGATCCAAAAGCAGCGCCAGCGACAAACAGGAGTATCCTGAGTATACAGCGCCCGAAGGTTCGAGTCCGATGCACACACCCACAACAAAAAAGGAAAATTCGCAATGTTTACCCGCATGATTTCTTTAACCGCAGCATCGCTCGCTCTCTGCGCGTTCGCCGGCGCGGTTTCTGCACAGACTTCGAGCCCCGATCAGCAGGAAGTCTGGAAGGTTGAACAACAGCAATGGAAGATGGCCGCAGCGAAGGACAGCAGCTGGATCGACGCATTAGTGCTTCCAAGCTTGAGATATTGGGAGACCGGCGCGCCGATGCCGCGCGACAAGGCGTCACTCAAGCATTGGAGTCGTTACGAGAACGAGTCTTCGACTGTCCTTGAGCAGGAACTCTTTCCGATCTCGACGACCATCACAGGTAATGTTGCCGTTGTTCAGTACTACTACATGACGGTTCGCGAGAACTACAAGAAGGAACGTGAGTCCGTGACTGGCCATTACACCGACGTACTAGTTAAGGAAGGGGGCCGCTGGCAGTTCATCGCGTGGACTGGCGGGGACGACCCAAAAAAATAATTTCTTGAATCGACCATGACAGCGGCCTCGGGCGACAAAGCCCCGGCTATGCCAGGGTTTCGTGCCCCACTGACGCCTGGCGGCGGTTGGAACGATTCGCCCATTAGGATAGTCGCAAAGCCGACGTTGACGAGGGACCGCTTGGGGTCGGAACCGGAAATAGTTGCCGCCGCTACAATAACTGCTATCCGAGGATTCGCTGCGACGACGGCATGGCAGGTGGCGCGGTCACTGGTGGGTGACGCCTTCAACGAGAAGGAGGCGGCTCTTGCTCGTATTTTCCCTGAGTGGCTTGAGCGCCTCGTACGCCGGCGAATAGTACCAGCCGCGAGCTTTCTCGACGCTGTCGAAAGCGAGGATTGTGATGAAGCCCTTCGGAGCTTCACCTTCCAGAGTCTGAACTTTGTTGCTGGGACTGGTAACCTCATATTGGGCACCAAAAGCGGCCAGCGTTTTGGGTACTTCCTCCGCGTACTTCTTCATAGCAGTGGGGTCGCCTGTTTTATTGGGATCTTTTTCGACTTCCGCAATGATGTAGGCAGGGCGTGTCTTCACTTGCTGCGCATGTATCGCCTGACCGGCGATGAGGCCTATCGAAATACCGGCTAGCATGGTCAACGTCAGCTTGTGATTTGTGTTCATGGCTTATACATCTCCTGGATGTAATCGCGAATTAAGGACTCAAAACAAGAGTGGTTTTTCGGGGCGGAATCTCAACACTCAAATCAAATATAGAAGTAAACGCGTTGGCATGACCGCGCTCTGCGCCGCGGCCCGAAGCCGAAGGCGACTACAGCGACGATGGTTAGCGAAAGAGCTAAGTAAACCGAACTGCCGTTCCTTCTGGTCGGAAATGCCATACCCGCTCACCTATTGAAGAGCGTGAGGTCGATTGCATCCGCCATGGCTTGATACCCCAAATCGTTAGGATGAAGTTGGTCTTTTGAGGCATAGCGCGGCGAGAGCTTGCTGGGACGGTCTGGATCCCGAAGTACTGCATCCAGATCGATGACCCCGTCAAAGGAACCACTAGTCCTAATCCATTTGTTGACTGACTGTCGAATGACCTCCTTGGACTCGGTGTAGTAGCTGGGCACATCGACACCTTCAAACGGCGTAAGCGTCGCGCCAATCAACTTGATGCCATGTGCGTGTGCTCTTGAAATCAGCTCGCGGTACGCATTGGTAACGTCATCCGGGGTGGGAAGACTTTTTGGATCGGCGAGGTATCGTTCTCCGAGCTTGGCGCCCGGGAATCCGATGTCGTTGAGACCCTCGAGAAGGACAATGTGAGTGGCGCCAGGTATTGATAGTGCATCTCGATTAAATCGCGCCAAGGCACTGAGACCAAAGCCTGCACCGAAGCCGGTCCCGGCGGCAAAGCCGTCGCTCAGCAACCGATTGCCGCCTATCCCTGAGTTGACGATGGCTACGTTGGAGTATCCAGGGGCTTCTTGTAGACGACGGAAGAGATTATTGGGCCAGTTGTGGTCCGCCCCAAAGGTCGACCCGAATCCGTCAACGATTGAGTCGCCCAGCATGACAACCAATCGTTGGCGAGGTCGCGATGGAACTAGCACGGCGCTGACGGAAACCAGTGCTTTCGATGTTGCTCCGGTGCCCACCCTGGCCGCATGAGTATAGTCACCGTGCGGCGAAATCACGGCGCGCCTGAGCGCGAGCTCATGAAACGTCGCAGCACCGATGCGATCCGGGAAGTAGAGGGTTAAGGTAAGCTCCGTGCCGGCGGGGACAGCAAAGTCGACCGCATCGCTTAGGACCGTCGCTCCGACTGGGATTGTGACCGCGGAGTGATCCTTGAAAGTGAGGGTATGAATAGAAGCGGGTTTCACGGTTTCCGGATCATCTGGTAGGGCGACCGTCGATGCACCGATCCGTAGCGGCGCCGTGCCGAATTCGTTAGACAGTTGAATGCGCAGCCGCTTGCCTCCAATGGAGACTCGCACGCGCTCGCGCACGGTCTGGTGGTTGAGATTGAGCAGCGGTTCGCTGGGATCAGGATCAGCCCATTCGGGACTCGCCGCCCAAGTTGTGATCCAGGTCGACCGCGATGCCTCACTGAGGTGTGAACCCAACACAAGAATGCAAACGAGAATTCCGTTGACTAAATGTTTCATGCCTGGATGACTCTGGTCACCGAACCTTCGATAAGTGAATTCACGAGAACCTAGAACACTTCTATCTGCGCGCAGCACTCAGCTTCTCGAGCACACTTTGCGCACCAAGTCGAATCTCACCCCGGCGAGGCTCCGTATCGCTCCATGAAGAAGCCGGCATCGTGTGAGAATCCAGAAGAGCCAGTGTCATTTCCGCATGTTGCCGCGCCAGATCCTTCTGTCCGACCTTCAAATACGCCTCGGCCAGGTCTTCATGCGCATCGGCCGATTCAGGATAGGCAAGGAGATTGAGCTTGAAGACATCGAGTGCCGCCTCCGGCTCGCCCGCGCGCAGATGATCGTTACCGATGATGCTGACCGTAATCTCCGGGAACAACTGCGCCCTGGGGTCGTTCCGCCGTGCTTCCGTCAGTCGCTGCTCGACCTGCGCGACTCCTCCCGGCATCCGCAGCTGATTAAGGATTTGCGCAGAGCCCAAGGTAGTTGCCGGCGCGTGACCGGGTGTTTGGATCAGAGTGGTCACGAACCAATCGACAATGATTCCGGGCAGTTCCCGATGGACTTTGAATAGGTCGGTCCCGTGGCCGCCCGTTGTTTGTACTTTGGCGGGATCGGCGGTTTCGTACCATCTCCAGGGCGCTTCCCTCGCAGCAGAGTAGTGCACCCACCTCTTGCCGGGGCAGGAGGAGGTGATGTAGAGCAATTCCATGGCCTCTACGGTAGGAGGGTATTCGTCATCGTCGGCGACCACGAACAGCCCGGGCAGCTGCGATGCCTGTTGAAGGAACTGCAAACCATCCTGAAAGGTCTCTCCGGAAAGAAGTGCTAGCGACTTGACGCCACCCGGGTGTTGGCGCGCTATTTCCACGGAATGAAGGACGCCGAACCACCCGGCTCCTCCCACGCCGATGACATCGCGCTCTACCCCCGGCTGCAATACCAAGTATTGCCATGCCACGTTGACATCACCCGGCCACATGTTGCGCATGTGTGCACTTTGGGGGTCCGTCAGCTTAGTGTAAGGCGAGCCGCTGTCGCCAAATCCGCGCATGTCGAGGGTAAGGGTGTTAATTCCGGCTGCCGCCAGTAGTCCGGCCAGCTCATCCCAAGACTTGCGTGTTCGGTTGCTCTGATGCAGCAGCAGCACGCCCGGACCCGTTCTAGCCGCGGCGAAGTAGGTGGCCTTCAACGATGCACCGTCGGACGCCTTCAGTTCAACGACGCGCGGCACCGGCTGCGATGTCTGCGCCCTCGCTGGGCTTGGCGTCCCGAGAGCCAGCCATGCTGTCAAAAACACGGGGAGCAGCTTCATATCTTCCTAAGGAATTGCGTCGGCAACATTTTCAGTCTCGAGCCGCTGAGGGTTTGCTTGACCGGTCATAGACGTCGCGAATGGCGTTGATCACCGTATCCGGATCGTCGAACTGGATATATTCCGAGCTATTCTGGGCGAATGTCTGTTTAGAGTTCGAAGACAGTGCGAGCCAGCGCGCCTGTGCTTGCGTGATCTCATGCTCATATTTCACACGGTCCGGCGCGTCCGCCGGCACGCCGTGGTTTCCGCTGGTGAGTATGCGAATCGGCCGTGAGCCAAACGAGCGCCGATGCTGCTGCAAATAGGCTTCGTCTTGCGTCATTTGTTCCATCTCCGAGGCATAAGCGTCGTACATCGCAATCTTGGTTTGCGCGATTTCCAACATCTTGGCATTCAATTCCGGCGACCATGCCACCTCCGGCAACCCGCGAAAAAAAAGCTGCTGAGCACACGTCTTTTTTGACTCAGCGGGGCCTGACCCCAAGGATGGGAGCGGCCTGTGTTCGGCAATCGCGTCACGACAGAAGCGCAACTGGGAAACCAATTGCCCGCGCCCTCGACGGTCCTGTTCCTGCATCCCCTTCGGTTCAAGATCGGTGGCGTCGGCGTCTACCAATACCAGCCCGGCAACCTCGCGCATGTGTAGGACCGCAAAAGTGCGCACGTTGTCGCCGCCAAAGGCACTCCCCACCAAAATATAGGGTCCGGCGATGCCGGCCTGATGCAGCGCGCTGTGCAGCTCCTCGGCTATGCGCACGCTGGTTCGCGGCATGGGACCGGGATCGCTAAAACCTGCCCCGGCACGGTCATAGCTGCACGCGCTTGTCCACTTGGCGATTTGTGGCTGCACCGTTGACCACGCGGGCGCCCAGTCTAAAAATCCGGAATCGAAGACGACCGTGGGCGAGCCGCTCCCCACGCAGTAGAGATTCAGCCTAAATCCGTTTACAGAAACGAGTTGGCCAGGATGTGCATAGAGGATGTCAGCGGGAGAACTGCCGCTGCTCGCTAATTGCGCGCCGAAGACTACGGATGCGCAGATGAGTACGGTCGATAAAAGGCTTTTTCGCAAATAATGGATTGCGTGTGAAATGTGCTCATGCATGACTTTTACCTGCGCGGCCGCGCCAGTTTTTGCCGCCCGGCCCAAATGGCCTCCAATCCCTTAACGCAATCGTGCATGTTTCCAGAAGATTGGAGATCCACAGAGGTGGGGGACCCGCCGAATAGATCCAAGAGGTCTCGAACCAGGCCACTGCTTGAACATTGAGCGTCGCCAATTTCCTTCACCTTACGCAGCGCGCCTTTTTGCTTGATCCCATAGGCGAGTGTCTGACCCGTTGTAAAACCAACTCGCTCTTCCTCAGGTAGCGTTCGAGATACGCGAACTAAACTCGCCCCGAGCCTCCAGTACGCGCCGTGATTCGCGTCTCGCCTTTCGATAGGCGCGTTTTCAAATGCTCCTACCGCCCGCGGCCATGCTACTACAAGCGCCGTTTGCGGACAAGTGACTCTTCGGGTAATCTCCCGCAACTGGCTCTTCCACACCGAACTTAAAACTTCCTTATCGCGATTTGAATGGGAGGGAGCGCAGATGCCTGAATTGACTGGATCTGAACAAGATAAGATGGCAAAAAGCCGTGTTGTTCGCGAGCTGATCGCTTACTTCGCTCTCACGTTCTTCATTACATTTGGTCTCGGTGTCGCGGTCATTTTTTTCCGTCCGCAATTCGAAGCGCACTTCGGCCCTCTAGGGCCCCTGCTGACCAGTTGGCCCTACTATGTTGGCGTATCTTCACCCACGATTTCCGCGGTCTTGTTGTCGGCTCTTTTCGGAGGACTTGAGGGCATAAAGACTCTATTTCGAGGATTGATTCGGCCCTTTCGGCTGGGCTGGTTATTCGTTGCACTGCTGACCTTTCCAACGGGACTGCTCGTCTTGGGTCTCATCGAACGGAGTTTCTTTGGCAACAGCGTCGCTCATGCCATCGACATTCATGCGATTCTAGTTTCTTCCCCGCTCACATTAGTTACCACAGCCCACATTCTTGTCGATCCTGGTCCTTGGGGGGAGGAGACGGGATGGCGCGGCTTCGCGTTGCCGCGTCTTCTGTCGCGCTTCTCGCCTTTGACGGCTGCTATTACGCTTGGCGTCATATGGGGTATCTGGCATGCGCCCGGGTTCCTTGCTTCTGGTCTCACCCAATCGAAGTACAACTTTGGCTGGTTTCTCATCGCTATCACCTGCGTGTCGATTTTCATGACGTGGATCTATATCAATGCAAATCGCAACTTCCTGGTGGCGGGATTTATTCCGCATGCAATGAACAATCTTATGGGGAGCTCCAATGCATTCATCGACGCCAAGATTCAGGCCCTTGTGCTGATCGTGATTGTCACGTTGATCATCGCCGCTCACGGGCCGGGTCTCAAAGGCTGGCGGTTTTCGCGTCCACAATCCGCTAAAGTCTGACGGTGCTCAATGCGCGTACTTATACGAACGGTGTTTTGGAGTTTATTTCTTTTTGCCGCGATCGTGCCTATGACGGCTCGCGCTGCTGAGGTAGCGTCCCCGGTCGGCCTATGGAAGACCTTTGACGACGCGACGGGAAACGCAGGAGCGCTTGTGCGCATCTACGAGAAGGACGGCAAGCTGTTTGGACGCATCGAGAAGATATTTAAGGCTGGGGCTGAGACTCAAGTGTGCAGCGAGTGCAAGGACGACCGTAAGAATCAGCTAATCATCGGTCTTATCATAATTCGCAACATTGAGCGCGAGGGAAGTGCATACGGGGGCGGCGATATTCTGGATCCAGATTCAGGCTCTGTGTATCGCTGCAAGATGCACTTAGAACAAGGAGCAAATCGTCTTATTGTGCGTGGCTATATAGGCTTGTCGTTCATTGGTCGATCCCAAACGTGGCAACGTCAGACTTAGACGGGAAGTGTCGGCATCCGATAGCGGGGTTCGAGGTCTCCTCGCCGTTGCTTCGATCGCCGCTCGAACAGCTGAGCTCGCGTTTGGAGTTGAGCGAAGCTGCGCGAATGATGCCCCGCGTCAGATGCTCACGCATCAAAAAGACAGCTGGGGGTTGGGCGTAGCTCTCTCAGATGCGGAACAACCACTGCGCTTTGGTCACGGCGGATCAAACGAAGGGTTTCAGTGCGATCTCGAGGCCTACATCGGCTCCGGACAGGGAATTGCGTTGATGACGAATGCTGACGGCGGCCGTGCTCTGATTGGCGAAATTAAGCGCGCCGTTGCGCACGAGTATCGATGGCCCGATTTTAATCCGGAACAGAAAGCTACGATCCCAATTGACCCTGCGACCCTGTCCGCATACGTAGGGTCGTATGTGCTGGCGCTCCCCGAGGCGAAGGATCCGAAGGTGCACCTGATGCTGAGAGACGGGCACCTGTTTTTGCAAACAGATCCGCTGGGCCCGGAGCCCCTTGAGTTGTTTGCCGAGTCGGAGACGGAGTTCTTTTCCGCACAGGGTTTCAGCATTACGCTGCACAAGAGTGATGAACGAGTGGTTACAAATCTCACCCTTCACGCTGGGCAGGACTACGAAGCGACGAAGATTCCTCGACCTTAACTATGGCGAGCGCCCATCCAAGGATGAGCAGGCACTGGGAAAGCGCGGCCAATCCGCTGGCTGGCTGAGGGATGCTCGAAGGCCTATATGGGCTACACTCGACCCAGCTCGCGCGAGGTCAGCGCGCCGCACTGCGGATCAAGTTGTAGCTCGCAAAGGTCGACCACGTACCGTTGTCCCCCTGAGATTCCAGAAGCAGGGTCCAGGACCTCGACTCGGGCTGCCAAGTAAAGGTATCGCGGAAAGCGCCATCCTCATAAGGGAAGATTAGTACCAGTTTTTGGCCCTGACGCTCGCCCTGAGCAACGACCCGCGCTCCCGGGGCGCCGAATCGATCCAACCAATGCGCGATGTAGTCGTTGGCTTTAGCATCGAATCCGATGAAGACATCTGCCTCATAAGGCGATCGCGAACCGGCGTCGATCATGTGAAGTTTCATAAACCCGCCCTGCAGAACTCGTTGCCCATCGGCGAAATAGCGGACGGGCTTGCCACCCAGCGTTCCTGCCATCACCCAAGATCCTTGCAGTGCATCTAGATATGCTTCGTCGGGGGACTTCGCGGAATCCGCAGCGTGAGTCGCAAGCGTGCCCGTCATGCAGAATAGTACGACGCAAATGAGTTTCGGACGATGCCACCATAAACTACGAATGGGAGCCATTGACAATATCCTTGGAAGCACGTTCTCGACGTTTTCCGGTGCGGCGCTCCTTCGCTGAAAAACGCGCCTCGTGTCTTCACTTCATAGACACGAGGTCATTCTTGATCAGTTGGCCGTTTTTCATCACGAATCGAACGCGCTCCAACTCAGCAATATCCACGAGAGGATCGCCGGAGACGGCAATAAGGTCTGCAAACTTCCCTGGCTCTATCGCGCCTATACGATCCTGCCATCCAAGCATTTGGGCGGCACTGGTGGTGACTGCGCGAAGAATGTCGAGTGGCGGCATATTGGCATCGCGCAAATGGGAGAACATGGTCGCCGAGGCCTCCCCACGTGTCTTGCCGGGATAGAACCAGCACATGTCCGATCCAGCCGCAAACTTCACACCTGACTTCAGAATCCGCTCCACGAACTTGCGCCTGCGATCTTGGGACGCCGCGAGGTCGGCGTCGGAGGCAGGCGGGCGCACGATGCTGGTTTCGGTAATCTTCGAGAAGAATCCGCCCCAAAAGGTTGGTGTGATGTCCAAGAAGATTCCCTTCTCACGCATCATTTTGAGCTGCTGGTCGGTAATGTCGTTTCCGTGCTCAACGCTATCGACGCCGGCATCGATCGCGATCTGAATCGCCGCCTGAGTCACGGCGTGAACGGCGACCTTTTTATGCGCGCGATGGGCTTCCTCGACGATCGCTGACATGATTGACGCATTGATTCCGACACCGTCGTCGTCAACAGTAATTTTGATGACGTCGATGTCGTAGAATAGATTTTCATCTACGGCGCGTCGCCCTTCTTCGAGATTCGCGACTTCGAGCAGCTCCTGCCGAAGGATGGAATCGGCGAGGGCGGGGTTCAGGCTTTGGATATAGTTGCCGAGCGAGGTGATTTTGCGGCCTGAAGCCAAGATGCGAGGGCCGGGAACACGGCCCGCATTGATAGCATCGCGTAGCGAGGTATCGCCGTCGATCCCGGAATGGCCAAGGTTACGAACCGTTGTAAAGCCGCTTTCGAGATCCTCGCGCGCCATTTGAGCGCCCAGCAACACGCGCTTGCTGGGTGATTCCACGATAGCCAAGATCAAGTCAGCAACAAAGTCGCCATTGAAGCGACGCGTACTGTCCGCCGTCGGGGGCACGACCACATCGAGGAACAAATGTGTGTGGGCATCAATGAGGCCGGGCAGCAGCGTCGCACTACCCAGATCGAGCCTCTTGGCGCGGGACGGCGTATGGGCTTGCAGTTGCTCGGCTGAGCCGACTTCTTTGATCTTACCGTTCTCGATGAGCACGGCGGCCGGCGAGAGTACATTGCCGGTTTTTGGATCGAGAAGACGAGCGGCTTTGACCAGAGTGACAGCGGGCAGCGACTCCGCGGCGAGTCTGCCTGAGAGCAATAGCACGCAAAGCAGCGCCGTCAAGTGACCGAGTAAACGCTTCACTGGCGGGAATCGATCTGCGGTATTGGCCGCATGGATGTCGTTTTTCAGCCTTTCGCGATGAAGCAGCAGGCCGTGTGCGCAACCGTTGCAAAAACTCCGGCGGCAAGTATTGCGGCGAAGCTTATAGATAAAAGCGTATTGACTCGCAGGCTCATTATTGAGGAAGATTCTTCGGTCAGCCGAGCCAATCGATGGCTTATCAATGATGTCGCGGTCGCCTGCAAGAGCGGCTCATCTTCGGCAATCGCGAGTTTCCCCAGAGCTGACAGCAATTCTCGCCCAAGACCGCTGCGAATGACCTTCTCGTCGCAAGATAGCTCTCGATATAAGGCGAGACGAGACCCGGTGATCCAGACCAGCGGATGAAACCATAATGCGCAGAGCGCCAACTCATAGGTCAGGCGTATGAGATTGTCCCGCCGCCTCGCATGGGTCAGCTCGTGCACGAGCACCGAATTGAGCTCTTGTGCGCTGAGGAGCTGATCAATTCCAGCGGGAAGCGAGATTTGAGCACGTAGGAGCCCGGTCACGGCGGGGCCGCGCCGGGTGTTCGCGATTCTTACTGCTATGCCGTCAGCGGTGAAGGTTTGACCGGGCAGCAAATTTCGGGTGCCGACCGATGCCTGATCGAGGCGACGCTCATTGACAATGCGCGTCCACAATCTCGCCAGCATCGCCGCAAACCCCAGCAACCACAGAGCGGCCATCGAGAGGGCAATCGGCGTGGTCTCCGAGATATAGGCCCCTAGGCCGCCGACCAGTCCAATGGGTGAAGCCCAGGAGATATGCTGCGCCAAGAGTGCGTCGAATATCGCGCCGAGAGGCACAATGAAATTGAGCGCGGTCGCCAGCCAGATCCAATGTTTGGTGGAAGCGCTTGCGCCCGGAATCGATGTCAATGCCCAAGCCGCGACCCAGACGATCGAACAGAAGATCAGATGAATTTCAGTAAAGTAAATCGCATGTGTGAGATGCTCATGCACGGCGTTTACCTCCACGGCCATGGTTGTTCTTGCCCCTCGGCGTAACGCTTTGCAGCGACTTCAAATCCTTGAGGGTGAGCGAGCCCGTTTCCAGAAGATTGGAAACCAACAAGCGAGGGGACCCGCCGAATAGCTCGAGCAAGTCTCGAACCAAACCGCCTCGAAACTCGCTTTGATCGATTGCCGCCTCAAATAACTGAGCGTTGCCGATTTTCTTTACCTTGCGAAGCGCCCCCTTTTGCTCCAGCCGATAGACGAGCGTCTGCACCGTGGTGTATGCAACCCGCTCCTCCTCCGGCAAGCTGTCGAGAATTTCGCGCACAGAGAATACGCCCAGTTTCCAGGACTGCTCCAAAATCCGCGCCTCGGCTTTCGACAAGCGTGCTTTCTTCATGCTCTCCTACCCCTCTCGTGGATGCTACTACATAATACGTTGTAGTTCCAACAAGGAGAAATGCCATGCAGGGCCGCAGCGGAGGCAGACCACGACGCGCAGCGTCGTAGAGCGCCTGAAAGGGTGCGACGCACGCGTCGCACGGGCGTACATAAATGTACGCACTGGGCTTGAGCGCTTAGGAATGCCCAGCTCAATGCCCTGAGCTTGCGCGAAAGGTGAGGCGCAACGCGCCGACTACGCGGACACTTGTCCCCGATGAACGCCGGCGACTTTGGCAACGGCGGCCCGAAGGGGCGTGACGCATGCGTCACCCGCTTGGCCACGGACGGCCACCCTGGGCTTGCGCGCAGCACGGACTGCGCAGCGCAATGGGCCGAAGGCCGAGTAATAAGCCGAAGCGTCGCGCTCGGAGTTGCGCCTCTGACTCGCTAGTGCCGGGCGAGTGCATGGGTGAGGACAGCCGTATTTTCGACGAGATCGGGTGAGCCACGGAGACCTACACACCCTGACTGGGAAGCGGACGGCGGCCAGTTGGTCCGCGACACCGGTAACGGTTGCGCATCTTCCCCATCCCGAGCAGACCACAATTGTCGTATGCTCAATGACGATCTGCTATCAGGGAAGACCGACAGTCCAACCCAATGTATTTCCCTTCCCTCCCGAAACCCAAGCGGGTACTCGTCGCAACACTTATCCTCGTCGCGGTTGCAATCATCTGCGATGGGGTCCTATTGCGGACCTTGGGTGTCGGCATCATTCCATATCGAACCGCTCGCCCCGCGACCTCACTCATCCTTGCTGTGCAAAGCAATGATATCGGAGCGGTGGAATCTCTTCTAAGCGCCGGCGCGAACGTAAACGAGAAGCAAGGCAGTTCATGGCGCCTTGGGAGCTGTTTCATCGTCGCTTGCTCCGGAAACGATGAACGCTACGGTCAAACCGCGCTGACTGAAGCAGTGGACGCCGAATCGATTCCCCTGATCACCACACTTCTCGATCATGGTGCGCGCATTGACTTAGCAGACAGTCACGGACGGGACGCCTTGGCTCACGCAATGACTATTGAGATACCTCATGCCTCGCCGCCAGACTCAGCGGTTCTGGGTCTGCTGCTACAACGACACCGCGGCGCTGTAAGCGAAATCAGCGTCACTACTGCGCTCAATCAAGCCGTGGCCAACACTCGACCGGATCTTGTTCGCCAACTGCTGCCGTACAGTCACGACGAAACATCGATGATCCCGGCAATGTGCACAGCCGCCCATGCCTCGACGCGCGCATCCATGGAATTGTTCGACATGCTACTGCAGAAGGTGGGTCGAATACCCACTGAGATTGCGGGTTGTGCCGGTTCTCTCTACGCACTCAAGTATTTACTCGATCATGGCCTCGATCCCAACACCCGAATCCAGAACGGGCCGACCATGCTAGCCCAGCAAACCCAACAAATTGACGCCTCGCTCGAGACCACTTGCGACTGCAGCAAGCTCGGGGCGGTGTACATGGTCCAACTTCTGTTGAAGCACGGCGCCGATCCTAAGCTAGGAGGCTCCTTCAGCGCGCTCGACCAAGCGCACGCCGCGCAGCGCGCACGACTCGTCGAACTACTGTTAACTGGCAGAATGCAGCTTCTCCCCGGGGATGGGACGCCCCAAACCTGTCCACCGATTTTGCCATGTCCACGTACACTCTTGCCGCCGGAACTCGCCGTAGCCCAAGAGCTATCGGTGACACATCCATGACGCTGGCACAAGTAAGGAACATCCAGCGACGGACGCGCTGAGAGGCGACCCCCGGTCACTTTGAGTCAGTCACGGTGATGTAATAAAAGCCGGCGAGCCGCCGCTCATTTGATACGAGCAGAATCTTCGTACGGCCATGGCGAAGCGCTTAGAAGTTTCTCCGGGCAACTTGTCGAATTCCGGTCCGGCCGTTCGTTGACATTGCAAGCAAGCTCGCCAAGTTCACGCCAATCAAGATGTGCGCCTTTGCTGAAAAGAGTGGCCGATAGGCTATCCTGTCCCATGTCGACCCCTATTCACTCTCAAGAACTTTGCATCGTCCTACGTGGATTCAAGCAATGACAATCGTGCCATGATTGGACCCAGCAGCGTCTCTCCGTTGTCGCCCGCGGCGCGCAGCAATGAGGCATCGTATTGCATTCGTTTGTTTTCGGCTGCCAATCAGACAAATTTCATGCTTTGGATGTTTTGCCCACGATCCGCAAGAGAGTCTTCTATTTCGGCTGCGATTATTGAGGCGTTCGTCTCTACGGTGGCCTTTGCAACCGGGATGAAGGCTGCATGAGCCGAAGGGATTTTGTACGACTTGGATTGGCCACCCTGATCGCAACAGGGGCAGGCAGGCTGCGGCCGGCGTTTGCGCGGACGCTAGCGACGGGGCAGGGTCCGGGGCCGCTACCGCATCCGATGTTAGGCTCGGAACCGAAGGGCACCGCGAGCGCGGCGGATTTCACGCTGCGAATCGCGCCGATGATTGTCGAGCTGGCTCCTCACGCCGCGATCAGCACCATCGGCTACAGCAACAAGATCCCCGGCCCCTTGCTGCGGGTGCGAGAGGGCCAACGCGTCGGCGTAGAGGTTGTGAACGACACGGATGTTCCGGAATATGTGCATTGGCACGGTTTGTTCGTTCCGTCGGACGTCGATGGAGTGGAAGAAGAAGGTACACCTCCGGTGCCGCCGCATGGGCGCCGGCGCTATCAATTCGTCGCCAAGCCCGCAGGTTCGCGGTGGTACCACTCGCACACCGAGGCCATGCTGGATCTGCATCGCGGCTCCTACACCGGCCAGTTTGGTTTTCTCATGATCGATTCCGCGAATGACCCTGGGCGCTACGACCAAGAGGTCTTTCTCGCGCTGCGTGAATGGGAGCCCTATCTGACTACCAGGGATCAGGACGAAATGGCGGCCGATCCTGACGACCCGATGCCCGAAAAACCCGCCACTCCAGACCAGCGTCCCAATGGGCTCGAAATCGGCGCTCCTCTTTACTCGATTAACGACAAAATGCTGGGCGCGGGGGAACCCCTGCGCGTGCGTCCAGGCGAGCGTGTCCTGATGCACCTGCTAAACGCCAGCGCCTCCCAGATTCATCGCATTGGCTTATTCGGTCACCATTTTCAAGTGATCGCGCTCGACGGCAATCCCGTGCCTACGCCTCAGCCCGTCGATGTGATTGAGATCGGCCCAGGTGAGCGCGTGGATGCGATCGTGGAGATGAATCTGCCGGGCGTTTGGGTTCTAGGCGAGCTGCGCGATGCCGCGCGGCAATCCGGCATGGGCATCGTGGTGGAGTACGCCAATCAGGCACAGCCGCGCGCGCAGTGGATTCCGCCTGCGAAGGCGCGCTGGGACTACACTATCTTTGGCAAGGCCGTTCCGCATCCCCCACCAGATGAAACCATTCACATGGTCTTTGAAAAAGTGCCGGGCGGGCCCCGCGGGTTCAACCACTGGCTGGTCAACGGCAAGGAATATCCGCACGAGCAGGAATTCGTGTTCCGGCGGGGAGGCCGCTATCGGCTGGTGTTTCACAATCGCAGCGACGATGCTCACCCCCTGCATATGCACCGACACGTATTCGAGCTTATCGAACTCAATGGCAAACCCACTGCCGGCATCATGAAGGATACGGTGATTGTTCCCGCATTTGGTCGCGCCACCGTGGATCTGGTCGCCGACCAGCCAGGCCTCTCGCTGTTTCACTGCCATATCCAGCATCACATGGACTTTGGTTTCAAGGCGCTATTTCGCTACGCCTGAGCACCGCGTCGCGCGCAAATCGGCGCCGCGGGGATTTCCACGAAGCCGAGGGTTATCCATGTCGCGCGGCTTCATCGCTTCGATCCGGTCGTTACGAAATCGAAGACGGATCCGCTTGCGGTAAGCCTCTTTGTTCTCGGCCGTATCAAGGCGCGTCGAAGAAATCTTTGTCACAACTTATTCACACACGAAACAATGAGGAGATGGGATGCTTGAGCCTATCCATAACCCAATCAAAAGCGTCGGAGGGATGGCATGAAGATGATCAGGGAAAGGTTCCGAGCGGCAATGCTCATGGGAGCGGCCGTCTCCGTGGTAGCTTTTGCAGCCGGGGCGATGGCACAGAATCAAAACGATGCCAATTGGCGGGAGAATCCGTCGGCGCACGATAATCCGTGGCCGCACAATAATCCGCACCGGTCCCCCGTACTGGCGGTGGTGGGTGACATCTCCTGCCAACCAGGCGAGGAGGCGAGTGGTGAGTCCAAGAAAGAAGTCTGCACCGACCCCAAGGCTCCCTACACGAGCACCTCTCTGTACCAATCCCAGGAGGCCACTGCGAATCAGATTGTGGCCATGAAGCCTGACGCGGTCGCGCTCGTCGGAGATCTGCAATACCAGGTTGGCCGATATTCGGACTTTGAGAACTCGTACGACTTGACGTATGGCGCTTTTAAAATGATCAGCCGGCCCGCGCCCGGCAACCACGAGTTTTATGACGAGCATGGCGAGACCGGCGTTGCCGGCTACGGGTACTTCTCCTACTTCAACGGCTTCCTGATCGATACCAATGCTGATGCCAATCAGGGCAAGCCTCAGATGACTACGATCCCGGACCCGTGCCCATCAAACCCAGCGTGCGGTCCGGGCTCAACCCCCTCTACTGACCTCAGCCCCCAACCCATTCCGCGGGCGGACGGACAGGCGGGGCACTTTGAGCTGGGGGCGAACGGAGGACAGAACGGAACTGGAGTCGGAGATGGCTGGTACTCGTACAATCTCGGCTCTTGGCACCTCGTCTCGCTCAACATAGAGTGTTCGACGCAACCGGGCGGCTGTTCGACCGCGGGCGCCTGGTTTGCGGCCGAACTTGCGTGGCTGCAAAAGGATCTTGAAGAGAACCACGCCGAATGTACCCTTGCGTACTGGCATCAGCCCACGTTCAGCGCCACGAACGGCATCAGCCCAGAGGGCATTGCCGCTCAGGCCTTTTGGCTACTGCTCTACGAACACAAAGCCGACTTGGTGCTGAATGGACACGACCACCTCTACGCCCGCTACCGCCCTCTTGATCCCTCCGGGCATTTCGATCCAAAGCGAGGCATAACGGAATTCATTGTGGGCACCGGCGGCGAGACACTCGATCCTGTCGTCACAACCCCTGTGACGAGCGGGTCAAGCCAAACAAACTTGGAGGATCCCAGCGGCAACACGAACTTCAACGGGGAGAATCTCGTGGCGGCGACCGGGGACTACTGGGGCGTGATGGCCCTGACGCTCAATCAGAATAGCTACGAGTGGCATTTCGAGTCCGCATTGCAGGGTCCTGTGAACAACGGCCAATGGCCGGCGGTAGCGCCGACTGGGTCTTACACCGATAAGGGCCACGGCGCCTGCCACGGACCAGTCGACAGGTGATGACCAGATAACCTCAGCTGGTGCCCACATTGTCAGGCAGTGGGCCCCGCAAGGTGCTGCATTAGCAGCAGATCAAGCGGTTCAGGCTCCGTGACACCCGATCCCGTGAGAATCGCGTGAGCCTGGCCGCGATGATGAGTTTCATGATTAAACAGATGGGCGAGAATTTCCCGCCGGCGCTGCCGGTAAGGAGTTCCATTTAGGGTCCGGTACTCACACATTTCTTCAAAGGCAGGCTCGTCCAAGGATTGCACGAACGTGATGATTCGTTTGTCCTCTACGACCCTAGCAGCGTGCAAGGAGGGAAGGTCTTCGAAAAGTATCTCGTCGAGTTTTTCCGGGTGGCTCCCAGTACCCGTTAGACGGCGCATCCAGATGCGATCCGCGACCAAGAGATGATTCAGAGTGCCGTGGAGACTTCTAAAATACGCACCCGCATTCTTCCGATACAGTGCGTCCTCTAGCGTTCGGGCCATCCGAAACAAACGCGCATTGGCCCATTCGTTGTAATTCGCCATCATCACAAAATGCGATTTCATCGACAATCCTCAGAACGGAACACCCTGATCGGCGCATCTTACTTCGCGCCGTCAACAGCGGCTAACTGGCGGCCAATTCGCGTCCTCCATCGGCGGGCTATGGCGGATCTGGCTCCCTAAGACGTGTTATTGCCTACTGCTTCCTGGTCACCGAACCGCTAGTTTTGGCTGAGAGATACCTCACAAAATCCAACGCGGACGTCGAACACTGCTATCGAGTGCTTCGACAGTGCGGCACAATTCGCTAAAGATTTAGGATTGCGTTCAACCGAGGCTATGCGCATCATGCCGCCATACTAACAAGAGAAAGCCAATGAACTTTCTAGATCACATGGGCCTTCTTGTTGCTGGCCTCGCGGGTTTCGCGGTTTGGCCGAACATTCGGGGTAAGCGCCAGATAGATACAGAGAACGTCATTCACGACGTCCCCTGCAACTTCAAGCAAACCCGTGCCTCGCGCAGCAACCGGGTAGGTGTCACCGTTGCGATCGCCTGCGATGAGCGCTTCGAGTTCACTTTGCGACGCGAGCAGTTCATCGATCGTTTCGCCAAAGCGCTACATCTCGTGCGCGAGTTTCAGACCCAGGACGAGCGCTTCGACGAGGCGGTCTACATCGGTGCAGACGAGAACGGCATTGACGAGTGGCTGCAGCGCGATGCGCAGGCCCGACAGAAGTTTCTCGACTTATTGGCGATGCAGCCGCAGGAGTACACGCGAATAACGAGCATTTCCGCGAGTCGAGGCGTGCTGACTCTTACCGCGCAGACAAACCCGCCGATGCTCAGCAGCGCGTCGAGTGATCTGGGGCTCGTCGTCGCGACCGCCGCCATACCCGACTTGAAGTTGTGCCTTGACCGACTTCAAGCCTTCGCCGCCAGCGACGCTGACCCCACCGCTTTTCGCGATCCTTACGCGGTGGGCGTTCGCACGCTGAACTGGTTAACCGTAGGACTGTTCCTGGTGCCCTTCGTGCTGCTCTTGCTAGTTCAGCTGCAAGCGCCGCCGGTGGAGCTGGCGACGAATCAATTCACGGACAAACACACCCTCGCGGCGACTGCGATCGTCATCTGCGCCTTGGCGGCCGTTGGAGTTCCGTCGTTGTGGGGTTCTGCTCGACTGCACACCGTGCTCGCGCCTTTGGTGCTGGTCGGCGGAATCGCCACGCTGTTCGCGGCGCCCGCACTGATTCGTGAAGTCAACGCGGAATGGGACAATTCAACGCCGCAGCGCTACCCCGCGCAGGTACTGAGTCGCTACCTGACGCACGGCAGGAATACCACCTACTATCATCTTTGGCTCAGCGATTGGCGCTCACAGCAGAACCACCAAGAACTGCGGGTCGATGCGGCAACCTACAACAAGTTCAAGGAAGGCGATGCCGTGGTCGTCTCGGAACGCGAGGGCTATCTCAAGAAACCCTGGCTGTCCGAACTCAGTCGCGCCTTGCCGGACGAACAACGCTCGCAACCCTAGGCCGCGTTGCTCACAGTGGGGCCGCTCATGACGTTCAACCGAGATTCGCCATCATCCGCGCCCCGCAATCCTGCCAATACTGTTCCATCAGAACCGATACGGCCTAGGAGGGAGCGCGCATGATCCGAAATGCACTGCTGATTGTGACGTTGATCGGCTGCGCCACGACCGCTTCGGCACAGAACTTTCCCTTGTGGGAGCGATTGCTAAGGCACTACAGCGGCAAGACGGACGACACCCCCGTGCCATCGATGAAGATGGGGCACATGCAAATGTCGTTAAAGGGTGATGCCGCGCCGGGCGACGAAGGCCGCGCCACCGAAATTCTCAAGGCAGCGGATGCAGTACTGTCCCAGTATCGCGACGCTAAAACAGCTTTGCACGACGGCTACAGGCCTTTCTTCCCAACCGGCAAAATCGGCGAAGAAATCCACTACACCAACTACCGCTATCGGCGCTTGGAGCAGCAGCACATTGACTACACCCGACCTGGATCGATTCTCTACAAGCGTACTGCGGACGGATTGAAAGCTGTCGGAGTGATGTACACCGCGCCCGCGGATTCTTCGCTGCAGCAATTAAACGCCATTGCACCAGTAAGCATCGCGACCTGGCACCGACATGTCGATTTTTGCGGCGGGCCAAGAAATCTGCCCGCGAACGAACAGTTCGGACCTAACGCACGATTCGGACCGCAAGGTAGTATCCACACGGAAGAGGACTGCAGGGCTGCGCACGGCCTGTGGATCCCCCTAGTGCTAGATTGGATGACCCACGTCTATCCGAACGAGCCAAAAAAATGGGGCGGGATGGATATGGAGATGGAAGCGGGCGGGTAATTGCCTTCGTCTGGTTGCGCCGCACGCGGCGGTGCAGACCAGCCGTCTCAGCCGGTTGATCGGTTATGATCGTTGAAACCCACTGGTGCCCGCCTGACAATTCACGCTATGTCAGAAGTCATTCTCGTGAGACCGATTGAGCGAACGGATTACGCCGCTTGGCGGCCGCTCTGGGATGGATACAATCGTTTCTACGGTCGTCATGGACCGAGCGCGCTACCCGAAAGCATTTCCGAGGCTACCTGGGAGCGTTTCTTTTCTCCCGAGGAACCGGTGCATGCTCTTGTTGCCGAGCAAGGTGGCCGAGTGGTCGGAATCGCACACTATCTGTTCCATCGTAGTACGACGCGGCTCGAGGACGTTTGCTACCTACAAGACTTGTTCGCCGCCGAAGAGGCGCGGGGTCGCGGCATCGGCCGTCAGCTCATTCATGCGGTATACGATGCTGCGAGTGCCGCTGGCAGCATCCGCGTCTACTGGCAGACGCAAATGAGCAACGCGCCGGGGCGCGCGCTATACGACAAACTAGCTGAGCACAAAGGATTTATCGTCTATACGCATGATCTCCCCGGATAGGCAGACGCCGCCAACGGACTTTGGGGATCGACACGTGCCGGCAGTCGGCCATCTCCGGCCGGTGGGCGCACGCCCGCGGCCTGCGGTAGCCTAGCCAGGCAGAGATCCGGTAGTTAATGCGATTCACTCTTTGACGATGCGACGTAACTGGAAGGCCTATGCCAACACTTGGCGTCTTTGCAGCGATCTCGGATGATAGCGGTCGCATTCTATGCGTGCGCATGAATTATGCGACGCGTGCTTGGACGACTCCCGGTGGACGCGTCGAGCCTGGCGAATCGCCTCTCGATGCATTGAAGCGCGAAGTGCTTGAGGAGTCCGGCCTTGATGTAGAGGCTGGTGAACTCGTCGGAGTCTACTCGAAGCCCTACAAGGACGACATAGTTCTCTTTTTTAGAGCAAGTGTGGTCGGTCGCAACCCCTGGAAGCCGAATGATGAAATCTCTCATGTGGGCTACTTCGGCCGCGATGAGTTGCCGGAGCCCATGGGCCCTGTCGTGCGCACCCGTATTTTCGATGCTCTGGACGGCGCTAGGGGGATCGTGCGAATCATTCCAGGGACGCACGCCTTATAGCGGTCATTGGTGTATGGCCGCATGGGATCGAAAGCGCCACTTCGCCAGCCAGTCATGGGGCGGCAGCTGATCTTGCCCAAGTTTGGTGGACACGCATACTTGCGGCGAAGCGGTGGCTCGCAGCCTGCGGTAAGCTACCCGGGATAACCTCACCGTAAGGTGCCAGGAGAGCGCAGTTGTGGGTAAAGCTACATACCCTGGCAAATGTTTCTGCGGGAGAGTTCGCTTCACCGTTACCGAACCCATTCGGAATCACTGCTTTTGCCATTGTGAAAGCTGCCGGCGGGCGACGGGCTCCGCCCTCGTGGCATGGGGCACGGTAAATGAGGCCGACTTTAAGATACTCAGTGGTGAACTGTCTGTGCATAGATCCTCGCCCCAAGTGGAACGTGGCTTCTGCTCGGTATGTGGAACCTCGCTTACCTACCGACATGAGCTTCGTGTCGGCGACGTCGACTTCACGCTCGTGTCCTTGGAGGCTGCGGAGGCAGTTGAACCTCAGATGCACATCTGGGTGCAGGACAAGCTGCCGTGGATGCACATCGATGACGGGCGGCCCCAGTTCAAGACGGTTCCTGGCCATGATGGCGCGTCTTAACCACGCGTCGAGCGGAGCCGTTTGATCCAACATATGGGCTTCATTGTCGATTCAATGTTGGCCCGTAGACTTTGAAACGCCGGCCCAAGCGACCCCGCGGACGATCGAGTTTCGGCAAATAACAGCCGAGGTTACTTAGCCAGCCGCGGAATCAGACCTGGGGCCATCATGCTGCGACGCGCTCTAACAGACCGCTGGGCGCAGAAGATAAACCCTCGCGCTCGCAGCTGCCTTGAGCCAGCGCACACCGGCAGGAACGAGCGGGGCGGAGGCGGCCGTGAAACAAGCTGCACCTTTAGTTGGACCTAAGGCCGATTGCCCGACGAACTTCAGTGCCAGACAATCCCCCCGCGGATTTCTCTCGGCAGCCCTCGGGCGTAGCTGCGCGCGGTGCTGGCCATCAGAGCGAACGTGAGATGCGAAATCTAGTTCAGCCGAAAGCTGGGGCTGAAGCGGAGAACCACCATGTCGATCACACCAAGTGAAGCTACGACGAAGACCACAAGCGCAGCCAACGCCATATTGTCGACAGGGCAGGACTATTCGCCGCAGCAACTCACCAAGAATTTGATCAAGCGACGCGCCATCGAGACCGTCATCTGGGGCATGCCGGCAGTCAACGCCGAGCTTATGTTCAACGCGGTGCACGACACCAAAGCGGACTTCAACCAGATTGTGTATTGGTCGCGGCCCCTCACCTGGAAGAACCAGACGCTTACGCCTAACCCCAACACGATCTACGTCTTTCCCTTCTTCAATACTAAGGATGTCGGGCCGATCGTGCTTGAGATTCCGCCGGCCGATGAAGGATCAATCACTGGCAGCGTAGACGATGCGTGGCAAGTGGCATTGGAGGACGTCGGGCCCGCCGGCGTGGACAAGGGGAAGGGCGGCAAGTACCTGATCCTGCCACCTGGCTACAAGGACAAGGTGCCAGCCGGTTATATCCCGCTCGCATCGAATACCTGCGCTGGCTTCGTGATCCTGCGGTCTAATCTCAAAGACGGCAGCGACACCGATATCTCCCGCGCGGTCGCGTACGGGAAGCGCGTAAAGCTCTATCCGCTTGCGCTAGCCGCCAATCCTCCAACGACTACGTTCATCGATGCCATCGACGTCCTTTTCGATAGCACCATCCGCTACGACCTGCATTTTTTCCAGGCGCTCGACCAATTCATCCAGAGAGAACCGTGGCTTGAACGGGACAAGGCCATGATCGACACGCTCAAGTCGATCGGTCTCGAGAAGGGCAAGGCCTTCAACCCCGACGCCGAGACACGGAAGATTCTCAAGGAGGCCGCGCTTGAAGCCCATGCGTGGCTGGACAGCAAGTACGAAAGACTCTTTACGCCGCCATTCAACGACGGCATGCATTGGGCACTGCCTGCAACGCCTGCGGTGGCCGAGGGCATGCAGACGAATTTTGCAAACCCTGACGCCTACCCGGTGGATGAGCGCGCGATTTCCTTTTCCATGGCCTACTTCAGCGCCAAGCATCTCGGCGCCGGTCAGTTTTATCTAATGACTATCAGGGACAAGGACGGCCAGCCGTTCGACGGCGCCAGCACCTATCGCCTGAACGTGCCAGCGAACGCACCCGTCAAACTGTATTGGTCAGCGACTGCCTATGATCGAGTGACGCACGCTTTGATCCGTGACCAGAAGTGGTCGAGTCGGGCATCTAACACGCCGGGGCTGCGACAGAATGCGGACGGCTCGACAGATGTCTATTTCGGCCGCAAGGGGCCGGAGGGTAAAGAGTCGAACTGGGTGCCCACGAACGCCGCTGGACAGTTTGAAGTTCTGTTCCGGCTTTACGGACCGGAGAAGCCATTCTTTGACAAAACCTGGGTGCTGCCGGACATCGAGAAGATTGGCTGAATCCCTCGCTTGCGAACTCTCTACAACTTAGGTTTCCCATTACGACAACGGGAATTCCGACAGGGCCGTATGCGGGCTGATTAGCCGCACATCTCTACACTGCCGTTGGTAGAATGAAGTGGTGCATCGAGCGATTATCTTGCTGGCGGCATCGGGGATTGCAATCTCTGCCGCCCAGACGCCACCCGTCGTTCCGGTGACACCCGATGTCCCTTTAGATAGCTATTCGCCGGGCCGTGCGTTGGTGGCCGACCTTGACCGGATCGTAACGCCGAATGGCGTTCAGGAAAGCTTTATCGCGACGTTGGGCGGCGCCCGCCAATATGTGAGCGTGCGCGGTGCCGATCGAGCCAATCCGATCATCCTCTACGTGCATGGGGGACCTGCCTCGGTCGAGCTGCCGCTCTCATGGTCCTTCCAACGGCCGTGGGAGGACTTCTTCACTGTCGTTGAGTGGGATCAGCGCGCTGCCGGAAAATCGTTTCTTCTCAACGATCCTAAGACGCTGGCGCCCACCTTGAAGCCCGACCAATATCGCGATGACGCCATCGAGCTGATCGAACTGCTGCTCGCGCGTTATGGCAAGCGCAAGATATTCCTGCTGGGGCATAGCTGGGGTTCGGTGGTGGGGCTTGCGGTTGCGATCAAGCGCCCCGACCTGCTTTACGCGTACTTAGGTATGGGGCAACTCATCGATTTCCGGGAAAATGAGCGGGTGAGCTACGCAACCGTGCTCGATCAGGCGCGACGCGACGGCAACACGCAGGCGCTGCAAGAACTGCAGGCGATCGCTCCCTACCCGGGCTTCAGCGCCTTTGATCTCGCCAAGACAGGAGTCGAGCGGAAATGGTCGATCTATTACGGCGGTTTGGCGGCGGGACGTCGGGACAGCGACTTCTACCTGCACTTGGGGCGCCTCTCGCCTGAATATGGACCCGCCGATCGCAAGGCGTGGGACGACAGCAGCGACTTCACCATGAAGACGATGTGGCCAAGGCTCGCCCAAGTCTCCTTCGAGAATGTCCACCAGCTCGACGTGCCCATCGTGCTGCTGCTGGGCCGCCACGACACCACAACACCCTCGGAAATCGCATCAGCGTGGCTGGATCGATTGAAGGCGCCCTCGAAGGCTCTCATTTGGTTCGACCATAGCGCCCATCTGCCCATGATCGAGGAGCCGGGCCGACTATTGGAAGTCTTGATTTCCCGTGTCCGCCCACTCGCCGGCAAGGACCTGCCGCCCGGGGATTAGGCATGATGCGACGATCGATAGCTCAACGAAGCGCGCTTCGCGAGAGATCCAGGAAGGGTGAGGTGAGGTCTGGAAACGGTTCGACGCGACCTAGTCGCGTCGAACCGGCCGAACAGCATGGCCGACGAAGAAGCCTCAGCGTCCTGGCGTCGCCGGCGGATTGCCTTGGGCTTCTACCGAGAGCGAGTTCCACTTTTCCCAGGTTTCGATACGCCGTCCGTATTCCGCTCGCGTCATTGGCAGCCCTCCGGAGCCAAAGAAAATCCGCAGCGGTGGATCCTGCGCATCGACTAGCTTCAAAATGGCGGGACCGGTGGCTTCGGGATCGCCGGGCACGTTGTTGCTGCGAAATGCGGCAATCCTTTCGCGCGCGGGATCGTAAGCGGGAATGGCGATGGCCCGAATCGCGGATGAGCCGCCCCAATCGGTGGCATAGCCGCCGGGTTCCACAATCGTAACCTTGATGCCGAATGGGGCGACCTCTTGGCTAAGCGCCTGGCTAAACCCTTCCAGACCCCATTTCGATGCGTGGTACAGGCCGACGGTGGGAAAGGCGTTGACGCCGCCGATGGAAGACACCTGAATGATGTGGCCGGAGCCTTGTGCTCGCATGATGGGCAGTGCCGCTTGGGTCACCCAAAGTGCCCCGAACAAATTGGTTTCGATTTGCGCTCGGGCTTCCTGCTCGCTGACTTCCTCGATGGTGCCGAAGAGTCCGTAGCCGGCGTTGTTGATGACCACGTCGAGCCGACCGAAACGTTTATGCGTTTCCGCGATTGCTGCATCGACTTGAGCCTTGTTGGTGACATCCAGTTTGAGTGCCGCGACTTGCTTGCCGTACTCTTTAGTCAAAGGGGCTAGCGTGTCGATGTTGCGAGCGGTGGCCGCAACCTGATCGCCCCGAGCCAGCGCCGCCTCCGCCCACACACGACCAAATCCTTTGGACGTGCCTGTTATGAACCAGACTTTTTGTGACATGTGTACCTCGATGGCACCGCAAATCGCGGCGGCCCTTAGGTTAGGACTCCAAGGGAAGCGGCAGGACGATTTGACATAATTTTACCATGAGAAGCGTGGTCGGAAATCGCGGCCTGGCCAGACGGAGAAGGTAGATGCCGCGTTAGTCGGCGAAGCGCCTTACCCCTGCGCGACCATGACGTCGCCCGAGCGCCAAATCGGCAGGTAGGCGCCAGAAGTCTTTGTCATAAGACGAGAATTCGATAGTGGTCACCGCGGACAACGCGATGCCGATCCCGTGGCGACCAACGGTAGGGGACTTCCTACAGTACACGGCGCTTTAGCGCTCATGCGCATTTCATGCGCAACAACCTACGATAACCGCTGTTGGATCAGGTAGGAAAAAGCGAAAAATCAACATGAAACCTAGTCATTCACTCGCGTGACAGATCGGCTGGATTTCTTTTCAATTCGATCTCGCCGCGCGAGTACCTATGTTAAGAGGAGATGTCGATGTTCGGGAGTACCACCATGGCAAACAAGTCAAACCTTAAATCGCTGCCCGTGGCGAACTATGTTGAAGCGATTGCCAGCGCGCTCGAGTGGTTAGGGGATCGATACCTGTTAGCGAAGCCCATCAATCAAGTGGCCAGTGGCACAAGTTCGGCCGTTGAGCGCAACTCGCCGCTGCTGCGGCAGTGAGGATCTATGTTTCCCACCCGGGTCGGCGACGAGGGGGCTCGATGGAAGCAATTTCTTCTCGCGCGCGCCACGGTGTCTGAGGGTGAAGCGGCCAGGCCAGGAACCCGCCAGCGCCCCCGACTGTATCCCTCGTGCCGGTGCTAGCGTCGTGCCGCGAGCGCGGGCGATGCTTCCAGAGGCTGAAGGGTCAATGCGAAGATCGTACCGTGTTTATCCGCGGAGCACGTTGCTTGCGCCAGCGCCAAACCAGTCTTCGGGTTGCGAGCCTGCAGGTCGAAGGTGTAATCATGGCTCCCGTAGTACTCAGCCACCGTTCCGACGGATTCACTTTCGTACTTCAACTTGAAAGTGGGCGTGCCAGACCCTGTGGCAAGACTCGATGCGAAAGCCCGCGCGCAGGCTTTCAAAGCGGTATCTTCCGGTGCTGCGTTGGAGATTGCGGGTGACAAGGCGGCGAGAGATGCGGCCGTCAGAAGGAACTTGCGAATTGTCATGATGGTATTCCTCGTTTCGAAAATACCAACTCCTAACGCACCGTAGTCTGCTTCGGCATCTGCTACAAACGAGAAATATTTTCTCGAGGCGCGATTTAGCTCATGCGTTCGCAACTCTAGAGGCCAGGCGCGTTTCACAAGACGCGCGCTGCACCCCTACCTTAGAGACTCTGGTCAAGGAGACTTGTCGTTCCGTTGGCCAGTCGTCGTCTGTTCTGACGTGTTGGCGTTCTTAGACTCAGAAGCTGCCGTCGGGTCGAAATTGGCTTCGAGGCCGACGAGGGTGGGCATGCCGGTCGCGGCCTGCAGTGTATCGCGGGCAAAGTCCCATCGGATGGCGACAATCTGGTTGCCGAGTAGATGTTCGAGCTGCTGGGAGAGGAGACCAAGACTGGGTTCGGTTGTTTGGCCCTCGTCATCGACGGGCGGGTGCGCTTCGAGCAGCAATTCTCCATCGACATAGGTGACTTTCACAGGTTCATTGAGCAACCACACTTTGGTGCCGACGGAGACCAGTCGGAACAATGCGGCTACGTCTTCGGGATACATGCGAATGCAGCCGTGAGTGACCGCCAATCCCACTGCCACGGGATTATTGGTGCCGTGAATTTCATAAGTGCCGTCCCCGACCGCCAGTCGCATCTTAAAAGCGCCCAGTGGGTTTCCAGGTCCTGGGGGTACGACCACGGGCAGCGGATCGCCGTTGGCGGCGTGCTCTTTTCTAATGGACTCGGGCGGATACCAGCTGGGATTGGCTTCCTTGGTTCTGATGTAGGTTTGACCCAAGGGTGACCGCCAATCCATGCGGCCGATGCTCACCGGGTAGGTGATCACTTCGGGCTTGTGACCTCTCTGGGGCTTTGGGTAATAGTACAGGCGATGTTCGGGCAGATTGAGCACGATTCCTTCGCGCGGACCGGGCGGCAGGATGCGGCGTCCGGGTAATACAATATCGGTGCCTTCTCCGGGCAGCCACATGTCGACTCCTGGATTGGCGCGAACGATCTCTTCGTAGCCAAGGCTATAGCGATGGGCGATGTCGAGGAGCGTGTCTTGATAGGTGGATTTGATGTGCTCGTCAGCTCCGATGACGACAGAGCCGTCCGGCGGAAGCTCGTAGATCGTGGCGCCCCAGGCAATGGAACAGGTGCACGTGAAACAGGTTAAGCAGAAGAATTTGAGCATAGGGGGGGTTATAGTAATCGCAGTGATGGAGTTTTCGATCGAAGGCTCTTCTAAAGGGTCAGGCAGCGCGTGTTATCTGTGACACCGGCGAGGAATGTAAGTTCTTCGTTACATGCAGCGCGCTGATGAGGCATTTCTCGCGCCCAATCATTAGTTAGGTGACGCCGTGAACAGCACGTCGGAAGTTTCCATCGAGCGTATGCCAGACCGAGTCACTTGGGCGCTCTTACTCATCGGTGTGCAGTTTTCTTTGGGGGTGCTTGATAAGGCATTGCAAATGGATTGGCTTTATTCTCGGCAGGCACAAGTTAAAACCGCGTTCTTTGCGGTCGTAAGCGCACTTTTCCTCTATGGGCTATACCGGCGGCAGAATTGGTTACGCTGGATCCTAGTGGCGTACACGGCATTACAAGTGATAGCAATACCGGTGGCCCTTCCGGGAATTCACGATGCCGCGCAACTTGTGTTGACCTGCGCCCGAGTGATTTTGGGAGTGGCTGCCTCTGTGCTTCTATGCTTACCCAAGTCGAGGCAGTGGTATGGATCAAGTAGCGTCCCCTAACGCTACGAGCGATCGAATGGCGCAGAGCCGACGTTGACGACCGGCGGGTTGGGGTCCGAGACCGGAAGTACAATTACGACGGCAGCCGGCCAAAACAGGGCACTGGCGCTGAAATGAGAGTCACCGAGCAGCTGTTCGCGGCCTGCGGACCCGTCGCTGTCATTCGAGCTCGCGGCGTTCGACGTGCGGTTTAGGGAAGGATGTCAATCCGTGCATTGTTCGGGGTAAGTGTCCAGATCTCGGCCATGTCAACGTTCGATACCGCAATGCAGCCATCGGTCCAGTCATGGCTCTCGTAGGCTTGCGGCTCGTGCTTGAGGTTGTTCGGCATGCCATGGATCATGATCAAGCCGCCGGCATCCTGATGATGTGCTCGCGCTCGCTCGAGGTCGGTCTGGTTTGGGTATGACACTTGTATCGACAGAAAATATTCGCTTTGCGGGTTGTGGCGCTCAAGTTTGTAGGTACCCTCGGGCGTGCGAGAATCGCCGGCCTGCTCCTTCTGCCCCGTCGGGTTCGACCCAAGCTCTACATGGTACGAACGCAGGATGTAATCCCCGTGCATCAGCAGGAGCTTCCGCTCGGCTTTGCGCACGACGACGCGGTCCACTACGCCAAGCGTGTCGCCCGGCGGAGCGTTCGGTGTGACGGATTGCTTTTTAGCGCACCCCGCAGCAGCTAAACTAGCAAGCAAAAGTATTGCGGTCATGCTTCTGAAACTCATCGCATTCCTCCCGCTAGCAAAACTCAGCAGACCGACTGTGCTCGCTAACCACACTTGCGTCGATCGGGGAAGCCGCTTAGGAAACGTAGGATCCACCTTACCGTCGGGCAGCGCCGTGCACAGCGGTGTTGTCAAAGGCACCGGATCTGGTTCGCCGTGGCTCGTTTTTCTGTATGTGGTTCATCCGTGACACCGACGCGCTCCAAGATGCGACCGTCAGCGAGCGCCTACGAGCGATCAGTAAAATGTCGGTGTCCGGCTGGGGAGAGCGGGATTTATCCGGCGAAATCTACGGCCGAGGTCGCCATGCAAGTTCTGCCTGATCGCATCGAGGCAGCTCTTTGTGGCGCTGACCGGCCAAGACCTGCCGATTATTCGCGCCGGTTTTAGCGGTCAGGTCGCGCCAAGAGCGGTCATTGACCGGACGCCTTGGCAGCCCATGCCCTCGTGGCATGGCATGTTTCCATGGCCCGCTTATAGGCTTCGCGTCCGCTGGTGCGGACCACATAGTCCCGCTCTGACTCGCCGAGGACGACGCCCCCAGCTCTAGTGGCCAACTCGAGGGCGTAGGTCACCGAAATGTCGGCCGCCGTGAACGTTTCGCCGGCAAGAAAGGGCCAGCGCGCGAGCTGCCGCGTCACCAACCCCAGCCTGCTGTCGAACACTTCCTGTGCCTGGCCGGCGCTCCAGTTCCGCCGCTCGGCCTCAGGCGCGAAATTGCGGGCACCAACGACGAAGTAAATGGAGGCTGCAAGGCCGGCCTCACCGAGGTGAAGGAACTGTTGGTACGCGGGGAAGGCCGGATCGTGCGGCTCCGGCGCGAGCGGCGTCGGCCCGTAGCGGGCCATCAGGTACTCCATAATCGCAATCGACTCGACCATCGTAGCTTCGCCATCCCGGATCGCGGGAATGAACCCAGCGGGGTTGATGGCCAGAAACTCAGTATCGTTCTCGATGCCTGCCAGCAGGTCCACCGGCCTCAGCCGATACGGGAGCCCCATCTCCTCCAGCAGCCAGACGACCCGGAATCCCCTCCCTTCGCCAAAGACCGTGATCATCTTCGCAAGCCTTCGTTGACGCGGCCCAAATTGTATAGCTCGGCGACGACGCGAGCGCAACCGTCTTACACGGCGTTGGAGCATCGCTCGCCGCCCAAGGCATGGTTCGGTGAGCGGCAGCACTGGGTCCCAATTGAGTCGGTCGCGACAGTCAGCTTTCGGGAGCCGTCCTTGGTGAGCGGCTGCCTCACGGCGTCTTTGGCAACTCCGCGATTAGCAAGAATGTTTCTCCCTCTGGCGCTGTTACGACTCCAGTGTTCCGGACTGGATCGTGAAAAACAATCGAACAGTCTTCATCAATCTTCTCCACGCCTCTAGATATCGCAACCCATCGCTTCGACCAGTCAGATAATTCGACCAGTTGTTTTAATAGTTCGGAAGCCGATATCCGGACGTTCGGCGATGTAGTAAAGATCGGCTCGCCCATACCAATGACGACTTCGTCGTCGCGGACTTCGGATTGTGCAATAGCTCGGAAATCACTTCGGGTGATTGATTTGTCATTCGCCGGCAGCAAGATGCATGCCGCACCGCCAGTGGGATGCTGTGAGACGTACGATTGGAGGGCGGCAATGACGGCGCCGAGGTTCACTGGCGATGCGCTCCTAACTATCAATTAGGCGACAGAACCGCCGTGATGAAATGCGAAGCACAGGTGTTAGCTTACCGCAGGCCGCTCGCGCCTGAACCATTTCATGAGCAATGAAACCGCGCTCAAAGTGATTATCACGAGGGCGAGGGCGATGATGAACCGCTGATTTGATTCGTAATTGGCAGCGCGATTCTTGTAAAGCATGATGATGTGATCGCCACAAGTCGCCTGAAAGACAGTCGCTCCGTAAGCATCGGGCGGTGCCATGCGCCAGATCCTTGTTAGCCCTGCCTCCCGTTTACAGGATCGCGACCCATTCGGATTTGATCCATCGGTGACTGCTTGACTCTGATAGACCACTTGGTCACCAGCGCGGCAGGTCAGATGAAGGCGATACCGCTGACTGCGATTTCCAAGACTTGGGAGCGAAGGCAGCGGATCACACACATACTGCGTGAGTTGCTCGAATGGTGGCGCGTTTAGCGGCCCCGTCGCCAGCAGCATGAGAACGCCAAAGAGAAGCAGCAAGCTCCATAAAAGGACGCTCACACTATCGCTCATGCCGTGCGGGGGTTGCGTTGGCGGTAGCCTATCAACCAGAGCTTCTGAGGAAGCAAACACCCGCAAGGGTAGTTCGTCTTCTCGTTGATCGGGTTGAATGATGGACATGTTGGTTTAACTATTTTCGCGCTAGCTTACCGCAGGCCGCGAGCGTCCGCTTCGCGGCGGCGATTTCGTGAGCGCCAGCGCCCGGTTATGGCCGTCTGCCGACGGATCGGCATGTAATACCGGTCTCGATCTCTGCTGACCGCCGCCACCGGCAGACCATTGGCGGCGCTCCGCGTATCGTTTAACGGTTGCGTTCATCCTCTCGCGCACACTGACGAAGCTACGCGCGCGAGTCGCGTGAAACGACAGTTAGCTACGTTTGGCATACTTCTGCAGAAGTTTGGGCCAGGAGGTGACGAATTCACCTACGAGCTTGGAGAATGCCTCGCCCTCGTTGCGCCTGCGCGCTTCATCCGCGGCGTCTCGGCTACCCCAACTCGTGGACAGGGTGTCAGTCTTTTGCGTTACCTCGTAGGCCGAGTAAACGTAGCCGGTGCGGGTATCAATCAACAGCGCCGATGCGGTGGTTGTGACGAATAACTTCCTAGTGGGTGAAAGGCCGAGTGTGATAACCGACAGGGGCTTTGCGAGATCGGTGTCGAAGAATGCAGTGTCGAATGTGTAAAGGAATACGAGGTCGGCTTGCAAGCGTGCAGCTGCCTCGCGAATCTCACGATCCCCCTCGAGCTTGGTCGGCAAGAGCATGCGGTTGATAGAAACGAGGCCGGCAACCTCGGGCATACGCGACACTCGATCGAATTGGCTTTGATCTTCGACCTCACGGGTGGTGACTACTGAGTAGCGGCCCGAACTGTAGGTGCCGCCGTTCCGCTGCAAGTAGTAGTTCGTGTAGGTTGGTGCTTGAACGCGAACAGCCGCGATGCTGGCTGGAAAAGGCGACGTTGGCTTAGCATCAAAGCCCTCTTGGATGTTCGCAGGAGCAAACGCCTGCAAATCGGCCTTCGCGCCGGGCGGGATGTAGGTGGCGCATCCCGCAAGCCACGCGAGAGTGAGCGCGGCGACAAAGGCATAGAGAGGCAAGGTGCGCATTGCAATTACTCCAGGTGGCTAACGTCTCAATTGGGCGGCGAGCGGCTGCACAGATTCAATCGAAGCCAATTTATTCAAACCCAACGATTCCCCCCTGTGCGAATCATGCGCTTGCATCGCTAAAGTTTAACCCCGACCGTGGCCGGCCGCTTTGCTGCTTTGACTTTGCCCACTCGAATGTCTCAAGGTGGCCGACTGTTGCCGCTTACGATTCAACTCCCGGTCTCGACCCCAAGCCGTCTCTTGCAAACGACCGGTGTCGGGGAGTTCAATTGCCGACGGGGAAATTCAAACTGGATGAGAGTTGTGATGTCAGATGAATATTCGGCGCAGTTTGGGCGCACCGCTCGAACGCTTGAGTACATCGACATACACGGGCAGGTAATTTTCACCTTTGATGTCGGTTCCAAGGGTGGAAAGTCAATTGTCTTGGAACATTACCTCCATCCATGGCACGAAGTCCGCGATACGACCTTGCTTTTGACCGCACAAAGCAGTTTCTCGAAGCCAGCGGTTACGAAGTTCAAATTTAACAGTAGCCGCTCTCGACCCTACCCGGACGTTCACCAACCGCCGCTTTGGGGTAATCTGGCCGCCGGATCAAAAAGAGCGAATAATGCACAACTATTCATTCCGGACTTCAATTCGAATTTGGCATCCATCGATTGATCCTGATTTGATAACTACCGAACTAGGCTTGAAACCTCGGCACTCATGGTCGGCGGGGCAGCCTCGGCGCACTCCTAAGGGACACCCGTTGAATGGGACCTATGCTGAAAGCTATTGGTGGTGCGAGCCTTGGGAACGAGGGGAGGTTGCCTCAACTGATATGCTAATTGAGGACTCAATTGCAGAAGTTCTGGAGCTGCTATCGCCTCACAAGGCATTCCTGAATCGTCTGTGCGTCGAGGGCGGACGTATTCTTTTGTGGGTAAGCTCATACAGCAAACGCAATTATGCGTTAGAGGTGCCACCTGAGCTTTTGCAACAGTGTGCCAATTTAAGTCTTACGTTTACTCACGACGTTTATCCAGTCGCTCAGAATGAATAGCAAGCGGTGGCGTAGTGGAAGTCCACTGTTGACCCCAAGCGGCCGGTGATCAACGTCGGCTTTGCGGACGGTCAGCGAAAGCCTTGCGCTAGTGCGGTGGGCACCCGAAAGCTGGCGACAGGTACTCATCGCTTAAGGCACCCAGCACCTTCCCGAGCGCGTCGTACTTCGTTTTTTCGCTCGCGCAGACGGCAACTTTTGGGTCGTCTGATGGATGTTCCGCCCGAATTTTCCTGCCAACATCCAGACAGGGAGTCGCAACACCATCGACGATGCAGCTGCCGTCGTCCTTTAACTGAACGTATAGCTGTTGATTGGTCTGTTTTCGTGCCAGCTCCGCTCCACACTTCATTGCGATGTCATTCACTCGACACTTCATCGAAGGATCGCCCGCCAGCATCTTGGATAGTTGCGTAACGCTATCCCGGATGTTGCTCCGGAATTTCTCGCATGATTCATCCGCAGCCTCGCATAGGATTGTTATCTCGACATGCAGCACCCCGCTGCTTTTCGTATAGACGTACCTTACGGTCGATTGATAGGCAGGGTCGTTTTTCCCTGAGAAGGTCCATATAGTTTTATTATCCGGTTCGGCGAACGAAACCTCGCCGTTTAACCCTGGCAAGGCCATGACCCCTTGCGCTTTAAGTGTGGCCAGCGCGTCTGCGACGGTCGCGTAACCGATATAGTCGCCTTCTGAGATAACCAGCCTGGTTGATGGCTCAGAGGAACGCGCCGTAACAGAGACGGCGCAGAGAAGTATCGAACCAATGGCGCAGAGTCGCAGTGCGTTCATGCAGGGTTATCACGCTATCATGTTGGTCGTCGGCGCTCCAACTCGATCCCAATGAGTCCTCTCGACCCGTACCGGTCTTTGGCGACTGTCGCTTAGAGACACGCCACTTTTCAATGGCTCTAACTGCGCGTCAGGATTCCATTCTTGACCGGATGCGCTGCAGCCGCTGATAAGCGCGCATCCGATGAATTGTTGGGGCAAAGAATCTAAGCTGTAAGGCCATCACTACAAAACTCAATGCTACGGCCTGCTTTGAAAAACGGCCGAATAATCCAAGCTTCAAGTAGAAATTGGCAGCGCACGCTAATACCAAACTTAGGGTCAGTCCGGACGCGACCCGCTGACGATAGAGAGTGCGTCCGGCTGGCAATCTTTGAATGTTACGCATCCGCTGTTCCTAGTTGAACTTGTATCTGGTCTCGACCCGAACCCGCCGATGGTCACCGTCGGCTTTGCGGCATCAGACCCCGCGATTCGCTCGAAGCGCTAGTTAGAAGGCTTACGCTCATCGGAGCCATTCATGAACAGGGCGAATTGGCCCAACCAGTACTGCCCAGGCGATTAAGATTGCGTACCCTAGCAGGAATAGGAAAATTGCGAAGTCAACACACACCCAAACAACCCGCACAGGTCTTGAGACATAAGGGATCCGCGTCAGGCTTGATAAAAGAGACGTCCAGCGTTCGGTTTGTGGGACACCGCCAACGAGAGACGGCTTGAGTGCGACGCGCAATAGAAGGGACGCCAAGAGAATCAGTCCGACGACGATTGCGACCAGATGCATGCTGGTGCCTTCTAACTAACGCGGCAGCTGCGGCCGTCTGAGCTTGGCACTTTATCTTTCACGCGCGCGCTCCAGTGCAAGTTAGGTATCAAGAGAACACCGAAATGCGAAGGTGTACTTTGCAAGCTCGACAGACTCCCAGTCTGAGGACTGATGAATAGGCATGTCAAGATTCACTGTGTTGAGTCCCAAGTGTGGAGAGAAGTTGGACAAGACAATCTTCGCAGCATTTCCACTCAACTGATGCGCTATGTGAAACTGTGCTAGATGAGCGCACTGGGCCTCGGCGGAAACGCGAATTGTGCTGCGCTCGAGCAGAGTGTCGTTGTCGAATAGGGCGAACTCAACCAGCACGTGGGCTCGATGCCTAACGATGAGGTTGCGCGACGCGGGGTTCACCAGCGACAAACGACTTTATCCCAATCATCGACTCCCTCCTTCGACCACCAAGAACGCTAGCCCACCGACCGCTCGAACCGTTGGTTAGACTTGAACCGAATCTCGCGTTCGCGGAGCAAGGCGCCATCCTGCAAAGAATACGGACGCCAATTGGAGCGCAACAAGTGCAATGCTCTGCCACAGGCCCAACTCGCCAAACATTTCGTTTGCCAGTCCATTAGTAGACCAGGAGAACGTCCAGGTACCCAAGACACAAATGATGAGCGAGTTGAACCGGTGGGGATTCGATGCAAGGCTTGCCCCTAGGCCGAACAAGAATGCTAAAAGCGGCGCCGAGCCTATGAGAATCGGCAATACCCAGGGTATATGCACGCCCAAGGAGACAAAAACAAGCAAAGGCGGAAGGACTACGCATATCGCGAAAATACACCCTGCGCGAAATGGTAGGAATTCCAAAGTCTAACTATTAATTAGGTGAGAGATTTGTGGAGATAAAATGCGATCCATGAGCATAAGGTTACCGCACGCGGCGAACGAACTGCTAACAGGCGACGATTTTATTGCTACGAACTTCCGTTTTTGGCCGGAAGTCGCCCCTCGACTCGTTGCCGTCGATCAGGAACGGCCGCTATTGCGATGCTCAAGCCCTAATCGCCGCTCCTGGCTCCAAGACCGAGGGCCGAGCATAATTCTTGACCCCTGGATGATATAGTTGTGTTCTAACAAGCCTCGGGAAGAATCGATATGAACCGACGACCGTTCATCATTCTTGCACTACTGCTGTGCTTGCCCGTCTTCGCCGCGCCGCAGAGCGACAGCGGCCCTCCGGCGGACATCCTTGCGGTCCGCAATATCGAGATCATATTCCACACGGCCGGCAGCGTCCTTCCAAGTAAGGATCTCGAACTGATGATGAGCCTGTACGCCGACGACGTAGTGCTCACTGACACAGCACACGACAACAAGGTGTACACGGGCAAGGAACAGGTGCGCACCTACTGGAAGGATGTCAGCGGTCCATTCCGTCCCGAGCATCACTGGATCGGCTATACACCGGCGATGCGGATTAAAAGTCGCGTCACAGGAAACACTGGCACGCTTGACTTCGAATGTCTGTGGATGAACGTGGACGACAATACCATTGGGGCACACGCCTTTTCCTCGATGAGCCTTGCACGTGTCAAAGGACACTGGCTAGTTAAGGCCATCAAGGTTGGCAAGGTCGACAAGCTTTAGTTGGTGTCACCCTAAGGGCACCCAGAACAGCAAGCCAATGCCAGCAACCTTTACCGTCGAAAGCTTCGCTAAGGGTAGCGACAAGACGCCGAACTACACGGCCAGCTGCAAGCGCGATTAGTAAAGAAATGGCTTCCATGGCAACCCGGCCGTAGTGAAACAATTTCGATCGCCCGGAAGCCAATGTCGATCCCAGGTCGGCCCGGAGACGAGGGTGGTTAGTGCCACAAAGACCTTCCACGAACGACAGGATGGTCTCGCTGCGGATCACCGAATACGACATTCCGAATAACCAAAAATGAACGCGGCAAAACTGCCGCTCGTCGTATTCGGTACGATAGAGGGATGACTTCGCGGGCTCTCTTACCCCACTCCCTGATTCAATCCTGGCTGTCGCTATTCCCAAATCTGAGATTATCGGTCTTTTTAGGCCTAGCCCTTGTTAGCGCAGCGTCAGGCGCGGCCACTCCGACAGGTACGGTCGAAGAGGTGCTCGTTACCGGCGAACGGCCCGGCCCAGCAATGTGGCAGGTATCAAAAGGCAGCCATGATCTTTGGATCTTGGCCACCTTAGACCCATTGCCAAAGCAGATGTTTTGGCGATCTCGATTGGTGGAACAAAGAATCTCGAATTCTCAGCTGGTACTCGCGCCGCCGGAGGTTATGGTTGATATTCATTTTTTCTACGATCCGGTTTTCCGCGCCGCCTTAGCGCATGCGCGACAAGATCCTGGCAATCAGACGTTGGCTGAAGAATTGCCTCCGGAGCTTTACCTTCGATGGGAATCGCTGCGGACAAGGTTTCTTGGGGCCAGGTCGTACGAGCACACACGACCGATTCTCGCGGCGGTTGATTTATATGAGCACGCCGTTGATCAGTCAGGGCTGGTCTCTGACGACCATAATATTTGGAGAATTGTCAAAAGGCAGGCCCGCTCTCACCATGTGCGCATTTTGGCGGTTACCGTTAAGTGGCAGCGTGATAGGCCCTTTAACTGGCTTCGTGAGTTAAACGAGATCTCACGCGATGAGGAAGTCGCCTGCCTGCGAAGAACGATTGAACGGCTCGAAACGGACTTGGAGCCGATGCGCCACCGCGCAAACCTATGGTCGATCGGTGACGTTGAGGGCTTGCAAGCGCAAACCTATCCGGACGACCGACTCGCTTGTTACAAACCCTTGCTCAGTGTGCCCAAATGGCACGACCAACTGGACCAGGCCTATGCTCAATTGTCAGTCGACTGGTTGGCGGCCGTGGACAAGGCCTTGAGCGGGAACAAAAGTAGTTTTGCCGTATTACCGATTTCGCAGTTGTTGAAGTCTGACGGATGGCTGGTGAAACTAAGAGCAAAGGGCTATTCCGTTCAAGCCCCCGAGTAGCCCCGCAGGCTCTCCCTTAAGCGCTAGACGCTTCACCACAGTACAGCCAGGGGTGAATTAGCCGCGGGTGCCTTAGCGATCAAAGAATCGCGATTATTTTCGCGCAACTGTCACGTACCTGTGGACCGCTCTGATAGGCCTGCCGTTATTCTTTACATTGGAATCCGTCGAGGAACGCCACGCTGATGCCGAAATCGTACCGCCAAACGATGGCTTTCCTGGTGTGCACCTCATTTGCCGTCGCGGCTGCGGCTGCCCACGCGACAACCTGCTGGATCGATCACGTCGAGAAAAGCGATGGTGGTGTGCGCCTGTTCTTCATTCAGCGCGACCACATGCTCGTAAACGGTACTATCACTGGCCAGAATGATGAATTTGCTGTCGTCAACGGGGGCAGGCTACTGCGCGCAGACCCATCGCACCGAGGGCCACCGCTCAACTATCTCGCCCTCCACGACGGCGACAGGGTGGAACTTTGGCAGCCATCAGCGGACCGCTGCACGCTCAGAGTAGTGGATGACCCGGGGCGCGTCGGTGTGTGGGCACAAGCCTTGCCGAAGCATTATGGAGCGCCATCCGTGGTCAGTGACCAGTTCATTGCGGCGGACACCGTGGCGGTTAGTGCTGCCGGTACTGCGCCAAATGTTCCCCAAGCTACTCAAACCTCGATTGGCCCAAACGCAGATGGGTATGTCGTTCTGAAGACTGGCGACTCAGTACAAACGGTTCAGGGACAATTGCGCACAGCAATTGGCCCGCAACCATCCGGCCTGACACCCGGATCAACTGTTATCACTCTTCAGGCACGAGGGATCCTCGTATTCTTTGACGAGTTCGACAAGGTACACGCCGTGCGTTTCATTGCACCGTTCGCAGGCCGCATTGGCGGGGCCAAGATTGGTGAATCGCGGCAAGTTCTGCGTGGGACACTGGGCGACCCGGTCAAGTTCTCCCCGCCCGCGCGGACGTTCCCAGGTTTGCGCGAGCCGGATCTCTACCGCATCAATGGCCATGCCACGGTTCGCTTTGACTTCGACCCGGCAGACTTCATCTCAAGTATAGTACTGCTGTCGGGCATGCTGCAGTTCCGGGAAGCGAACGAACCAGCGGCATTCGATGTGGCGACGATTGACGCGCAATCAAAAACAGAACTCGATGCCTTGTCTAAAACAAAACAAGCTTCAGGCATTGAGTTCGGAATGATCTTTGGAGGCACTGCTTCTCAATACGACCTCTGCGTACAGAAGGGTCTTGTTCCGGTGGGAAAACAAAGTGCCGAAGAGACGGCCAGATCATTCCTTGAAACGATGGAACAACATAATCACGATCCCGACGGAATGGCAGGCGCGCGCAAGGGGTGGGACATTGTAAAGCGGGAGATCGCCAAGCGGTCGGCCGACTATACCCAGCAGCGTTGCGATGAGGTGGCGGCACAATGGAACAAATTCGCGGCGATGATGCGAGATCGATAGCCCCCTTGCGTACGGACATTCGCAAACGCCACAGGGTCGAGAGGGAGTTGAGTCGCAACGGCAACAGTCGGCCAAAAAGGCGGCAATCGTCATGCCGAGCCGCCTTCCGGTTTGAAGCCCTGCGCCAGGCGAGGCATGGATTACGTTGTTCGCGGATTTTCCCCATTGCCAATGTTTGACGTACCGAGCAGTCAATGCTCTATTGCGCTAAATTGGGGGTTTAGGGAGTGCGCGCGTGTTGTGGGACAAAGTTTTCTTGTTTAATCACGCCGTCTAAGTTGCCTGATTGGAGTGAGGCGTTTCAAGGCGCTGACCGATCCGGCAGCCAAGTCGAAGTGGTTCACGGGTGGCAACGGCTACACCCTGCTTGCTCGAAAGATGGATGTGCGGCCCGGAGGTCGGGAGCATGTGAAGGGGCGCTGGGAGAGTGGTGTCGTGAGAACCTTTGATGCCGTTTACCACGACGTCGTGGCGGACGAACGCATCGTCTATGCCTATGAGATGCACTTGGACGATCGCAAAATTTCTGTTTCTCTGTGCACGTTAGAACTTAAACCTGCAGGCACCGATACCCGTCTCGTGATGACCGAGCAAGGGGCGTTTCTCGATGGCTATGACGATGCCGGCTCCCGCGAGCACGGCTCTAACTTGCTGCTCGACGCGCTGGGAAATTCGCTCAAATAGTGCGTGGCCGGTCCTTATTTTGATAATTCGCAATCGTTGTTAGGTGCAAGAAGCTGACAAAGGGACTCTGTATGACGTTGACGCTGTACGCTCACCCATTCGCCGCCTATTGCTGGAAAGTGTTGATCGCTCTGTATGAGAACGGTTCGCCGTTCCGCTATTGCATGGTTGACAATGAGGCGGCCTTTGCCGAATTGGCGGGACTCTGGCCGCTGAAGAAATTCCCTGTTCTCAAAGATGGCGAGGCAGCCATCATAGAATCCAGCGTCATTATTGAACATCTGATGCATCGGTACCCGGGACCCACGCGATTAATTCCTGAAGGAATCGACGCGGCCCTCAAGGTGCGCTTTATGGACCGGTTCTTTGACAACTACGTCATGACACCCATGCAGAAGCTGGTCTCGGATCGATTACGAACGGAGATCGAGCGCGACGCCAAAGGCGTCGCAGAGGCCAGGGCCATGTTGGACTGCGCCTATGAATGGCTCGAAACGCAAAGTGCACCACAAGCGTGGGCAGTCGGCAGTCAATTTACGCTGGGAGATTGCGCCGCTGCTCCCGCGCTTTTCTATGCGGATTGGGTGCATCCCATCGGCGACCGATTCCCGGGCGTTCGCGCCTACCGCGCCCGATTACTTGCCCGACCCTCCATCGCCCGCACCGTTGATGAGGCGCGACCCTATCGCAAGTTATTCCCCCAGGGAGCGCCTGATCGGGACTGATAAAAAAGGGCCGGCCGCCAACTGCCACCGCTGAGCCGGGTTTTGCTTTGTTAAATCCCCCGATCTGTGACGGATTTCATCCTGATTTCCCGCTGCGTTGGATGACTTGGCGCTAGGAGTGGGATTTACCGCCAAGTTCCGTCCGCCACCCTTCCCTTAAGGTAGCGACACCTTTTCATTCGTGGCCTTGCGAGCATATGTCAACTTGCCGCTTACTCACATCTTGCGTGCTGTTACTGGGGTTGGTTGCCTCGGGCAGCGCACCTGGCGCGCCTGGGTTTCGCGCCGATACGATCCTCATCGTCAAGCACGAGCGAAAGCTCTACTTGTTGCGCGACAATTCGCCGGTGCGCAGCTATCGCGTTGCGCTCGGTTTGACTCCCACCGGCGCCAAAGAGCACGCATGGGACTTTCGCACGCCTGAAGGAAGCTACATCATCGATTTCCGCCAGGAGCACAGCCATTACTTCAAAGCGCTGCACATTTCCTATCCAAGCGCGGCGGATTTGAAACGATCCGCCGCCCTTCATCAACCCGTCGGCGGCAATATCTTTATCCACGGAGAACCGAATCAACCAACTAAGCCCGCGTCCTATTACGAAACGCGCGACTGGACCAACGGCTGTATTGCGCTTTCAAATCAAGATTTACAAGATATTTGGGAATTGACCTCCGGTCCGACGCGCGTCGAGATCGTGCCCTAACATAAGAGCCCGCCGACTCATCAATGTCTCGAATCCGCGCGGGCAGCAACCACCCCCAACATCGGTCCCATATCGGACCCGCGATCGTCACGATTGAGGCCCGGCGCATACAGGCTCGATATCGACCCGTCTAAGTACAACGCCTCCCGACAGTGCAGGGAATCGCGAAAGAAACTCGCGAACTCATAAAACGTCACCGGATATTCGCTGATCACGAAAACCACCGCCTCCGGGGAGGGGGCGCATACACCGTTTCTAATCTTGCGCCACGTCGAGTTCGGATTCATGACCGCGGAAGTGGTGATCTCGCCTTCGTGAACCAGCATCGGTCCGGATTGGGTCGCGAGCCAAGGTGTTACGTGTTCATTGCCATAGTCGCTCGTGGTCATCACGCGCGCCGAATGGCCTTCAATGAGAAAAACCCCATTGGGTTGCTGCGAGAAGTTACCGGAGCCCACGTGACGATTTAAGGGCACCAGCTCCTGGCCCTCCGCGACAAAGAGACCCACCGGCGAGAAATCCGGGCGGTACATACCCGCGTTGGCGGCAAATACCAATTGCTTGCCCTTGGCCTCCAATGCCTCGCGCAGCACGTCGAATTGTCGAAACGGCCGGCCCGACTCGTCGCGCCAGAACAGCTCCAACCGCTCGGCGTTGAGATTCACGCGACACACCGTGAACGGCGCGCCGTTAACCGCCATAGTTCCGCATTCGACCGCATGCGCGACGCTGCAAATCAGCGAGGCGATCACCAACCCCCAAAGCCGTGGCCAAGCTGTCTCGGGCGACGCGTTCACATCGGACGAGCTCCTAACAACCACGAGCTTAAGCGCTGCGCCGCTCACGACCTGCACCCCATAATTGCCATCATCTGCGCCCTTCAGGATTCATTTCCTAGTGCGGTACCTCGATCCAGAACGGTTTGGTCGAATCGACCGGCGTTGTGCTCGCAGGACCCTCACCCACGACTTGAACAATGACGGTCTCGGGACCGCCCGAGCCGTCCCAATGAACCCCGTTCGCCGGATGCAGCATGACACTTCCCGGTTTTAAGGGAACCGCATGAGCGAGATCGAAGGCAGCGCCCGTCCCGGTGAACCAAGTGCCTTCGAGCACCGTCACGTAGCGCGCCATCGAATGCCAATGCGGAAGATCCATGACGTGCGGCGGAAACTTCACTCGAACCACATACAGGCCGGCCTTCGCCGGATCTCCTAGCAGATTCGCCTGCTGGGCGCCATGCCCATTGGGAATGTCCTGCCAATGCATTTGCGCGGGAGTGATTCGCACAAAGTCTGAGCTGCCCTGGGGCATGACGGCCCCAACCGCGGTGACCACACCCGCGACGATCAGCCCAATCGCCATTCGAATAGAGTTTCTTGTCATGGTGTCTCCCTGCGCCCAAGTATATTAAAGAACCTAGTCTGCGCTCCTTCCCGTCCGCCACCGACTTTCGTCCGCTGTCTTTGCCAACCGCCGAGTCCCATAAAAAAACCCGGCAGTCGGAATCAGAAAATGTTTTCTGCACCGCACCATGAAAGACATCCGCTGGTTGGAGCACAGCTGAGTGCTTGCATCCGCAACAAAAAAATTGACATGACGCAGTTGCCGAAAGGCGTGGGATCTTAAGAGAACTTTCTGGGCATCCGGCGGTACGCACGGAGGTACGTGAATGTATCGGGGTCGGGAACGGAGAGTCAGCGAAACCTGCGGGCAGGCGGCGTGTTTTGAACGATGTGGCTACAGCGTGAATTCTCGAACTCTCGTTCAGGACCACTCAGCGAGAAGGTGCGCCTTCGGGCATTGCGAGAATTCGGAAACTTCGCGCTGGCATACTCGGCGACCTTTCAACCCGGTCTGAACTATTACGGCGGTGAGAAAGGATTCCTCGCTTACAAGCAGGTGGGCCGCAGCGCCTTCGTTCTTGCCAATCCTCTCGCGCCGAGCAGTGGCTGCGAGGATTTGATCCGTAGATTCGTCAGTGAGAGAAGCGACGTCTGCTTCTGGCAGGCCTCGCGACCGGTCGCCAAAATCCTCGAGAAGATCGGCTTTTGCGTCAATGAGATGGGGACCGAAACGCGAATAGAACTCGGTCGCTACGATTTCGACGGGCCAAGAAAGCGTAACTTCCGCAGCGCGCTCAAACGCGCGGCCTGCTGCAGCTACACGATTGCGGAGCGCTTTGTGACTTCGCTCGATCGCGAGGAATTGCAAACAGTCTCGGATCGATGGCGGCAAACGCGCGGAGTGAAAGACCGGGAGATGACGTTTTTGACCAGGCCGGCCATCCTCGATGACGAGGTCGACGTCCGCAAGTTTTTTGCCTTCGACGGCACGGGTAAGCTGCAGGCTTTCGCATTTTTCGATCCGATCTACAAAGAGGGTAAGGTTGCCGGCTATCTCTGCTCGGCCAAGCGCCGACTCCCCGAAGCAGACCGTTTGGTCGGATATGCGATCCTTCATCGAGCCATTCGAACCTTTCAGGACGAGGGGCGAGTAATTCTCTCGCTGGGACTCTCACCGCTATACGGCATCGAAGATAAGGAATTGTCCAGCAATCGGCTGGTGAGCTTTGGCTTTCGCACGGTCTACCGCAGCCGCTTGTTCAACAGGCTTATCTACCCCCTTCAGGGGTTCGCCGCGCATAAGGGGGCGTTCGGCGGGTCAGCGCAGCAGACTTATTGCGCTTTCCAAAGAGGTCTCGCCCTGGCGCAGATCATCAAGATGCCAAGAGCGTGTAATTTGGTCTGACGAGATCGATTTGTTCAAAGAGGCGGCTCAGCGCTCCAAAACCGCATGCCGCCCAGCGACACCGGTATCGACACTTGCTTCCGTGCCGGTCGCTTGCAGTTAACATAGCGGTTCAAAAATCTCGTGGGATGACTATGCCTCGATTGTTAATTCTCAGCCTCATGATGTTGGCCGCTCATGGCTATGCCGCCGATTCACCCGCCTTCACCGCCAAGCAGCTGGCGGACCTTCCGGTCAGGGATTGGATTACCAACGGCGGCAACATCGCCAACCAGCGCTACTCGCCACTGGACGAAATCAACGCCGGCAATGTGCGCGGGCTGAAAGCCGAGTGGCAGACGCATTTGAACGGCTCCGGCGTCGGACCGCCGTTTTCCGGCGAGGCGCAGCCCATCGTCCGCGACGGCGTGATTTATGTGGCTACCGGCGCGGACGATGTGTTTGCAATCGAGGTGGAAACCGGCAAGCAACTTTGGGTCTACCAGGCGCACCTGGAGAAAACGATCAGAACGGTGTGCTGCGGTTGGGTCAGCCGAGGCGTGGCGATCGGTGAAGGAAAGGTCTTCCTCGGGCGTCTCGACGGCAAGATCGTCGCGCTGGATCAGCGCAGCGGAAAAGAAGTGTGGTCGGTGCAGGCCGAGCGTTGGCAGGACGGCTTCACCATCACCAGCGCGCCGCTTTACTTCGACGGAATGATCATCAGCGGGTTTGCCGGCGGCGAGCAGACCGCTCGCGGTCGCGTCCGAGCTTTCAGCGCGAAGAACGGCAAGTCACTGTGGACCTTCTATACGGTGCCCGGACCCGGGGAAGTGGGCCACGAGAGCTGGCCGCAGGACAATTCTTCATGGCAATACGGCGGTGCCATGGTTTGGCAGACGCCCGCGGTCGATGCGAAGCGCGGACTGATTTATTTTTCCACGGGCAACGCAGCTCCGGACTTCAACGGCAGCCTGCGCAAGGGGGACAACCTGTTTTCCGTGTCGATGGTCGCCATCGAGGCCAAGACCGGCAAGTACCGCTGGCACTTTCAGCAAGTCCATCACGACCTGTGGGACTACGATGCGGCGAGCCCCGTCGTCCTGTTTGATTTGGAGTACAACGGCCGGCTTCGCGAGGCGATTGCGGAGATCGGCAAGAGCGGCTGGGTTTATATTCTCGATCGCGTGACGGGCAAGCCGCTGATCGGCATCGATGAAACGCCGGTCCCGCAGGAGCCTCGGCAGAACACCGCGGCAACGCAGCCGTTTCCCGTCGGCGATCCGGTGGTTCCGCATTCAATCGATATTCCGCCGGCGGGATTTCGACTGGTCAATGAAGGACGGATATTCACGCCGTACTGGGACAAAGCGGTGGTGGCAAAGCCCAGTCCCTGGGGCGGCACCAACTGGCCTCCGAGTTCCTACGACCCGCGGCAAGGGTTTCTGTTCGTTTGCGCGAACGATCAAATGGGCCGCTTTAGGGCGGGGCCATCCAAAGAACCCATGCCCGGCACGGGCTACACCCAGGGTCTGTTCGGCTTTTCCGACATCCCGCTCAACGGGATATTTGCCGCCGTGGACATGCGCACCAATAAGATTGTCTGGCGTCAACGCTGGAAGGACAGCTGCTACAGCGGTTCGACCGCCACCGCGGGTGATATTGTTTTCACCGGCCGCAACGACGGCCGCTTCGTCGCACTCGATTCGCGCAGCGGCGATGTGCTTTGGGAATTTCAGACCGGCGCCGGCGTCAATGCCACGGCCAGTATCTTTCAGCACCAAGGCCATCAGAAGATCGCGATCCTGTCGGCAGGAAATAATTTTGCCGGCAGCCCGGCCGGCGACAGCCTGTGGCTGTTTTCACTGGGCGGCACCTTGCCGCCTTCCGAACCGCCGCAGTCGCTGGCCGCGAGGGCCACGGCGGTGACGCTCACGGGTGGCAACGCCGCGGCCGGAGCGCAGGTATATGCTAGCGTCTGCTCGGCCTGTCACGGGGCAGAGGGCCTGGGCGGCCATGGCGGTGGGCCCGACATCACCAAGATGACGGTGCTGGAATTGGTGGCGAACACGGTTATTTCCGGGAAAAACAATATGCCGCCATTCGCGAGCGCGCTGACCTTCGCGCAGATTCGAGATGTGGCAGCCTACGTGACCACGCAGCTCGGGAAATAGGCGTAGCCATGGCGGTCTCCGACCCGGATCTAGATACCCTCATCCGCTCATCGGAAGCCGGTGACACCCGGGCGCGCCAGGCGCTGTTCACTGTTCTTTACACCGAGCTGCACAAGTTGGCGCAACGCCAGCTGCGGCGCAATTCGGCGTTCACCCTGAGCCCCACCACATTGCTGCACGAGACCTACCTCGACATGTCGAGCCGCCGTTCCGCAGCGTTTCCGGACCACGCCCGTTTCTTGGCGTACGCGTCGCGTGCGATGCGCGGCCTGATCATCGATTATTTGCGCGACCGTTCCGCGCAGAAGCGCGGCGGCGCTTTTGAGATAACCGCTCTGCCCACCGAGCTGCCGCAGGGTGCTGAGTCCAATACGGAACTGCAGCGGCTGAGCGAGGCTTTGGACTCTTTGGCCCGTGTTGAACCGAGGCTGGCGCAGGTCGTGGATCTGAAATTCTTCTGCGGATTTAACTTTCAGGAGGTCGCCCTCGCGCTCGGCACCTCGGAGCGAACCGTCAAACGCGACTGGCAGAAGGCGCGCATTCTGCTGCAGCATGAGCTGGCGGAAGGCTGAGCGGCGATTGCCTGCGGTATGATGCGCGCGTGCCGACCGCCCTTAAGATCATCCGCAAATCCTCATTCATCGCGCAACCCTGGAAAAACGCAGCAGGCATCACGCATGAGGCGATCCGAGTGCCGCCTGACGGGGATTCCTTTCGCTGGCGCGTCAGCGTGGCGCACATTGATGCCTCCGGAGCCTTCTCGGACTTTGCAGGATTTAACCGCAACATGGTTCTGCTGCGCGGCTCGGGTCTCACGCTGAAATTGGCCAATGGCGAGGAGCGCGTGCTGCGGCAGATCGGCGATCTTGCGCAGTTCGACGGCGCCGTTGCCGCTTATTGCGAATTGCTCAATGGGCCGTGCGTGGATTTGAATTTCATGGTGTCCAAGTCGCTACGCGCCGACGTCCGCATCGAGCGCGTCAGCGAGGGGCTCTCGGTACATGCATCGGAATCGGAATCGATCTTGATCGTGGGCATTGAAGAGCCCTTGATCCTGAATCTCGCGAGCGGGCGAGAGCGAGCAGCTTGAGCCCTGGGATCTTGCCGTGCTGTCCGCGGGCAGCGCGCGCGTCAGCAAGCCGCAGCCCTGCGAAGCCTCAGCGCCGAGCACGGTGTTCTTTGCGGCGATATATCATTAATATTTAAGATTCACTATGGCCGCCAATTTGCACCAACCACCGCCGGGCGATACGCCGGACTCGCTGCGCCGGCGAATGCGAGATCACGGCGGCTGGTCCGAGGATCGGGCGGTGCAGCGCCTGCTGCATTCCTTGGAACTGACCGGCGGCGCGCGCCATCGCGCCGTGGCCGCGGCCATGGCGCTGGTCGAGGGTGCACGTGCGCGGCGCGATGAGCGCGCGTTCCTGGACGCCTTCCTGCAGGAATTCGGACTGTCAAATCAAGAGGGCATCGCACTCATGTGCATCGCCGAGGCGCTGCTGCGCATCCCCGACGATGTCACCGCCGATCGCCTGATCGCCGAGAAGCTGGCCACCGGCGATTGGTCCTCCCATGCCGGGCAATCGGAATCGCTATTCGTCAATGCCTCGACCTGGGGGTTGATGCTGACCGGCGGCATTCTGGAGCTCGATCCGTCCATCCGCACGGACGCCTCGGGGTGGATGCGAAAGCTTACGCGCAAGGCGGGTGAGCCTCTCGTGCGTCTTGCGGTGCGCCGCGCCATGCGCATCATCGGCGGCGAATTCGTGGTGGGACGCACCATCGAGGAGGCGCTGGCACGCAGCGCCCGGGAGGCGGAACTTGCCCTATGTTCCTTTGACATGCTGGGAGAAGGAGCGCGCACGCTCAAGGACGCAGAGCGGTATCTTAAGTCCTACCAGCATGCCATTGACGTTATCGGGTCCACGGCATCAGGTCGCCCCGTTGACGAAGTCTCGAGCATTTCGATCAAGCTGTCGGCTTTGGAGCCTCGGTACAGTTTGCTGCAGCACGAGCGCGTCATGCGGCGCTTGGTCCCGCAGGTGTTGGCGCTCGCGCGTCAAGCGGCACAGCGCGGCATCCAGCTCACCATCGATGCCGAGGAGGCGGACCGCCTCGATCTGTCGCTGGACGTGATCGAGGCGCTGGCAAAAGATGCGGCGACTAAGGATTGGCCTGGGCTTGGGCTGGCCGTGCAGGCTTACGGCAAACGCGCCTTGGACGTCATCGACTGGGTGGCCGCGACTGCGCGTCAGCACGGCAGGCGCATGACGGCGCGGTTGGTGAAAGGGGCTTACTGGGATTCTGAGATTAAGCGCGGCCAGGAGCGTGGTCTCGACGGGTACCCCGTGTACACGCGCAAAGTGACCACCGATGTGTCCTACCTGGCCTGCGTTGGGCGCCTATTCAAGCATTCGGACCTCGATTTTTGCGCAGTTCGCCACGCACAACGCGCACAGCATCGCGTCGGTGCTGCAGCTCGCGCCGGCGACGGCGAATTATGAGTTTCAGCGGCTGCATGGCATGGGACGCCTGCTATACGCAGAAGCGGCGCGCCAGGTCGCGAATTTCCCGCGCGTGCGCGTGTATGCCCCGGTGGGCGAGCATCAGGATTTGCTGGCTTATCTGGTGCGGCGCCTGCTGGAGAATGGCGCCAACACCTCATTCGTGAATCGCTTCATGGATGAGCAGGTACCGGTGGCCGACATCGTCCGCGATCCCATCTCGGAGCTCGAGCGGCTGGAGTCGTTCGCGCACGCGCGTCTGCCGATACCCGCCGCGCTGTATTCCGATCGGCGCAATTCCCGCGGGATCGATCTGGGCGATCCGCGAGAACTTGAGACCTTGCGCAAGGAATTGTCGCCCCGGCGCGCCGCGAAAGCTTCCGATGCACCGACCGCCGGCCCCATCATCAACGGCGAGTTGCTGGCGGGAAGCACGCATCCGGTCAGCAATCCTGCGGATCGGCGCGAACTGGTCGGCACCGCGCGCGATGCCTCACCGGATGAAATCAAGCAGGCCTTCGATGCCGGCGCCGCCGCTCAACCGGCGTGGAATCGCAGCGGCGGCGATGCCCGCGCGAAAATCCTGGAAAAGGCCGCCGACCTGCTCGAGGCCGACCGCGCCGGGTTCCATGAATTGCTGGCGCGAGAAGCCGGCAAGACGGCTTCGGACGCCATCGCCGAGGTGCGCGAAGCGGTGGATTTCTGCCGCTATTATGCGCTGCAGGCGCGCCGGCAATTCGCCACGCCGCAGCGTCTCGAGGGTCCCACCGGAGAGGTCAACGAGCTGACGCTGCAAGGTCGCGGAGTATTCGCCTGCATCAGTCCGTGGAATTTTCCGTTGGCGATTTTTGCGGGCCAAGTGACCGCCGCTCTCGGCGCCGGCAACGCCGTGGTGGCGAAACCGGCCGAACCCACGCCGCTGATCGCGGCGCGCTTTATCCGCCTGCTGCACGCGGCGGGTGTTCCGCCGCAGGCGGTGCACCTCGTGCCGACGCCGGGGCGCCTGTTCGGAGAGATCGCGCTGGCGCATCCGGCGCTGGCGGGCGTGGCCATGACGGGCTCGACGGCGACCGCGCTGACCATCAACCGCGCGATGGCCGCCCGCGGCGGAGTCATCGTGCCGCTGATCGCCGAGACCGGCGGCTTGAATGCGATGATCGTCGATTCGACCGCGCTGCCCGAGCAGGTGGTCGATGACGTCGTGAGCTCGGCGTTCATGAGCGCCGGGCAGCGTTGTTCGGCGCTGCGACTGTTGTTCCTGCAAGAAGAGATTGCGGATTCGGTGCTGGAAATGATTGCGGGCGCGATGGATGAACTCATCATCGGGGATCCCTCGCAACTTGAGACCGATGTGGGGCCGGTGATCAACGCAACCGCGGCGGATGGATTGGCGCAGCATGTGGTGCGGATGCGCCAGGAGGCGCGCATCGTGAAGGCCTGCAAACTCGGCGAGGCGCACCGGCATGGCAGTTTCTTTGCGCCGCATCTGATCGAGCTTGAGCACGCATCGCAACTGACGCGCGAGGAATTCGGACCCATACTGCACGTCGTACGGTATCGATCGACCGACATCCAAGAGGTGCTGCAGGCCATTCGGGCCAGCCATTACGGCTTGACCCTGGGCGTGCAAACGCGATTGGAGTCATTTTGGCGGCAAGTCTTTGAGGATACGTCGATCGGCAATACGTATGTCAATCGCAACATGATCGGTGCGGTGGTCGGGGTGCAGCCTTTCGGCGGCACCGGATTGTCGGGCACCGGACCTAAGGCGGGCGGTCCGCACTATCTGGCGCGATTCGCGAATGAACGCACCTTGACGGTCAATACCACAGCGACGGGCGGCAACGCGGCGCTGCTCAATCTTGGCAACTAGCGCGGCCCGAGCGTCTTTTTTTCGGCTGGTCCCCGGCGACGTCAACGGCTTTTTGGGTCTGGTCGTCGACAATCTGTCGGTTCTGGCGTTGCTCGCGGCCGTCTTGATCGGCGCCTATGGCGTTCCCGCGAGCATCGTTTTCGGCCGAATGTTTCCCGGCACGGCATTCGGCGTGCTCGTGGGCGACCTGATCTATACCGGGATGGCGGTCAGACTCGCGCGTCGCACCGGCCGCAACGATGTCACCGCCATGCCCTTGGGACTCGACACGCCGTCCACCATCGGGATGGCGCTGCTGGTGCTGGGTCCTGCGTACGCCAAGTTCCGGGCAGCGGGTTTGGATCCGACCGCTGCCGGTCTTGAGACCTGGTATCTCGGCATGGCGGCGACCGTGTGCATGGGGGGATTGAAGCTGCTGCTGTCCTTTACCGGCAGGACCGTGCGGCGGCTGATTCCAACGGCAGGGTTGCTGGGCTCCTTGGCGGGGATTGCGCTGACCTTGATCGGTTTCTTCCCCTTGGTGGATTTGTGGCAAGTTCCGGTGGTCGGATTTCTGACTTTAGGGCTCGTGCTTTATTCACTGGTGGCCAAAGGATCCGTGCCATTCGGCATGCCGGGGGTGCTCTTTGCGGTCATCGTCGGGACGCTGCTGTACTACGGCGTCGGTCATTTGGGGCTTCCCGGCATGCAGATCCCCGCACCCTCCATGCCGACCTTGCGCCTCGCGTTTCCTCATCCCGACGCCGGCATCTTTCGTGGCTTCGCCGGCGTGGCGGACTATCTGCCGCTGATCATTCCATTTGCCTTGTTGACCGTGGTCGGCGGCGTGAACAACACCGAAAGCGCGCGCGTCGGCGGCGATGACTACGACGTGCGCAGCATTTTGCTGGCCGAAGGCGCGGCGACCCTGCTGGCGGGCATCGCCGGCGGCGTGGCGCAAACCACTCCCTACATCGGCCATCCCGCGTTCAAGGAAATGGGCGCTCGCTCAGGATACACACTGCTCACCGGGATCTTTGTCGGCTTGGGCGGCATGCTGGGATTCGTGGCCAATTTGATCGAATTGATACCGCTCGCCGTACTGGCCCCGGTGCTGGTGTTTCTGGCGCTCAGCATCACCGTTCAGGCTTTCAATGCGGTTCCGGTGCGCCACGCCATGGCGGTGGCCATCAGCTTCTTCCCGTCCATCGCACGCTTGCTGAGCATCGAATTGAGCGATCCGAAATTCATCTCACCCCAGCGCTTCGGCCAATTGCTGGTGGCGCCCGAGCATGGCCTGCCGGCCCTGGGGGTCATCGTCGCGCTCGGCAACGGCTTCATCATCACGGCGACCCTGTGGGCGGCCTTCGTGGTTGAAATGACCGAGCACCGCCTGCGCGCCGCGGCTGCTTACCTCGGCGCCGGTGCGGTGTTGTGTTTCTTCGGAATCATTCACTCGGTACGTGCCGATGGCAGCGCCTACGCGCTGTGGCAACTGGACGGCACGGCACGCAATATCGCGATCCAATTCTGTGCGGCCTACTGCGTCCTCGCCGTCGCCTTCCTGCTGCTGTCCCTCATGCATCCACGCGACCGAATGTCCATTCAGCGTCAGTGAGTTTTCTGGACCAGCCACAGACCCGGCTTGCCGCGTGGACTTAAGCCTAAGTGCACCAGGGCTGATTTGCTTTCAAAGAGACGCGCCACCGGCAATCCTTCCTTGTGAACTTGCCGCACATACTGCTCAACGCGACTCCCGGAGCGCATGCCATCGGCGCCGAGAAGGGGAAGCTGAAGCGGCTCTTGTCTGCCGGGCACTTGGCGATGCCGTAGTGGGGAGAGTGTAGAAAACATGGGCGCCGCCCTTTCGAAGGACTCAATGGCGGCGTGCGGCGGACTGAGGTCCAACGGTCGCGCCACAGGCGCCTTGCCGGGCGGTGCGGCGAGCGCCGAACTGATCGCGCAAAGGCCAACGAACCAGAGAGTGGTCGTGGCCAACAGGGGCTTTTCCACGATGCTCATGGCAGTAGTGGACCATAAAGTCCGTACAATCGCATTCGGCGCGTCGACTCAACGACCGTAGGAAAGATCCTAAGTAGAAGTTACAACGCACCGCTCGACCGCGCCATCAGCTGGCCGTTTTTGCAAATTTGACCATGCTCAGCGCGTCGAACAAATTGCGGTCCGGAAATTTTGCGCAGTCCGCCATTAATGCTGCTTCAAAATTGGCGAGTCCGCTCGGGTCATAAAAATGGCCGCCGGATTTTGCGACCGCGAAACCATACAGCCACATCATGATGGTGCCGGCACTCTCCGGATCCGAGCCTTTGAGCTCAACGTGGCGAGAGGCGAAGGTCGAGCAGGGCAGCATCGTCAGGTCCATCGGGTTCTTGCTATCGGGTTTTACCTTCGCCAGGGCATCCAGCAGCTTCTCGGTGGGATTGTTCTTGCATTCCGCATCCAAGGCGAAGCCGAATCCGGCCAAGGCTTCTCCATACATGACATGTGCGCCAGACCTCGCCACCGAATACCCAAAAAGCCACATCATCGTATTGATCGGATCGGCCGCGGACGAGGGCGTTGCCGGCGCCATGACCTCGCTCGGGTATTTCTCGCAGCTTAAGGTGGCGAGATTGACCGCGGCGCGGCTCATGCCGGGCAGGCAGCACAGACAGAAGAGCAAAGCGCCGAATAGCTTCATGGTTCGGACCTCGACGGCAAGATGCGCCCCACCAGCGCGGAGAAGCGCCCCATTTTTACCCAGGAGCGCGCCGCCTCGATATCCGGGGCGAAATAGCGATCGGCCGCGTAGAAGGGCACTTGCCGGCGAATGCCGGCGTGAACTTCTTCGAGGCTTCGAGACGATTGCGCGGGGCGATGAAAATCGATCCCTTGAGCCGCCGCCAGCAATTCGATGCCGACCACCGTGGCGGCATTATCGACCATGGCGTTTAAGCGACGTGCGGCATGCGTGGCCATGCTGACGTGATCTTCCTGGTTCGCCGATGTGGGAATCGAATCGACGCTGGCGGGCGTCGCGAGGTTCTTATTTTCCGACACCAGGGCGGCGGCCGTGACTTGTGCAATCATGAATCCGGAATTAAGTCCGCTATGGTTCACCAAGAAGGGCGGCAGGCCGCTCATTTTCGGATCCACCAACACGGCAGTGCGGCGCTCCGACAGGCTGCCGATCTCGGCGAGCGCGAGGGCTAGCGTATCGGCGGCAAAGGCCACCGGTTCGGCGTGAAAGTTGCCGCCCGACAGCACCTCGCCTGCGTCGGCGAACAGCAGGGGGTTGTCGGTGACGGCATTGGCCTCGATCCTCAAGGTCACACTACAATGGCGAATCAGATCCAGGCACGCGCCCATCACCTGCGGCTGGCAGCGGAAGGAATAGGGGTCCTGCACGCGCGAGCAATCCAGATGCGAGGCGCGAATCGCGCTGCCGGCGATCAGGTCGCGATACTCGCGCGCCACGGCAATTTGGCCAAGCTGCCCGCGCACCTGTTGAATCCGTTCATCGAAGGGCGAATCGCTGCCCTTGAGCGCATCGACCGACATCGCACCGGCGACGATCGCGGCGGCAAAGACATCTTCGGCACCGAACAATCCCGCCAAGCCTAAGGCGGTCGAGACTTGCGTGCCATTGATCAGCGCCAGGCCTTCCTTGGCGCGCAATTTGATCGGCCGCAACCCCGCCGCGCGCAGTCCGTCTTGCGCCGGCGCAACCGCACCGCGTATGCGCACCTGGCCCAAGCCGAGGAGGGTGGCGCCCAAATGCGCCAGCGGCGCCAGGTCTCCCGAGGCGCCGACCGAACCTTGAGCCGGTATCACCGGATACACTTCGTGCTGGAGCAATGCGAGCAAGGCATCCATCAGTTCCATGCTGATGCCGGAGTGTCCGCGCGCCAGCGCATTGATCTTGAGCGCAAGCACGAGGCGCACGGTGGCGTCGGGCAGCGCATCGCCCACGCCCGCGGCGTGCGAGAGCAGTAAATTGCGCTGCAACAGTTCGAGTTGTTCATGGGCGATGCGCGTCTGCGCGAGCAGTCCGAACCCGGTATTGATGCCGTAGGCGGCTTCGCCGCTCGCGACGATCTTGTCGACCAAGTCGCTGGCCGAGGCGATTCGCCCGCGATCCTGCGCCGACAGCTGCAGCGCCGTCGGTTGCTCGTGTATGCGCCGCAGCGTCGCCAGCGACAGAGTGCCGGCGTTCATTTCCAGCGAGTGCATCACTTAGGGCTGCTCGAGCATCGGCAGCTTCAGGCCCTGCTCGCGTGCGCAGGCGATGGCCGCTTCATAGCCGGCGTCGGCGTGGCGCATGACGCCGGTGGCGGGGTCGTTCCACAGCACGCGTCGAATGCGCGCTGCCGCGGCGTCGCTGCCGTCGCAGACAATCACGAGGCCGGCGTGCTGAGAGTAGCCCATGCCGACGCCGCCGCCGTGATGAATCGATACCCACGTGGCTCCCGAGGCGGTGTTGAGCAGCGCATTGAGCAGCGGCCAGTCAGAGACGGCGTCCGAGCCGTCCCGCATCGATTCGGTCTCGCGATTCGGGCTCGCCACGGAGCCGGAATCCAGATGATCGCGGCCGATGACGATGGGTGCTGAAATCTCGCCGCTCCTGACCATTTCATTGAACGCGAGTCCCAGGCGATGGCGGACGCCCAGGCCCACCCAGCAAATGCGCGCCGGCAATCCCTGGAAATGAATTCTCGAACGCGCCATGTCGAGCCAGTGATGCAGATGAGGATCATCGGGCACCAACTCTTTGACCTTGGCGTCGGTCTTGTAGATGTCCTCTGGATCGCCGGAGAGGGCCACCCAACGGAAGGGACCCACGCCGCGGCAAAACAGCGGGCGTATGTATTCGGGCACGAAGCCGGGAATGTCGAAGGCCTGTGCGACTCCGGCATCGTGAGCGACTTGCCGCAGATTGTTGCCGTAGTCGAATACCGGCAATCCCATGCGCTTGAAGCGCAGCAGGTGCTCGACGTGCGTGGCCATCGAGCGGGCCGCGGCCGCCGCGGTACCGTTCGGATCGCTCACGCGCCGCTCGTCCCACTCCTCCACCGACCATCCCTGCGGCAAATAGCCATTGACCGGGTCATGTGCGGAAGTTTGATCGGTGAGCGCATCCGGTCTTATGCCGCGCGCAAGCAGCTCACCGAGGACATCGACGATGTTGCCGAGCAATGCCACCGATATCGGCTTGCCGGTTTTTCTCGCCGCTTCGATCATGGCCAGCGCGTCGTCCAAGCTGCGTGCCTCGGCGTCCACATAGCCGGTCTCGACGCGCTTGGCGATTCGGCTGCGGCGGCACTCCACCGCTAACAGACTCGCCCCCGCCATAGTCGCGGCCAGCGGCTGCGCGCCGCCCATGCCGCCGAGGCCGGCGGTGAGAATCCATTTGCCCGCCAGGTTGCCGCCGAAGTGGCGCCGCCCCATCTCCGCAAATGTCTCATACGTGCCTTGCACGATGCCTTGGCTGCCGATGTAGATCCATGAGCCGGCGGTCATCTGACCGAACATGGCCAGTCCCTTGCGATCGAGCTCGTGAAAATGTTCCCAGGTCGCCCAGCGCGGGACCAGATTGGAATTGGCAATGAGCACCCGAGGCGCATTCGCGTGGGTCGTAAAGACGCCCACCGGCTTGCCGGACTGAATCAACAACGTCTCTTCCTCGGTCAAGGATTTGAGCGTCTCCACGATGCGATCGAAGCAATTCCAATCCCGGGCTGCGCGTCCGATGCCGCCGTACACCACGAGCTCCGCGGGATTCTCCGCGACCTCGGGATCCAGATTGTTCATCAGCATGCGCAGCGGCGCCTCCGTCATCCAGGTGCGAGCGCTCAAGGTGTTGCCGCGCGATGCGCGGATGAGTCTGGGCTTTAGGGGAGCGAGCATGTTGATCCTTAGGGGCAAAAGCGCCCGCCGGGCGGAAATGGATAGTACAGGCCTGGCCGGGGCAGCGTTAAGGGCCATCGGTTTATCCCCCTCAACCCGCGGCTAACTCATTCATTATTTGGGTGAATTTCTCTCGCAAAGGGCCTTCGGCGTGGTGCGCGTGATCCTTGACAACCCAGCGGCCGGCCACCATGACATCGCGAATGGCCGCATCTCCGCCCGCGAACAACAAGCGATCCAGGGCGCTGTTCGCGCCCGCGCCCGCCATCGCCGGGTGCGATGCGTCCAGCACCAGCCAATCGGCGCGGCGTCCGACGGCGATGGCACCGGCCGGTTGACCGATCGCCTGTGCACCGTGCAGCGCCGCTTCGCTCCACAGCCGCGTACCCACGTGAGGCTCGGCGCCGCTGGCGAGCACGGCCCGCCGCCTTTTGCGCAATCGCTGCTGATATTCGAGCCAGCGCAATTCTTCCGCGGGGTTCACGGTTGATTGACTGTCGGACCCAACGCATAGGCGCCCGTTCGATTTCAACCAACGCACCGAGTCGAAGAAGCCATCGCCCAAGTTGGCCTCAGTGCTGATGGATACGCACACGGCGGCACCTGTCGCCGCGAGGCCTTGAACCTCCGCGGCGGTGGCGTGCGTGGCATGGACCACGCACCAGTGCGGCGTCAACAGGTCTTGTTCCAGCAGCAGCTCGATCGGACGGCGAGCGGTCGCGCGCTCGCAAGCGCGCACCTCGAGCAGTTGTTCCGCGACGTGAATATGCACCGGCAGGGTCGGGTCGATGGCGCGCAGCGCAAGCGCGGCTTGCCGTAACTGATCGAGCGGCACCGCGCGCAGACTGTGGAACGCCGCGCCGGTGCGCACGGCGCTGCGCCCATGCGAGCGCTCGGCCGCGACGCGATCCGCGATGGCGCGCAGAAACGCGTCGGTCTCCAACGAGAAACGCGCTTGCTCTGCTTTCAACGGTCGGCCGCCAAAGTCGCTGCTCTGATAGAGCGCCGGCAGAAACGTCAAGCCGATGCCCGCAAGCGCGGCGGCATTGTCGATGGCGTCCCAGAGCGGATTGGGACCTGCATACGGCGCGCCGTTGGCGGCACGATGCAGATAGTGAAACTCCGCGACCGACGTGTAGCCGGCTTTCAGCATTTCGACGAACAGCTGCGCTGCCACGACTTGCAGCTGCTCTGGATCGATGCGATTGGCCAGCGCATACATGGCTTGGCGCCAGGTCCAAAAGCTATCGCGCGCCGCTGATCGGTATTCGGCACTGCCTGCCATGGCGCGCTGGAACGCATGGCTGTGCGCATTGGGCATGCCGGGGACGACGATGCCATCGATGCGCTCGATCTCGGCGCTTGGTGGTAGCTCGGGAGCGGCGCAGTCGATCGCGGCGATCATTCCCTGCGCGACCGTGACCTGCACGTCGCGAGTCCATCCTTGCGGTAAATAGGCGGACGACAAACGGTAGATGGGCATCTTGGCTGTATCATACGTTGTGCACTAATTTTTCCGACAACGAATGGGACCAGGTGTGGGTCGGTGCAAATGTCGCGACGATGGCGGGCGCCGCTGCCTACGGCAGTATTCACGACGCGGCGCTGGCGCTGAAAGGCGAGCGCATCGCATGGATCGGCTCGGCCGCGGAAGGACGCCGCCGGGCGCTGGCGCAGCACGTGACGGTCCGCGAGGCCGAGGGTCTGTGGATCACACCGGGGCTGATCGATTGCCACACGCACTTGGTCTACGGCGGAAATCGAATCGAGGAATTCGAGCGGCGCCTGTGCGGCGCGTCCTATGAAGACATTGCCCGTGCCGGTGGAGGCATCCAGTCGACGGTGCGGGAAACTCGCGCGGCCAGCGGCGAAGCGCTCTACCAATCAGCGCTGAAGCGCCTCAAGTGCTTGATGGCCGAAGGCGTCACCACGATAGAGATCAAGTCAGGATACGGGCTGCAGCTCGCCACGGAGCGCCGCCTGCTCGAGGTGGCGCGGGACTTGGGCGATAACTTGCCGATAGCCGTCAAGAAGACATTTCTCGGCTTGCACGCGCTGCCGCCGGAATTCGCGTTAGATCGGCGGCGCTTCGTCGAGGAGGTCAGCGGACCCTGGCTCAGCGCGCTGGCGCAGGCCGGATTGGTGGATGCCGTCGATGGCTTCTGCGAAGGCATCGCCTTTTCCGTGGCGGAAACCGAGCAATTGCTGCGCGCGGCTAAAACACTGGGGCTTCCCGCCCATGTGCACGCCGGGCAATTAAGCGATATGGGGGCGGCGCAGTTGGCGGCGCGCTGGGGTGCGCTCTCCGCGGATCATCTGGAATACTTAAGCGACGAAGGCGCGCGCGCGATGGCCGCTGCGGGCACGGTGGCGGTGCTGCTGCCCACGGCGTATTTCACATTGCGCCAGACGCAGCCGCCGCCGATCGCGATGCTGCGGCAGGCGGGCGTGCCGTTGGCGGTGGCCACTGACAGCAATCCGGGAACCTCGCCCTGCACCTCCATCCTGCTCGCCTTGAGCATGGCGTGCACGCTGTTTGGCCTGACACCCGAGGAGGCGCTGGCGGGCGTCACGCGTCAGGCCGCGCGAGCGCTCGGCATGCAGAACGTCGCCGGCACGATCGAGGTGGGCAAGCGCGCGGATCTTGCGTTCTGGCGCATCGAGCGCCCGGCCGAGCTGTGTTATGGATTGGGTGGCAACCCCTGCGCCGCGGTGATGTATGGCGGCAAATTGCGCGATCCGCACTAGCGGCGGGCGAGCAACTTTAGGGGGAGGGAAATTACCCGCGCGACGGCATAAAATCGAATCATGGCCAATCGAGTCTCGCCCCGGAAGACCCCGCCACGATGACGTGTTGACGCCGGCTGAATGGCGCACGGTGCATGCCGTAAAGCATGGATTGACCAGCCGTCAAATTGCCGATCGCCCGGGGAATCAGCATCGACGCCGTCAAGTATCACGTGGCGAATGCGCTCGCGAAGCTTAACGTCGCCAATCGGAAGGAATTGCGACAGTGGCATCGCGCACCGAAGGGCAGCGCTTTGAAGGAGCAACGCATGAACGCGCCGCTAAAACTCGAATCGATCGCGCAGATCGCAAGATCCGTGCAGGACATCAAACAAGCGGAAGATTGGTACAAGAACGTGCTGACGCTGCCGCATCTCTTTACGTTCGGCCATCTCGCCTTTTTCGATTGCAACGGCACGCGGCTCATGCTGAGCCAGGAGTCGGCAGGGGTCCAGCCCGAATCCATTCTCTACCTGCGAGTGGCCGATATCGCCGCGGCTTACGAGCTCTTGAAATCTCGCGGCGTCGAATTTATCAATGCTCCTCACATGATTCATCGGCATGCCGATGGAACCGAGGAATGGCTGTCCATGTTCAAGGATCCTGAAGGCCGGCCCTTAGGCATCATGGCGCAAGCGCGCGCGTAGCCGCGGCGAAAACCTGTAATCTTCGTTGCATGCGAATTGCAACGATGACTTTCATCGCGGCCGGACTTCTTAGCGGAAGCCTCATGGCGGCTGGCCGTGCCGATGAGCCGGCGGCGCCTCCCTTGGACGAGATCGTCGTGACTTCTGAGCGCACGGGGCCGGGCATGTGGCACGTGCATCGGGGCGCGGCGAACGTGTGGATACTTGGGCAGCATTTCACCGCTGCCGCGAGACATGACCTGGCGCTCCAAACAAGTGGAGTTCGTGCTCGAAAGCTCCAGCCAGGTGCTGGTGCAGAAGCCCATCGAAATCAGCATTCCCAGAGTCCTGTGGATGCTGATCGCGGATCGCAAGCTGCTGATGGTCGGCGGTGGGAAAAGACTCAAGGACGTCATGCCGGCGGATTTACACGCCCGCTTCGACTTGCAGCGGAGCAAAGTCACCGACGAGAAGGACAAATGGGAACGATACCGCCCGATCATCGCGGCCGCCTTTCTGCAGCAGGCAGCATTTCATCAGGTCAACCTGTCAATGCGCCTCGATCTCGGCGCGGCGCTGCGAGTGCTCGCTAAAAAACATGGAGTGCGCATCGAGGAAGTCAAGGTCGCAGGCGTCAGCGATATGTTGGAGGGCTTGAAGACCATGTCGGCGGCCACCGAGCGCACCTGCGTCGAGGCGTCGCTGTCCATCATCGAAAGCGGCCTGCCGCGGCTGGTGGACCGTGCTCAGGCGTGGGCGGTCGGCGATGTCGAGCGCATCAAGGACCTGTCCGAGCTCAAAGAGGTGGACGCGTGCCGCACACGCACTCGACGGCGGCAAAGGGGCGTTCGATGTGATCGGGCGCATACGCCAGACTTGGCTGGACACGTATGGAAAGATATCTTCAGTCCCCCGGGACCACCATTGCCGTGGTTAACTCGGATATGCTGCTGGAGCGGGGCGGCCTTCTCGATGAGCTGCGCGCCAAGGGATACGAAATCGACGCGCCTTAGATGAAGGGCGGCGATTGCTCCTGATCTAAAGGCCGCTAATGCATGCGGCGACGCAGCAATTACCTTGACACTCGCGCGGCCGGTTCCTACAATCGCCGGCCTTTGTCTGCGGGCACAAGTGCCGGGCATCAAGCCCGTAATTTTAAGATTTCGCATCAATGGACCGCTCTTTATATGGGGGCGGGCCCTAAAGGTATTTATGGCGACGACGACCCAATTAATTCGAACCGGACGGAATGAGCCCGCTTGGAAATCCAAGGTTCCGGCCCTGGCCGCTTCGCCGCAAAAGCGCGGTGTTTGCACCCGCGTGTACACGACCACGCCCAAGAAGCCCAATTCGGCCTTGCGCAAGGTCTGCCGCGTGCGGCTGACCAACGGCTACGAAGTCTCGAGTTACATCGGCGGTGAAGGCCATAACCTGCAGGAACACTCGGTGGTCTTGATTCGCGGCGGCCGCGTCAAGGATCTGCCCGGAGTGCGTTATCACACGGTGCGCGGCGCGCTCGATTGCGCCGGTGTCAGCGATCGTCGCCAAGGCCGCTCCAAGTACGGCGCCAAACGTCCCAAGAAATAGGCCATAGGCTTAAGAAGGTTTTCCATGTCTCGTAGAGCAGCAGCCCCCCATCGCACCATTCTTCCCGATCCCAAAGTTCGGCAACGACATGTTGGCCAAATTCATCAACATGGTGATGGAACGCGGCAAGAAATCGGCCGCCGAGAAAATCGTCTATGGCGCCATCGATCGGATCGGCGAGAAGGGCGGCCGACGCGGGTGCCGAGGCGATTGCTGTGTTGCAGCAGGCGCTGGACAACGTCAAGCCCGTGGTCGAAGTCAAATCCCGCCGCGTCGGCGGCGCGACCTATCAGGTGCCGGTCGAAGTGCGTGCCAACCGGCGTCAGACCCTGGCGATGCGTTGGGTCATCGAGGCGGCGAGCGCCCGCAGCGAGAAGTCCATGGCGCATCGGCTTGCGGCGGAATTGCTGGAGGCTGCCGAAAACCGCGGCGCCGCCGTGCGCAAGCGTGAGGACACTCACCGCATGGCCGATGCCAACAAGGCGTTCGCGCACTACCGCTGGTAGCGCGGGACGGTCGCCGGCTGGTAAAACCCAGGCTCGGCCTTATATAAGGATCTTCAGACGCAGCCGCATCGGCTGCGTCGAGAGTTGCGCGCAAGCGCTTGGGAATTACTATCGTGGCACGCACTACGCCCATCGAGCGCTACCGAAATATCGGTATTTCCGCTCACATCGACGCGGGGAAGACCACCGCGACCGAGCGTATTCTGTTCTACACCGGCGTGTCCCATAAGATCGGCGAGGTGCATGACGGCGCGGCCATCATGGACTACATGGAACAGGAGCAGGAGCGCGGCATCACCATTACGGCCGCGGCGACCACTTGCTTTTGGAAGGGGATGGACAAGAGCTTCCCCGAACACCGCATCAACATCATTGATACGCCCGGGGCACGTGGACTTCACCATCGAAGTGGAACGCAGCCTGCGGGTGCTCGATTCCGCCATTGCCGTTTATTGCGCGGTGTCCGGTGTGCAGCCGCAGTCCGAGACCGTGTGGCGCCAGATGAACAAGTACGGCGTACCGCGCATTGCTTTCGTCAACAAGATGGACCGCGCGGGGGCGAATTTCCTGCGTTGCGTCGAGCAGATCAGGACGCGTCTGCGCGGCAATCCCGTGCCGATTCAATTGCCGATCGGCGCCGAAGACGGTTTCGTCGGCGTGGTCGATCTCGTCAAGATGAAGGCCATCTGGTGGGATGAAGAAACTCAGGGCATGAAGTTTGAGTACCGCGAGATTCCCGCCGACATGCGCAAGGAGTGCGAGGAGTGGCGCGTCAAGATGATCGAGGCCGCCGCCGACGGCGACGAGGGCCTGCTCAACAAGTACTTGGAAAGCGGCACCTTGAGCGATGAAGAGATCAAGAAGGGCTTGCGCGAGCGCGCCCTCAAGAACGAGATTTGCCTGGTGACCTGCGGTTCGGCCTTCAAGAACAAGGGCGTTCAGGCCGTGCTCGACGCCATCGTCGAATACATGCCTTCGCCGACGGAAGTGCCGTCCGTCAAAGGTCAAAGCGAAAGCGGCGAACCCATGACGCGCAAGGCGGGCGACGCCGAGCCGTTTGCGGCGCTCGCGTTCAAGATCTTGAACGACCCATTCGTCGGCAATCTGACGTTCTTCCGGGTGTATTCCGGCACGCTGAATTCCGGCGACCAAGTGTTCGTGCCCAACCGCAATCGCAATGAGCGCATTGGCCGCTTGCTGCAGATGCATGCCAGCGATCGCTCGGAGATCAAAGAGGTGCGCGCCGGCGATATCGCGGCGGCCGTCGGCCTCAAGGATGTCACCACCGGCGACACTCTGTCGGCCCTGGACAAGGTCATCATTCTCGAGAAGATGGAATTTCCGGAGCCGGTGATTTCCGTTGCGGTGGAGCCGAAGACCAAGGTCGACCAAGAGAAGATGGGTCTCGCGCTGCAGCGCCTTGCGAAGGAGGATCCGTCCTTCCGCGTGCATACCGACGCCGAATCCGGGCAGACCATCATCGAGGGCATGGGCGAGCTGCATCTGGAAATCATCGTCGATCGCATGAAAAGAGAATTCAAGGTCGAAGCCAATGTCGGCAAGCCGCAGGTCGCGTATCGCGAGACTCTGCGCAGCACGGTCGAATCCGAGGGAAAATTCATTCGTCAGACCGGCGGGCGCGGCCAATACGGCCATGTGTGGCTGAAGATCGAGCCGCTGCCGCAGGGCAAGGGCTACGAGTTCGTCAATGGAATCGTCGGCGGCACCGTGCCGCGCGAGTACATTCCCGCGGTGGACAAAGGAATTCAAGAAGCGATTCAAACCGGCGTGATCGCGGGTTATCCGATCGTGGACGTGAAGGTCACGATATTCGACGGCTCGTTCCACGACGTCGACTCGAACGAAATGGCCTTCAAAATTGCCGGGTCCATCGGTTTCAAGGAAGGCTTCCGCAAGGCCAAGCCGGTGCTGCTGGAACCCATCATGAAAGTGGAAGTGGTGGTGCCGGAGGATTATTACGGCGACATCGTCGGCGACTTGAGCCGCCGCCGCGGGCAGATCGTCGGCACGGAAGACAGTCCTTCCGGCAAAGTGGTGACGGCTGAGGTGCCGCTGGCCGAAATGTTTCAATACTCGACCTCGATGCGCTCCATGAGCCAGGGCCGGGCGAACTACACCATGGAGTTTGCCAAGTACCAGGAAGTGCCGGGCAGTGTCGCCGACGTCGTGATGAAGAAAGCTTCTTAAACGCATTTCATTTTTTATTCGCATTCATTTTTGAGAGGTACTTGCCGTGTCGAAGGGGAAGTTTGAGCGAACGAAGCCGCACGTGAACGTGGGGACGATTGGGCATGTTGATCATGGCAAGACGACCCTGACGGCGGCGTTGACGAAGGTGATGGCGGAGAAATTTGGCGGGGAGTTCAAAGCCTACGACCAGATTGACAAGGCGCCTGAAGAGCGGGCGCGCGGCATCACGATTGCCACGGCGCACGTGGAGTATCAGAGCGCGGCGCGTCACTACGCGCACGTGGATTGTCCGGGCCATGCCGACTACGTGAAGAACATGATCACGGGAGCGGCGCAGATGGACGGAGCGATTGTGGTGGTGTCGGCGGCCGATGGCCCGATGCCCCAGACGCGGGAGCACATTTTGCTGGCCCGCCAGGTCGGGGTGCCCTACATCGTGGTGTATTTGAACAAAGCCGACATGGTCGATGATGCGGAGCTTTTAGAGCTGGTGGAGCTGGAAGTACGGGATCTTTTGACGATGTACGAGTTTCCCGGGGATAAGACCCCGATTGTCATTGGATCGGCGTTAAAAGCCCTGGAAGGGGATACGAGCGATATCGGCGTGCCCTCGATATTGAAGCTGGTGCAGGCGCTGGATGACTACATACCGGTGCCGAAGCGGGCGATTGAAGGGGCGTTTTTGATGCCGGTGGAAGATGTGTTTTCGATTGCCGGGCGCGGCACGGTGGTGACCGGGCGCATTGAGCGCGGGATCGTGAAGGTGAACGATGAGGTGGAGATTGTCGGGATTCGTGCGACGCAGAAGACCACCTGCACGGGGGTGGAGATGTTTCGCAAGCTCCTCGATGAGGGGCAGGCGGGGGACAACGTGGGGGTGTTGCTGCGCGGCACGAAGCGCGAGGAAGTCGAGCGCGGGCAGGTGTTGTGCAAGCCCGGCAGCATTACGCCGCATACGAAGTTCGAGGCGCAGGTGTATGTGCTGACCAAGGAGGAGGGGGGGCGCCATACGCCGTTCTTCAAGGGCTATCGGCCGCAGTTTTACTTTCGCACCACCGATGTGACCGGAGCGGTGGAGTTGCCGGAGGGCACCGAGATGGTGATGCCCGGGGACAACATCAAGATCGTGGTGGAGCTGATTGCCCCGATCGCGATGGAGCAAGGCCTGCGCTTCGCCATCCGCGAGGGCGGCAAAACCGTCGGCTCAGGTGTCGTCGCCAAAGTTATAGCGTAGAATCCGCCACCCTTTTAAAGGACGGGGCCGTTTTTGGCCCCGTTGAGAGTTAATTAAACATGGCAAATCAAAACATCCGCATTCGTCTGAAGGCCTTCGATCATCGTTTGATCGATAAGTCGGCCCGCGAGATCGTCGATACCGCGAAACGCACCGGCGCGACCGTCAAGGGTCCCGTGCCGCTGCCCATCAAAATGGAGCGCTTTACGGTGCTGACGGCCCCCCACGGCGACAAGGACGCCCGTGATCAGTTCGAAATCCGCACGCACAAGCGCCTCATGGACATCTTGAACCCCACGGACAAGACCGTTGACGCGCTCATGAAGCTGGAACTCCCGGCGGGTGTGGACGTCCAAATTAAGCTCAATTAACGCCAACAGGCCTGAATTTAGCGGGCTTAAGGCTTTTAAGCCCATTAAACGCGCGCGAGAGTTGAACCTAGGGCTATTTCGGGTATACTCCCGCGTCCATTTTTAGAGGTCAGAGCGCGTGGGCGCCGACGCCAAATTCTTACGGGGATTTGGGGTCCGGGTGTCCAAACCGCTGATCTGTCGCAACGATGCGAGGCTCTTTGCAGTCCTCGCTGCAAGAGGATTGACAATGTCCATTGGTCTGGTTGGCCGCAAATGCGGCATGACCCGAGTATTCACCGACGCCGGCGTAACCGTTCCCGTGACGGTTGTCGAGGCCTTACCGAATCGCATTTCGCAGGTTAAAACCGCCAAGGCCGACGGCTATCGTGCGGTTCAGGTCACCCTGGGCAGCCGCAAAGCCTCGCGCGTGACCAAGGCGCAGGCCGGCCATTTTGCGAAGGCCAATGTCGCCGCGGGCTCCAGCTTCCCGAGAATTCCGCTTGGGCGACGGCGAAGGCGACGCACTGGCGGTGGGCGGCGAAATCAAGGTCGACATGTTCAAGGCCGGCCAAATCGTCGATGTCACCGGCACGACGGTGGGCAAGGGCTTTCAGGGCACCATGAAGCGGCATAACTTCGCCGGCGGCATGAAAACCCACGGTAACTCGCTGTCGCATCGCGCGCCGGGCTCGATCGGTCAGCGCCAGACGCCGGGGCGTGTATTCAAAGGCAAGCGCATGTCGGGCCATATGGGCGTGCGCAATCGAACCATCGAAAACCTGCGCATCGTGGAAATCGACGCCGCGCGCAACCTGCTTCTGATCAGCGGCGCGGTGCCGGGTGCCGAGGGTGGCCGCGTCATCGTCAAGCCGTCGGTCAAGGCCCTCGGCAAGGCGCGTCGGCAAAAGTTGATGCCCAACAAGGCTCCCGCTGCTGCCAAGGGTGCGCCTGCGAAGGCCGCGGCCCCGGCCAAGGGCGCCGCCAAAGCCGAGAAGAAGTAGACCTCCATGAAAGTCCAGCTGAAAAATGCGACGCCTGCGAGCGAGATTCAATTGTCGGACGCGGCATTCGGGCGCGAATACAACGAAGCCCTGGTGCACCAGGTGGTCACCGCCTACATGGCGGGCGGCCGCGCCGGTACCAAGGCGCAAAAATCGCGCGCGGAAGTGCGCGGCGGCGGCAAGAAGCCTTGGAGCCAAAAAGGCACCGGTCAGGCGCGCGCCGGGTCGATCCGCAGTCCCATCTGGGTGGGCGGCGGTCGGGCGTTCGCGGCCAAGCCGCGCGACTTCACGCAAAAGGTCAATCGCAAGATGTACCGCGCGGCCATGCAAACCATGATGTCGCAGCTGGTGCGCGAAGATCGCTTGGTGGCCGTCGAGTCGATCGAGCTCAGCGCGCCGCGTACCAAGCTCTTGATCAGCAAACTGGCGGAGTTCGGCCTGCAGCGCGCCCTCATTCTGGTCGAGGCCTACGAAGAGAAGTTGTTCCTGGCGGCGCGCAACATCCCTTACGTCGAAGTGATGGCGGTGTCCGCTCTCGATCCTTTGAGCTTGGCCAAGCACGACAAGGTCATCGCCACCGTCGGGGCCTTGAAGTTGCTGGACCAGCGTCTCGGAGGCGCGCATGAATAAAGAACGATTGATGACCGTGCTGATTCAACCGCACGTGTCGGAAAAGGCCGCGACCCTCGCCGAGAAGGCGAATCAATACGTGTTTCGCGTGCGCGACGATGCGTCGAAGGCCGAGGTCAAAGAGGCCGTCGAGCTGATGTTCGAGGTCAAGGTCGAAGGCGTCAATTTGTTGAACCGTCCCGGCAAGACGCGGCGTTTCAAGAACATGGCGGGCAAGCGCAGCGGATTCAAGAAAGCCTACGTGCGCCTGCAAACCGGTCAGTCCATCGACTTCACCGGCGCTCCGGCGAAATAAGGACATAAGGGCATGGCACTCATCAAGATGAAGCCGACCTCACCGGGTACGCGCTTTGTAGTCAAAATCGACCGCTCGCACCTGCACAAGGGCGGACCGCTTCAGTCGCTGACCACCAAGAAGAACCGCACCGGTGCTCGCAATCACTCGGGCCGGCAGACCACCCGGCATATCGGCGGCGGCCACAAGCAGCGTTATCGGCTGGTGGATTTCAAGCGCGACAAGGACGGCATCCCGGGTGTTGTCGAGCGCCTCGAGTATGATCCGAACCGCACCTCGCATCTTGCGTTGGTGCTCTATAAGGACGGCGAGCGCCGCTACATTCTTGCGCCCAAGGGCCTCAAGGCGGGCGATGAGATTCGCTCGGGCGCGGATGCGCCGATCAAGGCCGGCAACGCCATGCCGTTGCGGCATATTCCGGTCGGCAGCACGGTGCACAATGTCGAGATGAAAGTCGGCAAGGGCGGGCAGATGGCGCGCAGCGCCGGTTCTTCCGCGCAGTTCGCGGCGCGCGAAGGTGTTTATGCGAGTCTGCGCCTGAAGTCGGGCGAGATGCGCAAGGTGCATGTCGATTGCCGCGCCACCATCGGCGAGGTCGGCAACGACGAACACAATCTGCGGGTATTCGGCAAGGCCGGCGCGGTGCGCTGGTTGGGTGTCCGTCCGACGGTGCGCGGCGTCGTGATGAATCCGGTCGATCACCCGCACGGCGGCGGTGAAGGCAAGTCCGGTCAGGGCAATCCGCACCCCGTGAGCCCGTGGGGCCTGCAGACCAAGGGCAAGAAGACGCGTCGCAACAAGCGCACGGACGTCATGATCGTTCAGCGCCGCAAGAACAAACGAATTTAGAGACTGGAGAAACTGAAGTGCCTCGTTCGCTCAAGAAAGGCCCGTTCGTGGATTTGCACCTCGCCAAGAAGGTGCAGACCGCCAGCCAAAAGAATGATCGTCGCCCGATCAAGACCTGGTCGCGACGTTCCATGGTCATTCCCGATATGGTCGGCTTGACCATCGCCGTGCATAACGGCCGATTGCATGTGCCGGTGCTCGTGTCCGAGAACATGGTCGGTCACAAGCTCGGCGAATTCGCCCCCACGCGCACATTCAAGGCGCATTCCGGCGACAAGAAAGTCACGGTGGCGGAATAACCATGCAGACCAAAGCAGTCTTGCGTTACGCGCGCATTTCTCCGCAGAAATGCCGCTTGGTGGTCGATACGATTCGCGGCAAGTCGGCAACGCTGGCTGTGAATACCCTGAAATTCATGCCGAAGAAGGGCGCCAAGATCGTGCTCAAGGTATTGGATTCGGCGATCGCGAACGCCTACAACAATTTCAATGCCGATGTCGATGATCTGAAGGTTACGCGGGTCGAGGTCGATCCGGCGCCGATGCTCAAGCGGTTTCACGCTCGCGCCAAGGGTCGCGGCGTGCGCATCGCCAAACGCAACAGTCACATCCTGGTTCAAGTATCCGACGGAAAGCGAGAGGCCTAACCTAATGGGTCAGAAAGTCAATCCAATTGGTATACGTTTAGGCATCACCCGCGACTGGTCGTCGAAGTGGTATGCGCACTCGAAGAACTTCGCTTCGAACATACACACCGATTTTCTGGTGCGTAAGTTTCTGAACAAGAAGCTCGCCGATGCGTCCGTGAGCAACATTCACATCGAGCGTGCCGCGAAGCGCGCCAACATCACCATTCACACGGCCCGGCCGGGAATCGTGATCGGCAAGAAGGGCGAGGACATCGAGAAACTCCGCACCTCCGTCGCCAAGATACTCGGCATGGGCATGAACGACGTGCGCTTGAACATTGCCGAGATCAGAAAGCCTGAACTCGACGCCAAATTGGTCGCCGAGGGGATCTCGCAGCAATTGGAAAAGCGCGTGATGTTCCGTCGCGCCATGAAGCGCGCGGTGACCAACACCATGCGTTCCGGCGCGCTCGGCATCAAGGTGCGCATTTCCGGCCGATTGAACGGCTCGGAAATCGCCCGTACCGAGACCAATCGCGAAGGACGCGTGCCGCTGCATACGTTTCGTGCCGACATCGACTACGGCTTGGCCGAGGCGCAAACCACTTACGGCGTGATCGGCATCAAGGTTTGGATTTTCAAGGGCGAAGTGTTCGACAAGCCGGAGGCCGAGGTTCAAGAGGGCGAGGCCGAGGGCGCGGCGGCCGGCGCAAAACCCGCCGAAACCGCGGCACCGACGCTCAGTTGATTAGGTAAATAACCATGATGCAGCCGAAGCGGACCAAGTTCCGCAAACAATTCAAGGGCAAGATCGCAGGCAGCGCGCAGCGCGGCAATACCGTTGCGTTCGGCGAGTTCGGCCTGAAGGCCACCGACCGTTGTCGCATGACCGCCCGCGAGATCGAAGCGGCGCGCCGCGCCATCTCGCGCCACGTGAAGCGTGGTGGACGCATTTGGATCCGCGTGTTTCCGGACGTGCCCATCACCCAGAAGCCGCTCGAAGTGCGCATGGGCTCGGGCAAGGGCAACGTCGAGTATTGGGTGGCGAGAGTGTTGCCGGGCAAGGTGTTGTTCGAGATCGAAGGCATGAGCGAGACCATTGCGCGTGAGGCGTTTCGCCTTGCGTCCGCCAAGTTGTCGGTGTCGACTGCGTTCGTCAAGCGTCAGGTGCGTACATGAAGGCGAAAGATTTGCGCGCCAAGGCGCCGAAGGATCTCAGCGAGGAGCTGCTTAAGCTGCGCCGCGAACAATTCAATTTGCGCATGGCCCGGGCTACGGGGCAGGCGGCGAAGCCGGATCAATTTGCGAAGGTGCGTAAGAACATTGCGCGTGTAAAGACGGTGCTGGCCCAATCCAAGGCAGCCGGAGGTAAGGCGTGATGTCGACCGAAGCACAAACGAACCAAGCGGCGGGCACAGCGCCGATCCCCGGACAGCGCTTGCTGACCGGCAAGGTGGTCAGCAACAAGATGGATAAGACCATTGCGGTTTCCGTCGAGCGCCTGGTCAAGCATCCGACCTATGGCAAGTACGTTCGCCGCACCACCAAGTTGCTGGCGCATGACGAGAGCAACGAGTGCAAGGAAGGCGACACGGTCTCCATCAAGCCGTGCCGACCGATGTCGCGTCGCAAATCTTGGGTGCTGGTGCGCGTGGTCGAACGCGCCCGCGCCGAATAAGGGGCCGACATGATTCAAATGCGAACCATATTGAATGTCGCCGACAACAGCGGCGCCAAAAGGCTGATGTGCATCAAGGTGCTCGGCGGCTCGAAGCGCCGTTACGCCGCGGTGGGCGACGTCATCAAGGTCAGCGTCAAGGATGCGATCCCGCGCGGCAAGGTCAAGAAAGGCGAGGTGTACGACGCGGTGGTTGTGCGCACCAAGAGCGGCGTGCGCCGTTCGGACGGATCGCTGATCCGCTTCGACACCAATGCGGCGGTGCTGCTGACCAACAAGCTCGAGCCCATCGGCACGCGAATTTTCGGACCGGTGACGCGCGAGCTGCGCAACGTGCAGTTCATGAAGATTATCTCGCTCGCGCCAGAAGTGCTCTGATAGTAGGAATTGGCAGATGAAAAAGATTCGCAAAGGCGACATGGTGGTGCTCATCGCCGGTCGAGACAAAGGACGCAAGGGCGCCGTCATCGAAGTGCTGGCGGATGATCGGTTGCGGGTCGAGGGACTCAACATGTCCAAGAAGCACCAGCGGCCGAATCCGCAGCTGGGCGTGCAGGGCGGGATCATCGAGCGCGAGGCGCCGCTGCATGTATCGAACGTGTTGATCTTCAATCCGGCGACCCAAAAGGGCGACCGCGTGGGCTTCAAGTCGCTCGAGAACGGCCGCAAGGTGCGCGTGTTCAAGTCGAACAAAGAAATGGTCGACGCGAAATAACGAGTGAAATGACATGGCAGCAAGACTGAAACAGATTTACAGAGAAAAGATCGTGCCGGAGCTCAAGAGCAAGCTTGAGCTGAAGAACACCATGGAAGTGCCGCGGATCTTGAAGATCACGGTCAACATGGGCGTGGGCGAGGCGGTGGCCGACAAGAAGGTCATGGACGCGGCGACTGCCGATATGGCGAAGATCACGGGTCAAAAGCCCGCGATAACCAAGGCCAAGAAGTCGGTGGCGACATTCAAGGTGCGCGATGGCCAGGCCATCGGCTGCAAGGTGACTTTGCGCGGCGATCGGATGTACGAATTCCTCGACCGCCTGGTGAGCATCGCCATTCCGCGAATCAGGGATTTCCGCGGCATCAGCACGCGCTCCTTCGACGGCCGCGGCAACTACAGCCTCGGCGTCAAAGAACAGATCATTTTCCCAGAGATTCAGTACGATCAGATCGATCAGATTCGTGGCATGGACATCACCATCTCCACGTCGGCGCGCGATGACAAGCACGGGCGCGCGCTGTTAGAAGCATTCAACTTTCCGTTCCGTAAGTAGGGTAATAGCCCATGGCCAAGACGAATATGCTCATGCGCGAGAAGAAGCGCCTCAAGGTAGCGAAGAAATACGCTAAGCGGCGCGCTGAGCTCAAAGAACTGATCCGATCTCCGAAGACCGGGGCGGAGGAGCGGGTGGCCGCGCAGGTTGAGCTGCAGCAGCAGCCGCGCGATGCGGGCGCTACCCGCCAGCGTAATCGCTGCTCCATTACCGGGCGATCGCGCGGCGTGTACCGCAAATTTGGGTTGGCGCGAACCAAGCTGCGCGAAGCAGCCAATCGCGGCGAGATTCCAGGCCTGTCGAAGGCGAGTTGGTGAGGCGCGCACAATGAGCATGACTGATCCGATTGCCGATCTTCTGACGCGTATTCGCAATGCGCAATCTGCGGGCAAACCGACCGTGGGCATGGGCGCCTCGAAGCTGAAAGTGGCCATCCTCAAGGTGTTGAAGGACGAGGGCTACATCGGCGGCTTCGGCGTCGATAGCAGCGGTGCCAAGAGCACCCTGTCCATCGAATTGAAGTATCACGATGGCCGCCCGGTGATCGATCGCATCGAGCGCATCAGTCGCCCGGGCCTGCGCATCTATCGGGGCAAGGATGAACTGCCCAAGGTGCTCGGCGGTTTGGGCGTTGCGGTGGTCTCGACGCCCCAGGGCATCATGTCCGACAAGCAAGCGCGCGCGGCCGGCACCGGCGGCGAAGTGCTGTTCGTTGTTCAATAGTTAAGTCGATATATAGCTAGGGTTTTACCATGTCTCGAGTCGCAAAAATGCCGGTGGATCTGCCGCAGGGTGTTACCGCCACGATCGGCGCCGATGCCGTGACGCTCAAAGGCGCGAAGGGCTCGCTGACGCTGCCGATCAAGAGCGGCGTCAAGGTTGTGCAGCAGGACAAGCACCTCGAGGTGCAGGCCGACACCACGGCGGAAGGAATGAATGCCATCGCCGGCGCGACGCGCGCGCATCTTGCCAACATGGTGTTGGGCGTAACCAAGGGCTACGAGAAGAAGCTGGAATTGGTCGGCGTGGGTTATCGTGCCGCGGTCCAGTCGAAAAACCTGACCCTGACCCTGGGCTATTCGCATCTGATCAACTTTGCGATTCCCGACGGCATCACCATCGAAACGCCGAGCCAGACCGAGATCATTGTCAAGGGCATCGATCGGCAGCGCGTGGGCCAAACCGCGGCTGAGATTCGCGGCTTCAGACCGCCGGAGCCCTACAAGGGCAAGGGTGTGAAGTATTCCGACGAGAAGATTTCGCTGAAAGAAGCGAAGAAGAAGTAATCATCATGAAATTGACCAAACAAGATACCCGCTTGCGTCGCGCGTTGCGTGGCCGAGTCAAGATCAAGGAACTTGCCGCGTTGCGCTTATCGGTGCATCGCACGCCGCAGCATATCTATGCGCAGATTTTTGCGCCCGAGGGCGACAAGGTGCTGGTCGCCGCCTCGACGCTGCAAAAGGACGTGCGCGGCGAGTTGAAAGCCACGGGCAATGTCGAAGCCGCCAAGGCCGTCGGCCGCGCCATCGCGGAGCGCGCCAAGGCCAAAGGGATCGCAAAGGTCGCTTTTGATCGTTCCGGCTTTATGTACCACGGGCGCGTCAAGGCGCTGGCAGAGGCCGCACGCGAAGCGGGTCTAGAGTTCTAACTGAAGGTCTTAAGGGCAACTTATGGCGAGAGTAGAAAAACCAATGTCCGGCGACGACCTGCTCGAAAAGCTGGTTGCGGTCAACCGTGTCGCGAAGGTGGTCAAGGGTGGCAAGCAATTTGGCTTCACCGCGCTGACCGTGGTGGGCGACGGTGCCGGCCGGGTCGGCTTTGGTTACGGCAAGGCACGTGAAGTCCCGGTCGCGATTTCCAAGGCGATGATGCAGGCGCGCAAGAGCCTGGTCACCGTGTCTTTGAAGAACGAAACCCTGTTCTATGCTGTCAAAGGACGGCATGGGACTACGCGGGTTTATATGCAGCCGGCCGCCGATGGTACCGGCGTGATCGCCGGCGGCGGCATGCGCGCGGTATTCGAGTGCGCCGGGGTCCGCAACGTGCTGGCCAAGAGCTATGGATCGCGCAATCCCATCAACGTGGTGCGCGCCACCATGGATGCGTTGGGCAAGCTACGCACGCCGGACGACATCGCGGCAAAGCGCGGCAAGTCGGTCGAAGAACTCGTGGGCCCGTCATGACCGAGAAGTCCCAACAGAAGTCGTTCAAGGTGACCTTGGTCAAGAGTGTTTACGGGCAGCTGGCCAATATCCGCAGTTCGGTCAAGGGATTGGGTTTGCGCAGGATCGGTCACAGCGTGATGGTGGCGGATACGCCGTCGAACCGCGGCATGGTCAATGCCGCCAGCCACATGCTCAAAGTTGAGCCTGCATTGCATGCGGGGAAGAGTTCATGAGACTGAATACCATCAAGCCGGGCGCCGGCTCCAAGCGAACGCGGTTGCGGGTGGGTCGTGGCGCCTCCGCCGGCCAGGGTAAGACCTGCGGCCGTGGGGTCAAGGGACAGCGCGCCCGCAAGGGCGGCTACCACAAGGTCGGTTTCGAGGGCGGCCAGATGCCGTTGCAGCGACGCCTGCCGAAGACCGGGTTTCGATCGGCCATCAAGGCGTCCCGTGCCGAACTGACCTTGTCGGACCTGATGCGCGTTTCTGGCAGCGAGGTCACTCTGGCCGGGCTGATCGAGGCGAACCTGGTGCCCGAAAATACCCAACGGGTGAAGATCATCCTGTCGGGCAAGGTTACCAAGCCGTTCACGATCAAAGACACGCTGATCAGAGCGACCAAGGGCGCCAAGAGCGCCGTTGAGAGCGCCGGCGGAAAATTCGAGGCTTAAGGGAAACTCGTGGCGACAACCAGCACCAATACGGCAGCCGCACTCGGCGACATCACCCGCTTCGCAGAAATGCGCAAGCGCCTGTTGTTCTTGCTGGGCGCGCTGGTGGTGTACCGGATCGGCACCTTCATTCCCGTTCCCGGTATCGATGCCGCGCGATTCGCTGCATTTTTCTCGACCCAAGGCGGCACCCTGCTCGGCATGTTCAACATGTTCTCGGGCGGCGCGCTGCAGCGCTTCAGCATTTTCGCGCTCAACGTGATGCCCTACATCACCGCGTCCATCATCGTGCAGATGGCCTCGATGGTGTATCCGCCCTGGGCGCAGATCCGCAAGGACGGCGAATCCGGTCGGCGCAAGCTGATGCAGTACACCCGCTACGGCACCGTGGCTCTCGCGGCTTTCCAGGGATTCGGCGCGGCCCTCGCCATTCAGAATTCCGGCGGCAATCTGGTGCCGAATCCGGGGCCGCAGTTCCTGTTCGTGGCCACAATCTCGATCACCACCGGCACCCTGTTCGTCATGTGGCTGGGCGAGCAGATCACCGAGCGCGGCATCGGCAACGGCATCACGATGATCATCGTCGCCGGCATCATTGCCGGCCTGCCGCGCGCGATCGGCAATACCCTGGAAATGGTGCGCTCGGGCGAGATGAACCCGCTGATCGTGCTGCTGATCGTCGTGGTGGTCATCATGGTCACGCTGTTTTGCGTGTTCGTGGAGCGCGCACTGCGCAAGATCCAAGTGAATTATGCCAAGCGCCAGGTGGGACGCCGCATGATGCAGGGCCAGAGTACCCACCTGCCGTTCAAGTTGAACATGGCCGGCGTCATCCCGCCGATTTTCGCCTCCAGCCTGCTGGTGTTCCCGGCGACGATCGCCCAGTTTTTCGGCAACAGTCCCAATCCGAATGCCATCCAGAGGACCTTGCAAAGGATCGCGTCCATCCTCAATTACGGTCAACCACTGCACGTGCTGCTGTTCGGATTGCTGGTGGTCGGATTCGCATTCTTCTACGTGGCCTTGGTGTACGACGCCCGCGATACGGCGGAGAACCTCAAGAAGGCCGGTGCCTTCATTCCCGGTATTCGCCCGGGTCTGCAGACCGGCGAGTATTTGGACAAGGTGCTGACGCGCCTGACGTTGTGGGGTGGCTTGTACATCATGCTGGTGTGCTTGCTGCCTGAAATCATTCGCATGGTGAATCCGGCGATACCGTTTCAGTTCGGCGGCACCTCGCTGTTGATCATCGTCGTCGGTGTCATGGATTTCGTCGCGCAGCTGCAGTCGCACATGATGTCGCAGCAATATGAGGGCCTGATGAAAAAGGCCAGCCTTCGAGGCATTGGAGCTAAGAAATGAAAGTTCGTCCTTCGGTCAAGAAGATCTGCAAGAACTGCAAAGTCGTGCGGCGTCGCGGCATCGTCTACATCATTTGTTCGTCTGATGCTCGCCACAAGCAGCGTCAGGGCTAGCCCTTAAAGGCTAGTGAATTGATCTTTAGAGAGTTTTCTAATATACTAGCGCGCTTTTTTTCGAGGGCGCGGGTGGAGAAATAGATGGCGCGTATCGCCGGCATCAACATTCCGATGAACAAGCATGTGATCATCGGTCTTACGCACATATTCGGCATCGGCAACAGCCGAGCGGCGCGCATTTGCGATGCCGCCGGCGTGAAGTATCACGTCAAGGTGAAGGATCTGACCGACGCCGAAGTGGCATCGCTGCGCTCGCAAGTCGCGAAGTTCGCGGTCGAGGGCGATCTGCGCCGTGAAGTGTCGATGAACATCAAGCGTCTGATGGATTTAGGCTGCTATCGGGGCATTCGACATCGCAAGGGTTTGCCGATGCGCGGCCAGCGCACGCGCACCAACGCGCGAACCCGTAAGGGACCGCGTAAGCAAGCGGTGAAGATGAACGCGCCGCCGGGCAAGGTTTAATCAAGGTAACTATTCATGGCTGATCAGAAACAGAATACGCAGCAGGCCGCCGCGGCGGCGCAAGGGTCAAAACCCGCGCGCAAGAAAGTACGCAAGAATGTGCTCGATGCGATCGCACACGTGCATGCATCGTTCAACAACACCATCATTACCATTACCGACCGCCAGGGAAATACGCTGTCTTGGGCGACCTCGGGGGGCTGCGGCTATCGCGGTTCGCGCAAATCGACGCCGTTCGCGGCGCAGGTTGCCGCCGAGCGCGCCGGCACCGCGGCTCAGGAGCACGGTGTGAAGAACGTGGAAGTGCGAGTGATGGGCCCGGGGCCCGGCCGCGAATCCGCGGTGCGCGCACTCAACGGCTGCGGTCTGAAGATCACCAATATTGAGGACGTCACGCCGATTCCGCATAACGGCTGCCGCCCGCCCAAGAAGCGTCGCGTCTAAGCGCGGCACTTAAGTCAAAAAAGGTTCGCAATGGCAAAATATACCGGTCCGAAGTGCAAGCTGTCTCGTCGCGAGGGAACCGATCTGTTCCTGAAGAGCGGCGCGAAGCCTCTCGAGTCGAAGTGCAAGCTCGAGGTGCCACCGGGCGGCGTGAAAAGCGAGCGCAAGCAGCGCTTGTCGGAATATGGCTTGCAGCTGCGCGAGAAGCAGAAGCTGCGCCGCATGTACGGCGTGCTCGAGCGCCAGTTCCGCAACTATTATCAGAAGGCGGCGGGTCGGCCCGGCGCCACCGGCGAGACACTGCTGCAATTCTTGGAATGCCGCTTGGACAATGTCGTGTATCGCATGGGCTTTGCCTCGACGCGTGCCGAGGCCCGCCAGCTGGTGAGCCACAAGGGCGTCTCGGTGAACGACAAACTGGTGAACATTGCCTCTTATCAGTGCAAGGCGGGCGATGTGATCAACTTGCGCGAACGCGCCAAGAAGCAGACGCGCGTCACCGCCGCCCTCACTGTCGCGGCTCAGGTGGGTTTCCCCGACTGGGTCGAGGTGGACGACAAGAAGTTCTCGGGAATTCTTAAGTCGGTCCCCGATCGGCAGGAAATTCTCCCCGACATCAACGAGAGTCTGGTCGTCGAGTTGTATTCCAAATAGCGCACCGCAGCGCCTCGCTGCGTTGTCCCTGGTTAGTTAACGTAGGTGAAATCCATGCAGGGATCGATCAATGAATTTTTGAAACCGCGGGTCGTCAAAGTACAGCCCGTGTCGCCGCGCCACGCCCGGATCGTGATTGAGCCGTTTGAACGCGGCTTTGGTCACACGCTGGGCAATGCGCTGCGCCGAGTGCTGCTGTCCTCTTTGCCGGGGGCTGCGATCACTGAAATCGAAATCGAAGGCGTGCTGCACGAGTACACCGCCATCGAGGGCGTGCAAGAGGACGTCGTGGACATTCTGCTGAACCTCAAGGCCGTGGCGATCCGCATGCATACGCGCGACGTCGCCGAAGTGCGCCTGCATAAGAAGGGTCCGGGACCCGTGACCGCCGGCGACATTTCCGGAGATCACGACATCGAGATCTTGAATCCGGATCTGGTCATCGCCAACCTGACGAAAGCCGGCGAATTGTCGATGTCGCTGAAGGTCGAGCGCGGGCGCGGCTATCGTCCGGCGGCGCAGCGCATGGCGTTCGAAGAGCAGACCCGCGCCATCGGCCGGCTGCAGCTGGATGCCTCGTTCAGCCCCGTGCGCAAGGTGACTTACAACGTCGAGAGCGCGCGCGTCGAACAGCGCACCGATTTGGACAAGCTCATTCTGGATATTGAAACCAACGGCACGATCGATCCGGAAGAGGCGATTCGCCGTGCGGGCGGCATTCTCAAGGATCAGCTGTCGGTGTTCGTTGATCTTCAGGGCCAGGACGAATCGACCACCAAGGCCACCGAAACGCAGTTCGATCCGATTCTTCTGCGTCCGGTCGATGAGTTGGAGCTCACGGTGCGTTCGGCGAACTGCCTGAAGGCCGAGAACATCCACTATATCGGCGATCTCGTGCAACGCACGGAAGTGGAATTGCTGCGCACGCCGAATCTGGGCAAGAAATCTCTGACCGAGATCAAAGAGGTCCTCGAGAGCCATGGCTTGACGTTGGGCATGCGGATCGACAATTGGCCGCCCCCGGGCTTGAAGCGCGACGACGAACGCGACGGCATCTGAATTAGCGATAAGGGTTAGAAGAACATGCGTCACAGAAACAGCGGGCGTCAGCTATCGCGGAATGCCTCTCATCGTCATGCGATGTTGCGCAACATGGCGACCTCGCTGCTGCGGCACGAAACCATTCGCACCACGGTGCCCAAGGCCAAGGAGCTTCGCCGCGTCGTCGAGCCGTTGATCACGCTGGCCAGAGTGGATTCGATCGCGATGCGCCGCTTGGCGTATGCGCGCCTGCGCGATGAGAGCGTCGTCGACAAGCTGTTCGAGGACTTGGGTCCGCGCTTCAAGGCGCGCGCCGGCGGTTACACGCGAATTCTCAAGATGGAACCGCGCCCCGGCGATTCGGCCGACATGGCGTTGATGCAGCTGGTCGATTCGGCCGTGGTCGCGGCCGAAAAGGACGACGAGACCAAGGCGGCCAAGGCGCCCAAGGGATCCAAAGCGCCGAAGGCCGAGAAGGCACCGAAGAAGAGCAAGAAGGCGGCGGCCGAAGAAAGCGAGCCGGCTGCCAAGCCAAAGCGCAAGGCCAAAAAGGCGGCGGCCTAAAGCTCAGGCTGCCGGTTTTCCTTCAGGCGGCTGCGACTCGGGCGAAAGCGTCGCGGGTCAGGTTTTCCGGTTTTGCGCTGGTCGCCGCGACATTGTCCTCAATCCTTACACCGCCATAGGGCTTGAGCTCCTCGACCACTCCCCAGTCGATCTGCGCCCGACGCGAATCTGCGTGAGCGGCCGCCAACAGCGAGTCAATCAGATAGATGCCGGGCTCAACCGTGACCACCACTCCCGGTTCAAGCATGCGGGTGAGGCGCAAGTACGGGTGGCCCTGCGGACGCTCGCGCTCCTGTCCGGAAGCATCGCCCATCACGCCGCCGACATCGTGTACCTGAAGCCCCAGCAGATGGCCGATGCCGTGAGGGAAGAACACACTGCTGACACCGGATTCCAAGGCAGCCTCGCCCGGCAATTTGGTCAGGCCGATACGCTGCATGACATCGCCCAAGATCCGGTGCGCCGACAGATGCACCTCGCGATAGTCGCGGCCGGCGATAATCTCATCGCACAGCGCTCTTTGGGCCCCGTCCATCGCCTCGACGAGATCGGCGAACCGCCCTGATTCCCGCGCATAGGTGCGGGTGATATCCGCGGCATAGCCGCGATATTGCGCCCCCGCATCGATGAGGAAGGACCGCAATTTCACTGGGGCTGCGCGCTCCAAATGCTGATAGTGCAGTACCGCCGCGTTCTCGTTGTAAGCCACGATGTTGTTGTACGGCATCTCCTCTTCCCGCTGCTCGCAGGCTTCCAGATAGCTCATATGCACATCGTATTCGGAGCCTCCCCGCTCAAACGCCACGAGCGCCGCTGTGTGCCCGCGCGCGCCTAAGTCGCTGGCCCTGCGTAGGCACTCGAGTTCATAAGGAGTTTTCACCGCGCGGTCGTAGTCCAGCAGCGCGAGCAGATTCGGGGGATTGACGTTTGCAGGATCCACGCCGGCCATGGCCGATTCGGGTCCCACGAAGGCCACGCGTCCGAGCTTTGCCCAATGAGCCGCGGCCTTCGAGTCGTCGTCCATGGCGATCAAATTGACGGCGGCGGTCCAAGAGGCCGTCGGCAGCTTGGCGGGCTTGTGCCAAAAATCGTTGGCCCGGTGGAACAGCAGCGTGGGACGGGCGCCCGGCGAATACACCAAAATACAGCGCGGATTGTCCACGATCGGGACCCACGCCTTGAATTGCGGGTTCACCTTAAACGGATAATCCTGGTCGTCCAGAAACTGCAGCGGCGGGCGCCCGGAGTGAATCACCACAGCGTCAAAGCCGCTGGCCGCCAGCGAGCGGTCCGTACGGCGCATGAGCGCGTTCAAATGCGGTGCATATAGCTGATCGAGGCTGGAATCGCTCACGGGTCCTCCGTCACTCAAGTGCCAAATTATGCGCTAGACGCCGCTCGAGCTATAGGGCCCTTTAACCCCTGAGAGCGATCCCAAACGTTAAAGGCGCTGAGCTAGAGGCGAAAGAGATATGAAATTACGGCGAAACCCTCTAAAATCGGCTTGGACCTTTTGGGTATAGGCCCAAAAACAACACGCTCGGCCTACATTTTTTATCAATTTCTGGGGTATCGATAGATGAAGACCAAAATTGCTTTAAGCGCCTTTGTCGCCGCACTCGTGCTGAGTGCTTGCGGCAGTAAGACCGAGGCTCCTGCCCCGGCCGCGACGACGCCTCCTGCGGCCGCTGCGCCCGCTGCGCCGGCTGCGGATGCTGCTGCCTCGGCCGCTGCGGATGCTGCTGCCGCTGCTAATGCCGCTGCCAGCGCTGCATCGGCTGCGAAGCCGTAACGCTTCCGTCGGCTGATCCCACATGCCCGGACGGGCTGCCCTAAAGGCATGTTCGTCCGGGCTGTGTCTTTTTAAGTCTTGAGGATGTATTTGCGTTGCTCGTCAGTATTCGCGATGTCAGACACTCGAAGCAGGATCGCCAGTGGATCCAGGGTGCCTACGCTGAATACATCGAGTCGCTCGCCGACCTCAATACGGGTCTTTATTCCGTCATCGATGCAAACAACCCGCATCAAGACGAGATCTTCGCCAACTGGTTCTCGAACGACCAATCGCACCCGCTGTTGATTCTTAAAGGGCGCGATTCCGTGGGCTTTGCCTTAGTCACGCGTCCGCGCATTCCGGCTGCCGGCGAGAAGGTCGCAGACCATCGGATATCGGAGTTCTTCGTTCGAAAGCAGCATCGCCGCACCGGCATCGGCCGCGACGCGGCGACTTTGATATTCGACCGCTTCGCCGGCTCGTGGGAAATCGTGGAGTACATGCGCCACCCCGGCTCGGTGTCATTCTGGCGTCACGTGGTCGCCGCCTATACCGCGGGAAAATTCACCGAACGATTCCACAACGGCGAAGTTCACCATCGCTTCAAGAGCCGCCCATCGGCGTCGCGTTGATCAAGAAGCCCAAAATGCGCCTTTCCTTGGCCATGCCTGTCGTAGGGCTGCTGTGCTTGGCGGCGGGCGCGCAGGCTTGGAGCGAAGATATCGCGGCTGCGCGCGCCTGCGCTGCGATCGCAGATCCTACCTCGCGATTGGCCTGCTACGACGCCGCTTTTCCCACCGCCATACCCGCGCCGCAGGCCCAATTCGGCGACAACTATCAGCTCCAGAAGCAGCGTAGCCCGAAGGTCGAAACGCCGAAAAGCTTGCAGGCCGCGATTAAAAGCGCGATTAGTCTGCCGCAGGGGCTTTATCAGCTGAGTTTGGACAATGGCCAAGTCTGGCAGACGCGCGAGGCTGATTGGACCTTGGATTTCAAGTCCGACGATGTGATCACGATATCGCGGCTGCCATTGGGCGGTTATCAGATTTCAAAGCCGGGAAACGGCCGCAGCGTCGGGGCGAGGAGAGTTCAATAGCATGCGCCCGGTATCAGCGCGAGACCCTAGCCTACCAGAGCTTCCGATGCACATTCCGCGGCGAACGCCTCGGCCACGTAGCTCACGTTATGCGGCATGATGCCGGCCAGATTCATGCGGCTGTCGGCAGTCATATAGATGTGATGATTCTCCCGCAGCCGATCGACGGCGCGGCTGGACACGCCGAGCAGCGAAAACATGCCGCTCTGGGTGCGAATGAAATCGAATGAATCGTCGCCGCTGACCTCTTTGAGCCGCTGCGCCAACAGCGAGCGCATTTCCTGAATTCGTGTTCGCATGGCATCAAGTTCCACGATCCATTGGTTTTTGCGCTGCGAGTCCGCGAAGATCCTCGCGGCTATCGCTGCGCCATGATCCGGCGGCATGGAATAGATGCTGCGGGCGATTTGCAGCATGTGGCTCTGCACCGCGTCCGCGCGCGTTTCATTGTCGCTGACGACGATCAAGCTGCCGACCCGCTCGCGATACAGGCCCAGGTTCTTGGAGAACGACACCGCAATCAGCGCCTCCGGCACCCGCTCCACGACCATGCGTACCGGCGCGGCATCGCCGTCGAGCGACCTGCCGAACCCCTGATAGGCGAGGTCCAGAAACGGCACGAGGCCACGACGCTCCAGCAGGTCGGCCACCAGGTGCCACTGCCTATCATCGAGGTCCGCGCCGGTCGGGTTGTGGCAACAGGCATGAATCAGCACGACATCGCCGGCCGCCGCACTTTGCAGGCGCTGCAGCATGGCCTCAAAACGCAGCTCATGCGCGGCCGCGTCGTAGTAGGGATAGCGCTCAAGCTTGAGGCCGCAGCTGCCCAGGAGCGGTGCGTGATTGCCCCAGGTCGGATCGCTCATGTGCACCACGGCGTCGGGTGTCGCCGCCTTGATCAGCTCCGCGCCCACACGCAGCGCGCCGCATCCGCCCGGCGTTTGCTGGGTTCTCGCGCGCCGATCGCGGCGCGCCGGATGCGCGGGCCCCAGCACCAACTCCTCGACCGCACTGTTAAACTCCTCGCGCCCGGCCGCAGCGACGTAGGACTTGGTGGTTTGGGCCGCCAGAACCTCTTTTTCCGCGCTCCTGACGCACTCCAGAATCGGCGTGTTGCCCGAGGCATCGCGGTAAACGCCGACGCCGAGATCGACTTTGCGGGCGAACGGATCCGCTCGGTATTTCGCCATCAGTCCGAGAATCGAGTCGGACTGCAATCGCTTAATTTGCTGAAACAAAAATTAACGCCCCTGTCTTACGTTTAGGCTCATTATAGTCCACGCTGGAGGGGCCGGGAGACTCACCGTCTCCAATATAAGACAGTGGTCGGAATGACCATACAGGCGTTAGCGTGTACGCTTTAGCCAATCATTAGTGGAGAGTTACCTTATGGCACTTTGGAAAGAAAATCCCACGCCCGCCACCCCGGGCTCTGCCGTTCCTTCACCGGCGCTCGCGCCGGAGAGAGCTGTGCCGGAACGCATGAGCAACGATCCCGGACTGGCTGTGTCGCCGCGCCGTCCCACCCCAAAAACCGCGGTCGAGGGTGGTGAGTCCGTGATCGCCGCGAACCTTTCGATCGAAGGGAAGATCGAGGGTTCGGGCAATGTGCGCATGGCCGGCCGCTTCAAAGGCGACGTGCGTATCGATGGAAACTTCACCATGGATAGCGGCGCCCATTTGACCGGCCAAGTGCTGGCGGGCATCGTCGTGGTTGGCGGAGAACTGCAGGGCAATATCGAATCGGCCAAGCGAGTCGATGTGCTCGAGGGCGGCGTCATCGTCGGCGATGTCAAAGCCGGATCGATTACCGTCGCTGCCGGATCGCGCATGCGCGGACATGTCGAATTTGGCTGGGATGAAGAGAAAGAGAAAGGCAAGATCAGGCCCGGGTTGGTCAGCAACGGCAGCTAACCATGAGCGCCGTTCGCCAGAGCAGCATCGGCGCAACTCGAGTATGCCCGCACTGCAAAGCGGTGGTTTTGCAGAGTGCGAATATTTGTCCGGGTTGCCAGCATCATTTGCGCTTCAACACGGTCAATGCGGAGCCGCAAGCCAAGGCGCTTTCCGCGGTGCGCATCGAAGGATCGATTCATCATCCCGAGCGCGGCGAAACCTGCGAATATTGCGTGGTGGTGGCGATCACCAATGCGCAAGGGGAAAGGATTGCACGCCACGTCGTCGGGGTTGGAGCGCTGCAACCGGGTGAGCGGCACCAATACAGTTTTTCGGTTGAGCTGATGCCGGTCCGCGCTCCCAAGGCCCCGCGAAGCTGATCAACGCTGATTTGCGCCTTCGATGGCGATGAAGCGCAGAAATTCGGCGCGCGTGCTGGCATCTGCTCGGAAGGTGCCGAGCATCTTGCTGGTGACCATCGAGACGCCGCGTTTGTGCACGCCACGGGTCGTCATGCACTGGTGAACGGCGTCGATCACGACGCCGACGCCGCGCGGTTTTAGCACCTCGTTGATGCACCCGGCAATTTGCGCGGTGAGTTTTTCCTGTACCTGCAAACGCCGCGCATAGCCCTCGACGACGCGCGCAAGCTTGCTGATACCGACCACTCGATCGCTGGGCAGATAACCGACGTGCGCGTGGCCGATGATGGGCGCCATGTGATGCTCGCAGAACGACTCAAAAGAGATATCACGCAGCACGACCATTTCATCATAGCCCTCGACTTCCTCGAAGGTGCGGCGCAAATACGCTCCCGGGTCTACGGCGTAGCCGGAGAACCAGTCGTGATAGGCGTTGACCACGCGTTTGGGCGTATCGCGCAGGCCCTCACGGCTCGGATCATCGCCGGCCCATTGCAACAAGGTCCGCACGGCCGCTTCGGCAGCGGTGCGGCTTACGGCGCGAGTCTTTTTCCTCTGCATGCGGGGTCTCCAAAGCGCCGGGCGCCTTTACATCACATACGATAGCATGCTGACCCTTAAGTCGAACTCTTGGCTCATCGGAGGAAATTACTTGAAATATTCTGCGGTCCCCAGCTACTTCGCTGCCGTCCTTTGCGCCATGTGCGCGCAAGCCGCGTGGTCGGCGCCGCCTAAGAGCGATGCCGATACGCGCAAGATCGCACACGACATTTTCAAGCAACTCATCGAAATCAATACCACTGATTCCATCGGAAGTACCACGGTGGCGGCGCAGGCCATGGCGCAGCGGCTGCTGGATGCGGGATTTGCCAAGGCCGACGTGGTGGTGCTCGGCCCGAATGAGCGCAAGGGCAACATGGTGGCACGCTATCGAGGTCGAGCCGGATCGAAATTGAAACCGGTATTGATCATCGGACATCTGGATGTCGTTGAAGCTCAGCGCCAAGATTGGAGCACGGATCCATTCAAATTCGTCGAGAAGGATGGCTACTACTACGGCCGCGGCACGCAGGATATGAAGGAGAGCGATGCCATCGCGGTGGCGGATTTTATCCGCATGAAGGAGGAGGGCTTTGTTCCTGACCGCGACATCATTCTGGCGCTCACGGCGGACGAAGAGGGCGGCAAGTCGAATGGTGTGGAGTGGCTGCTGAAGAATCACCGCGATCTGGTCGACGCCGAATTTGCCTTGAACCCTGACTCGGGCGAAGTGCGGCCTGACAAGCCGCTGGTGGTGGGATTCGAAGCCACCGAGAAGCTCTATGCGGACTACCAGGTGCTCGCGACCAACCCCGGCGGTCACAGCTCGCTGCCGACGCCGGACAACGCGATCTACCACATCGCGGACGCGCTCGCGGTGCTGCAGAAATCGCCGTTCCCGTTCGAATCGAATCCGGTCACGCGGGAGTACTTCAAGCAGATGGCCGCGATCGAGACAGGGCAGACCGCCGAGGACTTGCGCGCCCTGTTGAACTCACCCCCCGACCCTAAGGCGATTGACCGCCTCTCGCAGGACGCGCATTGGAACTCGATCATGCGCACGACCTGCGTCGCGACCATGCTGAGCGGGGGACATGCGCCCAATGCGCTGCCGGGACGGGCGGAAGCCAATGTAAATTGCCGCATTTTCCCGGGACATTCGCAAGAAGACATTCGTCTGCAGTTGGTCAAGCTGTTCAACGATCCAAAACTCACCGTGCGCTATCGCGCCGACAGCGGCGAACTGGCGGATCACGGATCGGATCGCAAAGCGATGGCTCCGCCGCCCTTGAGAGACGATGTCATGAACTCGCTGCGCAGTGTTGCGGGCAAACTGTGGCCCGGCGCCGCCGTGATCCCGATCATGGAAGCCGGCGCATCGGACAGCATTCACACCATGAACGCGGGGATACCGAGCTACGGCATCAGTGGCGTTGCCATCGAGCGCAGCGATGATCGGGCGCATGGCAGGGACGAACGCGTCAAGATCGATGCCTACTACACCGGGCTCGAATTTTACTACCAGTTCCTGAAAACGCTGACGACGCCGCCGGGCTGACGCTTGACCACCCGCGACCCATACGATCTGCAGCGATTCTTGGATGCGCAGCGCGAATCCTATCTGCAGGCTCAACTGGAGTTGCGGGCGGGCCGCAAGGACAGCCACTGGATGTGGTACATTTTTCCGCAAATCAAGGGCCTGGGAGCAAGCTCAATGGCACAGAAATATGCCATCTCATCGCTCGATGAGGCAAAAGCGTATCTGGGCCATTCCTTGCTGGGGCACAGACTCGAAGAGTGCACGATGCTTGTGACGGCCGTGCAGGGCCGGTCGATCGAGGACATTTTCGGCTATCCCGATCACCTTAAATTTCATTCCTCGATGACGCTGTTCGCGCATGCCGCGAACGACAAGCAAATCTACATGGAGGCGCTGAAAAAATATTTTCGCGCTGAGTTTGATCAGCAGACCATTGCGAGGCTTTAGGTCTTGGCCGACATAAAGCATGTCTTTGTTCTCGTGATGGAAAATCGTTCATTCGATCATCTGTTCGCGTTTTCCGGCCGCCCCGCTCTTGCGCCGCCGGATGCGCAGTGGGGGATGACCGCCGATGCTCCGGATCGAGCGCCGATTGATCCGCCGCACGAGTTTGAGGACGCGGCGGCGCAGATCGGAGCGAGTCCGCCGATGTCGGGGTTCAGCCAACAGCCGTACTGGAACGTATCGAGACAGGGGTTTGCCGCCGGCACGCTGCCGATTCTGACCGCACTGGCCAGCGAATACTTTCTCTTCGACACCTGGTTCTCGTCCTTACCCGGGCCCACCTGGCCGAACCGCTTTTTCCTGCATGCAGGTTCCTCAGGCGGCCTCGACAACAGTCCTTCGGCCGCCACCACGCTCGAGAGCGAAACCGTCGACTCCTTGAGCTTCAGTTTCCCGAATGGCACCCTGTTTCGGCGCTTGCAAGATGCCGGCCGCACCTGGCGGGTCTACCACGATGACTTGTTTCCCCAGGTGTTGGCGATCAAGGAGATGATCGATCCTTTCCGAATCAATACCGGCAAGTTCTCGTGGCTGCGTGTCGGCGACAAGGATTTGTTCGCCGGCGATCTCGCCAATGATTACAACATCGACTACACCTTCATTGAACCGAACTATGGGCTGTCGAGCACCGGCTTCGAGAACGGCAACTGCCAGCATCCGGTCGGATCCATGGCGGCCGGCGAGGCGTTCATCAAGTACGTTTACGAAAGCATCCGAAATTCGCCCGTCTGGCCCAACAGCCTGTTGATCATTACCTATGACGAACATGGCGGATTTTTTGATCATCAGGCGCCGCCCTCCGCGGTGCCGCCGGGCGACGGCACGCAAAATCAAAATCGCGCCGAGCGGCCGCAGAACTTCGGATTTGACAAGTTAGGCGTGCGCGTGCCGGCCATTGCCATTTCGCCTTGGATTGCAAAGGGAGGTCTGGCGAGCCGAACGTTCCCGGACAAAACCTTCGATCACACCTCGCTGATCAAGACGGTGATGAATTTGTTTTCCGTGACGGGCACGCTTGGCGCCCGGGAAGCCGCCGCTAATTCCTTTGAAAGCATCTGCGCCCTGAGCCAAACAAGAACCGACGACAGCGAGGCGGCGAGGACGCTGCCGGCCCCGCTTCCGGCGACTTCCGCAGGCGCACCGGCGGATCCCGCGGCCTTGCCGGAGCACACGACGAAAGCCTACTCGAGAATCGCCATGAGCCTTGATATGTGCATGAAGGAGGCCACCGGCTTGCCCGCGGTGGCGGCCGCGCACCCGACATTTACCATGGACGGGGCTGCAGCTCCGCTCGCGCCGCGCGCGATCAGCTCATCGCGCACCAAGCAGCAGACCTTGGACTATATTCAGTCGGTTGCGGCAAGAGTGGAGCGCCTCAAAGCCGCGAATGTCAAATAGGACGCGGCTAAAACCTTAAGGTCGTGCGATGCTGAAACTTTACACGACGCCGCTGTCCGCAAACGGGCGCAAGGTGCTGGCGGTGAGCCGCGAGCTGCGATTACGTCCTGAAATTCACCTCATCGATGTATATCGGGGCGAGGGACGCACGGCGGAGTACCTGGCGCTCAATCCATCGGGGAAGACTCCCACGCTTGTTGATGACGACTTCATTCTTACGGAATCCAACGCGATCTTGATTTATCTCGCCGAGGCGCACGGGGGCTATCGCCTGTGGTCGAGAGACGCGCAGCCAAGGAGTCAGATCGCCCGCTGGCTTTTTTGGGAGTCGGCGCATTGGCAACCGGCCCTCATTGCGAGCTTGACGGATCTGGTCGGCCATCGCTTGCTTCCCGAGAGAATTCCTCCACCTCGCGTCGTCCCGGATTGGAACAGCGGATTGCTGCAGCCGCTGTTCAAGACGCTCGAGGCTACTCTCAGTTCGCAATCGTTCCTCGCGGGATCGGACGCGACGATCGCGGATTTCTCGGTTGCCGGAATGACGACCTACTTTCGAGCCGCGAAATTTCCGTTTCATGCCTTTCCGGCCGTGTTCCGCTGGTGCGCGCAGATCGAGGCACTCGAATCCTGGCGCGCAACCGCCACGGCGCTTTGGAGTGCGTAGCGAGAAAGGATTGCGCCCGAACTCACGCTCGCGCATGCTGCGCAGGAAAACCGGCCGGAGCGACTGCAATGCTGCAACTGATCGATGCACGCGCGCGCGATTTGGGCGGATTCGTCGTGCGTCGGGTCCTTCCCGCGGCAGGACGCCAGATGGTGGGCCCATTTATTTTCTTCGATCACTTGGGTCCAACGCAATTCGAACCCGGCCGTGGCATCGACGTGCGGCCGCATCCGCACATTGCTCTGGCCACCGTGACCTATTTATTTGCGGGCTCACTCGAACATCGCGACAGCCTTGGCAACGTACGCGAGATTCGACCCGGCGATGTGAACTGGATGACGGCCGGGCGCGGTATTGCGCATTCGGAGAGAACTCCGCGTCTGGCGCGCGCTGCGGGCGAGAAAATACACGGCATCCAGAGCTGGGTTGCACTGCCCGACGGCCACGAGGACGTTGAAGCGGATTTCACGCACTATCCGGCGCAGGTACTGCCGCAGCGCATCCTTGACGGCATCGAACTCTCGGTGATTGCCGGTCATGCGTTCGGCATGCGCTCTCCGGTCGCCACGCTGTGGCCCACTCTCTATGTCCACGCGAAGTTCGCGCCGGAGACGATTCTTAAGATGCCGCCGGAACACGCCGAACGTGCCGTGTACGTCGTGCACGGGGGACTCGCCGTGGGTGAGACCCAGGTTGCCGAGGGTCAGCTTGCCGTGCTCGAGGCGGGAACCGAACCTACGCTGCGTGCGCTCGGCGCGTCGCAGGTGATGTTGCTGGGGGGAACAGGCTTTCCGACGCCGCGCTTTATTTGGTGGAATTTCGTGGCCTCATCGCTCGATCGAATCGAGCTCGCCAAAGAACGGTGGGCGAAGAGACAATTTGCGCCGGTGCCGGGCGATGCTGAGTTCATTCCGCTCCCGCCCGGATGACCCTAGCGCTGATCGGGCGGCAGACGAAAGGCGCCGAGCATCGCGACCATAATCCCGATTGTCATCAGGAAGAACACCAACAGGCCGCCTAGCACCCAGTGATTGGAAAAGTGCGGCGGCACGCTGCGGTGTGCATCGAGTACCAGCCAATGGATGTAGCAAACCATGGCCACCATGAGCGCGCCCATCCCAACGCCAAAGGAGATAAGCACCGATCGCGTCCGCGCGATGCGTTCGCGTGCCAGCCAATAGTCGCGATTGGGCAATCGCATGTCCTGGGCGCTCGAGAACACCACCGTCAACAGAGCCACCAGGGCCAGCGGTAATCCGACGCCGAGCGCCAGCACAAACCGGGTATAAACGCTGCGGGTCATGTACGCGGTGGGGTGGCCCGCGCCGTTGAAATGCGAGGCCACCAACGGCGGCAGATTCATCGCCGTGAGAATCAGGTAACCCATCGCGAACAGCAGCATCAAGACAAATACGATCCACGGGATTTTTTTCAATTCGATCCGGCCGACCAGAGTACGGGGAAAAGCGGGTGATCCAAGGGGGCGCCGGGGGGCAATTCTTCGCGCAGGCCCGGGAATTCCGGCGACGTCGTCCAGCGGCGTGGCGCATGTCGAATATCATCGCCGAGGAAGCGCACGGAGAACACGCGGCGCCGCTGTGCACCCGTGACGCCGCGAGCGCCGTGCAGCATCAGCATGTGAAAGCAAACGGCATCGCCGGGTTCTAGGTCCCAGCCGAGGATGGGAAAGCTGCCGCGGTCGGCGTCGATATTGGGCAGATCGGCGAGTGAGCCTTCCGGAAACCACTTCGCCTGGGCATCCATGAACGAGCGGGGCATCAGCCAGGGTCCCAGGTGCGAGCCGGCGATAAGCTCCAGCGTCGAGTCCCGATTGACCGGATCCACGGGAATCCAGAAACTCACGTTCTGTCGCCCCTCGATGTTGTAGTACGGCTGATCTTGGTGCCAGGGGGTGGCCTGCCGGGTGCCCGGTTCCTTGGTGAGCATGTGGTCGTGATAAAGACGCGCGGTGGAACTGCGCATGAGCCGGCCGGCGGTCTCGGCCAGCGCCGAGTCGAAGATGAAACGGCGGTAGTACAGATTCTCCCGCCAGTTGCAGAAGTCCTCCACGAAACGGCCCGGATCATCCGCGCCGCTCGCCAGTTTGGCGCGCGGACTTAAAGCCGCGAGATTGGCATCGATGCCGGCGCGCAGGGTGTCGATTTCCTGCGATGTGAATAGGCGTCGAATGCAGATCGCGCCGTCGCGCTGGTAGCGCTCAATGGCCGCCGCATCAATCATGCGGGCAGCGCCCGCATGATCTCCTCGAGCAGCACGGTTCCCTTGTAAGCAAACCCCGTATAGACCTGCAGCAGGTTCGCGCCGGCACGCAAGGTGGCCAGCGCGTTGTCGGCGCTCACGATTCCGCCGACGCCGATGATCGGAAAGTCCGCCCCGAGTTCGGCGCGTAGCTGGGAAATGACCGACAAGGACGCGCGGTGCAGGGGCGCGCCGCTTAGGCCTCCGCGCTGCTCAGCCGCCGATGAGGGCAAGAGCGCGCTGCGATCGATCGACGTATTGGTCGCAATCACACCGTCCGCCTCAAGCGCGCGCAATTCCGCTGCCACTTGAGATACCTGCTCTGCACTTAAGTCCGGCGCGATCTTGACCAGTAGGGGGACCTGCTTGCCGTGACGTTGCCGAAGCGCATGACGCTCCTCGAGCAGACTCCCGAGAATGCGCTGCAGGCCGTCGGGGGCCTGCAGTTCGCGCAGCCGGGCGGTGTTGGGTGAGGAAACGTTCGCCGCCACATAGTCTGCGTAAGGATAGACCTTGCGCAGGCAGGCGACGAAATCGTGCTGCGCCTCCTCCAGCGGTGTATCGAAGTTCTTGCCGATGCTGACGCCGCGAATCCCGGGATACTGGCTGCGCTTGAGCTGTGAGACCAGATGGTCCACGCCCTTGTTGTTGAAGCCCATGCGGTTGATCAGCGCGCAGCTGCCCGGAATCCGGAACATGCGCGGCTTCGGATTTCCCGGCTGGGGACGCGGCGTCACGGTGCCGAGTTCAATATGGCTGAATCCGAGCGAGCCCAAGGCATCCAAGTAGTCGCCATTTTTATCGAAGCCTGCCGCGAGCCCCAACGGATGGCAGAACTGCAATCCCAAGCAGCGCACGGCGAGTCCGGCGGGAAACTTGGCGGCAGGCCAGAGAGGCCGCATCCACTGCAATCCCTTGAGTCCCAAATCGTGCGCCGTCTCGGGATCCAGGCGCGTGAGCAAGGGCAGGGCCGCAGCCGCGATGAGCGCCGCTGCGCCCTTCATACGTAGCTCCAGGTCGCCAGCGCGCCCAAATAAAAGCACAATTCTGTGAAAAGCAGCGTCATGCCTAAGGTAGCGCTCGACGCGCCGGCACGTCGGTATCTTAGAGAGGCAATGATTCCCATCCCGGCAATGATGGCGGCGGCCAGTCCGATGAGGCCCGGAATGCCGAGCAGGGCGGCCGGCGCGAATCCGACCAGCAGCGTCAACGTCAAAGTCCCGCCGCCGACTTTTGCCGCCGGCTTCTCGGGCCGAGCGGCCATGACGGCCACGCCGAGCGCGAAGCTCGCCGCGTAGCCGCAAATCATGATCAATCCCAACGGAATGTTCGCGGGAACTGCAAAAGGCAGCTTGGCCGCGGACAAGGCCATGAGCGCGTTGTACTTGATCAGCAAGTAAAACACGCGAGTCAAGTCGAAGTGAGTCGCCGCCAGGAGTGCCGTGACCGCCATGCTCAAGATCACGGCCACGTTGGTGGGCCAGAGTTGCACGGCCAGCCAATAGGTTACGCCGCCCAGCGTTCCGATCAGGACGCCGACCAGCGGCGAGAAAATCGCGGTCTCTGGCCTGACCGAGACTAACAGGCGGCGCATCGCGCGTTCACGCCCGTTTACGCTCGAGGCCGCGCGGCGCCGCCAGGGCGGTGCGCAGATAATGTCCCGTGTACGACGCCTTGTTGGCCGCCACCTGTTCCGGCGTGCCGGCGGCCACGATGCGCCCGCCGTTGTCGCCGCCCTCCGGCCCCAGATCCACGACCCAGTCGGCGGTCTTGATGACATCGAGATTGTGCTCGATCACGATGACGGTATTGCCTTCGTCGCGCAAGCGCTGCAGGACGATGAGCAGCTGCGCGATATCGGCGAAATGCAGTCCGGTGGTGGGCTCGTCGAGAATATACAGCGTGCGCCCCGTGGCACGCTTCGAGAGCTCCTTGGCGAGCTTGACGCGTTGCGCCTCGCCGCCTGAGAGCGTGGTCGCACTCTGCCCTAGGCGCACGTACGAGAGTCCCACGTCGAGCAGCGTCTGCAATTTGGGCTGCACTGTCGGTACCGCGGAGAAAAATGGCAACGCATCCTCGACGGTCATGTCGAGAATCTCCTGAATATTCTTGCCCTTGAAGCGAATCTCCAGAGTTTCGCGGTTGTAGCGCTTGCCCTTGCAGACATCGCAGGGCACGTACACGTCCGCCAGGAAATGCATCTCCACCTTGATTACGCCGTCGCCCTGGCAAGCCTCGCAACGTCCGCCTTTGACGTTGAAGCTGAATCGACCCGCTCCATAGCCGCGCGCACGGGCCTCGGGCACAGCGGAAAAAATCTCGCGAATCGGCGCGAACAAGCCCGTGTACGTGGCCGGGTTGGAACGCGGGGTGCGTCCGATCGGGCTTTGATCGATCTCGATCACCCGGTCGATGTAGTCCAGCCCTTCGATGCGATCAAAGTGAGCGGTGCCTGCGGAGGCATGGTTCAACTGAGTGGCAACGGCGCGATACAGGGTGTCGTTGATGAGCGTTGATTTGCCCGAGCCCGAAACCCCGGTCACGCAGGTCATCAAGCCTAAGGGAAAATCCGCTGTGACTTTCTTCAAGTTATTGGCGGTCGCGCCGACCACGCGCAGCATCCGCTTCGGATCCGGCGAGCGCCTCAGCGCTGGTACTTCGATGCGGCGGCGGCCGCTCAAATATTGCCCGGTGATCGAATCCGGGTGTGCGGCGACTTCGGCCGCCGTTCCCTGTGCCACGATGCTGCCGCCGTGCACACCCGCACCGGGCCCGAGATCAACGACATAGTCGGCTTGGCGGATCGCATCTTCATCGTGTTCGACGACGATCACGGTATTGCCGAGATCACGCAAATTCACCAGCGTATCGAGCAAGCGCTGGTTGTCGCGTTGATGCAGCCCGATGGAGGGTTCATCCAGGATGTACATGACGCCGACCAACCCGGAGCCGATTTGGCTGGCGAGACGAATCCGCTGCGCCTCGCCGCCGGACAAGGTATCGGCGCTGCGATTTAACGTCAGATAGCCTAAGCCGACATTGCCCAAGAATCCCAAACGATCGCCGATCTCCTTGACGATTTTGACGGCAATTTCCCCGCGCCAGCCGGGGAGCTTGAGGTTGCCGAAGAACTGCAATGCACCCTCGACCGACAGCGACGACACTTCGGGTACGCTCTTGCCGTCGACCAATACATTTCTTGCGGCTCGATTCAGCCGCGTGCCCTGGCAGTCAGGGCAGGGCCTGGAGGAGCGGTACTTGGCGAGCTCTTCGCGCACCGCCACCGACTCGGTTTCGTTGTAGCGGCGCTCGAGATTTCTCACGATGCCTTCGAAGGTGTGCTTGCGCGAAACCGTGCCGCCCTTGCCGTCCAAGTACTTGAATTCAATCTGCTCATCCGCGCTGCCGAACAACACCAGATCTTTGATGTTCTGTGGCAGCGTCTCGAACGGGGCTTCGATGTCGAACTTGGCGTAGCGCGCCAGGGATTGGATCAGCTGAAAATAATAGGCATTGCGCCGATCCCAGCCGCGTACCGCGCCGCCAGCCAGGGATAAATGCGGATTGGCGACGATTTTTGCCGGATCGAAGAAGTCCTGGGTGCCGAGACCGTCGCAGGTGGGACAGGCGCCGATGGGGCTGTTGAACGAAAACAGCCGAGGCTCAAGTTCGCTTAAGGAATAATTGCAGATCGGACAGGCAAATTTATCAGAGAACACCAGTTCCGCCCGCCCCGGGTCGTCCATGTAGGCGATGCGCGCGACGCCTTGGCCCAGGCGCAGCGCGGTCTCAAAGGATTCCGCCAGCCGTTGACTCAAGTCCGGCCGCACCTTGAAGCGATCGACGATGGCCTCGACGGTGTGTTTGCGGCGCACGTCGAGTTTTGGCGCATGGTCCAGTTCGACCACCTTGCCGTCGACCCGCGCACGCACAAAGCCGCCCGCCTGCAGTTCCTCGATGAGCTCGGCGTGCTCGCCCTTGCGCTCGGCGATGGCGGGAGCGAGCAGCATCAGTGCCGTCCCTTCGGGATGCTCAAGCACCGCATCCACCATTTGACTCACCGTTTGCGCCGCAAGATCGATATGGTGATCGGGGCAGCGTGGCGTACCGGCGCGTGCATACAAAAGCCGCAGATAGTCGTAGATCTCGGTCACCGTCCCCACGGTGGAGCGCGGATTGTGCGAGGTCGATTTTTGTTCGATGGAAATGGCGGGGGACAAGCCTTCGATGGTGTCGATGTCGGGCTTCTCCATCATCGACAGGAATTGGCGCGCATAGGTGGACAGTGACTCCACATAACGCCGTTGGCCTTCGGCATAGATGGTGTCGAAGGCCAGCGAAGATTTGCCGGAACCGGAGAGGCCCGTGAATACGATCAGCCGATCGCGCGGCAGGTCGAGATCGATATTCTTCAGGTTATGTGTCCGGGCACCCCGGATTCGGATAATTTGCATCTAACCGATTACTATACGCGCCGCGTCAAGCGTGGGTAAAACGCCTCATTGCGCCGGGCGTGTGCGGGTTTCTGCACCGTTGCGGGCCTTAACGGCAATATTGGGCACAAATCGAGCGTGTACAATACGCGGCAGTGACAGAGGCGGGGGAATGACATGGCGCGTGGCGTAAACAAAGTAATTCTGGTCGGCAACCTAGGGGCTGACCCGGAAACCCGCTCCATGCCGAGCGGCATGACGGTCACGAATATCCGCATTGCGACCAGCGAATCGTGGAAGGACAAGGCATCCGGCGCCCAGCAGGAGCGCACGGAATGGCACAGCATTGCCCTATTCGGCCGTTTGGGGGAGATCGCCGCCGAATACCTGCGTAAGGGCTCGCAGGTCTTTGTCGAAGGCAAGCTGCGCACCCGCAAGTGGCAGGATAAGCAGGGCAACGATCGATTTACCACGGAAATCATCGCCGATAACATGCAGATGCTGGGCGGCCGCGCGGGCGGTGCCGGTGCCACGGGGGGCGCGGAGCGCAGTGCGGGTCCCGGGGCGCCGCCGCGCGATGACTACGATCAGTCTGCCGGCCCCGGCGGGCGGAAAAGAGGAATTCGACGACGATATCCCATTCTGATTGAGGGGGCTCATTGGACGTAAAAGGACTACGGACAACGGCTAATCCGAGCGGCGGTAAAACTACCCTGTGCTCCTGGGTTAAGGCGGTCTGCCGCGCCCTGGATGCCGCCGGATGCGACAGCGCGGCCCTCCTCACCCAAGCGGGCTTTGAGCCGAATTCTCTTGAAGGACCCACCGCGCGCTGTGCGCTCACCCATAGCCTGCGTCTGTGGAGAATCGCCCGGGAGGCGACCGGAGATCCGGCATTTGGACTTAAGGTGGCAAGTCACCTCAAACCGACCAGCTTTCACGCCTTAAGCTATGGCATCTCCGCAAGCTCCTCCCTGAAGGAGGCTTTTGAGCGCGCACAGCGTTATTGCCATGTCGGCTCCGATGCGGTGGATTACGAATTTTCGCGCTGCGGATCCGAATATCACTTCGTTATTGCGCCTACCGCTGACTTGGGCGACGAGCCGATCGATGCCTTGGTCGGAAGCTACCTGCGAATGTGCCGCTCGCTGATCGGGCGTGACTACTCGCCGCTGCGCATCGAGTTTCGCCGCGCGCCGCCCTCGAGGATGGATGATTTCTTGAATCTGCTGCGTGCCCCGATGCTATTTGACATGCCGCAGACGCGGTTGGTGTTCGATCGCGAAAGCATTGAGCGGCCCTTGGACAGCGGCAATCCGGAACTGGCGCGGCACAACGACGCGATAGCGCTGCAATACCTCACTCAGCTGGAGCGCGACAACATCGAACTTCGAGTGCGCGAGGTGCTGACGCAACGGCTGGCCTACGGCGAGCCTTCGCAAGAGGATGTCGCGGAAATCCTCAACATGAGTGCCCGCACCTTGCAGCGCAAGCTGGGCGACGGCGGCACGACCTATAAGGAGATCCTCGATGACACGCGCCACGCCCTGGCGCTGGTGTATTTGAGTGCTCCGCGGCATAGCGTCAGCGACGTGACCTATCTTTTGGGATTTTCCGCCGGAAGTTGCTTCACCAGGGCGTTTCGACGCTGGACCGGCCAGTCGCCGTCCGACTGGCGTGCGGGCGCGGCATTGCGCCCGACCGCCGATACCCCCGCTTAGCTCAAGGTTCCGAGCGAGGTTTCCAGCTCGTTGGCAAGCGCGATAAGGCGCGGCCGCACTTTCTCCAACAAGAAATCCTTTGAGACCATGTAGGCGGGCGCGCCGCAATTGATCGACATCGGCGGCAGACCTCCGCCCGGCCGCACCGGCACCGCAATACCGTTGACGTCCTTCTGCCATTCTCCGAACGAGCAGCAGACGCCGAGCTCGCGGATGTCGCGCATGGCTTGGTCGACGCCCTGCTTGAGCTCCGGCCAGCGATCATCGGGAGCCAGCTCGCGCACGCGCTCCATGATTTCGATTCTTTCGGTTTCCGACACGGCCGTGATGTAGGCGCGACCCATCGCCGAGGTGGCGATTTGAATCCGAGCGCCCATGTCCAAGCTCAAGGTCACCGCTCCGGAGCCGCGCACCACATCGATGTACAGCATCGAAAGGCGGTCGCGAGTCCCTAAGCTCACCATGCATTGACCGAATTCCGCCAATTCCTGCATCCGCGGGTGCGCAAGCTTGCGGATGTCGAGCCGCGCCAACATGGCGCTACCCAAGCTTAACGTGGCGATGCCGAGGCTATATTTGGCGCTGTCCTCGACGTACACCAGATAGCCCAGCTTGGTGAGGGTGTTGGTCAGCCTCGAGACCGTTGATTTCGGCAGGCCACAGGCACGCGCCAGATCTTGATTGCCGAGCATGCGATCGCCGTGCCGAAAACACGCCAGCACTTCCAATCCGCGGCCCAGCGCATTGACGAAATGGCGATCGGCTTTGGCCGCCGCCGCAATCGCGGAAGTGTTGGGTTTCTTAATCGGTGTCATTGACAATCCCCGACCCGCATCCGCATAATTTTGCACTATTTCAGAATTAAATTCTGTACTGCGGAACAGGTCCAAGGGAAATCCATGCGTCTAGACTTTACCGACGAAGAGCAGGGTTTCCGCGAAGAGGTGCGCGCCTTCCTGCGCCAACAGCTGCCTGCGGCCATCCGCGACAAGGTATTGAACGGATTCGAGCTCAGCCGGGCCGACCATGTGATGTGGCAGCGGCGGCTGCACGAGCGCGGATGGGGTGGCTTGAGCTGGCCAAAGGAATTTGGCGGCCCGGGCTGGAATTCCGTGCAGCAATATATCTTCGAGGAAGAGTCGGCACTGGCCGGGGCGCCGCGCCTGATTCCGTTCGGCACCAAAATGGTGGCGCCGGTGATCATGGCCTTCGGCAACGCCGCGCAGCAACAGCGCTTCCTGCCGCCGATCAGTTCCGGGGCCGAGTGGTGGTGCCAGGGCTATTCCGAGCCCGGCGCGGGCTCCGATCTGGCGTCACTGAAGACGCGCGCGACGCTTGAAGGCGATCACTACCTAGTCAGCGGTCAGAAGACCTGGAACACACTGGGCCAATACGCCGACTGGATCTTTTGTCTGGTACGCACCGATGCCAAAGCCAAGCCGCAATCCGGCATCAGTTTTCTATTGATCGACATGAAGAGCCCCGGCATCACCGTGCGGCCCATTGCACTGTTGGACGGCGGCCATGAGGTGAACGAAATCTGGTTCGAGGAGGTGCGCGTGCCGATTCAGAATCGCGTCGGCGACGAAAATAAAGGCTGGACCTACGCGAAGTTTCTCCTCGGTCACGAGCGCACCAATATCGCCGGCATCGGCGGCGCCAAGCGCGAACTGACGCGACTGAAGCGAATCGCCGCCAGCGAGCAAAAGCATGGCCGACCGTTGATCGAGGATCCGCTGTTTGCCGCCAACATCGCCCAGGTCGAGATTGATCTGTGGGCATTGGAAATTACCAATCTGCGCGTGCTGTCGGGCGAGCGCGGTGCGCGCGCGCCCGGGCCTGAGGCGTCGATTCTCAAGATCAGAGGCACCGAAATCGCCCAGCGCATTTCTGAGCTTCTGATGCGTGCCGTCGGTCCCTATGCCTTGCCGCTGCGGCGCGAAGCCATGGAAGCCGGATGGCAGTCAGACCCGACCCGTGAGGCACCCGGGCCGCGCTATGCCGCCACCCTGGCCTCCGCCTATATGAACCAGCGCAAACTCTCGATCTTCGGCGGCACCAACGAAATTCAAAAAAACATCATTTCCAAAATGATCGTGGGTCTTTAAGAGGTCGGCCCATGGACTTTGAATTCAGCGACGAGCAGCGGCAGCTGCACGACACGGTCGATCGTTACCTGCGCGAACAGTACGGCTTCGATAAATTTCGCGCCATCAAGGCTTCGGCGGCCGGCTGGGACAGGGCGGTCTGGGCGGGGCTCGCGGACTTGGGCGTGCTCGCGCTCAACGTGCCCGCGGAGCAGGAGGGGCTCGGGTTTGGCCCGGTGGAAACCTTGAGCGTCATGGGCGCCTGCGGGCGAAGCCTGCTGCTCGAGCCCTTCTTGAGCAGCGCCGTGATCGCGACCACGCTGCTGCGCAAGTTTCCCGCCGACGCGGCCGTTGCCGAGCTGCTGACGCGCATGGCGAAAGGCGATGCCATCGCAGTACTCGCGCATTTCGAGCCCAACTCGCGTTTCGAGACCCAATGGGTGGCAACCCGCGCGCAGAAATCCGGCGACAATTACCGCCTCGACGGACATAAGTCCGTCGTTTTGCATGCCGGCGCGGCAGACACCCTGCTCATTTCGGCGCGCACCTCAGGGGAGCCCGGCGATGCGCAGGGGGTGGCGCTGTTTCGCGTGGCGCGCGGGACCCAAGGCCTGACCCTCGACCCCTATGCCACCATCGACGGACAGCGCGCGGCGGATGTGTACCTACAAAATGTCGTGATACCGGGGGCCTGCCGGGTCGCAGACGGTGCTGCCTTGCCCGCGATCGACGCCGCGCTCGATATCGGAATGGCGGCGCTGTGCGCCGACGCGGTGGGCGTCATGCAGGCGTTGCTGGATGCTACGATCGGCTATGTGCAAACGCGCCAGCAATTCGGCGTCGCCATCGGTCGTTTCCAAGCCCTGCAGCATCGGATTGCCGATATGCTGATTCATTTGGAGCAAGCCCGATCCATGAGTTATCTCGCGGCTCTGCGCTGCACCGATGAGGACGTCGACGAACGGCATCGTGCGATGTCGGCGGCCAAGGCGCTGATCGGCCAGTCCTGCCGTTTCATCGGGCAGCAGGCCGTGCAGTTGCACGGCGGCATGGGCATGACGGACGAACTGGCCGTGAGCCATTGGTTCAAACGGCTCACGGCGGCGGAACTCATGTTTGGTGACAGTGATACGCATCTGCAGCGGTATGCGGCGTTGACGCGTTAAGGATTCAGTGGAAGGTACCGAATGGCTCAATTGGCAAAGGCAGCGGTGGTTCGCGAAGTCGGCAAGCCCATCATCGTCGAACAAATCGAGGTGGCGGATCCGCAGCATGGCGAGCTGACCGTGCGCATGGCAGCGTGCGGTGTGTGCCACAGCGACTTGTCGGCGACCAACGGCACGATTCCTTATCCCCTGCCGTTGGTGCTGGGTCACGAAGGTGCGGGCGTGGTGGTGGCCATCGGTGAGGGCGTCGACCATTTCGCCGTCGGCGATCATGTGGTCAGCTCCTTTGTCAGCATGTGCGGCCATTGCCACTATTGCCAGACGGGCCGGCCGCAACTGTGCGTGCAATCCTTAAAATCGCTGTACACGTTGCCCGACGGCACCGTGCGCACGCGCGACTCCGCCGGCCATGACCTCAATGTATTCTGCGGCTGCGGCGTCATGGCCGAGCTGGCCACGCTGCATATGGGCAACGTCGTGAAAATCGACCCGGCGATGCCGCTGGATCGTGCGGCGCTGATCAGCTGCGGCGTCATGACCGGAGTCGGGGCGGCCGTCAATACCGCCAAGGTGCAGGCGGGCTCCATTGCCGTGATCTTCGGTTGCGGCGGCGTCGGCTTAAACGCCATTCAGGGCTGCGCCATTGCCGGCGCGGGGATGATCGTTGCCGTCGATACCAGCGATGAAAAACTCGAACTGGCTAAGCAGTTCGGCGCGACTCACGGCTACAACATTTTGGGTCAAGACGGCGCCGCCAAGGCGCTGTACAAGTTGACCGGCGGCGGCGCGGATTACGCCTTTGACTGCGTCGGGGTGGGCAAGATCTCTGAACTGGCCTGGGGTGTCTTGAGGCGCGGCGGCACGGCGGTCATCGTCGGCATTTCAAACCCTAAGGATCAGATCGTGCTGAGTGCGCAGCAAGTGGCGACCAGCGAGAAGACATTGACCGGCTCTTACTACGGGTCCGCGCGCCCGCAGCTCGATTTCCCGCGATTGATGGGGTTGTACCGCAGCGGGCGCCTCAAGCTCGATGAGTTGATCACGCGCACCTATTCCATCGACGAGGCGCCGCGCGCGCTTGCGGACCTTGATGCCGGCAAACAAGGCCGCGGCGTCATCCTGTTCGACGCCGTCTGAACCGCTATTCGTCGACGAGGATTTCGCCGGGGAACAGCGCCTCGTTGAAGCCGAACTGGGTCAGATCGCGGATCCGACGCGGGTACAAGATTCCGTCCAGATGGTCGACCTCATGCTGCACCACGCGCGCATGAAAGTCCTTGGCCGTGCGATCGATCGGGGTTCCCGCGGCGTCGAATCCGGTGTAGCGCAGCTCGCGATAGCGCGGTACCAGCCCGCGCATGCCGGGAACCGACAGGCATCCCTCCCAGCCCTCGACCAGTTCCTCTCCCAGCGGCGTCAGCATCGGGTTGATGAGCACCGTGAACGGCACGGAATCCTCGTCCGGGTAGCGCGGATTGGCCTCAAAGCCGAAAATCACCACGCGCAGGCCGACCCCGATTTGCGGCGCAGCGAGGCCCGCTCCTTGGAGACTGTGCATGGTGTCCTGCATGTCGCCGATCAGGTTGGCCAGCGCCGGGCTGCCAAATTCGGTCACCGGCTGCGCCACCGCCAGGAGGCGGGGGTCGCCCATTTTGAGAACTTCGCGTATTGCCATGGTTCCTAGTATCTTAGCGGCCTTTTCCATGTGAGCCCATGTTCTGATGCCAGGCCTTTTATACATAAAAACCTTTGGATGCCAGATGAATGAGTACGATTCCGGCAAAATGCGGGACGTGCTCGAAGCCGCTCACGGAATGCAGCGCACCGAGAATCCCGCCGAAGCGGACGTGCTCCTGGTCAATACCTGCTCGGTGCGCGAAAAGGCCCAGGAAAAGGTGTTCTCGCTGCTGGGAGAATGGAGGCTATTGAAGCAACAGCGCCCGCAGGTGGTCATCGGCGTCGGCGGCTGTGTGGCAAGCCAGGAGGGCGAGGGGATTACCGCGCGCGCTCCCTTCGTCGACCTGGTGTTTGGGCCACAAACCCTGCATCGCTTGCCGGCCATGATCAACGCATTGAAGGATTCCGGCCGCTCGCAGATCGACATCAGCTTTCCGGAGAATGAGAAATTCGACCGGCTGCCGGAGGCGCGCACCACCGGCGCCACGGCGTTTGTCTCCATCATGGAAGGGTGCAGCAAGTACTGCACGTTTTGCGTCGTGCCCTACACCCGCGGCGAGGAAATCAGCCGCCCCTTCGATCAGGTGCTGGGTGAGATCGAACGATTGGCGGCTCATGGCGTGCGCGAGGTCACGCTGCTCGGCCAGAACGTCAACGCCTACGCCGGCCCGATGGCCGACGGCACGCTCGCGGATTTGGCGACGCTGATTCATTTCGTGGCGTCCATCGACGGCGTGGAACGCATTCGCTTCACCACCTCGCACCCGCTTGATTTCAACGATAGCTTGATCGAAGCCTATGCCAATGTGCCGCAGCTCAATAATTATCTGCATCTGCCGGTGCAGAGCGGTTCGGACCGGATCCTGGCCGCCATGAAGCGCGGGCATACGGTGCTGGAATACAAGCAGAAGCTGCGCAAGCTGCGCAGCGTGCGGCCGAACATCTGCATCTCGACCGATCTCATTGTCGGATTTCCCGGCGAGACGGAGCAGGATTTCATGGCGACCATGAACTTGGTGGCGGAAGTGGGTTTCGACCAATCGTTCAGCTTCATCTACAGCCGCAGGCCGGGAACCCCGGCCGCTGCGTTGCCCGATGAGGTGCCGCACGAGGTCAAGCAACAGCGGCTCGAACTGTTGCAGCAACGTCTGAACGCCCAGGCGCATGCGATTTCCGAGCGCATGGTGGGCAGCCGTCAACGGGTGCTGGTCGAGCGTCCGTCGCGGCGCAATCCTGCGCAGCTGGCGGGGCGCACCGACAATAATCGCTGGGTCAATTTCGACGGCCCCGCCGACGAGCCTGAGGTCTCTCATCAACAGTTTTGCCGACCTCATCATCACCGAGGCGATGCCGAATTCGCTGCGCGGGCGGCTCGCCGCGGCCGGATCATGAGCTCAGTACCGATGACCCGGGACGTATTGCTCGCGCCGGCGGACAACGTTCGCTTGGTCGAGCTGTGCGGCCCGCTCGATGAACATCTGCGCTTGATCGAATCGCGGCTGGGCGTCGAGGTCAAGAGGCGCGGCAATCGCTTTCAGTTGATTGGTTTGGCGCCGGCCATCCAACGCGCGGAATCGGTGCTGCAGGATCTGTATGCGCGCGCGCAGCGCGAGCCGGTGGATTCGGAGCGCGTGCACATTGCCTTGCAAGAACTCGACATGGACAGCACCGACCCCGAGGGCGGCACGGAGTCGGACGAACTCAAGGTCCGCACCTCGCGCGGAGCGGTGCGGGCGCGCGGCGCCAATCAGACTGAATACCTGCACAATGTGCGCACCCATGACCTGACCTTCGGCATCGGCCCGGCCGGCACCGGCAAGACGTATCTCGCGGTGGCGTGCGCCGTCGAGGCGCTGCAATCGGAACGAGTGCGCCGAATCGTGCTGGTGCGCCCGGCGGTCGAGGCGGGCGAGCGGTTGGGATTTCTTCCCGGCGATCTGTCGCAGAAGGTCGATCCCTATTTGCGGCCGATGTATGACGCGCTTTACGAGATGCTGGGCTTCGAGCGGGTGGCCAAGCTGATCGAGCGCAACGTGATCGAAGTGGCGCCGCTGGCGTTCATGCGGGGCCGCTCGTTGAATGATTCCTTCGTCATTTTGGATGAAGCGCAAAACACCACCAACGAGCAAATGAAGATGTTCCTGACGCGCATCGGGTTCGGATCCAAGGCGGTGGTCACCGGCGACATCACGCAGGTGGATTTGCCGAACTCCAAGCAGTCGGGCTTGCGCACCGTGATCGATATTTTGCGCGGCGTGCGCGGCATTGCCTTCACCATGTTCACCTCGCGCGATGTGGTGCGCCACCCCCTGGTGCAACGCATCGTCCAAGCCTATGAGAGCAACGCCCCCGGCGAGGGCGCCTGAATTGGCGCCAAGCCTTGCTCTCGAGGTAAGTTACGCGTCGCGCAGGCCCTGGGTGCCCGGTCCGCGGCTGCTGGCCGCCTGGGCGAGCGCGGCGCTTCGCCCGATTCGAAAGCCGGCGGTGCTGTCGGTGCGCATCGTCGGCAATGCGCGCAGCCGAAGTTTGAATGCGCGTTATCGGCACAAGCATAAGCCCACCAATGTGCTGTCGTTTGCGGGGGCCGGCGCCAGCCCCGACGGCCGATTCTTTCTGGGTGAGTTGGTGATTTGCGCGCCGGTTGTCGCGCGGGAGGCCAAGGCCCAGGACAAAACCCTCAAGGCGCATTGGGCACACATGACCATCCATGGCGTGCTGCACCTACTCGGATTCGACCACGAGGGGGCCCGAGAGGCGGCGAAAATGGCTTCCCGGGAGGTTCAAATCCTTGATCGGCTTGGCTTTTCGGACCCGTATCGCTGATCCGGTATGCTCTGCTCCCATGTCCGAACAGACTCAGGGCGGCACCACAGGCCGCTGGTTAAAGCGCATTACCCAGTCGATGACCGGCGAACCGCGGGATCTCGCGGAACTCGTGGAGCATCTGCGCGAGGCGAGCGAGCGCGGCTTGTTCGACGGCGATGCGCTGGTGATGCTCGAGGGCGTGCTCGCGGTTGCCGACATGCAGGTGCGCGACATCATGGTGCCGCGTTCGCAAATGGTGTTCGTCGAGCGTGACGAGCCGCCGGACAAGTTGGTCGAACGGGTGGTCGAATCGGGGCATTCGCGCTTTCCGGTGATAGGCGAGGATCGCGATCAGATCCTCGGCATCTTGTTGGCCAAGGATTTGCTGCGATTGCAGGCCGCGGGCGATGAGGATTTTGAGATTCGCGAATTCATGCGCCCGGTGATCTTCGTGCCCGAAAGCAAACGGCTCAACGTCTTGCTCAAGGAATTTCGCCGCAGCCACAACCACATCGCCATGGTGGTCGACGAATACGGCGGCGTCTGCGGACTCGTGACCATCGAAGACGTCATCGAGCAGATCGTCGGTGAGATCGATGACGAGCACGATGTCGAGGATGCGGAAACCATTCGCAAGGAGCGTCCGCGCGAATTCACGGTGCGCGCGCTGACTCCGATCGCGGACTTCAACCAATATTTTTCGACCGCCTTTCCCGACGAGGAATACGACACCATCGGCGGCCTGCTGATGCAGGAGTTCGGCCGGCTGCCCCGCCGCGGAGAAACCACCAAGATCGGCGACCTGGAGTTTCGAGTTCTGCGCGCCGACCGGCGCCGCATTGATCTTTTGCGCGTGACCGTCCCCTTCGACATCGAGCCGCCGCCCGCAGAGTCGATTTCTTGAGCGTCGCGCGCGGGCCTGGCGCCGCGCCGCGGCCGCAGGTCTGGGTGCGCCTCGCCGCGGCCTTCGCCGCGGGTGCAAGTCTCAACCTGGCCTTCGCCCCCTTCGGGGCGTGGCCGATCGCCGTGCTTGCGCCGGCGGCGCTCTTCGCGCTGATACGCGGTCTGCCGCCGCGCCGCGCCTTCGAAGTGGGCGCCGCCTTCGGCGTCGGCCTGTTCGCGACCGGTACCTACTGGTTGTACACCTGCTTGCATGTGTACGGCCTGGTCCCGGTGTGGCTCACCTTGGTGTTGCAGAGCATGTTGGTGGCGGCCATGTCCGCTTACCCGGCCGTGCTCTGTTACCTCGCGAACCGTCTCTGGCTCAAACCCGGCGCGACGCGAGATTGGCTGGTGCTGCCGGTTCTTTGGGTGCTGCTCGAATGGCTGCGGGGTTGGTGGTTAAGCGGCTTTCCATGGCTATCCGTGGGCTATGCGATGATCGATTCGCCGCTGGCCGGTTGGGCGCCGATCTTCGGCATGTACGCGCTGACCTGGGCCTCGGCGATGATGGCGGTCGCGATCAATGTGGTGTTGACGCCGGCCATGAAATTCTCGCGACGCTGCATCGCGTTCGCGGGCGCCGCCCTGTTGCTGCTGGTGCCGGCCCTCGCCGCGCGTCATGAGTGGACGCGTGCCGCCGGGCCGCCCATCGCGATTGCGGCGGTCCAGGGCGCCGTGCCGCAGGATCAGAAATGGCAGGTGAAGAACCGGGAACTCACCTTGCAGCGCTATTGGCGGCTCACGGGCGAGGCGTGGGGAGCGCGGCTCATCATCTGGCCGGAATCCGCCCTGCCCGCACTGGCCAACAACATCCAGGACTATTTGCAGCGCTTAAAGGAGCAGGGACGAGCTCACGACGCCGATTTGGCCATCGGGTTAGTAACCTATCGGCCGGAAACCAAGCAGTACTTTAACGGGATATTGGTGCTCGGCAGTGAGGGCGATGGCTGGTACTACAAGAGGCACTTGGTGCCTTTCGGTGAATATTTCCCCGTGCCCGCGATGGTGCGCTCGTGGTTGCGGCTGATGAGCCTGCCCTACGATGACTTCAGCGCAGGTTCCGCGCATCAGCCGGTATTGAGCGCGGCGGGGCAAAAGCTCGGCCTGACAATTTGCTACGAAGATGCGTTCGGCAGCCAGCAGCTTGAGGTACTAAGGCAGGCCACCTTGCTGATCAATGTCACCAACAATGCGTGGTACGGCGATTCGACGGCGCCGCATCAACATCTGCAGATTGCCCGTATGCGCGCGCTGGAAGCCGGACGATTTCTGATTCGCGCCGCCAATGACGGCATCACCGCCGTCATCGATTCGCACGGCAAGGTCGTGGCGCGCTTGCCGCAATTTCAAGAAGGCGTGCTGCGCGCCGAGGTGCAGCCGATGATCGGACTGACTCCCTACGCACGCTTCGGCAACACGCCGCTGATCAGCGCGGCCTTCGGTCTGTTGGCGATCGCCGTATGGCGGCGCCGCGCCGGCAGCTAATTACTCGAACAGCGGATTCAACGGCGAACGCCGGGCGATTCCGCCGTACAGGTTGAAGCCCCGATCGAGCCAGGCGCGCAACATATCGTCGCTCGCTAATAGCGGCAGCGTGCTGACGCTGGCGACCCAATAAAAGCCTCCGAGCACGATATAGTCGGCGAAGTTCGGCGTGCTGCCCCCGAGGAACGGAAATTTCGCGAGGTGCGTGCGCAGCGGCGCCAGCGCGCTGCGAATCGCCGGCAGATGCGATGCGCGATCGTGGGTGAAGCTCTCGAGCGTCTGGCCCTTCATGCTTTTCTCGCGGCTCTCGCGAAAGTAGGGCTGATCCTCCGGACGTGCGGCGTCGTATACGTCCTTGACATACACCCGGAACATTTTTCGCATCACTTCCGGCATGAACCAGGCGTCGATGAGCCGCACCAGCGCGAGTTCCGAAGGACTCGCGAATAGCCGCGCGCTGTCGGGGAAGGCGCGATCCAGATACTCGGCAATGTCCCAGCTTTCCGACAGCGCGGTGTCCTGATGCTCCAAGATCGGCACCGTCTTGAATCGGCCGCCGAACACCGTGGGGATTTCGGTGAATCCCAAATACACGCTCTCGAACGCAATGCCCTTGTGCGCCAGCGCATAGCGGATCCGCCACACGAACGGACTCGCCGAACGGCCGTCGTTGAGTGCGACCTCGTAGAGGCGCACCGTATCGGTGGTGCTGGTCATGAGGCACCCTGGCTTGCGAGCCAGCGCTTCATCCAGGCCTCAACGGTTGCGTACCATTGAACGGAGTTCTGCGGTTTGAGCACCCAGTGATTTTCATCGGGAAAATACAGCAGCTGACTGGGTACGTGACGCAGCTGTGCCGCGCCGTACGCGCCCATGCCCTGATCCAGGGGCACTCGATCGTCGCGGCCGCCGTGTACCACCAGCATCGGCACCGTCCAGTCGGCCACGTGATCGACCGGATTGAAACGCTCCACGGCCTCCGGGTTCTCCCAGGTCGGCGCTTCGTTTTGCGCCTGCTGGAATCCCGGGATGTCGGTCGAATAGGACATCAGCCGGATATCGAAGACGCCGTCGTGATTGACCAGACATTTCCACGGCTGGGTCCAATTGCCTGCGATCCAGGCGACCATGTAGCCGCCATACGATCCGCCCAAGGCGCACGCGCGCTCGCCGTCCAGGAAGCCGTAGCGCGACAGCGCGTAGCTCCACCCTTTCTTAAGATCCGTCAGCGGCCGGTCGCCCCAGTGGCCGATGATGGATTTCGCGAACGCCTCGCCATAGCCGCTGGATCCGTGAAAATCCACCATGACTACCGCATAGCCCATTCCCGCCCAGACCTGCGGGTTCCAGCGGTAGCTCCAGGCATTGCCAAAGGAGCCATGAGGTCCGCCGTGAATTAAAAAGGCGACCGGATATTTTTGGTTGGGCCGGTAGTTGGCCGGCTGCACGACTATCCCATGCACCGGCTCATCGTTCCAACCGGGGAATGCGAACGCCTCGAATCTCGAGAGCGGCGTCTGTGCCAGCGTGGCTTGGCCCGCGTGGGTCAATTGACGCGGGACGCCGCCAAGTTTCAGTTCGAATATCTGGGCGGGCGAATCGAGCGCATCGCGGCTGAAGATGATCAGGTCTTTCGTCAGGTCGAAGCTTGCCACATGGCCGTCGCCAGTCAGTGCTTTGACGGCGCCGCTGGCAACGTTGATGGCGAAGAGGCGCACCTGTCCGGTGTCCTCGGCATTGGTGTAGAGGGTTTTCGAGTCCGGCGACCAGATGAGAGCATCGGGGGAGCGATCGAAGGTCGCGGCGAGCGGCCGCGCTGCACCGGTTTTCAAGTCGCGGATCATGAGTTGGGCGCGTGGAGCGGTGAACGTCGAACCCTTGCGGGCGAGGTAAGCCAGGCTCGCGCCGTCCGGCGACACGGCGGGCGCCGTGTCCGACGTCGTCGCCGCGGCATCCAGCCTTTGCGGCGGCCGGCTGCCGTCCAGCGGAACCGAGTACAGGCCGCTCGGATCTCCTAGCCCCTGCGCCGATCCTGAGGGTCGAGCGGAAAATATGACCGACTTTCCGTCCCGCGTGATCACGAAGGAGGAATCATCGCCCTCGGGTCTGCCGACAATGTCGGCTTGGTAGTTGCGCGTGAGCGCGGTGGCATCTGTGGCGGGTGCGTCGCCGCTCAACGGCACCGCAAACAAGCCGATGTAGCGGCCGTCGAGATAGCTGTCCCAAAATCGCGGGGTCGCGCTGTCGTACACGCTGCCGGTGGATTTCTCTTTTGCCTTGGCCTCATCCTTGGCCTTGCTGCACGCCAGGGTATCGCACTCCGCATGCACGTTGACCGCCGCCACCACTGCGTGAGCGTCCGGCGTTAGCCGATATGCGCCGACGTCGAGGGGCAGCTTCGTGACTTGCCAGCTCTCGCCGCCCTGCGCCGAGGTACGCCAAACCTGCGCCGAGCCCGAGCGCCACGAGAGGAAATACAGCCACTGGCCATCGGCCGACCAGCGCGGCGAGGTCGCGGATTTTTCCTGATCTCTGACCAGGCGCGGGGCGGCGTTTACGCTGCTGCGGTCAATGACCCACAGCGCGTTGACGCCATGGTTGCCCTCCCAGTCGGTCGAGCGCAGGTTGTAGGCGACGAAGCGTCCGTCGGGCGAGACTCGCGGATCCGACACTCGATCCAGAAGCGCGAGATCCTTGGCGGTAAAGGGGCGAGCCTGCGCAAGTCCCGCCATGCCGATCAGCACCATGCACGCCGCAAATGCTTTGAACATCCCGTATCCTCGTCTCATGAGAGTGGCGGTCAGCCTAAACCGCGCCGTGTGCCGGTTACAAGCCGGGGCCGGAATCTGACCTAAGGCCGCTGCTTTTTTAAAGGCATGCGCTTCTCGCAGTCATCCAAGGACTGGCAGCGGCAGCGAAAATTATCGTTGAGGATTGATTTCATCTCCGTCAGGCGCGCCATCTGCGCATCCAGCTCGACGAGCTTTCTCTCGGCCAGCGCCCGCCATCGCTCGGCGGGCGTGATGTTCACAGGATAGCCACTGAGAAACGTCTTGGTCTCCTTCACCGTAAAGCCGGCATCTTTGGCCAGAAGAATGATGCGAATCCTGCCGAGCATTCTGGCTTCGTAGATTCGCCTCTTCGACACCCGTGCGGGCGGCGGCAGCAGTCCTGCTCTCTCGTAGTAGCGCAACGCCGAGGTCGAGAGCCCTGAGCGACGCGCGACTTCGCCAATCAATAGTCCCACGTTGATCTCCTTTAGAGCGGGGGCGGGCTTGACTTGAACTGGACTTTAACTCGTACGCTCCAAGCTCGCCAATTGGGAGACGTACATGAAGTCATCAGTTCCGTTCTTGGCCGCCCTGTGGTTTCTTTACGCAATGCCCGCCTCGTTGCGAGTTCACGCCGAGTCGCACATTTCCGCTGCCATCATCGCCGCGGTCGCGGATCCGCGCCGGCCAACAGATCAAGCCCGGCGAGACGCCGCGCGCAAGCCCGCGCAGCTGTTGGCCTTTGCAAGACTAAAAGCGGGGGACAAGGTCGCTGACTTCATGCCGGGCAACGCGTACTTCACGCGCATCATGAGCGATGTGGTTGGCCCTGCGGGGCATGTCTACGCTTTCCTGCCCGCCGAGCAACTGGCGAATTGCTCGCCGGACGAGGTCGCCGGAACTGAAGCGCTGGAGCAGGATCCGGGATATTCCAATGTTTCAGTCTTGCGCGACAAGACCATGAATTTTCGCGTGCCCGAAGCCCTCGACGTTATCTGGACGGCCCAGGATTACCATGACTTGCACGATGCGTTCATGGGACCCGCCGACGTCAGCGCGCTCAACAAGGCATTCTTCAACGCCTTGAAGCCCGGGGGAATCTATCTGGTCGTCGATCATGTGGCCGAATTAGGATCGGGACTGCGGGATACCGAATCGCTGCATCGCATTGATCCGCTCTGGTTGCGCCGGGAGATTGAAGCCGCCGGCTTCATTCTCGATGCGCAAAGCGAGGTACTGCGCAACCCGCTGGACGACCATCGATTGCCGGTGTTCGACCCGAGCGTACGGGGCCAAACCGATCAGGTGGTTTTGCGCTTCCGTAAGCCTCGATGACGCACTATTGCGTTGCAGCAAAAACGGCTTCGCGGCGTCGCGCGCTCAACAAGGCGGCGCCGAGAAGGATCAGCGTCGCCGCCATGCAAAGGTAGGCGAATAAATTGCCGACCGCGACGAACACCGTATGTCCGCCCGGCATGAGGGGCACGGAAACCAACAGGCCGTCCGCGGCTCGGGGATGGCGATAAGGGTCATCGGCATAGGTCTTTTGCAGGACACGGCCATTCGGATCGATGAGCGCGGAGACGCCGGAATTTACCGCGCGCACCATGCTCACGCGCAATTGAACGGATGCGAACACGGCGAGCGCCAGGTGCTGCCAAGGCTCCGTTTGCGCGCCGAACCAGGAATCGCTGGTCAAATTAACCAGCAGGTTCGGGTGCAGTTGCCCGACGCCGCGCAGGTATCCCGGCAAAATATCCTCGTAGCAGATCACCGGCCCGAGTTGCCAGACTCGGCCCTCCGATCCCTGCAACGCGACCACGCCGGGCCCGGCGCCGGCGGTAAAGCGTCCGGCGCCGGCCGGCAGGAGATTGCGCAGCCACGGAAAGGCATCGATGCCGGGAATGTATTCGCCGAAGGCGAGCAGCCGCACCTTGTCGTAGCGGCCGGCGACCTTGCCACTGTTGTCGAGCAGCACCGCGGAATTGAAGGCATCGTCATGGACCGCGTCGTACATGTCCGCACCGATCATGGTGGGTACGCTGAAGCCGCGGCGGATCATGGCGGGAGAATCGGACGAAAAGTCGGCGCTGAAGTTACGCGGCACGGCCACCGGAAAACTCCCTTCGCTCCACACCAGCAATTGCGCTCCGGCCTGTTCCAGGCGGCGCGACTGCTCCTGCAGAGCGCTCAATTGGCGCAGCGCCTCCTCGCGCGAAAACTCGCCGTCGATGCTGTACGCAAAGTTCGGCTGGACCAGCCCGACTTTCAGCCGCGGCGCATGCGCCACGGCGTCATCAATCTCGCGCATGCGCACCACGCCGAAGACCAGCGCCGCCGCCAGGATCAGCGCGCAGGCCATCGCAGGATAGCGGGCGGCGCGGGCATTCACGGTCAGATCATAGAGCGCGCCGTTGACCATCATCAGCAAGGCGGTAACGCCGAGCGGGCCCGTCAGTTCGCTGATTTGAATGACCAGCGGGTTCCACGCCTGGCTGATCCATTGGCCGCAAGGAAATAATTGCGGCACGATAAGTTCGCAGCTGACCATGACGATGGGACCGAGCAGCGCCATGGGCAGCCTTGTGCGGCGGCGAACCGGGTAGACCGCGGCGGTAAACAACAGAAAAATAATGGCCCGCGTGGCGCAGAACAGCAGAAACACCGCCGCGGCGCCCAGCCACGGAAAATCGGCAAAACGCTGCATGACGTCGATCAGCCAGTAAAAGCCGCCCGCGGTCTCGATGAGGCCGGCCCACCATCCGAGAAATAGCGCGCGGCGAAAGCCGCCGGCGCGTTCAATCGCCATGAACATGGGGACGGCGGCGATCCAGGCGAGGGCGGACCAATCAAAGGGAGTCACGGCCAAGAACCACAGGCAACCGCTCAAGGTGCTAAGGGCCAAGGCGCCATAAAAATTTAAGTTTCGCATTGCATCCTAGATTAACAGCAGTTCGCGGCCGTCCCGCATCTCGGGTATTCTGAGATCCAATCATGCATGAAAGATACGAACCCGCCGCCGTGGAGGCGGAGGCCCGTCAGTATTGGGACCAGCACTATAGCTTCGCTGCCAAGGAAGACGACGGCCGCGAGAAATATTATTGCCTGAGCATGTTTCCCTATCCCAGCGGTCGCCTGCATATGGGACATGTGCGCAATTACTCCATCGGCGACGCGCTGGCGCGATTCATGCGCATGAATGGACGCAACGTGCTGCAGCCGATGGGATGGGACGCCTTCGGCTTGCCGGCCGAAAATGCCGCGATGGCGAACGGCGTGCCGCCGGCGAAGTGGACCCTCGACAACATTGCGCACATGAAAGCACAGCTCAAATCCTTGGGGTATGGCTTGGATTGGAGCCGCGAAATCACCACCTGCCTTCCCAACTATTACCGGTGGAATCAGTGGTTGTTCTTGCGCATGCTGGAAAAGGGCATCGCATACCAGAAGACCGGCGTCGTCAATTGGGATCCGGTCGATAAGACCGTGCTTGCCAACGAACAGGTCATCGATGGCCGGGGCTGGCGCACCGGCGCGCTCATCGAAAAGCGCGAAATCCCGATGTATTACCTGAAAATCACAGCATATGCCGAGGATCTGCTCGACTCGCTGAACAATCTGAAGGATTGGCCGGACCGGGTGCGTGCCATGCAGGCCAATTGGATCGGCCGCAGCGAAGGCCTACGGCTGGGATTCCCGCACGACATCGACGGGGGCGGGGTACTGCGTGCCTTTACCACGCGCGCTGACACGCTCATGGGCGTCACCTTCTGCGCCGTGGCGGCGGAGCATCCGCTCGCAACTTACGCCGCACAAGATAATGCGGAGTTGGCCGCATTCATCGAGGAATGCAAGCGAGGTCCGGCGGTCGAATCCGAACTGGCCACTCAGGAAAAAAAGGGCCTGCCGACGGGATTGTACGTGCGCCATCCGGTCAGCGGCGAGCCCCTGCCGGTATGGGTGGGAAACTACGTGCTCATGAGCTACGGCGACGGCGCGGTCATGGGCGTGCCGGCGCACGATGAGCGGGATTTCGAATTCGCCAAAAAATATCGGCTGCCGATCAAGCCGGTCATCGATGTTGAGGGCAGGCCGTATTCATTGGCGGCATGGGAGCCTTGGTACGCCGAACATGGCCGCTGCGTGAATTCCGGCGCGTATGACGGACTCGAGTACCAGGCCGCGGTCGACGCCGTGTGCAGGGATTTGAGCCGCCAAGGCTTGGGCGAGAAGCGAACCACCTGGCGTTTGCGCGATTGGGGAATTTCGCGGCAACGCTATTGGGGCTGTCCGATCCCCATCATTCATTGCAAGAGCTGCGGCGCGGTACCGGTTCCGGATGAACAGTTGCCGGTAGTTCTCCCCGTGGATCTGGTGCCGGACGGCAGTGGCAATCCGCTGCTGAAGTGTTCCGCGTTCCTAAACGTAACGTGCCCGCGGTGCGGGGCCGATGCGCGCCGCGAAACGGACACCATGGATACGTTCGTGGATTCGTCGTGGTATTTCCTGCGCTTCGCCTGCGCCAATAACGATCAGGCCATGCTCGACTACCGAGTCCAATACTGGCTGCCGGTGGACCAATATATCGGCGGCATCGAGCACGCCATTCTTCATCTGCTGTACTCGCGCTTCTGGACGCGCTTCATGAACGACATGGGCGCCGTCCCGTTCAAAGAACCGTTCGCGCGATTGTTCACGCAGGGCATGGTGCTCAACGAGGCCTTTTTCCGCAAGCCGGATTCCGGACGGGTGGAGTATTTCAAGCCCAGCGATGTCGCGGTGAGCACCGATATGGTCACCAACCGCCGCGTCGCGGTGCTGCGCACCGACGGCAAGGAAGTCGAATTCGGCGGCGTTGTGACTATGTCCAAGTCGAAAAACAATGGCGTCGATCCGCAGGCTTTGGTGGAGGAGTTCGGCGCCGACACCGCGCGCTTGTTCATCATGTTCGCCGCGCCGCCCGAGCAAACGCTGGAATGGTCGGATGAAGGCGTGCATGGCGCGTATCGCTTTATCAAGCGCCTTTGGAAAGCCGTGTACGAGCATGTGTCCCACGGAACGGCGCAGCCTCTCGACAAGGCATCCTTGAACGCGACACAGCGGGCCATTCGCCGGCAGGCGCATCAAACGCTGGCGAAGGTCACCGACGATATTGGGCGCCGCCGCACTTTCAATACCGCCATTGCCGCGGTGATGGAGCTTTTGAATGCGCTCGGAAAATTCCCGGCGGTCTCGCCGCAGGACCGCAGCGTACAGCAGGAAGCGCTGGAAATCGCGGTACTCGGGTTATCCCCGATCATTCCGCATGTCACGCACGCGCTGTGGCAGGAGCTAGGTCACCTCACCGCCCTCATCGATGTGCCATGGACTGCCGTCGATACCGAGGCCCTGCATTCCGCCGTCCTCAAGATGGTGGTGCAGGTGAACGGCAAGCTGCGCGCGCACATTGAAGTCGCGGTGGATGCCGATCACGATGCGATCCGTGCGGCGGCGCTGGCCGACCCGCACGTGCAAAAATTCATCGGTGCAAGCGCGGTGCGCAAGGTGATCATTGTCCCGGGCAAGCTTGTGAACATCGTGGTGTAGCGTGGCCGCCGTGAAATCGTTGACGTTGCTAAGCGCCTGTGCGTTGAGCGCTTGCGGCTTTCGCCTCGCCGGCACCGATCCGCTGCCGCCGGTCATGGCGCGTCCTTATTTGTCCCTCAAGGACCCGTACACGGATTTCTCGCGCGAATTCGAGCATCGGCTCAAGGGCGCCGGCGTCGCGCCGCAGAACGTGCCGGAAGGGGCGACGGCCACCATTGACGTCACCAAGGATTCGGTGGAACGGCGCACCATCGCGGTGTCGGGGCGAAACATTCCAACGCAATATGAGCTCACTTATACCGTGACGTTCAACGTGCGGGGCGCCGACAAGGAGTTGCTCGCGCCCCAGACCGTCAGCTTGTCGAGGGACTTTAGTTACGATGAGACCCTGGAGCTTGCCAAAGAGCACGAAGCGGACATCCTGCGCCAGCAAATGGCGCGCGATCTGGTTTCCATTGCCATGCGCCGCTTGACGAGTTTGAAGTAACACAAGGCGTGCCCGGAAACGGTGTTATTGGTCAATGCGATTGATCGGCTTTCCCTCCAAGTGCTGTTGGATCGCTACGGCCTTGCCCTGCAATTGGTGGCTCCCGACGAAGTCATTCCCGGCTCCTATTGGGGCGAGCGCGAGGCCGGTTTGATAGGTTCCAAGATCTTCACGCGCCTCGACACGCCGCTGCATTCGGTGTTGCACGAGAGTGCGCATTTCGTTTGCATGACGCCGGAACGACGCGCCGGGCTGGATACCGATGCGGGCGGGGATCACGCCGAGGAGAATGCGGTTTGCTATCTGCAAATCATCTTGGCGCAATCGTTGCCGAACGTCGGCCGCGAGCGAATGTGCCGCGACATGGACGAGTGGGGTTATACCTTCAGGCTGGGCAGCGCGGCTCGCTGGTTCGAGAAGGATGCAGAGGATGCACGCGACTGGTTAATCCGACACGGCCTGCTCGATTCGCAGTGCCAGCCAACCTATGCGTGTCGATGATGTGGCGTGGTCGCTCGGAATTCTGGCGGCGAATGCGCCGAGCGTTTTTGGCGCGTTTAAACGCCACGCGAATGTCGCTTACGGCCCGGGTCCGCAACATCGCCTGGACGTCTACCGGCCGGACAAGGTCGGCGCGCCGCGGCCGCTGGTGGTCTTTTGGCATGGCGGGCGCTGGAGTGGCGGAGATAAGGCCCACTACCGCTTTGTCGGTGCGGCGCTCGCGCAGTCGGGCTATGTCGCGGTGCTGCCGAATTATCGCCACTATCCGCAAGTCAAGATGCCGGGATTTATGGACGATAGCGCGCAGGCCGCGCTGTGGTCGGTGGCGCACGCGGGTGAATTCGGCGCAGATCCGCAACGCATGTACTTGATGGGCCATTCGGCGGGTGCGCATATGGCCGCTCTGGTGACGCTCGATTCCAGGTATTTTGCCGCCGTCGGCCAGCCGACGCCGCGCATTGCCGGGGTTGTCGGCTTGTCCGGAGCGTACGATTTTCTGCCGCTGCGCGAGGCGGATGTGCAAGACATGTTTGGGCCGCCGCAGATCTATCCGCAGTCGCAGCCCATCAATTTCGTGCGCCCCGATGCGCCACCCATGCTGCTGGTGCACGGGTTGGACGACACGACGGCGTGGCCGAAGAACTCGCGCAATCTTGCGGCGGCCTTAAGTGCCGTGGGCGTGCCGGTGAGTTTGAAGCTCTATCCCAAGGTCGCGCACGTCGCGACGGTGGCCGCCTTGACCTTACTGTTGCGTGGTTGGGCGCCCACGCTGGCTGACATAACGGCCTTCATCGGTCCGTACCTGATGGAGCGGTGGCGGGTGTCAGGTAGCGACCTTAGGCGGCATTGGCATTGGGATGGGTATTAAGATGACCATCGACAGCGGCGGTCGCCTGCAACGCATAGACGCGGCCGAAGCGATTGGCGAGAAAGTCCTTCAGCTTGATCTCTTCCTGGCGAATGAGGCCTGAGCGCGGCAACACGCCGGCGCTCAGCATGTCGAGCACGGCACAAATTCCGCCCGCCGTGGTGATTTGGATGGCGCTGCGCACTCTGCCGCCCAGCGGCGCTGCGTAGATCTTGTTGGCGTAGGTCTCTTGCATCAGCTGCCCGCCGCGCAGGCCGCTCACGGTGACGAATACGATCACCACGTCCTGCAGCGTGATCGGCACAGCATTCTCGAGAATATCCTTCAGCAATTCGCGCCGGTCGCGCAGCCGCAGATCATTGAGCAACGCCTTCATGATGGCGGCGTGGCCCGGATAGCGGATGGTGCGGTAATTGAGGTTGCGCACCTTGCCGGCTAAGGTCTCGCACAAAGTGCCGAGGCCGCCGGAGGTGTTGAACGCCTCGTACAAAATGCCGTCCAGGGAAAACTCTTCCAATTCCTCGAGCGGTTGAGTTTCCCGCAGCTGGCCATTGACGATGGCTTCGCACGGCTCGCAGTACTCATTGATGACGCCGTCGGTGCTCCAGGTCAAATTGTAGTTGAGCGCGTTCGATGGAAATTTCGGCAGGGCCCCGACCCGCATGCGCACGTCATGCAGCTGATCGAAGCGCGAGGCCAAGTCGCTGGCGACGATGGTGATGAATCCCGGCGCCAATCCGCATTGCGGTATGAACGCGGTGCGCGCGCCTGCGGCGAGTTGCTTCACGGCGCGGGTGCTGGCGACATCCTCGGTCAAATCCAAGTAGTGGGCGCCGGCGGCCTTGGCGGCTTCGGCGATGAGCCGCGTCGCGTGATATGGCGCGGCGGACAGCACCGCAAATTTGCCGGCCAAGAGCTTGCGCAGGGTGTCCCCCGCGGTGATGTCGGCGGCAATCTTGGTGACGGGCCGCGTGGTTTCCAGCCTGTCCAACTGCTCATGTGAGCGGTCGACGACGGTAACCGCGTAATCGCCGCAGCCGCCGAGCAGGTCCGCGATCATCGAGCCGATTTTGCCGGCGCCTACGATAACGATGTTTCTCATATCCCTCTCCCGATAGTGCCCCATTCTTGTCCGCCCGCACGGCAAATGGTAGGCTCGTTTTAGACGTTTTTAAGGTATTATCACTACATAATGCAGGGTATAAACGGCAAAACGCCATGGATGCCATCGACGAAAAGCTACTCCTGACTTTGCGCGAGAACGGCCGCGCGTCCACCACGCAGCTGGCGCGATTGGTGGGCCGCTCGCGCACCAGCGTACAAAGCAGGATCGAGCGGCTGGAGAAGCAGGGGATCATTACCGGCTACGGCGTGCGCCTGGCGCCCGAGCATGGGTCCGGCGCGGTGCGGGCACACGTGATGATCAAGGTGGCCCCGAAGGAGACCCGTGCGGTCACCACCGCATTGCGCGCCATACCTCAGGTGCGGCTGCTGCATTCGGTGAGCGGCGATGTCGACCTGATCGCCGTGGCCGCGGCATCGTCGGTCGCCGAGATGGACCAAGTCATCGATCGAATTGGCGAGCTCGATGGGGTTGAGCGCACCACCTCGTCTATCATCCTATCGACGAAGTTCGAGCGCTAGCGGCGCTGCGGAAGCTTAAGGCCAGAAGATTTAAAAGAACGGAGGGAGAATGGATTTGCACCCGCCGGGCGGCCCGGTTCGCTCGCTCAAAGACTTCCTGGTTCACTTGGGCATCGTGACGTTGGGCATTCTGATCGCGCTCGCGCTTGGGCAATTAGTCGAGACGCGCCAGCGCTCCAAAGTCGCCGCCGAGGCCCTCGCCGGATTTCGCCGCGAAATCGCGGACAATGAAACGGAGGTCAGGGCGGTGCTGACCGAGATGACCAGATTGCGCACCGAAGCCCAGGACGCGGTCGCGAAACTCTCGCAGGCCTCCGTCCCTGGTGTCGCCGAAACTCCCATCAAGTACCCCGGCATATCTCTGAATTTCATATCCAGCGCCAGCTGGGACACCGCCATCGCCACCCACGCGCTCAACGATTTGCCCTACGAATCGGTCAAGCGCTACGCCGAGGCGTTCGGCGCGCTGCGCCTGTTCTTGGACGCCGAGCGCGAGGGGCTTGAGTTCTGGCAGAACATGCGACGATTCGGCAACAGCCCGGCCGCGCTCAGCAAGGAACAGCGCAGCGCCCTGATCGAGGAACTGCGGCGCTATGAAAGCTTCACCTATGCGGTCGAACTTGTGGGCAAGGGTACGCTCAAGTCCTGCGAAGCGGCGCTGCGGTGAGGGGTGCTCTTCACGTCCTGCTGCCCACGATGGGGAGCGCGGGCGATGTGCACCCCTTCATCGCACTCGGGCTGGCGCTCCAGGCTCGCGGCCATCGAGCCACCATTCTCACGAATCCGATTTTCCAAGAGCTGATCGAAGCCCAGGGTCTTGGATACTTACGCGTAGGCACAGCGGACGAAGCACACACGGCGATCGCGAACCCGGATCTGTGGCATTTGCGCAAAGGCTTCAAGATCATCGCGCAGGTGATGGTACCGGCGATCGCCGAGATCTATCGCCTGATCGAAAGGCACGCGGACGAAAGCACGGTGGTGGCCTTTTCCAGCCTGGCGCTCGGCGCACGCTTGGCGCAGGAGAAGCTCGGCGTGCCGAGCGCCTCGGTGCACTTGCAGCCCAGCGTGATTCGCACCTTTGCCGATCAAGGCATGTTCGGCAATATCCGGCTCGCGAACTCGGATCCGCATTGGTTCAAGCATGGCTTGTTCGGCCTGGTGGACGCGTTGGTTTTGGATCACAGCCTGAAGCGCCCGTTGAATGAACTTCGTGCATCGCTCGGCTTGCCTCCCGTCAGCCGCGTGATGCATCGCTGGCTGCATTCGCCCGAATTGGTGATCGCGTTCTTCCCTGAGTGGTTCGCGGCCGCGCAGCCGGACTGGCCGCCGAACACGCATGCGGTGGGATTCCCGCTCTGGGACGCTGATGGCGCGGCCGCACCCCTGGCGGAAGCGGAAGAGTTTCTGAACGCCGGTACGCCGCCGGTCATTTTCACGCCGGGTTCCGCCGGATCGACGATGCAGCGATTCTTCGGCGAATCGGTCGAGGCGGCGCGTCGACTCGGACTGCGCGCCATGCTCGTCACCAATTATCCGGAACAGGTCCCGCGGTCTCTTCCTGCGAATATCCAGGTCTTCGGCTATCTGCCTTTCAGTCAGGTGCTGCCGCGCGCCGCGCTGCTCGTCTACCACGGCGGTGTCGGTACCCTGGCGCAAGCGGTCAAAGCCGCGGTTCCGCATTTGGTGGTACCCCATGGCTTCGACCAATTCGACAGCGGCTGGCGCATCGAGCAGCTCAAGCTGGGGCTCAGCATTCCGCAGAGCCGCTACCGAGCACGGCGGGTGGCGAACACCATTCGAACCATTCTTGACGATGGAGCGTCAGCACAGCGGCGCAGAGAGTTTGCGGCACGAATTGACTCGGCGGATGCCGTCGCGCGCGCGTGCCAGTTGATCGAAGCATTGGCGCTCAAGCGGCTAAGGGGCTAAGGAGATGCTTTAAGTTCCGCGGCGAGGCGTGGCGAGGTTTGAATTAAAAAAAGGGCGTGGGCGCATTAAAGGGCCCACGCCACTGGGATATCGCGCCAACGGGGGAGTTGGCTGGGTTGTCGGCGCGAGATTCTCCTAAAGCTGTCCTATCCTGCCAAATCCGCCGCGCGCGGAAAGCTACTCTTTATAACCTACAGATAAATTTTTTTCGCTTGACCGATAAATTCATGTCTGTTAGGGGAGATCAACTACATGAAATACATGGCTAATTCAGCGGCGCGCCATTGAATATTCCGGTCCGTGCGCCGTGGCAATCACTCGCGATTCGCAGCTTAGTCGCGATAGTTCTAAAGGATTGTTGGCTAGCTCACGGTCGAGGGGGCGGTGCGCGGTTGCCGCAGACGTCGCACGATCAAATAGGCGATGACCGCCACGGCCAGGGTGATGCAGCTGAACTTAAGATCCTGCTGCTGGCCGGGCGTGAAGGCCATCGCCACCAATACGGACCCCATACACGCGATGGCGGCGTAACTCAAATACGGGAACAGCCACATCGATATCGCGGGCTGCGCCTCGTGAGTGGCTTCGCGGCGCCGACGCAAGGCGATTTGCGCCACGGCGATGGTCATGTAGATGAAGACGATGAGGGCACCGGAGGAGCTGATCAGAAAATCGAAGACCCTCTGCCGCGCTTCAGTGGCGGCGATGATTCCCAAGAATCCTGCCGCGGCGCCGATCAATACCGAGACCACCGGCACGCGGCGCTTATTCAAGCGAACGAAGCTTTGCGGCGCATCGCCGCGCTCGGCCAGGACAAACAGTACCCGCGAGCTCACGTAAAACGCCGAATTCAAGCACGACAGCACGGCCGTGAGGATGATGGTGCTCATGATCTCGCCGGCCCAGCGGACATGCATGGTATTTAGCGCCAGCGTGAACGGCGACTCGCCTGAGCGAACCGAGTTCCACGGGATCACCGACACGATCAGGAACACCGAGACCACGTAGAAAATCAAAATGCGCCAGATTACCGCCGCGGTCATTTTTGCGATGGCGCGGCCCGGCTGCGCGGATTCCGCCGCCGCAACCGTGGTGATTTCCGCCCCCGTCATTGCGAAGAACACCGTGGGCGCCGCCGCCAGCACGGCAAGCCAAGTGTGCGGCGTGAAGCCGCCGTGGTTGACGAGGTTGCCAAAGGTCGCGCCCGCAGGTGCCGTCCAGCCGAATGCAAACGAGGCGGCAATCACGATGAACACCAGTATTGCCGCGACCTTGATCGACGCAAACCAGAATTCGAATTCGGCGTACGAACGCGCCGACAGCAGATTGACGCCGGTCATGATGGTCATCAAGCCGAGTCCGATCTGCAGCTGCGAAAAGGACGGCATCCAGTTCTGCAAGATCTTCGCGCCCGCGATCGCTTCCACCGGCACGACCAATACCCAGAAATACCAGTACAGCCATCCGACCACAAAGCCGGCCCCATCGCCCAAGCCGGAGCGTGCAAACTCCGTGAACGAGCGCACATGGGGCAGCGCGGTGGCCATTTCTCCCAGCATGCGCATCACCAGCAGAATGAGCAGCCCGGTGATGGCGTAGCTGATGAAGACGGCGGGTCCCGCCGCGAGAATCGAGGTGCTGCTGCCGACGAAGAGTCCCGCACCGATGATGCCGCCGATCGAAATCATCGCCAGATGGCGGCCCTTTAATGAGCGGCTGAGCTGGTGCTTGGACTCGGGCTGGCCGGGAACGCTCGGCTGGATCATTACGGACCTCGGTGAAGAATTCTACAAGCGACTCAAGAAGTCGATGATGGCCTGGTTGACCTCGCTCGGGCGCTCCTGCTGCGTCCAGTGGCCGCAGCCCGGCAGCATGATGCTGCCGCGTAGCTGCGGTATGTAACGCGGCAGATCCGCGATCACTTCCTTCATGCGCGGAAAGGACACGACCAGGTCCAGATCGCCCGCCATGTAAAGCGCCGGCACACTCACCGAGGCCGTCGCATAGGGCGCCAATAATTCCCAGTTGCGATCGATGTTGCGGTACCAATTGAGGCCGCCGCGAAAGCCGGAATGCTGGAATTGCCGCGCGTAAACGTCCAAGTCCGCGTCGTTAAGCCATGCGGGCAGCGTATCGGGGTCTTTCATGCGCGAGAGAAATCCGCCGCTTCGCGGCACCATGCCCACGCCACCCGCGGGCGCGGTGCCGGGATGGCGCCTCGGCACATCGCCGGATCCCGAATACAGCGTCTTGCGCAGCGAAACGCGCGCATCCGCCTCGAGTTCCGCTTCGGCTACCCCGGGAGCCTGAAAGTAGAGCTGATAGAACGTCGCATCGGCATTTTGCGGCATGACGGTGGTCGGTGCGATGCTGCCGCGCGGCCGATACGGGACACTGAGTCCGACCACGGCGCGAAAGCGATCCGGGCGCATGAGCGCCGCATGCCATGCGACCGGCGCGCCCCAATCATGGCCTACGATCGCGGCATTTTTTTCTTTGAGCGCGTCGAGCACGCCGACCATGTCGCCGACCAGATGAAACAGCGTGTAGCGATCGATTTCGGCCGGACGGTCGGAGTCGCCGTAGCCGCGCATGTCGGGGGCGACCGCATGATAGCCCGCTTGTGCCAGAGCCTTTAGCTGATGCCGCCAGGAGTACCACGATTCCGGAAATCCATGACAGAGCAGCACCAGAGGCCCGCTGCCCTGTTCGGCGATGTGAATGCGGATGCCGTTGGCGTCGACAATGCGGTGAGTGAGCTCGCTCATGCCGGGTAGCGTACCAGCGCAGGTATTCACGGGTAAGTGATTTATCGCGCCGGGGAATTCATGACGGCGAGTTTTCCCTCGAGTTCCGATCCGAAGTATGCCTGCGGTCTCGAGGGGTCCATGTGTTCGCGCCGTTCGCGAGCGGCGATCGCCGCACTGGCCTTGTCGAATGCCTCGCGCAAGGAATGAGCTTCCGGCAGCGCATCGCGGTAAAATGCCTCGCCGAAATAGGTCAGGTCGCGATCATTCGAGCAGCCAAAGGATGTGCGATCGGCCGCGGCCGCCGTGATGACGATGGTCTGGGAATTTTTCAATGAATCGATGAAGCCGCCGGCATAACAGGCGGAAATGATGATCACGCGCCATTTGACGCCGGATTCTTCCAACGCCTCGGCGAGATCCTCCCGGGTCAGGTCGTTGAGCGGCAGCTGCGCATTCGACACCGCGATCGCCGCCTTCCTTTCGCCATGCGAGGAGATGGCCAGGAACAGCACGTCGCGCTCGCGATTCATGCGCGCGCCGAGTCCGCGAAGCGCGTACTTCAATCCGGATACGCTGGCGAGCGGAGCGCTCTCCAAATCGCGCTCATCATTGATCAGCGACAGCGTTCTGCCGTTGACACCATAGCGCTGCGCGATGACGCGCGAGGCTAAACTGATTTCCTGGGCAAACACCTTCTGCTCGCCGACGCCGGCAAAACCGAGAAAAAACGCCCGCGGACTCGGCGAATGATCCGTGCCAAAGGCCTCAAGGGCCCGATCGATCCTTCCTTGTTGCTCGAAGATGAGGCTTTCGGCATCGCCCGTCACGTCGCCGGTCGCGCTCTCTTCCACCTCACCGGACGCCCACACCTCCGGAATCACATTGAGCTCATCGCTGAGCCAAATGAAGCCGGTCACGAAGGCAACCCCCGCAACCGCAGCGAGGCGTTGTGATTCACCCGTGAGTGCGCGCAGGCCGCGCGCGAAATACAGCAGTGCGTAAATGGCGCCTACGATGAGCAAGGCCGGGAGCCAGAATTGATCCAGATAGGGCGCGGCCACCGCCGCCAGCAACAGAGGAATCGGCACCAACCCCAAGGAGAGGGCCAACGCCGCCCCAAAGGGCGGCATCGGCCTCGAGCGCCAGTGCAGCAGCGCCGCCAGCGCCAGAATTGCCAAGCGCATACCAGGCGAGCAGCGGCGTGTTGGCGATGAAAAACGCCGCATCCGGTTGCGCGTCCCACCAGTCGATGGCGATCCACAGCAACAGCCACGCGATGCACAGACCTACGAGCAGCGGCGTCGCGTGTCGGGCCGGAATCGCGCCGTTCTTTCTCAAGGTCCAACGGCGCAGCAGCCAGACCAGATAGTTTTCATTCATGGCGCAGATGATAGCCCGCTGCACCAGGTATTGCGCGCATCTGCCGCCGGCAGGATGATGTCGAGAAATGCTGTGGAGTGTGCATGGCCGTGTATCGATTGGGAAATGAATCGCCTTCGGTGGCGCCGAGCGCGTATATCGCGCCGAATGCCACGGTCATCGGCAAGGTCATACTCGCTGAGCATTCAACAGTGTGGTTCGGTGCCACTTTGCGCGGCGACAACGAAGTCATCAGCATCGGAGCCCACAGCAACGTGCAGGATTCCGCGGTGTTGCATACCGATCCTGGGTTTCCGCTCATGATCGGGACGCGCGTCTCGATCGGCCACCAGGCCATGATGCATGGCTGCACCGTGGGTGAAGGCTCGTTGATCGGCATACAGTCCGTGGTGCTGAATGGCGCCGTCATCGGCAAAGGCTGTCTCGTCGGCGCCGGCGCTCTCGTCACCGAGCGCAAGGTTTTTGCCGATGGCAGCCTCATCATCGGTGCGCCCGCCAAGGCGGTGCGCGAGCTCAGCGCGCAGGAACGGGAGAATTTGCTCCAAGTCGCGGCAAATTATGCGGAGCGCGGCGCCTACTATCGTGCCCACTTGCACAAAATCTAGCTGTTAGTATAGCGGCCGAATAAATCGCTCAATCGGGAGAGAAGCGAATGACCCAAGGTCGAGACTTAAGCAGACGTGATTTCGTGCAGGGTGCCGTCTCCGGCGTGGCCCTCGCTGCGGTTCCCACGGCGGTGCTCTGCGCGGCGCCGAGCGATGCGGACAAGGCGGCGGTACTCTCGCAAATCTCGAAGATGCATGCCGCGAATCTGAAGCGCCTGCAAGATTGGATCGCGCTGCCGTCGATTGCCGCTGAAAATAGAAATTTTCCTCAAGGCCCTCAGTACATGGCCAAGCTGGCGCAGGAGGCGGGATTCACCGGGGTCAAGCTGATACCGACCTCCGGCAAGCCGGGCGTGTTCGGCAAGATCGACGCCGGGGCGAGAACGACCATGGCGATCTATTTCATGTACGACGTGAAGCAGTTCGTGCCGGAGGAGTGGAGTTCGCCGCCGCTCGAGGCACGCCTGGTTCAAAAGGAGGGTCTCGGGACGGTGTGCATGGGGCGCGGCGCGGTCAACCAGAAGGGCCCTGAAAACTCGTTCTTGAGCGCGCTGATGGCCTTCAAGGCCGCGGGGAAGAAGTTGCCCGTGAATCTAGTGCTGGTGTGCGAGGGCGAAGAGGAGATTGCCTCGCCGCATTTTCAGGAAGTGATAAAAAATCCCGAGGTGCTCGCGGAGCTAAAAAAGTGCGCCGGCGTGTTCATGCCGGAGGCGGGTCAGGACCGCGACGGCGGCGTCGAGGTGTCCTTGGGTGCCAAGGGCGTGGTCGAGCTGGAATTGATTTCCAGCGGCGAGAAGTGGGGCCGCGGGCCCGCGCACGATGTGCACTCGAGCCTCGAGGCGCAAGTGGATTCCCCGACCTGGCACCTCGTCCAAGCCCTGAACACACTGGTCGAAAAGGATGGCCACACGCCTGCCGTGGAAGGATTCTTCGACAAGGCGCGACCGCTCAGCGCGGCGCAGGAACTCATGATCCGGGAACACGCGGCGAAATCGCCGGAGAGCACCGCGAAGAAGGCCCTGGGGGTGCAGCGCTGGGTGCACGATAAGAGCTGGGTGGATTCTTTGATTTTGTTGGAGTCGCGGCCGACCATCAACATCGAAGGGTTGGTGGCCGGATATACCGGTCCCGGCGGCAAGACCGTGCTACCGCATAAGGCGGTGGCCAAGATCGACATGCGACTGGTGCCGGACATGACCGCGGCGGATACGCTCGCCAAGCTGAAAGCCCACCTGGCAAAGCAGGGCTTCGCCGATATTGAAGTCAATATGAGCGGCGGCTACAACCCGACGCAAACCGATAAGGACAGCAAGTTGATTCAAACGCAGCTGGCCACGTACCGAAAGCTCGGCCTCGAGCCGCAGCTCTGGCCGCGCTCTGCCGGATCGTGGCCCGGCTATGTATTCACCGATCCGCCCTTAAGCTTGCCGGCCGGCCATTTCGGTCTCGGCCACGGCACCGGCGCGCATGCACCCGACGAATATTATTTGATCGAGTCGACCAATCCAAAAGTCCAGGGGTTGGACGGGGCGGTCGCGTCCTTTGTCGAGTATCTATACGCGCTCGGCTAGTTGGCCGTGGCGGGCTTTGCCGGGGGGCTCGGCGCCTTGTCTCCATTGACCGCTGCTTTGGCCTTCTGCGCGCCGTGCTTGGCCGCGGCCGCAACTGCTTGAGCGCCTTCTTTGCTCGCGGTGGCCACTTCATGTGCCACCACTTTGGCGGCCGCAGCCACTTTCTGCGCGCCATCTTTGGCCGCTTCCGCGACGACTTTGGCGTCGCGCTTAACGGCCGCGCCCACGGCCCTGGACTCATCGCCCGCGAGCGTCGGGTCGGCGGGCGGATTGTCCGCGGCGCGCACCGTCAAAGCGGCAAAGAGCGCGCAGCCTGCTAAAGCGATGCGATAGCGATTTCTCATAACGCGATAATCTCCCATCAATCGAAAACGTGGCCGTATTTTTGCCTGAGTAGGGCCTTCTGGACCTTGCCGGTGCCGCCCACCGGGAGGGAATCGAGGAATATGACCTCCTCGGGCACCCACCATTTCGCCATGCGTTCGGCGAGGAACGCAATGATATCCGCCGATTCTAGAGTATGTCCGGGCTTGCGTACTACAAATAGCAGGGGCCGCTCCTGCCATTTGGGATGCTTCACGCCGATGACGGCGGCTGCCGCCACGCACGGATGGCCGATGGCGGTGTTTTCCAGATCAATCGAGCTGATCCACTCGCCGCCGGTCTTGATCAGATCTTTGACGCGGTCTCTTATCTGCAAGACGCCCTGCGAATCGATGGTGGCGATATCGCCGGTGGGGAACCAGCCATCCTTCAGAGGCGAGGTCTCGCTCTTGAAATAATCGCTCACAATCCAATGTCCCCGCACCATCAGTTCGCCCTGCGATTTGCCGTCACGCGGCAGGGTCGCGCCGTCCTCGTCCACCACCTTGACCTCGACGCCGAATTCCGCCTTGCCGCAGTTGGCCGCGGCCGCGTGGCGTTGCGCGGGCGGCGAGCGCAACTGTTCTTCATCGAGAAATCCCACGGTTGCCACCGCCGTGGTCTCGGTCATTCCCCAGCCCTGGCGCACTTCGATGCCGTAGTCCTGGTCGAATTTGGCGATCAGCGCGTGGGGCACCGCCGAGCCGCCGGAGACGACGCGACGCAGGCTCGAAAATCGCAACTGGTGCTGTTCGACGTACTGCAACAGCGCCAGCCATACCGTGGGTACACCCGCGCTCACGGTGACACGCTCGTTTTCCAGTAATTCGTGCAAGCCCGCGCCATCCAATCGAGGTCCTGGCAACACCAGCTTTGCACCGCCGATGAAACAGCCGTACGGGATGCACCATCCATTGATGTGAAACATCGGTACCACGGGAAGAATTGCTTCCCGGGAAGAGAGGCACAGCACCCCCGGCATGCAGATCGTCATGGCGTTCAGAACGATCGCGCGATGAGAATACAGCACCCCCTTGGGGTTTCCCGTGGTGCCCGACGTGTAACAAATCGCGGCGCTCGCGCGCTCATCGAATTCCGGCCAGGAGAACTCCTCGCTCTGCGAGGCGATCAGATCCTCATAGCAGTAGACGTTGGGAATGTCCTCGAGCGCCGGCATGTTTTGCGCGTCGGTCATGCATATCCACGCCCGGACATTCGGGCAATGCCGTGCCACGCTCTCGATCAGCGCGGAGAAGCTCGGGTCGAAAAAGAACACGCGATCTTCGGCGTGATTGATGATGTAGGTCAATTGATCGAGATGCAGGCGCGGATTGCAGGTATGAATGACCAAGCCGCTGCCCGATACCGCATAGTAGATCTCGACGTGGCGATGGTTGTTCCACGCGAGGGTCGCCACCGCGGAGCCCGCAGGCAGCCGAAGATCAGCCAGCGCGTTCGCGAGCTTCTTGGCGCGCGCGGCGCAATCGGCGAAGGTGTAGCGAAACACCGGCCCGTGCGTCTCGCGAGATACGATTTCCGTCTTGCCATGTTGAGCGGAGGCATGTTCGATGATGGATGAAATCAGCAGCGGCCGATCCATCATGAGTCCTGGCTGTTGCATTACCTCGAATCCTCCCCTCACCCTCATTTGCCCGCGGCCGCGGCTTCTTGCGCTGCCTTGTAAGCGACCCAGCTCTGGTCGATCAAATACGCGTGGACATTGTCGGCGTCCTTTTCGCTCAAGATGTCGTCAAAGCGCTCCATTCCCGCGGGAGCAAGCGCGCCCCTCAGTAAAATATCCTTGAAGGCCATGTGCAGCCCGTCGTTGAGCTTACGAAGATCGGGCGTGGTGCTCGGACCCAGCTGGTGGCAGCGGGTGCATTGCTCGATGAATTTGACCTCGCCCGCATCGATCTGTGCCCGTGTCGCCTTCTGTTCGGGCGGTTTTGGAAATGCAGGCTCGATGCGTGACGGCGGCGTCGGCACCGCGCCACCACCCAGTTTGAAAGCGATAATTCGGTTGGTGTTCTGATACTTGAGGGCAGCGCTGCTGGGCGGAATCGGGCCCACCGTGATCGAGGTGCCGCCGTAGCCGACCTGAACCGCGACATACTGCTCGCCATTGACGGCGTAGGTCATGGGTGCGGCCATGATGTGGCTGCCGGTTTTGAGGACCTTCAGCACCCTGCCGGTATCCGCGGCATAGACCCAGAGCTCGCCGCTGCCGCGGCCTTGAAACACGAGGTTCCCCGCCGTCGACATCACGCCGCCATCGTAGCCGCGTATGCCGGACGAAGTCTCGTGTTCCCACACGACTTTTTGCGTTGCCGGGTCCCAGGCTCGGATCAGCTCGCGCACCGGCTTGACATGGCGCATGGCCTTGATCGCCTGTTCATCGGGTACCGGACCGAACAGACGCGTCGCATCCTTCGAGTCGTAGGTGTCGTCGGGAATGATGCCTTGCGCCGTGAAAAATCCCTCGATGTATTTCACCCGGCTGCCGTTATGCAAAAGATCGACCCAGATCGTGGGTACATCGATCACTGGAATGTAGACCAAGTGCGTTTGCGCGCTGTAGGACATCGGATTCCAGGTGTGCGCGCCAAACCAGGAGGGGTAGATGTTCTTTGCCGTGCCATACCAGTCCGCTTGCTTCGTGGTCACGGGCCGCCCGGTCGCCATGTCGACGTGAGTCGCCCAATTCATGAACGCATAATTCTTAGCCGACAGCAATTTGCCGGTTTTGCGATCGAGGACGTAAAAGAAAGCGTTTTTCGAGGCCTGCATGATGACCGCGCGGGGCGCGCCATCGACCATGATGTCGGCCAAAATCATCTTTTGTACCGCGTCGTAGTCCCAACTATCGTGAGGCGTTTCCTGGTAGTACCACGCCATGCGTCCGGTGCTCGCATCGACGGCAATGATGCAGGTGGCGTAAAGAGCATCGAGTTGCCGAGGCCCTAGCTGGCGAAGATCATAAGGCGCCGCGTTGGCGGTGCCGAAGTAAAGCAGATTGAGTTTTGCGTCGTAGGCGAATCCATCCCACGCCGTCGCGCCACCATTGAACTGCGGCTTGCGATGCGGGTCCCATGTCTTATCCGCGGCAGCCAGCTCCGGATTCTCATAGGGCTGGCCAACCGCGGGAGGAACCGTAAAGAAGCGCCATTTGAGCGCGCCGGTCTGCACGTCGTACGCAGAAATGTAGCCGCGCACGGCGCCGTGCCCCATGTCCGCGCCGCTGTTGCCGATGACCACGACGCTGCCGGCGATCTGCGGCGCGCCGGTGCTGGAATACGGCAGCTTACGATCGATGATGGTGTCCGCTTCCCAGAGCTTCTGACCGGTGGCCGCGCTCAGGGCATGCAAGCGGCCGTCCACGGAGGCGACAAATACCTTCCCCTGCCACACGGCGACGCCGCGATTGACGAGATCGCAGCAGGGATTTCTTCCCATGCGCAGGTCGGCCTTCGGGTCATACCGCCACAACTCTCTGCCGGTCGCGGCGTCCACCGCATACACATAGCCCCACGTCCCGGAGGTATACATCACGCCGTCAATCACCAGCGGTGTCGCTTCCTGCCCCCGCTGCGGTTCTCCCAGATCGTAGCTCCAGGCAAATCCCAAATTCTTGACGTTGTTGGCGTCGATCGACGTCAAAGGTGAAAAATACGTGCCGTCCTTGTCGCGTCCGCCGGTAAACCAGTTCTGCGGTTCCGAATCGGCTTTCGCCAGGCGTGCCGCATCCACGTTTCCCGGCGACGGTGCGGCCATTGCGGGGCCCAAGATCAACGACAGCGTCACGCTGGACGCAAAGCCGGTGCGGTGAATAAAGCTGCGAATCGGCGTATCTGAAGGCACGCTGGTATCTCCTGGAAGTCCGCTGAAGCTTAGCTAACATTCACTTGGAACGGTACTTCTAGGCGCTCCTCGAATGCGAATATAGTATGGTGAGTGCTTTCGGCGAGATCATCATGGCAATGATTCTCAATACTGACGATTTGCGCAAGCTCGCGAAGCGACGCATCCCCCGCGCAATTTTTGACTATGCCGACGGTGGCGCCTACGACGAGCAGACTCTGCGGCGTAACACGGCCGATCTTGATGCGATGACTTTTCGGCAAAGAGTGATGGTCGACGTCTCGAAAATATCGCTCGCCACATCCTTGCTCGGCGTTCCGGTGTCCATGCCCCTGGCCATTGGTCCTACCGGTCTTGCCGGCCTGTTTCACGCGGACGGCGAGATACTCGGAGCGCGCGCGGCCGCGGCCTGCGGCATCCCTTTTTGCCTCAGCACCATGTCGATTTGTTCGATCGAGGATGTTCGCTCGGCAACCAAGCAGCCCTTCTGGTTTCAGCAATATCTGATGAGAGATCGAGGCTTCAATCAAGAACTTATTGACCGAGCGGCGGCGGCGCAGTGTTCGGCGCTCATGCTCACGCTCGATCTGCAGGTTCTGGGCGAGCGGCGCCGCGATCCGCGCAACGGGCTCACGATTCCGCCTCGGCTTACGCTGCGCAATGCATTCGATGTTGCGACCAAACCGACCTGGGCGCTGAAGGTGCTGTTCGGCAAGCGGCGCACATTCGGCAATTTGGTGGGCCGCATCGGCGGCTCGAGCGGAATCAACACGCTGGCGGAATGGACCGCCACGCAGTTCGATGCGTCGGCCAATTGGCACGACGTCGAGTGGGTGCGCGGCCGCTGGCCCGGGAAACTGATCTTGAAAGGCGTGCTCGACGCCGAAGACGCGCGATTGGCTGTCGCGGCCGGCGCGGACGCGATAGTCGTTTCGAATCACGGTGGACGCCAGCTGGACGGCGCTCCATCAACCATTTCGGTGCTGCAGGAGATCGTTGCGGCCATCGACGGACGCTGCGAAGTGATGTTCGACGGTGGGGTACGCTCGGGTCAGGACATCGCCAAGGCGCTGGCGCTCGGTGCGCGCGGAGCATTGATCGGAAAGTCGTTTCTATATGCTTTGTCGGCGGCAGGGGAGGCCGGCGTCACTAAGGCCATCGAGATCATGCGTAGTGAATTGCGCGTGACGCTGGCGCTGACCGGAACCTCGAGCATCGGTGCGGTCGGCCCGCACATCTTGCGGGCTTGATCGGCCTCGGCCGTTAGATCATCGGCAATCCGCGCGGGACTTGGCCTCGGGGGAACGCCGCGTCGATAGCGGCGATTTCCGCGTCGCTCAATTCCATAGAGGCCGCTGCCGCGTTTTCGGTCACATGCGAAATATCGGACGCTTTTGGAATCACAAAGACGTCCGGATGGCGCAACAAGAAGCGCAGCGCGACTTGCCGGGGAGTCGCCTGATGCGACGCGGCGATCATCCGCAGCACCTCGCCCCTCTTTGATCGCGCATCGAACAGCGCCGTCGACTGGCCGAAGGGCGTGTAGGCGACCACCGCGGTGCCGCGCTGGCGGCACCAGGGCAACACCGCATGTTCGATGGCGCGCTCGAGCAGGTGATACAACACTTGATTGCAGACCGGATGACCCGCGCCGGCGATGGACGCCACTTCGTCGAGATCGTCGGTGTCGAAATTGCTCACGCCCCAGAAAAGTATCTTACCTTGCCGTACCAGTAGCTCAAACGCGGCAATCGTTTCCTCAAGCGGGTAGCTGCCGCGCCAGTGCAGCAGATAACAATCCAGCCGGTCGGTACGCAGCCGCGCCAACGATTTTTCGCAGGCCGCCATCGTGCCGCGCTTCGAGGCGTTGCCCGGCAGGACCTTGGAAACCAAAAACACCTCGTCGCGACGCCCGGCGATCGCGTTGCCGATGATTCTTTCGGATTCTCCCGCGCCGTACATCTCGGCGGTATCGATGTGATTGAGGCCGAGATCGAGTCCGCGTCGCAACGTCGCGACAGCAGCGGCGGGGCTTGCTTCGTCGATTTTCCACGTTCCCTGTCCAACGGCGGCAACGCGGCGGTGAGTCGCGCCGAATAGGCGGGTCAGGCTACTGGCGGCCATGTATCCTTTTGGTATGCAAAGTAAACAAGTGCACAATAATCCCGGACCGCGGAGGTCTCAATCTTGGTGATGTCGCTCGCGCCTGTTGAGGATCGCAAAGCCGGGCTTCAATGGGACTTTATGAGCCGCGGATTTGCCCATGCCGCCGTCGCCCTGGGAAGTTTTGCAGTGCTGTATTTTCTGCTCGTGTTGCTGGGTCAGGTCCTGCACGAGAATGTTGAGGAACTCACGATTCTATGGCCGGCGGCCGGTCTTTTGTTCACGGTGCTCTGGCTTTCACCTCTGCGCAATTGGATTTGGATTCTGCTGGTACAGCTGGTGGTCGAGATTTCAGTCGACGCGATGATGTCGACGCACTTTAGTTTTGGCCAATACGCCCCGTTTGCGCTGGCCAACTCGCTGGATGGCATTGTCGGCGCGTCCGTGGCCTGGCGGCTGGCCTCGGATCCAAGAATTCCCCGCCTGCAAAATGTGCTGATATTCTTTGCCGCGGTCGCAACCGGCGCGGCGGCAAGCGCGGTCTTGGGCGCCTTCGCCTCGACGCGCGTGCTGGGCGGGGCCGAATATTGGCGTGAGTGGCAACTGTGGTGGGCCGGCAATTGGCTGGGGTCGCTATGCGTCGCGCCAATCCTGATGGGCTGGGCGGTGCGATTCCGCGCGCCGGAGAATTCCGCGCCGCCAGCACCACCGATTGAGATGATGCTGATCAGCTTCGCCATGCTGATCATGACCATTTGGGTATTCTCCGCGCCGCCGGGCGGCGTGACCACGATCCTCGACATGCCGTTCATACTGTTGGCCTTCGCAATTCTCGCGGCGTTTCGCATGCCGCCACGATGGTCCACGAGTCTCGCCGCGGCGACCGCGGTGCTGGTGTCGTACTTCGCAAGCCGCGGCTTGGGGCCCTTCGCGGGCGATCCAAGTCCCTTTGTGAGGGTCGGCGCCGCCCAGTTGTATCTCGCCACTCTGGTGGCGATCAATTTCTTGTTGACCGTCGTGCTTCTGGAAAGGCGCAACGCGTTTCAACTTTTACGCACCAGCGACGAGCGCTATCGCAATTTCATCGAGAATAGCTCCGAAGCCGTGTGGCGCATCGAACTGACGGTGCCGATGGATCCGGGCCTGCCGCTGGCCGATCAAATCGAGTGGCTGCAGGCGCACGCGCACGTTGCCGAAAGCAATCAGACGTATCAGCGGTTGTGCCGCCAGATCGGCCTGGCCGAAGCCGATGCGCGCCGGTGGCACGCGGACGCGCCGTGGTTCGCGGCTTTGGCGGCGCATCTCGGCGCCGCATCGCAACACGGCTACGTACTGGACGGATTGCGATTCTCGATGCCGGTGGATTCTCAATCGCGCACGTACATCAGCGGGTTTCGTGGCGTGATGGAACAGGGAAAGTTGGTGCGTATCTGGGGCGTCGCGCGCGATGTCTCGGAGTTGGTGGAACTCAACGAGCGGCTGCGCCAGCAGCAGGACAGGCTCAAACTGTATGCGCGAGAATTGCTCGGGGCCGAGGAGCGCGCTCGGCGCGCGACCGCCGTGGATCTGCACGATGGCATCGGCCAGCAATTGGTCGGATTGGCGATGACGCTCGATGCCTTGGTGGCGCGCTTGCCGCCCGAAGTGCGGCCGCTGCTAGGCGAAGCGACCGGCACGGTTCGCGAAGTGCAGGCGATAGCCCAGCGGGTTATTGCCGATCTGAGCCCGCCCGGGCTTTACGAACTCGGGTTGGCGCCGGCGCTCAAGTGGCTCAGCATCTCGATGCGCAGCGAGGACAAATTGCAAGTTGAATTGCGCGTTACCGTCGATGATGCGGCCATCCCGCTTGAGCTTCGCGTGCTGGCATTCAAGGTGATCAGGGAACTGCTTCGCAACGTGGCCAAGCATTCCGGCGTGCAATCAGCATCGGTCACGGTGACGGGCGACCACGGGCAGCTGCGGATCGTCGTGGCGGATCAGGGCGTCGGCTTTGAATGGCAGCTCAGCCTTTCCGAACCACGTGCACATGGCTTCGGCTTATGGAGCGTGGCGGATCGTGTGCGCGAAGCGGACGGCGAAATGACGGTCGATACCGCGCCCGGCCATGGCTGCCGCGTGTCAGTGGTTTTTCCCCTCTACCAAGAGAAGGCAACGGCAAGTGCGCGGTCCGGGACGATGTGATCAGTTGCGCGCCAGTTGCCTCGACATTCGCAGAGCCGCCTCACGCCCTTGATAGTAGCCTTGAACTATACCTAACTGATCGAAGCCCAAGCGCGCGTAGAAAATGCGCGCGCCCTCGTTGTGCGTTCGCAATTCGAGATTGATGCGAAATACGCCGGCCTCGATCGCGGTCTTGGTCAGCCATTCCATCAGCTGCGAGCCAAGCCCCTGGCGTCGATGTTCCGGCGATACCGCGAGCAGGTTCAAATGCGCGACGTCGTCGCCGAAGTGCATGATGGCGAATGCCGCGATGCGTTGTTCACGGCGCGCCACCACCACGGAGGACTCGGTCCCCGAGATAAAATGCTGCACACGCGCCGGCGTCCACGACCAGGTCAGCCCCTGTTCGATGAGATCGCGCGACATCTCGGCAATTTCGCAGGCGTCGGACGCGCGGGCCAGACCGATGGACGCGAGTTCTGACATCAGCGGCTGCGGTAGCGATCGGTCGCGAGCACGAGCTCGTGAGTATTGCCGGGCTCGAACGCCGAGTGTCCAGCGTCCGGCACTATGCGCAGATCCGCCTCCGGCCACGCGCGATGCAGGTCCCAAGCGCTGGTCGCGGGGCACACGACATCGTAGCGTCCTTGCACAATGGTCGTCGGGATGTGCCGGATGCGCGGTACGTCGTCGATCAATTGGCTTTCGCTGCGCAAGAAGCCGCGATTGACGAAGTAGTGGCATTCGATGCGGGCCACCGACAGGGCGAATTGATCTTCGCCCCATTTCTTGATGTTCTCGACATTGCTGTGCAGAAAGCTGCAAGCGGCCTCCCACATGGACCAGGCGCGCGCCGCTGCCAGGGCTGCGCGTTGATCGGTGCCGGTTAGGCGCTTGTGATAGGCGCTCAAGTAGTCATCGCGTTCATCGGCGGGGATCGCGTCGCGATAGGCCTGCCAAGCGTCCGGAAAAATCTCGGAGGCACCGTGCTGGTAGAACCAGCGAATTTCCGCGTATCGCAGCAAGAATATTCCGCGCAACACGATTTCACTGACCCGTTCCGGATGCGCCTCCGCATAGGCCAAGGCGAGGGTGCTGCCCCAAGAACCGCCGAACACCAACCAGCGTTCAATACTCAAGTGCTTGCGCAATCGCTCGATGTCCGCAACCAAATGCCAGGTCGTATTCTCGACCAGGCTTGCGCTCGGCCGACTGCGCCCGCAACCGCGCTGGTCGAATACCACGATGCGATAATGACGCGGATCGAAGAATTGCCGCGCGCGCTTGTCGGAGCCGGCCCCGGGGCCGCCATGCAGGAACACCGCGGGCTTGCCGGCGGGGTTGCCGCTCTCCTCATAGTAGATTTCGTGCACATCCGAGACCCGCAGGTAGCCATGTCGATATGGCTCGAGCGCGGGATACAATTCGCGGCGCGGGGCATTGCGCGCGGCGGGGCGCGAGACTTCGCGCGCCTTGACCGCCCGTGCCGTGGATTTGGCGGCGCTGACGGAAGGCTTCTTGGGCGAGCGTCGCGAGGCGGCGCGTTTGACCTGCACGGCCTTTTTCTTCTTCATCTCTTGTCCTCTTAACTTAACATTATGCCCGCGCCACCATCGGGCCTAGGTGGCGCCCGCCCAAAAGGTGCATATGCAAGTGATACACCTCCTGGCCGCCGTGTGCATTGCAATTAATAATCAATCGGTACCCGCTTTCGGCGATGCCCTGCTGCCTCGCAAGATCGCGCGCCACGATAAACATGTGGCCGATAAGCCCCTCGTCCTCGTCGGCAATGTCATTGGCTGTCGGAATTGGCTTGTTCGGAACTATTAATATGTGCACCGGAGCCGCTGGTCGAATGTCCAAGAACGCGATCACTCGCGGGTCACGGTAGAGCACTGTCGCCGGCAGATCACCCGCGATTATTTTCTCAAAAAGCGTAGGCATTTCATACGCCTCCGATGATTCTGGAACCACAAGCCTATCAGGAACCGGAATGTGACCTGGTAATAGTAATGGGAACGATTCTCATGTAGAATCGCGTTCATGACGGCCCGCCCTGACCTTATTCTGCCTGCAACCACGGATATCCCGCTCATGGATCTAGCGCCCGGGACTTCGGCGCGAGTGGTTTCAGTCTCCGCGGCTGAATCTAAGGCTCCCGCCGAAGTGGGGCGGCGCTTGGCCGAACTGGGATTTCTACCGGGTGAGGCCGTGCGCATCGTCGCGCGGGGCTTGCTGGCGCGTGCGCCCATCGCCGTGCGCATAGGAACGGGCACCTTTGCCTTGCGACTCTTCGAAGCTGCCTGTATCCGCGTTTGTCCGGAGCAGCCGCAGCTTCCGTAAGGTTCCATGGACGCCGCGCCCAGCGTTCCGAGTCCCCTGATTGCTCTGGTGGGTAATCCCAACTGCGGCAAGACAGCGCTCTTCAATATGCTCACCGGCAGCCGGCAAAAGGTCGCCAACTACGCCGGGGTGACCGTCGAGCGCAAAGAGGGCTCGCTGCTCACGCCGTCGGGGCTTCGCATCCGCATTTTGGATTTGCCGGGAGCTTACAGTTTAGAGCCTCTGACGCCCGACGAGCAGGTGACGGCGGACGTGCTCCTAGGCCGGCGCGCCGGCGAGACTCAACCTGATTTCGTCGTGTGCGTCACCGACGCGACCAATCTTCGCCAGAATTTGCGATTGGTCTTGAGCCTCAAACGCTTGCGCCTGCCCATGGTCGTGGCGCTCAACATGACCGACATTGCGCGCCGCAAGGGCATCGCGATCGATGCGCATCGCTTAAGCGCAGAGTTGGGGGTGCCCGTGGTTGAAACCGTGGGCGTCAGAACCGCAGGCGTTCGAGCTCTGATCAAGGTGCTTGACGCCACCGCCATTCCGGAACGTGCGAACCAGCCCGCCGAGTGGCGACCCTTGAGCCGTGCGGAAATCGAGCACGATCAGGCGGAAGTGCGGCGGATCCTGGGTGTCGTGGGCGCCGATCGGCTCGACGGCGTGACCTTCAGCGATCGGCTTGATGCATTGGTGCTGCACCCGGTGATCGGTCCCGTGATTCTTGCGGTAATCCTGTTTCTGGTGTTTCAAGCCGTGTTCGCCTGGGCGCAAGTACCGATGGACGCGATCAAGCTCGGCGTCGCAAGCTTCGGCAATTGGTTGGCAGCGGCACTCCCGGCGAGCCTGTTCAAGGATCTGCTGATCAACGGAATTCTCGCGGGCGTGGGCAGCGTACTGGTGTTTCTGCCGCAAATCATCATTTTATTTTTCTTCATCTTGATTCTCGAGGATTCGGGGTATCTGCCACGCGCGGCGTTTTTGCTCGATCGCGTGATGGGCAGCGTCGGGCTGTCAGGCCGCGCCTTTATCCCGTTGCTGTCGAGTTTCGCGTGCGCAATTCCCGGCATCATGGCGACCCGCACCATTCAGAATCCGCGCGATCGCCTGGCGACCATCATGATCGCACCGCTAATGACCTGCTCGGCGCGCCTGCCGGTATACGCGCTGATCATCGGGGCCTTCATCCCCCGGCGCACGGTGTGGGGTGGTCTCGAATTGCAAGGCGTCGTGCTGTTCGCGCTGTACATCGTCGGCGTGGTGAGCGCGATGGCCGTGGCGTACGTTCTCAAGCGCAGCGGCAAGGGCGGCAGATTCCAAGCCTTGATGCTCGAATTGCCCGCCTACCACTGGCCAAATCTTCGCAATCTGGCGATTGGGTTATGGCAGCGCGTCGAGATCTTCATGAGCCGCGTCGGCACCATCATTCTTGCCCTAATGGTCATTCTGTGGGCCTTGAGTTCGTTTCCGGCGCCGCCGCCCGGCGCCACGGGTCCGGCGATCCAGTACAGCATTGCCGGGCATTTGGGCGCCTGGCTCGCACTCCTCTTCAAGCCGATCGGCTTCAATTGGCAGATCTCGATCGCCCTGGTGCCGGGGCTTGCGGCACGCGAGGTTGCCGTCGGTGCGCTGGGAACGGTCTACGCCCTGTCGGCGACCGGCAACGATATGAGCGGCGCATTGACGCCGCTGATCACGCAGTCGTGGAGCTTGCCGACGGCCCTCTCTCTGCTTGCCTGGTACGTCTTCGCTCCGCAGTGCCTGTCGACCTTGGCGACGGTGAAGCGTGAAACCAATTCTTGGCGCTACCCGATTATGATGGCGGCGTATTTATTCGCCTTGGCCTACGCGGGGTCTTGGATCACCTTTCGCGTCGCGACGGCGCTGTCGAGCTAAAGGATGGCCGCATGAACGCGCTGCTCGATAATTCTCTGGTGGGGGTGGCGCTGCTGGTCAGCGCAGGCTATGCCATCGCGAGGTTGGGGCCGCGAAGTTTGAAAAAGCGCGGCCTTGAGTCTTTGAGCCGCTGGCTGGCGGGGGCACCGCCGTTCTTAAGGCTTGGGCGCGTCTCGAGAGGCCTGGCGGCCGCCGCGGCCGGCAAGGCCCAGGCTGCCTGCGGCGGTTGTGACAACTGCGCCACCGAGTCCGCGCCCGCACCGCCATTGTCGTCCGCGCAGTCGTCCGCTGAAATCAAGGTGCCCGTCGCGAATATCGGCCGACGGGCTTGATTCCTTGGCTTGGCGTTATTGGCCCGACCCGGGTGCCAACGCTCCCTTGAGGCTCACGACACCGCTCACGGTCTTCGGATCGACGGTGATGTCCTTGAGCTTGGCAGCGACATCCGCGGGCACGTCCTTCTGACTGCGTCCACCGAGATACTGCGCGAAGAAGTCTTCCATCGCCGTCACGTAGGCCAGCGTGTTGATGGGCCGCGCGAAGCCATGCCCTTCGTCCGGCGCCACCAGGTACTTGACCGGTTTGCCGTTGTCGCGCACGGCGGCGACGATCTGATCGCTCTCGCGGACATTGACGCGCGGATCGTTTTTGCCCTGGACCACCAAGAGCGGCGTCACGATCGCCTTCGCCTGCGTCAGAGGAGACTCTGCGACCAGCAACGCCTTGCCCTGCGGGGTCGTCGGGTCACCCATGCGCGTGTACATCTGCTTGCGTCCCGCCTCCCAGTACGGTGGTATCGCATCGAGCAGGGTGATCAAATTGCTGGGGGCGACATAGGCGACGGCCGCCGCATAAACAGTCGGCGTGAACGCCACCCCGGCCAGCGTGGCATAGCCGCCATACGAACCGCCCGAAATGCCGACCCGCTTGGGATCGACGACCCCGGCAGCCACGAGAGCTTTCACGCCCCAGGTAATGTCGTCCTGCATTTTTCGTCCCCACTCGCCATTGCCGGCGTTGAGGAATTTCTTGCCGTAACCGGTGGATGCGCGGAAATTAGGCTGCAATACCGCGTAGCCGCGATTGGCGAGAAACTGCGCGGTCGTGTCATAGCCGAATGAATCGCGGGCCCATGGACCGCCGTGCGGAAACACCACGAGCGGCAGATTCTTCGCGGGCAATCCCTTCGGCAGAGTCAGATAGGCGGGGATATCGAGCCCGTCGGAAGACTTGTAATGATACGGCTTGCGCTGCGCCAAGGCAGCGCGGGGGATCTCCTCGCGAACGTGGTACTGCAGCGCCATGGTCTTGGCCTTGCGGTTCCACAAGTAAACAATCCCAGGTTCGGTATCGCTGTGGGCGCTCACGATCCAAATATTCTCGTCATTTGATCTCGCGCCGAAGCTGATCTCCATTCCCGGCAGCTTCGACTGCAGCCAACGGAAATCATTTTCGAAGGGCTGATCCTTGAAGTAGCGGCGCAACAAGTCGTCTTCGTACTCGGTGAACAGAATGCGATGATCGACGCGCGAGATCTCGACGTTCTTCAGGTCGACCCGTTGTTGCGGATCACCTTCCAACTTGGTGGTGGCACCGGTGCTCACGTCCATCTTTTCCAATTCAGTGAGATCCAAGGCGCCTTTGTTGGTGGCGAGATAGACGTTTTTGTTGGTCGAATCAAAATCAAACGCGCCGCAATTCTCCAGTACCGTGCAGCCGTAGATTTTCTTGAAGCCATCGGCGTCGACCCGCAAAATTTCGGTGTCGCCGGCCTTGGTGGTGCGCTCGGCAAGACGCAAGGTGCCCGTGTCGTCGAATTCCCAAGCGGCGATCTCTTCCGTGTTCTTGCGCAGCAGCTTTTTCTCGCCGGTGGAAATGCTCAACTCGTACAGGTCGTGCCATTTGGGGTCGCGGTCATTCAACCCGATATACAGGATGTCGGGCTTCGCCTTGGGCACGGCGAAAATTTGCGTGCGCACGCCCTTGAGGTTCGTCAGCGCACGCGTCGGCGGGACGCCGGTGTGCGGATCCGCCGGCAACTTCGGATCAATCGCATAGACGTTGAAGTTCTCGTCGCCGCCGGAATCCTGGACGTACAAGAGGTACTTCGAATCGTAGCTCCAGAAGTAACTGCGGATGGGCCGCGTCGCCTCGGCGCTCACCGGACGCGCCGCGCTGAAGGGCTCATCGGCACCCTTGACCCAAATGTTGCGCGTGCCCTTGTAAGGCTTCAAGAATGAAAGATAGCGCCCGTCGGGCGAGACTTGCGCCCCGGCGATCGCGACTTCGCCGTAGAACAGATTGCGGTCGATGAGGGGCGGTTGATCGGCGCGCAGTGCCAGGGGCGAGGCGAGCGCAGCCAGCGCCGTGAAGGCCAATACAATATGTTTCACTTTTTAGTCCTATTGAAAGTGTTGGTGTGCGGCTGAGTAAGCCATAATGCCAGACTGTCCGTTGGAAACCGAGTTCCCGAGCCTTAACGTAGATGCCAATCCCCGAGATTTTGCGTGGCCGCCTGCGATTGCCCGCCATCGGCGCGCCGATGTTCATCGTATCCACTCCTCGCCTGGTCCTGGCCCAATGCAAGGCCGGCATCGTCGGTGCGTTTCCGGCGCTCAATGCGCGACCCGCCTCGCAGCTCGATGATTGGCTGGCGCAAATCACCGAGGAGCTTGCGTCGTATCAGCGTGCGAATCCGGCGGCGAAGGTGGCACCGTATGCGGTCAACCAAATCGTGCACAGCAGCAACAATCGCCTGGAGCAGGATGTGACGCTGTGTATCAAACACCAGGTGCCCATCATCATCACCAGTCTGCGGCCGCCTGCCGAAGTGGTCGCCGCCGTGCATGGATATGGGGGCATCGTGTTTCACGATGTCATCAACTTGCGTCATGCGGAGAAAGCCGCCGCGCAAGGCGTCGACGGCATCATCGCGGTGTGCGCGGGGGCCGGCGGGCATGCTGGCCTCTTGAGTCCGTTTGCACTGGTCAAGCAGATTCGCGAGGTTTATTCCGGCGCCATCATCCTGTCGGGCGCCATGAGTACCGGTGCGGATGTCATGGCCGCGCGCGCCCTGGGCGCTGACCTCGCTTACTTGGGAACACGCTTTATCGCGACGGATGAGGGCCATGCGCCCGCCGAGTACAAGCAGATGCTCATCGACAGCGGCGCCGAGGATATCGTATATACCTCGCTGTTCAGCGGTGTGAACGGTAACTATTTGCGCGGCAGTGTGGCGCGCGCGGGGCTCGATCCTGATCATCTTCCCGAGGCTGATAAAGCGAAGATGAATTTCGGCACGGGCGGCAACACGGCGGCTAAGGCGTGGCGGGACATTTGGAGTGCCGGTCAAAGCGTCAGCGGTATTCATCGGGTCGAGGCTGTGGAGGCGCTGGTGTCGCGAATGGAGGACGAATATGCAGCGGCTGCCGCGACCTATCGCTATTGACGATTTTCGAATGCAGGCGCCGCTTTAATTGCGCTTGAACGCCGAACAATTGCCGGCAGCGCTCACTCGCGGGTTGGCCGGGATCTACCTGGTTTCCGGCGATGAACCCCTGCTGGTCGGCGAAGCGGCCGACGCCATCCGTGCGGCCGCGCGCGCGGCCGGGTACGCGGACCGCCAGGTGTTTTTCATCGACCGCAGCTTCAGCTGGGACGAGCTGCGCCACGCTGCTCAAGCCTTATCGCTATTTGCGCAGCGGCGCGTGTTGGAACTGCGGATGCCGAGCGGCAAACCCGACAAGGGTGCGGCGCAACTGGCAGAACTGGCCGCAAATCCGCCTCCCGACGTCATCTGCTTGGTGATCACCGAGAAGCTCGATAAGAAAGCGAGCGATGCCGCGTGGGTGCAGGCGGTTGAAAAGCACGGCGCCTGGGTGCCGATATGGCCGGTGGACGCTGCGGCCTTGCCGGGTTGGCTGCGCGGCAGGGCAAGAATGCTGCAAATCGACATCGAGCCTGAGGCCGCGCGGTTGATCGTCGATCGCGTCGAGGGCAATTTGCTGGCCGCGAAGCAGGAGCTGGAGAAGCTCGCGCTATTGGCGAATGGCGATCCGATCGGCACCGACTTGGTGCTGCGTTCGGTGGGCGACAGCGCGCGCTATGACGTGTTCCAGCTCGCCGCCGCTGCGGCCGCGGGTGATGCGGCGCGCGCACTGCGGGTGCTGCTCTCCCTGAAGGGCGAGGGAGCGGAGCCCACGCTGATTTTATGGGCGCTGGTGCGGGAGCTGCGCGGCTTGTGGCAGGCCCGCGAGCGCGCTCGCCTGCGCTCCGCCAATCGGGGCAGTGGCTGGAATTTGGCGGCCACGCCGTCGGCGCGAGCCCTGTCCCGGGCCGATAAAATGCCGCTGGCGGCATTGCTCATGCAGGCGAGCGTTGCCGACCGCGTTATCAAGGGCTTGTCGGCGGGCGATGCGTGGAGCGCGCTCACCGGCCTGACCGGCGCTTTGGCCGGTGCTTTGCAAGCCACCGCGGAATCAGGCAGGGTAAGCCCATGAACCCCATGGGCATTTTCGGCGGTACCTTCGACCCAATTCACTATGCGCACTTGCGCACAGCGTTCGAGCTGCAGCAGGCCCTGCGCCTGAAGGAAATTCGCTTTCTTCCCGCCGGCAATCCGCCGCATCGCGATCAGCCGATCGCCGATGCGCAGCAAAGGTTGAAAATGGTGCAGCTGGCGACCGAGGGGCAGCCGGGGTTTGTCGTCGATGATCGGGAAGTGCGCAAAAAAGGCCCCTCCTACTCGGTGGAATCGCTGGCCGAATTGCGACACGAGTATCCGGATCGAAGCCTTTGCCTCATCGTCGGCATGGATGCGTTCTTGAGCCTGCCGAAATGGCATCAGTGGCAGGAGCTGCTGCAGCTGGCGCATCTGGTGGTGGCGCACCGTCCGGGCTGGCGCGCGCCGGCCATGGGACCCTTAGGCGAGTTGCTGGTCGATCGAGGCACGGGCCGCATCAGCGATTTGCATGAGGCGCGCTCGGGAAGCATTTTCATTCACGCCGTCACGCAATTGGAGATTTCCTCCACCGAAGTCAGGCAGTTGATCGCGATGGGTCGCGATCCGCGCTTCCTCATGCCAGATTCAGTGCGTAAACTAATCTTAGACGCCCACTGTTATTCCAGGAACCGGACAACGTAGTGCCAGTAAAACGAAAGACCCCGAGCAGCAAGACACAAGACGGTAAGAAAACCGTCGCCCCATCCAAATCGGCGCGCAAGCCAAAGAAACCCGCCCTTAAAACCGTAGTGACCAATGCACTGGCGGACATGAAGGCGCTGGAAGTGAAGCTTCTGGACGTCCGGGGGCTTACGGATATTGCGGACACCATGGTGATCGCGAGCGGAACCTCGGATCGGCACGTGCGTTCCGTGGCGCAGCGTGTGGTCGAGAAGGCCAAAGAGGCGGGCTTCAGGCCGCATGGCGTTGAAGGACAACAGGACGGTGACTGGGTGCTCATCGATTTGAGCGAGATCATCGTCCACGTCATGCTGCCGCGGGTACGCGAGTTCTACGGTCTCGAGAAGTTATGGGACATGACGATCGCAAAGCGCGCCGCGCGCGCTTAAGCGCCCCATGAAGTGCCGGTTGATCGCCGCCGGTACCCGACTCCCGGACTGGGTCAACAGCGGATTCGCCGAGTACCAGAAGCGGCTGCGTACGCCTCTGGTGCTGGAGCTGCACGAAATTTCGGTGGCCACCCGCCGCGCCGGCGAGAATCCCCGGCGGGCGGTGTCGCGGGAGGGTGCGGACATGCTGGCCGCCATCGGCCGCGATGACTATGTCGTGGCGCTTCAGATTGCGGCCAAAACCATGAGCACCGAACAGTTGAGCGCCTGGCTCGCCGAACGCTTGCGCGAGGGGAGGCCGCTCGCGCTGCTGATTGGCGGTCCCGACGGATTGGCGCCGGCCTGTGAAGATCGGGCCGACCAAAGCTGGTCGTTGTCGCCCCTGACGCTGCCCCATGCGCTGGTCAGGATCTTGGTTGCGGAACAGATTTATCGGGCCATGAGCATGCTTGCCGGCCATCCCTATCACCGCGCCTAACGGTATCCTTCGACCCATGTCATGCGGCTTCGTCTACCTCGCATCAGCATCATCGCGGCGGCGCGAATTGCTGCGGCAAATCGGCGTGCCGTTTCGGGTCATCGCCGCCGACGTGGACGAAAGTCTTTTGCCGCAGGAGGCCCCGGCAGACCTACGTGTCGCGCCTCGCGGCGGCAAAAGCTCATGCCGGGTGGCAATGCCGCCGCGAGCCGGCCGACGCTCCGGTTCTGGCCGCGGATACGGCCGTGGTGTTCGAGGGATGCATATTGGGCAAACCTTTGGATCGGAGCGATGCCGCGCAAATGCTGCAAAGGCTATCCGGCCGAACTCACGAGGTTTTGACCGCAGTAGCCCTGCGGTCGAGCGCCGGGCTCAAGACTCGGGTCAGTCGCAGCTGGGTTACTTTTCGGCCGATTGAGGCCGCCGAGGCGCATGCCTACTGGGATACCGGCGAGCCGTGCGACAAGGCCGGGGGCTACGCCATTCAGGGTCATGCAGCCGTATTTGTCGCGGATCTTAAGGGCAGCTACTCCGGCGTCATGGGATTGCCGCTGTTTGAAACCGCCGAATTGCTGGCATCGGCCGGACTGCCGTACTGGCAGACGCGCCCGTGCAATCATGAGCACTGAAATTTTGATCAACGCCAGCACGCAGGAAGCACGTGCCGCGGTCGTCGAAAACGGCGTGCTGCAGGAGGTGTTTCTGGAGCGCGCCAGCCGCCGCGGCTTGATCAGCAACATCTACAAGGGCCGAGTGTCCCGCGTATTGCCGGGCATGCAAGCGGCGTTCATCGACATCGGCATGGACCGCACGGCATTCCTGCACGCCTCGGACATCTTCGATGCGCGGCATGCGGATACCGGCATCGAGGCGCCGCACACGGAAAATATCCGCTCACTGGTCGCCGAGGGCAACGAAATCCTGGTGCAGGTCGTCAAGGACCCCCTGGGGACCAAAGGTGCGCGGCTGACCACGTACATCACGCTGCCTTCTCGATACTTGGTGTACATGCCCAAGGGCCGCGGTGTCGGCGTCTCGGCGCGCATCGAGGACGAAGCGGAGCGCGAACGGCTGCGCGCCGCGGTGCATGCCGGCGTCGAGCCGCAGGAGAATGCGGGTTTCATCGTGCGGACCGCGGCGGAGGATTCCGCGCCGGAGGCGCTGCGCGCCGACATGATTTATTTGCGCAAGTTGTGGGAATTTGTCCGCCAGAAAGGCTTGCGCACCCAGCCGGGCAATTTGGTGCATGCGGACTTGCCGCTGCATTTGCGCGTGCTGCGAGATTTGATGCGCCCTGATGTCGACAAAGTGCTGATCGATCAGCCGAGCGCACATCGGGAAATGCAAGAATTTGCCGCCGCGTTCATGCCCGAGGCGCTGCCGCACATCGACCTGTATCGCGAAACCCGGCCGCTGTTCGAGTTGCACCACGTCGAGGAGGAAATTCAGAAAGCGCTGGAGCGCAAGGTTTCATTGAAATCCGGAGGTCATTTGGTCATCGATCAAACCGAGGCGATGACCACGATCGATGTGAATACCGGGGCCTTCGTCGGCCACCGAAACCTCGAGGAAACGATATTTCGCACCAACCTCGAGGCGGCGGTGACCATCGCGAGGCAACTGCGGCTGCGCAATCTAGGCGGCATCATCATCATTGATTTCATCGATATGGAGGAGGCCGAGCATCGCCGACAGGTCATTCAAGCCCTGGAAAAGGCGCTGAACGAGGATCACGTCAAGACCAACATTTCCTCGGTCTCCCCCTTAGGACTGGTGGAAATGACGCGCAAGCGCACGCGTGAGAGTCTGGAACATCTGCTGTGCCAGTCTTGTCCTACGTGCGAAGGAAGGGGTTTTGTCAAAACGGCGGAAACAGTTTGTTACGAAGTGTTTCGTGAGATTGTCAGGCAGGCGCGCCAATTCGAGTGCCAGCAATTGATGGTGCTGGCCCATCAGGATGTCATCGAGCGGCTGCTCGACGAGGAATCCTCGGCGTTGGGCGAGTTGGAATTGGTCACCGGCAAGCCCATAAGGTTACAGACCGAAGCTCTTTACGCCGTCGATCAATACGACGTCGTGCTGATGTAATGCGCATCCGCAAGATCGGCAAGATCCTGGGCTTAAGTTTCGCGGGGCTGGTACTGCTCGTGCTCCTTGCGATGCTGGGCCTCAAGCTCATGCTCGACCGGGCGCCGCGTTACCAGGCTGAGATCAAGGAATGGGTGCATGCGCAAACCGGCTATCACATCGGTTTTGCGCGGGTTTCGCCGGCATTTCGCTGGTATGGTCCGGAACTGTACTTCGATCGGCTGGAACTGCGCTCGAAGGATGATCGGCGTGTGCTGGCGCACGCCGCCGGCGGTCGGGTTGCTGCCGATGTGTGGCAGCTGATCCGCAGCGGCAAACTGCTGGCGGGGCGAATCGAGATCGATTCGCCGAGCATCGTCGTCGTGCGCTTAGATCCGACCCGGTTTGCGGTGGCCTCGGAATTCGAGCTGGGCGGCGGCGAGGACTCGTCCCAGGGAGCGCTCAACGTCGATGACTTGCCCGCGGGCACGGTGGTGATTCGTCACGCCGTGCTGACGATGCAAAACTGGAACGCCGGCTTTGCCGCAGCTCACCGTGCAAGATATCGACATTGACATGAGCCGCGATGCCAACGACCTCGAACTTAAGGTCAGTGCAAGGCTGCCCGCGGTACTGGGTGGAACCGTAACCTTCAAGGGAAGCGCGCGCGGCAGCGGCGATGTGCGCGCGCTTGCATGGAGCGGACTGGCCGGCGCCCGCGGGATCGTATTTTCCGGTTGGCGCCAGCTGCTGCCGGAGTACTTGGCCAATTTGGAATCGGGCACCGGTTCGTTCGAAACCACCGCGTTCGGCCAGGGCCTTAACCTGGCCCGCGCCGATGTTGATTTCTCTGCCGTCAACTTGGCGACGCAACTCGGCGACGGGCCGATCACCAAGTTCGATCAATTGAGCGGCGCGCTGACGGTTGAGCACACCGGGGAGCGCTGGAGCCTCGCCGGCAAAGGCGTACGCGTGGGTCGGGCTGATCCGGAATCCGCATTCGACGCCAGCTGGCACGAAAGCGATGGCGGTTTGCTGGATGTGCGCGTGCAGGCCAGCTATTTGCGCGCGGAGACATTGCTGCCGCTCACCGGGTTTTTACCGCAAAAAGACCTTCGCGATCGGCTTCGCGAGATCGCGCCAAGCGGCGAGTGGACTGACACCTTGATCGCGTTTACGCGCGACAAGGTGGGCGATCCGTGGCGCATGCAGGTGCAGGCAAAATTTCAGCACGCGGGTTATGCGCCGGTCGGAGGCGCGCCGGGGCTGCGCGGGATTGGCGGTTCGATCGCCGGCAATGAGAGCGGCGGTCAGGTCATCATCGATACCAACACGGGGGTATTCAACTGGCCCAGGCAGTTTCCGCAGCCGGTCGAGCTGACCAGCCTTACGGCAAACTTGTACTGGAAGAGAACCGCGCAGGAGCTTCTGGTCGCCTCGCCCGACTGGGTGGTGAAAACCCGCGACGGCGAAATTCACGGACAGGTGGCCTGGCATCAACCCGCCGACGATACCTCGCCGCTGCTGACGCTGGTCGCCAATATACAAAACGGCAATGCCGGCAATGCGCGAAATTATTTGCCGAGGGGCTTGATCGCGCCTTCAGCGCTCGCCTGGCTCGATCGAGCATTCGTGGCCGGCCGTATGCCGCGGGCCGATATATTATTTCAGGGGCCGGTGTTGAAATTTCCGTTCCGCGACGGCGGCGGCACATTCATCGCGCGCTGTGCGCTCGAGGGAATGACCCTGGATTACAGCGAGGGGTGGCCGCCGGTGGAAAATCTCGCCGCGACGGCGGAGTTTCGCAATCAGGGAATGAGCGCGCACTTGCTGGCAGCGCACATCGGCGATCTGGCCTTGGAATCGGGGGATGCGCGCTTCCCCGACTTCAGTAGCGGCGAGCTGAAAATTCACGCCGCCATACGCGGCGACGCGAGCAGCGCGCTGACATTCTTGCGCGCAACGCCGCTCAATGACATCGCCGAACATGCGTTTTCAGACGTCGAGGCGACTGGACCGCTGCACGCGTCGGTTGATCTATTTTTGCCGTTCAGGGAATTCGCGCGTCGGCGGGTATTGATCCACGGCCGTATGGACGGCGCGACCGTGAACCAACCCGGTTCGGCGACGAAGGCCACCAATGTGAGCGGCGACTTTGATATTGACGGGGGGCAAGTGGCTCACGCCGATATTCGCGGCCAGCTGCTGGGTGGACCCTTCCAGATGCAGTCACGAGCTCCGCGCAATCGGCCGGTCACCCGCACGCAACTCGAATTCCGCGGCACCATGAGCGCTGATGCGGTGCGCACGGCGCTGTCGATCCCGACCACGGTGGCCTTAAGCGGGCAGGCGGATTGGCGCGCGGTCTTGAAAATTACGCCCGAGCCGGCGAGGGAGCGATCGCTGCGCATCAGCAGCACGTTGGCGGGCTTCGAGATGAGGTTGCCGGCCCCGTTGGATAAGCCCGCCGCGGTGCCGATGCCCTCCTGGATTGAAATCCAATGGCCCGCAGTTGGCGGTCCGCAGGGCAGTCTTGCGCTGGGAACTCTGCTGAACGGTTCATTCGCGCTTGAATCCGCTGCTACGGGGACGCGTCTCGCGCATGCGTCAATGACGTTTGGTGGGGGCGAGCCCGCCGCGTCCGGCACGCAAATCGTCGACGTCGGCGGTTCCGTGCAGCGCGTGGATCTGGCGGGGTGGCTGCGCTTAAGCACGCCCGACAAGAACGCCAAACCGCTGGCTTACTACATGCGCAGCGCCAAGCTCAACGTGGCCGAGTTGGACTACCTCGGCCTGGCTTTCCACGATGTCTCGCTGGATCTTGCCGTGGCCGATCGCAGCTGGCGCGTCAATGTCGGCGGCCCCAATGTCGTCGGCAGCATTACGGCGCCGAGTGCCGCCGGTGCGACTGAACCTTGGAGCCTGCAGTTCGATCGGCTTCGCTTCGACGTCGCCGAATCCTCAGATCCGGCGGTCGACGACGCGGCCAAGGATGCAGCCCCGGAGGCCGACCCGCGCGCCATTCCGGCGATCAATTTTCATGCCCGGGAGTTGATCTGGGGCGAGCGCCAATTCGGCGATGTGACCGCTACGCTCTCGAAACTCGACGATGGCGTCAGTCTTCAGTCGCTCGCGGTCATCGGCCGCAGCTTCACCGTCAACGCCACGGGCGAGTGGCGGGGCGGGGACTTGGGGAGCCGCATTCAGGGCACGTTGGCGAGTGTCGATGTGCAAAGCACGCTGAAGGATCTCGGCTACGCCGATGTGATTCAGGCCAAGTCGGGCAGAATGGATTTCGACCTCCGTTGGCCAGGGGGCCCCACGACGGAGGCGGCCGCCCAGGCGGCCGGTCATGTGCAGCTGTCGTTGGCCAAAGGCCAGGTCACGGGCCTTAAGCCCGGCGCCGGCCGCATGTTGGGTTTGGCCAGTATTGCCGCGCTGCCGCGCCGATTGGCATTGGATTTCAGCGATCTGACCGACAAGGGATTGGCGTTCGATACCGTTCGAGGCGACTTCGATCTGCGCGATGGCAACGCCTACACCGAAAATCTGCTGCTGAAGGGGCCGGCGGCGGAAATCGGCCTTATCGGCCGGGTGGGGTTGAAAAACAAGGATTATGACCAAACAGCGGTGGTAACGACCAGTGTCGGCAATTCGCTGTCGCTTCCGGTGGCCGGCGCGCTGGTGGGCGGTCCGGTGGTCGGAGCGGCGGTGTTACTGTTCACGCAAGTGTTCAAAGAGCCGCTGAAGGGGCTTGCACGAGGGTATTATCGTATTACCGGCGGTTGGGATAATCCGACCGTCGAGCGCATTAAGAGCGCAGGCGCCGCTGCGGCGCCTGCGGAGACACCGAAGTAAATGGGCACAGTAGCCGCAATACAAATGACCTCGAGCCACGTCGTCGCCGAGAATCTCGCCTCGGCCGAGAGCTTGCTGCGTGAGGCCAAGGACGCGGGGGCGGAGATTGCCTGCTTGCCGGAGAATTTTTCTTTCATTGGCCTCAAGGATGCCGACAAGCTGCTGGTGGCGGAGCCCGACGGAGATGGACCGGTGCAGGCGTTCTTAAGCGACACCGCGCGCAAATTGAAACTCTGGATCCTGGGCGGCACCATCGTGATGCGGACCGCCAACAAGAACCGGGTCGCAAACTCGTCCCTGCTGATCGACGCCAACGGCAAGCGGGTGGTGCGCTACGACAAAATCCACCTCTTCGACGTCACGATTCCGGGACGCAACGAGCAGTACCGGGAATCCACGCATGTGGTCCCGGGACGCAAGCCGGTCGTTGCCGACACGCCCGTGGGTAAGCTCGGCCTATCCGTTTGCTATGACATGCGGTTTCCCGAACTCTATCGTGAACTCGTATCGCTGGGCGCCGAGTGGCTGGCGATGCCCGCGGCCTTCACAGTGCCGACGGGGCGCGCGCACTGGGAGACGCTGCTGCGGGCACGGGCCATCGAAAATCTCTGTTACGTGGTCGCGCCGGCGCAGTCGGGCATGCATAGCAGCGGCCGTGAGACATACGGCGATTCGCTGATCATCGACTATTGGGGCCAGGTGCTGTCACGCTTGGCAAAAGGACCGGGCGTGATAACAGCCGACATCGATCTTGCGAGCCAAGCGGAATCGCGCACGCGCTTTCCTGCGCTGGACAACCGGCAGCTGGGCGTGGCGCGCGCCGACGCGGTACTGACGTGAACGCGCGCAGCGCGGAAATCACCCAGCCCACCTTTGCGGTGGCCGAGAAAATGATTCTTGCACCCTCGGGCCTCGACGAGCGGCGCTTGAGCCAGGTACTCGACACCGTCATGAGCCGAGGTGTCGAGTACGCGGACCTTTACTTCGCGTTGTCGCGGGAAGAATCCTGGTCCCTCGAGGATGGCATCGTCAAGGAAGGATCGCACAGCATCGAACAGGGCGTTGGCGTGCGCGCGATCAGCGGCGAGAAGACCGGCTTCGCCTATACCGATGAGGTGCTGCTGCCTGCACTGCTCGAGGCGTCGGATGCGGCGCGCGCGATTGCGCGCAGCGGCGGAAGGAATGCGGTCAACGCGTGGCAGCGACCCCTGACACACCGGTTGTACCTGCCGATTGATCCCTTGGATGCCATCAAGGACGAGGACAAGGTCGCGTGGTTGATGCGAATCGATGCCGATACCCGTCGGGTCGATCCTCGGGTCAAGCAGGTCATGGCTTCGTTGGCGGCGGTCCATGAGGTCGTGCTCATCGCCTCCAGCGACGGCACGCTCGCGGCGGACGTGCGCCCCTTGGTGCGGCTCAACGTCTCGGTGATCGTCGAGCAGAACGGCCGACGGGAACAAGGTTACAGCGGCGGTGGCGGCCGCTTCGGTCTCGATCAATTGCTGACTGGCGAGGGGCCATTCGAGCATGGGCGCGAGGCGGTGCGTCAGGCGCTGGTCAATTTGGAGGCGGTGGCCGCGCCGGCGGGCTCGATGACGGTGGTCTTGGGACCGGGCTGGCCCGGCATTCTGCTGCACGAGGCGATTGGTCACGGCTTGGAGGGCGATTTCAACCGCAAAGGCACCTCGGCCTTCTCGAATCGCATCGGCCAGAAGGTCGGCGCGGACGATGTGACGGTGGTCGATGACGGCACACTGGATCGGCGCCGCGGCTCATTGAACGTCGATGATGAAGGCACCCCTACCCAGTGTACGACGCTGATTGAGAACGGCGTGCTGCGCGGCTACATCCAGGACAAGATGAACGCAAAGCTCATGGGGATGCGGCCGACGGGTAACGGGCGTCGCGAGTCATTCGCGCATATGACTTTGCCGCGAATGACCAACACCTACATGCGCGCCGGTTCGCGCGCGCCCGAAGAGATCATCGCTTCCGTCGGCAACGGGCTATACGCCGTCAATTTCGGCGGCGGCCAAGTCGACATTACCTCCGGGAAGTTCGTCTTCTCGGCCAGCGAAGCCTACTTGATCGAGAACGGCAAGGTGGGCGCGCCCGTCAAAGGCGCGACGCTGATCGGCAACGGACCCGATGTGCTGACGCGTGTCAGTATGGTCGGCAACGATCTGAAGCTGGACAGCGGGGTTGGCACCTGCGGCAAGGAAGGACAGTCGGTCCCCGTGGGGGTCGGTCAGCCCACGTTGCGAATCGATGCCCTGACCGTCGGCGGGACCGGCTAGGCTTCGAACGATTTTCTGCGCATTCGCGCCGCGATGGCCGGTTCCTCGCAGCGCCTCCTTCGTGGAAGAATCATCGCGCGGTGACTTTCAGGGAGGATAAGCCGAAACGGATGTCAAAAGGCCGCGGCGCGGGCGGGATGCTCAACGCCGGTTGTCTTGCCCGCGCCTTATCGACAAAAAAAATCAGCCCCTGGGGAAAGAGGCATGAACGCATTTCGATCGAGCTTCCTTTGCGCCGCGCTTGTCGCGGCCGGCCACGCCGCGGCGGCGCAACGGCCCGCCGACCCGCAACGCCCGTCCGCCGATGAGGTTCGCCATATGGCCGCCGAGGCCTACCTCTTTGCCTATCCGCTGGTCCTTTTGGATCTGACACGGCGCACGACCTTGGCGCGGCAGGCGATGCTCGGTGTGGGCATCAATCAGTTGGTGCACCAGCGGACGTTTCCCGACGAGCACGCACGCCTCGTGATCAGGCCGAATGCGGACACCTTCTATTCGACTGCCTGGTTGGATTTGTCCGAAGAGCCTTTGATGTTGCATGTGCCTGACGCCCAGGGCCGGTACTACGTAATGCAATTGTTGGACGCGTGGACCGAGACCGTCGCGCTGCCCGGCAAGCGCACCCGCGGCACCGCGGAAGGTTGGTTTGCCATCGTCGGACCCGGATGGCACGGCACGCTGCCCGCGCACGTGCCGCGCATCGATGTGCCGACCAACAGTGCATGGCTCCTCGGCCGCACCCAAGTCAATGGCTCCAGCGACTACGATACCGTTCATGCCATCCAAAACGGTTTTGCTCTGATACCGCTGCATCGCTACCCCGATGGCGGTGCAACCCCGGCGGGGCCGCCGGGTTCATCGACCCCGGTCAATCCCGATCCGCCGCCGCTGCAAGTGAGTCGCATGAGCGCGGAGCAGTTCTTTGGCGCCGTCGCCTCGTTGCTGGCGCAGAATCCGCCTCACCCGCAGGATTCGGCGATGATGCAGAAACTTAAGCGCATCGGCATTGCGCCGGGCAAGCCATTTGATCCTAACTCGCTGGGAGCGGAGGGCCGTGCGGCGCTTGCCGAGGGCGCCGCTACGGCCGCTGCCACGCTGCATGGGGTGGCATCGCAAGGCGCCGCGACAGGGGCCAACGGGTGGTCAGGATTCGGTACAGCGGTCGGTCGCTACGGTACCCACTACGATGCGCGAGCCTACGTGGCCAGGCAGGGATTGGGAGCGCTGCCGCCGGAAGAAGCGGTGTATTTTTCCTGTTGCCAACGCGCCGCGGCCGCGCTCAGCGGCGCTCATGCCTACACGCTGCATTTCGCGAAGGAGCAGCTGCCGCCGGTGCGCGCCTTCTGGTCTTTGACTTTGTACGGCGAGGACGGCTACTTCAGCGCCAACCCCATCCATCGCTTCGCCATCGGCGATCGTGATGCGCTGAAATTCAACGCCGATGGATCGCTAGATCTTTACATCCAGCATGATGCGCCCGGCGCCGATCGGGAGGGCAATTGGCTGCCCGCGCCGCCAGGCGCCTTCAATCTGACCTTGCGCCTGTACTGGCCGCGCGAGCCGGTTGCCAGCGGACGCTGGATCCCGCCCGCGATCATGTAACCCACGCGCGCTGAAGATCGCATATCATCGCGCCCCCGAAGTTCCAATGACAACTCGCGATGACCAAGCAGCAACATGCGTTGATTTCTGCCACGCAGCTCGCGGCCGCCGGATTGATCAGGCCAGAGGACGCGACGGAAATTGCCCGGGTGGCGGATGCCTTCGCCGTGAGCATCACGCCGCAAATGCACTCGTTGATCGACCTCATGGACCCTGCCGACCCGATCGCGGCGCAATTCGTGCCCTCAGCCGAGGAAATGAAATGGGCGCCCGAGGAGATGGCGGATCCGATCGGGGATGACGCGCATTCGCCGGTCCCCGGGATCGTGCACCGCTATCCGGACCGCGTGCTCTTCAAGCTCGTGAATGTCTGCCCGGTTTACTGCCGTTTCTGCTTCCGACGCGAAACGGTGGGCGCCTCGCTCGAGGGCCTCGATGAGGAGGCGATCGAGCGAGCCCTCGCGTATATCGAATCCCGGGAGGAAATCTGGGAAGTGATCGTCTCGGGCGGCGATCCCTTCGCGCTGTCGGCGAGGCGCCTGCGTGCCGTCATGCAGCGTCTCGAGGCTCTCTCGCATGTGGGCGTGGTGCGATTTCACACGCGCGTTCCGGTGGTAAAGCCGGAGCGAATCGATGACGATCTTCTGGCCGCGCTCAAGATCCGCAAGGCGGTGTACGTCGTGCTGCACGCCAACCACGTGCGCGAGCTGTCCGCCGAGGCGCGCAGCGCGTGCGCGAAGTTGATCGACGCCGGACTACCGATGCTGAGTCAAACGGTGTTGCTCAGTGGAGTGAACGCCAACGCGGACTCGCTCAAGGACTTGTTTAAGAGATTGGTCGAGATGCGCATCAAACCCTACTACTTGCACCACGGGGACTTGGCCAGGGGCACCGCTCACTTCAGGACCTCCATCGCCGCCGGCCAGGAGCTGATGCGTTCGCTGCGGGGCCATATTTCAGGGCTCTGCCAGCCAACCTATGTGCTCGACATACCCGGTGGTCACGGCAAGGTTCCCATCGGACCCACGTACTTAAGCGAGGTCAGCGACGGGCACTACCGCGTTTGCGACCGCCTGGGACATTCGCACCCCTACATCGATCGAGCCGCCGTCCCCGATTGACATTGGCGACAATAAGAAGCGCGTATTTGATTTTCTGCGAGGACTGGCGCGTTGCGCGCTTTTTTGCCGATCTTCTCAACGCAAGCCTAAGAAGGCATCTCGCCAGCAATTCCTGCCTGTGACATCATTCGCGACCGCTTTTATTCGGAGCCCTACGATGAAATCCTTCCGACCCGCATCGCTGATCCTTGGCATGACCCTGGGAGCGGCTGCGCTAGCCACGGGGGCCGCCCAGCCGGCTTCGCCAGGGGGGCTCCCGGCAGGAGCTGCCGCCGCCATGCAGAGCATCGACGCGCGGCGCATCGCGGCGCACGTGCAATTTCTGGCCCATGACCTCCTTGAGGGCCGCGGAACCGGCACGCGCGGCGGCGACATCGCGGCAAATTACATTGCCACCCAATTTGCTCTGGCCGGTCTGAAGCCGGCCGGTGATGCCGGGAGTTATTTGCAAAAGGTCGAATTCGTCGGCGTCAAGACCTTGCCGGCCACGTCAGCTTCCTGGCAGGCGGCGCATGGCGAGGCGATGAATCTGAAGCTCGCCGAGGACTTTGTAGCGGGCAATCAAACGCAGACCGACAGCGTCGACATCGATGCCCCCATCGTCTTCGTCGGCTACGGCATCGAGGCGCCCGAATACCAGTGGAACGACTTCAAGGGAGTGGATGTCAAGGGCAAAGTGGTGCTCGTGATCGTCAACGAACCGCCCTCCAAGGATCCGAAATTCTTCAACGGCGACGCGCTCACTTATTACGGACGCTGGACGTACAAATTCGAGCAGGCGGCGCGCAAGGGCGCGGTGGGGGCGCTGATCATTCATCGCACCGATCTTGCCAGCTACGGCTGGGACGTGGTACGCAACTCATGGAGCGGGGAGCAGGTCTATTTGCGCAACGACACGGATCCGAAGCTCAAAGTCGCATCGTGGATCCAGCTGAGTGTCGCGCGGCAGTTGTTCGACGCGTCGAACCTGAAACTGGACGAAATGCTTAAGGCGGCCGGCACGCGGCAGTTCCAGGCAAAGGAATTGCCGGTGCGATTCAAAGCGCACGTCGTGAGCAAGGTGCGCGAGTTCCAGGCGTACAACGTGCTCGGCCTATTGCCCGGCGCGAATGCCGCTGCCGCCACTCAAGCCGTGGTGTATTCGGCCCATTACGATCATCTCGGGATCGACGAGGGCGCAAGCGGCGACAACATTTACAACGGCGCCGTGGACAACGGCACCGGCTGCGGCATTCTGCTGGAGCTGGCGCGCGCCTTTGCCGCCTCTGCGGCGCGCCCGCCATCGCCGGTGTTGTTCGCCGCGGTTACGGCGGAAGAGAAGGGGCTGTTGGGCTCGAATTACTTGGGCAAGCACCTGCCGATTCCAGCCTCCAGGATCGCACTGGGTTTGAATTTCGATGCGATCTTGCCGATCGGCATGCCGCAATCCGTCACCGTCACGGGCGCCGAGCGCACCTCGTTTTATCCGACAGTCAAAAAGACGGCCGCCGCTTTTGGATTCGAGATTCAAGCGGACGCCGAGCCCGGTGCCGGCCACTACTATCGCTCCGATCACTTCAGTCTGGCGCGCGCCGGCGTGCCGGCGTTCTCGATCAACGCCGGAGTGAAGTTTGCGGGTCATCCGCCCGAATGGGGCAAGGCGCAGCACGATGACTACAACGCGAATCGCTACCATCGTCCGAGCGATGAGTTCACGCCCTCGATGGATTTCACCAGCAATGCGGCGCTCGCCAAATTCGGCTTCGCGTTGGGTTGGCAAGCGATGCTCGCTCGAGAGACGGTGAATTGGTTGCCCGGTGATGAGTTCGAGTCAACCCGACTGCACGGCTCATCTCGCTAGTCGCTCTGACATAACGGCGCTGTCATAACCTGTTGCAGGATCAATGCGTCGCTTCTCGGCGACGCGACGGCGTCGCTGCGTTGTTGAAGGCGGCGAAAGCGTGCGCCAAGTCTCATCAGCGACTGCGGCGGACTCGTTAGTCTCAACGTCGTCACCACACGAGAGAGATCCCATGGCCGATAATTCAATGACAGGCACGTTTCAGATCCCGAAGGATCTTCTGTTGGAAGCGAAGCGCGCGACGAAGCCGAAGAGCGAACGCTTGCACGTCGAGGGGTGGCGCAACTCGTGGTTATCCCGCATTGCCGAAATGCTGGTCGGCAAGGACTGAAGGAACGCCCTGAGGGAGGGGTAAGCCCCGCCGACATCCATAATCGGGTGTTAAGTTAAATCTATTGGGTACCTTGCGGTATCGGCATTACTATGGGCGCACGGAGGTGTTATTCCATGCGCTTGGCCCGCCCGCTCTATGAAAGCCTGCCGCTTATCTATGTGGTAATCGGCGCCTTGGCGATATTTCTTTTCTACGTCAATCCGCTGGGATTTGGCGGCAAAGCAGCCTTCGTCATCGGCTTGTGCGCCTTGACCGCCGCTCTGACGTTGTTCCTGCGCCGCAAGGACTACCGCGCGTTGAGCCGCGAGTACACCGGCGAAACCATCGACCTGCCCTCGAATCTGAACCGCTAGCCGGGCTTGGGCATTTCGACGACGCCGGTGTCGACGGGGTCCTGCGAGATTCTCACCCGGGGCGTACGCTCGTCGATATACATGATCTCGTGCTGACCGACTTGCACCACGTCGCCGTCGTTTAAATTGTGCCGACGCACCCGTTTGGACTGCACCGATATGCCGTTGGTGCTGTTGAGATCCTCAATGACGCATGAATCGGCCTTGGTGATGATATGGCAATGATGACGGCTGATGAATTTGCTGTCGATTTGCACATCATTGTCGGCGGTGCGGCCAATCACGAGACGGCCGGGCTTCAATTCTCGTTCCATCACCGTCTTGCCCTCGCTGGCGAGAAGAATTCTCCCGACCACGGGACCGTGTTCACTGGTGTTTGACGGCGCGGCGTCCTCGACCTGAGGGACCTTCATCCGGTTGGTGCCGGAAGCAAATTCGACCCACTGCAGTTCGCCAATGGCGGCCTCGAGGTCCTCAACCGCCACCGTATCCTTATTTCTGCTGAAGGCAGCATTCATGCACGTATCGCAAAGCGAATTGATCAAGCGCGGCACCCCGCCGGTGTACTTGTATATCGTGGGGTAGGTTTCTTCGGCGAATATCCGCCGCCCTTGGGATCCGCCGACCTCGAGGCGATGATCGATATAGGCGCTCGTCTCCGCCGCCGTGAGGGCGGTGAGATGAAATCGCAGCCGCACGCGTTGCGAGAGTTGCAGCAGTTCTTGCGAATTCAGCTTGTCATTCAGTTCCGGCTGTCCCGCGAGGATGATGTGCAGCGCCTTTTCCTTGGTGGTCTCAACGCCCGACAGCATGCGAATTTCCTCGAGCACGCGGTTGTTCAGGTTCTGCGCTTCGTCGACGATCAGGAACACCTTGCGCCCGTTGCTGTACTGCTCCATCAAGAATTGCTGCAGCGTCGCTATCACTTCCGGCTTGTTCATGGCGAAGGGCGAGAACCCAAATTGCACGAGCACGGTCTGCAGAAATTCGGTCGGCGACAATTGCGTTTGATTGATCTGCGCCACGATCACGTCGGATTGCAGCTCCCGCACGAAGGTCTCGATCAACGTGGTTTTGCCGGCGCCGATTTCCCCGGTTATCACCACGAAACCGTCGGCAAACCAGATCGTCGACTCCATATACGCCTTGGCGCGCGCATGCTGTTTGCTTAAGTACAGGAATTGCGGGTCCGGGCTTAAGCGAAACGGCAATTCGTTGAGTTTGAAGTGTTCTAAGTACATCCCGCCGTCACTCTTAGGTTATGGTGACCTACGCTATACGATGCAGTCTATCCCCACTCGATCAATTTTAGCGCCTGCGCCAGGGCCAGATCGCGCCCCTTCGCGCGGCTCGCAAGGATGGTGCAATGGCCCAACTTGCGGCCCGGTCGCGGTTGCTTACCATAGTCGTGAAACGCCAATCCATCGATCGCCAACAAGCGATCGCGATCGGGCATTTTTCCCAGGAAATTGATCATCGCGGTGTGGCCCAATGCACGAGTGCTGCCCAGGGGCAGATCGCAGATGGCGCGCAGATGGTTCTCGAACTGGCTCGCGACGCAGCCTTCGATGGTCCAGTGCCCCGAATTGTGAACTCGGGGCGCCATTTCATTCGCCACCAATCGCCCGCCCACCACGAAAAATTCGATGGCAAGAACCCCAACGTAGGCCAGCGCGTTCATGACCCGCGTCAGGTAGAGGCGCGCGGAGCGCTCGAGTCGCGCATTGGCAAAAGGCGCTACGCTGTAGCGCAGAATACCGCCGCCATGAACATTGGCAGACAACGGATAGAACACCGCTTGCCCGCTCGCGGATCGCGCGCCCACGATCGATAGCTCGCGGGAGAATGTTTGAAACTTCTCGTAAATAAGGCCGGCGCCGCCAATGGCGGCCCATGCCGCGTCGATGTGTGCCGGTTGCTTGAGCACAAATTGACCCTTGCCGTCATAGCCCAAACGGCGGGTTTTCAGCACACCGGGAAGCCCGATCGCTCGCATCGCTTCCATGAGTTCCTGTTTCGTCTCGATCGCGGCGTGCTCAGCCACCGGAATCTTGAGTTTCGCAAACAGGGCTTTTTCGGTCATACGATCTTGCGCTACTTCGAGCGCTGCTCGAGGCGGCCGTATCCGGGTGATGCGCTCCAGAGGCTCAAGGGCACGGCCGGAAATATTCTCCCAGTCAAAAGTCAGGACGTCGCTGCTTGACGCCAATTCGGCGAGGCGCGCCGGATCCTCAAGATCGCCGACGAGAATGGGTGCGACCTGGCCACCGGGTGCGTCGGCGGCTCGATCCAGAAACAGGCAACGAACCCCAAGGGGGTATCCGGCCAGCGCCAGCATGCGCCCCAACTGGCCGGCTCCCACGATGCCGACGCGCGCAAATTTCAAGAGGCGCGAGGATCCGGTTTGGCGAGCACAGCCGCAGTCTGCGCCTGGCGAAATGCGTCCAAGGCAGCGCGCACGTCGGCAAATTCATTGGCGAGAATGGCCGCGGCGAACAATGCCGCGTTCTTCGCGCCAGCCGTGCCGATGGCGAAGGTGGCGACCGGAACCCCGCTCGGCATTTGCGCAATCGACAGCAGGGAATCGATGCCGTTCAATACCTTGGATTGAATCGGAACGCCAAGCACCGGAAGGGAGGTCTTGGCGGCGGTCATGCCGGGCAGATGAGCAGCACCGCCGGCGCCGGCAATGATGGCCTTCAGTCCGCGTTGACGCGCCGAGGCGGCATACTCGAATAACAGGTCCGGCGTGCGGTGGGCCGAGATTACGCGCACCTCATGCGCAATCTTCAAGCAGTCCAAGGTCTCTCCCGCCGCCTGCATGGTCTCCCAGTCGGACGAGGACCCCATAATGACTCCGACCAAGGGCTTCATCGGGCAAGTTTACCAATCTATCCGAGCAACTGGCGCAGAAACGCAAAAAGTTCCCGGGCGCCCACCGGGGAACGCTGTTCCAGACGCTCTTTTTCGGCCTTTTCGAGAAGTTTGGTGAGCGCCGAGCGATCGGCATTCGGATACTCCTCCAGCAACTCGTCAATCGCCTTAGGCTCCGACAACAATCGATCTCGCCAGCGCTCGAGTTGCTGAAAATGCCGAATTTCGACATCGTGGCGCTGCTTGCGCTCCGCCAGCTTGGCGAGCACCGGCTCAGGATCGATGTTGCGCATCAGCTTGCCGATGTATTGACGCTGCCGGACCTGCGCCCCATGGGAAGGCAGCCGGCGCAGGTCGCGCAATGCGACAAATAGATTCTCCGGGAGGTCCAGCGCCTTAATCTCCTGATCCGGCAGGGCCGATAATTTCACGCCCAGCTCCTGCAGGGATGCTGCCTCCCGTTTGCGGGCGCTCTTGCTGAGCCGCTGCTCCTCGGATTCGCCCGTATCCTGCGTTTTATTCTCGCCGCTCATATTCCCCATGCTATCACTCGGGCCGGTAGAATCATCGGCCCGATACCCCGAACCCAAGCCCGGAGTTCTCGATGGCTGTAATCAGTACCACCGCGCGCCTTGCCCAAGCGGATCTTGAGTCGATCATCGAGCGCGCCCTCGAGGAAGCGCGAGCACGCGGCGCCTCGCAGGCGGAAGCCGCGGTGAGCCAGGATACGGGTCTGTCGGTGGGCGTGCGGCTCGGGGAAGTGGAAACCCTGGAGCACCAGCGCGACCGCAGCATGGGAATCACCGTGTACTTCGGACAGCGCAAGGGCACGGCCAGCACGGCCGATTTCTCGCTGGACGCCGTGCGTGAGACCGTCGCCAAGGCCTGCAGCATTGCCCGCTTCACCGCGGAAGACTCAAGCGCGGGACTTGCCGATGCGGCGCTGATGGCGCAGGCGCCGCAGGATCTGGATCTTTCGCATCCTTGGAATGTCGGCGCGGACCGCGCCATCGAGATTGCCAAAACTTGCGAGGCGGCGGCCTTGAGCTTCGATGCGCGCATCAATAATTCAGAAGGTGCGTCGGTCGGCACTCATCACGGGCTGCATGTGTATGGCAACACGCATGGCTTTCTGGGCGGCTATCCGACCACTTCGCATACCTTAAGTTGCGTGGTCCTGGCCGGAACCGGCGAGGACATGCAGCGCGACTATTGGTACTCCAGTTCACGCGATTGGCACGAGCTGCAGGACCCGGAGGCCGTCGGTCGTGAAAGCGCGCGCCGCACCATCGCGCGCTTGGGACCGCGCAAAATCAACACCCGTCGCGCGCCCGTACTGTTCGTGCCGGAGGTGGCGCGCGGGCTCATCGGCCATTTTGTCGCGGCGATCCGCGGCAGCAGCCAATACCGGCAGGCCTCGTTCCTATTGAATTCGGCAGGGCAGCAAGTGTTTCCCACCGATTTCTCCATCGCCGAGCGGCCGCATATCCGAAAGGCCATCGCCAGCGCACCATTTGATGACGAGGGTGTCGCCACCCGCGATCGTGAGCTGGTCGCCGAAGGCGTGCTGACCGGTTATATCCTGTCCAGTTATTCGGCCAGAAAGCTCGGCTTGCAATCCACGGGCAACGCCGGAGGCTCGCACAATCTCATCGTGGCACCGACGCTCGCGGGCGGCTTCGACGCCATGCTGGCGCGCATGGGCACGGGCTTGCTGCTGACCGAGCTGATGGGGCAGGGCGTGAATACCGTGACAGGCGACTATTCCCGCGGTGCGGCGGGCTTCTGGGTGGAGAATGGCGCGATCCAGTACCCCGTCGCTGAAATCACCATCGCCGGAAACCTACGGTCGATGTTCTCAGGGATAGCCGCGGCGGGCGATGACATCGACATGCGCGGCGGCATACGGGTTGGGTCTATTTTGGTGCAGGAAATGACCATCGCCGGCGAATGATCCTTAGGCGTTAGGGCCCGCAACTAAGTCCTTGAGCGAGCGGCTGCCCAAAGGCGCTCGCATGGCGGACTCGACCTCCTTGAGCAAGGCCACCGCGGGCTCGGCGCTGTGTATGACGACCGCCAATCGAGCGCCATGATACGACCTGACGGTGTCGAGGATCTGCACCAGCCGGATCTGTTCAAGATCGCGGCCGGGGACGAGATGCCCCTTTTCGGTGGCCACGATTAAGCCGGATTCCTCCAAACAACCGAGGATGGGCGCCATGACGATGCCGGGGATGTCGAGCTCGGCCGCGAGCCGCGGCGCCGTCCAGACGCTCTTACCGGCCGCATAGTCGCGGCCGATGAGGTACATCGCGGACAGTGCCGCCTGTTCGCGATCTCTTCCCGTCATTTCGAAAGTTTCTTGGCCGTATCGCAGGTATTGCGGAAACTGCAGATAGAACGCGAGTTGTGCGCCGATGAGCAATATGAGCCAACTCAAGTGGACCCACAGCAACGTGGTCAGGACGATGGCAAATCCCGTGTAGACCGCGACCATCGAGGAGGCATATACGAGGTAGGCCGTAAACACCTTGCCGACCAGTGCCCAGAGGATGCCGGCGGTGATACCGCCGATCAACGCCGCGCGAAATTGCACCTTGGTATTCGGAATGAACATGTACATGAACGTGAAGACCAGGGTGACGATCGCATACGGCAGGATTTGCCCGACGGCACCCAATGTCCAGGCCAGCGGCGCAATGGCGTCCACCCATTTGGCGAGCGGACTATTTTCCGCGCTCGCCAGCAGGCCCAACGTCACGGCCACCAGAATCGGGCCAAAGATCATGACGCTCAAGTACTCCGCGATACGGCGCGCGAAGCTTCTCGGGCGAGCCACGCGCCACAGGAAATTGAAGCTGTTCTCGATTTTTTGAATCATCGTAACCACGGTGTATACGAGAAACGCCAGCCCCAGCGTTCCTAGCAAGTCGCTGCGCATATTCATGACGAACTGCAGCACGCTTTCCGTCAACTGCGACGCCGCGCTTCCCATGGGCTGGAAGAATTGATCAAGAAGGATTCTCAGATCACCGCGCGCACCGAGGCCTTTCAGAATCAAAAAAATAAACACCAGCAGGGGCACGAACGACAGCAAAGTCGTGTACGCAAGACTCATCGCCTGAACGCTGATTTCGCCATCCAGCCAATCGCGAATCAGCGCCACCGGATAGCGCACGACGCGCAGCACCGGGCCCCAGGGTGGACCCATGTAGCGCGAGCCCGTGAACAATCGGTCTGCTAGATTCTGATACCACCGGGGCATATCGCGCCTCAGGCAGTGAGCAGCTTCAGAGCCTCGCGATAATTATCGCTGGTGCGGGCCAGAATCTCCGCCGGTAGATGCGGCGCGGGCGGCTTCTTGTTCCAATGCAGCGACTCCAAATAGTCGCGCACGAATTGCTTGTCGAAACTCGGCGGACTGATGCCCGGCTTGTAAGAGGCCATCGGCCAAAATCGCGAGGAATCCGGTGTCAACGCTTCGTCGATGAGATAAAGCCGCCCGGCTCGGTCGACGCCGAATTCGAATTTGGTGTCGGCGATGATGATGTCGCGCGCGCGCGCATGCTCGGCGGCAAAGCGATACACCTCGAGGGCGATGCGGCGAACGTTCGTGGCACATTCCAGCCCGACCAGTTTCACGATGGCCTCGAAATCGATGTTCTCGTCATGAGAACCGGCGGGTGCTTTTGAGGCCGGCGTGAATATCGGTTCCGGCAGGCGCTCCGCCATTTTCAAGCCGGCCGGCAGGTCGATGCCGCACACCGCGCCGTGCAGCTTGTAGTCCTTGTAGCCGGAGCCGATGAGATAGCCGCGCACCACCGCCTCGATCGGCAATGCGGTGAGTTTTTTCACCACCATGGAGCGTCCGGCCAGTTGCGCGCGCTCAGCGGGGTCGGCGACGACGTCCTCGACGCGCAGATCGGAGAGGTGGTTGGCGGTGATATGGCTGGTCTTTGCAAACCAAAATAGCGAGATCTGGGTCAGCACCTGGCCTTTGAATGGAATAGGGTCGGGCAGGACCACGTCGAACGCTGACAGTCGATCGGTGGCGACGATCAGCAAGTGCTGGTCATCCACATCGTAGATGTCACGCACCTTGCCCTGGTGAATTTTTTTCAGACCGCGTATGCGCGTCTCAAAAAGCGGTGCCGAATGCGAATACTGTTCCATGTGTAAGCGCTCGCGACTGCTAACATTGAAGGTCGGCGATTGTGGCGGGATAAGGGCGCATAGGTCAACGCGAATGAGTTGGAACGGCATTTTTATCGGGGCTATGGTCGGCTTCCTGATCACACGCAGCGCCTGGGGTGCCGCGCTCGGCGCCGTCATCGGCTATATGCTCGACCCCAAGGCCGGGGGGCTCGCGGGCGCTCCCAACGGCATATCGATCTCGGATGAATTCTTCCGCACCACCTTCGAGATCATGGGCCATGTGGCCAAGTCCGATGGCCGCGTCTCCGAGGCTGAAATCGACGCAGCGCAGAAAGTCATGCAGGAATTGAATTTAAGTGCGGCGGACAGCGCCGCCGCGATCGCCTACTTCAGGACCGGGAAGTCGCCGGGCTACGACGCTGAGCTCAGCATCGAGAGGCTGCGTGAGTCTTGCGGTCTGCGCTATGGCCTGCTGCGGGCTTTCGTAGAGATGCAGCTGCGCGCGGCGCTCGCCGGCAACGGCATATCGCCGCCGGCCCGCAGAACTTTATTGAAGATCGCCGAGCGCCTGGGGCTATCGGCCGCCGAGTTCGCGCATCTGGAGACGTCGGTGCGCGCGCGCCAGTCGCACGGCAAGGCCGAGTCCCTGGCAGAATGCTATGCGGAGCTCGAGGTCGAGTCCGGAATCAGCGACCAAGAACTCATCAAGGCCTATCGGCGCCAAATGAGCCGCCATCATCCTGATAAACTTGTCGCTAACGGCCTGCCGGAGTCGATGGCACAAATGGCAAAAGAGAAAACTCAGCGCATTCAAGAAGCCTATGAAGGCATACGCGCGGCGCGCGGATTGCGCTAAAGGCCATGGGCATCATCATATCCCCGTCGATTCTGTCCGCTGATTTCGCCCGCCTGGGCGAGGAAGTCAACGCGGTGCTCGCCGCCGGCGCCGATTGGATTCACTTCGACGTCATGGACAATCACTATGTACCGAACCTCACCGTCGGTCCTTTGGTGTGCGAGGCGTTGCGCAAGGCCAAGGTGAAGGCGCCCATCGATGTGCATTTGATGGTGTCGCCGGTCGACCCCTTGGTGGTCGAGTTTGCCAAAGCGGGCGCGAGCAACATCAGCTTTCATCCGGAGGCGACTTTGCACGTGGATCGGACCATTCAACTCATCCGGCACTCGGGCTGCAAACCGGGATTGGTATTCAATCCGGCGACACCCTTGAATTGGTTGGACTACGTGATCGACAAGATCGACGTGATCTTGTTGATGTCGGTCAATCCGGGATTTGGCGGACAGGAGTTCATTCCCGAGGTGCTGCCGAAGCTCACCGAGGCGCGCGCGCGGATACGCGCTGCCAAGCGCGACATACGTTTGGAAATCGACGGCGGTGTCAAGGTCGAGAACGCTGCCGCCATCGCCAGGGCGGGCGCGGATACGTTCGTCTCGGGCTCGGCGATCTTCGGCAGCGCGGACTATGCCGCTACGATCAAGGCGATGCGCGCGCAAATCGAAATAGGCAGGAAATCAGCCTAAAGGCTATTCGTCGTCCTCGTCATCCTCGTCTTCATCATCATCGGGCTGCTCGGCCCGCGCATTCTTGGTCGCGCCGACGTTGGCGCCGGCCTTCACCGGGACAATCAGCGGACGCGTCTTGACCTTGGGCCGCGCGTTGAATACCACAATGGTTTTTCCAGTGGCGCGCAGCAGTCCTTGCTCCTCCAACACCTTGAGGACCCGTCCGGCCATTTCGCGCGAGCATCCCACCAAGCGTGACAGTTCCTGCCGGCTGACTTTGATCTGCATCCCTTCAGGATGCGTCATCGCGTCCGGTTCGCCGCACAGATCCATGATGGCGTGCGCCACGCGGCCGGTGACATCGACGAAAGCCAGATCGCCCAGCTTGCGATTGGTGCGATCCAGGCGGGTCGCCAACTGCGTTGCCAATTCGAATATCAATCCCGGGCTTTCCGCGGCGATTTGACGGAAGCGCGGATAGGTCATCTCCGCGAGTTCGGACTGCTGACGAGTGCGCACCCAGGCGCTGCGGGTCGGTTGTTCGTAGAACAGGCCCATTTCCCCGAAGAACTGGCCCTTATTTAAGTAGGCAAGGACCATTTCGTTGCCGTCTTCGTCTTCGATCATGACTTCGACCGAGCCCGAAATGATGTAGTACAAGATGTCCGGCAGGTCGCCGGCGTGAATGATCACGGTCTTTGAAGGGACTGTCCGTATTCGGCAGTAGCTCAAGAAACGATTGATCGCTGGGATATCGCTTAAGGCTTTTGCCCCTTCTTCCATGTTCACTCCCGCTTGGTTTTTTCGTCTATTAATCGGCGATGCTGGCGCACGTTTTATTACATAAGTCCCGGAATCGCAAGCACTAACGGGCCGAAAGTCAGATCCAATACGAGCCTTTGGTCATCAGCCGGGATAGCGCGCGCATGGCCAAGGCCACTGATTTCGGCACCGATGTACCTCCCATCGAGGCGGCCTTCGCCCCATGCTGCATCTCGTCATGCGTCATCTGTTCGAGGATGGCGCGGCTGCGTAAATCCTTGGCGCTCAAGCGATCCAGGTGATCGCGCAAATGCGATTCGACCTGTTTTTCGGTCTCGGCGATGAAGCTCAAGCTGGCGCGATCGCCGAGCGCGCCGGCAAAGGCGCCGAGTCCCAGGGAGCCAAAATACCAGAGCGGGTTCAAGAGGCTGGCTCGACCCCGCAATTCGCTCAGGCGTTGCTCGCACCAGGCCAAATGATCCATCTCCTCGGCGGCGGCCCGCTGCATCGAAGACTTGACCTCGGCGTCGCGCGCGGTGAGGGCTTGCCCCTGGTACAAGGCTTGCGCGGCAACCTCGCCGGAATGATTTACCCGCATGAGGCGGATCGATTCAGCCCGCTCGGGTGGCGGCAAGGCCTCAGCCGCAGCGCTGCCTGGCACCTTCCTTGAGGCGCGCGGGGGTACCGTTAAGTTCTTGATTATCCTGTCTATTCCGCCCAATACCTGGTCCACGGAATCGAATCTGCGGCTCTCCATGACACATTATATTATAGGGACTGAAGGCTTAAAGTGCGGGGCTGGCATCTGAACGCGCTGTTCTGTACACTTTCGCGCCTTTCGTAGACCACCCGAATCATTCGAGTATTTCCATGTATACGGTATTTTCAAAGCCTGAAGAGACTCGCGGCGACTGGTTTCTAGTCGACGCCGCAGGCAAAACCCTGGGCCGTCTGGCCTCTGAAATCGCGCATCGCTTGAAGGGCAAGCACAAGCCGAATTATGCGCCCCATCAAGACCTTGGCGACCACATCGTGGTGGTCAACGCCGGGGCTGTGCGCGTCACGGGGGCCAAGCTTACGGACAAGTTCTACCACCAGCACACAGGCTACGTGGGTAACTTGAAGAGCATCTCGCTGGGCAAATTGCTGCAGGAGCACCCGGAGCGCGCGATCCAGTTTGCGGTTAAGGGCATGTTGCCGAAGGGCCCCCTGGGCCGCCGCATGTATAAGAAGCTGCATGTCTTTAGCGGCAAAGATCATCCCCACCAAGCACAGCAGCCTAAAGCGCTGGAAATCTAATTTCTTTAGGACAATCAATGGCAAATCTCGCCAATTCCTTTTACGGTACCGGCCGTCGCAAAACCTCCAGCGCGCGGGTCTATCTGCGCCAGGGCTCGGGCAAGGTATTGATCAATGGCCGTAGCCTGGAAGAGTTTTTCGGGCGGGAAACCGGCCGCATGATCGTGCAGCAGCCCTTCGGCGCGGTTCAACTCGACGGCAAATTCGATGTCGAAGCGCATGTCGAGGGCGGTGGAATAACGGGTCAGGCCGGTGCCATTCGCCACGGAATTACCCGCGCGCTCATGGCCTATGACGAGACGCTGCGTTCGCCCCTGCGCAAGGCCGGGTTCGTGACCCGCGACGCGCGTGAAGTCGAACGTAAGAAGGTCGGTCGTCGCAAGGCGCGACGCGGCACTCAGTTCTCCAAACGCTAAGCTATTAGGGCGCCTTCGGCCTCCCGTTAAACGATCAAGTTTTGGGGGATCGTCTAGTGGTAGGACAACGGTCTCTGACACCGTTTACCTAGGTTCGAATCCTAGTCCCCCAGCCAAAACAGGGCCCACCCTTGTGGGCCCTGATCTTAATGGGTGCGAAGGATTTAGATGTCGGGCGAACGCAATTCGAGTCAGCGACTCGCACCACTGGCCCTTTCGGCGCTCGGCGTGGTGTTCGGCGACATCGGCACCAGCCCGCTCTATGCCGTGTCGGCCTGTTTTGTCGGGCCCGGCATCGCGGTTACGCCGGCGCACGTGCTCGGCGTCCTGTCGCTAATCTTCTGGTCTTTAGTCCTCGTCATCCTGCTGAAGTACGTCACGGTGGTGCTCAACGCCGACAACAAGGGCGAGGGCGGGGTGCTGGCTTTGACGGCGCTGGTGATCAACACCGCGCGCGCCAGTCCGCGACGAAGAATTTACGCCACGCTGGGGATTCTAGGCGCTTCGCTTTTTTTCGCGGACGGCGCCATCACGCCGGCAATTTCGGTATTGAGTGCCGTTGAAGGTTTGCATATCGCGGCACCCGATGCGCAGATTCCGGTGCTGCCGATCACCATGGTCGTATTGGTGGGACTGTTTCTCATCCAGCGCCGGGGTACCGGTTCGGTGGGCAGGATGTTCGGCCCGGTGATGTTGTTTTGGTTTGCGGTGCTGTTCGTGATGGGGCTGCGCTGGATCTTGCGCGAGCCGGGCGTGTTGCTGGCGGTTGATCCCTCACATGCGCTAGGTCTCTTGCGTCAACACCAGGTGGGTTCTCTTGCGGTACTGGCCGGTGTGTTCTTGTGCGTGACCGGCGGCGAAGCGCTGTACGCGGATATGGGCCACTTTGGAAAAGCGCCGATTCGGCTGGGCTGGATCTGCCTTGTCATGCCGGCATTGGTCGTCAATTATTTCGGCCAGGGGGCGATGTTGATCGAAAACCCGGCGGCCATCAGCAACCCGTTTTATTTGATGGCACCTGCCTGGTCGCTGTGGCCCTTGGTCATTCTCGCGACCGCGGCTACCGTCATCGCCTCGCAAGCCGTCATCTCCGGGGTCTTTTCGGTCACCACGCAGGCGGTCAGCTTGGGGCTGTTACCTCGAGTACGCGTCGAGCATTCCTCGGCGGATGTTGCCGGGCAAATCTATGTACCCACCATGAACTGGATCCTCATGGTGGCGGCGCTTGCATTGGTCGCCGGCTTCGGCAGCTCGGCGGCGTTGGGCGGCGCGTATGGCTTGGCCGTGTCCGGCGCGATGACCATCGTGACTCCTCTGACGCTGAGCCTCATCAAATCGCGAACGGGCAAGGAAAGCCGATGGCTGCGTATGGGACTATCCCTGTTGTTCGTCGTGGACATCGGGTTCCTGCTTGCGAATTTGACCAAGCTCGAGGACGGCGGCTGGCTGCCGCTGGTGTCGGGATTTATTATTTTCTGGCTCATGCAAACCTGGCAGAGCGGTCGCGCCTCGCTGATGACGCGGCTGTTGCGCGAGCAGAAACCGGTACGCGATTTTATCGAGGACCTAAAGCTAGACCCGCCCGTGCGCGTCGCCGGTACCTCGGTTTTCATGGACCAGAAGGCGTCGGGTATTCCGCGCGCGTTGCTCAACAACATCAAATTCAATCGCGTCATGCACGAGCGTGTGGTGCTGTTGACGGTCGTGACCCGCGAGGTGCCGCGCATCGGCGCGACCAAGCACCTTACCGTGACTCCGGTGTGTGAGGGTATCGTTCGGGTGGTGGCGCAGTTTGGGTTCATGGAGAAACCCGACATCACGGCGATCTTAAGGGAGGCGGAAGGCTATGGCGTGCCTTACGAACCTGAACAGACGACGTTTTTCTTGAGCCGGGAGGAATTGCTCCCGGGCCGCCGCTCCGACCTGCCACCGCTGCGGCGCAGAGCCTTCATGCAGATGGCGCGCAGCGCCCAGGTCATCGCCGATTACTACGGGTTGCCGCCCAACAGGGTCGTCGAGATCGGCACCCGAGTGGAAATCTAAGAGCGGGAATCCTGGCCGGCGATATCCAAGGTTCTCACCCCGTCCTCGCCCGCCACGATCAGCACGTCGGCGCGGCGCCATGCGAACAGACCCACCGTCACCACGCCCGCTATTTGATTCACCGCGGATTCAAACGCCCTGGGATCATCAAGTCTCAGATTATGGACGTCCAAGATCGGGTTGCCGTTGTCGGTGGTGACGCCTTCACGCCAAACCGGCTGTCCGCCCAGCTTCACCAGCTGGCGTGCGACATACGAACGGGCCATGGGTATGACCTCGACGGGCAGCGGGAAGGTACCCAGCACCGGGACCAGCTTCGAATCATCGATGATGCAGATGAATCGCTTCGAGGCGGCGGCAACCACCTTTTCGCGCGTCAGCGCGGCGCCGCCGCCCTTGATCAGGGTGCCATCCGCGGTGGCTTCATCGGCGCCGTCGATATACAGCTCAAGGTCGCCTGATGTGTTGAGATCCAGTTCCGGGATACGCGCCGCTTGCAGTTTCTCGGAAGTTTGGCGCGAGCTCGAGACAGCGCCGGAAAGCTGGAATTTACGCTCTTTCAGCACTTCGATGAGCTGATTCACCGTCGAGCCCGTGCCGATACCTAACACCATGCCGCTTTTGATATAGCTCATCGCGGCTTGCGCGGCGCGGCGTTTTTTTTCCAGTGAAAGATCTCGTGACATGCGAGATTTCCTACCCTCAGAAACAACTGTGCCCGCTTACGCGGGCACAGTTGATTACTTTCGAAGGCTTACTTCTTCTTAGCGGCCTTTTTCTTAGCTACCTTCTTCTTCGCCTTCTTTGCTTTCGCTGCCATGTTAGAAACTCCGTTATCGGGTTAGTCCGGGGTCCGAGTATATACACGAATAATTAATTTACAAGCAATAGCTTGCGCTTCGTGCGCGACTATGTGCTAGCGATGTGATCGAAGTCACTCGAGGCTGAGAATGAAATCCCAATCCTTTGCCGACACCGGCATGACCGACAAGCGATTCCCACGGCGCAGTAAAACGAAATCCTTGAGCTTCTTTGCGGCGTGCGTGCGCAGTTCATCGAGAGTGATGATGCGCTTGAGCTTGCGTTCCAATTTCACGTCGATGACGAACCAGCGGGGTGCATCCTGCTTCGACTCCGCGTCGTAATGATGATGCTTGGGGTCGAACGCCGTGGCGTCCGGATAGCCCTCGCGGGCGATGCTGACGATCCCGGCGATCCCGGGTACGTCACAGCTGGAATAGTAGAAAAACGCCAAATCGCCCTTTTTCATGGAATCGCGCAGCATGTTGCGCGCCTGGAAATTGCGCACACCATCCCATGCGGTGGTTTGTTTTGGAGCCTTGCCAAGATCATCGATGCTGAAGCTGGCCGGTTCCGATTTGAGCAGCCAATGGTTCATAAGAAGTGTTGCACTCCCGATTCAGTTGCCAGGGTATTCAGTTGCAGGTCCCATTCTTCGGCGAATTTTACGCCGCTGCGCTGGCAATCAAAGGCGAGCCCGACGAGTTTCGGTCCCATCCAGTATCGGCGCCGGCGGCGGAACGACAACGCTCGGTCATAGTATCCACCCCCCATGCCCAGTCGCCTACCTTCGCCATCAACGCCTACCAGGGGTACGACGATGAGATTCAGCCATTGAGCGGACATCGGGCGCAAGCGTCGGCTTGGCACGGAGATACCGAATGCACCGGGGGTGATTGCGCCTTCCAGGGGATAGAAGCGCAGCCGGCGATGACGCCGATCGCTGATGACGGGAACGAAAACTCGCATCCCGCGCCGCCGTGCCGCGCCGATCAAGGCTGCGGTATCCATCTCGCCGTCGAAGGGTAGGTACAGCGCAACGCGTTTGCCGGCGGCAAACCCGGGCAACCGCATCACGGCCTTGGCCGCTGCGGTGGAACGATGCCGATGATCGGGCGCGCTCAATGAACGGCGCAGCGCGCGCAGTTCTTTACGGAGAATAGGTTTCATCGGGATGGCGCTACCCGCATGTGCCGTTTTGGACCGTTGCTCCCGACCTGAGCAACAGGTGGGGTCGACTGCGGCACTTAAGGCTTTCCGCTCGAGGCGGACTTGCACAATGTTGCCAGCAAGCAATGGCCCCTGGGGTTTACAAAATTAGGGTCAGGAGGTAACCCGATCCGCATCGAACACCGCAGGCAGCGCCAAATTTAATCTTGAGGAGGGTCCTCAAAGCTCGAGCTGTTGACCCTTCTCCAAAGCCGACTCTACGCGCTCGCGCAGGATACGCAAGCGCCCGCCGACGTCGGAATCGAGATTGGTGTCACGATTGCGGAAGCGAATGAGTTCGTTCGCCATATTAAGCGCCGCAATAACGGCGATTCGATCCAATCCAACCACCTTGCCGGTGTCGCGGATCTCGCGCATTTTGAGATTCAAGAACTCGGCGGAATCGAGCAAGTCGGAGCGCTCCTCGATCGGACAGGTAATGTGATATTCCTTTTCGAGTATGCGCACGCTCACCCGGGCTTGATTGTCGCTCATGCCTGTTCCATGGATTTTAGCCTGCCGATCATGGCCTCGACGCGCGCACGCACTTGCTCGTTTTTTTGCAGCAGCGTTGCGCGTTCGGAGGTGAGTGTGTCTTGCCGCTGGCGCAGCGCGCGGTTCTCCTCCTTGACGTGATTGACGGTCACGATGAGATCTTCCAGGCGCTTCTCAAGGCGCTTCAGCTCAAGATCGACGGCGGACTTCGGGTTGGCTTCGTTCATAGGCTCCAATATAGAGCGGGCCATTGCGCAATGCAAAGGGCGGTTTGTTGGCACCCCTATGCGGTATTATTCTCGCCGCCATGATGTCGGATATTCGATTCAAGGACTTTGAAGACGTGCTGGCCACGGCGGGCGGCCTGGCGGACGCCGCCGAGGCGCATGGCTCGTTGTGCGGCGCGCTGTGCACTGTGTCGCCCTATAGGATGCAGGACTGGGTCAACGAGATTCTGCCCGACGGCGCGACGCTCAGTGACGAGTCGGCGGCGGTGCTCGAACGGGTCTTTTCCGCGACCGCGACATCCTTCGGGGAACAGGGCATGGAGTTCGAACCCCTGCTGCCCGATGACGAACAGCCGCTCAACGGTCGTGCCAACGCCCTGGCATTATGGTGCACCGGATTTCTCTATGGGTTGGGCACTGGGTCTATCTCGGATCTTGAGGCGCTGAACGGCGACGTCGGCGAAATCGTCCGAGATTTCACCGAAATCTCGCGCGCCACGGGAGATGATGCGGAAGCCGACGAGTCCAACGAACAGGCCTACGCGGAGTTGGTGGAGTTCATACGGGTTGCGGCGCAAGTGGTCTTCGAGGAATTGCTGCCGCTTCGCCGGCAGGTCTACCCGGAGCAGCAGCGGCTACATTGAACGGCAGCATGGATCGCAGGGAGTTCGCACGCCGGCGTCGCCAGTTCATGCGCATCATCGGCAAGGATGCCATCGCGATCCTGCCGGCGGCTCCGGTACGCCATCGCAACGGCGATATCGAGTACGCTTATCGTCAGGACAGCCATTTTTATTATTTGAGCGGCTTTCCGGAGCCGGATGCCGTCGCGGTGCTGGTCCCGGGGCGTCCACAGGCTGAATATCTCTTGTTCGTGCGCGAGCGCGACGAGCTGCGCGAGTCTTGGGACGGGGCACGCGCCGGGACCGAAGGCGCCGTCGAGCGCTACGGCGCCGATGATGCCTTCCCCATCGCCGACATCGATGAAATCCTGCCAGGCCTGATGGAGCAGCGCTCGCAGATCTATTACTCCATGGGCACGCATCTTGATTTCGATCCGCGCATCTTAAGCTGGGTCAACGGACTGCGCGTGCAATCGCGCCAGGGGGCCGGCGGCCTGCAGGAATTCGTCGCATTGAATCACGTGCTCGACGACATGCGCCTCTACAAGAGCCGCCCGGAGCAAGCGAGCTTGCGCCGCGCCGCGCAGATTGCCGTGGGCGCGCATCGCCGCGCGATGCGCTTCGCGCGGCCGGGGCGCATGGAATACGAAGTCATGGCAGAAGTGCTGCACGAATTTCGCTCGCACAATGCGGACATCTCCTACCAACCCATTGTCGGCGGCGGCGCCAATGCCTGCGTCATGCACTACCGCGACAATGATCAGCCGTTGTGCGACGGCGATCTGTTGTTGCTCGACGCCGGCTGTGAGCATGATTACTACGCGTCGGATATCACGCGGACCTTTCCGGTCAGCGGCCGCTTCACTGCGGTGCAACGCGCTGTTTACGAGGTGGTGCTGGAGGCCCAATTGGCCGCCATCGACAAGGCGCGGTCGGGGAATCATTGGAATCAGCCGCATGAAGCAGCGGTGCGAGTGGTGACTCAGGGACTTGCCAAGCTCGGGCTGCTTAAAGGGCAAACGCAAAAGCTGATCAAGGATCAGGCCTACCTGCCATTTTTCAATCATCGCACCGGCCACTGGCTCGGGCTGGACGTGCACGATGTGGGCGACTACAAAGTCGGCGGCGAGTGGCGGGTCCTGGAACCGGGGATGGCGCTCACGGTCGAGCCGGGAATCTACATTCGACCCTCGTCCAAGATACCGAAAGAATTCTGGAACATCGGCATCCGCATCGAAGATGAGGTGCTGGTGACCCAGGGGGCCCCGGAAGTGCTGACGGGTGCGCTCGAGAAGACACCGGAAGCCATCGAGTCGTTGCGGTGACCTTCGATGCCGCCATCGTGGGGGGAGGCATGGTGGGCGCGGCCTTGGCGGTTGCCCTGGCGCCACTCAAGCTGCGCGTCGCCATCATCGAAGCCATTCCACATAACGCGGCCGCGCAGCCGAGCTTTGACGAGCGCACCACGGCGCTCGCGAATGGCAGCCAGCGGATCCTCGAGACCATGGGTGTGTGGTCGCGATTTGAGCGCGCAAGCGACGCCGATACGCAAGATTCACGTCTCGGACCAGGGACGATTCGGTTTTGCGCGAATCGACGCCGCCGAACAGGGACTGGCGGCGATGGGGTATGTCGTACCCAATCGAGCGTTGGGCAGCGCCCTCTGGTCTTCGCTTCGCGACAGCGCCGGGCTGAAAGTGTTTTGTCCGGCCGAGGTGACGGGAATCCAGGCGCTCGAGCGGTCGGTCCGCGTTGAGTTTGCGCAGGCGGGCGCCAGGACTGCGATCGATGCCAAGCTCATCGTAGCCGCCGACGGCGCGCAGTCCGCTGTGCGCGGCGCCTTCGGCGTTTCCGCCGAGGCGCGGGATTATGAGCAAACAGCACTGATCACCACGGTGTTGCCGCAGCGCTTCCACGACAATGTGGCGTACGAGCGCTTTACGCCGGAGGGGCCGCTGGCATTGCTGCCGCTGGACGGCGGGCGCTGCACATTGGTACTGACCTTGAGCACGGACGCCGCACAGTCGGCCATGGCATGGTCGGATCAGGAATTTCTCGCCGAAGTGCAGCGCCGTTTTGGATTTCGACTCGGGCGATTTCTGAAAGTTGGGCGGCGCGTGCCGTATCCCTTGTCCCTGACGCGTGCGATGCGCACCAGTTCCGGGCGCTGCGTCATCATCGGCAACGCCGCGCAAAGTCTCCATCCGGTCGCCGGCATGGGCTTCAACTTGGGCTTGCGCGACGTGGCAACTCTCGCTGAACTGATTGCGGAGCGTGTCGGAACAGCGGACGCCGATCCCGGCAGCGCCGAATTGCTGGCCGAGTACGATGCATGGCGCGCCGCGGATCGGCGCGGCGTCATCGCGTTCACCGACGGGCTGGTCAGGATGTTTGCCAATCCCTTAGGCTTGGTGCGGCGGCTGCGCAATTTAGGACTGCTGGCATTCGATCTGCTACCCCCGGCGAAGGAGGCGTTGTCGCGCCTCAGTACCGGCGGCAGCGGCCGTGTCCCCAAACTCGCGCGCGGCGTGAGCCTCCTATGAATCGGCCCCGATCGAGCGACTTTGATGTGGTCGTTGTCGGCGCAGGCGTGGTCGGGGTCGTCATGGCCAGTCTTTTGATGGCGCGCAAATTGAGCACGGCCGGCAGGGTGGCGGTTGTCGCCGATCGCTTCGCATCGCCGCCGCTTGACGGTGCCGATTGGGACTTGCGCGTTTTTGCGATGAGCCGCGCCTCGGAACGGCTGCTGCGGGCCTGCGGTGTTTGGAACGCGCTGCCGGCGGCCCGCAAGTTCGCCTACGAGCGCGTCTGTGTTTGGGATGCCAGCGGTACGCCGCAAGGTGCCGGCTCGCTGACTTTTGATTGCGCGCAAATCGGTGAACCCAATCTCGGATACATCGTCGATGGCCACGCGCTGCAATGGCAGTGTCTGCAGTCTGCCCGCGCCTCAGGGGTGGTGATGATCGAGGGCGCCGTCGAATCGATCCTGGCAGGGCGAGGATGAAGTGCTGCTGCGATTGAACGACGGCCGCGAATTGCGCAGCCGGTTGCTGGTGGCGGCGGATGGAACGGAATCCAAGACCCGGGAGCTGCTTAAGATCGGCACCGCCGGACACGCGTATCACCAAGATGCTCTGGTGGCGCATGTGCAAACCGCCAAAGCCCACGGCAACACCGCCTGGCAGCGCTTCTTGAGTACCGGACCGGTTGCCTTTCTGCCGCTCAACGACGGGCGCACCTCGATCGTGTGGAGCGTCGCGCGCGCACGGGCGGCCTCCCTGCGCGCCATGGATCCTGAGGCCTTCGGCGCGGCCCTGACCGAGGCCAGCGGCGAAGCGTTGGGGTCTTGCACGCTCACCAGCCAGCTCGCGACCTTTCCGCTCAAGCTGCAATACGCGCTCGAGTACGCGCGGCCTCGCGCGGTATTGCTGGGGGACGCCGCGCACGCCGTGCACCCGCTCGCCGGCCAGGGCTTGAATTTGGGGTTGTTGGATTGCGCGGCGCTGGCCCAGGTGCTGGGCGAGGCCGGACACGCCGACAATTTCGGCGACTTTAAGCACCTGCGACGCTATGAGCGCTGGCGGCGCAGCGAGAACCTGCTGGCGGCGGCGGCGCTCGACGGGCTGGAGCGATTATTTTCCTCGGCGGACCCCGTTAAGCACGGGATTGCGCGCGGCGGGCTTGAGCGCGGTGTCCAAAATGCCCTTCGTGAAGCGCCGTTTTGCGCAACGCGCCCTGGGGCTTACAGGAGACGTGCCGGATTTCCTTAGAGGCGATCGAGCTTGGCCGCACAGATGAAATCATTCACCGACAAGCCGCCGATGGAGTGAGTCGAAAAGGTTACGCGGCAGTAGTCATAGCCGATTTCAAGGTCGGGATGATGGTCTTCGGTATTCGCAATATGGGCGAGCGCGTTGACGAAGCTCATGGTGCGATAGAAATCCTTGAATTTGAGCGAACGCTTCAAACTCTTGTAGTCCTCGGCGATCTTCCAGTCGCGGTGTAGCTGCTTGCGCAGCTGCTTGACCTTTGCCGGCGTCAGGGGCGCAACGCCGCCCTCGCAGGGCGTGCATTTTTTGTCGGACAATTCCTTCACGACGGGATTCTGGCGTAGGTGCGCTCGATGTAGCGCTCGACCAGATCCTGAAACTCTTCGGCGATGCGATCGCCCTTGAGCGTCACGGTCTTCGCGCCGTCCTCGTACACCGGCGCCACCGGGTGCTCACCGGTGCCGGGCAGGCTGATGCCGATGTTCGCGTGCTTGCTCTCGCCGGGACCATTGACCACGCAACCCATGACCGCCACCGTCATGTCGGCAACGCCCTCGCGCTGCTTGCGCCATTCCGGCATGCGATGGCGGATGTGACTTTGAATCTTCTGCGCCAATTCCTGAAAATACGTGCTGGTGGTGCGGCCGCAGCCGGGGCAGGCGATCACCATGGGCGTAAAAGCGCGCAGTCCCATGGTCTGCAGAATTTCCTGCGCGACGATGACCTCCTGGGTGCGATCGCCATTCGGCTCCGGCGTCAACGAGACGCGGATGGTGTCGCCGATGCCTTCCTGCAGCAGCACGCCCATGGCTGCGGTGGACGCCACGATGCCCTTGCTGCCCATGCCGGCTTCGGTGAGCCCCAGGTGCAAGGGGTAGGCGCAACGGGCCGCCAGATTGCGGTATACGGCGATTAGGTCCTGTACGCCGCTGACCTTGGCGCTGATGATGATCATGTTGGACGCAAGCCCCAAGGACTCCGCGCGTTTCGCGCTGTCCAAGGCCGAAACGACGATGGCTTCACGCATGACGTCGAGCGCCGCCAGCGGTTCGGCCAATTTCGAGTTCTCATCCATCATGCGGGTGAGAAGGTCCTGATCGAGGCTGCCCCAGTTGACGCCGATGCGCACCGGCTTGTGGAATTTGACCGCGGTCTCGATCATTTCGGCGAATTGCGGATCGCGCTTGCTGCCGCGGCCCACATTGCCGGGATTGATGCGCAGTTTGCCGAGCGCCTCGGCGCACGCCGGGTGCGCCTTGAGCAGCTTGTGGCCGTTGAAGTGAAAGTCGCCCACCAGGGGGGTGGTGATGCCCTGTGCGTTCAAGCGTTCGCTGATGTGCGGGACGGCCGCTGCCGATTCATCATTATTGACCGTGACGCGCACCAATTCGGAGCCGGCGCGCGCCAACGCTTTGACCTGCGCCACCGTGCCGTCGATGTCGGCGGTATCGGTATTGGTCATGGATTGAACGACGATGGGCGATGCGCCGCCGATGGAAACTGAACCCACTTTGACGCTAATGGAATGTCGACGAGATCTCATGGGGGCATTATACCTGGAGCGCCGCAGGGGGGCAGGGCGCTAGGGCTGCGCCGCGGCCAGCGTGATCTTAGGCGCCGCTGCAAACGGCTGGATGCCGAACTTCGGATAGACCTCGCTCGGATAGTAGAAGGTGCCGTCCTTGACGACCATGCTGATGGTCTTGATCGCCTTTAGATTCTTGATCGGATCGCCCGGAATCAAAAAGAAGTCCGCGAGCTTGCCTTTCTCGATCGAACCCATCATTTGATCTTGGCTTACGTAGCGCGCCGAATCGAACGTGGCGCGCCGCAGGATCTCCGCGGGCGTCATGCCGGCCAGCTGGTACAGCTCCAGCTCTCGATGATAGGTGAACGAGCCGCCGGTGTCGGTGCCGAACACGATGAACACGCCACGGTCGTGCAACAGACGAACGACCGCGACCAGCTTGTCGAAGGCTTGGCGATAGGCTTGATCGTCGCCCGGGGCGGAAGTGTCGGCCAGCGCCTTCATTGCATCGCGGCGCCAGCCGATCGGCATGTGATCGAAGTAGTCAACGGCACCCGGCGGAATCTGGCCATCGCGCCGTTGCGTCAGTTGTTCGTGAATCCCCAAGGTCGGATCGATGGCGATCTTGCGCTCCACCATTAAATCGACCGTGTGCTGCACTTTAGGGCTGTTCAGGTCGAGGCTCGGCAGCCGCTTCAGCGCAGTCAACCGGAACAAAGTGCGGGTATCTTCGCCCGGCTGAATGACCCAGCCTAAGGAGAACTGATTGATATGCGTGATCTCATCGTAGCCCGCCAGGATCATCTCGTCGGCATTCGAAAACGCGGGAATGTGTCCGGCGAGGCGCATCCCCAACAGATGCGCTTCCTTGGCCATGGCCGGCACCCAGGCCGGGTTCATGCTGTTGTAGCTCTTGATCTGCCAATAGTTGCGGGCGCCGTACCAGCGCACGGCTTCGACCGCCTGCTCCTCGCTGTCAACCAGGATGCCATTGTTGGCACTGAAGGGACTCTTCCCTTCGATGAACCCTGAGCGAATGACATGGGGACCGACGACGGTGCCGCTGTCGATCTGTTCGACCAGTTTGTCGAGCACCGCATTGTCATTGCCCATGTCCCGCGCCGTGGTGATGCCGGCCGCCACATCGAGCAGGGCGTCGCTCTGGCCCAAATGCGCGTGCATTTCATAGAGGCCGGCGATCAACGTGCCGCCTGCGCCATCGATGATCGTTTCGCCGGGCGTCGGCGGGCTGTCGAGCGGCGCCACCGCGGCAATCACCTTGTCTTTCACCACCACGGATAGCGGTGGGGTCAGCGATGAGGTCTTAGGGTCGAACAGCCTGACGTTGCGAATCCGGATGGGTCCGGCGTAGTGATGCGCGACCTCGCGGCCGATATCGACGTAGCGCGCGCTTGACCAGGCAGCTGCCATGTCGCGCAGGCGTTTTTGTTCTCCTTCGTATCCGGAACGTACGAGAATGAATCGGGAATCCACATCAGCAAACAGATTGTTGTTGGCGTCGAGCAAAATCATCTCGGGCTCAAGATCGATTCCGATCAGATCGTAGCGGGTGACATCGAGCGGACCTGCGCTTCCCTGCACGGTGAGCGTTGCGCCCTTTTCCAGGTGGATCACGCCGCCCGGCAGCGCCGGCAATCGTTTGTCCGCGGTCTTCAGCAGTGCGCGCGCGTAAACGCCATTTGCCCAGGGACTGGAACTTTGCGCCAAGTAGATGCTCGGCGTGCGGATCGTGGCGTGACCTTTGCCGGTGGAGTCCACCCATTCGCCGCGCGAGCCCTTGCGGATGAAGTGCTCAGCGATCTTGCTGCCGAAGGTCGTGGTTCCCTTAATCGTCCATTCAGTTGGCAAGCCGGCGGCGTCCAACGTGATGCGACTCGGCGATCGTCGGACCCCGGCCGTTGTTCTTGACGTCGTAATCGATGGTGGTCTGATCAGCCTTGGTTTCAGCGGTCAGATGTCCGACGTTCTTGTCACCGGTGATAAAGACATAGTTGAAAGTGTCGGCGAGCGCCAGGGAGGGCAGGCTCAATGTCATGACCAGGGCGAATTTTCGTACTGAATGGAACTGCGCAAACACGGTGGACACGTTCATACTCGCTTGAGGTATTGCAGTGCGTATTGTTACATGGTGGACCCGTGAGCTCGAGAATTGTCTATTCAACGGGCATCGGCAGCCTCTGCCCCAACTGCCGCCGTCCCGTGCGCGAATGCGTCTGCCCCAAAGGCGCTCCCGGCGCCGCCAAGCGCTCAACGGTGCGCGTTGGGCGGGAGACCCAAGGGCGGGCCGGCAAGGGCGTCACGACCATCGCGGGCCTGCCGTTGTCGCTTGCCGATATCGAAGCATTGGCCACCAAACTTAAAAAACGCTGCGGTTCGGGCGGCACGGTGCGCGAGGGCATCATTGAAATTCAGGGCGATCATCGCGATGCAATCGTCGCGGAGCTGATCAAAATGGGATGGCCGGCGAAGAGGTCGGGCGGCTAGCTGGATAAGATATATGAGGATTTTCTGCTTCATGTAACAGATCCTCTTCTGTATGATGCCGCCCCATCGCGATAAGAGCTGTCTGGAGAGAGTCCTTTGAATAGGACCGCCGAAGGCGCAACCGCCCGGAAACGCTCAGGCACATGAACGGCAGACTCTCGCGGTCTCTGGAGAGCGGTCGCGACAGGCGATCCACCGAAGGGGAGCAGCGCTTAAACCGCGCGCAATCTCTCAGGTCTTAAGGACAGAGGGGCGAAGCACGAAGGTGCTCGCGTCTCTGTATTCGTTCGCAGCGAGGTTGCGATGGGCCTTAAGACTCCTCTTTACGATACGCACGTTCGGCAAGGCGCGAAAATCGTCGACTTCGGCGGTTGGGACATGCCGCTGCACTACGGTTCCCAGATCGAAGAGCACCACGCGGTGCGCCGCGACGCGGGCATGTTCGACGTCTCGCACATGGCCATCGTGGACTTGAGCGGCGGGCGCGTCCGCGATTTCCTGCGATATCTGCTGGCGAACGATGTAGCGCGCCTCAAGACTGTCGGCAAGGCGCTGTATTCCTGCATGCTGCTGCCGAGCGGCGGCGTGATCGACGATCTGATCGTTTATTTCATGTCCGAGACTTGGTATCGCATGGTCGTGAACGCCGGCACGCGCGACAAGGACTTGGCGTGGATCCGCAAACACGCAGCGGAGTTCGACGTGACGGTGGTCGAGCGCAAGGATCTGGCGATGATCGCCGTTCAGGGTCCCAACGCGCGCCGCAAGGCCGCCTCGTTGCTCGCGCCGCCACAGCAGATCGCGCTGCTCGAGCTGAAGCCTTTTTTCGGCGCCCCGTTCGGTTCCTGGTTCGTGGCGCGCACCGGATATACCGGCGAAGACGGCTTTGAAATCATGCTTCCCGCCGCGGATGCCGCGGATGCGTGGAACCGTCTGCTCGCGCAAGGCGTTAAGCCCGCGGGCCTGGGGGCCCGGGACACGCTGCGCCTGGAAGCGGGCATGAGCCTGTATGGCAACGACATGGACGAGGATTTCCACCCGTTGGAGTCCGGTCTTGCCTGGACGGTGGCCTTCGAGCCCGCCGATCGCGAGTTTATCGGGCGTGAGGCCTTGGAGCGCGCGCAGCGCGAGGGTGGCCGTGAACTCGTGGGACTGTTGCTCGAAGAACGCGGCGTGTTGCGCAGCCATCAGAAGGTGTTGGTGGCGGGTGCGCAAGCAACCGGACTCGAGGGCGAGGTCACCAGCGGAACTTTTTCGCCCACCTTGAATCGTTCCATTGCGCTTGCGCGAGTGCCGAAAACATCGCAACCGACGGTACAGGTGGAAATTCGCGGCAAATGGCACACGGCACGCATCGTGAAACCGCCGTTCGTGCGCCATGGCAAGACACTAATCGAACTAGGCTAAAGGGGGTTTAGCGTGAGCAGCAAAATACCAAGTGATTTGCAATACACAAAGAGTCACGAATGGGTGCGCCCGGCGCAAAACGGCTCGATCGATATCGGCATCACCGATCATGCGCAAAGCGCGCTTGGCGACTTGGTGTTCGTCGAAGTTCCGGATGTCGGTCGCGCGCTGAGTGCCGGCGAGGCCTGCGCCGTGGTGGAGTCCGTGAAGGCGGCATCCGACGTGTACAGTCCACTGGCAGGCAAAGTCATCGCCAACAACGGCGCGTTGGCCACCAAGCCTGAGCTGCTCAATGAAGACCCCTACGGCGCCGGCTGGTTGTTTCGTCTGCAGACAAACGGTTCCCTCGATACATCCGCGCTCATGAGCGCTGCGGCTTACGAGACTTTCTTGGCCGAAGAATCCAAGTAAGGGATAGTCAAATGGCATTCATTCCTCACACTCCCGACGACGTCGCCGGCATGCTGGAAACCATCGGCGTGCGGCTCCATCGAAGAGCTGTTCGACGAGATTCCCGCCGAACTTCGCGCCGGCGCACTCAATGTGCCGCCGCCACTGTCCGAAATGGAGATCGCGCGGCTGATGACCGAACGTGCCGCGATGGACGGCCGGCCCTTGAATTTCATCGGCGCCGGCGCTTACGAGCATCACATCCCGGCGCCGGTTTGGGCCATCGCGACGCGCGGCGAATTTTATTCGGCTTACACCCCGTACCAGGCGGAAGCGAGCCAGGGCACGCTGCAGTTGATCTACGAGTATCAATCCATGATGTGCGCGTTGACCGGCATGGAGGTTTCAAACGCATCGCTGTACGACGGCGCCTCCGCGCTGGCTGAAGCCTGCCTCATGGCGGTGCGTTCCAATCGCAGTTCGAGCTCGCGCCGCATTTTGATGCCGCGCGCCGTGAACCCCACCTATGCGCAGGTCGCGCAGGCGATTGCCGGCAATCAGGACATCAGCTTCGAAGCGGTGGATTACGACCGGTCCAGCGGACGCACCCTGCTTGAGGCGCTCAAGCCCTTTGGCGGCCAGGATTTCACCGCGCTGGTGCTGCAGCAGCCGAATTTCTTCGGCAGTTTGGAAGAGGTCGACTCTTTGACCGACTGGGCGCACGACAACAAGATCATGCTGATTGCCGTGGTCAATCCCACCTCGCTGGCGCTGCTCAAAGCCCCGGGCCAGTGGGGCGCCGGTGACAGTGCGCAAGGCGCCGATATCGTGTGCGGCGAAGGCCAGCCGCTCGGCGTGCCGCTTTCGTCGGGCGGTCCTTATTTCGGCTTCATGGCCACGCGCATGCACTATGTTCGGCAGATGCCGGGACGGATCGTCGGACGCACGGTGGATGTAGAAGGGCGGCCGGGATTTACCTTGACGCTGCAGGCGCGCGAGCAGCACATACGCCGCAGCAAGGCCACCTCCAATATCTGTACCAATCAAGGATTGATGGTGACCGCTGCGACCATCTACATGAGCCTGCTCGGGCCGAAGGGCCTGGAGGCTGTGGCGCAAGCCAGCATGCAGCGCACCGAAGAATTGGTCGCGGCGTTGAGCCGAGTCGCGGGAGTCAAAAGGGCGTTCGTCGCCCCGCATTTCCACGAAGGCGTGGTGCTGCTGGATCGGCCGCCGGCGGCCGTTCTCACGGCGCTGTCCCGCCGGGGAATATTGGGCGGGCTCGATCTTAGCGAGCGCTATCCGGAATTGGGCCATGCGCTGCTGGTGTGTGCGACCGAAACAAAATTGGGCGTCGACATCGACGCGTATGTCGCCGCATTGGCCGACGTGATGAACGCGTCGCGCGCCGCGGCGTAGGGGAAGGGCATTCATGACCGAACTTAAATCGCGAGAGCCGCTGATCATCGAATTGAGCAAGCCGGGAAGAGGCGCCAGCAGCCAATTCCCGCCGCCGCTCGACCGCGGCATGGATGTTCCCGCGCATCTGCGCAGAGCCAAGCCGCCCGCGCTGCCCGAAGTATCCGAACTGCAAGTGGTGCGTCACTTCACCCGTCTGTCGCAAATGAACTTCTCGATCGACACGCACTTTTATCCATTGGGCTCTTGCACCATGAAGTACAACCCCAAGGCTTGCAACACCTACGCGATGTTGCCGGAGTTCCTCGGTCGACATCCTCTTGGACCGGAACCGCAAGGGTTTCTCGCGTGCATGTACGAACTGCAGGAAATGCTGCAGGAGATCACCGGCATGCCGGCGGTCAGTCTCACCCCGATGGCGGGGGCGCAGGGCGAATTGGCCGGCGTCGCCATGATCCGTGCCTACCATCGAGCGCGCAACGATGCGGCGCGCACCGAAATCATCGTTCCGCAGGCCGCGCACGGCACCAATCCCGCCACCGCGACCATGTGCGGTTTCGTCGTCAAAGAGATCCCCTGCGATGCGAACGGCGATGTCGATATCGAAGCGCTCAAGGCGGCCGTGAGCCCTGCCACCGCCGGCATCATGCTCACGAATCCCTCCACGCTGGGTGTCTTCGAGCGCAAGATCGTTCAGATCGCGCGCATCGTTCACGATGCCGGCGGCCTCCTGTACTACGACGGGGCGAATTTAAACGCCATCCTCGGCAAAGTGCGACCCGGCGACATGGGTTTTGACGTGATACACATGAATTTGCACAAGACCTTTTCCACCCCGCACGGCGGTGGCGGACCGGGATCCGGTGCGGTTGGCGTGAGCGCTCGCTTGAAGCCATTTTTGCCGGTGCCCATCGTCGGCAAGGACGGCGCCCGCTTTCGCTGGTTGACGGAAAGGGACCTGCCGCAATCCATCGGCCGATTGTCCGGATTCATGGGAAATGCCGGCGTTAATTTGCGTGCCTACATTTATATGCGTCTGTTGGGGCGAGAAGGCATGGTGCGAGTCGCCGAGTTCGCCGCGCTCAATGCCAACTATTTGATGAGGCGGCTGCAGGCGTTGGGTTTCGAAGCGGCTTATCCTACCCGTCGTGCCAGCCATGAGTTCATCATTACCTTAAAGCAGGAAAACAAGGCCTATCACGTCTCGGCGATGGATGTCGCGAAGCGCCTGCTCGACTATGGATTTCACGCCCCAACCACCTATTTCCCGCTGTTGGTGCCCGAGTGCCTGCTGATCGAGCCTACGGAGACCGAAACCAAGGAGGAACTGGATCGATTTTGTGATGCAATGGGGTCGATCCGCGAGGAAATGCGGCATGATCCCGAGAAACTCGCCTCGGCTCCGCATACAATGCCTGTCCGACGATTGGACGATGTGCGTGCTGCAAAACAGCTCGATCTTGCTTGGAATCGTGCCTGATCAGAGCTGCTCAGGAACCCTTCGGTTCCCGGTGTTGTCCGACCACGGGCGTATCCAAATTTAACCCTAGGATCGGCATGTCCCGCATTGCGCTGTTTTTGTACCTTTTTGCATTGTCCATTCCACAAGTCTTCGGTGCGGCGGCAGTTGTTCCAGCCCCTGGCATACCCAGTTCCCCGGCCAATTGGGCGCAGACCCTGGAGAGAATCGCCACGGGCGTGGTCACCATTCAAATCGACAGCACGCGTGCCTTCGACACCGAATGGAACACGACCGCGCAGGCCACCGGCTTTGTCATCGATGCCAAGCGCGGTCTGATATTGACCAATCGGCATGTCGTCACTCCCGGGCCGGTAACGGCGCAGGCCATCTTCTTGAACCGCGAGGAAGTGCAGCTGTATCCGATCTATCGGGATCCGATCCATGACTTCGGCATCTATCGCTACGATCCTGCAAAACTGCACTTCATCCAGCCGGCCGAGCTACCGCTGTATCCGCAAGGTGCGGTCATCGGGCGAGAAATTCGGGTCGTCGGCAACGATGCGGGCGAACAACTGTCGATTCTCGCCGGTACGCTGGCGCGCCTCGATCGCGAAGCGCCGGAGTACGGCTACGGCAAGTACAATGACTTCAATACCTTTTATTTCCAAGCCGCGTCCAGCACCTCGGGCGGTTCATCCGGTTCGCCGGTGATCGATATCGACGGTCGCGTGGTCGCGCTCAATGCCGGCGGTGCCACCGGAGCGGCGTCGAGTTTCTACCTGCCCTTGACCGCGGTGGTGCGCGCACTCAAATACATCGATGTCGGCAAACCGGTGCCGCGCGGCACGCTGGAAACCGTGTTCAAGTACACGCCCTACGATGAACTGAAGCGCCTGGGCCTCAATGCGGAAACCGAAGCGCAAATGCGCAAATCGTACCCCAGGTTGACCGGCATGCTGGTGGTTGAAGATGTTCAGCCGGGATCAGGCGCCGACGGGATTTTGGCACCCGGCGACATCCTCGTGGCGATCGACGGCAAACCCGTGCCGGAGTTTTTCGCGCTCGAGGAAATTCTCGATAGCCGCGTCAACCGGCAAGTCAAGGTGGAAGTACAACGCGGCAGTCAGTCGCTGCAGCACGATCTCGATGTACGCTCGTTGAGCGCCATCACCGCCGACGAATTCATCGAGTTCGGCGAGGCGGTGGTGCACACGCTGTCCTACCAACAGGCGCGGCATTTCAACGTGCCCATCAAGGGCGTGTATGTCGCCAATCCGGGCTATGTTTTCAGCGCCGCCGGCATCCCACGCGCCGCGCTCATCAGCTCGTTCAACGGCAAGAAGGTCGACAATCTGGCGGACTTTGCGGCGGCGCTTGCCGAGCTCGCGGATGGACAGCGGGTCCCGGTTCGCTACGTGACAATCGAGGATCCGCGCGCAGTTCAGCTCAAGATCATTCGCATGGATAGGCGCTGGTTTCCGGCGCGAGAGTGCAAGCGAGACGATACCTTGGGAACCTGGCCGTGCATCAGCGTCGGTTCCGGCCCCGCCGCGTCAATCGCGAAGCCCGCCTCGACTCAGTTCGTCAAGACCGGCGATGCGCGCATCGATCGATTGGCGCCGTCGCTGGTGCTGGTCAATTTCGACATGCCGTACTCCACCTCCGGGGTCACCGAAAAGAACTATCACGGGACCGGCGTTATCCTGGATGCGCAGCGTGGCTTGGTGGCCGTTGACCGCAATACCGTACCGGTGGCGATGGGCGATGTGCGCATTACCTTTGCGGGTACGGTCGAGGTGCCGGGCAAAGTGGTTTTCATCCATCCGCTGCACAATCTCGCGGTCGTCTCCTACGATCCGAAGTCGATCGGCAACACGCCGGTTCGCGCGGCGACGTTGGTTTCCCGGCCCTTGAGCGCCGGCGACGATGTTTGGGTGGTGGGCCAGCGCAGCGATTCGAAAATCCTGTCGCATAAAACCCAGATCTCGAGCGTCGACGTGGTCTCATTCCCGTTGTCGCGTACGCTGCGCTTTCGCGACAGCAACTTAGAAGCGGTGAGCCTGATCAATCCGTCGGGCGACTATGACGGCGTGCTAGCGGATGAAAAGGGCGACGTGCTCGCGCTTTGGTCGAGCTTCGCATTCGAATCACAGCGCGAGTTGGAGCAGATCAACCGCGGCATACCCGCGGATTTGGTCAGTGAAATGATCGGTGTGGTCGCCGACGGGCGGCCGTTGTATTCCTTCGAGGCGGAGTTCGATGTGCAATCCTTGGCCGTCGCGCGCGAATTGGGATTGCCCGAAGATTGGGTACGGCGATTCGAGGCCCACAACCCGCAGCGCCGCCAGGTGTTGAGCATCAACCGGCTGGTCGCCGGATCGCCCGCTGCTCAGTTGCTCGAGCCCGGCGATTTGCTGCTCGCGATCGACGGCAAGGTGGTGAATCGTTTCCGCGAGGTGGAACGCGCCGTGCAGAATCCCAACGTGGCCGTGACGGTGTGGCGCGACGGCGCCGAGAAGACGTTGCAGCTGAACACCGTGGCGTTAAATGGCCGCGACATTGATCGCGCGGTCATTTGGGCCGGCGCGACCCTGCAGGCGCCGCACCGCGCCATGGCGGCGCAGCGCGGCATTGCGCCCTACGGCGTATTCGTGTCGTTTTTCTTTTATGGCTCTCCGGCCACTCACTTCGGTCTGTATGCGGGCCGTCGCATCACGGAAGTGGATGGGCACCCAACGCCTGATCTCGACGCCTTCATCAAGGCGGTGAGCGGCAAACCCGACCGTGCGTCGCTGCGTTTGAAGACGATCAGCTGGAATGGCCAGACGGATGTGATCACGCTGAAAATCGACAAGCACTACTGGCCCGCGTACGAGCTCAATCGTCAGGAGGACGGCACTTGGACGCGCACGGCGCTCGATCCGCCGGAGGTTACGGCTGCGGTGAGGCCGTCGCCTTAAGCGGCAGGGTATCGACCAGCGACTCAAGCGCGCGCAACCAGTGCTGGTAATAGGTGTCGCCGAGATCGGCGTCTCCGGCGGCCCGTGCGGCCTCAATCTGGCGCGATAGCGCCTCGGCCCATTGAGACCAGGTGATGACGCCACCCTGGTGAAGCGCGAGCACCATGGCAAACGCTCTGGCCTCCCAGGGTTCATTGAAAATGGGGTCGTCCGGAGCGTCATGAGTCATGGCGGTGTAAGATACGGCTCCCACGCATCCACCGAAATGACGGAACTCGGCCCGTGACTCTGGCCCCACAGTTCCAAGGCATCGAAGGCCACGGTATACAGCCACTGCGGGGACTCGCCTAAGCCTTGAGAGTTGGTGTCCGGAAATACGTGTGCTCCATGGACTCGTTCGACGACGCCCGATTTGCCTCGCGCGTAGCCGGGCAATCGCGTGTGATGCGCCGGCTGAAACGTCGCGGGTGCGCACCCGATCGCCGACTGCAAAGAGCGCCGGATGCGTCGGCGCTCGGCTGTAAGGGCTGCTCTGCGTGATCGTCGCGACGACTTGGTCGGCGCGCAGCACCCGCTTCGGCGGCGGCGGATGGTCGCTGAGTACGCCTTTTTGCGACACCAGTTTTTCCAGTGCCGCCAGCCAGATCTGGTAGTAACTGAGATCCTTGTAGTCGGGCAGCGTTTCGCGCGCCGCGCGATTCATATCGATGTTCGAGAAACCCGTCGGACCCATGGCGACCACCAGGGCCATGACTCGGGCTTCCCAGGGTGCGTGAAACAACTCGCCCTCCGGCTCTTCAATGATGGCGCCGCGCACGTCTTGGCCGCCAAGATCGGCGTGAGAGCGATAGGTCATGGAACTCTCGGCAAGCCGGTCCCGATCATCGAGTCTCGCGTGACGAGGGTCGCGAGTTCGCGCTCGCTTAAGTGCTCTGAACCCATCGGCCGCTGCGGCACCACCAGATAACGAATTTCCGCGGTCGAATCCCAGACGCGGATTTTAGTGGACTCGGGCAATTCAACGCCGAATTCTCGAAGCACGCCGCGAGGATCCTTGACGGCACGCGCACGGTACGGCGCGCTTTTGTACCAGGTCGGCGGCAGGCCCAGCACGGCCCAGGGGTAGCAGCTGCAGAGCGTGCATACGACCATATTGTGTAGTTCTTCGGTGTTCTCCACCGCAACCATGTGCTCACCCTGGCGGCCTGCGAAACCCAGGGAAGCGATGGCGGCGGTCGCGTCCTTAAGCAGCCAGCGGTGGAAGTTCTGGTCGCACCACGCACGAGCCACGACTTGCGCACCGTTGCGCGGGCCGATTTTCGTCTGGTATGCATCGATGAGCACATCGAGCGCGGCGGGATCTATATATCCCTTTTCCGTCAGCAGCGCTTCCAAGGCACGTACCCGCGCTTCCAGCGCGCTCGGCGCGCCGGGCGAGTGCTCAGAATGGGTGTGGGGTTCCTCGCTCATGGATCTCTTCTAGTATATTAACGTGCGGAGGGTCATTCTCATGAAAGAAGCGAGTTTTAACCTCAAGCTTCCGCTCGCGGGTGTAGTGCTGTTGCTGTGGATGGTAGCGCCGAGCATGGCAAACGTCACTGAATTGCGGCTCTACGTGCTCGATTGCGGACACGCAACTTTCAAGGATATGGGCGGATTCTCCGATACCGGCGAATATGACGGCCAGCCGGGCGAGATCGCGGCGCCGTGCTTCCTGATCCGCCACCCCAAGGGCGATCTGTTATGGGATGCCGGGCTCGGCGACCATTTCGCGATTCCGAAGGAGGGCAGTGATGCGGCGCCGGGAGTGCATGTCGCGGTGCCGGCGACCCTGGTTGCGCAATTGCAATCGCTTGATTTGACGCCAAAGGACATCACATTTCATTGCCTTCTCGCATCTGCACTGGGACCACACCGGCAATGCCAACGAGTTCCCCGATTCGGTCTGGATCATGAACAAGGCGGAGCTGGCGGCCGCGCTGACCCTTCCGCCGCCGGGCGGTGTGCTCCCCGAGACCTGGAGTGCCTACAAGAATGCCAAGAACGAGACCATCGAGGGCGACTATGACGTCTTCGGCGACGGCACGGTGATGATCTTGCGAACTCCCGGCCATACGCCCGGGCATCAGGTTCTGAAGCTCAAATTGCAAAAAAGCGGGATCGTCATACTGTCGGGCGATCTGTACCATCTGCAGACAAATCGAATTTTCAAACGCGTGCCGGTCTACAACGCGGATCGAGCCGACACGCTGGCTTCGATGAGTCGCATCGAAACCATCATCAAAAACACGCACGGACGCCTGATCGTGCAGCACGATCCACGCGATTTCCAATCACTGCCGAAACCCCCGGCCTATCTTGATTGACCGTCATGATCGACCAAGCCTCTCGTCACGATCTCCCCGAAATTCTCGCGATCTACAACGAGGTAATTCGCAACTCCACCGCGGTGTACACCGAGGAAGAGCTGAGCAGAGAACGCGGCGAGCTATGGTTCGACGCAAAGCTCGCCGGCGGCTACCCATTGATGGTGGCTCGCGACCCCTCCGGCGTCACCGGCTTCGGCAGTTTCGGCGAATTTCGCGCGTGGCCCTGCTATCGGCACAGCGTGGAGCACAGCGTCCACGTTCGCTCGGACCGGCGCGGGCAAGGGATCGGTCGGCAGCTCGTCATCGAGCTGATGGGCAGAGCGGCCGCAATGCGCAAGCACGTCATGATCGCAGGCATTGACGCTGACAATGCGGCATCCATACATCTGCACCAAAGCCTGGGATTCATCAACGTAGGGCACTTTCATGAAGTAGGGTTCAAGTTCGGGCGTTGGCTCGACCTGGTGTTCCTGCAATGTCGCTTGCCGGCTACAAACGACTTGACAGTTGTAAAACCGTAGCGCCGATCGATGCGACCGTGCTCGTATCTTAAGTCTTGATATCATGCGTGCGTGGTACGAGCTACGCAGACAGACATCGAAACGGCGGTCGAAGCCTTGCGCGCCGGCGAATTGGTGGTGTTCCCCACCGAAACCGTCTATGGAGTCGGCGCGAATGCGGCCAGTCCCGCCGCGGTCCGCAAGATTTTCGAGGTCAAGGGCCGTCCCCCCGATCACCCCGTCATCGTGCATCTGGACGATCCGCGCTACCTGCATCGCTGGGTCTCCCATTTGCCCCCGGTTGCCGAGCAATTGGCCAACAGGTTTTGGCCCGGCCCCTTGACGTTGATTCTGCCGAAGGCTGACAACGTCAATGACATCGTCACCGGCGGCCAGGACAGCATTGGCATTCGCGTGCCTTCGCACCCCATGGCGCAGCAGCTGCTGAAAGCCTTTGGAGGCGGCATTGCGGCACCCTCCGCCAATCGATACGGGCGTCTCAGCCCCACCAAGCCGGAGCATGTACGCGACGAACTCGGCGACGCCGTCAAGGTGATTCTGGACGGCGGCGACTCGCCCATTGGCCTTGAATCCACCATTGTCTCCTGTCTCGAGAACCAGGCGCGCCTGCTGCGGCCCGGATCCATCACGCGCTCACAGCTCGAACAGGTGGTCGGAACCTTGACGGTCGGGGGCATCGCCCCGCGGGTTCCGGGCGACCGCGCGCTGCACTATGCCCCGTCGACGCCGCTGGAAATCGTGGGCTCGGACGATTTGGAGGTTCGCGCCGGCGAGATCGTGGCGCGCGCGGAGAAGGTGGCGGTATTGGCGATGCGGCCGCCGCTGCAGGCCCAACGCCACATGACCTGGATAAACGCCGGCAAAAAACCCGACACGTATGCTCACAATCTTTACAACCATTTGCGTACACTGGATCGCGCCGGGTGCGTGAAAATATTCGTGCAGAGTCTGCCCCAGGACGAGCGCTGGGCGGCGATTCTCGATCGCCTGCAGCGCGCCAGTGGAATGGGCGGCGACGATTCTTTGGAGCTAAGCGTCAGCTGACCGATGGAGCTCGATCCTCAGCAAGATCCCTTTTCGCGCGAGGCAATCCAGCATTTGGTGGGTCGCTATGGCTCGCCTTTGTTCGTGATCGACGCCGAGCGCGTGCGTGCGCAATATCGGCGTCTCGCGGCGGCACTGCCGGGCGTCGACCTGCATTATGCCCTGAAGCCGCTGCCGCACTCTTCGGTCATCAATACGCTGAATGCGGAAGGCGCTTGGTTCGATCTTGCGACTAACGGCGAGGTGGAGTTGGTGCGGCGTTTAGGAGTGGCTCCCGAGCGCTGCATTCACACCCATCCGATCAAGCGCGACAGCGATATCCGTACGGCCTTGAGCTTCGGCGTGACGCGCTTCGTGGTCGACAATCCGGATGAGCTGCACAAGTTCACCAAGTACCGCACGCGCTGCTCGCTGCTGATCCGCGTCTCCTTCCGCAGTCCCGACGCGCAGGTCGACCTGTCGCGCAAATTCGGCTGCGATCCGGAGGCGGTGGCCGGGCTATTGGGCCTAGCCGCGGAACTGCGCATCAAGGTGGACGGGCTGTCGTTTCATACCGGCTCGCAAAATGCCGATTCGGCGATGATGGTCAGGGCCATCGACGTGTGCCGCGAACTGCTGCAAGCGGCGGTGCAAGCCGGACACGCGGCGAATATGCTGGACATCGGCGGTGGCTTTCCGGTGGACTATCTGAAGCGCGCCACGCCCATCGAGGAATTTTGCGCGCCCATCACCGCGGCGCTACGCAAATTGCCGGAAGGGGTGCGCGTGATTGCGGAGCCCGGCCGCTACATTGCCGCGCCCGCGGCCATTGTCGTATCCTCGGTGATGGGCCGCGCGCTGCGCGACGGACGCTGGTGGTACTACCTTGATGATGGTCTGTACGGCAGCTATAGCGGCCAGATGTACGATCATTCGATATTTCCCGTGGAGGCTCTCTTGACCGACGGCGAAACCTTTCCGTCGGTGCTGGCGGGGCCGACCTGCGATAGCATCGATGTCGTCAGGGAAAAACTTGAGCTTCCCAAACTTGACATAGGTGACCTCGTCGTCGGCCGCGTGATGGGTGCCTACACCTGGGCCTCGGCCTCGGAATTCAATTTCTTCCCACGGGCCACGGTGCTGGCGCTGGACCGCGGTCAATTGCTGGTGGACTCGACGTCTTGATGAGCTGGAGTCGACGCAGAATGCTCAAGGCAGCCGGCGCCCTGGTCGGCGCAAGCGCCCTGGGGTCCGGGCCGACATGGGCGGACCCGTCTGTCAGGCACATTGCACTGCGCAATCTGCAAACCGGCGAGCGGCTGGAGCTCGACTACTTTCGTGATGGCGCGTATCTGAGCGGGGCGCTCTCGGCGATCGAAGCGCTGTTAAGAGACTTGCGCAACGACGCGCAGCACGCCGTGGATCCGAACCTCTTGGACTACCTGGTGGAAGTCGCGGCGATGTCAGGCGTGCAGCCGGTGTTCGGGGTCATTTCCGGCTACCGATCGCCACAGACCCACCAGCGATTGCGCAGCCTGCACATGCAGGGCCGTGCGATCGATGTGTGCATGACCGGCGTCGATTGCGCGGTGCTCGCGGCCGGCGCGGAACAATTGCAGCGCGGCGGCGTCGGGTATTACCGCGCGTCGAATTTCTTGCACCTGGATACCGGTGCGTTTCGCACCTGGCGCGGTTAGCCTTGCTGTCGCGCCCGGTGCTACGCGTTCTCTTGGCCTTGGGGCTGCTGGGGTTCGCTACCGCCTGCCAGCAATCCGCGACCCCGGCCGCCGGCGTGCGCGCCCGGCCGGCCGCGGCCGTGGCGGCGAGTTATACGCGCAAAATTGCCTGCCGTGCCACCGAGAAGCAGGTGAAGGCGTGCCCACCGTCTATCCGAGCCTTAAGGGATCGGCGGCGGTGAGCGGCGATCCTATCGAGTTGGCGCAGTGGGTCTTGAGCCAGAGGCGACCCGCCTCGATTCCGGCGGGCCGCTATCCCACGCAGATGCTGCTGTTCGGATGGATGAACGATGAGGACGCGGCCGCATTGCTGACTTACATTCGCACAAATTTCGGGAATTCGGCCCCACCCATTGATGCCGCCACCATCGCCAAGGCCCGCGAAAAATAAAATGCCCCCACCCACCGGCATACATGCAATGGTCGAGCGCTGCCGCGCCGGTGAATTTCCCGCCGCCGTCGCCCAGCTGCCGTCGGGGTGGGTGATCCTGGGCGAACGCCAGGTGTTGCCCGGCTACTGTCTGTTGCTGCCAGATCCGGTGGTGCCGCATTTGAATGCGCTACCCACCGAGGCGCGCAGCCGCTTCCTGTTGGACATGTCGCTCATCGGCGATGTGCTGCTCGGCATCACCAACGCCGTGCGCATCAACTACGCCATCTACGGCAACGTCGAGCCGGCGCTGCACGCGCATATCTTTCCGCGCGGTGGCGATGAGCCCGAGAATACCCGCAGTGCACAACCGTGGGCGCTCGATTGGAATGCCGCGCCGCTCTACGCTGACGCTCTGCACGGCGATTTTAAGCGCCGCTTGAGTCTTGAGCTGCGCAACCGCGCCGTTAGGTGACGCGCAGCGTCAGCGAGCGCGAGACTTCCTCAAAGTTGGTCAACGGCGCCGAGCAAGTCATGCCGGTGCAAAGATAGGCCACCGTGTCGTTGATCGGGCGCTTCGCCGCGAGCGCCGGCGGCAGCTCGGCATCGCTGGGAATGGCAAAGATCATCCGAGTGGGCGCGTACAGCGCGCCTAGGTCCGCTGCCCAGCGTGCGGCGGGCGCCGCGGCACCGCGAATCACCAGGATTTGCGTTGCGCCCAGAAAATCCTCCAAGGCGTTCACCAATGTCATGTGCGCCTGGGGGTATTCATGGACCGCCGTCCATGCCGCCTTTAAGGTGCGCTCGGCCGCCTGCAGATAGCGAGTGTCGCCGAGCAAGTAGCCGAGCCGGCACAGTACCGATGCCGCCACGCCGTTTCCCGACGGCACCGACTCGTCGGCGTACGTTTTGCTGCGATGAATCAGCTTTTCATGTTCCCGGGCCGTAAAGAAAAAGCCGCCGTCTTGCGCATCCTCGAATTGTTCCCGCAACACCTCGACCAGCTGTTGTGCGAATACAAGATCGCTGCTGCGCCAGCGAGTCTGCAGCAGCTCGAGCAGAGCATCGGCGAGGAAGGCATAGTCATCAAGATAGGCAGGCAGGTGTGCACGGCCCTCCTTGTAGGTCGCGAGCAAGCGGCCGTCGCGCCATAGGTGCCGCCGCAGCAAATCGACGGCGGCAACCGCCGCATCGGCGAGGTCAGGCCGTTTCAGCACTCTTGCCGCAATCGCCAGTCCCTTGATCATGAGCGCATTCCACGCCGTGAGAATTTTTTCGTCGCGAGCCGGCCAAACCCGCAAATTGCGCTCCTTCAGCAGTTTGCCGCGCGCAGCCTCGATCAGTGCATCGACGGTCGCTGCGGATTCGCCGAGCGAACCCGCAATGGCGTCGATCGAATCATAGGTGTGCAAATGCCATTCGCCTTCGAAATTGGCAGGGCGGTTCAATCCGAATCGCAGCGAAAACGCCGCGTATTCCTGCGCCTCGAGCAGCGCTTGAATTTCGGCGATCGTCCAGACATAGAATTTGCCTTCGTGGCCTTGCGAATCCGCATCGAGGCTGGAGTAAAAGCCGCCTTCGGGCGAACGCATGTCGCGCAGCGCCCAATCGGCCGTCTCGTCGGCGCATCGCGCAAACAACGCCTCACCGGTGGCCAGCGCGGCGCGCGCATACTCGCACAGCAGCTGTGCATTGTCGTAGAGCATCTTTTCGAAATGCGGGATCATCCAGGATCCATCGACGGCGTAGCGGGAGAATCCTCCGCCAAGCTGATCGTAGATGCCGCCCTGCGCCATGCGGGTCAGTGTCAGGCTGGCCATGTACAGCGCCTTCAAGTCGGGATTGGTGTCGGCCGTGCTGGCGTACCAATGCCGCATGCAGCGTTCGATGCTGTTGGGATGCGGGAATTTCGGTGCGCCGGTGAATCCGCCGAAATTTGAATCGAAGGAGCGCTCGAGCGCCGCGCGCGCACCCGCGAGCGGGGATGCGTCGAGGACCGCGCCGGGATCTAAGACCGGCACCAGCGCGCCGAGCGCTTCTTGCAGCTGCTCGTTCTGGCGCACGATGGCCTCGCCGTGATCGCGATGATATTCGGCCACGCGACGCAGAAGATCCTTGAAGGCGGGCATGCCGTAGCGCGGCTCCTTCGGGAAGTAGGTCCCGCCGAAGAAGGGCTGCTGCTCCTGCGGCGTGAGGAACATGGTCAGCGGCCAGCCGCCGGAGCCGTGCGTCAGCATCTGCTGCGCGACTTGGTAGATTTTATCCAGGTCGGGACGTTCTTCGCGATCGACCTTGATGTTGATGAACAACTCATTCATCACCGCGGCGGTGCCCGCATCTTCGAAGGATTCGTGGGCCATGACGTGGCACCAATGGCAGGCTGAATAACCGATCGACAAGAAGGATCGGCTTGTTTTCCCGTTGAGCCCGTGTCAATGCCGTCTCGCCCCAGGGATACCACTCCACGGGATTGTCCGCGTGCTGCAGCAAGTACGGGCTTGTCTCTCCGGCAAGGTGATTGCGCAGCATGTTCACGGCCCCAGTCGGTTAGAATGGCATTTACTATAGCTCAAGAAATTTCCATGGAAGCACGCGAACGGGCTGACACCGCGAAGGCGCAGCTGCCGGTGCTGCGGCTGAAGCGCAACGAAGACCGCCGATTGCAGGCCGGGCACCTATGGGTTTTCAGCAACGAGATCGAAGCGCAGCAGACGCCTCTGGTCAAGTTCAAGGCGGGTGAGCTGGTGCGGGTGCTGGCGCACAATGATCGGGCGTTAGGCTTAGCCTACGTCAATCCGCAATCGCTGATCGCCGCACGGTTGCTTGAGACATGGAAGATTCCGGATGCCGCGTGGTTGGCGTCGCGCATGCGCCTGGCTTTGGCGTTGCGCGAGCGATTGTATTCCAAGCCCTACTATCGGCTGGTGTATGGCGAGGCCGATGGCCTGCCCGGACTCGTGGTCGATCGCTATGGGTCTGCGTGCGTCGTGCAGATCGGCACGGCCGGTATGGAACTGCTCAAGCCGGCGATTCAAACGGCGCTGAAGGAAGTCATTCAGTACGAGTCGCTGCTCTTCAAGAATGACAGCGCCGCTCGCGAAATGGAGGGCCTGCCAAGCTATGTCGAGGTTGCCGAGGGCAGCTTCGAGCAGCCCGCCATGATTTTAGAGGATGGACTTGAATTCCGAGCTCCACTGGCGGAGGGTCAAAAAACCGGTTGGTTTTTCGATCAAGCCGCCAATCGGCGGGCTCTGTCGAAATATGTGCGCAAGGGCGCCCGCGTGCTGGATGTATTCAGTTACGTGGGTGCCTGGGGCGTGCGCGCGGCCCACCACGGCGCGGCCGAAGTGGTGTGCGTCGACAGTTCCGCGGCGGCGCTGCAACTGGCTGCGGCGAATGCCGAGCGCAACGGTATCAAGCTTCTCACCCGCAAGGGCGATGCGTTCGATGTTCTCGAAGAGCTGGCGAAGCAGGGTGCGCGCTTCGACATGGCCATCATCGACCCTCCTGCATTCGCCAAGCGCCGGAAAGATCTGCCGAAGGCGCTGGCAGCCTACAAACGCCTGAACCAGTTGGCCCTTCAAGTGATCGCCGACGACGGCGTCTTGGTTTCTTGCTCTTGCTCATATCACGTCAGTGCACAGGATTTGCAGGATGCTATTGCCAAGGCGGCGCGCGGCGCGGACAAGCACCTGCAAATCCTGGAAATGGGCGGGCAAGCGCCGGACCATCCGGTGCACCCCGCAATTCCCGAGACCCGATATCTCAAGGCCTATTTCTGTCGAGTCAACGAGAGGCTAAAGTAGCGCGCATGCTCACCTACCCGCACATCAATCCCGTCGCCGTTTCCATTGGACCCCTGCGTGTCCATTGGTACGGGATCATGTACTTGATCGGCTTCGTGGCGGCCTGGTTCTTGGCCCGATACCGTGCAGGGCGGCCCGGATCGACTTGGAAAGCCCTCGACATCGACGATCTCATTTTCTACTGTGCGATCGGTGTCATCGTCGGCGGCCGCCTGGGTTGGTGCATCTTTTACGGCCACGACGTGATCGCAGAGAGTTGGCTGAATGTTTTTCACATCTGGGACGGCGGCATGTCCTTTCACGGCGGCATGACCGGCGTGCTGATCGCCGCCATACTGTTTGCGCGGATGAAGCACAAGCGGATTGACGATGTGCTGGACTTCGTGGCGCCACTGCCTGGGATCGGGCTCTTGTTCGGGCGGCTGGGCAATTTCATCAACGGCGAGCTCTGGGGCAAACCCACCGACTTGCCGTGGGCCTTCGGCGTGCCGGATGCGCAGGGGGTGTTGATCGCCCGGCATCCATCGCAGCTCTATGAGGCGAGCCTCGAGGGGCTGGTGCTATTCGCTATACTGTGGTGGTTCACCAGCAGCCCGCGCCCCCGCTTGGCGCCGACGGGATTGTTTCTATTCATTTACGGTTGCGGCCGCTTCGTGGTGGAATGGGTTCGCCTGCCGGATGCGAACATCGGTTACCTGGCGGGCAACTGGTTGACCATGGGGATGCTCTTGACGACGCCCATGATTTTGGTAGGCGCCGGGCTGATAATCTACGCCTATCGGCGTAACGCGCCGAGCGGCAACTTGGCCGCAGTGAACGCGTAATGCAGCAATACCTCGAATTCCTGCGCCACATCCGCGAGCAGGGCGCGGCTAAGGGCGATCGCACTGGGACCGGCACGGTGAGCGTCTTCGGCTATCAAATGCGCTTTGATCTGCGCGCCGGCTTTCCGGTGGTGACCACCAAAAAATTGCATCTGCGCTCCATCATTTATGAACTCCTGTGGTTTTTGCGCGGCGACACTAACGTCAAGTACCTGCACGAGCACGGTGTCAGCATTTGGGATGAGTGGGCGGACGAAAACGGAGAATTGGGACCGGTGTACGGCAAACAATGGCGCAGCTGGCCCACGCCCGACGGTCGCAATATCGATCAGCTGGCGCAGGTGGTCGAGCAGCTCAAGAGCAATCCCAATTCGCGCCGCATCTTGGTCAGCGCATGGAACGTTGGCGAACTGGATCGCATGGCACTGCTGCCCTGCCATGCGTTGTTCCAGTTCTATGTCGCGGGGGGGCGATTATCCTGTCAGTTGTATCAGCGCAGCGCCGACGCCCTGCTGGGTGTACCGTTCAATATCGCATCCTATGCACTGCTCACCCACATGCTGGCGCAGCAATGCGACCTTGCGGTCGGTGATTTCGTCTGGACGGGCGGAGATTGTCATCTGTATTCGAATCATTTGGAGCAGGCCGACTTGCAGCTTAAGCGAGCGCCATTCCCCCTGCCGCGGCTAGAAATTCGGCGCAGGCCGCCAAGCCTGTTCGACTACGCCTTTGAAGACTTTGAAATCGCCGATTATCGCTACCATGCGGCCATCAAAGCACCGATCGCGGTATGAGCAAGAATGCGCGGCGCCCGCGAACGCCTCTGTTTGAGGTTCGACACTCGCGCATCCATGGCTACGGAGTATTTGCGCTGCGGAGGATTCGCAAGGGCACCAGCGTCATCGAATATCTCGGCGAGCGCGTGACCCAGGCGCAGGCGGACGCGCGCTATGCGGGCAAGGATCCGAACGACGGCCATACCTTCTTGTTTACCGTGGACGCGAAAACTGTGATTGACGCGGGCGTCAATGGCAATGAAGCTCGCTTTGTGAACCACGGCTGCGACCCGAATTGCCAAGCCGTCGATACGGACAAGCGGATTTTCATCGAGGCCGTACGCACCATACAGCCCGGCGAAGAACTTGCCTACGACTACCAGATCCAGCGCGACGATGATGATCCTGTCAATATCGATAAGATATTCGCATGCCGCTGCGGTGCGAAGAACTGCCGCGGCAGCATGCTAGTGGCGCGGCGCGCAAAGCGGCGCAAACGCAAGGCCGCGGGTAAACGCTCGCGGTGAGCGCCGGCGCGAATTTGAGCGCAGTCGGGATCTCGATTCGAGATCAATTCATCGCGCCGGCGCAGATTCGCGCACTGCTGGATAGTGCGCGGGCGCGCCACGCGCGAGGCGAATTTGCCGCCGCGCGCATCGGCAAGGAGGCCACGTTGCAGCGTCGCGAGGATATTCGCGGGGATTTCACCTGCTGGTTGCGCGAACCGCTAGATCCGGCGGAACGCATCTTGTTGGACCAGCTCGACACGCTGCGCCTGGAACTGAATCGAGAGACATTCCTCGGGTTGTTCGACCTGGAGCTGCACTATGCCTGGTATCCACCCGCGGCCGGATATGCGCGCCATGTTGATCAGCCGCAGGGTACCGCCCAGCGCAAGGTATCGCTGGTGCTGTACTTGAATCCGGACTGGAGCGACAAGGACGGCGGCGCGCTTCGAATCTTCGGGGCAGGACATGCGCGTCGCGATGTCCAGCCCCTAGGTGGCAGGCTGGTGTACTTTCTGACGGCGGGCCTCGAGCACCAGGTCCTGCCGGCACGGCGCGACCGATGGAGCATCAGCGGCTGGTACCGCGGACGCGATTGACAGGCGGTTGCTTGGGCTACTCGGTAATAATTCGATGGGCCCAACGAAACGAAAATCGTCGGGTTGCCAAGCTTCGCGTTCCAGGGCGCGAGATCCGCTTCCGTGACACCGCGCGCGCGACTACAGGCGCCGCAGGCATAGATCTGGATCTCTTTCGCGACGACCTTGTCGAGAACTTCTGCGAGCGGCAGCCAGCCGACCGGCACGACGGCTTTGGCGACCGATACGCGCACGAGCGAAACGCTTCCCCGAGAAGAAAAATCTGCAGCTCGTGGCCACCCTCGGCGAGCGCATGGCCGTGAAGAAAAGGAAAGGCTGCTTTGGTGGGGTCGTCGGAACCCCAGGCACTCTTCATCATGACTTTGAGGCTGCGCTTTTGTTCGACGGCCGCGGCAGCAGTCGCAAGACCCCCGAGCAGCGGCAGAGCGGCGAGGCGCCCGAGCAGGCTGACCTCTTTCCATAGTCGTGCCCCTTGCTTATGGTCATTTATTGATCGACTATGAAACCCGAGACGATTCTAGGCGTGCAGGAACCCAAGGTCGAACTGTCATGCGGGCGCGCTACCATCGTGCGACGTTCGCCGCCGCGCGCCCACCAACAAGGCACGCCAACGGACCATACCGCTTCATCCGCACGCAATTTCAGGAGATCGAGGGGCTGGCATGAATATTGCTGCAAATGGATGGTGTATCATCAGGGATGTCTATGCGCGTGCCGTCGCTTAAATTTTTGAAGACCTTTCAGGTCGCGGCCCGGTTGCAAAGCTTCAAAGCCGCGGCCGAAGAGTTGTTTGTTACCCCATCCGCCATCAGCCACCAAATCAAGGCACTCGAGGCGCAGCTCGGGGTAAGTTTGTTTCTGCGCGGCGTGCGCACGCTGACGCTGACCGACGCCGGCGCGCACTATCTCGAACACATCAACGATATTTTCTCGAAACTTGAATCGGTGACGGAGCAGCTGCAGGTCCGTTACGGGCGGTCGATCATCCGATTGAACGTACCGCCATTTTTCGCCAACGAATTGCTGCTGCCGCGGCTGGCTTCCTTTTCTCAGGCGCGCGAAGAATCCGATATTCGAATTGAAACGACGTTTTCGGCGCCGAAGACCCATCCGCCGGAAGCGGATCTCTCCATTGTCGTGGGTGCGGGTCCCTGGGAGGGACTGACCGTCCATGAGCTGTTCGCGCAGAGCTTCATCGCTGCCTGTTCGCCCGCGTTCTTGCTCGATAATCCGATCGATACCTACAGCGACCTGAATGGCAAGACGCTGCTGATTCATGAAGATCGCCGCGAGGCGTGGGAACGATGGACCTCAGCCCTGGGAATCGAGCCGATCAAACCCAATCGCCTGGTCCGTCTCGACACCATGTCGGCCGTAGTGCGCGCGGCGGAACAGGGCGTCGGTGTTGCCTTGGTCCCTTCGCGGCTCAGCGCCGATCGCTTCATGGCCGGCGGATTGGTGAAATTGTTCGATGCGGAATTAACCACCAACGAAAGTTACGTTCTGTTGCATCGGCCCGAGGATCGCGCGCGCGAGGACCTACGGGAGCTGACGCAATGGATCTTGAATGAGTGCCGAGTTGCCTGACGTTTACGCTGCGGCATGCTGCATGCATGAAAGAAATGCAGCGATGGGAAAGAAATTCTCGTTTGCCATAGGCGCTACTGCTGACTAGGCTGTTCCTTATGGGGGTAGTTGGTATTTTTTTTACCAAGGAATACCGCCATGGAACTTCGCAAATTTCTGCTCGCAGCCGCAACGATCGCCGCGATTGCTCCCGTCGTTTCCAATGCATCTGCCGAGAATGACGCTCTGAATGCCTGTGCGAATGCGTTGTCATCCCGTATCGCAACGGATGGGTCGAACGCGCCTGCTTACAAATTGAAGTTTCATCACAATCAACCCGACCCGGTGACGGATTACTACGGTCATCAATACACGTTTTACCTGCAGGCCCGAGACGCCAAGACCGGAAAGCCGCTGGGGCGAGCGAGTTGTTCCACGGACCTGCACGGCACGGTCGTTGCCTTGACATTGAACCCGCCGGATGCCTCCACGCCGGTGCTCGCAGCGCGTAAGTAAGCCACGGGGCCCCTGGCGAATTCGCCGCGGCGAGCGTATAAATCCGCTTTCATTTTTGGGATGAGCGGATGGCGGATGCCGATATGGAACTGGTTGTCGCGGCGGCGGAGAATGACGTCATCGGCCGCGCCAATCAGCTGCCGTGGCGCCTGTCAGGGGACTTGCGGCATTTCAAGGCGCTGACCGTGGGGCGGGACATTCTCATGGGCCGCAAGACCTATGAGTCAATCGGCAAGGCATTGCCGCATCGAACCAATTGGGTTTTGAGCCGCTCGCGCGAATTCGCGCCGGCCGATTGCAAGGTGGTTGGATCGCTGCAGGAAGCGCAATCGGCATGCGTATGGCGATCGCCTTTGATGGTCATCGGGGGCGCGGAAATCTATCGACTGTGTCTGCCATACGCGCGGCGCATCCATTTGACGCTCGTGCACACCCGGATCGAGGACGGCGATACGTTCTTCGCGGACTGGCGCGCTCCGGAGTGGCGCGAGTCAAGCCGCGAGCGCCACGCGTCTGACGACAAAAACGCGTACGCATACAGTTTTGTGACTTTGGAGCGGGCGCGAGCGCTGGGCGCCTAAATAATCGGCAGTCTCGCGTGAATCTCCCGTTCCGCGCGGTCGAAGTCGATGTCGGAAAGACCGCGCACCGCCCCGTGGGTCAGGTCGGCCAGTATTTCAGCCTGCGTGATGCCGCGCAATTGCGCCGTTCGATACGGAATTTCATGATGGAACATCACCATGGAGTAGCGCGGAATGAATCGCCGTGGAAAACGCCGCTCGAGTTCCAAGGATAGCGCCTGCTGCAGCTGAAATTGCGGATCGGTAACACGCTCGCGCATTTCCACGTAGTTCTCGAGCGCCATTGCCGCGATCGCATCGGTTTGGGGCTTGCGCAGGGCGTAAAAGTCAGCGAAGGCGGCTTCCCATGATGAATTGCGCGCAACACAGGCATCAAATTCGATGCAGTCCTCGAAGCAGCAATTCATGCCCTGGCCGTGAAAGGGCACCATCGCATGCGCCGAATCGCCGATCAGCGTCGCCAACCCTGCACGATGCCAGGGACTTGCGGTTACCGTCCCCAAGAAGCCGACCGGATGCGATCTGAATTCTGCGATGCAATTCGGCATGAGCCGGCGTGCATCCGGGAAATTGTGCGATAGAAACCGATCGATGCTATCGGCATCGTGCAGTGACTCGAAACTCAGTGCGCCGCGTTTCCGCAGAAACAAAGTCGCCGTGAAGCTGCCGTCAGCGTTTGGCAGCGCAATCAGCATGTACTCGCCGCGCGGCCAGATATGCAGCGCGTCACGCGCCATCTGGTAGCCGCCGCCATCTGCCGCAGGGATCGACAATTCCTTGTAGCCGTGTTCAAGATCGGTCTCGCAGGCTTGAATTGACTCCCGTGCGCTCATCTGTCGGCGCATCAGCGAGCCGGCACCGTCGCTTGCCAGCAAGGGTTGCATCGGCACCGTGAGCATGCGGCCGTGTTCAAGATCGCGGATTTGCGCCACACCCGCGGTGAAGTCCGCCGCCTCGAACCGGTGCTGGAAACGCAGTTCGATGCCGGGCCTCCTGCCGGCGACTTCAAGCAAGGCTTGGTTGAGTCGAAGCCGGGATACCGAATAGATGAGTTCGTTGGGCCGCTGGCCATAGGGCTGAAAATGCGTGTCGCCATTCGCTTGATGAATCAGCCGGCCCCGCATCGGCAGCAGCGCCGATCCTAGCTCGTCGAAAACGCCCGCTGCCCGCAGCGCATGGCTGCCTCGATTGGCCAGCGCCAAATTGATGGATCGGCCGGATTCGGCGCGCGCTTCTCTTAGGTCCGCACGAGATTCGTACAGAGTCACCTTAAGCCCGCGTCGCTGCAACAGGATCGCCAGCAGCGCGCCCGTTGGCCCGGCGCCGATGATGCTGATCACGGCCGATTCATGCGCGCACGGCTCGCGCAAGACTCATCGTCGCGGCGAACACATCGCTGAATGAGGTGTACAGAGGAATCGGCGCCAGACGAAGGACATCAGGCTCGCGCCAATCACCGATGACGCCGGCAGCGGTGAGCTGCTCTTGGCAGCGCTTCGCTTCGGCCGCGGGGCGGCAAATCCGCAGGCTGAGTTGACAGCCGCGCTGTTCCTGCGCGCTGGGGGTGATGATCTGTATCAGGCCGGCGAGATGCTGCTCGATGAGGGACTGCAGGTATCCGGTCAGTGCGATCGACTTCTTGCGTAACGCCGCGATCCCGGCGCGCTGAAAAATATCCAAAGACGCCAGCAGCGGCGCGGTCGAGAGGATTGGAGGATTACTGATCTGCCAGCCCTGAGCTCCGCTGATCGGATCAAATTCCGGGTCGTATAGAAATCGCTCGGCCTTGTTGTGTCCCCACCAGCCGGCGAGGCGCGGCAGCTTGAAATTCCGTCCATGCCGCTCGTGTACGAAACAGCCTCCCACGGCCCCGGGACCCGCATTGAGATATTTGTAGCTGCACCATACGGCGAAGTCCGGATTCCAATCATGCAGTCGCAGCTGCGTATTGCCGATCGCGTGGGCGAGATCGAGACCCACCTGCGCGCCGACCCGGTGTGCCGCCGCGATCAAGGGTTGCAAATCCAGGCACTGACCGGTGAGATATTGCACGCCGGGCAGCAGCACCAGCGCGAGGCGAGATCCTTCTCGTTGCATGCGGTCGATCAGATCCTCCGTTCTCAAAGTGCGCTCGCCGGCGCGCGGTTCCACTTCGATCAGGTGGCGTGCGGCGTCGAGGCCATGAAACTGAAGCTGCGAGACGACGGCGTAACGATCCGAAGGAAACGCAGAACTCTCGATCAGCACGCGATTGCGGGCCGTGTCCGGTCGGAAGAAGCTCACCAGCATGAGGTGAAGATTCACCGTCAAGGAATTCATGGCGACGACTTCGCTCTCGCCGGCGCCGGTCAGTTCGGCGAGCCCGGCGGCGGCTCGTTCGTGATAGGGAATCCATGGCCGCCCGGCCTCATGATGTCCGAGCACGCCCAGGCGCCGCCAGTCCGCCAATTCCTGTTCGACCCAATTCGCGGCCGCCTTTGGTTGCAGTCCCAGAGAATGGCCGCCGAAATACAGCAGCTTTCGGCCCGAAGTATCGAAAGGATGATGAAATTCCGCCGCAAAGCCGGCGAGAGGGTCCGCCGCATCATGCGCCGTCGCAGCAGAATTAGTGATCAGTCTGAGTCAGACGGGGGCCTGCATGACGGTGCCGCACACGCTGCAAGTGCGGTGTTCGAGGCTCGAATAAAAACGCGAAAAAATTTCCGGCAACTGAGTCTCGATATTGCGCACCGCAACCCGCTCGAGGTAGAGACGCTGCCCGCAGCTCTCGCAGTACCAGGAAAATCCATCGAGCTCATGAGGGGCGCGTCGCCGTTCAACGACGATTCCGACGGAGCCGGCGGGGCGCTGCGGCGAGTGCGCTACTTGCGCCGGAAGAAGATACATTTCGCCCTCGCGGATGGGCACATCGGTCAGCCGACCATCCTGCAGGGTCCGCAGCACCATGTCCCCCTCCACTTGATAGAAAAACTCTTCGCTCGGGTCGTGGTGAAAATCCTTGCGCGAATTCGGTCCGCCGACCGCCATGATGATGAATCCGCTGTCCTCGAACAGCAGCTTGTTGCCCACGGGAGGCTTGAGAAAATCGCGATTCTTATCGATCCAGCGGCGCAAATTGAAAGGTGGGGCGACTAGCATGGCGCCATTATAGCGGCGATGAAACTTCATTGCGTTTTGCGTGGTCAAACCGGGCCGGAGGTGGGAGTGCGCAACGTCCGGAGGGTCGCCGGTTTCGCTCTGATGTTCGCGTTGCCCTTATGGGCGGGCGGCGCCGCGAGCGGCACGCCCATGGCGGCTGTATGGAAGGAGAAACACCTTGATTTCCTGTATATCGGCCGCACGGCGCGCTATTCCTGCGAGGGCCTGCGCGACAAGATGCGTGCGCTGCTCTTGGACTTAGGAGCGCGCCGCGATCTTAAGGTATCGGTGGTTGCCTGTGACGAGTCGGCGCCAGGCCGCGGCTCGATAGGCCCCCGGCTCGGCATTGTGTTCTCATCGCCGGCATTGCCGGATGCCGCCGCCAAGCCGCTGCACCCGGGAGACCTGGCGGGAGTGGGCGCCCGTTTCGAGACATTCACGCTCACCAGCGATGCATTTCGAAATTATGGCATCGGCGATTGCGAGTTGATCGAGGAATTTACCCGCCAAATCATGCCGATGATGGCCACGCGCGATGTGAAGCAGGACATCGCCTGCGTGCCGAATCAGTTCAGCGGAAGTCGCTTTTTTGTGCGCGGAGAGATCCTAAAGGCTGTCGCGAGCCCTTAAGGCGCGGCGCATGCCACTTGTACGGGTCGGCATTCGCGACGTCCAGCCGCAAGGCCGTAAGACGCTCCCCCCACACGCAGCCGGTATCGATCCCGGTAACGTCGGCATTCCGGAAGAATCCCAGCGTCGACCAATGGCCGAAGATGATGCGCGGTCCGCGCCAGCGGGCGTCGCGCGCCTCGAACCAGGGAATGAGTGATCGGGTCTGGGTTTTCTTCGGTGATCCCTTGACGCGCAGTGCCAGGCGGCCTTCCTCGTCGATGTAGCGCAGGCGCGTCAAGCAATTTGCGATGAAGCGCAGGCGTTGTGCGCCTTCGAGCGCTTCATCCCAGCGATCCGGCTGATCACCGTACATCGCATCAAATAGCTTTGCCGGATCGCGCCGCAGAGCCTTTTCCAATTCCTGCGCACAAGTCCGTGCCTGCGCCATGTCCCATTGCGGCGCGAGACCCGCGTGCACCATGCATATCTTTAGATGTCTATCCTCGTGCATCAACGGCCGCTCCCTAAGCCAGTCGAGCAGCGCCGTGCGGTCAGGAGCCGCCAATACATCGGATAGGGTGTCGCCGTCGCGCAAACGGGCGCTGCCATAGGCCACCGCCAACAGGTGCAGATCATGATTTCCGAGGGTGACGACGGCCGCATCACCGAGGGCGCGAATTCTTCTCAGCACCTTGAGCGACTCGGGTCCGCGGTTCACCAAATCGCCGACGAACCACAGGACATCGCGATCCGCGGAGAACTTCAAGGTGCTCAGCAAGGCGCCGAGTTGCGCGTCGCACCCTTGCACGTCGCCGATCGCGTACAGCGCCACTAGCCACCCATGGATCTAATGCAGCACTCCGGGCATCGCCAGCCTGAACGGCGCGATCGGCGCATCAAAATGTTGGCCGTCATCCGCGACCATTTGATAGCTGCCCTGCATCGTGCCGACGGGTGTTTCGATGACCGCGCCGGTGGAATAACGAAAGCCCTGGCCGGGCTTCAAGTAGGGTTGCTCACCGACCACGCCATCGCCGCGTGTCTCCTTCACGTTGCCGTTTGCATCCGTGATTATCCAATGACGCGTCAACAAGCGCGCGGGCACCTGCCCCTCATTGCGGATCGTGATGGTGCAGGAGAATACGAAGCGCTTGTCGCGCGGATCGGACTGTTCCTCGATATAGGAAGTCTCGACTTCTACCCGTATTCTGGGGTTCACCGGCTCCGGGGTCATGGTTTGCATGACATCACTTTACCCGCACCGCGAGCACATCGCAGCGCGCGGCGTGCAGGACCGTGTCCTCGGTAAAATTCACCAAAGCGCCGAGGCCATGGCGCTCTCGGCTGCCGAGCACGATCAGGTCGGCAGATACTTCTTTGGCAACGCGAAGTATTTCGGTCTTTTTGTTGCCGGCTTCCACCCTCAACGTCGCTTCCGACAGCCCCAGTCGCGCCGACAGTTCGTCGAGCTTGGCGCGCGCACGTCGTCTCAGATCATCTTCGATTTGCACCGTCGGCAGTAGCGATTCACCCATCGGCTCCGCCGGCACAAATTCCACCACGTGCAGGATGACCAGCGCGGCATTTGAGTTCGCAGCCATCTGTCGCCCGGCCGCGGCAACTTGTTCGCTGGCTTCGGACAGATCCAACAATACCAAGACTTTCTTATAGCCGAGCATGCGCTTTTGAGTATAACCGAGAGTGATGGGCGGCGAGCAGGCCGAATTGTGCAGGCGTGAGCGTCTCGGGCCGCAGCTGTGAGTCGATGCCGCAGGATTCAATTTCGTGCGGCGTGAGTATTCCCTTCAGTCCATTGCGCAAAGTCTTGCGCCGATGTGAAAACGCGGCAGTGACGAGCGTGCGCAGCGCGCCATCCTCGCCGATGTCGAAACGCGGCGTAAGCGTCGGGCGCAGCCGCACGATGGCCGACCAGACCTTCGGCGGCGGCTGAAAGGCGCCGGGGCCGATATCGAACAGCCGTTCGACTTCAGCGACGGCCGCCAGCATCACGGTCAGCCGTCCGTAGGTCTTGTTCGACGGCTGCGCAGTCATGCGATCCACCACTTCCTTCTGCAGCATAAAATGCATGTCCCCGATCGCGCCGCGCTGGGATAGCAAGTGAAACAATAGCGGCGTTGAAATATTGTAGGGAAGATTGCCGACGATGCGCAGCGGTGGACCGCCAGCGCGTAAGCCGACAAAATCACTATCGAGAGCGTTCTCCACATGAATGCGAAGACCTGCGCTCGCGCGTGCGTCGCGCCTGAGGGACTGAGCCAGGTCGCGATCGATCTCGATGACGTCCAAGGCCTGCGCCCGCCGCAACAGCTCCCAGGTCATCGCTCCGCGACCGGGACCGATTTCCACGATGTGCTCGCCGACGGCGGGCGCCACTGCGTCGACTATTCGACGAATGACGGCGGGATCGTGCAAAAAGTGCTGACCGAAGCGCTTACGAACCTGCATGTTCGATACGCGCACTCGCCAGATCGATGGCGAGACTTAAGGCCGCACTTAAGCTTCCGGTGTCGGCTTTTCCGGACCGCGCCAGACTCAAGGCGGTGCCGTGATCGACGCTGGTGCGCAAAATCGGCAGACCCAAGGTCATGTTCACGGCTGTGCCGAAGGCGGCGTGCTTGATGACCGGCAATCCTTGATCGTGATACATGGCCACGATCACATCCACCGTCTTTAAGAAGCGCGGCGTGAACGCGGTATCGGCCGGTATGGGACCTTGTATGTTAAGTCCCTCGTTCTTAAGGTCCCGGATCACGGGCTCGATGACATCCAATTCCTCCCGGCCCAAATGTCCCGCCTCGCCGGCGTGCGGGTTGAGTCCCAACACCGCAATTCTTGGCGGGAGCAACGCAAAATGGCGCTCCAGATCCACATTCACAATGCGCAAGGTGGATCGCAGCCGTTCGCGCGTGATGGCGCGCGGCACGTCGGCGAGCGCCAGATGCGTGGTCACGAGGGCGACCCGTAACTGATCATTAAGCAGCAGCATCACGGGCAGCGCCGCGCGCGTTCTTGCGGCGAGGTATTCGGTATGGCCGCTGAACGCGTAGCCGGCATCCAGGAGGGTGCTCTTTTGCACGGGTGCCGTCACCATCGCCGCAAACTCGCCGTTCGTGCAGCCATCACAGGCACGATTCAGCATTTCAATCACATAGGCAGCGTTGCGCACGTCCGGCTGGCCAGCCACCACCGTTTGGCGCTGTCGGAATGTGCATGACCTGCACGGTGCCGGCGCGATGAGATTTCGCCGGCCGTGTAGGATCGTAACGCTCGACGCTCAAAGGCAATTCGAGACTGGCCGCGGTGGCGGCCAGCAGTCCGGCGTCGGCCGCTACCACCAGATCGGCTTCCCAATCCGTTTGCGCCAGAGTGACGCAGGCGTCCGGCCCGACACCGGCGGGCTCCCCTGAGGTAACGACGATGCGCGGTATGTACACTACATCTTGGTTTCGACGAAGGCGTCGTCGCGCAAGTGGCGCAGCCACAACTCCGTTTCTTCGTCTGCTTTGCTCTCGCGGATCGCGGCAAACGCTTTCTGCCGCCGCACATCGTCGGTGCTGTCGTAAGTGCGCGTACCCAGCATTTGCACGATGTGCCAGCCATAGCGCGTCTTGAACGGTTCGCTGATCTCGTTGACCTTCAAATCCGCGATCGCCTTGTCGAATTCGGGCACGAAGGTGCCGGGGCCGGCCCATCCCAAATCGCCGCCATCCGGCGCTGAGCCCGGATCCTCCGACGCGGTCGAGGCAATGCCGGCGAAACTCTCGCCCTTTTCGATACGGTCGCGAAGCTTGCTGAGCTTCTGGCGCACCGTCTCATCGTCGTCCAGTTCGTTCGGCTTCATGAGAATGTGGCGCAGGTGGACCTGATTGATGATGACCGGCGCTTCGCCGCTGCGGCGCTCATTGAGCTTTACGATATGAAAGCCGCTGGGCGTGCGTACCGGCTCGCTCACCTCGCCGGGCTTCATTTTGACGACCATGTCCAATATGAATTGCGGCAGTTGCGCGCCCTTGCGCCAGCCCAGTTGGCCGCCGTCCAGAGCCGTTTGACTGTTGGAATTCACAATGGCCAGCTGGCCGAAATCTTCGCCTTTGGCCGCTCGATTCGCCACATCCTGCGCTTTGTGGGAAATCTCCTCCAGCTGTTGCGGGCTGGCGGCAGCCGGCAGCGACAGAAGAATGTGCGAGACGTTGAATTCGTCGTTCGCCGCGGCATTCTGCTGGCGCGCCAGATACTGCTCGAGTTCATGCGGCGAAACATTGATATGGGCGAGCACATCGCGCTGGCGCAAGGTGCTCAAGGTCAGCTCCTTGCGCATCGACTCGCGGTATTGCTTGTAGTCGACACCCTGCGCCGCCAGCGCGGTGGGCAACTGATCGAAAGGGATGTTGTTGCGCGCCGCTATTTCTTGCAGCGCGCTGTTCAATTGCTCGTCGGTGATGGTCAGGCCAACGTGTTTCGCGCGCTGCAATTGAATTTCCTGCAGCACCAGCCGATCGAGCACCTGCTGCCTCAGCACGCTCTGCGACGGAAGCTCGACCTTCTGCTCTGACAGCCGCTTGGTGACCGAGGCCATCTGCGCGTCCAGCTCGCTCTTGAGGACCAGGCCGTCATTGACGATCGCGGCGATGCGGTCAAGCAATTCGCCATGGACGCTGATATCGCGGGTCTGCGAATAGGCCGGCGACAACAACAGCATCTGCGCGACGACAATCGCACAGCAGTGGACAACTTTACGCATGGGTCAGAATCCTAAGTACCTGTTTTAATGGGAGTTCGGGTCGCGGGTCGAATACCCGCGGATCGACTGTTCGAGGAAGGAATCCTCACGCTTTCCGACCGAACTCAAGCCCGTCAGTTCCAATTGTAATGCAAACGAGGTGTCCAGTGTGCCGCCACCCGCGGTTGTGCTGCCCGGGCGGATGTTAAGATAGCGGCGCTGCACCAACTGGACCCGATAGCAGCAGCTTTTGTATTCGAAACCCGCCACCTGTTCGATGGTTTGCCGGTCTTGGAGGGAGTAGACCCATCGGCCCACGGTGTTCCAATGAGCGGCGATAGGCCACGCAAATGAGCCGTCCCATTGCCTCAAGATGCCCTCTTGGAAGCGATAGCCGAGGTTCACCACCCGGGTAGGGTCGGGACTATAGTGCACCGAGAATTCCGATTTTTCGGTTTGCGAGGTATAGGGATTCCATTGATAGTCAAGATTGACGCTGAGGTGCCTATAGCCCGTCAGGGCGACCTCCGCGACGATGTCAGAGGCGGGAAACGCCCCCTGCGATTGGGTCGAGTTGACGCCGAAGGGCTGCGCCGCGAGGCCGTTGCGAGATAGGCCATAGGCATATTGCTGCGGGTAATACGGCGCGAAAGGCTGGCCGCGCACCATCAAGGCCTCCCCCGGCAACTCCAGAGGATTGACGATCGGCATGCTTTGAAAAAGCTGACCGCTGGTGGCCACAACAGGATCCGCGGGGAGCCCGACGCGCGGGATGGAAAAATATCGAATCTGCCCGATGGTGGCGGCGAGGTACTGCGTGCCCGAGACGTGATCGAAGAGCCGCGTGGTCAGAGCGAGCGCCACTTGATTGGCATCGCCGATGCGATCGAAACCCACGTAGCGGTTGGTGCGAAATAGCTGGGTCAGATTCAGGTCGGGCAGCGCGGTGTCGAATATCGGCAGCTCATCCTGATTGCGGTAGGGAACGTAGCTGTACACGACGCGCGGCTCGAGAGTTTGGGTCCGTTGTCCCTGAGAGCCTGCATCGCGCTCGAACACCAATCCAGTATCCAGCCGAGCGTACGGCAATGCGCGCGACGGCGAGGTGGGAAGGCCGAATCCGGCGTCGTGCAGAGCGTATTGCGTGAAGTCGTAGCCCACGGCCGGTTCGAAGAAATATCCGGAGCCGCGATACGACCAGCGGATTTCCGGTGCCAGATTGATGCGCGCGCCCGTGGTATTGACCAGGGATGGATTGACATAGGCGGGGTTGATCTCGCGCAGGAAATTAACCGCTTCGCTGTCCAAAGCAAACTCGAAGCGGCTGTCCCCGATGGGATAGAGCGCGCTTGCCTGTATGCGGGGTACCCGCGAAAAGGGCCGATCGTAATCAGAGAGACTGAGGTCGATGGTCTGAAAGTTCTGCAACTGGCCGCGGATCCGCCATACGTCATCGTAGTACAGCACGTCCGCGCGCCTTTCCAGGAACGTTACACTGGTTTGCTCGGTGCCCACGGCAAAGCTCTGAAAGTAGTCGGCGTCACTGACGGCGGTGATGTCGGTATCGAAGCGCAGCCCCTGTTTGAGGTCCGTAATGTCGGTGTAGTGCACGTAGCTGCGATTCTCATGTAGCTGCTTATCGTCGGGCAGGAATGTCGCGTCGAGCTCTCCGTGCGATTCCCTCGTCAGATAGCGAAAATCTCCCGCCAATTGCACGCCGCGCGAGGTCAGCACCCCCGGCGTCAACGTAAAATCGTAGTTGGGTGCCAAATTAAAATAGTAGGGTACGTGCAATTCGAAGCCACTGCTGCCGGAATGCCCGAAGCTTGGAAACAGCACGCCGCTCTTGCGCTCATCGCCGAGAGGAAACGACAGGTAAGGCGTATAGAGTATCGGCACGTCCTTGAAGCGCATGGTCACGTTGTGCGCGACGCCTTCCTGGAGCTTGGTGTCGAGTTTGATATCGGATGCCTTCAGCAGCCAATCCTCGTTGCCCACCGGACAGGTGGTGTATTGGACCTGCCCCAGCGCCACCTTGCCATCGGGTGTTACCTCGATGTCTTTGGCAAATCCGCGCCCGCTGCGATCCATGAGCTGAAAAAAAGCTTCGTTGAAACTCGCCTCCCCGGCGGTCTGGTAACTGCCGCTATCGCTCTGCACGCGCAGTCGCGGGTCAAGAAAATCCACCTTGCCCTTGACGATGACCTTGTCGTTTAAATAGTCGTACGAGACCGAATCGGCAGCGACGCTGCGTTCGTCCTGCCGGATGTTGACTCGGCCGCTCAATACCGCGCCGTCCGCGCCGAATATTCCGTCGTTGCTATCGATGTGGATACGATGATCATCGGCGGCGATGTCCGCAGGCCGCGTGAGCGTATATTTCGGAGGCGCGGGGCAGATGTCGCCGGCATGGACTAGGGAGGCCGCGAAGCACAAGAACAGAGCAGCGGCCCGAGGATGAAAAGCCTTGGACAAAATGCGTCGCCTTAGTCGGTATACTTAAATCGCCGCATTTGCGGTGTGCGAATGGTCAAGCATGGATGTAATGGATGCAAGCGATTCCCGTCGGGCCGATCTGACCCAATGGGTGCGCGAGGATTTGGGATTTACCGCTAGCGTGATTGCGCCGGCCTCGGTGGATGCGAGCTTTCGTCGATATTTTCGCGTCACACAAGGGCCGGACACCTACATCGTGATGGATGCACCGCCCGGCAAGGAGGATCTCGGTCCCTTCCTCAAGATCGCAAAGATGCTGGCTGGCATGAACTTGAACGTGCCTATGGTACTGGCGCGAGACCTCGAGCGGGGCTTTCTACTGCTGTCGGACTTGGGCTCGCGACTCTATCTTGACGAGCTACCCAAAGAGCACGTCGCGGACCGCTTGTACGCCGACGCGCTTGGGGCGCTGCGTATCATGCAAACCGCGAATGAGCGCATTTCCCGCGAATTGCCGCGCTATGGCCGGGCCGTGTTGATGCACGAGATGGAACTGTTGCCGGAATGGTTCCTCAAGCGGCATCTGGGGTTGAGCGTGGATGCGCGCGAGCGCGCCATGTTGGACCGGCTGTTCGGTGCGCTGGTGCAGGCCGCCGAGTCGCAACCCGCAACGTTCGTGCATCGCGACTATCATTCCCGCAATCTACTGCTGAGTGCGGAAAATAATCCGGGGATATTGGATTTTCAGGATGCCGTATGGGGCCCGGTAACCTACGACTTGGCCTCGCTGCTCAAGGATTGCTACATCGCGTGGCCGACCTCGCAAGTCCGCTCCTGGGTGCTTCAGTACCGAGAGAATCTGCTCGAGGCCGGCTTCGCCTTGCGGGCCGATGCGGCTGAGTTCATCCGTTGGTTCGATCTGATCGGCCTGCAGCGGCACATCAAGGTGCTGGGAATATTTGCGCGCCTGTACTACCGCGACGGCAAGTCGCAATATCTCCACGACCTGCCGCGCGTGCTCGCCTACGCTCGGGATGCGGCCCTAAGCTACCCTGAAACTGCGGCATTCGGCCAATTCATCATCGAGCGCATCGATCCTGAATTTAAGGGCGCGCAGCAGCGCGCACTTCCGTGAGCGCGGGCGAACGACCGCGCACGGCAATGATACTGGCCGCGGGGCGCGGCGAGCGCATGCGGCCGCTGACTGACGGCACGCCGAAACCCATGCTGCGGGTTCACGGGCAACCCTTGATCGAACGCCATGTGATCGGACTGGTGCGCTCAGGCATTGCGCGCATTGTGGTCAATCTCGCCTGGCTGGGTTCGCAAATCAGCGCCTACTTGGGTGACGGCGCGCGCTACGGTGCGCTCATCACCTACAGCGAGGAATCACCTCAGGCGCTCGAGACCGCCGGCGGCATATTTCGCGCGCTGCCGTGGCTGTCTCCGGGTCCGTTCGCCGTGGTCAACGGCGATATCTACAGCGATTTTCCCTTCGCGACGCTGTCGTTGAACCCCGATCGCGACGCGCATGTGGTGTTGGTGCCCAACCCCAGCTACCTGCGCGGCGACTTTGGAATCGAGGGAGGTCTCGCGGTTGCCGCGGACCGCGAACTGCATACCTTTTCTGGCATTGCCGTGTACCGCCCGGCGTTCTTTGCCAATTGCAGCGACGGGGTTTTTCCCTTGAAGCCCCTGTTGTTGCGTTCGATGGCGATGAATCGATGTTCAGCAGAACTTTACACCGGCCTTTGGCAAGACGTCGGCACGCCCGAGCGGCTGCAAGCGCTGAACGGGGCGTCCTAAAGGCGCTTAGATCGCCTCGCTCAAGCGCCGGACTGCCTCGCGAATGTCGTCTTCCTTCATGCGCGAATATCCCAGCATCAGACCTTTCCTCGAAGGCGCGCTCAAGCAGTAGGGCGATACGCCATAGACGGCGACGCCAAGCGAGGCCGCCTTCTCGATCATGCCGGCCTCGGAGAGGCGCGAAGCAGGCCACAGTACGACATGAGCGCCGGCGCCGTAACCGGTCACCTCCACGCGATCTCCTAGAAACGCAGCCACCGCATCGCGCAGCGCGACCCGCCGCGCCGCGTTTCTGCGGCGCACGCGGCGCAAGTGCCGCTCGTATAGGCCGCTGCTGATGAATTCGGCGAGGGTTTCTTGTTCCAACGTGGCCGTGTGCCGATCGCAAAGCCATTTGGCCGCGGTGAACGCGGTGACCAAAGGCTTGGGCACCACCAGGTATCCGATGCGCAGCGCCGAGAATACTGTGCGCGAAAAGGTGCCCACATAAATGACGCGTCCTTCGGTATCCAGGCCTTGCAACGATTGCAGGGATTGGTCTTCGTAGCGAAATTCACCGTCGTAGTCATCCTCCACCACCAACGAGTCGGTGCGCCTCGCCCAATCGACCAGGGCCAACCTGCGGCTGAGCGAGAGAATCGCGCCGGTCGGAAATTGGTGCGACGGCGTGACGAATGCCATGCGCGCATTGTCCGGCAGCGTGGCTGGATTCAGGCCATCGCGATCGACCGGCACGGGCAGCAAGCGCGCGCCGGCCGCGCGCAGAACCTCGCTTATCCCCTGGTAGCAGGGGTCCTCCACAACGACGCGATCGCCCCGTTCGATCAGCACTCGTGCGACGAGATCCAATGCTTGCTGCGAGCCGCTGACCACGATCACCTGCGAAGCATCACAGCTGACTGCGCGCGATCGTCGCAGGTGCGCCGAGATGGCTTCGCGGAGCGCAAGGCTGCCGCCGGCAGGGCCGTAGTCGAGCTCTCTGACCGAGGCCTTGCGGGCATTGCGCAGTAACATGCGCCGCCACATCTCAAAGGGAAAGATTTCAACGTCGCTCAAGCCGTACTCAAAATCGTAGCGAAGCCTTTGCGCGCTCCGGCCGAAGGAATTGGCGTTCGGTCTGGCGCTTGCCACCGTTCGCCCAAAGCGGGACAGGCGCACGCGAACGCGGCTGGCGCGGGGGCTCGGGCGCGCGCTCCCCAGAGCCTCCGCCACATAGGTTCCCGACCCGCTGCGGCCGACCACGAAACCCTCGGACAACAAGAGCTCATAGGCCAGCACGATCACCGTTCTGGAAACGTGCAGCTGCTCGGCCAGTTCCCGCGTCGATGGCAGGCGCTCGCCGTTGCTCAGGTCGCGGCGCAGGATCGCGGCGCGAAACCACAGATAAATCTGTCGCGACAGGGACTCGTGATTTCTCTTAAGTGGTATTAGGAATGACACAAATAGTGGACCTTCTAAAAGACCATAGAATCGGGCAGTCTGAGGCAATGAGCAAGTTCAGCCGCGCCAGCGTCCGCCTGTTCATGTGCGTCATCGGTATGGCCTTGCCCCTGATGGGGCCGGCGCAGCCCGATACGTTGAAGCGCGACGGGCAGCATGACTTTGACTTCGAGATCGGCGTCTGGAAAACGCATCTGAAGCGTCTGGTGCATCCCTTAAGCGGTTCGAGCAGCTGGATTGAACTCGATGGCACTACGGTGGTGCGCAAGGTGTGGAACGGCCGCGCCAACTTGGCGGAACTGGTGGCCGACAGTCCGTCGGGCCGCCTCGAGGTGTTGTCCTTGCGTTTGTACAATCCCCAATCGCGCCAGTGGAGCCTCAATACGGCCAACGTCGATGGTGGTGCCATGGGTCAAGCCACGATCGGCGAGTTCAAGGATGGCCGCGGCGAGTTCTTCGATCAAGAGACCTTCAAGGGTCGAACCATCCTAGTCCGCAATGTCTGGTCGGACATCACGGCGAATTCCTGCCACTTTGAGCAGGCGTTTTCGGATGATGGCGGCAAGACCTGGGAAGTGAATTGGATTGCGGAGGACACGCGTGTGAGCTTAGGAAGGCTCTGAAAGCGGGGTTTTTCGCCCGGCGCTGAGGTTAGTCTACAATTGGGGACATGTCCGAGTTCAAAGGCATCCCCATCCGCCCGCAGCAGCGCCCCGTGCGCAGCGGCGAAAAATACACGACGCCGCAAGGCTTTACCGCCATCAAAGACGGCGTCAAACAGTCGCCGGTCCCGTCAACCGCACAGCGTAAGCCCGCGTGGCTGCGGGCGCCCTTGGCGAGCGGTGCGGCATTCGGCGCGGTGCGCCAGATTGTGCGCGAGCACCGATTGAGCACGGTGTGCGAAGAAGCCAAGTGTCCGAATATCGGCGAGTGTTGGAATGCGGGAACCGCCACCATCATGCTCATGGGTGCCGTGTGCACGCGCGCCTGTCGCTTCTGTGCCGTGGATACCGGCAACCCGCGTGGCTGGTTGGACAGCGAAGAGCCGCAGAATGTCGCCAAGTCGGTCGAACTCATGGGTCTTAAGTACGTGGTCCTCACCTCGGTGAATCGCGATGACTTGAGCGATGGCGGGGCCGCACACTATGCCGCCGCCGTGCGGGCCATCAAACGCTTAAATCCCAGTACCGCGGTCGAAGCATTGACCCCGGATTTTCAAGGCATCATGCGCGATGTACGCACGGTGCTCGATTCGGGACTGGACGTGTTCGCGCAGAACGTCGAAACCGTGCGGCGCCTCACCCATCCGGTGCGCGATCCGCGCGCAGGCTACGAACAGACGATCGGGGTGTTGCGCGAGGCTAAGGTCTACGCGCCCCAGGTGCTGACCAAAACCAGCTTGATGCTGGGATTGGGGGAAAGCGACGCGGAAATTCGCGAGACGCTGGTGGATCTGCGTGACGCCCGGGTGGATGTCTTGACCCTGGGGCAGTACCTGCGGCCCACGCCAAATCATTTGAGCGTGGAACGATTCGTCACTCCGCAGCAATTCGACCAGTATCGCGTCTTGGCGCTGGAGTTGGGGTTTCTGGAGTGCGTGTCCGGCCCCTTGGTGCGGTCGAGCTATCGGGCGGAACAGGCCCTGGCGCGCAACAATGCCGGTCTCGATAATGCCATGCTGGCCGCCAAAGCAGCCGGGTCTTCCGGCCGATGAGCCCTGCGCCGGTGATCCGACATCTCGGCTTGGTGCCCTACGAACCGACGTGGCGGGCCATGCAGAAATTTACGGACGACCGACAGGACGCCACCCCGGACGAAATCTGGTTCGTCGAGCATCCCCCCGTCTTTACCTTGGGATTGAATGCCAGCCGCGAGCACTTGCTGGCACCCGGGGATATTCCGGTAGTGCAGATCGATCGCGGCGGCCAGGTGACCTATCACGGACCCGGACAGCTCGTGATCTATCCGCTGCTGAACTTACGGCGCCTGAAACTGGGTGTTCGCGACCTGGTGGTGGCGCTGGAGAACGCCGTGATCGCCTATGTCGCCGAATTTGGCGTGAGCGCTGCTGGCTCGCGCCAGGCGCCCGGGGTGTATGTCGAGGGCGCCAAGCTCGCCAGCATCGGTCTGCGCATTCGCCGCGGCGGCAGCTACCACGGCATGGCCTTGAATGTGTCCCTGGATCCGCAACCCTTTGAACGCATCAATGTGTGCGGCTATCGGGACCTGCGCGTGACGCGCCTGGTCGATCACGGCATCGTTGACACGGTGGCGAAGGTCGCGCGCGACTTATCGCCGCACCTGCTGCGGCAACTGGGTTGCTACAGCGCCATCAACACGGATTTACAAGCCGTCAACTCGCGATAGATGCTGTCGAGCTGCTCGCGGCTGGTGGCGTGCACCATGTAGGTCAGCGCCAGAAAATTGCCGTCGGCGCTGGTGCGTGTCTTCACGCTGGAATCCGCGATCGGTCCGGCATGGCGCTCGATGATGGCTTGGGTGAGCGCGCGCAGATCGCTCTCCTGACGGCCCATGACCTTGATCGGAAATTCGCTCGGAAATTCCATGCCGTTGGTGCTGCTCATAGGGGCGGGGTCTTGGCCAGCTCGCGGATGTAATTGGCAAACGCCGTGCTCAACCGCCGGAACAGCGGACCCGGACGTCCGCTGCCGACCATCGCACCATCCAGTTTCGTCACCGCCAACACGCCTCGGGTTGAGAAGGCCAGCCAGATTTCATCGGCGCCGCGCAGGACCGATTCCGGTACCGCGCCGCTGACATTGCGCATCGACAGCAGATCGGCGAGTTCCGTGACCACGTCGCGCGTGGTGCCGGGAAGAATATGCCGGCCGTTCGGCGGCGTATGAATGACGCCATTTTTCACCACGTGCACGGTCGTCGAGGAGCCTTCGGTGAGTTCACCGTTTTCCAGCAGGATGGTCTCGAACGCGCCGGCGTCGGCGGCGAGTTTTTTCAGCAAAATATTGGCCAGCAGGGCGGTGGCTTTGATATCACGCCGCGCCCAGCGTGTTTCCTGCGCCGTCACCGCGGCGACGCCATCGTCCAGCATGGCGGCGGGCAGCGGTTCCAATTCGGTGCAGTAGGCGAACACCGTGGGCTTAAGGCCCTCCGGCCAGGCGTGATTGCGGCCGAATTCCGCGCCGCGAGTGACTTGAATGTACAGATACGCCTCGTCGGCGGCGTTTCGCGAAATCAACTCCTGGCACAGATGCGCCCAGTCGCCATGCGGCATGGGGGGCGGCATGCGGATGCCGCCGAGGCTGCGGTCCAGCCTCTCCAAATGTTGGCGCAGGCGAAACGGGCGCGCCGCGTACACCGGCACAACCTCATAGACCGCATCTCCAAAAAGGAAGGCCCGATCCAAGGGCGATACGGTCGCCTCCTTGAGCGGCACATACGCGCCGTTCAAATAGCAAATAGGCAATGGACCGCTCACGCAAACCATAGCCGAATGGTATCGATGAGGCGGCGCCACCAGCCACCGGCCGCCACGGCTTTTAAGGGATGCAACGGCGAGGTCGCCATCGGCTGGCCGCCCACGAAGGTGCGCAAGGTGCCGACGCTTGCGTCCGCGCCCAAGGGCGCGATGAGCCGCGGTTGCACCTCGATCGTGGTCTTGATATCCGTCTGGCCGCGCGGCACGGTCAGGTAAAGATCGTCCTTGATGCCGAGCTCGACCGGTGAATGTGCGGCCTTCCAGACCCGTGTGCTGACCAGCGCACCACCGCCCTTGACCACGAGCTTGGTGTCATAGAAGGTAAACCCATAGTTCAAGAGGGCGGCGCTGGCATTCTCGCGCGCCTTCATGCTGGCGGAGCCCAGGACCACCGATACCAAGCGCATGCCGTCCCGCAATGCAGAAGTCACCAAACAGTACCCCGCCGAGTCGGTGTGACCGGTCTTCAGGCCGTCGACGCTCGGATCCTTCTCGAGCAAGCCGTTGCGATTTTGCTGCTTGATGCCGTTATGTTCGAATTCGCGTATCGAATAATATTTATAGTACTGGGGGTAATCGCGAATCATGGCATTGGCCAACAGAGACATGTCGCGTGCGGTGGTGTAGTGCTGCGGCGAGGGTAGGCCTGAACTATTCTCGAAATGCGTCCCGACCATATTCAAGCGTTTGGCATTGGAGTTCATCAGCTGCGCGAAAGTTTCCTCGGTTCCGGCAATACGCTCGGCCAGGGCAATGGTCGCGTCATTGCCCGACTGTACGATCATCCCCAGGATCAGATCTTGCACCGACACAGGTTTGCCCAATTCGATGAAGGTGCGCGATCCCTCGGAGCGCCACGCGTGTTCGCTGACGACCACGGGATCCTGAAGCTTCAGCTTACCGGCGGCGAGTTCCTGAAAAACGATGTATGCGGTCATCAGCTTGGTGAGGCTGGCAGGCTCCATGCGCGCCGTCGCATCCTTCTCGGCGAGAATCTTGTCGGTCCGGTAGTCGACCACAATGTATGACCGCGCATCCACCTCGGGTGCGGACGGAATGGGAACCGCCGCGGCAATCGCCGCGGGCGCTGCGCTTTGATTCGTCGGTGGCGTTGCCGCAAAACAGGTCGCGGCGCTGAGCGCCGCGAATGAAAGACTCGCGAGAATGGATCGAAACATAGATTTGATGCGTACCTTGAGAAAAGCCGAAGTGTACCGAGGATTGCCGAACGGCAATAGAGATTAGTCGAGCGCAAGATGCGCATCGTTGATGCCGACCTGCTCCAGCGCCGCAACGATGCGATCGAACTCGGCGACGTCGGGAACCGGTCCGATGCGAACTCGATACATGCGGCGGCCGGCGATCTGATCGTCGCGCACGAAAACCTTGCCATAACCGCCGCCGCGCAATTTTTCCGCCAGCCGCGCGGCATTATGAGGATCGCTGAAGGCGCCGGCCTGTATGAATAGCGCTTTGCCGATGAGCACGGGCGCGTCGCCGCCGGTTGCGGAATCGGGCGCGGCGTCGGGCGGCGCGGCGAGCGGTTCAAGCGCGGCCGCCGTGACCGCGGGGGCAATCGCGCTCGTCGGCTCGATGCTGCGCACTTCCACCATGGCGGTGCCGTTGCGCAACATGTCGAGTTTGGCCGCCGCCGTGTAGGAGAGATCGATGATTCGATTGCCGACGAAGGGGCCCCGATCGTTGACGCGAACCACCACGCTGCGTCCGTTCTGTAGATTGGTCACGCGCACATAAGCCGGTAAGGGCAAAGTCTTGTGGGCGGCCGTCATGGCGTACATATCGTAGGGCTCGCCGGTGGAGGTTCGGACCTGGTGAAAGCCCGGGCCATACCAAGACGCGACGCCACGCTCGACGTAGCCGACGCTTGAAGACAGGACGTAGTAGCGCTTGCCGAATACCTCATAGAACGGCGGATTGCCGTTGCGCGAACGCGGCTCGACGCGCGGCACCACGTCGGGTACCGATTCCGCCGCTGGGGAGGGGGCGGCGGGAATTGCGGTTGGACCTGGCTCCGGGCGAGGCGGTGAGCTGAAACACCCGGTGACCCCGATCGCGACTGTGGCGCAGAGCGGCAGGGCCAGCGCGCGTGCCGTCACTTAGAAGTCGCCGGTACGTCGGGGCTGACGGCTTGCGCGGTGGGAGTAGGCGCCGCAGGCGCGTCGACCGCCTCGGGGTTTAATAGCATTCGTTGCTTGATCGCCGAGGCCAGCTCATAGACAGCCATGGCATAGAGCGCGCTATGGTTGTAGCGGGTGATGACGTAAAAATTGTTGTAACCGACGCGCCAGTGAACACCGTCCGCTTCATCGGCGGCAATCAACAGGGCGGGGGCGTCGGCGGAGAGCGAGGTTTCAAAACTGACCCCCTTCGCCGTGAGTGAACCCACGGTTTCCGACAGCGAGAGCTTTTTGCCGTCCAGAACCGCCGCCGTCTCGGGCGCAACGCTGGCGTCGCCCAACACCGGTTCGCCGGAATTCCAGCCATGCTCTTTGAGGTAGTTGCCGACGCTGGCGCACACGTCCGGCCAATTGCTCCACAAGTCGATGTGGCCGTCCGCGTCCGCGTCCACGGCGTAACGGCGGTAGTTCGAGGGCATGAACTGCGGCGCCCCCATGGCGCCCGCATAGGAGCCCTTGACGCTGGTCGGATCGAGGTGCGCATCGCGCGTCAGCAAGAGAAACTGTTCCAGCTCCTCGCGAAAAAATTTCTCACGAGCCGGATAGTCAAACGAGAGAGTGACCAGCGCGTCGAGCACGCGGTAGTTGCCGGTGGTGCGGCCGTAAAAGGTTTCGACGCCGAGAATTGCGGCCAGATATTCGGGTGCGACGCCGCTGTGCACGCTGGCTTGATCGAGCGCTTGACGATGGGCAAGCCAGAATTCGGCGCCTTCGTGGATGCGTCTCTCGGTGAGGAAAATCGAGCGGTACTCGTACCAGGGCTTGGCCTTTTCGGCCGGCTTGCCCATCGCCTCGATAATGGCCGATTGACTTTCCGCCGCCTTCAGCAGCTTGCGCAGGGCCCGCTTCTTGAAGGCATACGTATCCGCCATGTGGTTGATGAATTCCTTGACGTCGCCGCGCCGCGTGTCGATGGCAGCCGCGGGCCCCGCCAGAAGCAGCGGCAGCGCTGCGGCGCACAGGATGGATGTGAATATGCGGAGGCGCATGCGTTTACGAGCCAATCAATTTGCGATGCGAATGCAGGGACATCAGTATTCCGAAACCCGCCAGGAGCGTGACCATCGATGTGCCGCCGTAGCTGATCAGCGGCAACGGCACTCCGACCACGGGCAAGATGCCGCTCACCATCCCGGAATTGACGAACACGTAGACGAAGAAGCTTAAGGCGATGGCGCCGCCGGTCAAGCGCGCAAAAGTACCCTGGGCCTGCATGGCCAGGTACAGGGCGCGACCGATCACCACGCCGTACAGCGACAGTATCAACAATTGCCCGAGCAAGCCGAACTCCTCGCCGATCACCGCAAATATGAAGTCGGTGGACCGTTCCGGAAGGAACTCGAGCTGTGCCTGACTGCCGTTCATATAGCCTTTGCCGAAGACACCGCCGGAGCCAATGGCGATTTGCGATTGGATGATGTGATAGCCGGCGCCGAGACGGTCATTCTCCGGATTCAAGAATGTCAAAATGCGCTGGCGCTGATAATCGTGGATGAAATGCCACGCCGCCCACGCGGCGCCGCCGAGCAAGGGGATCGATATCAATATGATCCGAATTTGCAGCCCCGCCATCAGCATGACGATCAGGCCCGACGCGGCAATGAGCAATGCGGTACCCAAGTCCGGCTGGGTGACGATCATCGCCGTTGGAATCGCGATCAGAATGCCCATGACGATCAAATCCAAGAAAGAGGGCGGCAGCGGGCGCTCGTGCATGTACCAGGCGCATACCATCGGCACCGCAAGCTTCATGATCTCAGAAGGCTGGAAGCGCATGAATCCGATATCAAGCCAGCGCTGCGCGCCCTTGCCGACGTGACCCGTGACATCCACCACAATCAATAACAGCACTCCTAAAACGTAGGCAATCGGCGCGAACATGCGCAAATACTGCGGCGTGGCGAACTTGGCCAGGGCCAGCATCGCCGCCACCGCGATGCCGATGTTCACCAAGTGGTGTTCCACCATTCTCCAGTTTTGCCCTGAAGCGCTGTAGACCACCAGGATGCCGATGAAGACGATGATGGTCAGCACGCCGGTGAGCGGTCCGTCCAATCCCAGCGCACGCAAGGTGCGGCCTCCGGCGGTCAAGGTCCTGCGAGTTCGAGACGGCGAAAACTCATCGTAAATCACGGATTACCGCTCCTGTACTCTGCCCAGGGCGCTGACCAGCAGCGGCCAGAGCAAGGCGCCGACGACCGGCGCAAGCCAGCGGCTAAAATTAGTGACCGGGTTGCCCGTAGCGCCATCGACCCAGAATAGAACGAATTGATAGCCGGTGAGCAGCGCGAATATCGTCAGGCACTGCGACAGGACGGAGAACACGCGCAGGCGCAGGCGCAGGTTTGTTACCCACGCGGCCATGAGCGTGAGCGCCAAGGCATGCTGTCCGAGCACCACGCCGTGAACCACATCGAGCGCAAGACCCGATACGAAGGCCAGCCCCAGGCCGCCGGCACGGGGTGATTCGATGCACCAGTAGAACACCACCAGCACCAGGAAGTCGGGGCGGAACGATTCCAGTACGGTGGGCAACGGCAGCACCGCCAGGCCGAGGGCGACCAATGCCGATATCGCCATGGGTATTCGGCGGATTCGCGCTTCACGCATCATGGCTTCTTCGCCCCGCTCGGTTTGGGCGGCGGCGGCGGCAGCAATTCCTGCGCCTGCGGCTTCAACCAGACGAACATCAGCTCGCGTGACCGGTCGAGCGCGGCCGCCGGCTTTACCTCGACATCGGCCAGGGATTGCGCCGGATCGCGCTTGACCTCCGCGACCATGCCGACCGGATAGCCTGCGGGAAATCCGCCGCCAAGTCCCGAGGTCACCAGCAGGTCGCCGGCAACCACATCGGCGCTGGTGGGCAAGTACGGCAGCTTCAAGCGGTTCGTGTCGCCGGTACCGACGGCCACGGTGCGCAAGCCATTGCGATTGATCTGTACCGGAATGGCATGCGCGGCGTCACTGACCAGAATGACCTCGCTGGTGAGCTGCCCGACGCGAGCCACTTGACCGAACACGCCACCGGCGTCCAAGACCGCCTGCCCCACGTAGATCCCGTCGGTTGCGCCCTTGTCGACCAATACGCGCTCGCGGAAGGCGTCAAGATCCACATCCATGACGTCGCCGATGACGAAGCGGTCCGTGACGCCCGTGGTGTTGGCGCGCAACGCGCGCAGCCGCTGGGTCTCAGCCTCCAACGCCTCGTAGCGCTGCAGTCGAAACTGCGCCAGGCGCAGTTCGGCGGAGAGCTTGGTCCGATCCGCGCGCAGCGCATCGCGGGTGGTCACGCTGTCTCGAAACCAGTTCCAACCCTCGAAAGGACTGGCCACCGCGACCTGCACGGGATAGGCCACGACCGAGAGCAGCCGGCGAATCTTGCCGAGGTGATCGTAGCGTTTGTCGACGATGATCAACGCCAGCGCCAGCAAGCAGTACAGAACACAGCGGAACAGAAGTCCCGTCGTTCGACCGGAAGCATCAGTGCTACGGAAGGCGACCATGGGCGGAAGACTCCCTAGTCGCTTGCATTACTCCAATCCGAAAATGCCGGGTCCATGTTCCTCGGTGAGTTCAAGGATTCGCCCGCCGCCGCGCGCAACGCAGGTCAGCGGATCGTCCGCAATCACCACAGGCAAACCGGTTTCTTCCATCAGCAATTTGTCGACATCGCGCAGCAATGCTCCGCCCCCGGTCAGCACAATACCGCGCTCCGCGACGTCCGCGCCGAGTTCCGGCGGTGTTTGTTCCAGCGCCTGTTTGACCGCGCCGACGATGCCCTGCAGGGGTTCCTGCAGCGCTTCCAATATTTCGTTGGAGTTCAACGTGAAACTTCGAGGCACGCCCTCGGACAGATTGCGGCCTTTGACGGAAATCTCCCGCACCGATTGGCCGGGATAGGCGGATCCGATCTCCAGCTTGATGCGCTCGGCAGTGGCTTCGCCGATCAAAATGCCGTAGTTGCGGCGTACGTAATTGGTGATGGCTTCGTCGAACTTGTCGCCGCCGATGCGCACGCTGGCCGCGTACACGATGCCATTCAAGGAGATGACCGCGACCTCGGAGGTGCCGCCGCCGATATCGAGCACCATCGAGCCGCGTGCTTCCTGAACCGGCAGCCCGGCGCCCACCGCGGCCGCCATCGGCTCCGGGACGATGTCGACGCTGCGCGCGCCGGCACCCTCGGCGGATTCTTTGATGGCGCGCCGCTCGACCTGCGTCGAACCGAAAGGCACACAGACCAGTACGCGCGGGCTGGGGCTTAAGAAGCGGTTGCCGTGCACCTTCTTGATGAAGTACTGCAGCATTTTTTCGGTATAGGTGAAATCCGCGATCACGCCGTCCTTCATGGGCCGAACCGCCGTGATATGCCCCGGAGTCCGCCCCAACATGTTCTTGGCCTCCACCCCGACCGCGACGATGATTTTGCCGCCCCGTGTAGGCTCATCCTGCACCGCGACCACGGAGGGTTCATTGAGAACGATGCCGCGTTCTCGCACGTAAATCAGCGTGTTCGCGGTTCCAAGATCGATTGAGAGATCATTGGAGAAATAACCTCTAAGGCGTTTGAACATGGGGTATTTTTTCTTGAGAAAAGGGGGTTAAAAAAGTTGCGCTAATGTAACAACCGACACGACATATCACAAGGCAACGTGTATCATTGCTCTCGCTTATTTTGCGTGAGTTGCTGCGCATTTTGAGCACTCAACCTATGAACCTTACCCGTCACGACGTCGAAAAAATCGCGCACCTTGCGCGCCTATCCATCACCGAGCAAGAGATGCCGGTGTACGTGACCAGCCTGTCGAGCATCGTCAACTTCGTCGACGAATTGGCGCGCGCCGACACGAGCGGTGTGGAACCGATGGCGCATCCGCTCGAGGGCCAGCATCAGCGTCTGCGAGCCGACGCGGTGTCGGAGAGCGACCACCACGAGAAATACCAACTCAACGCGCCCGCGGTGACCTCGGGGTTGTACGTGGTACCGCGAGTGATCGAGTAAGACCTAAGCTATTCTTCAGCGATGCTGCACAACCTCTCCATCGGCGAACTCGCCGAGCGTCTCGGCAAACGACAGATTTCGAGCGTCGAGCTCACCCGGCACCTGCTAGGCCGGATCGAGCGCTTGAACCCGGCGCTCAATGCATTCATCACCCTGACGGCCGAGCAGGCCCTCCACGATGCGGCCGCGGCGGACGCCCGCCTTGGGGCCGGCGAGCGGGGCCCGCTGCTTGGCATCCCCCTCATTCATAAAGACATTTTCTGCACCGATGGAGTGCGCACCAGCTGCGGTTCGCGCATGCTGGATAATTTCGTGGCGCCCTATGACGCCACAGCGGTGGCGCGCCTAAAAGGTGCGGGCACGGTGATGCTGGGCAAGTCCAACATGGACGAATTCGCGATGGGCTCCTCCAACGAGACCAGCTATTACGGCCCGGTGAAGAATCCCTGGGATCTGCGCAAGGTGCCCGGAGGGTCGTCGGGCGGGTCCGCGGCCGCCACCGCGGCAAGATTTGCTCCCTTCGCCACCGGCACCGACACGGGGGGGTCGATTCGTCAGCCGGCGGCCTTGACCGGCGTGACCGGCTTGAAGCCCACCTACGGTCGCGTGTCGCGCTACGGCATGATTGCGTTTGCCTCGAGCCTCGACCAGGCCGGGGTTTTCACGCGCTCGGCGGCTGACGCGGCCTCGGTACTGCAAGTCATGGCCGGATTCGATGCTCGCGATTCCACCAGCGTGGATGTGCCCGTGCCGGATTACTCGGCCGCCCTAGGAGCGCCGCTGAAGGGCCTGAAAATCGGCCTGTTGAGAGAATTCTTCGAGGGATTGGAGCCGCGCAACGCGGCCCTCATTGAAGATGCGCTGAATATCTACACCGGCTTGGGCGCTGAGACACGGGAGGTGAGCCTGCCGCACCTGCCCTTGTCGGTACCCACCTACTATGTGGTCGCCCCGGCCGAGTGCTCCTCGAATCTGTCCCGCTTCGATGGGGTGCGCTTCGGCTACCGCTGCGATAGCCCCAAGGATCTGATGGATCTTTACAAGCGCTCGCGCGGCGAGGGATTCGGCGCCGAGGTGAAACGCCGCATCATGACCGGTACCTATGTGTTGTCGGCCGGATATTTCGACGCGTACTATTTGAAGGCGCAGAAGGCGCGCCGCCTGATCACCGATGATTTTCGCGCGGCGTTCGGCAAGGTTGATCTGGTGATCAGCCCCACGACGCCGACGCCGGCCTTCGACATCGGCGCCAAGATCAATGACCCGGTCACCATGTACTTGAATGACATCTATACCATCGGCGCGAACCTCGCGGGACTTCCCGGGGTGTCGGTGCCCTGCGGCTTCATCGACGGGTTGCCCATGGGCTTGCAGCTGGTGGGTCCGCATTTTGGCGAAGCGACGCTGTTGAATGCGGCGCATCAATATCAGCTGGCGACCGATTGGCACAAGCACGTGCCGCGCGGGTACGAATGATGAGCGACTGGGAAGTAGTCATCGGGCTGGAAATACACGCCCAGCTCGCCACGAAGTCGAAGATCTTTTCCGGCTCGCCGACCGCCTATGGGGCGCCGCCCAACACTCAGGCCAATTTGGTCGATTTGGCCTACCCCGGGGTGTTGCCGGTGCTGAATGCGCAGGCCGTGCAGATGGCGGTCAAGTTCGGGCTTGCGACCGGCGCCACCGTGGCGCGCCGCTCGGTCTTTGCCCGCAAGAACTACTTCTATCCTGATCTGCCGAAGGGATATCAGATCAGCCAGTATGAATTGCCGGTGGTCGCGCGCGGGTCTCTAAAGGTGATGCTGGACGATGGGAAGGTCTTGAACATCGGCATTACGCGCGCGCATCTGGAGGAGGACGCCGGCAAATCACTGCACGAAGGCCTGGCGAATGCCACCGGCATCGATTTGAACCGGGCCGGCACCCCGCTGCTCGAGATCGTCTCCGAGCCCGACATGCGCTCCGCCAAGGAAGCGGTGGCCTACATGAAAAAGGTCCACACCCTGGTTCGCTACCTCGAGATCTGCGACGGCAACATGCAGGAAGGTTCGTTTCGCTGCGATGCCAATGTATCGGTGCGTCCTAAGGGGCAGGAGAAATTGGGAACGCGCGCCGAAATCAAGAATTTGAATTCCTTTCGATTCGTCGAGAAAGCCATCCAGTACGAAGTGGCGCGGCAGATCGAACTCATCGAGAGCGGCGGCAAGGTGGTCCAGGAGACCCGGCTGTACGATTCGGACAAGGACGAGACCCGCTCGATGCGTTCCAAAGAGGAAGCCAACGACTATCGGTACTTTCCCGACCCGGACCTGTTGCCGGTCGAAATTGACCAGCCCTTCATCGAGGCGGTTCGCGTCACCTTGCCGGAGCTGCCGGATGAAAAAGCGGCGCGTTTCGCGCAACAGTTTGGCTTGTCGGCCTACGATGCCGGCGTATTGAGCGCCAGCCGCGAGCTCGGTGCCTACTTCGAGTCGGTGGTCGGGTCGTTGGGAGCAACCCACGCGAAGCTCGCCGCGAATTGGGTCATGGGCGAATTCTCGAGCGCCCTCAACCGTGACAATAGCGATATCGAGGGATCTCGCGTCAACCCAGAGCAGCTGACGGGCCTCTTGAACCGGATCGTGGATCAGACCATTTCCGGCAAGATCGCCAAAGAAGTCTTCGAGGCGATGTGGTCGGAGGGCAAACCCGCCGACGCCATCATCGAGGCGAAGGGACTGCGGCAAATCACCGATTCCGCCGCCATCGAGGGCGTGATTGACGCGGTCATCGCCGCGAATCCGAAGCAGCTGGCCGACTATCGATCGGGCAAGGACAAGTTGTTCGGGTTCTTTGTCGGACAGGTGATGAAGGCCACCGGCGGCAAGGCGAATCCTGCGCAGCTCAACGAGCTGCTGAAAATCAAGCTGGGCGGCAGCTGATGCATGACCGCGATACATTGCATCGCTTCATATTCGAGCGCTATCCCATTCGCGGACATCTGGTGCATTTGGATGCCGCGTGGCGCGCGCTGATCGAGCATCGTGACTATCCGCAGGCGATTCGCGACACGCTGGGTGAAGCGGTCGTCGCCTCTCTCTTGCTGGCGGCGACCATCAAGTTCCAAGGCGTGTTATCCCTGCAGTTGCAGGGTGACGGGCCGGTGCATTTGATGCTGGCGCAATGTACCAGCGGCTTAGGGGTCCGGGGTCTGGCTCGCTACCGGGAATTGGGACCGCGCGGCGCATTCGGTGTTCGCGACCTCATCGGCGCCGGCAATCTCACCGTGACCTTGGAGACCGACGACGGCGCGCAGCGCTACCAGGGAATTGTCCCGATCGAGGGCGAACGCTTGGCCGAATCTTTGCAGGCTTACTTCCAGAATTCCGAGCAGCTGCCGACGCGGTTGTGGCTGCATACGGACGCGCAGGGTGCCTCGGGCATGTTGCTGCAAAAACTTCCGGGAACCGCGTCCCTGCCGACGGCCGATGCAGCCGCGATTGAGGATGCCTGGCGGCGGGTGCAAATTATCGCCGCGACGCTCACGCCGGAGGAACTGCGCTCCCTGGCGGATGCGGAGATTCTGCACCGACTTTTCAACGAAGACGATTTGCGATTGTTTGAGCCGTCGCCGGTCTTTTTCCGTTGCCGCTGCTCGCGCGAACGGGTCGCCGGCATGCTGCAGGGCTTAGGCGAAGCGGAAACCCGTTCGGTGATAGCGGAACGCGGCAAGGTCGAAGTGCACTGCGATTTTTGCAATCGCGGCTATGTGTTCGACGCGGTGGATGTGGCTCAGCTGTTCAAGACGGTCGTCGCCGCCGACAGCGGCAGCTCGGTGCACTGAAGGGCTACGGCAACGCATTTTAAGTCCGCGGCAAGGCTTCTAAAATTCGCGGCGCTGGGCGGCGCCTTGGGAGGGCTCGCCGCGGCGGCTACCCCCTTCTATGCGAATCCCTTCGACAAAAGGCCAGACGCCGCCGCGTTGACGGCGATCGGCCGCGAGTTATTTTCTGATCCGGCGCTGTCGGCCTCGGGAAAAATTTCCTGTGCCACCTGCCACGATCCAAAGCGTTCCTTCGGGCCGCCGGATGGGCTTAAGGTCGGCGTACGTGCCGCGCCTTCGCTGATGTACGCACAAAATGCCCCACCCTTTACCGAGCACTACTTCGACGATGAGGGCGACGACAGCATTGACCAAGGACCGGCCGGAGGACGGACCTGGGATGGGCGCTCACAATCGCTGCATGATCAGGCGCGGCTGCCCTTGTTTGCGCCCTTCGAGATGGCAAATCAGGATGCAGATGCCGTGGTCATCAAGGTACAGGCGCGGCATGCGGCGGAGTTTCGCCGCGTTTTCGGCGAAACCATATTCAACGACAAATCGTTGGCCTTCAAAGGGGTGCTGATGGCGCTGGAAGCCTATCAGCAAAGTCCCGCCGAGTTTTATCCCTACCGCAGCAAGTATGATGCCTTCCTGAGGCATGAGGCGACCTTAAGCGCGCAGGAACTGCGAGGGCTCGCCGCGTTCAACGATCCGGCCCGGGGCAATTGCGCCCGCTGCCATCCCAGCGCGATCAAACAAGGGGCGTTTCCGCAGTTTACCGACTTTGGTTTTGCGGCAATCGGCGCGCCTCGCAACGCAAGTATTCCCGCCAACGCCGATCCGCGATACCACGATCTCGGGCTGTGCGGGCCGATGCGCAGGGATTTGCATGATAGGACCGAGTACTGCGGCATGTTCCGCACGCCGACGCTGCGCAACGCGGCGACGCGGCACGTGTTCTTTCATAACGGCGTGCTGCATTCCCTGGGCGATGTGGTGCGCTTCTACGCCGAACGGGATACCCGGCCGCAGAAATGGTATCCGCGCGCACCCGACGGCGGCACATTGAAATTTGATGATTTGCCGCCCGAATACCGCGCCAATCTGGATACGCAGGCCCCATTTGACCGGCCGGCAGGCGATGCGCCGGCCTTCAGCGATGAGGACATCGCGGATATCGTCGCGTTCCTGCAAACCCTGACCGACGGCTATTGAGAGGGGTTGTACTATTTGGTGTCGCCAGAACAGGAGAAAGGCATGATCAATCGCAAACCGCGCATTCCCATGCGCGATATTTCGCAGTTGAGCGGCGAAGACGCCGATACCGCCATCAAGAATCGGGTGAATGGGCGCGACCTGAACCTCTTCAAAGTATTGATGCATCATCCGGCGTTGGTGCGGCGCTGGACGGTGTTCGCAGGCCATGTGCTGCGCAAGCAAACCTTGCCGGCGCGCGCACGAGAACTCCTGATCTTAAGGATTGGTTGGTTGAACCAGGCCGGGTACGAGTGGGCGCAGCACGTCGAGATCGCCAAGCGCGAAGGGATCAGCGTGGAGGAGATCGAGCGCATCAAGCAGGGCCCGACGGGCCGTTGGGAACCGCTGGACGCGATGTTGCTGCAGGCGGTCGATGATCTGTTTGAGAACTCCGCGGTTTCCGATGCGGTGTGGGCGGCCTTGAGCGCGAAATTTTCGACCCAGCAAATGATTGACCTGGTCTTTACCGTCGGTCAGTACAACCTGGTTTCATGGGCCCTCAACAGCTTCGGAGTTCCGCTCGATGATAACTTGCCGGGCGCTCGCCAATGAGGCTTCAAGGCAAGGTGGGTATTGTCGTGGGTGCCGGCCAGACGCCGGGCGACACCATCGGCAACGGCCGCGCGGCGGCGGTGCTCTTTGCGCGCGAGGGCGCCAAGGTGCTGCTGGTTGATCGGGAGTTGCAGCGCGCGGAAGAGACTGCCGCGGTGATTGTGAAGGAAGGCGGCCAGGCGCAATGCTTCACGGGTGATTGGACCCGCGCGGCCGACTGCAAGGCCTATGTCAAGACATGCCTCGGCGCGTGGGGCCGCCTCGATTTCCTGCATAACAACGTCGGTACTGGCGCCGGCGATGGGCCGCCTGCGGATATCGCCGAGGAGCCTTTCGATCGCATCATGCACATCAATCTGAAGGGCTGCCTGCTCTCGTGCCAGGCGGCGCTGCCCATCATGCGCGAACAAGGCTCTGGCACCATCGTGAACATCTCCTCGATTGCTGCGATTGCGTACGCGCCGGGATTGACCGCCTATAAGCTATCGAAGATCGGCATGAACATGCTCGGCCAACAGCTGGCGCTGTCCAACGCCAAGTACGGCATCCGCGTGAACACCATCATGCCGGGTCTCATGGACACGCCAATGGCCATCGAGGGTCAGGCAAAGGCGCGCAATCTCACAAAGGCCGAACTGCGGGCGGAACGCGACAAGCGGGTGCCGCTTAAAGGCAAGATGGGCTCCGCTTGGGATGTGGCGCATGCGGCGCTGTTCTTGCACTCCGACGAGGCGGCCTTCATTACCGGCGTGGCGCTGCCGGTGGACGGGGGACAGAGCGCGCGGATCGGTTAACGCTACAGCGCCGAAACGCCGGCCAGCGTCAAGCTCTGCCGACGGGTCAATGCGATGAACTCTCTGATATATGCCGCCTCGGCGCCGGCGCGGGTCGTGGCCGCATACAGTTCGCAGCGCAGCCCCGATTGACCGATGGGGCGGGAGACGACATACCCGCGCTCGATGTAGTTGCCCACGGTCCATGAGGGCAGCGCCGCGATGCCGCGACCGCTGGCGACCAGCTGTAGGATGGCGACGGTCAACTCCGCGGTTCGCCGTTTGGGATTGATGCTCGCCGGCGTGAGGCAGTGCTTCATGACATCCAGCATTTCGTCGGGCACAGGATAGGTAATGAGCGTTTCGGCGGCGAAGTCCGCCGCCTCCAGCCAGGGCTTGGCGGCCAAGCGATGCCGCGGACTCATCAGCGCTACGCTTTCATAGCGAAACAGGGGACTGAATGCCACGGTCGGATGCTCTTCCTGCCGGTCATGGATGACAGCCAGTTCGGCCTCGCCGTGATCGAGAAGCGGCAGCGGGTTGACCACGAAGCCCGAGATGATGTCCAACTCCACTTCGGGCCAGAGGCTCCGGTAGGCGTCCATCGCGGGCATGAGCCAGTCGAAGCAGTTGTGGCATTGGACCACCACGCGCAAGGGGCCGGCGTGGCCTTGCGCCAAACGCGCCACATCCCTGCCAGCCTCGGCGATTTGCGGCAGCACCACCCGGGCCAAGGCCAGTAATCGCTGGCCGATGGCCGTGAACCGCAATGGACGCACGTTCTTTTCGACCAGCGCGGCCCCGTAGTGACTTTCAAGGGTCTTTAATTGGTGCGACAGCGCCGATTGGGTCAGGAACAGGCGCGCGGCCGCCTTTGACAGGCTGCCGCACTCGGACAGGGCCAATAAGGTCTCGAGATGCCTGACTTCCAGTGCGCTGGTCGACATGAGCCTAATTCATTCCTACCATTAGAATAATGAGCTTGAGTCAAATCGTAGGCTCTAGCATGCTGAATGTCGAGGTAGTTCCCGCGCGGAACACGTATGTCCAATCCTACGGTGTCATTCGAGTTTTTCCCCCCTGGCGATGAGGCCATGGCGCTGCAGTTATGGCAGTCCGTCCAACGGCTTGCACCGCTCTGCCCCAGTTTTGTCTCGGTCACGTACGGCGCAGATGGCTCCACCCGAGAAAGGACGCACGAATTTGTTGAAAGGGTCCTACGCGAAACCGATCTTCGGGTCGCACCGCATTTGACCTGTGTGGGCGCGTCGCGCGCGGAGGTGCTGGCGATTGCGCAGTCGTATTGGGACCTCGGCGTGCGCCATCTGGTCGCGTTGCGAGGCGATGCGCCGGCGGCCAATTTGTCGCCGGACGGTCGTTATCGGCCGCACCCCGACGGATTTGCCTACGCCTCGGATTTGGTGGGGGGTCTGCGCGAGCGCGGCGAGTTTGACATCTCCGTGGCCGCGTATCCTGAAGGTCATCCCGAATCCGGCGGCGTCGATGCCGATCTTCTGAATTTGAAGCGCAAGGTCGACGCCGGCGCGAGCCGGGCCATTACCCAGTTCTTCTTCGAGACGGACTTGTTCCTGCGGTATCGGGACCGTTGCGTGGCCGCTGGCATACGGGCCAGTATCGTTCCCGGGATCTTGCCCATCACACGCTTCCCACAATTGCTGCGTTTCGCGGCGCGCTGCGGCGCATCGGTTCCCGAATGGTTGCGCAGCCGCTTCGAAGGACTGGATGACGATCCTGATACGCGCCGGATGATCGCCGCAAACGTCGCGATCGAACAGGTGCAGCGGCTGCGCCAGCACGGCGTGGAAGAGTTTCATTTTTATACCTTGAATCGCGCGGAGCTGGCCTACGCAATTTGCCACACCCTAGGATTGCGGCCGCGCGTGCACGAGCGGGTCGCATGATGCCTGCCGCGCAGCAGGCCTGCGAAGGCTCCGCATTTGTAGCGCTGCTCAAGCAGCGCCTGGTCATTTTCGATGGTGCCATGGGCACGATGCTGCAGCGTCACCGGTTCAGCGAAGAGCAATTTCGCGGCGAACGGTTTGCGCAGTGGCGCAGCGATCAGCGCGGCAACAATGATTTGCTCACGCTCACCCAGCCGCGGGCCGTGGAGGATATCCATCGTGCTTACTTAAATGCGGGCGCGGATGTCATCTCGACCAACACCTTCAATTCCACCGTGATCTCGCAGGCCGACTACGGCATGCAGTCCCTGGTGGAAGAGTTGAACTTCGAGGCCGCACGGCTGGCACGCAGGATCGCGGATGAGGTGAGCGGGCAAACCGGTCTTAAGCGCTTCGTCGCCGGAGCCTTGGGACCCACCAACCGAACGGCGTCGCTGTCCCCCGACGTGAACGACCCGGGATTTCGCAACATCAGCTTCGATGAGTTGGTCGCGGCCTATTCCGATGTGACCCGCGCCCTGATACGCGGCGGCGTCGACATGATCCTAATCGAAACGATATTCGACACCTTAAACGCCAAGGCGGCGCTGTACGCGGTGCGCCAGGCGTTCGACGCGCTGGCCACGGAGCTCCCGATCGTGGTCTCGGGCACGATCAGCGATGCCTCAGGACGTACCTTGTCGGGACAAACCACGGAAGCGTTTTGGAACTCGATCCGTCACGCAAGACCCACCGTGGTGGGCTTGAATTGTGCGCTGGGCGGCAAGCAGCTGAGGCCCCACATCGAGGAGTTGTCGCGCATCGCTGATACCTACGTCTGTGCCTATCCGAACGCAGGGCTGCCCAATGCCTTCGGTGAGTACGACGAAAGCGCGCAGGAGACCGCGGCGATCCTGCGCGAGTTTGCCACAAGCGGTTTTGTCAATATCGTCGGCGGCTGTTGCGGCACGACGCCGGAGCATATCGCGGCGATTGCGCGCGCGGTCGAGGGACTCTCGCCGCGAGTCGTCCCGAGCATCGCGCCGGCTTGCCGGTTGAGCGGCTTGGAGCCTCTCACGATCGACTCGAGCAGCTTGTTCGTCAATGTCGGCGAGCGCACCAATGTCACCGGATCAGCCAAGTTTCGCAAGCTCATCGAGGCGGGCGACTACGCGTCGGCGGTCGATGTAGCGCGCCAGCAAGTGGCGAACGGTGCGCAGATCATCGATGTGAACATGGACGAAGGCATGCTCGATTCGCAAGCGGCCATGGTGAAATTCTTAAGCCTGATTGCCGGCGAGCCGGACATTGCCCGCGTTCCGATCATGATCGACTCCTCGAAATGGTCCGTCATCGAGGCCGGCCTGAAATGCGTGCAGGGCAAGGGCATCGTCAACTCGATCAGCCTCAAGGAAGGCGAGGAGGCCTTTCTTGCGCATGCGCAGGCCTGCCGGCGCTATGGGGCCGCCGTGGTGGTGATGGCCTTCGATGAGAAGGGTCAGGCCGACACCATTGATCGGAAAGTGTCGATTTGCGAACGAGCCTATGGACTGCTTACGCAGCGGCTGCGGTTTCCTCCCGAGGACATCATTTTCGATCCGAATATCTTTGCGGTGGCCACGGGAATCGAGGAACACAATCGCTACAGCCTTGATTTCATCGAGGCGACCGCGGCCATCAAGCAGCGCATGCCCGCCGTGCATGTCAGCGGTGGCGTCAGCAATGCCTCGTTCTCATTCCGCGGCAACGAGCCGGTGCGCGAGGCCATGCACTCGGTATTTCTGTACCACGCGATTCGTGCCGGCCTCACCATGGGTATCGTCAACGCCGGCCAGCTGGCGATTTACGAGCAGATTGAGGCCGATCTGCGCGAGCGGGTGGAGGATGTGATCCTGGCGCGTCGAGCGGACGCGACGGAACGGCTGTTGGAGATTGCCGAGCGGTTCAAGGGCGGCGGTGCGCTGAAGCGTGGCGATGACCTCGAGTGGCGCAAGCTGCCGGTTGAAAAACGACTGGAGCATGCGCTGATCAAGGGACTCGACGAATTTGTATTCGAGGATACCGAAGAGGCGCGTTTGCAGGCCAAGCGGCCGCTCGACGTCATCGAAGGGCCTTTGATGGACGGCATGAACGTGGTCGGCGACTTGTTCGGCGCCGGCAAGATGTTTCTGCCGCAGGTCGTAAAGTCGGCGCGCGTGATGAAAAAGGCCGTATCGGTCCTGATTCCCTACATCGAACAGGAGAAATCTGGCGCCGCTCGCTCGAACGGCAAGGTCGTGATCGCCACCGTCAAGGGTGATGTGCATGACATCGGCAAGAACATCGTCGGCGTCGTCCTGCAATGTAATAATTTCGAGGTCGTGGACTTGGGCGTGATGGCCTCCTGCGAGAAAATTCTGGAAGCCGCCACGCGCGAAGGCGCCACTTTCATCGGCCTGTCGGGGCTGATCACGCCTTCCTTGGACGAAATGGTTCACGTCGCCAAGGAGATGCAGCGCTTGGGCTACAAGCAGCCGTTGCTGATCGGCGGGGCGACCACCTCGCCGGCCCACACCGCGGTGAAAATCGACCCGCAATACGCTGGCGCGGTGATCTACGTGAAAGATGCGTCGCGCTCGGTCGGCGTCTGCCAGCAATTGGTGACCAAGGCCACGCGCGATGCGTACGTATCCGGCATCAAGGCCGATCATGAGCGCCGCCGCGAACAGCACCGCAATAAGGGCGTCAAAGCCCCGCAGCTGTCCCTGGCCCAGGCGCGCGCCAAGAAATTCAAGATCGACTGGGCGGCCTATACCCCGCCGGTGCCGTCATTTCTTGGGCTCAAGACCTTCGATGATTATCCGCTGCAGGAGTTGGTTCCCTACATCGACTGGATGCCTTTTTTCAACGCCTGGGAGTTTGCCGGCAAATTCCCCGATATTCTCGCGGACGATCGGGTCGGCGAGGCGGCGCGCGGCCTGTACGCGGACGCGAAGCGCATGCTGCAGAAACTGATCGAGGAAAAATGGCTCAGGGCTCGTGCCGTCGTTGGATTTTTCCCCGCCAACAGCGTTGGCGATGACGACATCAATGTGTATACGGACGAAAATCGGCAGCATGTGCAGCTGCGGCTGCACCATTTGCGCCAGCAAAAAGCCAAACCCCAGGAGCAGGCTCAATTGTGCCTCAGCGATTTTCTCGCGCCGCAATCGGCGGGACGCGCCGATTACATCGGGGGATTCGCGGTCACCGCGGGTATCGGTATCGATGAGCACGTCGCGCGCTTCGAGGCGCAGCACGATGACTACAGCAGCATCATGCTCAAAGCGCTGGCCGACCGACTGGCCGAGGCGCTGGCGGAGCGCCTGCATGAACGGGTGCGCCGCGAACTGTGGGCCTACGCACCGCAGGAGCGGCTCGATGGCGCAGGTCTCATTGGCGAGCAGTATCAAGGCATACGGCCGGCGCCCGGATATCCGGCCTGCCCCGATCACACGGAAAAGGCACTTCTGTGGCGATTGCTGGACGCCGAGCGCACCACGGGAATTCGCTTGACGGAATCGTTCGCCATGTTTCCGACGGCCGCCGTCAGCGGGTTTTATTTTTCGCACCCGAAGGCGCATTATTTCGGCGTTGGAAAAATCGACCGCGATCAAGTGGCAAGCTATGCGCAGCGCAAAGGAATGACCGTGGGAGAAGCCGAACGGTGGCTGGCGCCCTTGTTGGGCTACGATGCCGATGCCGGGGATGCGGCGGATGCCGCCTAGCGGTCAGCGCACGGCATTTGTCACCGGCGGAACCGGATTTGTCGGTCTTAATCTCGTCAAAGAGTTGATGATTCGCGGCTGGGACGTCACCGCGCTGCATCGCCCGTCTTCGGACCTTAAATTCCTCAAGCGCTTCCGGCCGAAACTGGCGGTGGGGGCGATCACCGATGCGGCCTCGCTGCCCTCAGCGATTCCACAGGGCACCGACACAATTTTCCATGTGGCCGGCAACACCAGCATGTGGCGCAAACGCGATGCCGAGCAGACCCGCGACAATGTCGAGGGCACGCGCAATGTCGTCGAGGCCGCATTGACGCGCGGAGTACGGCGCCTGGTGGTTACCTCGTCGATTTCCGCCTACGGCCCGGTCGACGGTGAAATCACAGAAGAGACGCCCAGCCGCGCGGCAAATTCGCGGGTCAACTACCAGAAGAGCAAGTGGCAGGCTCAGGAAATCGCGCGCGCCGCCGTCGGGCGCGGTCTTGAAGTCGTGATCATGCAGCCGGGCGCCATCATGGGCCCGTATGACATTGGAACCTGGTCTCGATTATTTCTCTTGATTCGAGACGGCAAGCTGCCCGGTGTGCCGGGTTCCGTGCTGACGTTCGCGCATGTGCGAGAAGTGGTTGCCGCCCACATTACCGCCGCCGACAAGGGTGCAAACGGCGCTTCGTACCTCTTGGGCGGCGAGAATAAAACCATGATGGACTTGGTGCGGGAAATTGCCGCGCTGCTCGGGAAACCCGCGCCCGCGAAGGAAACCTCACTGGCAACACTGCGCGTGGTCGCAGCGCTCGGCGACATTGCCAGCCGCTTTACCGGTAAAGCGCCGCCGATTACCCCGGAGCTGACCGACCAGATCAGCCGACACGTGACCACGGCCTCGGCCAAGGCACAACGAGAACTCGGCTATCGCATCGTGGGTTTGAAAGCGATGGTCAAGGACTGCTATGACTGGATGGTGGCGGAGCAGCGGATTTAGGGTTTTGCCGCGGATAGGATTTCATTCGCGAGTTCCGCGTAGTTGCCGTCGAAATGGTGGCCGCCCTTGAGTTTCACCACCTTGAATCGTTTCGGTTCGAGCTTGGGGCACAGCGAGTCATGCTCCTCCTCGCCGTAGATGCACAACACCGGCATGCCGCTGATCGAATTGACTTCCGGAAGAGTCAAGGGCCCGGAATTGTCGTCCGTGATCCAGTTGCTCATGTGAAATTCGAACAAGGCGTGCTCGGACATCCCTAGGATCGCCGCCAACGCCACATGCGACTTGCTGGCCGCGGGCAAGCGGTTGACCGCGAACGGCAGCACGTCGGCACCCTGCGAATAGCCGATCAGCAGTACACGCTTCTTGCCGAAGTGAGACAAATAGTACCGAATCATTCGATCCGTATCCGCCGCCACGCCATCGGGGGTGCGTGCGGTCCAGTAATACCGTAGCGAATCCAACCCCACCACGGGGATTCCCTTCGCGCTTAAAGAGGCGGCAATGTCTTGATCGAGACCCGCCCAGCCGCCATCTCCGGACATGAGCAGAGCGAAGGAATCGGAAGACGGGCTGCCGGGCTGCGCCGCCACCTCCACCACCGGCAGATCGCCCAATTCGGCGGGCGCCGGGGCTACTCGGGGGCCCAAGTTCGCGGCCGCAAGTTTTCTAAATGCCGCCCCGAAGGGTGTTCCGTTCAGGTCGGGCACCACCGCCATGGCCGCGCCGTGCACCTCGGCAACAAAATCGCGGACCCCGCCAATCGGACAGGTTTTGTCCTTGGCGTCTTGGAGGGCTACCCAGGGGTTGCTTAAGGCTCTGATCGGCAAGAGTTCCACCCCGGACCCACGATCGGAGAATTGCAGCCCAGACCCCTTGCAGAGCGGTTTTTCCCAATTGAAACGCGGACAGAATCCGAGCGTCAGGGCGCCGGCGAACGTGTCTTTCGGTGCCTGCGCCAAGACCGCGTACGCGAGGGTGGCGCCCGATGAAATACCCGCCAGCAGGGGTGCAAGATACGTGGCGTTGTGGAAGTACGCCTGTACGAAGTGACTTAAGTTCTCCAGATCGCCGGCGGGAAGCACGCACTGACCGCCGTCGGACTTAAGTACCGCCTTGAACTCCCGCGTATCGATGCCGACCACCATGGCGCCCTGCTGCACGAGTTGCTGTGCCATGGCCTCGGCAGCGAGGTTCCAGCCCTCGTCGCCGGACAGGAACAACACGAAGCTCGTCGAATTCGGCTCACCGGCATAAACGACGAGATCCTTGAAACGCCCGTGGCTTAAGTGGACCGGATTGGCGCCCGCGACACCGCTCAAGAGCAGCGCAGCGGCCGCTAGCAGGCGAATATTCATCGGTTGGTCACACTTAAGACGCAAAATGGGATGCGATGAAAACGATCGATCTCGTCTACATCAATGCGGGAGGAGGGCACCGCGCCGCGGCGATTGCCCTCGAGATGGCCATTCGCGAACAGCACAAGGGCTGGAATGTCCGATTGGTAAATTTGTTCGAAGTCCTCGACCCTCAGGATGTGTTTCGCAGAGCCACCGGCGTCAAGCCGGAAGATTATTATAACGTGCGCCTGGCGCGAGGATGGACTTTAGGGTTGGCGCAGGAGCTGCGGGTTTTGCAGGCCTTGATCCGCTTGAGCCACAAGTCCCTGTGCAACCGGCTGCGCCGCCACTGGCAGCGCACCAAGCCGGATTTGGTCGTGTCGCTGGTACCGAATTTCAACCGCGCCATGTATCAAGCGGCGATTCTCGCCTGTCCGAATGTCCCGTATGTGACCATTCTCACGGACCTCGCGGACTTCCCGCCGCACTTTTGGATCGAGAGGCATCAAGCACAGCATGTCATTTGTGGAACGCCGCGTGCGGTGAGGCAAGCGCATGCCACCGGCCACGATGCCGCGCATGTTCACGAGACCTCGGGAATGATCATCAGCCCGAACTTCTACCGCGATTTGAACTTGGATCGGCGCGCCGAGATGCAGAAATTGCAGCTTGATCCAACGCGATTGACCGGGATCGTCATGTTCGGCGGGCATGGTTCGCGGGTGATGCGTGCGATTGCCAAGCGTCTTCAGGATACGCAGTTGATCCTGGTGTGCGGCCACAACGCCTCGCTCGCCGCCAAGCTGAGTACCATGCGCGCCGATGCGCCGCGCGTCGTGGTCGGATTTACAACGCAGATGAGCTACTACATGCAGCTCAGCGATTTCTTCATCGGCAAACCCGGCCCGGGTAGTATCAGCGAGGCCTTGCAACAACATTTGCCGGTCATCGTTGTGCGTAACGCCTGGACCATGCCGCAGGAGCGCTACAACACCGAGTGGGTCGAGGAGAATGATGCGGGTGTCGTGCTCGATTCATTCAAAGACATCCGACTCGGGGTCGCCCGGGTGACGGAACACATCGAGCACTATCGCGCCAACATAAGACTCATCCAAAATCGTGCGGTGTTCGAGATTCCGGGCATCCTGGAGAAAATACTAGGGTCGTCTGCCCGGGTAAGCGTCGATTTCATCCAGCATTTCCGGGCCGCCGAGCGCCTGCATTTGTCCTAAGATCCAGTCGCGCCGCTTAGCAACGTAAGCGGATGGGGCGGCAGCCGACAGGTGTTGCGGATTGGGCAGCACCGCCGCGAGCACCGCCGCATCGGAGCGCGTGAGCCGCGCTGCCGATTTGTGGAAGTAGCGCTGCGCGGCGGCCTCGGCGCCGTAGGTGCCGAGGCCAAATTCGGCGATGTTGAGGTAGATTTCCAAAATCCGCCGCTTCGGCCACAAAGCCTCGCTCAAGACGGTGAAGTAGGCTTCCAGGCCTTTGCGAAAATAGCTGCGCCCCGACCAAAGAAAGAGATTCTTCGCGACCTGCTGGCTGATCGTGCTGGCCCCGTGCACGCGATGGCTGTGCTGATTCAGTTGGTAGGCTTTCTCGATGGCCTCGACGTCGAAGCCCCAATGTTCGGGAAATTTCTGATCTTCCGATGCGACCACGGCCAGCGGCAGGTTCGGCGAGATTTGCTCCAAATCCACCCAGCGGTGGCGCGATACATAGCTCCGATCGTGCCTCGCCCAGGCGGCGATCTGCATTTGGACCATGAAAGCCGTGAATGGCGGATTGATCCAGCGCAGCAGCGCGACGGTGAGCACGCTGACCGCGATGCAAATGGCGAGCAGCCCGAGAAACCAGCGCACCAGCCGGTTTAAGAATGACCGCTTCTTCGCCACGCGCTTTAGGCAGTGGCTCGCCGCACGCTTTTCATGACGACCGCTTCAATCGGGACATCGTCGAATCCGCGCTTGCGGCCGGTTGCGACCGCCGCAATCTTATCGACGACGTCCATTCCGTCGGTCACGCGTGCGAACACCGCGTAGCCGAAATTGCCGCGCGAATGATCGAGAAAATCGTTGTCCTTCAAGTTCACGAAGAACTGCGAGGTCGCGCTGTTGATGTCGTTGGTGCGCGCCATGGACAGCGTGCCGCGTTGGTTCTTCAAGCCGTTATCGGCTTCGTTCTTGATGGGCGGCTTGGTGCCCTTCTGCGTCATGTCTTCGGTGAAGCCGCCGCCCTGGATGACAAATCCCGGAACAATGCGGTGAAAAATCGTGCCGTCGAAGAATCCATCGTCGATGTAGCGCACGAAATTGGCGACCGATTGAGGCGCCTCTTTCTCGAACAGCTCGATGGTAAAATCGCCGAGGGTGGTTTCAAAGCGGATCATAGGTGTTCCTGGAGTTGAGTTTTAACGGTACCCAGCGTCACGCGGGGTCTGCCTGAAAAATCGGGATAGGTGCGAATCGAGGCAAATCCATGCCGTTCTAGCAGTTGCGCGACCTGCGGCGCCTGGGCCGCGCCGTGTTCCAATATCAGCCAGCCTCGGGGCTTTAGATGAGGCTGCGCCCCGGCGATGATCGCACTCAAGGCCTCAAGACCGGTGGCCCCCGCTGCCAACGCTTGGTAAGGCTCCGCGTGCAGATCAATGAGCGCCGGATCCGAGGAGGCAATGTAGGGCGGGTTGGCGACAATGAGATCAAAACGCTCATCGGGCACGGCATCGAACCAGCTGCCCAAGCGCCAGTCGATATTCGGAAGTTTCAGCGCACGCGCATTTTGGGCGGCAATCGCTAGCGCCTGCCGCGAGATATCGACGGCTGTGATGCGCCAGAGACGGCGCTCCGAGGCGATGGCCAATGCGATCGCGCCGCTCCCGGTGCCTAGATCCAAGACAGTAGCGACCTCTTGCCGAGCCAGGTCCAAGGCGCGCTCGACCAGACACTCGGTTTCGGGCCGCGGCACGAGCACGGCGGGTGTCACGCTCAGCGGCAATGACCAAAATTCACGGCTGCCGGTGAGGTACGCAACCGGCTCTCCGTCCGCTCGCCGGGAAATCAACTCACCGAAGACGCGCTGCTCGTCGATGCTGATCGGCTCATCGCGGCGCGCGATCAATGCCGACCGCGAAACGCCCAGCACCTTTCCCAGCAGCAGCTCCGCATCGAGGCGCGGCGTTTCGCTGCGCGATTTGAGCCTCTGCGTCGCGCTGCTCACGGTCTCGCCGGTGGTGGCCAGTGTATTCATTCCGTTTGGTGCGCCAGCTCTTCCGCCTGGTGCTCCTGGTTCAGCGCGCGGATCAGCTCGTCGAGATTGCCTTTCATGACATCGTCGAGCTTGTACAAGGTGAGATTGATGCGATGGTCGGTGACACGCCCCTGCGGAAAATTATAGGTTCGAATGCGCTCGGAACGATCGCCGGACCCCACCTGAAGCTTGCGCGATTGAGCTTGCGCACTTTGCTGTTTCTCGCGCTCCGCCGACAACAGCCTCGACTTGAGCAGGGACATCGCTCGCGAGCGGTTCTTGTGCTGCGAACGCTCATCTTGGCATTCCACCACGATCCCGGTCGGTAGGTGCGTGATGCGAATGGCCGAATCGGTTTTATTGACGTGCTGACCGCCGGCACCGGATGAGCGGTACGTATCGATGCGCAGTTCCGCGGGGTTCAAGTCGACGGCTTCGACTTCTTCCAGTTCCGGCAGGATTGCCACGGTGCACGCTGAGGTATGAATGCGTCCCTGTGCCTCGGTTGCCGGGACGCGCTGCACGCGATGCGTGCCGGATTCGAATTTGAGCAGGGAAAATGCGCCGCGGCCAATGATGCGGCTGATGATTTCCTTGTACCCGCCATGCTCGCCGGGGCTCTCGCTCAAGACCTCCACGGCCCAGCCCTTCGATTCGGCATAGCGCGCGTACATGCGGAACAGGTCGCCCGCAAATAGGGCCGCCTCATCGCCGCCGGTTCCGGCGCGAACCTCCAAAAATATATTGCTGTCGTCGTGCGGATCTTTGGGAACCAGAAGGCGCTGCAGCTCGAGCTCTTCGCCCAGCAGGCGCGGATTCAAATCGGCCAGTTCCTCTTCACCCATCGCCCGTGGTCGCAGGGTCCGCATCTGACGCCAGTTCGCGCGCGGTCGCCGCGTCGCCTTCGAGCGCGACGAAGCGCCGATAGCGCCCGACCAAATCTTCCAACCTCGAGTATTCCATCGAGAGTTCGCGAAATTGATTTTGACGGGAAATCACGCCCGCGTCGGACAACAGCCGCCCGACTTCCTCGAACCTTTCGTCGAGTCTCTCGAGCTTGCGTCTGATGGAATCTTTCATGGCCGCGGATTATAGCGGCCTTGAGGGCTAATTCCGGTCGCGTTCTTCCGTCAGAAGCCTCGTGACCGTCTCCGCCAGCGCCAGATCGGCCAGTTCGGAGGCCTGGCGCAAGGCGTGGGTGGGGGCGTGCAGCAGCCGATTGGTGAGGGTATTGGCGAGATATTCGATGACTTCGTCGCTGGACTTGCCCGCCGCCAGCATGCGCCGTGCCTGCTCGACGGTCTGCTGGCGAATGCCCTCGGCCTGCTGGCGCAGTGCGCGAATCGCCGGTCCCGCATCGTGGGCACGCGTTTCGGCGAGAAACCGCGCCACCTCCTCGTTGACGACCAGCCGGGCGCCGTGTGCGGCGAGTTCGCGCTGTTGTATGTTTTCGTTCACCAGTTGCTGCAGGTCATCAATCGAAAACAGATACACATCTTCCAAATCCGCCACCTCCGGCTCGATATCGCGCGGCACCGCCATATCCACCATGAAGATGGGGCGCCGGCGCCGGGCGCGGATGGCCGCCTCCACCGCACGTTTGGTAATGACGGGTGCGGGGCTGGCGGTGCAACTGATGACGATATCGGCCTCGGCCAGCTCCCTGTCCAAGTCAGCAAGGCCCACGGCGTGGGCCTTAAGCTCGCTCGCCAGGGTTTGCGCTCTTCGCAAGGTGCGGTTGGCAATGACCATGCGCCGGATGCCCGCGCTCATGAAATGGCGGGCCGTGAGCGAGTTCATCTCGCCGGCGCCGATCAGCAATGCACTATGGGCACTCAAGTCCGCGTAAACCCGTCGAGCCAAACTGACCGTGGCCGAGGCGAGCGACACGGCGTTCGCGCCGATGCGAGTCTCCGAGCGTACCCGCTTGGCCGCCGAAAACGCCGCCTGGAACAGCTTGTTGAGCGCAGGCCCGGTGTTGCCGGTTTCCTGCGCGATCCGGTAGGCGTCCTTCAATTGACCGAGGATTTGCACCTCGCCGAGCACCATCGAATCGAGTCCGGATGCGACGCTAAAGGCGTGCTCGACGGCGCGCGACTCCTGATGAATGTAGAGACTTGGCGCCAGATCGAGATTGTTCCCGTGGTGCCGTTCGAGCCAATGCGACAGTTCGGCGCCGCTGGCCGAACCCGACCAATACACTTCGGTGCGGTTGCAGGTGGACAAGATCACCGCTTCGGCAACCCCGATTTCCTGGCGCAAGGCTCGCAAGGCGGCAACCAGGGTATCCTCGGCAAATGCCACTTTCTCGCGCAGGGCGACCGGCGCGGTCTTATGGTTGATGCCGAGAATATTGAATGCCATGGAAGGGCTTTGGCTTATGTCTTGACGGATTCTGGTGTATGACATACCGCCAGATCAAGGATGAATCCGCGGCATCGGGTTATTCATTTCGCTATAGTGCGGCCGTGTTCTCGTTTTCAATCCTCATTAGAGCTTCCTTAGTGCCTGCGGTGCTGGCCTTCAGCGCCTGCGCGGACACGGCGCTTAAGTCCAGCGCCCCGGCGCCGCAGACATTTTATACCGTCACGGGCGAGATAGCCCTCGCGCGCCAGGAGCCGCGCGTCGCCGCGCTCCAATATGCGACCGCCGCCGCGAACGAGACGGATCCGGAACTGATGAGGCGCGCGACCGAAGTCACGGCCGTGACTCTGCAGCCCTCGCTGATGGCGAGAGTGGCCGCGCGCTGGATTGAGGTGGATCCGAAATCGCTGGATGCGCGGCGCGCCGCGGCGAGAGCGGCGCTGGCGCTGTACAAGGTCGACGAGGCGGCAGCTCAATATCGTGTGGTGCTGTTGAATTCGCCGATGGGTCTGGATGCGGAATTCGCCGACCTCGAATCGGACCTCGGGTCCGAAGAGAATGTCTTCGGCGCCCACCAGCTCGCCGATCGGCTGGCCGCGTACTTTCCGACCTCGCCGTCGGCGCTGCGCATGCAAGGAATCACCGCCTTGCGCGCGGACGATCCGGCCGCGGCGGTGCACAGCTTGCGAGGCGCACTGGCGATCGAAGCGGCAAGCGCGAAATCGGACAATCAGGGCGCGCACCGCGAATTGGCGCAGACCCTGCTGCGCGCGCGCATCCTGGCAGGCGACGTGGAGGAACCGCTGAAGGTCGCGGAGGCGCAGCTTAAGGCAGACGACTCGCCCGCCAATCGCTTCAACTATGCAGTGCTACTGATGACGGCTCAGCGCGCCGCGGACGCTGAGGCGCAATTGGAAATCTTGGCGCGCGATTCCGAGTCGACCGCCGTGGCGCTGCGCCTGCTGGCATTGCTGGAGTTTCAGCAAGGTCACTTCGATGCGGCCTCGGCGAAATTCAAGCAGCTTCTTAGGACCGGCAAATTTCCGGATGATGCGTTCTACTACCTGGGATTGATCGCGGATCGTAACGCCGACACGGAGCGCGCGCTGCGCTTCTACGCGCAGGTTCAAAGCGGCGAGAATGTGGTGCCTGCCTTGCTGCGTGCCGCCGTCCTGCTGCAGAAACACGGCGCGCCGAATGCGGCCGAAGAATTGCTCGACAGGCTTCTCGAGGATGAGCCGCAACGTGCGCCGGAGATTCTCACGGCACGCGCGCGGATGTACGCGCAGTCCAGTGAATTGCCGAAAGCCTTCGAGGTCTTGGAAAAAGGCGTCATGGAATATCCGGACAGCGTCGAATTGCGCTACGCCACGGCATCGGTCTACGAGGAGCAGGGAAAGGTTGCCGCCGCGCTGCGTGAATTGAGCCTGGTCGTCAAGGCGCGGCCGAATGATCCGGCGGCCTTGAATGCATTGGGGTTTACGCTGGCCGATCATGACAAAGATCTTCCGCGGGCACGCAAGCTGATCGAACGAGCGCATGCGGCGGCGCCCAAAAATGCTGCAATTCTGGACAGCATGGGCTGGGTGCTGTTTCGCCAAGGGCGTGCCAGCGAAGCGCTGTTTTATTTGAGCGCTGCGTATGCGGATGATCACGACGGCGACATCGCAGCTCATTTGGGCGAAGTGCTGTGGCAAATGGGTCAACAGGGCGAGGCACAACGCATCTGGTCCGAAGCAAGCGCCCTGGATGCCGACAATCAATTGCTGAAGTCGACTCGGCAACGCCTGCACGCAGCCAACTAACCCATGCGGCGCGTTGCATTGCTATTGGCTTGTTGCGCGGCGCTGGGCGCCTGCGTGACCACTCGGCCGCCGGCGCCGTCGATGAGATGGGAACAGCGGGTCGTTGAATTGCAGCAGGCGAGCGGCTGGCAACTCGACGGCCGCGCCGCTGTCGCGCTCGGCGCGCAGGGCTGGCAAGCCACCTTGAATTGGCGCCAAATGGATGTCTTTGCGGAGGTCCATCTGTCGGGACCTTTTGGAATCGGTGCGCTGGTGATCCGCCAGGGACCGGACGGTCTTTCACTGAATGGCGCGCCGCCCAGTGATGCGGTGTTGTCGCAACTGCAGGAACGCCTAGGTTTCGAGCTGCCGCTTGATAATTTGCACTATTGGCTGCTTGGTGTGCCCAATCCAGCCGCCGCCTTCGACTTGTCGCGCAATGATCAGGATCGCGCGCAGAAGTTGACTCAAGGAGGATGGGACGTCGTTTATGATCGCTACGATCCGGTGGCCGGAGATTTGCTGCCCGCGCGGCTGGTATTGACGCGGGATGAGGTGCGGGTTCGCATTGCCATCGATCATTGGGAACTGCCTAAGTGAAATCCGCACGACGTGTGTGGCCGGCGCCGGCGAAGCTTAATTTGTTTCTACACGTCGTCGGGCGGCGCCCCGACGGCTACCACGAGTTGCAAACCTGCTTTCAATTCCTCGATCTGTGCGATGAGATTGCGATCGAGGTGCGGGCCGACGGACAGATCCGGCGTGCCGTGGAAATTGCGGGGCTGCCGGAGGACCAGGATCTTTGCATGCGCGCGGCTCGATCACTGCAGCAAGCCGCCCGCTGCTCTCTCGGCGCCGATATCAGCTTGGTGAAGCGAATCCCCATCGGCGGCGGCATGGGCGGCGGAAGCTCCGACGCAGCGACCTGTTTGGTCGCCCTCAATCAGCTGTGGGGGTTGAACTGGCGGGCCGAAAAGCTGGCGGCGCTCGGATTGTCGCTGGGGGCCGATGTGCCGGTTTTTGTCCACGGCCGGGTCGCGTGGGCGGAAGGGGTGGGGGAACGCCTGACGGCGTTGTATCCGCCGCTGGCCCCGCCGGAAGTTAACTACTTGATTTTAAAGCCGAATGTCTCTGTCAGCACCGCGCAAGTATTTCAAGATCCTGAATTGACAAGAAATTCTGCGCCCATCACAATTCACGGTTTCCTGGCGTCCGGCGGAAAGAACGATTGCTTGGGCGTGGTGCGACGCCGTTACCCTGAGGTGGCACGCGCGCTCGATTGGCTCTCGCTCTTTGGTTCTGCACGCCTGACCGGCACTGGGGCCTGTGTTTTTTTGGCCTGTGAGACTTTAGAGCTTGCGCAGGAAATAGTGCGCAAGGTGCCGCCAGAGATTGAAGGCTTTTTGGCTCGCGGACTGAATGACTCGCCCTTGCTTGAAGGATTGCGGACCGGTTTTCCAAGTTGGGGTGTCGCCAAGCGGTAAGGCAGCGGGTTTTGATCCCGCCATACGGAGGTTCGAATCCTTCCACCCCAGCCATTTTGAGCAAGGTCGATGTCGCAAAACAATGAATTCGGGTCTTTGTCGATTGCGGTATTTACCGGCAATGCCAATCCCGTGCTGGCGCAGGAGATCACCCGGCATTTGCACGTTCCCGTGGGGCGAGCGGATGTCGATCGCTTCAGCGACGGTGAGGTTAGTGTCGAGCTGAGGGAGAACGTACGCGGGCGTGATGTGTTCATCCTGCAGGCGACTCACCCGCCGGCCGAGAATTTGATGGAGCTGTTGATGATGGCGGACGCCTGTCGGCGGGCGTCGGCCAAGCGGGTCACCGCCGTGGTGCCGTACTTCGGCTATGCGCGCCAAGATCGGCGACCGCGCGCCACGCGTGTGGCCATCACGGCCAAGCTGGTCGCGAACATGATGACGCGCGCGGGCGTGGATCGGTTGCTGACGGTGGATTTGCACGCGGATCAGATCCAGGGATTTTTCGACATCCCGGTGGACAATGTGTACGCATCTCCGGTGTTGCTCGGAGAGGTCTGGAAACAGAAGTACCAGAATATGATCGTCGTATCGCCCGATGTGGGCGGGGTGGTGCGGGCACGGGCGCTGGCGAAGCGATTGGATGACGCCGATCTGGCCATTATCGACAAACGCCGGCCGCGGCCGAACGAGTCGAAGGTGATGAACATCATCGGCGAGGTTGAGGGTAAGACCTGCGTGCTGGTCGATGACATGGTGGATACGGCGGGCACGTTGTGCCAAGCCGCGCGCGCGCTGAAAGACGAAGGCGCGCTCAAGGTGGTGGCTTACATCACCCATCCTGTGCTCTCGGGCGCGGCGATTGAGCGCATCGCGGGTTCGGTATTGGATGAGCTGGTGGTGACCGACACCATTCCGCTGTCGGAAGCCGGGGCCGCCTGTAAGCGGATACGCCAACTCAGCGTGGCGGGATTGTTGGCCGAGACGATTCGCCGCATCAGCGACGAGGAGTCGGTGAGCTCGCTGTATATTGATTAGGTCGGTGCCTTTGCAATTGGTCGCGATGCAGGGGCGCTGTTTGTGTGATGTAACTGGAGAAGATTATGAAAACCTCTTTCGAACTCGTTGCCGAGTTCCGCGAGACGCAAGGCAAAGGTGCGAGCCGCCGCCTGCGTCACGACGGAAAAGTACCGGCAATTCTTTATGGCGGCCACCTCGCCGCCCGGACGCTGACCTTGAGCCATCAGAAGCTGCTGATCATGCTCGAGAATGAGCGCTTCTACTCGACCATCCTGAATTTAAAGGTGGGCGATCAATCGCAGGCGGCGATCTTGAAGGACGTGCAACGGCACCCGTTCAAGAATGCGATCGTGCACGTCGATTTCCAGCGAGTGGAGGAAAACGAGAAGATTCGCATCAGCATTCCGCTGCACTTTTCGGGTGCGGCCGTTTCGCCGGGCGTCAAATCGCAGGGCGGCCTTGTGTCGCACATGCGCACTGAAGTAGAAGTCTCGTGTCTGCCGAAGGACTTGCCGGAATTCATCGAAGTCGATATTTCCGGGTTGTCCCTCAATGAGAGCATCCATCTGTCGCAGCTTAAGGTTCCCACAGGTGTGGTCCTTGTCGAACTGGCGAAAGAAGATGCGGCGGTTGTGGCGATCCATAGCCCACGTGCTGAAGAGCCTGAACCCACCGCGGCGGCGGCAGCGGCTCCGGGTGCGGCGGAAGGTGCTGCGGCAGCGGCCCCGGGGGGAGCGGCGGCAGCGCCGGCGGCAGCGGGGGACGCGGCCAAGACGGCTGCGCCTGCGAAGAAAGAAGACGCCAAAAAGGAACCGGCAAAGAAAGACGCCAAGAAATAGACTTCTCGAGCGTTGTGTAAAGGGCCGTCGGGTGACGGCCCTTGTTTTTTTAAGGCTTGGGTGTTGAGCGATGGCTGGTTTACAGTTGCGCATAATCGTCGGTCTGGGCAATCCAGGCCCTGAACATCAGGTGACTCGCCACAACGCGGGTTTCTGGTTTGTGGATCTGCTTGCGCGCCGCCACGGCGCTGAATTTCGCGATTACCGCAAGTTTTCCGGCGAGACGGCCAAGATCAGCGTCGACGGACGGGAGATCGTGCTGCTGAAGCCGACGACTTATATGAATCGCAGCGGCCTGTCGATCAGGCAGTTGAGCGATTTCTACAAAATCACGCCCGAGGATATTTTGGTCGCACACGATGAGCTCGATTTACCGGTCGGAAGTGTGCGGCTGAAGCAAGGCGGCGGTCACGGCGGACACAATGGCTTGCGTGACACCATCGCGCATATCGGCGAGAGCTTTTGGCGGATGCGCTTAGGCATCGGTCATCCGGGCAATAAGTCCGAAGTCATCGACTATGTGCTGACGCGTGCGCCGCGAGCCGAGGAAGACCTCATTTTGGAGGCGGTCGGCACCGCCGTGGATTGCGTACCGCTGCTGCTCGAACAGGGTGCGGAGCGAGCCATGACTCGACTGCACAGCCGCGCAGGAAAAGTCTGATGCCCATTCGCTGCGGAATTGTCGGTTTGCCGAATGTGGGTAAGTCCACCCTGTTCAACGCGCTGACGCGGGCGCAAATCGCTGCGGAAAACTATCCGTTTTGCACCATTGATCCCAATGTAGGCGTGGTGCCCGTGCCCGATCAGCGACTCGAGAAACTTGCGGCCATCGTGCATCCGCAGAAGATCCTGCCGACAACGGTGGAGTTCGTGGATATCGCCGGATTGGTCGCCGGTGCTTCAAAGGGCGAGGGGCTGGGCAACAAATTTCTCGCACACATTCGCGAGGTGGATGCCATCGCGCATGTGGTGCGATGTTTTGAGAACGATGACATTGTCCATGTGGCCGGCAAGATCGATCCGGCGAGCGACATCGAGGTCATCAATACCGAATTGGCACTAGCGGATCTCGAGAGCGTCGAGCGGGCGTACCAGAAGGCGCTGAAGGCGGCGAAGGCCGCGGATAAGGATGCCGTGAGGATGCGCGATTTGCTGGAGAAGGTGCGCGCTCAATTGAACCAGGCGAAGCCGGTGCGCCTGCTGAAGTTGGACGCCAACGAGCATGCGTTGTTGCGCGATCTGCACTTGCTCACCGACAAGCCTGTGATGTATGTCGCCAATGTCGACGAAGCTGGATTTACCGACAATCAACGACTCGATCGCGTACGCGAAATTGCCAAATCCGAGGGCGCCATCGTGGTGCCCGTCTGCGCGGCGATCGAGGCGGAGATTGCGCAGCTCGATGAGGCTGACCGCGCCGAGTTTCTTGCGGAGCTGAAGCTCGATGAGCCGGGACTCAACCGCGTGATCCGCGGCGGATACTCATTACTGGGTCTGCAGACTTATTTCACCGCCGGCGAAAAAGAAGTGCGCGCGTGGACGGTGCATGCGGGCTCGACGGCGCCGCAAGCGGCGGGCGTGATTCATACGGATTTCGAACGTGGGTTCATCCGGGCCGAGGTGATTGCCTACAATGATTTTATTGCGTGCAAAGGCGAGGCGGGCGCCAAAGACGCCGGCAAATTGCGGCTGGAAGGCAAGGAATACATCGTCAAAGAGGGCGATGTGATGCACTTTCGGTTCAACGTTTAAGCAAGGAACTCCTGGAGACAACGCAGATATCTGATCAAGCGATGATGGGCGGCCTCACGCCCGATCATGACCTGATATTTCCCAGACAAGCCGGCCGACCCGGCAGTGAAAGTACATCGGTCTGACGTAACGAGCAGAACGGATTGCTTAAGCCGGCGTAGCCCGGCGCTCAAAGGTGGAGTCGAAGCCATGAAGAAAGCTGTTATTGATCGAGCCGCCGCAATAACGGCCTCAAGCTACCCGCCGCCGCACAATGAGGCCGTCGCGGGACGCAAAACCTGGCCTCTCACGCGCCAATTCGATCTTACCCAGTTCGGCGTTAACCGCGTCGAATTGGCGCCGGGCTCCTGGTCCACGCAGCGGCATTGGCACAAATTGAGCGATGAGGTGGTCGTTGTCATTTCGGGTGAATTGGTCCTGGTCACCGATGACGGTGAGGAACTGCTGCAGGCCGGCGATTGCGTCGCTTTTAAGGGTGGCGTACCCAACGCCCATCACATGCAAAACCGTGGCAATGAAGTGGCGATCTACTACGATATCGGCGGTCGCGATCTGGACGATGTTTCAGTCTTTCCAGATATCGGCTTGGAGACCAAGCTTCATTTCAACCTCAATTTCCGGCCGATCAAAAAAAGGTAATGGCGATGATCAAGCTCTATTATCTACCGTCACCCAACGGGAGAAAGATCAGCATCGCGCTCGAGGAAATGGAACTTCAATATGAATTCCAGATCGTCAATATCTTCGAGTACGAAGCGACCAGGCCTGAATATCTCGAGATCTGCCCGAACGGCCGTATCCCCGCCATCGTGGACGACCTACCCGATGGACAAAGAGTCAAGGTCTTCGAGTCCGGCGCAATCCTGCAATATCTCGGAAGAAAGAGTGGGCAGTTCTACCCGATTGAATCCGAAGTGCGGCGCGCATGGGTCGATGCGTGGGTCTTTTGGCAGATGTCGGCCCTCGGGCCCATGGCAGGCCAAATCACGTGGTTCAAACGGGCAGCGACCAAGCCTGGCCGAGATCCGGCCGAAACCTCGTTGGCGCTCCACCGCTACACCAAAGAGGTAAAGCGCCTCTACGGCGTGCTTGAGCGCCAGCTGGAAGGGCGGGATTTCATCTGCGACGAATATTCAATCGCTGACATGGCCTGCTGGCCATGGGTAGAGCAATACGGTAGCTATGTTGGCGACCTAAAAGATTATCCGGAGGTTCACGCATGGCATGCGCGCATTGCTGTACGCCCGGCCGTGCAGCGCGCAATGAAATTAGGCGTCGACCAAACCGTGCATTTAGGTGTCGGCCAAAAAACACTTCTGCCCGTAACCCCTTGATTCTGTGGGAATAGGAACTGAAATCAGCTTGACAGGGGTAGCATAGCTCAGGACAATCCGCGGCTCTTGGTGAGGTAGCTCAGCTGGTTAGAGCGTGGCACTCATAATGCCGAGGTCGAGGGTTCGAGTCCCTCTCTCACCACCACTAAAATCAAGCACTTGCTGTTCCGCTTGAGCTCGCACAATCGTCAGTGCGTAATTTTTGCGTGACCGCGGTGCACAGACTTTCTCCGAAGCCTTGATCAGCGCACCGATCTCCGGCGCCGAATAATGCGTAGTCACATGATCGGACTTGTGGCCCAAAAGGAGTTTGCGCGTAAATAACGATATCCGCTCGAAGCGTCCGGTTTCGCAGGCGGCTCCTATGAGTCGAGAACAGAGATCTCGTCCAGGAATTGGCGGAGCGAAAGTATGCGGATCTCCTGATATTTCTTGAGATTCAACATCGCCCGATCGCCCGTTACGATAACGTCGGCATGCCCCGTCACAGCGCACTCAAGAATGCGGTTGTCCGGCTCGTCGTCGAGAACTGTCAGCTTCTTGCGAGGAACGACGAGTTCAGCTAATTCCGACAGAAATACAGCCGTTCTGGAGAGCTCCTCGGGGCTCCTCGAGAATTTTTGTGCCAATACTCCCAGCACCTCGTGAATGATGTCTTTGGATATGCAGAGATTTACCCGGACGTCGATGACCAAATCGATAGCACGCTCTGCCTGTCCGCCAGGGATTGCCAAGGCGGAAACGAAGATGTTGGTGTCGAAGACCGCCTTCAACGACGCAGTAAACGCTCAAGGTCGCGCTGCGACAGGATGCCTGCAGCCCGGGCACGATCGGACCAGTAGCCCTGCAACTCCCGAAACTCGCCGCGCAAGCGCGAGCGCTTCAAGGCTCGCAGCGCGTCTTGCACCACGGCGCTCAGTGATTTGTTCTCATCGCGTGCGATGGCCTCGACTTCCGCGGCAAGGTCTGCGGGTAGAGAAATCGCTTTCTTGACAGCTTTGCTCACGGTCGTCCCTCGAAATTTCCGGTAGTAAAAACTACCACCAGAGCAGCTTAAACGCCAGCGCGTGCGCCGCGATCCTTGCGTGAGTTTTGCGTGACTCGGTGCTGCCTTGTCGTGCTCAGTGGTGCCAATTGCAACGGACGCCACGCGGCAAGTTGTTGAATTTACTCAGACTGTCTTTTTGCTGACCGCTCTCATAATGCCGAGGTCGAGGGTTCGAGTCCCTCTCTCACCACCATAAAATCAAGCACTTGCTGCTTCACCCCGCGCCCCCACGACGGTCAGCGCATGACTTTTGTGTGACCCGGGCGTATGCGTTCTCCGAAGTGTGAATAACTACGAGCGGCTAAGCTTCTGATATGACTACTGAGCTCGAAGTTCTCGGCTTCGTCAGCGACCGGCTATCAGCGCACGGCCTGCCGTTCATGCTGACAGGCTCATTTGCGCTGGCCTATTATGCGACGCCTCGTATGACGCGCGATCTCGACATCGTGGTGGCACTCAATGAGAGCGACGTAGACGCCCTGGTGGCGGCATTTGAATCAGATTTCTACATCGACGCAGTCGCGGCACGCGCGGCCATACGGTCAGAGAGGATGTTCAATCTTATGCATCTCGAAAGCGGTGTAAAGGTCGATCTCATCATTCGCAAGTCCTCGGAGTTTCGTCAGGTTGAGTTTGCTCGCCGCAAGCCGGTCGCGATCGCGGGTACCGAGACTTGGATTGTCAGCTGCGAGGACCTGATCCTATCGAAGCTCGTCTGGGCGCTGGAATCCAACTCTGAATTGCAGCGGCGTGATATTCACCAGCTCCTAGCCGAGCCCGTCGATCTCGACTATATTCGCAAATGGGCCTCACAATTGGGTGCCACGATGCTGCTCAATGAGCTGATGTCATGAATGACACGTCTGCTGCAATTTCCAAGCTAGTGGTCGATCGATATCGCTCGATGACGCCATCGGAGCGGTGGTTGGTAGCGTCCTCCCTATTCGAGACCGCTCGCAAGATTGTCGAATCCTCGCTTCCAAGTAGTTTAACGATGGAACAGCGGCGGCTCGCGGTGGTGCGGCGCCTGTACCAAAACGAGTTACCCGAGGTGGCTTTGATCGCGCACGCCAGATACTTTGACTCGGCCACTCCTTGATCGCCTAATAATTATTCGTGACAGAGCGGCATATCGTGTGCCCGTTTTGTGCTCCAGTTAGGTGGGTTCTACTGGGTTTAGATGGCATTTAGGCTCTATTTACCCCGGTATTTCATCGGTGCTTGGGTCTCATAATGCCGAGGTCGAGGGTTCGAGTCCCTCTCTCACCTGTTTGTCCCTGCGACCTCAACCCTCATTTCGTCGTTGAGTTTGCTCTCGGACGGGTTCACCTTCCATTTGCCTAGGAAGGGATTGTCGGCCGCCCATAGTGTACCTGTCATCAGGCAGCCAACCAGCAGCAACTGAAGAGTACGATCTGACATTTGATCTCCCGGTAATGCGTGTCCGGCTCTGGCACCACCAATGTTTGTGCCGCAAGTAAACAAGGCAACTCGGAGCGCTCATTCTATTGCATTCGATCCTAGCCACGGGCGCCGGGCCTTCGGAAATGTTGTGGAACGGACAGGCGTGTCGCGAAGCGGCCTACCTTCTTCATCGGTTCGGGTACTTGGCGCCAGAAATCCGAAGCCTTTTGACGTTGGCCTGTTCCGGTAGCGTGAGTTGCGATAAGCAGGCTAACAACGCGATACGTACGCTCGGTAAGCCGACGTTCGCAAGAGGCAAAAAAGTGTGACACCAGAAGGTGCACCGGCAGCAGTCGGCCAGATTGATACATCCGGGCTGATAGAATCAAAGCCGGAAAGCGGCCGTTCATTTCACCTAGGCGAAATTTCGGTAGCGGCTAGAGCTTCGCGGGCGGCTTTGAACGCGGTCCGGAAAAATTCTGTTACTGTTTGTCGAATTCCAGTCCGGCGGTTCGTCGTCTACACAAAGCCTCGAGATGAACGGAGAGGGAAGGAACATGGCAAAGCTTGTATTCGGTTTGCAGCAGTCCTTGGACGGCTACGTCGACCACCTGGAATTGGGGCCACCTGGTCCCGCGGTCTCTCGTCACTTCGGAGAGCACGTGCGCGAGCTCGCAGGCATTGTGTATGGTCGCCGCACGTACGAGATCATGGGTTATTGGGACGAAGACCGTCCGGAGTGGGACGCTGAGGATCACGACTTCGCGGCGGCGTGGCGGAGACAACCGAAATGGGTCGTGTCACGCTCGTTGAGGTCAGTGGGGCCCAACGCCACGCTTGTCGAGGGTGATATCGGGGCAGCGATAGGTGGGCTGAAAGCTCAGCTAGTTGGGGAGATGGAAGTGGCCGGACCAGACTTGGCAGGAAGCCTAACCAACCTTGGTCTTATTGATGAGTATCGGCTGTACCTCCGCCCCATCGTACTTGGTCGCGGCACGCCATTCTTCGCTGGCCCTCGGCCGCCGCTCCGCCTTGTGGCCAGCGATCTCGTTGGCGATGGCGTGATTAGATTGACGTACGTTCCCGCTTAATCACGCGACTTACCCGACCGGCTTTGTCCACACGGGAATAGAGAACTGACCGGCGATAAGCGGCCAAGAGCGCCCGGTTGGCATTCAAGTTGCGCCACCGGAAACGAGTCGTTCGGTGCGAGGTTCAGCGATTGCACCCCATTGCCAGCAGCGAGGTTGTTCTTCAAGCGATAGGGAACTCAATTTATATATTAATTGTCGTTGGGTGACAGGGATGAACAATGAGTGGATTCGACGTTGGAAGAAACTGGTACCCGCAAACGGAAATCGGCTGTATTTCTGTTGATCCTTCTGTCGCACGGTCTCTTCATTGAAACCCTGATTCGGAAGGGTAGAGAGTTGAAGCTCACCAGACCTGAGTTATCGGAACCCTTGCTTGTATATTTGCTGCCCCAGAAGGTTCCTCCTGTCAGCGATGCGCCCAAGCCGGAAATCCCTTTAAAGGTGCCTCAGGAAGGCAGTGTACTGAATAGAGAGACGTCGCCGGGTTTAGCACCGACTAATCCCACCGCTCCATTACTCGAAACCCCACCGGCAGCACCACAGATTGACTGGCAAGGTGAATCAGAGTTGGCCACTAAAAATCGTGAGTCGGAGGCGGAGAAGGACACCTCTTATCGGGATTTATCTAAATCCATGTCGCCAGCCCAATTGGATTGGCTAAAGCGGAACCATATGGAGCCAGCTAGTCCAGGAATAACGTGGAAAAGACGTCGCGCGGAAGTCACAAAGGACGGACTGCCGGTCGTTCAACTAAATGATCACTGCGTCCTCTTGCCAATTCTTCTGATACCAATGGTCTTTTGCAGCATTGGGCTTATTGAGCCAAATGGAGATTTATTTAAACACATGCGTGATCCGCCGCCCGAATAGGGCGTCGGAGAATGAGAGCCATGCAGGGTACCGCGACGATCTGCGTCATCTGACGGCAGCCGGCCATTATGGGACGTTGAGGTCAACTAAGTCCTGGCCACAATGCCGCCATTCGACCCGCATAGAGCAGGCGAATCCGGGTGCGACCACAAGTGGAATATACTCATTGGTCTCATCGAAGACCTAATGAAGACCCTTAAATCATGAAGCTGCTCGACGAATTGTTTGCGTTCGCCGGGCTACTACTTCCAGGATCGAAACGGCGGGCGGCAATGCGATCGGGCTGGACCCATCCCGGTGACGCCGATGGGTGGAGTGCAAGCTGGTACTTTGATCTGCTTCGCAAGCGCCTGAATCCGGCCGCCGTGGTTGACGAGAAGACCTGGTCGGATCTCGAATTTCCAAGGTACTTCAAGGCCATTGATACCACGATTAGTTTGATAGGACGGCAATTTCTTTTCGCTCAATTGCGCATTTACGAATATGACAAGGCCGAATTGGACTATCGCCGTCACAGCTACGACGTTCTTCAAGGCAATCGTGAATTGCGAGAACATATCCAGCTGGCGTTGAGGCCATTGGAACTGGACTCCGCGGCCTACATTGCTGATCTGCTGATAGGGCCGGAGCCCGAAAGAGTTCCGCACGGACAGCTCGTGCTGCCATGGATGCTGCTTACCCTCGTCGCCGTCGGCTCTGCACTCGCCCACCTGATACCGTTCTGGTTATGCGCTGTCTCCCTTGCGATCAATGTGATCATTTCGATTAAGATCAGCGCGCAGCTGGCGCACAATGTTAACGCCCTGATGGGCCTTGCTCGAATGTTGGGTGCGGCGAAACGAATCTGCGCAGTACGCGGGGCAGTGAAATTCTCTCTTCTGGACCGACTAGTGTCGGAAACGCAAAAGCGAGAAGTACTGAGATCTCAGATCAAATCGCTTGCGGCATTGGAGACCGTTCAGTCTTCGTTCGTCGGCGGTTTTGCCGTGGCGGCAAACCTGTTATTTCTGTTGAAACTAGCACTCTATGTCCGCTCGATCGACCGATTCGCAAGCAGTCGTGCCGAGTGGTTATCTACGTTTCAATTGATCGGAGAGCTGGATGCGTCCATTGCAGTAAGCAGTTTCCTGTGCCGATACCCGAAGCATTGCCGGCCAGACACCAGCGACTCCACGATTGCGATCGAAAACGGATATCACGCATTCATTTCGAATCCCGTAAAGAATTCGATAAACCTCGCGAATCGGTCTGCCCTGGTCACTGGGTCCAATATGACCGGCAAAACAACATTCATCAAGATGGTCGCGATGAATGCCATCCTGGGGCATACCCTAGGAATCTGCTTGGCCGATCGGGCAACGCTGCCCCGGTCTCCGGTGAGGGCGCTGGTTCGGGGAGATCAGTCGGTGGCAGAAGGAAAGAGCCGCTATTTCGCCGAGGCGCAGGCGATTCGTGAATTCATTGCTGAAGCGGCAACAGGGGCATGCCGGATCTTCATTTTGGACGAGCCATTCAGCGGCACCAATACCGTCGAGCGGATCGCTATCGCTAAGGCGGTACTCAGAGCGATCGGGACAAGCGCGCAGGTCTTGGTGACCACGCATGATGTGGAGTTGCAGCATCTATTGGGCGTCCGGTTTGAGCTTTTCCACTTCCAGGAGAATCCCGCTGTGGAAGGGTTTTTTGACCATGAGCTGCATTCGGGCGCAAGTACGCAGCGAAACGCCATTCGAGTGCTCGAGAGGCTGGGATACCCAGCAGCAATAATCGCGGAAGCATTGGCCACCGTAGTCGCCATCGATGCTCCTAAGATGCCTTCACAGTGACATGGCTCCGCCCTCTTGCAATCATTCGAATGGCCCTGGAGTAGCGTGATTCTGCCCTCCAGTAAGCGGACATCTGCTTGGGGTCGAGAGCGCCAGTTCGTCAGCGGGATTCAGTCATGGCGGCAGCCGTCCTGACTGAACATTCCTGAAGCCGTCGTTCCCGGCTTCCGGTAGGCTACGCGAGCGATAAACGCATACATTTCCATTTTGACGGCGAGCCTCGACGTGCGTTCGGGCTTTCTCGGTAAATGTTAATTTGGCGTTGCCCATTTGAATAACGTCACCCCGACAAACCCACCAAGAGACGACCATGACTAGCCCTATGTATATCAACTCGGTTCCCGTTTTTAAGCAATTGCTTACGGCTTTGAAAGCGATTCTGGCTCAGGCCGATGCACACGTTGTCGCCAACTCGATAGAGCCCGACGCATTTTTACAGGCACGCCTTTATCCGAACATGTTTCCTCTGGTCAAACAGGTGCAAATTGCTACCGATTTTGCGCGCGGGATCTCGGCACGGCTTGCAGGTATTGCTGTTCCCATCTATGAAGGCAAGGAGAAGAGCTTTGCCGATCTTGACGGACTATTGGCCCAGACGCTTGAATTTCTCGATAGCGTGGACTCTTCCAAATTGGAAGGTAGCGAAACGAACGAAATCGTACTGCGTCCTGGTACGCCTAAAGAAAAGAAACTGAGTGGTCAGGCCTATCTGGCCAACTACGGCTTGCCGCAATTTCTCTTTCATGTCACCACCAGCTACGCGATTTTGCGCCACAACGGGCTACCCATCGGCAAGCGCGATTTCATGGGAGTGTACTAATCCGCCCGCCCTTGTCGCCGACCGCGTCCATAAAATTCCCGCAGCAGAAGGGCCGCTGTGGAGAAGCGAATCGGTCGCTGATCGGCCAACTCCGGCCCGTGGGCGCTCTGAAATGATCGCCACTTAGCAGCCGTTCGTAGGAGCCAACGAGCGGCGCCCGGGCTTATACTGGCGGTCTACTAATAAGGGGAGAGTCACATGACGACGACCCGCCGGGACTTATTGGGCGCCGGGTTGGTGGCGGCCGGTGCCGCGGTGACGCCGAGCCTCATTCATGCCCAGGGGCATGCTCACGATCATGATCACCAGGATGTGCCGTCGGATCCGACGCTGCGCGTCAAGGCGCTGGAATCACTGTTGGTATCGAAGGGCATTGTGGATCGTGCGGTGCTGGATGCGGTGGTCGATACGTATGAGCACAAAGTCGGGCCGCACAACGGCGCCCGAGTGGTGGCGCGTGCTTGGACTGATGGTGAGTATAAAAAGCGCCTGCTGACAAACGGCGCCGCCGCGATCGGCGAGCTGGGTTACGGCGGAGCTGAGGGAACGGAAATGGTGGTGCTCGAGAACACCGCCAAAGTGCATAACCTGGTGGTTTGCACGCTGTGCTCGTGTTATCCCTGGCCGGTTCTGGGGTTGCCACCCATCTGGTACAAGTCGGCCGCATTTCGCTCGCGATCGGTCATCGATCCGCGCGGTGTATTGGGCGAGTTCGGACTTACGCTTGCGGACGATGTCGAAGTGCGCGTCTGGGACAGCACGGCGGTGGTGCGCTACCTGGTGCTTCCGGAACGCCCCGCCGGCACGGAAGCGCTAAGTGAAGTGCAGCTGGCGGCGCTGGTGACGCGAGACGCGATGGTGGGCGTCGCCAGGGTCGCGGTACCGCGCGAAGGAGCGAAATCATGAACAGTATCCACGACATGGGCGGCATGCAAAACATGGGGCGGATAGCCCCTGAAAAGAACGAGCCGGTGTTCCATGCGGAGTGGGAGCGACGCGTGTTCGCGCTCGACTTCGCGGTGGATGAAACCAACAGGTACGAAATTGAGCTAATCCCACCGGCAGACTATCTGCGCATGAGCTATTACGAGAAATGGCTGGTGAGTCTCATTGAGACCTTAAAAAAGATCGGCGTCGTGACCTCAGCCGAGATTGAGAGCGGCAAGGCCATCGGGGGACCCATCAAAGGGCGTCATGTGCTCAGCCTTGCCGAGTTGGCCAAGGTGACCGCACCGGGTTTTAATCCGGGCGGCAAGCTCACCGCCACTGCGCACTTTCACGTAGGACAGCGGGTCCGTGCACGAAATATAAATCCCCTGGGCCATACGCGCCTGCCGCGCTTCGCGCGAGGAAAGCTGGGAGTGATCGAACGTGACGGTAGCGTCCACCATCTTCAAGACACTGATGCTCAAGGTCACTCGGAAGAAAAGCCGCCGCAACATGTGTACTGCGTGCGATTTACCGCACGAGAACTCTGGGGTGAACAAGCCAACCCGCGCGATTCGGTCTACGTTGATTTGTGGGAAGACTACCTTGAAGCCGCATGACGCGGTGGAGTCTCTAAATCTGGCCGCGCTACCGCACTTGCCACGCGATGAGGGTGGGCCGGTGTTTGCCGAGCCGTGGCAGGCTCAGGCCTTCGCGCTCGCCGTCCAGCTCTCGGAACTTAAGCACTTCACCTGGACGGAATGGGCGGCGGTGCTGGCTCAAGAATTGAAGGCCGATGCGGCTCGCGGCGAAGTAGACGACGGTTCGCGCTACTACCACTGCTGGCTCGCGGCACTCGAGCGACTCGTGGTGGCGAAGCAGCTGTCCGACCCAGCAGCACTCCTGGAACGCAAAGAGGCATGGGCCGAAGCGTATCGACACACGCCCCATGGTATGCCGGTCGAGCTGGAGCACGACCCCGGCGCGCCGGGGTAGCAATTAATCCCTGCGGGTCATTCTTAGTGCTCCAAAGCCGCCGGCTACGACGGGCCGGATCGGGTCGTGAGGGTGAACTCGCAGCGATTTCAATTTGCATCGGTCGCGACCCGGCTCACACAGCCTCGGCCAAAAGTTACCATTCGACAGCGATAAGCCACGGCCCCAAAGCCGACATTCCCGAAGGGTTTGTAGAAACCGGCTCGATTTGGCTGTACTTTGGGCGCCATGAGCACCAATGCAAATTCGCATGGGCTAGGCGCAACAATAGCAATTGCCGCTGTTGCGACCGTCCTAATTGCCATATGTACTCGGCAAGCCCTCGGCCTGACACAGAGTCAGGCGGATTTCCCCCAAGGATATGATGCCGTGAGTGCGGCACCCGGCAGTCACCGAGTCATATTTGAAAATGCGCTCGTCCGTGTCTTAGAGGTCACCATGCCCCCCGCCGGCAAAACGGAGCCCATGCATCATCATCATTGGCCTAGCTTCTTTCTGGATTGGGATACAGGTGGAAAGTCACCGCATATTCGCTACCATCAGCCAGGGGATATCGTCAGAGATATTCAAAGCACGGATAATCCCGTTCACCCTGGTCACTGGTCGGTACATTGGATGAAACCTGAACCAATGCATGCAATCGAGACGGTGGAAAACCACTACTCACCCAGTGATCCACCCTCGGTGCGTGTCGAGATAAAAGTTCGACCATAAAGATTATTAATGTGCACCCGCGCGGGCGGGATGCGAGTTCACGATTTCACAGTTAGTCAAGGGGCCGGTCGCTCCGTGCAACTTGGGGTCTGGTCAAATACTGGGGCATACCGGAGACACGCGGATTATGGAACGTGCCTATCGTAATCTCGGCTACTTTTTACTCGCACTTCTACCAATCTTTATCGCGGGCTTTTGGATTCCATATCTATCCGAGATTCCTGTATTTGATCCTTCCATCACGCCACCCGTGCACGTCCACGCCGTTTTGCTCTTTGCGTGGATCGCGCTCTTGGTTATTCAACCGCTCGCCATTCGATACGGAGTATTCTCGGCACATCGACTTCTCGGGAGGGCGTCCTATATCGTGATGGCATTGATCGTGCCATTCACCTTGGCGATGATCTGGAAGGAGTATCGCGAGAAACTGTCAGACGGCATTTCCATGGTCTCTGCGCTACAGGCGGAATTCGTTTCTGCTGCCCAGCTGGTGGTAACTGTAGCGATGTATATCTTGGCGATCATCCGCATTCAAAAGCGTGACGTGCCAGCGCACATGCGCTACATGATCAGCATTGCGCTTTTCTTGTTGCCAGCTGGCTTGGCCAGAACTCTGGGATACTGGTTCGATATGAAGCAGGTGACGTCTCAGACGATCTGCCTTGCAGTCATAGAGGTGTGCCTCGCAGCATTGATCGTGTTCGATATTCGTCGCCAATTCAACGCGCGGCCGTATGTCGTCGCTCTGCTCTCTTACAATGCGACTGCCGTCGTCTGGATAGCCCTCGGACGGCCGGTATAAGTAGGGCCGAACGCGTGTCACTACCATTCGCCCCGATTCTTGATTGATGAGTGGACGACCCAGCCCCTAATGGCCTCCCCGATAGCGGTCACTAGCTTCAGGCAGGTTGGCGCCCGCGAGTTCTCTCGTCGACGTTGCTTAGCACGAAGGTCCGCACCCGCTGCCATGCTGGTTCGTCTAGCAGCTCGAGCAACGCGATCATAAGACCTATTCCACGATCGTCTAGGGCTTTGACGCGGGCTGTGATGCGTGTAAGTAGCTCGTTGTTATCCACGTTTGTTGTTCTCGTTGATTGGAGGCAGCGCGAGCAATCATGCGCCATCACAAAGCCAATATCGACAACTCCGGTCGTTATTGGAGTTATTTTCTACTAATTCTAAAACTATCAGTTGTTTATTCGCCAAATCTCGTGTGACAACTACAAGAGTATTGCGTAAAGCAAGAAAAACCCTAAGCCTTACACGATGCTGGCGGCCCCAGCCACCTCACGGGCATTATGGTTTGGCGCGGAACTACGCCCTGTCCCGTGTGACAAAGGTGAAATTCGCGTGGTCACGACCGTCGATCCCAACACGGCGAACGACGGTCGCTGATCGGCCAGGAGCGGCCGGTGGTAGCATTGAACTGTCTTCTACATAGCGGCCATTCACAACCCGCCAGTGGTCCCGCCGTGCACCGGACGCTCGCACGGTGGATCAATCGGGTTGCCCTTCCCTGATGTAAGAGTGGTGCGGGTGTGCCGCGCAGTGCGCAGCGATCTGTTCGGTCAAGTCTGGAGTGCCGCGTAGCCCTACTTCTTTGACGCTTCGATGATCTGAAACGGAGAATGCGTCGGGAGCACGCGCTCGAACTTCAGGCCCCAGGCATCGAGGAGCACCTTGTACTTGGGAATTATTCCCGAGATGCGCAAGAAATTCGGCGAGGGATTCGCGGTATTTTCAGGGCGAAACTCAAACAAATGGGCATGAGCAAAATGCGCGCGGCTGACGTCGACATCCGTCCTGACCGTCAACACCGATGAATCCGCATTTCGTCCGTGTTTGCGTTTCTTACTTGACCATGCGGCCGCCATCGATGACCAGTATGTCTCCGGTCTGGAACGCCGACGCGTCGGAGGCGAGATAGGCAGCCGGTCCCTCGATGTCGCTGATACAACCCACTCGCCCGAGCGGCGTTATCGCGGCGAACTGCTTGATAATCGCCTCCGCCTGCTCCTTCGAAGCGCTTTCCATGAAGCCGCTGACGAAGAAGCCGGGCGCGATCATGTTCGCACGCACGCCATATTGGCCCAGCTCCACCGCCAGTCCCTTGATCATGGCCGCGAGCGCGCCTTTAGCGGCTCCGTAATGCTCCATGCCTTGGATACCGCGAAAGATAGAGAGACTGCCGCAGGCGACGATCGAGCCGCCCGGATCGCCGGCCTGCGCGCGCGCGCGCATGTGCTGCGCGGCCGCGCGCATAGTGTAGAAAGCGCCGTGAAGATTCGTATTCAGCAGCTCGTGGTACATTCCGCTAGTCAGGTCCGGAAATGATGGCGCCCGGCTAGTGAAGCCCGCGTTCGCAAAAACGCAGTCGATTCGGCCCATTTTTTCAACCGCTGTTTCGAACGCGGCAATGACCATCGCCTCGTCCGCTACGTCGACTTCCTGAGCATACACGCGCGGTGCACCCAATGCCTTTAGTGTATTCACCGCCTCGGCATTTTTCGCGGCACGCCGGGCCCAGATCACGACGTCGGCTCCCTGCTTTGCACAACCCTGCAGAAAGCCGAGCCCGATACCGCTATTCGCGCCTGTCGCGAGCACCACCTTGCCGGTCAGATCGAAAAGACTCTTCGCCATTTTCAAACCTCCCTTGCAGTCGCCACCGGATGCACCCTGAGGTAATCCGAGAAATAGGGAACGAGATCCCGTCTGCTGAATCCCCATTGCTCGAGCGAATACTGATGTGGCCCATAACGGCCCTGGGGATTTTCCCTCAACCAGCCCTGCATGCCGGCTTCGGTCGAGTCGGTCCATTCGTCGCCCAGCCAGCGGTAGATCTTTCGCATCTGGGCAAGCGGGTCAGCGACCAGGTCATCGTAGTAAACGTCGAAAATATCGTCCGGCCGCTCGCGGCTCAACTCCAGCGGCCGCGAGAGGTGCATCGCCAGCTGCAAGGGAAAGTGCTCGCGCATGTACTCGAGGCCGGAATCCTTGTTGAAGATCGTCCGCGACTTGCCACGCATGCTTACCGATGAGGCGAAGGCGGCGTACGGATCGCGATGAGTCCAAATTACTTTGGCGTCCGGGAAAGTCCGAAAAAGTTGGCGGATGAACAGCGAGTCTGAAGGCATCTTCAACACCCATCGCCCCGAATTATTGGTCTGCAGGATCTGCAGGACGCGCTTTCGGTGTTCGAAAGCGGTCGCCATGTCGCAGAACAGGATCCAGTCGTGATACGTCGGCGTCACGGATAACACCGCGAACATCAGCGACCGAAAATCTTGCGCGACCAGATGCACACATTCGGTTGGGCCGTCGCCCGGTTCCCAATGGGCCGCACCTACCGTCGGATTGGCCTTGAGCGTTGCCTCATCCTTCGCGACCTCCGCCAGGCACCGAGGATCCGATTTGAGCTCGCCGGGCGCCGCCGGCGGAACAACGTTGTAAGCCTCCCACTTTAACATCGAGCGGTTGGCTGGGTCGGTGCTCATCAAATAACTGACCACGGTGGTGCCGGTGCGTGGCATGCCCAGGATGAACACGGGGCGCTTCACCGGCATCTCAGCGACTTCAGGCTTTTTGCGGATGTACTCATCAACCTGCATTCGGGTCGCCAGCGCGTCGATGTAACGATTCTTGATGATTCCCCAACCGCGCTCGGTGAGAACATCCTCTTTCAAGTGATCCTGCACGAGAATCTCAAGGCCTTCGCGCCAGGAATCGCTGTTAGGAGCTGGGGCAGCGGATTTCGCCCGCGCGGCGTTAACGACATCGTCGAACGTAAATGTCATAGTGTTGTGGGCCTAATCGAATGTCAGTAAGACCTTCGCCGCGTGGTTGGCATCATTGGCGACCTCGAATGCCTGCAGAAAGTCAGTGAACGGAAATCGATGCGTGATCATCGCCTCGGGATCCACCGACTTGGCCTCCAGTTCTCCCATGACTTCCGGGAACTCCGTCGGGTAGCCGGAAGCGCCGATGAGCGTGATCTCCTTGCTCATCAACCGAGTGCCATCGAAAGTCACCGGATCGAGCTGCATGGCGACCATGATGATCCGACTGCGCTTCATGCTGAAATTCGCGATTTGTGATAATACTCCACGGGCGCCGCTCACCTCAAAATAGATATCGGTCTTCGGATACTCGACGCCCCAGATCTTTCCGGACCCGCGCAGTTCCTTGAGAACCACTGCAGGTTCCTTATCACGAGGATCGAAAGCCGCTCGGGCTCCGAGGGCGAGCGCGCGTTCGCGCCTGAGCGGGGAGAGATCGAATGCCACGATATCCTCGACGCCATGCATGCACAGTGCCGCGACGATTCCCAATCCGATGGGACCGACACCAAACACCGTTACGCTCTCGCCAGACTTAAGATCCGCACGATTGACCGCGTGCGCGGCCACCGAAAGCGGCTCGACCAGAGCAGCGTGTTCCAAGCTAACGCCATCCGGCACCCTGCAGAGCGACTGCACATGATCTTCCACACCGCGCAGTATCACGTAGTTCGAAAATCCACCGCATTCACCGCCCCTGCCCATGTCGGCCGGGCTGTTATTGGAGTTATAGGCGACCCTATCGCCCAATCGAAACTGAGTCACATTGGCACCGACTTCGACCACTTCGCCGGCGAACTCATGGCCAAGCGGCATCGGATCCTTGAATCGCGGTCCCATGTTGCGAAAGTGCAAATCCGTGCCGCAGATGCCGGCGGCTCCTACCCTAATCACAATGTCGTTGGCTCCGGCGATCGGTTGTTGCACATCATCAAGCCTCAAGTCTCCGGGCCCGTGAAGAACTGCAACTTTCATTGGGGTCCTCCTTACGATGTTGAATTGAATTTTCACCAGCATCCCACGTAGGTCCGCGTGCGGATAGAGTGTACGCTCGTCGCTACAGAGCCGTTTTGTGCAATTAGAGACATCGCATATTGGTCCCATCGCCTCAACGGCCGGTTCGCCGTTGCGCCTGCCGCGCCGGTTGACGGATCATGACATGTCTGTGGAGGGAGCTAACATGACCGGCGACCGAGAAATTTCTGATGCGGGGCTTCGGACCGCTGAATTGATCAAATCAGGGCGAAGCCAGGATGCCGCAATCGAACGGGCGCCCGGCGTTTGGGAATGCCGCGGAATCGGCAACAGTTATCTACTCACCACGCCTCAGGGCGATGTCTTGGTGAATGCCGGCACGCTTGGCGATGCTCGCAGATGCCAAGAGCTTTTCGCGAAGGTTTCTACGCGACCGATCCGCCACATCATCCTGACTCAGAGTCATGCCAACCAGTATGGCGGCCTCGAGATCTATAAAACGCCGGAGAATACGGTTGTCGCGCATCGGAACTATCCCGCGGAGCGAACCTACAGCGAGATGTTGAGCATCCACTATCGCCGCGGCTCGCGCCGTATCTTTGGCGGCATGACGGGCCGAACGGAAGATATCGTACCGACCAAGGAAGTTGCGCCCGACCTGCTCATTGGCGACGAAGGGCAAGCGTTCGAACTTGGTGGCCGACGGTTCGAAATCATTTGGACGCCCGGCGGCGAGACGCGCTCAGCGGTGATCGTCTGGCTGCCGGCCGAGAAGATTGCCATCGTCGGCAATCTTTTTGGACCGCTGTTTGGCAATCACCCGAACCTCAACACGATGCGGGGCGACATGCCACGTTCGGCGCTGCAGTTCATCGACTCGGTCAAGACACTTCGATCGCTTCGTCCCAAGCTTATGTTGACGGGCCACGAAGAAATACGCGGCGCTGAGAGAATAGAGCGAGACGTTACGCGCGTTATCGATTCCGTGCAGTGGGTACATGATCGCACCGTGGAAGGCATGAACGAGGGTAAGGATATTCGCACGCTCATGCGCGAGATTAAGACGCCGCCCGAGCTGGCGTTGACCGAGGAATACGGCAAGGTCTCGTGGAACGTGCGGGCGATCTGGCACGAATACACTGGTTGGTTCGATCCTACCCGGGGAACGACGGAGCTTTATGATGTGCCACCGTCCAGGGTGGCGCCCGCTATCGCTGAGCTGGTCGGCGGCGCTGAGCGCCTTGCCGAACTCGCGAAGGCCTTTCTAAGTGAAGGCAAACCGTTGGAGGCACTTCATGTCTTGGACATCGCCCTCGCGGCGCAACCGGGGTGCCTCCTTGGCCGCCAAGTAAAAGGAGACGCACTCAGGCTCTTGAACGAGCAAACCGGCGGAAAGAACTTATGGGAGCGGATGTGGATCGCCGCAGAGACCCGCGACCTGGCCGATACAAAAGCCGATCATTGAGAGTGTCTTCCCCAACCACGGACAGCGCGTCGTGAACGGCCAGAGGCTCGTGCAGCCGGTCAGTGACATCTTTCTTGGGTGGACTGAGGGCAGGTCAGGGCGTCAAGGCTACGTTCGCCAGTTACGAGACATCAAGACCAGGTTCGCTGTCGAGACGTTCGGCAGAGCCGAGATGCTCCACGATGCCGGGTGGTCTGGCCACACGCTGGCGCTTTCCTACGCGCGCTCCGGCGACCCCGCCCTGATCAGCGGCTACCTGGGCAATGGCGACGTATTCGATAAGGCAATTGAAGCTTTCTCGGTCGCCTACGCCGACCAGAATGACGAGGACTATGCGGCGCTCAAGCGTGCGATCAGCAGCGGAAAGCACTCATCGAAGAACCGAAATAGACCGCCGGCCCCCGCGCGAAACTCGGTCGTTCCGCGCGCGACTCGTTGCCCGATACCCGCTGTTCACCATCGGCAGCAACCGGCGTCCTGGTAAGCGGCCCAATCGGTTGCCCCATAGCTGACGGTCACCAAGGACTGCAACGGGTCGTTAGGAGACCGTTTCGGCGAGAACGTTAACGCCGCGGCCTTGTTCAAACAGTAGCGCGTAAACGAACCAGAGTTTTGCGGCATCGAACGCCACATCGCCGAGTTTTACGATCATTTCTCCCTGGGCACCAAATAAAACCGCAAAATCGAGCACTGTCGCAATTATCAAGAGTAATCCGGCCCATCGCGGAAGCACGTGCGCACGCATGGTTGCAATGCCCAGCAGTACGAGTCCGATTCCAGCGGGAATATAAGCCGCGAACACGACCCAACTGAAAATAGGAAGTGGTCCCGCCGGATCAAGCATCGCAAAGGCGGTATTTGGCACACTCGGCTGTAGAGCAATCACCGGGAGAATCCAGGCGGAGACCATGATTTGGCCCGTCAGCACCAGAACACCGAAGAAAGTTAGAACGAACCCGATTGATCCGAGCCGCCCACTTTTCTCTGCTTGCACTAAATAAAATCCGATTAAGCCGAACAGAAAGAGCATGTACGAGATTGAGAGTAGCGCATGGGCTGGCATCCAATGGCTGCTAAGCACGGCGTTTGCTGCAAAGTCGCTAGGCGCCATGACAATCGAAGTTATCCCCGTCAACGCTGAGAGCAGCCAAGCGATTGCGCCCCAGCGAATGAGTTTCTGAGTGGTCATCCGTATTTTTCCTTATTCTTGTGAACGATCTGCGGGATCTTCTTGGGGACCCTGCTTGCGCCTGTCATCCAACGCTTTGACAAAAAGTGGCCTCACAGGGCAGTGTCTCACGGGCCCGGGCCCCGCGTACTGAAGCGGCTAGTTATATTTGTATCGACCCGACACAGGAACCGGAAGCGGAAGAAATCGGGACAAAACCGATTCGAAAGCAACCGAGCATCCTAGATTTGGTGTTCTCCAAAGCCGTCGCTCACGACGGACAGCTTGAGGTCGAGACCCAAACGGGCCAGTGGTGAGTGTCCGCTCACCGGTACCTTAATTCGCTACTCTCACGCAAAGTCATTTTGTTTCTAAAGGGCGTCCAAGAATGTCTGGTCTTGGACTGACGGCGATCCACATCATGCAGTTGTCCTCGGACGGCCCCTTCCACCAGTCGCGCACCTGTTATAGCCAGTTCTATAATCCGCGTGCGAAGGCGGCTGGTATCGTCCAGCCGCATTGCCGGCACGCATTACGCCAAGGGTTGGCCGCCGTTCACACCGGTGTCTGGAGCGGCATCGACATCCTGATCGGATCTACCGCGCGCGGGGAAGCTGCGGGAGCGCCTCGCGCGGAGGGGACACGGGCAGGTGCGCCAGAACTGGGGCATACTGAAGCCGATAGCAATCCCAGACGAAATCATGCTCAAAATAACCATGATGTTAGGCAGCTTCGACCGGCTGCTGGGCGAAGTAAACATGGCCCGGGCAGTCGACGTCGCGAGGATAGTTGAAGAAGCCGGCCTGTACGCCATCGCCGTTGGCGAACACATATCTCTCAGTTCCTCCCTGGAAGGATATCCCTACGCAGGCGGCCTGCGCTATGGTGATGGAGGGCGCAAGCCTTATCTGGAACCAGCGGTCCTGCATGGCAGCTTCGCTGCTGTGACTTCGCGAGTGAAGTTATCCAACTGCATAATGCTGGCACCGCTGCGACCCGCGGTACTCCTGGCCAAACAGTTGGCGACGATCGATGTACTTTCACGCGGCCGACTGCAACCCGTATTCGGCGTAGGTTGGAGTCGGGATGAGTATGCATCATTGAACGTCGATTTCAGCCAGCGACGACAGATCCTTCGGGACAACATCGCGACATGCCGCGCTCTGTGGAAGGAACAGCCGACAACCTTCCGGTCAGAGACCGTCTCCTTCGAGGGACTGTATTCGATGCCCCAGCCCGTACAGAAGCGGATTCCCATCCTGCTTGCGATGAAAGCGAATGAAACGAACGCCGCCTTGGTGGCGGAGCTCTGCGACGGCTGGGAAACCGGTCCGGACGACAGCAAATCTGTGGAGAAGCTAAAGGAGGGTGTGCAAACCTACCGCCAGGCATTCGCGGCCGCCGGTCGTGATCCCAGCGCGCTCATCGTCAAGAGCCATATTTTTCCGCAGCGGACCGAACAGGACGAGATCGACTGGGACAAGACGTTTGCGAATGTACCTGCCATGCTCGAGGCGGGTGTCACTGAATTCGCGTGCGCTATGCCGATCGGCATGAAGTCGCCTGTTCCACTGGACGAAATCGCTCGTTTCATGGATCAACTGGCGAACAAGGCAAAACAGTTATGACAGCCAACACGCTTGAAGCGCGCCTGAAACTCGTCGAAGACCGGCAGGCTATTTACGAAGTCATCGTCCGGTATTGTCGCGGAGTCGATCGCAGCGATGCGGACTTGGTCTTGAGTGCGTTCCACGACGATGCACTCGACAACCACTTTGGCGTTGTCTTGCCATTTCGGGAGGCCATCGGGACGTTGAAGGCAGCGCGCATCGACGGCACGAGCCCACCATCGAAAACAACGTCAATGCACAATATTTGCAACGTGCTCATTAAACTCGATGGCGACGTCGCCCAGTGCGAATCGTACGTGATCGTGATTGTCAGGATACCGCAAGAAGGCGGCGCCATCGATTGGATGCACGCGGGACGCTATCTCGACCGGTTTGAACGGCGCAACTGTGAATGGCGCATCGCTTATCGAACTGTCGTGTACGACCTTGAGCGTTTCGACGAGGTTCCATCTGCCCCGGATGGACTTTCGCAGGCTCGCTATCTCGACCACGCTGTTCGCGGGAAGCGCGGGCTGGGCGACTTCTCCTACGAAATTCTGCGGCCATCCGGGACAGCGTGTACTTCGAAATCTTAATTGAAAATCATTGGGAAAGGAGCATGTTTGACTGCGGCACGCCGATTGACCGCAGCTAGCCGGTCGGCGACACTCAATTCCAATTCGCCTGCCCAATGTCGCTTCGCGACCCTCTGCCGCCGGCCACGACAGGCGGCTTTCGGGCCGTTCGTCAATGGAGCGGTTTGGGAGCGGCTAGATTCGCATCACTCTTTCGTGGATCGCCACGCAATGGCGCACGAGGTTTTGCCGCGAGGAAATGAAGCGCTTCAGCGGCGTGTCAATGTCAAAAAACTGGATGTTCGCGACGAAGCCGTAGATGCCGGCGTCGACGCTCGTCGGGGTTGCACCGTGCACGAATCCGTTGGCTCGTACGAGGTCGGCGAGGAGGCCGAGATCGGCGAGGCCCCGCGCATAAGCAGCGTCCGGCTCATACCGGCCGATCCCCTGAAAATGATAACGCTGAAAATTGAATTCGCGCGCTTTAGCGAGTCCCTCATCGGTGAGGCCTGCGTGCTCTCGCATGAGCGCTGAACGGAACGCCGGCCAGTAACGCTCATCCTTCCAACGTGAATAGGACATCACCCAGTAGAGATCATCGAGCAGTCGCGTGATGAGTAGGCTCAGGTTGCGCTCGCGGACGCCTAGCGCCGCATCGATCGTTAACCTGTACTTACCGATGAGATGGGTAATGATGGTCTCGCTGTCGCCGAACGTATCGCCTTCATCGATGATGTAGGGAAGCTGCCCACGCGGCGCCGCCGATGCGTCGAAAATGTGTTCATGCACGAACGGCAAGCCAACGAGTCGCATGAAAGCAAAGACCTTCAGCCCGTAGCCGTTGTTGTCGGCTACGCCGAAAAGAGTCGGGTAAGAGTAAAGCGTGATCATGAGCGCAAGATTTTACGCCAACGCCGAGCGGCCGAGGAATGTGGCGACCTGCTCGCGCCTCAGCGGATTACAGCAAACGTGCTTCCACGTCTGCTGTAATCCAACACCTCGAATCAGATCATCCTCAGCTCCGCTAGGTGCGCAGCGATCCAAAGCCCACGCGAAGCTCTTCTGAGAGGAGCTTCGGCTGCTCCCAGGCCGCAAAGTGGCCGCCCTTCGCGACCTTGTTGTAGTGGATCAGTTTGGGATACGCCCGCTCCGCCCAACTGCGAGGGCACAGATCGATCTCGTCCGGAAAGGAGCTCACGGCAACTGGGATGGAAACGCCTTTGACACCGAAATACGTGAGTTTGTTTTCCCAGTAGAGGCGGGCTCCGGAAATCGCCGTGTTCGTCAACCAGGTGATCGTAACATTGTCGAGGACGTCGTCTCGGGTGAGGCCTTCGGATTTTCCCGCAAAGACGCGTGAGATCAGCGCGTAGCTCCACGCATCGTGGTCCAGAAAATAGGCGGCCAGGCCGACGGGGGAATCGGCAATTCCGTACAACGTCTGCGGGCGCAATCCCATCTGGTAGCCGTAGGCGACGCCTTTGCTGTAGACGAATGTCAGCCGCTCGAAAGCGAGTTTCTCTTCGGGTGAGAGATCAGAAGGCGCTGGCGCGCCGGACGCAGCGGCCTTGTCAACGTCGGGGGGGACCGCGCCAGGCATGTTGGTGTGAATCCCGAGCAGCTCCGGAGACGCCTGCACTCCCATTTGCTCGGTGATGACCGCGCCCCAGTCACCGCCTTGCGCCACAAATTTTGTGTATCCAAGGCGTTTCATCAGTACGACCCAGGCACGTGCAATGTGGGGACAATCCCAGCCGGTGGTGGTCGGCTTGCCTGAGAACCCGTAGCCCGGTATCGACGGAATCACCAGATGGAACGCATCTGATGCGCTTCCTCCATGCGCAGTGGGATTGGTCAGGGGATCGATGATCTTCATCTGCTCGATGATGGAACCGGGCCATCCGTGCGTGACGATCAGCGGTAACGCATTTTCGTGCTTCGAACGGACGTGAATGAAATGAATGTCCAGCCCGTCGATCTCGGTTATGAAATTCGGCAGGGCGTTCAGTTTCGCCTCAATCTTGCGCCAGTCATAATCTGTCGCCCAGTAGCGTGCGAGTGCTTGAGTTGTCTCAAGCTGCACGCCTTGCGTTGCATCCGTGACTGTTTCTTTTTCCGGCCACTTTGTCGCCTTTACGCGCCTGCGCAACTCGGCAAGTTCTGTTTCCGGAAAATTCACCTGAAATGGACGAATGGCGGCCTGTTGTGCAACTGCACTCATAGCTTTACTCCTATCTGCAAGTTATCCAATGGTCGGATTCTGTGTGCATGCGTGGGATCAGAACAGACGCGGTGGGCCGCTTCTATGGGACCATGGTTTATTGATTTCGCACGACGCACGAATTTGCCTTGATTCACCCTGGCGCTCAAGCGCGTCTGCAGACGATCGACGCGAAGATCGCCGATTTGCAAGGCTCTCTCCTCGAATGGCCGGTATCAGACGCTGATTTGTGAAGTTTGAATTTCCGCTCTTGGCCGACAGCTGCCTGTGATCGCCGCGCCCGATACGGTCTTTGCGCCCAGGATCGATCCGTATCGATTCTCAGAGGCTACATGATAGTCACCGATAAAAGCTGACTACCCATTGCCACCGCCAAGTAGACTTCATAGTTGCTGCGCAATCCAGTCTTCATCGCCACGACAGTAAAATTTCGCAAATAAAAGAAAAAGAACGCCTACTAGCAATACACCGACGCCGCCCAACGGCACCTGCCACCATTCGCTATACTCGGTCCGGATCCCCATGCGCCACCCAGCGCTGATAATTTTCCATCTGGATCGGCATGATCGTCTTCGTGATCGGATGCGGCACCAGCCCTGTGATCTCGCCTAAATTACTCACTTCGCTACCTCTTGCTTTTGTTCGCGGCGCTCACAGCCCAACTCTTCAGTTCGAGCAAAGCCATGATCGACCACATCCGTCAAGACTTCCTCGCATTTCTGCTCGCTGGCGTACACGTGCAGATCGCGACCCGGTGGCTCTTCACCCACGGGCAGAAACAACAACACCCAAACGACGACGACGCTCATTGAATTTTCACCTTTTTCATCTCCCCTAGATTGGTCTTACTCATTTCGAAGTCCACCGTGAACGGCACTCGCGGGATCCAATCGAACCCGTACAGCGGCAAGTGCTCCGCCATCTGCTTGAGCGACACTTGGTACACACCGATTCCGAGCCGCTTTCACAGCAGTGGGTTCATTGAAAAGTCAGAGTCGTGCCCGTTGATGGTGACTTGTATTTTAGCAAGCGTCGCTGCGCCAGAACCGGTAACGGAGTACGTAATGGTGCTGGTCCCAGAGTACAAGCCAGTGAAGCTGGCTTCCCCATGAAATAGGCCCAAATCCGGGTAGGCTAAGTGGATATTAAGGAAAAGTGCAGTCGGACTATCCCGGGTCACAGAGTATGTCTCGGTGAAGGTGTAGGGGGAACTGCCGAAGGTCCCCGAGCTAAGCGACCCCGACTCGGCCGCCGTCAATGTAGACGGCAATGGGTCATAGCTCGTGACGGAGCCAGGAGATAGTCCCCCGGGGAGACTGTCGAAATATATTACGAGACCTAAAGGTGAATAGGGATCCATCAAAGATAACTGCGTCGTGGATTCGCTGTCGAGCACAGTGGCTTCCCTGGACACCGTGAAAGAGGTCGAAGAATCATAGGCGACTTGTCCATTGAACGTCGTTGTGCCGTCTGCGGTGCTGCTATAGGTTGCGGTCCAGGTGTCTCCGCTGCTGTCGGTAGCCTTCAAAGTAGTTCCTGGGACATATATCGGCAGAGACGGAGCTTGCACGCTTTGAAGATTCTCACTTGCGCCGCCGCCGCCTCCACATGAAGCAACGACACATGCGATTGCAACCAGTAAAAGAACCAGAACAGAGCACGGAACGCGACGAAGGTCGCGTGCTTGAAGAGCGATCAATCAACCTCCCTGATCGGAGCCTAAAGGCCCTCTGTTACGGTGGATCAAACCACAGGGACTTAGTGTTGTCGAGATATTCCACTTGGTGTCATGCACATGCTGCAGAAGCACGGCGCAAAATCTCATCGCCGCGACCTTCTCCCATCAACAGTTCGTAATTTCACCTAACACGTTGAGCGCTTCGCGAACAGAGGTAAGGTGTTTAGAATTTGCTTCGCAGCATTGGCCGACGATTACCGCGTTGTGGACATTGTGAAGCGGCTCACAGGAATCTGCGGTGTAATATCGATGGATAACAACAATTCGGGGATCGGATGAAAGTTCTAGTTATCGCCTTAGTAGCGCTCTGCATCGGACTATCGGGCTTGTTGGTGGGGTGCGCGGTTAATTCACCGATACAACCAGCGAGCACAAGTAAGTCGGCTTTCGCGGCGGCGGTTTATAAGGACACGACTATTGCCACCGGCACACCCACGCCGGGCAATGAGGCCTATCGCGTGTTTGTGCAACGAGGCAGTGGTTTCGTCTCCATAGGGTCGGTTCGTGACGACGCAGAACAGCGCGCAAAAGATTTCTGTGACCGCAAAGGGCAGAAGGTTGAGTCTTTAAGCGAGACGACTTCGGACCCGCCATACATTCTAGGCAATTTTCCAAGGATCGAAATCGTATTCGATTGCGTGACAGTCGGCACCAAATGAGTGCATGCACGAGCAGGCAGATTACGGCGACATCGGCGTCCGATAGCCCTCAAGCACCCGTCTCTAACTATTTTCACCAACGTTCGACTACGTTGATAAATACGCCGCAACTATGTGGCAATTGGAGGCCCTCTCGGCTCGATAGAATATCGCAAGGCACGAATGTCTGCCTACAGGGAACCATTTCTATCGTGCCGACGGCTGGTTGTGGCCGGTCAGCGACCGTTGCCGCCGACCGGCGTCGTCCGGTCACACGTCGGTCTGTTCCGCCATTTCAAGGGCGTCGTCAACCTCGATTCCAAGATAGCGTACCGTGCTTTCCAGTTTGGAATGCCCGAGCAGCAGCTGTACGGCCCGCAGATTCTTGGTACGCCGATAGATAAGCGTCGCTTTCGTCCGCCTGAGCGTGTGTGTCCCATAGTTGGTGGTGTCCAATCCTAGGCGAAGGACCCAAGAATCAACGATCCGTGCATATTGCCGAGTTGAAAGGTGTGGTGACGCATGTATTCGACTCGGGAACAAGAAATCCTCGGACTTCAACTTCGAATAGCTAATCCACGCCAGCACAGCGTCTCGAGCAGGTTCCGTTATCTCGAATTGGACCGGACGTCTGGTCTTCTGTTGCAAAACGAGAGCCCGTGACGCCATTGTCTGGCCGTGGCAAACATCCCTCACTCGCAGCTGCATCAAATCACAGGCCCGAAGCTTGCTGTCGATCGCCAAGTTGAATAGAGCAAGATCCCGGCACCGACTCGCGATCTGCAGCCGCACTCGGATCGCCCAAATCTCTTTGAGCTTGAATGGGGTCTTCTGGCCTACGAGCTTGCCCTTGTTCCAAGGTTCTCGAGGTGTGGATGCAATGATTTCCATGATCGGCTCCTGTTGTTGGGGAGCCGGCAGTTTGCCCTTCGCTTTCTGAAAGACCCCAGTCGGGGCGCGCGGCCGGCAACAGTCGGCGAACAGCGATCCGTCACGTCCCCGATGGGGTTACGCTAAAGCAACCATTCCGGCAAGCTAACATGGTGACACTAACCCGTTTAAAGGGATTTCCGTTTGTATCAATAGCCGCATGGAGAAAGAGCTGATGACATTCGCCGAATGGATGATATTTGCGGCAGTTATCCTATTTCTATTGACCGTCGCTCCAGTAAAGGCGATCGGCTACAAGACGTTCGATAATTCGAATCCGCGGGATCCTACCTTTTACAAGCCAGGTGTTGCAGCACGCGCTTTAGGTGCGCATGCCAACGGGATTGAGACCTTTCCATTTTTTGCTGTTGCGGTTCTGCTGGCGGAGTTTCGGCAACTACCGCAGCACCGGATTGACGAGCTTGCCATCGCGTTTGTGGTCGTCCGCCTGTGCTTTGTAATCGCCTATCTGAGCAACCGTTCCACTCTCAGGACACTTCTGTGGAACTTAGGATTTGCAATCAATGCTGCGATCTTTTTCATGCCGTGGTGGGGGCGGTCGTAACAGTATCTCGACCCTTCAGTTGGGGCCCCGAAAGCGGACGATAGGCTTCGAACGGATTGGGTCGCGAAGCGTCAGTTGGCAGGTGCGTTGGAATAGACCGTCGCCGACCGGCCAAATCGGGTCATCCGCGCACGCTAGTTCGTCGCCCTAAAGCGGCCAATCGCGTATTGTGGCTACAGAAGACTCTCGAAGCGAAGCACCGAATCGCAGTTCACGTCGCCGGACAAGCCGACGCGGCTCTGGGCAGCCGAGGTTGTGAGAAGCTAGTATGACTTGGCGCTCTTCCATTGTCGTCGGAACCGGGCTGGTTGCAGCCGCATTAATAGCGAGCTACTTAGCGGTTCACGAGAAAGCAACAAAACACAATCAGACGGTTGAGCCTCGACGGGCCGGTGATCCGTGGGCCAGTTCTGCGTGGGTCGCGGGTTCCCAGCAAGCCGCATCGGGCATATCAACGCCGTCAACGAATGCGAGATTGACACCGCGTAAACCTCCGCAATCTGAGACCATTGCGCCAGTCACGGCGATTAGCCGAGTGGGGCAGACAACCGCGAGCGGTGGAATCGTGGATGTTGCGGGTGCGCAGCCCGGCGACAATGCACTCAACGTCAAGTGGCCGCCGTTGGTCTCCACGTCGTCAAGCGCTGCGGGGAGGAAACCGCGGGGTTGGGGGCTTAATTCGACTGTCTACGCCTCGGCGCATTGCCATTTTTCCGCGGACGACACTTATGCGCATACGGGCAAATACAGTGCCCTACTCCAATACGACGGCGAGGATCCGAAACTGCGATGTTTCTTCGGTCAAGCCTCACAGGCCGGAGCATTCAGCGGAAACCGTGTTCAGTTCTCTGCTTTCATCGCGGGAAGAGACGTCGTAGGCGGCGCGGGGCTCATTCTTAGAGTCGATGATGCCGAGGGCAATATCGTCGCTTACAATTTTCCCGCTCAGCCCACATTCAAAGGGTCGCTGCCATGGTCGTACGATGTGGTCATCGTCGACGTGCCGGACACCGCTGCGAAGCTTTTTTACGGTGCTTGGCTTGGGCCCGGGGGCGGTTCGCTGTGGGTTGACTCGGTGGAATTTCACATCGTCGACAACTCATTTCCCGTGACCCATCCATCGCCGGCACAGTTACGAAAATCGGGCGTAGCGGACTTTCAGGCCCCGCCTGCGCCCAGCAATTTAGACTTTGAAGACACGGTTCCGCTTATGTAGTGCGGGGGTCGACGATTACTGAATACCCGAACGTCGGTCCCACAAAGCGGATGGTGACCACGGACCGCATCGGGTCGCGAAGCGACACTTGATGGTGATTCAGCAGCGACGGCCGCTGACCGGCCAAAACCGGAAGTTGACCCTTGATGACTCGACGCCATAAAGCCGACGTTCCTCTCGCCGATAACCTATTCTACGATGACTAAACGGTGCCACAACACCATGGGATGTCCATGCCAGCGATAAAGGCTAAGCGATACAGCAATCCGCTGCGGATAGCTCTGCTAGTCATTCTTTTGTGGCCTGTGTTGTTTTACGCTCTTATGCAGCTAATTCCGAGCCTTGGCATGCTGTGGCTGCTCCTATACCAGATTTATTACCTGCCTCTCGGTACGTGGATGAGCCAACCGTTCTTCGTGCCCGATTCCGACATTTCATTCCAAGTGCGGTTGCCCGGTGTAATTCTCGCGGCCATTGTTTACTCGGTTGTCTATATCGGCGCGATTGAACTATGGAGAAGTTGCCGACATAGCGACTGATCTCGCTAATATTTGCTCAATTCAAAGCGGACGGCGGTGAATGCCTGCATCGGGTCGAGACGCGACTGATGGTTCAACATGGGTGAACCGGGACTCTCGTCGCTTGCGGTAGACTAACTACGAGGACGATTGAGGAGTTCCTCTATGGCAGACGAGTTGAGCGGCCTCGTCGACCGATGGGAGCAGGTTTGGCATAAGGGCCAATACGACCTGATCCCAATTTGCGTCGGCCCGAGCTATATCCGGCATGACGAATCGGGTGACCGAACGGCGACACGCGATGCCTATGGCGCCGAGATTGCCAAGACTCGGCAAGAGCGACCGGACAGCCGTGTCGTTGTGTACGATCACTCATTCACCGACGACCGTGCGTGGTTTCGCTTTGCGTTCAAGTGGACTGATCCCAAGACCGGCGAGCCACGCAGTCGGGCTGGCATGCAATCCTATCGGATCGAAGCCGGTAAGCTCGCGGAGACTTGGCTGATTCTGCAACCCTTGGGTTTCGGCATGGCCCGACGCCAAAGCGCAGGAGCATTGGACAAGCGCACCGCCCGATAGCTGACGCCGGCCACCGTCAACTGTGGTCGTGACGCGCCAGCGGGACATAAGACCACATCGGGTCAGAGACGTATTCCGAGCAGAAGCATAGACAGGGCGCAAAATAGGGGTACCTTTACGATCAAATAGCGACCGCTCTCCAACTGGAGGTCCAGACAAATGCACCGCATTCACCGGTTTTCTCGTAGGGACATGCTCAAGGCGACCGGTGTGGCCGCCGCTCTCAGTGTCCTGCCGATCACAGCAAGCATTGTCAATGCAGCCGACAAGATGAAGATTGGCATCATCGGCTCCGGGCATGTGGGAAGCGCGCTTGGCGGCGTTTGGGCCAAGGCTGGAAATGAGGTGATGTTCTCCTCCCTCAATCTCGACCACGACAAGAAGCTTGCGGCCGACGTCGGAGCCAATGCGCGCGCGGGGACGCCTCAGGAGGCTGCTGCGTTCGGGCAGGTAATCCTGCTTGCGGTTCCTTACAGCGCTTTTCCCGAGCTCACAAATAGCCTCAGCAATTCACTCAAAGGAAAAGTCGTCATCAATGCGAGCAATCCTTTCCCGCAACGCGACGGTGAGATCGCCAATCAAGCGCGCGAAGAAGGGGCTGGACTCTTTGACGCGCACCTGATGCCAGGCGCGCTCGTCGTTCGTGCATTCAATGCCGTACCCGCAGCACGCATGGCCACTGCACACGAAGATCCGGGGAGGATCGGCATGCCCGTGGCGGGTGACAAGAAGGCCATCGAAATCGCTTCGCGGCTAGTCCGAGAGGCAGGGTTCGAACCTGTCGTCGTCGGCGGGCTCGACATGGGCAAATTTTTAATGCCAGGAACGCCGCTGGCGGGCGAGCACACGCCGGACGAAGTACGCAGCATCGCGGCAACGCTGAAGCCCTGAAGCGGACCCGGCTCTTACGCATGGTGACTCGCTTACCTTGTGGACTGCGTGACAGTCGTCGCAGGCCAAGAAAATGTTCGCCGGAAAGCAGAGCGCCGTAAGGTCGACGGCGGTCGGATCAACGTAAACGCCAAGATCCGCATTGCTAGTAGCTCACTTTGAATGTCAACGCAGAGACGGTTGATATTTCGGCTGTCCGGATGCGGGCCAAAAGCGGACGCAGGTTGTTGGTGACACTGGCAATGCGGCGTGCATATTGTGCCTAACCTCACTTTTGCGTAATGTCGCCTCGAGCTGTTTTGACCCCTTGGGGTGGAGATTTGTAGCATGGCGAAGCTCGTCTTCGGATTGAACCAGTCTCTGGACGGCTATGTCGACCACCAGGAATTTGCGCCTGGTCCCGCGCTCTTTCGTCATTTCATAGAGCATGTGCGCGGCCTCACGGGGATTGTGTACGGCCGCCGCACGTACGAGGTCATGCGTTATTGGGACGAAGACCATACAGACTGGGACGCCGAGCAACACGACTTCGCGATGGCATGGCGGAGCCGACCGAAGTGGGTTGTGTCGCGCTCGTTGAAATCAGTCGGTCCCAACGCCACGCTTGTCGAGGATGGTATCGAGGCGGTAATAGGTGGGCTGAAGGCTCAGCTGGTTGGGGAGATCGACGTTGGTGGACCAGACTTGGCGCGAAGCCTGACCGACCTTGGTCTTATCGATGAGTATCGACTCTACTTCCGCCCCGTTGTGCTTGGTCATGGCAAGCCGTTCTTCGCCGGCCCCCGGCCGCCGCTCCGCCTTGTGGCCAGCGATCGAATCGGCGAGGACACGATTAGGTTGACGTACATTCCCGCTTAATCGTGCGACTCGCCCGACCGACTGCGCCGGGGCGCCAGATCCGCTTTAGGTCCGATACAGGAGCCTTCAACGACGGAGTAAACGCTCAAGATCGCGCTGGCACTGGCATAGGCAACCAGTTCTACCTCGGTGGAGTGAGCGCGGACAGCAAGCCCGCGCTCTAAGCGCGAGCGGTTCCGCGCCGTGCCGCGTCGATAGCGGCGATGTCGATCTTTTTCATTTTCATCATCGCCTCGAACGCTCGTTTGGCGGCCGCTCGGTCGGGATCGGTCGTTGCGTCCAGCAGCGCCCGCGGGGTGATCTGCCAGGATATGCCCCAGCTGTCTTTGCACCATCCGCACGCGCTCTCGCTGCCGCTGTTGTTGACGATTGCGTTCCAGTAGCGGTCTGTGTCTGCCTGATTGTCGGTGATGATCTGAAATGAAAAGGCTTCAGAGTGCTTGAACGCCGGCCCGCCATTGAGGCCGAGGCAGGGCACTCCAAGTACCGTGAACTCGACCGTGAGCACCTGTCCCTGTTTGCCGTCCGGGTAGTCGCCCGGAGCGCGGTGAACCGCAGTCACGGCGCTGTCTGGGAAGGTTTGAGCATAGAACCTGGCGGCATCCTCTGCTGCGCCGTCATACCAAAGACAAATTACGTTTTTGGCCATCGTCTGTCTCCGCGGGTCTTTAGGGCGACCCGTCTAGGCTACAACGAAACGGTGACTGCGCTACAGCAGCCAGTTGGAATGTCATCCAAGGTGGCTCTCAGCGAGTGCCACGCGGCAAGTTGCTGAATTTACTCAGACCGGCTTTTTCTCACAACAACGGTCTTTGACCGAAGCAACACTTAGAGATCGGTCCTACCAGGTACTTCGCGCGTTGCGATGCACAAGGTCGTCGAATTCGATTCTAGTGCACGTGCTGCGTTGTGCCGCCGAGAACTCTTTCGACCACCGTGTCGAATGCTGCAGGACTCCAACGCGACACGCTGACACACCCGGCCGTGATCTTCTTCGCCTGTTGCCGGGATACGTCGGTGACGAAATGGCACCCAACGATATGGGTATTGATATCGAGCACGACGTATCTCGCAACCCGCATCTCCTCATCGTAAAAGGGGCACAGAATGGATGTACGCACCATGCGCAGCACCGTCCGCACGTTCTTCGCATCCTTAAGGGGCTCGAGGAGCGCGCGCATCGCCGCATCGTCATTGAGCCGTGCGACCGCGCAGGAGATTCTGTGTTCGGTCATGAGGCGACTTATACGCCGGCATACCTGGTAGATCAAATCTCCCGGGTCAGGTTGCCGGAACAGCACAGCAGGGGCTGCTCTGAGCTCAATTCTATTGTTGCAGACCGTCCAAGTATCCGGTGGCGCCATTGCGAGTGAATTCAAAGTGCACCAGCCATTTCCGGGGAGCGGGATTATTCGCCTGACTGAACATCCATTGGCGGCCCGCTTCGGTTGCCAAGTGAGCGAAATATCTGCTAGAGCCCGCATTCTTCAAGATCGTATTGGTGACGCCGCCTGACTGATCGACGGTCAGAAGAACGGCTACCTTAATGCGACCATGAATTGTGGCTCGCGTGCCCTGAGAAATATCGGGGATTACTTTGTGCAGCACGGAGCCAGGCGCGCCGACCGGCGTCGCAGTCGCTGAATCAGACGCGGCGGGCGGCGCAACCGATTGCGAGGAGATCTCCGAAGCCTGTGAAAGTTGCGCAGTATGATGACTGTGCAGACGCGAGGCGGCCCACACTGCCGCCAATAAGATGGCGAGACTTCCGATTGCGAGGCTGGATAATCGTCGTTTGGGTATGTCAATCGGAGGATTGCTCGAATCCTTTGCAGGCACTTCGACAGGTTGCGGCGCCGAAATGGTCGTGGTTTCTGCCGGACTTTCGGCCTGTGCTCTAAGTTCGAGGACCGTGGGTCGGTCAGAGGGATTGTGACTCAAGCAGCGCCGAGCGGTGCCTGCCAGGGGCGCAGGAAGATCGGCGGGTAGCGAAAGAGTATCGGGCCGCCTATCGGGCCATGCGGGAGCGCGCTGGGTCAATGCCTCAACGAGGATTATGCCGAGCGCCCAGATGTCCCCGGAGGCCGAAATCTTGCCCTCTTTTGCTTCCGGCGGGTCGTATACAGAGAGCCTTGCACCCGGCGGCCTCGCATCGCCGGTCGGTTGGATGGTATCGCTCGCTAGCTTCAGCTGATCGTTGACGACCAAAACGTTTGGCGGCTTTAGCTTGCGATGTACCAAGCCTTTGCCATGGATAAACGCCAACGCATCGAGCGTGGGCGTTAGCATGTCGCGCACTTCGTCTGGATCGAGTGGCCGGCGAGGGAGGATTTGAGCAAGCGTCTGCTCCGCATACTCCATGACGACGAAGAGAAATGGATGCCCCGCAATTTGGCAAGAGCCCGAGTCAAATAGGCGAATCAGGCGAGGATGCGAAAAGCCGGCAACCGTGCGCCAATGCGAGAGTTGCGCCTCCGCTCGCGTCGGATGAGCGGGGATGAGTTTGATGGCGGCCTCGGAACACCCGAGCTCCTTGTGCTCGGTAAGGAATACGACGCTGTGGTTTGAGCGACTCAGAAATCGGCGCAGCGGAAAAACTCCGTTTATGACCAGACTTTCCCACTTCGCCCAGGTTTCGGTCATCGCTGCTCTTCTGCCATTGCCCTCACGAGGGACACCGCGATCGAAGGATAACAGGCCCGGAATTCGACAGATCCTGTCGCGGCCTGCCGACAGGCTCGCAGCGATATCAAATAACGCATGCGCGCGCCGATTTCCCGGCAGCCGATCGGACCACAGATGCATTAGCTGGCGAAGAGTTATCCTTTAAATGGCCCATCTTCTCGCCGGGCAATCGACAACGTCGGCCTGCCTAAGGGCCAATACTGGAAGGGCGATCGAATCGCAACGGATATAGAGGGGATTGGATCCAAGCAGCAACTAAACCCGCCACGCACTTTGAAGTGGCGGCTCCGCCGGCAGGCCGTTCAGTCATCGGGGTATTAACCGACGCCGGCAACTCTGGCTGCAACTCGGCTCATCGGGTCTTTTGGAGCGCTGGGTTCGCGGAGGTGAGGCGGAACGATGGCCCTTAACAAGGATCAGGCGCGCAATTTCTTTTTTACTTAATCGCTGATGAAGAACCCGTTTGGCGCCTGTGGCGTTTTCAGAGGGTGACATCGGTCACAGTCTAGCCATAACAAAGTCAAACCACCTCACAGTTGGGGTTACCCTGCCGGTCGAGAAAACGCATTTCGATTGTTCATCTCTGTGACCAAATCCGTCCAAGGCTAAGGAGATATCAATGTCGAAAATACTCACTTCGGCAGCCCTTGCAACCATGCTTTGCACACTGTCGGTCTCCTCTCGAACAGAGGTGGTCGTCATCGGCGGTGGTGGATCGCCATCGCCGCCTGATTGCAGTGGCGCAGCCGCTTATTCCGGAGTTATCTGGCCCCCAGATCACAAAATGGTCAGTGAAACCATCGTGGGCGTAACGGACCCCTTGAATCGGCCCATTACCATTGTCGTCACCGCCATTCAGCAGGACGAAGCCGTCTCTGCGCCGGGAAGCGGTAATACATCGCCTGACGGCAGCGGGATTGGGACGAACATCGCGATGATTCGCGCAGAGCGCGCGGGCCCTGGTAATGGCCGATTATATTTCATTTCGTTTAGCGCAACGACGCCAGGCGGAAAATGCACCGGAATTGTGCCGGTGTTCGTGCCGCATGATCAGGGTCAGGGATTTTTTCCCATTGACACTGGCCTGCGATTCGACTCGACTCAGACTTAAGTCGCCCCATCGGCCGCGATTTACAGCCGCCGGGACATGGCAAGAAATTGGAGCAAATACGGTCGCGAGTAAGATACGACCCCAAGATTACTGAGGTATAAGCACGGCGATCATGATCGTCGGGTGACAAAAACATCGTACACGTGAAGAATGCGTGATCCGGTTTTGCTGTGCTCAGGGAAAATGCTTTGTCAGTCCGAACGAACAGTCGATGAAGCGAAGATCGAGGACATATTCTCGCAAGGAACCGGCCCGGCCCGTTCGCACCGCGAGATAGTAGTAGTCGATGATCTTAAGTTCGAGCCTGCGGCGGCGCAGACGGCCGTAGTATTGCAAAGCGGCGTGAACCTTGCGGGCGCGGCCCGGCTTGGGGACTTCGCGGACATCCGACTCAAGATGGATATGTTCGATCGTCGGCAAGCAAGTTGCTCGTCTAGAGCTATACACGCACCCATCTAACCAGGGCATCCGGAGGGCTTCGCAGTACTACTTCAGGCGTTGGACGGGTCAGCCGCATAAAAACTGGGTTTGGCAGCATGAGACCTTCGGACGGGTGGGCTCGGCACCGGCACGTACGAGCAGGTGATCGCCTGCTCGGCCCAGTAGAGTGTGCTGATCATGCCGAGACATATTTCCGCCGGGCGCCTGGTGTGTGCTTTTGCGCGGTCCGCCCTTTTCGGGGTATCCACTCACTGTCGCGGTCGCCGCAGCGCCAGCTCAACTGGGTGGGACCTTTGCGTGCCTTAAGTCCAGCGACGGTCATTGGCAGTCGGTCCATAGTAGCGGGAAGGCGGCCATTCGATTTCGGGTACCGGGTCCAATCATTGACATGTCGACAAATAATTTCCGCAGCTTGGTCATCGTAAATCCGGCGTCGGCCGCGGGATCCACGGGCCGACGATGGGATCGGATCGCCAAACTGTTGCGGTCTTCGTTGGGCGATTTCGAGCATGTCGTCACGCAGGCGCCGCGTGAGGCCACCACGCTATCGCGAGCCGCCCTGGGTGAGGGCTTCGAGATGATCGTTTCCGTCGGTGGCGACGGTACGCTCAATGAGGTCGTGGCTGGTTTTTTCGACGGCTGCGCACCCGTTGCCCCCGAGGCCGTATTGGGTGTGGTCGCGCTGGGTACCGGTAGCGATTTCGGCAGGACCATCGGTGCGGATCTTGAGTCAGCCTGCGCGAGGCTCGGTGGGCGCCAGACACGCCCGATCGACGTCGGTCTGGCGCGCTTTACCGGCCACGACGGCGCTCCGACCCTGCGGATCTTCATCAACGTGGCGTCGTTTGGCTGTAGCGGACTGGTCGCGCGTCTGGTGAGTCCGCGCCTAAAGGCCGTCAGCGGCCAATTGGCCTTTACGGTCGCGACGCTGCGGGCGCTGGCGGTTTATCGCGACCAGACCGTCACCCTTGGATTCGACGATATGCCGCCCCGATCGCTTGCCATCACCAATTGCGCTTTCGGCAACGGTCGATATTTCGGCGCTGGAATGCAAGTGGCGCCGGCGGCGCAGCTTGATGACGGTGAATTCGACGTGACGATCTGGTCGGGTTTCGGATTGATGGATTTCATCCGCAAGCGGCCTACGCTCTACGACGGCAGTCACGTGCGGGAGCCGGGCACGCAGGTGCTGCGCACGCGGCGCTCGATCGCGACCAGCAAATCGACCGTCCTGCTGGAGCTCGATGGTGAAAGCGCAGGTCGGTTGCCGGCGCAGATCGAGGTGCTGCCCGGTGCGGTGCGGCTGAAGGTGTGATCCCTCCCGCAGCGACTTACTTAAAGCGCTCGCAAATGACGCATGCGCTCAACCGTTGCAGGGTGGCTCGACAGATAACCTGCCTGCGCCGATTCGTGACGGGATTTGGCCAACTTATCGAGGGCTTGCGCAAGTAGCACCGGCGACATCCCGTTGAGCGCCAGGACTGCCGCCCCATAATCATCCGCCTGCTGTTCCAGATCGCGCGAATATCTCGCTTGTATCAGCGTAGCGGGAGCGACCGCCAAGAGACTGCTGATGTCGCCGACATAGAAAGCCAGAAACGCTCCCACAGCCGAGCTTTGCAGCAGCAGCCGAAGGCTGTGTCGGCCGCGGGCGTGACCCGCTTCGTGAGCGAAGGTCGCCAAGATTTGCCGATCGTCATTGAGAATCGTAATGAGCTCATCGAGCACGATGATCCGACCGTCCGGCAGCGTAAAGGCATTTGCTCCCAGCTGCGGCGAACGACGAAACAAGAGTTCGGTGCGCGCGGTGCCGCCCTCAGGCAGGCGCAATGCGTGAAACTTGGCGCTGAGCGCCTGCTGACGATCCTTGGCAATGCCGCTCGGCAAAAGAACACCGCCATCCAATATTCGAAGCGCCTGATCGGACAATTTGACGCCGACGGTTGCCGGTAGGTACGCCGCTCCGGCTGCGGCCGCCCACGGCAAGCCCCATTGGTATCCGGCGATGGCCAAGACCACAAACGCGGCAATGGCAGGCAGAACGAATTTCGATCGGCGCTGTACGCGATCAACCCATCCGTCGCGATGAGCTGTCGAGGACAGCAGCGCATCCAGGGCATTCAGATCGCTGACCACGCAGAACGCCCCGTTCCTGAAGCGCAGCCGCCGCGGCGCGCGCCCGAGCCGCTCGTCGACCGTCACATCGGCAAACGGAACGTGCACGTTGATGTCTTCGCCGGCAATCACCAGATCTTTGCCGGCGACTTCCAACTTGACTACCCGGATGCGCGATGAGTGTCCGTCGAAATAGTCGGCGGTCAGCATCAGTCTCCTCCAGGGATTACAACGAAATGTCGAAATCGAATGCCGATGCCGTTTCCAACCCGACTGCGCCGACGTCGTCGGGTTCGGCGTCCACAAATGTCTGCAGGTCCGACGCCGGCACCAGTCGGATGGCTTCGAGCTGAAACTTTGCCATGCGAACGCTCGCCCACGGAATGAACAACCCCAGCGTCAACGCGACCAGAACAAGATTGCTGAAAGTGACCCAGACCAATCCGATCGGCGACATCTTGCATTCGACGCGATGTTCGCCAACGCGTGTATTGTTCCAAACCAAGTTGGTGATAAGCGCGCGAAAGACGGGCCCAATCGAAATTCCCATCAGTATCAGGGCGCCATAGACCATCGCAAAGGCCTTAATCACGGCATAGGGATTGGCATGGCCGCCGTGCTTTTTTGCCTCGGAAATGGCAATCAATGCGCCCCCGATGCCGCTAACGCCCACCACGACCAACAGGGCCACCATCGCGGCCAGCAACAGCAAGTAGACTTTATAGAATTGTCCGGCTCGGGCATGAAATGAACATTGAGTTTGTCCGAACCAAGTGTTGTTGTGTTGATAGGCTTTGACCCGTTGATGCATGAAGGGAGCCATGACGTAAAGGGTGATGAGCGACAACAACCCGTACAGCAGAAAGACGCGATAAGCCCGACCGACCGAGCCTCGAAAGTGAAAACGCACGCCCCGCCAACTCGTATTGTAGAGTCGGAAACGGAAAGAATTGCGCAACAGCCATGGCATGGCGAATGCAATTGCCCCTATGACGGCAAGCGTCCAGGCTGATTGAATTCGCACCGTGTAGTTGTAGGCAAATAGCATGATCAGCGCGATGACACGCCCCAGCAGGATCTTCATGGGATCACCGTGGAAATCAAAGCTCGAGCCGGCCAGTTCGGTGTGCCGATAAAAGTACTGCAGCCGCCGAACCTTGGCCCACGCCGAATAGATGCCGACGGTGACGATGGTCAGCAGCAAATTGACGATCCAGATGCCGAAATATTCGGCCCCGCTACCGGTAAAGCGGATTGGCTGAGGTGCATAGGCGCCAGAGTCCGCCGCATGCAATTCGCTTTTCGAGCCTGATTCCATGGGTTCAACTCCCTTTGACGATGGTGGGCGCCAGTGCAGAGTAAGCCCTTAAGGGAGGCGTTGCCTATTTCCGGGTATGAATTTGTGACCGGGATACGGTAAGAAGGGCTTGCGAATCCTGCGCAGGTCGCATTTTCCCAGGGTTCGCCGCCCGCAATTCGGACCACGGGGAATACATCCCCGGCGCATCGATGCACTTCGAGCGTCCAACCCCGCCGCCAAATTTCGTGACGGACGTTTGCGCCCTGCAGGCTTCGTTAGGCTTAGATTGAGCCTGGGATGAGGGCTGGAGGCCATCATGTCCGACGAATTCTTCCGCAAAACGTTCGGCGATACGGAGGCGGTCCACCTCGGCAGCGGCTGGGTCAGTGGAGTCAGTTCCGTGTTTCTCGGATTGCTCGGTTTTGGCGGCGCGCTGTGCCTGCGGTTTCCCGGACTGCTGACCCTGCCTGAAGCCCGCGCACACTATCCGGTCGATATCATGCGCCTGCTCATTCAAGGAACGATCATCGCGGCCTTTGTGTTCGCGGCGGCGTCTGCGATCCTGCGTCAGCGCAAAGTCCTGGCGCTCACGGGCGCGACGCTCGCACTGGCCGCAACGCTTCTCGGCGGCGGCGCTATCCCTCTCCCGCAGGAGGTCGCGACGAAAACCGGAATCGGTTTGGACTGGTTCTTATTGGACCTGCTCGTCATGACCATCGTGTTTGTTCCGCTGGAGCGAATTTGGCCGTTGCATCCCGGTCAGGGGACGTTCCGAGCGGAGTGGACCACGGATTCGTTCTATTTCATCGCCACCCATCTGCCCTCGCAGCTCATCAACTTCCTGATGCTGTTGCCGGCGGCCCTGGCCGCCCCCTGGTTGGCAATCCCACAACTTCAGGCGTACGTCAGGAACTGGCCGTTTGTCGTGCAGCTCTTGGCGGTCATTCTCGTCGCGGATGTATCGCAGTACCTGGTGCATCGAGCGTTCCACAAGATCCCGGCGCTGTGGCGTTTCCACGCCGTGCATCACTCCATTCGCACGATGGATTGGATCGCCGGCTCGCGCTCTCACTTTTTCGACATCGTCGTCACGCGCGGCCTGATCATGATCCCGCTGGCCCTCTGCGGATTTTCGCAAGGGGCCATCATCGGCTACATATTATTTGTGTCCTTCCACGCCACGTTTTCTCACACGGACTTTCGCCCGAGAACGATCTGGCTGGAGAATTACCTCGTGACGCCGCGCTACCATCATTGGCATCACTCCGCTCAAGCGGAAGCGATCGACTGCAATTTCGCCATTCACTTTCCCTGGATCGACCGCCTGTTCGGGACTTGCTATTTCCCGAAGGATCTCTGGCCGAAAAGCTACGGCTTGAGCGGCACTTCGGTGCGCCCGGGTTTCTTCAGACAGTTCATCGACCCCTTCTTGGGTCGCTAGGCGGCTGTCAGAGGCTCAGCTCCAAGTGGCTTAAGTCGGCGGGCTTGACGCCCCCCGTCTTGGACGTTTTCACCCAACCGAGCGCAGCCATGACCTTCACCGTCACGAAGCCAAAGTCGAACTCCTTCGGGGAGTGAGAGAGCCGCAGAAGATGCGGATAGTGGTGATGATTGTTCTGCAAGCATGCACTGAAGGTCGCCATCACGGGCAGCCATTCATCGATGTTCATCGCGTTGTCATGCGCATCATCGTAGCGCCGGCTGCCGAACCGGCGATCGTGAGTCCAATAGTTTTGGATTAAATTGACCCACAGGGCGAAGATTCTGATGCCCGACCACAGCACCAGTGCATATTTCCAATCTCGCGTCAGTGCCCAAATGAAGCCGTAACTGGCGAGCTGGGCGAAAATCGCGAAGAGCGGATGGCCGACCAGCGGGAACGGCCAGGACTTGAGAATGGCGTCGCGAGCCATGTCTTGTTCGCAGGGGTATGGAAAAAGGCAAAGATAGGTGGTTTTCCAAAATCCATCGGCGGAGAGCTTGTTCGGATCGCCGCGATGATCGGCGAACCTGTGGTGATTGCGATGGCGATTGACCCAGCTGACGGGATCGACGTAAACGCCGATGGTGTTGTTGAGAAGCACGACCGTCTTGATGAACCAGGGCTGATAGTCCAGCGCTCCGTGGGTTATCCCCATATGGATCACGTCCGAGAGATAAATCCCGGCGAGAAACCACACCAAGAGCAAATAGAGGATCCCAACACCCATGCCGCTTAATGGGCCCCAACCTGGAGGGGCCAGAAGTGCCGATGCCGCCACACAGAGGGCCAGTATCGTGAGTCCAATGACGTTGTAGATTTTCATCGAAGATCCCTTTTTTAAAACTGTTTGCCGGACGGTCGCGATCGCGCACCCTGAAAGGCCCATCGAATGCTACCAGTCGGCTCGCGCGCCTCGTACTGTCCTTTCCGCCCTTGTCCGCAGGGCGTAAGACCGAGCAGTAGGGTAGCCGTGGACCGCGCAGGCGTCGCGGGCGCCAACGACGGAGCAGGCGTTTGGGTCTAGCCTGCGAAGAGGGCACAATACCCGCACAATTAAAAGGGGCCTATCGATGAGGCAAATCTATATTACCGGGCGCGGTGGCCCCGAGAACTTGCAGGTACGCGAATCTCCGGATCGGCAGCCCCGCGACAACGAGCTTCGCATACGCGTCAAAGCCAGCGGCATTAACTTCGCCGACATCCTCGCACGGCAAGGGTTATACCCGGACGCCCCGAAAGTACCGTGCGTGGTCGGTTACGAAGTATCCGGCAGCGTGGACGCCGCCGGACCGGCGGCGCGGCAGGATTGGATCGGCCGCGACGTCATCGCGCTTACACGATTTGGCGGCTACGCGGACACGGTGGTGGTGCCAGAGGCTCAGGTGTTTGGCAAGCCTGCAGCACTTAGTCATGAGCAATGCGCGGCGATTCCGGTGAACTATCTGACCGTATGGCAGCTGCTCGTCGTCATGGGCTCGCTGTCCGCCGACGACACGGTGCTGATCCACAACGCCGGCGGCGGCGTCGGCCTCGCCGCCATAGATGTCGCGCGCCATGTCGGCGCGAGGATATTCGGCACCGCCAGCAGCGGCAAGCACGCCTTCCTCAAGGAGCGCGGCCTGCACGAAGCGATCGACTATCGGGCCAAGGACTGGTCGAGTGAAGTGGCGCGCCTGACGGGCGGTCGAGGCGTGGAGTTGATCATCGATCCGATTGGCGGCAGCCACTGGAAAAAGAGCTACAAGGCCTTGCGCCATACCGGGCGGCTCGGCATGTTCGGCATATCCGCGGCTTCCGACTCGGGCAGCCTCGCGCCGCTGAAGTTGCTCGGGACGGCGTTGAGAATGCCCTTCTTTCACCCCTTGCCACTCATGAACCAGAACCGCGCCGTGTTCGGCGTCAACGTGGGGCACCTGTGGCACGAACCCGAAAAGATTCGGGCCTGGGCCGACATCCTGCTTCGAGGCGTCGCCGATGGCTGGGTGCGTCCCCACGTCGATAAGGCCTTTCCCTTCGATCGTGCAGGCGAAGCACACGCCTACATCGAGGCACGCAGAAACATCGGCAAGGTCGTATTGACTCCCTAGTGAGGCGCCTGCTGCGGACGACGAAGCTAAAGACCGCGATGCGCACGACAGCGGCCGTTACGGCAAGCGGGATCGTTGACCTAGCGAGCTGCGGCGCGTAGCGCCGCCAGGAATTTCATTCTCACGGCGTTGATGTCTTCCGACCAGGCCACGGGCCATGCGGAGTTGATAACCACCACCAAGTGATCTTCCGGAAAGACGGACAGAGATTGTCCAAAAATCCCCTCGGCCTCATACCCACCGGGGATGAGCCACCAAAAGTAGCCATACGGTGGAACCGTGACGTGCTGCGCTGTCGCGTCATCGGTCCAACCGGCCGGCAACACTTCGCGGCCAGCGGCCTTGCCATGATCCAGCATGAATTGTCCGACCCGTCCGTAATCCCGCAGGGTCATGCTGATGCAGCAGCCGCCACGCTCGTGACCGGCAACGTCTTCGACCCAGATTCCGTCTTGCTCCATGCCATAGGGCCGCCAGATTTTTTCCGACAGGTATTGAGCCAAGGGCTCGCCGACGGCATTGGAGAGCAGAATGCCGGCGAGGTCGGTCTCGCCGGTTTTATAGACGAACTTGGTGCCGGGCGCAGCTTCCCGGGGCAGGCGGCGCATGTAGCTGACGACCGGATTAACACCGGCTTCAACCATGCTGAGGCCCACCTTGGCGACGTCCGAATTAGGATCGGTATAGCTTTCGTTCCATTTCACGCCCGACGTCATGGTGATGAGTTGTCGCACGGTCACGTCGGCGTACGCGCTGCCCTTCAACTCCGGTATGTACCGGGTGACAGGATCGTCCAGGCTCTTGATCTTGCCGTCCTTAATTGCCGCACCAATGAGGGTGGACGTGACCGACTTGGCCACTGAAAACGAAGTCCATCGATCGTGCGGACGACGGCCGAGGCCGTACCGTTCAAGCACAACGGCGCCGTCCTTGATCACGAGCACACCGGACACCCGAAACTCGGCCATGTAACTGTCGGTCGTGTAGGTCTTACCGCCAGCCGTGAATGTTGGATCGATCTGCGAGGGAGCCTTCGGCAAGGGGTGTACCGTCGCGCCGCGCTTGATCACCTGGACGTGGGCGACTTTTTCCATGTTCCGATAGCCCCAGGCCTGCTGTGCGGGTGACCAGGTCAGCACCGCCGCGCCGCCGGGCGGGACCGGCGGATCCGCAGTCGCCGCTTCCATCCAGCCGCCGCCGAGTAGGCTGGCCATGCCCGAACACCGCCGCAATCGGTTTGATCATTCCATTTTCTCGAGTGATGGGTCGCGAGTTTCCGTGAAAACGGCTGTTCTCGTCGAACAGCAGGTTACCGGAATGCACAAACGGCTGATACAGTAGTGTCATTGATTCAGGAATGAACACCCATGGCCAATCACTTATTCGATCTCAGCGGTCAAGTAGCGCTTGTCACAGGTTCATCGCGCGGCATCGGTAAGGCGATTGCCGAGCAGATGTCAGCTGCCGGCGCGAAGGTCGTCATCAGCTCGCGCAAGCAAGATGCCTGCGATGCCGTGAGGGATCAGATTAACGCTTCTGGTGGTGAAGCCATTTCAATAACGTGCAACATTGGCAACAAGCAGGAAGTTGAACACCTCGTAAAAGCAACGATGGAGCACTTCGGGCGGATCGACATTCTGGTCTGCAACGCGGCGGTCAATCCCTATTATGGACCGTTGGCGAAGCTCGGCGACGATGCTTGGGACAAGATCATGGTGAGCAACGTCAAGAGCAGCTGGTGGTTTAGCAATCTCGTGGCGCCGCACATGATCGAGCGCGGCACCGGGAACATCATTCTAATATCCAGCATCGGGGCCTTTCGCAGTACCTCGGTGCTGGGGGCTTACGGAATTTCCAAGGCCGCGGAGGCGCAATTGGCGCGCAACCTGGCCGCCGAACTCGGACCCGGCGGCATTCGCGTCAATGCGATTGCTCCGGGCCTGGTTAAAACGGATTTTGCCAAGGCGCTCTGGTCAAATCCTCAGCTGCTCAGTTCAGTCGAAGCGCGCGCGCCCTTGCGCCGCATTGGCCAGCCCATTGATATCGCCGGTGTCGCGGTTTTTCTCGCCTCGAAAGCCGCTAGCTTTATCACCGGCCAGCTCATCGTCGCCGATGGAGGATCAACGTTGGGCGACTGAGACGAAACTCCCGGCCGCATCCCTGCAGCCGGGGTTATCGGAATGCGAAGTGCGGTATTACCAGCCTGGGGAAATCGCAAACTTCAGTATCTGTCCGACACCCGGTGGGGCGGCACCAAGGTTCGACACATAAAGATGCCCATCCGGTCCGAAGGTCATGGCGGTCGGCACCGCAAGTCCCGTGATGACCTCCTCGATGTCACCGGAGTGCTTCACGCGCACCACTTTTCCATTCCCCGGCGCCGGATTTCCGGCGAAATCCGAGAGCTCAAGCACATAGAGCAGACCGTCCGGGCCGAAACGCACGGAGACGACCGTGGTAAAGCCCGCCTTGGAAAAGACAATGTGGTGGGACTGATGATCCTCGAATCCCGGTGCCAGGTCGTCATCAGTGTCATCTCGCCTGATGATCTGTACTCTCGCCCACTGTGGATCGATCGGGAAGAGGTTGAGATTACCGAGGTAGTAAGCCCCATCCCGCTCGGCGATCGTTGTCGGCACGATATGGCCTTGCGATGCGGAGACATCGAGAATGGGGTTGATTTCCCCGGAAGTGGAGACCGAGATCATATTGCCGTGGTTGGGCTCGACGGTGACCAGCTTGCCATGCGTCGCGATCATGTTGTACCAGGTGCCGTCCGGCTCGAAGTCATCCGGCGACTCAAACTTGGCCGGATGCGTACCTAAGTAGGCAATGCCCAGATCGGCAATGAGTTTCCAATGGCCGGTTTTTGTATCCACCTCGGCGATGCCGTTGTGGCTGTAGCGGATTGCCGTGCGAGCAGCCGCCGCCGCCGATGAGGGCATAGAGATTTCCATTGAGGAAAACAACATCGGCAACCCCGATGATCGCGGTGCCGCCCCCACCGATAGTTGACGGAAATCCCCACGCCACCGTACTGAGCTTGCCGTGATCGACCTTGGAAATTCTCGCCGTGAGGCCCGCCCAGGTAAGGACCAATGTTCGGTACCTGCATGCACTGGGGCGGCGGACCGTTGGTGGAGTTAGTGCCGCCGGTGCCCGCCTCGGCGATATACAAAGCGCCATCCGGTCCGAATGCCGTGCCTCTCGGGCCTAGCAGCCCGGAGGCGATCACGGTTGCGTCTTAGGAGTTTGCGCGGCAAAAAGCAGCGCGGGAGCAGAAACACATGAACGCGGATGTGATGATGCCCGCTGTCGTCATCGATTTGAGAGTGCTCATTCCTTGACCCCCGATTAATTGGTGTTGTTTCGACGGGAAAAATTCCTTGATCGCAGGAGATTATGCTTTCCTGTACGGTCGCTCAATAGCGGGGCGGTGCTGCCGGCACAGGCATGCAACCTCGTCACCGCTTATGATCTTGTTATCACGTGATGACGGAAAGCTATCCTGATATGTGCGAAATGGTGTGCAACCATTTGTACGAAAGAGACATTTGGGTCCGGGCACGTCCGGTAACATAATGCGTTTCGATGGGCCTCTTTCTTCGCTATCGAAGCAAGGATCTCGAGTGGTAAAACCCCGATCAGACCTTGGTCCAATGGTGCGCAGGAGTCGCGCGTGGTGTGGAGTGCCCAACGATGGGCGAATAACGCGGCGCCTAGCAAGTGAAAACCACGCCGAAATCCCAGCCGCCCGAAAAAGCTCGTGATTAGCATCAAGGCTCACTCGAGCCCCACTCCTGGGTTGGTCTCGCAATAGCCGTTTAAGCGACCCATAATGATGCCGCGCTTGAGTTGTTTCATCGAGGCCCTCAACACATGATGACCTCACGAGTCTCCATCATTGCTGCCCTGGGAGCGGCCGTGCTGTTTGGCGCATCGACGCCGATCGCCAAAGAGTTGGCGGAGCAGGTATCCCCGGTCTTGTTGGCGGGTTTGCTCTATTTGGGAAGTGGCCTCGGCTTGTGGATCATCCGGATCGTGCGAGATCGCGGCTTCGCCGCCCCCATGCTGCCGGCGCGTGAGTGGCCCTGGCTGATCGGTGCGATCCTGGCAGGCGGAGTATTGGGTCCGGTCTTGTTGATGTACGGCCTGTCGCGCACGTCGGCCGGCAATGCCTCATTGCTGCTCAATCTCGAATCTGTTTTCACCGCGCTGCTCGCGTGGCTGGTGTTTCGCGAGGGGGCAGACCGCCGCATCGTCATCGGCATGACGATGATTGTCGCCGGGGGTGCCGTACTGACGGGGTCACAAGCCGCAACCGTGCATGCGGGTTGGGTCGGCGAGATCGCCATCGCAGCCGCCTGCCTGTGTTGGGCGCTGGACAACAATTTGACGCGCAAGGTATCGGCATCCGATGCCCTATTCATCGCGGCAACCAAAGGACTGGTCGCGGGAATCGCCAACCTGTCGCTCGCTTTCATTCTCGGAGCGACACCACCGCCTGTTCGGCTGGCAGCGACCGCAATGACGATAGGCTTGCTGGGCTACGGACTCAGCCTGGTGCTCTTTGTCATGGCGCTGCGCGGACTCGGTTCGGCGCGCACGGGTGCCTATTTTTCCACTGCGCCCTTCATTGGCGCGGCGATTGCCGTTGTGGTCCTTGGCGAACCCCTCTCGGTTCCATTTGGGATATGCGCGCTTCTCATGGGCACGGGCGTTTGGCTGCATCTGACCGAGCGGCACGATCACGAGCATACGCATGCGGCGATAACGCACAGCCATGCACACACTCACGACGTGCACCATCAACATCAGCATGACTTCCCCTGGGACGGTGCCGAACCCCATTTACACCTGCATCATCACGATGTGCTGATCCATCGACATCCGCATTTTCCGGATCTCAATCACACCCACCGACATTGAGAGGATGTAACGCGGTTAGACCGAAGAGACGCTGACCGGCTTGTTGAGCTTGACCGAAAGGGCCGCCGCTTCGGCAAGAACGAGCGCGGCGATTCCGTCGCGATAGCCCACCGCCGGCGCCGCGCCGTCCCGCAGGATTTCGACGAAGTGCCGCATTTCGCGCCGATAGGCTTCCGCGTAGCGATCCAAAAAGAAGTTTTGCAATGCGTCGCTCGCCGATCCATGCGCGGTGGTGGTCGCAACCGTGCTCATCAGAACATTGTCGGCCCGTGCCGTGCCGGCCGAACCATAGGCTTCAATGCGCTGGTCATACCCATATCCCGAGCGGCGAGTATTGCTGATGACGCAAGCCGACCCGTGCCGGTGCGCAGCACCGTCCTGGCGGTGTCGACATCGCCCGCGGCGGCGATGGCCGGATCGACCAAGCAGCTGGCACTTGCGAAGACCTCTGTGGGTTCTTCACCCAAGAGCCAGCGCGCCATGTCGAAGTCATGAATGGTCATGTCCTTGAATAGACCGCCTGAGACGCGAATATAGGATACCGGCGGAGGGGCAGGGTCGTGACTGATGATAGTCAGACTCTCGAGCGTACCGATTGCCTTCGTCTCGATCCGTGCCTTGAGAACAGCAAAATGTGGATCAAAGCGTCTGTTAAACCCCAAGAGCATTTTTGCGGCCACCAACTGTGCACCCGCCTTTCGGGCTCGCGACAGATCAAGATCCAGCGGTTTCTCGCAAAAGATCGCTTTTCCGGCCGCCGCCGCCGACACGGCTTGATCCAAGTGCGCAGCGGTGGCGCTCGCGATGATGACGCCGGCGACGGCGGCATCGCCAAGTACCGTGTCCATATCCGCAACCGCGGCACCCGTTTGCCTGGCGAGCGCCTCGGCGGCTTCGGCATTTGGATCGACGACATATTTCAGCGCCAATTCCGGCGAACCAGCCGCATTGCGGGCATGAATTTGTCCGATCCGACCGGCCCCAACTAGGGCAACGTTAAGAATTGCCGCCTCCAAGAGTCGTGATTGTTCCGCTCATGATTAAATAGTGATTATAGTTCGTTTCCTCCTCCTGCGGCGCGCGTGAAATCTTGGCTGTCACGGATAACACCATCGATCTGATTGCGATTGGCCGCTCGAGCGTGGATTTGTATGGCGAGCAGGTGGGTGGCCGCCTCGAAGATATGGGGTCATTCGCCAAGTATGTCGGCGGCAGCCCGACCAACACGGCGATCGCCTTGGCCAGGCTCGGCTTGAGAGTCGGGCTCTTGACGCGTGTCGGCGCCGATCATATGGGGCGCTTCATTCGCGAAGAGCTCGTGCGCGAAGGCGTGGATGTGCGCGGCGTGCGTACCGATCCTGCGCGCTTGACGGCCCTTGTCGTGCTCGGCATACGTGATCGCGAATCTTTTCCACTGATTTTTTATCGAGAAAACTGTGCCGATATGGCGCTTTGCGAACAAGATCTTGACGACATCGGGTTATCCTGCACGCGTGCGGTGCTGATCAACGGCACCCATCTGTCGACCCCCGGTGTATTCGCGGCGAGCGTCGGAGCGGCGCGGCGAGTCAAAGCGAACGGCGGACGGGTGGCATTTGACGTGGACTATCGGCCGGTCCTTTGGGGATTGACGGCCAAGGATCTGGGCGAAAACCGTTTCGTGGCCAGTACCCAAGTGACCGAATGCCTGCAAGCCGTGCTCCCATTGTGCGATCTGATTGTCGGCACCGAAGAAGAGCTCTGCATACTGGGCGGATCCGTCGACCTTCTTGCTGCGATCCGAAACATCAGAGCGCAGACGATGGCGACCTTGATTTGCAAGCGCGGCGCCCGGGGCTGCGTGGCCTTCGCGGGCGATATCCCCAATACTATCGAGTCGGGGCTGGTCGTACCGGGGTTCCAGATTGAGGTATTGAATGTACTCGGCGCCGGTGATGCGTTCATGGGTGGCTTTCTGAGCGGCTGGCTTCGTGAGGCAACCCTTGAAGAATGCTGTCGTCTTGGCAATGCGTGCGGAGCGATTGTGGTGTCGCGCCACGGCTGCGCCCCAGCGATGCCCACCCGACAGGAGTTGCAGCTACTCTTATCCACAGAAGGGAAGCGCCCGAGCGAATCCTTTATCGAGCATCTGGATCATGTGCACTGGGCATCGACCCGCCGACACGATTATCCGGAGTTGACAGTGCTTGCCATTGATCACCGCAGTCTGTTTGAAGACCTCGCCGGCCCCCGACCGGCAACGGATCGCCAAATTCACGACCCTGGGATTGCGGGCGTTGGACGCCGTCGCTGGTCGCGACCGGTGTTTTGGAGTGCTGCTCGATGGGCGCTACGGATCTGAGGCGCTCAGCGCGGCGGCGGCTTTGCCGTACTGGATCGGCCGGCCCATTGAAGTGCCGAAATCGCGTCCGCTCGAATTCGAAGGCGCCGCCGATGTCGCCACCGAACTAGCGACATGGCCGCTCAATCAGGTGGTCAAATGCCTAGCCATCTATCATCCGGACGACCCCGCCGATATGCAGGGTCGGCAGGATCGCCAGATTAAGCGTCTGTTCTCTGCATGTCGCAAGACGCGCCACGAGTTGCTGCTTGAGATCATTTTGCCGGCAGAATTGCCCGCCGATTCTCACACCATGGCCCGCGCGCTATCGCGAATTTATGCGCTGGGCGTGCGTCCTGACTGGTGGAAACTCCCGCCGGACAGGAATGCGGTCAGTTGGCAAAACATTCAAGCGACGATTGCGCGAAAGATCCCCTGTGTCGAGGGGTTGTGCTCCTGGGGCTATCGGCGCCCGAGGCTGAACTTATCGCATCCTTCGCCACCGTCGCCCCGTTTGGAATCGTGAAGGGTTTTGCCATCGGCAGAACCATTTTCCAGAAGGTTGCTCGGGACTGGTTCGCCGACAAAATGAGCGATGGCGACGCCTGCGACGCCATGGCCGGTAAGTTGGCGGCGCTGGTGAGCGCCTGGCGCCGCGCGCGCGCGGCGGTTGCCACATGAAGACAATCCGATGCACCGCGGCGCAAGCGGCCGTGCGATATCTGGCGAGCCAACACGATGGCCGCCGTTGCCGGAGAGGTGCCATTTTTCGCAGGCGTGTGGGCCATATTCGGCCACGGCAATGTGGCCGGCCTCGGAGAGGCGCTTCATGCCGCGCGCGAGCAGATTCCCACCTATCGAGCCCACAATGAACAGGCCATGGCCCACGCCGCCATCGCTTTTGCGAAACAGATGCGACGGCGACGAGCCATGATTTGCACCAGTTCCATTGGGCCGGGCGCCACCAACATGGTGACCGCGGCGGCATTGGCGCACGCCAATCGATTGCCCGTGCTTTTTCTTCCCGGGGATACCTTTGCGGGTCGCGGCCCCGACCCGGTGCTGCAGCAGATCGAGAGTTTTGCCGACGGCACCGTTTCCGCCAACGACTGCTTTCAGGCCGGTTTCCCGCTATTTCGACCGCATCACTCGCCCGGAACAAATGATCGATGCCCTGCCGCACGCCATGAATACGCTGCTCGATCCGGCCTCATGCGGTCCGGTCACATTGGCTTTCTGCCAGGACATGCAAGCCGAGGCGTATCGATTATCCGGAAGCTTTCTTTCGTCGCCGCGTGTGGGGCATTCGCCGCCCGCCGGCGGATCGACGGGAAATTGAGCAGCTCGCTGGCATGGCTGAAATCGGCGCGTGCGCCGTTGATCATCGCCGGCGGGGGAGTTCACTACAGCGGCGCAGAAGGCGCGCTCGCCGCGTTCGCGAGCAGATACGCAGATTCCCGTGGCCGAAACTCAGGCGGGGAAAGGCGCGTTGCCATGGGATCATCCGTTCAATCTCGGCGCCATCGGCGTGACGGGCACCAGTGCCGCCAATGCCGCCGCCGCCAAAGCCGATCTGGTGATCGGCGTCGGCACGCGACTGCAGGATTTCACGACGGGCTCACGAGCGCTGTTTACCGCACCGAATCGCCGGTTGGTGCAGATCAACGTTGCGCCCTATGATGCCGGCAAGCACGAAGCAGCGACCGTGGTGGGCGATGCTCGCGAGGTGCTCATCGGAGCTCAAGGACTCGTCTGGCGGCTGGCGGCGCGTCGCGACGCGGCAGTGGATCAAGCGCGGACGTCGCGCGCTGGAATGTCGCATGGGAAGAGCGTCACCGCCGCGCCGCAGGCGGGCCTGCCTTCCGATGCGCAGGTCATCGGTGCCCTGTGGCGAAATTCTTCGGAAAACGCCGTGGTCGTATGTGCGGCGGGCGGATTGCCGGGGGAGCTTCACAAGCTATGGCGATCGCGAGCGCCGGATGACTATCACGTCGAATACGGTTACTCGTGCATGGGCTATGAGATTGCCGGTGGCGTGGGCGTAAAGATGGCGCAGCCGGATCGCGATGTTTATGTGCTGGTGGGCGATGGCAGCTATCTGATGCTCAATTCCGAGCTGGCCACCTCGGTGGCATTGGGACACAGATTGGTGGTCGTGGTCGTCAACAATCGGGGATTTGGCTGTATCAATCGCCTGCAAAGGGCGACCGGCGGCGCGGCCTTCAACACACTGTGGGAGGATTCGACTACACGAACTCTTCCGGACATTGATTTCGTCGCGCACGCGGCGAGCCTCGGCGCCATCGCCGAAAAGGCCGCCTCGATTGAAGCGCTGGAACAAGCACTGCGACGCGCCCGCCAATCCGAGCGCACGCACGTGATCGTGATTGACACGGATCCCGCAGTCACCACGACGGCAGGGGGTGCGTGGTGGGACGTGGCCATACCCGAGGTTTCGTCTCGCAGCGAGGTCGATGCCGCCCGAACGGCATCCTTGGGCCAGCGCAAGAAGCGACGCTTGGGAGACTGACGCATGAGCATCCGATTTGGCGTAAGTCCCATCGCGTGGATCAACGATGACCTGCCCGCGCTCGGCGGCGATACGCCCCTCGAATCCGTTCTCGCCGAAGCCCGCGATGTTGGGGTTTTCGGGCATCGAACTCGGCGGAAAGTTTCCGCAGCGATCCCAAGACGCTTGCAGGCCTTGCTCAGTCGACATCGACTCGCCTTGGTCGGCGGCTGGTACAGCGCCAAGCCTGTTGACCCGTTCGGCTGCAAGCGGAAATCGAGGCTTTGCAGTCTCATTTGGCGCTGCTCAAGGCGATGGGTTGCACGCGTATTCATTCTTGCGGAGACCAGCAACGCGATCCATTGCGACCAAGGCAGCCCGTTGTCCGCGACACCGCGGCTCGCGGATTCAGCCTGGGATGAGTTCGGCGAAAATTGACCGAGGTCGCCGACTACATTGCCGCAGGCGGGGCTGCGCATGGCCTATCACCACCACCTCGGCACCGTGGTGGAATCGCAGCGGGATCTCGATCGTTTCCTGAAATCCACCGGGCCGTCGGTCGGGCTGACGGTTGATACGGGTCATGCGGCGCTCGGCGGCATGGACACCTTGGCGCTCATTCACGACCATCCGGCCAGGGTCGCGCATGTGCATTGCAAGGACATCCGCTCGCGCGTCTTTGGCCGGATCAAATCCGAGAGCAAGAGCTTTCTGAGCGGTGTGATCAGCGGAATGTTTACCGTTCCCGGCGATGGGGATCTGGAATTTGCCGCCGGTGATGCAAGCGCTCGCGAAAATTGGCTATGCTGGATGGATTATCGTCGAAGCGGAACAGGACCCGGCCGTGGCGAATCCGAGAGTCCACGCGGCTCTTGGCCTGAAAACCCTGCGCCGCGAGGCATCGGCAGCCAAATTGCGCGAGGTGGAGCATTCATGAGCAAGCTTCTGATTCAGTCGGGCGCTCCTGATGCGGCCGGCTGTGTTCTCAATATCACGCCGGAGAGTGCCGGCTGGCGGCACATTGGATTCCAGGTGCATCGCCTTACGTCCGAGCAAGTCGTGCGGGGCGGGACGGGCGAGCGGGAGACCTGCCTGGTGGTGCTCGCGGGAACCGCCGACATCGTCGATCGATGACGAGCACTTCGACGGCATTGGCGATCGCGGCTCGGTGTTCGACGATGCGGCGCCGGGCGCGGTGTATGCGCCCGCCGGCCGGACCTACTCGGTGACCGCGAAGGGCGAGGTTGAGTTGGCGGTATGCTCGGCGCCGGGCAAGCCGGGACGTTCGCCGCGCGCCATTGCCGCCGCCGACATGAGCAAAGAGGTGCGCGGCAGCGGCACGAACACCCGTTACGTCAGAAATATTCTTCCGCAAACCAAGGAAGCCGACAGCTTGCTGGTCGTGGAGGTCATCACGCCGGGAGGGCATTGGTCGAGCTATCCGCCGCATAAGCACGACACCGCGACTTTGGGAAAGGAAACCGTGCTGGAGGAGACCTACTATCATCGCCTAAAGCCGCCGCAGGGATTTGCTTTTCAGCGTGTGTACACCGATGAGCGCGATCTCGACGAAACGGTGTGCGTGCATGACGGCGATGTGGTGCTGGTGCCGCGGGGCTACCATCCCGTTGGCGCGGCTCACGGTTATGACCTGTACTATTTGAATGTCATGGCAGGACCCGAGCGCAATTGGGTTTATCGCAACGATCCCCAGCATGCGTGGCTGGTGCGGCAACCCAATTCAAAAGCGCCGCACTGATGCGACGACGAGCTTCCGAAAACTCCTGCACCGCGCTCGCGGCCTGTCTTGATCTTGGCTAGCGTGCGTGGACTCGCGGCGCCGGCTGCTCGGGCAAATCGGGAGGGAATTCAATCCAAATCGTCGCCAGTTTGCACGACATGACCGAGCCATTCTTCGTCGCGGTGAAGCGGCGAGCTGGACGCCGAGGCCGCTCGGCTGGGCGTCAGCGGTTTCAGTGGAAGACGGACAGTCAAATTCGGCCAAACAGACGGCGGACATCGAGGCCGCCATCACCGGCGGCGCGCAGGGCATCATTCTTGCGCCGAACGATGTGAACGCGCTCGACTCCGGGGGTCGAAGAGGTGATCAAGGCGGGGATTCCCATCGTGACACTGGATCGCAGAGTCGACAATACCAGCGTCAAAGTCCCGCATGTCGGGGCGGACAACGTGGCGGGCGGACGCATCATGGCGCAGTGGGTGATCGATGCCTTTCCGAACGGCGCGCGAGATCCTGCTGATCACCGGGCAGTTGGGATCCAGCCCATCCATCGACCGCACGCGCGGCATCAAGGAAGCCTTGGGGGCTGCGGGCGCGAAATATCAAATCGTCGCGGAACAATCCGGCACCTGGAAGCGCGAGCAGGGCCTGACCGTGACGCAGAACGTGTTGACCTCGCTCGGCGGCCAGTCATTGCAGGCGGTCGTGGCGGAAAGCGACGAGATGGCGTTGGGAGCGCTGGAGGCTTTGCGCTCGAGCGGTGTTTCCGGCGTCAAGGTCATCGGATTTGACGCGACGCCCGAGGCGTTGAAATTGGTGCGCAGCGGCGAGATGGCGGCCACGGTCGAGCAGTCACCGATGAATCAGGCGCGAACAGCGTTACGGCAACTGGTGGCGCGAATTCGCCAACACACACCCATGCCGGGCGCGAGCATCGTGCCGGTGCTCATTACGCAATCCAACGTCAATCAAGCCGAGCGCATTGGCGAAGTTCGGTAGCGGCGCGATGCTCCCGAACCTTCTGGATGTTCGCGACGTCTGTAAGCAATTTCCCGGCGTGAAGGCACTGGACGGCGTCGAACTGCAGGTGCGCGCGGGGAAGTGCACGCGCTGCTGGGCGAGAACGGCGCAGGTAAATCAACGCTCTTGAAAATACTGTCCGGCGCACTGCGCGCGGATCGGGGCGAAGCAACGCTGGACGGGGTGAGGCTCGAGCCGAGCGAGACACCGCGCGAACGGCAGCGCATAGGTCTCGTCACCATTTATCAAGAATTCAATTTGCTGCCGTTCATGTCGATCGCGGAGAACCTTTACCTGGGCAGGGAACCCAAACGCCGCGGGCTCATCGATTGGCCGGCGATGCACGACAGTTCGCGCGCCTTGCTGGCGAGCCTGGGGCTGAACGTTGATCCAAGGCGCGAAGTGCGCCATTTGAGCGTCGCCCATCAACAAATGGTCGAAATCGGCCGTGCCGTCGCGCAAAAAGCCAAACTCATCGTCATGGATGAGCCGACCGCCGCATTGGGCCGCCGCGAAGTTGAAATCCTGCACACCGTGATCGGAGAGCTTAAGAGCGCGCGGCGTGAGCTTCATCTACGTTACGCATCGCTTGGATGAAGTAAAGCGGGTTTGCGACAGTTTCACGGTGTTGCGCGACGGCCGCTACGTTGCGCGCGGCGAAGTGAAGACCGTGGAGATCCGCGATTTGGTGCGTCTCATGGTCGGTCGCGACGTGGAATTCTCGAAACGCACGCGCACTGCGCCCTGGGCGAAACCGTGCTTGCGGTCAAAGGCATCTCGCGCGCGCGCGAATTCAGCGGCCGGCATGCCATTGCGCTCAAGGATCTGTCGATCGAGGTGAGAGCCGGCGAGATCTTGGGGTTTGCCGGACTGGTGGGGGCCGGGCGCACGGAACTGGCGCGGATCATTTTCGGCGCCGACCATTGCGATCGGGGCGTGCTGTATCTCAATGGACGCGAAATGGGTCCTTTGCGATCGCCCAAGGAGGCCATTCGCGCCGGAATCGCGCTGGTGCCTGAGGATCGAAAGCAGCAGGGATGCTTTCTCGAACAATCGATCAGTCAGAACATGACGCTGCCGAGTTTGAAGCGCATCGCGCGCTGGCGCATTTTTGTCAACGAAACGGAAAGAGCGCCAATTGGTCGACAAATACCGAACGGCGCTGCGCATCAAGATGGCCAATTCGGCAGTAGCGGTCGGCACATTGTCCGGCGGCAATCAACAGAAGGTCTTACTGGCGCGCTGCATGGCCCTGCAACCCAAAGTCTTGATCGTCGATGAGCCGACCCGAGGTATCGATATCGGCGCGAAGGCCGAGGTGCACCAATTACTCTTCGAGATGGCGCAAAGCGGCATGGCGTTGATCATCATTTCCTCCGAGATGCCCGAGGTGCTCGCGCTCAGTGATCGGATCATTGTATTTCGCGAAGGCTGCATCAGCGGCTTACTCGAGGCGCGGACGCGACGGAGAGCGATCTGATGGGACTCATGGCCATTTCCGCGAGGCAGCCTGACGAAGGCGCGCGCAAGAGCCGCGGTATGAACACCGCGGGCAAGCGATTGCCGCGTCGCCATTTTGATACGGTGGCGTGGCTGCGGCGCTACGGAACCTCGTTGTTTCTGCTCGCGCTGATCGGGTTTTTTGCGCTGGAAAATTCGAGCTTTCTGTCGATGCGCAATGTCACCAACATTCTTACCGAAGTTTCGATTTACGGCATCATCGCGGTCGGCATGACCTTCGTCATTTTGACGGCCGGCGTGGACCTGGCCGTCGGGTCGCTGCTGGCGTTTGCGGGCATGTCAGGCGCCTATCGTCATGAAAGCAATTGGCGCGGATTACTCGCTGGGCTGGCTGGTGGCGCTATCGACGGCCACAGCGGTCGGGACACTGGTGGGGTATTTGCAGGGAAAGGCGGTGACCTTTTTCAGCATCCCGTCCTTCATCGTGACCTTGGGCGGCATGACCATCTGGCGCGGTGCCACGCTGATCCTCAATGATGGCTCGCCTATCTCGGGCTTCGATGCGAACTATCGGTGGTGGGGAACCGGCTCGATCGCCGGCATACCGGTGCCCATCGTGCTTTTTGGGTTGATCGCGGCCTCGGGCTTCGTCACGCAACGCTACACACGCTACGGACGCTATATTTATGCGGTCGGCGGAAATCCGGAGGCGGCGCGTCTCAACGGACTGGACGTGCCGGCGATCATCACCAGTGTGTATTTGATTGTCGGCGCGCTCGCGGGATTGGCTGGGTTCTTGTTGTCGGCAAGGCTCGGCGCCGCGGAAGCCGTCGGCGGAATTGGCTATGAGCTGCGCGTCATTGCCTCGGTGGTGATCGGCGGGACCAGCCTCGCCGGCGGCCGCGGCGGAATCGGCGGCACGATCATCGGGGCGCTATTGATCGGCGTGCTCACGAACGGCTTGGTGATCATGCATGTCTCCTCGTATTGGCAACAAGTGGTCATCGGCCTGATCATTGTCGCCGCCGTGGCGTTCGACACGTACGCGAAGTCGCATCGGTAAGGCCGGTCGTGTGCGCGAGTCGTTCAATGGAGAGAAAACAAAATGCGGTATGAGAATGCGTGACTTTGGGTGCCATCGTGTCTAGCGCCGCTGACACCCCTCGCTCGCCTCCCACCGTTTTTCTGAGTTACGCCTCGGAGGACCGTCAGGCAGCACGGCGCATTGGCGATGCGCTCCCGGCCTATGGTCTCGAAGTCTGGTACGACGAGAGCGAGCTCGGCGGCGGAGATGTCTGGGACCAAAAGATTCGAAAACAAATCCGCGACTGCGACTATTTCATGGCGCTCATTTCCGCGCAAACCGAGGCCCGTCACGAGGGTTATTTTCGAAGAGAATGGCGGCTGGCGGTCGAGCGAACCCTCGATATGGCCGACGATCATACCTTCCTGCTGCCCATCGTCATCGATGATACCGAACAGGCGGGAGCGCGGGTTCCGGAAAAATTTCTCGCCGTTCAATGGTTGAGAGTTCCTAGGGGCGAGCCGACGGCCGCTCTTGAAGGCCTTTGCCGCCGACTCGTCTCGGGCGGGACCCCGGCACCTTTGGTTTCCAGAAAATCGGTGTCGCGGCGGACCAAGCCAGCGTCTTCGGAGCGCACATTCAGCTATCCAGAATTTCCAAGGGAGGAACCCGGCCAGAGAATGCGCTTTTGGTTTGGCGTGGCCGGCTGGGCGCTTCGATCTGCTTGGATATTTTTCAGACAATTGCCCCGGTGGATCAGGATTCTCGCCTACGTTTGGATTGGCGTCGCCCTGCTGTCCAAAGGGTGCTCGTCGGGACAGCATGAGTCCACGCGACTCTCGAAGGCCGATGCGCAAAAGCTCAAGGCCATCGCGGAGCAGTATCGGGGCAGTTCCGACAAGGCCGATGTGGCGAAGCTGGGCGCGCAAATCGCCAAAGCGTTTTCCGACGAGGCCGCAGACCAGACGATGGCGCGAAGTCCGCTGTTGGCAATTCCGTTCACGGCGCCCGCAGGCGACTCCGCAGCCGAGAAGCTGGCGGATTCGAGCTTTGCCCAGGTGTACGGAAGAGTCTCCATCTCGCATCCCAGGCTGGTGGGATTGACTAAGGATCCGCTCTCTTCACGGGATCTCGGAGCGGCCTTGGAGCGTGGCCGCGCGAACCATTCGACTTACATTCTCTACGGGACTGTCGATAAAGAGGGAAGTCCGCTGGCGCTTACCGTGAAGATCGTCAGGGTGGAGAATGGCGCGGTGGTGTGGTCGAAGTCGTACCCGGCGCAAGGCGCCGACCCCGCTAACATTGCCGCGGAAGTGGATTCCAAAATTCCGTCGCTCGAGGACGATTAGCCGGCGGTCGCCGCTCGCCGGGGTGCCGCTCGATCGATGCACGCGGCGCAACGAGCAGGTATTGGACCAAAGGGCGCCCCGCCCGGGAATCGCAGCAAGATACAATTTTAGGTGTCGAGACGCTCCGGGGATTAATCTTGCGCAAAGAACGCACAGCATTGGCGGCGGCATTCATCGGATGGTGCGCGAGCGCCTGGACCTGCCACGCGGCCGCGGGCGATGAATCGGACGCCGACTCGCTGGCGAAAAAGCTGTCCAATCCGGTTGCCGACCTCATTTTGGTGCCTTTCCAGTTGAACTGGGATACGGGCCTCGCCGCCAATGGTCTGGGCGATAAGCTCCTGCTCAATTTTCAGCCGGTGATCCCAATCGAGCTGAGCGATAAGTGGAACGTCATTTCCCGCACGATCGTGCCGCTGGCGGCACAATCGAACGTCGTTCCAGGGGACACTCATCAGTCCGGTTTGGGCGACATTACCCAGAGCTTCTTCTTCACGCCAAAAGCGCCTCTGCCGGGCGGCTGGATAGTGGGCGCCGGACCCGCACTGTTGCTGCCGGCGGCGACGGACTCGGCGCTCGGCAATGGAAAGTGGGGATTGGGTCCAACGGTGGTCGCGCTCAAGCAAACCGAGCACGGGTGGACCTACGGGGTCCTGTGGAATCACATCTGGTCGGTCGCCGGGAGCAGCAACCGACCGGATCTTAATGCGACGTTCTTGCAGCCTTTTATTGCAAAAGGTATGGGCAAGGGACTCACCCTGGGCATCAACGCCGAATCGAGCTACGACTGGGAGGGTCATAACTGGGTCGTACCCTTGAATCTCACCGCCACCCAAGTGATGAAGTTGGGCACTCAGCTCGTCAGCATCGGCGGCGGCGTGCGCTACTACGTCGACGCGCCGCCGGGTGGGCCCCAATGGGGTCTGCGCGTAATATTCACGTTGATGTTTCCGAAATAAGGATCAGTCTTTCGCGCCACGCGGTGATTCTGCGGCAGTCGTCGATCTGGCAACAACAAGGGGTAGTGAATGCTCACCAAAGCAACCCAGGATGAGTCACCGAAAGTGTCGCTGGTGGTCGCCGATGTGGATGGCACTCTCGTCAACCGGGCGAAAGAGCTGTTGCCAGGACCCCCACGGAGATGGTGAGCATTGGCGACGGGTTGAACGACGTGCTGATGTTTTGCAAGAGCGGATCGAGCATCGCCATGGGCAATGCGGCCCCGAAGTTCAAAAGTCGACGCGGTACGTGACCACCTCCAATGAAGAGGATGGATTCGCCAACGCGATCGAGCGCTTTGTGTTGGGGAATGCCTGACCTCGGCGCGGAAGGTAAAACCCAACGAATTCAGCAGCCGGGGCCGGGGCAGGGGGGAATCGGCTGCCGGTTCAACCTATCCATTGTGGCCTGTGTCCCGGAAGCCATCGCATCGCGCTGCGCCTGCGTTGTGCAGATGCGCCTTGCAATCAACGTACCCGTGAGCCGCTCATTGTGACACTGCAATCCGCCGTCCCCGGACACCACGGTCGCCTGGCTCGAATGGGCTGCGTGGAGCGTGCAAGCGGCCAACGGCGCCAATAGGCACGCGACACCGATCGATCGAAACAATGGCATGCGGTTTCCCAAGTCGGGCTCAAGCGCTCGATTCTTCGGTCAAAAGCATACTCGAAATCCGCAGTTGTTCTCTTCGCTGGGAGGAGCATGCTAGTTTTAGGGGCGAATGCGTCGTTGGCAGGGGCGCGGTGATCTGTCCACCACCAGCAAGGTTAGCAAATGACCGAGGCATCCTCAGCAAATGTAGAGCTGGCGATCGTGCTCCCGCTCGGCGTCGTTGCGCATCAACTGATGCGCCTAGAAGCGGATTTGCGATCATTGCACATGAAGGCATGGGCCTACGCGAAGGAACGCGAACACGACCTAGACCCTAAGATCGCAGCCCGCCTCGACAAGATCAATGAAGCACTGGATTTGATCCGGGGCCTCACCGCTGATATGGCCGCCGACCTTAATCCAAGGTCTAGTCCCGCCCGGACGGACGACTGACGTGCCTGAAGCGTCCGCAAACCCATCCGCCCAGCCTGTCGAACTGCCGGCCAATCCACGGCCGTTACTGGTCTATGACGGCGATTGCGGGTTCTGCGTCTACTGGGCCCGCTACTGGCAGAAACTCACGGGCGATGGCGTCGATTACCGGCCGTATCAGGAGGTGGCGGCGCAGTATCCCGCGATCCCGCTCGCCGACTTTCAGCGCGCCGTGCAGTACATCACGCCCGACGGGCAGCCGTGCGAGCGCCGCTGAGGCGAGCTTCCTGACCCTAAGCCACGCGCGCGGCAAGGGATTCTGGCTCGCGCTCTATAGGAGACTGCCCGGTTCGCGGCCGTCTCGGAATGGCCTACGCCTTCATCGCCGCGCACCGCTCGGCCTTTTATCGCATAAGCCTGTTTCTGTGGGGCAGGGACTACGGGCCGCCGCGATACGATCTTGTCTCCTTCTTGTTCCTGCGCCTGTTCGGGCTGATCTACCTATCGGCCTTCGTCTCCTTCGGCGTGCAGGCGCAGGGACTGATCGGCAGCCATGGCATCTTGCCGCTGGCCGAGCTGGTCGACGCATCGCCGGCCGCGTTGGCGCCGAGCGCTTCTACGTGATGCCCATGCTGTTCTGGTGGAATGCCAGCGATCTCGCCATCCAGGCGGTGTGCTGGGCGGGGTGGGGCTTTCGCTGCTGTTGGTCTTCAATCTGCTGCCGCGCCTGAGCCTGTTGCTGCTCTATGTGCTCTATCTCTCGCTTCTCTATGGCGGGCAGAACTTCATGACCTACCAGTGGGACACATTTCTGCTGGAGGCCGGATTCCTTGCCCTGCTGTTGAGTTTCGCCCGGACGCCGGGCATCTGGCTGCTGCGCTGGTTGCTGTTTCGCTTCATGTTCATGTCGGGCGTGGTCAAGCTCCTGAGCGGCGATCCGAATTGGTGGAACCTGTCGGCGCTGTCCTATCACTTTCTCACCCAGCCGCTGCCCACGCCGCTGGCCTGGTACGCCGCGCATTTGCCGCCGCGCGCGTGTTGAGATTCGCGACTGGCGGCACATTTTTCGTCGAATTGGTGCTGCCGTTTTTGATTTTCTGCCCGCGCCGGCTGCGTTTCGTTGCGGCCTTCGGCATCCTGCTGTTGCAAAGCTGCATTTTGATCACCGGCAATTACAACTGGTTCAATCTCCAGACCATGTTGCTGTGCCTGCTGCTGTTCGACGACGCGGCGTTGCGGAAGATGTTGCCGCAGCGCCTGATCCGGCGGCTGTCGCCGCGTGCAGCGCACATCCGCCGCGCAGAGCGGTCACGGTCGTCGTCGGCGCCTTGGCGTTGCTGATCGTGTTTTGCAGCCTGGTGCAGATGGATGTGCGCTTCGGCGGCAATCCGCCCGCGGTGGCGCGAGCGGTCGACCAATTCATCGAGCCGCTGCACATGGTCAGCAGTTACGGTTTGTTCGCGGTCATGACGACGGAGCGCGACGAAATCGTCATCGAGGGTTCGGACGACGGCGTCGAATGGCGCGAATACGAATTTCGATACAAGCCGGGCGACGTGGCGCGCCGCCCGCCCTGGAACATCCCGCACCAGCCGCGCCTGGACTGGCAGATGTGGTTCGCCGCGCTCGACGATCCGCGGCGCCTGCCGTGGTTTCCGCATTTCCTGGAGAGGCTGCTGGAGAATGAACCCACGGTGACGGCGCTGCTGGAAAAAAATCCCTTCCCGGACAAGCCGCCGCGTCTATATGCGCGCGCAGTTCTACGACTACACCTATGCCAGCAGCGAGGAAAAGGCCGAAGGGCATGGTGGGACCGGCGGTTGCTGGGGCTGTATTTCCCGGTGGTGCGTCTGAAAGGCGAGTGATGAAAACAATCAGGCACGCATGGCTGATACGTGAATCGGCGCCGCTACTCGGCCTGCTCGGCATGCAGCAGCGCAAGATTGGAGTTATGACCGGCACGGCCGATTCGATAAAACTGGATGCAAAAGATGGAAATCGCGAGCAGCACCACAATCAACGGCACGTAAGTCAGCGCGAGATTGCGCAAAACGGCGGCCGGCACCAGCCCCGGCCGCGCGCCCTCGGGAAATTTGACCCAACCGAGGACCAAGCCGCCCATGAAAATGCCGAGGCCCGAGACGCACTTCTGCACAAAGAACGCGGCGGCGAAGTACAGACCTTCGGTGCGCTGATGGGTACGAATCTCGTTTTCCTCCACCGTATCGGCCAGCATCGATGTCACCAACGCACCCGACACGACGCTCATGGTGCCGAGCGTGAGGGTAAAAATCAGCAAAATGGGCAGCAATGCGGGCGATGAATTATCCACGAACAATCCGCACTCCCGCAGGATGATCGGCGCGGGCGCCAGCACCAGCGAAATGAGGGATGCCGCGATGGCGCCGCGCTTCTTATCCAGCCGACGGGTGATGACCGGCGCCAGCGCCAAGGCGGCAGCGGCGGAAATCAGCGCCGAGAGCAGCAGCTTGGAGACCTGATCGGCCGAGAGCTCCCAGTAATAGGTGTAAAAATAAATACTGAGGGTGGCGACGAGCCCGAGAGCCATCGCTGAAAAGAACCCGCAGGCGATCATGGATAAAAAAGGGCGGTTGGCCAGCGCGTCGCGAATTTCGCGTGAATCTCGCGACAAACTGAAGGCGCGCTTCGGCGGCGGGGCGCGCAGAAAGGGAATGTAGTGATGCGTTCCGGCGGTGGAAATGAGGATGGAGACGAACATGAGCGTCGCCGCCGCGATGGAATAGCCGTGATAGCCGGCGCGATTCAGCAGCCCCACCGATTGCTGCGCGGTCGGGCGCAGAAAGACCGACAAGGCGATCACGCCCATCAGCACGGCGCCCAAGTACCCGAAGAAGAATCGATAGGCCACCAGCGAGGTGCGCAGGTCATAGTCCTCAGTCAACTCCGCAAGCAGCGCTGCGCTCGGAACTTCGTAAAGCGCGATGAGGATGCGAACGATGATGGCCGTGATCAGCAAGTACCAGAACAGCGCGCCCTGTTCCCAGGCCCTGCGGCGGATTCCACAGCAAATAGTAAACCAGCGCGCAGGGCAGCGCCGAGAGGTACATGAAGAAATGCCGCCGGCCGAGGCGGGAGTGAAAGCGATCCGATATATGCCCGATCAAAGGGTCGAAAAAACCGTCGATGATCAGCGCGATCATGATGGCCAGGCCGACCAGCTGCGCGGGCAGCCCGAGCAGTTGATTGTAGAAAATCAGCAAAAAGAAGTTGAAGCCGTTGTCCTTGATGCCGTAGGCAACGGTGCCAAAGCCGTACAACAGCTTGGTTCTTACGCCGAGACGTGCCCAGCGCCATGGAGGATTCCGGCCAGCGGGGCAGGAGGTTTAGTATTTATCGTTCAATCCTCGTATTAGTATACATAGCCTATAGCCGCACCCGCGGGATTCATATGCCGCTCACTACATCGAAGTTTCGCGAGGATTTTGAGCTTGGTGCCGCACCGGCCTACCCTCGCTCGAAGATCCCGCCGCTCGCCGCGGCTGTGTTGATGGCCCATGCGGCGTTTGTGCAGCCGGAGCGCCAAATTGCCATTTTTGATGCCATCGCCAATGCGTGGCTGGATCTGGACAACGCCGATCGCGCGGCGTCTTTGCGGCAGCAACTGCCGTGGTTGAGCGCGCCTGCCGTCATCGAGGAGTGGAAAACTCCGCGGGCAGTCTGGGATGCCTTTTGGAGCGTCGTCGATGCCGAGCCCGCGGCCCCATCGAGGGCGCGGCCAAGGAAAGGCGCTCGACTTTACCGGCCGGGTCGTGGTCATCGGCATGCATTACGACGCGGAATTATTGATGCGCTGCGAGCGCGCACATTACCTGCACGAGGATGTCCGGAGACTCCTTGCCCAACCGGAGGTGCGCATGACGACCGACGATTTGCGCAACTGGCCCAAGGACAGTCTGGGAACCAATCTGCTCGACATGCTCACCTCCAAGGGCTACGACCTCGAGGTGATCAATCCCGACGATGTGATGCTGCCGCCGCTATTTGCGGCACAGAATCGCACCAACCGCCGCATTCTGCAGCTGCATGACGTGTGGCACCTGTTCGCAGGCTTCGGTTTCACGGCCCAGGGAGAGGTCGCGATTTCCGGGTTTCAGCTGGCGCAGTTCGGGCAGAATTATTCAACGCGTTTTCTCGCCGCCACCACCACCATGATGTGCCTGCGCCCCTGGTCGACATCGATCAATTCATTTCGCTCATCTCGGAGGGTTGGCGCCACGGCCGCCGCGCCCCGCCGCTGATGTCGGTGGAATGGCACAAAATGTTCGGGCGCTCGATTGCGGATCTACGCGCCGAGATGCACGTCGCGCCGTTCAAGAGCCGTACGCCCGAACTGTTGAATTTCTGAACGCCATGGGTTCATCGACGTTTAGACGCATCTTGGGCTCATCGGTTCCCTGCGCACTGCTGCTGGTGTGCATGGGTGGCATGCGGCCCGCCTGCGGTGACGCACTACGGGGGCCGATGAAATCCGCGGCACGGTCAGCAGCGCTCGCGGCGCGGAAGCCGGCGTCTGGGTCATCGCCGAAACGCACGAATTTCAAACACGATTCGCCAAAATCGTTGTGACCGACGAGGCCGGTCGTTACCTCATTCCGGATCTTCCCAAGGCGAAGTACAGCGTATGGGTGCGCGGCTATGGTCTTGCCGACTCTGCCAAAATGGAAGCGACTCCGGGGCGCTCGCTGGATCTTACGGTGCGGGTCGCTCGCGATGCCGCCACTGCGGCCAATCCTATCCGGCGGCCTACTGGTACGCGATGATGAGAATTCCCGAGGATGCCGAGGTGGCAACGCTCGCAGGAGGGCGCAACGGCTACCTCATGTGGATGAAGAATATGGGCTGCGTCGGCTGTCATCAGCTGGGAAATCTCGCGACGCGCACCATTCCGAAGGCCTTAGGAACGTTCAAGTCGTCGCAGGATGCTTGGCTGCGGCGCCTTCAGTCCGGGCAAGCCGGCGTGCAGATGATCAACATCGTGCAAGGCGCGCTCGCGGGCATTCCGATTCACTATCTCGCGGACTGGACCGACCGAATCGCCGCGGGAGAAATCCCCGCACTGCCGCCGCCGCGTCCGAGCGGTATCGAACGCAACCTCGTCGCGACGGTCCGAGACTGGTCGGATGGTAAGGCGTACTTGCACGATCTCTCGGGCACCGATCGGCGCGACCCGACTGTCAATGGCGGCGGTTTGCTGTACGGTGCCCCTGAATTGAGCACCGACAATTTTCCGGTACTCGATCCGCGGCACAACTCCGCCACCACATTCAAGGCCGCGGTGCGTGATGCGGATACGCCTACCACCCACGACACGCCGGTGCTGGCGGCCTCGCCCTATTGGGGCGAGGAGCGAATCTGGGACAGCCGGGCGGTCGCGCACAATCCGATGCTGGATCGCTCCGGCCGCGTTTGGTACACCGCGCGAATCCGCGCGGCGGACAATCCCGCATTCTGCAAACAGGGCTCGACGCATCCATCAGCCCAAGCCTTTCCCATCGACGCCTCGGATCGCCAACTGGCGCTGTACGAACCGAAAAGCGCCAAATATGTACCCGTCGATACCTGCTTCAGCACCCATCATCTGCAATTCGCCGAGGACGCGAACGATACCCTGTGGACCAGTGGCGGTCGTGAAGTTGTGGGCTGGCTCGACACCAAGAAATACCTTGCGACGGGGGATGCGGCCGCCTCTCAAGGCTGGGCTCCTTTGGTGCTCGATACCAACGGCAACGGCAAGCTCGATCCCTGGGTCGAGCCCGGGCAACCCTTAGACCCGAACAGCGATCAGCGTCTGGCGGTCAGCTTCTACGCCGTCATGCCGAATCCTGCCGACGGCAGCATTTGGGGTTCGGTCGCATTTCGTTATCCCGGCGCCGTGGTCCGCTTCGATCCGCAAACTCGGCTCAGCGAGATTTACAATGTGCCGGCGCCCGGCTTCGGTGTGCGCGGCGCCGATATCGATCGCAACGGCGTCGTGTGGGTCTCCTTGGCAAGTGGCCATTTGGGGGAGTTCGATCGACGAAAATGCAAAGGTCCGCTCAACGGGCCCACCGCGACGGGCGATCACTGCCCCGAGGGCTGGAGCTTCCATCGCTTGCCCGGGCCCGGTTTCGTGAACGTGCCGCAAATGAGCGTCGAGTCGAGTTACTACACCTGGGTCGACCAGCGCAATACGCTGGGCCTGGGCGCAAACGTTCCGATTGCCACGGCCAATCTGTTTGACGGGGTGCACGCGCTGGTTGACGGCAGATTCGTGACGCTGCGCATTCCTTATCCGTTGGGGTTTTACGCCAAGGGTCTTGAAGGCCGTATCGATGAAGCCGGCAAGGGCTGGAAGGGACGTGGCATCTGGGTCACGAGCGGCGATCGGACCCCTTGGCACAAGGAAGGGGGGCAGGGAAGCAAGCCGCTGGTGGTCCACTTTCAGATGCGCCCGTCACCGTTGGCCGATTAGCCGTCAAGCATGAAATGCACACGAGACGCCTGCTGCGCCAATCGGGTGGCGGATCCATCAGAAGAACCAAAACCGCGTGAGTGACGAAAATATTTCGAGCAAACCCACCAGCGCATTCACCGCGCTGCCGGATGATAACTACCAGGCGAGCGAACTTACGCGCGGGCCTTGGAACCCTGACCATCAGCATGCCGGCCCACCATCGGCCTTGGCGGCAGAAGCCATTGTCAGGGTGGCCGAGCGGCATGGCTTTACGCATCTCGCACGCGTGACCGCGAATCTTTATCGGCCCATTCCCATCGCGACGCTTAAGGTGGTCGTCGAGACCGATTACAGCGGACGCAACGTCGGACACTTTCGTGCTCATATGTACGCCGGTGGCAAGGAAGTCGCCCGCTTCACCGCGCTGGCGCAGCGCGAGATCAGGATTTCCCCTGGGCAGGAGCATCCGCTGCCGTCCGCGCCCAACTCGATAGAGCAGTCACGCGCCGTTCGCTTTCCCTCCAAGAGCGCCGCCGTTGGCTATGCCGATCTGATGGAAACCCGTCTCGCGAATGGCGATTTTTTCAAGGGTCCGTGCGCCGTGTGGTTCCGTCTGCGCCATCCGCTCATTGCCGGGCAGGAACCGACTGCCGTTGCGCGAGTTGCCGTCGCGGCGGATTCCGCCAATGGGATCAGCGCCGTCCTCGATTTCAACCGCTATCTGTTTGTGAACAATGATCTGTCGATTAGCCTGATTCGCAAACCGCAAGGCGAATGGATCTGTGTCGATGCCCGATCGCTGATGGGTGGCACCGGAAGCGGACTTGCGGAGGCAAAGTTGTTTGACAGGGACGGGTTCATCGGCCGTTCGACTCAAAGCCTCCTGATCCGGGAGAGAAACTAGCGCGCTCCTTTTGCGGTTCAGCTACCGTTCCCCATCAACTCACGCACCCAAATATTCCGAAAGCTGATGGGAGCCGACGGGTCGCCATGCGCCTGCAACTTGATCGCGGCGCGCTGGTACGGCCGATACGCAGGCTTTCCGATATAGACCGTTTCGCCGCTGAGCTGGAAGTGGTTTTGCACCAGCACCCCATTGTGAAACACCGTGACGTAGGCCGGACTCTTGAGCGTTCCGTCAGTCTCAAAGATCGGCGCCGTCCACACCACGTCATAGGTTTGCCACTCTCCCGGTGGGCGCATCGCATTGACCAGCGGCGCTGCCTGCTTGTAGATACTCGCCGCTTGGCCGTTCACGTACGTCTTATTCTTCCAGGAATCGAGAATCTGGACTTCGTAACCGGCGTCACCGGGGCCGGTCGAGGCAAGGAACAGGCCGCTATTGCCGCGCAGCTGCCCCTCACCGGTAATCCCCCTGGGAATCAGCCACTCAAGGTGCAATTGATAGTCTCTGAACAATTGCTTGGTCTCGATATTGCCGACCGACTTGTCGACCGTCATGACGCCGCCCTTGACCTTCCAGCGTGCCGGCGAATGGTCTTTGGTCGCTACCCACTGATCCAAGTTTCGGCCATCGAACAAGACGATGGCGTCCGAAGGCGGTGCGCCGGCGCTCGCGCCAGGCGATACCACCGGCGGAACCGGTTCCCACTGCTCGGTGGCCTTCGGGTCGCCCGGCGGGGATTGCGCCATGGTGGGAACACAGAAAATGCCCAGGGCCAGCGCTGCCGCCAACGCCAGGGTTCGCCGCATCTCAAGTGCTCGATTTTTCATAGGCTTTCCTTACGGGCGCGAATGGCACGGTGCTCACACCGTACACAATCGGTAGGCCTCCTCGAGCGAGGCGAATGGATCGCTGCGCGTCGGGACGAATTCATGCGCGACATAGCCCTGATAGTTCAGTGCCGCCAAAGCGGCGGCAATGGCGTGGTAGTTGAGTTCTTGGCTGTCGTTGATTTCATGGCGACCGGGAACGCCGCCGGTATGAAAGTGGCCGATCCATTGGATGTTGTCGCGGATCGTGCGGATCACATCGCCCTCCATGATCTGCATGTGATAGATGTCGTACAGCAGTTTCACTCGCGGCGAGTTGACCCCCTGCATGACGGCCGCGCCAAACGCGCAGTGATCGCCCTGGTAGCCCGGGTGGTCCACTTTGCTGTTGAGCAACTCCACGCAGATCGTGACGCGCTGCTCTTCGGCCAGTGGCGCTATTTTGGCAAGGCCGGCGACACAATTGGCGATCGCCGCGCCGTCGTCGATACCCGAAACACGATTGCCGAACATGGCGATCACGTTCGGCACCTGCGCACGCGCGGCGAGCGGCAGCACCGTTTCCAATTCTCCCAGCAGCAGCGCGTGATTGGCCGGATCGTTGAATCCCGTTGCGATAAACTTCCCGCGCCGGCTGGGGTAGCCCATCGAGACGGTAAGTCCGGCGTCGAGCGCGGTAGACCACTCGTCCTGGAATAGCAGATCGATCCCCGAGAGCCCGATCTGCTTCGCACGGCGGCACATCTCGGGCAGCGGCGTGCGCGCATACGGCCATCGGCATGTCGATTGCTTGAGCCGGCCGACGGTCGCGGCGGAATTCCCGGTTGACGCCTGCAGCGCAGCTGCGGCACGGATTTGCGTGGCCGCGCACACGCCGGCAGCGGTCGCGAGCCCCTTCAGCGCGGCGCGTCGGCTGATGCGATGGATGTTGTCGGGCATTGACCTCTCCGAAAAAAAATGTCAGGCGCCGAGATTCTGCCGGGCCGCGGCCTACCCGCTAGTTGATGGCGCGCAAATAGTCGAAGGCTTGTTGCGCCGCCTGTAGCTGGCTCATGCGTACGAACGGCCCTTCTTGCTCGGCAAAGAAATGTTGCAGCCCCGCCTGGTCCGCCGCGGCGAAAATCGGCTTGTAGTCAATGATGCCGTGGCCCAATTCCGCGCCAGGATGGGCCGGCGCGTTGCCGGCATCCGGATGGTCTTGAGCCGGCAAGAAATCCTTGACGTGAATCATCGGAAACCGATTCGGGTATTTTCTGAAATAATCGATCGGGTTGCGGCCGCCGACAACCATCCAGCCGCAGTCGATTTCAAATTTCACCAGATCCGGATCTGTTTCCCGCAGCAGGATGTCGTAGCCGATGACGCCGCCCTGATCGGCAAACTCGAGATGGTGATTGTGATACGCATACTGCAGTCCGGCCTGCCGGGCTTTTTCGCCGATGCGATTGGCCAACTCCGCTGTTTGCTTCGCCTCATCCAAAGACATTGCGTAGCTGCCGGTGACTGGCGGGCGCAAGCTCGAGCGCAGCGATCCGCTGGCAACGTAGCGTGTTCCGAGCGCATGCGCAGCCTCGAAGGTAGGGCCCAAATTGGTGCTGTCGAAGGGCAGGTGCGCGCTGGGACAGACCAGGCCCGCAGCATCCAGCAGCTGGCGAAATTCTTGCGCCGAAAGCTTGCCGAAACCGGCGGTCTCAACTTCGCGAAAGCCAATTTCTCGAAGGCTCTTGAGTGTGCCGGCGGGATTCTCTTGCATGGCCGAGTTGACCGCGTAAAGCTGAATACCGATGGGCCGGGCGAGGGGACCGGAATGCGCACTGTGCGACAACCCATGGGACGCCAACATCACCGCGCTAAAGGCCCCTGACTGGATGAGGAATTCTCGTCGGGTCAATCGCATGTGATGCTCGCGTCTCCAAAGGATAACGATAGTACATTGGCGGAATCGAGATAGAATAAGTTGAAAGCCGCAACCGCGGAGGTTTTTTGTACGATCGCGGGCCAATTTACTGGGGAAACAGCCGTGCAGTCTGCTAGCTATGACGCGATTGTCGTCGGCTCCGGCATATCCGGCGGATGGGCGGCCAAGGAACTCACCGAGAAAGGGCTTCGGGTTCTGTTGCTGGAGCGCGGCCGCAATGTCGAGCACATCAAGGACTACGTCAACGCCACCAAGGCGCCCTGGGAATACCTGCACCGCGGCGGCCGAACGCGTGCGATGGAAGAGGCCTACCCGGTGCTCAAGCGGGACTATCCGCTCAATGAGAAGAACCTGGCTTTTTGGGTTAACGAGCAGGACTCTCCTTACACGGAAGTGAAACGCTTCGACTGGTACCGCGGCTACCAGGTGGGGGGTCGGTCGCTCACCTGGGGTCGGCAGAGTTACCGCTGGAGCGACTTTGACTTTGAGGCCAACGCCAAAGAGGGGATCGCGAACGACTGGCCGATTCGTTACGCTGAGTTGGCACCCTGGTATGACCATGTGGAACGGCATGCGGGAATCTCCGGCTCGCGCGAGGGGATGCCGCAGCTTCCCGACGGACAATTCCTGCCGGCCATGGCCCTTAACTGCGGCGAAGAATTGATCGCGGGGCGGCTACAGAATGCCTTCGACGGTAAGCGCCGAATCATCATTGGACGCACCGCGAACGCGACTCGGGCGCTGACCGGACGCGCGCCCTGCCAATATCGCGACGCCTGCTGGCTGGGATGTCCTTACGGAGCTTACTTCAGCACCCAGTCCTCTACACTGCCGGCCGCCGCCAAGACCGGCAAACTCACGCTGAAACCCTGGTCGATCGTGACCGAGGTGCTCTTCGACAAGCAGCGCCAGCGCGCCACTGGTGTCCGGGTGCTGGACGCCGTCACCGATAAGACGACTGATTACAGCGCGAAGGTCATCTTTCTTTGTGCCTCCACCCTCAACTCAACCTGGCTGCTCTTGCGCTCCGCGACCGATGTCTGGCCAGGAGGCCTGGGCAGCAGCTCCGGTGAACTCGGCCACAACCTCATGGATCATCATTTTCGCTGTGGTGCCGAGGGACAGCTCGTGGGTTTGAACGACAAGACCTACTACGGTCGGCGTCCCAATGGCATCTACATTCCGCGGTATCGAAACTTGTTTGGCGACAAGCGCGAGTATTTGCGCGGATTCGGTTATCAGGGCAGCGCGAGCCGGCAGGGGTGGCAGCGGGCGGTCAGGGAACTGGGCGTGGGGGCGGCCTTCAAGGACGAAATGTCGACTCCGGGTCCCTGGGTGTTCGGCGCCACGGCATTCGCCGAGATGCTCCCGAACCACGCCAATCAGGTCGGACTCGACACCAACCGAAAGGACAAATGGGGGCTGCCGGTCCTCAAGATTGATTGCGCCACCGGCGAGAACGAGCGCTTGATGCGCAAGGATATGATTGCCGACATCGCGGAGATGCTCGAGCACGCCGGGGCGAGAATGGTCAAGACCTTTGACCGTGGATCCTATCCGGGGATGGCGATCCACGAGATGGGAACGGCGCGCATGGGGCGCGATCCGAAGAGCTCTGTGCTCAACGCGCATAACCAGGTGTGGGATGCCCCCAATGTTTTTGTCACCGATGGCTCCTGCATGGCCTCGAGCGCATGTCAGAACCCGTCGCTTACCTACATGGCGCTCACGGCTCGAGCGGCGGACTTTGCCGTGAACGAACTGAATCGGCGCAATCTGTGAGCTTATGAACGCGTCATCCGCAACGGCCGAAGACCTGCTGATCAATCGCCGCGACGCAATTCGTCGCGTAAGCGCCTTGCTGGGGGGCGTCGCATTCATCGGCGGCAGCGGCCTGTTGGCCGCTGTTGAGAAGGCGGGATCCCCTCTTCAGGCAACATCCGGCGAATTCACCGTCCCAGAGATCGCGCTGCTGGACGAGATCGCCGAAACGATTCTGCCAGAAACCAAAACGCCGGGTGCGAAGGCGGCAAAAACCGGCGCGTTCATGGCCCTCATGGTCACTGACTGCTACAGCCCTGCTCAGCAGAAGGTGTTTCGCGAAGGCATGCACACGGTGGATGACGCGGCCAGGAAAGCCTACAGCGTTTCGTTCATGGCGGCGACACCGCAGCAGCGGCTCGCCGTGCTCACCGCCCTTGACCGGGAGCAAAAAGAGGTGATGGATGCGCGCGAGGCGGCGGATCGCAACAGGCAGGCACTTGCGCCCGTGCGCGCGGATCAGGCCACGGCGGCCGCCGGCGAGCGTGCCGCGACCATCAAGGAGCCGCCCCACTATTTTCGCATGATGAAGGAACTCGCGCTGCTCGGCTACTTCACCTCCGAAGTCGGTTGCACGCAAGCATTGCGCTACGTCGAATCGCCCGGGCGCTTCGATCCCTGTATTCCCTACACGCCCGGTGACCCAAGCTGGGCCGCGCACGCCTGACAGCGCTCGCCCATCAGTGATACGCCACGTGAATGCTGGCGGCGATAATCGAGAAGCGAAAATTGCCGCCCACTGGCGCATATAGGCCGACGTTTCCCAGCTCGTAGCCCAGCGTGGTTTCGACGTGACCCCGATTTGACGAGCGCCAGTCGTAGCCGATGCGGGCGATAGCGCCATGACCGCTGCCGCTGCGCGTGTTACCCGTCTCATCGGCCAGCCTCTTGTTGGCGTAAATCACCTCGCCCGCGCCGCCACCAACGAACCAGCCGTGGTCCGATTTCGGTTCAAACTGAACCACCAGGAACACATTGGTGATGCCTTGCCCGTAAATGTCCTGGTTGTCTGAATTGTAGTTGCCGGCGGCCGGTTGCATGCCAAGGCCGCCGATGTTCAAGCCGGCAAGCCATTGGCTGTTGATACGTGCGCCGATTTGCGCGTCCAGCCACAAGCCGCCGCCGGCGTCGGGAATGGAACCCGAATGCATGTTTCCATAGCCTAAGCCGAAGTCCGCCCAGAGACGTCCGAGCGACTGCTCTTGCGCGCGCGAGGGCGCTGAGCCTAAGAGTGCGGCCAGCACGACGATCGCAGCAATCGGTTTCATCCCGGATCTCCCGCTGCCCGCGCAGCACGATGTGCGCGCGGCCAGCGGTCGCGCGGTCGAAGTTCCTTCGACGATTTCAATCTAGCAGTGCGCCGGTCCGCATCCGCTTACGGGTGAGTACCACTTCTCTTACAGTGAACTTACATTGCAGGTCGCATGCAAGGATCGATACAGGTCCTGAGTCGCCGCCGACGGCTCGGTGCGCTGCTCGGCCTTTAAGACGGCGCGGCATCGTTGGTAGACTTCGCTGGCCTCATACGGTCGTGAGGTGTTCATCAGCGACAGCATGAGACGGCGGTACAGCGCTTCGTTGAGCGAATCCGATTCCAAGGCCTGCCGGTATAAATTCAGCAAGTCTTCGATCAGACCGTATTTTTCGAGCACCGCGGCGACTGTCGTCAGCAATCGCAACAGGTGCGATCGGAAGCGTTCACGCGGCGCCACGCTCCACGCCGTCTGCGCATCGTCGGCGAGCAGCGTACCGCGGCAGTAGCCGAGCGCCGCCCGCGCCGCCCCCAACACGGCCGGGGCCTGCTCCGCAGATCGGCAGGCGCCCGCGAGCGCCAGCGTTTGCTCGCTGGCCTGCTCGAAGGCCCAGGTGTCCAGCCAGAAGAGCCGGCGGTTGAGGGACAACTCGCCGGAGCTCACCAGCACCGCGCTATCATCGCCGAGGTCTTTGCGCAACCGATGCAGCGTTGTGGTGAGTGAACGCAGCGCGTAATCATTGTCCACATGCGGCCAGAGCGCCTCGGCGGCACGCTCCAATTTGACGGCTTCCCCGCCGTTGGCGACGAGCACTTTCAGCAAGTCGAGCGGACGGCCAGAACGTTTGGCAGTCGAAGATGTCGCAGGCTCCGTGCGCGACAGCTTGAAATTTCCCAGCGCCTCGATCCGATAGCGCCACGGCCAGGAGTGCAGTTGGTAGGGTGGCCGCGCCGGCATCAGGCCCCGTCGCAGGATCAACCGCCGTACGTAGTCAGGCTCGATATCCGCCTGCAGCGCCCGTTGGCATAGTTCTGCAACCTTCTGCGGCTGCCACCACAGAAAGTGCATCAGTCCGCGTTCCCGTCCCAATTCCAGCCCGGCGCGCAGCAGACCCAGCCCCTCGGTGTCCTCGCCGCGGCGCAGAGCCATGTGCGCGCGGCACATCAACATGGTGAAATCGAGCAGTCGATTGCGCAGCGTGCCCGCGATTTGCAGCGCACAGGTCAGTTGCTGCTGCGCGCCGCGCTCATCGCCATTGTCGAACAAGACCTGCGCCAGACCGATGCTCGCGATCACCTGGAAAAACGGCAGACCGAGTTCCGCGGCGGTGCGTACCGCGATCTTGAGGTGCCGGTGCGCGATAAAGGCATCGCCTTGAAGCATGGCAAACCACGCCGCGCCGTAAGCGCGCAGGAAGACGTCAAGCTTTCGATCCCCGATCGGTCGTGACTCGATCTGCCGCAGGAATGCGGCGGCACCCTCGACGTCTGCCTCGGCCAAGGCTCCGCACAAGGCATTGATGAGGAAGGTGTCATTCCAGATCCGCACGCCTGTTCTCGCGAGGATGTCGAGCCCGCGCAGCGAGGCGTCGACGCACCGTTCGCGATCTCCAGCGAGCATATAAAACATCGACTCAGACTGCGCCGCCTTGGTGGCGGTGACCGGCGAGATCTCCGGCGACTTGACGGCGGTGCGCATCGTGTCGAGCAGCGGTTCGACCCGCGCGAATTGCCCGACCCAAGCGGCCAGCGCGATAACCATGGCCAGCAGCGACACCTGCACGTTCGGGTCAGCCGTGGATTGCATCAGCTGCTGCGTGCGCTCGCGCCAGATGGGAATGTCCGGGTGCTGAGGCTGACGCAGCGCCATCGCCATGTACACATTGCCGGTGATGCGCGCTCGCAGCTCCGGCGAGTGACATTCGGCCAGCCTCGGTCCCCACAGGGCGCCGGCCTCAATCCATGGGTCGAGCAGCTTGAAATCGTTCGGATCGTTGATGATCGAATCGATGACACTGTTGAGCGCGGAGACGACTCCATGGACCTCGACGATCGCCGCGCCGCTGAAGCGCTGGTAAGCCTGCGTGAACAACTGCCGCGCTTCGCGCGGGGCAAAGGGGTAACGGGCGGCCCCGAGCCAATAGGTGATCCAGGGGTCTGAGCTGCTGTGAGAGGCGGGAAGCGCTTCGATCCAGCTCTGCAGCGTTTGTCCGCGCCCATGCTTGAGCAGGATGTCAGCGGTTTCCCGGATGATGTCCGTCAGGGACTCCCAGTCGCGATTGCGGATATAAAGACCGGCCGCCTCTTCAGAATGGCCGTGATCGTGCAATACCTGCGCTACCCGGCGTCGTCGGCCTTCGATCTCCTGGGGCGTACCGGACGATTCGGCGCGCGAGCGTAGGAATTCACGCAGCAGCGGATGAAACTGAAAGATGAGCTGCGGTTCGGTCTGGATTGGAGTCACCAGGAATTCGCTGGCCGTGATGTCACGCAACGCGTCCCGCACTTCATTTCCAATGCCCAGCTGCGCTGCCATTGCCGTGGTGATCTGCGACAGGTAGGCCGCATGCAGCAGGAACTCGCGCACCGAAGGCGCGAATTTCTCGAATATCTCCTCGGCAAGATAGTCAAAGATCACCGTGGGGGTACCCAAGGATTGAACCGCGGTCGGTGCGCCTGAACGCAATCCCTGCAGCAGCAACACCAGTCCGGCCACCCACCCTTGGGTTCGCGAGTGCAGATCGGCAAGCTCGGCCTCGTTGAGGGCAACGCCCCTTGCCCTGGCCACGCCGCGGCATTCCTCGCGGGTAAGCCGCAGATCGTTCCAGCCGATGACCGTCATGCGCCCTCGAGCACGCAAGCCGGCGAAACTCGAGGAAGGCTCTGTCCGGCTGAGCACGAAGATGCGGCCGCCTTGCGGCAACTCGTTCATCGCAGCAAGCACGATGTTGTTGCGCACCGATTCGTGCAACGCGTCCTGGTAGTTGTCGAACACTAGGTAAGGTGTTTCGGTGTGAAAAAGTTCGCGGAAGAACGTCCTGGCGAAGGCCTCCACATTGGCTAGATAGCTGGGTTGAAAGGGCGGCAACGGCACGCTGCGACCGCTGATCCGAGCCGCCTCCGTCAGGTAGTAGAAGGACGAGGCGAGGTCACTGTCGCCACGATCAATCTGATACCAAAGCCCGTTCAATCCGCGGCGCACCGTGTAGTCGGTTACCAACGTGGTCTTTCCCGATCCCGGCGGACCCGCCAGCCAGATCACCGGTGAGCCCTTGTGCCGATCGAGAGTCTCGAACAGGCGAGTGCGCGCAAACGCGGCGGTCAGCGCGGGACGGGTGAGTTTGGCCAGGGGCGCCGTTGTGTTTTCCATGACATCGATCCTTGGCTTGAGCGCCGCCTGCGCCGTGTTGCGGGTCACTGTGAAGCCCTGCGGCGAGTCGGCCACGCATGCCCAAAGCTCGGGACGTGCGAATGCCAGCCGAGAAATCCGCTTGCGCCCGTGACCAGCGCTGCGCCGACATCACTTGCGGCTTGTCGCGTTGGCGCGATGTGGGCCGCCAGTTCCCCGTCCCTTTGCCAAGTCCGGATACACATGAAACATCCCCGTTTGAACCGACGCTTGGCAGCGTACTCAGCCCACAAAAAAAAGATACCTCTAGATAAGTGGTTGCGTAAAATCAGGCTTTTGGTATCGTCTGATAATACTTTTGCGCTGCAATAGGAGCAGGCAATGGCAACACGGGCAGTGATCGTGTCGGAACTCAAACGCGCTTTGCGCGAGGGCGGCTACACCTACGCCGCAGTCGCTCAACATTTGCAGCTGAGCGTGGCCAGCGTGAAGCGGTTGTTCTCGACCGAGAATTTCACCCTGCAGCGCGTGGATCAGATCTGCGATTTGCTCGGTTTGGAGCTGCCCATCATCCTCGAGCGCGCTCAGGATCACGGCGCACCCACCAACCAGCTTTCCGCAAGTCAGGAAAGGGAGATTGTCTCCGACCCGGGGCTGTTGTTGATCGCATGGCTCACTCTCAGCCGCACGCCGTTCGATGAAATCGTCAAAACCTACAAGTTCAGCGCCATCGAGGTGCAGCGCTATCTCATCAAGCTCGATCGGTTGAAAATAATCGAGTTGCAGCCGGGCAATCGCGCGAGGCTGCTGGTGAGTCGCCGCTTCAGCTGGCGCCGGGGCGGGCCGGTTCAGCGGTTCATCCATCAGAAACTGCTCAAGGAATTTTTTGCCGATCACTTCGTCGGCGAACGTCAGGAATATTTTTTCCATGGTGAGGCCATTTCCGAGCAGGGGCTGGCAAAGCTAAAACGCGCGCTGCAGCACGCGGTTCGCGAGTGCATGGAAATCACGGAACGAGACCGGGGGTCGAAGGATCAGTTTGGTGTCGCCTTCGTGCTGGCCATGCGCCCGTGGGAATACAGCGGGTTTGTAGAATTGCGTCGCTAAACTAGCGCGTTCCGTGCAGGCCGGTATCAAGCGAAGCGCCGATCGCGCCGGAAAGGACCGCTGAAACGCGGCCAAGGCCGATGCGGACCATTGGACTAAGGTCCAATGCTTCCTGGCGCGGTTACGTCGTACAAGCACCCTTTGCCGGGGGCGGAGATCCCTATCATGCGCTCAAATTATTTCGCAGTTCCCATGCTGATGTTGGCGTCCGTTCTCGCGCTGGGCTTGGCGCCCTCCGGTGGGCGTGCTCAGCAACCCGCCGGCAATGCGATGAAGCCGGCCGAACCGCCGGCAAAAGCGGCCGCGCCCGCCGCCAAGGCAATTGAACCCGCGGCGATGGCAGCGCTCAATAAGATGGGCGCGTATCTGCGCTCGCTCAAGGCTTTTCAAGTCAGTGCCGCGACCAGCACGGACGAAGTCACCGATGACGGACAGGTCATTGCGAGCGACGCAGTCACGGATCTCCTGGCTCAGCCTCCGAATCGACTGCGTGTTGAGGTTACCAGCGATGAGAAGCATCGCCTTTTCTTCTACGACGGGAAAGTCCTGACGATTTGGGCCGAGCGCGTGAATTACTACGCGACCGTGCCGGCGCCGGCGACCATCGCTCAACTCGCCGATGTGCTCATCGAAAAGTACGACATCGATTTGCCGCTGCAGGACCTGTTTCTCTGGGGTACTCCTCGTGCGGACGCAGCCGCGATCACGGCCGCCAAGGATTTCGGCCCAAGCCAAGTCTTGGGCGTAACGTGCCAACAATATGCGTTTCGTCAACCGGGCCTGGACTGGCAGATATGGATCCAAAATGGCGCTTTCCCGTTGCCGCGAAGACTGATACTGACGACGACCAGCGACCCCGCTCGTCCGCGACATAGCATGATCTTGACTTGGAATCTTGCGCCCTCTTTTGACGATGGCGCCTTCACTTTCAATCCGCCGAAGGATGCGCATAAGATCGTGCTTGCGAAGCGGGAAGACTCTGACGCCGATGGCAAGAAAAAGTAGGAGACTACTGTGACACCGCCACTCCGACTGATGATTTCGACCCTGTTGGCGCTGACACTATTCAGCTTGCCACCTACGGCTGATTCGCAGCGAGGCGGCGGCGGCAGGGGCGGGGGTGGAGGCGGAGGAGCTGCACGCACCAGCGTCAATCGCAGTCCAAGCGCGAGCGCAGGCCACAACGCGAACGCAAACCAGGGTGCGAACGCAAACCGCAACGTCAATACAAACCAGAACGCGAACGCAAACCGCAACGTCAATACAAACCAGAACGTGAATGCAAACCGCAACGTCAACGTCAATCAGAACGTGAATGTGAACCGCAATGTCGAGGTCGACGCTCACGGCGGCGGCTACTATGGCGGAGGATGTTGTTACCATCCGGTCGCTACTGCGGCGGCGGTTACCGCCACGGTGGCGGTGACCGCTGCGGTCGTGGGGTCGATCGTCAACACGGTGCCACCTTCTTGTGCCGCGGTGGTGGTCAACGGCCTGACCTACCAGCAGTGCGGGAGCACGTGGTATCAGCCGCAATTCACCGGGACTAGCACGAGCTACGTGGTCGTCAACCCGCCGTAACGCGGTAAGGAAGCGCTAGCTAGGATCCGAGCCGCTTAACTGCCCGGGGCACGCACGTTCGCCGCCGCCCAGTCGGACATTTCCGCCTCATGAGCCTCGAGAAACTCGAGCGCCGAAGCCCAGGTGCGTGTGGTAAACCCTTCCGCTTGCAGTATTCGCGCAAGCGCTTCAATCTTTGATTCATCGTCGTTCATTTCGATTGCTACCGGCGTATCCATGCGCCGTTCTCCCTAGATTGATTTCCGTCATTCGAACCCGTAAAAATCTGGCCCCGACGTCTTGGATACCCACGACGCCGGGCCAGAAGGGGCGATCGGTCTTGAAGTCGGGGGTCGACGAACGTCAAATATGTACCGTACGAATGGCGTCGTGCACAAAACTGAAGAGTTACCCTGCACGTTGGTACAAGCATCCATCGGTTGATCCAAGTCCCTGACTGCCCGAGCGGTAGTCTTGCGCGAACTTTTTAGCGAAACTATTGGATCAAGGACCTATTTGCGTATTCGTCGAAATTCAGAATGAACCTGAAAATCGACGCATTGGCGCTTTTGGCAATGTCTCGCCAATCCGCTTGCGCCCTTTATCTACCGCGATCGCTTGACTTTCCCAAACCGGCCAGCAGGAAGCCGCGACAGCCGAATTGATTTGCGCAGTACGGGGAAAATGCGATATATAAGCGCAATAAGCTAAATAATGTTACATAATACAGTGCCTTGCAAGATGGGAGGCGGGACGCATTGGTAGAGGTCGTTCATAATCGGCCCTCTGCCATTACAGATCGACGCCGGGCGCGACGTGCGCCCCAAAGAGCGATGTCATGGAGGATGGGGATTGGCTGATTGATGCCGTACGGCGGATGTTGCAGGCCGCGCCCGTAGCGTTGTTCGGCTGCTTGGCGTCTGCCCTGGTACTGCTCGGAAGCGAGCTTTACGCCGCTGAGCGTAATGACAGCGCACCGATCCGTATCCTGTTGCTCCACCCGGACGACTTGCACGCCCGTCAGGTGATAGCGGCGGATGCAGCCACTCGCAGTGCGCTAAGTGCGGCGCTGCGCCAGCCCCTCGAATTTAACTCCGAAGGCTTTGAGACCTTGCGATTGGCGGGAACACGATTGCAGGAGCCGGCATTCATCGAGCAGCTCCTCGAGAAGTACGCATCCCATCCTCCCGATCTGATCATCACGCACGCGGAAATGTTTAGCGTCGTGATGCGACACCGTGCAGAGCTTTGGCCGCAAACGCCGCTGATGTTTGTCGACGTGGCCGAGCAGCGTGTGCGCGCCGGTGAAGTGCCCGCGGGTATTCCGCGAGTAAGCGTCGATGTGGATTTTGCCGGAACGCTTGAACTGGCGCGGCGCTTGCAACCGGAGGCGCGACGCGCGCTGGTCGTGTTTGGCACAACCGACCACGACCAATATTGGGGCCAGTATGTGATGCGTATGCTGGAGCCCTTTAGGAAGCGACATCGCGATCGAAGCAACTGACAAGCTTCCGATGGATGAGATCCTAAATGCGGTGGCGTCAGTCGATCGCAATACGATAGTGATCTATGTCAGTGTGGTGCGCGATCAAAGCGGTCAAGCCTACGTAAGCCAAGATGTCGCGCGAAGACTTGCTGAAACATCGAAGGCACCCATGTACTCGGGCTACGGGTCACTCATGGGCCTCGGGATCGTGGGGGGGCTGATCACCCGAGCGAGCGATTCAAAAGCCTACGCGGTCGGCGAAATCGCCCGGCGGCTTCTCAATGGAGAACCCGCGGCGGACATTCCGCATGCGCCGGTGACGCAACCCGGCTGCGCGATCGATTGGAGAGCCGTTCAACGTTGGCATCTCGATGAATCGCGAATCCCAACGCTCGTGTCGGATCCTTTTCCGCGAAGCGTCTTTCATCTCGAGGCATCAAACTGAAGTGATGGCGCTGGTCGTCTTGGCCGCAATCCTCGGCAGCCTGTTGACCGGATGGCTGCGACAGCGCCGCCGGGGCGCAAGGGCAGAGGCGCAAGTGGAGCAGCAACGCGAAGAACTCGCTCACGCCGACCGGTTGGTCTCGGCGGGTCAGTTGACGGCTTCAATCACCCATGAGCTCAACCAATCCCTGACGGCGATTCTCAGCAACGCCGAGGCAGGCTCGATTCTCCTGTCACAGGATAATCCTCCGCTCGGCGAAATAAAGCAGATACTCGAGGATATCGGGGCCGATGATTTGCGGGCGGCCGAGGTCATCCGGCGACTTCGGAGTCTTTTGACCAAGAATGTGGTGGAAGTGCAGTCCGTTGACCCCAATGAGATCATTTCGGAAACGCTGAAGCTGCTGGAGCCCTTAACGAAGTCGCTGCAAATAACCGTCACTACCCGGCTGGTGGATCCCGCCCCGGTGCTCGAAGGCGATCGCGTCCAGTTGCAGCAGGTTCTGCTGAATTTGCTGATGAACGCCATTGAAGCAACGAAGGATTCGTCACTCGAGCGCCGACAGATCAGTATCCATAGCGACGTGGATTCCGAAAGCAATTACAGCGTTTCGATTTCGGACAGCGGGCCGGGCATCCCGCCCGAGCAGATTGCGAATTTGTTCAAGCCGTTCTTTTCCACAAAGCCCAAGGGTATGGGTCTCGGACTGTTCCTGGTACGCACCATCGTCGAGGCCCACAGGGGTCAAGTCGGCGCCACAAGCGATGGGGTTGGCGCGACCTTTCACGTAACCATTCCCTTCGAAAAAAATCGGTTCACCGGTGCGCTCTTGGGGCACATCACCGGGCCGCAGAGCGAGAATCTTGGGGCTGCGTCTTGAGTACGCAGAGCGAATGCGCGCAATTGTGCGTGGCGAGATCGCGGGTGTCGTAATAACAATGAGGAGCCCAAGGGTATATGGGAATCAGACCTAGGTCTAACCTGCCGGCGCCTCCGCTGTCGCGCTAAGATCAAGCGCGGGTGCCAGCGCAACGCCGTGTCTCTTAGAGTAGCTGCCGCTATGAGGAAGGACGCCAGTTTCGCATCTCAAGCCCTATCCGGCGACCATTCGGGTGCTGAAGACGGGCCGGACATCCGACCGATTGTCATCGGCAAATTGCAGCCGCCGGGGGAACCCACGGTTCGCGCAGCCGCCTGCGTCGCCGTTGCATACTATCTAGCGGCGGAGCTCGGGGCTGCACTGGCATTTCCTTCGGCCTCGGTTTCCATGTTGTGGGCCCCCAACGCCATCCTGCTGGCCGCACTGGTTCTCGCCAAGCGCAAGACCTGGTGGGTCTACCTGGCCATGGTGCTGCCCGCGCACCTACTGGCACAGCTGCCCGACGTATCGATACAGATCGTTGCAATTCAATACATCGTCAATTGCTCCACCGCACTGATTGGCGCCTTCGCGCTATCCGCCTTCGCGCCGGACGCCGCACGTTTCAATACCCTGAAAGCGGCGATCGGGCTGATCGCGTTCGGCGCGCTGCTGGCCTCCGTTTCAACCAGTATCCTGCTGGCGGCGGCTTTTCTCGCCCTGGGCGTGATCCACACCTTCTGGGTCACCGTGTTCGCGCGCACTCTGACCAACGCGTTTGCAATACTCACCCTGGTGCCGCTCATTGTGCGTGCGGCAAACTGGATTCGCACCGGCGGCCGACCGGTGCCGGCCATGCGGGCAGCCGAGGGGTGCCTGCTATTCGTGACCATCGCTGCCGTCGGGATCGCGGTGTTCGCCGCACCGGTCATTGGTCTGACCAATTCGTCGGCGATCCTGTATGCGCCGTTGCCGATTTTACTGTGGGCGGCGATGCGTTTTGGCGTCGTCGGGGCGTGCGGCTCGATCCTGCTGTTGGGATCACTCGCCACTTGGGGCCTTGTGAACGGCATGGGACCGTTCATTGCACTATCGCCGCCACAGAATGCCTTGTCCCTGGTGCTCTATTTCGTCGCTCTGTGCACGCCACTGCTGCTGCTGGCCGCAGCGCTCGAGGAACGCGATGCATTGCAGTCGGCGAAGGGACCCATGCAGGCGCGGTTTCGAACGCTGTTTGCCCGAAATATCGTCCCGACCATCATTTGGCGTAGCGGCGGGCACATCCTTGATGCCAACGATGCTTTCTATCGCCTGACGGGATTTGAGCCAACCGATCTGGATGACGGCCAGATTCAACTTCCATCATTGAGCGCGAGCACGGCGCAGTTGCCCGCGGAAACGAGCGATGCAAAATCCTGGATGCCGGATAGTGATTTGCAGGAGCGCGAACTCGTGCTTCGCGACGGCCGCAAGAATCCGGTCTTGGTGCAGACATTGCCACTTCCCGGGCAGTCGAATGAACGACTCTCGTTTGCTCTGGATCTATCGCCTATTCGACGCGCTGAGGAAGCGCGCCACCGGGCCGATTTGCTGCATACCGCGATTCTTGGCTCCATCCGCGACCAGATCGTGGTGTTGGATGCCGCCGGAATCATCATCGATGCAAATGATTCGTGGCGACGCTTCGTCGAGTGCGCCGCGATTCGTCCCTTCGAAAGCGCGCGCATCGGTAGCCAGTACTTGGAGCTATGCGCGGCGGCGGCGGCGAATGGTGACGCCGTGGCCGCGGATCTGCTGGCGGCGGTTCGTGATGTACTCGACGGAATGAACGCGCGGCGGCGGCTTGAACTTGCCATTGAAACGGCCGACGGATTGTTGTGGTTCGAAATTTGCATAGAACCGTTGCGGCGTTCGGAGGGCGGGGCCGTCATCATTCGGTCGGATATCACCGAACGCAAGACAGCCACCCTACAGGCGGGCGAACAACGTCAGCAATTGGCGCTGCTCGGCCGCGCCGCAGTTCTGGGGGAACTCTCCGGCGCCTTCGCGCATGAACTCAATCAACCCCTTACCTCGATTCTCGGTAATGCCGAGGCGGCTCTTCAGCTGTTGATGCGCGACTCTGCCGATTTACCTGAAATTCGCGACATCTTGCGCGACATCATCCAGGACGATGTACGCGCCGCCGAGGTCATTCAGCGGCTGCGCTCGATGCTGGCCAGGGGCGAAATACAGCGCCAGCCCGTGGACCTGAATCAGGTCGTGCGCGAGGTTTTGGAGCTTGCGCACAGCGACCTAATCACTCGGGGCGTCTCGGTCGGCATGCAGCTCGATCCCAATGCAGCGCGGGTACTTGCCGATAAAGTCCAAATGCAGCAGGTCGCTCTGAACCTCATCGTCAATGCGTGCGAGGCGATGTCCGGCGTGGTAGCATCCGAAAGAAAGCTTACTATCGCAACGCAGCTTGCCGGCGACGGCAGCTTCATTGAGTGTTCCTTCTCCGACGCAGGGCGCGGCATCCCCTCGGGCGATCTGGAACGAATTTTTCAGCCCTTCGTGACGACCAAGAAACAAGGCTTGGGGCTTGGACTCGCGATCTGCCGCTCAATTGTCGAGGCGCACGGCGGCCGCCTGTGGGCTGAGCATGGGCCGAATGGCGGTGCCATCTTTCGGTTCACGGCCAGAATCAATGCATAGGACGAAGATCCACTATCGCTCGGCGGACGCGCGGGCGCCCAATGATGCACCATGAGCACGGTGCGGCCACTCATTGCGATCGTCGATGACGAAGAGTCCGTCAGGCGCGCGCTGTCGCGCACGCTGCGCGCATCGCGCTTTGATGTCATGGTTTTCGCGTCCGGTCAGGAATTTCTTGATTCGATAGATACGCGTCGCCCCGACTGCGTGGTGCTGGATTTTCAGATGCCCGGGCTCACCGGCCGCGATGTGCAACGGCAATTGACTCTTGCCAAAATAAAATTGCCGATCATTGTTGTTACAGCGCATGACCAGCCAGCCATTCGTGAACAGTGCCTCGCCGACGGCGCGATTGCCTATCTTGCAAAGCCGCTGCGCCGCGAACACCTGATTGCGATGATCAATTCAGCGTTGCACGAGAGCGATAGTGAGGCCAGCACTTAATCTCGGCCTTACGGGATGCGCAATTTTTGACCTGGGAATATCTCTTCGCTTTCCGAGAGTACATCACGATTCGCTTCGAGAAGCGTGGCGGCGTGCCTTGAATCGCCGTAGTGCGCTTCGGCGATTTTGGATAACGTCTCGCCGCGCTTTACAATGTGATACTGCAGGAAATTCTCGAAATCCGGGCGGCACCGGGTTCGAGTGGAGCAAATTCGGCCTGCGAATCATGGAATGATCGCTCTATGCCCGGCATCGAACAGCGATGGGGCTCTCGCGCGGCGCACTCAATCCACGCAGCGTCGCAGATAATTCTAGACGCATCGTCTTTTCTCCTCGCTCGGGTTCACCTATTTCACGCTGTAACCGCGCCCTTGCATGCAAGCGCCGAACAGTGCGCTGATAGTCGCTGAGTTTTTGGTTGGCGGCAGCCTGCTGCGCGGCCTGCTGCTGCAGAGCGGCTTGCTGCGCCTGCTGTTGCGCTTGCTCTTGCTTGCGCTTGCGCGCACCGCCGCCCACCGCGCCCACCGCGGCTCCGATCGCCGCTCCTTTGCCGGCATTGCCTGCGATCGCGCCGAGCGCGGCTCCCCCGGCCGCACCGCCAACAGTGCCTCTGGCAACTTGGCCGTCGGACGCGGGGGGCGCCGTCTGGGCCTGCTGCGTCTGCTGAGCCTGCTGCGCCTGTTGTTGCTGTAAGACTTTGACGGGGTCATAGCCGGTCTGCTGCGTGGCCCAGGTGTTGCACTCGGACTTGTCTTTTTGCATCTGCTCATCGCTTTGGCCATTGGCCGGATATATGGCAGGCGGACTTGGCGCGGCCGTCGGCGCAGGAGTCTGCGCAAAGGCTTCGGCAGCTGCGTAAAGCACCAATAGGTGCAAACCGAGTGAATTCCAGCGCGACGCAACAAGTCAATCTCCCCGCATGTCGATCTAGTCTGAATAACGAAATACGGCGAAGCGGAGCGCCTTGCCATCGGACTTTGGTCCCATCGCCGTCGCTGCCATCGGAACGTGGTCGCTTCGCGGTCGCTGCCACTGGCACTTTGATCCCATCACAGTGACTACCATAGGGCTTAGGTCCAATTCCAGCCGCGATCCTTGACTGGTATTTCTACAAGATCACCTACGAGAAGGACGAGCGCATGAGTGACGAACGAGCGCGTTTGGGCGAGGCGCGGGACAAGGGCGTCCCGTGGAAAAAATGGGGTCCCTACCTCAGCGAGCGGCAGTGGGGGACGGTACGAGAAGATTACAGTTCTTCAGGTGACGCCTGGAACTATTTCACCCATGACCACGCGCGCTCGCGAGCCTACCGGTGGGGCGAGGACGGACTGGCAGGTATCTCCGACGATCAGCAGCAGCTCTGCATTTCCCTCGCGCTTTGGAACGGAAAAGATCCGATCATCAAGGAGCGCTTATTCGGACTGACGAACAACGAAGGCAATCACGGCGAGGACGTGAAGGAGTACTACTTCTATCTCGACAGTACGCCCACTCACTCCTACATGAAATACCTGTACAAGTACCCGCAGCGCGCCTATCCCTACGAAAATCTTATCGCGACCAACAAGCAGCGCTCTCGTTTGGATCTGGAATACGAACTGCTCGACACGGGTGCATTTGACGAAAATCGGTATTTTGACGTTTTTGTCGAGTATGCCAAGGCGTCGCCGGAAGACATTCTTATTCAGATCACCGTCCACAATCGAGGTCCCGGAGGCTGCCACGCTGCACGTGCTTCCGACACTCTTGTTTCGCAACACATGGGCGTGGACTGCGGGGGCGACCAAGCCGATGCTGCGCGAGAACAAGCGCGGCGTGATCTCGATATCGCATCGTGATCTTGGCGAGCGCGTGTTGGAATGCGAAGGCGCCGGTGAGATCCTCTTTACCGAGAACGACACCAACTCGCAGCGTCTTTTCGGCACTCCGAATGCGACGCCGTACGTCAAGGACGGCATCGACGAGTTTCTCGTGCACGGTCACCACGACGCGGTGAACCCAGAACACGTCGGTACGAAGGCGTGCGCTGATTACATTCTCAATGTGGACGCGCAAGCATCAAAAACGATTCGCCTCAGATTTCGCGAGCCAGCGGCCAACGGCGCATTCGGCAGTGATTTCGATGCGATCATGCAGAGTCGGCGGCAGGAGGCAGACGCGTTTTACTCTACGGTAATCCCGACCTCGCTCGATCGCGACGCCGCGCTGGTGATGCGTCAAGCGCTGGCGGGGATGCTTTGGTCAAAACAGTTTTACAATTACGATGTCGAACGGTGGCTGAAACGGGACGCCACCGGTTCAGGCAATGGCAACGGCCAGGTGGCACTGCGCAACGAGCATTGGCGTCATCTGGATAACGCCGACATCGTGTCGATGCCGGATAAATGGGAGTACCCCTGGTACGCCGCCTGGGATCTTGCCTTTCACGTGATCGCGCTGACGCTGGTGGACGAGGACTTCGGCAAACAGCAGCTGGACTTGCTTCTCCGGGATGCCTACTTGCATCCGAGCGGGCAGCTCCCCGCTTATGAATGGAATTTTGGCGACGTCAACCCGCCGGTGCACGCTTGGTCCACCATTTTTACCTATCGTCTCGAGCAGGCGCAGGGCAAAAAAGGAGACGTCGAGTGGCTTCAGCGCTGCTTCCACAAACTGATGCTCAATTTCACCTGGTGGGTCAACCGCAAAGACGTTGCGGGCAAAAACGCATTCGAAGGCGGCTTCCTCGGCCTCGATAATATCGGGGTGTTCGACCGCAGTGCGCCTTTGCCGACGGGGGGCTATTTGGAGCAGGCCGATGGCACCGCGTGGATGGCGCTTTTTTGCCAGAACATGATGGAAATCGCCGCGGAATTGTCGATGACCATGCCGGCTTACATCGATATGTTGCTCAAATTTGTTGAGCATTTTCTGCTGATCGCCTCAGCCCTGATGCATACGGGCGACGACACGGGAATGTGGGACGAGCAGGACGGCTTTTTCTATGATGTGCTGAGATTGCCGGATGGGCGGTCAGAACGGCTGAAGGTGCGGTCCATGGTGGGACTGCTGCCAATGTGTGCGGCAACGACGTTCGACGGGAAGGTCCTGTGCGAAGCATCCGGAAGTCGCCCAACGCGCGATGAGGATCATTGACGCGCGCCCGGAGCTGCGCACCTTCATCCACGATCCGGTTGCGATCGGCCCGACCGGCCGCCGTCTAGCCTCCGTTCTGGACGAGACGAAGCTGCGCCGCGTGCTCGCGATCATGCTCGATGAGAAAGAATTCTTAAGTCTCCACGGTATTCGCGCGCTGTCCCTGGTCCATGCCGAGCGGCCTTATGTGTTTCGTACCGGCGATCAAGAGCATCGCGTTTCGTTTCTCCCGGGCGAGTCCGATAGCGGCATGTTCGGCGGCAACTCAAACTGGCGTGGTCCGGTGTGGATGCCGGTGAACGCCCTGATTATTCGCGCACTGCTGCAGTACTACCTCTACTACGGCGACACCTTCATGATCGAATGCCCCACCGGATCCGGCCGGCAGATGAACTTGTACCAGGTGGCCGAGGAAATTGAGCGCCGGCTGGCGGGCATTTTTCTGCGGGACGCGGAGGGTCACCGTCCCGTGTATGGCGGAACGCAGAAGTTTCAGGAAGATCCCTACTGGCGCGATCTCATCTTGTTCTACGAGTACTTTCACGGCGAAAACGGCGCAGGGATTGGCGCCAGCCATCAAACCGGATGGACCGGAATTGTCGCCAGGATGATGCATATGTTTGCAACCGTGCCTGCGGATCGGCTGCTCAGCAGCCGCGGCCTGCTACCTGCGAATTGAGAGCGCTAGAACAAGTCCGTACGATTTAGATCGGAAATCCCTGCAGCATCGGCAGGGAAACCGGTTGCCACCGGCGGCGGGCAAGAAGCGCGGTGCGCCAAGTCCGGCACCCGTGCCGATGCTCAATGGCGCGTGAGCCTCGCCGGACGGGGTTTCCATCCGGCGAGTCTGGCTCAGTCCCGCACGAAATCAGTGAATGAGCGGCACTCTCGATCGCTATGACCAAGTCGACAGCGGCATCGAGCTTCTGATCGATTTGAAAGAATCGCGACGTGGTCCGCGCGGACAGCACCTTGTTCATCCGGCTCCAGTACTTTTCCTTGAGCGACACCGTGTCTTTCTGCTGCTCAAAGAATTGTTTGGTGAGCTTTTCCGCATCGTCCTGGCTCATGGTATCGCGTTTGCTAAGAAAGTCCTTAATCAGAGCCACCTTCTTGTCATTCAAGGCGTTGCGCTCGTTACGATACTCATCGTAGAGCGGCCAGAAGGTATTGCCCTCGGAGGCGGTCAGCAGCATGTTCGCCTTGACGATATCGCGCCGGTCTTGACCTGCTTCCTGCCGCAGGTCCGCGATTGCCTGGTCGAAGTTACCCAACTTGTCGCTGGCCTCGGGAGCATCGGCGCCCGAGGCAAGGCCGGGTCCGAAGACCACGGCGGCACTCGCCATGCTGAGAACGACGGCGGAAAGATAGCGTGCCTGCCACGCGGCCAGGCCACCCTTTTTTTGGATACGCATACTTGCTCCTTGTGATCAAAAAATCGGCCGCCGCGCGCGGTTCAGCCTCGGTATCGGTTCTGCTCTCTCACAGTCTCGCGACTGCGCGCCAGCTCTCGCAATTTTTTACTACACCAAAGCAGCCGATGACATCGGACCTAGGTCCCATCGTTCACGCGCCAGTGTGCCGGCGTGGGCGAGAGGGGCGTAACAAACACCGTGATGATTGTGATCGGCCATGATGAAGCCGAGATGCGCGGGAGTCGTGCGGGTACAACCCGCCATGTTGCGGCGCGATTGCGCGGCCTGCCATGGTTCGAGCCAGCGGGTGGCACTTATCATGGTCGGGAAGCCGGGCATTCTTAGCCATCCAGCGAGGAGCCCGGCCGGGCTGATTGCACGAATTGGCGATGCGCGTTGTTCGCGATTAGCGGGCGCGAACCACTGCGGAGTGCGACCCTTTATGGAAGCGCGCTAACGCTTGAGGCGCCTTGATTGGCGGCGGAAGTGGCAAATTTCGATTTCATTGCCCCGTCGGCTACGAGCGCATCGACTACGGCTCCGTCGTGGCCGGGAACGATGTGAATCTTTGGTTCCGCTGCGTGTAATTGGCCTAGAGCCGCCAACTCACCAAATACCGCGGTACGATCTTCATTTAGGAGTAGCCATGTCACGAGCCGAGCGCGCTCGCGCTGCGTGGTGATATTGCGAAACTGCCAGGCGACATCGCCGATGAGAAGAAATTCTTTGCCATCGGCGGTTTCGACATAGACCATCTGACTTCCCGGGGTATGACCCGGTGCCTTGATCAGCACGACTCCAGGCGCGATTGCCAAATACTTCTGGTAGTCGAGCGTCGAGAGACCATCAAGGGCATGATCTGCAAACTTCGCGGGCACCATCAACTCGGGGTGCGACATCTGGTCGCGATTCAGTCGAACCGCATGCGAGATGGCGGGAAAATCGGGAAAAGCGGTCAGTCCGCCGATATGGTCCATGTGCTCATGCGTGATCACGATAAGGGATGCCTGCGTCATGGCCGCCTGCATTCGCGAATACGCATCGGCGTCAAACGAGACGAGGCTGCTTCCGCCGGTTTCCTTGTTGAGCGCGGTATCGACGATGATCGAGGTCTGTGGATAGGCGATTCGGTATGAATACACCGGCAAGTCGCGAATCTGCCAACCATCACCGGCAACGACGGCGGTTGCGGGGAATCGAAATAGTGCCACTCGCTCGACTTCCAGCGAGGTCGGTTTGTCTCCCGGCATGCTGGTGGCAAGTCGGCGCACCTGGGAGATATCGATGGCATACTGCGATTGCGAGGGCCTATGGCTTTCAACGATGAGCCAATAGTAGGCAGCCGCCAGGGCAACCAGCATGCCGCTTGCGATGATGAGAGAATTGCGGATCCAGGGTTTCATGCTTGCCTCACGTTCGATCCGTTGATCGGGGCTCGACGTTTACTCTTTCGACTGTCTCGGCGGGTCCGATTGGGCTTCCCGGCTCCAATCCACCGGTCCCCGTTCAGCAGCGCTTTTCAGATGCTCCAGCGTCCAAGAATCTCCGAAGCGGAATTTTGTCAGCAGTGCGTCAAAGGATGGAGTTGGCAGAAAGCCAACGCCATCGAGCTCGACCCGCGCACGGTGCGCCGAGATGGATCGCAGATTGATTACAGTCACGGTTTTGCCGAAGTCCTCGGCATGCTCAAACCCCACCGGCGCCTGTACATTGCGTAGTACCAATAGCTGCTCTGGCACGTATGCCACTATCGCATTCTTGATATTGCCTGCCTGACCGCGAACCGCCGTTGCGGTGTAACTGGTCTCGATCATTCCACCCACGCCGAAGTCCACCCACGCGACCGGTACCGCCCAACTTTGCCAGCCTTCGGCGCTGATGAGAAGCTTCCAAATTCTGCTAACCGGGGCATCTACGAGAATGCTGAGTTTAAGTACGCGGCTCCCGTTCGGCTCCGGATATGAATCATCACGCACGTTGGGAAAGTCCGCGGCAACGGCGCCGGGCGGGCAGCCGTTAGCGAGGACCGCAAAAGCGGCAAATTTAAGGAACATGTTCATGCGGGATCCCTCGTGCGCAGTGACCACTTGTTACTTGAGTGTTCAATCAAACCATGTCTTGAGTGATCAATCAAGTGCGCGCGATGAAACGAATCAGGGCCCGCAGAAGCAAGGTTTGCAACGTCGTGCAGGCGGCACGATCCTCAGGTGCGCTCAAAGCGAGCCACGGTCTCGACATGTTCGGTGAACGGCAAGAAATCAAATGCGGCGAGCGCGGCGAGACGCAGCTTGCCCTGTGATATCAACTGCGCGGCGTCGCTGAGGAATGATTCGAGTCCACAGCTCACGTAGACGAAACGCTCGGGCGGCTGCTCGCATAAATACTGGGTCAGCGCGGGATCTAAACCCTTGCGCGGCGGGTCGGCGATGACCACCTGCGCGCCGGCCGCGGCACCGACGCGCCGCACCTGCGCAGCCCGGGACGACGGAAACCTTGGCTCGATTCGCCGGGTCGAGCTGCGCGAGTCCGAGTTCCAGCCCTTGTAGAGAGTGCGGGCTGACTTCGTTCAATTGGAGATAGCCCGCGCGCCCCAGCACGGACAAGCCGATCGCGCCGACGCCCGCATAGAACTCGGTGACCCGCGCACCCTGCGGAATTTGCTGCCGCACGTGATCGATGATGGCTTGCGCGATCTCGAGATTGTTTTGCCCGAAGGCACCCGGCGGGTAATGTACCGCCGCTTCGCCGAAGTGCTCGATCACGCTGGGCGCTCCGCACCAGTTTTGAAACTCAGGGCCGAGGATGGTGTTGGAGCGCCCGAGATTGGCGTTGAACCACAGGCTATGCAGCTGGCCGCCGAGGCGTTCGCGGATCAACTCCAGGCACTCGGCCAGCGGCTCAACGGTCTCGCAGTTGGCAACGAGCACCACCTGTGCCGTTTGCGAGCTGCGTTCCACGACCACCTGCAGGTATCGGGCGAGTCCCAGGTGGGCGCTGTCCGAGTAGCTGGTCACTCGGGCATCAACCAGGGCGCGCCGAATCACATCAGCGACACGATTGATGAGGGGGTGTTGAACGCTGCAGTTCGGGATGTGAACCACCCGATGGGTACCCAACTCAAACAGGCCCACCTTCGGCGAGCCGAGCCTGCCACGGATGGCAAGCCGCGCGCGATGTCGAAATCCGGCGGTCTGCCCGGCAACTACCGACACCTCGGGCAAGCCGTGGACCCGCGCGAGCTCATCGAGCGCGCGGCGCGCGCTTAACGCAATGCCGCGCTCACCGAAGCGCGGGCATCCTGGGCAGGGCGGGCGATGCGGGCACGACAGCAAAGCTTCCTGGCGCGTGCCCGTGTTCATCGTCAGCGCAGATCTTCTAGAATCATTTGTGCACCTTTCTCGGCGATCATCGCCGTTGGCGTATTGGTATTGCCGGAGGGAATCGTCGGCATGACGGAGGCATCGACAATTCGAAGCGTGCCGACGCCATGAACCCGAAGGCGCGCATCAACGACCGAGTCGGCGTCGGCCGCGACCCCCATCTTGGCGGTCCCCACGGGGTGAAAGATGGTCGTCCCAATATCTCCCGCCGCTGCCGCGAGCGAATCGGTATCGTCGCCGACGTCGGGACCGGGCAAGTATTCCGATGGAGCGAATTTTCGCACCGCAGACTGAAGCCATGAGGCGCCGCGTCGCGCGGATTGCATCCGCCGCCACGGCGCGGTCCTCGTCGGTTGATAGATAGTTCGGAGCGATCAACGGGGCCGCGGTCGGATCGGCAGACTTCGGGCGCACCGTGCCACGCGATGAAGGGTGTAGATTGCAGGCGCTTACGGTAATCGCCGGAAACGTGTGAAGCGGGTCGCCGAACTTGTCGAGAGACAAAGGCTGCACGTGGAACTCGATATTCGCTCTGGGCTGGGCCGGGTTCGAGCGCATGAAGATTCCGAGCTGCGAAGGCGCCATGGTTAAGGGCCCGCGCCGGCGCAGCGCATAGTCGAGACCCATCCAGGCACGGCCCAGCACCGAATGATAACTCTCGTTCAGCGTCTTGACATGACTGACCTTGTAAATCGCGCGCTGCTGCAAGTGATCTTGCAGGTTCGAGCCTACGCCGGGCCGATTCATCAGGGTGCTTATGCCGAGCGGCGCGAGCCAATCGTGCCTGCCGATTCCGGACAGGTTGAGGATGTGGGGCGAACCGATTGCCCCGGCACAAAGGATGACCTCGCCGTTGGTGCGAGCCTCGAATACTTCGCCGCCGCGCCGGAACAGTACGCCGCAGGCGCGGCCGTTCTCGATGATCAAACGCTCGACGAGCACATGCATCTCAAGCCTTAGGTTCCTGCGCCCGAGCACCGGCTTCAAAAACCCGCGCGCCGCTGACCAACGACGGCCGCGCCTCTGGTTGACGTGGAAGTAGGAGACTCCTTCGTTGTCGCCGCGATTGAAGTCCTCGAGCGCGGGCAGCCCGAGCTGCACCGCCGCGTCACGCACGGCGTCGAGTACCTGCCACGCTACGCGCGGCGCTTCGACACGAAACTCACCGCCCGATCCGTGGTGTTCGCTTTCGCCCATAAAATGATCTTCCAGGCGCCTGAAGGCCGGCAGGACGTCGCTCCATCCCCAGCCCTCGAGCCCGAGCGAGTGCCAAGCGTCGTAGTCCGCCGCCTGACCGCGCATACAGATCATGGCATTGATCGCCGAGGAGCCACCAATGACTTTGCCGCGCGGATAGGCGAGCGAACGCCCGTTGAGGCCAGCCTCCTTTTCCGTTCGGAACATCCAGTCGGATCGCGGATTGCCGATGGTGAATAGATAGCCGATCGGAATGTGGTACCAGATCCAGTTGTCTTTGCCGCCCGCTTCGAGGAGCAGGACGCGCCGCTTCGGGTCGGCCGTGAGCCGGTTTGCCACGATGCACCCGGCCGTGCCGGCGCCGACCACGATGCAGTCATAGTCCCCCGCCAGTCGCTTCATGCGGGGCGTCGATCGAGCGCCGCGCGGTCCCACCGCCCGAGATCTGCGGCGGCTGCGTAGGTGGTTTGGAAGAACCGCAACAGCGCGTCGTCGGGCGCGGTTGCCGCGCGCAATGCGCCATACGGAAGCAAGAATTCCCGCGCCGTTGAATCGTAGTGCGCCGCGATCGGTTCAACGGGGTGCGCCGGGTAGCCGGCGGGCTCAGGATATGCATATGCGTAGAATACCGCCGGGTGGGAATCCCCATCGCCTGGCCAGAATCCGCAGCTGCAGCATTCGTGGGAGTAAGCCTCGACCATGACGCGGTCCGGACAATGCGGCGCCCCGCCCGGATGCTTAGGCGCGCGCCGTCCGGAGAAGCGAGTCGAGGCAAGGTCGAAGCTGCCCCAGAAGAAATGGATGGGGCTCTGTTTTCCGGTAAACGCGCCGCGATACCTCTGCATGACCCGCTGCGTGTTGGCGAGTATCCGCCAACACTGATGGGCCGCGTTCGGATCGTAGATAGCATGCTGGTGGTCTTGGGGAAACGGTATCGCGGTTTCGACCTCCACCGGTGACGGGTAGATCTTCGCATCGATTCCAAGATCGCCAAGCGTGCCCATATATCGTGCAAAAAAATCCGCCACCGACATTGGCGCCAGCGGAAAGGAACGTTCGGAACCGGTGCTTGTCTGAACTCGTAGCTCGTGTGAAATGAAGTCGAACTCGACAGCCACCGTGCGGTTGCCGCATGGCATGGGTGAGGTGGTCAGTCCCCTTACGCTGAGGTAAAGCGCCACCTGCCACCAGTGATTTTCCATGGGCGCAAGAGCCAGGCGAGTTTTGCCGACGATTTGGGTCCACATATGCAGCGTCGCATACATGTCGCGCCACTTGGCCGGCGCTAGATCTGGCCAATCGAAGGACGGGTTGTCGCCCATGAGCGCGTGGGTTGCCTTAATTGGACTGAGGTTAGGTTGCGCGTAATATAGGCGCACGAGTGCTTCGATACTAGGAGACCTTTTATGGCGAACATACGTTTTCTTGGCGCCATTGTTGCGGGATTCGCTCTGTGCGGCTGCGCGTCCACGGCTGGGAATGTAAACTCGCAGTCGCTGGCGAAAAGCGATCCTACTTGCCTCGCCGACACCGGAAGTCGAGCGCCAGGCGTGAAAGGCGATTGTCGGGGAACAGGCCGCTCATATACACAATTCGATCTTCTAGAGGACGGGCGAAACCGACGTCGGCGATGCGTTGGCTCATCTGGATCCCTCGATCACGGTGCATCATTAGGCACGGCTGATCAGCGCGGGAAGACGACTCGCGGGATTCGCCGCACTCTCATACGCGTAGGCCAATTGCAGGCAGCTGAAATCCTGGCGATTGGGACCGATGATCTGAATTCCGATGGGCAGCCCATGATCGCTGAATCCCGCCGGCGCGGCGAGCGCCGGGCATCCTGACATGGTGACCAGAAGCGTGGCCTTCATCCATTCGTGGTAGGTCTGCATTTCGCGGCCCGCGATCTCCCGCGGCCAATGCAGTTCGGCGTCGAAGGGGAAGACCTGCGCCGTCGGCACGACGAAGAAATCATACCGCTCGAAGAATCGACGTACGGCCGAAGACCATTCGGTGCGCACGACCGAAGCGCTGGTAATGTCGTAGGCCGACTGCCGAAGACCCGTCTCCACTTCATATACTGCCTCGGGCTTGAGCAAGGCGCGTTTGGCAGGATCATTGTAGTAGGCCAGCAAGGAGGCACCTTGTTGCCAGCCGCGAAGGCGTATCGCCGCTTGCCATACCGCTTCCAGGTCAAAATCCGGTACCGCCTCATCGACGCTGCAACCGAGGGACTCGAACGCTTTTAACGCTTGCCGGCAGACCTTAAGGACTTCCGGTTCGCACGGCGTGTGACCCTGGAAATCGGCGCACCAGGCTATGCGCGTACCCTTGAAGTTCCTGTCCAGACGCCGCTGAAAAAGTGATCCATCCCCGTCCAGAGACAGCGGTGCGCGCGCATCGAAGCCCGTTTGCACCGAGAGCAGCATGGCGAGGTCTGCGACGTTTCTGGCCATCGGGCCGGTAACGCTCATCGAGGGCAGCCACGCGTCGCGCGCGTCGTTGGGGATGCGTCCAATGCTGGTACGAAAGCCGAAAACATTATTCCATCCGGCGGGGTTGCGCAGACTCCCGCCGTAATCAGAACCGTCCGCGACCGGCAGCATACGAAGCGCAAGCGCCACGGCCGCGCCGCCGCTGCTGCCGCCAGCCGATCGCGCGGTGTCGTAGGCATTGCGAGTGATGCCATAGACAGGATTGTACGTATGCGAGCCCAGGCCGAACTCTGGCGAGTTGGTTTTACCGATAAATATGGCGCCTGCGGCGCGCAATCGCCCCACCATCAACCCGTCCGAGGAGGGCACGAAATCCTTCAGGATTGGTGATCCCATCGTGGTTCGAATGCCCTTGACCGCTTGCAAGTCCTTCACAGCATGCGGAAAGCCGTGCAGTGGTCCCATCGATTCGCCGCGTGCCAGCTGATTGTCGCGCTCACGCGCGAGCTCCAGCAGAGCGCCGCGGTCCTGAAGCGCGACGATCGCGTTGACTTTCGAATTGAGCCGTTCGATATGGTCTAAGTACGCGCTCATCACTTCGGTGCATGACACCTTGCGCGAATGGATTTCCTTGGCGAGAGACGTCGCGTCCATCAGCACGAGTTCATTCGTCCGGTGCGGGGCGCCGGTCTGTCCAGAAGCCGAATAGGCGGCCGCGCCGACGGATGCGCCGGCCGCCAGGGTCAGCACCGCTCGACGGCTCAAGGCGGTTTTGTTTGATTTTTCATCCGCGTCAGTCATGTGCGATACCTTGTCCAATGCCATCTTAAATGTCGTCACTCGCTCTGCACCTGCAAAATTACTCCACGCTTTGGCGAGGAACACGCCGGGTTGTTCGCGAAGATCGCAGAGGATGAGTTGCGTGCCGTTGCCGCGAGCTTGGCGTACAAATGCTTCCAACGCACTCGCGCCACTGGAATCGATGTAGGGCACGTGCTCCATGCGCAGAATGATGATCTTTGGTGTGCGGCCTGATCGATGTAGCACGTCGAGCATTTCACGAGCGACGCCGAAGAACATCGGTCCGGCGAACCGGAATACTTCCACGCCTTTTGGAAGTGAAGCGCGTTGCGCCGGATCATCGATGCTGAATTCTTCGGGCAACAGCCCTGCTGTTTCGCTCATGCGGGTCATAAACAAGAGCGATGCCAGCGTAACACCGACGCCAATGGCGACGGTCAGGTCAACGAGCACGGTGAGGCCGAAAGTCAGCAACAATAAGGCGCGCTCTCCGGCATCCATCCGCAACAAGCTTCTGAAGCGATCTATTTCACTCATGCCCCAGGCGACGATGAGTAGAATCGCGGCCAGCGCGGCCATCGGCACTCGCGCGATGAACTTGCCGGCGACCAGCAAGAAGATCAACAGAAATATCGAGTGGAATATCCCCGCCAACGGCGTCCGTGCGCCAGCTCGGATATTGGTGGCAGTTCTCGCGATGGCGCCAGTTGCGGGTAGGCCGCCGAACAGCGCCGAGGCGATATTCGCAACACCTTGCCCCACGAGCTCCTGCCCGGAGCGGTGGTGGTAGCCGGTCATGCCGTCTGCGACCGTGGCCGATAGCAATGCTTCGAGGCCGGCCAGAAAAGCGATGGTCAGTGCGGACGGCAAGAGATGCTGTATCAATGCCAATGATGCTTCAGGCATGTGGGGTGCCGGAATGCCGGTCGGCATGGAGGGGAAGCGCTCGCCCACCGTGGCGACCGGCAGGTGCAGCAGGGCGACCGCCAAGGAGGCAACGAGGAGCGCGATCAGGAACGCCGGCAGCTGCGGTGCGAAACGCCTCAGCAATATCACCATGGCCAGAGTCGCGCTGCCAACGGCCAGCGTGTACGGGCTGATCGTATTGAGCGCACCGAAGTACACCGCCCACTTGGCGATGAACTCCGCCGGCACCTTGCCGGTTGCGAGTCCAAGAAAATCAGCTATTTGACTTGATGCAATGACCACCGCGATCCCCGCGGTGAATCCCGTGACCACCGGCATCGGAACGAAGCGTATCAGGCGGCCGAGACCTGCATAGCCGGCGGCGATCAGAATGATGCCGGCAAGCAAGGTGGCCAATACCAGGCCGGCGTAGCCGTGCGCCGCGATGATGCCTGCGACAATCACGACAAACGCGCCGGTGGGTCCACCGATCTGCACCCGGGAGCCGCCCAGCAGTGAGATCAAGAATCCCGCGATCACTGCGGTGACCAAACCCTGATTGGGCGATGCGCCACTGGCGATGCCGAGCGCCATGGCAAGCGGCAGCGCCACGATGGCGACCGTCAGCCCGGCAAGCGCATCTTTACGCCAGAGCTTGCCAAGCTGTCCTTCGCGCCAAACGATGATGAGCTTGGGGGTAAAGGACGACCAAAATGCGGAGGAACGCGCCTTTGCGGCGATGAGATCAGTCACAGGTCTGCGGCAAGTGTTGGCTCGATTCCCATACCGGACTCTTAGGGTGCCGTTTCTATTGCGTCATGATCGCATGGAATTGCAGTACTTTCGCGAAAAAAGCTGGCGGCCCGCGAAGCGGCGGTTTCCCATGCGTCGCCTCATAAAGACGACGTCAACCGGAAGATTGTTGGTTTTGAGAGCTCGATTAAGCTTTTCTTATGGCGACTAGCGCCCGAACGCCCGACAGCAGCGCAACTGTGAGTCGAATGGCCTCGATGCTGGCTGCAGTCACCGACCTCACCACTCCTGGCAAGCGGCTATGCAGCCATCACCCCTCGACGCCTCTGTCAGTGCGGCGGCAGCCCTTGCCCCCCAGTGGTGGCACCCGGAGCGCCGTAAATCGAGAAGCGGTTCTCCGAGACCCAGAAGGTCACGGGATCCCCCACCTTCAGCTCGGAAAACTTCTCCTGCTGCCCGTTGACGAGCAGTATCGCGTCGGGGTTTGGTTTGAAGCTGATCGTATCGAGCGCATCACCGCGGACATTGAAGACTTGTAAAACGAGGTACGCAGGATCGGTCAGGTAGACCTTACCTTTGAACTTCGCATATTTCACGCCCTTGTATACGCGGGCCTCCTGACAGGCGGCGGGGGCCTTCGGGTACTTATCGAGGAAATCATGACTGAATGTGAGACTGGTGCAGTTAACCTTGGGCAATTTCTCGGGATCAGGCATCTCCGACTGCGCGCGCGTGTACTGCGCACCGATTGCCAACGGCAGCGTAACTGCCAAACTAGCCAGCCACCGATTAATTTTCATTGGATGCTCCTCTTGAAGTGGGTCGCGATAGCTTCCATTGCCATCTCTGTTGCTTTGCAAAGCACGATGCATTGAGGCCACCCGCCTCTCCGTGCACGTTGCGGTATTGAACCGCTTTTGCGCCGCGCATAGATATAGGTCCAAGTACCTACGAATCCGCTGCCCATGAGAAGCGTCTATGTCGCAATAGAAAAAAATGAGTGGTTTCAACTGTTTGAGGCCGGGGCAGCGATCATTTACTGGGGACCAAGGTCCTATTCACGGCGACCCGAGTGTTGTTCATATTGATTCTAAGATCGTTGCGAAGCGAGATTCGGTATCCCTTCCATGCTCACTTTACTATCGAGCTCGCGTGATAAACCGTTGCGGTTGGCGTTGGGAGAGGGCAGGCTGTCGCTCGCCGGTCGAGGCGGGTTTCGACCAAGGCCGCTGCTTGATCGAATCTCAAAGCACACTATGGCTACCCCGTGCGCACGCGCATCGCGGCTACTGTAGTCGGCGTTGCGGTATTTCTGGGAGGTTCGGCGTGGGCCGATACATCCCTCGAATTCTGGCCAGAACTCGACACCTGGGTCAGGCTTACGGATCCGGCGCAGTTGTTGTTCATCGTCTCCGGCGATCGTGACGCGGATAGCGGCGATAAGACCGATGGCAAATTTGGCGTTTATCTCGACTACCGATCAAGCGATCACATCTCGTTGCGCGCCGGTTATGTTCTTCAGCGCAACCTCGCCGAATCGCCCGGCGAGAAGGACACGCTCGAGAATCGGTTGGTGTTCGACTTTAACTATCGTTGGCAGATCGGGGAGCATGGGCAACTCGCCGATCGCGTCAGGTTGGATCTTCGCGATATGGAGGGCGAGACCTCATACCGAATTCGGAATCGGCTAAGGTATGCGCAGGAGTTTAAGCTCACACAGGTCACGTTGATTCCCTATGCCAGTATTGAGGCGTACTACGACAGTCGGTTCGACACGATCAGCCGTTATCGCACAGAGGTCGGTACAACCGTTCCATTCACGCGCAGGTTCGCGAGTGATTTCTACGTGGCCTGGCAACACGATACTCAACCGAAGGACCAGAAGATCGCCGCTCTCGGCCTAACGTTGACCTTGAAGTTTTAGCGGCCGCTCGATCCGCGCGCTTACAAACTCAGGCCCAATTGCCACGGATCGCCGGGAAGTCGGGCATGACCTGGGTCGTTCTGCAGCGGAACCGAAATTGATTCAGCGCCGGAATCTTGAGCCCGCGAGAGCAGACCGACCAACGCCGCCGCCGACCTGACCTGCAGTTTTTCCATGGCCCGCCCGCGGTGCACCTTAATCGTCTTTTCCGCAGCGCCGAGTTGTCCAGCGATCTGCTTGTTGAGCATTCCTTTGGCCACGAGTTCAATCACCTGGCGTTCGCGCGGAGTGAGTCTTTCAATTCGTTCGACGATGGCATATCGCTTATGCTGAAGCGCACGCGCGAGCACATCCTTCGAAATGGCCTCACGCACACTCGTGAGGAGGTCCGCGGCGCGAACCGGCTTCGGCAAGAAGCTGATGGCGCCGGCCTTCATCGCCTGCACGCTCATCGGGATGCTTCCGTGGCCCGTGATAAAAATGATCGGCCGCTCAGACCCGGTGCTCACTAGAGCCCGGTGCAGATCGAGGCCGCTCATATCGGGCATCACGACATCCGTGATGAGACAGCCGGGGGTCTCCGGATCGTGCTCAGCCAAAAATTCGCATGCCGAGGTCCAGGCATGCACCGCGAAGCCGCTCGCTTGCAGAAGCCGCTCGAGTGCGTGCAGTACCGACGGCTCATCGTCCAGCAGGAAGACAACGGAAGTTCTGTCCATGTCAAATGACTCCCTTCAAACATCGGGGCCCTACACAGCACCCGATCCGCATCTGGCTTTGTTCGTTGCTGACTATACATAACGGCTGTGACCGCCCGCAATCTCGAATTACACTGGTCCTAGGACCAAGGTCTTATAGACAAGCGCTTCATTGCGCGTTTGTGGGCGCAAACATCGAGATTTGAGGATAGAAAGTGCAGCCAGTGCGGCCTGCGTTTGAGTATGCATCTACGGTGCCAACGTAGATAGCCGCTCGCGGGAGAAAATTCACCGATTAGGGCTGACCCGGCGTCTAGGTTAGGCGCAGCAACACGGCGCTAAACGCCACCAGTCCGATCACTGCAACGACAATCGTGATCACGAGAGTCGGGGTCTGCTCCGCGACGGGTGCCATGTGACCCGTGGCGCTAATCCCTGCGAGCGCGCGGTAGGGCTCCTGCCACAGATAGCGCACTACACGCCGGAATTGAATGCCCGAGATGATCAGCGTGAGCACGCCGGCACCGATTAAGCTCAGACCGAGATACCGCGGCGTCTCCGGCCGGTATGCGGGCGCCACCCCCGCCGTGGTATTCAAATGCTGAAAGAATTGAACGATCGTGAACCCGAATCCGATCATGGACACGCCGGTGCGAAGCCAGGCCATCATGGTGCGCTCGACGGCCAGCCGCGTTCGAATCCAGCCGAAATGGCTGTCTGATGTCATGCGCACTTCGAAACGATCCGATTGCGTTTGGGCCATGTGCATTCTCCCTGTTTAGACCGCTCGGGTTCCCATCGAAACCTATGTCAAGCCAGTAATTGCCGCATCAGACCTTGGTCCGATTCCGGTTGCGCGCGCTCTAATCCATGCTGCTCGCATGCCTATCTTCGGGTAGGAAGCGCAACACGCCGCGAAATACACAGCAGAGGATTGGGTATGAACGCCGTCAAATGGCTGTCACTCGCGCTGCAGTTCAGCATCATGCTCATGGTGCTGGGATTCGGGTTGACGGCGACGTGGCATGAGGCCACCTACCTGCTGCGTACCCCCAAGCTGCTCGCGCGCACCGTGGTGTCGATGAACATCATCATGCCCGTCATTGCCGCCGTGCTGGCATCGATCTTTCCGCTGCCGCTCGAAGTGAAGGCGGCGTTGGTGGCCTTGGCCCTCTCACCCGTACCGCCGATGATCCAAAAGAGTCAGCTGACGGCCGGTGGTCGACGGGAATATGTGGTCGGATTGATGGTGGCCATGTCGTTGGTCGCGATCATACTGGTGCCGCTGGCAGTGCTGATTTTTAATCGTGTATTGGGATCCGCGGCCGTGGTCACTCCGCTGACGGTGGCGAAGATCATGCTGAAGACCGTGTTCGCGCCGTTGTTCGTCGGCCTGCTGATCCGACAATGGTTCCCGGCGGCCGAAAAGGCGTCCGGCGCGATTCTCGCCGTAGCCGGCATTTTGCTCGTCCTCGGAGTTGCGCTGCTGTTGATCGGGCTATGGCCGGTTACCCGCTCCTACTTGGGTAACGGCGTGGTGCTAATGCTCACGGTGCTCGCGGCCATTGGTCTTGGCGTTGGACATCTCATGGGAGGTCCTTTGCCGGGCGATCGAACGGTCCTGGCGATATCAACCTCTTCGCGGCATCCCGCCGTGGCTCTGGCGATTGCAACCTCCGGTCCGCTCACCGAGGATCTGGTCAAACAGGAGCTTGCGGTCATTTTGCTCTATGTTCTGGCCGCGATGATTCTCGCCATCCCTTACAAAAAATGGCGCGCACGCACGGCCGGCGCGCCGCTCCGGGATGCGAGCAACAAAGCGTGAACGCCAACAGCGCGCCGGGCGGCGCCGAGTCCGATCTGTCGCACGACATGGTGCGAATCCGCGGCGGCACGTTTCGAATGGGGTCCGACAGCCACTATCCAGAGGAGGCTCCGGCACACAATGTACGCGTGCACGGATTTTGGATCGATCGGTGTGCCGCTACCAACGCGGACTTTAAGCGTTTCGTTGACGCGACCCGATATGTCACGCTGGCCGAGCGGCCCGCGAATGCCGCGGATTATCCGGACGCGAAGCCCGAACTGCTGGTGCCGTCATCAGTGATGTTTAAAAAGGCCGACGGGCCGATCGATCTGCACAATCATTACAACTGGTGGACGTACGTGGCCGGCGCCGACTGGCGGCATCCGCGTGGACCGCAGAGTTCATTGCAAGACCTGTGGGACCACCCCGTCGTGCACGTCGCCTTCGAAGACGCTGAAGCCTATGCGCACTGGGCCGGCAAGTCGTTGCCCACCGAAGCGGAGTGGGAGTTCGCGGCGCGCGGCGGCTTGGAGGCGGCCGAATATGCGTGGGGTGGGGAGATGATGCCGGGCGGCAAGGCGATGAGCAACACCTGGCAGGGCGAGTTCCCCTGGCAGAATTTGCTGGAGGACGGCTATGAATGGACGGCGCCGGTGGGCTCCTTCCCGCCCAATGGCTATGGCCTGCATGAGATGACCGGTAATGTTTGGGAATGGACGACCGACTGGTACCAGGATCACGGCAAGATTCAAAAGGCCTGCTGCACGCTGGAAAATCCACGCGGCGGGGTGCGCGAAAATAGCTACGATCCGCGCAATCCTGCGGTGCGCATTCCACGCAAGGTCATGAAGGGCGGCTCATACCTGTGCGCACCGAATTATTGCCGGCGCTACCGACCGGCCGCGCGAATGCCGCAGCCCGTCGACACCTCGACCTGCCACTTGGGTTTCCGCTGCGTCAGCCACGCCCCTGCAGAACGCTGAGCGGGGTGCCTAGGGGTGGAAATGCTGTTGCATACCATCGCCCAGGGCGTAGCGCTCGGGATCGAGGCGATCGCGATTGCAGTGATCGCCATTGGCGCAATCGAGGCGGTTGCCGGCATCGCCCGCATGGTGGCGCGACCCGGTGAGACGAAACACGAGCGGCGTCATGTCTGGCTGGAATTCGCCCGCTGGCTGGTCGCGGGACTCACGTTTCAATTGGCAGCGGACATTGTCAATACATCATTCGCACCGACGTGGGATGAAATAAAGCGTCTCGGCGCGATCGCCGTGATCCGAACATTCTTGAGCTACTTCTTGGATCGGGAATTGGCCGATACGCGCGGTGTGCAGGAGGCTGACAAAGCAGCGGTAAGCCCGCCATGACCCGTCTGACGATGTTGGCGCTAATGCTTGAGGTTAAAGCCAGAATAGGCGCGACCTTCGCCTAAACCTGCCATTCCCAACTCATCACTTAACGATGAGTGGGAATGGCATTCGCGTTGAAGGATTTCGGGAACGGCTCAGCGGTTCAGCGCCAGTTTCGAGACTTCCTGCCATTGATCGGTTGCACGCGCGATGTTGCCGGGAACGTCTTTCTTCCAATTCTTGCGAGCATCGAGATCGCTGAACATGTAGAGCTTGCCATCAACGACCGCAAACACCCGCGGGTGCGCGCCAATCTTATGTCCCTGCGAGACGCCATAGGCACAAAAGCCGCCAAACTGCGGTGCGTAGCGCTCCGGGTCACTCACAAACGAATCCAGATGCGACCCTGTAATGAAGTAGAATTTTGAACCCTGGTAGGTGTAGCTGTGTTCCTTTACGCCTAGTACCGGATCAGGCGCGGGCGTGAAGTAGGAGAGCGCGTCGTAGCTTTTGAGGGCAACGCCGTTTTCCTCGAAAAAGTCTCCTGCCAATGCGTAAGTGGCCGTAAGGCTTAAAATCGCAAGCGAGGAAAGACGAAATATTGATCGGTAAGTCACGGTAGTCTCCAAGTGGTCATGACAAAAATATGCAGAAGATCAGCAACCCGGCCCGCACCGGCGAATTTGCGTCAAACGCTTCAAGGCGCTTGGTTTAGCTCCGCCTTCGCCGCGATCGAATCATTGACTGCGATGACGGCAAAGGGCATCAGCGCAAGAATCATCGAAAGAAATACTGCACCGAGGTTGGCGAGGGCTTTCATGAGCATCTCCCGACTGTGGACCTTGGAGGCACTGTAGTCGGCGACTTGGCATGCCGTGCGGCGATGCGCCAAACCGGCCTTTCTGCGGCGTGAACGGCAGGGGAGGAGCGCGAACGGTGCCTAAGACTTCAGGAGTGGCTTAGCTTGCGCGCAAGCAAGGGACCCGTGATCTGATGGCATTTGGGATAGCGCCGCCGCTTAATGGAGCACGCGTTTATGCGGTCGGCGCGATTTGACGCTCGAACAAGGGAGCCCCGACCGCATGCTAAAATTTTATTTTGAGGAGAACTCATGATCTTCGAATCGGTGTCCAGCGGCGGCTGCCGCTCTTATCTGATCGGTTGCGAGGAAAGCTGCGCGGCGGCGCTGATCGATCCGGAATTGAGCCAAATTGATCGTTACACGGCGCTGGCCGCACGGCACGGACTGCGCATCCACTATCTCATCGATACGCATACACATGCCGATCATTTTTCAGCGACACGACAACTCGCGCGGCAGTTCGATGTGCCCGTCGTCATGCATCGCTTGAGCCCAGCGCCTTTCGTGAATCTGCGTCTGGAGGGCGGCGAACTGCTGGTGATCGGCCATCTACGCCTGCAGGCGCTGCACACACCGGGTCACACGAAAGATTCTATGTGCCTGCAGGTCGAGGATCGGGTGTTCACCGGCGACACGTTGCTGATCGGAGCGACCGGCCGTACCGATCTGCCGACCGGTGACGCCGAGGCATTGTACGATAGTCTGTTTAACGGAGTACTGAAGCTCGATCCGGCGCTGAAGGTGTTCCCCGCGCATGAATACAAGGGACGTTCCCACTCGACCATAGGCCAGGAGCTGGCTGACAACCCGCGCCTGCAGAAGCGCGAACGCGGTGCGTTCATCGACATGATGCACAGCCTGAATCTCACCATGCCCACGCATGTCACCGAGGCCCTGCGAACCAACATGAGCGGCGGAAAAACCGTCGCGCAAATGCTCTCCGACGCGGCGGCATCGGTGCCGTTCATGTCGATGGCAGAGCTCGTGGCGAGCATTGAGGGCCGCCGCGCAGAGCTGATCGTCCTGGACGTGCGCGAGCGTGACGCCTACGAATCCGGGCATATTTCCGGTGCGCGGCACCTGCCGCGCGGACAGCTGGAACTGCGAGTCAACGACGAGTTGAAAGACCCGACCCAGCGAATTATCGTTTGCTGCGAGTTCGGACGCATTTCGACTCTAGCGACGGCGACGCTCCGGTCGATGGGATTTCAGGGTGCGGTGGCGCTCGATGGCGGTATGAAGGCGTGGCGCGAAGCAAACAACGCGGTGATTGAGGGCAAGAAGCCCGCATAACGGCCCGTCACCCGACCCCATGGCGCCGAACGAGGGGGGCGGGACGATTATTTCGAGCGCGTCCTGCCCATGAAGTCTCGCTTGCCGAGCGGCAGGCCTTTCCAGCGCAGGATGTCGTAGGCGGTCGATGCGTGGAAGTAGAAATTCGGCTGCGAGAAGGACAGCAGAAAATTCTCCGCGGTGAAATCGATCCGCCGGTCGCCGAATGCGAAGCGCATGTCGCGGCCGACGAAAGCGTCCATCTCGGCCGGTTCAATCGCCGCAAGCCCCGCGAGTGCGGCGGCGATGTACTCTTTCATCGCGGTAAAGTCCCCGGGCGGCGGCGTCATATCGGGAGAGAACACACCTTTGCGAACGCCTTCGATGGCTCCCAGCGAATGCACCACGGTGGACTTTACCTGATAGGCAAACGGCAGCATGTCCGGGGCGAGTCGAGCCTGCACGATATCATCGGCGGCGATCTTGTTGTCCGTGCAGTGCCGCTCCGCTTTGGTGAGCAAGCCTGCGACGGCACCCAGAGTCTGTTGATACGAAGGAATGGTGGCGGCGTAGAGCGAAATAGTCATGGCGTCCTCGGGAGTGATCGCGCTGTGGGGATCGATCGCCTAATTCTACACCCGAGGCGCGTCGCGGTGATCCATGAGCGCGAAGGCGCTCAATGAGGCAGCCGCGCAAGTTACCGCCCCCACGATCATCGCCACATGGAACGCCGCCACGAGCTGCTGGCCCTCCGATGCCAGAACGGAACCGAGCAGCGCCGTGGCGATGAGGCCGCCGGTGCGCGCCACCGCGCTATTGAGGCCCGATGCGGAGCCAGTATGCCGCGTATCGACCGAGGTGAGCACCGCCGTGGTGAGCGGCGCTACCGCCGCGCTCATGCCAAACGCGATCACCAGCAGCATCGGCAAAACGCCAACCCAGTAGTTGGCAGCGCCGTTGATCCTAAGGGCCAGCAAGAACCCTGCCGCGACGATCAGTGGGCCGATCGAAAGCGGCAGCCTCGGTCCGATCCGTCCGGCGATCGCCCCCGCAACCGGTGAGGCGACCGTTAGCACCAGCGGCAACGGCAGCAATGCCGCACCGGCGGCAGTGCTGGAGTAGCCCGCGGCTTTAATCAGCACGTAGGGGACGAGCACGAATAGTTCGCCCATCGCGGCGTACAGAAGAAATGTAAATACCGTCAGTCCCACGAAATTTCTGGAGCTGAACAGGCCGAGCGGCATCATCGCGCGGTCGCCCCGCCGTCTCTCAACGTCTAAGAAAAGCAGGAGCAGGCCTACGGCTAAGGCGGCGGCGATCGATGCAGCGGAACTCCAACCACTCCCGCTCGAACCCTCGGTCAACGCCCAGGTCAGCGCGGCGAGTCCCACCGTGGCCAGTATGCCCCCAAGGCCATCGAGCGAAGAATCGGGGCGGCTTTTCACGTGAGGGACAAAGCGCCACGCCAGGACGATGGCCGCGAGCGCGATCGGCAGATTGATCAGAAATATCGCTCGCCAACTGCCCATGTCGATGAGCCAACCTCCGATCACCGGTCCGACCGCACCCAGCGCGGCTCCCGTCGCCGCCCAGATGCCGATGGCACGCCCCCTGGATTCACCGGAAAACGTCTGGCCGAGGATGGCAAGACTGCTGGGCATAAGCATGGCGGCGCCGACGCCTTGCAGCGCTCGACAGGCAAGCAGGGAGCGAAGTCCCGGCGCCAACGCACAACCGAGCGAGGCCAGGGCGAACAGTGCCGTGCCAAGGATCAGCAGCCTGCGGCGGCCGAAGTAGTCGCCGGCCGCGCCGCCCAGCAACAGCAAGGCGCTCAACGGCAGCAGATAAGCGTTAATGACCCACTGCAGCGCGCCGGCATCGGCATTGAAACTCTGCGCCATTGCGGGCAGCGCGACGTTGACCACCGAGCCATCCACAAAAGCGAGACCTGAGGCCAGTATGGTGCCCGTCAATATGAGCGTCGGATGAGAGGACGTCGGTGCGGGTGTTGCCGAGTGAGCGGCGGCAGAATCGCAGAAAGGATACATGGCGCTCATGTCATGCGGCCACGCGGGCTTTTCCAAAGGTGCACTGTGGCGCCAGCGGGCAGCGAGTGCAATTTGGCTTGCTACGCTTGCACAGATGCTGGGCGTGGCGGCTGATCAAAAGATAGGCGCGGATCCTAGCGTCGAATGTTGCCGGCAGCGTTTCGAGCATGCGCTGTGCCTGCGCATAGGTGGCGGCATAATTAGCGTCCTCCGGCCCCGATTCCACGCGAACCAGGACGTGAGGACAGCTCGAAGGAACCGCCGCCGCCGGGAAAAGCCGAGCAAATAGTAAAATGCGATCGGCACCGGGATTGCCAATGCCCGGAAATGTCTTGAGTAGTTTGCGCGCCTGGGCCGTCGGGAGTTCCGTGAGGGCCAGGTTCAGATCGCCCGCGTATTCGCCCAGGGTCCTTTGTGCGATCTCCTTCATGCGAGTTGCGCGCAGCTCCGGCACCATGCCGCCTGCCTTCAATGCTTGCGCAAGCCTTGCGGTCGATACCGAGATCAGTTGCTCCGGCGTTGCGCCAATGTGGCCGGTTAGCGCTTTCCAGCCCTTCGAGCAGCGATCTTCGCTCGCCGGATAGCCGCAATGCCACCACACCAAGAACCCAAACGGGTCGGTCGGGGCAAACGGCGACTGTTTGCCGTACAGCGCTTCCAGCGCATCAAGAACTCTTACGATTTGCCGCGTCGCCACGTGTGTTGGGGTTGTTTTCGGGACCGTACGGGCGTTGCGCGTGGGTGCGATCCGCGACACTACAAGGTAAGGTGGCCTTCGAGCCCGGCACGGTATTTGGCGAACAGCCGATCCTTCTTGGCCGGATCCACGTTGATTTTGGTGATGTCACCGTTCGCCCACCGCAACAGCTTCGGGTCCATCACCTTGAACCACAGCCACGGAAAGGCCGCCAGCCCAAACGAGCCCGGATAGCCGCTGGGCAAGCGCGGCAGATCCTCGAAATCGCGCAGCGTTTGATAGGGGCGCAGCGCATTCGCATGATGATCGGAATGACGCTGCAAATGAAAAGTCAGAAGATTGGAAAAGACGTGATTGGTATTCCATGAATGACGCGGCTTGCAAGCCCCGTAGCGACCGCCCGGCATCTGCTGCCGCAGCAGGCCGTAGTGTTCGACATAGTTGGCCTGCGTAAGCCCGTACCATGCGTAAGTGTGGTGAATGATCAAAAAGGGCACGATGATCCAGCCGAAGGTCACGGCCAACGCGACGCCGATGCTCAGCGTCAACAACCACGACGTCAATATGTGATTGCGCCACGTGAATGGCGCGAAACCGAGCTTTGACAGGCGTTCGCGCTCGTGATGCCAACCCCGCTTGAAAGCGCCCGGAATCTCGCGCAGCACGAACTTGTAAATGCTTTCGCCCATGCGTGCGCTCGCGCAATCTTCCGGCGTAGCCACATGCACATGATGGCCGACATTGTGCTCGATACAGAAGTGCCCATAGCCTACCAAGCCATTGGAGACTTGCGCGGCAATACGATCGGCACGGTTGTTCTTGTGGCCGAGTTCATGACCCAGCAAAATCGCGCCGCTGCTTTGGAAGCCGGTACCGAGCGCCAACACCGTGTAGGCCCACCACGGCAAGCGGTGGGTGCCGAGGAACCACGCCACCACGAGGAAATTCACAAACAGCAATACGATGCCGACATACAAGAGCGCACGGTAATAGTTGTCGCGCGCCATCGGCCGCACCACCTCCTCGGGCGGATTGTGCGGATCCTCGCCCATGATTGCATCGATGATGGGTATCGCTACAAAGGTGTAGAGCAGCGGAAATAGCATCGTGAAGGGGTTGCCGCCGGTGGCAAAATACATGGCGATCGCAAGCGGCGGATAGAATCCGCCGGTGAGCGACAGAAGCCACCAGTAGCGCTTGCGATCGACGTAGCGAACCGTGTTCCCGTCTGCCGACTGTGCCACGAATTCCATGTCCAACCTCGCTCGAAAGCGCTGCTGTTTGGATCAGCCGGCGCGTCAAGTCGCCGCGAGCGACTTGCGCTTGCGGGTTTTCAGCCTGCTGGCGGGACGTGGCTCCGCAACCTTCGAGGGCTTGGAACTCCCGCTTGCCTCGCCGTGCAGGGACAGCAGCGACTCCAGGAGACCCTCATCCGTGCTCGAACAAACCCCGAGCACGGTTGCCTCGTCGCAGCCTTCGGCGGTGACATAGGCGTGCCCCATGTTGCTGTCGATGTAAATCGATTCGCCCACGTTGAGCACTACCGGATCGTAAAACTCGGTGAAAACCTTGATGCCGCCTTCCAAGACATAAATGTACTCCTCGCCCGAATGGCGGACGAGAGCGCCGAATTCCTGGGCGCTCTTGGCGCGAATACGCGTCAAGATCGGGATCATGCGTTTCCTGCGCAATTCCGGGCATAGGTAGTGATAGTCGTAGTTCTTGGTGTTGACGCGCACCGCGTCATCGGTGCGGCCGATGCTGCGGCGCGCAGTCACCGCCGGTTCGACGCTGTCGGCGGCATCGGCGAACAATTCTGAAATTCGGATGTTGAGCCGCTGGCTCAATTGCACCAACTTATCGTAAGTGAGGGTCAGTCGATCATGCTCGACCTTCGAAAGCGTCGAGACCGGAATGTTGGTGCGCTGACTCATTTCCTTCAGCGTCCAACCGTTTCGCGATCGAAGCGAGCGCAGCAGGCTGCCCAGCGTCGATTGACGCGTCTTTACGTCCATAGCAAAAGGCTTGTTCGCGGAATCCAATTTGCCCCCCGTCCCTAGCGGTTATTATCGTCCTAATCAGGACGTTTTTCTGAACTTTCGAAACACAAGCCTTTGCGCCCAGAAGTTGAGGATCCTTAAACGAGGACACTTGCTGCAGCATACCCGCGGTGCATGACAGGTCAACCGCCGGGCGCTGAAATCGCCGAAGAACATAGAGTTTAAGCTTCAGTGGCGTGAGCGAGTGCGCGCGCCGATCCTGAGTTTCCGTTGAACCGCGGAGAGTCCGGCCGAGCGCGCAATCCCCCGTAAACCTGCACAGAGAATATAATTGACAATTCTCTATACAGGACTACTCTGTCTCAATCGCGCCATAGTTAAGAGATGCCTTCCGCGACAAGGGATCGATACCGGCGGATTTGAAAGTCCGCGAAATACATACGAACTCACGGCCGCATCTCTGGCGCCTTGGCAATTGAAAACCCAGAACAAAACAGGGGATGAATCATGAACTCGACACTGAGACTTGCAATCCTTGCATCGTTAAGCGCGATCGGGCCATTTCTAGCGCAAGAGAGTAGGGCCGCAGATACGGCAGCGCCGGCGGACAGCGACGCGCTCGCGACGATCGTCGTCACGGCGGAAAAGCGCGAAGAAGCACTCAAGGATGTGCCCATGAGCGTGACCGCCTTGACCGGCAGCAGCCTCGACAAGCTGCAGGACAGAGAATTCGCCGACTACGCGGCCCGGGTGCCGGGCCTGTCGCTGGTGAGCGGCGACAGCGGCCTCACCCGCTTGACCTTGCGCGGCCAGAATGCCGGCGGTGACGGCTCGACGGTGGCTGTTTATTTGGACGAATCGCCGTTCGGATCCAGCACCGCCTTGCTCAACGGTTCCGTCCTCAGTGGCGATTTCGATACCTGGGATCTGCAACGCATCGAGGTGCTGCGCGGACCGCAAGGCACCTTGTACGGCGCCAATAGCGAAGGCGGTCTTTTGAAGTTTGTCACTGTGGCTCCGGTGCTCGGCAGCTTCTCCGGCGCCGCCGAAGTAACGGGCGAGAGCGTTGCCCATGGCGGCAATGGCGGCGATGTGCGTGCGGTGCTGAACTTGCCGCTGGGCGACAAGGTCGCTTTCCGCATCAGCGGATTCGATCAGGATGTCCCCGGCTACATCGACGATCCGTTGAGCGGCCGCAGCGACGTGAACGATGGCCACAAGTACGGCGGCCGGGCTTCCCTGCTGGCCGCGCCTACGGATGATCTATCCATCCGCTTGACTGCTTCATCGCAGCAATCCAAATACAATGGATCCAACAGCGTCGATATCAATCCGGTCACCTTGCAGCCTTCCCATGGCGATCTTACCCAGGAACGTCTTGTGCCCGAGCCGAGCAGTTTCAAGTACGAGAATTACAACGCGACTATCAATTGGAATGCCGGACCGTTCAGCATTCTATCGACCACAAGCTACGGAATTTTGAATTCGGATACCGTCAGGGATGCCACCAACGTCCTCCTCCAGGCGACGCCCTTCCCGGTGACATATGGCGAGGCTCTCGGTTCCGGCGTCGTGCTCGACAACTCGGCAGACCTGCAGAAGTTCACCCAGGAGCTGCGCCTGTCGTCGGCGGCTTCGGATCGCCTGGAATGGCAAGTCGGCGGGTATTACACGCGTGAAACCGGACTCTTGGATCAGCACCTCAATGCGTTTCGCGGATCCCGGCGGCGGTTCTCTCGGCAACTTGGAGTTGTTGACACTGGCATCGACTTATAAAGAATGGGCCGGATTCGGCAATCTGACCTACCATTTCAACTCGCAGTTCGATCATCCAAGGCGGCGGGCGCTGGTCGAGCAATGAGCAGACTGGCACCGAGACTGTCTCCGGACCCCTCGCAGGGCCCACACCCACCGAATTCAGCACGCCGTCGAAGGGCCACGTCTTCACCTATTCGCTGGCGCCGCGTTGGCATGTGGATGCGAACACCATGGTGTATGCGACGCCTGGCGACCGGCTTCCGACCGGGCGGTCCCAACGTGTTGCCGCCTGGCTTACCGGCTGGCGTGCCGCTTGAGTACGGCTCGGACAAGACCACCAACATCGAACTCGGGATTAGGTCGACCCAGCTCGAGGGTTTGCTGTCCATTGATGTCGCGGCATTCCACATCGATTGGACCAACATTCAGCTCCTCCAAACCTTTAGCGGCTTCACTGTCAATGGCAACGGCGGCAAGGCACGCAGCCAGGGACTCGAGTGGACCTTTGGATATATGCCGCTCCATGGCCTGACATTGAGCTGGACCGGCGCCTACACCGACGCAAAACTGACGGAGCCCGTGCCGGCGCTGCACGGCGATTCCGGTGATCCGCTGCCGTACGCTCCGAAGTGGAGCACCTCGCTCGATGGTGAATACGACTGGGCTGCGTTCGCGGATTACAAAGGCTTTGTCGGGGGCACCTGGAGCTATGTCGGCACGAGGAGCACTGACTTCGGCAGTTCCGCCGACACCCTCTCGCAGGTAGAGTTGCCCAGCTACAATACCTACGCGGTTCGCCTCGGCCTCGACAACAATCGTTACCGCATTACGCTGTACGGCAAAAATCTCGGAGACACGCGCGGCATCACCAGCTATGTGAGCAGCAGTGCGCCGGGCCTTCAGGGCACAATGGGTGTCATTCAGCCGCGAACGATTGGCGTCACACTGTCTGCGAAATTCTAAGGTCGCAGGGAATGAAATCGAAACGCGATCTGCACACGGCGGAGGCGGGAATGGCGCAGGTCATGGATTTACCTCATCCGTATTTGCTGTTTCTGGGCGATACCACCGAAAAAGGTTACGCCAAGACGGCATTCGGGTTGCGCGACTGGGCGCCTGATCGCTGCGTCGGCGAGTGGTCGTGCGCCGGTGCGACCGTCACCACGGAGTTGCCGCGCTTGACGCCGAAGGAGGCGCGCGCGCGCGGTGCGCGCGCGCTGGTCATCGGTGTCGCGAATACCGGCGGCGTGATCGCCGACAGTTGGATCCCTTCGCTGGTCGAAGCGCTCGAGTCGGGTCTCGATATCATCAGCGGCATGCACGCGAAGCTCGGCAATGTGCCGCAACTGAAAGCCACCGCGGAGCGGCACGGCCGCCGACTCATCGATGTGCGTACGCCGCCGAAAAATATCCCGATTGCATCCGGAATCAAGCGCTCCGGGAAACGCCTCCTGACGGTGGGCACCGATTGCGCTATCGGCAAGAAATACACAGCGCTCGCGCTGGCGCGCGCGTTTGCGCAGCGCGGGCTCGATGCCGATTTTCGAGCCACCGGGCAAACCGGAATCTTGATCGCGGGAGGCGGCATCCCGATGGATGCGGTGGTTGCCGATTTTGAGGCCGGGGCAGCGGAATTGCTCAGCCCGGAAGCATCCCCGCAGCACTGGGATGTGATTGAAGGTCAGGGTTCCTTGTTCCATCCCGCTTATGCCGGCGTATCGCTCGGCCTGCTTCACGGTAGCCAGCCGGATGTCATCGTCGTGTGCCACGACCCAGATCGCAAGGAACTTCTCGGTCATGCCGGCTATGCGCTGCCGGAGGTCGCCGAGACGATCGATTTGCACCTGCGGCTCGGCCGCCGCACCAATGCGGCAATCCGCTGCGCGGGCGTGAGCCTGAATACCTCGAGACTGAGCGCAACCGATGCGGCGCGACTGCTGGCCGCGGAAAGCGCCCGGCTCGGCGTGGCGGTTGCGGATCCGATGCGAGCCGGCGAGGCATTCGAACGCCTTGTCGACGACTGCCTCGCATAATGTTTGACTCACACGACAGTTTGTAGATAACAGCGACTGTAGTCGCAAGAAGAGAAGCCATGCGTAATCTAACAATCTTGGGCGCAGCGCTCATCACACTGACGACGATGTCCGCTGCCGCGCAAAACAATGCCGCACCCGCAACGCCGACCACGTCCCCGGCAGCCGCTCCGGTGGCCGTCGCGCTCACCGCGCAGGATGTCAATGCGTGGCTCGACGGCTACATGCCTTACGCGCTGCGCACCGGCGACATCGCGGGCGCCGTCGTCGTCGTGGTCAAGGATGGCCAGATCCTCACCGAACGCGGCTTTGGGTTTTCCGACGTCGCCAAGCGCACGCCGGTCGATCCGAAACTGACCTTGTTCAGGCCGGGATCGGTATCGAAACTCTTGACTTGGACCGCGGTGATGCAGCTCGTTGAGCAGGGCAAGATCGATCTCGATGGCGACGTCAATCAGTACCTCGATTTCAAGATTCCGCCGCGTGACGGAAAGCCGGTGACGATGCGCAATCTCATGCAGCACACCGCCGGCTTCGAAGAGCAGGCCAAGGGCATCATGTCGGATGATCCCAAATCGCCGAGCTTCGAAGCGCTGCTCAAGCAATGGGTGCCCGAGCGAGTCTTCGCGGTCGGCACGACGCCAGCTTACTCCAATTACGGCGCATCCCTCGCCGGCTACATCGTGGAGCGCGTCTCGGGCGAGCCGTTCGACGATTACATCGAGAAGCATATTTTTGCGCCCCTGGATATGAAATATTCGAGCTTCCGGCAGCCATTGCCAGCGATTCTCGAGCCGCTGATGTCCAAGGGGTATCCGGTGGCGTCGGCGCCGGCAAAGCCATATGAAATTGTCGGGCCGGCGCCGGCCGGTTCGCTGGCTTCGTCGGGCGAGGACATGGCGCATTTCATGATCGCGCATCTGCAAAATGGCGAATATCACGGCAACCGCATTCTGAACGCGGAAACTGCCGAATTGATGCACAACAGCCCGCTCACCATCCTGCCGCCCTTGAATCGCATGGAGCTGGGTTTTTTCGAAACCAATATCAACGGCCATGAGGTGATCGCGCATCTGGGCGATACGGGGAATTTTCACACCTCGTTGCACTTGTTCCTCAAAGAAGGCGTTGGTTTCTATGTCTCCTTCAACAGCTTAGGCAAGGCGGGCGCCGCCGGCGGACTGAGAGGAGCATTGTTCGACGACTTCGCGGATCGTTACTTTCCGGTGGCCGAATCGAACGCCCGTGTTGATGCCAAGACGGCCGCCGACCACGCGGCGATGCTGAAGGGCCGCTGGGCCAATTCGCGCGGCTCGCAATCGAGCTTTTTGGCCGCACTCGGATTGGTTGGTCAAACCAAGGCCGGCGTCAACGCCAAGGGTGAGCTCGTCGTTCCCTTCCTGGGGTTGAACGGCAAGCCGCGCAACTGGGTCGAGACCGCGCCGTTCGTGTGGCGCGACACCGGTAGCCATGAGCGCCTGGCGGCCAAAGTGGTCGACGGCAAGGTCGTGCGTTTCAGCATCGACGGCATTTCCCCGTTTATGGTGTTCGATCGGGTGCCTTGGTATGAAAATTCCACGTGGTTGCTGCCCGCCGTGTGCGTGGCCCTTGCCGCGCTGCTGCTGACCGCCCTGTTCTGGCCGATTACTGCCATCGTTCGGCGCCGCTTTGGCGCCACGGTGGCGCTGGCGCCGGATGATTTGCGCGTGTATCGCTTCAGCAAGGTGGGATCGATCTTGATCCTCGCCGGCCTGGGGGTGTGGGCGTTCACCTTTTTCCGCATGCTCAATGATTTCAACAATCTTAGCGCCAAGTTCGACTCGACCCTGCACTTCACGCAGCTTTTCGGCGCTCTCGCGTTCATCGTGGGTTCCGCCTTGATCCTGTGGAATCTGTGGAAGGTGTGGAGCGGCACGCGTCGCTGGCCGGCCAAGCTCTGGAGCATCGTGCTCGCGCTATCGGCATCCGTCGTCATGTGGGTGGCGGTCACATTCAATCTGATCGGCTTTGGGGCGAACTTCTGATGTCAGGCCTTACGCTACGCATTGAGGTCGAGAAGCTGCGTCTGGCCGCGCCGTTTCGCATCTCGGGCTTTGTATTCGAGGAGCAGGACGTCGTCGTCGCGACGCTCGAGGATGGCGAGCATCGCGGCCGCGGCGAAGCCTCGGGCGTTTATTATTTGAACGATACCGCGAAGGAAATGGTCGCCGCGATCGAGGCCGTGAGGCGTGTGATCGAGGCGGGCATCGATCGCGCGGAACTGCAACGATTGCTTCCCGCCGGCGGTGCTCGCAATGCGATCGATTGCGCGCTGTGGGAACTGGATGCGCACCGCCTCGGCGCAACCGTGTGGGAACTCGCCGGATTGCCGGCCCCCAGACCGTTGGTGACGACTTTCACGCTGAGCGCCGACGATCCGGCGGTCATGGCCGCGGGCGCGCGCAAATATGCGCAAGCTCGGTCGCTGAAGCTGAAATTGACGGGCGATCTGGATCTCGATATCGCGCGCGTGAATGCGGTGCGTGCGGCGCGCCCCGAGGCCTGGATCGGCGTCGACGCCAATCAGGGCTACGCCATCAATGCGCTGGATGCGCTGGTGGGCGCTCTGGTCGCCGCCAATGTGTCGTTGCTCGAACAACCGCTCAAGCGTGGGCGTGAGGCTGATCTTAGCGGTTTTACATCGAAGATTCCGATCGCGGCCGACGAAAGCGCTCTGACACTCGCCGACGTTGCCGGTCTGGTCGGTCGCTTCGATGTCATCAATATCAAGCTGGACAAGTGCGGTGGCTTGACCGAAGGACTCGCCATGGCACAAGCGGCGAAACGACTGGGGCTTCAGGTCATGGTCGGCAACATGGTGGGAACGAGTCTGGCGATGGCACCCGCGTTTGTACTCGGCCAGCTGTGCGACGTGGTGGATCTGGACGGTCCTATATTTCTCGCTAAAGATCGAACGCCCGGCATGATCTACGTGAACGGCACCGCATGGAGCGGCGAGAATGTCTGGGGGGGGTCGCACTCGTACGCGGCATGAGCGCGAGCCAACACACGTGGTTCGGCCAGCCGCGCGGCCTCACCATCCTGTTTCTGACCGAGATGTGGGAGCAATTCTCCTACTACGGCATGCGCGCGTTGTTGGTCTATTACATGACCAAGCAATTGCTGCTCGGACAGGAAAGGGCATCGTTCATCTACGGTACCTACACGGCGATGGCGTACTTAACGCCGATTTTCGGCGGCATGATCGCCGATCGCTGGCTCGGCAAGCGGCGTGCGGTGATTATCGGCGGCAGCGTCATGGCCGCCGGTCATTTCATGATGACCTTCGAGCCGCTGTTCTACGTTGCCCTCGCGACGATTGCGCTCGGCAACGGATTGTTTCTTCCCAGTTTGCCGAGCCAGATCGATGGCCTGTACCGCCCGGACGATCAGCGCCGCGGCTGGGCTTACAACGTCTACTACGTCGGCATCAACATCGGTGGGTTTCTGGCGCCGCTGGTCTGCGGCACGCTCGGAGAATTCTATGGCTGGCACTTCGGCTTCGGCGCAGCCGGAGTCGGGATGTTGTTGGGGCTGATCATCTATATATTCGGCAGCCGCTACTTGCCTGAAGAGGTTCGCGTTGCGAGAAACAATGCGCAGCCCGTCACCTTTGCCGGACACTACCGCGCGACGTTCATACTCCTGTTTTCGGTAGGACTTGCGGTCACCGTATTTCGGGGTGCTTACGAGCAAGTGGGCAACACGGTGGCACTGTGGGCGGATGTCGGTATTGATCGTGCGACTTCGCTGATGAGCATTCCAATGACGTGGTTCCAGTCGTTGAATCCATTGTTGGTGATTGCAATGACACCTGCGCTGCTTGGCCGCTGGCGCCGGCGTGCCGATGCCGGACACCGCGATTCATCGATGAGAAAAATGGCGCTGGGTGCGCTCATCGTCGCGGCGGCCTATCTCTTGCTCGCGATCGTGGCATGGGTATCAGGATCAGGCCGCGCGAGTTGGCTGTGGCTGGTGTTGTTTTTCGTTATCTTCACCTTCGGCGAACTCTACATCTTGCCGACTGGATTGGGGCTATTCGCGCGGCTGGCGCCGATCGGATTCGGCGCCACAACAGTCGCAGCCTGGTTCCTGGCCATCTTCAGCGGCAGCCTATCGGCCGGCTTGGTCGGCATGCTGTGGAGTAGCACGAGCCACGCTCAATTCTTTGCATTCCTCACCCTGATCGCTGCGATCGCAGCGGCCATGCTGTTCGCGCTCGACCGCACGGCGCGGCGCATCGAGGCGCAGCGGGCGAGTGAAATCATCTCTTTAAGCGCAATTCAATCGGAGATCGTATGAAACGTGCAGCCCTCGTGCCATTTTTGTTTGCGTGTACAGCGGCGCTCGCAGCGCCCCCGGCCGGCTTCGAGGCCCGCGTGGAGAGACTGCGCAAGGAGATCGGCGTTCCCGGCATGTCGATAGCCATCGTCGAGAACGACAAGGTCACGTTCGCCAAAGGTTTCGGCGTCAAGCGCCTCGGAGTTCCCGATCCGGTTGATGCGGATACGATTTTCCCCACCGGCTCGACAGGCAAGGCCTTCACCGTAGCAGCGCTCGGCATCCTCGTCGATCAGGGCAAAATTAGCTGGGACGACAAGGTGATCGATCGATTGCCGGGCTTTCAAATGTACGACGCGTGGGTGACGCGCGAGATGACGATACGCGATCTGCTCGTGCATCGCAGCGGCTTGGGGTTGGGCGCCGGGGATTTATTGTTCGTGCCGCGCACCAACTTGAGCCGCGCGGAGTCGGTTCGACGCCTGCGCTACATCAAGCCGGCCACCAGCTTTCGCAGCGCCTATGCGTACGACAATATTCTGTACATGGTCGCGGGCCAGTTGATCGAAGAGGTGACCGGCGAAACCTGGGAAAAATTTACCGCCGACCATGTGCTCAAGGCCGCCGGAATGCTGCATTCCACCACCGACAATGAAGGGCACTTCTCAAACCCGGATCGATCTCAGCCGCATGCGCGCATGAACGGCGGTCTGCGCGGAGTGGGCGATCAATCGGTGCTCAATGAGCGTGACAATCTCGGCAGCAATGCATCGCCCGCCGGCGGCTTGGCGGTCAGCGCGAATGACATGGCCCGCTGGCTGATGATTCAGCTGGATGGGGGCGGCCTTCCCAACAATGGCGGCCGATTGTTCAGCCAGGCGGCGCACGATGAAATGTGGAAGCCGGTGGTGCTGCAGCCGGTAGCGCCTCCCTCAGGGGTAATGGCGGCCACTCAGCCCATGTTCAACACCTACGCGCTCGGTTGGGATATCAGAGACTATCGCGGCACCAAGATCGTATGGCACGGCGGCGCGGTATTCGGATCTCAAACCGCGGTGGTGCTGATTCCCGACAAGCGTGTGGGATTCTCAATCGAGATCAACAGCGAGGACGGCGAGATCATCGTCGGACTAATGTACGAGCTGCTCGATCACTATCTTGGACTGCCCAAGGATACGTGGCCGGAGAAAATCCGCGCGCAAAAGCATGAGCGGGTGCAGGCAGCGCTGAAGATGTACCAATCAGCCGCGGCAGCGCCCGCCAAGGTCGGGCCGTCGCTGCCGCTCGATCGCTACGTCGGCAGCTATGCCGATCCTTGGTACGGCAATATCGAAATTGCGCAGGCAAATGGAACGCTCACGATCGACTTCAAGTCGACGCCGCGCATGGGTGGCACCCTGGAGCACTGGCAATACGATAGCTTCATCACCCGCTTCGATGATAAGACCATCGAGCCGGCGTATGTGACATTTGGCCTCGACGCGGACGGTAAGGTGGAACACATCACAATGAAACCGGTGTCGCCGCTTGCCGATTTCAGTTACGACTACAAGGATCTCTTGTTCACGCCCGCAAACCAGTCGAAATGAAATGAAATTCATGCCTGGCGCGACCCTGGCCGTTGCCCTGATCTTGGCTGTTGCGCAGGAAGTGCCGTCGTTGAGCGAGCGTGCGCCATGAACAACATTCCGGCAGCGACGAGCGCCTCGTGGTTTCAGCGCTATCTGTTGCCGGGCCTGGCGTTCAAGGCGGTGGTCATCGGCGGCGGGTATGCCACGGGACGCGAGCTGGCCGAGTTCTTTTTGCCGAGCGGGCCGCAGGGCGGTTTGCTCGCCATCCTGCTGGCGATGCTGATTTGGAGCGCCGTGTGCGCGGTGACATTCTGCTTGGCGCGGGCGACCGCCAGTTGGGATTACAGGACGTTCTTCAAGAATCTGTTGGGCCCGTTATGGGTGCTCTTCGAAGCCGCTTACGTGTTGTTCATCATTTTGATTCTGGCGGTGTTCGGCGCAGCAGCGGGCGCGATCGGCGCGGCCGTGCTGGGGTGGCCTCCGATCGCGGGTACCTGCTGTCTCATCATCAGCATCAGTCTCGTGGCGGCCTACGGCAACGCCTCGGTGGAGCAGCTGTTTAAGTGGGTCTCCATATTCCTGTACGCGACCTATGGTGTCTTTGTCGTTTTGTCGCTGTTTGCGTTTGGCGATAAGATCCTGACGCATCTGTCGATACCTGCGCCGCGCGATGGCTGGGTGTCCGGCGGACTGACATACGCGAGCTATAACGTCGTGGGGGCCGTGATCATACTTCCCGTGCTTAGGCATCTTCGGAGCACCAAGGATGCGCTTGCTGCCGGGATGCTGGCGGGTCCCCTTGCGATGATTCCTGCATTGCTCTTTTTCATCTGCATGATTGCCTACTATCCGCAGATCGGCAATGAGTCTCTGCCATCGGATTTCCTGCTGCGGCGTCTGAATTTTCCGGCGTTCCATTTCCTGTTTCAGCTCATGATCTTTCTGGCGCTGCTGGAAAGCGGTACCGGTTGCGTGCACGCGATCAACGAACGCGTCGCGCAGGCCTACGCCGCCCGCAAAGGGAAATCCCTATCGAAGATGCTTCGCCTCTCGATCACCGGCGCGCTGCTGGTGGGTTCGATATTTCTGGCGGCACAATTCGGATTGGTGACGCTGATTGCGCGGGGCTATCGCGGTTTGGCCTACGTATTCCTGGGCGTCTTCGTACTGCCGGTCATGACCTTGGGCGTATGGCAGCTCTGTACGTCGAATAGAATCCTAAGACCCTTGAATCAATCTGACAGGTAGGCAGCAATGAGTACGGTTTCCATCAGTCGGCGCGACCTGCTCACCCTGGGATTGCTGGCGTCGATTCCCGGGGGACTGCGCTGGCAAGCCGCGGGCGCGGCGCCGGCAAGCAACGCCAACGCGATGCGCACCCTGGATCAATTCATCGCGGGCTACTGCGACGCCATGAATGCGCCGGGACTGACCCTCGGGCTCGCCAGTGCGGACGGACCCATCCGAATCTCGTCCTATGGGTATGTCGACCTTGCGGCGAGAATCCCGGTGTCGACCTCGCACCTGTTCGAAATCGGTTCGATAACCAAGTCCTTTGTGGGGCTCACCCTTCTGCAGATGCACGAGGAGGGCAAAGTAGACCTCCAGGCGCCGATTCTTCGCTACCTTCCCTGGCTCGCGATGGAAACCGATTTCGGCGACATCCTCGTCCACCATCTATTGACGCATTCCGGCGGCATGCCGGATGACGCCCCGTTATTCCCGAGCTCCCCACAGCGCCGGCCCCGTCAGGCGTTCAAGCCCGGCTCGGAGTTTCATTACTGCAATTGGGGCTACGACGTGCTGGGGCATCTGATTGAAAAGCTGGATGGGCGGCCGTGGCCCGCGGCCGTAACCGCGCGCATCTTAAAGCCAGCCGGCATGTCCGATACCGCGGCGACGATCACCAGCGCCGTGCGTCCGCGCATTGCCCAGAGCTACGTGCCGTTGCACGACGATCGCCCCTATCCGCGCCGCGGCCCGCTGGTGCCCGCGGGCAATTTGGCCGTTGAATTTGCGGCCGGATCGATAGCCTCGACGCCCCAAGACATGACGAAATACATGCAAATGATTTTGAACCGGGGCGCGGTTCGCGGCGGCAGAATTATTTCCGAGGAGAGCTTCAGGCTCTTCTCGACGCCGCACATAGCCGCGCCCATTTTTGGTCCAACCGCCGGCTATGGCTACGGGATTGCGGTGGATCAGTTCGATGGACACGTGCGACTCAGGCATACGGGCGGCATGGTGTCCTTCATGTCGGCCATGCAGCTCGACCTGGACGCGCGAATCGGGGCCTTTGCATCGGTTAACGCCCAATTGGGCTATCGACCCAATCCGGTGGCAGAATTTGCGCTGCAGCTGCTGCGCTCCGGGGCGGAGCACTCAAAGCCGCCGGCAACTCCCGCCTATGACGCGGCCGCAAAGGTCGACGACGCGCGGGGCTACGACGGCGTGTATACCTGCGGCGATGGACGCCGCCTCGAAGTAAACAGTGCCGGCGACCGTCTGAGGCTCATCATCGCGGGCCGCAGTGTTCCCCTGCAGCAATCCGACGACGGTACCTTTGTCGCGGATCATCCCGGGTTTGATCTTTTTCCCGTGGTATTCGAGCGCGAGCGTGAATCACCCGCCGAAACCAGCTCCAAGGCTGCCGTCACCGCTCTCGCTTACGGGCCGGATTGGTATGCTCGTGCAGGGCATCAGGTTCGGCCGCAACCCGAGCCGTCAACCGAACTCGCCAAATACACCGGGAAGTATTACTCAGAGAATCCGTGGAACGGCGTCGTGCGGGTCGTGCAGCGGCAGGGCCAGCTCTGGATGGGAGGAACCGACCCCTTGATTTCCGTTGGAGATCACTTGTTTAGGATCGGCGCGAGCCCCTCACTACCGGAGACCGCGGAGTTCTCTGAGTGGGGGGATGATAAGGCCAACTTGCTTTGGTATAGCGGTGTCGAGTATCGAAGAATCGGCGAAGCCGATGCGTGAGGTCGGCTACGGCTGCGACCCGATAAACTGTTTGATCTGCGCGCTCCATTCCGGCCCCGCTATCTTGTCGCGCGCGGCCAGATGTCTCACCCGCTCGTTGGCGGCCTCCGCGAGCGCGGTGCGATCATAGGTTACCTCGACATGGGTCGATGATCCGCTCCGCCTTAGTTTCAGGGTTATCACGGTAACGACGATGTTGGGTACCACGTAGACGTATTGGATTCGGTTTGCTTCCGGATCAAGAGAAGTATTTACCCAGATGGCGGTTTCATCGCCATCCGCGATCTCGAAAACCATGCCCTGTTGATCGTTCGCCACCGGCGGCCAAACAAACCTGGGGCGCCAGCCGGGAGCCCAGTCCTGTTCTCTCTTTGCTCCAAACAGCGGCCAAGCGCTTTCGAGCGGCGCCTCGACGCAGAATTCGAAATGCTCGTGGGTGTGCACGCGCGGCGCCCTCATGACTGTTTCTCCCTTAGTTTGTGGCTGTCGCCGGCGCGAAGCGGCATGTTGTAGATCTTCCTGAGCTCGCCGATCTGGCCTAAGGTCTCTTTGGAGAACGGCGCCTTGCCTTCAAACGCGTGCAGCACGATACCCTCGAGCAAGTCCCCGAGCGTAAGATCCTTCAGCTCGGCCAACGCCTTCAGTGTCTTCAAGAGACGCTTTTCGATTCGAATTCCGGTCTGAACCCGCTCAACATCAATCATGACGCGCTCCGGTGATGGTATTAATATACAAATGTACATATATATTACAGGCGCGTAATCGACGCGTCAAAAGCCCCGGGGGAGAGCTCGGCTGTCAACGCGATTAGACAGCGTCCGTTAGCATGGATGAGGATATCCGTGGAGGCCTCGTGCACCGGCCAGATGCCAGACGATCTGCGGGGATGAGATTTGTGGTCGCAGGACTGTTCACTGCACTGGCAGCCGGTTGCGCCGCGCGTGGGCCCCCTGCCGACTCGGCCTCGGCGCCGCTCTTGCATCGCGAGGATCTACTGTGGATCGAACGCACGTCTTTCGGTCTCGATACCGCGAGCGTCTTGAACTATCGCCGGCTTGGACGCGAAGTGTATCTCGACCGCCAGCTGCACCCGCGCGAGGAAGCGCTGCCGGCGCCGATCGCTGCGCAGATCGGTGCACTCGAGGTGACCCGTTTGGATCCCCAGTCATTGCTTGCCGAAGTCAACGCGAAATACAAGTCCATCAATGCGATGTCCGACGGGCCCGACAAGGAGCAGGCGCGCAAGGCGCTCAACGAGCACGGTAATAAATTGGCGTATGAAGCCACCCGCCGCGACCTGCTGCGTGCGGTGTATTCACCGGACCAGCTGCGAGAGCAAATGGTTTGGTTCTGGCTCAATCACTTCAGTGTGTTTCAGTACAAGGCCAATCTGCGCTGGTTGGTCGGCGACTACGAGGAGCGCGCCATCAGACCCAATGTCTTCGGGCACTTCAAGGATCTGGCTCTTGCCGTGCTCGAGCATCCGGCCATGCTGCAGTATCTGGACAACAACCAGAATGCCGTTGGGCACATCAATGAAAATTATGCGCGCGAGCTGATGGAACTGCACACGCTGGGAGTCGAAGGGGGCTATTCACAGCAGGATGTGCAGGAGCTGGCGCGGGTGTTGACCGGGGTGGGCGTGAATGCAGGCGATGCGCCGCATCTTAAGGCTGATTGGCAGCGGTTGTACCTTCGCAGCGGCGCCTTTGAATTCAATCCCGCCCGGCACGACTTCGGCAGCAAGACGCTTCTTGGCCATGCCATCAAGTCGACGGGCTTTGCTGAAGTCGAGGAGGCCGTCGACCTGATCGTCAGGCAGCCCGCCTGTGCCCGCTTCATATCACGCAAACTGGCCATCTATTTCGTCGCGGACAATCCTCCGGCACCCCTGGTTGAGCGAATGGCGCAGACCTTTCTGCGCACCAACGGCGACATCACCGCGGTGCTGCGCGTCATGTTTCTGTCTCGAGAATTCAACGCAGCCCTCGGCGGTAAATTCAAGGATCCGGTGCGCTTCGTGGTGTCGGCCGTGCGCTTTGCCTACGACGACAGGCCGATTAGCAATACACGGCCCATGCTCAATTGGCTCAACTCGCTCGGTGAGGGGCCTTATGGCCGCCAGACTCCCGACGGTTATCCCTTAACCGAACTGAACTGGGCCAGCTCGGGCCAAATGAGCCGGCGTTTTGAGATCGCCCGCGCAATCGGCGCGGGCAATGCCGGCCTGTTCGACCCGCAAGAGGGCGGCGCGGCAAGTGCCGGCGGTTTCCCGCAGCTGTCGAGTCGGCTGTACTTCGAGGCGGTCGAGCCGCTGCTTGCGACGCGCACCAAGGATGCGCTCAATCGCGCGAACTCGCAGCAGGAATGGAACCTGTTCCTGCTCTCATCGCCGGATTTCAGCTATGAATAGGTCTTCAGATCGACGGCATTTCCTGAAACTGAGCGCCGCCGCGCTGCTCAGCGCCGGCGTCACGGGCCGTTTATATGCCGCGCCCAGCGCGGGGCCGCGTTTTCTGCTGGTGTTCCTGCGCGGTGGTTATGATTCCACCAATCTGTTGATTCCGTATACCAGCAGCTACTACTACGAAGCACGTCCGACTATAGCCATCGCCAGGCCCGACCTGGCATCGAATACCGGCGCCCTCGCGTTAGATGCCGATTGGGCACTTGCACCCGCGGTGCGCGAGACCATCGGAGCCATGTACTCGCAGCGCCAGGTGGCCTTCGTGCCATTTGCGGGTACCGATGATTTGTCGCGCAGTCACTTCGAGACTCAAGACTGCATCGAGCTCGGACAACCATTGGTCGGCTCGCGCAACTATCGCTCGGGCTTTCTCGGCCGTCTCTCGGAGATCTTGGTCGGCCCCACCGCCGTGAACTCATCGATCGCCTTTACCGACGCGTTGCCTTTGGTTTTCGCGGGAGCCGTGACCGTACCCAACCTCTCTCTCAAGAATGTCGGCAAGCCGCCCTTCGACGATCGGCAGGCCCGCATTCTCGGCGGCATGTATGCCGGACACCATTTGGAGTCGGCCGTGAGCAGCGGTCTTGAGTTGCGTCACGAGGTGGCGCAGGAGATGGCGGATGAGATGAGTACGGCCAATCGCAACGCCATCAATACCAAGGGTTTTGAACTCGAAGCCGAACGCATGGGGCGACTGATGCGCGATAAGTATCGGATCGGATTCATCGACATCGGCGGTTGGGACACCCATGTCGGTGAGGGCGCGGCGCAGGGTGTCCTCGCGACCAATCTGAGCAGCTTAGGAAGGGGGCTGCAGGTGTTCGCGCAATCTCTCGGCGCCGAGTGGGACAACACCGTGGTGGTGGTACTCTCGGAGTTCGGTCGAACCTTTCGAGAGAACGGCAATCGGGGAACTGATCACGGTCATGGCACGGTCTATTGGGTGCTTGGCGGCTCGATCAAGGGGGGCGCCATCCTCGGAGAGCAACAACGCTTGGAACGCCGCACTTTGTTTCAAGATCGCGACTATCCGGTGCTAAACGATTATCGCGGGGTGCTGGGCGGATTGTTTCGTTCGCTCTGGAGTCTTTCGCCGAATCAGATGGCGCGCGTCTTTGATCGAACATCGCCAATTGATTTGCGCCTGGTCTGACTTGCGATTACTGTCCGACGGGGTGCGGGGAGATGGCGATGACAACAATTCTTGTAACCGGCGGATCGGGCTTTATTGGCAGCCATGCCATTGTGCAGCTCTTGGGCGCAGGCCATCGAGTGCGCGCCACGCTGCGGAGTCTAAAACGCGAGAACGACGTGCGCGCCATGCTGAAAGAGGGCGGTGCCGCGCCGGGCGAAAACTTGAGCTTCTTCGCCGCGGATCTTGAAAGCGATGCGGGCTGGCCGGAAGCGGTCGCGGGGTGTGACTACGTGTTGCACGTGGCATCACCCTTTCCCTCCAACGTTCCGCAGCACGAGGATGAGCTGATCGTGCCCGCGCGGGAAGGCGCACTGCGCGTGCTGCGGGCCTCGCGCGACGCCGGCGTCAAACGCGTGGTGCTGACTTCGTCGTTCGCGGCGATTGGCTACGGCCACAAGCCGCAAAAGACACCGTTCAACGAGACCGACTGGACGGAGATCACCGGCAACGATGTGACCGCCTACGTGAAATCCAAGACCTTGGCCGAACGCGCTGCTTGGGATTTCATCGCCAAGGAAGGCGGGGCTCTGGAGCTTTCTGTGGTCAACCCGGTGGCCGTGTTCGGTCCCATTCTAGGGCCCGATTTCTCGACCTCGATCCTCCTCTTGCAACGCCTGATGAGCGGCGCCGTGCCGGGCTGTCCGCAGCTCACTTTCGGCGTCGTCGACGTTCGCGACGTTGCTGACTTGCACATCCGCGCCATGACCCATCCCGCCGCCAAAGGCGAACGCTTCCTTGCCGCCACGGGCGATTTCATGTTGATACGCGATATCGCCAAGGTGCTCAAGGACCGCATGGGCGAAGCGGGCAAGAAGGTTTCGACGCGCCAACTGCCCAATTGGGTGGTGCGAATCGCCGCGCTACGAGACCCCACGATAAGACAGATCCTGCCGGAGCTCGGCAAACTGAAGTACGGTACGAATGAGAAGGCTAGGAGCCTACTGGGCTGGACGCCGCGCTCCCGGGAGGACGCCATCGTGGCCAGTGCCCAAAGCTTGGTGCGGCACGGACTGGTGTAGGCCTACCGCAGCTGACTGTCCTTGCTGCCTCGGCGGTTGTATCCGGCGGACCGCGCCAGGTCGCGGTCACGATTGTCTTGGCAAGTCAGGCACATGCGAACGCCGGGAATCGCATCTCGGCGGGCTTGCGGAATCTCCAGGCCGCACTCGGCACAATGGGCTAGCCCGGGCCCGTGGGGCAAGCGGCTCTGAGCAAGGCTGACAGCGTCCTTTACGGTCGCGTCAATTTGCTCTTGCACTGCACCTTCGTTTGCCCAGCCCGTCGCCACTGCGCGCTCCTGTCGCGTTGCTGCTGACCTCTATCATTGGAGCCGAAAGACCAAAACGCAAGCCCGCAGATTTTTTGGCGGGGGAGGTTGACTAACGAGAGACTTCAAGCGCAGTTAACGTTCCAGACTGAAGCGTCACCCGAGTGCAGGCTCTTAGTTTTGCGATCCGCCGGTACGCGCGGATGCGCGTACCGGCGGGACTTTGGGTGCCGGCTTGTCGAATTAGCCCAGCGTCACCGGAACAAACATGCGAGCGTCACCGCGTTGAATGAGCAGCGCGATTTGCTTGCTGTGCTCCTGCACCAACTTGCGCAATTGGGCGACGCTTTCCACCGGAGTTCCGTCGACCGAAAGCACGACATCGCCCGGTTGGATACCCGCGTCGGCGGCTCGGCCTTCCGCGTCTTCGACCACGAGGCCGCCAGCGACACCCGCTTGCCGGCGCTCCTCAGGATTTAAGGGACGCAAGGCCAAGCCTAGGCGAGCGGGGGCAGAGTCGCCCGAGGCATCATCGGCGGAAAGCTGTTTGCCGGCGGTGCCGATGGTTGCGGTCAAGGTCAGGGTTTTGCCGTCGCGCCATACCTCGAGCGGAACCTTGTCACCGGGTGTGGCAGCACCCACGCGCTGCGATAGTTGGCCGGCGTCCACAATGGCAGCGCCGTTGAACTTGAGGATCACATCGCCCACCTTGATGCCGGCTTGCGCCGCCGCCGAGTCGGGCACAACCTTGGCAACGAGGCCTCCACCGGGTGTCTTTAATTTGAACGAATCGGCCAACGATTGATCCACCGTTTGCACCTCGACGCCCAATCGCGCATGCACCACTTTGCCGGTCTTCACGATTTGGTCTTTGATCTGCACGGCGAGATTGATCGGGATGGCGAATGACACGCCTTGGTAGCCGCCCGAATTGCTATAGATCTGGGAGTTAATGCCCACAACCGAGCCGTTGGCATCAAATAGCGGGCCGCCGGAATTGCCGGGGTTGACTGCCGCATCCGTCTGAATGAAGGGAACATAGCCGTCGCCGGGCAGGGAGCGGCCCTTCGCACTGACGATTCCGGCGGTGGCGGTTTCCTCGAGGCCGAAGGGTTCGCCAATCGCAAGGACGTAGTCGCCAACCCCGATTTGATCCGAATCGCCCAGGCTGACCACGGGCAGATTGTGGCCGTCGATCTTCAGCACGGCAATGTCGCTGCTTTTATCGGCTCCCAATACTTTGGCTTTGAATTCGCGATGGTCGGATAGCTTGACAGTGACCTCCTTCGCGCCGTCCACGACATGCGCATTGGTCAGCACCAGGCCGTCGGAAGAAATCAAAAATCCGGAGCCCTGTGCGTGCTGCACCCCATGCGGCCGGGGCATCGGCAGTCCGCGGAAGAACTGTCCCAGCGGACCGTCGTCATCGCCGTTGGGCACTCCTTGTCTAGACTCTTGGGTAGCGGTGTTCATGGGACCCGCGGTCGTGATGCCGACAACCGCCGCCTGATTGCGTGCCACGATTGCGCGATAGTTCGGCGCTGTGATCAAGGGAATGGGCTGCGGTGGCGTGTGACTCGAATCGGCCACGGCCGGTGCCGCTGTTGTCGAGGCCGCGGTCGACAATAATGCGTGGGCGGAAAGGCCCGTGGCGGTACCGACGGCGAGCAAGCCTGCTGCCGACCATACCAGGTGTCTGTTGCGAAGCTGCATGTGATCTCCTGTTAAATGCCATGGAGCCATTGCTCCGAAGGCAGCTTCACATGACTTGCTTAAGTGAGTCTTAAGACGCGAGAGGAAAGCCCACGGTGACGTGCAGACCGCCTCCCGCTGCCTCCTGGAGGCTTACGTGTGCGCCGTGGCGTTGTGCGATGGCCCTGACAATCGCAAGCCCAAGCCCGGTACCGCTTTCCTGCGCCGCAGCGCGTCGATAAAAGCGATCGAATACCCGCTCCCGGTCCGCCGGGGCGATTCCGGGGCCCGTGTCCATGACTTCGAGCGTCGCTTCGCCGGGCGCAATCGCACACCTGACCTGAACCGATCCCTGGGTCGGCGTGTAGCGAACGGCGTTGTCGACCAGGTTGCGCACCAGCGTGCGCAGGCCTTCGCGATCGCCGCGAACCAGAATATTCGGCGGCGAGTCGAGACTAAGATCGATGCCGCGCGCTCGGGCCAGATCGTGGGTATCGGTGATGCCCTCGGCCGCTGCGGCCGACAAGTCCACGACCTCAAAGTCGGGCACGGTCTCCTGGGGCTCGCTGCGCGCCAGCGCCAGCAACTGCTCGACCAGGTGAATCGCGCGTTCGACCGCTGCGCCAAGACGCCCTCGCGCCTCGATCCGCGCCGCCTCATCCGGCGCACGATCCAGCAATTGCAGCTGTAGCCGCAGCGCCGTGAGCGGCGAGCGCAGCTCGTGTGCGGCATCGGATATGAAGGCGCGTTGCGCCGAGAAGGACTGCTGCAGGCGCGCCAGCAGCCGGTTCAGCTCGCTGACCAGCGGCTCGATCTCGCGCGGCAGATTGTCGGTCCCCAGCGCCGCCAGGCTGCGTACATCGCGCCGCTGAACCTCGGCGGTGATGTCGCGCAACGGCAGCAAGCCGCGATGGACGATCCATGCAGCCGCGATAATCATGATCGGCAACAGCAGAATCGTCGGTATCACGACCCTTGCCGCGGCCGCCCGCGCCAAGCTTTCACGGACCCGCAGCGGCTGGGCGATCTGAATCACGCCCTCGGCCGTCTGCAATCCATAAGCCCGCCAGGGCTCTCCGCGCAAGGATAAGTCCGCGTAACCTAACACGGTCAGATTGATCATCGGCAAGCCGGGCCGCGACAGATAAGTGCGTGCGCCGAAGACATCCCAGATTTGGACCACAAAGTCACTGTCACCCTGGTCGGGGGGCACCTCGATGCGCGGCGCGACGGAAATTTGGCCGCGCAGGGAGAGCGCCATTTGACGCAGCTGATAGTCGAACAGCGCCGACGTTTCGTCTAATACGCGCCGGTAAGTAACCGCGGCCGCGAGCAGCGAGATCAGCGCGACGAGCACTATCAAGGCAACCAGCAGTTGGGTGCGGATGGATTTCATTTGGGAATGAAGTACCCGACGCCGCGCAACGTCTGAATGGTCTCGCTGCCGAGCTTGCGTCGCAAACCGTGAATGTAGACCTCGATGGCATTGCTGCCGATCTGTTCGTCCCAACCGTACAGGCGGTCCTCCAACTGCAGTCGAGACAACACCGCTCCCGGGCGCTGCAGCAACGCCTCCAACACCGCGAATTCGTGGGCCGACAAATTCACCGCAACTCCGCTGCGTTCAACCGTGTGCGACACCGGATCAAGGCGCAGCTCGCCGTGCTGGATGCTGGAATCGCCGCGTCCGGCGGCGCGACGCAGAACCGAGCGCATGCGCGCCATGACTTCGTCAAGGTCGAAAGGCTTGACGATGTAGTCATCGGCGCCTGCATCGAGGCCCGCCACACGATGCTGAATCTCATCGCGCGCGGTGACAATGATCACCGGCGTTAGATTGCCGCGTTTGCGCAGATCCCGCAGAACCTCTATCCCGTCGCGCTGTGGCAATCCCAGATCGAGCAGCACCACGTCGAAGGCCGATGTCTGCAGCGCATGGCTTGCGCTATTGCCGTCGCGCATCCAATCGACGGCGAAGCCGCCCTGGCGCAGCGCCGTTTGCAGGCCTTGCGCAATCATGGCGTCGTCTTCAACGAGCAACACACGCATATCGCATCGCCCTCGTCCTCAATCGCCTGGTTTGCTTGTCATAACGCAGCCGAAATTATGAGCCAACGCATCGATGACCGTTCCGTTCAGGGGGCCTGTCCGGCACCTACGCGAGAATACCGTATCGGGGCGCGCCAAAATCTTATCCGAACCATGTCCTCGTCCGCTCACGCAATCCGATTTATCTCATAGGTGACTTAAAGGGAGCACGAGCCATGTCCAAACCCAACTCTGGGGTGTTGCGCGCCTCGCCACCGGCGGCATTGTTGATGGTCATTGTGGCTAATCTGAGTGCGGCGCATGCAGTTGCACAGGACCTTGGTGGCAAGCAATTATTTCCGGATCCGACGGGCACGCTCGAGACATTCAACGTCAACGGCCGCGTCGACACCAAGGGCGCGTTCTTCCAAAGCTTGGGTACCAACGGTCGAAGCTGCTCCACGTGTCATGTGGCCGACCAGGCCATGAGCATCTCCCCGCCACAGATTCGCCAGCGCTTTGAGCAGACTAACGGTCGCGATCCTCTGTTTGCCGCATTCGATGGAGCGAACTGCAGCAATGCAAAACCCGGGGTCGCCGCCTCCCATAGCCTGCTGTTGTCGCACGGATTGATACGCATTCCGTTGGCCGTCCCAGCCAAGGCCCAATTCACGGTAACCGTCGTCCACGATCCTTATGGCTGCGCATTGGTCTTCGATTCGAGTACCGGGCAGATGATGCTATCGACCTACCGTCGGCCGCTTCCGACCACGAATCTGCGCTTCCTCAGCACCCTGATGTTCGACGGCCGCGAATCGCCCGCAACGTCGGCGCTGAATAATAAGGCAACCTTTGCCGCCAACCTGCAAGCGGACCTGAAACAACAGGCGACGGACGCCACGTTGGGCCATGCGCAAGCCGCGCACGCGCCGACCAGCGATCAGCTCGCTGATATCGTGAGCTTCGAGATGGGCTTGTCGACCGCGCAGCTCGATGATCGACTTGCCGGAAGGCTCGATCACGACGGTGCGCTGGGGGGCGCGCTTAATCTGGTCACTGAAACCTACTATCCGGGCATCAACGATGTGCTGGGCGCGGATCCGGACGGAATAGCCTTTGACAAGACCAGCATGACGCTATTTGCCGCTTGGGAGAACGGCGGTCATGACCCCGACGATCGCCGAGCCGCCCGCCGCGACATTGCGGCGGGAGAAGAGCTGTTCAACACGGCGGCGCTGAGCATCAGTGCGGTGCGCGGTCTTAACGACAACGCCGCGCTCGGCAGCCCCGTGTCGTTCAAAGGGACTTGCACGACCTGCCACGATGCGCCGAACGTGGGCGATCATTCCCTGCCGCTGCCTTTGGATATCGGGGTCGGCCATACGCCGCGTGCAGGATTCGAGAACGACCCTAATATCGAGAAAGCAATTGCAGAACTCGACCAACCGGACTTGCCGGTGTTTCTGGTCAGCGGTTGTCCCACGCCTTTTAGCGCGGGTCAGCCGGTCTCTTTTTACACCACGGACTTGGGCAAGGGCATGATCAGCGGGCTGTGCAGCGATCTGAATCGAGTGAAGGGCCCGATTCTTCGCGGCTTGGCGGGCAGGGCGCCATACTTTCACAATGGTTCCGCGGCGACCCTGCTGCAGGCCGTGAATTTCTACAATCAGCGATTTTCCATGCATCTCACGGAGGAGCAGAAGCGCCAGCTCGTTGCCTTCCTGAATTCCTTGTAGAAGGTGTGCGGGACGATCGCGTATCATATCCACGCCCATAAATGGCGCATTGATGCGTTGATCGTTCAATCACGGGGGAATGGCAATGACGATGAAATTTAAGGCGGGCTTAGGCGCATTGTTGGCGATTGCCGTATTGACGATCGCGCCAGTAGCCGGTGCCGCAGATGTCACCGGTACCTGGCTGATGGCGGTGGAAACCGGCGCTGGCAGCGGATCTCCGACATTCATCCTGGTCCAAAAAGGCGAAGCGCTTTCCGGAAGCTACAAAGGCCAGCTGGGCGAAGCGCAGGTGACCGGCACGGTGAAGGGCGATGATGTGACAATTGAATACACCGTCGCCGGGCAGGGCGGTCAAAGCCTCGCGGTCAAGTATTCCGGCAAAACCGACGGGAAAAAGATGAGCGGCAAGGTGTCGCTCGGGCAGTTGGGCGAAGGCACGTTTACCGGCACCAAGCAGTGACGTGAAGGGCGCCGGCCCGAGAATGCCGGCGTTAAAATCTCGCTTAAAGTCCGCCGGGCGGCGGCGTAAAGCGCGGCCTTAAGTTAAGCCAAACAAAAAACGGCGGACTTCGTGCGCTGCGTTGCATCGCATCTGCGAAGTAGTTCTCATCTTGCGTGTTTATCCCTCCGCAGTGCTCATTCTGCGCGCGCCAGCGCACGCAAATGTGACCCAAAGCATGTCGAAAACCCCTGATTTGCCCGACCCTTATTGTGTTAAGCGAAACACCAAAATGGGTCGGGTGCGGATGCTAGTCGCAACGCAACAAAGCCGGGTTCGGGGTAATTGCGGTACGGGACTCCTATGATGCCGAAAAGTCTGAGAAAACATGAGGTTGCCGAACCGGAGCCAACCGAGCGGCCACCGCTTGAGGCGGTCAAAAAGCAGAAGCTCAGCGTGCTTTTGGTGACCGAAGACGATGAGCTGTGGCCGCTGATCGGCACGGATTTGAGCGGCGCCTTTGCCCTCAAGCAGCTCGATTCCATTGATGAACTGATCAACTCCACGCCGCCCGGACAGGCCGCCATCGTCCTGTGGGACGCACGTAACAACTCCGACCATGCCGCGGTCCTCTCGCGCCTGCATTTGCATTCGTCCCGCTGTGCCATCATCGCGCTGGACGATGCTCTCAGCGCCGGCGCCTGGACCATCCTGACCCAGCAGCGGCAAGTAGTCGCCCACGTGGCTGTGCCCCTAACAGGCAATGCGTTGGCCGGCGCCCTCGATAGCGCACACGAAGAGGTGAACTCGCGCATCGCGCTTCTCGGCGACGGCGCAGAGCCCGTGCTCGCCGCGTCGGGGCCTCCGAGCAAGCCGTGGCTCGTGCCGGTCATTATCGGTGGCGTGCTCGTGGCTGCCGTGGTTGCCTACCTGCTGACGCGTCGTGGCACTGACGTAAGCCCACCGACTACGGCCGCAGGCACCGCTCATACGGTCCCCGCCGTGCAAGCACCCGGCAAATCCCTGGCGGAGGTCGACGAGAAAGTCGATGCACTCATCCAGAAAGCTCAGCAGGCGATGCTCGATCGGCATTTCATAGATCCGGTATCCGGCAGCGCCCTATCGCTTTATCGGGAAGTGCTGATCGTTGATCCCGACAATGGCGAAGCGCGGCAGGGCCTGCAGCGCCTATCCGAAATACTGATTGCGCGCGTGCAATCGGCGCTCGATGACCGCAAATTTGATGTCGCTTTGCAGTTCCTGGAAACGGCCCGCAGTATCGACGCCAACGATCAGCGTCTTTATGCACTCGATGAAAAAATTGCGAACCTGCGCGCGGAATTGGGTCCGGCGCAGATTCTCGCGGCGCTGAACGCGCAGAATTTTGATCGCGCGACCCAGCTGATTGACGAGGCAGGCCGTACCAAGGCCCTGCCGCTCGCGAAATTGACCCAGCTGCGCGATGAAGTGCACCGGCGACGCGACGAATTCGAAGTCGCCCGCCTGCTCAAGCTCGTCGATGCGCGCGTGCAGCAGGACCATTTGATTGATCCGCGCAACGACAGCGCCGTCTACTATCTCGATCAGGCGAAGCAGGCGGGCGCGAGTGCGCCGGCGGTGCAGGCGCAGGCCCAGGATCTGACCAAACGCATGGCGCAAATGGCGCGTGCGGCCATCGACCAGCATCGTTTCAGCGATGCGGATCGCTTGATCGTGGAGCTGCGCGGCATCGGCGCGCCGGCTGCGGCGGCAACTTTGCAACGTGAGCTAAGCGCTGCACGCAATCAGCCGGCGCAAAAGCCCGAGCTTCCGCAATATCTGGAACTCGCGCAGGCGCGCCTCGCCCAGGGCAAATTGACCGAGCCCGACGGCGACAATGCACTGTTCTACGTGAATCAATTGCGCACAGCCGATCCGAAGAGCAGCGGGCTCTCGCAAATATCCGGCGCACTGCAGGCGCAGATCGTCGACCGCGCGCGTGCCGCGCTCGATGCCGGCGACTTGGAAAAATCCGAGGCGCTGGCGCAATCGGCAGGCGGACTTGGCGGTTCACCGGACCTGGAGGCGTTGAACGACCGCATACGTCAAAAGAAAGTAGCGGCCGGCGACGTACCTCAGTTGCCCGAGCAGTCCCTGACGCGGTTGAACAAGCTCGACGTCCAGTATCCTCCGCGCGCCCTGCAGGACAATGTCGAGGGTTGGGTGGAAGTCGCGTACATCGTCAAGGCGGATGGTTCGGTCACTAATGTCAAGGTAGTGAATGCCGCGCCTCCCAAGGTCTTTGACGCCTCGGCTTCCCGAGCGGTGAGCCGACTGCGGTATCAGCCGGTGGTGCAAGGCGGCAAGCCGATGGCGATCGGCACCGAGGTGCGTATCGTCTATCGCGTTCCTAAATAGCATGGCGGCGAGATGAACACTCAAACTGTAACGACGGCGACAACCATAACCACGACAGTGCTTGCCGTGCCGACGGCGGCCGAGCGCAGCCGGGGCACAGTGCTGTGCCTCATCGTGCACGATGAATTGGAATTGCGGCTTCGGCTCGCGGGCCTGGTGCGCCGGGCCATGCCGAAAATCGATGCGGACACGGTCACCCGCGCGGGGTTTGATGCGCTATCGATCGAGCGTCTTCAGGCGTATGTCGCCGTGATGTTCATCGTCGAATTCAGCCCGCCGGACGCGGCAGCGGCATCCTTGGCCGCTCTCAAGCGATTGCACGAGCAGGCGCCCAATCTACCGATATTCGTATTCGCGCGCGGCGGCAACGAGCGAAGCGCCGCACGCGCGATGAAATTGGGCGCCAGCGATTACTGGCCAATCCATTCTGTGATCGTCGGGGAGTTATGCAGCGCGCTGCAGCCTCTCATCGAGCAGGCCCAATCGCCGCCCCTCGCGGCGAGTACCGCGGCGGATCGATGGCGGCAGCCGGAGATTGCCGGCTATACATTGTTGAAGAAGATCGCACAGTCGGCTGCGGCGGGCGTTTATCTCGCCCGCAACGACGAGTTCGCCCAACCCGTGGCTCTGAAAGTCGAGGCGATCAAGGGACCGCAGATCGTTTCCGAGGCCGATAGGGAGCGGTTCACCAAAGAGTGCGAGATTTTGTCGAAGCTGAATCACCGATCGATTGCGAACGTACTCGACTTTGGCACGACCGACGACTACCTGTTTCTGGCCCTGGAATACTTTCCCTGCGGCAGCTTGCGCGAACGGCTAAAACATCCCGTGAGTGAGGCGGATGCCGTCAATTACGCGCATCAGATCGGCGAAGCCCTGCAGATCGTGCATGCCGCCCGCGTGGTACACCGCGATTTGAAGCCGTCGAATCTCATGTTGACCAACGAAAATCGCTTGGTGCTGATTGACTTCGGCTCGGCGCGAACGCAATTCGCATCGACCGACCTGGCGCGTTCCGGCGATTGCACCGGTACTCCGTACTATGTCTGCCCGGAGCAAATTGATGACCGCGAACCCGATGCCCGGGGCGATCTCTACAGCCTCGGCGTGGTGTTGTTCGAAATGCTCTCAGGCAACCTACCCTTTACCGGCAAGACCCTCGCCGACATCCTGGCGGCGCATCGTTCGACACCCGTGCCACGCTTGCCCGAAAGCCTGGCGCTCTATCAGCCGATCATCGATCGCTTGCTGGCAAAAGATCCGCAGGGGCGATACGCATCGGCCGCTGAGTTTCTCGACGCCTTGGACGCGTTGCGCGCGGAATCGATCGCGCGCAAGACCAACAAATCACCGCGGAGTCCTTGATTCATGAATCCTCGTCAAACCAGAGCCTTATTTCCCCGTCTAACCAGCGGAGGTCTCGGGGTGCTGGTCGTCATTCTCTCATTTAGCTTCGTCGCGATCGTGCTGATACCGGGGCTGGAACTCGCCAGCGAATTGGCTGAAAGCAGCGTCGCCCTCAAGTTTGCGGGAGAGCAACAACGCAATCCGGCGCTCATCCGCGCCTCGCTCGAGTCGATGCGCGATCGCTTGGTCAATCGCGGCTACATCCAAGAAGCTTTGGATCAACTGCGCGACTCAACCGCCAAGCTCGACGCCGGGCTGCGCGCAATGAACGCGCCACGGCCGGCGAGCTGGTTTGCCCTGGCGGGCGACACCAGCGCCAAGGGCGAGCCGGTTGCGGGAAAGCATGCCGCGGTTTTGCGCGAAGTTTGGTCCGCGGAACTGGAATCGTTGCAGCCGCTTCTCAATTTCAAGGGGGTGCCGTACCAGGATAACGAAGCGACCGGCACGGTCCTCAACGAGAGCGGCAAGCAGCTGGAGCGCGACGTCACCGCGGCGCTGCGCGTCGGCCGGCGCGCCATACCCCAGCTTGACAGCGAGCTGACGGCAATTGTCGGCGACCTACAGACCGGCAACGCCCGTTCCGCCACCGAGCTGCGGCTCGTCATGCTCACGGGCCTGCTCATCGCCTTGGTGTTGGGGACACTGGTGTCGACGTTGCTGCTCGCGCGGCGGCGGCAAGACGCCTCGCTGCGCGAAGCACGCCAGCAGACCGCGGACATTTTGCGCACCGTCAAAGATGGTTTGTTCCTGCTCGATGAACACCTGGTGATCGGCGCCTCGTATTCCAGTGCGCTGGAATCGCTGTTTCAGCGTACTGACTTTGCCGGCCTGCCATTCGAAAGCTTGCTGAAAGGCGTCGTGTCTGAGAAGACTTTGGCAACCGCGCTGAAATTCGTCGGCATCCTGTGGTCGGAGCGTACCAAGGAGAACTTGGTCAAGTCGATTAATCCGCTCGGCGAGGTCGAGGTCAATTTCGACACGGGACCAGGCAGAGTCTCGACGCGCTATCTGCAATTCGATTTCCATCGAGTACGCGTGGACGGCAAGATCACGCACGTACTGGTGGCGGTGTCGGATGTAAGCGCGCGCGTGGATCTCGCCCGGGAACTGCAGAGCTCACAAACGCAGGCGCAGGCACAGGTCGATACGCTATTGGGGATCCTGCACGTCGACCCCGCGCAGCTTGCGGCATTTCTAAACGACTCCAACGCCGCGATGAAAATGATCAACGCGGTGCTGCGCGAGCCGGCACGCGAGGAATCCGCCTTCCGCAAGAAATTGGACACCCTGTTTCGCCAGGTTCACTCGGTCAAGGGCGAGGCCGCGGCCTTGGGGCTGTCCTCGATCGAAAGCCGCGCGCATTCCTTCGAGGATGATTTGAAGCATCTGCGCGAAAAGTCGGATTTGTCCGGCAACGATTTCCTGCCGCTGGTCATCAAGCTCGATGATTTGTTGACCCACTTGCAATCCGTGGGCGATCTGGTATCGCGTCTTGCGCGCCTGCACGTGGCGGCGACGGGCAATGATTCGCATACGGATACGGCGGTGATCGAGCATGGGGAAATGCTCCCGAAGCCCGACAACACCATGGGCGCCATGCTGCAGCAGCTGACCGCCCGCGTGGCGAGTGAGAATAACAAAGAGGCAGTGCTGCAATGCCTAGGGTTCGACACCGTGCCGGATGCCTATCGGCGCATCGTGAAAGACATCTCCGTTCAGGCGGTACGCAACGCGATCGTTCATGGCATTGAGCCCACGACCGAGCGGCTCAACGCCGGAAAACCCGCGCAAGGCATGCTTAAGCTGATATTCCAGGATGTCGGCGAGGCGGGCTACAAATTCATCGCCGAAGACGACGGCCAGGGTCTGTCGACCGATAAGATCAAACATGCTGCTTTGAAGAAAGGATTTATCACCCCAGAAAAAGCGCTGACCTTGGACGCGAAGCAGGTATTTTCCCTGCTATTCCAGCCGGGGTTCTCCACCGTCGAGACCGCCACCAAGGACGCGGGGCGCGGCGTGGGGATGAATTTGATGGCCGGGCTGATGCAGCAGATCGGCGGCAAAGTTTCGGTGGCCACCGTGCCGGGAAAATTTACTAGGCTCACACTGAGCCTGCCGCCCGCTAAGCGCGCCGGAAATACGGAAGCCGCCTAATGGATATCGAGGCCGGTTCCAAGGCTTCCCTGAAGCTTATGATCGTTGATGATTCCAATATCATTCGTCGTCGTATTGAACGCTCTCAGCAAATCGCCCGCCTAGAGGTGGTCGGTGCCGCGAGCAACGGCCGGGCGGCCGTGGAAATGTTCCTGCGCACTCAGCCGGATGTCGTGACGATGGATCTGACCATGCCCGAGATGGACGGAATCGAATGCGTCAAGGAGTTGGTCTCCATCAATTCAAACGTGTTGATCTTGGTCGTTTCGGCTCTTGCCGATAAGGCGACAGCCGTCGAAGCGATAGAAAATGGCGCAAACGGGTTTCTCTGCAAGCCTTTCACAGATCGCCAGCTCAACGATGCGTTAGAAGAGCTGCTGTCGGAGGCTTGAGATGTTCAAGGAAGCAGAAATTCGCACATTCGTTGAGGGAACGACCAATTATTTCGAGACCTCGGCGCAGCAGTCGGCCACCGTCGGATCGCCCTATCTTGTGACGGACGGCAAGCCCGGCGCTTACGAGTACACCGGCGTCATCGGCATCACCGGCGCGCGCAAGGGCATCGTTTATTTCACCGCTCCGCGCGGCATGCTCACCGTATTGCTGATGCGCATGCAGGAAACCGACACCAGCGACGAAAACATCAAGGATCTGGTTGGCGAAGTGGCCAACACCATTTCCGGCAATGCGCGCCGGGATTTCGGCAAGAACTTCGTCATTTCGGTCCCGGTGGTCATTGCGCACGATTTGGAAAAGGTGACCACGCCGTATTCGCGCTCCTTTGTGATTCCCATCAACTGGCGGACCCACTCCGCCAAACTCGTGGTCTGCCTGGAGTAACCCCGTTCGGCTATTTTCCGTCGACGGAAAAGGCCAACAGCACGTTAACCCCGTTGCTGCCGGTGCGCGCCGCGCCATTGAAGCCGGACATCGTGTAGACCATGCCGCCGGCAATAGTCGGCCCCATGCCGTCGATCCCGCCGCCAGGCTGAGCCGGATGGCCGTTGACGGTGCTATAGGTCTGAGCGGTGGTGCTGAACTCCCATACAATTCTGCCGCTTAAGGCATCGTAGGCTCGAAACCAGCCATCCAGGGTGCCGGAGAAGACAATCTCGGGCATGACCGCCGGCGCCGCTGATTGCGCCCGCACGCAGGCGCCCTTGGTGTAGTCCTTCGAGCGGTCTCCCGCGTAATGGCAGGGAGCGCTCGGGGCGGGCGTGTACCAGACGATCTTGCCGCTGAACGGATCAAGTGCCGATAGGCCGGGCTTGCCCGGAGCCTTACTCTCGGGTGAGGGCGATGGCGCGCCGGCCGCGATGGCGATTTCATTGAAGATCTCGCCAATGTCGGAGTTCGGTACAAAGATGTATTTCTTGTCCGCACCGATTCCCCATTCAACACCCCCGAGCGGCGAACCGGCGCCGACCGCGGTCTTCCACCGCGTGCGGCCCGTGTCAGGATCGACACCATAAACGATGCCTGACTTCTGGCCGGCTACCAGAACCTGCTTGCGGCCGTGCTTGAACAATATGGGTGTGGCGCCGAAGTCGAAATCAGGCCCGGTCGGCGATGGGCAGTTGGCCGCTTTCACCGGACCGCTGCAGCCCACGATGAAGTTGTCGTGAGTGGTGACCTGATTTCTCCAGCGCACCTTGCCGGTCTTCATTTCCAAGGCGACGATGGCATCATCGCCGTCGGTGGTTGCGTCGGTGTAGCTGTCGCCCGTGACCACATAGACCAAACCGCGCTCCGCATCGACCGTTGGCGAAGCCCAGATGGGGGCGCCTGCGGGGCCCTGCATTTGCACGCCATTGGCGTTCTTGCGGGTCGGCAGCAGTGGCTCGGTGATCATGTACGTCTGCCATTGCTTCTGGCCGGTCTTAAGATCCAGCGCGGCCAAGCTGCCCCGAAATGAGCAGCAGGAGTAGTTTGGCTGCATGGCGACTACTTCCTCGCCTGAGGACAGCGGCACGAAAATCTGATCCCCGGACACCACTGGCGTTCCGGTGATGCCGGAAGCGATGTGATTCTCCAAGGCTTCGCTATGCCAAATCTCCTTGCCAGTTTGCGCATCGAATGCGCGCAACACGCGCTTACCGACACCGACGAAGGTTGCCCAACCGCTGGGTGAGATCGACGATCGGACTACCATGGGTGTCGTGCGCGATGAGGCATCCTCGATGGCCCAATGCACGCAACCGGTTTTGGCGTCCAAGGCGTAGAACTTGCCGCCGCGGTTGGTAATGAATAGCCAATCACCAATGACGATGGGCTGACCGCCGCCGGTCATGGAAAAGGCCCACTTCACCTTGAGCCGCGGCACGTCGGCGGCCCGTAATCCCGGATTTGGCTGAAAGCGGCTGGAGTTTTCATCCCGCCCCAGGGTGGCCCAATCCGAGGCGCTCGCCTGGATGGGGCCGCTCGTCGCGCATGGCTGGTCGGCGCCCGCCGTCCCCAATTGCTGGCCCGGCGCCAGGTACAGCGCGACCGCCTCGATCTCCGGCCGCGACATGCCTTTAGCCATCGGGGCCATCACGCCGGTGGTCAGCGCCGTCACGATGTCCGCGGGCGCGCGAAACGCCAATTCCGTTCGGGAAGGTGCACGTTCGACCGCCGGCTCGTGGCATGCCTTGCAGCGCGCGTTGAATACCGACTCGCCGCTCGGCGGCGGCGACTCCGCCTGCTGCGCGAGCGCGAGAGCGGCGAAGGTCCAAGCGACCATCAACACGGCGCCAGCGCCAATCCAGGTGCGGCTATTGCTCATGGAAACCAACTCCCCGATTTTAATTAGATGCGGTATTGACTATGAGAATCCAATCCAGCGTCCCGCCGCGGCGACCATCAGCCATGCCGCCATGTTCAACGCGGTGACACTGCGCATGCCAACTCCCGAGGCGCCGCGCTTGACGAGCGGATTGAAGGCGCCATACGTGACAAGCAAGGCAATCGCCAGCGAAATCATCTTTACCCAAAAGGCCTGGCGACCGTAGAGTTTCACCGGCTCGGAAACCGCCAGCAACACGCCCGTGATCAGCAGCACGATCACCGCGGTGTTCATGTAGCGGTGCGCGCTCTTGTAGAGCTCCGCGGGCGCGGTCTTCAAGCCGATTCCCAGCACCGACAAGGAGAGGATCAAGACCGAACCACCCAGCAGCGCGAGCGCCAGCAAATGAGTCGACTCGATTGCTGGGAACAACCAGGTGGATTCGCGAATGGTTTGGCCGAGAGCCGACGCTTCGATGTTTTGAGCGGTGTGGTACAGGGTCACGAATTAACCTGGATCGAGTGGACAGCCGGTGAGCTGCGCCATGGTAGGAGAGGTGATGCTGTCGCAGTCGAACCAGTTGTAGGCGATGAGGCGGCCGAAGACGATGACCATGCACCAGGCAGTTAAGGAAATCACGGCGCAAATCTTCGATTTTCGCGGCACCGGCCCTAAGTCCCAGGACGCCTTGTCTCGCTCCACCTTGAAAGTAAAAATGGCAATATTCACGGCGGCCACGAGAATTGTGAGGCATTTGAGTCTGAACCAAATGCTGTGATAGGTGCGAATCGGAATGGCCAGGAACAACATGGCGCCGGTGATGATCAGCAGCACGAACCCCGCTACGGTCCACGGCAGCATCCTCGAGAGCATCTGAGACACCGGAACCTTATTATAGGAAATGCCTAACAGCCTAAAGTCCACCATCGCGATGGTGCCCACAAATAAGATGATGGACATAACGTGGATGGATTCCGTAATCGCATACATGTAGAGCGATTCGTGCAGCGCGATGCTCCAGGGCGTATCTGCCAATTTGACGACCAGACCCTCGAGCATCGATTCCCCAGTTGTTGTATTTCGCCCGCGCCGGCTGCTAAGTGCCGAACAATCAAGGACGTAACAGAAATTATATTGCAAAAACAGTGATCTAAAGCGAATATACGCGTTGATTATTATAAGGGTCCCTGTTTCGCGCCGTCCAGCAATGCCGGCGTCGAAAAATTAGGCGCAGAGCGTCAATCTATACTGCTGCTGGCGGAGGAAATCTCGAATGAAGTTATTTACCGATAAAGCTGCAGGTATTGCAGCTGCCGTGATTGCGGTGGCCGCCATCGGCGCGCCGGCACTAGCGCATCACGCCTTTCAAGCCGAATTCGACGGCAACCAGCCCATCATGCTGCAAGGTAAGGTCACCAAGGTCGAGTGGATCAATCCGCACACCTGGGTGCACATGGACGTCCTCACCAACGGTGCCGCACAAGAATGGATGGTCGAAGCGGGCACGCCCAATACACTGCTGCGCGAGGGCCTGACGCGCGACTCGCTCAAGGTAGGTACGGAAATCATTGTGCGCGGCTACCGTGCGAAAGATGCTCGCTGCCGCCCGGCTTGCAAAGCGAATGGCCGAGACGTCACCTTCACGGACGGTCGCAAAGTCTTCATGGGCTCGAGCGGTACGGGCGCGCCGAAAGACGGCGCCGATCCAAACGAGAAATAAAAATTGCCACGAGCAAAGCGTTGCTGGTAGGGAAAACGAGGGGAATGTTCTGAATAAGAAGATCAAGGTATTGGCTCTTTTGGGCTTGGCAGGATCGATGGCAGCACTGACCCAAAGCTATGCGGCGCCCGCGACGGCCGCCCACAAGACAACCGCCAGCGGCGCTCCTGATCGTGTCGGCGGCCATCCCAATTTCAGCGGTGTTTGGTCGGTAATGAACACCGCAAATTGGAATATCGAGCCGCATCTCGCCGCCGCGGCGCTCGAGTTTCGCCCGGGGCCCGTGGTGCCGGTGCCCGCCAAGGGTGTCGTCGCGTTAGGCGCGGTCGGTTCGGTGCCAGCCGGCATGGGGGTGGTCGTAGGAGGGAAGATTCCCTACACCCCTGAGGCGCTGGCCAAACGGGCAGAGAATCAAAAGCACTATTTGGAGCGCGACCCGGAAGTGAAGTGCGACCTGCCCGGGGTGCCGCGAGCCAACTACATGTCCTTGCCATTCCAGATCGTGCAGTCCGCAAAGACGGTGCTGATCTCGTATGAATTCGACGGTGCGGTGCGCGACATTCTATTCAATGATCCAGGCCCGGCCCCGATCGACAGCTGGATGGGTCAATCGGTGGGCAAATGGGATGGCGATACTCTGGTGGTCACCGTGACCGGGCAGAATGACAGCACCTGGTTCGATCGCGCTGGGAATTTTCATTCCGGCGATATGAAGGTGGTCGAGCGCTGGACTCTAATGAATGAGAACACCATTCGATACGAAGCCGAGATCACCGACCCGGCGACGTTCACCCGGCCTTGGAAAATGAGCATGCTGATTTATCGCCGACTTGGCGAAGATGCTCGCCTGCAGCAGTTCAAATGTGTCGAGTTCGTTGAGGAACTGATGTATGGCGACCTGCGTAAGGAGCCTCTGAAATGAGCGCGACCAAATTTACCGCCGTGGTCATGGGCGCGGCAATTTCCGCGCTGAGCATGCCCGCGGTGTTCGCGGCGCCGGCTGCGCCTGCGACCGGCGCCTACAAAGCGCCGCTCAACGCCTATGGCCAGCCCGATCTCGAGGGCACGTGGACCAATGCGACCCTGACGGTGCTCGAACGGCCGAAGGAATACGGGACCCGCAAGGTCATGACCGCCGAAGAGGTCAAAAAGGTCGAGGGCGATGATGCAAAAATGTACGCCTCCGACGCCAAGCCCAGAGATCCCAGCGTAAAGACCACCGATTTGCCGCATGAGTGTGGCAAGGGATTCAGCGGTGCGGGCTGCGGTTACAACTTCGCGTGGATCGATCCTGGCAACAGCATCATGCGGGTTAACGGTGAACCGCGGACGTCGTTTATCACCGATCCGGCCGACGGACGGCTGCCGCCGTACAAGCCGGGCGTCACGGTCCCCAACATGTACATGCGCGCGCACTACGGCGAGAACCCGGAGAATCAAACGCTGGCGGAACGCTGTCTGACATCGTTCGGCTACAGCGCAGGGCCGGTGATGCTGCCGTTGCTGTACAACAATAACTATGAGATCGCACAGAGCAAGGACACGGTGGCCATCGTGGTGGAAATGGTCCACGACGTGCGCATCATTCATATCGGCGGTAAGCACCGCACCGACGGTGAACGACCCTGGATGGGCGATTCCATCGGCTGGTACGAGGGTCCGACCCTGGTGGTCGAAACGACCAACTTCCCGGAGGCAACCGCCCTGCGCGGCGCCTGGAAGGAACTGAAGGTCACCGAGCGATTTACTCGCGTCGCACCGACCCGCATCCTCTATCAGTTCAAGGCGGAGGATCCGACCGTATGGGACAGGCCCTGGAGCGGCGAATACGAATTCACGCCATCGAAGGGACGGATTTTTGAGTACGCCTGCCATGAGGGCAACTATGCGCTGGAGGGCATTCTTTCCGGGGCCCGCGCCGACGAGGCGGCCGCCGCGGAGAAGGCAAAGGCGACCGCCGGCAAGACTGCCGAAGTGCCTGCGGTGCAGAGCGGCGGGAAGAAACAGTAGGGTATTGCCGCCACGGAGCGGATCCGTTTGAAGCAGTTTTTGTGTCGAGTTCGTTGCGGAACTGATGTATGGCGACTTGCGTAAGGAGCCTCTGAAATGAGCACAAAGCAATTTACTGCCTTGATGGCTGGCGCGCTAATTTCCGCGCTGAGCATGCCCGCGGTGTTCGCGGCGCCGGCTGCGCCTGCGACCGGCGCCTACAAAGCGCCGCTTAACGCCTATGGCCAGCCCGATCTCGAGGGCACGTGGACCAATGCCACCTTGACTGCGCTGGAGCGCCCGAAGGATTACGGGACCCGCAAGGTCATGACCGCCGAAGAGGTCAGGAAGATCGAAGGGGACAGTGCGAAAATGTTTGCCGCTGACGCGGCGCCTCGAGATCCCAAGGTGAAGACCACCGATTTGCCGCATGAGTGCGGCCTCGGCTTCAGCGGCGCGGGCTGCGGCTACAACGCGGCGTGGATCGATCCTGGCAACAGCATCATGCGGGTTAACGGTGAACCGCGGACGTCGTTTATCACAGATCCGGCCGACGGACGGCTGCCGCCGTACAAGCCGGGCGTCACGGTCCCCAACATGTACATGCGCGCGCACTACGGCGAGAACCCGGAGAATCAAACGCTGGCGGAACGCTGTCTGACATCGTTCGGCTACAGCGCAGGGCCGGTGATGCTGCCGTTGCTGTACAACAATAACTATGAGATCGCACAGAGCAAGGACACGGTGGCCATCGTGGTGGAAATGGTCCACGACGTGCGCATCATCCATATCGGCGGTAAGCATCGCACCGACGGTGAACGACCCTGGATGGGCGATTCCATCGGCTGGTACGAGGGTCCGACCCTGGTGGTCGAAACGACCAACTTCCCGGAGGCCACCGCCCTGCGCGGCGCCTGGAAGGAACTGAAGGTCACCGAGCGATTTACTCGGGTCGCACCGACCCGCATCCTCTATCAGTTCAAGGCGGAGGATCCGACCGTATGGGACAGGCCCTGGAGCGGCGAATACGAATTCACGCCATCGAAGGGACGGATTTTTGAGTACGCCTGCCATGAGGGCAACTATGCGCTGGAGGGCATTCTTTCCGGGGCCCGCGCCGACGAGGCGGCCGCCGCGGAGAAGGCAAAAGCGAGCGTGGCCAACAAGACTGCGGAAGCGCCGCCGCCGTCGAGCGGCAAGAAGCAATAGCAAAGAATCGATACTGAAGAGAATGCCGCCCTCCGGGCGGCATTTTTTTATGACTGATGGCGGGGGCTGACGACCGGGTGCGAGGCGGACAGGCCGCCGTCCACCGCAATGGCCTGACCGTTGACGTAGGAGGCCGCATCCGAGGCTAGAAACAACGCGGCCTGTGCGATCTCCTGCGGCGCTCCATAGCGTTGCAGTGGATTAAGCTGACCGATTTTACCCGCGGTGCCGCGCGCCCGCGCCCGCTCGAACATCGGGCGCGTCATGCCGGTCTCGATCAGTCCCGGACAGATGGCGTTGATGCGCACGCCCGTGCCCGTCAGCTGATTGGCAACCGTTTGTACCAGACTGATGACGCCGGCCTTGCTGGCGCTGTAAGGAACGCCGCCCGCACCCGAGCGAAGTCCTGCGACTGAAGCCGTGCAGATGATCGACCCGCGCTTGTGCTTGACCATTTCCCTGGCCGCATGCTGGGCAAGCAAAAACGTACCGATCAAATTGATCTTAAGCACCTCGGTCCAGTGCTCCACAGTTTCCTCGAAAAAGGGCACGAGGCCCCCTGAGATCCCGGCGTTGGCATAGCACACGTCGAGTCCGCCGAATTCCTTCACGGCAGTCGCCACCGCGCCCGCCACGTCCTTCTCATCGGAGGAATCTTTGACCAGGGCTATGGCGCGGCCTCCCCCCGATCGTATCGCCGCCACCGTCGCTTCGACGTCCGGCGCGCGGTCGAGCGCTACGACCGCGGCTCCTTCAGCGGCAAACAACAGCGCGCTGGCGCGGCCAATGCCGCTGGCCGCGCCGGTGACGATGGCGGTCTTGCCCGTGAGTGTATTCATGCGTTCCCCGTTTCTAGCGACGAATCATTGCGTGGGCAGTATCGCCGTATGTTCCATCGCAGGCAACCAAGTCGCCGCGGCGTTTGACCGGTCAGGTTTCCTTGCTATAGGCTTGATTCGGTGAAATCTCCCGCATTGACGCGACCGGTCTATCGGCACGCCGAACTCGACCGAGTTCTCAATCCCAAGAATGTTTGCATCGTTGGCGCTTCGCCCAAGGCAGGGTCTTTTGGCGATCGGGTGCTGGCGAATCTCGCCGGATTCAGCGGCAATATTTACCTGGTCAATTCCAGGTATGACCAGATCGGCGAGCTGCGTTGTTATCCATCCATTGCTTCCTTGCCGGAAAACCCCGATTGCGTGGCGGTGGTCGCTCCTCGCGATGCCGTGGAAGAAATCGTTTTGGAAGCGGCACGCTTGAGCGTCGGAGGCGTCATTCTGTACGCATCCGGGTACGCCGAAACGCAACTGCCGGAACGCATCGAGATGCAGCGCCGGCTCTGCAACATCGGGCTGGAAACCGGTTTGAAAATTCTCGGTCCCAATTGTCTCGGGATCGCCAACTACGTGCGGCGCGCGCGCATTTCTTTTTCAGACTATCCGGCCCCGCGGGAGCTGCGCGATAACTCGATCGGCATCGCCAGTCAGTCCGGCGCCCTGTCGCAGTCCTTGGCCCAGGCCATCGAATGTGGCGTATCGATCAGCCATGCATTCTCCGCCGGCAACCAAGCCGACGTCGACGTGGCCGATCTGGTGGCGTATCTCGCGGAAGATCCATCCTGTCGATCCATTGCCTGTGTATTCGAAGGCATGGCGCACCCGCAGCGACTGCTCGACGCCGCGCAAATCGCCTGGCGCAACGATAAGCCGCTGCTGATCAACAAGATCGCAACAGGAACATTGGGCGCCGAGGCCGCGATTTCGCATACCGGCAGTTTGGCGGGCTCTGACAGCGCCTACCGTGCCGCTTTCGAGCGATGCGGCGCCATCGTGGTCGATGAATTCGAAGGGCTGATGGAGGCAGCGCAGTTCTTCGCCAAGGCGCCGGCGCCGAAGGCGCGCGGTATCGCCGTGCTTGCGGCCTCGGGCGGCGCGGCCATCATGGCGGCGGACAAGGCAGAAGAGTTCGGAATTTCGATGCCGCAACCGAGCGAGACGGTGCGGCGCATTCTGGAGGCGAACATTCCCGATTTTGGTTCCGCGCGAAATCCCTGCGATGTGACCGGCCAGGTGGTCAACAACCCTCTCTCGATGCAGGCCTGCAGCGATGCGTTGCTGTCGGATGCCGCCTATGGGGCGCTGGTCGTGCCGCAGACCTTGTCTTTTGAGATGTACAAGACGCGATTGGCATCGCTCGCGAGCCAATCGAAACAGCACGGCAAGATCACTTGCAGCGTACTCATATCCAACTGGCTGCAAGGGCCGGGCACGCTGGAAGCCGAGATGGATTCGAACGTTGCGCTGTTTCGTTCCATGGACCGTTGTTTTCGAGCCTTAGGCGCATGGCATCATCGCGCCGACTTGCAGGCGCGCGGCGCTCGTCAGTGGACTCGCCGTTCGGATCCGGCGGCAGCCCGAAAAGCCGCCGGCCTGATTGAGGCTGCAGCTCACCGACTCACCGAGCGGGAATCCAAGGCCGTGTTGCAGCTGTACGGAATTCCGACGGTGCCCGAAATCATCGCCGATTCCGTCGACGCCGCCATGGCCGCCGGCGCGCAACTCGGATTTCCCGTCGCATTGAAAGTCGAATCGCCCGACATTGCCCACAAGACGGAGGCGGGAGCGGTGGCGCTCAACGTGCGCTCCGGCGCGGAACTGAAGGCCGCGTACGACCGCATCATGGTCAATGCGCGACGCTTCGCGCCGCAGGCCAAGATCAACGGGGTGTTGCTCCAGCCCATGCTAACCGCGGGCGTCGAGATCGTGGTGGGTGCGCGCGTCGATCCGCTGCTGGGGCCATTGATCGTGGTCGGATTCGGCGGTGTCTTGGTGGAGTTGCTGCGCGATTCCAGCGTCGAATTGGCGCCGGTCAATATCGATGAAGCCGGCCGCATGCTGTTAAGGCTCAAGGGCGCCGCGTTGTTCGGCGGCTATCGGGGCGAGGCTGCCATCGATCTTGCGCGTCTGGCCGACATCGTGGCCCGCGTCTCGGAATTCGCGGCCGATCAACAGACCCGAATCTCCGAACTGGATATCAACCCCATCATTTGCGGGGCTTCGCAATTGACCGCGGTGGACGCACTGATCGTGCGAGCCCCGGTTTAAAGCATCAATCGAAGGGCCTATACTTCGGCCGGTACCAAACATCAATCTCGCTATTGAGGGTATCTCCATGACCGACGACACAAACAAGTTTTCCCGCCGAGAATTCACCGCGCTGTCACTCGCGGCCGGCGTCACCGTCGCGAGCGGTGCTGCCGGCGCCACCGCTGCCGACATGGTGGACACAGACGTCGTCGTCACCACCCCCAACGGTAGCTGCGATGCTGCGCTGATTCACCCGAAGGGGAAGGGTCAATGGCCGGGCGTCATTTTGTTCGTCGATGTATTCGGTCTCCGGCCGACGATGCGCGACATGGCGAAGCGCTTGGCGGCGGACGGCTACACCGTGCTGGTGCCGAACCCCTACTACCGCACGACCAAGGCGCCTGGCCTGCCGAGCACGCTCGACTTCACCAGTGCCGATGACCGCGCGAAGATCGCCAAGGTTCGCGAACCGATGACCGATCAAGCCGTCATGTCGGACACCACCGCGTACGTCAAATTTCTCGACGCGCAGCCGACCGTCGCCAAGAAGGCCAAGATGGGCGTGTTCGGCTATTGCATGGGCGGCCCGATGACCATGCAAGCCGCGGCGGCGAATCCCACGCGGGTCGGCGCCGGGGCATCGTTCCATGGCGGCGGTTTGGTCACGGACAAGCCGGACAGCCCGCATTTGAAAGTGCCGCAAATGAAGGCGCAATTCTATTTTGCGATTGCGACGAACGATGATCAGCGTCAGCCGGACGCCAAGACCAAGCTCGCGGAAGCGTTCAAGGCGGCCAATATTCCGGAGAAGCAAGAAGTCTACGTCGATTGCTTGCACGGCTGGTGCGTCAAGGACATGCCCATGGCTCCCGACGGCAAGCCAATCTACAACGAAGCGCAGGCGGAGCGCGCTTGGGGCGAGCTGACCGCGCTGATCAAGCGAGCCGCCGTTTAACAATGGCTGATCCGGCGGCGGGCCACGCCCGCCGCCCCTTCTTCCATCAGCCGCGCGCCAGCAAAAACCCCGGCCGAGTTGCAGATCTTGCCCTCGCCTTTAACTTCTCAAAGGGCACTGGGCGCTGTTACATTAGGCGGCCAAATCGACGGAACCATGTTCTGCACAGTGGAATAACGAATGAGCACGACTAAGGCTGGCTTCGAGGTAAAGAGCGGCATCGCCATCCTCAAATTCGACAATCCCCCGGTCAACAGCCTCGGCCTCGACTTGCGTCAAGCCATTGTTGAGGGCGTCGAGCGCGCCAATGCTGATTCCGGTGTCGAGGCCATCCTATTGATCGGCTCCGGCGCAGGATTCTCAGGCGGCGCGGATATTCGCGAATTCGGCACGCCGAAAGCGATCGCTCAACCGCACCTGCTGACCGTGATCAGCACGGTCGAAAACAGCGCAAAGCCCGTGATCGCGGCAATCGGCGGGGTGTGCATGGGCGGTGGTCTGGAGCTTGCGTTGGGTTGTCACTATCGGGTCGCCGCTGCGGGAGCCAAGATCGCATTGCCCGAGGTCAAGTTGGGTCTCCTGCCCGGCGCTGGCGGCACCCAACGACTGCCACGGCTGGTGGGCGCCGAGACCGCGGTGAATATGATCGTGTCGGGCGCGACAGTGCCCGCCGAAAAGCTTCGCGGCACGCCGCTGTTCGATGAGTTCGTCGAGAGTGATTTGCTGGAAGCGGCCATGGCTTTTGCGCGCCGCGTGGTCACGCAAAAGCTAGGCGTGAAGCGGGTGCGCGATGTGAAGGTCAAGATGCCGAACCATGAGGCCTTCTTCCAGTTCGCGCGCAATACCGCCAAAGCAGTTGCCGGCCGCTATCCGGCGCCGGTCGCTTGCGTGGAAGCCGTCGCCGCCGCCTTTGACAGACCTTTTGACGCGGGCATCAAGCGCGAGCGCGAGCTGTTCGAAGCCCTCATGATTTCGCCGGAGTCCGCGGCGCTGCGCCACATATTCCAAGCCGAGCGCGCGGCGTCGCACATTCTTGACGTGCCCAATGACACGCCGACTCGCCCGATCCGCAAGGTCGGCGTCATCGGCGCCGGCACCATGGGCGGCGGCATCAGCATGAGCCTCATCAATGCTGGAATCCCGGTTGTACTCTTGGAGATGAAGCAGGAGGCGCTCGACAAAGGAGTTGCGACCATGCGCCGCAATTATGGCGGCGCCCTGAAGAAAGGAACGCTCACCGAGGCTGCGCTCGATCAGCGCATGGCGCTTATCACCCCAACGCTGGATTACGCGCCGTTGAAAGACGTCGACTTGGTCATTGAGGCCGTGTTCGAAAGCATGGACGTCAAGAAACAGGTCTTCGAGAAACTGGATGCCGTAGTGCGGCCGGGGGCGATTCTTGCCTCCAACACCTCGGCCTTGAATCTCGATGAGATCGCGAAATTTACCAAGCGCCCGCAAGATGTCATCGGCATGCATTTTTTTAGTCCCGCAAACGTCATGCGCCTGCTTGAAGTTGTGCGCGGCGCCCAGACGGCGAAGGACGTATTGGCCACGGTCATGCAGCTGGCGAAGAAGATCGGCAAGGTCGCGGTCGTTTCGGGAGTCTGCGACGGCTTCATTGGCAATCGCATGGTGGCCCGCTACGCCGCAGCCGCCCACGACCTGATCATGGCGGGCGCGCTGCCCGCTCAAGTAGACAAAGCGCTGGAAGAATTCGGCATGGCCATGGGACCCTTCCGCATGAGCGACTTGGCGGGTTTGGATATTGGTTTGGCGGGCCGCAAGCGCCGCGCCGCGGAATTTCCCGACCGTGACTTGTCGAATGTCGCGGATGACCTGTGCGAAGCCGGCCGATTTGGCCAAAAGACCGGCGCCGGCTGGTATCGCTACGAAGCCGGGTCGAGAAATGCCATACCGGATCCGGCGGTTACCACGATCATTGAAAAATACCGCACGCAAAAGGGCATCGCGCCGCGCAAGATCAGCAATGAAGAGATCGTGCAGCGCTGCATCTATGCGCTGGTCAACGAAGGCGCACGCATTGTCGAGGACGGTATCGCACAGCGTAGCTCCGACATCGACATCGTGTATCTCAACGGCTACGGCTTTCCGGCCTGGCGCGGAGGCCCGATGTTTTATGCCGATCAAGTGGGATTAAGTGAGGTTGCGCGCGGGCTGCGGCACATCGCTGCCCAGCCGCGCACCGACAAGACATTCTGGACCCCGGCGCCGCTGCTTGCGCGTCTCGCCGAGGAGGGCAAAACGTTCAGCGGATATAAAGGACCAGTCAAGTGACAGAAGCCGTCATCGTTTCCACCGCGCGCACCGGGCTTGGCAAGAGCTGGAAGGGCGCTTTCAACATGACCTACGGCGCCACGCTGGGTGCGCACTCGGTGCAGCACGCGGTGGCGCGCGCCGGCATTGATCCCGCCGAAGTCGAGGATGTGATCATGGGATCCGCCTTGACGGAGGGAACCACCGGCGGCAACGTCGCCCGTCAGATCGCGCTGCGTGCCGGGCTGCCGATCACCACTGCGGGCTTGAGCATCAATCGATTCTGCAGCTCGGGATTGCAGTCCATCGCCCTGGCCGCGCAGAGAGTCATGACCGAGGGTGCCGAGGTCATTGTCGCCGGCGGTCTGGAGAGCATCTCTTGCGTGCAGAATGAAACCAACCTGCACATGCGCCGTGACCCGTGGATCGATGAGCACAAGCCCACATTGTATTGGAGCATGCTGCAAACCGCCGAAACCGTGGCGAAGCGCTACAGCATCTCCAAGGAAGCGCAGGATGAGTACGGCGTGCGCAGTCAGCAACGCGCCGCCGCGGCGCAGGCCGCTGGCAAGTTCAAGGACGAGATCGCGCCGATGACCACCACCATGGGTGTCATCGACAAGGACACCGGCGCCATTGGCTCGCGCGAAGTCACCATTTCGGCCGACGAGGGCATTCGCCCCGACACCACGCTGGAAGGCGTCTCGAAGATTCGTTCGGCCATGCCGGGTGGTGTGATCACCGCGGGCAACGCCAGCCAGTTCTCCGACGGCAGCAGTGCCTGTGTGGTCATGGACGCGAAAGTCGCCGAGAAGCGCGGTCTTAAGCCATTGGGAATCTTCCGCGGTTTCGCGGTCGCCGGATGCGAGCCCGACGAAATGGGCATCGGTCCGGTGTTTGCAGTACCTCGCCTGCTCAAGCGCGCCGGCCTCAAGGTCAGCGACATCGATCTGTGGGAATTGAACGAAGCCTTCGCCGTCCAGGTGCTGTACTGCCGCGACAAGCTTGGAATTCCGGACGATCGCTTGAACGTCAACGGCGGTGCGATCGCCGTCGGACACCCCTACGGCGTCAGCGGAGCGCGCCTCACCGGCCACGCGCTGATTGAGGGCAAGCGGCGCGGCGCCAAGCTCGTGGTCGTCACCATGTGCATCGGTGGGGGTCAGGGAGCCGCGGGTCTGTTCGAGGTCGCTTGAGGATGGGAGTGCGCGACCTATTCGAGTTGGGTGGGAAAGTGGCGCTGGTCACGGGCGGTTCACGTGGGCTCGGACTGCAGATTGCGAAAGGTCTTGGCGAGATGGGTGCGAAAATCGCCATCAGCGCACGCAAAGGGTCCGAACTCGAGGAAGCCAAGGCTGAGTTGAAGAGTCTCGGCATTGACGCATTTACCGTGACCAACGATTTGTCGAAGCATGACCAGATCCCTGCGCTGGTCGAGGCGGTCCTCGCGCATTACGGCTCCATTGATATTCTCGTCAACAACGCCGGCGCGACCTGGGGCGCCAAGGCCGAAGAGCATCCTCTGGAAGCGTGGAACAAGGTGATGACGCTCAACGCGGGCAGCGTATTCGCGCTCAGTCAAGCCGTCGCGAATCGCTGCTTCATACCGCGGCGCTCGGGCAATATCATCGTCATCGCCTCCACCGCCGCGCTGCGCGCGGGGATGCAAATGACCGCCGTCGCTTACTACTCTTCGAAAGCCGCGGCGCTGCATTTGACGCGTGCGCTGGCCGGTGAATGGGGGAAGTACAACATTCGTGTCAATGCGATTTGTCCGGGATTTTTCCCGTCAAAAATGGCGAACGCTCTGCTGGATACCATTAAGCCCGAGGTGATCGCACGCACGCCGTTGAGGCGCATCGGCGGCGATACCGATCTTCAGGGTGCGGCGGTTTATTTGGCATCGGACGCGTCTCGGTACGTCACGGGGCAGTACATCGCCGTGGATGGCGGCGCCTCGAGTTCATGACGATGAACATCCGCGCGGCGGGGTTGCGGGAGACTCCTGCACAGCACACGGTCGATACCGCGAAGCTCAGCGAGTGGATGCGGACTCACATCGCCGGGTTTTCCGGTCCCATCGAGGTGCAGCAGTTCGCCGGAGGCCAGTCCAATCCCACCTACTTGGTGCAATCACCCGCGCGCCGCTATGTGCTGCGGCGTAAGCCTCCGGGCAAGCTACTGCCCTCGGCCCACGCCGTTGAGCGCGAGTTCCGTGTGTTGGCGGCGCTCAAGGACTCGAACGTGCCGGTGGCGACTGTGCACGCGCTGTGCGAGGACCCCGAGGTCATCGGCAGTGCGTTTTATGTCATGGACTACGTCGAGGGTCGCATCTTTTGGGACGCGCTGTTGCCGGAGGTGCCGGCGTCCAATCGACGCGCCATCTACGAGGAAATGCTGAGGGTGCAAGCCGCGCTGCATTCGGTGGACTACACATCGGTGGGTCTCGCCGATTACGGCAAGCCCGGTAACTATGTCGAGCGGCAGGTGTCACGGTGGACTCAGCAGTATCGAGCCTCGGAAACCGAAAAGATCGATGCTGTCGAGAAATTGATCGAATGGCTGCCGAAACACATACCGGCCGATGAACAGACCTCGATCGTGCACGGTGACTTTAGGCTCGATAACACGATCTTTCATCCCACCGAGCCGCGCATACTGGCCGTTCTCGATTGGGAGCTGTCGACGCTCGGCCACCCGCTGGTGGATTTTGCGTACTTTTGCATGCGCTATCATCTGCCGGTCGCCGAGTTCCGCGGTCTCGGCGGCATCGACGCGAAAGCCTTGATGATTCCCACCGAGGCCGAGTGCGTCGCGGAGTATTGCCGCTTACGCGGCATTGCGCCGCTGCCAGAAAAGGACTGGGCGTACTACTCGGCGTTCTGCATGTTCCGGCTTGCCGGCATTCTGCAGGGCGTGCTCGCGCGCGCACTCCAAGGCAACGCTTCGAGCGCCACGGCGCTGCAGGCAGGCCGCAGAGCGCGCCCCCTCGCCGAGCTGGGCTGGAAGCTCGTTCAACAATCTTTCGACGTCTAATCAAACAAAAGGACAGCCATGGACTTCTCGCACAGTGACAAGGTTCGCGAACTGCAAGAGCAGGTCGCGCAGTTCATGGATGACCATGTCTATCCTTCGGAACCGCTCTATCACAAAGAGTTGGAGGAAAATCGCCGCGCCGGCAATCCGTGGCAGGTGAGCAACGTCATCGAGGGCCTGAAGAAGAAGGCCAGGGCGGCAAATCTCTGGAATTTGTTTCTACCGCATTCCGAACATGGCGCGGGACTCACCAATGTGGAGTACGCACCGTTGTGCGAAATCATGGGGCGCTCGCATATCGCGCCGGAGGTCTTCAACTGTTCGGCACCGGATACCGGCAATATGGAAGTGTTGGCTCGTTATGCCACCAAGGAGCAGCAACAGCGCTGGCTTGCGCCGCTGCTCGACGGCAAGATCCGATCGGCGTTTGCGATGACCGAGCCCAATGTCGCATCCAGCGATGCCACCAACATCCAGTCCTCCATCGTACGCGACGGCGACAGTTATGTGATCAATGGCCGCAAGTGGTGGACCTCCGGTGCGGGCGATCCACGCTGCGAAATCCTGATTTTCATGGGCAAGACCAACCCGGAAGCGGGGCGGCACAGCCAGCAATCGATGATCTTGGTGCCGCTGAAGACACCCGGCGTCAAGGTGCTGCGCACCTTGACGGTCTTCGGCTACGATCATGCGCCGCACGGACACGCGGAGGTCGACTTTGTGAACGTGCGGGTGCCGGCGGAAAATTTGTTGCTGGGCGAAGGCCGCGGCTTTGAGATCGCACAGGGCAGGCTCGGTCCGGGCCGAATTCATCATTGTATGCGCACCATCGGAGTGGCCGAACGCGCGCTGGAAATGATGTGCAAGCGCTCCCAGACGCGGGTCGCGTTCGGCAAACGGCTGTCGGAGCAGGGCGTCACGCTCGAGCGTATCGCCGAATCGCGCATCATGATCGATCAGGTGCGCTGGCTGGTACTGAACGCGGCCTACATGATGGATACCGTAGGCAATCGCGCCGCGAAGGCGGAAATCGCCATGATCAAGGTCGCGGCGCCCAATGTGACCTTGAAGGTGCTTGACTGGGCCATTCAGATGCACGGCGGCGGCGGCGTGAGCGATGACTTCGCGCTCGCGGCCCTGTGGGCCGGTGCGCGCACCTTGCGCCTTGCCGATGGTCCGGACGAGGTACATCGCGAGCAGATTGCCAAGCTGGAGCTGTCGCGCTACCGGCCGAAAGAGACGGCCGCCAAGCATTGATTTTCAGCGGAAATACCCGATGTCGAACGCGCATTTCAAATTCTGGCCGCCCCACGCGATGCATAATCTGATCGCGCCGGCCACCAATATGTTCTACAACGCCGAAGTGTCGGCGCGGCGCTTTCCGGACAAGCCCTTCATTGTGTTCTACGACACCCCGGTGAGTTTCGCCGCCTTCCATAACGAAGCCGAACGCATCGGGGGGTTCCTGGAGCAGCGCTGTGCAGTTCGCAAGGGCGATCGCGTGCTGCTGCTCATGCAGAACAGTCCGCAATTCATGATCGGCTACTACGGCATCCTGCGCGCCAACGCCGTCGTCGTTCCCTTGAACCCGATGAATCTCACGCAAGAAATCCTGCGCTATGCTCAGGATGCGCAAGCAACCACCATGCTGGTGTCGCAGGAGTTGTATCCGCGGGTCGAACCGCTGCTCAAGAATAGCGAGCTGAGGCATGTGATCGTCGCCGCCTATTCGGACTATCTGAGAGAGGCGACCGCCTTGGCGGTGCCGGATTTCATCAGCGCGCCGCGCATCGACCACGAGGCACAGGGCTTGTCTCTCTGGAAGGATGTGCTCGCCGCCAACCTTGCGCCCGGACCTCTGACCGCGGGACCGGATGACCTGTGTGTGATGCCGTATACCTCCGGTACCACCGGCCTGCCCAAGGGCTGCATGCATACGCACCGCAGCGTCATGCATACCACGGTAGGTGGCATGCAGTGGTTTGCCCTGCAGCCCGAATTCACGCTGTTGGCCGTGGCCCCCATGTTTCATGTGACGGGCATGCAAGGCGGCCTGAATGGGCCGCTGTTCATCGGCAATACCATGGTGCTCTTGCCGCGCTGGGACCGCGAAGTCGCGGCGCAATGCGTGGAGCGCTACAAGGTCGCCAGCTGGACCGCGATTCCCACCATGATTCAGGATTTTTTCCTCAATCCCAATATCGACAAGTATGACTTGTCCTCGATTCGCCGCTTGAGCGGCGGCGGCGCGGCGATGCCGGCGGCCGTGGCGCAACGTCTCGCGAATGTCGGCATCACCTATGTCGAAGGCTATGGATTGACCGAAACCATCGGGGCCACTCACATCAATCCGGCCGATCATGCGAAGCAGCAGTGCTTGGGGATTCCCATTCAAGATACGGATTCGCGCGTTATCGACCCTGCGACCCTGCGTGAATTGCCGCCCGGCGAAATCGGCGAGATCATCATGCACGGGCCGCAGGTCTTCCTCGGTTATTGGCATAAGCCCGAGGATACCGCCCAGGTTTTCGTCGAAATCGACGGCAAGCAATTCTTTCGCAGCGGCGATCTCGGCAGAATGGACGAGGACGGCTATTTCTTCATCGTCGATCGACTGAAGCGCATGATCAATGCGTCCGGATACAAGGTATGGCCGACCGAAGTCGAATCGCTCATGTACCAGCACCCTGCGGTCCAGGAGGCCTGCGTGATCGGTACCAAGGATGCGCATCGAGGTGAGACGGTCAAAGCGGTTGATCGTGCCGCGAGCCGAATGGCGGGATCGTGTCGAAGCACAGTCCATCATCGATTGGTGCCGAGAGCACATGGCTGCCTACAAAGTGCCGCGGATCATCGAGTTCGTTGATGCACTGCCTAAATCCGGCTCCGGCAAGATCATGTGGCGCGAGCTGCAAGAACGCGAGAACGCTAAATCGACCCCACAAACGGCGACCCTATCATGAAAGCATTACTCAGCCGCCAGCCAGGCGGCCCCGAAACCTTGGTGCTCGAGGACGTGCCGGACCCCGTGCCGGGTCCTGGTCAAGTGCGCGTTGGGGTGCGCGCGGTCGGCGTCAATTTCCCGGATCTTTTGATCATCCAGGACCTGTATCAATTCAAACCGCCGCGGCCATTTTCACCCGGCGGCGAGCTTGCCGGCGTCGTCGAGGCGCTGGGCGAGGGCGTGACCAGCCTGCGAGTCGGCGAGCGCGTGCTGGTGAGTCCGGTGCGCAATGCCATGGCCACTAAGGCCATTGGACAGGCGAGCAATTGCTGGAAGATTCCCGACGCCATGCCGTTCGCTCAGGCTGCCGCGCTGATGATGACCTACGGCACTTCGCAACATGCATTGAAGGATCGTGCGCAGCTGCGCGCCGGTGAAACGCTTTTGGTGCTGGGCGCCGGCGGCGGGGTTGGCCTCGCGGCCGTGGAACTGGGCAAGGCCGCGGGCGCCCGCGTCATCGCCGCGGCGTCGAGTGCGGAGAAGCTCACCCTGGCGCGCGAACACGGCGCGGATGATGGCGTTCTGTATCCGGTGGGACCGCTGGACAAGAATGCCGCCCGCGCCCTGACCGATGGATTCAAGGCGGCGTGCGGCGCGGACGGGGCGCATGTGATCTACGACGCCATCGGCGGCGACTACAGTGAAGCTGCGCTGCGCGCGATCGCCTGGCAGGGCCGGCATCTGGTGGTGGGATTCACGGCCGGAATTCCGAAACTGCCGCTCAATTTGCCGCTGCTCAAGGGCTGCCAAATCGTCGGCGTGTTCTGGGGCGAGTTTACCAATCGCTCCCCGGCGCTGCACGCCGCCAATGTAGCGGCTCTCATGGCGCTGTACCTCGATGGTAAAATTAAGCCCGCCGTGACCGAAACGTACCCGCTGGCGCGCGGCGGCGAAGCGATCGCGAGGCTGGGCTCGCGCGCGGCGCGCGGCAAAATCGTCGTGACGGTGGATTGAGGGCGCTCCCTAAAGGACTTGAAAATGGATCTCAAATACAATCCCGAAGAAGAGAAATTCCGCACGGAAGTGCGCGCTTTCTTCGATTCCGAACTGCCCACCGACATCCGCACCAAGCTGCAGCTGGGCAGGCGGATATCCAAAGACGACATGGTGCGTTGGCAGAAGATTCTGTATCGCAAAGGCTGGGGCGCCGCCAATTGGCCGAAGGCCTTCGGTGGCACCGGCTGGAACATTGTCCAGCAGCACATTTTTGAGGAGGAACGCGCGGACGCCTGCGCGCCGCCGCAGAACCCGTTCTCGATGAAAATGCTCGCGCCGGTCATGCAGACATTCGGCAACGCCGCGCAACAGGAATATTTTCTGCCGCGCATCCTTTCCGGGGAGGATTGGTGGTGCCAGGGTTACTCCGAGCCCGGCTCCGGGTCCGATCTTGCGTCGTTGCGAACCAGCGCCGTGCGTCACGGCGATCACTACATCGTCAACGGTCAGAAGACCTGGAACACAATGGGCCAATACGCGGACTGGATCTTCTGCCTGGTGCGCACCAGCAGCGAAGGCCGCCAGCAGCAAGGCATCTCGTTCCTGTTGATCGACATGAAATCACCGGGCATTACGGTGAGGCCGATCATCATGCTTGACGGTGAGCATGAGATTAACGACATCTTCTTCGACAATGTGAAAGTGCCGGTGCAGAATTTGATCGGCGAGGAGAACAAGGGCTGGACCTACGCAAAATTCCTTCTTACCCACGAGCGCAGCGGCAACGCGGGGGTCGGCATATGCAAGCGCGCCTTGAAAAAACTCAAGGAGATCGCCGCCGAACAAATGTCGAACGGCCGGCCGCTCATCGAGGATTCGCGCTTTCGCGACCGCATCGCACAGGTGGAAATGGAATTGATGGCGCTGGAGATCACCAATCTGCGAGTGCTGTCGGCGAACTCGGACGATCGAAAAGCGCTGGGACCGGAAGTATCGGTCCTCAAAATCAAGGGCTCAGAGATCATTCAGCAGCTCGCTGAACTCAAGATGCATGCCTTAGGCCACGACGCGCTGCCCTATGTGCGCGAGGCGCTCAATATGGATGGGCGCGTCGACCCTCTGCTCGGGGCGCACTATCGCTCCTATGCGCCGCCGATCTCGGGACAGTACTTCAACCAGCGCAAGACGACGATATACGCGGGATCTACCGAGATTCAGAAAAACATCATCTCGCAGATGATCCTAGGCCTCTAAGGGAAAATATGGAATTCAATTACACCGAAGAGCAGCTGGCGCTGCAGGACACGCTGCAACGCTTCATTGCCCGCGACTATGATTTTGAGAAACGCCGTGCGCTGGCGGCTTCCGCGTTGGGTTATTCCGCGGAGGCCTGGAAGCAATACGCGGAGCTCGGATTGCTGTCGCTGCCGTTTCCGGAAGATGTCGGCGGCTTGGGCGGCAATGCCGTCGATATCATGCTGGTGATGGAGCAGTTCGGCCAGGGGTTGCTGCTGGAACCTTATTTGAGCACGGTCGTGACCTGCGGCGGGCTGATCCGGGATGCCGCATCGGATAAGGTCAAGCAAGCGCTGCTGCCGCGGATCGGCGCGGGCGAGTTGAAGTTGGCGCTCGCCGCCTACGAAGCGGCGGGGCGCTACGATTTAAGCTATGTGAGCGCAACGGCTCAAGCGGCCGGCGGCAATTGGCGCCTATCGGGCCGCAAGACGGTCGTGCTCGACGGCGCGTCGGCGGACTACTTCCTGGTGTCGGTGCGCAATGGCGGAAAGGTCGCCGATCGCGATGGCATCTCACTGTTTCTGGTGCCGCGTGATGCCAAAGGCTTAAGCATCGCCGCCTATCCCACGCAATCCGGAGCGCGCGCTGCCGATTTGTCGCTCGAAGACCTCACCGTGGGCGCCGATGCGCTGATCGGAGCGCCATCGCAGGCGTTACCCATCATCGAGCGCGCCGTCGACCGGGCCAATGCGGCGCTGTGCGCGGAAGCCCTCGGCATCATCAACGCGCTGAATCAGGCCACCTTGAATTACCTCAAGACGCGCAAGCAGTTCGGGGTTGCCATCGGCACGTTTCAAGCGCTGAAACACAAGATGGCGGATATGCTGGTTGCCGCGGAACAGGCGCGCTCCATGGCCATCATCGCCGCAGTGAACGCGGATTCGGACGACGCGGCCGCGCGGCACCGCGCCGTTGCGGCGGCCAAAGCCTACATTGGGCAGGCCGGACGTCTGGTCGGCCAGTATGCCGTGCAGATGCACGGCGGCATGGGCGTGGTGGATGAATTGATCGTCAGCCACTATTTCAAGCGACTGACGATGATCGATTTGAGCCTGGGCGACGCCGACTACCATCTCGCGAGCTTCAGCGACACGCTGCGGCCGGCACCCGCCGGCGCGCACTCGTAAGGCGGCTACCGAGGCCTCAAGACTGGTGCGCGAGCTCCTGCCGGCGCACATCCTTTTCCATGGTCCGCGACGCGGCGAACAACACCGCGGCAGCCGCCAACGCGAGTATCGGAATGATGTACATCGCGCTATGCAGGCCGGTGGCTTTGAACGCCTCCGTCATTGTGCTGGCGCCCGCAGCGATCATTGCCTTGTGCGCGAAGTGATCGCTCAACATGCCGGTTCCAACCGGCCCCATGCTCGCGCCAAAGATATACATGCAGCAGAAATATATTGCGACCGCAGTGCCGCGTAGGCGCGGCTCGATCACATCCTGTATCGCCGTGTAAACGGTCGAGTAATACACATACATCGTGATCGTACCCATGGCCATCAATAGAATGTAAGGGGTGATTGAACCCTTGGGCTGATTGACGGCGAAGAAAATGCACGGTGCCGCGATGCTCATACACCAGGCGGACAGTACCAGCCTGGCATTGCGGCGCTTGATACTCATTTTATCCGCGAGCCAGCCGCCCAGGATCAAGCCGATGGCGCCGACCGCGCCCACCGCAAACGATGACACAACGCTCGCGTCCCGAACGCTCATTCCATGAAATCGCTGCAGGAACGCGGAGTTGAAGGAACCCAAGGCATACATATTGAAGTTGTGGAAAATACCGGAAAGGATGATCCACCACATGGTCGGAAGGCGGAGAACCGCAAGGTACGGCGCGACCACCGATCCGCTCGACTTCGTCACCACGCGGCCGGGATCGAGCCCACCGCGCAGCGGTTCGCGCATGATCAACGCCAGGAGAGCGAACAACAATCCGGGAACGCACGCGATATAAAAAGCGGCGCGCCATCCTAGGTGCGCATAAATGATTCCGGAGGCGGCATAAGCAAGAAACAGCCCCGCCGGCAGGCCAAGCATGAATACGCCCATCGCAAATGCTCGTTTGTTTGGCGGAAAAAAGTCGCCAATCAAGGACTGTCCCGCTGGAGCGCAGGTGGCCTCGCCCAAACCCACTCCCAAACGCGCAATGAATAGCTGAGTGTAATTCTGCGCCATGCCGGTCGCGGCCGTGAGCAGGCTCCATACCGTCGTGCCGATGGCAATCAGCTTGGTTCGATGCCACTTATCGCTCAAGTGGCCCATGGGCAGCCCGACGATCGCGTACATCCAGATAAACACGCTACCTAAGAATCCCAGCGCCGTATCGCTCAATAAAAATTCTTTGCGAATCGGTTCGCCGAGCGAACCGAGCAATTGGCGGTCGAAGAAGTTCAACAGATTGATGGCGAACAGTACGAAGAGCGCAAATTTCGCGCCCGTTGCTGCCTTGGCAAGCGCGCCGCTATTTAAGCCTGCGGGAGCGGCGCCATCGAGCGATTGCGGACTAACAGACATTTATTATACTCCCCGAAAAAACCCAGCCGTGTCCGTAGTTTGCCGCACATTGGCCGCTGGCGCTTATATATCAACCCAAGGGGCCGCCCGGCGGCGGCATGCGCTCCCAGAAATTTCGGATTTCGCTGCGCGGATCATTTTCCAGATGAGTCGGGGTCCCGATAATCAGAGTGGCGCGCGTCTTGGCGTCGAAGGTCGGCCAGGGCGGAATGCGCGAATTGTTGGGATCGCCGGTCTTTGCAAACGCGACCCAGGCGGAGGAAAGCTGATCGGCGACTCGTGCCATATCGTTGCCATCCCGCGCTTCGCGAAAGGACCCCGACACATCGAGTCCGTGCACCGCACCATAGCGGCCGCCGAAAGCCGGCGTCGGCCATTCCCATTGGTACATATAGACAGCACCCTTGCCCTGCGCCGCCTTAAGTTCGGCTTGGCGGATGGCCGAGCGGCGAAAGCCGGCATCGGTGAACAACATGGCCTGAATGAGAAACGGCGATTTCTCCGGATAATACTTGCGGTACAGGGCGAGAATCTCGGTACCCCTGTCCTTGTAGCGCTTATCGACGATGGTTTTAAGTTCGGCTTCAGTGAGTGTGAAATTGGTGAGGTTAAGCGCCGCATCTTCCAGTGTGGTTGAGACAATGAGCGGGATCTCCGCCGATTCAGGCGGTGCCGCCGGATCGAAGGCATCATGCGTCAAATATTTACCGTCGAGAACCGGACCGCTGCCCCCTCCCGGGCTCGAGGCACCGACCGCGACTTGCGCCTCCAAGAGCTGCTGCCAGGATATTTTCTGCAAGTCGGCAATGCGCGACTTTGGAATCCCGAGCTGCTTTAGCAGCGCTTCAGCGTTCATGGTCGCGCGCTCTCTCGGCACGAACTTCAATAGCGAGCCGCTTTGCACCGCGGCGCGGTGAAACAGCCCCTTGGCCGCCGGGTTCGCGAGCATCGTGCTGGTTTTCGCGCCGCCCCCGGATTGGCCGAAAATCATCACGTTGTGCGGATTGCCGCCGAAATTCTCGATGTTGTCCCTGACCCATTCGAGCGATGCGGTCAGATCCATGATGCCCGCGACACCGCCATGGGCGAACTCAGCAGGTGCGCCCAGATCGACGAGATGGGTGTAGCCGAAGGAGGCCAGGCGGTGATTGACGGTGACCACCACGACATCGCCAAATTTGGCCAGCTGCGCCCCATCGTATCCGATGGCATTGCCGGAGCCGGTGGTGAATCCGCCGCCGTGAAAGGAAACGAGTACCGGGCGTTTGGCACCGTCCTTGAGGCCAGGCGTCCAAATGTTGAGCGAAAGGCAGTCCTCACCCATGCCGCCGGGTTGATAGTCCCAGTGAATCATCATGGCGTAATCGGAGCGCAAATCAGCGGGCGCCTGCGGACTGATTTGGCCATGAGCAAGGCACTCGCGCACACCCTTCCACGCGGCCGGCTTCTTCGGCGGCATGAAGCGATTGCGACCGCCGGTGGGCGCGCCGTACGGGATCCCTTTGAATTGCTTGATGCCGGTGGTTTGAATGCCTTGCACCCTGCCGTAGACCGTATCGGTTTCGACGAACAGGTTGCTGCTCGTGGCACTGCTGCCCAAGCCCCTAGCGGGCGCTGCCTCCTGCGCCGGCGCCGGCGTCGCCAGGGTCACGGTCGCGGCCGCGAGGGTGAGCGCCGACGATTTCAAGAAGTCACGGCGATTGGTCAAGCCGATGGGTTCGTCGGAAGATTTTTTGTCCACGGTTGTCCCCTTAAGCAAATCCAGTTCTTATTTCACGCAAAAAAACGGCGAGCTACCTTAAGCTCGCCGCTTTAAATTACACGCTCAATAAACCTGTCGGCTACTTGAATTTCATCCGCGCCGTGAGACCAAAGGTTCGCGGAGCGCCAAGATATGAACTGATGGTGTTGAATTGGAACGGCGAGTCGAATGCGACTGCGTAGTAATACTTGTCCGCAAGATTTGCGCCCCATGCCTCAATAGCCCAGGAATCGTCCAAAGCGCCAAGTCCGATGCGCGCATTGAGCAAGCCGAAGCCGGCCTGGATCTTTCGCGGATCCAGATCCGATCCGGTGTTGTACGACGAGTTGTACTTCCATTCGACGCTGGTGCGTATTCCCATCGTACCGGACACCGGAAACAGGTCCGAAGCCGAGAGCGCTGCGGACCAGAGCGGTGCAAACGAGAGACGATTGTTATCACGCTTGAGGCAGCCCGTATTGCCGGGGCCGCCGCAGAAATCGGGTTCTGCAGCACCGAAATTATCAATATTGGTCAGAGCCTGAGTGACGCCGCCGGCGATGGTCAGTCCCGAGAGCGGGGTGGCCCAGGCAAAATCCACCGCAACGCCTTTGGACACCACTTCGTCGAGCGAAGTGACGACGAACTGAATACCTGTGAAGGTGTTCAGCTGGAAGTCATTATATTTCTGATAAAAGATCGCGCCGTTGAGGCGCAGTGTCTTGTCGAACAGCGTGGTTTTCAGACCCACTTCGTACGACTCAACGGTTTCCCTCGGGAAATGCGTATCGTAATCAGGCTTCAACCCAAGAGGATCGGTCGCCGAGGGCGTAGAGGTGACGCGCGACAGATTGAATCCGCCCGCTTTGTAGCCGTTCGCCCACGAGGCATAGGTCATGACTTCCTGGTTGAAGCGATACGACAGCTTGACCGTGCCTGACAGGTTGCCTTCTGTTTTCGATTGGTCGAATCCCGTGCCGGTAAATTCCGGATCGAGCCCGCTGAAGCAGCCGTAGCCGATGATGAAGGCCTGCGCATTGGTACCGCCGACTCCGGCAGGAGGAGGCGCATATAAGAGAGGTGCGTGCCCCGGCGGCACCGGCAGCAATGCCGCACACCCCGGGCCGCCGCCGATGCTGTTGAAGTCGGCCGTTGCCGTTTTCTTCTCTTCGGTGCCTCTTAATCCAGCGGTCAGATCCAGGCCCTGGGTGATGTTCCAGGTCTCGTTGGTAAACAGCGCAAAGCTTCTCGCCGTTTGCTTGTAGTTGTCGGCGTAACCGGTACCCGCAAATGTGGCGCCGGGAGCATCGCCGGTCAGTTGCGATATCAACAGCGGATTAAAAGGCTGGCCGATTGACGCCGCTGCGACCGCGCTGACATAGGTCTCAAATTGATCCCCGACCGACAGCTGCGCTCGATTGGTCAGTATTTCGTTGTTGAAGAATGCGCCGACCAACCAGTCCAAAGAAGAACCGGCCTTGCCGGCCAAGCGCAGCTCTTCGCTGAATTGCTTGAAATCGGTGGAGTTGGCATTGCCGTTGTCGGGGAACCAGATGAGATCGATGCCGGTGTAATCGACATCATTGCCGCCCGAGACCGAGTTGTCGCGCCAGGCGGTGATCGAGGTGAGTTTTCCGAAGCCCAGATTCCAGTTAAGTTCTCCGGAGACACCCATGTCCTGCACACGCTGGCTGATGGTCCAATTGGCATACGCCACATAGCTGTTGGGCAGCCGGCTCGCGCCGGGCTGGCCGACCAGCGGTGAGTTGCCAAGCCCGCCGGGCTGGCCGCCGAGGGCGGGAGTCGACGCGAACACATTGACGAGCGGCTGGAATGGTCCCGGGTATTGCACGACAGCGCCGCAACAGGACTCATCGCGCTTGGCATAGTCGGCAATGATCAAGAAGTCCACGTTATCGTTGGGCGTGATCAGCAATTGGCCACGAGTGTTATAGGCATGCCGACTATTGGTGTTGTTTTGTTCGCTGGGTCCGACGCCGTTCACCACCGGCATCCAGCCCTTGTTCTGCTGGAACCCGGCATACAGCCGCCCGGCCATGATGTCGCTCAACGGTCCCGTGACGGAGGCGCGCGCCTCCATGTCGGTGAAATTGCCGCCCGTTATTTCGGCGGTCGCGCCAAAGGTGCTCGAGGGTCGCTTGGTGGTGACGTTGATCACACCGGCATCGTTATTCTTGCCGAACAACTCGCCTTGCGGACCGTACAGAACTTCGATCTGCTGGATTTCTCCCAAATCCCCGAACGCAACGCCGTTGCGAGGGCGATAGACACCGTCGATGTTCACGCCCACGGATGATTCCAGTCCGGGGTTGTCGCCTACGGTGCCGATGCCGCGGATACGCGCCGTCGTGATCGCTTCGTTACCTTCGGAGGTGACGGTGAGTCCGGGGGTTAGTATCGTCAAATTTCTAATATTGGTAATACCGGCATCTTGAATCTGCTGCGCGTTAATCGCGATCACTGAAATCGGTACGTCTTGAAGGTTTTCCGAGCGCTTTTCTGCGGTGACTATGATTTCTTCCAATACCGGTCCGCTGGTTGCCGCATCGGCAGCCAGAGCCTGCGCACCTACGAAACCAGCGGAAATTGCGAGGGCGATAGAAACGGCTCGCGTAAACATCATTGAGTTCTCCTCAGCGCTACTCTTTATTAAGATTGTTGCTGCCGACATCAGCTTCCCCCTGATGTCGGGCCACTTAAGACCCGTGGACTCACTCCCGTAACGGGGTTATCTTGAGCCTACGTAAAGCGTGGCGCAAGCACCACGCTTGGGGCGACAATTGTTTGACAAACGGCGCCACGTGCTTGATTTGTCCACTAGGAAGACTCAAATTTGATCGTGGTGTAAAAGAGACAACGTGAGAAATCCTGACCCCTGGCAACCCGGCGAGCCGGAGCCTGATTCTCCCCCAGCGACGCGCCGCGCCGCGCTGGTCGGTTTGGTGTTGATCTTGCTTCTTATTATCGGCGGCCTGGCGTTGACCCGCGTGCTGGGCGGCCTGACGCGGGTGCAAGATTGCGCGCTGTCCGGCCGATCCAACTGCGCTGATCCTTAATACTCAGGCGGCCGAGACGCCCTTCACCTTGGCGGTATGCGTCGCGATCATGTCCATCAAAGGCGGCGACAGGCAATCGTAAGGCTCGAGCTTTAGCTCTCTGAGGCGTGCACGGATGGCCGCCATTTTTTCGGGTTTGGTTCCGGATTCGATCACCGAAGAGACGAACGCGGCAAATTCCGGTGGGGCCCAGCCCTCGGAATCCAAGAGTTCAGGGTGCAAGAAGTCAAAACCGTAGATCGGATGATTCTTGTTTTCGATGCGCAGGTACATGTGCGCGCCACAGTCCGTGCATGCGTGGCGCTGAATCGCCGCGTCGGGGTCGACTATCTTCAGTTTATGACCATTCGAGGTCACCGATAGCCGATCGCGCGGCACGACCGCGACCAGCGAGAATGTCGCGCCGTCGGGTTTCCAGCACCGCGTGCAGCCGCAGACATGATTGAAGGCCACATTGCTTTTGATGGATACCGTCACCGGGGCCTGTGCGCATTGGCACTTCAGCATGCCTCCGCTGAACTTTGGATCCCCAGGCTTGACGCCGTTGTCTACGGCGGGATGAATGGCCACACTCATGCGAACTCCTCCATGTGGTGAGATATCCTGACGAACTGCCCTGTCGCCGCGCGTAGTATACTCTGAGTTCCCCTCGAGCCCCAAAGACATGAACGCACTCGACTCGTTCCATCCCGCGGTTCGCGCGTGGTTTTCGCGGACCTTTGATGCGCCCACCGAGGCGCAAGCACGCGCGTGGCCTGCGCTTGAGTCGGGCGAGCATGTGTTGGTAGCCGCGCCGACCGGGTCGGGTAAGACTTTCGCCGCTTTTCTTGCCGCCATCGATCAGCTGGTAAAAGAAGGATGTTCGGGGCCACTCCCCGATGAGACGCGCGTCGTGTATGTGTCGCCGCTTAAGGCGCTGTCGAACGATATTCAGCGCAATCTGGAGGCGCCGCTCAATGGCATCCGCGAAGAACTCGCGGCGTTGAATCTGCCGGATGTCGAAATTCGCGCGGTCGTGCGCACCGGGGACACGACCCAATCGGAACGCGCGGGCATGCGGCGCAGAGCGCCGCACATCGTGGTTACGACGCCCGAATCGCTGTATATCTTGCTGGGATCGCAATCCGGTCGGGACATGCTCTCGACCTGCCGCACCGTGATCGTCGATGAGATCCATGCCATCGCGGGTAACAAGCGCGGTGCCCATCTGGCCGTGTCGCTTGAACGGCTGCAGGCGCTCGCGGGCGGCGCTTTGACGCGCGTCGGATTGTCGGCGACGCAGAAGCCGATCGAAGAGGTCGCAAAGTTCTTGATCGGTGCGCGCGACATGCCCTGCACAATTATCGACAGCGGCCATGCGCGCCGCCGCGATCTGGCATTGGAGATACCCCCGGCGCCGCTCGAGGCGGTGATGTCGGGCGAGGTGTGGACTCAAGTTTACGACCGTCTGGCAGCACTGGTCCTTGAACACCGCACCACGCTGGTGTTCGTCAATACGCGCAGGCTGGTGGAGCGCCTCGCCCGACACCTGTCCGAGCGCTTAGGCGAGGCCAATGTCGCCGCGCACCACGGCAGTCTTTCCAAGGAGCGCCGCCTGCAGGCCGAGCAGCGCTTGAAGCGCGGCGAGCTGAAGGTGTTGGTGGCCACAGCGTCGCTGGAATTGGGCATCGACATCGGCGATGTGGACTTGGTCTGTCAAATTGGATCGACGCGCGCCATTAACTCCTTTTTGCAACGCGTGGGTCGAGCGGGCCACTCGGTGGGCGGCATCTCCAAGGGAAGGCTGTTTCCGCTGTCGCGCGACGAGCTCGTGGAGTGCGCGGCATTGCTCGACGCGGTGCGCCGCGGTGAGCTGGATCGGCTCAAGATTCCCGAAAACGCTCTCGACGTGCTGGCGCAGCAAATTACCGCCGAGGTTGCGGCGCGCGAATGGTCCGAGGAAGAGCTGTTCGCGCTCATGCGCGGAGCCTATCCCTACCGCGCGCTGCGCCGCGAGGAATTCGACGAATGCGTGCGGATGCTCGCCGAAGGATTCAGCACGCGCCGCGGCCGGCGCGGCGCGCTGCTGCATCACGATTCGGTCAACAAGATGCTGCGGCCACGCAAGGGCGCCCGCCTGACGGCGATCACCTCGGGCGGGGCCATTCCCGACAACGCGGATTACCGTGTGGTGCTCGAGCCGGAAGCTATTTTTGTCGGCACGGTCAACGAAGATTTTGCGGTCGAGAGCCTGCAAGGAGATATATTCCAGCTCGGCAATACGTCTTACAAGATTCGACGGGTCGAGCGCGGCACGGTGCGTGTCGAAGATGCGCACGGCCAGCCGCCCTCGATTCCATTCTGGCTCGGCGAGGCGCCCGGCCGCACCATGGAGCTGTCAGCGGCGGTCTCGGCGCTGCGCAGCGAGATCGAGCGACGGCTCGAGGAAGAACCCGGAGCGCCGATGCGGTGGCTGATCGAGACCGTCGGCCTCGACGAGGCATCCGCGCTGCAGATCGTGCAGTACTTGAGCGCGGGCAAGGCGGCCTTGGGTTGCTTGCCGACCTTAAGCACCGTGGTATTCGAACGATTCTTCGACGAATCCGGCGGCATGCAGCTGATCATTCATTCGCCATTCGGCAGCCGAGTCAATCGCGCCTGGGGACTGTCGCTGCGCAAGCGATTCTGCCGGACCTTCAATTTCGAACTGCAAGCCGCCGCCACGGAAGATCACATTGTTCTTTCGCTGACCCACGCGCATAGCTTCGAGCTCGCCGAGGCGGCTCGATATTTGAATTCGAACTCGGTCCGGCACGTGCTGATCCAGGCCCTATGCGCGGCGCCCATGTTCGAGGTTCGCTGGCGTTGGGATGCCGGCATTGCGCTGGCGCTGCCTCGCTTTCGCGGCGGCAAGAAAGTACCGCCGCAGATTGCGCGCATGAATGCGGAAGACCTGTTGGCCTCGGTGTTCCCCGATCAAGTTGCCTGTGCGGAGAATTTGCCGGGGGAGATCGAGGTGCCGGATCATCCGCTGGTCAAGCAAACCATACGCGATTGTCTTGAAGACGCGATGGATATCGACTCGTTCGAAGCGTTGCTGCGCAGGCTGGAGAGCGGCGACATACGCATCATCGCGCGAGATCTCACCGAGCCCTCTCCGCTGGCCCTCGAGGCGTTGAGCGCGCGGCCGTATGCGTATCTTGACGATGCGCCGCTCGAGGAACGCCGCACACAGGCCGTGATGAGTCGCCGCTGGCTGGATCCCGCGGAAGCCGCCGATATCGGCAAGCTCGACCCGGATGCCATCGCCCGCGTACGCGCCGAGGCATGGCCTGATGCCGGCACGCCTGATGAATTGCACGATGCGCTGTTGTGGCTGACCTTTATGACGGACGAGGAAAGCCGCTCCAATTCCGCGTGGCCGGCGCTATTGGAGAATCTCGCCTTGCAGGGCAGGGCGGCGCGCATCGTGTGGGCGAATTGCGGCGTGTGGGTGGCCACGGAAAGACGCGGGCTGTTCCAGCCGCTGGCGGATGAGTCGATGGTGGATATTGTGCGCGGCCGGCTCGAGGGCTTAGGACCCGTCACGGTCCGAGAGATTGCCACTTCGCTGGCTGTAACCGAAGCCCAGATCGGCACTGCGCTTGCCGCGCTCGAGGCCGAGGGATTCGCCATGCGCGGCCGGTTCACTGCCGGCGCGGCGCAGGAGGAATGGTGCGAGCGAAGATTGCTGGCGCGAATTCATCGCTATACCGTCAAGCGCCTGCGATCTGAGATCGAGCCGGTTGCGGCGCGCGATTTTCTGCGATTCCTATGCGAGTGGCAGAGGGTGCTGCCGGGCGCGCGGATGCAGGGGCCGGATGCGCTGGCGGCGGTACTCACGCAGCTTGAGGGATTCGAATCGCCGGCCGGGGCCTGGGAGACCGAAGTCATCCCGATGCGCGTCGCGGAGTACGAACCGCAGTGGCTGGACGAACATTGCCGTGCGGGACGGTTCATCTGGACCCGATTGGCCGCGCGCAGCGGCGTGCGCGGCGATGAAATCGCGGTGCGCGTCACCACTCCGGTTCGCTCGACGCCTATTGTTTTGCTGGCGAGACGCCATGTGCCGCTGTGGTCGGTGCTGGCGGATCAATCCGATCCCGACCACCTGACGTCGAAAGCTCGAGCGGTGGCGGATTTTATCCGCGAGCGTGGCGCCTCGTTCTTCGACGAGATTGCGGAAAATGTACGCATGCTGCCGGCGGAGGTGGAAGAAGCCCTGGCGGAATTGGTGGCGGTGGGCATGGTGAATTCCGACAGTTTTGCGGGCCTGCGCGTGCTGTTGATGCCGAGCGGCCGTCGCGGCAGGCCAACCTCGTACGCCGGACGGCACAAGCGCCGCCTGGCGCTCTTCGGCATGGCGGATGCGGGCCGGTGGGCGCTGGTGCGCCGCTCGGTCGCAGCGGCCGCGGAACGCAAGGATGAAGCGGTCGAGCAAGTGGTGCGTACGCTGCTGCGCCGCTGGGGCGTCATTTTTTGGAAGCTGCTTGCGCGGGAAGCGGATTGGCTGCCGCCTTGGCGCGACATGCTGAGCTGTTGCCGGCGACTGGAGGCTCGGGGAGAAATTCGCGGCGGCCGATTCGTCGCAGGATTCTCCGGCGAGCAATTTGCGTCACCCGAGGCTGTCGGGTTGCTGCGTGACATGCGCCGCAAATCGCCGACCGAACAGTACCTCTCGGTGTCCGCCGCCGATCCCTTGAATTTGCTGGGTATCCTGACGCCCGGGCCCAGACTCCCGTCGCTCGCCGGCAATCGACTGCTGTACCGAGATGGGTTGCCGGTGGCTACCCTTGTAGCGGGCGAAGTTCGCTACCTGGAAGAACTGCCGCCAAAGGAGCAGTGGGAGGCGCACGGCGCGTTGCTGCGCCGGCATGTGCCGGCCGCGCTGGACGACCTGGAAATCCCGGCGAGCCCGCCAATCCTGCCGGCTACTTGACCGTTGCCATCGATGCGTCCCAACCGCCGCCCAATGCCTCGATCAATGCCACGCTGGCTTGTAGCCGGCTAGACAATACCTGCAGCGCGGTTTCCTCGGCGCTCAAGCGGGTGGTCTGAGCGGTAATCACGCTGCTATAGGGGACTGTGCCGGCCTTGTACTGATTGAGCGTCAGCGCCTCGGCCTCGCGGGCCGCCTTCACCGTTTCTTCCTCGATGACGCCTTCTTGTTCGAGCACGCGCAGCGTGACAATCTCGTCCTCGACCTGTTGAAAACTTGTCAACACCGTTTGGCGGTAGCTATCCACGGTTCCGTCATAGGCGGCGCGCGCCTGCCAAACCTGCGCATGCACCAGACCGCCATTGAACAAGGTTTGCGCCAGCGCAGGACCCACCGCCCACACGCGATTGGAATTTCGAATTAGATTGGAAAAAGACACGGTTGAGTATTGATCGGAGCCGGTCAGGGTCAGGTCCGGAAAATATCCCGCCTTGGCGACGCCGATCTGCGCGTTGGCCGCCGCCATCTTGCGCTCGGCTTCCGCCACATCGGGGCGCCTTTCGAGCAGCGTCGAGGGCACGCCGGCGGGCACGGTCGGCACGTCGCTGCGCATCCCTTGAGGGCTCAAGGCGAATTCCGCGGGCTGCTTGCCGATCAGCACAGCGACCGCGTGTTCGAGGATGGCGCGTTGGATCTTGGCGTTGACTTGTTGCGCCTGGCTGCCCAGCAATTGGGTTTGCGCGGAGACGACATCGGCTCGGGCGGCCACCCCGAACTTATAGCGGTTTTCGGTGATGTGCAGCGACAGAGTTTCGGCCTCGACCGTATCGTCCAGCAGCTTTTGCAATTGATCCTGTGCACGCAGCTCAAAATAATCGGTGGCGAGTTCGGCCTGGGCCGACAGACGCGCGGCCGCCAACGCCGCTGCGCTTGACTGTGCGGAATCGAACTGACTCTCCGACGTGCGCCGAATACGGCCCCAAATATCGAGGTCCCACATGGCCGAAAGGCCCGCATTGTAGCTGGTTTGGGTGCGCGTACCGATCGTCGTCGCTCCTCCCGTCGGGCTGGTCAGAACCACCGGCGAGCCTTGCCGCTGCACTCCCAAGCTGGCGGTGAGGGTCGGCCAGAAGCCGGCGTGCGCCTGCGCCACGAGCGCCCGCGATTGCTCGAACGCGGCCTCGGCCGCCTTGACGTTTTGATTCGAGATGTCGATCTGCGCTTCAAGACCGTCGAGCACATCATCATTGAAAATCTTCCACCAGGGTCCACGCGACAGCACGTCGTTGGGTTCGCTGGGCTTCCATTCGCCGGCTTCCTTGAAATTCGCCGCCGTGTCGACTTGCGGGCGATGATAGTCCGGCCCGACCGCGCAGGCTGTGGCCAGCGCGGCTCCCAGCATGAGCCCTAAGCCACGCGCGAGAAGCCGGGTCACGTGGCAGCCCCCACGGGCCCCAATCCCCGATCATTCGAGTGACCGTCCGGCTTAGGCGGCGGCGAATACACGCCCTGTTTGAGGTGCTTCCAGTAGCGGCGCAGATACAGATAGATAACCGGCGTGGTGTACACCGTGAGTAGCTGACTGACAATGAGGCCGCCGACGATGGCGATGCCGAGCGGGCGGCGCATTTCGGTGCCGTTGCCGGTCGCAATGGCGAGTGGCAGCGCGCCGGCGATGGCCGCGCAGGTGGTCATCATGATGGGCCTGAATCGCAACGCGCAGGCGTGCTCGATCGCCCGCAGCGGATCCATACCCAGATTTCGTTCCGCTTCGAGCGCAAAGTCGATCATCATGATGGCATTCTTTTTCACGATGCCGATGAGCAGCAGAATGCCCAAGAACGCGATGAGGCTAAATTCGGTGCCGGTCGCCATGAGCGCGAGCAGCGCACCCAATCCGGCCGACGGCAGCGTCGAGAGTATGGTGAGCGGCTGGCTGTAACTTTCATAGAGCATCCCCAAAACCACGTAGATCGCGACGACTGCCGCCAGTAGCAGGAGCGGCGCGTTGCCGATACCCTGTTGAAACAATCGCGCGGTGCCGTAGGCGCCGCCGCGAATGCTCACAGGCGTGTGAATATCCGCCATTTTCTTGGCGATGGCGTCCTGCGCCGTGCCCAGGGACACGCCTTCGGGCAGATTGTAGGCAATCGACGTGGATACGGAAGTGCCGGTGTGATTGACCGATATCGCCGTCGTGCCGGTGACGAAATGGCTGAACGCGGAAAAGGGAACCATGGTCTCCGCCGCCACGCTGACGGCCGATCCGGTGGAGGTGTTGCCGCGCCCGGCATTTGCCAAGGAATTTGACGCGAGATTGCGCGCGGTATCTTGCGCCACGGAAGTGCTGGACGAGGCGCGAGTGGCACCGCCCAGCAGCGTGGTTCCGGCTACCGCCTGGGTCAGTTGCGTGCCCGTGGGCGCGCCGCCGGAGGTGCTGACATACAGTTCACTGAGAATTTCAGGGTTTTGCCAAAACTCTGGCGCCACTTCCATTACCACGTGATACTGCTGCGGGCTGAACGGATTATAAATGGTCGAAACCTGCGCTTGCGCAAATGCATCGCCCAATGCGTTGTCAATTTGGATTTCCGTCAATCCGAGGCGAGAAGCGGCGTCGCGATCCACGATCATGTTCGTCTGCAGTCCCCCGGGCTGCAAATCCGTATCCACGTCGGTGATTTCCGGCACTTCTTGCAGGGCTTGGCGCAGCTTCTGCGACCAGAGGCGCAGTTCGGTCAAATCATCGCCGAGCAACGTGTATTGGTATTGGGAGTTGGCGGTTCGCCCGCCGCCGCCGCCGAAATCCTGTACGGCCTGTAAGAATGCGTTCACGCCCGCAACTCGCGCGAGTTTCGGCCGCAACCTCGCAATCACTTGATCCGCCGTGGTATGCCTTTCTTCTAGGGGTTTGAGAGCGACGGTGACATTGGCGCTCGCCCCGCCACCGCCAAAGGGCCCGAAGCCGCCCGCACCTACCGAGCCCGTCACGGTGGCGACCGCCGGATCCGCCTGGACGATGGCGGCCACCTCTGTCAGCTTGCGTTTCATCAGTTGGAAGGAACTCGCCGCGTCGCCGCGAATGCCGCCCTGCAACTGGCCCGTGTCCTGCTGTGGAAAAAATCCTTTTGGGATCACAATGTAGAGATACACATTGAGTGCGATGGTCGCGAGCAGAATGCTCAGCATGATGCGCCGGTGACGCAGCGCCCAGTCCAACGTCTTCACGTAGTTGCTGCGAAACTGCTCGAAGCCGCGATTGAACGCGCTCGCGAATCGCGAAGGCGTCCGGCCGCGTTCGCGCCGCAACAGGAGCGAACACATCATCGGCGTGGTGGTGAGCGAAATGACCAACGAGATGACAATCGCCACGGACAAGGTCATCGCAAACTCGCGGAAGATGCGCCCCAAAATGCCGCCCATCATGACGAAGGGAAGAAATACCGCGACCAGCGACAGGCTCATGGAAAGCACGGTAAAGCCGACCTCTTGGGCGCCCAGGAGCGCGGCCCGGGTGCGCGTCACGCCGTTCTCGATATGCCGCGTCGTGTTTTCCATGACCACGATCGCATCGTCGACGACGAATCCGGTGGCGATGGTCAGGGCCATCAAGGAGAAATTATCCAGGGTGTAATTCAGAAGATACATGGCGCCGAATGTGCCGATCAGCGATACCGGCACCACCAGCGCGGGAATCAACGCGGCGCGGTAACTGTTCAAGAAGATGTAGACCACCAAGATCACGAACGCGACCGCCAACACGAGCGTCTGTTCGACCTGCCGCAGCGAGGCACGAATGGTGATCGAGCGGTCGAAGTTCACAACCAGGTCGATCTTGGGGTCGATGGAAACCTTGAGTGCGGGAAGCTCCGCCTTGACGGCGTCAATGGTCTCGACGATGTTGGCGCCGGGCTGCAGAAATACGGTCACAAAGACCGCGGGCCTGCCGTTGTAGAGTCCGTACGTGCGGATGTTCTCGGTGGCTCCATCCTGCATATCAGTCACGGTAGCCACATCGCCCAGGCGTACCGTCGCGTTATTGCGATTCGCGATGATCAGATTGCGATAGGGAGGTGCATCCCGCGCATTGTCGTTGGTGTAGATCTGATAATGCAGCTGGTCAGATTCGATCGCGCCTTTCGGTGCGTTGGCGTTCGCATTCGAGATGGCCGCGCGCACATCCTGCAGGCCGATGCCGTACTTCGACAAAGCATGGGGATTGAGCTCCACGCGAACGGCCGGCAGCGCGCTGCCGTTGACGTTGATTCCGCCAACTCCGGGGAGCTGCGACAGGCGCTGCGAAATCACCGCATCGGCGGCATCGTAGATTTGCCCCTGCGTGAGCACATCGGAGGTCATGGCGATGGACATCACCGGGAATGCCGACGTATTGATCTTGCGATAGGTGGGATTGCGGGTCAGAGAACTGGGTAGATCGGCGTGCGCGGCGGAAATGGCAGCCTGCACATCGCGTGCGGCGCCGTCGATATCCCGTTCGATGCCAAACGTGAGCTGAATGTTCGATGTACCGACGCCGCTTGTGGAGGTCATGTCGTCCACGTCGGCAATGGCACCCAGATGGCGCTCCAAGGGAGTCGCCACCGTGGAGGCCATCACTTCCGGGCTGGCGCCGGGAAGCTGGGCCGATACGAAGATGGCCGGCACGTCGATGCGAGGCAGCGGTGCGACCGGGAGCAGCGTGAAAGCCACGGCGCCGCACAATGCCACGGCGGCCGTCAACAACGTGGTCGCGACCGGCCGCTTGATGAAGGGGGCGGAAATGTTCACGTGGAGCCTTCCGGCAACGCGCCGGACTCGGCCGGCGAACGGCCGCGCATGCGCGCGGCGATGCGATCGAACGCCAGATAAATCACCGGCGTGGTGAACAATGTCAGCACCTGGCTGACCAGAAGGCCGCCCACGATACTGACGCCCAACGGATGACGAAGTTCAGAGCCTACGCCGGTGCCGAACATCAAGGGCAGCGCGCCGAAGATGGCCGCGACCGTGGTCATGAGAATCGGACGGAACCGCAGCAGGCATGCCTTGTAGATCGCTTCGCGCGGCGACAATCCCTCGTCGCGTTGCGCGTCGAGCGCAAAATCGATCATTAAAATAGCGTTCTTTTTCACAATACCGATCAGAAGAATGATGCCGATCAGCGCGATGATGGTCAGCTCGTTGCCGAACAGCATGAGCGCCAGCAAGGCCCCGATACCTGCCGAGGGCAGGGTCGACAGAATGGTGATCGGATGAATAAAGCTTTCGTACAACACGCCAAGCACGATGTACATGGCAACGACCGCAGCGACAAGAAGCAGCAGTTCATTGGTTAAATTGCTGCGAAACGCCAGCGCGGCGCCCTGGAAGGTCGTACGGATGCTGAGCGGCAACCCTAGGCTGCTTTCGGCCTGCTCAATGGCGGAGACGGCGGCCCCCAGCGATACGTTGGGCGCGAGGTTGAAAGAGACGGTGGTCGCGGGAAACTGCGCAATGTGATTAATGAGAATCGGCCGAGTTTCCACGTGCACTTTGGCTACCGCGGACAGTGGAACTTGGCCGCCGCCCGCCGAGGGCAAATAGATCGACGCCAGGGAGTCGATGGAATTGTAGAATTTCGGATCCGCTTCCATGATGACCCGATACTGATTCGACTGAGTGAAAATTGTCGAGACGATCCGCTGGCCGAAGGCGTCGTACAAGGCGTTGTCGACGGTACCGACACTGATACCCAGGCGCGCGGCGCTGTCGCGATCGATGTCGATATAGGCCGCCAGCCCGTTGTCTTCTTGATTGCTGACGACATCGGCCAGCTCCGGCAATTGGCGCAAGGCCGTCACGAGCCTAGGGGCCCAGGTCGAGAGCGCCGCGGCATCCGCACTTTCCAATGTGAATTGGTATTGCGTGCGACTGATGGTGTTGTCAAGAGTCAGATCCTGCACCGGCTGCATGTACACGGTGATGCCGGTCACGTCCTCGGTCTCATCGTGCAAACGACGGATCACCTCCGCGACGCTCGCCTTGCGATCCGCGCGCGGTTTCAGATTGATCAAGTAGCGCCCGCTGTTCAGCGTCACGTTGTTGCCGTCGACGCCGATGAAGGACGAAAGACTTACGACGTCGGGATCTTTGAGGATTACGGCGGCGAGCGCTTGCTGGCGCTCGGCCATGGCGGCGTAGGAAATCGATTCCCGCGCCTCCGAGACCCCCTGGATCAGACCCGTGTCCTGTTCGGGAAAGAAGCCTTTCGGGATGAGCACATAAAGGAGTGCGGTGAGGGCCAAGGTGCCGATCGCGACCCACAGGGTCAATCCTTGATGGTTCAGCACCCAGGTGAGGCGCCGCCCGTACCAGTCGACCACGGCGGTGAACCATCTCCCCGTCTCGGTCTGTGCGCGTTGGTTCACGGGCCGATGTTTAAGCAGCTTGGCGCACATCATCGGCACCAAAGTCAGCGACACGACGGCGGAAATCAGGATGGTCACGGCAAGCGTGACCGCAAATTCGCGAAACAGGCGCCCCACGACGTCCTGCATGAAAAGCAGCGGAATCAGCACGGCGATGAGCGAAACGGTCAGCGAAATGATGGTGAAGCCGATTTGGCCGGCACCTTTGAGCGCCGCCTCGAGCGGCGGTTCACCCGCCTCGATGTAACGCGAAATGTTTTCGATCATGACGATGGCATCGTCGACCACGAACCCCGTGGCGATGGTCAAGGCCATCAGCGACAGGTTATTGAGGCTGAAATTGGCCAGATACATCACCGCAAAAGTGCCGATGAGCGACAGCGGCACGGACAGGCTCGGGATGATCGTGGCCGGGACATTGCGCAGGAATAGCCAAATCACCAGCACCACCAGGACCACCGCCAGCACGAGTTCGAATTCCACGTCCTTGACGGACGCTCGAATGGTGGTGGTGCGGTCGGTGAGCATGACCACATCCACGCCCGCCGGCATATCTGCCTGCAACGTGGGCAACAAGGCCTGAATTCTGTCGACGACGTCGACAACGTTAGCGCCGGGCTGTCGCTGCACGTTGAGGATCAACGCAGGCACCGAATTCATCCATCCGCCGAGCTTGGAATTCTCCGCACCCGCTATCGGCGTGGTCACATCCTTCAGGCGTACCGGCGCACCGTTCCGGTAGGCCACCACCACGTCGGCATAATCCTCGGCGCTTCTGATCTGATCATTGGTGTTGATCGTGTAGGCATTGGCAGGACCGTCGAGCGTGCCTTTCGGACCGTTCTGATTGGCATCGTTGATGGTGGTGCGCAAATCATCAAGATTCAATCCATACGCGGCCATGGCGCGAGGATTCGCCACGACCCGGACCGCCGGCCGTTGGCCGCCGCTGATGCTGACGACGCCCACGCCCTTGATTTGGGAGATTTTCTGCGCAATGCGGATGTCCACCAAATCCTGGACATCGGTAAGTGCCATCGTCTTCGAGGTGATGCCGAGAATCAGCACCGGCGCGTCGGCCGGATTGACTTTGGCGTAGATCGGCGGAGCCGGCAGATCAGCCGGCAGCAGATTTTGGCCGGCGCTGATGGCCGCCTGCACCTCTTGTTCCGCCACATCGAGGGCCAGCGACAGCGTGAATTGCAACGTGATGACCGATGCGCCCCCAGAGCTGGTCGAGGACATTTGGTTCAATCCCGGCATCTGGCCGAATTGCTTCTCCAGCGGCGCGGTAATGGCCGAGGTGATGACCTCCGGGCTGGCACCGGGATAAAACGTCTGCACTTGAATGGTCGGGTACGCAACCTCGGGCAGCGCCGACAAAGGCAATTGAACGTATGCCATGGCGCCGACAATCAAAATCGCCACCATCAGGAGAGTGGTGGCGACGGGCCGCAGAATGAATATTCGTGAGGGGTTCATAGGAGCCCAGACGAGGGGTGCTATTGCGCTTGCGGCGGCTTGCCGCGCTGGCGGCGGCGCGCACCCGGGTTGGCGGGAGTACCGGGCTTGCCGGGCGGCTGCGCGGCAGCGGGTGCAGGCGCGGGCGCCGAACTGGGTAGTTGAACTTGCGCGCCGTCGCGCAGCCGATCACCGCCCTCGGTGACCACGCTCTCGCCGGGCTTCAGTCCGGCCGTCACCGCAACCCTTTCACCATCCACCACGCCCAAGGCCACCTTGCGCACCGACACAGTGCGATCCGCGTTCACGGCATAGACAAAGGTGGTCGCCACCCCGTCGGGCGCACCCCTGCGCACCGCGGAGTTCGGCATGATGACCTGATTCTTCAGCACTTCTTGCAGCAGCTGAATGTTGACGAACTGATTTGGAAACAGCGTGCTATCGGTGTTGTCGAATATTGCGCGCACCCTGATGGTGCCCGTCTCGACGTCGATCGAGTTATCGACGGTCAGTACCTTGCCCTCGGCAATTTTTGTGCTGTTGGAGCGATCGTAGGCCTCGACGGGCAGCGCGGCGCCCGCGCGCAGACGTTGCATGACGGCGGGCACGTTGTCCTCAGGAATGGAAAAAATGACCGTAATCGGTTGCAACTGGTTGATCAGCACGATGCCGTTCGCATCGCCCGGCGTCACATAATTGCCCTGATCGACTTGGCGCAGTCCGACGCGGCCCGTGACTGGCGACACGATGTGCGTGTACAGCAGATTGACCTTGGCAGCCTTTACCTGACCCTCATCCGTCTGGATGATGCCGGTGTACTGCAGGACCAGCGCGCGCTGCGTATCGAGCTGTTGCTGAGCAATGGAATCTTCTTTGACCAATGCCGTGTAGCGTGCCAAATCCACTTTTGCATTTGCCAGCAGTGCTTGGTCGCGCTGCAGATTTCCTTCCATTTGTTGCAACGCGGCTTCGTACGGGCGGGGATCGATCTGCGCCAAGGAATCCCCTTGACGCACGGTTTGCCCTTCGATGAAAAAAATCTTTTGCAAGGTGCCGGTGATCTGAGTCCTGACGGTGACCGTGGCCAGCGGGGTCACCGTTCCTAGGGCCGGAATCCTCACCTGGATGTCGCCCGTCACGGCGGTGGCCACCGCCACCGCGACGGGAGCGTTCTGCCCGTTGCGACCGCGTCCGGGGGGAGGCAGCGGCTGCTTGTTGCGAAGATAGAAGGTGAGTGCGACCATCGACAGCACCAGAACCAGTACCGCGAGCAGCGCTTTCCAATGTCGCTGGACAAAGGGTTTAGCATCCTGCACCGGGGGGAGAAGCTGCGGATCTTCTGGTTGGTCCATCACTAAATCACCAATAAGCGAGCCCATAGTGGCACGCACTGCCAAACGTTGTTCCGGGCGAGCCGCAGACTATAACCAGATTCGACCGTGAACTACACACTGATCTCTGGCAGCCTGAAAGTAGAGCAGGCTGAACCTGGAAAGTTCGTCAGCGAGTGCAAAGTATTGTCAGCGCGCGAGGCTTTTGGATCCCATAGGCGACGGACGTTGCGGTCCGATGGGCGGTTTCCTCAAGGCTTGGTGCTAGAATTCCCACAGCGACGGAGAAAACAATGAAGGAGTCTCGATGAAATTGACCTATGCCGCTCTGCTTGGGGTCGTGTTGACCTTGAGTGCTTCCGTGCCGGCTCAAAGTGCACAAACCTGGACCGAGGGTGTGCATTATTTCTTGATCGTACCGCCACGTCCGACGTCAGTGCCGCCGGGCAAGGTGGAAGTGACGGAAGTTTTCTCCTATGCGTGCCCGGCATGCAACATCTTCCAGCCCACCATCCATAAATTGAAACAGAGTCTGCCAGCCAATGCGGTCCTCAACTATCTGCCCGCGGCATTCAATACCGCGGAGGATTGGCCCATGTTTCAACTGGCGTATGTCACCGCGCAAATTCTCGGCGTGGATCAGCAGACCCATGATGCGATGTTCGATGCGGTGTGGAAGGGCGGGGATCTGAGCATCTCGGATCCATCAACTCACGCCCTCAAGAACCGCATGCCGACCATCGAGGATGCCGCGAAGTTTTACTATCAGCACGCCGGTGTTCCGGTCGACAAATTCGTCGCCACCTCGAAGTCATTCTCTGCGGATATGAAAGTGCGCACGGCTCAGGATTTGATGGTGGCCTACAAGGTCGATCGCACGCCCACCATCATCGTCAACGGTAAGTATCGTCTGCACGTCGAATCGGCAGGAGGCACCGATCAGTTGATCGAATTGGTCAAATATCTGGTGGCCAAGGAGAGCAAAGTCGCTGGATGAAGAACCTCTTCTTCAACCGGCCGCGGCTTTGGATTTCCCTGTTCGCCGGCTGCGCGATTTTTTTCGTTCTTCCCCTGAGTTGGTCATTTTTGACTCGCGTGCTGGTTTGCTGGAATGGCGGCGTCGTCTTGTATTTGGTGCTGATTTTCACCTGGATGACGCGTCAAACGGCCGAGCAGATCCGCACGAGATACGCCGCAGAAGACCAATCGGCCCCGTTTATACTGGTCGGCGTGACCATTGCGGCAATTCTCAGTCTCACCGCCGTCATTGAGCCCCTGGCGAGCATCCGGCAGGCCACGGGTCCGGTGCGGGGCATGCATTTCGCACTGGCGACCCTGACGTTGGTCAATTCCTGGATGTTAGTTCCCGTCATGTTTACCATGCATTACGCCGACGAATTTTACAGCGCCAAAGAAGACGATAGGCCGCTGCATTTCCCGCAAACCCCGATGCCGGTATTTTGGGATTTCGCCTATTTCTCCTTCACCATCGCCGCGGCGTGCCAAACGGCGGATGTGTCCACGACGCACGCGGGAATCCGCAAGATCGTGGTGGCGCACACGCTGATCTCGTTTCTCTTCAACGCATCAATCCTGGGATTTGCAATCAATGTCACCGCCGGATTCATCGGCGGCAACTAGTGGGCGGGCAATTTTCGCGGCGCGCTAGTTGGCCGGCATTTTGACGACCTCGCCGCCTTTCATCACAAAGGCAACCGATTGAAGCCGCGCGACGTCGGCCAGAGGATCCCCGGCGACCGCGACCAGATCCCCGTATCGCCCGACCGCAATGGCGCCGACATCGCTGGTTCGGCCCAACGCCTCGGCTGCATTGGCGGTTGCGGCCTGGATCGCCTGCATGGGCGTCATCCCCCAAGTGACCATGGTGACGAACTGGCGCGCGTTATAGCCATTGGGGTAGACGCCCGCGTCCGTTCCGAAAATCATCTTCACGCCGGCCTTGACCGCCGCTTGAAATGTTTGGCGTTGCTTGAGGCCAATCATGCGCTCTTTTTCCAGCGATTCCTTGAATACGCCGTTCTTCTCGCCCTCGGCCAAAATGTAGTCATCATCGTAAATGTCCATCGAGAACCAGGTGCCATGTTGCTTCGCCAGCGCGAAGGCCTCGGCGTCGGCGAGGCTGGCGTGTTCGATGGTGTCGACGCCGGCGCGGATGGCGTCTTTGATCCCCGAGGTCCCATGAGCGTGTACCGCGACCTTGAGACCGAGCATGTGCGCTTCATCCACGAGGGCCTTCATTTCAGTCAGGTCGTATTGTTGCGCGCCCACCGCATCGGTCTTGGAGAGCACACCGCCGGTGCCGCAAAACTTGATGACCTCGGCACCGTACTTGCGCAATTTACGCACCGTCGCGCGGATCTCTTCGGGACCGTTGGCCACCGCGGGCTTTGGCATCGAGATCGACGGCGGCAATCCCGCCCCATCGCAATGGCCGCCGGTGGCACCGATCGCGTAGGTCGCGGGGACGATGCGCGGACCGGGCACCATGCCGTGTTCGATGCCCTGTTTAATCGCCACATCGTCGTAGTTTGCGGAACCGACATTGCGGATGGTGGTGAAGCCGGCCTCCAGGGTCTTCTTGGCGTTGGCTACGCCAACGACCGTCCAGAAATTATCGGTAAATTCCAAATGGCGATAGCCGCTGTAATGGGGATCCGACGTAAGATGAGTGTGCATATCGATCAGGCCGGGCAGCAGCGTCATGCCGGGCAGATCCACGCGGCGCGCTCCCGGCGGCAGGGCTGCGCCCTGAACACCGACGGCGGCAATGCGTCCGTCGGTGATGGTGATTTGCGGATGATCGACGACCCGCCCCGCCAACACATCGATCATCCGATCCGCGCTTACCACTACGGTGTCCGCAAACGCCGCGGGAAGCGCGCCACAGGCGATCATGATGGCCGCAAGCGCTTGCGCGCCGCAAATGCGTACGCGCACAAAATCAATCGAGTTCATTTTTTCATCTCCCTAATGATCGGTGCAACGAAAGCTATCACAACGAAGGCGTTGCCGGCTCTACCTCGGACAGAAGCACCTCGAGTCGCGCCGGCTCCGCATTGCGCACCCACGCATAAGCGACGATGTGTTCCAGGACGTGTTGCACGTAGCCCCGCGTCTCGTTATAGGGAATATTTTCGATCCACACATCGGGATCCATCGGGCCGGGCGGCAGCCAGTGCGCGACCGACGCGGGCCCGGCATTGTAGGCGGCGAAGCTCAACGCCAGTTGTTCGCCATGCAGATCCAGCAATTCTCGCAAGTAAGCCGCGCCCAGAGGCACGGCTACGGATGGATCGAATAGCCCGTCGCGCGTGGGCGGGGCAATGTGCCAGCGTCGCGCGACGGCCGCCGCGGTACCCGGCCGCATTTGCATGACACCGCGTGCGTCCGCGCGCGAGATCGCATCCTTTCGGAACAGGCTTTCCTGGCGCATGACCGCGAGTATCCAGTCCTGCGGCATTTGCGCGAGCCTGCTCGCTTGGCTGACCGCATCAAGATAGGGTCGCGGATAGCGTAGAGAAACATCGTCGAATTCGCCGCTCTGGGCCAATGTCGTGATGGCTTGTGCGTACCATCCCCAACGCGAAGCGAGCAAGGCGGCTTGAACCTTGAGCGCTGCGTCGGCGCCGCCCAGCACCGCGGTCCATTCCGAGTTTGCCTCTTCGGTCATATCGCAGTCGAACAGTTCGTGCGCGCGAATCAACCCCGGGTCGTTCGCAAGCGCCGTCTGCGCCGCGGCGTCGATGGGCGAGGGCCGCGCGTTTAAGCTGTAAGGCAGATGCAGGCGGTCCGCCGCGAGATAGCCGTAGTAATCTCGCAGGCCGGCGATTTCGCCGAACATCGGCGCGGCGGATTCTTCATTGGTGATTGCCGACACGGCTCGCGCCTGCCAGTAGCGCCAGCGCGGCTGTGCGGCCAGAGTTGCGGGCATTTGTTCTATCCAGGCGCGGGCTCGGCGGTAGTCGCCGGCCCATAGCGCTGCGCGCACGCGCCATTCCTGCACCGGCACGTCGCTGGCTTCCGCGGTCAAATCGTCGAATGCAGCGATGGCGCGCGGATCGCGGTCGTACGCAGCGCCGAGTGCCGCCGTGCGTTTGAGGTGCTCCTGCAATGTCGGCGTCATTCCGTCCCGGGCCAGCAGCCGCGGCAGCAGGTCCAAGGCGTACGCCGGTTCAGTGTGCGACAGCTTGTCGAAGCCCGCCGCCAATGCGTCCGGATCGACCGTCCAAGCGGGGTGCAGCGCCAAGACATTGAGCGCGGATCGCGGCGATTCCAGCAGATCGGACCATTGCAGCAGCGCCGGCCGATATTTGAGCGGCACGTCGGCGGCAAATTCGCGCGCCAATCGCGGATTGTCCGCAACCAGCGTTGCGCGGGCGCGCGCCTCCGCCAGCGCCGGGGTGAGCAGTCCTTGTTGCCGCAGCCACGCAAATACAGCCGTGCATTCGGCGGGCGGTTTTTGCGGGATGATCCAGCGCACCAGCGCCGCGGCCGCGAGTCCCCGCGTGTCTTGCGTCGATAGTCGACCTTGCAGCCTTTGGCAGATCAGCACCGGATCAACGACGTCCGTGGAGCGAGGTAAGAACCAATCCCAGCGGCCGCGCTGGGCCAGGCTTGCCAGCCAGTCGTGCTTTAGGGCGCGCGCGACGGGCTGGCCCGTGCGTGCTCGCAGAAATGCATCGATGGTAGCGTCAAGACTATCGTCCGCCTCTCGCGCCAAATCGCGCCGTAACCTGGCTGCAATCAAATAATCGTATATGGCATAGGACTGAAGCGCCGGCGAGTCCGGCGTGTCCGGCTGGTGCATACGGATGCGCTGCATCGCGGCCACGAATTCCAAGCGAACTGAATCGGCATCGGCCGGCAATTGCGCACAGAGCGCGGTCGGGAAAATAAGAATGATCGCGGCGCGCAAGATGAATTTAAGACCGGGCGGCATGCGCACATTATGGTGGCAATCGACTAGCTTGCGTGCTTACCGACGAGTTGTCGGCGCATCACTGACAGCCGCTCGGCTCAATGTCTGACGCATCCGGCGCTGCTGTTCGGCGAAATATGGACGCAGGGCGGTGTATAAATGCCGGCGCGGTGAAGCAATACCTTGGGAGCAGAGCTCAAATGGACAAGCAGAAAGAACCAGTAAAGCCGTTTCTGACCGACGTCAAGACCTTGCGGGAGCGAGCGCGCAAGAATATCGCCAGCGGTGGCGTGACATTCACCTACCAAGGCGATGTCAAGCAAACCATCGATATTCTGCAATCGGTGTTGGCGACCGAAATCGTTTGCGTATTGCGATACACCATGCATGCGGTGGCTGCCACGGGCATCTCGAGCGAGGGCGTGAAGGCCGAATTCGCACAGCATGCCAAGGAGGAAGCGGGCCACATGAACGAGGTCGCGGAGCGCATCAATCAGCTGGGCGGAAAGCCGGATTTCAATCCCACCGGCTTGGCCACGCGCGCGGCCTCCGAATACGGCACAGCGCAAAACCTGGTGGAAATGATCCAGGAGAATTTGATCGCCGAGCGAATCGCGGTGGATCATTACCGCGAGCTGATTCGTTATTTCGGCGACGATGATCCCGGGACACGGACCATGCTGGAAGGGATATTGGTCGTGGAAGAGGAGCATGCAAACGACATGCACGACCTCCTCGTGGCGCACGAAGGGCGCCCGATGCTTCCCGGATAGTTCGTCTAGTTGCTTCCGCCCACCGAGGGTGAGTCGCTGGCGGGGAAGGATTCCTCCAGCGCCTCATCCAATAGATCCTCGATATGATTCTTATCGGGAGCTGGCCCGCCGGCTTCCTCGCGATGTCTTCGCATGTACGCGGCCGCGTACGAGCAGGCGGGGTTGACCGAGAAGCCCGATTCATGCGCAAACTGCAGCGCGGCGCGCATCAGCTCCGCGGCGATGCCTCGTCCGCCAATGGCAGGCGGCACGCCGGTATGAGTAATGCTCATCACACGTCCGGCAAGCCTGTAGTCGAGTACCGCGCGGCAGCCGTCGACCTCGGTCGTGAACCGATGCGCCTGTTGATCATGGTGGATGGTGCTCATGAGCCTTAAGTCTGCTCCGGTTGACGGCCCGGCTCAACTGCCTTTGTAGGATAATCTGTAGTCATGACACAACAGCCGCCGGCGATCACCCAAAACGCGGATGTTCGCTATCTCGGAAAGTTGCTGGGCGATGTGATTCGCACCTACGGCGGGGAGGCGCTGCTTGATCGAATCGAAGCGATTCGGGCGGCGTCCGTGGACCGCTACCGCGGGGTCGCCAATCCGCGCGGGCTGGCGGCCGGCTGGGAGAGCTTGTCGCTCGACGAGATGGTCGCCTTCGTGCGTAGCTTCATGTTGTTTTCGATGCTGGCAAATCTTGCCGAGGACCGACAGGGCGCGGCTGCCGAAGAGGACAGCACGCTGGCGGCGGCCCTGAAATTCTTGGAAACACAAGGTGTGGGGCACGACGAGGCCGCGGCGTTGCTCGACCGCGCATTTATCGCGCCCGTGCTGACGGCACACCCCACCGAAGTGATGCGCAAGAGCATGCTGGATCACAGGAATCGAATCGCGGCCTTGATGGGCCAGCGTGACACGGGCCTGCGCGAAACCGCCGCCGGCGAGGTGATCGAGGAGGCGATTACCGCGCAAATAGCATTTCTTTGGCAGACGCGCGCGTTGCGCCACGAACGATTGTATGTGGCCGATGAAGTCGATACGGCACTCGCCTACCTCAAGGAGGTCTTTCTGCCGGTCATGCCCGCGCTTTACGCCCGTTGGGAGCGCTTGCTGGGCAAACGACCGAGCAGCTTTCTGCGACTCGGTAGTTGGATCGGAGGAGATCGCGACGGAAATCCGCACGTCACCGCGGACTCATTGCGCTTCGCGTTGGGTCGAGCCAGCCAGGCACTGCTGGCCGACTATCTGGAGCAACTCAATAGGCTGGGCGCGGAGCTGTCGCTGTCAAGCGAGCTCGCGTCCGTCTCGGACGCCGTGGCGGACCTGGCCCGGCGCAGCGGCGATTTGAATGCGGCGCGTGCCGACGAACCCTATCGGCGCGCGATTACCGGCATGTACGCACGACTCGCCGGAAGCTATCAGGATCTGACCGGACGGGCGCCGCCGAGACCCGCCAGTGTCAATGCGCTCGCGTATCCGGATGCCGCGAGCTTGCGCGCGGATTTGGCGGTTTTAGAAGACTCGCTAAGATCCGAGAGCAAGGTACGTTTCAACGCGGGCGGCGCATTGGCGCGGCTTAACCGTGCTGTGGAGACCTTCGGCTTTCATTTGGCGACGCTCGATCTTCGACAAAACGCCGATGTGCACGCACGCGTGGTCGCAGAGCTCTTGAAGGTAGCGGGAGTGTCGCAGGACTATCACGCGTTGCCCGAGGCGCAGCGCGTCGAATTATTGCGGGGCGAACTTAGGAGCGAGCGGCTGCTGGCAAGTCCGTATGCGGTCTATTCGCCGGAAACACAGTCGGAGCTGGGTATCGTGCGCGCCGCCGCGGACGCGCACCGGCGCTATGGGGCTGATTGCATCCGCTGTTACATCATCTCCAAGTGCGAGAATGTGTCTGATTTGTTAGAGGTCAATATCCTTCTGAAAGAAGCCGGACTGTACCGCGGCGGCGCAAGCGCGGCGGCTGCGATCATGGCGGTGCCGCTGTTTGAAACCATCGCGGATCTGGAAAGGTCGGCGGACGTTATGCAGGCATGGCTTGAGTTACCCGAAACCGCCGCGATCACCAAGGCCTTCGGATTTCAAGAAGTCATGGTGGGCTATTCGGATTCGAACAAGGATGGCGGCTATCTGACCTCGGTATGGAGCCTGCATCAAGCGACAATAAGTCTCGCCGCTGTCTTCGAGAAATTTGCCATTCCCATGCAAGTATTTCATGGCCGCGGCGGGGCTGTCGGCCGCGGCGGCGGTTCGTCGTTTGCCGCGATTCGCGCGCAGCCCCAGGGCACGGTCCGCGGGCGCATTCGCATCACCGAACAAGGAGAGATCATCGCGGCCAAGTACGGTACCCGTGAAAGCGCGGCCGCGAACCTGGAATCGATCGCGGCCGCGACATTGCTGGCGTCGCTGGAGAACGCATCGCTATCGGACCCCAGCCGTCGGCGCTTCGCAGCCACCATGGAGGGCCTCTCCAAGGAAGCCTTCCGGGCGTATCGCAATTTGGTGTACGAGACCGAGGGGTTTGCAACGTTCTTCAGGCAGATGACTCCATTGGCGGAAATCTCGGAGCTCAAAATCGGCTCGCGTCCCGCCTCGCGCACCAGCTCGCAGCGCATCGAGGATCTGCGCGCGATTCCCTGGGTTTTCAGTTGGGCGCAGGCCCGCGTCATGTTGCCCGGATGGTATGGCGTCGGGCAGGCGCTGCGCTCCGCGGATACCGGGCTGCTGCGGGAAATGCTCGAGGCTTGGCCCTTCTTTCGCGCCACCGTCGACAATCTGGAAATGGTGCTGTCCAAGTCGGATATGAGCATTGCCGTCCGTTATCTCACTCTGGTCGACGATCAAGCGCTGGGCAAAGCGCTGTTCGGCCGCATTCGCGATATGTGGCTGACGACCCAGGAAACCTTGCTCGTCGTGACGGGACAGACCCGATTGTTGGAAAATCACCCGGCGCTCGATGCCTCCATTCGGTTGCGACTTCCTTATATCGAGCCGCTGAATCTCCTGCAGGTGGAATTGCTGAAGCGCCACCGCTCCGGCGAGAGCGATCCGCGGGTGAGGGAAGGGATACAGCTGTCGATCAACGCAATCGCGACCGCGCTGCGCAATAGCGGCTAATGTGGCCACGCATGCTGACTGACGGGGAATATGGGCCATGGAATCCCGGCATCGACTCGCATGTGCCGGAGGACATGCGCCACTTGGCCACGATCTTTCGCGCCGAGAACGTATTTACCAGCGTGGCGGCGGCCATAGAGTTGCGCGGCCTCACCGGTTTTACGTTAAGCGAATTGGTGGCGTTTCGGCCGCAAAGACTGCTGCTGCACGAACTGCTGGTGCGGGTCACGGCTGATTTTGCGGTTCCGGATGGCTCGCGCATCGAGGACTTGGGGCTGAACTTTCGCGAAATGGCGCGGCTCATGCTCGCCCGCCATCTCGAGCCGCAGATGGAGGCGATCCTCGGCGTGTACGCCCAAGCGCGACAAGAGATCACGAACGCGGTCAGCTGCTGCGCTGTCACCCTTGGGCCGCGAATGGGGCCCCGGCGAGATTGCGCAGATCGAGTGTCTCGCCGCATCGGCACCGGACTCCGCCGTCGCGGCCGGATCTCGTTGCCTTGCGCGAGTGCTGTCCGCCTTGTTCGTAACCAATGGATCTGCTTGGGGCACGAAGGATCTCATCACCTCGATCGCGACGGAACTGGCGTGCAACGACTATGGCAGCGACTGTATCGGTGAAGTCATTGCGCCGCTGTTGCAGCGCGCGGCGCACATGGAAGGATACAAATTGCTGCCGCGGCAGGAAAGTCCGGTGGTCATCAACACCAAGGGACCCTCGGCATCGGGCAAGAGCAGCTTACGTCCGCTGCAGAGGAAACTCGCCGGCGAAATCGGCGTTCAGTGGAGTGATTTCGCCCTCATCAGTCCGGACATTTGGCGCAAGCAGTTGCTGGACTACGTGACGCTGGGTGCGGCGTACAAATACGCGGGCGCGTTCACTTCGGAAGAGCTGCAAATCGTCGACCAGAAACTTGACCGCTACATGGCGCGCAAATACCGGCGCGGCGAGATGTCGCATTTGCTGATCGATCGGTTTCGGTTTGACAGTTTTGCGCCGGATTCGGGCGAGGCCGGCAGCAACCTGCTGACGCGATTCGGCCAGACGGTCTATTTATTCTTCATGATTACCCCACCTGAGATGCTGGTGGAGCGCGCATGGAAACGCGGGCTCGAAGTCGGCAGATACAAGGCCGTGGATGACACGCTGGCGCACTCGGTCGAGGCGTACTCGGGCATGCCGAACGTCTTCTTCACCTGGGTACAACGCAGCGACAAGCGCATTCAATTCGAATTTTTGGACAACACCGTGCCGCTTGGCGAGCGGCCTCGTACCGTCGCGTTCGGCGACAACGAGACCTTCAATGTCCTCGACGTCAAGGCGATATTGGATATGGAACGCTATGCGCGCATCGACGTCGAAGCCACCGCCGCGCAGTTCCTGTACCAAGATCAAGCCTCGTTGGCCGCCGAGAAGAACGCGGAGTTCTTAAGGCGCTGCGTCGCGAGCTTTCACCGGGTCAGCTTTGCCGATCAGGCGAGCGGGCGAGTCTATCTACGCATCGAGTCCGGAACGCCGACGTTCAAGGATCACGCGGCGCTTCAAGTGGCAATCGCGAGTGCTGATACGCGGGCGGGGATTGCGGCGGTGGCGCCCCAAGCGCTATGCGACGAGCTGCCGGGGGCGGACCGAGCCGAGTTTCTCAGCGCTCGCCGCGGCGCGCTTAAGACGCTCGGCGAATGGGGTTGGCTAGCCTAGGAAGTTGCAGTATCGGTCCACATGCGCGGCCAGGTCGAGAGTGTGCTGGCGCGTGAGGCGCTCCGCTAATTCAGTCTCGCGCCGTTCCAGCGCCTCGATGATTTTCAAGTGATCGATGATGGAGCGCGCCGCCCGATCGCTCTGCGTAATCGTCGCTCGGCGAATGGCGCGCACATGCAGCAGCAGATTCTTGGTCGCATCAATGATCATTTGCGATCCGCCGAGTGCAATGACCGCCGTATGAAAGGCGATGTTCGCATCGGAGTATTCGCACAGGTGCTCGGACGGAGGCGAGTTCTGAAACTCATCGAACAAGTGGCGGAGCTTGGCAATTTCCGAGTCGCTGGCACTTAAGGTCGCCAGCCGAGCGGCCATGGATTCGAGCGCCGCCCACATTTGAATCATTTCAATCATCTCGCGCTTTGATTTGCGGATGATATAAATGCCGCGGCGCGGCACGGTGCGAATGAAGCCTTCCTGCTCCAGCAGCGCAAGCGCCTCGCGAATCGGCGTTCTGCTGACGCCGAGTGCCGTGGTCAGCTGCCGTTCGTCAAGCCGCAATTCCTGCTCCGGATCGTAAATATCCGTGTCCGCGATAGCGTTCTTCAGCAGGTTGTAAGCCTGATCGCGCAAACTGGTGGGATTTAATGGGGCAAGGGCCGGTAGCGTGGCCGAGGAAGTACGTTGAACCAGCGTGACGATGGAATTCATTAGGCCTCTTTAAGGTCTTTCGCCGTGGGTGCGCAATGGAAAGTGGAGCGGCTGATATATTACATGGCAACCGGGCCATGCCTATCGAATTAATCGTGACCGGCCTGTCGATCCTCGACGTCCGCGGGCCGGGCGGTGCAGGGCAGCGAGCATTGTCAAATGCGTGTTCTCCCTAAAAAGACTGGCTGCGGTCGCTCTGCCATGCAAAGCTCGAGCGCCTCTTGACAGTTGCTTGACACTTTGAAACTTGTTCATATATGGTATACCACGACAATTACGAAGCGGCTGGCTTGAACTCGAATTTAATGATTCGAGTGTCTTCTATTGGGGGTTTGAAGAGTGCAACACTCTGCAGCGCAAATCACTTCGCTAGAGCCGCACGCCACTCGGTGTGCCTGCCCGGCGCCAACACGGAGAACTAGAACATGAGCGGCAATGACACCTCGAAATCACCGTTTGCGAATCCATGGGTACAATTAATTGTTGGGGTCATCTGCATGGCCGCGGTCGCGAACTTGCAGTATGGCTGGACTTTATTCGTCAATCCGATCGACGCGAGACATGGCTGGGGGCGCGCCGCCATCCAAGTCGCGTTCAGTATTTTCGTACTGCTTGAAACTTGGCTCATCCCCGTCGAAGGGTACATGGTGGATCGATTCGGTCCAAAATGGGTGGTGCTCGTCGGCGGCGTGTTGGTGGGCGTCGCGTGGGTACTGAACTCCGTCGCGAGTTCATTGCCCATGCTGTATTTTGCCGCCGCGATCGGCGGTATCGGCACCGGTTGCGTCTACGGCACCTGCGTTGGAAACGCGCTCAAATGGTTCCCCGGCAGACGCGGACTTGCAGCCGGCATCACGGCGTCTGGATTTGGTGCCGGTGCGGCGATTACCGTCGGGCCGATCAGGACCATGATCGAATCTTCAGGCTACGAGCAGGCGTTCCTCGTGTTCGGGCTCATTCAGGGCGGCATCGTTTTTGTGTTGTCATTCCTGCTGCTGTCGCCGCCGCCGTCACTCGTGGCCACCGCGGCTAAGCCCAATCAGACCGCCTATGGCTATACGCCGGTTGATGTCTTGAAGAGTCCGGTGTTCTATGTGATGTACTTGATGTTCGTGCTCATTGCCGCGGGCGGTCTGACCATGGCGGCCTCCATGGCGCCGATTGCCGATGATTTTAAGATCGCCAAGGTTCCCGTCGCGCTCTTTGGCATGGTATTACCCGCCTTGGGCTTTGCGCTTTTCTTGAATCGAATCTTCGACGGCGTCGGGCGGCCCTTTTTCGGCTGGCTGTCCGATCAAATCGGTCGCGAATACACGATGGCGCTGGCCTTCTTGATCGGCGCGTGCGCGCTGTTCACTTTAAGCCGCTTGGGATCCCATCCCGTCGTCTTCGTGCTGGTGACAGCGCTCTACTTTGGCGTCTACGGCGAAATATTTAGCCTGTTTCCGGCGACCCAAGGCGATACTTTTGGCTCCAAGTATGCGGCGGCCAATAACGGCATGCTCTACACCGCCAAGGGAGCAGGCTCGTTGCTGGTTCCGATCGCCGCCATCCTCGCTAAGAAAAATGGCTGGGGTTCGGTGTTCATGATTGGAATGACATTCAACGTCATCGCGGCATTGCTCGGGCTTTTCGTCTTGAGGCCCATGCGTGCGGCGCATTTCGTGAAGACCCGCGCGTTGCACCCGTCGGGGGCCGCGAGCCCAGCCCCGACCCCGGCCGCAACCACGGCCACTACCGCGACACGAACCGCCTAAGGGTTCGCACACTGATCGGGAATTTGGAGACAAGTATGGCAACCGTAAACCCCACGTCGAGTCCGCCCAAGGTCACGACCGCCGAGGATACCCTGCAGCGGAAGAGCCGCGATGCGAGCGTGATTTCCGGTGGCCATCTTGTCGCCAAAGCCCTCAAAAATGAGGGCGTCGATACCATCTTCACGCTGTGCGGCGGTCACATCATTGACATCTATGACGGCTGCGTCGATGAAGGTATCCGCATCATCGACGTTCGCCACGAGCAAGTCGCCGCACACGCGGCGGATGGCTATGCGCGGCAAACGGGTAAGCTCGGCTGCGTCGTCACGACCGCAGGACCCGGATGCACCAACGCGGTCACCGGCATTGCGACCGCTTTCCGCTCGGAGAGCCCGATCCTGCATATCGGCGGCCAGGGAGCCTTGACGCAACATAAAATGGGTTCGCTGCAGGACCTGCCGCATGTCGAGCTGATGACGCCGATCACGAAGTTCGCGGCATCGGTCTCGAGCACCGAACGCGTGGCCGACATGATTTCCATGGCGGCGCGCGAAGCGTTCAACGGTGCAACCGGACCGGTGTATTTGGAAATTCCGCGCGATGTGCTGGATCGCGAAGTGGACGTCGCCAAGGCTGTCATTCCTCAGCCGGGAAAGTATCGAGCATCCACCAAGTCAATCGGCGATCCGCGCGACATCGAGAAGCTTGCCGACCTATTGGTCAATGCCGAACGGCCCGCCATTCTCTATGGGCAGCAAGTCTGGACGGCGCGCGGGCACAAGGAAGCCATTGCGCTGCTGCGCGGACTCGATATCCCCGGCTATTTCAACGGCGCCAGCCGCGGGCTGTTGCCGCCGGGGGATCCGCATCATTTCGATCGCACCCGGACACAGGCTTTTGCAAGCGCCGACGTACTGGTGATCGTCGGCACACCGTTCGACTTTCGCATGGGCTACGGCAAGCGCATCAGCAAGGATCTGCAGCTGGTGCAGATCGACATGGACTACAGAACGGTCGGCAAAAATCGCGACATCAATCTGGGGCTGGTGGGCGATCCGGGCGCGATTCTCGGCGCGGTCTTGGCGGCGGCCTCGGGTCGCATCAAGGGCGACAAGCGGCAAGCTCGTCAGCAATGGCTGAAGCAGCTGAGCGATGCTGAAACGGTCGCCGGCGAGAAACTCATGCCGCTGTTTAAATCTAACAGCGTGCCGATTCATCCGTATCGGGTCGCCTGGGAACTGAATGAATTTCTCGCCGACAATACGATTTATATCGGCGACGGCGGCGACGTGGTCACCATCTCCGCTCAAGCAGTCCGTCCGCGCGGCCCCGGGCAATGGATGGATCCGGGCGCATTAGGATCGCTGGGCGTGGGCACGGGATTCGCGATTGCCGCCGGGCTTGCCAACCCGTCCAAGGAAGTCCTCTGCTACTACGGCGACGGATCTTTCGGTATGACCGCGTTCGACATGGAGACCGCCAACCGCTTCGGCGTGCCCTACATCGCCGTCATCGGCAACAATTCCGCCATGAATCAAATTCGCTATGGCCAGCTCGCGAAATACGGCGAGCAGCGCGGCAACGTCGGCAATCTCCTGGGCGATGTGCCGTTCGGTAAATTTGCCGAAATGCTCGGCGGCTACGGCGAGGAAGTGCGTGATCCGGCGCAAATCGCGCCGGCGCTGAAGCGGGCGCGCGAATCGGTGCACAAGCTGCGCAAATCAGCGGTCATCAATATCTGGGTCGATCCGCGTGAATACGCCCCGGGTACCAAGAATCAGACCATGTACAAATGATGAGCCTCTGGAGTTCCCATGGGTAAGGCGCTGGACGGTGTTCGAATTCTCGATTTCACGCACGTGCAGTCCGGGCCGACCTGCACACAGTTGCTGGCGTGGTTCGGCGCCGATGTCATCAAAGTCGAGAAAGCAGGCGCGGGCGACATCACGCGGGAACAGCTGCGCGACATACCGGACGTCGACAGCCTGTACTTCACCATGCTCAATCACAACAAGCGCTCGGTGACGCTGGACACCAAGAGCGAGCAGGGCAAGCAAGTCCTGGAAAAACTGGTGAAGCACTGCGATGTGCTGGTGGAGAATTTTGCGCCCGGGGCGCTCGATCGCATGGGCTTCACCTGGGCCCGCATCCAGGAGCTCAATCCGCGCATGATCGTGGCCTCGATCAAGGGATTCGGGCCGGGTCCTTACGAGGAGTGCAAGGTCTACGAAAACGTTGCGCAGTGTGCCGGCGGCGCGGCGTCGACCACCGGATTCGACGATGGGCCGCCGCTGGTGACGGGTGCGCAAATAGGCGACAGCGGCACCGGATTGCATCTTGCCCTTGGAATTGTGGCCGCGCTGTACCAGCGCAAGACAACGGGCCGCGGACAAAGGGTGCTGACCGCCATGCAGGATGGGGTGCTCAATCTCTGCCGCGTGAAGCTGCGCGATCAGCAGCGCCTCGAACGCACACAGGTGATGAAGGAATATCCCCAATATCCGAACGGCAAGTTTGGCAGCGCCGTGCCGCGCGCGGCCAATGCCTCGGGCGGCGGACAGCCCGGAACCATCCTCAAGTGCAAGGGCTGGGAGACGGATCCGAACGCATATCTGTATTTCATTGCGCAGGCGCCCGTGTGGAAGGCGATCTGTCAGGTGATCGGCAAGGAATCGTGGATCACCGATCCTGACTATGCCACGCCGAATGCGCGGCTGCCGCGGCTCAAAGAGATTTTCGCGGCGGTGGAAGCCTGGACCGTGACCAAAACCAAGTTTGAAGCCATGGCGTTGCTCAACGAACATGACATTCCCTGCGGTCCGATCCTCTCCATGGAGGAACTGGCGCACGAGCCTGCGCTGCGCAAGACCGGTACCGTCGTCGAGGTCGACCACCCCAAGCGCGGCAAATATCTAACCGTGGGCAACCCCATCAAAATGAGCGACAGCCCCACCGATGTGATCCGCTCGCCGCTGCTCGGTGAACATACCGATCAAGTGCTCGCCGAACTGGGATTCATGCCTGCTGACATCTCCGCGCTGCGCTCACAAAAAGTCATTTGATCGCGCGACGGCGCCATTGAGGAATCGCAATGTCACACGATAAGAATGCCGTTCGTAAAATTCTCGATAAGGCCAAGGCCGCGGGACGCGAGGCACTGACCGCGCCCGAGGCACGCGGCGTGTGCGAGGCCTATGGCATCACGATTCCCAAAGAGGGCGTCGCGGCTTCCGCGGATGAAGCAGCCAAGCTCGCCTCCTCGATCGGATTTCCCGTGGTGATGAAAATCGTGTCGCCGCAGATTCTGCACAAGACCGAAGCGGGCGGAGTGGTCGTCGGGGTCAAGTCGGTCGAGCAGGCTCGCGACGCCTACGCCGCCATCCTCGGCAATGCCCGCAAGTACGATGCGAAGGCCGAGATTTTGGGCGTGCAAGTGCAGCAAATGCTGGCCGGCGGCCAGGAAGTCATCATCGGTGCGGTGACCGACCCCGCCTTTGGCAAGCTGGTGGCCTTTGGGCTGGGCGGCATTCTCGTGGAAGTGCTCAAGGACATCACGTTTCGCCTGGCGCCCGCATCCAAGGAAGACGCGTTGTCAATGCTGGACGGCATCCAGGCGGCGGAGATCTTGCGCGGCGTTCGCGGCGCAAAGCCTGTGGATCGCGCGGCGCTCTCGGGCATGATCGAACGGGTGTCCGCGTTGGTCGCGGATTTTCCTGAAATTGCGGAGATGGATCTTAATCCGGTGTTCGCGACCGAGCACGGCGCAACGGCCGCGGACGTGAGAATCGTCCTGAATTTCAACCCCGCCCCGCCGCGTGATCGGCCGAGTCAGGCGGCGATCGTCGAGAAGATGAACCGCATCATGAAGCCCAAGGCAGTGGCGGTGATCGGCGCCTCGGCGGAGAACGGCAAGATCGGTAATTCGGTGATGAAGAACCTGATCAACGGCGGCTACCAGGGAGAAATCTACCCGATACATCCCAGCGCCGACAGCATCATGGGCAAGAAGGTTTACAAGAGCGTGAAGGACGTGCCGGGCGACATCGATGTCGCCGTTTTTGCCATTCCCGCAAAATTTGTGGCGCAAGCGTTGATCGAGGTAGGCGAAAAGAAGATCGCCGGGGCCATATTGATTCCCTCCGGGTTTGCGGAGACCGGCAACGTTGCCGGCCAGAACGAACTGGTCGAGATCGGCCGAAAATACGGCGTACGCCTCATGGGCCCGAATATCTACGGATTTTATTACACACCCAGCAATCTATGCGCCACGTTTTGCACGGCATACGACGTCAAGGGGCACGCGGCGCTGTCCTCCCAGTCGGGCGGCATCGGCATGGCCATCATCGGCTTTTCGCGATCCGCCAAAATGGGTGTTTCCGCCATCGTGGGCCTCGGCAACAAATCCGACATCGATGAAGATGATTTGCTGACCTTCTTCGAGCAGGACGACAACACCACCATCATCGCTCAGCACTGCGAGGACTTAAAGGACGGCCGCGCGTTTGCCGAAGTGGCGAAGCGGGTCTCAAAGAAGAAGCCGATCGTGGTGCTGAAGGCCGGACGCACCAGCATGGGTGCGCGCGCCGCAAGCTCGCACACCGGTGCGCTGGCCGGCAACGATAAGATCTATGAAGATGTGTTCAAGCAGTCAGGGGTCATTCGAGCGCGATCGCTGCGCGACTTGCTCGATTTTGCGCGCGGCATTCCGGTATTGCCGACGCCCAAGGGCAATAATGTCGTGATCATTACCGGCGCCGGCGGATCCGGCGTCCTTTTGTCGGACGCCTGCGTGGACAATGGTCTTTCATTGATGGCGATGCCCGCGGATCTCGATGCGGCATTTCGGAAATTCATTCCGCCGTTTGGCGCGGCCGGCAATCCGGTCGACATCACCGGCGGCGAACCGCCGAGCACTTATCAGAACACCGTACGGCTGGGGTTGCAGGACCCGCGCATCCACGCGCTCATCCTCGGCTACTGGCACACCATCATCACGCCGCCGATGGTATTCGCGAAGTTGATGGTGGAAGTCATCGACGAGATGCGTGCGAAAGGCATCACCAAGCCGGTGGTTGCCTCTCTCGCGGGCGACGTTGAGGTCGAGGAAGCGGCCGAGTATTTGTACCAGCACGGCATACCGGCGTATGCCTATTCCACGGAAATCCCTGTCGCCGTTCTCGGCGCCAAGTACAAGTGGGCGCGGGGCGCAGGGTTGATTCCGAATCAATAGTCGGCGTCGATCGCGCTTTATCGTGTAGGACGCGACCCGCCGAGAGCGGCGCCGGAAGCGTGCGGCAACCATCCAGCGCGAGCGGTGCCATGAAGATAGCAATCATCGGAGTTGGCGCAATCGGCGGCTACGTGGGCATTCAGCTTGCGCTCGCCGGGGAAGACGTCACATTCATTGCGCGTGGAGCAAATCTCGAGGCGCTGCGTGCGCGCGGCATCCGGATGCTGAGCGCGGACGGCACCGAACAGAGCGTGCCGCGCGTCAAGGTAACCGACGACTATGCAACCGCGGGACCGCAGGACATGGTTGTCCTGGCGATGAAGGCGCATCAAGTCGAGGCCGTGACCGGCGAAGTACCGAAACTGTTTGGACCCGAGACCGTCGTGATACCCATGCAGAATGGAATACCCTATTGGTACTTCCACGCTCATCAGGGAGAGTTCGCAGGAACGCGCGTGCAAAGCGTCGACCCCAACGGGTTGATCTATGAGAGGATTCCGTGCGAACGCGTCATTGGCTGCGTGGTCTATCCGGCCGCTGAGTTGGTTTCGCCGGGGGTTGTCAAGCATGTGGAAGGAAACCGCTTTCCGCTGGGCGAACCGGACGGCACTCAAAGTGTGCGCGTATCGCGGGTTGCGCAGTGCTTTGCCGGCGGGGGGATGCAGGCACCCATCTTGAGCGATATCAGGGCGGAAATCTGGCTGAAGCTGTGGGGTAACCTGACCTTCAATCCCATCAGCGCGCTGTCACGGGCAACACTCGCCGGAATCTGCCAGTATCCGCCCAGCCGCGCTCTTGCGGCGTCGATGATGCGCGAAGCGCAGGACGTTGCCAGTAAGCTGGGCATTAAATTTCGCGTCCCGCTGGAGAAGCGGATTGCCGGTGCCGAGAGAGTCGGGCACCACAAGACCTCGATGTTGCAGGATGTCGAGGCCGCGCGCACATTGGAGATCGACGCATTGCTCGGGTCGGTGGTGGAATTGGCCAGGCGAACCGAAACGCCGACGCCGCACATCGACACGGTGTACGCGTTGACGAAGCTGCTCGCGAGGACCCTCGAAGAGAAGAGATTGTAGCCGCGGAGTTTAATCAAACATGAATGTTCACGAGTATCAGGGCAAAGAAATTCTTCGCAAGTACGGCGTCGCGACGCCGCGCGGCGTGCCGTGTTTTTCGGTTGCCGAGGCGGACGCCGCGGCGGTCAAGCTCGGCGGCAAAGTTTGGGTCGTGAAGGCGCAGATTCACGCCGGAGGTCGCGGCAAGGGCGGCGGCGTCAAAGTGGCGAAATCGCTGCAGGAGGTGCATGACGCCGCATCGAAGATATTGGGCATGACCCTGGTCACACATCAGACCGGCCCGGAAGGGCGGCTGGTCAAACGGCTTTTGGTCGAAGAGGGGGCGGACATACGCAAGGAACTCTATGTCGGCATGGTGGTCGACCGGGCCACTCAGCGCGTGACCTTGATGGCGAGTTCGGAAGGGGGCATGGAGATCGAGGAAGTCGCCGCACACCATCCGGAGAAGATACACAAAGTCGCTATCGATCCTGAGGTCGGCTTGACCGACGCTCAGGCCGACGAGGTGTCGCGCAAAATAGGGGTGCCGGAGGCGTCGGCCGCGCAGGCCAGAAAGTTCATGCATGGCCTGTACCGCGCGTTTGTGGAATGCGACGCATCGCTCGCCGAGATCAATCCGTTGATTCTCACCGGCAGCGGCGAGGTGCTGGCGCTGGACGCCAAGCTCAACTTCGATTCGAATGCATTGTTCCGGCAACCGGAAATCGTTGCCATGCGTGATCTTGACGAAGAGGATCCGGCGGAAGTCGAAGCCTCCAAGTATGATCTGTCCTATATTTCCCTGGGTGGCAACATCGGCTGTTTGGTCAATGGCGCGGGGCTTGCCATGGCAACGATGGATACCATCAAGTTGTTCGGCGCCGAACCTGCAAATTTTCTTGACGTCGGCGGCGGGGCGTCGGCTCAGAAAGTCACTGAGGCGTTTAAATTGATGCTAAAGAACCCCGCGGTCAGGGGGATCTTGGTGAACATCTTCGGTGGCATCATGCGTTGCGACACCATCGCCGAGGGCATCATCGCCGCAGCCAGGGAAGTGAAGCTGAATGTTCCGCTGGTCGTGCGCATGAAGGGCACCAACGAGGAACTCGGCCGGCAGGCTCTCAAGGCATCGGGGCTGCCGATCATTTCCGCCGACAACATGGCGGACGCGGCCAAGAAGATCGTCGCTGCGGTGAACGGCAAGCAGGTGCAGAGCACATGAGCATTCTGATCGACAGAAACACCCGGGTGATGACCCAGGGCATCACCGGCAAGACCGGCGCGTTCCACACTCGCCTATGCCGCGACTATGCCAATGGCAAAGCGTGCTTCGTGGCCGGTGTAAATCCCGGCAAAGCAGGCAGCAATTTTGAGGGCATACCGATCTACGGCACGGTTCGGGAAGCGAAACAACAAACCGGTGCGACGGTTTCAGTGATCTACGTGCCTCCGCCCTTCGCTGCCGGCGCCATCGACGAGGCGGTCGATGCCGATCTTGATTTGGTCATCTGCATCACCGAAGGTGTGCCGGTGCGCGACATGATCGCGACGCGCAGCCGTATGCGCGGCAAAAAGACCTTGCTGGTCGGACCCAATTGTCCCGGCGTCATCACGCCGGATGAAATCAAGATTGGCATCATGCCGGGACACATTCACAAGAAGGGCCGTATCGGTGTGGTCTCGCGGTCCGGCACCCTCACATACGAGGCGGTTGGCCAGCTGATGGATCTTGGATTGGGGCAGTCGACGTGCGTGGGCATTGGCGGCGACCCGGTTAACGGCTTGAAGCACGTGGATGTCATGCGGCTGTTCAATGACGATCCCGAGACCGATGCGGTGATCATGGTGGGCGAGATCGGCGGGGATGACGAAGAGACCTGCGCACGCTGGGTCAAGTCTTACATGAAGAAACCCGTGGTGGGTTTCATCGCCGGCGTCACCGCGCCGCCAGGCAAGCGCATGGGGCACGCCGGCGCCATTATTTCCGGCGGGAAGGGCACCGCCAACGAGAAACTGGCAGTCATGGAGGAGTGCGGCATCAAGGTGACGCGCAATCCGGCGGAAATGGCGAAGTTGCTCAAGTCGGTACTTTGAAAACCGTTGCGCCAACCTTTCGTTGAAAAATTGCTGCGGCAGATGTTTGATGCCGCCGTCGCATCGGCGCAGCCCGCCATCTGTATCCCGCCCTACCTTCCGAGCGCGCCGCACGGTCGGCTGATTGTCGTCGGCGCGGGCAAGGCCTCCGCGGCGATGGCGCGAGCGGTGGAAGAGAATTGGTCTGGGCCGCTGTCCGGATTGGTGGTTACGCGTTACGGCTACGCGGTACCCTGTCAGCACATTGAGATCGCCGAAGCGGCGCACCCCGTCCCCGATGCAGCGGGACTGCGGTCCGCGCAGCGCATACTCGAGCTCGTCTCGCATCTTCACCACGACGATTTGGTGCTGTGCCTGATATCTGGCGGCGGTTCGGCGCTGCTGCCGCTGCCGGCGCAAGGACTCACCCTCGATATGAAGCAAAGCGTGAGCAAGGCGCTGCTGGCATCGGGCGCCAGCATCAGCGAAATGAACTGCGTACGACGGCATCTGTCCGCCATCAAGGGCGGGCGATTGGCCGCCGCATGCCATCCAGCGCGAGTGCTGACACTGCTGATCTCCGACGTGCCGGGAGATCGGCCGGTGGATATCGCTTCCGGTCCGACGGTCCCCGATCCGACGACCTGTGCCGACGCCTTGAGCATTGCGAGACGCTACCACATCAATTTGCCGCCTCCGGTACTTGATTTGCTGGAAAGCGGGCGCGGCGAATCGGTAAAGCCAGGCGATCCACGCCTCGCCCGTGCCACGGTGCGTACGATTGCCACGCCACAAATGGCGCTGGAAGCGGCCGCGACGGTGGCGCGCGAGCAGGGAGTTGCCGCGCATATCTTGAGCGATGCCATCGAAGGCGAAGCGCGCGACGTCGGCAAGGTGCTTGCGGGCGTGGCGCTGCAAGTTGCGGAGCGTGGGCAGCCGTTTACTGCACCCTGTGTCCTGCTGTCCGGCGGTGAGACCACGGTCACCGTGCGCGGCAGCGGGCGAGGCGGTCGCAACGTCGAGTTTTTGCTGTCGCTCGCCATCGCACTCGATGGACATCGGCGCATTCTCGCGCTGGCGGGCGACACCGATGGCGTTGACGGTCAAGAAGAGGTCGCCGGTGCCTACATCACTCCCTCCTCGCTGGCGCGAGCTGAGTCTTTAGGATTGAGGCCGAAGGAAATGCTCGCGGACAACGACGCGCACCGATTCTTCTCGATGCTCGGCGATGCGGTGATCACCGGGCCCACATTGACCAATGTCAACGATTTTCGCGCCGTCTTCATCGAGCGCGCGGAAGAGACCGCGCCCCCGGCCTAACTGCAATAGCGGCATCTCTCCTACAGCGAGAGTTTGGTGGGATCGGCACCCACGCGGCCGCCCGCGAGATCCGCCGACCCTTCGCGCGCCAGTGCGAAGTCGAAACGTATGCTCGACAACCCCTGCACCGGGGCTTCAGGATCGCTTGCTTCCTCGTGGACCACCAGCTCGGGCGATGCTCCGAACACCACGTCAGATTCTAGGTATCGATCGGGAAGATACAATGCGGTGACCAATTCTCGAAACCCCGCAGCGCTGATGAGGAAATGAATGTGCGCCGGGCGGCAGCCCTCGCGCCCCTGCGCGCGCACCAGATCACCGACCGGACCGTCCATCGGAATGAAATAGCCGAGCGGCCGCACGGTGCGCAGATGGTACTTGCCTTGCGCATCGGTGTGGAATGTGCCGCGATAATCGATACGGCTCCCGTCTCCTTCCTGCAAGTCATAGTGACCGGTGCTGGATGTCTGCCAGACCCTCAGCGTGGCGTTCGCTATGGCCTCCTTGGCGGCGCTGCACACCGTGCCCCACAAAAGGATTTCCTCGGTCTTATCGCCCTGCGAAATCTGCTCGCCCAGCGGCAATGGCGGCGCGTCCTCGCGAAAAAACGGTCCCAGCAGGCTCGTGCTCGTCGCCTTTTCAAGGGCAGTCGCGTCATGCAGCGTGTTGACCAGCGTGCTCAATCCAATGACGTCCGAGAGCAAGATGAATTCCTGTCGCGTTTGCGTGCAAGTTTTCCCGACCCGAGTGAAAAACTCGATCGCTTTTAGCCACTCGGCTGGAGTCAGATTCACCTCCCGGGCGAAGTCATGCAGATGGCGGACCGCGCTTTCGAGGATCGTTTTCAGCCGTTCATCCGTCGCGCTGCCCATCTGCGCGAGCACCGCTTCGGTCACGGATAGCGGCGTGTAGGTCTTAATGGCTAGCTCCTGTTCCTTAATCGCGCCGGCGTGTTACCACAAAGGCTTCGTCGTTGAACCACAGGCCACCGTACTTCTGCAGAACCTTTTGCGTCGCCCCAAGGTAAGCCCCGCTTGTCACGACAGCGTCGAGGCGCTCATCCTCGATCTGATTCACATAAATTGCAGCATTCCAAGCGGCGAACAGCGTCGAAGTCCCGATCCGATCCCCGATCTCGGACGGCAGGGTGTGCATCTCGTAACGAAACACCGCCTTTTCATCCGGCGGTACGGTGAGGTTGAAGTCGCGGGCATCGCGCCCCAGCTCACGACGCAGGGTGGTCAGGAGTTCATGGCGGTTGACTTGGAATGGCTGCTCCTGCGGCCAAAGATGATGGATGATTTCCAAGCCCGGATCATGACCGTATGATTGAATGGCCAAAAGCCTTCCGCCCGGTGCAAGGCTTCGAGCGAGTGGCGCTAATACTTTTTTGACCTTGAAGTCAGCGCCCATTCGCGCCCGCCAGGGCTGTGAGGCGAGTATCAGGTCGTAGTGCTCAAAAATTCGGCCAGGCTTCGGGATCACCGCATCAAGCAGAAACTTGTGGTCTTCGCGATAGATCACGAGCACGGAGGGACGCACCACGAGCGGATTGCCCGTCTTGGGATTGGACGTGGTCTGCCAGCCGCTCGCGAGCGCGCTGCCGAGATCCTCGATCTGCTCCGCGTACTCGTGAGCGGTTGATCCGGTCAGCCGCACTTCCTGCCAGTTGAGTGCCGCCGCCAATTGTGCGTCGCGCGGCATGAGGCGCGGCGCCTCGGCATAATTGAGATTGGTCACGACGAAAACCGTTGCGGGATGCTCGAACAGCCGATCGGGCAGCTTTTCCAAGCCCAAACGGACATCCTCGAGGCTGATCTCCTTGGCGACCACGAACATCGGGACGGTCGGAAATGACCGATGTGTGCTGCGCATAACGCGGGCGATCACGGTTCCATCGCCCATTCCGGCATCAAAGATGCGCACCGCCGGCGGGGTTGGCCGTAACAGTGTCACCTCGTGGGCGGCACGACGCGCGATTGCGGACTTCTCGTTGCAGGTGGTGACAAAGGCCAGGTACTTTTGTCGATTGTCGTAGAAACGAAATGGGGTCGATGTCACTGTGGCGGCGTCGCGCGGCGCGGTCGTGGCCGGCGCGCTCATTGTTAGGCCGCCCACAGCCGGCGCGAGGCGATCCGTGCCCCTTCAACCAAGGATTGCAGCTTCAAATAAGCGATATCCGGCTCGACCGGTCCGAATCCGGCAAAGGTCCCAAAGCCGCAGTCGGTGCCGGCCATGACGCGTTCGCGTCCGACGATGTGGGCGAAGCGCTCGATGCGCTCGGCCACAAGCTGCGGATGCTCGATGTAGTTCGTCGTCGTCGCCAGGAGCCCGGGGATCAGAACCTTGTTTTCCGGGATCTTCACGTCCTTGAACACCGCCCATTCGTGCGCATGCCGCGGATTGGCCGCCTCGAACAGCAAGCCCTGCGGCTTCGCCCTCAGCACAATGGGTAGTAGACGCTCCATCGGCACATCGTGATGGTGCGGTCCCTCGTAGTTGCCCCAGCACACGTGCATCCGAACACGCTCCGCCGGTACATTCCTCAGCGCATGATTCAGAACCTCAATATGGCGCGCGGCGAGAACATCAAACTCCTCCGGCGAGCGATCGCGGTACATGGTGTGACGCCCCATCGCGAGATCTGGCGCATCGATCTGCAGAATAATTCCCGCGTGTACGATGGCCTCGTATTCAGTCTGCAGCGCCGCGCCAAGCGCTTCCAGATATTCATCCTGGGTGCGGTAGTAGTCGTTCGGTTGAAAAAGAGCGATGACTCCGGGGGACGCTGCGTTCATGAACGCAGCCGCGCTCGGTGCGGCCGCGCTCGCCGCGTTCAAGTTGCGGATATCGGCCTCCAGCGGGCCTGCATCCTGGAGCCTCACCGCGCCGACGCAGCGCGGCCGGCGATACTTGGCCGTTGCGCCGCGCTCGGCCAGCTTGCGCAATAGTCCTGGGAACTCGACCAGATCCTGTCCCGGCTCGCGCGGCGTATCGCCGTCAAAGCCTGAGAAGCGCCGGGCAATGTAAGTGGCATAGCTGATCTTGCTCATCTCGCCATCGCTCACGACGTCGATTCCGAGATCAGCCTGCCGCCGCACGACCTCGGCCACCGCCTGGGCAATGACCGCATCGTCCTTGGCGACATCGCGCGCTTCTCCGCGCTCGCGCGCGAATAACACGTCGGTCACAGCCTGGCTGCGCGGCAGGCTGCCGACGTGGGTGGTCAGGATACGGCCGGTGCTGCGCGTCACGAGACAGCGCCGCTATCGATACGTATTGTTGGAGGTGTGATCGCCCGCCATCCAGCGCTTCAGATCGGCGTGCGCGTTCGCGAGACGATCGCGGTTGATCTGCCGCACGTTCGGACTGTCGAGCGTGAATTCCACGATCAACCCGTTAGGATCGGTCACATAGACCGAGCGGCAGTAGCCGTGCTCGAGAACAAATGTCTGCGGCTCCTTGTAGCCCGCGGCGGCGAGGCGCGTCTCGATCCCCTGCTGCGTCTCCTTATCCACGTTGAGCGCGATGTGATGGAAAGGCGTCTCGGGCATCTTCGGTCCGAAGAGTTTCTCATCCTGCGGGTTGGCGAACTTGAAAAAGGCGAGCGCACCCCCGTCGCCCAACGCAAAGAACAGGTGGCAGTAGACGCGCTCGGCTCCGAACAGTTCGTCCACCTCGCACCAGGTTGCAATCAGCGGCAATCCGATCAGATCCTCGTAGAACTTGCGCGTCGCCTCCAGATCACGCGTCACATACGCGGTGTGATGGAGCCGGGACGGAAGCTTGGAAGACGTAGCCATGAGACACCTCCGAATCAGAATTTGTAGCCGAGGTCGAGGCCGTAAGTGCGCGGCGGGGCCCGCCACAGGAACCCTGCACCGCCGACATTGCCCGGCGAAAACTCGGCATTGTAGATCGTGTTGGTGAGATTCTTGGCCCAGGCGGTGAGCGGTCCACTGGTGCGCTAGCAGCCCGAGGCGCAGATCCACCAGCGAGACCGGGTCGCGGGAAGTGATATTGTACGGCTCCCACCAGGTACGCCCGATTTCATTGTAGTCGAGGCGCGCGGTCCCAGTCAGGCCATTGCCGAAGGGTTGCCGAAACTGTATTCCGGCATTGATGGTGTTCCTCGACACCAGCGGCGCCTGGTTACCTATCACCAAGGGGTCAGCCATGGCGGTGATTTTGCTGTCGGTGTAGCCGAAGCCGGCGTACAGGTCGAGCTGATCAGTCGGACGAGCGGTGATCGAGAGTTCGGCCCCTTTATACTCGGCGCTGAGATTGCCCAGGTTCTGGGTCGAGTCCGCCGCAATGAAGACGAAGAAGTAGCCGTTGGTGGATTTGGTATAGAAAACATCGCCATCCACGCTCAACCGGTGATCGAGGAACTGGCTCTTGAATCCGATTTCGGTGGTATCGGCAACTTCGGCCTGGAACAAATCATTGACTCCCAGCACGCCATTGGCGATTGCCACGGCTCCCACACCCGTCTGGTTGAAGCCGCCGCTGCGAAAGCCGCGGCTCCAGCCGCCGTAGAGGGTCCAATCGTCGTTGGGTTTGAAGCGCACGGTGGCCTTAGGCTGTGGCTCACTGAAGGTGGCCTTGCGCACCTCGCCCGAGGAGTTCGGCGGCGTTCCCGGCGGCAAGAACGCGGTGGGTGTGTCAGTCCTGTTCTGGCGTTGATCCTCATCGTACCGGATGGCCACATCGAGCTCCCACTGCTTGTTGAACTCGTAAGTGGCATTGGCAAATACCGCCCAAGCATTGTTGTTCTGGCTGTCCGCGAGGAACGTCTGGCTGGTGTTGGTCGCGACCGGATTCGTCGGATCGACGATCGGGGTGTAGTAGACGCGGGGGACGCCCAGGCCACGATCCGCCAGATTTCCCGTGGAGATGAAGCGCTCGGTGTGAAGGAAGTACGCGCCGGCGATCCAGGAGAATCCCGAGACCACCGGGGAGGTGAAGCGCAGCTCTTGGCTGACGGTCTGTACATCGATGAACTGGCTCTGGCTCTCATCGAAGGGGCCGCCGATTGCCGCCGGCACAGTCTCCCGTGGCCGCGTACACGAAGGAGGTGGTCACAGGCCGAAAGTCGTAGGCATCGCCGGTGTCGATTTCCTTGGTGTGGTTGTAGTCCGTGATCGAGGTGATCGTTCCGTAGTCTAAGTGGTAGTCCAGCTTGAGCGCGGTATCCAGGATGCTGCGGGTGTCCGAGCCCAGATTGTTGTTCTGGATCGGCGAGTGCGTGTCGTTGGCATCCCCGGGTGTCGTGAAATCGCTGAAGGGGTTCGACTCGTCACTGCGGGGAATGACGTAGTAGTACGCGGTGGTCTCGACGTAATCGTACACAAACCGAAAGTCCGCGCTGAGTTTATCGGAAGGCGTCCACAACAGGCGCAGCCGGCCCGAGTAATCGCGATAAGGGTCCGCCTTGCGATCGAGATAGGTATTCTGCAAATAGCCGTCGGTATTGTAGACGTTCATTGAAGCGCGGTACTTCAAAGTCCCGGCGGAATCGAGTGGGCCGCTCAAGGCAAGCTGCCCCCTCTCCGAGGGGCCGTTGCCCACACCGACCAGGGCGTTGCCCTCGAAATGGTCGGACGGGTCCGCGGTGTGAATGATGATGGCGCCGCCGATCGCATCGCGTCCATACAAGGCGCCCTGCGGGCCCTTCAACACTTCGATCTGCCGGATGTCGTAGAGCTGCTGGCTGAACATGTACGGATTGGGTTCCAGAACACCGTCGACCAGCACCGCCACGGAGGGTTCGCTGTTGCGCGCCTGCGAAATGCCACGAATGGTGATGAAGGAATTGCCGACGTTCTGCACCTCGACCATGGTCATGTTCGGCACCATCGCGACGAAATCGCGCGGAGACTCGATGCCCGCCGCTTGGATCGTCTCCGCCGTGAAAACGCTCATGGTGATCGGTACGTTTTGAGATGATTCGTCGCGTTTGCGAGCCGTCACGATGATCTCGGTCAAGTCGCTCGTCTGTGCCGATGCCGGCATCACTGGGATCAGCGATACCAAAGCAACCGCCAGCACTGCCAGCCCTCTCCCCTTTAATATGCACATAGAGTTCTCCATTTTTAATCGATATCGTCGCCAAACCGCCGCCCCGGCGCTGACCGCCAACCCATCAATCGTCACGCCTCGACGCGGCCCTCCGTGGATTGCCAATTCGGCCACCGTTCACCGCGCGTCAGCGATTGCCGAATCGCGTCCCCATGCTCATTGAGGGCGGGCGCCGCGCGCACGGACGCCTGACGCACGCCGGCAAATTGCACGGGTGGCCTGACCGCTTGCGCACCGCCACGAGGCGCCTCGACCGGAACGATGAGCCCAAGGTGCGCTACCTGCGGATCGCCAATAACTTCGTCGACCGTGTGAATCGGTGCGAAGGGCACATCATTGCGACTGAGCCGTTCGACCCAATGCGCCAGGTCGTGCTTCAAGAAGCGCTCGTCGAGCGCGGCGTTCAATGCTTCGTAATTCGCGATCCGCGAGGCGCGGCGACTGAAGCGCTCATCGGAGCCGAGCTCGGGCGCATCGAGCGCCGCGATCAGTCCCTCCCAAAATTTCTCGAGCGATGACAAATGGATGGCAATCAGGCGCGTATCTGCGGTTCGCAAAATGTAGGCTTGGGCGAGCCGGGGGCGATCGCTGGAGGTTGGCGTGCTGCCGAGGGCAAAGAACGCGGCAAAGGGTTCCACCGCGAAGTGCGCCATCGCCTCGAGCATGGAAACTTCGACGAGACATCCCTCGCCGGAGCGACCGCGCTGAACCAGGGCACCGAGCACGCCGTACGCAGCATAGATGCCGGTTATTGCATCCGCGAGCGCGGGGCCCAAAAAACGGGGTCGGCTGGAGTCGACGACCACGCTTAAGAATCCGCTGAGCGCCTGCGCCACCGAGTCATAGCTGGGCCTCTCCGCATAAGGCCCGTCCGCTCCAAAACCGCTGATCGATGCATAGATGAGGCGCGGATTGAGCACGCTTAGGCGCTCGTGACCGGCGCCGAGCCGCGCTGCGGTGCCTGGCCTAAAGTTTTGAATGAACACATCGGCTTCGCGTACCAGGCCATCGAACGTGTCGCGTTCGGCGGGATTCTTGAGATCCAGCGCAATGCTGCGTTTATTGCGGTTGTACGCCTGGAAATGCGGCGAATAATGTTCGCCTTGATAGCTGCGGTAAGGATCGCCCTCGGGGCTTTCGACTTTGATGACATCGGCACCGAGGTCGGCGAGCATCATTCCCGCACAAGGCCCCGTGATGAACGTGCCTTGTTCCACCACCCGGATACCGCTTAACACGCTACTCACGACGGGGCTCGAAACCGGGCGGCGCGGCTCCGTCATAATCTATGGCAGCGGCTGCGGCATGCGACATGACGAAGCCGATGGAGCGCTGCTGCTCTTCGAGCAAATGAGCAATGAGCCCGGCAGTGCGCGCCAGCAGCGGAACGCCCTTGAGCGCGGCCAGCGGGTACCCGACATCGAGCAGCACCGCGGGAATCGCCGCCGAGACGTTGAGCGCCAGCCGCTTACCCAACAGTTCCGGCAGCAGCGCCTCCACCGCGTGCGCGATTTTCACGTGTTGCCCCGAACCGCCGGCATCTTTGGCGACTTCGAATAGTCGGCGCGCGCGCGGATCGAAATCCTTGTGCAACGGATGTCCGTATCCGGGGACCGCTCGATGCCCGCTGCGGCAATCGAGAACGGCGGCTTTTGCCGCCTCGGCCAGCGTGCTGCCCGCCTCGATCCGCTTTGCGATGGACGCAAAGAACAGGCCGGCGGCCTCGGATGAACCTAATACCACGGAGCCGCAACCCAGGATGCCCGCAGCCACCGCTCCCTGCAGTGCTTCCGGTGCCGCGGCGAGCGTCATTCGCGCCGCCAGTACACTGGGGACCAGTCCGTGCTCGGCGATTGCTACCAACGTGGCATCGAGGACGCTACGCTGCGCCGCTGAGGGAAAAGATCCCGTGAGCAGCAGCCAAAAGTGGTCGGTGAAGCCGATCTTTCCGATCAGTTCATGCGTCAGATCGCGGCCGCGTACGAGGATGGTCGTCTCGTTGGAAGCAGAGATCGCGGAGGTCTTATGCGCTTGTGACCCGATCTTCACCGGCTGGCCCCATTGGTTATTTCGTATACCGAAAATTCATTCGAATAACGAATATGCTGAGCGCGATTCATCGGCTCGTCAACTCAAGAGGAATTCCTGTCGCTTTTTCGCATATCGAAATAGACTGAGATCCCATGGCTCGAGCGAAAACTGTTCAGCGGCGCGAGGCGATGGGAGGCCTGGCAAAGGGGCTCGCGGTGATTCGCGCCTTTACCCGCGAGCGCGCGACTTTGAGCCTGAGCGATGTAGCGGCACTCACTGACATGCCCGCGGCGACTGCGCGGCGGTGTCTCTTGACACTCGAGGAATTGGGTTACGTTACCCGCAACGGCCGCCAATTTGTGCTGCGGCCGAAGGTGCTGCAGCTCGGAGCCGCCTACCTTGAATCGATGAATATCGAAACGCTTACCAAGACCCATTTGGAGGAGCTTGCGGGGAGCACGGGTGATTCGGCGGCCCTGTGTGTCCTCGACGGCACGGAGACGGTGTATGTCGCGCGCGCCTCGGTCAGAACCCTCATGCGGTTGGAAGCGCACGTGGGCAGCCGCTTTCCCGCTCACGCCACCTCCACAGGGCGCGCTTTGCTGGCCGGTCTGTCCCCGGAACGCCTGCAACGCTACTTCGACACGGCAAAGTTCGAGTCGTTGACGACTCGAACCGTCGTCGATCCGACGAAGCTGCGCCAGCTGATCGAGGATTGTCGACGAACCGGCTATTCCGCCGTGGAGGATGAGCTGGCGTACGGCGTAGTGGCGCTCGCAGTTCCGGTCTTCGATCAATATGGCCGGGTGGTTGCAGCCTTGAACAGCTCGAGCCATTCGCGTCGCATCAGCAAGGCCAAGCTCGTCCGCGAGCGCTTCGCCATGCTTCAGAAAGTCAGCCGGCAAATCACCGCGGATCTCGCGGGTGTTCCCGGCTTGTCCTTAAGCGCGACTGTTTAAGGACCATGCGCCAGGCGCCTTGACGTCTGACCTTACGTCCGCGTAGCCTGTTTGCGAAAATCTTTTCGCTATACGAAACCGTGGACGCCGTGACTTCAGGCTTACGAGATTTAGACGGGCGGCTGCACTCGAAGGATTTGTACGTCGAGATCGACGGCGCGCGCTTGCGCTACCGCGACGAGGGGCGCGGCCCCGCCGTCGTTTTTATTCATGGATGGAGCCTTAACCTCGACATGTGGGAATTTCAAGCCGAATCACTCAGTTCGCACTATCGAGTCGTGCGGCTGGACCGGCGCGGCTTCGGCTTTTCATCCGGCGCGCCCTCTTTGGCGGAAGACTGCCTCGATGCCGCCGCGCTGTGCCGGCGCCTAGAGCTCGAGCAGATCGCTCTGGTCGGCATGTCGCAAGGCGCGCGCGTGGCGCTAAAGCTTGCGAGCGCGGACTCTGTTGCGATCTCTTGCTTGGTACTCGATGGAATACCAGACCTTGCTGCGACGGGCAGCGCCACGCATTCCAACGATATGCCTCACGAGCATTATCGGCGCGTCGCGCAGCGCGAGGGCATGAGCGCTTTTCGGAGCGAATGGGCGCAGCATCCCCTGGCGCGACTGAAGACAGCCGATCGGCGTGCGCAGCAGATTCGTACGCGCATGATTGAGCGCTACTCCGGTCGTGATCTATTGGGACCCGCGCAAACTCTTAACGCCGCGGATTCTCCCAGGCTCGATGTGCATCTGCCGGTGCTCTTGCTCAATGGCGAATACGACCTTGAAGGCCGCCGGCGCTTCGCCAAGCAATTGGCGTCCCAGCTGCCGCTGGCCGAGCACATCGACATTCCTGAAGCAGGTCATTTGTGCAACCTCGACAATCCACGCGCGTATAACGAAGCGCTAAAGCGCTTTTTTGAAATCCACCACCATGAGCATGCTCGTCGATAAGGAATCACAATGTACAAAATCCTGGTCCTGTACTACAGCAGTTACGGTCACGTGGAAATGATGGCTGCAGCGCAGGCCGAAGGCGCGACTCGAGTGTCCGGCGCGCAGGTGTCGGTTAAGCGCGTTCCTGAACTGATGCCCTTGGAAGTCGCGAAGGCGGCCGGGTGCAAGCTCGACCAGAGCGCCCCCATCGCAGATCCCGGGGAGTTGGCAGACTATGATGGCATCATCTTTGGAACCCCCACGCGCTTCGGCAACATGGCCTCGCAGATGAGGAATTTCCTGGACCAGACCGGGCCGCTGTGGGGCCAAGGCGCGCTGGTCGGCAAGATCGGCAGCGCCTTTTGCAGCACCGCCAGCCAACACGGCGGCCAGGAGACGACCCTAACGTCATTTCATTCGACGCTTCTGCATCACGGGATGATTGTGGTGGGTCTGCCGTACACATTCGAGGCCCTCATGACAATGCGCGAGGTTACCGGCGGCACACCCTACGGCGCGAGTTGTGTCACCGGGGCCGGCAGCGAGCTGCGCATGCCTTCGGCACTCGAACTCGACATGTGCCGCTTCCAGGGCGAGCACGTGGCACGCATAACCGCGCAGATGGTAGCGGGTGCAGGGCGCAAACCATGACATTGCTCCCCACCACGATAGTTGGCAGCTACCCGCAGCCGGAATGGCTGATAGATCGGGCGAAACTCGCGGGTCGATTTCCGCCCCGAGTGCGCGCGCAAGAATTGTGGCGCATTGCGCCGGAATATCTTCAGGAGGCGCAGGACGACGCAACCATCCTCGCTATCAAAGCGCAGGAGGCAGCAGGCATCGACATCATCACGGACGGGGAGATGAGACGCGAAAGCTACTCGAATCGATTTGCCACCGCCCTCGATGGAGTGGATATCGACAATCCGGGCAGCGCACTTGACCGAAGCGGACATCCTAATCCGGTTCCGCGTGTGGTCGGCCCGATTCGGCGCCGGCATGCGGTGGAAGTTGAAGACGTAAGATTTTTGCGTCGCCATACGACCCGCAAGATCAAAATCTCCGTGCCGGGCCCCTTTACCATGGCCCAACAGGCGCAGATCGATCATTACGGCGGCAGCCGGGAACTCGCCGCCATGGATTATGCGGTCGCGGTCAACGAGGAGATTCGCGATTTATTCAAGGCGGGCGCAGACGTCGTGCAGATCGACGAACCTTATATGCAGGCACGTCCCGAAGAGGCGCGCGCGTGGGGGCAAAAGGCGCTAAATCGAGCGCTCGACGGCGTCGTCGGAACCACCGCGGTGCATATATGCTTCGGCTACGCAGCCATCATTCACACCCGCCCCAGCGGATATTCGTTCTTGCCGGAGCTGCAAAATTGCGCTTGCAAGCAGATTTCGATCGAGACGGCCCAGTCCAACCTCGACTGCTCGGTACTGCGAGAACTGCCGGGGAAGACAATCATGCTCGGCGTGATTGACCTATCCGACATGCAGGTCGAATCGCCAGCCCTCGTTGCGGCGCGCATTCGCCGAGCATTTCCGTTTGTAGCGCCCAAAGACATCATTGTTTGCACCGACTGCGGCATGAAATATCTACCGCGCCAAATCGCGGACGCCAAGATGATCGCGATGGTCGAAGGGGCGCGAATGGTGCGTCAAGAACTAGAGCAGAGCTGAAGAAAGCGCCGGTGAATTTACCACCCCGCTCCGAGCTTCAGGAACGCATCGTCTCGTTCATGCAGGCGGCCTCGATGGAGATCACGCCGTCGGAGCAGCAGCATCTGCCGGCGTTGCGCGAACTTCTGCGCAAGGGTAGTGCGATCTACATTTCGCACGTCCCCAGCGCGAACTTGGCGCAGGTTGTCAAAACGGCACTGGCCGTGCAAGGCGCGGGTTTCAAAGCGACACCGCACATCGTCGCTCGGCGCATTAGCTATCCTGAAACTCTGCGCGCGGCGCTCGCTGAGCTGACCGCCAGTGGTGTCGAGCAGGTGCTGCTGGTTGCCGGCGACACCACGCACCCAGCGGGAGAGTTCGACAGTACGTTGGATGTTTTGGCCTCCGGAATTCTCGAGAGATCGGGTATCAAGAGCATCGGCGTCGCCGGGTATCCGGAAGGACAAAGGGGCATCGGACCCATGTTGCTTTGGAATGCGCTCAAGGCGAAGCAGGCGTTCGCGGATCGCACCGGCCTGGCCGTTCATGTCGTCACCCAATTTGGTTTCGACGGCAACGCGCTGCGGGACTGGGAACCTGAACTTGCGCGTCATGGTGTGCGTCTGCCGATCCATGCCGGGATTGCCGGTCCAACACCGCTCTCAAAGCTCATCAAATTTGCAATGCGCTGCGGGATCGGTGCCTCGTTGCGCACCGTCATGCGCAACTTGAGCGCTGTGACCGGAGGCGCGGATCTCGCGACCACCCCCGATCAGCATGTGCTGCGCCTGATGCAGCTATCGAGCTCGACTCGCGTCGTGGCGCCGCACTTCTTCAGTTTTGGCGGCGCGCTCGAGACCGCGCAATGGATCGATCAGGTTGTCGCGGGGGACTTCGTTATTGACCCCGCGGAAGGCCGATTTCTGGTCGGTGCCGCTCGGGGGCAAAGCCAGCCGTGCGCCGAAAAGATAACCGCTGAGAATCCGGCGCACGCATCTGGTAGGCTTCTTTGCGCATGGAAACGCCGCTGACTCCCCTCGAATTCGCGCGCCGCGCACGCAAGCTGCATGGGGGGCGCGAGGCCGTCGTCGACGGCAACCTGCGCTTGACGTACGCCCAGTTTGGGGAGCGATGCGACCGATGGAGCGCGGCGCTCGCGCAGCTCGGCGTGGCCAAGGGCGATCGCGTCGCGACAATCGCGCCGAACACGCATCAGCATCTCGAGCAGTTCTACGCGATACCGCAACTTGGAGCGGTCATCGTGCCGATCAACTATCGGCTCTCGGCCGACGACTTCGTCTACGTCGCGACTCACAGCGGCGCCAAGGTGTTGTGCGTGCACTCGGACTATCTCGAGATCATCGACGGCGTTCGCGCTCGCATGCCGGAGGTTCAGCACTACGTCGCTTTGGAGGGCGACAAAGCCGGCTGGTTGGCTTACGAGTCACTGATCCAACGCAGCCCTGCCGCGTTCGAGGCTGCGAAAATCGCCGAGACCGACCTGTTGGCGATCAACTACACCAGCGGTACGACCTCGCGCCCGAAGGGCGTGATGATCACGCATCGCAACGCGTGGGTGAACTGCGTGGGCACATTGGCGCATTGGCCGATGACCCCGGCCGATCGGTATTTGTGGACGTTGCCGATGTTTCATGCCAATGGCTGGACTTTTACATGGACGGTGACCGCGGCCGCAGCGTCGCACATATGCCTGCGTGCCGTTGAAGCCTCTGCGGTCTATGAGCAGGTGCAGCGCGAGCGGGTGACGCATCTCTGTGCCGCGCCCACCGTGCTGATCAGCATCGCAAACGGCCCCGAGGATAAGCGCCAAGACTTGCGTCGGGGTGTGCGCGTGCTCACCGCCGGAGCTCCCCCCGCCGCGGCGACCATCGAACGCATGGAATCGGAACTCGGCTGGGATATAACGCATGTCTATGGACTGACGGAAACGGCGCCCTTCATCAGCATTTGCGAACCTTTGCCGGAGCATGCGGCGCTTTCGAGCGCCGAACGGGCGATCCTGAAAGCCCGTCAGGGCGTCGAGTTCATTACGTCCGGAGAACTGCGAGTCGTGGATAAGGACATGCGCGATGTGCCGCGCGACGGGGCGACGATGGGCGAAATCGTCGCCCGCGGAAACGTCATCATGCGCGGCTATTACAATGACCCCAAGGCGACCGCCGAGGCCTTCGCGGGGGGCTGGTTTCATTCCGGTGACGGCGCCGTGGTGCATCCCGACGGCTATGTCGAGATTCGGGATCGTTTCAAGGACGTAATCATCAGCGGCGGGGAGAATATTTCATCGATCGAGGTCGAAGGCGCTCTTTTGAGGCACCCGGCCATACTCGAGGTCGCGGTGGTGGGTATGCCGCACGAGAAGTGGGGAGAATCCCCGCAGGCATTCGTGGTCCTGCGTGCCGGCATGTCTGCGACAGAAGCGGAGCTGCGCGAATTCGCGCGCGACTCGTTGGCGCATTTCAAAGTTCCCAGTGCATTTCATTTCGTCAGTGCATTGCCAAAAACGGCGACCGGCAAGATCCAAAAATTCGTGCTGCGCGGCGGGCGCGCTGCGATAATGCGGCAATAATCCGGAGCGCATTTTGACCACCGCCCATTTCACCGACGCCGAGCGGAAGATCACACTTATCGGCGTGCTGATCGTCTTCCTGCTCGCCGCCCTGGACCAAACCATCGTCTCCACGGCCATGCCGGTCATCATCAGCCAATTGCATGGCCTGGAGCTCTATTCGTGGGTGACGACGGCGTATCTTCTGTCCTCGACGGTCATGGTGCCGATATGGGGCAAATTAGGGGACCTTTACGGGCGCAAGCCGGTGCTGCTGGCCGGCATCGCCCTGTTCTTGTTCGGCTCGTGGCTGTCGGGACTTGCGGGTGAATTCTCCTCGCTGCCCATTTTGGGCGGCGGCATGGTGCAGCTCATCGTGTTCCGTGCGATTCAAGGCCTGGGTGGCGGAGCGCTGTTTACCACGGCATTCGCCATCATCGCGGATTTGTTCCCGCCGCGCGAACGAGGCAAGTTTGCCGGGTTGTTTGGGGCGGTGTTCGGTGTTTCCAGCGCGATCGGCCCCCTGCTGGGCGGTTATTTCACCGATCACGGCACGCTATCGATCGGCGGCCACACCATCGAGGGATGGCGCTGGGTTTTTTATCTTAACTTGCCGATCGGCCTGGTGGCGCTATTCATGGTGATCGCCAAGATGCCGAAACTCTCCCATGCCTCGAAAGGCAGCATCGACTATCTGGGCGCCGTGCTGATCGTCGCAGCCTGCGTGCCGCTGCTGCTGGCGCTGACTTTCGGCGGCCAGAAATATGCCTGGAACTCAACGATGGTTATCGGATTGCTCGCGATGTTCGTTGTCTGCGCGGCGTTGTTCGTGATCGTCGAGAAGAGGGTCAGCGACCCGATCATTCATATGGAGTTGTTCAGCAACAAGGTTTTCACCTGGGCGAATATTGCGGGATTCTTCTCCTCGATGTCATTCTTAAGCGTGGTGGCGTTTCTACCCCTATTCATGCAGATCGGGCAGGGCGTCCAGGCCACGACCAGCGGCCTTTCCACGCTGCCCCTAATGCTGGGATTGATCGGCGCCGCGATCATCAGCGGGCGACTGGTCACCCGCACCGGACGCTACAAGCCCTTCATGCTGTTCGGCATGTCGGTGCTGCTGATCGGAACTTTTCTGCTGAGCCAGATGAGCCATCACACGACGCGGCTGGATCTGGGCTGGCGCATGGCGATTCTCGGAATCGGACTGGGACCGTTGCAGAGTCTGTATGGCATTGCCATTCAGAACGCCGTGCCGATGAACCGAATCGGCGTGGTGACAAGTGCCAGCCAGTTTTTCCGCCAGATCGGTTCCACCGTGGGCGTTGCGATTTTCGGCACCCTGTTGACGAATAATCTCAACACCAAGCTCACTGCTTGGTCTGCCGCCGCAGGGTTACCGCCCCTGAACTTGTCCACGCTTCGCAGCGCATCGGTCGACGCCCAGATTCACTCGGGTGTCATGAATCTTCCGGATGCCATCCGCATTTTAATTGCCGATTCGGTGACGCATGTGTTTCTGCTCAGCATTTTCGTGGTCATCATTGCGCTCACTGCCACCTTGATGATTCCCGAACTGCCGATGCGCGAGCGGCCCAAGGTTGCACCCAAAGACGCCGTGCCGGCGGATACTCATCTATAGGCGCGGCGCCATCATTTCCTGAAAGTTTCCGCAGTAGAATCTCTCTTTGGCTTCTTCGGATATTTCCTTGAAGGTGTGTTCGAATCGGCCGATGGGATCGTCAGTGCCTTCAGGATGCGGATAGTCGCTGGAGAACATGAATAGCTCAGTCCCGGCATCCCTGATCAGGCGACCGACGTCTTCGCCGGGAAACGGGGTGAATTTCACCGCACGTCGAATATAATCCGACGCCTTGAGCGACAAGGCTGCCACCGACGGATCGGTGCGCCTAAATATCTTTTGGCTAAGATCCAGGGTGCGCAAATACTCCGGAACCCAACCGGCACCGAGTTCGATGACACCGCCGCGCAGCTTAGGAAAGCGCTCGAACACCGCATCGAAAACCAGCGCTGTGAGAAATTGCTGCGGACCGACCGAGAGCAGCATGAAGTCGCGCACGCGCAGGTTCTCGCCGCCTTCCGCGCCGGTAATGTCCTTGGGGCGCGGTTGGCCGTTATTCTCATAGGCCGAAATCTTCGTCGGGCTGTTAGGACCCACGTGCAGCAAAAACGGTACGTTAAGATCGCAGAACGCCTGCCACACCACGTCAAAATCGGGGTGTCCCGGAGCCTTATCCCCCACGGGCATGCCCGGAATCCAAAATGCGCCGCAGCCCAAGCGTACGCCTTCGATCATTTCCTCAACGCAGCGCTTCGGATCAGCTAGCGACACCTGACCCGCGGCGATCAGGCGGGAGTCGCGGCCGCAAAAACTCGCCATGGCTCGATTATGTGCGCGAATACCGCCGTAACGAACATCCAAGTCCTCGTGATGCAAGTATTGCGTGGCGGAAAAGGTAGAAAAAACCAGTTGCCTCTTAAAGCCCAAATCATCCAGGGCAGCTCTTCGCTCCGCGGCGTCAAACGCGCCAGGCGCATTCCACCCCTTAACGCCCTTCACGACGTCGATCGCCGGTGTGCCGAGCGCGGCGCGTTCGCGCTGCTTTACCACCGCGTCATGGATGATATCGAAGCTCTTGGTTCCCGACTTGAGCAAGCTCATTTCGGGCAATTTTGGCAGCAGGCCTGGATCCGCGAAGTTGGCGATCCAGTCCTTGGTTTCCATGATGTGGCTGTCCGCATCACAGTAAAGTCGATCGGTCGCATAGGCCATGTGCCGCCCCTCGGAAACCTTGTTAATAGACTCAAGTTATAATTATGAGGCGGCCAAGTCAAGAATAGGGGCTGTTGTGCGCGGGCTAGCGTTGCTTGGCGGCCTTTGATTTCCTCCTGCGCGCTACGCCGGTGCGCCTCCATACTTGGCCTGCAGCGCATTGTTGCCGCCGATGATGAAATCGCTCCAAATTTCCGCGGCGCGGTGCGCGGCGATGCCGTGGCGGCGCAAGGCGCGTATCGACAGGATCGGTGCGTTGACGGTCATGATGGAGCAAACCCGGGCGACATCGAGCGGGAAGCCATACACGTCCATGCACTGCTTGGTGAAGTAGTCGGTCATGACGCCGCGCTCGTCGCGGTCCTGCCGCTTCGCAAGGCCGGCGATCGAACGATCGCTGGCCAGCAAGCGCATAATCGGACCGCGCTCATACAAATATTCCAAGGAACGCAGGTTGGAGCGCTGAATGATTTCTTCGTACGAGGCATTCTTCGGGAGTATGTTCAGGCCGCGGCCCCGCAAAAACCGATACTCGCGCTCGACCAGTGCTTTGAACAAATCTGCCAGGCGCGGAAAGTATTTATAGATGAGCGGTTTGCTGATTCGCGCCTCAGCGGCTACCACCTCCAGCGTGCAACTGGATAGTCCGCGGCTGACGATCAGGGCCACGGCGCTGTCCATGATCTGCTCGCGACGTTTCTCCGGTGACATGCGCTGCGCGCGGTGGGTTACGGGCATGGACCTTTAGGATCTCCGCTGTCGGTTTTTCGCCATTCTACGCCAGACCGCGGCCGGGCGAGGCATGCATGTTGTGATTGCTATTGCCCGAAGCTCGCGAAGCCCCTGCCCTCTGCGACCAATTGCTCGAGCAGCGGCGACACCGCGAGCCACTTGCCGCCGGATTCGGCGCTGTATTTCTTCAGCTTCTCGAGGGCATTTTTCAGGCCTACTTCGTTTTCGGCCCAAAACATCGGACCACCCCGATAAGCGGGGAAGCCGTATCCGTACAGGTAAACCACGTCGATATCGCTCGAGCGGTACGCGACTCCCTCGCGCAACACTTCGCATCCCACGTTCATCAGCGCGAGAAAACAGCGCTCAACGATCTCCTCGTCAGTGAACTTGCGCCGCGCAATACCGTACTCTTTCGAGACCTTTTCGATGATCTCGGCGACCACAGGCGACGGCCGAGGCGTGCGATCACCGGGAGCATAATCGTAGTATCCCGCCTGGGTCTTTTGGCCCAACCGTCCCATCTCCACCAGCAAGTCGGCCGAGCGCGTCACACGTCCATCGAAACTGGCCGGATCGCGATCCTTGCGCGACTTATAACCCACGTCCAGTCCCGCCAGATCGCTCATCTGCAAAATGCCCATCGGCATTCCAAAACGGCGAAGGGCGGAGTCAACTTGGTCCGGCATCGCTCCCTCGAGCACCATCAAGGACGCCTGGTAGCCGTAGCCGCCCAGCATGCGGTTGCCGATGAAGCCGTCGCGATTGCCGCAAACGACGCCGATTTTGTTGATGCGTTTCGCGATATCGACGACAGTCAGCAGAACGTCCTGCGCGGTATTCGCGCCGCGTACGATCTCCAGCAGCCGCATCACGTTGGCGGGCGAAAAAAAGTGCGTGCCGATAACATCGGCCGGTCGCGATGTCGCGTCCGCGATTTCATCGATGGACAAGTAGGAGGTGTTGGAAGCGAGAATCGCGCCTTGCTTGGTGGCTTTGTCGAGCCTGGCGAACACCTCTTTCTTGATGGCCATGGTTTCAAACACCGCCTCGATGACCAGGTCGGCCTGACCGAGGTCCTCGTAGGACAGGGTGGGCTTTAACAATGCCATGCGCTGCTGCACTTGCTCCATGGTCAGCCTGCCCTTGGACGCCGTGTTTTCGTAATTCTTGCGAATCACGGCGATGCCTCGATCGAGCGGCTCCTGTTTCATTTCCAGCAAGGTAACGGGGATGCCCACATTCAAGAAGTTCATGGCAATACCGCCGCCCATCGTGCCGGCGCCGATGATGGCGACGGAGTTGATCTCGCGCTTTTTGACGCTTTTGTCGAGATTCGGAACGTTGGCGGCCTTGCGCTCCGCGAAAAACACGTGCTGCAACGCCTTTGCCTGGCTATTTTGCGCGCACTGCAGGAACAATTCGTGCTCGCGCGCCATGCCTTGATCGAACGGCAGGGTGGCGGCTTCCAGCGCGTCGACGATTCGCTGCGGCGCGAACAGGTTTTTCTTTTCTTGGGCGACGCGCTTGCGGGCGTCATCGAAGAATCCCTTGGGAATTTTTGCGGCGTCGACATTGAGGTCGCGTACCTTGCGCAGCGGAGCCTTGCGCGCGATCAGCTCCTTCGCGTAGGCGACGGCGCCTTCGAGCAAGTCACCTTCGATGATCTTGTCGATCACGCCGCCCTTGGCGGCCTGCGTCGCCGCAATCGGATCGCCGGAGACAATGATGCCGAGCGCGGCTTCGATGCCGATCAAGCGCGGCAGTCGCTGAGTGCCGCCGGCGCCCGGAAGTAGGCCGAGCTTCACTTCCGGCAACCCGACTTTCGCGCTTGCGATCGCGACACGATACTGGCAGCCGAGCGCCACCTCCAGACCGCCGCCAAGAGCGGTGCCGTAAATGGCCGCGACGATCGGCTTGGGGGAATTCTCCAACGCGCCGATGGCCTCGTGAAGACCGGGCGACAACGGCGGCTTGCCGAATTCGGTGATATCGGCGCCCGCCATGAAGGTTCGGCCCTCGCAGGCAAGAACGCCCGCTTTGATTTCCGAGTCTTGAGTGAGCTTGGCGACGCCATCGATGATGGCTACCCGCACCCCGACGCTGATGGCGTTGACCGGTGGATTATTGACCCAAATGATGCCTACGTCACCGCGCTTTTCGAATCTACCTTGCATGTGTAACTCCGTTGGAAGAGCGAAGCTTATCAAAGCAAGCGCGTCGCAGACACATCGCTCGCGGCTAGCGGCCGACTCGTCGGCCGCCATCGACCACGTGTACCTCGCCGGTCGTCTTCGAGGCGACGGCTCCCAGGTAATAGATGGTTTCGGCCACGTCCTCGGGCGCCACCAGGGTGCCGAGGGCCGACGCCGCCGCATAATTGCGCAGCATCGCCTCGAAACGCTCCGGCCCCAAGCCGTTCCTCAACCAGGGAGAATCCACCATTCCGGGGGCGACCGCATTAACCCTGATTTGCGGTCCTAGCACTCTGGCCAGGGTTAAAGTCAGCGCGTTGAGGGCGCCTTTCGAGGCGATGTATGCGAGGCTCGAGCCGCCGCCCAGCAAGGGAGCAATCGATGAGACATTGACGATGGCGCCGCTCGGCTGATCGCGCAGAAGCGGGGTAAACGCGCGCGTCATCTGGAACGGCCCGATCACATTGACTGCATAGATCCTCTGAAAATCAGCCGCGTCGAGTCCGTCCAGATTTTTCAAGTCGACGAATTTGGTGGTACCCGCATTGTTGATCAGGGCATCGCAACGGCCGAAATGCTTCTTGACCTGCATCGCCACGCGGATGCACTGAGCATCGTCCGACACGTCCGCACGTTCGATCAGCACATCGGCGCCGTGAGCCTTGCAAGCTGCCGCGACCTTTTCCGCCGGATCGGCATCCTTGGAATAATTTACACAGACATCCCATCCACGTTGGGCAAATAACACCGCGCTCGCGGCCCCGATGCCCGACGAGGATCCCGTGACCACACATACCTTCTTGTGCATTTTGAATCCTTGTTAATTGGGCCGGGGAAAGTCCCATATTGGCATGCTCCCGGTTTACTGTTTGACTAAAAGCCGGCTCTGCTCGCACACTTGCGGGCGACAATTAAGGCCGCGCTTCGTCGGCCGATCCTTTGGGAGAACAAATGAAATCATGCTTGCCCGCGCTGCTGATCGCAGCCGTCGCTGTCGCGCCACTGACATTTTCAAGCCTGGCACAGGCGCAGGCGCAGTCGGCGCCTGCCGCCGCGCCCAAGCCGGCCCCGGCCAGACCGCGGTTTGTGCCGCAACTGACGCCCGAGCAAATTGCCGCGTTGCCCAAATGGACCGAAATGACCATGAGCACTCGCGATGGCGTCAAGCTCGCCGCGAACGTTTTCCTGCCCGAAGGTCAGGGGCCTTTCCCCGCGGTTCTGTCGCGAACCCCCTACCTTAAGGACGCGCTCGGCGAGGTGGCCGGCTACTCGGCCAAGAAGTATACGGACGCTGGGTTTGCTTTTGTCATGCAAGACGTACGCGGCAAGGGCAAATCGGAGGGTTTTTACGAGGCCTTCGTCCCTGACATGGAAGACGGCTACGACACCGTGGAATGGGTCGCCAAACAGCCCTGGTCGAACGGTAAGGTCGGCATGGTCGGCGCTTCGGCGCTCGGCATCACCACGAATTTAGCGGCAATGGCTGCACCGCCGCACCTTGTCGCAGCCTATGTCATCGTGGCGCCCTATGACCAGCTGCTGAATACCTATCCGGGCGGGGTGCTGAAGGACGAGGACACGCTCGGCTGGTTGAAGGGGCAGGGCGAGACGCAGGCGCAATTGGATCAGGTCAGGGGTGGCGCGACCAATACCGCGTTCTGGAACGAACACGCCATGACCAATCAGCGCCGCTTCATTCGCATCCCGATGTACAACCAAGGCGCCTGGTACGACATCTTCAACGACGGCAACGTCGAGAATTTCCGTTGGCTGCAAAACCTCGGATCCAAGGGCGCGCGCGGCAACCAGAAGCTTTATATGGTACCGGCCGGTCACGGCGGTCTGGGCGGCGACAAGAGTGACATCGAATACACTCAGCCCGGCGCGGTGGTGCCGCCGACCGAAGAGATGCGCTGGTGGGAATATTGGCTGAAGGGAATCGACAACGGCATCATGAAAGAGCCGCCGGTCACGCTGTTCATGATGGCGTCTGGACGCAAAGGCCACCCATCGGCCGCGAGCCACGTGTTCAAATCGCCTAACTGGCCACCGGCCAATCATCCGACCGCGTACTATCTGACCGGCGACAAGCACCTGTCGACCAAGGCGCCCACCGCCACCGATTCCCGGATCAGCTACAAGTTTGATCCTGCGAACCCGGTCAAGACCTACGGGGGTTCAAATCTTCTGCAGACCGCCGGGCCGCTGGATCAGCGGCCGATCGGCCAACGGCAGGACTACCTGCGCTTTGAAAGCCCGGTGCTGGATATGAACGTTGCGATCGCCGGCCACGTGGATATGACCTTGTGGGCGGCGACCGATGGGCTCGACACCGATTTCATGGTCAAGCTGGTCGATGTCTATCCTGACGGCTACGAACAGATCATCCTCGACAATCCCATTCGCACGCGCTACCGGAAAGGGCGCGATCCCGACAATATGGTGCTGATGACGCCGGGCAAGCCCGAAGAGCTGCACATCGATTTGTGGAACACCGCCTTTACCTTCGAAAAGGGGCACAAGATTCAAGTGACGGTCAGTTCATCCAACGCGACTAAATTCGAGGTCAATCCGAACACGGGCGAGCCGTTCGGGGTTCCGAGCACGACCCCGCCGCGAGTTGCCACGAATACGGTTTACTTCGACAAGCGCCATCCATCGGCGCTATGGCTGCCGGTGCTCGCCGCCGCTCCTTAAGCAGGCTCAATGATTTGCGCGTCGATGGGATCCGCATACAGCAGGGTCACATCGTTCGCGCGACGCTCCAGCACCAGGCGCTGGTTGATCGAACGCTTGTCGGTGATCTCGCCGGCTTCGGCCGACGGCGGTACCTTCAATATCAATAGCCGTGTAATCGTGTCGGCGCTGCCCTGGCGGGCTTGATTGAACGCCGCGAGCCGCTGTGCAAGGCCGGCGCGGGTGCGTGCGTCGTCAGGCACCGTCAACCAAACCATCGCTCCTAACCATGAATGATTGGGCGCGCAAATCACAGCATCACTGACATAGGGCTGCAGCGCCTCAACCAGATCACGGCGCACGATGCTCGCCTGCACCCAGGTCCCGGACAGCAGCTTGAAATCCTCAGCGATGCGCCCGGCGAATTCGAGTCCCTCGAGCGGCCGTTGTGCGTCGACCCAACGAACCGCATCGCCGGTCTTGTAGTAGCCTTCATCGTCGAAAGCCGCCGCATTGAGCGCGTCGGCCCGGTAATAACCGCGCATGACGTGCGGACCTTTGATGAGCAGCTCCATGCGATCGCCCGTGGGCACCAGCTTCAGCGTCACCCCGGGCTGCGGAAGTCCGAGCAGCCCGGTGCGCGCGGTGTTCCAGTAGACCGCGACACCGGTGGCCGTGGTCTCGGTCATGCCCCATCCCGTGCCGAACGGCAGCTGTTCTCCGATCTCCTGCACGGTCACCCTCTGCATGCGCTCCCAAATCGGCTGCGGCAGCAAGGCGCCGCCGTAGCCGAGCGCGCGCATATTCTTGAAGAATTTCTGCCGCAGATCCGCATCGCGCTCGAGTGCCGCGGCGAGCATTCCAAAGGCCGCGGGCACGCAGCCGAAGCTGGTCGGGGAGATTTCCCTTAAGTTTTCGATGGTGGCCTCGAATAGGCCCGGCATCGGGCGGCCGATATCGATGTAGAGGGTGCCCGCCACCGACAGCACGCCGTTGAACTGGGCGTTACCGCCGAAGGCGTGGTGCCAGGGAAGCCAATCGACGATGGTATGAGTGCGGTCAGGGTCAAACGGCTCGCTGATTAGGCGAACCATCTGTATCGCGCCGGCAATGTTGCCGTGGGTATTGATGACGCCCTTGGGGCGGCCGGTGGAGCCGGACGTGAGCAGGATTTTCGCAATGGTATCGTCGTTGATCAGCAAGCGCCGCGCCGCGACCGCCGCCCCATCCACCTCGCGAAGCAGCTCAGCGAATTCGCTACCGGCAATGGTGCGGCAGGCCGGCTTCTTGTGCCTGACATAATCGAGCGCAGCGGCATAGCGGCCTGCATCGCCGGCATACGCCACGGCGGGGTCGGTGAGTTCCAGCACGTAGCCCAATCGCGACAGATCGTGGCCGAAGGAATAGGTCGGCGACACCGGAACCACGGCCATGCCGGCGCGCATCGCGCCTAGCATCAGCAGCGCATGCTCAATGGTGTTCTCCGACAAGATCATGAGCGGCGCGCTGTCGGGCCCGAAGCCTTGGCGAATGAGCCAGGTTGCGACCGCGGCGGTGTCGCGCAAGGCCGCAGCGTACGTCAATCGGCGCCATTCTCGGGAGCCGTCGCGTTCGGCCAGAAAGGTCGTGTTCGGACGCAATTCCGCGGCCCGCGTCAGATAGTCGATGAGCGACGGCAAGCCGGGCTCGTACTTAAGACTGCAGGTCAAGTAAATGATGCCGCCGGCGGCGCGCTGCACCTCGACCGTCGGCTCGGGGCGATCGAGTTTGCGCATCGGAAATTCGCTCAAAGGTCTATTCAACATGTCTCCCCGCGAGATTACCAGCCAGTGTTATAAGAGCTTATCCGCATCGCGAAGTTTCGGCCGAACGGCGTTGGAATGGAAGAAGGCCAAAGATTCGACAAGGGCGCGGGCGGCCGCTAGGATCGGCCGAGGCGTGGGGGAATCCAAAGATGCAGTGGACAAAGAATCAAAAAAACGTCGTGGTGGCCGCTTACCTCGGCTGGACGCTGGACGCCTTCGATTTCTTTCTGATGGTGTTCATGTTCAAGGACATCGCGGCGACCTTCCAAGTTGACGTCAAGTACGTGGCCGAGGCGGTGTTTTTGACACTGGCGGCGCGCCCGATTGGCGCGTTTCTCTTTGGGAGGCTGGCGGACCGCTTTGGTCGCAAGCCCACCCTCATGTGGAACATCCTGGCGTTCTCGGTGCTCGAGGCGGCCTCAGGCTTCGCCCCGTCGCTCACGGCGTTTTTGATTCTGCGCTTTCTTTTCGGCATCGCCATGGGAGGAGAGTGGGGGATCGGCTCCGCCCTGACGTTCGAGACCATACCGGTGCGCGCGCGCGGCGTGGTTTCGGGTCTGTTGCAGGCGGGTTATCCCAGCGGTTATTTCGTCGCCTCGATCGCCACGTTCCTTTTCTATGATGCACTGGGCTGGCGCTATATGTTCTTGCTGGGCATCGTTCCGGCGATTCTGGTGTTCTTCATCCGCAAGGGCGTCGATGAATCTCCCGCATTCATCGAAAAGCGCATCAAGAAACAGGAGCACAGTCTGTTCGGGGTCATCGCCCGAGAGTGGAAGCTCGCGCTGTATGTGATTGTGCTGATGACGGCATTCAATTTCTTTAGCCACGGCTCGCAGGACGCCTACCCGAATCTGTTCTTGAAGGGTCAGCATGGGTTTGATACGCACGGCGCATCGACCATCACGGCGATCATGAATGTCGGCGCGATTCTCGGCGGCATCGGCTTCGGGTTCTTCTCCGAGCGCATCGGCCGGCGCCGCGCCATTGCATTTGCGGCCTTACTGGCGCTGCCGGTTATCCCCTTCTGGGCGTTTGGCTCGACGCCGCTCGTGCTGACAATCGGCGCTTTCTTCATGCAAGTTTCGGTGCAGGGTGCTTGGGGCATCATCCCGGTGCATTTGAATGAGCTGTCTCCGCCGGAGATTCGGGCAACTTTCCCGGGCTTTGTCTATCAACTCGGAAATCTCATCGCGTCGAGAAACTTACCTATCCAGGTCATGATCGCGGAGGCGAACGGCAACAATTACGGACTTGCCATGGCGAGCGTGGTCGGCACCGTCGTTGTCATCATCGTCCTGATGGTCCTGTGGGGCCCCGAGCGTCGCGGGGTTGCGATGACGGAGGCGCAGCGGGAGCCGGTGGCTGCTTAAGCTCGCAGCCACTGCGCCAAGTCGCTTTTAGTAGAAAAAGGGTATGCTTCCCACGGGGACGGCGAAAAAACGATAATTATCGACAGCCGGGGGTTTAATGGCACAGACCAATGCCGCTGAAGTGGCGGCCAGCAGTGAACTGCCCGTCAGTCGCGATTCGTCGTTTCCAGCGCCGATTGCCGCTTGGTACAGCGTCGCGGTACTGATGCTGATGTATATTTTCTCGTTCATCGACCGGACGACGATTTCCTTGCTGGTGGAACCGATGAAGCGCGATCTGCACATCAGTGATACGCAGATCGGCATGCTGCAAGGTTTGGCGTTCGCGCTGCTTTACACTTTTTTAGGCCTGCCGATCGCACGCCTGTCGGACCGTCATAGCCGGCGCGGGATCATTGCGGCCGGGGTATTCATCTGGTCCGTGATGGCGACGCTGTGCGGCTTGGCGCGCACGGCGACGCAGCTCTTCATCGCGCGGGTGGGCGTCGGCGTCGGCGAAGCCGCCTTGTCGCCTGCCGCCTATTCCATGATTACCGACACGTTTCCGCGTTCCAAGCTCGGCCGCGCGTTCGGTCTTTACAACATCGGCATTACCATCGGGGCGGGCACTGCCTTGTTGGTCGGCGGCATTGTGGTCGGCGCCGTGTCCCACTCCGGCGCGACTTATACGCTGCCGATATTCGGCGAGGTGCGTGCCTGGCAAATGGTGTTCATCGTCACCGGGGCACCCGGGATGCTGCTGCCCCTTCTGCTGCTCACGATTCGCGAGCCGGCGCGCCGTGGGTTGCTGCGAACGGGATCGGCAGTTGAGCCGCTGGCCGCACCGTTAAATCCGCCACTCAGCGAAGCCTTGAAGTACGTGTGGTTGAACAGGAAATTCTACGGACTGCACTTCGTGGCTCTCGCGCTGCTGTCGATGACCGGCTATTGCGTGGCCGCATGGCTGCCCACGGCCCTGGTGCGAGCTTATGGCGTCAGCTACGGGCAAGTCGGAAAGGTGATGGGCGTAAGTACGATTCTCATGAATTCATCGGGAATGCTTTTGGCGGGCGTCCTATGCGATCGCCTGACGCGCCGGGGTTGGAAGGACGCACCCATCATCGTCGCGTTGATCTCGGCGTGCGGCATTGCCACGTTCAGTTGCCTGCCGCCCTTCATGCCCACCGTTCCTTTGATTTGGGTGGCCATATTCGTCGCGGGCCTTACCTTCAACGCCTATAACGGCGTTGGGCCGATGGCGGTCAATCAGGTCACACCGAATCAATATCGTGCGCAGGTCTCCGCCGTCTACCTGTTCGTGGTCAATGCCTTAGGGCTGGGCGTGGGTCCGACTCTGGTGCCGTTCCTGAACGACCATGTCTTTCACGATCCGGCAAAGATTCGCTACAGCCTGGTGATTGTGGTGTTCTGCGCCGCCATTACGGCCATCATCTTGCTGTTGAGAGTCCGTCCGATCTATCGCCAGAAGCAGATCGAGGCGGCGCACTGGCAATAGTATAATCCGCTTATATTACTTATACTTCGGCGAAAATAGTCGTGGGGAGGCAACTATGAGAGTTTTGCTGCCATTGCGAAAAATCGCGCGTGCCTTGACGGCCTTGAGCGTTTTTGCCGCAAGTTCAGTCATGGCCCAGCCAGCGCACACACTCTTGGGTGTGAACTGCGCGGCGCCGCCGGCCTACCATTGTCCGGATGCCGATTGCCCTGGCCCCATGGTGACGCAACCCGGCGATACCGTCGAACTGAAATCACGCCGCCCCTTCTTTCTGGACTGTCCGGCTGACTACAAGCCAGGGGATAAGGTCAATATCCTGCTCAGCCTCCATGGATTTGGTTCGTTTGCCAACTGGCAGCGAAATTACTTCCCCGCGATGGACGTCAAGGATAAATACAAGCTCATCGTCATTACGCCGGGTTCGCCCGTTCGATACTGGAGCGATGCGGATGATGAGTATCTGCACAACATCGTGGACCTGGTGGTCGCGACGGTCGGCAAGGAGAACGTTCAGCATTTTGTTCTCGCCGGCCACAGCCAGGGCGGTCTTACCAGCAGCCGCCTGGTGTGCACCGACTACTTCAAGGACAAGGTCGACGTGCGCATCAGCTTGTCCGGGGGCCGAGTCGGGCCGGTGACCTGGGGCAATCGCGGATTTGTCGGCGGCACCCCCGTGTACAAGAGCGGCGGGAATCCAGCGCCGCCACCGCCGCTGCGTCTGCCCCCGACCCCGGCCGGTCCGCCGGGAGGCGCCTGCGACTATTCCTTCATATTTGCCAATGGCGAGCACGAATCGATACCCGGCGATACCTCACCGCTGGCGGACAAATTCGGCTGCGGCAAGCGCGAGGAGCTGCCTGAAGTCCTCGATCCCAAGCCCGGCTATGTGTGGGACCCGACTCGACAGGATCCCGGCTCCGACGGCTGGGGCCGTTATCCGAGATCGGGACGCGCCCTGGTCTATGTCTTTCCGAACTGCAAAGACGGCCGTATCGTCGCCGACGTGGTCAAAATGCAAAAGGGCCATACGGAAGGCTACGAGCCCAACGTCACCGACAAGATCATCGAATTGGCGCTCTCCGCCAAGGGCGGGAAAATCGCGACCGGATCGTGGACCCCGCCGCCACCACCACCGCCGCCGCGCGGACCGTTCGGCTAGAACAATGCGAGCACCGGCGAGGGCGCCGGTGCTTCAGGCCGCGCTCCGCTTGCGCGCCTGGCGAAGATCTTGGGGCAAGCCTGCACCCATCAGATCCACGAAGTTATCGCAGTAGAAACGATCCACAGCCCGGGCCGGCGTGCGGCAGAGCGAGTCGTTGAAACGCTTCAACGGATTGCGGCCCCCCTCGACATGCGGATAGTCGGAGGAGAACAGGCACACTTCTTCACCCGAGTTCGCGATGATCCAACCGACGTCCTCGTGCGGATAGGGCGTGACGCGCACCTGGCGTTGTACGAATTCGCTCGGCTTCAACGACAAGCGTTGCAGTCGCGGTTCATTCTTGATGAACGCGCCGGCCGCCGAATCCATGAATCGCATCCAGCTCGGCACCCACGAAGCACCCAGTTCGATGGCGCCGAACTTCAAAAGCGGATAGCGATCGAACACGCCGTCGATGATGAGCGCCGCCAGCGTGATCTGGACCGAATGTGGAATCGGCATAAAGCTCAACGACGTGAAATTTTCTTCGCCGCCGTGAAAATCCTTGACCCTGGGTAGGCCATTGTTGAAATAGTGGGGCGAGAGCTTTTCCTCCCCGCCGACGTGAAAAACAATCGGTAGCCGCGCTTCCTGGGCGAGTGCCCACAGTGGCTCGAATCCGATATGGCTTGGCGAATGCCCCGGGGGGCAGCGCGAAGGAAGCAACAGCGCCTTGCAGCCGATTTTTATCGCATCCTGCGCCGTGCCGAGCGCGCGCTCGAAGTCGACCAGGGGCACGTAGCCGGTACCGAGGAATCGCCGGTCGATGGAGCAGAAGCTGCTCATCATGCGGTTGTGGGCCTGCGCGACGGCATAGCACAAATCCACGTCGCCCGACTCGTCGAGGTCGAAATTGCCGAGACACCAGGTGGTGAAAATCAACTGGCTGGCGAAGCCCAATCGATCGAGCGCACGCGGCCGGTCTTCGCGCCTGAACGATCCCAGCGCGTCATAGTTTTTGCGCAACAGGATGTTGTCATCGGCGCCCTGGCGAAAGTCAGGATCCTCATGTTGGGCACGCGCGCGCGTCACGTACTCGGCATTGCGCGGCATTTTCTTGAGCTTGGGCAGGGCATCGTAGCGGGCCCGAAATTTCGCCTCGAGAAACTCGTCCAGTGAGTCCGGCAGTTCCATGAGATGCGAGTCGGCGTCGTGCACGACGCGATTTTCGACATACGCCATAGTCACTCCCAATCATGACAAGCGGGTGAATGAGGCTACTCCGGAATCTCCGCTGACGAAAGTGAGTCAAGCCGGTCAGGCGCTAAATGCCGGCTGCATTCCGGCATAGGGCCAGCGCAGCTTGGCGATGCGGCTGGTTGCTGAAAGCGTCACCCACACATCGCGCATATCCTTGCCGCCAAAGGCGAGGTTGGTGGGCATGGGATCGGCAAATTGGATGAATTCGGTGGCGCCTGCCGCGTCGATGATGCTGATGCCGCCGACCACCAACGTGCACACGCACACCTTGCCGTCGGCCTGCACCTTGAGGCTGTCGGCGATGGAGCGTTCGCGCAAAGCGGCGTGCTCGGCCTGTGGGTACGAGGTTGCGGGCGCCAGAATACCCGGGCCGGCGATATCAAATGTCCACAAGCGGCGCGCTTCGCTCACGTGCAGCAGCTTGCCGTCGGGCGAGAGACCGATGCCGTTGGGTGCGTTCATTCCATCCTTAACGCAGGTGATGCGCTTGCCGTTGGGCAACGCGTAATAGATACCCGCATCCCCCTTCACCTTGCCGATATCGCTGATCCACATGCCACCGGCGCGGTCGAACACCAGGTCATCGGGAGCGACCAGACGCTTGCCGTCGCAGCTCTCATACAGGGTGGTCAATTCGCCGCTTTTGAGGTCCAGGCGTTGGATGGATCCGCCGACATGCTCCGCCGGCGGCGCGCCGGGAAAGTTATATCCACCCCGCGTTGCAAAGCTGAAGCGGCCGCCGTCATTGGCGATGTAGAGTGCTTTGTCCGGCCCCACGGCGAGCCCGTTCGGGCCACCCTCCATTTGCTTGACCAACGTCACCTTGCCATCGGGCGTCAGACGGCTCACTTGCTTGGACTGGATTTGTACGAATAAGAGCGAGCCGTCGTTCATGCAGACCGGCGCCTCGGGAAACTGCAGGCCCTCCGCCAGGACGGTGCTTGGCAGGGTCGGCGGTGGGAAACTGAACAGCGGCGCGGGCGCAGGCGGCGCAGCGCCCGCGGGGGGTGCAGCCGGGGCGGGGGTCTGGCCAGGCGCTCGTTGCGCGCCGGCGAGCGCGGCGACGCCAAGAATGGGAAGGCTGGCAAGGAGAGTTCGTCGGTCCATGGTCCATCCCTTATTTGACAGCGGCGCCCGTGGGAATCTTGCCGCTACCAGGCATCGATCCAACGGAGTTTTTTCTCGGTCCGGCGCGGCGCCGGGGCCAGCGAGCGCAATCCCGCCATGATCCAGCGTCGCGTGTCGGCCGGATCGATGACCTCATCGATGTGGTAGGTTGCGGCCTGGTTCAAGGCCTTGCCATGTTCATAGGCGGCGGCGACCATCTCCTCGAATTTGGCCTTGCGTTGGGCAGGATCGGTGATTGCGGCCAATTCATTGCGATAGCCGAGCTTGACCGACCCCTCGAGTCCCATCCCCCCGAATTCTCCGGTCGGCCACGCGACTGCGAAAACAGAAGCGGGGTAGCTACCGCCGGTCATCGCGAGCGCGCCCAGGCCATAGCTCTTGCGCAGCACCACGCTGAACAACGGCACGGTCAGATTCGCGCCGATAATGAAGAGGCGCGAACAATGCCGAACCAATGCGGTCTTTTCGATTTCGGGTCCTACCATGATTCCTGGCGTATCGGAAAGAGACAGCACGGGTATGTCGAAGGCCTCGCAAATCTGCAGAAAGCGCGCGGCCTTGTCCGAGCCATTGGAATCGATGGCACCTCCCAGCACCTTGGGGTTGTTGGCGATGACGCCCATCGGGCGACCTTCGATACGGATCAAGGCGGCAATCATGGTCGTGCCGAACTTGGGGCGCAGCTCCAGCATCGAATCGGTATCCGCCAGCGTCTCGATGAGTTGGCGAATGTCATAGACGCGCACTCGGTTTTCCGGGATCGCTCGTCGCAGCAAGCGCTGATCGGCGCACGCCCATTCGCTCATGTTGCCCTGAAAATACGCCAGGTATTGCTTGGTGATGCGCACCGCGTCGGCCTCGTTCTCGGCGACGATATCAATGACGCCATTGGGCTCTTGCACATCGACGGGACCGATTTCCTCGGGCCTGAAGATCCCGAGGCCGCCGCCTTCGATCATCGCAGGTCCGCCCATGCCGATGTTCGATCCCCGGGTGGCGATGATCACGTCGCAGCAACCCAGCACGGAAGCGTTGCCGGCAAAACAGCGGCCCGAGGTGATCCCGACGAGCGGTGCGACCGCCGACATACGGGCCCAATACTCGAATCCGCGCACATAGCCGCCGCCCTCGGTGTCGCCTGGACGGCCTCCGCCGCCTTCGCAGAAAAAAATGGTCGGCAGGCGCTGTTTTTCGGCGATCTCGATCAAGCGGTCCATCTTGCGGTGGTTGTACGCGCCCTGGGTTCCTGCTAGCACGGTGTAGTCATACGCGAGCACCGCGCAGCGCGCGGCGAGATCGGCGAAGTACTTGCCGTTGATGCGGCCAAGCCCCATGACCATGCCGTCGGCCGGTGTTTGGCGAATCAGATCTTGCAGCGAATGGCGCTTGCGCCGCGCGGCAACCACCAAGCTGCCGTACTCGATGAAGGATCCTGGGTCGAGCAAATCCTCCAGGTTCTCGCGCGTGGTGCGTTGATCGGTTTTACGCCGCTTCGCGACCGCCTCGGGGCGGGCCGCGTCCAGGGCGCCGCGATAGCGGTCGATGACGGCGGCAAGATCGGGTCGTATGAAATCAAGATCGATGTCTTCTTCAATGGCCCTCGCGGCAGCGGCGATCTTTGCCGCGTTCCAGGTAGGCGAGTGCGTGACCTTCGAAGACCGTATCACCTTGAGCGACATTCACCGCGCGCACCACGCCGTCAATGGGCGAAGCGATCACATGCTCCATCTTCATGGATTCCATGATCAGGATGGGGTCGCCGGCACGCACGGTCGCGCCTGCGGTCACCGCGATACTGATGATGGTTCCTTGCAGCGGAGCGGGCAGGGCAGTCGATCCGTCATCCTCCCGAGGCGCTGCGGGGGCTGCGGTGGTGTCTCCGGCGGTCTTGCCGTGATTCAGCACCGCGAGCGGATCCATCGTTGCGAGTTTGGCGCCGGGACCCCGCGTCTTCTTTGCGCCTCCGGCCGGCATCAGCGCGAGCGCTGCCGCAGCGAGTGCCTGCGCATGTTCTTCGACAAAGCGGGTGTGCACTTCGGTGGCGGCAAACGCCGGGGACTTCAGCAGCGCGCGCAGGAAGGGGATGTTGGTGGGCACGCCCAAAATGCGAAATTCTGACAAGGCGCGCTCGGCTTTGCGGGCGGCGGCGGCGAGATCGGCTTCGCTGCTATGCACGATCACCTTGGCCAACAGCGAGTCGAATTTAACGCTGGTGCGATAGCCGGAGTAACCGAAGCCATCGACGCGCACGCCGGGACCGGTCGGAGGTTCATAGACCGACAAGATGCCGCCCGTGGGCCGCGCAGTCCCGTCAAGGTTCATGGTCTCGAGATTGACGCGCGCCTGGATGGCGGCGCCGCGAGGCGCTGGAACCCCGAATTGACGCAGTCCCATCTTGGCCAATGAGCCGCCGGCGGCGATCTGCAGTTGTATGCGGACCAGGTCAAGTCCGGTGATCGCTTCAGTCACCGTGTGCTCGACCTGCAAACGCGGATTCGCCTCGATGAAAGCGAACGGCCTCGCGCTGGCCGGGTTCTGATCGACGAGAAACTCGATCGTGCCCAGGCCGCGGTAGTTGGCCGCCTTGCCCAGCGCCACGGAGAGTTCGAGGAGTTTTGAGCGCAACTCGCTCGTCAGGCCGAACGCCGGGGCGGTCTCGATCAACTTCTGCCGCTGCCGTTGCACGCTGCATTCGCGGTCCCATAAGTGCACGGCCTCAGTTCCGTCGCCGACGATTTGTACCTCGACGTGGCGCGCGCGCGGCAAAAATTGCTCGACATAAACATCGCCATCGCCAAATGCCTGCAGCGCTTCCGAACGACAGCGCTCGTACGCGCCTGGCATGTCCTCGACTCGGCCGACCTCGCGCATGCCGCGGCCGCCGCCGCCGGCCAGCGCTTTTAACATCACCGCGCCACCCGACCCTAAGCCGGTCAGAAAGCGTTGTGCTTCTTCAAGGTTGACCGGCCCCGTCGACCCGGCGAGGATCGGTACGCCGAGCCGTTGGGCCAGGGCGCGCGCCTTGACCTTGTCGCCGAATAGATCGAGTGCTTCCGGCGATGGGCCGACAAATGCCACGCCGGCGTTGTTGCACAGCCGGGAAAACGCGGAATTTTCGCTTAAGAAACCATAACCCGGATGGATGGCGTCGCAGCCCGACTCGAGTGCAAGACGCACGATCTGCGGTCCGTCCAGATAGGCTGCCGGCCCGGTACCCTTGAGCGCCAGGGGCTCGTCCGACGCCCTGACATGCAATGAAGCGGCATCATCCTTCGAGTACAGAGCGGCGGTCGCAATGTTCATGTCGCTCGCGGTGCGCGCGATGCGGATCGCGATTTCGCCGCGGTTGGCGATGAGCAATTTTTTGAACATGCGCCGCCTGAGCTCTTACGCGCCGGGCTGCGAAGGGCGCTCAAAGAACTGCGCAATGCGCCCACCGTCGACGACCAGATCGTGCGCATTGACGAAGCTGCCTTCGTCACTGGCTAGGAACACGGCAGCGTACGCGATATCGTTCGCGACTCCGGAGCGGGGCAGGGGTGTCGCTCGCGCCAAATTGCCCTCCAGTTTCGCGAGTTTGCGGGCATTTTCCTCGGCGCTGATGGCCTGCGCCTTGGCGGAGCCGCCCCAGAAGATGGGCGTGGCAATGGCGCCGGGGGAAATCGAATTCACGCGAATGCCGTTCGGCCCCAACTTCGCGCCGGCGATGCGCGTAATGTGGCTGACGGCCGCCTTCGCCGCGGAGTACAGCGCGCCGCCCTGTCCCAGCCGGTGCGCCGCGATGCTTGAATTGTTGATGATGGAGCCGCCTCGGGACTTCATCGCCTGAGCCGCGTGCTTGATGCCGAACATCACGCTGCCGACCAGCAGCTTCATGCCATAGTCGAATTGCTCCTCCGTGATGGTCTCGATTTCACCGGGAGTGGGCGCACCGGCATTGTTGAACAAGCAATCAAGCTTTCCAAAGCGACTCAACGCGGCATCGATGGCCCCGGCGATATCGGCCTCGCGCATCACATCGGCGCGGCAGAAAACCGCGTGTTCGCCCAGTTCAGTCGCGAGCGCGTTGCCGCGCTCTTGCGAACGGCCCGCGAGAATGACGTGCGCACCCTCGGCGATAAAGCGGCGCGCCGTGGCTTCGCCGATGCCGCTGGTCGCCCCCGTGATAACGGCAACCTTCCCGACCAATCTCCCCGGCATTTCCCGCTCCCCGGTTATTGAAGGCGCAGGAGCAAGAGAATATCACTCCGCCGCGCCTGACCTCACATCCGTGATGGCGAGAAACGCGCTGGTTGATGCGGCAAGGGCGGCACCGGAGAGGCGTGCCGCGAGCCCGGCCGTGGTGGTCTTGCCGGCGGCGGTGTGGCGCAACGAATCGATGATGTTGTTCCACATGGTCGTAAAGTTCTGCACGAAGTGCTGAAAGAATTCGTGCACTTGAGGCACATGCGTATAGGCATACCAACAGACCAGGATCAAGATGCCGGTCGACAGGACTTCGTACCAGGCTGCGAACCAAAGGAAGTTATAGCCGCTGGTCGTGAAGTAGATGGCGCGACGCGCGTGGCGCAGCGGCCGCGAGACGGCGCTATACAACAGGATCAGAATCAAGATCGAGGCCCACAGCGGCATCGATCCGGGAACGGCCCAGCCGAACAGAGTTCCGGTCGTGGCCAGCGATACGATCGCCACAATCCATAGGCAAAAGATCAGCGTGTTGAGGATGGCCAGAAACGGCACCAGCAAACCCGCGGCGACATGGCCGCCGTAACCCGCGTGCTCGTTGAATTGATGCACATTGCGCTGCAGGTTGTGCCCCCACCAATAGGCTCCGTCGCGCCACTTACGCCGCCACTCGCGCCGCTGCTGGCGCCAATGCCGTCGCCATTCCTTGCTGTCTTTGAATTCGGCGTACTGGCGCTTGGCCCGATCGATCACCTGCTGGGCGTTGAACGGGGCACCGGCTGCGGCCGCACGCTCCTCGTCGGTGTTCGCAAAGGGAATCACCAGCATCATGACGACATAAACGAGTATCCCGATTCCCTTCGTCAGCAGCGTGAACAGGACGAACAGTATGCGCACGATGGTTACGTCGATGTTCAGATACGCCGCGATTCCGGTGCAGACACCGCTGAGCATGGCGCCCTCGCGAATCTGGTAAAGGCGCTTGAGGGTGGGGCCGGAGCTATTCTCGGGCGCCGCGCGGGGCTGATCGTCCGCCGGCGCGCCGGCCTGGGCGCCGTCGGTTTGCACCGGTCCCATTTCCTTCAGGACAGCCTCGATTTCCGCCGCGCTCAGCACGTTCTTATGCGGCCGCAAGAAATGCGCGCACTTATCCGCGATGGCCTGCTCGAGGTCGGCCATGATCTCTGCCTTGTCAGGGTTGTCCTTGAGCTGCGCTTGTGCCCGCTCAAGATACGCGCGCAGGCTCTGGTAGCCCGGCTCCTCGAGGTGAAAGGCGTTGCCGTTAAGATTGATGATGATGACGGTGTTCATGCTCAGCGACCCAATTGGTTGATAGTAGTGTTGAGATACGCCCAATAGTCTTTGAACTCTGCCAGCTGCGATCTGCCCTTCGCGGTCAGTTTGTAGTATTTGCGCGGCGGTCCTGAGTCGGATTCCTGCCACTCATAGTCCACGAACTCTTCACGGCGCATCTTGCTGAGCAGCGGGTAGAGCGTGCCCTCTTGCGTCGCAAAGTCCGTGTCAGCCAAGCGCTTCATCATGTCGGCCACATACACCTTGTCCGCCGAAATGATCTGCAGGATGAGGAATTCCAGTAGTCCTTTGCGAAGCGGGTTGAATTTCTGGTCGGCTGACATTTAAATAAAGCTACCTTGTTTTAAAAAGGTACCAGCTTGATAAAAGGATGTCAACCGCACCGAGGGGCCCGGGCAGGATCTATTGCGGCCGCGCTAGGGTTTTCCGAGTTTGTCGCGCACCAGCGCGAATACCGTTTCCGTCTCGACCGCACAATAATCGAGCAACTTCTCGATCTCGGCGGTCGCCACGGAAGCAAAGGTTCGATCCTTCAAAGACGGAACATTGATATATACATTCAGCGCGGCACTGCGCAGCGCGGCATGGGCGGCCAGCACGGCCACACCCGCGTCGCTGATGACGCCCAAATAGCCGCAGGCGGCGGCGCGCTTCGCCAGAGCGATGACCTCGGCACAGGCGCGTGCGCACTCGAGCGGCGTTTCGGTGGCCGCGCGCAATTTGATTTCAATCGCTTCGGCGCGGCGCGCCTTGTCTGCTTCCGTAAGCTTGGGAAGTCGGTAGGCGCCCATCAATCCGTCGAACGCGGCAACGTCGGCGGCGACCATCGCCGTCAATCGCTGACGCAGCGTTTCGGATTCCGCGCGCAGCGCGGTCATTTCCGGCTCTACCGCCTCCTGTCCTTTCCTGCCCAGGGTCACATTGCAGACCATGGACACCAGCGCCGCTCCCATGGCGCCCACGACCGCGGCGGCACTGCCGCCTCCAGGTGTCGGCGAGCCGCTGGCCAGATCAGTGAGAAAGGCGTCGAGAGGGCGTTCGGTGATCATGTTCCGACCATGCGCTTTGCGATGCTGTAAATCTGCTCGGCGTCCAGCACCAGATCGTTCTGTTCGAACAGCCGCGCGATGCAGGCGCGATGCAGGGCGAGCTTGAGCGCCCCGAATCCCAACGGGCCAAAGACAATCTTGCCATGACTGCTCGCTCCCCGGTCGCTTAAGCCCACGCCCTCGATGCCGGCAGGCGGAGCGGCGTTGGAGTCGGCGACCAGTTCCAACGTTGCATTCTCTTGCCATGCTTTGGCCTCGAGTAGCGTTACCCCGGATGCGCCGGTCGCGAGCACAATGTTCGCACCGTCGAGAGCCGCGGCCCGATCCGCCTGGGTCGGCGCCTCGATGGCCTCTACGTTGATTCCAAAGCGCGACTCAATCGCGTCGCAGGCGGCTTGAACCACCGCACGCTTGCGGCCGGTTATGGCAACGCTCGCACCCTCCTGCGCGAGCAGCGCCGCGGCGCGCTGTCCCACGGGCCCGGATCCCGCGAGCACGACTGCGCGCTTGCCGCCGAGTGCGCGGCCCTGCGCCAGCGAGGCGACCGCCGCCGCTGCCGTCGTATTGGAGCCGTTGCAGTCGAACATTATGGAGACGCGAAATTTTGCAAAAAACTTGCCGCAAATCGCCCTCAGCACGCGCTGGCCCTCGAGAATGTCAGCGCCGCCGACGAAGATAGCGGTATTTTTCTTATCCTTGGGCGAGCGGGTAAAGATTGCACCCTCGACCAGTCCGCCCACGTTGCCGGCGTTCACTCCGCCATACGCCGAAACATGGTCCGCACCCCCGTCGAAGCCCACGACGTTGTCAAATACCGAGGGCAGGGCGTCCGTGTCGAACTGATAGAGCAGCTTTTTCATCGCCGATCACTATATCAAGCCGGCGGAGGTCACGAGATGCTGCGGTTTGCCTGATGCCCAAGCGTCAATGTTGTCGATCAGCTGGTCGGCAAGAAATTGCATCGCGCCGTCGGACGCCCACGCGACGTGGGGCGTTAGAATAAAATTCGTGCGCCGCAGATTGAGCAGGGGGTGGCCCTCTTTAGGCGGTTCGACGGTCAGCACGTCGAACCCTGCGCCGCCGATCAATCCCGCATCCAGGGCCTGGATAAGCGCGGCTTCGTCCACCAATCCGCCGCGAGCCGTATTGATGAGCAACGCATTGCGCTTCATTTTGCGAAACGCAGTCATGTCGATCAGGTTGCGAGTTGCCGGCAGCAGCGGACAATGCAGAGATATGACGTCGGACTCGGCCAGCACGGTGTCGAACGGCGTAAAACTGACGCCTGGGGCCTTGGGCGGAGGGTGATCGGCAAACAGCACGCGCATGCCGAAGGCGCGCCCGATCGCCGCGGTGCCTTGACCGATCGCGCCTTCACCGATGATGCCGAGCGTGGCGCCGTGCAGATCGCCGATCTCGTGGGTGAAGAAACAGAATTGAGCCGATTTCTGCCAGACTCCCGCCTCAACATCTTGACGATAGCTGAGCAGATTACGGCGCAGTGCCAAGATCATCGCGAATGCATGTTCCGGGACCGTATGCACGGCATAGTTTCTAATGTTCGCCACCGCAATGCCGTGTTGCTCGCAATAGGGAACATCCACCACGTCATAGCCGGTCGCCGCCACTGCGATCATCTTTAGGTCAGGCAGCTGCCGCAGTGTCTCCGCGCGCATCGGCACTTTGTTGATGATTGCGACGGTGGCTCCCGCCAGGCGCGGGACAATTTCACCTGCGGTAGTGCTCTGGTGCTCGAGGTACTCGGTCGCGAACCCGAACTTGCGCAGCTTGGCCTTGAGCGAGGCGCGGTCGAGAAACACGACTCGCACCGTCAGTTGTCCCGCCAAAAGTTTTGGGCGGCGGCCACACCGCTGCCGGGCTCGATCTTGATGCCGCTATCGAGCATCGCCATTTCAGCCCCAGCGATCGCGCCGAGCAGCATGACCTCGTTCAGATCTCCCAAGTGCCCGATGCGGAACAATTTCCCGGCCACCTTCGACAGCCCCGCGCCGAGCGATAAGTTGTAGCGCTTGAACGCGCGTGCGGTGACGGCAGCCGCGTCGATGCCGGCGGGCACCATGACCCCGGTGACGGTATCTGAATACCAAAGCGGTGCGTTCGCGCAGACCTTCAATTTCCATCCTTGCAATACAGCGGCGCGTGCGCCGCCGGCCAGATAGCGGTGTCGCCGGAACACATTTTCCAACCCCTCCTCGGCGAGCATGGTGAGCGCTTCGCGCAATCCACACAGCATTTGCAGCGATGGAGTATAGGGGAAATAACCGCTCGCGTTGGCGGCGACCATATCCGCATAGTCAAAATAGCAGCGCCGCGACGTGGCGCTCTTGGCGGCTCCGAGCGCCTTTTGGCTGATGCATGTGACGCCCATCCCGGCGGGCAGCATCAGGCCCTTCTGGGAACCGCTGATGCACACATCGACGCCCCATTCGTCCATGCGAAAGTCGATGCTGGCCAGCGCGCTGACCGAATCCACAAACAACAGCGCGGGATGCTCGACGCTGTTCATCGCGCGACGGATCGCGGCAACATCGCTGCTCACGCCGGTGGACGTTTCGTTCTGACACACGAGCACGGCCTTGATCTTATGTTGCGGGTCCGATTCGAGCGCGGCTGCATAGCGATCGACCGGCGCGCCTTCGCCCCAGGGGGTCTCCAGCAGCATCACCTCGTAGCCGAGTCGCCTGCACATGTCGGCCCAGAGGCTGCTGAATTGTCCGAAGCTTGCGATCACGACCTTCGCACCCGGATCGAGACAATTGGTGAGTGCCGCTTCCCAGCAACCGGTCCCCGAGGAAGGAAAGACCAGCGGGGTGCCGCCGACGGTCTTGAAGATCGGCTTCAAGCCCTCGAGGCAGGCGTAAGTGAGTTCGGGGAAAACGCCCGATCGATGGTCCTCGGACGGCACGGCCATCGCTCGCAACACCCGGTCCGGCACATTGGTGGGGCCTGGAACAAACAGAAAATTGCGGCCTGCCATGAACACCTCCGTTAATTATGCATCGATCATGCAGCGATCTTGTGGCGATCCGGTCCCTGCAGCGCCCATCGATGCGAGCCCAAATAAGAGTATCCTTAAATCCCTTGGGGTAAAGCGCTCCTACGCCCAGAACATTCTTGATATATGAGATATCACGAAGGGGAAGTCAATGCGCATTGCGATCGTGGGTCAAAAGGACTTCGGAAAAGCCGTTCTCGATGCATTCGTGCAGCGGGGAGATAGCGTGGCGGGCGTGTTCTCGGCTCCGGAGAAGCCCGGAGAGCCCGCCGATGCCTTGCGCGTTGCCGCCGAAGGGCTCGGCATCCAAGCCTTCGCGCTGCCGTCCTTAAGGGTTGAGGAAGCGCGTCAGGCGCTGCGCGCCCTGAAGGTCGATCTCGCCGTGCTCGCCTATGTGCTCCAGTTTGTTCCACAAGATTTCGCGATGATCCCACGCTACGGCACGATTCAATTCCATCCCTCGCTGCTGCCGCGCTACCGGGGACCGAGTTCCATCAATTGGCCCATTATCTTGGGCGACACGCGCACCGGCCTCACCATCTTTCGGCCCACCGATGGGCTCGATGAGGGTCCCGTCATTTTGCAGAAAGAAACGCCCATCGGCCCCGACGAGACGGTTGGCAAGGTGTACTTTGGCCGATTGTTTCCGATGGGGGTTGCGGCACTCTTGGAAGCCGCGGACTTGGTCGTGAGCGGCCGCGCGCCATCGGTCACGCAGGACGAGTCAGGCGCAAGCTACGAAGGTTGGTGCCGGGAGGCGGAGGCGCGCGTCAATTGGCACACGCACGTCGATCAGGTTTACAACCTCATCCGTGGCTGCGATCCGGCCCCCGGCGCTTGGACGCACTTCAATCAAAAGAGGCTTCAGCTGTACGATGTGCGCAAACACCGCGCGCGCGCTTTTTCGCAAATCAAAGGCACCATCGGCGCCATCACGGCGATTGGCGAGCACAGTCTCATGATCGCCGCACAGGGCGGCCAGATCGAAGTGGCCAAACTTAGGTACGACGGCGGCAAGAAGCTGCCGGCGCCGCTGCTGTGTGCGGAAGTCGGGCTTTGCCTCGGTACCGTTCTCGGTTCGTGATGCGTCAAACGGTCAGCACGATTTTGCCGATGTGATTTGACGACTCCATGAGGCGGTGCGCTTCACTGGCTTGCGCCAGCGGAAAGGTTTGATAAATGATCGGTCGCACGCGGCCGGCGGCGAGCAGCGGCCAAACATGCCGGCGCACGGCGTCCGCAACGCTCGCCTTCTGCGCGACGGTGCGAGACCTCAACGTCGAACCGGTCAGCGTCAAGCGCTTGACCAACACCATTCCCATGTTGATTTCGGCACGCGAGCCGCCGAGCAGCGAGATCGTCACCACCCGGCCTTCGACGGCCGCGATATCCAAATTCCGTTGCACGTAGCTGCCGGCAACCATATCGAGCGTGATATCGATGCCGTAACCCTTGGTATCCGCGCGGATTACCTCGACGAAATCTTCGCTTCGATAGTCGATGCCGCGGACCGCACCGAATTTCTCGCAGGCGCGTGCCTTCAATTCAGATCCCGCAGTGGCATAAACGCGGGCGCCCCATGCGTTTGCGAGTTGGATGGCAGTCGTGCCGATGCCGCTGGTGCCGCCATGTATGAGCACCCGATCGCCCTCTTTGCAGCCGCCGCGCTCAAACAGATTGGTCCAGACCGTCAAATAGGTTTCCGGTATCGCGGCTGCTTCCACCATGCTGAGTCCGGCGGGTATGGGCATGCACAGCGGCGCCGCCGCGAGCGCGTACCCCGCGTAGCCGCCCCCGGGCAGCAACGAGGTAATCTTGTCGCCGACCGATACGCCCGAAACTTCCGGTCCCAACGCGACGACTTCTCCGGCGATTTCCATGCCGGGTAAATCAGAGGCGCCGGGCGGCGGCGGGTAACGACCTTGGCGCTGCATCACGTCGGGCCGATTCACCCCGGCGGCCTCCACCCGCACCAGCACTTCACCGGCGCCGGGCTGCGGAACGGGGCGAACGCCGGGCTTTAACTGTTCGGGCCCACCCGGCGCCGCGATTTCAACCACCGCCATTTCACGAGGCAACATCATGGGCTCTCCGCTTACACGCCGGGCCTGAAAGGGGCGCTCAATCTAAACGCTGCACAGAATTTGGGCAAGATTGCCGCAATTTGCGAAGATGGCTGGTATGTTCATCCGCCAACTCGATTACTTGGTCACACTCGCCCGCGAAAAACACTTCGCCAAGGCGGCTGAGGCCTGCCACGTCTCACAACCGGCGCTCTCCTCGGCAATACGCAGCCTGGAAAAGGAGCTCGGTATCATGATTGTCCAGCGCGGCCGACGCTTCGTTGGATTGACGGTGGAAGGTGAGCGGGTGCTGGCATGGGCACAGCAGACTCTCGCGTCGCTGTCGCACATGCGCGAGGATGCGTCGATCGCGAAATCGAGCATGGCGGGCACGCTGCGCATCGGCGCCATACCCACGACCATGACGATCGCCGCGTTCATCACCGCGCCCTGCCGTGCTGCTTACCCGAGCATCCGCTACGTTCTATCGTCCTTAAGCTTCGAGGCCATCGCCAATCAACTGGACAGATTCGAACTGGATCTGGGGCTGACCTATCTGGACGACAGGGCCGTCGAAGGATTCGAATCGCTGCCGCTTTTCGATGAACGCTACGTGTTGCTGGCGGATCGCAAGTCAGTGCTCGAGCCCACGCTGACCTGGGAACAGGCGGGGCGCCTGCCGTTGTGTCTATTGACCGGCAAAATGCGTAATCGCCAGGTGATTGATGCGGCCTTTCGGCGTGTCGGCGCGAAATCGGACGTGGTCCTCGAAACCGATTCGCTTTTTTCGCTGTATGCCCACGTCAGCGAAGCGGGTCTTTTCACCATCGTCCCGCATAGCCTGCTCAATTTTTTTGATTTGACCAAAGTGCAGGCGAGGCCGCTGCTGCCGCACGTAACGCGCGCTATTGGCCTCATCGCGCGCAATCAGCCGTCGCTCGCCCCGGTCACCGCGGCCGTCTGGGAGATCGCACGCGGCCTCGAACTGCAGCGCCGCTTTGATCTCGCGCTTGATTGGCTTCGTCTATCAGTTGATTGATCTAAACGATTAGACGCAACCCCCTTGCACTTCCACACTGAATCGCCATTTCAGTGCCAGGAGGTAGCAACAAGTGGACCAGAAAGTTGATCTTAGACAGTACGAGTTGTTCATCGACGGCAAGCATGTGGCGCCTGAGACCGGCGAGTACACCATCGATCTTGATCCTGCCACGGAAGAGCCGATTGCCGAGGTTGCGCAAGGCGGCAAGGCGGACGTCGACAAGGCGGTGCGTGCCGCGAGAGCGGCGCTCAAGGTGTGGGGCGCTCTGCGCGCCGCGGAGCGAGGCCGCATCTTGCAAAGGGCGGCATCTTTGCTGGAGCAGCACCAAGAGGAACTGATCGAGATCGAGAGTCTGGATGCCGGCAAGCCGCTCGCCGCGGTGCGGCGCCAGGATATGCTGGCGGTCATCGATACCGTGCGCTACTACGCCGGTTGGTGCGACAAGATCACCGGGCAGGTGATACCGGCGCGGCCCGACGCGCTCACTTACACACTGCGTGAGCCCGTGGGCGTCGTTGCCGCAATAGTGCCTTGGAATTTTCCGCTCATGATCGGCATGTGGAAGATTGCGCCGGCGCTGGCGTGCGGCTGCACCGTGGTCGTCAAACCCGCGGAACTGACGCCGTTGTCGATGCTGCGCGTCGCGGAACTCTTTCTCGAGGCTGGATTGCCTCCGGGCGCGTTGAATGTGGTGTGCGGCAAGGGAAGTGTCGTCGGCGAAGCGCTGGTGCAGCACCCGGGTATCGACAAGGTGACGTTCACGGGTTCTCCCAAGGTCGGCCGCGGGATCATGCAGGGTGCCGCCAGCAATTTCAAAAAGGTGACGCTGGAACTTGGCGGCAAATCCGCCAACATCATCTTTGCCGACGCGCATTTGGATCGAGCCGTGCGCGCGGCATCCTCGGGGATCTTCTTCAACGCTGGCCAGGTGTGTTCGGCGGGCTCGCGGGTGCTGGTGCAACGCCCGGTGTATGACGAGGTCGTGCAGCGGCTGGCCGAGCGGGCACGCGCGATCCGCGTCGGTGATCCGACTGATCCGAAAACCACGATGGGCCCGGTCATATCCGCCGGCCAAATGAAGACGGTGCTGGATTACATCGACATCGGCAAGGCGGAGGGCGCTTCGGTCATCACGGGCGGAGAGCGGCTCGGCGAGCAAGGATATTTCGTGGCGCCCACCGTATTCGCCGATGTCGAGCATGAGATGCGCATTTCCCAGGAAGAGATCTTTGGACCGGTTCTATCGGTCATTCCATTCGAGGATGAGCAAGACGCGCTGCGTATCGCCAACGGCACTGCCTATAGCTTGGCGGCAGGGGTCTTTAGTGCGGATATCGGCAGGGTGCATCGGGTGGCGGCGGGCCTCAAGGCCGGTACCGTGTGGATCAACACTTACGGATATACCGATGTGCGCCTGCCCTGGGGCGGATCGGGCGAATCGGGTCTGGGACGCGAGCATGGCGATGCAGCGATCGAGAATTTCACCGAGCCGAAGGCGATCTGGCTGGCGCTCGATCGTTGACCCCTCAGTGCCGGCCTGGTCCGGTGGCAATGCCGGTAGGGGACCTTTAAGCTTCGCCGGATGAAGGTTTGCATCTACGGCGCAGGCGCGATTGGCGGATACCTCGCCGTGCAGCTCGCGCTATCGGGACAAGAGGTGTGCGTCGTGGCACGCGGCGCGCACCTCGATGCGATTCAAAGAAATGGCCTGACGCTTCTGATCAAAGGCCGCGAGAAGGTGGCGCGCGTCGCCGCTGATTCGAATCCCGGCGCTTTTGGCCCGCAGGACATCGTCATTTGCGCGCTCAAAGCGCATCAAGCATTTGACAACGCCGCAGCCTTCGCGCCGCTTCTGGGACCCGAGACGGCGGTGGTGACGGCCATGAACGGAATCCCCTGGTGGTACTTTTACAAAAGCGGCGGCCAATTCGAGGGACACTATCTCGAGACGGTCGATCCCGGCGGCCGCCAGTGGAACTGCATCGGACCGCAGCGCGCCATCGGCTGCGTGGTCGAGCCGGCATGCGAAGTCACCGCGCCGGGAATCATCACCCATCACCAATTCAATCGCTTTATCATTGGAGAGCCCGATGGTAGTCGATCGAGTCGCGTGCAGGAGCTGAGCAGGGTGCTGAGCGAGGCGGAATTCGACGCGCCGGTACGCGACAATATCCGCTGGAACATTTGGCTGAAACTCTGGGGCAACGTGTGCTTCAATCCCATCAGCGCGCTGACGGGCGCAACCTTGGGCCGCATGATCGGCAATCCGGACCTCAGGGCGTTGTGCAAGGCCATGATGCTCGAGACTCAGGCAGTCAACGAGGCGCTCGGCGTGCACATCCCGTCGGAGATGATGGATCGGCGGCTCGCGGGCGCCGCGGCGGCGACGGATCATAAGATGTCGATGCTGCAGGATTTGGAGCGCGGCCGTAGCCTCGAAATCGATGCGCTGGTCGGCGCCGTACAGGAACTCGGCCGCCTCACCGCGGTAAGAACCCCGATCGTCGATGCCGTACTGGCTTTGATCAAGGAGCGGGCGCGGGGCCTAACAGGTTAAGATCGCACCATGAAGACGGCCTATATCACGCATCCTGACTGCCTGCGTCATGAAATGGGCGCCGGACATCCCGAATGTCCGGATCGATTGAGCGCGGTCAACGAACAGATGCGCTCGTCTGGATTACTCGATGAGCTGCGCTGCCTTGAGGCGCCGCTGGCCCACGGCGAGGACCTGAAGCGAGTGCACCGCGCCGCCTACGTCGACCTGATCTTCGAGAACGCGCCCACCGAAGGCTACGTGCAACTGGACCCGGATACCGCGATGAATCAGTACAGCCTTGCGGCCGCACGACGCGCCGCCGGCGCAGGTCTCATGGCCGTCGATGAGGTGATGGCCGGCCGGGCAACCAACGCGTTCTGCGCGGTTCGCCCATGCGGGCACCACGCCACTCAGATCCGATCGATGGGTTTTTGTATCTTCAATAACATCGGCGTCGCGGCGGCGTACGCACTGGAGAAAAAGGGCCTCGAGCGTGTCGCGGTCATTGATTTCGACGTGCATCACGGCAACGGCACGGAGGACATGTTCAGTCCGCCGCATTGGCACAAGCGCGTCTTGATGGCGAGCTTCTTTCAGCACCCCTTTTATCCGTACAGCGGCACCGTCAATCCGGCGCCCAACATGATCAACGTGCCGCTGGCCGCGGGCAGCGACGGCGCCGCCGCGAAAAAAGCGGTTGAATCGCAATGGTTGCCGGCGCTGGAGAATTTCAAGCCGCAGATGATTTTTATTTCAGCCGGATTCGACGCGCATCGCGAAGATCTGTTGGGCGGTATGGCGTTGGTCGAAGCGGACTACGAGTGGATGACCCGCGAAATGATGCGAATTGCCGCTCAACATGCGCAGGGGCGTATCGTTTCGATGCTCGAGGGCGGCTACAACCTATCCGCCCTGGGTCGCAGCGCGGTGGCGCACGTCAGGGCTTTGTCCGAAGCGCGTCCGAACTAGGCGTAGTACCTGCCGACGCTCTCGGCCACGCACACCGGTTTGACCTGGCCTTCGCGTTCGACCGTCACTTCGGTGACGACTTGTACCCCGCCCTCGATGGGCTCGAAGGAAATGAGCTTGTAATGAGCCCGCAGGCGGCTATTGACAGGCACCGGTGCGGGAAACCGCACCCGATTCAAGCCGTAATTGACCGTCATACGCACGCCGCTGACCTTGTGCGAACTTCTGCCGAAGAAGGGCAACAAGCTCAAGGTCAGGAAGCCGTGAGCCACGGTGGTGCCGAACATTCCAGCGGCGGCGCGCACCGGGTCCACATGGATCCACTGATCATCGCCGGTCACCGCAGCAAACTGATCGATGCGCGCCTGATCAACCGTGAGCCAGTCGCTGGTCCCGATCGGGGAGCCGACGAGCGCCTGAAGCTCCGCCAAACTTTGGTAGGTTTTCATCGCACTCATGATGGCATACCCGCGCTGAGAGCGTACCTGGAAAAGCCCGGTCTCGGCCCCACTTAAGGCAGTGGTACAGAACTAGGAGATGCGTGTGAATAAAGACGTGCTCGGCGTTTACCCAAGCCCTCAGGGCCATTGGGTCGGCGATGGGTTTCCGGTGCGAAGCCTGTTCAGCTATGACACCTTGGGGGCACAGATCAGCCCATTTTTGCTGCTGGACTATGCGGCGCCGACGCAGTTCCCGCCGGCGGCGCGACCGCGCGGGGTGGGGGAACATCCGCATCGCGGTTTCGAGACCGTCACCATTGTGTATCAAGGCGAACTCGCCCACCGCGACTCCGCCGGCAGCAGCGGTGTGATCGGGCCGGGCGACGTCCAGTGGATGACCGCGGCCGCCGGAATCTTGCACGATGAATTTCATTCACCCGCATTCACGCAGCGCGGCGGCACCTTGGAGATGGCGCAGCTCTGGGTCAATTTGCCCGCCGCGCAGAAGATGTCGGCGCCCCGCTATCAAAGCCTGCTCAATGGGGATATACCGCAATTGGCGCTGGGATCGGGCGGCAGCGTGCGCGTCATTGCCGGCAGCTATCTGGGCGTCAAGGGACCCGCGGCGACGTGCAGCGCGCTTAACGTCTGGGATGTGCGCTTGCGGGCCGGCCACGAGGCCACTATCTCGTGGCCCGAGGGACATAGCGCCGCCATCGCGGTGCTGCGCGGCGCGATCACCGCCAACAATTCGCGCGAATCAAAGGATGCGGAACTGGTGCTGCTCGATCGCGCCGGCAGCGATGTGCGAATTGCCGCCGTCGCGGACAGCACCCTGCTCCTGCTCGGCGGCGCGCTCATACCGGAACCCATTGTGGGCTATGGGCCGTTCGTGATGAATTCGGCGCAGGAGATCGAAACCGCGATGAACGATTTCCGCACGGGAAAATTCGGCCGTTTGCAGCCGCTGGGCGCGACCGCCGGCGCTGCCAGACAGTGAAAAAGCGGCAATATTGGTGAGTGCGAAACGCGGTGCTATGATTTGCCGGCGAGGATAGCGCGGGGCGCTGCCTCTGAAGCATTTTCACCATCTGCCGCCGCATACCGGTACAGTGTGGCGGTACTTCGAGGCGATCGACGACATAACGACGTTGAAGCGTTGAGGCGGGCACTTGAACAAAACGAGTCGCATCTTCATCAGGCCGTCGAATCTCTGGTTTCGAGGGTGCGGCGCGTGCCTATTGGCCTGCGCGCTTGCGGCGGTGCCAAGCGGAGTTGATGCCACCGCGCCGGAAGTCTCACCGCCCACCTCTCGCGTTGTCGATCCGATCGAGGAACTGACCGAGATCATGGTCGAAGCGCGCGAACCGCGTTATGTCTCGCCCACGCGCCGCGACCAGATCGGGCGTATCTGGGCGCCGGTAGTGATCAACGGACAGGGACCTTTTCGCTTGGTGCTTGATACGGGTGCCAGCCACAGCGCGATTACCGCGCTGGTGGCCCTTGCGCTCGGTATACCGACGGATCGATCCCCGCCGGTGATCTTGCGCGGCGTGACGGGATTTGCCACCGTGCCGACCATTCGGGTGGATACCTTGACCGTGGGCGATATCGCCGTCGATCAGGCGGTTCTGCCGATCGTGCCGGATGCGTTGGGCGGTGCCGAAGGAGTGCTGGGTTCCGAAGGACTGCTGGGCAAGCGCGTCTTCATCGATTTTCGCCATGATCGCATCAATATTGCGTATTCGAAGAACGAGCGCTCTGCGCCTGGATTTGTGAGCGTACCGTTTTATTCGTTGCGCGGAACCTTGGTGGTCGTGGATGCGCGGGTCGGTTCAGTTCGCGCCAAAGCCGTCATCGACACGGGCGGCCAGGTAACCATCGCGAACAATGCGCTGAGGGAGGCGCTGGAGCGGGCCGGAGGCTCGCTCAGGAGCAAGCGCGACTTCATCATCGGGGCTACCAAGGATGTTGCGAACGGCGATCTGATGGATACGCCCGATATCGGAATAGGCGGCATCACGATTCGCGATCCGGGAGTGACGTTCGGCGATCTGTATATTTTCAAGCAATGGCGACTGTTGAACGAGCCCGCGATTTTGATCGGCATGGATACGCTCGGCTTGCTCGACACGCTGATCATCGACTACCGCCGGCATGAACTACAACTGCGGATGCAAAACACGGGCTAGCCGCGAGATCGCATGAACAGACCGCTCGTCGCCGTCGCAGCCCTGGTTTTCGTCCTTGCGATGGCAGCGGTGTACTACTTGAAGGGCCGTCAGGCGCCGCTGCCGGTGGTGGCCTCATCGCCGGCAACCGTAGCGCCGGCCGCGGAACCGGAAATCGAGCATCCCCTACCCGCGGCGGGTGGTTCGCCGCCCGCGGCACCGTTGCCGGATCTGGCCGACAGCGACGCGCCCCTGCGCGAAGCGCTGGCCCAAGTGGGCGGTGCCGCATCGGTGCACGACTATCTGATGCCGGAAAATCTCATCCGCCGATTGGTCGTGACCATCGACAATCTGCCGCGCCAAAAGGTCGCCGTGGATAAGCGTCCCACCAAGCCTGTCGAGGGTTCGTTCGCCGCCGACGGCGATGAACTGCACGCGACTCTCAACAAGCAGAATTTCGAGCGATACAAGCCTCTGGTGACGGTGATACACGATCTCGACATGCAACAGCTCGCCGCGGTCTATATTCGTTTCTATCCGCTATTTCAGGAGGCCTATCAAAACCTGGGGTATCCGAACGGTTATTTCAACGATCGGTTGGTGCAGGTCATCGACGTCATGCTGGCAACGCCGCAACCGAAGGGCGCGATCGAGCTGGTGCGCCCCAATGTCATGTATACCTTTGCCGATCCGACGCTCGAGGCGCGCCCCGCCGGGCAAAAACTGCTGATTCGAATGGGGCCGCAAAATGCGGAGACGATCAAGCATAAGCTGACGGAACTGCGCGCGGCCATCACGGCGGGGGCGCTCAAGCACTAGCGAGGCGGGAGTTTCAATGGTAGTTATTGGCACAGCAAGAATCTTAAATAAAAAATGGGGGAGCAATAATGGCTAGTACGTCCGCAGATGCGGGATTACCCAAGGCAACGTCCGCAGCTCAGAGCAATTGGCTGACCATCGGGGCCTCTTCGCTGGGCACGGTATTCGAATGGTACGACTTTTATCTGTACGGTCTGCTCGCCGCGGTGATCAGTTCGCAATTCTTCTCCGGCGTCAACGAAGTGACCGGCTTTATCTTCGCGTTGGCCGCTTTCGCGGCGGGCTTTGCGGTGCGGCCGTTCGGCGCGCTGGTGTTCGGACGCTTGGGCGACCTGGTGGGGCGCAAGCATACCTTCCTGATCACCATGGGAATCATGGGCGGTTCGACCTTTGCCGTCGGACTCCTACCGAACTACGCCACCGCCGGCGTGCTGGCGCCCATCCTGCTGGTGGCGCTGCGCTTGCTCCAAGGACTGGCGTTGGGAGGTGAGTACGGTGGTGCCGCGACTTACGTCGCCGAACACGCACCGGCGGGAAAACGTGGTTTGTTTACCAGTTTCATTCAGACCACCGCAACGCTGGGTTTATTCGGCGCGCTGATCGTCGTCATCGTGACTCGAACCAGCCTCGGCGAGGATGCGTTCAAGGCCTGGGGATGGCGCATACCGTTCTTGATTTCCGTCGTTCTTCTCGGCATTTCGCTGTGGATACGCATGCAGCTGGACGAGAGCCCGGTGTTCGTCAAGATGAAGAACTTGGGAACCACGTCGAAGGCGCCGCTGTCGGAGGCGTTCGGCCGCTGGCCGAATCTCAAGATCGTGCTGATCAGCTTATTAGGCGCGGTCATGGGCCAGGCCGTGGTGTGGTACACGGGACAGTTCTACGCCCTGTTCTTTCTCGAACGAATCGTGAAGGTGGACGGCGCCACCACCAACATATTGATAGCAGTCGCGCTGGTGTTGGCTACGCCCGGGTTCGTCTTATTTGGATGGCTGTCCGATAGAATCGGTAGAAAGCCCATCATCATGGCGGGCTGCTTGCTGGCGCTGCTGACCTATTTCCCGCTGTTCGGGGCGCTGACGCGCTACGCCAATCCGGCGCTGTACGCGGCGCAGCGCGCCACGCCGGTCACGGTGATCGCCGATCCGAAAGATTGTTCGCTCCAATTTGATCCGATTGGGAAGAACGCTTTCGATACGAAATCATGCGACATCGCCAAGAACTATCTGGCGAAAGCCGGCGTGTCCTACCGGCGCGAAGATGCGCCGCCGGGCACGGTGGCGCAGATTCGCAGCGGCACTAGTACATTCACCGCCCCCGATCCTAAGGTCGTGACAGGAGCCGAGCGCAAGGCCGCGATTGCGGCGTTCCAAAAGCAGGTCAAGGCATCTTTGACCGCGGCAGGTTACCCGGACAAGGCGGATCCGGCGACCGTCAACAAGCCAATGGTCGTGCTCATTCTCTTCATCCTGGTGCTGTACGTAACCATGGTGTATGGGCCGATCGCAGCGATGTTGGTGGAGCTGTTTCCGGCGCGAATCCGCTACAGCGCCATGTCGCTGCCCTATCACATCGGCAACGGCTGGTTTGGAGGGTTTCTGCCCACCATCGCGTTTGCCATGGTGGCGGCAACGGGCGATATCTACTATGGGCTTTGGTATCCCATCGTCGTGGCGGGCATAACCGTGGTGCTGGGCCTGTTGTTCCTGCCGGAGACCTTCAAGCGCACGATTGATGCCTGATCATCAGCCTCCAAGGGTACCGCCGCGGCTTCGCGGCGGTACCTTTATAGCTGCGCGACGCCCAGGTTTGCGGCGCCGCAGCAGCGTTACATTCCCTTCACGCTGCTAGCCAATCCCAGAAGTGTGACGTTATATGTTCCATAGACGGCGTACCGGTGCGTACGCTGGGGCATAACCATCTAACTGGCGGAAACCTATGGCGATCTTTAGAAAAAACCCTTTAAATTCAACGCTTCCGATGACCGGCGTGCTGCTGGCGGTTTCGGCTGTGACTCTGCTCGGAGGCTGCGTAGTGCGTGTCGCAAGTCCGCCGCCTCCGCCGCCCCCGCGGGCGTATGTGCCGCCGCCGGCGCCTGTGCAGGCCTATGACGAGCCTTCCGGTGATATAGAAGCGCGCGCGACCGAAGCGCCTCCCCCGTTGCCGGATTACGATCAACCGCCATGCCCTGAAGAGGGATACATGTGGACACCCGGCTATTGGGCATGGGGGGGCGGCGGATACTATTGGGTGCCGGGCACCTGGGTACAGCCGCCTCGGGTTGGGGTGCTATGGACGCCTGGCTACTGGGCCTTCGTCGGCGGGGTCTACGGCTTCCATGCCGGCTATTGGGGCCCGCACGTGGGCTACTACGGCGGCGTGAACTACGGTTTCGGCTACGTCGGTGTCGGATTTGCCGGCGGGCGATGGGTCGGCAATTCATTTGCCTACAACCGATCGGTCAACAACGTGAATGTCACTGTCATTCACAACACCTACAACGAAACGGTCGTCAATAATGTTTCAGTGACCAAGGTCAGCTTCCACGGCGGCCCCGGCGGTACGGTGGTACCGACTCGTGAGGAGAGGGCCTGGGCCGCGGAACCGCACCTTCAGCCCACCGCGATGCAGCACCAACACCTGCAAGAATCGGCGCGAAATCCGGACCTCATGGCTCGAGCCAACGGGGGGCATCCGGCCATAGCGGCGACGCCTCGACCCGCGGCATTCAATGCGCCCGGCGTAGTCGGCGCTCATGGCGCGCCGGCCGGTGGGTTTCATTCCCCGGGTCAACCGGGTCAGCCGAACGGCTTTGTGCGAACACCGAACCAGCCGAACGGCCGGCAGGCACAGGGACAACCGAATGGCGGGCAGGCGCAAGGGCAACCGAACGGCTTTGTGCGAACGCCGGGACAGCCGAACGGCCGGCAGGCGCAGGGACAACAATGCGGCCAGGCGCAAGGTCAACCGAATGGCGGGCAGGCGCAGGGTCAGCCGAACGTGCGTACTCAGGGGCAGCCGAAAGGCACCGTTCAGGCGCAAAACCAGCCGGGGCAGCCGGCGGGCGCGAATCACCCGCAGCCGCCGCCAAAGCCTGCGAAGGCGCAGCATGCCGAGGAAAAGAAGGGCGAGCACGAGAAATAGTCCGCCGGACAGCCGAAGTCAGCGGCCGAGTGGTACTCGGCCGCTTTGACTTATGTCGCGGTAGTTATTTGGAATCGGCTGCCTGAACCACCGGCAAATCCACGAAACTCACCGCCGACCCACCGACAAATATCTTGATAGTGGCTTTCTTGTAGTCGCCGGGCTTGGCGAAAAAGATATTGTTCACATAGGTCTGTGGGTTCCTGTCATACAACGGGAACCAGCTTGATTGCACCTGCACCATGATGCGGTGCCCGGGCAGGAACACATGGTTGGTCGTGGGCAATGCGAAGCGGAAAACCTGTTTCTGATCCGCGGGAATCGGTTTCGGATCGCTGAAGGAATCCCGATAGCGGCCGCGCAGAATGTCCGCTGAAACCATCAATTGATAGCCGCCCATCACCGGTTCGCGTCCGACTTGGTCAGGATAGACATCGATTAGCTTCACCACGAAATCCCCGTCACTGCCGGTCGTCGAGGCGATGAGATTGGCGATGGGCTCGCCGCTGATTTTTACCGGTTCGGCGAGTACCGGGGTGGAGAAGCTCAAAACGTCGGTGCGGGATGCAACATCGCGTTGATCGCTGACCAGCCAATTTCGCCAGCTCGCCGCGCCGTCGCCGGCAATATGGATGGGCCTCGGAATGTAAGGTACCGGCTTGGCCGGATCGGCGACGTAGGCTTCAAAGTCGGCCGCACCGGTTCGCGCGCAGATGCCGAATCGCGCTCCGCCCAAGCGCAAATTGCCGCCACTCTGCAGGTAAAGCTTTTGAGTGCGGATGCTGCAACCCGAGTCGCAACCGCTCGGCCACGCCGCAAGATGCAGCCAGCGATTCGTGCCGGTCTCGAACGCGGTGACTTGCGCTATGTCGAGAGGCGGCGCGTCATCCTTAAGATAGTGATCGAAAAATGGCCGCACCAGGTATTTGCGGAAGTATTCCGCGGTATCGCTGCCAAAGCGGATCTGACCAATGGCACTGCCGTCGAGCCGTTGCTGGTGGTGAAACCAGGGGCCTATGACCAGATAAATATTCGAGGTGTCGGCCTGGTGCGCTTTAAGCGCCTTGTAAACCGCGATATTGCCGTAGATGTCTTCCTGATCCCAGAGACTGTGCACCAGCATGGTCGGCACGGTGACATTTTGCTTGGCGAGGATTTTGTCCATCGCCTGTTCCTGCCAGAACTCATCGTACGCGGGATGGCTCATGATCTTGGTGGCGAAACCCACTTGTTCGAGGCCGTGACGGCGCGCCATCTCGCCCACTGAACCGGCCTGTAGCCAGGTGTCGTAGTCGTCGTAGTGATCGGTCCACCAGAAAGGTCGCTGCCGCGAGTGGCTTCCTGATCATGAATGTAGGACAAGCTGTCCTGGCGAAACGCGCCTTTGTGGAACCAGTCATCGCCCATCCAGCCGTCAACCATCGCGTTGATCGGAATCGCGGCGCGCAGCGCCGGGTGCGGGTGCACCAGCGCCATCAGTGCGGTGAAGCCGTCGTAGGAGATGCCGAGAATTCCGACCTTACCGTTGGTCTCCGGGATATTCTTGATCAGCCAATCGATGGTGTCGTACGTATCGGTGGAGTGATCCACGGCGGTCGGATTGAGCGGGCCGCGCAAGGGCCTTGTCATCACGTAGTCGCCCTCCGAGCCGTGCTTGCCGCGCACATCCTGCATGACGCGGATGTAGCCGCTGTTGAGCACCGCGTCATCGGCCACATCGTTGCTGTCGAGCAGCGCGTCAAGATGCACGCTGACGTTTCTCGCGATTCGCGATGTCGCGCCGTAGGGAGTGCGACTGAGCAATATCGGTGCGCGATGCGCCCCGCGCGGAATGAGAATCACTGTTTTCAGCTTCACTCCATCGCGCATCGGAATCATCTCCTCGCGCTTGATATAGTCGAAGCTCTCGAGTCGCGGTACAAATGTGGCGGGGGTTTCATTCGGCAGCGCCTGATCCGCGGGCGAGGATCGCGCGCCCGCCGTCAGCAGCAACGCACCCAGCAGCAGGAAACGAGCGGACGGGCGCCCACCTAGTATCGACATCATTTGGACTCCGGCAGGGGTTGGACAGGCTTTTTGGCAGGCGAATATTGCGGGATCATGGGGCCGCGTGCAACGGCGCAGCAATCTCCTTGCGGTGGCGGTTGGCAGGGGGCATGATCTGCTCAAGACGGCCATGCCGGGGGGGGTAGAAATGAATTCCTTGTCGTTCACGGTGTCCGACGGAGTCGCTACGTTGGCGCTCCAGCGATCGGCGTGCAGCAATGCGATCGATATCACCGTCATTCGCGCGATACATCTCGCGCTCGATCAAATTCAGAAGGGGGAAGGCGGTGCAAAAGCGGTGGTCATCACCGGCAGCAACGATGTCTTTTGCAGCGGCCTCGATCTTCATTCCATCGATTTGAAAACCCACGAAGCTCGGCAACGAGCGCATTTCGAAATGCGCCGCTTCATGGATCCGTTGATCCTTCGCCTGAGCGGGTTTCGATTCCCGATTGTGGCGGCGGTCAATGGGGCCGCCGTGGGCGCCGGCATGAGCCTTGCGCTGGCCAGCGATATCATCATCGCCGCCGACAACGCCTATTTCTTGCCATCCTTTGCGCGTCTTGGTTTGGTCCCCGATGCCGGCATCACGTTCCATCTGGCGCGCAGGATAGGAGCGGGCCGCTCGCTGTCGTCGCTGATGCTCGCGGAAAGGATCGACGCCAAGACGGCGCTCGAGTGGGGGCTTGCCTATGCCGTGGTGCCGGCCGCCGAACTCATCGGCCGCGCGCAGGCGGTGGCGCATCGGCTCGCCACCGGGCCCTGCGCGGTTCTCGGCCAAATTCGCACATTGCATGCCTCGACTTTCGATAATTCGTTGCAGGAGCAACTGCGGGCGGAGCGCAGCGCCCAGGAGATGACCCTGGAGACGCAGGACTGCGTCGAGGGTGTCCGCGCCTTTTTCGAAAAGCGCGAGCCTAATTTTTCGGAACACTAGCGGGCCGGGTTGCCGCGCAGTAATGGCGATGCGGATGGCCGCCAACGGTGCATGATCGTTAAACGGCTGCGTATTGGGGTCGTTTGGAACGCCCAGCAAAGTCCACAGCACATCAAGATCGGGCGTGATGGGCGCGGCTCTGACCTGCTCGTACAGCCCGTACAGCACGTGCGTACCGGTTGCCGCGTCGCCGATTCGAAGGACGTCCACGATGTCGCTGTCGAAGGCGTAGCCCCCGGTCTCGCTTAAGATGGCGCGCAACGCCGTTTGCAATCCAGCTCGGTTCGCCGTCTGTTCGCGTATCGCCACATCCGCCTGCAGGCAATACAGTGCGCCGCCCCAGTAGGTGCGCCCCCAGCCGTGCGATTGATCCAGGCCGCCTTCCCCGGCGTGCGGTAATCCCAGCGGCATGGAATGACGATCTTCGGCCCAGACATCGGCAATGTCGCGATTGCCGAATTGCGCGCGGGCGACGCCTTCGACATAGGTGGCGAGCCCCTCGGCCAGCCAGCTATGGCTGCGGCCCACTTCGGGGAGCGCAAGGTGCACCATTTCGTGCACCAGAACCCAATCCGATGCCAAGGTGCCGGCCGTCGAGTCGCGCCCGACGCGCATCTCAATGACCAGGCCCGCATCATTGGTCGTGCGTCCGCCCCCGACGCCGCTGCCGTCCATTCCCTGCAGCTTGAGGACCAGCAATGGCGCCGGAAATCGACCGTAGTATTGCGCGACGATTTGCGCGGAGCGATCGATCCAGGTGCGCAACAACGGTTGCTGCTTCGACAGTGCGGTATCTTCGATGAACACGCAGAGATTTGATCCGCTCACATCGATCTGGGTGGTCACGTGTTCGGGACACGCGCCCTGTGCAATGCCGCAGATGGCCGTCAAGGTCGCGGCCATGGTGCGGATCAGGATGGCGCGCATCGCACCTCCGTGGGGTTATTGAGCTTTCGCGATCCGCTCACATAGGAACTGCCCGCGATGAAGTATCTTAAAGGCAGGTCGGCTGCCTTGGTGAGGCCGATCCGCACGCTTTCACGAATCGGTCCGACTTGCGCATCGTCGGCGCCGATCCAGAGCTGCGGCGAAGAAAAAAGATTCAGGCCATCGTGGCGTCGATCCACCTTGAAGGCGGTGGTCAGCCGGCCCGGCCCCCGTGCCAGGTCGATCAAGCGGCGCGATTTCGCGTTGCGCTGCATCTGTTCGATACCGTGCAATGGCTCCAGCGCGCGCAGCAATACGCCGGCGCCGATGCCGCCTGCTTCGCTCGATACATTCAGCATGTAGGAAGTGCCGTAGCATAAATAAACATAGGCATGGCCGCGCTCCAGGAACAGCGAGCGGTTGCGCTGCGTCATGCCGCGAAAGGCGTGACACGCCGGTTCATGCGGCAAATAGGCCTCGGTCTCCACGATCCGGCCCAGTAAGAGGGCGCCGTCGAACTCGCGCACCAGGACTTTGCCGAGCAAAGCACGGGCAAGATCAACGGTGGCCGTCGGCATCACATTCTGTGAAATCCGCTCGATGGCTTGAAGGTCGCGCGAAGCTACATGGACGATGGTAATCTCCCGCGTTGTTCGCAACTATTATAATTATTCGCCGGCGGATTCTTAGGGGACGGCAGCATGCTTAGCGCTCAGCTCATCAAGAATCAACATTCGAACATCTTTACATTTCTCCACGGAAATCTCGAATACACGGCGACGCAATGCCGCGTCCCGGAAGAGGCGTCGCCCGAAAGCCTGGTGTACGTGAGCACTGAGGACCAGCTCGCCGAGGCGCGGCGCCACAAACCCGCCATTCTCATCGTACATGCAAACATGGCTGAACAAGTCGGCGCGGCCACCGACGCCGACAGCTGCTGCTTCTCTGTGAAGAACATCTCGATGGGCATGGCGACGCTGCTCAAATACTTCGACAGCAAGCCGGGCCGGTTCACCCAGTGGGGGGAACGCCACCCGACCGCCGTCGTGCATTGCGATGCGGTGGTCGGCCACCAGGTGTTTTTGGGGCCGTATTGCGTCATTGGCGCCGGCGCGCATGTCGGGGATGGCTGCCTGATCGGTGCCCACTGCGTGGTTGAAAACGGAGCCAGGATCGGCGCCGGCAGCACCGGAACCCGCATGTCTTTGTCGGCGCCGCTTGCCAAGTCGGGGCAAATTGCGAGATTCATCCGCACACCACCATCGGCAGCGACGGGTTCGGCTACGCCGTTGATCCTGACGGGAAACCGCGCAAGATCGCCCACTTAGGCAATGTGATCATCGGTGATGGCGTGGAAATCGGCAGTAACTGCGCGATCGACCGAGCCATGCTCACCTCCACGCATATTCGCGCCGGGACCAAGCTGGATAACATCTGTCATATCGCGCATAACTGTGACCTGGGCGAAAATGGCTTCTTCACCGCAGGATTCATGATGGGGGGCTCGACGAAGATTGGACGGCAATTCGTCACCGGCGGTAATTCCGTCGTCACGGCGCATGTCACAGTCGCCGAAACGTCGTACTGTCCGGAAGATCGTCGGTCACCAACGACGTGCCCATCGCCGGGGCCTACGGCGGCTATCCCTTGCAGCCCCTGAAAGAGGCGATGAAGACGGCGGTCAGCATTGGCCACCTGAATGAGATTCGTCGAAATCTCAAGCGCGTAATGAAGCATCTGCATCTAACGGAAAATCCGCAGGACGACGCCGCGGGTTGACTAACGAATCCAAAATTCTCCCATCGCCGTACCCGTGGCGGCCGTGACGGGCGCGATGGTCTGTTTCCAGCGGGGTGCGACCCTCGCCAAAAGCCTGTTCCCGGTGGTGGGGGCCGGCGGCACCGCCGCGCTGCGCCTGGCGATCGCCTCCGCCACCTGCTTATCGCCGGCGCCCTTGGCATTTGCGTTTCACGCGGCGCGAGCTGCGTACCGTCATCGTGTACGGCGTGGCCATGGGGTGGATGAATTTCTTTTTCTACCTGGCCATAAGTTACATTCCCCTAGGCGTAACGATGGCGCTGGAATTCACGGGGCCGCTCGGCGTGGCGATCTTTGCGTCGCGGCGCCCCATCGATTTTCTGTGGATTTTGCTGGCGGCGCTGGGCCTGGCGGCGTTGCTGCCCCTAGGGTTTGGCGCCGGGCCGCTGTCTTCGCTCGGCATCGCGTACGCGCTCGCGGCCGGCGCCTGCTGGGCCCTCTACATCGTCTTTGGGCGCAGAGCCGGCGCCGCGCATGGCGGTCAAATTACCGCGTTGGGAACCGTCATAGGCGCATTCGTCATCGTGCCCGTCAGCGTTGTGCACGGCGACGCGCAACTTTTCGTTGCCGCGATCCTGCCGACGGCCATCGGCGTTGCCGTGCTCTCCCCACGCTGCCCTATTCGCTGGAAAATTTCGCCATGCCGCGAATTCCTACGCGTACTTTCGGCGTGTTGATGAGTTTGAATCCGGCGCTGGGCGCTGTCTCGGGCTTGCTATTCTTAAGCGAGCATTTGACGCTGATTCAGTGGGCTGCCATCACCAGCATCGTGATGGCCTCGGCCGGCAGCGCGGCGATGCGCGATTTACCGGCCAATTAGCATGATCGCCAGATACAGCGTGGCGGCTCCGGCGAGTGTCATGGC
>CAVVPB010000004.1:0-145000 GCA_963749775.1 uncultured Gammaproteobacteria bacterium
CGCCGGCGAGCGATGCTAAGAGGACGCCTGTGCGGATGAAAATGCTGATCGCCCTGCTGATCATTGGCATGCCCGTGGCGCGATGTCGCGAGAGCACGAAATATAGCGAAAAGCGCTCAGGATAATTCATCTAAATTGGGCGGCGGTGCGCTCGAATACCGGCGTCAGCAGCCGGAAGAACAGATAAACGCACAGAGGTGCAAGCAGTGCCCAGGCGAGGATCGCATGGAAAATAGCATCTCGCAGCACGACAACCGCATGCCAGACACCGGTCGATACCAGGCCCAGCGCCGCTTTGATGGACAGGACCTGGGGCGGTGCGCGCAACACCCATTCGCCGAGCCGCACGAAGGGTATGAGCAGCAACAATTGAGTGGGCGCCATCGCGGCTTGCACCAGTTGCATGGCCGGCAAATTCAACCGAAAAATCAGCGCGATGAAGGTACACATGATCGTCGACACCCCGAGGATGGGAATGTTGCCGACGACGATCCCGATCGCGGCGCAAAGCGCCAGCCGCTGCGGCGAGATTCCCTGGCGCAACAGCGCCACCAGCGGTTCAACCAGTCTGCGGTACAGCCAAGTCTTCAAGGGTGCCTTTTAGCACATCGGCATAGCGGAGGACGGTGCTAAGCCGGTACAGTCCGGCCAGGGAGATCATCAATGTCCAATGAAAGTGCGATACGTCGCGAAGTTGGCGCCATTGCGCTGATGTTCACGGGATTGGGTTCCATCATCGGATCCGGCTGGCTGTTCGGTGCCTGGCGTGCTGCGCAGCTGGCAGGTCCCGGGGCAATCTATGCCTGGATCATCGGCGCGGTCGTCATTTTGTTCGTCGCGTTCACCTATGCCGAGCTCGGCGCCATGTTCCCCGAGTCCGGCGGCGCGGTGCGCTATGGGCACTATTCGCACGGCTCGCTGGTGGGCTTCGTGGCGGGTTGGGCGGCGTGGATCGCCATTGTTTCGGTGATCCCGGTGGAGGCCGAGGCGTCGGTGCAGTACATGAGTTCATGGCCGTGGGCCTGGGCGCACTCGCTGTACGTGCATGCGGCCAACGGTCAGGGAGAATTGACCCGCGCGGGCCTGTCGATCGCCGCGGGGCTGGTGGTGATTTATTTTCTGCTCAATTTCTGGAGCGTGAAGGTGTTTGCGAGCACCAACAGCGCCATCACCTTTTTCAAGCTCATCGTGCCGGCGGCGACTGCCGTCGCCTTGGTGCTGAGCGGATTTCATTGGGGAAATTTTAAGGTGGGCGTGCACGGTGGGCAGCACGTCGGCAATCTGGCCGCGATCCTCACCGCGGTGGCCACCAGCGGCATCGTCTTTAGCTACAACGGCTTCCAAAGCCCGGTAAATCTGGCGGGCGAGGCCCGTCATCCGGGGCGCAGCGTGCCGTTCGCGATCTTCGGCTCGATCGCCTTGAGCACGGTGGTTTACCTGATGCTGCAAGTGGCTTTCTTAGGCTCGGTGGCGCCGGAACACCTGGGCGAAGGGTGGGCGGCGTTGGAATACAGCTCGCCATTCGCGCAACTGGCGCTGGCGCTCAACCTCAACTGGCTCGCTCTACTGCTGTATGCCGACGCCTTCGTCAGTCCCAGCGGCACGGGCAGTACCTACACCGCCACCACCGCGCGGATGATCTACGCCATGGAACGCAACGGTACGGCCCCTGCCGTATTCGGCCGCGTGCATCCGCGCTACGGCATTCCGCGCCCCGCGATGTGGTTCAACTTGGTCGTATCCTTCATTTTTCTGTTCTTTTTCCGCGGTTGGGGCAAGCTCGCGGCGGTAATCTCGGTGGCCACCATCATCACCTACCTGGTGGTGCCGATCAGCGTCATCGTGCTCAGGCGTACCGCACCTAATCTGCACCGGCCGCTGCGTGTGCCGGGGCTGCCGGTCTTGGCACCGGTGGCTTTTGTGCTGGCGACATTGATGCTGTTCTGGGCGCGCTGGCCGCACACCGGGCAGATCATGCTGCTGTTGATTCTGCCGCTGCCGGTGTACTTCTACTACCAAGCGAAGGGCAAATGGCGCGATTTCGGGCGGCAGTTGCGCGCTTCCTGGTGGCTCTTCGCGTACCTGTCCGTGATCACCGCTCTGTCGTGGGCCGGCAGCAAGGAATTCGAAGGCCACGACTACATCGGCTATGGCTGGGATCAATTGTGCGTGGCGCTGACTTCGCTCGCCTTTTACTTTTGGGGCGTGCGCAGCGGCTGGCGCACGCCGGCGGTCGTCGCCGTCGAGCAAGGCAGCGCCGAGACGGCGCAGGTCAAGCCCTAGACGCTGACCGTCTGGCGTGAGTCCTCGCGCAAATAGATCGAGCGCTTGGGGCGAGCCATGACACGCTGCACCAACGGCACGAAGGCTTCCAGCGGCATCGTGTCGTAGTTTGGATCGAAGGCATTCTGATCATGCCGCGCACAGAACAAGGCCGTACGCTCGAAATTAGGATGGTTGCGGTACTGATCCCGCATGTTCCGATCCAGCCCCAAGTGATGGAAAAAATAGTATCCCTGGAAGATTCCGTGATGCTGCAGCAGCCACCAATTTTCGTCCGACACGAAGGGCTTCAAGATGGTTGCCGCGAGCTCGGCATGATTGGCCGAGGCGAGAATGTCGCCCATGTCGTGCAGCAACGCGCAGACGACGTATTCCTCGTCCATGCGATCGCGATAGGCGAGCGTCGCCGATTGCAGTGAATGCTCCAGCCGGTCGACTAGGAAGCCGCCGCAATCGCCTTTCAGCAGTTGCAAGTGCGCGAGCACGCGGTTGGCGAGCTCGCCATTGAACGTATGCGCGGCCGCGGCAATCTTCTTCCAGTCGGCCTCGGTGCTCTCGGTCATCGCCGTGAACGTGGCGCGATCGGTCTCGCTGTGCTCTGTCATGATTTCCCCCGCGATCAGCCGCCAACGTGATGGCGCGGCGATTATATCAGCGCAGGCCGGCCGCGCTCGTCAGGTACACCGCAAAGGTGCCCAACCAGTGGCCGCCCTCGTAGTGCTCACCCGTGACCGCCGGCAGCGCCGCGTCCCGATGTCGTGCGGCGACGCCGAGAAGTACCGGCACGCGCCGATCGCCGCTCGGCAGACCATGCGCAATGCCCTCGAGCATCCAGGCGCGGCTTAAGTTAAGGCCGTCGATATGGGCGAGCTTCGGATCCGAACGGTCGGTCACCACGGCCGGCTGCAGCCAGCTGCCGTCTGCGCTCTTGGGAATGTCCGGAAGGAAGCCCGACAACCAGGCGGCGAAGGCCTTCGGTGCGAGCACTCGGCGCATAAAGTCCGCCTCGGCAAGGCAGGGCGAGAGGAAGTCCTCGCCGGACGGCTCGTAGTTCAGCGGGCAGTTGCGGTCGTCAAGATAGAACCGGGTCGCCGCGTCCTTGAGCAATGCGCTCATTTCGGCATCGCCCGCGACCGCGGCCCAGTCCCAGATCAGGCCGAAGGAGAACGCGGTCTGATCGTGCTCGCCGATTCGAATGGGGTAGTGCAGCTTCGGCAGCCAGCTCTTCAGCCGCGACGCCGCTTCGGCCTCCAACGGCCGCAATGTGCTCGACCATTGCTGCGCTTGCGGATCCTGCCACTCGCGCAGTTCCGCGGACAGCTTGAGCAGCCAGGCAAGCCCATAGGGACGCTCGAACGAGGCGCGCCCGGGGTGCTTAAGATAGCCCACTTCACCGGCGATGTTTTCCGCCGTAAAACTGCGCGCCAGCTCGGCGCGCGCCTGTGGGGCGTAAACCGCATTGGGGAACAGCCGCAGCAGACGCAGCAGCAGCCAGTGTCCATGCACGTCCGAATGCCAGTCGAAGCAACCATAGAATGCCGGCGTCAGTTGACGTGGCGGGCGCGCATCGCTGTCGCCTTCCATCGTCAAGCTGATGTGATTCGGATACTCATCGTGCAGGCATTTGAGCGCCAGCCCGGCGAACCGCGCGGTTGCCGCGGGATTCATCGAGGCGGCCACGCCGTCGGCGGACTTCGCGCTCATCGCGCAGGACACACTCAAGAGAAGCACGGCGATGAGCGCTGTCGGGCGCATGATGTCAGTATCCCTAAGATGGTTTTGATGTTGTCGATATTAGCGCGGCCGCGCGCGGCGCGTGGCCTGTGCGGTGAAAGGATCGTCCGGCCAATAGTGCTTCGGATAGCGGCCTTTGAGATCTTTTTTGACCTCGTGATAGCCGCGATTCCAAAAGCTCACCAGATCCTTGGTGATCTGCACCGGCCGCCCGGCGGGCGAGAGCAGCTTCAGCAGCAGCGGCAGCTTGCCGCCGGCCACCGCCGGCGTCTCGCGCAATCCAAATAATTCCTGCAGGCGCACCGACAAGGTGGGATGCTCGCCGTCCAAGTAGTCGATGGGTATGCGAGAACCGCTCGGAACGGTGAAATCCGCCGGCGCTTCTCGTTCCAAAATGACTCCCTGCGCGTGAGTCACGAAAGAGCGCAGCGCATGGCTCAAGTCCATGCGCGCGAAATGCTCGCGACGCGTGAAACCCGAAACCCACGGCGGTGCCCATTCTCCCAAGGTGCGCTCGAGCGCCTCATCGCTGAGGTCCGGCCAAACGGTGGGACTGGGGACGTGAAATTTGTGCATCAGCATGACGCGCGCGCGCCACTGCCGCAGCTCCTTGGTCCACGGCAGGCGCGCGATTCCCGTTTGTCGGAGTCCGATGAGCACCGCCTCTTGCACCGCATGGGCATCCGGATCGCGCATCTCGGATGATTCCAACGTCAGGGCGCCGAGCCGCCGTTCCCGTCGCGCGCTCACGGCCCCATCGCGCTCGTCCCAGTAGATCTCCGCCGCCTCGGTGATGAGCGCCTCGAAGTGCTGCTCTAGGGCATCGCGGCTCACCGGGGCCGCGAGAAAAATTCGCGCCTCGCGATCCGCTCCGTCCAGCTCCGCCGCAACGATGAACGGCGCTTTTGCGATCGCTTGAGGCTCGCCGAACCGCGCGCCGCGCCCATTGGCCAGCAAGTACCGTCCCCCCTCGCCGCGCGAACGCGCGATGCGATCCGGATATGCCCACGCCAGCAGGATGCCGGTGGCGTCGTGCGGATCCGCGGTGTCGCGCGCGCCGCCGGCAAGATCCCGCTGCCAGCGACTGGCGCTGCGCTGTGCTTGGGCCCGGGCGCGCGCATCCACCGTGACACCCGCGGGCACTTCGCTGTCGTCGCCGCGCAGCACCGCCACTCGCAGCCGCAAGTCCGCATCGCGCGCTCCCGCCGCTGCGCGCAGCAGGTCGCGCTCGCTCAAGATGGCCGCGAGATCGCACGCGAGGCGCGCGGCGCCCAAGTCGCGCGACTTGACGAGCATGTGGCCGAGGCGCGGATGCATACCGAGGCGCTCCAGCGTGCGTCCATGCGGCGTCACTCGCGCGCTCGCATCGATGGCCTCGAGCTGGCGCAGCAGGCCCCGCGCCTGATCCAAGGGAGCCGCGGGCGGAGCATCGAGCCATGCCATGCTGGTGGCGTCCGCGGTGCCCCAGCAGGCAAGCTCCAGCGCCAGCGGCGCGAGGTCGGCATGGAGAATCTCCGGCGGTGTCTGCGGGCTCAAAGACGCATGCGTGCCCTCGGACCAAAGCCGATAACAATCCCCGGCGCTCAGGCGGCCGGCGCGCCCGCGGCGCTGATCCGCGGCCGCTTGCGACACCTTTCCGGTGACCAGGCGGCTCATGCCGGTGGAAGGATCGAACTCCGAATAGCGCCGCATTCCCGAGTCGACCACCACGCGGACGCCTTCAATGGTCAGACTGGTTTCCGCAATGCTGGTTGCCAACACGATTTTGCGTTGCCCGGGAGCCGCCGGCGCCAGCGCTGCATCTTGTGCGTCGCCCTCGAGTTCGCCATACAGCGGCAGTACGCGAATGCCGCGATCGAGTTCGGACGCCTCCAGCGTGCGTTGTACGCGGCGAATCTCCGCGGCCCCGGGTAGAAAGCACAAGATGTCGCCTTCATGTTGGTGCAAGGCCGATCGCACCACTTGCGCGACCTGCAGTTCCAGATGAAGCTCGCTGCGCCGGGGAACGAAGTGAGTCCTCACCTCAAAACTGCGCCCGGCCGCGGACACGACCGGAGCGTCGCCCAGCAAACGCGCCAGCGGCTCCAGGTCCAGAGTGGCCGACATCACCAGCAGCTTGAGATCTTCGCGCAGATTCTGTTGGCTCTCGATGCACAGCGCCAGTCCCAGATCGGCATTCAGACTGCGCTCGTGAAACTCGTCGAAGATGACGCAGCCGATGCCGGCGAGAGCAGAATCCTCCTGCAGCATGCGCGTGAGAATGCCCTCAGTGACGACTTCGATGCGCGTCTCGCGGCCGACGCGCGATTCCAGACGAGTCCGAAATCCGACGGTGCGGCCGACCGGCTGCCCGAGCAGCGCGGCCATCCGATTTGCCACCGCGCGTGCGGCGATGCGGCGCGGTTCGAGCATCAGAATCTTTTGATGGGTGAGCCAGGGAGCCTGCAACAGTGCGATGGGCACAATCGTGCTCTTGCCGGCGCCGGGCGGCGCTTCGAGCAGCACCGCGCTGCGTCCCATGAGCGCGTCGCCGAGCGTGGCAAGGGCCGCATTGATCGGCAAATCGGGTAGCGATGGGGCTTTCACTGGCGCGGTACGATAACCCATGGGCATGCAGGGGCGGGAAGGTCACGTGTTAAGATGCGCGCCGTCGGGCCTGTAGCTCAGTTGGTTAGAGCAGGGGACTCATCATTGAATGGTGCCTTCGCATCGCAAGGTGCGAAGTGGACGGGATGAATTCAGGGAAACCTGACCAGCTGCGAAGCTGCTGGCAACCCTGAGCCAAGCCGGCGGTGCACCGCCGGAAGGTGCAGAGACTACCTGAGCGCGTATGAGTCGCGCTTAATGACAGGCTAGAGCGTCCCGCACCCCACTGGGGTGAAGAGATAGTCCACTCCCTCCGGAAACGGCGGGGCAGAAGTGAATCCCTTGGTCCTCGGTTCGAGTCCGAGCGGGCCCACCACTTTCCCAGATAGCCGGCTTTACATTCCCAATCAGCCGGCGCTGGATTCCCAATTAGCCGCTAGGCTAGCGCCTCAATTATCGCGTATTTACGCATTGCCGAACCCAAAGGCCTGATGGGGGTGGATGACCGCCCCATTGGAATATTGATCTGAATGGTGGTACCCTTATGTCCCATACTATCGCATATGGGTGACCCATAGTGAAGACAACCGTAGATATTGCGGACGATCTTTTGAAGCGTTCGCAGCAATTAGCTAAACGTGAAGGCTCGACGTTGCGGGCCGTATTGGAAGAAGGCTTGCGTTTAGTTCTAAAAGACCGCCGAACGCCTGGTTCTCGCTCATTTCGCTTTCCAACTTTCGGCAAGGGTGGACTGAACGCTGAATTTCGCGAGGCTGACTGGGAAAAGATTCGGACCACGATCTACAGCGAAGCGACGCACAAAGAATCATGATCGCCGTCGATACCAACCTCTTGGTGTATGCGCATCGGGAGGACGCGAAGTTCCATGCGGAGGCCAATGCCGCTCTCGTGAAGCTCGCAGCGGGAACCGAGCGATGGGCGGTCCCGTGGCCTTGTGCGCATGAGTTCATCGCGATCGTCACACATCCCAAAATCTACAAAACGCCGACACCGCTCGAGCGCGCTCTGGAGGCGCTCGCAGAGCTGAATGCCTGCCCGACTCTCGAGTTCATCGGCGAGGCAGATGGCTACCTCGATAGCCTTTCAGGAATCGCACTTGCTGCACGCGTGCAAGGCGGAGCGATCCACGATGCGAGGATTGCCGCGATCTGCCGCTTTCACGGAGTTCGCGAGCTATGGTCCGCCGACCGGGACTTTTCACGATTTGCGGCGGTGAAGGTTCGTAACCCCCTGTTGGCGTAATGCCGGATATGCCCGAGAACAGCAATTCGGGCAGGACGTTACGATGCGGCAACAGTTCAAAACCCCGAACCCTGGTAACCATCTCCAACGTTACGCCGGACGCCGCCTAAGCGGTCCTGCTTGGCACGCCATGAAGTGGACGTTGCTGAGGTGTAGATTTCAGCGCTAGATTGCCAGACATGCGCCTAGTGAACCTCTGGCATCAATCGCTGATCGTCGCGGCGCTTCTCGCTTGCAACATTGCCACGGCCAAGGACACCTCCCCACCTTCGGATACGTCTCCATAGCGTATCAAGGAGTTCCGGCAATTCGACTTCTGGCTGGGAAAATGGGAGGTCACTGAACGCGGGCAACCGGCGGGACGCAACGAGATACAGCCGGACCTCGGCGGTTGCGCGTTGTTCGAGTCGTGGACTTCCGTGGATAACACGCGTGGCCGCAGCGTCAGTTTTTACGATCGACGTCGGCAGCGTTGGCATCAGACATGGATCGACGATCACGGGGGTTCACTCAAGCTCGACGGCAGAATGGTCGCAGGCAGCATGGTGCTTGAGCAGAATCAGACCGAGCGCGCGACCGGGAAGCGCACCTTAAACCGCATCACTTGGACCCCGAATGCCAATGGCTCCGTGCGCCAGCATTGGCAAGTCAAGAAAGGTCAAGACACCGCCTGGAAAACCGTATTCGACGGCTTGTACCTGCGAGCACAGGAAGCCCGATCCCCGGCTCGTTGAGCACACCGAGCAACCGCCGCCGTGCGAACGGCGATGGCTTTTTGCCATAAGGGCGTTCCTTACTAGTAGTGCAGCGCGCTACAACTCGCTATAGTTGGACCATCGACGCTGCACCTAGATTGCAGCGAGTGGTTGCGCACTGATCGCAGTGAACGCAATCAATGGGATGAAATGCAACACGCTCAAAAAAGGGGCGAGAGTTGCCTTTGTTTTTAGAAAATGAAGGGAGAATTTCGTGCAGAGCATCGGACCTTGCCTCTCAGCTTTTCGGTCAAAGACCCTAGCCACAGCAATTGTCGGGGCGCTTCTCGCCGCCGGTTCCTCCATCGGTAGCGCGATTGCCGCCGGTGCCGGTCCGGCCGCCGGACCTGCTGCGGCCGGACCTGCCGCCACCGGCGCCGACACCAGCTCCAGTAAACCAGACGACCTGGATGAAGTCGTCGTTACCGGCTCGTTGATTCCGCAGGTTCGCGCCGAGATATCCACCCCGGTTACCACGATTACCGCCGAAGATATTCAGGCGAAAGGCTTCGCCAACGTGGCGGAGGCTTTGCAACATGCCTCCTTCGCCACCGGATCGGTGCAGGGTGCTCAATCGACCAACGGATTCACGCCAGGCGCGTCAACCTTGAGCCTCTTCGGCCTTTCACCGAGCTATACAAAATACCTGCTCGATGGCCGGCCCTTGGCCGATTATCCCGCTCTCTATAACGGTTCCAGCGCAATCACGAGCATCAGCGGCATTCCGACGCTGCTGGTTGATAGCATCGATATTCTTCCTGGCGCTCAATCCTCGATCTACGGGTCGGATGCCATCGCGGGCGTCATCAATATCAAGCTCAAGAAAAAGATGGACGGCCTCAATGTCGATGCTCGCTACGGTTGGACCTACGATGGCGGTGGGACCGATAAGCGCATCGCAGCCGCCGACGGCTTCAATTTTGGTAACGTGAATATCGTCGTGGGTGGCCAATGGGAAAAGACCCAGCCGATCTGGGGCTACCAGCGACCGATTACCAGCCAATACTTCGCGAACGGTCCTACCCCTCAGACGCGCAGAACGCGATTACCTGGTGCTGGGTGTGTTTGGCCCCAACGGCGACGGATCCAACGCGTACTACTTTCAAGATCCGGCCAACTGCGCCAACGTGGCCAGCCAGTTCAACGGCACGACGACTCTGCAAAGCTCGCCCGGGTCGCGGCCAATATTGCGGCACGACCACGGCGGGCTACTACACGCTCAACAATGGCACCGAAGCGACGCAGGGCTATCTGCATGCCAGCGACGAGTTCAATGAACACTTTCAACTATTCACCGATGTCCTCATCGATCATGACACGGCCGAATACAGCAATGGCCCGGGGTTTTGGGCCACCAATGTGACCAATACCTACAATGATTTCTATGATCCGAATTTAAATGACTACATCACGCTGCAGCACATTTTCTCGCCCGAGGAGGCAGGCGGTCTTAACAATACCCTGAACAAGAATACGACCAACAGCATCCGGGCAACCCTGGGCGCAATGGGGAACATGGTTGGCAGCTGGACCTACCAGGCGGATTTTACGTATACGGAGAATAAGCTCACCGAGTCTCTCAAGACCTCATTCACCGCGCCGATCGAAGCCTTTTTTGCGCCCCTTTTCGGGCCCAATTTAGGTCCCGATCCCAATGGCTTTGGTGAACCGACCTATGCGCCTAACTATGCTAATTTCTACAAACCGCTGACTCCGGCGGAATGGAACAGCTTCAATGGTCCGATCAACAGTTATTCCCGGACGGAGGAAAGTCTCGCGCGCCTGCAGGTCACCAATCCCTCGTTGTTCGAGCTGCCCGGCGGCAATGCCGGCTTGGCAGTCGTGCTCGACGGGGGTGCTCAGGGCTGGAATTACGCCCCGGACCCGGACTTCTTTAATGGCGGCGCCTATCTCTACACCTCAGTGGCGGGATCGGGTCATCGTTCGCGCTATTCCGGCACGAGCGAGATCAGGCTCCCCGTCGTAAAAATGCTGACCCTCGATTTGTCGGGGCGTTATGACGACTACAAGGTCTTGGGCGAAAACGTCGATAAATTCACCTACAACCTAGGCATTGAATTTCGTCCGTTCCAAATGTTGATGCTGCGCGGCCGCTACGGCACCGCATTCAAAGCACCGACCCTGGCGGATGAGTTCCAAGGGCCCAGCGGGTTTTTTGAATTCGTGACGGATTACTACCGATGCGCCCAGGCAGGCTTTACCGGGAACAATATCGGCAATTGCCCGTATTCCGGCAACCAACAGGTATTCGGCACCACCCAGGGCAATCCGGCGCTGAAGCCCATTACCGCCAAGGTGTACGACCTGGGATTCGCGCTGACGCCGGTGGATCGACTGCTGATCACCTCGGACTTCATCAGCTGGAGGATTTCCAATGAAATCACGGTGCAGCCTTCCGATCAGCTCTTGAAGCAAGAATCCGCTTGCCTGTTGGGGCAGTTGGACCCGACCTCGCCCACGTGCGTGAACGCAATAGCAAACGTGACGCGTGATCAGTTTGGCGCATTGAGCGATATCTTGACGCCCAAGGTGAATGTGGCCGAAGAAAACTTGAACGTTTTCACGGCGACGCTTGACTACACGGTGTCGGCAGGAGTCGCGGGCGAGTTCGTGTTTTCCGGATCCTACAGCAACGTGCTGAAGCACAACTTCACGCAGTTTGCGGGGGATACGGAAATCGACCTACCTCGAGAATCCTTTCTTCAGCACGGATTTCAAGACCAGGGAGAACTTCTCGACCACGTGGAACTGGCAAAAGATCAGCGCGACGTTCTATGTCGAGAGAGACGGCCGCACGCCAAACTACGTTGCCTATACAAACCCATCGGGCTACGCGACGCCGGGAGCCGGACGCGTATCCACCTGGACGCTCGCCAACTTCAGTGGCCGCTATATGGTATTGCCGGGTCTCCAGGCGTACTTCAATGTGCAGAATATGTTCAACACGGCGCCGCCGATTGACAACAGCGTCCCCGGGACGGTGAACCAGCCGTATAACAACCAAAACTATAATCCTTACGGTCGGAGCTATTTTATTGGCGTGAATTACAAGCTCGGAGTCGAAATAGCCCATCATGTCTCAACTGGGTACGGCCGCCCGCCGTACCCAGTTTAGGGTCTTTGCTCGATCAGTCGCATGCCAAAAACCGGACCCGCCGAGACGCCATTGTCCGGCTCGAATCGGATGCGCAGCGTCGTCTTGTCCTGACTTAAGGCCTGAGGGATTGGATAATCGCGTTCGATGAACTCGCCGGGCTGATCGCCGTTCAATTGCTCTCTTGCCAGCACTACGCCGTCGACCAGAATGGCAAAACGGCGGTCGCGCTCTTCGCCCCAATAGGTCGCTTGCAGCATCAAGGGACCCGGCCGCGTTTTCAGCGTGCAGGCGAAGAAGCCGCCGGAGCGCGCGTCGCGCCCTGTTCTACCGCGATAGACCACCGCATACGACATCTTGGATTCAAGCTGGTGCTCGCGCTCAGCGTTCGCATCGCCCAAGTTCACGACGTCAGCCGAGTGTTCCTCCAATGCCCGTATCCGCGCTTGCCTCGTTTTGAAGTCGCGCTGTTCCTGCCTCCAGGCCGTTTCGGTGAACCGGCGAAAGTAAACAGCCGTGTTGCGGTCGTACTGAAACGCGAAGGGACGCAGCGTGAGGTCCGTTGGGCGCATCACACCGCGCGTACGGAACACGGCGGGTTCGGTCGTCGGCACGATGCCCTGCGCAAGGTCGGTGCCGACCAGCACCGGTGCGGGATCGTTCCAGCGATCGGTTGCCGGACCCAGATCGCCGGCCATCACCAGGGGTCCGTAGAGCAATGCAATGGTGCTCGGATCATCCCCCGCCGACTCCATCCGCAGCCTGCGTGGCAGATGCAGGCGCACGACATCTCCTGGTTTCCACGTGCGGTGCAGGCGCAGATAGCCGTCGGTAATACGGGGCACCACCGCCACGCCGTTGATGCGGGCACTCGAGCTCTCACACCACGCGGGTATGCGCAGCGCGATAGTTGAGGCACGGGGCCCGACTCGGGTCAGCGTCAGTGTGACCTCATCCGCGAACGGATAATCGGTCTCGAGCCGTAGCCCTATCTTTGGCAAGTCCAAGGTGGCGGGGATGTAGAGATTGACGATGACAGCGTGGCCCTGGGTCCAGAATATCGAGTCGCCGTGCTTGGCATGGCTTTCCATGCCGGTTCCCACGCAACACCAGAAGTCCTCGAATGGCGTCGAGTATTCACGGTGGCTGCCGGACATCAGAGGCACCATGTAAGCGAACATGCCGGTCCGCGGGTGGTGCTGCGCCAGGATATGGTTAAGATGCGTGCGCTCGTAATAATCGAAATAGCGTGCGCTGGGGCTGGCGGCGTAAAGGTGCCGAGTCAGCTTCAGCATGTTGTAGCTGTTGCACGATTCGCAGGTCTGTTCGGTGATGTGGCGAGAGATGGAGCGCGGCGCCTGGAAATATTCCCGATCGCCATTGCCGCCGATGACATAGCTATAGTCCCGAGTAACCGTTTCCCAGAAGAAACGGGCCGCTCTTAGGTGCTTCGGTTCGCCGGTGAGCTCGTGGAGCCTGGCCAGCCCGATCAGCTTCGGGATCTGAGTGTTCGCATGAATATTGGGCAGGCAATCTTCGCCGCGGCTCAAAGGCTCCAAGATCTTGCGGTGATAAATCCTTTCGGACAGCTTAAGCCAGCGCTGATCGCCGGTGCGTTGGTAGAGTTCGGCGAAGCTTTCATTGAGGCCGCCATGCTCGCAATCCAGCATCGATTGGATTTGAGCGTCGTTGAGCGCGTCGCACACGCCGTCGATATAGCCGCCCAACCTTTGCGCCACGGGAATGGCCGGCTTGCTGCCGCAATGGAGATCGGCATCGAGCAGTCCCGCCATCAGCTTGTGCCAACTGTAAAGCGGCACCCAGCAACCGTTCAGGTCGAAGTTGCGCGGACGGATATCGCCGCGACGCACTTCCTCGAAGACCAGTCTTCCCGGTTCGATGGCATCGCCGCGCCGGCGGGTGAAGCCGGCGACAAAGCCGTCCGCGCTTTGCGCCTGGCACAGCGCCAGCTCATCGACGATGTAGTGGGCACGGCGCTTACACTCGGCGTCGCTGGTCTGTGCATGCATCAGGCTTAAGGCCGACAGGTAATGGCCCAGCGTATGGCCTCCGATGGTGTCGCTTTCCCACCCCGCGTACAGCGCGCCCTTGGGAGTAAGGCCGGCTTGGCTGCGAAAATTATGCAGAAGCCGGTCGGGTTCCAGGCGGTGCAGATAGGCGAGATTTACGCTGACCGCGCGAAGATAGGGCGAGGGAAGCAGGCGCACCGCGGCGAGCGGCACCGGTCGGGTGGATTGCGGCACGGAGGTCAGCGCCGGACGAGCGGCCAAGAGCAGCGCGGCCGACGCCGTTCCCTGCAGTACGCGCCGGCGCTCAGCGGAGCAAAGACCAGGATCGTCAGGCTTGGACATGGGCGAGCACCATTGTGCCGCAGAGCGCCGCACCTTGCTCGAGGCGGCGGGTTAACCGGGTCTCGCGCACAAACGCCACATAGCGCCACAATTGCCGCACCGCCTCGCCACAAACAGCTGCAACACTCTTCAGCGGTACAACAAATTCCGTGGGAGTGATCGTATGTCGCGCTTGGATGCCTTGCTGGGATTTCTGCGGCGGGTGCTCATCGATCCTGTCGGTCGAATGGTCGCGGCAACAACCGGTGCTGTCAGCGCCTTTTTGGTGGCCGCCCGGCGCTTGCGCGGGCGCCTGGTGATCGCGGTGTTGCTCGCCCTGCTCTCTTACGGTCTTTACCTTCATCCACCCTTTGCCGCCGTACACCGCGGTGAGGTGCTGGTGCGCACCGACGTGCTCGACGGCTCGGCGCATGTCTTTACCACGGGCACCATGCTGATGCTGCCCGGCATCCACCAGGTGCGCCGCTACTCGACCCGCGACCAGGTGTATCGGCCGATTGAAAGCGCGAGCGCCACCGGTGCCGCGCCGTTTCAGTCGATCGAGGGATTGTCGATCGGTGTCGACTTGACGGTGCGCTGGACCATCGACCGGGATCGTCTCGCCCAGATGTCAAAGGATTTTCCGGACGACTTAAACGCGGATCTCGTGCGTCCCGCGGTGCAGGGGATCGTATATCCCTTGTTTGCCCGCTACTCGGTGCGCGAGATCTTCTCGCGCCGGCGCGCCGAAATCCAACAGGAATTGATGACCGAGCTTGCGCCCAAGCTGGCGACGCTGGGCCTTATGCTGCGCGGCGTGGACATGGGCAAGGTGGACCTGCCGCAGGACTACCGCGCGGGCATGGAGAAGCTGCTCGCCGAGGAACTCGAGACCGAGAAGGTTCACTACACGCTGGAGCTCAAGGAGGCGCAGGTCAAGCAGATGCAGCTGGAGGCCGAAGCCGACAAGGCGCGGCGCCATACCGCGGCCGAGGCTGCCGGCGAGGAGCAAGTCATCGCCGCGCGCGCGCAGGAGGAGACGATGAAGCATATCCTGCCGTTCAAGCAGAAACAGATCGAGCAGCGCAAACTCGAGGCCGAGGCTGAAAAGGTGGCACGCATCCGCACCGCGGAGGGCGCCGCCGAGGCGCGCCGCATCGAGGCCAAAGGCGAGGCCGAGTCGCGGCAAAGTCTCGCCAATGCGGAGGCGTACCGGCTCGATCTGGTGGGCAAAGCAAATGCGGGTCAGATGGAGCGCGAGGGCGCGCTGATCGCGCATTACCCGTTGCTGATCCAAAAGACGCTTGCCGACAAACTCTCCGACAAGGTGCAGGTCATCATCGCCCCGACGCCGGCCGCGGGACGCTTCATCGGCTCTAACCTCATCGGCGACTCAAGCCTCGATGAGGCGGCGGCGGTGAAATCCCGGTGGTGAGCTGGCGGTGATCCTCGCCCTCGCCGCATCGCTCGCCATCGTGATCCAAGACCACACGCCGCTGCGTGCTGCGCCGAGCTTAAGTGCCGCAGAGCTGATCGCGCTCTGGAAGGGAGATGTGCTCGAGGTGCGCGGCGAGCGCGCCGGATACTTGAAGGTCTACAACTATCGGCGCGAGCGCGGCGGCTACTTGCGTAGCGAGTCCGTCCGCCCGCTTAAGCTCACCGCGGCGGATGCACCCGAGCTGCTCGCCGTACTGCGCTTCCTGCGCGACAGCCCGGGCTCCGAGGCGCTCGGGATCAGTTACGGCGCGGCGTACCTCAAGGCGGTGCCGACGCAGGCACTCACCGCCGAACCCTTCGATGCCATCGCCGCCATGGCAGAGCGGCTGGCCGATGAAGCTTCCGGCAGGATCTCTGCCGACGTCGGCGCGCACCTCGAGGTGGTCGAGCAGTTCGGCATGCATATGATGAGCTTCGAGCGCGGCGGCCGAATGCAGGTGTGCTACGACGGCGAATTGTTCCGCCGCGTATTGACGCTCCCGGTGCGAGTTCCGAGGAGCGTGCGCGCGCCGTCCTCGGCCTTACCCGGCCGGACTGCATCGATCCGGCCTTAGGTCCGATCCTGCGAGCGTCACTCGATGAGCAACGCCGCGAGTTGCTCGACGGGATCGATGAGCGGGAATTGAATGAGATGACGAAGAGCCGGCTTCACGCCCGGCGCGCCGGGGTGTGGTCCTCGATCGCTTACGCACAGTCGCGGCGCGGCGAGCCGCCTCTGGCGGCGTCGAAGCGTGCGCTGGTTGAACTTCTCGCCGTCCACGTGAACGAGCTTCGCGATGACCGAAGAGCCGAGTACTTGGATGCGGTGCTGCGGGTCAGCGCGATCCGCTGGGGAGCGGTGAGCTTGGCACCCGAGACGAGTGCGCTGATCTTAAGCGCGGCCCCGGGCGATCCCGGGCAAACGTGCGTGGCCCTTAAGGAGGCGCATCGGGCCGCGCCGCTGCTGCGACGTTGCACCTATGGGATTGTGTGGATGGCGTCGGCGCAGGTGCTCGTGCAGGGGCCTGCGCTGGTGCTTGCGGTGCAGCCCCTCGAGAGCTGGCGTGAACTGTGGTTGTTTCACCAGAAGGAAGGCGCCTGGACAGTCGATGTGATCTCGCCCGGAACGGGCGAACCTGAGGCAGGCTATGTGGAGTTTGCCGGCTTCGCGCCCGGTGCGAAGCGCCTTCTCGTCGCGCGCGAAGTGAAGGAGCACGGGCGATTTCAGCGCCGCTTCGAGGAGCTTAGGCTCGATGATCTTGCCCTGGTGCGCCAGGCGAGCACCCCGGAGCTGCTGCGCGATTTCGGTCGGTGGCAGGATGTTACATGGCGGCGTGACACGCTGGCGCTGCACTAAAGAACGGGTCGGTGCAGCGTGCTCGCGGCGCGGCTGTTCCCCGGAGTCACGTTTCTGGGTAGCATCAGTTGGGGAAATCCAATGACAAACCGCCCCCTCGATGAGCTCGCCACAGACTTACGCGCGGATCGGCGGAGTGCTGTACCTGTTCATCATCGTCGCGGCGCTCTTCGCTGAGTCCTACGTCCGGGGCAGCCTCATCGTTCACGACCCGGACATCACCGCCGCCAACATCCTAGGATCCGAGACGCTGTTCCGTGTGGGCCTGGCGGGCGAGATGCTCACCTGCGTGTGCGATGTTGCACTGGCGTTGATTTTGTACGTGCTGCTCAAGCCGGTGAACCGCAACTTGGCTCTGCTCGCGGCGTTTTTCCGTCTGACGTTCGTTGCCGTCTATGGCGCAGCGAAGCTGTTCGAGGTCGCGGCGCTGGCCGTGCTGGATCGGCCTGATTACTTAAAGGCTCTGGGGCCGCAGCAGGTGCACGCGCTGGCTCACGCGTTACTGCGAGCGCACAGCTATGGCTATGGCGTCAGTCTTTTGTTTTTCGGCTTCTGCACAGTCCTGTTCGGCCAGTTGATCTTCCGATCAGGATACCTGCCGAGGATGCTCGGCGCGCTCTTTTGGCTCGGCGGATGGGGCTATATCGTCTTCAGCTTAGCGCAGATGCTGTCACCGGCATTCACAGGTAGGGTGCTGTTCCCCTGGATCATGCTGCCTGCCTTTTTCGGGGAATTGGGGCTGGCCCTATGGCTCACCGTGAAGGGCGTCGATCTACCCAAGTGGCACGAGAGAACCGCAGGCGTTACTTAAGTCATCCGTCCGAGCGCTGCTCGATGGCATCGACCCGATCGGGGTAGAAGGCGAGGTGGCCTTTGATCGCCGCCACCGCCGGATAAGGGTTTTCATAGCTCCACACCGCATTGACCGAACGTGCTTCCCCGGAGGGAATGCTGTAATACGCGCACTCTCCTTTATAGGGACAGTAGGTCGCATGATCGGTGCGCTTGAGAAGCGTCAGGTCCACATCCCTGCGCGGCACATATTGAACCGCTGGATAGGCCGCTTCGCGCAGCGTCAGTGCCGAGCGCGTATCGGCCACAACACGGCCGGCAACCCTGATCACGATGCGGTTCTGATTGGGCTCGATCACAATGGGATGATCCGGTCCCGGAATCTTGACTGGCCGTGCGGTACTTGAATCGCGGGGCTCCATGGTTTTTCGCCTACGCGATGAGACTGGAGAATTTGGCGAGATCGACATTGCCCCCGGAGACGATGGCGACGATCGGGCCCCGGCCGGCCTTGCCGGTCATCGCGGCGGCAAGCGACAGCGCGCCGGCGCCTTCGGCGATGACGCGCGCCTTCTCGGCCAGCAGGCGCATCGCCGCCTTCGTGTCTTCCAGACTGACGATAATCGAGCCATCGACCACGGGCTTTAATCGTTCCCACATGCGGGGAAACAGGCTTTGGCCGCCGGCGCCATCGACAAACGAAGCCTTCCAATCCTTGAATACCTGCGCAGATCCCATGGAAAATGACAGTGCCGCAGGCGCCGCGGTTTCCGGTTCCGCGCCCCAAACCTGGATTGCCGGCTTCAGCGCCTTGAGCGCGCTGGCGACTCCGGTGATCAGCCCGCCGCCGCCGATGGCGGCGATGACCGCGACGGCGTCCGGTGCGTCTTCCAGAATTTCAAATCCTAAGCTGCTGTGGCCGGTGATGAAGTTGTGATCATCGAACGGATGCACGAATGTCCCCGCGACTCCGGGGTAGGAGCGCTCGCCGAGCGCTCGCCACGCGGCGTCGTAGGATACCGGCACTAGTTTTGCGCCGAGCGCGCGCATCCGGTCGATCTTGGAGGCCGGCGCCGTCTCGATGGCCACGACCGTGCAGGGCACGCCGGCCTGCTTGGCGGCATAGGCGACGCCCTGTCCTGCATTGCCGGCACTGATGGTCCAAACGCCGAGCGCACGGTCCGCATCGGAAAGCATGGCCACGGCGTTGACGGCGCCGCGCAATTTATAAGAATTGGTGGCTTGCAGATTTTCCAGCTTGAGGCGGATGTCCGGAAGATCCGGTCCCAGGTCGAGGCGCAGCAGCGGCGTGCGCACGATGCTCTTTGCGATTCTGCGGCGAGCCGCCTGCATTTCCGCCAGCGTCAACGGCCGTACGGCCTCAAGTGCATTACTCACGTAGACTCCTTAAGGTGCGACAACGATGAGGCCGAGTCTGTGCATGCCGAGACTGCCTTTTATGACGAGCTTGCGCCGCTCTATCACCTAATTTACCAGGATTGGAACGCCAGTATTGAGCGCCAAGGGCGGCAACTCGCCGCATTGATCGAGGCCGAGTGGCCGAATACGACCCGTGTGGTGGACGTCGCTTGCGGCATCGGCACCCAGGCCCTGGCGCTGGCGCAACACGGATACCAAGTCAGCGCATCCGACCTGTCGCCGGGCGCGATTGAGCGCGCGAGACAGGAAGCCGAACAGCGCCGGTTGCCGATCAGCTTTTCGATTTGCGACATGCGCGCGGCGCATGCACATCACGGCAGCGGGTTCGATATTGCAATCTGCGCGGACAACTCGCTGCCCCATCTTCTGACCGACGACGATCTGCTCGGGGCGCTGCAGCAGATGCGCGATTGCGTCCGGCCAGGCGGTGGTTGCCTCATTACCGTACGCGATTATGCGGCAGAGCCGCGCGGACAGAATATCGTGAAGCCGTACGGCGTTCGAATCGAGGGCACGAAGCGGTATCTGGTGTTTCAAGTCTGGGACTTCGATCATCAGTACTGCAACATCACCTGCTATTTCGTTGAGGAGAATCTTGCGACGGGAGAGGTCGCCACGCGCGCAATGCGCTCCAGGTACTACGCCGTATCGACCACCGTGCTGATGGAATTGATGTCGGCCGCGGGTTTTCACAACGTGCGCCGGCTGGACGGTGTTTTTTTTCAGCCGGTACTGATCGGCTCGAAATCAGGCGGATAGCCGCAAAATCGTCGTCCAGCCGCTCGAGCACCCGATCGACGCCAGTGGAGTCATGGATACCCAACCTGAATTGGTTTATTGCTTGATCTTTCTTGCGTCCAAATAGGCGGCAATCGCCGCGGGACTGGCCTCGCTGTTGGCCAGCCCGACATAGCCGTCGGGTCGCACCAGATACGCCGCGTCACGCTTAAGTCCTGCTCGCTCCATGGCCGAATGCCAGGCAAAGGCATGCAACGGCATCCTGCGGCTGTCGGCGAGCGCGTGCAGATCATGCGAGGCGTTGCCGTAAACATGAATTTGCCAGGCCAGGGAAGTCAGCTTCGCAAAATTGTCGCCGGCCCAAGGCAATCGATCGCCGCCACGCACCGTGCCGGCCGCGCCGCAACTTAAGGGACTATCGCGGTAGTTCACGGACGTCTGCGAGACCGTGCGAAAGGCCAAGCGGCGCACCGCCGGCAGCCTGAACAACGCCGGCGCAATCAAGGGGACCGCCTGAGTCCGCACGAAGCGGGCCAGTGCGCCGGGGTTAAGCACACCGCTGAATGCACGGTCCGTGGTGGCCACCAGCCGCTGCGCAAAGGCGATTCGCTCCGGTTCGTAGCTGTCGAGAAGGGCTTCGCTCAACGGCTCCTTAAGTGCAGACGCGAGCTTCCATGCGAGGTTAACCGCATCACCAATACCGGTATTCATTCCCTGACCGCCGACCGGGCTATGAATATGCGCGGCATCGCCCAGCAAGAAGGCGCGTCCTTTGCGAAAGCTCTGCGCGACACGATGATGAACGCGGTAGCTCGAAAACCAGTTCACGTGCTTGACCTGAATCTTGAGATTGCGAATCGCGCGGTCGCGCACGTCCTGAAACTGCAGATGCTCATGATCTTTCGCGCAATCGTCCTTCACCGATCCGATCAAGCGGGCCCGGCCTTGATCTTTCAAGGGGAACACCGCCAGAAAATCCGCATCATCGAGGTCGACGTGCAGCTCGCCGTTCATCGGCGGACCCGCGGCCTCGACGTCGGCGACATAGAACAGGTGGTCATAAGTGCCCCCGGGAAAGCCCGTGTTGAGCACCTCGCGCACTCGCGAGCGGGCGCCGTCGCACCCGGCGAGATAGGCATAGGCGCAGCTCTCCGCGGATCCATCGGCCTTGCGCAAGGTCGCGCGAATTTCACCGCCGTCGTCCTCGAAGCCGGTCAGCTCGGTGCGCCGCTCCACCTCCACCCCGAGCTCGCGCAGCCGCTCGATGAGCAATAGCTCATGTTCGTCCTGCGGAAAAATGAGGGGGAACGCAAAAGGCGAGACTCCCTGCCCCATGGTTTCGATCGGCACTCGCGCGGCGCGGGCGTTTCGAACCCAAAGATTGATGGCCGGTACCTTATGACCCCGGTTCACGACGGCCTCGGCCAGTCCCACCTGATCATAAAATTCCAGCGTGCGAGCCTGCACCGCCAAAGCCCGCGAGGTGGTGCCCGACTCCGCCAACTTGTCGATGATCCTGACGCGCACGCCGAGTTTGACCAGCCACAGGGCCAGTACCAAGCCTGTGGGTCCCGCGCCGCTGATGAGAACTTGGCTCGTGAGCGCTAACTCACTCGGGAGAATCGCAACGCCGCGCGGCTTTTCGCCTTGGCGTCTTCCAGCGCGCGGCTTTTTGCAGGCGCATTGGTGTGCAGAGATTTGAGAAGCTTGGTTGCGGCCGCCTCGATCTCCTCGACGGCGCCCAGGAAGGCCGGTTCGTTGGTCTTCGATGGGCTGTTGAAGCCGCTGATCTTTCTCACAAATTGCAGCGACGCTGCGCGAATCTCATCCTCGGTCACCGGCGGTTCGAAGTTGAACAGTATCTTGATGCTGCGACACATAGGTTCATAAATCATCGGCGGGGGTCGCTTTGTTTGTCAAGCGCGCCTCCCCGCTGTCGCTTAAGCCTCGATGATGGCGCCGAGCAGCTTGAAGAGGTCGGCGGCCGAGGCCAGCGCGCACCACACGATGACCGTCATGCGCGCGGATTCTTCGTCGTAAATGGTTTCAATCCGCAGCGGGTGGGCATTGTCGCGCTGCGTTTTAGCGGCTCCCAAAAGATGGGTGACGCGCCGGGCGGTGTCTTTGTTGACGGCGTCGATGTGTATCACGCTCGATACTTCAGGACTGTGCTTGCGCACGCCGCGCTCGCGCGTCGGGCCGGTTATAGCCTCGAGGTCCTCTCGCGCCACGCGGTACTGCTTGCCGATGCGCACCGCCTTCAATCGGCCGCTGCGCACATAGCTGCGTACGGTTCTGACGTGAAGACCCAGGCGTTCGGCCACTTGCTCGAGGGAGTACATGTTGGCGTCCGAGGAATCCCACCACCATTACTATAGCGTATACGTATATATATGTATATAAAACGAGTACATATAAGGAGTTTTTGGTAATTATTTGTGTAATGCACCCGGCAGGATTTCTCGGGTGCAAAGCTCGGCTCAATGCGCTAAAAATACTCCCATCGTCTGCGGCAATCTTAAGTGCCGCCACCTAAGCAATTGCATTGCTGGAGGGTCCCTTAAAATGGATGGAATCAAGCGAAAAGCTCAACCCCGCAAACCGCGCGCCGCGCCGAAGAACGGCCGGTCGCCGGAGAGTGCCGCACCGGCGACGCCGGCAAAATCGCGCGAGGCGGTGATCGCGGAACTCGCCTATTTTCGAGCCTTGCGCCGTGGTTTTGAGCCGGGTCACGAAGCTGAGGATTGGTTCGAGGCCGAAGCGGAATTCGAAAAGCGCTACACGACTCGCCACGAGGGTTGAGAACAATTAGGCTGGCACCGGCTCCGCTTGATTCGAGGACGGCGTGTACCAGCCTACGCATTTCAATGAAACCCGCACCGAGGTGATGCATGCGCTCATGCGCGCGCGTCCGTTGACGGCGCTGGTGACACTCGGGGACTCCGGGATCACCGCCAATCATGTGCCGGTGGAAACGCTGTCCGAGCCGATGCCGCACGGGTCCATACGCGGTCATATCGCACGCGCCAACCCCTTGTGGCGCGAGTATCGAACCGGCAGCGGAGGCACTGGCAATCTTTCAAGGTCCCCACGCTTACATCTCCCCGTCGTTCTATCCGACCAAGGCGATTTCCGGAGAGGTGGTGCCGACGTGGAATTACGCGGTAGTGCATGCTCGCGGCACGTTGCGCTTCATCCATGAAGCGCAGTGGCTGCGAAGCTTCGTGTCGGGCCTGACGGAGCGGTATGAAGCGCCGCGCCCGCAGCCCTGGAAGATCGGGGACGCGCCCGCGGAATATATCGACAAAATGTTGAAGTTGATTGTCGGCTTCGAATTCTCGATCACGAGCCTGTCCGGTAAATGGAAGGTCAGCCAAAACCGTCAGCATGCCGATCGCGTGGGGGTGCTGAAAAATCTTGAGGCCGCGAGCGACGCGGATTCGCGCGAAATCGCCGCCATGCTGGCCGCGCGCGACCCATAGCAAGGCACTTTAGCTTCGCGCCATGAAATGGTCCGTGCTCGACCAGTCGCCCTCATCCGCGGGCAGCTCCCAGGATGTTGCGATCCGCGAATCGATCGCGCTCGCGCAGCTTTGCGACACGCTGGGCTATGAGCGCTACTGGGTTTCGGAACACCACAACAGCGCGAGCATCGTCGGCACGGCACCCGAAATTCTCATCGCGGCGATCGCGGCGCGCACGCGGCGCATCCGTGTTGGCAGCGCCGGGGTGATGCTGCCGCACTATTCCGCCCTCAAAGTCGCGGAGCAATTCCGAGTGCTCGAGGCCATCGCCCCGGGCCGCATCGACTTAGGGGTGGGCCGCGCACCGGGCTCCGACGGATTGACGGCGCATGCGCTCAATCCGCATTCGCAGGGTGCCGAAGAGTTTCCGCGTCAGGTGCAGGAATTGCAGCATTGGGTGTCGGGAATTCCGCTGCCTGCGGGACATCCTCACCGCGGCATCATGGCGTTGCCGACGGGCGCCACCAGTCCAGAGCTGTGGATCTTGGGGAGTTCCGACTACGGCGCCCAGCTCGCGGCGTATTTCGGGCTGCCGTATGCCTTCGCCTATTTCTTCAGCGAGGGAGCGGGCGTCGAGGAAGCGCTCGCTTTGTACCGGCGCAACTACCGGCCCAGCGAACGCTACCCGAATCCGACGCCCACCATCTGCGTCTGGGCGCTGGCCGCGGATACGGAGAGCGAGGCACGGCGCTTGTTGATGACTCGAGAATATTGGCGAACCGGCTTCGAGAAAGGACTTAGGATGCCGTTGGAATCTCCCGAACAGGCCGCTGCCTATGTCTATACGGAGGCCGAGCGAGCCATGATCGAGAAGCTTCGGGCCGCAGCTTTGGTGGGCAGCGCTGCCCAGGTCTCCGATAAGCTGTACGCATTGGCGCGGAAATTTTCGCTTGAGGAGATCGTGATCAATACCTGGACCTTCGAGCCGCAAGCGCGACGGCATTCTTATGCGCTATTGGCGCAAGCATTCGGCATGACTGCGGCTTCATCGGGATGAGCGTCATTCAAACGCCTCGAGTGAACCTGCGCGAGCTCGACTTTGGCGATGATGCCTTCATTCTGGAATTGTTGAATGAGGCGGGCTTTATGCGCTACATCGGTGACAAGGGCGTGCGAACCCTCGCCGATGCCCGCGAATACCTTCTGAAGGGCCCCATGGATAGCTACGCGCGCAACGGCTTTGGCCTGTACGCCGCCTGCTTGCAGGACGGAACACCCGTTGGCATTTGCGGTTTGGTCAAGCGCCAGGGCTTGGACGACCCGGACGTGGGCTTTGCATTTCTAGCGCGATACTGGTCGAAAGGGTATGCGGTCGAATCAGCCGCTGCCGTATTGGCGCATGCGCGACGGGTTCTGAAGCTCGAGCGCATTGTTGCGATCACCTCACCCGATAACTGGCAGTCGATCGCGGTGCTTGAAAAAATCGGCCTGAAATTCGAGCGCATGATACGGCTGGTCGATGACAGCCCCGAAATCAAGCTGTTTGGCGGTTGATTTACCCTCGCTTTTTGACAATTCGCGGAGATTTCCATGCATCCTTTCCCGCATCGCTACACGGTCAACGCATCCATCCGTCCGGTCGGCGACGTGCCGCTGTCCACCGAGGGCGTGAGAGTCATCGAGTCCGCATCGCCGAAGGAATTCGATGGACCGGGCAATCAATGGTCGCCCGAGGGACTGCTGACCGCGGCGGTGGCCGATTGCTTCGTCTTAGGATTTAGGGCCATTGCAACGGCTTCCAAATATTCCTGGCATCGCCTCGAGGCGCGCACCCAAGGAACCCTGGACCGTGTGGACGGCAAAATGCGCTTCACGCGCTTCGATACCCACGCCAAGCTGCACGTTGCGGCCGGCGCCGACCTCGAGCGGGCGAAGAGGCTGCTGGAAAAGGCGGAAACTTCCTGCCTGGTGTCGAACTCGCTCAACAGCGAACGGCACCTGACCCTGGAAGTGGTGGTGGATTAAAAAAATAAGGGCCCAAAATGAAAGGGCCCTTATCGAATCATCGCCGCCCTCGCGCGCGATCAATCGTCCATCAAGAAGCTGCGCAGCTGTTCGCTGCGGCTCGGATGTCGCAACTTGCGCAGCGCTTTGGCTTCTATCTGCCGAATCCGCTCGCGCGTGACATCGAACTGCTTGCCCACCTCTTCCAGCGTGTGATCGGTGTTCATGTCGATGCCGAAGCGCATGCGCAGCACCTTCGCCTCCCTCGGAGTCAGCTGCGCAAGCACTGAATGCGTGGTTTCGCGCAAAGACTCCGTGGTGGCCGAATCGATGGGGGATGACACCGAGGTGTCCTCGATGAAATCACCCAGGTGCGAATCCTCGTCATCTCCGATCGGGGTCTCCATGGAGATCGGTTCTTTGGCGATCTTGAGGACCTTGCGCACCTTGTCTTCGGGCATTTCCATGCGTACCGCGAGCTCTTCGGGCGTCGGCTCGCGTCCCATCTCCTGCAGCATCTGCCGCGAAATGCGGTTCAACTTGTTGATCGTTTCAATCATGTGCACCGGAATTCGGATGGTGCGCGCCTGATCGGCGATGGAACGCGTGATCGCCTGGCGAATCCACCACGTCGCATAGGTGGAAAACTTGTAGCCGCGCCGATATTCGAACTTATCGACCGCCTTCATCAAGCCGATGTTGCCCTCCTGGATGAGATCCAGAAACTGCAAACCGCGATTGGTATATTTCTTGGCGATCGAAATCACCAGGCGCAGATTGGCCTCGACCATTTCCTTCTTCGCGCGCCGCGCCTTCGCTTCGCCGATGGAAACCTCGCGATTGATTTCCTTGATCTCGTTGATCAGGACGTGGAATAGACCTTCCAGCTCCTTGAGCTTGTTCTGGCGCCTCTCGACCTCGTCCTTGAATTTTGCGAGCGGACCGGAATAGCGCTTCTTCGCCTTGATGTGCTTATCGAGCCATCGAGTGCTGGTTTCGTTCTTGGGGAACGTCGAAATGAAATCCTTGCGCGGCATGCCCGCCTGCTTGATGCAAAGGAACATGATTTCCTTTTCGAGCAGACGCACTTCGGTCACGTGCTGGCGCAGATTGTCGATCAACTGATCGAACATCTTCGGCGAAAGCTTGAGCTCCATCAATTCGCCGCAGATCTTCTTGCGAATCTTCAAAGTCTTCGGATCCTTCGATCCAAGCTTGTCGAGTGCGTTCAGGAACTGGTGATGCACCTTCGCGATCGAGTTGAAGCGCTTCGCGGCTTCCTCAGGATCAGGACCCGTGTCGATGGCTTCCTCATCCTCTTCGCCCTCCGCTTCATCATCGTCGTTGGCGGCTTCTTCGCGCTCCAACGCCATCATCTTGGGATTCTGCGGCTGCGCGATCTCGTCCGGCGCGTTCGGATCGACGAAGCCGACGATCACATCGACCAGGCGCATTTGTCCCGCCTTGACCGTCTCGTAGTGCCGCAACAGCAAGTCGTAGGTTCCCGGGTAGCTACCGAGCGCAATCTTGACGGCTTCGAGGCCCTCCTCGATGCGCTTGGCGATGCGAATCTCGCCTTCGCGAGTCAACAATTCGACCGTGCCCATTTCGCGCATATACATGCGAACCGGGTCGGTGGTGCGCCCGAACTCCGCATCGAGATTGGCGAGCGCCGCGGTGGCTTCCTCCACCGCTTCCTCATCGGGAGCGGCGGTGACATCGGTCAGCAGCAAGGATTCGGCATCCGGCGCCTTTTCGTACACCGGAATGCCCATATCGTTGATCATGTTGACGATGTCTTCGATCTGTTCGGGATCGACGATTTCGCTGGGAAGATGATCGTTGACCTCAGCGTAGGTGAGGTAGCCTTGCTCCTTGCCGCGCGCGATGAGTAACTTTAATTGCGACTGACGTTCATCTGCGATTTGAGTCGCTGTGCCTGCCGGCGCTTTTTTGATCAAGTGGTCGCCTCGTGAAAAATCTGGACGTTTAAAAATGCAAGCCGAGCAGTATACGATTGTGGCCATTCCGTAGCCACCCATGGATATGGGCTAAGTAGGCGCTCGGAAGCGTCCCTTGGACTTGAGAAGACTGCTTAATTCGGCCTTTTCGTCGTAATTCAAGCCTAATTCCTCCGCTTTTCTCAATAATTCATCCATTCGCCGGCCCGGGCCGTACTCCATCAGCAGTTTTTCGACCGCCATGCTCAGCTCCTTGGCCGCCGAGGGGGCATCCGCCACCAACGGATCGAGCATGGCCAGTTCGGTCAAACGCTCAAATTCGGCGCGGTCCCGCCAGCGTTCCAACAGCGTTGCCGTGCTCGGCGAGGAGGTCGTGGCCGCTTGCTCGAGCAGCTCCTTGAGCACGGCTACACCGGGTTTATCGATACTGCCGAGCAGCTCGGGGTCGATGGAGCCGGCGGCCGCGGGGTGGTGCAGCACCAAGGTGATGGCCTGCGTCAGCAAATTCCCGCGCCCGATACTCATTCGACCATGCGGTCGGGTCATCGGTTCCGGCCGATTTTGGCGAGCCGGCGCGCGCGCGGCATCCCCGGCGGCGAAAAATTCCTTCAGCTTGTTCGCCGGCATACTGACTCTGGCCGCGAGCCGGTCGGCCAGCATTTCCCGGTAAATACCCTCCGGCATGCGGGCGAACAGGGGCCCTGCCAGGGCCTTCAACTTGGCGCGTCCGTCGACATGGTTCAAGTCGACATCGGCGATGAGCTGCTGCACCAGGTACTCGGAGAGGGGCAGGGCGCTGAGCATTCGGCGCTCGAAGGCCTCGGGGCCTTCCTCTGCCACCAAGGTGTCCGGATCGTGGCCCTCCGGCAAGAACATGAACCTCATTTCCCGCCCGTCCTGGGCGAGCGGCAGCGCGTTTTCCAGCGCTCTCCAGGCGGCCTTGAGCCCGGCTCGATCGCCGTCGAAGCAAAAAACCACTTCATGGGTCTGGCGGAAAATCTTATGGAGGTGCTCCTGCGTGGTGGCGGTGCCCAAGGTCGCCACGGCATAGCTGATCCCGGCTTGATGCAGCCTGACCACATCCATGTACCCCTCGACGACCAGCAGGCGCTTGAAATCCGCTCGCGCCTGCCGCGCCTCATACAGTCCGTACAGCTCGCGACCCTTGTGAAACAGCGGCGTTTCAGGGGAGTTCATGTACTTCGGCTCGCCCTGATCGATCACCCGCCCGCCGAACCCGATGACGCGGCCGCGGGAATCGCGAATCGGAAACATCAGCCGATCGCGGAAGCGGTCGTAATGGCCGGCGCTGCGCTCGCCGCTGCGCTCGAGGATCAGGCCCACTTGCAGCAGCCGGCGCCGTTCCTCTTCCTGGGCGCCAAAGCGCTTGAGCAGCGCATCCCAGGCGTCCGGCGCATAGCCCAAACCGAAGGCAGCGGCGGTTTTCGCGTCGATGCCGCGCCGCTGCACATAGGCCCGGGCGCGCGGATTATCCGCCAGATTTTGCTCGAAGAAGCGCGCCGCGCGCATCAGGAGCTCGTGCAAATCGGCGCTGCCCGGATCCTTGGCGGCTTGTGCCTCGCGCGGCAATTCAAGGCCGGCGCGTTGCGCAAGATCCGCCACGGCGTCCAGAAATTCCAACTTTTCGTATTGCATGAGGAAGCCGATCACCGTGCCATGCGCGCCGCAGCCGAAGCAGTGATAGAACTGCTTCTCGGCGCTCACCGAAAATGACGGGGATTTCTCGTTATGGAACGGGCAACAGGCCTTGTATTCGCGGCCGGCCTTCTTGAGCGGCACGCGCGCATTGATGATTTCGACGATATCGGACCGCGAAACGAGTTCGTCGAGAAACGAATCTGGAATACGGCCGGTCATGGACCGCCTTTGGGTCAACCGCTCAGTTTGCTTTTGATTTTCGCGCCGACCGCGGCCATATCGGCACGGCCTTGCGCCTTGGCTTTGATGACAGCCATGACCTTACCCATGTCCTTGATGCTCATGGCCCCGCTCGCGGCGACGGCTTCGTTGATCAGGGCATCGAGTTCTGCGTCGCTCAGCGGCGAGGGCATGTAGCCCTTCAGCAGGGCGATTTCCGCCGCTTCCTTGTCGACCAAATCCTGACGATTGCCGGCCTTGAATTGCTCCAGCGATTCCTTGCGCTGTTTGATCATTTTCTCAAGAACGCTCAAGACTTGCGCATCATCGAGGGCGATGCGTTCATCGACCTCGCGCTGCTTGATGGCGGCGGTGATCATGCGGATCGTTCCCAGTCGCTCCTTTTCGCCGGAGCGCATCGCCGCCTTCATATCGTCGGTAATTCTCTCTTTGAGGGTACTCAAGCCTTAAGCCGATACCCTTAATAGGAGGGTCGTGGCGGGGCAGCCGGCGGTGGGCTCGCGGGCTGTCCGGTGCCGCGCATGTTCTCGCGCGACAGGCGCTTCAGATGCCGTTTCACTGCGGCGGCCTTTTTTCGCTTACGCTCTTGCGTCGGCTTCTCGTAGAATTCACGGCGCCGCAGCTCGGTGAGGACGCCCGCCTTTTCACAGGCACGCTTGAAGCGACGCAGGGCGGCGTCAAAATACTCATTCTCACGAACACGAACGCTGGGCATTCAAACCTCAATTGGTGGCCGCCGGCATTCGGCGACAGGGGGGCGCATTCTAAGGTGCGCCCCCGCAAAAGGCAAAAATATGCGCGTTTTAGGCATTGAGAGCTCCTGCGATGAGACCGCGGTCGCCGTCTATGACGGGACCCGCGGCCTGCTGTCGCACCGGCTTTACAGCCAGGTGGCTATGCATCAAGCCTATGGGGGGGTGGTACCGGAACTGGCTTCGCGGGACCATGTTCGCCGGCTTCTGCCCCTGGTGAGGGAGGCGCTGGCGGAGGCCCAATCGGCCCCCGATGCCATCGACGGGGTCGCCTATACCGCGGGGCCCGGGCTGATCGGCGCCTTGCTGGTGGGGGCCGGCTTCGCCACCGGTTTAGCCCTGGCCTGGGGCAAACCCGCGCTTGGGATCCATCACCTGGAAGGACATCTCCTGGCACCGCTGCTCGAGCCCAAGGCGCCGGCCTTCCCATTTCTCGCCTTGCTGGTCTCGGGCGGCCACACCCAGTTGGTGGATGTGGCGGCGCTCGGACAGTATCGGATCCTGGGGGAGACCTTGGACGATGCCGCAGGGGAGGCCTTCGACAAGACGGCCAAGCTGCTCGGACTTCCCTATCCCGGAGGCGCCGCCCTGGCCAAGCTCGCCGAAGGGGGCCGCAGCGGCCAATTCGTGTTCCCGCGGCCCATGTTGGACCGGCCGGGGCTGGATTTCAGTTTCAGTGGCCTGAAGACCGCTGCCCTAGTAGCCTTGCGCGGCCGCGAGTTGCAGGGGCCGGTTCGCGCCGATGTCGCGCGCGGCTTCGAAGAAGCGGTGGTGGAGACACTGGCTGAAAAATGCCGGCGCGCGCTCCGCGCGACCGGTCATCGCCGCCTGGTCGTCGCCGGCGGCGTCGGCGCAAATCGCCGGCTGCGCGAACGGCTCGCAGGTATCGTGGCGGAATTGGACGCCGAGCTGTACTTTCCGCGCACCGAATTTTGCACCGACAACGGCGCGATGATTGCGCTGGCCGGATGCCTGCGATTGTCCGCCGGGTTGCGCTCAGGGTTGGGGATGAGCGCGCGTCAGAGTTGGGAACTCGGAAGCATAGGGGATTAAAGTCCATCGATGGATAAGATATTCATTCATGCGCTGAAGACCGAGACCATCATCGGCATCTTCGACTGGGAAAGGCAGGTCAAACAAACCATTCTGATCGATTTTGAGATCAGCGCCGACATCCGCAAGGCGGCGTCGTCCGACTCCATCGACGACACCTTAAACTACAAGCGCGTCGCCAAGCGCGTGCTGACCTTCGTCGAGGAGTCGGCGTTTCACTTGGTTGAAACTCTGGCCGAACACGTGGCGATGCTGGTGCTCGAGGAATTCGGGGTCGCCTGGGTGCGCGTTACCTTGAGCAAACCCGGTGCCATCCGCAGCTCCCGCGATGTCGGGGTCATATTGGAACGCGATGCCGAAGACCTCGACAAATGGCGCGGGCGGCAGCGCTAAATGCTGCGCCCGCCGTCGACTGCGATGATTTGGCCCGTGACGTATCCCGCGTCTTTTGCCAAGAACAGCGCGGTACGAGCGACATCCTGCGGCGTGCCGTGGCGCTTCAGAGCCGTTTTATCGATGATTTCGCGCTTGAGAGTCTCGTCCATGTCTTCCGGCCAAAGCACGGGACCCGGCGCGATGCCATTGACGCGAATTTCCGGCCCGAGCTCGCGCGCCAGCGAGCGGGTCAGCATCGCGAGTCCCGCTTTGGCCGCACTGTAGACCGGATGTGCCTTCAAAGGCCGCAGCGCATGGATGTCGATCATATTGATGATAAGCCCGCGCTGCGCGCGCAAGCTGGGCGCAGCCGCCTGCGACAAAAACAACGGCGCCTTCATGTTGCTGCCCACCAGGTCGTCCCATTGCGCCAGCGTGATCGACCCGACCGGCGTCGGGTAGAAGCTCGAGGCGTTGTTGATCAAAATATCGAGGCGGCCGAATTCGTGCAGCGCCGCCGCGATGAGCTGGTCGGGCGCCTCGGGATCCAAAAGATGGGCGGCGAAGATGGCGGCGGAATGCGCCCGCAGCCGGTTGAGCTGGTCGGACAGGGCAATGGCCGCGGCCGCCGAGGAGCGATAGTGGATCAATACGTTCGCACCCGCCGCATGCAGCGTGCGCGCGATTTCAGCGCCGACGCGCCGCGCACCCCCGGTGATCAGCACGACCTGATCGCGCAGAGCGAAATTATCGTTGATGGCCACCATGCACGAACGATACCCCAAGATCCCTAGCGGCGCGCAATGAGTCAGGACGCAGCCGCCGCCGAGCACAGCGCCAGGGCGCATGAGTTGCTGGCGTGCCAAATCGCCGCCGCCGGCGGCTGGCTCAGCTTCGAGCGGTTCATGGATCTGGCGTTGTACGCGCCCGGATCGGGGTACTACAGCGGCGGTGCTCAAAAACTCGGGGAGGCGGGCGATTTCACCACCGCCCCGGAAATCTCGCGGCTGTTCGGCGCCTGCGTGGCGATGCAATGCGCCGAGATATTGCGCGAGTTGCACAGCGGTTCCGTGTTGGAGATTGGCGCGGGCAGCGGCCGCATGGCGGCGGATATTCTGGCGCGCCTCGAATCCTCGCAGGCATTGCCCGAGTTTTACTGGATACTCGAGGTGAGCGCCGAACTTCGCGAACGTCAGCGCCGGCTCCTTGAAGAGCGCGTGCCGCATCTACTGGGGCGGATTCGTTGGCTCGATCGGCCTCCCGAGGAACCCTTCGACGGCCTCATTCTGGCCAACGAGGTCGTGGATGCATTGCCGGTGGCGCGCTTTCGCTGGCGCCGAAGCGGCGTCGAGGAAATGGGTGTGGCCCTCAAGAACGGGCGGTTTGCCTGGGCGGCGCGCCCGGCTGAGGCGACGATGGCGGAGGTGTGCGGCCGCTTGTCCGCGGCGGGCGGCGGATGGGAAGACGGGTATGTATCCGAATACTGCGCCCGCGTACCGGCTTGGACTCAAGCGGTCACGCAGGCTCTGCGCCGAGGCGCGGCGCTATGGTTCGACTATGGGCTGCCGCGCACCCAGTATTACTTGCCGGAACGGCACGACGGCACGCTGGCGTGCCATTACCGGCATCGCATTCATGGCGATCCGTTTCTTAACGTCGGTCTGCAGGACATCACCGCTTGGGTGGATTTCACCCTGCTCGCCGAGGCCTCGCGCGAGGCTGGATTTGAGTTGGCCGGATTTACCACCCAGGCGCATTTTCTGGCCGGTGTCGGGATCGAGCACGAGATGCGGCGATTGGCGGGCGGCGACGACAACCAATTTGCGCGTCTGGCGAATCAGGCGCGGCAGCTGATGCTGCCCGGCGAGATGGGTGAGCGCTTCAAGGCCATGGCGTGGCTGCGCGGATTGTCGATTCCGCTGACAGGCTTTGCACTGCAAGATCTGCGGCACACGCTATGATCGCTGCGGTGAAGATCGCGATTCTGGATGATTACCAAGGCGTCGCGCTGAAACTGGCCGATTGGTCCGCGCTTGAGCGCCGCGCGCAGATCGATGTGTTCCACGATCACCTCGCCGATACGGAAGCCGTGATCCGGCGGCTGCTGCCCTACCAGGTCGTCTGCATCATGCGGGAACGCACGCCGCTGGGGCGCGACATCATCGAACGATTACCGAATTTAAAATTGATTGCCTCCACCGCTCCGCGCAACGCCGCGATCGACCTCGAAGCGGCCGCTGCGCGCGGCATCAAAGTGGTCCATACCGGCTATTTCGGCAGTCCCACGGTCGAACTCACCTGGGCGCTGATCTTGGCCGGTGCGCGCCACATCACGGCCGAAGCGCTTAGCGTGCGCAGCGGCGGATGGCAGCACACCCTGGGCGATGACATCGCGGGTAAGACGCTCGGGATCATCGGGCTCGGCAATTTAGGCTCGAAGGTGGCCAAGGTGGCGCTGGCGTTTGGCATGCGGGTCATCGCGTGGAGTCAAAATCTGAACGCCGACAGGGCCGCCGCCGCCGGCGCGACCCTGGTGTCCAGGGACGAGCTGCTGCGCCAGGCCGACATCGTCTCGATACATTTGGTTTTGAGCGACCGCACACGCGGGCTCATCGGCGCTCGCGAGCTTGCGCTGATGAAGCCCGACGCGCGCCTGGTCAATACCTCGCGAGGCCCCATCGTGGTGGAGGCGGCGCTGATTCAGGCGCTCAGCGAGGGACGCATCGCCGGCGCGGCGATCGATGTCTACGATACCGAGCCGCTGCCCGCGGAGCACCCGTATCGAAGAATCCCCAATCTGCTGGCGACCCCGCATATCGGCTACGTGACGCGCGGTTTGTACGAGCGCTTCTACCGCGACACGCTGTCAAATATTACCGCGTGGCTCGATGCGGGCGGCTAATTCGGCGATGGTCCGGCGCCGCCGCTCGTGCACGAGCTGTGCAATGCCGGCGCCGCCGTGCCCTGCGATCTCTTCCGCGGTGGGCTTGATGGCGGCGGCCGCGTCGCGTGCCGCCTGCAGATATTCCCGCTGCGGGTAGGGCGTCGTTTCCAGCCCCAAGCGGCCGCGAGAATCCGCCTCGCAGGCGAGCAACGCCTGAGCGAAGCGCTCCGGCCGGCGGAATGCGTCGGTCTTTTCCAGGATTTGCAGGATGGTATTGGGCCGAAGCTCAAAGGCGCGATGCACATTGCCGTGATAGCGCGCCACGATGAGCCCAAGTTCGCGATATTCGCTCGGCAGCCGCAGTCGCTCGCTCAAGGCTTCGATGAGCGCCACGCTGCGCTCCTCGTGTCCTTTATGCCCGGGCCACTCCTGCGGCGGCGTCGTGGCTTTGCCCAAGTCGTGCACCAACGCCGCAAAGCGCACCTTGGGGTCGGTGCTGAGCAAGGCGGCTTGCTCGAGTACCATCATGGTGTGCACGCCGGTGTCGATCTCCGGATGCCACTGGGCCGGTTGGGGAACACCGAACAGCGCATCGATTTCCGGATAGACCACGCGCAGCGCGCCGCACTCGCGCAGTACTTCGAAGAACACGCTTGCCTTGGATTCGCGCAGTGCTTTTTCAGTCTCCTGCCATACCCGTTCAGGTACCAGGGCATCGGCCTCGCCGCGCTCGACCACGGCGCGCATCAACGCCTTGGTTTCCGGCGCGATGGAAAACCCCAATGGCGCAAAGCGCGCGGCGAATCGCGCGCTGCGTAGAATGCGCACCGGGTCCTCGATGAAGGCCGGCGAGACATGGCGCAGCAGGCGGGCTTTGAGATCGAGTTGTCCGCCGTAAGGATCGATCAGCGAGCCATCGGCGGACTGTGCCATGGCATTGATGGTCAGGTCGCGACGCGCAAGATCCTCCTCCAGCGTGACCTCCGGTCCGAACTCGACCTCGAAGCCGCGATAGCCGCGCGAGACTTTGCGCTCGCGGCGTGCCAGCGCATGCTCTTCGTGCGTATTAGGATGCAGGAAAACCGGAAAGTCGCGACCTACTTCGCGATAGTTCAGGCGCAGCAGCTCATCGCGGGTCCCGCCGACGACCACCCAGTCGCGCTCCTTGACCGGCAGCCCCAGCAGGGCGTCTCGAACGGCGCCGCCAACCAGATACACTTCCATGAGTGAATACTAACAGCATCCTCGTCACGGTCCGCGCGGCGCTGGCCATTGCAATGCTCGCGGCTTTGAGCGGCGGTTGTTATTTATTGCAAAGCGCCCAAGGTCAACTGTCGCTGATGTCCAAGCGGCAACCCATCGTGGGTGTCATCGACAAGCCCACGACATCGCCGGCGCTGCGCACGCAGCTCGAAGCGGTGACTTCGATCCGTGATTTCGCCAGCCGCGAGCTCTCGCTGCCCGACAATGGCAGCTATCGAACTTATGCCGACGTCGGTCGGCGCTACGTGGTGTGGAATGTGGTTGCGGCGCCGGAATTTTCCGTCGAGCCGAAACGCTGGTGCTATCCGGTCGTCGGATGCGTGGCGTATCGAGGTTACTTCGTCGAAGACCGGGCGCGCCGATTCGCCCTCGGATTGCGTGCCAAAGGGCTTGACGTGATGGTCGGCGGCGTGGCGGCGTACTCCACGCTCGGCCATTTCGATGATCCCATCTTGAACACCATGATGGGCTGGAACGATGTGGAGCTGGCTGCGATCATTTTTCACGAGCTGACGCATCAAATGATCTACCTGCCCAACGATGCCTCCTTCAACGAGGCACTGGCGACGACGGTCGAGGATGAAGGAGTGCGGCGCTGGCTTAAGCAACAGGGCCGCGACCAGGACCTCGCGCAATATTCAGTTCAGAGACAGCGCTATCTCGAAGTGATTGCGCTGATGAACCGCACGCGCGCCCAACTGCGAGGCGCTGTATGCCTCCGGCCTGGCGCCTGATTTGATGCGCGCGCGCAAGCGCGTCGCGTTCGCAGAATTGCGCGAATCCTATGCCGTCCTTCGGGCGCTATGGGGAGGCCGTGCGCCGTTCGACGCCTGGTTTGCAGGCGACATTAACAATGCCCATTTGGCTTCCGTTGCTACGTACTTCGACTGCGTGCCGGGGTTCGAACGGCAGTTGAAGGCAGTGGGCGGGAGCCTCCCTGCCTTCTACCGCCGCGTTCGCGAACTCGCAAAGCTCGACCAATCGCAGCGGGACATGCTGGTCTGTGGAACATCGGATGAGCTCGTTTCAAGCGACCATTGAATACTGGATCGCGAGTACGATGGCGGATACGATGGTCAGTGCAAGAAGCCCCTGCGCCACTCTAGCGACAACGAATAATTCGTTCATGATATGCGCTCCGTTGAGTATTGCTGCCATGGCGAATAGGGTGTTCCTGGCGCCTGTTTTGAACAAACGCAATCTCTGACCAAGCGTTAAGGAAAGCTTAAGGTGCCCTCCGCCTACGATCGATTGCCTTTGGGATCCCTGCGGGTGTTCGAGGCCGTGGCCGCGCACTTGAGTTTTTCGGAGGCCGCCGACGCACTCAATGTGACGCCGGCCGCGGTGAGCCAGCAGATCAAGACTCTGGAAGCCTACATTCAGGTGCCGCTATTTCGCCGCAACGGCCGCCGCGTTGAAATCACCGACGAGGGCCTGGAATTGCTGCCTGCGGTGAGGGTGGGGTTGGAGAAGCTCGAATCCGCCTTGCAGCAGATGCGGCATCACCGCCGCGCGGGCCCGCTGCAGATCAGCTTGTTGTCATCGTTCCTGCAGATTTGGCTGCTGCCGCGCATCCGTTCGTTTCGACGCAAGTATCCGGACATCGAATTGCGCTTTCACACCTCGCGCGAGCTCGTGGATTTTTCACGCACCACCAATCACATTGCCATCCGTTTCGGCCGCGGCAACTATCCGAACATGCACGTCGAGAAATTGCTCGACGACTGGTTGGTGCCGGTGGCGAGCCCGGATCTGATCAAGCAATACGGAACCATCGAGCGCGGCGCCGCGCTGAGCAAGTATCCGCTGCTCGAAAACGGCGACGAGCCTTGGCGGGTGTGGGCCCAGGCGGCCGAGGAAGCCGCGTGGCACTCCCAGGCGCCCAGCATCGAGGATTCCGCCGGCCTTCTGGCGGCGGCCGAGGAAGGCTTGGGGTACGCACTGGGGCGTTGGACGCTGGTGACGCGGGCGCTGCAGAAAGGCACCCTGCAGCTTGCGGGCAAGGGCGCCTTGCCGTTCAGCTCGTCGTATTATTTCGTGTGTCCGAAGAGCTTCCTGGCGCTGCCCAAGGTGGCACAGTTTCGCGAGTGGATATTCGGCGCCGCCGCGGCCTTTCCCGGCCCTAAGGCCCCCGAAGCGCCCGGGCGCGACCGGCGGCCGCACGATTCTGACTGAGGCGGGCATTGTCCTCCTGCGCGCCCAGGAAAAGGCGGGCCGAGGCGGCTATCGAATGCGGCTTGATGCCGAGCCTCGCTAAGCCGTCTTCGCTGCAGACGCTGTCGACCTTGAGGGATCGGTAGTTGTCGCTGGAAAACGGGCGCCCCGGAACAAAATCCATGAACATCGCCTGCAAGCGGCCGAGGAAATCGGGCAGCCCGATGATCCAGCGCCGGCGCCGGGTCAGTTTCGCGGTCAAGCCGACAATCTCGCGCAGTGTGTAAACCTCCGGGCCTCCGAGCTCATAGCTCTGGCGGCTGGTCGCGCCGCCCTGCAAAGCGCGCAGCAGGGCATCCACCACGTCATCCACGAATACCGGCTGTAGGCGAGCGTTTGGCCTGGCGAGCGGAAAAATGACCGGGATCGCCGCCAGCAATTGCGCGAAGCGATTCAAGAAGGAATCGCCGGGACCGAACATCACGGATGGCTGGAAGATGGTCCAGTCCAGGGCCGTGTTCTGGCGAATCAGCTTTTCCGCCTCGCCCTTGGTGCGCAAATAATGACTGGGCGCATCGGTGGCGGCCCGCAGCGCAGATACCTGCAACAGGCGGGTCACGCCGGCGGAACGTGCGGCCAGCAAGACATTTTGAGTGAGTTCAGTGTGGGCGCGCCGAAAGCCGGCGCCGCTGAAGCCGCTCTCGTTGAGTATGCCGATCAGATTGATCACCACGTCCTGGCCGCGCAGGCGCTCGCTGAGCTGCGCGACCTGATAAACATCGCAGTTCTCAAGATTGAGGCCGGGCAGCACCAGTAAATGCTTGTGCTGTTCGCGGTCGCGCGACAGCACCGTGACCCGGTGGCCATCCTTGGTCAATCGGGCCACCAGCCGGGTTCCCAGAAATCCGGTTCCGCCGAGGACGGCTATGGACAGGAGCCGCATGGGGTCAGCGGATGGGAATCAGTAGCGTGTCGCTGCCGCGGCGCACCCGCAGCACCAGCACCGAGGCGCCCTTGGCGGCCTCGCGGAAGGACTTCAAGTTCGCCACGGGCGTTCGCCCCACACCCACGATGGCATCGTTGGCGCGCAGTCCCGCTTGGGCCGCCGGGCTCGCCTCTTGCACCTTGCTCACCAGCACGCCGCCGCTGTCGGCGGCATCCGCCAGTTCAGCGCCGTCGAGGCCTTTGGTGATATCGCCGGCGCTGGCGGACTCAAGTTCGCCGCGCTCCGCGATCAATGCGCTGACCTTGTGCGGTTTGGCATCGCGCAGCAGTCCGATTTCGACCTTGTCGCCGACATGCAGCATGCCGATGGCATTGCGCAATTCACCGGAGCTTTTCATGGTGGTGCCGTTGAGCGAAACGATGATATCGCCGGTCTTGATCCCGGCGCGTTCGGCGGACGAGCCCTGCGCGACGCCCGCCACCAGCGCCCCGCTGGTCTCGGCTAAGCCGAATTCCTTCGCGATCTCCGGGGTCACGTTGTAGAGCTGCACGCCGAGCACCCCGCGCCTGACCTGGCCATATCGGATCAGCTGGTCCATGACGCCTCGAACCATATTGACCGGGATGGCAAAGCCGATGCCGATGTTGCCGCCCGTTCGCGACAGGATGGCGGAGTTGATGCCGACCAATTCGCCGCGCAAGTTCACCAAAGCGCCGCCCGAATTGCCGGGATTGATGGAGGCATCGGTTTGAATGAAATCCTCATAGCCTCCGTCCGGGCTGATGCCGCTGCGCCCCAGTGCGCTGACGATGCCGGCCGTCACGGTGTGCTGCAAACCGAAGGGATTGCCGATGGCGACGACATAGTCGCCTACTTCGAGCTTGGTCGAATCGCCGAGCGCCATGGCGACGAGGTTCGGCTGTTTGGCCTGCAGCACCGCGACATCCGCGCCCTCGTCGGTGCCAATGACTTTGGCGGTAAAGCTGCGATTATCGAGCAGCGTTATCGTGATCTCGCTGGCATTCTCGACCACGTGGTGATTGGTGATGATGTAGCCGTTCTTGGCGTCGACGATGACGCCGGAACCGGCGCTTTGGAATTGTCGTTCGCGCGGCCTTGAGTCGGGCGGCGCGTCGAAGAAGCGGCGAAAAAACGGATCGTCGAGCAAGGGATTGCGTCCCGACTGCTCTTTGATCGTGCCGCGCGTGGCGATGTTCACGACGGAGGGGGAGACGCGCTTGACCATGGGGGCCAGCGAGGGCATCGGCGCGGCATCCTGCGGCGCGGCCGCATACGCCGGTGCGCCGACATAAGCCGGTCCGCCGATAACAGCCGCCGCAAGCGCTGCTGCAAACTTAAGACGCAAATTCATGCGCAATCCTTCGGGATGATCTCGCGGGCGTTAAAGGGAGACCGGGCGAAATCGCCCGGCCTCCTCGCCAGTATCGAGGCGATATTACACGCAAGGACGCGCCTGGCGGATCCCTTAGGCGGCTTCTACCGTGATCCGGTGCGGCTGCACCTGCGCCAACTTCGGGATGGAGACCTGAAGCACACCGTTGGTAAATTTCGCCTTGATGTTCAGGGCGTCCGCGGTTTCCGGAAGGCTGAATCGGCGCTGAAATTCGCCGCTAATCCGCTCTATCCGACGAAACCCCTCGCGGGACTCCTTGCGCAAGTCATCGCGCTGGCCGCGAATGGTCAGCACACCCTGATCGGAGGTGATTTCCACGGCCTTGGGATCGACGCCAGGCAGGTCCACATGCAGCACGAACTCATTCGTCTCCTCGTGGATGTCCACCGGCGGCAGCCAGGCCCCGGAATCCGCAGCCGTGCTCAACGGCGCCCCGAATAAACGATCAACTTCCTTCTGGAGCCGGCTGACGAGTGCCCACGGCTCATAACGTACGACTGTCATTAACTCTACTCCTAATAAATAGTATGAAAATTTGGGTGAAATTCTGTGAATCGAAACTCACGCGCGTGACTCGGGAAATTGGGTCGGTGTGCGCGTTTTTCAACTCGCCTTGCGGGAGGCGCGGGCAAACTTGGGCTTACTTTCCGGGCGCTAAAACCTGGCGCGCTCATAAGTCAATGGGACATTGTGTGGATAAGATGTGGAAACACAATATCTTGCGATTAGGGCTTTTTCCGCTTGACGTGCCGTTCCGGAAGGGTAATCAGCTAATTTCTCGGGACGTTTTCCTATCTACTTGATATATATGTGTTTTTCTTAGTGAAAATACTGCTAAAAATGTCTTGACGCTGGTTGCCGTCGCGCCGTACCCTCTCCCCTCACACACAAGATGTTGTGGTCGGCAGATTCCTCGATTCCCATCGGTTTTCCGTCCAACACAACGTCATTTTTTCGCGAGAACACCGCCGATAGTGTTCAAGTTATAGCTCTATAATTAAAACGGGGAGCGGCGCAGATACCCATGAATACGGTGGTCAAGATACAGCCCAAAGATGTCGGCAGCATTCCCTATCAAGAAGCCTCCTTCGACATCTGGGATAAGAAATATCGTCTGACGTCGAAAGACGGATCGCCGATAGACAAGACGATGGACGACACCTACAAGCGCGTCGCGCGAGCGCTTGCCGATGTGGAAGCCGACGATTGCCGCGAGCAATGGTACGAGTCTTTCCTCTGGTCCCTGCGTCACGGCGCCATTCCTGCCGGCCGCGTCACCTCCAATGCCGGAGCGCTTGAGCACAAGCCGGCGACTTCGACCATCAATTGCACGGTGTCCGGGACGATTCGCGACTCCATGGACGATATCTTGAAGAAAGTTCATGAAGCCGGCCTCACGCTCAAGGCGGGTTGCGGGATCGGCTATGAATTCTCGACCTTAAGGCCGCGCGGCGCGTACGTGTCGGGGGCGGGCGCCTATACCTCGGGTCCTCTGTCCTTCATGGATATCTACGACAAGATGTGCTTCACGGTCTCCTCGGCCGGCGGGCGGCGCGGCGCGCAGATGGGCACCTTCGATGTCGGCCATCCTGACGCGCTGGAATTCATTCGCGCCAAGCGCGAGAACGGCCGCCTGCGGCAATTCAATTTGTCGTTGCTCGTCACCGACGAATTCATGAAGGCGGTCAAGGCCGACCGCGACTGGACGCTGGCATTCCCCATCGGCGCTAAGGAGTTCGAGGCCGAGAAGCCGGATCTTGATGACCCCACGAAATTCGTGTGGCGGGAATGGCCCTATACGGAGGGCTACGTCGCCAACGACGAAGGCCTGGTTGCCTGCAGGATTTACAAGGTCCTGCCGGCGCGCCGCGTGTGGGATGTGATCATGTCCTCGACGTATGATTTTGCGGAGCCGGGCTTCATCCTCATCGATAAGGTCAATGAGATGAACAACAATTGGTGGACGGAAAACGTCCGCGCCACCAATCCCTGCGGCGAACAACCGCTGCCGGCCTACGGCTCATGTCTCTTGGGCTCGGTGAATCTCACCAAGTTCGTGCTCGACCCGTTCACCGACGATGCGCGCTTCGATTGGGATACCTATCGCAAGGTGGTGAAGGTGTTCACGCGCATGCTCGACAACGTGGTCGAGGTCAACGGCCTGCCGCTGGCGCAGCAACGCGAGGAAATCATGCGCAAGCGCCGCCATGGCATGGGGTACTTGGGGCTGGGGTCGACGATCACCATGCTCTGCATGAAGTACGGCTCAAAAAAGTCGGTGGCGTTTACTCAGAACGTTTCGCGCGAAATGGCCGTCGCCGGCTGGGAGGCAGCCTTGGATCTTGCCCGGGAGAAGGGCCCGGCGCCCATCATGAACGAGGAATTCACGGTCACGCGTGAAATGCTGCGCAAGCGGCCGGAAATGGTGCGCGACGGCTGGCGCGTGGGCGCCCGCGTTGCGGGACGGGTGCTGCACGCACGCTACAGTCGCTACATGCAGCGGATCGCCGAGGCGTCGCCGGAACTCGTCGATGAGTTGGCCGAAGTCGGCGCGCGCTTCACGCATCACACCTCGATCGCGCCCACCGGGACCATTTCGTTGTCGCTCGCCAATAATGCCTCGAACGGCATCGAACCATCGTTTGCGCATCACTATTTTCGCAACGTGCTGCGCGAAGGCAAGAAATCCAAGGAAAAGATCGATGTGTTTTCCTTCGAATTATTGGCCTACCGCGAATTGGTGAATTCCCGCGCCATTCCGAATTCGCAAATTGCAGCCGAGAAGCTGCCGGACTATTTCATTTCCGCGGACGACATCGGGCCCAAGGAGCACGTCGACATTCAGGCCGCGGCGCAGCTGTGGGTGGATTCATCGATATCGAAGACCGCCAATGTCCCCACCGACTACAAATACGAGGACTTCAAGGATATCTATATGTACGCCTACGAGCAGGGGCTCAAGGGCTGTACGACATTTCGATTCAATCCCGAAGCCTTCCAGGGCGTGTTGGTCAAAGAGGACGATCTCAAAAACACCACGTACATATTCACGCTGGAGGACGGCACGGAGGTCGAGGCCAGGGGCGATCAAGAAGTTGAATACGACGGTGAGATGCACACCGCCGCGAATCTCTTCGATGCGCTGAAAGAAGGTTACTACGGGAAATTCTGATCATGTCGCATATCAAGATCGATAAAAAGATTGCCAAGTATCGCGTGCAGAAGCCTGAGGCGAAGGAAGCGCCCGCGCCGGTGCTCAAGGACGCGCTGAAGGCCCAGGACAACGTCATATGGATGCACGAGAAGCTCGAGCGTCCGGAAGTTCTGATCGGCTCGACTTACAAGATCAAGACTCCGGTGTCCGATCATGCGATGTACGTCACCATCAACGACATCGTCCTCAATGAAGGCACGCCGCATGAGCAGCGGCGGCCGTTTGAGGTATTCATCAATTCGAAGAACCTCGACCACTTCCAGTGGATCGTGGCGCTGACGCGGGTCATCTCCGCGGTATTCCGCAAGGGCGGCGATACCACCTTCCTGGTCGACGAACTCAAGGCGGTCTTCGATCCGAAGGGCGGCTACTGGCAGCCGGGCGGCAAATTCATGCCCTCGACGATCGCGGAGTTAGGCTATGTGATCGAACGCCATCTGCAGTCGATCGGCTTGCTCAAGAAGCCTGAACTGGACGTGCACCAGCGAAAACTGGTGGACGAGAAGCGTGCGGAGTTCGAGGCTCGTACCAAGCAAACCGATGCGTTTTCGAAATCACATTTCCCGGAAGGCGCGCAGCTGTGTGCGAAGTGCAGCACCGCGGCGGTGGTGATGATGGACGGCTGCAACACCTGCTTGAATTGCGGCGATTCCAAATGCGGATAGACGGCGCCTGAATCGCCCTACGGCAATTGCCGTGCACGGGAATCATTCGATACCATGACGACCGTGGGGCTCCCAGCGAAACCTAATCAATACGATGTCATCGTCGTGGGTTCTGGTGCCGCCGGCGGGCAGACCGCCTATACCTTGAGCATGGAAGGGGTCAAGGTGCTCATGCTGGAGGCGGGGCGCAACTACGTGCCGGAGCGCGAAACCCCCATGTTTCAGACGTCGGACCAAGCGCCCTTGCGGGGTACCTCGACGCCTGACAAAGAATTCGGTTTCCATGACGCCACTGTTGACGGAGGATGGACGGTTCCGGGAGAACCCTACGTTCAATCCACGGATGATCCACACGGCCGTTTCTTTTGGTGGCGCGCGCGCATGCTGGGCGGCAGGACCAATCACTGGGGCCGCATTTCCCTGCGCAACGGTCCCTACGATTTCAAGCCGCGCACCCGCGATGGCCTGGGGTTTGACTGGCCCATCTCCTATGAAGACGTGGCGCCCTACTACGACAAGGTAGAACGACTCATCGGCGTGTATGGCACCTCCGAGGGGCTGGAGAACACGCCCAATTCCCCGCCCGGGTGTCTCCTGCCTCCGCCCGCTCCCTTGGTCAGCGACTATCTGGTGCAGCAGCGCGCCCGGCGATTGGGAATTCCCGTCATTCCGGGGCATCGCGCCGTTCTCACGCAGCAGCTCGATTACAAGCGCTCGCCGGCATTGCTGCATCCGGGGAACCTAAAGGCGCAGAAGATCATCGCCGAGCATATGCAGCGACGGGCAGCCTGTTTCTGGGCCACGGATTGCGGGCGCGGCTGCTCGATCCGGGCGAACTATCAGTCGACCACGGTGCACCTGCCGCCGGCCCTCGCCACCGGCAACCTCGACATCGTCACCGATGCGATGGTGAGTCACGTCGTGCTGGGCCGCAACGGACACGCCAAGGGCGTGAAGTACATCGACAAGGTGAGCGGCGCCGAGCGCTCGGCCAGCGCGCGCGTGATCGTGCTGGCCGCGAGTGCCTGCGAGACGGCGAGGATTCTGCTCAACTCCAAGAGCGCGCTGTTCCCCAATGGACTCGCGAATTCCAGCGGCAAGGTCGGCCGCTACCTCATGGACACGGTGGGCAGCAGTGTGAGCGGCCAGGTGCCGTTGCTCGAGAGCCTGCCGCCGCTCAACGAGGACGGGGCCAGCGGGGAAGCCTTCTATGCGCCGTGGTGGGGCTACCAGGATCAGCAGCAGGGAAAGCTAAACTTCGCACGCGGCTATCACATCGAATTCGGTGGCGGCCGGCGCATGCCGGGCATGGGCACGCTGCATGGCCTCGAACGCTTCACCGGCGGCAGCTATGGCAAGAAGCTCAAAGAGGACGCTCGGCGCTACTACGGCTCCTTTGTCGGCTTCGCCGGCCGCGGCGAGATGATTCCCAACGAGAAGTCCTACTGCGAGATCGATCCCAACGTAAAGGACAAATGGGGTATTCCGGTGCTGCGCTTTCACTGGGCTTGGTCCGAGCATGAGACGCGCCAAGCGGCACATATGCAAAAGACCTTTGCGCAAATCGTGGAGACGATGGGCGGACGGGTCGTGAGCGCGCCGAAGACCGATGGCGCCGAGGCAATCGCGCCCGGGGGTTTCATCATCCATGAGGTCGGCGGCGCCATCATGGGTGCCGACCGCGCAAGCTCCGTCACCAACCCGTGGTGCCAGACCTGGGACGTCAAGAATTTGTTTTTGACCGACGGGGCGGTGTTCGCGTCCAATGCGGATAAAAATCCGACCTTGACCATCATGGCGCTGGCCTGGCGCGCGGCGGATCATATCGTGGAGCGGATGCGGAGGAAGGAGCTGTGACGGATCGACGCACGACGATCAAGTGGATGCTTGCCGCCGCGGCCTCGATGCCGCTCCTGGATCGTCGCGCGATCAGCCAGGACGTGACGGCATGGCTGCCGGTGGCCAAAGGATATGGCGGTGATCCGGATCTGACGAAGCTGTACCGGCCAGGCGATGTCTGGCCGCTGACGCTGTCCCCGGCGCAGCGGCGCACCGCAGCCGCGCTTTGCAACGTGATCTTGCCCGACGATGGCCGCTCCGCGAGCGCCGCGAGCGTGGGGGTGGTCGATTTCATTGACGAATGGGTCAGCGCGCCGTATCAGCGCCAGCTCAAGGACCGTCCAACGATACTGGAGGGGTTGGCCTGGATGGATGCCGAAGCGTTGCTGCGTTTCGAAAAATATTTCGCGGAGCTCGCTGACGCCGAGCAGCAGGCGATTTGCGATGATATTTGCTATGAACCCAAAGCACAGCCCAAATTCGCGCGCGCCGCCGCCTTCTTTACCCGCTACCGTGATCTGACCGTCGGCGGTTTCTACTCAACTCCCGCAGGCCGCAAGGACATCGGCTACATCGGCAATGTGCCGCTGACGAAGTTCGAGGGGCCACCAGCGGAGTTGTTGCAGAAATTGGGCTTGGGACCGGATTTCACGTGAGCGGCAACTTAAGTCGCCAGCAAACCAGCCGCCTCGGCGTGGGCTTCGTCGGCTCAGGCTTCAACGCGCGCTTTCATATGCAGGCCTTCCAGGCGGTGCGCAACGCCGATGTGCGCGGCGTATGGAGCCCGAACCTCGAACATGCGAGCTCGGCGGCCGCGCTGGCACGCAGTCTCGACATCGGCGCGACCAAGGCGCACGCCTCGATCCGCGATATGGTGGCGGATCCTTCAATCGATGCGCTGTGGCTCACGGGACCGAATCACATGCGCCTCGAAAACATGGAGGAAATCGTGCATGCCATCGAGGGCGGGGTGGGCACCCTGCGCGGCATCGCCTGCGAAAAGCCCCTGGCGCGAAATGTCGCGGAGGCGAAACGCATGATGGCGCTCGTACAGCGCTGCGGCGTCCCGCACGGGTATCTTGAGAATCAAGTATTCGCGCCGCAGATCGAAGCCGGCCGCACGCGGATTTGGGCGCGCGGCGCGGCGACCACCGGCCGCCCTTATCTTGCGCGCGCCTCCGAGGAGCACAGCGGGCCGCACGCTCCCTGGTTCTGGCGCGGGGAGCTGCAAGGCGGCGGCGTGCTCAACGACATGATGTGCCACTCGGTGCTGCTGGTGCGACATTTGCTGACCCAACCGGGAGCCGCACGGGCATCCGTCCGCCCGGTTCGCGTCACCGGCCACATCGCCAGCCTGAAATGGTCGCGGCCGGCCTACGCCGCGCAGCTCTCGACCCGTTTTGGCCCCGAGGTCGATTACGCCAAACGGCCGTCCGAGGATTTTGCCAGCGTCACAATCGAGTTCGAAACCACCGACGGCCAGATCTTGATCGGCGAGGCCTCGACCTCCTGGAGCTTCGTGGGCGCCGGACTGCGCCTGTCCGCTGAGCTCCTTGGTCCTGAGTACTCCATGTCCTGGAATACGCTGGATAGCGGCCTTAATCTGTTCTTTTCGCGTGAGGTCCGCGGCGCCGCCGGCGAGGATTTGGTCGAGAAGCAAAACGCCGAAGTCGGATCGATGCCGGTGGTCGCCAACGAGGCCGCCGCCTACGGTTACGAGGCCGAAGACCGGCACTTCGTACAGGCGTTCCTCGGCAAGGAGCCGCCGCGCCTGACCTTCGATGACGGATTCGACGTGGTATCGCTGCTGATGGCCGCCTACATGAGCGCCGAGCAGGGCAAGACGCTCGACTATCCGCCGCCGGGGCTGGATTCCTTTAGTCCCGCGGTGGCGCGCGGCGCGTGGAGATCGCAATGATGCAGGGCGGAATTGTGGGAACAGCGCTCATCGCGGGTGCCTTGATATTCGTCGCCGGGGCCGGCGCTGATGCCAGCGCAAGGAATACCGCGTCGGCACCCTGGCGCACGCTATTCGACGGCGCGATGCTCGATACCTTTCGCGGATGGAATTCGCAGAGCATGCCGGAAGGGTGGCATGTCGTGGACGGCACGCTCGCCAAGGAAGGGGCGGTCGATGATCTCGTGACCCGCGAGCAGTTCGGCAACTTCGAGCTCGAGCTCGAATGGAAGATCGGCAAGGCCGGCAACAGCGGCGTGTTCTATCGCGGTACGCGTGAATACGATCACATCTATTGGAGCGCGCCGGAGTATCAGCTGCTCGATGATGCCAACGCGCCTGACGGCCGCAGCCGTCTGACCGCGGCGGCTTCGGCGTACGGTCTGTATGGCCCGCCGGCGGGTGTGGTCAAGGCCGCCGGGGAATGGAACCAAACGCGTATTATCGTGAAGGGCGATCACGTCGAGCATTGGCTGAATGGCCAGAAGGTCGTCGAATACGATCTTCGCAGTCCCGACTGGAAGGCCAAGGTCGCCGCCAGCAAATTTTCGAAATATCCGAACTACGGATTGGCGAAGGCCGGCTACATCGGCATACAGGGAGATCACTTAGGCTCCCTGGCGCTGCGCCGCATCCGCATTCGTGAGCTGCCATGACGAGGGCACGCCTGGCGCTGATGATGTTCCTGCAGTACTTCATCTGGGGCGTGTGGTTCGTCACCATGGGGACCTACCTCGGCGCAACCCTGCATTTTACCGATTCGCAGATCGGCCTCGCGTACGGCGCGACGGCGATCGGCGCGCTGGTGTCGCCGTTTTTCATCGGTATCGTGGCCGACCGCTGGTTCTCGAGCGAGAAACTCCTGGCGGCGCTGCACTTCTTGGGCGCCGGATTGATGTGGATGGTCTCGCGGCAAACGAGCTTCGCGAGCTTCTATCCGCTGCTCATTCTCTATGCCCTGTGCTACATGCCGACGCTGTCGCTGACCAACGCCGTCGCCTTCCACCATCTGAAAGAATCCAACAGCTTTCCCTATGTTCGCGTGCTCGGCACCTTAGGCTGGATCGTGGCGGGCATTCTGGTGGGCAAGCGCTTGCACGCCGATGCGCTGGTGCTGCCGATGCAAATAGCCGCCGGCGCATCGCTTGTCATGGCGGCCTATGCGCTGTTCCTGCCGCACACGCCGCCGAAGGCCACGCGCGCGCCGTTCAGCGCGCGCGACGCGCTTGGGCTCGACGCCTTGCAGCTGCTGAAGAAGAGCGATTTTCTGATTTTTGTGCTCGGCTCATTCCTGCTGTGTATTCCGCTGCAGTTCTACTACACCTTTGCGAACCCTTTTCTGAACGAGATCAAGGTGCCCGAGGCCGCCTTTATCCAGACCTTCGGCCAGATGTCCGAGGTGTTCTTCATGCTGATGCTGGCGTTCCTGCTGCGCCGCTTCGGCATCAAGGTCATCATGCTCGTCGGCATGCTGGCGTGGGCTTTGCGATATTTTGCGTTCGCCAACGGCAACGCGGGCGCCGGCATGTGGCTGATCTACGCGGGCATTTTATTGCACGGCGTGTGCTACGACTTTTTCTTCGTCGGCGGCCAGGTGTATACCGATCAACGCGCCGGGGAGAAAATACGCGCGGCGGCGCAAGGCCTGATCAATTTCGTCACCAACGGCTTGGGCTACTTCGTCGGCGCCTTCGTCTCCGGCGCCATCGTGAACCGCTTTGCCGTGCGCGACTCAAGCTGCAGCGATGCCGCGGCAGCGGCGCATGCCTGCCTTCAGGTGACGCACGATTGGCATGCGATTTGGGTGGTGCCCGCGACCGCGGCTTTGGCTATCTTCGTGTTGTTCGGCCTGGTCTTCCGGCCCGCCAAGCTACCCAAGGATAGCGCCGCTGCGATCGCCTAATCAGTTCTTGGGCGCGCTTTCGGTGGTGCTTGCCGGCGCTTTCGGCACTGCCAACGCCTTGACGATGACCCCCAGTTGCGCGAGCGCCGCGGCATCTTCGGCGCTGAGCGGCGGGTTCTTGCAACGCGGATCAGTGTGCTGCAGGGCGCCGCTCATCGCGCGCGTGATGGGAATGGGATCGCAGCCATGATTGTTGTCGCAGACCAAATCGAATTCCGGGTGGGCCTTGACGTGGCAGTTGAAGCAGTTGCCGCCGAATCGATTGTTCACTTCCTGAAATCCGCGCGTGCGGATGGTCGAGCCCTCCGGGGAGACATTGAGTTCGAAGAACTCCCAGTCGCGCGTCGTCGCGTTGAAGCCTGGCTCGCGCTTCACCATCACCTCGCCCGGCACCAGTTGCAGGACCGAGCCCACAGGATAGTTTCCGGTCGCCGCCTCGGCCACCTTGACGGTGCCCTTCAGGTTGCCCGCGAGGTTGTCGACATAGAAATGCCGGACATGGGTCATCTGTGTGATGCACTTGAAGGACTGGTCGCTGATGGGAAATGAGGCGGGCGCCGCCGCCATCGCCGGGCTGAGCAGCAATAGCGCCGCGCTGAGGGTGAAGAGCATTAAGGACGCCGTTGATTTGCCGAGGCTCATTGGATACTCCATTCATTCGACCTTAGGTCTGTTTTTTTGCGATAGTCGCGGGACTCATTCGCTTTTATCAACTTTACAAGGCCGCCGTCATCGTTGCAGCGATATCGCGGGCTGTTGAGGTTATCGATTTTGCCTGGAATTTGTTGGGAAGCTGTCCGATCAGTGGTCGCGGCCGGCAGGGCGGCTCGGCTCGTGGCACTCACGCTCATGCTCGCCGCCCTCGTGCATCGTGCGATGGGCGCCGAGGCGCCCGACCCCTTCGCCCCGCCGCCGGAACTCGAGGCGGACGTGCGTTTTTGGATCCGCGTGTATGCCGAGGTGACGACCGACCAGGGATTGCTGCATGACGATCGCGATCTTGGGCTGGTCTACGAAGTGCTGCGCTTCGACCCGGCGGATTCACCCGCGCAGCGCGAACGCCGGGTGGCCTCCGCCAAGGCGCGTTACGCCGAGCTGCTGCGGCGCTTTGCGGCCGGAGCCACCGATAATTTGACGCCGCACGAGCGGCGCATCCTGCATGCCTTCGGCGCGAAGGCAGGCCCGGCACAATTTCGCGATGCCATCGAGCGCATCCGTTTTCAGCTCGGGCAGGCCGATCGTTTCCACGAAGGACTGATTCGCGCGCAGGCCTATGAGGCCAATATCTCGCGGGTTCTCGCCGAGCGCGGCGTGCCCGCGGAAATAGGCGCGCTGCCGCATGTCGAATCGTCGTTCAATCCCGCCGCGTACTCGCGCGTGGGCGCGGCCGGTCTTTGGCAATTCATGCCCTCGACCGCCCGGCGCTTCATGCGTGTCGACAGCTTGGTGGATGAACGGCTGGATCCTTACAGCTCGACTGAAGCGGCGGCGAATCTGATGCTCTACAACTACCGTCTGCTCGGCAGCTGGCCGTTGGCGGTCACCGCCTACAATCACGGGCCGGGCGGATTGCGGCGCGCGCAGGAGGAATTGGCGACCAGCAACATTGCCGTGATCGTCAGGCGCTATCAGGGCGCCACATTTGGCTTCGCCTCCCGCAATTTCTACGTGGCGTTCCTGGCGGCGCTCGAGGTCGATCGCCACGCGGAAAAGTATTTTGGTCCCCTGACGCGCCTTCCCGACGCGCCCAGCACCTTGGTCGCGCTGCCCGACTACATTCCGGTGGATGCGCTCGCCAAGACCTTTAAGGCCGATCTGGGCGCATTGCGGGTGCTAAACCCCGCATTGCGTCCCGCCATTTGGAATAGGGCGCGCTTCGTGCCGCGCGGCTACGCGCTGCGCGTCCCCGGTAGTCCCACGGCGGCCGATATTGCCGCTGCCTGGACGCGGCTGCCGCTCACGCAGCGCTACGCGGTACAAAGAAATGACGGCGCCCATCGAATGCGGCGTGGCGAGACGCTCGCCAGCGTCGCCGCCGCCAGCGGCATCAGCGTCAATCGCTTGCTGGCGGCCAATGGTTGGAGCAATCCGCGCGAATTGGCTCGCGGCGAGATCGTGCACATTCCAATGCCGGCATCGCGCGCCGAGGCGTCGGGCACCCCCGTCCAAGTCGCCGCCGTAACCCCTGGCCCGGCGGAAGCAACGGTCGCGAGCCTCCCGGCATCGAAGCCACCCGTCCAGAGTCAAGCGGACAGTACGGCGTTGCCGCCGGCACCGAAGGAACCCGTCCAGAGCTCAGGCGAACAGTACGCCGGTGCCGCCGGCACCGAAGGAACCGGTCTCGCAGAGGCAGGCGGAAGGTACGGCGCTGCTGCCGGCGGCCGCGCCTACGGGCAGCGTCGACAGCACCGATTACAGCGTCGGCGCGGGCGACACGGTTATCGTGCAGGCGGGCGAGACGCTCGGGCACTACGCCGATTGGTCGAAGGTCAGCGCCGCATCGCTGCTCGCACTCAACAAACTACACAGGAATGCGATGGTCACGCTCGGGCACAAGGTCAAACTGAATTTGTCCAAGGTGAGCGCCGCTCAATTTGAGGCGACTCGCCGCGAATATCATCGGCAGCAGCAGGAGAGTTTTTTTGCCGCCCACAGGATCGCCGGAACGGAGAACTACGTGGTGAAACACGGGGAATCGCTGTGGATGATCGCGCAACAGCACCCGGATTTGCCCGTTTGGCTGGTGGCCGAATACAACCCGGACGTGGACTTCAGCGAGGTTCGACCGGGCACCACGATTGCGCTGCCCCGGGTTGAAGCCATTAATCGCCAGTGATGCCGCGGGAATGCAGGTAGTCGGTCAAGGTCTCGCGGGTGTCGCCGGTGGCAACAAAGCTCAAGACAGAATCGTCGGCGGCGCGCACATCGAGCTGAAACTTCTCGCTGGCCGCCATTTGCCGCAGCATTTCCACGGTGAGCTCGAAGTAGGCCGTCTGGCCCCACGAGGCCACGGGCCGATAGGCGCCTCGCCCCAGCTGCGGCGCATCGATGGGCGACAGAACCCGTGGGCCGCTGTCGAGGACCAGAGTGAGCGCGGTGGGCGCACGAATGTCGTTGATCGGCCGCTCGCTGCCGGGCGCAATGTGCACCCACAAGCCGTACACAATCGAGCCGCTGCGGTCCCATTCGACCGGACCCAAGTAAGCAAAGCTGGCCTTTTTCGACAGGCTGTCGAAGACCCGCAGCCCGCCTTGATGGAAACTCGGCATGAGTTCGATCGGCGCTTTGAGCGAGCCCACGGTCATGGCCGTGCGATCGTCTAAGTACTCGACCGGTTTGATCGGTTCCTGAGTGGCGCACGCGCTCACCAGAGATAGGGCTAAAAACAACGGCATCCCTTTGACTCGCATGCCGGCAGTATACCGGGACGTGAGCTATAGCCGATTATTGAGTTGCTGCGACCGGGTATACTTTTGGCAATGATCACAAGATGCGGCCGTCATACGGCAAAAATACTGGGGATGTGTCTGTTACTGGCGACGATTACCTTGGGCTCCGGCAGCGGCGCCCTGGCCGAGGACATCGCGGTCGCGGATCACATCGTCGTCCACAAATCCGAGCACAAGCTCTATCTCTACGGCAACGACCACCTCCTGGGTACTTACAAGGTGGCGCTGGGGTTGAGCCCCGTCGGGCAGAAGGAGCGCGAGCGCGATTTTAGAACCCCGGAAGGCCGCTACTTTCTGGCGCGGCGCAATACCCGCAGCGAATACTTTCTTGCCATTCAAGTCTCCTATCCGAACAAGGACGATGAGCTGCGCGCCCGTAAGCGAGGCTGGGCTCCCGGCGGGGCGATCATGATTCACGGATTGCCCAACGTGCTTAAGCATCCATCGGCGTATTATGAGTCGAGTGACTGGACCGATGGCTGCATAGCTCTGTCGAACTCCGACATGGTCGAAGTCTGGATGCGCACGCAGGATAATATTCCGATCGATATCACCCCGTAAGAACAGGTACTGCGTGGAAACCTCGATTCTATCGTCGGAAATGGTCGATGCGCGGGTGGCTCCCAAGGGCAGTTTGGAGCACCTTTCACAGCAGGAAATCGCCAAACTGCTCGATTCGGGCCAAGGCGGGCTGTATCCCCTGTTTCGAAAGTGCGCGCTCGCCGTGCTCAACTCCGGCAGTGATATCGACGATACGCGCCTGATATTCGAGAAGTACCGAGACTTCGACCTGCGCATCGTCCGCCAGGCGTGGGGCATCAAGCTCGAGATCAAGAACGCTCCCGCCGCGGCCTTCGTCGACGGCGTGATGATCAGGGGATTGAAGGATCACTTGTTCGCGGTGCTGCGGGACGTGGTGTTCATCTCCAACGAAATCATGGAAAGCGGGCGCTACGACCTCAATTCTTCCGCCAGCATCACCAATGCGGTATTTCACATTCTGCGCAATGCCCGGGTACTGGAGCTGCAGGTGCGGCCCAATCTCGCGGTTTGCTGGGGCGGGCATTCCATTCGACGCTTCGAGTACGACTACACGAAAAAAGTCGGCTATGAGCTCGGGCTGCGGGGCCTCGATGTGTGCACGGGCTGCGGCCCGGGCGCCATGAAAGGGCCCATGAAAGGGGCGACCATCGGCCACTCGAAACAGCGCATCAAGGATGGTCGATACCTGGGGATCACGGAGCCCGGCATCATCGCCGCGGAGCCGCCGAACCCGATCGTAAGCCAGCTGGTGATCATGCCGGACATCGAAAAGCGCCTGGAAGCATTTGTGCGGCTCGGACACGGCATCGTCATTTTTCCGGGCGGCGCCGGCACCGCCGAAGAAATTCTCTATCTGCTGGGCATTTTGCTGGATCCGGCCAATCAGGATCTGCCGTTCCCGGTGGTGTTCACCGGGCCCGCCGACAGCGCCGAGTACTTCGAGCAGATTCACCGCTTCATCGGGGCGACCTTGGGGCCGGCCGCGCAGGCGCGCTACAAGGTGATCATCGATGATCCGGCCGGCGTCGGGCGGGCCATGGTGCAAGGCATGGCGGAAGTTCGCGATTACCGGCGCCAGGCGAGCGACTCGTACGGCTTTAACTGGCTGCTGAAGATTCCTTTGGAATTCCAGCGCCCGTTCGAGGTCACTCACGCCTCGATGCGCGCTTTGCGGCTGTCGCACGCTCAACCGGTGCACGAGCGCGCGGCCGATTTGCGGCGCGCCTTCTCCGGTATCGTCGCAGGCAACATCAAGGAGTACGGCATTAGCGCCATCGAACGCTACGGTCCCTTCGAACTCGCGGGCGATGCCTCGATCATGGGGCCGCTCGATAAATTGCTGCGCTCGTTCGTGGCCCAGCGCCGCATGAAATTTGCCGGCGCCGAGTACAAACCCTGCTACCGACTCGTGGCATGACCGACCCGCTGTATATTCGCTATCGTTTCGACCTGCCGGACGGCTCGCAAAAGCATCTCAATCTCAGTTTCGACGCGAAGAATTTCCGCCTGTTGAATACGGCGCCGGAAGAGCCGCCGTTTTGGACCGAATTGAAGTTCAGCCAGTGCGCGAATTGCCCCTTGAGCAGCGCGGAGCACGCGCATTGTCCGGCTGCCTTGCAGATGGCACCGGCGGTCGAGTCGCTCAAGGAATTGGTCTCATTCGACACCGTGCGGGTGACAGTCAAGCAGGCGGAGCGCACCATCTATGCCGAAACCAGCGCGCAACAAGCCTTAAGCTCGGTCCTTGGATTGATCATGGCCACCGCAGGTTGTCCCTGGACCGACCGGTTGCGCCCCATGGCGCGCTTCCATCTGCCCTTCGCCAGCGAAGCGGAAACCGTGTATCGCAGCGTCTGCATGTTTCTGCTGGCGCGTCACCTGCTGGGCGCGGGCGAAGACCCGGGTTTCGCCAAACTTGAGGATCTTTACGAAAACTTGCACATGGTCAATCGCGATATGTCACGTCGCCTGGGCGCGGCGACGCGCACCGATCCGGCGCGCAACGCGATGGCGCTGCTCGATTCGTACACAACGTTGTTGCCGGCCGCACTCGAGTCATCGCTCGAGGAACTCAAGCCGCTGTTCGACGCCTGGCGCGGCGGCCCGATTTAGTCGATTTAACTTACCGCGACAGTCTCTGAGATGCGCATCCCAATGCGCGTCGCCATAGCACGACAGCCCCGGCTCCTCGTGACACAGTTCCTGTCGATGCAAGGACGCGCCACTTACTGTCACTCACATCGATAGAGGCACACGAGATGAGCGAAGTAAAAAATCAGACTCGATACACCGGAGTGGACCGCAGGGCGCCGCGCGCCGAGGCTGCCGTCGGCAAGCCCGGCGGCCGTCATTCGGCGATTACCAACAGCCTTTACAATTGGCACAGTTACAAGAACTGGGCGGAAAAAGCCCGCGGTAATTTCGACGAGAAAAAATAGCCTGCGCTTTAAGCGGTTTCCGGCAACGGATTGATGCCTTCACTCGGACGCACCGAGTCTTCCTTCGCTTTCAACCACGCCAGCATCGGCTGCCAGTCCTCAAGGTCCTGATCCACCAGATTCTTCTTCATCTCGTGGATACCCACGCCTTGTTCGGCGGCACGCACATAGTTCTGCGAGTCGCGTAACGTGGCGATGACGGGGATGCGCAATGTCTGCAGAAATCGCATCAAGGATTGATAGATCACGGTATTGCGCTTGACGCGATTGGCGACAACTCCGATGCGGTACTCATCGCGCCTTACCTTGGCGATCAGCAGCAAATCGGCGATGCATTTCGAGCAGGCGTGAATATCGATGTCGGAAGGCAGCACCGGCACGATGATGGCGTCGGCGTTCTTGGTCATGTCGGGCAGTTCCTGCGCCGGTATTGCGGCAGGCGTATCGACGATGACATGTCCTGCGTCGGGCGGAATGCGCATCAGCCAGGCGCGGGTCATGCGCGAATTGCGCTCGAATGCCGCCACGCCGTGAATGAACGCCTGGTCGGGCCGGCGTTTCTTGTGCCAGCGGATGCTCGAGCCCTGCGGGTCGTTATCCGACAACAGTGGACGGTCGCCCTGGCTCGCAAAATAGCTCGCGAGATTGGTGGCTATTGTTGTTTTGCCGGAACCCCCTTTGGGATTCAGGACGAGAATGCGCTGCATGTCGGTAGAGCCTACGCAGCCGCAGGCACCATAGCAAGCCGCGGTTTCGGACAAAAGGACTGCGGTAGCTAGGGTGTGATCTTACTCACGGTTGCCACCCCGGCAGGCTCTTACACTGGAGGCGATGGAGTGGATGTTGCAAGTGGCTGACGAGGTCGACGACGCCGTCGGAGCGTTGCGATTATTCGCAATGAGCTGGAGCGAGGATATCGGCCTGACGCTCGCCAGCGCCGGCGCGGGCGGTGCGGTTCTTGCCGCTTTCCTGAGAGCTTTCGGCGGCTAAACAGGCGCCGCAAAAATCCATTAAGATGCCGGCAATGGCATCCTTCAATTTACCAATAGTCAGTGTCCTCGGCGCCGTGCTCATCGCGGCCTGCACGGGTAAGCCCAATACCCCGCCGCCGGCCACGCCACAGCCGCAAGCAAGCGCGGTGAGCGCGCTGCAATCGGTGGTGCTCAAGCCGGGCACGGGTGCTGCGGTTGGCGGCGGGCAAATCGCAGTGGTGCAATACACCGGCTGGTTATACGACTCCGCGGCCACCGACAATAAGGGCAAGCAGTTCGACAGCTCGCGCACCGGCCGCGAGCCGTTCAAATTCCCCTTGGGAACGGGCTCGGTCATCAAAGGGTGGGATCAGGGCGTGGCCGGAATGAAAATCGGCGAAACTCGCCGGCTCATCATTCCGCCGGATCTCGCCTATGGCGATAGCGGCACGGGCGGCGTCATTCCGCCCGGCGCTACCTTGGTGTTCGACGTCGAACTGGTCGGGATCGAATAGGCGGTTTTGGAGCGCTGAGCCGCCTCAGCCGCTCCAAAGAAAGCCGATCCAAATCAGTTCACGTATTCCTTGAGCGTCTTCAAGGCGGCAATACGTACTTTCTTGCTGGCCGGTTTCGCCTTGAACATCATTTTTTCGCCGTTGAACGGGTTGATGCCCTCGCGCGCCTTGGTGGCCGGCTTCTTTACGACCTTCATCTTCAAAAGTCCGGGCAACGTGAATACGCCGTGACTTCGTAGACTCTTCTTGATGGAGCCCCCAAGCGAGTCAAACACGGCTCCGACCTGCTTCTTAGAGAGCTCTGTTTCCTTCGATATTGTCGCGAGAATCTCAGACTTGGTCGGTGCTGCATTCTTTTTCGCCATTTTTCATCTCCTGCTGTTTTGCGAGCGCGGGCGGATAATGCCCGCAAATTTCAACTCGGCGCCGAAAATAACATAGAAAAAAGCCGATGTTTAGCGCAATCGCGAAAAAAGATTTTTGCCGCAGATGTAATTCGCGCTGGTTTTTCAGGCTTCCGCGCCTCTCGAGGCACCGATTCGCCCACCAACAGTTGCTTCGTTCACTGTGATATCAGGCATGTACGAGGCGATGTTCAACGCAGTAATACCAGCAGCGCGCCGATCGCGATCGACACCCACAGGAAGGAAAAATCAATTTGTCCGATGGGCGGAATAACGCGCCGCACCCGTTTCAGGATCGGTTCGCACAGCTGCGCGAGCAAGCGGACGCCCGGCGCGTAGCCGCCCGGCGATATGAAGCTTGTCAGCCAGTACAGCAACATCGCGAACAAATAGATGCGAAGCACCATGCCCGCCAGGTCGACGATGGTGATGCGCAGGAATACGCCGATATCAGCGGTGCCCGCGCCAGCCATCGCCATGATGCAAAAGGTGCGCAGCGAGGCCACCAGCAGCACCGCAACCACCGTTGCGGTATCGAGCTTGCCGATCGGGCGGATGAAGCGGCGCAAAGGCTTTATCAGCCAGCTCGTCACGCGCACGATGGCATCGGCCAAGGGATCTCGAAAGTCGGCTCGAACCAGCTGCAGCAGCAGCCGCAGCACGAAGGCGAGCGTCAGCAGCCACAGCAGGGTATCGACGATGTATCTGATCGCTTCCATGAGGGCCCAATGCTTAAGGGTCTTAGGGTGCGCCGAACTCGGCAGCCAGTTCCGCAGAACGACGGTCGGCTGCGGCCACCGCGTGCGCGACGATAGCACGAAGACCCGCGGCATCCAGCACCTCGAGCGCCGCCGCGGTCGTTCCGCCCTTGGAAGTGACTTGTTCGCGCAGCGTGGCGAGAGAATTTTTCGAGTGCCGCGCCATCTGCGCGGCTCCGAATGCCGTTTCCAATGTCAACTGGTGCGCGATATCGATCGGCAGCCCGCGCTCATGCGCCGCGGCCTCAAGCGCTTCCATGAACAGGAAAAAATACGCAGGGCCGCTGCCGGACAGGGCCGTGACGGTATCCATCTGCGATTCGTGCTCCACCCACACCGTCGCACTGACCGCGGCCATGACATCCTGCGCTAGCTCGCGGGCAGCGGCGCCGACGCCCGCGGGCGCGTACAAGCCGGTGGCGCCGAATCCATTGAGCGCCGGCCGGTTGGGCATGGTTCGTATCACAGGAACGTGTGGGCCGAACCAGCGCGCAAGGGCCGCGTGCGGGATGCCGGCCGCGACCGAGATCAGCAGCGGACGGCTGACGGCCAGATGCGGCGCCAAGCCCAAAGCCACCGCGCGCATGTGCTGCGGTTTGATGGCCAGCACCACCACCTCCGCACCCTGTACCGCAGCCACGTTGTCCGCCGCCGCGGCAATGCCGTAGTCGCGTACCAAGCGCTCAAGCGCTTCGGGGCTCGGGTCGGCGACGACCAGGCGTTCGGCCGGCAAACCCCGCTTGGTCAAGCCGCTGATCAACGCCGCCGCCATATTGCCGCCGCCGATGAATGCCAGCCTGCGAATGTCTTTCATCACTTAGGTCCCCTCGCGACTTCCAAATAGCGCGGTGCCGATTCGCACCAGCGTAGCTCCCTCGGTGATGGCGGACTCGAAATCTCCGCTCATGCCCATCGACAGTGTATCGAGCTTGAGGCCGCCGGCGTTCAGCTCCCTAAGCAGCCCTGCTAAGCGCGCGAAAACCGCTCGGGCGGCCGCGGCGTCCGGCTGCGGCGGCGGCAGACACATGAGGCCGCGCAGCGTGAGCCTGGGCAGGGCGCTCACCGCCGCCGCCAGATCGCGAAGCTCAGCCGGGTCGAGGCCGGCCTTGTTCGGCTCAGGCACCAGCGCCACTTGAATGCACACATTGAGCGGCGGCGCGTGAAACGGGCGTTGCTCGGACAGCCGCCGGGCGACATTCAAGCGATCCACGCCGTGCACCCAGTCGAAGCGTTCGGCGATGGCTCGAGTCTTGTTCGATTGGATGGCGCCGATGTAGTGCCACCGCAGGCTCAAATCGGCCAGCGCCGACATTTTCGCCAGCGCTTCCTTTAGATAGTTTTCGCCGAAATCCGTGACGCCGGCGGTGGCGGCCAGGCGTATGGATTCGGCAGTCTGCTGCTTACTGACGGCGACCAACGTGACCGCGGCAGGGTCTCTCCCCGCGGCGATGGCCGCACGACGTATCCGAGACCGGACGTGGTTCACATGAAGCGTCAAATTCTGCGGACCAATTAACATATTGGGTGACAACACCCTCTTATATACTGCTGGTGGCCGTAAGCCTTAGTCGAAATTAGGAGCCGTAAATGGCGGTTGATATCGCGCAGCTTCTCGCCTTTGCGGTGAAGAACAATGCGTCGGACTTGCATCTGTCGGCGGGCGTTCCGCCGATGATTCGCGTGGACGGCGACATGAAGCGCGTCAACATGCCCGCCCTGGTGCACAAAGAAGTGCACAGCATGGTGTACGACATCATGAACGACAAGCAGCGCAAGGCATTCGAAGAGTTCTTTGAGACGGATTTTTCGTTTGAAATCCCCAAGCTAGCCCGCTTTCGCGTCAATGCTTTCAACCAAAATCGCGGCGCCGGGGCGGTCTTTCGCAATATTCCGTCCACCATCCTGTCCCTGGACGAATTGAACGCGCCCAAGACGTTTAAAGACCTGTGCATGCTTCCCCGCGGTCTGGTGCTGGTCACGGGGCCCACCGGATCCGGCAAATCAACCACGCTCGCCGGCATGGTCAATCACTGCAACGACAACCGGCCGGATCACATTATAACCATCGAAGACCCGATCGAGTTCGTCCACGAGAGCAAGCGCTGCCTGGTCAACCAGCGCGAGGTCCATCGCGATACCTTAGGGTTCAGCGAGGCGCTGCGATCGGCGCTGCGCGAGGATCCGGACGTGGTGCTGGTCGGCGAAATGCGCGACTTGGAAACCATCCGTTTGGCGCTGACCGCGGCGGAAACCGGGCACCTGGTGTTTGGTACCCTGCATACGAGTTCGGCCGCCAAAACCATCGATCGCATCGTGGACGTGTTCCCGGCGGCGGAAAAAGACATGGTGCGCGCCATGATGTCGGAAAGCTTGCGGGCCGTGATTTCGCAGACCCTGATGAAACGCGTCGGTGGCGGCCGTATTGCAGCGCACGAAATCATGATCGGCACCCCCGCGATTCGAAACTTGATTCGTGAGGGCAAAATCGCCCAAATGTACTCGGCCATCCAGACCGGCCAGGGCCAGGGCATGCAGACCCTGGACCAATGCCTGCAGGAATTGGTGACCAAGGGTGTTGTCAGCCGCGAAGAAGCGAAGTACAAGGCGCAGAACAAGGACAGCATCTAATGGAACGCGAACAAGCCATACGGCTGATGCAAGACCTGCTGCGTCGGATGGTCGAGAAGAAGGGCTCGGACCTCTTTATCACGGCCGGCTTCCCGCCCGCGATCAAGGTCGACGGCGAGATCCGGCCGCAATCGGACCGTTCATTGAGTGCCGAGCAAAGCGCCGGGATGGTTCGCGCCATCATGAACGACCGGCAAACCAAGGAATTCGACTCGACCAAGGAGTGCAATTTCGCGATTGCGCCCCCGGGCATCGGACGCTTCCGCGTCAGCGCCTTTGTGCAGCAAGGCTATACCGGCGCGGTGCTGCGTACCATCAACGCCAAGATCCCTACGCTCGAGGAGCTGGACCTGCCGCCCATTCTGAAGGAGGTCGTGCTCTCCAAACGCGGCTTCGTGCTTCTGGTGGGCGGCACCGGCTCGGGCAAATCCACCTCGCTCGCGGCCATGGTGGGCTACCGCAACGAGAAGACCCGCGGCCACATCGTAACCATCGAAGATCCGGTGGAATACGTGCATGCGCACAAGGGCTGCGTGGTCACGCACCGCGAAGTCGGCGTCGACTGCGAAAGCTGGCACTTGGCGCTGAAAAACACCCTGCGGCAGGCCCCCGATGTCATCCTGATCGGCGAAATTCGCGATCGCGACACCATGGAATACGGCATTCAGTTTGCCGAGACCGGCCACTTGGTGCTGGCGACGCTGCACGCCAACAGCTCCAATCAGGCGCTCGACCGCATCATCAATTTCTTTCCCGAGGAGCGCCGCGAGCAGCTGCTCATGGACCTGTCGTTAAACATTCGCGCGCTCATTTCGCAACGCCTGATACCGCGCGAAGCGGGATCCGGACGCATCGCCGCCATGGAAATCATGCTGGCCTCGCCCTTGATCTCGGATTTGATCTTCAAGGGCGAGGTCGCAAAGATCAAGGATGTGATGTCGCGCTCCAACCGGTTGGGCATGAAGACCTTCGACCAGGCGTTGTTCGAACTGTACGAATCGGGACTGATTTCCTACGAAGACGCCCTGCGCAACGCGGACTCGAAGAACGAATTGCGCCTGCGCGTGAAATTGGAAAGCAAGCGCGAGATGAAGAATCCGGAAGAGGGCGGTCAGTCGCTGCAGATCGTCGAGGAAGAAGAAGGCCAGGTGTTCTAGGATATGAGCGTGCCAGCCGATCTTCCGGCTCAGGTGATGAACACCAAGCCGTTGTTCAAACTGATGGTCGAGAAGAAGGCATCGGATCTTTTTTTCACCTGCAACGCCCCTGTCAAGATCAAGATCGAAGGCAAGATATTTCCGGTCAATAAACAGATATTGACCCCCGAGACCGTGCGCCAGGCGGCCTTAGGATTGATGTCGCAGGATCAGATCGAGCACTTCAACGAGGAGCTCGAGATCGATTTCGCGATATCCGAGATCGGCCTGGGCCGCTTTCGCGTCAACGTGTTCTATCAGCGCGGCTATCCGGCGATGGTGCTTCGCTACATCACGGCCGACATGCCCCGGCTCGAAGACCTGGGGATGCCCGACATCTACAAAGAATTGGTGATGCTGAAGCGCGGCCTGATTCTCATGGTCGGCGCCGCCGGGGCCGGCAAATCCACGACGCTCGCGGCGATGATCAATTACCGCAACGAAACCTCATCCGACCATATTTTGACCATCGAGGATCCGATCGAATTCCTGCATTCCAACAAGAAGTCCATCGTGAACCAGCGCGAAGTCGGCTTGGATACCAAGAGTTTTGCCCGCGCGCTGCGCAGCGCCGTGCGCGCCGCGCCGGACGTGATTCTGGTCGGTGAGATTCGCGATCGCGAAACCATGGAGGCGGCGATCGCGCTCGCGGGAACCGGACATCTTTGCATCGCGACCCTGCACGCCAACAATTGCGCGGAAACTCTGGATCGCATCATCAACATGTTTCCGCGCGATCAGCACAATCAGATCTTCCTGGATCTTTCGCAGTACCTGCGCGCCATTCTGTCGCAACGCCTGGTATTCGCCAAAAGCGGCACGCGGGTAGCGGCTTCCGAGGTCATGGTCAATACGCCGCACATCTCGGAGCTCATTAAAAATGGCGATGTGATCGGAGTGAAAGAGGCGATCCGTACCGGCACGGAACGCGGCATGCTGAGTTTCGACAGCGCTCTTTACAATCTCGTGCGCGAGGGTCGAATTGAGCTCGAAGAGGCATTGTCGAGCGCCGATTCGCGCACCAATCTCGAGGCCAAGATCAACTTCGGCTGAGCCACCCGTTGGCCCGCGGCGGCGTCGCCGCACGGTACCAAGTTATTCTCGAATTGTCGGCTGCAGATATCCCAGCCCGAGCGCAGCGCGCGCGCCCGGCAGTCGGCGGGCCGCACGTTGAGCGCGCGCAATGCCGCCGCGCCCAAGTCTTGATCGAGCGCTCCGGTGAGGCCGTCCTCGATGACATCGATCGGACCGGTGACGGGGTAGGCGGCAACCGGCACCCCGCAGGCCATGGCCTCGAGATTAACGAGGCCGAAGGTATCGGTGCGGCTGGGGAATACCATGACGTCCGCGGCGGCTAAATGGCTGGCCAGATCCTCGCCGAATTTATAACCGGTAAAGGTCGCGCTCGGATATTGAGCCTCCAACCGCGCGCGTTCGGGACCATCGCCGATGACGATCTTGCTGCCAACCCAAGGCATGCTCAAGAAGGCATCGATGTTCTTTTCGACGGCGACGCGCCCGACGTACGCGGCGATGGGCCGCGGTAACTTAAGGAAATCCTTGGCTCTTTGCTTGAACATTTCCGTATCCACGCCGCGCTGCCACGCCGCCAAATTCAGAAAGCCGTGCTGCGCGAGGTCGGTGCGCATCGAGGCCGTGCTCACCATGCAGCGCACGGCGGCGCCATGGAATCGGCGCAGCGCCCCGTAGGAGACCCGCAAGGGGATGGGAAACCGTGCCCGCAAGTACTGCGGAAATTGGGTGTGATACGAGGTGGTGAAGCGCATGCCCCGCTTGATGCAAAAACGCCTGGCGCCCAATCCCAGCGGCCCTTCGGTGGCAATATGCAGCGCCTGTGGCGCAAAGGCGCGGATGTCGCGCGAAACCTTCCGGAAGGGAAACAGCGACAGCCGCACCTCGGGGTAGGTGGGGCAGGCGACGGTGCGAAAATCACGCGGCGTCAGCACCCTGACTTCATGGCCAAAGCGACCCAGCCACGCCGCCGTTTGCGCGAGCGTACTGACCACACCGTTGGTTTGCGGGAACCAGGCGTCGGTGACGATCATGATTCTCATGAGGCGTCACAATGGCAGCTGTGGATGACGATACGATGACGACTTGCATCACTTTTTTGACGTAATCTCACCGAAAACCGGTCTATGTCATCGGGCTGTAACGTAAATCCTATATTTGCTTCATGAGGTCAGCAATCGCAAGGAATCCCACATGCAAAGTTTTTTGGCGGAACTTAAGGCCCAGCGATGGGACGATCATCGCTACTACCACCACAGCCGTATCAATCAGTCCCTGCACCTCTTGAGTGCGATCAGCTTCATCATTGCCTACATCACCATGTTCTTCGACCCGGTGAAGTCGGCGTTGATCGGTTGGATGGTATCCATGGTCAGCCGCCAGTCCGGTCACTTTTTCTTTGAGCCCAAAGGATACGATCAGGTCAACCGTGCGACGCACAAGCACAAGGAAGACATCAAGGTGGGCTACAACCTGCGCCGCAAAGTGATTTTGCATGCCGTTTGGGCCTTGGTGCCCCTGGTCCTGTGGCTGGATCCGACCTTCTTCGGCGTGTTCACCGCGCACGCCAGCGGCGAGGGCTTCGTGCGTCACGTCGGCGAGATTTGGCTATTCGTGGGGATCGGCGCGCTGCTGTTCCGGATGCTGCAGTTGTTTTTCCTGAAGAACGTGCAGACCGGCTTGGTGTGGGCCACCAAAATCCTCACCGACCCGTTCAACGACGCGATCATCTACGCCAAGGCACCGCTTTATTTGATGAGAGGCGAATTGATGGATCCCATGGGCGAGGTCGAGCCCGACGCCCATCGGGCTTGAAGCATTTCCTTAAGCACGCGACGTTTGATGGTCTTATTGGTGAGCGAGGGCTGCGACCACCACCAACCGTCGCGCTGCATTTCCTCGGCCGCCGACACGATTCGGTCGGCGACCGCGGTGAAATCCGCTTCCGTGTAGTTCAAGCTGAAGATCAGGCGACCGGTGCCGACCCAGCTCAACGCCAGCCCCGCGGCGCGCAGATAGTATTGGAACATCCAGTTATAGCTCGACGGCTGCGGGTAATAGACCAGCCAGACCGTGGACAGGTTGGCAATGCGCACCGGCAAGCCCGCCGCGGCCAGCCTCTCATTGAGTGCCTGCGTCCTGCCATTCCACAGCGCGTCCAGGCCCTGGTACAAGGCGCGCACGGGCTCGGTGTCGAGCCGGCTCAAGAATTCGTACATGGCACCCATGACGTAGGGGTGCGAATTGAAAGTGCCGCGCGCAAAACAAATATCGGCGGGGCGGTCCTCGCGAAAGCGGCGCATGAGCGCGTGCTTGCCGCAAAGCACGCCCACCGGCAGACCGCCGGCAACGGTCTTGCCGTAGGTCACCATATCGGCGCGCACGCCAAAATATTCCTGCGCGCCGCCCAATGCGATGCGAAAACCCAGGAATACCTCGTCAAAGATCAGAGCGATGCCCCGCTCCGTGCACACTTCACGCAGGGCTTTGAGCCAGTCCGCATAGGCGGCGCGGTCGAAATGCCCGCTTCGCGCACTGTCGACCAAGGTCGAATCCCCGGGTGCCCCGGAATTCGGATGCAGGGCCTGCAGCGGATTCACCAGCACACAGGCGATATCGCGGCGGGTACGCAGCACCTTAAGCGCCTTCGGATCCATGTCCTTCAGCGTGTAGGTCTCGCGCGCCGGGACGGGATTGCCGACCCCGGGCTGCACATCGCCCCACCAGCCGTGATATGCGCCGCAGAAGCGCACGAGGTGCGAGCGTTCTGTGTGGTAGCGGGCAAGCCGCACCGCCTGCATGACGGCCTCGGTGCCGGACATGTGAAAGGACACCTCATCGAGCCCCGATATTTCGAGCAGCCGGCGGACGTTGTGCGCGGTCACGGGATGATACGCGCCCAGCACCGGGCCCAGTTCCCGCGCCCGGTCGGCGCCACGGTCGATGCATTCCTTATAAAAATCGTAGCCGAAGACATTGACGCCATACGACCCGGTAAGATCGTAGAAGCGGTTGCCGTCAAGATCCGTGACCGTGACGCCGGCGGAAGATTGGAGAAACGAGCCGGTCTTAAGATGCCGGCGGACATAGCTGCTGAATTGGAACGGCACCCGGTAGCGCGACGTGAACTCCAAATCGGAGACGCTGCCGGCGAGTTGCGCGGTTTGCTCGAGGGTGTTCTTAAATCGCGCCGCGAACTGCGCTGCGAGACGCATGAAACCGGCACGCCGCGACTCGGCAACTTCCGGCGGCGGCGAATCGATGCCGAAGAACCTCGATTCGCCGTATTCGTAAAACGGCACCCACGAGGCGAAGCGCCGCGCCATGCGCGAATGGCCGGCGAGCGAGCGGTGCTTGGCGAAAGAAAGCTGCAGTCGCACGTACAATTTGCGCAGCAGGAAGGCCAGGGCGAGCCCGGCGAGAACGTAACCGATCGTATTAATGCTAGACCCCCCTACCTAATGTCTCGCGCGGACTGTATTGCAGACTAATGACACTTAGATGAACGCGAAATCCCTCATCGGCCGGTTAACACAGCAGGAAGACATCAATTTCCTGTTCAGCAATCGCATTCCGCGGCGTTTGGTGACCCGCTTCATGGGCTGGTGGAGCCGTATCGAGCACCCCTGGGTGTGCCGCGCCAGCATCGCCCTGTGGCGCCTGTTTTCCGACCTCGACTTGAGCGAGGCCAGAACCACCGAATTTAAGAGCCTGCATGACTGCTTCACGCGGGAACTCAAGCAAGGAGCCCGCCCCATCGATCGGGCGGCCCACCTGGTCAGTCCCTGCGATGGCCTGGTGGGCGCCTGCGGGCCCATAGGCTGCGGCACGTTGCTGCAAGCCAAGGGGTTTCCCTACTCGCTGACCGAGCTTTTGGCGGATGAGGCGTGGGCGCAGCAGTACACCGGCGGGCACTATGTGACGCTGCGCCTGACATCGAGCATGTACCACCGCTTCCATGCCCCCGCCGATTGCCGTGTCGAGCAAGTCAACTACATCGCCGGCGATGTCTGGAACGTAAATCCCATCGCACTGAAGCGCGTCGAGAAGCTGTTCTGCAGGAATGAACGCGCCGTCATCCGCTGCCGGCTCGCCTCAGGCGCCGCCCTGACGCTGGTGCCCGTCGCGGCCATCTTGGTCGCCAGCATCCGTCTCAAGTTTATCGACGTGCGGCTGCACTTGCGCTACCCCGGCCCCAATCGGATCCCGTGCGACGCCCCGATGCAGCGCGGAGAAGAAATGGGGTGGTTCGAGCACGGCTCCACTATCATAGTGCTGGTACCACCGGGTTTTAGCCTGGCGGAGGGGGTGCAGCAAGGCGCCGGCGTGCGCATGGGCCAGGCGTTGATACAGCTCGCATAAACAGCAACTTTTCTCGGCCCGGGGTGTTTTGTTTCTAAACGAACACACATTCCAGTGCAAACTCAATCCAAGGCCGAGTTTACGACTTTTATGCGTGCCTATCAGGACATGGTTTTTTCGACCGCAGCGCGCCTCGCGGGCAACGATGCGCAGGCCGAAGATATTGCGCAGGAAGTGTTCATGCGGGCCTACGAGCATTTCTCCGATCTGAGCAGCAGCGTCACGGCGGGCGGCTGGCTCAAGACCGTTACCACGAATCTGACCCTCAATTATTTGACTCGCTATCGCAAGCGCTGGCGCCTGTTCTCGGAGTTGCGCGCCGATACCCAAGACGGCGAATCGGACGCTCCGGAACTGGACTGGGAAGTGCCCGACACCGTACTTGCGGACTTGAGCGCCGAACAGCGCGCCGCCATCGTCGATGCGGCCTTGCGCCAGTTGCCGGATCATCAACGGCTGCCCCTGGTGCTGTATCACTTCGAGGAATTGTCCTACCAGGAGATTGCCGCCAAACTGAATGTCTCGTTGACGAAAATCAAAACCGATATTCGCCGCGGCCGCGCGGCGCTGCTGCCGCTGCTGCAAGTCAGCGGTGGGGCACGCGACACGCTGGAGAGCTAACGCCATGAGCAACCACAGAGATGACGATAACGAGCTACGACTCGAGCGTGCGTTGAACCAGGCATTGGGCGGGCTGCCTCTGCGCCGGGCGCCCGGCACTCTGGAGTCGCGCGTGCTCAGCGAATTGGCTCGGCGCGCCGCGCTCCCCTGGTGGGGGGTCGGCTTCGCGCACTGGCCGGTGGCCGCGCGCGTTGCGTTCGTCCTCATCTGCGCGTCCCTGGTTGCCGCGACAATCTTGGGCGGCGTGTCGGCATTCGTGGGAATGCGCCCCTTGAATGAAGTCGCGGCGCTGGTGCTGCACTGGGTGCAGCCGGTCATGGCGCTCCTTTCATCGGTGGGTGGATTGTCGGCGCTGCTGGTGCGCGTGATTCCGCCGCAGTGGCTATACGGCGGGCTGGCGTTCGGGATCTTGTTGTATGTGGCGTTATTCGGGCTCGGTGCCGCGGCTTATCACACGCTGTACCGGCGGCCCTCATTGGCAGGTGGCGATTTATGAATATGGCTCTGTTGCGGCGCTTGAGTTTCCCATTTGCGCTGCTATGCGTGGCGGCCATCGCCACCCACCCCGGCCCCGCGGCCTCCAAAGCCGCCGCGCCGCGGGCGCCGGCAGCGCAAGCACCCGCACCCGCGCCGGCATCGGCGGCGACCGATCAGGCGCAAACCCCGGCTCCGGCCGCGGCCGACGAGGGCGATTTCAACGATGAACCGGATCGCGCGGTTTCGCGCCGCCACCACCGCCGCTCCCATCGTGACGATCGCGATGTGGTGAGCGTCGGCCATGGCAGCCATTTGCCGGCCGGGGAGAAGGCCGATGCGGTCGTGTCGGTTTTTGGGGCCTCGAGCAGCGAAGGCGAGGCCGTGGACGTGGTCTCGGTGCTCGGCAGTACCCATGTGACCGGTCCCGTGTCGGACAACGCGGTCGCCGTATTGGGCAACAACTACGTCGACAGCAAGGTCGATGGCGACGTGGTCGCCGTGCTGGGGAACATTGAACTAGGGCCGCACGCCGAGATTGGCGGCGACGTGGTGTCGGTGCTGGGCACTGTCAATCGAGATCCCGCGGCCGTTGTTCACGGCTCGGTGCAAAATGTACTGGACGTCGACATCGCCGGGGTCAGCGGCTTTAGCTGGCTGAGTACCTGGATCAATCAGTGTTTGTTGTACGGCAGGCCCTTGGCCTTCCATGCCGGACTTGGCTGGGCCTGGAGCATCGCTCTTGGCCTGTTGGTGTTTTATGCCTGCCTTGCCTTGATGTTTCGCGCTGGGGTCGAGGAATGCGTTCGAACCCTCGAGGCCCAGCCCGGACACACGGCGCTAGCAGGATTGATCGGCATTCTGCTGACGCCGGTGCTCATCATGCTCTTGTTGATCACGGTGATCGGCATCGCGGCCGTTCCCTTCGTCGTGGGCGCGCTATTCTGTATGTCGCTATTCGGCAAGGCCGTCATGCTGGCATGGCTCGGAGGCCGCATCACGGGCGGGCGGCCCGGCGCCGCCGGCCACCCGGCGGTGGCGGTGCTCATCGGTGGCGCCGTCGCGCTGGTGCTGTACGTGGTGCCGGTGGCGGGATTCCTGGTTTACAAGCTGCTCGGCTTCTTTGGATTCGGTGCGGTGGTCTACACCTTGCTGTTGCGCGTGCGCGCGCGGCGCGCCGCCAATGGCCCGAGCACGGCCATGGCGGGTCCGGGATGGACAGCGGCGGCGGCTTCCACAGCGGCGGCCGCCCCGCACTTCAGTGCCGCTGCCGAGCCGGTGCCGCCCGAATCAACCCCGCCGCCGTCCGCCGCACCGCCGTCTGCAGCGCCCGGCGCCACCGCCGCTGCGGCGCCGCCGCACATCACGGGGGCGTTGCCGCGTGCGGGATTCTGGGTGCGCATGGGAGCGCTGCTGCTCGATGTTGTCTTGGTCGGTTTCGCGACGAGCCTGCTGCATCCTTTCGGGCGCAGCTTCGGGGACTTTCACATTGTGGTGCTGGCCATCTATGGCGCGGTGATGTGGAAACTGCGCGGCACGACTGTCGGCGGCATTGTGTTCGATTTACACGTGGTGCGCTTGGACGGGCGCCCGGTGGATTGGGAAACGGCCATTGTGCGCGCGCTGGGATGTTTTCTGTCGCTCGCCGTGGTCTTTCTCGGCTTTATCTGGATTGCGTTTGATGACAACCACCAAGCCTGGCACGACAAGATCGCCGGCACCGTAGTGGTACGGTTCAAACGAGGAGTGCCGCTGGTTTAGGCTTAAAGCCGAGCGCGAATGGCGGCCGGCAACAAGGCCTTGTACCGTCGGCTGAGCGCAAGGCGCTCGCCATTGCGCAGCAGCAATTCATAGTCGCCGTGGAACATCGATTGCAGCTCGGCGATCGATGACAGCTTCACCACATGCGAGCGATGCACGCGGATGAATTCTTGGGGATCGAGCTGGGCGATGAACTTGGCAAGCGGTTCCCGCACCAAGTGGGTTTTTCCACCGGCATGAATCTCCACGTAATTGCCCGCCGCCGACAGCCGTTCGATGCTATCGACCGAGATGAAATAGGCTCGAGCTCGATCGCGCACCAGAATTTGCTTGGCCGGCGCCGGCGCCCCGGGCAGGTGCGCCAGTACCCGCCGCACTCGCTCCTCGAGATCTCCGGGCTCGGGATCCGCCAATTCGATCTTTGCGCGCTCGATGCTGCGCAGGAATCGGGCGCGATCGAAAGGCTTGAGCAGATAGTCGAGCGCTTGTACATCGAATGCCCGGACGGCGTATTCCGAATAGGCGGTCGTAAACACGATGTGCGGCGAGACCTCGCCGCGGATCGCCTCGATGATTTCGAAGCCACTGCGCTCGCCCAGTTGAATATCCAGGTAGACCATAGCCGGGCGGTGGGCGGCAATTTGCGCCACGGCGCTCTCCACGGTGTCCGCTTCCGCAACCACTTGAAATTCCGGCAGCGGCGCCAAAAAGCGCGCCAGCTTGGCGCGCGCCGGAGGCTCATCGTCGACGATGACGACGGAGTGGGTCAATTTGCGACCGGGAAGCTCAAAGCCACCACGGTTCCCTTCGGCTCACGCGCCGCCAAGGCAAATGTATGCGTGCCCGGGAACAGCAGCTCAAGCCGCCGCGCCACGTTGGAGAGCCCGGTGCCCGGCCTGATGGTCGTATCCTTGATGCCCATGCCATCATCGCTGATGGTGTAGTGAAGCGTATCCTCGAGGCGCGCCACATCCACCACTAAACTGCCGCGTCCGTCGGGGAGCCCGTGCCGTAGCGCATTCTCCACCAGAGGCTGCAGCAAGAGACGCGGAACCTCCACGGTTTCAAGTCCCGGCTCAACCTTCAACTCAAAGGACAGCTGCCCGCGAAATCGCTCCGTCATCATGGCGGCATAGCCTCGCAGCCACTCCAGCTCGTGCGCGAGCGGCACCAGCACGTGATTTTCCGAATCATAGGCCGCGCGCATCAGGCTGCCTAAATCGCTGATCATGCGATCCGCCGCCTCGACATCCTCGTGCATGCGATTCGAAATCGCATTGAGGGCGTTGAACAGAAAGTGCGGCTCGATTTGCGCCGTCAGATGCTTCAGGCGCGCCTGGCCGAGTTCAGCCGATAGCTCCGCGGCCCGCAGGTCGGCGGTGCGCCGGATGCGAAATTCGCGGGTCGCAAAGATCACCACCAGGATCACCGCGTAGGTGATGAGGTCTTTTTGCAGCTCGTAGAAGGCCTGAATCGGCACACTGTCGAAGTCATACTGCTCCCCGACAAATGCGTAAGCCAACTTGCGCAGGACCAGCATGCCGGTGACGTGCACGGCGGAGAACACCAGCGCAGCGCCCATGTGCGCCAGCGCGATTTGCCAGCGCGGACGCGCGTCCAATCGAAAGTGCCGCTCGAAGCGCGCGACGAAGGGGATGAGCGCGAAAATGACGATGACGCTGCTCAACTCCCAGACCAGCGGCTTCCAGGCCGCGATGTCGGCTCTGCCGCGCAGGCCGATCATCGAATTGATGCCGAAATACAGGCCGAACAGCAGGCCCAGCAGCGCGTACAGCACCCATCCGGAACGAGCTCGCCGCGGCCTATCTTCCGGGATCGCGGCCATCTAGTTGATGACCTGGGGAACGGCGAGTTCCGGCGCCAGGGGTTGCGCTACCGGCAAGCTGTCGCCCGCCTGGATCTTGCGAACGTGCCGCGGTCCTCGCTCGAGGCCAAACAAGGGGCGCAGCAGGCGCACGCGGCAAATCGCCTCGTACCCTAGGAAACAGGTCGCAAGCGTCACCAGCACGAGCAGAACTCCCTCTATCGGGGGATACAAATGCGAGGGCTTGAGGGCATGCGCGACCACGATAATCAGCGTCTGATGAAGAATATACACCGGGAATATGGCGCTGGTCAGATAGCGGCGTGCCGGACTGTCGTGAGTGAGATGGCGGTGGGCAAACCCCACCACGGCGGCGATGGCGAGCCACTGCTCGGCACCGTAGGTCGATCCCGCGCACAGCCGCAGCCACAGCGGCGGAAGGGCTGCATCGTCGCTGTATGCGCCGATGTAGGCGCTCAAGAAGGCCCAGCCGAGAACAGCGAATCCCGCGGTGATCCAACGAGCGCGCTCTAGCATCACCCAGGCGCCGCGGCTGCCGGCGAGCGAGAAGCCCAGCAGGAACACCCCAAAGTACATGGCGTGGTTGTACCAATCGCCCGCCAGGGCATGCGTTGAGGGGAATCGGGGCGCAAGACCAAAACGGATCGCACAGAGATAGCCGATGGGCCACAGCAGAATGCCGGCGCCCGAGAGGCGACGCTCGGCCAATCTGCGCAGCCAGGGAATTACGGGGGGCGCCAAGCGCACCACGATATAGAGCACCGCGGTGTAGACCCACAAGTAGGCGACGAACCACAAGTGATTCCACGTCGGCATGATCAGGCAATCGCCGCCCTGGCAAAATCCGTGGAAGCCGGTGAGGTACAGCCGATAAAACTCCGCGTAGCTGCCGGCGTAGCCTGCTTTTTCGATGACTTGAAGGTAGGACTGCGGCGGCACGATCACGAGCATGCCGAAGGCCAGCGGGATGAGCAGGCGCATCGAGCGCTGACCGAGGAACTGTCCTGCGCCCTGCCGCGCCAGCAAGTAGCCGGTGGCGACGCCGGAGACCAGGAACAACAAAGACAATCGCCACGGCGAGGTGAGCAGCATCAGCGGCTCGATGGCATGCGATGCGTGCGGACTTTTCACATGCCAATCCCATGTCACGTAGTACATGCCGACGTGGTACAGGATGAGCAGCATGAACGCGCCGATTCTGACCCAATCAAGATCGTAGCGGCGCGGTCCTAGGTCTTCCCTCAATAGCTGAGTCATGGGGCCTCCAAGGTTGACGTGGGTGCAGCCTGTACGCGGATTGCCGATGCCGCAACGCGCCCGGGACCAGCGGGACTTCAAGCGGCACGAGCGGCCGATATGCCATGATGGCGTGATGACGGAACCCGATGACCAAGCGCTCGAAGCGTACGTGCGCGCCGCTTTGGCGCTGCAGGGTTACCGCTTTGATGAGGCGCAAACGGCGGAAATCATCGTGCAGTTCTCGCGCCTGGAGGCGATTGCGCGCACGGTCTTTGAATGGCCGCTGCCCGCAAGTTCGGAAGCGGCGCCGGTGTTTCGCCCATGATCGGCACCGCTGCCGACATCGTGCGGCAAATCGGTAGCGGCGCCCGGAGCGCCACATCCGTGCTGGCGGAAATGCAGGAAGTAATCGACGCGCGGGATCCGGAATTGAACTGCTTCACGGCGAGGACTCTCGAGCGCGCACAGCGCGAGGCCGCGGCGATTGACGCGTTGAGGGCCCACGGCACGGCGCTGCCGCCGCTGGCCGGCGTGCCTTTTGCCGTGAAGAACTTATTCGATATCGAAGGGATGGTGACGCTGGCGGGCGCGAAGATCAATGCCGCCAATGTCCCCGCTGCCGTCGATGCGACCATCGTCGCGCGCCTATGCCGCGCCGGCGCGGTTTTGGTGGGCGCGCTCAACATGGAAGAGCTGGCCTACGGGTTCACGACGGAGAATCCCCATTACGGCACGACGCGCAATCCGCACGACCGCACGCGCGGGGCGGGCGGCTCTTCCGGCGGTTCGGCAGCCGCGGTGGGCGCCGGTATGGTGCCGATTGCCTTAGGCTCCGACACCAGCGGGTCGATTCGAGTGCCCGCCTCGCTCTGCGGGGTGTTCGGCTTGAAGCCCACCTATGGGCGCCTGCCGCGCAGCGGCACCTATCCTTTCGTGAACAGCTTCGACCACGTGGGGCCCTTTGCGAGCAGCGCGCTCGACCTCGCGCTCGCGTACGACGCGATGCAAGGACCCGACCCTCAAGATCCCGCCTGTGCACAACGGGCGGTCGAACCAGTGGGCGTGTCGCTGTCGCTGCCGCGCGGCATCCGCATCGCAGTCCTCGCCGGATGGTTCCACGAGTGGTCGGGTCCGACCGCGCGTCGGGCTGTGGATCTGGCGGCGGCGGCTCTCGGCGCCACGGAGCGCACGGAACTTAAGAGCGCCGAAGCGGCGCGCGCCGCCGCGTACATTGTTACCGGCGCCGAAGCAGGCGCGTTGCATCGCCCGCGCTTGATCGGGCAATACCTTAAGTTCGGAGAGTCGACGCGGGCGCGATTGGTGGCCGGCAGCTTGATCCCGGCTTCCTGGGTGGTGCAGGCGCAGCGCGTACGCCAGCACGCCTATCGAGAAGCCATGGACCTGTTCCAACGCTACGATCTGCTGATTGCGGCGGCCGCTCCAGTGGTTGCGCCGCGCGTCGGTGAGGCGACGTTGATGATCAACGATCGCCGAATTCCCACCAAGGCGGGTCTGGGCGTGCTGACCCAGCCCATATCGTGCATCGGACTGCCGGTCTGCACCGTGCCCGTCTGGCCGGGCATCGAGTCCGGGGAGGCGCGTGAGATGCCGATCGGCGTCCAGCTGATTGGCGCGCCGTGGCGCGAGGACCTGTGTCTTGCGGCAGCGCGGACTCTCGAGCACGCCGGGGTTGCGAAGTTTCGGCTACCATAGCGCGGCATGGAACACAGCCTAAGCGCTGAACCGACGCATTCGCGCTGGAACCGCGCATTGATGCCGCGACTGGCCATCAAGCCCGGCGACATCGTGCACTTCGAATGTCAGGATTCCAGCGGCAGCCAGGTGCGCCCCGGCTCAACGGTTGCCGACTACCAGGCCATCGATCGCAGCAAAATCCACGCGCTGACCGGACCTATCTTCGTTGAGGGCGCCGAGCCCGGCGATGTATTGCAGATCGACGTGTTGAAAGTGACGCATAAGGGGTGGGGCTGGTCCAGTGTGATCACGGGCCTCGGATTTCTGAAGGATCGCTTCTCGCAACCGCATCTTTTCCATTGGATCCTCGAGGGCGGTGTCACCCGCTCGCTTCACCCCGCGGTGGTACCGCTGCGCCCGTTCTGCGGCGTCATGGGCGTGGCTCCCGCCGAAGACGGCGAATTTCGCACTCGGCCTCCCGGCGCGTTCGGCGGCAACATGGATGTGCGCGAGCTTTGCACGGGCGCCACGCTGTACCTGCCGGTGTTCAATCGCGGCGCGCTGTTTTCCGCGGGCGATCCGCATGCCGCACAGGGCGATGGCGAGGTGTGCATCAACGGCATGGAGTGTCCTGCCGATGCGACACTGCGATTTAAGCTCCACAAGCGCCGCGCGCTGCGCGGCCCCTTGATCGAGTCGGCGGAATCGATATGCGCCGATGGGGTGGCGGATGCATGGGTGGTGGTGGAATCGGCAACGGACGCTTTAGCCGCGGCCCGGGCGGCGACTTCGAGGATGATCGACCTGCTGGTCGAGGTGTGGGGTTTCGAGCCTGTCCAGGCCTATATGCTCTGCAGCGTGGCCATGAAGCTGCGCCTGAGCCAGGTTGTCAACGAACCGATGATCACGGTGAGCGCGGCACTGGCCAAGCAGGTGCTGCCGGCGCGCAAGCTGTTTTAGAGCGGTCGGCGGTGCCGCGTCAGGGTGGCCGCAATCGAGGCCAGCACGGCCATTCTCACGGCCACGCCGTTGTTCACTTGTTCGCGAATGACCGAGCGCGGACCGTCCGCCACTTCGGAGGAGATTTCGACGCCGCGATTCATCGGCCCGGGATGCATGACCAGGACGCTGGGAGCCGCCAGTTTCAGCCGCTGCGGCGTCAGTCCGAATTCGCGAAAGTAGGCGGCATCATCGAGCGAGGCTGCCTGCGCCATGCGTTCCTTTTGAATCCGCAGCATCATGATGACGTCCGCGCCCGCGATGCCGTCCTCGATTCGGGTAAAACGCTGCGCGCCGCGAAACTCGGCTTCTTCGGGCAGCAAGGCTTGCGGTGCCACGAGGCGCAGGTCCGTGGTCCCCAAGGTGCCGAGCGCCGTGGCGGCCGATCGAGCCACTCGTGAATGCTTGATATCGCCGACGATGGCGACCTTGAGGCCTGCGAAGCGGCGCTTGTGGGTGCGTATCGTTAACGCATCGAGCAACCCTTGCGTGGGATGAGAAAGGTGCGCCTCGCCCGCGCTGATCACGGACACGTGCGGGGCCACATGATCGATCAGGAACTCCGGCATGCCGGCTTCCGAGTCGCGAATGACGAACACGTCGGTGTTCATCGCTTCCAGCGTGTAGATCGTGTCCAACATGCTCTCGCCCTTGGCGCGCGAACTCGAGTGCAGATCCAAGTTGAGACATGAGCGCCCAGGCGCTGGCTCGCCAGGTCGAACGAGGCGCGAGTGCGGGTGCTGGGCTCAAAAAACAGGTTTGCGAGAGTCACGCCGGCCAGTTCGCGGCCTTCGTAGGCCGGTTGACCGGGGAGGCGGCGGTAAGTCTCGGCCCGGTCGAGAATGGCCGTCAGCGCATCGCGCGCCAGGCCATCCAGCGTGATGAGGTGGCGCAGGCCTCCGGCGCTGTCTTGTTGTGATCGCATTTGCGTCTCATGTCTTTTCAGTAAACCATCGTTCCAAGATCACGCAGGCTGCCGCCGCATCAATATCGGACTTGGCGACTCGTCGGCGCCGTAGCCCGGTCTCGCGCGCGGATTTCAACCGCACTTCGGCCTCGCGCGACGAGTAACGCTCATCGATCATGGCAACTTCGATCCCGTAGCGGCGCCTAAGTTCTGCCGCGAAGCTACGAGCGACGCCGGTCATGCCGCCTTCGGAACCATCCACATTATACGGTAGGCCGACCACCGCCATGTCCGGTTGCCAGTCGCGCAGCAATCGATCGATCGTTTCCCAGTGCGGTCCGGCGGGACCCGCAGGCACGGCTTGCAGGGGTGAGGCGGTTCGGCTCACCGTGTCGCCGCAGGCAACGCCGATCCTCCGCAGTCCAAAATCGAAAGCCAGAACGATTTTCGGGCGCCAGGATTCAGGCATTGCCGCCGATCGGACTGACTCGCGACAATTCCACCCCGAGCAGGCGTCCTGCGGCGTGCCATCGAGACTCGAACGGCAGCTCGAAAATCAGCCCGAGGTCCACAGGCGCGCTCAGCCAGGCGTTCGCACGGATTTCATGCTCCAACTGGCCGCCGTCCCAGCCGGCGTACCCTAAGGCGACGACGGCCTCATTCGGACCCTCGCCACGGGCCATGGCGGCCAATATGTCTCGCGACGTGGTCACATGCAGGGCCTCGGAAACCTTCAGCGTCGAGTCCCACTCCCCGCCCGCCCGGTGCACGACGAAGCCGCGATCGGTTTGCATGGGGCCGCCGCGCAGCACCTGCCGCTCGCGTAAGGGTCCGCCGCCGAGCTGGATCTCCAACTGCTCGAAAATCTCTCCCATGCGCATCGGCAGCGGTTTGTTCAATATCAAGCCCAAGGCGCCGCGGGCACTGTGATCGCACACCAAGGCTACAGTCTGAGCAAAGTTCGGGTCGCCCATGTTCGGCATCGCGATCAGTAGCTGGTTGGTCAAATAGCCTGAATCGCTCATGAGGTGGATTCGCTAGGGTTTGTCAGGCTCTGAATAAAACACCGCGCCGCCCTGCGTGGCACCGCCGAGAAATTGCCACTCATAGGCGATGCGAATTTCGTCGTGCTTCAAGGACAGCTCGCTCGGGAAAGGATCATAGGGCGCCGCCAGCTTCAAGATTCTCATGGCGGCCTCATCGATTTCCGCGTGCCCGCTGCTGCGGCGGATGACGGTTTGCAGAAGCCGGCCGTCGGCGCCGATGGTGACTTCGATGACCGGCGTCCCGGAGAGCTTTTCGCGCCGCGCGACATCGGGAAAATTCATGGTGCCGACGCGCTCGATCTTGCGCCGCCAGCTGTCCAAGTACACGGCCACGTCGGACTCGCGCGTGTCCGCCGCGATCCACAGTTGATGCTTGGCCTCGCCGCGCAGGCGCAATTCGATGCCATCATCGTTCTGGGTCATCGCAAGATCCGGCCGTTTCTCGAGTAACAGCGGCAACTCGGAGGCGTCTTTCGCGGCGCTGTTCGACGCGAAGTAAAGAATCTTTTGCGACGGACTATGAGTCGCGACCAGTTCGTCCTCGCCCGCGTCGGCGCCAGAGCGTTCTTGGGACAAGCCGTCGCCCGACGGAACACCGATGCGATCCACCGGCATCAACGACGACTTCGGCACCAGGCTGCGCTCGCGCTTTAAGGTGTTTCCGGATCCCAATTGAGTACGTTCGGACAAATAGTGGGCGTTCGGGTTTTTCGCGACGGTCGGCGCGCGATCGTTGACCAGGATAACCTCAAGGCCCGGTGCTCCCTCATCCGCCGTCTTGCCGCTGCTTGAACCGAAGGTTACCCCCAGGATCACGATTCCATGCAGCAGCGCAGCCAGAAAGCACGTGGTGAGCATGCGATCGTTGGCGGGCGGGAGCCCGGTTCGCAGCACATCGCCGGCTTGAACCATGTCGGAAGTCACGGAGCGCTCAGACTCCTCTCGATTGCATTCACCAGCATCGCACCAATGTCGACAGCATGTTTCTTGTTTAGTTCTCGAATACCGGTCGGACTGGTGACATTGATTTCAGTGACGTAGTCGCCGATCACATCCAGCCCCACGAAGAGCATTCCCGCGGCCTTTAGCTTCGGCCCGATCTGCGCACAAAGCCATCGATCGCGCTCGTTGAGCGGCCGACTCTCGGCGCGTGCGCCGGCCGCCAGGTTGCCGCGGTTGTCCTCGGGCGCTGGAATGCGCACCAGCGCGAAAGGCACCGGTTCGCCGTCCACCAGAATGATCCGGCAATCCCCGCCGGTGGCGATTTCCGGCAGGTAGCGCTGCACGATCGCAAATCGTGTGCCGTAATCGGTCAGTGTTTCAAACACGACATTGCGGTTTTTGTCGCCTTGCTCGAGCACGAATATGGATTTGCCGCCCATACCGTGCAGGGGCTTGCAGACCACCTTGCCGTGCTCGCGCAAAAATTCACTCATGTCGTGCATGTCGCGCGTGATGAGAGTGGGCGCGCAGCATTCGGGAAACCAGGCCGTGTAGACCTTCTCGTTGATATCGCGCAGGCCCTGCGGATGATTGCAGACCAACGCGCCTTGCAGCTCGGCACGATCCAGAATGTAGGTGGTGTAGATGTACTCCATATCGAAGGGCGGATCCTTGCGCATGAGAATCACGTCGAATTCGCCGAGTTTGCCGTCCTGCACCTTCCCGAGCGCGAACCAGTTGACCAAATCGTCCATAACCTTGAGCGGCGCGAGGCGGCCCCACGCGACGCCGTCGCGCAGCCAGAGATCCTTCTGCTCGGCGTAGAAAAGCTCCCAGCCGCGCGCCTGAGCGGCGAGCAGCAGCCCCAAGGTGGTGTCCTTGGCCGGCTTGATCGATTGGATGGGGTCCATGACCACGACGAGGCGCGCTCGAGACGACATGCTCATTCCTTTAGTCTAGCGCAAGCGCCCAGGGCGGCCGCTCTCAAAAGAAGAACGGTGAACTAAGAAAACTGTGAACCAGGCCAAGGTTGTTTGGCCTCGCTTGCCTCGAAATGTCGACCCCATACCGTGGCTTGCGCGGCCTGGATATGTTAAAAAGCCACAAGATTCCAGCACCTACGCAACTAATGGAGCGCATGATCACCAGCGGCAAGCCGAAACTCACGGGCCTCAAGGTTCTAGTGATCGACGACAGCAAGACCATTCGCCGTACCGCTGAAACCTTGCTCACCAAGGAGGGCTGCGAGGTGTTCACGGCAGTCGACGGGTTCGACGCCCTCTCCAAGATCGCGGATCACCAACCGGACATCGTGTTCGTGGACATCATGATGCCTCGCCTCGACGGATACCAGACATGTTCGCTGATCAAGCACAACAAGGTATTCAAACAAATTCCGGTGATCATGCTGTCGAGCAAGGATGGATTGTTCGATCGCGCCCGCGGCCGCATCGTGGGGTCGGAACACTACTTGACCAAGCCGTTCACCAAAGACGAATTGTTGGGCGCAATCGAAGCTCACGTCGGCAAATGACGGAGAACACGAGATGGCACTGATTCTGATCGTCGACGATTCCCCTACCGAGGTTTTCGTCATGCAAAAGGCCCTGGAGAAGCATGGCTTCAAGACCGCGGCCGCCGAGAACGGGGCGGAGGGTGTGCGCAAGGCAAAGGAAATGAAGCCGGATCTCATCTTCATGGATATCGTGATGCCCGGCGTCAACGGCTACCAGGCCACTCGCATGCTCATCAACGATCCGGAGACCAGCTTGATTCCCATCATCATGGTGACCACCAAGGGTCAAGAGACGGATCGCGTTTGGGGGTTGCGGCAGGGGGCGGTGGATTATTTGGTCAAGCCGGTGTCCGCGCAGGCGTTGGTCGAAAAGGCGCAGGCCGCACTGGCGACATGACCAGTATGAGCGGGTCCGATTTAAGCCTGCGCGGCTTGCGCGACCGGCCGTTCGAACTGCTCAAGGAACTGGAGAAGCGCAGCCGTACGGTGGCGGCGAGCAGCGTTGCGGAAGCCGAGGCGGGGCCGGAATGGGTGGGGGTGGCTTTTCGCATGGGCGGAGAGACTTTCTTGGTGGCCCGCGAGGAGACGCGCGAGGTATTAGGCTATCCCGCTGTCGTCACTCGCATCCCCGGCGCCAAGAGCTGGGTGAAGGGATTGGCAAATATTCGCGGAGCGCTGATGCCCATGCTGGACTTGCGGCAATTCTTAGGCAGCGGCGCAACGAGCGCTGGGCGCAACACCCGGATCGTGGTAGTTAATCATCGAGATATTCCCGCGGGCTTGATGGTGGACGAGGTATTGGGGTTTCGGCGCTTTGCGGAGTCGGAATTCAACGCCGACGCGCCGCCGACAGTGATTCGCTGCGATAGCTATCTTGCCGGCGCGTTTCGGCGCGGCGGGGAAGTATGGCCAGTGCTCAGTTTGAAGACCCTGGTGGAGAGCCAGAGCTTCCTGCAGGCGGCAAGTTAGGGCTTGGTGGAACGAACGATGATTAGACGAACCGAAACACGGCCTCCTGCCAATGTCATGCCGGTGCTGGCAGCGCTGGTCTTGCTGTGCTTGGGGATAGCCGCGGTACTGACCGCACTGACCCATGGCGCTGCGCCCGCCGCGCCCACCGAGCAACTATCGCTCGTCGTGCAGCGCATGCCGTTCGAGGCGCAAAACGCCCTGCGCGGCGAATCGAGCGCCTTTGATGCGCTCGCAAAGACGAGCGCGCGCCTCAAGGCGCTTCGCGCCGCAATACCCGGCGCCGGCGACGCTGCCGCCTGGGGCAAATTGGGCGACGCCGCAACGTCGGTTACGGAAGCTCGGGCCGCCGTCGAAGCGATTCAAACAGCCAATCAAGAGGTTCGGGAGTTGGCGCCCAAGCTGTTGTCCGAGCTCGGCGATCTTGGCAGCTCGGTCGGCGTACAAAAGCTCGAGGGCATGAGCCGCTATCTGGAGCGCTTCGAACTCACCGTGCAGCGTATTCAACAGGATTTGAACGGCTTGGGCTCCGGCGTCAGCGATGCCGGGCCTAGCGCGCAGCGCCTTGCCGATAGCCTGGAGTTTCTAAATCAGGTGATTCGCGGTTTGTCGGGCGAGGAGTCCGGCATCGCCATCCAGAAAGTGACCGGTGCGGATCCCGAACAGCGCCTGAAAACCGTGGTGCAGCGCAATCAGCAATACAACAACAGCGTGCGCAAGGCGATCGGGGCCGCCGATGCGCTGGCGAAGGCGCAGAGCGCGGCGCGTGCCATGCCCGCGCTCGCCAATACCTTGAGCACCCAAATCGGAAGCGCCGCACCACGCGCGGAGTCCGGCAGTTCGTACAAGGGTTGGATACTGGCCATGCTCGGACTCGCGGCACTGCTGTTGGCGGCGCTGGCCTTGACCTATTCAAGGACCGCCAACATGCGGCGCACCAACGAGGTGCGAGTGCGCGAAAATGAACGCAACCAAGAAGCTATCATGCGCTTGCTGGATGAGTTGTCGAGCCTCGCGGACGGCGATCTGACCGTGCAGGCGACCGTGACCGAGGACATCACGGGTGCCATCGCGGATTCCATCAACTACGCCATCGAGGCGCTGCGCAAGCTCGTCGCCACCATCAACGCGAGCGCCATTCAACTCGACAGTGCTGCCAAACAAACGCAAGGGGCGGCGGCACACATGGCGAAGGCCAGCGGTGCGCAGTCGCGGCAGATCTCTGCGGCTAGTGAGTCCATGGCCGACATGGCCGCCTCCATCGAAGAGGTGTCCGGGAATTCCGAGCGCTGTTCGGACGTCGCGCGGCATTCGGTCGACATCGCCCACAAGGGTGGCGACGCGGTGCGACGCACCATCGACGGCATGAATGCGATTCGCGAGACCATTCAAGAGACCAGCAAGCGCATCAAGCGCCTGGGCGAGAGTTCCCAGGAGATCGGCAATATTGTTGAACTGATCAATGATATCGCCGAGCAGACCAACATTCTGGCCCTAAACGCCTCGATTCAAGCGTCCATGGCGGGTGAGGCAGGCCGTGGGTTTGCGGTCGTTGCCGATGAAGTGCAGCGCTTGGCGGAGCGTGCCGCCAACGCGACCAAGCAGATCGAAGTTCTGGTGCGCACCATCCAAACGGACACCAACGAAGCGGTGGTTTCCATGGAACGCAGTACCACGGATGTGGTGGGCGGTGCGCTGCTGGCGGAAAACGCCGGCGCCGCGCTCGAGGAGATCGAACAGGTTTCCAATCAGATCGCGAGTCTGGTGCAGAACATTTCCGCGAGCGCGCGCCAGCAGGCCGCCGTATCCGGCAATATTTCGAAGAACATGCAAGTGGTGCGCGAAATTTCCTCGCAGACGGCGGAAGGGTCGACGGCGACATCCACGTCGATCGCGAAACTGGCAGCGTTATCGGCTCAGCTGCGCAAGTCGGTCGCGGGATTCCGGCTTCCCGAGTACGGTAACGCCGCAGCCGGCGTGCCCGCTGCTTCGGCGGCGCCGGCCGCGCCCGCGGCGAAGGCCGCCGCGTCGCCCCGCTTGCCTGCCTTGACCGAGCCTGTGTCCACGGGGAATTCCGGGAAGGTGCGCAAGGCGAGCGGCATCGGGGCTTGAGTTTCCCGACGATTCCGTCATGACCGATATCAGCTCTCAAACACTGCACATCGTCGCGAAAGAACTCACGACGACCTTGAATGATGCGCGCGCATCGCTCGAGGCCTACGCGGAGCGACCGGATCAGCGCGTGTTGCTCGAGAAGTGCGCCGACCAACTGCACTCCGCGCACGGCGTGCTGCGCCTGGTCGAGGTTTACGGCGCGGCCTTGCTCGCCGAGGAGATGGAACACGTCACGCGCTACCTGCTGATCTCCGGCAACGACCAGAAGCGCCAGGTGGACGGTCTCGATGCGCTGATGCGCGCAATGGTGCAGTTGCCGACCTATCTTGAACGGGTGTTGTCGGGCGGCCGGGATCTGGCCCTGGTACTGCTGCCCTTGCTCAACGACTTACGATCCGTGCGCGGCAGTCCCCTGCTGTCCGAGGGCACGCTGCTGCTGCTCAACCTGAAATCCGATCAAACCGCGCAGCCTCAGACCCCGACGCAAGGCGAGCAATCGATTACCGTGGCGCAATGGGCGAGGCGCCTGCGTCCTCGATTCCAGATCGGACTTCTGGGGTACATCCGCGGCGAGCGCACCGTACAGAACTTGGAAATTCTGGCGAAGGTGACCGAAAAGCTCGAACAAGTTGCGACGACCCAACCCGTGTTCCAACTGTGGTGGGTGACCGGCGCAATCCTGGAAGCGCTTCGAGCCAACGGATTGGAAGGCAGCGCGACGTTGAAGCGCTTGCTCGGTCAGGCGGACCGGCAAATCAAAGCGCTGTACGAACTCGGCGAGGCGCGCTATTGCGAAGATCCACCGATCGACCTGCTGAATAACCTGCTGTACTACGTCGCGCGGGCTACAACCAGCGGTGGGCGGATCGCGGCCGTGCGAGCTTCGTTCAAGTTGGCCGAACTGCTGCCGGTCGATGACTCGATCGAGCATGAGCGAGAAAGTCTGTCGGCGCCCAGCGTTAAATTGATGCGCACCGTGGCCGCCGCCATCAAGGAAGACCTGTCGAAAGTTAAGGACGTGCTCGATATCTTCGTACGCCGCGGCGGTGGTCAAAGCGATGAACTCACGCCGCAGCTCGAACTGCTGAAAAAGATCAGCGACACCCTCGGCGTCCTCGGCTTAGGAGAGCTTCGCCAGCGCGTACAGGACGAAATCTCGGCGCTGTCGGAAATCGTCACCAGCGGCAAGGTGCCGCCCGAAGAATCGCTGGTTCGCGTCGCCGGCGTGTTGTTGTCGGTCGAGGACAGCCTTGACGATCAGCTGGTGCGCTTGATCCTGCCGACGCCAGCCGCGGAGTCCGGGGCCGCTATTCCGGAGGACCAGGATCACGAATTCAAACAAGTCAGCGAGGCGGTGCTGCGCGAATGCATCGTCAATCTTGCCCGAATCAAGGAAGCGGTGTCGCAGGCGGTGCAGAAGCCGACCGAGTTCTCCCCTCAGGGCCTCGACAACGTGCCGCAGCTGTTGCGCGGCATTACTGCGGGCCTGCTCATGCTCGGCAAAGGCCGGGCGGTCGAACTGATGGACGCCATTGGCACGCAAGTGCGCGCGCTCATCGAGCCGGGCGCCTCGCCGCCCGATGCGCTGCGCCTGGAGCGCGTGGCCGATGCCATCGTCAGCATCGAGTACTACATGGAGACGCTGCAGAACGGGCGCACCGATCCCTGGTACATGCTCGACAATGCCGAGCTGTGCCTGAAGACGCTGGCGGATGAAACGCTGTCCCGCGTTCCGAATCTGAATCTTTCGAGCAGCGACGCCGCCAAGACGATGAAGCTCGATCCTGCGGAAACAATCGCCATGGAACGCACTAAGCGCGCCCATGCGGCGACCAATCCCTTGATCGCGGTGCCACCGGAGGCTGTCGACCCGCAATTCGTCGAGTTATTCATCGAGGAGGCAAAGGAAGAGATCGCCTCGGTGCAGAGCAGCTTCCCGTTATGGGATCAGAATCCCATGGACCTGGAATCGCTGTCCTCCCTGCGGCGCAGTTTTCATACCTTGAAAGGCAGCGGGCGCATGGTGGGCGCCCGTTCGATGGCCGAATTTGCATGGTCAATCGAGAATTTGCTGAATAGGATCCTCGATAAGACACTTTCGCGCTCGCCCGGCATGATGAGCCTGCTGCGCGGCGGTGTGGCGGCGCTGCCGCAGCTGGTGGAACAGCTGGAAACCGGCCGCCCAACTTCCGTGCCGATCGAGGGGTTGATGGCGCGTGCCTTCGCCTTCGCCGACGGGCGTGACCCCGAGCAGACACGAGCAAACCTCGCCCCGGAAGACCGCTTCGGATCCGATGCCAGCAGCGCGACCACGAGCTGGAGCGGCGCGTCGCCTGTGATCCAAACGCCGGCCATGGATGCCGCTCTGCACGATATCTACAGCAAGGAATCATCGAGCCATCTGAAGGAGATCCGCGAGTACCTGCGCAAACGCGTGGGGTTGCCTGCGCCGCACGAATTGCCGGAGTCGGTGTACCGGGCCATTCATACGTTGAGCGGCAGCTCCAAGATGGCGGAAGCCCGCCACGGCATTCGAATTACGGAACCCTTAAATCATGTGATGCGCAAGATCTACGACAGCGGTCGCGGCCTGTCCGATGCCGGCCTGGCGACGCTCGAGGATTCGGTGCGCGCGATCGACAACGTGTTGTCGCACATCAACGAGTCGACGGGATTCTTCTCCGATCAACCGGAGCTGCTGGCCCGGCTGCAGACGCTCGAGGTCGAGGTCGATGCGATGATCGCCCGCGAAACGAGCGACACCAGCGCATCGGCGATCGTGCCAACGATACGACCCGAAGAGCCCGCGCCGCCCGCAGAAGAATTCGATCACGAAATCGCGAATATCTACAGCGAAGAGGCGACCGAGTTGATCGAGGCGGCGCAAGGCTCGCTGACCAATTGGAATAAAGACCGCCAGGACAAGCAGCCAGTGGCCGAGTTGCAGCGGCAACTGCACACGCTGAAGGGCGGCGCGCGCATGGCCGGCATCACGGCAATGGGCGACTTGAGTCATGAATTGGAGACCTTGGTGTTCCAGATCGACAACGGCGCGGTCGCGGGCGATGACCACGCCCACGCCGTCATGCAGGCGAGCCTTGATGAGCTTGCCCGCATGCGAGATCTCGTGAGCGGTGGCAGCCTGCCGGGCGGCGCACGCGATCTGATTGCGCGAATTCGACAACTGGCGCAGCAACCGCATGGCGCCGAACCGACGGCGGTCCCCGCGCCGGCACGCGCAGCGCCCGCGCCCGTGCCCGCGCCGGCCGTACCCGCCAAGCCAGCACCCGCGCCGGCGGCTGCAGCCGCGCCTCCGACACGCCCGGCGGTGCCGGAGCGCTCGCCGGAACCGGCCGCGAGCGAGGACGTGGCGAGCCTGGAGTTGAGCAGCGCACCGATTTTGCCGGGCCGAGAGGCCGCGCCCGCGGAACGCGTGGAAATGGCGCGAGTGGATGCGGATCTGCTCGACACCATGCTCAACAATGCCGGCGAGGTGAGCATCTTCCGCGCGCGCCTCGACCAGCAGGTCAATTCCATCGATTTCAATCTGGCCGAATTGGCGCGCACCGTGACGCGCCTGAAGGAGCAATTGAGGGGACTGGAAATCGAGACCGAGGCGCAAGTGCTGCATCGGCATCATGACGTCGAGCCGCGCCGCGATGACTTCGATCCGCTTGAATTGGACCGCTATTCGGTATTGCAGCAGTTCTCTCGCGCGCTTGCCGAAACCTCGAGCGACGTCGCGAGCATTCAGGGTCTGCTCGAAACGTTGACGCGCGAGGCACAGAGTCTGCTGACGCAGCAGTCCCGGGTCATCACCGAATTGCAGAACAGCCTGATGCGCACTCGCATGGTTCCGTTCCAGCGCCATGTGCAGCGCCTGACACGGCTGGTGCGCCAGGCCGCGAACGATACCGGCAAGCGCGCCGAGCTTACCGTGGAGGGCGCGGCCGCGGAACTCGACCGGCAGATGCTGGAGCGCATGATTGCGCCGCTCGAGCATATGCTGCGCAACTCCGTGGTGCACGGCATCGAAACCCCGGATCGGCGGTCCCTGCTCGGCAAGCCGGAGGTGGGGCGAATTTCGATAAGCTTGGAGCGCGACGGCGCCGAGATCGTCATCGTGGTCGCGGACGACGGTGCCGGCATCAACGTGAAGCTCATTCGAGAAAAAGCCCTCGCGCTGGGGCTGACCGACGCGCATTCGAAACTTACCGACGAGGAGGCCGTGCAGCTCATCTTGGAGCCGGGCTTCAGCACCGCCGGACATCTCACGCAGGCGGCGGGCCGCGGCGTCGGCATGGATGTGGTGGCCACCGAAGTCAAGAAGCTGGGCGGCGGCCTGTTTATCGACTCGACCTACGGCAAGGGATCGCGATTCACGATTCGCCTGCCCTTCACGCTGGCCATCAGCCAGGCGTTGATCGTCCGTGTCGGGGAAGAGGTGTATGCCCTGCCGCTCGCGACGGTGGAAGGGGTGGTGCGTCTGCCGAGAAATATCGTCGCACGGCACTTGGGCAAGGACGCGCCGCCATTCGAGTACGGCGGCCAGAAATATCGTTTCCAACATCTGGGCTCGTTTGTGGGCCTTGGAGCCACGCGTCTACCGGACAACGATGTATCGATGTCGGTGGTGCTGATCCGCGCCGGCGAGCATTCCACGGCGTTGGTTACCGATGAATTGGTCGGAAGCCGCGAGATCGTCGTCAAATCCTTGGGTCCGCAGATCTCGGCGATTCGCGGCATCGCCGGCGCCACGATCTTAGGCGATGGACGCGTTGTACTCATTCTCGACATGGGCTCCTTGGTGCGCTCCGAATGGCGCGCTCGCACGACTGAAACGATAGTCAACGATCAACGCGATCGGCGCACGTTTGCGCTGGTCGTGGACGATTCGATCACGGTGCGCCGCGTGACGCAGCGCCTGCTCGAGCGCAACGGCATGCGCGTATTGACCGCCAAGGACGGCGTGGACGCCGTGTCCCTGATGCAAGAGAATTTGCCGGACATCATATTGCTGGATATCGAAATGCCGCGAATGGACGGCTACGAAGTCGCCGCTCATGTACGCAACGATCCGCGCCTCAAGCACATTCCGATCGTGATGATCACTTCGAGGGTGAGCGAAAAGCATCGTGCGCGGGCAATCGAGCTGGGCGTCGACGACTATCTGGGCAAGCCCTACCAGGAAAGCCAGCTGCTCGACGCCATCGAGCCGCTCGTCAATCGCCGCCGCGCCGTCGCTCGATAGGGGTTCCCATGTCCGAATTGCGCGACGAGCTGTACAGCTTGCTGGTACCCCTGGCGGGAGAGAGATTGATCGTGCCGCGCGCCTGCGTTGCCGAGGTCATCGGCTATCAAGTGCCGGCCGAGATGACCAATGCGCCGCCCTGGTACGTGGGTCTCGTGAGCTGGAGCGGCCGCAATGTGCCGGTCGTTTCCTTCGAAGGGGCGTTTGGCCAGCCGCTGCCCGGCGTGTCGACCCGAACGCGCATCGTGATTTTCCACGCCGCCGGCAGCCAGGTGAAGGCCGGTTACTTCGGCATGCTGACGCAGGGGTTTCCGCAACTGGTGCGGGTAAATGCCGATGTGGTGCGCCCGGATCCGTCGCGCAGTTTTCCCGAGCGCTCCCCGGTCATCTGCCAGGTGCGCATGGTCAACGAAACGCCGTTGATTCCCGATCTTCAGCGCCTCGAACAAATGATTGCCGAGGAAACCTCGGTGATGCCATGAAGAGCGAACGACCTGCGATGAAAGCCGCCAGGTGAGCCGGCAGGCGCAGAGCTCTAAATCAGTGCAATAAGCCGAACACCGCGACCGAGTTGGTCGTGCCGACGAAGACTTTTCCGTCCGCAATCATCGGCGTGATGAATTTGTTGCCCGCACCGAAATGATCGCGATTCGCGGACGCCTGATTGCTGTTGTAGAGCTCGTGAGCGAGATTCGAAGCGTCGTAAGCATGCAGCACCGCCGGGCTCGTGTTCTCATGAGCCCAGACGATCCCATTGGACGCGCCGTTGGCTGACACGCTGGGCGCGGTGCCGGGATAAGTGAATTGCGTGGCGGACTGCGACTGGGGCGTCGCCACGAGCCTGGCGCTCGAGATCGTAAAGGCCTTCAACGTGCCGGAGACATCTCCGTAGTACACGGTGCCGTTGAAATAGGCCGGTGTGGACCAAATGCCGCCGGGCAGCACGTTATTGAGCGTCTGGTAGTTATTGTTGGTGCTTGAGTTGAATTTGCCCATGGAATCCCGATCGACCACATAAATATTGCCGTCCTTGCCGGCGCCGAGCATGAGGTGGCGGACCGTATTGGTGGAGTCCTTCAAATCCGGCAGCAGCATTTCACCGCCCGAGCCCAAATCCTGGTCCGCATTCGACTCGGCTACTTCGTTCGACATGGTGAAGTAGTCAAGAACGTTAAGGCCGGCGCTCGCATTTGAGATCTTGAGGAAGGAGTTGCCGAAGTCTCGATTGCTCGGAAAACCCTGGGCGTCCATCGTGGTTTCGAAGGCGCCGTTGGCGGTGAGCAGGTAAATGTTTCCGGCCGAATCGACGGCCGGGCCGCCGCCCGCCATCCAGATCGCCGGACCGCCGAGCTATTGGCGGCGACGTTGAGCACGGCGACTCTGGCCAGCGAGCTCTGTGCATACGCGATGATCCAGCCGGCGTACGGAGCGATGTCGCAGTGCGAGGTCCAACTCGTATAGATCGTGCCGTTGACCAGCAACAGCGCCGCCCGCTCTTCGTAGGCCTTGGCGTCAAACGTGGAGGTAGTGCCGCTGGCGGGAAATGTCGCGGCGACCTCGATCGGACCGCCGGACATTTCCGCGCCCGTCGTGACATCGAGCGCGTGCAGACGCTGATGATAGTTCGATGCGGCGTCCACCGACATGGCAACCACATACATCACTCCGTGCGCGCCGGCGCTGCGATCGATGACCGGCGTCGAGGTGACGCCGATTTCTGGGATCACCTGATTACAGCCCCGAGTGTCGCTCGGCGTCTCACCCGTTCCGAGCAGCGAGACATGCCACAAGATTGCGCCCGAGTCCGAATCAAAGGCATAGACCGAGTCATGCTCGGTGGCGACGAACACCGCATTGAACGAACCTGTCGAAAAAACCAGCTGTGAAAGATAGAGCGGCTGCGCGTCCACTCGCCCGTCCACCGGCAGGACCCGCAACAAACCAAAGGTTGAAGGTGCCACGGTCGACAGCGTGAGCGCGGATTCAGACAGATTCTGGCCGCTGCGGCTCGCGTCATTCTTGTACGTGGTCACGTCGGTTCCTTGCGGCATCGGTGTACCGCTCGTCACATGAGCTCTTTCGCCCTCGCAACCGGCTCCGCGCCTGGGGCGCCACCACCGCTGCAGCCCAGCAGCATGGCGAGCTCACGGCGAACGCGAGCGACAATTTCGACTTCATGATATTCCGCCGACGATTCGTTAGTCGGTTATAGCCTTGGTTTATGGGGCCGTTCAAGCGTCGGCGGTACGCGACGAATCGGCAGGATTTGCGGACATATCGCCGAATCGCGTCTGTAACATAATGATGGCGGCGATGGCTGCGGTTTCCGTGCGCAGTATCCGCGGGCCGAGATCCAGCCGAGCAAAGGCCGAGAGGTGAAATGCATCGAGCTCTTCGGGAGAAAAACCGCCTTCCGGCCCGATCGCGATTTCGGCGCGGGCGATCGCGCACCGGCCGCGTCGATGGACCGCGCGCCGCTCTGTTGGACGTCGCCCACAGGCTCCAATATCAGGCGCAACGCACCGGATGGCTTCTGCGGTGCCATCGCGCCCAAGTAATTGAGCAGCGGCTGCGCCGCCTCGACCGTGGGCAGCCGATTGCGACCGCATTGTTCGCAGGCGCTCACCGCGACGGCACGCCAATGCGCCTGTTTCGACGCCGCCTGCGCGGCGTCGAGACGCACCACGCTGCGTTGGCTCAAGACGGGCACAATGCGCTCGACCCCGAGTTCCGTCGCTTTCTGCACGACGAAATCCATGCGATCGCCGCGCGGCACGCACTGAAGCAGCGTCACCTTGAGGGGCGATTCCCGATCCACAGAGCGTGCGGCGTCGATCGATGCCGAGACGCGCGAACCGCGCACGCTTTCGATGCGGGCGTCGAACTCGCGGCCGTCGCCGTTGAAAAGTACCAGAGCATCGCCGTTGCGGGCGCGCAGCACCTTCGCCAAATGGGAAGCCGTGTTGCGCGCCAGCTCCACGATATTCCCCGGACTTAAATCGCCGTCGACAAACACGCGAGTCAATCGCATTCGGTGCGCTCGTGCTCGAGGGTGGCATTCATATGCGCGCAATTGTCGCATATGCTATCGACGGTATCGGAACCTCAAGGAATGCATGTGCGGATAGATGTCGATAGCGGAATGATGCGCGGTGCCAGGCAGGTCGTTTCGCCGAATTACGACGCGCGCCCACCGGGAGTGGAGGCGGACTTGATCGTCGTGCACGGCATCAGCCTGCCGCCGGGTGAATTTGGCGGTCCCTGGATAGAGCGCCTATTCATGAATGCGCTGCCGCAAGATTTGCATCCTTATTTTGCGGAAGTCGGCGAGTTGCGCGTTTCCGCTCACATGCTGGTGGCGCGGGACGGCGAGCTGACTCAGTTCGTCAAATTCTCAGATCGAGCGTGGCATGCAGGGCAGTCCGTTTATGACGGCCGAGAGGCCTGCAACGATTTTTCCATCGGCGTGGAGCTTGAGGGAGCCGATACCACCCCCTATGAGGCCGCTCAATACGATGTGCTTGCTGAAATCGTGGCGGCGCTCTGTGAGGCGTATCCGCGGCTGTCTCCCGATCGGGTGGTGGGCCACAGCGATATCTCGCCCGGACGCAAGACGGACCCCGGTCCGGAATTCGATTGGCGGCGTGCACGCCGCTGTATCGCGGCCGCCTGCGGCCGATCAAGGGCGGCGCTCTAAGGATTCGGCGCGCGCGTGCGGCGCCAAATCACTTCGCCGCCTTCGTGGCACGCGCGAGCACGCGGGCCAGCACGAACAAAAGATCCGACAGTCGATTCAGATACTTGAGCGCTTCGGGCGCGACTTTTTCGGTGCGTGCCAGCGACCAACAGCGCCGCTCCGCACGGCGGCAAACCGCGCGGGCGAGATGACAGGCAGCCGCTGCCGGGCCGCCGCCGGGGAGAATGAAATCTTTGAGCGGCGGCAAATCGTCGTTGAAGGCGTCCAGCTCCTTCTCGAGCCTAGCGACATGGGCGGCGCTGATCATGACGTGCCCGGGAATGCACAGTTCCCCGCCGAGATCGAACAGGTCGTGCTGTATCTCCGTCAGGCAGCGCCTGATTTCCGGCGGCAGGGACCCGCCCAACACCACGCCCACCGCGCTGTTGGTTTCATCGACGGTGCCGTAAGCCTCGACGCGCAGGTTCTCTTTGGCCACGCGTGATCCATCGCCAAGACCCGTGTCGCCTTCATCGCCCGTGCGCGTATAAATTTTGCTAAGCCGGTTGCCCATGAATGATGATCACCCTTTGGTGGTGCGACGTTAGCACAAGGTTTGCTATGGTGGCGTTCTATGAAGCATTCCCCTGAACTGCAGGCGGCGTTGGACGCCGCCGAGCGGGCCGCGGCCATCGCCCGTTCCTTGTATCAGCGCAATATCGAAGTGCGAATCAAGGCCGACAAATCGCCGGTCACCGAAGCCGATGTGCGCTGTGAATTGGCGATTCGCGAGATCATCGAGGCGCGCTTTCCCTCGCACGGATTTTATGGGGAGGAAACCGGCTCGCACCACCAGGATGCGGAATACCTGTGGCTGGTGGACCCCATCGATGGCACCAAGGCCTTCGTGCGCGAATACGCCATGTTTTCCACGCAGATCGCGCTGATGCGCAACGGCGAGATGGTGCTTGGGGTTTCGAGCGCGCCCGTCTATGGCGAGCTTGCGTTTGCAGAGCGCGGGCGCGGCGCCTATCTCAACGGCAAACCCTTGAAGGTGAGCGAAGTATCGACGATTGAAGCGGCTGCGCTTTCTTCCGGCAATATGAAGAGTCTGGCCACCGGCGCGCAATGGGCCCGGTATGGCGCGATGATTGCGCGAGCCAGCCGCATCCGCGGCTACGGCGACTTTCTGCACTATCATCTGTTGGCGGCCGGCAAGATCGATGCGGTGATCGAAACGGACATCAACATTCTCGATATCGCCGCTTGCGTGGCCATCATCAACGAGGCGGGCGGTCGATGCACCGAATTGAGCGGCGCGCCCATCGACCTGAAGTCAACCACGGTGCTGGCCAGCAACGGACACATGCACGCCCCGGTGCTGGCCGCTTTGGGCTAGACGCCGTCCCGACTCTTCACGCAAGCGTCACGGCGCGGGTCGGGTCCAACGAATTTCGAGCGCCGTGGCGGTGCCGATCAGCACTTCGTCCAAGCTTTCCGCTTGCAGCCAGCGATCTGCGCTCAGCATGCGCCTTCCCGCCATCAGTTCTGCGCTGCGCTGCGGATAGAGCGGCACTTGGGTAGGATCACCGTAGCCGTCTGGAAAACGCGGTGCGTCGTTGCCGGGTGAGTATTTATCGGTGGCGCCTAGTGTGTGCAGCAATTCGTGGGCGATGACGACATTGTTCTGGCCGTCCATATCCGGTGCCGCGAAGCCGTACACCACGCCGATCAAACCCTTCGTCAGCCCCAGCGAATGCGGTACGGCCGGGGTCAGTGCCGGATCGTGATAGAGCACGAAGATGCGCACGTCTTCCGGCTCGTTGACATGCCCGCTCGCGCGCCATGCCCAGTAGCGAAGTCTTAGGCTCCAGAGCGCGGTTGCGAATGGGCCGGATGCAGTTGCGCGCTCCGGCGGCCGATCGTGCAATTCGGTTCGAAGACGGGTCTTGACCGGATTATCGATGCGCAATCGGTACCGCTCCGCTTCGCGCACGAAGAACCCATCGATGGACTTGAAGCGTTCTGCGTCGAGCGCCGCCAGGTAGCCCAAGGTGACGGCGCTGTCGTCGGCGGCGATCGGATAGATAGAAACAAATAGCGGCTCACGCCAGCGCGTGCTGCGATAACGGTCCTGCCAGGTCGAGAGAGCGACAAAGAGCAGCACCAACAGCAGAATCAAGACGCGCAGCATCTTGAATCCGCCACGCGGCGATGGTGCGGGCGGCGGCGTCAATCTGAGGCTTCGACGCTAAATTCGGTGACTTCGCCGTTGCTGGCCGAGTACGACACGAGCAGGGATTTACAGCACACCGGGCAGTCCTCGATATAAGACTGCTCGGCCACCGACAAATCGAGCGTCAAGTTGATGGATTCCCAACAATGCGGACAGGTGGCCGCGTGGCCCTGGATGAGAATCATGCGGGCGGCTCACCTTTAAAAAAATATTCATATATTTCAATATCTTATAAAGAATCCGAGGATCGATCCAGTCTAGCCATAGTCAACATGCCCCGCAAGGCGCCAAGAGCTGCCCGCGGCGCATGCCGGTCGCCGGCGCGTGCTCCGGATGACCTCCAATTCGCTGAAATTCAAGGAAGATCCTGTCAGCATCACGGCGGAGCCTGAGCCCAGCCGCTATACTTCGAGCGTGGCTTAATGGGGATCGAATTACGAGGAAACATGGACCCGACCGATACGTCAAAACCTGATTACTTCCATAAGGTTGTAGATTGTCAGTGGGCTTGCCCGGCGCACACCGACGTTCCCGAATACATCCGCTTGATCGCGCAGGGCGAGTTTACCGACGCCTACATGGTGAATCGCGAGTCCAATGTGTTCCCCGGGATTCTGGGCCGGGTATGCGATCGACCCTGCGAGCCGGCCTGCCGGCGCGGCCGCATCGAGGAAAAGCCGGTCGCCATCTGCCGACTGAAGCGCGTCGCTGCCGATAATCGCGACGACATCACCGCCAGGCTACCCAAGGCGCCGACTGAGAAAAACGGCAAACGCATTGCCTGTATCGGCGCGGGGCCCGCATCGCTGACCATTGCCAACGATTTGCTGCCCTTGGGGTACGAGGTGACGATTTTCGAGCAGTACGGCGTGCCGGGCGGCTTGATGCGCACCAACATTCCGGCATTCCGACTCCCCGCCAAGGTGCTCGATGAGGAAATCGGCTACATCGTCGATATGGGAGCCGACCTGCGTCTGAATTCACCCATCAAGAGCATGAAGAAGCTGCTCGACACGCAAGAGTTCGACGCGGTGTTCGTCGGTTCCGGCGCGCCGAAGGGCAAAGAACTGGAGCTGCCCGGCCGCCACGAAACCGATCGCATTCATATCGGCATCACCTGGCTCGAGTCCATCGCATTCGGGCACATAGACCGAGTGGGCGAGCGGGTATTGATCATCGGCGTCGGCAATACCGCGATGGATTGCTGCCGCAGTTCGCTGCGGCTGGGTGCGAAGCACGTGAAAGTCATGGCGCGCAAGCCGCGTCAGTTCTTCAAGGCATCCGAATGGGAGCTGGAGGATGCTGAACACGAAGAAGTCGAAATCGTCATCAATCACGCGCCCAAGGCCTTCGTCATCGAGGCCGGCCGATTGACCGGCATGACGTTCGAAAAATTGGAATACGACATCGAGGACGGCGACATCAAGGCGACACGCTCGCTGGGCGACGTGTTCATCCCTTGCGATGATGTGATTCTTGCCATCGGACAGGAAAACGCCTTTCCCTGGATCGAAAAGGACATCGGCATCGAACTCGACAAATGGAATGTACCGAAAGTCCACCCGGTGACCTTCCAATCCACTCGCTCAGAAGTATTTTTCGGCGGCGATGCGGCCTTTGGTCCGAAGAATATTATTTGGTCGGTCGAACACGGCCACCAGGCTGCGATTTCGATTCACAAGTTCTGCAATGACGAGCCGATCGGCGAGCGCCTGCCGCGCGGCGTCACCTTGTCCAGCCGCAAGATGGGCATGCACGAGTGGGCCTACAAAAACGAATACAACGGTGTCGAGCGCCGCTTGGTGCCGCACGTGGGTCTGATCGAGCGCTTCAAGAAGATCAACATCGAAGTCGAGCTCGGGTTCACGGCCGAAGAGGCCGCACTCGAGGTGCAACGCTGTCTGAATTGCGATATGCAGACGGTCTTCGCCGCGAAGCTGTGTATCGAATGCGATGCCTGCATCGACATTTGCCCGGTCGATTGCCTCACCATCACGCCCAACGGTCCGGAACCTGAATTGCGCGCGCGCCTGACGGCGCCGGCGACCAACCCGACCCAGGCCCTGTACGTGTCGGCGCCGCTGCCGCAAACCGCGCGCGTGATGGTCAAGGACGAAGACGTTTGCGTGCATTGCGGATTGTGCGCGGAGCGCTGTCCGACGGCTGCGTGGGACATGCAGAAGTCGACCATTCGAATTCCGCTCGCGATCGATGAGGAGGTCCGCGCATGCCCAGCCTGATTGCTGATGCGGATCGCGTCAACGACTTCGTGGTGAAGTTCGCCAACGTCAACGGCACCGGCTCCGCGAGCGCCAATTCGTTGATCATGAAGGCGATCTTTCGCATGGGCGTGCCGGTCACCGGCAAGAATTACTTTCCGTCGAATATTCAAGGACTGCCCACGTGGTATGAGATCCGCGTGACCCGCGACGGCTATGCGGCGCGCGCGAGCCATGTCGACATCATGGTCGCCATGAATGCGGAAACCTACTCCAAGGATATTCGGGAACTGCGCTCCGGCGGTTATTTGATTTATGACTCGACCTGGCCCCGCAGCGCACTTTTGCAGCGCGGCGACATCACGGTGATCCCGGTGCCGCTGGCCAAGCTCGTCAACGAGAATTTCGACGGGGTGCGCAACCGCATCCTGTTGAAGAACATCGCGTATGCGGGCGTGCTGGCCGCACTGCTTGACGTCGATCTCGAGGTGATCAGCGGGTTGCTGAGCGAGAGCTACGGCAAGAAGCCGAAATTGCTGGATTCGAACACCCGGGCTCTGCGTCTGGGGTACGACTACGTCAAGGAAAACCTGACCGCGCCGCTGCCGCTGCGCGTGCAGCACATGGAGAAGACCCGCGGCCACATCATGATCGACGGCAATACGGCCGCCGGCTTGGGCTGCGTCTACGCGGGCGCGACCGTGGGCGCCTGGTATCCGATCACGCCCTCGACTTCCCTGATGGATGCCTTCAAGGGCTTTTGCGAGCGCTATCGCGTCGATCCGCAAACCGGAGAACGCAATTTTGCGGTACTTCAGGCCGAAGATGAATTGGCCTCGGTCGGCATGGTGATCGGTGCGTCATGGAACGGCGCTCGGGCATTTACCCCGACGAGCGGACCGGGTATTTCCCTGATGAATGAATTCGTGGGATTGGCGTACTACGCCGAAGTGCCCTGCGTCATATTCGACGTGCAGCGCGTGGGGCCCTCCACCGGCATGCCGACACGCACGCAGCAGTCGGACATTATGCTGTGCGCGTATGCATCGCATGGCGATACCCGGCATGTATTGCTGTTTCCTGCGAATCCGGAAGAGTGTTTCTACATGGCCGTGCAAGCCTTCGATCTTGCGGAACGCCTGCAGACGCCGGTGTTCGTGCTGTCGGATTTGGACATCGGCATGAACGATTGGATGTGCCCGGATCTCAAGTGGGACGATGCGTACAAGCCGGATAGAGGCAAGGTGCTGTCGAAGCAAGAGATCGAAGGCCTGGAGAAATTCTATCGCTATCTGGATCGCGACGATGATGCGATCCCGTATCGAACCTTGCCGGGCACGAGTCCCAAGGGCGCGTATTTTACGCGCGGTTCCGGCCACAACCAGTACGGTGCATACACCGAGGATTCAGCGGAATACCAGGTAGTGCTCGATCGTCTGAGGCGCAAATTCGTGACCGCGACCAAGTATGTGCCGAAGCCGGTGATGATCGGCAAGGGGACTAATGGCGTCGGCATCGTGAGCATCGGCAGTTGCGACGGCGCGATTCGCGAGGCGCTCGATGTGCTCAAGCAGCAGAAAATCGACGTGGATTATCTGCGCGTGAAGGCATTCCCGTTCAACACCGATGTCGAGGCATTCCTGAAGTCGCATGCGACGATTTTCGTCGTGGAACAAAATCGCGATGCGCAGTTGAAGTCCTTGTTGACGCTCGAAACCGCGGTAGAGAAGAGCAAATTGTTCTCCATCTTAAGCTACAGCGGCTTGCCCATTTCGGCTCAGCCCATCGTCGATGATATCCGCGCCAAGCTCGCTGAAGCCCCGCGACTGACCGCGGTGCCGCGCGCAACCTAAGAGTCCTCGAATGTCATACATCAATAAGCCCAAAGTCTCTCATCCGTCGCTGCCGACCAATGCACTGGGGCTGACGCGCCGCCAATACGAAGGGAGCATGTCGACCTTGTGCGCCGGATGCGGCCACGATTCGGTGACCGCGGCCATCGTCGAGGCGTGCTGGGGCCTGTCGCTGCAGCCGGAACAATTGGTCAAGCTGTCGGGCATTGGCTGCTCATCGAAGACCACGGCGTACTTCGTGAGCGGCTCGCATGGATTTAATTCGGTTCACGGACGTATGGCCTCGATCGCCAGCGGCGCGAACGCCGCCAATCGCGGGCTGACTTACGTGGGGGTATCGGGCGACGGCGACTCGCTGTCCATCGGCATCGGCCAATTGGTGCATGTCATCCGCCGCAACGTGAACATGCTGTACTTGATCGAAAACAACGGCGTGTACGGTTTGACCAAGGGCCAGTTCTCGGCGTCCGCCGACATCGGCACCAAGGCCAAGCGCGGCGAGACCAATTCATCGCCGCCCATTGATCCGGTGTTGCTGGCGCTGACCCTGGGGGCGACGTTCGTGGCGCGCAGCTTTTCCGGCGACAAGGCCCAGCTCGTGCCGCTGATTCAGGCGGGGATGCGCCACAACGGCTTCGCATTGATCGACGTGCTGTCGCCGTGCGTGACTTTCAACGATCACGAAGGCTCCACCAAGAGCTACGAATTCACCCGCGAGCACTATCATCCGGCGGTTGAAGCGGACTTCGTGCCGCGCGCCGAGGAAATCGCGGTGGACTATGCGGCCGGCGAGTCGATACCCGTCAGTCTGCATGACGGCAGCCGGGTGGTGTTGCGCAAGCTAGATCCCGCCTATGACCCCACGGATCGCACCGCGGCATACAACTACATCGAGAACAAGCTCAAGCAAAACGAATACGTGACCGGGCTCATCCACATCGATGAGGCGGACAATACGCGAATTCCACAATCTGAACCGCACCGCGAAGGCGCCGCTCAACAGCCTCCCGTTCGAGAAACTCTCGCCCGGCGCGCGGCGCTCGATAAGCTGATGGCGCGCTACCGGTAGCGGAAAAGGGAACTCGGCTCGCCAGATGGACTAGTGGCGGCGCAAATGGGTGGCGGATAAGAAGAGCCGCACCGGCTCGCCCAGCATTTCATAGATCGCGGCGTTCGATCGATGCAGTGCATCGGGGTTTGGCAGGAAGTGAAAAATTCCGGTATCGCGCCGCGCCAGGATTCCGACGGGCGCCGGGACGACCTCGAGACCCGCGGTGCTGAATTCCTGCACGGAGCGCCACATGTGCGTGGCTCGAGTCACCAGAACAACGCGCCGCACGCCGTCGGCTTTGAGCAGCCGCGCCGAATTGCGGGCATTTTGAAAAGTGTCATAAGCCTGATCATCGATCCAACGCGCGTCGATGCCGAAATTTCTTTTCAGCGTGTCGTGCATGGCGCGCGCCTCGACCGAGAAACCGGTGAGGAGAATCGGCAGCCCCGTCATGTGTGCCAAGTACGCGCCGTAGCTCAGTCTTTCGAGCAAGTACGGCTCCGCCGCCGGCCCTGCGTATTCAGGAGCCCAGGCGCGTTGGCCGCCGCCGCCGAGGATCACGATGGCCTGAGCGCCCGCGGCGAGCGGTAGATTCACCGGCGGATATCGCTCCACCAGCCGCGTCAACGCGTCGGACACGATCGGAGTCGACAATAGCCACAACGATCCGATGCCGGCGATCAGGCAGATGCGCGCCAGCTGCGCGCGGCGTTTGAGCAGCAACATGCCGAGCAGCGCCACGAGTAGCGGGCCGGCAGGCGGAAGAATGAGATCCTTCAGCAGCGTCTTGAGTTGCAGCAGCCAAAACAAATGAACGGGCTCCTCTCATCGGCGCCGCTTTTATATTTAACACATTGCGAATCGATCTGGGAGCCGAATCCGGCGCCGTGCACCCCGTAATGTACTGTTTGTCCGTTGGTTTAGCAAAGGATTGGACAGAAATGATCAAGTTGATCGTTGCTCTCATGTTGTCGTTGTCTGGTGTGGTCACTATAGTGTACGCACCCCGTCAGTTTGGAGGCGGCAACGGTACCGGCGTCACTGACGGCCCCGGAAATCGATCTCGTCATCGGCCAACGCCTTCACCCTGCTGCTCGGCGGCGTGACGGTATTGCGCAGCCGCGTCGCCAAGAAATAACGTTTTACCAGAGCTGCCACTGCCCGAAGAGCAGCACTTGAACCGCAATTAATGAGTTCGTCGTCGCGTGAGCGATGACGGACTCGCCCATTTTTCCGGTCTTTACGGCCACGGCGCCGTACACCAGCCCGCGATGACGCCGGCAATCCACATATTTCCATGCATGACGCCGAATGCGGCAGCGCTGACGGCGATCGCCCCACCCAGGCAACCCTTGAAACGAGTCGAAGTCGGCACGCACCATCCGCCGCATCAGATAGCCCCGATACGCCAGTTCTTCGGCGATCGGGACGGTGATGATCGCCGCCGCCGCGCGACAAACAATCCAAGCCGTTTGCAGCGGCGCGGGCAGCTTGGCCAGGTCGTACGGGATGGGCGCCGGCGTGCTGATAAAGTGCGCGAATGCCGCCCATACCGCAAAGACGGCCGCGCCGGCCGCCACGCCGCGCCAGCTGAATCCCAATCACAAGCCCATAGCCAGGGCGATAGACCACAGTACGGCCACCGCGCACAGCAAGCGAAGCGGATACAATAGGTCGAATCCTGCCGACAATGCATGCGCCACCATGCCGGCCGCCAAGATCGCCAGCAGCGGCACCAGATAGGCCGCGGTCGCATCCTGAGCGACCGGCGGCGATCGACGCGGTGCGATTCAGCCAGACGCTGTGCCTGGCGACGTATGCGACACCAAAAGCCGCCAGGTTGAATGCAATCCACCCGGCTTGGGAATGGAACCCGACGGACGCAATCCTCACATATCCCCGCATCGCCGATGAGCACGAGGGCGGCGATGCGCACCGCGTTCAGCAGAAAAATGAGCAGCACGGCGCCCGGCAGAATGACCAGCGCACGCGGGAAAACATACTCGCGCCGGAAGTACCAAAGCCATGCCGTGCAAAACGCCAGCATCAATCCCACGCCCTCGAGGCCTGAGCAGACTTCGGTCACCTGCACCGAGAATCGATCAGTGATCAAGGTGAGTGTCGACGGATCGGAAATGCAGCGATGGACTGAAAGGCTGCACCATCAGGCGCACCAGCTTAAAAGTCAGCGCGGCCGCAGGTCCCCACAGCTGCTGGCTCGCCTTGAAAGCCAGCATGGCGCCGGTCGCGGGCAACAAGGCGTACACGGGCAGGCCGCGATTGCCGCACCGCAGCGAACCACGCTTTGAGGGGCGCGATCCCGGCAAACAGCGCCGGGGCCGCCACGAACCCAAAGGCGTGCCAACCAACCGCGAGCAACGAAAAGGGCACGGCTCCGCCGCGGTACAGCGAGCAGACAGCGCAGCAAGGGCACCAGCAGCGCAATGTGCGGCAACAACCACGGCAAGCACACCGGCGCCTCGGCAAAGGCCGGCGCAGCCGCGCTGCAAAATGTCGGCGCCGCGCAGATACAGCAGGATCGCGAACGAGCCCGCGTAGGCGATCGAGAATCGAAATGCCCAATGCTGGATATGATGGATGAACCGAGCGGCGCCGGTAAGCTCGTCGAGCAACGGACTTTGGATCAAGCCCGAGATCAGCAGCGTTTCAACCGCCAAAGAACCGCAACCGTGAGCAGGCGCGAAAGCAGGCCGTATCGTCGCCGCGACCGATCAATGTCCCCGATCAAGGGGTGTTCACCGGGCGAAAGTCTAGCGTGCAAGTCCGCAAGCCGCGGGCGAGTTTGCTAGAGTATGGTGACGAGATTCTCAGCGAGTGTAACAGACGAGAAGTGTCATATCGGTAACTCGCAAGTATTGACAAAAAAGGGCCGCTGATGAAAAAATTACTCAATAAGTGTTCTGTTGTTCCGTCTGGCCGCCGGGGGCCACGTCTTTGCTCAAGCGGCGCCCAAGATGCAAACCTGCGAATCTGTTCCGCAGCCCGCCTTTTGCAGCGCCGTGCGCGGCGATCGCACCGAAGGCTGGCCGGCGCAGAGCCGCTCCGAGGTGATGGCGCAGCACGGAATGGTCGTCACCAGTCAGCCGCTGGCGGCGCAGGCCGGATTGCAATGCTGATGCAGGGCGGAAATGCCGTCGATGCCGCCGTCGCGGCCGCCGCCGTGCTCAATGTGGTAGAGCCGATGAATGTCGGCATCGGCGGAGATCTTTTCGCCATCATCTATATCGCCAAAGAGCACAAAATCTACGTGCTGAATGCCAGCGGCATGGCGCCGACCGGCGCGACGGTCGAGCGCTTCAACAAGCTGGGCTATCGCATGGAATCCGAAAAATTGGGGGCCGGGGTCGGGCATGCCGGTCGGCGGAATCTTGCCGGTCACGGTGCCCGGCGCGGTGTGGGGTTGGCAAGCGGTGCTCAAGCGCTTCGGCAAAAAGACCTTCAAGGAGGTACTGGAGCCTGCGGTCGGATACGCGCAAGACGGTTTTCCGGTGTCCGAGCGCATCGCACATGACTGGCGTCTGCCCAATGCGCTGCCTTTACAGCTTGCTGCACGCGCCGGATCCGGATTCGATCAAGACCTGGTACATCAACGGCAAGCAGCCGTTGCCGGGCCAGATCTTCCGGAATCCCGATCTCGCGAACACGTTCCGCCTGCTGCAGACGCAAGGGCGCGGAGGCGTTCTACAAAGGCGAAATCGCCGCGGCTCTCGTCGCGAAATCGGACGCGCTCGGCGGCATCCATGACGCTGGATGATCTGGCCAATTACAAGGGCGAATGGGTCGAGCCGGCCCGCAACATATCACGGCTACGACTCCTTGAAGTGCCGCCGCCGTCGCAGGATTGGGCCGCGAACGAGATGCTCAATATCCTGAAGCCTGCGTGCCGAAGTGGGCCCGGGCAGACGCTGGCATCGCTTGGCCCGCGAAGCCCCAATACTGGCACCTGCTGGTCGAGGCAAAAAAGCTCGCCTATGCGGATCTCTATCACTACAACGCCGATCCGAATTTCACTCCGGTGCCGCTGGCCAGCTGCTGTCCAAGTCTTACGCCGCCTCCCTGTGCGGCAAGGTCGAATCCGCACCGCGCCTCCACGCCCGGCCGCTGGGGAACACCGCATATCGGCGACACCATCGTGCTCTCCACCGCCGACAGCGACGGCAACATGGTGTCCTGGGTCAACAGCAATTATTCGGGCTTCGGCTCGGGCGTCACGGTGCCGGGCTACGGCTTCATCCTGCACAATCGCGGCGCGCTGTTCACGCTCGATCCGAAGAGTCCCAATGCGATCGCGCCGCACAAGCGGCCCTTCAACACACTGTCTGCCGGCTTCGTCATGCGAGCGGCCAGCCGCTGATGACGGTGACGCTGATGGGCGGCGACATGCAGGCGCAGGGCCACGCGCAGGTGCTGGTCGACATTCTGGATCTCGGCGCCAATGTGCAGGCCGGAGCCGACATGGCGCGGTTCCGGCACTCCCAGGTGCCGAATTCGCTGAGCCTGGAGACGCCGCTCTACGAGTTGGTGGGCGCGAAGCTTGGCGCGATGGGTCACGCGGTCAAATCCATCAACGGTGAGACGTGGGCGGCGTGCAGATACTGATGCGGGTCGCCGACCCGGCCGGGGCGCCGACGGCGCCCGGCACGCCGAAGGGGTCTCGGTTACTACCGTGCAGGATCCGATTTTCGCAAGGACGGCGAAGCCGTGGGTTGGTGATAATTGCGTTCCAGACATCAGGCCATCAGCGCTCATCGTCGGGCACCACCGCCGTGGCTTCTATTTCCACCAGCGCGCGCTGCTTCAACCAAGCCCTTAACCTCGACCACCGACATGGCCTGGAAATGCTTGCCTAACACCTCTCGGTAGGCGGCGCCGATTTCGCGCGCCTCGCGAAGGTAGGCTTCGCGGCTCACGACATACCAGGTCAACCGCACCAAGTGCCGCGGCTCCGCTTGTCCTTCTTTCAGCACGCGGACAATGTTGCGCAGGGCCTGCCTGACTTGATCGGTCAACTGGTCGCTGGTGAATTGCCCGTCGGTATCCCACCCGATCTGACCGGAAATGAAAATCATCCGTCCGCTGGCGGCCACGCCGTGGGCGTAGCCCTTGGGGCGGGCCCACTCCGATGGCTGCAAAATCTCATTGCTCATATTAGTTGCCTTCGAAGGAGGGTCGTCGCTTTGAGGAAAAAGCCTCATAGGCGCGGCGAAAATCCTCGGTTTTCATGCAGAGCGCCTGGGCTTGCGCCTCGGCCTCCAACGCCTGTTCCAGTCCCATGCTCCATTCCTGATTCAGCATGGTCTTGGTCATGCCGTGGGCAAAGGTCGGACCCTGCGCAAGCTCGTGCGCCAGCTGCCCGGCCGCCGCCGGCAACTCCTCGACGGGCAGCAACCGGCTGTAAAATCCGCATGCCAGCGCTTCATCGGCGCCCATACTGCGCCCCGAGAGGAGCAATTCCGCCGCGCGGCCGTGGCCGATGATACGCGGCAGAATCGCGCAGGCGCCCATGTCGCAACCGGCAAGCCCCACGCGAGTAAACAAAAACGCCGTCTTTGATCGGGGCGTGCTGAGACGAATGTCCGACGCCATGGCCAAAATGGCGCCGGCACCCGCGCATACACCGTCGACCGCCGCGATGATGGGCTGCGGGCAGGCGCGCATCGCCTTTACCAGATCGCCCGTCATTCGGGTGAAGTTCAAAAGATCCGGCATGGTCATGCGGGTCAAAGGGCCGATGATCTCCTGCACATCGCCGCCGGAACAGAAATTTCCATCCGCACCCGAAATGACGATGACTTTGAGTTCCGCCGCATAGGGCAGGGCCCGCATGAAATCCCGTAGCTCTGCATAGCTTTCGAAGGTCAGCGGGTTTTTTTTCTCGGGACGGTTCAAGGTGATCCAGCCAACGCGATCGCGCCTGGACCAGAGAAAATGCCGGGCTTGATAGTCGCTCAACGTGTCTTTCATGATGTTTTCCGTGTCAATTGAGCGCGCAAACGCGACAAGGATTCCGTCAGTGCGCGCTGCTCGCGTTTGGGGATCCCGGCAAAGAGTTCCACGACCCAAGCCTCGTGCTCCGCGGCCATCTGGGCAAATAGCCGCCGGCCCTCTTTCGTCAGCTTGACCCGGTAGACGCGTCGATCCGCCGGATCCGCCGTCCTGGCGATCAAGCCTGCGCGCTCCAATTGATCGACGATGCCCGTGATGTTGCCGCCGGTGACCAGCATGCGCCGCGACAGCTCGCTCATCTGCAGGCCTTGCGGCGCGCGCTCGAGCTGCGCCATCAGGTCGAACCGCGGCAGCGTAATCTTAAACTTTGCCGTCAATGCCTTGCGCACCTGAATCTCAATGAGGTGCGTGCAGGTCAGCAAGCGCAGCCACAGACGCAGCGATTCGTGATGATCGTCAGTCAACCGTGAATCCATGCCGACCATCGCGCTCACATCAATTCCCCGCCGGCGACCACGATGCTCTGACCGGTGACCGATTCGCTGCCGGGCAGGCACAGCCAGGCGACCGCATTGGCAACCTCGTCGGGCTGGATGAGGCGCCCCTGTGGATTCGACTTCGTCATGGCCTGCAGCGCATCGTCGACCTTGCGGCCGGTCACGGCCGCGATTTTTGCCGCCGCCTCGCGGATAAGGTCGGTGTCGGCATACCCGGGACACACGGCATTGACAGTGATGTTGCGGGTCGCGACTTCCCGGGCCACCGCACGCGTCAATCCGATGACGCCGTGCTTGGCGGCGCAATAGGCCGCCACATACGCGTAGCCGGTGAGCCCCGCGGTGCTGGCGATGTTGACGATCCGACCGAAGCCGCCCCGCAGCATGTCGGGCAAGGCCGCTTGAATGCCGAAGTAAGTGCCGGACAGATTGACGGCGAGCAATCGCTCCCACAGCGCATCATCGCGCTTAGTGATGGGCGCGCTCAGCGCCTGCCCGGCGTTGTTGATCAGAATGTCGATGGGACCGAACATCGTGCGCGCCGCCGAGAACGCGGCGTCCAGAGATTCGCGCTGGGTCACATCGGCGGTCGCGCAAAAGGTCCGCGCGCCGGTCGATTGCAGTTGCGCGGCCAGCGACTCAAGAGTCGAGGCGGTGCGACCGAGCAAACTGACCTTGGCTCCGTGACCGACCAATGAGCGCACGATGCCCGCGCCAATGCCTCGACCCCCGCCGGTCACGAGCGCGTGCCGGCCCTCGAGCATGCCGGCGCCGTTCATAGCGGGGCCACCGCGGCGCGCTGCGCGGCCCGCTCGAGCTGGCTCTTGGCCGGTAAATACGACGCCGGCCACCACTGGTCGGTGTAGCCCTGGGCGGCTGCGGCGGCGAGCGTCCATGAAGGATTCGCAAGATGCGGGCGTGCAATCGCGCAGAGATCGGCGCGGCCCGCGGCGATGATCGAATTGACGTGATCGGCCTCGTAAATGTTGCCCACCGCAATGGTAGGAACGCCGCCGAGGTTTCGCACCATATCGGCCAGAGGCGTCTGCCACATACGGCCATAGACAGGCCGTTGCGTGGCCACGGTCTGGCCGCTGGAGATGTCGAGGATGTCGGCACCCGCCGCGGCCAAAGTCTTTGCAATGACAATGACGTCCGATTCGCTCAAGCCGCCCTCGGCCCAGTCGCAGGCGGACAGGCGCACGCTCACGGGGCGTTCGGCCGGCCAAATGGCGCGCACCGCGCGCAACACTTGCAGCGGAAATTTCAAACGATTCTCCACCGATCCTCCGTAGGCATCCGTGCGCACATTGGTGAGCGGCGAAAGAAAGCTGGCCAGCAAGTAGCCATGCGCCATGTGCAATTCCAGCATGTCAAACCCGGCGGCGGCGCCGAGCGACGCCGCGCGCACAAAGTCTGCCGTGATCGTTTCCATCTCAGACTGCGACATCTCTTGCGGGACCTGACTGATGCCAGGCAAGTAGGGAAGCGCCGAGGGCGCCCACAACGGCCAGTTGCCGGCCCTGAGCGGATGATCGGCCTCTTCCCAGCCCAGTTGCGTCGAGCCCTTGCGGCCCGCATGCCCGATCTGCAGACAGATGCGCGCCGGGGATTCTCGGTGCACAAAGTCCACAATGCGCTGCCAGGCGGCGCGTTGGGTCTCGTTCCACAACCCGGTGCAACCGAGCGAAATGCGCGCGTCCGCCGAGGTGCAGGTCATTTCCGTGAACAGCAGCCCGGCACCCCCGGTGGCGCGCGCGCCGTAATGAACCAGGTGCCAATCATTGGGCACGCCGTCCAGCGCCCGATACTGGTCCATCGGCGATACCACCACGCGATTGACCAGCTGCATTCCGCGCAGGCGAAACGGCAGAAACATCGGCGGGCACGGCTTCGCGACGCTGCTGCATTGTGCCGCGAGGTTCGTCTCGATGGTGTCGATAAAGTGCGCGTCGCGCAGCCTCAAGTTGGCGTGTCCGATGCGCTGGCTTCCCGACAACAAACTGTAGGCGAATTGCAGCGGTTCCATGTTCTCATAGCGAGCCACGTTTTCGAACCACTCCATTCGATTGCGTGCCGCGTTCTGCAGCCTTAGCGCCTCGACGCTGCGTTCGGTCTGATACGACTGAAGCCCGCTCGAAACATTGCCCGCGTAACTTACGTGCCGCACCAGGGAAATGGCGTCCTCCATGGCGAGCTTGGTTCCCGAACCGATCGAGAAGTGAGCCGTGTGGGCGGCATCCCCGATGAGCACGCGGTTGCCCTCGTGCCAGCGCCCGCACACCACGCGATTGAAGTTAAGCCAGGCCGAGCCGCGCAGATGCCGCGCATTGGACAGCAGCGGTGCCCCGCCGAGGTAGGCGGCGAACAGTTGCTCGCAAAACGCGATCGACACATCGATGTCGGCCTGATCCAGGCCATGCGCCGCCCAGGTCTCCTCGCGCGTTTCAACGATGACGGTGGAGAGATCCTTGCTGAATTGGTAGGCGTGAATCTGAAACCAGCCGAATTGCGTTTTCTCGAATGCGAAGGTGAATGCCGGGAACTTCTGCTTAGTGCCCAGCCAGATGTAGCGGCACTTGCGCACGTCGATCTTCGGATCGAACTTCTCTGCCTGCCGAGTCCGCGCCTTGCTGTTCGCGCCTTCGGCAATCACCACCAGATCTGCATCGTCGAACTGATCGGTATCGTCGAGCTCGCGCTGGAAGCATTGCTTCACGCCGAGCGATGCGGCGCGCTCTTGAAGGATATTGAGCAGAGTGCGGCGCGAGATCCCGGCAAAACCATGACCTCCCGAGCGCACCGTCTGTCCCTTGAAGTGCACGTCGATGTCGTCCCAATGATAGAAATCATCGACGATGCGCGCGTGGGAGAGGGCATCGGCCTCCAAGAAGTTCCCCATGGTCTTATCTGAAAACACCACACCCCAGCCGAAGGTGTCGTCGGGTCGATTGCGCTCGAAAATCTCGACTTCGGCGCCGGGCAGCACCTTCTTGAACAGGATGGCGGAATACAGGCCCGCGGGCCCGCCGCCCATGCAGACAATTCGCTTCATACTTCATTATACTACTATGTCAATAATTGAGATATAAAGCATATGACCGCGGCCGAGAGCGCTCAATTGGCTTCCTGCCGCTCAGGTTCGCGGCAGCGCGGCGAGCAAGGCTTCCGCCGCAAACGGTTTGGTCAGGTACGCGATGCAGCCCGATTCGAGCGCCAGCTGGCGCGTCGCCTCGCTGTCGTCGGCCGTGATGAATATCGTCGGGAGCAGGATTCCCGACTCGGTGAGCCGCCGGCTGAATTCGATTCCGGACTGGCCATTGAGGTGAATGTCCAGAATGATACACACGGCTTCCGCGCTGCAATAGAAACGGTCGGTGGAGGTAAAGGTATCCACCTCGAAGCCATCGGCCCGCAACAGGCGCGTCAACCCCCTCAACATGCTGGGATCGTCGTCTATTACAATGATTACCTTGCGCATTGCCATGGGTACATCGCTCAAAATGTGCAGTCCGGCTTCTCCGGGACGAGTGCGTTGATCGACGAGCCCCGCCTAGCCCATCCACTCCCCGGATTCGATTAGGGCCCAAGTTGCGTCCCTTTTATATTGTCCTTGAGTGCACCTTAGGGCAGCGCATGCGCGGCAACCGGGCGGCTGCGGGGAGCTGCCGATCTAGCGCTCAGGCGAGCGGCCGAGGATACCGGCGTGTTCTGCGATCGACACCAGTTCGGCGAGCGATCGAACACCCACTTTTGCCATCACTTGGTGCCGATGCGCCTTAACAGTCCGCTCGGTGGTGCCCAGGGAGTAGGCAATCTGCTTGTTCATGCGGCCTTGAACCACCAGTTCCAACACCGTCCGCTCGCGGGGCGTCAGTCTCGATATCAGAGAGCGCAACGCATTGATCCGTTCATGATGGTCGCGCATCGCGAGGAAGCGGGCGATCGCCCGTTCGATGGCGTCGATTAACGCATCGGACGGGACCGGCTTGGTCAAAAAGTCCTCCGCCCCGGCTTTGATCGATTGAACGCCAATCCGAATATCTGCATGGCCGGTCAAGAACACAATCGGCACGATCGAACCGAGTTCGGTCAAGCGAGTCTGCAATCCGAGGCCGTTCAGCCCCGGCAACTGCACATCCAGCAAAATGCAGCAAGGATCAGCCCCCAGCGGCATATGATCCAAGAACTCCTTGGCGCTCGCTACTCGGCAACCTCGTAGCCGGACGCTATCAAGAGGCGAGTGTTGCCGCTCGAAACGTGGCGTCATCGTCGACAAGATGGACCCTGGCGAGCAAATCAATTCTCCAAATGCTGCCGACTCATCGGCACGCTGAACCGAAAGATCGCACCGCCTGCGGTCTGATTGGTCGCCCCTAAATGACCACCGTGGGCTTGAACGATGGTGCGCGCGATGGACAGGCCGATACCCATTCCCTGGGCCTTGGTCGTAAAGAACGGTTCGAATATTTTCGAGAGCGAATCCGGCGGAATTCCCGGGCCCTGGTCGGCAACCGATACCTCCGCCATCCTATTTTGCGAGGCCGTGCGGATCGAGATCTGCCGCTGTTCCGGCGCGGCAATTTTCATGGACTCCATCGCGTTCACCAGCAGATTCACCACCACCTGTTGTAGCTGCACCGGGTCGCCGTAGACCTGCAGGCTCTGCGGAGCCAGAACGCTATTGAGCCTCACTTGGGAGGACGAAACCTGGTCCGCCAGGAGTTTCAGTACCTCCCGAACCACCTCATTGAGGTCCACGTCGCGCCACTCGCTGGCTGTCTTGGTGAGGAAACTGCGAAGGCGCTTGATGATCTCGCTCGCACGCAGGTCGTCACGCGCGATGTCGGCGATAATATCCTGCACTTCTTGCAGATTGGGCGAGGCCGAGCGCAGGATTAATTTAGCGGTGCCGACATGGGCGAGAATCGCCCCCAGCGGTTGATTCAGTTCATGCGCAATCGAGGCCGACATATCGCCCGCAACTGCGCTGCGATTCATGTGAGCCAGCTCCGAGAGGTGCAGGCGAGATTCGGCCTCGGCGGTTCGGCGGCCGCGGCTTTCAAATACCAGGCGCAACAACAGCGCGCTTTGTAATAAGAACAATATTGCCGCGCCTATCAATGGCCAGCGATACCGTTGCCACGGTGTAACTTCACGAAAACGGATCTCGCTTCCGGGCGGCAGCCTCGATTTATCGACGCTCCATCGGCGCAGCTGACGCCAATCAAAGACCGGTCGAATGCTGTTCCCGAAGCTAATAGGGATGCTCGAGGCGGGTTCGCCGCTGAGGACGCGCATGGCGAGTTGGCCGGCTTCCTCGCCAACCACGGAAGGGAGCAAAACGTAACCACCGATGGCGCCGCTTCCAAAAAGCGATTCCGAAGCGACGATAATCGGGCGATTGGCGACCTTCGCCACGAGCGCGACGGCCTCGCGGCCGCTGGTATGCGCGACGTCGCCGTCCGCAGCCAGATTGGTGTAGAGAATCGCGGTACGCTCGGGCAAGGACGCGGCTTTCGCCAGCACGGTATCGAGGGGCAGCCCGGTCAGATCGTTTACTGCGACGTCGCCAACCGCGCTCGGGATCTCCTCCGCGAAATGGCCTCCCTGCCGATCAAGAGGATCGCCCACAATGGCGACGCCTTTAAGGTCAGGCACCACGGCGCGTGCGACCGTTATCATGTCTGCAAATCTCAAATTCAGCAAAGTGCCGGTGATATCGCCCGCAGGCATCAATCTTGCCATCGCCCGCGCATCGACGAACCCAAAAACCATAGGGACGCCGCGCCAGAGATCCTCGCGGTGACGCAACACAAATTCAAGGGACTCCAAGCCTACGGCGACGATCACGCCGATGGGTTTGCCGTGATATTTAAGTCGAAGGTACGAATTCAAGCCTTCCTCGATTTCCGAAGACTTGAATTGATCAAGATCGAGTAGCTCCGAATAAGTGGTGACCGGAAAATGCCGCTGGGCATCGACCGTGGACCAAAGGGCCGAAAACACTTCGTTGTAGAAGGGTCCGCGAACTCCCCCGGGGAGCACCACCAGAATGGCGGCCTGATCGGCAGCACACAGGAACTGAGGCGCCAGGAATGCCGCCAGTGAAGCGAAGACCAGAATGACCGCGCGTCTCCTGTCCTTGGACGCGACACCTAAGCATCCCTCAGACGCACGGTACAACACGTGACACCTACAAATCGCCGGTCTAATCACCAAGTAAGAATTACAGCCCTCGGTGACGCGGGCTGCGTATTACTCCCGATCGCATGCGACTCGTGATCGATGCGGGCCGATGTTACGGTAGGCCTATACGGGTTGCAGTAAGCACTAAGACCTATGGCGTCAAACCGCTCGCTTGTTACAGTGCAGCGAAACGCACTCCAATGAGGATATAAGCGGAGACGCAAAGGCCGGCATCCATAGCCGTAATCGCCCCATGTGCGGTACAACGCATCAGTCCTAGGGCTGCCAGGCATTGTCCATAAGGACAATGGCAAAGTTGGCGGGTGCAGTTATAAATGGGTATCGGCTGGACAACCGTTCCGTCGCTGCGCCAGTCGGCGGAGAACAGCGGCGGGCAGGTAAGAACCTGCGAACGGATCGAGCTTCCGAATGTGATTCCTGCGATCTCTTTTAGAGTGCAAACGGAGGGAGACAGATGTACTCACCAGTTCGCAATCCTGACCATGCCGGTCTTCTGCGCGCTTTTAAGCGCCGTCGCGCCGCAGGCAATCTTGCACAATCGTCCTCTTCGCCGGGCGTTTTGATCGACGCCGCGTCCTCCGTACCATCTCAACAGTTGCTCAACGAAAGCGTGGTCCTGGATGTCGGCATCTTCGCGGTGGGCACGCACACCAAGGCCAGCCTGAACGGGCAGGCGGAGTAATCAACCAAGAGATCGACTTCGATCACGTGTTTGGCACCGGTTACGACACTCAGCGTTTTCGCCTGGACGGGTTGTGGAGAATCACCGGGCGTCAACATGTCAGATTGCTGTATTTCGACAACGCCGTCTCGCGCACCAGGAGTGCCGAGACCCCAATCGACTGGGGCAACGACGAGTTCACAGCGGGTGCCAAAATAACCGCCAGAAACAGAGTCACCGTCGTTGCACTGTCCTACGAGTACGCGTTCATCCGCAGACCCACCTTCGAGCTTGCGGCTAGTGCAGGCATCCACTACACGAAGGCCTCGATAAAGCTCTCCGGCATGGCGACCTCATCGGTTCGGCCGGTTCAAGCACGGGTACGAGCTTCGAGGATACCCAAGAAGCCTCGGTGCCTGCGCCGCTGCCGGTCATCGGCCTGTCCGCCGGCTGGGCCTTTGCGCCGCATTGGTTCTTGGAGGGGCAGGCGCAGGCATTTGATCTAAGCTACGACCAATATCACGGCTACTGGTCCGATGTTCGAGTCGGCCTCTCGTACCTGTTCAACCGCCACATCGGTCTAGGCGTCGGCTACGACGCCTTTACGACGCATTTGACCATCTCCCAGAATCATTTCAGTGGCCGCCTGGATCTTGGCTATCGCGGCGCGTTGGTATACCTCACGGGCGCTTTCTAAAGTCTAGCCCCCGACATGAGCGTCGATCGCAGGACACGCAGTGATCGTATCGGTCGGGTGATCATTCTCGGCGGCATGCTGCTCTCCCAACTTGCGCTCGCACAGAAGGTCTCCGAGGAGGCGTGGCAATTTCGGGCAACCGTCATGGCTACTTCCCGTCGCTCGGGGGATCGACATCCTTCCCCAGCAGCGGCAGCAGCATTGACCTCAGCACTCACCAGATCATCAGCGATCTTAAGTTTGCGTTCATCGGCGAGATCGAGGCGCAAAAGGCCCCTGGGGCGCGTTCACCGACTTTATGTACATCGATGTCGGCGAGATAGAAATCCGGCACGCGCGACCTGGCGATCGGCGGCGTCGGCCTTCCCGCCGGCATTAGCGCGGATGCATCGCTCGACGTTCAAGGATTGGCGTGGACGCTCGCGGGCGAATTCCGCGCGCTCTCGACGCCGCAAGCGAGCATCGATGCCTTTGCCGGAGCCGGCTGCTGCATCTACAAGGAAAATCTGGATTTTGCACTCAGCGCTGATGTCGGCCCATTTGTCGGTGCGGGACGCCAGGGAACCACGGAGGAGAGCCTCGATAACTGGGATGGCATCGTGGGCCTCAAGGGCCGGCTCAACATTGGTGCGGCGCGCAAGGTGTTCCATTCTCTATTACCTCGACGCGGGAGCCGGCGAATCTGCACGTCACCTGGCAAGCCATCGCGGGTATTGGATATCGGTTTGGCTGGGGCGATGTCATCGCAGCGTGGCGGTATCTGGACTACGATTTCAAGTCCGGACGGGACATCGAAAGTCTCAGACTGAACGGTGCGGCGATCGGTGCTTCCGTTCGCTGGTGACAACATCTTGATTTTAAGGGCGATTGAACGGTTAGCGCCGCCATAGCTGATCTGGAGAGCTTCCTGCCGCGGACATACGAGGGTTAAATCTATGGAAGACATAGTGTCGCGATTTTTCGGCAATCTCGTCGAGCGAGTGACCGGCCCGCTCCACTTTCGACTCATCCTCCAGCCGCTGGTCGCGATATATCTTGCGACTGGGGATGGTGTTGCTTTAAGGACGCGCGCCTCGGGCGACCGGGTTAGGTTGGTCGGTCCTTTTTAATCGCGGTGAGCGCGCGGAGCTCGTGCGGCAAGGCTGGGGCCGCATTGCCAAAGTGTTCATCATGGCGGTCGCCATTGACTGTATTTATCAAATCATCGCGGAGAAGTGGATCTACATCGGCGAGGCGCTGGTCGTCGCGGCGATTCTCGCCGTCGTGCCCTACCTGCTCATCCCGCGGTCCCATCAATCGGTGGCGCGTCGCTTCTTTTACAAGCGTCAGAGCCGAATGTAAGCAGTAGACTGTGATGACGAGATGAACAAGTCATTTCGGATTGTCATGGGCGCGCTGTTGCTCTGGTGGTTGCACCCGGGAGCGGCGCAAGCGCAGGAGCTCGAAACGGGCGCCTATTCGCCCTCGCCGGTCGGTGCCAATGTTGTCTTGCTCGGCAACAATTTCAGCGACGGCAGCCTCTCGCTTGATCCCAGCCTGCCCATATCGAATGCCCATGCGAATATCAACACGACCTTTGCCGGTTACGTGCGAACATTCGGACTCCTTGACCGCTCCGCCAGCATCGCCCTCGTCGTGCCCTATGTGCACGCCAACTTCAGTGGCGATATCGAGGTCAGCCTCAGACCGCACACCGTTCGGCGTGGGGTGATCCTGCTTTGCGACTGGCGGTCAATCTCTACGGCGCGCCGGCCATGACGCCGCAAGAGTTCGCCAGGTACCAGGAATCACAATCGTCGGAATGAGCCTGGTGGTGGTACGCCGCTGGGAGCCTACGACGCCACAAAACTGGTGAACGTCGGCTTCAATCGCTGGTCGTTTAGAGCCGAGGTCGGACTCAGTCACGTGATCGGGCCCTGGACGCTCGAGGCAGACGCCGGGGCCTGGGCATTCGCTGACAACAACGATTTCTATGGCGGTAAGGTGCGCAGCGAAAGCCCCATCGTCGGGCTGCAAGGCCATGCAATTTATACAATCCGGCCACGCATGTGGCTCGCCTTGGATGCCAATTACTATAACGGCGGGCGCACGACCGTCAACGGTCAACTGAATTTCGACTTGGAACAAAACTCATTGGTAGGGATTACGTATGCGCTGCCCATCACCCAGCGGCAAAGCATCAAGTTCCGGGGAACTCGCGTGGTGCGCTCGACGATCGGCGGGGATTACCAATCCTTCGGCATCAGCTATCAGTTTGTATGGCTTGATCACCGCTAGGTCTGATCCAAGAACACTAGGGCTTTGCTTGGGTGTCGAACAGCCACTTGCCGGTTCCCGCGCGGCAGATATTCGTGGTCGCGACGCCATCCAGGCCCCCAGCGTGATTCGCAATGCGCAGTCGCTTACAGGAGCGACCGTCGGAGGCCTGGAAACTGCTCTGCAATTCGAGCTTGCCTGAACTCCCGGTTTTCGGATTGCTCCAAGTCTGCGTGGCGCCATTCGTGTCGGTGGCGACCAGCGAGTCCAGCGCCGCATAGAACAGTTGCCAGTCATCAGGGGTGAATTTGGCGGCAGGCGTCTTGTCGAGAGGCCCATATTTGGCTTGCGCGGAAACAGATGTGCCGGCGAAGGCACTCAAGAGCGCGAGCGTCACGACCCAAGCGGCGCCAGACGGCCTGCAATGCAAGAATTTCAGCTTCATGTTGGGATCGAATTGCCGCTTCACCTTGCAAATCCTACGCATACATCGTGAAGCAGACTACTGGCCTTTGGTGCAAGTGACCAATGGCGCCCTTGTGGTCTATATTGCTCCGTCATAGATTTTGTGTCGCATGCCAAGGTCCGGTGGGGAGGGCGTTATGAAGATTCGCTTCAGACGGCAAACCGCGATTGTTTGCGCGTATTGGGCGCTGGGTGCCTTGGGCATGAACTCCAATGCTGCAGTTGCGCAACCGACTGACACACCGCGCAACCTCGCCGGCGAGTGACGACGACGCTTCGGCGGAGGTGTCAGATCAGGCGCTGGTGGAACGCGTGCAAGCTGCGCTGCAAGCCGATCCGTATGTTTTCAACAAGCACATCACGGTATCGGTCGAAGGCGGTGCGGTGGTATTGAAAGGCTTTGTCTTTAGCGACTGGGATCTACGAAGCGCTGTGCGCATCGCGACGAAGGCGGCGGGCAATACAAAAGTGATCAACAATTTGACCATAAAAGCGAGCGAACGTCGGTAGCTTCCGACGAGTTAGGGTTGCCGCGCAGCGTCGACAACCGATCGTTTGAAAGACGGAATAAGAAGAGTAGCAATGGCAGATAAGAAGAGGCGATGTGGCTTATTGCGAGGAGTGGGTTCTTTGGAGCCTGCGTTCGGCACTTTCCCGCCACGCGGCCGCGATGCTGCGTTCGTTTAGGATTGGCGTAGTGGAGTGCGCTTTGCGCCCAGCGCGGTCCAAGCCGCGGCCGAAAACACCAGCACGTTGGCGACGATGACCGGCGGCGCATCGATGAGCAATCCATACGCCACCCAAAGGAGCGCGCCCAACATCTGTACGCCGCGCAGCACTGCCGGGCGAGTAAAAAAATAGGAGGCGACAAACACGCCGGTGGCTGTCCAGCCTAGACATTCGGATCCAGTGACTCATTGCGCCGGGGCCGTCGCGCGAGAACTGAACGCCAACAATTCGCCGATGTCGACTCGATCGGTTCGTTCCTTCTCCCATTCATTCAGCGTCAGGCCGTAAGTCTCGAACAGATCTCGAATGTCTGCGGTTTTCCAATGCAGAAGTTGGTCGAGTATGGGCACCATGATGCTAAACGCGTTGGCGCTGATGACGATGCGCTTGGCGATGCGCGCGAGCTGCTTGTTCTCGGAGACCGCTATGGTGAACCCGTCGTGATTGTTGACTTGCAGCATCACATGCACATCCGAGCCACCGTCGCCGACGTAAATGACGCGGTCCGCGGCAATTCCCAATTTGTGCTGAAGCTCTTCGATGACCGCAACCTTGCCGTAGCCTGCGGGTACGCGATTGATCGCCGTCACTTCGCCGGAACCGGCATCGAATTGAAGCTCGGTGCCGTAAATGTGTTCAGGCGGCACCACCCCCGCCAAGGCGGAAGTGACGATATCGCGGGGGGCGGCAGAAATGACATAAAAGGAGAATTTGTATCCCGCGGTGCCTCGATCCATGAAGTCCACCAGCGCCGGAATGGCGTTCTTGAGGCGCACACGGCGGCCCGCTTCGATGAGATGTTCACGGCGGACACCGCGAAATTCCGGATCGTGACGGATCAAATACGCCAACTCGCCGCCCTGCTGGATCAAATTGCTGCGCGCGAGGCCGGCGATGCGCTCTTCAAAGCCTGAGATTCCGAGCAATTCGCTCAACACCAGACCGGAGTCTTTGAAACTCAGTGTCTGATCGAAATCCGAGGCGAGCAAGTAGTGCCTGACCGATGATTCGCTCATTCGCGGGCCCTCATGATTGCCTTTGGATCATAGTCAGGCAGTGGGCGGCAATTGTCAGGTGAGAAAGAATCTCCCCGTCGTCAATTTATTTCATGCGGCAAGGGAGGAAGGTCAGTCAAGTCGAGCGTCGCGCCTGGTCCTTGATGGGCAATCGACGGATTCGCTTGCCGGTGGCCGCAAACACCGCGTTGCACAGGGCTGGGGCAATCGGCGGAACCCCGGGCTCGCCCACACCGCCCAACGGCACGGCCCAATCGGCCGTCGGAATCAAGTGCACCCGTATGTCGCCGGGCGCCTCGTTCATTCGCGTTACGCGATACTGGTGAAAATTGTCCTGTTGCGAGCGACCGTTCTTGAAGGTGATCTCGCCGAACATCGCGAGGCTCAGTCCCATGATGACAGCCCCTTCGAGTTGTGAGCGAATGCGCTCGGGATTGACCTGTGGGCCGCAGTCAAAAGCGATATCAACCCGCGGCACCGCTATTCTTCCCTGCTCATCGATGTCCACTTCCACCACCGCCGCAGCGTAACTCAAGAAGCTGTAGTGAGCCGCGAGTCCCTGACCGCGGCCCGAGCGAATTTCTGCCCCAGCCGCTTTCGCGGGTGACGGTCTCGACGACCCGCCGCAAGCGGCCGGTATCGACGGGATAGCGCTGCGGTGATTCGCCATGATTCCACTCGTCCTGCTGACTACGCGGATCGATCCTGCGCGCAGGCCCGATGAGTTCCAGCAGATAGTCGCGGTGGTCCTTGTTGGCATTCACCGCGAGCTCGGACACGAACGACTGCACGGCAAAGGCGTGAGGGATGTTGGAGACGGAGCGAAACCAGCCGATGCGACAATGGGCGCTGGCTTCCGGATTTTCGAGCCGAAGGTTGGGGATGTCGTAGGGCATGTTGATAAAGCCCATGCCAAGCTCGGCGCCTATTTCGTGATCGGCTTTGGGAGCGAAGATCGTCGCGAGCGACGGTGCGACGCTGCGGTGCAGCCATGCACTGACCTTGCCGTCGGCGCCCACACCGGCCCGCAAGTATTCGACCGACACGGTGTGCAGGAAATCATGATGCAGGTCGTCTTCGCGCGTCCACGTCACCTTGACCGGACGCCCGTCCATGGCCTGCGAGAGCAGCGCCGCCTCGATGGCAAAATCCGGTTTTGACTTGCGTCCGAACCCACCGCCCAGCAGCGTCACATGGACCGTGACATTCTCTTCAGGCATACCTAAGTGCTTAGCCACATCCGCGCGCGTCACCTGCGGCGCTTGGGTGGGTGCCCAGACTTCGCACCCGCCGCCAATGATGCGAGCCACCGCGCAGGGCGGCTCCATGGTGGCGTGTGCGATGTGCGGGATGTAGTACTCCGCCTCGATCAACTTGGCGGCGGAGGAGAAGGCCGATTCCACATTGCCCGACTGGCGTACCACCTTGCCGGGTTTGCGGGCCGACTCCTGCAGCGAGGCGCGATAAGCATCAGAGTCGTAGCTGCCGTTGGCGCCGTCGTCCCACTCGATTTTCAGCAGCTTGCGCGCCGCGATGGCGGCACCCGTGGAATTGGCAATGACGGCCACGCCGGCGAGTGGATGAAAGGTGGCCTTTGCGACCGGCGCGGGCATCTGCAGCACTTTCTGCACACCCGGGGCCGCGGCCGCGGCGCTGGCGTCGAACTGCTTGACCTTGCCGCCCAGCACCGGCGAGCGCGCGATGACGGCGAAGCTCATGTCTTTGAACCACGGATCGATACCGTATTGCGCTTGACCGGTGACGATATCGTGCCCATCGACAAGCGCTACGCCGCCCTTGCCGACGTATCGAAACTCCTCCGGGGTCTTCAAGCGCAGCAGATTCGCCGGCGGGACCGGCAGCTTTGCGGCGCGCTTGGCGAGCGCACCGTAGCTTAAGCTGTCGGCCGGTTTTCTGATGCAGTACTTCGTGATTCACGGCGCGCACTTCCGCGACAGGCACGTTCCACGACAACGCAGCGGCCTGCTCCAGCATCATCCTGGCAGCGGCGCCGCAGCGTCGCATCGGATCCAGAAAATGCCGCGTGCTGCGCGAGCCATCGGTATCCTGGTTGCCGTACCTGGCTTCATCGGCGGGCGCTTGTTCAACGCGGACCTTGGTCCAGTCGGCTTCCAGTTCATCCGCGACAATGAGCGGCATGCCGGTGCGCACCCCTTGGCCCATTTCCGAGCGATGCGAGACGATGGTGACCCAGCCATCCTCGCCCACCGTGATGAACACCAGTGGATTGTCGACGGTGCCGTGCTCCATGCCCTCGGCGCCGTACTTACGGGCATCGGCGGCTTTTGCAATGTGCAGGCCGTCCGCGACGAGCAGCAGCCCGCCCATCGCTTGCAGTCGCCGCAGGAATTCGCGACGACTCAAGCCCTCGGAGGCGAAAGAATCGGCGACCGCGCTCATGTCGGCCGCTCCGCCTGATGAGCCGCCTGTTTGATGGCGGTCCGAATGCGCGTATACGTACCGCACCGGCAGATATTCCCGGACATCGCGGCGTCAATATCGGCATCGCTCGGCTCAGGTTTGACTTGCAGCAGCGCCGCCGCGGACATGATCTGCCCAGCCTGGCAATAGCCGCATTGAGGCACGTTGATCTGCAAGCCACGCCGCCTGCAGCGCCGCGCCCACGGGCGTTGCGCCCACCCCCTCGATGGTGGTGATTTTCTTTCCCGCGGCCTGGGCAACCGGCAGCACGCAGGAGCGCAGTGCCTGGCCGTCGATGAGCACCGTGCACGCGCCGCAGAGCGCCATGCCGCAGCCGAATTTGGTGCCGGTCATTCCCAAGAGATCGCGAAGAACCCACAACAGGGGCAGATCCGGATCGGTGACGACGGAGACGGTCTGATCATTGATCTGCAATTCCATTCATTCCCCCTAATCCGCCGACACGGCCCACCGATACTACTCGCAGATCGCGAACTCAACCAGTGCTTGTTATGCCGCCGGGCGCCGCCGCTCCAAGATCGTCATCATTCCATTCTTGGGGCGCAAGGTGATGCGCGTCTGCAGGGTGATCTCCTGGGGCTCCTTGAGGCGCAGGCGAAATCGCTGGGCGAGCACGGCGAGAATCAATGTCGCTTCGGTCATGGCGAGGGTCGCGCCGATACACACCCTGAGGCCCGCCGCCGAAGGGTAGGTAGGCAAAACGAGGACGCTTTTCGCTCGACTCCTTGGTGAATCGTGTCGGGTCAAAGCGTTCTGGATGGTCCCAGAGACGGCGGTGACGATGCAGCACCCAGGGTGCGATCATGATCTGCATTCCCGGCGTCACCTTGAATCCGCACACTTCGTCCGCCTCCTGGGCCTCGCGGATCGTGATTCCGGGCGCCGGCGGATAGACGCGCATCGCTTCCTCGATGATCATGCGCGTGTAGGGCAAATTGGACAGGTCTTCCGCCGTCGGAATCCTGCCCCCGAGCACCGCGTCCAGTTCTTGGTGCAGCTTCGCCTCTTCGGCGGGATGCTGTGACAGCAGATACCACACCCAGGTCATGGTCACCGCGGTGGTCTCGTGGCCGGCCATGAAAATGGTGACAACCTCGTCACGGACCTCGGTAGCGCTCAATCCCACGCCGTCATCCGGATCCTTCGCCGCCACCAGCCGGGTGAGTAGATCCTTCGGAGCCTCATCGCGAATCTTTTCGCGCTCGGTAATCAAGCGGTAGATGGCCGTATCCATGCCCTCGAAGTGCGCGCGGATGGCTTCTTGCGCGCGCCGGATGCGCCGCGGGCCGATCACCGGCAAAACGTCCAACAACCCGAATTCCATCGAATCCTGCGCGAATTCGAGCGCTCCGCGGGCGTACTCCGCCAATTCATCCGCGTCGGAGGAGAACATCGTTCGGCAGATGATCTTCAAGGTCAGCGACTTCATTTCCGCCGCGATGTCCATTTCCGTCGATTCGGGCAGCTCATCCCAGAGGCGCGCAAACGCGACCGTGGTATCGATCATGGCCGGTGCATAGGACTCGACCGTGCGTGTGCCAAATGACGGCGCCATCACTTTTCGATGAACGCGCCACTTAGGATACGGCGCGCTCAACAGACCCTCGCCGAACATGGCCGTAAAGAATTCATCCCCCAAGTCATGTTTCGGGTAGTTGGCAACGTTATCCAGAAGTATGCGGCGTATTCCTTCCGGGTCATTGACGATGAGCACCTGGCCGAGCGGCAGGGCGGACTTCGGTCAAGTAGAGTGGCTGCTCGTAGGCCTCCAGAGGGATGACCTCAAAGGCGTTGCCACGGGAAGCACGCAGCGTCTTTAAGAATGACGCCGGTTTTAGCGGAGGAGGTGAGAGCCCCGCCAGCGCTTGGGTCGCGGGAATTGCTGGAGTACTCAATGACAGTCCTTTCCAAGATCGCGTGACGTCGAGTATAGGAGTTTTGCCACACCGCAAGTCAGGGAGCGATGCCGAGTGGCCTGATTCTCAGGTATCCAGCAGCCTGATGCTCGCGGGTCGCACTCACGCGGCCATCGGCGCCCGGACGGTGGCGGCAGGAACACCGCTAACGCTATGATCGGCGCAGCCGTCGCGAGCGATTATCGCGGGGCGGCGGTACAGGAATCAAACCATGCGTCTTCGACAAATCGCGCTGGTCGCCCAAGACCTTGCCCCGGTCCATGCCGATATCGCGGCGGTCCTCGGGGTCGACTATGCGTATGACGATCCGGGTGTCGGCAAATATGGCTTGCGGAACGCGGTTTTCCCTATTGGCGATACCTTTCTGGAGGTTGTTTCCCCAAAGATTCCCGGCACCACGGCGGGCAGGCTGTTGCAGAAGCGCGGCGGCGATGGTGGCTACATGGTGATCCTGCAGGTCGATGATCTTGCCGAAGCCCGCGCACGCGTCCGAGACGCCTCGGCGCGGATCGCCGATCAGATGGAGGGTGACGGCGTCGCCTTCACGCACATTCATCCGAAGGATATTGGCGGTGCGATCCTCTCTTTGGACTTCATGAGACCCAAGGAGCGCTGGGAGTGGGGCGGCCCTGACTGGCAGTCGCATGTCCGCACCGACACTTCGCTGAAGATCGTTGGCGCCGAGCTGCAGGCCGAGAATCCGGCGCACATGGCAGCGCGTTGGGCGCAGATCCTCGGCCGTCCAACTGAACAGGATGGAGATATTTGGCGCATCCGCCTGGACGAGGGCGAGATTCGATTCACCGCCGCCATCGATGGGCGAGGCGAAGGCCTTGGCGCCTTTGACATTATCGTGCGCGACGTTGCCGCCGTTCGCTCCAGCGCGGCGGCAAGGGGGCTGTTGGCCGGCGATGGCACCGTAATCCTCGCAGGTACGCGCGTGCGACTGATCGAACCCTAGACGCCAAGCTCGTAGCCCCAGACGCCAAGCTCGTCCATCAGCCTCGGCTGATGGTTATCGCCATACAATCCGGCACTTACAAGCGCACTTGAAATGGAATTAGGAACATGTCCGTTCGCGATCGTAATGTTTCGGCCGTTCCCAGCCGAGGAAGTTAGCATTAGGATAGCCGTCCAAATTATAAAGAGGTGTCCCCTGATGCGAGCCTTTATGGGATCCAATCTCTCCAAACGCGTCGCTGGCAATCCTGCAAGCGCACGCGCTCAGTGCGGCGCGCGCGCAGCGTACGAAGCGTGACGCCAACATTGCGGGGAGCCTGCGTTTCGAATCATTTCTTCTCGAGCTGTCCGCGTATTTCGCAAAAACGCCGGCCGCTTGCGTGGATCAAGGCATCGACGACTGGCTCGAAAAGCTCGCGCCAGTTCATCGGCGTCGATCGGATCAGCTTTTGGGAGTGCGATCCCGACGGCGTGCATTTTCACCGGCAACATATGTACTCCCATCCAGGACATCACACCTGCTCGCCGATCGCACGCATCTCCGATATGCCATGGCTCTACGAGCAATATCGACAAGGCAATATCGTCAGCTGGGCGCGAGTTCCCGACGACATTCCGGCTGCCGCATCTGGCCGAACGTGCGCACGCGACCCAGCATGAATGTCAAGTCCATGCTCGGCATTCCCATCCAGACTGAAACGGCGCTCTATGTCCTCTCGTTTGCCAGTGTGCGCGAATATCGTAAATGGCCGCAGAGTCTGGTGCGCAGACTGCGACTCGTCGGGGAAATTCTTGCGAGCGCATTTGTCAGGCAGCGTACCGAACGCTCGCTCCAAGCCAGTGAATCAAGCAACAGAGCGCTGCTGAAAGCGCTGCCGGACTTGATATTCGTGGTCGATCCCGAGGGGGTGTACATCGACTATCATTGTCCGGACACCGTCGATCTTTACGTGCCGCCTGAGCGATTCATGGGCCGGAAAATGGAAGATGTCATTCCGCCCGAGACAGCCAGGACATTTCGTGCGCTATTCGAGCGAGCCGCAGCCACGGGCGAAGTCGTCGAACATGAGTACGTCATGAAGATCGCCGGCGAAGAACGGCACTTTGAGGCGCGAATGGCACGGCGTGATGATGGTGCCACCGTCACCGCGGTCCGCAACATCACCGAGCGCCACCGGGCCGCGAACAGGTTGCGAGACAGCGAGGAGCGGTTTCGAGCCGCCTTTAGCCACTCCGCCATCGGCATTGCACTGGTTTCGCTGGAAGGACATTGGCTGCAGGTCAATGAAGCGATGTGCCGCATTCTCGGCTATTCGGAAACGGAGCTTCTCTCAACCACGTTTCAAGCGCTGACGCATCCCGAGGATCTGGCGGCGAACCGTATTAATTTACAGCGGGCGCTCGCAGGTGAGATTTCGCACTACGAAATGGAAAAGCGCTATATTCACAAGGACGGTCGGATCATCTGGACGCTACCTGAATGTCGCCCTGGTCAGAAACGCTGCGAATGAGCCGCTTTACTTCGTTTCTCAATTGCAAGACCTTACCGAGCGTCGACAGGCGCAGATCGAGATCGAGCGGGCGCGTCTTGAACTCTCACACGTCGGAAGAGTCTCGCTCGTGGGACAACTGACAGCCTCCTTGGCGCACGAACTATTGCAACCGATCACCGCCATCGTGAGCAACGCCGAGACGGGCCTCCATGCTCCCGATCTTGAGCCCTCTTCGGAAATACGCGCGCTGTTTGAAGATATCGCCGAGAGCGGCAGGCAGGGCGGGAGACACGATCCAGCATGTCAGATCGCTGCTCAGAAAAGAGCGTGAGCCGTCCGCGGCAGTGGATTTGAACAGGCTCGTTCAGGATGTGGCGCACGTCATGCACTCGGACTTGCTGCTGCACCAAGTGTGTCTCACGACAAAATTGGACGCGGCCAATGCCGAAATCAATGGCAATCGCGGAGAGTTGCAGCAAGTGCTGCTCAATCTCGTGCTCAACGGTACCGAGGCGATGCACGCAATTCCCATCGATGAGCGCCAATTGGTGATCACAACCAATGCGGACTCAGAGGCAGTCGAGTTGAGCGTGCAGGACAGAGGAGCTGGATCGCCGCCGGGCAATTTTGCACCGGTTGCTGGAGCCGTTCTTCACCACCAAATCGAAGGGCATCGGCATGGGCTTGTCAATTTGCGCGGATATCGTGCGCGCGCACCGAGGAAAGTTGTTGGCGGAGAACAACCCGGACCGAGGCATGACCTGGCGCTGCATTTTGCCGCGCGCCTGAGGCGCACCTTGCATGCGTTGGGAGACGGTTGATTTTCCTCAACGACGCCCCCACCATGAGCTCAATGCACGCAGGGGTACCCTTATGAGACGGCTTTTCCGACTGTGGCGTATGGGCGCCCAAGATTTGCGTCTGTTGCTGACGGCGTTACGCCGGCCCGATCGACCCTGGTGGCTGGTGCCGGTATCTCTTCTTCTGCTGTGGTTCGCCCTCGAGCCGCTCAATTTTGCGATTCCTTTATTGGGAGCCATCGACGATTTCGTCTTGCTGCCGCTGTTATTGCGTGCAATCGTAGTACTTGCGGGCCGCGCCATCGACGCCGATGCAATCCTAAGAGCACGCGACAAACGCGTCGTATCGGTGCAATAGCTTCCCGGGTGAGCATATGAAAAAGTCGGGCGCGAGCCAAGAGCAGTCGGCATCGGAGCTCATCTCGAAAAGAATCGCCGAGCTCGGCGACTGGCGCGGCAAAACCCTCGGCAGAATGCGCAAGCTCATCCAGGAGGCAGATCCGGATGTCGTCGAGGAGTGGAAGTGGATGGGCACGCCGGTTTGGTCGCACGACGGCATCATCTGCACCGGCGAATCCTACAAGAAGGTCGTGAAGCTTACCTTCGCCAAGGGCGCTTCTCTGAAGGATCCGGCCGGTCTCTTCAACTCGAGTCTCGAAGGAAATGTACGCCGCGCGATCGACATCCCCGAAGGTGAAGACGTTGACGAGTCCGCCTTCAAGTCGCTCGTTCGCGAAGCGGTGACCCTCAACCGTGCCGGCAAGTCGAAACCGAAGAAAGCGAAATCCTGAGGAATACTCGACATCGGGGTCCCGAGGCCGAATGGCTCGACAGGCGCAAGCGCGGAGCGTGGGAATACTGCGCTCAATCGTAAGGACGAAGGCCCGTCCGATCGTCATCGTTGAGCGACTGTGACCATTCTGATCGTGCGACTCGGATCATCGCGTGCGCCGAATGAAGGCCTGCGCATCGGAACCGTCAGACGGCCTCCGCGTGGGGTTCCAAAATCGCAATTCGCCATTCGCAACTACTACGACGTTTGGCTGCCCATGCTGTCACCGACGCCCTCGCTCATCCGGCAGGCGCAGACGGCCGGCGATGCGGGGGCGTGGCGCGCCTTTTGCCGCAAGTTCAAGCGCGAGATGAGCAATCCGGACGCTGCGCGAATTCTGGATCTGCTGGCGGCCCTATCGAGCGGCGCGAATTTCTCGGTGGGCTGCTATTGCGAGGACGAATCCCGCTGCCATCGCAGCGTGCTCCGCGAGCTACTCGTCGAGCGCGGCGCCAAGGTAATCTAGTCGCGCATCATTCGTTCGGTACGAAGATCGCCAACAACAGATACACCAGCAGTCCGGCACCGGCGCAGACGAACAATGCGGCAAAAAAGAGCCGCCACACCCAGGATTCCATTCCGGTCGCTCGCGCAATGCCGCCACACACGCCGGCGATCCAGCGGTCGTTGCGGCTGCGGCGGAAGGTATTGACCGCCGAGGCCAGTGGCGGACTTTGACGCACTTCGTCTGCGCCCAACAGCCGGGCCTTCGCACGCGCGAATTCTTCGTCCGTCAATGTGCCGCGCTCGCGAAGTTCCGCCAGTTTGCTCAGTTCATCACTCATCGTCATGGTGCTTTCCTCGGCGCATTCTCATGCCTGGCCTTTTCCTTCACTTTCTCCCGATGGTGTTCGATCACGCATCCGGCAGTGGCGCCGAGAACGGCATGATGGCCGGCGACATGGCCGACCACACCGCCGACGGCGGCGCCCTTCAAGCAGCCCTTGGCATTTCCCAGCACAGGCAGCAGCACGAGACACGCGGCAATGGCAGCAGACGCGGTAAGTTGGCGCATTGTTCCCCCAAAACGGTTATCAACCGATTGAAGAACACGGCAGCGGCCGAAAATTGCGCATGCTGCAAGACAAAATGCGAGCCGGTGCGTTCTAAAAGCGGCCGCGCGGCCTAAAGGTCCGGATCAAGCGCAGCGTGCACCGCACGCGAGAAGTTCTCCACGTTCCAATCATCCAATAGCTCGCACTGCGCGGCGATCATCTCAGCCTCATCGATGGTCACGTCCTGCACGGTGTAGCAAGCGACCGTCGTGCCATTGCTTCGCACGAACCGCGCGATCATCGCGTCGTCCTCATAGGTGCGCGTGGAAACAACCCGGCGTTCCATCAAAAGTGCTTCGAGGCTGTCCGCATTCGGGATGGGTGCCAAAAAAACGCCCATTTGTGCCTTGTCAGCGATGGTCGCGTGCGATTCGATGATCTTGCGGTCCATAGGTCAGGTCGCTGCCAAAAGTTCCTTCGTGGTTTCGATCCTCATCGGGGCACTCCACACCGTACGGCCGGGATCGTCAAGCGAGCGAGATTGGCGATAGGATGCCACGCCCCATGGACATCCTACTGAACGCTCTCGCCATCGGATTGATTGTGGCTGGCCTGCTCGGCGCGCTCGTGCCGGCGTTGCCGGGCATCCCCCTGATATTTGGCGGCATTTGGATGATCGCCGCCGTGGATCAGTATCGCCACGTTGGCCGCGGGTGGCTGCTGGGCATTGCGTTGGTAGGAGCGGTCGGCCTGACGCTGGACCTGATCGCAGGATCACTCGGCGCGAAGCGGGTAGGAGCCAGCCGAAGGGCTATCTGGGGCGCCTTTCTGGGTACGGTGGTCGGGCTGTTTTTCGGGCTGCCCGGCCTGCTACTCGGGCCCTTTCTCGGCGCCGTGGCGGGCGAACTCGCGGCCGGCCATGGCATCCCGCGCTCCACCCAGGTCGGCATCAGTGCTTGGGTGGGGATGATCTTCGGGACGATCGCCAAGCTGGTCTCTTCCGTGACCATGGTGGTCCTGTTTGGCGCCGGTTGGTGGTGGAATCCGGCCCTGATTTTGGCGACGGCTCCTCGCCGGGTGCATAGGCCCTAAGTCCAACTGCGGTGGCAACCTACCGGCGTAGACTCATGGCCGACGGGCTTGAACTTACTATCGGAGACACGCTCATGCTGCACGTCATTTGGATGTTCGTGGTCGGCATCGTCGTGGGCGCGATCGCGCGATTGATTATGCCTGGCGCGAATCACATGGGACTTATAATGACTGGCGTGCTGGGCATCGCCGGGTCTTTCGCGGGCGGCTTCATCTCACGCCTGTTCAGCAAGCCGCCGGACGGCGCCAGGGTGCACCCGGCCGGCATCATCATGTCGATTGTCGGCGCCCTTATCTTGCTGTTCCTCTGGAATCGCTTCTCGACCTGACGCTCGGCCGGGCGATCCCAACGCTGGGCGCGCCCTGGCGGTCAGCTCACCGTGTAGGGTGAACCATCGCGATGGCTGTAACCGTGCACGCCCGGCTCGGCGACCATGTCGATGTCCGAATAGACGCAACGGTCGCGGGGATCGGAATTGCCGATCTCGAGCACCGTGGCGGGATTCGCGGATTTATTGATCAAGTGATGACCGTCCGGATTGCCGGCCTTGAAAGCGGCGCAATCGCCGCGACGCAGAATCTCCTCGCCGGCGTCGCTGACGAGGGTGAGTTCACCTTCCACCACCCAGATGAACTCATCTTCGTGGCTATGCCAGTGGCGCTGGCTGGACCAGCCGCCGGGCGGGATCATGGTCAAGTTGACCCCAAAGAGCGTGAGGCCCTGCGATCGGGCCAATCGTTGACTGATCTGGTCCCGGCAGGGCCGGTCGTAGGGTGATGGATAGCTGGACCCGCGTTCCACGGGTACCGAGGTGAAGCTGATTTTTTTCATGCGAACGCTCCCATAAACTATCCGTCCTCAATCACTCGCTCGGCACGAAAATCGCCAGCAGCAAGTACACCAGCAGTCCAACGCCTCCGCAGAGGAACAAGACGACAAAAATCAGGCGCCACGTCCAGGACTCGAGTCCGGTGGATCGCGCGAGCCCGCCGCACACACCGGCGATCCACCGGTCGTTGCGACTGCGTCGGAACGCATTGACCGCGGACGCGAAAGGCGCGGTGGAAGCCCCGGCTTGCATGTCCAACAAGCGGGCCTTGGCGCGCGCAAATTCCTCGTCCGTCAATTGGCCGCGCTCGCGAAGTTCTCCCAGCTTCTGCAATTCATCGCTCAGCGTCATGACATTCTCCTCCGCCTTCAGGCAGCCAAATGGGCAATGGCGCGCTCCAGCTGTGCGCCGTTATCGTCGGCCAACGCCGCTTCGCGCAGGGTGCGCAAGCGAGCAGCACCCTGCGGCTCATCGATGAATTTCGTCGCCAAGGCAGAAATTCTGCTGAAGTGCGCCCACCCGCGCTCCTGAGTATCGCCGTAGCCTTTCACCAGCGTCTGGCACTCGGCGAGTTCCACCGCAACATCGTAGTTGCTCGCCGCGATTTGCGCGATTTGCGCAAGCCACGCTGCGATGCGCTCATTCTCGATCCGAAAGCGCAGGGTGCCGCGACGAAAGCGGCGCGAGGCGGCAAGACAGCGCAGCAGCGCGAATCCGCTCACCGTGGAGGTCGAAATGCGCCGTCCGGCGGTGAATTTGGAGAGCGCTCGGTTCGCGAAAGGCGAGGCGAGCAGGCGCCGCCCCAATCCTGCGGGCAGCGAGCCGCAGATTTCTTCCACGCGTGGCTTTACAAATTCGCGCACTTGCACCAGGTCCGTGGACTGCGCCGCCACTTCGCGGCGAATGCGCTCGGCGCGCCCGCGCCGTGTCTTGATCTGTGCCACACGCATGACATCCTCGAAGCTCATCCACAGGCCCAGGGAGCGCGCGGTCGCGGCGGTCAGCGTCGCGTCATTCAATCGACCGGCATCGAACGCGAGGATTCGCTCGACGCGATCCAAATAGAGGCCGGCATAAGCATCGTCTTGATAGTCCGACAGGCGCGCAGCGGCCATGCCGAGCAATTCGTGCAGCCCCGCAGGAAAGCGTTCGGTAATGCGCGTTCGCAGCGCCCGGGGAGCGCGCCGAGGGTGTAGTCCGACGAATCGATGGCCCCGTGATTGCTCGGCCAAGAGGCCGAGCTCAGCGGTTTCGCGGCGGCGGCGATCACCGCCCGACGGCCGGCTTCGAATGCCGCCAGACTGGCCTCGACCCCGACGCCCGCTTCCTTGATCGCATGATGATAGTCCTCGATCCCCCACGGCAGCACACCGGCGCCGGCGATGCTGCCGAGGATCACCGCGCTGATCCGGCCCCCCGCGGCATCCGCCACCTCCACCATATCGAAGCCGATCAGCTTTGCGGCGTTTGCCGTGGCAATCTCAAATAGTTCGCGGGAACTGACGCGGCCGTCGCCAAGCGCGATCTTTTCGCCGATCGTATAGTCGCGATGCGTCGAGGCGATCAAGGTGGTGCGGTCTTTGGTGACCAAGCCTCGATTGATGGCTCGGCCGGCTTCCATCCATTCCGAGGCCACCACGATGTCCACATCGCCGGGATTCGGCATCAAGTGCCATGACCGGTTCGCGGCCGTCGGGCGCGTCGGCGCGCGGAAAGAACTCCATATAATAAATCGTCGCGCCGGTGCGCTGCGCGACGCCGGGCACCGAGGTTGCTTGCACGAAATAGCCGGCTCGATGGGCTGCCATGACCAGCCAGTCGGTCACGACGCCGCCGCCCTGTCCACCCAGGGCCGCTATCGTCAAGCTGATGGGTCGTGAGCGCTTCAAGCCAGCAGGCGGATGACGGCCGCACGCAGCCGCGCTTTGAGCCGATCCCAGGTCGTGGGGTTCACGATCACATCGGCGCGATAAAAGGAGGGGCACAGCACCGCCGCATGCGCAACCTCGCCGCACACGCCACAGCCCACACAGCTATTGTCGACATGGGCCACGGGGTCTCGCCGCAGCGGATCCGGATTGGTCTTGACGGTGAGCGAGGGGCAGCCGGATAGTCGGATACAGGAATGATCGCCGGTGCACACATCGGCGTCGATGCCGAAGCGCTGGCGCACAACGCGCTCACCGTCGCTGGCCTTTTTCTTGAGAATCGGCGCGATGCGCCGCTGCCGGTTCAGTTGACACTCGCCCTCCGCAATCACGATCTTCGGTCCCGTGAATGGGGTGAGCAACGCCTCGCGCAACACGCCCATGGTCTGCTTCATATCGTAGGTGCGTATGGTGCGCACCCACTCCACGCCCACGCCGCGCACGGCCGTCTCGATACGGTTTCGCGCGCGCCGGCCCTTGATCTCGGCCGAGGATGAGAGGATGTATTGCCCGCCGGTCGCGGCCGAGTAGCCGTTATCGACGATGATGGTCACGCCGTCATGGCGATTGAACACGGCGTTGCCGATGCCGCTGGTCAGACCGTTGTGCCAGAAGCCGCCGTCGCCCATCATCGACAGGGCGCGGCGGGGATTCGGCACGTTGAACGAGGCGCCGCCGGCAGCGCCCAAGCCATAGCCCATGATGGTGCCGCCGAGGTCGAACGGCGGCAGCGTCGAAAAGGAATGGCAGCCGATATCAGCGCTGACTTGCATCGGTCCCATTTCCCGCGCCAGCAGCTTCATGGAGGCGAACAAGGGCCGCTCAGGGCAACCGGTGCACAGGCCCGACGGCCGCATCGGGACGTTTCGCGCCAACAGGGCCGCGGGCAACAGGGGAACATCCGCGACCGGCAATCGACCGAATTCGGCCAGAAACTTGGCAATGCCGGCGATGACGACCGCGCCGGTATATTCGCCCGCCATCGGCAGCGGCCCCTTGCCGACGATGCGCGTTTGCACGTCCGCCTGCCGAAGAAACAAGCTGGCCGCCTGCTCGATGAATTCCGGTTGGCCTTCTTCGATGATCAGGATGGCTTTCTTGCCGAGCGCGAAGCGCGTGAATTCTTCCGGCACGAGCGGGTACGTGACGTTCAAGACATACAAGGGGATCTTCGACTCGCCGAACACATCGGCCAATCTCAGGCGCTCGAGCGCGCGCAGCACGGTGTTGTACAAGCCGCCCTGCAGCACAATGCCGACGTCGCTGGGATTGTCCGCGCCGAAAAATTCGTTCAGCTGGCGCTCGCGAATGAATTTAACCGCAGCCGGCCAGCGCTGTTCGATCTTCGCGCGCTCTTGCGCATAGGTGGACGGCGGCAAAATAATCTTGTCGAAGGTGCGGCGGGGATTGTCCATCGCCTGCTGCAGCGTAAATGGCGGGCGGCGATTCTCCTTCACCTGAAACCGGCCCACCACGTGACAGGCGCGAATCCGCAGCATCAGCATGACCGGCGAGTTACTGGCCTCGGACAGTTCAAATCCCTGCTCAACGGCCTGCACGATGGAGGGCAAATTCGGCCGTGGATCGAGCAGCCACATTTGGGATTTCATGGCGAACGCGTGCGTGCGCTCCTGCATGATGCTGGCGCCCTCGCCGTAGTCCTCGCCCAGCACGATCAGCGCACCGCCGATGACGCCGGCGGAAGCCAGGTTCGACAACGCATCGGAAGCGACATTGGTGCCGACCGTGGATTTCCAGGTGACCGCACCGCGAATCGGATAGTTGACCGAAGCGGCCAGCATCGCCGCGGCCGTCGCTTCGCTCGCCGATGATTCGAATCGCACGCCGAGTTCGCCCAAGATGGCGCTCGCATCCGCCAACACATCCATCAAGTGTGATACCGGCGCACCCTGGTAGCCGCCGACATACCCCACACCCGATTGCAGCAGCGCCTTGGTGACCGCCAAGATCCCTTCGCCTTCGAACTCGGCGCCCGCGGGCAGGCGCAGGGACTGTATTTCTTTAGCGAATGAGCGTTCAGCCATGCAAGGCGGCCTTCTAAGGCTGTAGTCGAGTCGCGGTCCACGGGGCGGCGATGGCAGCGCCCAGCGGATCCGGAAGCGACCGCGTCCAGCGAGCGCGGTCGTGGATGCGAAATTCTCCCTCCACCCACAATTCTACCGCGTCGACACATAGGCGATAGCCCCCCCAATAGGGCGGCCGCGGCACCTCCACGGTGATGCCGTCCGGCTCCGGTGAGCCCGGCCCTTGGTAGGGGATGCCAAAGCGCTGCGCCTCATGAGTCACCGCGGCCGTCAGAGCGGCTCGAGACCTCACCGGTTGGCTCTGCTGGCTGGCCCAGGCGCCTAACCGGCTTTGCCAGGCCCGCGTCCTGAAATAGGCGTCGTTCTCCGCCTCGGATAGCAGTTCCACCCGGCCCTCGGCCCGCACCTGTCGGTGCAGCTGATCCCAGTGAAAAACGACCGCTGCCCGGGGGTTGTCCTTAAGTTCGCTCCCTTTGCGCGATCGGTAGTTGGTATAGAAGAGCAGGTAGCCATGCTGCGCTGCAATATCCTTGCAGAGCACCACGCGCGCGGAAGGGTAGCCGCGGCTGTCGACTGTCGCCAACACCATGGAGTTGGGATTGGGCTGGGCGGCATGGCGCTCGGCCTCCGCCAACCATTGGGCTGCCACCGTTAGGGGATTTGCCGGTAGGGGGTCGGGAAGCGTTTCGGTCCAAAATGTCTTTTTGTCGCCACTCATACGAGAATGGTAGCTGTGCCGATAGAAAACATGGGGCTTTCTTGAAATGAACTTGGATGAATTGCGCACGGCACTCACCGATCTCGACGGACGGCTGCTGGAGCTGGTGGCTCAGCGCCAATCCTTGAGCGAGCAAGTGGCGGCGGTGAAGCGGGCCAGCGGGCGGCCGACCCGGGACTTCGGCCGCGAGCGCGAGGTCATTTTGCGGGGCCGCACCGCAGCAGAACGGCTGGGCATTTCGCCCGATCTGGCCGAGTCGCTGCTGCGCCAGCTCATCCAGTCCTCGCTCGCCACGCAGGAACAGGCGCGTGTCGCCGCCCAGGCGCACGGCAGCGGCAAGCGGGCGTTGGTCATCGGCGGCCGCGGCAAGATGGGCGGCTGGTTCGCCGAGTTTCTGGCGTCGCAGGGGTTTCGTGTCGCCATCGCAGATCCGAACGGCGGTCTCCCAGGGTTTGATGTCGTTGCAGATTGGCAAGCCGACGCGCTGGATTTCGACCTGATCGTGCTCGCGACCCCGCTCGCGGCCACCGCAGAGCTGCTGCAGGTCCTGGCGCGCCGCGCGCCGCGCGGCCTGATCTTCGACTTGGGGTCCTTAAAGACGCCGCTGCGTTCCGGGCTCGACGCGTTGGTAAAAGCCGGCTGCCGGGTGACCTCCATACATCCGATGTTCGGGCCGGACACCGAGCTGCTGTCGGGTCGGCACGTGATTTTCATCGACCTGGGCAATGCCGATGCGTTGGCGCAGGCACAGGAATTGTTTGCGCCCACCATGGCGGAGCGCGTAGTCATGGATCTCGATGAACATGATCGCCTGATCGCCTATGTGCTGGGTCTGTCGCACGCGCTCAATATCGCGTTCTTCACGGCATTGGCGGAAAGCGGCGAGGCGGCGCCGCGGCTGGCGAAGCTCTCGAGCACCACCTTCGATGCGCAACTGGAGGTGGCGAGCCGCGTCGCGGCCGAGAGCCCCGAGCTCTATTTTGAGATACAGAGTTCGAATGACTACGGGGCCGAATCGCTGCTGGCCCTGCAAAAAGCCGTGGAACGGCTGGTGACGACGGTTCGAACCAAGAACTCGCGAGAGTTCGCGGCCCTGATGGTTCGCGGCCGGGCTTACTTGGACGTGCGCGCCGCGGCGCGCGCGAGTTGAAGGACATGGGATTGCCGGAAGCACACGACGCGGAGCGGGAAAACGAAGAGCTCAAAAAGCGTCTGGCGGAAATGACCGCGGAGGCCGCCAACAACGAAACCATCATGAAACGGACGCAGGCGCGCGAATTGACGCTGCTGCGTGCCGACAGCCTGTCGCAGTTGCTGCATGCGATGGTGGGGGGCCTGCGCGACTCGTATTCGTTGGACGCCGTCAGCGTGGTGCTGCTCGATCCGCAGCACGAGGTGCGTCACTTATTGGTCGCGGGCGGCGATCGGCCCGAGGAATTCAAGCAGATATTCTTCGTCGATTCACTGATAGGTTTGGCTCCGCAACTCGCGGTTCTTCACAAGCCCTGGCTGGGGCCGTTCGTCGGCGCCGACCACCACCTGTTGTTTCCGGGCGTGGCGAATCTCAAGAGCGCAGCCTTGGTGCCGCTCCCCCGCAAGGACCGTGCGACCGGCGCGCTGTGTTTCGGCAGCCGCGACCCGGCGCGCTTCACCCGTCATCACGGCACCGATTTTCTCGCGCACTTGGGCGCGGTCGCCGCGGTGTGTATCGAGAATGCCGTCAATCGCGCGCGCCTGATGCGAGCCGGCATCACGGATTTCCTGACGGGTTGGCACAATAGACGCTACCTGCAGCAGCGCTTGAAAGAGGAGCTGGCGCGTGCCCAGCGGCGCGGCGGCAGCATCGCCTGCCTGATGATCGATATCGATAAATTCAAGAGCATCAATGACGGCTACGGGCACCTGGCGGGCGACAACGCGCTGAAAGAGATTGCCCAGCGCATCGAGGGCCAGATTCGCAGCATGGACACCGCCGCGCGCTTCGGCGGCGACGAGCTCGCCATCCTGCTGCCCGATGCGACGGCCGCCGATGCGGCGAGGCTGGGGGAGCGCATCCGTGAAGTCATCGGCGCGATGCCGTTTGCGCTCAACTCGCAGATTACGCGCAGTTTGACCGTGTCGGTGGGGATCGCGGCCGTCTCGCCCGGGCGAGACGAAGCGGATCTCAAGGCCGTCGCCGACCGGCTGATCGCGGATGCCGATGCGGCGCTCTATCGCGCCAAGGCGCTGGGACGCAATCGCGTGCAAGTAGGAGCCGGATAGCATGCAGACGCGGCACGACCACAACTGCTCGGCGATATGGAACAATTGACCGATGTCCATCCAACCTACGACGGATTACATCGATAAGGATGGCTTTCGAGCCAATGTCGGCATTGTGCTGTCGCGCGGGTCGGGGGAAGTCTTCTTGGGCGGGCGCGTCGGCGGGCGCGGCTGGCAGTTTCCCCAGGGCGGCGTCAATCGCGGCGAGCCGGTCGAGGACGCGCTGTTTCGCGAACTCAAGGAAGAGATCGGCTTGGAGCGCCAGGATGTGCAGGTTCTAGGGTCCACCCAGGGCTGGCTGCGCTATCGGCTGCCGCGTCAATACGTGCGCGACCGCTGCATCGGCCAGAAGCAACGCTGGTTTCTGTTGAAGCTGGTCGCCGACGAGTCAAAGCTGCGGTTCGACAGCACCGGTGAGCCGGAATTCGATCGTTGGCGCTGGACGGACTATTGGACGCCGGTGCGCGAAGTGGTGTATTTCAAGCGGCGTGTTTATGTGCGCGCGCTGCACGACCTGGGGAAGCACGTGTTTCCCGGCGGGCTGCCGCCGTACCCCGAGTGGTGGCCGGAAATTCAAGCCGCTTCCTAAAGTGCGCGGCGGCGGCGCCTCAAAAAGGCTTGACGACGGCGAGGATCACGATGCCGATCAGCAGCAGCGACGGCGCCTCGTTGAAGGCGCGAAACCACTTGGCGCTGCGCCGATTGCGTTGTGCGGCGAAATCCCGCATGAGCCTGTAGCAATAGGCGTGGTAGGCGACCACCAGGGCGACCAGCAGCAGTTTGACTTGAAGCCACGACATGTGCAGATAGCCCGGCGACTCGATGAGCATGAGGGCGCCCAGCAGAATGCTGGCGGCGGCACCGATGCTCATGAGGATGAAAAGTCGCCGCTCCATGATCTCGAAGCGCTGCGTGCTGATCAAATCCTTCGCGTCCGCGTGATAGACAAACAGCCGCGGCAGGTAGAACAGGCCGGCGAACCAGGTTACCACCGCGATGACGTGCAGCGCTTTCAGCCAGAGCATGAGCGTTCCCTTGTGCTTTGCAATCAATGATAACGTGAGGCTCTGTTTTAGGGGGCGCGCCTTCGTATAATGTCCGCAGTCTTTTCAGGAACCGCGTAGCGCTATGGCCGATGCGTTCGGCAAATTGGTCGTGCGATCGTATGCCCCGAAGCGCCGCGCGGTGTGGTGGACCCTCGCCGTGCTGGCGGTCGCCGGCATTTTGTACGCTGCGTTCGAGCTGGGCCGCTACGATGCGGGATTTCGGGTGGTCGATTCGGTTCGCGGTGCCCTGTCGGCAAGCCGGCGAATTCGCGCCCTCGAGACCGAAAACGAAAATCAACGGCGGCAGCTCGAGGCTGCCGAAACCGCCCGGCGTGTCGATCGCGAAGGCTATGCCCAAGTCGAACGCAGCCTCGGCGACATGCAGAGCCAGATCGCGCGCCTGAACCAGGACCTGTCCTTTTACCGCGGCCTGGTGCAGCCGGAGTCGCTCATTCATGTGAAGGTGCAGCAGATGCAGATAGTTCCGGAAGCCGCGCCGGGCCAATACCGTCTCAAGTTCGTCTTGATGCAGACCGGCAAGCCCGACAAAGAAGTGACCGGCAACGCAGCGATAACGCTTGATGGATTGATCGGGGGCAAGCCCTTGAGCTTGACCTATGCGCAAGTCTCGCCAAACCACCGCGTCAGCCTGGCATACTCCTTCAAGTACTTTCAGGAATTCGACGAGCCCATAGAATTGCCGAAGGGTTTTGAGCCGACGCGCTTGGGTGTCGAGATACACAGCGGCAGAGACACCAGTCATAGCAATCGTCAGGCTTTCGTCTGGAAGGCGCAGGGGATGTCGGTGGAAACCGAGGCGAACGGCGATATGCCTGGCAAAGGTGATGCGGATGTTCAAACAGAAACAGAGTAAGGCGGAAATCGACACCCTGATCGGCGCCAAGACACGCATCAACGGCGATGTCGAATTTGCCGGCGGATTCCATCTCGACGGCCATATCAACGGTAATGTCAAATGCGACCTGGGCACCGGAGCGACCTTGTCGGTGAGCGAGCAAGGCTGCATCGAAGGGTCGGTGATCGTTCCCAATATCGTGTTAAACGGCCTCGTGAAGGGCGATATTGAGGCGAGCGATCGAGTCGAGCTCGGCCCCAAGGCTCGGGTTCTTGGCAGCGTTCACTACGCCACCATTGAATCCGCGGTGGGTGCCCAAATAAATGGCAGATTGATTCATCGGGCTGCGCCAAGGCCCGGGTCGGGCGATTTGGAAGCTGAAAGGGTGAACTCAAGTCCCAAACAGAGTCCATGACTTTGATTGGCCATTGAGCGGCGAGTAGAATGCACGTATGAGCACAACCTCCGAATCCATCATGGTCGTCGAGACGCCGCCTGCGGCGCCCGACGTGCTGATCTTCACCGATGCGGCGGCCGGCAAGGTCGGCGAGTTGATCCGTGAGGAGGCAAATCCGAATTTGAAATTGCGGGTATTCGTCTCCGGCGGCGGTTGCTCGGGCTTTCAATACGGGTTTACGTTCGACGAGAAGATCGAGGACGGCGACTTTTGCGTGGAGAACCACGGCGTCCAATTGCTGGTCGACCCCATGAGCGCTCAGTACCTCATGGGGGCGGAAATCGATTACAAAGAGGATTTGCAGGGGGCTCAGTTTGTGATTCGCAATCCGAACGCAAAAACAACCTGCGGCTGCGGATCCTCATTCTCGGCCTAGAATGTTGATCGTGTAGATGAGCCGGGGGAGGGTCGTGCCCGACGTGCTCGCCGCCGTCGACCTGGGCTCCAATAGTTTTCATATGGTGGTCGCGCGTTATTCGCACGGCCAACTCGTCATCCTCGATCGATTGCGCGAAATGGTGCGCCTGGCCGCAGGCTTGGGCGACAGCGGCCGGTTGGACGAGGCCGCAACCGAGCGTGCGCTGCGCTGCCTGGAGCGATTTGGCCAGCGGCTGCGCGCGATGCATGCGGATAGCGTGCGTGTCGTCGGCACCAACGCCTTGAGGCGCGCCAAGCGCAAGCGTTGGTTCCTAGAACGAGCTCGCGCGGCACTGGGCCATCCGATCGAAATCATCTCTGGCCTCGAAGAGGCGCGGCTCATCTACTCCGGAGTTGCGCACACCAGCCCGATGATTCCCGACAAGCGGCTGGTGATCGACATTGGCGGGGGCTCCACCGAAGCGGTCATCGGCGAGGGTTTCAATCCGTTGCTGCTCGAGAGCCTGTCGGTGGGTTGCGTCGGTCTGAGCGCGCTCTATTTCGACGACGGCAGAATTTCCGCCAAGCGCATCGAGCGTGCGCGCACGGCCGTCAGACTGGAACTCGAGCCCATCCAGGAAGCGTACCGCAAGCTCGGCTGGCTGCAAGCCTTCGGCAGTTCCGGCACGGTGCGCGTCATCGGCGATGCGCTGCGCAGCTTGAATCCCGAATCGCCCTACATCACGCTCGACAATCTGAGGCTGCTCGCCGAGCGGGTGGTGGCGGCCGGGCACGTCGATGAGCTTGAATTGCCGGAGGTCGATGCGGAGCGCGCACCGGTGTTTCCGGCCGGTCTGGCGATACTGCTGGAAGTGGTCGAGAACTTCGGCATCGATCGGGTTCGTCCGGCCGAAGGCGCCATGCGCGAGGGCTTGCTGTACGACCTCATGGGACGCTTCACCAATGAAGATGCGCGCGTGCGCAGCGTGCGCGCCATGGCTAAGCGCTATCACGTCGATGAAGCCCAGGCGGACCGCGTCGAGGCAACCGTCGTAGCCCTGCTTGAGCAGGTGGAATCCGAATGGGGGCTGGAAGATCCTTTGGCGGAGCTGGTGTTGCGCTGGGCGGCGCGGCTGCACGAGACCGGCCTCGATATCGCCCACTCCAAGTACCACCGCCACAGTGCGTACTTGCTCGAGCATGCCGACATGCCCGGATTTCCCCGCGAGGAGCAATTGCTGCTGTCCGCGTTGGTCGGGGGACATCGGCGCCAACTATCCTTCGAATCGCTGGAAGATCTGGTGCCGCCCTGGGATCGTCATGCGGAATTTCTGACAGTGCTCCTGCGCCTGGCCGTGCTGCTGCATCGGGGACGCAGCCCGCAACCGCTGCCCGAAGTGCATCTGAGCGCCAAGAGCCGCAACTTGATCTTGGAACTGCCGCAGCGCTGGATGAAAGAGCATCCGCTGACGCTCGAGGATTTGGAACAGGAGCGCCTGTATCTCAAAGAGGCGGGCTTTCGCCTGACGATCGTCTAGGCTTCGGTCAGCGCAACCCGCTCGTCGTAGAAGTTCATCAAGCGCGCCTGCGCCGAAACCTTGCCGTCGCCACCCGGTCGGGTATAGCGGCCGTTCGCATCCAGTACCCAGGCTTGCATGTCGTCTTCCAGGTACAGTTTCAGATCCTCGGCGATGCGCGCCTGCAGTTCCGGCGCCTCGACCGGAAAAGCCACTTCGATGCGCCGGAACAGATTGCGGTCCATCCAGTCGGCGCTGGCGCAGTAGATCTCGCGCGCTCCCGCGTTCTCGAAATAGTAGACGCGTGAATGTTCGAGAAATCGGCCCACGATCGAACGCACCTTGATGCGATCCGAGACGCCGCGAACGCCCGGCCGCAAACAGCAAACGCCGCGAACGATAAGGTCGATGTGCACGCCGGCGCGTGAGGCGCGGTACAGCGCTTGAATGACAGCCGGCTCGGTCAGCGCATTGAGCTTGGCGATGATGCGGGCGGGTTTGCCGGCAAGCGCGTGATTTCTCTCGCGATCGATCATCGCGAGCAGCGCCTGATGCAGGCTGAACGGCGCGTGCAGCAGCTTGCGAAGCTTCGGCACCTGCGTCAGTCCGGTGAGCTGCAGGAAAATCTCGTGAATATCTTCGCCGATGGCCTCATCAGCGGTGAGCAGGCCGTAGTCGGTGTAGAGCCGGGCGGTTTTGGTGTGATAGTTGCCCGTGCCCAAATGGCAGTAGCGCCTGAGACCTTTCTCCTCGCGTCTGACCACCATGACGAGCTTCGCGTGAGTTTTGAAGCCGAATACGCCGTACATGACGTGCGCACCGGCCTCCTGGAGCTTGGTCGCAAGTTCGATATTCGCTTCCTCGTCAAAGCGCGCGCGCAGCTCGATGATCACCGTCACGTCCTTGCCGGCGGCCGCGGCTTCCACCAGCGCACCGACGATGGGCGAGTCGCTGCCGACTCGGTACAGGGTTTGCTTGATGGCGAGCACTTGCGGATCGCTCGCGGCCTGTTTGACGAAATCCGTGACCGGTCCGAATCCTTGAAAGGGGTGATGCAGCAGCACCTCCCCGCCGCGCAGCGCGGCGAACACATCGCTGCCGACTTTCAGGCGGTCGGGGATGCTGGGGGCAAATGCCGAGAATTTGAGTTCGGGGCGGTCGACCAGATCGTACACCGCCAGTAAGCGATTGACATTCACGGGCCCCGAAACCTTGTACAGGTCCTCGTTGGTGAGCGCGAATTGCTCCAGCAGATAGGCGAGAATCTCATCGGGACAATCGTGCGCGGTCTCCAATCGCACCGCATCGCCGTAGCGGCGCGCCGCCAGTTCGCCCTCGACGGCGCGCAGCAGGTCGTCGACCTCTTCCTGCTCGACGAACAGGTCGCTATTGCGGGTGACCCTGAATTGGTAGCAGCCGCGCATGCGCATGCCGGCAAATAGCCGCGACACGAAGGCCTCGACGATGGTCCCCAGGAACACGAAGTTGCGGCTGCCCAACTCGTCCGGCAACTTGATCAGGCGGGGCAATGAACGCGGCGCCTGCACCACCGCAAGTCCGCTGTTGCGGCCGAAGCCATCCTCGCCCTCGACCACGACCGCGAAGTTCAAACTTTTGTTGAGTATTTTGGGGAAGGGCCGCGCCGGGTCCAGCGCCAGCGGGCTTAGCACCGGTTCCACCTCACGGGTGAAATAGTCCGCTATCCACTTGCCCTGCGCCGCGGTCCAGGTGTCCGGCTCGACAAACACCACGCCGCTCTTCGCGAGCTGCGGCATGAGGACATCGTTCAATAGCGCGTATTGTTCGTCGACCAAGGAGACCGCGTGCAGACGAATCGCCTTTAGTTGATCGGGAACCGACAGGCCGTCTGGTCCCGCCTGGATGGCGCCCGCCCCCAGCAGCTCCTTGAGGCTCGCGACCCGGATCTCGAAGAATTCGTCGAGATTGGCGCACGAGATACACAGGAAGCGCACGCGCTCGAGCAGCGGGATGCTCTCGTCCTTGGCCTGCTCCAATACGCGCTGGTTGAAATCGAGAAATGACAGTTCGCGGTTGAAATACAGCTGCGGAATTTGCAGGTCGGCATCGTTCATGTCGTAAGCATAAGCCAAACCATCAACCATACCGACACACACGGCCGAGGATTCCGGCGCCACGGGTTCCTGTGACACTGCCCGCGTTGGAGGGGCACCGGTGGCCATGATCTTCAAGAGGGCGGCAGCGAAACCTAGTTGGCCGAGAGTTTCGAAGGCTCGGCGACCGGGCCGGTGGGCAAGGGCCCCGGTCCTGCGGTCAAGGGCGCGGCGCCGGCAGGCACCACGGCGGGCGCCGCGGGGGGCGATAAGCTGGCGATCAGCGGCGCCGATGCCTCGCGGAATTTCTGCAGCGCCTCGGCATGCAGCGGCTCCGCGCCCGGCAGCTTCACCGTTTGCGGATTCTTATGCACGCCGTTCATGAGGTACTCGTAGTGCAAATGCGGCCCGGTGGCGAGTCCTGTCATGCCGACGTAGCCGATGATCTCGCCCTGTTGCACGCGGCTGCCCACGTGAACGTTGCGGGCAAAGCGCGACATGTGGCCGTACAGCGTCGAGACGTTGCCGCCATGCGCCAATATCAGTGCGTTGCCGTAGCCGCCGCGGGTGCCGGCGAAGCTCACGCGACCTTCTCCGGCCGCATGCACCGGAGTGCCGGTGGGCGCTGCGTAGTCGGTGCCCATATGCCCGCGGATGGTATTGAGGATCGGGTGCAGGCGGTGCGGATTGAAGGCTGAGCTGACGCGCGAGAATTCCACCGGCGCTCGCAAGAAGGCCTTGCGCATGGCGACGCCATTGGGCGTGTAATAGCCGACGCTGCCGCTGTCCGACACGTATCGAACCGCGCGATACACGCGGCCGCTGTTGACGAATTCCGCCGCCAGCACCTCGCCGTCGCGAAGATATTTCCCGTCCTGGTAGATCTGCTCGTAGACCGCGGTGAATCGATCGCCCTCGCGGATGTCGAGCACAAAGTCGATGTCCCAGCCGAAGACATTGGCCAGCTTGAGCGCCACCATGTCCGAGATGTCGGCCGCTTCGGCGGCCTGAAACAACGAGGAGTCAATCGTGGCCGTGGCGGTGCGCACCCGCGTCTCAACCGGATTGTTGATCATCTTGGCCGCGAAGCCCGCGTCCTGGCGCACGACCTCGAGGGTCTGAGTCTCGCTGACCTTGCGCGTGAGTCCCTGAATGTCGCCGTCCGTATGCGTGAGCTTGATCGCGTCGCCCGGCTTCAAGAAATCCAGACTTTGACGGATGCCGGGCAAATTGCGGATCGCCGCCAGGTCGGACTTGTTGAGTGCCATGCGGCGAAAAATGCCGTCGAGCGTGTCGTTCCTGCCGACAATCACCTCGACGATGGATGCGACGCTGGCCTGCTGCGGAGCGATGGTCGGTGGGTTGGCAACCGGCGGTGCGCTGGCGGGAATGGCGGCGACACCAACCTCGGTGGGCGCGCGCGCGGCGGGAGATGCTGCATCGCTCTCCGGTGACTCGAACGTGTGGCGCATGATCAACGCCGCGCCGGCCACGGCGCAACACGCCGCAACACG
>CAVVPB010000004.1:150000-387541 GCA_963749775.1 uncultured Gammaproteobacteria bacterium
CCTGCGCGGAAGATTTAACGGGGCTTAAGCCAAGCACCGAAGCTATGGGTTTGAATGATCTTCGGATCGTTTAAGCGGTAGGGGAGCGTTCTGTAAGCCTGCGAAGGTGAACTGTGAGGTTTGCTGGAGGTATCAGAAGTGCGAATGCTGACATGAGTAACGTTAATGCGGGTGAAAAACCCGCACGCCGAAAACCCAAGGTTTCCTGAGCTATGTTAATCAGCTGAGGGTGAGTCGGATCCTAAGGCGAGACCGAAAGGTGTAGTCGATGGAAAGCAGGTTAATATTCCTGCACCGATTATTACTGCGATGGGGTGACGGAGAAGGCTAAATGATCCGGCATTGGTTGCCGGTTCAAGGTCGTAGGGGGAGATTCCAGGTAAATCCGGAGTCTCATTCAACCTCGAGAACTGAGTACTAGGTTTCTTCGGAAACCGAAGTCATTGATGCCACGCTTCCAGGAAAAGCCTCTAAGCTTCAGGTAGTAATCGTCCGTACCGCAAACCGACACTGGTGGGTAGGAAGAAAATTCTTAGGCGCTTGAGAGAACTCGGGTTAAGGAACTCTGCAATTTGACACCGTAACTTCGGGAGAAGGTGTGCCTTTGATGGTGAGGGGATTTACTCTCCGAGCTATTAGAGGTCTCAGAAAATCGGGGGCTGCGACTGTTTATCAAAAACACAGGACTCTGCGAACACGAAAGTGGATGTATAGGGTCTGACGCCTGCCCGGTGCCGGAAGGTTAATTGATGGGGTCAGCCGCAAGGCGAAGCTCTTGATCGAAGCCCCGGTAAACGGCGGCCGTAACTATAGGCATTTGGTAAACGCTAGAGTCGAGTCAACGAATGTAGAGTTCGGGTAAATTAGGACAACTTCTAAGTTGTAGTTACGTTAATAAACTTGGCCATATGCTGGAAACACCGAGCATCCACAGGTACTCATCGTTCGAATCTGAACGGTAGTGAAAATCCTCGTGGTGCGGTCAATCAGCAGGAAAGACCGGAATTCCCCGGTATCCTCAGAGACTAGACGCCAGGCTCCTTATTCGAGGAGATGAGATAGTCCGAGCTGCATGGCGACATGCAGGAGTTATGCGCAATACATAACTCCATTAACACGTGACTTTTGCGTGTTGATGAACGACCAGAACGGTCCTAAGGTGAACAAAAGCTGCCTTAGTAAAATTTGGCCATATGCTGGAATCCCCGTGAATGCTGCGATACTCGTTGTATAACGAAGATCAGATCCGCGAACCGGATTTGCCTGAGTCGTACGACAGTGAAAATTCGACAGCTGCGGAAAATCAGCAGGAAAGGCTGGTAAAGATCGGTTGGATCACCGGTTATGTAGACGGAGAAGGGTGTTTTTCGATAAACCTGATCCGTCAGCCTCATCGACACAATCGTCGAGGGTACAAAACTGGCTTCCAAGTGGCAACATGAGTTTGCGGTGACTCAAGGCGCGTCGAGCGTCGACAGTCTCCACCTGCTCATGAAGTTCTTTGGTGTTGGTAATGTCTATATCAACAAGAGATACGACAACCACAAAGAACATATGTATCGGTACTGCGTTAGAGCTCGGAAGGAGTTGGTAAAGACCATCATTCCGTTCTTTGATCGGTATCCGCTGCGAACTTCCAAGCAAGGCACCTTCTTGAAGTTTGCGGAATGTATGAGGCTGATTGAGGCGGGTGTTCATCTCACGAGCAGTGGGCTGATCAAAATCGTCGAAATCGCTGAAACCATGAATCATAAAAAGCCGCGCACCGAAATTATCAGAATCCTCAGAGACTACACGCCAGACACCGATCCTCATCGGTGAAGATATAGTCCGAGCTGCATGGCGACATGTAGGATGAGAAAGTGGAATAATCTCATCGCTCTGCGAAAGCAGAGTTAACAGACCTCAGCGAAATTCCTTGTCGGGTAAGTAACATTGCCCAGGGTAGTGGCGACACTATTCCGATGACCGGCTCAAATCGGTGGAACCCTAACGACGTCTGTGCAAGTGCGTCGAGGGCAATACCGAGGGTAAGATTCGAGACAGCTCGTTTCCCCGTAACGACTCAGGGTGTGAGATCCCTGGATGGACTTGATACCAAGTTCATAACACGCCGGCCCTGACTTTAAAAAGCGATGAGATCTGCTCAAATCATCGTGGTCAGGTGAACGTATAGTCTATGCCACGAGTAATCGTGGAAATCATGAAGTTCCGACCTGCACGAATGGCGTAACGCTGGCCCCACTGTCTCGACCCGAGACTCAGTGAACTTGAAATCGCTGTGAAGATGCGGCGTAGCTGCGGAAAGACGGAAAGACCCCGTGAACCTTTACTATAGCTTTACACTGAACTTTGAATTTGTTTGTGTAGGATAGCTGGGAGCCTACGAAGTGGGGACGCTAGTTCTCATGGAGGCAACCTTGAAATACCAGCCTGACAACTTCGCAGTTCTAACCTTGACCCGTAATCCGGGTTGGGGACAGTGTATGGTGGGTAGTTTGACTGGGGCGGTCTCCTCCCAAAGAGTAACGGAGGAGTGCAAAGGTACCCTCAGCGCGGTCGGTCATCGCGCATAGAGTGCAATCGCATAAGGGTGCTTAACTGCGAGACGGACATGTCGAGCAGGTACGAAAGTAGGTGATAGTGATCCGGTGGTTCTGTATGGAAGGGCCATCGCTCAACGGATAAAAGGTACTCCGGGGATAACAGGCTTATTCCTCCCAAGAGTCCACATCGACGGAGGAGTTTGGCACCTCGATGTCGGCTCATCACATCCTGGGGCTGTAGCAGGTCCCAAGGGTATGGCTGTTCGCCATTTAAAGTGGTACGCGAGCTGGGTTCAGAACGTCGTGAGACAGTAGACTTGTGCTGTCGTTAAATTTGGCTATTTGCTGGAAACTCTGAGTATCTGACGGTACTCATCGCTCGATGGCGAGCGGTAGTGAAAATCTGTCAGTGCAGACAATCAGCAGGAAAGGTCAAAGTCATGGAATGTGATTCCATTCTTCGATCGATACCCTTTGCATACAGTGAAAAAGAACGACTTCGAGTCGTTCAAGTGGATCGTCGTGATGATGAATTCTGAACTTCATCTAGCGGCGGACGGTTTCAAAGAAATCGTCAGCATCGCTTATTCAATGAATGCAAACGGATCGAGACGAAGGATCAACCAAGAAGCAATTCTTGGGACTTTGAAATCCTCAGAGACTATACGCCAAAGATCGTCAGGGCCGATGCGGCCCGAAGATCAAGATATAGTCCGATCTGCATAGCGATATGCAGACTTTGCCTCGCGGCAAAGCGCCGCCCGCATGGGTGGTCAGTACTCTCAGATAGGTGAGAGGAAGTAACAGAATGTCGGTCCCTATCTTCCGTAGCCGTTGGAGATTTGAGGGTGAGTTGCTCCTAGTACGAGAGGACCGGAGTGAACGTATCTCTGGTGTTCCGGTTGTCACGCCAGTGGCACTGCCGGGTAGCTATATACGGACGGGATAACCGCTGAAAGCATCTAAGCGGGAAGCCCCCCCCAAGATTAGATCTCCCTAGACCTTTAAGGTCTCTAAAGGGCCGTCGAAGACTACGACGTTGATAGGCTGGGTGTGTACGCGCAGTAATGCGTTTAGCTAACCAGTACTAATTGCCCGTGAGGCTTGACCATATAACACCCAAGCGATTTGCCTAACGTCGAATCGTGTTGGAGTGAATCAATTGACTTGAATGCGACTAAACGTCGAAACAAATTGTACGAATTAGCGGTGGGGGCTAGACATGACTAGCCCCCATTGCGACCGGTTTGCCTGGCGGCCATAGCGAGTGGGAACCACCCGATCCCTTTTCGAACTCGGAAGTGAAAACGCTCTGCGCCGATGCTAGTGTCGACTTTGTCGATGTGAAAGTAGGTCACTGCCAGGCTCTTAATTTGATGAAAACGAAACCCTCGTCGGCGCAAGCTGATGAGGGTTTTTTCGTTTTGGGTTCTTAACTACTCAGGCAGCGATTAAATGAGCGATCGTGCGATCGCATTGAGCAGGGCCTGTGAATCGAAAGGCTTGCGCAGATAGGCTCGCGCCCCCAGGCGCAATGCCTCGCTCTCGGTTTTCTTGTCGTACAGACCGCTCATTACAATGATCGGCCACGACACGCGTGCATCCCTCAACCGATGCACCAGCTTGAGTCCGCTGATACCCTGGAGCCCGATGTCGACGACGAGACAGCCGCTCGAAAGACTGTCCAGTTCCGCCAAAAATGCTTCGGCGGAGTCAAACGTGCGCACCGGCCAACGGTGCGAGGTCAACAGCCGCTTAAGCGATCGTCGCAGGCTCGCATCATCGTCGATTACGTAAATGGTCTGTAGTGGCGTGGTGCCATCAATCGTCCGCATGTGCGGTGGTGATTGCGTCGCGAGCATGAGATCGTCCAGATCGGTGAAACTTTCAGCCGGAATGACCTGCGTATGTTGCTGGCAAACGGCGCGAAGCCGGATTGCGTTCGTGTCGTCTTTGAACCGCTCCATCCGATAGCCGCAGAGGATTGAGAGCTGAGGCTGCATAGCGAGGAGTGAGCTTGCGAGCCCTTCAAACTGCAGCGCAGCCGAGTGATGGCCGCTCTGACAGAGGATGTCGACTATCTCGCCGTAGAGCCGAACCGTACCGTGCGCGTGGCTCGGACAAGATTGCGAGAGAATCTGCTTTAACAGGTGTTCCGCGCGAACCAAATCGAGGCTTTCGCCTTCCATGATCTGAGGAAGCGCCGCCTCGGCGTCGAAAAACAGGATGCGATCGGCAACATGGATGGCCGAAGCGTACCGGCCGGAGGAGGTGTGCGGCGACAGCTTCGAACGTCCGCGGTCGGGACACCAGTATGAGCGGGTCGCCCGGATGCGTACCCTGGGTGAAGAATTCTGCAATCGCATGCTGGACGAACTGCTCGCTATCGTAGAACTGAACGGCGTGACTTCCGGGGACAGTCCATGCGCTGCTCATCAGCGTAGCAGCCGCGAGTGCCGGGCAACCGCACCGCCTTGAGTCCGCGCTGCCTATCCCGACGGAAAGGAATGCGGAAAACGTCATGCCAATGACCGGTTTTGGGCCATTAATACGGTAAAGCGAAAAATGGCCCCGCTGCGGGGATGGTTCTCCGCCCAGATACGGCCGTGATGGGATTCGACAATGGATCGCGCAATGAAGAGTCCGAGTCCCATCCCTTCCTTTTTGGTCGTGAAGAACGATTCAAAAAGGCGCGGCATATGATCTGGAGCGACGCCGTCGCCACAATCCGCCACAGCGACTTCGACGTGATCGCCACCATTGAGCCTTGTTTGCACCGTGAGACAGCGCGTCGCCCGGGGAGTATTCGCCATCGCGTCCATTCCATTCATGGCCAGGTTGATCAGAACCTGCTGCAGTTGCGTTCGATCACCGATCACCAAGGGAATCTCCGGGCGCAGCTCCGCACGAACTTGAACACCCCGCCTTCGTGCATCGCCGGCCAGGAGATCAAGCGTATCCGCGACAACCGAATTAAGATCCAGCGGCTCCATCCGGTGTTCTCGCTTGAGCACGAAGTTTCGAATCCGGCTGATGACTTCGCGCGCACGTCCGCCATCGGCACGAATATCAGAAATAATCTCGCCTAATTCGTCCAGCCGCGGGTTCGCAAAATTCAACAGGTTTGCGGCAGTGTCCACATTGTTGCTGATCGCGGTCAGCGGTTGGCTCAGTTCATGAGCGATAGCCGCCGTCAGTTGCCCCATCACCGCCAGACGCTGAAAGTGCTCAACGTACCGGGTGCTCTCCTCGGCTTGTCTCCTATCGGTAATGTCGACTGCCGTGCCAACGTAGCCCATAAATTGGGCATCCGGGGCAAAGCGCGGTGCACCGGTGTCCAAGACCCAGCGGTATTCCCCATCGTGCCGCCGAAGCCGATATTCCATCTCGAAAGGCCGACGCGCATCGAACGCTGAGTGGTAGACCTCAAGGCAGTGCTGCATGTCGTCCGGATGCACACCCTGCGCCCAACCGTTGCCGATTTCCTGTTCCAAATGGCGTCCGGTGAATGCCAGCCAGCCTTGATTGAAGAATTCGCAGAGCTTGTCGTGACCCGCCATCCAAATCATCACGGGCGCGCAATTGGCCATGGTGCGAAAGCGCTCCTCGCTTTCGCGAATCTTCGCCTCTGCCAGCTTGCGCTCGGTGATTTCCGCGAACAGGCCAAGGAGGCCCATAACAACGCCCGAAGCGTCGAATACCGGCCCACATGAAATGCTGACCCAGATCTCCGATCCATTGTTGCGGCGCAGACGAAAATCAAAGGGCTGCCGATTGCCGGCCATGCCTTGTGCGAATTGACGCTGCGCTTCCGACAGATCCTCCGGAAAGACGCAGTCAAAACACGACTGTTCGGAGAGTGATTCGGTGTCAGCCCCGAGGATCTCGGCCATGCGCTTGTTGTTGAAGATAGTTTGGCCTTGCGGGTCGACAACCCAAATGCCGTCCGGCACGGCCAACACGATCCGGCGGCACATCTCTTCGTGGGTAATCATCTTGACGTCATGTAATAACGATGTCGAAGCCTCCGGTCGGCGAACGCCATCGGTGCTCTCCCTTTGCGAGAGACGATAGCATCGGATTTGCCCACCCTCAAAGAAGTATCTCTGCCGCGCCGCAACTTGGAGGAGCTCAAGCCCAAGGCGCAAAAGGCTGCCACCGGCGGCAACCCTTGCGGCGATCGTGGTTGAGGAGGACTGCGCACATCGACGCGATTCATTTGCCTTGGCGCCGGCGGAGTTACAGACTGCGTGCTGACGCGCAGGAGCTCGAAGTCTGCTCACGGCGCATCCGGAAACCAGGCTAGCCTTTCTTGACGAGCAAGCAGTGCACATCCGCCGCCTCCGACTCCTACTTCCGCTCATTCTTGTCTCTGGCTTTGTTGCCGCCTATGGAATGCCGTGGGCGCCTCAGCACTGGCACCGAATTCCGGCGATCACGGTCGTTGCTCGCGTGGATGACCCGCGGCTGCCTGCGGTGAAGCAAGCAGTCGAGTATTGGAATCAATCGCTTGCCGCCTTACCCACACCCTTTCGCCTCGGCGCGATCACCCGAGTCGACGGCAAGGTAGCCGACGACGACCTTGAGGAGCTTTCAAATTCGTCGCCGCGCGGACTGTGGAGCCGATACCACCCGCAACCCTTCGCGGCGTTCGGCGGCGACCTGATCATCGTGCTGTCCGATGCGGAGTTCGTTTCGTTCACCTCGCGCATCGGAGATCGCATGCTGGTCGCCATCAAGAACGGCTCGCAGCCGCCGCTCTCGAGGCCCAACGTGCTGCCCAACGTCATCGCGCATGAAATCGGGCATGCCATCGGGCTCGAACACAACGACGATCCGGCCACCCTGATGTGTGGACGCCCGGCCTCCTGCAGACCGGGGGCCTTTGCCTCCGATGTTCCCAAAATGTTTCCCCTCACTCCCGCGGATATCGCGAGGCTGCTAGAGTTATATCCGTCGAACTGGTCCGCCCATTAGGCAGGAGCAACGCGTGACCCGGGCGAATCCTGATAAATCCCATCGGTTTCCGTGCAGCGGCGGCGGCTGGCTACAGTACGAGGTGGCGGGAGAGGGCGATCCCGTCGTGTTCTTGCACGGCTTCGGACTCGATTCTCGGATGTGGGATGCACAATGGCCGGTCTTTACGCGACGCTACCGCGCCATTCGTTACGACCTGCGCGGCTACGGGCGCTCGAGCCTGCCCGAGGAGCCGTATGCACACGTCGATGACCTGCTTGCGCTGATCGAATTCCTGCGAGCACGCCCGGCGCATCTTGTTGCGCTATCGATGGGCGGCCGCTTCGCCCTGCGCCTGGCCGCGCAGGAACCCGCAGCCGTGCGGTCACTGACCCTGGTGGACGCGGTTCTAGACGGGCACGTCTGGAGCAAAGATTGGCTGCGGCGCTGGCGACAAATGACTGAACAAGCCACGGACGGCGATGTCGCCGGCGCCAAACACCTCTGGCTCAATCACCCGCTGTTCGAGCCGGCGCGCCGGCACGCCCCAGTGGCCGGCGCCCTGGAAGCGATGGTCGAGAGCTATTCAGGCTGGCATTGGCGGCGTAGCGACACCGAGACCGCGCCCGTGCAACCCGTCGCCGAAGTCCTGGCGGCGATGTCGATTCCGACCTTGGTGATCGTGGGCGAGCAGGACCTGCCGGACTTTCAGCTTATCGCGCGGCGCCTGGCGGGCGACATGCCCAACGCCACGCTGCGGGTCATAGCCGGGTCAGGGCATATGACCAATCTCGAAGCGCCGGCGGTATTTAACGAGCTGGTGCTCGAGCATTTGCGGCTCTGTTGAGCGCGGGACTCTCCCCGACCCCCACTTTGATCGGCGCCGTTTCCGGCATGACGATGAGCGCGGCGCCACCGACGATAACACCGCCGATCATGTACCACGCGGGCGCCAGCGGATTGCCGGTGAGGCGAGTAAGCCACGCGACGAGGAACTGTGTGGACCCGCCGAAAACGGAAATCGACAGCGCATAAATGATGGCGAGTGCGCCGGAACGTACCCGATGCGGCAGCGATTCGGTGACCGCGACCAAGGACACCGTGGACGAGAGCGTCGACGTGCTCGCCAGCAGTCCACAGGCGATGTACAGCGCGAGGCCCGTGCGCTCGCGTTCCAGCAGCAAAAAGCAGGGAAAAACAGCGACCGCCAGGCACACCCAGGGAATGATCATGATGGGCTTGCGCCCGAATCGATCGGAGAGCCAGCCGCCTAACGGATCGCACACCACACCGCACAGGCCGACGATGGCCGTGGCGCCGAAGGCAATCCGCGCGGGCATGCCGAGCGTCGAGCCTGCATACGTCGTCATGTAGTTGAGCAAATAGTTGGTGGTGGTGGCGGCGGCCAGCAGCGCAAGCCCAGCGGCCGCGACGCGGCCGTAACTGCGTATCGTCGGCACATCGCCGGGATGGCGCGGCGGCTGCAATGTTTCGCCGAGCGTCCGGCGCAGGATCAAGCCGATCGGGATAATCACGCCGCCTGCCAGCAACGCGACGCGCCATCCCCAACTATCAAGCGCCGCCGAATCCAATACACTGGCCAGCCCGATTCCAACCACCCCGGCGACCATCACCGCGAGATCCGCACTCATCGCCTGCAGCGAGATGTAAAAGCCGCGTCGCAAGGGCGGGGCAGCCTCCATCAAGAATGCAGTACTCGGGCCGACCTCGCCGCCGAGCGCGAATCCTTGCACCAGGCGAAACGCGATCGCGAGTATGGGCGCGAGCATGCCGATGGAAGCGTACGACGGTACCAGCGGCAAGCCGACAACACCCACGCCAATCAAGGCAAATGAGGCGAGCATGGCGGGCTTGCGGCCGACGCGATCGCCGAGCCTTCCTAGCACGAATGCGCCGAGCGGCCGCGTCAGGAACCCGGCGCCGAAGGTGGCGAGCGATGCCAGCAAGCTCGTGCCCGGCGTGTCGGAGGGAAAGAAGGCGCGGCCGATTTGTGCCGCAAAGAACGCATACGTTACGAAGTCATAGAACTCGATCGCATTGCCGAGCGCGACGGCGAATACCTGTCGAGCCGGCAAACCTGTCGGTGTGTTCTTGCTGATGCGGTCCTCGGCGAGAGCTGTGACGCTTACCACTATGGCGGTGAATCTTGCTCGCGTCGAGGCATTTGCGAGTCGAGTTCGGTCAACGCCCCCGCGCCCGCGGCCCTCGTTCTGCAGAAAAAATTGAACCCGGTCCGTGAGTTACTACTTAACAATAGTCCGCGCCGCGAGTTAACCCCCTTTCCTGGGGTGAATCGATTCAAGTGTGTCAGAAACACCGGGAGTCGATATGAAATGCGCTTTGCTGGGATTCTTGTTGATGGGTGCCGCCCTCGATGCGCGCGCCGTGGGCAGTCTCGCGAATGTACAAATTCTGGACCGTGATTCGGGCAGCGTGCTGCCGACCTATCGATATCGCGGCGAGTATTGGGTCGCCGGCAGGCCCGGCGCCCGCTACGCGATTATGATTCAAAATCACCGCGGCGAGCGGTTGCTCGCCGTAACCGCCGTCGACGGCATCAACGTGATCACGGGCGAGACCGGCGCGTGGAATCAAGGCGGCTATGTGTTTGATGCGGGCGAGAGCTATGAAATCGCCGGATGGCGCAAGAGCGATGCGGAAATTGCCGCCTTCAATTTCACCGCTGCGGGGCAGTCGTACGCCGAACGCACCGGCCGTCCGGCCAATATCGGGGTCATCGGGGTGGCGTTCTTTCTCGAGCGTCCCGTACCCAAAATAGAATCGTACGCGCCGAGTTTCGGCGAGGCGTCGAAGGACTCCGCCGCGCGCGCCGCTGCGCAGGGCGGGCTGGGTAAATCGGAATCAGCCGCGCCGAGCCCATCCGCTCCGCCCGCAGAGAGAGCCGATATTCAGTCGCAGTCGAACGCACCCGCGCAAAAGCTCGGCACCGGGCACGGGGCGCGCGAATCATCGTACGTACAGACCACGCGATTTGACCGCCTATCGAGTACGCCGAACGAAATCATCAAGATTCGCTACGACAGCTTTGAAAATTTGGTGGCGATGGGCGTGGTACGGTCGCGGCCGGCACCACTGCCAACGCCCAATCCTTTTCCCGATTCTTGGCGGAAGTTTGTACCGGATCCGCCCGCAGGCTGATAATGGAGTGAATGAGCCTGTCTCAGGAGACCGACGAGAATCTGATGTTGCGCTTCGGGCGGGGAGATGCCGCCGCGTTCGAAGCCTTGTACTCCCGGCACGAGTCACGGGTATTTCGCTACCTCTGCCGCAACGTGCGCAATGAGGCGAATGCCAATGACCTGATGCAGGAGGTCTGGTTTGCAGTCGCGCGAAGCGCCGCGGGCTATCAACCGACGGCGAAATTCACCACCTGGCTATTCACGATTGCTCATAACCGCATGATCGACATGATTCGCGCGAGCCATCGACTGCAAAGTCTGGAGGCCGTCGACGCTTCAGATCCCGATGGCGCGACCTCTCCTCGATCATCTGGCGGCCGATTCGAAACTCGAACCGCCTGCCGAGGTCCAATCGCAGGATGAGGCCGAGGCTTTGTTGAGTGCGGTGGCCCAGTTGCCGCCCGAGCAACGCGCCGCCTTTCTGCTGCAGGCCGAAGGCGAACTCAGCGTTGAGGAAATCGCCGTCGCTACCGGATCGAATTTCGAAACCGTCAAGAGCCGGCTGCGCTATGCGAGAGCGAAACTCCGTCAGGTATTGTGGGAATACGCATGACCTCGGACAGCACTCAGGATAAGGAATTGCTGGAACGCTACCGGCGCGCCAGCGACACCGAGGCCGCGGCGCCGAGCGAAGCGGTGCGCGCTGCGATTCTCGCCGAGGGCCGGCGCGTTGCCGCGCAGCGCGCAACGCAAGCGCCGCGAGCACAGGTTCGATGCGTCGCGGCCGGCCGCCAACGATTCGCGCTGGAAAATCACGGCATTTGGGACCGCGGGAGCTGCAATTCTGGCCGCTCTCCTGTTTGCGCCCCGCTACTGGGAGAGCACTCAGATGGCGCCCATGCATGCCGATAATGCGCCGGCCGCGGCGCCCGATGTCTCACTACGTCGAAGTCTGAGCAGGCGCCCACGTCTCGATCCGCGGATGCAGCAGCGGCCGCCGGTGGCGAACGTTGCACCTGCGCCGCAAGAAGCGCTGAGCGCCGCAGCTGAAGAACCGCGGGCCCGCGCCACGAAAGGATTTACGGATCGTGCGCGGAGCGCCCGAGAGCCGAATCGATCGCCCCGACTGCGGCCGCAGAATTACGCGCCAATAACTCCGCCGACAGCAGCGCTGGCCGCACCCGCCGCTTCGCCGCCGGTGCTCGCCAGCGGCGCCCGATCGATGAGTGCCGATCGCGTGTCGTCCGCGTCTCTCGAAGTCGCCGGTCGCACCGCTGTTGTCGGCCGTGGCATCCGGGGACATCGCGCAAGCGACCGGGCTCATCGATCACGGTGCGGCGGTCGATGAGCGCGACGAGCTTGGCCGCACCGCCTTGATGCTTGCGGTAGCGCAGAATCGGCCGGATATTATCCGCTTGATGCTGGACCGGGGCGCTGATCCGAATGCCGTCGATAACGCCGGCCAGACGCCCTTGCAACAGGCCAAGCAGAAAAATCTTAAGGATGTTGCGGCGTTGCTGGAGCGAGCGGGTGCGCGTTAGGGGGATCAAACGATGCTGATACCAAGGTCATTGCGGCTTACCTCACTGCTGTTGACCGGGCTTGTGTCGGTTGCTGCGGCCAGTGCTGCGCCCAAGCCCGCGGCGGTGGCCCCGCTGGGCCGATTGCCCGTCAGTCTACTCGAGGTGATGCGCGCCTCGGTGGAGGTTCCCGCCGACGGTATCTGGGCCGCCGAAGGTTCGGATAAGCTTTCCGAGGAAGAGTGGCAATTGGCTGATCAAGATGCGTTGAATCTGATCCTAGCCGCCGCCTTGATAGCGCACGCGGGAACTGGCAAGAAAGACGCCAAGTGGGTCGCTACCGCCGACTGGCAGACCTGGGTTCGCGACATGGAAAAGACGGCCCGCGAGATTCGCGCCGCTGTTAAAGCCAAGAATCAGAAGAAAATGGCGGACGCTGCCGATCATTTGCAAGAGATCTGCGAGGCCTGCCATACGAAGTATCGGCCCAAGGCGCCGTCGGACGGGGTCAGCCGATATCCTTTCTATCCTAAGAGAGAGCTGGCCAAGTAGTCAGACTCGACGCTGCGCTAAGCCATGGATTTTTCGCCAGTCAGCTGGCGTATTTCCTCGCGCTGCCGGCTATGAGGGAGCGGCGAGGGTGGATTGCGAAGCGATGATTTGTTCGATTTCGGAGAGCATCTTTGTATAGGTATCGGTGGCGAGCTGGCAGCCGTCGATATCCAGGTATACGCCTTGCGCTCCCGCGGGAAGAGCCGAGTGCTCGGCCACGGCCGGCATCATCGCGGTGCTCTCGTCGAGTTCGTCAAACATGGCCATGTACAGGGTCCCACTGCCTTGTTGCGCCAATAGGGTGGCTTGGCGGCGGAGAAAATCGCCGCAATCTCGTGGTATTTGGTTAAGCACGGCGATGCTGAGATCGCCAGTTGCCGTCATCAAGTTGCGCCAAGAAAAGCCCGGAAAAATCACGGGCAAGTATCCGATGCCCTGGGCTTTGGTGCGCGCCAAATCGGCGGCGGTTACTTCGGCGTTGTAGTTCATCGCGGTTTCGTCGTTGGCGTAGCGCCCGACCGTCCAGGGACTTAAGACATCAAAGCTTAAGTACACGCTGAGCCACTCCGGATCCGACTGCGAGTCCCCGTCAAGGGTGCGCCAATGCGAGGCGACACCGCCGATAACCGTGGAAGCAGGCAGCCCATTGGACCCGCTTTTCAGGTCCCCGAGCAGGTCCGCGGCCTCGGAGGGCGTGCCGGGATGATCGACGATGCCGAAGCCCCAAATCTCAAGAACCGGCTTGCCGTTGTCATGTAAGTACGTCGGAGCATTGGTGACGTCGAAAGCCGCCATCAGGTGTTTAAGGTCCGAGCGGAGCAATTCTATAACCGTGTCGGGATTGGCCCCGGAAACGTCGTAGGAAATGAAAAACGGAACCCCGTATTTTTGCGAAGACGCCAGGACATTGGCGAGTACGTTGTCGACTCGCCGCGCGTGGCTGCCGATCTCAAGTTCTGTGACAAAGCGCTGCAACGCCACGGCCGCGACGTGGTTTTGCGCCATGAGCTCGAAGTGATAGTCCGTAACAGCCGGATTTTGCGATGAAAATAGTTGCAACGGCGTGCCGTCGTTGCGCAAGAGTCCGGTGTCGCACAGCGCTTGTGGAGGCAGCCCGGCAGTATCCGGAAACATGTCGACAACCAACGAGTCGCCCGCCGGCGTCCCTAAAAACCAATGGACCCAGTCCTGATTGTCTTCGAAGTCACCGGGACAGCCAAACCATCCCTGATAGCCGACGATGAGCCCCTGTATGCCGACGGTTGCGATCGGCAAGGACCGCACGGCGCCGGGTGAGTTGTTTCCCTGCGTCTGGACCGGCTCCCCACATGCGGAGAACAGCGACGCAATCAGCATCAAAGGACAGATCCTTGTCACTATGCTCGCCTTCGAACAAGCAGTCCGCTTGCTTAAGAACTCATCAGTTCTCGTTCGAGAGCATTTGGAACCGGCCGCGGCGGAGCCTCTATAGGCGAAACCCACCTCTGTCGCATGGACCGTGACATTGCCGTCGTAGGAATTGACCGACCGAATCGATTTTGATTCTGAATAGACGACGCCGATGCTGGTCTATAGGATTCGAGCCTGCCGCGGGGGAGCGGTGATAACGGATGCCGAGGTCGCGCAGCTTAATGACACCATGAGCCAAGACGGGGAGAGCGGGCAATTTGCTCAACGACAGTCGCGGCTGTCTTGGCGGGATCCTTCGACGATTCTCATCACCGGGGCGACCGGCGGTATTGGCGGCGCGCTGGCGCGCAGCTACGCCAAGCCGGGGCGAACCTTGCTCCTGCATGGCCGCGACCCGTCACGACTTGCCTCCCTGACGCGCGAGTGCGAAATGCGCGGCGCGCAGGTGCACAGCGAGACATTTGATTTACGGGATGCCGCCGCGACAATTGCTGCGCTGCGCGGCCTGTCCGATCAGCACCTAATCGACCTCGCTATCGTCAATGCGGGGGTGAGCTACTCACGTGGTGACGGGGCGGAAGCGGAGAACTGGGACGTGGCGAAAGCCGTGCTCGCGGTAAACCTCGACGGAGCGATCGCGACCGTGGCCGGGGTATTGCCTGACATGCGACGGCGCGGTGCCGGCCAGATTGCGATCGTGAGTTCTTTGGCGGCGTACTTTGGACTGCCGATCACGCCGATTTATTGCGCCAGCAAGGCAGCCGTGAAGGCCTACGGCGAGGCGCTGCGCGGCTGGCTCGCGCCCGAGGGGATCGCGGTGAACGTGGTGCTGCCAGGATTCGTGCGCACCCCGATGAGCGATCGCTTTCCCGGTGCGAAGCCTTTTTTGATGCCGCCTGAGCGGGCCGCGACCGTGATTCGCCGAGGTCTTGAGCGCAATCGAGCGCGGATCGCTTTTCCGCGCACCCTCGCGTCGGTGATGTGGTTCCTGTCGGTCGCGCCGGCGCCGCTCTCGCAGTGGCTGGTGCGCACCGCGGGGTTCAGCTGATGAACTCGCCCCGACGGATCAATAATAGTGTGCTCGGTGTGTGGGAGCGGCCAGCCCTCGCCTGGATGGCAGCGCGGGTGCCGGCTGCCGTCGTTCCCGATCAATTGACCGCGCTTGGCGTGCTGGGCGCCTTGCTGACTGCCGCTGGTTTCATCCTGAGCCAGTTTTCCCTGTCGTGGCTGTTGCTCGCCTGCGTGGGGCTCGTGCTCAATTGGCTCGGCGATTCCTTGGATGGCACCGTGGCGAGGCTGCGGTGCATCGAGCGACCGCGCTACGGGTTTTTCATCGATCACACCAGCGATCTGTTCTGCCAGACGATCATTTTCGTGTCGCTCGGCTTATCGCCGCTCGCGCATTTCGGGATGGCTTGTCTCGGCTTGATCACTTTCCTCATGGCTTTTGTCTATACGCTGATCACGGCCCAGGCGCGGGCCACGATGCGCATCACCTATTTCCATTTTGGCCCGACGGAGATTCGAGCGCTCTTGTTGCTCGGCAATCTGTTGACGCTGGCTTTGGGGGTCATCGAATTGCGGCCGTGGCCGGCGTCACTGCCCTATGCCGGCGGAATCTCGATCGATGACGTAGGAATCGCGCTTTTGTCGCTGGCGGGATGGTGACGATCGCCACGGTCGCCATTGGTGACGCGCGCGCGCTCGGCATGGAAGATCCGCCGTCTGCCCCGCGGTCTGAGCGCGAACCGACAGCGTCCGGGTGACCATTGCAGCCGTGTGCGTTTGCGCACAATATTTGCCGCCCGCCCAACCGGGATGCTTGCTAACATAACATTGAACATAAGCTAGGGATGGCACGCGAAACGAAGAATGCGATTAACGACCAATTTGGCCTGCCTGGCCTCAAGTACGCTTCTGCTTGCCGGCTGTTCCACGTTTCTCTCCACGATCGGTCCGAGCCGCAAGGCAATCGAACAAGCGGCGGACGAGCGAGCCGCTGCCGCCGATCGAGGTCGTCGACGTGAACGAGGAAGTCACGGAGCGGCTGGTGGCCCAGCGTTCACGGCATCTATTTTCGGAGGTTCTCGGCGGCCGTCCCGATCAGCTGCAGCCGATCGGGGGTGGTGATTTGCTGGTGGTTTCCATCTGGGAGGCGACGCCCGCCACGCTGTTCGGCAGCGACGCGATCAATACGACCGGGATTCCGACGCCGAGCGCACGCCAACCACGCTCCCCGAACAAACCGTCGATGGCGAGGGCTGCATCACCGTGCCGTTCGCCGGCCGCATTCCGGCCGCCGGCAAGACACTGCCCGACATTGCGGCCGAGATCAAACGGCGACTATCGAGGAAGGCCAATCAGCCCGAGGTGCTCGTGCTGCTGACGCGCAATCTCTCCTCCACGGTCACCGTGGTGGGCGAAGTGACGACGAGCACGCGCGTGCCGCTGACCGCCGCACATGAGCGGCTGCTCGATGCGCTGGCGGTCGCGGCGGGCGTCAAGCAGCCGGTCAACAAGACGACGATCCAGATCACGCGCGGCGCCAGCGTGTACTGCGCTGCCGCTGGAAACCATCATCCGGGACCCGCAGCAAAATGTGCCGCTGCAAGCCGGGAGACGTGGTCACCGCGCTGTACCAACCCTTAAGCTTCACGGCGCTCGGCGCCAGCGGCAAGAACGAGGAGATCAATTTCGAGACTCAGGGCATCTCGCTCGCGCAGGCGCTGGCACGTTCCGGGGGTCTCATCGATACGCGCTCCAATCCCAGCGGCGTGTTCATATTTCGATTCGAGCCGAAGAGTCGCGCCGGCCGCGCGAGCCGGACGGCGCGACGCAGCCGGACGACGGCCACGACGGGTCTGGTCCCGGTCGTCTACCGGGTCGATCTCAGGGATCCGCGCAGCCTCTTTCTGATTCAGAGTTTTCCGATCAAGGACAAGGACGTGCTGTACGTGGCCAATGCGCCGGCACGGAGCTGCAGAAATTCCTGAACTTGCTGTTCACCTTGGCCTACCCCGTGCTGACGGGCGTTCAGTTGACCAAGTCGGCGCGCAATCCAATGCTGCAGTGGCTCAAACGCCATGTCGTCCTCGTGCTGACCGTGGTGGTGCCCACCTGCGTCGCGATTCTCTATTTCGGCCTCATAGCCTCGGACGTCTACATATCCGAATCGCGCTTTCTGGTGCGCAGCCCGCAACACCAACGCAGGGCGGCGTGTTCGGCTCAGCTCCTGCAGGGCACGCGGATTGTCGCATCGCAGGACGACACCTACTCGGTGCACGACTACATCCTGTCGCGCGATGCGCTGCGGGAACTCGACGCGAAACTCGGTGTGCGCAAGGCTTTCACCAGCCAGCAAGTCGATCCGATCAACCGGTTTCCGGGTCTGTACTGGGACAACAGCTTCGAAGAGTTCTACCGCTACTACGGCAAGCACGTCGGCGTCGGAATATGATCCACGTCATCGATCTCGATGCTGACCGTGCGCGCGTTCACGGCGCAGGACGCACAGCAGATCAAATCAGCTGCTGCAGATGAGCGAGCGTCTGGTCAACACGCTGAACGATCGCAGCCGCCAGGATCTGATTCGCTTCGCCGAGGACGAGGTCAAAATCGCAACCGACAAGGCCACGCCGCCGCCGTGGCGTTGTTCGAATACCGCAGCAAGCACGCGGTGTTCGCACCGGACCAGCAGGCCGCGATCCAACTCGAAGGCGTCGCCAAGATCCAGGAAGAGCTGTGTCGACCGAGGCCGAGCTCGCGCAGCTCCAGAAGCTGTCGCCCAACAATCCGCAGATATCGGGCTCGAGAGCCGCGCCGAGACGCTGCGGATGCGATCGCGACCGAAGCTGCCAAAGTGACCAGCGCGAACGGCTCCTTCAGGCCCGCGCACCGGATTTCGAGCGCCTGACCGTCGAATCCGGACTTTGCCGATAAGCAGCTGGGCGTCGCGCTGGCGGAACTGGAGACCGCGCGCAACGAGGCGCTGCACAAGCAGCTGTATCTGGAGCGCCTGGTGCAACCGAATCTGCCAGACAAGGCCATGGAGCCGCGGCGAATCGTCGGTGTTCACGGTGTTCCTGATCGGACTGATCGCCTGGGGCATGGTGAGCCTGCTGATCGCCGCGATCCGCGAACATCCGACTGAGGTCATGCCCGTCGAATGATAACCAAGCGCACCTTCATTGGCAATGTCTGGCAATTCAGCGCCGGGTACTGCATGCGCTGATGATGCGCGAGATAATCACTCGCTTCGGTCGCGAGAACCTGGGCGTGCTGTGGCTGGTCGCCGAGCCGATGATCTTCACCTAGGCGTCGCGACGCTGTGGACCGCGGCGGGCATGCATCACGCCTCGCCGATACCCGATCGTCGCGTTCGCGGTGACCGGCTACTCGTCGGTCCTGATGTGGCGCAACTGCGCCTCACGTGCCAGCACGGCCATCGTCCAAAACAAGGCACTGCTGTATCACCGCAACGTGCAGAGTATCGACGTCATCTTGACGCGCATCGTCCTCGAGATCGGCGGCGCGACCGGCTCGTTCATCGTGTTGTCCTTATTGTTCATTTTCATCGGCTGGATGCCACGCCCGGTGGATCTGCTAAAGGTCGTGTTGGGCTGGCTCATGCTGGCCTGGTTCGGCACCAGCCTGGCACTGTTGATCGGCGCCGGCACGGCGTTCTCGGAGATCGTCGAGCGGCTGTGGCATCCGGCGGCCTACCTGCTGTTTCCGATGTCCGGCGCGGCGTTCATGGTGGACTGGCTGCCGCCGAACATGCAGAAAGTCGTGCTGCTGTTGCCCATGGTGCACGGGACGGAAATGTTGCGCGAGGGCTATTTCGGCAACGTGGTGAAAACCCATCACGACGTCGGCTACATGGCGGCATGCTGCCTGGTTATGTCGCTGGGCGGTCTGTACCTCGTGCGCGGCCAGCCGCCGGTTTGAGTTCTGATGCTAGCGATAGAGCATGTTCAAAGGTGTACTCGACGCGACATGGACGACGCGATGTCCTGACCGACATCAGCTTTCAGCTCGGCCGAGGCGAGAATCTCGGCATTCTCGGCCGCAACGGCGCCGGCAAATCGACATTGATTCGCATGATCAGCGGCGCCGAACATCCTACGTCGGGGCGAATCCTGCGTGGCATGCGCGTCTCTTGGCCCCTGGCGTTCGGTGGTGCATTTCAAACACATCTGACCGGACTCGACAACCTCAAGTTCGTCTGCCGCGTGTACGGCGTCGATTACACGCCGCTGGTGTCCTTCGTCGAGGAATTCACTGAACTAGGTATCTACTTTCGCGAGCCGGTTCTGCATTACTCGCATGGAATGTTGACGCGCCTCGCTTTTGCACTGTCGATGGCGATCGAATTCGACTGTTTTCTGATCGACGAAGCAATGGTGGTCGGGCGATGTCCGTTTTCACGAACGCTGTCACGTGGAATTGTTCCACAAGCGCCAGGACCGAGCATTCATATTGGTGACGCATGATGCCAATGCCATCAAGCTGTATTGCAAAAATGCCGCGTCTTCCATCAGGGGCATCTCTTGCCGTTCGCTAGCGTAGATGCGGCCTAGATTTCTACCAGACGACGATGGCGGAGCGACCCGGAGCGGTCGAGTTGTAGCGCATGCCAGAAACCATGCCCAGACACCTCATCGAACCCGCCGCTGCGTGTACTGTTGGAACTGCGGCCTGCGCTCGGCGGGCATGCGGGCATTCCACAGGCGACCCGGTTACTGTTCCGAAGCCTGGCGATGCTGGATGATGTGCACATCGAGGGGCTGATGCAAAGCGGCGAGCAGATGCTAGGGCGCGGCTTGCCGCCCGAGGTCCCGGCTTGTCGGTCCTCTGTCCACTGATAAACAACTAAACCGTCTCGGTCGGGTGGTGATCGCGATCGAGCAAGGCGTGCTGGGATTCGTACGCCAGCGCAACCGTACACACGATAGCCATGGCGCTCAAGCATCTGATCGGCGGCAAACAACAACTGACGCGCTTCGATGCTCGGCATTTTCGCGATTTCGTGTGGCGCCGATTCTTCGCACGAACGCTGCCACCTGAGGACTTCGAAATAATAATGCGCGCCGCTTTTCGGATCGCACGTGTCCCATGGAACGCCATGCACATCTGTGCGCTCGTGACCCGCAAGTTCGGCTATTCGTTGTATCCCCGTCTAGACACGACCGATTTCGACGTCATGATCGCCGAAACACCCTATCCGGCGACCGTGGCCAAGAATACGAAATTGATCATTCGTTATCACGATGCAATTCCCCTATTGATGCCGCATACCATTTCAGATCGTCGCTTTCACCAAGCTTTCCACTACCGTGCGTTGCGAAAGAACGTCGAGAGCGGTGCGTGGTTTGTCTGCGTTTCGGATGCAACGCGCAAAGATCTTCCTGTCGTTCTTCCCGCAGGTGGAAGCGCGATCGGTCACTATCCACAACATGGTGTCGCACCACTATTTTACTGAGAGTTCTCAGCCCAATCGCATACCGGAGATCGTCAAGACGCGCCTAAACAACCGAATAAAGCCGCCGCTGGATCCGGCGCTCAAGCGGCAGCTGTTCGAAAGGCCGCCCCCAAAAGAACCACTCGAGTATCTTTTGATCGTCTCAACGATCGAACCTCGCAAGAATCACCTCAACCTGCTGTCCGCATGGGAGAGGTTGCGCGTGGAGCGATTTCCGAGACTGAAGATGATAATCGTCGGGGCGCTCGGCTGGCATCACAAGGCAATCGTGCGCAAGCTTCGGCCTTGGCTCGAGCGAGGCGATGCCTTTCTATTGGAAGATGTGCTCGCCTCGGAATTACGACTGATGTACCGGCATGCGAGCGCTACTGTTTGCCCGAGCTTTGGGGAAGGATTTGATTTTTCCGGCGTCGAAGCGATGAGATCAGGGGGAGCCGTGGTGGCGTCCGATATACCCGTGCATCGCGAGATCTACGCGAACGCAGCCGAGTTTTTTAATCCATATTCCGTAGAGGATCTCGCCCGCGCAATAGACAGTGTAATCAACCCAGAAAACAGCTCGCGTCGCGGCGAGCTTGTAGGCAGAGGAGCGCAAGTCGCGTCGCGCTACACTCATGAGTCCATTCTACCCGTGTGGCGAGATTTTCTCGCGGCCATGGCTCCTGCAAAAGCATGAACCGCCCCATCGACATGACCACCGATTCTGCCTGGGAAGAATGGGGTCGGCGAGACCCCTACTTCGGCGTCATCACGCATCCCAAATACCGTCGCTCACAACTGAACGAAGACTCAAAACGGGAATTTTTTGAGTCGGGGGGACCGCATGTTCATTACGTGGTGGCGACGATACAGAGGTGCATCGATCCAAATTTCTCGCCGCGCAGGATTCTCGATTTCGGGTGTGGCGTCGGGCGACTGCTATTTCCATTTGCCGCATTGGCCGAAGAGGTCGTAGGACTCGATGTTTCACCATCGATGCTGCAAGAGGCCACGCGAAACTGCGAACAGCGTGGAATGCGCAACATTCGGTTACTTCTCTCTGACGACGGCCTATCTACGCTTACCGATAAGTTCGACCTTATTCATTCCTTTATTGTGTTTCAGCACATACCGGTTGAACGTGGTCGGGCTATTTTTTCCAAGCTATTGCAGCATTTGCGTCCGGGCGGTGTCGGCGCTGTTCATCTTACATACTCAAAGATTCACTATGCGCTAACTCAAGGCGCTCCCCCGCCGCGCAACCAGTCCGCATCGGTAATCGCGCGAGGGACCACCCCGGTCGATGCCGACCCCGAAATCCAAATGAACCCTTACGATGTAAACCAGATACTTTTTGCGATGCAGTGCAGCGGCATCTCGCGGTTCCACACGGAATTTACCGACCATGGCGGCGAACTCGGGGTGTTCATTTTCTTCCAGACGCCGGTTGAATGACGTCTGAATAGCGTAAGAGTGAAGATCTATGGATTTTTGCAACTCGAGCGTAACGCGTATATGAAGAAGGTCACCTGCAGCCGAGGCTAACATGCATCTTGAGCCCGAGGTCGAGACTATTGCGTTTCAATGCAACATCTGCTGCGGCTACAATGTTTTACCCGCATGTGAATTTCACCGAGAGCTTGCTCCGTGCAGCAAGTGCGGCGCCATCGTTAGGTTCCGAGGCCTTATGCACGCATTGTCGCTTGGGTTATACGCGCGCCCAATTGCCTTGCCAAACTTTCCTAATTCCGATCTTCGTGGTATCGGTATGACTGACTCGCCGTGCTATGCCAACGTACTGTCGCAACGGTTCGATTATACAAACACATATTATCACCGCGAGCCCAGACTAGACATTTTGGACCGCGAGACGCTAGAACGCTGGAGGGGTCTTGATTTTGTAATCTCAAGCGATGTTTTGGAACATGTGCCCCCGCCGGTTCAAGCGGCTTTTGACAATGTATTCGAGCTCCTGACTCCTGGAGGTCTTTTTGTATTCACTGTTCCGTACATGGACTCAGACGCGACAGTGGAGCATTTTCCTGACCTCAATACCTATGAGGTTTTCGCATTCCAAGGTGCTCATGTCCTTGTAAATCGCCAACGGGATGGAACGCTATGGGCGCGGGACGATCTCACGTTCCACGGCGGGCCAGGTTCGACGTTGGAAATGCGAGTCTTCGGCCGAGCGGCTCTCATGTACCACCTCAAGGCAGCTGGTTTTGAAGACATTATCGAGCATAACGAAGCGGTTCTTGTGCTTGGCTATTTTTGGCCGACGCATTCCATGAAGAACAATCTTGCGGCGCGCGACCTCAGCTACATCATTTCGGCGCGTCGACCCATCAAATAGCTAGAATTCTTTTAGTGCATGGTTCGCGCGTTTGCGTCCAAACATTGAGTACCCCGCTTAGTCGCGAGCCGTCAACTTTCATGCAGTATGGGCCCCTATTTAGACGTCTTAGGCCCAGCGCAGCTGTTGCCGTTCCAGTTCTCTTTGTTGGGAAGCCACTCATCCAGGCGAGCGTTGTCAGCACACCCCATCACGCTCCCGGTCGCGTCATTTCCGATAAACTTGTTGTCTTTGGGCACAAGCAAGGGGTTTTGGCCCGCGTACGCGACCGCAGAGAGAATTCCATAGTAGCCTGACACTTTGTTTTCTTTTATCACGTTGTGATCCGTCAACAGATTATTCTTGTCGGTATCCTCACAGAGCATAATTGCTGCCGAATGGCCTCCAGCGGGCCCGCGCGCGCACAGAGAATGATAGGGCTGCGGTGGTTGGTCTGCGGGATGACTTATTTTATTACCACTTACTCTCCAGTAGCTAGCGCCGTAAAGGCTCACGGCCGCCCAGCCTTCGTTGTCGAAAATATCGTTGTCGATGAGGCTCCCGCCCCAAACGCCGTTGTCGTCGAGGGCCGGTCCGGCATTAGAGTAGATCCGGTTGTGCTCAATCAAAGGAGCGTAATTGTTCCCTGTGCCCTGTGCATATATTGCCGCACCAAGAGTCTACGCCTCCGAAGTCACCGGAGGCACAATTGATCGGGCCCCGACCGGGGATGTTCGTCGTTCGCGCGCTGAAGGCCAATACGCTGTTGGTGATTACCATGCCGGGACCCGTAATGCCTACAGACGAACAGCGCCCGTTGATCATGACTAGGTGGTCCAATGTCATACCAGTCGATGCCGCCGCGTAAGTTGCAATCCCAGCGGCATCTAGGGTGAGGTTTTGCACCCCAACATGCGTCGCGCCCACGCTGACTATCATTGAGTCGGTTCCGTTGAATTTCCACTTGGCCTGCGAGGCGCGCAAGATTGTATTGTCCTTTCCTTGGCCGACAAGCCATTGACCGCTTCGTAGATGAATCGGGCTCTCCAGTTCAAACGTACCGGACGGCAAAGTCACGCATAGGTACTTGCCCACGAACGTCTGGATTGGACCTGACGCACGGGACCAGGTCTGACAAGTCTTGACCGCTACCCATAGCTGACGGCCGGAAGAATCCAGAAGCTCGATGTAAGGAGGAGTATCCGACAACGAGAACTGATCGTCCGAGCTGCCCGAACTGCCGCTGGCCCAATGGATGCCTTGGGGGCCATAGAGCACGAGGTTTCCGTCACTTTGAAAGACGGCTTTGTATTGGCTCGAAACAGGCATGCCTTGCGTCGGCTTGCCCAGCATCCTGCCAACACTCAATTCAGGCATCGTTTTCGTAGCCCAAACCACGGTGTCGTTTTTATAGGCGACAAAGTTGCCGTCCTTCTGCATGACGAAAGTTACAGCGCCAACTTTGAGGGTTTCGCCCACAGCCAATGTCTCGCCGGCATTTGCGGGTATTGAACACCTTTCTGCTGTGGCGGGGCATTCGATTGCCTGGGCGGCATCCGGCCAAATACCGAAAATTATCAGCGAGATCAATATATTCGCTACGGTACGATTGAGCTCATTTCCTCCAAAACCTAAGCTCACGTTAGAGTGAAGTGATCTATATTTTTCACTTCTCGCTGAGAAAATTCAGCGGACCAATGCAGTCATACGGCGGAGAGAATGCCTCATCACCGAAAAGCTCGGACGTTCGGTGCCGCACCGTAGGGTCAACGGCCCGGTCGGCGATGTCCTCCAAGCGCCACGCCAGCTCCTCGATGCTGCCAAATGTCGCGCCAGATCCCACCCGCGCGATAATTTCGGGCCCACCCCCCACTTCGTAGCAAATGACGTGACAGCCCGCAGCCATAGCTTCGACCAACGTGATGCCGAAGTGCTCGCATTTCCAATAATCGTCCGGATCTAGAACGCCAAACCCGCATGCATGAGCATATATCGAGGACTGGGCAAGGTACGAATCCAACAAACGTGTCGAGGGGGAGAGAACGAATTCCACGTCGAGATCGTCTCCGACGGACTCATTCAATTGCCTGAAGAGGGCGCGGTCCACCGAATTGTTCGGCACGTTTCCGCACATAATTAGCTTCCAGCTCTTCTGAAACTCGCTGGATGTAGCTTTCATGGCTTCGATCAAGACGTCCTGTCTCTTCGAATGACCCGCCGCCGAAAATCGGCCGATCGAAACAATCCATGGTTTCTGATTGCGCTCGAGAGTTAAAAATCGATCAGTTGCTACCGGCGGATTGAGGACATCGACTCTCGCCGCGCGCCCGTGTCGGCTTAACTCCCTTTGTACGCACACCTGGTGAACTCAGAGTTCACAATTACCATTTCATTTTCGCGAGAGTGTCTAACCCTGTTTTCAAACACGCCGACCCTTCATCCGTCAAGGGAAAGGGGAATTGACAGTGAAGAAGCTTCGCTCAGCTGATACGTGCACGGACGGGTAGATCTCATTACCCATAACGATCACTCGCTCGAGCTTCTGTGTCGCAACGGCGGTTAGTGGCATCGTCCCGACACCGCCGGTGGGAAGTCCAAGATCGAACATCACGTTATCCATCCGAATGGAGCTGAACGGGTCCGGCGTTATCAACGCTGCGGGACCGAGCTGATGCAGTGCTCTGGTCATGCCGAGGATGACCCTTTCGCCGCCTCCCGGCACGAGTGGATACGGCGAATACGTTGACTGCGTGAACGGCCCAAACGTGCCATCCCCTTTTGGTACACGATGTGCCCGAACGCCGCTGGGCGGCATTAGACCGCGGGGGAGATTCTCGCGTGATCGATTGGCCAGAAAATCGCCCCACACAGAAAGGAAAACCTTGCGGTTGTGATCCACCGTGGACACGACGCCGGACGCGCTTCTCTTGTCCGCGGTGGTTGCATTTTCGATATGGAAACAAACCGCGTCCCGCGCGAGAAGGACGTGCTCGTTGCGCAAGCGTATCCGAAAACAAAGATCAGTGTCTTCGTAGTACGCGGGGTCAAAGCGATAATTGAACCCACCCACGTCGAAGAATCGGCTCGTGCGGATCATAAGACACGCAGCCAAAACGTAGTCCACCACATCGAACTGAGGTAGCGAAGCGACATCGAATGGCGCGCCAAATTTCCCACGTTGCTCCGCAATGCCGTCCACCCCAATGAAGCCCCCGGCCTCCTGAAGACGGCCGTCGGGATATCGAAAGATTGGCCCCGCGATGCCGCATTTCGGATCTGCGTCAAATGCATCCGCCAGCGCGTCGATGGTGTGTGGGGCGACGAAAGCGTCATTGTTTAAGAAAACAAGGTATTCGCCGCGTGCTACTTCCGCGCCTATGTTGTTGCCTTCCCCAAAAAAACGATTGCAAGGTATGCGATGCACGCGAACTGGAATATCGGAAGACTTTAAGAACGGCGAAGTTCTCGCTGGTACTACCGTTATCGACGATGATTACCTCGAAGGGATGCGAGATTGAAGCCGCAAGCACTGATCCGCGCTCAGAAGCGACAACTGTGGCTTGTTGAAATTCAAAATTATTATTGAGAACCTGGGGGTCCGACTGGACAACGATACGTTGTTCGCGCATTCCACGCCGAATTTCCCACCGAAGAACATCTCCAAGTCGGTCTTTCCGTCGGCCACCTCTTGCACGCGGAAGTCATACATACCGTCGCGTAGTAGGAATTCCGCACGGTGGCCCATGCTAGATGTCAACAAGCACTGCATTTCCGAGAACGCGCCTCGAAATGGATTTGCGTCGATCGATATTTCCAGCGTGCCAAGATCCTCTGGCGGTCGCCAGACAACGAAAGCCGACTTCTTGCCGTTTGTCCAACTGCCCCATTCTTCGCTGTCGGAAAACCCAAAAAGCACAAAATCCCTTGCATTGCCACCCGTCGTGAAATCGATGTTGACGACCTCGGCGCGAGACGGCCCGTCGGCGATTCGAATTCTCTTAAAGCCCGCCGCCAGTTCACGGGTATCGTCACTGAGCCCCACGCTTGCCGGAGACGCCGTAGCCGCATACTCGATTTGGAATACGAGTGGGTGTCGCGAAGCCGGTTCTCCGCGAGCTCGCTGATGATTCTCCGTCACAACTGATTGAGGCAAACCCGACTCCCAACGAGGAATGAAAACCTCCGCTGGTTTTTTCCTCGGCGAAGTCACTTGACCCAACAGCCGAAGGCTTTGCTCAAAATGATCGAAATGCCTGTCAAGAGAGAGCGATGTGTCGACGGCCTGCTGCTGCAAGGCGCGCAGGCGGGATTGGCTGGACCCGAAGGACTCGAGTTTAAGCAACGACGCGATGACATTACCCGCAATTGGAGTTCGAGCAAGCCGCTGCAGTCGCACCGCCGTTTTCAGTCCCGGAATCCTACAATTGGCTCTTCGCGCCTCCGCCGATCTCGATATTTCACCTAGAAGTTGCAATTTGGGTGCCCCAGCACGCAACCGTCCCCAGTAATAAAATTGCCCGTCGGCATCTGGTTCGCGCCGAAGCAACGCAAGGTAGGCGGCCCTAACGAATGCACGGCCATCGTAGTCAAGAAGCGAACGGAGCGCTGATTTCTTCTGCGCAATGGGCTTATCGGGTGGTGAGTTGACTCTTGTAAACCCAAGCTCCTTGCGAACCTGTTCTTGGAGTGTGCGAACGGTGCCTTCCAGGTCGTTCACCTTCGACTCGCTTTCCAACAATTGAGCCTGCAAATGGGTGCGCGCCATCTCGACCAAGCGAACCATCTCCGACTGGCCAGCGATTGTCTTATGCGAATTCGCTATATTCCGTTGAGCGGCATCCCTCTCCGCCATCAACGAGCTCACTTGCTGTTTATAGGCGCCGACGGTTTGCTGTAGCGTCGCAACGCTGCGTTGAGCGGCATCCCCCTCAGCTGTCAACACGATAATTCTGCCTTCATGAGCGTCGATGGTTTTCTGAAGCGTCGCGACGTTTGACCGGGGGGAGTCACCTTTCGCCGTCAGCGACGCGATTTGTTGTTCATATGCGCCGACTGTACGCTGGAGCTCGCCCTCCGTTTGTACCAATCGCGATTGCAATTCCTTCGATTGCGAGCGCGAAGCCGCCAGCGCACCTTCGATCGCTTTCATGGCCGACTCGCGACGCGCAGTCGCAGCGCTTCAAGAATTGAATCACTCTGCGTCCGATCGAATCGAACTTGGAATTCCTCGACTTGCTGTCTCAAATTTGAGAGGGTCCCTTCGAGCGCGCTGATTGTCGAGCTGCAATGCGCCGCGGCTTGCGCTTCGCGAACCAACTCGCCTTGGGTTCGCTCCAACCGAACGGTCAGCTCTTGTATCTGCGAGGCTCGCTCAGCACTTACTTTCTCGAGCGCACTGATAGCTGAGTCCCGCTTCGCCGTGGTCAGGTGCTCAGCCGAAATCTCGCTGCGAAGCCGCGCTAGTTCCGCCTGATATTCTCTTATTTGCGCATCGCGTGTCATGATTTCTTGGCTCGCGCTGCGCTTGAAGTAATACAATGAATCAACGTACTTCAGCGGATATTCCCAGCGATCCAGTTCCCCGCGCGATCTTGAGAGTTGGTGTAGCACCGCAGGAGAGTCGATAGCCAACTTTCCGGAAGCGGCATCGAGTAAAACTAAGTACAGGTCTCGCACAAAGGATTCCGTGAAACTACTGAGCGCGAGATCGTCCGGGCCATACGTTGTATGCCGAAGTTTCTGGTCCAAAAACTGCGTCCGGTAGATTTGTAATTCCTTCGGATCGACCCGCAATTTCAAATCGGAGGCCACCCGGTATAACTCAGGTTCCGGCGCGCGTATCAAGCGGTCATAGTCGATCAATGTTCGGCTGCTCTCTCCGCGCATACCTTCAAGACTCGAAACAGTGTGTGTCAACCAGAGCAGGGCGCTCTTTTCTAAATCGAACTGATCGCGCTTTGCCAGGGACTGGATAACGCTAATTGGATTGCGAAGCGCCAAAAGGTAACTAATCTTCACGTTACAGTGCTGAAAAACCTTCTTCCAAAACGGCAATAGCAAAGGGACTCGCGGATCTTTGAATCCGAACACGGACGAGGCGCGGACCTTTGCTCGCAGCAGATCCACGGCCCAAGGAGAAAGCCCTGCTCGGTCAATCGAGCAACGAAGTCTTGAGGCAATGGCGCCAAGTGGTGCCAGTCTGCTTGGAGCGCGTGTAGCATCTCCATGTTCAACCGATTAAAGTCCGCATCCTCCCAATAACCGGCATCATTGATACTTTGTCCGGAGGCAGAAGCGAGTTGCCAAGGTCGACGCCAAGCGCCATGAGCGCACGCGTGATGGCGCTCGTGCCGCTGCGGTGCATGCCCAAGACAACGACTAATCGAGGTTTAGTCGACTTCATAGGGAGAACACTTGATCCACTTGCCCGCTCCATTGATTCGGCGGATTTGACCGAAAGGCCGCCCGCGGTTCAGCCACTACTCACCGCCCGCCACCCTGATGTTCGGTGTCCCTGTAGCCAAGAAAACGATCTCGGGGTCTAGTTCTTGGAATTCTTGCCGATGCTGAGGAGATATATTTTCAAGAAAATTTCTTAGATGCATATTTCTTTAAAAACGCAAGGGTCCCGCTAGTCACAAAAATCGACGCGCGTCATGGCTATCCGCGGCTCATCGCACGTACAATCCTGACATGACATATTACAGGGATGTGCCTCCTGTCGCGGTGATCGGTTTCTCGTTCCGGCTGCCAGGAGGCACGGACGAAACGCTGTGGCAGGCGCTGCTTGCCGGTCGCGATCTCGTCACCTCGGTCGAATCCGATCGCTGGTCGCAAGACACGCTGCTGCATCCGAACAAGACTGAACCCGGGACGTCCTATACGTTCGCGGCGGGTTCGATCGGCGACATTGCGGGTTTCGATGCAGCGTTTTTCGGGATTTCCCCGCGGGAAGCCGAGCAAATGGATCCGCAGCAGCGGGTGTTGCTGGAGATGGCGTGGGAGGCGTTCGAGCAGGCCGGCATTCCCCCTCATCGATGCGCGGCAGCCGCTGCGGCGTCTATGTGGGTCTGTCGAGCGTCGACTATGCTTACCGCCGCGCCGACGATCTGGGCGCCATCGACGCGACCACGATGACCGGCAACGCCGGGAGTATTGCCGCCAATCGCCTCTCGTATGTGTTCGATCTGCGCGGACCGAGCATGACCATCGATACCGCCTGTTCGTCCTCGCTGGTCGCTTTTCATCAGGCCTGTCAGTCGATCCGGAGCCAGGAGACGGACGCTGCGCTGGTCGCGGGCATCAGTCTGCACCTGCACCCGTATGGATTCATCGGCTTTTCCAAGGCCTCGATGCTGTCGCGGCAGGGTCGCTGCCGGGTGTTCGATGCTGGCGCGGATGGCTATGTGCGCTCCGAAGGCGGCGGCGTCGTGCTCTTGAAGCCCTTGGCCCAAGCGCTCGCCGACGGCAACCGGATCCTGGCGGTGGTGGCGGGCACCGGCGTCAACAGCGATGGGCGCAAGCCGGGACTGACGGTGCCCAGCCATGAGGCGCAGGCGGAGCTGCTCCGTGAAGTGTATGGGCGCGCCGGTATTTCGCGCCCGGAGACATCGACTATTTCGAGGCACACGGCACGGGGACTGCGGTCGGTGATCCGCTCGAGACACGCGCCATCGGCGAGGCCATCGGCCGGCACCGGCCGCCCGACAATCCGCTGCCCATCGGCTCGATCAAAGGCAACATCGGACATCTCGAGGCCGCCGCCGGCATGGCCGGGCTTTTCAAAGCGCTGCATGTGCTGCGCGATCGGCGGGTTCCGGCGAATATCCATGTGCATACCGTGAACCCGCACATCGATGTCCTCGGCTGGAACCTGGCGCCCGTCACCGAGCCCCTCGAGCTGGGGAATGGCGTCTGGTCGTCGGCGTGAGCGCGTTCGGCTTCGGCGGCACCAATGCACACGCGGTGTTGACCAGTTACCAGAAGGAGAGGCAATCCGTCGGGGGCGCTGCGCCCCCCTCACGCCTCATGGCTGCCGAATCCGCCGCTGCTGCTGTCGGCACGCAGCCCGCAAGCGCTGCGCGACGTGGCGCGCGACATGGCGCAGCACCTGTGCGAGCGAACGGACCTCACCGAATGCGATATTGCCTACAGCGCTGCGTATCACCGCGAGGTACACCCGCATCGGCTTGCCGCGAGTGGGGAGGGATCGGCAGGAACTGGCGCATTCGCGCTCGAGCAGTTCGGCGTCACGGGTGCTGCCGCCGGGGTCACGGTCGGTAAACATCGCCCGGAAGCGTCGGCGCCCGCCTTCGTGTACTCAGGCAACGGCTCGCAGTGGGCCGGCATGGGCATTGCGGCTGCTGGATGAGGATGCGGCGTTTCGCGAGGCGCTCATGGAGGTGGACGCGCTATATGCGCTCCGCTGCGGCGAGTCGATGCTTCGCAGAGCTCAATGCGCTGCCCGAGGCCAATCGATTTGCACTGACCGAAGTCGCGCAGCCGGCCTTGTTCGCGATCCAGGTCGGCCTGACGAGGGGCCTGGAGCGCCGAGGGGTACGGCCGATCGCACGTGTGCGGCCACAGCGTCGGCGAAGTGGCCGCCGCCTGGGCGAGCGGCGCGTTGACGCTGGACCAGGCGGTGCGCGTGATTCACGAGCGCAGCACACACCAAGGCCGTACCCGCGGGCAAGGCTGCATGACGGCCGTTTCCGTGGGACACGCGCAGGCGGCGGAGCTCCTGGCCGAGCTCAAGCTCGACTCTCGCCTGACCATTGCCGCGGTCAACGCCCCGAGTGCGGTGACGGTGGCCGGCGATACGGAGGCGATGACTCTACTTGAAGACGCCCTTGCCCAGCGCCGCATCGGCTGCCAGCGCCTCGCCTTGGATTATGCGTTTCACAGCTCGGCGATGGACCCGATCGGCGCGGATCTCGTGCATGCCCTCGAGGCCTCGAGATGCGCTCCGCGGCGCTTCCAATGTATTCCTCGGTGACTGGCGATCGCGTCGGGCCAAACGCCATCGACGCCGCCTACTGGTGGCGCAATGTGCGCGAACCGGTAAAGTTCGACGCCGCGATCCGCGCGATGCTCGACGCCGGCGTCAATACCTTCGTCGAGATCGGCCCGCGCGCCGTACTCACCACGTATCTCACCGAGATCATCAAACCTCTCGGCGCCGGCGCGCTGGTGCTGCCGAGCCTGACGCGCAAGATGGATGGCGGCGAGCGCTTGAGCACGCTCGCCATGCAGCTCGAGCTCTCCGGCGGCCTGCGCGACCGTGCGCGCCTGTTTCCGGTGCCCGGTCGATACGTGGATCTGCCGCATTATCCGTGGCAGCGCGAGCGGCATTGGCATTCGAGCACTTCCGAATCCCAGGGACGCCTGGCACGACGGGTTTTGCACCCGCTGCTGGGTTTTGCCTCAAGGGGGATGCGCTGCACTGGGAAAATCATGTGGACCTGGCGACGCTCCCGCTCTATGCCGATCATGTGGTCGGCGGCGGCGCGGTGCTGCCGGCCTCGGGATTCGTCGAGATGGCGCTTGCCGCCGGCTTCGAGCGCCGGCGCCTGGAGCAGCGCGTGCAGAGCGCCCCGCTGGTGATCGAGGATTTGGAGATCGTCGCGCCGTTGCTGCTCGAATCGGACCGCTCCAGAACCGTGCGTCTACGCATCGACCCCGCGCGATGGCCGATTCACCATCGTTAGCCGCGAACGTCTGTGCGAAGATCCCTGGCGCACGCATGCGACCGGACGACTGGTCGAGGATTGCCTGCCCAGCAACGCCGCGCCCCTGGAAACCCCCACCCGCGACCCGGACGTTTCCGCGGAAACGCATTATGCGTATGCCTCGGCGGTCGGCCTGCACTATGGACCTGCGTTTCGTTCGGTTGCCTCGGTTTGGCATCGGCGCAAGGGAATCCTGGGCGCCATCGCGACGCCGCCAGAAATCGCCGGGGAGACGGCGCGCGCACTGTTGCATCCCGCCTATCTCGACGGCGCCTTTCAGTTGCTCGCGCACCTCGCGCCGCATGATCAAAAGGACACGTCGGCGAATCGCGCCGAGATTCCGGCATTCTTGCCGGTGCGCATCGATCGGCTCGAACTATGGCAGCCCCACACCCGGGTCGCCTTTGCGCTCGCCGCCGCCGCGAATGCCGGGCGCCGCAGCGGCCGCTCCATGCGCGCCGATTTCTCGCTGTACGATGATTTAAGCGCGCCGATCGCTATCGCCCACGGCGTCCGTTTTCGAGCCGTCGCCGTGCACGCCGGTACTGCCCAACGCGCCCGCTGGATCACGGCGCGCGCGGTGCCCATGCCGCGCCGCGACCCGCATTGCGCCGTGCCACTGCCCGCCCTCGGCGAACTCGCGCACCATTGCGCGGCGCGGCTGCACACCGCCGAGCGGGTGGCCGCGCGGCGGCGCTTCTCGCAAGAGTTCGAGCCGCTGCTCGACGCACTGTGCGCGTCCTTTGGCGCACGGGGACTGCGTGAGCTCGCCGGTGATCAACCCATCGAACCGCGGGCGCTGATCGAGTCCGGCCGCATTGCCGCGAGCAGCGCACCGATGTTGCGTAATCTCCTACAGCTGCTCGTCGAGGACGGCGTGGTACAGCCCATCGCGAGCCAGTGGCTGTGGCGCACCGAGGTCGCGCTGCCCAAGCCCGAAGACATCTGGATGAGCCTGATCGCCGACTACCCGGAATATGCGTCGCTCACCGCGCGCGTCGGTGCCGCCGGTCTGCACCTTGCCGAACGGTTGCGCGCGGGCACGCTCGAAAGCGCCGTGAGGGCCGCTCACCCTGATAGCGTGTCTGCGTGGGCAGACGGCTGCACGCACGAAGAAGCAGCCGGGATGATGGAAGCTCTCTCGGACGTGATTCGCTCTGCGGCGGCTGTCCAACCGGCGCATGCTCGCCTGCGGGTGCTGCGTTTCGTCGGCGCCTTCCCGGCGGACGGACTCCCATTGGTTCCGGAAGTCGATGCCGATCGCTGCGACATGGTGATCGGCACTGCCTCTCAGGCTGTGTTGGACGATTTGCGCGGACGCTGGCCGGCGATTGACACGCTCGAATGTCGGATCGTTGACCTCGATCATGATCCGCCGCCGGAGCCCGAAGGCGTCGTCAAGTCCAGCGGATACGACATTGTCGTGCTCGGCGAGGGCGTGGCCGACGCGCCGGACCCGGCTCTGCGCCTCATGAACGCGCGGCGCCTTCTGCTCGATGATGGGCGCCTGGTAATACTGGAGAGACACGCGTCGCGGGCGGCCGATCTCATGTTCGGTCTGGAATCGCTTTGGTGGCAAGGGAGTGACCGAGTCGGCCGTGCGTTCGCGCCTGCGCCCACCGGCAGCATGGCGGGGACTCCTCGCGCAGCTCGGGTTCGAGTCGGTCGAGGCAGTTCACGATACCCCGGAGGCCCCGACCGGGCCTTACGTGTTGATCGCGCGAGCGGACAACGCGCACGCCGAGCACGCCCAGCGAGCGGCGACGCAACTGCAACCGCAGACGCAACCGGCACAGGCGCCGGCTCGAACATGGCTCATCGCGCGCGATGCCGCCGGCTATTCCGCAGACCTCGGGCAGGCTCTCGGCGCCGCCCTAGTCGCGGCCGGCCAGCGCGTCGTGACGGTCGTGGCGGCGCCGATTTATGAGCGCGTCGGTCCCGAAGTGCCACGCACTCGACCCCTGCGCTCCGGCACACTGGGAGCGGCTGCTCGCCGAGCTCAAGCAAAGCGGCGAGGAACCCGACGCCTGGATTCATCTGGTAGGGCTCGACCTCCGAACGGCCGGCGCCTCACCCGAAACGCGTGCCACCGCGCAAGAGGCGCGGGCCGCCGTCTTCGCAGCGTGGCTGCAGACTTGCGCACGGCGCACGATTTGCCCGGACGCATGGCTCATTGCCGCCCATGCGGGGACAGACACGCTGCCCGACGCTGCGCAGAGATCCGCGACGGAGGTGCTCGAAGTCGACCGACTGCGCGACGCGGCGCTCTGGGGTCTCGCGCGCGTCGCGATGCAAGAGTTTGCCGATCGGCGCATCCGTTGGCTCGATCTTCACGATCCGATTCCCTGTACGCCGAATGCGGCGAAGCTCGCGCAGGAAATGCTCTATCCGGACGCGGAGGATGAGATCTTGCTGACCGCTACGGGCCGCTATGTGCCGCGGTTCATGATCTCCGCGCGGCCGCGAGCGCCGGCGCTTCTCGCGGCGCACTGCGTCTCGCCCGCGCGTGCAGCTCGACTGCTCGGTGCCTGGCCCCTTCCGCAATCTCAAGTGGCGCGCCGTGCCTGAGCCCGGAGCGCTGGGCGAGGACGAGGTGGAAATCGAGGTGCGCACGGCAGGACTCAATTTTCGCGACGTGATGTATGCGATGGGGTTGTTGCCGGACGAGGCGGTGGAGGACGGCTTTTGCGGTCCGACGCTCGGCATGGAAGTCGCCGGCATCGTGACCCGGGTGGGCGCGGCGGTCGTCGGAACTCGCGCCGTCAGATGCCGTGATAGCGTTTGCGCCGGCCTCGTTTGCCAATCATGTGCGCACGCGCGCTCTCGCGGTTGCCCGCAAACCCGCCCATTGGTCGTTTGCCGCGGCGGCTACCGTACCGAGCGCATTTTTCACAGCGTACTATGCGTTGCACGAGCTCGCGCACCTGCGCGAGGGCGAACGGGTATTGATCCACGGCGCCGCCGGCGGCGTCGGAATCGCCGCCATCCAGCTGGCGAAGCACCTCGGCGCGGAGATCTTCGCTACCGCGGGCAGCGATGCCAAACGCGACTTCGTGCGGCTGCTCGGCGCCGACCATGTGTTCGACTCGCGCTCGCTGAACTTCGCGGACGAAGTGCTGCGTGCCAGCGGCGGCACCGGCGTCGATGTGGTCTTGAATTCGCTTGCCGGGGATGCCATCTCGCGCAACTTGCGGCTATTGCGGCCCTTTGGCCGCATGCTCGAGCTCGGCAAGCGCGATTTTTACGAGAACTCGCACATCGGCCTCAGGCCACTGCGCAACAACATCAGCTACTTCGGCATCGATGCGGACCAATTGCTGTCGCAGCGCCCCGACACGGCGCGCCGGGTGTTCATCGACCTGATGGCCCTGTTCGCCGACGGTTCGCTGCAGCCGCTGCCGCACCGCACATTCGACGCGGCCGAAATCGCGACGGCCTTTCGGCACATGCAGGCGTCGCGCCACATCGGCAAGGTGGTGGTGACCTTTGCGCCGGATTTCGCTCCGCTCGGGGCGCCGATCGGCCGAACTGCCCGCCGTCGCCCAGGCTGACGCCACCTATGTGGTGACCGGCGGCCTCTCGGGATTCGGACTGCGCACCGCTTGGTGGCTGGTGCGTCACGGCGCACGACACCTCGCGTTGCTCACCCGGCGCGGCGCCGCCGCGACGCCCGGGGCCGGGAGCGATTCTCGACGAGTTTGCCGCGGCCGGCGTGACGGTCCAGGCACCGGCCTGCGACGTTGCCGATGCGGCGCAGTTGCCGATGCGCTGCGTCGATCGAAGCGCACATGCCGCCGCTGCGCGGCGTCGTGCACGCGGCGATGGTGATCGAGGATGCGTTGCTGCGCGACATGGATCGCGGGCAGTTGCAGCGCGTGCTCGCGCCGAAAGATTCGCGGCGCCTTGCACTTGCACGAGGCGACGCGCGACGCAGGCGCTGGATTTTTTCATCCTGTATTCATCGGCGACTACGCTGTTCGGCAATCCCGGCCAGGGGGCCTATGTCGCGGCCAATATGGCGCTCGAGGCGCTCGCGGCGGAGCGCCGTGCGCGGGAGCTCCCGGTCACCTGCATCGGCTGGGGTCCGATCGCGGATGCGGGTTACTTGGCGCGCAATGAACGGATTCTCGAGGCGCTGGTTGGCCGAATGGGCGGTGCGCCGCTCAAGTCGGACGATGCGCTGCTCGCGCTCGAGTCGCTGCTCGGTTCTCCGGCCGGAAATGTCGGGCTGCTCGATCTCGACTGGGCGGTGCTCGGCCGCTCCTTACCGGCCTCGCGCGGCGCCGAAATTCTCCGTTCTGGCGCGCTCGGTCGTCGGCGAGCGCGGTGCCCATGGCACCGAGTCGGCGCAGGAGCTGCGTCGGCGGCTCGACTCGCTCAGCGGCAGTGCGTTGGTCGAAGCATTGACCGAAATCGTACGCGCCGAGGTGGCTGAAATACTGCGGATCGCCCCGGAACGGATCGAATCCGGGATGTCATTGTTGGAGATGGGCATGGACTCGTTGATGGCCGTGGAGCTCGCCACCTCGCTCGAAGCGCGGCTCGACGTTCAACTGTCGGCGCTGGCGTTGAGCGGCGGCCCGACGATCGAGAGCGTCGTGGAGCGCATCCTGCGGCTGCTGCACCCCGCCGAGGACCCTGCCGCCGAGGGCGCAGGCAACGCAGCCTCGCGGCGCAGGTGCTCGTCGTCGCTGCGCAGCACATCGCCGATCTCGGCGCGGAAAATGCGGCGCAGTTCAGCGCCGAAATCAGCGCCGGAATCAGCGACGCGCCGCTGCGCTGTCCCTCACGGCTGGACAGCGGCCATGAGCGGGCCACGCAAGGCGTTGCACGGGCTCACGGCGCCGCTCAAAGAGCGGCTCATCCAAGAAGCCTTGCAGCGGCGCATGCGTAAGATCGAAGTCGATCGCAGCGCGCCCGTGCCGATTGCGCGAAGCCAGCCGCTCGGCGCACGGCGACTCGATCCCCGACAGTTGGAACCGTTTCGATTTGCATCCGGATTATCAGCAACTGCGCATCCTCAACGAGGGAGCGGAGAAACTCGGGGTCGGCAATCCGTTCTTCCGCGTGCACGACGGACTCGCCGGCGCGACCACGGTGATCGGCGGGGAGACCTTCACGAACTTCTCGAGCTACAACTACTTGGGTCTGGCGGGGCATCCGGAGGTCAACGCGGCCGCGAAGGCGGCGATCGACCGCTACGGCACCTCGGCGTCGGCGAGCCGGCTCGTCTCCGGCGAGCGCCCGATCCACCGCGAACTCGAGCAGGCGCTCGCCGCCGCGCACGGCGTGGACGATTGCGTCGTGTTCGTCAGCGGTCACGCGACCAACGTGTCGACGATCGGCCACCTGTTCGGGCCGAAGGACCTGATCGTGCACGACGCGCTGATCCACAACAGCGCGCTGATCGGCAGCCAGCTGTCGGGCGCGCGGCGCATGCCGTTCGCGCACAACGATTGGGAGGCGCTCGATCGGCTGCTGACGCAGTGCCGCCTGCAATACGAGCGCGTGCTGATCGTGATCGAGGGCCTGTACAGCATGGACGGCGACATTCCCGACCTGCCGCGATTCGTGGAGATCAAGCGGCGCCACCGTGCCTTCCTGATGGTCGACGAGGCGCACTCGCTCGGCGTGCTCGGCCGCGGCGGCCGCGGCATCCAAGAGCATTTCGGTCTGCGCGGCAGCGACGTGGATATCTGGATGGGCACGCTCAGCAAGGCGCTCGCCAGCTGCGGCGGCTATATCGCCGGAGAGCGCGCGCTGGTCGAGCATCTCAAGTGCGCCGCGCCGGGCTTCGTCTACAGCGTCGGCATGCCGCCGCCGGCCGCCGCCGCGGCGTTGGCGGCGCTGCGCCTGCTGCACGCCGAACCGCAGCGCGCGCAGACGCTGCAGGCGCGCGGCCGGCAATTCCTCGAGGCGGCGCGCGCGCGCGGCATCGATACCGGCCTCGAGCGCGGACTCTCGGTGATCCCGGCAATCACTCATAGCTCGCTCAAGGCGGCGCGTCTTTCCGAGGCGCTGTTCCGGCGCAAGATCAACGTGCAGCCGATCGTCTACCCCGCCGTGCAGGAGCGCTCCGCGCGGCTGCGGTTTTTCATCAGCAGCGAACACACCGAGGAGCAAATCCGAACGCGGTGGACGCGCTCGCGCGAAGAGATGCGGCGGCTGTGAGCGAGCCCGCGCGGGTAGTCCCGCCGGCGCGGCTGCGCACCGTGTTTTGCACCTGCGGCGGCTTGTATGGCGCATTGGTGCTGCGCCGCCTGCGCGCCTGTGATCGGCTCGAGATTTGCGCGGTGATCCGCTCGACGCGCGTGCTCGATCCCAAGTTCGGCTTCCTGCGCGGTGCGGTGGCGCAGGTTCGCCGCAGCGGAGTCGCCTATGCGCTCTATTTGTGGTGTACGACTACCCTCGCTGACTGGCTGTGCGTTCTCGGCGGAATCGGAGCCGTCCCCATGCGGGGCGCCGCGCCCGGGCTGCCTGTGCTCTCCACACGCAATATCAACGATGCTGAAGGGCGGCGATTTCTGGCCGAGTGCGCGCCCGAACTGCTGGTGAGCGCGTTTTTCAATCAACGCCTGCACGCGCGCCACGCTGGCGCTGCCAACGCGCGGCTGTATCAACATTCATCCCTCGCTGCTGCCCGAGGCCAAGGGTGTCGATCCGGTATTCCAATCGCTGTTGCACGGCATACCGCCGCTCGGCGTCACCGTGCACTTCATGAGTCCAGAACTCGATGCCGGCCGGATCGTTGCGCAGCGGGCAGTCGAGGAACACCCGCAGTCAAGCGTGTTTGCGGCGACCGCACGGCTGTTTCGCGAGGGCGCCGAGCTCCTGGCCAACGTGATTGAAGGCATCGCACATGGTGCGACCGGCAGCCCCCAGAGCGGCGCGGGCAGCTACCAAAGCTGGCCGACGCGTCAGGAACTTTCCGCCTTGCACGCTCGCGGCCGCTCGCTAGTGCGCTTTGCCGACCTCTCCAGGCTGGCGCGCGGCCGGTTGCCGTTCACTCGCGCTTAGGCGCTGCTGACCGAGCGGATACGCGCCTGGCTTTGCAGCGCCCACCAGTTCTCGACGCTGGCACTTAATCCCGCCAGATCAAGTCCCGCCCTGGCGAGACAGGTGTCGCGCGTTCCATGCTCGATGGCACGATCCGGAATGCCGATGTGCAATAAAGGCAGCTGTACACCGGCCGCAGCCAGCAATTCCCCGACGCCTGCGCCGGCGCCGCCGATGATGGCGTTTTCTTCGATGGTGATGATGGCGCGGTGACGCTTGGCGAGCGACACGATCAGTTTTTCATCGAGGGGTTTCACGAAACGCATGTTGACCATGGTGGCATCCAGGCGCTCGGCAATTTTTTGCGCCGAATCGACCAAGGCGCCGAACGCCAGTATCGCAAGCCCGCAGCGCCCTTCGCGGCGCAGTTGCGCCTGTCCCACCGGAATCGCGGTCATCTCCGCGGCGATCGGCACGCCCGGCCCGGTGCCGCGCGGATAGCGAATCATCGACGGCGAGTTCAGCGTGGTTCCGGTGTACAACATTTGGCGGCATTCGTTCTCATCCGCCGGTGCCATGATGATCATGTTGGGAATGCATCGCGCGAAGGTCAGGTCGTAGCTGCCCTGATGGGTTGCACCATCGCTGCCGACCAAGCCCGCCCGGTCCACTGCAAAGACCACGGGCAGATTCTGCAGTGCAACGTCATGGATGAGCTGATCGTAGGCGCGCTGCAGAAAAGTTGAATAGATCGCCACGACGGGTTTCAAACCCTCCACCGCCATGCCGGCGGCTAGCGTCACGGCGTGCTGCTCGGCGATCGCGACGTCGAAATAGCGCGCGGGGAAGCGCTTTGAAAACTCGACCAGGCCTGAACCCTCGCGCATCGCCGGCGTGATGCCGACAATGCTCGGATCGCGCTCCGCCATGTCGCACAGCCACTTGCCGAAGATCTGAGAATAGGAAGGCCCGGTGCTGGCTTCCTTGAAAATCATGCCGCTGGCCGGATCGAAGGGCCCCGGACCGTGCCATTTGATCGGGTCTGCTTCCGCGGGCGCGTAGCCTTTGCCCTTGCGCGTGACGACATGCAGGAATTGCGGCCCGCGCAGCTTTTGCAAATTGCGCAGGGTATTGACCAGGGCTTTGACATCGTGACCGTCCATGGGGCCGATGTAGTTAAAGCCCATTTCCTCGAACAAAGTGCCCGGGAGCACCATGCCCTTCAAATGTTCTTCGGAGCGGCGCGCCAGCTCCCAAACGGTGGGCATTTGCCTCAGAACTTTCTTGCCGCTCTCGCGCAGATGCGAATACATCTTTCCCGACAGCGCACGCGCCAAATAATTAGAGAGCGCGCCCACGTTTTCCGATATCGACATATCGTTGTCATTGAGCACGATGAGAAGATCCGCGGGCAGCGAACCGGCGTGATTCAACGCCTCGAACGCCATGCCCGCCGTGAGCGCGCCGTCGCCGATTATCGCCACGACCCGCCGGCTTTCGCCGCGTTGCGCCGCCGCGACGGCCATACCCAGCGCCGCGCTGATTGAGGTGCTGGAGTGGCCGACGCCGAAAGTGTCGTATTCGCTCTCGCTGCGCGTGGGAAACGGCGCCAGCCCCGCGTCCTGTTTGATCGTGTGCAGTCGCGAGCGCCGTCCGGTCAGCACCTTGTGCGGGTAGGCCTGGTGTCCTACATCCCAAACCAGTCGATCGTCGGGGGTGTTGAAAACATAATGCAGGGCAATAGTTAGTTCCACGGTGCCCAAACCCGCGGCAAAGTGGCCGCCTCGGGTTGCGACGCTGTGGATCAGAAATTGGCGCAGCTCCTGGGCCAGATCGGTAAGCCGGCTTGCCGGCAGGCGGCGCAGGTCCGCTGGGGTATTGATGGTCTCAAGCAAGGGATAACTGGCCAGCGGCACGTCCATTCGCCCAGTTTATACTGCCCCACCCTCATCGTGGCAATGAACTAGACGGGATGTTGCGGATTTGCACCAAGAGGGACCCGCTGACATGATGCTATTTGTACAGGTTTCCGAGATACTGGCAGCATGGATTCCGTTAGCTCAGATGAGGTCTACCAGGACCAGATTCTGCCCCACGTCTCGCGCACCTTTGCGCTGACCATTCCGCAACTGCCGCCTGCGCTGAGCGTTCCCGTGACCAGCGCCTATTTGCTTTGCAGAATCGCGGACACTATAGAAGATGAGCCCGCGCTGTCCGCCTCAGAGACGCTGGGGTTCCTGCAGCGCTTCAGTGCGGTGGTTGCGGGGACCGGGAACCCGACCGCGCTGGCGCGCGATCTTGAGCATCGGCTGTCGGATCGGACTTTGGCCACCGAGCGCGACCTGGTCAGCAACATGGATCGCGTCGTGCGCGTGACGGCAAATCTAGGTCCGGCCCAGCATGCCGCGATTAAGCGCTGCGTGGAGCTCATGTGCTACGGCATGCCACGCTTTCAGTTCAATACCGGCCGGCGCGGTCTCGCCCGCTTGAGCGATCTCGATGACTATTGCTACTACGTGGCAGGCGTGGTCGGCGAAATGCTCACCGATTTGTTCTGCGCCTACTCGCCCGACATAGCCCGCCGCCGCGCGGCGCTCTTCGCGCTTGCCGCCTCCTTTGCGCAAGGGCTGCAGATGACAAATATCCTCAAAGATGTCTGGGAGGATCGCGGTCGGGGCGCCTGCTGGTTGCCCCAAGAGGTCTTTACGAGGTACGGCGTCGATCTTGCGCAGATCTCGCACGAAGCCCACGACCCGCGCTTTAGCAAGGGCATGACCGAACTTGTGGCCGTGGCGCATGCGCATCTGCGCAATGCGCTGGATTACACATTATTAATCCCGGGTGAGGAGAAGGGGATTCGCCGCTTCTGCCTGTGGGCGATTGGCCTCGCCGTGCTCACATTACGAAAAATTGCCCATAACCCCGGATTTACCACCGGTGCGCAGGTCAAGGTCACGAGAACGGCGGTCAGCATGACCATGCTGACGACCAATATCGCCATCGGCAACGATTGGATGCTGCGGCGCCTGTTCGCGATGGCGGCGCACGGCCTACCGCTTGCGCGCCTGCCGGAATTGCGCAGACCCCGTCCCCAGCTCGTGAGCGACGAGACTGATCGTGAGCAGGAACATGCGCTGCGCCGCTATGGGAGTTCCGGCACGTGAATCGAACCGCTCCGAAACCCACTCCGTTCCCCGCGGAGCTGCCAGACGCGCGCGGCGGCATTGTTTCGCACACGCTCGAGCGCGTCCCGGAATCCTCGCCACTGGACCGGGCCGTCACCGAGGCGCGCGACGCGCTCATCGCGCAGCAGAGCGAAGCAGGCTACTGGCTTTACGAACTCGAGGCTGACTGCACCATTCCCGCGGAGTACATCATGATGATGCACTTCCTGGACGAGATCGACAGCGGGCTCGAAGCGAAGATCGCCAATCACCTGCGCGCGCGCCAAGCCGAGCACGGTGGATGGCCGTTGTACCACAACGGCGAACTGGATTTGAGCTGCACCGTCAAGGCCTACTATGCCTTGAAGCTCGCCGGCGACAACACGCAAGCGCCGCATATGCAAAGGGCCCGCGCTGCGATCTTGCAACGCGGCGGCGCCGCTCGGACCAATGTGTTTACGCGCATTGCCTTGGCGCTGTTCGGTCAGCTGCCCTGGCGCGGCGTGCCCTATATTCCGGTGGAAATCATGTTGCTGCCGAAGTGGTTTCCGCTTCACATCGACAAGATCTCCTATTGGTCGCGCACGGTGCTGGTGCCGTTGTTAATTTTGTGCACGCGCAAGCCGACCGCTAGGAATCCGCGCAAGGTCGACATTCGCGAGCTGTTCACCACGGCGCCCGAGCAGGAGCGGCACTATTTCCGGCGCGGCGGAATGCTCACGACAGCTTTCTTCGTGGTCGATCGGCTCGTACGCAGGATGGATCCCTGGATTCCTGCTGGCGTACGCGAGCGCGCGACTCGCCGCGCGGAACAATGGTTTGTCGATCGATTGAACGGCGAGGATGGTCTCGGCGCCATTTTCCCGGCCATGGTCAATGCCTTGGAAGCGATGGTCATTTTAGGCTATCCGCAAGATGACCCCCGGCGGGTCATCGCCAAACGAGCCTTGCAGAAGCTGCTGGTCGTCGGCCCGTCCAGCGCCTACTGCCAACCCTGCGTTTCACCGATATGGGACACCGGGCTCGCCTGTCTTGCGATGCAAGAGACGGGCGATGAGGCCTCACGGGCGGCAGCGACGCGTGCGCTGGACTGGTTGAAAACAAAACAGCTGCTCGACGAACGCGGCGATTGGCGGGTGCAACGGCCCACGCTGCCCGGCGGCGGGTGGGCATTTCAATTCGCCAATGATTTCTATCCGGACCTAGACGATACGGCGGTGGTCGCCTGGGCTATGCACCAGGCGCACGATTCGGACCGCTACGCCGAAAGCGTGCGGCGCGCGCTGGATTGGTTGGTGGGTATGCAAAGCCGCGATGGCGGATTTGCCGCATTCGACGCCGACAATACCTGTTACTACTTGAACAAGATTCCCTTCGCCGATCATGGCGCGCTGCTCGACCCCCCGACCGCCGATGTGACCGCACGGGTTGTCACCGTGCTCGCGCGCATTGGCCGACCGCAGGATAAGCCGGCGCTGGACCGTGCCGTCGATTATTTGCGCAAGCAGCAGGAAGCGGACGGCTCTTGGTTCGGCCGTTGGGGCACGAATTACATCTACGGCACCTGGTCGGTGCTCATGGCGTTCGCGCAAGCGCATATCGGGCCGGATGATCCTGCGGTGAAGCGTGCGGTGAGATGGCTTAAGGAGCAGCAGAATTCGGACGGCGGTTGGGGCGAAAGCAACGACAGCTATGCCCTGCAATCGAGGCCCGCGGAGGATTTCGGGAGCACGCCGTACCAGAGCGCGTGGGCGCTCCTGGGATTGCTGTCGGCCGGGGAGGCCGGATCCGCAGCCGTGCGGCGCGGTGTCGAATTCTTGTTGCACACCCGGCAAGCGAATGACCTCTGGAGCGATCCTAGCTACACAGCGCCGGGATTCCCCCGGGTGTTTTACCTGCGGTATCACGGTTACTCGAGCTATTTTCCCCTGTGGGCGCTCGCCGCTTACCGGAACCTGACGCGTCGCGGTATCGCCCATTGAGTCGCGGAATCCGTCATTGAGCGGTGTGGGCGTCGTCGCGGCGCTCGCGGCGGAGGGGCGTGCGTTGGGACCTGCGATGCCGTGGGATGGACTGGCGCCCTTGAGCGAAGTGGCGGTGCTGGGCGAGGGATCATTGCTCGCCGTGAGCGGCATCGGGCGCACCGCCGCGGAAGTGGCCGCGAATGCGCTGGTTGACGCCGGGGTGTCGGCACTCATGACCTTTGGGATGGCCGGCGGCCTCGATCCTGCCCTGGCTGCCGGCACCATCATGCTGCCGAGCGAATTGATTTCCGCCGACGGTGCCCGCTTCGCTACCTGCCGCACATGGCGGCGGCGCATCGGCGCCTCGATCAGTCCGTCGCGCGTCGTGAGCGAGAACAAACTGCTCATGAGTGATCAGGCAATCGAAACGCTCGCCGACAAAGCCGCGGCGTTTCGCGACACCGGTGCTGCGGCGGTCGATATGGAAAGCGCGGCCGTTGCCGCTGTTGCCGCCGGTCGCAAATTGCCGTTCGTTGCGGTACGGGTGATTGTCGATACCGCTGCGGATATGTTGCCGGGCGCGGTCGTCGCCGCGAGCCGCGCCGGACGCGTGAGGATCGGGCGCCTGGTCGCCGGTCTCGTGGTGGCGCCGGGCGAGATCGCGGCACTGATCCGGCTCGCGGCACGTTATCGCACGGCGATGCGCAGCTTGCGAGCGGTCGCGGAAGCCGGCGCATTGGTCCCGCTCGATTCGGACACCTATCTTTCATGAAGGCACTGGTGACCGGCGCCACCGGATTTGTCGGCGCCGCGGTGACAAGAGCATTGTTGGCCGCGCAGTGGCGGGTGCGGGTGCTGGCGCGCAAGGGATCCGATCGGCGCAACATCAGCGATCTTGATGTTGAGGTAGCGGAGGGCGATCTCAATGATTCAACGGCGCTCGATCGCGCCGCCCAAGAGTGTGTTGCCTTGTTTCATGTGGCCGCGGACTATCGGCTGGGCGCACCGGATCCATCGCAACTCTATCGAACCAATGTCGAGGGCACCCGCAATGTTTTGAATGCCGCGAAGCGCGCCGGGGTGCAGCGCATGGTTTATACCAGCAGTGTCGCGACCATCGGGATCCCGACCGACGGCACGGCGGGAGACGAGAGCAGCCCGGTCGCGCTGCATAACATGATCGGCCATTACAAGCGCTCGAAATTTCTCGCCGAAGAGGCGGTGCGCGCGGCCGCGCGCGAAGGATATCCCGTCATCATCGTCAGCCCCTCCACGCCGGTGGGACCCGGGGACGTGAAGCCCACCCCCACCGGTCAACTGGTGCTCGACGCAGCGGCCGGCCGAATGCCGGCGTATGTCGATACCGGCTTGAACATCGTCCACGTCGATGATGTCGCTGCCGGGCATTTGCTGGCGTACCAGCGCGGGCGCGTCGGAGAGCGTTATATTTTGGGCGGCCAGGACATGAGCTTGCGAGAAATTCTCGGGCTCATCGCGGGCCTGGTCGGTCGCAAACCTCCGCGCGTGCGCCTGCCCTACGGCGTGGTGCTGCCCATCGCCTATCTGGCGGAAGGATATGCCAAGCTGTCCGGCCGCAGCGGGCGCATCACTTTGGAAGGCGTGCGCATGTCGCGCAAGCGCATGTACTTTTCGAGCGCCAAAGCGGTGCGGGAATTGGGCTACCAGTGGCGGCCGCCGGTGCAGGCATTCGAAGATGCCGTTCGCTGGTTCCGCGAGCAAGGGTTACTCTAATATGATGATGGTATGAATGCTTTATCGGTGGATTCCGAAGCCCTGATCTTGGTGGACGATGCCGATCGCAACATCGGCCATCTCAGCAAGGCGTTATGTCACGAGGGACGCGGGATACTGCACCGCGCATTCTCGTTGCTGATTTTCAATGAGGGCGGCGAAGTGCTGATCCAGCAGCGTGCTGCCTCAAAGCGGCTGTGGCCGATGTATTGGTCGAACAGCTGTTGCAGCCATCCTCGCGGCGATGAGACTCTGGAAACGGCGACGCAGCGCCGTTTGTACGAGGAGCTGGGGATCAGCTGCCCGCTGCGCTTTTTATACAAATTTCGATACCAGGCCCAATTCGATGCGACTGGTGCGGAGCACGAGCTGTGTTCGGTATTCATCGGGCGATCCAGCGGCCCGATTAAGGTGAATTCCTCGGAAATTCTCGACTGGCGCTGGATCAGCCCCGAGGCCCTGCACCGCGAAATTGCCGCGCAAGGCGGGCGAACGTTTACCCCCTGGTTTATGCTCGAATGGGAACGAATCTGGCGGGACCACGCCCACGCGGTGCTGGTAATATAGACCCATGGCCATCCCACTCCTGCAAATGTACAAGGTCGCCCGCTATATCGCCGGGCGTAAGCTGCGCGGCGATAAGCGCTATCCGCTGGTGCTCATGTTGGAACCTTTGTTCCAGTGCAATCTGGCCTGCGCCGGTTGCGGCAAGATCGACTATCCAAAGGAAATTCTGCAGAAGAGGGTAGGGGTGGAGGATGCGTTGCGTGCGGTCGACGAGTGCGGCGCGCCCATTGTTTCCATTCCTGGCGGCGAGCCGCTGATTCACAAGGAGATGCCGCAGATCGTCGCCGGCATCGTGGCGCGCCGGAAATTCGTGTATCTGTGCACCAATGCCATATTGCTGTCCAAGCACATCGGCGAGTATCAGCCTTCGACGTATCTGACTTTTTCGATCCATTTGGACGGCAATCAGCAACGTCACGATGAGTCGGTGTGCCAGGAGGGGGTGTTCGAGAAGGCGGTCGCCGCCATTAAGCTGGCCCGCGACAAGGGATTTCGGGTGACGGTGAATTGCACGTTGTTCAACGGCGAGAATCCGGACGACGTGGCCGAATTTTTCGATACCGCGATGGCCCTGGGGGTCGAAGGAATCACGGTGTCCCCTGGTTACAGCTACCACCACGCCCCGCGGCAGGACGTGTTTCTGGGACGCAATGCCAGCAAGCAGCTGTTCCGCGACATCTTCAGCCGCGGCCGCCGGCCGGCGGGAAAACCCGCCTGGTCGTTCAATCATTCGGCATTGTTCTTGGACTTTCTGGCCGGCAATCAGACCTACCAGTGCACCCCCTGGAGCAATCCGACCTACAACATTTTCGGCTGGCAAAAGCCCTGCTACCTGTTGTCGGATGAAGGCTATGCGCCGACCTACAAAGCCCTCATCGAGGATACCGAGTGGGAAAAGTACGGGGTCGGCAAGAACCCGCGCTGCGATAACTGCATGGCCCATTGTGGGTTCGAGGGAACGGCGGTCAACGATGCGTTCAGCAATCCCGTCAAGGCACTGTTGACGTCGCTGCGCGGGCCGCGCGTCGCTGGGCCGATGGCGCCCGAGTTACCCTTTGAATACAGCGACGGCGGCGCACGCTTTGCGGCCGTCACGGCTATCCCGCTCAGCGACATCAAGCGCGTGAGCCGAGGATCGTGAGCGACGCCGCGGATCAACGAATCCGGCGCGAGGATGACTCAGACGACTTTGGCGCACAACTAGAATCGTGGCGCACGCGGATGGAAAGCGCATTGGAGGCGCGGCTTCCTCCGGCCGATGCCGTGCCGGCGCGATTGCACGAGGCCATGCGCTACAGCGTCCTGGGAGGCGGCAAGCGCGTTCGCCCCGCATTGGTATTCGCGACCGCGCGCGCGGTGGGTTTGTCGGAGGACGACGTCGAGGCGGCGGCCTGCGCCATTGAACTCGTGCACGTGTACTCGCTGGTACACGACGATCTGCCTGCCATGGACAACGACGACATGCGTCGCGGCCGGCCCACTTGCCACAAGGCCTACGATGAGGCCACGGCGCTGTTGGTGGGAGACGCTTTGCAACCGCTGGCCTTCCAACTGTTGGCGCGTGATCCCAAATTGCCGGCATCGCCCGCAGTTCGTCTTCGCTTGATTGACATGTTGGCCCAGGCGATCGGCACATTCGGGATGGCAGGGGGCCAGGCGATCGATCTGGCGGTCAAGGGCCAGCGACTGGACATCGGCCAGGTCGAAGACATGCATGCGCGCAAGACCGGCGCCGTGATTCGCGCCAGCGTGCTGATGGCGGCCGAGTGCGCGCCGCCGCTGGATGCGGGCCTCTACGGTGCGCTGTCGCGGTTCGCCAACGCGGTCGGTCTGGCGTTCCAGATTCAAGACGACCTCCTCGATGTCACCGGCGACGCATCGATGCTGGGCAAAGCCACCGGCGCCGACAGCGAGCGTGCGAAGCCCACTCACCCTGCCGTCATCGGGATAGCGGCATCTCAGCAGCGGGTCCGGCTTCTGCACAATCAGGCCATTCATGCGCTCGCGCCATTTGGCGAACGAGCGCAAGCCTTGCGCTCCCTGGCTCACTGGCTCCTGTCCCGACAGTATTGAGCGCGGATATCGGTGCGCGTCCTGCTCGCAGCCGCTCTTGTCATTGGGCTCGCAAGCATCATCCCCTCGCAAAGCGTGGCGGCGAAAACCGTGGTCAAGGTTCGAGCCCTGCTGCCGGCAAGTTCTTTGCTCACGCCGGAGGCGGTTGCCAGCGGTTCGCTGGACGATAGATTCCAGCCGTTCTCCAAAGCGCCCGGGCATACCCACTGGCGCGATTACTGGCTCAAGGTAAGTCCCCAAGATCCTCCCAGGGTGGACGGCACTGCCGTGGTGGTCATGAACGTGACGCGCGGGCTCAGCGCGCAGCTTCTGGCTTATCGCGGCGGCGTTGTGGTCTCGCTGCCCTTGCTCACAAAGCTCCCCGGATTTCTCGGAACGCACGATCTTGTCTACATGTTGCCGGAGGGAGTCTCGCCCGCGCAGCCCGTGTACGCGCGCGTCACCGCCGACAGCAACCAGGAGCAGTTCTTAGGCTTTTCCGTGGGCGAGCTGGCAAGCACGCTGACGCAGGGTGCGGTGCGAGCGCGCATGATCGCCTTAAGTGTCGGCGCTCTTTTTGCGGTCTCGATCGCCGCGCTGCTGATCGGGTTCATGCTCAAGGACCGCTTGTTCCTGATGTATGCCACGATGTTTTTTCTTCAGGCCTTGTACGTGGCTTATCTGTCGGGGCAGGGCTTCGATTGGCCGCTGCTGTCCTATGCCGCGCCGCTCGATTCCCTCGCATGGAACGTGCCGGTGGCCTTGAGCGGCGCCGCCGCCTGCCTCTTCACCCGCGAAATTGCCGACCTGCGGCGTTTTTCGGCACGCGTCTATACAGCGTTCGGCTGGCTGGCGGTCGGATTCGTGGCGATCGCGGTGGCCAACGCGGGCAAGTTCGTGGGTCTCGAGGGGCTGGTGAACGATATCGGCGATGTCATGTTCGTGATGGCAGCGCTGTTCACCGTGATCGTGTGTTTTCTCGCCTGGCGGCGCGGCAATCGCGCGGCGGGCTGGTTCCTGATCGCCTGGTGTTTGCTGGAAGGATTTTCCATCGCGGCAGCACTGCGATTCTTGGCGACATCGTCGGACTCGGAGGAGCTGTACTACTACGGGCTGCCCTTATCCATGGTGGCGGCGTCGCTATTGACTGCATTGGGCGTTGCGGATCGCGTGAGCGCGCAGCGTGCAGCGCTCTCCGAGGCCGAGCGTCGCGCGCAGACCGACCCGCTGACCGGCGTGCTGAACCGGCGCTCATTGATCGAGCGGCTGGAGATCGCCTGCGCGCGCGCCAAGGCGCGCGGATTGCCGATTGCACTGCTGTTCATCGATCTTGATCACTTCAAGCAGATCAACGACACCTTCGGCCATCAAGCGGGCGATGCCTGTCTGCGGGCGATCGTCGGGCCCATTCACGCGGAGCTGCGCCAATCGGACGTCATCGGCCGCTACGGCGGCGAAGAGTTTGTGGTGATTTTGAGCAGTGCGGACGCGGCCGCGGCCTCTCCCATCGCGCAGCGCATTCTCGAACGGGTAGCGGACGTGCGGGTGGATGGCTTCGGCCTGCCGATCACGGTGACCTGCAGCATCGGCATTGCCACCAGCGACACGCTCGGTATGTGGGGCGAGAAATTGCTCGCTCACGCCGACGCGGCCGTGTACGTGGCGAAGCGCTCCGGCCGCAATCAAATCCACATGGCGGCGGCAGTCACCGCCTGATTGAGACGTCGCCCAATGGCGACGCTTTATCATTGCGGCCATTTGTGTAAGCTAGCCGCGATTAGACATATTCACGACGCCCCCAGAGGCTCGCAGGGAGAAAATCACTGGTGCAGCGCAGCGCGTTCAGTCACGCACAGCTTATGCGCGTGTCCACCGACCATATCGAATCCGCGTCGCGCAGCGCCGACGCGAACGAACACGTGGTTGCGCAGCGCATCCTGGCGACGCCGCGATCGTGGCATTCCTGGGAACTCGAGCACTCGGGGCTAATGCGCCAGGTGGCGGACTTTGCAGCGCTGCGCCATCAAGCCCTGGCACTGCGGCGAACGGCCTTGCGCCTGATTCACGCCAAGGCCCTGTTCGAATATCTCAAGAAGCACAACGTGCGCGGCGCGGCGCGCGCCAAGATCATCGCGCACTTTCATCCGACGCAAATTTACGAACATGCGGTCGTCGCCGAACACACGGTTTACGTGCAAAAGGCGGCGAGCTATTTGTGTGCTAGCCACCTTGGCAATGATCATGTCCGCGACGCCGCATTTCTTGACCCGATGCAGCATTATGAGGAGTTGTTCGAGGAGTATTTCGAACTGTACTGCGTCTGCCTGATGTCCGGCGCAGAAGAGCAGCCCGAATCCCGAGCCAGTTTGCTGCCGCTGCTCAAGCACCAACTGAGCAAATGGCGCTGGGTAATCTTGAATCCCAAGCAGGGATTGCCGCATCTGCGGCGCGAGAGCGAGCTGCGCCGGTCGACCGGCGATACGCAGCGCTTGAGGACGCTCAGCATCCACAAGTAAGGCGCGCGAAGATCTTAAGTGAGCGCCGCTTTGCGATCCTTCACGGACGGCGGCATCCACTGATAGATCCACGTTTCCGTCAGTGGTCTGCCGTCGATGCGCAGGTAGAGTCGCAAATCGATGGGGTCGTTGCTGTCTTCCGGCGGCCTGACATCGAACAGCGCCCGATATCCTTTGAATTCGTCGACGTAGTGCGCGGTCACATGTTCCGTGATGCTGCCGTGCGATGCGGTGATTACCGCTTCGACATTGGCGTCCTTGGCCAGTGCCGCGAGCTCGCCGCCCGCAAAGTCGACGGCAAAATGCCAGGAATAGTATTGACGCTTCTGGCCAACCGTGCCGCCGATCCCGGTGCGCGTGGCGATGGTCAGTGCCAGCGGCGACGCATAAGGAGTATGCGTGCCCCAGAAGAGACGATAGCTGAACAGCATCTCCTGGCCGGGTTTGGCCTTTTCCGCCGGATTCCAAAACGCCACGATGTTATCCGACGTCTCGTCGGCGGTCGGAATCTCAAATAATTGAACTGCCCCCTTGCCCCAGCCGCCGTGGCCAGTGGATTTGGGCTCGACCCAGAGGCTCGGGCGTCGATCGTAATAGACGCCATCGTCCTGGTAGTGGTCCCAATTGCGATCGCGCTGCAGCAGGCCGAAGCCGCGCGGGTTTTCATCAAAATACGAATTCAATCGATTCTGCGCGGGATTGGTCAGCGGCCGCCAGATCCATTCGCCGGCACCGGTCCACATCGACAGGCCGTCGGAGTCATGGATCTCCGGGCGCCAATCGTTCACGCCGCGCCGGTCGTTCTTGCCGTAGAAAAACATGCTGGTGAGCGGCGCGATACCGAGCCGCTCGATGGCCTTGCGCGGATAGAGCGCCGTATCGATGTCCATCACCTGCGTGCCGCCGGGGGCGATCTGAAAGCGCAGCGCACCGGCGATGCTGGGCGAGTCCATCAGCGCATAGAGGATCAATGTCCCGGATCCTTTCGCCGGCCGCTCGAACCAAAAGGCAGTAAAGTGCGGGAATTCCTCAGGCCTGGGATAGGCGGTATCCACGGCCAGCGCGCGTGCCGACAGGCCGTACTGCCGTGTATCTCCTCCCACGGCGCGAAAGTAGGCGGCGCCCAGGAACGCGGCGACGTCGGCCTTCCAGTCCGTGACGAACTGCACACGAAATCCCGCGAAACCCGCGTGATCGCGCATCACGGCAGGATCAATGCCGGCCTTGTCGAACTCAAACATCGCCGGGTCGTAGATGATCTCGCGCGCCTGGCCGTCGATCACTTCGTACATGCGCACGGCCTGCGCAAAGCCACGGCCCACATGAAAGAACTGCAGCCGGAACGGCAAGCCCGCATCGCCCCACAGCGAGTGATCGGTGCGAAATCGCAATGACTGGTATTGATCGTAGCTAAGTGCCGCCATGGCGGCGGGCAAAATATCCTTGGAGGGTTGATAGGCGTTGCCGGCAAGATAGTGCGCCTGGCCCTTCAGCCAGGCGTAATCAAAGGCTTTCGCCGCGCCGCTACCCGCGGCGGCCGCAGCGGCCGAAACCTCGGCGTAGGGCAGTTGTCCTGCGGCCAGAATCATCGCAGCCTTCAAAATTTCGCGTCGACGAACCATGAGTGTGGAATCCTAGATCGAGAACGTGGGTTGTACGGCATCGGGGAGCAACGACAGTTGATTCAGGAGGCGCGCGACACTGGCGACTTCGACGCGCTCGATCGGCGTCAGCCAGTACAAGGCCTCTTCCAATGTTCTTGCGTCCATCAGTTTCTGTTCCGCGGTAAAGGCATGCGGATTCGGCTGGCCCCGCGGGTCGGCGGGGCGCGGCAGATTGCTATTGATATGCAACTGGCGCGCTTCGCGATGGCGCGCCAGGAAGCGCAATCCGTCGGCCGGCAATGCTGCACGGGTCTGCACCAATTCCTCGCGGCGCGCCACCAACGCCGGGGTCTCGACTTCCTCCGGTGTTCGCAGCAGCGCCAGGCGCGACAAGAATTTACCCAGGCTTTCGCTGCCGCTGAGCCGCGACAAGGGCACGGCGAGAAATAGGCCCAGCAGCGCCGGCGATACCCAGGCGAGCAGCGGCGGCGATAGAAAATACACGATGACGGCCGTGACGCAGCTCAACATCATGTGGCGCCGATGGTAGTGCCAGGCGTCTCCCCAGGTGGTGCCGGTGGAATCGCGGCGCTGCGGCTTCCAGCCGGAATCGCGGCCCACGAAGACCTCGAAGACATGGCGGCACTGGATCACCATGAGTATCGGCGCGTAGAGCGCCGAGAGAATGATCTCGAGCAGTACGCTCGCGGTGATGCCGATGACGCCTCCGGCGCCGCGGCGAATGCGGCTCGACATCATCGCGCGCAAGAAACCGAGCAGCTTGGGGATCAACAGTACGACCAAGCTGAACCAGAACAAAGCCATCATGAGCGCGACGTCGAATCTCGGCCACGTCGGAAAGAGCTGAAAATCATGGCTGAAGTATTCGGGCCGTATCAGGCGCGATTGCAGCGCGAGCGCAAAGCCAATGCCGATCATCACCAGCCACAGAGGCGAGGACAGGTAGCTCATGATCCCCACGCCCAAATGCAGGCGGCTGACGAACCTCAAGCCCGCGCTGCCGATGATTTTCATGTGCTGCAAATTGCCCTGCGCCCAGCGGCGATCGCGCACCGCGATGTCGATCAGGGTCGGCGGCGATTCCTCCCAGGAGCCGCCGCAATCGGTGGCCATGCGCACCCTCCAGCCGCCGCGGCGCATCAGAGCGGCTTCGACGAAATCATGCGACAGCACGAAGCCGCCAAAGGGCTTGCGGCCCTTAAGCTGAGGAAGGCCGCAGTATTCCGCGAACGCGGCCACGCGGATGATGGCGTTGTGTCCCCAATAATTGCCGCTATCGCCGGACCAAGCGGAGAGTCCGCGCGCGATAACAGGACCGTAGACGCAGGCCGCGAATTGCTGCAGGCGGGCAAAAAAGGTCCTTGCGCCGATGAGTTGCGGCGCGGTCTGCAGAATTCCCAGCTTCGAATCGGCGCGCATCGCTTGCGCCAGCCGATTCAAGGTCGCGGCATCGATCAAACTGTCGGCGTCGAGTACGATCATGTGCTCATAGCGTCCGCCCCAGCGCGACACGAAGTCCTCGATATTGCCGGACTTGCGAGCGATGTTCTGCCACCGCCGCCGATACCACACCGGCATGATCGCGCTTAGCGAAGCGCGCAATCCGGCGACGCTGATGGTCTCGCGAATCCAAGCATCGGCATTGGTCGAGTCGGAGAGAATGACCACCTCGAAACCGCGATGCGCATCGATCTGGTGCAGAGCCTCGGCCATCGCCTGCAGCGCCGCCGTCGTGCGGGTCGGGTCTTCGTTGTAGATGGGCATCACGAGTGCCGTGAGCGAGGCATCGGCCGGCATGGACTCCGGCGGCGCGGGATCGCGTCGCTTCGATGCGCCCGCGATCACGGAGCCGGCCGCGAACGCGATCCACCCTAGGGAGACGGCAAAGAAGAAAATCATCGTGCCCTGCAATAGGGTCATGCTGGCGAATCGTACGACCTGAAGCATTTGATACACGCCATAGGTGGTCACCCCGATCGTGACCGCAAGCAGGATGAAGCGTGCGTACAGCACCGCGGCCGAGATCATGTGCCGCTCGTGCCGCAGAGGCTTATAGCGCAAATCCTGCGCCGGCATGCCCAACGGCGCCTCGGGCGGCATGCCGCCTGAGGCCGCACGTTCCACCGCGACGGCTGGGTTTAGCTGGAGGTCCATCGATACAACCAGGTTTCGGAAGCGGGCATGTCGCCGCGCATCACACGCAGGCGCAACTCGATGAGGTCGGCATCCCTCGGATCGATTTCGAAGCTGGCACGCAGCCCGTGCAACGCATTGTTCGAGGTGAGCGTGGCATTCGAAATCCTGCCCGCGGAGGCGGACAAGTCGAGACGCAATCCATCGAGCTTCTCGCCGGCGCCGACGATGTCCAACAGAAACACGCGCCGCTTGCGATCGATGCTGGCACCCGAACGAGCTGCCAAGACTTTGCCCAGGCCCTTGGGCACTGAGGGCTCGTCGTTCCAGGAAATGCTATAGGCGAATTGCGCCGGATGGCCTGGCAGCAGGGGCTGCGACGGACGCCAGAAAGCCACGATGTTGTCATTGGTCTCGCGTCCTGAAGGAATCTCGACCAGTTCGACCGCGCCGGCACCCCAATCACCCTTGGGAGTGACCCAGGCGCTGGGGCGCCGCTCATACTGCGCGTCGAAATCTTGAAAATCGCTTTGCTGCCGGGATCTTTGCACCAGCCCAAAGCCCTGGGGCGCCTGCGTGGTAAATGCGGAGACTTGCAGCTTGAGCGGGTTCGCCAGTTGCCGAAATAGTTGCTCCCCTGACTTGGTGGTTATCTGCAGACCATCCGAGTCGTGGACCTCCGGGCGATAGTCATCCAGATGCCCGCGGTTGGTTTCATCAAATAGGAACATCGAGGTCAGGGGCGCGATGCCGACGGCCCGCATTTCCGCACGCGGGAACAGCGTCAGTTCGACGTCGGTCTGAGTCTCGACGCCCGGCTGCACCGTGAATTTGTAGGCGCCGGTGGTCGACTCGCTCTCGAGCAGCGCATAGATGACGATGAATTTCGCGCGTGCGCCCGGGCGCTCGATCCAGAAGTGAGTAAACGCAGGAAATTCCTCGCCGGCCGGTTCGCCAGTATTGATGGCCAGACCTCGCGCCGACAGGCCATACAGGAGGTTTTTGGGCACGGCGCGAAAATAACTGGCGCCTTGGAAGACCAAGAACTCATCCCAGATTTTATTCGAATTGATGCGGCTGCGAATTCGGAATCCCGATAGCGGCAGCGATACCTTGCCGAGCTGGGCGGGCAATGTCGCCGCCATCTGGAACATCGCCGGCGTGGCCACCACGTCGGTCGCGACGCCGTCTTGCACCGTCGAGAGTGTGACGGTCGGCAGATTGTAGGCCGCGCGCAGCAGCTCGAGGCGAAAGGGTAGCTCTTCGGCTCGCCAGATACCGGCGTCCGGATTGAAATGGATGCTGCGATACTGCTCGGGGCTCAGTTTGTCGAGCGCGGTGGGCAAACTGTTGCGTTGCGGGGTGTAGGCCGTCGCCGCCCGGCGCTTGGCGTCCTCGAGCAGCGTCTCGAAGCTAAATGGATAACTTGCCGGCGCGTTTGACGGCGCTGTGGCGGGCGCCGCGGGCGGGGCCCCATGAGCCTGAAAGACCGCTGCGGCCAGCGCCATCACGCCTATCGATTTGGCAATTGATACCGGCAAGGCAAACCCCAAAAATAGCTCTGCGACCCGAAGGACGGCGTTGACGGACCGGCCGTATTATCTCTTATTAGTGCCGTCCGTACCTATGCGGGGGCGCACCACCATGATCAAAGTCGCGCGCGCTGTCAATGCCGGCCCAATGCACCGGTTAGCGGCATTCAGGCGCCTGATATAGTGCTCGCGCCATGCCGCCCGCCGATCACCGCAGTCTCGAACCGCAAAGCGCCGGGGCCGTGCTCATGGTGCGGCCGGCAAGATTCGGCAGCAATCCGCAAACTGCCGCCACCAACACCTTTCAGCAAGTCGGGCTTGACGACCGCGATCTGCAAACCAATGTATTGCAGGAATTCGATGGGCTGGCCAATGCCCTGGATCGCGCCGGGGTGGAGGTGCTGATTGCGCCCGACAGCGCAGAGCCCGCCAAACCGGACGCGATATTCCCCAACAATTGGGTGAGCTTTCATCGCGACGGGACCGTCGCCCTTTACCCCATGTTGGCGCGCAATCGCCGCTGGGAGCGGCGGGACGAGATCCTCGAGCAAGTGGTACGCGCCGGCGCGTTTCACGTTTCGCGCACCGTCGACCTGACTCATCGAGAGGCCGAAGAGAAATATCTCGAGGGCACCGGCAGCGTAGTGCTCGATCGGGTGAATCGTGTGGCATACGCGTGCTCCTCGCCGCGCACCGACCTCGACGTCCTCGGCGAATTCGCACAGCAACTCGACTATGAACTATTGACATTCGACGCGCTGGACGCGTCCGGGGCCGCCGTTTACCACACCAATGTGTTGATGGCGATCGGCACCGCCTTTGCGGTCGTGTGCGCCGAGTCGCTCGCAAGCACTGCGCACCGCACGGCGGTATTGTCGAAGCTGCGCGCCACCGGACACGATATTATTGAAATCACTCAGGCGCAGATGGCGCACTTCGCCGGCAACGTGCTGGAATTGGCAGCGCCGGGTTCGACGCTCATCGCACTGTCGACGACGGCATTGACCAGCTTAGAACGCGCGCAGCGGCGCATGCTGGAATCTCACGCGACCCTGCTGCCGGTGTCGATTCCCACGGTGGAGAGGAGCGGCGGCGGCGGCGTGCGCTGCATGCTCGCGGAAATTCACTTGCCGAAACGAGGACACGGTTGATGTTGGAACTGGGGACGAAGCTGCTCATGGCTTACCTGCTGGGTACGGTGTTGGGCAGCTTGATATTGGGCCGGCTGCGCGGCGTCGATATTCGCAGCATGGGCAGCGGCAACGCTGGCGCCACCAATGCCATGCGCACGCAGGGCAAGCTGTTTGGACTTCTCGTGCTGATCATCGATATTGCGAAAGGCATTGTGGCGGTGTGGTGGCTGCCGACCGCGGTGCTGCCGGGAATCGGCATCGATCCGGAAGTATCGCGCGCATGGCTGACGGTCGCCTGCGGCTTCGCCGTCATCATAGGACACGTCTATCCGGTGTGGTTCGAGTTTCGCGGCGGCAAAGGCGCGGCGACCGTGATAGGCGTGGTAGCGGCGATGGAACTGCGCTTGCTGCTGCCGCTGCTCATCAGCTGGTTCGTCGTGCTCCTGCTGTCGGGATATGTGGGCCTCGCAACCATGCTGTCGACTGTCATTCTGGCGATCGCGGTTCTGGTGCTCGAACCGAACAACGTTCCGCTCTGCGTCTTGTGTGCGGCGATCGCGGCATTTGTGATCTACACGCATCGCGCTAATATTGCGCGGATGCGCTCGGGCAAAGAGAACCGCGTACGACGAGCATGGCTGTTTCGGTCCCGAGCGGTATAGAGCATCCGCAGCTGCTGGTGCTGCTGGCGGACGGCGCGCTGCATTCCGGCGAATGGCTGGCGCGTGAATTGCACCAGACTCGCGCCGGGGTCTGGAAGGGCATTGAACGCCTGCGTGCCGTTGGCATCGAGGTGCAGGCATTGGCGCGGCGCGGCTATCGCCTGGCGAATCCGGTGGAATTGCTCGATAGGCAGCGCATCAGCTCCGAACTTGCCGGGCAGCGCAAACCCCACATCGGCAGGCTGGAATTGCTGTTCGAAGTCGATTCTACTAACACCCGACTGCTCGCCGCGTCGCCGCCGTCTCCGGGTACGGCTGATGTCTGCGTGGCCGAGTTGCAGCATGCGGGGCGTGGCCGGCTCGGGCGGCGCTGGTTTGCCCCCTTCGGCGGCGGCATCGCGATGTCGCTGGGCTGGACCTGCAGCGATGTGATACGTACTCTCCCCGCCTTGAGTTTGGGGGTGGGAGTCGCGGTGTCGCGGGCATTGGCACGCGCCGGGGCGGAAGGAATTTCGTTGAAGTGGCCCAACGACATTTGGTTCCGCGACCGCAAGCTGGGCGGCGTGCTGATTGAGTTGCGTGCCGAGTCGGGCGGCCCCGCCCATGTGGTGATCGGCGTCGGGGTTAACGTGTCGCTGCCCGCGGGTGCGCGGCGCGAAATCGAGCACAGCGGCGTGTCCGTGGCGGCGGTGACCGACGCCTGCAAGGAACTGCCGTCGCGCAATTTGATTGCCGGGGCCATCTTGGACGAACTTTTGAGTATGCTGTTGCAGTACGAGCGATTGGGCTTCGCCGGGTTTCGGGATGCGTGGATGGATCTCGATGCATTGCAGGGCCGGCAGGCACTGGTGGTCGTCGGGAAGACGGCAATTTCCGGGATTGCTCGGGGTGTGGATTTAGAGGGAGCATTGTTGCTCGAAACCAAGGACCGCATGCAGCGATTTGTTTCCGGCGAAGCCAGTCTGCGCTTGACGGGTGGGTGACGTGACACTGTTGAAGAGCATTGTGGTGTGCTTGGTGTTGGCGAACGTGTGCTATTTTTTGTGGGCGCGCGGCATAGCCAAGACCTCCGACGTGGCGGTGGCCGCGGCGCCGGCCACGCTGAAATTGGCATCGGAGAACCCGGACTTTCATGCCGACAGCGGCGCCCATGCGGCGGGCGCCGGCGGGCCGCCGAGGACACCCCGCAAAGCGCGGCCAATTCCGGGCTGCTCACCAATGTGAAGCGCTGCATCAGCGTGGGCCCGTTTCGCGACGTGTCAGAAGCGGCGCATGCGGCGTCCACGCTGCGCGGCGGCGGCTACGATCCGCGTCAGCGAGTCGCGGACGGCGAGGTGTGGGCGGGTGTCTGGGTCTATTTGCCGCTGCCGCCATCGCGGCCCGCCGCCGATCAAATTCTTGCCAAGCTTAAAGCCGGCGGAATCGACGATGCGCTGGAAATGCCGGGCCCCAACGAGGGGTCGGTGATTTCGCTGGGTCTTTACAGCGAGCCGAAGCGCGCACAGGCCCGCGTCAGCCAGGCGCAGGCGCTGGGATTCAATCCGGGAATCGCCGATCGCAAGCGCAACGGCAATGTTTATTGGATCGACATCGACTTGAAGCCCACCGATGGCTTGTTGAATCCTTCCGACTTGCAGAGCGAATCCGGCCGTATCGTTCGCCTCGAAATCAAAGGATGCCCGGCAGCGGCCGGGCAGCAATGACCGCTCGAAAAATCGCGCTGCGCATGCTCGGCGGTATCGGCGCCCTCATCGGCTATGGATGTCTGGCGGCATTTCTCTATCTGATCGGTACGCAGATCTACCGCTGGTTTCGCCAAGGGGAATGGACGCATATCGGCGTGGGCGACGGCATGCGGATTGGACTGTTGCGTTGCTGCTTCAAGGATGGCGAAACCGGCCGGCTCGCGGCCTTCTTGCAATGGCTGGACTCGCCGGTCAACTGGCTGGGCATGCACAAGGTACTCGAAGTCGTTCCGGCCTCCTTGGCGCTGTTCGCCGTGAGCATCGCCGGGAACAGCCTCTATATCTACTGCAGCGACCGGCTGCGCAAGGTTAAGGCGCCGCCTCAGCGCGTTGCTTGAGCCCGCGCGATTCGGTAGTTATATATTGTTCGATCAAGCCGCCGTATAGACGCGATATCAGCGGGGCTATTAACCCCGACAATTCGAATGTCAGCAAGGCGCGGCTCCCCGCGTCCCGGCGTTCGATCAAATGCTCCGCCTGCATGCGCAGGCCTGGGGTGCGCATGACCCAGGTGAAATTTCGACTCTCCTCGAGTTCCGTGACCTGCCAAACGGCCGGCCGCAATTTGGGCTGGCGTACGATGCGCACGGCTGCCGATGGCAAACGGCCCTTTATCCAACCTTTGCACGCGAGTCATGCTCGGTGTCCATTCGGGCCAGCGCTCGACATCGCGCAGCACCGCGAACACCCTTTCAGGCGGCGCATCGATATCCACAGCGACATTGAACTTGGACCGACCCACCGCGCAAGAATACTTGGGCGGCAATTCGCGTACACTGTTTTTCGGCGGGCGGGAGAAGAAATCTTGCAAAGATCATTGGCGGTCGTCACGGGGGCTTCCAGCGGTATCGGCGAAGTGTTTGCGCGCAAGTTGGCGCCTCAATACGACCTGCTGCTCGTTGCGCGCAACAAGCAGCGCTTGGAGGCGCTGGCGCAAGAGCTCGCCACGCAACATCGTTCCGTTGTGAAGGTGCTGGATGCCGACTTGAGCAACGCCGAGCAATTAACGGCGGTCGCCGATCGAATCGCAGCCGAGCCGGATCTTGCCTTGCTCGTCAACAACGCCGGCTTCGGCTACCGCGGTGCCTACTGGGAGGCTGATCTTGAGGCACTCGAGAAAATGCACCGCTTGCACATCATGGCGCTGGTGCGCTTGAGCCACGCGGCGCTTCGCGTCCTCGTGCCTAAAAATCGCGGAGCGATCATCAACTTGGCGCTCGGTCTCCGCATTCGTGCAACGCGCCGGTAGCGCCAGCTACGGAGCCACGAAAGAGTTGGGTGACCGCGTTTAGCGAAGGGTTGTATGTTGACCTGAAGAAGGCGAAATCAGCGGTCACGGTGCAGGCGCTGTGCCCCGGATTCACCTATACGGGGTTTCACGACGTGATGGGCGAGGACAGAACCCGCATCGCTTCGCCCGCCTTTTGGATGAGCGCGGACGACGTGGTCGACGCGTCGCTGCGGGCCCTCTCCGCCGGGACGCTCATCGTCGTTCCCGGATGGCGCTACCAATGGCTGGTTGCGATCGCAAGGCGGCTGCCGTTCTGGCTGAAGCTGCGGATGGAATCACCTAGGCGCTAGCTCGCGTTCCGCCGGCGGAGGCTCCCCCGGCCACAGATGGGCAACGCTGCCGGCGGGAGCCTGGTACCAACCCGGGTCTCGGTAATCGCCGTGCGCCAGATCCGCGCGAATTTTCACGACGGTAAACACACGTGGACCACGCCCATCTGGGACTACAATTCGGACCTAATCCAACAAAGCGAGGCCAGCATGCGTATTCTGCAGATCGTCGGCGCAATATTGATTGCGGCGGGCCTGTTCGTGTTCATCAAGTCCCCGTCCTATACCAGCGAAAAGAGCATGATCAAGATCGGAGATGTGGAAGCCAAGGTTTCGGAGCAGCATCCGGTTCCACCGTGGGTCGGGGGCGCGGCGCTGGCGACGGGGGTGATTCTCCTCGTGGCGGGCGCACGAAATCGACCGAAGTAGGCTATTTCACCAGCTGTTTGCGCAGCGCTTGCAATTCGCGGCGGCGTGCGGCGCTGCTCGCGGGGTAGCGGAGCTGCAGTGCCTCAATCGTGTCGAGCACGATGCGCGACACGATCAGGCGGGTATTTAGTTTGTCGTCGGCCGGAACCACATACCACGGTGCATGGTAGGTGCTGGTGGCGCTCAGGCATTTTTCGTAAGCCTTCATGTATTGCTTCCAGTATTTGCGCTCCTCGATGTCCGCGGCCGAGAACTTCCAATTCTTTTCAGGCTCGTGGATGCGATCGAGGAAGCGCCTGCGTTGCTCCTCCTTCGAGAGGTGCAAGAAAGAATTTGATGATTTTCGTGCCGTTGAGGTCGAGATGTCTTTCCAAATCCAAAATGGATCGATAGCGGGCGTGCCAGATGGCTTTTTCACTCAGGGGCCCATTCGGCAAACGTTGGGCACGCAGAATCTCGGGATGCACCCGCGCGATCAGGACCTCCTCATAGTAGGAGCGGTTGAAAATTCCGATGCGGCCGCGTTCCGGCAGGTTGCGCGTCGTGCGCCACAGGAAGTCGTGACTAAGCTCCACCGGCGTGGGGTGTTTGAAGCTGAACACCTGGCAACCTTGGGGATTGACTCCTGACATGACGTGCTTGATGGCGCCGTCCTTGCCGGCGGCGTCCATGGCTTGAAAAATCAGCAGGATCGCGTAGCTGTTCGACTGCGTAGAGCAGCGCCTGTTGCTCGCTCAAAGCCTTGGTGTGCGCGCCCAAGATCTCTTTGTACTGGCGTTTCGTCGCGTACACGGGATCGACAAGCGTAGGCCATTTATCAAGATCGACCTCGGCGCCTTCGTTCACGCGGAATTCATGCGACTTCAGGACAGCCCGATCTTAGCAGCAGGATTGGGGCAGATGCTGGTGTACTATCGGCCAATTCATGGCGGATTGCCGGGGTTGCCCTTGCTCGACTCGTTGCCTTTATCCGACGCGATGCCCCTTCCCGATGCGCGCCACGCCCGCAAGATTCTTCTGGCCAGCATGATCGGGACCACCATCGAGTTTTACGATTTCTACATCTATGCCACGGCCGCCGTGCTGGTGTTTCCGAGGCTGTTCTTCCCCAAAGGGGATCCCGCGACCGCCACCCTGCAATCGCTGGCGACCTTCGCGCTGGCATTTCTCGCCCGACCCATCGGGTCGGCCCTATTCGGTCACTTTGGCGATCGCGTGGGGCGTAAGACCACCTTGGTCACGGCGTTGCTGACGATGGGCATTTCCACCATCTGCATCGGGTTGCTGCCAACCTACGCGTCGATCGGCGTGTCCGCGGCGGTACTGCTGGCGCTCTGCCGGGTCGGACAGGGGATTGGTCTCGGCGGCGAATGGGGTGGGGCGGTCTTGCTCGCCACCGAAAATGCGCCGTCGGGCAAGCATGGCTGGTACGGGATGTTTCCGCAATTGGGAGCACCCTTGGGATTGGTCTGCTCCATCGGCGCGTTCCTGCTGATCAGCAACCGCTTGTCGGAGGCGCAGTTGTTCAGCTGGGGATGGCGTGTGCCGTTTTTAGCGAGCACGGTGCTGGTAGCGGTAGGTTTGTATATACGGCTGCAATTGGTTGAAACTCCCGCGTTCCAACGCAGCATCGCTCAGGGCGAGCGCGTGCGCCTGCCGTTCGCCGTCGTGATGACCCGATTTCCGTCGCAGCTGATTTTAGGAACATTGGGATCCACGACTACTTTCGTGGTGTTCTACCTCGTCAATATCTTTGCCTTGGGCTGGGGCACGAACTCGCTCGGCTTCGGGCGCCAAGCGTTTCTGATCATGCAAATGCTGGCCGCGGTGTTTTTTGGATTGATGATTCCGCTGGCCGGATCAATGGCCGATCACTTCGGCGGACGCACCATGCTGATGATTGCCACCCTCTTGATCATCGCCTTCGGCTTTGCGTTTCAGCCCCTATTCGGTGCGCACAATGCGGCGGCGGTATTCGTTTTCCTGGCGTGCGGTTTCGGCTCTGAGCGGCCTCTCCTACGGGCCGCTGGGGAGCGCACTGGCGACGGTTTTTCCGACCCCGGTGCGCTACACCGGCACATCGCTAACCTTCAATTTCGCGGGAATTTTGGGCGCTTCGGTCGCGGCGCCGATTGCGACCTGGCTGGCATCGCACTACGGCCTGGCCTATGTGGGCTATTATCTGTCGGCCGCCGGGCTCATTACGCTGATCGCTCTGTTATTTATGAGGGGTGACTACCAATGATTCGACAGTCAATTCGTTGCGCCTCGGCGTTGCTCTGCACAGTCCTGTTTGCCGGATCCTTGGCGAATGGAGCCGATCGATTCGATGCGGCGGTTACCCACGCGGGCCGTCCTGCGGACGATTCGGCGCGCGACTCGCTGGATCATCCCGCCGAGATACTGCGCCTCACGGGGATCAAGCCGGACATGAAGGTCGCCGACGTTCTCGCCGGCGATGGCTATTACAGTGAATTGCTGAGCTACATCGTGGGCCCCAAAGGCCAGGTCCTGCTGATCAACAATGCCGCGTTCGACAAATGGAGCGAGCCGGCGTTGGAGAAGCGCCTGGCCGGCAATCGCCTGCCCAACGTGATCCATCAGACGGTGGATCTTAATGACATGAAGTTGCCGGCGGCGAGTCTGGACGCCGTGCTACTGATCAAGGTGTATCACGACCTGTACTGGGTGGATTCCACTCCCAAGAGCCCCTGGCCTAAAATCGACGTGAGTGCCGTTCTCGATCAATTGTCGCGTGCGCTGAAGCCCGGGGGCGTGCTATTGCTGATCGACCATTCGGCCAAGGCGGGACACGGCAAATCCGATGCCGGCGAATTGCATCGCATCGAAGAGGCTTTCGCCATCAAGGATTTCACGGCTCACGGATTTGAAGTGGTCGCGAAAAGCGACCTGCTGAAAAGGTCTGACGATTCGCGGGATCTCATCAGCTACAAGGGTCCCGCGCTCGGCAAGACCGATCGCTTCGTCGTGGTATTTCGCAAGACCTAAGGCCGCGGCGGATTCAGACCAGCGAATTCAACCAGCGCGACAACGCGGCGGAATCCAGGGCCCCTGACTGGCGAGCGATTTCCTTGCCGGCGCGGAACACGATCATGGTTGGGAATGCTGCGGATGTTGAAGCGCTGCGCCGGGGCGGGCTCATCCTCGGTATTTAGTTTGGCAAAGCGAAATTTCGGTTCCAGCTGACGCGCCGTGGCTTCATAGAAGGGGGCCATGGCGATGCACGGCCCACACCAGGGCGCCCAGAAATCCACGACCAGAGGCAGATCGCCGCGGCTGACATGCTTATCGAAATTCGCGGCCTTAAGTTCGATGGGCTTGCCTTCGAACAGCGGGAAGCGGCACTTCGGACAGCGCGGAGCGTCCTTCAGGCGATCCCCCGGCAGGCCCACCACCGAATCGCAGTGGCCGCAAACCACTTGAACGCGTTCGCTCATATTCTTACGCTCACTTGGGTTGCGCCACCAGAATGACAAAACTGTCGGGCATCACTTTGGCCCGGGGCATCGGCTGCTCGTCGGTCGCCGCGGGCGGCGGCCCGAATCGCGCAGCGGCCAGGTAAATCTTGTGCGTCGCAGGGTCAAGCGCCATGGTACGGGCGCTGACTTGAGTCATGACGGTCGCGGTCACCCGATATTCGTCCGGTGAATCCTCATGGATCACCGTCAGGGTGCCGTCGATGCCGTTGGCGCTGAAGACCATGCCGAGGTCAGGATCGAATACCGCTCCATCGGCTCCTCTGCCGATCACAATTCGGGCGATCGCCTTGCCCGATACGGAGTCCGTCACCGCCATGACTTGATTTGCGCAGACGGAGAATAATCGATGATTGCGCACATCAAAGGCGAGTGCGGTCGGATTCGCGCATTCCTTCAACGGCCACTTGGCTTTGACCATCAAAGTTTTGGAGTCAACGAGCACTAATTTCCCCGGTGCGCTGTCGATATTGACATAGACATGCCCGGCGTCGTCCGATGCCATGGCCTCCGGGGGACCGGGCAACGGCACGGTCGCTACGACTTGCAGAGTGCCTGCGTCGAGTACCGAAAGATTCGCGCTGTCGCGGTTCGCGGTGAAAATGTGATTATGTTGCGGCTCATAGAGAATGGCATCCGGCGCGGTTCCCGAGATCTGGACTTCTTCAATCGCGCGCAGCGTATCGAGTTCAAAAACCGAGACAGAGTTGGTGCGCCCGTTGGTGGTAAATCCACGTTTCAGCGCCGGCGCGAATGCAATGCCATGAACGCCGGCCGTGTGAGGAATGCTCCCTGCCATTTTGCCGCTGACCGTTTCAAGCACGTCAACGCGCTCATCGCGACTGATAAACAGTCTGCCGCCGCTGGGTTCCAAGGCCAAGAGATCCCAGCCATTGTTGCCTCCCAGCCGCCAGGAGCGTGCTACGGTGTAGTCCGCGGGTGGAATGGGTGAGGAGTCTGCGCGCGCGGTTTCGGCCGACAGCGAGCAGCATCCACGCGGCGAGCATGAAGACCTTCCGCAGTCGCAGCATAATGAGCCTAGCGCATCCGTGAGTGGTGAGTGTACGCATTGATCGCGCAGGCGGAAATCCGGCTGGTACCACCAGTGTAATTTCTACACCACATTTGTATAGAACCATTTTGCAACCCGCGGATCTTACCTGCATGAGCAAGCACCTGCTTCGATGTGTCGCGCTGTCATCGGCGATACTGGGGGTGATTGCCTGCCAGAAGACCGACACCATGATGCTGCCGGTGCCGCCGGCGTCAGCGCAGCGCGGCACGCTGATGCAATCATCGCCCACGTTGGTGGCCACCTACTCACCGGCAGACCTATTGAACTTGATCGGCGCCAGCGATCTGGGCAAGACCTTGCTGCAAGCGGTGTCTTACACGCCCCGATGCACCGTCACCGTATACCAGCTCGACTATCAGACCGTCGACCCGGCCGGCAATCTCACGCCGGCATCAGGCGCACTCATGGTGCCCAGCGGCGCGGCAACTTGCATGGGCGGGCGGCCGATGGTGCTGTACGCACATGGCACCGCGACCGATCGCGGCTACAACATTGCGAACATAACGTCCAACGATGAAGGGCTGCTGTTGGCCGCCGTGTTCGCAGCGGAAGGCTACATCGTCGCCGCGCCCAATTACGTCGGCTACGACAACTCAACCTTGACCTATCATCCGTATCTCAATGCGGACCAGCAATCCAAGGACACAATCGACGAACTCGCCGCGGCGCGCAGCGCGCTGCTGACGTTGGCGGTGGGCACCTCGGATGGCGGAAAGTTGTTCGTCACCGGCTATTCGCAGGGCGGATTTGTGGCGATGGCAACTCATCGCGCGATGCAGGCGGCCGGCATGAACGTCACGGCCGCGGCACCCTTGTCGGGTCCTTATGCGCTGGCGGCATTCGGCGATGCCGTATTCGAAGGCCAGGTCAATATAAGCGCGGTACCGAACGTGGTCATGCTGGCGTCCAGCTACCAACACGCGTACGGCAACATGTATACCAATGCCACCGATGTGTTCGCGGCGCCGTACGCGACCGGAATCGATATGCTACTGCCCGGTACCGAGACGGTGAGCCAGTTGCAGAGCGAGGGCAAATTGCCGAGCGCATTGTTCAGTAGCGTTGCACCCGATCCCGCTTTCGCCGACCTGACGCCGGCGACCATGCCGGCGAATTTGGCCCCCGCGTTCGCACTGGGATTCGGCACGCCTTTTTTGATCGTGAACAGCTACCGACTGAGCTATCTGCAAGATGCCATGGCAAATCCCGATGGCGGATTTCCTGTCGCGACCACCGGTCTGCCGGCGGCGAGTCCGGGCAATACGTTCAGGCAGGCATTGAAGCTGAACGATCTGCGCACCTGGTCGCCGACTGCCCCGGTGTTGCTGTGCGCCGGCCGCTCCGACCCCGAGGTGTTCTATTTCAATACTCAGCTGATGCAAAATTATTGGACTGCGGTCGCCCCGGCTGCTCCATTTTCGGTGCTCGATGTGGATTCGTCGCCCGGCGCCAACGATCCATACGCCGCGCTTAAGACTGCGTTCGCGATCGCCGTGGGGTTAGTCAGAGCCAATGCACTGCTGGGGGGCGCCAAGGACAACGGCGATAGTGCGGTTTTGTCGATATACCACGCGACGCTGGTGCCGCCATTTTGCCTAAGCGCGGCCAAAACCTTCTTCGACTCACACTAATCGATTTCATAATAACATCCGCGCATCGGCAACTGCGCAATCAGCACTTCACAGAGCGAGGCGCGTCATCGATGATGCGCACGTGGCGCCTCTTGGTTTTCAATGAATTAGGGGAATGGGATGTTTTTTCGACTAGCGGCAGCGACGGCAGGAGTCGGCGCGATGTTCATCAACCTGGCCACCCCGGCTGCGACTGCATCGTCGACATCGACGGACGACGCCAGCGGGTTGCAGGAGATCGTGGTGACAGCGCAGCGTCGCGAAGAATCGGCGCAAAGCGTCGGCATCGCCATGTCGGTGCTGTCCGGGCAGAGTCTTGCGGACAAATCCATCAGCTATGTCAACGATCTGCAAAACGCGGTTCCCAGCCTGCAAGTAGAACCGGCATTCGGCAGCAGCCAGCCGCAGTTTCGCCTGCGCGGCGTGGGGTTCATCGACTACACCTCGAACAATACGTCCCCCGTGGGCGTCAGCCTGGACGGCGTGGCCTTTGCCTTGCCGATCCAAACCCAAGGGCAATTGTTCGACATCGATCGCATCGAAGTTCTGCGGGGTCCCCAGGGAACGTTGTATGGGCGCAATACCACGGGCGGTGAAATTAATTTCATCAGCAACCGACCTACCGCCGATACGCATGCGGGATTCTCGCTGGAGTACGGCTCCCACAACGAGGTCAATGCCGAGGGATTCGTATCGGGCAGCATCGCCGACGGTCTGTTGGGCAGGCTCTCGGTTGCGACCGAGCAGGGCGGCGCGTGGCAGCGCAACCGGGTAACCGGACAAATGCTGGGAGACAAGGACAAAGTCGCGGTTCGCGGGCAATTGCAGTGGCAGCCGGCGGACGCGTTCAATTTTCGGCTCGGCCTCCACTGGGGAGAGGATAAATCCGACGAGCAAGGCCTGTATCTCCTGCAGCCCTTCACCCCCGGCAGCGGACCGCCGGCGATTCCCGCCGATACCTCGCGATACGCCACGGGCTGGGCGCTCAATCCGTCGTTCGCCAAGCTCATTGGAATCAACGCGAACTCAAAGCCCGGTCTCGACAACAGCAACGGCGGCGCAGATTTGACGGCCAATATCGATTTTGGTGGCGCGAAGCTCACCAGCATTACTGCCTACAATAAGCTCATCAGGCGTGAATACGCCGACTGGGATGCCACGCAGTTCGCCGATTCCGACGAATACTTGCACAGCGATTTCAATGTGTTTTCGCAGGAGCTGCGCCTGGCATCGACAGGCAACGGCCCGCTGCAATGGGTGACAGGTGCCTTTTACTCCAACGAAGATCTCCACGAGAGCTTCTATTCCGATCTTACGGATCGACTCGGTGGCATTGCGGTGACCAATTATGAGCAAGTCGTCAATTCGCTCGGCGTGTTTGCCCAGGGCAACTACCAATTCAGCGATGCGTGGCGAGCCACGCTCGGGCTACGCGAGGATCACGAGTCACGCGAGCTGATCGGGCTCAACACCAGTTTCCTGCCCGGCGTACCCTCGTTCACCGGAGGCGCGTTGGGTGGCTCGATCACCTCGAACTTGCCGTCGGGCAAGGTCGAACTTGACTACAAACCGGTCGCGGACACGCTGATCTACGGCAGCATCAGCCGCGGGGTCAAGTCGGGCGGGTTTACGGCACACAACACGCTGAGCGCACCGGCCGCGGACCCGTTCGAGCCGGAGAAGCTCACGGCCTACGAAGTCGGCGTGAAGTCCGACGTGACACGGGCGCTGCGCGTGAATGCATCCGCGTTTTATTATCGCTACAAGGATCAGCAAATTCTCGGCAAGGTCTTCGATGAGGTATCGCAGAGCTACATCGGCCGTTTCGTCAATGCCGATTCGCACCTTAGCGGCGGCGAACTGGAAATCGAATGGCGGCCCACGGCGGCACTCTCCATCTCGCAATATGCCGGCTTCGTGGAAGGCTATTACGCCAGCCGGCTTCTCAACAGCGATGTGCCGCCGGTCGACTACAACGGTAGGCCCGAAAGCTTTCCCAAATGGAGCTACGGCGGAGACGTCAGCTATTCTTGGATTGTCGGCGGCTTGAGCCTCACCGCCGAGAGCAACTACAGCTTCCACGACACCTATAGCCAGTTTTTCCTATTGGGCAGCAACGACTTTACGGTACCGAAATATTGGCTGGCCAACGCAAACCTGTCCTTGTCGCCGGCGTCCGGAGGCCCGTGGGCCGTGACTCTATGGGGCCGAAACATTTTCAACAGATCCTACGACATCACGCGTAATTTCTTTCTGCCGACCAGCGAAGTTGCCGCCGCGGGCGAACCTACCACGGTCGGCATCCGGTTGACCTACAAATACTAGGAAAGGCGATGAAAAAAGTTCTTGGGATAATATTGGCGGTTCTGATCGTGCTGGTGGCCGGCGCATGGCTCGCGCTGCGCGGGCCCGATATCCCATATGAGACCCTGGAGGCCAAATACGCCAACGCTCAATCCCGCTTCGTGGATTTGCCCGGCGGCTACCATGTGCACTATCAAGACGACGGCGATCCAAGCCTGCCGCCGCTGGTGTTGCTGCATGGATTCGCCGATTCCTTCACCACTTGGGAAGGTTGGGTGCGGGAGCTGAAGACGCAGTTCCGCATTATCAGCCTGGATTTTCCCGGGCATGGGTTGACGCGCGCGCCGCAGGACAGCCGCTTGAGCGGCGAGTACCTGGCGGACTTTGTCGATGCCTTCGCGGCGAAACTCGCGTTGCCGAAGTTTGCCGTCGCCGGCAATTCCATGGGCGGCGGTGCGGCCTGGCAGCTCGCCGTACGGCATCCGGACCGAGTGAACGCGCTGATTTTGCTCGACGCGGCCGGGTTTCCCAACGACAAGCCGTCCCCTGACATGCCGCTGGCATTCAAGATACTGCGCTATCCGATCGGCCGTACGGTGTTGAGCAAGATCGACAATCGGCCGCTGATCGACCAAGCCCTGAAGGCGGATGTCTACGACAAGGCGCTGATCACCCCGTTCATCGTGGATCGCTTCGCGGAATTTCAGCGGGCGCCCGGACATCGCATCATCTTGATGGGCGTCGGTCTGGGTGCGCAGGGGCCCTCGACCAAGGACCTGCTGTCGACCATTCGCGTACCCACCCTGATACTGTGGGGCGAAAGCGACCCGCTTATTGAACCGGCAGCGGCGAAAAAATTTGCGGCGGCGATTCCGGGCGCCAAATTGATCACCTATCCAAATGTCGGACACCTGCCGCAGTTGGAAATCCCGCAGCGCTCGGCGGCGGACGTGGCCGCATTCCTGAACGCGCGTTAGGCCGCTGCGTGCGCGACTACCTGGGCAACCCGGTCACCGCGCGAAGCGGCACAACCCTCGACCGCATCAACGATTTCATCGAGGGTTACCTGGCGTACGAGACGCGCGCCGAGCTCATTCTGGCTGCCGCAGAGGCGGATCCCGAGTCCTGCATGGCCAATGTGTACGCTGGGACGCTGTGGATGCTGCTGGAGGCTCCCGAGGCGCGCTTCGCATGCGCTGAAATTCCTGACCGTTGCCGAGCGCGCGGCGCCGCTCGCGACCCGGCGCGAGCAGCTCAACGTCGCAATGTTGCGCGCCTGGGTTCAGGATGATCTCGGCACAGCCATTCAGCTTTGCGATCAAGTGTCCGACGAGTTTCCGCAAGATCTCGCCGTCGTCAAGACGCATCAGTACTTCGAATTCAACCGCGGCAATTCACCCGCCATGTTGCGAATCGCGTTAAAGGTCCGCACGGCGAACCTGGATGTCCCATATGTGCACGGCATGACGGCATTCGCCTATGAGCAATGCCATCTGCTCGACGAGGCGGAGTCCGAGGCGCGCACGGCGCTCGCCATGCGCCGCAAGGAGCCCTGGGCCCAGCACGCAATTGCGCACGTGCTGTTGACGCGCGGATGCATGGACGAGGGAGCGGCATTTCTGGAGGACGCGTCCGATACCTGGTCCGGGCTGAACTCCTTCATGCTCACCCACATTTGGTGGCACCTGGCGCTGTTCTACTTAAGCCAGGGACGCGACCGCGAAGCCCTCGACGTCTATGATCGGCATTGCTGGGGCATTGCCAAGGATTACTCGCAGGATCAGATCGGCGCCATATCGTTGTTGGCAAGATTCGAACTCGCCGGGATCGAGGTGGGAGCGCGATGGCAGGATCTCGCGGATCACCTCGCGGCGCGCGCGAACGATACCGTCCAGCCGTTTCTGACGCTGCAGTACCTGTATGGATTGGCGCGCGCGGGACGAGCGCAAGCCGAGGAGTTGCTGGATGCGGTGCGCCGATTCGCCGGCGCTGCCCCGGAATTTAGCCGCAGCGTGTGGCGGGAAGTGGCTCTGCCCGGGTGCGAAGGATTGTACGCCTACGCGCACGAAGAATATGACCGCGCCTGGCATGCCTTGAGCATCGCCGTGCCGCGCATGACCGAGGCTGGCGGCAGCCACGCGCAGCGCGATTTGTTCGAGCAGATTTTGCTGGACGCCGCGCTTAAGAGCGGGCGTACGAGCCGCGCGCAACAAATGCTGGAACTGCGGCGCAGCGCCGATCCTTATGGCGTCCCGGTTAACGCCGCGCTGGCCGCGGTGTACGCTAAGCTCGGACTGTCGGGTCTGGCGGATCAAGCCCGTTCCCGCGCGGCACTCACGCGGGCCCGGCACTCCACGAGAGAGACATGAGCAGCGATCCGGTGGACCTTCTGTTCAAGACAATCGAGGCGCGCCGTGACGAACTGGTCGAGCTGACGCAGGCGCTGATTCGCTTCCCCACCATCAATCCGCCGGGCGAGGCCTACCAGCCTTGCGCGGAATTCATCGGACGGCGCTTGATGAATCGCGGATTTACTGTCGATTATGTGCGTGCCAGCGGCACGCCGGGCGACAGCGCGCGCTATCCGCGCGTCAATGTGATTGCGCGCCGCCCAGGGGATGCCAAGGGGGCTTGCGTGCACTTCAACAGCCATATCGACGTGGTGCAAACGGGCGCGGGATGGACCCTGGATCCGTTTGCGGCCGTGGTCAAAGACGGCAAGGTATACGGGCGAGGCGCCTGCGACATGAAGGGCGGGCTTGCGGCGTCCATTGTGGCGATCGAGGCATTGATCGATACGAGCGCGCACCTGCCCGGAACGCTGGAAATCTCGGGCACCGTCGATGAAGAATCCGGCGGCTACGGCGGTGTCCACTATCTTGCGCAGCGCGGCTGGTTCTCTTCGCCCCGGGTCGATCATGTGATCATTCCCGAACCGCTCAATGTGGATCGCGTGTGCATCGGACATCGCGGCGTGTGGTGGGCCGAAATAGAGACGCACGGGCGCATGGCTCATGGTTCCATGCCATTCTTGGGGGATTGCGCCGTGCGCCATATGTATGCCTTCATTGACCGGCTGGAACGCGAGCTGTATCCAAAGCTCGCGGCGCGGCGCACCGCTATGCCCGTCGTGCCTGCCGCAGCTCGACATGCGACCTTGAACATCAATTCCATCCATGGCGGGCAGGGCGAAGCCTCCGGTTATCCCGCGCCCTGCGTGCCGGACTCCTGCCGTATGGTCATTGACCGTCGATTGCTCATCGAGGAAGACATGGGCAGCGTCAAAGCCGAGGTACGCCAATTGCTCGATCAACTGGTCACGGAGCGGGGCGGCTTTGCCTACGATATTCGCGATATCTTCGAGGTGCAGCCCACCATGGCGGATCGCAACGGCCCGGTGGCGAGCAGCACCGCTGCGGCAATTCGCCGAGTCATCGGCCGCGAGCCGGAATTCATTTGTTCGCCCGGCACCTACGATCAGAAGCACATCGATCGGATCGGCAAATTGCGCGACTGCATAGCCTATGGCCCCGGAATTCTCGATCTCGCGCACCAGCCGGACGAATATGTACTGATCGACGATATGGTGAATTCCGCCAAGGTGATGGCGATGGCCGCCCGATCGCTGCTGCTCGGCAACGCATGATCCGCTGGCCGCTGAGGGAGCTGTTGTTGAGCGTGCTGCTGCTCACGGCCCCCGGCGTGCATGCCGCCCAGCGGCTGATCATCGGAATGCAGCTCGAACCGCCGATCCTCGATCCAACCGCCAATCCCGCCGCCGCCATTTCCGAGGTTTTGTACGGCAACGTGTACGAGGGGCTGGTGCAATTTGCCGCCGATGGCTCGGTGCTGCCGAAGCTCGCCTTGTCCTGGGAAGTCTCCGGCGACGGGCTGACGTACGTGTTCCACCTAAAGCCCGGGGTACGCTTCCATGACGGCAGTCTCTTCGATGCGGCGAGCGCAAAGTTCTCGCTCGAGCGGGCGATCGCGGCCGGCTCGGTGAATCCGCAGAAATCGCGATTGCTGGCGATTCGCGCGGTCGACGCGGCTGATCCTTCAACCCTGCGAGTGGCGCTCAAGCAGCGATCCGGCGGACTGCTGCAGTCGCTGGCGTTCGGATCTGCGGTGATGGTTTCGCCGCAGTCGGCCTTGGGCAACGCGGTAAAGCCGATTGGCACGGGTCCATTTCGCTTCTTAAGATGGCGCCGAGGCGATTCGATCACGCTCGATCGCAACCCGGATTACCACGGGCCGGGCGCGACGCTGGATCAGGTCACCTTCAAATTCATCACCGATCCGACCGCGGCTTTCGCCGCGTTGATGGCGGGCGATGTCGACGCATTCGCCAACTATCCGGCGCCGGAAAGCTTTGCCCAATTTGCCGCCGACCGCCGCTTCCAGGTCCTCGCGGGCACCACGGAGATGGAAACCGTGCTGGGACTCAATCAGCGTGTTGTGCCGCTGAACAACGTGCTGGTGCGCCGGGCGATCTCCTACGCGCTGGATCGTCACGCCATCATCGACGGCGCGATGTTCGGCTACGGCACGCCGATCGGCAGCCATTTTCCGCCGCACAACCCCGCCTACGTCGACCTGACGGGCATGTATCCGCATGATGTCGCCAAAGCCAGGGCATTGATGGCCGCCGCGGGATACCCCGCAGGTTTCGCAATGACGCTGAAGCTGCCGCCGCCCAGTTACGCGCGCCGCAGCGGCGAGATCATCGCCTCGCAGCTGGCGCAGATCGGAATCCGCCTGAACATCGAGAATCTGGAATGGGCGCAGTGGCTGGATCAGGTTTACAGCCGGCATGACTTCGACATGAGCATCGTGGGGCATGCCGAGCCCTTGGACTACGACATCTACGCCCGCGACAACTATTATTTCGGATATTCCAATCCTGACTTTAAAGCGCTCATCGCCGCATTGGACGACAGCGTCGATCCATTGCAGCGCAAAGACTTGCTGCAGCAAATTCAGCGCAAACTCGCGACGGATGCCGTGAACGGCTTTTTGTTCCAGTATCCCCGATTGGATATTTGGAATGCCCACGTGCACGGAATCGGGTTCGACAATGTGCTGGGCACACTCGATCTTGCGCACGCCTACATTGACGATGCCGCACCGGGCGCTCACCGCGGCGAGTTCGGCGCGGCAACCCTGCCCCTGGCGCGGATTGCCGGCCTGGTATTCTCCGCGGCGGCATTCGCTTTGCTGATATTGGTGACGCAACGCTTCGGCAGCGCCTATGCGATTCAGCGCATCGCCGTGCTGCTCGCGACATTGGTGGTCGCGACAGGAATTGTATTTGTCGTGGTCCAGGTGGTGCCCGGCGATCCGGTGCGCTACATGATGGGTTTGCAGGCGGATCCGGCCACGGTGGCGGTGATGCGCCATACGCTCGGCCTCGATGCCACGCCCTGGCACCGCTATTGGACGTGGATCACAGGACTGCTGCATGCCGACTTTGGGCAGAGCTATACCTATCGTGTTCCCGTGGGTGCTTTAGTGGCCGAACGCCTGCAGGTATCCTTGCCCTTGGCGCTTTACGCGCTGCTGCTGTCGAGCGCAATCGCCTTTCCCATCGGCCTCATGGCCGCGGCGCGGCGCGGCCGTGCGACCGATGTCATCTTAAGCGGTGTTACGCAACTCGGTTTGGCAATCCCCAATTTTTGGCTGGGGATGCTGCTGGTGCTGCTCTTTGCGATCGGGCTGCACTGGGTGTCCGCGGGCGGATTTCCAGGATGGGACGCGGGATTCTGGCCGGCCATGAAGGCGCTGACCTTGCCGGCGATAGCCCTCGCCATGCCTCAAGCAGCGATCCTCGCGCGGGTGCTGCGCGCTGCGCTCTTGGAAACGCTGCACCTTGATTACATTCGCACGGCGCGCGCGAAGGGCGCAGGCCCGTGGCACGTGTTGTGGCGGCACGCGCTGCCGAATGCGCTGGTGCCCGTACTGACCATCCTAGGGCTGCAGTTCTCTTTCCTGCTGGCCGGGGGCGTGATCATCGAAAACGTTTTCTTTCTTCCGGGACTGGGAAGGCTGGTGTTCCAAGCGATCGTGCAGCGCGACTTGATCGTCGTGCAGAGCGTGGTGGTCATTCTGGTGTTCGCGGTGGTGACGGTGACATTCTTGGTCGAACTCGCCTACGCACTGGTCAATCCACAGCTGCGCGCGGCAAGTTACCGATGAAGGCGGCTTCGTCACGCAACCTAAGCCTTGTCGCCGGCGCGATTCTTACCGGCTGTTTCATCGGCATGGCCGCGATTGCGCTGTTCTGGACGCCTTTCAACCCCGCGCTGCTGTCCATCGCCGACAAGCTGCAGGCGCCCAACAGGCATCATTGGTTCGGCACCGATCAACTGGGCCGCGATGTCCTGTCGTTGATCATGGCAGGCGCTCAAACCTCCGTCGGTGTCGCGCTGCTGTCGGTGGCGATCGGCTTGTTGGTGGGCGTCCCCGCGGGCTTGATCGCGGCAGCGCGGCGCGGGCCCGTCGATGAACTGCTGATGCGCGGCAATGATTTGATCTTTGCGTTTCCCGCTTTGCTGTTGGCGATTCTGATCACCGCCGTTTTGGGCCCCGGCGCGGTGAACGCCATCATTGCCATCGGCATCTTCAACATACCGGTATTTGCGCGCGTCACCCGCGCCGGAGCGCTGCAGCTCTGGACCAAGGAATACGCTTTGGCAGCCCGCGTCGCCGGCAAGGGACCCTTCAGAATCTCCTGCGAGCACATTTTGCCGAATCTGGCGGGATTGCTGCTCGTCCAGGGCACGATCCAGTTTTCCCTGGGTGTCATCGCCGAGGCGGGACTGTCCTATGTGGGCTTAAGCGCGCAACCGCCGATCCCCAGTTGGGGCCGCATGCTCAACGAAGCGCAAACGCTGACGGCGCTGGCGCCGTTCTTGGCGCTTTTCCCGGGCATTGCGGTGCTGCTGTTCGTGCTGGGATTGAATCTACTCGGCGAGGGATTGCGTCGCCGTGCCGAGCAGGCGCGATGAGGGTGCCGGCACTTCTGCAAGTCGAGGATCTGAGCGTCGCGCTGGGCGCGGCGCCCATCATCAAGAGCGTGACGCTGCAATTGCGGGCGGGAGAAATCCTCGGACTGGTCGGCGCCTCCGGATCGGGAAAAACGATGACAGCGCTCGCCATCATGCAACTCTTGCCCGCGGGCGGTTCGCTGACCGGAACCGTGCGGCTGCGCGGCGAGACGCTCACCGGGAAAACCGACGCGCAGATGCAGCAGATTCGCGGCCGGGATATCGGCATGGTGTTCCAGGAGCCGATGACGGCGCTCAATCCACTGATGCCCATCGGCGATCAGGTGGCCGAGACACTGCGCTTGCACCGCCCGGTGTCCGGTCTTGAGGCGCGGCGTGCGGCGCGCGAGGCGCTTGATCTGGTGGGACTCCCCGAAGCCGAGGTCGCGTTCGATCGATTGCCTTATGAATTATCCGGCGGTCAGCGGCAACGGGTCGCGATTGCGATGGCGGTGGCCATGGCGCCGCCGCTGCTCATCGCCGATGAACCGACGACGTCGCTGGATGTCATCACGCAAGCTCAGGTGTTGCGGCTGCTGCAGGAGTTGGTCCGCAAGCGCGGCATGGGATTGATATTGGTGACGCACGATCTGGCGGTCATTGCGCAACTCGCCGATCGAGTCGCGGTGATGCAGTCGGGCGAGATTGTTGAGCAGGGAGCAACCGCGGATTTTCTGCACCGATCGCACCATCCCTACACGGCGGCGCTATTGGCCGCGGCTACTCTGACGCCGAAACGCAGCGCGCAGAAGCTGGAATCGGATCCGATCTTGGAGGCCAGCGGCATCGTCCGCGAATATCCGCGAAGGAGAAGATCGCTGTGGCATGCCGCAGCCCCGTTGCGCGCGGTGGACGGTGTTTCCCTCTCCATTCACGCCGGCGAAACCGTGGGCCTGGTCGGCGAATCCGGCTCCGGCAAGTCGAGCTTGCTCAAAGTGATCCTGGCGCTGGAGCGATCGCAGGCCGGACAGGTGCGATTGCTGGGAGAAGAGTTTTCAGGGGCGCAAGGCGCGAACCTGCGCCGACTGCGCCGCGCCATTCAAGTGGTCTTTCAAGACCCCTACGGCAGCTTTGATCCGAAATGGACGGTGGAGCGATTGATCGGAGAACCGTTCTTCTTATGGAATTCGCCGCCCGTGGAAGCCGAGCGGCGGCGCAAGGTGGCCGTTGTGCTCGAGCAAGTCGGTTTGTCCGCAAGCGACGCGCAACGCTTCCCGCATGAATTTTCGGGCGGCGAGCGCCAGCGGATCGCGATTGCGCGGGCGCTGATCACGGAACCGGCCGTGATAGCATTCGATGAGGCGGTTTCAGCGCTCGATGTGTTGTTGCGAGACCAAATCCTAAAGCTGCTGGCGGAACTCGCGGCGCGTCTCAACGTCGCGTATCTGTTCGTGTCGCACGATTTGCATGTCGTCCGAGCCATCGCCGATCGCATCTACGTGATGCGGCAGGGGCGGATCATCGAGGAGGGCCCCACGGAAGCCGTATTTGCAGCGCCGCAGCATGCCTATACCCGAGCGCTGATTGCGGCTACGCCGAGGCTGATCAGGTGACCGCTCCTCGTCTCATGACCGCTCGCCTGGTCCGGCTCAATCAAAACACGCGGTCGACGGTGCGCATCGTTCTCGCTTCGCTGTGCATCGGCGCGGCAGTGGCGCTCTCATGGGTCGAGCGCGAGGCCTTCGCGCAGGCGGTTGAGTGGCTGCACTTGCATCGTCTGGTAGGCGCAGGCATTGCGGCCGTCGCAAGCGCCGTACTGATCGCGCGCCGGCGCGCGCTCAAGCGCGCGGAATTCACCCGGTCCTGGCTGGCGGCGATACCCATCAAATCAGCCACCGCTCGCTTCGAATCGCTGGCGATCGAGACGCTACCCGCGAGCGCAGCGATCGTCGCGCTCAGTGCCCTGGCGCTTGGCGCGTGGAACACCAGGCTTTGGACGGTGTGGCTCTACTTGAGCGGAGGCATCGGGGTCGGCGTGCTCGCAAGCTACCTCATCCCGGCCCCGAAGGCCGTCGCTCTGCCGCCCGGCTCCCGATATGTTCCGCACTTAAGAGCCAGGCGCGCAGCGCGGATTCTGCCGTCGCTCAACGCGCTCGGTCATTGGCCAGTCCGCCAAATGTTCGCCTGGATTCAGCCGAAGACGGTGGCGCGCGCCACAATTCCGATTCTCGTCATGATGCCGATGGGCACGACCGCAGACACCGCCATGGTGGTGATCGCCGCCTTTGGAGTCGCCGGCGCGCTGATGCTATCCGGATCCGCGGCCGTGGCCGTGAGCCGCCTGGCCCGTCGTTGGTTGGCGCCGTTGCCGATGCGCTCAGGCGCGACGGCGCGTGCCTTTTTGCTGCCCACCCTCGGGGTCATCTTCGGTGCCAGTATTACTGAAGCACTGCTGTTGCTCGTGCTGGGGGTCTCCTATCGCACCTTTGCGGCGGTGGTCTTGGGCACAGTAGCGCTCGGCTGGCTGGTGACGATCAGCGGCGTTTACTGGGGCGCGCGACGCAAGCGCATGCCGTGAGCAACGTTCTGGAAATCCGCGGATTGCGCGCAGGCTATGGGCCGCGCGTGGTCCTCGAAAACATTTCGATAACGCTCGCGCCGGGCGATTGGTTCGTTTTGCTGGGTCCCAACGGCTGCGGGAAGAGCACGCTGCTTGACTGCGTGGTCAGCCGCCTGACCCCCTCAAGCGGCGAGATCATGATCGGCGGATATTGCCTCGCCAGGAACTCCTACGAAGCCAAAATGCAGCTCGGCTACGGTTGCGCACCCGACGCCTTACCCGCTCTTTTGACCTCGCGTCAATGCCTGGAAGTGCATGCCGCCGCCAAGGGCGCCGGTGCGGTCGGCGAGGACCTCTTGGAACTCGCTGATGAGCTGCGTTTCACGCCTTATCTTGAATCGTTCGTCGATACCTTGTCGCTGGGCACCCGCCAAAAGCTGGCCGTGCTGCTGGCGCTGGTGGGCGATCCGCTGCTGATCGTTCTCGATGAGGCGTTCAACGGTCTTGATCCTGCGAGCGCGTTGATTCTCAAACGCCACCTGCGCGCGCGGATTCAGCGGCGCGGCGGCGCGCTGCTGCTCGCGACGCATTCTCTCGACATTCTCGAGCACTACGCCGACAGCGCCGCCGTATTGATCGAGGGTCAGCTCAAGCATGAGTGGCGGAAGGAGGACTTGCGGCAGTTGCGGGAGAGTCATGGCGATTTTGAAGCCGCGCTCGCGCACGCGATCGGCTCGACCTAACTTGCGCGCCCTAGGATTTTAGCGAAGGGTTTCTCAAGAGGATCCACGCCAGCAGCGCCGCTTGCTTCTGGTCCGCCCCCCACGGCGGCCCGACTTGCCGGCCCAATTCATTGACGGTGTCGAGCACGCGTGTTTTGGGTAGGCGCAATGAGTCCATCGCCAGATCCTGCAGCGCGCGGGCTTGCACTCGGCAGGCCCGAAGTCCGAGCAGCTCCGCGGCGGCTGACAATGCGTTCCTGAAGTGATCTCCCTCCGCCGCATGAATCAGCGCATGGGATGCCAGTATCGAAGACAGGGAGCTTTGCTTGCGGCTCGCCGAGTCGACGATCCCGATCGATTTCAGCTGATACCCGCGCTGCCTTCAATTCCTGCGTCTGGGCCTGGATCGCCGACCGTGCCAGGGTCGTTGCCACTGCCATGTAGCCGTCCAACCGCCCGGTTGCTTCCTCCACGCATAAGAATTCTACGGTGTGGTACGGCTGCTTGGATTCAGGATCGTGAGCATCAATCAATTCGACCCGCGCTCGGCCGAGAACTCGCAAGCCCGCCGCAGAACTGTTGAGCACAATCATGGCGGCCCAACCGGAGTGGGGCGAAAAACCAATCGCCGCAGTTTGCGCCGCCATGGAATTAGCCTCGCGTTCTAGCCTCGTGCACGCCGCGGGCGATGGCACGCGCCAGGCAATCAGCGGCGGCGGACCCAATGCGCCCCACCTGCGCGGGACGCAGTAGATTGTTCTTAAGTACCAGCTCGCCGCTCGCCAGTGCGAAAACCGTATCCCCGTCGAAGGGAGTGTGTGCCGGACGCAGAGCGCGCGCAATGCCATCCTGCGCCATCATGGCAACCCGCTTGCATTCCCCCGTGTTCAAGTCAGCGTTGCAGGCGACGACGGCGAGCGTCGTATTGGCGCCTTGCGTCAGGCGGCCGATGGCGAGCAGCCGCGACTCGTCGGGCGCAGGATCGCTCAGATCCATGGGGTTCTGCGGGGGTCCTGCGCCGCCGAATTCTTGCCCAAGCTCAAACGCCCAAGCCCAGTAGGTTTTGCCGTCGGGCATCAACGGCGAGCCGACGGAATTGACGGCCACCAGTGCCGCGACCATCAAGCCGTCGTGCAAATCCACCGAGGCGGACCCGATGCCGCCCTTGAGCAAGCCCGCCATCGCTCCACGGCCGGCGCCCACCGATCCTAGGGCGAAATCGGTACCCGCTGCGGCGAGCGCGCGGATACCCAACTCACGGTACGGAGGCGACAGCCCCCAGTTCTTGTCGCCGCCGTTGCCGAGGTCGTGCAACACGGCGCTCGGCACGATGGGAATCGCCGGTGACTCTAAGCGCAGTTGCAAGCCGATGCCCTGCATCGACAGTGAGGCCGCGACGCCGTCGGCGGCCGCCAGCCCGAACACGGAGCCGCCGGCGAGCACCACCGCATGCGCGCGGCCGACCAAGTTTTCAGTGGCAAGCGCGTCCGTCTCGCGCGTTCCGGGTCCCCCGCCACGCACATCGACGCTTGCGGCCCAACCCGCTGCGCACAACAGCGCGGTGACGCCGGAGCGCGCATGCTCATCGGTTGCGTGGCCTACGTGGAGTCCCGCGATATCGGTGATGAGGTTCTTGGCGCCGGCGCGAAACACGGCCTAGCGCGGCTGTGCCGCGATCACGGCCAGTCCTTGCAGCACCAGATCCGGCACGATCTCGCCATGAGTTTGCATGGTTCCCGCGATCAAGCTGGCATCGCCGCCGGTGATGAATAATTTCGGCGCGGTGCCGGTGCTCTGCTCGATGACCTCGGCGGCGCGATCCGCCATGCCCGCCAGCGCGAACACGGCGCCGCGCGATACCGCCGCAATGGTGTTGTTGGCGAGAACGCCCGCCAGCGAGGGGGTGCTGTTGAATGCGGCTTTGGCGATATCGCTGGTGTTGCTCATCAAACTCTCGCGCATCATATGGATGCCGGGCGCTATCAGGCCGCCGAGATGCTGACCGCTTGAGTCTACGCTGTCGACTTTGACGGCCGTTCCCGCATCCACCACGCAAAGCGCCGTTCGCGCCTTGGTCCAAGCACCGATGAGCGCCAGCCAGCGGTCGGCTCCCAATAGCGATGGATCGAGATAGCCGCTCGTGAGTCCGTGAAACTCCCGGGCCGCCGTGACAAACTCGATATCGACGCGAAACATTTTTTTCGTCAGGCGAGTGAGCATTTTCGCCATGACGGGTCCCGCCACGTTGGAGACCAGCACCCGGCTCGGCCTTTGCCCTGATTCAAACGGTGCCGTGGTCCAAATGCCCGGCTTGGCGTCGCGGTGCACGACGGCCTGTTGATCGGACAGTCCGGTGCTCGTGAGCCAAGCCCATTTGAGGCGCGTGTTGCCGACATCGATGACCAAAATCATGGGTAATTCATCGCCTTCACTTTCGTCGGGCAGGTCGCCAAGCGCGCAAGGATAGCATCGTAAGCGGGAATTTTGCCTTAGTTCTGCGGGCGTGAACGCACGCTGATCTGCCCGTTGTTCTCCAGAACGGCGAAGTGCACGTCGTCGATCGAGGCGCAACCGGCCTGGCGGACCGCGGCATCGAGCTCGTCCTGAGTCAGGCGCTCGCGCTCCATGACATCCCGGTAGACTTGGCCGTTGTGGATGATGATCTGGGGCCGGCCCTCGATAAAGCGCCCCATTCTCTTGCTGCGAAACGTGATATAGCCCAGCAGCCAATTCAAGGAGATCAGGGTCACGGCGGAAATGACGCCGCCGGTGACGGTGTTATCGCCGCCATTCATGGAATTCTGCAGGGCATTGCTCAGCACCAAAAGCAGCACCAGATCAAACGGCGCCAATTGCCCGACCTGGCGCTTACCGGTCAAGCGCAGAATGGTCAACAAAAATATGTAAACCACGATCGCCCGCGCGATGAATTCCCACCACGGTAACGATAGTTTCCACATCGGAATTCTCCTATAGAAGACTGACCGGGTATGAAGCGGCGAATCGTACCGCAAAAAGTTACGCTGGGAATCTTCGCGGGTTAGCCGGTAAACTGACACGAGACGCGTGCGAGGAACTATGTCTGACCTGAAGCGAGCGATCAGAGACGTGCCGGATTTCCCGAAACCCGGCATCCTGTTCCGCGACATTGCGCCACTGCTGCGCGATCATTTCGATGCCACCATTCAGGCTCTGGATGCGCTGCTGACCAACGAGGAATGGGCTGAGGTCGACGCGCTCGCGGGGGTGGAATCGCGTGGCTTCATCCTGGGTGCGGCGTTGGCGATGCGCCGGCGCAAGGGATTTATCCTGATCCGTAAGAAAGGCAAGCTCCCACCGCCCGTGGTCGATGTGGCTTACGACCTTGAATACGGATCGGGCGTATTGGAAATTCAACGAGGCAGCGGCCGCGTGGTCCTCGTCGACGATGTATTGGCGACCGGTGGCACCATGGCGGCGGCCGCCGAGCTCTGCGATCTGGCGGGTTACCAGCTCAAGGCGCTGCTCGCCTTGATCGATTTGCACATCGCTGCGGATTTTTCCTGGCGCAACCTGCGGCTGCGCGCATCCATCGACTACTGACGAAGCCATGATCGATTTACCCCGCACGATTGTGGTGATCGCCCTGCGCGTGGAATCTTCCGGCGTATTCGAAGCTGCCGGCGTACCGGTGCTTTATTGCGGCATCGGCAAGGTCAATGCGGCCATCACGCTCACGCGCGCGCTCGCCCGCTACGCACTTAATGGCCAGGAGATGCCTCTGGTCGTGAATTTTGGTTCCGCGGGCAGCCGCAGCTTTGCCGCCGGCGCCCTGGTGGCCTGCCATGAGTTCGTCCAACGCGACATGGATGTCAGCGGTTTGGGGTATGCACTGGGAGTGACGCCCTATGACGAGGCGCCCTTCTGCCTGACTTTCGAGCCGCTGTTCAGGGAACTGCCTTCAGCCGTCTGCGGCAGCGGCGATTCGTTCGCTACCGTGGACCTCGACGTGGAGTGCGCCGTGATCGATATGGAGGCGTATGCTTTGGCTAAAGTGTGCTGGCATGAAAATGCAAAGTTTGCCTGCGTAAAATATATCACCGACGGCGCGAATCATGTGGCAGCCGACGATTGGCAGCGCAATGTGCACAAGGCCGCGGACGAGTATCTGCGACTGTTTCGTGGCGTTCAACGATGAGATCTCAAATGAAATATTGCCTGCCGCTTCTGTGCTTGCTGATGGCGGGTTCGTGGGCCGCAGCAAAGGATGCCCCATCAGCGGCGCCGCTGGTCTTGCTGATCTCCGTGGACGGCATGAAGCCCGAGGCCATCATCGAAGCTCAAAAACATGGTCTTAAGGTACCGAACCTGCGCGCATTCATGGCAGACGGCGCCTACGCCAGCGGTGTTCGCGGCGTACTGCCCACGCTGACCTACCCGAGCCACACCACCCTGCTGACCGGTGCCTCGCCCGGCGTGCATGGCATCTACGCCAATACGACTTTCGATCCCAAGCTGCGCAATCAAAAAGGCTGGTATTGGTACGCCGAAGACATCAAGGTGCCAACTCTTTGGGATGCGGCCGCCGCGGCGCATCTTGAGACCGCCAATATTTATTGGCCGGTCAGTGTCGGGGCCAAAATTACCTACAATCTTCCGCAGATTTGGCGCGCCGGCACCGACGATGATTTGAAGCTGCAGCGCGCCTTGAGCACGCCGGGGTTGGAACAGGAACTATCAGCGGGTCTCGGCCGTTACCCGGGAGGCATGGAAGAAACCGTGGCCGAGGATGAAGTCCGCGCGCGTTTCGCGATTCGCTTGCTGGAAAAGAAGCATCCCAGTTTTTTTACCGTGTATTTGACGGGATTGGACACCGAGGAGCATTTGTCCGGGCCCTTCAGCCAAAAATCCAACGAGGTGCTCGAACGCCTCGATGCCGTCGTCGGATTATTGCGGGCGGCCGCGGAAAAAGCCGCGCCGGGCAGAGCAACCGTCTGCGTGGTTTCAGACCATGGCTTTGCCGCCGTGGAGCACGACGTCAATCTTTACGCCGCGTTCCGCGAGGCGGGTCTTTTTAGCGTCGACAAAGACGACAAGATCACGGACTGGAAGGCAATGCTCTGGCCGGCGGGCGGCAGCGCGGCGGTGATGCTCGCCAATCCAGCGGATGAACAGATGCGTGAGCGGGTGAAGGCATTGCTCGACCGGCTTGCCAGCGATCCCGCCAACGGCATCGAGCGCATCTTGTCGCGGGAGCAAATTTCAGGGGAATGGCGGCTTTCCCCAAGCCACGTACCTGGTGGCATTTCGAATCGGCTATGAGATGGCCTATGGTCTTTCGCTCCCGCTCGTGACCAAACCGAGCAATCTTGGCATGCATGGCTATGTGCCGGAGCACCCCGAAATGCGTTCCTCGTTCTTCGTGGTGGGGCCGCATGTGGCCAAAGGACGCTCGCTGGGCGAAATCGATATGCGGCAAATCGCGCCGACGATCGCGGACATCCTGCACGTTCGTTTGGCCGACGCGGAATTGCCAGGCCTGTCGATCAAATAACAGAACGCTGGCGTGCGCGACTGCGCCGGCCTGCATCGCGTATCAGTAGCTCGTGCAACATGCGCGCCGCCGGCGACAGTACTGCGCCCTTGCGCACCAACAGCGAGAACGTGCGTGAGACCGCGGGTTTGATCAGTTCGATGACGCTTAAGTTTGGGTACGCCCCGCTTTGCATGGCCAATCTCGGGACCACGGCGACACCCACGCCTTCGGCGACCAGCCCCACTGCCGTTGAACTGCGTTGCACCTCATAATAGACCGAGAGAGTGCGGCGCTCCTCACCCAGCGCTGTTTCGAGCAGCGGCCCATTGCTGCTGCCCGCTCCCGGAAAGATGAGGCGATGACCGTCGAGCCGGTTCCACGAGAGCCGGCGGTTGCGCGCCAGGACGTGGTCGCGGCGGCACACGAGAACGAAGCGGTCCTGAAGCAGCGGCGTACTGATGAGGTCCGGATGATTGCTCGCGCCGATATTGACGCCAAATTCGGCTTCGCGGCTCAAGACCGCCTGAGCTACCCCCGACGAGGCGTGGTCGAGCAGTCTGATGCGGTTGTTGGGGTAGTGCGTCGCGTATTCCTGCAGCACTCGCGGCAGGTAATGCACGCCCAGGGTCGGCACGCAAGCCATCGTCACGTCGCCGCGTAGCGCCTTGCCGGTCTCGCGAATCTCGGTCAAAGCGGCCGCCAACTCCGTCAGCAATCTGCGCGCCTGCGGCAGAAAATTCTCACCCAGCCGCGACAGGGCGACCGATCGGGTCGTGCGCTCCACGAGCGATACACCCAGATAGGACTCGAGGTTCTTCAGCCGCCGGCTCAATGCGGTCTGCGTGATGTTCAGGGAGCCGGCGGCGCGATGGAAGGCGCCGTGATCAGCGATTGCCACCAGGGCTTGTACACCCAGCATGTCGATTTTCATGAGGTTTTCGCACGAATAGCCACGATAAATTCATTTTACTCACGACAAGAGCGGCCGCAAGATGTGGCCATGAGCGCAGCGCCCCATGCCCTCACGATCCAGATGCTGGCTTGGCTCGCGGAGCGGCCGCGCACCTACGCGGAGACCATGGAAGCCTGGCGCACGTCCTGCCCGCGGCTTTCGATCTGGGAAGACGCTTGTTGCGATGATCTGGTAAGGGTCGGGGCCACAGTCACCCTGACCGCTGAGGGTCGAGCGATGCTCGACCGCTTCGCCTAAGGATCAGGCTCGATCCCCTTCAACAATCCGAGCGCGACGCCGCGGCATTTCAGCGGCGAGCCGCCGCTAGGACCCCAATGCCGCATTCAGTAGGCTCGCCAGGCGAATCGCGCTCTTGAGCAATAGCACTGCCGCATCCTGTTGCGCCTGAGCCTCGTAAGCATCGGTCAGCACGATGGTGCCGCCGGCCCGGCAGGTGGGGCGAGACGGCAGTGTATATACATCACTTCGCGCGATTTCGAAGGATTCCATGGCCCAATCCCTGGGTGTTCCCTTCGTCCAAAGCGCCATCGTTTGAGGGGAGACATTGACATCCAGCCGATCGGCAATCGTCTCGGCGGACCTCCCCAGCGCAGCGACCACCGCAACGTCCCAATAGGCGTGAAGGTTGTGAATGCGCCCGGACCGCCAATCGAGACCAATGCAGTTGCCGCCTCGATCATCGTGGTCCGCCGCGTGCAGCGGCTGGTGGACGTCGCCGACCAAGTGGGTCAGAAATTTCAGCGCCAGCAGCCGCTCCGCCGGCGGGGTGGCCGTGCTCCTAAGTTCGGCTGCGAATTGCCCAATCTTGTTCACCACGCAGTCCTCTGCGGGTCCTAAGCTTGCCGCTTGAGCATTGCCGAGCGCAGGAAACCCGAAGCAGGCAACGTTAAGATCGGGGTGGTCGATCTCGATGTCGATGAAGTGCCAGGCAGCAGTCTCGCGATGGGTATCGCGATATTTGTCCGCCCAGGTGGAACGACTCGCGAAATCCCGCGCTGTGAGGGTGTCAGGATCGCTCGCCAACAAAGCGTCCAAAGCGGAGCGCGCCTCGGGCGTGAGGTGCCGATACGCGATGAGGGCGATGACCCGATGCCCGAGGTCGCCCCAGGCGCAGGCGTCGGAGGACCCAAACACCGCGATCGCCACCAAGATGAGGCTTTTTATTCGCAACCTATTTCGCGATGTCGTTCAGCTGCTGAAATAAAATGACCCGGGCCTTCTCCCAATCGCGCTGTACCGTTTTGGCCGACGCGCCGCGCTGCGCGGCTATTTGTTCGAATGTATAGCCGCAGAAATATTTAAGATCCACGACCTCCGCGAGCCTCGCATCGTGGATGGCAAGTTCGTCAAGCGCTTCAGAGAGTCGCGTGAGTGTTTGCTCCGCATGATCCGGCGCGCCGAGTTCCGTCGGCATCTGGGTAATATGGAAGCCCGCGCCGCGCTTCAGCGCGCGGCCCTCGCGAACCATGTCGATGATCAAGCCGCGCATCACTCTGGCCGCATAGCCGATGAAGCGTTCGCGATCAGGGAATACTGCCTTGTTATCGGACATGTCGAGATAAGCCTCGTGCAGCAACGTGGTGGGGCTGATTGCAGCTCCCGAGTTGCGCCGCAGCTGGCGCTCCGCAAGCTGTCGTAAATCGCTGTACATGGCCGCAAACCGCAGGCTATTAGGCGTGTCCTGATTCATCGGATCTCATCCCTGTCCTGCTTTGAGGATCCCGCCGCAGAATGCCGAAATGCCGGCGTGCTGGCAAATGTCGGCAAAGTGCGCCGGCCACGTGGTGGCGCTGCCGCCATGGTGCTGAATTCATTGACTAATGCGACAATAACGGCCGTCTGTGAGTCATGCCGTATTGCTTAGCGGCGCGCTGGGAGCGCATGATTTTCGCGGCAAAGCGATGATCCCCCGAGATTGCAGGAGTTGTTCATGTCGATTTCAAGCCGTGCCGTGGCATTTCCCCCCGTTGTGCAGACCCAGCGCGCGGCGCTAGCGTTTCTGTACGAACACCCGCAGTGGTTCGCGCAGCTGTTTGCCGAATTGGAGCGCCGCGAGACGCCTTTCGAAAAAATCTTCATTCCGGATCACTTCTACGAAGTCGGGCCGCCGCAACCCTTCAAGGTGCTTTTCAATCGAATGAGCCCGTCGGCGAACAGCCGCCAGCACGGTTCGGGGATCTTCCATACGCTCGCCTACCTCGAGCATTTGCAGCTGCAAGGCGTGCGCGTGATCAATGGCGCCAAGGCGTTCAGGTACGAGGTTTCCAAGGCCGGTCAGGCGTCGCTGCTCAAATCGCTGGGTCTTAGGTTTCTGCCGTCGCGGGTCATCCACGCGGCTCATCAGGCAGTGGCCGCGGCCGAGGGCTTGCGCTACCCCATCATCGTCAAAGCCAATATCGGCGGCAGCGGAAAGGGCATCACGCGCTTTAATTCCAAAGAGGAACTTGCAGCGGCTGTAGCGGCCGGGCAGTTGGACTTAGGCTATGACAGCGTCGCGCTGGTGCAGGAATTCATTCCGGCCCGGGGCGGTTTCATCACCCGCGTGGAAACCCTGGGCGGCAAGTATCTCTATGCGATCAAGGTGCATCTTAGCGGCGAGACATTTGATCTGTGCCCGGCCGACATCTGCCAGACCACCACCGGGCAAGCCTTGGAAAATGCCTGCGTGGTCGAGGCCGCGAAGGCCGGGCTCAAGGTTGAAGGATTTGAGGCTCCGACCCAGGTAATCCAGGACATCGAGCGCATCGTGCGCGCCGCCGGCATCGACGTGGGCGGCATCGAGTACATCGTGGATGACCGAGACGGCAATATCTACTATTACGACATCAACGCCTTGTCCAATTTTGTCGCGGACGCGCCTCGAGTGATCGGCTTCAATCCGGTGGAAAATCTCGCCGACTTTCTCCAAGAGGAGGTGCGTCGTGCCCCGTAAGCAAGGAATTCGCTATGGGTACTGGATGCCGGTGTTCGGCGGCTGGCTGCGCAACGTGGAAGACGAGCAAATGGCGGCCACGTGGGACTACACCCGCAAACTCGCACAGCGCAGCGAGGAGATTGGATTTGACCTTTCGCTGATTGCGGAACTGAACCTGAATGACATCAAGGGCGTCGACGCGCCGAGCCTCGATGCATGGTCGACCTCTGCGGCGCTCGCGGCGGTCACCAAGACGTTGGAACTGATGGTGGCCGTGCGCCCGACCTTCCATTTGCCGGCGCTTTTCGCCAAGCAGGCCGCGAATATCGACCATATCAGCAACGGTCGGCTCGCGCTCAACGTGGTTTCTTCGTGGTGGGAGCAGGAAGCGCGGATGTACGGCGTCGACTTCGAGCGCCATGATGATCGCTATGGGCGTACTTCAGAATGGCTCGACGTGGTGAACGGCACCTGGTCGCAGAAGAACTTCAGCCATGCGGGAAAGTATTACCAGACTCAGAATACGGTCCTCGAGCCGAAACCGGTCCGCTCGCCGCGGCCGCCGATCTATGCCGGCGGCGAATCGGAAGCGGCAAAAAATCTCATCGCGCAAAAATGCGATGCCTACGTCATGCACGGAGACTCGCCGACGCACGTGGCCGCAAAGATCGCCGACATGAGCGCACGCCGCGAAAAGTTCGGATTGGGGCGCATGCAATTCGGTGTGGCGGGGTACGCGTTCGCGCGCGATTCAGAGCGCGAAGTGACCGCGGAGATCGAGCGCATTACCGATGTGAAGCAAAACGCCAAGGGCTACGCGAACTACCAGCAGTGGCTGCAGGGAACACAGCTGGAACAGAGCATGTCCATTCAAGAATATTCCGTGTCAAACCGCGGGCTGCGCTCCGGCCTGGTCGGGACCCCTTCGCAAGTGCAAGAGCAAATCGGCAAGTTCGAAGAGGCGGGGGTCGATCTGCTGCTGCTGCAGTTCAGCCCGCAACTGGAAGAGATGGAAAGATTCAGCGACAGCGTCATACGCCGTCGCCATTGAGTTGCACGTCGGGAGTGGGCCTTGTCCCAGCAATATAGTGAGCGCCCGCTGGCGATACGCTGCGGAGCTTTTGGCGACATGGTCCTGCTGACGGCGTTGATTCGCGTGTTACACGCGGAATTTCGCCGTCCGGTGGACATCGTGACGTCGGGGCCCTGGAGCGAGCCATTGCTGCGCGGTCAACCCGGGGTCGGCGATATCTGGAGCATGCGCAGCCGTAAGACACCTTACTGGCTGAGCTCCGATCAGCGGCGTATCGTGCGGCATCTGCGCTCGCGCGGCGTGGGGCCCACCTGGTTTTGTGACGGCAACGATGCCGCCCGGCCGCTGCTGGATCGAGCCGGGATACCCGGCGAATTCATCGTCGCCGCAAAGGATCATGACCTGTTGCCCGGCGAACACGCGACGCAGCAGTGGCGGCGGCTGGCGCAAATCATGCCGGCCGCACTCCCGCCGACGCGGCTCGACCTAGCGCGCGCCACAGTGGACTCGATTGTGCCGGGTTGCTATTTGGAAGTAACGCCGGCGCAGCGTGCCGATCTTGCCAACTGGTTGCGGACGCGAGATCTCGCCGAGCGGCCCTTGATACTGATGCAGATCGGCAACAAGCGCACCATGCGGCGGGGTTTGCGCCGCTTGGCGGTCAACCACAAGTACTGGCCGCTCGAGCGCTGGGCCGAGGTCTTGCGCTTCTTGCGCGAACATCACCCGGGACATGCGATTGTGTTGCTCGGCGCAGGCCCCGAATATCAGCTCAACCAGGAACTCGCTGCCCTCGGCAATACGCCGGGACTGCACAATGCGGCGAACGATCTGCCGATTCCGCGGCTCGTGGCCCTGTTGGATCGGGCCGATGGACTGATCACGGTCGATTCCGGGCCCGCGCATGCCGCGGCGGCGGTCGGTTGTCCGCAAGTCGTGTTGTTCGGAAAGGCGCTGCCATCGTTGTACCGGCCGTGGGGCACGGCAGGCGCAGACGTCGAAGTGCTGTGCGGTCAGGTCGATGGCGAGCCGTCGATGCTCGGTATCGAAGCGCGCAGCGTGATCGAGGCGTGGTCCAAGCTCAAGCTGCGAGGGCGTTCCTAGGAGGAAGCCAGGGGCGACGCTTTGCGCAGCATGTCCTGCGTCACCAGCACCACGCCGCGTTTAGTGACGAAGAAGCGCTGCGCGTCCAACCCCAGATCCTGCCCGATCTGCATCCCGTCGGGTACCACGCAGCCCTCGTCGAGAATGCTGTGCGTGATCTTGCAGTGGCGGCCGACCGTCACCCCCGGCAACAACACGGAACTGTCAATGACGCTGGCCTCTTCGATGCGAACATCGTTCGACAGCAGCGACCATCGCACGTATGAACCGGAGATGATGCAGCCACCGGCCACCATCGAGTTCACCGCCATTCCGCGTCTGCCGTCCTCGTCCAGCACGAATTTCGCCGGCGGCTGCTGAGCTTGATAGGTCCAGATGGGCCATTGACGATCGTAGATGTTCAAGTCCGGGTGCAGCGCCACCAACTCCATGTTCGCCTCATAGAAGGCATCGACGTTGCCCACATCGCGCCAGTAGTACTGCGCGCGCGTCTCCACGTCCTGGAACGGATAGGCAAAGACGCGCAAGCGCGCGATGGCCGGGGGAATGATGTTGCGGCCGAAGTCATGATTGGTCGTCTCACTGGCAGCGTCTTCCGCCAACAATTTTTCCAATCGATCCATGGCGATCACGTAGATGCCCATGGAGGCGCGCGCCATATTTTCATTGCCGATGATCGGATCGGGTTGTTGCGGCTTCTCGGCGAATTTGATCACGCGATTGGTTTCATCGGTTGTCATGATGCCGAATTCGTGGGCGCGCTCGATCGGAACGTCCACCACGCCGACCGTAACGTCGGCCTCGCATTGCTCGTGGTACGCGATCATCGGGCCATAGTCCATCTTGTAGATATGATCACCCGCCAGGACCAACACATAGTTCGGATTGTGCGAGCGGATGAAGTCGAGATTCTGATATACCGAATCGGCGGTGCCGCGATACCAGTGAATCCCGATCTGTTGTTGGGCAGGGATCAACTCGATGAATTCGCCGAGCTCTCCGCGCAGATAGCTCCAGCCGCGCTCGATATGTTGAATCAAGGACTGCGCCTTGTACTGCGTCAACACCGCGATTTGGCGTATTCCTGAATTGACGCAATTCGACAGGACGAAATCGATGATGCGGAATTTACCGCCGAACGGCGTCGCTGGTTTGCAGCGATGTTCGGTGAGCGCCTTGAGGCGCTCGCCGCGTCCGCCCGCCATGACCACCGCCAGGGTCCCGCTCGTCAAACGACTGACGTAGCGGCCGGTGTTATTGCGGGCAGCGTGTCGCATGGATCTAAGCCTGACACACTCGGCATTTAGCTGCATCAGGTTTCTCGCGAGCGCGCAGGCGCCTTGTTAGACTGCCTTTCATGGCGGGCTTGAAGCTGTGTGTCTTAAGTTCGGAAATGGTGCCGTTCGCGAAAACGGGCGGCCTTGCCGACGTCGCCGGCGCCCTGGTGGGCAACTTGAGGGCGTTGGGTCACGAAGTGCGCGCCTTTTTGCCCCTGTACGCCATCGTGCGACGCAGCTATGGCGACCTTAAGCCGGTTCCCGGCGTGCAGGCAGTGGCGCTGCGCATCGGCGACACGCATTACAGCTTCTCGCTGCTGACGTCGAATTTCCCCGCCACCGACGTCCCGGTGTATTTCGTCGATTGCCCGGAGCTTTTCGATCGCGCCAGTCTTTATACGGGCAATCCGGATGAGCATCGCCGCTTTCTGCTGTTTACCCGCGCTGCTCTGGAGAGTTGCCGGCGCATAAAGTTCGCCCCGGATATATTTCACTGCAACGATTGGCACACGGCATTCCTGCCGCTGTTCCTGAAGAACCTGCACGGGCCGGATGCGCCGCCGGCAACGCCGAAGTCGCTGTTGACGATCCATAACATTGGGTATCAGGGCCTAATGCCAAGTTCCGCCGTGGCGGATCTCGGCCCGGACGTGAGCGCATCGCAACTCGATCCGGACGATTTCGCGCTCGGCGTCATCAACTCGTTGAAAACCGGAATAAAATATGCGGACCGGGTCAGCACGGTCAGCCCGACATACGCGCGCGAAATCAGCGATTCGGCGCTCGGCATGGGATTGCAAGCGTCCCTGCACGCGCGGGCGGATGGGGTGACGGGAATTTTGAACGGCGTCGACTATGAGAATTGGGACCCGCGGCACGATCCGCATTTGAGCGCGCATTTTGGGCCGCAGGATTTGCGCGGCAAGCTCATCAACAAGGAAATGTTGATGGCAACCCTGAATCTGCAGATGAGTACATCGCAGCCGCTCATCGGAATGGTGACCCGGCTTACCGAACAGAAGGGAATCGATCTATTGATGGACGCGCTGCCGGCACTGTTGCCGGCGCGGGAAGTTGGCCTCGTGGTCTTGGGCAATGGGGATCCCAAGTATGTGGCCTTCTTTACGGATCTGGCGCAGCGCTTCGCGGGCAGGGTGGCCTATGTCTCCGGATTCGATGAGCCGCTGGCTCATCTGATCGAGGCCGGCAGCGATATCTTTCTCATGCCCTCGCGCTATGAGCCCTGCGGCCTGAATCAAATGTACAGTTTGCGCTATGGAACCATCCCCATCGTGCGCAATACCGGCGGACTTGCGGACTCGGTTCAGCACTTCGATCCGAGCAGCGGACGCGGCACCGGCTGCGTTTTCAACGACTACGATGCGACGGCGGTCCGCTGGGCAATCGACACGGTGCTCGATTGGTATGCCACGCCCCGAAGCTGGCAGCAGTTGCTGCAGAATGCCATGGCGAAGGACTTCTCTTGGAGTCGACAGATATTGGAATACGACTCCCTCTACCGCAACATGCTCAAGGCGTGATCTCAAGCAGCGCGTAGCGCCGGCCGTTTGGCAGCGCATAGCTTTTGGCGATTCGTAATTGCGCCGCCTGCATCCAGGGTTGCAGGTCGACGGCGGGCGGCGGGCTCCGATGCAGCAGTTGCCCTAAAGCTTGCGCGCGTTGCGTCGGAAATTGCACCAGGAAGAGACGGTCCGGCGCCGCGGCGGCGAGCGAACCGATGCGATCTGCGGTGCTTGCATCCAGCGGCCCCGCGATCCTGTCGACCGAGGTCCTGGCGTACATATCGATCATGGCACGAGTGGTTTCATCCGGCGCGAGCAAGACCAGGCGCTTGCCGGCGGCGTCGCTTTCGATGGCGCGGCCGATCTTGGCCAGATCCTGCCAGGCGTTTACTTGGCCATAAACTTGCGATGCCGGCCCTATGAGCAGAGCGCAGTAGGCAAGCAACAGCGACCATTGAGCACGCGCGACTTGATCGCGCGCCGAGGTCCAGGCGCGAATCGCCAGTGCCGCCGCAACCAACAAGCCAACCAGTGAAATCAAGACGTAAAGCGTCTGTCCGCTCATGGTGTTCCAGACATTCAGGCCGATCAACACCAAGGCCGCGATGAACGTGGTGACGCCGAGCAGCAGCAGCACCGCGGTCGCACGCAGTGCGCGTATCTCCCAGCGATCCGGGCCGGCGAGGGTTTCCCGCGCCCACCACGAGACCAGCAGGGCGATGCCCGGAAGAGCCGGCGCAAAGTAAACGTTGCGCGCCGTCGCCGCCAGGGAAAGTACTAGCAGGGAGGGGAGCGATGCGGCGAGCCCAAAACGAACCGCGCGATCATCATGATTCAATGTGCGGCGCCGGCGCCAGGCACGCCGCAGGGCTGCAACGACCAACAAGGTCCAGGGAAACAGGTAGATCGGCAGTTCAAGCAGGTATTTGCCAAAGGTATTGCGATGCCCGGTCGCGTACTGCAATTCTGGCGGGACATCGAGCGTGGTGAAGCGGCCGACCAGATTGTTCCAAAAGAACACTTTCAAATGTTCCGGCCCGTTGTCGCCGATGTACACGAACCACACCCAGGTGAATATCATCGCCGCCTGAATCAGCAACCCAGCGTACAATTCCCAGCGAATGAGTTCGCGCCAGCGCTTCTCCCAGACGCTCAAGGTGAGAATGGTCAATGCCGGCACCATCCAGGCGACGGCACTTTTGGATAAAAATCCGAGTCCCAACGCGGCGTGCATCAATAAATAGCCGCGCAGCCGCTCTTTTCGCGTCGGCGCATAGAACCCGCTGTAGGCGCCGAGCAGTGCGACCGATACGGCGGCGAGCAGCGGGGCGTCGGTGGCCAGCCATATGGCGACTTGGTACGAGAGCAGGAATGTACTGACGACGGCGGCGGCCACGAGTCCGGCAAATCGCCCGGCGCTGCGCGCGCCAAGCAATCCCACGCTGATCGCCGTGATCACTGCGTACAATAGATTCGGCAGCCGCGCGGCCCAGGCTTGCGAGCCCAGCAATTTGATCGGCAGCGCGGCCATCCAGTAGGTCAAAGGCGGCTTTTCGCAAAACGCTTCGCCCGCGAGCAGCGGAACGGCTTTGCTGTCCTGCCAACTCATGCGCCATGCGATGGCCGCTTCACGCGGCTCATCCGGGGTCCAATAGTTGCGGCCGAACATGCCGACGCACCAGATCAGCAGCAACGAGGCTGCGAGCCACAGCAATGAACGCAAACTATTCTCAAGACCGGTGCGCATTTGCTGACTATACTGATGATGTGGCATTAAACGTAGGCGCGGGTAAGTGATCGAGAGATTCTGCGATTGGTTGTCGATGACGAGCATCAGTGTGGCATTTCAAAGCGCCAATTGGTTCGTACCGCTGGTGCAGACCCTGCATATCATCGCCATCGCGATCCTGCTGACCTCCGTTTACATCATGAGTTTTAAGCTCATTGGCCTGACGCGAGGCGCGCTTCCGCTCGCGACACTCAGCGCCAAATCGGCGCCCTGGATCTGGGCGGCTCTCGGCGTGTTGCTCCTCAGCGGCATCCTGTTGACCGTCACCGAACCTGCCCGCGAGCTGCTCAATTGGGTCTTTCGCATAAAAATGCTCATGGTCCTGATGCTCGCGGCAATCCTCTTGACGGTGCAGGCGCGGGTACGTCGACATCCGGACTATTGGACGGAGTCGCCGGCGCGCCGGCGCGCGGCACGCGCCATCGGCATCGTTTTTCTCATCATCGGCGCCTGCATCGTGACGGCCGGACGCTGGATAGCCTATGTGTAAGGCCCACCGCGCCGCGCCGCGGACCTAGCCCATGGCCGTGGAACAAATCTTGACATGGCTGCAAGACCTGAATTTTCCGACGCAGATTCGTGAGTCGCCGTGGTTGTTTCCGACGATCGAAACAGTGCATGTGTTCGCGTTGGTGTTCGTCGTCGGTACGATTATGGCCGTGGATCTTCGTCTCCTGGGGATCACCAACCGAGACCGACCCTTCAGCCAACTGGCCGCTGCCATGCTGCCCTGGACGTGGGCGGCCTTTGGCGTAGCGGCAACCGCTGGGTTCCTCATGTTTTCATCGAAGGCGCTCACTTACTACGGCAACATTCCCTTTCGCGTGAAAATGCTCTGCCTGTTCCTGGCCGGCATCAATATGTCCGTGTTTCACCTGTTCGGTACGCGCCAGCTGGAGAAATGGGATCTTGAGCGGCCGCCCATCGCGGCAAGATTTGCCGGCGGTACCTCATTGCTGCTGTGGACTACGATCGTTGCGGCGGGACGTTGGATCGGCTTTACCACCTGATGCCCGATCTGAAGATCAACGCAACAGGCGTCGGAATCCCAGGTACGCCCCGGTCGCGCATAAGAGCGTGACCCCCGACATCAGCAACAGCATGAGCGCATCCCACTGGGGGCGGCCCCGCAGCGCGGGCGTGAAGTCCAGCCGATGCAACCCCTGGTGCAGCCAACGATAGGCTTGCGCGCTGCGATCAATCTTGGCGACCAACAATCCCGACACCGGATCGACGTAATAGCGCGTGTCCAAGCCGCGACGTATCACGCGATAGACCGGCAACGCGACTAGGTCGCGATGATGACTGAAGTAGAAATCGTCGCCCGCCTCGATCAGTTGCGGAACAGATGCCTCGGATCGATCCAGAGTACTCGCCAAAAATTTCAAGTCCGCCTCATCCAAGGGTGCGGCGGCGCCCGCCGCATCGAGGCGCCGTCGCTCGCCGCGCGCGCTGCTGGCGGTGAAGTAAATCGCCCCGTTGAAAGGCGTGCTCTTGATGGCGAGCGCATCGGCGTGCGTGTCGGCGAGCGCCTGCAGCGCGGCGGCCATGTGCCCGGCAGGCGGCGCCCCGCGCAGCTTGGCGATTTCGGATTGCGCGTCGGATCCTGCGAGCCAGCCCCAGGGATTCATCGACAAGAGTCCGCTCAAGACCCAGGTCAGCGCCAGGACGCCGAAACACAGTCCCGCCATGTGATGCCACAGGTTAAATCCGCGATAGGGCGACCATCGCCCGGCCGGTTGAACCACCAATTGGTAGACCCCGAGATAGAGACCGATGACGGTAAGAAAACAGCCAATGAGCGATGTATAGATCACGACTTGGCTCCAAATCGATGCGTTACGGCGCAACTCGGAGAAGTACAGCCAATGGGGCACCGAGCCGAGCCAGTTCCAGAATCGTTCGCGAGCATTGGTTATCTGCAGCGCCCGGCCGGTGGCACGGGATACGTAGACTTCGGTGCCCGCCGCATCGCCCAAGGCGAAGTGATACAGCGGCCGCTGCGCCTCGAAATTGCCGGACACGGTCCATTGGTCATGATCGATCAGGCCGAGCAGCGTCGGTGCCGCCATGCTGGCGAATGACCCGGCGACCGCCGCGGCTTGCTCGGCGGAGACGCCTTCGACCGGCATTCCGGTCGTCAGATCGATGGCTCTTGGCATCGAACTATTGGCGGCGTACAAAACTGGCCGTCCCGCCAGCATCTCGACTTGAAACTCGCCGGCGGCGGCCAGCTGCGACTCCGTGATCTTGCAACATCCGCTCCAGACGATGGGCTTAAGATGCAAAACCCGGTCGCCCTCGCCCAGCGAGGGATAACTCACGTACATCATGACGACGCCGGACAGGCACCACATGAGCATCAGCGCACCGACCGCGATACCGAGATACCGATGCAGCAGCAGGAGAAAGCGGGTCACGGCCCCCTTAGAACGAATAGCTGTAATTGGCACCGAAGGTTCGCGGCAACGCCAGGTTGTGGACCACGTAGGAATCGCCGGTAATGTCGTCCACCCCATGTCCCAAGGCGGACCAATAAGTCCGATCGAACGCGTTGTTCAAATGCAAATCAATTCTCTGATGGCGTCCCGAATCCAGGAAAAATCGAGCGCCGAAATCCACCACCGTGTAATTGCCATATCCGTAGCGACCATTACCCGCGCCGAATGGTTCCGCATCGACATCGCCGAGGTGAACGAGGTTGACGCTGGCGCCGAAGGGCGCGCCGCCTGGATGATAGTCAAACCCCATTTTCATCTGTGCCACGGGAATTTGGGCCAATTGCAGTGGCGAACCTGACTGACGGCTCTTGTTGTACGTCGCGCTTAAGTTTCCCGACAATGAGGCGGTAATGGCGCCGTCGAGCGTCAATTCCACGCCCCGGGTAATCACGCTGCCGGAAACGTTGCCAAACACATCCTGATTGGTGTCCGGATCGAATGATTGGAAATCGATCAGATTCTTGATATCGCGGTAGAACCCGGTCAGCTCCCATTTCAGCGACGCCGCACCGACGGTGCCAGTGCCGCCGACCGAGACGTTCGCATTGGTGCTGGTTTCGGGCTTCAAGTTGGGATTGCCGCGCTCATCGTTTGGATCATTCGCAAACAGCTCTTCGGCGGTCGGTAATCGAAAGGTCGTCCCAAGGTTCGCCCGCATGAACAGGGAGCCGGAAAAATCATATTGCCCGCTGCCGTTCCAGACCAGCGCCGACTCGCCGATGCTGGGAATGTTGTAGCGCAGGCCGGCTGCCAGGTGAGCTTTCGGGATCAGGTCCGGAGTGGTGCGAATCTGACCAAAAATCGCATTGACGTGTTCGGTCTGCTGTTGAATCACCAGTACCGCGTCCCGGCCGGTATAGTTTTGAAAATCGTAGCCTGCCAGGTACTCGAAACCGGGATTGACGGCGATCTGCGTCAGCAGGTTGACGCCGTAGTCTTTGAAGCCCCAGAAATCGTGGTCGTCGATGGTGGTCAACGTGCCCGGGCTGCCGATGACATTGTCGAACTCGGTGTAATGCGAATACCACCAGTGGTAGTAGTTCTTGAGGTAAAGTTTGAATTCATCGCTCGGAGCATAATCAAGCTTGGCGCTGAGCAGATTCTCGTCACGCTGATTGTATGCGATCGCCGTCAACATGGCCTGCGCGAAGTCGAGATTGGCATTGGTATGTTGGTATGCGGCGCTAATAGCCAGGTCGTCCTCGAAATTGTAGGCGTACTTGCCGCCCACCGTTGTTACTTTGTAGAAGCGACGCCGATCGGTGCCGCTGGGCTGAAAGTCCTCGTCCGGAAAGGGCTGGATGCCCGGGGCTTCGTCATGCGACGCGTACACCACGAACTGGTTTTTGCCCACGGCGTCGCGAAAAAAACCGCTGAGCTGCTTGGCCTGATTGGTGTCGTAGCCCACGCTGAAGTTGCCTCCCGGCTGATCGGAAAAACTCCGGGTCACCACGTTGATGGCGCCGGCCACGGCTTGGGTTCCATAGAACAAGGCCTGACCCCCATTCAATATCTCAATTCGCTCGATCATGCTGGCCGGCAGGGTGTCGAGCGGCGTTGTTCCCGCATACAGTCGATTGTTGATGCGAACGCCGTCCACGAGCCAAAGAACATCCTCGGTGCGCGAGCCCTGCAGCGAAATTTGCACGTAGTCGAACGGGCCGCTCTTCGGGCTGATATAGAGTCCGGGAGCCAAGGCCTGCAATGCCCCCGCGACGTCAAGGTAACCGCCGTTCTGGATCTTGGCCGCTGAAATCGTATCGACTCGCGTGCCGTATCGGGAGAGTTGCTGCGGCAAGTCCTCCTCCAGGCTCTTGGCCGTCACGACCACCTCGTCCAATGAGGAGGCGATTTGCGCTTGTGCAGGATTCAAAGTAGCCGCTGCACTTAAAGCCACGGCGGCATAGATAATCGCTTTCACTTAAAATTACTCTCCGTTTGATTTCGCGGGCGCCGCGGCGCTTCCTGACCCCAAAACCCGATGCCTACTTGGCCAGCTCTCTTTTTGGATAGAAGGGATAACGGGCAACGCCGTCGGAAGGGGCTTCGGGTCGATACTTCGTATGGCGGCTCTGGCAGAGCTCACTCAAGTGATCGGCGGCCGCGCCAAACTTGGCCGGATCCTTGGCCTTGGCGGCCGCGCGAATTGCCAAGGCGGTTTTCTGCAGGTCTCTAACCCAAGATTGCCAATCCGCATGGGCGACCCACGCACGATCGTTCTTACCCGTACCCGGCTTCGATATGAGGGTCGCGGCGCCGGCTAGGCTGACGGAATCCTCATCGGCGAGGAGCCAGTCATCGTCGTTGAGCTTATCGGCGCCCTGGGCGGCCCAAATCCCATCCGCGGGGATCTCCACCGATGCCCGCATGAGATCCAAGATACTCACCGGCAAGGGGAGCGGCGGCGACTTACCGGCTGCGGGGTCGGCCATCGAAGGGGCGGCCAATAAGATCGCAATGGCAAGAAGGAGGCGGGATATAGCGCGGTCAAGCCGGCCAGCGGACCATCGATAACCCATTTATTAAAGCAACTCCCAAGCTGCGCTAGGTGAAAAGTACGCACAGCGCACTCGTCCAGGAGTATGCCGCGCCAGGGACGCGGGTTTCATGTAATTTACTGTTCTGTATAACGTTAAATAGCGTTAAATAGCTTCATGGCAGCCGAGCATGCTCCTTCCCAACCGTTTGCAGCGGATGCGTCCAACGATGACGCAGCGATGCGCTTGGAGGTCGAGCGCCTACAGGCAAGCGGGGTGCTCGGCGAAGCACGCCTGCGACGCTTGTTCGACTATCTGGCCGAGAGATCCTTGGCAGGGCAATCGCCGAAGGAGATCGCCATCGCGATCGACGTCTTCGGGAAAAGCGCTGATTTCGATGTGTCCCATGATGCTTTGGTCCGGGTCTATGTGCATAAGCTGCGCAAGGCGCTCCACGATTTCTACGCCTCATCCGATGAACGAGGCGCTGCTGAGCTGCAGATTCCCCGCGGCGAGTATCGATTAAAGCTCAGTCCCAAGGAGCTCCCCGTCCCGATCCTTCAGTCGCCGCCAAAGGATTGGCGAATTTGGCGGCGCGGCGGCGCCGCACTGCTCGGCGCGGCGCTGCTGCTGGGAGCCGGAGCCGCCTGGCGCTCGGCACCTCACTCGGACCTGGAGCGAGTTCGCGCCAGTCCCATTTGGTCCGCCGTACTCAAAGACGATCGGCCCATCGTGATCCTCGTCGGCGACTATTACTTGATCGGCGAAACGGACGATTCCATGGGCGTCAATCGCCTCATTCGCGAGTATTCAGTCAACTCGAAGAATGATCTGGAGCATTACGTTCAGGAGCACCCTGAACTCGCGGACCGCTACATGGATGTGGGATTGCGCTACTTACCGATTTCAACGGCGTTTGCGCTGCGCGACGTCATGGTGGTGCTGGGGCCGGAGAATCGGCGAATCTCTGTGGCCAAGATGTCGGACATAGAACCGAGCACCCTCAAAAGCGCGGACATTGTCTATATCGGCTATTTAAGCGGCATGGGCATGTTGCAGGACCTCGTCTTCGCGGGTTCGCGCTTTTCGGTCGGCGACTCTTACGATGAGGTCTTTGACAAGCGCACACGACTCTCCTATGTCAGCGAAATCGGCAGCGACATCATGGATCCCCCGCAACCGACCGGCAAGGAAAGGACCTACCGAGACTACGGGATATTTGAAAAGGTTCGCGGGCCTGGCGGAAATACCATTATTGTGATTTCCGGAACCCGTGATGCGGGGGTCACGCAAACGGCGGAAGCATTCACCTCTGCGCAGAGACTTGAAGACCTAAAGCAGAAGTCCGACGTCTCCTTTCCGATCGAAGCCTTGCTGGAAGTGAATGCGGTCAACGGCGTGAATTTGAACGGAAAATTATTGGTGCAATCGAACCGCGACCTCAAGTAGCCATTTGCGCGCCTTTAGGACAGCGTTCTGCGGGCGCAAGAATTGCGTAGGAGTGCGGCCAATAACGGCAGGCGACGCACAGCGCGTGCGTTAAACGCGCGGCGTGTGCGCTATCATTTGTTCTTCAGTCGGCGTTTCACGGCCGCCACACCTCTCGAGTCAGCAATGCATAGGGATTGGATAATTAGCGGCGTTCTTATGCTGCTGCTGGCCGCGATGTTCGTCATTTCCTTGTTGGCCGGCCGGGTATGGCTGCCCGCCGGGGAAGTGTGGCACGGCCTTTGGTCGCAGGATGAAGATCTGGCGGCAACCATCGTCACTCAGCTGCGCCTGCCGCGAGCGGTCTTGGCGCTCGAGGTCGGTGCCGCCCTGGGACTGTCGGGCGCCGTGCTGCAGGGGGTGACGCGCAATCCTCTCGCGGAGCCCGGATTGCTCGGGGTCTCGGCCGGTGCCGCGCTCGGCGCGGTGATTGGTGTTTACTTTGGGTTCGCCGCGCATTTCGCGAGCGCCGCGCCGCTGTTCGGGCTGCTCGGTGCGTTGCTCGCCAGCGCCCTGACATTCGCCCTGGGCCGCGGCGGCGGAACGATTACCCTGGTGCTTGCCGGCGCCGCCGTATCCGCGCTCGCCGCGGCGGGTATTGCCATGGCGCTCAATCTGGCGCCGAATCCCTACGCCGCGTACGAGATCATGACGTGGTTGATGGGTTCGCTGGCGGATCGCAGCTGGCAGCACGTGATCTTGGTCACGCCGTTTATTGTGGTGGGGTGCGCTATGCTGCTGTACACGGCGCGCGGGCTCGATGCCTTGGCCTTAGGCGAAGCCCAGGCACAGAGCCTGGGAATAAATCTTCGGCGGCTGTATGTTCTGGCGGTGTTCGGCACGGCCTTGGCCATCGGCGCGTCCACGGCGGTTACCGGAGTCGTCGGCTTTATCGGGCTGGTCGCGCCTCATTTGGTGCGGCCGTTGATGGGGCATCAGCCGAGCCGCGTGCTGTTGCCTGCCGCTTTAAGCGGAGCGCTGCTGCTGCTATTCGCCGATATTGCCACGCGGCTCATCCACGTCGGCGCCGAAATGAAGCTCGGAGTATTGACCAGTTTGATCGGAACGCCGTTTTTCTTTTGGCTCGTTTTGCGTTTGCGCAAGACGGCACCTTGAAATAGTTAAGGAGAATCCCCGTGACTGAGCATGTTCTGGTTGAGAAGTCGGAAAAGCTTCTGGTCCTAACGTTGAACCGTCCGGATAAGAAGAATGCGCTGACTCGAGCCATGTATCAGACATTGGCGACCGAGATTTCCAACGCGGACGATGATGCGAACATTCGCTGCATTCTGATCATGGCCAACGGCGACATGTTCACCGCGGGCAACGATCTGGCCGATTTTGCCGCCATGGGAAATGCCGCGGCGGCGCCCAAACCGGAGGATGGGAATCCGTTTCTCGCGGCTTTGGCCAAAGCGCGCAAGCCGATCATCGCCGCGGTAAACGGCAGAGCAGTCGGCGTCGGCGTGACCATGCTCTTGCATTGCGACATGGTCTACCTCGCGGAGGACGCCTCTCTGATCACTCCGTTCGTCAATCTGGCGCTGGTTCCCGAAGCGGCCTCCAGCCTTTTGATGCCGCTGCGCATCGGCCACGCCAGGGCGTTTGAAATGTTCGTGCTCGGCGAGCCGGTGAATGCGCAGAAAGCCTTAAGCTGGGGCATCGCGAATCACGCGGTGCCGCCGCCCGATCTACACCGGAGTGCACGGGCCGCGGCGCTCGCCATAGCGGCGCGCGCGCCCGCGGCGGTCGGCGCGACGAAAGAGCTGATGCGCGATGCGCTGGAGTTGCTCGAGCGAATGAGCAAAGAAGGCGGTATTTTCGCGCGGCAACTCAAATCGGCCGAATTCAAAGAGGCCTTCGCCGCATTTTCAGAACGGCGCCCGCCGGATTTCAGCAAGTTCGGCTAGGGCATGAGTCGGCTTAAGGATATGCGTGATAGGCGGCTGCGCTCGCACGGGCGGGTGGCGCTGTGCCTGTTGTTGATGGTGGCGGGTCAAGCGGGGAGCGCGTCCACCGGTCCCCAGCATGTGATGTCGCTCAGCATGTGCACCGACGATCTGTTGCTCGAGCTGTTGCCGCCGGAACGCATTGCATCGGTGACCTACTACTCGCGCGATCCGAGCAATTCGTATCTATGGCCGCAGGCCGCCAAGGTGCCGATCAATGCGGGCACGATCGAGGAAGTGCTTGCGCAGAAACCCGATCTGGTGCTTGCCGGCACCTACACCACACCGACCGCGCGGGCGCTGCTGAAGAAATTGCATATGCCCTTGCTTGAGGTGCCACCGGCCGAGAATTTCGATGAGGTTCGCGTGGTCACCCGCCAGGTCGCCCGCGCGCTTCAGGTGGACGCGGCGGGCGAGGTTCTCATCGCAAAAATGGACTCGACGTTGCGGCAGCTGGCCGCCTCCAAGCCGGCACAGGTCATTCGCGTGGCGGCCTGGGGCGAGGGCGGATCGATTCCCGGCAAAGGCACCATGTTCGACGCCATTCTCACGGCGGCAGGCGGGACCAATATCGCGGCTTCCAACGACAATATGGCGTACACCTCCTTCGATGTGGAACAACTGGTGATGGCGCACCCCGACATTCTCGCCTACGCCAGCAACATCACCGACACGCCGGGGCTCAACACCGAATTGGCGCAGCATCCGCTCATTCGGAAGCTCTATTCCGGACGCAAAGTCACTTATCCCGGTGCGCTTTACAGCTGCGGTATCATCGAAAGCGCGGATGCGGCCGTCGCCTTGCGCGCCAGTCTGTTAAAGGCGATGCGCGGGGGTTCATGAGCGTACTCGACGCATCGCAGATTTCCGTGCGGCGCGGACCGCGCATCATTCTCGACAAAGTCTCACTGCACGCGCAGTCCGGAGAATTCATCGCCGTCATCGGAGCCAACGGTGCCGGCAAGTCGACGCTGCTATCGGTGCTGGCGGGATTGCTCAAGGCCGATGCCGGTGCGGTGACCCTGGACGGCGTATCCATTCACAATCTTTCAGGGATCAAACTAGCGCGGCGCCGCGCATATCTCCCGCAAAATCCGCGCTGCGAATGGCCGATAGCGGTGGAGCGACTGGTGGCGCTGGGACTCACCCCGGCGCTTCCCGCCTTCGGCGGGTTGCCCTCGAGCTTCGAGCCCCTGATTACCCGGGCGCTCGAGGCTTGCGATCTCATCGATCATCGCGAGCAGCCCGCCACCACGCTGTCCGGCGGCGAACTCGCGCGCGCCATGCTGGCGCGGGCGTTGGTGGGCAATCCGGATGTGCTGATCGTCGATGAACCCATCGCCGGCCTTGATCCCAAGCATGCCCTGGATACCGCGCGCCGGCTTCAGGCCCTGGCGAGAAGCGGCAAACTGGTCATCGCGGCCGTTCATGACCTGACCCTTGCGGCTCGCTATGCGACACGCATCTTCGCGCTCGGAAACGGCACCGTCGAGGGCGATGGCCCGACGCAAACCACGCTGACTCCTGCGCTGATACGCGCCGCCTTCGACGTGGATGCGTGCGTCTCGGGAACCCAAGGCAATGTCTATGTGGATTACGTCGGGCCGCAATCAAGCGGCGACGGTCCTTAGCGGCTAGCGGGGCGGTCCGGTGAGGGTGGTGAATGCGGCCGTGATCAGTAAAATTACCGCGCCCAGCAGCATTTCCACCTGAATCGAGCGCTGAAAACGGGCTGCCGCCTCTTTGTGCGCCGATAACCGCGGCGTCAAATAGAGCTTATTGAACGCCGCAACACTCAAAAGCACGGCGACCGCGAGCAATTTGGCCGCCATCATGAGCCCGTAGTCACTGGTCCAAAAATCCGACGCATCGCGGCTCAAGATCCACAATTGAGTTGCGCCCGCCACCAGCAGCACGGTCACGCCATAGAGCGCTAATTTGCCGAAGCGTGCCGCGCTCGAGGCGATTTGTGCCCGGTCGCCGTCTTGCGCAATCATCAACAAGGGCGCCAGTGCTCCCAGCCAAAACGCGGCGCCGAGAAGATGCAAGCTCAATAGCAGGCCGGCTGCGTTGTGCAACCCGTGGATATGGCCGACCTGCGCAAATGATACCGACGCGATCATCGCACCGAGGAGCGCGGGGGTCTGCAGGCGGCGATTCGCGGACACGGCAAGGGCGCAGAGCGCCAATCCGATCAGGCGAATATAGGCCGCACGACCTTCGCCCGCGCGCAGGATCATGTCCGCAAAGCCACCATCGAACATTCCCGCGAAGGTCCCGCTCATCGAGCCTGCGAGCATGAGAATCTTGGCACCGCTGCCGAGCGCCGACGCCAGCAACAGGATGCCGATCAGGCGACGGACGCGCCTGCATTGCGAGTCGTTGAGCAAAGCGCGGGCGTAGAAGAGGAAGAAAACGGCTCCCGCCGCACACAGCGTGGCAGCATAGGTGAGGGCCTTCGCGAAAACCGTCGCGGCATCCCAGCCACTTAAATCCAAGGTCTGCGCCTCTTAAGTTAGGCGCCTATTTCGCGACCGAGAACGCGAAAGCACCCTTGGTGACATGCCCATCATCCGCCGCCACTGCAGTCCATTGCACCGTGTACTTGCCGGGAGCCAGGCCCGGCAGAGGGAAGCTGAATGACTGGCTGGGCGGGGCGGTTTTGTCGACGGGGAGGGCAGTCTCCTTGCCTTCACTGACCAGTTTCAACACCGCAAGCTGTGCGGCCTCGTTGAATTTGAGCGTCAAGGTTTTGGGCGCTTCGCTCAGCTCGGCATTGGCTGCGGGCGAGGAACTCTGCAGCTTTGCATGCGCCGCGCAAGGGCTCGCCGCAATCACGCCGCAAAGAGCGAATGCCATGATCGCTTGTTTGAACATAAGTGTCCCGTTTTGTTCCGAATCGATGCACATGCAATATACTCCGATTGATGATTCTTTACGGCTATGGGTTGAGTTCGGCGTCATACAGGGTGCGGATCGCCCTGGCGATGAAAAATTTGCCGTACACATCGATCATCAAGAATCTGCGCGCCGGCGAACACCGGATGTCGGAGTTCTTGCGGATCAATATCCAGGGGTTCGTTCCGGCGCTCGGCCTGGATGACGGCGCGGTACTCACTCAGTCCGTGGCCATCATGGAATATCTCGATGAAATCTATCCGAATCCACCGCTATTGCCGGCAGAACCGTTGGCGCGCGCGCGGGTTCGTGCCCTGACGCAGGCGATTGCCAGTGATATTCATCCGCTCAACAACTTGCGGGTGCTGCGCTATCTTGAAGACAAACTGACGTTGAACAAGGAAATCCGCGACACCTGGTATCGGCATTGGGTGGAGGTCGGATTTAACGCGCTGGAGCGATGGCTGGTTCGCGACGCGGCGACCGGACGATTCTGCCATGGCAACTCGCCGACCGTGGCCGACATCTGTCTGGTGCCTCAGGTGTTCAATGCGCGACGATTCGCCGTCGATTTGAATCCCTATCCGCAAATACTCGCGATCGACGCTGCCTGTAGGGAATTGCCGGCATTTTCTACGACCGCGCCTGAATTGCGCTCGTAATGATGCTCTGATCTCGACGCTTCGCCGCGCTTCCGCCATACTGGCGCAGCACCAAGATGCTCAGGATAATAATATTGGCGCTTCGCCGCGAATCACTGCACGTATTTCTAGCCGTTCTCTCGCTTTGCCTGGGTTCAATTCCGGTCCACGCCGAAGACTGGCTTCCGCTCTCGGCTGAGGATCTCAAAATGAGCAGTGTGCCGCAGGCGCCCGCGGCACCGGCGATCTACCTCTATCGGCAGGTAGACCGCGATGACAACGGACCCACGGAGACGATCTACGAACGCATAAAGATATTGACCGACGAAGGCCGTGAATTCGCCAACATAGAAATTCCGTACGACAAGAACGGCGAGAGCGTCCGCGCCATCCGAGCACGAACGATCAATCCGGACGGCAGCATCGTCGTCTTCGACGGCACCATATTCGATAGAGCGGTGGTTTCAGGCAGCGGCCTCAAATTGATGGCAAAGACCTTCACACTGCCCGATATTCAGGTTGGCAGTATCATCGAGTATCGCTATCGGCACGACTTTCACTATGGATATATCTTCGATTCGCGCTGGATTTTGAGCCAGAACCTGTTTACGCGGTATGCGAAATTTTCGCTCAATCGCTACCTAGGATACCCGCTCAAGTTTAGCTGGCCGCTTGGACTGCCGCCGAATACCTCTCCTCCCAAGGAGCAATTCGGGATGATTCGTCTCGAAACCCATGACGTCCCTGCTTTCGTGTCAGAGTCATTCATGCCCCCTGAAGACGAGCTGAAGTATCGCGTGAACTTCATTTACTCGGATGAACGCTACGCTGTTGAAAATGACCCAAAGGTCTTTTGGCATAGAGTGGCCCGGCAGAAATACGGCGCCATCAATGAATTTCTGGATCAGCCGCGCGCCATGTCGCACGCGCTCTCGCAAATCGTCGCACCCGGCGACTCGCAGGAGGAAAAGCTGCGCAAGATTTATGAGCGGACGCAGCGCCTGCGAAACCTGTCGTTCGAACAGTCAAAATCCCAACAAGAGGAGGACCGAGAAAAGCTCCGCGCCGCCTCAGATGTGAGCGATGTTTGGAATCACGGCTATGGCAGCGGAAAGCAAATAACGTGGTTGTTTCTCGCGCTGGTCCGCGCGGCGGGCATCGAGGCTTATCCATTGCTCGTGTCAACGCGCGATGCGCATTTTTTCAATGAAAAAATGATGAACCCGAGCGATCTGAACACGAATGCGGTACTGGTAATACTCGACGGAAAGGAATGGTACTTGGACCCCGGTTCGCAATTCACTTCGCTTGGAACGTTGCCGTGGTTCGAAACGGCCGTGACGGCCTTGCGCATCGAAAAGAATGGCGAAACATGGATTCATATGCCGCTTCCCGATCCTAAAGATTCGCGCGTGGAACGCTTAGCGATCTTGAAATTGACCGCCACCGGATCACTCGAAGGCAAGTTGAAGGTTACCTATACGGGGCAGGAAGCGCTGTGGCGGCGATTGGAGGAACGGCACGAAGACGAAACCGACCGCAAACGATTTCTCGAGGATCAAATCAAGGCCGATGTCCCGAGCGGAATTACCGTGGAGCTCACCAATAAGCCTCAGTGGGACGGCGCCTCGTCAACGCTGACCGCAGAATTCGACCTCAAAGTCCCTGGGTGGGCAGCTGCTGCGGGGCAGCGTGCGCTGCTGCCGGTGGGATTGTTTGGGGCCAAAGACAAGCAAGTCTTTCAGCATTCAACTCGAACACACGCCATGTATTTCAAGTTTCCCTATCAGGAGCTCGATGACATCACCATCGAGTTGCCGCCAAACTGGAAGATCGCCAATGTCCCGCAGAGCCGCAAACAAGAGATGGGTGTCTTCGCCTTTGCAAGGTCCATCGAGGCGACAAATGATTCTCTGCACCTCAATCGTGAACTCACGATTAGTACGTTGCTGGTCCCGGCGCGGTATTACGGGACGGTGCAACGGTTTTTTGAGGTAGTACGTGCCGGCGATGAGGATCAGGCTGTGTTGGTTCCGGCGAAAAGCAGCGCAACGCACTGAAATGCCGACGCATCGCATGTATCGCAGGATGCCCGCGCTACTGATGGTGCCGATACTGGCCAGCTCGCAGACCGCCCAGGCAAGCGAAGCGCCGGCGTGGATGCGGGCGCAAGTCAATGCAGCGCTGCCGGCTCACGACGAGAAGACCAACGCAGTGATCCTGTTCGAGGAGAGCATTCTCACCGTTCAACCCAATGGAAAAATCACGCGCCTTGAGCGGCAGGTGCTTAGGATACTTCGGCCGGATGGTGTGGCTCTCGGCACAAGGCATTTTTACTACGATCCCACGAGCCTTATTACCAACCTGCACGCTTGGGCCATACCCGTTGCTGGCAAGGACTATGAGGTCAAGCAAAGAGACGCGTTCGATTCAATCATCGATGTCGACGGCGGTGATTTGATCAACGATCTACGAATGAAGACTCTGCGCATTCCCGCGGCATCCGTTGGCAGCGTAATCGGCTATGAAGTGGAATACGAACTCAAATCGAATTTCCTGACGGAGGATTGGGACTTTCAAGAAACGGTGCCGGTGCGCGAGGCTCATTTCAGCTTGCAATTACCCAGTGGCTGGTCGTACCAATCGGCGTGGCTCAATCACGCTGACGAAGCGCCGGCCGAATCCGCACCCAATCAGTGGACTTGGACACTTAGCGACATCGCGGCGATTCGTGTCGAGGATGATATGCCTCCGTGGCGGGGAATCGCCGGCCGGTTGGTCGTTGCGCTGCTGCCGCCGAACGGCAAGGGTTCCGGAATAAAGACCTGGAATGACATCGGATCTTGGTATTCAGGGCTGATCGCCGGCCGCCGTGATGCATCGGCGGCGATCCGGCAAAAAGTTGCCGAACTGACCGCATCCGCCGCAACCCCATTGGCAAAAATGCAGGTGCTGGCGACCTTTGTGCAGAACGACATTCGCTACGTCGCCATCGAGTTGGGCATCGGCGGCCATCAACCGCATCCAGCGGCTGAAGTATTCGCCAATCGCTATGGCGACTGCAAAGACAAGGCAACGCTTCTTAGCTCCATGCTCAAAGAAATCGGGGTGGAATCTTATTACGTGCTCATTAATACCGAACGAGGTTCGGTTTCGGCGGAGACGCCGCCCAACCTGTATTTCAATCACGCCATACTGGCCATCGCACTACCTTCCGAGGTCGACCTGGCGGCCCTCCCTGCGCGGCGCGCACACCCGAAGTTAGGGCAACTCTTGTTCTTCGACCCGACGAATCCACTGATACCGCTCGGTTCCCTTTCGGGAGAACTCCAGGCCAACTACGGCATGCTCGTCACACAGGGCGGCGGAGAGTTGCTTGAGCTTCCTCAATTGCCGATGGACACAAACGGAATTGTTCGAAGTGCCAAAATGACATTGGATGGCGAGGGTACGTTGCTCGGCGAAGTGCGCGAAATTCGCGTCGGCGACGAAGCTGCGGCCCAGCGCTATGCGCTGCGCGCCGCCACCGTGGACACGGATCGCATCAAATCCGTCGAGGCGCTAGCCGGCACATCGTTCGCCAAATTCCAGATTCTGAAAGCCAGCGTGTTGAACTTGCGAGTTGCGGACCGGCCGTTTGAGTGGCACTACACGTTGCAGGCGGAAAATTACGCGAAGCCCGCAGGCGATCTGTTGCTGGTGCGCCCGAGGGTGCTTGGCAGCAAGGCTCGCGGATTTTTGGAAACCAAGGAGCCGCGTCGCTATCCGGTCGAATTTGCGGGGCCTCGGCGCGATACCGATACCTTTGAGATTGCGCTCCCGGCGGGCTACGTCGTGGATGAGCTTCCGCCGAAGGTCGACCTTGATGATGGATTTGCTTCCTATCACAGCAAGACGGAATTCTCAGGAGGAGCGCTGCATTACACACGCAGTTTTGAAATCAAAGAACTGAGTGTGCCGGTCAGCAAGGCGGAGGAACTCAAGACGCTCTACCGGCACATTGAAGACGATGAACGCAGATCCGCTGTCCTAAAACGCATAACGCAAAAATAACAGCGAACTACCGCGGCGCGCGTCGATCAATCGACCCCACAGCGGATCACGCGGGGCAAACGTTTTTCCCATCACGAGGCCGAACCGCGGGTTGGCGCTGTCGCGACCTGAGATTTGCGGTGCGAGCGATAGGAACTGCTCGTCGATGAGCCGCTCCTTGTAAAATGCACCGAGCAATCGGGGCCCGCCCTCGATCAGGATACGTTTTCCCGTCGTCACCCGGGCGAGCTCTGCCAGCAGGGCGCAAGCTTTGATGTCACCGGCGCTGCGCCGCAGCGGGCGAATTTGCACCGATTGCGGCACCTTTTGTTTCATCAGGCGCTTGGCGCCGGGCGCCGTTGTCATGATGATCGCGGGAACCTGTCCCGACGCGAACACCGGCAAGCGCAAGTTTACGTGTCCGCTCGCGCTCACGACCACGTTGAGCGTTGGCGTACGCTTGGCCAGATTGCCTTCCAGCCGGCGATATTCGCCAGCGAGTTCCGGACAAATGGCGTCGGGAGTCCAAACATGTCCGGGATCGGCATCCAGCGTACCGGACCCGACGATCACAACGTCCGCCACCGCCCGCAGCAAACCCATGACCATTCGATCTTGAGCGTTGAATCCGCTGATGTCGCCGCCGCCGCTGTGCCCCTTTGCCTGCAGTGATACGACCCCGTCCAGGGTGGCGACAAAATTACTGAAGACATAGTGGCGCGCACGCGGCGTTGGCAGGCGAAAGCTCCCGTACAAGCGCGCCAATTGCGGCGGCAGGGGCAGCGCCGGGCCTCGCGAGAATTCAAATAGCGTCTCGAGGGAGGTGAACTTGGCGGGACGTTCCTTATTTCTAGACATTGCGCTCTTCCGTCCCGCATCGCGGATGATGATTCGAAAGCCATGACGGCAGCTCGATGATAGATTGATGGTCAAGAACGATATCGCGGGCGAATCACATCGGAGCAAGGGCCAGATGCGCATTATACGTATCGAGCATGTGCAGCTCGCAATGCCGGCGGGTGGCGAAGATCTCGCCCGTGCCTTCTACGAGCGCATCTTAGGGATTAAGCAGATTCCCAAACCCGCTCATCTGGCCAAGCGCGGCGGCTGTTGGTTCGAACGCGAGGATGTGAAGGTTCACCTGGGTGTTGAGGCCGATTTCCGCCCGGCGCGCAAAGCGCATCTGGCGTTGCTGGTCGCAGGCCTGCCCGACTTCATCGAGAATCTAAGGTCCGCGGGCTACGCGCCGAAAGAAGACCAGCCGCTGGAAGGCTACCACCGCGTCTATGTCGATGATCCATTCGGCAATCGCATCGAGTTGATGGAGCCGCGGTAAGCGCTTTAGGCCACGCCTCGCTCACGCAGAAACTCGCCCAGTATTCTCGCCGTGTGGCCTCTGTCGGGCCTGCGAGTGATGGTTTCTGGCGCGCCCTGTGCGACAACTCGACCGCCTCCGGAGCCGCCCTCGGGGCCCAAGTCGATGATCCAGTCCGCTTCCGCCATGATGTCGAGATTGTGCTCGATCACGACCAATGTGTTGCCGGCGTCCACCAGCCGGTGCAGCACGCGCAGGAGCTTTTCGACATCCGCCATGTGCAGACCCACGGTCGGTTCATCGAGGATGTACAGGGTGTGCAGTCCTTCGCGGCGTGCAATGTCCTGACCGAGCTCATCGGTTCTCACCTTGGCAAGCTCGGTCACGAGCTTGATGCGCTGGCTTTCCCCGCCCGATAACGTCGGACTGGGTTGCCCGAGGGTGAGGTATCCGAGCCCCACGTCGGCCAGCAATCTTAAGGGGTGATGAACGCTGCGCTGTGCGGCAAAGAATTCCATCGCCTCCTCGACACTCATCGCGAGCGTCTCGCCGATGTTCTTGCCCTTGAATAAAATGCTCAAGGTCTCAGGATTGAAACGCCGACCGCCGCAGACGTCGCAGAGCACTTGAACATCTGGGAGGAAACTCATCTCGATGCGCTGCATGCCCTGGCCCTCGCATGCCTCGCAGCGCCCGCCGGCCGTGTTGAACGAAAAGCGGCTGGCGGTGAACCCGCGCATTCTCGCCTCGGTCGTATCCGCGTAAAGGCGGCGAATCGAATCCCAAAACCCGATATAGGTGGCCGGGCAGGAGCGGGGGGTCTTGCCGATGGGTGTCTGATCGACCTCGAGGACGCGGCTAATCGACTGCCATCCCGTGATGGCGTCGCAGCCCTGCGGTTCGACCTCGACCTTGCGCGCGCGATCGGATCGCCTAGGCCGCGCCACCAGCTGCTTCAAGTTGCCCAGCAACACGTCGCGCGCCAGGGATGACTTTCCCGATCCGGACACTCCGGTGATCACCGTCAGTCGTCCCCGAGGGATTCGGGCGTCGATGTTGCGAAGATTGTGCAGGACCGCGCCGGCGATTTCGATCGCGTCGGTACCGCCGTCGACCTTGCGACGAGCCGAGCGGGAATGCTTGAGGGGTGCGGCAAGACAGCGCCCGGTTACCGAATCGCCGAGGCGCGCCAGTTGCGCCGCCGTGCCCTGCGCCACCAGGCGGCCGCCGCGGGTTCCCGCGCCGGGACCCAAATCGACCACGTGATCGGCGCGTCGAATGGTGTCCTCATCGTGTTCGACCACCACCAGCGTATTTCCCTTGGCGCGAAGCCGATCCAAGGTATCGAGCAGCGTGAGATTATCATGCGGATGTAAGCCGATCGTCGGTTCATCGAGCACGTAGCACACGCCCTGCAAATTGGATCCTAATTGAGCGGCCAGGCGGATGCGCTGCGCCTCGCCGCCAGACAAGGTCGGTGCCGCTCGATTCAACTGCAGATAGCCCAACCCCACGTCGCATAGAAAAGCCGTGCGCGCCGAGAGTTCGGCCAGCAAATCGCGCGCAATTTCCAGTTCGCGGCCCGCCAATTTCAGCTTCTGCAGGTGATTGGAGAAATCCTGAACCGCCATGTCGGTGAGCGCGGCGATCGATTGACCGCGAAACAGCACCCGCAGCGCGATGGGGTTCAGGCGCTGGCCTGCGCACTGCGGGCAGCTTTCCGGCGGCGCTTCCGCAACTTCTCGCCACACGGATTCCTCGCCGGATTGGTCCGCGTCGAATTGCGGCAATTGCAGCCCGGTGCCGAAGCAGTGTTTGCACCAGCCATGCTTTGAATTGAAGGAAAACAATCGCGGATCGAGTTCCGGAAATCCCGTGCCGCAATTCGGACAGGCGCGCTTGGTCGAGAAAACGCTGGTCTCCGAGGCGTTGAGGACATGCACCACCCCGCGGCCATGCAGGAGCGCCGCGTCGAGCAGCTCGCGCAGATCGGCCTCCGCCGACGCGCTGACCTTGATCTCGCCCACGGGCAATTCGATGTTGTGCTCGATGAACCGGTCAAGCCGCGGCCATTTCGCGGTGGGCAGAAGATTGCCGTCGACGCGCAAATGGGTGAAGCCCTTGCCGCGAGCCCATTTGGCTTGCGCGGTGTACAGGCCCTTGCGCGCGACGATGAGCGGCGCCAGCAGGGTGATGCTCTTGCCGCGATAATCCTTGAGCAGGCGCGCAGCAATGGCATCCGCGGATTGCGGCTCGATGCGAGCATTGCAGGTCGGGCAGTACTGCACGCCCAGCTTGACGAACAACAGCCGCAGGAAATGATAGATCTCGGTGAGCGTGGCCACCGTGCTCTTGTGTCCGCCGCGACTGGTGCGCTGCTCGATGGCCACGGTCGGTGGAATCCCGAAAATGGCGTCCACATCCGGCCGCGACGAGGGCTGCACGAATTGCCGCGCGTAAGCGTTCAATGACTCGAGATAGCGGCGTTGACCTTCGGCAAACAAAATGTCGAACGCCAGGGTGCTCTTGCCGCTGCCCGATACGCCGGTAATGACGGTGAATTTGTTGAGCCCCAACGCCACATCGACATCCTTAAGATTGTGTTCGCGCGCGCCATGAATCTCGATGCAGGCGGGGGCGCGCGGTCGATTCGCTGCGGCTTCCGCATAAGCGGGCGCTGTGCCGGAGTCGCGCACGCCAAAGGCCGCTTCCTCTTCGATCAGCGCACGCCCCGTGTGTGACGCGGCGGTCCTCATGACCTCGGCGGGGGTGCCGACGCAGACAATGCCGCCGCCGGATTCGCCGCCCTCCGGGCCCAGATCGATGATCCAATCGGCCGCACGAATCACGTCCAGATTGTGCTCGATCACCAGCAGAGAGTGTCCGGCGTCGATCAGCCGCCTAAAGGCGCGCAACAGCTTCGCGACGTCATCGAAGTGCAGGCCGGTGGTCGGTTCATCGAACAAGAACAGTGAACCCTGGCGCGGGCCATCGCCGGCGGCGCCGCCCGCCGCCGCCTTGGCGGCACCATTGCCGCGTGCGGCATTGTCCGCCAAGTGACCCGCAAGCTTCAGGCGCTGAGCCTCGCCGCCCGACAGTGTCGGCACGGGCTGGCCCAGCCGAAGATACTCGAGGCCCACCTCGGCGAGCGGCGCCAACCGCAGGCAAACCTCCGAATCCATGGCGAAGAACGCCAGTGCCTCGGACACGGTGAGGTCGAGTACATCGGCGATGCTCTTGGCAGGATGATTATCGCGAGACAATTTGACCTCGAGCACTTCCGCTCGATAGCGCCGGCCGTCGCAGTCCGGACAGCGCAAATACACATCGGAGAGGAACTGCATCTCGACATGTTCGAAACCGTTGCCGCCGCATCCGGGGCAGCGGCCGTTGCCTGCATTGAAACTGAATGTGCCGGCGGTGTATTTGCGCTCGCGCGCCTGCGGTAGGCGCGCGAACAGAGCGCGAATGGCGTCGAACGCGCCGACATAACTTGCTGGATTGGAGCGGGTGGTGCGGCCAATTCGGCTTTGATCCACCATGACCACATTTTCGATATGCTCCGCGCCTAGAAGTGCGCGGTGCTTGCCCGGATTCTCCGTGGGCCTGCCCTTGGCGCGCAGTAGTGCCGGAAACAGCACATCGTGCACCAGGGTGGATTTGCCGGAGCCGCTGACGCCGGTCACGCAGACCAAGCGCCCCAGCGGAATCGCCACATCGATGCCCTTGAGGTTGTGCTCGGCCACGCCTTCCAGACGCACCGATGCCGGCTTGCCGCCGCTCGGCGCCGCGTCGCGGGGTGCAGCGCCTGGAATTTCCACGCGCTTGCGGCGCAGCAAATAATCGGCGGTGAGCGAGTTGCGGGCGGCGCGCAAATCACGCAAGGGTCCGTAGAACACAATCTCGCCACCGTGCTCGCCGGGTCCCGGACCGATGTCGAGTACGCGATCCGCCGCTGCAATCACCTTAGGATCGTGCTCGACCACGACCAGCGTGTTGCCGGCATCGCGCAGACGGTGCATGACGCCGACGATGCGCTCGACGTCGCGCGGATGCAGGCCGATCGACGGCTCATCCAGCACGAACAGAGTATTGACGAGCGAAGTGCCCAGAGCCGTGGTGAGATTGATTCGCTGAACTTCGCCGCCCGACAAGGTGCGCGACTGGCGATCGAGATTCAAGTACCCCAGGCCCACATCGGTCAGGTACTTAAGGCGAGCACGGATCTCCCGCAGCAGCAGCTCTGTTGCCTCATCGAGCGACGCCGGCAGTCTGAGCGCGGCAAAAAACTGCAGACACTCGTCGATGGGCAGCAACATCAGCTCGCGAATGCTGATGCCGGGGTCGCCGACGCGCCACAGCAATGCGTCCGGCTTCAAGCGCGCGCCGTGACATGCCGTACATTCGGTGTAGGAGCGATAGCGCGATAGCAAAACGCGAATGTGCATCTTGTAGGCTTTGGTTTCGAGCCACGCAAAGAAGCGCCGCACGCCGTACCAGACATTCTTGGTCCACTCGCCTTCGCCCTCGATCACCCAAGCGCGCTGGGCGTCGGTGAGGTCGCGCCAATCGGTATCCAGCGGGACACCGCGCTTGCGCGCGAATCTCAAGAGATCCGTTTGGCATTCTTTATAGGACTCCGTCTGCCAAGGCTTGATGGCTCCCTGGCGAAGGCTCAGCGCCGTATCCGGGATGACCAAGCCGTAATCGACGCCGATGCTGCGGCCGAAGCCACGGCAGGTGTCGCAGGCACCTAAGGGGGAATTGAAACTAAATGTGCTCGGATTCGGTTCCTTGTACGTGATATCGCAGTCCGGACAATGCAGTCCGGTGGAAAAGCGCCAGGGCGCTGCAGACTCCGCGCCATTCACCGGGTAGACATCGATGCGGCCTTGGCCCACTTTGAGCGCGGCTTCGATGGCCTCGGCGGCGCGGGCGGCGTCGACCGACGACCAGCGAAACCGATCCTGGATCACCTGCAGAGTGTCGCCGCGTTTCTCGTGGATACGTGTGTAGCCTTGACCGGACAGCAATTCTTTGATTTCCGCTTCCGTGAAGCTCTTCGGTATCGGTACCGGGAAGGTCACCAGCAGCAGCGGGTCGCCCTGATCGCGTGACAGGGCGTTCAGGTGCTGCTGGATGCTGGCCGGCGTGTCGCGCCGCACCGGGCGGCCACAACCCCGGCAATGCAGCACGGCAGCACGCGCAAACAGCAATTTCAAATGATCGTTGAGCTCGGTCATGGTGCCGACCGTGGAGCGCGAGGTTCGCACCGGATTGGTCTGATCGATGGCGATCGCCGGCGGGATGCCTTCGATGCGCTCGACCTGCGGCTTGTCCATGCGATCCAAGAATTGGCGAGCGTACGGCGAGAACGTTTCGACGTAGCGACGCTGGCCTTCCGCGTAGAGCGTGTCGAAAACCAGCGAAGACTTCCCCGAACCGCTGACGCCGGTTACAACGATCAGCTCGTTGAGCGGCAGGTCAAGATCGAGGCCTTTGAGATTGTTTTGGCGCGCACCGCGGATGCGGATGGCATCCGAGGGCGGATCGAGAAGAGGCATTCCTGTAGCTTACAGGATGTGTCAAGTCAGCGGCCCGCGAGCTGCTCCATCATGAGCCCGGTGCCGCCGCGCGTCACGTGCGCAACGATGGCGGTGCGGCGATGAATCTTGGTGACCAATCCTAAGTTGATCGCGAAAGCCAATTGCACTTGCTGCCCCTTGCGCAGCCCGAGATTTTCAGTTTCGACGAAGACGCCGTTCGCGCTCAAGTTCTTGGCTTTGCAAATCCGGCTCTTGCGGCCGGACATGACCACGTACACTGTCGTGCGTGCGCGGTGGCGGGTGTGCAATCGACGCTCCATCCGTACTCTCTTCGGTTGAATTGTTGTTACGGCGTCTCATTATGCACATCGCCGTGGCGATAGCGAAGGGGTCGACCGCATCGCGATCGGCCAGTCGATTCGCGATAAGTAAAATGTCGGCCGTTGGGGCAATCCCCTAGGGGTTTTGGGGCAAATTTCCTTAATTTTTTGCGCTGCGATTTCGCCGCTGACGTCCTAGTGGTGGTGGCCGCCGGCGCCGTGCACATGGCCGTGTTCCAACTCCTCCGTGGAGGCCTCGCGCACGCCCACCACGTGCACATCGAAATGCAAAGTCTTGTCGGCCAACGGATGATTGCCGTCGAGCGTGACCATGTCGCCCATGACGCCGGTGACCGTGAACAAGCGCAGGCCGTCCTCCGTTCGCGCCTGGAATTGCATGCCCTTTTTGACCTCGCCCGAGCCCTGTAACGTGCGTTTCGGCACCCGTTGGATCAAGGCCGGATCATGCTTGCCGTAGCCTTCCGCCGGCTCCACGGAAACGGCGACCTTGCTGCCGTCCGGTTTGCCCTCAAGAGCCTTCTCCAAGCCGGAGACCAGATTGCCGTGCCCTTGAATGTAGGCCAGCGGTTCGCCTCCCGCCGAGCTGTCTATGACCTCTCCCGCGTCATCCTTGAGGGTGTAATGAATGAGTACGACTTTGTCTGCGGAAATGTCCACGGTGCGCTCCTAGGGCGGCGGGATGAGTTTTAGGCAACCAATCGAGCCTCAAGATCATAGTTGCTCGCCGCCGTGATCTGCACGTCGACCCGCGAGCCTATGGCGAGGCCACCGGCGCGAGCGCCGGCAATTCTAACCGTGCCGTCTATTTCAGGGGCATCGGCGCTGGAGCGCGCGATGGCGATGTCATGATCGCCATCGATGCGATCTATCAGTACCGGCATCTGGCGGCCGATCTTTTGCCGCAAGCGCTGCGCGCTGATCTCTGCCGCGAGTTCCATGAAGCGAGCACGACGCTCCGCCTTGAGCTCATCGGGAACTGGCGTCTCTTTGAGCGCGTTGGCTGCGGCGCCTTCGACGGGCGAGTATTCGAAACACCCCACGCGGTCGAGCTGAGCCACGCGCAGCCAATCGAGCAATTCCTCGAAATCCTGGTCGGTTTCACCGGGAAAGCCGACGATGAAGGTGCTGCGAATCGTCATGTCCGGCACGACGGCGCGCCAGGCAGCGATGCGCTCCAGGGTGTTCTCGGCCGCGGCGGGACGCTTCATCAATTTCAAGATGCGGGCACTGGCGTGCTGGAAAGGGATGTCCAGGTACGGCAGCACCTTGCCGGCGGCCATAAGCTCGATGACTTGATCGACGTGGGGATAGGGATACACGTAGTGCAGGCGAATCCAGGCGCCCAACTCGCCGAGCGCGGCGGCCAGATCGTAAAACCGGGCGCGGCGCTCAACATCGCGCCACGGTTGGGCGGCGTACTTAAGATCGACGCCGTAGGCGCTGGTGTCCTGGGAAATCACCAAGAGCTCCTTGACGCCGGCGCGCACCAGTTGCTCGGCCTCCCGCAGCACGTCGCCAACGGGCCTACTCACCAGGTTGCCGCGCATCGAGGGAATGATGCAGAAGCTGCAGCGGTGGTTGCAGCCCTCGGAGATCTTGAGGTACGCATAATGTCGCGGCGTGAGCTTGATGCCCTGTTCCGGGACCAGATCGAGAAAGGGCTCGTGTTTTGGCGGCAGATGCTCGTGCACCGCTGCCACCACTTCTTCGTAGCGCTGCGGTCCGGTGATCTTCAGTACCTGCGGATGGCGGTCGAGAATTTTTTGCGGCTGGGCGCCGAGGCAGCCGGTAACGATGACCTTGCCATTTTCGGCCAGCGCTTCGCCGATGGCATCCAGGGACTCATCCACGGCAGCATCGATGAAGCCGCAGGTATTGACCACGACGAGGTCGGCGGCGCGATAGGTCGGCGCAACCTCATACCCTTCGGCGCGCAAGCGGGTCAGGATTCGTTCGGAGTCGACCAGTGCTTTGGGGCAGCCCAAGCTGACAAAGCCCACCTTCGGGCTTTTGCGTTTGACGGATTTCACGCTATTTCAGGGGTGGCAATCGGGGCGCGGATTGTACTCCAAAACGGCGTCGTCTGGCCCGAGAAGAAGAGAACTCAGTGCTGCAGCGCCCGGCGCGCCGTCTTCCGCGTGATATTCTCGCGCCATGGCCGGCACGACCGCACAAGAAGAGGCTCCCGAACCGGTGGAGGTCCCCTACACCGAGTTGCCGCAAGATGTATTGCACGCCGTCATCGAATCCTTCGTGTTGCGCGAAGGCACGGACTACGGGGAAAAAGAGTATTCGCTACAGGACAAGGTGGCGCGGGTCTTGATCCAACTCAGGCGGCGCGAAGCGAAAATCGTTTTTGACCCTAACTCCGAGAGCGTGACTATCGTGGTTGCGCCAAGAAGCAGATAGCGAGCACCACGGCGGCGAACAGATCCGACACCAAGGCGAGGTTCTGCAAGCGATTGCGATTCTGATGCAAGCAGTGATTGATTCCCGCAAGCCCGTAGTAGATCGTGCCTAACAGCGCGGCTGCGGCAACCCAATCGGGGGCGAGGAGGGCTCCCAGGCCCACGCAACCCATGGCGGCATTTGCGAACCCAAGCTCGCGCACCACAAAGAGGGAATCCGCACTCTTGATGCCGAGAATGGTTTCGGCCGTATAGCGCGGCTGGACGATTTGGCGCAGGCCGGCGAGGGACAGTCGGACTCCGACGGCCCAGAATACATACCACCTGGCGATGAGCGGCATGATGGCGGCGGCGGCCAGTGTCCCATGCTCGATGAACAGCAGCTGAAACGCGACCGAGACCAGCGGCATGACCAGCATCAGTGCGACGACCATGAACACGTACATCGGCTACCTTCCGGAAATTACAGCCCGCACCGGGCTTGATCGGCGCGAGTAATGCCCCGTCGGATCGCAAAATTCGCGCGCCGCATTCGCAGGCTAGCACGCCGTGCGAGGCGCTGGTGGCGCCCCGCACCGCCGCTGGCGAAAATCCTCATGAGCGCTCTGGTTATTGTGATCCTCTGGCTCGGCATCAACTGGATCTACCAAGTGGTGCGCAAACCCTCGGAGCTTTTCTTTCCAGTGAGCGGTACTCTCTACAAGACGCCTGCTGAGACCTGGCGGCAATACGCGCCCATCTTTCAAAAGTACTCGACCCATGTGCTGACCCCCGGACTGCTCGCGGCAATCGCCCAAGTCGAGGGCTCCGGAAATCCCGTGGCGCGCACGTACTGGCGATGGTCATGGTCATCGCAGCCGTTCAAAGTGTATCGACCGGCCTCGAGTGCGGTCGGGATGTACCAGATCACGGATGGCACCTTTGCCGAGGCCCGCCATCTGTGTATCCACGATCATGCCGTGGTGGAGCAGGGACCGTGGAACGATTGGCAATCGTGCTGGTTTACCGGCCTGTACTCGCGCGTGGTGCCCAGCGATGCGGTCGAACTCACATCGGCCTATCTGGATCGCAGCGTCGCGACCATTCTCGAACGCCGCCATGCAGCCTTGGTCACTCTGCAGCGCCAGCAGATGCTGGCGGCGTTGATACACCTCTGCGGCGCGGGCGCCGGCGATGAATTTGCGAGACGCGGGTTTCGGCTGATCGAGGGTCAACAATGCGGAGACCAACAGGCCCGCGCCTATCTTGATCGTGTGAACGCCATGAAAGCCGTGTTTGATCGGCTTGGGCGTGATTAGCGCAGCGCTAGATACAATGGCGCAAGACATCCTTGACTGAAAACCGCGAAACAGTTCCGGCGTGATAATCGGTCAGCCATAGGGCGTCGTGTCCAAGGCCGAGAGAATCGCCGCCCGCGCCGGCCCACTGGCACAACAGCTTGCTCGCGCCAGCATCAATCAACGAAAGAGGAACCTTCGGCATGGTGGTCCACACATAGCCGTCATGGAATGCGATATCGCCGCCGTGCCCTGGGGTTGCCAGCGCAATCGCCGTCGTGTCGTGGTTCCGCGCGTCAATGCGCGTCATCGTGCCATCGCCTTGGTTGAGGGTCCAGATCGCGCCCAGGCCGACGGTGAGAAATCGAGGATGGAGCCCGGTGACCACCGATGCAATCGTCTTGCCCGTCGCCGCATCGATGCCCGTCAGTTCAGCGCCGTCCGCGCGGGTGACCCAGAGTGTGCCATCCTTAAATGCGGGGTTGAAAGAGCCCGCCGGCACGCGGAAGGTGTCAAGGACGGCGCCGGTCGCAGGATCGATTCGCGCAAGATCTCCCAACTTGCTCACGATGAGCCAGATGCTCTTCGCCCCGTAGGCAATACCGCTCTCGGCGCCCGCAGGTCCCACCGCAAAAATTGATGTCAGTTTATTCGTCGCCAGATTTACCTTGGCCAACGAGGCGGGAGTCGTGCACATCGGAACCCAGAGGCTCCCGGCACCGATCGCGAGTCCCGCGCAGGGCTCGCCCGGAAGCTTCACGCTGGCCAGCAAGCGGTTGTCATTCGGATCGATACGGTGCACGGCAAAAGGCCCCGAGCTTGCGACCCAGACGGCGTCGACAGAGACGGCAACCCAATCCGCGGTCTCGCCCAGTTTGATCGTGGCCAGCGGCGTAAGCTCGGCCATGGATCGGGATGTCGCGGCCGCACCGAAGGACAACAAACACAGCGCAAGCGGCATGCCGAGACATTTGAGATTGAAAGGATTCACCAAGCCTCTCCCGATGTCGCCATGTGTGACTCGCGGCCTAGTGTATGCTCGCCAGGGTCAATGTCGATGGCGCAAAAAGGGAGCCGCACCGTGCGAATAATTCCAATGCTTGCGACTTTGCTCGCCGCTCACCTGGCATCCGCGCAAACACCCGCTCCCGCCGAACCCGTTCAGCACGAATTCATCATCAAGAATTTCAAGACCGAGAGCGGCACCCTGCTGCCCGAGGCGCGCATCGTCTACGGCACCTACGGGAAATTGAACGCTAAGGGCGACAACGCGATTTTACTGCCGTCGCACTACATGGCCGACATGCACGGCTATGGTTGGTTGATAGGGTCGGGCAAGGCGCTGGACCCGAAGAAACTGTTCCTGATCACCAGCGAGCTGTTCGGCAACGGGCGTTCATCCTCGCCCAGCAACACACCGGAACCGTTCCACGGCCCGCGATTTCCGGTCACGACCATCCGCGACAATGTGCAAGCGGTACACCGCGTACTCACCGATCAGCTGCGTGTGCAACACCTGCGCGCAGTGATCGGCTTCTCCATGGGGGCGCAACAGGCATTTCAATGGGCGGTGAGCTATCCCGACTATATGGACGGTATCGTGGCGACCTCGGGAACGGCGAAAACCTACGGCCACGGCATCGTGCGGCTCGAGGGCCAGATCGCGGCACTGACCGCGGATCCGACGTTCAACGGCGGCGACTACCAGGCGCAGCCGGTCAAGGGCATCCAGGCGTTCTCGATGGTGTGGACGGGGTGGCTGTTCTCGCAGGAATGGTGGCGCCTGGAACTGTGGCGCAGCGAGCCCTCGCTCGGTAAGAACTTTGAGGAGGTGGTCGAACGCTTTCGCACCAACTTCATCCCCGGCGCGGATGCCAACAATTTGATTTTGCAAATGCGCAGCTGGGAACTGCACGATGTCGGCAAAACGCCGCCCTTCGACGGAGACGTGAAGGCGGCGCTGCGTTCCATCAAGGTGCCGGTGCTTTACATGCCTTCTGAAACGGATCTGTACTTCCCCGTAACCGATGCGCGTTATGAAGCCGCATTGATCCCGCACTGCACGCTGGCGGTCATTCCCTCACTGTGGGGACATCCGGCGGGCGCCGCAGCGTCGCCGGAGGACGGGAAATTCATCAATGAGCATGTGGCCGCTTTTCTCGCGGCGCATGGCACAAGGAACTAGCCATTTGAATTGAGCGACCCGGGAATCCGCCGATATTGATCGAAGTCGCTTTATCTTAATCGTCGACCCCCCTCCGGGGCCTAGCGGGAACGATCCGAGATCGCTCGGAACCCTTGGCTAGGCGATGCTGGTGATTTTGCTTCTGCTAGTGATCGGTCTTGGTTTCATTCATGGGCTTTTAGGCGACAAATTCTCGTGCCTGAGAAACTCGGTCAGCAAACGACTCAACGCGGCAGGCTGCTCCTGCTGCACCCAGTGGCCCGCGCCTTGAACAAAATGCACGCCGCGAAATTGACCGCAGGCGGTGGCCATCGCCTCCAATGCGCCAGGGCTTTGATAGCTGCCCCAATCGCGGGTTCCTGCCATGAACGAGCAAGGCACCTCGATGCGCCGGCCGCAATACGCCTGCAATCTTGCAACGCCTTGAAGGTCGGTCATGCTGCGATACCACTGTAGGCCGCCCTGAAACGTGGTGCGCGCAAACTCCTCGCTGTAGACGCGCAGCTCTTCATCCGGCAGCCAAGCGCAGGTCGCGATTCCGGCCGCCGTAGGCGCCTGTTCCGCCACGGTCTCGGCCATGTTTTTATGCAGGTCCATGATGTAGTACTTGGGCATCTTCGCGAGTTCGCCGGCCGCCCAGGATTTCAACGGAAAGGGGTCATTGCCCTTCCAGTCGGCGCTCTTGTAGTGATAGTAAGCCCGCAAGAACGCATGAATACCCTGCCGGCAGGCGCGCATATCGGTGTCGGCCGCGCGCGTCGAGAAGTATCCTTGATAGTGCTTGCGCGGCGGCTTAAGCGCCGCGAGCGAATCGCCGAGGCCAGCCGGTGACAGCGCGCCGCCCGGTAAGGACGGGCGCGGCGGCCCGCTGAAAGGCGCGCTCATCAATACCGCGGAGCGAAATACCTCGGGATATAGCAGCGCGCACCAGGCGGCGACCGGTGAGCCGAAATCATGTCCTACGATCGCCGCAACGCTGCGAAATTTAAGCGCGGCCATCAAACCTACGGCGTCCTTTGCCAAATTGAGGAGGTGAAACGAGGCGAGGTCGCCATCATGGACGGCCGTCCCAGCCCGTGGTGCGTCCGTATCCTCGTTGATCGGGAGCAAGCACGTGAAAGCCGGCCGCGGCGAGCGGCAGCATTAGCTTGCGCCAGCTGTAGGCGAGCTCGGGGAAGCCGTGCAGCAGCAAAATACATGGACGATCCTGTATTTCGAATCCTGCCTCGAGCACATGCATGATAAGACCGTTGCCGTTGTCGATCATGCGCGACCGAACGCCGGTCGGCAGCTTCGCGAGGTAGCCCCCAATGGCCATCAGCGGTGCCGCTCCGGCTTGCCATGTCTGCAACGCGGGTAGATCATTGCGCGCTATGAAAATTCCGAAGATACAAGGGATGATTGTCGCCTTTTTGAGCGTCTTCATCACCTTCTCGAGCATTGCGCGGGCCGCCGATGCCTCCGCGCCGGTGTCCGATCAGCGGCCGGTGACGAACGTCTATCACCAGGTGACCGTCACGGATCCTTATCGCTGGTTGGAAAACTCCGCCGATCCGCAAGTGCACGACTGGAGCACGGCGCAGGATGCGCACACCCGAAAGTATATCGATGCGCTGCCGGTACGCGCGCCGATGTACCAGCAATTGTTTGGCCTAATCGCGGCAACCTCGAGTTCGTATCGCGGCTTGCATGCCGTGGGGAACCAAATATTCGCCCTTTATTCCCAGCCCCCGAAGCAGCAGCCGATGATTGCCGTCTTGACGAATGCCGCCAAGCCTGCCCTGGCGCAGGTGATCGTCGATCCAAATGCCATCGATCCCAAGGGCACGACCGCGATCGACTGGTTCGTGCCCTCGCCGGACGGCAAAATGCTCGCCGTTTCGATGTCCGAGAACGGCAGCGAGGATGGCACGCTGCGTCTGTTCGATGTGCCGTCCGGCAAGGAAATCGGAACGAGAATCCCGCGGGTGCAGTATCCGACGGGGGGCGGCAGCTTGGCGTGGCGCGCCGACTCGAAGGGTTTCTGGTACACGCGCTATCCTGGACCTGAGCGGCCCGCCACGGAGCAGCATTTCTTCCAGCAGGTCTTCTTCCATCAGTTGGGAAATGATCCGTCCCAAGATACCTACGTGCTTGGAAAGGATTTTCCCAAGGTCGCGGAAATCAGCTTAGATGCCCGCTTCAACCCCAACCTCGTGATCGCGTCGGTCGCCAACGGCGACGGCGGCGAATTTGCGCACTATGTGATCGATGCCAGCGGCCACTCTCGCCAGGTCACGCATTTCGAGGACCAGGTGGTGGCGATGACCGCCGGTGCCGATGGAGCCTTGTACTTGGTCAGCCGCAAGAATGCGCCGCGCGGAAAATTGCTCAAGTTGGAGCCGGGAGTTAAGGATCTTACGCGTGCCGCGGTCATTGTTGCCGAGTCGGACGGCGTCATTCAGGGTGGCGGAGAATTCGGCGGCGAGCCGGTGGTCGTTTCACCAAGTGCTCTGTACGTGCGCGAGCTGATCGGCGGTCCCTCGCGCGTCGCGATCTTCGATCATGCCGGCAAACCCAAGGGAAGGTTGCCGCTACCCGATGTGGCGGCGGTGAACGAAGTCGAAATGCTGAGCGATGGGACAGTGCTTTATTCCATCGAAACCTATCTGCGGCCGCCGTTTTTCTCCCGCTACGATGAAAAGACGGGCAAGGCGTCGGATACCGAACTCGCGCAGACCAGTCCCGTGTCCTTCACCGATACCGAGGTGATTCGCGAATCGGTGCGGTCCAAAGACGGCACCTCCATTCCCATCAATATCGTTCGACGTAAGGGCACAACGCTAAGCGGCACAAATCCGCTCTTGCTGTACGGCTACGGCGGCTATGACGTCAGCGAAACACCGCGGTTCTTAGGGGCGAATATTCGCCTGTGGCTGAACGGCGGAGGCGTCTACGTCGACGCAAATTTGCGCGGCGGCGGCGAATTCGGCGAGTCCTGGCATCAACAGGGGGCACTGATACATAAGCAAAATGTGTTCGACGACTTCATCGCAACCGCCGAACATCTCATCGCAGAGAAGTACACGGACCGCAATCACCTGGCGATCATGGGCGGCAGCAATGGAGGGCTGTTGATGGGTGCCGCGCTCACGCAGCGGCCCGACTTGTTTCGGGCCGTTGTATCATTGGTCGGCATCTACGACATGCTGCGAGTGGAACTGGATCCGAATGGTTTGTTCAATACGACCGAATTCGGTTCGGTGAAGGATCCCAGCCAATTCAAAGCCCTATATGCCTACTCACCCTATCATCACGTCACGGACGGCACCGCCTATCCTGCGATATTCATGGCGACCGGCGCAACCGATGGACGGGTTAATCCCGCGCACTCTCGCAAGATGATCGCGCGGCTGCAGAATGCGACCAGCTCCGGGCGGCCTGTTCTTCTGAGCATCAATACACATGCCGGCCACGGTATCGGGAGTGCTTTGTCGATTCGCGTAAACCAGCAAGCCGACTATCTGAGCTTCCTATTCGACCAGCTTGGCATGCAGTTGCCGCCGAAGTGAGTCTCCTGCCGACGCCGAAACGGCGCCCTCAATGAGCTTAAAGACCTGGCTGCTTTTCTTGGTGATGGAAACCGCGCTCTCCCTGTCGCCGGGTCCCGCGGTGTTCTATGTCGTCTCGCAAGGCATACGCGGCGCCCTGCGGCGCACGTTTCCGGCCACTGCCGGGATTCTCACGGCCAACGGCATCTACTTCGCGCTGTCGGCGACTAGCCTCGGTGCCATCATTGCCGCCAGCTCGCGGTTCTTTACCGTCGCTAAGTGGGTCGGCGCGACGTATCTCATTTATTTGGGGGTAAAGGCGCTGGTGTCGGCCAACGGCATGCACGCGGTAGCGCTGGATGGCAGTCCTTCGGGAAATGATCGGGATTTGCGCGGCGTGTATCTCGGAGGACTGACTCTGCAGCTTGCCAATCCCAAAGCATTGCTGTTCTTTCTGGCGCTGTTGCCGCAGTTCGTCGATCCCTCGAAGCCCGTCGTGCCGCAAATGCTGATACTGGCGGCGACCTCGATGGTGCCGGAGTTGTGTATTTTGATGGGATACGGCTGGCTGGCGCATCGCGCCGTGCACGCGTCGATGAGATTTGGCGTGACCGGCGGCATGAACCGATGGCTTGCTCGGATCGAGGGCGCAGGATTATTAGGATGCGCGACTCTGGTACTGAAATTCAATCGCGGCAGTTAGCCGCCGCAGTCAAGGGAAAAGGGGAATCTGATGAAATGGGTTGTGGCAGTGGCAGTGCTTGGCCTCGGGGGACACATGGCCGCCTCGGCCAATACGGCGCCTGGCGATCGCCTGGTGCATCGGTATCTTGCCGTTGAGATTTCGCCGGACGGCGAACAGGTGGCCTCCGTCGAGGGTGACTCGTCCGCAAGCGGCGGAGCGCCCACGGTTCGAGATCTGGTGATACGGCGTGTGCGCACCGGCGCTGCGGTTTCGATCGCCATGCCGTGCGGCCGCGTGCCGCAGTGCTGGCCGGAGTCATTGACTTGGCGTCCCGACGGCAAGCGCCTTGGTTTCGTCTTGCGCGCACCGGGCACCCACGCACGCTCCGTGTACGCGGTGGGCTCAGACGGCAGCGGGCTGACCAAGCTGCTCGACTTTGGCGGGACCATCGAAAAGTTACGCTACCTGCCCGACGGCCGTCTCGCCATGCTGGCCATTCAAAATGCGACCAAGGAGGTCGGCGCGACGCAGGCCGGCGCGCCGGTCGCCGGCGATTTGGACGCGGCACCGCCGGAGCAGCGTATCGCGATTCTGGACAACGGTGCCTTGCGGTGGGTCTCGCCCCCCGACTTGTTCGTCTACGAATATGACTGGCGAGCCGGCGGCAAAGGATTCGTGGGAACCGCCGCGCCTGGCGACGGCGACAACAATTGGTGGACGGCGAAACTGTACGCGTTTTCGGAAGGCGACGCCGCTGCCCGCGTCATCTACACGCCGGTGGATGATCGCCAGCAGCTGGCGATGCCGAAAGTCTCGCGCGACGGAGCGCGGGTCGCCTTCATCGCCGGCATCATGAGTGACTTCGGTTCAACGGGCGGCGATGTGTATACGCTGCCGCTCGAGGGCGGCGCGGCGACCAATCTGACGCCGGCGATGCGCGCCTCCGCCACGGCGATCTCCTGGGGCTGCGATGGTCACCTGCAGGCTGAACTGCTCGCCGGCGACAAGACGCAATTTGTCGATCTGGGCCTAGGCGTTGCGCCGGCGAGCGCCCGGGTCTTGTGGAGCGGCGAAGAGTCGTTCGGCGGTCGCGCCGCTGGAATTTCAACCGCTTGCCCGTCGGGCGTGACCGCTGATGCGCACGAATCGTTCACTCGCCCGCCGGAGATCGAAATCGGCACCATCGGTCGCTGGCGCGATCTGACGACGATCAATGCGGGCATGACCCTGCCGGCCAAGGTGCAAAGCGTCTGGTGGACAAGCGACGGATTCGACGTGCAGGGTTGGCTGCTGCTGCCTCCGCATACGGACGGCAAGATCCCGATGATCACCATTGTCCACGGTGGCCCGGCCGCGGCCGTCACGCCCACGTTCAGCGGCCCGGGCTTGACCACGGCATTGCTGGCACATGGCTATGCGTTGTTTCTGCCGAATCCTCGCGGCAGCTACGGACAGGGCGAACGCTTCACGCAGGCGAATGTCCGCGATTTCGGTCATGGGGATCTGCGCGATATTCTGGCCGGCGTCGACGCCGCGGCCAAGGTTGCACCCATCGACACCGCGCGCCTTGGGCTCACGGGCGGAAGCTACGGTGGCTTCATGAGCATGTGGGCGGTGACCCAGACCAACCGCTTCAAGGCCGCGGTCGCGGCGGCCGGCATCAGCAATTGGCTGTCGTACTACGGCGAAAACGGCATCGATGCTTGGATGATTCCGTACTTTGGCAAGTCCGCGTACGACGATCCGGCGGTGTATGCGGCATCCTCGGCCATCAACTACATGCACAATGTGAAGACGCCGACATTTGCCTACGTCGGAGAACATGACATCGAATGCCCCGCGCCGCAAACGCAGGAATTCTGGCACGCGATGAAGGCCATGAATGTTCCCACGTCCGTCATGATCTATCCCGGCGAAGGTCACGGTCTTCGAGATCCCACGCACCTTGCCGACGCCATGCAGCGCACGCTCGCATGGTTCGATAAATATCTGAAGTAAATCTCATCATGCACCCACCCATCCGCCCGCTGCGCAGCGCCGCTTCGATCGCGCTACTGCTGTCCCTTGCTGTAAATACGGCGGCTCGCGCTGCCGAGGCTCAATACGATATCGTCGTCGCCAATGGCCATATCATCGATGGCACCGGATCGCCGTGGTACGCGGGGGACGTGGCCATCACCGCAGGGCGCATCGCGGCCATCGGCAACTTGTCGCACGCCTCGCGCAAACGAACCATTGATGCGCATGGAATGATCGTGGCGCCGGGATTCATCGACATGCTCGGCCAGTCCGACCTCACCGTGCTGGTGGACCCGCGCCTGCCTTCGAAGATTTATCAAGGCATCACCACCGAGATTACCGGCGAGGGTAATTCGGTGGCGCCGATGAACGACGCCATCCTCAAGGAGGGGCAACCGGAGTTCAAGCACTACGAGATCAGTCCGGACTGGCGCACATTCCAGCAATACTTCGCGCGGCTGCAGAAGCGTGGCCTAGGCATCAACATGGGCCACTATGTCGGCGCCACCACGGTGCGCGAAATGATCGTCGGCTACGACAATCGAGCGCCTTCGCCGGATGAGCTGAAGCGCATGCAGAGCTTGGTGGCCGAGGCGATGCAGCAGGGAGCACTCGGATTGTCGAGCGCTCTGCAGTATCCGCCGGCGCCTTACGCGCACACCGACGAATTGATTGCGCTCGCACAAACCGCGTCGCAATACGGCGGCGTGTACGCGACGCATATGCGCAGCGAAGGCGACGCCGAGATGGCGGCGCTCGACGAAGCGTTTCGCATCGGTGCCGAAGCGCATATTCCGGTCGAGATCTTTCACCTCAAGGCGTCGGGCCAGCGAAATTGGGGCAAGGCACCCCTGGTCATCCGCAGCATCGAGGCGGCGCGCGCGCGCGGCGTGGATGTCGCGGCAGACACCTATGCGTACACCGCGTGGGAGAATTCCTTCTCGGCCTTCATTCCGCCGTGGGCGCATGACGGCGGAACCGCAGCTCTGCTCGGGCGCCTGAAGGATCCGGCAACGCGCGCGCGGATTCGCAAGGAGATGCTGACTCCCAGCATGGAATGGGACAACGAGTGGTTGGCGATCAAGGGACCGCAGGACATCCTCATTACCGCTGTCGTCAACAAGGAGCTGGTCAAGTACCAAGGCAAGCGCGTCAGCGAAATTGCGCAGGAGTGGCACGAGGATCCGATCGATGCAATTTGTGATTTTCTAGTGAAGGATCTTGCAGGCACCAGCGTGGCCGTGTTTGGCATGGATGAGCCCGATGTTCGGCTGATCTTGCAGCAGCCCTGGGTTTCGATCGACAACGATGCCGCCGGTGCCTCGCTCGAAGGGATCCTCAGTTCGGAACATCCCCATCCGCGAGCCTACGGCACCTTCCCGCGTATCCTGCATAAGTACGTCCGCGACGAGCATGCGTTGACGTTGAGCGACGCCATCCGCAAGTTCTCGGCACTGCCGGCGCAACGCGAGCATCTGGTCGATCGCGGTGTGCTGAAGCTCGGCATGTGGGCCGACATCGTGGTGTTCGATGCGGACACCATTCACGAAGTCGCAACCTATGAAGACCCCAATCAGCTGTCCATCGGCATGCAATATGTGCTGGTCAATGGCGTGCCCGTCATCGCCATGAGCAAGATGACCGGCGCACTGCCCGGCCAGGTTCTGCACGGACCAGGCTTCAAATCAAATCATGCCGCCGTTGATTGAAATCACTTGACCGGTGATGTAGGCGGCCTCAGGCGAGGCCAGGTAGGCGACCAGGCTCGCGACCTCATCGGGTGATCCGGCCCGCTTCATCGGCACGATGCTGGCGATGGCGGCTTCGTCGAAGGTCGGCTTGGCCATTTGGGTGGCAATAATGCCGGGCGCCACGGCATTGACGGTGATTCCGCGGCTTGCCACTTCGAGGCTCAATGCCTTGGTCGCGGCGTTCAGCGCGCCCTTCGCCGCCGCATAGTTAACCTGGCCGCGATTGCCGGCAAGCGCGGTAACCGACGAAATACTGATGATACGTCCCCAGCGGGTTCGAATCATGGGCAGCATCAGGGGCTGGGTCACGTTGTAAAAGCCGTTGATCGACACGTCGACCACGCGACGCCATTGTTCGGGACTCATTCCCGGGAACACGGCATCGTCGTGGATGCCGGCATTGTTGACCAGGATTTGTACCGGTCCGTCTTCGAGCAGTGCTTCGACGGCCGTGCGGGTCGCGGCGCCATCGGTGATGTCGAACTGAACGGCGCTCGCCTGGCCGCCGGCGGCGACGATTTCTGCGGCGATCGAATCCGCCGCGGCCACGCCGCGATGGGCGTGCACATGAACAAAGTGGCCGGCGGCCCCTAAGCGCCGGCATATGGCGGCGCCAATGCCGCCGCTGCCGCCGGTGACCAAGGCGCGAATAGCCGTCTTATTCATGCTTCACATGTCTACCGGCATCCAGCACCACGGAGGCGCGCCCCGTGAGCAAAATTCCCCGATCTTCCCGCACCGCGAACTCATACAGGGCCGTGAACTCATCTCCGGCGAGAAGCGAGGCCGTGCAAATCAATTCGGACTCGATATCGTCCAGGCGCGACGCAAACAGGCGCACGTCACGAACACTGGCAAGAAAGCCCAGCTCCGGGCGTGATTTCATGCCCTCCCCCGCGCCGCCGGACAACACGCCGTGCAGGGCCATCGCCTGCGCGGCGTATTCTATACCGCAGGCAATGCCCAAACAGTCCTGCGAACGCAGGGGATTGTCGAGCTCGCGGTGTGTGTGGGTGCGGCAACGGATGTGCTCGGCATCCCAGTCGATGACTTCGTCGAGCAGACACATCCGGCCTTGATGCGGAATGTGTCCCTCGATCCATGCGCGGTTCAGCACGGCTCGACCCGCACGGCGACGCGTGACACATCGAGATAGTCGAGAATCGCACGCCCCGACGCCCCGGTTGCCAATAGCCGCAGCAGCGGCAACGAGCGCGCGGCCGGAATTGCCCGGCGCAACGCCTCCAAGGGGGCGTCAGCCAGGGTGTCGGCGGCCTCGTCGGTGAGAGTTGCCTCAATCCGCGCCAGCGAGCCCGCGCCTCTTGCGGGCGTGAGTACCAGGGCCACCCCGAGCGCATCCGGAATGGGACGTTTTTGGTGCAGAGGCGGCGGATATTCGGTGTCATAGGCCACCAAGAGAACCGGTTGTCGATCAACGACCGTTTGAGTCAGGACTTCCAATAGACCGGCGGCAAAGCTGGCATCGAAGGCGCAGAGGACGTTGGACTCGGCCAGGGAACCGGTGGCAATGCTCCAATAGCCGCTCGCGACGTTGTGCACCGAATTTGAAAAGCGCGTCGGTGACACTTCGCGAGAGGCGAGCGCCAAGGCCTCGCAGATCTCGTGACAGATGTGACCGTCGCTTCCCGATGAAGCGAACACGCTGGGCAATTGCTTAGGATCCGCCTCCGCGCTTGAGGAGGCTTCCAGCGCCACGGCCAAGGCCAATTTCACCACCCGGCCGGTGCGCCGCCGCTCCGCGGACGGCAGCATGGTCGGGGCGGGCAGCACGGTGGCTATCGGTTGGTAGGGTTGGCGCCGCGACAGCACGGCCGCGGCCTGCGGCCAATTATCGAGGCCGGGGCCCAACACTCCGATGCCGCCGATGTATGCGGACAGTTTCATCCCGCGCGGCCGAAAATCAAACTGCAGTTGGTGCCGCCGAAACCAAAGGAGTTGCTGAGTACGCGCCCGACCGGACCGCGCCGATTCTCCTTGATGTAGTGTGTCGTGAGCGTCGGGTCGAGCCGCGTTGTGTGCACACCGCCCGGCATCATTCCATTCTTGATTGCCAGTGCGCTGATGATCGCCTCCAGCGCGCCGGCGGCCCCGAGAGTATGGCCCGTCGCGCCCTTGGTCGAACTGCAAGGGGTAGTCGCACCGAAGAGGCTGGTGACCGCCCGACTCTCGGCGCGATCGTTGCTGGGCGTCCCGGTACCGTGCAAATTGATGTAGTCAATGTCGCCCGGCTCGAGCGAGGCGGCGGTCAACGCCGCCTGCATGGCGCGCTTTGCTCCTAATCCTTCCGGGTGCGGTGTCGACATATGATAGGCATCGCTGGATTCTCCCACGCCCTGCAACAGCACGGAGTTTCTGTCCAAATTCTCGGGGATGCGTTCAAGAAGAACGAAGGCGGCAGCCTCGCCGATGGAGATGCCGTCGCGCGCCACATCGAAGGGACGGCAGGGCGCGGGCGAGGAGAGCTGCAGGGAATGAAATCCGTACAAGGTGGTAAGACACAGTGAATCCGTTCCCCCCACCAGTGCCGCATCGATGAGTCCCGCTGCGATCATGCGCCGTGCCGAGCCGAACACTTTGGCGCTGGACGCGCAGGCAGCGGAAACGGCGGCCGCCGGACCCTCCAGGCCGCAACGCTGTCGTACGTAGTCTGCGACCGAGAAAGAGTTGTGCGTGGGCCCGTATTCGAAGCTGGGCGGCAGCGCGCCGCTGACGGCATCGCGCTCGCGGTAGGCAAGTTCGGTCTGCAATATGCCCGACGTACTCGTACCGACGAACACCCCGACGCGCCGGCGACCCCAGCGCGCGGCCGCTACTTGCACGGCGTCGAGGAAACCGTCCTGCTGCAAGCCCAGCTCGGCCAGGCGATTGTTGCGGCAGTCGAATCTGCGCAGCGCGGCCGGCAGGCGCTGCGCGTCGATTCCCGGCACTTCGCCGACGTGGGTGGCGATGCGCACCGTCTCGAATTCGCACGGCTTAAGTCCGCTGCGGTGCTCGATGAGGGTGGTCAGCGTCGGCCCGGTTCCCCGGCCGATGCAGCTGGTCGCCGTGAATTCCGACAGCAACAATGGCTGCATCGCCATCACGGCAGCGCGGCGCGCAATGTGACGGGACGAAGATCCTTGGACCTCAACGCATCGAGCAGGCGCGGCAACACCTCCAAAATTACCGGGTTGCCGGCGCGGGTCCGAGCCGCGTTGCCGTCGTGCAGCAGCAATATGTCGCCGCCCTGAAGCGCCGAGGCCAAGCGCCTGAAAACCGCGTCCGCGTCGCCCTGTACGGTATCGAAGCCGCGGCGCGTCCAGCTGGCCAGGCGCAGCTTCAGGTTCGCCAGCACAGGATCGAGAAAGGGATTGCGCAAACCGGCGGGAGCGCGGAAGTAGGAGGGGCTGCTGCCGGTCACTTTGAAGATGCTGTCCTGTGCGCGGGAAATCTCAGCATTCAATCCCGCCGGACCCAGCAGCGAGAAAGTATGCCGATGCCTTTGGCTATGGTTCTCAATGACGTGTCCGCGGCGCACGATTTCCTGCGCCAGATCCGGGTAACGCAGCACCCGTTCACCCACGCAGAAAAAGGTCGCGCACGCCTGGTGTTGCTCCAGCTGCGCTAAGACTTGCGGCGTCACATCCGGGTCCGGGCCATCGTCGATGGTGACGGCCACGGATCCTACGCTGCCGATTTGCGCGGGCAAGCGTGTGAGGTTCGGACCCAGCAATTGGCTTCGCGGCCAGAGCCCTGCGGCGGCCAACGCGAGATGGTTGGCCGCCACGGCGCAAAGTGCCCAGGGCCAGGACCGCGGCCGCGCCAACACCGAGGCAAGCGCGCCCGCGTGCACCGCGGCGGATGCGTAAAGTAGCGGCGAAGGCGCCCAGCGCCGTGCGTTGTCTTGGTTCATGAGAAGCGCGCGTCCAAGAATTTCTCCCAAAGTGCGCCCCAGGTGCGCCATTCGTGACCACCCTCAATCACGTCCACCGAGCCTGCCGGCAATGCCTTTGCGAGGAGCAGTTGTGCCGCCGAAAATCGGTCATCCTGCCCGAATCCGAGGTACAGCGGCCGCGAGTCGACTCGCGTCTTGATATAACGCCATATTCGGCGTTCTGTGTCGGTTTCCGCAAGCTCACCCGGCTCCCAGGCCGCAAGTCCGGGAGCCGCGGCGATTTCAGCGGTCAGCAGGCGATTGCCGAGATAGGGCGCGAGCAGACACAGTCCGTCGAACTCGTCCGGATAGCTGAGCGCAAAGTCGAGCGCAATCAAGCCGCCCAGCGAGATTCCCGCCAGCCAGACTGCAACGCCCTTATCGCGCAGCGGCAGCACGATCTCGGAGCGCAGCCGCTTAAGGACCCCTCGATCTTCCAAGTGCTGCATCTCCAGATCCACAAAGGCCAGGTCCAAGGGGATCTGCCGTCGCCGGACGGCCTCGGCAAAGCCGGCGTCCAGGAAGTCTCGTGCGCCATGGTAGGCGCCCGGCAACCAGACCATTCGCGTCGCAGCGGTGACGCCGGGATGGGCCGCTCGGACAATGCTACGCACGGGCTTGGCCGGCCTGAAAGCCGATGGCCGCGAACAGCAGCGCCAGAAATGCGCCGGGAGCCACCGTGGTACCCAATGCCACGAGTACCGGAACCTGTGAGAAAGACAACAGACCGAATCCGATCACGGTGCTGGCATTGGCGATGACCAGCGATGCCAGCGTGACTGCCTCGCTGCCGCTTTCTCCCGCGTGTGCCTGGCGGTCGAAGAACAGCGCGTAGTTGGAGCCCACCGCCACAATGAGCAACATGCCCACCAGGTGCAGGATGCTCAATTGCACGCCAAGGATCGCAAGGCTGGCGGCGACGGTGAGCACGGCCAGCACCAGCGGCGCCAGAACCAGCGCGACTCGACGCGCCGAGCGCAGTGCGATCAGCAACAGCGCCGTCAACGCCAACAGTCCAGCCAACGAAAAATGAATCGCCTGCGCAAGGTAGTCGCCATACAGCGCGTCGGATTCTCGCTTGAGGTCGAGGACCCGCGCCTCATCAACGTGCGAGTCGGCGAGCTGCGCGACCACCCGCGCCAGGTTAATTTCCTCACCGACGCCCGCACTGCGCAGCGGCAAGAGCGCATTCCATTGATCTGTTTGGCGCAGGATCAGCGTCTCAAAGCCGGCGTTCAACGATGTTCCGGCCAGGTCCCGCGCGGTAACCAAGGCGGCGTGACGCGTCGCTTCGACATCTTCGAGAAACGGCTGCAGCCGGTCGCCACGAAGCGGCAGGCCTTCAACCGCCTGCTTTACGTTGGCGCGCAGTTCGGCCGCGCCCGGCAGGCTGCTGCGGCGGCTTTCCTGCAGCGCCATGCTGGGCAGGTAGTCGGCGGGGCTTTCGAAACCTCCGATTACCTTTTCGTCCACCAATGGCTGCAGCGCGCGACCGATACGCTCGGCGCCGCGCAGTATCGATTCCAGGTCGGGCCCGGAAACGACCACCACATCGCGCACATCAGCGGCGCCGAGATCGGCACGCAATTGGGCGTCATAGTTCTGTTCCTCGCGCGAAACAGGACTCAAGGCCGCGAGTTCACGAGTCCACAGGGTCGCCCGATCGAAGAACAGCACCGCGAGCGCCAGCGCCGCGAGGGCTGCTCCGCACAGCATGATTGGCAGCCCGCCGATCCGCCGCGCGGGCTGCAACAGCCTTGTGATGCGCGTGCCGACGGGAGTCACGTCGCGAATGGCGAAGCCCGCAGGAAGCAGCGCCGGTAGAACGTAGCGCGTGACCAGCGCGGCGGCAATCAAACCGCTGATCGAGTAGACGCCCAGTTGCTTGAGTCCGGGAAAGCCCGACGGCAGCATCGAGGCGAATCCACACACCGAGGTGAGCATGCCTAGGCGAACCGTCGGCCACCAACGCTCCCGCCAGCCGCGGCCCACGTCGTTCTCCACGGCGCGGCCCGATTGAATGAAGAAATAGATCGAGTAGTCGACGGACTCGCCGATCAGGGTGATGCCGAAACCCAGAGTGATGCCGTGAACGGCGCCAAATCCGAGTGCGACCGCGGCAATGCCGATCAGCGCACCGCTGGCCACGGGCAACAAACCCATCCCGAGCGCCGGCAAGGATCGATAGACGGCCAGCAATAGCGCGATGACGAGTATGCCGCTGGCGATCGACAGCCGTACCGCCGCGCGTTCGATCTTGGCGCGCGCCGCGACTGCGAACACGCTGGGCCCGCTGAGCCGCAATTGCACGTCGCTGCCCGCAGACTGTGTCACAGCGCTTAGCGCGGACGCGAACGCCGCCCGGATCGTATTCAGCGCCTTGCTCTGAGCGTCGCTGTCCGAGCCACTGGCCGCGGTCTGCGCCACCGCCAGCGCACGCGTGCCGTCGGCGGAAGCCCAGACGCCGTCGCGACTTTCCGGTGTCGGCGAGCGCGCCAGCTGATCCATGATGTTGAGCAGCTCGCCGGTGGGATCGCGAGGCAACAAGGATTTGAACAGCAAGCCAGCCGGCGAAGCCAAATCATCGATCGTCGTGCGGATTGCCATGTTCAGGCCGGGGGCGGAAAAGCGCTGCGCATTGACTGACTCGCTCAACAGATACCGGTGCTGGAACAGAAACTCGCGATCGCGCTGTCCGGCAACCGCTGCGCCGTTGTTGACCGAGGAGAATTGCGGATCCTTGCGCAGGCGGTCGACCATATCGATGGAAATGCGCGCGCGTGTGGCGCTGTCGCCTCGCTCGATAGCCACCAGGATCAGGCGCGAGGCCGGCCCATCGCGCAATTGATCGACGAGCAGCTGCTGTTCGGGGGTGGGATTGGCCGGCAGAAATGCCGATAGGTCGGTGATGTAGTGGGCGCGCGCCACGACGATGGCGGCGAACACCACGCACCCGAGCCAGACAAGCAGGCGCCATGCACCGCGATTCGTCATGGCGTCGCGGATGGGCGCAGAGTCATCAGCGAGCGATCGCCATCGGGCTGGCGAATTTCCACCTTCAACAATTGGTCTCGCATCCCGTCAATGCGCACCTGAGCAACGGAATGCTTGACGTCTGGATCCAATGGAACCAGGGTCAAAGTCCAGCGTCCGACGCTGCCGGCAAAATCCAGATGAAACAAGCGTTCCAGGGCTTTTCGATCGCCCGCCAGCGTCGCGCGGATACTTTCAACGAACGGTTGGACCTGCGGGTAAGAGCGCAGATCCATCACCCGCCGACCGTGCGCTCGTTCCACGGTCAAGACGCCGCCGCTGAGCACGAGCGTCTCGGCATGAGGCTTGAGCGTGCGCTTTTCAAGTCGATCCGGCGCGTCGTAGCGCAATTCGCCGGAGGATTCGATGGGATGATTCAAGACGGCGAGAAAATGCTGTTCGACGAACTCGACGCGGCCGTGCTGACGCATCGCGAGCAGGGTCATGACATCATCCAAATCGCTCGCCCCAGAGGCTGCCGCTACGGACACGGCGCAGAGGACCAGGACGATTAGCAGCAGGGCGCGCCGCATCAGTCGCTCCCAGTGCCCGCCGGGCGGCGCCAAAAATCAAAAAAATTGAACCAGTTGTAAGGGTCGCTGCGGCAGTAGTGCTCGAGCACGGCGGCGTAACGCTCGATGGCGGCGCGCACGGCCAGAGCCCGGCTGCCGACCGCAGGCACGGAAAAATCGGCGAGCTGCTTGAAGGCCACATGATAATGATTGTTGCCGCGATACAGGCCGACCATGAAGTACACGGGGCAGCGCAACAGCGCGGCGGCACGCATGGGCCCGGTTGGCAGGAACGCGCGCTCACCCAGGAAGGAAACTTCCTGCGCCGGCTCATCGCCGAGCGTGCGATCCGCCAGCACCCCGATGTAGGCGCCCTGGTCAAGACGCTGGGCAATGACGAGCATGGCATCGATATGGCCCAAGGAGACGATATCGGACACCCAACCGGGATTGATCGCCGCGAGGATGCCGTTGATCTTGCGTGCGTTTTCTTCGTACATGGCCATGGCGACGCGCAGCCCGCTTTGACGCCGGCTCAAGGAGTGCATGACCTCGAAGCTGCCCATATGCGCTCCCAACAACAGCGCGCCGCGGCCGTCCTTCGCCCGGGCCAGCAGCATCTCCTCGCCTTCGAGAGTGATATGGAATTTTTCGAATCGGCCATTGATCAGATAAACGCGATCGTGAATCGTCGTCGCAAAGGCGAGGATTTGCAGGAAGCGCTCGCGGGCCGTGGGTGCTCGACCCAGTGCCAGGCGCAGGTAGCGTCGCGAATGACGCCGCGCACTCGGCCCGAACAGAAAAAAGTACGCGGCGATGCCGTAGAGGATGACCCGGCTCGTGCGTCGGCCCAACCGCAATGACAGGAAGGCCATGACTTTAAGCAGCCACAGGCTGCCGCGCTCGCGATGCCTGACCCATTCGGCCGCCTTGGGCGCCGCGAATTGTTCCGTTCGTTGCGTCATGGCCTCAATCGTGTGCTTTGGACAGCATGCCGCTGGCTACTTTGCGGTCCAGAACGCGAATAGTGAAGCGAATCAATGCCGGCGTCGGGGCCTCGTGCTCCAGGACCAGGGTGTCACTCGGCCGCACCGCGCCGAGAAATTTTGCGGAGGTGATATTCCAGGCCTTAATCTCGATGCCGCGCGCGGTTTCGATGGCCCTGAGCGTTTCATCGAGCAGAATGGCGCCCGGCAACACGGGAAATTGCGGGAAGTGACCGGCAAACGCGGGGTGATCCGGCGCAATGCGTAGGGCGCTCTGCATCTTCATGAGGATTCGTTGGGACGCATGTGACTGTCGGCGAAGCCTTGCAGCGATTGCTGGGGCAGCTTACCGGTGGCATTGCGTGGCAGCTGCTTCACCAGGAGCAGCGGCCGCGGCAGGAACACGGGATCGACGCGTTGGCGAAGCTGTTCCGTCAGCGTCGCCACGCTCATTCCCGGGGCTACCACGACGGCGCCCAGGCGCGACACTCCGGTGGATCCCGTCAGCCCCTCGCGCAGGAAAAATGCGCCGTCCAGCACGCCGGGGATGGCGTTCAGCTGGGTGTTCAAATAGCCGAATGAACTGCGTTTGCCCGCGATGTTGACCATGTCGGGCGTGCGGCCATGCAGCAGAAACTCCTCATCGCCAATGATCTCGATGACGTCGCCCATCGGGGTCAATTGCTCGACATGGCCGCCTTGCGCGAATACCACATTGTCCGAAACGCTGAGGCGAACGCCAGGCCAGAGGCGCCACGCCGCCGATTGCGTGGTACGCCGCAGCGCAATCTGGCCGGTTTCTGTCGATCCGTAGACTTCCAGCAGCGAGGTGCGGTACTTCGCCTCAACCTCGCACGCCAGTTCTTGGCTCAAGGGTGCGGTCGCCGAAACGACCAGATCCACCGGCGGGAATTGCACTTCCGACGTGAGCAAGGTGCGCAAGTGGATCGGCGTTGTCACCAGCACCCGAGGCCGGGGAACCCCGTTGACCGCCGCGGCGACGTCGGCGGGGTACAAAGGGCGCTCGGCGCAGAAGGCGTTGCCGCTCTGCAGGGCCAGCAGCACCGTGGATTCGAACCCATACATATGTTGTCCGGGCACCGTGCCCACCAAGGTATGCACCCTGCCATCCAGCAGTCCCAAAAGAGCCGCGCCGTCGCGCACGCAACGGGCGAGAAGACCCCATGTCTTTCGATAGGGCAGCGGCGTGCCAGTAGAGCCTGAGGTATACACGATGGCCGCGAGTTGACTCGACGGTATCTCCGGGACGCGAAAAGCGCCGGTAGCCGCCGCTGGGGGGGTGCCGGCCAACAGCTCGGGAAAATAGACCTGCGGCAGAGCGATGTCGCAGCGCCGATCATCGGTCAAACAGATCGCATCCGGCGCAGCGCTTGCCAGCTGCGTGATCACTTGGGGGGTATGCGTCGAGGGCAACAAGCTGACGCGCTCCGACATCAGGCAAGCGGCGAGGCCGACGGTGAAGTGAAATCGATCGGCGCATACATTCAGCACGTGCCGGGAATCCGGCAGGCTCTGCGCCAGATGTTTCGCCGCGGCCAGAAACTGCGCCGCCGTAACCCCGACACCGGCGCGGTAGGCGACGATTGCGGTCGGCGAGGTATGCGACAGTAGTGCCGTGGTGCCCATGATTTAGGGGGGATTGGCGAAGTACACGCGTAAGGTGGCGATCAAACCGCTGCGCGGGACCTGCGGTAGCGCGCGGCGGCGCACGGCGTATTCCGCCGCAAACATGAGGAGCAGGAGCGGGGCGGAGAGAAAATTGACGAACAGCGACCAGATTCGCGATGGCGCGAACCTAAACAGCAGCAACGTGACCGCGATATTCAACAGGAAGAACACGACCCAGGCAACGGTGACAGCGCGTGTGTAGCGCAGTTCCGCCGCCCCCAAGGGCCCGTGAATCTTATCGGCGAACTGAGTGCACAGCGGTACACGGCCTTTAGAAAGCGAGCGCCCGAAACTAAACGCCATGATGGCGTAGAAGCCGCACTGCTGAATCAGCATCACAAACGAGAAATTCTGAGCGAACAGCGGCCAATATTCACGCAGCAGCAGCGAAGCCGCTGCCGCGACCAGCGCGGCCCACAGTAGGCCACTCAAGCGCCAGACCAGGGCGATGCCGAGAGCCAGGATGGGTGCGAGGGCGAGGACGGCGCCTAAATCTTGCGCCCGCGGATGCGAATTGCTGTAGTGCGAAAGGAGCGCGTAGGCGACAAAGAATACGACGACGGCAGCAAGCTGCAGTCTACGCCTCAAAGCCATGGCTACTTGGTTCTCTGTGCCGCAATGAAATCCGCTAAGTGCCTCAAAGAACGGAAGATTTGCTGATTTTCCTGACTGTCGGCGCGCAGTTGGATGCCGTACTGCTTGGAGACGATCAGCGCCACCTCCAAAATATCGATGGAATCCAATCCCAATCCTTCGCCATACAGTGGCGCATCAGGATCGATGTCCTGAGGCTGCACCTCGAGATTCAATGCTTGCACGAACAGCGCGGCAAGTTCCCGCTGCAGACCGGCATTGGTCAGCCGCGCCGGCTGTTGCATGAGCGACGCTTTGTCAGACATAGGGTAGGGCTTTGCTTGGAGTTCTAATGTAATGTAGCGGCATTATATAGGTGCGAGCCTGTGCGGCAACCAGCGTCCGCTTGCTGCTGGACAGCAGCCCGGCGTATAACCGGTGAAATGCACGCTCCACACCCCCCGCTGCACAAGTATTACCCGCAGGAATCGGATCGCGGCAGGTGGGTAACACAGATATTCGACCGCACCGCGACCGACTATGACCGCATCGAGCGGGTCATGGCGCTCGGCTCCGGGTCTTTATACCGCAGAAAGGCGCTGCTGCGAGCAGGTCTTGAGCCCGGGATGCGGGTGCTCGACATCGGCGTGGGCACGGGGCTTACGGCCCGGCAAGCCGCTCATCTGGTGGGTGAATCCGGCCGGGTCACGGGTATCGATCCCAGCATCGGCATGATGCAGAGCGCGAAGGTGCCGGCGGGCGTCGAATTATTGCTGGGCAGTGCCGAGAACATCCCCGCGTCAAGCGAAACCGCCGATTTCCTCTGCATGGGGTATGCGCTGCGCCACATCGCCGACCTAGCGCTCGCTTTTGGCGAATTTTTCCGGGTACTGAAACCCGGGGGCCGGATTTGTCTCATGGAGATCACTCGTCCGCCAGGGCGAGTTTCGCGCGCCGTGCTTAAAGCTTACATGCACCGCATCGTGCCGTTCTTGGCGGGTGTTCTCGGCACGAATCACGAATCACCCGAACTGATGCGCTATTACTGGGACACCATCGATGCGTGCGTCGCCCCGAGCGAGATCCTCGCTGCGATTCACGAAGCGGGGTTCGTTGAGGCTTACCGCCACGCGGAGATGGGTATTTTCTCGGAATATTGCGCGCGCAAGCCGAAAGCGCAGAACCCTGCCTAACGATTGCGCAAGCGTCGTGCCGTCAGCAGCGGCAATCGCAGGATGAATCCAAAGAACAGGCGGATGTGCATCCAGGTCAGCAATACGTTGTCGCGCCCGTAATTGAAATGGGAGACGCCGCCCTCCTCGGGGCGAAAGTAGCGAACCGGCGCCGGCAGGTTGATCGGGTCCACCCCTCGCCAGCACAATCGCACCGCGGCTTCCACGTCGAAGTCGAAGCGGCGCATCCAGGGCTGCCTTTGCATCACGCTGATCAGGGGGTCGATGGGATAGACGCGAAAGCCGAACAGCGAGTCATGAATGCCCGCCCAGAGCGTCTCCAGATTGGCCCACCAATTCGAGATCTTTCGGCCTCTGACCCGCAGTTGGGGCGCACTGTCGTCGAATATCGGGCTCCCGAGGATCATCGACCCAGGGGATGCCGAGGAGGCCTGCATGAATTCTGGGATACTGGTCGCAGGATGCTGGCCGTCGGAATCCATGGTCAGCACATGCGTGAATCCCAAGGATTGCGCTTCCCTCATACCGAATAACACCGCGGCGCCCTTGCCTTGATTCCTGGGAAGAACCCAAACGCGAAGATTGGCGTCCGCATCGGCCATCTCTGCTAAGCGATGTTCCGAATGATCGGTGCTGCCGTCGACGACAACCCACACGGGGGCCCAATGATCCAGCGCCGCGCGCACCGTCGCAAACACCTTTGAACCCGGGTTGTAGCTCGGAATGAGCACGAGATGAGTCGTCGAAGGCGCCACTTAGGTTTTCTTGAGCCAGCGGCTCTGCAGCGCTCCCTCGAGGGCACGCCGGTAGTACTGATCCAACTCCACGGTGAAGCTGGCGACGTCCGCCGGCGGATCAAAGCGTTGGCCTAATCGAATGCGGTACGTGATCGGCAGTTCCGGCCGCTTGAACAACGGCCAGCCCTTGCTCAAGTAGGGCGAGTCAGTCTCGATGAGCAGCGTTTGCACGGGCACATGGGCATGTTTTGCGATGAGGCCAACGCTGCCGACCAACGGGTTGATCGGCGCGCGTATCGTCCGGGTACCCTCCGGAAACAGCAACAGCACCGCGCCTGCGCGCAGGTGCGCCACGGATTCCTTGACCATCTGCCGTGACGAGTCGTTTCTTACATAACGCGCCAGACGCGATCCGGACCCCAAGAAGACATTGTTCATGAGCGCCGACTTCATCACGCAGACAAGATTCGGATGGCGCGCCAAAATCAACAGCGCATCGATCAAGGCAGGATGATTCGGCGCCAGGATCATGGGCGGGCCGCCCTTGAGCGAATCCAGCTCTCCTAGGTCCAGGCGGTAACATCCGGTGATCCGCAACGACCAGGCGTAGAGGCTAAAGCCCGTCATGATGCCGCGCCTTCCGACGACCGCGCCGACGCGCGCCGGCAAGATAAAGATAAAGCGGCAGCGCAAATACCGACCACAGCAGGCAGATTAGGCCTAAGAAAGTCAGCGAGCTGTAGAGCGCGAAATATTCGTAGAGGGTTCTTAAGAAACGCGACATCGTCGGGGCTAATCCGGTACTTCCACGACTTGTGACGACTCGCTGATCAACCAGGCGAAGGCAAATCCGGCCGCCCAGAAGCTTTTGCGCGCAACCAGCGGGCTGTCAATAAAGGCCGCGCCGTCGAGCCTGTCGTAGCGCATATACGCGCCCACCCAGAATTTTGGGTAACGCTTCGACAATGATGCCAGCGTCTGCGCGCCCGCATAGCCTCCCTCGGCGGTAAATTCCGGCCGCGATGCCGTTGCATACTGGGGGGCCACCGAATAAAAGTATTCGTGGTAGCGCCGATCCGCGAACAGCGGCCCTACCAGCCAGCCGAGGTTCCAGCCGGGAAATCCAAAGGCGTTTTTGAGGTCCAAGTTAACCCGCGGCGTGAATGTCCACCCGATGATATGCGGAGAGGCTTCGACCGTCGCGGCGGCACGCAGCGGCATGCGCAGGTCGACCTTCACTCTCGCATCGTCGCTGCGGTACAGATGCAGGTCGAGCGAGGGCCCTACTTCCACCGTGGAGCGCAGATCCGGCATGCCGCTGCGCTGGTGATCGTTGCGAACGGGGGTGGTCACGTTGAAGCTCAGATTGATTTCGAGCCGATCCTGGTTGAACAATGTGCCGCGCACGCCGTCGCGGTCCGCCTTCAGGAACTTGCCGTTGTAGGTCCCATAGGGAACGGGCAGCGGCAAGGCGTGCGTCGTATCCGAGCCTCGGTAATCGTTGAATGCAATGCCGCCCACCCCAAGTCCAAATTCCCACAACGGCTTTTCTTCGGCTAAAGACGCAACGGTCCAGAACACTGCCGCCAGCAGCACGGCAAATTGTGTGGCCGTCATCCTCTAACGCCTTTGTAATGTCTTATCGAGTGAACCCCGGCGACCGCATCCTAGTCTAAGATACTAAGCCATGCATATCTTGATTGTCGAAGACGACGAAGTTGCCCGTGATTACCTGGCGCAGGCATTGCGCGAGGCCGGTCACACGGTGGACGTCGCCGGGAACGGTCTCGACGGGCTGCATTTGGCCTCCTCGATTGCGGTTGATCTGGCGATCATCGACCGCATGCTGCCGAAACTGGATGGTCTCGCCTTGGTGCAGTCGCTGCGTGCCACGGGCCGCAAGATGCCGGTGCTGATCTTGAGCGCGCTCGGCGACGTGGATGATCGGATTACCGGATTGCGCGCCGGCGGCGATGATTATTTGACCAAGCCCTATCACATGGCGGAACTGCTGGCGCGCATCGATGCGCTCGCGAGGCGCGGCGACGCCGGCAACGCGGAATCCGGCACCAAATTGAAACTGGCGGATCTGGAACTGGACCGCATGACCCGCCGGGTCATGCGCAACGGCAAGAAAATCGAGCTTACCGCGCGGGAATTCCAATTGCTCGAGTTCATGATGCGCCATAGTGGACAAGTGGTAACGCGCACCATGCTGCTCGAGGGCGTCTGGGACTATCATTTCGACCCGCAAACCAATGTGATCGACGTGCACATCAGCCGTTTGCGTCAGGCGATCGACAAGGATTTCGACAAGCCCCTGCTGCACACGGTGCGCGGTGCGGGATACAGCTTGCGCGAAGACGAATAGGGCCCTTTGTGGGACCCGATCAACGGTTTCTCGGCGTACTCGGAACCTCGCCGTTCCGCATCGCCATCGTCTATTCGATCGTTTTCGCCTGCGGCGCCGCCGCCCTCTTGGGCGCCGTCGATTTCGCCGTATCGCGCGTGGTCGACGGCAGTACCGACAATCTGATCGAAGCGGAGGTGCAGGGGCTGCGTGAGCAAATGCTGGTTCTTTCGCGCAGCGACTTCATCGAGCTGATCGAGCAGCGCTCGCAAGAGCAAGACGTGCGCGGTGCGGTGTACCTGATGGTGGACCCGCAGCTGCGTCCGGTGGCGGGCAACGTGCCGGCGTGGCCAAAGGTGAACGCGGATGCCGGCAAGTGGTTTCTGTTCAAGGTCTCCGTGCCGTTCGGCGACGAAACGCGCGAACATGAGATGCGCGCGCAACGCTTTCCCCTGCCTGGCGGCTATCGGATGTTGGTGGGACATGACGTTCAAGAACGGCAAGACGTCAAGAATCTCATGATGCGCGGTCTGATCACCGCAGTGGTGCTTACGCTGTTGCTTGGCTTGGGTGGCGGCTTTTGGATGGGACGGCGGATCCTGGCGCAGGCCGGGGCGATATCCGCCGTTGCGACGCAGATCATGCGCGGCGATCTGTCACAACGTCTGCCGGTGCGCGATGCCGATGACGAAATCAACACTCTGGCGCGCGAGATCAACACCATGCTCGATAAGATCGAGCAGCTGACGCTGGGAATGCGGACCGTGCTTGATAGCGCGGCCCATGACCTGCGTACGCCGCTCAATCGGCTGCAGGCGAGCGCCGAGGGCGCGATGAACTCGCTCACGCCCGGCTCCCCGGAGCGGCGCGTGCTCGAAAGAGTCAGCACGGAGGTCGATCGCATGCGCGGCACCTTAGATGCGCTGCTGCGCATTGCGCTTGCCGAGACCGGTACCGTGGCGCGCGAGCCGGTGGACCTGTCGGCGCTGGTCGCGAGCGTGGTCGAATTGTATGCGCCGGTCAGCGAAGAGCGCGGCATTGTGTTGGAGAGTTCGGTGACGCCCGGCGCTCAAGTGGAAGGCAGTCGCCAGCTGCTGGCGCAAGCGCTGGCAAATCTGCTCGATAATGCCATCAAATTCACGCCGGACGGCGGCCATATACGAGTGGTGCTGCAAGGCTCGGACGCGGGACCGGAAGTCATCGTCGAGGACAATGGGCCGGGCATTCCGGCCGATAAGCGCGAAATCGTGCTCGGTCGGCGCGTGCGGCTGGATGAAGCGCGAAAATTCCCGGGATCCGGTCTTGGGCTGTCGCTGGTGGCGGCGGTCACGAAATTGCACGGCGCGCACCTGGTACTCGATGATGCGGACCCGGGACTACGGGTTTCATTGAAGTTTTAATACCGAAAGCCTTTGAGGGAGAGTTCATGCTCAGATATCTGACTTATGTCCTGTGCGTTGTCGTGCTCGCCGCTTGTGCGAACCCTCCGCCGCAGGCGCCTAAGCACGCCGCATCGCGTTCGGGCATAGATCTGCAATACGTGGATGCCTCGGTTCGTCCGCAGGATGACTTGTATCGATACCTGAACGGCAAATGGCTGCGCACCGTTCAACTGCCGGCCGACAAGGGCGTCGTGGGGTCTTTCACGGTCGTTCAGGATAAGACCGAGGGCCAGCTGCGCACCATCGTCGAGAGTCTCGACCAGCCGGGCAATGAGAACCTCGAATCGAAGAAGCTCGCCGACCTGTACGCAAGCTATATGAACGAGGGCGAGCTCGAGGGCTTGGGCTTGAAGCCGTTGCAATCCGAGTTCGCGGCCATCGATGCGATCAAGGACTTCAGCGCGATCCCTGCGCTGATGGCGCACATGACTGAAATCGGCGCGGGCGCTCCCTTCGGACTTGAGGTCAATCTGGACGCGAGGAATTCCGCTCAATACGCCGTCATTGTCCATCAAGGCGGATTGGGCATGCCGGACCGGGATTATTATTTGAACGACGATGCCAAGCTCAAGGAAGCGCGGATCAGTTATCGGGCGCACATCGAAAAAATGCTCGAGCATGGCCGGCGATCAGAATGCTGCGCAAAATGCGGCGGCGATCCTGAATTTGGAGACCTCGCTGGCAAAGATTCAATGGACGCGGGTCGAAGGCCGCGATCCTATCAAGACCTACAACAAATCGAGCCTATCCGAGCTGTCCGCGCTGATGCCGGGATACGATTGGCCGCGCTACATTCGCGCCTCCGGCATCGAGCACAAAGTCGACTTCGTGATCGTGAGCCAACCCACTTATTTGACGGCCCTCGGCAAGATCATGACGGGCACGCCGCTAGCGGTGTGGAAGTCGTATTTCAAATGGCGGGTGCTGGCCGCTTCGGCGCCGTACCTGTCGAAGGCCTTCGTCGATGAGCGATTTGCGTTCACCGGCGGAGTGTTGCGCGGCGTACCGGAGAATGAGCCACGGTGGAAGCGGGGCATTGCGCTCCTCGACGCCAGCCTCGGTGAGGCCCTCGGCAAGCTGTACGCGGAACGATATTTTCCGCCCGAGTACAAAGCGCGCATGCAGGCGATGGTGCGCAATCTTCTGGAAGCCTATCGGCGCGACATCGACACGTTGGATTGGATGAGTGCGGAAACAAAAGTGGGCGCGCAGGAGAAGCTCGCCAAAATTCTGCCCAAGATCGGCTATCCCGACCAATGGCGAGACTACAGCGAGTTGCGGATTTCGCGCGACGATTTGCTCGGCAACGTGGTTCGCGCCAATGAATTCGAGTATCGGCGCAATCTGGCCAAACTCGGCAAGCCGGTCGATCACAACGAATGGCGCATGCATCCGCAGACCGTCAATGCGTCCTACAACGCCACCCGCAACGAAATCACTTTCCCCGCTGCCATTCTGCAGCCGCCTTTCTTCGATGCGGGCGCCGATGATGCCGTAAACTACGGCGGCATCGGCGGCGTCATCGGCCATGAGATAAGCCACGGATTCGATGACAGCGGCAGTCAATTTGATGCCGACGGCAATCTGCATGACTGGTTCACCAAGGCCGATCACGAAAAATTTGCCGAGAAAACCAAGGCGCTCATCGCCCAGTACAACGCCTATGAGCCGGTGCCCGATTTTCACGTCAACGGCGCCCTGACACTCGGCGAAAATATCGGCGACAATTCCGGGCTCGCCATTGCCTACAAGGCCTATCGGATATCGCTGGCGGGCGGCGAGGCTCCGATCATCGACGGGTTTACCGGCGAGCAACGGCTGTTTTTGGGATGGGTACAGGTCTGGCGTGGCAAAGTGCGCGAGGCCGAGACGATTCGGCGCATCAAGACGGATCCGCACTCGCCGCCGGCGGCGCGTGGTACCGCGCCGTTGCGCAACCAGCCGGGCTTCTACACGGCCTTCGGCGTAAAGGCGGGCGATAAGATGTATTTACCGCCGGATCAGCGAGTGAATATTTGGTAACTATGGGTCAGGCGGATTTCATGAAGTATCTTTTGATGGCGATTTCGATGGCGGCCTGTGCCGCCAATTCAGCGCGCGGCGCCGAGGCGGGCGTTCCGCCCGCCGGCATCACGCTGGAAAAGATCATGGCGGATCCCGATTGGATCGGGCCCCCGGTCAGGGACCCCTATTGGTCGGCCGACGGCCGTGCGGTGTACTACTCCTTAAAGCGCAACGGCTCGCCCATCGTCGATTTGCATCGGGTCGATCCCGACGGCGGCAAGGATCAGGTGGTGGACGCCGCGGCAATGGCGGGTGCCGACGCGCCGTCGATTTACGATCCGGGCGGCAAGCGCGCCGCGTTTGTGCGCAACCGCGATGTCTTTGTGCGCGACCTGCGCAGCGGTCGATTGACCCAAATTACGCGCACCCCGCAATCAAAAAAGTCTCTGCATTTCTCCACCGATGGGCGGCTGTTGATTTTTCGCATCGACAACGAGTGGCTTACCCACGATTTCGGCAGCGGTGTTACCGCGCCGGCGGCGATCGTCAAGGCGGAGAAGGATCCGACGGCGCCGCCCACCGATGATTTGCGCGACATGCAATTGCGCACCTTCTCGACCCTTAAGCGGCTGCACGACGAGTCCGAGATCACGCGAATACACGAAGAGGCGTTGCAACGAGGCGACGTCGACCCGAGGCGTGCTGCCGTTTTATCTCGGCGATGATGTGGTCATTCGCGACACGGAATTGTCTCCGGACGCGCACTGGCTGCTGGTGATAACGGAACCCAAATCTCACGTCAGGGGCAGAGAAGGGCAGCTCACACGCTACGTCACCGAATCGGGATATGAAGAATTCGAGAAGGAGCGCCTGCGCGTCGGCCGCAATCCGCCGCCGCCGCAGTCCTTGGTGCTGCTCAATCTTGTCGACCATAGCGTGCACGCACTCTCTGCGGCCAATCTGCCGGGGATTTATGACGACCCACTAAAGGCCGTGCGCGAGGAAAATGCCAAGCTGCTGCCGCCCGATAAACTGAAGCCCGCCGAGAAAACGGCGCGCGGCGTGTGGGTGGTCAGCGATGAACCGGACGCGGCCAACGGAGGAGTGATCTGGAGCGCCGACGCCGCGGCGCTCGGCATTGAACTCTTCTCGATCGATCACAAGGACCGCTGGCTGGTAAGCGTGGACTTGGCCAACTATGCCCTGGTCCCGCAGCATCGTCTGACCGATGCCGCGTGGATTGATTCGTTCAATGATTTTGGCTGGCTGAATGACAACAAAACCCTGTGGTTTCAGTCCGAAGAATCAGGCTACGGGCATTTGTATACCAAGGCGCCAAATGGCGCAGCGCGCCCGCTGACATCGGGACGATTCGAGGTGTCGAGCCCGCTGTTATCCGAAGACGGCCGCTGGTTCTACGTGCTGTGCAACGCTTCGGCACCGTATGCGTACGATGTCTATCGAGTGCCCAGCGGCGGCGGCGCATTGCAGCGCCTCACGCAGCTTCAAGGAGTCGAAAAAGCCTCGCTGGATCGAAGCGGCCGGCGATTGCTGCTGACCCATTCGACACCCTACATGCGCTCGCAGATTGCGGTGACCAACGCCGACGGCTCCGGTACGCCGCGCGAATTGACGGATACGCGCACCGCCGACTACAAAGCCATGTCGTGGATCCAGCCGGAAATCGTGCAGATCCCCTCCACGCATGTCGGCGCAGCGATCTACGCCAAGGTGTATCGCGACCCGGGCAGCAAGGTTTCCGGGAAAAGGCCGGGGGTGCTGTTCGTCCACGGCGCCGGCTATCTGCAGGACGTGCATTTGCGCTTCTCGTACTATTTTCGTGAGCAGATGTTCAACAATCTGCTCGCGCACTTGGGCTACGTAGTGCTCGATCTCGACTATCGCGCATCCGCGGGTTACGGACGCGATTGGCGCACCGCCATCTACCGGCAGATGGGACATCCTGAATTGGAAGACATGCTCGACGGCAAGAAATGGCTGACGGAGCAGGCCGGTGTCGATCCGAAACGCGTCGGCGTTTACGGCGGCTCTTACGGCGGTTTCATGACCTTGATGGCGCTATTTCGCGCACCCGGGGAATTCGCGGCCGGAGCCGCTCTGCGTCCGGTCACGGATTGGATGCAGTACGATCATGACTACACGGGGAGCATTCTTAATGATCCGCAGGTCGACCCGATCGCCTACGCGCGCTCCTCGCCCATCGAATTTGCCGCCGGCCTGCAGGATGCGCTGCTCATCTGCCACGGCGTGATCGACGACAATGTGCTGTTCGAGGATTCTATGCGCTTGTATGAGCGGCTGATCGAACTGCACAAGGACAATTTCACGATGTCGCCCTATCCTTTGGATCGGCACGGATTCACGAACGCGGACTCCTGGCTCGACGAATACAAGCGCATTTACCGCCTATTCCAGTCGAATCTGCTCACTGCCCCATGATCTCTGCCGCCGCGCGCGCCAAAATCTTCGCGATGCGTTGTTGCTCTTCACGGGGGCTATGCCACTTATCCGCCAGCGCAGCCTTCAGGTCGTGACTGGCCCGACGCAGCTCCTTCGCGCCGTGCCGCTCATGCTCGGCTGATTCCTCGCCGCTCTCCTCGGCGTCAAGCGCGCGGCGCACGCGATCCATGCGCTCGCCCACGCGCCCGAATTGCGCGAGCAGCGCATCCGCCCGCGCGCGATTCTCATCGAGCTGCGCCTTGCCGGCGGGGGTGATGTGGTATTGCTTGCGTGCACCAACGGCCTCCACGGTGGCGTGACCGATCTCCTCGAGATAGGTCAATGCGGGATAGACCATCCCAGGGCTCGGCACATAAAAGCCCTTGGAGCGCTCATCCAAGGCCTTGATGATTTCGTAGCCATGGCTGGGCTTCTCCTCGAGCAACTTCAGAATGAGCAGCTGTAGGTCTGCGGCGGCCAGTTTGCGGCCCATGCCGAATCCGCGTCCGCCGGGGCCGCCCTCCATGAAGCGCCTGCCGAAGTGAAAGAATCCGTGCGCGGGGCGTCCGCAAAAATAGTGAATTCGGTGATGCATGGCTCTCTCGATATGTTTTAAAACATATCTTATGATATATATATCGTACGATAGCGTCAAGTCCGCGGGACGGTACCTGGCAGATAGGCAGCACTTAGGGGCGACTTGACATTGACACTAGGTGACACCCACCGCAAAATACGCGGCTCATTTTAGGGAGGGGTACCCAAGCGGCCAACGGGGGCAGACTGTAAATCTGCTGGCTTATGCCTTCGTAGGTTCGAATCCTACCCCCTCCACCAGCGAAGGATGTGGGGTCGTGCCATTGGCTTCAAACGGAGTGCGGGTGTAGTTCAATGGTAGAACGTCAGCCTTCCAAGCTGATCACGTGGGTTCGATTCCCATCACCCGCTCCAAATGGTTGCGGCCCACGTAGCTCAGTTGGTAGAGCACGTCCTTGGTAAGGACGAGGTCAACGGTTCGATCCCGTTCGTGGGCTCCAGGTTTTTAAATTTTTTGAGAGGTACTTGCCGTGTCGAAGGGGAAGTTTGAGCGAACGAAGCCGCACGTGAACGTGGGGACGATTGGGCATGTTGATCATGGCAAGACGACCCTGACGGCGGCGTTGACGAAGGTGATGGCGGAGAAATTTGGCGGGGAGTTCAAAGCCTACGACCAGATTGACAAGGCGCCTGAAGAGCGGGCGCGCGGCATCACGATTGCCACGGCGCACGTGGAGTATCAGAGCGCGGCGCGTCACTACGCGCACGTGGATTGTCCGGGCCATGCCGACTACGTGAAGAACATGATCACGGGAGCGGCGCAGATGGACGGAGCGATTGTGGTGGTGTCGGCGGCCGATGGCCCGATGCCCCAGACGCGGGAGCACATTTTGCTGGCCCGCCAGGTCGGGGTGCCCTACATCGTGGTGTATTTGAACAAAGCCGACATGGTCGATGATGCGGAGCTTTTAGAGCTGGTGGAGCTGGAAGTACGGGATCTTTTGACGATGTACGAGTTTCCCGGGGATAAGACCCCGATTGTCATTGGATCGGCGTTAAAAGCCCTGGAAGGGGATACGAGCGATATCGGCGTGCCCTCGATATTGAAGCTGGTGCAGGCGCTGGATGACTACATACCGGTGCCGAAGCGGGCGATTGAAGGGGCGTTTTTGATGCCGGTGGAAGATGTGTTTTCGATTGCCGGGCGCGGCACGGTGGTGACCGGGCGCATTGAGCGCGGGATCGTGAAGGTGAACGATGAGGTGGAGATTGTCGGGATTCGTGCGACGCAGAAGACCACCTGCACGGGGGTGGAGATGTTTCGCAAGCTCCTAGATGAGGGGCAGGCGGGGGACAACGTGGGGGTGTTGCTGCGCGGCACGAAGCGCGAGGAAGTCGAGCGCGGGCAGGTGTTGTGCAAGCCCGGCAGCATTACGCCGCATACGAAGTTCGAGGCGCAGGTGTATGTGCTGACCAAGGAGGAGGGGGGGCGCCATACGCCGTTCTTCAAGGGCTATCGGCCGCAGTTTTACTTTCGCACCACCGATGTGACCGGAGCGGTGGAGTTGCCGGAGGGCACCGAGATGGTGATGCCCGGGGACAACATCAAGATCGTGGTGGAGCTGATTGCCCCGATCGCGATGGAGCAAGGCCTGCGCTTCGCCATCCGCGAGGGCGGCAAAACCGTCGGCTCAGGTGTCGTCGCCAAAGTCATTGCTTAGTTTTGCTTTTAAGGGGACGGGGCCGTTTCGGCCCCGTTTAGTTGTTGCGCGAAGCGCGTGGCAAGTGTGCAGTGCATGAACAGGGCAGTAGCTCAATTGGCAGAGCGGCGGTCTCCAAAACCGCAGGTTGGGGGTTCGATTCCCTCCTGCCCTGCCATTGATCCGTGCCCGTAGGAATAGCGTAAGACCATGGCAGAAGTTCAAGCAGCTCCGAGCACGTCGTTCAAGGACAACGCGCTCCTCCTAGCCTCGATCGTCGCGATCATCGCTGGAATCGCCGCGTTTTATTGGTATGACGAACTGGCGTTGGCCCTGCGTATCGGAATGGTGGGTGCCGGCCTCGTCGCGGGCGCGGGCTTGCTGTGGCTGAGCTCGTTCGGCCGAGAGTTCGTGCAGTTCGCGCAGGCGGCGCGTGTCGAACTGCGCAAAGTGGTGTGGCCCGGGCGAACCGAGACCATACAAACCACCTACGTGGTATTCGGCTTTGCGATCGTGATGGGTCTGTTTTTCTTTGTACTTGATTGGGCTCTTACCTGGATGACGCGCTTTTTAGGCGGCACGTCCGGTTAGCAGCGGAGCTTTCTATGTCCTTGCGATGGTATGTGGTTCACGCTTACTCGAACTTCGAGCACAAGGTCTCGGAGTCATTGAAGGAGCGGGTCAAGCGCGCCGGCCTCGAGGCCAAGTTCGGCGAAATTCTCGTGCCGACCGAGGAAGTCGTTGAAATGCGCGATGGCCAGAAGCGCAAGTCGGATCGCAAGTTCTTCCCGGGTTACGTGCTCGTGCAGATGGAAATGGACGAAGACACCTGGCACTTGGTGAAGGAAGTTCCGAAGGTACTGGGCTTCATTGGCGGCACCAGCGATAAGCCGGCGGCCATCACCGATAAGGAAGCCATGTCGATATTGCGCCGCGTCGAAGAGGGCGTGGACAAGCCGAAGCCGAAGGTGCTGTTCGAGCCCGGCGAAGTCGTGCGGGTCACTGATGGCCCGTTCAACGATTTCAACGGGGTGGTCGAGTCGGTGAACTACGAAAAGAACCGGCTGCAGGTGGCCGTGCAGATTCTCGGGCGCTCGACGCCCGTGGAATTGGATTTCTCGCAGGTCGAGAAGGGTTAGAGGTTTTTTGGCGGGGCATCGCCCCGTTGAAAGGTTGCGCGAAGCGCATTGACAGGGGAGCTGCTCGCAAGAGCGGCGATTGCACCCGCAGGAGTTTTAGATGGCGAAGAAAGTTACCGGCTATATCAAGCTGCAGATCCCTGCAGGCCAGGCCAACCCAAGTCCGCCGGTGGGCCCGGCGCTCGGCCAACAAGGTGTGAACATCATGGAGTTCTGCAAGGCGTTCAATGCGCAGACTCAGGCCTTGGAAAAAGGTTTGCCGACCCCAGTAGTGATCACGGTATACAGCGACCGCAGCTTCACCTTCATCATGAAGACGCCGCCGGCCTCGGTGCTCATCGCCAAGGCGCTCGGTATCCCCAAGGGCAGTGCCACGCCGAACACGGCCAAGGTCGGGCGAGTGACCCGCAAGCAGCTCGAGGACATCGCCAAGATGAAAATGCCTGACTTGACGGCCGGCGACTTGGATGCGGCGGTGCGCACCATTGCCGGAAGCGCCCGCAGCATGGGCGTCGACGTGGAGGGAGTGTGACATGCCTGCCGTAGTGAAACGCACCAAGAGCTGGAAAGAAAAGCTGCCGCCGGGAAGAGCCTATCCCATTGACGATGCGCTTAAGCTGGTCAAGGAATTTGCGACGGCGAAGTTCAACGAATCGGTGGACGTGTCGGTGAACCTGGGCGTGGATGCCACCAAGTCGGACCAGCAGGTTCGCGGCTCCACGGTCATGCCGCATGGCACCGGCAAAACGGTCCGCGTGGCCGTATTTACCCAGGGCAAGAATGCCGATGCGGCCAAGGCCGCCGGTGCCGACATCGTCGGCTTCGAAGACTTGGCCGAAAAGGTCAAGGCCGGTCAAATCGATTTCGACGTGGTCATCGCAAGCCCCGACGCCATGCGCATCGTGGGTCAGCTCGGCCAAATCCTGGGGCCTCGCGGCCTCATGCCGAATCCGAAGGTTGGCACGGTGACGCCCAATGTGGCGGAAGCCGTGAAGAACGCGAAGTCCGGCCAGGTCCGCTACCGCACCGACAAGGCGGGCATTGTGCATGCGCAAATCGGACGCGCGAACTTCGAGCCGGCTGCGTTGAAGGAAAACCTGTTGGCGCTGGTGAACGATCTGCAGAAGATCAAGCCGGCGACCTCGAAGGGCGTTTACCTGAAGAAGCTGACCGTTTCCTCGACCATGGGTCCTGGGGTCACGGTCGACCAGTCGAGCTTAGGGCTAGTAAAAATTTGATTTTTTGTTTGATGGAGGGCTGCGCGAGGCTTTTTAAGCCGACCGCACCCACCGTCGAAGACCGCAGGCGAGCAGTGAGTTTCGCCAAGGAACTCAAGGGCTCTTAAAAGAGCGCCTGCGCAGATGGTGGGACCCGAGTCAGGATTTTGCTGATGGAGGTCGCACCAATAAGTACGCAAGTACTTAAAGGGTGGATGCGAGCGACGGCGCCCGTATCTGGTGTGTGACGCTTCTGACCGAAGGAACCTAGATGGCACTCAAGTTAGAAGAGAAGAAAGTCGTGGTGGCAGAAGTCAACGCGGTCGCGGCGAAAGCCCTGTCCGTGGTGGGCGCTGAGAATCGTGGCTTGACGGTGACGCAGATGACCGATTTACGCGCGAAGGCGCGCAAGGAAGGCGTCTATTTGCGAATCGTCAAGAATACGCTCGCGCGCAAGGCTGTTGCCGGCACCGCTTTCGAGTGCATTTCTCCGGCGCTGAAAGGACCCATTGTCCTCGCGTTCTCCAACGACGATCCGGGCGCCGCTGCCCGCATCGTCAAGGCGTTCGCAAAGGACAACGACAAATTGGTGACGACGTTGGTGTCTTTGGGTGGGCAACTGCTCAAACCCGATTCACTGGAGCGTGTGGCTGCATTGCCCACACGTGCGCAAGCGTTGTCGCAGTTGTTGGGTGTGCTCAAGGCGCCGATTAGCAAGTTCGTTGGCACGTTGGCTGCCCCCAACTCCAAGTTGGTACGGACGCTGGCCGCTGTTCTTGAAGCCAAGAAGAGTGGTGCGGCGCAGGCGGCGACGAATTAATCCTGGATCGGGTCGTTTGACCCCTTTTTAAAAGTTTGGAGATAGAAATGGCTGTTACTAAAGACGAAATCCTCGATGCGATTTCCAAAATGTCCGTCATGGAAGTAGTCGAGCTGATTTCCGATATGGAAAAGAAGTTCAACGTCACGGCGGCGGCTCCGGTCGCTGCGGTTGCGGCGGCGGGCGGCGGCGGCGCGGCCGCTCCGGCTGCCGAAGCGCAGACCGAGTTCACCGTGACCATGACGGAGTTCGGCGCCAACAAGGTTGGCGTCATCAAGGTCATCCGCGAAATCACGGGCCTAGGCTTGAAGGAAGCGAAGGATCTGGTCGAGGGTGCGCCTTCGACCGTCAAGGAAGGCATTCCGAAGGCGGATGCCGAAACGATCAAGACGAAGCTCGAGGCCGCGGGCGCCAAGGCTGCTATCAAGTAGTGATTATTGCCGATACGCGCAGTTCGATGGATGCCGCTGAAAACTGCGGCAGCCATCGGCTGCGCTTTTGATTTTATCAGGCGGGGCCGTTTAGGCCCCGTTAAATGTGGCGCGCAAGCGCCTGGAAATTGGCGCGTAAGCGCCTAGGAAGGGTGATCATCTCATGGCCTATTCGTTCACCGAAAAGAAGCGCATCCGCAAGAACTTTGGCAAGCGTCCGAGCATTCTCGGCACGCCGTACCTGCTGGCGATCCAGTTGGATTCGTACCGGCGATTCTTGCAGGCGGACGTCGCAGAATCCAAACGCGATGAAATCGGCTTGCACGCCGCTTTCGACAGCGTGTTCCCCATTTCCAGCTATTCCGGGAACGCGACCCTCGAGTACGTGAGCTATCGCTTAGGCGAGCCGGTATTCGACGTCAAGGAATGTCAGCTGCGCGGACTAACCTACGCGGCACCGCTGCGCGTGAAAGTGCGCCTGGTGGTGCTCGACAAGGAGGCCAGCGGCGCCAAGAAGCCCGTCAAGGACGTGCGCGAACAAGAGGTGTACTTGGGCGAACTGCCGCTCATGACGGACAACGGTACCTTCATCATCAACGGCACCGAGCGCGTCATCGTCTCGCAGCTGCATCGCAGCCCGGGCGTGTTCTTCGATCACGACCGCGGCAAGACCCATTCATCGGGAAAATTATTGTTCTCCGCGCGCATCATTCCGTATCGCGGTTCATGGTTGGATTTCGAGTTCGACCCGAAGGACTGCGTATTCGCCCGCATCGACCGGCGCCGCAAATTGCCGGTGACCATCATTCTGCGCGCGCTGGGACTTACCGAAGAGCAGATTCTCGACATCTTCTTCGACAAGAATGTGTTTCATCTGTCGAAAAAGGAGATCGAATTCGAAGTCATCCCGCAGCGTCTGCGCGGCGAGACGGCGGCGTTCGAGATCCGCGTCGGCAAGAAGGTCATCGTCGAGGAAGGCCGGCGCATTACCGCGCGCCACGTGAAGGAGCTCGAGGAGGCCGGCATCAAGCGCCTGCCGGTGCCCACCGAATACGTGCAGGGCAAGGTTTTGGCGCACGACATCGTCAACACGGAAACCGGCGAGATTCTGGCCAAGGCCAATGAGATTCTCACCGTGCCGACGGTGGCCAAACTCATCGAAAGCGGCATCACGCAAATCCGCACCCTGTACGTCAACGACTTGGACCGCGGTCCGTATATCTCGGACACTCTGCGCATCGATCCCACCAAAACGCGCCTCGAGGCGCTGGTGGAGATCTATCGCATGATGCGTCCCGGCGAGCCGCCGACCAAGGATGCCGCCGAGAACCTGTTCCAAAACCTGTTCTTCAACGGCGAACGCTACGACCTATCGCCGGTGGGGCGCATGAAGTTCAACCGCCGCGTGGGCCGCGAGGAAATCACCGGCTCGGGCGTATTGAGCAAAGAAGACATCATCGAAGTGATGAAGACCCTGATCGACATCCGCAATGGCAATGGCCATGTGGACGACATCGATCACCTCGGCAATCGCCGCGTCCGCAGCGTTGGCGAAATGGCGGAGAACGCTTTCCGCATCGGTTTGGTGCGGGTCGAACGTGCCGTCAAGGAACGCCTGACCATCGCGGAGAGCGAGCCGATCATGCCGCAGGAAATGATCAACGCGAAGCCGGTTGCGGCCGCGGTGAAGGAGTTCTTCGGTTCCTCGCAGCTCTCGCAGTTCATGGACCAGAACAACCCGCTGTCGGAAGTCACTCACAAGCGCCGTGTTTCGGCCCTGGGCCCAGGCGGTCTGACGCGTGAGCGCGCCGGATTCGAAGTTCGCGACGTGCATCCCACGCACTACGGCCGGGTTTGCCCGATCGAGACGCCGGAAGGTCCGAACATCGGTTTGATCAACTCGCTGGCCGTGTATGCGCGTACCAATGACTACGGGTTCTTAGAGACCCCGTATCGCCGCGTTTCCAACGGCAAGGTGACCGACCAGATCGATTACCTGTCGGCCATCGAAGAAGGCCAATACGTCATCGCTCAGGCGAATGCGACCTTAAGCGAAAAGGGCGAGTTCGTCGATGACTTGATCTCCTGCCGAACGCAGAATGAGTTCACTTTGTCCTCGCGCGACAAGATCGATTTCATGGACGTGAGCCCCAAGCAGATCGTCTCGGTGGCGGCCTCTTTGATTCCGTTCCTGGAACATGACGACGCCAACCGCGCGCTCATGGGATCAAACATGCAACGCCAGGCGGTGCCGACCTTGCGGTCGGAAACCCCGCTGGTCGGTACCGGCATGGAGCGGGCGGTGGCGATCGACTCCGGCGTCACGGTGGTGGCGCGGCGCGGCGGCAAGGTCGATTCGGTCGATGCGTCGCGCATCGTGGTGCGGGTGAACGACGATGAAACGACGGCCGGCGAACCCGGTGTCGACATCTATTCGCTCACCAAGTACACGCGCTCGAACCAAAATACCTGCATCAACCAGCGACCGCTGGTGAACGCCGGCGATGCGATCAAGCGCGGCGACGTGCTGGCGGACGGTCCCTCGACGGATTTGGGCGAGCTCGCGCTCGGCCAGAACCTGCTGGTGGCGTTCATGCCGTGGAACGGCTACAACTTCGAAGACTCGATCCTCATTTCCGAGCGCGTGGTCGAGGAAGATCGCTTCACGACCATTCACATCGAGGAGCTCACTTGCGTCGCGCGCGACACCAAGCTCGGTCCCGAGGAAATCACCGCTGATATTCCCAACGTGGGCGATTCGGCGCTGGCCAAGCTCGATGAAGCGGGCATTGCGTTCATCGGCGCCGAAGTGCGCGCCGGCGACATTCTGGTGGGCAAGGTGACGCCGAAGGGCGAGACTCAGCTGACGCCGGAAGAGAAGTTGCTGCGGGCGATCTTCGGCGAGAAGGCCTCCGACGTCAAAGACACCTCGCTGCGCGTGCCGCCGGGCATGGACGGCACGGTGATCGATGTGCGGGTATTCACCCGCGACGGGGTCGAGAAGGACACGCGTGCATTGGCGATCGAGAAATCAGAGCTCGAACGGGTCCGCAAGGACTTGGCCGATCAGCAGCGCATTTTGGAAGACGACTTGTTCCAGCGCGTGCGCGGCATGATCGAAGGCAAGGCGGCCGAGGCGGGCCCGAAGAAGATCAAGTCGGGCACGCTGGTCGATGAGGCGTATCTGGCGGATCTGCCGCGCGAGCAGTGGTTCGAGATTCGCTTCAAGGAAGAAGAGACCAATGTGCAGCTGGAGACCGTCTCGGAGCGCTTGAAGGGTCAGCGCAAGGCGTTCGAGAAGCGCTTCGAGGAGAAGAAGGCCAAGATCACCGCGGGCGATGATCTGGCGCCGGGCGTGCTCAAGATGGTCAAGGTGTACCTGGCGGTGAAGCGCCGCGTGCAACCGGGCGACAAGATGGCGGGCCGGCACGGCAACAAGGGCGTGATCTCCTCCATCGTGCCGGTGGAAGACATGCCTTACATGGCCGACGGTACGCCGGTGGACATTGTGCTAAATCCCCTGGGCGTGCCTTCGCGCATGAACATCGGGCAGATCCTCGAGACCCACTTGGGTTGGGCGGCGAAGGGCTTGGGCGCCAAGATCGGCAAGATGCTGGAAGCCCAGCAGGCGATCGCGGAACTGCGCAAGTTCCTGGGCCAGGTCTACAACGAGACCGGCGGTCAGAAGGAAGATATCAGGAGCATGAGCGATGCCGAAATCGTCGAATTGGCCAGCAACCTAAAGAAGGGCGTGCCGATGGCGACGCCGGTGTTCGACGGTGCCAGCGAGGAGGAGATCAAGAACCTGCTCACGTTGGCGGATTTGCCGACTTCGGGTCAGACGACGCTGCACGACGGACGCACCGGCGAGCAATTCGAACGGCCGGTGACGGTGGGCTACATGTACATGCTTAAGTTGAACCACTTGGTCGACGACAAGATGCATGCGCGCTCCACGGGTCCGTACAGCCTGGTCACCCAGCAGCCGCTGGGCGGCAAGGCGCAATTCGGCGGTCAGCGGTTCGGAGAAATGGAAGTGTGGGCGTTGGAGGCCTATGGCGCCGCGTACACCTTGCAGGAAATGCTCACGGTCAAGTCGGACGACGTCAACGGACGTACGCAAATGTACAAGGCGATTGTCGACGGCAACCATGAAATGAAAGCCGGCATGCCGGAATCGTTCAATGTGCTGGTGAAGGAAATTCGTTCCTTGGCCATCAACATCGAACTAGAGAGCGAGGCCTAATCAATGAAAGACTTACTCAAGTTGTTCAAGCAGCAAGTTCCGGTCGAGAATTTTGATTCGATCAAAATCGGCCTTGCCTCGCCGGACATGATCCGTTCCTGGTCGTACGGCGAAGTCAAGAAGCCGGAAACCATCAACTATCGCACCTTCAAGCCGGAACGCGACGGTTTGTTCTGCGCCAAGATCTTCGGTCCGGTCAAGGACTACGAGTGCTTGTGCGGCAAATACAAGCGCCTCAAGCATCGCGGCGTGGTGTGCGAGAAGTGCGGCGTCGAAGTGACTCAGTCCAAGGTGCGCCGCGAGCGCATGGGGCATATCGAGTTGGCGAGCCCCACGGCGCACATCTGGTTCTTGAAATCGTTGCCGTCGCGCATCGGTTTGATGCTGGATATGACGTTGCGCGAGATCGAGCGGGTGCTGTACTTCGAGGCGTTCGTGGTGGTCGACCCGGGCATGACCCCGCTGCAACGCGGGCAGTTGCTGACCGATGAAATGTACCTCGAGTCCATCGAAGAGCACGGTGACGAGTTCGATGCGCGCATGGGCGCGGAAGCGGTCCATGAGCTCCTGAAGTCCATGGATCTGCCCTCCGAAGTGGTGAAAGTCCGCGAGGAGATGTCGAACACGAACTCCGAGACGAAGATCAAGCGGCTGTCGAAGCGCTTGAAGCTCATCGAGGCGTTCATGGAATCGGGCAACAAGCCGGAATGGATGGTGCTCACCGTGCTGCCGGTGCTGCCGCCGGACCTGCGTCCGTTGGTGCCGCTGGACGGCGGTCGCTTTGCGACTTCCGACCTGAACGATCTGTACCGGCGCGTGATCAACCGCAACAACCGCCTGCGCCGTTTGTTGGAATTGAACGCGCCTGACATCATCGTGCGCAACGAAAAGCGCATGCTGCAGGAAGCGGTGGATGCGCTGCTGGACAACGGCCGCCGCGGCCGTGCGATTACCGGCACCAACAAGCGACCGTTGAAGTCCTTGGCCGACATGATCAAGGGCAAGCAGGGCCGCTTCCGTCAGAACCTGCTCGGCAAGCGTGTCGATTACTCCGGCCGTTCGGTCATCGTCGTGGGACCGACCTTACGCCTGCATCAGTGCGGATTGCCGAAGAAAATGGCGCTGGAATTATTCAAGCCGTTCATCTTCTCCAAGCTGCAGTTGCGCGGCGAGGCCTCGACCATCAAGGCGGCGAAGCGTCTGGTGGAGCGTGAAGGACCGGAAGTGTGGGACATCCTCGAAGAGGTGATCCGCGAACATCCGGTGCTCCTGAATCGCGCACCGACTCTGCACCGTCTTGGAATCCAGGCGTTCGAGCCGGTGTTGATCGAAGGCAAGGCGATCCAGCTGCATCCGCTGGTTTGCACGGCATTCAATGCCGACTTCGACGGCGACCAGATGGCCGTTCACGTGCCGCTTTCCATCGAGGCTCAGCTCGAAGCGCGCGCGTTGATGATGTCATCCAACAATATCCTGTCGCCGGCCAACGGCGATCCCATCATCGTTCCGTCGCAGGACGTGGTGCTGGGCCTGTATTACATGACACGCGAGCGGGTGGGCGCGAAGGGCGAGGGCATGGCGTTCAGCGATGTCGCTGAAGTGCATCGCGCCTACGAGAGCCGCAATATTGATCTGCAAGCCAAGATCAAGGTGCGTCTGGTCGAGCACATCCGCGATGCCGACGGACAATTGGTGAAGCACGTTCGCGTGGTCGACACCACCGCGGGCCGGGCTCTGCTGTCCGAGATTCTGCCCAAGGGCCTGTCCTTCGATGCCATCAACCAGGATATGACCAAGAAGATCATTTCCGCCACGATCAACGCGTGCTACCGCACCGTGGGCTTGAAGGAAACGGTCGTGTTTGCCGATCAGTTGATGTACACCGGCTTCCAGTACGCGACCCGCGCCGGCGTCTCGATCGGCGTGGACGACATGGTGGTCCCGCAGCAGAAGACCAAGATCCTGGCGACCGCCGAAAAAGAGGTGAAGGAGATCCAGGAGCAGTACTCCTCCGGTCTCGTCACCAACGGCGAGCGTTACAACAAGGTGGTCGATATCTGGTCGCGCACCAATGACCAAGTGGCCAAGGCCATGATGGAGAAGTTGGGAACCGACGAGGTCAGCGATACCAAGGGCAACAAGGTTCGCCAGAAGTCGTTTAATTCCATCTTCATGATGGCCGACTCGGGTGCGCGCGGTTCTGCCGCGCAGATTCGTCAGCTCGCGGGCATGCGCGGACTGATGGCGAAGCCGGACGGCTCCATTATCGAGACGCCCATCACCGCGAACTTCCGCGAAGGATTGAACGTACTGCAGTACTTCATCTCGACGCACGGCGCGCGCAAAGGTTTGGCCGACACCGCCTTGAAGACCGCCAACTCCGGTTACTTGACACGTCGTTTGGTCGACGTGGCGCAGGATCTGGTAGTCACGGAAATCGACTGCGGCACGAGCAACGGTCTGTCCATCACCCCGATCGTCGAAGGCGGCGATGTGGTGGAAGGGTTGGGCGAGCGCGTGCTGGGGCGCGTGGTATCGGAAGACGTTGCGGTGGCCTCGAGCGGCGAAGTGCTGGTCAAGGCCGGCGTGCTCATCGATGAGAAGCTGGTCAAGCTGCTCGAGAAGATGGGTATCGACCAGGTCATGGTGCGCTCGCCGATCACTTGCGAAACCCGCTATGGCGTGTGCGCTCAATGCTACGGCCGCGACTTGGGCCGCGGGCATCGCATCAACATCGGCGAAGCGGTCGGGGTCATTGCGGCCCAGTCGATCGGCGAGCCGGGCACGCAGCTCACGATGCGTACCTTCCACGTCGGCGGCGCAGCTTCCCGAGCGGCGGCGGCCAACGGCGTCGAAGTCAAGAGCAAGGGCACAATTCGCCTGCACAACATCAAGACCGTGCGCCACGAGAAGGGGCACTTGGTCGCGGTGTCGCGTTCCGGTGAACTTGGCGTGGTCGATGAATTCGGCCGCGAGCGTGAGCGCTACAAGATCCCCTACGGTGCCACCATCACGGTCAATGATGCCGACACGGTTGCCGCCGGTCAGTCGGTGGCGAACTGGGATCCGCACACCCATCCGGTGGTAACGGAAGTGGCCGGCATGATCAAGTTCTCCGACTTCGTCGACGGCATCACCGTCACGACGCAGGTGGACGACGTCACGGGCCTCACCAGCACGGTGGTGCTCGATCCGAAGCAACGTGGCTCGGGCGGCAAAGACCTGCGACCGGTCGTGCGCCTGACCAATGCCAAGGGCAAGGAAGTCACCTTCGCCAACACCGACATTCCGGCGGTCTACGCGCTGCCCGCGGGCGCGATCGTCAGCCTGGAAGACGGTGCCAAGGTGTCGGTCGGCGATGTGATCGCGCGTATCCCGCAAGAATCGTCGAAGACCCGCGACATCACGGGCGGTCTGCCGCGCGTGGCCGATCTGTTCGAGGCTCGCAAGCCGAAGGACTCTGCGATTCTCGCGGAGCGCTCAGGCACGGTGAGCTTCGGCAAGGAAACCAAGGGCAAGCGCCGCCTGATCATCACCAACGAGGCCACGGACAAGTACGAGGAGCTGATTCCGAAGTGGCGCCATCTCAACGTGTTCGAAGGCGAACAGGTCGAGAAGGGCGAAGTCATCGCCGACGGCGAACCGAACCCGCATGACATCCTGCGGCTGCAAGGCGTCGAGGCGCTGGCGAACTATCTGGTCCGCGAAATCCAGGATGTCTATCGGTTGCAGGGCGTTAAGATCAACGACAAGCACATCGAAGTCATCGTGCGGCAGATGCTGCGCAAGATCGAAGTGTCGGATGCCGGCGATTCGGCGTTGCTGCGGGGTGAACAGATGGATCGAGGCCGATTGCTCGATGTCATCGCGAAGCAGAAAACCGAGGGCAAACATCAGTCGACCTGGGAACCGCTGTTGTTGGGCATCACCAAGGCGTCCTTGGCGACGGAATCCTTCATTTCGGCAGCATCGTTCCAAGAGACCACCCGCGTCCTCACCGAGGCGGCGGTACGGGGCTTGAAGGATGACTTGCGGGGCCTGAAGGAAAACGTCATCGTCGGGCGCCTCATTCCCGCGGGCACCGGCTTCGCGTATCATGCCCGGCGCCGACGTGCATCGGATGATAGCCGCCGTCGCAGCTTCATGGATGTGGGCGGAGGAATGGGCGACGCGGACGATGCGGTACCGGCGGGGGACACTGAAGCTGCCGAATAAGATAATAAGAAGTATTCTTTAAAAAATATGGCCTCGGACCCGCAAGGGTTCGAGGCCTTTTCTTATGGGCGAGCGCTGTACGCCCGCCAGGCAAGATTCAGATAAGCTGTGCTGTGGCGAGGCGGCGCTCTCTTAGCCTGCCCGGCCAGGGGAGCCGCGTTCGATGGCCGAGCTGTCTAAAGCCGTGTTCCTGAGTTACGCCTCGCAGGATGCCGAAGCGGCGCGCCGCATTTGCGAGGCGTTGCGGGCCGCCGGCATCGAAGTCTGGTTCGACCAGAACGAGCTGCGCGGCGGCGATGCGTGGGATCAGCAGATCCGTCGCCAGATACGGGATTGCGCGCTGTTCATCCCCGTCATTTCCAGCAACACGCAAGCCCGGCTGGAAGGCTATTTTCGCCGAGAATGGAAACTTGCGGTCGGCCGGACGCACGACATGGCGGACGAGAAGCCGTTTCTCGTGCCGGTCGTTATCGATGAAACGACCGACCAGGGCGCGAGCGTGCCGGAAATATTTCACGCGGTGCAGTGGACGCGGCTGCCCTCCGGGGAAACTCCGCCGGCCTTCGCCGAGCGCATATCGTGCCTGTGCTCCTCGACTTTGCCTGCCGGTGCTTCAGGGTTGCTTGCGCCATCCATTCCGGCGTCATCACCCGGGAAGGCTCTTCCCGACAAGCCCTCGATCGCCATTCTGCCGTTCAGAGACATGACCGCCGGCACCGCGGGCGATTATTTCTGCGACGGTGTGGCCGATGAAATCACCACGGCTTTGTCGCGGTTTTCATCGCTGTTCGTCATCGCCAACAGCTCGACGCTCGCTTATCGGGGCGAAGCGCGCAACTTAAGACTGATCGCCAGAGAGTTGGGAGTGCGCTATTTGCTGGAAGGCGATGTACGCCAGGCGGGCGAGCAGGTGCGCATTTCGGTCAAACTGACCGACGCCGTAGACAAGCTGCCATTCTGGAATCAGCGATTTGACGGCATCAAAGAGGATGCCTTCGCTCTGCAAGAGAAGGTCGCCAGCATGATCGCCGCGCAGATCGAGCCGAATATCGAGGCCGCTGAATTGCGCCGCATCAGTGCAAATCCGGCGCTTCACCCCGGACCTTACGAACTCTACTTGCGCGCACTGCATGCGTTTCGGCGCTTTGGCGAGGCCAGCAATGCGGAGGCGCTTGGCTTGCTCGAACAGGCGCTTCGCTTGGACCCGACATTCGGGCCCGCGCTTGAGCTTGCCAGCCAGACTCATACGTTTCGGTGTCTCAATGGCTGGACCGATGATGTCGAGGCCACCCGCAAGCTGGGCCAAGAGTTCTCCCGCCGAGCATTGCAGCACGGCCCGAGTGATCCGCGCGTATTGATTGCGGCGGCGATGGCGGCGGTGTTTCTGAGCAACGATCTCGAAATGGCGGCGATCATGGTGGAGCGGGCGCTGGTCATCAATCCTTACTCCTCGACTCACCTGATGCTGCGCGGATGGATAAAATTGATGCGCGGTGAGGCGGCGCTGGCTCTTGAGGAAATGGAGGCTGCACTGCGCCTCAATCCGCAGTTATCGTTCGGCGCGTTTGCGCTGCTTACCTTGGGCTTTTGTCATCTCGCGCTGCGGCGGTTCGACGAGGCGCTCAAGTTACTTCGCGAAGCGGCGCACCGGCGACAGGAAAGCGAGTTGTTACAATTGGGTATTGCGGTAACGTTGGCGCAGTTGGGACAAATCGCTGAGGCGAAACGGGCCTACCGCGAGCTCAAGCCGCGGCTGGTTCCTTACTTCTTGGAACTCTTTCGCGGCCCCGCCGAGCAAGAGATCTTGCGCACGGGTCTTAAGCTGATAGAAGCCGGATGAGAGCGAATTGCCGGTAAAGTGTCCGACGGGCCATCGCGTTGAGACAAAAGGGGCGCAGCAATGCCGTCGCAAGCCTGGGTAACGCTGGGAATCCTCGCGTTGATGTTCGCGTTGCTGATATGGGATCGGTTGCCGACCTGGCTCGTATTCGTCGGAACACTGACAGCGGCCATGACGCTGAAACTGGCGCCTGCGCAAGCGCTGCTCAATGGTTTCAGCAACCCCGGTGTTTTAACGGTGGCGGCGCTATTCCCGGTGGCCGCCGGGATGTACGCGACGGGCGCAATCTCGCTGCTGTCGCACCGGATGATCGGATTGCCGAGAACGGTGGCGGCGGCGCAGCTAAAGATTCTTCCGCCGATCGCCCTGGGGAGCGCGTTCCTGAACAACACGCCGCTCGTGGCCATGATGATTCCCGTCGTGCGCGATCTCACGCGAACTACGGGTCTCGCGCCATCGAAGCTCTTTATGGGCTTAAGCTTCGCCGCGATTCTGGGCGGCTGTATGACGCTTATCGGGACTTCCGTGAATCTGGTCGTTGCCGGGATGACTGCCGATGCGATCGCTTCGGGCCGTCTTTCGGGGATGCAGCCACTGAGCCTCTTTGCGCCGCTTTGGGTGGGGTTGCCGGCGACCCTGGCTGGGCTGGTCTTTTTGATTGTCATCGGCACGCGGCTGTTGCCCGCCGATAAGCGCCAGGCGGGCTCGAGCATCGGAAAAAAGGATCTACCGAATCGAGCTGAGTGTGGAGCCGCAATCCATACTGGACGGCAAGACGCTGGAGAGAGCGGGATTCGCCCGGCCCGTGGGCTACACCTTGCTATCGATCACCCGCGCGGGTGTGCCCGTGGCGATTATCCCGAACCTTGAGCTCTGCGGCGGCGATGTCCTGTCGATCGCCGCCTCCTCAGACATTTTGCCGCGGCTGTGGACCACCATCGGACTTAAGCCTCTGCACACGGGTAGCGCCTCCACGCCGCGTCACCGGCGTCAACTGGTCGAGGTGGTGGTTTCGTCCCGGTCGCCGGCCGTGGGGCGGTTAGTCTCGGAGCTGCCGTTGCCGGACAGCCCCTACGCCGCAGCCATTGTCGGCGGCTCGCATGACGGCCAGGCGCCCCAGGTTCCCCTCGGGGACTATCGGGTGCAGGCCGGCGATGGCGGGATCCTGGAAGTGGATGATTCCTTCTTCTATGAGAATCGCCTGGAGACGGACTTTATTCTGACCAAGGTGATCGAGGGCTTCAGCGTGCAGCGGATAGACCGGGCCTGGGCGGCCGCCGCGATCACGGTGGCGATGATCGCGGCTGCGGCGCTCGGCATTACCAGCTTGCTCAACGCGGCACTGCTGGCGACGATGGCGATGCTGCTGTCAGGTTGCTTACGGATTGAGACCGCCTGGCGCAGTATTGACTGGAAAACGCTGGTGGTGCTCGGGGCGGCGGTGGGCTTGGAGTCGGCGGTCACGGGCAGCGGGCTGACCCACGAGATTTCCGCGTTGTGTGCTGAGCTCGGCGGCGGGAGCCCAACCCGCTCGCTCGCGGTGGTGTTGGTAGGCACGCTGATCATGACCAATGTCATCACCAACGCGGCGGCCGCGGCCTTCATGTTTCCGGTGGCCTTGTCGATGGCGCAACAGCTGCACGTGAGTTTCCTGCCATTCGCCGTCACGCTGATGATGGGAGCTTCCTGCGCCTTCGTCGTACCCGCAGGATTTCAGACGAACCTGATGGTGCAGGAACCCGGGGGCTACACCTTCGCTGATTTCGCGAAAGTGGGTGTACCCCTAACGCTGGTGGTCGGCGCCGTGGTCATTCTTTTGGTGCCGCTGGCCTACGGGTTTTAAATCTTGGCGCGCATGACGGATCCCGAGGCTAGCTGCTTGCCCGGGAGTAGGTTTCCGTGATCATCGAGGCGGTCCCATCCGGAGTTGGCGATGTAATAAAAATAATCGCCAACGATGACCCCATGCGTCGGATCGCCGAGCGTGGGAGTTGATCGCTCGATCATGCGTTCCGACAAGACCCGACTCGTGGAGTCATCGAGAACAAATTGCACCACTCTTTCCGGCGACGTGCCATTTTGGGTGGCAATCAACGTATTGCCGAGCACGTAGAGGCCATCGATACCGCTCAAGGCGTGCTTGCCTTCCATGGGCAGCCACACCACGTCTTTGGTCTTGACATCCAGCACCCCAATCCCTCGCACATAGTCCGGCACGAGAATGCGCTTGCCATCTGGCAGCACCGCCGGCGTCTGCGGCGACACAAAATCACCGCGGTCGATGCGCTCAAACCGCAGCCCTTGGCGCCTCACCCGATAGACGCCGCCATGCTCGCCGTCCGACACGATGGCATCGCCATTGAGATCCAGAGCCATGTCGCCCAAGGCGGTAGGTCGCGGACCCTCGATGCGGTGCAATAGCTTGCTCGAGCGAAGATCGTACAAAAGAATCGCAGATCGGCCCCGATCTTTGGCCGCAACCGAGGTGAATGCCTCCAGTGCCACTTCAGTGGCCCACAGAATCCGACGCCGCGGATCCACTTTCAGCGCCATGACGGCCCATTGATCCGGCGCTTTGGCGAACACCGTGGACCGTCCTCCCATATCCACCGCCACAATGTCCTTGCCGAGCACGCTGCTGATATAGAAGCGTTTTTCGGTCGGGTCGAAATCGATGTCCTCTGGGATAGGCACGGAGCTTAAGCGGAAGGCTTCGCTCGCGATGGACAGGCTCGCCGTATTCGCCGCCATGGCGGCATGCTGGGTCTGGTACTTTTGCAGGCCGCGCAAAGCATCGAACTGCTTGGCGGCCAGCACCTCTTCATCGGCCTGGCCCAGGCTCACGAATTGCGCAAAGCTTTTGAGGGCCTCGTCCGGCATTCCAGAAAAGCTCTCGGCGCTCATCAGCTGCAGCGTTGCGCGAGGGGAACCATTGAGAAAGGAATACATGGCATGCGCAGCGTTCAGGTAGGACTCGGCGTCGCCGCGGGCGTGCGATTGCCGAAGCTCATCCTGCAGCTGGGCCAATTGCGCGATCGCGGTCGGCGCTCGCGGCGCGTCGGCGCAGATCGCCGGCGGAGCGAACCCGATGGCCAGAATGGCTGCAAGAGCTTTCACGGGCCAGATCACCGCATTCGCTAACAAACCGTTGCGATTATACGGGGTGAGACTGAAGAGACGTGAAGCCAATCACGTTTTATCGCACGACGGTCCCCTTATTCTTGACGGCATGCTGTTTCTCTGCGCATTCGCCGCCATTATCCCCCGTGAGCCTGAGCCCAACGACTTGCTGGCGCAATCGCGCGCCGTCCTCGGACATTTGGGCTTGACGATCATCGCGCTGGTTTTCGTGCTTCTGACCTTCTGGAAGAGTTAGATCCCGCCGAGCATTCGCCTTACCGCGCCGGCCTGATAGGCTATGGGGTCCTGTACATACAAAGGGGATCCCCATGGCCAGCAAGCAAGGTTCCTTCGTTTGGTATGAGCTGATGAGCACCGATGTCGCCGCCGCCAAGGCGTTTTACGGCAAGGTGGTGGGGTGGGCCACGCAAGATATGCCCATGCCGGGCATGACCTATACCCTGCTGCTCGCCGACACGACGCAGGTCGGCGGCCTGATGAGCATCCCCAAGGAGGCAAGTGCTGCCGGAATGCGGCCCTTCTGGGCAGGCTATATCGAGGTGAGCGACTGCGACGCGGCGGCCTCCAAAGTGCAGCGGTTGGGGGGCAAGGTTCATGCGCCGCCCACCGACATCCCCAACATCGGACGATTTGCGCTCGTTGCCGACCCGCAAGGGGCGGTATTTAACCTATTCAAACCGCAGCAATCCGGTCAGCGCAGCGTTTCAAACGCGCCGGGCCAGGTGGGCTGGCATGAACTGCATGCACAGGACGCATCGAAGGCGTTCGATTTCTACAGCGAGATGTTCGGCTGGCGCAAGGGCGAGAGCCACGACATGGGTCCGATGGGGATTTATCAGTTGTTCACGATCAACGACATTCCATCGGGCGGCATGTTCAACAGCCCCGCGGCGGCCGCGGCGCGCTTCTGGCTCATGTACTTCAGCGTGCCCGGTATCGACGCCGCGGCCAAGCGTCTTACCGACGCGGGCGGCAAGATCACCAACGGCCCGATGCAGGTGCCGGGCGGACTTTGGATTGTCCAGGGTGCCGATCCTCAAGGGGTTTCATTCGGATTGCTGAGCCAAAGCAAGTAGTGCGAAGCAGGCGCAGGGAGCGCGGGTGATCGAGTTTTCAGACCTATCGAAGACCTATGGTTCGTTTTGCGCGTTGGCGCCCCTGAATCTGGTCGTCCCGCGAGGCGAGATGTTCGGTTTTCTGGGTCCGAATGGCGCAGGAAAGACCACGACCATTCGCATGATGATGGGCATCCTGGTGCCGAGCGGCGGCAGCGTCCGGATCGCAGGACTCGACTGTCATAAGGATGCCGCCGAGGTCAAGCGCCACGTCGGGTACTTGCCCGATAGCCCAATTTTTTATGACTATCTGCGCGGCCGCGAAATATTGCAGTTCATCGGAGAAATGCACGGCCTGACGCGCGCCGAGTCGCTGCGGCGCACAGACCGATTGCTCGGCGAGCTCGGGCTCGAGCAAGTCGGCGAGGAATTCGCCGTCAACTACTCGATGGGGATGAAGAAAAAGCTGGGGCTGGCATGCGCGCTCATCCACGAACCGTCCGTTTTGATTCTGGACGAACCCACCAATGGCCTTGATCCGCGCGCCTCTCGCGACGTGCAGCAGCGTTTGCGCAGGAGCGCGGACGAAGGCATGACGATTTTCCTGTCGACTCACATCCTGGACATGGCGGAGCGGCTCTGCAGCCGCATCGGCATCATTCATCACGGCGAACTGGTTGCGACAGGAAGCCCCCAGGAACTCAAAGAAAAAGTGACCTCGGGAGGGACGCTCGAGGAAGTGTTCCTGTCGGTGACGGCGGAGTCTGAGGGGGCATGAGCGGCGTCGTGACGCCCGGCGTGCCTGCGAGTCGCGCGGTCTGGTTGTTGACCTACCTGCGCCTAAAGCGGCTCGCTAACCAGATGACCCTGGCTTACGCGCGGCGGCTGGGCGGCGGCAGGGGTCGTCCCGCCACCGTCGGCAAGAAGCGCAATCGCTGGGTGGTCAGCGCCGTGGTGGCACTGCTCATGCTGTTTGCCTACGGCAACATCGCCAGACAGAGCCTCGTCAATCTGCATCATGCGCTGGACCCGAACGTGCGGGCGCGCTACGCGGTCCCCGCGGGGCTCTTCAGCGACGCTTTGACGCGTGGATTGACGATGGAGTTCTCTCTGTTACTCCTCGCGGCGATCGTGGGATCGTTGGCCGTCCGCGAGCTCGCGCAACCCGACTGGGACCTCGAGTGGCTGGTAACTCTGCCCCTGCGCATGCCGGTCCTTCTGTGCAGCCGGATCATGGAGCGCGCCATCGCCAATCCGATAGGCCTCCTCACGCTGTGGCCTGCGGGCACTCTGGTCGCGTGGACGTCGGGATTCAGGTGGAGCGCCGCCCTCGTCGGCGCGCTCGGCATCCTCCCCTTGTTGCTGCTGGCCGCGCTGGTCCGCACCTTGGTGGACACCGGACTGCGCATGTCGCTCGCCCCATCGCGCCTGCGCAATTTGCAGGCGGTGCTCTCCGTAGTCGGCATCGTTTTGTTGTACCTGGTGATCTCTCTGGGCCTGGTCTCGCCGCTGGCGTTCGTTCTCAATTGGGCCCGTGATTTTCCCGCGTGGGGCCTCTGGCTGCCGCCGGGCCTGGTCGTTCAAGCGATCAACGCGCAGGATCTGCCGACGCAGCTGGGATTTGCGACGCTGCTGCTGGTCGAGGTGGGCCTCGCGTTGTGGGTGGGTCTTAAAGTGCTGACGCATCAGTTGCGAAACGGCGTTGTCGCCGCGAGTTCACGCGAGAGCGGGCGCCGCTCTGCGCAATTGCGCGAGCCGGTGCGGGCGGACGCCGCCCCCGCGCGTTGGTTGCTGGGGACCGCGGTGCAGCGGCGCGAGCTGCGGCTGCTCGGCCGCGACCGAAGCTTTTTGGTGCAGACGCTGGTGCTTCCCCTCGTCATCGTCCTAAGCCAGATCGTCTTCCAGGGCCGCCTGCACGGTTCATCGATGGCGACCATCAGCAATGCCGCGGTGGCCTCGATCGCCTTCGCAATCGCGGCTTACACGTTGATGATGTCAGCGTTTCAGACGCTCAATTCAGAGGGCGGGGCGCTCTGGCTGCTCTTCACCATTCCGCGATCCATCGAGAGCATCCTCGCGGAAAAAGCCAGGCTCTGGGCCATCCTCGCGCTCGTCTATCCCTTGGCCGTGTTCCTCATCGCCGTCATTATCAAGAGGCACCTCGACATCGAGCTGGTCGGGTTCGCCGCAATCGTCTTGCTGGGAGTTCCGATCTACACCGTCATCGCAGTCTCCCTGGGCGTGTTCGGCTGCGACCCTCTGGCCCAGGAAGTACGCACAAAACTGCGTCCGACATACGTGTATCTCTACATGATGCTGTCGGGTCTTTATACCTACGCGATATTTTCGAGCGAGTGGTGGCAGAAAGCGGTGGTGATTGTGCTGAGTGGCTTGCTGGCGCTGGCGCTGTGGCAGAAAGCGCGGGATGAACTGCCGTATTTGCTCGATCCCGCAGCCTCGCCGCCTGCCCGAGTATCGACATCGGATGGCGTGATTGCGGCGATGATGTTTTTCGTGGTGCAGGGAATCACGCTCGCCGTCATCATGGCGATCACGCATCATGTTTCCGGGCGGGCGATCGTCACCGCGTATTCGATCGCGGGAGCGGTAACCTTTGGATTGATTCGCCTGGTGTATTGGCGCTCCAAGACGCAGGGCATCCCGTCGGTAATCGGCACCGGCGTGCAAAAGGCCGTCGCCTGGGGCATCGGCGCGGGACTTGTCGCGGCGCTTGGCGGCGTGGCTTACATGGCCTGCTTGCGCCGCTTGGATCTATTTCAAGACCTCATGCGTGAATCGGCCAAGGGGCTCGCCGCGAACGCGTGGATACCGGTGCTGGCCATCTTGGGCGCACCGATTTTCGAAGAATTCATTTTTCGCGGACTCATTTTCGGCGGCCTGCGCCGTTCGCTTAAGGTCGTTCCGGCGATTGGCGCAAGCGCTGCGGTGTTCGCCATCGTTCATCCGCCCGTGTCCATGATCCCGGTATTCGGATTGGGGTTATGTGCTGCCTTCGCATTCGACAGAACCAAGATGCTGCTGGCGCCGATGATCGCGCACGCGCTCTACAATGCAGCCGTGCTCGCCTACCAGGTCCGGATGTAGGGCGTCACGGCACGAGAAGTGAGCGGCTCTGCGGCGGGGCATCATTTGCCATCAGCCCCAAGAGGTCGCTCATGCGATCAAAGGTATGGTGCGCGCCCGCTTCGATCAGTCGCTGCCTCGGAGTGAGCGCGCAATAGCCGAAAACCGTCATGCCGGCCGCAACGCCGGCTTGAACGCCGGTCGGGGTGTCTTCGATGACTGCGCAAGCCGAGGCGTGCACGCCCGATTGGCTCGCCGCATGCAGGAACACATCGGGAAACGGTTTGCTCCTGGCTACTTCCGTGACACTGAACATCCTGCCCTGGAATTTGGGAAGCAGTCCGGTGGCGCCCAGCGTAATTTGCATCTTCGCGTGAGTGCCGCTCGAGGCGACGCAGTACGGTGCGGCCACCGCCGCCAATACCGCCTCGATGCCCGGGACTGCCTTGAGTTCGGACTTCAATGCCGCGGCGCTGCGAGCCTGATATTCGTCGAGAAATCCGGCGGGCAGCGGATGTCCCAATAGGCCGGCGACGACTTGCAAACAGTAGGGCGTTGATCGGCCGACGAATCGCTCGTAAATATCGTCCAAGGAAAGCGCAATTCCCAGCTCGCTGAGCATCTGGGCAAATATACGATTGGTGATGAGCTCGCTATCCACGAGCACACCGTCGCAATCGAAAATAACCAATCCAAATCGATGGCTTTTCATTGACCGTCGCTCAATTCCCGTTTCTCCTCATGCAGCTTACTAGAACTCGCCGCACTTCGATTTGGAAAACACCGCGCTCTCGGCGCAAGATCAGCGTCGAGCGGGAGTTACAAAGGAATGGCGTGAGCAATCCAACCAAGGTGATTTTAGTTACCGGCGCCAGTTCTGGTTTTGGCTGCGCGATCGCCAAGTCGCTCGTGGCGAAGAGTTACCGCGTGTACGGGACCGCGCGTATGCCCGGCGCCGCGAGCACCGACGGCTTCACAACCCTCACGCTGGATGTCACGCAGGATGATTCCGTGCACGCCTGCGTTTCTGATGTCATCCGCGACGCCGGGCGAATCGACGCCGTGATCAACAACGCCGGCATCGGGATCGGCGGCGCGATTGAGGACACCACGGTGGCGGAAGCGCAATCGCAGTTCGACACCAATTTCTTTGGGCTCCACCGCGTCTGTCGAGCGGCGCTGCCCCATATGCGCGCCCAGCGCGCTGGCGTCATCATTAACATGAGTTCACTCGCGGGACGCATCCCGTTGCCCTTTCAAGGATTCTACAGCGCGACCAAATTCGCGATCGAGGCCTATACCGAGGCACTGCGCATGGAGGTTCGCCCGTTCGGCATCTCGGTCTCGATGATTGAGCCGGGCGACTACGCCACAGCCTTCACCGCGAACCGGCGCATGACGAACGCGACCACGGCGGATTCGCCCTACTATGAGTCGGCGACGCGGGCGATCGCAACCATGGCCCGCGATGAGCAAGCGAATCAGGACCTGTCACCGGTGATTGAAGCCGTCGGGAAAATTCTTGACAGCCGCCGTCCCGCCTTGCGCTATCCGCGAGCAAACGCCGTCCAACGAACCTTCTGCGCGCTGCGGCCGTTCCTGCCTCAGGCCCTCGCCGAGTACCTGATTCGCGACGCTTATGGGCTGAAGTGACCTGTGTTGGCCGGGCCGATCACGCGCTCCGATTGCGTTTGTCATAGTGCAAGTAGCGGTGCCCATTTAAGCTTCGCATACCTGAAAAACTCTACCGTAATGAGCGGCCCGTCACGGGCGACACCCTTCCTGAGCCCCTAGAGTGGGCGCACGCTCTATCCTAAAACACTGACAGGATTTAACTATGGGCACTCTGATCATCGGCGCGATGACCCGTATGGCGCGAGCCAAACTGGCCCCAGCCCTCGTCGGTTTGGGGCTGTTCGGCGTCGGGGGTGCGATTCTTCCCGCCGCAGCGGACAACGGTGCGCTCTATGTGGCTCCCGGGCCCTCCACCCTGATCGCACCACAGGGAATCAAGCGCAATCAAGACCAGTTTGCCGAGACGGTGCGAAAATTAGGCGACCTCATTGGCAACTCGCTGAAATCGCCAACCAGCCACGCCACTGATCTTGTGGTCACGACCAAGTGCGGACACTACCTCTACGCCACCATTTCTTATGCGGACGGGACCGCCAAAACGCTCAACCTAGGCAACGCCCCGGCCACTCAAAGCGATATGGACAAGGCAAAGGCAGCCATCCCGATATTGCGCATCGTCGATCAATCCGGCTGCGACTGAGGCGAGTCTTCTTCGGGAAGTCCAGCCGCGTCTCCTAAGCTTCGCGGACCAGCCCAGAACATCCCCGCCCGGCTCGCTGGACTAGCATTGGTGACATAACGCTTCTTAACCTGCGACAGGTACCGTGATTTCGCGGCGAAAGGCTTGCCACGACCCGAGCGTCGCACGAGCATCGTTCAAGGTCATTCATGTGGGGTAACGAGAGCCTAAGGGGTGCTGTATGCAACGTTGCGGAAACGATGCATTGATGGGACGGGCGTTTGCAATTCCATTTCCTGCATCGCCTGGCATCAGATGGCGGCAGCATATCGCTAGAGTCGCAGCGAAGATCCTGCCGGTGCACGCACCGCTGTGTAGACGGCGCGGATAAGCAATAGTCGATTGGCGACTTGATCCACAGGCTCATGTGGAATTTAGTGGATTTAGCCAAGTGCCCGCGAGAAAAACGATGGAGGGGATCGTATGAAGTCCATGCTGTTCATTCTGTTGGCGCAATTACACTCGGGTGGGACCCAGACCGTGGCCGCATATCCGAGCCTGGAGCAGTGTCGGGATGCACTCAAGGTGGCAACTACCAACGTTGCGGCGGAGTACACCTGCGCGGCGACGCCCGTGGAGGGTCGGTGGTCGCACAAGGATTTGCGCTACCTGATGGCGCGGGAATGAGCCACGATTAAATCCGCTGCGACGCCCGGTCGCAGCCCGGGCCGCTGTGATTGCCGTTCAATCAGCCGGGTCATTGCGCAGCACCGCGGCAATCGCGGCGATGGTATTCCAATTGCGAGTGGTCACCGGGACACCGTAGAGGCGGTCCAGTGCTCCGAGGAATCCGATGACCTTCATGTGGCGCCTGTACATTCCGATGACCAATCGGTTTCGTCTCGTGAGGATCTTCATCAACCATTGGCCACTGGACGGGAATCGCATGGGTGTTGACGGCGTCAGGCGAGGCCGTTGGGAGAGCACGCTGACGAAGCGGACAACACCTCCTCGCACCGACTGTCCCTCAAATGGATTCTTGGCAATGAGTCTCGCAATGTCGCGTCCCTGGCAAACAATGATCTCGGCGACAAACGGAAGTTTGCGTGCTACTTCGGCGCGTGCTTGGGCCTGGGTCATTGGCTGTCGAATGACCAGCGTGCCCGCCGCGCCAATATTGACGGCACCCAAGTGCTTTAGTGCTTCGGCCAGCTGGGTCGGTCGGAAGGTCCTGTGGCCCCCGACATTGACTCCTCTCAGAAAAACTACGAGTGCCACTCGATTCCCCCAGCGAGTCTGCTCGAGAACCTACAATTCTAGCGCGGCAAGGTCCTCCGTTCCGGGCGATCAGCTCGGCGTGCTGATGGGCCGGTTTTAGCCGCTCTAAAGACAGGCGTTGTCGGCGGACTTAGCTTTGGATCCGTTGCGTCGACCTCATGATCGTGCTATTGATTTGCCGCGGAAGTCAAACTGGAGAAGACAGCATGAGGCTAATTTCGTCCTTGATTGTCTGTCTGGGGCTGTCGGCGTGCGCTACCGATTATGTGTCGCAGCTCTCCGAACCCAATTACGGAGTCCGAGGCCTGCATTATTCGGAAGGAACTATCGATCCATCATTGTTGATGAACGGCATCTATGCGCAAAAGCAGATGAACGGTCAGTATGCATCGAAGCCTTTAGGTGCATTTTGCTTGACTGACTATCGTTGTTCACCTCAAGCACAGCAGTCCTCATCCGGATGGAATCCGTAGCCGCAAGTCCTGATATCACGCCGTAAGCGGAGCCGGTATTTCCGTTAGCGTGACTGCCAAAGAATAAAACCGCTGACGGAACCAACAGGATCCGGAAAACCCCACGCCCATTGTTCACTCTGAGGCACGCGCCTTAATGTTGGGCTTAGCCTTGTCCGACTCATTCACCGGCCGGCTGCCATTCCGGCAGCCCCGCGCGCCAGAACACGAACGCGATGGTATCGGCCGACAAGTCATCGGTCTGAGTCTTGGTGGAACCAATGCCATGACCGGCCTCCTCGTCAATCCGCAGCAGAACGGGTTTACTGGTGCCGGAGGCTTGCAGCGCTGCCGCGACTTTGGCCGGTTCCCAGGGGGCCACTCGCGGATCATTGAGGCCCGTCGTGACCATCACGGCCGGATATTGCGTGCCTTTTTTGATGTGCTGGATCGTGTCCATGTCGTAGAGGTTGGCGAGACCGGCCGCGTTGGTGATAGTGCCGAATTCCGGAATGTTGGCAGGACCGCCTGCGGTAAATTCAGCCCTCAGGGTATTTGCCGCCGGCACCAGATTGAGCACGCCGGCAAATAGGTCCGGCCGTTCCGTCATCGAGCGCCCCATGGTGATGCCGCCGGCGGATCCACCGAGAATGAAAAGCTTGGATGGAGAGGTGGTCCCGCGTGCGATGAGGTATTCGCTGCAGGCAATCAGATCGCCCCAGGTGTTGTGTTTCTTCGCATCCTTGCCGCCGAGCCGCCACTGCTCGCCCAGCTCTCCGCCCCCGCGCACGTGACACACGCCGTACGTGATGCCCTTGCGCATCGCTTCCGCCCGGCGAACACTGAAATCGGCAAGCTCGGAAATGCCGTACGAGCCATACGCTTCGATGATCGTGATCTGTGGGCCCTTGACGCCCTTTGGCTGAACCAAGGACAGCGGCACCCCCGTTCCATCGGCGGCCTTGGCGCTCAAATCGCTCACCACATAGTCGGACGCGACGATGTTTCCGCGCGCGCCTAATTTAAGATCGCCGAATGTTTTGCTGGCGGGATCAAAAACGTACTCAGTGGGCGGCACCACCCAACTCGACAACTGAATCGTGACTCCCGGCGTGCGCGGATCGGTGAAGGCTTCGCTGATGTGGCCGGGAAACGGCAGGGCTACTTCCTCGACCGACGTGCTCCCCGCGGGAATGCGCAGCAACTGCGAGTACGCACCGTGACGCGCCAGCACATAAAGGGCGTCGGAGCCGACGTGAATTCCCTCGATAACCCGGTCAGCCTGTGCCGGAACCAAGGTAACGGCCGAGGCTAACGGTTGACCGGCGCGAACGGATAACACCTTGAACGTTGGCGATCCCTTGTGCGATAGCAGGAAAATCTCCGGTCCTCGCATGTCGAGGCCGGTGATTTCATCCTCTCGAGTGACGAATTTTGTCCACTTGACGGTCGGATCGCTCACCTTGGCAGCCGGTGCGAGCCACATGGCGAGCTCATTCTGCACTCCGTTGATCGACAGCGTCGCCGCCATCGGGGCACCGACACTCAGGGCGATTGCGGGAGCCTCGACGGGAGTAATGGTGGGTCCACGTCCCAAGGCTGCGCCCATGAGCGGCACGGGTTCTGATTTTAAGTCCCAAGAATCTGCGGTCGCGTTAAGGTACCTGTCGGTCGGCGGCGCGTTTGCCGCAAGCTTTTGCAGGCGAATGAAATAGAGCAATTTGGAATCATCGCTCCAGGAGGTGGCACCAAACTGCGCCCGATCGATGGGTCCGCCAATCTTTGCTCCGCTGGCCGCCTCGTAGACCGTGATCGCGGCATCTTCGGAGCCGCCCTCGGAAATTCCAACCGCAACCTTGCCGCCATCCGGTGAGGCTAAGAAATAATTGATGGCAAACGGCTTGCCGGCATGGGCCGCGCGCAGCGCGGCGACGTCGACGATCTTACGTATGCCGGCAGCATCGGAGACCATCAGATCGAAGTTATCCGAACCGGGCGCTCGTTCTTCGTAGAAATCGCGCGAGCCGAAGCGCACGTAACCCTGTATTAAACCGAAACTGGAGGAGAATTTGGCGACCTCCGCCTTAAGCGGCGCGAGCGGTTTGATGCCACCGAACACCGATCGCGTGTAGGCCCCTTGCGCCTTCATCCACGCAATCGTCGACGCATCGAGTGCTTCCATGTACCGATAGTCATCCGTGATCTTTCGGCCCCAGAGCGTCTCAGTGACAGATTTGATCGGTGCGGCCGCCGGTTTCTTGTCGATCGCGGACCAAGCCGAGAAAACCAGCAGCAGTGCCGCCGCCATGAAAACCCATTTAGCATCGCGCATCTAAAGCATCCTTGAGGCACAGAAAGGTGTGCGATTTTAAGGCGCATTGCGCGCCGGCCGCAACGTGCGCGGGGACAAACCCGTGCGTTTCAGGGACAGAATCGATGGGCCGTAAGATTGGCTTGGGCCGCCGTGCTCGAGCGAAGGCACATGCCCGAACGCTCGGCCGACGGAGAAACTTATCGAACCAAGGACACCACGATCGCAACTGTCAGCAAAGCCATCGTGGCGATCAAAACGTTGTGGCCCCAGCGGGCAATCATTCCAAGCATGTCAATCTCCAGGTAACTAGTCGTAACACACCGCAACTTGAGAGCAGTTGCAGTTTCGCCGCATTAATATGGGCGCGATTCGTTACAGATCAACCTCCGTGGATGTGACCGAATCGCGATACTCGCAAAGAAAACCACGCAATCGGCTTGAGGTGAGAAAATCTCAGCACGCGGTTAAAACATCTCGTCTGGATTTAGCACAAAGATCGCGATTCCTGCCAACATCGGCATGTTTTATCAGAGTGTATGCCGGTGGGCTTAACGATTGCCCCGACTCGGATTCTCACGGTCGCTCTTTGAATTTGCGATCAAAAAATCGCTTATCGCCTCAACCACGCCGGGCGCCAGAGGCAAGCTTGAATTGCTATAAGTGGCGATATTCGCGCGCACCTCGTCGGAGGTCACCGACTTTAAAACATGATTCACATCAGGCAGCAGCACCAATGTTGCGACGGGGTCTGCTTTTTTGAGCAGCCGCGCATCTGCCTCGCGAACCTGGATGTCGTGCAGTCCCTGCAGGATGAGAACGGGCTTTGTGTATCCGGTAATTAACTGCGACGGATCGTAAGAAAACGCGCTGATCAAAAAGCCTTGTACCCGCGGGTTAAAGAGACGCAAAAGCGGCGCAGGCATGGTGGCAGTATCTACCTGCTTGCCGGCCTCGAGCGCATCAATGGCGGGTAGCGCTTGACCGAGCAGCGGCGCATTCGCAGGATTGGCTTTGAGCTGCTCGCGCAGGACTTCACCCATCGGCCTGCCCGCCGTCGCGGCCAAAATGAGTCCGCAGACATGGCTGTTCCTGCCCGCCGCCAACGCCACCAGTCCACCCTCGCTGTGGCCGAGAAGCCAAACGCACGATGCTTCGGTTCGCTGCCGAATGACGGTGATCGAAGCCTGCACGTCCGTGACATAGTCAGGAATGGTGACGGCATTGCCATCCGGCGTGGCGCCGGCGCTGCCGGCCAGGCCGCGCTTATCAATGCGCACCGTCGTCACACCCCGAGCGACCAAGGCCTCCGCAAGGAGTCGGTACGGCGCGGCCAATACTCCCGCCGGACTGTTACCGTCGCGATCTGTGGGACCGGAACCCGGGATGATCAGTACGACCGCACCGTGACCATCCTGCGGACCCAGCATGGTTCCCTTCAATGCTCCCGTGGGTCCGGGCGCCTCGACCAAGGTCTCCACGGGTGCAGCGCCGGAAGCAGGAGCCATTGCTGCGCCCATGATGAGAAGCGCGAGCAAATGCTTTGCAGCATTCATCAGAGCTTGCCGCCATATGAGAGGCCTCCGAATTTCCGTCAGGGACTCCATCGTCTGCAGGCCATTCGGTCGACACCACGTCGTCCATGGCCAGTCCGCCGGCAAATACTTGTGCCGGCGTTCGATCGGTTCGAGGAGGTCTTGGTGCACTCGCGACCGTTAGGCTTTGGCTTTGCCGCCCGCCGGAATGGAGGCCGCGATGACCCACGCAGATCCGATCAAGGCAAAATTGACCGCATTCTCGGCCCAGTTCATATGAGTGTGGGGGTCGATGAGGATCCTCGGCGCATGGACTAGGAGGGCGAATACGATGAACATCGCCGTCAGGAGCATTGCGGCCGCACGCGCATAGATACCTGAAAGAATGGCGACCCCGGCCGCAATATGTCCCACCGCGGTCGCGTACGCCCAAAAAATTTGACCCGGTGGCAACCAAGCAGGAACCATCTTGACCGTGAAGGCGAGGAAGAAGTGGTGAGCCAAGCCAAAATAGATGAGACAAACGCCAAAGACGATACGGCCGATCTTGGATAGCCGCTCGGCGGCTGCGGGCTTAAGCGGCGCGCTGTAGGCGTAAATGAGCAATCCCCCCGCCGCGAGCGCCAGATCTTCGGCGACTCCGTACCAGGCGACGAACACCGATGGCTGCGCGATGCCGCGAGGAACCTCAAGGAGTATGACCGCTAGACAGTAAAGCACGGTAAGCGCCAGAGCGCTCAGCCACGCGGCGCGTTGCCATTGCATTGCCAACCCGGCCAGCAATGGAAGGACCGCCACGGCATACCCCCAGGCGCTCTGTGCGGAAACGCCATTCGGCCCCGGTTGCCAAACGACCGCGTAATCACCCCAAAACAGGCCCGTAAGCCCCAGCACGACGGCTCCGAGTCCGTAGATGCTGACACTGACACGCCGCGCGAATATCACGTCCAAAATGGATGCCACTGAAATTCTCCCAGAAAATCTCTTAAGTTATGGTCCGCGCAGCCAGCTCAAACGCTACCGACGTCGCGCGATTGAGGCAATCTCGAAAGAAACTCGCGAAACCGATAAATCTCTCCGGCGACTGATCACGAAGATGAGGGGAGGGCGCGCAGACACGGTTCCTGATTGTGCTCCCCGGTTCGTCTTCTCAAGCATCTATTGATCAACTGGAATTAGATCGCAAAACCAGAACGAGTCGCGACAAACGACCTCACCGATGGAAAAGATCACCGGTTTGCTGAAATTCGGTCCATCGAAGACAAAGGTGTGAAACTCACCGTTCTCGCCGCACGGGTCCGCGCCCGGGGGCAAGTCCGCTAGAAAATCCTCATCGATCAATCGACCGCAAAACGCAGGATCAAGCTGCTTAGGATCTACGCAGACGATGACCGCCTTGAATCCTAAGCCGATAAAATCGCGGATGAACTGCGTGGTGTCTCGGCCCCACACGGGAAACAATCCTCTCATGTTAAATCGCGCAAGGAGCCGCTCGCGATAGGCCCGAATGTCTTGTAGAAAGAGATCACCGAAGACCACGACATCGATGCCGCGGTCGCGGTATAGAGCGAAGGTTTCGCCCATGGCCTGTTCATATTCATCGTTACCCGCACCCTTCGCGATGAAAATCTGCTGCACGGGGATTCCGAGACTCTCGGCTTGTCGTTCAAGCAGCGTGCGTCGGACCCCGTGCATGCTGATTCGATCAAAATCGCGCGTGACCGTCGTGAGCAGGGCCTGCACGCGGATTGTCGGCGTTTTTTGCAGCTCGTAAAGCGCAAGGCAGCTATCTTTACCGCCGCTCCACGAGACCAGTACGGCCTCTTCTTGCGCGCTCGGGGTCATATTCACACGCCTACTTCGTTAGTCTGCGGGGCTGTTCGCACGTTGTGCGCCATCAGTGGTGAGGGCGCGATCGATCGCCATTAGTAAAACCCTCCGCTCCTGCTTCGTATTCACCCGATAGCGATCGAAGTCCGTGCCCATGCGAAGATCGGCAAACATGCCGGCGGGATCCTCATGAAAGTGAAGAAACGGCTTAGACTTTCGATAGAAAATCCCCAGCGACCGCTCCCTGAGCCCCTTCTTGACTCGGATCTGCGCCAGCAAATCGGAAAGGCCATGCAACGCCGCAGCGCCTGCATGCTTCATCGAAACGATCTCCGGCCGGCCTGCAAGCTAAAGACTCCCATTATCTATGCGCAGCGATCGCCTATTGCACTCTCAAAGAGGTCCACCAACATTGGCACAGCGCAACGGGGTGCGCCTATGCCACCAGCGGTAAAGCGACCAGAAAGATCGTGCCGTGAGGATTGTTGGAAGACACCTGAATACTCCCACCGTGGGACTCAATGATCGATCGGCAAATGGTAAGTCCCAGTCCCGTGCCGGTGGACTTTGTTGAAAAGAACCTCTCGAAGATGCGGTCCTTGCTGTGTTTGGCGATTCCCATCCCGGAATCTTCGACGGTGACCAGAACGCCCGAAGACTCCAGAATGACATGGGACGTTATCCGCAACAAGCGAACCCGATCGGCCACGGAGCGCATGGCGTCGATCGCATTCATAATCAAATTAAGAAAGACTTGCTGCAATTGACCTCGATCGACCAGCAGTTGTGGAAGGCCCTCACGCAGTTCAGTGGAGACCAAGATTCCCTGCATCCGCAAATCGACGTCAACCATGGCGAGCACCTCGCGCACTAAGTCGTTTACGCTGAGCCACGCTCTGCGGTGAACGTCCTTCTTGAACATCGTGCGTACATTCGCGATCATCTCGGCGGCGCGGTGGCCGTCCTCGACAATATCGTTCAGGGCTGTTCGCACTTCGTCGAGATCGGGCGAATCAACTTTAAGCTTAGCCAGCAAATACACAGTGACTTCCGCATTTGCGACAATAGCCGCCAATGGCTGCTTGATCTCGTGAGCGATGGAAGCTGACATCGCGTCCGCGGCAGTCTGCCGCCCCTCGCGGTCGCTTTGCTGTCTCATGATTGACTGAACGAGGCGCGCATAGAGTGCTGTCGTCTCGGACAGCAGAACGAGCAGGATGAACAGTGTGGCGCTGAATCCGAAGAGCCGGCCGGCATACCAGCCGAGATCGAAACGGCCGTTGATCAAGATGGCGCCTACCGCAACTTCGAGCATCCATGCGCAACAGACGACCATGAGCCACAAATCGAGGACGGAGCGGCGCCGAATCCACAGCAGCATAAGCGCGGTGGCTTCCAATGAGAACGTCACCGCGCTTGATATCAAGGAAGTCGTTTGATTGATGTGAATGTTGTCGAGAAAGACTTTTGGCAGGAACGACTCTCCGGTGGTGGCAACCCAGGTCAGAGCGCACACCAAGGCGATAACGACCGTGACGCTCCAGCCGACGGCAGTTCCCGGCTGCAACCGGGAACTGCCCGGCGTCGCGCCATCGGCATCTTTGAACAGGGCATAAACGATCACCACCATCGGTGATCCCGCGTGCCAGAAAATATAGAGCCATACGGTGCTCTGCAACCCTGCGCCGAGGAGGCCTGCGGGCGCGAACAATCCCGGAAAGGTAAGCGCATGCGGGATGACAATCAGCGCCGTAAACAAGTAACCGCTTGCGAGCACCAACAGTGCCCACCGACGTACAATGACGTACTGAGCAAACAGCAGGGCCGAGGTTATGAGGTCATTGACCAGTATGGCCGTTTCAAAGGCGGGAACGAAGGCGTAAACAGGCCGTAGCGGAGTGCTGGCGAACGGAGCTATCACCGCGAATGCGGCAACGAGAATCGCGACGACGCCGAGAGCCAATCGAATCTGCCGCCGTGACGGCGGCAGGGTTGCCAGCATAAACTGTTGATCGTCGGGTGCGTTGCGCATCGCTGAATTGAATTCGTGTGTTAGGTGGAGGAACTCGGCCGACGAACGCCCGATTCGCTGTCAACGCAGCGTGCAGCTCCAATATCTACTCGTCAACGACAGTTCGTCAACTCCTTCAGCTCCATCAGTTCGCGTGCCTTTCAAGGACAGCTGACGGGAGAGCATTTTGTTTCCTTCAGCGACTTCAAGTGGCCGATTCCCTACCGTACAAGGCGCCTTGGTGCCCAACTAATTTGCGCAAGGATCGGGTCGCCCGACCGGAGCCAGAACCTGGTTTATCAATCCGTTCCCGGACAGCGCATTCCAGAAGTCCGGTTGCTCGCTGGTGTCCCAATTCCACAACAGCCATCCTTGGAATCCAAACGAACACGATTGAACTTGCCAATCGCGTAAAACCTGGGCCGCCTGCATCTCGCTCGGAAAATTGGCCAAGCTCGCAGCGAATTCTCCCATCAGCACGGGCTTTGGCGAGAAGCCGTTCATGCCCCAGTTGGATACGTCTAAAGCCAGCGTCTCACCGCCCCCCGGCCCCGTATGAAAATCGACGAAGTCTGCCGTACTACCTGCAGCTGCCGAAAAAGGCGGGCGATCAGGAGTATTCGGCGACCAGAAGCCGACATCAACGAGAATATTTGGTGCAATTCGCTGGATTGCGCTACGAACTTGGTCGGTCCAGTAGATAAGGCTGTCATTCATCAGGTTTTGCTTATCAACGGCACTCGCCATGTCGTAGGTCTGCCCATTGGCAGCGGTTACGGTTCCGGTTGTCTGACTGAACGGCGGCAGATCGACCTTGAAATGAAATTCGTTGCAGAGCTCGAAGGCGAAGATCTCTTCCATGGGCGCTGCCTGCGCGAGAAGCATCGACATGAAATCGGCCCAAAATTTCTTGTTGGCGTCGATGCCCCCCTGAGTGATGTATTCGAGGTTGTAGCAGCCGTCAAACGTCGATGCGCAGGACGGCCCGATCATCTCCTGGTACCCACCCACCTTGGGGATGTCATCGAAGGTTGTCATCACGAAGATGCCGTGAGTCTTCGCGCGATTTAGGAAATCCACGACGTTGGCGACATACGCTGATGAAATCCCTCCGGCTGGATCGCCGAGAGCTCCTGATACACAGCATCCATCAAGGAACACCCGCACGATGTTGTAGCCGTTGGCTTGCATTGCGGCCAGGGCTGACTCCGCTTTCGCGGCATCGTAAAGTCCAACGTTGAACGTCGAATGGAAGGTCGTGCCCCCCCATGTAGCAGTCAGTGCGGCCAGCCGGATGTAATTGTTGCCGCGCGGCACGAAGATATTCCCTGTCATCTGGTCGATAAATTGTCCCGCTCCGGAAGCCTGGCGTACGGCGATCCTCGGTGCCGAGAATATCGTCGATTGCCCGGATCCTGATTTCGAGTTGTCCGCATGCGATACCGCAGAAACCGTCTCGACCATCGTCTCAGCTACCGAGGCGGGCGCCGTGTACAGCCCGGTCGCAGAAATCATCCCGACCGTCGCATTTCCTCCCGCTATCCCGTTCACCTGCCAGGCAACCCCGGTATCTGAACTGCCGACTACAGTGGCCGCAAATTGTTGCGACATCCCCGCTTGAACGCTTGCCGAACTGGGCGAGACATTCACGGTCAGATTCACGGTGAAATTCACCGAATTAGAAGAGCCACCGCCCGGGGAGGGATTGGTGACAACGACGGGAAAATTCCCGGCAGTTGACTGGTCCGCTGCGGAGAGCGGAACTAAGAGCTGAGTGGCACTGTTGAAGGTGGCTGCATGGGCCGTACCGTTATAGGTGACCGTCGACGTGCTCATAAAGTTAAGCCCGTTGACCGTGAGCGTCTGGCCAGCAGCCGCAGCCATCGTTGAGGCAGGCGATAGGTTCGTGATCGATGGAACCGGATTTGGAGCAGGTGCCGGCGATGAATTGCCGCCACCGCACGCGCTCGCGAGCGCCAGCAGCGTCACAGAAAATACCATTCTTGCCATGCTCGGGGTCTCGTAAGCCGCCGTTTTGATCCGAACTCGCAGAAGGGTTGAAATGGGGGTGAAAGCCTTGACCCGTCCAGCGAACAGAATGGACGACCTTCTCATGCGCTCGACTCCTGCTGATAGACGGGATTGCTGATGGCCACAGCATCCGTTACTGCAAGTTACGGCTGGACTACCCCGCGGTAACAAATGACTTACAAGTCCTCTCAAAGAGGCCTCGGGCGCCGACGGATTGGAGCCGTCTCATCCATGCATCGACGTAATGCAACCCCTGAAGTGCCGCGTTTTCTTGGCACGCTTGACGCGCGGTTCTACGCTCTTTGTGAGCATGGGGCAAGTCAGACATGGCCGCGGCGATGTCGCTTAAGGTCATTGCCCGCAGCGGCGCGCTACAATGCGCTCAAGTCGTTGATCAGCCATCGATCAAATAATGCCCTCAAAGAGGAACTCTCCATGAAAGTCGACGGCCGTTGCCACTGCGGACAAATTACCTTCGAAGCGAAAATCGATCCAAAGGCCGTGAGAATTTGCCACTGCACGGACTGCCAGACCCTCACCGGCTCAGCCTACCGAGTCAATGTCCAAGCGCCGGCGTCATCCTTTGTCCTCTTAAGCGGCACCCCGAAGATTTATATCAAGACCGCCGACAGCGGCAACAGACGAGCGCATGCGTTTTGCCCCAATTGCGGCACACCGATTTATGCCGCGGCCCCACACGACACGGCCACCTACGGGCTTCGAGTGGGCACGCTCACGCAAAGAGCGCAACTTTCTCCCAGTCAGCAAATCTGGTGCCGTTCAGCTCAACCCTGGACCGCCAACCTGCGCGACGTTGAACACATCGAACGACAATGATGAGTCTTTGCCTAAATCCACGGCCCCTCGGCCGGCAGAGAGCTCTGGGGTCTTGGGCGCCGAAGCCCCGGAGGGCGTGTCGGTGTGCTATTAGCTTGCCGGCTCGAGCCGAAGCACGCGTCCGTCGGCTTCGTCCGTGCAGACATAAAGATAGCCGTCCGGTGCCGCCCTCACATCGCGAATGCGCCAGTTCAGGTCGTTGAGCAATTGCTCTTGATCGACGACGTTTCCGCGTTCATCCAGGTGGACGCGGCGCAGATGCTTAAACGCCAACGCCCCCACGAAGAGGTCGCCCCGCCACGCTGGAAACTTGTCACCTCGATATATCGCAAGTCCCGACGGCGCGATCGAGGGCGTCCAATAGATCACCGGCTGCTCGAGCCCCGGGCGCTGCGTATAAGGAGAAACATAGGCACCGGAATAGTCCATGCCGTAAGTGATCACCGGCCAACCATAGTTCCTGCGCGCCACGATGATGTTGAGTTCATCGCCGCCGCGCGGACCATGCTCGGTCTCGTAAAGCCGTCCGCTTTGTGCATCGAAGATCAACCCCTGCTCGTTACGATGGCCCCAGGTATAGATTTCCGGACGGACGGAGGGCTGCCCCACGAATGGATTGTCCTGCGGCACACTGCCGTCTTCGTTGAGGCGGACAATCTTCCCGAGATCGGACGTCAAGTCCTGCGCCTTCTCGCGATACTCGAATCCTTCGCCGATGGTAAGCGCGAACGTACCGTCGGGCAGGAACGCCATACGCCCACCGTAGTGATTGTCCGTATCTTTCAAGGGCATTGCCTTGAAGATCACGTGCAAATCTTGGAGCGTGCTGCCGTCGAAGCGGGCGCGCGCCACTTGCGTGCCATTTGCCGCCCTCGTTCCGGCCGCATAGGTGAGATAGACGATATTGTTCTGCGCGAAATTCGGATGCAATACGATGTCGAACAGCCCTGCTTGGCTGCCGGTATGCACCGCTGGAACACCACCGATTGGCTCAGGCCGCAACGAGCCGCCTTTAATCAGGCGTAACCGACCCACCCGCTCCGTCACCAATATCGAACCGTCCGGCAAAAACGCCATCGACCACGGATGATCCAGGCCCTTCGCGATCTCGATGACCTTATAACCGGACTTGATCACTTTGGCCGGCTGCGGCCGAGGCGGTGGCCCGCGCACTGTCTCGGGTGCCACGTCGGCGCTCGCCCGTGCACCAATCGCAGCCGCCACCGCGACGAATAGTATGGACAGGCGTGTGCCAAGAGACTTGATGGAACCCTCATCCGTTATGATAGACATCTCTTCTTTGCAGGACTTGCCCATGACACAGCCGTGGAAACCTTGGATGCTACGCCGGGTAGTCGCGTTTGTCGTCGCGGCTGTCGCGATGGTGCTGTTGGGTTCGGCCGCCCACTCGTATTTCGTTCAGCAGGCATGGTCGAAGGCGGCGGGCCGCGCCTACGGAACGGCGCCGGCTGCCATTCCATTCGCCGATCGCATCTCCTGGGCCGCGCATGATCTTATCGGCATGTTGCTGCCTTACTGCGTCCTGACCTCGATCGCCTTGCTCATCGCATTCTTGATCGCGGGCGCACTGGCCCGTTTCACCGGCTTTCGCGCGATCGTCTTTGGCCTCGCCGGTGCGCTGGCTCTCTTCGTGCTATTTACGATTATGAAGAGGGTGCTGGGAACGGTGGGCATTTTCGGCGCGCGCGGAACGACCGGTCTCGCGGCGCAAATGGCGGTTGGTGCGGCTGCAGGCGTGCTCTTTGCGCGGCTCACGAGACCTCCTGCGCTTCCATTGCCACCGACCCCTTGAGCCACCTGGTTATCCTTTAGCGCTGCGTCCCATCCTCGGGAATGATGACGCCGCGCCGGGGAACATGATCAGGGTTCCGTTATCTCGTAGCCCTGGGCACGAAATGTCGCCAGCCAGCCGCCGGGCTTCAGGAGTTCCGCCATGGAGGTCACGGCCACCGTACTCAAGTTCGCCGCGATGGCTTTCTCCGCGGCCGCAAGCCAGGCCGACGAAAGCTGCTCGTTGATCTTGGTATACTCCTCTCGAAAGCTCGGCACCACCAGCACCGCGCCGGCGCAAGTTTCCACAGCATCTGATCGCAACAAGCCGCGCAGCTTTTCAATGTCGCCGGTGGACCACAAATTTGCGCGCGTGCGCATGACCGGCAATTGTGTTTCGAGCAGTTCGACCGTGGAGCGCAGGCAGTCGATCTCGCCCGCGGAGGGAATGGCGCCCAAGTCCCGCACATATTGCTTGGGGTTGTCGATAGGCACTTCCAGGCTAACCGGCTGCACGGGTACGTGCTTGGCTCGCGCGGTGGCCTCGATGCGCTGCCACACATGAGTATCATGCGTGAGCCCGACCTGATCGATGGCGCGTCGGTACAAATCGGCGGCCGCGAGCATCGGGCGCAACTTTTCGTCGTCGGCATTGCCCAGGTATTTCACGCGCAGCGCCAGCCAGCGTATGTACAAATCATGAGGCAGGGATTGCTCCAGCGTCCGGCCATTCGGATCGTGGCGAGCGCGTAGCAGCGCTGGCACCAAGGTCAGGGTGCGAAAGAATCCGACATGCGCCGATAGTTCCGGTGGGGATAGGACGAGTTGCGAGGCGCCGATGCGCTCCTCCACGCTCCTAGAACGCCATACCATTTCCTTGGGCAGCGGATCGAGCGTCGCCAAGATCCATAGGACGTGATCGCCCTTGGCGACGCGCCACATTGCCGGGCCGGGTTGTTCGCCGACGACCAGGATTTCATCGAGGGCTGGCTGTGCACCCGGGTCCTCGGCGTTCGCGGGGTTGACAGTCGCGGACAAGCACGCCAGCAACAACCAACCAATCCCTAGCCGCGATGTGAGCATGCCGTCATTGTAGCCGAGGGCGTTGCCGGAGCACTTTACCGACCAGCAATAGCCCGAAATTTCCGCCTTGGACGATCGGACAGGGATGTCCGAATTTTCTCGAAAACGCGGCGGCGATAGCACAATTTTCGCAACTTTCGAGACCCTGTTGGCATCTCCTGGATCAAGAAAGTGGCGCAATGGGGCCCAAATCGTCGAGGAGATCCCGCCCTTGTTTAGCGGATTCAAGTTTCAAGTAGTATTTCCCATCGCGGCTGTCGCCCTGCTGTTCATCAGCATCGGGGCCATTGGCTTTTCCGTATGGGCGACCCAGCACGAAGAGACGCAGGTGCGGCAACAGGTGGCGGACGACGTGGCCTCCGTCCGGGGCGTGTTCGTCACGACCGCCGCGCTGATGGATGAGCGGGTGCGCATGAGCATGGCACTGCTCAAGGAACAGGTCAGCGTGCGCGGCGGCGCCGAAAAGGGCGGCCCGGTCACGGTCGCCGGTAAACCGATCGGCGATATCCTTGTGGGCGGCAAAGGTCAGGCCGGAAATTTTGAGATCGTCGATTACGTCACGCGCTTGGACAAAGGTACCGCCACGATCTTCTCCAGGGACGGGGGACGATTCGTGCGTATCGCGACCAACGTGATGAAGGACGACGGCAGCCGGGCGGTCGGCACCGAACTCAATCAAACCACCAAGGCCTACGCGAACCTGAGCCAGGGCCAGGCTTTTTACGGCGTGGTCGACATCTTGGGCAATCCCTATATCACCGGCTATGAGCCCCTCATCTCCAAGAGCGGGGACTACATCGGCATTGTCTACGTCGGATACAAGGCGGAACTGCCTGTGCTGAGCCAGTCTTTGGAGCAATCGCGCGTGCTGAAGACCGGCTTTGTCGCAGTTGTCGACGACAAAAGCACGGTGCGCTACCAGCCCTCGTGGGTCACGAAGGAAGAGGTACGCCAAGTTCTCGACAACAAGGATGGTGCCTGGGTCGTGGAACCGGTACCCCTGACCGAATGGGGGCTCACCATCGTCTCCGCCTACCCTCGCGCCGAACTGCAATCCGTGGGCCGTCGGATCGGTTACGGTGTGGGTCTGGCGGGAATAGTGATCGGTGCCGCCACGTCCTTGATGCTGTTTTTCCTGTTGGACTGGAAGGTGCTGCAGCTGCTCGGCGGCGAACCCCGCATCGCAGCCGAGTACATGAAAAAAATAGCCGGCGGCGATTTGGCCGTGGATATAGCGGCTGCCGCCGACCGTCCGGACAGCCTGATGGCCTCGTTGAAGCTGATGCAAATGAAATTGAAGAATCTGATCTCGGCCGTGAGCGGTGCCGCCACTGAGGTCAGCGACCAGTCGCGCAAATTCGAAGCCACCTCCGCAGTCTTTCAGCGCAGCCGCGACGAATCCTCGATGCAAGAGCTGTTGCGGCAGACCAAGGGCGTGAGCCGAACCTTGTTGTTGCTCGATAAATCGATCGGCCGGTTCAAATTTAACTAGGCCCTACGAGGCCGTTTCGTTTATTTCGCCCACGCAAGCCGCCAATGCCGGCAGCCGGTCGCCATGATGATTGCGGACCTCGGTTCGAATCAAACTCAGCACTTTCTGCAGGTCCTGCACATCGCGGCAGCGATTGACCGCGGCCACAAACTCCTGGCCGCGCACCCCGAATTGATTGAGGCAGAATTCGGAGAGGGTGAAGCGTGCTTGGGCGAGGGAGACGCCTGACTCAAGGCGCATCGGATCCGATTCCGGCGTTTTCGATGCAGGTTCATCGGGCACCGATTTTCTGGCCAAAGGCGGACTGACCGCAGGCCGATTTGAAGCCGGCCTGCTCGGTGCTGCCAGAGCCGATGCCGGGGGCGATGCGGCATCGTCCGTTTCGTTGATTTCCCGTACACAGTCGAAAAGCGCGGGCAGATGCTCGGGAAAGCGCTCGTCTACCTCGGCGCGAATGCTGTTCAGCACTTCCTGCAGGGTCATCGCATCGGCGCACAGGCTGACCACGTCCACCAGGTATCGCTCTTCCGCGCCAAAATGGTCCATGCAGAAATTGGACAATGCAAAGCGCGCCTGGGTGGGAGAAATGCCGAACTTCAGGCGCAGTTCGCGGCGACTGGAGTGCCTTGCGGCTGAATTGCCGGACGATTGCGGCGCGCTCGCGCCATCGGCCGCCGCCGCCACCCACTTGTTGCTCAAGAGCCTTCGCAGTCCCTCGATGACCGTGTTATGCGGAAACATTGAGCGCTCGAGTACTGCCTCGGCGGTTGCGGCACCCTGCTCGATCAGCTGCAAAATATTCTTCGCCGTGGCATCGAGCTCAAGGTGACTATTGTGCAGTTCCTGCGCACCTTTCGGCGTAAGAACAAAGAACTCCCCGGATGACTTCCCGGTAGTCACACCCCCCTCCGCAGTCCGTTCAGCCCAAGCAATAGTATCAGGAGCGGGATTGTTAGTGGCATACCGATGGTTCATTCTGCAGGAGCCTTTCGAGAAAACGCGGAAACCGCCGGGAGTCGTCTAACGACCCAAGCGGTCCCTCGTCAACGTCGGCTTTGCGACTATCCTAACGGGCGAATCGTTCCAACCGCCGCTAGGCGTCAGTGGGGCACGAAACCCTGGCATAGCCGGGGTTTGTACGGCGAGATGCCGGTCATGGTCGATCCAAGAAATTATTTTTTTGGGTCGTCCCCGCCGGTCCACGCGATGAACTGCCAACGGCCCCCTTCCTTAACCAGTACGTCGGTGTAATGGCCAGTCACGGACTCACGTTCCTTCTTGTAGTTCTCGCGAGCCATCATGTAGTAGTACTGAACCACGGCAACATTACCTGTGATGGTCGTCGAGATCGGAAAGAGTTCCTGCTCAAGGACAGTTGAAGACTCGTTGTCGTAACGACTCCAATGCTTGAGTGACGCCTTGTCGCGCGGCATCGGCGCGCCAGTCTCCCAATATCTCAAGCTTGGAAGCACTAGTGTGTCGATCCAGCTGCTGTCCTTTGCTGCGGCCATCTTCCATTGCTGTTGTTCAACCTTCCAGACTTCCTGCTGGTCGGGGCTCGAAGTCTGTGCAGAAACCGCGCCGGCGAACGCGCAGAGAGCGAGCGATGCTGCGGTTAAAGAAATCATGCGGGTAAACATTGCGAATTTTCCTTTTTTGTTGTGGATGTGTGCATCGGACTCGAACCTTCCGGCGCTGGATACTCAGGATACTCCTGTTTGTCGCTGGCGCTGCTTTTGGGTCGTCAGGTCTTTTACGATGGCAGACGGCAACCCCAAGCTGTCCGTCGTGAGCGACGGCTTTGGAGAACACCAAATTTAGGATGCCGCGCTGCTTTAGAATCAGTTTTACCCCGATTTCTTCCTTCCCGGTTCCTGTGTCGGGTCGATACAATATAACTAGCCGCTTCAGTGCGCGGGGCCCGGGCCCGTGAGACACTGCACTTCAGAGGCTTCCGCATTTGTAGAAGCGCTGGATGACAGGCGCAGGGAGGGTCCTCAAGAAGATCCCGCAGATCGTTCACAAGGATAAAGGGGAAATACGGATGACCACTCAGAAACTCATTCGCTGGGGCGCAATCGCTTGGCTGCTCTCAGCGTTGACGGGGATAATTTCGATTGTCATGGCGCCTAGCGACTATGCAGCAAACGCCGTGCTTAGCAGCCATTGGATGCCAGCCCACGCGCTACTCTCAATCTCGTACATGCTCTTTCTGTTCGGCTTAATCGGATTTTATTTAGTGCAAGCAGAGAAAAGTGGGCGGCTCGGATCAATCGGGTTCGTTCTAACTTTCTTTGGCGTTCTGGTGCTGACGGCGCAAATCATGGTCTCCGCCTGGATTCTCCCGGTGATTGCTCTACAGCCGAGTGTGCCAAATACCGCCTATGCGATGCTTGATCCGGCGGGACCACTTCCTATTTTCAGTTGGGTCGTGCTCGCGGCTTATATTCCCTCTGGAGCCGGACTCATACTGCTGGGCATTGCAACCATGCGTGCGCACGTACTTCCGCGATGGGCCGGACTACTCTTGATAACTGCGACAGTGCTCGATTTTGCGGTTTTATTTGGTGCCCAGGGGGAAATGATCGTAAAACTCGGCGATGTGGCGTTCGATGCCGCAAAACTCTGGTTCGTTTACGCGCTACTGTTTGAACAAGGCCGTGGAGTAAACGTTCTCGCCGAAACGGTCTCCTAACGACCGAGGCCGTGCGAAAACGTGCACGATAAGGGGCTGTGACGACTGTCCTGGCCATGGATATTCTGGAAGGTCGCGGATTATCGATGTGGTCGCGGCAGAGAAAAGGGCATTCAAGCCCTCATGGCCGCCATGAGCGGTGCGATTCCGAGTATCTGCATCGCGCGTTTCATGTTGTAGGCCAGTACATGCAAACTCATTTCGGTACTTACGCGCGGGATCGTCTTGGTCAGGAAGTGCGTCGCTCCCATCCATGCTTTGATCGTGCCGAAGGGATGCTCGGCAGTCTGACGGCGTATCCGCGAAGCTTGGGGTGTGCGATTCAGGCGCTTCTGCATTGCCTCGAGCACCTCTTCGTGCTCCCAGCGGGTTATGCGCCGATACTGGTTGGTCGTGCATTGCGCTTTGATCGCACACCGAGAGCAAGCGGAGGTCCAATATTTGTGGATCGTTAAGCCGTCCTCGACGGTCGTGTAGCGCCAGATCGCGCGTTGACCAGCAGGGCATTGGTACTCATCTTTCGACGGGATGTAGCGAAAATCAGCTTTGTCGAACAGCCCCGCCGCCTTGTTGCCGGAGGTCTGAGGCTTGGGGACCAAAGTCTTGATCCCCGCTTGCTCGCAATCGTAGATCTGCTGGCCTTTGTAGTAACCGCGATCGGCAAGCACCGTCAAGTCTTGCTCATCGATGGCATCGCGTGTCTGGTGGGACATCGGTGAGAGCTGCTCGCGATCGTGACCGACGTTGGTCACTTCATGTGTGACGATCATGTGATGCTTCGTATCCACGGCCGTTTGCACGTTGTAACCCACCATGCCGGTGCCGCGGCCGCTGGTCGCCATCGAGCGTGCGTCGGGGTCGGTCAAGGAGACCTGGCGGTCCGGGGCCTGCGCCATTTGCTTGCCGATCTGCCTGAGCTTGCGCATCTGCTTCTTGACCGTCTCGACCTTCTGCTTAATGTGCTCGACCCGCGCTTCCGTCACCAGCGCAGGTTCTCGGTCCGCCCGATCCAGTTCCGTCATGTAGCGCGCGATGCTCTCCTCCAGCTGTTGCATCCGCGCCTTGAGCTTACGGTCGGTGAAGTTCTTGTCCCGGTTGTTGACCGCTTTGAACTTGCTGCCATCGATGGCCACGATGGCCTCGCAGAACAGGTTCAGTTCCCGGCACAGGACGATGAACTCTCGACACACGCTGCGAATGGCCTTGCCGTTATCCTTGCGAAAGTCCGCGATGGTCTTGAAGTCCGGCATCAGTCGGCCAGTCAGCCAAATCAGTTCTACATTACGCTGCGTCTCGCGCTCGAGGCGCCGGCTAGACTGAATCCGGTTCAAGTAGCCGTAGATGTAGATCTTTAACAGCGAGGCAGGATGGTATGCAGGACGTCCGGTCACCTCAGGTTGCACGCCCTCAAAGCCAAGCGTCTGCAAATCCAGCTCTTCGACGAAGACATCAATGACCCTGACCGGGTTATCCTCGGCGATGTAGTCATCGAGATGCTCGGGAAACAACGTGCTTTGGGAACGATCTTCGCCTTCGATAAATCGCTTCATCGTGCGCTCCGGCTAACCCGAAGCTCAAAGTGTGCGCCCTTATCATTACAGTGTGTTTTCACACACCCTCGACCCGAAGGGGTCGGTAGTCAGTGTCGGCTTTGCGGCGTCAGACCCGCGTACGCCCAACCTAGTTAGACTCACCGCGCTCATTTCACTTCAGTTTAGTCAAGCGTATGTCGCCAACCGCTACCGGCGTGTGGACTTCTGCATGGACGCTAATTTCTCGAGCCACGTTGCTATATGTCGCAGATTTCGCCTCGAGCGTGCCGAGAACTGGCGGAGAAAGTTCTTGTGTCACTACGAAAGGACCCCACACGTAATGTGGGGCAAATTCAAACTTGCCCTTCGTGTCGGTTGTAGTGCTGGTGGAATGGTATACAGACCCATCTTGCCAGTGCATATTCAGAGTTACCGTTGCGTTTGCTATCGGCGCGGCAGTCTCAGCATCTATGACCGTGCCGAAAGTGCCCGGGCGCTTGACATATGGGTAAGGGAAACAGCTCGCTGTGATTGCAACAGCCGCAACAACTAAGAGAAGGCGTGCCTTCATGAGGTCTAACGATGAGGTTGAGCGACGCGAAAGTTAGGCAGCGTTTGATGGCCGGCCGCGGTTCGCAAACACAGCACACGTAATCAGCACGATTTCTCCTAGGTTCAAAACGAAGAGAAAGGCGCTCATCAACCCGATGTGCGCCGCACGGGCGGCTAGGCTACTCCGGGTTCCACACCCATGGAAACGTACACACGGACCGCTGGGGTAACTAGTGCGTTAACCGCAAGTGCCGAGAATCCAAATGCGGCCAGGGCGGAGGCGCGTGGATGGTGTGAGCGGCGCATGACAGCAAGTACCAATCCGGTCACAGCAACCGCGACGAATGGAGCACCTGCTATGAGCGCTATGACGTATGCGTAGTACGGATTCATAAGGCTTGCGACTCCCTCAATGGTAGGTCGCGTGAATCGGCATTTTATTGGTCACGAGATGTGGGTACTGCATTCTAGCTAGGAAGTTTGCGCCGATCCCAAATGACGGTCAAAAGCCCAGAGCAAGCGGCTCGAAAAGTCGGATTCGGTTGGCATATGTCACGTCAGCTACTTAGGTTATCGTTTCTCGTCAGAAGGGAACGATTCAGGCAGGTCATCCATGCTATGAAGGCGTTTCATGCTCTCTTCCACGTCCCGCCAATCTTGCGCCGATTCGTGGACAATACTTCCGATCTCTTCAGGGCTAGGTGCCGGCACGAAATCAGGATTGCTGATGGCGAGGTTACGAAGATCGGATCCGTAGCGATGAAGGAGATTCAACATTATTCTCGTCAGTCGGATCTGTTCTTCAATCTGAATCGGCGTGAGATGAGAAAGATCGGCGTCGTCAACTGTGTAGGCGCGGGCTTCGGTGTTGGCTACCCGAAAAGCCGCGTAGCTGTCCGTGCAGATTTTAAGGCGACGATAAAGTTCCGAATTATGGCGAACTTCGCTCGGGTCCATAAATGCCGTAACTCCTGTCTGCTGGGCTGTTTGCCAGACGTAGTCGATAAATGGCGCGCCTAAGTTGTGCCAGTTCACATTGCCGGGAAGGTCCTTATCCGCGGTGCCGGGATGCTGGCGCAAGTAGTGGAACACCGCCAGGTTGGTCTGAATTATTGGAACACGAACGCGAAACTCGGTGAGCTGGTCGGCGAGGCGCAAGTGGTTTTGTTGGCGTTCGATCCGAAGGGCTTCGCGAGTCTCAGCGACTTGATGGCGGTGGTGAAAGTATTCGACGGTCTGTTCGAGCGCAATCGCGATGAGCAGGCCGACAGCGATGGCCGCAATATGGATGCAAAAATCCTTCCATGTGCGCACTGCTTCATGGGGTGCATGGACGTCGAGCATAGGGGGGATCTCTGAGATAGAACTTGTTTCTGCGGTTGAGGGACCCGTCACGTTCATGCTGTCGGCGGGGACTGGTGTTATTTCTGAATCGGTTGGGTCGGTATGCATTGGGCTCTTTGTTCGTAGCTCCTTAGCCTACCCTCGAAGCGAACGACCGCTTTGATGCCTTCATTCCGCCTCCCCGAATGTCCCAGTTTGGCCGATCAGCGACCGATTCGCTTCTCCACAGCGGCCCTTCTGCTGCGGGAATTTTATGGACGCGGTCGGCGACAAGGGCGGGAGGATTAGTACACCCCCATGAAATCACGCTTGCCGATGGGTAGCCCGTTGTGGCGCAAAATCGCGTAGGCGGTGGTGACATGAAAGAGAAATTGCGGCAAGCCGTAGTTGGCCAGATAGGCCTGACCACTCAGTTTCTTTTCTTTAGGCGTACCAGGACGCAGTACGATTTCGTTCGTTTCGCTACCTTCAAATTTGGAAGAGTCCACGCTATCAAGAAATTCCAGCGTCTGGGCCAATAGTCCGTCAAGATCGGCAAAGCTCTTCTCCTTGCCTTCATAGATGGGAACAGCAACACCTGCAAGCCGTGCCGAGATCCCGCGCGCAAAATCGGTAGCAATTTGCACCTGTTTGACCAGAGGAAACATGTTCGGATAAAGGCGTGCCTGTAAAAATGCGTCTGGCTCTATCGAGTTGGCGACAACGTGTGCATCGGCCTGAGCCAGAATGGCTTTCAAAGCCGTAAGCAATTGCTTAAAAACGGGAACCGAGTTGATATACATAGGGCTAGTCATGGTCGTCTCTTGGTGGGTTTGTCGGGTGACGTTATTCAAATGGGCAACGCCAAATTAACATTTACCGAGAAAGCCCTAACGCACGTCGAGGCTCGCCGTCAAAATGGAAATGTATGCGTTTATCGCTCGCGTAGCCTACCGCGAAGCCGGGAACGACGGCTTCAGGAATGTTCAGTCAGGACGGCTGCCGCCATGACTGAATCCCGCTGACGAACTGGCGCTCTCGACCCTCTCCGGCCTGTCGCCACCGTCCGCTTTCAGGCACTGGAAATCGCAATTGCCGAACCGTTAGGCGCCATTCGACTCAACCTGCGGGCGCTTGGATTTGTACTTTCCCAGGCCAGTCGCTCATCGATTCTTCAAACTCTGTTGCTGTTTTCTTCCAGTCGTAGCCATCTGCGTATTGAAAAAGATAGTTTGTTGGAGGACGCGCCCCGCAGCACCCAGGCGATAAAAGGTACAGCGACAATTAGCTTGGCTTGGTCGGTTATGAAAAATATTGGATGACTGTTCCAGATAAGCGACCACATAGCCGAACCGAGCGCGGGAGCTATGGCCGCGGCGGTCGCGAGTACGGCAGCGGTTAACCCCAACAATACAGCGTTTGTCCGCGCTAGGACCACGGCTGCGACCGCGATAGGAAGGGCCGCCAACAGAACGGCGAATGTGTGAAGCGCGACCAACCAGCCGAGAGCACCAATACGTCGAGTGGGGAAAACACCGACCCACCACCCGGGACGTGGTTGCGCACTCGTCCAGCCGACAAGGTACACAAGCAAGTAGTAATAGACCACGGCAAGAATCACTGCGGTGAGCGTGAAACGAGTTCGGGCGGTGACGGTCATTTTCGCGGCCTCTAACCTCTAGTTGGGCGACGGAAACGTCGTAGTAAAACGCGAGATATAGGATTTAAGCTTACCTTAGGCCGCGAGAGTCCGCTTCGGAGCCGCCATTGCGTGGTTTTGGCCGATGAGCGACCGCCAGTGCCGCTCCCGTTCCAATAGTCGCTTCGCGACCCAAACGCGCCGGTGGTGAACGGCAGGTATCGGGTAGCCTAATCAGGCATTTGGCTTCCTACCCGAGGACTTCTGGTGCTAGTCGGCGCTGAAGATGGATATGTCGCGGGAACCAGCGAGTTAGCCCGCCTTGGTCGCTCGACCGGTCGACTTCCGGTAGACGACACATCGCGGGCTATACGATGTGTTACTTCTGCTGCACGGCCGCCTCGGCGCTGGCCCTGGCATCTGCGCGCGCCGTCTTGTAGTCGGCTTCCGCCTGATCCTTGCACGCCTTTTGAGCATCGCCGCTCTGCGATTCGCAAGTCGCCAGAGCCACTTTGCGGTTGCCATCGGCTTTTGCGATGGCCACATTGTAGGTTTGGTGTGCGGCGTCGTTGTTGAATTTAATCTCCTGGTCATTGACCTTCTCGTACGATTTATCGAGCGCGCTCTGCGCGCGTTCTTCGCTCTTCGTCACCTCGTTGTTCGCCTTTTGCTCGGCCCTGGCTACGTCCTTCGACACATCTTCCGGCGACTTCGACTTGTTGCAGCCGGCTAGCGTCAGAGCAGCCACCACGAAAATCGGCATCAGATATTCACGCATGCAATTTCCTCTTGTTGTAAGTACGCGAACTGCCCGCGCGTTGGAGTGCCTCCTGACGCAAGCAACAAACGGCCTTGGGAATGGTCCCTCGCAGTTGCCGACACCTCCAAACGAGGGATTGTTGCTACCGACAGGCATTGCTAGGATCGCTCGCAGCTAAGCGGCAGTCAACCAAGTTGTCGACTTCATATTTCCTCGCCCGCATCCGGCGGCCCGTAGTATCCCGCAGCAATCACTTCAGTGCGTTCACTGGCCGCTTTGGGCCGACCGTTGCCGAAAGCGGATCAGGTATCACAGGATGTTTGAAGTGCGCCACTTGTTTAATTACACTCCCAGCTATGCCCGCTTAGCTTTCAGCCGATTGTAAAAAGTGGGCATGTCGGCGGCGCCCATCCCGTGCCCCCGGAACTATCCCAGACAAGCCCGGCTATTGGTCGTAAACGCTTCCGCCGCCGGCAGAAGCTCGGAGAGGGAGCCAATATGAACGATAAGCACCACGAGTTTGAAAAGTACGATTTCTTCCGCAGCGACCGGTTCGTGAACGATCCGTACTCCTATTTTGATTACCTGAGAGAGCAGTCTCCGGTACTGCGTGAGCCGCATCAGGGCATCGTCATGGTAACGGGCTACGACGAAGCCCTCGAGATCTACAACGATCCCGATCGCTTTTCCTCCTGCATGTCGACCACTGGACCGTTTGCGGGCTGCCCCATTCCCCTGGAGGGACACGAAAACGAGGACATTTCCGAGCTGATTGAAGCCTACCGCGACAAAACGCCATTCAGCGATCAGCTCCCGACCATGGATCCGCCGAAGCACACCGCCCACCGGGCGTTGCTGATGGCTCTGATCACACCAAAGCGCCTCAAGGAAAATGAGGACTTCATGTGGAAGTTGGCCGAACAGCAGATCGACAGCTTCATCTCCCGTGGCGAGTGCGAGTTCATGGGCGACTACGCCCAACCTTTTGCCGTGCTCGTCGTCTCCGATCTGTTGGGCGTGCCACCCGAAGATCGAGTGCAGTTCCGGAAGAAACTCATACGCCAGGAACAGGAGAGTGGCGGAGCCGGGGTGGGCGGCGTGAAGGAGGGCAAAGTCGAGCACTCGCCGCTGGCGTGGCTTTACGATACCTTCTCGACGTATATCGAGGACCGTCGTCGCAACCCTAAAGGGGATATCCTCACAGAGCTCGCGGCGGCCACCTTTCCCGATCGCTCGGTGCCGGAGCCTCTCGATGTCGCCCGGATTGCCGCCAACCTGTTCGCCGCCGGGCAGGAAACCACGGTGCGACTGCTCAGCTACGCTTTCCAAGTGGTCGGCGAGCGCCCCGACCTCCAGCAACGCCTTCGCAAGGATCGCAGTCTCATCCCCAATTTTGTCGAGGAATGCCTGCGGATTGAGGGCCCTGTCAAGGGCGACTTCCGACTGGCGAAAAAGCCGACCAAGGTCGGCGGCGTCGATATCCCGGCCGGCACCTTCCTGTATATCGCCAACAGCGCCGCCAACCGGGATTCCCGCAAGTTCGAGAACCCCGGAGAGCTCCAGATAGACCGGGCGAACGCCCGGTTACATGTGGCATTCGGCCGCGGCCGCCATGCCTGTCCCGGCGCTCCGCTGGCGCGGGCGGAGGCGGTCGTCAGTCTCAACCGCATGTTCGACCGGACAAGCGACATTCGCATCTCCGAGAAAGTCCACGGGCCGCCCGGCGCACGACGCTACAGCTATTTGCCAACCTTCATATTGCGCGGATTGACTCACATCAACTTGGAGTTCGACCCGGTGCCGGGTGGTTCACAATGAAAGTCCGTGTCGACTCGCAGGTATGCGCCGGTTTCGGGGTCTGCCTGGGGCTTTGCCCCAAGGTGTTTGGATTGCACGACGACGGCTACGCCATCGTGCGGGTCAGCGAGGTGCCACCGGAACTCGAGGATGCGGTGCGCCAAGCCGTCAGCCAGTGCCCGTCGAGCGCGATTTCTCTCAGTGACGACCCCTAGCCTGCCGGGGAAAAACGGCTCCACGGCGTCATGTCATGCCTTCCGTCAAGGTGGCTATTTCCTAACGAAGCCGTAAAAAACCTGCCCCTCTACCGCGACGGCACATGACCGTATTTCCGGTTTCGATCCCAACGAGTCAGTGGTGACTGGCCGCTTTGCGGCGACGCGAATGCGCGGCCCGCGGCGTCGACGAGTTCATTGCTAACTCGCAAAACGACAACGTATCCCGTATAGAATGAAGTGGTGCATCGAGCGATTATCTTGCTGGCGGCATCGGAGATTGCAATCGCTGCCGCCCAGACGCCACCCGTTGTTCCGGTGACACCCGATGTCCCTTTAGATAGTTATTCGCCGGGCCGTGCGTTGGTGGCCGACCTTGACCGGATCGTAACGCCGAATGGCGTTCAGGAGAGCTTCATCGCGACGTTGGGCGGCGCCCGCCAATATGTGAGCGTGCGCGGTGCCGATCGAGCAAATCCGATCATCCTCTATGTGCATGGGGGACCTGCCTCGGTCGAGCTGCCGCTCTCGTGGTCCTTTCAACGGCCGTGGGAGGATTTCTTCACCGTCGTTGAGTGGGATCAGCGCGCGGCCGGAAAATCGTTTCTTCTCAACGATCCTAAGACGCTGGCGCCCACCTTGAAGCCCGACCAATATCGCGATGACGCCATCGAGCTGATCGAACTTCTGCGCGCGCGTTATGGCAAGCGCAAGATATTCTTGCTGGGGCATAGCTGGGGTTCGGTGGTGGGGCTCGCGGTTGCGATCAAGCGCCCCGACCTGCTTTACGCGTACTTAGGTATGGGGCAACTCATCGATTTCCGCGAAAATGAGCGGGTGAGCTACGCAACCGTGCTCGATCAGGCGCGGCGCGACGGCAACACGCAGGCGCTTCAAGAACTGCAGGCGATCGCTCCCTACCCGGGCTTGAGCGCCTTGGATCTCGCTAAGACGGGGGTCGAGCGGAAATGGTCGATCTATTACGGCGGTTTGGCGGCGGGACGTCGGGACAGCGACTTCTACCTCCACTTGGGGCGCCTCTCGCCTGAATATGGACTCGCCGACCGCAAGGCGTGGGACAATAGCAGCGACTTCACCATGAAGACGATGTGGCCAAGACTCGCCCAAGTCTCCTTCGAGAATGTCCACGAGCTCGACGTGCCCATCGTGCTGCTACTGGGCCGCCACGACACCACAACACCCTCCGAAATCGCATCAGCCTGGCTGGATCGATTGAAGGCGCCCTCGAAGGCTCTCATTTGGTTCGACCATAGCGCCCATCTGCCCATGATCGAGGAGCCGGGCCGACTATTGGAAGTCTTGATTTCCCGTGTCCGCCCACTCGCCGGCAAGGACCTGCCGCCCGGGGATTAGGCATGATGCGACGATCGATAGCTCAACGAAGTGCGCTTCGCGCGAGATCCGGGAAGGGTGAGGTGAGGTCTGGAAACGGTTCGACGCGACATCTAGTCGCGTCGAACCGGCCGAACAGCATGGCCGACGAAGAAGCCTCAGCGTCCTGGCGTCGCCGGCGGATTGCCTTGGGCTTCTACGGAGAGCGTGTTCCACTTTTCCCAGGTTTCGATACGCCGTCCGTATTCCGCTCGCGTCATTGGCAGCCCTCCGGAGCCAAAGAAAATCCGCAGCGGTGGATCCTGCGCATCGACCAGCTTCAAAATGGCAGGACCGGTGGCTTCGGGATCGCCGGGCACGTTGTTGCTGCGAAATGCGGCAATCCTTTCGCGCGCGGGATCGTAAGCGGGAATGGCGGTGGCCCGAATCGCGGATGAGCCGCCCCAATCGGTGGCATAGCCGCCGGGTTCCACAATCGTAACCTTGATGCCGAATGGGGCGACCTCGGCGGCAAGTGCCTGGCTAAACCCTTCCAGACCCCATTTCGATGCATGGTACAGGCCGACGGTGGGAAACGCGTTGACGCCGCCGATGGAAGACACTTGAATGATGTGGCCGGAGCCTTGTGCGCGCATGATGGGCAATGCCGCTTGGGTCACCCAAAGTGCCCCGAACAAATTGGTTTCGATTTGCGCACGGGCTTCCTTTTCGCTGACTTCTTCGATCGTGCCGAAGAGTCCGTAGCCGGCGTTATTGATGACCACATCGAGCCTACCGAAGCGCTTATGCGTTTCCGCGATTGCTGCATCGACTTCAGCCTTGTTGGTGACATCCAGTTTGAGTGCCGCGACTTGCTTGCCGTACTCTTTAGTCAAAGGGGCTAGCGTGTCGATGTTGCGAGCGGTGGCCGCAACCTGATCGCCCCGAGCCAGCGCCGCCTCCGCCCACACACGACCAAATCCTTTGGAGGTGCCTGTGATGAACCAGACTTTTTGTGACATGTGTACCTCGATGGCACCGCAAATCGCGGCGGCCCTTAGGTTAGGACACTAAGGGAAGCGGCTAGACAATTTGACATAATTTTATCATGAGAAGCGTGGTCGGAAATCGCGGCCTAGCCGGACGGAGAGATGCCGCGTTAGTCGGCGAAGCACCTCACGCCGATGCCGATCGCGTGGCGACCAACGGTAGGGGACTTCCTACACTACACAGCGCTTTAGCGCTCATGCGCATTTCATGCGCAACAACCTACGATAACCGCTGCTGGATAAGGTAGGAAAAAGCAAAAAATCAACATGAAACCTAGTCATTCACTCGCGTGACAGATCGGCTGGATTTCTTTTCAACTCGATCTCGCCGCGCGAGTACTTAGGTTACGAGGAGATGTCGATGTTCGGGAGTACCACCATGGCGAACAAGTCAAACCTTAAACCGCTGCCCGTGGCGAACTATGTCGAAGCGATTGCCAGCGCGCTCGAGTGGTTAGGGGATCGATACCTGTTAGCGAAGCCCATCAATCAAGTGGCCAGTGGCACAAGTTCGGCGGTTGAGCGCGACTCGCCGCTGCTGCGGCAGTGAGGATCACTGTTTGCTGATCGAAGGGTCGTTCAGGACCGCCATCCCTGTCTGTCGGCTGAGGATACTCGGATCGGCGACGTGGTGGGTGCTCGGTGGAAGCAATTTCTTCTCGCGCGCGCCACTGTGTCTTTAGGGCGAAGCGGTCAGGCCAGGAACCCGCCACCGCCGCCGACTGTATCCCTTCTGCCGGGGCTAGCGTTGGGCCGCGAGCGCGGGTGATGCCTCCAGAGGCTTACGGGTCAATGCGAAGATCGTACCGTGTTTATCCGCCGAACACGTTGCCTGCGCCAGCGCCAGACCAGTCTTCGGGTTGCGAGCCTGCAGGTCGAAGGTGTAATCATGGCTCCCGTAGTACTCAGCCACCGTTCCGGGGGATTCACTTTCATACTTCAATTTGAAAGTCGGCGTGCCAGATCCTGTGCTAAGACTCGATGCGAAAGCCTGCGCGCAGGCTTTCAAAGCAGTATCTTCCGGCGCTGCGTTGGAGATTGCGGGTGACAATGCGGCGAGAGATGCGGCCGTCAGAAGGAACTTGCGAATTGTCATGATGGTATTCCTTGTTTCGAAAATACCAACTCCTAACGCAACGTAGTCTGCGCCGGCATCTGCTACAAACGAGAAATACTTTTCTCGAGGCGCGATTTAGCTCATGTGTTCGCAACTCTAGAGACCAGGCGCGTTTCACAAGACGCGAGCTGGACCTTAGAGACTCTGGTCAAGGAGACTTGTCGTTCCGTTGGCCAGTCGTCGTCTGTTCTGACGTGTTGGCGTTCTTAGGTGCAGAGGCTGCCGTCGGGTCGAAATTGGCTTCGAGGCCGACGAGGGTGGGCATGCCGGTCGCGGCCTGCAGTGTGTCGCGGGCGAAATCCCAACGGATGGCGACAATCTGGTTGCCGAGTAGACGTTCGAGTTGCTGGGAGAGGAGCTCAAGATTGGGTTCGGTTGCTTGGCCCTCGTCATCGACGGGCGGATGCGCTTCGAGCAGCAATTCGCCGTCGACATAGGTGACTTTCACAGGTTCATTGAGCAACCAGACTTTGGTGCCGACGGATACCCGTCGGAACAATGCGGCTACGTCTTCGGGATACATGCGAATGCAGCCGTGAGTGACCGCCAATCCCACTGCCACGGGATTATTGGTGCCGTGAATTTCATAAGTGCCGTCACCGACGGCCAGTCGCATCTTGAAGGCGCCCAGTGGGTTGCCAGGTCCTGGGGGTACGACCACGGGCAGCGGATCGCCGTTGGCGGCGTGCTCTTTTCGAATGGACTCGGGCGGATACCAGCTGGGATGGGCTTCCTTGGTTCTGATGTAGGTTTGACCCAAGGGTGATCGCCAATCCATGCGGCCGATGCTCACCGGGTAGGTGATCACTTCGGGCTTGTGACCTCTCTGGGGCTTTGGGTAATAGTACAGGCGATGTTCGGGCAGATTGAGCACGATTCCTTCGCGCGGACCGGGCGGTAGGATGCGGCGTCCGGGTAATACGATATCCGTGCCTTCGCCGGGCAGCCACATGTCGACTCCTGGATTGGCGCGAACGATCTCTTCGTAGCCAAGGCTATAGCGATGGGCGATGTCGAGGAGCGTGTCTTGATAGGTGGATTTGATGTGCTCGTCAGCTCCGATGACGGCAGAGCCGTCCGGCGGAAGCTCATAGATCGTGGCGCCCCAGGCGAGGGAACAGGTGCACGTGAAACAGGTTATGCAGAAGAATTTGAGCATGAGGGGGTTATAGTAAGTCGCAGTGATGGAGTTTTCGATCGAAGGCTCTTCTAAAGGGTCAGGCACCGCGTGTTATCCGTGACACCGGCGGGGAATGTAAGTTCCTCGGGAATCCATGCGCGGTATCGTCCGGAACAGAAGAAGCATGTCCGCGGAGGGACCGATGATTACATCAGCGGTTGGCACGTAAATTGGCTGGTACGCGGAATCCATTTTTATTCGCCGCATTGAGGCGACCGCATCACACCGGTAGCCAGACCTTGAACCCCATTTTCCGGTTATGACCACAGTTGACGGCGGCCAGCGTCAGCTATCGGGCGGTGCGCTTGTCCAATGCTCCTGTGCTTTAGCGTCGGGCCATGCCGAACTCAAGGGTTGCAAAATCAGCCAAGTCTCCGCGAGCTTACCGGCTTCGATCCGATAGGATTGCATGCCAGCCCGACTGCGTGGCTCGCCGGTGCTCGGATCAGTCCACTTGAACGCAAAGCGAAACCACGCACGGTCAGCTTTAAATGAGTGATCGTAGACAACGACACGAATATCCGGTCGCTCCTGCCGAGTCTGGGCAATCTCGGCCCCATAGGTGTCTCTTGGCACCGTCCGGTCACCCGCTTCGTCGTGCCGGATGTAGTTTGCGCCGATGCAAGTGGGGATCAGGTCGTATTGGCCCTCATGCCAAACTCGCTCCCATCGGTCGAAGAGGCTGCGCAACTCATCTGCCATAGAGGGGTCTCCGCAATTGTCCTCATAGTTAGTCTACCGCACGCGACGAGAGTCCCCGTTCACCCGTGTTAGGCCATGAGTCGCCTCGAATCATTTTCTCTAAAAATCAATACTTATAGTCTATATGAAATAATTACATTGAGTAAAAAATTACCATCATAGTCTCACTACGTTCAGCTGTATTGCTGATGCCTGATCGGCGCACTCGGCGTCGGATTTCGGACCCCAACGAGTCAGTGGCGACCGGCGGCTTTGCGAAGTCTGACTTGAGAACGCGAGGAATGATTCAGCCAAAGAGAACGGCGACCGCTTCTCCACAACAAGGCGCAAGTGGCATGCTCCAGTTACACCTCAAGCAACATGATGAATGGCCACCGTCTTGCCGAGAGACTTGGGCGCAATCCACAATGGTTAAGTCTCGATATGTCTGCAGGCAGTGGCGGCTGCAATTGCTGCAATTAGTGGGGCTCACTCCAGCGTCCGCCATCGCATCACGCCGAATGAGGGCACCGCCGAGTAGGCGTATACCCCTTCCCGTCTCCCATGCAGTCGGTTGCGTAGGGTAGCGCACCACGCGACGCCAGTGGCGCGCGACGGTGTAATGCAGCGTAACGAGGAGCGGATCATGGGAGTGGGAAGTTATCGCGATAATTCTGATGGGTGGCGCAGCGTTATGTGGAATCGGTTATCTGCTGAGCCAGTACAGATACTTTTGCATTGATGCGGTGCTGATCCCGCGGCCGGCGTTCGATTAGCCGTCGCGCGCCAGCGTGACAATCTCAGCGAAAGAGCGGCAGCGTGTGGAGCAGCGCCAGGGTCTGTCGGTATGACGCTGAGAATTATCGCCGGCTGCGCCTGATTGAACGCGCGAGCGCCGCTGTAATCGCTGCGAGGATTTCTGGGTCGGGTAAGTGAAGGCTTTGCCACCACGACTGGATTCTAGCGCTCCGTCGGCAGCGCTTCGCCAAAAGCTTCGGCGACCCGCCCATCCGCATATTTCGCCACGTTAGTAAGTCACTTACAGGCGCTTGCGAAGTTAGCGTACAAACGCGAACCGGAATCAAACGGTGCCGCCGCAGCATGGAAAGGGAAGCACGGAGAACGAAACCGAGACCGTCGCGTACATCGCCAGCAGAATTCTGGGTGGGTCGCGGCGATCGGTGGTATTGCTCATCGACAATTTCGTATCTGAAAGAGATAACGCCTTCGTGATTGAGATCATCGAGGTTATCTGGCCGTCGACTCAGCGACATCGGCAGGTAAGTCATGGATTGGGAAGTTGCCCCAGCAATATTGCTGTTGGGTGGCGCAGCGGTCAGTGGAATCTCTTATCTATTGAGCGAATACCGCAACCTGCGCGACCGCGACTGGAAATGATGATCACGCCGGCGCGCGATTTGGACCGTCGCGGAATTACGAATTGGCGCAGAGAAGGCGGGTCGGGCGAAACTCGCCGGGCTGGTCGAGGCGTACTTGGAACGACTTGCGACTCGACTGGAGCGACTAAGTCACCGGCCACTATGCACGGATTCGCTCCGAGTTGGAGCGTTCCGGCAAACCGATCGGGAATATGGATCTTCTTATCGCCTCACACGCGGTATCCCAACGATCTGACTTTGGTCACGAATAAATTTCTTCATTCCTGGAACGCGCCCGGTCTCAAGGGTGGAGGTGTGGGGTTGATCTACTCGTACCACGGCGAACTCTGAACAACGTCGGCCTGGGGCGAACACCCGATATGCAATCGCCGTGTTGCAATGGCGCGAAGGCCGAAGTCCTTGCGCGCGCAGTATGGTTGCTTCTGGCCTTGCTGACGCGATCATCACCGTTCCAATTGAGCGGCTACAGCGAACAGCACAATTCTCGCGCCAGTCACAGGCCAGCAGGAGAAAAAATCCACCTGCTGATGAGTCTGACCGTGGTGAACTGCAAAGTCGATGAACACGTTTGGTTGCTTCATCCATGGCGATTTTTAGTCGGAGCGCGATGTTGCAATTTTTTATGAACTGGTCGGCTCCAAGGCCGTCGGCGCATTGCTGTTGCCGATTTTTTTGCTAGGCTTTCAGCAAGCTGCACACGCCGAAGACCAGGACACCATTGATTACCGGGAGCAGATCATGAAGCAACTGGACGCGGAAGCGGCGGCTCTTGGCATGATCGTTTCCGGCCAGGTTCCCGCGGATTCTCTGTCCCTGCAGGCCAGAGCCCTCGCGAACAGCGCCAAGTCCGCACTCAAGGCGTTCGAGCCGAAAGTCCCCGGAGGCGAGGCAAAGCCGGAGGTGTGGACGAAATGGGACGATTTCTCGAAGCGTATGCAAACGTTTGCGCAGAAAACAGAGGAAATGGCCAAGGTGAGCGAGAGCGGGAATGTCCAGAAGGTGACGGAATTGATGATTGATGCACTGCCGTGCAAGGCATGTCACGATGTTTACCGCAACAAGAAATAGCAGTGATCACTCCGTTGAATGATGTGACCACTATCGGAATGGGTCGCCGGCAGCTCTTGCAAAGAGCGGTCGCAATGCTCGTTGCGCGTGGGCACCGTATCAAGAGCGAAGGCGGCGTCGTGCGCGTCGCCCGCAGGGCGGCGATGCCAGCCTGCGTGCAGTCCTTGCATTACGTCGAATCCAGTCCAAACCCCGCCCAACGTTGCTCCGGTTGCAGCTTCTTCAGTGATCCCAAAGGGGACTGCGGCAGCTGCATGATCTTTAGCGCGCCAGCCAACATAAACGGTCACTGCGATAGCTGGTCCGCCCGCAGCTAGATTGCAGCCCCGCCCTCGTTGGACGCGACGCGCGTTCTTTGCATGGGTCGCGCTTGCTTGGCTGGTCGTGTCGCTTCTGTGGCTTTTTTTCGGCGTGCCGGGGCGAAAGCAAGCACCTCAGACCATTGGGGCGACCCAACAGTCGGCAGTCGAACGGGGGCAATATCTGGTCGGCGTGGCGAACTGCGTCAGCTGCCACACGGCGAAGGCGGGAACGCCATTCGCCGGGGGTCGGGCTTTCCGAACGACCTATGGCTTCTTCGGCGATATTTACTCCTCCAACATCACTCCCGACCGCGACACCGGGATCGGCACTTGGAGTGAGGACGAATTTATCCGGGCGATGCGTTCCGGTGTCGCTCCGGGAGAGAGGCACCTGTTTCCCGCATTTCCTTACACCTCGTTCACCAAGCTCACCACCGCCGACATTCAAGCGATCTATGCCTACCTTCGCACCATCCCCGCGACGCGTTCGGTGCCTCCGAAAAACAGCTTCTGGTTTCGTCAACGTTGGGTGATGCGCTTGTGGAACGCGTTGTTCTTCAACGAGGGCGAACTCGTGTCGGATTCGAGTCAATCTCAACGCGTGGAATGAAGGCCGTTATCTCGTCGAGGCATTGGCGCATTGCGGAGCCTGCCATACGCCGCGAAACTTCAAGTCTCGCGGAACGTAGCGGGGCGGCAGCTCACGGGAGGCATACACATGGACGAGGTCGAAGCCGGAAAAAGCAGGACTTGGTCGGCACCCAATTTGACGTCCGCGGATATTGGGCTGGCGAAGTGGTCGGTCGATGACCTGCAGAAATACCTCAAGAGCGGTTCTAGCCGCCGGGCCGGGGTCTTCGGGCCGATGAATGAGGTCATCGCCAACAGCCTGCGCTATCTGACGGACGCCGACGCGGCGGCAATGGCCGTGTACATCAAAAGCCTTCCTGCAGCCGGGGAGAGTTCACATCAGACTCTGAGCGCCGATGAGCGCGCCGCCGGACAGGCGCTTTACGACAAACATTGCGATGAATGCCACTTATCGACCGGCCGGGGCGGCTTTCGCAAGGCGCCTCCTGTGGCGCGGCAGCCCAATCGTGCAGGCACCAGACGCCTCGTCCCTTCTCAATGTGATTCTTTACGGCGCCAAGCCGGCCGCGGAAAATCCGAATGCCTTCGACGCGTGGGAAGATATGCCGGGCTACAAGGACAAGATGACCGACACCGAGATAGCCCAGCTGGCCAACTATTTGCGGACCAGCCTGGGGCAATCAAGGCGGCCGAGTGTCGCCGAAGGCCGTGGCCGCACAGCGTTAGTTCGACCACCGACCTTCGGGACTATCGCAACCGGATCTGGTTGCACTGTTTGTTCAAATGATGAATTATTGGTTATGGGGATCGATGGCGTCAGGCTTGGCCGCGCCTCGCACAAATTGGGGGGGAAATGAGTCATCGCAAAATCATATTGGCATGTGGGTATGGCCGTCTGGTTGGGCGCTGCTGCAGCCAGCGCCGCCCCCGGGGGAAATGAAGGTCCGCCGCCTGTCACGGCCCTCTCGATGATGGCGTCTTCCATACCGTGCTCGGATCTCGATCGCTCGATTGCTTTTTACACGAATGGTCTCGGCATGACCCTTGCCGGGCGGATCGAGATGCCCTCGGGGACCGAAGCGCCTCTCATGTTTCCCGGCGGCGGCGCCGTACATCATCTTATTCAAACCCAAGGCGGAAGCGCAGCGGGCCGCGCACGGTTCCTTGAATCGGATCATTCTGGCGGTTCCGGACATCAAGGCCTTGGAAGCCAAGCTCATCGCTGCCGGCTACCACCTGAGCGCTCCGATCGCCCAACAGCCGAAGTATCACGTGGCCGTGGGGCAGCTGGAGGATCCGGACGGCAATCACTTGGAACTGGTGCAGCGGCTACCTTGAGCGAGAGGTTCGCCGGACAATGTAGCCAAGCGCCTGCTGATCAATAGGAATTTCCCATGCCAATAATCAAGCTGGCCTCCGTTGTCGGGGCCATACTGGCCTCCGTCACACCGGCCTACGCCGCGGGCGTTTCGCCCGCCAAGATCACCGGTCCGATCCCGGTCACGGCGCAATCGGGCGAGCCCTTCCGAGGTATGAACGAAAAGCCTGTTGCCGGCCCGGGATTGCCGCTGCCGGTGCTTCAGCCCTATGGCTACGTCGAGGAGGAGTATTTCGTTTCCGGCACGGTGGATGGAAGGCCTTACGAGACCGCGCTGCTGGTGCGCAAACCGAAAGATCCTGCCAAGTTCTCCGGCGTTGTCGCCGTCGAGACGCTGCATGCGCAGGGCGCGATCCCTTTTTGGGGCCTGCGCGATGTGCTGATGCCCGGCGATCATGGGTGGGTCATGGTGGTCTCGCAGCGCTCGGCGCTGGAAGCGTTCAATAAGAAATTCAACCCCGCACGCTACGCCTCACTGCAGATTCCGGAGGCCCCCGCGACGTCGGGGAACCCCATGGCCTCTGGCCCGCAGGATGCGATCTCTCAGGAAATCATGAGCCAGGTCGGAGCATTGCTGAAGAGCAATGCGAGCAACGGGCCCTTTGCCGGGATGAAGGTTAAGTACCTCATCATGGGAGGATCGTCGCAAACCGGCATGACCACGCTGCGCTACATCCAGGAATCCCACGCCAAGGCGCGCCTGCCGAACGGCAAGCCGATCTATGACGGCTATCTTCCGATGGAAGCATTCGCGGTGGGGCCGATCACCGGCGGCGACGCGGCAGTCATCCATGTTGTTGGCGAGGGAGACTTCGGCCTGTTTCGCGCTTTCAGTCGCGGCGCGGTATTTACCATCCGTGCGGACAGCGATGCGCCGAATGATCGCTTCCGCGAATATCAATTTCCAGCGGCCTCCCACGTTCCCACCCGCGGCATCGCCGACCCCAAGGTGATATTTGCGACGCTGGACAACGTGATGCTTCCCGGCGAACACTTAAGTCAATTTCCGAGCGCGCCGTTCTATAACGCCACTCTGGTCAACCTGATCAACTGGATCACCAAGGGTGTATCGCCACCCAAGGCGCCCCCGATCGAAATGGCCAATGGCGAAATCGTGCGCGACGAATACGGCAACGCCAAGGGCGGGCGTACGCACGCCCTACGTCGATCTGCCGACCGTCCGCTATATCGCCTCGGCGCCCGCTGCCGAACCCGCCAACATGCCGCGCCGGATGATCGGTCTGCAGGAGGCAATTTCGGCGGAGCAGTTGCAGAGTATGTACAAATCGCGCGCTGACTATCTCATGCGCTTCAACCAGGAAATCGACCGGCTGGTGGCGCAGCACTGGCTGCAATTGAAAGACGGCGAGCAGCTCAAGGCGGACGAAGCCAAGAATCCGCCGCTTTGAGGGCGGTAGCATTCGCACTGCCTATGACAGAGGAACCGCTTTGCAGCTTCCGGCGCGGCAGATTCCCGTATCATTTGCCGATAAATGGCTCTCGAACCGGCAGCGTAGCGACGAAGACCACAATCTCTGAGCGGCCGATCATACGAGGCTTGGAAGCAACTCCATCGACTTCTGCTACTTCAAGTTTTCCCGGAAGAAACTGACGATCACCTTATAGGCATCCTGCGCCTCGGGCAGGTTCGACTGGTAGATATAGCAATGGCCCATGCCTTCGCCGACGATGAGAGTGGAGTGCACGCCGGCCTTCAATAGCTGTGAATTGGTGTAGATCGCCGGACTCATGTCCATCGCGCGGGTGCCGGTGATGATGAGCGTGGGCGGGAACTTCGCCGTCACTTCGGGGTGTAACGCGGGCGAAATGATTTTATCGGTCATGTCGGTAGTGCCGAAGTAGCCACGGGTGATGTCGGGCTGTGTTGCGCCAGGTTTTGCCGGCGGCGGGAAGGAGCCGTCGATATAGGCTGCAATCCATGCCGAATCCCCCGCGCCGAAGCGCACCGCGCCCGCGCCAAATATGCCGACTGCGCCCGCTTGCGGTAGACCATGCGCCGGCAGCCAGGCCGCCGTTTCCGCAGTCAGCGCGCCGCCCGCCGAACAGCCGTAAATGCCGATATTCTTCGGCTTGTAGCTCTTCAACAGTTCGCGATAGACCGTCGCAACGTCTTCCACGCCGGCCGGGTGAGTGGCTTCGGGCGCCATGCGGTAGTTGATGGTCACTACTTTGTAGCCACCGAGCGAAGCGATCGGCACCGATTCAAGCATCGCGCAGGCATCGGCGCACATGCTGAAGCCACCGCCATGCAGGTTGATCAGCACGTGCTGGCGGTCGAAAGGTTTGTCCTGCGGTGTGACAATGCGGGTGGGGACACCCGCTATCGTCTGCTCGACGACATCGACCGAATACAGTTTGCGCATTCCCGCCACCTGCGGGGCCAACATCGCCTCCAGGCCTTTGCGTACCGCGGCAATGTCCCCCGACGAGGGCGGTACGCCGCCCGGCCTTCCTGCGCGCATTTTTTGCGCCTCCAGCGCTTCCTTGCTGATCAGCGTCGATGGCGGCAGCTCAAAGGCAGGCACCTGCACGGTCCCGTTCGGCTCGAAGACGGGCGCTGCCGGCTTATCCTCGGCGCCGAAGCTGGCAGTGGTGGCCGCAAGGACAGTGGCTATCGCGATACTGCCGACCCGTGAATGCATCCTATTCTCCCGTAAATTTTTTTAAGTATTGCAGCACAAATCCCGTCAGCTCTGCTGTCGGCCGCTCTTCCGCACCGGCGAGGGGAGCGCGACCACGACTGATCGCGCCCTCGCGACGGTGAATTCGCCGTTACGCCATCAATTCCGTGATCGTGCGGTTCGTTTGCATCGACTGAACACCCCACCGCTCGACCTGCAATCCCATCGCCTGCTGCAGCGTCAACCCGAGTCGTGTCGCCGGGTCGGCACGCCCGGCCAGGTGGAATCCGGTGCGAATGCGTCCCCCGGCACGGCCGGCCACCATCATCGGAATGCCTTCGACCGCATGGGCTTTGGCGATGGAGCAATCGGAGTGCGCGAAGATCAGGCAATTGTCGAGCAACGTGCCGTCGCCTTCCTTGATGCCGGTGAGAGCGTCGAGGAAGTCCTTCCAGGCCACCATGCTTTGCTGAGCGAACCAGCCGACCTGCTCCTGATAGCCCAGCGTCGGATTGACCGGCTCCTCATGCGTGAGCGTGTGATGCGTGGTGCTCGAGCCGGCACGGCGCAGATTTGACGTCGTGTCGGAAAGCAGCACGTTGACGACCTTGGTCTGATTGCATTGCAGCGCTTTGGCCAAGCAGCCCCGCCATCAGCTTATGCGTGACCATCACGTTGCTGACTTCCGAATCCATCGGCGTGTTCGGCGGTGCATCCGGTTTCGTGAAGTTCTCAACGCGTGCCGGCGGCTGCAGCTGCAGCGCGAGCTGATCCTCGAGATGTCGAATCGAGGTGAAGTACTCCTCGAGTCGGCGCCTATCGTCGGCACCGACACGTGCGCATCAGGCGCTGGCGATCTTCCGCGACCGCGGACAGCACGCTTTTGCGCACCATCGTGCGCGGATCCGGCGTGAACGTGGCGGCATTCGGGTCCTGGAAGCCCTCGCCGAAGATGCGTTGATAGAGCTTGACGGGCGAAACTTCGCTCGGATTGGCTGAACCTGCCGCACGGAACGAATAGGACCGGTCGATTCCCGACGTGCTCACTTCGATGGAGCTGAAGCGGGAGCCTGCGCTGATCGCATCACCGATGATCACGTCGATCGTCGGCGCGCGCACGCTCTCATTGGGAACCGGAATGCCCGTCCTTAAGCCCAGACAGCCGGTGATGTGCGGCTTGTTGGCGACTCCGTCCAGTTTGACGTCGTAGCCACTGAATATGGCCAGCTGACTCTTGTAAGGCGCGAGCGGTTCCAGATCCGGCGGCAGGTCATAGTCCGTGCCCGTTTTGGTCGGGATCCAGCGCTCGGGAATATGCCCGCAGCCCCAGATCCAGGTGCCGAAACGCACGGGCAGGCGTTGACCCGTTGCGGCCAGTGCCTGCCCATTGTCATTGAGAAATACATCCAGGAACGGCAGCGCCACGCCAATGGCGGCGCCGCCCAACGCTCCCTTTAATACGGTGCGTCGATCGAGCTTCTTCATGAACGGCCTCCATTGCGGGTCTGAACTGCGGCGCGTTGCGGCGGATTCACAGGATTGGGCGCCGAAACGGCGTAGAAAGATCGACTGACGGCGATCGCGCGCATAAGATCAGGCACGCGATAGCTGTCGGCTTGAAAAGTCTGATTGAGATAGTCGAGATACGGGCGCTCATCCGGCGTCGCCTTGCGGCCCACCGCGGAGCGATACATTTTGTCCACCAGACAGCGCGGCGTTTGCGGACTGTCGTGAATCGCCTGCCCGAGACCTGGCGCGCCTTGATACTCTTTTCCGTCGAAGGTGCCACTGGCGTCGATCACCGCGCCATTTTCCTGCGCGCGGTATGCCCCGACGCCGTCAAAATTCTCCAGTGTCAAACCCAAAGGATCCATGAGGCGGTGGCAGCCCGCGCAGGCCGGCGACGTGCGATGCGCCTCGAGCCTGATTCGTGCGGTGGGCATCGCGGTATTTGACGAATCCTGCACCACACTGAAGTCCACATTGTTGGGCGGGTCCGGTACGGCCTGGCAAAGAAAGACCTGGCGAATGGCTTTGCCGCGCAGGGTCGAGGATGAGCGCCCGGGATGGGAATAGAACGCTAGAAAGCTGACATTCGTGAGAATACCCTCGCGACCGCTGCCGGCGGGGTATTGCGCCTTCTCCCAGCCATTGCGGGTCGCCACCGGCAGCCGGTAAACCGCTCCCAGCGCGCGCGTGAGATACGTGTCCTCGGGTGGTGAAAAGGTCACGATAATCGCCTCGCTGCGCCACCAGAAGCGCCACGATCGTGCGCATCGTCTGTTCCTGGGCATCCTGCGCCACGGTCGAGTTGAACGCCGGATAGATGACCGGATCCTTGGCGAGCTCACCGAAGGTATCGAACTCGAGCATATCCTCGAAGAACGCGCGCACCGCGCGCTCGAAGTGCGGCGAGGCGATCAGACGATCCGCTTGACGCGCCAGACCCGCGTCCGTGTCGAGTTCGCCGGCGCCCGCGGCACGCAGCAATTCCGCGTCCGGCGTCGAATTGGTCAGAAAGTAACTGAGCCGTGTCGCCTTGGAATAAGGGTCCAGGCGAAATTGACCCTTATGCTTCGGGTCAGGGACGACCTGCTCGATGCGCACCAGAAAATCTGGCGAGACCATCATGCCGGCCAGCGCAAACTGCAGTCCTTGGTAGAAATTTCCCAGACGCTGCTGCGCAACCTCGGCCGTTCGAACGTAGCGCTTCACCTCTTCGCCGCTTAAGGGTCGCCGGAACAAGATCGGCCCGTAATGCTCCACGAATTGCTTCGCACAGGCGGCATCGAAACTGCTTCTCCGAGCGCGGTCGGCAAGGAACCAGCTGCTCGCGTCGCTTCTCGCTCACCACTTCCGCGGCGACGCCGCGCGCCGAGGCGTCGTACTGCTCGAAGCTGAATGCCGAGATTCCCGCCTGGCTGGTACCGACCGCCAGCAGACCTTCGGCGCGCAGGCCGTGCTCGAAGCGTCCGACGATCGGAATGTCCGGCCCGAAAATGTCGGCGACCGTCGCGCGATATTGCGACTCCGTCAGCCGTCGAACCTCGGGCGGGGCGCCGGCGGCTTGCGGCTCCGTCGGCGCTGACTCCTGGGCAAGACTCACGCTGCCAATCAGCGGAATACAAAACGCCGCGCACGCGGCGAGCCGCCGCACAATGCGCCGCGCCGCGATCTGATTTTGATTCCTCATCATGCTCATTTCTTGTCCAGCACCTCGTTGACGCTGTGGGTGGCCGCATCGACCACGAAGGCGGGGATCGCCTTGATGCGGTATTGCGTGGAGATCGACGTGCATTGCCCCGTCTTGGGATCGCGATGCCCGTCGGCAAGCCGCTTCAGCTCAAAATAGGCGCCATTGCACGTATGGTCCAGCACGCGGGCTTGGCCGTTGGCAGAGCCGGAGATGAGTCGGCGTTCGCCGGGTTGCCCTTGGCATCCTTGCCGTTGCGAAATCCGTATTGAAAGTCGTACATCTCCTCGATCGGCGTGTACCCGGCCAGAATTCCCTCCAGGCCGCCATCGGGGGTGAACGTCATGCGCAGCCGCGCATCCTGCAGCGGGCGCTCTAGGTGGATGCTGTTGACGACCCAATGGAAACGAACATCCACCGGATCGGTGGTCAGCACGCCGTTCACGATGCGGCCGTGGGTCGTCGCGCGAAAGCGCGGATCCTGGTCCATCGCGTAGGTGGCGTTCGCCAGAGCCTCGCGCGTCGGGCTGAGCTGAATCGGATCGGCACTCGCATACAAGCCCACCTCCACGTTGCTGGCATTGCGCACATCGTTCACGCCCTTCAAGGTGATGAGAATGCCCCACTCGCCGGTGTACATCGCGATTTCATACGTGTTGGACTGTCCGGTGGATTGAAACGACTTGCTGCAGCCGACCAGTCTGAAGAACTGATTGTCGATGCCGCGCTCGCCATTCATGCCGCGAAAATCGTCGTGCGCGCAGGTGTTGGGCGCTGCCTTGCCGTTGATGCGCGAATCCTGGCCGTCAAGATCGATTCCCTCGGCCGGAACGTTCTTGCCCGTCACGACGCGAAAGTGAGGATCCGGACGCGCCGGCCTCCGGGTTCATGCACAGATTCTGGCCGTTGGGGGCCGTGCTCAAGACCTGAGCTCGCCTGATTCACGCGGCGCGCATAATCCTGATCGGACTCTCCGTCGTGGCGGTGCCCGTCAGGCGTTTGCGCGAAGATCTCGGCGTTGCCCTGCGTCATCCCGTCCGGGCAGGCGCCGGTTTCATTCGCATCCTTCGACAGTGCGTACGCAATGTGCGAGACGATAAAGCCCGCCTCGCCATTCTGGAAAACATTGGTCTGGACGTCGGCAGCCGACGCCGCGCTGAGCGCGAACAGCGCGATCCCGCCCACCACCGCGGAGGTGCTTAAGATTCGCATCGCAGAACTCACATACATGCTTCGCCTCTGAACCACCGACCTAGCGGTAGTCCGGTTTTGGTGCGCCACTACGATCCAAGTCCTTATTGACGCTTTCCGTGGCCGATCGACCACGAAGGCGGGGATCGCCTTGATGCGGTATTGCGTGGAGATCGACGAGCACTGTCCGGTCTTGGGATCGCGATGCCCGTCCGCAAGCTGCTTCATCGCATAATAGGCGCCCTGGCAGGTGTGCCCCAGCACGGCCGCTTGGCCGATGGAGGACACCGTTCTTAATTGCAGCGGCGCCGGGTCGCCCTTGGCATCCTTGCCGTTGCGGAATCCGTATTGAAAGTCGTACAGCTCCTCGACCGGCGTGTACCCGGCCAGAATTCCGTCCAGGCCGCCATCCGGGGTGAACGTCATGCGCAGCCGCGCATCCTGCAGCGGACGCTCGAGGTGAATGCTGTTGGTGATCACATGAAACCGAACATCCACCGGATCGGTCGTGAGCACGCCGTTCACGATGCGGCCGTGGGTCGTGGCGCGAAAGCGGGGGTCTTGGTCGATGGCGTAAGTGGCGTTCGGCAGAGCCTCGCGCGTCGGGCTGAGCTGAATCGGATCGCCGTTCGCGTAGATGCCGACCTCCACGTCCTTGGCATTGCGCAGATCGCTCAGCGCCCTTCAACGTGATGAGAATGCCCCACGCGCCGGTGTACATCTCGATTTCATACGTGTTGGACAGACCCGTGGATTGCCACGACTTGCTGCAGCCGACGAGTCTGAAGAACTGATTGTCGATGCCGCGCTCGCCATTCATGCCGACAAAATCGTCGTGCGGGCAGGTGTTCGGCGCAGCCTTCCCATTGATGTGTGAATCCTGACCGTCGAGATCGATTCCGTCGGCCGGCAACGTTCTTGCCCGTCACCGTCTTGAAGTTAGGATCCGGCTTGCCGAGCTCAGGATTCAGGCAAAGGTTCTTGGTGTTCGGATCACTCATGGCTTGGGTGAAGACCCGCCGCACATATTGATCCTCGACCTCTCCCTCCTTGCGCTGTAACTCCGGTCTTCGAAACGAAGGCGGCACCGACGTCGTTGAAGCCGCCCGCATTGCCGTAGCCCTTCGTCATCCCGTCCGGGCAGGCGCCTGTCTCGTTCGCGTCCTTCGACAGTGCATACTTGATGTGCGAGACGACAAAGCCCACCTGACCGTTCTGCGGGCGTTGGTCTGGGAATCGGCCGCCAGCGTTGCGCCGTCCAAAGCAAACAGCATCGCCGCAGTACCCAGATATCGCATTGCAGAGATCACACGCATACCCTTATCGCGAACTTAATTGCCCTACGCCGCGACCTTAAATCGTCCGTTTCATTCGCCGGGCCGTTAATGTTCAATAGTTGAATTATATGCCGATGCACGCGTCAGGACCATTAAATTGAACAGAATCAAGTCACACTTGTGACCCATGCCTAAGGAATGAATGGCTCTAGGGAACGAGCAAGCGCCAGACGCCCCCTACGCCTGCGCCATGGGTTTGGCCGGCCGCGGTATCACCGCTGAAGGTGTAGACCGGTTTGCCTTTGTAGGCCCACTGCAGGGTCCCGTCGGGGCGGCGGATCGGCGTCCAATCGCCTATCTGATGTGCATCTTGCGGGGCGGCGACCGGGCGGCCACTGGCTGGCGCATTGGCCCACGCACACCGAGCGGCCGGCCGGATCGAGGTCGCTAACATACAGCGAGTGACCCTCGTCATCGCAGAATTTCAACTCGCCATTCTCTTCCACCAGGCTGATCGCGGCGGGTACCGGCGCGTCCCGGAGATTGGTAGCCAGTGCTGCGACGCGCAATATCTTGGACATCTTGACCCTCCTTGGCTGTAACTGAGATCACAAGCTTTGGCGTCATGTCCGTCAAGGGCTCAAGTTCTGCATGACAACATTTTGTTCATTTTTTGGACAACAGCACGGTGCCGATGCGGTGCAAAGCCGCTACAATTACCTCAAATTCGGTGATGGTGAGTGCCTTTAGGAGGGCGTGGCATGGCATTGTGGACAGCACTTCAGCATATTTGGACCGGGGGAAATCCGCTTTTCCGGTGGCTGATTATTATTTGTCGTTGCCGGCCTCTTGGTTACGGTTTTTCGCAGCTTTTTCCGTGCCAGGAAAATTCAGCCCAAAGGCTTTCGATGGCGAACTTTTCGCAATGAGGCGCTCTTCGGCATCATCAATCTCGCGACCGCCGGCGTCGTTCTCGGCTTTATAACATCAACGTTGACGAAGCATGGTTTGGTCGTTTTCGACAAGTCTCCCGTCAGCCCGTGGGTGATCGCTTTAGAGTATGCCGCCTATTTTTTCGGCTTCGATGCCTATTTTTACTGGTTGCATCGATTGATGCATGTGGAGCCTGTTTATCGCTAGGTGCATAAGCTTCATCATTTTTCCATTTCGCCGAATTTGCTGACCACCTTGTCGGTCAACCCCCTGGAATCCCTCATCAATGGGGGCTTCGTTCCGCTGTTCACCGTGCTGTTCGCGGTGCATGCACCGACCATGGCGTTGATTGCGCCGACGAACATCATCATGGGTCTTTACGTGCATTCCGGATATGAATTTTTCCCGCGCTGGTGGAACAAGTCATGGGCTACCAAATGGTTTATCACCGCGACGTTTCACGACCAGCACCACAAGTTTTTCAACTTCAACTATGGCGGCTACACGACGATTTGGGACTGGGTTTGCGGGACGGTGCGGCCGAAATATGAAGCGGACTTCGCGCAGCTGAAAGCCAGAGTCCGCGGGCCGCTGTCGCCTGCGGTTGCGATGGCGTAGTTCCGAGCGTTGATGAAGAAAACTGCTCGCGCCGGTGCCCGGGAACTGTCCTGGGAAGAGATCGGGTTCATTTGCGAAGGATTGGTGCTGGCGCCGCGGCCGCAGAAGGCGGCCACGCAAAAAATCACCGAGGAATACTCCCTAGGACCGCGCGGGGCCTGGATCTGTGTTCTGATTTCGATCGGGGAGGTGGTGTTTCCCCTGGATCTGACCAAGTTCTTCCAGATCGGCCGCAGCCTGATCACCGCCGAGCTGACCCGCCTCAGCGATGCCGGTCTCATCAGCTACCGCAAGAGCGCCAGCGATGGCCGCCGGGTCGAGCTGACGCTGACGCCCCTCGGCCAGAGCGTTCAGCGCCGGGTGAAGGCCGAGCTCACCAAGCTGGTGTCGCGCCAGCTTGCACCCTATACCCGTGCGCAGGCGCTGCTCTTCGGCCGCATGCTGCATGATTTCGGCATGGCCGATGCCCGAAGGCGCAAAATTAGCGCAGCCTCGGCGCATCCGGCCAATCCCCAAGGCAGCGCTCATCGCGATAAACCGCGAGCGCTCCTAAGACATCAGGTCGCGGTCAATTTCTCCCAGAGCAGCCGATCCGCATCCATCGGCGCGTCTTCGACATGCGATGCGCCGGCGAAGACCATCGTCGCGCGCTTATCGAGCGTGTATTGCGGCCAAACCCCCAAGGCTCGGATTCGACGGATTTCCGGATCGCGCGAAGCTCGCCCATGCGGCGCTGCCCTTGGCGGAGATTTGCTGCGCCTCGGGGTTGCCCTTGGTCATCGGCAGAACCTCGGTGTTGCCGAAATAGAAGCCACCGTCGATGCCGTGGGAAGACTGCAGGGTTGGCATGAGCGGGCTTTCCCAGGTGAACAAATACATGTAGGTGGGCGCACCACCGCCCATGTAGGTGCGCTTCGGCGGCCTTGATGGATGCGAATCTCGTGCTATCCGACATAACGCGCACCAGCAGTCTCGCCGGGCGTAAAAGTCGGATAGTTCTTGCGGTAGCCTGCGATCAGCTCGGCGGCATGGTCCGCACCCACCATGACCGGCGGTGCGCTGTGTCAGCTGCTCATCCGTCACTTTCGTCTTGTCGACCCCAGCGCTCGCCAGCATGAAATTGGCTTCGTGCTGGGTGCAGCCAATCATGAAGGGTACGCGCGCCGAGCCCTGCGCCATGGCCGTGTTCGGGTCCTGAGGTATATCCGCGGTCCCCAACACGGGCGCAAAACTGCTACCCGGAGGCGGGATCGTGGCGGTGAGCGCGGCCAGTAGGCGATCGACTGGAAGTTGCTGCAGCTCTTTGACCTGATTCGGGCCGAGGCCGGCATCCTTGAGCAGCGCCGTTGCCGCTGCGGTGGCTTTCTCGCGATCCGGCAGGCTCCATCCCGTCGGTGTTCTTCTGATCACACCGCTCTGGCAGACGGCGCGCTGAAACAGCCCCTTGGCCGCCGGCATGCCATCAGCAGATGGATCTTGGCGCCGCCGCCGGATTCGCCGTGGATGAGCACATTCTTCGGGTCGCCGCCAAACGCTTCAATGTTGTCCCGCACCCACTGAAGAGCCGCGATCAGGTCCAATTGCCCGACATTGCCCGAATGCTCAAATCCGCTGTCAAGGTCGGCCAGATGGCAATAACCCAGCACGCCGAGACGATGGTTGAGGGACACGCTCACGACGTCATGATGGCGGGCGAGGTGGGTGCCCTCGGTGCGCGCTCCAGGACTGCCGCCGATCGCGAACCCGCCGCCGTGGATCCATACCATGACCGGGCGCTTCTTGCCGCGCAGGCCCGGCGTGAACACATTCACGGACAGGCAGTCCTCGCTGGAGGTCAGCGACGCCGGGCCTACGCCGAAGAGCAGTCCGAACTCACGGCCCATGGCGCCGCCGCCGAGCGTACCGCCGGCGACCTGCGAACAAATGGGACCCCAGTCAAGACAGTCACGCACGCCCGCCCAGGGCTGCGGCTTCTTGGGCGGCATGAAGCGGTTGGCGCCTGCGGTCGAGGCGCCGTACGGAATCCCCTTGAAAATGTACACACCGCCGTCATTGACGCCACGCACCTTGCCATAGAGCGTTTCCGCAACGGGACTCTGCGCCCTTCGACTCAGCCCCCAAGCCGACCGATGTGGTGAGTGCACGCGCCAAGGGTTAGCGCCGCACTCGAAACAAAGTCTCTACGGTTCATTGATGGCTCTCCCGCTCAGCCGTGATAGGCGAGCGCCGCCAACTCCAGGATCTCCTGCCGGTCCGCGGGCAGGATGAATCCTGCTTTGATCGCCGAATCGAGCGACGCCTCGAATTTCTTTAAGTACTCGCTCTTGCCGCCGGGATAGAGGCGAGCAAGCGTTGCCGCATCGAAGGGTTCGGTGACTCCGGCCAGGAAGGCGAGCGGGCTGCCTGAATTTCCGACCCCCGACAGCCGGGCGATCGGCACATCGACCCAGGGCGTGCGCACGCCGCCTTCGAGTTTCGCCGTTCGCATCGAGATCAACGCGGCGGCTTGTCCGCGCTCGCGGTCAGCGTCATGGGCAGTGGCTCTCGATGGGGCATGTCCGGTTTTGACCCAGCGATCGAGGTACCAGAGCGCAGCTTGCACCACGTAATGGTGCTGCGGAGCTGAGTTGATCGGCTTGGCGAGCTGGGCGCCCAGTATCTTGTCGGTGGGCTGCCAGGCCGCTGCCAGTTTATCGAGCGGTGTCGTTCCCGAATCGATGAACCCGGCCATGAAGGTGTAGATGTCGGCGTGCGCCGTCCCGGGAATCTCCCACACGCGAAGATGTTCGTTATCGGGTTGGCGAGCGGCGTAAAAACCAGGAAGGCCGCCCCCGATCAGGTCGGTCTCGGTGATCACGGTGATCACCGGCACGCGCAAATCCGTGCGCAGTTTCGTCGGCTGAGGAAGGCTGGCACCGGCACCCATCATGGACGCGCCGTCGAGCCGTGAAGGGGCGCCAAAGCGCGAGTGGATCAGGAACCCGTCGTAGACTTTCGCCAGCGGGTCCACCGCATTCACGTAAGTGGTCAGGAACACGGCCGACTGCGATTCGCCGACCGCGAGGATGCGCTTAGGGCTCAAGGGTCCGAGTACCCCGGCAGCCTTGGGCTGGCGAAGCAGCCGGCCGGCTTGGGAAAAGATGTCATACGAGAACGCGTCACCCGGATGAATCAAGGAGCCATAGCGTTCCGGGTTGGCCTTCTTCAAGGGTTTGGCCATCGAGTTGGCCCCCATGCTGGGACCGCCGTCCACACCGACCTTCTGCGCTGAAACGCCGACATAGGCGTAGCCGCCGCGCATGATCTCGCGGTGAGCGGCGTTCCAGTCGGGCGTCGCGTCGGTACCGGCGCTGACGTTCAGCCATTCCACCACGACCGTGCCGTTGAACTTATGGGCATCGGTCGGCCGCACGACCACGATGCGGGTGACATAGGGTGCGGTTTCTGCCGGGGCGGCCTGCCAGTGCCCGTCCGGCGTGGGTTCGCCGGCAAGCGTGTAAGAGGAGGCTGTGCCCGAGACGAAAAACTCTTCGGTCGAGTATCCGAGCGGTGCGAGCTCGAAACCGCTAAGCAGAAGCACCGGCGGGCCCGGCACGGCAGTGACGGTGGGAACTTCTGCACGAACGCTACTGGCTGCCAAGGAGAAACGCCGACGTTGCCATCAAACCTCACAGCGGTCCGCAGCATGAAGCCCCCTTGATTCTAAAGTTGCCACCGCTGCCTATGGTGCTACCGATCGAGGCCGCCAGCAAGTTCAAGATATGAACTATATGGAATTGCCGTCCTGGGGCGGCAGGGGCCGGCGATTTGTCCGGACGCCAAAACTATTGAGCGGTGGATTGTTACGAAAGCATGGGTGAATTGCGACTGCAACTCACGCGACAGGGAGCCTTAGGTGCGGGAGAGAATCAGCCGGGCGTTGTTCGCCCGGCTGATTGCGAGGGACTCGTCTTTCTTAGCGCGAACCAAACGCGTAAGTGAACGTGATGCCGAACTCCCGGCGCGGTGCGATCTGCGCGCCGTAGTATCCCGAGTTTCCAAAGCCCCCGCCGGCGGGGTAAGGAAGGTTCAGGTTCGAGGTGACCAGCTGCGGATTGCCGATGGTGTTGATGAGCACCGGCTGGGCATCGAAGGCGTTCTTGACAAACAATGACCCTTCCCACGCGCGGTCGGGACCGCGTAGACCCAGGAAGAAGTTCACGAGCCCATACCCGGGCGCCGTGTAGAACTGATTGGCGTGCGGATTGCTGCCGTAGTAGTTCCAGAGTCCACGAACGAAGCCCTCGGTGTTGCTGAGCACCGGGACGGCCATGTGGTACTCCGATTGCAGCGCCGAATTGAAGTTCGGAGCGACACTGGTCGAGGCATTCGACGGACAGAGGTAGATATACGGGGGCGGGGTCGGTGGGCTCGGAAAGCTTCCTCCGGGCGGATTGCACGGAATCGGAGTGCCGGTGAGATGGCCGTTGGCATAGGCGGCGTTGAGATCAACGCTCCACTGGCGTGTGATGAGGAATCCCGTCTCCAAATTCACGCCATTGATCACTGCGTCCGGATTGGACGTGAATGAAAACTGCGTGGAGGTCGTGGTCACACCGTTGTCACTCAAATACGAAATCGGCAGGCCGTTATAAATGAAGTTCTTGAATTTCTGATGAAAGAACGCGAGGTTCAGGCGCCCGCGATTCTCGAGGAACGTCCATTTCGTGCCGATTTCGTAGTCGGTCGACTTCTCAGATTGCACATGCAGCAGCGAATTGAGAGTGGGATCATTCGCGGCATTGTTGATGCCGACGGCAGCCGCGCCCGGGCGCCAGGAACTGCCGACGGTGACGTAGGCCAGCAAGCTCTCGAAGAACTTGTGCGAGAGCGAAGCATTGTAGATCCAGGTGTTGTCGTCCAGATTCTGCGGCGTCAAGGGCAGAGCGGTGGTATTGCGAATGGCTACGCTCGCCGGGATATCGCAGGTGCCAGGATAGGTCGTAAGGCCACCAAAGGGCGGAACCGCGCAGGGGGCGCCGGCCGGTGCGCCCGAATGCGCGGTAGGTCGGTAATGCGAGGAAAGTTCCCTGCGTCAGCAATGTTCGCCTCGAGAGATCGCCTCTTTTCTCGTAATGGATGTGGCGGCCGCCCAGCGTCAACTCGGTGTCTTTCAGAACATGAAATGTGATATTCGCAAACTCGGAAATTTCCTGCTCGTTCACTGGCGAATCGATGTGAAGCTGCAGGGTGTACTTCGGATCGTAGATGAACGGGTCCGGCGCACCTAACGGCGATCCAAAAGAGCCGGGCAGGAAGGAGGCGAGCTGCACGACGTTCACTTGATTGTGCGTGTGTCGGAAGAAACCGCCCGCCGTGTAGTCGAATAAATCCGCAATGGGCGTCTCGGACGAGATGCGCAGCTCCTGCGTCGTTGTGTTCTGGATGATCGACGGCGCATGAAACTGAAAAGCTACACGGGGAACGGGATTCGCGGCGGTGATGCCCGGAACCTGGTTGGCCCCGTCAATCAGATAGCTGTTGCCGTTATTGTCCGCGTAGCTCCAATAAGACCCGTTGTAGCTGAGACGCTGACCGGCAAAGTGATAGTCGAGCGCACCGGTGATGATTTCGGAATGGTTCCATAGCACGTCCGGAGCGTCCTTCACTCCATGCAAGTCGGTGGCGGCGATGGCTGGGCCATTGTAGCCGGCCGGCGCGTTGGGATTGGGCACCACGCCGAGCCGGAATATGCTAATCTGCCCGCCGGCACCACCCGGACCTTGCACCTGGGGATATTGACCCTGCTGAAAGTACGATTTCTGATAAACCAGGGTCCCCTCGAGCGAATCGATCGGCTCGAAGCGCAGGCTGGCCCGTCCGGCGGAGGTACGCGAGTAGGGCTGGACGGTACTATGGAGGCTGTTGACACCGTCGAGGGCATTGTCGTCATGCAAGCCCTGCCAGTCGCAGCGCGAGCTTGCCCGCGACGATGGGCAGGTTGATTGCCGCTTGCACATTGGTCTGCCCGTAGGTCTCTTGAGTCACCGTGCCATAGCCGCCAAATTTCTCCAGATCCGGCTTGTGGGTGGTGATGGTCATCGTACCGGAAGGTGCGGGTTCACCGCGCAGCGTGCCCTGCGGACCGCTCAGCAGTTCGATCTGGCCAATGTCGAAAATCGAGGTCGTGATGAAATTATTGGTCACGAACGTATCGTTGATGGAAACACCCAACGTGTTCTGCGTGCCCGTGGCGGGCTGGAAGCTGATGCCGCGAAAGGTGTTTGTATCAAGTGATCGATTGGGGGAGGCCACGATCTGAAGCCCCGGCACCAAGGTGGCGACGTCCGTCATGGTCTGCAAATTGAAATTTTGGATGTCCGCCGCGGTGACGGGAGTCACAACCTGCGGAACGTCCTGGAGAAGCTCGCTCTTGCGACGGGCGGTAACGACGACTTCCTCAAGGGTGGGAGTTTCCGACGTCGCCACGACAGCCTGTGCGGACGCGTGAGTGGCCAGCAGCGGCACGCCGAGACTCAATCCCGCGATCAGCGCGGTGGCCCGGTTAACACAAGTAGACTTGCCCTGCTGATGAGCTGTGCAAGAACGAATTCGCCTTACCATCATGCTGACTCCCCAATTAATTAATTATTTCCCAGGCAACTTCCAGAGCAGCATTATCGCTACAAGCGGCAAAACCGCTTCCCGCAGAGGGGTGCCCTCTTCCCCATGTTATGCATCTTCTGACGATACGCACAATAGCATGCGCACACTCAGAACAGATATATGTCCAACAGTGTTGATTGAGTCTTGGGCACTGAAAATGCATGCGCCTGATAATCACCAAACAAGCTCCGGTAGGGGATCCACGATGCGTGCAGCCCGCGGATCATTCGATTAGTGCACGGGTATGTCGATTGCGCGCCTGAACTAGGGAGCTGACTAAGTTTTTCGAAATGCGCCCGGGTCGCGCCTCGATCATTGCTCGATGCAAAGCCCTAATTGCGTGTTGAACGAGGCGGTCGATCCGTGGCTATTTTGCAACAGGTGGTTTGGCCTGTGCTTGCTCTGCGGTCAGTCAACAGGGCGTCGCGCCCCAGCAGCCGCTGCTGCTCCAGTCGGAAGCGCTTCACCACCGTCTCGATATCGCTGGATGGTGCTACGCTGTTCTTGAAAACGCGCGGACCGATAATTGCGCCGGCTAGCAAGATGACGCAATAGACTTCGGCGTCCATGGTCTTGAGTGGGCATTCGGGCTGCGAAAGTTGCCGCAATACCTTGCACCAGGGCGTCCCAAAACGGATAGCGCGTTCTGATGTCCCCACGGAGATGAAGTCGTCGATCCAGAGCTTGATCAGTTCCGGATTCTGAAGCACGAAGCGCGTGATGAAATCGATGCGTTCCTGCTGGGGCGCCGCGAGCGACAGCCCTTTGGCGAGCTGCTCCGAGGACCAGAGCCTCACCGCCTCGATCAAGGCCTCGCGGCTCTCAAAGTGGTAGTAGACGGTCGTGCGGTTGATCCCCATGGCGCGAGCGATGGCGGCGATGGAAAGGGAGTCGACTCCTTTTTCCGAAATGAGCCGTACCGCGGTTTCGATCAACGCTCGATGGGTATCTTCGAAGCCCTTATTGCGTCGCGGTACGGAGATGGCTGCGGCAGGCATGCGCAGTATTACAGCATCCTGTTGAAATTCACGACAAATGTGTTGTAATTTGTCGCTCTTGCCGCACGCGATCCGGCCAAGCACGAACTCTCGCTCGGCACAATTTATTCGAAGGCGGATTTCAGGTGCATCAATTCGAGCAGCCGGAAAGCGACGAGGCGCTGGCGCTCGGGACCGAGCCCATTCCCGCCGGCCCTTACTACCGGGACGACTATTTCGATCTGGAGCGGGAGGCGATCTTCCGCCGCACTTGGCTCAATATCGGACATATCTGCGAGCTGCCCGAGGCCGGCAGCTTCATCGTCGCGGCCGCTTGAATTTGCCAACGCGTCGATCCTGATCACGCGCGACAAGGACGGCGTCATCCGCGCGTTCCACAACGTCTGTACCCATCGGGGCACACAGCTGACCGACGAGACCAGCGGCAAGCGCTCGTCATTCACCTGCCGCTACCACGGCTGGACCTTCAGCAATACAGGCGAGCTTCGCAGCGCGCCGGACATCGAGCGCTTTTACGTCGAGAAGAAGGACTGTGGCTTACGCAAAGTCTCGGTCGATGTCTGCGCGGGACTGATCTTCGTGAATCTCGATCCTGCGCCCACAGAGCCTGCGCGAATTCCTGGGGGTGCTCGCCGAGCAGCTTGAGACGCTGCCGGTCGCCAGCGCCACGACCTTCTCCGAGTATGTCTATGAGATCGATGCCAACTGGAAGCTGACCTACGACAACTTCCAGGAGAACTACCATCTGCGCTTCATCCATCCGCGCTCCGGCGGCGGTGGAGCGGTGGGGCCGGAAAATCAGTTTGGCTACCCGACGCGCTATGGCTTTTACGGTGAGCATCGGACGCAAACGATTTGGACGAACCCCGCTCCGCAGCTGAGTGCCACGCAGAAGCTGGCGTTTGGCAAGCTGGTGCCCGCCTTGATGCAGAAAGGGCTGATGAACAGTGCGCATGGGCGCGATTACTTCGCGCTGTTCCCCAACTTCTTCCTGATCGGCACGCCGACCCAGCACTTCTCGCACTACCGTAATGCCCATCAGCGCGCGCAAATCGCGTGGCGTCATCCGCCTCTATTGGGTCGGTGACGATGAAAATGCCAGCGAGCGCTTTGGACGCGAATTTTCGATGGCGATGGCGCGCGATATCCACTCGGAAGACCGCGCGGTCATCGAGGCGGGGCAGCGTGGCTTGAACAGCGGCGCGCTGAAGCACATCCACCTCCAGAGTCAGGAGGTGCTGATCAGGCATCTCATCCACAACGTCAATGCGAAGGTTCAGGCCTACAAGGCAGAACGGGCTTGTGCGGGAGAAAGAAATGAGCGCAGTGGAAACGTCACTGCCGGCTGGGTTCGAAGCGTTGACGCCGTTCGTGCGATTTTGGGCGGTCGATACGGCGGCCGAGCGCGCGCATTGCCGGGATGTCAGCGATGAAGCCAGTCGTGTTGCATTTTACAATGCGGCCAGCGATCTGGTGTCCAAGGCATTGGCATTATCTTGACGCAAAGCCGCTCGGTAAGTTTGATAAGAGCGAGCAGCGGCTGATGAAGCTGGTACTCAGCTTTGCGCACGTCTCGATGGCGGTTGAGTTACAGCGTGAGCAAGAAGCCTCAGCACGCCAAGAACCGTCCCTATATGCGGATCACCCGGGCGCCGGCGGATCAACCGGTCGGATAAGGCTGGATGCAGCGCTTAACGCTGCGGCAATTGTATTTCCGCTTTCGCCGTCGCGAGCGTCGTACCGAGCTGCATG
>CAVVPB010000005.1:0-35952 GCA_963749775.1 uncultured Gammaproteobacteria bacterium
TTAATGGACTGACGGCAATCAACGGTGCAGCGCGCTTCTCGAGCGACTCCCGCAGTCTCGGCATCGACAACAAGGGATCGATACTCAAATACGGGTTGGATGGACAGAGAATGATGGCCTCCAGCCCGGGCGAGGACAGGGCGGCGAGGACGCCGGGCGCGGGCGACGCGTGGGTAGCGCCGACGAAGCGTATGGCGAGCGCGCGGGGTTCGCAGCGACGTCGCACAAAATAATCCTGAAAGGCCAAGTCGCCCTCATCGGTGTCGATCCGCGTCTCGACGCGATCATCTGTCATCGGCAGGATCCGACTGGCGACTCCAAGCTGGGTTCGAAAATGCTCCATCACATCGGTCAAGGTCGAGCCCTGGCTCAACCGGTGGGTCCGGGCGACATGCAAGGCGGTGTCGGCGTCCCCGAGCTTGAACCATGTCGGTTCGCCGAGAGACGCAAAGGTCCGCATCAAGGTCCAGGTTTCGTCGCGGCGGCCCCAGCCTTGCGCAGGGTCTGCCAGATCCGCAAGCGTGTACAACATCGTATCCAGATCGGGGCATACTCTTAAGCCCGAAGTGGTCGAAGTCGTCGCCCGTGTTGACGACGGCCGTCAGTTCACCGGCGCCAAGAATTCGGTGCAATCCCAAGGCGAGTTTGGCGCCGCCAACGCCGCCCGATAGCGCCACGACGCTCATTGAAACAGATCCTCGTCGAGCGGACGGATGAGTGCCTTTGCGTCGACCTCGGGCTGCGGCCAATCCGCACCGGTGATGAGCACCGCGGGTGTGCCCTCATCCGATTCTCCCATCACGATGCCTGCCGCGGCGGCCAAAGCGTCGGCGAAGGCGACTTCGGTGACATAAAGGGGACGTCCATTGCGATCGATCTTTCCTCGCAAATTCACCAATGAGTTAAGTCCCGCCGAGCCCAGCGCGACATTGACGACGCCACGTCGCCAGGGCCGACCGAAACTATCGGAAACGATGACCGCCGGACTGCAGCCTACGTGTGCGCTGAGTTCAGCGCGTATCGCCGCCGCCGAAGCGGCCGGATCGCGCGGCAATAGCAAGCACGTCGGCCTGCCGCTGACGCCACTCACATTCGATTGATCGATGCCTGCGTTCGCGACGACATACCCGAGTCGGTGGCGAACAATCAGGACGTTGGGTAATGCGCGCAAGACAGCCACCGATTCCCGCAGCACCATCTCAACCAATGCAGCATCTTTTCCAGTGATTGCGGCCAGTTCGATCGCGCGGGAGGACGGCTGAATTTCATCCAGAAATACCAACTGTCCTTCCGCCTTCGAGACGATCTTCTGCGCCACCACGATGACATGTTTGCTCGTCATCGCGATGTCCATCCGCCGCAGCGTGCGGCCGAGAATCTCGCCAATATTGTCGCCGCGGCTGATCTCGCCGATATTCGGCAAAGACCGTAAGGTCACGGGATCGGCGTTCTTCAATGGCGCGATGGCTTCGCCGGATGCTTCAGCGATTTACATCCACGATCACTCGTCCGCGGATCGTCCCGGCGACAATGTCCTGTGCCGCGCCCATGGCCTCCGCAAGGCCGACGGTTCTGCTGATGCGATCCAGCGCCGAGGCATCCAGGTCACGTGCAAGGCGGTCCCACGCCTGTTGGCGAGGCGCTTTCGGTGCCATGACGCTATCGATGCCGAGCAACGATACCCCGCGCAGGATGAAGGGTGCCACGCTGGCCGGAAAGTCCATCCCCTGGGCGAGGCCGCACGCGGCAACGAGGCCGCGGTATTTGGTCTGCGCGCAGACGTTGGCGAGGGTATGGCTGCCGAGCGAATCGACCGCGCCGGCCCAGCGTTCCTTTTGCAGCGGCTTGCCCGGTTGCGCCAGCTCGCTGCGATCGATGATCGAAGTCGCACCGAGAGACTTCAAGTAATCCGCTTCACCCGCTTTACCCGTGGATGCGGTGACCTTGAAGCCGGCGGCGGCGAGCAGCGCGATGGCGACGCTGCCGACGCCTCCCGAGGCGCCGGTGACCAGCACGTCCCCCTGATCGGGCGAAAGTCCGTGGCGCATCAGGGCGTCGACGCAAAGGCTGGCGGTATATCCGGCGGTACCAATGGCCATTGCCTGCCGAGTGGTGAATTTCTCCGGAACCCGCTGCAGCCACTCCGCTTTGACGCGCGCCTTCTGCGAGAAACCGCCCCAGTGACCCTCGCCCACCCCCCAGCCATTGAGCAGCACGCGATCTCCCGCGCGCCAGGCCTCGCTGGTCGAGGCTTCTACGATGCCCGCCATGTCGATTCCCGGCACCATCGGGAATTTGCGGACCACCGGCGACTTGCCCGTAATCGCGAGGCCATCCTTGTAATTGACGGTCGAATACTCGACCCGCACGGTGACCGGCGCATCGGGCAGCTGCGCATCGTCGAGATCGACGCTACGGACCGACTGTGTCCCGTCCTGCTTGTCAATAACGATTGCTTTGAACATGTCCGACTCCAATGATTTCAAGTAGGTTTTGATGGGCTTGCATGTCTAGCCCACCGGTCAAAACTAGTCAACAGTGATGTCGTTCCGTGGTCGACAGCGCATTTGCGGTGCTAGGTTGACTGATAAAGAGCGCGCGGGTTAGGTTAAGCGAGGCACGGTGTTGTCACAGGATCATACCGTGGATTTCCCACGCCTTCACCACGTTAAGCGAGGAGCTTGCGGTATGGACGAGCCTGTCGCGCGGATCGCGCCCCTTCTGCCGCCCGACTGGGACGCAACGAGTTATGACGTACTGACCATGCTGCCGCACGGGCGCGACAATGTCCTCAAGGGATGGGGTGTGGGTAAGCCGGTTGTGGGGACGAATATGCTGTGCACGCAGTTGCGCCATGCGCCTCTGGCAAAAGCCTTCCTCGCCTTCAATGCGCATTTTTTTTATGCCAGCAAGCTGTCGGCCCGCGTGCGCGAGATCTTGATCCAACGAATTGCCTGGCTGCGGCACGCCGAATACGAATATGTAGCGCACGTCGCTTTGGGAAAACGAGCCGGGCTTACCGACGCGGAGATAGAACTCATACAGCGCGGGCCGAGTACCGAGGGCTTGAGTCCCGGCGATGCGGATCTGTTGCGGGCCGTCGATGAGTTGAAGGCGGAGGCCCGAATCAGTGCGGAGACTTGGGCGGCGCTGTCGCAAATTTTTGATCAGCAACAGATGCTGGAAATCATCTTCATTGTCGGTTGCTACGAAACTCTGGCGATGGCGCTAAACAGTTGCGCGATTCAACTCGAGGCGGGGGCGGGACTCGACCCCGCGACCCGCGAGCGCCTCAACGCGGCGCAGGTGGACACGTGAATCAAGAAAATAAGAGAGAGCTTTGCGTGGGGATTCGGTGAACGTCGATGAAGTCCTGGCCCGCGAGGCGATTCGTCACACCATGACGCGCTATACCATGGCGGGCGACCGGCTTCGTACCGATGAATTCGTCGCGGTCTTTACCGAGGACGCCGTGCTCGCGTCGGAAGGGGTTGAAGAGGCGGATATGTTTCGACACGAGGGACGCGCGGCCATCCGCGACTGGATGGCGCGCTGGAGCCGTCGCAGCGGGGCGACCCAATCGCCGGGCGCGACCTTCGTGCGGCATCATTTGTCGACCAGCCAAATCGAACTGACCGGTCCGGATACGGCGAAGGCCCGGACCTATTGGGTAGCCTACACGAACATTGGCCCTGACCACTGCGGATACTACATCGACGTCTTTCGGAAAGCAGGCGAGGAGTGGTTGATCGCAGAGCGCAAGGTGCGGCTCGACTGGCGCTCGCCCAACAGCCTGTTCACTACCGCCGTTAAGGACACCAGCCGCTAGCCGTGACTCAACAACGGTGCTGAATAGCAGACCGCCGCGTCAACTCGCATCTCTTGTAACTCCAAGAATCGAGTATTATCAGTGCGGGGATGGCAAAACATTGGGGCAACACGATGGCGAAGGGGCTAAAGCGGTCGGGGGCAGCAAAAAGAGTCCGAGGCGTACGCGACCCGGAAGGCACGCGCGAAGCGATATTGAAGGCAGCTCGAGAAGTTTTGGCACGGGACGGAAAGGAAGGCCTGAGCGTCGCGCAGGTCGCGCAGCGTGCCGGCGTCAATCGAGGCACGGCATATCAACACTTCAAGACGCGCGAAGAGTTGATAGAGGCCACTGCCGTTTGGGTCAGCGAAAAACTATTTCACGCCACGTTCGGCGATCCTGAGGTCGCTCCTGATCAGGCCATAGAGCACATCAGCGTTGACGGGCTCACCTATCACCTGGCGAACTTTGCGATGGAAAACCCCGAACTTGGCCGGATCTGGCTGTTCGAGCTCTTAAGCTCGCGCCGCCCTGCCGGCGACGCATTCTGGCGTCAGTACGAGACTAACCTCGCCTTGTTTGCGCAGACGGAAAATGCCCAGCCGGGCATCGATACCGAAGTCGCTTCGGTCATCATGCTGGCGAGCTGCTTTTTGTGGCCCGTCTGGGCGCGCTCGCATGCGCGCACCGCAAAAGAGCGGCAACAGATGGCCACACGCTTCGCTCGAGAGGTCCTGCGAATGTGCCTGCACGGCACGTTGCGGCCCGAGAAGTACGCCGACCTCGATGCCCGATTGCTGAAGGCGAAGGGCGGCAAGAACGGTCCTTAAGCCGCGACCGCACACCTTGCGTATTTAGGCGATCACGCCGCCTGACTTCAGTGGCGGTAAGCTTCCGTCGCTCTAGTCATGACACTCGCTCGATGATGATGGCGGGTGCCATACCGCCTGCGGCACACATCGTCACCAGACCGCGTTTCAAGTCGCGACGCTCGAGTTCATCGAGCACGGTGCCGATCAGGACGGCGCCTGTGGCGCCAATCGGATGGCCCAGCGCAATGGCACCGCCATTGACATTGACCTTGTCGCGGTCCAAGCGCAGATCGCGTATGAATTTTTCGACCACCACGGCGAAGGCTTCGTTGACCTCCCACAGATCGATGTCGGCCGGGCTCAGTCCGGCCTTGGCCAACACTTTTTTGGCGGCCGGCACCGGCGCATTGAGCATCAGGGTGGGATCGCCGCCCATGTTGGCGGTGGCGATCACGCGCGCGCGGGCTTTGAAGCCGTGGGACCGCGCGTACTCGGTGGAGGCCATCAGGAGTGCGGCAGCGCCGTCCACGATCCCGGAGGACGTGCCCGCATGATGAAAGTGCTCGATCTTGAGATCCGGATAGCGCTTGTTGATGAGCTGGCGAAACGTGGTGCCGTCACGATTAGCCGGCATGTCCGCGATTTGGGCGAAACTCGGCTTGAGCGCGGCAAGGCCCTCGGCCGTGGTTTGCGGACGCGGGTATTCATCTTTGGCGAGGACTACCTGACCCTCATCGCTGATAACCGGCACAATCGAGCGGTTGAACCAGCCCTGCTCGATGGCGCGCGCCGCACGACGCTGGCTTTCAACGCCGAAAGCATCGAGGGTTTCGCGACTGATGCCTTCCATCGAGGCAATGGCATCGGCGCACACACCCTGGTTCGACTGCGGATGCCGCTGCTGCAGCCGGGCGTTACCTGTGCCCAGACCCAGCGAAGGAAAGCCCGCCGCCCGTTGCTGCTGGCCTACGCTGGTGATCATCGACATCATCTCGGTGCCGCCGGCGATGATCAGATCCTCCATGCCGGAGATGAGTTCGGCCGCGGCGATGTTGGCGGCCGTGATACCGCTGCCACAGAAGCGATCCAGCGTCACGCCGCTGACGCGGATGTCAAAGCCGGCGTCGAGGGCTGCCATGCGGCCCAAGTCACCTCCCTGCAGTCCCATCTGCGCACTGGTGCCCCACACCACATCGTCGATGTCGGCCGTGTTGAGATCGTTGCGCTCTTGGAGGGCTTTGAGCACGGCGGCCGCCAAGTGCTGCGGGTGCAAGTTGGCGTAGGCGCCTTTGTCCGGTTTGCCAATGGCGCGCGGTGTACGCACGGCGTCGATGATCAGTGCTTCGGACATTTAACTCTCCTGTGCTACCGAGCCTATAGGCGCGCGGTCTTGGGGCGAAACCTTACGCCAGCGGGTGCCGGCGCCGACAGCATAGTCGCCGGCGCGAAACTGTCAAAGCGATCGAGGCGTCCCTGCATATTTGCCACAGGAGCGCAAGTGCTCGGTATCGGCCAGATCAATCTTACCAAACCCATCCGGTATGCCTCACGAGGCATAGATCTGATAACGTAAGTCTTCATTGGACGAGCAGTTGTCGGAGTGGGTATGCCTAAGGTCATCGTGATCACCGGCGCAGGCGTCGGTCTGGGACGAGCGCTGGCGCGCCGCTTTGCCGCGGACGGTGAAACGGTGATCCTGGTGGGACGCACCCAGGCGAAGGTCGAGGCGGCAGCGAAGGAAATCGGCGAGCGGGCCATGGCGGTTGCTTGCGATGTCGGATCACCTGATTCGGTGCGCGCGGCGTTTGCGGCTATTGCAGCGCGCCATCCGCGCATCGACGTGCTCATCAACAACGCAGCGCTGTTTGAGCCGTTCCTGATCGCGGAGGCCAGCGACGCGCAGCTTCTCGACATCGTTGGGACCAATCTCACTGGGCCAATGTTATGTGCCCGCGCCGCGATTCCGATGATGGGGCGGGGAGGGCATATCATCAATGTGAGCAGCGAATCGGTCGCGATGGTCTTCCCTCTGATGGTCGTGTATCAAAGTTCCAAGGCCGGGCTGGAGCGCTTCTCCGAAGGGCTGCACCACGAACTGGAGCCCAGTGGCATACGCGTGACGAGCGTTCGCGCCGGGCAGATGTTCGAGCAGGGCAAGGTGTGGAACATTGATCCCGCCGCCGCCGCTGCGTTTGCAAAGGCGACGGCTGCTATCGGTCTCAATCTGCGCGAGCGGCCGATCTCGCAATTTCATTCGGTCACCAACGCCTTCCGCGCATTGCTGGACCTGCCTGCGGACGTCACCGTGCAAGACGTTCGTCTGCATGCCCGCAAGCCTTAGGTCAGGGCGCGGCGTTTCTTTCAAAAGGATGATGATATGGACAAGCTTCCAGAAGCCAAATTGTATATCGATGGCAAATTGCGCAGAGCCCGCGGCGACAAAACTTACGACAACATTGGTCCTTGGACCGGCGAGGTGGTCGGCAAGGCGGCCGATGCCGCGGCCGAGGACATCAACGACGCCATCGCGGCCGCCCGCCGAGCCTTCGATACGACCGACTGGTCGACGCGGCACGACTACCGCTTCGGCTTGCTCAAAAAGTACCGCGATCTATTGTTTGCCAATCGCGAACGGCTGGTGCAAATCGCCCGGCTCGAGGCCGGTTCAGCATTGGGTGCCGCATCCCGCGCGCAGGTCGATGGCGCGCTTAACGGCATGGACTGTCTTCTCGAGTGCTTCAACCAGGTGACCTGGCAGGAAGACCGCGGCATCCGACGCGACTACGGCTTCGATTCAAAGCGAATCGTGGTACACGAACCCTTAGGCGTGGTCGGTGCCATCACCCCGTGGAATGTGCCGCTGTACGTCAACATCGGCAAAGTGATAGCGGGTCTGCTCGCCGGTTGCACCATGATTCTCAAAGCGGCGCCGGATACCCCGGCCATGGCCGCGGTCATGGGCGAGTTGGCGGCGGAGGCGGGTTTTCCCGCCGGTGTGTTCAACGTCATCACCTCGGGCCATCCTGCCATGGCCGGCGAGATGCTGGTGGCGGACCCGAGAGTCGATCTGATTTCGTTTACCGGTTCCACCGCCGTCGGCAAGCTCATTATGGAAAAGGGTGCGGCGACCCTTAAGCGCATCTTCTTGGAACTCGGCGGGAAGTCCGCGCACATTCTTCTCGACGATGCGCCGAATTTTGCCCAGACCGTCATGAGCTCGATGGTCGTGTTCCATGCGGGCCAAGGCTGCGCCATGCCGACGCGCCTGTTGGTCCCGCGCAGCCGCTACGATGAAGCCGTGAAGGCACTCGAGATGGCGTACGCCGGCTTTGCCAGCCGTTGGGGCGATTTCAATGATCCGACTCACGTGATGGGACCTGTGATCTCAAAACGCCAGCTCGAGCGCGTGATGAGCTATGTCGAACTGGGCCAGCGCGAGGGCGCCCGCTTGCTCGCCGGCGGCAAAGTACGGACCGACAAGGGCGGCGGCTTCTTCATCGAGCCCACCTGCTTCGTGGACGTACGCAACGACATGCGGATCGCGCAAGAAGAAATTTTCGGCCCCGTATTGGTGGTGATCCCGTTCGAGGATGATGCGGACGCCATCCGCATCGCCAATGAGAGCCAATATGGATTGGGCGGGTCGGTCATCTCGGCGGACGTGGAACGCGCCATGCGCGTCGCTCGGGGGTTTCGTGTCGGCGCGGTCAGCGTCAACGGCGGCCTGAGCATCATGGGCGACCTGCCGTTCGGCGGCTTCAAGGCCAGCGGCATGGGCCGCGAATGGGGACGGGAGGGCATCGAGGAATTTCTCGACACCAAGGCGATCGCCGTTCGAGTGTAGGCGCGACGCGATATGCGGCTGACTTTTCCCCTGCCTCACATGGTGAGGTTAAAAGCGACGCTGCAGCCGTGGGAGGCGCGTGTGACCGGCGCGGATCAAACCGTGATGGCGCAGCGCGCCGAAGCGATGGGCTACGACATGCTGGCCGTGCCGGAGCACTTCGTCATTCCTCGCACGCACGTCGAGCTGTCGGGACCTCATTACTTTCATTCGACCGTGGCGCAGGCCTACCTCGCCGGCGCGACACAAAACATCAGGATCAATTCCTGCGTCACCGTCCTGCCGCTGCAGCATCCCATCATCATGGCCAAGGCCCTGTCCACCGCCGATTGGATGAGCAGCGGACGGATCACCGTGACCTTCGGCGTCGGCTGGCTCGAAGAGGAGTTCAAACTGCTCGGAATTCCCTTCCGTGAACGCGGAGCGATGAGCGACGAATATCTTGCCGCCATCATCGAGCTGTGGACCCAGGACTCGCCACACTTCGAGGGTAAATATGTGTCGTTCAAGGATGTGGCCTTCGAACCCAAACCGTTCCAGCAGCCGCATCTTCCCATTTGGATGGGCGGCGACGCGGATCCGGTGCTCAAGCGTGCGGCCCGCTACGCCTCTGGATGGATGCCCTTCCTGACGAAGCCAGAGGATATTCCCGCGAAGATCGATTTCATCAAGTCCCAGCCGGCATTCAGTGGCGGCCCCTTCGAAGTCATGTATGGTTTGGCGACTTCTCGAGTCGGCGAGGGCCACAAGGTCGTCAAGGATCCCAAAGCAAGAGCCGGCATGAGCGCCCAGGAAATCATCGATCGACTCGGCTGGTTCAACGAATTGGGCGTGACTAGGAGTTCTGTGCCCATTCCGGCAGTAGAGGACATGAGCGCCTACCTGGATTACGCGCAGTGGGTCATCGAGGAAATCAAGCCGAAGCTACAGTAGCGGGTTGCTCCGCAGATAGAGGAGTTGTGGGTAAGTGCGAATAGTAAAGTGCCGCGCCGAAGAGCCAATCGTATGAGTTATTTTTCAGAGTTACGGGCCCAATGGCGCCCTTTGACCGCGGCACTGATCGGGCTGGGTTCCGGCTTTTCCCTCACGATGTACACCACCAGCATCATGGCGCCGCATTTCCTCAAGGAATTCGGCTGGTCGAAGTCCGAATTTGCTCTGGTCGGTAGCCTGTCGTTGCTCACTATCCCCGTCTTCCCCTTCATTGGCCGCGTGGCCGACACCCTGGGCGTGCGACGAACGGCACTGATCGGCGTCGTTTCGCTGCCGTTGTGCTTTGTTGCGTACAGCATGATGAACGGGGACATCCGAATCTACATCACCCTATTTTTGCTGCAGTCGATCCTCTGCGTGTCAACCACCGCCACGGTTTACAGCCGGATCGTGGTCCAATATGTCACGAACGCTCGCGGACTCGCACTCGCGATCGTCGCCTCCGGACCGGCGCTCACCGGGGCCATCGGCGGCCCGCTTCTGAATAATTTCGTGGAAGCGCAAGGGTGGCGCGCCGGTTATCTCGCACTCGTCGTCTTCTCGATCATCGCCGGAGCGGCGGCGCTTCTCCTCATGCCCGCCGAGCGTAAGGCTGCTGGCGAGCCCGCGCCGCGAGCGCGCACCATCAGGCAGGATTATCCCGAGATCATCGCAAATCCGGCGTTCTGGGTGCTGCTATCGGCGATGCTACTGTGTAATGTGGCACTGGCGATTTCGCAGACGCAGCTCAAGCTCGTGATCCTCGATAACGGGATCACTGCGGCCGGGACCTCGAGCATGATCTCGTCCTTCGCGGTGGGCGTGCTCGTCGGACGATTCGTAAGCGGCGTGGCGCTTGACCGGTATCCGGCCCATCTCGTGGCCGCGGTCGCCATGGGCCTGCCGAGCATCGGGCTATTTCTGTTGGCTTCCCACTTAGGTATGCGGCCGATCGTCATGCTGGCTGTCATTCTTATCGGGTTTTCATTGGGCGGGGAGGGTGACGTGGTTGCCTATCTCGTGGTGCGCAATTTCGGCGTACGGGTCTATAGCAGTGTTCTTGGCATCATGACGGCGGCGATCGCCACGTCATCGTCGGTGGGTGCCGCACTGCTCAGCCTCACGCTCAAGCTGACCGGGCGCTACTCGCCCTTCTTCGTCGCGAGCGGAGTGGCGATCGCCGTCGGCAGCTTATTGTTCCTGTTATTGGGAAGAAGCAAGAAGGGCAATAGGGAACTTAAGACGCCAGTCATTCTTGGCGAGCGTTGAACCGGCCTGCGCAAGCTTTCACACGCCGGCGCGTCCCACCAATGCTTCGCTCTCGATCCACAGACGCTCGGCGGCCGCATCGTCCTGCGCCGCCGCGCTCATCGGTGCGGGCTTGCACTGATAATAGTATCCGCCGCTCGTCTGGCCGGCCTCGGGCGCGGTCGCGAGCCATACCAGAGTGGCGGCGGCTTCCTCGGGGCTGACGGCGACCTCAGTCAGCGTCGCCATATGGCGCTGCATGGCCTCGTCGGCGTGACTGACAAAATTGCTGGCGAGGACAATTCCGGGCTCCATCGCATGCGCGACGATGCCATCGCCCGCCAAGCGCAGGGCTAAGGCGCGGGTAATGAGGACATTGGCGAGCTTGGCGTTGGTGTACGCGCCACCCGTGGTGAAATTGCGGATGCGTTGGATATCCTCCCAATCCATCGGCGGGCTGCGGTGATGACCGATGGATGAGGTGGCGATGATGCGCACGGCGCCTGGGCGGCTCGCGGCAGCCGCTGCGCGCAGCAACGGCAGCAGACGCAGGGTCAGGAGGAAGGGGCCCAAATGATTGCTGGCAAAGGTGGCTTCGTTGCCTTCGGAGGTCATCAGCATTTTATTGCCGACGCCGCCGGCATTATTGATCAACACGTCGACGCGCTCGGTTCGCGCCGTCAATTCAGCGGCGACTCGCGCGGTGTCCGCGAGCAGCGATAGGTCGGCGCGCAGCATCTCCACGCGAGATCCCGGCGCGGCGGCGCGAATCTCCGCTTCGGCGGTCGAGCAGCGTGCGGCATCGCGCCCCAGTCCGAGCACGTGCCAACCCTGCACCGCGAGCGCCCGCGCGGCGGCCTTGCCGATACCCGAACTCGCGCCACTCACCACCGCCACGCGCGCTTGTTTCTGCATCGTCCCGGTTCCCCTCGCCCGTCAGATGATTCAGTCGAGTGTAGCCACCGGCGAGGTGGCCGACCAGTCGTGGAACCCGAGCTTAAGAACATCGCGAAGAGCAAATTAACTTAAATAAAAATAATAATATAGATGGTTTATATAATGTTAATTATATATCTACAGAGAGATGCTGATTGCGATCGCTCGATCCCGACTGCCCCATTAAGGTCGGCACTCGATACTATGCGACGTTGTGAGGGAGCCGCGGGTGGCACACACTTGGATCGAAGGCGCGCCAATGCAAGGAATTCGGCGTGAAAGGGGTATGTATGGCTAAGGGTTTGTTCGATTTAACGGGCAAGGTCACCGTCGTTACCGGCGGCAACAGCGGCATTGGTTTGGGTTTTGCGCGCGGCATCGCCAAGCAGGGCGGCAGTCTCTCGATCTGGGCTCGTAACGCGGAGCGCAATGCCGCGGCCAAGAAGGAACTGGAATCCTACGGGGGTCGTGTGGAAACGCGCCAGGTCGATGTCTCCTCGGAGGAGCAGGTCATTCAGGCCTACGATAGCATCATGAAGGAATTCGGCCGGCTCGATTGCGTACTCGCGAATGCCGGACTTCCGCCCACCTCGAATTCCTCTCTGGACCTCTCGACCAAGGACTATCACGCATTTCTGGGTGTGAGCATGCACGGCGCTTTCTACACGCTGCGCGAAGGTGCGCGGCTCATGGTCAAGCGCGCCCAGGCCGGCGAACCCGGCGGTTCGTTGGTCTTCTGCGGCAGCCTGTCCATGTTCAAGGGGCTTTCGGGCAAGCCCCAATACGCGGCCTCGAAGGCCGCGTTGGGCGCGATAATTCGCTCGATGGCGGTCGAGTTCGGCAAATTCGGCATCCGCGCGAATTCCATCGCGCCGGGTTACATCAAGACCGGCATGACCGGAGAAGGGGAACTCTCCCCGGTCGATAAGTACTTCGCCGCGAAGAGCCCGATTCCGCGGCCCGGCTACCCCGCGGATTTCGAAGGCATCGCGGCCTATTTGGCGAGTGACGCCTCATCGTTCCACACCGGCGATACGCTCATCATCGACGGCGGCGCCATGGTCAATCTCTAAAGGAGGGGTGACATGCGTGTTGTTAATATTCATGGCGAGAATGACGTGAGACTGGATCCGGTCGATGCGCCCTCTCCCGGCGTCAAGGACGTCGTGGTGCAGGTTAAAGCCTGCGGGATCTGCGGCAGTGATCTTACCTACATCAAGATTGGCGGCATTCACCGCCGGCCCGGCGGCGTCACGCCGATCGGCCACGAGGCCGCGGGCAAGGTGATCTCGGTGGGTAGTGAGGTTACCGGTGTCTCCCCGGGCCAGCGCGTCATCATCAACCCGATGTTGACCTCGAACTACGTGGGTAGCGGAGGTCCGGAAGGAGCCTTCACCGAGGAACTGCTGATCCGTGACGCCCGCATCGGCGAGAGCTTGCTACCGATCCCAGAGGATCTGCCCTACGACGTGGCGGCCCTCACCGAGCCCCTCGCAGTCGCTCTGCATGGCGTCAATCGCACCGCGGCAAAGCCCGGCGACAAGGTGGTCGTGTTCGGCTGCGGTCCCATCGGCTTAAGCATGGTGCTGTGGCTGATCGATCGCGGCGTGACGGATGTCATAGCGCTTGACGTATTCGCCGAACGGCTGGAGCGCGCCAAGGCAATCGGTGCACGTGCCACCATCAATCCTGCCAAGGAGGATGTTCGTGCACGGCTCCTGGAACTGCACGGCTCCGCGCGGGTGTTCAGCCGCGAATCCGTGGGCACGGATGCCTACATCGATGCCGCCGGCGCGCCGAACATCCTCTCCGACGTGGTCAAGATGGCGAAGTACCATGCGCGCATGGTGGTGACGGCGGCGTATATGAAGCCGGTGCCGCTCGACTTAGGCGCCATGCTGACCACCGAAATGACCATTACCACGGCGGTCGGATATCCGACTGAAATGGCGGAGGTGATTGCGGCGCTGCCGCGGCTGCGCGACAAGGCCAAAACCCTGATCAGTCATCGCTTCCCGTTTGCTCAAGTCATCGAGGCGATCGGCGTGGCGGGTACGCCGGCGTCCGCCAAAGTTATGGTCGATTTCGCATGAGCGCGAAGCAGGACGAAAATCCGCCGCTGGCGAGCCTGGTGTTGGCCGGCAGTCAGCAAAAAGCAGCCGAGGCGATCACCGACTACATTTTCATGGCGAAGGATATTTCCAACGCCTATCTCGTGACCACCCGCGACGGCGACGTGCTCGTGAACACCGGCTTCATGGACAATGCGGAGCGCACCAAAGGTTTGCTGGCACCGGTGCGCACCGGACCGTTGCGCAAGATCATTCTCACGCAGGCGCATGCCGACCATTACGGCGGTGTTCCGCTGATGCGCGAAGAGGGCACTCAGATCATCGCCGAACGCCGCTTCGTGCAGACCTGGCATTACTTTGACGATCTGGCTCCTTATCTGGCGCGGCGCTCGCGCAAGCTTTGGGCATCGACAATCAAGCGCTCAAGCACTCCCGCGCCGCCCCCCGAAGTGGTCCCGGACATCGCGGTCGACCGGCGCTACGCTTTCGAGCAAGGCGGTCGGAAGTTCGAACTCATCTCGACGCCCGGTGGCGAAGCCCTCGACTCGCTGATCGTCTGGATGCCGAATGAGCGCGTGGTATTTACCGGCAATCTGTTCGGCCCGGTATTCATGTCCATGCCGAACCTGACCACGACGCGCGGCGACAAGCCGCGCCTCGTGCAGCGATTTCTGCCCTCGCTCGATACGGTTCGCAACCTTGGCGCCGAACTCCTCATCACCGGTCATGGCGATCCGATTCGCGGTGCGGCTAAGATCCGCGCCGATCTCGACAAGCTATACGCGGCGGTTTCCTATGTGAACGAAGCCACCATTGCCGGCATGAATGCCGGCAAGGACGTGAATATGCTGATGCGCGAGATCAAGCTTCCGGAGAATCTCAAGATCGGCGAGTTCCACGGCAAGGTATCCTGGGCCGTGCGGGCGATCTGGGAAGAGTATTCTGGATGGTTCCACTACGACAGCACGACCTCGTTATATGCCGTGCCGCGCACCAGCGTCCATGCCGATTTGGCCGAACTCGCCGGCGGCGCGGCGGTGTTGGCGAAGCGCGCTCGCGAGAAGCTGAACGCTGGGCGGGCGCTCGAGGCCCTGCATCTTCTGGATGTTGCGCTCGATGCCGAGCCTTCAAGCGCCGATGCCTTGGCCGTCAAAAAGGAGGCGCTGCAAGTGCTGCTGCGCGAATCGGGGGGCACGAACTTGAGCGAGACCATGTGGCTTAAGTCCGAGATCGCGGCGACCGAAGCGGCGCTCACGAACCCCTAGAATTCCTTAGCGCCAACCGCGCAAGCGGTTACCGGCATCGCAGCTGACGACCTCGCAGGTAATGAATCGGCCGTCATCCGATGCGAGAAACGCGCCGAGTGCGGCGATATCGTCGGCGCTGCCTTCCAGCTTCAACACCTGTTGGCTTTGGACGCGTTCATAGGTGCCGGGCGGCAGATTGGCTCGTGCCGCCGGCGTCTCCATGACCCCTGGCGCAATCGCATTGACGCGAATGCCGTCGCCGCCGAACGCACTGGCCATGCCGTAGGTCATGGCATTCAGGGCCGCCTTGGTCACACCATAAGCGGTTCCGGGAACGAAACTCGCCATGGACGATATGTTGACCACGGTGCCGCGGGCTTTTGCCAGCGGCGCGCGCAGCGCCTGCGCCAACAGCAGCGGGGCCACTGTGTTGATGGACAAAAAACGCAGCCACTTGGCCTGGCTCAACGTCTCGAACGAGTGCGCTACCTCGCCGTAGGCAAGGCCCGCGTTGTTGATGAGCACGTCCAGTTGCCCATGGCGTGAACTTAACTCCGCGGCCAGCTGGTGGATTTCACTTTCGACGGCAAGATCGATGCGATGGGTCGCACAAGAGGCGCCTTGCGCGCGTAGCGCGGCCGCCGCCTGTTCCAGACCCGTCTGCTCCACGTCGGTCAGAATCAACGACGCACCTTCCGCCGCGAATCGCCGTGCGAATGCTTGCCCCATGCCGCCGGCGGCGCCGGTAATCAGCACGAGTTTTTTGTCGAATCGGTTGTGCATGATCTTGTCCCCGATGCTTACAGCGCGCGAATTTGAGCCCAGCGCTCGGGCGTCATCCAGCAATATTCGAGGTAATGACCGAGCGTGTCCCGCGCGTCGATGTAGAGAAATTGCAGGTGCCCCGGTGTGCCGCCCTCGATCGCCACGGGGCGTTTTTCACGATCAACGCGGGCGCGAAAAGCGTCCCAATCGTGAATTCGCATGGCGACGTGGTGAAAGCGCAGTGGATATTGATCCGGCAGCCCCTCGCGATAGATATCGGTCAATCCGGAGATCGGCTGGATCAACTCGTACTGCAGCTCGCCGACCCAGCCGAGCGCCAGTTTCACGGTGGCCTTGCCCTGTTTGGAGGGCGTCTTCAGGTCATAACTGACCTCAAAGTGTTTGAAGCCGTCGAAATCGTAGCGCTGCCGAAAGTATTCCATTGCCTGGTCGAGATCTCGCGTGATATAGGCGTTCTGATAGTGATTCTCGAGGAACATGCTTATCAACCCTCGCGTTCGACTTCGTACTGGGAAAGATAGCGCTCGAACATTCCCCGCACTTTATCAGGGGTCAATCCAAACTGCGCCAGCTTGTACTCGTGCTTTCCGAATTTGTCCTGAGGATTATCCGCGAGCCAACCGCGCATACCCGCGTCGGCATCCCGGGTAAACTCATCACCCAGCGATTTGTAGAGCTTTTGCATCGCGGGCATCGGATCGCGGATGAGATCGGCATAGTGCACGTCAATCATGCGATCGCGTCCCAGCTTGTCGCGCGCGTCCATGATGCGATTGGCATGCTCGACAGCCTGCCACGGATAATTTTCGCGGATCCACTCGATGTCGGGGGGCAATCCGACTGATTGATGCCCGAGCTTCATGAGACTGCAGAATGAGCCAGTGGCGGTCAGAGGGTCGCGATGACACCAGACCAGGCGCGCATCCGGGTAGATCTTGAGCAGAGTCTCGATCCACAATCCGTGCGACGGTTGCTTTAAGTTCCAGACGCCCGGTGCATCGGCCTGCAACACCTGCAGGAACCGCTTGTGATACTGGTATGTGGAGGTCAGATCGGTTTTAAAGAGCCAGTCGCGGTAGTTCGGCAACCGGCCGCGAGACTCCCACAGCAGCGCTTTGAAGTCCTGCATGATGAAGAACATGCATTCATTCGGATAGGTCGCTGAGTTGCGATAGTACTTGCCCATTTCCGGCCGCGCAGCCAGCATCTTTTTTTCCGCATCGAGGCGCGCGAGCGCGCGCGGATCGTTGTAGAGAGCGTCCTTGGTGGGCGGCGGAATGGGATCGTCGATTTCCCAAGTCAGCGGCGAACGGCGCGCGGGATCTGCGGCCAATAGGTTGCTCAGCAGGGTGGTGCCGGTGCGAGGAACGCCGAATACGAATACCGGTCGCTCGATATCGCGCTTCAGCAATTCGGGACGCTGCTGCAAGTAGGCCGTGGTTTTAAGGCGAGTCGAGAGCGCGCCGATCAGACTGCTGCGCCAACGAGCGATACCCATTTCCGGGTAGTCCACCTTGTTTGCGTCCGCCAGGAGCAGGTCAAGTCCTTCGCGAAAGCTTTCGCTGTCAAAGCGTTGTAGCCCGGTCGCTTTTTGTGCCGCCTCGATCAGCTCATCGGCAATAAATTTTTGCGCCACTATCCTCTCCCCGCACTAGCACAGCATACGCTTTAGCTGCGGAAGCATGGATGAACCGCCGCGGCCGCGCAATGATGTTCGAGTTCGAAATGGCCGGAGGTTTTCGTTCAGGTCGCGGCAGGACCCGTCGAGCGCCGCGCTCTGGCTCCCTCCAAGAACAGCCGAATGGCGAATTGCAGCCGATCTTCGATTTCCGCGCGCGTGAGCCGGTTGCCGGAAACAATCACTCGCACCGGTCCACTGACCACCATGCTCAGGAAGACCGTGGCTGCCCTCGCAGGATCGGCGATGGCCAGCGTGCCGGCCGCCGTCTCGCGCTGCAGTAGCCCGGCCAGAAATTCGACCACCGGCCGGGTGTTCTGCTCATAGGCCATGATGAAGATCTGGGGAAAGCGATACGACTCGGTATTGATGATCCGCTGCAGCTTTAACCCGGCGGGCGTCATCACTTGCGCGACTCGCAGTCGCGCCACGGCCGCAAGCGTGGCAGCGATATCGCCGGTCTCCAGTGCTTGGAGCGTCGCTGGAGGCACAATCAGCCGCTCAATCGATCGCTGCACTGCGGCCTTGAACAGCGCCGCTTTGTTCTCATAGCGCGCATAGACCGTACGCTTGGTCATTCCCACCGAGGCGGCGATGGCGTCGATAGTCGCCTGCTCGAAACCCTTGTCGAGAAATAAGTCGAGCGCGCTTTCCAACAGCTCGGCCTTTCGTTGCTGAGCCTGTGCGAGGGTCGGCCGCCCGGCGCGCGGTCGCGGCGCGGGCTTGCTGCGTGCTTTCCTCGCGGACTGGAAAATCAGTTGCCACCACCCTTGATCGGACTATAATGAAACTATATAGGTGCCATTTTAATGCCGACGCATCGATTCGGCAAGGAGAATGAGATGAGTGCGGCAATCGAACGTAAACCTGCGGGTTCGGCGGTTGAGGGGCTGACGCTGCTCGCGGGCGCGCCGGATCGGTTCGACCGATCCGCGGCGGAAGTACTGCCCATGCAGCTCGCCGCGGCCAATGAGCTATTGCAAGACCGCATCGGCCGGATTCGCCTATTGCGAAACCGCGCCGAGGCCAGCGGCATCACCACGATCCGCGAACTGACGGACATCGTGCCGCTGTTGTTCGCCCACACCGCGTACAAGAGCTATCCCGAGGGTTGGCTTACGGAGCGGAAATGGGATCGGTTGGGCAAGTGGCTGGAAACGGTGTCCTCGCATCCGGTCGCGGGCGTCGATGTCAGTCATGTTCGTGATATCGATGATTGGATCGATAGGCTGCAAGCCGCCGGCCATTTCGTCTCCTGCTCGAGCGGCACGACCGGCAAGTCGGCGATGCTGATCGCGTCTGCGGCCGATATGCAATGGTCGCGCGGTGATTCGGTCGGATCCTTCTCGTGGGGATCCGGCGTGGCGCCGGCGCAGGACCGCACAATATTCGGGCTTGCGCCGGTCGCGAGCGTGCCACGCAATTTGGTGATCCGCGATGCGCTGGTAAAGGCCTACGGTCTCCCCGGTTCCACGCCGTTCATTTATCCAGTACCGCCGATCACCATCGGTCAGATCACCGGGATGGTGGCGCTACGCAAGAGCATGGCGGACGGCACCGCGAAACCGGCCGACATTGCGGCCTACGAGGCCACCTCGGCGGCCCGGCAAAAGGCAGTCGACCAGGCCGTCGGCGTGTCCGCCGGTGCGCTGGTGCGGGCACGCGGCGACAAGTTATTCTTGTCGGGCCTGTGGGCTTCCCTGTTTAGAGTTGCCGAGGCGGTGCGCGCGCTCGGCTACAGCGGCAAGGATTTTCACGCCGACAACACCATCTACGTGGGGGGCGGCCTGAAAGGCGCGACGCTGCCGCCGAACTATCGAGAATATGTGTTCGAGACCTTCAATTTGTCACCCGAGCGCGTGTTCCAAATGTACGGCATGCAAGAACTTAACACCGGCATGCCGCGCTGCCGCGCGGGACGCTATCATGTCGCGCCGTGGCTCATGTGTCTGGTGCTGGATCAAGCCGGCGAGAAGCTGATGCCGCAGTCAGGCGAGATCGAAGGCCGCGCCGCCTTCTTCGATCTGTCGCTCGACGGGCGCTGGGGCGGCGTTATTTCCGGCGACAAGATTACCGTTAACTATGGCAGGTGCGCCTGCGGCAACCGCAGCCCGTCGATCCACGATACCATTACCCGCTATGCCGATCTTCCCGGCGGCGACAAGATCAGTTGTTCGGGCACCATCGATGCCTATGTGCGAGGTGTGACATGAACAGCGTGGTCAGGACAGAGGCGGTCGTGATGGATGCCAGTGGCTCGCCGATCCGGGTGAATCACGTCGTCCACGGCAAGCTCGTGACGGGCGCCGGCGTGCGGCATCGTTCGCGCGACCTCGGCGTGGACTTCACGACGCCGACCATCGATCTCGACGCGCTGGTCACACCGCGTTCCGAAGCGCCACCATTACTTGAGGTCAAGCTGGCCGAGATCATCGATTTCCTGGTCGAGACGGGCGAGCGGCTGAAGTTGGAAAGCAATCCGTATTTGCAGGAGTCGCTGGAGCGAGTGGTAGCCACCAACCCCTTGCCGCGCCGCGTGGTCGAGAACCTTTACAGGGGGGCTCGGCGCTATCTCTCCCGCGAGGTGCTGATGAGCAGCATCGAGTCCAATTTCTCCAACCCCGCGGTTCTTGACGGCTGGGTCTCACGCACGGATGTGTATGGGAAGGGCGGGGAAGTTCGGGCCTTCCCGCCGCGCATGATCCACATGCTGGCCGGTAACTCGCCGGCGGGGTGCATGTCATCGATTGCGCAGGGCGCCCTGGTGAAGGCGGTCAACTTGTTCAAGATGCCGTCGAGCGATCCGTTCTCGTGCGTGGCAGTACTGCGCACCATGGCGGATATCGATCCTGACCACCCGGTGGTCCGCTCGATGTCTGCGGTCTACTGGCGCGGCGGTGACGAATCGATCGAGCGCACGCTCTATCGTCCGCAATATTTCGATCGCATTGTGGCGTGGGGCGGCGGCGATGCTATCAACAATGTCATCCGCTACCTGGGCCCGGGGCTGCAATTGATTTCGTTCGATCCCAAGACATCGATCTCGATGATCGGGCCGGAGGCATTCCAGTCGGATGCCGTCATCGCCGAGGTCGCTGAATTCGCGGCTGCGGATGTCGCCGTTTTCAATCAGGAGGCCTGCCTCGCCAGTCGCTTCATCTTCGTCGAGGGTGAGCGCGGCGGCATCGAGAAATTTTGTGCGCGACTGCAAAATCGACTGGGCGTCGATCGCGAGACTGCCTCGGCCAAGGCGCCTGGATTGCCGCAGGAAATGCGTGAGGAGATCGAGGCGCTGCAGATGATGGATGACGATTTTCGCGTGTGGGGAAAGTTTGACGGTGCTGGCATGGTGATTCTGTCCGAGCAGCCGGTAGGGTTTCACCCCACCGGCAAGACCGCCAATGTCGTGCACGTGGCTTCGCTGGACGATGCCGTTCGTTACGTGAATGTCGCGACTCAGACCATCGGCATTTATCCGCCGGAGCGCAAGGCGCTGCTGCGCGACCGGATCGCGAGCGCCGGTGGCCAGCGTGTTGTGCGCTTAGGTTCCGCCGCCCGGCATGTGATGGGCGGCCCGCACGATGCGATGTATCCGTTACAGCGATTCATCCATTGGATGGCCGACGAAGACGCGTAAAATGCGCGCACCTCGCGCAAAAACGGCAAGGTAGGTCGCGCACCGGCAAGACCTTCTCTCGCGATACGACGTGAGACCGACACTTTGCGAATGCTAAAGCTCCGGCAGGTCCACGAAGACTGAGCGCCGGCTCGGCGGCTTGAGCACCGCCACACTGCATAGTCCGGCGATCAGGCCCAATGCGGCGGCGAGCAGTGGCGGCAAAGATCCTATACCGATTCCGCCCGCGAGCATCGCGGCGACCGCTGTTGAACCCAGTGTTTGCCCGGTTTGTCGGATGCTGGCAGTAAGCGCCCCAGCCGCGGCCGCCCGTTCGATACGGGCTGAGCCGATAATTTGCCGTGCATTTGGCGAGAAGTACATGGCGAACCCAACGCCGCACACGGCGATTCGCCAGAGCAAGTCGATATGGTTTGGCGATGCGGGCAGAAATGCCAGACTGATCATGCCCGCGACCGCGATGCACATGCCGATCCCGCCGAGAATGCCTGGGGCGATACGGTCGGACAACATGCCGGATGCCGGCGCCACGGCGAGGATGCTCAAGGGCCATGGAATGAGAACGGCGCCGGCTTCAGCGGGCGTAAAGTGAAACTGTTGCTGCATGCGAAACGGCAACGTGAGCATGACGATCATGGATCCCATAAAGGCGGCCAACAGTCCAATGGATGACAGCGCGATTTTCTTTTGCCGCAATAAATCGACCGGAAAGACCGGCCGCGCACGCCCGGTTTCTCGACGCACGAAGACAATGCCGAGCGCAACTCCGAGCACGAAGAGTGCCGTGGTTACTATCCACGGCCCTCCGTGAGCGGCGCTCTGAAAGCCGGTGCTTGCGAGCCCGAACGTGGCGGCGCACATCATCGCACCCGGTACATCGTAAGAGTCGCTGCGCGAATCGGCCTGCGGCAGTGACTTTCTGCCGATGACGATGGACAAGAGTCCAAACGGCACGGCCAGGGCGAATAGCCAAGGCCAGTTGGCCACGGCCAAAATGGCACCGCCCAACGTGGGGGCGAACGATGCCGCGCTAGCGGCAATCAAAGTATTCAAGCTCAAGCCTCTCCCCAGCATGGACGAGGGGTAGATCGACCGGATCATTGCCGAACTGACGCTCAAGGTGATGGCAGCACCCAGTGCCTGGACCCCACGCACCAGGACCAGTACCGGAAGGCTTCGCGCGAAAAAGCACAACACCGTCGCCGCAACGAATATGATTTGCCCCCATTGGTAGGTGGCGCGAAAGCCGAAGCGATCGCCCAGCGCAGAGAAAGGCAGCATCATCGTCATCATGACGAGTTGATAGATCGTGACGACCAGTACCGCGGCGGATGCCGAGACATGAAGATCGCGCGCGAGCGTCGGTAAGGCGACGTTGACGATGGTTCCGTCTACCGTGGTCAGTATGGTGCCTAGCGAGACCGCAACGATGGCGAGGTAGCGGCGCGGCGTGGGAAGTCCTTCGTGCTTGGCCGGAACCGCGTGAATCGCCGCCGAACTCGGTTCCGACCGCATGAATTACTCGACTTCAAGGTGTTGACCTCACCATACTGCCCAGCGCTAATCGAACGTGTCAATGACAGCGGATGCTGATGCGGGCTGCGAGCACTAAAATGCCAAAGGACTAATTCAATCTCACCGCAACGGCACTTACGATCCGCTGCTATGATCGGCAGGCTGGCGATGGCCAGCGCCAGGAGGAGGCTTCCGATGGGCCAGGCCCTTGAGCCAATGCAGAAAACGGGCGCCGCAGGGCAGATGCCTTTGAAAGAACGCTATGGACCTTGGGCATTGATCGTCGGGGGATCGGAAGGCATCGGTGACCATCTAGCACGCCTGCTTGGCGCGGCGGGCATCAATATCATCCTGGTCGCGCGCAAGCCCGCCACGCTCGCGGAGACCTCGCGCAAGATTCACGATGCGACCGGCGTCGAGGTACGCACGCTGCAACTCGACATCAGACGCGACGATATGCTCGATTGCATTCGCAAGGTGACGGATGGTCTCGAGGTCGGCCTGTTGATTCACAATGTCGGCGGCGGGCAGGGGTTCGGTCCTCTCGTCGACTGTACGCTTGAAGAAGTCATGTCGGCTGTCATGACAAATCCCGTCGCGATTACCAAACTGGCGCATCATTTCGGCAAGCCGATGGCCGAGCGCGGCCGTGGCGGGATCATGATGATTGGCTCTCTGGCCGGCAATGCGGGTTGCTATTTCCTGGCGACTTATTCCGCCGCAAAGGCCTTTAACCAGATCCTCATGGAGGCGCTGTGGGCTGAGCTTCAGCCGCGGGGCGTCGATGTGCTGGCGTTTCCGATCGGCGCCGCCGACACCCCCTCCCGTGCGCGCAGCGGAACGGTCGACGCCGAAGAAATGCCCGTGGCAAGGCCCGAGGATATTGCGCAACAGGCGCTCAACGAACTGCCGCGCGGACCGGTCTATGTAGCGCCGGAGAATGTCGAATACTTCAAATCGTTATGTTCGATGCCGCGCCGGCAGGCCGCAGAATTGCAGCGCGACCTGTTGATGCGGATGCTTCGGGCGCCGGCCGACTCTTGAGCTAGTATCCGTCCTCGTAAGACAAGTACGATCCGCGAGCATCACCCGCTCGGGGCGCCGCTATTTTCCGCGCCCATGCCGGAAAAGCCGATGCAGTAACCGCCGTCCACGGGCAGCAGGACGCCGGTGACGTAGGAAGCCTCGTCGCTCGCCAGATACAACGCGGCATAGGCGATGTCGTTCGCGCGGCCCCAGCGGTCGAGGGGGATGCCCGGCAGGCGGCGAGCGGTCGGTGGCGGCTCGGGAAATTGCTGCGACTGCTTCACAAGCCCGGTCCACATTGTCCCCGGCAGCACGGCGTTCACGCGAATATTATTGCCCGCATAGTCGAGCGCGGCCGCCTTGGTGAGTTGGTTCACCCCCGCCTTGGCCGCACCATAAACGCCGTGATGCTTCCAGCCCACCAGGCCTGAGGCCGAGGAGATGTTGACGATGGCGCCGCCGCCTGTCTTCAACATCGATGCGATGCCATATTTCATGCCGAAGAACACGCCCCTGATATTGACCGCATGCACGCGATCCCAAACATCGGCACCTTGTTCGTGAAGCGGCGCCATCGGGCCGCCGAAGCCTGCGTTGTTCACGAGGATGTCGAGACGACCGAATCTGTCTTCGGCCGCCGCGATCATCCGCTGGATATCGCTTTCATTGGCGACGTCGGTATGGATGGGGACCGCCGCTTCGCCGATGGCTGCGGCGACCTCGTCCTGCTTGCCACTGATGTCGGCGCAAATGACCTTGGCGCCTTCGGCGGCGAACAATTTGGCCATGGCGCTGCCCATCCCCGATCCAGCCCCCGTGATAACGGCAACTTTCTGTTCCAGGCGCATCAGTAATTCCTCCGTGCTCTCTCGCTTACCTCAGCGCCCTGTCGGCGGCGTGTGAGCGGACTGGCAAATTCGTAAGTCTTCAGGCGAAGGATTCCTCGCCCTGCAACTTAGTCCTGTGCATCATACGGCCGCTGTCCAAGGGATAGGCGAGGGCGCGATGCATGGTCCCGGTGTTATCCCAAATCACCAGATCGCCGACCGTCCATCGATGGCGGTAGACAAATTGCGGCTGCGTGGCCCACTCGCGAAGGCGGCATAGCAGCGCCGCACTTGCGCGACGGTCCATTCCCACGACGTGCGAGGCCGTGGAGCCGATGACCAGGGACTTGCGACCCGACCGGTGCTTCCAGACGAGCGGCAACTCATTGTCGGCATAGCGCTGCCAGCCCTGCAGCATTTCAGAGGTGGGCTCTGGATACACGTAGCGCTGAGTGGCTTCCAAGGTGTGCACCACTTTGGTTTTGTCGAGCTCGGCTTTTTCCTGCTCAGGCAGGTCGTCATAGGCTGCATAGGTATTGCAAAATTCCGTATCGCCGCCGATTGCCGATAGTCGGCGTGCGCTCATGATCGATGCCAATACGGGCACGTCCTGCATCGTGCCGTCGATGTGCCAGAAGAACGCACCTCTGAGGTAACCCGCCTTATCGTTTTCGGTGGGATCCATCGTTATCTTCGTGATACTGCCCTGTCCTTCCTCGACAATAGTCCCCAGCGTCCTGGTGAAGGCCACTTGCTGCTGATCGGTGAGATTGATTTCGCGGAATGCGATGACTCCGCGCTTTTCGAGCAACGCGCGGATCTCGCCGCCGAGCTTACCGCTCACCAGCGTTTCTACATCTGTCTGAATCTCACTGCCGATTCGTGGAGTCAGATCGATCGTCTTTGTGGCCATATTGATTCCTCCAGAACGCATCTTAACGGGGTTCTGTCATTTTTGACGAGTCACGGAGCGCTGGCAAACTCCAGAATCTGCGCTGTGAGCAAGGGCCAGCGGGCGAATAGTCCCTCGCCGCGGGCCGAGGCTTGCAAGCGCTCAATCCATTCGCGGTCTCCCCACGGGGGCTCGGCGATCTGCGAGCCGGGGATCATCGCGCGTACTGTCTCGCTCGTCTCGCGCGGATGGTGGAAGTCGGATTGACCGCTTCGAAGTATCATGACGGGCATATTAAGCTTCGCCAATTCCGACGGCACGAGGCCCGGGACGGGGGAGTTGTCTTTGGGAAAGTAGGCCCAAGCCCACCTCTTCATCGTCTCGACAAAGGCATCCACCTCTTGGGCTAGCAAAATTTCACGGTTGTGGGGGTTGCGAGTCAGTTGCTCTTTCCATGCTGGTAAAGCGGCGACAGCTTCCATTCCCCCGAGCGATGCTGCGGCCAGCGATTCGTGGCAGTAATGAAACGCGAGCGAGGCCAGGCCCACCGCACCGCCGCTGATCCACAGCACAAACAGCCGATCGATCACATCGGGATGCCGTATCGCCGTGAGCAGGGATACACGCGAGCCCGCGGAACCACCCACCACCAATGCCGGCGCCATGTCGAGGGTTCGCAATAGGCCTGCGAGCGCGTCGGCATGCATCAGTGACTCGCTCTCTCCGGCAAAGGAAAGATCGGACTCCCCGCAGTTGGGGCGATCCCAAATCAAGATGCGAAATCCCCTGTCAGCGAGCCTCTCGGCCAACGCCCTTATCCCGGGGGTATCCTTGGAAAATCGACCGCCGGGAGTGATCACCGCGGTACGCGCGCCGGCCCCAATGATGTCGTAGGCAAGTCCTATTCCATTGACGCTTACAGTCGGCACGAACGACCTCCCAGAGTTACCCGACACGATTTGCCGCCGCGCGAATTTTAGCGACGCCGGGGCCAGCAGCGGTCTTTGGCGCCGCACCGCCCGGCTGTCAAGCGTCCTGCCGGTGCCGCTGATGAAGGCCGTCGATGTGCGGTGCCGCGATCCATCCTGCAGGAGATACGACGCGCAGCATCTCAAGTGCTACCTTACTGCCAGAACTCGGCAAAGAAAACTAGCGCAGCGATCGCCGGCGACAGCCACCGCAGCATGCTGCGCAAGCACGAACCTGCAGAAACAACCTGGAGAGGCACATGGGATTACTGGAAGCGCATGCCGGCATGGCCGGGAAAGTTGCCGCGGTCATCGGCGGGGCGGCCGGGATTATCGGGCGCGCGGTGAGTTTGGGATTGGCCGAGGCTGGAGTGGACATCGCCACCTGCGATAACGACGAGGAGGGGGTGCGTGCCATTGTTCCTGAGGTCGAGGCGCTCGGACGCAAATCCCTGTCCGTATATGCGGATGCCACCGACGTAGAGGCGCTTGATCGTTTTTACGACCAGGTCGGGAAGGAATTCGATCGGCTCGACATCGTCGTTAATATCGCAGGGGGCGTGCAGCGCGGGCTGCTCTTGGAGAAGACGCGCGAGCAGGACGCGCACGATATTCGCCTCAATTATGGCTATGTCGTCGATAGTGTCCGCCGGGCGATCCCGCTGATCCGCAGGGGCGGTCGCGGCGGAAGCATCATCAACTTCACCACGATTGAGGCGCACCGGGGCGCGGCGACTTACGCCGTTTATGCGGGCGCGAAGGCAGCGACGACAAACTTCAGCCGGGCCATGGCAGTCGAACTCGGGGCGGAAGGCATCCGCGTCAATCTGATCGCTCCCGATACAACACGCGCGCGTGCGTCCAACAGCGCGCTATACCCGGAGGACTTCAAGAGGCTCGCCGATTTGGGAGAGGACGCTATGGCCGTCTTGGCTGAATCCCTGAATATGTACGTTCCGCAAAAGAAAGCTCCCGCCGTGGAGGATCTGGTCAATGGGGTGCTCTTCCTCGCAAGTGATCTTTCACGAGCCATTACCGGTACGACTCTGCACATCGACGGGGGAACAATCGCCGCCTTGGGGTTCATGGACTGGCCATTTGGCGATGGTTTCATGCCGGCACCGCTCGGCGGCACGCTGCGCCAATTGTTCAGCACCGAGAGAAAGGCCGCACCCAAAAGCCGGTGAGAAACTCGGAGCACGTGCTCAACGGAGTAACGTGGGTCGTCTTTGGGCTCGCGCTCCGCCGGCGCGCCCCGTGGCGTCCGCGCAGCGGCCGTTGTTCTGCTCGGCGTGCGCATTGATCCGGCCCTTCGTTGAAGCTCAATAGTGATCCGCTTGGAATTGCGACTCGCTGTCGTTAGAGTTCGATCATGCGAACCAAGAGGGAAACAAAGACGCTTAAAGCAAAGACCTTGATAAGCGGACTGCGTGTTCGCGCTTCGGCCGGACCGAAATCCAATGGTCATCTTTACCTTCAGGTCGCCGGCGCTTTAAAGCAGGAAATCGTAGGCGGGATCTTTCCGGTCGGATCGCAACTCCCGACCGAAGATGTGCTGTGCGCGCGCTTTTCCGTCAGCCGCTATACCGTCCGGGAGGCGCTGAGACGACTGCGCGAGGACAATCTAGTCGCTTCACGGCAGGGAGCAGGGACTACCGTCGTGCCCCGAATCTCGACGAATTCGTACGCCCAGGACGTCATGTCGATCAACGATCTCCTGGCTTTTGCGAACAGTGCGCGCTTCGCAATCGAGTCCATTGGGATGGTACTGATTGAAAAGACACTTTCATCCCGGACCGGGCTTGCGAGCGGGAAGGAGTGGCTGATGGTCCGCGGGTTCAGGCAATCAGATGGCGCTGAATTCCCTGTCTGTTGGACCGAATATTACATAAACCGTGAGTTTGCCGCCGTGGGCAGACTCCTGCAGCGCCACGCCGGCCCAATATTTCCGCTGATCGAAGACCTCTTCGGCCAGAGCATCACGGAGGTTCACCAGGAAATTGCCGCGGTGCTCCTTTCACCCGCACTCGCACAGGGCCTAAAGGTCGAGCTAGGAACGGCGGCGCTTGAGATGCGCCGCACGTACAGAACCTCCGATGGAAAGGTTGCACAAGTCACCTTAAATACTCATCCAGCGTCCCGCTTTCGTCACTCGATGACGATGCGCCGCGTCAAGCGCTAAGGTTCGGTGCGACCGATGGCGCCGAGGCGTTCATCGCCGGTTCATCCGACAGGAGGGCCCCGCCGACTTAACCATCGGCCGTGATAGTTAAGTCAGCGAGGCAATAAATCCAGCTAGCGGCCCTCCTCGCTAGAATTTTGCGCCCAGCTCAATGCCCCACGTCGCAGGCGCACTCCACGAAGCACCGATGCCAAAGCCGTTTTCCTGGACCTGGGTACGGTAGCGCGCGTTGGAGAGATTGTCGCCGTAGAGAGCAACAAAGTATTTTTTCGACGGATCCTTCCATTCGGTACGCAGCGCCACCGTGGTATAGCTGGGCTGCAGGAATTGGGTGCCCGAAGGGCTGAAGAAGAATTCCGACGTGTAATAGATGTTGGCCGCCACCGAATACTCACCGGTGGGGGTCATGCCGGTCGTGAACCGCGGGCCAAGCGTGGCGGTCCAATCAGGCACGTGCTGCATGTGCACGCCGTGAAGAATGGTATCGGTATTCACGTATGCATAGGCGCCTGGAAAGCAGGCCGCCTGGTAATTTGGAGGAAGAATGCTGGTGTTAGCCGGGCAGCTCGCGTAAATCGGCGCTCCCACGACGGTTCCATTGACGGTGGTGCCGAACGTTTCGTAGCGCGCATGGGTCCAGGATACGCCACCATTCACGTCCACATGCTCGTTTACCGTCCAGTGGAACTCATCTTCGAGACCGTAGATCTTGGAACTCGCAGCGTTGACGATAAATGCCTGGGCAGCTCCGAGGAACTCGGAAACCTGCAGGTTCTTGTAGTTGTAGTAAAAGGCCGCTACCTGGTTGGAGAAGGTACGGCTATCGAACTTGTACCCGACCTCAAACGCGTGCACGTCTTCCGGATGCACCGGATTGCATTGGAAAGCGGGACCATCCTGACAGGAGCCACCGACGTCGATAATCGCAGCCTTGTACCCTTCCGTATATGACGCGTAAACGCTCGATTGATCTGTCGGCTTATAGCGCAGGACAACGCGCGGCGTGATTTTGTCGCTATTGATATTCGGCACGTAGTTCTGCTGCGTGGGTTTGCCCGGCTGGTCCCAATAAGCGTTGTTCACCTCATCGTGCGAGTAGCGCGCACCCACCGTAAGAAACAATTTGTCCGGCGTCAGCTCGTAGGTCGCGTCGAAGTAGCCGGCGAGGTTCTCCGTCGTCGTGCCGGAGCCACCCAGGCGAATCCGACCCAAGGTCGTCGAGAAGTTATCGATATACGTGAGCCACTCATCTTTGTTGTTGAAGTAGAAGGCGCCCGCCGTCCATTGCAGGCGCGTACCGGGTTTGGAAGCCAGTAGGAATTCCTGGCTGATGGTGCTGTTGTAGATCGGTAGTCCCAGCTGAAAGATCGGAAGACCGGTCTGGTCAAGATTTTCCGACTGATTGACCTCCTCTCTGCGCCATTGCGAGTAAGAGGTGAAATCGGCGAAGCCCAGATCGGCTTTGAGCGTCAGCTGCGCGATGTTGGAGCTTGAGGTGATGAATGTGGGCAGATTGTTCGCCACCTGGTTGGGATTGGTCGTATAGAGTCCCGGCGCCTGCAGCGTTGTCACGCCCCACGGTGCACCCGTCGTCGGGTTGATCGTCGTGTCGGTATTGGAATTCGTTAATATCGAGGTCGGGTCATCCTCCCGAGAAAGCGTGTAGCGCAGCAGTGCTGACACCTTGTCGGTGAAGTTGACCTTCAGGCCAGTCCGGACCGTCCAGTCCTGATAAGCGCCGACATGGTTGTCGCCGTCCACGACATTGGTGATATTGCCATTGCCCTTGCTGAAGATACCCTCGACATCCAGGGCCGCCACGTTCCCAAACAGGCCGGTTGTCCCGTAGCCCTGAAAGCGTTGGGCGTTAAAGCTGCCATAGGCGACTTTCGCCTCGGCATGTGGCTCAGCGCTCGGCTCGGCAGTCGTCACGAGGATCGCGCCGCCCGTGGTGTTGTGGCCGAACAATGTCCCCTGCGGGCCCTTGAGGACCTGGACGCCGGTCACATTCAACAGTTGGAAGTCGGCCGCTAGCGGGTTCGGCGAATAGAAGCCGTTGATGTAGATGCCGACGTTGGAGCCGCCGCCCGAGGTCGTCACGGCCGTGCCGATTCCTCGGATCGAGGGCTGGTAGAAGCCTATCTGGTTATCGAACCGCAGCGAAGGGGTGAGCTGCTGGATGTCACTCAGGTTCTGGACATTGGCGGTCGCCAGCTGCTGCGAGTTCAGCGCAGTGATCGATATGGGCACATCGACCATCTTTTCCGAGCGGCGCTGCGCGGTCACGAGGACCTCCTCGAGGCCGGTTGTAGCCACCACATCGGGTGCGCCGGCGCTCTGCGCATACGCCGCCGTCGGTACCATGGCAAAAAATCCGGTCGTCGCGAAGACCGAACCGAGCAGAGCGGATGACGCCAATAAGAGGCAACGCCTGGGCCGAGTCGTTTTCATACATCAATCCCCTGTTGTGTGTGACATTCCAAGGTCGGATACGTTTTTGTTGTCCGGACAAATTTATGTCATATCCGACGCCGACACTATAATAGGGGACGATTCGGTATTAAAGCTGAAAGTTAAGCCGGGTAAAACTTACAACCCCGGGCCATAAGCCGAAGGGTTCCAAGCGTTGTTCTTTCGACACACTCTGCTGATGTGCGACATAGACTGTGCACTGCGCCGAGCGCGATGAACCATTTACGGTGGAGCACCTGGTGGGCGGCCCGGCCGGTTGCCGCATCTGCTACGGGCGCCTCCTGATATTGCGATCATAAGACGCGGCTCATCGCTCACGCGTGGATGACGAGTCTGTCGGTGTGATCTGCGGCCCACGGCGTGATGGTCGTCGTCGTGTCCCGGAAGCTTTCCGGCAACTCCTCGATGATCCGGTATGCGGCGGCCATGCGGCCGAAGCCCACGCAATAGGCCACATAAATGCAAAGCTCTACGATCTCTTTCTCCGCGTAGTATTTGCGAAGATTGGCGAAGGTCTCCTCGCTGATCGCGAAATGATTGCTCGCCGCAAGATCAGCATAGCTAATGGCCGCTTTCTCAGCATTCGTCAGATCGGACGCCTCCATCGGCTTTTCAAGCGAGCAGACCAAGTCTTCCGTTAAGCCGTCCTCCAGCGCCGATTTGTAGCGTACCGCCATGCAGCTGCGACATTGATTGTGAAAGGCAATTCGCAGCCGGATCAATTCCAGTAAGCGGCGCCGCAACGTAAGACCCTGCGACATGGCGCCGGTGAAAATGAGGAAGGCCTTGGCTAACTCGGGTGCGTTGGCATAGACCCCGAGCATCTTTTGCTGAACGACGGGGAGGGCGTCCGCCTGTGCGAGGTCGCGCAGTTGCGGATCCCATTCAGCCACGGGGAGTGACGCGATTCGTGTCACACAGCCTCCTAAGGTTAAGGGGGCGGAGCGACCACCCTGAGGCGTATCCTAAAACGTAACTTGCCGAGTTTCCAATACGGTCGGCAGGCGAATTGAGAGGCTCCCGCACGCGAGTCTCCCGCGGTCTTGGTTGCTACTAGGTCAAGGCTGAAACGCACTCAACGACCGTCGCCATCCGCGTCTTGCTCCGATCAAACAAGCGCTTTTCATCTTCGACGACTGCTTCCGGCATTTTGCTGGTGCTCAAATAAGTGACCGTGTTGCGAAAGATGGTTTCGTCATCGAACCAGAGTTCCGTGATGACGTCGAAGGCCAGCTCTTCGGTCGCGCCGGTCTCCGGATTCGGATGCGGGGTGAGAAAGCGCCGCTCATATCGTTTCATACCGGAGGCATACGTCACGCAGAGCGGTGCGTGGTGATTTTCATAGTAGTCCTGAAATGCCTCAACACTCATTCCAGGTCGGCGCTTCATGAAGAGCAGGATTTTGTAACTCTCTTTAGCCAATGAGGTAACTCTGTCTTCAAATTGAAAAAGCTAGCGGGCGCGGCGGCTACACTACGAGGCAATGCGCTCCTCGCCCGCAATGCTCGTGCGGTGCATTGTGCGGCCGGAATTCTCATCGTACGGAACGACGCGGTGCATGCAACCGCAATTATCCCAGATGGCCAGAGCATTACGGAGGTTCACCAGGAAATTGGCGCTGTGTTGGTTTCACCGGCGCTGGCGCAGGGTCTTAAGGTCGAGGCGGGAACCTCGGCGCTTGAGATGCGCCGTACCTACAAAACCTCCGATGGGAGGGTGGCGCAAGTGAAATTGAATACACACCCCGCGTCCCGGTTTCGCCACTCACTCACATTGCGCCGCGTAAAAGGCTAAGCCGGGACTCGCTGACTTAGCCATCGGCGATAGTTAAGTCAGCGGGACAAAAAAGACCCGAGATGGAGGTCCCCTAGAATTTAGCTCCCAGCTCAATGCCCCACGACGCAGGCTGGCTCCACTCGGCGCCGATGCCCTCACCGGTGTACTGAACCGTGGTCCGGTAGCGTGCGTTGGTGACGTTCTCGCCGTAGAGCGCGGCATGGAATCGCTTCGACGGATCTCTCCACTCGGCGCGTAGTGCCAGGGTGTTATAACTCGGTTGCAGGAACTGAGTACCCGAAGGGCTGGACCAGAATTGCGACGTGTAGTACCAGTTGGCGGAGAATATGTATTCACCGGTGGCGGTCATGCCCGTGGTATATCGCGGCCCAATATTGGCCGTCCACTCCGGCGCGTACTGCATGGGGACACCGCGCAGGATCGTACCGGTGTTCACGTAATCGTAGTTGATAGGCGACTGGCAGCCGGGGATCGCGTTGGGTTGAGGCGGGCAACTCGCATAGAGCGGCGCTCCCACTGTCGCGTTGCCGAACTGGATGTAGCGGGCGTGGTTCCAAGCCGCGGCACCATTCACCGAGAAATTGTCGTTCAGATCGAAGTGAATATCGTCTTCAACACCATACAGTTCTGAACGGGCCGCGTTGACAATATAGGCCTGAGCATTTCCGAGGTACTCCGAAACCTGCAGGTCCTTGTAGTCGTAGTAATAAACGGCGGCCTGCATGGTAAAGCGGCGGGTGTCGAGCTTGTAACCGACTTCATACGCCTTCAGCTCCTCCGGCCTCACGTTGTTGCAGGTAAAGTTGTCGAACGAGTCCTGACAGGAGCCGCCGACGTCGATGATCGCCGCCTTGTAGCCCTCGGCATAGGATGCGTAGAGGCTCGATTGCTCCGTCGGCTTGTAGCGCAGGACGACTCGAGGCGTCGTTTTGTCGCTGGAGATACCGGGCACCTGGTTCTGCTGGTTACTGTTGTTGGGGGGGCCGGGATTCCAGTAGGCATCAGTGACGACATCGTGCGAGTAGCGCGCGCCCACGGTGAGGAACCATTGTGGCGTCAGCTCATAAGTCGCGTCCAGGTAGCCGGCGTAGTTCTTGGTAGTAGTGCTCGAGCCGCCGAGGCGAACTCGTCCCACGGGGGTGTGGACGAAGTTATCCAGATAGACCTTATAGGTATCGGTGTTGCTAAAGAAGAACCCCCCCGCCGTCCATTGGAGACGCGAACCGGGCTTGGAAGACAGGAAGATTTCCTGACTGATGGTCCTGTCGAAGATCGGAAGTCCAAGCTGCAGGAGCGGCAGGGCGGTCGCATCCTCGTTCAACGACTGATCGACATCCTCTCTGCGCCATTGCGACAGCGAAGTGATATTGGCGAAACCTACATCGGCTTTGACCGTCAGCTGCGCGATATCGGTCTTGGATATGAAATAGGTCGGCAGATCACCTGCCACCCGGCTGGGATCGGTCGTGTAGAGTCCCGGCGCCGTAAAGGTCTGTATACCCCACGGCTTTCCCGTCGTTGGGTTGATTGACGTATCGGTATTGGAATTGGTCAATACCGTGGTCGGGTTATCCTGCACGGAATGCGTGTAGCGAAACAGCGCCGACGCGTCGTTCGAGAAATTGATCTTTAGGCCGCCGCGAACCGTCCAATCCTGATAGGCGTCGACGTGGTCGTCGCCGTTCACGATATTGGTCATGAAGCCGTTGCCCTTGCTGAAGAGGCCCTCGATATCCGTGGCCACGATGCCCCCGAACAGGCCTGTGGTCGCATAGGTCTCGTAGCGTTGCGCGTTGAAACTGCCGTAGTTTACTTTGGCCTCGGCATGCGTCTCCGTGCTGGGATCGGGGGTCGTGACAAGAATGGCGCCGCCCGTGGTGTTGTGGCCGAATAGGGTGCCTTGTGGGCCTTTCAAGACTTGAACGCTGGAGACGTTCATCAACTGAAAGTCGGCCGCCAGCGGGTTCGGTGAATAGAACCCGTTGATATAAATGCCCACGTTGGCGCCTCCGCCCGAGGTGGTCACGGCCGTGCCGATGCCGCGGATCACAGGCTGGGCGAAGCCCGCCTGATTGTCGAATCGGAGCGACGGGGTGAGCTGCTGAATGTCCGCCAGCGTTTGGACATTAGCGGTGGTCAAGGCGTTTTGGGTGAGCACTGCGATTGAGATGGGCACGTCGACCGTCCTCTCCTCGCGGCGCTGCGCGGTGACGAGGACCTCCTCGAGGGGCGTCGTGGCGATAACTTCGGGAGCGCCGGTCTGCGCGGCCTGCGCAAACGCGGCCGTCGGTAAGACAAGAATTCCGGTGCTCGCAATGAGCGAGCCCAGCAATGCGGATGAAGCCAGCCTTAGACAATGCCTGGGTCGAGTTTTTTTCATAGATAATGCCCCCTGTTTGTGACATGCCATAGGTCAGATATCCTTTTTATTGTCCGAACAAATTTAAATATCTGACTCCCAACACTATAGTTGGGGACGATTCGGTATTAAAGCGGAATTGCACAAATACAACACCGCGCCACAGGTCCTTCCCCAGGTGCCGACCGCTTTGCACCATCCATTGCGGTGCGCTTGTTGCACTAATGCAAAAGTATCAGTTGCCTGGCCTCGCTCAGGCGCGAATGACGAGCCGATCAGCGTGATCCGCAGCCCACGGCGTGATGGTCGTCGTCGTGTCCTGGAAGCTCTCCGGCAACTCCTCGATGATCCGGTAAGCGGCGGCCATGCGGCCATAGCCGACGCAATAGGCTACATAAATGCAAAGCTCTACGATCTCTTTCTCCGAGTAGTAGTTGCGAAGATTGGCGAAGGTCTCCTCGCTGATCGCGAAATGGTTGCTCGCGGCAAGATCCGCATAATGAATGGCCGCTTTCTCCGCGTCCGTCAGATCGGACGCTTCCATCGGCTTTTCAAGAGAGCAGACCAAGTCTTCGGTGAGCCCGTCCTCGAGCGCTGACTTGTAACGAACCGCCATGCAGCTTCGACATTGATTGTGAAAGGCAATTCGCAACCGGACCAATTCCAGGAGACGGCGCCGCAACGTGAGGCCTTGCGACAGGGCACCGGAGAAAATGAGGAAGGCCTTGGCCAACTCGGGCGCGTTGGCATAGACGCCGAGCATTTTCTGCTGGACGAGGGGGAGGGTGTCCGCCTGGGCGAGGTCGCGCAGTTGCGGGTCCCACTCAGACACGGGAAGTGAGGCGATTCTTGTCATACGGACCTCCTGAAGTTC
>CAVVPB010000006.1:0-21232 GCA_963749775.1 uncultured Gammaproteobacteria bacterium
AGCAGTGCCTTGAGCTTCTTCGGACAGGTCGGCTATTCCTGGGGCGACGGTAAGACGCCCCACCAAGATGTGTCCGAGACCCAGCCTGGACTCGGCAGCGGCGCGGGCTATCAATTCAACGGTCTTGGCACAGCGCCGAACTTCAATCTGGGCAACACCGTCAACACCACGCCGACCCCCGGCGGCGTACCGGTGACCTTCGGCTGGATATTCGGCGCGCCGACATCGATATCCGAGGACACGGAAAAGTGGGCGAAGATCGACAGCGAGTACAAGATCGATAATGGCGCGTGGAAGGATCTGAAATTCGGTGTGCGCTATGAGGCGCATGACCGCACATCCCCCACCGGTGTCGCCCAGGGCCCGCTGGCTCCGGCATGAACCCGGCGAATTATCCGCAGGGATTCTCCAATTATCCGTCGAACTTCAACACCTTCGGCGGCAATATCCCGACCGGGATCTGGTATTGGACGCCGGCGCAGCTGGCGGCCTACAACAGTCCCACCAACGTCAATCGCGATCCGATCACGCGCGAGTACTATCAGTATTTGTTCGCGGTGCACGAAAAGGATGCGGCGGCCTATGTCCAGGCCGATTTCAAGGGTGACAACTGGGCCGCGAATGCGGGCGTGCGCTACGTTCAGACGAAAGAAGACGCCATCAGCTACACGCAGGTCGATCCGACTACACCGGGTGCGGTATTGACCTCGGCGTTCGGGCCGTTCGCCGGCTCTCGAGGCAAAGCACACCTATAACGACGTCTTGCCGAGCGCGAATTTGAAGCTCGATTTGACCCAGGAATTGGTGGCGCGATTCGCGGCCTCTGAGACCATGACGCGCGCCGACTACTCCGCGCTCGCGGGCTTCACCAACCTCTCGCCGCCGGGACGCCGCCGGCAAGTCGGCGGCGGTTCAGGCGGCAACCCGGACTTGAAGCCGATTCGCTCGACCAATTTGGACGCCGGCCTCGAGTGGTATTTCGCAAAGCACTCGCTGCTGTCGGCCACCGCCTTCTACATGGACTTGCGCAACTACATCGGCTACGGCTCGGAAATCAAAACCTACAACACCTTCGGCTCCATATTCCCGACCGGCTGCCCGATCGACTACAACTTGACGGTTCCGATCAACGCCCAAGGCCGGGTCGATGGCATGGAGCTCGCCTACCAACAGGCGTTCACCGACAACTTCGGCTTCATCGGCAACTACACCTACGCGGATGGCAAGCAAACCTCGAATGTCCAGCCCACTCCAACGGAGCGCCCGGCGACGATCGCTTGGTCGGCACGTCGAAGAACACCTACAACGTGATCGGCTACTTCGAGAACTCGATGTTCAATGCGCGGGTGGCGTACACCTATCGTTCGGCGTTCTACAGCGGCTTGGATCGCAGTACGGCGTTCACGCAGGATGCCATCGGCACCCTGTCCGCGTCGCTGGGCTACACCATGAACGAGCATTTCTCGATCACGCTCGATGGCATGAACTTGAACAATCCGACGCTCAAGTACTATGCCTTGAACACGACTCAGCCGCGGGCTTTCTACAAGAACGGTTCGCAGTACTACTTGAACTTCCGCTTCAAGCTGTAGATCGGCGGTATCGGCCGCTGCACGAGGCATTCGGGTAGAGTGTGGATCGTGCGGAATGGCCAGAGTCTCTTGCGACGACCCAGGGCGGCGGTGCAAACCGCCGCCCTCGTCTTAACCCTCGCGCTGCCACTGGCGGCGCACGCGGAGTCATACCCGCTTCCGGCGAAGATCGTGCGGGGCAGCGGTGTCTTCGAGGTGAATTCGGCGACTTCATTGCGGGTCGCGCCAGGCGACCGCGATGCGCTAAGCGCGGCACGCTACCTCGCCGCCCTGTGGAAGCGCACCAACGGATTGACACTGCATGTCTCGCCGGGCGCGCCCGACCAGGCCGCCTCGGTCATCTTGTTTCAAACCGAACCGGGCTTTGGACCCGAGGCTTATCGGCTCGAGGTCGCTTCGCATGGAATCACGGTCTCGGCCACGACCGCTGCGGGATTGTTCTACGGCGCCGTGACCCTTTGGCAACTCTTGCCGCCGGGCCCGACGACGGGTCAAATTGCGGCGCAAACCATTCTCGATGAGCCCCGCTACCCGTGGCGGGGCCTGATGCTCGATTCAGCGCGACACTTTCAGTCGCCGGCCTTCGTGCGCTCGATGATCGACTGGATGGCGTGGCATAAGCTGAATGTCCTGCAGTGGCATCTCACCGACGATCAAGCTTGGCGCCTGCAGATCCGCCGGTATCCGAATCTCACTTCGGTGGGGGCGTGGCGGATTCCGGCTGGGGTTCCCGGCGCCGCGCCGGCACCGCCGTACGGTGGGTACTACACTCAGGCACAGGTGCGCGAGATCGTGGCCTTCGCGGCCACTCGCCATGTGCAGATCATTCCCGAAATCGATATGCCGGGCCATGCGCAAGCCGCGATCGCGGCGTACCCGTCGCTCGGCGTCGGCGCACCGTCATTGCCGGTGTCTGCCAGCTGGGGCGTGCATACGCATCTGTTCAACCTTGAGCCAAGTACCTTTGAGTTTCTAGAGAACGTGCTCGACGAAGTTATTGAGTTATTTCCTTCGCGCTATATCCATATCGGCGGCGACGAGGTGGTAAAGGACGAATGGAATGCATCGGCGGCCGAGCAAGCGCGCGCCCGGGCGCTCGGCACTCACGATAGCGAGGCCTTGCAGACTTATTTCACGCAAAAGATAGACGGCCACTTGCGCGCCCGCGGCCGGCGCGCGGTCGGCTGGGACGAAATATTGCAGCCCGGCTTGCCGGACGATGCGGTGGTCATGTCTTGGCGTGGCGTATCCGGGGCACGGGCCGCGGCAATCAAGGGTAACGATACGGTTCTGTCACCGGACCCGATGCTGTACCTCGATCATCGGCAGAGCCCTCTTGCCGGCGAACCACCAGGGCGTCTGGATGTCATTTCCCTGCAGGACGTGTACCGCTTCGAGCCGCTTGACCCACAGCTGTCGGAGTCGCAGCAACGCCACGTTCTCGGGCTCCAAGCCAACATCTGGACCGAGCACATCAACACTGAGCAACGGGTCGAGTGGATGGCCTTGCCGCGCGCGGCGGCCTTGGCCGAAGTGGGCTGGTCCGCGCCGCCGCGAAGCTGGCCTGATTTCCTCAAGCGTCTGGTGCCGATGTTGGCACGCTACCGCGCGTTTGGCCTCGACAATGCGGACAGCGCGTTCGGCATCGATGGTCAATTTGCCCGCCATGACGGCTCTATCCGCGTGACGCTCTCCGCGCCACCCGAGCTTAAGGACGCCGCGCTCGATACCGGCATTCGCTACACCCTGGACGGCGCTGCGCCGAACGCCTCATCGATGCTGTACTCACAGCCTTTCGAGGTCGCGACGGGCACCGAAATTCGCGCCGCGACATTTTTGGGTTCGGATCAGGTTTCGCGGTCGTGGCGACGGCGCGTCGATGAGCACACCGGTGCGCGCCGCAGCAGCCACGAGCTCGCGCTTTGCGGCAATGGCGTCGGCCTTCTGCTCGAACCGGCCGCTGGGCACGGGAAGGGCGACGCGCCGCTGGCCGTCGATATCATGAATCCGTGCTGGATCTATCGCGATGTCGACTTGAAGGACGGACCGCGAATCGCCGCATCGGTGGTCGCGCTGCCTTTCAATTACGAACTCGGCGCGGATGCCGCCAAGATCCGCGTGGGGGATGCACGAACCGCTCTGGGCGAGCTCGAAGTTCATGTCGACGGCTGCGACACGGCAGCGATTGCAGTCATGCCGCTGACCCCCGCAGCCAGCGGCGGAGCCATTACCGAGCTGCCGGCGAGGAAACTCCCGGCGCTCGCGGGCCGACATGATGTGTGCCTGCGATTCGCGCGGCCGCATCTTGACCCCCTATGGGCGCTCGATTGGGTAGAGATCGGAGAGTAGGGTGCCGCTAACCATCATCGCGCCGTTCGATGGCTGGTGTACCGCTCTCGATGAGGTCCCGGACGCCGTGTTCGCCGAACGCATGCTCGGCGACGGCCTCGCCATCGACCCGACGATGGGCATCGTCCGCGCTCCGTGCGCTGGGGTAGTGACCGCCTTGCCTGATAGCGGTCATGCGGTTTCCATTCGTATCCTGCCCGGCGTCGATGTGCTGATTCACATCGGCATCGACACCGTGGGACTCGGCGGCCGTGGGTTTGATGCACGTGTCAAACCGGGCACGAAGGTCCAGGCAGGCGATGAACTCATCCGCTTTGACCTCGACATCGTGGCGCGCAGTGCCAAGAGTTTGATGACTCCCATCGTGGTGACGGGGGACGGCGTCACTTTAGGGAGCCGCCGTGCGGCCGGCCCTGTGGCGGCGGGCGATGTGCTCTTTGAAATCGACCTGCCCGCGGCGGCGCCGTCAGCCGCTTCAGCGCCGCACGCTTCAGCCGAATCAAGCGTCAGCGTTCGCCGCCTCGTCGTGTCGCTGCGGCAGGGACTGCACGCCCGACCGGCGGCGCTGCTGGCGCGGCGCGCGAAATCCTTCAGCACCCCGATCATGCTTGCCGCGCATGATCGCACCGCCGACGCACGCAGCGTCGTCGCCATCATGGCCTTGGGCGTGCGCCACGGCGAGGAACTAACCATTCAATCGAGCGGCGAAGAGGCTGAGCAGGCCATTGGCGCCATCGTTGCCGGTCTCGAGCAGGCGCTGCGGCTGGAGTTGGCATATGAGTCGGTACCCGCCGCGCAGGCGCCGCGCGCCGCCAATCGCGTACTTCTGGACGGGGAGCTTGCTGGCGTGGCCGCTGTGCCTGGCTTTGCCGTGGGCCGCGCCACTCGGATCGAGCGCCGCGAGATTGAAGTGATTGAGAACGGCAGCGGAATCGCGCATGAAGGGGCGGAATTGGACCGAGCGCGCTCGAATGTGCGCTCAAGGCTCGAACGCATGCGCAACGCCGGCGGTGCGGCGCGCCATGAGATCATCGCCGCGCATCTTGAGTTTCTGGAAGATCCTGCGCTGAATGAACGCGCGGCAGGCCTCATCGGCCAAGGCAAGAGCGCCGGATATGCGTGGCGGCAGGCGACCCGAGGATCGATCGCGGCTCTCGAGGCGCTCGATGACTCGCGCATGAAAGAGCGCGCCGATGACCTCATGGATATTGAAGCGCATGTGTTGCTGGCGCTCGCCGGCGAGGCGCGCCCTCTGCACCTGCCGCTGCCCGAGCAGGCGGTACTGATCGCCGATGATTTGCTGCCGTCTGAGCTTACGGCGTTGGACAGACGCCGATTGGTCGCCATTGCGCTCAGCCGCGGCGGTGCCACTTCGCACGTGGCCATCCTGGCCGCGGCGATGGAAGTTCCCATGCTGATCGGCCTGGGTGAGGAGCTTCGTAAAGTCCCCGACGGACAGACGCTGATCGTCGACGCCGACAACGGCCTGCTGCAGTCAGCGCCGAGCGCGGCGGCGGTGGCGAAGGCAAGGTCAACGGCCGAGAGCCGATTTGCGCGCGCCGCCGCGCTGCGCTTGGCGGCGCAGGCCGAATGCCGTTCGCTGGATGGCACCCGCGTCGAGGTGTTCGCGAATCTCGGCAATGTCGGCGACGCGATTGCCGCGGTCGCCAATGGCGCCGAAGGCTGCGGGCTGCTGCGCACTGAATTCCTGTTCATCGATCGAGAAACCGCGCCGGCCGAGGACGAACAACTGCGGGCGTATCAAAGCATCGCCGGCGCCCTCGGCGGGCGACCCCTGATCCTTCGGATGATGGATGTGGGCGGCGACAAGCCTCTGCGTTATTTGCCGCTGCCGCACGAAGCGAACCCGGCACTGGGAATGCGCGGCGTTCGAACCGCCTTGGCTCGACCCGACCTGATGCGCACGCAGTTGCGGGCCGCCCTGCGCGTCACGCCGAGCGGCGTTGTGCGCCTGCTCATCCCCATGGTCACCGACCTGTCAGAAATCCTTCGCGTGCGCAGCGTCATCGATGAACTGACACGCGAACTTGGGTTGGAAGGGCGCGTTGCGCTCGGCGCGATGATCGAGACTCCTGCCGCGGCCCTTACGGCGGCCAATCTGCTTCGGGAGCTCGACTTTCTGTCGGTCGGGAGCAATGACCTGACTCAGTACGCACTGGCGATGGATCGCGGCCACTCGGAGCTTGCGCGCCGTACCGACGCTTTGCACCCCGCAGTCCTGCAGCTGATTGCGGCTGCGGGGGCCGCGGGCGAGGCGGTAGGTAAACTGGTTGCCGTCTGCGGCGGCGTGGCCGCCGATCGCGCGGCGGTGCCCATCCTGCTGGGTCTTGGCGTTCGCGAGCTCTCGGTCGTGCCGGCCGTGATCCCTGAGCTCAAACGCCAGATCGGCGCGCTGCGGATCTTGGAATGCCGCGAGCTGGCGCAACGCTGTCTTAAGTTGGGGTCTGCGGCGGAGGTGCGCGGCTTGGTCGAGCAGGCTGTTGGGAATGCGGGAGGTACGTTGTGAAGATTCGATTCTCAGGGTTTCAGCAGTTAGGCCGCGCACTGATGTTACCCATCGCGGTATTGCCGATCGCCGGACTCTTGCTGCGCGTCGGTCAGCCGGATCTTCTGAATTGGGCCGCCATGGCGGCGGCCGGCGATGCCATTTTCTCGAACCTGGGCCTGCTTTTTGCAGTTGGCGTCGGGGTTGGGTTGGCGCGCGAGAATCACGGTGCCGCCGGGCTCGCCGCCCTGGTCGGTTTTGTCGTCACCACGCGCGCGGTGGAGACTTTGCTGCATGCCGCGCCCGGCTCGCTCGCCAAGCTGAGTATCCCGGTGGGACTGCTCTCCGGAGTCATCGCCGGTATCGCCTACAACCGCTACAGCAACATTACCCTGCCGAGCTATTTGAGCTTTTTTGGGGGACGGCGCCTGGTTCCCATCATCAGCGGGCTCGTCGGTTTGGTGCTGGCCGCCATCATCGGTTCCGCGTGGCCTTCGCTGGAACACGGCATGGATGCGACCAGTCAGGCCATCTTGGGTGCAGGTTCGTTGGGCCTATTTGCGTACGGCGTTTTGAATCGAATTCTGATCGTGACAGGCCTGCATCATATTCTCAATAATTTCGCGTGGTTCATCGTGGGCGACTACCACGGCGCCACCGGCGATCTGAAGCGTTTCTTCGCCGGTGACCCGAGCGCCGGGGCCTTCATGTCGGGGTTCTTCCCGGTCATGATGTTTGGCCTGCCGGGGGCGTGTCTGGCGATGTATCACACCGCACGGGCCGATCGTCGCGCCGGGGTTGCCGGATTACTCCTTTCACTGGGGCTGACCTCGTTCCTCACCGGTGTCACCGAGCCGGTGGAGTTCACCTTCATGTTTCTCGCCCCCGTGCTGTATGCGCTGCATGCGATTGCAACAGGCCTTGCCATGGTGATTATGAATCTATTCGGCGTGCGCCTCGGATTCAGCTTTTCTGCCGGCCTGTTCGACTATGTGTTGAACTTCACGCACGCGCAGCGGCCCTTGCTGCTGATCCCGATCGGCGCTGGGTATTTCGCGCTGTACTATGCGGTGTTTCGCTTCTGCATCGTGCGCTTTAATCTCTCGACGCCCGGGCGCGAAGCCGACGACATCGAGCAGCCGCTCGCACCCATGACCGCCAGCGCTCGCGCCCAGGCCTTCGTGACGGCACTCGGCGGCGCGCGCAATCTCACCGAGGTGGCCGCCTGCACGACGCGCCTGCGCTTAAATTTGGTCGACAACCGCGCGATTGACGAGCCGATGCTGAAACAGCTGGGGGCGCGTGGATTATTGCGCTCCTCGTCCACCGGCCTGCAGGTGGTCCTGGGGCCTGTTGCCGACCAAGTGGCCGGCGAAATCCGCGACGCTGTGCGCGTCGGCGCCGCCGGCGGCGGCCAGGAGGCGACTACGTCATGGCGCAGCCTCGCCGGTCCGCGAAGCCGCGACGAATCCCGATATCGCGGCGTTTTTGGCAGCCTTAGGCGGCCGCAAAAATCTCGCCAGCGTCGAGAGCTTCGCAGGACGTCTGCTCATGCGCATCGATGACCCCAAGGCGATCGATGAGCGCGCTCTTAATACGCTTGGCGTCCGCGGCATCGCGCACCTGACCCCAGGCTCGATTCAGGTGCTCGTCGCCGGTGCCCCCGAGGATTGGGCGGCGCCGCTGCGAGGGCTGCTTGCCTCAAGGGTAACGGAGGGTTCATGAGCGACACGGCCACCGTTTACAACCACTCGGCCGAGGACAGCAGGCGCCAGACGCGCGGGTCGGCGCTTCCGCCGAGCGTGCGGCGCGTTCTGATCGTCGGGGGCGGAACCGCCGGTTGGATGACGGCACTGATATTGGCCCGCTCGCTGATAGAGCAGGGCGTCGAGATTACGTTGGTGGAGTCGCCGACGGTTGGCATTATCGGGGTGGGCGAAGGCTCGACACCGTGGCTGCGGGGTTTTTTCGACAGCTTGAACATCGACGAGGCAGAGTGGATGCCGGAGTGTCATGCCACCTATAAATGCGGCATTACCTTCGATGGTTGGTCGACAAAACCGGGCCACGCCAGCTACTTTCACCCGTTTGCCTCGATGCTCGATAACCTGACGATGACGCAATTCGTTCACAACACCGATGCCCGGGTCAACGGTGCGGATGTGTGTGCGGATCCGGATCGCTTCTTCATCGCGACTCGCCTGGCACGCAAGCATCTGGCCCCCAAGGCGGCCGAACATTTCCCCTTCGACGTCTGGCACGGCTATCACTTCGACGCCGTGCTGTTGGGCCAATTTCTTCACAAGAAGGCGCTGCAGCGCGGAGTGCGCTACGAAACGGCGCACGTAACTCACGCAAATCTCGATGAGCGGGGCGCCATCGCGTCGGTCAGCACTCGCGAAGGACTTAACATCGGTGCGGACCTTTTCGTCGATTGCACCGGTTTTGCGGGGTTGCTCATCAATCAAGCGTTGAAAACGCCCTTCGTCAGTTTTGCAGAAAATCTATTCAATGATGCGGCGGTCGCCATGCCCACGCCCATCGGCGAGACGGTGCCGTCGGAGACGGTTTCCACTGCCATGAAACACGGATGGGCTTGGAAGATTCCCCTCACCCAGCGTTTCGGCAACGGCTACGTGTACAGCTCGCAATTTTGTTCCGCGGACCAGGCGGAAACCGAGCTTCGCGAGCGCTTAGGATTGCTCGAATCCGACACGCAAGCCCGGCACCTGAAGATGAAGATCGGGCGCGTGACCCAGCATTGGAACAAAAACTGCCTGGCGGTCGGGCTGTCGCAGGGATTCATCGAGCCCCTGGAGGCGACCGCACTGCTGTTCATTCAACAAACCGCCACCGCCTTCGTCGACTGCCTCGAGCACGGCGACTTGAGCGAAGCGGCGCAGGCGCGTTTCAATGCGCGTGTCAACGAGCACTTCGAGGGCACGCGCGATTACATCGTGACGCATTACAAGACCAACAGCCGAAGCGACACCGAGTACTGGCGCGCCAATGCCGCCAATCGGAACCTGTCGGAGCCGCTGAAGCAGCTCCTCAATCTTTGGATGTCGGGAAACGGCATTGCGCCGGCGGTGCGTAAGCAGCAGCTGGGCCGTGGCTATCCGGTATTTTCGTGGTACGCCCTCATTGCGGGTATGGGAATTTTTCCGGATGCGCACAATCTGCGCGCCCCGACGGAGAAGGAAAACACCTTCCGGATTGCGGAAATCGACAACCTGCTCGAGCGTAGCGCGGCCAACTATCGGGATCATCGTGAGGTTCTGCAAGACATTCCGCCGCGCCGCAAGAGCCAATCGCTGCAGGTGTATTTCTGGTGAAGGAGTATGCGGCGCTGACCGTCGAGCAAATTCGTCGCGACGTGTTGCCCGATAAGCACCCGGCGGTGTTACGGGGATTGGTTCGAGACTGGCCTGCGGTACGCGAGTTTCTAGACTCACCGGACGCCGGCGTGCGGTATCTTAAGCGGCACGACAGCGGCGCGCCGGTCGACGCGCTCATGATCCCGCCCGAGATCGATGGCCAGATTTCCTACAACGACGCGATGAGCGGCTTCAATTTTCATCGCAATCGGCTGCCCTTGTCCGACATCGCGGCGCAAGTCCTAAGATACGCGCAGTTCCCCCGGCCTCCCGCGGTTGCGGCGCAGAGCGCGCTCATCCGCGATTGCTTGCCGGCGTTCGCCGCGGAAAACCGCCTGCAGTTGCTCGATGATAAGATCCTCCCGCGCATCTGGCTGGGCAATCGAATTGCCACCCCGGCGCACGTCGATGAGTGGAACAATATCGGCTGCGTCGTCGCGGGCCGCCGCCGCTTTACGCTGTTTGCGCCGGAGCAAATCGCGAATCTCTACGTCGGCCCGCTGGACTTCGCACCCACCGGAGCGGCGATGAGCATGGTCTCGTTGCGCAATCCGCACTTCGAACGGTTTCCGAAGTTTCGCGAAGCCTTGGCGGCGGCCGTGAGCGCTGAGCTCGCGCCGGGCGACGCTATCTACATTCCGCCTCTTTGGTGGCACCACGTTGAATCGCTCGAGCCGCTCAATGTGCTGGTGAATTACTGGTGGGACGATGTGAGTGAGGGCGCGACAGCGGATTCCGGCTTCGATGCGCTACTGCACGCGATCTTGAGTATCCGTAGCCTGGCGCCCGAAACACGGCGCGCCTGGGGCGCCTTTTTCGAGCACTACGTATTCGGCGCCTCGCCCGAGTCCACCCATCATATTCCGCTCGAGCGGCGCGGCATCCTAGGGGAGTTGACGGCCGAGCAGCTGAGCGCGTTGCGCGCCCATCTGGTCAAGAAACTGAAACGCTAGGGATCAGCCCGCAAGCCGCGGGCTGATCCCCGGCTCGCGCAATTACGCCGCTGGGCTGCCCTCGACCTGGATCTGCAGCTTTACTTCCTGCTTAAATCCATACTTGTCGCCGAAGTTCACGCCGAAGTCGGCGCGGCTGAAGGTGGCGGTGGCATTGGCGCCGCAAACTTCCTTCTTTGTCATGGGGCTCGGCATGCACTTGAAGGAATCGATCACCAGAGTCACCGGCTTGGTCACGCCATGCATGGTCAACGTGCCTTGCGCCTCCGTCGGCGTCGCCCCGTTGAACTTGGTGAACTTACCGCTGTAGGTCGCCGTCGGATACTTGGCCGCGTCGAAGATCTCAGCCGACTTGGCGTGTTCATTCAATTTCGGCATGCCGAAGTCGATCGATGACATGTCCACCGTGACATCGATGGAACCTGCCTTTGCGTCCTTGTCGTACACAACTTTGCCGGACGTGCTGTCGAATTTGCCGCGCCATGTTGACAAACCGCCGAAATGATCGGCCTCAAAGCTTGGGAATGTGTGATTGGGGTCGAGCGTATAGGTGACCGGCGCTGCGAACGCGCTTGCGCCAAAGAGCGCAGCCATTGACGCCAAAACAATACGATTCATTGAAGGCTCCTTAGAAGACCCTGTGGGTATAATTTCGAGCGAATCATAGCCGAAAGCGACGGCGTTCTCGGGCTTATCTCCGTTTATTAATCATCAGGGGTCCCGATGGAACTATTCGACGCGATTGCCACCCGATCAACCGCCGCCCGCCTTGCCGAGCCCGGACCCAACCCTGAGCAATTGGAGCGGCTGTTGAGCGCCGCGGCCCGCGCCCCGGATCACGGCCGCCTGAAGCCCTGGCGTTTCATTGCGATGAACGGCGCCGCCCGTGAATCTCTGGCCAACGCGGTGGCCGAGGCGAGACGGGAGCAAATTCCGACCTACACCGAGGAGCAGATGGAGCTTGAACGCGAGAAAATCCGCCGTTCGCCCAGCATCCTGGTGGTTGGATGCGCGGTACGAAAAGACATGCCCAAGGTGCCGGAGATTGAACAGGTGATCGCCGTCGGGGCGGCGGTCGAAAACCTGCTGCTGGCCGCCAACGATCTCGGGTTCGCCGTGATGTGGAAAACCGGACCCGCGGCCTACAGCCCGAAGGTCAAGGCAACGGTCGGGCTTGCGGCGGATGACCACATCGTGGCCATTCTGCACTTAGGTACCCGAGTCAAATAGAATGCGCGCGCGTCGATACGGCTTTCACCAACGCCCATACCGGCATTCCGGCTGCCAGCTTCAATTCGCGTGTAGCGGCTCTGGTGACCCGCGCCATGATGATGGTGCCGCCGACGTCGATGGAGATCAGGTCCGTATCCTGATCATCGCCCGTCACCGCCGTCACCACACCCGGCAAGCTGTTGCGGACGCTTAAGTTGTGCGGCGCCTGGGTGGCAACGATGAGATCCCGCGCCAGTAATTGCACGCGCAATTTCGCACCTTGAACGGAGTTCGCGAAATGCACCTTGAGTTCGCCTTGCCCCACCTGCACCCGCGTCAGTCCGCTGACAGAATCCTTGCCCAGGACCGCACCGTCGACGATGGCACCCACGGCATCCGCGCCGATAATGGCCCGCAAACCGGGGTTGAGGCTCATCTCGCCGACACTGCCTTGCGCCGTGGTCTTTCCCGCCTCCATGAGCACAAGGTAGGTCGCAAGGCGCAGAACCTCGTCGAAATTATGGCTGACATAGACCATCGGGATCGCCAGCTGATCGCGCAACGTCTCCAAATACGGCAGTACCTCTTCGCGTCGCGACATATCCAACGAGGCCAACGGCTCGTCGAGCAACAGAAGCTTCGGCTGCGTCAACAAAGCCCGACCGATCGCCACGCGTTGACGCTCGCCGCCGGAAAGCTGGTGCGTGCGCCGCTCCATCAACGAGCCCAGATCGAGCAGATCGGAAACCCGCTCCATGCTCACGAACTTGGCCGCGCTCGCGCGCCTTTCCGCATAGCGTAAATTGGCCGCGACGCTCATATGCGGGAACAACCGCGCATCTTGAAACACATAGCCGATTCCGCGCCGCTCGGCGGGCACATCGATCCGCCGTTCGGTATCGAGCAGGGTCGTATCGTCGAGCGTAACCCGGCCGGCCTGCGCTTTGAGCAATCCTGCGATCACGTTGACCAGCGTGCTCTTGCCGCAGCCCGAACGGCCGAACAGGGCGACCACGCCCGGGGTCGGCAGCTTAAAATGCGCATCCAGCGTAAACGCGGCGCGCTGCTTTTTGGCGGTGACCTCCAGCATCAATGTCCCAGCATGCGGCGCACGCGGCGCGCAAACCACTCGGACACGATCAAGCCAGCCAGGCCCAGTACGCAAGAGATCAGCGCCAGGCGAGCCGCGGCGTTGTCGCCGCCCGGCGTCTGCAGGGCGCTGTATAAAGCCAGCGGCAAGGTGCGCGTCTCGCCGGGGATGTTGGAAACGAAGGTGATCACGGCGCCAAATTCACCGAGGGCCGCCGAAAACGCGGTAATGGCGCCTGCCAGCACCCCCGGCAACGTGAGGGGCAGGGTAATGGTCGCGAAGCGATCGAGCGCGCCGGCGCCCAGCGTTCGCGCGGCATCTTCCAGGCCGCGATCGACATTCTCCAGCGAGATGCGTATGGCACGCACCATCAGGGGAAACGACATCACCGCGGTGGCCAGCGCGGCGCCATTGCGTGTAAAGATGAGTTCGACGCCGAACACCCGCTCCAGCCACGCGCCGATCGGACCGCGGGTACCGAACAACAGCAGCAGCAGGTAGCCCACCACCACCGGCGGCAGCACCAAAGGCAGATGCACGAAGGCATCGAGCACGGTGCGACCGAGAAATCGGCGGCGGGTCAGCACCCATGCCAGCAGCACGGCAAAGGGCAGGCTCAAGCACACGCTGCGCGCCGCGACACTCAAGCTTAAGTACAGCGCCTCGGTTTCGTTGGCACTCAGCCACGTCATAGACTGCTGATGCTTAGGTAAGGGGCTTCATGCATCACGCAGTATACTGTGCGTACGGCCTACCTTAAGGATCTGTCAATGTCCTATTTTCACGCGGTGGCTCCCGCCGCTGCGTCCTGCGACTTGCCGGCGAGGACACGAATCGGCGTGCTGATCGTCAATTTGGGCACGCCGGATTCGCCGTCGTACTTCGCCGTACAGCGTTATTTGCGCGAATTCTTGGGCGATCGCCGCGTCATTGATACGTCCCGTTGGATTTGGCTGCCGCTGCTTTACGGCGTGGTGCTGCCGTTTCGCCCGCTGCGAACCGCACGCAACTATCGCAAAATCTGGATGAGTGAGGGCTCGCCGCTGGCGGTCTATTCCGCGCGCCTCGCTGCCAAAATCGGCGCGGTATTGCATGCGGCGTTAGATGATCAGGTGCGCGTCGAACTCGGGATGACCTACGGCAAGCCGGGTATCGCGCAGGCCATCCAGTCATTTGCAGGCGTGGAAAGGCTCCTGGTATTGCCGCTGTATCCGCAATACTGCTCATCGACCACCGGAGCCGTGATGGACGGCACCAATCGCGCGCTCAAGCGCCTAAAGTCGCAGCCGCAGATCCGTTTCATTAATGATTATCATGACGATCCGGCCTACATCGATGCGCTGGCCGCGCAAATTCAGCGCCACATCGCCGACGTCGGGCGCTCGCATCTGCTTTTCTCCTATCACGGCATCCCGGCCGCTTACGCGGCCAAAGGCGATCCCTACCAGCGTCAAACGGAGCGTACCACCGAGCTGGTGGCAAGCCGTTTAAAGTTGCACGAGACCGAGTGGTCGCATTGCTACCAGTCTCGGTTCGGCCGGGTGGAGTGGCTTCAGCCCTATACGCTCGACAAGATCAAGGAACTGGCGCAGCGCGGCGTGCGCCAGCTGATCGTGGCGTCGCCTTCCTTTGCGGTTGATTGTTTGGAAACGCTCGAAGAGGTCGCCATCGAGTATCGCGATCGATTTCTGGAGTGGGGCGGCGAACGATTGAGCCTGGTGCCGGGATTGAATGACGAAGATGCACACGCCGCAGCGCTGGCGGAGCTCGTCAAGAGCCGGCTCACGGGGTGGGTCTAAGGCCCTTCCCAGGCTCTGCCAAGAATTGCCCCGGTATCGAGCTGCGCCTCGCTGGCACCGAACACGGCTCCCCATCCATTCTCGCCCAGGCGCGTCGCGCAGAATCCTTCCGCAACCGCGCGCGCGGCGGGGGCCTTCGCTCCGGTCAACAGCAATTTCGCCTGCATTAAAGTAACCAGCGATTGCGTGAGGCGGCGCGCATGCGCCTCGTGGGACGCGCCCGCCTCAAGGGTCGCCGCGAAGCGCTCGAACGCGGCATCGAATTGGCGATGGATGCTGCGCGCGCCCGACAACTCATGCAGAACCGCCTCGCGGGTGGCGCTCGACTTGGCGAAGGCACGCAGCACGTCCAAACACATGATGTTGCCCGATCCCTCCCAGATGGAGTTGACCGGCATCTCGCGCGCGATGCGCGCCAGCGGCAGCTCTTCGGTGTAGCCGTTGCCGCCCAACACCTCCATGGCCTCGGCGGCCAATTCGCAGCCGCGCTTGCAGACCCAGAACTTAGCCGCCGAGGTCAGCACCCGGCGCAACGCGATCTCGCTGGGATGCTCGCTGTCGAAGGCGCGCGCCAAGCGTAGGCCGAGTGCGGTGGCGGCCTCGGATTCGAGGGCCAGATCAGCGAGCACGCTGCGCATCAGGGGTTGATCGATCAGCAATGATCCGAACACCTTGCGGTGCTGCGCGTGATGTAAAGCCTGGACCACGGCCTGGCGCATCATGCCGGCCGTGCCGACGACGCAATCCAGGCGCGTGAAGGTTCCCATCTCGAGGATGGTAGGAACGCCGCGCCCCTCTTCGCCGAGGAGCGACGCCCACGCATCGACGAATTCCACTTCTGAGGAGGCGTTCGAGCGATTGCCGAGCTTATCCTTGAGCCGCTGAATATAGATGCCGTTGAGGGTCGCGTCGGGCAAACGCCGCGGCATGAAAAAGCATGACAGTCCCCGGTCGGTTTGCGCCAGCACCAGATGCGCGTCGCATTGCGGTGCCGAGAAAAACCATTTGTGCCCGGTAATCCGGTAAGAGCCATCCGCCGAACGAACGGCACGGGTGGTGTTGGCACGCACGTCGGAGCCGCCTTGTTTTTCGGTCATGCCCATGCCGATCATGCCGCCGCGCTTAGTCTCGAAAGGAATGTCGCGCGCATCATATTCACGCGTGAGCAACCGCGGCACCCATTCGAGCGCGAGCCGCGTGTCGCGGCGCATCGCGGCTATCGCGCCGTAGGTCATGGTGGTCGGGCACAGGGTGCCGCTCTCGATCTGTGCCTGCATGAGATAGCCCGCGGCGCGCGCCGCGTGTGCGCCGGGCCTGGCGTGCTCTTCCCAGGGGCTGCTGTGGTAGCCGCGGGCGGCGATGCCCCGCATCAGTGCATGCCAGGAGGGATGAAATTCGATCCAGTCGATACGCTCTCCTTGGGCGTTGAAGTTATGCAGCACCGGCGTGATACGGTTGGCCAGGCGGGCATGATCGAAGAGGGCGCTGGTGCCCAACTCGGCGCCGGCCTGCTTCAAGTCGGGGCAAGCCCAATCGGCGCCCTCGCGCTTGAGCGCCTCCTGGAGCGCCGTATCGCGGGTAAAGAGGTTGTAGTCGGTCAACGGCGGCGTTTGGTTGAAAATCGTGTGGGTGCCGAGGCCGTGTTGCATGCAGACAATCTTGCGCCTGCCGTGCGAGCAGTGCTAGATTCTTCTCAATGCGTCCCTCCAGCAGCATATTTTTCAAAGGTCCTGCCGCCCTGCGGCTGTGCTTCGCAGCGCTGCTGCGCCGCTAGGCGCCACTCACTCATGCGCCATCGGTCGGCGCCAACAAGACCGGGAAAAATCTTGAAACGCGCCGGCGACCGGCGCCCCGTAATGAATTATTGAGTGGGGAACATCATGTTGCGCGATCCCTCTGCCAAGTACCGTCCCTTCGCCCCGATTGGTATTTCCGACCGATCATGGCCGAACCGTGTCATCACTGCGCCGCCGACGTGGTGCAGCGTGGATTTACGGGACGGCAATCAAGCACTGATCGAACCGATGGATGCGGCGCGCAAACGCCGCATGTTCGACATGTTGGTGAAAATCGGTTTCAAGGAAATCGAAGTGGGCTTTCCCGCCGCCTCGCAAACGGACTTTGATTTCGTGCGCGAGCTGATCGAGCGGCGCTTGATTCCGGATGACGTCGTGATCCAGGTGCTCACCCAGGCGCGGCCCGAACTCATTGCTCGCACCTACGAATCCTTGCAGGGTGCGCGGCGCGCCATCATGCACGTTTACAATTCAACCTCGGTGGCCCAGCGGCGCGTGGTGTTTCGCACCGATCGGGCGGGGATTATCGACATCGCAATCCGCGGTGCCACCACGGTACGTGAACTTGCCTTGCGTCAGGCCGATACCGACTGGACCTTTGAATACAGCCCGGAGAGCTTTACGGGAACCGAATTGGACTTCGCTGTCGAGGTCTGCGATGCGGTGAATGCGGTGTGGGAGCCGACCGTGCACCGCAAGTCGATTATGAATCTTCCGGCAACGGTCGAAATGGCGACCCCGAATATCTACGCCGATCAAATCGAATGGTTTCTGCGGCACATCAAGCACCGCGAAACGATCGTCTTGAGCGTGCATCCTCACAACGATCGCGGTACCGCGGTGGCAGCCGCGGAACTGGCGGTCATGGCCGGCGCCGAGCGGGTCGAGGGCACGTTGTTTGGCAACGGCGAGCGCACCGGGAATGTGGATATCGTAACATTGGCCCTTAACTGTTACTCCCAAGGCATTGATCCCAAATTAGATTTCTCCAATATCAATGAAGCCGCCCGTTGCGCCGAAAGCTGCAACCAGCTGCCAATTCATCCGCGCCACCCCTATGTGGGGGACCTGGTCTTCACGGCTTTTTCCGGGTCGCATCAAGACGCCATCAAGAAGGGCCTGGCCGCACGTGCCGAGGCCGATGTGTGGGATGTCCCTTACCTGCCCGTCGATCCGTCCGATCTGGGTCGATCGTATGATTCGATTATTAGAGTCAACAGCCAGTCCGGAAAGGGCGGCGTTGCGTATCTTCTGGAGCGCGACTTTCAGCTGGTGCTGCCGCGCAGGCTGCAAATCGAATTCAGCCAGGTGGTTCAAGCGGCCGCCGATATCACCGGCAAGGAGCTAAGCTCACAAGAGATATGGGATCTGTTCAGTCGCGAGTACTTGGCGCCGCGCCTGCCTTATGTCTATCGCTCGCATCAGCTCGCGGCCTCGACCGATGGCGCCGATTCCGAGCGACTGTCCGTGCAGGTCGAGAGCGCCGGGCACCATGAGACTTGGCAGGGACAGGGTTCCGGTCCCATCGACGCCATGGTCAAAGCCATTGGCCTGCCTTTCGATGTCCTTTCTTATGAGGAGCACTCTCGCGGAGAGGGAAGCGCCGCCAAAGCGGTTTCCTACATCGAGATCACCACCCGCTCGCGGCGCACTTTATTCGGTGCCGGTATGCACCCCAACATCATCACGGCCTCGCTGCTGGCCATCCTGTCGGCCGTTAACCGCGGCATCGCGCTGGGCGCATTGCAATCAAGAGTTGAGTCGGCGCGCACCGGCACTTGACGAGGATCGTAGAAAGCAGCGGATCTGCGCGGTGTGCTTCAACTAGGTGCTTCGCCTGACGCGTTCCGCGCGCGTAAGTATCCCGGTAAGACAAACGTGAATGCCGCCATAGGCCCTAAGTCCAATTTGAGGGCGGCAGCGCCTATGCGAGCTTGCGCGTTTCGCGTGCACTGTCACGCAATCCCCTGACCCTGCGCACAAGGAGAGCATCCATGGCGCTCACCGAATACAAACCCGGCCAAGCGTTTCCTGGCGTGATCGGCCGGACCTTTGACGTCTCCAAGCCGGCTTGGCCCGAGCCAAACCGCGCCAAACCGGATGCGCCGAACGTGCTGTTCATCGTGCTTGACGACACGGGATTCGGCCAGCTGGGTTGCTTCGGCAGTCCGATCAATACGCCCAATCTGGACGCGCTGGCCGCCGACGGGCTGCGTTACAACAACATGCACACCACCGCGCTCTGTTCGCCGTCGCGCTCCTGCATGATCACGGGACGCAATCATCACAGCAATGCGATGTCATGCATCACGGAAGGTTCCGAAGGCTTTCCCGGGTCGAACGGCAACATTCCGTTCGAGAACGGGATGCTCTCGGAAGTCCTGCTACAGAAGGGTTACAACACCTATGCGCTCGGCAAGTGGCATCTCACCCCTTCGGAACAAATTTCGGCCGCCGGTCCCTACGACCGTTGGCCGCTGGGACGCGGCTTCGAGCGCTATTACGGCTTCCTCGGCGGCGACACGCACCAGTACTACCCGGAGCTCATCTACGATAATCACCAGGTCGAGCCGACCAAGACCCCGGCGCAGGGCTATCACCTCACGCCTGACCTGGTCGATCATGCCAAAGCCATGATCGCCGACGCCAAGCAAGTGGCGCCCAACAAACCCTTCTTCATGTATTTCTGTACCGGCGCCATGCATGCGCCGCATCACGTACCCCATGAGTGGGCCGACAAGTACAAGGGCAAATTCGACGCAGGCTGGGACGCGTATCGCAAGCAGGTGGTTGAACAGCAGAAAAAACTGGGGATCGTTCCGAAGAACACCACCCTCTCGCGCCACGATCCTGATGTGCAGGACTGGGACAAGTTGCCAGCCGACGAGCGGCGGCTCTATGCGCGGATGATGGAGGTGTTCGCCGGCTTTCTGGAACACACCGATCATTACATCGGTGAGCTGATTGCCTTTCTTAAACAGGCGGGCGAGTACGAGAACACCCTCATCATGGTGATCTCGGACAATGGCGCCAGTGCCGAGGGCGGCCCGCATGGCTCCGTTAACGAAGGCAAGTTCTTCAACAACGTGCCGGATGATGTGAAACAGAACCTCGCGGCGATCGACGATTTGGGCGGACCGAAATACTTCAACCACTACCCGTGGGGCTGGACCTTTGCCGGCAACACCCCCTTCCGTCGCTGGAAGCGCGAAACGTACCGCGGCGGAACCTCCGATCCTTTCATCCTCACGTGGCCCAAGGGTATCAAGTCCAAGGGCGAGATCCGCACGCAGTACTGCCACGCCATCGACATGATGCCGACGGTGCTCGATGCCCTCGGAATCGAGCCCCCAGCGCAGATTCGCGGCGTCACTCAGTCGCCCATCCAGGGCTTTAGCCTCAAGTCCTCCTTCGATAACGCCAAGGCACCCGAATTGCACCTCACGCAGTATTTCGAGATGTTCGGGCATCGCGCGCTCTATCACGATGGCTGGCGTGCGGTATGCCCATGGCCGGGTACCTCATTCGCGGAGTCGGGACTCCCCTTTGGCGCACCCATCGACTACAACAAACTCACCGAGTTGGATGCCAAGGGCTGGGAGCTTTACAACCTCAAGGCGGACTTCGCAGAAACCAACAATCTCGCAGCCCAAGAGCGCGACCGGCTGATTGCCATGATCGGCATGTGGTACGTCGAGGCCGGCAAGTACGACGTGCTGCCGATCGACAGCCGCGGCACTCAGCGTTTTGCCGATCCTCGACCGAGGATCGCGGAAGGGCGCAAGAAATACGTGTACTACCCCGGTACCCAGCAGGTACCCTCCGAAGCCGGTCCGCGGCTGCTCAATGTGCCGCATACCATTTCCGTGCATGTCAATGTTCCCAAGGGCGGCGCCGAGGGGGTTCTGTATTCCATGGGCGGCGTCGACGGGGGGTTCGCATTCTATGTGCAGAACGCCAAGCTCACGTACGGCTACAACTATGTGGCCGACCAGCGCTTCAAAGTGCAGTCCAGCAACGGGGGCATTCCCGAGGGCGATCACATCTTAAGCTTCGAGTTCACCCCCACGGGCAAGCCTGACATCGCCCACGGCAAGGGGGTTCCGGCGAACATCAAGCTGTTTCTGGATGCCAAGCAGATTGGCAGCGGGGAGTTGCCCGTGACCATTCCGTTGAGCTTGGGCCTGGCGGCGGGGGTCTGTGTCGGCAGCGACGCGGGCGCGCCGGTCATGACCGACTACGACCCGCCATTTGCGTATACCGGGACCGTAAAGAAAGTCCTGGTAGACGTGTCGGGCGAAATGATCGAGGACATGGCATCGAAGATGCGGGTGTATCTGGCCCGGCAATGAACGCCGTTATCTCGGCTAACCGACTTCAAGGCGGCCAAAATTCGGCCGCACACGCGGGGGAGCGTCGGGACAGAAGCCCGGCGCGATCTCGATGACGCATCTTTAAGGATCCGGCCATGCCGATTTTTCTTTCCGCAGCATCCATCATTTCCCTCACGGCACATGATGATTGCTTCATAACTCATTGATATGAAAAACATAACTTG
>CAVVPB010000007.1:0-226020 GCA_963749775.1 uncultured Gammaproteobacteria bacterium
GAAGCTACTCGATGTTCTGCACCTGCTCGCGCATCTGTTCGATCAATACCTTCATGTCGACCGCCGCACGGGTGGTCTCGATGTCCTGCGATTTCGAGGACAGGGTGTTGGCCTCGCGATTCAGTTCCTGCATGAGGAAATCCAAGCGTCGTCCCGCCGCTTCCGGGCCGTCGAAGGTCTTGCGAACCTCGGTCACATGACCGAGCAGGCGGTGGATTTCCTCGTCCACGTCGAGGCGCTGCGCGAGGATGGCAAGCTCCTGTTCGAGCCGATTCTGATCGACGTCGGTGACGAGCTGCGCGATCCGGTCGAGCAACTTGCTGCGCATGCGTGAACGGATCTCCGGCAGCCGATCGGTGACCCGCGCCGAGAACTCGAGCAAGCCCGCGCAGCGCTGATCCAATGCCTCGCGCAGGCGCCCGCCCTCGCTGTCGCGAAAGCGGCTCAAGTCCGTCAAGGCCTCGGCGAGCAGGGCATGCGCGGCGGCGATCATGGGCGCGGCATCGCGGTTGGCGTCGCGGATGACGCCGGGCCAACGCAGCAGATCCAGGACATCGATGCGCGCGGCCGTGCCCGCCTGGGCCGCGACCTGCTGGGCCCGCGAGCACAGGCTGCCGAGCAGCTCAGCATCGACCTCGAGAGTGCCCGACACGACCGCGGGCTTAAAATGCAGCGAAGACTCGACTTTCCCGCGGCGTACGGCAGCGGCGATGGCCGCCCGAAAGTCCGACTCCGCGGCGCGGAATTCTTCGGGCAATCGGCAGCCCAACTCCAGAAAGCGATGATTGACGGTCTTTAGTTCCCAGGCCAGCAATCCCCACGGGTATTGCCGTTCGCGTCGGGCAAAGCCGGTCATGCTACGAATCATGTGGGTCGTCGCCAAAATCGGCCATAATCGGTGATTGCAGCTTAGCAGATCGAGGAGCCGGCATTGCAGATCGAAACCGCGGACGTGAGCCTGATCGGCCACCGCGAGGAAAATCAGGACCGGGTCGCCGTGGCGGCCGCGGACCAGGCCGTGCTGTTGGTGGTGATTGACGGCATGGGCGGTCATGCCGAGGGCGCGCGTGCCGCCGAAACGGCTCTCGCGACACTGCTCGAAGCGTTTTGGCAGACGCCGCATCCGATATTCGATCCGCTGGGTTTTTTGCACTTGTCGCTGGGACGCGCGCACGAAGAGGTGGTGAAGCTCGGCGTCGGCTTGGGGGTCGAGGCGCGGCCGCGCGCCACGTGCGCGGTGTGCCTGGTGCAGGATTCCGCCGCTTACTGGGCGCATGTCGGCGATAGCCGCGTCTATCAATTGCGCCAGGCACAAGTGCTGGAACGCACGCGCGATCACAGCCATGTCGAGGTGTTGCTGCGCGAAGGGCTGATCACCGAAGCGGAAGTGCATGGTCATCCGATGCGCAACTACGTCGAGTGCTGTCTCGGCGGCGATGCGGCGCTGCCGGAGATGACCATATCGACGCGCCGCAGGCTCAAGTCCGGCGATGTGCTGTTGTTGTGCACCGACGGGTTGTGGGCGAACTTGAAGGATCAGGACTTCGTGCGCTTCGCGCAGAGCCAGACAAAGCCGCTGCGCGATACGCTCACCGCGCTCGGGACACAGGCGGTTGAAGCCTCCGCGCCCTACAGCGACAACACCAGTGCCGCCGCCCTTCGATGGAAGCCGGCATGAGCATTCGCCCGAGCGGCAGAGCCCCCGGCGAACTGCGCGAATTGAAGTTCGAGCGCGGCTATACCAAGCACGCGGAGGGCTCCGTGCTGGTGGGTTTCGGCGCGACCCACGTGCTGTGCACCGCCAGCATCGAAGAATCCGTGCCGGGATTCTTGCGCGGCGCCGCACAAGGATGGGTGACGGCCGAGTACGGCATGCTGCCACGTGCCACGCACACTCGATCGGCGCGCGAGGCGGCGCGCGGCAAGCAAAGCGGCCGCACTCAGGAGATTCAGCGCCTGATCGGGCGCGCCCTGCGCGCGGTGGTCGACCTGAAGGGGCTGGGCGAGCGCACGGTCACCATCGATTGCGATGTGCTGCAGGCGGATGGCGGCACCCGCACGGCGGCGATCACCGGCGGCTTCGTGGCGCTGGCGGATGCCATCGACACGCTGCTGGCGAGACGTGCCATCGGCGCGAGCCCGTTGCACGGCCAGGTAGCCGCGGTGTCGGTGGGGATTTACCGCGGCACGCCGGTGCTCGACCTGGATTACGCCGAGGATTCGAACGCGGAAACCGACATGAATGTGGTCATGAACAGCGGCGGCGCGTTCGTCGAGGTCCAAGGCACCGCCGAGGGCCACGCGTTTCGCCGCCATGAACTCGACCAACTATTGGACCTGGCGACGCAGGGTATCGCGCAATTGCATGCCGCACAGCAGAGCGCCCGCACCCCCTAGGCGGGTGGTCGTTGCCACCGCCAACCCAGGCAAGCTGCGCGAGTTTCGCTCCCTGCTCGCCGGATTGCCGTTCGACCTGACCAGCCTCACCGAGTTAAAGCTGCCCTCGCCGCAGGAGACCGGCGCGAGCTTTCGCGACAACGCGATATTGAAGGCGCGCCACGCCGCGGCCTTGGCCGACTGCGCCGCGCTCGGCGATGACTCCGGGCTCGAGGTCGATGCCCTGGGCGGTGCACCCGGCATTTTGTCGGCCCGCTATGCCGGTCCCGGCGCGGGCGATGCGGCCAACAACGCGAAGGTCGTGCGAGCGCTGAGGGGCCTGCCGCTTGCGCAGCGCAAGGCTCGCTATCGATGTGCACTGGTCTTCGTCGAGTCGGCCGATGCCGCACCGCTGGCGGTGGAGGGAGTTTGGGAAGGATTTATTCTCGACGCGCCGCGCGGCACCGGCGGTTTCGGCTACGACCCGTATTTCTGGCTGCCCGAGCTTCAAAAAACGGTGGCACAACTCGATCCCGAGGAGAAGAATCGGCGCAGCCATCGCGGCACGGCCGCGCGGGCGCTGCGCGAATTACTGGAGCGTAAACGCCAATGATCGATGCCTCGCTGGCGCTGTACGTGCACATGCCCTGGTGCGTGCGCAAGTGCCCGTACTGCGATTTCAATTCGCATCAATTGAAGTCCGCGCAGCCGGATGGATCCTATATCGACGCGTTGATTCGGGACTTCGACATCGAGGCGCCGCGCCTGTCGGGCCGCCGGATCGATACCGTGTTTTTTGGCGGCGGCACGCCGAGCTTGTTCCAGCCCGAGGAATTTGCGCGCCTGCTAAACGCACTGCGGCAAAGAATCGCCTTCGCCGACGAGGTTGAAATTACGATGGAGGCAAACCCCGGCACCATCGAGCGCGGCCGATTCAAGGGCTATGCGGACGCCGGCATCAATCGCGTATCGTTAGGTGCGCAAACCTTCAATGCGCGCGCCCTTGAATCGCTGGGGCGCATTCATTCGGCCGAAGACACGCAGCGTGCGGTCGAGGAACTGCGCGCCGCGAAGCTTGCTAACTTCAACCTCGACTTGATGTATGCGCTGCCGGAGCAAACCCTGGAGGAGGCGCAAAATGACCTGCGCACGGCAATCGCGCTCGCTCCGGCGCATATTTCCTGGTACCAGCTGACCTTAGAACCCGGCACGGTGTTTTATTCACGGCCCCCGCCACTGCCGGACGACGATGCCGCCTGGCAAATCCAGTCCGCCGGCCAGAAGTTGCTGGCCGAGGCCGGTTACGCGCAGTACGAGGTCTCGGCTTACGCAAAAAACGGCGTGCGCTGCCGGCACAATCTCAACTACTGGTTGTTCGGCGACTACGTGGGCCTGGGGGCGGGTGCCCACGGTAAGCTCAGTCTCAGCCCGAAGCGGATTTTGCGCACCACCAAGCCAAAACAACCGCGTGACTATCAGGACCAAGTCCGCCGCTCGCAGGCTGCCATCGGCGAGAGCAGCTACGTCGATGCAAAGGATCTGCCGTTCGAATTCATGCTGAATGCGTTGCGCCTCAACGAGGGATTTAAGGCTGAGTGCTACGAGGCGCGCAGCGGGCTTACGCTGGCCGCGATCGATGAGAAGCTGCAGCGGGCCAAACATCGGGGTCTTTTGGAGCCGCGGCCGGGAGGCTGGCGGCCAACCGAGCTGGGGAGGCGCTTCCTCAACGATTTGACCCTCAGTTTCCTCCCTTAAGGCTTATACACATCGGTCGGACTGCCTCGCACAAAGTGAGACCTACAGCACATTGCATCTGCAGTAGGTCAGGTGCACCTCGCAATGCATTGAATTATATGAAGAAAGTACCCTGTCTATTTTTTGATCAAATTAACAATTACGCGATTTTATGCAGGGCGAGTCACCTGTGCCGGATGCCATCCACAGACTTATCCACAGTTATTGTGGACAAATATGTGCAATGACGGGCTCGAACACCGCCCTTTACGCGGCTCTTGTTCGAACCGAAGAGTGCGCATATGATTCGCGGCCCCGTTTTTGGCATTGATTTCGGAAGATCCTGCCAGCATTAAGGGGTCTTACAAGGTGTGGCGATGGCGCGCTTTGATTCGCGCTCATCGATTCTGCCGCAACAGCTATATGAGGTTCCTATGAAAGCCGGCATCCACCCAGAATACAAACTGATCACCGTCACTTGCACCTGCGGCAATAAGTTCGAGACGCGTTCGACCATCGGTCAGGACTTGCAGGTCGAGGTGTGCTCCAACTGCCATCCCTTCTATACGGGCAAGCAGAAAATTGTGGATACCGGCGGTCGCGTCGACAAGTTCCGCAAGAAGTACGCGACCGCGGCAAAGACCTAAGCGAATTCTTCCGCGCGCGACGATTGCGTCGCGCCTGCCAAAGATGTTGCTCGCGTTTTCACGCCGTGCGCGGCGTGACGCACGCGCTTGATTCCGTGGTTCGGCCGTGCAAGGCTGCGGGTCCGTAAATCGAATCCTTTGTCGGATACAGAAAGTAATGAGCACGAAATACGAACTCAAGAATCTCGCCACGGGGAAGACAAGCCAGCTCGAGGCCATCTCCGGGACGATCGGTCCGGATGTGCTCAACATATCGAATTTGACCAAGGAGCAAGGGGTATTCACCTTTGATCCGGGGTTCATGGCCACCGCCAGCACCGAAAGCAAGATCACCTACATCGACGGCGACCTGGGCGTGCTGCTGTACCGCGGTTATCCGGTGGAACAACTCGCGGAGAAATCAAGCTTTCTGGAAGTGGCCACGCTGCTCATCAGCGGTTCTCTGCCGACCAAGGCGGAACTCGAGGCGTTCACGGATTCGATCACGCGCCACACCATGGTCAACGAGCAATTGCTGCGATTTTTCCACAGGTTCCACCACAACGCGCATCCGATGGCGATGGTTGCGGCGGTGGTGGCATCGATGGCCGCGTTCTATCACGACACGACTCACATCGGCGATCCGCGGCATCGGGAAATCTTTGCGCACCGGATCATCGCAAAATTGCCGACGATCGCTGCCGCGGCGTACAAGCACACGCTCGGCCAGCCGTTCATCTATCCGCGCAACGATCTGCGCTATTGCGCGAACATGCTCAATATGTTCTTTGCGGTTCCCTGCGAGCCGTACGCGATCGATCCGGTCGCGGCCGAAGCGCTCGACCTATTGTTCATTTTGCACGCCGACCATGAACAAAACGCCAGCACCTCGACGGTGCGCCTGGCGGGCAGCACCGGGGCGAACCCCTACGCGGCGATTTCCGCGGGCGTTTCCGCTTTGTGGGGTCCGGCACACGGCGGCGCCAACGAAGCGGTGCTCGACATGCTCGACGGCATCGGTTCAGTCGCGAACATCGATCGGTTCTTGGCCAGGGTCAAGGATAAGAACGACAACGTGCGGCTGATGGGCTTCGGCCATCGCGTCTACAAGAACTTCGACCCGCGCGCCAAGATCATCCGCGGCATGTGCTACCGCGTCTTGGAGAAGCTCGGCAGGACCGACAATCCGCTGTTCGACCTGGCGCTCAAATTGGAGGAAATTGCCCTCAAGGACGAATACTTCGTCGCGCGCAAGCTCTATCCTAACGTCGATTTCTACTCCGGCATCATCTACAGCGCTCTGGGGATTCCGCGTTCCATGTTCACGGTCATGTTCGCGATCGCGCGCACCGCCGGCTGGGTCGCGCATTGGCAGGAAATGGTCTCGGATCCGCAGATGAAAATCGGCCGCCCGCGCCAGCTCTATACCGGCCCCACCCAGCGAGATTATCAGCCGATCGCAAAGCGCTGATCGATGCGGGCGCCTAAGACCCTGTTGTGTGCATCGGCCTTGGCTCTGATCGGCAGCGCCTCTGCCGCCGACGACAACGCGGGCGCCGTCACCACGGCCACGCCGCTTAGACCCGAAATCAATCGCTGTGTCGACCGCGCGGAGCCCGTCGCGATCGGCAGCGCGCAGTGGAACGGCTGGGGCCGTGACCTCGACAACACGCGCTATCAACCGGAGCCGGCGATCCGCGCCATGGACGTGCCCAAGCTCGCCTTTAAATGGGCCTTCGGCTATCAGAACGGCAGGGAATTCGGCCAGCCCACCGTGGTTGACGGCCGGTTGTTCGTGACGAGCTCCTCGGGCCGCGTGTACTCCCTCGATGCGAGGACCGGTTGCACCTACTGGACCTTCGACTCGGCCGTCAGCACCCACACGGCCATCTCGGTCGGCGAGCTCGGTCAGGCGAGGCGCGCGGCGATTCCCAAGCGATTGAAACGCACGCTGGCGCATCTGGATGTGATCAAGGCACCGAGTGCCGCGTTTTTCGGGGATGAGAGCGGCGCCGTGTATGCGCTCGATGCGCAGAAGGGAACGCTGCTGTGGAAAACCCAGGTCGACATGCATCCGTCGGCGCGCATCATAGGAGCCCCCACGCTCTACAACGACCGGCTGTATGTCACCGTGGGTTCGAATGAGGACCGGATGGCGGCCAATGTCGGCTTTGGTTGCTGCACGTTTCGCGGCAGTGTCGCGGCGCTCGATATCGCGAGCGGTCGAATTCTCTGGAGAAGCTTCACCGTGCTGCAGGAGCCGCAGCCGACGCGCAAGAACAGCGCGGGCGTTCAACAATTCGGCCCGGCGGGCGCCGCCATTTCAGCATCCCCGACCATCGACCCGAAGCGCGGTGTGCTGTACGTCGCGACGGGAAGCTCCACCACCGGGGTTGAGCAGTCACTCGCCGACGCCGTGGTGGCGTTCGACTTGAGCGACGGCAAGCTGCGTTGGGTCAAGCAACTCATCGCACCGGGCGAGCCGACCAACAGCGGCTTTATCAGCTCGCCCGTCATGCGAACCTTGGGCAGCGGCAATCAGGTCATTTTGGCAGGCCAAATGTCCGGCGTTGTCTATGGACTCGATCCGGATCACGGCGGCGAGATCCTGTGGCAGGCCAAGGCCGACAACGGCATCGCCTGGGGCATGGCGGCGGATCATCGCAACGTCTATGTTGCCCGCTCCGGAATGCTGGCGCAGCCCGGCAACGGCTCCGGCAGTCTCACCGCCCTGGATATGAAAACAGGCATCGTTCGCTGGAGCACGCCGGCGCCGCAGCCCGCATGCTCCTGGATCGACGGCATATGTTCGCACGCACAATCGCAGGCCGTCACCGTGATGCCGGGCAGCATCTTCTCCGGGTCGATGGATGGACATTTGCGCGCCTATTCGACCATCGATGGCAAGATTCTCTGGGACTTTGATACGGCAAAGGCCTTTCAGACCCAAAATGGCGTTCACGCCAGCGGCGGTCCGCTGGATCATGGCGGGGCGACGATTGTGAATGGCAGTGTCTATATCAATTCGGGCAACAGCTTGTTGGCCTTTTCGGTCGGCAAATAGGACGCAATAGAAATTCATGCCACGATTCATGCGAATTGCCTTGTTGGCGCTAGGCGCCTTGTTGGCCGGCACGACGCCGGCCGCCGCCCGACGCGCGGCCGATGCCGCGCAGCCGCCGGCGCTCGAAAACTCGGTCGTGAAGATCTTCTCGACCATGCGCTATCCCGATACCTTCAAGCCCTGGACCAAGCAAGCGCCCAGCGAAGCCACCGCCTCAGGCGTGGTCATCGAGGGCAAGCGCATCTTGACCAACGCACACGCCGTGCTTTACGCGAGCCAGGTGCAGGTCCAGGCCAACGCGGCGGGCGATAAGGTCGGGGCGACGGTGCTCGCGATCGCGCCCGGTATCGATTTGGCGGTGTTGCAGCTCGACGATCCGAGTTTCTTCGACACGCATCCGCCGCTGACGCGAGCCAGCAAGCTGCCGCAGATCAAGGATCCGGTGCTGGCCTATGGCTTTCCCACCGGGGGATCATCGCTGTCGATTACCAAGGGCATCGTTTCGCGCATCGAGTTCGCGACCTACAACTATCCCGTGTCCGGCCTGCGCATTCAGATCGACGCGGCCATCAATCCGGGCAACAGCGGCGGCCCGGCCATCGCCGGCGACCGGATGATAGGCCTTGCCTTCAGCCGACTCGGGGGAGACAGCCAGAACATCGGCTACATCATTCCCAACGAAGAAGTGGAATTGTTCCTCAAAGACATCAGCGACGGACGCTATGACGGCAAGCCTGCCATGTACGACGACTTGCAGACCCTGGAGAACCCGGCGCTTCGCGATTTCCTGAAAATCGACAAGAGCGTCGAGGGGATGGTGGTGCATCGGCCCGATAAAACCGACGCCAACTATCCTTTGAAGGAATGGGATGTGATCACGCGGATTGGCGATACGCCCATCGACAATCAAGGCATGGTCAAGATCGACAAGGATCTGCGCGTGAATTTTGCCTACATGATCCAGCGGCTGGCCAAGGACGACAAGTTGCCCCTCACGGTGGTGCGGGCCGGCAAGCCGCTCAAGATCGAGCTACCCGTGTCGCCCAACCGGCCCACTCTGGCGCCGGACCTGCACGGCGAATATCCCTCCTACTTCGTTTATGGGCCGATCGTGTTCTCAAGAGCGACCCGGCAATTCTTGTCCGCCTTTGAGAACAACGCCGGGTTGCTGCGGATCTTGGGCTACGTGAAGAGCCCGCTGATCACACGAGCGTACGATCCGCCCAGTCCGGAACTGGAAGAACTGGTGATCATCTCCTCGCCGTTCTTTCCTCACAAATTGGCGAACGGCTATTCCAACCCCACGGGCGCGGTGGTGTCTTCGGTGAACGGTACGCCGGTGCGGAGCCTCAAACACCTAGTGGAGCTGCTGCGCGACCTCAAGGACCCGTTCGTCACCCTGGAATTCGGCAGCAGGAGCGGGGAAGCGCTGGTATTTTCGCGAACCGCGGCCATGGCGGCCACCGATGACATCCTGACCGATAACGGCGTGCGGGCGCAGGGCTCGCCGGACATGATGGCGGTGTGGCAGCCGAAGCCGGCGAAGCAAGCCGGCGACTAGTCCGCTTCGACCAGCTCCGACACCTCGCGCGCATCGGCGCGCTTCATCGGCCGGCCGTCCACCGGCGAGTAGGGCGATTGGCGGATCCCGTCGATGGGGAACACGGTGGCATCGACGGTGCGGCCGTTGGCCTCGAACCGAAGCGCCGGGTAGTTCACGATGCGTTCCGCGTCCATCTTGACGCGCCTTTGGTAGAACTCATGGGGAACGCCGATCTCGAGCAGGCGAATCGCCACCGACTCGGACGCGTCGGCGAACAGATGCAGATTGATGTCGCTGTAATTGGTCGCCGTTCCAGTGAGCACCGAGCCGACCAGCCGCGGCTGGAACTCGGCCAAAATGCGCATCGTGTCGAGCGCTATGCGGCGCTGTTCCTTGAGGGTATGGCCGTGCGTATCGCGCCCGAACAGGCGTTGATGGGCGCGTAGCGCGTCTTCGATCTCAACGTTCTTGGGCAACACCGCGACGTCGTTCACTCCGAGACGATCCGCCGCTTTGCGCTTGGCCTGCAGGAAATCATCAATGCCGTGCTCGGACATGATCCTCGCGGCTTCCTGTGCGAGGGCACGGCGCAAATCTTCCGCGCGCTGCGAAAACTTCTTAGGCATGGGTTATTAGAATAGCGGTTTATCGGTTTCGGGGTTTGTCGTGTTCGGTCCCTCGTACAGTTCGGCCTTGGGCAGATTCCCTTCGATGAATTTTTCCATGATGCCGTTGGGGTTGTCCGCGCTCGCCAGCAATCCGGTTTGCGGCGAGATGCGCACGCTCACAATGCCGTCGGGGAGGGGAACGCCATGCTTGGCGGTGCCCGCCAAGGCCTCATGCATGAAGTAGGTCCACGTGGGTACCGACACGTGCGCGCCCTCCTCGCCTTGGCCCAAGGAGCGGTCCTGGTCAAAGCCGGTCCAGACCGTGGTGACGATATCGCCGTTGAAGCCGTTGAACCAGGCGTCGTGAAATTCGCTGGTAGTCCCGGTCTTGCCGCCGATGTCGTCGCGATTGAGCGTCCGGGCACGCTGACCGGTGCCGCGCTTGATGACGTCGCCCATCATGTCGGCCAGCAAATAGGCCACCTGCGGCCGGATGACTTGCGGCGCCAGATTTTTTACGGGAATCACGGTCTTGCCGTCGTGCGGCGCGTCGTCGAGCGGGCCGCGAACGGCGCTGCCCGCGCCGCGCCGCGGCGGCGGATCATCCGCCGCTCGGACGCATTGTGCGCAGGCGATGGCGGGGTCTGCGTGCATGAGTGCGTTGCCGGCGGCATCCTCTACCCGGTCGATGTAGTACGGACTGACCTTGAAGCCACCATTGGCAAAGGTTGAATAACCGATGGCCACCTGCAACGGGCTTAATTCGGCGGTGCCGAGCGCCAGCGTCAGGTCGTCCGGAAGTTGCGACTTGTCGAAACCGAAGCGGGTCACATAGTTGCGGGTGTACTCGCCGCCGATGGCGCGCATCAGGCGCACCGACACCAAATTGCGGGAATGCACCAGCGCATCGCGCAGCCGCACCGGCCCATAGAACTGATTGGAGTCCTCGTGAGGTCGCCAGGCCTGTTCCTTGCCCTCCTCGTCGATGACGACCGGCGCGTCAAGAATCACGCTGGCGGGCGTGAATCCCTTGTCGAAGGCCGCCGCGTAGATGAAGGGCTTGAAGCCTGAGCCGGGCTGGCGCCGCGCCTGAGTCACGCGATTGAACTTGCTCTGAAAGAAATCAAAGCCGCCCACCAAGGCCGATATCGCGCCGTCCTTGGGATCCACCGACACCAGCGCGCTTTGCGCCTCGGGTACCTGCACGAACAGCAGCGATTCGGCGGTGCGCCCCACCGTATAAATCACGTCGCCGCGCGCCATGATCTCGGAGGCCTGGGTCGGCGCGCGATCGGTCTTCTCATCCGGCAATTCGCGCTTCGCCCATACCAGTTTTTCCCAGGGAAGATTCACGACCCCGAGATCCTTGACGTAGATCTTGGCGCTGCGCGCCTCGACTTTTTCCACGATGGCGGGCTTAAGGCCGCCGATGATGGGGAACTCCTCCAGTTGAGCGTCGAGCTGCGCCGGGGTGGTGAGCTTCGACATGTCGACCTTGACCGTGGCGCCGCGGTAGCCGTGGCGCATGTCGTACTCCAGCAATCCGGTCCGCAGCGCCACGGTGGCCGCGGCCTGCAAGCGCGAATCGAGCGTCGTGTACACCTTATAGCCGGCGGTATACACGGCATCCCCGTACTTGTTCTGCATGTCGTTGCGCACCATTTCCGCGAGGTATGGCGCGTCGACCTCGATGGATGCGCCGTGCAGCTTCGATTCCATGGGGCTGCTTTTGGCCTCGTCGTACTCGGCCTGGGTGATGTAGTTGAGCTCCAGCATGCGGCCGAGCACATGGGCGCGTCGCACCTTGGCGGCTTCGGCGCTGGCGACCGGATTGACCATCGAGGGAGCCGTCGGAATCCCGGCCAGGGTGGCCGTTTCGGCGATGCTCAGCTGATCCAGAGTCTTGCCGAAATACACCTCGGCCGCGGCCCCCACGCCATAGGCCCGTTGCCCTAGGAAGATCTTGTTGACGTAGAGCGCGAAGATTTCCTCTTTGGTGAACTCCGCCTCCATCAGCAGGGAAATGTAGATTTCGCTCATCTTGCGCTTCATGTCGCGCCGTGGGGTCAAAAACATGTCGCGCGACACTTGCATGGTGATGGTGCTGGCGCCCTGGCGGATCCCGCCGGCTTTCAGATTGGCCATGGCGGCCCGCAAAATACCCTGCCAATCCACGCCGTGATGCCGGAAGAAGCGGTCATCTTCGGTGGCCAGGAAGGCCTGCACCAGCTTCTTGGGCAGTTGCTCGTAGCGCACCGGGATGCGGCGCTGCTCGCCGATCGACTGAATCAGCTTGCCGTCGCGCGAATAGATCCGCAACGGTACCTGCAGCTGCACGTCCCGAAGGCTCGCGACATCGGGCAGCGCAGGGCGCAAGTAGACATAAGCACAGACGTTGGCGAAGGCGATCAGCGCGATAACGCCTACCAAAACTGCACAAATTCTTGATATGAGAACTAGATAACGTTTGGCCACAGAAAACCGTTCTAACTTATTGCACCGGCGGACATGGGCATGCATATTACCGCCGGTTACGTGGGCATACTCATCGAAAGATGAGGACGCAAAGCCACCGATCCTTTTAGGGGTTTAGCCTCCTGAAAGGACAGCGGGGTTGCCAGACCAAGATTAACCAAACGCATAAGGGCTTTGCCTTAAGCGAAGAGGTCTGAACGGATGACTCGACGCCTTCCTCGCAAGCTACGAATTCGTCGTAGGTCTCACTTTGCGGACATTACCTCCGTTGGCGGTGATTACCGTGAGTGGATTCACGTTCTATTTAACAGTTTCTTGCTAAGTTGGCTCGTCGTAGCTAATCTCGTTCACCAGTTTCGACCTACAAGGTATTGAGCAAAAAGGGAAAAAATTTGTGTGGTCGTTAGGTAAAAGATATCGTCCGCTTTTGGGACTTGACATAACCACCTCGTCTGTGAAGCTCATCGAGCTTACGATGTCGGGTGGCCAGTATCGCGTTGAGTCGTATGCGGCGGAACCCACCCCGCATAACGCCATCAACGAAAAGGCCATTGTCGACGCCGAGGCGGTCGGCGAAGCCATCAGGCGCGCGGTCAAGCGTTCCGGCGCCAAGAGCCGGCTCGCGGCCATCGCCATCAGCGGTGACGCGGCGATCACGAAAGTGATTCAAATGCCGAAGAATCTCGGCGAGAACGAGCTGGAAGGCCAAGTCGAAATGCAGGCCGACCAGTACATACCGTTCCCCATGGAAGAAGTGAGCTACGACTACCAAGTCGTGGGGCCTTCGGAAAAAGATCCCGACATGCTCGATGTTCTTCTGGTCGCGACGCGTACCGAAAACGTTGAACAGCGCCAGGCGGCGGTGCAGGCCTCGGGCTTGACCGCGCATTTGGTCGATGTCGAAGCATTCGCGCTGGAAAACGCCTGCGCCCTGATGCGCCATCAAATGCCGGAAGGCGGCATCGACCGCACCATTGCGGTGGTCGATTTCGGCGCGAGCAGCACCACCTTCAGCGTGCTGCGCGACATGCGAGTCATCTACACGCGCGACTTCGCCTTCGGCGGTCAGCAATTGACCGAGGAAATCATGCGCACCTACGGGTTGAGCATGGAAGAGGCCGGCCGCGCCAAGAAAGAAGGCGGCCTGCCCAGCAATTATCAGCCTGAAGTGCTGGATCCTTTCATCGACGACATGACGCAGCAGGTGAGCCGTTCTCTGCAATTTTATCTGGCCTCCGGCAGCGGCCGCGCCCAGCCAGATCAAATATTGATTTGCGGCGGCTGCGCCAACATCCCCGGCGTTGCCGATGTCATTTCCAGCCGCGTCGGTGTGCCCGCGGACAAGGGCGATCCTCTCGGCAACATGAAGGTATCGTCCAAGGCCAAGGCACAAGCCGTGGCGCGCGACGCCACCGCCTTACTCACCGCCTGCGGCCTAGCGCTGCGAAGCTTCGACTAAAGAGTAGCCATGCCGCGAATTAATCTACTTCCCTGGCGCGAACAAGAACGTAAAGTCCGACGTCGCGAATTCATGGTCGCCTTGGGCGGCGCGGCCTTTGCCGCCGTCATTTTCGTCCTGGGCGGCAAGCTCCTGTATTCCAGCTGGATCGATTCGCAGAACGCGAAGAACAATCTTCTGAAGAAAGAGATCGTCAAGCTCGACGCGCAGATCGCGGATATTCAGGATCTTGAGAATCGCAAGCAGCGCCTGGTCGCGCGCATGGAAATCATTGAGAAGCTGCAGCGCAAGCGTCCCGAGATTGTGCACCTGTTCGACGAGTTGGTGAAAACGGTGCCCGAGGGCATTTACCTCACGCAGATGAAGGAAACCGGCAAGAAGCTCGAGATCAGGGGTGTCGCCCAATCGAGCACCCGCGTCTCCACCTTCATGCGCAACATCGATTCATCCTCATGGATGGACAACCCGCAGCTGCAGGTAGTGGAGACCGCCAAGGACTCACCGACGGGCGGCTCGAGTTTCACGCTCACCAGCGATGTGGTCGGCGTGGACGTGGACAACGGCGGCGAAACAACGGTTAAAAAGGTTGCGGCCAAATGAAATTCTGGGATCAACTTCGCGGTCTCGATCCGCGCGATGTCGGCCGCTGGCCGGTCGCGGTTCGCGGGTTCTTTGTGGCTTTGGGGTTCGCCGTGGTCGCGGCCTTCGGCTGGTACCTGTTCGTCTGGAACGACGATCGCCCGCTGCTGCAAAAGGCGCAAGCGGACGAGTTGGATCTGCGGGCGCAGTTCGAAAACAAGCAGCAGCGCGCCGCCAATCTTGATGCCTACCGATCTCAGCTCGGCGAAATGGAGCGCAGCTTCGGGGCAATGCTGCGGCAGTTGCCCGGCAAAACCGAGGTTCCGAATCTTCTGGTCGATATCTCGCAAACCGGGTTGGCCGCCGGCCTGCAGGAAAAATTGTTCCAGCCGGGCAGCGAGAAGAGCAACGGCTTCTACGCGGAGCTGCCCATCAAAATCAAGCTGGTGGGCACCTACCACGACTTCGGCAGATTCGTCAGCGGCATCGCCGCACTGCCGCGCATCGTGACCTTGAACGATATTCAGATCTCGCCGGTCGACGCCAAGGGCGGCTATGACAACTTGACCATGGACGTGACCGCCAAAACCTACCGCTACATCGAGGATCAGGGCGGCGGCGCAAAACCGGCGGCGAAGAAAGCGACGGCGGGAGGCAAGACGTGAGACAGATATCGGCCATTGGCGTCATCGGCGTGGTGTTCGCGGCACTGGTCGCGGGCGGCTGTTCCGGCGGCCAATCGGACTTGCAGAAGTGGATCGAGACCACCAAGAAAAAGCCGGGCGGCCGCATCCAGCCGTTGCCGGAAGTAAAGCCCTACGAAACCTACGTGTATGCCGCCGGCAACTTGCGCTCGCCGTTTCAGCCGCAAGGCCCGAATGCCGTCGGCGCGGCGAACTTGCGGCCGAGTTCGCGGCGTAACCGCGAGTTCTTGGAAGGCTTTTCGCTCGATACCCTGAAGATGGTCGGCACCTTCAAGGTCGGCAGCAATTTCTACGGGCTGGTGCAATCCAAAGACGGCCTCGTGCACAAGGTTCAACCCGGCAACTACCTGGGTCAGAACGACGGCAAGGTAACTGAAATAACAGGCGGGAGAATTAGCCTGGTCGAGATCATACCGGATGGTCTCGGCGGCTATATAGAGCGTCCGGCCGCATTGGCATTGGCCAATTGAGGCCACAGGGAGATGAAAAGCATGATTAGAATTAAATTACGAACGATGATGGGCGCGATGGCGTTCGTCACGTTGGCTGCGGTCAGTTTATCGGCGCGGGCCGCTGATCCGGTTCAACTCACGGCCATCGACGTTCAGACCTTGTCGGGTCAACAGGTGCAGCTCAAATTGCACATGAGCGGTCCGGCACCGGAGCCATTGCCGTTCACCATCGACAAGCCGGCGCGCATCGCGTTCGACTTGCCGAACACCACCCTGGCGCTTGCGTCCCGGCGCTTTGACGTACGTTCCGGCGGGGTCGACACCGTGCTTGCCGCCGAAGCGAACGGCCGCGCGCGCGTGGTCGTGAATGTCGACAACTTGATGCCTTACACCACGAAGGTGGACGGCAACATGATCCTCGTCACCTTGGGCCAGCAGCCCGGCGCCGATGTCGGCAAACCGGCCGCTGCCCGCGCAAGCTCGGCAAGCACGCCCACGGCGGCCGCGGAACGTTCGATTCGCACCATCGACTTTAGGCGCGGTTCGGACGGCACAGGCCGCGTGATCGTGCAGCTCACCGACCCGCGCACGCCGGTCAACGTGCGCCAGGAAGGCAATCAAATCGTCGTGGATTTCGCCGGCGCGTTGATGCCGAAGAATCTGATGCGACGCTATGACGTCATGGATTTCGCGACCCCGGTGCAAACGGTCGATGCCGTGCGGATCGAGGGCAGCTCGCGCTTGGTGATCAGCGCGCAGGGCGACTTCGAGCAGCTGGCCTACCAGTCGGACAACCAATACACCATCGAGGTCAAACCATCGACCAAGCGCTCTGCGCAGGAAGAGAAGAAGGAATATACCGGTGAGCGGTTGACCTTGAACTTCCAGGATATCGACGTGCGTTCGGTATTGCAGCTGCTCGCCGACACCAGCGGCCAAAACATCGTAGTCAGCGACTCGGTGTCTGGCAACCTGACGTTGCGTCTGCAAAATGTGCCTTGGGACCAGGCGCTCGACATCGTGTTGCGCACCAAGGGATTGGATAAGCGCCGCCAGGACAACGTGATCATCATCGGACCCACGGAAGAACTGGCCACTCGCGAGAAGGCGGAACTTGCCGCCCACAAGGAGGTGCAGGAACTCTCGCCGACCCACACCGAGTTCATGCAGGTCAACTATGCCAAGGTCTCGGACCTGGCGAAATTGATCAAGACCACGAATTCCAAGGATTCCATGCTGTCGCCGCGCGGCTCACTGTCGATGGACGAGCGCACCAACACGCTGCTGGTCCAGGACACAGCGGCCAAGCTGGCGGATATCCGCCGCCTGGTGCAAACCTTGGACGTGCCGGTCCGGCAGGTACTGATTGAAGCGCGCATCGTGATCGTCAGCGACACCTTCGAGAAGGACCTCGGCGTGCGCTTCGGCGTGAGCACCGCGCAACAGAATGGCCCCGGCGGTCTTTTGGCCGTCACCGGCAACGGCGTCGGCGCGAATCAAATCGTCAACAACGGCCTTGGCCAGCTGCCCGCGACGACGCTCGACAATCGCTACCAGGTCAATACACCGGCGGCGAACACCAATGGCAGCATCGGCATTTCGCTGCTGGGTGGCAGCTACCTAGTCGACCTGGAGCTGTCCGCGGCGCAAAACGAGGGCAAGAGCGAGACCATCTCCTCGCCGCGCGTCATTACCGCGAACCAGAAGCAAGCCACCATCATGCAGGGTGTCGAAATTCCCTATCAGGAATCCGCCTCGAGCGGCGCCACGACCACCCAGTTTAAGGACGCGGTGCTAAAGCTCAAGGTGACGCCGTTGATCACCCCGGACAATCGCGTAATCCTGGATCTGGACGTTTCTGACGATTCGGTCGGGCAGCAGGTGACCAGCGCCACCGGCGGCAGCGTCCCTTCGATCGATACGCGCCAGATCATCACCCAGGTGCTGGTCAATGACGGTCAGACCGTGGTGCTCGGCGGCATTCTCGATACGACCAAGTCCAAGTCGGCCAACAAGGTGCCCTTCTTGGCGGATATCCCGGTGCTCGGCTATCTATTCCGCAGCACGACCGACATCAACAATAAGACCGAACTGTTGATTTTCATCACGCCGAAGATCTTGCGTGAGGGATCGAACCTGTACTAGACGTCTGTTAGAGATCCGGTGATTCGCATTGGATAGGGGGCGCCGCCGGTGGGCGCCCCTTATTTTCACTATAGACACAGACGAACGATACCTCCGCTATGATCGGCGCTGATCATGCTGTCAAAGCGGAATATCTTTCTGATTGGACCCATGGGATCCGGCAAAACGGCGGTGGGGAAGCATCTCGCCCGGCTGTTTCGCTTTACCTTCCATGACAGCGACGCGGACATCGAGGCTAAAACCGGCGTGGATATCCCATTCATTTTCGAAAAGGAAGGTGAAGAGGGCTTTCGACTCCGCGAAAAGGAATCGATTGATCGCCTTACCCAGCTGGATTCCATTGTGCTGGCGACCGGCGGCGGGGCCGTGATCGACGAGGCAAACCGCCGCGCACTCGCCGAACGCGGCGTCGTGGTATACCTTGCGACCTCCGTTGATCAGCAAATCGAGCGCACGCGGCATGCGCGGCATCGGCCCCTGCTGCACGCCGCCGATCCGGAGCAAAAGCTCCAGGAATTGATGATGCGCCGAGCCATGCTGTATGCGGAGATCGCGGATTTTACGGTCACGACGGACGGGCGCCGGGTGCAGCTGGTGGCGGAAGAGATTCAACAAGAGCTGCGGCGGGCGCAGAAACCTTAAGGTTTCTTAAACTATGCAAACGCTACAGGTGGATCTCGGGCACTACAAATATCCCATCACGATTGGTTCGGGGTTGCTGAGCAATCGTGAACTTCTGGACGAGCAGATCCCGAGTCGCGATCTGATGATCGTAACCAACACCACCGTGGCGAAGCTATACCTGGCCAAGGTCAGCGGCAGCCTCAAGGGCAGGCGCATCGCCGATTGCATCTTGCCGGATGGCGAACAGCACAAGACTTTGCAAACGGCCAGCTGGGTGTTCGACGCGCTGATCGCGAACAAGCTGAATCGCGACGCGATCGTGCTGGCATTGGGCGGCGGCGTCGTCGGCGACATCGCGGGATTTGCCGCCGCGTGCTTTCAGCGCGGCATCGGTTACGTGCAGATGCCCACCAGCCTGCTGGCCCAAGTGGATTCCTCCGTCGGTGGGAAAACCGGCGTGAATCATTCAGGCGGCAAGAACCTCATCGGCGCCTTCTACCAGCCGCGGGCGGTCATCGCCGACACCGATGTGCTGTCGACCTTGCCGGATCGGGAACTCAAATCCGGCCTCGCCGAGGTCATCAAGTACGGCTGCGTCTGGGACCCGCTGCTTTTCGATTGGCTCGACCGCAATATGGCCTTGCTGCTGGCGCGCGACGTCGAGGCGCTCACCTATGCCATCGCCAGGTCGTGCGAGATCAAGGCGACCGTGGTGGCGCGAGATGAGCGCGAACAAAATCTGCGCGCGATATTGAATTTCGGCCATACCTTCGGACACGCGATCGAGGCCGCGACCGCCTACGAAAAATACCTGCACGGTGAAGCGGTCGGCATCGGCATGCTGATTGCCACGGATTTATCTTCGCGCCTGGGGATGATCGACGCAGCCGTCAAAGAGCGCCTGCGGGACCTGCTGGCGCGAACCGGCCTGCCGCTCAAGGCGCCGCGCATCGGTGCCGCGAAGGCGCTTGAGCTGATGCAAATGGACAAGAAAGTCATTGCCGGCGCCGTACGCCTGGTGCTGCTCGAAAAGCTCGGCCGCGCCATCGTGACGGCCCAGTATCCTATGGCGGCGCTGGACGCGACGCTCTCGGAGCATTTCGAGTGACCGGCCTCGCGCCCTATGCCGCCCATGGGGAGCATTCCCGAGGACGCCGTTATCCGGAACCCCCGCCCGAATACCGCTCGGAATATCAGCGCGATCGCGACCGCATCGTTCATTCCACCGCATTTCGTCGCTTGGTCTACAAGACCCAGGTGTTCGTCAATCACGAAGGCGATCTGTACAGGACGCGCCTCACCCACTCGCTCGAGGTCGCGCAGATTGCCCGCACGATCGCCCGCGCGCTGAAGCTGAACGAGGAATTGTCCGAGGCAATCTGCCTCGCGCACGATCTTGGACATACCCCGTTCGGCCATGCGGGACAGGACGCGCTGAACGACTGCATGATGGATTTCGGCGGGTTCGAGCACAACCTGCAGTCCTTACGCGTGGTCGACGAACTCGAAGAGCACTACGCCGAATTCGACGGTTTGAACCTGACTTTCGAATGCCGCGAAGGGATTCTCAAACACTGCTCCTACAACAACGCGATGTTGCTCGGCGAAGTGGGCGAGCGATTCATCAATCGCCAGCAACCCGGCCTGGAGGCGCAGCTCGCCAACTTTGCCGACGAAATTGCCTACAACAATCACGATGTCGAGGACGGCATTCGCGCCGGCCTCATCAGCATCGAGCAGCTGTTGGAGGTGCCGTTGTTTCGCGGCTACCATGATGACGTGCAGGCGCAATACCCGGCGATCAGCGGCCGCCGGCTGGTTTACGAGATCGTGCGGCGCATGATCAATTATCTGGTGACCGACCTGATCGACTCTTCGGCCAAGAGGCTCAGCGCATCGGGGGTCAGGTCGATTGCAGAGGTCAGAGCGCAGTCCTCGACGCTGATCGGCTTCAGCGATACCACGCGGGAGCAAAATTATGCGCTGAAGTCATTTCTGCGCGAGCATCTGTACAAGCACTACAAGGTGCGGCGCATGACGTCCAAGGCGCGGCGCATCGTGCGCGAGTTATTCGAGGCATTTTTCAACGAGCCTGCGTTGATGCCCGATGAACACGAGGCGCGCTCGCGTCTGGAGCTGGTCAAAGGGCCCGCCGGCCGCGCTCGAGCCGTCGCCGATTACATCGCCGGCATGACCGATCGGTATGCGATCCTGGAACACAGCCGGTTGTTCGACGCCAGCGAACGGACATGAAGGATAAGCGAGCGCAATGAGCGAGCCGTTGAAAAATGATCTGTTGCTGCGTGCGTTGCTGCGTGAGCCCACGCCGCGGCGGCCGATTTGGCTGATGCGCCAGGCCGGCCGGTATCTGCCCGAATATCGCGCGACTCGGGAGCGCGCCGGCGGCTTCCTGCAGATGTGCACGAATCCGGAGATCGCCTGCGAAATCACCTTGCAGCCGGTCGAGCGGTTCCCGCTCGATGCCGCGATCCTGTTCTCTGACATCCTGACGATTCCACACGCGATGAACCTCGGATTGGAATTCGAGGCCGGTGAGGGCCCCAAGTTCGAGCGCCCGGTGCGCAGTTCGGCCGACATTGACAGGCTTGCCGTGCCGGACCCGGGGAGTGAATTGAAATACGTGGTCGATGCCGTGGCGCGCGTGCGCCGCGAACTGCGCGGCCGCGTGCCGCTCATCGGCTTCGCGGGCAGCCCCTGGACCGTGGCGACCTACATGGTGGAAGGAGGCAGCAGCAAGACTTTCGGCCAGATCAAACGGCTGATGTACGAGTCCCCACGGGAGCTGCACCGCTTGCTCGAGCTGCTGGCGAAGGCAACGATTCTATACTTGAACGCGCAGATCGCCGCCGGCGCGCAGGCCGTGATGCTCTTCGATACCTGGGGCGGCGTGTTGACGCCGGCGCAGTACGAGGAATTCTCCTTGCGGCACATGGCGCAGGTGGTCGATGCGCTGACCCGAAAATCAGAGGGCCGCAGGGTGCCCAACATCGTTTTTACCAAGGGCGGCGGCGCGTGGTTGGCGAAGATTGCCGCCATCGGCTGCGACGCCATCGGCGTTGATTGGACCACCGACCTGAGCGAGGCGCGCGAGGCGGTCGGCGGCCGCGTTGCCCTGCAGGGCAACCTTGATCCTGCGGCGCTGTTCGCCGCGCCCCAGGTCTTGAACGCGGAGGCGTTGCGGGTGCTGCGAAGCTTCGGCGCAGGTCCGGGGCATGTGTTTAATCTGGGCCACGGCATCACTCCGGATGTCGATCCCGAACGCGTCGCGTTGCTTGTACAGACGGTGCAGAACTACCAGGTATCGATGAGCTAAAGGCGCCGCGAGACTGCATGATCGATAGCAACATCAAGCCCGCACGGCGCCTTCGCGCTACGCCGCTTCGGGGCGTTGCGGAAAACCTGGCGTCTCGACTCTCGGTCGATCGAGACCATGATCCGCCTTAATTCCGGACGCTGATCGGGACTCCCACAGGACCGAGAGTGATGAAGGACAAGGATCGCTCCCTGTTTGCGATGCTCAAAGCACGGAACGTGCTCCTGGTCCTATTGATCGTTGCGATTATGGTCGCGGTCTGGCTGGTAAGAGGCCGCTCCCCTCTGCCGGTTGCGTCAGTAGAAAAGGCTGCGGGCCCCACGGAAAATCATCCGTTCGTGCAACCGACCCCTGCGGATCGATTCCCAACGGGCAATGGCACCGACACCGTCGAGGTGTGCGGCTACGGCAGAGTGTCTATCGATAAGGAAGATCCCAGCAGCATTTTTCGACGGGTCGGCGCATTGACCAAAGGAGCCGAAGCGCATTGGCGCGCGGCATTGCAGGACAGCGGCGACTTACGCGCCAGAGTGGCGGGATTATTGTTGGAAGGCAAAATTACCGGTGGCGACTCGATCCGCCCGGTCGCGGAGCAAACCCGTGATGCCGTGGCTCAACTTGCCGCAGGTGCTGAAGATCCTGCCGTTTATGCCATGGCGGTTTCTTTCTGCGGTACTCTCTTTGGCACGCGAGCAGATAGCGCCTGTCAACAGATATCCTTACAGCGATGGGCACAAATCGACTCCGACAACGCGGTGCCGTGGTTGTTTCTCGCTGCAAAGCCTCGCGCCGCTCATGACGGCGCAGCGGAGGCAAGTGCATTCCGTGCGGCGGCAAGGGCCCATAGGGTCGACTCGTATAGCGATTCTGTCTACACCTTTGCCGCAACGGAGCTACCGCAGGACGTAACGCCGTTGGAGCGCGCCTATTTTGCCATCGAAGTCACTGGCGTTGAGGCCGCCATGGTGTCGCCTCAATATGGCACTGTCCAACATTGTTCAATAGATGCCGTGCAAGATGGCGATGTCCGGCAGCAGTGCGATTCCCTGGCCGAACTCTTGGTTGGCAAGGGCACAACCCTATTGGATCTGGGCGTGGGAAGAACCCTTGGAGCACGCGCCGGCTGGTCGAATGCGCGCATAAGCGAATTGATGCAAGAGCAGCGCGCCTTGATGCAAGCCATTAGGCAGGCGACCCCATCGGACAATGACGAGTTCTGGACTTGCGACGGAGTCAGCCGCATGAACCGCTACATGACCCAAAGAGCGCGCCTGGGCGAGCTGGGTGCCGCGCGGGATGCGCTCGAGCGCTCCGGTGAAAGCATTGAGGCCATGGCTCAAAAATACACCGACTTCACGGAAGGTCTCCGCCGCGAGGCACTAGAGCGGGTACAGGCGAACCCCCAAGGGACGGCCCCCTGATTCGCAAAATGCAGGTCGGCGTGCGGCCGGGATCATCCAGGCGAAGGCGGGGCGCCTCTCAATTCGTCGCGCAGCGCACGCCGTAAGATCTTGCCCACATTGGTCTTGGGCAGTTCGCTGCGAAAGTAAACATGCTTCGGCACCTTGTAGCCCGTAAGGTCCTTGCGGCAGAAAGCGATCAGTGCCTCGGCAGTCAGGTTCTGGTCCTTCTTGACCGCGAACAACGCGACCACCTCGCCCGAATCTGCATCCGGTTGCGCCACCGCCGCGACTTCCAGTACGCCCGGATGTGCGGCGGCGACGTTCTCGACTTCGTTCGGATAAACGTTAAATCCCGACACCAGGATCATGTCCTTTTTGCGGTCCTCGAGGTAGACGAAGCCTTGAGAGTCCATGCGCCCGATGTCGCCGGTACGCAGCCAGTCGCCGAACATCACCTGATCGGTTTCGTCGGGGCGGTTCCAGTAGCCGCGCATCACCTGCGGGCCGAAGACGCAAATCTCGCCAACGCCGTTCATCGGCAGTTCCTGTCCGTCGTCGTCGCGTATTGAGATATCGGTCGAGGAAACCGGCAGGCCGATCGACCCGTTGAAAGGCAGGCCGATGGGATTGGCGGTTGCCACCGGCGAGGTTTCGGTTAGCCCCCAACCTTGGGCCACTGTACATCCGGTGACCTTCTTCCAGCGCGCCGCCACGGCCGGCTGCACCGCCATTCCGCCGGCGAATGTGGCGCGCAAGGCGCTGAAGTCGACGGCATCAAATCCGGGCGTGTTCAGCAGCGCATTGAGCAGAGTATTGACGCCGCTGATGAAATTGAATTTGTACTTTTTCAGCTCCGCCACGAAGGCCGGAAAATCCCGGGGATTGGTGATCAGGACATTGCGAGCGCCCAATGGCAGAAACGCCAGGCAATTCGTGGTGAGTGCAAAGATGTGATACAGCGGCAACGCCGTGATCACGGTGCGGCCTCCGCCGCCTTGCAGCGAGGGCTTAAGCCACGCCAGCGCCTGCAACAAATTCGCCACCATATTACGGTGGGTCAGCACGGCTGCCTTGGCCACGCCCGTGGTTCCACCGGTGTATTGCAGAAACGCGATATCCTCGTGAGTCAAGCCGGCGGGCTCCAACTTGAGTCCAAGCCCGCTTCCCAAAACATTCTTGAACGCCATCGAACCCGGTATTTGCCACGGCGGCACCTGCTTGCGCACATGCCGTAGCGCAAAATTGACGATAAATCCCTTCGGCCCCAACAAGTCGCCGACACCGGTCACCAGCACGTTTTTCAAGTCCGTACGCGGCAGCACTTGTTGCAGCACATGCGCGAAATTCTCGACAATGACGATGCATTTCGCGCCGGAATCCTTCAATTGATGCTCGAGTTCACGCGGCGTGTACAAGGGATTGGTGTTCACCACCACCATGCCGGCGCGCAGCGCGCCGAACAGCGCGATGGGATATTGCAAAATGTTCGGCATCATCAAAGCCACACGATCACCGCGGACCAAGCCGGATTTGCGCTGCAGCCACGCGCCGAAGGCCCGGCTGAGCTCGTCGAGCTGGGCGTACGTCAGGGTGGCGCCCATGTTGGTGAACGCGGGCAGCGGTCGGTAACTGATAAACGCCCCTTCGATCAGCTCCTTAAGCGATGGATAAGCGTCAGGGTCGATGTCCGCCGGTACACCGGGCGGGTATTGATTCAGCCAATTTCGATCCACGGGATGCCTCTTATTTGCCCAGCGTGTATAGCATCCGATTAGGATGCCAGCAATGATCGCGCAATCGGCGCAGACTTAAGACGTGGGGAGCGTAATGGTGAGCATTGGGCGACTAATCGCGGGCGCTGGCCTGTGCATCGCACTGTCAGGCTGCGTCATCGGCAGCGGCCCATGCCTGTGGCTGCAGGTCAGGCGAACTTTTACCGGGCATGTGCACTTTCGCGACTTCCCGGTTGCCAACGGCATCGACAATGCGCCGATATTGGTGCTCGACAAGACCGTGTATGTGTATTCGCCGTCGCAGAGTTTTCACTGTTTGGCGGCCAACGACGTGCAGCTGGTGGGGGTCAGCGAATTTCCGCAAAGCGTGGGTGAAAATTCGCATATCAGCGTCGATGGCAAAGTGCTCCAAGGCGTTGCGGCGGGCCAACACACCGAATTCGTCATCGACGTGATCAGCGTCATGCCGATCGCGCCGCTGCCGCACTGAGCAGCGATCGCATCCAACGCAAATCGGTTTACAATCGGTCTGCGGACCCCCGAACTAACCAGGGAGTGACAGTTCATGAAATTCAAAACTCTTGCCAACCTGATGGCGGCGCCAGTGCTGGTATTCGCATTGGCTCTTCCCAGCGCGGCAGATACCACTTGCAAGGATGGCACGACCACCACGTCGACGGGTAAGGGTACCTGCAGCGGTCACGGTGGGGTGCAAAAGGCCGCGAGCACCACGGCGGCCACGGCGGCCCCGGCGGCCCCGGCGACAGCGGCGACACCGGCGAAAACTGCGACACCCGCCAAGACTGCGGCGCCTGCGGCACCGGCTGCAAGCGGCGCGACGAGCACCTGCGCCGATGGCACGACCAGCACATCGACGGGTAAGGGAACTTGCAGCGGCCACGGCGGGGTCCAGAAAGCCTCGAAGGCCAAGGCTGCACCGCCTGCGGCTGCGGCAACACCAGCCGCCGCGGCACCTGCCGCCGCTCCGGCCGCGGCCAAGTCAGCCACGGCCAGCAAGTCGGCACCCGCGACCACTGCCAGCAATACCGACCCGAGCGGCGCCACAGCCAAGTGCAAGGACGGCACCTACTCGAAGTCTGCACACCACAGCGGGACCTGCTCGAGTCACGGCGGCGTCGCCGAGTGGCTGGACGCGGCCAAGTAGACTTTGGCTTGGGCGTAGGGCGGCGGCCGGTCGTCGCCGCCCATTGACCCACGCCGGTGGGTCGGGGTCTATTTCCTTAGCAGCGGCTGCAACGCCGGCCAAACATTGTCGAGCAGAATGGGCTGGCCGAGCTCGTTCGGATGGAGGTTGTCCTCCTGCAGAAGATTCGCCGACAGGGCGATCTTGTCGAGCAGGAAGGGCACCAGGGGCAGCTTCTTGTCGCGCGCCAAATCGCTGAAAACCAAACGAAATTGTTCGGTGTACTCGGGACCATAATTGGGCGGCATCCGCATTCCCAGAAGCAGGGTCTTGGCGCCCGCCGCCGCGGCCAGGTCGATCATCTGCGTGAGGTTCGCGCGCATTTGCGCAACCGGCAACCCGCGCAAGCCGTCATTGGCCCCGAGTTCAAGGATGAGGATCTTCGGGTGATGCAGGCTAAGTGCGCGCGGCAGGCGCGCCAGTCCCCCCGCGGTGGTTTCGCCGCTGACACTGGCATTGACGACTTGGTAACCGTACCCTTGCGCATTGAGCCTCGTCTTGAGCAATTCCACCCAGCCTTGTTCTACGCGCGCCAGCCCGTAGCCGGCGCTGATGCTATCGCCGAACACGAGAATCAACGGCGCCTCGGCCCTGGCCGAAGCGGTTGCAACCATCAACACGAATAGGGCAAAAAGCCGTTTCACGGGCGCTCCTGATGCAAGATCAAATCGTTCTTCAAGCCAAGAATGTGTCGAAGACCGTCTCGAGCCCCGACGGCTCGCTGACCATTCTCGCCGATGTGAGCCTCAGTGTGCGAACCGCCGAGAGTCTGGCCATCGTCGGCGCTTCCGGTGCCGGCAAGTCCACGCTGCTGGCGTTGCTCGCCGGGCTCGATTCGCCGAGCACCGGGCGCGTGCTCATTGCCGGTGTCGATCTGACCGAGCTTGACGAAGACGGCCGCGCGGCCATCCGGGGCAAGCACGTGGGATTCGTATTCCAATCCTTCCACCTCATTCCCTCGCTCACCGCCATCGAGAACGTCATGCTGCCGCTCGAGCTGGGCGGCCGGCGCGACGCGCGGCAGACCGCCGCCGCCGCGCTCGAGCAGGTGGGACTGACTCCGCGGCTGGCGCATTACCCGAAGCAATTGTCGGGCGGCGAACAACAGCGCGTGGCCATTGCCCGCGCCTTTGTCACGCGTCCGGCCCTGCTGTTTGCCGACGAACCGACCGGCAATCTGGATACCGCTACCGGGCAACGCATCACCGATCTCTTGTTCGAACTCAATCGCAGCAGCGGCAGTACGCTGGTGCTGGTCACGCATGATCGGGATCTGGCGCGGCGTTGCGATCGGGTGCTGGAACTCGATGCCGGGCACACGGTGAACTGATGCAAGCACTGCGTTTCGCGTTACGCAATCTTTGGCGCGACCTGAAGTCAGGCGAGCTTTCCGTGCTGCTGCTCGCGCTGGTGGTGGCGGTGCTATCGCTGACCGCGGTGGGCTTCTTTACCAGCCGCATCGCGCAGGGAGTGCGCGCGCAGGCGGCCGAGGTGCTGGCCGCGGACTTGCGCCTGGAGGCCTCGTCGCCCATCCCGGCGCGCTATTTCGACGAGGCACGCAAGCGCGGCTTGCGCAGCGCGCAGGTGCTTACCTTTCCCACCGCGATATTCAGCGGGGATGCAAGCCAGCTGGCAGCGCTCAACGCGGTAACGGCGACCTATCCGCTGCGCGGCCGCGTGCGCATCGCCGATGCGCCGTTCGGCGTTGCGCGCAGCACCGACCAAATTCCCGGCCGCGGCGAAGTCTGGATCGATGCACGCATCATTGCCCGGCTGAAACTCAGCCTCGGAACCCAGTTGCGCATCGGCGAAGCGTCCTTCCAGGTCACGCAAGTTCTCGACTACCGCCCGGATCAAGGCACCGGCTTCGTCAACATCGCGCCCGCCGCATTGATCAACTATGACGACGTCGCCTCGACACAGCTCGTGCAGCCGGGCAGTCGGGCCACGTACGCGGCCTTGTTTGCCGGCCCGCCGAAGGCAATCGCCGATTTTCGTGAAACGCTGAGCAAGACCAAGCCGCCGGGTGAGCGCCTGAGAGATGTCGAGGAATCGAGCCGTCAGTTGAATTCCGCCATCGATCGGGCCAGTCGATTCTTGAATCTCGCGAGCCTGGCCTCGGTGTTGCTCGCCGCGGTGGCGGTGGCGATGGGCGCCAGGCGCTATGCCGCGCGCCACATCGACGCCGTCGCGTTGATGAAGTGCATGGGCGCCGCGCAGAATTTCGTGCTCGCGATCTCCGTCATCGAATTGACCTTGCTGGCGCTGTTCGCCGTCACGATCGGGACGCTGCTCGGCTACTTGGCGCAGCAAGGACTGGTGTGGTTGTTGAAGAGCTTGATCCCCAGTGAACTGCCGGCAGCCTCGCTGGCGCCGCTGCCGATCGCACTGGTGACGGTGCTTGCGATGCTCATCGGCTTTGCGCTGCCGCCCCTGCTGCAGTTAAAGAGCACGCCGCCGGCGCGGGTACTGCGCAAAACCGTGAGCGCCCCGCCGCTGCGCTACGGCGTGAGCTACTTGCTGGCGCTTGCAGCCTTGTTCGCGATTCTCTGGAGCATGGTGCGCGATCCTGAATTGGTGTTCAGTGTCTTGGCCGGCGTACTTGGCGTCGGCCTGGTGTTGACCCTGGCGGGCTACGCACTGGTGCGCCTGACCAGCCGGCTGCGAGGCGGCGTCGGCGTGGCCTGGCGCTACGGCCTTGCCAATGTATCGCGCCGCGGTACCGGCAGCGTGGTACAGATCGTCGCCTTCGGCTTAGGGTTGATGGTGCTGCTGTTGCTGGCCGTGGTGCGCAGCGATCTTTTGGCCGACTGGCGACGCAGCCTGCCGAACAACGCGCCGAATAATTTTTTGGTCAACATCCGCCCCGAGCAGCGCCAGGCTTTACAGGAGTTCTTGAAATCGCGCGGCTTCGGCACGCCGCAGATGTATCCCATGGTGCGTGCGCGCATCACGGCCATCAATGCGCAATCACCGCAGTCGCTCAAGCTGCGCGGCGATACTGCGCGAGGCTACGTGGAACGCGAGCAGAACCTCACATGGTCGGCCGACATGATGGAGGACAACCAGCTCGTCGCCGGCCGCTGGTGGACGGCGGCCGACGCCGGCAAACCGTTGGTTTCGGTTTCATCGGAATACGCCGAGGCGCTGCACCTGCAACTCGGCGATCGCATCAGCTTCGACGTGGCCGGCGAGCCGCTGACGGCGACGGTGGCCAGCATACGAAAAATTCGCTGGGACAGTTTCCGGCCGAATTTCTTCCTGGTGTTCCCGCCGGGTCTGCTCGACGGCGCCGCCGGAACCTACATGACCAGTTTGTTTCTGACCTCGGCGCAGCGCCAATCGCTGGCCGATCTGGTGCGCGAATTTCCAACGATTTCCGTGCTCGACGTGGATGCGATTCTGCAGCAGATTCGCAGCATCATGGATCGGGCGTCGCTGGCCGTGCAGTACGTTTTCCTGTTCACCTTGGCGGCCGGTGTCGTGGTGCTGCTGGCGGCGGTGCAGGCCACCCGCGATGAGCGGCGCTACGAAAGCGCGATGCTGCGCACGCTGGGCGCCAGCCGCGGCACGGTACTGCAGGGTGTCGCGGCGGAATTCTCGGCGCTCGGTTTTCTGTCGGGAACCTTGGCGGCGTTCGGCGCCACCGGGATAGGGTGGATAATGGCGGAGCGCCTGTTCTCGCTGCACTACACCCTCGACCCCCTGGTGTGGGTCGCCGGCCTGGTGTGCGGCACGGCGCTGGTCGGATTGAGCGGAACATTGGCGACGCGCAGCGTCATCGACACGCCGCCCATCGTCACTTTGCGCGACGAGTGATCATTTCACTTCGAGCAGTAACCAGCCGATGGGAATTGGAATTCCGCGCGGCGGCAGGGCTTCGATCCTCACGGTATAGATCCCCGCCGACAGGCCGGTGGAGTTGAGCGTCATGCGCAGCTCGCCGTTGGAATCTTTGAGCAGGTCGTAGAGTACCAGCGCCCGTCCCTGGTCTTGCTTGTCGACAAACATCCGAAACTGCGCCAGTTTCTGCGTGTAATTGAGGTCGATGTGCACGTCCATCAGCTGCGGGGCGTTGCGGCTCAAGATGATGCGAGCTTTGTCGATGCCCGGGGCGCGATCCGGGGCGATGTACTTGGTGCTCTCGGTCGCCGGTTGCACCAGCGAGCCTTGGTCCATGACGCGTTTGGTATCCTCGAGCCGCCCTTGCAGCAGCGCATATTTACCGACCATCGTCCAACAGGCGACCAGGCTGACGAAGGTTGCCGCCGCGAGGCCGATGAGTACGTAAATGCTCTTCCACCACGGCGGCTGCGGTTCACGCAGGTCCTGCGGCTGGCCGCTGGCTTCCAGCAGCTTGAGGCTGGTGTGCGCCCGCTCGGAAAGCTTGAGTTCGTTCAAGTAGTCGGGATGTGCGCGGCACCATTGCTCGAGATCGCGAGCGCCCTTGAAGGGGAGCTTGCCTTCCAGATAGCGTTCCACCAGCTTGTGATCTTCGATGAACTTGCGATCGAAGCGCGGTGAAATGGGCGCCGGTTTTCCTTGGGTGATGGTGCGGGCGTTCATGGCAATGTCAGGCCTATTTTGCCGGGTCAGGCGCTCGCAATATGTGAAATGATCGGCATAAGGGCCAGCGGCTTGGCGGGGCTGAGACGGCCATCACGGATTAGCGCATGACGCTGTCCATCACGCCGCACACCGCCGCGATGGCGGCCTCGCGGGTGCTGGACTTGCGCCACACGGCGCCGACGGTGCGCGTGGGGGCCGGCTTGGCGAATTGTCGGATGGTCAGGCCGCGCTGGGAACCGAACGGCGCTTCAACGGCGAGCTCGGGCAGCAAGGTGATGCCAAGGCCCGCCACCACCATCTGGCGCAGCGTTTCCAGGCTAGTGGCACGAAAATCCTCGGCCTCGCGCACATCGACCCGGCTGCACACCTCCAGCGCTTGATCTCGCAGGCAGTGGCCGTCCTCCAGCAGCAGCAAGGTCTCGCCCTTTAAGTCCTGCAGCTTGATGCTCGATTTGGCCGCCAGCGGGTGATGGTTGGGCAGCGCCACCGTGAATGCTTCCTCGTAGAGTGCACGCGATTCCAGGCCATCCTGCGGTGCAGGCAACGCCATGATCCCCAGATCGATTTCCCCGTCGCGCAGGCGCTTCAGCAGCGGTTCGGTTTGATATTCGTAGAGCATCAGTCCGAGCTGCGGCAGGGCTTTGCGAATCTTCTGCATGACGCGCGGCAACAGATACGGGCCGATGGTGGGGATGAGGGCCATCTTGAGCTTGCCGGCGAAAGGGTCGGTATTGCTGCGCGCCAGCGCAATAATTTCATCGCTTTCGTCCAGCATGCGCCGCGCCCGCACCACGATTTGCTTTCCCACTTCCGTGAGCTGGACGTTTTTCGGTTGGCGCTCCACCAGCTTCACGCCGAGGTACTCCTCGAGCTTCTTGAGCTGCGCTGACAGCGTCGGCTGGCTCACGAAGGTGCGCTCGGCCGCCTTGCCGAAATGGCCAGTGTCGGCCAGCGCCACCAAATACTTGAGATCCTTCAGGTTCATAGACGTAGTCTATCGATACCATCATTATAATCAATATGATTAATGAGGGGTCGGCTGCTATCATGCGCTCCGGTTCATCCCCCGAGGAGTTCTCTCATGTCCCTGATCAACACAGAAATCAAGCCATTCAAGGCGACGGCCTATCACAACGGCAAGTTCGTGCCGGTGAGCAACGACAGCCTCAAGGGCAAGTGGTCCGTCTTCGTGTTCTACCCCGCCGATTTCACTTTCGTGTGCCCGACCGAGCTTGGCGATCTCGCCGACAACTACGCCGAATTCAAGAAGCTGGGCGTGGAAGTCTACGGTATATCCACCGACACGCATTTCGCGCATAAGGCGTGGCATGACGTCTCGGACACGATTAAGAAGGTGCAGTACCCGTTGGTGGGCGATCCGACCGCGACCCTGGCGCGCAATTTCGAAGTGCTGATCGAGGACGCCGGCCTCGCGTATCGCGGGACCTTCGTCATCGATCCGGAAGGCAAGATCAAGGTCATGGAAGTGCATGACAATGGAATCGGCCGCGACGCGAAAGAACTGCTGCGCAAGGTTAAGGCGGCGCAGTACGTGGCCTCGCATCCGAATGAAGTGTGCCCGGCGAAATGGACACCGGGTGCCGAGACGCTCAAGCCCTCGCTTGACTTGGTCGGCAAGATCTAACTTAAGGCCGGTCGGCGGAGCGTCACATGCTCGATACCAACTTGAAAACGCAGTTACAGGGTTACTTGCAACGGATCTCGCAGCCGGTGGAAATCGTCGCATCGGTGGACGACAGCGATAAATCGCGCGAAATGCTCGAGCTGCTGGATGATATCGCGTCGGTATCGAGTCTGGTGACGATCGCCGAGCGCGACGAGGCGCAGGTGAAGCCGTCATTTGCGCTGCGCCGGCCCGGCGCCGCAGCGCAGATGCGTTTTGCCGGCGTGCCGATGGGCCATGAATTCACCTCGCTCGTGCTGGCGCTGCTGCAGACGGGTGGTTATCCGCCGAAAATCGACGAGGCGATCGTCGATCAAATCCGGCATCTTGACGGCGAATTCAATTTCGAGACCTTCGTTTCGCTAACCTGCCAAAGCTGTCCGGATGTGGTGCAGGCGCTGAACGCCATGGCGGCGCTGAATCCAAAGATCCGCCACACCATGATCGATGGAGCGGTGTTTCAAGACGAAGTCGCGCGCCGCGAAGTGATGGCCGTGCCTGCGGTGTTCCTCAACGGTCAACCCTTCGGGCAGGGCCGCTTGGAGCTTCAGGAAATCCTCCAAAAGCTCGACTCGGGCGCGGCCAAGCGCGAGGCCGAGAAACTCTCCGCCAGGGCTCCCTACGATGTGCTGGTGGTCGGCGGTGGCCCCGCGGGCGCCGCGGCCGCCATCTATGCCGCGCGCAAGGGCATCCGCACCGGCATAGCCGCGGAGCGTCTGGGCGGCCAATTGTTGGACACTTTAGGGATCGAGAACTTCATTTCCGTGAAGGAAACTGAGGGTCATAAGTTAGCCTCGGGGCTGGAACAGCATGTTTCCACTTACGATGTGGACGTGATGAACCTGCAGCGCGCGCAGGCCTTGGTTCCCGGGGATCTCATCGAGGTGAAGCTCGCCGGGGGAGCTTCGCTCAAGTCGAGGTCCGTGGTGATTGCAACGGGTGCCCGCTTCCGTGAGATCAACGTGCCCGGCGAGCGGGAATACCGCAATCGCGGCGTGGCGTATTGTCCGCACTGCGACGGGCCGCTGTTCAAGGGCAAGCGTGTGGCCGTGGTCGGTGGCGGCAACTCCGGAGTTGAGGCGGCCATCGATCTTGCGGGACTGGTCAGCCACGTCACCCTGATCGAGTTCGATCCGCAATTGCGCGCGGACGCGGTGTTGATCCGCCGACTGCTGAGTCTTGCGAATGTGACCGTGATTACCGGCGCGCAGACCACCGAAGTGATCGGCGACGGCCAGCGGGTCATCGGTCTCAAATACAAGGATCGCTTGAGCGGCGCGATGCGCGACGTCGAACTCGCCGGCGTGTTCGTGCAAATCGGGCTCGTGCCGAACACCGACTGGCTTAAAGGCACGGTCAAGCTTTCGGCGCGCGGCGAAGTGGAGGTCGATGCACGCGGACAGACCTCGGTGCCGGGGGTGTTCGCCGCGGGCGACTGCACGGTCGTGCCCTACAAACAAATCGTCATTGCGGTGGGCGACGGCGCCAAGGCGTCTCTCAGTGCTTTCGATCACTTGATACGCTCGCCCTTATCGGCGGCGGCCTAAAAGGCATGATCGATACGGCGCATCCCCAGCGATTCTCCGCGGGTGTGGTGGTGGTCAACCTGGCAGGACCTGAGGAGCAATATCTTCTGCTGCGCGCCTATGGAAACTGGGATTTCCCCAAGGGGCTGGTCGAGCCGGGGGAGGCACCGATGGACGCCGCCTTGCGCGAGGTGCGCGAGGAAACCACCTTGGAGAATCTGGTGTTCGCGTGGGGGACGAACTTCTTGGACACGGGGCCCTACAACAAGGGCAAAATCTCGCGCTACTACATCGCGCGCAGCGACGTGACCAAAGTGCACCTGCCGATCAATCCGGAGCTGGGATTTCCCGAACACCATGAGTCGCGTTGGGTGGGATTCGACGCGGCCCTCTCGATGGTGTCGCCGCGGCTGCTGCCCGTCATTCATTGGGCGCGGACGACGATCGCCAAGGGTGAGACTAAAGGGTAACGCTGCCCTTGCCGATTTCGAGCACGTCGCCGCCGACGAACACCTGGCGCTCGCTGTTCACATCGAGAAACAAAGTCGACGGCCGGCCGACCAATGCGCCTTGCGAGATCTGCAGCTGAACCGGCAGCGCGCGCTTCATGGCCAGGCACCACGCGCCGAAGTTGGCGGTCGCCGACCCGGTGGCGGGGTCTTCCAATAGCGCGCCACTCGCAGGAAAGAAGAATCGGGCCAGCGCCCGGCTGTTGCCGTCGAGGCAAAATACATAGGCCATGCTCAGGCCGTCTTCGCTGCGGATGTCGGCCATGGCCGACGCCACCGGCACGGCGCGGCGTACCGCATCGATCGAGGTGAGCGGCACCACCAATTGTTCTTTGCCAGCCTTGACCCACAAGGGCCGTTCGCCGATGTCGCTTTCTTGCAGGCCAAGCGCTGAGGCAAGCGAGGCGCGCGAGACCTCAAGCTCTCGTGATGTGGCGGCCAAGGCCGTCAATGTCCAGCGATCGGCGCGCGCATTCACCGGGACCAGTCCCGCCTGCATCTCCAACACCAGTGCATCGCCGCCTAATTTCAGGGCGCGGCAGATATGGGCGGTGCCTAAGGTGGGATGGCCCGCGAAGGCCATTTCATATTCGGGAGTGAAGATGCGGACTCGGGCATTGGCACGAGTCGAGGGCAGAATAAACGTGGTCTCTGACAGGTTGAACTGGCGGGCGAGCGCTTGCATCTGCTCGTCGCTGATGCCGCTGCCATTTTCAAAGACGCAAAGCGGATTGCCCGTGAACGGGGCGCGTCCTTGAGTAAAGACATTCACGATGCGGAACGGGTGAGCGGCCATCAGCCGTTAGTATCTCACCCGCCCGCTTCTGCCGCATTGCAAGGACCCCACTCCATTAGCGGAAAGGCCGCACGACGACCACGGGTGCCGGAGCCACCACCGCCACCCGCGGGCCGTAGTAGCGGTGGTAGTAGCCGTAGGGCGGTGCAACAACGCAGCCACTCATGGCAATAAAACTGATGGGAATCAATAATTTAAATAGCCTTCGCATGACATCCTCCTGAATTTAAGCTCTCAGGTAAGTCAACGCGAAGGCCCGGGTGGCGATGACAGGATGAATGAAGCTTAAGGTCCGACAGGGGCCCTTAAGCCAAGGTGTGAAATACCTTTTGAACGTCATCGTCTTGCTCGAGTTTGTCGATCAGCGCCAGGACCTCGGTCGCCTGATACCTCGGGCAACTCGACCGGACTTAAGCAGATGTACTCGTGCTCGGCGGATAGGGGCGTGATGCCGCGGCGTTCCAACGCCTCCTGCAGCTTGCCGAAATCATTGAACGCGCCGCGAATGACCAGTTGCGGTTCTCCCTTATCGCCGGTGCTGTCGCCCATTTCTTCCAGACCGTAATCGATGAGGTCGAGCTCGAGTTCATCGTGATCTTTGACATGCGTAGGATCCAAGCGAAACACGCCCATTTTCTTGAATAGGAAGCTCACGCTGCCCGTGGTGCCGAGATTGCCGGCACCCTTGGTGAAGATATTGCGCAAACTCGCGACGGTACGAGTAGGGTTGTCGGTGGCGGTTTCGACCAATAGCGCCACGCCGTGCGGCGCGTAGCCTTCGTAGAGGATTTCCGCGTAGTTGGCGGCGTCCTTGCCGGAGGCGCGCCGAATGGCCGCGTCCGTCTTGTCCTTCGGCATGTTGACCGCACGCGCATTTTGCAGCACGCGACGCAGCGTAGGATTCGAGGCGGGGTCGGGGCCGCCGGCGTGAACCGCGATCGCGATGTCCTTGGCGACCCGCGTAAATTGCTTGGCCATGCGGTTCCAGCGGGCAAACATCGCATGCTTTCTGACTTCGAATATGCGTCCCATGAGGCGCATGGTAGCAATACGCGGTCAAACCGCTAGACTTGCGGGTCTCTTCTCGAGGCATTTTCTATGAGCGCAGTCCCCGACTCGATTGTCAGTGCCGCGAGCTTCAGCGATCTTGGCCTGTCGGATGCGGTGCTGCGGGCTCTCGCCGATGTCGGCTACGAATCGCCCTCGCCGATCCAAGCTCAGACCATTCCGGTGCTCTTGTCCGGCAAGGACATGCTGGGTCAAGCGCAAACCGGCACCGGCAAGACCGCGGCCTTCGCGCTGCCGGCACTCACCAAAATCGGTCTCGATCAACGCGAGCCGCAGGTCCTGGTGCTGGTCCCGACGCGTGAATTGGCGCTGCAGGTATCGGAAGCCTTTCTGCGATATGCCTCGCACCTGAAGGGATTTCACGTGCTGCCCATCTACGGCGGACAAAGCTATCAGCCACAGCTCAACGCGCTGCGGCGCGGGGTGCACGTGGTGGTGGGCACCCCGGGACGTGTCATCGATCACATGAATCGCGGCACGCTGAAACTGTCGGGCCTGACCCTGTTGGTGTTGGACGAGGCTGACGAGATGCTGCGCATGGGATTCATCGATGCGGTCGAAAGCATCCTGGAACAGACACCGCCGGGGCGGCAGGTCGCGCTATTCTCGGCGACCATACCTGCGCCGATTCGCCGCATCGCGCAGAAACACCTGCGCTCGCCGGTCGAAGTCACCATCAGGAGCAAGACCACTACCGCGACCAACATCCGGCAGCGTTATTGGATGGTCAGCGGCGTGCACAAGCTGGATGCGTTGACGCGGATTCTCGAGGCCGAGATTTTCGACGGCATGCTGGTGTTCACGCGGACCAAGCAGGCCACGGTGGAGTTGGCTGAGAAGCTCGAGGCGCGCGGCTTTGCGGCCGCGCCGTTGAACGGCGACATCCCGCAGCCACAGCGAGAACGCACCGTGGCGCGCCTCAAGGCGGGCCAGATCGACATCGTGGTGGCCACCGATGTGGCGGCGCGCGGCCTGGATGTCGAGCGCATCGGCCATGTGGTGAACTACGACGTGCCGTACGACACCGAATCCTACGTGCATCGCATCGGCCGTACCGGCAGAGCGGGGCGCAAGGGCGAGGCCATCCTGTTCATCGCCCCGCGCGAGCGCAATATGCTGCGCGCCATCGAGCGCGCCACACGCCAGGTCATCGAACCGATGAACCTGCCGAGCGTCGATGCCGTCAACGCGCTGCGAATTACCAAGTTCAAGCAGCGAATCACCGAGACCTTGGCCACCGGGGAGGCTCATCTCTACCGGCCGGTCCTGGAACAACTGGAAGCCGAGAGCGGCGTCGCCCTGATCGACATTGCCGCCGCGCTCGCGAGCCTGTCGCAGGGGACTACGCCCTTGCTGCTGGCGGGAAAGCCGGAGCGCCCGGTGGAAGCGCATCTGCCGAGTGCGCGGGCGCACGAGCGCGAGCCGACGGCCGAGCGCGAGTACCGCCGCGAAACGCAGCGGCCCGCGGCCGAGCCCAAGCCGCGCGGCCGGTCGACCCCCGGTCAAATGGAAACTTTTCGCATCGAGGTAGGGTCGGTACATGGGATCAAGCCCGGAAACATCGTCGGCGCCATCGCGAACGAGTCGGGCATCGAGGGCGTGCATATCGGGCGCGTGGACATTCGGGAAGATCATAGCTACGTGGACTTGCCGGAGGGCATGCCCAAGCAGATATTCAAGGTTTTGCAGAACGTCCGCGTGGCGGGCCGGGAGTTGCGTATCAGCCGAGTCAGCGAGAAGCCGCCGAAGCCGCCGCGCGCCACGCTCGGCCGTCATCCGGGGTCGAAGGTGCGGGAAAAGCCGAAGATCGCGGCTCGGCGCCGTGTAAAGGATCGATAACCAAGAGGAGAGCATCATGGGCAAGGGCATGGATCGAAAGAAAGAAGACAAGAAGAAGCCGACCAAGACGTTGGAGGAGAAGCGCGCGGCGAAGCGGGAAAAGAAAGCAGCCCGCGGCTAGACGACTCGACCGCGCCGGCCGCCGTTGCGAAAATCCTGGATATTCGCCGCCATCTCATCGATGCAGCGCTGCCGCGCCTCGCGCGCCGCCCACGCGATGTGGGGCGTCACCAATAGATTGGGGATGCTGCCGTCGATGAGCGGCTCGCCGTTCACCGGCGGCTCCTGGGGGAGGACATCGATGCCCGCCCCTGCGAGCCGCCCCGCTGTGAGCGCAGCGGCGAGCGCCGCCCCATCGACCAACGCGCCGCGCGCGGTATTGATCAACAGGGCATCGCGCTTCATCAGGGACAGTTCGCGCGCCCCGATGAGCCCGCGGGTCGCATCGTTCAGCGGACAATGCAAGGAAACGATATCCGCCGTGGCGAGCAGCTGATCAAGATCCGTGCGGTCCGGATGCGGCGCCGCCCCGCGCCGATTCGCGATCAGCACGCGCATACCGAAGGCTTCGGCGACGCGCGCCGCGCCCCGCCCCAGTTCGCCCCAGCCGATCACACCGAAGATGCGGCCCTGCAGCTCGCGGATGGGATAGGCCAGCACCGCGCGTGCTTCGTCTTTGGCCCAGGATCCGTCCTTGACCAGGCGTGAATAGCCATCCACGTGCTGGGTCAGGCTCAGGATCAGTCCCCACACATGTTGCACGACGGACGCAGTGCAGTAGGCGCGGACGTTGCAGACAGCGATGCCGCGTTCTTTCGCGGCGATCAGATCCACGTTGTTGGTGCCGGTCGCGGCAAGTGCCACCAATTTCAGGTTCGGCGCGCCGCATAGCAATTCGCGCGACAATTCGAGCTTGTTCAACAACGCTACATCAGCGTCGCGAATGCGTTCCGCTATCTTCGATTCATCCGAGTCGTACAAGACAAGATCACCCGCCGCATTGCGCAGCAGCGTCGTGTCGAGATCGCCGTTGGCGACGGTATCGTAGTCGAGGAAGACCGTTTTCAGCGAGCTTGAGTTCATGGCGCGCTAGAATAGGCGACCACGATGAAAATTTCCGCAGTCATAGTCCTTATCGCCGCCAATGTCCTGATGTACTTGCTGCAGGTCGAGTCGGGCGGCCGGATTGAGGATCTGTTTGCGCTATGGCCGCTGCAGCCCGTCGATGGGCGCGTGCTTTTTCGCTTCTGGCAAATCATTACTTACTCGTTCCTGCATAGTACCGCGCACATCACGCATCTGCTGTTCAACATGTGGGCATTGTGGATGTTCGGTGCGGAGATCGAGCGCTATGTGGGGCCGCGACGGCTGCTCGCCTGCTATTTCGCGTCCGTGGCGACCGCAGCCTTGAGTCAGTTGTTCATCCCGATGTTGTTCGGCGCGCCGCCCGCGCCGACCATCGGCGCCTCCGGCGGCGTATTCGGTTTGCTGTTGGCTTATGCCGTTATGTTTCCCAACCGCAAGGTCATTCTTCTGTTTCCGCCCATTCCCATGCCGGCGTGGCTGTTTGCGACCGTCTTCGCCGGCATCGAGCTGTTTCTCGGCGTTACGGGTTCTCTTTCGGGCGTCGCGCATTTCGCGCACTTGGGCGGCATGGTGGGCAGCGCCCTGGTGATCATGCAATGGCGTCGAGCGGGTGCGCGCAAAATTCGGTAGGCTTGGGCCCATGAATCTCAAGACACTGACGAAGGCCTGGATTTCTTTAGTCATTGCGATCATCGCAGTTCCGGCGCATGCCGAGTGGGTGAATCGCATCACCGACGGCATCATGGGCACGCGCATCACGGTGGAATTGTGGTCGGAAGACCGGGCGAAAGCTGACGCGGCGATAGAGGCGGTGCTCGACGAAATGCGCCACATCGACGAGTCGATGAGCACCTACAAGCCCACCAGCGAAGTGTCGTTGGTCAACGCCAAGGCCGCCGATGGGCCCATGCGCATCAGCAAGGAGTTGTTCGACCTGTTGGTGAAAGCGAAAGAGTATTCCGTCCTCACCGAGGGCGCGTTCGACATCACCTATGCCAGCGTCGGCTACATGTACAATTTCCCGAAGCACATCCGTCCGGATGAGGCGCAGATCGCCAAGGCGCTGCCTGCGGTCGACTATCGGCACGTGCTGCTCGATGCGAAGAATCAAACCGTGCAGTTCTCGCAAAAAGGCGTGCGCATTGATTTGGGTGGGATTGCCAAGGGGTACTCGGTCGACCGCGGCATCGATGTCCTGAAAGCGCGAGGATTTTCGCGCGCTTATGTTTCGGCCGGCGGCGACAGCCGGATCATCGGCGATCGGTTCGGCAAACCCTGGATGGTGGGGATCCGCGATCCGCGCAAAGGCGAGGGCGAGGTGATCGCGAGCATCCCGCTCGTGGACGCCGCCATTTCCACCTCAGGAGACTACGAAAGGTTTTTCGATGAAGGCGGGGTTCGCTACCACCACATCATCGATCCGCATACCGGACACTCGGCGAGCAAGGTGCGCAGCGCCACGGTGATCGGTCCTTATGCCACGCGCACCGACGGCTTATCCAAAACCGCGTTCGTACTGGGTCCCGAGAAGGCCATGGAAATCTACAATCGCATCGACGACATCGATGCCATCATCGTCAAACTCGACGGCTCGGTGATCTACTCGAAGGGCATGCAGCGGGGCAAGGCGACCCCGCCTCCCCAATAACGGTAGCCGTTGATCCGGCAGCGCGAGTTCAGCGGAACGCGATGATCTTCGCCTCTTCGCAGGCTTGCAAATAGTCGCTGACCACTTCCAAAGGAATGGGCCCGAGTTCCGCGGCGACGACGTCCCGGATCTCGGCCACGGATCGATTGCCGTCGACGAGATTGACGATTTCGTAGGCGTAGATCGCGCCGCTGTCCTGGGCGTTGAGCAGCCGGCTCGAATCGGCGTCGAGCAGCTTGATTCGGCGCACACGCTCCTCACCCAGGCGATCGGCCAGCACGTCGTCATTCTGAAACGTGAGCGGCCCGAATTCGCCGATGCGCCGCGGAACGCGAGCGGCTTCACTACTCCGGTGCCACGCCGGCGGCCAGGTGTCACGAACGCCGCGCTGTGCGCCGATCTCATCTAGCCAGCCATCGAAGGCCGCCGCCTGGCTCTTAAGCGACTCGATGGACGAGGCGAGCTGTGGCGGCTCGCTGTGCGTAAAGGCGGCAAAGGACTCAAGAGCGGCCTGTTCGCGCAAAAGCAGCTGCGCGACGAGGTTGCGGGCTTCGAACCAGGCGTCCTGCGGCGAAAGATCCGGGCGCTGCACAAGCTTCAGCGCACGCGCGAACCCTTGCGCCTGGCGCTGCTGGGCGCGGCTCGCGAGGATGGGCAGCACCTGCGGTGACTGCGCGGCGTCGATCGTTGCGAAGCTGAAGCCCGCGGCCGCGCCCAGCAACGCGACCCGGCGCAGCTTGGTGGCATCGATCTCGAGCAGCGTGTCGTGATCGGTGTGAATGTAGATATCCGGCCAATCGCGAAGATACAGGGACGGGACGGCGATGGTCGATGAATCGTAGTCATCGTGATCGCTGCCTTCGGCGTAGGGCGTTTCGTCGACGAAAAATCCGTTGCGGGTGCCCGGAGCGCCGCCGCGGTCCTCGACGACCGCCGCGTCGGCGTGAGCGCCGTCCCCGGCATATGCGGCCGCGGCATCGCGGATGGTCTCGGCAAAGCTTGCGCCGATGTCGGTGATGAACGTGGGCAGCGACCACGGGGTCTGCGTAACGTGCAGGACGGACTTATTCTTGAATGGATCGCCGCCCACCATGTCCATGTGAATATCGGCACGCATCGAGCGCCTGATGTCGGGATGGCGGCTCAAGTAAGCCATCGTTCCCTCGACCTCCGGCCCCCAAATGAATCGCAGCGTCCGGGTCGGACGCGCAAGATGGCCGGCGGCGATCAAGCGGCTGAGCACGCGGGCCGATTCCAGAATGGTGACGCAGCCGCTGCCGTTGTCGTTGGCGCCCGGCCGCTGATGATCGAGGTGGCAGCTATAGACGATTTCTCCCGCGCGCGCATCCGTCCCGGGGATGATGCCGCTCACCACCGTCCAGTGCCCCGCGCCCACGTCGGCCTTCACATGGGCGCCGAGCACCACCGCATGTCCGCCGCGCAGCTGGGTGCGAAGCTCGTTCGCGGTGCTGCGCGACACCATGAAGGCGAAGCCTTGAGGCAAGGAGCCGTCGAGGTGTCCCCAGCGCACAATCGTGGGGTTAAGCCCCGACCAAGCGGTGGTCTGATTAGGCATATCGCTGACGATGCCGGCCGCGCCGTGCTTCATCACAGCCAAGCGCTGCACGGCCGAAAGAACGCCGTCGGCCAGGACGATCCGGCCGCGCACGTCCTTACCCTCATAGTCGCTCTCCGTGCTTCCGGCGCCGACGTCGATCAGCGGCGCCTGCACATCCGCGCTGTGACTGTAGTCCGCCAGTCGGATGGGATCGCTCGACCAGTCACCGAGCAGCGTATGTTGCGGCTCGATCTGCCAGAGGCGGGCGGACTCGACGGTCCAAGCAACATGCGATCGCATGAGGCCGTAATGAATCTTGCCGTCGATGGGAAATTGCTCGGAGCGAACGTCCTGCAAGCCATATTCGCGTGCGCGCTGAAAGATGAAATCGGCCGCCTGATCGAACTCGGGGGTCGCCGGAACGCGGTGCCAGCGCGTCAAGGCGCGCAAGTTTTCGTAAGGCGCCGTGCCGCTCGCCTCCTCGCGCAGCGCCGACCACTCTGAATCGGAAAGAAAGGGATGTTGTGCCCAGGAAGGGCACGGCAGGGCCAGAACGACCGCGAGCGCGGCGGACAGGCGCGTAATTCGATTCAAAGTCAGGACCCCGGTGGTTATCCGATTAGGATACGCGATCTCAAGCGCTATACTGATTCCAAGGCCAAGAGGAGTGACTGGCATTCAGGCATGGTTGCTATGGGGTCTGCTGTACGGCTCGATCGGGCTGGGGTTTTTCATCTATGGAAGGAACCAAAAGGCAGCCGTACCTCTCGTATGCGGTATCGCGCTGATGGTGTTTCCCTATTTTGTCTCAAATGTGGTGCTGCTCGTGCTGATCGGAGCGGCGCTCATCGCGATTCCGTACTTTTTGCGCGACTGAACGCTTGGATTGGAATAAATCAAGCCTGCCGTGAGTCTTAACATTATGGACGACAAGCGCGCTCGATTTGAGGAGCAGGTCTTGCCTCATCTCGACGCGGCGTACCGCTTCGCCCGCTGGTTGTGTCGCTCCCGCGATGCCGATGATGTGGTGCAGGACGCCGTGCTGCGCGCCTTTCGCGGCTTTGATAACTTGCGAGGCTCGGATGCGAAAGCGTGGCTGCTCAGCATCGTGAGAAATTGCCATCTGACGTCGGCCAAGCAGCAACAACGGCGTGCCTTTGTGCCGCTTCCTGAAGAAAACGATGGTATGGACGGCCAGATGACAGCAACCACACCGGATCCCGAAGCCGCCTCGATCCTCTCGGACCAGAGAAAGCTGCTCGATCGGCTGTTGGCCTCGTTGCCGGAGGAACACCGCACGGTGTTGATGCTGCGGGAAATCGAGGAAATGGACTATGCGCAAATTGCGGCGGTCACGCAGGTGCCGATCGGCACGGTGATGTCTCGATTGGCCCGCTCGCGCGCCGCACTGAAGGCAAAATGGATGCAGGAAGCAGGAGAACCGCGTGCAGTGCGCTGAGTCGCTTCGAGTGCAAGCCTATTTTGACGGCGAGGTCGACGCGGTTTCCGCCGCCGACATCGAGCGTCATGTGGGGCATTGCAGCGAGTGCCGCGCGCTACTTGAGGATCTTGAGACCGTGCGCGCCGCGATGCGCCGGGACATCAGCTACGCGGCCGCCCCGCCGGCGCTGCGCGCGCAGATCGCAAGTGCGCTCGACCAGGAAGCTGCCGGCCAACCTACGGCCGCGACGCCGGCGCCGCAAGCGCGGCGTTCGGCGCCGCGCGTCTGGCGCGCGCGTTCGTTTTGGACCGGCGCGTTCAGCGGCCTTTGCGGCGCCGCGATCGCAGCGAGCCTGGCATTTTTCCTAGTAATGCCGCGCGTTGCCGATCCTCTGACCCATGAATTGCTCAGCGCCCATGTGCGTTCGTTGATGCCATCGCACTTGATCGACGTTGAATCCACCGACAGACACACCGTGAAGCCATGGTTTGCAGGTCATGCCGACGTCTCGCCGGTGGTCGCTGATTTCCAATCGCAGGGGTATCGGCTCATCGGCGGGCGCGCCGATTACATCGATCAGCAGCGTGCGGCCGTCGTGGTGTACCAGCATGGTGCGCACGTCATCAATGTCTTCTCCTGGGCCGCCGCCGGGCGGCCTTTGCCGAGCAACACCACGCGCAACGGCTACAAACTCGCTTTTTGGCAACAGGGCGATATCCAATACGCCGCGGTGTCTGATACCGGCTGGGACGAGCTCTTGGGGCTTACCCGCCTCTTGCGCGAACAACCCTAAGGAGCCGCAGCATCCGGCGGTACGAAGATGGCGCGGCCGTGGCCGGTCTTCTTATAGATACCCAAACTTCCGCCCACGCCCACCCCCACGGCGGAGTTGGCGGACGCGGAACTGGAACCGACGCCGGATCCTACGGCTCCGGTCTGGCTGTCGGAAAACCCTTCGAGGATGACCCCGTTCGCGCCAAGCTTCGCGGCCTGATCCTTCAAGCCCGCGATGACCTTATCGACGGTCTTTTGGCCGCCGGTCGTGAACACGCTGTTGGTCGACGCGTTCAAGACGGCTATTTCTTCAAAGGCCGGCGGTGGGCGCGAATAAATTTTCACCTCGGCGGGTGAAATCGGCGCGCGCTGATTTCCCACCACCACGATCGAGTCCGAGGCGCAGGCCGCCAGAACCCCGGCGGCAAGGCCGGCGAGCACGCATAAACGCATCCGTGACACCTCTTGGTAGGAGCTTCGCCTAGAACGTTACCCTTCCCGCGGCAACAATGCCAATCATGGAATAAAACCCCACGCCCGCAAGTCTTCTCTCCTGACAGCAACGCAAAGGAGTAAGCCATGTCGGATGATCAATCGTTATCGCGCCGAAATGCCCTGAAATGCATGGCGTACGGAGGCGCTGGAATCCTGTTCACATTGTCCGGCGGCGTGCTCGCGCCCATCGATCTGGCGATGGCCGCCGACGACAAATACGGAACGGCCAAACTCGGCAAACCCTTGTTCGTGCAGATCAGCGACACGCACATTGGTTTTAACAAGGACCCGAATCCCGACGTGAACGGCACGCTGTCGCGGACCATCGGGCTGGTGAACGGCATGGCGCAGCAGCCGGCATTCATCATCCATACCGGCGACATCACGCATTTGTCCAAGCCGGCGGAATTCGACACGGCGCAACAGCTCTTGTCGGGGCTGCGCGCCACCGAACTGCACACGGTGCCCGGAGAGCATGACACCACCGACGCGACGGTCACCGAGTATTTCAACCGCTTCGGCAAGGCGTCCGACAACCGCGGCTACTACAGCTTCGATCACGCCGGTGTGCATTTCATCGGGCTCATCAATGTTCTGCAGTTCAAGCCGGGCGGTCTTGGCAATCTCGGCGCCGAGCAGCTGGCCTGGGTCGCGGCCGACCTCAAGGGGCGATCCGCGAGTACTCCCATCGTCGTGTTTGCGCATATGCCGCTGTGGACAATTTATGAGCCCTGGGGTTGGGGAACGGGCGATGCCGATCAGCTCATGAGCCAGCTGCGCCGCTTCGGCTCGGTCACGGTTTTGAACGGCCACATCCACCAAATCGTGCAGAAGACGGAAGGCAATGTGACCTTCCATACGGCGCGCTCGACCGCCTTCCCGCAAGCCGTGGCGGGAGACGGTCCCGGGCCGGGACCCTTGAAGGTGCCCGCGGACCAATTGGAAAAAATGCTCGGCATCACCAGCGTTGCGGTTGTGAAGCATCCCGGTGCGTGGGCTCTCAACGACACGACCTTGAGCTAAACGAATGACATTTGAGGAGAGCGTTATGAGGCGATATCAGTGGCCGCTGCGCGCGACGCGTGCCGGGCTAAGCATGGCGATGCTGGGACTGCTCGTGGCCTACGGACCCTGCGCGATGGCAGAGCCCAAGGCTGCGATAAGAATCGAAGCGAAGGAATTCATGTTCATGCCGACGACCCTGACCGTCGCCGTGGGTGACAAGGTCACCTGGGTGAACAAGGACGAGGAACCCCACACCGTGGTGAGCGATACGGGTCTGTTTCGATCCGGCGCGATCGATACCGACGAGAGCTTCTCGTATAAATTTGAGCAGCCGGGCACGTATCATTTCACCTGTTCGATTCATCCACGCATGGTCGGGACCATCGTCGTCAAATGACCAATGCGCGCATCGTGATCGCGACGCTCCTGCTGCTGGCCGCTGCCGCGGCGCTGTTCGTCGAATCGGGGTTCTATAATATCGGCGCGGACGATCATCATACGGCGATGACGCTGGCAATCATCGAGAAATTACGCGACCGGTCCATCGAAGCACGCGCCCGTTCGATCGATGCGCGCCTGGTTTTAGATCCGCAGGGAATTGCGGCCGGCGCCGAGCATTACGCAGCCCTTTGCGTCGGCTGTCATCTGGCGCCCGGGGTCACGAAATCGGCCGTCCGCGCCGGCCTTTATCCGCATCCCCCGAACCTCGCCCAACAAGACATTCAAGATCCGCAGCGCGCGTTTTGGATCATCAAGCACGGCATCAAGATGAGCGCCATGCCCGCGTGGGGAAAAACCCTGGACGATGCCGCCATCTGGGAGGTCGTCTCGTTCGTGCGGAGCATGCCGGGGATGCCTCCCGAGATATATCGGGAAATTTCCAGGCAGCCTGCGGGGTAGCTGCGCGCAACGGCGGCTTTCCTAGTCCCGAAAATTATTGAACTGCAGCGGCACGCCGACCTCCGCCTTGCGCAGAAACGCGATCGCTTCCTGCAAGTCGTCGCGTTTCTTGCCGGTAATTCTCACCTTCTCGCCCTGGACTTGCGCCTGAACTTTCAGCTTGGAGTCCTTGACCAGACGGGAAACCTTCCTGCCCGCGTCGGCATCGATTCCATGCTTCAGAATCACCAGCTGCTTGGCCCTCGCCAGATTGACTTCAGGGTCCTTCACTTCCAGACAGGCGATGTCGATGCCGCGCTTGGCGATCCTGAGCTTGAGGATATCCAGCATCTGCTTTAGCTGAAATTCCGCCGGCGCCGTCATCGTGACGCTGGTTTCTTCCAGCTCGAAGGCGGCGTCGGTGCCCTTGAAATCGAATCGTTGCGTCAGCTCGCGCGTCGCCTGATCGACGGCATTCGTCAATTCGTGCGTATCGATTTCAGACACCACGTCGAAGGAGGGCATCAGGATTCGGCCAGCAGCTGATCGAGGGTGGACTTCACTTCGGCCACGAACTGCTCATAGTGCTCGCCGGTGGCGGGCCCGGAATAGCCGGTGTGAATCTTACGCACGTTGCCTTTGCGATCGATGAAGATCGTCGTCGGGAAGGCATAGACGCGCTCCAGCATGGGCAATTTCTTTGCCGCTTCATCCTTGTCCGAGATGCCGGCGATCAGCGTCGTGTATTCGATGCCGTAATGCTGCCGGAAGCGCTGCGTGGCCTCGACGGCGCGCGGGAAATCGCCGAAATGCTCGAACATGAGCGAGACGATTTCCAGTCCCTTGGCCCGATAGTCCTTGTACAGCGGCGCGAGAAACGCCGCTTCGTCATGGCAATTCGGGCACCAGCTGCCGGCCAGCGCGACGATGAGCACCTTGCCTCGAAATTGCGCATCCTTGGACGTCACGGTGTTGCCCGCCAGGTCGGGGAACGCGAAATCGAACTGCTTGGAACCGCCGCGCATGGCGGTGAGCCCGTAGGCGTCGGGCAATGTCGCTGCGGCGTCGCGCTTCGCGGTCCATTTCTCGTGATAAGCCAACCCCGACCAATAGTCGCCCGCCAGACTGCCGTCCGCGGCAATTTTCGCCTTGTACAAGAAGGCGTGCGCGCCGTCGAAGGTGGACAGATAGAATTCATCGCCCCTCACCTGGCCGGCGAGGAAGCGATGATCGCCGCTGTCCGTCAAGAAGGTGCCGCTCACGACATCATGGGACTGGCTGAATTCGCCAACCAGACCTTCCGAGGCACCCCCATCGTCGGTGAAATTCGCCGCCCATCGGCCGGACATATCCGCTCCATCGGTTGCCGCACCGTCGAAGAAGCGATAGCTCTGGCCCCGCGCCGCGTGCAGCGGGATGTGTTGATTCTTGCCGCGCGGTTTAATCAACAAGACCTCCCCCTGCAGTTGATCGCCGGCGGCATCGGCAGTGAGCACGTTCTCGTATCCCGGCATGCGGATCTCCAGGTGCGAGCCGGCAATGTTGATCTCGGTCAATTTCAAGCGTTCTTGACCGTTCACGAGGTAGCCGATGGTCGCCGATCCTTGCTGGGCGAGTTCCAAGCCAAAGGGCAGATCGCCCCCCGGCAATTGCAGCACCGCGCGGTAAGTGCCCATCTTGACGCCGGGCGCGGCTGCGCCTGGCGCGCCATCGCGCTGACATCCGACCAAAGTCATTGTCGCCAGGAAAATCGAAATACAGAGTCGTGTTGTGCTCATATCCCTAACGATACCCGCGTGCCTGCAAAGTGAATAGCTTGGCGTACGGGCCGTCGGCGGCCATCAGCGACTCATGGCTGCCGCGCTCGACGATGCGGCCCTCCTCGAGCACCAATATCTGGTCCGTCATGCGCACCGTCGAGAAGCGATGGGAAATGACGATGGCGATGCGATTGCGCGTCAATTCGTGGAAATGCTCGAACACCTCCGCTTCGGCGCCCGCGTCGATGGCGGCCGTGGGTTCGTCCAGCACCAGAATGTCGGCGTCGCTGCGCATGAAGGCGCGCGCCAGCGCAATCTTCTGCCATTGCCCGCCGGACAGCTCGCGCCCGTCCTTGAACCACTTGCCGAGCTGCGTGTAATAACCGTGGGGAAGCTGTTCGACGAAATCGGCCGCCAGCCCCTGGGCGGCGGCGCCGCGCCAGCGCGCCTCGTCGTCGAAGGCCCGCACGTCGCCCGCGCCGATATTCTCGCCCACCAGCATCTGATAACGCGCAAAGTCCTGAAAAATGACGCCGATACGCTGGCGCAGAGCGGTCTCATCCCACTCCTGCAGGTCAATGCCGTCCAGCAGAATCCGGCCGCGTGTCGGCTCGTAAAGCCTGGTCAGCAATTTGATCAAGGTGGTCTTGCCGGAGCCGTTTTGGCCCACCAACGCCAGGCTCTCGCCGGGCCTGACGTGCAAATCGATCCCCGACAGCGCCGGTGCCGCGGCGCCCGGATAGATAAATTCAACATTTTCGAAGCGGATGCCGTCGCCGGGATCCGACCCCGAAGTGTGCGTGCCCTCAGCGCGACGGTGACCGACCGGCTGCTCCAAATATTCGAACAGATTCGACAGATACAGATTGTCCTCGTACAAACCGCTCACCGCCGACAGTGCCGCACTCACCGCGCCTTGTCCTTGACGGAACAACATGAGGTACATGGTCATCTGGCCGACGCTCATGGCGCCGAGCACGGTTTCCGCCGCGATCCACACATACCCGCCGTACAAGGCAGCGGTGCCGAGCAACCCTAGGCCGAATCCCCACGCGTCGCGGCGCAGGGTCAGATCGCGATCTTCGCGGTACAGGCGCGTGAAAATATCGCGGTAGCGATCCAGCAAGCGCCGCCCAAGCTCGAACAGCTTGACCTCCTTTGCGTAATCCTCGCGCGCCAGCACGGATTCCAAATAAAGTTGCATTCGCGATTCCGGCGCGCGCCAGCGGAACAGCCTGAAGGCCTCGCCGGAAAATTTCGCCTCCGCGAGGAAGGCCGGCAGGCCGGCCAATACCAGAAGCGCGACCGCCCAAGGGGAGAATCGCAACAGCAATCCGCCGAAGGAGATCAGCGAGACCGCGTTTTGCAGCAGCGCAAAGGTGCGCATCACCAGGCTCAAGGGGCGGCTCGACGCCTCGCGCCGCGCGCGCGTCAATTTGTCGTAGAACTCGGAATCCTCGAATTGCGTCAGGTCGAGGGTGAGCGCCTTTTCCAGAATCATGACGTTCACGCGTTGCCCCAACTGGGCGCGAAGCAGCGACTGCGCGAGAGAAATGCCCCGCTGCGCCATCGCGGTGATGGCCACCAGCAAGGCTTCCAGGGCGACGTAACGCACGACGTCGGTCAGGAACGTGGTGCCGGTCCGGCGGTGCAAGTCCGCGGCGTGAATGACGGCATCGACAATCTGAGCGCCCACATAGGCGATGCCCGCGGGCAACACGCCGGCAAGCAGCGTGAGCAACGCAAGGCTCACGCTCAAGGTTTTGTTGGTGCTCCAGACCAGCGACAGGGCGCGGCGGCTGTAGGCGAACACCCCGGCGAGATTGCGAGGCCAGCCAGCGCCCTCCGCGGCCACGGGCTCCGGCGAGTGAAAGGATCTTCCGCTATGAGCGCTGATGTAATGTCCCCGCGGTCTATAATATACGGCCGTTCATCCGGTATGGCGGAGTAGTCGTGAAATTCAAGCCCCTGCTCGAACGATGGAAGAAGGCGCCGGCGCCCGCGAAGACCGCGAAGGAGTATCTGGTGCGCCTACCCCTGGACGATGCCGCGCGGCTGCACGCGCTGGTGGAATTGTTTCCCGGCCAGTCGATCGAAGAGATCGTGACGGATTTGCTCGGCGCCGGCTTGGACGAGATAGCCGCTGCCATGCCCTATGAGCGAGGTCCCAAGGTCATTTCGCGCGACGATCACGGCGATCCTGTGTACGAAGACATCGGGCTTACGCCCCGATTCGTGGAATTAACCCGCAAATTCAAGAAAAATCTCGACGTGCTGGTGAAAAAATAGGGATTTGGTCGCTATTCGCAGGCTTGACGTTGCTCGTCGGGTGCGGCGATACTGGCTCGCATGTCGACCGCACGCATGCTTCGCAACACCTGGTGGTGGCGTCTCCCTTAAGGAGTGGGCTGGTCGTTTAGCTTTCTTGATATCGCGTTTTTCCAGAACCCATCTCCGCTACAACGTGGTGATGGGTTTTTTATTGCCTCAAGGTTCGTGAATGAAGCCACCTTTTGACATCGCAGCCGATCTTGATACGCCGGTGTCGGCGTACTTGAAGCTGGCGCCATTTCGGCCCCGCTTCCTGCTGGAAAGCGTCGAGGGGGGCGAGCGGCTGGCGCGATACTCGTTCATCGGTTTCGGCGACTGTCTCGAAGTGCGGATGGACGCCAAGGGCGCGAGCATCGGCGGCGTGCAGTCAGCACGGCCCAAGTCCCGGCAAGAATTTTTGGCTGTCCTGCGCGACGCGTTGGCCCGCGCTCCCAGTCCCAGTCCGAAAATTCCGGGCGTGCCGTTGTTGGGCGGCTTGGTCGGTTACACGGCCTACGATGCCGTGCGCTACTTCGAGCACTTGCCCGGTCGAAGCCTCGATTTAACCGCAACGCCTCATGCGCATTACCTCGCTCCGCGGTCGCTGCTGGTATTCGACCATTTGACCCGCGGCGTGGCGCTGCTGCATGACGGCAGCGAAGCGGAACGATTGAGCCTGCGGCGCGAGGTCATTCAAGCCCTGCGCGGCGCCGTGCCGAGCGTAAAAACACCGCCAGGATTGGCGCGCGGATTTACCCCCGCGACGCCGTCGTTGACGGAAAATGCGCATGCGGCCCGAGTTCGACGCGCGCAGGATTACATCGCTTCTGGCGACGTCTATCAGCTGGTGCTGGCGTCGCGATTCGAGGGCCGCCACGCGCTCGCGCCGTTCGAGGCCTATCGGGCGCTGCGGCTGCTGAACCCATCGCCCTACATGTACTTTTGCGAGCTAGGCGACATTACCGTGGTGGGCTCTTCACCCGAAGCGTTGGTGAAGTGCCATGGCGGACACGCGCAATTGCGGCCCATCGCGGGGTCCCGGCCGCGCGGCGCCGATGATGCTCGCGACGCTGAACTGGAGGCCGAGTTGCGCGGCGATCCGAAAGAGAACGCCGAGCATGTGATGCTGGTCGATCTGGCACGCAATGATTTGGGTCGCGTCGCCGCCGCGGGCTCGGTGGCGGTCGATCCCTACCGGGTCATCGAGCGCTACAGCCATATCATGCACATCGTCAGCGGCGTGAAGGGCCGATTGGCGCCGGGACGAGACGCGTTGGACTTATTCGCGGCGACCTTCCCCGCGGGTACGCTGGTCGGCGCTCCCAAGGTGCGCGCGATGCAGCTCATCGATGAACTCGAGCCGGTGGGGCGCGAGCTGTATGGCGGGACGGTGGGCTATTTCGGTCAGTACGGCGACATGGACCAAGCCATCACCATTCGCACCTTGGTGTTTCGCGAAGATACCTATAGTTACCAGGCCGGCGGTGGCATCGTCGCCGACAGTGTCCCCAAGGCTGAGTACGATGAATTGATGGCGAAGAGCGCGGTGCTGCGCCGTGCGCTCGAACTCGCGGCAGAGGGTCTGTAATGCCCGCGAAAATATTACTCATCGACAACTATGATTCGTTCACCTACAACCTGGTTCAGGCATTCCTGGGGATGGGTGCCGAAGTCGACGTGTACCGCAACGATGCCATCAGCGTGCAGCAGGCGCTGGAGCAAAACCATACTCACCTGGTCATTTCACCCGGACCCGGCACGCCTCGCGATGCGGGAATTTCCATGCGCATGATTCAAGCCTTCGCCGGGCGCACGCCGATCTTCGGCGTCTGTCTCGGCCACCAATCCTTGGTCGAAGTGTTCGGCGGCAAAGTCGTGCGCGCGGCGCGCCTGATGCACGGAAAAGTCTCGCCCGTGATACACGACGGCAAGGGTCTGTACGAGGGCATGCGCCAGGACTTCGAAGCAGGCCGCTACCACTCGTTGATCGCCGACCCGGAAAGCATCCCACCCGTTCTCGAGGTGACTTCACGCACAGCCGAGGGCGAAATCATGGGCGTGCGCCACACATCCTTGCCGATCGAAGGTGTGCAATTTCACCCCGAAAGCGTGCTCACACCCGATGGCCCGATACTGATGGGCAATTTTCTAAAAACCCGATGAATACGCCGCGCCTCACGCTCGAGCATCTGCTGCAGGGCCGCGACCTAAGCGAGGCGCAGGCGGCGGAACTGCTGCGAACCTTGACCGCACCGGATCTGCCGCCGGCCATGGCGGGGGCGTTGCTCGCGGCGCTGCGAACCAAGGGCGTCATCGCCGATGAGGTGCGCGGCTTCGCGGGCGCCATGCGCGCGCTGGCGTTGAAGCCGAAGCTCCCCGCGGCGCTCGATGCGATCGACATCGTGGGCACCGGCGGCGACGGGTCGGGCAGCTTGAACCTTTCCACCGGGGCCGCGTTGCTGACCGCCGCTTGCGGTCTGCCCATCGTCAAGCACGGCAACCGATCCGTTTCTAGCCGCAGCGGCAGCGCGGACCTGATCGAGGCCCTGGGATTTACGCTGCCGCTGGACGAGAGTCAAGCAGCCGAGTGTTTTGCCGCCACCGGATTCACATTTCTGTTCGCGCCGTATTTTCACCCGGCCATGAAGGCGCTGGCGCCCATTCGCACCGCGCTCGGTGTACGCACGGTCTTTAATTTGCTGGGCCCGCTGACGAATCCGGCGGCGCCGCGCTTTTTGCTGCTGGGCGCCTACGACGCGGCGACCGCGGAACTGATGGCGGGCACTCTGGCAGGGATGCACGTCGAACGCGCCTGGGTGGTGCACGGCGCCGCCGGTTGGGATGAGGCAACGCCGATCGGTCCTTTCGTGGCATTCGATGTCCACGCGCAGCACCTCATCCGCCGCGAGATCAATCCCGAGGAATTCGGGATCGTGCGCTGCTCAGCCGGCGATCTTGCCGGCGGGGACGCCAAGGCAAATCTGGCGGCCCTGATCGAGGTGTTCGAAGGCCGCGATCGCGGCCCGCATCGAGACACGCTGGCCCTGCAATGCGGACTTGCGCTGCTGATCGCAGGCCGCGCCGAATCCATCGCGGGCGGCATCGCCGTGGCGCGCGCTGCCATCGATAGCGGCAAGGCGCTGGCGTGGTTGCAGCGATTGCGGTCTTTCGCGCAACAGTCTGCGAGGGCCTCGAACCTATGAGCGGCTTTCTCGACGAAATGGCGCGCCTCAGCGCACAACGGCTGAAGGAAGCGGTCCGGCATGAACCGCTTGCGTCGCTCGAGCGCCGCGTCAGGGCCGCGCCGCCCGTCGTGCCGCTGCGTTGGTCGGCTGAATTTAGCGTCATCGCCGAGCTCAAGCGCAGATCCCCGGCCGCCGGAGTTTTGGGTGAACCGAGCGACGATTGGCTCAAGCGCGTGGCCGAGTACGCGCGCGGCGGCGCCGCCGCCGTGTCGGTGCTGACAGAGCCTTCACGCTTTGACGGGTCGATGGAGCATTTGCGACAGGCAGCGCTTGCGCTGGCGCCCTTGCAGGTGCCGGCGATGCGCAAGGATTTCCTGGTCGACCCGTACCAGGTTCTCGAGGCGCGGGCGGCGGGCGCGGGCGGCGTATTGGTCATTGCCAGGATGCTTCGGCGCGCGCAGATTTCCGAACTGCTCGACGTGGCTGCCGAGCATGGGATGTTCGTGCTGCTGGAAGCGTTCGACGCCGCCGATCTTGTGAGCGCCCAGGACATTCTCGCGACGCGCCACGGCCAGGGTGGCAGGGATAACATCCTGGTCGGCATCAACAGCCGCGACTTGCAGACCCTGAAGGTGGTGCCGGAGCGCCTCGCGGAGCTCGCGCCGCAGCTGCCACGCGGCTGGCCTGCGGTGGCGGAGAGCGGCGTCGCGTCGGCAGCCGACGCCAAGCGAATGATGCAGCTGGGCTATCGATTGGCGCTGATCGGCACGGCCCTCATGACCTGCGATAACCCGGCGGGGTTGCTGCGTGAAATATTGACAACGACGCGGACAGTGCAGACCTAAATGGCTACACTCGGCGCCATGTGGATCAAGATATGCGGCATCACCGGTGCGGATGCGGTCAGCGCGGCGGCGGAGGCCAACGTCGACGCCATCGGATTCGTGTTTGCGCCGAGTCCGAGACAGGTGACACCCGGCCAGGCCGCGCAACTCGCCGCCCTCGCACCGCCGGGAATCTTGCGCATCGCGGTGGCTCAGCACCCGCTGCAGATGAAGGTCGACGAGATTTGCCGAATTCTCAAGCCCGATTATTTCCAGACCGACGTTGAGGATCTGCGCGAGCTGAAGATTCCAGCGAACATCAAGGTGCTTCCCGTCGTGCGGTTCGGTCGCAAGACTCCGAACCCCCTGCCGGGACGCATGCTGTTCGAAGGACCCTCGAGCGGCATCGGTGAGCTTGCCGACTGGGGCCGCGCGGCAGAGCTCGCGCGGCAGACCGAAGTCATCCTTGCCGGCGGATTGTCGGCGCAAAATGTTGCTGAAGCCATCCAGGCGGTGCGCCCGTTCGGCGTGGATGTCAGCAGCGGTGTGGAATCGGAGCCCGGCGTCAAGGATCCGGCGAAGATTCTCGAATTCGTGCGCGCGGCGCGGGCCGCGGCCGCGGGTCTGGAGAGCGAGTGATGAGTTCGCCGTTGCGCGCCGGCTCTGTGCCAGCAGCGTTGCCCGACGCCAAGGGTCGTTTCGGCGCGTTCGGCGGCCGCTATGTGCCCGAGACCCTGGTGCCGGCACTGGACCGGCTGCAGGCCGGCATCGATCGGCATCTGCACAATCCCGATTTTCAGGCCGAGTTCACCCATGAACTCAAGACCTGGGTAGGCCGCCCGACCGCGCTGTCGCACGCCCCCGCGTTGAGCAGCCGCTGGGGCGCCGTGGTGTGGTTGAAGCGCGAAGACCTTGCGCATACGGGTGCACACAAGATCAACAATGCCGTGGGCCAGACGCTGCTGGCAAAACGCTTGGGCGCCAAGCGCATCATTGCGGAAACCGGCGCGGGACAACATGGCGTGGCGAGCGCGGCGGCCGCCGCGCGGCTCGGCATGCCCTGCGTGGTCTACATGGGAGCGGTCGACGTCGAGCGGCAGGCACCCAACGTGGATCGCATGAAATTGCTGGGCGCGACGGTGGTGCCGGTGACGGGCGGAGATAAGACATTGCGCGCGGCGATCGATGAAGCGCTGCGCGATTGGGTGTCGGATCCCGACGGCACCTACTATTGCTTGGGCTCGGCGGTGGGACCCCACCCCTATCCCTACCTGGTGCGCGAGTTACAGTCGGTGATCGGGCGCGAGGCGCGCGCGCAAATGCTGGATCAGGCGGCGCGCCTGCCCGACGTCGCCGTGGCCTGCGTCGGCGGCGGCTCGAATGCCATCGGACTGTTCCATCCGTTCTTGAACGACGCAGCGGTGAGGCTGGTCGGCGTTGAAGCCGGCGGCCGCGGCGCCGGCTTGGGGGACAATGCGGCATCCCTCACCTTCGGCACGCCCGGTGTTCTGCAGGGCAGCTACACGTTGATCCTGCAGGATGCCTTCGGCCAGGTGCGCGAAACCCATTCGGTATCCGCAGGCCTCGATTACTCCGGCGTCGGACCCGAACATGCCTATTTGATGAAGAGCGGCCGGGTCACCTACGAGTCGGCCACCGACGCGGAAGCCTTGGACGCCCTGGCCGAGTGCGCCAAGTACGAAGGCATTCTGCCGGCGATCGAAAGTGCCCATGCCTTCTTCGGCGCGCGGCGCTTCGCCGCCAAAAATCCCGGGGCACACATTCTCATCGGCTGTTCCGGCAGAGGCGACAAGGACATGCCGATTCTGCAAAACACGCTGATGAAAGCTCTGCGCTAATGAGCGCGCCGCGCGAGCGCATTTCCGCCGCCATTCAAGCGGCAACCGCGCGTGGCCGGCCGGCGCTGGTGGGCTATTTGACGGCGGGCTTTCCGGCGCGCCGGCAATTCAAGCACCATCTCGCCGCGGTCGCCGGCGCCTGCGATGTGGTCGAGATCGGCGTCCCCTTCAGCGATCCGATGGCGGACGGCGCCACGGTTCAGCGCGCGAGCTTCGCGGCGCTTGCGGACGGTGTGACGCTGCCGTGGATCCTCGATGAACTGCATTCGATCGAGCCGCGCCACAGCGCACCGATTCTCTTGATGAGTTATCTGAATCCGCTGCTGGCGTTCGGTATCACGCGGCTGCCGCGCGCCGCCGCTGCGGCCGGCGTGGCCGGATTTATCGTTCCGGATCTGCCGTTCGAGGAAAGCGGTGAGTTGAACCGTGCGCTCGAGGAGGAAGGCTTGGCGCTGGTGCAAATGGTGACGCCGGTGACCCCCCTCGATCGCCTGGCCATGCTCTGCCGGCAAGCGCAGGGTTTCGTGTACGCCGTGACGATGACGGGCACCACGGGCAAGTCCGCAGAAGTGCCCGACGACGTGCTCGAGTACATGGATCGGGTCAAACGCTGCTCGAGCGTCCCGGTGTGCGCGGGGTTCGGCATCCGCACGGCCGCGCAAGTCGCGCGCTTCGCCCGGCACGTGGATGGCGTGGTGGTGGGATCGGCCTTGGTCGAAGCGCTGGAAAGAGGCGAGGACGTGGGCAAGTTCTTAAGCTCATTGCGCTAGGAGAATCGTGAAGCGAGTGTTCCGGGCCGCCTCGCTATTGCAGGTCGCGCATGCGCGCAACGTGCTGATCGCGGCCGGAATCGACAGCGAGCTGCGCAACCAGTATCTGGCGGGAGCCCTCGGAGACTTGCCCATGCTGGAAACCTGGCCGCAGTTATGGGTCGATGACGCACTCGAAGCGGCTGCGCTTCGCGCACTGGAAAGAGCCGCGGCTGCGCCGTCGGGCGCTCCTTGGATATGCGAGCAGTGCGGCGAGCAACTCGAACCGCAGTTCAACACCTGCTGGCGCTGCGGCTCCGCGCGCTAATTTCCCCTCGCGAAAAGTCCCTGGGCGCGCGTGTCGGACAAACACCTACACGATTCAGCGCAATGTCCGAGCCGAGGATCAGCCCTCAGCCATGGCCACCACAAGGTGTGACAGGTTACAAATTGGCAGATGTTGCGTGTACCGATTACACGCGCGACAAAGGGGAGATCTGTAATGAATAGTGGCAGTCATAGTCATCCTGAGCCGGCCGCTTCCGCACCCACTTCCGCCATCGAATCCCTGTTGGGGGTGTCCGCAGCCATGCAGGAAGTGTTTCGCTTGATCGAGCGGGTGGGCCCGACCGAGGCCAGCGTTTTCTTGACCGGCGAAAGCGGGTCGGGGAAGGAACTGGCGGCAAGGTCGATTCACGCCTGCAGCGCGCGCCGCGACGGTCCTTTTATCAGCATCAACTGCGGCGCCATACCCGCCGGGTTGATCGAAGCCGAATTGTTCGGCTATCAGAACGGCGGACTGACCGGGGCGGAGTGCGCGCACGAGGGGGCGTTTGAACGCGCCCATCGCGGCACGCTATTGCTTGACGAGGTCGCAGAATTGCCATTGGAGATGCAAAGCCGATTGCTGCGCGTCCTCGAGTCCCATGCGTTCTATCGGGTGGGCGCGAATGCCGAACACCGCTGCGATGTACGCGTTATCGCCGCCACCAACCGCTGCCCTTTGAGTGCGGTGCAAAGCGGTCAGCTGCGCGAGGACTTGTTGTACCGATTGGCGGTATTTCCGATCGAACTGCCGCCCCTGCGCAATCGCGGAGATGATGTCGAACTGCTCGCCAATCATTTCCTGACGGAACTCAATGCCCGGGCCCTGACGCAAAAAGGGCTGTCGGCGCATGCACGAATGACGCTCAGACAGCATTCGTGGCCGGGCAACGTTCGCGAGTTGAAGAATTGCATCGAACGCGCGTTCATCCTCGGCGATTCCTTGCTCGAACTGGAGCCGCTCATTCAGACCAACGGGCATCATGGCGGCAGCGGGCCACTGAACGGCAACGGCTTTGCGGATCCTACGGTCATGGCCCAATACGACCGCGATCTGGGGCGCCTGGATATTCGCGTCGGATCCAGAATCTACGACATGGAGCGTTCCCTGATCGAGGCCACGCTCGATTACTTCAAGGGAAACAAGCGCCGCGCCGCTGACGCTCTGGGCTGCAGCCTCAAGACCCTGTATAACAAGCTAAACGGGTATTCGCAACGCCAAGAATGTGCGAATTCCTAGCTGTCATGGGGGGCAGGCAAACGTGTCAAGAGTGCTAATCGCAGACGATCATGCGGTAGTCCGGGCGGGGTTCAAGCAATTCCTTGAGGCAGACGCGAGCATCAACGTTGTGGGCGAGGCCGCCAGCGGCAACGAAACACTTGATGCGCTGCGCGAGCAAGACTGGGATCTGGTGCTACTCGACATCCATATGCCGGATCGCAGCGGGCTGGACATCCTCAGGCATATCCAAACCGGACATCCCAATGTAAGGGTGCTCGTCATGAGCGGGCTGCCTGAGCAACAATACGCGGTCAACGTCCTGCGCGCCGGCGCCAGCGGCTATCTGTCGAAGGACAGCGCGCCGGAGGAATTGATGAAGGCGGTGCGAACCGTGCTGTCCGGAAGACGCTACGTGAGCGCGGCGCTTGCCGAAATCCTGGTATCGGACTTGGACGGCGACCCGGACAAGCCGTTGCACGCGCGGCTCTCGACGCGCGAATTTCAGATTTTTTGCAAGCTGGCGGCGGGACGCGGAGTCTCGGACATCGCCAACGAGCTCAGCCTCAGCGTTAAAACCGTCAGCACCTACCGAAGTCGCATATTGGAGAAGATGAGCTTCACGGCCAACGCGGACATAACGTCGTACGCATTACGTAACGGACTCATTCAGTAAGTTATTAAGTGAAATGTCTTGAGCACTTTTTCACAAGAATCCGGCAATCCGGCTGGCCGACTGACAAGTCTCGGCGCTAGACTTGCGGCAAAACAATTACTATGGGCGCGATGTTAATGGTTCGGTCTTTAAGAGTTTTGTTGGTCGAAGACTCAAAAGTATTGACCGAACGCCTGATTGAAGCCATTCGCCAGATCAGCGATGTGGAATTAGTCGGAACCGCCGACAGCGAGGCAACCGCGCTCGCCGCGGTGGAACGCGAAGCCGTTGACGTGATCATCCTCGACCTGCATTTGAAGCAGGGCACCGGATTCGGAGTGATGCGCGCCCTCGCGACAAACCAAAAAAAGCCGCGAATCATCGTGCTGACCAACTATGACCTGCCGGAGTACAAGAACGCCGCGATCGCGTTGGGCGCCACGCATTTTTTAGACAAGGCCCGCGACTACGGACGGCTCCCGGAAGTGCTGCATGAACTGTGCGCAGCACATCTGTCGAAGCGCTGATCCTTAGGCAGTTTCCTCCGGCAGCAGCATCCGCGTGACCGGAATCGAGGCCGTTACGATGGTCCCCCCGCCGCCGGCGTTTCGCATCTGCCAGGTGCCGCCGAGCGCCACGACGCGATGACGCATCGAGGCCAAGCCGTGGGAAGTGCTCACGGCGAAGCGATGGCTCGGGATGCCCTTGCCGTCATCGGATATGCGCAGAGTGAAGGTAGCTCCCTCGATCACAATGGACAGGTCGGCCGACCTCGCCTCGGCGTGTTTGAGAATATTGGTCAATGCTTCCTGGGCGACCCGAAACACGCCGATGGCGGCATCGGGGGAGAACTTCGGTTCAAGGTCTGGAATGGTCTCGGTGCACCGCAAGCCGTTGCGGCGGCAAGTTTCCTTGAACTGCCAACGCAGCGCGGCGAACAAGCCCATGTTGTCGAGCAACGTGGGACGCAGCTCTTCAACCACGCGGCGCTTCAAATCCACCCCGGCGCTCAATGACTCGTGAATGCGCTTGAAGCGCTGCTCGATGGCCGGATCGGGGCTAGTCAGGCGCTGTTGAAGCCAGGAGAGGTCCATGCGCGCCGCGACCAGCAGGCCACCGAGCTCATCGTGCAGCTCGCGCGACAGCGCGGATTTTTCTTGCTCGGAGACGCCCTGCAAATGAGTCGACAGCGCGGTCAGTTCGCGCGTTCGCGCATCGACCTGCAGCTCAAGCTCCAGCTTCTGATCGCGCAGGTCGATGGCCTGGCGGGCGCGGCGCCGCATATCGGAATAGACCAGGCGAACGGCCAATAACACCAGGCCGATGTTGAGGACCGCACCCGCGGCGGACACCCACCGCGACCAACGAAAATCCCTCTGCCATTGAGCGGTGGCGGCGTCCAGCTCGGCGGCTTCTTCGTGACGCATGGTGCCGACGATGTTCAGCAGCTCATCCATCGTGCGCTTGCCCGCGTCGGTGCCAAGGACGCTGACGGCGGGCGTGATGCCGCGTTTCTTGTAGAGCGCCACGCCGTCCTCAAGATCCCCCAGCTTCTTGCCGGTCAACAGCCGCAGCTGCAGAAACTCGCTGTCGCTGTCGCCGCTGCCGTACGCCTCGTGGAGCCGATCGAGCGCCCCGGCCACTTGCGCGACCGCGGTCCTGTAGGGCATGAGGTAGGCAATCTCTCCGGTCAGCAAATACCCCCGTTGCGCAGATTCCGCATCCGCGAGCAGGCCGGCGAACTCATTGAGGGCCTGTTGCCGCAGCTCTGAGCGGTGCACGCGCTCACTGGTGGCGTTGAGGCGCGATTGGCCCGCCGCCGCCAGAAAAAAGAGCCCGATAAGGAAGCCGATGAGCAGCACTGGCGGCAACGCCAGGTACCACCGTCCGATTTCGCGCAGTTCCTCGCCTAGGATTTTCATGTAAAGTGCCCGGGTTGCCGCCTAAAGTTTAGCATGTGGGGCGATTCCTACAGCCGGGGCCGCGACGAGCCGATGGCTGGGCTATCGCAGCGACCGCATAGTCGCTGATTGCATGGCCTAAAGCACTAGGAGGAGAGATTTTATGGAATCGAACTTCGACAATACGGCCGATCAGGCGCGCGCCACGGGCCGCCGTCTAAAAACCGACCTGACCGATGGACTGACGGATCTTAAGCCAGCCGCGTCGAGCGAAATCAAAAATTTGATCTCCGACGTGGAAGATCTGATGGCCCGAATCGCAGACCTGAAGGATGGCGACGTGGCTCGCGTGCGCAACAAAGTGCAGCGCGCGGTGGATGCGACCAAGCATAGCCTTTCGGAGAGCGCCGACACGCTACGGCAACAGGCGCAGAACGTTGCTGCCACTGCAGATGACTATGTTCATGAAAGCCCATGGCAGGCGATCGGCATCGCGGCACTAGTCGGGGCGCTGGTGGGAATTCTGGCGGCGCGGCGTTCCTAAAGGCGAGGGCGGCTACGGTGCGAGGGATATGGTCACTGCCCAAAGCCGCCCCCGTACTGGCTCGTCACCTCGGCGCCTATCTCGATCTTGTGGCGCTGGATCTTGACCGGACTCGCCGCGAGATCATCGCGCAGGTAGTGGCCTCCGTCATCATCGCAGTCTGCATATTTTTTCTCATCTTCATGGTCTGTCTCGCGGTCCTCGCCTACACCTGGAACACACCCTATAGACTGGCGGCCATTGCCTGGATGTCCGGCGGCTTTTTGCTGATCGCCGTTGCGGCGGTGATCTATCGAGTCAATGTAGCCCGCTCTGCACCGTTTTTCGCCGATGTGCGAAAGGAGTGGCAGGAAGATCGCGTCATTCTCGAGCGCATTTTATTCCCGGATAAAAAGGAATGAAGGACGATGGGGAAAGCAGAAAGCTAGTACGCGCACGTCTCGCGCAATCGCGCGAAGAATACCGTGCAATCCTCGATCCGCCGCGCCTCAACCCGGCCGGCGAGACATCTGCCAGCCAAGCCGGCTTCCCGCGCAGCCGCACCATGCGAATGCTCATGGGCAAGGGCGGATTGCGCACCATAGGGGTACTGGCGGCAGGCGTTCTGTTAATGCGCCCCAAGTTGGCGCTCAAGTTATGGCGAATGTTGCCGGCCAAGATGGTGAAGAGGCTGGTCATCGGCCGCGCGCTCGCCATGCTGACTCGCTAGCATTCCTTAGGCGGCCCCGAGCGTAATCTCGCCGAAGTGATGGCGGCCATCATCGACTAGCTTGATCTGAGCGGGCGCGCCCGACAGTTCCTCTCCATCCAACGAAGCCCGCGCGATCCCACGGCTCACGCCACGGGGATTTTTCACCGCGATCCGATAGTGCGACGATCCATACTGATAAGTAAATTCGAAGCCTGGCCAGGCGCGCGCAATGCAGGGGTCGAGCACCAGCGTGTCGCCGCGCAAACGGATGCCTAAGATCCCTTCCACCGCCGTGCGGTACATCCAGGCCGCCGAGCCGGTGTACCAGGTCCATCCGCCACGACCGACATGCGGCGATACGGAATAAATGTCGGCGCACACGACGTACGGCTCGACCTTGTAGCGCTCGATGCCGGCGCGGGTACTGGCATGATGAATGGGATTCAAGAGCGAGAACAATTCGCCCGCGCGGTCGCCGTCACCGAGCAGCGCAAAGGCGAGCGTGGTCCACATGGCCGCGTGGGTGTACTGGCCGCCGTTTTCCCTCAGGCCCGGAGGATAGGCCTTGATATAACCTGGGTCTTTGGGCGTGTGGTCAAACGCCGGCGTAAACAATTTCACCAGAGCGTCGCTGCGGCTGACCAGTTGCTCGTCGACCGCGGACATGGCGCGGATCGCGCGGTCGCGTTGCGCGGCGCCAGAAATGACGGCCCAGGATTGCGCCACCGAATCGATCCGGCACTCATCGCTGGATGCGGAACCTAAGACGGTGCCATCGTCGTAATAACCGCGTCGATACCAATCGCCGTCCCAGGCTTGCAGTTCGATGGCCTGTTGCACGGCCGCTGCATGCCTGCGCCAGTGCGCGGCCGTCTCGCCGGCGCCGCGCGCCTCGGCGATGGGCGCAAACCTCATCAAGGCGGCATGCAGGAACCAGCCGAGCCACACGCTCTCACCTTTACCGAAGACTCCGACGCGATTCATGCCGTCATTCCAATCACCGGTGCCGAACAGCGGCAGGCCGTGCGCGCCTAGGCTCAAGCTCGAATCGAGCGCGAGCACGCAATGCTCGAACAGCGTCGCGGATTTCCCCGGTTCGGGCGCCGAGAAATTTTCCAGCTGGCCCGGCGCCAGCGGACCGCCGCTCAAGTAGGGGACTTGCTCATCGAGGATGGCGCTCTCGCCGGTCACTTCCAGATAGTGGGCAACCACGTATGCCAGCCACACGCGGTCATCCGACACCCGCGTTTGTATTCCTTGACCGGAGGTTGGCAGCCACCAATGCTGCACGTCTCCTGCGATGAACTGGCGCCCGGCGGCGCGCAGGATATGCCCGCGGGCGATGGCAGGTGCGCAAACACAGAGCGCCATGACATCCTGCAATTGGTCACGATACCCATACGCGCCGCTCGACTGGTAGAAGGCGGTTCGACCCCAGACGCGGCAGGACAGTGCCTGATACAGCAGCCAGCCGTTGACCAGCAGGTTCATGGCTCTATCGGGCGTTTCGACCTGAATGACCCCTAAGGTGCGCTCCCAAAAATCCGTCACGCCCTTCAGCGCCGCGTGGAGATCCGCCGTTCGGTAGCGCTCGATGAGGGCCACCGCCGCGGCGCTCGAATGCTCCTCGCCGAGCAGCAGCGTCAGCTCGGCGGCCTCCTCAGGCCCCAGGCTGATCTTCGTCTGCATCGCGCCGCAGGGGTCCAGCCCGCCCCCGACTCGATTCGAGAGCGATTGCGACTTTAGCAGCGCAGCCGGCTCAGCCAGCGAGCCCAGGCGTCCGACGAATTCAGTGCGATCGCCCGTACAGCTTTGTTGCCGACCCGCCATGTCCATGAACGCAACGCGCGACTGGAAATCCGTGTTCCAGGGATTGCGCGCCAGCAGCGCGCGCGTCTTGGGTTCCACGCCGGTTACGATGAATGGCGCCGCCCGGTTGTTCTGGTTACCCAGCATCCAGTCCAGGTAGTGGGTGATCGAGAGCCGGCGGGGTTCACCGGAGTGATTGACGATTTTCAGTCGCGAGATCTTGATGGGATCTTGAAGCGGCACGAACTGCGTCAGTTCCACGCTGATGCCGTGCGAGGAATGCTGCGACCGCGTGTAGCCGAACCCATGGCGGACCAGGTATGGGGAGCGCTCGCGGATGGGCAGCGGCGTGGCGCTCCAGAGATCCCCGGAGTTCTCATCGCGCAGGTAAATCGCCTCCGCCGGCGCATCGCTGACCGGATCGTTGGACCAGGGCGTGATCTGGTTCTGCTGCGCGTTCAAGGACCAAGTGCTGCCGGAGCCGTCGGCGGAGACCAGGAAGCCGAATTGTTCGTTCGCGATCACATTGATCCAAGGCGCCGGTGTCCATTGATCCTGATCCAGCGCCACGACGTATTCACGTCCGAAAGCATCGAACCCGCCGAGCTCGTTGGAGTACTCGAGCGCGGGGACTGTGAGCGCGGAGCGCGGCTGCTCGGCGCTGTTTGCGCGCTGCGGGCGAGCAGCCGGCGCGGGTTCCGGCGGCCCTGTGATCTGCTCGCGCACGCTGCGGCCGGTGAATACCGCACGCGCCGCGACCTGTAGAAAATCGCGATGCTCCGCCGGCATCGCGTCGGCGCGCAACGCAATGACCGCTCCGCGCCCGCTCGATGTGTCCTTGATGGCGGACTCAAGCGACGACTGTACAGCCGATGCCTTCGCCGGCGAGGCGCAATTGAGAAAAACCAGATCCACCCCCAGGCCTTTCGATCGCCAATAGCCCTGCGCGCGCAGCAGCGAGCTTGCGACCTCGAGGCCATCCTCATCGAGGACGCCCAGCACGATGGGAAGGTCGCCGGAGATCCCGTGGGCCCACAGCGTCGGCCGCCCCAGCTGATTCTGGTCGAGCAGGTCGCGTGAGGCGCGCAGCGATGAGTCGGAATAGAGCACCTTGCCGGCAATCTCTTGAAACACATGGGCCTCTTCGGCATTGACGCCAAGACGCGCAAGCTGCGCTTGCGCCGCCGCCTGAGCCTGGGTCTTTACGCGCTGAAACGCCGCATCGGTCGACAGCTTGTCGGCGAGGCTCAAGGCTTGAGCTTGCGTTGCGCCGATGGCGGTCCAAAATGCCAGCTGCGCGGTTTCGCCGGGCTCGATGCGCACGCGGCGCCGCAGCGCCATCATCGGATCCAGCACGGTTCCGACGGTGTTGGACAGGGGCCCGCCGCCCATGATCGACACGGCATTGCGCAGGTCATGGCCTCTGCCGATGAAGCGGGCCCGGTCGGTCTCGAACTGCAGGCTGCCGACGGCTTCTCCCTCCAAGACGCTGAAATGCACCAGCCACGGTTGCGGACCGGGTTCGCGCGGCCGCCGAGTGGCCAACAGCGCGCCCCGCGCCGCATCGAACTCGGTCCGCACGAACATTTTTGAAAATGCGGGATGGGCGGAATCCGCCGCCGGCGGGCTCAAGACCACCTCGGCGTAGCTGGTCAGCTCGATTTCCCGAACAGCGCTGCCCTCATTGGTCAGCGACAGGCGCCGCACTTCCGCGTCGTCCTCACTCGATACGAGAATCTCCATGATGCTGCGAATCGGCCCATCCTTGCGGCCGATTTCGATGCGATCCTCGTAGAAGGCGACGTCGTAATATTCGGATTCGCGGCCGAGGGGTTGGAATCCGGCGGACCAGACATGGCCGTTGAACGCGTCGCGCAAAAAAATGTAGTAACCCCAGGGATCGCAGGTCGGATCTTCACGCCAGCGCGTCACTGCCATGTCGTTCCAGCGGCTGTATCCGGATCCCGCCGCGGTCAGCAGCACCGAATAGCTGCCATTCGACAAGAGGTGCGTGCGCGGGACCGCGTGATAAGGGGAAGTAAAGCGCCGGGACGATTCTACCGGCATGGGAGCTGCTGCGGCCGAGTACATCGCGCTTGAAATCTCACGGGGTAGGGTGCTAGTGCCGAGAAGCGTGTATAGCGCGCATTGTCGGCTTGGCAGAGATTACTTTAGCCCCTGATTCTCGCGGTGATGTACTCGACGCAGCGTGCATAGATTGATCAAAAGTCATTGCCGGCGGGATCGGTGCATTGACGCGAAAGAACGTAATCCTATACCTACAGGCACTCACGGATTCAGTTTCCATATCGCAAGAGTCATGGCGGCGGCGAAGGTCGTCCAGAGAAAATACGGCACTAATATCCAGGCCGCGACGACACTCACTCGGGCGAATTCTCGCAACGTCCAACCAATGGCCAGCCACAGGGCGACGACCTCGAACAGCGCCGCACCGATATCGTTCAAACCGAAAAATAGCGGGGTCCACAGCGCATTGAGCAGCAGTTGAATCGCGTAAACGGCAATCGCCGCGTTGCGTCCGCGATGATAGCGTTCACGCCAAACCACCCATGCGGCAATTCCCATAGACGCGTAGAGAACCGTCCAAATGGGTCCAAACCATGCTGGCGGCGGCAGCCAGGGAGGTTTGCTCAGCATGGCGTACCAATGCGCCGCCGCCGGGGAAAAGCGCGGCGAAAATGCCGCGGCCAACGCACCGACACCCAGCGCGAGGCCGACCCACCCCGCCAACGCCAGCCAGTTCGGCCGGGAATTTCTGCCGCGATAGCTGGTCGAGCCCTCGATTGGAATTCTCATTCTTTGCGCAGCCTGAACGCTCGGAGCCTGACGAAGAACAACACGGCGGCGGCCATCTGCAGCCACCCAAGCCATCGAAACTGCTCGGCTTGCGCAAGAGTAACCACTCCCGACAGCCACAGCACGCCGGCGGCGACACTCAAGTCGCGCCGCAGCGCCGCGGCGCGCATCGCAGCGCGCAGCTTGGCCGCTTCCGCGCGATTGACCGAGAGCAGGGAGGTCTCCGCCGACTCGCGCACTGCGGTCTGCAAGATCCCGGGTACTTGCCGCAACGTGATCAAGGCATCCGGAATGCGTGCGCGAATCTCCCGCAGGATGGTCCGCGGACGGGTGCGCTCGCGCATCCATTCGCGCAGCACCGGCTGGGCCGTTTTCCAGAGATCGAGCTCCGGATACAGCTGCCTCCCCAGGCCTTCAATATTGAACAAGGTTTTTTGCAGCAGAATCAATTGCGGCTGTACCTGCATATCGAAGCGGCGCGCGGTTTCAAACAGCCGCAGCAACACTTGCGCGAAAGAGATCTCCTTGAGCGGCTTATTGTAGATGGGTTCGCAGACCGTGCGCACCGCCGACTCGAGTTCATCGACCCGGGTGCCTCGCGGCACCCAACCGGACTCGATGTGCAGGGCCGCAATGCGGGCATAGTCGCGGTTGAAGAATGCCATGAAGTTTTCGGCCAGGAAATGCTGATCGCGCGGCTGCAAGGTGCCGACGATGCCGAAGTCGACCGCCGCGTAGCGTGGATTCTTCGGATCATCGATCTGCACGAAAATATTGCCCGGGTGCATGTCGGCGTGAAAGAAGTTATGGCGGAACACCTGGGTGAAGAATATTTCGACGCCGTTCTCGGCCAGCTTAGGGATGTCGGTGCCGCGCGCCCGAAGTTCATCGACCTGGCTCACGATGACGCCGTGAATACGCTCCATCACGAGGACGTTTTGGCGGCAGTAGTCCCAATAGACCTGCGGCACGTACAGCAGGGACGAGCCGGCGAAATTGCGCCTCAGCTGCGCGGCGTTGCCGGCCTCGCGCATCAGGTCCAGTTCATCGATCACCGTCTTGCGGTACTCATGCACGACTTCGATGGGCCTCACCGGGCGTGCGTCCTCCCAGTATTCGTCGGCCAATGCGGCAAGCGTGTCCAATACCTCAAGATCCAGGTCGATCACTGCGCGCATGTCCGGGCGCAGTACCTTGACCACCACATCATCGCCGCTTTTCAAGGTGGCGGCGTGCACCTGCGCGATGGAAGCCGCCGCGAGCGGAGTCGATTCGAAATCACCGAAGATTTCCCCGATCGGTCTGCCGAAGGTCTCTTCGATCATCTTAACCGCGACCTCGCCCGGGAAGGGCGGCACCCGATCCTGCAGTTTCGCCAGTTCGTCCGCGACATCGACGGGGAGCAGGTCGCGCCGGGTCGAGAGCGCCTGGCCAAACTTCACGAATATCGGGCCCAACTCTTCGAGGGCCAGTCGCAGGCGCTCGCCGCGGGTACCGGGTGAGCTGCGCTGGAACCAAGTCCAGGGCGAGAGATAGTAAAGATAGCGCAGCGGCCGATATAGATGGGTCGCGCGCACGAAATCATCCAGCCGGTGTCTCACCAGGGCGCGCTGTATCTGCAGCAGACGGGCAAGGACTCGCGGACGCATCAGGGGCCCTTCATGCGCTGCTCGAGACCCGCGATCCGCGCCTCGATCCGATCCACGGCCTCGCGCACGCCATCAACGCCGCGCAGGAATTCCTCGAGCTCAGGTTTGGCGACCAGATCGCGGCCTTCCTCTTGCAGATATTCGGCGATGTTTTCTCCAGCGGTGCGACGCGCGCGCCTCGCCCAGGATCGCACGCTTTTCGCCAGTTGCGACAGATGCCGCGCCGGCAAGTCCCCCACCCAGCGCGACAGCTCTTCTTCCAAATCGGGGCGCGCCACGGCAAATAATTCACGGTACAGATTGGCAATTTCGGCATCGCCGCGAATTTGAATCGAGGCGCGGGATTGCGCGGCGGGGCTTGCGCGCCTAAACATCTGCAGCAGCGCCGGCGCGGATCCGCCAATGACGGCATCCGCGGGAGAATCATCGCCGGCGGTGAGCGCCAGCCGGCCGCCGAAGCAAGCGGCACGCACGCGCGTGATGCCGTCGATGTCCAATTGCAAGGAGGTGCCTTCCAGGCGCCGGGCGAGCGCCGCCGCCTGGGCGGAGGCGGAAATGTTTCGATTAAAGACGGCCTCAGCGGATGCCAACCAGGCGGGAGTCGCGGGCATGTCAGATCTTGTAGCCGCGATGCACGGCGACGATGCCGCCGCTTAAGTTGTGATAGCGCGTTTGCGAGAATCCGGCCGTGCGCAGCATCTCGAGCAGCACTTCCTGATTCGGATGCATGCGGATCGATTCGGCCAGATACCGGTAGCTTTGCGCGTCCTGCGCCACGAGTTTGCCCAGCAGGGGCAATACCTTGAACGAATAGGCGTCATAAATCGGCTTGAGGCCCGGCGCCACCGGCGTCGAGAATTCCAGCACCAGCAGCTGGCCGCCGGGTTTCAGGACTCGGTGCATGGACTTAAGCGCCGCCGCCTTGTCGGTGACGTTGCGCAGACCGAACCCGATGGTGACGCAATCAAAGGCGTTGTCCTCGAAGGGCAGGCGCTCGGCATCGGCAACGATGCACTCGACATTGCCCACGTGCCCGGCATCGAGCAGCCGGTCGCGGCCGATTTCGAGCATGGCCGGATTGACATCCGACAGCACCACGCGCCCGGACTTGCCCACTTGACGCAGCAGTCCGCGGGCCAAATCGCCCGTGCCCCCGGCGACGTCCAGGGCGCACTGGCCGGGCCGCAATCCGGTCAACGACAGGGTGAAGTGCTTCCACAACCGGTGCGCCCCGAGCGACATCAGGTCGTTCATGACATCGTACTTGGGAGCAACCGACTCAAACACCGCACGCACGCGCGCCGCCTTGTCGGCCGGTGGGACCTTTGCGTATCCAAAATCCACCTTGTGATCGGAGTCAGCCATGGCGCCTCTTTTGTTGGGGCATTGTAGCCGACTGGCGCTTAAAGCTTAGCGCCTCTAGGCAGGCTTGCCGGCCTCGGCACAGCGCGCAAGATAACGCGCCCAGTTCGCATCCTTGTCTCTGCCGAGCTCGTGCAGCAGGCTGAAGGAATAGAGGCCCGTATTGTGACCGTCGTCGAAGAACAGGCGCAGCGCGTAGTTGCCGACCGGTTCGATGCCGCTGATGCCCACCTGCTGCTTATCGAGTTGCAGCACGCCCTCGCCCCCGCCGTGGCCCTTGACCTCGGCAGAGGGCGAAAAAACCCTCAAGTATTCGAACGGCAGCTCGAAGTGCGATCCGTCATCAAAGCGTACATCGAGGAGCCGAGATTCGGTGCGCAGCTTAATGTCGGTGGGCTGAGGAGAGCGCGTGCTCACAGGATGTACCGCGACAGATCCTGATCCTTCACCAGCTCGCCGAGATTGCGCTCCACGTACTCGCGGTTGATGAGAACGCGAGTGCCATTGCGGTCCGCGGCCTCGAACGAGACGGTCTCGAGCAATCGCTCCATCACGGTGTGCAGGCGTCGCGCGCCGATGTTTTCCGTGCGTTCATTGACTTCGAATGCAACCTCGGCCAGCCGCTGCACCCCATCGGCGGCGAATTCCAGAGTCACGCCCTCGGTCGCCAGCAGCGCCGTGTACTGACGGCACAGCGAAGCATCCGGCTCGGTCAGGATGCGTACGAAATCCCCGACGACCAAGGGATCGAGCTCGACGCGTATCGGCAGACGGCCCTGCAATTCGGGGATCAGATCGGAGGGCTTCGACATGTGAAAGGCGCCCGAGGCAATGAACAGAACGTGATCGGTTTTCACGGTGCCGTACTTGGTATTCACCGTGCACCCCTCCACCAGCGGCAAGAGGTCGCGCTGCACGCCCTCGCGCGACACGTCGGCCCCCGCGGTCTCCTGGCGGCGTGCGATCTTGTCGATTTCATCGATGAAGACGATGCCGTTTTGCTCGGCGTTCTCGACGGCCCGCAGCTTCAATTCCTCTTCATTGACCATTTTCGCCGCTTCCTCATCGACCAAGAGCTTTAGCGCTTCCTTGATCTTGAGCTTGCGCGAGCGGGTGCGGCCGCCGCCCAAATTCTGGAACATCCCCTGCAACTGCTGCGTCATTTCCTCCATGCCGGGAGGGGCCATGATTTCCACCCCCAAAGGCAGGGCGCGCACTTCGATTTCGATCTCGCGATCGTCCAGTTCGCCCTCGCGCAGCATCTTTCGGAAACGCTGCCGCGTGTCGCTGTCCTTGACCCCCGTGTCGCCGGTGAAGTCCGCGGAAGCGCGCGGCAGCAAAATGTCGAGCACCCGATCCTCGGCGCTGTCCGCGGCCCGATGGCGGACCTTGCCGATTTCCTCTTCGCGCGTCATTTTCACGGAGATATCGACAAGATCGCGTACGATCGAATCCACTTCGCGGCCTACATAGCCCACCTCAGTGAACTTGGTCGCCTCCACCTTGATAAACGGCGCCCTGGCCAGGCGCGCCAAGCGGCGTGCGATCTCGGTCTTGCCGACGCCTGTCGGCCCGATCATGAGAATGTTCTTCGGCGTGATCTCAGAACGCAGGGATTCCGCGACCTGCTGGCGGCGCCAGCGATTGCGCAAGGCTATCGCCACGGCGCGCTTGGCGGACTTCTGGCCGACAATGTGCTTGTCGAGCTCTTCGACGATTTCTCGCGGCGTCATCTGCGACATCGACTAGAGTTCCTCGATGGTCAGACTGCGATTGGTATAGATGCAGATGTCCGCCGCGATGTTCAGCGAGCGCTCGACGATCTCGCGCGCCGACAGGTCGCCTTGCATGAAGGCCAGCGCCGCCGCCTGCGCGAAGCCGCCGCCCGAACCGATGGCGATCAAGTCGTGCTCCGGCTCAATCACATCGCCGGTGCCTGATATGACATAGGTCTTGTCCACATCGGCCACGCACAGCAAGGCTTCCAGGCGCCGCAGGCTGCGGTCGCTGCGCCAGTCCTTCGCCAGTTCGATCGCGGCTCGGGTGAGATTGCCGAATTTCTCCAGTTTGCCTTCGAAGCGCTCGAACAGGGTGAATGCGTCCGCCGTTCCGCCCGCAAATCCGGCCAGCACCTTATCGCCGTACAGGCGGCGCACCTTGCGCGCGTTGGATTTCATCACGCTTTGGCCGAGGGTGACCTGACCGTCGCCGCCGACCGCGACGCGGCCGTTGCGCCGCACCGCCAGAATGGTGGTGCCGTAGATGCGATGGGGATCGTGATCCATGGATCCTAAGTAGGGTGGGGCCGATCGCGGCCCTTTCAAGCTAAGGTGGTCGGCGCCGGGCGCGTGGATGCGCCGCGTCGTAGACGCTGGCCAAATGCTGGAAGTCCAGATGCGTGTAGACCTGCGTGGTACTGATGTCGGCGTGACCCAGCAATTCCTGCACTCCGCGCAGGTCGCCGCTGGATTCCAGCAGGTGAGTCGCAAACGAATGGCGGAACATATGCGGATGAACGTGCATGCTGAGTCCCATGCGGCGCGCCCAGGTGCTCACCCGCAGCTGCACCGCTCGAACCGACAGGGGCCGTCCGGCTTTGCCGATAAACAGCGGAGCGCAGAGCGGCGAGTCGAGGCTTGCCGTATCGCGTACCAAGGCGGCACGCTCCACCAACCATTTTTTCAAGGCATCGACGGCATAGCGCCCAATGGGCACGATCCGGGTCTTGCTGCCCTTGCCGAGCACCCTGACGGTGCGATCCGCAAGATCGATGGCCGAGAGATTCAACGCGGTCAGCTCGCTCAGCCGCAGTCCCGAAGAATAGAACAATTCCATCATGGCCTTGTCGCGCGCGGAAATGGAATCGTCGACGCGAAAATCCAGCAATCGGCCCATCTGGTCGGCGTCCAAGGTCGCGGGCAAGCGCTTCTTGGTCTTGGGCGCGCGCACGTCGAGCGCGGGATTGCGCAACTTCATGCCTTCGCGCTGCAGGTATTCAAAGAACGAGCGCAGCGCCGACAGGCGCCGCTGGATGCTGCGCGGCGCGATCCCGCCGGCATGCTCGGCCGCGGCAAAGGCGCGAACGAGGGAGTTATCCAGCGCCTCCCAGCGCGCAATGCCGCGACGCTCGCAGAACTTGCGCAGGTTCTGCAGGTCGTGACGATAGGCCGCGATCGTGTGGCCGCTCATGCGTCGCTCGCTCTTGAGATGCGATAAAAATCGATCGATCCATTCGAGCTCGCGAGCTTCCACAAGGCCCTTCAGGCTTCAGCGCATGAGGGCATAGGTGACGAGTTCGCCGATACGCAGCAGAAACTCCGTGCTCATGCCCGGATGGAATCGCTCCGCATCGCTGGCGCCGATGGCGAGGATCCCTAAGGTGCCTTTTTGCCCGAGGGGGGTGAGTGCCACCGAGCCGATCGCGATGGCTTCCTTGCCGAACAAAAAGTCGCGCTGGGTATCGCGGATTTGGCCGCAACGCGGCTTGCCCGCGCTCAACAGCGATTCAAATGACTTGATGTCATCGTCGGCCGGGCGGGCGACACGCAAGAATCGGCCCGCCTCCGGTTCCAACGCGCGTGCTTCCTCGAGGAACAGCACCATAACGGAGTTCATGGCGTCGAAGTCCTCGCGCAGCGCGGTCTCGATGGCATTGATCGATTCCAGCAGGGTGCGCGAACGGATCAAGCGCTGACTCAAGCGGTGAATGCGATCCGCCAGCGCATCATTGGCGCGCGCCACATCGAGCAGCTCCTTGAGCTTTCGCTCGAGCGCCTGATTGCGCTCGCGCAGTACCTCGACTTGGCGCTCCACCAAGCTCACGGTGGCCGCGGCGTCGCGCACATGCGGCAGGCGCAGCTTGGTCAAAAGCTGGGTGTTGCGCTCGAAGAAATCCGGATAGGTTTGTAGAAAGTCCGCGACACTGTTGTCATTGAGAACGTCCTGCTTGATCCCGCGCGCGTGACTGGTTGTCATTGTTTGGCTCCCCTGAATCGCGTTAAATCGATAGATCCCGTAAACACCGTCGTTGCCGGCCCCGTCAGCCATACCTGCCGGCCGGGACCCTCCCAAGAAATCGTCGCCGTGCCGCCCGGCAAATCCACCCGCACATCCTCGTCGAGCAGTCCCATGCGCCGGCCCACGGCAACGGCCGCGCAAGCGCCGGTACCGCAGGCCAAGGTCTCGCCCGCTCCGCGTTCGAACACCCGCAGCAAAATATGTTCCCGGCTCAAGATCTGCATGAAGCCTACGTTGGTGCGATTGGGAAAGCGCGGGTGCCGCTCGATACGCGGGCCGAGCGCTTCGACCGGCGCAGACTTCACGTCGGGCACGCGCAATACCGCGTGAGGGTTTGCCAAGGACACCGTGCTCATCTCGATGTCGGCACCCTCGATGTTCAGCGTGAAGGTGATTGGCCCGTCAAATTGGGGCACTCCCATATCGACGGACACCAGGCCGTCGTCTCTGACTCGCGCCCGCACGTTGCCGCCGGGGCTACCCAAGGTGAGGTCTCGGCCCAGTTCGGGGGCGCGAGAATACAGCAGCGCCGCGATACAGCGCGCGCCATTGCCGCATTGTTCGACCTCGGTGCCGTCGGAATTGAACACCCGATAGAAGACGCGGCTGTCAGCGTCGCGCGGAGTATCGAGCACCAGAGCCTGATCGAATCCCACTCCGGTGTGCCGATCGGCGAGGGCGCGAAGCGTCCCTTGGTCGAGGTAATCGTCAGTGGCGGCGGCGTCGAATACCAAAAAATCGTTACCCAGACCCTGCATCTTCAAAAACTCGATGCGCATGCAGAGGAGCATAGCCGATGTATCGCGTCGTCGCGATAGCGGCGCGTCGATAATTTTCATGCGGGGGTTGCGCAACGCTTGCTCAAAGCTCTACCTTAACGGCACAACAATTGGGGAATTATGCGACACGTCATGGTATTGAACGCGAAGGGCGGATGCGGCAAGAGCACGCTCGCCACCAACATCGCCGTATTTTTCGCCCGCGACGGGCAGCAGGTATGCATAGCAGACTATGACTCGCAGCGTTCCAGCCTGGACTGGCTCGCAATGCGCCCGGCCGATTTGCCGGCGATCACCGGCGTGGCGGCGTTTGACGATGGGCTGCGCACGGTTCCGCGTAACACCGGCGTCCTGGTGATCGACGCGCCGGCGCGCGTTCACGGTACCGAGCTCAATGAACTGGTGCGGCGCGCCGAAACCATCATCGTGCCCGTGCTGCCCTCGAGCATCGACATGAAGGCGTGCGGCCACTTCATGGCGGAACTGCTCGAGATCGGCCGGGTGTCGCGCAAGCAGGCGCGATTGGCGGTCATTGCCAATCGCGTGCGCGAAAACACGCTGGTGTACGAGGAACTGGACCAATACTTGAGCAAGCTCAAGATTCCCTATCTCGGCCATCTGCGCGAGGCGCAGAATTACCTGCGTGCGTACTCAAGAGGCATGGGCGTGATGGAGCTGCCCGAGTATCTGGCGTGGCCCGATTGGAAGCAGTGGGAGCCGATTTTTGAATGGCTTGATAGCAGGCGAAGTCTGCCGAGCGCCTGAAGATATTGGCGCCATCGGGCGTTACGCGTGCGCATCACTCTAGCCAATTCCAGCCGCACGTTCAGCGCCGACTCCGATGAGACTCTGCTCGATGCGGCGCTGGATGCGAAATTGAATTTGCCCCATAGCTGCAAGAGCGGCAATTGCGGCGCCTGTCGGGCCCGGCTGTTGCGGGGTGAAGTCCACTATCCTTACGGGCGGCCGCTCGGGCTTACCGAGGCCGAGATCGCCGAGCAATGGATTTTGCTCTGTCAGGCGCGGGCGCGCACCGATGTTTCAATCGAGATCTTCGAACTTCGAGCCGCCGGTACGGCTGCCGTTCAGCGCCTGCCATGCCGCATCGAGCGTGCCCAGCCGCTAGCGCATGACGTCATGGGACTATTTCTGCAGCTTCCCCCCGTCGCAACCTTCAGCTTCGAGGCCGGCCAGTATCTGGATGTCATCTTGCCGGGCGGCCGGCGCCGCAGTTTTTCCATCGCCTCCCCGCCGCATGCGCGGCCCCTGGAGCTGCATGTGCGGCGCGTCGCCGGCGGAGAATTCACCGAACGGCTGTTTCACGAAGACACGCAGAAGCTGCTGCTGACGATCGAAGGTCCCTTGGGCCAATTCACCTATCGCCCGCATCTAACCGAAGCGCCGCCCTTGCTGCTCATCGGCGGCGGCACCGGGATCGCGCCGCTCTTGAGCATCCTGCGGCACGTCATCGAGAACGACATTGACCGCGACATGGTGCTCTATTGGGGAGTGCGCAGCGAACAAGACCTGTACGCTCAGGCCACCCTGGAAGCTTTGAGCCGGCGCGCACCTCGCCTCAGGTACGTCCCGGTGCTGTCGGAGGCGACTGCGGCGTGGCGCGGACTGACCGGGTTTGTGCATGAGGCCGCATTCCAGAGTATCGGTAACCTCGAAGCGCATGAGGTCTACGCTGCCGGACCGCCGGCGATGATAGCGGCCGTGCGCCACGAATATGACGTGCGCGGCGTCGATCGCAGCCGCCTGTATTTCGATTCCTTCGACTACGCGCCCGACACGCTCGAGCGCCAGCGGACGAGCGCCGCCACCAGGTCCTGATCCTCGGCCGACGCGGCTTGCAGCAACGGCGCCCGCAATCCGCGCTCGATCAGCGCCGCGGCGACGCGTTCGCCCGGTACCAGCCAGAGCACTCGCTCGAACTCGCTGCGCAATTGAGGCGTCGCCATGTCGAGCAAATTGCGCCCAACTTCCGCGCTGGTCGCGGTGATCACATGCATCTCGCCCGCCGCGAAGCGCTCCAGCACTGCCGCCAGCGTCGGCGCGCTCGGGATCGCCGCTGCGCGCTCATAGACATCGGCGCACACCACGGTCGCGCCGCGCCGCGTGAGTTCCTGTTGCAGCAATTGTCGACCGTCGGCACCCTTGATCACCAAGACCCGATGGCCGGCCAAATGCTCCAGCCGCGGGTGGATCAGCAGACCCTCGGAGTCGAAGGTTTCATTCGGCTGGATGGCCACGCGGTAGCCGGCTTGATTGAGCGCACGCGCCGTCGCCGGCCCTACCGCCGCCAGCGTAAGATCGCGCTTCTGCTCGAGGAAGGAGGCGCCGAATCGGACCGCGTTGGCGCTGGTGAAGATAATGACGTCGAAACTCTCCAGCGCGCCCAGGCGCGCCGCCAGTGCACGCCGATCCCCCAGCGCTTTGATTTCGACGGCCGGCAAGCGCAGCGTGTGCGCTCCGTTGCTTTCCAGCAGCCGGCACAACGGCATCGCCTGCAGTTCGGGTCTGGTGACGAGGACGCCAACACCGTGGAGCGGCGGCACCGCTTATCCCGCGCGCAATCGCTCTAACAAGGAGCCGGCGCCCGCGCCCAACAGGCGCTCCGCCAACTGCTTGCCCAAGGCCGCAGGATTCTCGCTGCTACCCGATGATGAGTCGCGCAGCAGCCGCGAGCCGTCCGGTTCGGCCACGAGACCGTCGAGCCGGATATGATCCGCGTCGAGCTCGGCGTAGGCGGCGATGGGCGATTGACAGCTACCACCCAAATGGGCCGCGAAGGCCCGTTCTGCCTGCATCACTTTGCGCGTGGGCGGATCTTCAAGAACCCGCAACAATGCCAGCGTGCGCGCATCATTCGAGCGGCACTCGATGCCGATCACGCCCTGCGTGACCGCCGGCAGGCAAACCTTGGGATCGAGGCGCGCCGTAATTCGCGATTCCAAGCCCAGTCTCATCAAGCCGGCGCAGGCGAGAACGATGGCGTCCATGCCGCCCGCGTCGAGCTTGCGAAGCCGCGTATCCACATTGCCGCGCAGCGCCTCGATGCGAAGATCCGGGCGCAGCGCACAAAGCTGCGCTTGCCGACGCAGGCTTGAGGTGCCGACACGGGCTTGCTGAGGCAGATCCTCGAGCCGTGAGATTCCCGAGGTCGTTATCAACGCATCGCGCGCATCCGCGCGCTTCAGCACCGCGGCTATGACCAGTCCGTCGGGCAGAACGGCCGGCACGTCCTTCATCGAATGCACCGCGATATCGGCCCGCAGATCCTCGATCGCCACCTCGAGTTCCTTGATGAACAGGCCCTTGCCGCCGATGCTCGCGAGGCTGCGATCTTGGATGCGATCACCCTGGGTCAGCAGCGGCACCAGCTCGATCCCCAACCCCGGATGCGCCTGGCGTAACAAGGTCGCGACATGCTCGGCCTGCCACAGGGCCAGCTGACTTTTGCGAGTGGCGATACGCAGTGTCGCGGTCACAGGGACTCGGGCTTGGGCGGAAATAATTTGGACTTCAGCCGATAGATGGCGGAAATGTCCTCGTCCCCGAAGCCTAGAGCAATCAGCTTCGCATACTGTTCCAGAGTCGATTCGACCACCGGCAGAACGCCGCCGTGCTTGGCCGCCATCGCGCGGCAAATCCGCAAGTCCTTGTCGTGCAATCGAACGCGAAATCCCGCCGGAAAATGATTGTTGGCCATGAACGGGGCGCGATTCACGAAGTACCAGCTGGAGCCCGCACCCTTGCCCAAGACTTCGATGACCTTGTTCAGGTCGACGCCTTCTTCATGGGCAAACGCCATGGCTTCGCCCACGGCCTGGATGATGCCCGCGCACATGATCTGATTAGTGGCCTTCGTGGCCTGTCCCGAGCCGCTCGATCCCATGTAGGCCACGGCCTTGCCGAGCTTTTCCAAAATGGGCCGGGCACGATCAAACACCGCCTCATCGCCGCCGCACATGATGGCGAGCGATCCGGTCCGCGCGCCTTCAACGCCGCCGCTCACCGGGCAATCAAGAAAGCCGACGCCCAAGGCGGCGAGCTGCGCATAGATCTCGCGCTCGGTATCTTTCCCTACGGTGGAACAGTCTATGACGATCATGTTCGGGCTCAAGCCCGGTTCCAGGCCTGCCACCACTTCGCGCAAATCGTTGTCCGCCGATACACAGATCACCACCGCTTCGCAGTTGCCGGCCAGCTCCGCCAGGTTTGCGAACGCATGCACCTTCAATTCCTCGGCCAGCGCCTTGGCTTTAGCGGCGGTGCGATTCCAGACGCCGGTGAGTAATCCGGCGCGGTGAAGGTTGCGCGCCATGTGTGTGCCCATGGCACCCAATCCGACGAAACCCGTTTGCATAAGCAATCCTCAAGGCCGATTTAGGAACCGTAGCCTAAGGCTTTGCGCGTTGCGCGGCAAAGCGCGCCTGAATGCGGGTGTCAGCGGGAGATTTTGCCGCGCAAGCGCGCGGCGCTTGCCTTCAAGTGTCGCTATTGCAGATGGTGTCGATGTCGCGCTTGGCGTTGACGCGCTCGGTATCGATTTCCTGGGAATTCATGTACTGCCGTTCGCCGTCCGGACCGGTTTTATAGAGGCGGCGGCCCTCGATGAGTTTCTTGTAGCGATCCTGCGCCTCGGTGCATTGCTTGTCGCGAGTTTGCGAGACATCCTCGTCGACGGCTTTCTTGGTGGGATCATCCTTACCCGCCGCGACGGCAGCCGTCTTGGGCGAGGATTCAGCAGCTTTGGTGGTCGCTCCACGGCTTGCATGAGTCGCGAGCATCTCGACCACTTCCGCATGCACGCCATCGGGCGGACGATCGCCGTACTGCAATTTCCCCTGCGCGTCGGTCCATTTGTAGACCACGGCGGAGGCCATGCCCGACCAAGCGATCAACGCGGCAACTAGCAAAAAGCGTTTCATCGTCCATTCCTCGCTGAACAGCTACAGAGCACGAGAGCCGGCTTCGCCGGTGCGGATACGCACGGCTTGGCCCAGATCGGAAACAAAAATCTTACCGTCACCGATTTTGCCCGTGCGCGCTGATTCAATTATGGCTTCCACAACCCGATCGACCTGCTCATCATCGACGGCCAATTCGAGCTTCACTTTGGGCAGAAAATCCACTACATATTCCGCCCCCCGATACAGCTCAGTGTGGCCCTTTTGCCGTCCAAAGCCTTTGACCTCTGTCACGGTAATGCCTTGAACCCCCACGTCGGCCAGGGCAGCGCGCACATCATCAAGTTTGAAGGGTTTGATGATGGCGATAACCATTTTCATGCAACATAAGCTCCGGGCTGGTACAGAACGCATTTTAGCAGCGGAATACAAAAGAAAATTGCTGCGGCACAGCATGGAGACTTGGATTTCTCTCCTGTATAAAGCCGGAAGCGTCTCGCGCCGGGCGCGTGATATAAAAAACGGCGCGGGCCCCTTGTAAGAGGACCGCGCCGCCGGGATATCGCACCGACGGGGGAGTTGGCTGGGTTGCCGGCGCGAGATGCTCCTAAAACAATATCTAAATCAATGCCTATATGGCGTCGGGGCCGGTTTCACCGGTCCGCACGCGTAACGCTTGCTCCAATTCGAGCACCCAAACTTTCCCATCTCCTGCGTTACCCGTTCTGGCCACATTACAAACCGCTTCCATGACCTGTTCTGCAATCGAATCGTCGACCGCGAGCTCGATCTTTGCCTTGGGCAGAAAGTCGATGCTGTGTTCGACGCCTCGATAGGTCTCGATGCGCCGCGCGTGGCTGTAACCCTGCACTTCGGTCACCGTGACGCCCTGAATGCCGATGTCCGCGACCGCTACCCGGACTTCGTCCACCTTGAAGGGCTTGATGATGGCGGTGATCAGCTTCATGCATCTATCCCCGCAATCACCGATAAATCAGACCGCCTCCAATCCACAGCGCGTACCATTGCTGTTGAGATTTGCAGTTTTCGTGCCACCTCCGGTTAACGTGGAATCAAGGGGTTGCGCTGCAGCCGAATGGCCGACGCACCCATTCGGGGCAGGGCATGCGCGATCGTGCGTTAACGAGGTGCGATTTCGTGGGGGTATTCATGGGCATTATGGATTCGAATGGTTTGGACGATCTTGCACGCCGCCTGGCCGACTCGGTGCCCGAGTCGTTGCGCGCCTTTGGCCGGGATCTGGAGAGCAATTTCAAGGCAGTACTTCAGGCCCAGCTTGCCAAGCTCGATCTGGTCACGCGGCAAGACTTTGATGTGCAGGCTGCGATCCTGGTGCGCACCCAGGCAAAATTGACCGAGTTGGAAGCGCGCCTGAAGGATATCGAGGCGAAGCTCTCGGCCTAACGCCCTAGCGAACGCCAGCCGCACAGAACTGCGCGGTTTCTTGCGCTGGCGTGCGAGCCATGGGGTGGCGGGCTTTAACTTCGCTGTTCGAGGCGCCGATGGGATCGGCGAGGCCTTATGCTGAAATCGGGGCCCGCACCTGCGCAGACTTGGGCTGATCGATGAGGGGTGAAGCTTCTCGGCAGGCCTATTTGTTGAGCGTCAGCATGTAATCGACGGTCATGCGAATGGTCGCGTCCGGCCAACTCGTGCCGCCCTTGGGAGGCATATTGCCTTTGCCCGCGATCGCATCCTTATAGAGGGTTTCCTTCCCTTGAGCGATGCGTGGCCCCCAGGCCGCATGATCTCCGATTTTCGGGGCGCCATTGACGCCGGTGGCATGGCACGCAGAACACACCTGCGTATACGCCTGCTCGCCAGTGGCCGGCACGGCGGCTACCGGCGCGGCGCCGGCGGGCGAGGTCAAGGCCGTCAAGGCCGAATTGTCTTTACCCGCAATGGCGACGTGCGCAAACGGTTCGGTGTTTTTCCGGACTTCGGCAAGGTGCATCGGATCCACAAGCACCTGCGCCCCCTGCGTATCGGCGCCGACGGAGCGCGCGAAGGCGAACAAGACGATGGCAAACGCAATCAGCAATCCGACCACCATGCTGAACGAATTGAGGAATTGCGTATCTGAGGAGGTTGACTTGGACACGGTAACTCGCTGCTATCGATGGGAAAAGAGGGAGATAGCCGACAGTATAACGGCAGGCGACGAATCTCGAAATAGCGCAGCTCAGATCAGCATCGCAAGCAACGAGCAGATCAAGCCTGCAAATCTAGGCTCTTCACACCCTAAGCACCTTTTCGAGCACATGCATCGTGGCTTTGCGGACCGCCTGCTGCGCAGCGCGATGTATGGCTCACTTACGAATATGTTCGCGAGTCGGCCGCCGTGTATAAGTCGTCGCAAAGCGCTCCGGCGGGGACTAAGTACGGCCAACCCCATTGCGTCGCCGCATTCGGCGAGTTGAGTGCGAGCCGCCGGCAGCGACACGCCCGCCTTGCGTTGCTGCTCGACGCGAACGAGCAATTTGGAAAGATGTACGCGCTGCGGACCTATGCCTGCCGCGCTTGACCACGAAATCCCTCACGCGAAGTCGCAGACCTTCCGTCAGCCGTAGATTCCGACTGCGGAGCCACCTCGAACAAACCCCGGCCCTTCGGCATGTATAATTTCGCTTGGGAGTGCGTTGGCTCACTTGGCGCGCGATTTACTACCATATTGGTTGTCACCCGCGTCGCTCAACCTCGTTGCCAGGTGATATTTTGGATGACCGCTTAACTGCCGCTCGCGCAAGAATTCCGGGTTTGGTGCAACTCGCGAAATTTTTTGCTGTTATCGGCATTCTTGTCGCCCACGCCGCCGGCTTTGACGCGCCTGAGGACGCCGTTCTAGCCCTCGAGCAAGCTTATGCTCAAAAAAATGCCGATAGCGTTGTCGCGGTGATGGATTTCGTTGAAGAGGGGCGACAAATGCTCCAAAAGATCAATCCAACACTGGCGAACGATCCCGACATGATCAAACAAGCCGCCGAAGGACGAGAATTAGCATTTCGAAATGAGCTTCGCACCAAGGGATTTCCTGACTTCAGTCATCTGAAATGCTCGTTTGTGGGAAAAACACAGATTGCTCCCGGATTGGTTGAGCTGACCCAGCAATGCGTATCTGCGGACGGTACGAAATCGCTCCGGGATCTGCTCGTGACGAGGAGCGAACCCGGTTGGCGCGTAACTCTGCGGCCCCCTCCTTGAGCGACGGGGCGACATGAATGCCAATCACTGATTCTCGTGTAACGATTCACATGGCGGCGAGCCTCGACGGCTTCATCGCTCGAAAGGACGGGCGAGTCGACTGGCTCGAAACCTCAGACGGATTCGCAGATGGCGAAACCTTAGACCCGGGATTTGTCGAGGCTTTCCTCAAGACGATCGACTGCTACGTCATGGGGTCGAGAACCTATGAGACCGCTTTAGGTTTCGAAGCCAAAGGGTTCGGGTGGTCGTACGGCGACAAACCCACCTTCGTCCTTACTAGTCGCGATCTGCCGCGGATCCGAGATACCGTCAAGTTCTACTCAGGCGATCTTGTGCAGTTTGTGAACGGGCAGCTGCGGTCCACGTTTCGAACCATCTGGTTTGTTGGAGGGGGCGTCGTTTCCGGCGAATGCCTCCGTCTCGGGCTAGCCGATGAAGTTCGCTATTCAATTCTGCCGATCCTGATTGGCGATGGAATTCCTTTCTTTGAGAAGCTCGACAAAGACATCGCCCTTCATCTGACGGAGGTCAAAGCCTATAAGAGTGGCATGGTCGAGCTTTGTTACCAGGTGCGAGGAAGTGGCGCAGACGGCTCGTGATCGCGGGCAGCCTTCGGATCTGGTGTCGAGGATCGGAATGAAGTGCGTTTGTATGGGCGGCCTAATCCGCTTTCACAGGTGAAGGAAAAAGAATGGCTCAACTCTCAGGACGCCGAGTACTGGTCACGGGCGCGAGTGGACTTGTTGCATTGCCTGTTGCCGTGGAACTGGCCAAGTCGAACGAAGTATACGCGGTCGCCCGTTTCTCTAACCCCGGGCAGAAACGCCTACTCGAAGCGGCCGGCGCGCGCCCGATTTCATTTGATCTGGCGGAACACGATTTGTCGCCGTTGCCGCGATCAGTCGACATCGTGATCAACTATGCGGTGCTTCCGTTTACCAACCCGGAGCATTACAACGTCAACGCGGGCGCCGCGGGGCGCTTGGCAAGGCGCTACCGCGATTGCGAAGCCTTCGTGCAAGGCAGTACGGGTTCACTTTACGCTTATCAGGGCGAGCGGCCATTGCGCGAGGACGACCCCTACGGCCTGCACAGCTCGGCGGAACCCTATGCGGCAAGTAAGATCGCGGCGGAATTTCTCCTGAAGCACCTCAGCGAGGACTACCGCATGCCGACGGTGCTGATACGAATTTTCTCATTCTATGGTCCGCGCGGCGGCGGTGTCACGCAGCGGGTCGATCAGATCGCCGCAGGGCTCCCCGTGAGCGTCTACCCGGGCGCGCGCAACATCCACACACCTTTGTTCGAGGACGACTACGTGCAGAAGACCATCGCGGCTGTGCAGCTCGCCAAGAGTTCGGCCGAGATCATCAACGTCGGTGGAACGGAGGCCGTCACCACTCAGGAATACTGCGAGATGGCCGGCGAAATCCTCGGCAAAAAGCCGGTCTTCGTCGAAAACAGCAGAGCTTGGCCGATCTGGGCGGACACGAGCAAAATGGTGCGGTTGCTCGGGGCGAACCAAGTTTCGGTGCGCGAAGGTATCCGCAGGGTCATCGAACAGAAAGAACAGCGACTTACGACCAGCCATCATGTGATCGGCGAGCCGGCCGCCTCGGCGGGCTCCCGCCCGGCACACAGCGGATCGTAACCAGAGGGTGGAATGATAACCTTCGTCGTCCACTTGCGGGTGAAGCCCGAGCGCGCCGCTGAACTCGAAGCGCTGCTGGCCAATGTTTGCGAAAAGGTGCGCGAACACGAACCGCGCGTGGCTTACTACGCATTCGCAAGGAGCGTTGAAGAACCAAATACCTACGTCGTGGTGGAGGTGTATCGTGATCCTGAAGCTCGGTCGGCGCACATGCTCACTGAATGGGTGCAGGAATCACTGCCTAAGGCGGCTTTGCTGATCGACGGCAAGCCCGATATCCGGCAATACGTAAGCCCCGGAAGCGAGCCTGTCTCTCTGCAGGCGAGGCCTTAGAAAAAAGATCCCCCACAGGGTGGCACCCGATTGATCTGCGGCAATCCCGGATTCTTTAGATCTGAGCGCGGGAGACTGGCGCAATAAAAGGAGCCTCGCTCGAAATCACATATCTTCTCGGAGATGAGTCATGCGTGAAGCAGCAGAGATGACTGACCTAGAACGGCTTGTCGAACTTGAGGCGATCTACCGGCTGAAAGCTCGGAGGGACCATGCGGTCGATCAGAAGGATTGGGCTACCTACGCAGAGTTGCATAGCCCCGATTATGTCGCGGTGTCGATCCGCAAAACTGCAATCATCGGCGGAAAGGCGGCGGCCGAGGCGCTCGCGGTGCAACTGGCGCATGTGACCACCGTCCATCATTCGCATACGCCGGTCATCGAATTCCAGGACCGCAATCACGCGACGGGCGTATGGGCAATGGAAGACAATCTCTTCTGGAAGAGAAACGGCGATCAAGCAGTGGCTGCGCGGCTTCGGCTTCTATTACGAGACCTACGTGCGTGAAGCGGACGGACAATGGCGGTTCACGTACCGAAGACTGGAGCGAACGCACGCCGAAACATCGCCGGGCTCGGCGGTTTTGGCCGCGGATTCATCGGGTGAGAATGATATTGTCGGGATCAGCTGAGTAGATGGCGGTGACCCCAAGGCAGGTAGATATTGACTAACAATTCAGAGAGCGCCACCCACCTGTCCTCGGACAATGTCGTCGCGCCGGTGGTTGCCGGAACCGCAGGACGCAACCGACTCGTCATCAACCTTCTCCTGGTCGCCACCTTCGTGGTCATTCTCAACGAGACACTCATGGCCGTCGCGATCCCGCGGCTCATGCGCGACCTCAACGTCACGGCCGGTGCCGTGCAATGGCTGACCACGGCATTTCTCCTCACCGTGTCGGTGGTCATTCCGGTCACCGGCTTTTTGCTACAGAGGATGAACACGCGGCCGATCTTTGTCTGGGCGATGTCGTTGTTCACTCTGGGCACCTTCACCGCCACTCTGGCTCCGAATCTTGAGGTACTGATCCTCGCTCGCATCATTCAGGCATCCGGAACTGCAATCATGGTGCCGCTGCTGATGACCACCGTGATGACGCTGGCACCCCCGCAAACTCGCGGCAAGACCATGGGCTTTATCTCCACCGTCCTATCGGTCGCGCCCGCCATCGGCCCCACCATCTCGGGGGTCATCCTCAACTATCTCGGTTGGCGTTGGATGTTCCTTCTGGTGCTGCCCATCTCGCTCGGTGCACTGGCGCTGGGTGCTCGGCGCATCCAAAACGTGACGACGCCCCACCGCGCATCGATTGATGGGGTCTCAGTCATTCTTTCGGGCGTCGCTTTCGGCGGGATCGTCTATGGACTCAGCAATATCGGAGTCCGCGCTGCGCCGGGAACGATCCCGGCGGGAGTCTTCAGTGCGGTCGGCGCTGTGTTCTTGGCGGTGTTCATCTTCCGGCAGATATCGCTTCAGACAACCGGCTATCCGCTGCTCGACCTGCGCACCTTCAACTCGCGTAACTTCACCGTGTCGGTGCTGCTCATGGCGAGCATGGTGATGTCGCTGTTCGGTACCATTATCTTGCTGCCGATTTACCTGCAGAACGTGCTCGGACTCAGCACCCTGCAAACGGGACTGTTGCTGCTGCCGGGCGGTCTGCTGATGGGCTTACTGGGCCCTCATGTCGGACGCTTATACGACAAAGTGGGGCCGATCAAGCTGGTGGTTCCCGGCGCCATTGTCGTGAGTGCAGTACTGTGGGCGATGACGCTGCTGGGTCCGGCCACTTGGGTGGGCTATATCCTTGCCGGCCATGTGGTGATGAGTGTCGGCTTTGCCTTCTTGTTTACGCCCCTGTTTACCGTCAGTTTATCCTCCGTGAAGCCGAGCCTTTACTCGCACGGTAGCGCCGTCATCGGCACCATTCAGCAGGTCACCGGTGCGGCTGGAGTCGCGCTGTTCGTGGCGTTGATGTCGGCACGGTCTACGACCTTAACCGCGCGCGGGCTCGCCCCCGTCGATGCGCTGTCGGCCGGCGTCCGGGGCGGCTTTCTCTGCGGTGCCATCATTTCGCTGTTCGCCGTGGCCTGCGCTTTCTTCGTACAGAGGCCAAGCGGTCAGCCCGAGGCAAGCCATTGACCAATGGTGCGGGGTACTTGCCTGACAACAGTTCAAAGCGATCGCGGGAGTATCATCTCCCTGAGTCATGGAGGAAATTGATGATCGGATTAAATCAGCTTCTCTCAACGCCAACGCGATCGCGCGTCGCTGAACCTCATCGTTTAACAGTCATGTTTGGCATTGGCGCGGTGCTGGTCGCGCCGTTCTTCATCTTACTCGCCGGTTGTGGTTCCTCTTCAAACGCCCCGGCTCCAGCGCCCATTGCCGCGAAGCCGGACGTAACGATTACTTTTGACAGTGAGCGCCACGCATGTGTTGTCGCCCTTGCTAGCGAAGAACAAGGCAGCGCCATTGCATGTAGTGACGCCGTTCCATTTATTAGAGATGAGCTTAGACTTGCGAGTGGTTCGACCTACGACATTCGAACGACCCCAGGCGCTAATGAAGCGGAAATGGCCGGCGTTGGGGCAAGATTGAAGGCTGCGGGCTACCGCTTCATTGGTGGACCCACTGACCGCTAAGGCGCAGGGTCGATAAATCCAATCCGTTCGCCGTTGCTGATGCTGAAAATGCGGGCGGAACTCGCCTACGTGCTGCGCCAAAATCATGCGAAACGTTACGAATTCGTCATGGGAGGATGGGGGGTCAACCCGTGGGCGGCGCTGGCGTTATTTGTGAGTATCAGCGATAGGGATCGCGACACACAGGGATTGACCATGAAACCTTCACTTTCTTATGTCTTATTCATCGGAGCGGCACTGATTGCGGGAGCGGCGTCTGCGCAAGAGGCGGCCCAGGATCAGGCGCGCGATGTGACGCAGCAGCAGCGCATTGAGCAGGGCTTGAAATCAGGCCAGTTGTCGACCAAGGAAGCGGGCAGCCTCGAACGGCAGGAGCAGCACGTCGATCGCATGGAGGCGAAAGATCTTAAAAATGGCTCCATCAGCCCGGCGGAGCAGACTCGCCTCAACGCGGCGCAAAACAAGGTCAGCCGTGATATTCACGCGGATAAGACCAATGGCGTGAAAGGCAATCCCGACTCAGCATCGAGTCAGCGGATGCAGGCTGACGTGCAGCGCAATGTGAATCAACAAGAGCGCATCAAGAACGGCATCAGCAATGGTTCCTTGACGAACAAAGAAGCGGGTTCGTTGGAGCGCGGCCAGGCGCATGTGGATCGGCGCGAAGCGAATGCGGCTCGTAACGGCCATGTAAGTGCGGGAGAGCAAAATCGCGTTCAGCGCGCGGAGAATCGCCAGAGCGGTCGCATATACAACAAGAAGCACAACGCGGCGGTGCGCAAGTAAGATATAAAACCCTTCGCCTAGAACGACGCCCCGACATCGGGGCGTTTTGTTATTGGGCTTAGGATAGCAACCAAGCAACCCGCTCAAACTGATATCGAGGTCGAGTGAATAAGGAAGAACCCCTTTGAGCATCGCGCGGTCCGTGCGGCGTGCAGCCTTGGGGGATGAACCGATTCTGCGCGAACTTCGGCTCCAGGCGCTGTCCGAAGCGCCTGATGCGTTCGGGTCGACCTATGAAAGGGAATTGGCGCGAACCCCATCCGACTGGCAACGATGGATGTCGCCGGGCGTGACGTTCATTCTTTACGAACCAGAGGGAGCTCGGGGCATCATCGCCGGACTGCACGATGAGACTGATCGTGCAGTCGTTCATCTGATGGCCATGTGGGTGCATCCCGCGATTCGTGGTACGGGAGGCGCGGACGAACTCGTGGCGGCGGTTGTCGTTTGGGCGCAGTCAGAGGGTGCGAAATCGGTGCGACTGAATGTCATCCAAGGAAATGATCGCGCTCGACATTTCTACGAGCGAAACGGTTTCCGTACCACCGGGCAGGAGACGATTCGCCAGCGTGACGGCCTGATCGAGATCCAAATGGAGCATCGTCTCGATCATTTGCCGCACGAGTAACTTCGTGGAGCCATCTGCTCCTCATTGACCAACTTAATTACGAAGCGATCCGGCGATCGGCCGCCCCGACTCGTTGAATCCTTGCGTCCCCAAGAATCGCTGATAAAATTTGAGCTTATGATCAACCCCAAATAGCCCTGATAGCCATGCCCATCGGCAGGATTGTCAAACGGACGACGCTTCAGGCTAGTGTTTATGACGAGCTGCGCGCCTCGTTAATCCGGGGGCATTTCGACCCAGGGCAAGCGCTGATCGCGCAATCATTGGCCGAAACACTGCAAACCAGCACAATGCCGGTGCGCGGTGCACTCATGCAACTCGCCTCCGAAAATGCACTCGAGGTGTTGCCCACGGGAACAACCCAGGTTCCCCAGGTATCCATTTCACGGCTGAAGGATCTGCGAGTTGCACGCATCGCTCTTGAATGCCTGGCCGGGGAATTGGCTTGTGAGCGCATAACGGCGGAACAACTGCGGGCGCTCGAACGCAATATTGAAGAACATGAGCGGGCAATAGAGCACGACGGTCTCTATCCTATGCTCGATAAGAATCAGGAATTCCATTTCCTGATCTATCGTGCATCGCAATCGACGGTGTTGCCGCATCTAATCGAGAATCTGTGGCTACAATTTGGCCCTTATATGCGCGTTTTATCGAAACACATTGGCGCACCGGTTTCCGCGCCATTTTCAGACAACGGCACGGACTATCACTATCTGATTGTCGCTGGGCTGAAGAAAAAGGATCCCGTTGCCACACGTCGCGCGATCGAAGGCGACATCAACCGTACGGTTGATTTATTGATGAAGCTGCTGACAGTCGACGCGGCAGCCCTGAAGTTCTCTAAATAACCGAAACCTCGATTCGCGTATAGCTGCCGAGCGCTTCAACCTAGCCTCGTGCCGAGGCACCGGTCAAGTACGTGGAGCGCGGCGACCTTGGTGACCAGCCCTGGGGACCATCGCATGCGATTTCCGCGAACATCGCAGTGGATCTCCGACTTTCCCAACTGTTGCACGAGTTCCGCCGGCGCTATGGCGTCGGGCACGCGGACCACCACGGTTCCGCCACGTTCAGCATCCACGCGAGGACTAATTACGTCCAATCCATGAGAGTCTGCGATCTCCAGAAGGACGCGACTGAGTGCAAGATTGTGCCGGCGAACGGACTCGATTCCACGCTCCCGTAGATGCAGGAGCCCCGGCTCTGAAGCAAGGAATGGCAGAAACGACGGTGTGCCATGATCAAAACGCCGCGCGAACGCAGCGAAACTGAATCGCTCAATATCCCAATTAAATGGGTCTGGCTGGCTGAACCAGCCGCGCAGGGTCGGCTGCAATTGCGCGCTCAATCGCGGCGACACATAAGCCATTCCCGCGCCCGGTACCCCGCATAACCACTTCAGCGATGTGCTCGCCGCAAAGTCGATTCCCATGACATTGAAGGGTAAAATTCCAACGCCTTGCGTCGCGTCCACGGCAATCACACTCTGCATGCGCCGGCCATGCGCGATCAGCCGATCGAGATTCGCGATCTTCGAGGCCGTTGAGGTCACCCAGGTAACAATCGCGAGAGCCACGTCCTGGCCCCAGTCTCCAATGAAGTCGTCATCTTCCACCCATGCGCTGCCATCACGCAGCGGCACCGTGACCAGAGTAAATCCAAGTCGTGGGGCAAGGCCGCTCAAAAGAAAGTGCAGGCTCGGAAAACAATCGGCAGCGATCAGCACCCGACGTCCGGCCAATTCGCCCGGGTCCAACGCGGTTAAGAACGTGTGAAAGGCAGCGGTTACGTTCTCTGAGCAGAAGACGTCTTCTTGCCGGGCTCCAATGAGTTCCGCCCAAAGGCTTAAGGTACGTTGCCGTCCTGCCTCCGCTGCAATCCAGCGATTCTGATCCAGGGCATTCCAGTCGCTCGCGAAACTCGCGAATGCAGATTGCATTGCCGCGCGCTGTCCCGCAAATCGTCCCACTGAATGGAACATTAGCCAGCCAGCCTCCCCCAATTCTTCCGTCACGTAGATTCCTATTTGTAAGAACCGGCTAATTCCTTTCGCTGCGGTCGGCGGCCGTAACGTCTATGGAATGCCCAAAAAGCCTCGGTACTTGACGTGCCCGCGCGCGCGTCCGCAACCGCGCCACGCTTGCGCATGTTGCTTTCTGATCATATGATTACCTGATCATAATAGTGCTTTGCTCTTCCCATGTGAACCGCAAATCTTGATACAGGAGCAAACGAGGATGGCAAACCGCAAGCTGCGCGGCCGGATTCTTAAGTCGACTGTTGTGGCTCTTGGCGACTGTCGCCGCCTCACTTGCGTTATTCGACGCGGCAAATGCGGCAATTCTTGCGCCGCCGCCATTCACGATCATTCATGCTGGGCACCTTCTGGCGGTGCCAGGTAAGCAGCCGCTCGACCGAGCCACGCTCGTCACACAAGGCGGCAAGATCAAGGAGATTCGCGCCGGATACCTCGACGCTGGCGCTCTCGGGCTGCCGCCCGAAACCCGCGTCATCGACTTGACGAACATGTTCGTCATGCCCGGATTCATCGATTTGCACGTGCACTTGAGCGGCGGCGGCGTAGAGGGCGGGCGGGATCTCGCACTGCGCGAACCGGACAACTATTTCACGATGGTCGCCTACCGAAGCGCAACCGCCACTTTGATGGGCGGCTTCACAACGGTGCGCGATCTCGGCTCCGAGGGCTACACCGTTCTCGGCCTGCGCGACGCGATCCGGGACGGCATCGTTCAGGGACCACGCATTCTGGCTTCGGGCGACCCGATTAGCCCAACAAACGGACATGCAGATAACCACAATCTGCGCGAAGAGCTCCTCAACGGGATACCTCGTCGCGGTATCTGCAATGGCGCCGATGATTGCCGCCGCGTCGTGCGGGAAGCAATTCGCCGCGGCGCGGATGTCATCAAAGTCATGGCCACCGGGGGCACACTGGATGAAGGCGATGGCGGCACCGGACAGCAGTTCACCGACGAGGAATTGAAGGCGATCGCCGACACCGCGCACGCGTTCGGCCGGAAAGTCACCGCGCACGCGCACGCCAAAGCGGGAATCGACGCTTGCATTCGTGCGAATTTCGACTCCATCGAACATGGCATGTGGGCGGATGAACAGACGCTGAAGGAGATGAAAGCCAAGGGCATCTGGCTCGTACCTACAGCTGCCACCATCACCTATGTGGGTGACACGCCTGAGAAAGTGCGCAATGGGCCGCTCAAAAATCTTCCGGCGGTTTCCATGGAGAAGGTGCTCAAGCTCGGAACGCAGCCTCGCAAGCTGGTCACAATGGCGCACAAGATCGGCGTCGGGATCGCGCTCGGCACCGACGCGCCCCTCGTTCCGCACGGTGAGAATGGCGCGGAAATGGTGACCTATGTGGTCGACTCAGGCCTCACTCCAATGGAGGCCTTGATGACCGGTACCGTGAATGCGGCGCAGGCCGGCGGCTTCAAGGATGTCGGCACGCTGGCGCCTGGTATGGCCGCAGATGTCATCGCGATGGCTCGAAGTCCCCTGGATGATATTCATGCGGTCATGGACGTGGCCTTCGTCATGCGCGGCGGAATCGTAGCCAAAGCAGTTGCAGCGGCAAAATGAAGCACAGATAGTTTCGAAGTTTCTATCCATAAAAAGTTCAAGGGATAAGCATGAGCAGTGAAAACTCTCCGAAGTCAGAGCGCTTTATCACAGCGCGTTGCGCATTGTTGGCCCTCATATGCGCAGTGGCCCTGAAATCTCAAGCGCAAGTATCAAGTTCGCCAGCTGGCGATGCGCTCGAAGAAATCGTCGTTACGGCAACCAAGCGCGGCGAGGAAAGTGTGCAAACAATTCCGATCGCGATCACGGCGATATCGCAGGCGGAATTGTTGGCCAAAGGTGCGAAAGAGTTCGAGGACTATGCTCGCTCTGTTCCAAGCCTATCGTTCGTCGATGCAGGCCCGGCTTTCAAGACATACGTGATTCGGGGCATCAACGCCACCGGCACAGGAGTGGCAACGGTCGGGCAGTACGTCGACGATGTCTTGATCACGGGAGATCTGCGCCAACCGGACCTGAGGCTCTACGATATCCAACGCATCGAAGTGCTGCGGGGGCCGCAGGGCACTCTCTATGGTTCCGGCTCGCTGTCCGGGACCATCCGAACAATCACCAATCCACCGGACCCCACTGCCTACCACGCGGACATCATCGCCAATGTGTCGGATACGGACCATGGCGGCGGCAATTACAGCGGGGCAGTCACTCTCAACGCCCCGATCGGCGATCGAGCCGCTTTTCGGGCAACCGCGTATGACGATCAGGAAAGCGGATACATCAATAACGTGCGGTTAGGAACGACAGGCGTCAATGCTGAACACACGTGGGGCGCACGCGCCGCGCTGCTCATGAATATTGACGATGCCACCAAGCTAACGGCAAATTTTTTCTACCAAAGCACCAAAACGGACGGCCGCAACATCGTTGATAAAGCAGATGGCGACCTTGGGCGCTACAACACGGATCAGTATGTGCATGATCCGTTTAACACTGAACTAAAAATTTACAATTTGGATTTGAACCACAATTTCGGTTGGGCGACCTTGAACTTCTCGACTTCTTATCTCGACCGTGCGGACGACAACAAATTCGACTCCACGTTGTTCGACCTGTCGTTTGGACCGACATTCTTCACTGAAGTCGTTGGATTGAGCACCGCCAACGCCTTGACCGATCAAGCGGATACGACTAAGTATTTCACCAACGAGCTGCGACTGGCTTCGCAGCTCGGAGGCCCGGTCGAATTCGTGGCCGGTATCTTCCAGCAGCACATACAAACAACCTTCCTGACATTGGTCGCGACGAGCAATGCAAGCGGCTATCTGAATGTGCCGCTCGAGCCGGTATTTGGTCAATTTCAGGCGCACTCAACCGAGCAATACGCTTTGTTCGGCGAAGTGAGCTACAAATTCACCAGTCAATTGACCGGGCTGATTGGAGCCCGCGCTTTTTACGCAGATGAATCCGACGACCTCAACAGCACTCATCCCTTCGGCGGATTCTCACCTCCGGTGGCTACCCCCACTCTGTACAGCCACGCGCATAAAGTGACGCCCAAAGCTTATCTTTCGTATCAAGTGACTCCTGACGCCATGGTGTATGCAAGCATTTCGCAAGGATTCAGAATTGGCGGCGGAAATCTTGCCAATGTGATGCCTTTGCCCCCTGAAGATAGAACTTACCAGCCCGATTCTCTGTGGAATTACGAAATCGGCGCGAAGACGGCGTGGCTTGATCACCGTGTCATCGCCAACACGAGCCTCTACTACATTGACTGGAGCAACATTCAGGTTTCGGACTTTACGGACAACACCAACGCTTTGACTTTCATTGCCAATGCCGGCAAAGCTCGCGTGTATGGCGCCGAGTTAGAGGTCGAAGCGCGGCTGACTCGCGACTTTATGGTGGGCGGCACTTTGGCGCTTATCGAGGCGCAGCTTACGCAAGACCAGCCCTCCACCAATGCGCAATTTGCGGGCCACGCCGGCGATTTGTTCCCTAACGTACCTCAGGTCTCGGGCAGCTTCTTCGCGCAGTACTCTCACCCAGTCAGCGCGGCAATCGAGGGCTTTGGCCGAATTGACTATTCCTACACCGGCCGGCAAGGAACGCAATTCAGCCCCACGAATCCCATTTATAATGTCATCCCGGCTTACAATCTGCTGGGAGTGCGTCTTGGCGTGCGAACGAGCCGCTGGGAATCGGCGCTTTTCGGGCGCAATCTCCTCAACGCCTACGCCGTGAATATTCTCGAGGAAGCCAGCAACCTGACGCCGCGTTCTGTGGTGCCCCTCCAGCCGCTCACCGTGGGCGTGGATTTTCGCTATCATTTCTAAGAAAGTAGCATCGAGGTGTTGGTGATAACCCTATCCAACTCGATACGATTGGGCCTTGCTGGTTGCTGCCTTTTGGCCATGCCGGCGATGGGTCGGCCGCCGCTGCACATGGAGCTGCCTGACTGGAGCCAAACATCGGTAAAGGACGTAGATCTGGGTCACGGCGTCCATATGCTGGAGAGCTTTGGCGGAAACGTCGGGGTTTTGGCCGGAGATACCGGTGTACTGCTTATCGATGCCGAATGGCCGCAGCTGCATGACAAAGTTGATTCGGCCGTCGCTAAAATATCGCGGCTTCCAATTCGATATGTCGTGAACACCCATTGGCACTGGGATCATGTGGGCGGCAACGGCGATTTCGCGCGCGCCGGTGCGGTGATTTTCTCTAGCGAGAAGACTCGCGAACACATTGTCGATGCGCAGAAAAGAAGCAAGGGCGGCGGGAGCTCTCCGTACGCGAGCGATCCGGCGGCTATTCCGGCCGTCACGATTTCAAGCCGCATCCAATTTCATTTGGCAGGACAAACGGTTGAAATTATCCCTGTTCCGCCAGCGCACACGGACGGTGATCTTATTGTGCGATTCGTTGAAGCCGACGTGATTCAAACGGGAGACACATTCTTTCACGGATTTTATCCCGACATCGATCAACCCCATGGTGGCACTATCGACGGAATGATCAGCCTTTATGACACCCTGTATGCGATGTCCGGACCCAATACCAAGATCATCCCAGGGCATGGTCCGGTTGCCAATCGCGAGGATGTCCGCGAGTACCAGGGAATGCTTAAAGAAGTGCGGCGGCGCGTAGCGAGCGCAATCGCTGCTGGCAAGTCCGAAGAAGACGTCATCGCCGCTCATCTGTTGGACGATCTGGACACGAAATGGGGCGGAAACCTTATCAAGCAGCCCTACCTGGTTGGGATCGTCTTTGAGGACTTAAAGAATCAGCGTAGCGGTGAGCACGGCACTCACTAGCGGCACACTTTTCGGCCTTCTTGATTGATTTTATGGTGGCAGAGTGTGCCCTTGGAGGAGATTCCGATGATGAGGACAAATCGGCAGTCCTTCTCGTCGACGCAGCTCGACGTCGCCCAGCCTTGCGGTTAGGCGATTGCCGCCATGCCTACCTTCTTCTCGACGGCCGCTGAGTTCGGCGCGTGGCTTGAGCAGCACTCCGCCACCGAGCAGGAACTTATCGTCGGCTTCTACAAGCGTGCCACCCAACGACCGAGCATGACCTGGCCAGAATCGGTTGACGAAGCCCTGTGCCACGGTTGGATCGATGGCGTGCGAACCCGAATCGACGATCTGTCGTACAAGATTCGATTCACGCCGCGCAAGCCCACCTCGACATGGAGTGCCATCAACATCAAGCGAGTGCTCGTTCTCAAGAGTCAGGGGAGAATGAAGGCAGCCGGTCTTAAGGCTTACTCGCATCGGCGCGCGGCGAAGTCGAAGATCTACGCGTATGAACAAGCCAAGAACGCAACCCTCGAACGAGCAGAAGAGGCTCGATTTCGACGCAACAAGAAGGCGTGGAAGTTCTTTGAAGCTCAGCCACCACGTTACCGCCATTTGGTGATCTGGCGGATCATCAGTGCAAAGCGTTCAGCAACCCGAGAGGCTCGCCTCGCCAGGCTCATCGAAGCTTCGCAAAATGCTCAGCGCCTATGAGACGCCATATCACTCGTTGGATATTTCGAATTCAAGCGCGATTCCCAATTCGCCGAATACGCGGCTCACCTGAGGCGGGAGGCTAAAGGTGTTCACGTCGGTGGGCGAGAGCGTCACCAGCAGGCTGGCCTCGCCGCCCTCAGAGCGAATCGTCTGCAGCAAAGAGGTATGGGCGGTCTTAAACTGCACGGCGCACAAACCGAGCGCCCCGGCAAGATTCCGTGCGACGGCCGCGTCGATATGCCTCTGCGTGATCGCTAGGAGCGGTGCCGCAAACGATGGATTGCCGAACCACGACGCGGGATTCAAGGGTGCCAGCCAATAGGATTCGGTGTGAACCGCGGCGGGTGCCACTCCACTTCGCGAATGGCGCGGTTGGCCAGCTCGGAAGGAGTGCTCGGGTTCGATGCCAAGTTCTTTTGAGATGACCGCCGGATCCATTGAAGGGTGGCGGATTCGCAGGGACAATTGGAAAGGAAGTGACTGGCGTGTTGCGAGTTTTGTAGCTGCCATGGGTGAAGTTCCGTGCAGAGAGGGAAACGGGGCAAATACACTACTCGTTAGTGCGCTAACGTGCAAAGTTGAAGACCAAAGGGCCCGCGCATCAGAGGGATTCGTTCGGTTCCCAGTTGAAGAGCGTGTGGGGACCCGCGATCCGCTCTAGCGGGCGCGGCGGAAGGTGAGATTCAGGCGCATAGCACCCAGGATCTCGTGATAGCCGTCTTTCAATGGCAGCACGCCGTGGTGCTTTAGGCGCGAGGGTCCGCCCCACACCACCACATCGCCGTGCTCGAGGGGAATTCGCCGCCGCGATTCTCGGCGAGTATTACCGCCAAAGAGGAAGACCGCCGGCAAGCCTAGCGATACGGAAACGATGGGTTCGCGAAAATCGCGTTCGTCTTTGTCCTGATGCAGCGTGAGTCGAGCACCGGGTTCGTAGCGGTTGATGAGACAGGCATCGGGGTTGAAGTCAGGAAACCCGGCGGTGTGCGCGGCCGAGCGGGCCAGGGCGCAAAACGCCGCAGGCATGGGCGGCCACGGCTGACCGCGTAAGGGATCGCGGCTCTCGTAGCGATATCCGGTTCGATCGCTGATCCAGCCCAAGCTGCCACAATTGGTCATCGCCACTGACATCCGAAAGCCGCCGGGAGTCACGAGGTGACGCAACGGCGCCGCGACTGTAACGCGCTCGATTTCCGCGAGCAGTGCGCTGACGTGCCCAAGCGCGAATCCCCGAAGCAGCCAAGCACCCGGAGCGAGTTCTTCTTTGGTGCCGACCGGCGGAAACGCCTCGAAGAGATCACGAGTTTGCGAAGAATTAAGCATGCGAGTGCGCGTCTTTCAAAGCTATCGGGACAGACTCTTGCCCACCGCGGGACTGTAGCGCGGACCGGTGCTTATGTGCAGTAGGGAGATGCCTTTGGCGAGGAATTTGATCTGCCTCACCCTGCGTGCAAGTCGAGGCCGACCCAAATTTAAGCGCTTGTGTAGGGGCCCGTCACTTTCTCCAGCCAAGGGCGAGCGACCGCGCGAAGGCTGCGATCCAGTATGTATTGACGGTCGCGGCAATCAAACAGAACGCGCTTGCCGCGCTGCGCGCGTACGAGCGCGAAGGCTTTGTCCGGCGTCCGGCTATTGTCGAACATCAGCGTCATGTCGGCCACCGGTGCCGCGTAACCGATCGCGCGTTGCGTTCGAGGAAATCGCGTGTTCAGCTTGTTGAGCGGTACACCATGACCGCCTTGCTCCTTGCGAGTCTCGACGCGCAGCACTGACAGCTGTGCGGAGGAGAGGCCAACAAAAAGAAGCACGACAAAATAGCCGGCGGCCTGCAAAGTCTTGATGATGTCGGCCTTGGATTCGATGCGGCCGTCGGGCAGTCTTTTCCAGTGCGAGAACACCGTTTCAAAGGCGAACGGCATTTTTTGTTCCATGACGAGTCCCACGAACGCTTGCACCCCCGCCTGGGAGAGAAGTTGCCAGCGTGTATCGTTGTCGCGCAGCTTCTGGGCCCACGGTGGAAGCTGGCCGGTCGCCGTGTCTGCAGGCGGAAGAATGGAAGCGGTGATGCGATCGGCATTGACCAAGGGGATCTGCAACTGCGGCGCGAGCCGTTCAGTCCAAAGTGTGGTTTTACCGCTGCCATTGTGGCCGGCCAGCACGAAGGCGGTGGGTTTGCTTTTACCGGACGCTGCTTGCTGCAGCAGTTTGGATAAGCCCGGCGGCCGCCGCCAGGGTTTCACGAGACTTTAAATTTGCCGCCGACGACTTTGCCCTTGCGACGGGTGCCGTCGCGGGAAGTTCGCACGAGCGTCGTCGTGTCCGAAGGGTCCGCGGAATAGGCAAAAATCTCACCGGACTTATTGGTAAAAATGGAGCGCTTGCTGATGCCGGGTTTGCTCAGGGCTTTGGCGGTCTTGCGCAGCATGGCGCCGGCTTGATCGGCGCGACGCGGGCGCACAGCACCCGCTATCGAAGGGCCGGTTCGGACCATCGTAAGACCTTTGTCGAGTGTCGCGATGCGCTTGCCGCGCAGCCTGATTTCGCGCCCCTTGACCGCATTATTTGGCGATGCTTTGCCGTTTCTTGAAGCCATAGTGAAATAGTCTCGCAAATGAGCGGATATTGCCAATCACTCAATCGCAACCCAAAATGTTTGCGCGGTTACCCCTAGATTCAAGTGGTTAAGGTGGATAGTAAGGCTCAAAGTCTCGGTCGGCCGCCAACTCTTTTTGAAGAGCGTGCACTTCGCTCATCGCCAAGGGTGGCGTTGCTCGATCAAGTGGTAAGGGAAGACATCCGAGCGATCGTCGGTGAGCCAAGGAGGGGGCGATGATTGATATCAATCCGCTGCGCTGGGTGTCGATGCAACCCGGCGTCGCTCGACATTATCGTCATGCACCGACCTAGGCCTCGTCGCATTGCACTTGACCTGCGCGGGTTGATCGGCAGGAACGACGTCTTTCGGCTCTCGGGAGGCGTAAAACGGGATCCGGCCGTTGATCTCTGGTTGGCCGAGGGCCGGGTTGAACTGCAGTTAATCGCGCAACAGTGGTTTGCACAGATGCGGCAATGCGGGGACGATGTCCGGGAACTGATCCACGATGGCTGCCCTGTCGCCTGTGTGGAAAATGCGCCGTTTGGGTACGTCAACTCATTCAAAACCCATGTCAACGTCGGCTTCTTCTACGGCGCGATGCTCGAGGACCCTTCCGGCCTATTGGAGGGAAGTGGGAAGCGCATGCGGCACGTGAAATTGAACCCTAGGCGCGAGCCCAATGCCCCAGCTCTTTGCGATCTAATCGAAGCTGCCTACGTGGATATTAAGGTGCGCGTCGGTCCCGACCGGTCTTCGCGAGAAGCGTGACAGCATGGAAACATAAAACGTTAAATGGATCTTCGAAGGGAGTCGATGAGGTGAAAAAAATCCGTCCAATCTCTGCGCCGCCGCCCGCCGCTCAACAGGTCCTTAAGAGTCGATGCTATTTCGAGCCATAGTCGCCTTTATCGCCCTACCCGGTCTGGTCGCGTTCGCGATACCCCTGGCGATTGGGTTTTCGGCGCATCACCCGGTACGGCACGGCGTGCTCGCGGCAATACCACTGTGCCTGGGTACTCTTCTGTTGTTATGGTGCGTGCTCGAATTCTACGTTGCCGGGCGCGGCACGTTGGCGCCTTGGGATCCGCCCCGGCACTTGGTAATCGCGGGTCCTTACCGGATTTCACGGAATCCTATGTACATCGGCGTCGTTGCCATTCTGCTGGGGTGGTGCGCGCTTTGGGATTCGCGCACGCTCATTGTCTACTCCGCGCTATGCGCTATCGGGTTTCACCTGAGGGTCATTTTTTTCGAAGAGCCTTGGGCGGCCCGTCGATTCGGCGCTGAGTGGGAGGCGTACCGCGCTCGAGTATCGCGGTGGCTGATTTGACGGCTGCCGCGCCTTGGGCGTAGACCTTGGATGACGCGGAGCAAACCGCCGCTAGGCGCGGACGTCAATCGGTGTCTCAAGGACGAGCTTAGACTTCTTGGTGGATCCATCTATGATATAGGCGCGATTTCAGGGGGCGCACGCCAGGGTTCACTCCTAGGCCAAAGCGCCGCTCGCGATCGGTTCGAGCAGGGGCGCGCATTTGATCTCGGGAGCGAGTCGATGATGTGGGATAAATCAGAATCGAGCCGGCTCTGCGCCAGCGGCGCCGGTACCCAGGCAATCCGGCCAGTGCTATGAAACCGGCCCTGCGGGAATGGTTGTGGCCGATTTTTGGCGCCGCGCTGTTGTTGGCCGGCGCCGCCGGCGTCGCTTACAAAGTGATCAGCGGTTATCAGCATGCGTCGCCGGACGCTTTTTTCAGCGTTCAGGACCAGAATAAAATGCCGGCCGCCCCGGCTGCGAGTCACCCGGCAGCGGTACCGACGGTTTCCGCAGATGTCATGGCCTCGCCGCAGAAATCCGCAAGTGCCGCGCCGGCGCTCGCACCGGCAGATGCTCGGGAGAGTGCTCCGAGCACCGCGGCGGTCGCGAGTCTTTCTGCAGAAGCGCAGGAAAACCCGGCGTGCGGCGCAATCAAGACTGAGCAGCGCGAGATCGACGCGGCGCTTCACAAAAAGTATTCGGCGGAGGAGGGCCGCTATATGCAGCGGCGTCTTCGGGAGCTCACGGAGCAGTTGGCCGGTCAAAAATGCGATGAGTAGGTGAAGTCAGTCCCATCCAGCGAGACAGGAAACCTGAATACCAAATGCACACAACAACCGCATTCGAACTGCCTGGCCTTCGAGTCCAAAGATCTTTGGGAATCGTGCGAGGAATTACCGTGCGAACGAGGTCTTTACCGCTGAGCATACTCGGCGGATTGAGAACGCTATTTGGTGGGCGGGTCGGAATTTTCTCCGATCTGTGCGAAATGGCGCGTGAAGAGTCCTTTCAACTGATGCTTGCGCACGCGAGAAAAATGGGCGCTAACGGCGTGGTAGGCATCCGATATGACACCGGGCCAATGGTGGGTGCGGCCGAAGTGCTCTGCTACGGCACCGCCGTCGTGGTCGAGCCGACCAGTTGAGTGTGCCGTGCTTGGCAGCGCGGCTGAATGCGCGGGGGACCTGCGGATACCCCCATCGACAACATTATTAGCCACGCCGCTTACCCTCGGTGTGGGGTTTGAGGAGACCGGGCGCGTGCATACCGAAGACACTAGATCCACTCAGCATCGAAGCGCCATTCGATCCTTGAGCGACATCAATGATGCGCTTGTCATGGGCATCGAGCGAGGCGGTGTCGTGGTTACTGAAGAGGATCTCTGTCCAGAGTTCTTTGACCTTCGCACAGGATTCGCCGGCGAGCTGCTTCAGAAGTTTGTGAACTACCGCGTTCGCCTCGCCGTTGTGCTTTCCGATCCGAACGCCTACGGCGAACGATTCAGCGAGCTTATCGCCGAGCACGCAACGCACGGCATGGTTAGGTTCTTTCGCGTCGAGGAGGATGCGCGTCTATGGCTAAAGAGCTAGGTCCCGCTGCTACGCATGAACACCCCATTGCCGTCTGGCATCGCCTGGTCCGAACGCGAGATCCGTCAGGCCTAGGCGCCCTGCTCGCGCACGAGGTCGTTTTCCATTCACCGGTGGTCCATGCGCCGCAACGCGGGCGAGCGATTACCGCGTCGTACCTTTCTGCCGCCTTTGAAGTGTTCTTTAACCCGAGCTTTCGCTACGTTCGAGAAATCCTGGGACCCTCGGATGCGCTACTGGAATTCGAAACTGTCGTTGATGGGATCGAAGTGAACGGAATAGACCTGATCAAGTGGAACGAGTCGGGCAAGATTGTCGAATTCAAAGTGATGATTCGTCCGCTCAAGGCCATCAACCTAATTCATCAGAAAATGGCCTCCATGCTCGAGCTCATGAAGAACAACCCTAAGGCCTAGACCAATGGCTCGCAATCCGCGTTTCGCATCTGACCGTTAGGCTTCGCGAGGAGGTCCAAAATGCTCACCGGCACCTGTCACTGTGGCGCGGTACAAATTGAGGTGCCTCGCCGGCCGCGTAGGCTCACCAGCTGCAATTGCTCGATCTGCCGGCGATACGGTGTCCTGTGGGCTTACTACAAGGCGGCGGATGTTCGGGTCCGCTGCAAACGAGGCGCCACGGAGTCCTATTCATGGGGCCGGAAGAATTTGAATTTTGTACGCTGCGCGACCTGCGGTTGCATCATGAACTGGAAGCGCAGAGAGCCGCGCAAGGTGAACTACATGGGCGTAAATGTCAGAAACTTGGAACCTGCGGCCCTGGGCACAGTCCGCATCCGGTTGCTGGACGGGGCGGACACGTGGAAGTATCTTGACTGAGCGAACATGAGACATTTCGCAAAATTCTCGCATCGTTAGGTCGGAGATACCTCCGATGGTTCGTTTCTATCAGATCCTGATGCCGAGCATGTGGCTGGCGTGGGTGGTGTATTGGTGGGCACTCGCTCGTGGGGGCAAAGTCACCGAGCGCCAGGAATCCATTGCCTCGCGGCTCTCCTACACCGTGCCGATCACGCTGGGATTCGCCCTGCTGTGGACTCGCGAGTTACCGATTCCGACGCTGGCCGAACGCTTTCTGCCCCCGGATCATTGGCATATCTTCGCCGGTGTTGGTGCAGCGCTGACATTTGTGGGTCTTCTTTTCACCGTTTGGGCGCGGGTGCATCTCGGGGGCAACTGGAGCGGCATCATCACGATCAAGGAAGGTCACGAGCTGATTGCAACCGGCCCTTATGGGCTGGTTCGCCATCCCATCTACACAGGACTTTTGCTGGCAGCTTTTGGCCAAGCAGTCGCTCAGGGACAGTGGTTCAGGCTGGTTGCCGTGGCCATTGTTTTTTGGGGATTCTGGCTCAAGCTGCGAATCGAGGAACGCTGGATGCGCCAGCAGTTTGGCAGCGCCTATGAGACCTACAGTGAGCGCGTATCGGCGCTCATTCCCTTCATTCTTTGAGAGCAACTGGCATGTTTCCGGCGGAGGCGATGTGTAAGTGCATGAGGGCGCAGCGCTCCTCGCAACGCTGCGAACGCTCGAATTGGAAGCTTCATCAGCCGCAGGTGCGTTGCGATAGCGGAACTTGAGCGCCGTCTTCATCCGGCGTTTCGCAAATGTGGCCGCTCCGGATTTCTGTATTCACGAGCTCAAGTGCTGTGGAGTTCATGGGCCAAGCGCCGCCCTACCACGTATGGGCCCAGGAGTTCGAAATCGATCGCCTGGGTGAAGGGCTTACGCTGCTCATATATAAGAGTGCGCATATCGACGAACGAGGACGGCTCTCTCGCCCCACGATTCGGTCCTCGGTCTGGCAACAAACGAACGACGTATGGAACCTGCGCTTCCACCAAGGAACGCCGACCGCGGGGTTTCAGAAGATTTCTGACAACGGCCACGGCGATAGGATCGGCGCCGCGGATGCGACAGGGTTGAAATTTGTTCGCGAGCTCGATCGGTGCCATTATCTCGATCAATTGGCGCACGAAGGCCGATGGCGGCCTGCCGTCTTTCGAGGAAAGATTCATGTCAATCAAACCGCAGCAATCACCGCGGACCATTCCCGCACCGCGGCCCTCCCCGGCATCGGCTAAAACGCCCTTGAATCGAGTCGAGTCGGTGGTGCTAGGACCCGATGAAGACGTCGAGTGGATATGGACCCATACGCTGGACGGGAGCAGTTACGTCAGCGGATACACGATTCTGAAAAGCGAGCCGGGCGAGTCGCCGCACAGCGCTCCGCCGAAACGCTAGGCGCCTAACAGGGCTGCCAACCGTAAAGCAGGGAGGAATCAGTGTCCAAACTCCGCGTACTGTGCTTCGCGACCTCCATCGACGGGTTCGGTGCCGGGCCGAATCAAGATCTTCAAAATCCGCTCGGCGTGCGCGGCCCCGAGTTGATGGAGTGGTTCTTCCACACGCGCACCTGGCGGAAGACGAACGGTAAAGACGATGGCGAGACGGGAGTCGACAACAGCATTGCGGAGCAAGGCTTTGCGGGAATCGGTGCATGGATCATCGGGCGCAACATGTTCGGCCCTGTTAGAGGCCCGTGGCCGGATGAGAGCTGGAAGGGTTGGTGGGGTGAGGAGCCGCCGTATCACACCCCGGTGTTCGTGCTGACGAATCACGAGCGCGCGCCGCTTCAGATGGCGGGAGGCACCGAGTTTCGCTTTGTCACCTCGGGCATCCACTCGGCTTTGGAGCAGGCGAGGGCGGCGGCGGGCGGGCGCGACGTGCGCCTCGGCGGCGGCGTATCAACTATTCGTCAGTATCTGCGCGCCGGCCTGGTCGACGAGCTGCATCTCGCCATCCGGCCGGTCTTGCTCGGTTGCGGAGAGCATCTGTGGAACGGCATTGATATGCGCGCGTTGGGCTATGAATGCGCAGAGCACGTCGCCGGCGAACGAGCCACGCACGTGTATCTGCGCAAGCGCGCGTAACGTTCGTCCCTCGGAGTGATCCATGATCCTCGTGATTGGAAGCGTTGTCGCCCGTGAAGATTGCCTGCCCGAGGCTCTCGCCTTGAGTCGCAAGCATGTGAATCGATCGAGGGGAGAACCCGGGTGCATCGCCCACGCGGTGCATCAGGATACTGAAAATCCACACAGGCTCGTGTTTGTAGAACAATGGCTGAGCCGGGAAGCGCTATGGCAGCATTTCGCGGTGCCGGCCTCAAAGACCTTCGCGAGATCGTTGGAAGCCTTGGCCGCCGAATCTCCGAGCCTCGCGATTTACGAAGCGGCCGCGCTCGAAACTCCAGGCAGGAAAGGCTGATCGATGATGCGCAAGGCCCCACAACCGTTAGCGCGGCCATGACGCCCCGGCAGCTCGTGCAAGCGTGGGTCGAGGCGTTTAATCGCAGCGACACGGCCGCTTTGGCTTCCTTTTACACACAGGACGCGGTCAACCATCAGGTTGCGGAATCACCCGTTCAAGGTAGAGAGAATATCCGCCAAATGTTTGCAGCCGGGTTTGCGGCAGCCAAGATGCATTGCATCGTTGAGAACATCTTCGAAGAAGGAAACTGGGCCATCCTCGAGTGGCGAGACCCGAATGGTTTGCGCGGCTGCGGCTTCTTCCATGTGGTGGAACAAAAAATCACGTTTCAACGCGGCTATTGGGACAAGCTCTCGTTCCTGCGTCTGCAAGGTCTTCCATTGCCTCTCGCATAGTGCGAATTGAGGGCTTTTATGCCAAAGCTAATCGCCGCGGTGATGTTCGTATTCTGGGTCGCGATCGCATACCGGGAGTTTCAGCGTGGCGAACCCAGGCTCGCCGCGGCCTTTCTAATCGGCGGTATCGTCCTAACCGTGTATCGGTATCGCCTCGCCAAGAAATCCGCAGCCGCCGCGGATTCAACCAAGCGTTAAGCGCCTGGTGATGCATTTCCTCCACGGCGGCGCCTAGCGCGCGTCAGCGGCCGTGCGGTGGTTCGTGCTCCCGATGATAGCGGTGAATGGTCCAGAGGCAGCTTTCCATGAGCGACTCCTTGCCAAGCTCGGCGAGCACCTCTCTGCGCCGGCTCGGCGCCGCGATGCGCGACAGCTGCAGCCGCGCTCGGGAAAAATGCCCCAGCTGATTGCGGTATTGCCAAAGCAATTCCCGGGTCGCCATTTTGTTCTGATGCAATTCCAGCACGCCGAGCAGCACGATGAGGACGCCCATGCCGAAGGTGAACAGATTTTTCAGCGAGACGCTGTCGCTGAGCCTGGGCGGGCCCACCGGATCGCCGAGCAATACCACGGTCATGATCACGGCGATGATGACCACGAAGACAATGTTCTTCAGCAACCTGACGCGGTTGCTGCTGTTCTCGAGTCTCGCCACCCGCGTCTTGAAATATTGATGCTGGGCCTCGATCCACGCCTGATCGACGTATCGGGACTGGGGAGAATCGCGGGCGGCGGCGGGTTGCGGATGCCGATCGATGGCGCCGACGCCCTTCAGCACATGGCCGATCCAACTGAAACCGCGGAACTTGTCGATTCCGGACAGCGCGAGCACCTCCTCGGCGTCGACCAAATGGTCGGTCCCTGCCAGCGTTACATAGAATCTGGCGCGCATCGTCTCGGCGATCATGCGACAGATCAGGTGCTTGGCAAACCATTCCTTGCCCTGCAGACGGTAGTAAATGGCAACGCTCGCGAGCAGCAGAACCAGGTAGCCGATGATCACTACTTTCGATTCGAGCAGCTTCTCATAAACGAGATAGGCCAATCCCATAACGAACGCCATCAGACCGAATAGGGCGAAAAGGCGTTCCGAATGCTTCTGATAATGAACGGCCAGCAGGTCCGCCTTGCCGTATTGCACGTCGATCTCATCAAGGGTTTGCCGGTCGTGCAGCGGCACATCCGGCGGCAGGTTTGCCAACAAGGAATCCGGAGTGCCGATGCCCCGTTTGCTCAGATGCTGATAATTACGGTTGTACTCGTTTAGCTGGGTCAGCTGCGCGATCAGCCGCGAAGGCATGGCTTGCTGCACCTGCAGGGTGTTGTCCCCGATACCCAAAAGAAAACAGGGCTGAACATCGGTGGCGGCAACCGCATTGCCGCGACGGCCCGTAGGGATCCAGTACACCAGACTCGATTCCCAATGCAGGTCGTGAGGAGCAACAACAAATTCGACGCTATCTTGTCCGGTATTTTCCTCCGAACGTACGCCCAGATACCGCAATACGGTATCGGCCGTGCCGCCGGGCAGTGTCGACGGGTGTCCATCCCACAGCGCCAGCAGGAGACTGCTGCGCCGAATCAACGTGTCGCTTAAATTGGCGTAGAGCAGGTCCCGCTCGGCGGGGGTGCTCGGCCCCGCCTCAAGATCCACGTGCATGGAGCGCAATTCAACCACCCGGACGCGCGGATGCCGCAGCAAGACCTTGAGCACCTCCAGGGCCGCCGCGTCAAAATCCGCCGCGTAATGCTCGAAGGGCATGGGCAGCACGGCATCGACGCGCAAGCCGAGGTCCAACGCCATTTGCGCGATCAGCAGGTCCGCGCCCTCGGCCATGCCGACCATGAAGCGCAAATCGGTGTCCGGCAAGTGCTGCGTCAGTTGCTGAACAAAGCTGGTTACGGCTTCGCGCAGGCGCGACAGGCCGTCGGGGTCCAGATCGCGGTGACCAGAGACACCGACGATGAAGGGGGAATTCTCGCTCAGTATGATCTACTCGTCTTATTTTCGGCGGTGATCGCCTGAGCGTGCATTGTGAGGCCGACTCATCCATGATTACAACGGTTCCCGCCGCTGGCTGGTGTCCCGGACATCGACTAGGCTAAAGTGCGCGGCAAGGGACAGTGTTCATCGAAGATCCCGCCACCAAGGAAAATCCTCACGTGAATCGGCCGAAATATCGGGCGTTTCTCAGCTACAGTCATCGCGACGACCGCTGGGCTGGCTGGCTGCACAAGTCGATTGAGTCTTATCGACCTCCGCGCAATCTGGTGGGAACCGAATCGGCGCACGGCGTGATTCCTAAGCGCCTCTCGCCGGTGTTTCGCGACCGCGAGGAACTGTCGAGCGCAACGGATCTTGGTACCGTCATCAGCGAGGCCTTGAACCAATCGGCCTGCCAGATCGTGATTTGCTCGCCGAAAGCGGCAAAGTCCAAATGGGTCAACGAGGAAATCCTCGCTTTCAAACGGCTCGGCCGAGAGAACCGCATCTTTTGTCTGATTGTGGACGGCGAGCCGAACGCTTCGGACGTCCCGGGGCAGGCGGACAACGAATGCTTCCCGCCGGCGCTGCGCTTTAAGCTCGACGAGAACGGCAATCTCAGCTCCACGCGCACCGAGCCGATCGCGGCGGACGCCCGCCCCGGCAAGGACGGCAAAAACAACGCCAAGCTGAAGCTGATCGCCGGCGTGCTCGGGGTCGGCTTCGACTCTTTGCGGCGGCGCGAGCAACAGCGCCGCAACCGCCGATTATTCGTGGTGGCCTGCGCCGCCTTGGCGGGCATGGTCATCACGACCGGCCTCGCCGGCTACGCCCTGATCCAGCGCAAGGCGGCCGAGCGGCAGACGGCGCGCGCGGAAGCCGAGGCCGAGACCGCCCGGCAGACGACGAACTTTCTGGTCGATCTGTTTCGCATCTCCGACCCGAGCGAGGCGCGCGGCAATACCGTCACGGCCCGCGAAATGCTGGACAAGGGTGCGGCGCGCATCGACACCGATCTCGCCAAGCAGCCCGCCATCCGAGCGACGCTGATGGATACCGTCGGCACGGTGTACATGGGGCTGGGCCTTTACGGTCAGGCGCGCCGATCCCTCGACGGGGCAGTGGCGACGCGGCGCCGCGACGATGCCGCAGATCCGTTGGCCTTGTCCGTATCGCTGCAACACAAAGGAGACCTGCTGACGCTGCAGGCGGACTTCGACGGCGCCGAGAAGGCCTACCGCGATGCGATCGCCATCCAGTCCTCGCGGCCCGACGACCGGCAGAGCCAGGTCGAACTCGCCAAGACCCTCTATGGCCTGGGCTCGATGTACGATCAGAAAGGTCAATACACGGATGCGGATCACAGCTTGCGCGAAGCGCTGGAGCGACAGCACAAGCTGTATGGCGCTATCCACGCTGACATCGCCCGTACTCAAAAGGTTCTGGCGTGGGTCATCGCGGATGAAGGAGACTTAAACGGCGCCATACCCCTGATGCGGGGCGTCTTGGCCATGCAGCGCGGGCTGCGGGGCAGCGAGCCGCACCCCGATCTGGCCCAGGCCATCAACGACCTTGGCCAGATGCTGGAGCAACGCGGTGACTACGACGAAGCGGAGCAGCTCTATCTGGAGGCCATCGCGATGAAGCGTCGCCTGCTCGGCGACAAGCATCCTGAAATCGCGGCGGGACTCGAAAACCTGGCGCAGATACTGCAGGACAAGGGCGATTTGGTGCAGGCTGAGGCATTGCTCCGCCAAGCGCTCGCCATGCAGCGCGAGCTACTCGGCGAGGTGCATCCGAGCGTGGCCCGCAACCTGAACAATCTTGCCTTCGTTCAATACGACCGCGGCGACACCCGCGATGCGCTCGCGACCGAGCGCGAGTCACTGGTGGTGTACCAAAAGCTGTTCCCCGCTGATAATCCCGAGGTTGCCCGCATCATGAATCGAATCGGCTTCTGGTTGACCGAAGCCGGCCAATATGCGGAAGCGGATAAGGATCTGCAGGCCTCGCTTGCGATGCGCGAGCGTTTGGTGGGCGACTCACATCCGGACGTCGCCACCAGCCTGGTTCACCTGGCCATACTTCAGGTCGCGCAGCGCAAGTATGACGAGGCGTTGGTGTCCTCGCGGCGTGCCATCGGGATCTTGTCATCCGCGCTGTCGCCGACGCACTGGAAAACCGCGGTCGGGGAAAGCGCGCAAGGAGCGGCGCTCACCGGTCTCGGCCGGTACGGGGAGGCGGAAACCCTGCTCGCACACAGCCTGGGAATCCTCGGCAAAGATACGGGAGCCCCACCCGAGTACCACCGCCTCGCACAACGGTATCTGGATTCGCTGCGTGCGCACACCGGTGCCGCAGGGGCCATGCGGACATCGCCCGCCACACCCGCCGAAGCGCAAGTTCGATAGCTGTCTCCTCTGCATTTCCTTACATAATCCGCCCGGCCGGGCGGCGGTTTTTTTACGCGGGCATGTGTCAAAACACCTGCTTGTGCTAGGCTCCGGCGCACAAAACGCATAAAGCAACTCTCGGGATGTTCAAAATGATTGCGACGCAATCACCGACTCAGCTGCTCGACGCGCGATAGCTCATGCACCGCAGGTGCAAGAGGGATCTAAGAACAACGAGGAGGGGTCCGTGAGCATTCATTCATCCAGTGTGGCACGGGTCATCGTGCGCGCGGCAATCGTCATCATGGCAGTGCTGCCCTTCGCGACCGCCAACGCGGAACTTTTGCGAGTGACCGCAGCGAATGCCCTCGGCAATTCCGTCTATGACGTGACATCCTTTACGCCGCCCCCGGGGACGACGAAGCCGCTCAACACGGACGGATCCAAGCACGGCAGTTTCCAGGCGCTCGTGCAAGTTGCCAACGCGGCAACGGGTACCGTCGATGTGCTGGTCGCCGACGCATTGCAAGGCCAAATCATTCGCTACACGCCGGCATTGGGCAATACGCCGGCGTCCGAGATGGTCGTGTGGAGCTATACGGGATCCGGCAGCGGTCCTGCCCACCCGGACGGCTTGTCCACCGACGGCGCCGGCAATCTTTATATCGTAACCTCGAAGCTCCTCGACGGGACCAAGGGAGCGGTATGGGTGCTGCCCGCCAATTCCAAGTCCGCGACGGGCTACGCCGCAAGTCCGCTGCTCATCGACGGGACCAGCTTCAGCACCGCCAACGGGATCACTATCCTCCAGGAAACCGCGGTGGCGTCGACCGCGACGGCGGCCTGGGGCGTGGGCGACCTGTTGGTGCTCGTTGGCAACAAGTCGTGGCCGCAGAACGGCAACGTTTCCGAGCTCGTCGTATACCAAGCCGCCAGCATTGCCAAAGTACTGGGCGGCGCAGGTCCGCGTATCGCGCCGGATCTTGTACTCATCACGAACAGCCAGTTTCCCAATACAGAGTTCCCGACTGGCATGGACTTCTGGCCGGCTGATGCGCTGGTCAGTCATCCGACATTATTGATCGCAACCACCGCCGGCAGAATCGAGCGCTGGGACTTCACCGCGACGAACGGCGCAGTCGTACCCAGCATTGTGCAGGTATTCGCCAGCAATCTTGGCATCGGTTTGCAGAAGCTGAAGGTAGGCCTGCAACTCGAGGTTCCGTACGCGTTTGCCACGCAGGTGCTGACCAAGCTGACTGGCCGGATCCTGCAGCTTGGCGCGCCCGTTACCGCAGGCACCAATAACCTGGTCGGGGCCGTAACCGCGGGTGTTTTGGAGCCGGTCGGTATCGCGGTCGCGCGCGCGGCCGCGGTCTCCGCGACCAGCTGTGTCGCGCCCGCCACCTGCGACATTAGCAACGGCGTCGACGTGCACCAGATCACCGGCGCTCCGCAATCACCGCTGGGCATATCCGGCAATGTGACCGAGCAGACCTGTGTGGTTCTGTCGGATCCGCGGGTCCATGGCGGCGTGTGCGACGGTACCGAGCTTAAGGTCTCGACCGTATGCCCCGGCTTTGGCAACGAGGTGATTACGGGAGAAACGTGCGGCGGTTCGGGGCTTTCCGGCGCCGCCTTCGCGTTGATCCGCACCGTTGCCATCGGTGTGGACAATCTCCCCGGCAATCCCCTCCTTGTTATGACTCAGGAAGACGCCGACCAGATCCTGCCGCCCCCCGCGGGCACTATGAACCCGAGTTGCCAGGCCTTCACGCAGCAGCCGTTTTCCCCGTTTGCGGTCATGCTCTGGGGGACGCGCGAGGAGCTAAACCCGGATGGCAGCATCTCTTTTCCGGAAGGGAAAATCGTTGAAACTGAAATCGATCAGATCACCAATCAGCCGCTGACTCAGCTCGTCGAAATGACGGGAGCGTGCGACGAGTCTCGGGTCTCAAGCCGTGGGATGTCGGTCTATGGCATCGGATTTACGCTCAACGCGGCCGCGCTGGGCGGTCCCGGCCAACTCGCTACCTTTGCCCAAACAAAGGCCACCAATCTATCCACGACGGTGGCTAACGCGAACATCTTGCCCGCAACCCAGACGACGGTGCAAACCGCTCTCGGTCAAATCAGCGCCTCCATCAGTAGCGCCAGCTACGCGTGCGCCGCGAATCAAGCCGTGGCCCTTGATGCCGTGGTGGGTAATGACCCGAGTCCTGCTACGAATTATCCCGGTGATTCCACCAACAACGCGAATCCGTGGGGCGAGATTCGCGGACGGCTGGCGAATCTGTATGTGACCCTCAATACGCTTCTCCTCGGGCGCCAAACCAATAGGGTATGGCCGCTCGCGGGGGGCGATACACCGCCCGCGTGCCCCCCGGTGGTGACGCTGTCGGCGGATACGCCGAACATCCAGCCGAGCACATCCTCGACGCTGACTTGGACTTCGCAGTACGCAACGTCGTGCACGGTTTCGGACGGGGTGAGCTTCACGGCGTCAGGACTCAGTGGCACCAAGGTGTCCACCCCAAGCCTTACAAGCACCACGACCTACACCCTCACCTGCACGGGTTTCAACAACAGCACAACCACGGCGACCGCCACGGTGACCGTGGTGCCGCCGCCGGTGATCGGGTCGTTTAGCGCCAACCCATCGAGCATCAGTAGTGGCGGTGCGTCGACGTTGAGCTGGATCGCGACGAATGCGACGTCCTGCACGATTTCGGGCGTCGGCGCCGTGACCCCCGGCGGCGGTGTGCTAACGAGCACCACCGTGACGTCGATTACCGCGACGACCATGTACACGCTGACCTGCCAGAACTCGCTCAGTGTCGCGGTGAGCAGCCTGCCGGTAACGGTGACTGTGGTGCCACCGCCGGTGATCGGCCAATTTAGCGCGAACCCGACGAGCATCAGCGGCGGTGGTTCGTCGACGCTGAGCTGGACCGCGACGAATGCGGCGTCCTGCGCGATTTCGGGCGTCGGCGCCGTGACCCCCGGCGCCGGCGCGCTAACCAGCACCACCGTAATGTCGATTGCCGCGACGACCATGTACACGCTGACCTGCCAGAACTCGCTCGGCATCGCGGTGAGCAGCCTGCCGGTAACGGTGACCGTGGTGCCGCCGCCGCAAATTACAACGTTCACTGCACCCGCGAGCGTACTCAGTGCCACTTCGCCGACGCTGGTGTGGGTCGCGTCGAATGCGACGGGCTGTGCAATCGCGGCGACGCCCGGCACGTACAGTGTCTCCTCGCTCGCCGTCAGCGGCACGATAACGAACGCCCCGGCAATCACAACAGCGACCACCTACACACTCACGTGCAGCAACTCGATCAGCGTAACGACGAGCCTGTCGGTAACAGTGAATGTGGTCACGCCGCCAGTGATCGGGTCGTTTACCGTGAGTCCAGCCAGCGTGACCAGTGGAAGTTCGCCCGTGATCAGCTGGGCATCGAACGCGATGTCATGCGCGATCGCATCGAGCGGCAGCTTTAGCGCATCGGGGCTCGCCGGTAGCGGTACCCTGACCGCCGCGCCAATCAACGCCCCGACCACCTACACGCTCGCGTGCAGCAATGCAGCCGGTGGAGTCACCGCGACGGCAACTGCCACGCCCGTTAGCGTGACGGTGGTGCAGCCGGTGAAGATCCAGTCCTTTACCGCGAACCCCTCGACCGTCTATAGCGGCAAGGCATCGTCCTTGTGCTGGAGCGCATCGACCACGAGCTCGAACCCGACATCGTGTGCGATCACGGGAGGCGGCTTGAACGCCTCCCACTTAGGTGCCACCGGGGCTCTTAGCACCGGGTCACTCAAGTACACGACGACCTTCACACTCACTTGCAGCAATTCGAGTTCAAAGGCGACGGCAACAACGCAGGTGATTGTTAAGGGCAGCGATCACGACGACTGAATGACTGCCGAAGCCGCGCTTGCGCCTTAAGGTCAGGGGTCATGGTCCTCCCACCATGACCCCTGACCCCATCTGAGCAGTTTGCCGTAGTCCGATTCGGCACCTAAGTCCCATGAACGATAGCTGCGGCGGCTGGGGCCAAAGGTTGTGGGCCGCTGTCGTTAAGGGTTGTTAGGTTAAGACCCTCGACAGCGTTAATATTGTGGCAGCCAGTACCGCGCAAGGACGGACCTCCTCATGCCGCTACTCTTTTCCTACCACACCCTGCAGCACCTCCACCCACAGGTTTTGAGCACGACCGGCAAGACGCATCATGCCAAAGTCACGCCCGACGGCCACGACATCAGTCGTGGTGGCGACACTGCGGGAGCGTTATGAGCCCCCCGAAACTTAAGACCACCCAGGCGTCGGATTCGGCGGGCGTGGATCGCTACATGAAGCAACTCGTGCATCCCCTTGTCGAGGTGATCGAGGCGCTTCGGCAAGCGATTCTGAAGACGGATCCTCGCATCGGGGAGGAAGTGAAGTGGAATGCGCCCGCATTCTTCTATACCGGTGAAATGCCGCCGTCTAACCCCAAGGAATATAGGAGATACCTGGTCGTCTTCAATCTGTTCAAGAAAGATTGCATCCGCCTCGTGTTCTGGAATGCAGCGGCGATTGATGATGGGTCCGGCTTTCTTGAGGGCGATTACGCGGACGGGCGAAGACTGGCGATGTTTCACGGCATGCAGGACGTGCGAGGCCGGGGGCAGGCGCTGCAGAATGCGCTGAAACTGCTGCTGAAGCGGCTGGCCGGCGCAACAAAGCAGAGCGCGGCATGATCAAAACCCATGGCCTCAGCCACGTGGCGCTTTGCGTGAACGATCCAGACCGTTCGCTGGCGTTCTATCGCGCCGTCTTTGGCGTCCGCGAATATTTTCGCAACGAATCAACCATTCAAGTCTTGGGTCCCGGGCCGCACGATGTGCTGGCCTTCGAGAAACGGCCCGCCGACGCCGGCGTTCCGGGCGGCATCATTCATTTTGGCTTTCGACTCACCCGCCCGCAGGATATTGACGCCGCCATCGCGGCGGTCGAGACCGCCGGCGGAACCGTTTCTTCCCGCGGTGAATTCGCGCCCGGCCTGCCGTATGCCTTCGTTCGCGACCCGGACGGTTACGAGATCGAGATATGGTATGAGTGACGCACCCTTAGGCTGGCACACCATCACGCCGCGAATCATTGCTCGGGATGCCGAGGGTCTGGTCGGCTTTGTCAAGCTGGTGTTTGGGGCCGCCGGAGACTATCGGCCTCAAGCTCCGGCGGAGCTGCGCATTGGCGATTCCATCATCATGATCAGCGACGCCGGAATTCGCGATCCGATGCCGGCATGCCTCTATGTCTACGTTAAGAACGCGGATGACATCTGGCAGCGGGCCGTGAAGGCGGGTGCACAGTCGCTCGAGAGTCCGTCGAACATGCCCTACGGCGACCGCCGCGCTATGGTGAAGGATCAGTGGGGCAACACCTGGCAAATCGCCACGCGCATGCAATAAACGATTGGAGGTTCCCATGTCCACAGATCTTACCTACGCCATCAAGTTTGTCCGGGATATGGACGAGTCGATCAAGTTCCATGTCGAGAAGCTAAATCTTAAATTACGATTTAGCTCGCCGGAATGGAGCGAGTTCGATACCGGCGCCACCACTCTGGCGCTGCACATGGCATCGGCGACAAATCCCGCCGGCACCTGTCAGCTCGGGTTCCGTGTGGCCGACATCCAGGCCTTTTATGCGCGGGCCAAAGGCCAAGGCGTTCAATTCACCTCGCCGCCCACGGATCTTCACGGCCAGCAAATCGCGAAATTGCGAGACATCGATGGTGCGGAAACCAGCGTCAGCGGCTGAACATGTCGCTCGACGAGCCCGTATGCCTTGCGGCGCACGACCCGAAGTGGAGCGATATCGCGGCGGCCGAACGGCTGCGCATTTCGAGGGCGCTGGGCATTTCGATGGACAGCGTCGAACACATCGGCAGCACGGCCGTACCCCACTTGATCGCCAAGCCCATCATCGATCTGATCGTGGGCTTGAGCGCATATCCGCCTCCGGAGACGGTCACCGAACGCATGCAGTCATTGGGATACGAGGCGCTGGGGGAGGCGGGCGTGCCCGACCGATTGTATTTTCGTCGGCGCGGCACCGAGTCGTTTAACGCCCATGTGGTGCTGGTGGGCGGCACGCACTGGAAAACTACTCTAGCAGTCAGGGAGTTCTTAAGGTCCGAACCTGACGAGCGCGAACGCTATGAACGGGCGAAAATCGAAGCGCTGCGTGCCGGCCACACCATGCTGTCCACTTACTCCAAAGCGAAAGCGGCCCTCGTCGCCGAATTCATGCAGCGCGCCGTTGAACCGCCGCCAAAGGCGGGTACGCGCGACTGAACTGGGGGTCTTTAGGATCGCGCCCAGTGGCCGGCACCGTGCTATCGGTGGATAATCGTTGCCAAGACCCCACGGCATTGAGGGAACCGATGACGCTGCAACAAAGAACAATTGTCTTGCTGGCGCTGGCGCCCGCCTGTTTAGCGCCCTGCTCCGCCCTTATTTCTCGCACGCATGAGCCACGATTGTTCTTAGGTATCAGCTCGGAATTCTGGACCGGAACTCTCATTGGGATATCACTGGTGTCCCTGGCCGTGGCCGCTTACGGTTTCGGCAAATTAACCAAGAACTAGCGTCGGCCCGTCGGTGCGGCCAAACCAATGATCGCGAGCCTGGCGACTGATGTCGCGGTCGTGTGCGAAAGAGTAGATCCAACAAAGGGATTGTTATGCGCTCAAGTGGTCTAAATTTACTAATCGCGACAACCGTTGTGGCCTTACTTTTGACCGCAGTACCGGCTCGCGCGGACTTGCATTTGGCGGTAACGGCGTACGAGAAAGGAGATTTCCCGACAGCCTTCCAACAATTCAAGGAGCTCGCTGAATTAGGCCAGCCGCAAGCGCAGAGGAGTTTAGCGGCCATGTACGCCCGCGGGGAGGGAGTTGCGCGAAACTATGTCTATGCGCACGCTTGGGCGTCGCTGGCCGGTCAGAATGGCGACTCGCCCGGAACCGAGCTCGCCACGGAATTGGAACCCATGCTGACGCCGACATCATTGCGCATTTCCGCGGACATCCAGGCCCAGTACGGCCAGACGAAGCTCAATGAGCGCTTATTGCCTCGGATACTGCGGGACAAGGAATACGATGATCGCGATCCCGTCCATTTATCAAAGGCGTTCGTCCCGAGCTACCCTATTGATGCTCAGCAAAAAGGCGTTCAAGGCGAGGTCTATGTTGAATACATCGTGGCGCCGGATGGCCGCGCTCGCATGCCGCGAATTCTGTACGCACTTCCGAGCGGATATTTCGAATCGACCGTTAGAGAGAGTGTCATGCGGAATCTGTATCTGCCCGCAAGGATCAACGGACAACCCGTGTCGACCTCGGCCAGCATGCTCTACCATTTCAAGGTGAATGCAGTTTCGCTGAGTGACTACGGCGATCTCGAGCACCGCGTTCGCGAGACGAAGGTAAAGGCGCAGGCAGGTGATCCTGCAGCACAGATGCTTTACGGCATGATGATTGCCGGCCTGCCGCAATTGAACCAAAGCTATGACAAGGCGCTGCCTTGGTTTCTCAAGGCTGCTCAAGCCGGGGCTCCTTACGCCCAGTATCAAATTGGCACGGGATTACTACGCGGTCGCGGCTGTCAATGCGACAACAACAAGGGTGAAATCTGGTTGGAGAAGGCCGCGCAAGCCGATCAAGCCGATGCCCAAGTCTCGCTTGCCGAGTATCTATTGAGGGACAATCCCAACGCCCGGTCATTGTCCGGAGCGATGGTATGGCTCGAGCGCGCCGTGAAGCAGGGCAACAGTTCCGCAAAGCTGCTGCTCTCCGCGGTACTGGCGGCAAATCCGTCGAAGGACATCCGCGATCCGGCTCGTGCGATCGCATTGACCGATAGCGTGCAACGTGAATACAGGAAGGATCCGAGCTATTGGGAAGTCAGAGCTGCCGCCTATGCATCGGCTGGCGACTACGGCGCCGCCATCAAGGCACAGTCTCAAGCTCTAGCCGAGGCAACTCGTCTCGGATGGGATTTACAGCAGGTTAAGCAACGGGAAGCCGTATTTACCTCCCATCAACCTTGGCACGGAGACTTGCTGGATTTCTGACCACTCACTTGGTACTTTTAGCCGCGGCCGAATGCCGCATCGCTTATGCTGGCCCCCGCTCCGATGCCGCAGGCCCACGCCGCGTCGGCTGTATTACCGCCGTAGGGCCATGATTCAACAAGGGAAAATGATGTCAATAAAAAGAGTAGCCGGACCCGCCGTGGCGATCCTCTGGGCCTTGCTTGGCGATGCAGCATTCAGTCAAGCGCAAAAAGCCGATCCGGCGATCAATTCACCGCCACCGCTCAACGGTCCCATCGTCAAGGTCAGCCAAGGCAAGGTGCAAGGCTTCATCGCCAACGACGTTGCGGTATTCCGCGGCCTGCCATTTGCGGCTCCGCCGGTGGGCGATCTACGCTGGCGTGTGCCGAAGCCTGCCGCGAAATGGTCCGATGTGCGGCCGGGCAACGTATATTCGGCGACCTGCGCTCAAGCAGAAGATTGTCTGTATCTGAATGTCTACGAGCCGGCAGACACGAAGAAAGGCGCCAAGTTGCCGGTCATGGTCTGGATTCATGGCGGGGCGTTCATTTTTGGTTCCGGATCAGTCTACGACGGTACGCAGTTCGCCAAACAAGGCCTCGTCGTGGTGACCGTGAACTATCGGCTGGGCCGCGCCGGTTGGTTTGCTCATCCCGCGCTCACCGCCGAGAATCCCAAGGGGCCGCTCGGCAACTACGGCTTGATGGATCAAATCGCGGCCCTTCAGTGGGTGAAGGACAATATCCAGGAATTCGGCGGCGACCCCAAAAATGTCACCATTTTCGGCGAATCGGCCGGCGCAATTTCCATCAACTACCTGATGCTTGCTCCGCAGGCCAAGGGGTTGTTTGCCAAGGCGCTGTCGGAGTCCGGATTCGGCCGCCTCGCCGCCAAACCCATCTCGTCCGTCGAGCAGAGCGGCGTCGCGTTTGCCGAAAAAGCGGGAGTGCATGGCACGGATGCGGCGGCCGCGCAGGCGCTGCGCGCGCTGCCGTGGACCGACCTCACCAGCAACGTGGCGGGCATCGGGTCGGCGGAGCAGCTGTTGCCGATGGCCGACGGCAAGATGATCACCGGCAGCGCCGCTGATGGTTTCGCCAAGGGGTTGGAGGCACACGTGCCTTATCTGCTCGGCGGCAATAGCGACGAGGCCAGCCTGACGCGACGCGGTTTGAATGCCAGCGAGCGTCTGGCATCGATCCAGCAGCGACGCGATGCCTTTGCGGCCGCCTATGATCCGGAGAACACGGGCGACGCCGACCGCATCATCGCCCGCCTTGTTACCGACAGCTCCATCAGTGAACCGGACCGCGATCTGGCGCGCCTCCATGCGCAACACGGCAACCCCACCTATGTTTACCACTTCTCGTATACGCCGGCCGCACAGCGCGCGACCCTGTTCGGCCTGCCGCACGGCGGCGAAATCGCCTACGTATTCAACACCCCGCGCGCCACGCCCTTCGACGATGAAGGCAAGGCCGTCGCGATCGCGGCCAATAAGTACTGGGCGCAGTTCGCCAAAACCAGCGATCCGGACTCCGCCGGCGGAACCAGGTGGCCGAAATTCGATGCGTCCGACGAATACGTGATGGAGTTCCCGGCTTCCGGCGTACCGGTAGCAGCGAAGCACTTCCACAAGGATCGCCTCGACTGGGTCGAAGCGGGTCTCGGGCAGTAAGTCTCGGGCGAGCGCGGACAGTATCCTTATGAACCAGGAAACAAGATTCCGCCGCTTCGGCGAGTTCTATCCTTTCTATCTCAGCGAGCACACCAATCCGATCTCCCGCCGACTGCACTTCACCGGCACCAGCATCGCGCTCGCGCTGCTGCTCGCCGCCGCGGTGATTCAAAGCCGGTGGCTGGTAGGAGTGGCGTTGATTCAAGGCTACGCGTTTGCATGGGTTGGACATTTTTTCTTTGAGCACAACAAACCGGCGACGTTCCGGTATCCGGGGTTCAGCCTGATGGGCGACTGGCGGCTGTGGTGGGACATTGTGACCGGCAAGCAAAGGTTCTGAACATGCGAATGATTCCCAGATTTGGCGTCGTCACGCTCATCCTGTTGGGCTGCGTGGGCTGCGATCAAGTGTCGAAGTCCGCCGCTCGCGCATTCCTCGAGGCCGGCGTAACGCAATCGCTGCTGGCCGATTCTTTGCGCCTGCAGCTCGTCGAAAATCCCGGCTCATTCTTAAGTCTTGGCGCCTCGCTGCCGGAGCCCGTGCGCTTTGCATTGCTGACCGCGGCCGTGGCGGTACTGCTGATGGGTCTGGTCGGCGCGGCGCTGTTTTCGAGTCGTCTTGGCCCGAAGGGATTCATTGGCCTCGCGCTGGTGGCGGGCGGGGGAATCGGCAACTTGATCGATCGCTTGATCCACGACGGCCGTGTCACTGATTTTCTAAATGTCGGCATTGGCTCGCTGCGCACCGGCATTTTCAATGTGGCGGACATGACCATCCTGGCCGGCGCGTTGCTGCTGTTCCTACGATACCGCGCTCAGCGCTAAACTCAGCAGTTCATGGGACATTTCCACTATGGCCGGCACTTCAGCCTGCTCGCAGTGGCCGCCCTGATCCTGCTGCTCTTGAGTCGATGGGCTGTCTTCAGCGAGCCATTCTTGCCGACCTTCGCCATCAACGGCGCGCTGCACGCCTCTGCATTGGTGTTGGCGCTTCGCGCTCCTGATGTTCTATGGCGCAAGTGCGCGTTCATCGCGATCGCCTCGGGTTTCAGCGTCTTGGCTCTTTATATCGGCATCTTGGCTTTGGAGCTATTTGCCGTACTGCCCTCGAATGAACGGCTCTACCTGGCGCTGGGGCTGTGCGCAGCGTCAGGCGCGATCACCTACGGCTCCCTCGTTCGCATTTTCTGGATTCGGACATTCTCCAGCCGAGCGATCCTTGCGATCGCCGCCGCCTGTGTCGCGGCGGTGTTGATCGGATTCTTCGCCAGGACCCATTTCCAGTTCCTCGGAGATTGGTGGCTCGCGGCGGTGTGGTGGAGCGCATTTTCGGGGGGCCTTTGGTACTTGGACACCCAACCAAGCGCCATAACCCGCTCGAAGTGACTGAAACCTGCCGCAACGAATATACTTAAGAGAACCTCGGCAATCCGATGGCCGCAATCTCCCGCGCGAATTTTCAAAAGGGGCAACAGCATGGCGCGCCGCTTGATCAGTTCAGGATCAAAGTTTGAACAGGAGATCGGCTACTCGCGAGCGGTGGTCGACGGGGAATGGATATTCGTTTCCGGGACCACCGGATTCGATTACAGCACGATGACCATTTCCGACAACCTGGTGGAGCAGACCGAGCAGTGTCTGAAGAATATTGAATCCGCCTTGCGCCAAGCGGGCGCCGATATGGCCGACATTGTGCGCGTCACCTATGTGTTGCCCAAGGCCGATCGTTTTAGCGATTGTTGGCCGGTATTGCGCCAATATTTCAGCGCGGCTCGTCCCGCCATGACGATGATCTCCGCAGGGTTGCTTGACCCCCGGATGCAAATTGAAATCGAGGTAACCGCGCTCAAGCGCGCCGCGTGAGTACCATGCCATCAGATCAATCGCACCGCTACGAGGGCGGTTGCACCTGCCGCCAGGTCCGCTACCGCATGATGGACAAGCCCCTCTTCGTGCATTGCTGCCACTGCACTTGGTGTCAGCGGGAAACCGGAGCGGCGTTTGCGCTCAACGCCATGATCGAGGCCGAGCGGTTGCAGCTTTTGGAAGGCGAAGTGCGCGTGATCGATACGCCTTCCAACAGCGGCAAGGGACAACGCATCACTCGTTGCCCGAAATGCCTGATCGCCGTGTGGAGCAATTACGCAGGTGCCGGCGACGCGCTGTGCTTCGTTCGCGTCGGCACGCTCGACAATCCCGGCGCGCTGCCGCCGGATATTCATATTTTTACGGCGTCGAAGCAGCCGTGGGTGGTGCTACCTGCCGCGACGCCCGCGGTGGATGAATATTACAAGGCCTCCCAGTACTGGCCGAAGGACAGTTTGGCGCGGCGCGATGCGCTGTTTAAGAAAAAAGCGAGTACCTAATTGCTTGCCGCACATGATCTTTGGCTTTTCGTGCTGTCCGGACTGCTGTTGAACATCACGCCGGGTCCGGACACGCTTTACATCGTGTCTCGCAGCTCCACGCAAGGCTGGCATGGCGGGTCCGTCGCGGCGCTCGGCATCGGGACGGGCACCCTGGTGCACATCTGCGCCGCTGCGCTCGGCTTGTCGGCAATCTTCGCCGCATCCGCCACGGCATTCACGGTGGTAAAAATCCTCGGCGCCCTCTACTTGCTCTATGTCGGTGTCGGCCTGATTCGTTCCGCGGGCGCGGCTCATTCCCCGACAATCGCGCAAGACGGACGGAGAGTGCCCTTGCGGGTGGTTTTCCTGCAGGGCTTTCTCACCAATGTCCTCAATCCCAAGGTTGCGCTGTTTTTCCTGGCGTTTCTCCCCCAATTTGTCGAGTCGGGCGCCGGTTCGAAGCCGCTGGCATTTCTTTTTCTCGGCGCGATTTTCAATTTCAACGGCACGATCTGGAATCTGATCGTGGCCTGGTCGACGGCGCGTATCAGCAGTCGCCTCGCGCCCGGCGCGGCGTTCAAGAAATGGTTCAATCGATGCGTCGGCGGCCTGTTTATTTTTGTCGGACTGCGCCTTGCGCTGTCCGAGAGCCGTTAGCCGATGAATGCAGGTGCGCCCACCCGTCCGCCCGACCTGTCGGCGCGTCCCTATGATCTTTGGCTCGAGCACCGCTTTGCGCAAGCACCCGCGGTACTGTACGACGCGTGGACGCGCGGAATCGATCGATGGTTCGCCGCCCCCGGCTCGGTGCTGATGCGGCCCGAAGTCGACGCCGTATTTTTCTTTGAAACCGAATTCAAGCACGAATCGGAACCGACGGTCGAGCGCCACCCGCACTACGGCAGATTTCTTCGGCTGATCGAAAACCAGCTGGTGGAATTGACCTGGGTGACCGGCGCCAAGGGAACGGAAGGCGCCGAAACCGTCGTCACGGTCGAGCTGCACCCGGCGGGCGAAGGTACCAGGCTGTGTTTGAAACACGCGGGATTTCCCAACGCAGCGGCCCGGGATCGTCATCGGCAAGCTTGGCCGATGGTATTGAACATGCTCGAACAACGCATCGCCCTCTTAAATCGGCAGGGAGCATGAAAAGCGCCACGACTCCACTGTTCAACAAGCTCAATCTCGGCGCGCACGATGAAATCGCCGTATTCGGTGCTCCCGACTCGTTCGAGTCCGAATTAAAGCAGCTCAGGGGCATCAAGATTTTGCGCGATCCCAAAAAGCCGAAGTCGGTCAAGTTCGGTCTGGCATTTGCCACGACTCAGGCGCAATTGGATCGAGTGTCCGCGATTCTCGCGGCCGCCTCCGCGGGCGATGCCGTGATCTGGTTTGCGTATCCGAAGGGAACATCCAAGCGCTACAGCTGCGAATTTAACCGCGATACCGGTTGGCAGGTGATCCGAGGTGCGGGCTTCGAGTCGGTTCGCCAGGTCGCAATCGATGAGGATTGGTCCGCGTTGCGCTTCCGGCGGCAGGAGTACGTCAAGAGCGCGACCGCCGCTCGGAGCAGGTGATGGCCAAGCGCAAAATCTCGATGCCAGGGACCCGCGCGCCGAAGCGCGCGCAGCAGATCTTGGAGAAACTGAGCGAGATTTGCCTTTCGTTGCCCGAGGCGGAGCGGCGCGATGTCAATGACCACGCGGATTATCGGGTGCGCGGCAAGGTGTTCGCCTATTTTCTCAACAATCATCACGGTGACAACATCGTTTCGGTGTGCTGCAAGTCGGCGCTCGGTGAAAATGTCGACCGCGCCTCGCGAGAGCCGCGGCGGTTTTATCTGCCTCCGTATATCGGCCCCCGGGGCTGGTTCGGATTGAGGCTGGACGGCGAGGCAATCGACTGGTCCGAGGTCCGAAACCTGGTGGAAATAAGCTATCGATTGGTCGCGCCGAAGAGGTTGATTAAGGACACATGACAGCGATCGAAATCTCGGCTGACCAAGCACGGCTCGATGTGACGATGATTCATGAGTTCCTGGCGAACGATTCTTACTGGGTCAAGGGAATCTCGCGCTCCAGCGTCGAGCTCTGCATCAAAAATTCTCTGTGCTTTGGTGTTTACGGCGATGGCCGTCAAATGGCCTTTGCCAGGGTTGTGACGGATTACGTGCGCTTCGCGCATGTGCTGGATGTTTTCGTGCTGGAGCAGTTCCGCGGCCGGGGCTTGGGTAAGTTGTTGATGGGCCATATTCTTTCGCATCCGGCGCTGCGCACCATCATGCGCTTTACGCTCGGCACGCTGGATGCGCACGGACTGTATGCACAATTCGGATTTACCGCGCCGGCAAACCCGGAACGGCAAATGGAGCTCTTGCGCCCCGCCGCCTTGGCGGGATGAACGGCGGACACAACCCCACAATAGTACAAGGTCCAAGAGATCTTGAGTGCATACCCGGCGACAGGCGGCCATGCTCCGCAACGGGTATGATAGGGTTTGGTTAAGGGAACGAGGGAGGTGAAGTCCATGCTCGTGTTTCTCGGTTGGTGTCTGTTGTTGGTGTTGTGCTGGCCATTGGCCATCCTCGCCCTTGTTCTATGGCCGTTGGTATGGCTCCTGTCCTTGCCGTTTCGCGCGCTCGCCATTTCATTCGAGGCCGTCTTTGCGCTGCTGCGGGCGATCCTGTTTCTGCCCGCGCGCATTCTTGGATACCGCGATAGCTCAGCCCGCCGTCCGCTGTAGCCGTTGATGATCTCGGCTCGAGAAGCTCTTGCGCTTTTGCGAGAGGGGAATCACCGCTTCGTCTCCGAGGCCAGCAGCCGAGACTTCGAGAGTCGGGCGCGGCGCATTGAGCTGGCCGCCGGGCAGGCGCCTTTCGCGGCCATCCTGGGCTGCTCCGATTCCCGGGTCCCGGTCGAGATAGTCTTCGATCAGGGCTTGGGAGACCTGTTCGTCATCCGAGTTGCCGGCAACATCGTCGCGCCCTCGTTGATCGGCAGCGTGGAATTTTCCGCTGTGCGGCACGGCACGCGGCTGGTCGTGGTGCTGGGGCACACCCGCTGCGGTGCCATCGAAACCACACTGGAACAGCTGCGGCGGCCGGTGGAGAATCAATCCCGCAATCTGCATTCCATTGTTGATTTCATCAGACCGGGCGTGGAAGGCCTGCTGGCAACGGATCTTAAAGATGATCAGGATGCGCTGGTGCGTGAAGCGGTTCGCGCCAATATCCGGGCCTCGGTAAATCACCTGCGGCATGGATCCGACATCATCGAGAATCTGATCCAGAATGCGGGTCTCTTGGTGGTCGGTGCTGAATACTCGTTGGAGACCGGGGTGGTCGATTTCTTCGACAATGTGCCGCTCGATTGATGCCGCGCATCGGTCATTGGACAAACCATGATTACGGCAGAGAAATTCAATGGGTTGAGCGCCCGTAAATTGCCGGGCTACCTCGGTATCGTCATTACCGAAGTGAATGACTCGCAGGTCATCGGTGAACTGCCCGTGGTGGAGCGCGTCATGGCGCCCAATGGCTTCTTGCACGCCGGTACGATTGTCACGCTCGCGGACACCGTCGCAGGTTGCGGATGCCTGGCGCATCTGCCGGCGCAAGCGATGGGATTTACCACCATCGAGCTTAAGTCCAATCACCTCGGCACCGCTCAGGACGGCACCATCGTCGGCGTGGCGACGCCTGTTCACCTCGGCAAGACCACGCAGGTTTGGGATGCCCGCGTCACTCATAAGGAATCCGGGCGAACGCTGGCGGTGTTTCGCTGCACGCAATTGATCCTTTATACCCAGCATAAGTCCGCATAGGAGCTGCCATGATCATCGACCGCATCGGCCTGGCCGGCCACTGCGACGGTGCCGGGGGCTTAAGGCATCGGCGATGAGCAAGCTCAAGAGCCGCGATGTGTATGTCGACCGCATGCACCGGGTCACGCAGTACATCGACCAGCATCTCGATCAATATTTGGATCTTCAGACCCTGGCAGAGGTCGCACACTTTTCCCCGTTTCACTTTCATCGACTGTTTTTGGCGTGGATGGGCGAGACGCTCGGCAGCTATTTGCGCAGACGACGCTGCGAGATTGCGGCCACGCGCCTCGCGGCCCAACCGGGAGTCGCGATCCTGCAGATTGCATTGGCTGTCGGCTTTGGATCTGCCGAAGCCTTTACCCATGCCTTCAGCGCACGGTTCGGCTGTTCTCCCACCGCCTGGCGCCTGCGGCAATCGGCGCCCGGCGCCGCGAAAAGCAATGCCGATCAGATGGTCCGCAATCCCGATCAGGCAACCGGGGAAAAAACAGGAAAAGATGGTGCCCCCAGTCACCCAAGAACGGAGGCATTTATGAAAGTCGAAGTCATCGAGCGTCAGCCGACCCCCATCGCCTATATGCGGCATGTCGGGCCCTACGGCGAGACCTTGAGCAAATTCTGGCAGACAGAAGTGTATCCCTGGATGCTCGCCGGCGGGCTGCTGGGTCAGCCGCGGTACGGTATCAGCCAGGATGACCCCAGCGTCACTGCGGCCGACCAATGCCGCTATGACGCCGGGTGCGAAATACCCGCCAAGTTCAATGCGCTGGGCAACGCCCACAAGACCATCGTACCGGGCGGAAAGTACGCGGCGCTCAGCTTCAAGGGCACCGTGGCCGAGATCGAGGCGGCTTGGATGTCGATGTTGCGCGATTGGCTGCCATCCAGCGGCTTGCAGCTCGATGGCCGGCCGATGTTCGAATACTATCCCGCGGATTCACATTACGATCCCTCGACGGGCGTGTTCGATTGCAAATTGTGCGTTCCCGTAATGCCTTTGTGACGCCGAGCCATGACGAAGTGCATTGCGCGCGGCATCAATGAGGCGGCGGCCGCAGGAGGCCCGCGATGCTGGACGGCGCTTGCCGACGGCGAGTAGTATCGCCAACCCGTGCATTGCGCCTGTAGCTCAGCTGGATAGAGTGTCGGCCTCCGAAGCCGAAGGTCCCGAGTTCGAATCTCGGCGGGCGCGCACACTTTCATGGTCCGTTTTGGGGCAGAACAACGACGAAGCGCGGCATAATCTAGAGATGAAAAAAATAAAAGGACAAGACATGCCGCAGAAGTTGTTGGCGCCTTTGCTGCTCATCCTCGGTTGCACGGCTCAGGCGGCCGAGCATTTCGACGGGAAGACCTGGTGGGACACAGTGAAGGTGATTGCGGACGACAAGTTCGAAGGCCGAGACACCGGCAGCAGAGGCGAACGCCAAGCGCAGGAGTACATCGTCGCGCAACTGAAGGCGCTGGGCGTCGAGCCCGCCGGCTCGAACGGGTTCTACCAGAGCGTGAAGCTGCGGACGCTCAACATCATCGAGGCTGACTGCCAGCTTGCGCTGATTCGCGAGGGACATGCGCGGCCGCTCACCATCGGAGAACAGGCGTTCTTCAGCACCCGCTTTCCGCCGGCTCCGAAGGTCGAGGCCGCGCTGGTGTTTGTCGGCTACGGCCTCAATATTCCGGAAAAGAACTACAACGATTTCGCCGGTCTGGACCTCACCAACAAGGTGGCCGTGATCCTGACCGGATCGCCGGCCGACATCCCGTCGGCGCTGAGCGCTCATTATCAATCTCGCGCGGAGCGCTGGAAGGCGCTGAAGGCGGCGGGCGCCATCGGCGTCATCGTCATACCAAATCCAGCCTCCATGGATCTGCCTTGGTCGAGGATGTCCTTGAACCGCAATCACGCCAGCATGGATCTGATCGGCGCGGAATTCGACGAGACCTCGGGTGCGCAACTTGCGGTTACATTCAATCCCGCTTACGCGGACTTGCTGCTGCAGGGAACGGGCCATACCTTTGCGGAAATCGCCGCGCTCGGCAAGGAGCGAAAACCGTTGCCGCGTTTTCCTTTGGGAATGTCCTTGAGCGCCAAATCGGTGACGCACACGCAGGATGTGGAGTCGACGAATATCGTCGCGCGGATTGCCGGATCCGATCCTGCGCTCAAGGATGAATACGTGGTGCTGTCGGCGCACATCGATCATGTCGGCATCGGCGAACCCATCAAGGGAGATCGCATCTACAACGGCGCCATGGACAATGGATCAGGTAGCGCGCTGCTGCTGGATATTGCGCGTTCTTTGAATCAAACCGATACAAAACTGAAGCGTTCGCTCCTCCTGGTGTGGGTCACCGGGGAGGAGAAAGGCCTGCTGGGCTCGAAGTACTTTGCCGCGCATCCGACGGTAGCGCCGAAATCGATGATCGCCGACATCAACACCGACATGTTCCTGCCCATAGTGCCGCTGAAGATATTGACGGTCTATGGACTGGCCGAGTCCGACCTCGGCGACAGTGCCAGCGAAGTGGGCAGGAAACTCGGCGTGCAAGTGCAGGCGGACCCGATGCCGCTGCTCAACGTATTTATTCGCAGCGATCAGTACAATTTTGTGCGCCACGGCGTTCCGTCCCTCATGATCGACGTGGGAGCCGTTCCCGGCTCGCCCGAGGCGGCGAAGCTCAAGAACTGGCGAACCGAGCGCTATCACGCGCCGTCGGACGATGCCAACCAACCCGTCGACTTGGCGACCGCCGCCGGCTACGAGGAGGTCATCCGCGCCCTGGTGATTGAAGTTGCCAACAATCCGAAGCGCCCCCAATGGAAGCAGGACAGCTTCTTCCGCCGCTATTCCGACAATGCGGGCCGTTAGCGGTTAATGTTTTTAGCACAGTGCCGCGAGCTGCTCAGCCGCGCCGACCCAGGGTCTGCTATTTCGCGATTCCGGGGGTAAGGTCGGGAGGCTTGGCCGCCGGCGCACTCGCGAGCGCGCTCGGACGAGCGGCGGGGCCGTGATAGACGCCGGCCGCGCCACGCGATGGCGCAAAAAGCAGGCGGTCGAACAAGCCTCGTGAAACCTCCTCGCGATTCACCCAGGGGGTGCTCCACTGCAGTGACGGAACACCGTGCCGGCCGGCTTGCAAGGATAGGGTACTTCCTTGGGTTTGCCACAGGGTCAGCAGGCGCACGCGATCTTGGGCCTTCGATTGGGCCAATTGCTGCCATAGCGAGGTACCCAACATCGGTGTATCAAGGACCGAGCCGCTCGCACGCGCGGGGTCCTCCACCGGCATTGCGGATTTTCGCGGACGAAATTCTGTCGTCGAGAACAACGGGTTTTCGGCGAAGCCTCGGCCCAAGGAAAATGCTGGCGGCAATGCCGATGGGTGCGGCGGAAAATTGCTTGCTTGCTCACCGGCCAGCGCCGGAACGCTGCAGCCGAGCGCGTAAAGAAGCAACGAGAGGTGCTTGGCTAAATTATCAGGCATACCTGCATGATCCCTGCAACGCCGGCTTCAGCGCGTCGTTGCGCATCATGAATTTGCCTAAGGAGCCTGCGCAGCGCCAGCGCATGTCAACATAATGGCCGAGATTTCCCCGTTATGTCGTGAACAGCGTGATTCTTCAGGTGTCTGGGTCGTCTCGATAGGCGGCGCGGCCTTTTTCCCAATCGCGCCCGTCGAAGGGCCGCACCTTCATCGACTCGATGCTGCCGCCGTCGATGCAGCGTGCGTTGACGCTGATGCCCTCCGGATGCGAGCGCGGAATATAGAAAGACTTCACCCCGCATATCGAGCAAAACAGATGTTTTGCAACCCCGGTGTTGAACGTATACGTCGACAGCGCATCGCCGCCGCTCAGCAATTTGAACCGTTCCGCCGGTACGATCAAATGCAGAAATCCGGACTTGCTGCAAATGGAACAATTGCACTCGGACACCTCGAGACTCGCCGGGGCGATGACCTCGAAGCGGACGCGCCCGCAATGGCAGCCGCCGGTATGGGTGCGCATCATTTTTCGATTCTCCGGTCAGGCGTGAACCACATGAGCGCCACCAGCACATAAACCGCCACGGCAATCCACGCGCGCCACAGCGACAGAGCGATCCCGAGCACATAAAACACAATGGAGATGCGGCCTTTGGCGTCCCGTCCAATGGCTTTCGCCAGGGCCGAATCCGGGCCGTTGTCCCTGATGAGAATGCGCGCCAGTATGAAATACGCCACCGCCGCCATCAGCAGCACGAAACCATACAGCGCCACCGGCGCCGCCACCAAGGCATTTTCGGCCATCCAGGCGGTGACGAACGGAATCAGCGACAGCCAGAACAGCAGGTGCAGGTTGCCCCACAGCGCCGCACCGCTGATGGTGTCGGCGGCGTGCAGCATGTGGTGGTGATTGCTCCAGTAAATCCCCACATAAATGAAGCTCAAGACATAGCTCAAGAGCACCGGAATGATCGGCAGCAGCGCGCCGAAGCCCGTGCCGTGAGGGGTTTTCAGCTCGAGCACCATGATGGTGATGATGATGGCAATGACGCCGTCGCTAAACGCCTCGAGCCGTCCCGTGCCCATGAAGTTCCGCTAATGCTTGTGCTCTTGGGCCGCAAGATCGCTGATCAATTGCATCAGCCGCTCCGGGCTGCCGGCCGAGGCCGCATCAGCCACGTATTTGCCGTTCACCACGAAGACCGGCACACCCGTGACGCGATAGCGCTGCGCCAGCTGATCGGCTCTCTGCAGGGCCGAATCGACGGTGAACCCATGATATTGCTTCTCGAAATCCGCTTCTGAAATGCCCAATCTTTTGACGAACGCCACCTGCACGCGCTCCGCCGCCGCAGCGTTGTTCGGATCCGATCCGATCAAAGGATCACCATTGACTTGGATCTCCTTGAATATATCGGCGTGATACTGGTTCAACTTTTCCATGCTCTGCAGCGTGTAGAACAGCCGACCCAAAGATCGATGACCTTCGTTCCACAGCACCGGCACGCGTGAGAAGCTGATGTAGGCCGGTTTGGTTTTTTGCCAGTTCTGAACCGCGGGGTCGAGCGCGTAGCAATGCGGGCAGGCGTACCAAAAAAATTCCAACACCTCCACCTGTCCGGCGGGGACATCGGTAGGCTGCGCGGGCACAATGCGCGTGTAGCTACCCTCAGGCCATTGCGAGCCGGTCGCGGCGGATGCGGTGGAGGTCGCCGCGGCTACCGTCGAGGCCACCGCGGCCAGCAGCGGGTTGTGGGCTCCGGTATCCCCCGGCGTTTCCTCCACGGTTTCCGATCCGTCTTCATTCAGGTGGATGAGAGTCTGGGGCTTCTCCGCATCAGCCGTTTTACCGGGTGCGGGCGCCGAGTTCTTGACCGCCGGAGCGGCGGCCGGTGCCGGCGCCTTGGCGGGCGCAAGCCCCGACGGCTCTTGTCGACCGCAGGCGGTCAGCGCCAGCGCGAGGCCGAGCAGCAGCGATACATGGCCAAGGCGCACGTCAGCGAATACCTTGCAGATAGGACGCAAGGTTTCGAATATCTTCCGGGGACAGACGCTTGGCGATGGTTTGCATGATGCCGTTCGGTCCGGTGGTTCGAGTGCCCGACGCGTAATCGTTCAACTGCTTCAGCACGTAGCCCGATTGCTGCCCGCGCAGGGCCGGAAACTTGGCCGGCTCGTTGCCCCGAGCGGTGGGGCCGTGGCAGGCCATGCAGGCGGGAATGCCGCGCGCCGCATCGCCGCCGCGATACAGCCTCTCGCCGGCCTGCCAGAAGGACGGGTCCGCTTCCAGGCCGGTATTGGTCAGGCTGTCGAAATACACGCCCAAATCCGCCATGTCGGCCGCGGTCAAATTCACCGTCATGGGCATCATCACCGGGCTCGCGCGCTTGCCGGTCTTGAAATTGTTGAGCTGATCGGCGATGTAGCCTGCGCCGATTCCCGCGAGGCTAGGCCATTCCGGATTCGTGCTGTTGCCGTTGGCGCCGTGGCAAGCCTGGCAGGTCGATGCCTTGGCGGCACCGGCTTCGACGCTGGGGGCCGGCAGTGCCAAGTCAGCAACCATCGAGCGAAATTGCCGCTGCGAGAATCCAAAACCGCTTCATGACGCCCTGATACCCCGTTTTATTGTGAAACCGTGCAACCCTAAATTGTACACTAGAGTCAATAAATTGCGTTCCGCCGGCGGTCATGACCAGCTATCCCCAGTTAAGATTCATGACCAGTGCCGCCGAGGCACATCAACTCGCGCCCGACACCGGCTGCGAAGTTGCCTTCGCGGGGCGCTCGAACTCGGGCAAATCCACGGCCGTCAATGCCATCACGCAACGCAGTGGATTGGCCCGCGTCAGCCGAACGCCGGGACGCACTCAGCTCATTAATTTTTTCGAATTGGCGCCCGAGAAGCGCCTGGTGGACTTGCCGGGGTACGGATTCGCCAAGGTTCCCGAGCGAGTCAGGCTTCATTGGCTTGAGCTTATGGAACACTACATCAACACGCGGAAGTCCCTGGTAGGTCTGATGCTGATCGTCGACAGCCGGCGCGGCCTCGGTGCCCAGGATGTTGCGATGCTCGAATGGATCCTCGCACGCGATCGCCTCGCGCATGTCTTGTTGACAAAAGCCGACAAGTTGAATCGGCGCGAATCGCAGCAGGTCTTGCGGGAAACGGTTGCGGCGGGCGCGGATGCTGCCGTGTCCGCGCAACTGTTTTCAGCGCACAAAAATCAAGGCATCGAGGAAGCGCGTGAGGTGATGGACCGATGGCTTTCAGCCAGCGCATAAAAAAGCCCCGATGGGCGCTTGTGGCAACCATCGGGGCAGACCAACCCGGCATGGGGATGACAAACCGGGTCTAGCCCGCTCAGGGAGAAGAGCGGGGAGCGTCTACACGCTCATTCGATTAGATGGGGATGTTTCTCGAAAGTTCCAGTCCTTTGAAATCCATTTTTCAACGCTGCATCCGCAAATTCAGTTCCGGCTCTTGAGCCAGTCGAACGCGTATTTTGCTCCACATTTGCGCTTAGCGCATGGGCTAATGTGCCTCGTCCCAGTGTCGGCCGACTCCCACATCGACCTTGAGGGGCACCGACAGATCCGCTGCGCGGATCATATGTGTCCGTATTTGTCCTACGAGCGCCTCGACCGCCGGGTCCGCGACCTCGAGCACCAGCTCATCATGCACCTGCATGATGAGCCGCGCCGGAACGCGGGAACTTTGCAGCCAGGCATCGACCTCGATCATGGCGCGCTTGATGATGTCGGCCGCGGTGCCCTGCATGGGCGCATTTATGGCGCTGCGTTCCGCGTATTGGCGCAAAGCAGCGTTGCGCGATTGAATTTCCGGAAGATAGAGCCGGCGGCCAAAGACAGTTTCAACGAAGCCGGTCTCGCGCGCCTGGCGCCGGGTTTCTTCCATGTAACGCTTCACGCCGGGATAGCGTTCGAAATAAAGATCCATGTATTTCTGCGCTTCGCCGCGAGCGATCCCCAATTGCCGCGCGAGCCCGAAGGCGGACATTCCGTACATGAGTCCGAAATTGATCGCTTTTGCTGAGCGCCGTTGGTCGGCGCTGACCTTGTCCAGCGCAATGCCAAAAACTTCCGCCGCCGTGGCCTGATGCACATCGCGATCTTGGGCAAAAGCGCGCAGCAACGACGCATCGCCCGAAAGATGCGCCATGATGCGCAGCTCGATCTGGGAATAATCGGCGGCGACCAGCGAATGGCCCGGCGGCGCGATGAACGCCTGCCGAATGCGCCGCCCCTCTTGCGTGCGGATCGGAATATTTTGCAAATTTGGATCTTGCGACGATAGCCTGCCGGTTGCCGCAACCGCCTGGTGGTAGGACGTATGGATGCGTCCGGTCGACGGATTGATTTGCAGCGGCAGATTGTCGGTGTAGGTGGATTTGAGTTTCGCCATGCCGCGGTATTCCAAGATCAATTTCGGCAGAGCGTAAGTCTCGGCAAGCTCCTCAAGCACGTCTTCCGCGGTCGAAGGCTGACCGGTCGGAGTCTTGCGTATCACCGGAATGCCCAGCTTGCCGAACAGAATTTCCTGCAGTTGCTTCGGTGAATCCACGTTGAAGGTGCCGCCGGCCTCCTGGTGCGCCTGCGCCTGCAGTTCGAGCATGCGCGCCGCCAACTCGGCGCTCTGGCTCTTCAAGAGAGCTCGGTCCACGAGCACGCCGGCGCGCTCCATGCGAAACAACACCGGCACCAACGGTTGCTCGATGTTCTCGTAAACGAACTTGAGCGTCGGGATTGCTTCGATTTGCGGCCATATCGCCCGATGCAGCTGCAGCGTGATGTCGGCATCCTCGGCGGAATACGCTGCGGCGCGGTCGACATCCACCTGATTGAAGGTGATCTGCTTCGCCCCCTTGCCGACGACATCCTCGTAATGAGTGGTCTTTACGCCGAGATATCTTTCGGCCGTCGCATCCATGTCATGGCGAGTGGCGACGCTGTTCAACACGTACGACTCGAGCATCGAATCGAAGCGCTGGCCGTTCAGCGCGATGCCGTAGTTGGCCAACACATGCGCATCGTACTTCAGGTGATGGCCAAGCTTGGCCTTGGTCACATCCTCGAGTATGGGCTTTAGCGCGCCGAGTACTTTGTCTCTGTCCAGCTGATGCGGTGCGCCTGCATAGTCGTGTCCGAGCGGCACATATGCCGCTTCGTCGGGGGCAACCGCAAAAGCCACGCCCACGATGCGCGCCTTCATGTAGTCGAGGCTGTCGGTCTCGGCATCGAAGGCAATGAGCGGCGCCGCCTTGAGTTTTTCGAGCCAGCTGTCGAAGGCTTCTTGCGACATGATTTTGTGATAGTCGCGCGGCGGCGGAGGGTTGACGACCGCGACCGCCGCGATGACCGCGCCTCCTGCGTCGGCAGCCTCGGCAACCACGACGTCAATTTCGGCGCCGCCCGGCGCCGCGGCAGTTGCAGTCTCCGGTCCCAAGGACTTCAGCAACGCCCGCAATTCCAACCGGCTGTAAAGCTCCCGCAGCCGCGGCACGTCCGGCACGCCGGGGAGGAGTTGTTCGGCCGTGACGTCCAGCTTCAGCGTGGTGTCGATGGTGGCGAGCTTGCGCGACAACTCCAGCATCGGCAGCTCGTTGCGCAGGTTCTCGCCGACTTTTCCGCTGATCTCGCCGGCATGCGCGACCAGCGAGTCGAGCGTTTGGTATTGATTCAACCACTTCGCCGCGGTCTTCGGCCCCACGCTGGTGATGCCGGGAATATTGTCCGAGGTATCGCCGACCAGCGCCAAGTAGTCGACGATCTGCTCGGGGAACACGTCGAATTTCGCCTTGACTCCGATACGGTCAAGGCGGCTGTTGCTCATGGTGTTCAGCAATTCGACGTTCGGCCCCACCAATTGCGCCATATCCTTGTCGCCGGTGGAAATCAGCACCTTGAAGCCCGCGTCGGCCGCCTGCTTCGCGAGAGTCCCGATGACGTCATCCGCCTCGACACCTGGCACGCGCAAAAGCGGTACACCCATTGCCGAGACCGTGTCATAGAGAGGCTGCACTTGCGAGCGCAAGTCATCCGGCATCGGTGCGCGATGCGCTTTGTACTGATCGAACAGATCATCTCTGAAGGTACGGCCAGGCGCATCGAAGACCACGGCGATGCGTTCCGGCGCTTCTTCCTTGATCATTTTGTTCAGCATATTGAGCACGCCCAGCACCGCGCCGGTCGGTTCGCCCTTTGAGCTGGTGAGCGGCGGCAGCGCATGGAACGCCCGATACAAATACCCCGAGCCGTCGACCAAAATGAGTTTTCGAGCGCTCATGATTTACTCGGCACCCTCGATCAAGGGGGCGGAGGGGCATCCGGAGCCGGGGGGCTCGGAGCAGGGGGGCTTTGCGACTCAGGAGCGGGAGAAGACGAGCCGCCGCCGCTTGCGGGTTTCGGTTGCGCGCCCGGCAGCGTGGGAATTGTTTTTTTGTGTTTCTGTGCGTCCGGCAGCACCAGAGGGCCTTTTTGACCGCATCCGAGCACTAGCACGGCGATGCAGGCGAGCACAAATGGTTGCGCAATCTTCATGATGTTAAGTATAGCGCGCGTCGGGCGCGGCCGTTGCGCCGGAACTTCTGTCAACGCGTCTCAGTCGAATGCGTTATTGACAGCGGAGGTTTCAATGATGCGAATTCCAAAGACCCTCGGAGCGCTTTTCGCCATTGCCGCATGCGGCGCGTCGACAGCAGCGTTGGCTCAATCTGTCGAAAATCCTGCGGGATTTTATGTCGGTGCGGGTGTGGGGATATCGCAGAACCGGAGCGATGACTCCGTGTATGGCTATCCGGGGTACTACAATGATTACCAATTCGCCTGGCAACTCATGGTCGGCATCCGGCCGATCCGTTATCTTGGCGTAGAAGCCGAATACATCGATTTCGGACAGCCGTACCACAATCACGGCTACTACGACGTCAATGTCTCCGGAACCGATTCTCACCCAACCGCCCCGGCGGTGTTTGGGGTGGGCTACGTGCCCATCGTTCCGTTTGTCGATTTATTCGCGAAAGCCGGCGCCGCGCGCCTCTCGACCAATGTCGTGACCGGCTACGTACAGCAGCCCTGCTACGCCGGGGGACCCTGCCCGTACCTCGTGCCTGCCGCCCGCCACGACGTGATCGACACGAAGTTCGCGTGGGGCGCTGGCGTGCAGTCTAAATTTCCATTCGGCTTGATCGTGCGCGGCGAGTACCAGCGCATCGCCTCATCCTATGGGGACCCCGATGCGCTGATGGTCAGCGCGATGTGGCAATTCTAAAAGACGAGTCGCACCCGCAGCTGATGCGCGTTCGCCGGTAAGGGACGCCGCGATATACTCGCGGCGCATGACACATTCAGCACGATTGCGGCTTTTGCTGGCCGGCGTTGGCATTGCGGGAATGCTCTGCGGCTGTACGCCGAAGGACCTGAGCGTAGTCCCGCAGCAGCGCGGCGCCGATGCGACGACGCGCGCACTGCGCAGCAGGGTCGATACCATCGTCGTCATCTATGCTGAAAATCGCAGCTTCGATAATTTGTACGGCAATTTTCCGGGCGCGCGGAATTTAAGCGAGGTCATCGATCGCGACGGCCGGCCCTTGAGCGCCTATCGGCCGCAGGTGGATCGCAACGGCACGGTACTGCCGGTGCTGCCTCCGGCATGGGGCGGCGTGACGGCGCCCGGCGTCACCCCGGTGGTTACCCAACAGCAAAGTGCCGGCCTGCCGAATGCGCCGTTCTCCATCGAGCGCGGGTTCACCGCGCAATCGCAGGTTACTCTGTCGCCCGACATCGTGACGCGCGATTTGTGGCATCGTTTTTACGAACACCAGATGCAGATCGATGGCGGCAAGAATGACGGCTACGCCGCATGGTCGGATGCGGGCGGTCTTGCCATGGGATACTACGATACCAGCCGTTCATCGCTGTACGCACTGGCGCGGCAATTCGTGCTGGCCGACAATTTTTTCCAGGGCGCCTTCGGTGGCTCGTTTCTGAATCACCAATACCTGATCTGCGCCTGCGCGCCGGAATACCCCAACGCCGATACGGCAGCCGCGAAGCCCGTGATCGCCTTGCTCCAGCAAGACGCCAGCGGCCACTATCTGCCGCGATTGCAAGCGGCGCCCGAACCGCCCGCCTCGGCGCTGGATGAGCCCCCTCGATTTGCGAGAAGCGGCAACATCGCGCCGCGCGGCTACTTCGGCGACGGCAAGTTCTACGCCGTGAACACCATGCAGCCGCCCTACCAGCCCAGCGGCAACAAGCCGGCGTCGCAAGACTCAAGCTTTGCCTACGCCGATCCCGGCAATGCGACCACGTTGCCGCCGCAGTCGCAACGGACCATCGCCGATGTGCTGGATGACAAAGGTGTGTCATGGGCGTGGTATGCCGGTGCTTGGAACGCCGCTGCCGCGGATGGCACCCGATCGCCGGTGGCAGAGCGCGAAGTGATCTATGCGCCGTCGACGGCCGGAGGCAATCCCAATTTCCAGCCTCATCACCAGCCGTTTAACTATTACGAGAGCTTTGATCCTGCCACGCATGCGCCGCGCCGCGCCGCACATTTGAAGGACTACCGCGATCTGATGGCCGACTTGGCTGCCGGCCGCTTGCCCGCGGTGACGTTCTACAAGCCGCAAGGCAATGTCAACCAGCATCCCGGATACGCCTCGGTGGCGGAGGGCGATGAGCATATCGCGCAGCTGGTGGCGAAATTGCAGGCAGCGCCGCAGTGGAGTCACATGGTGATCGTGATCACTTACGATGAATTCGGCGGCTCATGGGATCACGTGCCGCCTCCGCCGGGAGATCTATTGGGACCGGGAGCGCGAATTCCGGCGTTGATCGTTTCGCCGTTCGCCAAGCGCGGCACGGTGGATCACACCCAGTACGACACGGACTCGATCCTGCGCCTCATCACGCGCCGCTTTGATCTTGAGGTACTGCCCGGTATCGCGTTGCGTGATCGCGCCCTGGCGGCGCACGGCGCACCGCCCATGGGCGACCTCACCCCTGCGCTGGAATTGACGCGCTAGGGGACGCGTTGCTATTTCGCTCCCGGCGGCGTGCCGGGAGGGGCAGCGGGCGGCGGGGGCGGCGTGGCCGCTTCGGCACGCAGTACGCTCACGTCGAAGATCAGCAGCGAGTTGGGCGGAATTTTGGGCCGGGGAGCTGAGCCATAGGCGAGTTCCGGCGGGATGAACAGCTGCCATTTCGCACCCGGCCGCATCAGCACCAGGGCTTCCTGCCAGCCCTTGATCACTCCATTGACCGGAAAGGTGGCCGGCACACCGCGCGAATATGAGCTATCGAATTCCGTGCCATCGATCAGTTTGCCGCGATAGTCAACCGTCACTCGGTCCGTGGGTAAGATCGGTGGGGACTTGCGATCGGCCGCGGACAGAATTCTGTATTGCAGGCCCGAGGCCGTCGTGACCACACCCTTCTGATGGGCGTTGTGCTCCAGGAACTCCGTCGCCGCCGCCTTGTTGCGTGCTCCCGCCGCTTCGGTGATCCCACGCAAGTACTGCTGTATCTGCTGCTGATCGGCGGGGCTCGGCTGCTTGCCCTGCAGCCCTTCCTGAATGCCGCGCACCATCGCGTCGGGCACCGCCTCGCTAACGCCGGCGTTGCGCATCTGCGCACCATAGATCAAACCAAACAGGTAGCTGATTTGATCGGAAGTGGGGGCGGGATTCGCCTCCGCAGGGGCCGCCGGGGCTTTAGGCGGACTGGCGGAGGGAGGCGGATTTTGCGCGTTGGCAACGCAGGCCACGCCGACCAAAACGATCAGAGCCTTAAGCTTGAGCCAATTCTTCGAGGTGGATTTTTTCATGGCGCAGAAGATACGCCTCTTCAGGCGACAAATGCCAGCGTCTCTACGATGTCAGCGCGCCGCGCTTGATGACGGCGATGGTGAGGCGTGAAACGCAGACCAGTTTACCGGCGTCATTGACGATCTCGATCGCCCAGACGTGCGTTCGTCCGCCGATATGCACTGGCCGGGCCGTTCCGCTCACCAGCCCGCTGCGCGCCGCGCGGACGTGGTTGGCATTGATCTCCTGGCCCAAAACGAGGTATTCCTGCAGTCCACGCACATGGCCGCGCCCATGCTTCCAAGCGTTTCGGCGAGCGCGACCGACGCGCCGCCGTGCAACAGTCCGTAGGGCTGAACCGTGCGCGCGTCCACCGGCATGGTGCCGCGAATGTAGTCCTCGCCGATCTCGGTAAACAAGATCCCGAGGGTGGCGATCAGCGTGCCCTGTCGATTGCTGTTCAACGCCTCGATGGATTGCAAGCTGCGCCAGATGCTCATTCGGGATCCTTCAAGATACCGGCGACGCGCCGGTAGGCCTCGCGAAACGGAATGCCTTCCCGGGCGACCAGCGCATTCGCTGCGGCGGCGGCGTGAATTGTCGGATCGAGCCGGATGTTCTCCGCTCTAAAACGTACGCCGTCGAGCGCGCTCGGCAAGATCGCGAGCGTTTGCAGACAGGAATCGATGCCGCGGAACAACGGCGGCTTGATGAGCTGCAGATCACGGTGATAACCCGAGGTCAGCTTCTGCGTGACGCCCAGCACTTCGATGAGCGCCGCCTGGGCCACGGCGCTGCGCCCGCGGATCAGCTCGAAGACGTCCGGATTGCGCTTTTGCGGCATGATCGAGGAGCCCGTGGTGAAGGCCGCGGGCAGGCTCACGTAACTGAATTCCTGGGTATAAAAGAGCAAAAGATCGGCGGCGAGCCTGCCCAGATCCTGCGCGAGCAGCGTGATCTCGAAGAGCACTTGCGCCTCGGCCTTGCCGCGCGACAGCTGTACCGCGGTGACCGGCTCCTGAGTCACGCCAAAGTCGAGCCGCCGGCGCGTCGCTTCGCGGCTGATGTTAAGGTTCGGTGTCCCGAATCCGGCAGCCGATCCCAGCGGGTTCTTGCCGATGCGCCGCTGCGTGAGGGCCAGCCCTTCGGCGTCGTCACGCAATTCAGCCGCAAACCCCAGCGCCCAGAGCGCGACGCTGCTCGGCATCGCCTGCTGCATATGCGTGTAGCCGGGAATAATTTGGCTGCCCTCGCGCGCCGCCAAGGTCTCGAGCGCCTCTGCCACGGCAATGGCGCCCTCGTGCAAGGTCTTCACCGCGTCGCGCATATAGAGCCGCAAGGCCGCGAGCACCTGATCGTTGCGCGAGCGGCCGGCATGCAAACGCCCGCCGATCGCGCCGATGCGCGCCGTGATCAGGTTCTCGATGGCGGTCTGACAATCTTCCTGATCGAGAGTGACGCGCCATCGTCCCTGCGCGTGTTCTTCCCCGATCGCCGTCAGCGCCTCGCGCAGCGATGCCAGATCCTGCGCCGACAAGAGACCCTGCTCCGCGAGCATCTCAGCATGGGCAATGGAGGCGCGAATGTCGTAGGACACCAGGCGATTGTCCAGGAGGTGGTCATCGCCGGCCGTGTACTCGAGCACGCGCGCATCGAGCGAAGTTCCCTTGTCCCAAAGCCGGGTCATGCGGCGGCAGCTGTTCCGCCGGACTCAAGGCCTTCAAGTCCGCGACCACCAGCGTTCCCGTGCCCTCGTTGGTGAAGACCTCCGCGAGCAGGCTGTCGGGGGACTTGTAGCCGATGACGTGCACGCGGCGCACGCCGCCGCGAATCGCGTTTTCGATCGCAGTCGCTTTCGGCAGCATGCCGTCCTTCATGCTGCCTTGGTCCCGCAAACGCTTCAATCCCATGATGTCGGTGTAGGAAATGACGGATCCGGGTTCTTCCACGCGCTCGAGTATTCCCGGCGCGCCGGTGCACAGAATCATTTTTTCGGCCGACAGCGCGCCGCCGATCGCCGCGGCCACGGTATCGGCGTTGATGTTCAGCAAGGTGCCGTTGGCATCGGCCGACAAAGGGCTGACCACGGGCATCAGGCCGTTCTCGAGCAGCTTTTCCAGCACCGCGGAATTGACCGAATCGATGTCGCCGACGAAGCCGTAGTCCACCGTCTCGCTGGAGCCCGCCGCGATGGGCACGGGAGGGCGCTTGTGTGCGCGGATGAGTCCGGCGTCCACCCCGCTCAAACCGATGGCTTCGATATCGAGCGCGCGGCAAATCGCCAGGATGCGCGTGTTGATCAAGCCATTGAGGGCCATCGCGGTGACGTCGATGGACTTCTGGTCCGTCACGCGCCGGCCGTTCACCATGCGCGTGTCGATTCCCAGTGTGGCCTGCAAATTGTCGAGCTGCGGTCCGCCGCCGTGCACCAGCACCGTTTTGATCCCCACCTGATGCAGGATCGCCACTTGCTCGATCAAGTTGCGGGTGGAGGCATCGTCGCTGAAAACCTCGCCGCCCGCCTTGATGACGAAGATCTTGTTCTTGTACATGCGGATGTACGGCGCCGCGCTCTTGAGCGCCCGGACAGCGACTGTAGGGTCAGGTCGATTCATGATCATTGAAGAATACTCCGAAACAACAATCGGTCGATCCACAGCTTCATATCAGGCCAGCATGCGATGCAGAACGGCCATCTGCACCGGCATTCGATTAAACGCCTCGCGCTTCACCACCGCGCGCGGACCGTCGAGGATTTCATCGGCGACCGCAACATTGCGGCGCACCGGCAGGCAGTGCATGAGCTTGGCATCGGGCAGCGCGCCTTTGAACCAGGGTTCGCGCACGCACCAGTCGGAGAGATCCGCGCGCAGCCGCGAGTCCGCTTCAATATCGCCGTAGTACGTGGTGGTGCCCCATTCTTTCGCGTACAGCACGCTCGCGCCGGCCAGAGCCGCATTGCGATCGGATGTCTCGGTCAGCGAACCGCCGGCGTCGCGTGCCGCCAGACGCGCCTTCTCCATGATGGGCTCCGGCAGCGCGAATCCTTCCGGCCGCAGTACCACGACTTCCATGCCGCGCATCGCCGCCATGTGCACGGTGGCCGCGGGGACGGCGAGCGGCAGCGCTTTCGGGTGGTACGCCCAGCTCAACACGAACTTGGCGCGCGCCGGAATTTCAAGCTCGTCCATGGTGCGCCAATCCGCCAGTGCCTGGCAGGGATGATTCATGGCCGACTCCATGTTGATGAGCGGCTTCTCGCAGAGCTCATCGATCATCCCGAACAGTGTTTCCGCAAGATCGTTTGCCAGGTTCTTGCCCTCGGCAAATGCGCGCACGCCGAGCGCGTCGCAATACGACGCCAGCGCCGGAATTCCCTCGCGGATATGTTCGGCGGCGTTGCCTTTCATGATGGCGTGCAGGCGAGTCTCCATCTGCCAGGTTCCCTGGCCGGGCATGATGACAAACGATGAGCCGCCGAGGCGCGCCATCCCGGCCTGAAAGGAGGCCAGCGTGCGCAGCGACGGATTGAAGAACAGCAGGCCCAGGACCTTGCCCGCGAGCGCCTGCGGATCGGGCTTCTCCTGCAGCGCCTGCGCCAGCGCCAGCAAGTCCAGAACCTCCTCGCGATGGAGATTGGCGAGATCGATAAGGCGCCTCATGCCGAAATTTTCGCCAGAGCATCGCTCAGGGCATCCACATGGCCTTCGTTCAAGATGTACGCCGGCAGCAGGCGCAGAATGTGCGGATCGCCGCTGGTGCCGGTAAGAATGTTCTTGGCCAGCAGTGCCGCCTGAACTTCCCTCGCGGGCCGCGAGGTTTTCAGGCCCAGCAAAAATCCGGCGCCCTGCACGCCCGTGACGGGCCCGATGATGCAGCTCGAGCGGATATAGGCCGACACCTGGCGGACGTTCGCCAGCAACGATTCCGACTCGATGGTGTCGATGACGGCTTCGGCAACCGCGCAGGCCATGGGGCCGCCGCCGAAGGTGGTGCCCATGTCGTCGTACTTCAACTGGCTTGCAATGCGGTGCGACAGCAGAAGAGCGGAAACTGGGAAGCCGTTGCCCAGCGCCTTGGCGGCGGTAATCATGTCCGGCGCGACGTTGTAATAATTCGCGGCAAACGGCGCGCCGGTGCGCCCCACGCCGCATTGCACTTCGTCGAATATCAGCACCGCGCCGACTTCGTCGCAGCATCGGCGCAACGCCTGCAGCATCGGTTTGCCCACATCGTAAGCGCCGCCCACGCCCTGCACCGGCTCGACGATGACCGCCGCGGTGTCGCGATCGATGCATTGCTCGGCGGCGCTGGGGTTGTCGCGCGGTGTGAAGCGCACATCGAAGGGGGTGCGCGGAAAGCCATACCATTTTTCGAGCGCGCCCCACGTGACCGCCCCTGCGGCCGCGGTTCTGCCGTGGAAACTTTGCTCGAGCGCGACCACTTTGCTGCGGCCGGTCAATTTGAACGCCAGCTTCAGGGCATTTTCATTGGCTTCCGCGCCGCTGTTGACCCAAAACACCGTGTCGAGACCTAAGCCCACGAATCTCGTCAGGCGCGCCGCGGCGCGCTCGCGAATGGCCATCGGCAGCGCATTGGTCTGAAACGCCATCTGCCGCGCCTGACGCTCGAGCGCGGCCAGCCAGCGCGGGTGGCAGTAGCCGAGGCCTGCGACCGCATGACCGCCGTAGAAGTCTAGAATCTTGCGGCCGTCGCGCGTGTGCAGCCAAACGCCGTCGCCATGAGCCACTTCGATGGGATATTGCGCGAATACCTGTGCCAGGTGAGTGGCGTGCGCCGCCGTTGGATTTGTCGCTGCCATGATTTCCTCTAGGTCCATCCGGGCGCGGCGGCGGTGAGGCCGGTGGTCTCGGCAAACCCCAACAGACGGTTCATCCATTGAACGGCGCCGCCGGCGGCACCCTTGTTGAGATTGTCGAGCACCGACATCACGGCAATCGATTTGCCGTTGGTCGCCGCGCTCAAGTTCGAGTAGTTGCTGGTCGCGACGTCCTTGACGCGCGGTGCGGCATCGAGAACGCGCACAAAGGGGCAGTCTTGGTAAAAAGACCTCAGCGCCTCCAGGGCCTGTGCGGTGGAGAGCGCTTTCTTCAGGCCGGCCTGTACGGTGATGTGAATGCCGCGCGCAAAGGGACCGGAATGCGGCACGAAATTAAATTCCGCGTCGATGCCCGTCGCGAGCTTCGCGCAAGCGGCGATCTCGGGGGCGTGCCGGTGGCTCAAGGCACCGTAGCTGTACAAATCGCTGTGCCGATGCGGATGATGCGTGCCCTCGGACGGCTTGCGCCCCGAGCCCGTGCTGCCGGTGATTCCGGCGATGTAAAGGCGCGTATCGGTCAGGCCCAGCGCCAGCAGCGGCACGCTGGCGAGCAGCGTCGCGGTCGCAAAGCACCCGGGATGCGCGATGTGCGGCGTCGGCGAGATCTTCAGATGTTCGGGAACCGCGCAGGTGAACTCGGGAATTCTCGCCGGTGCGCCGTGCGGGTGCTTGTACACCGCCTCGTAGGCCGCCTGAGTGGCATAGCGAAAATCCGCCGAGATGTCGACGCAATGCACGCGCGTGCCGGCTGCCGCGGCTGCCTTAAGCAGCCGATCGACGATGGCGGCGGAGACGCCATGAGGCGCGGCGGAGAACAACGCCACGACCGGCGCGCCGCGGATCACGGCATCGAGCGCGTCGGCCGACGAGAATTTCAGATCCGGATAGGCGCTGCGCAGATGCGCAAACGCATCCGCGACCAAAGCGCCCGGCTGGCTGTCCGACAGCACCGCAGCCAGTTGCAATTGCGGATGTCCCGCGATGAGGCGCAACAGCTCGCCGGCGACATAGCCGGTGCCGCCGAGAACTACGGCCGGCGTGGCCGTGCTCATTCGCCGGCCACCTTGGACTCGCGCACATTGCGCAGTCCCAGCGAGGCGATGATGTGATCGCCGAGATCCGCGGGATGGCTGATGGCGTTGAAGGCCGCGACATGCATCTGCTCGCGGATGATTTCGATGCCCACTTGATTGTCGGTCGCGGGCCCGGTGACGGCACAGGGTTCGATGCCGAAGCGCTCGCGCAGCAGTTTGACCCCGCCCCAGGCGGCGACCGGATCATTGGCCGACAGGACCACCGCGGTGAGCGCGGCCGTGATGTCCGGCTGGCGAAGAATGGATTCCACGCCGTAGGTGCCGAGCAGCCCGTCGCCTAATTCGAACACGATGGCATCGGGCTGGCCGGCGGCCATTTCCGTGAGCATGGTGCGGGTGAGCGCCGGGCCGCATTTCTCGGTGGTGGTGACGATGCCAAGATCGGTGAACAGCATGGTGCGCCGCGCGCCGGCGTCCTCGAAGGCCATGACGTCGCGGCGCAAAGAGACGCCCGTGGCCTTGAACGCGTCCACCACCAAGCCGCGATGGCGCATGCGCGCAATGATGGCGGCGGCGGCGGCGGTTTTGCCCGCCTCCATGCAGGTGCCCGCGAGCGCCACCACCGGTACGCCGCGCGCATCGAGCGGTGCGGCGTAGTCCAGCGCCTTGTAGCCCACCTTGGCAGGGACGCCGATCCGCTCGCCGAGGTAGGGAAAGGTCAGCACGGTGCCCAGAACCTTGCAATCGAAGGGCTTGCCCTTATCCTGCGTCGCCGAATCACAGATGCCGAGCACGCCGCCGATGTTCAGCATCTGAATGATGTCGCCGGGCTTCAGCACCTCGGGTATGTGGCCGGAATAACCGAACAGCGCCTTGCGATGGCCCAATGCGCCGACCACGATGTCGCCGCGGACGATTTTCGCCATGCGGCCGCTGGTGAGCTCCAAGGTGTTGTAGTTGGCCTTGTTGTTGAGAATCTCGACCACCAACACCAGACCTTCCACGCAGGGAATTTCCGCCGCGACGCGCAACTCGTGCGACAGGCCACAGGCCTGCGTCACCGAGGCGATCTTGTCGACGACCAGCGTGCGCATACCGCTCATGATTTGCCCCCTCCCGCGCGTTGATAAAACACACCGGTGAGCGCCAGCATTTTGGAATAACCCAGCGCGTCGGTGGGCGTCCATTCTCCGGCGGACTCACCATACACTCCTTTGGAGGCAGCCATGAGCGAGTGGGGAGATGTCACACCCTCGACGAATACCGATCCGGGCCGCAGCAGCAAGTGCACCTCTCCGCTGACCCGTGCTTGCGAGGATTTGAGCAGCGCTTCGATGTCGCGGCACACGGGATCCAAGTGCTGGCCCTCATGCACCAGGTCGCCATAGATTTGCGCGACGCTGTCCTTGATGCGCGCCTGCTTGCCCGTCAAGACCAGTTTTTCGAGTTCGCGATGCGCCGTCAGCAGCACCTCGGCCGCGGGCGCTTCGAATGCGACGCGGCCCTTGGTGCCGATCACGGTGTCGCCCAGGTGAATGCCGCGGCCGATGCCGAAAGGGCCGGCGAGCGCCTCGAGTTTTTCAATGACGGCGACCGGCGAGAGCCGCTCGCCGTCAAGGTGGTCGGGCACGCCCAGCGTAAATCCAACGGTGTGCCGCTCTGGCGGCCGCGGCTTCACGAACGCATCCTTGGAGAGCACCCAGGCGTCGTCCGGGATGCTGCCCTGCGAAGTGAGGGTCTCCTTGCCGCCGATGGTGACGCCCCAGAGCCCGCGATTCACCGAATAGGCGGCGCCGAACGGCGGCACCGGCAGCTTGTGTTCCTGAAGATACTTAAGCTGCTCGGGCCGCTTGAATGCCCGGTCTCGCACCGGCGCGATGATCTCCAACTGCGGCGCCAAGGTGCGCAAGGCCACCTCGAAGCGGACTTGATCATTGCCCGCCGCCGTGCAGCCGTGAGCCACCATCGTGGTCTTGAGCGACAGCGCCATTTGCGCGATGGTTTGCGCCTGCAGCACGCGCTCGGCGCCGACGCACAAGGGATAGAGATGGCCGCGCCGAACATTTCCCATGATCAAGAATTTGAGCACCTGATCGAAGTATGCCGCCCTCGCATCCACCAGATGATGGGCAACGGCGCCGAGCAGCGACGAACGCTCGGCCAGGGATTGCGCCGCCGCCGCATCGATGCCGCCGGTGTCCACGGTGACCGTGATCACCGGCCGTTGATAGGTGTCCTTGAGCCAGGGTACGCAGAATGAGGTATCGAGGCCGCCGGAAAAAGCCAACAGAATGGGCTCGTTGCCCTGACTGATAGTTGTCATGGGAATTAGCGTCCGAGAAGGGCTAGCAAACGTTCGCCGAGCTTGCGCTGGGCTTCGGCGCTCGCGGTGGCAATGAATATGGTGTCATCGCCGGAAATCGTACCGACCACCTCCGGCCATTGCGCGCTGTCGATCGCCACCGCCACGCTTTGCGCCGAGCCAATCGTGGTCTTCAAGACGGTGAGATTGCTGCCGGCCGTCAGGCGAGCGCTGACAAACTGCTTCAGGGTCGAGAAATCATTCTTGGGCCGCGGCGCCGTCTCCGGCAACACGTAGCGATCGCCCAATTTGGCCACGCCCAGCTCGCGCAAATCCCGGCTCACGCTCGACTGCGTCGCCACGTGGCCGTGCTTGCGCAGCATCATGACCAGCTCGGTTTGCCGGCCAACCGACTGCTCGCGAATGATTTTCGCCAGCATGGCGCGGCGCGCCGGCGCGTTGTTGTGCTCGGGTTCGTACTTCAGCATGACCGGCTCTGCATAAAATTGCACGCATCCTGCATAAAAATGCAAGCGCTGTCAAGGATCGTTTTCCGGGCCTGCGGCCTTAAGGAAGGCGCGCAGGCGGCAGAGTTCAGACTCCAGCGCTTGATGAAAGGCCGCAGCGCGCGGCGCCGCGCCATCCGTGTAGCCGAACGTGGCGCGCAGTCGGCCGTCGGCCACGCTCAAATTGCCCCAGCCGATGACCCTTTCGTGCCAGAGAAGCGGCATGGCGTAATAGCCCAGCTTGCGCTTGAGCGCTGGCGTGTAGGCCTCGAATCGGTAGGCCCAGTTCCAAAAGATCTCAAAGCGGCGCCGATCCCACACCACGGGATCGAAAGGCGTGAGCAGGCGCACGCCCTCATCCGGCCGCCAACGCAATGACTGGGGCTTCTCCTCGGGCGGCCAATACCACTCAATGCCCTCGACCCGCGCCTGCCCGAGGCGCTGCTTGGCGCGCTTGAGCGCCGCGGCACGATCATTCGCCCACTGCGGCGCGCCGTATCGCAGGCGGTTCACCAAGGAACCCAAACTCGTTGCCGGAAGCGGTGCGTACTTGCGGACGATCACATCGATCAGTGCGTCCATTTTCGATGCCGCCGTTGCCCCCGCGTCAGCGGCGGCCGCCAATGGCTCGCGCGCAACATAGACGCGCGTACCGCCGTCGCGACGAGCGACGCGCAGCAGGCCCTGATAGTGCATGGCCTCCAGCAATTGGGTGCTGGCGTTCGACGATCCGCCGAACCAATTGAGCGCCTTGCCGTGGGCGAAATGTGCGTCCACTTCGCGCGGATGCACGATGCCGCGCTCGCGCACGAACTCGAGCACCGCCTGCGACTGTTTCGCGCGCTTGGAATTTGATCGGGTGCGCGCCTTGCGCGGATGCATCAGGGCATGATGAGGGCGCGGCAGGAAACCATAATTGACGAAGAAATCCTCTTCCAAATCGAGCCTCGGGTAGCGGCGCTCAAGATCGCCGGCGCAATAGCCGACAACGCGATGGCGCAGAGTAAGGTCCTGAGCCCGTGCCGGCGCACGAATCGGGTCGGCCTGAACGAATCCGAGCTTTTCGATCGCGCGCCGCAGCGTCGTTGGTTTGAACAGCGACCGCGCAATCGCGTACCGGCGCAAAATCTGCAGGCTTAAGGGCATTGCCCATGATAGCGAATCGAGTTGCGGCGGGTTTCCTAGTACATTAGCCGCAATGCTTGAAACCATCGACGTAGAAACGGCAGCGAAACCCAACGCCGCGGTGATCTGGCTGCACGGGCTGGGCGCCGATGGACATGATTTCGAACCGATCGTGCCCGAGCTGGTCGAGCGAGGTTCGCGCGCGTGGCGCTTCGTGTTTCCGCACGCTCCGGTTCGCCCGGTGAGCATCAATGGCGGCATGCGCATGCGCGCCTGGTACGACATCCGTGGGCTGGATCGAAATGCGGCGGAAGATTCCGCCGGCTTTCAAGAAGCGGACCTGAACATTCGCGCACTCATCGACCGGGAAGTCTCGCGCGGCATCCTCACCACCCGCATCGTGCTCGCCGGGTTTTCCCAGGGAGGGGCCGTGTCGCTTTACACCATGACCCGTCTTGCGGATAAGCTGGCCGGCGTCATGGCGCTGTCATGTTATTTGCCGCGGGAGAGCACTTTTGCCGCCGAGCGCCGGCCGGCGAATGACGCGACGCCGATATTCATGGCCCACGGACAAGGGGATACCACCGTGCCGATGATGCTGGGGATGAGATCCCGAGATTACCTGCGGCGGGCGGGCTATGCGGTCGAATGGCACGAATACCCTATGGCACACGCCGTTTGTCCGCAGGAAATTGCGGACATTCGTGAATTTTTGTGGCGCGTATTGCCCTAACGACCATGGCAATCACCACTGCAACGGTAAGGCGACTCAAAACGGAGGCTGACAGCGCCGCCGCCCGGGCGGCGGCGGCGAAGCTGAAAGTCCGATCGGCAAAGGCGCAGCTCAAACAGGCCCGCAAATTATTCAAGGCGGAGAAGAAGGCCGCGAAACAGGCCAAGAAGAAGCTCGAAACGGCACGTGCCGCACCCAAGCCGGCTCCAGCGCCCAAGCCGGCGCCGGCACCTAAAACTGCAGCGGCGCCCAAGCCTGCACGCACATCGAAGCCCAAACCCGCGCTCCGCAAGCCGCGCCGGACGCCGAAATCACGCGCCCAAGTGCCGCGGGATTCGATGCGCTCCGCGGCGGAAGTCGCCAAAGCGGTGATCGAGCGCCTGCACGGGCCTCCGCCGACATTGCCGCCAGCCCCGATGATTCCGCCGGCGCCGATCAACCCGCCACCCATCGTTCCGGCCGATCTGGAAGACGCCGAGAAGCTTCCCTAATGCGGCACGGGCGGTAGCAGGCCAGGGAATAGCAAGGCGATCAACAGGCTGAGAAAGAACGCGGCGAGCAGCGCCAGGAGTTGCCCGAGCACCCATACCCCAAAGGCCTTTCGCATCGTCAGGCCCAAAATCTCGCTGAATCCCATCACCTGCAGTACGACGCTCCACAGAAGCAGCAGCAGATACGCGGCGATCTGCGCGCTCAGCACGAAGGCGACGAAGCCGTCAACCTCGGAGCCCGGCGTATCCACGATGGCCGCTTCGCCCACGAGCAGCGCCGTGAATCCCCACAACACCAGCGACGCCGCCACCGGTATGCCGCCGTAGGCAAGGACATGAAACACTTGGTTGCGCGCAGAGCTGCCGCCGGCACGCTTCCCCAGGCGCCCGTAGATGGCGGCAAACAAATAAATGCTCGCCATGCCCACCAGCGGGCCGAACACGAAAGCGCTGCCGACAACCTCTGCGGCGCTGGGATGCACCCCGGCCATTTGGGTCCGATTGACCACCATGGAGGTGGCGACCCCCTGTGTCGCCGCCAGTAGAAAATCGGTGATGCCGATCGGGCGTGTCGCCAATTCGCGAAACACGCGCCGGGGTCTTAGCCAGACATCCTTCAGCGGGCGAATGGGTTCGGGAGTAGACACTTGAGTCAGACTACGCAATCCGAGTGAACGACTCCAGTGTCGTCACAGATGACAGCAAGCTTTTTCGGGGCTACTCTCAGGAGCGAGTTCGAACACGTCCAGGAGAAGAGTGATCATGGCAAAAAAGAGCAAGGCGAAGAAGCGCAAGACGAAAAAGGGACCGATGGCAAAGGCCAAGCGTAGCGCGGCCAAACGCACGTCAGCCAAGAAGAGCGCTGCGAAAAAGAAGACACGGCCGATGAAGGCGAAGAAGAAGGTCAAGGCTAAGGCTAAACCTAAGGCAAAGAAGGCAGCGCCGAAGAAGGCAGCACCCAAGAAGGCAGCACCCAAGAAGGCAGCACCCAAGAAGGCGATGCCGACGCCGGCTCCTAAGGTGGCGGTGAAACCAGCCGCACCCAAGCCGAAACCTGCGCCGATGGCGCCGGCGCCAATGGCGATGCCGCCAGCGATGCCAGCCTCCGAGCCCGAGTTGCCGATGAATTCCGGTCTAGAACCGCCGCTGATGTAGATCGGCCGTACAGTTTAGGCGCGTATCAGCCCTTTAAGAGGGCGCGCGCCGCTGCTGTCAGGGAATATTCGTTTGGCGAGGGTTTCCGCATCGACGCGCAGATGCTCGTCGAGCACGGATCTTGAATACGCTACGCAAATCAAGCGTCGGGCGCAGGTCGCGATTATCGAGCAATGCCGTGCGGCTCAAGCCCGGCCAGTCGGCGATGATCTGTCCGCCCCGAACGGCGCCGCCCACGAGAAAGGCGCATCCTCCCGTGCCATGATCCGTGCCGCGCGTGCCGTTGATGGCGGCAGTTCGGCCGAATTCGGTGACAATGAGGACTGCCGTTTGTTGCCATAACGGACCCAGCTCATCGGCCAGTGATTTCATCGCTTTGTCGAGCCCGGCGAGACGCACCGCCAGAGTCCCTTTCGCGCCGCCCTGGTTGGCGTGAGTGTCCCAGCCGCCGGCCTCGATGACCGCAATCTCAGGTCCGCCGTCGCTGCGCATGAGACCAGCGGCCATGCGGGCCACGGCGGCGACGCGGTCAGGATAAGCCGAGCGGGCCGATTCGCCGGCCATTCCTGCGGCGCCGGCCGCATCCGCCATTTTCTCGGTCTGTACCGCCTCGCTCAAGCGCGCCGAAAACCAATCGTCCTTCGAATAGAGGTCAGCCAGTCGTGTGAGCAAATCTTCGTCGACATCCGGTGTGGCCTGCGGCGATTTGGACATCACGGCGGCCTCGCCGCGCAGGATCAAGGGCACATTCTGACTGATGGCGACCGCACGCTCGGCGGAGGATCCGCGGCCGCGGGGCAACGCGGCGAGGGCTCGATTGAGCCACCCATCCGCGGTGCCGATGGGTTTGGTGAGCCCGTTCTCCAGCACGTTTTGACCGTCGAAATGCGATCGGTCGCGGTAGGGCGATGCGACCGCGTTGAACACCACCAGCTCGCCGGCCGCGAAGCGCTCATGCATGAACGCGAGCGACGGGTGCAACCCGAACGTGCGGTCGAGCGAGAGGGCCCCATCGGGGCCACCTGGCGCGGCAATCGCGAGCTCGCGATGCAAGCCGGCATAATCCGGATCCCCGTAGGGCGGCACGGCGGCCAGACCGTCCAGGGCGCCGCGCAGAATCACGACGATAAGGCGCGATGCAGCGCCGGTGCTCGCGAACAACACGTTGGGGAGCGCCGCGCTCGCGGCCAGGACTCCGGCACCCGCCAGAAAGCGGCGCCGACTCGCGGTCTTGCGCAACAGCCGATGCATCGCCTACCTCCGTTGAAATTCCGGGCTCATCAATAACAGTGCCAGGGCTTGGCTGGAACTCGTGGCGCGGCGCAAAGCCGTGAGAGTCTCGGGGCGCGCATAGGCGCCGAGACTGGATGCGGCGACATCCACCGGGTCCATGCCCTGTTCGTATTTGGCGCTCACCCGCGATGCCCAAAGCACGCGGTGCATCAGCGCGTCGGCGCCATCCCAGCTTTTCGCGGTGTCCGGCCAGCCCGCCGGCGACCCGGGCGTGTACTGGCGCTGACCCAGCAGCTCAAAGGTGCGAACCACCTCTTCGGGCTGGCCCGGCGAAACATTCAGCGCCCTCAGACTGGAAAAGACGAAGTCTTCTGGTGTCTTGAACTTGCGAGATTCCACTTCCCACGCCTCCGGAGAATCGATCAGTGCCGCGTACACCAAGGGCAGCTCCCCGCCGGATTTCATAAAGGCGCGCGCAACGCGTGCTACCGCCGGCGCAGGCGGATCATCCGCGACGAAGTGCCGGACGAGCTTGGTGGCGATGAATTGCGCCGTTTCGGGCCTTCTTGCCAGGTCAGAGAGCACCGCTTCGCCCTGCTTAAGACCTTGCTCGGCGTAGGTTTTGCCGAGGAAAACCTGGGCCCCCGGCTGGTGCAGGCTGTCGCGAAAGCAGAAGCGCCCCGGCACGCCGCCGGCCAGCCGGCCCTTGCCGCCGCCGATGGACCAGCCGGTGATGATTTGCGCAAAACTGGTGACATCCGCTTGGCTGTAGCCGCCGTTCACTCCCAAGGTGTGCAGCTCGAGAATCTCGCGCGCCAAATTTTCATTGATTCCGAATTGGCGCTTCGGCGCATCGAGGTCGGCGCGGGCAAATCGTCGCGCCGCGAAGCGCGCCGCCGGCGAATCCTTGCCCACCGAGTATTGATTGTCGAGAAACGCGATCATGGCGGGGTGTTGCTCCACCGCGGTCAAGAGATCGAGGAAGCGACCGGCGATATGCGGCCTGATCGCTTCGTTCTCCAAAGTCCCGGCCAAGCCGAACACCACGCCCTTGTCGGCGGACACCGCAAAATGATTGGACCAAAAATGGACCAGGCGCTCCGCAAAAGGCGTCGTGGTGAGCGCGGCGCTTTGCGCCCGCGCCAAAACCTGCGCACGGTAGTGGGGCTGGTAGGCTTCGCGAATGGCGTTGAAGGCCACCTTCGCATCGGTGCTTGCCGCCGTTTCTCGCTTGATCATCTGCCGCTCTTCGCGCGCCGCCACCAATCCGGCAAAGATCTGGTCGGAGGGGGCCAACCGAGTATCCACGGCCAGAGGCACTGCGCCCTTGATCTGCGATTTAAGCCACGCGCGAGGATCGTCGCCCGCGGCCGCCAAATCCCCGGGTTTGGCGCCCAATCCAAAGCGCAGGACGGCGATTTCGGCTTGCATCATGCCCCTGTAACGGGATAACGCCCGCGGCGTTGACCCTCAAGCTCAAGATAATGCACTGCAACATGGATCGTGAGCAGCGCTATGCTCCCCGTTGCCCGTCCCAGATGAAACGCGCGGCAAAGGCCACTGCGATCAGCGCAATGATCACGTTGAGCGCCACACCCACTTGCGTCCAATATCCCGGCGGGACCACCGCCGGATCCAAGTCCCTCGCGACCCGGTGAAACTGGCGTGCCGAGATGAGCGCGACCGCCGCACCCAGCACCAGAAGCACCACACCGATCGCCAACGAGAAGCTGCGTTGAGCGCTGGGTGTGGGTTGGTGCGCGACCATCTGCAGGAACAAGCCGAAGCGTTCCACGACAAAACCGAATCCCATCAGCGCGATTGCGCTGCGCTGCCAGGCAAGCAACGTTCGTTCGGCCGCGAACAGTACTCTTGGATCTGCTGTGTAAGGCATCTTTGCTCCTTGAGTTTTTTGTCCAACAAAGCTGGTTGAGGTCAGTCAAATCTTACATTGGCATGAGTTGGCACCCGATCCCGAGGACTGCAAAGGGCCTAGACAATCAACTCACTCGACGCGACATAACATTAGCGGTCCGGGGAACGCACTATGGAAATGGATTACGTACCCATCGAAGGATTGAATGGCGGCTCATGGGCCGGTGTCAAACCTCTTCGCGGCCTTGCCGGCACGGAGCTGCGCGAGGTGGAAAGCCTGCGTGCCGCCAATGCCCAATTGCGGCGCGATCTGGCAGCTCTCAAAGTGCGCGAGGCCGAAACACAGCGACTCGCCGATCGGGATGACCTGACGGGGCTGTACAACCGGCGGCGCATGCTCGAGATGCTGGAGGCGGCGATCAGCGATGCCATCCGGCAAGACCTGCACGTGGGTTTGCTGTTCATCGATTTGGACGGGTTTAAGGGCATCAACGATGCGTACGGACACAGCGCCGGAGACGTGGTCCTGACTATGGTGGCGGCGCGCATTTCGGCGCGCGTTCGCGCTGGCGACATCTGTTGCCGCTACGGCGGCGATGAATTCGTCGTGGTACTGCCCGGTGTGCCCGACCCCTTTCCGGTGAGCCGGGTGGCGGACGCGATCCGCGAGCGCATTTCGCTGCCTTATTGGATTAATGGACAGCAGCTGCAAATAACGGCCTCCATCGGCGGCTCCATGTATCCCTTCCACGGCGAGAATGCGGCACTGCTGGTGCATCGGGCGGATGAGGCCATGTATCGCGTGAAGGCGCGGCTCGTGAGTCCAACGTTCAGTTTCAGCCGCTCGCTTCAACAGCTTCTGACCCGGCGTCGCAACGACAAAGCCAGGTCGCGCCTGGGTGGTGCTCCATAGCAGAGGGCGGTATGCTCCGCGCTTGAGTCCCGTCAACGGCGGGGAACGAAATACGTTAAATAAGACGTTCCCGAGCCAAATGGTTGTGACATGAATCAGCGCACCTGGGCAAACGCGGCCTTGGCTTTTGGCCTTCTCGTCAGTATGGCGTTGCCCGGTTGCGTCGTGGTTCCCGATCAGGGTCACGACCCCGGAGGGATTGTCATGGTGGCGCCACCGCCGACGCGGGTCGAAGTCAGCGGCCCCGCGCCCGCAGAGGGCGATGTGTGGATGGCCGGTTATTGGAGCTGGGTCGGCGGCCGGCATGAGTGGGTCGCGGGTCACTGGGCGGCGGGGCGGCCCGGATATCATTGGACCGCGCATCAATGGGTGCGCCAGGGCGACGGATGGCGCATGAAGACCGGCCACTGGGTACGCGACTAGCGCTTTAACGCGCGGCGGGCCAGGACGACGCCGGGAGGATCTCTCGCAGACTCTGGCCGCCGGCATCGAACCAGTGTTCGATCAAGCGGAAGGAAATGGAAACCCCCGGCGGTACCATGGGCCGGCCCGATTTCAGGTCGTCGCGCGTGAACCATTGGGCATCTTCGAGCTCTTCGTCGCGCTTCTGGATCTCGGTGGTGACGGCATGTGCGGTGAATCCCAGCATCAACGAGGAGGGAAAGGGCCAGGGTTGCGAGGAGTGATATTCGATCTTATCGACCTCGATGCCGGTTTCCTCGAACACTTCGCGCGCCACCGCATCCTCGAGGGATTCTCCGGGTTCGACAAACCCGGCAATGGTGGAATAGCGGCCGACGGGCCACGTCGCCTGACGTCCCAGCAGCGCCCGTTCGCCATCGGTGATCAAGACAATGATGGCCGGATCGATGCGCGGGAATTGTTCCTGCCGGCACCCGGGATTGGTGCACACGAGTACATGTCCTGCCTTGGCGGGGGCGGTGCTCGCCCCGCAGCTGCCGCAGAAGCGATGCCGCGCCCGCCACGCAATCATGCCGCGCGCGTAGCCCAAAAGGCCGGCATCTTCGGCCGGCAGGATCGAGGCCACCATGCGCAAATCCTCGAAGCGCGTGCCGGGCTTTAGCTGCGGGGGCTCCAGCGATTCGAGCTCGAAAGCAAATATGTCGACACCGTCGAATCGGCCCAGAAGAATCAGATCGTTGGCGTTGCGCCGCTCTTCGGGTACCGCCGACAATTCAAGCAGGGCCGCGCGTGGAGTCTCACCCTCGTGGATGAGGTTGCGCGAATTCCAGACCGGCAGCGAGCGGCTGCCCTTATCGGCCAGTGCATTGGCGAACCACGCGGGATCCTTCCGCAAATGGGCGGCGCGGTCCAGGTAAGGACCGGCCAAGACATTCCTCTGCTGCATCCTGAAGATTCTAGCAGGGGGCGGGCGGGGCGGCGCTGTCTAAGGTGCCGTCGCAGTTGCCGCAGGCGAGCTTGTGCCTGGCCAAGAGGTCCCGCACGCGCACACCGCCGCATAGGGCGCAGCGTGCAATGCCGACCTCGTCGTGCCGCGCAATCGCAAGCAGCAGAAACCACGCGTGTTCGAAGGAGATACCAGCGGGCTGGTGCATCTCCTGATACGCCTCGAAGGCGCCGCACAGCAGCGCGCCCGATTCCAACGATCCCACGCGATAGCGCGGCTCGACGCCGCGGCCGTTGCAGCCGACCAATCCGTACATGAGGAAGAGACTTGCCAGTTGCGCCGCCTGAAAATTGAGCTCCGGATTGCGGAAGAAGAATGCCGCTTGACGCGGCGACTTGCCGCGGTGGCGCAGGACAGCACGCGAATCCTGCTCCAAGACGTAGCTTCGATACAGCTTGCGTATGCGATCGTCGCTCAAACCGGTCCACTGGCGAATGGTCAATGTACGTGCCTCGTGGCGGATCAGCCGCAGCGCAAGATCAAATTTTTGGCGGTCCCTGGTATAGCGATCGTCTGACACTCTCATGGGCGACTCCCGTTGCAATTCATGCGGTTTTGGGTCAAAAAGAATTTGACAGAAATTAATCACAAAGTTAGCGTGACTGCCAAGGGGTTCCGGCGCTAATTAGCCTCTGTCTTTGGGGTGAAATCTCAACTAAGGCGTTAGGGGGCGATCGTGCACGACGCAATCATCGGCAACTGGGCGCAGGAATCACGCTTGACGGCCCAGTACCAAAATTCAATCCGCGGCCTGAATCATCGGTTTCTGGACTTGGCCGGCGCCAAGGCGCACGAGTGGGCCGCCGCCGGCCGCGGCGGCCTGCCGGCGGGCGTCGGTACGCGCGTAGCGCCGCTGTCACGCCCGCAGCGTGCGGCGGCCGCCAATTGCCCGTACGCCTTGTTCGACCTGCGCTTCGAGGATGATGCGCACTGGAGGGGCCGCCTGCAGGCCGGCATACCCGTGCGGGTCGCCGATGAGCCCGGCGTCGATGAAGAGACGCGCGATTTCGTGCGCCTCGCGCTGTTCTACAGCTGGCACATTGCCTCGGGCAGCCGGCTCGCGGCGCAGGTTCTTCTCGGCATGCGCAGCGAAACGAGCAGTGCCTTTGGCCGCATTCCGATCGACGCGCTGCCGGCCTTGGTCGCGACCGAAGCGGTCAATCTGACCGCCCGATGGAGCGACTGCGGCGCCTATTGGACGGCATTGATCGGTGCAGCGGCGCGTGCCGATCCGGCTGCGTTGCGCCGCGTTCAGCTGTCCGGACTGCAGCTTGCCGCTGCGACTCAATTGCCAAGCGAGCCTCGCGAGGTTTAGTCTACGCGGCTCGTATGCATGCCCTAGTTCTCCGACAACTCACCAAGGTCTACAAAAACGGCATCAAAGCGCTCAAAGCGATCGACCTTCAAGTCGACGAGGGCGACTTCTTTGCGCTGCTCGGGCCAAACGGCGCGGGCAAGACCACCGCCATCGGCATCACCACGTCGCTGGTCAACAAAACCAGCGGCGTCGTCGAGGTGTTCGGACATGACATCGACCGCGAGCTGGAGCAAGCCAAATCCTGCATCGGCCTGGTACCGCAGGAAATCAATTTCAATATGTTCGAGACCCCCTTCACCATTGTGGTGAATCAAGCCGGCTTCTACGGGATACCGCGACCGCTCGCCAAGCAGCGCGCGGAAAAATATCTCAAACAGCTGCAACTCTGGGATCGGCGCGATTCAATCGCGCGCGCACTGTCGGGAGGCATGAAGCGGCGCCTCATGATCGCGCGCGCACTCATGCACGAGCCGCGATTGCTGATTCTGGACGAGCCGACCGCGGGCGTCGATATCGAGATTCGCCGCTCGATGTGGGAATTTTTGCGCAACATCAACGAGCAGGGCACGACGATCATCCTGACGACGCACTATCTCGAGGAGGCCGAAAACCTGTGCCGCAACATCGCCATTATCGAAGGCGGCAATATCATCGAACGCGACAGCATGGTGAACGTGCTGCGCAAGCTGCAGACCGAAGTGTTCGTCTTTAATTTGCGCGATTCGCGCCTCGCGGCGCCGCAGTTGTCGGGATTCACCGCGGTGCTCTCCGATGAGCACACATTGGAAATCGAAATGTCGAAGTCGCAGAGCTTGAACGACATCTTCGCGCAGCTCTCCGCGCAGGGAATCGCCGTGAACAGCATGCGCAACAAGGTCAATCGGCTGGAGGAGCTATTCATCCGCCTGGTCGACGGCCGCGTGCGAACGGCTGCCGCCAAGGCTTAGCATGCAAGAATCGCGCGCAGCCACCGATTGGATCGGCTTCAAAACCATCGTCATCCGCGAATTCGGCCGCATCGTGCGCATCTGGGGACAGACCATCGTCCCGCCGGCGGTCACCGCCACGCTGTATTTCGTCATTTTCGGCAGCTTGATCGGCCGGCGGGTCGGGCAGGTGGGCGGCTTCGACTACATGCAGTTCATGGCCCCCGGCATCATCATGATGAATGTGATTCAAACGTCGTACGGCAACGTCGTGTCGTCTTTTTTCGGAGCCAAGTTCGGCAAGCACATCGAGGAGCTGCTGGTTTCGCCGTTGCCGAATTGGCTGATCGTCGCCGGATACATCATGGGCGGCGTGCTGCGCGGCGCGATCGTCGGCGCCGTCGTGACCAGCATTTCTTTGTTCTTCACGCATCTGTCGATCACCCACGTATTCGCGATCATTTCCGCGGCATTCCTCACCAGCGTCATCTTCTCGCTGGGCGGGTTCATCAATGCCCTGTTCGCCAAGAATTTCGACCAGATCTCCTGGTTTCCCACTTTCGTATTGACGCCGCTCACCTACCTCGGGGGCGTGTTCTATTCGGTGAGCATGCTGCCGACTTGGGCGCACGTGGCCTCGCATGCGAATCCCATCGTGTACATGGTCAGCGCCTTCCGATTCGGCTTTCTGGGCACTTCAGATGTCGATCTGCGCCTGGCGTATGCCATTATGACCACCGCCGCCGCCGTGATGTTTGCGCTGGCGGTAACCCTGTTGAACCGCGGTACCGGTATCCGCGAATAAAGGAGAGTTTAGTGTCGGTTACGATTTCGCGCGGCCTGTGCGCGCTCATTGCGGCTGCGGTTGGATTGGGGATGGCCGCGCTCGGCAAGGCTGATGCACCGGCGGCTGGCGAGCTGGAAGGCTTTTCAGGCAGCACCGCGGCCGCCGAGATGCAATTGGAGCAGCGTTTCGATGCCGACCTGTCGGCGGCGGATCTGCGCAACTGGATGCAGCAGATGTCTTCGGCGCCGAATCACGTGGGTTCAGCGCACGACAAGGCCAACGCGGAATTTCAGCTCGCCAAGTTTCGCGAGTGGGGATGGGATGCGTCCATCGAAACATTTTCAGTGCTGTACCCGACACCGCGCGAAGTGTCGGTCGAACTGCTGGCACCGACCTATTTCAAGGCCCGATTGAGCGAGCCGGCCATCGAAGGCGACAGCACCTCATCGCAAACCAAGGATGAGCTACCGCCGTACAACGTGTACGGGGCCGACGGCGATGTGACCGCGGAACTCGTGTATGTGAATCAAGGCATGCCCGACGATTACAAGGAGCTCGAGCGCCGGGGCATCAGCGTTAAGGGGCGCATCGTACTCACGCGATATGGCGGCGGATGGCGCGGCTTGAAGCCGAAGCTCGCGTATGAGCACGGCGCCGTGGGTTGCCTGATCTACTCGGATCCGCGCGATGATGGCTACGGTGCGGGCGATATCTATCCGAAGGGCGGTTATCGGCCGCGCGATGCGGTGCAGCGCGGCTCGGTGCAGGATCTGACCTTGTACAGCGGCGACCCGTTGACGCCGGGCGTCGGGGCCGTGCCGGGGGCCAAGCGATTGGCTCTCAAAGACGCCGCCACCTTGCTAAAGATTCCGGTGTTACCGATTTCTTACGCCGACGCGGAGCCATTGCTCGGCGCACTCGGCGGCCGCGTCGCGCCGGCTTCCTGGCGCGGCGGATTGCCGCTCACCTATCACATCGGCCCGGGACCTGCGCAGGTGCATCTTAAGATTTTGTCCGATTGGAACCAGAAACCGATCTACGATGTGGTGGCGAAGATCCGCGGCAGCCAAGAACCGGATCGATGGATCATTCGCGGCAACCATCATGACGGCTGGGTATTCGGCGCCACGGATCCCTTGTCCGGCCAGGTGGCATTGATGGCGGAAGCCAAGGCGATCGGCAAGCTGGTCAAGGAAGGATTCAGGCCGCGGCGGACTCTGGTTTACACCAGCTGGGACGGGGAAGAGCCGGGGTTGCTGGGCTCGACCGAATGGGTCGAATTGCATGCCGCGGAACTGAAGAACAAGGCGGTTTTGTACGTCAACTCCGACACCAACGGACGGGGCTTCATGCAAGCCGAAGGCAGCCACGCCTTGCAGCATTTCTTAAGCGAAGTGGCGCGCGATGTGAAGGATCCGGAAACCGGCGCCAGCGTATTGGCGCGATCGCTGGCCGAAAGACGCATCGCCGGCTACGAAGGCACGACTCAGTTAGACGCCGGCCGCGCCAACGCCGGCGAATTGCAGCTCGGTGCGCTGGGGTCAGGCTCGGACTTCACGCCGTTCCTGCAGCACCTCGGGATCAACTCGCTGAACTTAGGCTTCGAGGGCGAATCTCAGTACGGCGTCTATCACTCCGCCTACGATTCGTTCGATCACTTCCGTCGCTTTGTCGACCCCACCTTCGAATATGGCGTGGCACTTGCCAAGGTGGCGGGCCGGGTCATGTTGCGGGCGGCACAGGCGGAACTGATTCCGGCGCGGCAAACCGATTTCGCTGCCCAGGTCGCAGGATACGATGAGGAGCTACACAAGCTGGCCGACGGGATGCGCACCAAAACGCGCGAGCAGGACAAGCTTCTGGAGGATGATACCTACAAGTTGACCGCCAATCCCGACGAGTCGCGCGCGCCGCCGCCGCGGGCCGCCGACGTGCCGTACCTCAACTTTTCCGAACTGGACAATGCGGTGGCGAGATTGGAGCAGAGCGCCAAGGCCTTCGACCAGGAGTTCGCGCGCCTGAGCGGCAGCAATGATGCAAGCAACGGGGGCGAACGAGAACGCGTGAATGCGGCCCTCGCGACTCTCGAGCGAGACTTGACCGATCCGCGCGGATTGCCGCGCCGCGAATGGTACCAGCACATGATATATGCGCCAGGGCTGCATACGGGATACGGCGTGAAGACCCTGCCCGGAATTCGTGAGGCCATCGAAGAGCGCCGCTGGGAGGAGGCCAACCAATATATAGGGGTGGTCTCGCGCGCCATCAACGCCTACAGTGCAAGGATGGACCGCGCCATTGCGGCCCCGTAGCCTTGCAGCGATCGGGTTCCTCCCGGCTAGGGTACTCGTGTATCGTGGCTAAGACTGCGTGGACAACTTGAAGGAGTTGAGAAAATGACGGAAGAAAAGCAGCAAAAATTTACCGCCAAAGTGCGCCGTGGTCTGGTCTGGATACATTCCGTTGCGGCTGCCGAACTCGCCAAGAAGAAAGCGGAAGCCACCGGAGTGAGGATCGAAGGATTCACTGCCAGCGAACTTGCCGATGTTGAATCGGCATTGACCTGGATTGCGCAGAACAAGGAGTCGCCGAACGCCGATCCGGCTTAGGTTCGCGCGGTAATACGAGGCCAAACGGCGCTCGATGTGACAGGCTGCTGGTCGCGAATCCGCGACGAGCGCGGTGCCGGCTGACCGGCGCTGAAGGGAGCGCTACACTAAAGGCATGGCCCACAAAAGTGCATTGGTCGTCGATGATTCGAAGTCGGCGCGCGTCATCTTGAGCCGCATGCTCGAGAAGTACGACATCGAAGTCGACATGGCGGAATCGGCCGAGCAAGCCATTGAATACCTCAAAAGCAACCGGCCGGATGCGATTTTCATGGATCACCTCATGCCGGGCATGGATGGTCTGCAAGCCGTCCAGGCCATCAAGGGAAATCCGAAGACCGCGATGATTCCGATCATGATGTACACCTCGCAGGAAGGCGAGCTGTACGTCGGCCAGGCACGTGCCCTCGGAGCGATGGGGGTATTGCCCAAGCAAGTGCGGCCGGTCGATGTCTCAAAGGTATTGTACGAATTACATTTACTGCCGGATCGGCGCGATTTCGCGGAACCGGCTTTGCTGCCGGTGGAACTGGAAAACGGCACAGCGGTCGAGCGCGCGCAAATGCCGGCGGGAAATTCCGGCATCGATTGGGGGCGCCGGGTTGAAACGGCAGTAAAAGAGCAGGCCGGGGATATTCGCCGCTTCATGGTCGCAAGCCTCGATAGCTATGCGACGCGCATCGTCAGCGACGTGCGCAACTCAATGCCCGTGCAGACCGGGGAGCCTCTGGTCCCGCCGCTGCCGCCCGAGCGGCCGGTGTGGCCGTGGGTCTTTGCGATCGTGGCCGCCTCCGTCGTCGCCTTCGCCGCCAGCTGGTTTACGGCGCGCAACGAGTTGGCGCGCGCGCATGCCGAGGTCGCTGAATTGACATCATCCAACAGCGAATTGCAGCGCTCGCAAATCGATCTCGCGGCGTCGGTGAAGGAACTCACCGCTGCGCTCGCGGCCGCAAACAGCAATACGCGCGGCTGCGCCCGCCGGCGCGGGTCCCGTGAGCATCGCGCCGCGAGTGGAGCAGGTACCCTATGGCGAAATACCCTTTGATCGCAGCCGACTCGACGTGTTGCGCGACTTGTTGACGAAACTCGAGGCGCAGGGATTTCGCGGCGTGGTGAAACTCGTCAATCAGGCGGGACTTTTCTGCCTTACCGGCAACGCCACGGACGGCTTTGCACCCGCCGCCGCGACACTGACCATCGCCCGATGCGACGTGATCGGCAATCCGTTCGATGAGTCCCTGTCCACTCAGCAGCGCCAGTCGCTGGCATTTGCGAATTTAGTGGCGGGTGTCCGGCAGCGCACCTCGGGTGCGATCACCGTGGCACTTGAGAGTGCGGGCAGCACGCATGCCGCCACCCCCTATCCGGCGCGTACCGAAGCGCTCACCGCCGGTGAGTGGAATCGCGCCGCTGCGGCGAACAACCGGGTGGAGTTCTCGGCCGAGGCCAGTAGCCCTTAGTTCTAGAAGGCGATCCTGACGAAGAATTGCGGACCGCTCGAATTGAGATTGAAGTATCCGGTATCGTTAACCTGCGCCGAGACGAGGTGCGCCCGCACCGCGCTGTAGCCCAAGGCGAAGGAGATATTGGGGCGCAGCCGGTACAGAGCATCCAGTTCGTAAAGACCCAGCGAGCCGTCCAGGTCATTCACGCGTACTCGAAAGTACTGCGCGCGGGCGTCAAAATAAAATCGTTTGCTCACCACATAGGTAGCGTTGAGTCCCAGCGTCGGGAAGGGACCTGCCTGATCTTCCTGCTGATCCACGTGCCGCGTCTGGGTGGTCACCCGCGCGCGCGCGGAAATGTCGGTGTCACTGACCCCGATGACGGCGGCGACTTCGTACTTGTCTGCATGCAGAAACGAATAGCCATAGGTGATGCCGAGGGTGCGCAACGAGAGGGTGGAATTGAGAGGATCGCCAGGCTGCAGCAGCACATCGCGAAATATGATCGGTTGGGTCACCGTGGTCTGGCCGGTGCGATCCAGCGAAAAATAATCGAACCACAACCGGTGCCGTTCGCCGACACGCACCATGGCTTCAATCTTGGCCTCGAAATCGGACTTGTCCAATCCAAAATCCTTCTCGCCGTCAACCGGAGTCCCCGGGACGCCTGCGGTGCTGTCGAGCTGAAGGCTGGTTTTATTCGTCAGGTGCACGACGCCCAAGGATAGACGGACGCGTTCCTCCGTCGGGCTAAGATAGTCCTCGGCGTGCGCCAGCGTCGCAAACAACGCAAGCGCCAGCAGCGCCATGCCATTCTTCTTCATGTCGGTCTCCTCAAAATCAACTGATCCGTGGCGGCCTGCCTCGCCCGGGCCGGCAACGACGAATTGATGCGCTGCATCACGTGGGCCGCAGCCGCCCGCCATCCGGTCAGTTTGCCGCCATAGATGCAAAGAACGCGCGGGCATACGTCGCGGTCCGTGGTGAATATCGTTTCGCGCGACCGGTCGAAGGCCGCTTGCGTGGCCGCGGGCAGAACGCGAAGACCGGCAAACCGCTCGATGATGTCGGCGCGCGTCAGCGCGCCCAAGGCGGGGAAGTAGTGGCGCACGACCGCGAGCAGATATTCCTCTTCCTGCGGCAGCGGATGCACTTTGTCGGGCTCTCCGACGTATGGCGTTTCGGTGGTGCCGATCAGGGTTGTCCCGTGCCAGGGCATCACGAATACCGCGCGTCCATCGGTCGGACTCTCCACGTAGTAAATTCCGGCCGTGACCGCGAATGCAATCGCGATATGCGTGCCTTGCACCAAGGCGACATCCGGGATCGGGATGGCAGGGCTCACCGCGCGCGCAACCTGCATGGCCCACGGGCCCGCGGCGTTGATCAGCACCCGTGTCCTGCATTGCACGGTCGCCTGGGGCGTGGTGTAAGTCACCGTGACCGCATCGTCGTCCAGAGCGGCGGCCTTGAAACTCGCCGGCAGCACAAGCTCGGCGCCGAGCTTGACGGCTGAGTCGATCACCGCGCGTGTCAGCAGCGCATCGTTGGTTTGCGCGTCATGGTAGCGAATCACGGCGTCGAGGCCTTCGGTCTTCAAGCCATCGAGCGATACCCACGCGCTCTTCGGTACGCTGCCGAAGCGCGTGGCCGCATGGAATCCTCCGAGCAGCGCATAAATCCACAGCCCGAATTTCAACTGCCAGGGACGGCGGCGGGTGTCCCGATAGACCGGAATAAAAAATGGCTTCAGCTCAACGAGCTCGGGCGCGATTCGCAGATGAATGGCACGCTCGCGCAAGCTCTCGCGCACCAAGGCGAACTGACCGGACTCCAGGTAGCGCAGTCCGCCATGAATCAACTTGCTCGATCGGCTCGACGTGCCGCTGGCAATGTCCTGCCGCTCGATGAGCAGGGCATTGCAGCCCGCCGCCACGGCGGCTTGCAGGACGCCGGCGCCGTGAATACCGCCGCCGATGATGAGCACATCGTATTCTTTCATTAAAGCCGTGCTTGAACGAATGGCGCTAGGATGCGGGATTACGCGCGAACACACCAATTTCGCCGATTGTCGCCATTCACAAACATGGCCGCGCGACAGGCCAACCGCTTAAGGCTTGACGTCGCGCTTTTCCTCGAATCTCACCACGGGCGCATCTGAAGTGACTTCAATCTCGCCGTCGACAATCGCGCCTTTGGCAATCGCCACCGTGCGTGCGCTGACCTTGCCGCGTATCACCGCGGTATACCCGATCTCCAGCTTATCCTGGACCATGAGGCCCCCCAGGATCGTGCCGGCGACGATCGCCTGTTGCGCGCGGATCTGGCCGTGCCAGCTTCCGGAAGCCGACAAATTAAGCGCGCCATCCAACTCGCCATCGCCGTGCACCTCGCCGGAGACCACGAATTGACCCCTGCCGCGGATGTCGCCGACGAATACGGAATGTGCGCCGATAAAGGTCGGCGTGGCCGAGCTGCTGTCCAGAAACCGCCGCTTTGGTTCGTTCATGTCCACTTCTTAACCCATCGGAGTTGGCCGTGATGTGACGAGCTTGGCGTCGCCGCTACGTGGCGAATCGACGTAGAATGCCGAATTCCTAAGAACGCTGGTAGTGTGAACATGGTCATCAATAAAGTGCTTCTGGTCCTGGTTTTAACGGCGGCGCTGGGGGTTGCAGGGTGCAGCCGTCAGCAAAGCGACTGGGAGAAAACCCGCACCGCCAACACCACGGATGCCTATGAGATTTTCTTAAAGAAATATCCGAGCGGCGAATTCTCCGCGCAGGCCCAGGCACGCGTGAAGGAACTTTACGAAGAGCGCGATTGGCAGAAGGCGCGCGACACCGACACTCTGGAAGCCTATCAAGCATTTCTGAAGCAATATCCGGAAGGCAAGTGGACCGAAGAGGCGCGCATCCGCGTGGAAAATTTCACCCTGGCATCCGCACCCTCAACCCCTCCGGCAACCGCCGAGCCGCCGGCCGCACCCGCGAAGCCTGCCGCCCCTGCGAAGCCGCCCGCCGCGGCGAAGTCTCCCGCGGCGAAGGCGCCCGCCCCGACCAAGGCGCATGCGGCGGCGGGTCCTTATGGCGTGCAGCTCGGCGCATTCAAGTCCGGGGCGGATGCGGCCAACAAGCGCTGGGCCAAGCTGCAAAAGGAATACCCTAAACAGCTCGCACAGCTTTCGCCCAAGGTCTCGCCGATCAAGACTGCATCCGGCACGCTGTATCGGTTGCAAGTGACGGGCCTCACCGAAAAACACGCGACCTCGATTTGCAGCACTCTAAAATCCCACTCGCAGGGCTGCGTGGTGCTGCACCCGTAAAGGCCAGCCCCACCTGGCCGATGCGCGTCACCAGGCGACAATTCGCGTCACCTCAAGGTCGCCGCCGCCCGCCGTAACTCAATGATTTTTAAGGAAAGACATTCCTGGCACGCGGCTTGCTGCGCTTAGGGTAGGTATGCAGTCGAAATTCATCGCTTTGTTAGCCGCCGACGGCAGCCGCGAGGCCACCCTGGTGGTCCGCCGCGGCGATGGCCAGTTTGCCCTGGCCCGCATTGACGCACGCGTGGCCTCCGCCGCGCGGCTTGCCGCGCCTTTTGCGAGTTCCCCTGTGGATCGCGCATCGCCGGAGGCTTACGCCGTCAAAACCTGACGCTCTTAAATTTTTGGTACCCCCCTGGCGCCGCGACTCAAAGCTTCCCCTTCGCCCCTCGCGGCGCCTTTTTTTTACGCCGTTGTTCTCCCGAGCTCTTCCAATAAGAAGGCATATTCCATCGCCACCTTCCGGTAGCGTTGGAAGCGGCCGGCCTTGCCCCCATGACCCGCATCCATTTCCACGTGCAGCAACACGCGATTCTCGTCCGACTTGAGCGCCCGAAGCTTGGCCACCCATTTCGCCGGCTCGAAATATTGCACCTGGCTGTCCCATAGACCGGTAGTGACGAACATCGACGGATAGGCCTGGCGGGTGATGTTGTCGTACGGCGAGTACGACAGCATGTAGTCGTAGTCGCGCCGATCCTTAGGATCGCCCCATTCGTCGTACTCATTGGTGGTCAAAGGAATGCTGTCGTCGAGCATCGTGGTGACCACATCGACGAACGGTACCTGCGCCACGATGCCGCGATAATCAGCCGGGCTCATGTTGGCAACGGCGCCCATGAGCAAGCCGCCGGCGCTGCCTCCCATCGCAAAGACCTTGTCCTTGGCGGCGTAGCCTCGTTCAACCAGCGCGCGCGTGACATCGATGAAATCGTTGAATGAATTTTTCTTGTGCAGCTGCCGCCCGCTGTCATACCAGGCGCGCCCCATCTCTTGACCGCCGCGTACATGGGCGATTGCGAAAACGAAACCCCGGTCGACGAGGCTCAGGCGCGCCGAGGAAAAGCCGGGGTCCATGGATAGGCCGTAGGCTCCATAGGCGTACTGCAGTAGCGCCGAAGTGCCATCGCGCGTGAAACCCTTGCGGTACAGGAGAGAGACGGGAATTTGCGCGCCGTCGCGCGCCGGCACGAACAGAAATTCGCTGGCATAGTCCTTAGGATCAAAACCGCCCAGCACTTCATCGCGTTTGAGCAGCACTTGTTGCCGGGTGCGAACATCGTAGTCGTACACCGTGGTCGGCGTGGTCAGCGAGGAGTACGCGTAGCGCACGATCTCGGTGTTCAGCTCCGTATTGACGGATATCGAGGTGGTGTAGGCCGCCTCGTCGCTCGCGATGAAAAATTCGCTGCCGCCGTCGAGCGGGTGGATGCAGAGTTTGCGCACTCCGACGCTGCGGACCGAGACGGCGAGAAACGTATCGAATACGTCGAAGTCCTCGATCAGCGTGTCTTCCCGATGCGCAACCACGTCGAGCCAGTCGGCACGGCTTGTTTGCGCGCCGATCGGGACGCGCGCCACGCGGAAGTTGCGCGCCTGCCAGTTGGATCTGACGATGAAGTCAGCTCCCAGATGCTCGATGGCATATTCGTGATCGGGCTCGTGCGGCAGAAAAGTTTCGAATCGCAGCTCTGGGTCGTCGGCGCGCGCATACCGCCATTCCGAGGACAGCGTGCTCTCCATATGGATAAAAATGAACGCATCCGATTTGGATTTGGACACGCCGGTGTAAAAGCTGTGATCCGTCTGCTCGAAGACCAAGGCATCGTCCTTGGCATCCTCGCCGAGAACATGCTTCTTGACGAAAAGCCCCAGCAGCGTTTCCGGATCCTTCTCGACGTAGAGCACGGTTCGGTTGTCGTTCGCCCAGGCCAGATCCGGCTCGACATCGGCGATGGCGGTGGGCTGAATTTCTCCCGAGTTAAGATCCTTGAAGCGCAAGGTAAATTGGCGCCTGCCGACGGTGTCATCGCAGAACGCGAGCCACCGCCCATCCGGCGAGACGTCCATCTCGCCGATGCGGTAGTACTCGTGTGCCAGCGCCAGCACGTTGGCATCGAGCAAAATCTCCTCGGCGGCTTCGAGCGAGCCCTTGCGTCGCACAAATATCGGATGTTCCTTGCCGGGCTCGAAGCGGGTGCTGTACCAATAGCCGTTCTTTCGATAAGGCACCGTGGAGTCGTCTTGCTTGAGCCGCGCGATGATTTCGGCGTACAGCGCGTCCTCCAGCGGCTTGACCTTGCGCATGCTGCGCTCTTGAAACGCATTTTCTTCCTTGAGGTATGCCAGCACTTCCGCATTGGCACGTTCGTCGTCGCGCAGCCAGTAATAAGGATCGATCCTGACGCCATTGGGCGAGGTCACCGGATGCGGCCGCGCCGCCGCGATGGGCGGCGGATCCGATTCGAGCATTGCTTGAGTTGCCCTCATATCAGGCGCGAGTATAGTCACTTAAGGGCCGGGCGCGTCCGTTGCTATGGGAACGGGGGGGGTAATATGCAGACCGTAAATCAATTGCTGCAGATCAAGGGCAATCAGGTGTTTTCCGTCGCACCGCAAGATTCCGTGTTGCGGGCGATTGAGATCATGGCAACGCGCCATGTGGGTGCGCTGCTGGTGATGACGGAGGGTGCTCTGCTCGGGATCATCTCGGAGCGGGATTATGCCCGCAAGGTCATCTTAAAAAATCGCTCGTCGCATGACACCCCGGTCAGCGACATCATGACCTCGCCCGCCGTCAGCGTGACCCCGGATGACACCGTGCATCATTGCATGCAGCTCATGACCGAAAGGCGCTTCAGGCACCTGCCGGTGGTCAAAGGCGGCCGCGTTGTCGGCATGCTGTCCATCGGCGACTTGGTGAAGGCCGTCATCCAAGATCAAACCGAACACATTCAGCAATTGGAACGCTACATCGCCGGCTAGAAGCAAACCCTACGGCACCGCAGCGCATCCCTTGCCAATCAGGGCGCCCTCCATATAAGGTAAGTTCCATACACAGGCGCGCTTCGCGGCGTTTGCCCCCTTGACGCTTAAAGTTTTTGAGCGCCTAGAACCGAGTTAAGTGATTGTTTTGAAAGTCCTTGGCCTCGCTGAGGCTTTGGGTTTTGCACGGGCGCGAACTATGGCGAATCACGACACGGCAGGAGAGACGAGCCTTCGCGGCAAAGATCCGCGCATGGGCGACTGGGGTCTTTGCCGCGCCGCCTACGAAAAGGATTCTTGCGGCTTCGGCCTCATCGCCAGCCTCGACGATCAGGCCAGCCACTGGGTCTTGCAGACTGCCATCAGCTCGTTGAACCGACTCACCCACCGGGGCGCCATCGCGGCCGACGGCAAGACCGGCGATGGCTGCGGGCTGTTGATCAAACAGCCGACCCGCTTCTTGCGCGCCGTGGCAGCCGATGCGGGGTTCAAATTGGCGCCGATGTTCGCCGCCGGCCTGGTATTCCTGAGCAAGGATCCGGTCAAGGCCGCGGAGGCGCGCAAGGTTCTTACCGAGCAGCTGCAGCTCGAGAAGGTGCGGGTCGCAGGCTTTCGCAAAGTACCCACGGATCCTCAAGCCTGCGGGTCGGAAGCGCTGAAAACGCTGCCCGTCATCGAGCAGATATTCGTCAATGCCGGCAACGACATCGACGAAGCGGCTTTCAACCGCAAATTGTTTCTGGCGCGGCGGCGAGCCGAAAAGCGATTGGCGGCGGAAGATCCGGCTTTTTACCTGCCCTCGCTGTCGGCGAGCACCCTCGTCTACAAGGGCATGGTAATGCCGCAATTTTTGGAGCAGTTCTATCCGGATCTTCAAGATCCGCGCATGGAATCCTCCGTCGCGGTATTCCATCAACGTTTTTCCACCAACACATTGCCGCAGTGGCGGCTCGCGCATCCTTACCGATACCTCGCGCACAATGGCGAGATCAATACCGTACAGGGCAACCGCAGCTGGGCGGTCGCCCGCGGTCCGTTGTTCCGTTCACCGCTGCTGCCCGACTTGAGCGACATCTTGCCCTTGGTGTCGCTGACCGGCTCGGACTCACAGTCGCTGGACAACATGCTGGAAGTGCTGCTGGTGGGCGGACTCGATCCCATGCACGCCATGCGCATGTTGATACCGCCGGCGTGGCAGTCGGTGGACATGATCGATCCGGACTTGAAGGCCTTCTACGAATACTATTCCACGCACATGGAGCCCTGGGACGGACCGGCCGGTATCGTGCTGACCGACGGCCGTTACGCCTGCTGCACCTTGGATCGCAACGGTTTGCGCCCGGCGCGCTGGGTCATTACCAAGAATCGGCATATCACCATCGCCTCGGAAGCCGGTGTTTGGGATTATTCGCCGGAAGATGTCGTCGACAAGGGCAAGTTAGGACCGGGCGAGATGCTGGCGCTCGATTTGCAGACCGCCGAGCTCATGGATACGCAGCGAATCGACGAACTCCTGAAGAGCCGGCATCCCTACAAGGCGTGGCTGAAGAAAGGCGTGCGCTATCTGCAAACCGATCTCATCGATCCGCGCTTGGCGGCGGAGCCCTTCGATCGAGACACGCTGGCCTTGTACCAGAAGATGTACAACGTGTCGGCCGAAGAGCGCGATGAAATCATCCGCGTGCTGGCCGAGGACGAAAGCGAGGCGGTCGGCTCGATGGGCGATGACACGCCGATGCCGGTGCTGTCGAAGAAGGTACGCTCGCTGTACGACTATTTTCGCCAGCAATTCGCCCAGGTCACCAATCCGCCGATCGACTCGCTGCGCGAAAGCATCGTGATGTCGCTGCAGACGCAGATCGGTCCGGAATCGAATATCTTCGTGCCCGCTCCGCAACATGCCGAGCAAATCGTCCTAAGCTCGCCGGTTCTCTCGCAGCGCAAGCTGCGGCAAATCGTGGCGCTGGCCGATTCCGGGGTGCCGAACGAGTTCATCGATCTGCAATTCGACGAGCACTTGGATTTAAGAACCGCGCTTCTGAATGTTTGCGATCAGGCGGAAGCCGCGGTGCGCGATGGCAAGCTCGTGCTGCTTTTGTCGGACCGATATCTGGTCAAGGGCAAGATGCCGTTGCACGCGTTGCTCGCCACCGGCGCCGTGCATCACCGGCTGGTCGCGACCGGATTGCGCTGCAAATGCAACATTCTGGTGGAGACCGGCACGGCGCGCGATGCCCATCATTTCGCCTGCCTGATCGGCTACGGGGCAACCGCGGTCTATCCATATCTTGCCTACCAGACATTGTTCGATCTGATGCGCACCGGCGTGCTCAAAATGGAGGCGAGCGCCCGGCAAGAACTCGGGCGCAGCTACCGGCGTGGCATCCGCAAGGGTTTGTTCAAAATCATGTCCAAGATGGGCATCTGCACAGTGGCCAGCTATCGCAGCGCGCAGCTGTTCGAGATCGTGGGCTTAGGCGACGAAGTGGTGCGGCTGTGCTTCGATGGAACCGAGAGCCGCATTCAGGGCGCGGACTTCGCCGATTTGAAGGACGATTTGCAATACCTGGCCAAGCGCGCCTGGGACAAGACCGAGCCGGTTGAGCAGGGCGGACTGCTCAAGTACATGCACAACGGCGAGTACCATATGTACAACCCGGATGTGGTCGCGACCCTGCAATCGGCGGTCATGACGGGCAGCTATGAGCAATACCTTGAGTTTGCGAGCCTGGTCAACGAGCGCCCGGTGTCCTGCATCCGCGATCTATTGAAGCTTAAAGCGGGCGCCGCGCCCATTCCCATCGAAGAGGTCGAACCTGTTAGCGCGATTCTCGCGCGCTTCGACAGTGCCGGCATGTCGTTGGGCGCACTGTCGCCGGAGGCGCACGAAGCGCTGGCGATCGCGATGAACACTCTCGGAGCGCGCTCGAATTCAGGCGAAGGCGGCGAAGATCCGGTGCGTTATGGCACGCAGAAGAATTCCAAGATCAAGCAGGTGGCATCGGGGCGGTTCGGCGTGACGCCGGAATACCTGATCAATGCGGAAGTGCTGCAGATCAAGATCGCGCAGGGCGCCAAACCCGGCGAAGGCGGACAGCTTCCGGGCCACAAGGTCAACGACATGATTGCGCGCTTACGATTTGCGCGCCCCGGCGTGGGTTTGATATCGCCGCCGCCGCACCATGACATCTATTCCATCGAGGATCTGGCGCAACTGATCTTCGACTTAAAGCAGGTCAACCCGCAGGCGCTGGTGTCGGTCAAGCTGGTGGCGGAACCGGGGGTGGGCACGGTCGCGGCGGGGGTCGCCAAGGCTTATGCGGATTTGATCACCATCTCAGGCTATGACGGCGGCACGGGCGCCAGTCCCTTGTCCTCCATCAAGTACGCGGGCACGCCGTGGGAATTGGGCCTCGCCGAAACCCATCAAACGCTGCGCGCCAACGAGCTTCGGCACCGCGTCCGCCTGCAGACCGACGGCGGCTTGAAAACCGGTCTTGATGTCATCAAGGCCGCGTTGATCGGCGCCGAGAGCTTCGGTTTCGGCACCGCGCCCATGGTCGCCCTGGGCTGCAAATATTTGCGCATCTGCCATTTGAACAATTGCGCCACCGGCGTCGCCACCCAGCACAACGTGCTGCGCAGCAAGTATTTCATCGGCCTGCCGGAGATGGTGATCAACTACTTCAACTTCGTGGCGCGCGAATGCCGCGAGATCATGGCCGCGATGGGCGTGCGCAGCCTCGCGCAGCTGATCGGGCACACGGAGCTTCTGGAAATTCTGCCGGGCGAAACCTCCAAGCAGCGCAAGCTGGATTTATCGCCGGTGCTGGCCAACTCGGCACTGGTGTCCGACAAGCCGCAATATTGCATCGATCCGCACAACGAGCCGTTCGATCGCGGCGCCCTCGCCGAGCAAATGCTCAACGACATGCGCGCGGCGATCGATGCGAAGAGCGGCGGCGTATTCTCCTACCAGGTCAGCAATTTCAATCGTTCCATCGGCGCGCGCCTGTCGGGCGAGATCGCCAAGCGCTGGGGCAACACCGGGATGAGCGAGGCGCCGTTGATCGTCAACCTGCAGGGTTCCGCAGGCCAGAGCTTCGGCGTATGGAATGCGGGCGGGCTGCATCTTAATCTTCAGGGCGAGGCCAACGACTATGTCGGCAAGGGCATGGCGGGCGGCAAGATCGTGCTAAAGCCGCATTCCCGCTCGAATTTCATCGCGCGCGATACCGTGATCATGGGAAACACCTGCCTGTACGGCGCCACCGGCGGCGAGCTGTATGCGGCCGGAACCGCCGGCGAAAGATTCGCCGTGCGCAATTCCGGCGCGATCGCCGTGGTGGAGGGCACCGGAGATCACTGCTGCGAATACATGACGGGCGGCGTGGTGTGCGTGCTGGGGACCACCGGCGTGAATTTTGGCGCCGGATTCACCGGCGGCTTCGCCTACGTGCTCGACATGGAGCGCGACTTCGTCGATCGCTACAACCATGATCTGATCGATATCCACCGCGTGTCGCCCGAGGGCATGGGCACTCACGTGCAGCATCTGCGCGGCTTGATCGAGCAGCATGTCGAGGCCACCGGCAGCGTGTGGGGAACGCAGCTGCTCAATGATTTTAGGACCTACATCGGCAGGTTCTGGGTGGTGAAGCCCAAAGCCTCTGCGATCGACTCGCTGCTGGTCAATCTGCGACGCGCAGCTTAAGGCGCTGCAAGATCTCCATGGCCGACAATCATCTGCAATTTCTGGATATACCGCGCAAGGATCCCGACAAGCTCCCGATCGAAGCGCGCACCAAGCAATTTCGCGAGATCTATTCGCAATACAGCGCCGAATCCGCGGGCCAGCAAGCGGGCCGCTGCATAGCCTGCGGCAATCCTTTTTGCGAGTGGAAATGCCCGGTACACAATTACATTCCGAATTGGCTCACGCTGATCAGGGACGGCAAGCTGTTCGAGGCCGCGGAGCTGTCGCACCAGACCAATTCCTTGCCGGAAATGTGCGGCCGCATCTGCCCGCAAGATCGGCTGTGTGAGGGCGCATGCACCCTGAATGACGGCCTCGGTGCGGTGAGCATCGGCGCGATTGAAAAATACATCACCGACGAGGCGCTGGCCCAGGGCTGGAAGCCCGACATGTCGAATGTGGTACGCACGGCCAAGCGCGTGGCCATCGTCGGTGCGGGCCCCGCCGGACTTGCTTGCGCCGATATTCTGGTGCGAAACGGCGTGACCCCGGTGGTCTTTGATCGTTATGCCAAGATCGGCGGTTTGCTGACCTTTGGCATTCCGCCGTTCAAGCTCGAGAAGCAAGTGGTGGAAAAACGCCGGGAAATCATGGAGGCCATGGGCGTTCAATTCCGATTGAACACCGAGGTCGGGCGCGACATTGCGATTGAAGATCTGACCCGAGAATTCGATGCGGTGTTTCTCGGCATGGGCACCTACTCTTACGTCAAAGGCGGTTTCGCCGGCGAAGATCTGCCGGGGGTGCATGAGGCATTGCCTTATCTGATTTCCAACATCAATCGAGAGCTCGGGCTGGAACAGGGCGATGCCGATTTTCTCGACATGAAGGGCAAACATGTGGTCGTCCTGGGCGGCGGCGATACGGGAATGGATTGCAATCGAACGGCGATTCGCCAAGGCGCCGCCAGCGTCACCTGCACCTATCGGCGCGATGAAGGCAACATGCCGGGTTCACGGCGCGACTATAAGAACAGCAAAGAAGAGGGCGTCAGTTTTCTTTTCAACCGCCAGCCGGTGGAAATCGTGGGAGTCGATGGCGTGCAAGGCGTCAAGCTGGTCGAGACGAGGTTGGGAGCCCCGGATCTTCGCGGCCGCCGCGTGCCCGAGGTGGTGCCCGGCACCGAAGAAACCATCGCCGCAGATGCGGTGATCATCGCCTTCGGTTTTCTGCCCAACCCGCCCGATTGGTTTCACACCCAACAGATCGCCTTGCATGGCAATGGCCGAGTGCGCGTCTCGGGTGCGCCGCATTCCCGATTCCAGACCACGAATCCGAAGATCTTTGCCGGCGGCGATATGGTGCGAGGCTCGGATCTGGTGGTCACCGCGGTGTTCGAAGGGCGCGAAGCGGCACAGGGGATCTTAAATAGTCTAGGATTGCGAAAGCCTTAATCTCACTGAGCGGTAATGGGAGAACACCATGTGCGAAAAGGACGATTTCAATGAGATGTACGAACTGGCCCGTGCTCGCGAGCTGTCGAGAAGGCAGTTTGGTGCGCTGACCTTAAGCGCGGGATTGACTGCGCTGCTGCCCCGGGCGGCCGATGCGGCGGACACCGCAGGAATCGGAAGTCGAGATCAAAACGCCCGATGGGACCTGCGACGCCTATCTGGTTCATCCCGTCAAAGGCCGTTATCCCGCGGTGTTGATCTGGCCGGATATCTTCGGCTTGCGGCCTGCCTTCAGGCAGATGGGAAAGCGCCTCGCTGAATCAGGTTACACCGTGCTGGTGATCAATCCTTTTTATCGAACCAAGAAGGCGCCGACGGCGCCCGAGCATCCGGATTTCAGCGATCCTACGACACGCCAATCGCTGATGAGCTTGGCGGGAACCTTGTCGCCCGCTACCGCGCTCACCGACGCCACTGCATTTGTGGGTTATCTCGACAACCAGCCCGCGGTCGATAAGAAGCGCAAGATGGGGACCACGGGTTATTGCATGGGCGGACCTTTTGTCATGCGAACCGCGGCGGCAATTCCGAATCGCGTGGGCGCCGGTGCGACCTTTCATGGCGGGGGTCTGGCAACCGACAAACCCGATAGCCCTCATTTGCTGATCCCTGAAATGAAAGCGCATTTTCTCATCGCGATCGCGGAAAATGACGATCAACGGGAGCCCGAAGCCAAGAATGTCCTGAAAGAGGCATTCGCCAAGGCGAAGTTACCGGCCGAAATCGAAGTGTATGCGGGCACGAAGCACGGTTGGTGCCCGCCTGACTCGCAGGTGTACAACGCCGAGCAAGCTGAAAAGGCTTGGGGCCGGATGCTCGTATTGTTCAAGACTGCTTTGGCGTAAGGGCCGCCGGCACACGAGCCAACCGATGCTTTCGCGCTTTTACTTAAAGCGACGGCCCTGCTGCGCCTGCGCCGCCCCAAGGAAGCTCAAGTTTGCCCGAATGGCTCGACCAGACGGGAATATCCGACAAAACGAAGCATACCCAATCGAATACTGACCCCGGCCAATCGCGAGCCGTCGTAGAGCGGTTCGAAATCCGCGAGATGCGCGGACGGATGCATCCATTGATCGCAGCGATCGTCTTAACATCCGGCAGCGCCGGGTTGAAATCGGCTGGGCGGCCTTGGCACTCTCGCCGTGCCCGAGGTGCGGTGACTTTCGAAGCGCTACCAACCGACGAGATTGCAATCAAGGCTGCGAATAAGAAATCGATCCCACGGACCAGAAAATTCGCCCAGGTTCGCGGCCGTGCACCGATAAATTGCTCTTAAGCCGCGCCGCCATAGTCGGTAGACTGTCACACATATGTCATCCAACACCGCCATCAACGCTACCTTCAACACCTCAAAAGAACGGGCGCGAGGTCGAATGGCAGCTTAGCAGTGCCGATCTGGGTTCCGTTCGGCGCTGGTTGAGCGACCACGGCATGATCGACGGCCTCATCGTCGAGCCACGCTCGACACTGGAGATCTTCGACACTTACCTCGACACGGATGACTGGCGAATACATCGTGCCGGCTTCGCCCTGCGCGTCCGGTCCGGTACCGGAACAACCGAAGCCACGCTCAAGTCGCTTCATTCAGCCAGCGAGGAAGTCGCAGACCGACAGGAATTGACCGAACCGCTGAGTAGTTCCGACAACGAAGCGATCCGACAATTAATTGGGCCGGTTGGAACACGAGTATGCGCCGTGAGCGGCACGCGCACGTTATTGCCGCTGTTCGAATTGCGCACCTCGAGGCAGAGATTTGCGATCCGCAAGTGCGACGAGACGGGGCAACTCGGCGAGATTGCGCTTGATGAAACCGTGATATCTCGACCCCACGGCGAACCCCAGGCCAGCATGATTCGGGTCGAGGTGGAGGCCCTCACGGATTCACACGAGCCTCTGCGATCGCTGGTGAAGACCCTTCGCAGTCAATGTGCACTTAAGACGGCAACCGATACAAAGTACTCGCTGGGACTCAAGTCGGTAGGATTGGCGCCACCGGCGCCTGAATTCGCCGCAACGACCGTAGATGCTTCCATGACGATCGTCGAGGTTGCCCTGGCGAACCTCAGGCGTTACCTGGCGGCCTGGCAGCTGCACGAGCCCGGCGCCCGATTGGGAGACGATCCTGAAGAATTGCATGACTTGCGGCTCGCCGGCCGCAGACTCCATGCCATCTTGCGCCAGTTTCAATCGTTTCTGCCTCCCGAGTATTTAAAGATTCGCACGACCTTAAAGAGCGTGTTGAGTGCCTTAGGTCACGCCCGCGATCTCGATGTCGCCTTGGGCGAGGTGCAAAAGTTCGGCCGCAAATTGCCGAAATCGGATCGCGTGGGCGTAGAACCCTTGAAGCAGCACTTAATGTCGGAGCGCCGCCGGGCCCGTGCGCGAATGTTGAGCGTGCTCGACTCGATATGGGTGCAGAAGAGTCTCCAGGAATTGACAGCGCTGCTGACCGCGCCCGGCATTCGAGCTGAAGCCTCACCGACCGATCTGGCGCTGAATGCCGCCCCCGGATTGCTACGGCAACGGTTCCGCAAGCTACGCAAGCGGATGGACCGTATCGGTGCGGATTCTTCTACCGAGGAGTACCACGAGGTTCGCGGACAAGTGAAGAAATTGCGCTACGCGCTGGACACTGTGGCTGCCCTCTACGGCAAGCCCGCCAATGAAATGATTCGTGCGCTGCGCCGCTGGCAGGAGATTCTTGGGCTGCAGCAGGACGCTGCCGTAGCGATGCAGCGCCTAAACACCCTGGCCAGGGCGCAGTCCGTCGGGTTACCGCCGGAAACATTGTTCTTGATGGGTCGCCTTTCAGAACGCCACTCAGGCGCAGCGGTGCACGCTCGGAAACGCTGCGCAGCGGGCTATCGAAAGGTGCGACAAAAATGGAAGAAGCTGCGGACGAAATTCGAGAAATCGACTGCAAACGAGGCGCCGCCAGCGGCGTCCTGAAGGCCGCCATGGAATTGTTGATCATCCGACATGCGATTGCATTCGAGCGCGACCGCAACCGTTGGGCCGACGATGCCTTCAGGCCCCTCACACCCCTAGGTATCAGACGGTCGCGGAAAGCGGCGCTGGGACTTCAAGGAACTCTGCAAGGTGCCCGATCGCCTTCTAACCAGCCCACTGGTTCGTGCCCGACAGACTGCCAAGATTCTGAGGGAGGTCGCCCGCTGGCCGCGGCCCGAAATCACGCCCGAGCTTAAGCCCGGGGAGGGCACGGAGGCAGTGCTGACCCTGTTAGGTAAGGATAAGACTAAGCGCATTGCCGTGGTCGGTCATCAACCCGATCTGTCGGCGCTGCTTACGGCTTGCCTTTCAAGAAATCACGGCGCCTTGACAGTGGAAATGAAGAAAAATGCGGTCGCATGCCTGTCGTTTGAGGGCAGAGCTCGAGCTGGGAGTGCAACGCTCATGTGGCTGGCAACGCCGCGCATGCTGCGCGGTTTTCGAAACCGCCTACGTTAACGCTTAAAAACCCTGCCTGATCGGCAACCTAAAGGAGCAGAACTTTGCTGCAATTCCCGGCCGACTTGACGCCAAACCCTTTGGCTTCCGCGCCCACGGGCAATTTGGTTGCGAGCGGCAGGCAAGCCGAGATGAAAATAATCGCCGTCACCAATATCAAAGGAGGCGTGGGCAAGACGACGACCGCTGTTAACCTCTCGTATCTTTGCGCCGCGAGCGCCGGCCCCACGCTGCTCTGGGACCTAGATCCCCAGGGTGCGGCGACCTACACCCTAAGAGGCGATCCGCATGAGCGCGCTACGCCTAAGAAACTCCTGAACGGCAAGCGTCACCTACCTGAACTCATCCTCTCCACGGGATATTCGAACCTCGACCTCCTGCCGGCAGATTTTTCCTATCGAAATTTTGATGTGCACCTGAGCGAGCAAAAGAAGCCCACCGAACGACTTCTTAAAATGAGCCGATCGTTGCGGGACGTCTATGCCGTGCTATTCCTCGATTGCGCGCCCGGCATCTCACTCTTGTCGGAGAACGTGCTGCACGCAGCGGATGCGATCATCGTGCCGCTGCTGCCCACACCGCTGTCGGTACGCATGCTGGTGCAATTGCAGGACTTCATTGCGGCTAAGGGCTGGACGGACTTGAAGCTCCTGCCGTTTTTCTCGATGGTCGATCGCCGTAAGGCACTGCACCACGACATCATCGCCAAGACTCGCCAGCAGTTTCCAACGCTGCTCGTCACCGAAGTGCCTTATTCCAGCGAGATCGAACGCATGACCGTGCGCCGCGCACCAATACCGGCCTTTGCCCCCAGAAGTGCAGCGGCGCAGGTCTATTCAGCTCTGTGGGCGGAGTTGAAGTTGTCCGTCTGGCATGGCCGTTCGGGCGTCGTCACGCCGTCCTAAGGCTAGTCAACCCAAGCTAAGCCGATTCGCTACGCTTTCCTACTCCGCTCACGGACCCGCCGCGAAATCCTAATCGCGGCCTTCGGCGCGAAGGCGTCTGGGCGCAGCGTCCGGAAGGCGAGTCGGGCTCCCGCGCCAGCACGGCCAGGCGGAGAAGGCTCATTTGAGCTTGAAACATGGATCAAATGGGCATAGCATGGAATCCACGAGGTAGCCTATGGCCATGCCCGTCGAGCGTATTGAGGAGATCTTAGGCCTTAAGCCCACCGCCCGCGGTATGGCCGGATTGGCCGCGGCGGTTGAAAGAGGCCTGCCGCGCAGCGCACTGATGCGGGTGGTCGCACGCGCCGGCGTGAGCGGTAAGGCACGCCTTGAACTGCTGCACGGCGTGGTGCCCCCAGCCACCTTCAAGCGACGCACACGCTTGAAGCTTCACGAGAGCGAAAAAACCGAGCGGCTTGCCCGCGTCATCGCCTTGAGCGAATTGTTGTGGGACGACGCGGAATCCGCACAGCGCTTTTTGAACGCGCCTCACCCGGAACTTCAGAATCGAACACCGCTCGAGGCGGCGGCGACTGAAATCGGCGCCCGCCAGGTCGAGGACGTCGTGATGCGCGCCCTCTACGGCCTGCCGGTCTAGGTCTTCGCATTTTCGGTGCGCCTGTACAGAATCGCGGACTCGCGTTTTAGTCCCGAAAGCGGGGAGGGCCCACGACTCTATGGCGCGCGCTGGAATTCCCCTGGGCGTGCAGTCATCTATGCCTGTAGCACCTACGCCGGCGCCATGCTGGAAAAGTTAGTACACACCGGTCGGCAAATCCCGAAGCACCAAGTTTGCGTGACCCTTGAGTTTCCTGACGATCTGCCGGTCAGCTCGTTCGACGAGGAGCTCTATGCGGGCTGGCGCGATGATGATTTGCGAGCCAGCCGCCGCGCCGGCGACTCCTGGCTAGGGCTTGCTCAGACCGCGATCTTGCTCGTGCCCAGCGTTGTCTTCGATATTGAGCGCAATGCACTCATCAATCCTGCACACCCTGACGCAAAACTCATCCGAACCCTGAGCTACGCACCCATTCGCTGGGATGAGCGACTCTTTGGCGGACGGGAATAATGAGCCCCATGCCCGTCGTTCGACCCGCGCGCCCCGGCGATGCAGATAACATCGCATCGCTGGTAGAGCGCTATTGGGAATTCGAGAACATTCACGGATTCGAGTCCTCGCGCACCCTCTCCCTCATCACCCATTTTTTGTCTCACGAGAGCCTAGGCAAATGTTGGGTGGCCGAAATCGGCGGCCACCTGGTCGCCTATCTGCTCGTCGTCTACATGTTCAGCCTGGAGCACGGAGGCCTTATGGCAGAGATCGACGAGTTTTTCATAGTTGCCGAATACCGCTCCCAAGGAGTCGGGACGGCGCTACTGCGTGAAGCAGAGCAGACCATGGCCCAGGCAGGCCTCAAGCGCTTGCAACTTCAACTGAAGTCAAACAACGTTGGAAGGCGTTTCTATGAAAAAATGGAATTTGAACCTCGTGGTTATCTCTTGATGGACAAGCCACTCCTAAAGGAAGGGAGACGCGCCTAATATCCTATTGCAATACTTCATAGCGAGCCGCCGCTGCCGGAAAAGAAAAACCTGACACGGGGCCGAGCTATCCGTAAACGGCGAAGGAAGAGCATTTGGGTGAACTCGCGTGACTGAGCATAGTGTGGAATTGCCTGACCAAAGCAAACCCATGGTTGCGCACTGGATGTCCAGATGTCCGACATCGGCTGAAATTTTCGACTGATCGTCTAGCTGATCGTCTAGCATCGTGAAGCGGATGGACATAAATTCGGGAGCAGCTTCGCCACGCGTGAATAGAGGAGCGCCACAATTAGAGCAAAAGCTGCGCACATAGCGGATCGATCCGCATGCACAGCCGCCGGAGAATCGGCATTTTTGGACTCCATTCGAATCTGGGCCGCCAGTGATAGGTTGTAGCTTACCCCGGACCGAGAACGGCCGCTGCCGGGCGATCGAGGCCATATGGAGCGGATAGGAGCGCGATACTCGCCGTTTTCGGACGGCGAATTGTGTCGATATAGAGGTCCGAAAACGGCGAGTAATATCTCCCGATAGGGGCTATTCTGGCGCCATGAATCTTGACTCCAATGCTTGTTATCGCGCGGTGCGTGCCCGGGATCGGCGTTTTGACGGCCATTTTTTTGTCGGCATCACCTCGACGCATATCTATTGCCGGCCGATTTGCACGGCGCGGCCCGCCAAGCGCGACAATATGCGCTTTTATTCCCATGCCGCTGCCGCAGAAGGAGCAGGTTTCAGGCCTTGTCTGCGCTGCCGGCCGGAGCGTGCTCCGGGGTTGGCGCCTGTGGATGCCGTTAGCCGATTGGTCGGAGCGGCCATCGCGGGCATCGAAGAACATGCTTTGTCGAGCGCGCGCGTGACAGATCTGGCGGCCTCGCTGGGTGTGAGCGATCGGCATTTGCGTCGGGTCACCGAGGCTGAACTCGGAGTGTCGCCCATTGAATTGGCGCAGACGCAACGATTGCTCCTGGCCAAGCGGCTGCTGCGGGAAACCTCGTTGAGCCAAACGGAGATTGCTTTTGCGAGCGGTTTTGGCAGCGTGCGGCGCTTCAATGCCCTGTTCAAATCAAGATATGGATTGAGCCCGCGCGCGGTGCGCGGCAAGACCATCGACACCGACACCTTGAACGTCCAATTGGAATTCAGGCCGCCGCTGGCCTGGGACAGCCTGCTTGACTATTTGCGACTGCGTGCCATTCCGGCAGTCGAGATGGCGGATGCCACTCATTATCGGCGCACCGTGGCGATCGGAGCTGTTAAAGGATGGATTGCCGTGTCGATGCACAAGAGCGGCAGCGCGCTGAATTTGGAGATCTCGCCCTCCCTGACGCCGGTCATCGGCGCCGTCATCGGAAGGGTCAAGCATTTGTTTGATCTCGGCGCCGCTCCCGATTCGGTCGGCAAGCTGCTCAAGGAAGATGCGATTCTGGCCCCGACGGTAAGCCGTTTGCCGGGATTGCGGGTGGCGGGTGCATTCGATGGATTCGAACTGGCGGTGCGCACCGTGCTGGGTCAACAAGTGTCGGTCAAAGGCGCCAGCACGATTGCCGGTCGCTGGGCCAGCGCTTTCGGCGAGCCCATCGCCACTCCTTATGAATCGCTCAATCGCTTAAGTCCCAATGCTGAGTGCATGGCCGAAGTGGCCACCGACAAGATTGCCGCATTGGGCATGGTCGGCGCCCGCGCTCGATGCCTGACCGGTCTTGCGCGGGCGGTTGCCCGGCGCAAAATCGTGCTGGCATTTGCCTCGAATGTCGAAGAACAGATCGATAGCCTCATGAGCTTGCCGGGCATCGGTCATTGGACCGCCAATTACATCGCCATGCGCGCGCTGCATTGGCCCGACGCATTTCCCACCGGGGATCTGGTCTTGATGCGGGCCGCGCAGTCGAATCAGAAGCAATTGCAACAACGCTCCGAGGCCTGGCGCCCGTGGCGCGCGTATGCAGCACATTATCTTTGGCAATCACTTGGAGTCGCGCCATGAAAGCCTTTTGCTATGTCGATAGCCCCATCGGACGGCTGATGCTCACCTCGAATGGTACGGCCATCACGGGCTTGTACATGAATCTGTATCGGAACAAACCGACCAAGTTGCCGGCCTTGAGCGGCGACTGGGTGCAGAACGACACCATCGATCCCTTGCCGCAAGCCATCCGGCAGCTGAAAGAATATTTCTCGGGCACGCGGCACGATTTCAACCTGCCGCTGAGCATGGAGGGGACCGAGTTTCAGCAACGCGTGTGGCGCGAACTGACCAAAATACCGTTCGGAAAAACCTGGAGCTATGGCCAGCTGGCCAAGCGCATCGGCAGTCCCAACGGATCGCGCGCCGTGGGGCTCGCCAATGGACGCAATCCCATTGCCATCATTGTTCCCTGTCACCGAGTGATCGGCGCCGACGGTTCGTTGACCGGCTTTGGCGGGGGTATCGATCGCAAGGAATGGCTCCTGGCCCATGAAGGACGGCCGGGCACTCGCGAACTGGCGCTGGGCGAGGCGGTGAATTCATTGATGGCTAGATCAACGGCAGGTTGATCGTGAATACCACGCCGCGATCGTCATCTCGATTGGCGGCCACGGCAGTGCCGCCGTGAAATTCGGCAATGAGCCTGACGATGTAGAGGCCAAGGCCGAAATGCGGCTTGTCGTCGCGTCCCGGCCTTTGCTCGAACAAGGATTCGAACAGGCGGCCGGTTAGATCTTGCGGGATCAGCGGCCCGTCATTGATGACTTGCAGCGAATAATTGCCCGGCACTCGTTCCAGCCGTACGGTGATCATCCCGTCGGGGGAACAAAAATCGACCGCATTCTCGATGAGCTTGTCGAGCAGCTGTGCGATGAGATCGGGTGCGCCGCGCGCGAAGCAGGCGGTCTGCGGCACCTCGAGGGAGAATCGGGCGGTCGAAAAGCCGTCGCGATAGGCGGCCAGCGTCGAAATCAGCAGCTCGCGCAAATCGAAATTCACGCGTTCGGATTGCTTGATGCTCTCCTCGACCCGTGCCGCGGCGCCCAGAGCGCTCAAGATGGATTGCAGACGAGCAGTCCCTTCGCGGGCACGCGTGATATAGCGGATCTGCGCCTCGCGCAGCCCTTCGGATTCAAGATTGTCCAGGGAAGAACGCACGATGGTCAGCGGCGTGCGCAATTCATGCGACAACTTCCCCCCTAAGGTGCGCAGGTACTGGGTATGTTCGTTGAGGCGCGCCAGCAGACGCTCGAATCCCCGCGACAGCGCGCCGATCTCATCGGCGCTGCCGGATTCGGGCATGCGTAAACGAATCCTGCCGTCGCTGCCCACCGCGGAATCGGCCGCGGCTTGCAGCCGGCCGATGCGCAAGCTGATCCAGGTGGCAAAGGCGAACATGATGACGACGGCGGAAGCGGTGGCGATCAACGTGAGATTGAACAGCCGCGTCAGCGCGCGGTCGCGCAATGCCAGCAGCTGATCGGCCGCCTGTTCCAGTACGACCGCTCCGCGCAGCTGCCCGCCGATAAGTATGGGCGCGGCGGCGTTAAGCCGCAGCTCGCGGCGGCTGCCGCCGACCACCCATTGGGCATGCGGATTTCCCTGAAGTGCGGCACGGACGCTGTCGCCGCTCAATCGGTCCGTGGCCGGCGACAGCGTCGGCATGTTGGAAGTGTCGATCCCCATGAAATAGCGATACCAGATGGGCTCGGACTCATCGTCTGTCCCGCTCGTCCGATTGGCCGCGATGTTGCCGGCGGTGCCGAGCTTCAACGCATTGGCATCGACGACGGTGACGCGCGTCCCATCGCGAATGAAGGTTTCCAGCAGAGTGCCGAGTCCGGCCGTGGCGAAGAACAGTCGTCCGCCCTCCGGGCCGTCGGGTCTAAATCCGGATCTGCCATTGCCGCGCCCATCGATGGCCTCGATCCAAAGCCTGCGGCCGATAAAGCTCAATGGGATGCGCACCTCCAGGTGATAGCCGGCGGCGGTCTGCAGCCAATAGGCCTGAATTCTCGGCTCAGTGACCACATGATCCGCACCATCGTCGGCTTTCACCACATGTTGCGCCGCGATCAAGCCCGGCGCATCCGTGCCGAAAAAATAGCGGGCCGGTTCCTCGGAACCTTGCAGAGGACTTTGCAGCGTCAAATCGACTCGATCAAAGCGATCCTGATCGGGGCGGACATTGTTGGGCTGGGCGTCGAAGTGCTTATCGTCGACTTCAAGATACAAATACAAATAGCGCTCGGTGGATCCTGCCTGAAGCCGGGCGCGATATCCCGTGGCGGTGGGCAGCGGCGTCGGCGGCGCGGGGATGTCCCAATCCTCGCGATAGCCGTCGAGGAGCGGTTGGATGGCCAAGGGATAGACATAGAGATCGCCGGCGGCGGCGGAAAAGGCTTGGGCATCGTCCGGGTCCCGGAATACCCGTTGCGGCTGCGCGGAGAGTGCATTGGCAATCGTCGCGGCGCTCGCGAGCAGCGATTGTTCCTGCGAACTGCGCAGCGCCGTCTCGAGCTCGCGGGCGTATTGGCAGCCGGCCCACGGCAGCACCAGCGTGGTGAGCGCGACAATCAGCAGTTGCAGGCGAATGCTCACTCGACCCAGCGATATCCCATGCCGTACACGGTCTGAATGGCATCGAAGGCGGCATCGAGCTGCTGAAATTTACGCCGCACGCGCTTGATATGAGAAGTGATGGTGTTGTCATCCAGGACGACATTGGCGGCGTCCATCAATTGCTGGCGATTCTTGACATGACCGGGATTGCGCGCCAGCGCATGCACGATCCAAAATTCGGTCAGCGAAAGAGCGACCGGTGCGCCGTTCCAGGTCGTCTGCATCTTGTCGCCATCGATGGACAGCGCGCCGCGCCGAACGATGTCGGCGGCATTGATCGGAAGGCGCAGCGCGTCGATGCGCCTGAACAAGGCCGCGACGCGCGCCGCCAGGTGCGGGAGGCTCACGTCCTTGGTGAGAAAATCATCGGCGCCCAACCGCAAACCCGACACCGCGTCGAGCTCTGAGTCCCGGGCGGTCAAAAAGATGATCGGCAGTTCCGCCGACATGGCCCGCAGGTCGCGGCACAGATCGAATCCGCCCTCGGCCTCGTCCTCGAGCGATATGTCGATGATGGCCAGATCCGGCAAGCGGGTGCGAAATGCCTGCATGGCATCAGCCCGATTGGCGTAGGTCTTGATTAAATAGCCATGCCGCGCCAGCGCCGCGGCATAGTTTTCCCGCAAAGCGGGCTCATCCTCGACGATCGCAATCTGCTTTTTCATCGCGTCAATGATAGCTGAATGCGGGGATTTGACGTCCTTTAAGCCTCGCCATCATTTGCCCGAATTGATCTTTGGATTGCCCCTTTGATGCCCCAGAAAATGGGCGTTTGGAAGGCGACACTGGCCTCGTCGAAACTACGAGGAGACCACTATGTTAAACATCTCTGCACCACAAAGAAGGGCAACCTTCGGGGTTTCCCGCCGCGAGGCCTCGCTTAACTGGCTGGCGCTGGGGCTGCTGCTCGCGGCATGGAACGCGTCGGACAACGATGCCGCCGCGAATGTGCGCCGGCCCGACTCCTTGCGCGGCTACGCTTTTGTATCGGTGCGAGCCGCAAATCGCATCACGACGGCTCCGGGTGGATAGTTCGATTCACCAGTCACAAAACCGTCAACGTATTGTAAAGCGCGATATCTCTAATGGCGTGGCGTGATGCTCGCCACTGAAAATCAAAGACAGATACTGATCGTCGATCGGGATGTTGCTGCAGTCGAAGCGTTGCGTCAGAAGCTCGGCGAAACAGGATTCGCCGTCCGCGCGATCACCGACGGCTCCGCCGCCGCTGCGCTCGCCGAGCGGCCTCCGCATCTGCTCATCATCGACTGGAATGTTCCGGGCTTTGCCGCCCTCGAGGTGATCCAGGCAGTCCGCCGTACCACGTCTCAGCACACAATCAGGTTGATCATCCTGTCGGAGTTGTCGGGCGAGGAGCACGTGGTGGCTGGCTTGAACGTCGGCGCTGATGACTACATCACCAAGCCGTTTTCGGTGCGCGAAGTGGTTGCGCGCGTTTGTGCGTTGTTGCGGCCCCAGCCGCAGACCAACCGCTCGGCACTCATATGCGATGACCTTATGCTCGACGCGGCGAGCAACCGGGTCACCGTTCAAGGCCAATTAATCAATCTTCGCGGCGTTGAATATCGGCTGCTTGAGTTTCTCATGTCGCACAGCGGCAGAACCTTTAGCAGAACTCAGCTCTTAAGCCGAGTCTGGGGCGGCGATACGGAGGTCGACGAGCGCACGGTCGACGTCAATGTCCAAAGATTGCGCAAGATCTTGGGCGAGCGAGGCTACGAGGCGTACATCCAAACCGTGCGCGGTTTCGGCTATCGATTTGCGCCGCCGGCGTACACGGGATGAGCAATTCATCACATTTCTACAGTTCCACGTGATGTTCCACGCCTAAGTTCTTTTTTTGTAAGCAAATATTCTTCCTCGAGTCATCCATTCGTAACATCCAGTCGCGATATTAGTACGCGATTCGGCAGGACTGGAGGACGAGACATGCTGGAGCGTAATGCCCCCCCGCCGCTGCGAATGCGAACGGTCTTCATCTCAGACATCCATCTGGGGTTCAAGGGCTGCAGCGCGGACCTGCTGCTCGATTTCTTGCACATCGTAGAAACAGAAACCCTGATCTTGGTCGGTGACATCATCGATGTGTGGAGCATGGAAAAAAATATGTTCTGGCCGCAATCGCACAACAACGTGGTGCGGACTATCTTGGGTAAGGCCAAGCGTGGCACCAAGGTGATCTTTGTCCCCGGTAATCATGACGAAGTGTTTCGCGAATTCGACGGTGCGGTCTTCGGCAATCTGGAGATTCACCGCGAGTACATCCACCAGGGCGCCGACGGCCGGCGCATGCTGGTGCTGCATGGAGATGAATTTGATAGTGTCGTGAAGTGCAGCCCTTGGCTGGCCAAACTAGGCAGCAACATTTACGACATCCTGCTGGCCGCGAATCCCTATATCAACTGGTTCCGGCGCAAACTCAATCTGCCGCACTGGTCCTTGTCCATGTACTTAAAGCACAAGGCCAAGACTGCGGTCCAATATATCGGCAGCTTCGAAGATGCGGTTGCCCAGGCGGCGCGCAAGCGCGGCGTCGACACCGTGGTTTGTGGCCACATTCATCATGCCGAAATCCGCGACATCGACGGCATTCGCTATTGCAACGACGGCGACTGGGTCGAAAGCTGCACCTCCCTAGTCGAGGATATGAGCGGACACCTGCGACTGATCGATTGGCCCAAGGTGCGCGAGCTCGCCCGCGTCGAGCCGATGCCTGAGCCGGTCGGCCAGGCGGCATAAGTGGAGCGACGATGAACGAAGTGAATGTGTTCTGGAGCTCGCCCTGGCGCAAGCTGCAAAAAAGCCTGGCGAGCGGCCTCGGGGAAGCGCAGGGCCGCGGCCTTGCGGTCCGACCGTTGCGAAATCCGAGCAAAGTTGTCCTTGCCCAATCTTGGCTGATTCGAGCGCGCAATCGCAGGGCCGCGTAATCCGAGAACGCAGGTGCTCCGTATAATCCAGTAAAATCCACGCTCGCCTTATCGATGCCCATCGATTGAGGCCTCGTCGAGAGGCCTCCTTCTTAAAAAAATTGCCAAATGACTGTCCGCTAATCGTCATGTTGACGGTGCAGTATCGAGACATTCCCTAGAGACAGGAGGGCAGCCCATGAGCAGTCTCGACTTCGACCCGGACAGCCAGATGAGCAACCTAGAATCGGAGTGGCGCAGTGCGTTCGAAACCAGCCTGGTGGCGCGTGCTGAACTACAAGCGCTTGCCGCGATTCCGAACACCAAGGGTTATGTCATCGACCAAGTGCGTGAACGCCTAAATCGGGCCGAACTGCTGAAGGCACGCATCATGGCGAAGATAGAGCGCCTTGAAGACAGCATGTCGGGCAACGACTGACGAGCCGCTGGCGGAGACCTTTATGATTGCGGGTGCGGACTGTGACTCTGCGGAAAGTCTTATTGAGCGCCGCTGGTTCTCATCGATCACAGCAGTTCGAATGGCTCAGACTGAATGCGAAGTGCTGCGGAAAGTCATGGAACTCGCCGAATCGGCCTGGCGGCGCGCGCGCACGCAACTAGCCGAACTTGAGCACCTGCGCGACGCGCTGGGTAATCAGCTGGCGGGACTTGACGATCAATACCCAGAATCGGTGTCGAATCCCCGGCAGCGATCGGTGATGTCGGCCGCCGGCAGCAAGACAGCAAGTTCCGCCACCGAGGCGGTTATCCTAGCCGCGACGATGTCCGCGACACCCAAGCCCAGCTCGGGCGGAGGCGGAAAGTCGATTGATTGCGAATTGTTGGCCGCAGCGGCGGCACTTGCCGGCACCCGGATCAGACGCGCAAACGATGCGCGCGTCTCGCCCCGCAGGGTCTAAAAGGGAATCCCCAGCCGCCGGTAGACGTTAGCCAGCAGCCACATCGGGCCGATCATGAGAAATTGCACATCTTTGAAAAAGGATGGGCGCTTCTTTTCGATGGCGTGCCCGATGAACTGGCCGATCCACGCCAGGACAAACAAACTCACGCAGATGAGCCATAGTGGCGCCACCGTATTTCGGGTCAGCGCATCGAGCGAGAACAACATGAGCGCCAGCAGGGGCGCGATGCCCAGCGCAAGCCGCACGGACAAGAGCGCGTAGTAGAGGATCGCTAATAGCGATATCACCGTGGCGAAGTTCGCCCAGGGCATCGCGGCACGAATGGCGCTCGGAAAGGGCGTGATCCACAGAATTCCCAGGACGCTCCACAAAATCATAGGCACGCAAATCCAATGCAGCGCTTCGTTGGTCGGATTACGGTGACTGGCGCCGTACTCGGTCAGCCATTGGTCGGCGGTACGCATAGATGGAGGTCACCCTACGCCATGCCGCTTGGCTATTCAACGTAGCAGCGGTTCGCCGAGCGTCTTAAGCGGCGGCGGTAACCGTTGCCGCCCGCCACGAGGCGAACTTCACGACCTGGAGCGCCATGATTTCAATTTGCTCGCGCACTTTGGCGACCATGCAGAGGCCGGCAGGGTCAAAAACCGGCGGCGAAGCGACCACCGGCACTCCCAGGGGAGTGGGCCAACCGCGCAAGGCATGCACGATGCTGCGCATGGTATCCAGAGTCGACATAGCACCATGCCAACCACTCGCGACCGCGATGCATCCAACGGCGCGTCCGTCAAAGTAAGGCGCAGGCTCGTCGCGCAAGTCCTCCACGTAGTCGAGCGCATTTTTGACATAGCCGGAGACGCTGCCATGGTAGCTCGGGGATCCGATGATGATGCCGTCAGCCTTGCGGAGCTCCGCGACCAGGCGTTTGGCCGCCGGCGTGCGCTCCTGACCCTCCGGCACATACATCGGCAGATTCAACTCCGGGCCTCCCAGGTGCATGGTGCGCGCGCCGGCCGCTGCCGCGGCCGCCAGGGCCAAACGCAGCACATTGTCGGTGGTCGAACCACCGCGAACGCTGCCGCCCAACGCCACAACATAGGGAGTCACCGCCAATACCTCTGCGACTTTAAGGTCCGCCACATTCAATCACTCGCCTCTCATATTGTCAAGAATATTGACAATAAACAGAGACCCTGTTCTGCTTGCATCAACGCCTGCTTTATCGGATTCTCGCTCTCGCCATGACCGATCGCACTGCTGGATTCTCCCGGGGCCCGCTCGCAGACCTGCGGCTGATCGAAGTCGGCACTCTCATCGCAGGTCCTTTCTGCGGCCAGATCCTCGGTGACATGGGCGCCGACATCATCAAGGTGGAGCCGCCGGGCCGAGGTGACCCGATGCGCTACTGGGGGCGCGAAAAGGCCGGGAAATCTCTGTGGTGGCCGGTGCTGGCGCGCAACAAGAAGGCGATCACGCTCGATTTGCGGCAAAAGGAAGGCCAGGACCTGCTGCGCGAACTGGTGCGCAAGACCGATTTCCTGGTGGAGAACTTTCGCCCCGGTACGCTGGAAAAGTGGGGCTGCGGCTATTCCGAGCTCGCCTCCATCAATGCCGGCCTGATCATGATCCGGGTTTCCGGCTACGGTCAGACCGGGCCGATGGCTTCGCAGGCCGGGTTCGGTGCGATCGGCGAAGCGATGGGGGGCCTGCGCTATGTCGTGGGCGACCCTGATTCTCCGCCGTCGCGCGTCGGCATCAGTATCGGGGATTCGCTGGCGGCAACCTTCGCCGCACTCGGCGCACTGTCGGCCCTGCATTATCGCCATGTGAGTGGCCGTGGCCAGGTGGTCGACTCGGCGATCTACGAAGCCGTGCTGGGCATGATGGAATCCCTGGTCACGGAATATGATCAGACTGGTCATATCCGCGAACGCAGCGGCGCGATTCTCCCGCAGATCGCCCCCTCCAATGTGTACCCCACCCGGGACGGAAGCCTGGTCCTGATCGCTGCCAATCAGGACAATGTCTTCACCCGCCTGGCGCAGGCGATGGGAGAGCCAAGCCTCGCCGTACAGGCCGAATATCGCACCCACGCGGACCGTGGCAGCCATCAGCGGCAGCTGGATGAGCACATTTCCCGCTGGTCGCTCACGCTGACCCGGGATGAATTGCTGCAAAAAATGCGTGATTCCGGCGTCCCCGCCGGGTTGATTTATCGCGCGCCCGAGATGCTGGCGGATCCCCACTTCAAGGCGCGCGAGGCGATCGTGTCGGTGCCGCACCCGGATTTCGGCGAGCTGAAGATGCAAAATGTTGCGCCAAAACTATCGGCGACTCCCGGCGGCGTGCGCACGCCCGCTCCCACGCTGGGTCAGCATAACGATGAGATCTACCTCGATCTGCTCGGCCTGGAGCCGGCCCGTTACCGGGATTTGAAGGAACGGGGAATCATCTAGCCGAGCGGGATTGCGCCGTACCGCTTCGGGGGATGTCAAGAATCTTGACATGTTGAATGGCGTGTAGTTAATTGGCGACCTATGCAGAAGTCGCCCATATTCGGGGACAACGTCGGGACCGGCGCGGCCGTTCCGAGCACGAGCGAGTTGGTGGAACGCGCCCGCAAGCTCGCGCCGCAATTGAAGTCGCGCGCCTATGATGCCGACAAGGCGCGGCGTGTGCCGGATGAGAGCATGCGCGAATTGCTCGCCGCGCAATTGTTCCAGATCCTGGTTCCGCGCCGCTTTGGCGGCTTTGAGCAAAACTTCTCCACCGTTCTTAACGTGGGCCTTGAACTCGCGCGGGGCTGCGGCTCAACGGCATGGCTTTATTGCCTGCTCTGCAACCATCATTGGATCCTCGCGCAATATCCGCTCGAGACTCAGGAAGAAGTCTATGGCGGCAACCAACATGCGTTCTTTCCGCAGACCGTGTCGGGGAAGGGCGGCACCGCCAAACCCGTCGACGGCGGCTACATCATCAACGGCCAGTGGTCCTTCGCGACCGGAGTGGATTTCTCCGACTGGGTGAGCGGCACCGTGTCGCTGCAGAAGGACGATCCGCATCCGCTGTACGATCGATTGAATTTCATTGCACGCACCTCCGAGACGGAAGTTGTGGATACATGGTTTACCTCCGGCATGCGGGCCACGGGCAGCCGCGACTTCATTCTGAAGGATGTGTTCGTGCCGAACCGCCGCGTGGTCGGCCAAGCGGACATGCTGGGCGGAAGGACCCCCGGCCGCCAGGCGCTGCCCGAATACGTCATGCTCGGCGCCCCCTATTTCAGCGTGCTTCTGTCCGCCGTGCTGGGCCCCCTGCTGGGCTTGACCCTGCGCACCATCGATGATTTCGTGGCCTACACCAAGTCGCGCGTCGGGATCGGCGGCATCAATCACGCCAACCGATCGAGCACGCAGATCAAGCTCGGCTATGCGCAGGCACGCTACGACGCCATGTATCGCGTCGCCCGCGCGATCTTCGAGGAAATCGAAGATGCGCTCGTCAAGGGTCAGAAGATCGGCGCGGAGCAGAAGATTCGCAATCGCCGCGATGCCGCGTTGGTCGGCGATGAATGCACCAAGATTGTCGATTATTTGATCTGCTCCGCCGGCTCCCGGGGCCAAACCGACAGCTCGCCCTTTCAGCTGATTCAGCGTGATGTTCATACCATACGCTCGCACATTGTATTTGACCTGGAGGATGCCACCGAGGCCTATGGCCGTCAGATGCTGGGGCTGCCCATCGACGTCCTGCGCTTCTGATCAGGAGAATTGCAGTGAATACGGCGGTGATCGTCGGCGCGGGTCCCGGACTTGGTCTCAGCCTCGGGCGCAAGTTCGGCCTCAGCGGCATGAATGTGGCGCTGATATCACGCAAGCGCGAAAAGCTCGATGGACTGGTACAGATCCTGAAGAGCGAAGGTATCGATGCTCGCGGATTCGTCGGCGATGTCAACGATCAGGCCTCGATCACGGCCGCGCTCGAGGAGGCGGAAACGCAATGCGGGCCGATCGAGGTGCTGGAATTCAGTCCCCTGCCGGGCATGGGGCGCGACCAGAATCTCATGAGCGCCCTGGGAACTACGGTAGAGATGGTCGATCGGCAATATCGCCGGCTCGTTCTGGGCGCCGTTACCTGTATCAGGCACGTGCTTCCCGGGATGTTGAAGCGCAAGCAGGGCGCCATTCTCGTAACCACCAGCGGCTCCGGTCATTTCCCCATACAAATCCTCACACCCATCGGCATGGCGATGGCGGCACTGCGGCAATACACCCTGTGCCTGAGCCAGGCGCTCGTCGGCACCGGCATTTACGTGGGTACCGTCTGCATCGCCGTCGTCATCCGCAAGGGCGATCAGCTGGGCGATCCCGATGCGATCGCGCAGACCTACCTCGACCTCTATCAGCATCAGGACAAGACGGAGGTGATCTTGGCGGCGGGCGACCCCCAGAAGGTTCATCTCGATGATCTGCTGGCGCGGGGCATCACCCCGGTTTTCGGCACCCAGGCGCGGATTCGCTAGTTACGCGCCAGAATGCCGATGGCCGCAGCGGCTATGCCGCGCGGCACGGGGCGCCGCGCGCGCAAAACCCGGGCTGAAGTGTCAATCTTCTTGACAGAGTGGAGTCTGTTGCGCATTGACTTCAGTCAAGAAGATTGACAATATGTTTGTCAAGAGGGAGCGGAGTACCAACGACAATCGGACGCGATCGCACACGACGAACGCGCAGTAAAAAAATCTCGGGGGGGACTACGATGAACCAGTCAATTCATATGCGGCTGCTGCTGGGCGCCGCCTTGATAAGTGCGGGTGGTGCCGCCAGCGCTGTGTTCGCCGCCGATGCGAGCGACGAGCTTGAAACGATCATCGTCACCGCGCAGAAGCGCGCCGAGAATGTGCAGGACGTGCCGATCTCGATGACGGTCCTCAGCGCGGACAAGCTCAACAGTCTGCAGTTGACCACCATTCAGGATATACAATCCTTCGTGCCCAATCTTCTGGTGCAGTCGGCAACCGTCCCCAATCAGTATTTTATCCGCGGCTTCGGTTCTCAGGCGGCCAACGACGCATTCGAGCAGTCGGTGAGCGTTTATGTCGACGGTATCTACGGCGGCCGTAATCGCCAGTTCATGCTGCCGTTCTTTGACGTGGATCAAGTGGAAGTGCTGCGCGGGCCGCAGGGCGCATTGCTCGGCAAGAATACCGCGGCCGGCGCGATCAATATTACCAACGCGAAGCCCACCGACGCGTTCGAGGCGGCGGGGACGCTTGCCTACAACTCCCGAAATGGCGACGACATCTTCGCCTTTGTTTCGGGCCCCATGAGCGACACCGTCAATGGCCGTATCGCCGTACACACGGCTGATCTACTCGGTTGGGTTCACAACATCGGCACGCAAACCTACGACCCGGATAACTCCACGCGCCAAATACGGCCGTCGGTGGAGTTCAAACCTGCCGAGGGCATCGACATCATTGCGAGGGTCGATTACACCCAGGACTACAACACCGGCAACAATCTAATCCAGACCTCGACCAAGGCGAACACGGTTACCACCATCAAGAATGAGCCGACGCCCTTCGGAATTCCGGAGGTGGACAGAACAACGGCTACCAACGGCTCTATCAACGCCCGCTTTGCGGTGGGCACGGCGACCCTGGAATCGATCACCGGCTACTCGCAATACAGCAATTTGTACAACTTGGGAGCCCTCGCAGGTGCGCCTGAGGCCTTCGTGGTCGGCTTCGTCTCCAACTTCAATCAGGCCTCGCAGGAAATCCGCCTGTTGTCGGCCACCAACCAAACCGTTGAATACGTCGTGGGCGCTTATTACGACAGCAGCAGTTTCCACACGAATAATGCGTCGACGTACAATTTCGGCGGCGGTTTCGCCGGCCAGGTTGAGACCTTTTACGCACAACACGGAGATACTTGGTCGACGTTTGGGCAAGCCACGTGGCATATCCTGGACAACCTGCGTCTCGCGGGCAGTTTGCGTTACACGCATGACTCGAAGGACGCGAATTTCAAAGAGGTCACCAATTTCGGCATCCCTCTTGCCACCGCCTCGCCGCTGACGGGTTCCCTTTCCGAGGGTCATACGGATCCATCGGTTACGCTTCAATACGATGTGGCGCCGGCCGTCATGCTGTACGCCACTTACGGCCAAGGTTCCAAGGGTGGCGGATTCGTCAGCAACACGCGTACGGTGGTTGCCGCGGATTTCCAATATGCGCCCGAGAAGTCCAAATCCTATGAAGTCGGTGTCAAATCCACCATGCTCGACAAGCGCCTGCTGGTCAACGTGGATCTTTACGACACCAAATTCGACAATCTGCAGGTCACGACCTTCGACCCCGCCTTGTTGACCTACATCACCGGCAACGCCGCCTCGGCAACATCGAAGGGTGCGGAATGGCAGGTGGACTGGGTCATATCCGAGCACTGGCGCTTTGACACGGCCGGCGCCTATCTCAACGCCAAGTACGACAACTTTCCCGGAGCGCAGTGCCTCAGCACCACTCCAGCGGCGGAATGCAGTGCGGCCGGCACCACGAATCTTGGCGGAACGACGTTGCTGGGCGCGTCGAAGTGGACCGGATATGTCGGGTTGAACTTCAATCAGGCGCTCAACAACGACTGGAAGCTCAACGCGGCCCTGATCGCTTCCTATCGCAGCGAATACACCATTTCGGCGGATCAGAATCCGATTTACGGTGTACAGCCGGGCTTCACCAAATACGACGGCAACATCGAGCTCACCAGAGGCAAATGGTCGCTCGCGTTTATCGGCAGGAACCTTTCCAACAAGCTCACCAAATCCTTTGCGTACGACTTTGCCGGGCAGGGGGTTGCTGATGTCGATGAATCGCGCCAGTACATTATTCAGGCGCGCTTCAAATACTAGGAATCATCGAGCGATCGGCCGATGATCTCCTTCATTATTTCCGAGGTGCCGCCATAGATCCGCGCCACGCGCGCGTCGACGAACATCTTTGAGATGGGATACTCGAGCATGTAGCCGTATCCGCCGAAGAACTGCAGACAGGTATCGATGACACGCGCCTGAAGTTCAGTGGTCCAGAGCTTCGCCATGGCAACCTCGGGTACCGTGAGAACCCCATCGCTGTGGGCGACGATGCACTTATCCAGAAAGGCCCAGCCCACTTCGAGCTCTGTGCGAATTTCAGCCAGCTTGAATCGGGTGTTCTGAAAATCCAGGATGGGCTTGCGGAAAGCGCTGCGCTCCTTGGTATAGGAGAGCGCCAGGTCAAAGGCGCGCTGCGCCACGCTCATCGCCGTCACCGCGATGCCGAGCCGCTCCTGCGGCAGCTCGCTCATCAGATAAGCAAACCCCTGGCCTTCACTGCCGAGCAGCGCGGAGCGCGGCAGCCGCACATCGTTGAAAAACAGTTCGGCCGTATCCTGGGCCTTCAGTCCAAGCTTGTTCAACTTACGGCCGCGCTTGAACCCTTCAAGGTCCCGGGGCACGAGAAACAAGCTGATGCCGCGGCTGCCTTGCGAGGGATCGGTCTTGGCAACCACGATGTAGAGCCCGGCCTGGTCTCCATTGGTGACGAAGGTCTTCGCCCCATTCAAGACGAATTCATCGCCGCGGCGAACGGCGCTCGTGCGTATCGCCTGCAGATCGCTGCCCGTATTGGGCTCCGACATCGCGATCGCGCCGCGCACCTCTCCGGAGACCATCTTCGGCAGCCATTCGAGCTTTTGCGCTTCCGAGCCATGGTTCAAGAGATACTCGGACACGATGTCCGAGTGCACCTGCAGATTGGGGGCCATGACGCCGAGCGCCGCCATTTCCTCCGACACGATACAAAGACTGCGGTAGTTTCCGCCCGGCCCGCCATAGATCGGCGGGATTTGACAGCACAACAAGCCCTGATCGCCGGCGCTTCTCCAGAACTCGTCCGGCGTACCCCCGGTTTGCTCCCACGTCTCGTAGTGAGGAACGGCGTGTGTTTCGAGAAATCTCCTGACCGACAGCCGGAAGATTTCATCGTCTTCGCTGTAAACCGTTCGCTTCATTGGGGTACCCGTACCCGTGCTCTCACGCCGCAAGTCTTGGCCTTTTGCAAAATTACTTTAGCAGGATTTAACGTAGAATACCGAGCAGCGCTCGCGCCGGTAGCGCAGCAACACGAGCCATTTTAAGTGAAAGCAATCCTGTGCGAATCCTTCGGTCCGCCCGAATCGCTCGTGCTTCGCGACATCGACGCGCCGCCGGTCAAAGAGCGCCATATTCGCGTACGGGTTGAATATTGCAGCGTTAATTTTCCCGATGCGCTGATGATCCAGGGACAACACCAATACAAAATCGAGCCGCCGTTCATTCCGGGCGGCGAGGTCGCCGGATTTGTAAGCGAGGTCGGAGCCGGCGCGGAAGAATTCGCGGTCGGCGACCCCGTGAGCGCCCTCTGCTTTCACGGAGGATTCGCGGAGCACGCCGTCATTCCCTTAGAGCGGGTCGTGAGATTGCCGGACGGACTCAAGGGCGCGGAAGCATGTTGCCTCGCCGGCACGTACGCAACCGCCTTGCACGCGCTTGCCCAGCGCGCGCAGTTGGTCGCCGGCGAAACGCTGCTCGTGCTGGGCGCTGCCGGCGGCAGCGGCGCCGCTGCGGTGCAGATCGGCAAACTGCTGGGCGCGCATGTCATTGCGGCAGTGGGCAGTGCTGAGAAGTTAAAATTCGCCCTTGAATGCGGCGCAGACGAAGGCATCGACTATTCGGGCGTCGCGATCAAGGACGCGCTGCGGTCGCTGCGCGGAGCGAGGGGCGTGGATGTCATCTACGATCCTGTCGGCGGCCACCACGCGGAATCCGCCCTGCGCTGCATGGCGTGGAATGGCCGTTATCTGGTGGTCGGTTTCGCTGCCGGCATTCCCCGCTTGCCGGCCAACCTGCTGCTGCTGAAGGGCTGCAGTGTCATCGGCGTATCCACCGGGGAATTCATGCACCGGGAAGCTAAAACGGCCAACGCCAATGCGGCTCGACTGTTGGAGTGGGTTGGCAATGGACGCTTGCGGCCGGCGGTCACCGAAGTGGTCGCTCTGGACCAAACGCCGAAAGCTCTGCGGAAACTGCTCGATCGGCAAGTCATGGGAAAAATCGTCGTGGCAGTTGCCCGCTAGCGCACGAGGCATTTTCATCGATTGCCAGTCGCTGACCGCTCCATTAGCATCGCTGGACTTTTTACGGGAGGCGCCGACCTCAAGAGTGAATCGTCAAGATGGCACAATACCAACACCCGCTGTTTATGGACCTGCTGAAGAGCCTGTACTGGTTTGACAATGCGCTTCAGAGCGGGCTGAAGAAGAGTGGCTTCGAGGCGGTCACGAGGGCACAGTCCCTGATTCTCCTCAACATCATGGTCGGAGAACGGCGAGCGGCTCGCTTGGCCAGCAATCTTGGGGTCAGCAGACAAGCGATGAGCCAGATGCTGGCTGAAATGGAAAAGCGCGGCTTGATCAACTTCAAGGCCGACGAGGAGGACAAGCGCGCCCAGATCGTGTTGTTCAGCGCGGAATCGCGCGACATCCGCAACGCGGCGATGCGCATTCTCGCCCGGCTCGAGCGCGAGCTGGAGAGCCGGATCGGCGCCAAGAACGTGGCATCGCTTCGCAAAGCACTGGGCAGCGACTGGGGACCTTCGGTCATCGATCGCTAAAGGCCTTCCGATCGCGAAGCTTACTTCTTTGCTGCTGCGGCTTGCGTGGCGCGGTAGTCGTCTTTGGCGGGCCGCGTTTCGACTTCCCAGGCCGCCATCGTCTCCTCGATGATCGATTGCTCGTGCGCCATGATCGCGTCGTAATCCTTGGCCTTTACGGTGATTTCCACTTGAATCCCGTTCGGGTCGTAAGTGTAGATCGACTTCACGAAGTGGTGGTCAAGCGGCCCATCGACCGGATAGCCATGCGCTTCCCAGCGCCGCTTGAAGACCAGCATCTCCTCTTCGGTCGCAACGGTCATCGCAATGTGGTGTTTGAAGCCGCTGGTGCGCTTGAAGTCGTTCGGCCGCAATTTATTGGGCAGGTCAAAAAAGGCGACGCAGTTGCCGTCCGCCATCTCAAAGAAGATGTGCATATAGCGCACCTGCACCGGCGTATCGACGATGCCGTCGAAGGTAAACGCGGCGACGGTTTTGAGTCCGCAAACCTTCTCGTAGAATTCGCGGGTCTCGCCGGCGTCGAAGCAGAGAAATGCAGCGTGATGCACGCCAAGAATCGGCGGGACTTTCTCAAGATTGCGCTCAGGGGACTTGCTCTGCGCGGCCACGCTCGTGGATGTCATAGCATTGCTCCTAACTTGAGTGTGAACGTTTCAACAACCCATTGAAGATGATGTCGACGACCATATCGGCCTGGTCCACCACCACGTCATTGTCCAGCGGCGAGCGCCCATAGACGGCCTCGACCAGAGGTTTGAGATTGAAAAGCATCGACGCCGCGGCATGCACGAGGATGGTCAGCGGCAGAGTGGCGTACTCGCGAATCGCACCGTCCTGCATCGCCTTGCGGAAGTGCATTTCATAAAGTTCGTAATCGGTCGCCAGATGCTGGCTGATGAGCCACTTGAGCCTTGGGCCGCCCGCGGTGCCCTCACTCATGATGACGCGCCCGAGTTCAGGATGCGCCGCCGAGGTGAATACCAGCTGCCGGATCCACACCTTGAGGCGATCGATGCTGCTGAGATCCTGCAGGATGTTTCGATCGCGGCGAAATTCCGAGTGAACACGCGTGAACAGTCTGTTCATCGCCGCGCGCCACAGCTCGTCCTTGCTGGCGAAATGGTACAGAACGACGGACTGGGCAACACCGGCGCCAAGGCCAACTTCGGTGGTGGAGGTGCCGTCGAAGCCGTTGCGGGAAAAAAGCGAAATCGCCACGTCGAGGATTCGATCGACGCTGGCAGCCTTTTTGGCCGAGGCTCGTTTCGCAGTCTGCTCATTGGCGGTGCGCGGGCTCATGTCTGGATAGTATAATTCATGAAATAGATAGATCGCAAGAAATTGGACCGACAAGGAATGTGTCCAATGCAGATTTATCCTGTGATTTAAGGCATAACATCGATCGATTGACTTGCCCTAATAACTGTATAGACTGATTTAGACAAGACCAAAATTACCGATTTTTGAGGGGCACGTCATGGCGAACGAGACGGCTGCGTTCAAATACGATCGAATTCCCTATCTGGTCGCGTTCGACGAGAAGGCAGGGTTCAAAGATACCTACGGCGGCCAGATCGACCGGGTGGTGCTCGAAGCCCATCTGTTGGTGCCCAAGGGCCGACCGTCCAAGACGGTGGTCATCATCACGCATCCCATCGGCGGCGGCCAGTACCTGCCCATGCCCTCGACACTCGCCAAGCACGGCATGCATGTCATCTACTGCAACACCCGCTACCGGGGCGCCGATTACGCGCTGATCATGGAAAAGGTCATTGTCGATCTCGGCGCGTGCGTCAAGGACGCGAAGCAGCGCTTAGGTTACGAGAAGGTGATCCTCGGAGGGTGGAGCGGCGGTGGATCGATGTCGTTGTTTTATCAGGCGGAGGCGCAGAATCCGTCGGTTACCGCGACACCGGCCGGCGACCCTCCTGACCTTACGGCGGCGGGACTGATCCCCGCCGACGGCATCATCCTGCTCGCGGCGCACATGAGCCGCAATAGAACCCTGACCGAATGGCTCGATGCCTCGATCCAGGATGAACTCGATCCCTCGCGACGCGATGCGGAACTGGATCTGTACGACGCAGCGAACAAGAATCAGCCGCCGTATAGCCCGGCATTTCTCGAGCGCTATCGCGCAGCCCAATTGGCGCGAAACCGGCGCATCACGGCCTGGGCCAAGGATAAATTGGAAACGCTGAAGCGGCAGGGCCGCAACAACGAAGAGTTCAATTTCGTCGTTCACGGCACCATGGCCGACCCGCGCTGGTTGGATCCGGCGGTCGATCCGAGCGACCGAAAGCCGAGGTGGTGCATGCTGGGCGATCCGAAGATCGTCAACATGAGTCCGGTGGGTCTGGCACGCTTCTGCTCGCTGCGCAGCTGGTTGTCGCAATGGAGTTACGATGAATCCAATGCCGACGGTCTGAAATGTGCCGCGAGAGTCGGCGTGCCGGTGCTTTCAATTACCAACACGGCTGATGATGCGGTCCCGCCGAGTCACAGTGTGCGGATGTACGCGGCGATCAAACATCCGCATAAGGAAGCCGTGTCGATCAACGGCGCCAACCACTATTATTTTGGTCAGCCGGAAAAGGCAGCGGAAGCCGCGCGCATCTGCGCCGATTGGCTGGGCCGGCAGGGTTTCGACTTTGGCTGAATAGGCTTTCGGGGCCGAGCAATTGAGCCGGGTGGCCTCAATAGTTTCCCAGCGACAGGCCGCCGTCGATGAGGATGGTTGTGCCCGTCATGTAGGAGGAGGCATCGCTGGCGAGCAGCAGCATGGGGACCGTCAGTTCATCGACCGTGCCGACCCGGCGCTGCGGAATCAATTGGATGACTTTCTCGCCCCGAGGCGTCGCAAAAAACCCTTCGGCCATGTCGGTCATGATGTATCCGGGCGCCAATGCATTCACGCGGATGCCATGGCGCACCCACTCGGATGCCAGTACGCGCGTCAAGTGAACGAGGCCGGCCTTCGCCGCGCTATACGGTGCGGTGCCCTTCTGCGCCATGATGCCGAGAATGGAGGCGATATTGATGATGCTGCCGGTTTTCTGCCGTGCGATGAGCTCGCGGGCCACAGCCCTCGCGCACAGCCAGCACCCTTTGAGGTTGGTACCGATGACCTCATCCCATTCCGCTTCCGTCGTGTCGAGCGCGGACTGGGTGCCGACGATACCGGCGTTGTTGACCAGAATGTCCACGACGCCGACACTTCTCTGCGCCTCGGCGATGGCGGCGGTCACGCTCGGCTCGCGGGCGACATCCATTTCGACGGCATGGGCTTTGCCGCCCGCGGAACGTATGCTGTGCACGACGGCGTCGAGCCGATCGCGGCGGCGGCCGGATACGATTGTCGTCGCACCGTGGCTCGCCAGAACTTGCGCAAAGTGTTTGCCGATGCCGGAGCCTCCGCCGGTGATGAGCGCCGTGTGACCGGTGAGATCGAACATCGTGGTTTTCCGTCGAGTGAATCACTAAATCTTACACCTACCGTGCGGGGAGCCGCCAAGAGTCGCCGAATATGATGCCACCCAACGCGTTGCCGGAAATTCGCGAGAACGTTCGCCGCTTCATCGAAGAGCGCATATATCCCCTGGAAGCGGAATTGGACAAGCCCGATCGGGCGGCTCGCAAACGGCTGATGCTCACGTTGACCGACGAAGCGAAGGCCGCGGGCTTGTGGGCGCTGGGGCATCCGAAGGAAATCGGCGGACAGGGCATGGCCTTTATGGACTATGTCTACATCAATGAGGTCATCGGCCGCTCCGCGTATGCCATGCCGGCGCTCGGCACCCAATCGCTGCAAGACAGCCTCATGTTGCACCGTCATGCCAATCCGGCCTGGCGGGATCGGTATCTTCGGCCGCTGGTCGCCGGGGAGATCGTCCCGAGCTTCGCGATGACGGAACCGGACGTCGCAAGTTCCGATCCCACGCAAATCAAGACATCGGCCGTCCTCAAGGACGGGTGCTGGACCATCCGCGGTAGAAAATGGTTTACCACCGGCGCGAATGAGGCCGCCTATACGACGGTGATGTGCCGCACCGAAGTCGACGCGCCCGCGCACGAATCATTCAGCATGATCGTCGTGCCGACCGATGCCCCCGGCTATCATCTGGTGCGCGAAACGCCGGTGCTCGGCATCTTAGGCGGACACTGCGAGGTCGCCTATGAGAATGTGACCGTACCGGAGGAGAATCTGCTCGGTCCGCGGGGACAGGGATTTCGCATCGCCCAACAACGGCTGGGGCCCGGCCGCATCTTTCATGCGATGCGCTGGCTGGGACAGGCGCAGCGCGCCTTCGATCTCATGTGCCGCCGCATGCACGAGCGCACGGCGTTCGGCAGCAAACTGGCCGACAAACAGATGCTGCAGCGCTATGTGTTCGAGAGCGCGGCGGAGATTCAGGCCAGCCGCCTCTTGACCCTCGATGCCGCACGCAAGATGGACGAGGGGCGGGAAGCCCGAATAGAAATCGCGCTCATCAAGGTCGTCGGTGCGCAGATGCTCAACAACGTCATCGATCGTGCGATTCAGGTGCATGGCGCGAAGGGTCTGACGCCCGACACGCCGCTCGACATGATGTATCGGCATGCGCGCGAGGCCCGCATCTATGACGGGCCCGACGAAGTGCACATGGAATCCGTGGCCAAGCGATTGCTTCGAACCTACCGCGACGGCGGCCCCGGCCACGACTTCGGACTGCAAGATTTGCAGCGGAACGGACCTTAAGATGTCCGAAGACTTCGCCGAGCGTCTGGCGAGCGCAGCGCGGCGTCGCTTCGGCCCGGCGGCGCGCATCGCGGATCTTAAAGCCCTGTCGGGCGGCGCTTCCGCCGAGACATGGCAGTTCGACGCGGTGACGCCCGACGGGCGGCTGCCGCTGATTTTGCAGCGCATGGCCGGGGAGGGGCAGTTCGAGGCCAGTCTCGATCGAGCGCTGCAAGCTCAAGTGCAGACCGCGGCCTATAACGGCGGTGTACCCGTGGCGCCGGTGCAGTTCGTGTTCGACGAGACGGACCAACTGGGCAATGGCTATGTGATGAGCCGAATCGAGGGCGAAACCTTGGGTCCGCGCATCCTGAAGCTCAACGAGTATGCAGCCGCCCGAGCCGGCATGACGCGCCAGTGCGGGACGATTCTTGCGCGCATCCACGCTCTGGACCTCAAGTCGCTGCCGCAGCTTCCGACCCGCGCGGCGCGCGACAGCCTCGATTCCTTGGAACAGATTTATCGGCGTTTCGAGGTGCAGCTGCCGATCTTTGAATTGACGCTGCAGTGGCTGTCCGATCATCTGCCCGACCCGGTCGGCACAACGCTGGTGCACGGCGATTTTCGTCTCGGAAATCTGATCGTGGGAGCGGACGGCATACGGGCGGTGCTGGATTGGGAGATGACGCACATCGGCGATCCGGTGGAGGATTTTGGTTGGATCTGCGTGCCGTCGTGGCGATTCGGGCAACTCGACCATGAAGTGGGCGGGTTTGGCCAGCTGCGCGATCTGATCGATGCCTATGCGGCGGCGGGCGGGGGCGATGTGACGCCGGAGCGCGTGAAATTCTGGCAAGTCTTAGGCTGTCTTAAGTGGGGATTGATATGTCTGTTCTTCGCGTTCCAGCATTTGAAGGGACATGCGCCGTCGATAGAGCGCGCCGTGATCGGTCGGCGCACCTCGGAGACCGAACTGGATCTCTTGAGCCTGATGAGCGGCGATCTGTCCTAAAGCCTTTAGGGGAGTAAGCAATGCCGAGCAATCGACCGACCAGCGCGGAACTGCTGGAGGCTGTAGGAGGGTTCCTGAAGACCGAAGTCCTGCCGCAGTTGAGCGGCAACCACAAGTATCACCTGCAAGTGGCCCTCAATGCGCTCGCCATTCTCGGGCGCGAGATGGCTAGCGCGGCGCAATTCGACCAGGCGGAGCGGACACGGCTTTCCGCGCTGCTTAAGGCTGCGGGCACGCTCGAGGAGCTGAACCGGATGCTGTGTCTGAAGATACGCGATCGCGAGCTTTCCTACCGGGATCCGCGGTTGCTCGATCACCTGATGCACACAGCAGTGGCCAAGCTGGCGATCGACAATCCCAAATATGCCACCTATGCGCGGGCCGGCAAGGCGCTCGGGTAAGGCGGCGCAGAGTGCCTGCATTCAGTAAAGAATATTGACAAAGATGGTGCACCTGCCTGATGCTGTTTTGAGCCAAGGGGGGTTGCCCGATCATGAGTCCTAATCCTACCGATACGCCCGCATCGTCGATGGCGCGCGCCGCCGATGAATTCGCCGGTCGCGTCGCGGTCATTACCGGAGGATCAAGAGGCATTGGCCTGACTTGCGCTGCCGAACTGGCCGGCGCGGGTGCCCGCGTGGTGATAACCGGCCGCAACCGCGATTCTCTCGAGGCGGCGCGCGCGACACTCGGCGCGCACTGCATCGCCTTCGAAGGCGATGCGGGCAAGCAGGAGGACATCGACGCGTGCCTTGCGCTGGTGATGCGCACGCACGGCCGCATTGACCTGTTGGTGAACAACGCCGGCGGACCCTTGAAGTTCGGCGCCTTGGTCGATCTTCCGGTGGATAATCTGGACGCGACCTGGAATCTGAATCTGCGCGGCCCGTATCTTTGGATACAGGCCGCGTGGCGGCTGTGGATGCGCGAACATGGAGGCGTGGTGCTGAACATCGCATCGCTCGGCGGGATCAGCCTGCAGCCCGGCATGGGCGCCTACAGCGTTTCCAAGGCAGCATTGCTGCACATGACGCGCATCTTGGCGGCCGAGTTGGCGCCGAAGGTTCGCGTCAATGCGATCGCTCCCGGCATCGTGGCAACCGACGCGACGGCGGATTTCATCGCAGCCGGCGGCCCCGCGATGCCCTCGCGCCTGCCAATGCAACGCTTCGGCAACCCGCAAGACATCGCCGATGCCTGCCGATTCCTGCTCTCGGAAAAAGCCTCGTGGATCACCGGGGAGACCCTCGTCATCGACGGTGGATCGTTGGTCCAATGGGGGCGCATTCGCGGCGCTCCGTCAGCGAAGAAGGGGGACGCAGGAACATGAGCTACCGGATCATCCAATGGGCGACGGGCGCGATCGGCAAGACCTGCCTGCGCCAGGTCATCGATCATCCCGACCTGGAACTCGTCGGACTCTACGTTCACTCGGATCGCAAGGCGGGACTGGATGCCGGCGATATCGCGCGCCGGCCGAAGACCGGCGTGATTGCCACCCAATCGGAAGATGAAATCGTCGCCCTGAAAGCCGATTGTGTGCTCTACATTCCGCTGAACGCCGGCGATGTGAAGTCACACGACAAGACGATCAAAAGACTCCTAAGGTCGGGCAAGAATGTCATCACGACGGTGGCGCATATCTATCCGAAGGCGATCGGCGCGGACTATGCGGAAGGATTTGAAGCGGCGTGCCGGGAAGGCGGATCGACCTTGTTCGGTACCGGCATCAATCCCGGCTTCATCTCCGAGCGCATTGCCGTGGCGATGACGGGCACCTGCACGCACGTCGATGATGTCACGGTGACCGAGGTCTACAACCTGGCCGAGATCAAGTCCGTACCCTTTATCTTTGAACTGGTGGGAGCGGGCAAGCCGCTTGAGTTCTTCACGGCCGGCGGCACGCCGTTGCACGGCGTGTTCGAACATATTTTCGGCGAAGTCATCGGTTATACCGGCGTCGAGCTCAAGACAAAGTACGACCAGGTCATCGCGGATCATGAGTTCGGCGTGGCGGAACGCGACGTGCAGATGGCGGCGGGCGCGGTAGCCGCGGGCGGCGTGATCAATTTCCGCTGGCGCTGGCGCGGCATGGTCGCCGGGAAACCCTTCTTTACCATTCAAATGCTGTGGATCGGCGATCGCACCATTGCCGGTTGGGACAAGAATGACGGCTGGGAGATCGACATCCGGGGAACGCCGGGCATCCACATGAGAATCGACCTGGTCGAACCCGAAGGGCTCAAGGACCGATCCAAGGCGATGCAGTATTGCGTGTCCGGTCCGGTGATCCGGGCAATCCCCGCGGTCTGCAAGGCGCCGCCCGGGATTCTGGAATTGCCGCCGCCTTTTGCTCCTTACACGCCGCGGATGTAAGCCAGTGAGCAGCGTGCTGGGTTTGGATGCGGCTGTCCGATCGCATGCCGCGAACCGGCCGCAGGACATCGCGGTCCTGTCCGACCAGGGGCTTTTGACCTGGGCCGATATCGATCAGCGCGCAGACTGGCTCGCAAATGGCTTTAGACGCGCCGGCGTGCGGCCCGGCGATTATGTGGCATGGCTGGGCCGCAACCGTTTCGAGTTTCCGATCTTCGTGGTGGCGGCGCGGCGCGCCCGAGCGGTCGTGGTCGGTTTGAATTGGCGGCTGAAGCCCGCCGAGCTCGCCGCCATCGTCGCCGACTGCAGCCCGAAGCTGATCATCGCCGAATCCGATCTTGCGCCGCTCATCGAGGCCAGTGCCGGCGAGGCAACCGGCACGGCGCTCGTATTGCTGGACCAGGCCGGCGATCGGCTCTCCTTTGCGCAACTGCTGGCATCGGGTCGCGATCCGCTTGCGCCGCTCGTGCCGGACCCGCTGGATCCTGTGTTCCTGTATTACACCTCGGGAACCACGGGCAAGCCCAAGGGCGTGCTGCACGGACTTGAGCGCACCGATGCCGCCGTCACGGCCGAGACACCCTTTGGCTGGAGCGCTGAGTCGATCACGCTGATCGTCGCACCAGTATTCCACTTGACCGGTTCCGTGTGGACCCAATCGAGCCTCGTGCTCGGCGCGCAGCAGGTGGTCAGCGCCAGTACGTCGGCGGCAATGATACTGTCGGCGATCGATCGATGGCGCGTGACGCACGCGGTGCTGGTGCCCACCATGATCAGGATGGTGCTGAATGAAATGCAAAACAGCGACCTGCGCATCGAGAGCCTGCAGATCGTGACTTATGGGGGAGCGCCCATGACGCAACCGCTGCTGCGCGAGGCCATGGCCCGTTTGCAGTGCCGCTTCGCGCAAGGCTATGGGCTGACGGAAACCAATTGTCCGGCGACATTTCTCAATCCGGAGGATCACGTTTTGGAAGGACCCAGAACACGCCTGTTAGGATCGGTGGGCCGTGCCTACGCGGGCATTGAAATCCGCGTCGCGGATCCGGCGACGGGGAAGATCCTAGGTGCGGGCGAGGTCGGCGAAGTACAGATCCGCACGCCATGGCGCATGCTCGGCTATCGCAATGACCCCGGCAACACCGCGAAGGTGCTCGATGAGACCGGGTGGTTTCGCAGCGGGGACGGCGGCTATCTCGACGAACAGGGCTATCTTTTCCTCAGCGATCGCATCAACGACATGATCATTACCGGCGGCGAGAACGTCATGCCGTCGGAGGTCGAGAATGTGCTGTCGGGCCATCCGGCCATCGCCGAGGCTGCGGTATTCGCCGTGAGCGATCCCGTCTGGGGCGAATCGGTCGCTGCCGCGGTGGTTCACCGCGCGGGCCAGCCGGTGTCGAACGGCGAGCTGATTCAGTTCTGCCGCGACCGTCTGGCGCATTACAAATGTCCGAAGGAGATTTTCGCGGTCGCGGAACTGCCGCACAGCGCCACCGGCAAAGTACTGCGGCGGGAGCTGCGCGCCCGTTTCAAGCGGCCCGAGCAGGCGGGAGCCTGACGCGGACAGCATGATGCGGGACAGCGAACACTATCCAAGTCGAGCGCGCGCCTGGTGGGCCGTCATTGTGCTGTTTATCGCCTATACGCTGTCGTTTGTAGATAGAACGATTCTCTCGCTGCTGGTCGAGCCGCTGCGGCGCGACCTGCATATCTCCGATACGCAGATCAGTCTGCTGCAGGGCTTGGCATTCGCAATCTTTTACACCACCGTGGGACTGCCCATCGCCGTTTGGGCGGACCGTGGTTCGAGGCGAACGATCGTTGCCGCGGGAATCTTCGTGTGGAGTCTGATGACCGCGGCCTGCGGATTGGCGACCACTTTCTGGCGGCTGTTCGCCGCCCGGCTGGGTGTGGGGGTGGGAGAAGCGGCGTTGAGCCCCGCAACCTATTCGCTGATCGCCGACCTGTTCCCGGAAAACCAGCGTGGGCGCGCCCTCGGCGTGTTCGCGAGCGGGGTCAATGTGGGCGCCGGGCTGGCGCTGATCATCGGCGGCACCGTGGTGAGCCTGGCGACGCGCATCGGCATGATCGAGACGCCGTTTGGAGCCTTCCGCAGCTGGCAGCTGGTGTTCATCATGGTCGGGCTGCCGGGGATCTTGGTCGCGCTACTGGCGCTGACCATCCACGAGCCGCGCCGTACGCAAGCTGCGGCGCCGCCTTTGCCCAAGGGCGCGTTCCTGGGTTTCTTGCGGGCGCACAAAGCCGCGATCACCGCGCAATTCACCGGATTTGCCATTTGCGGATTGGCTTTCACGGGCGTGAGCGCATGGGCGCCGACATTTCTCATTCGTCACTATGGGTTCACGGCGGCGCAGGCCGGACAAAGTCTCGGGCTCGTCGTTCTGGTCGTGGGCACGCTGGGCGCTCTGGCCGGCGGGGCGCTGTCGGATCGTTGGGTGCATCTTAAGGATGGAACGCTGCGCATCGGATTGATCGCGATCGCGATGCAGTCCCTGGCCGGCATCTTGGGTCCCCTGGTGAGTACGCCCGCGGTCGCGATCTTCTGCTTTTCGGTGGTGTTTTTCTTCGGCGGCTTTGCCTACACTGCGGGCGCCGCCGCAGTCCAGAAGGTGACGCCGAGCCGGCTGCGCGCCAGGATGGCGGCCCTGTATCTTTTCGTCGTGTCGCTTATCGCCACGGCGTTGGGTCCCACCTCGATCGCGCTGCTGACGGACCGGTTGTTCAGGAATCCTGCCGATGTCGGCTACTCTATGAGCCTCGTCGCGGGTATTGTGGGACCCATAGGAGTCGCGGCATTCCTGCTGGGTCTGCGGCCCTTCGCAAAGGCGATCGCAGAGCCGGTGCCGATTCCTGACTAAAGAGGGTCCCATGTCGAACAAGCTGGATGCCGTTGCGCTCGATCAATTGTTCAGGCTCGCCCGCACGCGCAACGCATGGACCGACCGGGCGGTTTCCGAGGAGCAAATCCGCGAGCTCTATGAGCTGGTTAAGCTCGGGCCCACATCCGCCAACAGCTGTCCTGCCCGCTTCGTCTGGGTGAGATCCGCTGAGGGCAAGGAGCGCTTGGGGGCGTGCGCCTCGCACACCAATCGGCCGAAGATTCTTGCCGCACCGGTCACGGTGATCGTTGCTTACGATCTTGATTTTGCGCAGCAGCTGCCGAAGTTGTTTCCCGCTCGCGGGGAGCAGATGAAGGCAGCTTTCGACGACACCCATCTCGCGCAAACGACCGCCTTTCGCAACAGCAGCCTGCAGGGCGGTTACCTGATACTGGCCGCGCGTTGCCTGGGGCTCGACACCGGGCCGATGTCGGGCTTCGACAACGGGCGCGTGGATGCCGAGTTTTTCGCCGGAACGCGCATCAAGTCCAATTTCCTCTGCAGCATCGGCTACGGATCCGACGATAACCTGTATCCGCGCAATCCGCGGCTGACGTTCGACGAAGCCGGATCGTTCGCTTAAATCCATGATCGACAAATCCTTCATCGGTAGAGAGACGCCGGAATTTCCGGTGGAAGTCGAGAAAGGCAGGATTCGGCAATTCGCGGCGGCGATCATGGAGACCAATCCGGTCTATTTTGACGAGGCCGCTGCGCGAGCCGCCGGGCATCCCGGGCTCCTCGCTCCCCCGACGTTCGGGTTCACCCTCGGCATCCTGCATCCGCAGCCGTTCGACTTCGAGAGCATGGGAGTGCGTTTGGAACGCATACTTCATGCCGAGCAGACCTTCGTCTATTCGGCGCCGATATACGCGGGAGACATCATCCGCGTGCGAGGACAGATCACCGACCTGTTCGAGAAAAAAGCGGGGACGCTGCAATTTATCGCCACGACGACCATCGCCAGAAACCAGCATGATCAGCCCGTGCTTAAGATGACGAGCCTCGTCGTCTCTAAAAGCGAGGCCTAGCGATGCTCGCCGCGCGATTCGAGCAGGTTCAGGTCGGCGATGAGCTTCCCGTCGTCAAGAAGGCGCCGCTGACCCGCAAAATGCTGGCGCTCTTTGCCGGTGCTTCGGGTGATCACAATGCCGTGCACATCGATATTGATGCCGCGCGTGCGGCCGGTTTACCCGATGTGATCGGCCACGGCATGCTCACCATGGCATGTGTCGGTCAAGTGCTGACCGGCTGGGTGGCGCAGTCCTCCATTCGATCCTACTCGGCGCGATTCGTCGCGCCGACGCATATCGGCGATGCGCTGACCTGCACCGGCAGAGTCGTGGAGAAGGGAGTCGGCGAAGCCGATGGCACGGTACGGATCCAACTGCAAGCCGTCGATCAATTCGGCGAAATCAAAGTGCGCGGCGAGGCGGTCGTCTTTCTCGGCGCCTAATCTGTCGGCGCGATCGCGAGCAGCAGCGCTGAGCTGCCGGCATTCTCGAGCCGGCTCACCTCGAAACCGCCCGTCTCAAGAAAATCCATCGTGGCGCGAACTTCATCGCCCGATCGGCTCAGCGGATTCGGCAGCCAGGCCGGAGTCTTGCGCGCATGATTTCGCAATACCAGGAGCAGCCGGCTGCCGGGTGCCGACACGCGCCGGATCTCACGCACTGCCTGGCTGGGATCGGGCCAGAACTGGAAGCTATGAATCGCGACTACGGCGTCGAAATACCCGTCGCGCCACGGCAGCGATGACGCATCGCCCTGGCGCAGGTCGGCACGCGGTCCCGCGGCGCGAATCGCGCGGCGGCGCTTCGCCGTCTCCACCATCGTGGCGGTGGGATCCACCCCGGCCACGTTGACGGCGGGGTCCTGGGCAAGCAGGAGTTCGGCGAACCGCCCGGTTCCGAAACCGATCTCCAGGATTCTGTCGGGAACCGGCGCGAGCGCCGTCAATGCCGCCCGATACGAGGCCTCATTGAGGGCTTCCATGACGACGCCGAATAGCCGGCCAAGAACGCCGGCAGGGCGCATGGCAAGCGGCTGCTGTTTCATTGATCCAAAAACAGGATGATCCTTATTCGGATTACCACCAACCGCGATGCTTAAACCACAGGATCGGCAGCAAGATACTGAGCGCAATGAGTGTCAGTCCGTACGGATATCCCCAAGACCAGCTCAGCTCCGGCATATTGTGGAAGTTCATTCCGTACATGCTGGCGATGAGTGTCGGAGGAATTCCGACTACGGATACGATGGTGAGCACCTTGAAGATATCATTCTGTTCTGTGTTGATGAAACCCAGAATCGCATCTAGCAGAAATTGTGTCTTCCCCGACACATGCGCCTCGAAGTCAACCAACGAGGCAACATCCTGCTGCGCCGTGATCAGGCACGTCTTCTGTTCCGCCGATAACCAATCCGCCGCCATTCTTATGACGTAGCCGATGATCCGCTGCAGGCCCAACAGAGTCTCGCGAATCCGCGACAAGTAGTCTCCTGCGGTCCCCACGGAATGAAGACTTTCGCGTAAAGCGCGCGAGGCGTGTTGACGGCCTCGACGTGAAGCAGCCTGCGGGCTAAAAGCGCGCGCCGACACCACCGCCAGATCGCTGCTCAAAATCTCGAGCTTATCGGCGTCGAAATCCACGATGCCATCGATTAGTTGGGCGAATACCGTGGCGCTGCCCGCGCACACACCCTTGTCGACATCGGCCGCGACCTGGGCAAAGCCGTGGACCTCGGAATAACGGATGGTGACCAATGCCTCCGGCGAGAGAATGAATCCTAAGGGTACGGACGCGAAGCGTGCAGCTTCATCCTGCAGCGTGAGCGGCATGCTGAGGTACAGGATCTGTCCGTCCGCTCTCAAACGGCTGGACGTTTCGATTTCCTGCAGCGATTCCCGGGAAGGAACTTCAAACCCTAACTCGGCCGCCACTCGCGCGGTCTCTTCCGAGGTCGGATTGAACAAATCGACCCAGAAGGGCTTCGCGCTCTTAGGTCCCGGGACGCCGGATTTCGCGACATGTGCATTCAACATGAGCTTAAGCCCCAACGCCACGCGTCTTAAAATCGCTGGCCCACAGCCTAGCACTGATCGGCTGCTTGTAAGCGAAAGCAGGGGGAGGTGGCGGCATTGCGGGATACCGCGCCCCAATGGTCGCGCCGGTTATCGCGTGACTCTTAGGAATCACAAGAATGCGCGCTATACGGCCGGACAACTCGACATCATGGACCGCAAAATACAGCGGGAAGTCGATAAATTCTTAACCAAAGGCCAAGCACTCACCAGCCAAGCGCCGCCGGGGTTCAAAGTGACGCGATAACCGCTTTTATCACGCCGCCTGCGGCGATGACGAATAGGACCATGCTCGAAAGACCCCCCATCATGGCCCCGATGAGCCGCTTATCGGGATCGGCCATGTAGCCACGCATGTAAATGACGCGTCCAAGGAGCCAGATAAATCCTATCAACGGAGCGAGCCACGGCCAGCGGATCGGGTAAAACGCGGCCACCCAAAGAAAGGGCAGGATGATGCCCATCTGTTCCAAGGTGTTGAGCTGCACGCGATAGGCGCGGTCGAATTCCGGATGACCGCTGGTCGCGGGCGCCTTGATGGCGTGTTTAGCGCGCAGATTCCCGACGCGAAAGCCGGTGTAAAAATAAAAGAACCCTATAGCTAAGGTGACGATGGCCGTCCATAGCGCCGCTGGAATCATGATCTCCCCCGAAGGCGGGCATCGCGTACGATGACCGTTTGCTTTTAGTTATGGAGCTTGATTGCGACCCAGACATTTGAGCCGCCGATTGCTCGGCGGCCTAAATATACATCAATCTCACGAGTCTAAAAATGCGCGGCTTTTAGGCCGCCGCAACCATCAAGCCTTTCAGCTTGCTGATGGCGTTTGATTCCACCTGACGGACACGCTCCGCCGAGATGCCGTATTCATCGGCCAGCTCGTGCAGCGTGGCCTTATCGTCGGTCATCCAGCGTCGCTTCAAGATGCTGCGGCTGCGCTCGTCGAGTTTCTCGAGCGCCACCTCCAAACGGTCGGAGGAATCTTGTTCCCACTCCGCGCGCTCGATTTCGATCGCCGGGTCGGCGTTGCTGGCCGGCAGATACATGGCCGGCGAGTAAGCCTCCTCCTCGTCGCTTTCCGGCGTCGGATCGAAGGACATGTCGCGCGCCGACAGGCGCTGCTCCATCTCTCTGACGTCGGCGACGTCGACCCCTAAGTCGCGAGCCACCGCGGCCGTCTCCGCTTCCGACAGCCAGGTCAGATTCTTTTTCATCTTGCGCAGATTGAAAAACAGCTTACGTTGCGACTTGGTGGTCGCCACCTTCACCAGTCGCCAGTTCCGCAATACGTACTCGTGAATTTCGGCGCGAATCCAATGCACGGCGAACGATACCAGGCGCACGCCGACGGTCGGGTCGAAGCGCTTGACGGCCTTCATGAGGCCCACGTTACCCTCTTGTATGAGGTCGCCCATCGGCAGGCCGTAGCCCAGGTAGCCGCGGGCGATGTGCACCACGAACCTCAAGTGCGAGAGCACGAGTTGCCGCGCCGCGTCCAAATCGGACTCGGAACGGAACCTCACCGCCAGGGCGATCTCATCCTCCTTCGAAAGAACCGGAATCTGGGACACACGGTCTATATAAGAGTCCAGGCTCCCGACGGGGCCGGCGAAGATCATTCCTGTTTGTTTGGCGACCAGAGCAGCAGTCATTTGCACCTTTACCTCCAGGCAAATCCACACTCGAACCTACGAACCAATAATAGCACTCTTGAGGTTAGAGTGCTAAGGCCGGCGGGTAGTTCAGCTGACCCGCTAAGCATTTAAAAACATATACTTATGATGGTTCTATCGCCCGGATATGGCGCGTCGCAGCAAGCCAGGAACCCAACCAAGAGAGGCCCACCGCGACCCCCAGAACCATAAGTCCGGTGGTCATTTCCAGTCCCTCCAGCCGAAAAGCGCTGCCGTACAAAAAGGCCAACCGCGCGACCGGCCGCGCGAGCACGGCAGAGGCGATGGCGACCAGCATCAGCGCCAGCAGGCCGCCGCCCAATCCGTACCAGATCCCGCCGTACAGAAACGGCCGCCGCGTAAATCCGTCCGAGGCGCCTACCAGTTTCATGACCTCGATCTCGGCCCGTCGGTTCAATATATCGAGGCGAATGGTGTTGCTGACGATGATCACGATGCCGAATCCCAAGAGCCCGGCGGTGAGCCAAACGACGCGCCGCAACAGATCGAGCATCGCGTGCAGGCGCTTCACCCATTCGGTGTCGATTTGCACCGTTTGGACCTCGCCCATGGCGGCGATGGCGGCCTTCAAGGTATCAGTTCCCTGCGGCGTGCTGGCCTTAAGCGTGGGCGTCACCACCAAGGTATCGGGCAGCGGATTGTCGCTCAAGGCGTCGAGCGCCTTGCCGAAGCCAGAATCGTTGCGAAATTCCGCGAGCGCCTGGTCCGCGGTGATGATGCGCACCGTGGCGACATCACCGCGCAGGCGCAGCGCTTTGGCGAGGGATTGCACGCGAGCAGCGCTGGCGCTCTTGTCCATATAGACCGATAGGTCATAGGCTTCGTTCCAATTGCCGCTGGCCAGGCGCGCATTCTGCAACAGCAGGCTTAAGAACAGCGGCAGGGCGAGCGCCACCGCAATGACCCCCATGGTCATCACCGTGGCAAACGGTTGTTGCACGATGCGGCCGAGCGAGCCGACCAGCACCTGCGCGTGGCGCGCGAAATAAGAGTTGATGCTCATGGGTTTTCGCCCACGACCCGTCCGCCGCTCAAGACGATGCGCCGCGCCCCGACTTGATCGATCAAGTGCACATCGTGGCTCGCGACCACCACCGTTACACCGACATCGCTAAAGCGCTTGAACAGCTTCATGGTCTCGAGCGCAAGGTCCGGGTCCAGATTGCCGGTCGGCTCATCGGCGATGAGCAGCGCCGGTTTTGCCACCACCGCGCGCGCAATGCCCACGCGCTGCTGCTCGCCGGTCGACAGTTCCAGCGGCAGGGATTTCTCCTTGCCGAGCAGTCCGACCTGATCCAGGGCGGCTCTGACGCGCTTCTCGATTTCGCGTCGCGGGATGCCGGCAATCACCAGCGGCAGCGCGACATTGTCCGCGACCGGACGGTCGTGCAGCAATTTATGATCCTGGAATACCACGCCGATTTGCCGCCGAAACTGCGGTATGCCGCGCGCCTTTACGCCCGCCGTATTCTTGGAATTGACGATGACCTGGCCGCGGGTGGGCCGCTCGATGAGCGCGATCAATTTTAAGATACTGCTCTTGCCCGCGCCCGAATGGCCCGTCAAAAAAGTCAGCGCGCCGCTTTCGATGGCGAACGATACGCCGGACAGGGCCTCGCGTCCGTTCGGATAGCGCTTGTAGACCTGTTCGAAGCGGATCATGCGGCCGCGTCGCGCGATTCCGATTTCAGCAGCGCCGATACGAACTCAGAAGCGTTGAACACGCCGAAATCCTCGGCTTGCTCGCCGACGCCGATGAAGCGAATGGGAATGTTCAAGCGCTGTGCGATGGCAAGCACCACGCCGCCTTTGGCGGTGCCATCTAATTTGGTGATGACCAATCCGGTGACTCCCAAACCCTTGTTGAATTCCTCGGCCTGCGCCACGGCATTTTGGCCGATGGTACCGTCGAGCACCAACAGCACTTCGTGAGGCGCGGTGGGATCGAGACGCGCCAGCACGCGCTTGACCTTTTTGAGCTCGTCCATGAGATGGGTCTGCGTGTGCAAACGGCCCGCCGTATCCGCGATCAGCACATCGATTTGGCGGGCGCGCGCGGCATTCAGAGCGTCAAAAATTACCGCGGCCGGCTCAGCGCCGGTTTGCTGGGAGACGATGGGCACATTATTGCGTTCGGCCCACACCTCCAATTGCTCGCGCGCCGCCGCGCGAAAGGTATCGCCCGCGGCCAGCATGACGCTCCAGCCGTCGGCGAGCAGCCGGGCGCTCAGCTTGCCGATGGTCGTGGTCTTGCCGGCGCCATTGATTCCAACCACCAAAATGACGAATGGCTTATGGTAAGGGTTGACCGCGAACGGCCGCTCGACGGGCTTTAAGATCTGCGACATCGCCTCCTGCAGGGCTTTGAGCAGCGCATCGACATCGTTGAGCTCCTTGCGCGCGACGCGCCGGCGCAAATCCTCGAGGATCCTGCTGGAGGCCTCGACTCCCACGTCCGCCATAATCAGTCGCGTCTCCAGGTCGTCCAGGATCTCGGCGTCGATCTTGCGTCCTGGAAGCAGTTCTCCAATATCGGTGGTCAGCCAGGCGGGACCTTGGTTCAATTTGGCGCGCAGGCGCTTGAAGAATCCGCGCGCTCCAGGCTTATCCGCTTCGTTTCTCATGGGACGGGTATGATACCGGCAGTGGCTATCTTGAAGAGGGAATTACCGGCGCCGGCCGGCCGCAATTCGGTGCGCATCATCGGCGGCGCGTGGCGCGGCCGACGGGTCCATTTCCCCGACGTGCCGACTTTGCGCCCGACGCCGGATCGAGTCCGGGAGACCTTGTTCAATTGGCTGCAGCATTCGCTCGATGCAAACGCGTTGCCTGGATTTGTTCGCAGGCTCCGGTGCGTTGGGCCTGGAAGCCCTTTCCCGCGGCGCGGCGAGCGTGGTTTTTGTCGAGCAATTGCCCGTCGCTGCGCGCGCCTTGCAGGAGCAACTGGTGCGCTTCGGCGGGGAGCTTAAGGGCCGCGTGATGGAAATCGGCGCCGCCCGATTCTTGCGTACCCCCGCCCCACCCTTCGACATCGTATTTCTCGATCCGCCCTTCGGGAAAGATGCGCTGGCCGAATACATTCCATTGCTCGATGCCGGCAACTGGGTGATCCCCGGAGGCCTGGTTTACCTCGAGAATGAGCGGGCCGGCGGCATTCCCAAGCTCCCCGCTCATTGGGAATTGCTCAAATCGAAGTCGGCGGGCGAGGTGGGGTATCATTTGGCGCGCGTCAACGGGCGGAAATAACGTAATGCACAAAAGAAATGCCGTCTACCCAGGGACTTTCGACCCGATCACCAATGGTCACACGGACTTAGTCCGGCGTGCCGCCACCATCTTCGATCGCGTGGTGGTGGCGATCGCGGCCAATCCGAACAAGGCGCCGATGTTCACGCTCGAACAGCGAGTCGACATGTCGCGGCGCGTGCTGGCCGACGTGCACAATGTGGAGGTCATGGGCTATGTGGGCCTGACCACGCATTTCGCGCGGCAAAATGGCCTATCCGTCATCGTGCGCGGACTTCGTGCGGTGTCCGACTTCGAATTTGAATTTCAATTAGCTAATATGAGCCGTCACCTCACGCCTGAAATAGAGTCGGTCTTCATGACGCCGCAAGAGCAGTACACCTTCATATCTTCGACGCTGGTGCGGGAAATCGCCGTTTTGGGCGGCGATGTGTCCGAATTCGTGCATCCCCTCGTAGAGATCGAACTGAAACGGCATCGCAAGCTTTGATTTCTTACGGCGCATCTCGCTTGCAGCGGCTCAAGGGACCCTTGTGGTCGATCTTCGCGATCACCGTCATCGTTGCGCTATCGCCTGGTGCAAGAGCCGATGCGGCGCGTCCTGCCGTTGCGCACAAAGGCGCCATCGCAAGCGCTTATCCGCTCGCCAGCGAAGCGGGCCAGCAAATCTTAAAGGAAGGCGGCAACGCGTTCGACGCGGCGGTTGCTGTAGCCGCGGCACTCGCTGTGGTGGAGCCCACCAGTTCAGGCTTGGGCGGCGGCGGATTTTTTCTGCTGCATCGGCAGTCCGACGGTTTCGAAACCATGGTTGATGCGCGCGAGAAGGCGCCCGGCGCGGCATCGCGCGACATGTACCTGGACAAGGCGGGCAGTGAAATCGCGAATGCCTCGACTGCCGGGCCGATTTCCTCCGCCATTCCCGGCGAGCCCGCGGCGCTCGAATATGTGGCGCGCAAGTACGGCAAGCTGCCTTTGAAGCAGAGCCTGCAGCCGGCGATTCGCCTGGCGCGGAACGGATTTCCGCTGTACCTGCGGCTGCAATACGGAATCAAGGTGAAGCGCGATGTTTTGGCGCGCTCGCCGGACGCCGCGAAGGCCTTTTTAACCCCCGATGGCAACGTGCCTGAACTGGGCGCCATCATCAGGCAGCCGGAGTTGGCCAACACTTTGGAGGCCATTGCGAATCATGGCGCGAAAGGTTTTTACGAGGGCCGGGTGGCGGCGGATCTGGTCTCCGGCGTACGCGCGGGCGGCGGCATATGGACGCTTCAGGACCTGAAAGCCTATCAAGTCGTCGAGCGCAAGCCGCTCATCGGTGAGTATCACGGTGTGCGCATCGTGACCGCGCCGCCTCCGTCGTCGGGCGGCATCGCGATCGTGAATGCGCTCAATATTCTCGCCGGCTTCGATTTGGCGGCTGTGGATTCCGCGACGCGCAAGCACCTGATCATCGAAGCGATGCGCCGCGCCTACCGGGATCGCGCTATTTATCTGGGCGATCCGGATTTCATCAAGATAATGCCGCTGGCGCAATTGATGAGCGTCGACTACGCGGCCGGCCAGCGCGCCAGCATACGGGCCGACAAGGCCATGCCCTCCGACCTGCTCCCGGGCATTGAGTCGGAGCCGAAGGGCATGAACACCACGCATTTTTCGGTGCTTGACGCCGCCGGAAACCGCGCGGCCGTCACCATCACGGTGAACCTGTTCTTCGGCAGTGGCTACATACCGGCGGGGACCGGCGTGCTGCTCAATAACGAAATGGATGATTTTTCCACCAAGCCCGGCAGGCCCAACGTCTTCGGACTCATCGGGAACACGGCCAACTCGATCGCACCCAACAAGCGCCCCCTGTCGAGCATGTCCCCCACCTTTGTCGATACCCCCAAGGGAATGATGATCATCGGCTCGCCCGGCGGCAGCACCATCATCAGCCAGGTGCTGCTGGGATGCTTGAGCTATGTGGACGGCATGAGCGCTGCCGATATCGTGAAGTATCCGCGCTACCACCATCAATACCTGCCGGACGAAGTCGGCTATGAGCCGGGCGCGTTGAGCGACGGCGAGATCGCAAGGCTGCAGGCCATGGGCCACACGCTCAAACTGTCGGGCCGTCAGTGGGGCAACATGCAGGTGATCACCTGGGACTTCGCGAGCGGAAAAGTGCAGGCGGCCTCCGATCCTCGCGGCGAGGGCGAGGGGCTGGTCTACTAGCCGTTCGCTTGGATATCTCCCAAAGCCGTCAGCGCTGACAGGTTCGGCACCAGTACGTAGAGCGCTGGCCCTGAGTGAACTGCTTCACGGGCGAGCCGCACACGCGGCAGCGCAGCCCGGCGCGTTCATAAACGAATAATTTCTGCCGGAAATAGCCGGGCGCGCCGTCGGCGTTGACATAGTCGCGCAAGGTGGTGCCGCCGATCTTGATGGCATCTTTGAGCACGGCCTTGATGGCGGCGGCCAGCTTGACCGCTTCGGCTCGGGTGATTCGGCCGGCGGCGCGGCGCGGCGAAACTCCCGAACGAAACAGCGCTTCGCTGGCGTAAATATTCCCCACGCCGACGACCAGCTGCGAGTTCATGATGAGCTGCTTGACGGCCACGGCGCGCTTGCGCGTCACGCGGAACAGGTAATCGCCGTTGAAGGCCTTGCTCAAGGGTTCAGGCGCCAATTTTTTCAGCAGCGGGTGCAGCGCCGGATCATCCTCGGTCCACAGCAGACTGCCGAAACGCCGGGGATCGTGGAAGCGCAATACTCGCCCGCCCTCCAGGATGAGATCCCAGTGCTCGTGAAGCTTCGGCGGCGTGCTCAGACTCACCAAGCGCAGGCTTCCCGACATCCCGAGATGCAGGATCACCGTGCCGGTCTCCAATCGGATGAGCAGGTATTTCGCGCGCCGATCGATGCCGCGAACCCGCTGATCGCGAACCACGGATTCGAATTTGGCGGCAATCGGCCAGCGCAAGCGGCGCTCGCGCACCACCGCCTCGATGACGCGCCGATTCAGAAGCGCGGGCGCAATGCCGCGTCGCGTGGTCTCTACTTCAGGAAGTTCGGGCACCGTCGGCCGGCGCGCGAACTATTTGATTTTCGATTCTTTGTAAGCAACGTGCTTGCGAACCACCGGATCGAATTTCTTCGTCTCCAGCTTGTCAGGATGCAGTCGCTTATTCTTGGTGGTGGTGTAGTAGTGGCCGGTGCCGGCCGAGGAGACCAATTTGATTTTGTCGCGCATGTTGGCCCCTTAGACCTTGACGCCCTGGGCCCGCAAATCCGCGACCACCACATCCACGCCGCGCTTCTCGATGGTACGCAGGCCGCGGGTGGTTACGCGCAGACTGACGAAGCGCTTTTCGGATTCCAGCCAGAATCGGTGGCTATGCAAATTGGGCAGAAAGCGGCGGCGCTTGCGATTGTTCGCGTGCGAAACGGTGTTACCCGTTTTGGGACCTTTGCCCGTGACCTGGCAGACTCGCGACATGGCGTAAACCTTTGAATTGGAACCTTAAGAAGAGCCGCGCTTTATACCAGGGCCCGCCCTTTGCGGCAAGAGCTTGCGTCGAATAAAGGACCAGATTCAATGAGTTACTCAATCCATGGCGACTTCGAGCATCGATGCAGACTCGCCGTGTCTCGCGCTCGGCGGAGCCGAGCGCGGCTCCTTAGGTCAGGATTGAACGCTAAAGGCGCGTCAGCCGCGCGATATGACGCTGATGTCGCTCGGCACGGGAGACACACTGATGAGCCCCGGAATCGGGACTGCAGCGCGAAGCACCTCACGCACAGCGGGACACGCGAACTCACACCATTCAACACCGATCCCATTCGGGCCGCGGCGTATGACGCACGCTGGTATTTTAAGGGAGGTGTGCCGAATCGCGTGAGGCGCCAAGATTTGAATGTCCAAGCGAGATAGTGGGTTCACCGGACAACCGAGAGTGATGAACGCCCCGCTTAAGCTCACATTCACCAACCGGCCATCGAGCACCGTCAAGGAATTGCCAGCCAGCCGCACGGCGATATCAACCTGAGTTCGGACGCCCCAGCGGTGTTCCATCGCAGCAGCCTACCCAAAATATCGCGAAGCACTGTCGGGATTGGCGCAAGAGGCGCTGTGGGATTGCTCTTACATTGCGCCCTATACCGCGCAGCCCTGGACATTCGCTCGGCAGCGGCAGGTGATGACAGCTACAGCGTAGCTGGCGTTGCAGGCTCTCCCAGTACCGATCGCATGAGCTCGGTATCGGCGTATTCGGTAACGCCCACCACCTGTCCATCCCGAAAAGCGAACACCCAGCAATACGTGTTGTCGTACCTGCGGCCGTCGCGGGTGAGGTTTTCGCCCTGTCCCTGCACCGCCACCATGTTGCCCTCGGCAATCATGTGGAGAGCATGGCTTTTGCGCGGCGGCGCCAACACTCGCCGCAACGGCCCAAAGAGGTCGCGCATGATCGCAGCTTTGCCCCGATAGGTTTTCGACCAGCCGGTACTGCCGATGATGGTCCACTGCGCGTCCTCGGCCAACGCGTCGAGAAACGGCTGGCCATTGCCTTTGGCAGTTTCGCCGAAGACATGCTCCAGGCACTTCTTCGGACTGGCGATCGCACTGGCTTGCACGAGTCATCGCTCCCAATGGCCGGGAATGTAACGCCACTGTGATCCCATCGGCTCCCACTGGTCGGCAACCCAACGCGCCTTTCCATGCTCGACGATCCAGGTTCCTTGGACCCATTTGTACGCCTGTCCATTCCATTCCCAGTGCCCGGGCGCCCAGGCATAGCCATCGCGCGGCCGGCCCGGATTCTCGGCGCGCAGCGGGGGCGGGGCCACGTCGCTGATAATCTCGGCGGCTGCAGCTGGAGCGACTTTGAGAAGGAGAAGCCCGTCAGCCAGGCAAACAGCGACTAATAGAGCAATGCGGGCGAGGTTCATATCGATCTCCTAGTGGATCTATACGATATGAACGAATCGTATACCGATCGTATGATTTGTCAATAGGTAAATATGTCAAAGCCCCGCGGGCAGCTGCTTTTTGAATGACTCCTTAGGCTTTCTGGCGCGCGAGAACGCGGGTCCCCGCCAATTGCGCACGGGCGAAGGCGCCCACCTCGAGCTGCATTTGCGCGGTGGTTTCGCTGCGCATGGCGAGTGAGGCGCCCCCAAAATAAAGAGCGCGCGCGAGTTGTTCCGCAGTCGGCGCCAGTTCCGGATCTTGCGCCATCGCGGCACGCAGCATCTCCAGCATCTCGACATCCAGGTTCGCAAAGATTTCGCCGGCCATGCTGTGCGTGTACGAGAAGAGTTCGGCCGCGTGCGGCGATACTCGCACCAGGGTAAACACGGGCACATGCCGCGCGACTACAGCGTCGGCCAGACGCGTATCCAAGGAAGCTTCCGGCTGCATCAGCGCCTGCTCGACGGATCCTCGCAGGATGTTGGCCATGCGCGCGCACACGGCCATGTAAAGTTCATCCTTGTTCTTGAAGTAGCTGTAGAGCGTGGCCTTCGCGACATTGGCCTCGCGCGCCACCATTTCCATCGTGACCGCGCGAAATCCCACCCGCTTGAACAATTCTTCCGCCGTGCGAATCACCCGCTTGTAGCGGGCGTTCTCATCATTCGTTGTAATTTCCGGGGTGCTGGACACGATCGAATCATACGATAACCCG
>CAVVPB010000008.1:0-6074 GCA_963749775.1 uncultured Gammaproteobacteria bacterium
TTGAAGCCCATGCGCGCCAGTAGAAGAAATGCACTCGCGACCGGTGGCTTGATTCTGGCCGCCTCGAGCGTCGCCGCCGCCGGCGGCGTCACCGCCTACCTGCCGCTGAATCTTGAGCCGGAAATCGAGCGGCAGATCGAGAAGGTACTCATACTCGCCGACGAGCCCATTTTGAAGCGCCCGTTTTCCATCGAGTTGGTGCGATTGGCGCTGCCGCAGGCTTGCGAGGTCGACAAAGCCCTGTGCAGGCGAGTGTCCCGCTATCTCGAGCGCTATTCGCGCGATTATGCAGTGACGCATGCCAGCGCCACAGGATCCATCACCCACGGCACGGACGGCGTGGTGCCGAATCAGCATGGCATGCCGGTCGACAGTGCATTCGCGTTGTCCTTCGTGGCCTTTGCGCAGCCGACGGATTATTTCCTGGCCAGCGCGGGCGCATGTGGTGCCCGGGACGCACCACGCCAACCGGCTCTGTGCTCAGCTTGGGAACAAACTGGGCGCAGCTGGACGTCGGCTGGCGCGATCATTGGTGGTCGCCCATGACGGACAGCAGCTCGCTGATGAGCACCGAGGCGCCGACCCTGCTGTCGGCGACGGTGTCGAACTACGAACCCCTGACGCGCCTGGGGTTTCAATATGAAATCTTTGTCGCTCGCATGTCGGCCAATCACATTTCCTACAATGGCAATGAAGCCGTCGGCGACCCGCATCTGGAGGCGGTGCAGTTATCGATCGAGCCGTTCAGCGGCTGGTCGCTCGGCGTCAACCGGCTGTTGCAATACGGCGGGGGCGCCGGACTCCCGTCGTCGCCGCGCTTTGCATTGCGGGACTTCTTCCAGCCGAGCGGGCTTTCTCAGACCCAAGGCAATCAACAGGCGTCCTACATCAGCCGCTTCATCGTACCGACTAAAACACCGTTCTCGGTGTACTTCCAGTACGCTGGCGAAGACAATTCCGACGGCGGTAGCTACCTGCTGGGGAATCCGGCGGCCTCGGCGGGTATCGATTTCCCGCGGGTTCTGCGCTATTTCGATATGACCTACGAGATCTCGGAATGGTCCAATATCTGGTACGTCCACAATATATTTATGGACGGCATGACCCACGACGGATTGGTGCTCGGCAATTGGGGCGCCGATCAGCGCAACTTCGGCGATGGCGTGGGGGCAAGAAGCCAGATGCTGCGCGTGGGCTGGCTGCCGGATTTCGGCGGATATCTGGAAGAGCGCGTGCGCACACTGGTCAATCAGACCTACTACGGCGGCGATAGACGCACCTATGCGCCTCCCCCGCCGGGGGCATTTCCCTATCATCATTATTACGATTTTTCCATTCGCTATTCGCGGCCTTGGCAAGGGCTTACCCTTGGCGGGGAAGTATTCGCCGGCCGGGACGTTTACGGTAAATCGTTCAGCCGGCTTTCGGGGTTCGTGCGCTACGGCGGCGATGCGCGGACCCGCGACGATGGCTCGTTCGGCGGCAGCGACAGCGACGAGGATGTGGCGAGGGATACCGACCGCCACGGCGCCGAAGTATTTGTCGATGCCGGCGTAAATGCCAACCAAGTGAAGATCAATCTGCAGCCGAACTTGCCCGTCACGACGACGCCCCTGAAATTCGGCCCGCATTTCGCCCTAGGTGCGCGCCGTGCCGTCAGCGACAGCAACGATTTGGGGGTGCGCGCGGAATTCGATGAAGTCGATGGGCACCTGCTCATCGGCTTGCGGCCACTCGATTATCGCCACCGCTTTGACGGCCCGCTGGCCTTGAACCTATTCGCCGGCATTGCGCGCTACAACGTGGAGACGCCCGCGACGTCCGTTTACGGAGGCATCGGCGGGCAGTGGCGAAATATTCTGCCGGCGTGGGATCTGAATCTGGACTACCGTTATGCGCAGAATCTCGCGCGCGACCATGTATTGGCGAGCGATGTACAAGGGGTGCGCCCGGAAACTTTCTACAAGATCGAGACCCTGACGCTGTACGTGTCCCGGCATTTTTGAGTGAGAAATCATTTCTTAAAGCAACTTTCGCGGCAAATGCGCGGTCGTTGGCGAGTGAAGTCGCTGGGCAGGCATGCCGTTGCAATCCTCGCGGAAACCAAAAATGGCCAGCTGGCCGTCCCGGCGGGAGACTTCAACGTGTCGCGCTCGTTGTTGCTGCGCGGAGAATACGACTGGCCGCAGATCAATTGGCTGATCGCGCTACTTGACCGCAACTCAAGGGTGATATTCGCCGGCGCCCACCTCGGCGCACTGCTGGTCCCGATCGTGCGCGCAACCTCAGCGCGCGCGGTGCTCGCCTTCGAACCGAGCCCGCGCAATTTCCGGCTGCTGACCATGAATCTGAGCTTAAACGGCATGGGCTGGGTTGTGGCGCGGAACGCGGCCCTGGGAGAGCGCGCCGGCACCACCCAGTTCACTGAAAATCGCACCAACACGGGAAATAGCCGGGTCGCACCCGTTGACGGCGAGATCACGGTGGCCATGGACACGCTTGATCGCACCGTCCAGGCGGATTGGGAGTCGATCGACCTGATCGTGATGGACACGGAGGGCAGCGAGGTTGCGGCCATGCGCGGGGGTCAGGCGACGCTGGCGAAGACTCGAAATCTCTATGTAGAATTCGCCCCGGAACAGCTGCGCGAGCAAGGCAGCAGCGCGGCGGAGTTTGCCGAAACGGTGGCGAAGCATTTCAAATCCGCTTACATCTTCGGTGCGCCGATACGTTTCATTGGACCGGGTGCGCTTGCGGGGTACTTCAAGGGCCTGCAGCATCAACGCAGTTTGCTGGTGAACTTTCTTTTCACGCATGACCTCGAAGCGGATCCACGGCGTATGAACGCGAACGCGCAATTACCCAGCTGAGGAGCCGACATGGACAGACCCCCGTTGCCGCCCTTTTCAGCGGAGAACGCGGCGCAAAAAGTGCGCATGGCAGAAGATGCATGGAATACCCGCGACCCGGTGCGCGTGGCGCAGGCGTATACGATCGAGAGCCGCTGGCGCAACCGCGCTGAATTTCTCCAAGGCCGCGATGCTATCCAGGCGTTTCTCGTGCGCAAGTGGGCGCGGGAACTTGACTACCGCCTCATCAAAGAGCTGTGGGCCTTTCGCGAGAATCGTATCGCGGTGCGTTTCGCCTATGAGTGGCATGATGACAGCGGTCAATGGTTTCGCAGCTACGGCAATGAAAATTGGGAGTTCGACGAGCACGGCCTGATGCGTCTGCGCCTCGCCAGCATCAACGACTTGCCGATGGCGGAAACCGAGCGCCGCTGTCGCTGGCCGCTGGGACGTCGTCCGGATGGCCATCCGTCCTTAAGCGAGCTGGGGTTGTAATCAGTTCCACGGTCGCGCCGGGCGGATTCGCGGTTCTGAAGAATCGCGACTTCTCGCTGTACCTGTGCTCGAGATTCTTGGCCTCCATTGCCACTCAGATGGTCATCATCGCCGTCGGCTGGCAGGTGTATCAGATCACGGGTCGCGTGCTCGACCTCGGGCTCATCGGACTTTCGCAATTTCTGCCGTTTTTGTGTTTGGTACTGTTTTCCGGACATGTGGCGGATCAGTTCGATCGGCGCATCATCATCATGCTCGGCCATTGCTCGTACGCCATGTGCGCCTTGTTGCTGCTCGCCTTTGCGTGGCTGAATATCAGAACTACGCTGCCGATTTTCGGCGTGCTCGCGGTCCTCGGCGTGACACGCGCCTTCCAAATGCCGGCCGCGCAATCTTTCATACCCAACATCGTGCCCACCGCGATACTGCGCAATGCGCTCGCGATCAACTCCTCGGCCAACCAGGTAGCGGCCATTGCCGGCCCGAGCGTTGGCGGCATCGTCTATGCCATGGCCGAGGTTCGTCTGGGACGAAACAGCGGCGCAGGCTTAGTTTATGGCGCTGCAGCGATGTTGCTGCTGGGAGCCATCGTGCTGGTCGGCTCGATTCGCCAGCGCCGGTCGCCCGTCATCCGCTCGGCGCTCTCCTGGACTACCTTGTCGCAGGGCCTACACTTCGTCTGGCATCGCAAAACGGTACTCGGAGCCATTTCGTTGGACCTATTTGCGGTATTGTTCGGAGGTGCCACCGCATTGTTGCCGGCCTATACGCGGGATGTGCTGCACGCAGGACCTGAGGTGTTCGGCTATTTGCGCGCGGCACCCGCCATGGGCGCCGGTGCGACCGCGATTTGGTTGGCGTTTCGGCCGATATCACGGCGGGTGGGCGCAACGATGTTCGCCGGCGTCGCCGCGTTTGGCCTGGCAACCGTGGTGCTGGGTCTGACCCGGCTGTTCTGGGTCGCCATGATTGCGCTGGTCGTCTTGGGGATTGGAGACATGATTAGCGTGTTTGTCCGCTCGCTGCTGGTGCAACTGCAGACGCCCGATGAGATTCGAGGTCGGGTCGTTGCCGTCAGTTCGATGTTCATCGGGGCGTCGAATGAACTGGGCGAGTTCGAGTCGGGTATCACGGCGGCTTGGTTTGGCCTGGTGCCCGCCATTGTGATCGGCGGTATCGCCACCATGCTGGTTACCGTCCTATGGGCGCGGGTTTTATTCCCGCAGTTATGGCGTATGCAAACATTCGAGCAGAAATATGACAGCGCATGACCACGCGCATGAGCATGACCACGAGCATGATCACGGACACGCACATGGGCATGCTCACGGCATACCCGAAGGAGGCGTGAACCTGCGAATGGGTATCGCCGTGGCGCTTAACTTGGTATTCGTGATCGTCGAAGGGGGCTTCGGATTCCTCTCCAACTCAGTGGCCCTGATCGCGGATGCCGGCCATAACTTGAGCGATGTGCTGGGTCTGGTCTGCGCTTGGGGGGCCTTGATATTGGGCCGCCGGCCGCCGGGCGCCAAATTTACTTACGGCCTCGGCCGCTCGTCGGTGCTGGCAGCGCTGGCGAATGCCGTATTGCTGTTGCTGGCTTGCGGCGCCATCGCGTGGGAGGCAGCGAGTCGGCTGGGCTCGCCGCCACCGGTGGCCGGGAAAACGGTGATGGCGGTCGCCGCCGTCGGCATTGCGCTCAACGGCATCAGCGCCTGGATGTTGCACGCGGGTAGCCATGGTGATCTTAACCGGCGCAGTGCCTACATTCACATGCTGGGGGATGCCGCCGTTTCCGCCGGGGTTTTGGTCTCGGGTCTGCTCATCTTGCTGACGGGATGGAGCCTGCTCGATCCCATCGTCAGCCTGCTGATCGTGACCGTGATCTTGATCAGCACCTGGCGGCTGCTGCGGGATTCTCTGACGCTGTCTCTCGACGGCGTTCCGGCCGGCGTGAATTCGTCGGCGGTGATGTCCTACCTCGCCGACCAGCGGGGTGTGACCGATGCGCACGATTTGCACATATGGGCGCTCAGCACCACCAGCATTGCCTTGACCGCGCACCTGGTCGTGCCCGACAGAGGCGCGGAAGATGCGCTCTTGACCTCGCTAACACCGGCGCTGAAACGTCGCTTTCAAATTCAGCACGCCACGCTGCAGATCGAAAGAGATCGCTGTGAGCATATCAGCCAGGACGAAGCCGCGGCTTGACGCTAGGGCCGTCCGTAGTGCGCGACGAACACCGCTTTTCCCAGCAGGTGTTCCTGCACGATCGACGTGACCATGGCGCCGCTGGAATCGGCTGCAACCGGCAGCTTCGCCACGTTCAATGCGTACACCGTAAAAACATAGCGGTGCGGTGGATCCCCCTTGGCCGGAACAGGCGCCGTGGTAGGCGTTTTCGCCGAGATTGCTGCGCCCCTGCCGAGACTCGGCCGGCAGGGCGGTGCTGTGCAGGGCACCGGCGCCCTGGGGCAGGCTACTGATGTTCTTCGGCAGGTCGTAAAGCACCCAGTGCCACCAGCCCGATGGCGTGCTGCGCTCATCGGGATCAAATAAGGTCACGGCGAAGCTCAAAGTTCCCGCCGGTGCTCCCGACCAGTGCAGCTCCGGCGATTGATTTCCGCCCGAGCAGCCGAATGCTTGAGCGGTGTAAATCAAGGGAACGCTGATGGCGAGCTGCGGATCGGCGCCCGACAGGACAAATTTGGACGGAGTGGCCGCAAAGCT
>CAVVPB010000009.1:0-242985 GCA_963749775.1 uncultured Gammaproteobacteria bacterium
TACCTTGCGGTCTTGATGGAGAGATCCCGGGAGCGCATCGTCCATTAGTGACGCCTGACGCCCTCAGGCTGTATCCTTCCTACAGTTCGGACTCCCAATAATAACGACAAGCTCAACGGGGATACTCGCACATGCAACTCTCTCGCAACGTGTTCGGATGCCTCGCCTTATCGGCGCTCTTTTCCACCGCCCACGCTCTCGAGGCGCCGCCCTCAAGAGACATCCATTGCCTCATTGTGGGCTCTCTGCTGAGCAACTCGACCGACACCACACAGCGTGCGGCCGGCAACATCCTCGTGATGTATTACATGGGTCGCCTCGAATCCTTCTCAGCGCAGGAAATCGAGGACGCGATGGTCAGTGAGAGTTTTGCCATGCCGCCGCCGATGTATCAATCCGAAGCGATGCGCTGTGCAAAGACCCTTCAGGAAAAGGGACAAATGATGCAGCAAATCGACCAAAACTTAGTTCGTCGCGGCAAGGAGATGGGCCAAAAGAACGCCTCAGCGACCGCACCCCCCGAAACAAAACCAGGCGCCCAATAAGTTGCTACAACGGACTCGTCGAATCAGTGCAAGAAGTGGAGCCCGCAGACGAATGTCTGCGGGCTTGCATTAAATGGCTTCGTTCGAGTCCAAGAAATATCTCGCTCCACTATTTGCGCAGTGGTCTGAGGCCTGCGCGAACCTCTTCTGAAAAGAGTTGCGGTTGTTCCCACGCCGCGAAGTGGCCGCCCTTGGTCGAGCTGGTTGTAGTGGATGAGCTTGGGATATGCCCGCTCTGCCCAGCTCCGCGGGGCTGGATAGAGTTCGTCGGGAAAAACGCTCACGGCAACGGGGATGGCGATGTCTTTGGCTGAAAAAACCTTTGTTTTCCCAGTAGAGACGGGCGCCAGAAAGCGCCGTGTTCGTCAGCCAGTAGAGCGTGATGTTGTCGAGGATGTCATCCCGCGTGAGGCCCTCGGGCTGTCCGTCGAAGACGCGTGCGATCAACGCATAGCTGCGCGCGTCGTGGTCGAGAAAATAGGCGGCGAGGCCGACTGGGGAATCCGCGATCCCGTACAGCGTCTGAGGGCGGAGCCCCATCTCGAATCCGTAGCCGATGCCGTGTTGATAGAAAAATGCGAGATGCTCGTAAGCGAGCTTCTCATCGGCTGATAGACCGGACGGCGGCGGCCCCCCGGCTCACGCCGCCCCGTCAATGTCGTCTGGAACCATGCCGGGCATGTTGGTGTGAATGCCGAGCAATTCCGGAGGCGCCTGCAGGGCCATTTGCTCGGTGACGACCGCGCCCCAATCGCCGCCTTGCGCCACAAATCGCGTGTATCCAGCCGCTTCATCAGCGCGATCCAGGCGCGTGCGATGCGGATGGGATCCCAGCCGGTCGTGGTCGGCTTGCCTGAAAACCCATAGCCCGGCATCGACGGAATCACCAGATGGAAAGCGTCCGCTGCGCTCCCGCCATGCGCCGTCGGATTGGTCAGCGGATCGACAATCTTCAACTGCTCGATGACCGAACCGGGCCATCCGTGCGTGACGATGAGCGGCAACGCATTCTCATGTTTCGAACGGACGTGAATGAAATGAATGTCCAGCCCATCGATCTCGGTAATGAATTGCGGGAGAGCGTTCAGTTTCGCTTCGAACTTGCGCCAATCGTAGTCGGTCGCCCAATAGCTGGGCGAGTTTCTGCATCGTCGCGAGCTGCACGCCTTGCGATGCATCCGTGACCGTTTCCCGGTCAGGCCACTTGGTCGCATTGATTCGGGTTCGCAAATCGGCAAGTTCCGCTTCCGGAACATTCACATGAAACGGACGAATGTCGGTCCCACCACTCATTGTCTGTCGTGAAACTGCAGTCATAGCTTTGCTCCTTCCTCAAAAAGCCAAAAAGATTGAGCCAGGCCCGCAGCAACGGTTACCGTTGCAGCACCGCAAAGCGGCGGCAATTGAGCCGGGAGAACTCCTCCGCAATCGACTGTTGGATTTGGGTGTGCCTGCCAGGTCAAAACCCGGGCGAGATTAGAGCAGACGCGAAATGTCCGCTTCAATTGCCCATTGGTAGTACGTCGGTACCTGCGTTGATTTTGTTGGCCAAATCAGCGGAGGCGTCGGCCGAGGTGCGCTGCGACGCGCGAACGGCACGAGCATTGCAAGCGTCGGCTTCAGTCGAGCAGAAGAGCAGTCATTCGGCTCAGCACCCGACAGGAAAAACTGAGCCGCGCATGCAAGCCTTCATCCATGAATAGCGTCCTGAAACTTTACCCCTAGACGGTAACGACAATCTTGCCGAGCTGCTGGTTCGACTCGAGGTAGCGGTGCGCTTCCACGATCTCTCCCAGCGGGAACGTCTTGGCGATGACCGGCTTCAGGCGCCCTTCCGCCAGGCCGTACAGTATCAGATCCCGGTTGCGTGCGAATCGCTCGGGTTTGTTCCAGATCGAGGAAGCGACCCAGCCGCGCAAGGACAGTCCCTTCAACGCCGCCGGCCAGTGTGGGTACGGTGTCGGCTGGCCGCTCAACCCGCCGTAGATGATGATGATGCCTTCCTCCGCAGCCGCCTGCGCGAGCGCATCAACGTCGGGTCCTCCCACTGGATCGAACACGATGCGGGCGCCCTTGCCGCCGGTGATGCGCTGCACCTCCGCAACCAGGTCCGACTCGGCCGTTGCAATCACGTGTTTCGCACCCTGCTCTTTGAGTGCCGCGATCTTGGCGCCGGTGCGAGTGGTCGCAATCGGGACGGCGCCGGCCCAATTGGCGAGCTGAATGGCGGCAAGGCCGACGCTGCTCGAGGCGGCGCGGATGAGGATGGCGTCGCCTACCGCCGCGTGCGCAACTTCATAGATCGCGAGCGCGGTGAAATACTGCATCCAAATCGAGGCCGCTTCGACGACGGTGAGACCGGGCGGCGGCGCAATCAGGCTGCGCGCCGGGACGATGGCATGCTCCCCATACAGGCCATACTCGCCGAGACGGTAGTTCGGCATGACGCACACCCGATCGCCGGCCGAAAAGCCCTGCACCTGGGCTCCCAATCGCTTCCACGATGCCAACGCCTTCGTAGCCGATGAGTGACGGAAGCTTCGGCAATTGCATATAGGCCCCGGCGCGAAACATCGCCTCCGACCGGTTTAGCCCGATGGCTTCGACCCGGATTCGGACCTCTCCGGTACCGGGATCACCGACATCGAGTTCTTCGATCCGCAGTTGCTCCGGACCCCCATGCTCGTGAAATCGAACCACTTTGCTCATCGGATAATCCTCGCGCAAAAAGCGCGTCTGCGTGCGATTCCGAGGTACCGTCAGATGTCGGCACAATCAGAGGCCTAGCGGCTGACTATAACCCCCAAACACAACCCTCGGGAACGGCAGAAGCATGCCGTTGATAGCCCGTGTCAGCTAACGGATCACGCTCGTCAGCATGCACGCTGAATGTCATGATGAATCATGGGTGCACTCGGCGCGAGCAGGTGCAAAATATCGAACTAGTGCTTAAGCCAAGGAGCGCAAACGACCATGGCGGGCGGCGGGCGGAAAGACACGATCGCTTTCGTGAGCAGCTACGAGCATCCATCGCGCGACAGCGTCGAGCGGATGGTTCGCGAGGCGTTCCCGGAGTACCGCGTGGAAATCATCGCGGTCCTCGACTTGGTGAAAAAAAATCGCCACTGGCCGCTGTCCAACCTTTACCACTTCGCCAAGGAATTCGGCGTCAAGGTCGCACTGCGCGAGACGACCGCTCGCGACAGTTTTTGGCGCACTTCGTACGTATTTCACAGTGTTCGCAGCGCAATGGCGCAGCTCATCGATCCGGAGAAGTACGCGTTTTCGTTCCAGGTGCAATCCTTGTTCGACTTCAGCGTGCCGGGCGTGCCCAATTTCGTCTACACCGACCACACGCATTTATCGAACCTGTCCTATAGTGATTTCAACCCCCGTCATCTGCGGCCACAGCGCTGGATCTCTCTCGAGCGCACGATCTATCAGAACGCCACGCGAATCTTTACGCGCAGTCACAACGTCAGCGCCGATCTCGTCAAGCGTTACGGCGCGGAACCCGGCAAGGTCGCGTGCGTGTACGCGGGCGCGAATATCCCGGCGGCGCCCGATTACCGGCCTGACAACAACGGCTATTCAAACAAGCGCATCTTGTTCATCGGCAACGATTGGGTGCGCAAAGGCGGCCCGGTCTTGGCGACCGCATTCCAGAACGTGCTGCACATGCACCCTGATGCGCATTTGACGATCGCGGGCGCGAATCCACGCTTGGACTTGGCGAATTGCACCGTGCTCGGAAACGTGGCGCTCGACGAAGTCGGCCCTCATTTCGCACGCTCCTCGATCTACTGTCTGCCGACGCGGATCGAGCCGTTTGGCATCTCCATACTGGATGCCATGATGCATCGGCTGCCGGTCGTGGCGAGTACCGTCGGAGCCATGCCCGATATGGTTCAGGAAGGGGTCACCGGCCATCTGGTGGCCCCGGGCGATTCGCAACTTTTGACCGAAAGGCTCGATGCATTGCTGCAGGACCCGGAACGCTGCCGGCGGTACGGTGAAGCCGGTTACAGCCGAGCCGCCGAGCGCTATACCTGGCCGGCCGTGGGCGCAAAGATTCGGGCGCGAAGTGATGGGTTGCCTGGGGCGCCAGCCTCCCCGCTGAAGCCCCCGTTGCCGGCTTCCCATGGCCGCGGCCCGTACCGGCCATGGTCACTTTTCGCCAAGCTATTTTCGATATACCCATTGGCGACGCATGATAAAGAGCGCCGCCGTCTCTTAAGCCCCATCAGGAGTAAGTGCCATGCGTCTTCATTTGCATTCAATGGTGCCGGCCGCCGTTGCACTCAGCTGGTCTTTGCGCTCCGCGCCGCGTCCGGGTCGATCCCAGCTCGAGGTGCGCGGCGCGCTCGGCGGTTCGCTGGAGGATCTCATGCTCGGTAACAGCCTCGGAGCGTGGTGTTTTTCTTAAGTGCCGGAGGTTATTGCTGTTCGGAGCCCTGGCGATCATTGCGCAGCGCATGCATGCGCGTGGCCCGCAAACGCAGCCCAACGCAGGCGTATTTCGCGCGCTGATCCTTAAGGCTGCGCCGTAACGGGCGGTTGCCGCTGGCCACGGCGCATGTGCTAGATTCCAAGGCAGGACTAGCCGTGTCCATTGAAGCCAGCGATCGATGCCACAAGGACGCCTTTACGTAGTTGCGGCACCCTCGGGCGCCGGCAAGACCAGTTTGGTGAAGGCCCTGATGGAGCGCGAGCCGCGCATCCAGTTTTCGGTCTCCTACACCACGCGAAAACCTCGGCCCAATGAAATTCCCGGGCGCGACTATCATTTCGTGAGCACGGAGCGCTTCCAGGAGATGGTCGATGGCAACGAGTTCCTGGAGCACGCGAGGGTTTTCGATCATCGCTACGGCACGGGTGTGCGAACCGTCCAGGAAGCGCTGTCGAACGGCGAACAACTGCTGCTGGAGATCGATTGGCAGGGCGCCCGTCAGGTGCGCGCGCGGCTGCCGGATGCGTGCAGTATTTTCATCCTGCCGCCCTCGCGCTCAGCGCTCGAGCTGAGGCTCAAGGGGCGAAGCACCGATTCCGACGAAGTCATCCAGCGCCGCTTGCAGGACGCGGCGCAAGACCTGGGCCACTGGACCGAGTTCGACTACGTGGTCATCAACGATCGCTTCGAACAGGCGCTCGAGGACTTGCAGGCCATCGTCGAGGGCCGCGGCAGCGCACTGGTCGCGCGGCGCCCGGAAGTGGTGCATTTGGCCGCAAGCCTCGCAAATCCTTAAGGCGCCACGAGCCGCGCCCTGGCGAGAGTGGCGCCATTTCTGCTATGCTTTCAGTCCCTCCATTGGAACCTTAAGCATGGCGCGTATCACAGTCGAAGACTGCCTTCAAAATGAACCGAACCTTTTCAACCTGGTGTTGCTGGCCGCCAAGCGCGCCCGGCGCCTGGCGAACGGCGCGGAAGCGACCGTTGAATGGGAAAACGACAAGCCGACCGTGGTAGCCCTTCGCGAGATTGCTGCCGGAAACATTACGTTCGAAATGCTGGAAGAGCCCGAGGAGCCGGCGCAGCCGGTGGTGAGCGAGCTCGACATGCCGTCGGATTTCCGCGCTCCGCAACTCGGGCTTGGGGACTAACGACAGCCGGCCCCTTCAAGAGCGACGATGGACTATGCGTCTTCCATACTTGGTCTCTTGCCCGGTGGAAGACGCTCCACCGGGATCAGTCAGCTCTTAGACAAACTCGAAGCCTATCTATCGCCCGAGCAGGTCGAGCGGGTGCGCGAAGCCTACGACTTCGGCGCGGAAAGACACCACGGTCAGAAGCGCGTGTCGGGCGAGCCGTACATCACGCACCCGGTCGCGGTTGCCGATATTCTCGCCGACTTGCGCCTGGATGCCGATACCTTGGTGGCGGCGATCCTGCACGATGTCATCGAGGACACGCCGACCGCCAAGGCGGAGATCGCGTCGGTCTTCGGGCACGTGGTCGCCGAACTGGTCGACGGCGTCAGCAAGCTGGACCAGATTCAGTTCAAGAATCGCCAGGAAGCCCAGGCGGAGAGTTTTCGCAAGATGCTGTTTGCGATGGTGCGCGACATCCGCGTCATCATGGTCAAGCTCGCCGATCGCATGCACAACATGCGCACGCTCGGGGTCATGCCGTCGGGCAAGCGCCGGCGCATCGCCCGCGAAACCCTCGAGATCTACGCGCCGATCGCCGAGCGCCTCGGCTTGTATGCGGTGAAGCTCGAGCTCGAGGATCTCGGGTTTCGTGCGCTGTATCCGTATCGCTACAAGGTTCTCGAGCGGGAATTGAAAAAGGCGCGCGGCAACCAAAAGGAATTCATCGGCAAGATCGCCGTGACCGTCAAGGACGCGCTCAAGAAAGCCGATATCGCCGGCGAGGTTGAGGGACGCGAGAAGCATTTGTACAGCATCTACAAGAAGATGCAGAACAAGAAGATTTCTCTCAACGAAATGGTGGATGTGTACGGATTTCGCATCATCGTCGACAATGCGGATGTGTGCTACCGCGTGTTGGGCCTGGTGCACAGCGTCTACAAGCCCATGCCCGGGCGCTTCAAGGACTACATCGCCATACCGCGCGTCAACGGCTATCAGTCGCTGCACACGACACTGTTCGGGCCGAACGGCATACCCATCGAAGTGCAGATCCGCTCCGAGCAAATGCACCGGGTTGCCGAGTCGGGGATTGCCGCGCACTGGAAGTACAAGTCCGGCGGCGATACCTTCGGCGGTGTCGAGCATGATCGCGCGCGCGAATGGCTGGCGAGCCTGGTGCAGATTCAGGAGGGCGGCAGTTCCGAGGAATTCCTCGAAAGCGTCAAGGTCGATCTGTTTCCGGACAAGGTTTACGTGTTCACCCCCAAGGGAAAAATTCTGCGTCTTCCGAGCGGCGCCACCACCGTGGACTTTGCCTACGCCATCCACACCGATATCGGCAACCGCTGCGTCGCGGCGAAGGTCGACCGCCGGCTGGTGCCGCTGCGCACGCCTTTGCGCAACGGCCAAACGGTGGAGATCATCACCGCAAAAGGCGCCAAGCCGAATCCCTCCTGGTCGAGCTTCCTGGTGACGGCCAAGGCGCGGGCCGCCGTCAGGCAATACTTGAAGAATCTCAAGAAGGGCGACGCGCTGGAACTTGGCCGGCGGCTGCTCGGGTTGGCGCTCGAAGAATTCTCGCTGAACCTGAAGAAGCTTCCCGCGGCGGACCTCGAGGCGGTGGTCAGAGAGCTCCATTTAAGGGACGCCAACGAGCTGTTTGAAAAGATCGGCTTGGGTGAGCGCCTGGCGCCGCTGGTGGCGCGGCGCCTGCAGCCGGTGCGCGTCGAATGGCGAACAAGGCATCAGCAGCGGCGGCCCACTGATGATCGCCGGGACCGAAGGCCTGCTGGTGACCTACGCCCGCTGCTGCTTTCCCATCCCCAACGATCCCATCATGGCTTATTTGAGCGCGGGCCGCGGCGTAGTGATCCATCGGCAGAATTGCGGTAATCTCGCCGAGTACCGCAAGCAACCGGACAAGTGGCTGTCGGTGGCTTGGGAAGCCACGCATGGCCGCTTGTTTAGCTCCGAGATCCAATTGGAAATCAACAATCGGGTGGGAGTGCTGGCGGCGGTGGCCTCGAGCATTGCGGGAACAGAAACCAATATCGACCAGGTGTCGTTGGAAGAACGCGACGTGAACAGCTCGTCCCTGAAATTTCAAGTCCAAGTTCGCGACCGCAAGCATCTGGCCCGCGTCCTGCGAACCGTCCGGCGCATGCAGGATGTGCAACGGGTCTCGCGCACGTTGGCGTGAGGGCTTAAGACTTATGAGCAAACAAATCATTTCGACGGCCGATGCGCCGGCCGCCATCGGCACCTATTCGCAGGCCACGCGAGTCGGCAATACCCTCTGGGTCTCGGGCCAGATTCCTTTGGATCCCGCGACCAAGGAACTGGTCAAGGGAGATATCGAGGCGCAGGTGCGCCGCGCCTTCGACAATCTCAAGGCCATCGTCGTGGCGAGCGGCGCGAGCCTCGATGATGTCGTCAAGGCGAACATATTCATGACCGACCTGTCCCATTTCGCGCTGGTCAACAAGATCATGGCCGAATATTTTCGCGAGCCGTATCCGGCTCGGGCCGCGGTCGGCGTCGCTTCCTTGCCGCGCGGAGCGCAGTTCGAAGTGGAGTGCATTGTCGCTCTGTGATCGAGCTAAAGCCGGTCACGGTTTTGCGCGGCGTCGGCGACTCACTCGCCGCCCGGCTGCGCGCATTGGGAGTCGAAACCACCCAGGACCTGCTGTTTCTTTTGCCCTTGCGATACGAAGATCGCACGCGGATCGTTCCTCTGGGCGAGCTGCGCCCCGGGCAACGCGCCTCCGTCGAGGGCGAGGTGCTGCTGACCGAAGTCGCCTTCCGCGGACGGCGCCAGATGCTGTGCAGGATTGCCGACGGCTCGGGCTTTTTGACACTGCGGTTCTTTTATTTCACCGCCCAGCAGCAGCAGGGATTGGCTCGCGGCGCACGCATTCGTTGTTTCGGTGAAGCGCGCCGCGGTCCCAAGGGGCTGGAGTTCGTTCATCCGGAATATCGGCGCGTCGATCCGCGCGCGCCGCAGTTGCCGGAAGAACATCTCACGCCGATCTACCCTGGTACCGAGGGGGTGACTCAGGGGCGGCTGCGGCTGCTCGTCGGCCTGGCGCTCGACCAGATCGGCGCGCAAGACCCGACGGATTGGCTGCCGCCGAGCGTGCTGGCCGATTCGCACCTGCCCACGCTGCGCGCGGCATTGCTGTACGTGCATCGTCCGCCGACGGACGCGCCGGTGGATTTATTGATGAGCTACCGGCATCCGGCGCAGCGCCGACTGGCGTTCGAGGAATTGCTGGCGCACCAGTTGTCGCTCAAGTTGCTCAGGCAGCGCATCCAGAGCGATCCGGGCTGGCCTCTCAAGTCGCCCGGCGCGCTCAAGGCTGCGTTGCTGGCCGCGCTGCCTTATCGCATGACGGCGGCGCAGCGGCGAGTGCTCACGGAGATCGAAGGCGATTTAAGGCAACCCAAGCCAATGCTGCGGCTGGTGCAGGGAGATGTGGGCTGCGGGAAAACTCTGGTCGCCGCGTTGGCGGCGACCCAAGCCATTCAAATGGGCCGCCAGGTCGCGCTGATGGCGCCTACCGAATTGCTGGCCGATCAGCACGCGCAAAATTTTCGGCGCTGGTTCGAGCCCTTAGGCGTAGCCGTCGCACTGCTCAGCGGTCGTCAGACCGGCAAAGCGCGCAACATGGCGCTCGAGGGCATCCGTTGGGCCACGCCCCCATCGTCATCGGTACGCACGCGCTGTTTCAGGAGAGCGTCGAGTTCTCCTCGCTCGCGCTGGTCATCGTCGATGAGCAGCATCGTTTCGGCGTGCACCAACGCTTGAGCCTGCGTGAAAAGGGAGCGGTGAACGGCCGTCAGCCGCATCAGTTGATCATGACCGCCACGCCGATTCCGCGCACGCTGGCGATGACGGCTTACGCGGATCTCGACGTGTCGGTGATCGACGAACTGCCGCCGGGACGCACGCCGGTGAAAACCGTGGTGCTGGCCGAGACCCGTCGCGACCAGGTCGTGCAGCGAATTCGCACCGCGTGTCTGCAAGGACGGCAAGCCTACTGGGTATGTCCGCTGATCGACGAGTCTGACGAGATGCCCTATCAGGCGGCGGAAGAAACCGCCGCGGCCTTGGCCGCCGCGCTGCCTGAACTATCGTCGGACTGGTTCATGGCCGCATACCGCCGCAGGCCAAGGAAGGCACGATGCGGCGCTTCAAGAATGGGGAAATTCAACTCTTGGTGGCAACCACGGTGATTGAAGTCGGCGTGGACGTGCCGAACGCGACCCTCATGGTGATCGAAAACGCCGAGCGCCTGGGGCTCGCGCAACTACACCAGCTGCGCGGCCGCGTGGGTCGCGGCGAACATGCCAGCTCCTGTCTCTTGATGTACCGCTCGCCGCTGTCCTCGCTGGCGCGCCAGCGGCTCGGCGTGATGCGCGATACCAACGACGGCTTCGAGGTCGCGCGGCGCGATTTGCAACTGCGGGGACCGGGCGAGCTGCTCGGCACACGCCAGACCGGCCTTGCGCAAATGCGCGTTGCGGACTTGTTGCGCGACGCGGATCTGTTGCCGCGCGTGCAGATCGCGGCCGAAAACCTACTGCGCGACTTTGCTTCGCATGTGCCGCCGCTCATCCGCCGATGGATTGGAAATGCCGAGCAATACGGTCGCGTGGGTTAGAATTGCGCATGGCTTCCGGCAAGATACGCACCTTCCAATCCATTCAATGGCAACCGGCCGAGCGTCTCGGCCAATTGGCGGTGGAACCGCACTTGCGCCCCTGGCTGATCGGCAAGGGAGTGCTTGACGCTGCGCCTCAGGGAGGTCTGCGGCCCGCGTTTCGCATTGGTGCTGGTGGATCAATGGACGGGGCTCTTCAGCGCCGCCCATCGATTGGCGCTGCGAAGCGAAGATAATGCGGGCTTGTTCCGGGATGTCGAATTGTGCTGCGGCGAGAATGTGTGGGTGTTTTGCCAAACTATCGTCCCGGATTCGACCCTATGCGCGCACCCTGGCTCGCCGAACTGGGCGATTCGCCGTTGAGCGAAACCTTGAGCGGTCTGTCGGGCGTCGAGCGCGGTTCCTATGAGTACGCCTGGTTGCCGGCGCACGAACCGGTCACGGCGCGCGCGTTGCGCGATGCCGAGATCAGGCCCGCGGGGCTCTGGGCACGCCGCTCGCGGGTGGCACTGCGCGGCGCGCCGCTGCTGACTCAAGAATTGTTTCTGCCGGCGATGGGCCGCGCTTAAGGCTCTCGGGCGCGTGCGACTGCCAAATTCCGGCGACGAGTTGGCCCAATGGGTGATGGCGCGCTTGCGATGGTATGCCTATCGCATTCGTTTCCACCCCTGGACCACCGAGCAGCTGCCCCGAATTCTCGGCACCGCGCATGACTACGTTCGTCTCATGCGCCTGGACCGCCCGATCGGCATCTGGCTATTGCTTTGGCCGACACTGTGGGCCCTGTGGATCGCGAGTCGCGGCCAGCCGAAACCGCTCATTTTTGTGATTTTCGTGGCCGGTACCGTGCTCATGCGCTCCGCGGGCTGCGCCGTCAACGATTACGCCGACCGCAGCTTCGATCCGCGCGTCGCGCGCACCAAGGATCGGCCGTTGGCGGCCGGACGCATCAGCACGCTCGAAGCGTTGATGCTGTTCGCCATACTGGCGCTGGCGGCCATGATGCTCGCGCTGCAGCTGAATCGCATGACGTTGCTGTATGCGGTGGCGGGTGGGTTTCTCGCGGTCACCTACCCCTTTATCAAACGGTTCTTGTCGGTGCCGCAGATGTACCTTGGGGTGACGTTCGGCTGGGGAATACCGATGGCGTTCGCCGCGCAAATCGAATCGGTGCCGCGCGTGGCGTGGCTGCTGCTGCTCGCCAATGTGCTGTGGGTGACGGTGTACGACACGCTCTACGCCATGGTGGATCGCGACGACGACATCAAGATCGGCGTTCGCTCGACCGCCATTTTGTTCGGCGATTCGGATCGCCACATCATCGCGGTGCTGCAGCTCATGACGCTGCTGTCGCTTTACCTGGTCGGAAAAATCATTCGCGCCGGCGGTTGGTATAACGCCGGATTGATCGCCGCCGCGCTGTTCTTCATCTACCAGCTGTGGTTGATTCGGGCGCGCGATAAAGACGCTTGCTTCCGGGCCTTCCTCAACAACAACTACGTCGGCATGTCGGTATTCATCGGACTGGCCCTGGCGTATCAGTTTGCGCGCTCGTAAACCATACCTCGTAGATTTGGTTGACTAGCGGGGGCAAGCCGCCGAATACTGCGGGTCCTCAAAGGAGAGAGTGAACCCCGCGGAAGTGCGCAACGATTGGACGCTCGCCGAAGTCAGAGCGCTTTTTGACCTGCCTTTCATGGACTTGGTGTTCAGTGCACAAGAGGTCCACCGAGCCTTTCATCGACCCAACAGCGTTCAGATCAGCACCCTGCTCAGCATCAAGACCGGCGCCTGCCCCGAGGACTGCGGTTACTGCCCGCAGAGCGTGCGTTTCGATACCGGGCTTGAGGCTTCGGAGCTGCTGGAGGTCGAGGCCGTGGCATCCCGCGCGCGCGCGGCCAAGGAAGCCGGCGCCACCCGGTTTTGCATGGGCGCCGCCTACCGATCGCCCAAAGAGAAAGATCTGCGCAAAGTGATTGCGATGATCGGCGCGGTCAAGGCGTTGGGATTGGAAACCTGCGCCACCCTCGGCATGTTGAGCGCGCATCAAGCGCGCGATCTTAAGGACGCGGGCCTGGATTTCTACAATCACAATCTCGATACCTCGGCGCGCTATTACGAGAAAATCATTACCACCCGCAACTACCAGGATCGGCTCGATACGCTGCAGGCGGTGCGCGACGCGGGCATCAACGTCTGTTGCGGCGGCATTGTCGGGATGGGCGAGGAGCTTGAGGACCGTGTCGAACTTCTGCATACCCTGGCCACCCTGCCGGAGCATCCGCAAAGCGTGCCGATCAATCAGTTGGTGCGGGTCGCCGGTACGCCGCTGGCGGACGCCGCACCCTTGGACCCCTTTGATTTTGTGCGCACCATCGCGGTCGCTCGCATTTTGATGCCCTCGAGCCGCGTGCGCCTCTCGGCGGGCCGAGCCGAGATGAGCGATGAGCTGCAGGCGCTGTGCTTCATGGCCGGCGCGAATTCCATTTTTTATGGCGAGAAGCTCCTCACCACCGGCAACCCGGATACCGAGCACGATCAGCAGCTGTTTCGGCGCCTGAAGATCGTCGCAGCCGAGGCTTCTGTGGCATCGTAATCGCCTATGGGCGATGAAACCGGACCGTATGCCCTCAACGCTTGGTGGGTACGGCGCTCCTTTGATCGCGCGGCCGACACCTATGATGGCGCAGCCGTGCTGCACGCCGAGGTGCGGGAAAATCTGCTGGAGCGGCTCGACTTGACCGCGCTCGCGCCGCGCGCGGTGCTGGATGCGGGCGCGGGCACCGCTCATGCCAGTCGCGCGCTGAAGCGTCGCTACCCGAAAGCCCTGGTGATCGCCTTGGACGCATCGCAGGGAATGCTCCGCGCGGCGGCCCGGCAGCAGTCCTGGCTGCGCCCCTTTGCCCGGGTCTGTGCGGATGCGGAGCGGCTACCGCTGAAGGACGGCAGCGTTGATTTGATCGTGAGCAATCTCCTGCTGCATTGGTGCAATCCGGACGCCGTATTTGCCGAGTTTCGCCGCGTGCTCGCGCCGCAGGGCCTCTTGAGCTTCAGCGCCTTCGGCCCCGATACGCTGCGCGAGTTGCGCAGCGCCTGGGCCGAGGTCGATTCGCACAGTCACGTTCATCAGTTCATCGACATGCATGATCTGGGAGACGCCCTGGTGCGCGGCGGTTTTGCATCGCCGGTGCTCGACGTCGAGCGATTTACGCTGCGATATCTGGATGTGCGCAAGGTTGCCGCGGACTTGAAGGCGACCGGCGCGCACAACGCCACTCTCGGCCGCGCGCGAGGTCTGACCAGTCCTCGCAAATTCGCTGCGATGCAAGCGGCCTACGAGAGTTTTCGGCAGGAAGGCCGGTTGCCGGCAACCTTTGAAGTGGTATTCGCGCACGCCTGGGTGCCGGCGCAAGCGCCTCGGCGCGCATCGCCCGACGCGAGCGTGTCGCTCGAGGAAATCCGGCGTGAATTGCATGCCCGGCGCGATCCAAAGCGCTGACCATCGGTTATCCTCAGCCCCATGGAACAGCGCATTGAGCTCGCGCCCAATTGTTCGCTCAAGCCCGCCGGCGCCAGGCTTTTCTTCGCTGCTACATGCCTGTTTTCCTTGGGTTTTGCGTTGATCTTCGTGTGGCAGGGATTCTGGCCGGTTTTGCCGTTTTGGGCCCTTGAGATGCTGCTGCTGGGCATCGCATTGCACCTCAGCATGCGACGGCGTCACTACACCCAAACCGTGCTGATCACCGACTCGCGCGTGAGCCTAGTGACCCGTTCGCGGCGCGGCGAAGCAAAACAGGAGTTTGCGAGGCACTGGACCAAGGTTAGACTTCGCAGTCCGCCACGGCGCCTAGGCACCAGCCGCCTGATGATTGAGAGCCAGGGGCGAGCCTACGAAGTCGGCAGCTTCCTCACCGAGGAGGATCGCTGTCGGCTGGCGGAGCGATTGGGTCGATTGGTCGGCGGCATGAATGAGTCGCCGCCGCTTGAAGTTGCGAAATAGGGGATTTGTCGAGATGAGATTTACCAGAGCCCTTTGCTTGGCCGCCTTAGGATTGGCAACGAACGCCGGCGCCAATACCTCGAACGGCTACAACTTGCCGCGGGGAGTCACGGATTTGGCCCGCGACATGTACGGCCTGCACATGGAGGTGTTTTGGATCTGCGTCGGCATCGCCGTCGTGGTGTTCGGCGCCATGATCTACGCCTTGGTAAAATTTCGTCATTCGCAAGGCGCGGTTGCCGACACCAACATGCTCCACAGTACGAAAGTGGAGATCATCTGGACCATCATCCCCGTGATCATCCTCGTGGTCATGGCGATCCCCGCCGCGGAACTCATCCTCAAGCAGGAAGATACCCGTAACTCCCAGCTGTCCATCCGCGTCATCGCGTACCAGTGGAAATGGGAATACGCCTACATGGACGCCGCGGAGGGCGTGGATTTCTTTTCCACCCTCGCGCGCGACTCGAATTTTGCGCGCCAGAAACAATCCGGCATCGATCCGAACACCGTGCCCAATTATCTGCTCGAGGTTGACAAGCCGATGGTGATCCCGAGCGGTACCAAGATCCGGCTGCTGCTGACCTCGCAGGACGTGATTCATGCCTGGTGGGTTCCGGACTTCGGCGCCAAGCGCGCGGCCATTCCCGGGTTCGTCAACGAGCTGTGGTTTCGGGTCGACCCGGGCAAGGAAGGCATCTACCGCGGGCAATGCGCCGCGCTCTGCGGCCGCGACCATGGCTTCATGCCCATTGTCGTGGACGTCAGAACGCCCGACGACTTCAAGAAGTGGGTGGACGAGCAGAAGGCGGCCATCAAGCAAGCGGCGGCGCCGGCACCTGCGCCGGCGGCCGCGGCCGCGGCCGCACCCACGGCACAGCTTTTGGCGAATTAAACGCAGTCCTTTTTTAAGAGAGCTATCCGACTATGGCCAATGTTCACGCGAGCAATACCGCGCATCACCATCAAGCCGACCATGAGCATGAGCACCACGATCAGCCGGCCACCGGCATCAAGCGCTGGCTGTTCGCCACCAATCACAAAGACATCGGCACCATGTACCTGGTGTTCAGCTTGATCATGTTCTTCATCGGCGGCGCCATGGCCATGCTGATTCGCGCCGAGCTGTTCAAGCCCGGCCTGCAGCTGATGGATCCGGTGTTCTTCAATCAAATGACCACCAATCATGCCCTGGTCATGATTTTCGGTGCCGTCATGCCCGCCTTCGTGGGCCTGGCGAATTGGATGATTCCGATGCAAATCGGCGCGCCGGACATGGCGTTGCCGCGCATGAACAACTTCAGTTTCTGGATTCTGCCGTTCGCCTTCACGCTGCTGCTGTCGACGTTCTTCGTTCCAGGCGGCATGGCCGCGGCCGGATGGACCCTGTATCCGCCCCTGTCATTGCAGACCGGCGATGCCTTTCCGATGCTGATCTTCGCCATTCACATGATGGGTGCGTCGTCGATCATGGGCGCCATCAACGTCATCGTGACCATCATGAATTTGCGGGCGCCCGGCATGAATTTGCTGAGAATGCCGCTGTTTACCTGGTCCTGGCTCATCACCGCCTATTTGCTGATCGCGGTGATGCCAGTGCTGGCCGGCGCGGTCACCATGCTGCTGACGGATCATTTCTTCAAGACCAGCTTCTTCAATGCGGCCGGCGGCGGCGACCCGGTGATGTTCGAACACATTTTCTGGTTCTTCGGCCATCCCGAGGTCTACATCATGATTCTGCCGGCCTTCGGCATCATCTCGGAAATCCTACCGACCTTTTCGCGCAAGCCCCTGTTCGGCGCGACCTCGATGATTTACGCGATTGCCTCGATCGCTTTTCTGTCCTTCATCGTGTGGGGACATCACATGTTCGCGGACGGCATGCCGGTGGCCGCGCAGCTGTTCTACATGATGTCGACCATGCTGATCGCGGTGCCGACCGGCGTGAAGGTGTTCAACTGGACCGCCACCCTGTGGCGCGGGTCCATCACCTTCGAGCCGCCCATGCTGTTTGCGCTGTCGTTTCTGTTCCTCTTCACCATCGGCGGCTTTTCGGGCGTGATGCTCGCGATTGTTCCCGTCGACTTCCAGTACAACCAAACCTATTTCGTGGTCGCTCACTTCCACTACGTACTGGTGCCCGGCGCGATATTCGCGATCATGGGCGCCGTGTATTATTGGATTCCGAAGTGGACCGGCCACATGTACAACATGACTCTGGCCAAGTGGCATTTCTGGCTGTCGACCATATTCGTCAACGTGCTGTTCTTCCCGCAGCATTTCCTGGGACTGGCCGGCATGCCGCGACGCATACCGGACTACGCCGTGCAATTCACCGATTGGAATATGGTTTCCTCCATCGGCGGCTTCGGTTTCGGGCTGTCCCAAATTCTGTTTGCGATCGTGGTGGTCCAGTGCATCCGCGGCGGCAAGCAGGCCAGCGCCACCGTGTGGGACGGCGCGCTGCCCCATGGCTTGGAATGGACGCTGCCCTCGCCGGCGCCGTATCACAGCTTCACCACCGCGCCGGAAATTAAATGAGCGCCGCTCGCGACCGCTTGAAGCTGCGGATCAGAAACACCGCCCTTGGTCTCACCACCGTGGCGCTGGCGTTTTATTTTGGGATCATCGCGTTGCTGGTCTATCGAAGTCATCGCTGATGGATCGCAAGCGCGCCAATCGCAAGCTGGTCCTCGGGCTGCTGCTCATGACCTTCAGCAGCTTTGCTTTCGGCTGGGCCTTGGTGCCGCTGTACGATGTCTTCTGCCGAGCGGTCGGCATCGGCAACGCGGAGGCCAAAGCGGGCCCTGCGACGGTCAAGGAAGCGCTCGATCCGAACCGGGAGGTCACCATTGAATTCGTGGCCTCGCCAGCCTCGGTGGGCAGCTTTGAATTCAAGCCGAAGGTCGCGTCGCTGCGCGTGCATCCGGGCAAGCTCTATGAGACCGCGTTCTATGCCAAGAATCTGACCTCGGCGGCATCGGTGGCTCAAGCGGTTCCCAGCATTTCGCCGAGCGGCACGGCACAGTATTTTCACAAGACCGAGTGCTTTTGCTTCAATCCGCAGAAATTCGGAGTGGGGGAGGGCCGAGACATGCCGTTGCGCTTCATCGTCGACCCGCAGTTGCCGGTCACCGTCGATAGGCTGACATTGGCATACACCTTTTACGATACGACCGAATCCGCAACACGGCCTTGATCACGTTAAACTTAATTTTTACCGACCCGAGAATTGAACATGGCGCAAGCGCACGCGCAAGCAGATAAGTACTACATCCCCCACAGCAGCCCCTGGCCCATCTTTGGATCCGTAACGCTGTTCACGCTCATGTCGGGCGCCATCGTCACACTGAATGACTGGCTGCCGGCGTGGGCGTTGCTGCCTGGATTCATCATGCTGGTGCTGCTTTTTATCTTCTGGTTTCACACCGTGATCGGCGAGAACCAACGGGGCATCTACAACTTGGCGGTGGACCGATCTTTCCGCCTCGGGATGATGTGGTTCATCTTCTCGGAAGTGATGTTCTTCTCCGCCTTCTTCGGCGCTTTGTTCTACTCGCGCGAGCTTGCGGTTCCCTGGCTCGCGGGCGCCGGCGTGAAGATCTTCAGCCGGCTGCTGCTGTGGAACGACTATACCGGCGTGTGGCCGACCAACGGCCCCGCCGCGTTGGGTCCGCGCGCTGACGGTACCTTCGAGACCATTCCGGCCATCGGGTTGCCTTTGTTGAATACCGCCATCCTGCTTTCGAGCAGCGTCACGGTCACGATTGCGCACCATGCCCTGATCAGCGGGCATCGCCTGCGGCTGAAGATTTTTCTGGCCATGACATTTTTACTGGGATTCACCTTCGTGATCTTGCAGGCGACGGAGTACCACGAGGCCTACACCGAACTCGGTCTGCAGCTCGGCACCGGCATCTATGGCTCGACCTTCTTCATGCTGACCGGATTCCACGGCCTGCACGTCACGGTGGGCGCCATCATGCTGACGGTGATCTGGCTTCGGGTCATGAACGGCCACTTCACGCCCCAGAGGCATTTTGGTTTCGAAGCCGTCGCCTGGTACTGGCACTTCGTCGACGTGGTTTGGCTCGGCCTGTTCTTCTTCGTCTATTGGCTGTGACCCGGCGTCACGTGCTGAGGTTCGATCCAACCGTTGTAATAGGCGACGATTAACAGCAAGAACAGCGCGACTGACAGGCCGATGCGCCAGGCCAGCGCCGTAACCATTTTCTTGCCGTCCTCCTGGCGGGCGCTGGATAGATGGAACAGCGCCTTGCCGAGGCTGATCAGGATCAGCACGAGCATCACCAGAATGAGAGCTTTGAATGCCATTGGCGAAAGACCTTAAGGGCGAAGTATACCGTGCCAGTCAAAGTCGGTGATCGCACATTCGCGCCGCGGCCCTTCACGACGCTGCTGACCATTGCCTTGATCGCCATGCTCATTGCCCTGGGAAGATGGCAGTTGCATCGCGCCGCTGAGAAGCGCGTGCTCTACGACGCCTTCTCCGCCGGAAGCGACGTCACCCGGCCGATCGATCTTCGGACACCCAAGCTCGTTCGTTATCAGCACGTCGAGGCCTTCGGGCGCTACGATGCGACCCGCCAGGTGCTCATCGACAATATGATGAACGCCGAGCGCGCGGGCTATTTCGTGATCACGCCGTTCGCGCTTGAAAACGGCGGCTGGGTGCTGGTCAATCGCGGTTGGGTGCCATTAGGCGCAAGCCGCGCCGAACGGCCGGCGATTGCGGTTGACGGCGACATTCGGCGCATCCGCGGCCGCGCCGACAATTTGCCCAGTCCCGGCATTCAAATGGGCGAGCGGGTCGCACTCGCGCCGCCGTATCCGGTGGTCGCGAACTTTCCGCATCACGCCGAAGTGGCGCGGCTTCTCAACGAGTCTCTGTGGACGCCGGCCGCCGAATTGGTGCTGCTGGATGCGGGGGAACCGGATGGTTACGTGCGCAATTGGGTGCCGCCGGGATTTCCGCCGATGCGCCACATCGGCTACGCCGTGCAATGGTTTGGGCTGGCACTGACGCTCGCGGTCATTTACGTCGTGACCAATTTTCGGCGCGCCGGCAAAGACGCTCCCGCATGACGCGCACCGCCCATGACCGCCGTCAGAGACGCCTATTGATCGGCGTGGCGCTGATGTTCTTCGCCCCCTTGGGGCTGTCCTTCTACTTATATTATGGACACGGGACCTGGCGTCCCGGGGGCCGCGTCAACGCCGGCGAATTGGTCGAGCCGCCGCGGCCGCTACCCGCGCTTCAGTTGCCGCTGTTCGGTGCCGGCGCGACCGATCCGCGATTCCTCAACGGCAAGTGGACACTCCTCTACGTGCGGCGCGGACGCTGCGCCGAGGAATGCCTCCGGCATCTTTATGACACGCGCCAGGTGCGCCTGGCGCTGGATCGTGAAATGAATCGCGTGCAACGAGTCTTCATCGCCGACGGTGATTGCTGCGACCTTAAGGAGCTGCAAGCGGCGCATCCGGACTTGATTGCAATCCAGGCGAGTGCCGCTGCCGCGCCCCTGCTCGCCTTGCTGCCGAGAACGGTGAATTCTGACCGCATCTACCTCATCGATCCCTTGGGCAATCTCATGATGTTCTATGCCGCCGACGCAAAACCGAAGGGCATGCTCGAAGACATGAAGCGGCTGCTGCGCCTCTCGTCCGTGGGCTGATCGATGGATACGCAGCGACGTTTGCTATGGTTTCGCCGCCTGGCTTTGGCGGCTGCCTTGCTGGCAGCGACCGTGGTCGTGCTCGGCGCCTGGGTGCGCCTGACCGATGCGGGCTTGGGTTGTCCGGATTGGCCCGGATGCTATGGGCATTTTTATCCCGAGAGCGGCCACAATTTCAGCAAGGCCCTGCACGAGATGGTGCACCGCTACTTCGCGAGTACGTTGGGAATTTTCATCACCAGCCTGCTCGTGTGGGCCCTGTGGAATCGCAAGGATCCCGATCAGCCGCTGTTTGCGGTCGCGCTCCTGTTCATCCTCGTCTGCGCGCAGGGTGCGCTGGGCGCCTTGACCGTCACGCAGCGGCTCGTACCCGTGATTGTCACCGCGCACTTGCTCGGCGGCCTCACGACCCTGGGGATTCTGTGGTGGCTGTCGCTGAAGCCTGAACGGCGGGATGTATCGGCCCGCGAGCGGAGCTTGCGAAAATATGCCCTGGCGGCCCTGGCGGCGCTGCTGTTGCAAATCATGCTCGGCGGCTGGACCAGCAGCAACTATGCGGCCGTGGCTTGCCCCGACCTGCCCACCTGCCAGGCCTCCTGGTGGCCGCCCATGGATTTTCGCGATGCCTTCGTGCTGCGGCGCGGATCGGGACTCGACTACACCGGCGGCGTGCTGGCCAATCCCGCGCGCATCGCCATTCATGTCACGCATCGCATCGGGGCGTTGCTCGCCGGCTCGCTCTTGATCGTCACCGGGGCTTTGTGCGTCGCCGCCCGCAACCGCCGCTTGAAGCGTATCGGTGGTCTCTTGGTGGCGGCCGTGCTGCTGCAGATCAGCATTGGCGTGTCAATGGTGCATTTCGGCATGCCTCTGGCTCTCGCGACTCTGCATAATGCGGGCGCCGCGCTGCTCGTGATCTGCAGCGTCACTTTGCTGCGGCTGCTTTGGCCGAAGCCCGCGATCGGCATGGTAGGCTTGCGCGATGTCCACCGTACGTGATGACCCGCGTGTTGCCGCTGTCGGCAGCCGCTGGCGGGATTATCTGGAGCTCACCAAGCCCAAGGTGAGCCTGCTCATTGTGTTCACCGCCGTGGTCGGCATGGTGCTCGCATCGCCGGGCTGGGTTCCGCTGCCGGCGCTGCTCTTCGGATCGATCGGCATCGCCCTGGCATCAGGTTCCGCGGCCGCCTTCAATCACATTCTGGATCGGCGCATCGATGGGCAGATGAAGCGCACTCGCGGCAGGCCGCTGCCCACCGGGCATCTGCAGGAACGTCATGCCGTCGCGTTCGCGGTGCTGCTGGGCGCGGCATCGATGCTGATCCTGTGGGTGGGCGTCAACGCACTGACGGCCGCGTTGACCTTCTGCTCGTTGATCGGCTACGCCATGGTCTACACCCTGTGGCTGAAGCGCGCGACACCTCAAAACATCGTAATCGGCGGCGCCGCGGGCGCGGCTCCCCCGGTGCTCGGCTGGGCCGCGGTCACCAATACCATCGACCCGCATGCGCTGCTGTTGTTTCTGATCGTCTTTACCTGGACTCCGCCGCATTTTTGGGCCCTGGCGATCGCCAGGCGCGATGACTACGCCAAGGTGGGCATACCGATGCTGCCCGTCACGCACGGCATTCCCTACACCCGTCTGCAGATCGTGCTGTACACCATCCTGCTGATTCTGACCACGTTGCTGCCGTATCTCACCGGCATGAGCGGCCTGATTTACCTGGCCGCGGCGCTCGCACTGAATGGGCGGTTTTTGTATTTCGTGCTGGCGCTCAACAAGGGACTGCGGCCGGAGCTGCCCATGCGCACGTTCCGCTATTCCATCAACTATCTTATGCTGCTGTTCGCCGCGCTGATCCTCGATCACTACGTGTTTTTTTAGGCCGGCGGCGGCTCGTTAGAAATATCCACAACGCAGCGCCACTCGCCATCGCCGGCGCGCCGCCAGACCGTCACGCCGCGCGAGTGCGTGGTGGTGAGCACCCCACTGTTGGCCGGCGCGGTCGTTTCCACATCGCTGAACATGTAGGCCATGCTGCCATCCTCGGAGAACACCGGCGTCTCGGACACCCAATGAATCTTGAAGCCGGGGATTTGAAAATTGGCGGTGACGAATGCGCGAATCGCGACCTTGCCCACGTACGGCGGTTGTCCTGGTTCGATGACCCGAGCATCGTCGCTCCAAAACGAGACGATTTTCTCGATGTCCTTGCCCTCGGAGGACACCTTGGCCCATTCAGCGTCTCGCTGCGAGAGCTTCTTGGCTTCCGCATACGCGTCGAATGGAGCTTGGTAACATCCGGCGAAGAACAAAACGCTCAGAACCGGGATCAGGTAGAGGCGAGCCATGGTCTTTGACCTCCGAGTCCAATGATGACATTTTTGCCGGCTTAGGAGTTGCGCCCCATGGACGCACTGCACTACGAGAGCGTCAGGGCCAACGGCCTTGACTTCAACGTCGCCACGGCAGGATCCGGAGAGCGGCTTGCGCTGTGCTTGCACGGATTTCCCGAATCGTCGTTTTCATGGCGCTACCAGCTGCCGTTGTTGGCGCGCTTAGGCTACCGTGCATGGGCGCCGGACTTGCGCGGCTACGGCCGCAGTTCCCGACCCCAAGGCGTCAAGGCTTATGCGCTGGCCCATCTCGAGGAAGATGTGGCCGCATTGATCGAAGCGTCGGGCGCCAAGGAAGTGGTGCTCGTGGGCCACGATTGGGGCGCGCTCATTGCATGGAATTACGCGATGTTCGGCCGCCTGCCGATTGCAAGGCTCATCATCATGAATGTGCCGCATCCAAAGCTCGCGGAAAAAGGCCTGCGTACGCGCCGGCAGTTGGCAAAATCCTGGTACGTGTTTTTCTTTCAGCTGCCTCTGATTCCGGAGTGGGCTCTGGCCCGCAATGGCTGCGAGGCGATCGGGCGCGCATTTCGCGGCATGGCCGTGGACAAGACGCGCTTCTCCGACGAGGTGTTGCGCGTCTACCAAGAAGCCGCGGCGCAGCCCGGTGCACTCACGGCGATGCTCAACTATTACCGCGCGCTGATTCGCGGCTTGCGCGCCAACCGGCGGCGTGGCGCTCCGCGAATCGCGACACCCACGCTCATGATCTGGGGCGAGGTCGACGCGGCGCTCGGCAAGGAACTCACTGTCGGCACCGATGAGTACGTGAGCGATCTGACCTTGCGCTACCTGCCGCAGGTATCCCATTGGGTGCAGCAGGAAGCGCCCGAGACCGTCAACGGCATGATCGAGGCGTGGCTGCTCGGACGACGCGTGCCCTATGCGCCGGGCGCCGATCCTTCGATCGGCAATGCCGCGCCCGGCGTATAACAACCGGCTCCTTAGGTTGCACGGCGAATGCTAGGATGTTCCGATGCCGGCCACACCTGGTTTTTACCCGCGGATATTTGCGCTCACCGTCGCCGCGATCCTAGGTTATCTGCTGCTGTTGATTTTCAAGCCGTTCGCGCTCTCCATGGTCTGGGCCGCGTTCCTCGCATTCTTGCTGTTTCCCTTGAATCTGCGCTGGCGGCGCCGCCTCAAGGGCAACTCGTTCGCGGCCGGCGTGCTCACGGTTCTCGCGCCCGTCGTGATCCTGTTGCCCTTAAGCGCGTTGTCGGTCGAGTTCGTGACACAGATCTCCGCGCTGCTGCATCAAGTTCAAAAATGGGCGACCGACATGGACATCAAGTCCTTTTCGGATCTGCGACAATTCCCCTGGATCACCCGGGCCAACTCCTGGCTGCTGGCGCACGCCGACATCTCCGCCGAGCAGGTGCAGTCCTGGCTCTTGTCCGCCACGCACGACGTGATGCAACGCGCCGCGAGCTGGGGTGGTTCATTTTTTCTGGGCGCCTTAGGCTCCGTACTCTCATTTGCGATCATGTTGTTTCTATTATTCTTTTTTCTTCGCGACGGGGACGCGATGTTGCTGCGCGCGCGCCGCTTGATCCCCATCGGCGAGGAACGCAAGCAACGGCTGTTCAGTCAGCTGGGCGCCGTGACCCGCGCCATCGTCTTTGGCACCACGGTCACCGCGCTTTTGCAGGGACTGCTCCTCGGTATCGGCTTTGCCATCGTCGGCCTGCCATCGCCCGTGGTCTTCGGCGTACTGGCGGCGCTGCTGTCCTTGTTGCCGGTGGGCGGCGCGGCACTGGTGTGGATCCCGGCCGTGATCTGGCTGTTTGTCGAAAGACATTGGGGCTCCGGCATCTTCATCCTGGTGTGGGGCCTGCTGCTCGGCGGACTCGACAATGTGCTGCGGCCCTTGCTTATTTCCGGCCGCGCGCGGATTTCCGCGCTGGCCGTATTCGTCGGTGTTCTGGGCGGGATTCCGGCGTTCGGCGCCATCGGCGTCATTGCCGGTCCCGTGGTGCTTTCCCTGGTGCTCGCGCTGATTGAATTCGCCGAGGAAAGCCCCCCGCAAAACTCTTGAAACGCATCCGAGCATAGGGCGGTCGGTGCAGTACAATCCGCGCCCTTATGGATATTTCTCATCTTCTTGACGGCCTCAATGAGGACCAGCGCCAGGCGGTAGCCTCGCCGCTCGGCGCCGCGCTGGTACTGGCCGGTGCCGGCAGCGGCAAAACGCGAGTATTGGTGCATCGGGTCGCGTGGCTGATCCAGGTCGAGGGCGCCTCGCCCAGCAGCATTTTGGCGGTGACCTTCACCAACAAGGCGGCGGCGGAAATGCGCGGCCGCATCGAAACCTTGTTGGGGTTGCCGAGCGGCGCCATGTGGCTCGGCACCTTCCACGGCCTGGCGCACCGGCTGCTGCGCATCCATTGGCGCGAGACGGCGCTGCCGCAGAGCTTTCAGATCTTGGATTCCGAGGACCAGGCGCGGCTGCTGCGCAAGGTATTGAAGGCGCTTGAGCTAGACGAGACACGCTGGATTCCGCGCGAGATCCTGTGGTTCATCAACGCCCAGAAGGATGAAGGCCACCGACCCAAGCACATCAAGGACGACGGCGATCCGACTCGGCGCCAATTGATCAAGATTTACCAGGCCTATGAAGAGGCCTGTCAGCGCGCGGGGGTGGTGGATTTCGCCGAGCTGCTGCTGCGGGCCTACGAGCTGTGGCGCGACAACCCGGCCCTGTTGCAGCACTATCGCACCCGCTTTCGCCATGTGCTGGTCGACGAATTTCAGGACACCAACGCCATTCAGTACAAATGGCTGATGCTGTTGACCGGAGCCGGCGGCATGCCCTTCGTGGTGGGCGACGACGATCAGTGTCTCGCAGCCGGGACTCTGGTGACGATGGGCGACGGTGCAAAGCGCGCCATCGAGTCGATCGTCCCGGGCGATTCTGTACTGTCGAACTACGGCAGCGGTGATCTGCGTCCGGCCCGCGTGACCGAGTGCTTCGCGAAGCGACGCCAGGGACAGCTCGTGTGCGTGCATCTGCGCTCCGGCGCGGTTGTCAAAAGCACGCCAGAGCACGTGCACTTCGCCGGCTACGTACTCGGCGAGACACCCCAGACCTACTTCTTGTACCTCATGCACAAGGAAGGCGTGGGCTACCGGCTCGGCACCTCTCAGGTATACACGGAAGGCCAGGCCAGGCCCATGGTGGGCTTCAAGCAACGCTCCCTCCAGGAACATGCCGACGCACTGTGGATCGTCCGCACCCACACCAGCGAGAACGAAGCGCGCATCGACGAGGTGGTGACGTCGCTGCGCTTCGGCCTGCCGACCTGCCCGTTCGTTCCACGCAAAGGCAAAGCTCGCAACGGTTTCGTACACGATGCCGGCCATCTACGCCGGATATTCGGCTCCCTCGACACGCTGGTGTCTGCCGAACGGCTGCTGGAAGAGGTGGGTCTGGACATCGACCGGCCGCACCACCAGCCGCAGAGCCGCAATTCCAACCGCCGCAACATCGTCATCACTCTGTGCGGCGACCGGCGCGGCGGCACACCGATGCATCGTATTTCGGTGGTAGGCGTGTCTGCCAAGGACCGCGCGCTCCTTGAAGCCATGGGTCTTAAGGTCCGTGCCGCCAAGTCACGGTCCTTAAGCTGGCGCTTCGAGACCGTGCGCACCGAGTTCGGCGAACTGATGTCGATTGCACGCGCCATCCGCGAGCGGCTCGACGGCCGCTACGTCCTTCAGGGGCACATGCTTGAGAAGTCGTTGCCCTTCATTACGGCGGCCAGCATCCGCAGCGGCATGGTGATGGTGGTTGATTCCGGCCGGTTCGACGTGGTCGAGCGCATCGAGTACGAGGCGTACGATGCCGAGGTCTACGACATCAACGTCGAGCGCACCCATAACTTCATTGCGGGCGGCGTCATCACCCACAATTCGATCTATCGGTGGCGCGGCGCCCGGGTCGAGAACCTGAATCAGTTCAGGCGCGATTTTCCGCAGGCGGTGCTCTACAAGCTGGAACAGAATTATCGCTCCACCGGCACCATCCTCAAGGCCGCCAACGCGCTGATCGCCAATAACGCCGGCCGTCTTGGCAAGACGCTGTGGACCAGCGGTGAGGAAGGCGAACGCGTCAAGCTGTATGCCGCGTTCAACGAGCGGGATGAAGCGGATTTCGTCGTCAATCGGATACGCGAATGGGTCGCTCGCGGCGGTGCGCGGCGCGAGGTCGCCGTGTTGTATCGCTCGAACGCACAGTCGCGCGTCTTCGAGGAAGCCTTCTTGAATGCGCGCATGCCCTACCGGGTGTACGGCGGCTTGCGTTTCTTCGAACGGGCGGAAATCAAGGATGCCTTGGCGTATTTGCGTCTGATCGCGAGCCGCGCGGACGACACCTCCTTCGAGCGCGTCGTGAATCTGCCGGTGCGCGGCATCGGCGCGAAAACCATGGACCAGGTGCGCGACACGGCGAGGTCGAATTCGACCTCGCTGTGGAACGGCGCGATCGCTTGCACCCAAGGAGCGCTGGCGCAACGGGCGGCGCAGGCGCTGCAAGAGTTCATGGCGATGATCGACAAGCTGGCGCGCGAAGTCTCAGGTTTGGAGCTGCACGAACAAGTCGATCATGTCATTCAAATGAGCGGCCTCATCGAGCACTACAAGAAGGAAAAGGGTGAGCGCGGCGAAGGCCGCATCGAGAACCTGCTGGAGCTCGTCAGCGCCGCGCGCGGCTTCTCGCCGGAAACGGAGGCCGAGTCGGAGCTGTCGCCGCTCGAATCCTTTCTCGCCCATGCCGTGCTCGAATCCGGCGAGGGCCAGGCGGACCCGTACGACGATTGCGTGCAAATGATGACCCTGCATTCCGCCAAGGGGCTGGAGTTTCCCGTGGTGTTTCTGGCCGGGATGGAAGACGGCTTGTTTCCTCACCAGCGCTCGGTGGCCGACCTGGCCGGATTGGAGGAAGAGCGCCGGCTTTGTTATGTCGGCGCGACGCGGGCGATGCGCCATCTCTACGTGACCTATGCCGAGCAGCGCCGGCTTTATGGCGTGGATACCTACGGCCAGCCATCGCGCTTCATCGGCGAGTTCCCCCCCGAGCTCATCGAGGAGATTCGGCCGCGCCTGCAAGTGTCCCGGCCCGTGTTCGCCAAGCGCTCAAGCAGCCTCGAGGAATCCCCGTCGCAAGGGATGCGGATGGGCAGCCGGGTCCGCCACACCAAGTTCGGCGACGGCGTGGTGCTCAATTTCGAGGGCAACGGGCCGCATGCCCGCATTCAGGTCAATTTCGAGATGCAGGGGACGAAGTGGTTGATGCTCTCCTACGCCAATCTGAAGGTCGTGTAGAGTTACGACTGTGAAAATCATCATTTTGGGTGCCGGACAGGTCGGCCGCACGGCGGCGTATCACCTCTCGCGCGAGGAAGCGAACGATGTGACCGTCATCGACCAGAACGAGGAGATCTTGCGGGATTTGCAGGATCGCCTCGACATTCGCACCGTGAACGGCAACGCCTCCAGCCCGGCGCATTCTCGAGGCGGCCGGGGTCGCCAGCACGGATATTCTCGTGGCGCTGACCAACAGCGACGAAGTCAACATGCTGGCATGCCAGGTGGCCTGGACGCTGTACCGTACACCGAAGAAGATTGCGCGCGTTCGCTCGGCCGATTACACCGAACGCGACAAACTCTTCGGCGAGAACGGGGTTGCCGTCGATGTCTGGATCAGCCCCGAGCAATTGGTCACCGAGTATGTGGCGCGGCTCATCCGCTATCCCGGCGCGCTGCAGGTGCTGGATTTCGCCGACGGACGCGTGCGCTTGGTGGGCATACGCGCGCTGCAGGGCGGCCCGCTGGTAGGGCAGACCTTGAGCACGCTGCGCGAACACATTCCCTCGGCCGATGCCCGGGTCGCGGCCATCTACCGATCGGGAAAGAGCGTCAAGCCGGAGGGCACGACGGTCGTCGAGGACGGCGATGAGGTGTTTTTTCTGGCGGCCCGGGAAAATATTCGCCTCGTCATGAAGGAAATGCGCCGCGAAGAAGCCCCCGCGCGCCGCGTGGTCATCGCCGGCGGCGGCAACATCGGACTTAGGCTCGCCCATGAATTGGAAGGCAAGAATCAGGTCAAGCTGATCGAGCGCGACAGCAAGCGGGCGCGGCGGGTCTCCGAACAATTGAAAAGCACCACCGTGCTGCACGGCGATGCGGCCGACGAGGAACTGCTGCTCGAGGAGAACATCGACAGCGCCGATATTTTCGCGGCGCTGACCAATTCGGAGGAAGCCAACATCCTGTCGGCGATGCTGGCCAAACGCTTGGGCGCGCACAAGGTCATGGCATTGATCAACAAGCCCTCCTATGCGGAACTCATCGAAAGCGGCTCGATCGATGTGGCGATCTCGCCGCAAACGGTCACGATAGGCTCGTTGCTCGCGCATGTGCGGCGCGGAGATGTCGTGCGCGTGCACTCGCTGCGGCGCGGCGCGGCCGAGGCCCTCGAAGTGGTGGTGCACGGCGATGCCGACAGCTCCAAAGTCATCGGCCGGCGCATCGAGGATATTTCACTGCCCGAAGGGACCACGTTGGGTGCCGTGGTTCGCGGCGAGGATGTCATCATCGCCCATCACGACACCACCGTTCAGCCCGACGATCATCTGATCCTGTTCCTCACCGATCGCCGCCACATCGAAGCGGTCGAAAAATTATTTCAAGGCTCCGCCTCTTTTTTGTGAAAGACATCTTACTGCCGGTCGCTCACGTATTCTCCCTCGTCATGATGGTGTTTGCGGCGACCATGCTCGCGCCCTTGGTGATGGCCGTGTGGGCGCTGGATCCGGCGCTCTCGTCCTTCGTCATTTCCGCGCTGGCGACATTCGCCTTAGGAGCGCTGCTGTGGCTCGGCACCCGGCGCTTCAAGCGCGAGCTCAAGACCCGCGACGGCCTGATGCTGGTGGCGCTGACCTGGGTGGCCTTGCCGGCGGTGGCCGGGTTTCCTTTGTGGAACTATCTGCCCATCGATTTCACCCACGCCTACTTCGAGGCCGCTTCGGGTCTTACCACCACCGGCGGCACGGTACTCTCCGGCCTGGAATTCCTGCCGCGATCGATCAATCTATGGCGCCATCTGTTGAGCTGGCTGGGCGGCATGGGAATCATCGTGCTGGCGGTGGCGATTCTGCCGCTGCTCGGCGTCGGCGGCATGCAGATTTACCGCGCCGAAATGCCGGGCCCGATGAAGGACAGCAAGCTCACGCCGCGCATCGGCCAGACCGCGAAATTATTGTGGGCGGTGTATACCGGGCTGACCGCGGTCTGCATCGTCTTCCTGAGATTCGCGGGCATGAACTGGTTCGACGCGGTCTGCCATGGATTTTCCGCGCTCTCGCTCGGCGGCTTCTCGACCTACGACGCCAGCATCGGCCATTTTAATTCGCTGCCCATCGAGATCGTCTTGACCGTCTTTTCGATTTTGGCGGCGATGAATTTCGCCACCCATTTTCTCGCCTGGAGCCAACGCGGCGTCAAGGCGTATTTTCGCGATGCGGAGGCCAAGGCAATCTTAGGGGTGCTCGCCGGCAGCTGCATCGGCGTCTCGCTGTTTCTCTTCTTCAAAGGCACCTTTCCCGACTATCCCGCGGCGCTGCGCAACAGCGTGTTCAATGTCGTCTCGATCGCCACCGACAGCGGCTTGCACACCAAGGACTATTCGCGCTGGCCGATATTCGCGCCCATGTGGATGCTGTTCTTGAGCTGCATCGTGGCCAGTTCCGGCTCCACCGGCGGCGGCATCAAAATGATCCGTACGCTGGTGCTCGCCAAGCAGGCCCATCGTGAACTGAACCAGTTGGTGCACCCGAACATGGTGCGGCCGCTGAAAGTCAGCGGTTCGGTCATCGCCAACCGCGTGGTGTTCGCGGTGCTCGCCTTCGTGTTCCTGTATTTCATGAGCATCGTGACGCTGGTCTTCCTGCAGCTCGCGAGCGGACTGGACTTCATCACCTCGTTTTCAGCCATCATTGCCTGCATCAATAACGCGGGCCCTGGCTTAGGGCTCGTGGGCCCCGGCAGCAACTATGGCGTCTTGAACGAATTTCAAACCTGGGTTTGCTCGGCCGCGATGCTCTTGGGTCGATTGGAAGTCTTTACCATCCTGGTCTTGTTCACCCGCACGCTGTGGCGGAAATAGCGCTCCTTGCGAGGAACGCATCGATGGCCGCGATGCATTCGGGTTCATCGAGCAGGGGAGCGTGGCCGCGGTTGGCGACTTCCAGTTGCTGAAGATCGGGGTTCTGCGCCTTCATCTGCGCGAATGTTGCGGCGCTTAAGATGTCGGATGTCGCGCCGCGGATCGAGAGCATGGGAATCCCGCGCAGCGCGCTCCAGAAGGGCCAAAGATTGGCCGTCGCCGCCGGCGCCGCGCGCAGCATCTCGCCGATCATGGGATCTGCCTCGATGACGGGGTTGCCTGCCGCGTCGTCGCGATACGCGCGGCGCGTGAGCGTCAACCAACGTTCGGCGGAAAGATCGGGCCAGGCATCGCCAAACATGGCTCTCGTCTGTGCCACGGCCTCGTTCCAGTTTTTGGGCGCGGGCAATCGACCCGCATAGCCCTTGATCCGTTCCAAGCCCTTAGGATCAATCTCGGGTCCCATGTCGTTCAAGACCAGGCCGGCGACGCGGTCGCGGTAGCCCACGCCCATCATCATGGCCAGCATGCCTCCCATCGAGGTGCCGATGATGGCGACGCGCGGCGCATTGAGCGCATCCAGCAGTGCGATAAGGTCCTGGACGTAGACCGCCGGCTGATAGTTCTGAGGCTCATTATCGTGTGCCGATCGGCCTCGGCCGCGTATGTCGGGAACGATGACGCGAAAGCGACGCTGCAAGTGCGCGGCGAGATCCTCGAAGTCGCGGCTATTGCGCGTGAGACCGTGAAGACATAGAACGGTCGCTGCGGGGGAACCTGTGCTCTCATAGACACGCGCATATAGACGCAGTCCATCTTGGCCTGACCAGAATGTTTCCTCATACATCGTCACAGGTTTCCTTTGGTTTCCTGGCGGGTTCTCGACGGAGCGTCAGAGCAGCTGCGATGGCGGCGCATTGAAGGACAGAAGCGCCATTTGGCTCATGCTGCGCTCCCCGAAGGATATTGCCATGTGCGGTGGATTTCACTGAAGTAAGTTCGCCTGCCGGCCTACTGGCCCCGCGTAAGCTGCTGAGTCTTTGGTATCCAACCCAAGGTGCGTTTTTATCGTCAGCGATACAAACACGACGCGAACGTGCAGCGGCTAAAGCCCCCGCGGGGGTCCGCCGGTGGACAGCGAATGCGTACCGGCACATTGTTGCGCGGGGAAGTTGCCCCCCGTGAGCGGAAACCGAGCCCGTCGCTTTGGATGCAACCACCGAGCCAGAATAATGTTCAAAATTTCGCCTAATACATCCACTTAACTGCGGAATCACCGAATAATGGATATTTTCTTCCACTTATATGGCTATTTGACGCATATCTCGACTAATGCTTGAGCTCATGGAGCGCCTAGAGCATGATTAGGCGAAGTGGATAATATTGACAATTAAGTGTCAATTGTTTCCAATTAGTGGGACAGAAATACTCAAATGATCGCATTGCTGCAGCGCGTTTCTGAGGCCAGGGTTGAAATCGATGCCCAAATCGTCGGGGCAATAGGCTTAGGATTGCTGGTATTCCTCGGGGTGAGGCCGGCGGACGACGAGGCGGCCGCTCTGCGGCTGCTCAAGCGCCTGCTTCAGTACCGGGTATTCGCGGATGAGGCGGGGAAAATGAACCTCAGCGTGGCGGAGGTCGCCGGAGGCCTGCTGCTGGTGCCGCAATTCACGCTCGCGGCGGATACCGCCAAGGGCCTAAGACCCGGTTTTTCAACGGCGGCGCCTCCGGAGCAGGGCCGCCGACTCTTTGCTTTCTTCGTGCAGGCGGCGCGCGCGCAGCATGCCCGCGTGGAAACGGGTGTATTCGGCGCCCACATGCAGGTGTCTTTGACCAACGACGGCCCGGTCACTATTTGGCTGGAAAGTTGATTAAACCGCTAAATGCGACCGAACACGCAGCGGGCTATCACGGTCAAACGTCATAATATGGTTGGCGTATCATTGGCGCCCATTCAAGATTCTGGAATCGGAGAAACGAGATGTTCGATTCAAAAATGCTACTGGTCATATTGGCCATCGCGCTGGTCATCTTCGGGACCAAGCGCTTGCGCAGCATTGGCTCGGATTTGGGCGCCGCGGTCAAAGGCTTTAAGTCGGCCATGAGCGAAGGCGAAACCGAAGAAGCCGCCAAGCAGCTGAAGCAGGACAAGGATGCGGACTTCGCTCCGGGCGCCGCGGCGCGCGAGAGCGAAGCCAAGGTACCTCCCAAGACCAACGCCTGATGCCGCATGCTTGATGTTGGGTTCTCGGAGATACTGCTCACCTCGGCCATAGCACTCATCGTGTTGGGTCCTGAGCGACTGCCCAAAGTGGCGCGGCAGGTCGGCAACTGGGTGGGGCGGGCGCGCGCGATGGCGCGCCAACTGACGGAGCAACTGGAACGCGAAGTCAGCGCGGAAGAGCTGATGAAAACCCAGAGCAAGGCGGGCAGCGCCAAGAATGCCGGCACTGCCGTGACCAGCGCCCCTTCCGCCTTCGACACCTCCTACATGCCGAATCCCCCGACGCCGGCCGCGAATCCGCCCGCCAATTCACCGCCCGTGTTCACGCCCGATGCGGCCGCCAGCGTGCAGGGCGCCGATTGGCACGCGAGTCCGCCAGAGCACAAATCGGCCGATGAGTGAACCTGCCGACCCGGGGCTCGCCGAAGGCACCCTGATTTCGCACCTGTTGGAGCTGCGCGATCGCTTGCTGAAGGCGATGGTGGCGGTGGGCATCTGCTTCGTGCCCTGTGTGTTCTACATGAACTCGCTCTTCACCTTCATCGCCAGGCCCTTGATTCGCAAGCTGCCCGCCGGGGCCTCGCTGATCGCGACCGGCGTGGTGGCCCCCTTCACCGTGCCTTTCAAAATGGCCCTGCTGCTGGCCATCGGACTGGCCATCCCGTTCGTGCTGTATCAGGCCTGGGCATTTGTCGCGCCCGGCCTCTACAAGCACGAAAAGAAGCTGGCCGTACCGTTGTTGATCTCCAGCATCATCCTTTTTTATCTGGGCGCGGCGTTCGCCTACTATGCGGTCTTCCCGGCGATGCTCAGCTTCTTGATCGCCGCCACGCCGCAAGGCGTGCAGATGATGACCGACATCGGCGCCTATTTGGATTTCGTCATGGTCTTGCTGCTGGCGTTTGGTTTGGCCTTCGAAGTTCCCGTGGCTACGGTACTATTGGTGTGGACGGGCTTTGTAAAGATAAAAACGCTGAAAAAGAACCGCGGTTTTGTTCTACTCGGGATATTCATCTTTGCCGCCTTTGTGACCCCGCCGGATGCGGTGTCGCAGAGCGCATTGGCGATACCGATGTACTTGCTATACGAAATAGGGATCATCATGGCTGGACTGTTGCTCAAAGATAAAATAGCGGCACGCGAGAAAGAAGAAGCAGAACAAGCTGAACGCGAAGCCGGGGCCTGATTTGAGCGCTACCTTCTTCGGTCAACCGCGAGGTTTAGCCACGCTGTTTCTCACAGAAATGTGGGAACGATTCACGTTCTACGGCATGCGCGCCCTGCTGGTGCTGTTCCTGGTGCACTCCGTAACCGCGGGCGGCTTCGGACTCGATGATAAGACCGCCACGGCGATTTATGGGCTGTACAACGCGGCCGTTTACCTGGCCGCGCTTCCCGGGGGCTGGATCGCGGACCGGCTGATCGGCGCGCAACGCGCGATAATGACCGGTGGCATCGCGATCACCATCGGCAATACCTTGCTGGCGACTTCCACCACCCCACATGGGTTTTACATCGGCCTGGTCGTGATCGTGCTCGGCGTGGGGCTGCTCAAGCCCAACGTCAGCGCCATCGTCGCCGATCTGTATCCGGAGGGCGGTGCACGCCTGGATGCGGGCTTCACGATCTTCTACGTGGGCATCAACATCGGTGCCTTTTTAGGCCCATTGGTGACGGGTGAGGCGCAAATTCTCTGGGGACAGCGTGCCGGCTTTGGCGCCGCGGCGTTCTTCATGGCCGTCGGCGTGCTGCAATTCTATTTGACCAAGCGGCACCTGGGCGCATCCGGCGCTTACATCGCGCCGGCGCCAAAGGGCGAGCAAAGCACGTCGCCTGCGCAACCCTTAGCCTCGGTACGCACCAAGCAATGGCTGCAGATGTCGGCTGCGCTCGCCGTGGTGCTGATCATTCTGGGATTGGTGAGCTTCGGGGTGATCCCCGTCAACCCGGTCAGTCTCGCGCGAACGGTCAGCAATGCGATCGTCGCCATGGCCGTGCTGTACTTCCTGTACTACTTCTTCATCGCCGATCTTACGCGCGAGGAGCGCCGCCGCGGTGTGGTGCTGGTGGTGTTGTTCGTGGGCTGCGCTTTATTTTTCTCCGGCTTCGAGCAAGCCGGCTCCTCGTTGAATCTATTCGCCGAGCGCTACACCGACCGCCTGGTGAGCTGGGCGAACTTCGTCATTCCCTCAAGTTTCTTCCAGTCGTTGAACTCGTTCTTCATCTTCATCTTCGCGCCCTTCTTCGCCTGGCTGTGGGTCATGCTCGCCAAGCGCAACTTGAATCCGTCGGCGCCCGCGAAGTTCGCCATCGGCGTCATGTTGATGGGCTCGGGTTTCGTGGTGATGGCTGCCGCGGCCACCATCGTCGCATCGGGCACCAAGGTCTTGCCCTACTGGCTGATCATGACCTACTTGCTGCACACCTTCGGCGAGCTATGCTTAAGTCCGGTGGGCTTGAGCTACTACACGAAACTGGCACCGAAACGCTTCGTGGGACAAATGATGGGCATGTGGTTCCTGGCGACCTCCCTGGGCAATCTCGTCGCAAGCCGGATTGCCGGGGATTTCGATGCCAACAATGTCGCCGCCATGCCAGGTCAGTACATGCACATCGTCTACTTTTCGGTCGGATTGGGCGCGGTTCTGCTGGTGATCAGCCGGCCGGTGAAAAAACTTATGGGCGACGTGGTATGAGACCGAGCGCCGCCTCAGCGCCGCAGTGCACTTGCTGCCGGATTTTCCGCGCCGGAACGCCGCGCCGCGCGATTTAGATTGCGCGACGCACGCCATTCCACGAAGGTCATGCTTTGCCTCTCCACCGTGTACCTGGTGTGGGGGTCGTCGTTTCTATTCACCAAAATCGCGGTCGAAAACCTGCCTCCGGCCTTATTCGCCGGCATTCGATTTGTGACGGCGGGCGTCCTGCTGACGATCGTTGCGGGATTCTACGGTCGCGACCGCCTTCCCGAACGCTTGATCGAGTGGCGTCACGTCATCATTGCCGGCTTCTTCATGGTATTCGTCTGCAACGGGTTAAATACCTGGGCCATTCAATATCTTCCCAGCAACCAGGCCGCTTTGCTCAATGGCACTTCCGCATTCTGGATTGCCGGTCTCGGCGTGTTTGGCCGACGCGGCCATCCCTTAACACGATGGGCCGTGCTCGGATTGGTGATTGGATTCATCGGTGCCGTCTTGATGCTGGTGCCAAAGGGCCCCTTATTGACGCAGGCGTCGCTGGCGTCATTGGGCGTGCTGACCGCCTGCGCTTCCTGGTCGTTGGGCACACTGTATTACCGTAGCATCAATACCCATTTGAGCTCGATGATGTTCATGGCGCTGCAAATGCTCATGGGCGGATTGATGCTGCTCGGCATGGCGCTGGCTCGCGGCGACTCCATGCATTGGCCCCCCAACGCGCCCGGGCTCATCGCGCTGTGCTATCTGACCTTCTTGAGTTCCGGCCTCGCCTATACCGCCTACGGTTGGCTGACCATGAATACGACGCCGACGCTCATTGGCACCTATAGCTATGTGAATCCCGCGATCGCCGCGCTGCTGGGCTGGCTTGTGCTGCATGAACATCTCTCTGGCTTGCAGCTCCTTGGCATGGCGATCATCATCGTCGGCGTTGGCATCTTGACGCTGCCGGGCGGTAGCCTGACGGATCCCAAGACGCTGGCGGAGCCGAAGACCCAGTAGATCCTAATGGACGAAACGATCGCCACACCGGCGCAGCTTGCCCGCCGAGCATTGTTCGGCTTCATTCTCACCTTTATTGCGGCGCGCATCCTGGTGCTGCTCATCATGTCGCGACGCATGCCGAATCTGTATTTTTTTCTGCACGGCACGCATGTGCATCATTTGAACTACGGGATTTTTCTGCTGGCCGGCGTTGCCGCCTACCTTTTGTTCAGCGCGCGCAGCGCAAGACAGTTGCGCATCGCCGCCTTGGGCTACGGCATCGCCATGGCGCTCACGTTCGACGAATTCGGCATGTGGCTGCATTTGGGCGGCAGCTACTGGCAGCGCGCCAGCATCGATGCGATCATCGTCGTCGCCGCGGTCTTGGGCTTGATCGCCTACGCCACGGCGATGCGCAAATTCGAATCGCGTCATGTCCGGGCGTCAATCGCACTGCTGATCGCCCTGGTGGCATTCAGCGTGGTGCTGTACGACACCTCGGTGCATATCGGCCGATTGGAAGGACCGCGCTTGGAGGCGCTCGAGCTGTCCTCGTCGCCTTGAGGCGCCTCTAGCGTCGACCCTTGTACACCTCGACCCTGCCTTTGCCGCCCACGAACCACGAGCCGACCATGCTGACCAGGCTAACGAGTATGGCGGTCCAGAAAGCGGCGCCAAATCCCGCGACGTGCATGCCCGGCAACATCCAGGCGACCAGCTCCACCATGCCGGCATTGATGACCAGAATGAACAAGCCGAGGGTGAGTATGGTCAGCGGCAGCGTCAACAAAATCGCAATGGGCCGCACGATGGAATTGACCACGCCGAGCAGAACGCCTGCGAGCAACAAGGTCGACGGGCGGTCGATCGTCACGCCATGCACCCACACGGTGGCCCACCAAAGACCCAGCGCGACCAGGACTGCGCGTATCAGAAATCCTATCATCGCTCTCTCCTTGTTCCGTCGAGCCCGCCTTGGCGGCCCAGCATAACAAGGAATTTGCGGATATTAGGTCAATAATCAAGCCCGGGCAGGGGTGGATCCTTGGGTGCCACGTTGATGGGCTTGGGAACCGGCGGACTTTCCAGCGTCACCTTGATGCGCGCCAGATACCGCTCCCAGCCCATCCGCACCCGCGTGTACGCCTGGTCCCAGGCCGCCGCATCGGGGATTCCGGATCCTAAGAGCCGCAACGAGGTCTTACTCTCGCCCTTGCGCATATCCAGAATGAAATCATCGACGGCGGCGCTGTCGCTGGGCGGCGCATCGGCCGCGTTGAGGTATATCAGTCGCAAGCGTCGATTCACTTCGAAAATATCGATGTGCGCCTCCCGTGCAATCGCGCCGCGCTTGCCGACCCGATAGGCGCCGCCCTGGCGCGGATCGATCTCGGCCTCTTGTCCCGACCAGATGCGGATCAGCCCCGGATCGGTCAAGGCGCGCCACACCCGGGCGACGGGTACTTCGATTTCAACCAGATGGGCGTAGCCGCGAGTGCCGTTGCGGGTGGATTTTCGGGGTAAGCTCATTGCGGACAGTGGCCCTCTGCTTAAGAAGAACGCCATAGCCTGGCGCAAAACGGCCGGCGGCGGAGTGCTAGAATCCATCAACAAGGGAGGAAGATCCATGGCTTATGTCGATATCGTGACTGCGCTCGCAGTTCTGCAGTTCATCGTCTTCGGATTCAAAGTCGGCGGGGCGCGCGGGCGCTACGGCGTGAAGGCGCCGGCGATCACCGGCAATGAGAACTTCGAGCGCATTTTTCGCGTTCAGCAGAATACCTTGGAACAGTTGATTGCTTTTTTGCCGGGAATCTACCTGTTCGCGCACTACTTCAATCCCAAGGTCGCAGCGGCGCTGGGAGCCGTCTATTTGGTCGGCCGGGAACTGTATGCCTTTACATATGTGAAAGACCCGGCCAAACGCGATGTGGGCTATGGCATGACGTTTCTGCCCCTGGTGATTCTGGTCCTAGGCGGCCTGATCGGCGCGGTTCGCGCACTTTTTTGACGTGAGATTTTTTCGATAACCAATTAGCTGGGGTGGCCTTAAGGGCCTGAGATGCTGGCCGCCGTTACGGCACACCAGCAAACCCATTGAACCTGATCCGGTTAGTACCGGCGGAGGGAGCATGGGTAGCAATACAACCGCCTTAGGCATTCGATGGGTACTTGCGGCGCTGCTGTCGACGCAAGTGCTGGCCGCGGATTTAGGCGATCAGCCGCTGGAACAGATCGTGGTCACGGCCACCTTGCAACCGGTAGCCCTCGAGGCAACGCCCGGCAGCATTACCGTGCTGACCCAAGCCGCGATTCACGACGCTGGCCAGCAGCATTTCGAGGATGTGCTGGCGCTGGTTCCCAATTTGAACTGGGCTGGAGATACCTCGCGCCCGCGCTACTTTCAGATACGCGGCATCGGCGAACTGCAGCAATACCAGGGTGCTCCGAATCCATCGGTGGGATTTCTCATTGACGACATCGATTTCAGCGGCCTGGGAACCGCAGCGACGCTGTTCGACGTCGATCACATCGAAGTGCTTCACGGTCCGCAAGGGACGCTGTACGGCGCCAACGCACTCGCCGGCCTCATCTACGTGAAGAGTGCCGAGCCCGCCGACACCTTCGGCGGCCGCGCGGAATTCGACGTTGGCGACTACCACGAGCGATCCTACGGCGCCGTGCTCACAGGCCCCGTGAGCGCGCTTGATTCCGCCTTCAGGCTCGCGGTACAGCGCTATACCAGCGACGGCTTTTATCACAATGCGTATCTCGGGCGCAGCAACACCGATAATCGCGACGAGCTCACGGTGCGCGGCAAATGGCGCTACGAGCCGAATGACGCGTGGCGCATCGATGTGACATTGCTGCGCGCGCAGATCGACAACGGCTACGACGCCTTTGCCATCGACAACAGCCGCATCACACAATCCGACCACCCCGGCGTCGACCGGCAATATTCCACCGGCGTGTCGGCGCGGGCCACTTACTCAGGGTTCGCTCCCGCGACGCTCACCACCATCGCCACCTATGCCGACACCGACATCAATTACGGCTTCGACAGCGACTGGGGCAATCCAAAGCTATGGGCGCCCTACACCGATGATTTCACCGAGGATCAGCTGCGCCATCGCTCGACGCGAAGCTTGGAATTTCGGTTGAGCGATGCACCGGCCGGCGCGGCGGCCGGCTTCTCCTGGCTGTTCGGCGTTTATGCCTTTGAACTGCGCGAATCATTGACCGACACCACCGCCGGCACCTATTTAGATCCTTTCGATGCCACGCAGAACTTAGACACCTTGAGCGTCACATCGAGCGGCTACCGTTCGCGCAACGCCGCCCTGTACGGGCAGCTCGACGGCGACTTGAGCGCACGGGCGCGTTGGTCGTTGGGGCTGCGCGCCGAGCGGCATACCGCGAACTACCACGACACCACCACGAATCTCGATGCGCCGAGCACCGCCAACAACTTCGGCCCCACCGACAATCTCTGGGGCGGCCATGCCTCGGTCGACTACGCGGTGGCCGACGGACAGCATGTGTATGCGTTGATCGCGCGCGGCTACAAGGCGAGCGGTTTTAACTTGAGCCCGGGATTGCCGCCCGATCAATTGCAATTTGGTCCCGAATCGGTCTTGAACTTCGAGGTCGGGCACAAGGCGCAGCTTGACGGCGGCCGACTGCAGATCGACACCTCGCTCTTCTATATGATGCGCCACAACGAGCAGCTGCTGACCGGAGAGCAGCTCGATCCGAGCAATCCCAACACGTTTATTTTCTTTACCGGCAACGCGCCCTCCGGACACAACTATGGCCTGGAGAGCACGCTCGACTGGGCGCCGATCAACCGTCTGACGGTGGGCGCCTCCTTGGGTCTCTTGCAGACGCTGTACCATGGCTTCGTGCAGAACGGTGTCACGCTTCCCGACCGCGCGTTGCCGCACGCGCCGCCCTGGCAAGCCGCACTCAATGCGACCTGGCGCGATGCGCGCGGTCCTTACGCACGGCTCGACATCACCGGCATGGGCGCATTTTTCTACGATCTGCCGCCGAACTGGACGCGCTCGAGCGCCTACGGATTGGTGAATGGCAAATTGGGCTGGGAGAGCGCGCGATGGGAACTCTATCTCTGGGGCCGCAATCTGCTGGATAAGAATTACACGGTGCGCGGCTTTTACTTCGGCGACGAGCCGCCGGCTTTTCCCAATAAGCTGTACACGCAATTGGGCGAACCCAGAAATTTCGGCTTGCACCTGACGATTCGCTTCTGAGCCGCAGCCCCTTAGGGCGTCTTCTTCGTCTCCCCGTCTTCTCCGACCAGATAAGAGTCGAGCACCTTGCGCGCGATCGGGGCCGCCGCCGATGCGCCGAATCCGCCGTTTTCGACCAGCACGGAGATGGCGATTTTCGGGTCGTCGACGGGCGCAAAGGCGATGAACCAGGCGTGTTCGCGCTTGCGTATATCGGCGTCGACGTGCTTGGTGCTTTCGGTTTGCTTGACGGTCACCACCTGGGCGGTGCCGGTCTTGCCGGCAAATTTGTATTTCGCGCCGGCGCCGGCCACATGGGCGGTGCCGCTCGGCGATACCGCACCCTCCATGCCGTCCCAGATCACCCCCCACTGCTCATCGGTGGCCAGGTTGACCGGCGCCCTGAGCTGAGGTTCGCGCTGGACGATGGTGGTCGAACCCGCCGCGCGCGTGGCCGCAACCAAGCGCGGGGTTGCGATGATTTTGCCGCGTTCGGCGATTTCCGCGGCGAAATGCGCCTGCTGCAGCGGCGTCACGTTGATCGGGCCCTGGCCGATGCCCATGCTGATGGTCTCGCCGGGAAACCACACCTGATCCGCCTTGCGCTTGAACACGCGTCGCTTCCATTCCGGCGAGGCATACAGTCCCGGTTTCTCGCCCGGGATGTCGATGCCGGTCAACTCACCATAGCCGAAGGCGCTCATGAACTCGTGCATGTGATCGATGCCCATCTTCTCGGCGACTCGATAAAAGTACACATCGCAGGACCTCGAAATGGCGGTGCGCATGTCGACGTTGCCGTGCTTCTCGTCGTCTCGATACTTGTTGCTGCTGCCGGGCAAGGTAAAGAAGCCGGGGCAGAATTGCGTCTGCAGCGGAGTGATGACCCCGTACTTCTGCGCGGCCAGCGCGTACAGCGGCTTGACGGTCGATCCCGGCGGATACGCGCCGCGCAGCGCCCGATTCAGCAGCGGCACATCGATGTTGTTCGAGAGCGCCGCGTACTGCGCCACCGACAGGCCGCGCACGAAATCGTTGGGATCGAAACCCGGGGTGCTGGCAAGCGCAATGATGTCGCCGTTCTTCGGGTCGAGCGCGACCACCGATCCACGCTTGCCCACCAGCGCCTCTTCGGCCGCCTTTTGCACGCGCACGTCCATCCCGAGAATCAAATCCTCGCCGGCGACCGGCGGCTGCGTGGTTAAGTCCGAGGCGTAGCCGCCCTTTTTTTCCACCGGGCGGCCGGCGGCGTTCACTTCGATTTGCCGAAAGCCGGGCTTGCCATGCAGCTGTTGCTCGTAGGCGCCCTCGACGCCCAGCTTGCCGATGAGGCTGGTGCCGGCGTATTCGGCACTGTCGATTTGCTTTAAATCCTGTTCATTGATGGCGCTGACGTAGCCGATGGCATGGACGCCGATTTCCCGCAGCGGGTAGTGCCGCGCGAGGCGCGGGCGAATGTCGACGCCTGAGAACTGGTAGCGGTGCACTGCGAACAAGGCCATCTCCTGCTCGTTCAGCAGGAGTTTGATCGGCACGCTCTCGTACACCTTGTGCAGCAGCACCGTGCGCCTAATATTGCCGATCTCGTCGCCGCGCAATAGCCCGATGCTCACCAGCTGCGCAAGCGTCGCGTCGAGCGCCTTGTTGTCGCCCACCTGTTCGCGCACCAGCTCGATGTTGTAGGCCGGCAGATTGTCGGCGAGCACCACGCCGTGCCGGTCGAGGATCAATCCGCGGCTGGGCGGAATGGGCTCGGTGCGAATGCTGTTGCCCTGCGACAGATTCGAGTAGTAGTCGAATTTCAGCACCTGCAGGTAGTACAGGCGCCCCGCAACCACCAGCAGCAGCGCGCCCGCGACGATGCCCGCGACGATGCCGCGGATCGTAAACAGCCGACTCTCGGCGAAGTAGTTTTTGATCTGCGCGCGGCGGCTTTTCACCGCTGTGCGACCGCTGTGCTTAAGGCTCCCGACATGCTCTGATTGTAAGCTAAGGCGGCGACGCTGATCGCGAATGAGTGCGCAGATTTTCGCTCTCGTGCTGCCACTGGTAACGCAGCGTCGCCGTCTGGTGAGCGGGAACCTTCACGCGAAAAATGGGCCGGCCGTTATTGGCGTCGAGCGGATGGTCGGCGCGCACGACGCGAGCCGCCTCGGGCAGCTGAAGCTTGAGCTCAAATTCAATGGCCGCGGCTCGGGCGTTGCTGATTTCGACGCGCTGGATCTCCTTGACCTTGACGGTGCGCAGCATCACCCCCGGCACCAGCGGCAGCAGGTCGGCATGCGCCGAGTCGATGCGGGTCTCTTCCTTGACCTGCGATACGCGCACGTCGGGGCTTGCCCCCAGGTCGATTTCAAGCTCCTGCTCGACGGCGATATCGCGCAGGCCGGTTTCGTGCTCCAGCAATCTCTCTCCGTCATGGAAGGCAAATACCTCGACCGTGCCCGAAGGGCAGGGCCAGGCCGAGATGATTCGCGATCGTGTTCCTCGTTCGAAGCCATCGCCGTGCCGGGGCCGCGGAAAGCGTTTCATCCGCGTTAAGGTCCGCGCCATACACGAGGGCGACGGGAATGCGCGAGCGATCCAACAGCCGTACCTGCTTCGACTGGCGGCTGGCCAGCGTCGTGCGCTCGGGCACCCGATAGAGTTTCAAATCGCCCAGCTGCTCCTGACTCACCCTTTGCGCGGTGACGACGACGTTTTCGAGCCTGGGCGCCGCCATCGCTGCCGTGATGCCGTTCACGGCACTGCGCTTGAACCGATCGACGCTAAGATTCATCGGCGCATCGCTGGTCGAGCCGCGCGGCCAGCACTGCGCGAGAATCGGCCCCCCTAGGCCGATGGGATCGACTTCCCCGTCCTCGCGGTTGACTCGGCCCGCCACCACTTGCGTTTGCGCCGCGGGAAACCCCACGCCGTTTGAATTGGCCAACGTCACCCATGCCCCCAAATCGATGTTCGTTTCGTCGCGGGACAAGGTCGCGCGGTAGTCGGCCGCCCAATCGAAACCGCGCGCAAGATAGGAGAGCGTCACGCTCAAAGTCGCGGCCCGCGGCATGCGCACCAGCACCGACAAGGTGGGCCGGGCCGACAAATCGGCGGCAGGCTCGAAGCTGAAGGTTTCCGGCAAGCCGGAGCAGCGCAACGCCTCGATGCCTTGCGCGCCTTGAAACACCACGCCCCCGCCGGCGTCGGACAGAAGCGTGCCGGTCAATCGTTCTGTCTTGCCGCTCTTGCGGTCGGTGCGCACTAGCTCGACGGGTTTGCCGACCGCGGATGCGAGCAGCGCCGTGGGGCTTAACAATCGCGCATCGCGATTTTTCTCGAGCACACCGCTGCCAAGGCCGGTGACGATGGCGCTGGCCGGTTCGATGCCGTCCGCCACGCCCTCGAAGCGCAGGCGACTTAAGCCGGCCGGCAGCTGCACGGTGCGCGTCTCGCTCACCAGCGCAAACCCATTCAGTTGGGCAAGGTCGATCGAACCGGAACTGCGGGCTGGCGCGCGATACACCGTCACGATGAGAACCGACGGGGGCGCCGCCAAAATTTCCGCCGCGACCGCCGGCGCTGCGCTGAGCGCGACAGCGACCAAGCCCAGTCCCGCGCACCGCCAACGGGTCATGCGGAATCCTTTAGTACCGGGTTTCGAAGCTGGCCGTGAGCGTCGTCTTGCCGTTGGCCGGCACCGGCACCGCCCACTCGGCCGCTTCCGCATGCACCCGGGTGCTTTTTTGACTTTCGGTCTTGATGACCGAATCGCCCCATAAACCCTCTTGGCGCAGCTTCACCACCACGGCGCGCGGCAGCGCATTGGTCAATTCGTAGCGCATGTCAGTCTGCCAATCAAAGGTCGACAGGCGCGTGCGCTTGTCGACGATGGCGTGAACCTTGACGTCAAAGGCATCGCCGGTTGCCAGCGACAGGGACGAACCCAGCGGCGTGTGGTCGATGCGGCTCTCGCCGATGAATTGTGGATCGCCGCGCTTGTCGCGCATGTAGAAGCGCAATATCCCGGCCGGCAGCTGATCGCCCAAACCTGCATGCGCGCTGGTTGAAAAGCTGTAGATGCTCTTGGCGCTCACGGGCGCCTCCGCCGTCCCCAGCCACCGATTGCGAAATTCATAGCCATGTTCCGCGGGGACGCCGTGTACATCGAGGAAGCTCACCTGCTTGGTCTGCAGATTGGCGATCGTGGTGCGCTCCGACAGCGGGTACAGGTAATAGTCCCCCAATCGCTCGCGGCTGCCGCTTTCCGTTCCTGCCTCCTGCAACGCCGATCGACGTGGCGGCGGCCGATAGATCGGTGTGCCTCGGCCGCCATCCACCTGGGTGGGGGAACCGGCGACCAGCAGGGTTTGCGCATTCTCATAGGAGGTGCCGCTGGAATTGGTGAGCGTCACCCAGCCCTGCACGTCCATTTTGCCGTCGCTCTCGTTGTAGAGCGCCACGTAGTCGGCCTTCCAGCCGAGACCCGGCGTGAGATAGCTCAATGTGGCGCGGCGAGTTCCCGCGTGCGCGCCGACGACGGTCACCGAGAGGGTGGGCCGGGCGCGTAAATTGTCGGGCACCTTGCTGAAAATCACGCGCACCGGCAGACCGTCGTCACGCAGCACTTCGATGTGCTGTCCGATCTTCAATACCACGCCGCCGTTGGTGGCGAGCACCTGCGCCTGCTCGCGCGTCTCCGCACCGGTGGCAGGATTTACGCGAACCAGGGTGACTTCCTGCCCTACCGCCTTTTCCATCAATTTGAAGGGAGTCAGCAGGTCGAAATCGAAATTTTGCTCGATGATACTGATGTCGGCGGCGGCCAAAGACACGGTTTCCGGCCGAATCTGTGCCGAGACATCCTGAAATTCAAGGCGCTGCCGGCCGTCCTTGACCTCGATGTCCCGCCGGTCCTGGACCAGCGCCAGGTCATCCGCGTAAATGGTGACCGACAAGGCTCGATCGGCGGCCGACGCCGCACCGGCCATGAGCCACACCGCGCATCCCACGCCTAGAATTATCCGCATATCCCCTCCGGCCGCTTGAAGGTCAGTCTGATTAAAACTGACCGCGATGTCATCCTTGAGCGGGCGATAACGGTTTTCGGGGTTGAATGTGCGCGCCGGTGCGGACGCGCGGCGCGGGAAACGATCGGCGAGTCTAGCGAATCGCCACTTGGAAGCGGGAATTGGCGCTGGTTTCCATCCAATTCTTGATCCGCTGGGCATCGGCGACACGGGTGTACTTGCCGATCGAGTCGAGCAGCACGATGACCACGGAACGGCCTTCGATGACGGCCGACATGACCAGGCACTTGCCGGCCTCGGCGATATAGCCGGTCTTCTGGACGACGATGTTCCAGGCCGGGTTGGCGACTAAGCGGTCGGTGTTGCGAAACTCGACCAAGTGCTTGTTGATGCGCACGGCGTAATTCGTATCGGTGGAATACTCGCGAATGCTGCGATTCTTCGAGGCGGCGATCACCAGCTTCGAGAGGTCCTCGGGGCTCGCCACGTTTTGGCTCGATAGTCCGGTCGAATCGACGAAGTGCGAGTGGGTCATCCCCAAGGATGCCGCCTTGGCATTCATGGCGGCCACCATGGCGGGCATGCCGCCCGGGTAATTGTTCCCGAGGGCGTGCGCGGCGCGATTTTCCGACGCCATCAGGGCCAGATGCATCAGGTCGCCCCGGGTCAACGTGGTGCCGACGGTGAGGCGGGAAAACGTGGATTTCTGCAGGTTGCGGTCGGCTTCCGTGATGGTGATGGGTTCATCCAGCGGCTGCTGTGCGTCCAGCACCACCAATGCCGTCATGAGCTTGGTAATGGAGGCGATGGGGGCGGCCACGTCCGGATGGCGCGAATACAGCACCGAGGAATCGCTTTGATCGACAATCAGCACCGAGCTGGACTTGAGTTTGGGGTTGCCGGCGTCCTTAGCGGTTGCATGAAAAGCCAACAAACACAGGCAAAGAGCGACAAAATTGAGGAACCGCATTAACCATCCCGCGCATTATTGGGGAGCAACCGAAACTACATATGTTAATCACGCCCTGGCGTGATCTAGCGCTAACTTTGCCATTATTTCTGTGAAAGTCCAGCGCTTTCAAGCATTTGCTCGTAAGGATTCAAGAAATGCTTACTTAGGGTCAGGCGTTTGCTTCGACTCCGGGCATGCGCCGCAGTTCCTTGTCTCGGTACATTTTATCGTCCGCCATGCTCAACAGTTCTCGCATGTCCTTCGAATCCGAAGGGTAGGTGACCACGCCGATACTGACACTGCAACGAATCATGCGAGAGCGCACGTCGAGCGTGGTCTTGTAGACATTGTGCCGCAGGCGTTTGACCACGGCCTCGGCGACCTCGGGCGAAGCCCCCGGCAACAGCACCGCAAACTCATCGCCGCCGAAGCGAGCCGCGTGGTCGGTGGTGCGAATGCTTCTTTGCAGGCACTGCGCCACCAGCGTGAGGGCGCTGTTGCCGGCATCATGCCCGTAGGTGTCGTTGATGTCTTTGAGCTTGTCCATATCGATCATCAGCAGCGAGTAGCCAGTGCGGTTGCGCTCGCTGGCGGCATGCTCGCGTTGCAGCACTTCGGTGAATTTGCGCAGGTTGTAAAGGCCGGTCAACGAATCGTTCTGCGCAAGGTTTTCGATGCGCTCGCGGGCCTCCGTGATGTCCGCGGACAAGGTGGTGGTCAGGTACGCCACCAGCAGAAAAGGCGCCAGCTGACCCACCGCCTGGCTGGCATAGACCAGCGAGACCACCTCCAATCCGGGCGTTGCGAGCGCCAGCAAGGCGTGGCAAGCCGCGATGACCGCCACCTGCAAGAGCGTCACCAGGCGCCCCAACGTCAGCGCGCTTAAGATGATCGGCAGCAAATACAGGTTGAGCAGCGGACTCGCGCTTTTTCCCGTGAACCACAGCACGCCGGTGATGAAGACCACCATCGACCACGATTCGATCAGGAGCCTTGTATGGCTGCGGCCGCGCAGGAATCCGCGCGTGCGAAATGCCACGATGGCGGCCGCGAAACCGGCCAGCAGGCCGACCACCGGCCATAACTGTCGCATCAGCGCCGGAGACCAAACCAGCACCAGCGCGGCCAGCGCCAAACACAGGATTTCGATGGAGCGTGTACTGCGCATCGGCTAACGCCGGGCCGTGGTCGGGGCCGACGCGCGCGTGGGCGAGGCCTTCAGTTCATCGAGGGCGCGTCTGACTTCGGTGTCGCGCTGCAACAGCGGCGCATCTGCGGCCTGCGGCGGCGGCGGTTGCCGATCACGCGGCAGCTCGATGTCGGGTGCAATGCCCCGATGATTGATGGATACGCCGGACGGCGTGTAATAAAGCGACGTGGTGAGTTTGACGGCGCGGTCGTCGGATAACGGAATTATCGTTTGCACCGAGCCCTTGCCAAAAGTCGTGCGCCCCATGAGTTTCGCGCGGTGCTGATCCTTGAGCGCCCCGGCGACGATCTCGGCCGCCGATGCCGAGCCCGCATTGACCAGAACCACAATCGGCGCGCCGTTCAACGCATCTCCGGGCGTCGCATCCATCTCGAATTTGGAATCCGGCGTGCGCCCCTTGGCCGTGACAATGACGCCGCTATCAAGAAAGGTGTCGGCAACCGACACGGCGGCCTCCAACACACCGCCCGGGTTGTCGCGCATGTCCAGCACCAAGCCCTTGAGCGGGGCGCCGTTGTGTTTGCGCAAATCCTTCAACCCCGCGATCAGGTCATCGCCGGTGGTTTCGCTGAATTGGGAGATCCGCACGTACCCGTAACCGTGCTCGAGCAGCTCCGCTCTGACGCTGTGCAGGTCGACCCGCGAGCGTTTCAGGGTGAACAGCAGCGGCTCGGTATGGCCTTGGCGCATGACGCCTATCTTCACCGACGAGCCTTCCGCACCGCGCATGCGCCCGATGGTATCCGCCAAAGTGCTGGTATTTACCGCTATGCCGTCGATCGTGACGATGACATCGCCCGGGCGAATGCCCGCCTGCGCGGCCGGCGATCCGTCAAACGGCGCGATCACGATGACCTGCTCATCCTCGATCGACAGCTCGAGGCCGACGCCCGAATACCGGCCGGAACTGCTGATTTTGACCTCGTCGTATTCGTCGCCGTCGAGATAGGCGGAGTAAGGATCGAGCGACGAGACCATGCCGCGAATCGCCGCCTGCAGCAGTTGGTGATCGTTCACCGGATTCACATAATCACGCTTCACCCGTTCCAGCACCGTGGCTAGCATGCGGGCGTCAGCCCAAGGCAGATCGGCGCCGAGGGCGGCCGGTTTATCGGCCAGGACGCCGAACGCCAGCCCGAGCGAGAGGCCGATGGCGATGCCGAGGGTCAGTAGTAAAGCTTGGCCGGATTTGCGGGTCATCGGCAGGAAGCATACGTGCGGAGGCGATTCGCCGCCACCTAAGGCGTTTCGCACCATCCGGAACGGCTTGCCCTATGGGCTGGTCTTCAGCCAGAGCTTTGGATCCACGGTTTTGCGACCCTCGCGTATTTCGAAGTACAGCTGTGGCGCGGCGCTGTCGCTGTCGCTCAAGGCGGCGATCAGATCCCCCGGAGCGACCGAATCGCCGACCGATTTGTAGAGAACCTCGGCATGACCATACAGGGTCATGTAGCCGCCGCTATGGCCGATGATCATCAGCAATCCCAGGCCTTGCAGCCAATCGGCGTACACCACGCGCCCGAAGTAGGGAGCTCTGACCTTCGCGCCGCGCGCCGCATCGATCATGATGCCGTTCCAGCGGACGCCCCCGGGCGATTTGTCCCGCGGCGCCTGGTAGCGCGCGCTCAGGCGCCCGAGCACCGGCCACGGCAATTTGCCGCGCATGTGATCGAAGCTGATGTTGGCGTCCATCGGATAGTCCTGCATGACCCGGGCAAGGTCGGCGACCAGCGCTTCCACCGCCTGCTCTTCGCGCTTCAAATCACCGAGCTCTTGATTGCCGCTCGCCAGTTTCTTGGTGAGCGCGGCGACCGCCACGCCGCGCTCGGCACGCGCGCGCTTAAGTCCCGCGATCTCTTGGGCTGCATCGTCCTGAAGTCCCCGCAGCTGTTGCGTTTGCTGTTCTATCTGCGCCACCGTTTGCTGCAGTTTCGTTTCATCATCCTGAATGGAATTGATCTTGCGGCTGCGCTGCTCGGCAAAGTAGCCGTAGTAGGTGAGCGTGCGCCCGAGGCTCGCGGGATTGCTCTGGTTCAAGAGCAATTTAAGTTCCTCCTGGCGGCCGATCATGTACGCCGCGCGCGCCTGGCTCGCCAGCGAGGCCCGCTCCGCGAGCAGCGCATTTTGGTTGCGCGTTTGCTCGGCGCGCAATTCCGCGAGGTGCCGCTCGGCGAGAAGCTGCGCGGCGTGCAGCTCGTCGAGGCGTTGGCGCTTTGCGGCAATCACGAGTTCTGTTTCGCGAACGCGCGCATTCAAGGAATCGCGTTGCGCGAGCTGGGTGTTGATTCGGCCGGTCAGCTCGGCAATTCGTGCGCGCACCGCCGCGAGTTTGGCCTTCGCTTGGGCGGAATCCGCGGGTTCCGTCACGGCCCCGGCGATATTTGCGCACAGCACGATGACCAGTGCGGCACAGAGATAGAGGCATCTATGACGGCAATTCATGGTGGAGTCTTCATCTTGGGAGGCAAGCATACAAGCCTTGTGACCGCTGCTATACTTGCGCGCCCCAAAAACCGGAAAACGCGAGCGGCATGCAGCAACTGTTGGAGTACATCGCCCATCACCCCTACCTCAGCGGCGCGGCCGTCGCGGCCGCCATCGCCCTGCTTGCCTACGAGCTGCACGTGCGCGTCCAGGCATTTGCCGCGTTGAGCGCTGCGCAGGCCGTGAGGCTCATGAATCAAGGCGCGCTCGTCATCGATCTGCGCAACAAGGATTCGTATGATGCCGGCCATATCGTCGATGCGCGCAATGTGCCGGCGGCCGATCTTCCCGCGCAAGCCGACGCGCTGAAAAAGTGGCGTGACAAGAACGTCATCACGTATTGCGACAGCGGCACCCAGGGCGCAAGCGCCGCGCGCACGCTGATCAAGCTCGGATTCACCAAGGTGTTCAATCTTCAGGGCGGGCTCAACGGGTGGGTGAAGGACAATATGCCGCTGGCCAAGACGCCCGGAGGTAAGGGCAGTTCGAAATGACCCAACCGGTCGTGACCTTGTACGTATCGGATTGGTGTCCGTATTGTGAGCGAGCCAAGAGCTTGCTGACCAAGAAGAACGTGGTTTTCAGCGAGATCAATGTTGAAGACGATGCCAAGTATCGCGAGGAAATGATAGCGCGCAGCAACCAGCGCACGGTTCCGCAGATTTTTATCGGTGACAAGCATGTCGGTGGGTGCGACGACCTTTTCGCACTGGATCGCAGCGGCGAGCTCGATCGGCTTATTCAGGGGGCAGGATGAACGAGGTAAGAAAAGCGGAGCCGGAATCGAACGTCGCCGGTGTCCAGGTGAGTTTGCAGACGGTCTATCTGAAGGATTGCTCCTACGAATCGCCGAATGGTCCGCGGATGCCCGTGAATCAGACCTGGGAACCGAAGTTTCAGCTCAATATGAATACCTCCGTGGAGGAGCTCTCGGCGGAAGCGCGGGAGGTATTGCTGACCATCACCGTGGAAGCCAAGCAGGGTGACGCGACGCTTTACTTGGTGGAGGTCAAGCAAGCGGGGGTGTTCTCGATCACGGGCGCGTCGGTCGAGGATCTGAAGCGCCTGATCGGCAGCTTCTGCCCGAGCGTGCTGTTGCCGTATGCGCGGGAAGCGGTTTCGGACTTGATCACCAAGGGTGGATTCCCTGGTTTTCTTCTGCCGTTGGTCAATTTCGATGCCCTGTTCGCCCAGGCGTCGCAAGCGCCGCAGCCGACTTCGGTGAACTAGAGCACCAATGCGCATCCGGCGTGCGGAACCGATGGCGGTCATCGGCGCCGGCTCCTGGGGCACGGCACTCGCCATTCTATTGGCGCGCGAAGGACACCCCACTCAGCTTTGGGGCCGGGACGACGCGCAACGCGATGCGCTGCGCCAATCGCGCCGCAATCTTCGCTATTTGCCGGAGGCTGAATTCCCGGAAGCGCTGCAGGTGGCCGTGGATTTGGGCCAGGCGCTCAAAGAGGCCCGCGACACCTTGATCGCGGTGCCCTCGCATGCGTTTCGCTCCACCCTGGCAGCGATTGCGCCGCACCTGGCGGCTCACACCCGCATCGCCTGGGCGACCAAAGGATTCGAGATTGAGAGCGGCATGCTGCCTCACCAAGTGGTCAAGGAAGTCTTGGGTGCAAGACCCGGAGCCGTGCTGTCCGGTCCCACATTTGCGAAGGAAGTCGGCGCCGGGCTGCCCACGGCGATGACCATTGCCTCCGCCGACGAGCACTTCGCCAAGGAACTCGCCTTGAGCCTGTCGGGTCCGAGTTTCCGTGCCTACACCCAGACCGACATCATGGGTGTCGAAGTCGGCGGGGCCGTGAAGAATGTCATCGCCATCGGCTCGGGGATCGCCGACGGCATGGGCTACGGCGCCAATACGCGCGTGGCATTGATCACCCGCGGCCTCGCCGAAATGATGCGCTTGGGTGTCAAACTCGGCGCGCTGCGCGAAACTTTCATGGGGCTTGCAGGTCTTGGAGACTTGGTGCTCACCTGCACCGACGATCAATCGCGCAACCGCCGCTTCGGCATGGCCTTGGGCCGCGGTGAGTCACCGGCGGAGGCGCAGCGGGCCATTCACCAGGTGGTCGAGGGCGTTCCGGCGGCGCGCGCCGTGCACGATGTGGCGCGGCGTCTTGAGGTCGAAATGCCGATTTGCCGGGAAATATACGCGATCATGTACGAGAACAAGCCGGTTCGGGCTGCCGTTCAAGCGCTCATGGGACGCGAGGTGCGTTCGGAGACGGAATAGCGTGCTCGGGGATTTGATTTTGGAATGACGCTCGAATTATTCAAACAAACGGGGACACACACATGAAACGAGTCAGTGTTGGGTTTGGCGCGGCGGCACTTGCCGGATTGATCATCGCGTCGGCGTCCGCGCAGACGCCCCCGGAAGTTTCCTTGACTCGCTTCGATTGCGGCAAGACGACGACGGTCGCCGATGTCAGCCGCTTCTCCGATGTCGCCGCGTTCAAAGGACTGAACGTACAGCTGACGTACAGCTGCTACTTGATCAAGCACGGCAACGACTACCTGGTTTGGGACACGGGCAATCCAGCGGCGGGCAGCGGCAACGCCGCGCCCACCGCCCCTAAGCAAAGCTTGGTGGAGCAACTGGCGCAGCTTAACTTGAAGCCGGAACAAATCACCTACGTCGCGGTCAGCCACTATCACGGCGATCATATCGGCCAGGTGGCTTCCTTTCCGCAATCGACCTTGTTGATCGGCAAGGGCGATTGGGAGGCGCTGACGGATGCCAAGCCGAACCCTTTGATCAACCCGGCGAATTTCGTCCATTGGATCAGCGGCGGCGGAAAGGTGGAACCGGTTTCGGGCGACAAGGACGTGTTCGGCGATGGCAGCGTGATCATGTTGAATACGCCGGGCCATACCCCCGGCCATCACAGCCTCTTGGTCAAGCTCAAGGACAAAGGCAATGTGCTGATCACCGGCGATCTGGCGCATTTTCGCGAGAACTACGACAGCAACGGCGTGCCGACTTTCAACACCAACCGCGCCGACTCGCTGGCGTCGCTGGATCGATTCAAGCAGCTGGCCGCGAATTTGAAGGCCACCGTGATCATTCAGCACGATGCGCGCGATATTGATAAATTGCCGGCCTTTCCAGCCGCCGCCAAATAACTGCTCTTTTGGGAATCGTAAAAAATATGCTTAAGCTCACACACGCTGCCTTATTGCTCGCCGTTTCGTTCACGGCCGCGGCCGAGGCGCCGGCTTCGCTCGCGTCGAGATTGGCCGCCCAGAACGCGCTGTTCGAGGAACAGTACCAATCGGATCTCAAGAACCATCCCGAACGCGCGACCGCGATCGGCGATTATCGCTATAACGATCAGCTCGACGACTATTCTCCCGCCGGCGCGCAGCGCCAGCACGCCGACGACCAAAACTTTCTCGCCCGTCTCAACGCTATTTCGACGGCCGGTTTTGCGGAACAGGACACTCTCTCGCACGCCGTGATGCAGCGCTCGTTGATGCAGCGCATGGCGAATTACTCCTTTAAAGAGCACGAAATGCCGGTCAACCAGATGGACGGCCCGCAGGTGCGCCTGGCGGATTTGCCGCTCGCCGTGCCGCTCGATTCGGTCAAGCACTACGAGGACTACATCGCGCGCCTGCATCAGATTCCGCGCGTGCTTCAACAAACTGAGGAGACGCTGCGTGCGGGGATGAAGGACAAGCTCATGCCGGTGCGCTTTCTTCTCGAGAAAGTCCCGGCGCAATGTGCCGGCGTCATTGCGGCGGATCCTTTTCTGCTGCCGACCAAGAAATTTCCCGACAGCATCTCCGCCACGGATCAGCAGCGTCTGACCCAGTCGATCACCGACGCCGTCAACAACGAGGTCTTACCGGCCTACAAAAGCTTTGGTGCGTTCATCGCCACGCAGTACGCGCCCAATGGCCGCTCTACGTTGAGCGTCACTTCCCTGCCGGACGGAAAAGAGCGCTACCTTAATGACATTCGCAGCCGCACCACGATCAGCACGCTGACTCCGGCAGAGATTCATGCGATCGGTTTACGCGAGATCGAGCGCATACAAGGCGAGATGCTGACCATTGCGCGCGGTCAAGGCTTCAAGGATGTGGCGTCCTTCCGCGAGGCGTTGAAAACCAACTCCAAGTACATCCCGATCTCGGCCGAACAGATTCTCAACGACTTTCGCCGCTACATCGCGCAGATGCAGCCGAAGCTTCCGGACTTGTTCGGCTACATCCCGGGCTCGCCGGTCACGGTCGAGGCCATCCCGGCGTTTCAGGCCGCGGCGGCGACGCACTATCAAACCGGGACTCCCGACGGCAGCCGTCCCGGACGGGTGAGTGTCGCCACCGCCAATTTTGAACACCGCTGGCTGGTCGATGACGAGGCCACGGCCTATCACGAGGGCATCCCGGGACATCACATGCAATTATCGGTGGCGCAGCAGATGACCGGCTTGCCGAAGTTTCGCCAGCACGCCGGCAACTCCGGCTACGTCGAGGGCTGGGCCCTTTATTCCGAACAGCTCGGCAAGGAAGTCGGGTTCTACCAGGACCCGGTCAGCGACTACGGCAGGCTCAGCAGCGAGCTATTTCGCGCCGTGCGCCTGGTCGTGGATACGGGCATTCATTCCGAGGGCTGGAGCCGCGATCAGGTGGTGGACTTCTTCCGCAAATACCAGCCGGTCGATGAGCCGACGATCCAATCCGAGACGGATCGCTACATCGCCTGGCCCGCCCAAGCGCTGTCCTACAAGCTCGGCCAGCTTAAGTTTCGCGAACTTCGCGATCGCGCGCAAAAAGAACTGGGTTCCAAGTTCGACATTCGCAGCTTTCACGACGAGATGTTGAACGGCGGCGTGCTGCCGCTCGATCTGTTGGACGCGCGCACCAACAGCTGGATCCAAGCACAGAAAGCGGGGATTAAAAGCGCCGCGAATTGAGCCGCGCGCTCCTTCAAGCTAACCCGAGGACAATACGAATTGATTGCCGTCGGGATCCTTGAACGTCGCGAACTCGCCCCAGGGCTGTTTCTCGGGGGGCGAGGTAAACTCGACGCCGCGCGCCTTCAGTTGCCGGTAGGTCGCGTCCACGTCGTCGCAGGCGAATGAACCGTTGAAGAATGTTCCGATGCGGCTCTCGTGGCCCTGCGGGGTGAACAGCACCACGCGGGTCGCGGAGTTGGCGACCCGCAGCTCGATCCAGCGCTGCGTGGCGTCGAAGACCTGATCGGTCGCCACGTCGAATCCCAATTTCTCGGTATAAAACTTGAGGGCGCGATCCTGGTCGCGCGTCGGTATGCCGACGAATTTGACTTGAGTGATCATCGCAATCGCTCTCCCGACGGTTGAACCAGACGCGATTATCGGCCAATTCCCGGGCGCCGGATACCGATAATCGGTATAGTAATTATCATGCCGTCCCACAGTCTGGATAACTACGTCATCGATGTGCTCATGCCGGATCTCGTGGGACATGACCGGCGCCCCGCCGCTTTCATCGTCTACCTTTACCTGTTGCGCTCCGCGGCAACCGCCAAACGAGACACGGTAGCCGTCAGCCTGCAGACCATTGCCACCAAGACCGGTTTGTCCAAGTCGACCGTGCAGGCGGCGATCCGCCATTTGCGCCGTCGCCGGCTTCTGGACCCTAACCTCCCGGCCTCGACCGGCGATCCGGTACGGCGTGTTTTGCGGCCCTGGAGTCGCTGACGTCGAACCGCGCGATGACAATGATGCGGCTGGCCCAACGGTTTTCTACGCCGACACGAATACCGCAGCAGCTCTAGCGCGGTAACTCCAACTCTTCGGCGACTTTAGACTCCGTTAAGAGTCGCGGCCGTCGAAACCCGCCTGGCGCCAGGCCTCGAACACCACGAGCGCCACTGCATTGGATAAGTTGATGCTGCGGCTCTTCGGTCGCATCGGAATGAACAACGATTGGTCGGGACCCGCCAAGGCCAGCGCAGCCGGCGGTAGGCCGCGCGTTTCGGGCCCGAACAAGAACGCGTCTCCGGGGCGGTAGCGCACGTCGCTGTAGCAGCGCTGTCCATTGGTCTCCACCGCAAACAGCCGCGCGCCTTGCAACTGATCCAGGCAGGCTGCGAAATTCGAGTGGATTTTCACTTCCGCGAGATCGTGGTAGTCAAGTCCGGAGCGCCGCAGGCTTTTATCGTCAAGCCGAAATCCCAGCGGCTTGATCAAGTGAAGCGTCGTTCCGGTATTGGCGCACAAGCGGATGGTGTTGCCGGTGTTCGGCGGAATTTCAGGTTCAAACAGTACCACGTGAAACATCGGCTCATTTGTCGGCCGCGGCCCGCGGACTTTCGACGTAGACAAGCTGCGTCGGATAGGCGAACTTGACTCCCAAGCGCGCCAGCTCATCGACGATGCGGAAGTTCACCGACTGCTGCAGATCCAACATCGGATTCACGGCCGGTTGCTGGACGAAGTACGCCAATTCGAATTGCAACCAGCTCTCGCCCAGCGTCATCAGGTGGCAGCGTTCGAAGCGAGCCTGCGCGTATTCGGCGACGATGTTGGTCAGCAATGGCGGAATTGCCTTGACCTTATCGGCGGGGGTGTCGTAGCTCACGCGAATCGTTGCCAAGATTCGTCGTTCCCGCAAGCGGCCGAAATTACGCACCCGGCTCTTTAAGATATCCGCATTCGACAGGATGATCTGCTCGCCGCTTTCGCTGCGCAGCCGGGTGCTCTTGACGCCGATGTGCTCGACGGTGCCGATGTACGTTTCGATGAACAGCAGGTCGCCGACCATGAACGGCTTGTCGAGGGCGATGGAGAGCGACGCGAACAGATCGCCCAGGATGTTTTGCAGCGCCAGCGCCACGGCCACACCGCCCACGCCCAGCCCCGCCAGCAAGGCGGTGATGTTGACGCCGAGATTGTCGAGCGCCACCAGCGTGAGAAAGGCCCAAATCATCACCCCCGCGACGAAATTGATGATTTCGAGCGAGCCTTCGAATACGCGGTCCACACCGCGTTCGCGCCGTTTCAATTCCAAGTAAAAGCGCACCGCCCTGCCGGCCCAGATCCCGGCCTGCAGCAGCAACAGGATCAGCACCGTGTCGTCCACGATGCGCTGGGTCTTGCGGGGCAGCTTGAGGAGCTCTTGCCCGGCCCAGAGGGATAAGCCAACAAAAAAGACCCGCCGGGTATTGCTGATCAAGTAGGCGACGAGCCGTAGCAGCGAGGGGTATTTGCCTTTGGTGTAGCTCTCGAAGTGCCCCGTGACGAACCTTTTCACGGCCCAGAGAATCGTCCACACCAGCAGGGCCACGATCGCAGCGGCCAACCAATCGCTCAACGGATTGCCGAGCAGCATCTCCGGCGTGACACCGATCTTCTTCGAAAGGTCGTCAATCATCGTGGAAGTATAGACTGCCGCAGGCGGCTTCCGCCGCCGTGAGCGTGATCGCCGCTAGCTGATGTCTTCCATCCCCAGCTCCTTCATCTTGCGTGTCAGAGTATTCCGACCCCAACCCAGGAGTTTGGCGGCATCCTGCTTCAAGCCGTCGGCCTTGCGCAGCGCGACGCGAATCAATATTCGCTCCACCTCGGGCACGGCCTGATCGAGCAGCCGCTGCGTGCCGGCATCCAACTCCTGCTCGGCCCAATGCGAGAGCTTTGCCATCCAGTCATGGTTGGCGGCCTGGCCGAGCGGCACGCCGCCGAGATCGGGCGGTATGTCTTCGGCGCGCAGTTCGCGCCCCGGCGCAGTCACGGTGAGCCGCCTACAGGCATTCACGAGCTGGCGCACGTTGCCGGGCCAATCGAATGTCACGAGCGCGGTCTCGGCGGGGCCGCTGAGCAATTTCGGTTCGACGCCGAGCTCGTTGCCGGCCACCGACAAGTAATGGCGCAGCAATTCTGGAATGTCCTCGCGCCGCTCCCGCAGCGGGGGAATTTCGATGCGTATGACATTGAGCCGATGCAGCAGGTCTTCACGAAAGTGGCCGGTTTTCACGCGCGACTCAAGGTCCTGGTGAGTCGCGGCGATGACGCGTACGTCGACTTTCACCGGTGTCTGGCCGCCGACGCGATAAAATTCACCCTCGGCCAGGACGCGCAGCAGACGCGTCTGCAACGCCGGCGACATGTCGCCGATTTCGTCGAGAAAGAGCGTGCCGCCGTCCGCCTGCTCGAAGCGGCCCCGGCGCAGTGTATCCGCACCGGTAAACGCGCCTTTTTCGTGGCCAAACAATTCCGATTCCAGGAGGTCCGCGGTGAAGGCGGCCGTGTTGAGCGCGACGAAGGCTTTGTTCGAGCGCGGGCTGTGCCGATGCAGTGCGCGTGCGACCAGTTCCTTGCCGGTGCCCGACTCGCCCGTGATCAATACCGTCATGCTCGAGCGCGACAGTCGCCCGATCGCGCGAAACACCTGCTGCATGGCCGCGGCTTGACCCAGCAGTTCCGGAATGCTGCGTCTCGCCGCCTCCACATCGATCGAGAGGGTGGCCTGCTGCGCGGCGCGGCGCACGAGGTCGACGGCCTTGTCGATATCGAACGGTTTGGCGAGATACTCAAACGCGCCGCCTTGATAGGCGGCCACCGCGGCGTCCAGATCCGAATGCGCCGTCATCACGATCACCGGCAGACCGGGACGCGAGACTTGAATCTCCTTGAGAAGTTCCAGGCCGCTGCGGCCGGGCATGCGGATGTCGGTGATCAGCACATCCGGCGCATCGCCGCGCAGCGCGATCAAAACGTTGTCCGCTTGATCGAAGCACTTGGCGAGCATGCCGCCGCCCTTCAGCGCCTTTTCGAGCACCCATCGAATGGACGCATCGTCATCGACCAGCCAGACACTGAGCGGCTTCGCATTCATACGGATTCCATCGGCAGGGAGATGACGAAAATCGTTCTGCCGGGTGCGCTGTCGAATTCGATCAGGCCGCCGTGACGACTGACCAGATCCTGCGCGATGCCGAGCCCCAGACCGGTGCCATCGACCCGGCCCGATACGAGCGGATAAAAAATGGTTTCGCGAATCTCGTTCGGCACGCCGGGGCCGTTGTCTTCGAACTGAATCGACGCCACCAGCCGGTGCCGCTGTACGCCGACGCTGACATTGTTCGCCGCGCGAGTCCTAAGTGTCAGTCGCGGCGCGTCGACGCCGAAGCTCGACAGCGCTTGGATGGCATTGCGGCCCAAATTGAGCATCGCTTGAATGATGTGATTCGGATCCACCGTCAAGGCCGGCAGACTGGGGTCATAGTCTCGGTCGATCGTAACCCCCTCGGGCGCCTCGCTGCGCAGCAGGTGGTACACGCGTTCCAGCAGTTCATGCACATTGATCAATTGTTTGGCCGGTGGCCGCACCGGCCCCAGCATCGAATCGAGCAGATTGGTGAGGCGGTCCGCTTCACTGATGATCACGCGCGTGTATTCGCGCAACGCCGGATCCAGCAGTTCGCGCTCGAGCAGCTGCGCGGCGCCGCGCAAGCCGCCGAGCGGATTCTTGATTTCATGCGCAAGCTGGCGGACCATCAAACGGCTTCCGCCCAACTGCGCCAGCAGCGCGTTTTCTCGAGTCAGGCGCCGATGCTGCGTGATGTCTTCGATCTCCAGGAGCAGGCGCAGGCTCTCGCCGAGAATCACCTGCGTCACGGCACAGTCGAGGATGCGGTCCACGCCGCTCGGTGCCGGCCACGCAAGCTCGCGCTGCACGACGCCCTCGCCGCCCCCGCGCGCCCGCTCGAACATCGGCATCAAGGTCTCGGCGCCGCGCATCAGATCCGCGATCGAGCGTCCCAGCGCTTGATTCGGTCCTAGCCCCAAGAGAGTCTGCGCGGCGGCATTCAAATAAGTGACATGCAGGTCCTGATCCAGCAGAAAAATGCTGGTCACCATGGCATCGAGCAGTTCGCTGCCGTCCAACGCGGGCATGTCTATTCGCGGCTCAGCGGACAACCTGAGCCTCCGTCAGCGGGAGGAGAGCCGTTACTTGCGCTGGGGCGACTGCGGCGACAACGCCGACGGCTGGCGCACAAAGAAACTGACGCTGTTGCTGGTCTGCGATTCGCCGCTCTGTTGATCGGTTATGGTCGCGGCGAGAGCGTAGGCACCGCGGTCCAGACGCGGTAGAACAAATGCGACGGCGTCCGGCGGGTAGTCCAACTGCTTGCCGTTCAAGTGCCACGTGATGCTCTGATTGAGCTTGAGCGAGGGCGTAAGGTTCAAATGCACCGGGATCGCGTCGTCGCCAAAAAAGGTCTGATCGCTTGCCGGCGAGGTGATCGCAATCTCCGTGTAGTCGAGCCCGTTCGCCGCGGTCTTCTTCGGCGCTTGGTACGAGCCCGCCGGCGCCCCGGCGGGCGAACGCGCCGCAGGGGCCGCGGTGGATGAGGATCCTTTGGTATAGATCTTCTCGGCACCCGGCGATTCTTGGTCGGAGAAGTGAACCACGCCATCCGCGTCCACCCATTTGTAGACGACGGCTGCCTGCACCGAAAAGGCTATCGACAGCCCCATCACGACCCATGACTTTCGAAGGTGCATAATTCCAAAGCATAGACCTATCGCCTCCGGACCACAAAACCCAAGTGACGGCGGCGTGACCGCCGTCACCTTCAGGCCCAAGCACCTTGGCAGCCCTACAAGCTGTAATACATTTCTATCTCGATCGGGTGCGTGGTCATCCGCAGCCGCGTCACTTCCTTCATCTTCAGGTCGATGTAAGCATCGATGAGATCGTCGGTGAACACGCCGCCGGCCTTCAAGAATCCGCGGTCCTTGTCCAGGTAATCCAGCGCCATGTCGAGCGAGTGGCAAACGGTCGGAATTTTCTTGTCTTCCTCCGGCTCCAGGTCATACAGATCCTTGTCGGCGGGATCGCCGGGATGAATCTTGTTCTGAATGCCGTCGAGACCCGCCAACAGCATCGAGGCGAACATGAAATAGGGATTTCCCGTCGCGTCGGGGAAACGCACTTCGATGCGGCGGCCCTTCGGATTGGCAATCCAAGGAATGCGGATGGACGCCGAACGATTGCGCGCGGAATACGCAAGCTTCACCGGCGCCTCGAAGCCCGGCACCAGGCGCTTGTAGCTGTTGGTGCTCGCATTGGTAAACGCATTGATGGCGCGCGCATGCTTGATGATGCCGCCGATGTAGTACAGCGCAGTGTCCGATAGCCCGCCGTACTTGTCGCCCGCGAACAATGCCTTGCCGTCTTTTTGCAAGGACTGATGCACATGCATGCCGTTGCCGTTGTCGCCGACGATGGGCTTCGGCATGAAAGTCAGGGTTTTTCCGTAGCCGTGAGCGACATTCTGCAAGGCATATTTCAGGATCTGGACTTCGTCGGCCTTCTTGGTCAGCGTATTCGCGGCAACATTGATCTCGCCCTGTCCGGCAGTGGCCACTTCGTGGTGGTGGACTTCGAACTTAAGGCCCATCTCCTCGCACGCCATCGACATCGCGGTGCGAATGTCTTGCTGCGAATCCACCGGGGGAACGGGGAAGTAGCCGCCCTTCACGCCCGGTCGGTGACCCCGGTTGCCATCCTCGTAGGTCTTGCCCGAATTCCACGCGCCCTCGTAGGAGTCGACGCTGTAGGCGCAGCCGTTCATGCCGGCACTGACGGTCACGTTGTCGAAGATAAAGAATTCGTTCTCCGGTCCAAACAGGGCCGAGTCGGCGATGCCGGAAGCCTTCAAGTGTGCTTCTGCGCGCTTCGCGAGCGAGCGTGGATCGCGGCCATAACCTTGCATGGTCATCGGTTCGATCACATCGCAGCGCAGGTTGAGCGTGGTCTCTTCGTAAAAAGGATCAATGACCGCCGTGGCGGGATCCGGCATCAGAATCATGTCGGACTCATTGATGCCCTTCCAACCCGCAATGGAGGAGCCGTCGAACATCTTGCCGTCCTTGAAAAATCCCTCATCCACCAACCGGGTCGGGACGGTGACGTGCTGTTCCTTGCCAATTGTGTCAGTAAAGCGGAGATCGACGAATTTCGCGTCTTTTTCCTGGATTAATTTCAAAACATCAGCGGAAGTCATTGGCGTCCTCGCGAAAAATGGTAAGTGGCCCGGCAGCCGGGGTTCTTCAACAATGCAGCTTATGTGCCATTTGCGTGCATATAAGGATCAAGTACTTGCGAGCCTTGAGAGGGCTTTCTGCATCATAGTGGATCAATCTGCAAAAATCAGCGCCCCAACATGGTGCATCGCGGCCCTGGATGGCAGGTCTGCAGCAATCTCGCGCAGCTTTCCTAAGTCATGGGCGAAATGAGTGCATCGGGAACCTTAGGACAGGTTTTCAGGCCGTCGTTATACTCGCTGACTTTGCTTTCTCCCTTGAGCACCCATGCCTCACGCCATTCCGCCGCGCACCTTTCAAGATCTGATTTTTGCGCTGCAAAAGTACTGGTCGGAACAGGGCTGCGTGGTATTGCAGCCGTATGACATGGAAATGGGCGCCGGCACATTCCACCCCGCGACCTTTCTTCGGGCCGTGGGACCTGAGCCCTGGCGGGCAGCCTACGTGCAACCCTCGCGGCGGCCCACCGACGGTCGCTACGGCAATAACCCGTTTCGCCTGCAGCACTACTATCAGTTCCAGGTCTGCATCAAACCGTCGCCGGACGACTTCCAGGAACTTTACTTGGGCTCTTTGCGCAGCTTAGGTTTTGATCTCTTGACCCACGACATTCGCTTCGTGGAAGACAACTGGGAATCGCCCACCTTAGGGGCCTGGGGCTTAGGCTGGGAGGTATGGCTCAACGGCATGGAGGTTTCCCAGTTCACCTACTTCCAGCAAGTCGGCGGCTTGGATTGCCGGCCAGTCATGGGCGAGATCACCTATGGCCTCGAGCGCTTAGGGATGTATATCCAAGGCAAAGAAAGCATCTTCGACATCCTTTGGACCGACGGACCGTTCGGCACGGTCACATACGGCGATGTTTTTCATCAAAATGAAGTCGAGCAGTCGATTTATAACTTCGACAAGGCCGATACCCTCGTGCTGTCCGCACAATTCGACGCCTATGAAGTCGCTTGCCAAGTACTGCTCAAGGACAAATTGGTACTTCCGGCGTACGAGCAAATGGTGAAGGCCTCGCACACGTTTAATCTGTTGGACGCGCGCCATGCGGTTTCCGTCACCGAGCGCCAGCGCTTCATCCTTCGGGTGCGAACCTTGGCGCGCGGCGTGGCCGAAGCGTATCGCGAGAGCCGTGAGGCGCTCGGGTTTCCGCTGCTCAAGAGCATCGACTCGCAAGCCGTGGCCTGATGAGTTCCCGGGATTTGCTGTTCGAGCTTTGCACCGAGGAACTACCGCCGCGCACGCTGCAGGGATTGTCGATGGCGTTGACCGAGAGCGTTGCCAAGGGTCTGGATAACGCCGCCATCCCTCACGGCAAGGTTCACGGCTATGCGACGCCTCGGCGGCTCGCGGTGTGGGTCAAGGATCTGGCCGAACATCAGCCAGACCGGCAAGTCGAGCGGCGCGGCCCGCCCTTGAGCAATGCCTTCGATGCGCAGGGCGCGCCGACCGCGGCGGCGACCGCTTTTGCCAAAAGTTGCGGCGTGCCGGTGGCCGAGCTGTCAAGGCTGGTCAACGACAAGGGCGCTTGGCTGCAATTTCGCGGCACCGAAGCCGGTGCTGCGACCACGACGCTGCTCGGCGCCATCCTGACCCAGGCCATCGCAGGCCTGCCGATCGCCAAGCGCATGCGCTGGGGCGCCCACACCGCGGAGTTCGTCCGGCCGGTGCATTCCGTGGTGCTGCTCTATGGCAATGAGGTCGTGCCCGTCGAAGTATTGGGCTTGGCGGCCGGGCGAGTGACCTTCGGCCATCGCTTCCATTCGCCCAAGCCCATTACGCTCAAATCCGCAGCCGGATACGAGGGCCGGCTACGCAAAGCGCACGTGATCGCGGATTTCGCCAAGCGTCGAGAGTCGATTCGCATCGGCGTGTGCGCGGCGGCGGCCGAGGTGGGCGGCACCGCATTGATCGAGGATGCGCTGCTCGACGAGGTGACCGCCTTGGTCGAATGGCCCGTACCGCTCGCAGGGCAATTCGAGCCGCGATTTTTGAGCTTGCCGCGCGAAGTCATCATTGCCACCGTGCAGGATCATCAACGCTACTTCGCCGTGCAAGTTCCCGATGGAAACTTATCCGGCTGGTTCGTGACGGTCAGCAATATCGAAAGCCGCGATTCTTCGAAGGTGCGGAAAGGCAATGAGCGCGTGGTCCGGCCCCGCCTGAGCGATGCGGCGTTTTTCTGGGAGCAGGACTTGAAGCTGCCCTTAGCCGAGCATGCGGCGAAGCTCGGCGGCGTGATTTTTCAGGCCAAGCTAGGCAGCTATGCGGACAAGACCGCGCGCATTGTTCTGCTCGCACAGCTGATTGGCGAGCGCATCGGGGCCGGTGCGCACGTGCGGCGTGCCGCGGAGCTGTGCAAGGCTGATTTGATGACTGCCATGGTGGGCGAATTTCCGGAGCTGCAAGGCACGATGGGCCGCTACTACGCCGAGGCCCAGGGTGAAGCGGATGAGGTTTCGCGGGCGTTGGAGGAGCACTACCGGCCTCGATTTGCCGGCGACAGCATTCCGGCCACCATTACCGGACAGGCCGTTGCGCTGGCCGACAAGATCGACACCTTGGTGGGGATCTTCGCCATCGAGCAGCGGCCCACCGGCACGAAGGATCCTTTTGGATTGCGCCGCGCGGCCTTGGGCGTACTGCGCATTGTGCTCGAGGCGCGTTTGGATTTGGACTTGTTGGAATTGCTGGGCGCCGCCGCTGCCGCGCAGCCGGTGCAGCGCTCCGGGGTGGTGGATGAGGTTTATGATTTCATCGCCGAGCGGCTGCGCGGCATCATGCTCGAGCAGGCCGACCTGACCGCAGAGATGCTCGACGCGGTCCTCGCAAACCGCCCCCGCTCGCCGTTGGATGCGGCCGCCCGCTTGGCGGCCTTGAAAGATTTCCTGCTGTTGCCCGATGCCATCGTGCTCGCGGCCATCAACAAGCGCATCGCGAATATCCTGAAAAAAAACCAAAGCCTTGCCGATGTGAGCGTCGACCCTCGAGAGCTTACCGAGGAGGCGGAGAAGGGACTGCACCAAGCCCTGGTCGGTCTGCGAGCTCCCGTCAATGAGGCGACCCGGCAGGGCCGCTACAGCGACAGCCTGCGCGCGCTCGTCGATTTGCGCGCGCCGGTGAATGACTTTTTCGACCGCGTCATGGTGATGGACGAAAACATCGCTCGGCGCAACAACCGTCTCGCGTTGCTGCGCGAGGTGCATACCTTGCTCGGCGGCGTCGCCGATCTTTCGCGCCTGCCCGGCTGATTGCGCATGCAGCTGGTCAAGTCGCTGTTTTTTACCGCCTACATGATGGTCTCGGCACTGCTGTTCGGTGCGTTCATGTCGCTGTGCTTTTGGGCACCCTACGCCGCGCAATTCGCGATCGCTCGGACCTGGGCGCGCCAGGTCTTCTGGGTGCTCGACAAGGTGTGCGGGCTCAGCTTCAGCGTAGAGGGCCGCGAGCGCATTCCGGCCGGAAATCACATTGTAATGGCCAATCACAGCTCAGCCTGGGAAACCATCGCGCAATTCCTGATCTTCCCGCCGCAAGTCTGGGTGCTGAAGCGCGAGCTGCTGTGGATACCCTGTATCGGCTGGGGCATGAAATTGTTGAGGCCCATTTCCATCAACCGCAACGCGGGGCACCGCGCGGTGAATCAAGTCCTCGAGCAGGGCAAGGCGCGCCTGGCGGACGGGCTGTGGGTCATCATCTTTCCGGAAGGTACGCGGGTGGTCGCAGGTGAGAGGCGCCGCTTCGGCGTGAGCGGAGCGTTGCTCGCCACCGAAACCGGCAAGCACATCGTGCCTCTGTCGCACAACGCCGCCGACTTCTGGGTGCGACGTGGGATCATGAAAAAGGCCGGCACGATTCGCGTGATTATCGGCGAGGCGATAAGCGCCGCGGGCAAAAACCCGCGCGACCTTAACGACGAGGTGCGCCGTTCCATCGAGGCGGGGCTTTCGCGTATCGCGCAGCTGCCCAAGGACATGACGGCGTAGCATGGCGCGCGCCGCAATGAAGGCTGCGAGCATCGATGAGTACATCGCCGGGTGCTCGCCTGCCGTGCGGACCCTATTAAAAAGACTGCGCGCGACCGTTAAGCGGGCGGCGCCCGATGCCGAAGAATTCATCAGCTACCGCATGCCGGCCTTCAGGCTGCACGGTGTTTTAGTCTACTTTGCAGCCTTCAAGAATCACATCGGGCTCTATCCTCCGATCAGGGGCAATGCGAAGCTTAAAGCCGACACGGCGGTCTACGCCGGCGAAAAAGGTAATCTACGATTTCCGCTCGATCAGCCGATTCCTTACGCGTTGATCGCAAGAATCGTGAAATTTCGCGCGCGCCAAAACCGCGCCAAGGCGAATTTGAAAGGGAAGCGGTAGCGCCATGCGCGCCACTCGCCACCTATCGAAGCTCGAGCGCGCACTGGCGGTCTTTTTAGCGCTCGTCTGGATCGCCGCCGGTCTCGCGGCTCTCTACGTTGCCGTGCTCCGCGCTGATCGCCATCGGCTATGGATTGGCCCGGTGTTCATGCCGCCACCGTCAGGGCGCTGATCCTTGCCTTGCGCCGACGGGATGTCGGGCTCGGCGGCGCACCTGACGGTGAAGACTCGTTCCCGCACACGGACGGGGAGCACCTCCCGCGAAGAGGATGTTCCTGGCAGCGTTGACGTCCCGGTCGTGGGTCTCACCACACCCGCTGCACATCCAGCTCCTGACAACGAGACTGTCCAGACCTGAAGGACCCGTGAGGGCCCTGCAGCTGCTGCAGGCTCGCGTGGTGTTGCGCTCATCGATGATTCTCACGCATCTGCCGGCGCACTCGCCCTTGTACTGCAGCTGCGCTTTGAGCATGCCCCAGCCCGCATCGAGCACGGATTTGGCCATCCGCGTCCTGGCGAGTTTCAGACTGCTTACATCCCCGATGAGGATGGTTTGATAAGTATTTACAATGTGCCGAGAGAATTTGTGCAAGGCGTCCCGTCGGCGCCTGGAGGCTTTGCGATGCCAAGCGCTTGGCCTGACGCTTATCAGCACGGCGCTGGGCCATGGCAATTCTTTGCTCGTTGCCCCGATAGAACTGCCCCGCCACGAGCTTCTCGCCATCGCTGGTAGCTGCCGTGTCCTTAAGGCCCAGATCAATCCCCACCGCCTCCGATACGGCGGTCGGTTGTGCGACGGATTGCTCCACCGCGACACACAGCCACCAATCGCCCACCGCATCCTGGGCAAAGCAGCCGGACTTGAGATGAGTATCCTGCAAACGCTCCTTCTCAAAAATCCGCAACGCCTTGCCCGCGAAGCGCAGCGCGTTGCCCTTGCGCTTCAGCTGCACGGCCTTGAAAGGAATCCATCCCAGCGCCCGTTTCGATCCGCGGCTTACGCGCCAGCGCAGTTTTAGCTTCTTGAATTGGCGCCGTCGGGTCGCGTACTCGGCATTGATCCGTTGGACAGTATCCGAGCCGATGTGCTCGAAATACTGAGAAGCCCCCGCCGAGAGTTTGTCCAGATCATAGCCGCTCAGCCAGACTGAGGGTCCTGTGAAAGGCCGTGCGGCTTTGTAGCTGGTCGCATTCGCCCAATTCCACACCTGATTCACTTCAATCGCTGCCGCATTAAGCCATGCGTACCCTTCGCGCTTGACCTTCAAGCGCAGGGTGCGGACGCATGGGACGGTCTCCCTAGCCATGCAAGAGGCTAGCTATCCCTTGAAGCACTTCCAAGTCCCATTTCTGGCCTTTGCGTTCAGAAATGCGCGAACGAGCGCGTCATGAACTACGGGTCATTCACACCTGGCGGCTCTGCTCCGCTGCGCTACGCAACCGCCGCCGGCGGGTCGCGTCATCCCTGACGCTCCGTGGACGCGCGTCGCGGTGCTTTCGCATCTTCTGACCTGGCCAAGGCTTTGAAGCCCTGGCGGCCAGAGTAGCCTGCTTTAAGCCTTCGGCAGGGGCTTCGGCACGCCGGGTATGCCATTGGGACGGGCAACCTCCAGCATCTTCTTATAGGCAGGACGGCTCTCCACATTGGCGCGCCACGCGAGAATGTGCGGATAGGCGGAGAGGTCCGCCACATTGAACGCCTCGGTGATATTGGTGGGGAACAACATCATGATGTCGGCGGCCGAGAATGCGGATCCGCCGAAAAAAGGATGTTTGCTCAAAAAATCCTCCATGAACATCAGCACCGCTTCTGTGTCGACCAGCTTGTAGCCGCTGGTGGTCTTGGGCTTGCCTTGGATCAGAGCCACGCGATAATCCGCGACCACGCGCGCGGCGAATGAGCCTTCGGCGAAGTGCATCCACTGCAGGTAATAGGCATAGTCCGGGGAGTCGACCGCAGGCTGCAGCCGGCCCTTACCGGCCCTCGACAGAATCAGCTCGATGATGGCGCCGGATTCCACCATCACTTGATCATTGATGCGCACCGTGGGAGCAACCGGCATCAGCGGACTGACCTCGTGGATGGTCTTCATCGACGCCGCCAGATCGCCGCGCTTGTACTCGAGCTTGTATGGAATGGCGAGTTCCTCGCACAGCCACACGATGCGCTCAGAACGGCGTCCTTCCAGGTGATAGATCGTGATATCGAGAGGTGGCGCCGCTGTTTTCGCGATTGAACTCGCCGCCCACATCGTAAGCGCCGCGATGGCCGCGCATGAGGATCGCTTGATCATGTTTCTCCCCCAACCCACGTTTCGTTATTCGGTAATGATAGTGCTTATCGAACGGCCGAGGTCATCTTTCGAAACGCCGGGCGGATAAGCCCTGATGGGTTGAGCGCCGCGCGAGGCGCGCGTTGTGCTAGGTTAAGCTCCGATGCGAAAGTTCATGGCTTCTCTTTGCGCACTCATCCTCGCGGCGGCCGGCACCACTGCGGCGCACCCGCCCGCAACGCACCGCCTCGAAGCCACCCCGGGCACCGTGGCCTACGGCTATTACTGGTCGGAGGCACCGCCGGTGCTTTCCATCGACTCGGGCGACATCATCGATGTGGATACTTTGTTGACCAATACACCGAGCGGCCTCGCGAAGGCTGGCGTGCCCGACGATCAGATTCAAGCTTCGCTTAAAGCCATCGTGGGCGAAGTGACCGGCGATCGCAAAGGGCCGGGTGGCCACATCCTCACCGGGCCGGTCTATGTGCGGGGCGCAGCGCCCGGCGATGTACTCGAAGTCAAAATCCTGTCGATCGATCTAGCGCTTGGCTACGGCTACAACGGCTGCAGCGGCTATCTGCCGGAGAACTGCGAGAGCGGCGTACCGTTCAAGATCATCGCCCTCGACCGCCTGGCGATGAGCGCCGAATTCCTGCCGGGCATCGTGATTCCGCTGAAGCCTTTTTACGGCAGCCTCGGGGTGGCGCCGGCCCCGGAAATGGGGCGCCTCAGCAGCAATCCGCCCGGACGCCATGCGGGCAACCTCGACAATCGAGAATTGGTGGCGGGCAGCACGCTGTACATTCCGGTGTTTGCGCCAGGCGCGCTCTTCGAGATCGGCGACGGGCATGCGGCCCAAGGCGACGGGGAGGTGGATCAGACCGCGATCGAGACTTCGCTGCGCGGCCGCTTGCAGCTCACGGTGCGCAAGGACATGAAGCTGACTTGGCCGCGCGCCGAAACGCCCACCGACTACATCAGCATGGCAACCGATCCAGACCTCGCGATTGCCACCAAGACCGCGATCCAGGAGATGGTGAATTTCCTGGTCGCCGAGAAGAAGCTCACCCGGCATCAGGCCTATCAATTGGTGAGCATCGCCGGAAACGTGGCCGTGACTCAACTCGTCGACAAGCCGAACCTCGGCGTTCACGTCAAGCTGCCGAAGAGCATTTTCCTGTCGAAGTAGGCGCCGCTTTAGCCAAACACCGCCACCAATTGACGGCTGATGGCCGCGGGGACGCCGGCCGGATCCAGGATCACGCTCGACTCGCAGGTATAGCCGTCGGCCGCGGAATCGACGTCGGCGTCGATGCGCCACCACGCCGCCGGGGCGAAGCTGTAATCGTGCCGAAGAAGTTGCAGCGACCAGGTCAGCGAGCTTGAGGGCACCACCGTCGACATCCTTTGCAGCACTACCGACGGAATGCAATCGATGAGCGCGATGAGGTGCGATTCCGTGAGCGCGGCGCTGTCCTGGTGACGCACATAGATCTTGGTCCTGCTCGAGGATGAGGCGGCAAAGGGGCCCTTGCCCTCGGCCCAGCGAAAATCGAAGTGCTGCAGAAACGCCGTCGCGCCCAGGTTGGACGGCGCAGCGAAGGCCGGCAGATCCTCAACCCGGCGCACGTCCGTTGCCGTCGTCGGCGCAATCGAAATCGCGGCCGCGCGCGCCGCTCCATAGATACCCGTCAGGGTGGCCGAGACCTTCTCATCGCTCCAAAGCCGTGCGCTCGCAATCGTAACGGCCTTGCCGATGCGCAAGACTTCGGCCTCGATGCGCACCGGCCCGGCCATCGTGGGGCCGACAAACACAGTCTCCAGTGCGCGCAGCGGGCGCTCCGCGCTCACCAAGCGGCGCATGCCTTCATTGCCGAGGGCAGCGACCAGGCCGCCGAAGGTTGCCCGGCCCTGCGACCAATCCTCGCCGATGACGGCGCCCCAACCGCCATCCTGCAGTTGCATCGACGCCAGAGTTTGAGAAAACAGCATGCACTCTCCGCGACGGCCCGGCGCGATGTTACCGGAATGAGTGCGCGGGATTGAATTTAATCGGGCTGCGGCGCCGGCCCTATGTAATTCGCCGACGGCCTGACGATCCGGTTGTCCTTGCGTTGTTCCACGATGTGCGCCGACCAGCCGAAGATGCGCGCGATGGCAAAGGTCGCGGTGAAGAAATCCTTGGGCAAACCCAGCGCGAGATACACGACGCCTTTGTAAAACTCCAGATTGGCGCGCAACGCGCGCTTCTTGTGCGAGGTCTGATCGACAAAGGCGGCATCGACCGCCTTCAGGGTTTCGATCAGGTGCTTCTCGCGGGGCGAGGAAGCGATCTCTTCGGCCAGCACCTTGACGATTTTTGAGCGTGGATCGACCACGCGGTATTCGCGATGACCCATGCCCATCACCAGCCGTCCCTGGGCAAGGCAGGCGGCCACGAACTCTGCCGCCTTGGCGGGGTCGCCGACTTCTTCGGCCATTTCGAGCGCGCCTTGATCGGCGGCGCCGTGTAGCGGGCCGTAGAGCGAGCCCATCGCCGCCGCCAGCGCGGATGCAGCAGGCGCCAACGTGGAGGTCACCACGCGCGCCGTAAAGGTACTGGCATTGAAGCTGTGATCGATCTGCAGAATCTGGGTCTGCTCAAAGATCCTGATCGCCTCGGCCGTCGGGGTGCGGTTGTGCAGCAGCGTGAGGAAGCGCTCGCCGTAGCGACGAGCCTCCGGGTACGGAGTCGGTGCTCTTCCGCTGCGCAGCGCGTGCAGCAGCGCGTGCGCAGTGGGCAGCCGGGCGGCGACCACCAGGGCTTCCTGTTCGTCGACCGTTCTTCCGGCACTGCGCGCCGGAGCCTCAAGCGCCATCAACGGGACCGCGGCCTGAAGCGTCGCCATGGGGTGGCCGTTAAGAGCGGCCAGCCGCGTAATGGCGCTCGCCAGTTCCGGCGGCAAGCGCCCTGCGTCCCACAGAAATTCTTCGAATTCCTTAAGCTGCGCATCATCCGGCAGCTCGCCGAATACCACTAGATGTGTCACCGCAGCAAAAGGCCTTTTGACCAGTTTCTCGATCGGGTGTCCACGGTAGTACAAGCGTCCCGCTTCGCCGTCGACCAGGGAAATCGAGGTGCTATCCACCACAACCCCTTCCAGGCCTTTTTTGATGTCAACCACTGCGTTCATAGGTGCCTCCAATATTGACGATCACGTTAACGCCGACGCTCGGCTTAAAGCCAGACAGCAGAAGTGATAGAGCTATCAGAGAAAGGGATATCCGAAGGCGCTGTCGGTTATCCTTCACCCATGCAGATTGAACGCAATGAACTGCGTTGCTTTCACGCGGTGATCGAGGCGGGCGGATTCAGCCGCGCCGCGGAGCGGTTGGATCTTTCGCAATCGGCGGTCAGCCAGACCATCGCCAATCTGGAGCATCGCTTGGGCACGAGCTTGTTGCGCCGGGGCAATCCGCCGCAGCCGACCGAGGCGGGGATTCGGCTGCTGCGATTCGCGGAAACGACCTTGAACGAGGAACGCGAAACCCTCGCGGATCTCGGTCAAATCAAATCCGGGGCGCTCTCGACCTTGTCGCTTGCGCTCTCGCCGGCCGCGAACTCGCGCATCGGGGTCGTGTTGCTCAAGGAATTTTGCGAGCGCAACCCATTAACCCGGCTCAAGGTGGTCGTCGCGCCGAGCCGCGAGATCGTGCACGGCGTCGGGGAAGGCCGCTGGGAGCTGGGCTTCGGCCCGTTTCACCACAACATGCCGGCGCACTTTGCGCTGCATCCCTGCTTCTTCGAGACTCGGCGTCTCATGATTGCGAAGGATCATCCGGCGCGCAGCGCGCTGGCCCGGGATGCAGTCGGCACCATGCGCGAATTGCCCCTGGTCACTTCTTTTCTCGACGAGAGCGCGCGCCGCTCGACCGGCGAGCGGCTGCGCGATGCCTTCGGCTCGGTGTGGGAAGTCAGTCATATGGAGCTGCGCCTCGCACTGGTTGCCGACGGCAAGGGCGTCACCTATGTGTCGGATTTGCTCACGCAAGTGCCGCCGCAATTGGTTCCCGTCGAGGGTCTGCCCTACTCGAGCATCGACCGCCAGGTGGGGGCTTATAGTTTGAAGCATCAGTCCATGTCCCAGGCCGGAACCCGGTTCTTGGCCCTGTGCCATGAGCGATGGCCGAAGGAGAGCCGCTCGCGGGCGCTAGAATGAGATGAACCCATCACCTGGCATCTTTAGGAATCTATGAACACCAAGGATCTGTTCTCGCTCAAGGGTCGAGTGGCCCTCATCACCGGCGGATCTCGCGGCATCGGCAAGATGATTGCCGAAGGATTCATCGCCCAGGGAGCGAAGGTGTACATATCCGCGCGCAAGGCGGACGCCTGCAATCAAACCGCCCAGGAACTCTCCAAGGACGGCGGTACCTGCATCTCGATTCCGATGAATGTTGCGAGCCTCGCGGGCGCCAAATCGCTCGCGGCCGCCGTCATGGCCCGAGAACCCCACGTGGACATTCTGGTGAACAACGCCGGCGCCGCCTGGGGCGCGAGCTTTGATGAGTTTCCCGAAGAGGGTTGGGACAAGGTGATGAACCTCAACGCCAAGGCGCCGTTTTTTCTGACCCAGGCCCTGGTACCGGCGCTGCGCAAAGCCGCCACCGCGGCGCGCCCCGCCAAAGTCATCAACATCGCGTCCATCGATGGCATCTATCTCACGCACCGCGAAACCTATTCATACGTGACCAGCAAAGCCGGGCTGATCCAGCTGACGCGCCTGATGGCGGCGCGCCTGGTCAAGGACAACATCCATGTCAGCGCAATCGCCCCGGGGGCTTTCAAGTCCGACATGAACCGGGAGGCGCGCGATCATGCGGAGCAAGTGGCCCAACACATTCCCGCGCGCCGCGTCGGCACGGATGAAGACATGGCCGGCGCTGCCATCTTTTTAGCCTCGCGCGCCGGGGACTACGTGATCGGCTCGACGTTGACGGTGGACGGAGGCGTTGCCTTCGCAACCCCGGCCGCACGCGATCTGCAAATGGAAGGATAGCCTTGCAGACCACGGCGCGCCATTACGAGGCTCACTTAGGGCCTGTCTATGCGTGGATGGTCGGCGACTTAGGGCTAGCGTTGGCACGCGGCGCCGCCGAGATCTCCGACTTGAGGCTCTCCCCGCCGCCGGGCGCGGTCGCGGTGGATCTTGGCGCCGGGTTCGGAATGCACGCCATTCCTCTCGCGCAAGGCGGATTCAGCGTCACGGCCATCGACACCTGCCGCGTGCTGCTCGATGAATTGCGGTCGCGCTGCGCGCTCCTGCCCATCAGCATCATCGAAGCGGATCTTCTTCAGTTTCGCTCATTCATAAAGAAGGACCCGCAGCTCATCGTCTGCATGGGCGACACCCTCACGCACCTGCCGGACTTGTCGGCGGTCGAGTGGCTACTTCAGTCGGTCGCCGCCGCGTTGAGCCGGGACGGCGTGTTTGCGGCCACGTTCCGCGATTACACCCGGGCGCTCGAAGGCGACGCGCGATTTATTCCGGTGCGCGCCGATGCGCAGCGGATTTTGACGTGTTTTCTCGAATACCAAGAACATCGGGTCATCGTTCATGATCTGCTGCATCAGTATGAGAATGGCCAGTGGCGCCAATCCGTCAGCAGCTACCCGAAGCTTCGTCTCGCCCCAGAATGGCTGATCGCACGTTTGGCGGAGCACGGCTTTGCCGTCCGCCGCGACAGCACGCCAAGCGGCATGGTGCGCATCGTCGCGACCAAAACTTGATCTGCGCTAGCGCGTGCGCTTCTCGATGCGCTTTGCCAATTCGTCGAGATCCGCATGTTCTTCGATGGATATTTCCACTGACTCGTCCTTTGGCGCTTTCGGCAGCGGCTCGCGGCGCTGGATCTTAGGCTCCGCGGCTGCGATACGCTCCTCCGGCAGCGGCGGCGCGAGCGTCGGCAACACCCAGTCCTTTTTTTGCGCCACCCAGCGCTGATAGCGCTCGAAGTTCCACATGCCGGCCTCGCCGCCGGTTTGCAAAACCGTGGCGACCTGACTGAACTGACCGCCGCGAATCGTTCCTTTCGCAGCGGCGCTCGGCAGCAATATTTCGCAGACCGGAACGCGCAAGCGGAATTCGCTCAGAAAATCGAGCCGCTGACAGACGATACCGACGAAGCAATCCGCCAGTTGCGCGCGGATGCTGCCCTGTAAGTCCGCCGGAAAGGACATGCACAGGCGCGTGAGCGCCTCGGCGCAAGTCGCGGAATGCATGGTGGCAATGACCAAGTGGCCGGTTTCGGCCGCGTTCAAGGTGAGGCGCATGACCTCCGGCGTGCGCATCTCGCCGATGACGAGGACATCCGGATTTTCGCGCAAGGCATCGATGAGCGCCTGCTCGTAGTTCGGCGAGTGCGTCGGAATCTCGCGCTGCCGGATGAAAGAACGCCGATTGCTAAAGACATATTCGATGGGACTTTCGATGGCGATGATATTGCGCGCGCTGGAGGTATTGATTTCCTCGACCAGCGCGGCGAGCGTGGTGGACTTGCCGCTGCCCGTCGGCCCCGACACGACCACCAGCCCCGTCGTGACCTCGGTCAGGCGCTTGAGATCCGGATGCAAGTTGCAGGAGCGCAAATTGTTTTGAAATGAGCTCAAGAGGCGCAGCGCCATGGCCACGCCGCGCACCGTCTGGAAAATATTGATGCGGCAGCGCACCCCGGCCAGGGTCCGCGACAGGTCTGCGGAACCGCGCGCGAGAAATTGCTGCCAACCCTCGCCGCCCAGCAGCTCGCGCGCCGTTTGCAACAGCAGCGCGCCCGGGACGCTCGGCCCGATCGGCGACAGCTGACCCCGGACGCGTGCGACCGGCGCGGTGTCCGCTTCGATATGCAGATCGCTGGCGCCGAGTTCGCGGCACTTGCGAATCCACTCTTGAACCGCCATGCGGGCAGGATAGCGGATATCCGGCCGCGCCGGGGTTACACTCCCGGGTGATCCCGGAAGGCGCAGACCGCCCGTTTTCATAACAAAGGAGACTACGATGGCTCGCAAATACATCGATTGCCGTGATTTCCCGAGCGACAGCAAGTGCACCGTGGCGATCTCCGCCGATAGCGAACGCGAGCTGCTCGAGCTTGCGGCTCAACATGCCGCCGCCGTCCATGGCCATAAAGATACGCCCGAGACGCGCAATCAGCTGCGCAAGCTCATCAAGGAAGGGAGTCCACCCGAAAAGCGGGCTTGAGCGCGAAAGACGCGAGCAGTTAGATATCGAGATTCGACACGCTCAGCGCGTTCTTCTCGATGAATTCGCGCCGCGGTTCCACCGCGTCGCCCATCAGCGTCGTGAAAATATCATCCGCCGCCACCGCGTCTTCGATTCGCACCTGCATCAGGCGGCGCGTGTCCGGATTGATGGTGGTGTCCCAGAGCTGACTGGCGTTCATTTCGCCCAATCCCTTGTAGCGCTGAATCGTCTGGCCTTTCTTGGCTTGCTCGAATAGCCAGGTCATCGCGGCCTTGAAGCTGGCGATTTCCAGCTTGTCGTCGCCGCGCTGCACGAATGCGCCCGGTCCGATCAGGTCGCTCAAGGTCTGGGCGAGTTCCGCGATGCGCAGATATTCCGCGGAGTCGAAGAACTCGCGCGGCACATGTTTTTCGGACGTCAGGCCATGCTCGAGGCGCTTCAGATTGATTCGATGGGCGCCCGCCGGCAGTTTGTCCACCGTAACTTGATAGTGGCGCGAGACGTCGTCGAGCGAATTCAAGCGCTGCTCCAGATTGCGGCACCAATCGCGCAGCGTATCGATGCGATCGAATGCCTCAGGCGTCAGTTCTGGAGCGTACAGCAGCTGCTCCAGAAAACGCTCGTCATAGCGGCGCGCCCAACGCGTCACGATGCTCTGCACCTCCACATACTTCCTCGCCAGGGACTCGAGCCCCAGACCCGACAGCGGCGGCGCCTCGGCGTTGACATGCAACGCGGCGCCTTCCACAGCGGTGTTGAGCAGCAGTGCATTTAGCTCCGCGTCATCCTTGACGTAGGTTTCCTGCTTGCCCTTCTTCACTTTGTACAAAGGCGGTTGCGCGATGTAGATGTGGCCGCGCTCGATGAGGATCGGCATCTGCCGATAGAAGAAGGTCAGCAACAGCGTGCGTATGTGGCTTCCGTCGACGTCCGCATCTGTATTGTGCACACATATACCGCCCATGCCGGCAACGAAGTTTTCGTCCCCTTCGACGGAAAAGTCGTACACGTAGCCGGTCGTCGAAGGTACCTCTTCGATCGACTGGACGGGCAGCGCCATCAGATCGCCGCCGATCAGTTCGAATTTCCGATTGACTGTCGCTCGAGTCGAGTTCAACGACTCTTGAAGGTTGGAAGCGCGCGGATGATCCTGCCAAACGGGTTGCAGCAGCCGCAGATCTTCCCTGGCCGATACGGTAACGTTCCAATGGATGTGCTTGGTTTCGCACGGTCGGCCATTGATCTGACGAACGACGCCATCAGGTTGAATTTCAGACGTTGACGGAACAACGCCCAGGGAACTGAGCAAGTAAACCAAGCCGCTCGCGATATCGTACGAAGAGGTCGCGAAGGCAATTCTCCCCTTTGCAACCGTGCCATCGCCGAGCAGATACCCACGCAGGAAGGCTAATCTCATCGGCTCAGAAACATTGAACAGCAGATCGGGTATTCGCTTGCTGAGGGAATCGGCATTCGAAAAACCGAATACGTGTTGCCACACGAGTGCCGCGACGCGATTCACCAGCTTCAGTTCGCCACAGCGTCCCTCCGTGGAGTAGCCGATAGCCGGGAGTCCGAACAACCGCGAGAACTTCTCCGTCATTTCCTTAACAAAGCGCTGATTGCTCTGCCCGATCGAAAGACGAATTCCGCCGCGATCCGAACAGGAACCTTCGGCGAGATAGAAGCCCAGCAATCCCATCAGATCTTCATCGACGGGTAGGTATCTCGGGATCCCGTGGCGAGCGTAATGCTCCGGGGTCAGCTGCAAATCGTCCCGGCCGGAGAACCACGCGAGGGCCTCCGAGTTCAAGTCGGATAGCCGTATCCGGTCGCGAACCAAATTGCGTCCAGACGCCTTGTATTGTGTTTCCCAAACGCGCTCGAGGCGGCTGGGGGCGATACGCGCTCGTGTCAGCACTTCCGTCGCGATCCGCCCCAATGGCTTGCACGTAGGCGTCGAAGTGGTTCAGTGTCGGACGAGTTACGCCCTTCTCCCAGGCATAAAACGTAACCGGTTGGCGAATCCCGACTGAAGCACACAACGCCTGGTTGGTGATGCCGCTCATCCGGCGGCGGCCGGCCAACTCTGCACGGAGCTCGACGGGAATCTCAACGCGAAGAGCCGTCAATTGCGCATTGCCGGAGAATTTCGCGCGAACGGCATCTTTGAACCAAGACTCGACGGCTGGGCCGCGCAACCAGATCTGCTTCGCTGCTTCGGGAACCGAGTGAAGGATTCGGAGCAGATCGATTTTGGCCGGGGCATCCGTCGGAAAGCGAATCCGTGCCGGCGCGACCATCCGATCTCCCACTTGCAAGTCAGCACCGCGTTTGAGCTTGATGCCATCCTCATCGTGCACAAAAACACTGTGGCTGGAGGTCACGCGAACCGAACGGCCATAAGCCGTGCGCACCTTGAATAGTTTCTCTTCCAGCGGATGCCGGATGATGGCTTTGATCGGGCGGAAGCGAACCGCGCTGATTTTCCAGGCCGAAGCAAAGGACTTCACCGAGACCTTCGCCGGTTAGCTTATCAACGCCGCCGTTCGAGGCTTCTACCGGCCAAGGCATCGTCGATGAAACGCGCCGATGCGCACCATGCGCACGCCTCGATCATCTTTCACGAAGACATGGTCGTTCCCGTCCACGCTCATAATCAATATGCGGTGATATCGCAACTTATCGATGTTGAAATCATCGCGCCCGATGCCGCAGCCGAGCGCCGTGATGAGCGTGCCCACTTCCGCGGACGCGAGCATCTTGTCGAAGCGGGCCTTCTCGACATTGAGGATCTTGCCTTTGAGCGGCAGAATCGCCTGCGTGCGCCGGTCGCGGCCCTGCTTGGCCGAACCGCCGGCAGAATCGCCTTCGACCAGGAACAATTCCGAAAGCGCCGGATCCTTTTCCTGACAATCGGCGAGCTTGCCCGGCAGTCCGGCAATATCCAGCGCGCCCTTGCGCCGCGTCATCTCGCGCGCCTTGCGTGCGGCCTCGCGGGCATACGCGGCTTCGAGAATCTTGTTGACGATGGCCTTCGCTTCCTGCGGATGCTCGAGCAAGAATTCCTCGAGACGGCCGGCCACCGCGGATTCGACCACGGCTTTCACCTCCGAAGAAACCAGCTTGTCTTTGGTCTGCGAGGAGAATTTGGGATCGGGCAATTTCACCGACAGAATTGCGGTCAGCCCTTCGCGCGAATCGTCGCCGGTGGTTTGGATCTTTTCCTTCTTCGATGCCAATTCTTTTTCGATGTAATTATTGAGCGTGCGCGTCAATGCGGCGCGGTAGCCGGCCAGATGCGTGCCGCCGTCTTTCTGCGGAATGTTGTTGGTATAGCAATACATGCTCTCTTGGTACGAATCATTCCATTGCATCGCGACTTCCACTTGCGTGTTGCCGTCGCGAGTCTGAAACCACAGCACGGTGTCGTGCACCGGCGTTTTGCTGCGGTTTAAATGCGTGACGAAGGCCTTGAGTCCACCTTCGTGCTGGAACACTTCGGACTTCTCATCACGCTCATCCACCAACTCGATGCGTACCCCGGAGTTGAGGAACGACAGCTCGCGCAATCGCTTGGCCAGCGTGTCGTAGTTGAACGTGATGTGGGTAAATATTTGCGCGCTGGGTTTGAAGCGCAGCGTCGTGCCGTGCTCGGTGGTATCGCCGATCGCCGCCATCGGGGCCTGCGGCTCGCCGAGGCGATATTCTTGGCGATGCAGCTTGCCGTCGCGGCGAATATTCAATTCCAAAAAATCCGAGAGCGCGTTGACCACGGAGATGCCGACGCCATGCAGCCCGCCGGAGACCTTGTAAGAGCTGTCGTCGAACTTACCGCCCGAGTGCAGCACCGTCATGATGACCTCGGCGGCGGAGCGGCCTTCCTCGGCATGGATATCCACCGGAATTCCGCGGCCGTTATCCGACACCGTGACCGATTCATCGGCATGGATGGTCACCACGACGCGGTCGCAGTGGCCCGCCAGCGCCTCGTCGATGGCGTTATCCACAACCTCGAAAACCATGTGGTGCAGGCCGCTGCCGTCGTCCGTGTCTCCGATGTACATCCCGGGGCGTTTTCTGACGGCGTCCAGGCCTTTTAAGACTTTGATTTTGCTCGAATCGTAAACGTTGTCCTGGGCCATGCTCGATCCTGATTGGTGACCCGTCATGTTAACAGTTTCCGGCGCTAAAAACTAATCCTCGCGGCGCAGAAAATCAATATGAATCATATGCTTACAACGGTGTGGTGGTCTTGGTTGCGCGACGCGGTTTGACGTTCGCGATTTTAGCCAAAGTTCCACGTGAAACATCAGGCTGGGGACACCTCTCCCCCGCCCATTTTGTAGCGGCGTCCCGGCTCCCCGAAGGCGGGAAATTCCCCGTGCAGTGTCGTGATGATCAATTGAACGGGGTGCGTCGACACCTCTTGGATGAGGCTTGCGAGACGCTCGTCGTCAAGCTCGGCCGCCGGATCATCCAGCAGGAGGCTGGGCTGCACCGACGAGCCTTCCGGGAACAATTTGATCTGGGCGATTAGGAGCGCTGCCGCCAAGAGCTTCTGCTGTCCCCGGGAGATACGATCCTTAACCGCGCTGCCGTCCAGGCGAATGCTGAGCTCGGCTCGATGCGGGCCTACCTGGGTGGCCCCCGCTTCCTGTTCATGACTTAAGCTCTGCTGCAGCGCCTCCGCCATGGTTTGGTCCTTGGGCCACCCGTTGCGATAGGCGAGGCTCAGCTCCATGCCGAGCAAGTTGCGGCCGATGCTCTCCGCGTGCCGCGCCAGCGCCGCCACGTAGCGCGTCCGAGCGGCGGTTAAGAGCTCGCCGGAGCGGACCAAATCGCTGTCCCATACCGAGACCACTCCTCGGGGCTGGTGCGCCTTCAACGCCGCGTTGCGCTGCCTGAGCACTTGCTGGTAGCGCTGCCAGTGGCCGACGAATTCTCGTTCCACGTGAAACACTCCCCAGTCCAGGAACCGTCGCCGCCGGCTCGGGCCCTCCTCGATGAGGTGATGGACTTCGGGGTCGATGATTTGAACCGGTAGCTGCAAGGCCAGTTCTGCCAAGGATGAAGGCTTGTCGCCATCGATCTGGGCGCGGATGCCCGCAGGGGACCCGAGAATGCCCAAAGGCACTCGCCGATGCGCGCTGTCGACCTCGCCGAACACCACAAACCGCTCAGCGCCATGCCGAATGAGATGCTCCAGCCGGCGCGTGCGGAAGGACCGTCCCCGGCCTAGAACGTAGATGGCTTCCAGGAGACTGGTCTTGCCGGAGGCGTTGGCGCCGCTGACGAGGGTGAAATGCGGGTCGAGATCCAATTCTGCCGAGTGCAAGCAGCGGAAATCCGTTACTTGCACCCGGCTCAAGCTCACGGCTTATAGCCTCATCGGCATCACAACGTAGCGTGCGCCGGTATGACCGGGCGACTGAATTAGACAGCTGCTGTTGCTGTCGGTCAGACCGAGCTCCACTTCCTGACCGTCAATGGCTGCCAGAGCGTCGAGCAGGTAATTCACATTGAAGCCGACCTCGAGGTCAGCCCCTTCATACGCGATTTCAATTTCCTCTTCGGCTTCTTCTTGCTCGGGATTGTGCGCCTGCACGGTGAGGAGGTTCTGTTTCACCGTCACCCGAATGCCGCGGTATTTCTCGTTGGAGAGAATCGCGGTGCGTTGCAAGGCCTGGCGCAACACATCTCGATCCGCGCGGATCGCGGAGGCAGGAGCGGCCGGGATAACGCGCGAATATTCTGGAAAACGGCCGTCAATGAGCTTCGAAGTGAATCGAATATCTCCGATCTGTGCACGAACATGGTTAGATCCGATGGCGATATCGGCGACCCCCTCGTCGCCCAGCACTCGCTGCAACTCCAGCACCCCCTTGCGCGGCACAATGACCTGCTGAGCGCTCTTGGCCTTGGTGGCCAACGCTGTTTCGCACAAGGCCAGGCGGTGGCCGTCGGTCGCCACGGCGCGCAGAACCTGGGCATCGATTTCCAACAGCATGCCGTTCAGGTAGTAGCGAACATCCTGCTGCGCCATGGAGAAGTGGGTCTTCTCCAGCAGCCGCAATAATTCCTTTCGCGGCATTTGCACCGTTTGCTGCGAATTGATGTCCTCGACCACCGGGAAATCTGCAGCCGGCAGCGTCGATAAGCTGAATCGGCTGCGGCCCGCTTTGATCACCACCTTCTCGCCCTCAAGGTTGAGGGAGACCGGCAGCTTCTCGGGCAGCGCCCGCAAGATATCTAGAAATTTTCGCCCCGGCACCGTGATGTCGCCGCCGCTCTGCGCGCCGACCTCGGTCGCGGCCACCAATTCAACCTCGAGATCCGTGGCCGTGATGGACAGGCGTCCTTGGCGAACACTCAGCAACACATTGGCCAGCACCGGCATGGTTTGGCGTCGTTCCACCACCCCAATGACTGCCTGCAATGGGGTCAACAATTTCTCGCGCTCAGCCGTCAATTTCATGGGCTCACCGTCTTACCATTCTTAGATTTAGATTCTTAAAAGAGATTATTACTATGATTATGAAGGACCCGAATTCCAGTGGATAACGGAGAAAACACAATAATAATCAATAACCTATGTTTCATCAAAGCCGGCGCGACACTTGTCCACAGAGCGCCGACAACCTGTCAGCAGAACTGTGGATAACTTTATCCACAGACTCATCCACAGCTTTTCCCACCCTAACCTGCCAGGGTTCTCAACAGGTTCAGATACTCCTCTCCGATGCGCCGGTCGCTCTCGCGCAACTCTTTGATGCGCTTGCAAGCATGCAGCACGGTCGTGTGATCGCGGCCGCCGAACGCGTCGCCGATTTCCGGAAGGCTGTGATTGGTCAACTCCTTGGCTAAGGCCATCGCGACTTGCCGCGGCCGCGCGATCGAACGACTACGCCGCTTCGACAGCAAATCCGCAATCCTGATTTTGTAGTATTCCGCCACCGTCTTTTGAATATTTTCAATCGTGACTAATTTTTCTTGCAAAGCCAACAGATCTCGCAACGCTTCCTTGGCAAACTCCAGGGTTATCGGCCGGCCGGTAAAATTCGAGGTGGCCACCACCCTTCGCAGTGCGCCTTCCAATTCGCGCACGTTCGAACGAATGCGCTTGGCGATGAAGAACGCCACTTCCTCCGGCAGATCGACCTGCGTCATGGCAGCCTTGCTCATCAAGATCGCGACGCAGGTTTCCAATTCGGGCGGTTCGATGGCGACCGTGAGCCCCCAGCCGAAGCGCGATTTCAAGCGCTCTTCGAGACCATCGACTTCTTTCGGATAGCGATCGCAGGTCAGGATTACCTGTTGCTGGCTTTCTAGCAGGGCATTGAAGGTATGAAAGAACTCCTCTTGAGAGCGCTCTTTCCCCGCAAAGAACTGGATGTCATCGATCAACAGACAGTCCAAGGTTCGGTACGCGGTTTTGAAATCGTTGATGGTGTTGTGCTGCAATGCCTTCACCATATCGCCGACGAACCTTTCGCTATGCACGTACGCCAGGCGAGCCTCGGAATTGCGCTCCTTGAGCTTGTTGGCCACGGCGTGCATCAAATGCGTCTTGCCCAGCCCCACGCCGCCGTAGATGAACAAGGGGTTGTACGCCCGGCCGGGGTTTCCCGCGACTTGAATGGCGGCCGCCTTGGCGAGCTGGTTGCTCTTGCCCTCGACAAAGGCGTCAAAGGTAAATTCCGCGTTGATTCGGCTCCCCAGCACCGCGGCGGGGGGCAGTTTGCGCACGCGGCCCGCAATGGCCGCGCCATTGGAACTGGCGGGCGGCGGCCCTTGAACGATGACGCCGGCGCGTGTGCCCACATCGAGCGCCACCTCGGGGGCAAGCCCCTCGGCAAACGCCAGAGTCAATTCCTTGATCCTCGGCAGCAGGTTCTGTCCCAGCCATTCGATGACGTAGCGATTGGGTGCCAGCAGCTTCAATTCGCCGTCGCGCTCGATCGCCTGCAGGGGTCGCACCCAGGTATTGAACTGCTGTTCCGGGAGCTCGCCCTCGAGCACTCGCAGACAACGGTTCCATAGCGACTCCGACAAGAGCGCTCTCCTCAAGGCAAGACATGGGGACGAAGGGGCAGGGAGTCTATCGCCAAGTTGAAGGGGCGTCTATTGACACATCCATGCTCGCTCAGTACCCTTGCCGCCTTTCGCAAATCAGGCATCCTGCCGAATTGCCTGCGGTTTTTGCTCGAGTCGTGCCATGAAACGTACCTTCAATCCCAGCAACTTGCATCGTGCCCGCACCCACGGGTTTCGGGCGCGCATGGCCACCAAGAGTGGACGTCGATTACTGGCTCGGCGCCGCGCCAAGGGCCGCAAGCGTCTCTGTCCCTAAGACCCGCTCACCCGGACAGTCTAACGATCCGTAAACTGACGTTCGAGCCGCGCAAACGTTTGCATCAGCCGGCCGAATTTCGCGATGTGAAGCGGCGCGGCCGAAAATTTGCCGACGCATTTTTTAGTCTATCTGTGCTGGCCAATCATGAAACTTACGCTCGCTTGGGATTGAGCATTGCGACACGCACCTTCGGCACCGCAGTGGCGCGCAATCGCATCAAACGCCTGGCGCGCGAGTCTTTTCGTTTGAACCAACACGCATTGCCTCCGGTCGATGTCACGGTCGCCGCGCGCGAGGCGGCTCGCTCGGCGAGCCCGAAGGATTTGCGCGCGAGCCTGGATCAGCATTGGAAGTCGATCACGCAACGATGGTAGAGCCTCGACAAATTGCGATGTGGGCCATCCGCGGCTATCAGCTCGGCATCAGTCCGATGCTCGGTCCACGCTGCCGTTTTTATCCCACCTGCTCTTGCTACGCACTCACCGCCATCGAGCGCTATGGAATCGGGCGCGGCTGCTGGCTGGGCCTGCGCCGCCTGCTGCGTTGTCACCCGTTCGCGCCGGGCGGCTACGACCCGGTGCCGGATCCGAGGCGGACCCATGCCTAATCTTCGATATCTCTTGTGGGGCGTGTTGGGCGCGATCCTGTTTCTGAACTACCAAGCTTGGATGCAGGACTACGCATCCGCGCCGCTCCCCGCCGCCCGATCCGGCTCAGGCACCGCCTCAGCTCCGGCCAACAGTCTGGGCGAGTCGGTGCCGCAGGCCGCGGCCACCGCGCCCGCCGCGGTTCCGCAAGCGAGCACACCCGCACCTCTGCCGGCTACTCCGCCGGCTGCCACCGCCGCGCCCGAAGCGGGCGCCCCTGCCAGGATCCGGGTCATCACCGACGTTCTGGATATGTCGATCAACTTGAAGGGCGGCGAACTTGATCAATCCGATCTTCTAGCGTATCCGCAGCGCAAGGACACGCCGAACCTGCCGGTGAGGCTCTTGAGCTTCGAGCCGCCGCCTACGCTCTATTTGCTGCAAAGCGGGCTGACCGGGGAAGCCGGCGCGGCGGCACCTACGCATCTCGCGAGCTTCACCTCCGATCAAAAGACTTTCTCGCTGGCGCAAGGCGCCAACGAGCTGCGCGTCCCCTTGAGCTGGAGCGACGGTCAGGGCCTGATCGTGACCAAGACATTTGTTTTTACGCGCGGCCAGTACGGCATCGGCCTTTATTACGACGTCAAGAATGACAGCGGCGCCGCGCGCAAATTGGCGTCGTACGCGCAGTTCTTGCGGCACTGGGAACACCCCTCGCGTTCGTACTTCGATGTCGAGACCTATTCCTTCCGAGGACCGACCATTTATGACGGCACCAAATCTAAGGATCTGAACGTCGAAAGCGGCAGCGACTCCAAATTCTCGGCGACCATTACCGACGGATGGGCCGCGTCGCTGCAGCATCAATTCGTGGCCGCCATCGTGCCGCCGGCCGGCCAGCCCTACCAATACCAATTGCAGGTTCAGAACAACGAGTTCTTGTTGAGCGCCACGGGGCCGATGGTGAGTGTCCCCGCCGGCGCCACGGCGCAGTTTTCCGAACAATTCTTCGTCGGTCCCAAGCTGCAGTCGCAGCTGGCGGCGAAGGGCAGAAATCTCGAGCGCACCGTCGACTTCGGCATCCTCACCGTGCTGGCGCAGCCCCTCTTCACCGGCCTTAACTGGATTTATAAACTCACCGGCAATTGGGGCTGGTCGATCATCATCGTCACAGCGTTGATCAAGCTGCTGTTCTATCCCTTAAGCCAGGCGAGCGGCCGCTCCATGGCAAAAATGCGCACCGTCGGCCCGCGCATGAAGCAGATCCAGGAAACTTTCAAGGACGACCGCGAGAAATTGGGTCGCGCCATGATGGATCTGTACAAGAAGGAAAAAATCAATCCGTTGGCCGGCTGTCTGCCGATGCTGGTGCAGATTCCGGTGTTCATCTCCTTCTACCGGGTGCTGCTCGAGAGCGTGGAGATGCGCCAGGCGCCGTTCCTGCTATGGATCAACGATCTGTCCTCGCGCGATCCGTTCTTCGTGTTGCCGCTGCTCATGGGCGGCGCCATGTTCGCGCAGTTCAGGCTGAATCCCCCACCGCCCGATCCGATGCAGGCCAAGGTCATGCAATTCATGCCGCTGATCATGACCGGCATGATGGCGTGGTTCCCGTCCGGACTGACGCTTTACTGGTTGACCAACACCGTGCTGTCGATCGCGCAGCAATGGCGCGTGAACCAAGTGGTCGAGGCAGAGGCGGCCAAGCAGCGCAGCTAACCGGCCGTGAGTTCGACCGACACCATTGCCGCCGCCGCCAGTGCCGTAGGACGCGGCGCGGTCGGAGTGATTCGGGTCTCAGGCCCGGCCGTGCCGCGAATTGCGCTGGCCATTCTGGGGTCGCTGCCGCCGCCCCGTGAGGCCAAGGTTGCGCGCTTTATCGGCGGCAACGGCGAAGCGCTCGATGCGGGCCTGGCCTTGTACTTTCCCGCTCCCGCGTCCTATACGGGCGAGCATGTGCTGGAGCTTCAGGGCCACGGCGGCGTACTCGTCATCGATCTTTTGCTAAAGCGGCTGCTCGAGCTCGGCTGCCGCATGGCAAGGCCCGGCGAGTTCAGCGAACGAGCTTTTCTGAACGGCAAAATCGACATTGCGCAAGCCGAGGCCATCGCCGATCTGATCGATGCCGGCACCGCGGCGGCGGCGCGCGCGGCGGTGCGTTCGATGCAGGGAGAATTCTCGGCGCGCATCCATCAGCTGCAGGGGCTGATCACGGAGCTGCGCAAGCTGGTGGAAGCCGCCATCGATTTTCCCGATGAAGAACTGGACTTTCTGCCCGCAAGCGCGCTCGGCGAGCGAGTGACGGAAATCTTCGCCCGCTTCGACTCCATCACCGCCGCGGCACGGCAAGGCGCACTGCTGCGCGAAGGCCTGAACGTGGTCATCGCCGGCAAGCCCAATGCCGGAAAATCCAGCCTGCTCAACCGGCTCGTGGGCGATGAGGTGGCCATCGTGACCGACCGGCCGGGCACGACGCGCGACGTCCTGCGCCAGCAGGTGCATCTTGACGGCATGCCGGTGAACCTGATCGATACCGCAGGCCTCAGGGCCTCTCCGATGTGGTCGAGGCCGAGGGTGTGCGCCGAGCGCTGAGCGAGCTGAAAAAGGCGGATCGCGTGCTGTACGTTCTCGATGCCGCGGTCAGCGGCGAGCTCCACGCCGGCGAATTGGCCGCAGCGCTCGAGCCATTGCCGCCCGGCGTTGCGGTGACGCTGATCTTCAACAAGATCGACTTGACGCACGCGCCGGCGCGAGCGGATGAGTCTCAAGCGCCGGCGCAAATTTTCTTGAGCGCCAAAACCGGCGCCGGGCTCGACCTGCTGCGCGCCCATCTAAAAAAATGCGCCGGCTTCGAGTCCGGCGAGTCAGGCGCCTTCTCGGCGCGGCGCCGTCATCTGAATGCGCTGGCGCGCGCGCGCGAGTGCGTGGAACAGGCCCGCGAAACGCTGATGCGGACACGCGCGTTCGAACTGTTCGCGGAGGATTTAAGGAGGGCGCAACTCGCCTTGGGCGAAATCACCGGCGAGTTCACCAGTGATGATCTGCTCGGCGAAATCTTCAGCAGCTTTTGTATCGGCAAATGATGTCGCCGATTGGCGACATCAGATGAGGGGTTCGCGATGATCCATGTCGGAGATGTCGAAATCGATCAGCCGCGCGAGGCGCACCAGCACGCAAAGAGCGACGACTATGGCGAGCGCGATAATCGCGGTGGTGAGAGGAAACCGCCAAAAAAGCCACAACATTATGCCGGCGGAAACAGTCAATATCGCCAAAAACGCAACGATTTTTGCTCGCGTGGACGAGTTCATGCCGATCCCCCTGCTCGATATAACCAATATACAGCCGGCGTAAATTTTTATACAGGTCGTGCGCAAATATTATACAGCGGGTGTACTTGATCGACTATACGGGAAAGCCCTGAATAATTTTGGCTCGCTAAACGCTCATGCAGTTTTTTTATCCCAGCATCGTTTCGCGCCGCCAGTGACGCGCGGTCAGCACGAACAGCAGCGCTGCCAACCCGAGCGACGCGGCGGCCGACACCACGGCATCGAGCAGCAAAATCGGCTCGTCCTTCAAAATACTGGTCATCAACAAATGCTGGCTCAACGACGGGATGACCATCAACGCGCTCTTGGTCTTGAGCGAATAGATGCTGGCGAAGGCGATCGGCAGCGTCGGCACCAGCAGCACGGTGGTCAAGTAGGTCTGCGCCTCGCGGTAGCTGCGGGTGAAGGAGGCGAGCAGGGTCATGAGCGTGGCGCCCAGCGGCACGAAGGGAACACAGATCGCGAAGAATTTCAGCGCCGTTGCCAACCCTAGGTTCGCGCTCATGCCGATTCGCTCCAGCGGCACGAAGCGAAACACGCACACGAAAGCGGTCAGGCTCAACGCCAGCGAAATACACATATAGGCGCAGGTCGCCAGAATCTTGCCGCCCACCAGCGCGGAGCGCGCCACGGGCAGGCTGAGCAGTGACTCGAGCGAGCCGCGCTCGCGTTCGCCGGCTGTGGAATCGATGGCCAGGTATAACCCGCCCATGAGCAGCGCGAACAGTACAAAGTAGGTCATGAATCCCAACACCACCACCGCGCGGCCCGTGGGCGTCGCGACGTCCACGTCATTGATGGCCACGGGCGAGGAGAGCAGCGGACTCACGCCGCGCATTTGCAGCCGTAATTGCGCGATCGTGGCGCCGAAGGTTCGCAGGAGCACCCTGGCGCGATCCGCGCTTTTTCGCGTTTGCGAGTCCGCGCTGTCGGCGAACAGCAATACGGGCGCGGGCTTCCCCGCGGCGAACAACCGTGGATACTCCTCGGGCACCAGCAGTACCACCGCAGTGCCGCCGCGCACGGCGGCCCGCGCCTCGTCTTCCGAGAGATCCTTCATGGTGAGCTTGACGCCATTGGTGCTCAGGTAGCGAGTGAGCCCCGGCGCGTGGTTGCCGCCGGAAATCGTGAGCTTCAAGGGCACGTCCGATTCGACCGTGCTTTGTTCCAGCATGCGCGAGACCATCAAACCGAACAGCAACGGCCCGAACAGAGGCCCGAACAACAACGCCGACAGCAGCGTGCGCCGGTCGCGCAGGTTCTCCAGGAATTCTTTGGCAAAAACCACGAACAGCGTGCGCATCAGCTTACGCCCGCCGTGTCGCCGAGCACTTTAAGAAACGCCTCTTCCAACGTCGCACTGCCGCTGCGCTCGCGGATCTCTTGCAGGGTCGCGTCGGCCAAAACGCTGCCCGCGCCGATGATGATCACCCGGTCGCACAGGGCAGCGACTTCCTGCATGACATGCGAGGAGAACAGCACGCAACGGCCCTGACGCTTCAATTGCAGCAGCATTTCACGCAAGTTGCGTATGGCCATCACGTCAAGGCCATTGGTGGGCTCGTCCAGCACGACATTTCCGGGGTCGTGCACCAGCGCGCGCGCCAAGGCGACCTTGATGCGCTGGCCCTGTGAGAAGCCCTTCGCGCGTCGCCCGATGAAGCCTTCCATTCCCAGCGCCGCCGACAGCTCGGCGGTACGCGACTTCAGGCGTTCGCTGCTCATGCCATGCAGCGACCCGAAGTAGTGGATGTTCTCGCGCGCCGTCAAATGGTTGTAAAGTCCCGCCGCATGCGGCAGCACCCCGAGGTGGGCGCGAGCCTTGGAGGTCTCGCCGCGAATATCGATGCCGTCGATGCAGGCCCTGCCGCTGTCCGGAGTCAGCACGCCGTACAGCATGCGCAAACACGTGGATTTGCCCGCGCCGTTGGCGCCCAACAGCCCCGTGATCTCGCCGTCGCGCGCCACGAAGGACACGTTGCGCGCCGCCTCGACGCTGCCGAAGCGTTTGCTCAAGCCCATCGCCTCGATCATGGCGCAGGACCTGTCATGCTCAAGAAAAAGGGTTCGGGGCTGTGCTGCTCAAGACATGCCGTATCGAGCAGATCGGTGGCGGTGCTGGCCAGAAAATCCGCCATCAGCCGCGGCACGCAGCCGGTGGCCAATTGACCGTGACCCTCACCGTGCAATACCAGATGCCGGTGGCGAGTGAGCGTTGCAGCGACGCGCTCGGCGTCGGCGGGTGGTGTCACCGGGTCAGCCTCGCCGGACAGCAACAGTGTCGGGATATCGCTGTGCAAGGGGCTGTGCAGATCGGCGTCGACGGGCCCGCGTGGCCAGATTTTGCAGATTTCATGCAAGGCATCCAGCATCTCCGTGCCCTGGTAAGTCGTCGACATGGCGGCGCGGTCGACATTTGCGGCTGCGAAAAATGGTTCATCTTCGCTGCAAATCACGCTGTACTGCATGCCGTTGGCGAGCTGATCGCCGATCTGCCGCGCGTTCATGACGGATTGAGAGGCAAGCGGCCGCAGCCTGCCATGCGCCGCTTGGTGGATCAGCGCGGGCAGCAGCGATGCCTGCATCGCGCTGTACGACAGGAAACGCAGCGCCGAGGCCAGGATCCTCGAGTTGAACGCGACCTCCAGGGGCAACCCGCTATTCGGATCGTCGATCGTCACCATGACACTCTGCGGTCCGAATTGCCCCAACAAGGCGTCCAAGTCTTGCTTGAGCGCAGGGTAAGTCGCCGCGCAGTCCGGCGCCTGCCGGCAGCGCGCGATGATGAGATTCAACGCCCGTTCGCCGTCCTGCGGCGTCTCGGCCCCGATCAGCTGCTCGGGGTAAGTCACCCCGTCCAAAATAGCCGCGTGCACGTGGGCGGGAAAGCGGCGCATGTACAGCTGCGCGACGCGGGTTCCGTATGACGCGGCGTACAAATCGATTTGATCGTAGCCTAAGGCCGCGCGCACCTCGTCGAGGTCGCGCACGGCATTACTCGTGGTGTAGAAACGCACGCGCTGACCCAATTTGTTGAGACAGGCGCCGGCCGCCTTGCGCAGCTCCGGCAGCGGATCCTTCGGTTCTTGCCATTCTTCGGGAAATTCGCAGGACTGAGGACTGGAACTGCCGGTGCCGCGCTGATCCAGAAGGACGATGGCGTGATCGCGGTTGATCCGTGCGAACGCGTTTCCGACCGCGACGTAGAGCTGCTGCGCGCTTTGGCCCGGACCACCGGCCAGGAGAAAAACCGGCGCCGCGGTGCTGCGCCGGTTCAGCGCCGGTACCACGGCCAGCTTCAATTCAATGCTTGCCCCACGGGGATGCTCACGGTCCTCCGGTACGCGCAAGGTCCCGCAGCGGGCAGGGACGGAGGCCAGATGCAGCGGGTGCTCGAGCCGGCATTCGCTTAAAGGCAGCGTTCCGGCGCCCGCCGACGAACCTAACAGGGCCACGCCCACCCACGCCAAAACCCCTCGCAACTGCAGCATGCCACCTCCGATGGACGGTGATTGTATGGGATTCGCCAGCTTAGCTTGCCGCCTTTCATGGATTTGCGGCGACGCTTGGATTTAAACTTGGGGGTGTCATGAGCGTGATACGCGAAGCCGATGTGATTGCGAGCGTCGCCGACGCCTTGCAGTACATCTCCTACTATCACACGCCCGATTTCATCCGCGCCATGGGGCGCGCCTACGCCGTGGAACAGAGTCCGTCGGCGCGCGATGCCATCGCGCAGATTCTCACCAATTCGCGCATGTGCGCCGAAGGCCATCGACCCATATGCCAGGACACCGGCATCGTGGTCGTGTTCGTGAAGGTGGGCATGGGCGTGGCGTGGGAGGCCACGCGAGATCTTGAGGCGATGATCAACGAAGGCGTGCGTCGCGCCTATTTGAACCCGGACAACAAGCTGCGTGCTTCCATCGTGGCCGATCCGGCATTCAAGCGCGGCAATACGCGCGATAACACCCCGGCCGTGATCCACACGGAGTTGGTGCCCGGAAACGAGCTCGAAATCACCGTCGCGGCGAAGGGCGGCGGCTCGGAAAACAAATCCATGTTCGCCATGCTGAATCCTTCCGACTCCGTGGCCGACTGGGTGCTCGAAATGGTGCCGGAGATGGGTGCCGGCTGGTGCCCGCCCGGCATGCTGGGCGTCGGCATCGGCGGCAGCGCTGAGAAGGCCATGCTGCTCGCGAAGAAATCGCTGATGGATCCGATCAACATCGCGGATCTGATCGCGCGTGGACCTAAGACGCCGCTGGAAGAGCTGCGCTTGGAAATCTACCAACGAGTCAATGCGCTCGGCATCGGCGCCCAAGGCTTGGGCGGCCTGACCACGGTGCTCGACGTCAAGGTGCTGGACTATCCGACTCACGCCGCGTCATTGCCGGTGGCCGTGATTCCCAATTGCGCCGCGACCCGCCACATTCATTTCACTCTGGACGGCACCGGGCCGGCGGTTTTGGCAGCGCCGGATCTGGATCTTTGGCCCAAGGTTCATTGGACCGCCGACGCCTCGGCACGCCGTGTTTCTCTTGACGGCCTGACGCCCAAGGAAATCGCAACCTGGAAGCCGGGCGAGCGATTGCTGTTGTCGGGGAAGCTCCTGACCGGCCGCGACGCCGCCCACAAACGCATCTGCGCATTGCTGGATGCCGGCAAGCCCTTGCCCGACGGCCTGGATTTTCATGGCCGCGTGATTTATTACGTCGGGCCGGTCGACCCCGTGGGAACCGAAGTCGTGGGGCCTGCGGGTCCGACCACGGCCAATCGCATGGATCGATTTACCGACACCATGCTCGGCAAGTCAGGACTGCTGGCGATGGTGGGGAAAGCCGAGCGCGGACCTGAAACCGTCGCCGCGATCGCGAAGCACCGTTCCGCCTACTTGATTGCCGTGGGCGGAGCGGCGTTTCTCGTCGCGAACGCCATTCGCGGCAGCCGCATCGTCGCCTTCCCCGAGCTGGGCATGGAGGCGGTGTATGAATTCGACGTCAAGGACATGCCGGTCACAGTGGCGGTGAGCGCGGATGGTGAGTCGGTGCACGAAACCGGGCCGAAACAGTGGGCGGGAAAATTTGCCGGCATCCCGCTCGCCGTGGAGTAACTCAAAGCGCCTTGCTCAGCAGGCGCCGCATCAGCAGTCCGGGACCGAAGCGCGTACCGAAAGTCCCGACGGTGAGGAATCCGCAGGCGAGATAAAACTGTTCCGCGTGAGGATTTCCGACGACATGCAAGGCGCTTGATCCTCCTAAGCGCGCCACCTCCACGCAGTGTTCGACCAGCCTCCGGCCGATTCCCCGGCGCATCAGGCTCGGCTCGACGAACAGTGCGTCGAGTTCGGTATCGCCGTCCGGTCGCGGCAGGATCGCGCAAAAACCCGCGACCGCGCCGTCTTGCTCCAGCACGAATACGCCGCCGGCCTTAATCTGCGCCAGCGGCAGATCGATCGCATCAGGATGATCGAGCAGCGCTTCGCGGTCGCCGGCGTTTCTAAGCGATGCACGCAGCTGCAGAGCCTCCAGGGCTGCACGTTCAGCGGGCAGCGCGCGCCTGATGCTCACTCGCCCTTGTATTTGACCGAGCAACCGTAAGGTTTGGTCACCGGGTGCGGCGCGGGATTGCCTTGGGCCACCGCCAACATGGCTTCCTTAAGATAGGGCTCGGCGCGCGCGATATCGCTCTCTTCGGTGGTCGCCAGGCTATCCATGCCGCCCATGTATTGCAGTGCCCCATTTTTGTCGATCACGAACATATGCGGCGTGGTCTTGGCCGCATACAAGCGGCCGACGGCCCCAGCGGGGTCCAACACGACCGCGGTGGGGGCCGCCTTGCGCGAGCTCGTCAAGGCATCCGCCTCAGGACCGTTCACATAGCCTTGCTTGCCCGGCGCCGAGGAAACCACCGTCAGCCAAACGATGCCCTGCTGATGCGCGAGACCCTGCGTGCTTTGCATGTTACCGCTGGTGTAATGCTTGCGCGTGTACGGGCACTCGGCATTGGTCCACTCCAGCACCACGGTTTTGCCGCGGTAGTCCTTCAGGTGAATCGAATCACCCTTCGAGTCGGTCGCCGTGAAGTCCGGCGCGGGCTCACCGATCTTCAAGGGCGCACCGCTCGCCGAGCCCAACATGAGCATCAATCCGACACCCGAGGCGGCGACGGCGGCGATGATCGGTCTTGCGGCACTGCGCGATGAATCCAGGCTCATGGGCGACTCCTACGCGTTTTTGGCGGGATGATGCTTAGTTGCGGATGCATGGCCAATGGTTCCCTGGTGCTTTCCTGGGCGAAGTATTAGAGTACGCGCCCCTGCAAAAATTGAGTAGATTCAGCGCCATGCGTTTTGCCAAGGAATACGGGGTCATCGTCATCGGCGGCGGTCATGCCGGCACCGAAGCGGCGCTCGCGGCGGCGCGCACCGGCGTCGACACGCTGCTGCTCACTCACAATATCGAGACCTTGGGCCAGATGAGCTGCAATCCGGCGATCGGCGGCATCGGCAAGGGGCACCTGGTCAAGGAAATCGATGCCTTGGGGGGCGCGATGGCGCTCGCCACCGACCAGGCCGGCATTCAATTCCGCACCTTGAATGCGAGCAAGGGACCAGCGGTGCGCGCGACCCGTGCGCAGGCCGATCGGCAGCTGTACCGGCGCGCGATTCGGCGCATTCTCGAGTCCCAAAGCCATTTGACCTTGTTCCAACAGGAAGCCGCCGATCTATTGATGCTGGGCGATCGCGTGGTGGGCGTGCTGACCATGAGCGGTGTCGAATTTCGCGCCCAGAGCGTGGTGCTGACCGTCGGTACATTCCTCGGCGGCAAGATGCACGTCGGTCTTAATAGCCATCCCGGCGGCCGAGCCGGCGATCCACCGTCAACCGCGTTGGCGGCGCGTCTGCGCGAATTGAAGTTGCGCGTCGGACGCTTGAAGACCGGTACGCCGCCGCGTATCGACGGGCGCAGCATCGATTTCTCTGCGCTGCGCGAACAGCACAGCGACGAACCTCGACCGGTGTTTTCGTTTTTGAGCACGCGCGCCGCGCATCCGCGCCAGCTGCCCTGCCACATCACCGCGACCAACGAGCGCACCCACGACATCATTCGAGCCGCGACGGCCCGCTCGCCGCTGTTCACGGGGTTGATCGAAGGCGTCGGCCCGCGCTATTGCCCGTCGGTCGAGGACAAGGTCGTGCGCTTCGCCGACAAGCGTTCGCATCAGATCTTTGTCGAGCCCGAAGGCTTGGACACGCACGAGATTTATCCCAACGGCATTTCCACCAGTCTGCCGTTCGACGTGCAATACGAATTCGTGCGCACGATTGCCGGGTTCGAGCACGCGCACATCACGCGGCCCGGCTACGCCATCGAATATGATTTTTTTGACCCGCGCGATTTGCAATCCACGCTGGAGAGCAAGTTCATCGCCGGCCTGTATTTCGCCGGCCAGATCAATGGCACCACCGGCTATGAGGAGGCCGCGGCGCAGGGCCTGCTCGCCGGCGCCAATGCGGCGCTTAAAGTCGCGGGACGCGATGCCTGGTGCCCGAAGCGCAGCGAGGCCTACATCGGTGTGCTCGTGGATGACTTGACCACGCGCGGCGCCACCGAACCTTATCGGATGTTCACCAGCCGCGCCGAATACCGCCTGTCGCTGCGCGAAGATAACGCGGACCTGCGCCTTACCGCGCTCGGCCGCGAGTTGGGCCTCGTCGACGATCAGCGCTGGGAATTCTTCCAGCGCAAGCAGGCCGCCGTGGAGCGTGACATTGCGAGGCTTGAGGCGGTCGTGGTGCATCCCGCCGCCGTTGACGCAGGTTTGCTCGATAAGCTGGGCGCGCCGCTGTCGCGCGAGGCGCGTGCCTTTGATTTGTTGCGGCGCCCGGAACTGTGCTACGAAGATTTGAACGGCGCGGCGCCGGCTGCGGCCGATTGGCAGAACGATGAGCGGCTGCGCGATCAGGTGAAACTGCAGGTCGAGGTGCAGGCCAAATATTCCGGCTATCTTAAGCGCCAGAGCGATGAAATCGATCGCCAGCAGCGCCATGAGGAATTGCGCCTGCCCGCCGACATCGATTATGCGCAGGTGCGCGGGCTGTCGAACGAGGCGCGCCAGCGACTCGGCGCGGTGCGGCCGGAAACGCTGGGTCAAGCGGCGCGCATTCCGGGGCTCACGCCGGCCGCGGTTTCGCTGCTGCTCGTGCATCTGAAGCGACGCGACGCGGCGTGAATCAAGGAGCGCGCATGAGCAGCTTTTACGGCTTTACCGTGCCCGGACTCGACGGCAGCGCAAATATTCTGGAGGGCCAGCACGGCAAAGTGACGCTGGCGGTAAATGTCGCCAGCCAGTGCGGCTACACGCCGCAATATGCCGGCCTCGAAGATCTCTACAAAGAACTCAAGGATCAGAATTTCACCGTCATCGGGTTTCCGTGCAATCAATTCGGCGCGCAGGAACCGGGGAGCGCTGCGGAAATTCAAAATTTCTGCTCCGTCAATTTCGGCGTGACCTTCCCTCTATCGGCGAAGATCGAGGTGAACGGCCCGCACCGCCATCCGCTGTACGCGTGGCTGACGGCGCCGGAAAACGGCTTTCCCGGCGACATCGGTTGGAACTTCGAGAAATTTTTGATCGATCGCGGCGGCCGCGTGAGCTGCAGGTATCCGGCCGGCACCAAGCCCACCGACCCGGGTCTTCTGCAGGATCTGGCAAACGTTTTATAGCAATTTTTCCGCCCACTCTTTAACATCAGCGCAGATCTGCCCCCCCGGAAGTCTCGGAGAACTAGATGCTTTCTCGATTGAATGCCAAAGTGTGGCTCGCAGGCGCGGCCTTGAGCTTGAGTGGTTCACTGGCAGCGCACGCCGCGGGCGATCCGGTTCAGGGCGAGAAGAAGTTCTATACCTGCTATGGCTGTCACGGAGTCGAAAATTACAAGAACGCCTATCCGGATTACAGCGTGCCGAAATTGCGGCATCAAAATGTCGCCTACCTGATCGCGGCGTTGCAGGAGTATCGCGACGGAACACGGCCCCATGCGACCATGCATGCGCAAGCGGCGTCGCTGTCGGATCAGGACATCGAAGACATTGCCGCCTACCTGCAGGGTGACATCGTGGCGAAGCCGAGCGCGGCAGCGGTCGGCAAGATGCCGAAACAATTGGCGCCCTGCGTCGCGTGCCATGGCGAGACCGGCTTAGGAGTCGAGGCGCCGCTCGTGCCGAAGCCGCCGGTGCTCGCCGGCCAACATGTGGATTATCTGGAGCAGGCGCTGGACACGTATCGCAACGGCCGCCGCAAGAACGTCGTGATGGACAGCATGGCGCAGCTCTTGAAGACCGACGAAGACGTGCGAGTCATCGCCGCCTATTTTGCGGCCCAAGAATCGCCTCTGAGGACCGCGAGCACCGGCAGCAAATAGCTTAGGCCCTACTGGCGCAGCGTCATCAAGAATTGCGCGAAGGTTTCGAAATAGGCATCGCGGTTCTGCTTGCGCCGATAGCCGTGGCCTTCGTCAGCGGCCAGCAGGTACCAGACGTCGACGCCCTTGGCGCGCAATCGATTCACGATCTCTTCCGCTTCTAAGACCGGCACCCGCGGATCGTTCTTGCCGTGCACCACGAGCAGCGGGCGGGTTATTCGGTCGGCGTTCGTCAGGGGAGAAACGCCCCGCAAAAAACTGCGCATTTCCGGATCGCGTTCATCGCCGTATTCCTGACGGTACTGCGCGGTATTGGCGAGAAAACTGACAAAACTGACGATGCCGGAAAGATCCACGCCGCCGCGCAGCCGGTCGCTGTAATTCACCAGAGCGGCCAACGTCAGATAGCCGCCATAAGAATCGCCGGCGACCACCACATGCTTGGCATCGAAGGCACTATGCAAGCCGATCCATACCAGCAGCGCGCCGACGTCTTTCACGGCGTCTTCGCGCAGCGCGCCGTTATCGAGCGCCAGATAGCTCCTGCCGTAGCCGGAAGAGCCGCGCACGTTGGGCGCGAGCACCGTAAAGCCCAACTCATTGACCACATATTGAATCCAGGGATCGAATCCGGGACGGAATTGCGACTCCGGGCCGCCATGCAATGAAATCAGCACCGGATGCGGTCCGGGAGTCGCGGGCTCGTATACGTAGAGCGGCTCTTGACGGGCCTTGCCGTCAATGCGGTCGAAAGTCGGAAATTGCATCAGGCGCGGCAGGACAAACTTGGCGAGGTCGACGTTGCCGGCTTCGCTGCGCGTCCACGGCTCCAAGCGGTTGTCGGCAATATCCAGCACATAGGCATCCCGCGGCTGATTCGCCGACGCAAATGCAAAGGCAAGGCGCTTGCCTTCCGCATCGAAGCTCAAGGAACCGATGACTCCGGGAGAAGGCAGCAGCGGCGGCGTGAGATCTTGGCGCGTGCGCAGATCGAGCACGGTGATTTTGCCCATGCCGGCTTCGTTGCTGACGTAGGCCAAATAGTGGCCATCGCGCGAGACGGCCAATTCCTCGATGTCCCACGGCACATGATTGGAAAGCACGGTTTTTTCATTGGTGAAGGGATTGACGCGGCGCAAGCGGAAATACTCCGATTCGCGGTCCGAAATCAGATACACGCCCTGCCCGTCGCGCGCAAATTGCGCGCCGGCGATGCCCACCTTGGAAGGTGATGGCTCTACCTCGCGTCTTTGTCCCGAGCCTAAGTCGACCACGTAGAGATAACCTTCCGCGATCGAAACCTGCTTGAGCACCAACAATTTCGTGTCATCCGGCGACCAATCGAGCACCGACCATGCGGCGCCGCTGTTGTCGCCGATGACCGCGAGCCGCGGCGCGGCGTCGGACTCCGGGTCCGCGATATAGATGTCGTAGCTGCGGCCATCGCGAGCCGTGCTGTAGAAAGCGACCTCGCGACCGCTGTTCGACCAGCGCGGCCCACCGTTCTTGGACTTTCCGTCCGTCAGCATTTTTACCGCCGGGTCGCCGAGCTTCTGATAGTAGAGTTGAGAATTCTCGTTGCCGCCCTCGTCTTTGAGGAATACGTAAGCACTGCGCTCCGGGTCGGGCGAAAACGCGGCCTCGGTGACCGGCTCTTGCAGGAAGGTCAACTGGCGGCGCGCGCCCGCGGCGTGATCAACGAGATGCAGCTGATCGACATCGCCGAAGCGGGTCGCAATCAACAGTTGATCCTTCGGCGTCCAACCGAGCGGCGTGGCCTGGCGCGAATTTAAGTAATCAGCCAATTTTCCGACGAGTTCCGCGGGCGCTTCCGGAATGTTTTCCAAGGTCAGAGTGCCGCGCTCGACACGAGAGAAGCCCTGTGCCTGGGAAGCGATCAGCGAGGCAGCCGCCAGCAGCATTAAATAAATACGGTTCATATTCCTATGTTCTCACACGGCGAGGATAATGAGATCGATGGCGGAGTTCGAGCATTTGGTAAAGGCCTACGACGTCGGCGATCTGCTCGACGACGTCGCAAGCGCCGATCCGCCTGCGTATCTGCGCCGCTGCTTCGCCGAAGGCCGCTCCGCTGATGAGCTTTCCTGGCCGCGGGTGCAGCAGCTGGCGGTGTGTGCGATGCTGCTCGATGCGATCGTGAATGACCGCGATTACGATCTCTTCGAGCACGAGCTGATTGCGGACTGGCGCATTCATTATGCTAAAACATGCGGCAAGATGAAGGATAGCGCGGCGCAGGCCTTGCGCCGGGTCCTCGAGCATGACCGACCGCAGGATCCGGATGCCGCGGCCGAACTTAAATCGCTCGCCGATCGACTGGCAGGGGTTTGAAAGCCGGTGGCCATGCGCGCTGAAGCTGTGGCTCTCATCGCGCTGTACTTGGCCGGCTGTGCGGCCTCCACGCCAAAACCGGCCGTCACGGCGGCGCCCGTCAAGGTCCCGTTGGATGCTTCCTATGATTGGCACGTACTGCTGGTAGCGCCGTTCGGCAGTGTACTGAAAGACATTCCGCTGACTCTGCATGAGGTGCTGCTGTTTCATGAGGCCAAGAGCGCCGCCGGCACCGATGACGCGGATTGCTTTGGTGTCGACGGAAACGCGCCGCGCTTCGTCGATCGTTCGCCCGACCAATACATGCTGTGCTTCACCCACGACCGACTGTCGCGCATTGAGGTTGTGGTGCGTCTGCCCGAGGAGCGGTCCGCTCAAGTGTTCGCCGACGCCTGCGAGCTGTGGATGAAGCAGGCCCGCAGCCTGAGCGCCAATCTCTGCGCCGGTTCCGACGGCGCCGTGACATTCAGCGGCCGGCTCGACGAGGAACCCGAGCACGCCGAACGATTGCTGACCGTCGAGCTCGCCGCGCCCGACCCCGAACTCGAACGGTAGAATGCCCGTGCGAGACGCCGAACAGGAAATACTCGTCTCGGGAGCGAAAGAAATCGGATTCGAACTTGACCCGGGAGGCGCCGAATCACTGCTGCGGCTGGTGGACGAACTGGAACTCGGCAACGCTCAATTCAACCTGACGGCGATCCGCGATCGGCCGGGGATGCTGCGCAAACATGTACTCGACAGCTTGAGCCTGCAACCTTACCTGCGCGGCGAACGTGTGGCGGATGTCGGGACCGGCGCGGGGTTTCCGGGCTTGGCGTTGGCCATCGTCAATCCTCGACGCCACTTTACGCTGATCGAGGCGACCGGTAAGAAAGCCCGCTTCGTGGAACAAACAGCTGCGCGCGTCGTCGCGCCGAATGTTCTTGTCGTGCATGCTCGCGCCGAAAGCTATAGGCCGTTCGAACTTTTCGATACAGTGGTGGCGCGTGCGCTATCGTCGCTGGCGGATTTCGTGGCCTATGCCGGCCATTTGTGCGCTCCCGGCGGACGCTTGCTGGCGATGAAAGGCAAGCGGCCGGACGAGGAGATTTCCGCGCTGCCAAGATCGTTCCGGGCGCTGGCCGTGCATCGGGTCAAAGTGCCGGGGCTTACCGATGAACGGCATCTGGTGGAACTGGTCTCCACGGGAAAATCGAGCAAAACGTGAATAGGGATCTCAAATGAAGCGGGTCATTGCGGTGGCCAACCAAAAAGGCGGTGTCGGTAAGACCACGACCGCGGTCAATCTCGCCGCCTCGCTGACGGCGACCAAGCGCCGCGTGCTGCTCATTGATCTGGACCCGCAGGGAAATGCCACCATGGGATGCGGGATCGACAAGCATGCGCAGTCGCGTACCAGCTGCGATGTGCTGCTGGGTGATTGCAGCGCCGTCGAGGCGCTGGTCGCGGTCGAATACGGCGGCTTCATGCTGATGCCATCGAATCAGGACCTGACGGCCGCGGAAGTGCGCCTGCTCACCATGACGGTCGGTCGCGAATTCAAGTTGCGCAACGCCCTGGCGCTGGTGCGGGAGCAGTTCGACGTCATTCTGGTCGACTGCCCGCCCTCGCTCAATATGCTGACCTTAAACGCATTGGTGGCCGCGGATTCCGTCATGGTGCCCATGCAATGCGAGTACTACGCGCTGGAGGGCTTGACCTCGTTGATGCAGACCATCGAGCAGATACGCGACAGCATCAATCCGCCGCTGCAAATCGAAGGATTGCTGCGCACGATGTTCGATCCGCGCAATAATTTGGCCAATGAAGTGTCCGCCCAGCTCATCGAGCACTTCGGCGACAAGGTGTTTCGCACCATGATCCCGCGCAACGTGCGCCTGGCGGAGGCCCCTAGTTTCGGCAAGCCGGCGCTGTTTCACGACAAGGAGTCGCGCGGCGCGCTGGCCTATCTGGCGCTTGCCGGCGAAATGATTCGCCGCGACGATCTGCCGGGCGCGCCCGTATAATCGCCCCATCGGTTCACGGGAAGAAAGCTATGTCCGGCAAAAAGCCGTCTTTGGGTCGAGGCTTGGCGGAGCTGAGCCCGCTGCTCGCGCGCCGCGCCGGCCAACCGCCCGACAACCCTCCGGTTCTGGCCGGCGATCGGCTGTCATCGCTCCCGGTGGATTTGTTGCAGCGGGGCAAGTATCAGCCGCGCGTGGACATGCGCGCCGAGACCCTCGGCGAGCTCGCCGACTCGATCAAATCACGGGGTCTGGTGCAACCCATTCTGGTGCGCCCGTTGCCGCGCCCCAACCCGGGCGAATCGCAACGCTACGAGATCATCGCCGGTGAGCGGCGCTGGCGCGCGGCGCAGATGGCCGGCCTGTCGGAAATTCCCGCCGTTATTCGCGATGTGCCGGACGAGGACGCCGTCGCGATGGCTCTCATCGAAAATATTCAGCGCGAGGATCTCAACCCGCTGGAAGAAGCGCGGGCGCTGTTGCGCCTGATCGATGAATTCGGATTGACGCACCAAGCGGCGGCTGAGGCGGTCGGCCGCTCCCGCGCTGCGGTCAGCAATCTGCTGCGCCTCATGGAACTGACCGACGAGGTCAAGGAAATGCTCGAGGGCCGCCAGATAGAAATGGGCCACGCGCGCGCGCTGTTGGGCCTCACATTGCGCCGCCAGCAGATCGAGGTGGCCTCCCTGGTGGCCAAAAAGTCCTTGTCGGTGCGCGATACGGAGGCTTTGGTGCGTCGCATCATTAATCCGCGCACCGACCAAACCCCGGCGGCGGTGGACCCGGATATTCGCCGTCTGGAAACTGAAATTGCGGACAAATTGGGGGCCAAAGTCGCCTTTCAACATGCCGCTTCCGGCAAGGGCAAGCTCATCGTGAGCTACAACAGTCTGGACGAACTCGAAGGCATCCTGGCGCACATCCAATAGAGCGACAAAATAGGCTCTAAATCGCCTTGATGACCTAGGTCTCCGTCTCTATAATGCGCCGGCAATTTTGTCTGGCGGCGGCTCACGGAATGTGTAAATCGAGGGTAGCGCTGCCGGTCCGGTTCCTTCGCGATGACTGAAGTTCAGAGTCGCGGCAAGCGGATGGTCGTTCGGGTCGTGCTCCTGCAAGCAGGTTGCGCGGCATTTGTCGCGTCTGTGTTTCTTGTGTTCAAAGGCGCGCACCAAGGCCTCGCGGCGCTGGTGGGCGGGTTGATCGTGGCTGGCGGAAGCGCAGTCTTTGGTTGGCGCATGTTCAAGCCCGGAGTCGCGGGCGGCGCCGCGCTCACATCGGCAATGTATGCCGGCGTGATACTGAAATGGTTGTGGTTCGCGCTGGCGCTTTATTTGGCGCTGGCGCGCTTGAAACTTGACGCGGCACCGCTATTGATTGGAATGGCAGTCGCGCAATTTGGACATTGGGTCGGCCTGATGCGGTCCAAATAACGATTGAGGTCTTATGCGGTTTGGAATGATGGCAACGGAAGAAGCTTCAGGTGGTGTGACCGAATACATCAAGCATCACCTTACTCATCTTTCGGTGGATACGGGACGGGGCGCGTTTTTTATCTTCCATCTCGACAGCATAGTTTTCACCCTGCTGATTTCCGCTTTCTTTATCTTTTTGCTGTCGCAGGCCTCGCGCCGCGCCACCAGCGGCGTCCCCGGTAAATTTCAGACGGCGGTCGAGCTGTTGGTGGAATTCGTCGATGGCATGGTGAAGGACACCTACCACGGCAAGAACAAATTCATCGCGCCTCTTGCCATCACGATTTTCTGCATCGTGTTCCTGGAAAATTTCATGGATATCCTGCCCGTGGATGCGCTGCCCGCCACGGCCAGATTATTCGGCGTGGAGCATCTGCGCACCGTGGCGACCGCCGACCTCAACACCACGGTGGGCATGGCGCTGGGCGTGTTCCTGTTGATCCAATGGGTGGGCATAACGCACAAGGGCATCGGTACTTTTGCCGGCGAGTGGTTCACCGCTCCTTTCCATGCTCACGGCATTTTCCTCAAGATTGTGTTGGCGCCGGTCAATTTTATATTTCGGGTGATCGAAGAGCTCGTCAGGCCGCTGTCGCTGTCGATGCGGTTATTCGGCAACATGTATGCCGGCGAACTCATATTCTTGCTGATCGCGTGCTTCACGCTCAACGCGGCGCTCAATCAAGTGTCGACCTACTTCCTCGGCGGCGCGCAGTTCTTTGCCGGCGTCATATGGACCGCATTCCACTACCTCATCATCACGCTGCAGGCATTTATTTTCATGGTTCTAACCATTGTGTACGTGGGCATTGCGGCTGAGAAACACTAGATTCGATTCATTCAAGACATTAAAGACCGGAGACAATAATGGACAATGTGACCCAAATCGCTCAACTCATGAGCTCGACCGTGATTGCAGCGGGCTTGGTGATCGGCCTCGGTGGCGCCGGCGCCGCCGTCGGTTTCGGCCTTCTCGGCGGCAAGTTCTTGGAGAGCTCCGCGCGCCAGCCGGAACTCACCAACATGCTGCAAACCAAGATGTTCATCGTCGCCGGCTTGCTGGACGCGGTGCCCATCATCGGTGTGGCGGTCGGATTCCTGTTGCTTTACGCCAATCCTTTCCTGGGCTCCCTGGGTCTTAAGTAAAGCGCTGCAGCGGTGCCGCATTGGCGCCGGGCGAGGAGTAGGCAGTGAACTTAGCAATTACGCTGGTCATTCAAGGGGTCGTGTTTTTCTTGGTCGCGTGGGCGGTCATGAAATTCTTTTGGCCGTACATCATGACGGCCATCGAGACGCGGCAAAAGAAAATCGCGGAAGGGCTGGCCGCTGCCAGTAAGAGCGAGCAGGATCTCGCGGAAGCCGAAGCGCGCTCCAAAGAAATCATCCGCGAGGCGCGCGACCGCGCCGCACAGATCGTCGATATAGCCGGCAAGCGCTCCAACGAATTGGTCGAGGAAGCCAAAGGGATCGCGTCGGGGGAAGCCCAGCGCCTGGTGGCGCAGGCTCAAGGAGAAGTGGCCCGGGAAACGACTCGAGCGCGCGAACAGCTGAGCAAGGAAGTCGGCAAGCTTGCCGTTGAAGGCGCTTCACGGCTGTTGGGTCGCGAAATCGACCCCAAGACCCATGCCGACTTGCTTGATAAATTAGCTGCCGAGGTTGCCGATGGCTGAGCGAGCCACCATCGCCCGGCCTTACGCGAAAGCCGCTTTCGAATACGCGCGCGGCGCCGGCGGCTTTGCTGCATGGTCGCAAGGCTTGAGGACGGCGGCCGAGATCGTCGCGGATTCGCGCCTTGCCGGACTCATCAAGAGCCCGCAGTGGGGCCAGATCGACCTGGTCAATATCATTGCCGATGTCGCGGGCACCAAGCTTGATCCCGCCATGAGAAATTTCGTGCGCGTGCTGGCCGAAAATCATCGCCTGCTGCTGTTGCCGGAGATTAGCGCGCGCTACGAGGAGTTTCGTTCGGATGCCGAGAACACCGTCGACGTCGAAGTCATCTCCGCCATCGCGCTCAGCGACGCGCAACAGGACAAACTCGCCGCCGCGTTGAGCAAGCGGCTCAAGCGCACCGTGCGCATGCAAAACTCCATCGACGCAACGCTGATGGGCGGTGCCGTGGTGCGCGCCGGAGATTTGGTCATCGACGGCTCGTTGAAGGGCCGATTGCAACGACTTGCCACTGAATTGGGAAGCTAGGAACTATTTATGTCCATTAAGGCATCGGAAATCAGCGACCTCATCAAGGCGCGCATCGACAAATTTCAATCCGCCACCGAAGCGCGCAATGTCGGCACGGTGGTGAGCGTCACCGACGGCATCGTGCGCATTCACGGTCTCGCGGACGCACGCTACGGCGAGATGTTGGAATTCGCCGGCAACATTTTCGGACTGGCGCTGAACCTGGAGCAGGACTCGGTCGGCGCCGTGGTGCTGGGCGACTACAAGAGCATTTCCGAGGGCGCCGAGGTCAAGACCACGGGCCGCATTCTCGAAGTGCCGGTGGGACCGGAGCTTTTGGGCCGCGTTGTCGATGCCTTGGGCGTGCCGATCGACGGCAAGGGTCCCGTGAATGCCAAGTTGAAATCGCCGCTGGAGCGCGTGGCGCCGGGCGTTATTTTCCGCAAGAGCGTCTCGCAGCCGGTCCAAACCGGCCTGAAGGCCATCGACGCGATGGTGCCGATCGGCCGCGGCCAGCGCGAGCTCATCATCGGCGACCGCCAGACCGGCAAGACCGCGGTGGCGATCGATACCATCATCAACCAGAAAGGCACCGGCATTAAGTGCGTCTACGTCGCCGTCGGCCAGAAGCAGAGTTCCATCGCCAATGTGGTGCGCAAGCTCGAAGAGCACGGCGCCATGGGACACACCATCATCGTCGCGGCGTCAGCTTCGACACCGGCGGCCATGCAATACCTCGCGCCCTACGGCGGCTGCGCCATGGGCGAGTACTTCATGGACAACGGCGAGGACGCGCTGATCGTGTACGACGACTTGTCCAAGCAGGCGGTCGCCTATCGCCAGATCGCGCTGCTGCTGCGCCGTCCTCCCGGCCGCGAGGCCTATCCCGGGGACGTGTTTTACCTGCACTCGCGCCTGCTCGAGCGCTCGGCGCGCGTCAACGAGGAGTACGTCGAAAAAATCACCAACGGCCGCGTCAAGGGCAAGACCGGCTCGCTCACGGGCTTGCCGATCATCGAGACGCAGGCGGGCGACGTCACGGCCTTCGTGCCGACCAACGTGATCTCCATCACCGACGGCCAGATCTTCCTGGAAACCGACCTGTTCAACTCGGGCATGCGCCCCGCCATCAACGCCGGCATTTCCGTATCGCGCGTGGGCGGCGCCGCGCAGACCAACATCATCAAGAAGCTCGGCGGCGGCGTGCGTTTGGCGCTGGCGCAATTTCGCGAGCTTGCCGCCTTCTCGCAGTTCGCTTCCGACCTGGACGAAGCCACCCGCAAGCAGCTGGAGCGCGGCCAACGCGTGACCGAGCTCATGAAGCAGAAGCAGTACGCGCCCATGTCGGTGGCGGAAATGTCGCTGTCGTTGTATGCCGCGAACAACGGCTACTTCGACAAGGTTGACCGGCTCAAGGTGGTCGAAACGGAAGGTGCACTGCAGTCGTTTGCGCGCTCGAGCTACGCCGAGCTGCTCAAGGGCATCAACTCCAAACCGGACCTGTCCAAAGACGTCGAAGCCGCATTGAAGAAGTGCTGCGACGAGTTCTTTGCGACCGTGTAAGACGAGGGCAAGAGAAGGCAATGGCAGGCGCAAAAGAAATCCGCGGCAAGATTGCGAGCATCAAGAACACCCGCAAGATCACCAAAGCGCTGGAAATGGTGGCTGCGAGCAAGATGCGCAAGGCGCAGGACCGCATGCGCGCGGCGCGCCCCTATGCCGAAAAGGTCCGCAAGATCATCGGACACTTGCGCCAGGTGAATCTGGACTACAAGCATCCCTTTACGCTGGAACGCCCGGTGAACTCGGTCGGCATCGTGGTGATCAGCACCGACCGGGGCCTGTGCGGTTCGCTCAATCTGAATCTATTCAAAGCCACGCTGGTCGCAATCCGCGAGGCACAGGCGCGCAACGCCAAAGTGTATCTGTGCTGCATCGGCACCAAGTCAGTGCAATTTTTCCGCCGTCTGTCGGGCATCGAGATTGCAGCGTCGGCGACGCATCTGGGCGACCGCCCGCACGTCAAGGATTTGATCGGCGCCAGCAAGGTGATGCTGGATTTTTATCGCGACACCAAGGTCGATCAACTGCTGCTGGCGCACAATGTATTCGTCAACACCATGACCCAGAAGGCTGTCGTTTCGCAGCTGCTGCCGCTTCAAACCATCGACAAGGATGAGCTGCAAGAGCGCTGGGACTACATCTACGAACCGGACGCGGTCGAGATCCTCGACGGTATTTTGATGCGCTACATCGAAGCGCAAATCTTTCAGGGCGCCGTGGAAAATGTCGCCTGCGAAATGGCGGCGCGCATGGTGGCCATGAAGGCGGCGACCGACAATGCCGGCAGCCTCATCGATGAATTGCAGCTCATTTACAACAAGGCCCGCCAGGCCGCGATCACGAAAGAGCTTTCGGAAATCGTCGGCGGCGCGGCAGCGGTTTAGGCAAGAGGTTAAAGAATTATGTCCAGCGGTAAAATCGTGCAAATCATCGGCGCGGTCATCGACGTCGAGTTTCCACGCGACCAGATCCCCAAGGTCTACGACGCGCTCAAGCTCGATGAGGTGGACCTGACCCTCGAGGTGCAGCAGCAATTGGGCGACGGCGTCGTGCGCGCCATCGCCATGGGCCCGTCGGAAGGACTGCGCCGGGGGCTTTCGGTGAAAAGCACCGGCAAAGGCATCATGGTGCCCGTGGGTGCCGGTACCTTGGGCCGCATCATGGACGTTCTGGGCAGGCCTCAGGACGAGAAGGGTCCGGTGCAAACCAAGGATTACTTGCCGATTCACCGGCCGGCTCCCGCCTATGACGAACAGGCAGGCGGACAGGATCTTCTGGTGACGGGCATCAAGGTCATCGACCTGCTGGTGCCCTTCGCCAAGGGCGGCAAGGTGGGATTGTTCGGCGGCGCGGGCGTGGGCAAGACCGTGAACATGCTGGAACTGATCAACAACATCGCCAAACAATACAGCGGCCTGTCCGTGTTTGCCGGCGTCGGCGAGCGCACCCGCGAAGGCAACGACTTCTATCACGAGATGATCGAGTCGGGCGTCATCGACAAGGATAATCTGGCCAACTCCAAGGTCGCCATGGTGTACGGCCAGATGAATGAGCCGCCCGGCAACCGCCTGCGCGTGGGCCTGACCGGCCTTACCATGGCCGAGTTCTTCCGCGATGAAAAACAGTCTTCCGGCAAGGGTCGCGACGTGCTGTTCTTCGTCGACAACATCTATCGCTACACCCTCGCGGGCACCGAAGTTTCCGCGCTGCTCGGCCGCATGCCTTCCGCGGTCGGTTACCAGCCGACCTTGGCCGAGGAAATGGGCGTGCTGCAGGAGCGCATCACGTCGACCAAGACCGGTTCGATCACCTCGATTCAGGCCGTGTATGTTCCGGCGGACGACTTGACCGATCCGTCGCCGGCGACGACGTTCGCGCACTTGGACGCCACCGTGGTGTTGTCGCGCCAGATCGCCTCGCTCGGCATTTATCCGGCGGTGGATCCTTTGGATTCCACCAGCCGCCAGCTCGACCCTCTGGTCGTGGGCGAGGAACACTACAACACCGCGCGCGCCGTGCAGGCGGTCTTGCAGCGCTACAAGGAACTGCAGGACATCATCGCCATCCTCGGCATGGACGAGCTGTCCGAGGAAGATAAGTTGAGCGTGTATCGCGCGCGCAAGATCCAACGCTTCCTGTCGCAGCCGTTCAACGTGGCGAAGGTCTTCACCGGCCAAGACGGCAAGATCGTGCCGCTCAAGGACACCATCCGCGGCTTCAAGGCCATCATTGCCGGTGAATACGATCACCTGCCCGAGCAGGCCTTCTATATGATCGGTGCCATCGAGGAAGCGGTCGAGAAAGCCAAGACACTGGCCTAAGAAAAACCATGGCCACTACCATTCACGTCGACATCGTCAGCGCCGAAGGCCAGATTTTTTCCGGCGAGGCATCGATGCTGTTCGTGCCGGGCTCCCAGGGCGAGATCGGCATCTATCCGCGCCACGCGCCGCTGCTGACCACGCTGAAACCCGGCGAAGTACGGGTGCAGTCGGAAGGCCAAGAGGAACAAGTGTTTTATGTCGGCGGCGGTGCCTTGGAGATTCAGCCGCACCTGGTCACCGTGCTGGCGGACACCGCTGCGCGCGCGCGCGATCTGGATGAGGCTGCGGCGCTGGCGGCGAAGCAGCGGGCGGAAGACGCCGTGCGCGACCGCGGCGACAAAATGGATATCGCGCAGGCGCAGGTCGAGCTGGCGCGCGCCATGGCACAATTGCGCGCCATCGAGCGTCTTCGCAAGAAACGGTAGGGATCTCCCGCAAACGGAGTATTCATGCAGCTTTCGGTCGTGATTCTGGCAGCCGGCCAGGGCAAGCGGATGAACTCCGATCTGCCGAAGGTGCTGCAGCCGCTGGCGGGCGAACCCCTGCTGCGGCACGTGATCAGCGCCGCCCGCAGCTTAGACCCCGCCGCCATCTATGTGGTTTACGGGCACGGCGGCGCACTGGTGCAGAGCGCACTCGCGCGGGAGACGGTCGAATGGGTGCTGCAGGCGGAGCAGTTGGGCACCGGCCATGCGGTGATGCAGGCCATCTGTTTGATCCCCGACGATCATACGGTGCTGGTGCTGTACGGCGATGTGCCGCTGGTGGGCGCAGGCTCTCTCAATAAGCTGATTTCGGCCGCCCGCCAGGGCGCGCTCGCGCTGCTGTCGGTGAACCTCGACGAAGCGCATGGCTATGGACGCATCGTGCGCAACGCCGAAGGCCATGTGACCGCGATCATCGAACATCAGGACGCGAGTGCAGAGCAGCTCAAGATCCGCGAAGTCAATTCCGGCCTCATGGCCGCCCCTGCTGGGCTGTTGCGCGATTGGTTGCTGGGCCTCGGCAGGGACAACACGCAACGTGAATATTTTCTCACCGACGTCGTTGCCGGAGCCGCGAAGGCCGGCACGCGCGTCGAGGCGATACCGGCCGCAAGCGCCTTGGAAGTCGCCGGCGTCAACGACAAGATCCAGCTCAGCGCAGTCGAGGCCGGTTACCGCCGCCGGCGGGCCGAGGAATTGATGCTCGCGGGCGCGACGCTCGCGGACCCTACGCGCATCGATATTCGCGGCGAGGTCCAGGTGGGCCGCGATGTGTTCATCGACATCAACAGCGTGCTCATCGGCAACGTGCATCTGGCGGCAGGCGTTAAGGTGGGCCCGAATTGCGTCATTGCAAATTCGCGCATCGGCGAGGGCACCGAGATATTCGCGAACTGCGTGATCGACAATGCCACCGTCGCGCAAAATTGCCGCATCGGACCCTTCGCCAGGCTTAGGCCGGGGACCGTGATGCATCGCGAGGTGCACATCGGGAATTTTGTCGAAGTCAAAAACACCGAGATCGGTGCCGGCAGCAAGGCCAACCATCTTACCTATCTCGGCGATTCACGCGTCGGTAAGGACGTGAACGTCGGTGCCGGCAGCATCACCTGCAATTACGACGGCGCCAACAAGTGGCCCACCCTGATCGAGGACCGTGCCTTCATCGGTTCCGGCTGCATGCTGGTGGCGCCGGTGCGCATCGGCGCGGGCGCGACGATTGGCGCGGGATCGACAATTAGCGCGAGCACGCCCGACGACAAGCTTGTTCTGGAGCGCTCCAAGCAGACCGTGGTGGACGGTTGGAAACGGCCGGTCAAACTCGACGAGGAAAAAAAGGCCGAAGTCATCGCGGCGGCCATGCAGCAGCCCAAGAGCTAGGGTCCGTCCTCGCCTTTCATTTCCTCTTGCAGCTGACGGGCGAGAGCTTCTCGCAGCACTTGCACTCGCAATTTCTTAAGCCGCGAGCGGCGCCGCCGATTGCGCCGTGGTCGGCGCGCCCGGGCCGGTGCGAGCCACGAGCAGTGACTTGGCGAATCGGGCATGCAGCCGTCCGATGCCTCGCGCCAGATGCATGAGCGACGTCAACAACAGGACCCCCACCACAGCCATCAGCGGTATCGCGAACCCGCTGTCGAACATCCATTGCGGCTGTGCGTGTTCGAACAGCTCAATGCCGCCTTGGCCGAATAGGCCCCATTGGCTCAAGAAAACGGTGATCGGCAGGGCGATGAAAGTCAGGCTCACCAGGAGTCCGACCACGGCGGTGACAAAGTAGGTGATGCCGATCGGCAGCATCAACAGGAAGTAAGCGAGCGTGGTCCAGGTGCGGCGATCTCTCAGCATTTCCCCCATCCGCGCCCAGAATCCCAAGGCAGGACCCGGGTACACGGGACGCCGCGGCATGCGCTCGCCCGTCATGGCTTCGAGCAAGCGTCCTTCTGCCAGCGAAACGACGCGGCTTACGGCCACGAATATCAAGAAAAAGGGCACGCCGATCACGAGGATCGCCAATCCGAGCGACAGCGACAGGCCGGTCACGGCGAACACGAAATAAATGATGCCGGTGGCGAGCGACAGCAGCATGAAGAACAATGACGTGTAGGCCCGAGGGTCCAAGAACACACCGAAGAACGCGCCAACCTTGGAATTCGGTGGCTTGCGCGGCGTGGCCATGGCGGCTTTGACTTTGACCTCGGTGTCGCGATAGGCGGCGGCGACTTCGTCGGGTGCGCCGTACGTGGATGCGATCAATTCGAGCACGTCGGATTCGGATTTGTCCGGATGTGCCGCGACTTCCGCACGCAGATATTCCTCCGCGTCGTACAGCGCGTCTTGAATCAGCGCGGAATCGGCTCCCGCGAGCTCTTCGCGAAGTTGGCGGAGGTATTGATCGATGGAGCGAGGCGCGCTGCGGTTCATGGCAAATGTCCTGTGTCGGAATGTTCGGTTTCAATGAAACGGTCGACGAAGTCGCGGGTTCCCTGCCAAATCAACTTCCATTCAGCAAGCACAGCGCGGCCTTGTTCGGTGATTCGGTAGTAGCGGCGCGGCGGCCCAGAGTACGAAGGAACGATGCGGCTGGTCAGCAAATTCCCCGCCGAAAGCGCACGCAGCACCGGATAGATCGTGCCTTCCTTGAAGATCGAGGTGCCGTCGTTGGCATTGGCAAGATGCTTGGCAATTTCATAGCCGTACAAATCCTCGTCGGATTCGGCGAGCACCGCCAGCAATACCAGGCCCACCAGGCCTCCGTTGAGCTCTTTCTGGAATTTCCGTTCGTTACTATCATCCATAGGCTAATACTATATACTTACCAGTAGTGTATAGCAAACAGTATTAATTACATGCAGGAGCGGCCGGGAAAGGTCTGGATTTCCTTCGCGTCTCGGGCACACTAGGCAACCCTTTTTCCAGGATTTTCAGCATGTGCGGCATCGTAGGCGTGGTCGCCGAGCGCAACGCGGTTCCCATCTTGATGGAGGGATTGAGGCGCCTGGAATATCGCGGCTACGACTCGGCCGGCCTCGCGGTTTGGATCACGGCCACTTGCTCGCCTGCGCACCGTGGGCAAGGTCAAGGCGCTGCAGGACGCCATCGACTCAAACCCCATCAGCGGTGCGATCGGCATTTCGCATACGCGTTGGGCCACCCATGGCGTGCCGACCACTGAAAATGCCCACCCGCATATATCGCGCGACGGCGTCGCGATCGTGCACAACGGCATCATCGAAAATCACGAGGCGTTGCGCGCTGACCTCAAGGGTCTCGGCTACAGCTTCACGTCGGAAACCGACACGGAAGTCATTGCGCACCGCATCCATCATTATTTGGCATCGTCCGCAGATCTGTTGGCGGCGGTGCGCAAAACAGTGAGCGAATTGCAGGGCGCCTATGCACTCGCCGTGCTGTGCGAGGCGGATCCCGAATGCATCGTGATGGCGCGCCAGGGCTGTCCCGCCGTCATCGGCTTGGGGATCGATGAGAATTTTGCCGCCTCCGACGTGGCCGCGCTGCTGCCCGTCACGCGCCGCTTCATGTTTCTGGAAGAAGGCGATGTCGCCGAAGTTCGGCGCAGATCCGTAAGAATTTTGGACGCCGCCGGCAGGCCCGCGGTGCGCCCGGTCCGGGAAAGCGATTTGCCGGCCGATGCCGTGGAGCGCGGGCAGTACCGGCATTTCATGCTCAAGGAAATTCACGAGCAGCCCCGGGCGATTGCGCAAACGCTGGAGGAAAGAATTGCCGGCGGGAAGTTATTGGACGCTGCCTTCGGACCCGGCGCCGCTGAAATTTTCAAGCGCGTCAAGGCCGTGCACATCGCGGCCTGCGGCACGAGTTTCCACGCGGGCGTCGTCGCCAGCTATCTGATCGAGCAGATCTGCCGATTCCGGCGCGCGTCGAGATCGCAAGCGAGTACCGGTATCGCAATCCGGTGATCACCGCGGATACGCTTTTCGTGACCATTTCGCAATCAGGCGAGACTGCCGACACGCTGGCGGCGCTGCGCAACGCCAGGCAGGCGCCGTATTTGGCGACGCTCACCATCTGCAACGTCGCCGAGAGCTCGATGGTCAGGGAGTCGAACCTGGTGCTGCTGACGCGCGCGGGGCCGGAAATCGGCGTTGCCTCCACCAAGGCGTTCACCACCCAACTGACCGCGCTGGCCATGCTGATCATTGCGCTGGCAAAGGCAGTCCGGCGGCGGCACAAGAGCACGAACTGACCTCACAGCTGCTGCAATTGCCGGGTCTGATGGAGAAAACCCTGAAGCTGGATGCGAGCATACAGACGCTCGCGGAGGTCTTTGCGGAGAAACGCCATGCGCTGTTTCTCGGGCGGGGTCCGCTGCAAGCGATCGCGATGGAAGGCGCGCTCAAGCTCAAAGAGATTTCCTACATCCACGCGGAAGGCTATCCGGCTGCGGAACTGAAGCACGGGCCGCTCGCGCTGGTCGATGAAGACATGCCGGTGGTTGCCGTGGCGCCGAGCAATGACCTTCTGGAGAAACTCAAGTCGAATCTTCACGAGGTGCGCGCCCGCGGCGGGAAATTGTTCGTGTTCGCCGATCCTCGGGCGGGCATGGAGAGCGAGAACGGCATTACCGTCATTCAAATGCCGGTGCACGCAACCGCGCTGCAGGCACCCATGGTATTCGCCGTGCCAATGCAACTACTGGCGTATCACGTGGCGGTACTCAAAGGTACCGACGTCGATCAGCCGCGCAATTTGGCCAAGAGCCTCACGGTCGAGTAGAGATCGACACGGGATTCGTCGGTGCGTTGGCGCGCTTAGCTCGCGTTACACCCATGATTTGACGGACAAGTCGCGCAGCCATTGCTGGCGGGACGTCAATCAATAAACGGACAAACGTCCTAATTGCAGCGATTGTCCTACACGGATTGCATCGCCGTCGGGAGTTATCCCCGGGCATTTGTTGCTGCATACAATCGACTTGCGCCGCTTTCTAACCGCATCCTCACCTTGCCACGTAAGCGAACGACCACACTCCTTCGGGTCCCCTCGCGTTGGTGATTGGGTGATTCGCGGGGTGCCATCTGCACCTCGGGAGGCCACAGTATGCAAAGGCTCAGTCCGAGCCCCATCAACCGTTAATCATTGGAGAGAATTATGGAATCTAATTACCTTTCGCGCGACACGTATGGGATGTACAAGAACGTCGGGCCGGGTCCGGGACCTGCGCTCATGGGGGCCGATACGCTGATCGGCAACGATGTTTACAACACGGCAAACGAAAATTTGGGGTCAATCAAGGAACTCATGGTTGAAATGAGCACAGGGAAAATTGGCTATGCCGTATTGTCTTACGGCGGCTTCTTAGGAATGGGTGATCGATTATTCGCGGTTCCCTGGCAGGCGTTGAAGCTTGATAGCGCGAACAAGCGTTTCACACTCAATGCGACGAAGGAGCAGTTAAAGAGCGCCCCGGGCTTTGATAAGGATCATTGGCCCTCGATGGCCGACACCATATGGGCGTCGGATGTGCATACTTTTTACGGCGTTAAGACAACCGGCCGAGTGCAGTAGTCCTCGACGAGGAGTCCACGGGGCTAGCATTGGTGCTAGCCCCATTTCGCTATGCACCCGCACTTAAGCCAAAGACCAGGAGAAATGAAATGATACGCAGGGCACTCTTATTGTTGGCGATGGCAGGCATTTATGTGGCAATTAAGCGCAGCAACCAAAAGCCGTCCCAACCGGCAACGGATCGCGCTGCAGATGCACGATGGGCAAATGAGGGCGGCGCCCAAGCACCGGCGTCCCTTTAATCCTGGTCAGTAACATGGGGCCGATCATGACCGCGAGAGGATAACCGTGCGCAACCAAACGATAGGAGGAGCATTTATGAATCGCTCGCTTCATGTGGAACCTTTTGTCGAACCGGTGGTAACCCGTCCTGACTACACTCCAACCCCCGACCGACGATACTACGTGCGACGGGGCCGTCTATGGCGGTTAAGTAACCCCTCACTCGATGAGAAAACGCATGAGCTGCTCGTCACGGAGCTTATGACTGCGAAACGTGCTGTACATGATGGGAAACATGCAACAGATAGAAACGCCGCGCGCGCGAGGGTGAGTGCCGCGAAACGCGCTCTGGGGGAGCGCGGTGCACCTTGGTGGACGGACGGCGCTCCCGACTATCACCGACACCTCGCACTCGACACGCCCTACGCTGCCTGGTTTTTGGTTAGTGAGCGCGATGGGCTATTCCAGGTCCCGCAATTGAAGCAAGCACCAATTCGGCAATCTACATAAGCGTTGGGGTTGGCGCCGGCATCATGCGGGATCATGCCGGCGCGACCGGATTTGTTTGAACTTTAGCGCGGGCCGTCCAACCGTCAGAGACAGGGTCGAACCGGTGTAGGCGGAGCGCACCCGGTGGCTGCATTGGCGTTTGATCTGTATCGCCGCTCACAGCTGAATACAAAGTTATCCAAAATCGCAACTCAAACCAGAACGCGCGCCAGAACTCAACAATCGGCCTTCCGTCGTCTATGATCGTCTCATCGGAGTGGATTGACGATGGGCTCGCTCGGAATTCGCGTGATAATTGTGCGACAAGTTTTACACCCGACGAACAAAATAGACGATGAGAAGGATGACGAGAACTGTGCCAAGGCCGATATACATAAAAATCTCCGATGAATGTTCCGAATCGTCATAGAAACATAGATTAAGTGAGTCCGTCGGGACGCCACCGCACTCACGCTGCCTGCCAGCGAAGAACAGCGCCAACCGCCGATCGGGTTGCACCGTCGACAGCAGTCGGCCCAAGCCCTCTTCGGATACAGAACTCCAATACCGTTTCCACTAAAGGGTAATGCCTTCGCCGGTCGACGCCCCCATCGACACACATCCCCACGGGATCACCAAGAATTCCCGAGTTCTACAGCGATGTGTGCTCACCTCGCGAATTTCGCCATCAAAATTCCTCATCGCCGATGGGCATGCCCGGCGGAGCCGGCACGGGACTCGCTGGCACAAATTTGGCCGGATCGCTTTGAAACTGGCCGATGCGATGAACGAGGTAGGCTTCGACCGGCGAGGCCGAATCGGCGTGCCGCTTGATATCATCGAGCTTCGCATAGGTGATGGCGCGCACCGCCGCAGAGGCCTTGGAATCTGCGGCCAAGGTCAGCAGAGCCTCGACGGTGCGCGTGTAGACGGCCGCCTGAACCTCGCCGGCGAGCGCATGAACCGCGCCCTTTGATGCGCGTGGCGCAGGCCGATTTTCCGCCAGGGCGGCGTCGATCACCTCCTCGAGCGAGGGCGAGTGCGCGCCCGTCCGGGCGCTGTATTCGACGATGCGGGCGGCTCGCTGCGGATCGAACAGCGCAGCCAAGGTCAGGTCGGCGGCTGCCTCGGCAGCGCCAATGGGATCGAAAGTCGGGCCGGTCTTCGCCGCCAAGGATTCCCGCGTGCGTTCAAAGCCGGGGGGGCGCGGCGGCAGCAGTTTCAACAGCCCCTCGGGCAGCGTCAGCGTTTCGGCCGATAGGGTCTTCACCGCGGCCTTGAGCGCCTTGCGCTGTTCCTCGGCAGAGACAATGGCCGCATTCATTTGCCCGTCACCGCGCAGCCGGTATCGATAATCCAGCCCGCCGATCATTTTGATGGTGGCCGCGCACTGATATCGATGCAGCAGGTAAAGCGGCACGAGCGTGTCTTGCAGCTGCGCAAGCGGGGCACCCATGGGAATGGCATTCTCGCCGAATCGCGCCAATGCCACGGCCCGAATCTTCATGATGCGCGACAGTTCGGCGGCAGCGTCTGGACCATTGTCCCAAAGGTGGGCATGCGGGTGCGCGCTGCCCTGCGGCCGCGCATCCTCGTCGGTGATGTATTGCAGCCCTGTTTTGGTGGCGTCGCTTAAGATTCTATCGAGCTCGACCCGCTCCACCGCACCGTCGGAAAATTGTCGATAGCCGTAGTTGATTGCAACCTTGTCCCAGACACCGATATTCACGGCGTAGGCAAGAGACAGATCCGGCGCCCCTTCTTTGTCGAGCGTTATCCAGGGATGCGGATAGTCCATCACCGACACCGAGTCCGCGGCACCATGCGGGAATGCGCTTGCCGCGAAATTGTGCGCCAAACCTAAGGTATGGCCGGTTTCATGGGCGGCCAACTGCCGAGTGCGCGCCAGCGCCATCGCCAGCATCGGATCATTGGCAGCTGTTATCGCCTTGCCCGCGACGTAAGGGGACAGCAGCGCTTCAGCGATGAGATAGTCCTGCCTGCCGCGCAAGGATCCTAAGGTCACGTTGCCCTTGATGATTTCGCCGGTGCGCGGATCCGCGACGGGATAGCCATACGACCAGCCGCGCGTGAATCGATGCACCCACTGAATGATGTTGTATCGAGCATCCATGGGATCGGCGCCCTCGGGCAGCGCATCCACGCGAAAGGTCCCGGCGGCCCATCCGGCCGCTTGGAACGCCTGGTCCCACCAGCGCGCTCCTTCGATGAGCGCGCTGCGGATCGGTTCCGGTGCTCCTCGATCAACGTAGTACTGAATGGGCCGCACCGCCACGCAGGCATTGGCGCACGTCGGATCCTGCTTGATTAAACGGTGCCGCAGGATGAACCGCTGATCGAGCGGCGAGCCGAGCGCAGCGGCATAGTCGCGGTAGTCAAACTGAAAATATCCGGCACGCGGATCGTAGCGCCGCGGCGCATATCCCGGCTCCGGCAATTCGACAAATGACTGGTGCTCGCGCAGCGTCAAGGCATGCGGATCCGGTGCGACTTCGCCGACGAACGAACCTCGTGCGGGCGCTTCCGAGGCGAAAGTCAGGATCGCTTCGACTTCCGTGTTCTTGGGAAATACCCGAGTGGCATCGATGGCGATGGCCGAACGCGCGGCATCGAGCTTGTACGTTCCCTGTTTGACCAGCGCGTCGCCAACGCCGTGCGCGTCGCGCAGAAAAAAATCGGTTGCGTCGACCAGGACCGCCCCGGCCGCGCCGGCATTTTCCGCCACCACACTGAAGCTGCCCAGGATCGACTCGGGAAAGGATTGGCGCACGGCCAGCTGCTCCGCCGGATCGGGCGCGGAGCTGCGAAAGCTTGCGTTGGGCTGAACCAGCAAAATTCGGGGTCCAAAGCGCTCGAATCGAACCAGCCGCGCTTGGCCGACCTGACCCCGGTCCAAGCCCAAGTCGTTGGATCCGCTGCCATAGGGAAGCGAATCGATATACAGCATGTCGACATTGAGCCGAGGGATTTCCAAGTACAGCTTGCCGCTCGTCGCTTCCCAGTGCAGCGGCAGGAAGCCTTGCAGGTGGAGCATTGCGGCGGTCTTCGCGGCGATGGATGGAGTGCTGATTGCCGCGGACGCCGGTTCGGCGGCGCCAAGACAACCCGGCGCGCACAATATCAGCGACGCCACTATCATGGCGCCTGGCCTTTTCTTGCGCGGGATCTTCTTGGACATGGACGAAACCTCGGTACGACGGCAACGGAAAAAACCACGTAAGGTACACGCTGCTGCGGTCGCGAACAATTTTAGCGCCGCTTATTTTCGCAAGTTCTATTTGAATTCGGCGACGCAGGTGGTCACCGCCGCCGAGATGCGCAGCCGCGCGGCGCTGATCGCCGCCGTCTTGAAGCAATGCCAAATCCCCGTTCGTCGCATTCTCGACGCTGGCTGCGGCATTGGTCTGCTGCGCAAGCCCTTTAAGGAGCTGCTGCCCCGGGCGCGCTACGCGGGTCTCGAAGCGAGCCCATATCTTTGCGACCGTTTTGGTTGGCTGCGAGGATCCATTACCAACTTCAGGCCGCGAACGCCTGTCGATCTGCTGATTTGCTACGACGTGCTGCAGTACCTGCCCGATGCCGAGGCGGCAAGCGCCATCGCGAACTTCGCGCGGCTGACTCGGGCCGCGCTATACGTCTCGGCGTTAACCGCCGCGGACTGGCGCGAAAATTGCGACCGCGCGCGCACCGATCGCGACGTGCACTTGCGATCGGGGGAATGGTATCGGCGGCGATTGCGGCGATCTTTTCACTACATCGGCTTTGGCATTTGGCTGCGCAAAGGCGTGACGGCAATTCTCTGGGACATGGAGCGTTGCTAGAGATTTTGCTGTATCCACTCCACTAATGCCGCATGCACCGGTTCCGCCCCGCCGTAGTCCGCGCGCAGGTGATTAACCAGCGATACCAGCACGTAGGTTTTGCCGCCCGCTGTGGTCACATAGCCCGCGACGCCGCTGACGCCGTCCAGGTGACCGGTCTTGAGGCGCACCGATCCGGGGGGCGAGTCTTTCATGCGTCCACGCAACGTGCCGTCCATGCCGGCCAGCGGAAAAGACGCCAAATATTCGGGTGCGAAATGGCTGTGATAAGCGGCGCTCAAGATCTTTGCCATCTGCAGCACCGAGATACGCGTACTGCGCGAAAGTCCCGATCCATTGTCGAGGTCCACGCCGGACAGATCGAAGCCGCGGTCGCGGCCCCATTCGGCGATGGCGCTGCGGCTCTTTTCCAGCGTCGCCGGGCTGCCGGACCGCTCCGCTCCGATCGTCAGGAACAAATAGCGCGCCAGCAAATTGTTGCTGAATTTATTCGTCAGCCGCACGATCTCCGCCAAACTCAACGAATTGAAAGTAAAGAGCAGCTTGGCGTCCGCGGGCGTCGGCTCGATTCGCAGATTTCCAAGGAACTCGCCGCCGGATTGGCGCCACAACTCGACGAAAGTGCCGTACGCATAGCTCGCCGGCTGCAGCAGTACCCGCGCAATGCTGCGCTGCGCGCAGCGCGGGGATAATGCGCCGGAAAACACCACGCGATCCCAAGCCGGGTCGATATGGAAATCCACCCGGCCCGCAGCGCCGCGGCAGCGGCCAGCGGCGAAGCGAATGTGGTTTTCTATGGCGAGATTGACGGGCGCCGGAGTGGCGATGACTTCTACCGCTCGCGTGTCGGCGTTCGCGGCCAGACTGAACTCGACCGATTGAAAATTCACCATCAACGCATCCGGCAACACGTTGTAGGTGCGGTTCGGCCGGCCGTCAAAGGCGCCCGGGTCCTCCGATGGCAGGGAAAATGCCGTGTTGTCGATGACGATATCGCCGTGAATCGACTTCAAGCCCGAGGCGCGCAGGCCCTGCACGAAACTCCACCAGCGCTCCAACGTGATGTAGGGATCACCGCCGCCTTGCAGGATCAAATTCCCGTCGCGCATCCACGCCCGCGTCTGCCAGGTGAAGGCGGGTCCCAGCATGTCCAGGGCCGCAAACGTGGTGACTGTCTTGATGGTGGATGCCGGGCTGCGGGGCGTAGCCGGGTTTTGGCTCATGATCACGCGGCCCGAATCCGCATCGACGACCACGAAACTGACCGCGCTCGCCGGCAGCCCTTGTGCCGTCATCGTGCGTTCGACGATTTCGGGGACCGGGGCGGCCAAGCAAGCGGCCACGCGAGCGCAAACGAGGCAGGCGAACAGGATGCGACGGAGGGCCGGCATGGATTTAAATGGACAGCACGATGCGCTGCCAAGCGCCCGAACGCCAGCGCAGCAGCAGCATCAGGCCCAAACAGCAAATGTAGATCAGTGCCGCAAACCAACCGCCGACCGCGCCCAAACCGAATTGCGGCAGCCAGTGGATCCAGCCTTGTCCGGGGGCGAAGGACAGGCTGTGCGCCAGCGGAACGAACAGTAGCCAGGAGAGGGTTAGGACCATGAGCGCCGGCAGCCGGACATCGCCGGCGCCGCGCAACACGGCGCTGCTGCTGATGTTGAGCCCGTCGAATAATTGATAGCCCGCGGCAATCCACAGCAAGATGCAGCCGCGCCTGACGACCTCGCCTGCTTGGGGATCGGCAGCGTTGGTGAAGAAGGGCAGCACCCAAGGTCCCGTGGCCGCCAGCAGCAACCCGATCGCGCCCATGTACAGCATCGCGATCAATATGATTCCGTTGCCCACCTTGAAGGCCCAGTCTCGACGGTGCGCGCCGATCGCCTGGCCGACGAGCGTGGTCCCGGCCATCGCGATGCCCACCGCCGGCATGTAGCAGAATGAAGTCAGCATCATGACAATCTGAGTCGACGCGCCATCGACCGTGCCGAGGCGAACTTGCATCAACTGGAACAGAGCGAATCCTAGAATATCGGCGGCGATGAGCAAGCCCATCGGGAATCCCAGTTCAATCTGGCGCCACATCGCCCGAGGGTGAAATCGCGTGGTGAGGTGCGATCTGTAGCGCTTGCGCGTTGCCGGACCCAAGAACCAGGCGAGCGCGGCGGCAACTCCGACCAGCTGTGCGGCATTGGTCGCCCATGCCGAACCGGCGACACCCATCCCTAGGTTGAACATGAAGAGTTGATTGAACAGCGCATTGATCACCGCCACGCCCACCGCGATCCGCAGCGCCACGGTGGGGCGGCCGATACCATTGAAAAAACCGAGAATTCCCCACAACGCGACGCTGGACGGCCCGCCGAGCATGCGCGGAAACCAATAGGCCACGGCGAGCTGCAGAATCTGATCGGGGAGACCAAAGGGCGCAAATAGCTGGGTTCCGGTCGCCGCGAGCAGCGTAAACAGGGGAATCGTGAACAACGATGCCCACAGCGCGGTCCACGTGGCTTGAGAGGCCCGCGCATACCGACGCGCGCCATAGGCCTGCGCCACGAGAGTCTGCACCGACAAGCCGACACCGCCGAACAGCAGTACGAATACCAGCACCGGCCAGTACACGGCGCCGATCGCGGCAGTGGCAGCGGGAGAAACGCGCCCGATGAACCAAGTGTCGGTGGCGTTGAGCACCGCCTGCACGGCGCTGTTCACCATGAAGGGAAACGCCAAAGCGCCCACGGCCCAGTAGTCGAGCCGCGGCTTGCCGGCAGCGCTCAAGGTTTGTCCCGGAAGAGTTTTTATCGCGGCATCCACGTGAACAATCCTACAGCGCCAACCATTGCAAAACCTCAGGTAGGATGAGGCAATGAACCCCAACAAGCGACGCAATTTTTCCGGTGTATTTCGGGCTCAGGATCGAGGAAATGGTGCATGGCAACTTACACGCGGCGCGCCCCATGAGATCGACGTGTTTCTGCAAGATGCTGAACGCGGCGCCGCGCAGGCTTTCGGCGCGGCCGCGCTGGCGGATCTTTGCATCGAATGGCAGGAGCGGACGGCGCTCTTGAGTTTCACGGCGGGCAATAGGGTCGGCACCGTGAAGGCCGTCGGCGTGGTCGTACATGAACCCTTGCAAAACCTGTATGAAAGCCTGCCGCTGGCGAGCATCGATGCCGATGCACGGCGGTTTTGGCGCCGCGTATTCCGCTTGGTGCGCCTACCCGGCGGCCGGTACTTGCTCAAGCTGTTGACGCGCCCGCCGAGAGCGTAGCCGTCGAACGGACCTGGATCACACGAATCGCCGGTTAATGTCAATTTTCAGGCTTTTGAGCGCCTAAGCCGCGCTCCGCTTCGTCAAATCTTGCATTGAATTGCGACGCTCGTCAAAGCTGTCAGGCGGGGTTTCCATCACATTGATTTCTGTAATCCTAGGTCAACGCCGAGACTCCCTAAAGTGCTGGATGTCGAATCTAATACCGTCGAAATTGCCGTCGCGGACACCTCGTTCGATCCCTACGGGCGATTGCTGCGGATGCTCATGCCGAGCCTGCGCGGCGTGGTCGTGCACGACGGCTATTCGAACTTGGTGTGGGCCTCGGACGAGTGGGACCTAAGCGACGAACCGCAGATCATCGACGACGCCATCGCGAGCGCCCTCTCGGATACAGCTGACTTTCCCGGCATCGCGCGCACCATTGATGCCGATCGGGTGGTGTACGCGTTTGCGGTGCGCGACGAACAACTCGAATTGATGGGCATCGTGAGTCTCGTGGTTCGATTGTCTGGCACGCAGATCGAGCCGCGGCCGTTGCAGACGGTACGCCAGTTGGTGCAACCGGCGCTCGAATGCCTGCGCCGAGAATTGGCATTGCGCGCAAGGCTCGGCTTAAGCGAACGGGATCTGGACATCAAAGAGCGCGATCTGGAGCTCATGATGGAGATCTCCTCCAGCCAGTCGGCGTCCTCGAGCGAAGCCGACGAATTTTCGCTGATCTTGAAGACCGGACTCGATCGCATGGGCTGCGCGCTGGCCGCGCTGTGGGTGCCCGACAAGAACATTTCGGTTTCCATGACGCGCAGCGGCGCGCCGATGTCGCCCGAAGCGCTGCAACGCGCTCAGCACCACTTGACGGCGTGGATGCAAATGCAACAGCGCACAATCGTCATCAACCACATTTCCAAGGTCGCGAGCGACGTCGCCGCACCATACAAAATATTAGCCTGCCCGATACGCCATCATTCGGGGCGAGTCATGGGCGTGCTGGCGCTGTTTAATCCGCCCAGCGCCGAGGATTTCGACGTCCAGCAAACCCGAGTCGCGGAAATGCTGGCGAAGCGATCGACGAATATCATTCAGGCTCAGTACGATACCAGCACCGGCCTCATGACCCGCCAGGCTTTCGAGCGGCAGGCCACCGCCCTGCTCGGGACAACCAACTCCTCTGCAGTCCACATCATTCTCTATCTTGACATCGATCGGCTGCACGTCATCAACGAAACTTTCGGCATGCACGTGGGCGATGATGTCATTGTGAGCGTGGCGGAGCGCCTGGCAAGGACACTTCCCACCGGCGCGTTGTCGGCACGCATTTCCGGCGACCGGCTCGCCGCGCTGGTTCCCAACGTCACGATGGAATCGGCCGCGGTGATCGCCGAACAGATCCGCGCCGCCGCGCAGGGCATCGTGCCGCGCGCGGGCCAGGGTTCATTCGAGGTCTCGGTGTGTTTGGGCGTCGCCCCCATTGGGCGCTCCGACAATCCGCTCGCGCATGCGCTGGCTACCGCGGAAATCGCCTGCAAGGCCGCGAAAGACCGCGGACGCAATCGCGTCGAAATATTCCAGGACTCCGACCAAAGCATCATTCGCCGCCACACCGACATCTTGGTGATCGGCAAGCTGCGCGAGGCACTCGACAATGATAGTTTCCGGCTCGATGCTCAGCCCATCCTGCCGCTGCGAGGCAACTATGGACGGCCGCGTTTCGAACTGCTGATCCGCATGTTGGGTGATCGCGGCGAAATCATCCCGCCCGGCAAATTTCTCTCCTCGGCGGAACGCTACCAGCTGATGCCGACGGTGGATCGCTGGGTGGTGCGCCGGGCTTGCGAGCTGCTCGGTGAGCACAGTGCCGCGGTGGGCGAGGAATTTGCGCGATTTGCCATCAATCTTTCCGGCCAATCGCTGCAGGACGAATCGTTTTTGGGATTCGTCGTAGAACAGATCAAGGCGAGCAGCTTGCCGCCGGGCGTGTTGTGCTTCGAATTGACCGAAACCGCGACCGTCGGCAATCTCGAAAAAGCGCAAGTCTTTATGCGCACGCTGCAGGAGCTGGGCTGTCAGTTCGCGCTCGACGATTTCGGCACCGGAGTCAGCTCGCTGGCCTATTTGAAAGATTTGCAGGTCAACTACATCAAGATCGACGGCAGCTTCGTTCGCGATGCGATCGTCAATGCGCGCTCCGAGTCGATGATCAAGGCCATTGCCCAACTCGCAAAAGTCATGTGCCTGGAAACGATCGCCGAGTACGTGGAGACCGACGTGCTGCGCGTGCGCATGACAGACCTCGGCGTCGATTACGGACAGGGCTTTGCCATGGGGAAGGCCCAGCCGCTCGAAGAGCTGCTGGAGGAACTCGCGATTTACGAAGCCACCGTCAGCAACTGGGGCGTGCCCGAGAGCGTCGGTGAGCGAGCGATCGCGCAACGTTAGATGGTCGGAGCAGTCCTACAGTAGCTTGTTGATTTTGCCCCACAGGCAACATGGCGGCCGGCATGCCTAAATGCACGCCATGCTCATACTAACCCGCCGCACCGGCGAGTCGTTACAGATCGGGGGCAGCGTGCAGCTGATCGTGCTGGGCGTAGGCGCCAACCAGGTTCGTTTCGGCATCAAAGCGCCGTCCGATATCATCGTAGATCGACAAGAAATCGCCGAACGCAAGCGTTTGGAAAAAAAGAATCCCGTTCATTCCGATAGGCGCTAGCTGCTTCCAACCGGCAAGTTTTAAGGTTATCTTTAAAAAAACCGATTGAGGACCAGGCGCCCCGGTGTGAGCCGGCATGGGCGTTCTTTACTTATGACAATCGCAACGAACTTCGCGCCGGAGTTGCTGGTGCAAGCCTGGTTCAACACGGACCGTCCGGTGACACTGGCCGGATTGCGCGGCCGAGTCGTCGTGCTGGCGGCGTTCCAGGTGTTGTGTCCCGCCTCGCTCGCATCCGGAGTGCCGCAGGCTTTGAGAATTCATGAAACCTTTGCGCCGAGCGACGTTACCGTCATCGGCCTGCACGCGACATTTGAACATCACGACGCGTTCAATGCCGCCGTGTTGAAGGCCTTCATCCAGGAATACCGCTTGAAATTTCCCATCGCGCTCGATCAGCCGAGCCCGGCGAGTCCCATACCGCAGACCATGGAACGCTATCAGATGCGCGGTACGCCCAGCTTGATCCTGATCGACCGGCGCGGATTGGTGCGCAAGCATGCCTTCGGGGCGGTCGATGATTTACGCATCGGCGCTGAAATTGGCGCGCTGACGCAAGAACTGGAAGCCTCGGCCGGCGCGCGCAGCACCGCGGCTTAAGACAGACTGAAGCGAATGCGCAGTTGAGTGCGCACCGACACCGGAGAGGCTTCGCGCAACACCGGCTGATAGCGCCACTGTGACACGGCCTTTATCGCGGCATCCTCGAAGACACCCGGAGTACTGCTCGCGCGTACCACGACGTCCTTCACGTTGCCGGATTCCGCAACGGTGAATTCGACGTCCACCCAACCTTCAATTCTGCTGGCTTGCGCCTTGGTGGGATAAGCGGGCGGCACCGACTTCAGCAGCTTAAGCTGGCTCGGAGGGATCAGGGTCGTCATGAACTTTTGCTTGGCGACCGCCTCATCAAGGTGCTGCTGCAGCGAATTGACTTCTGCGGAGGTAAAGCCGATCGCAACGCTCTCATCGAGCCAACTGCGCGCCGCGTCGTATTGCCCGAGAACCAAGGCGCGGCGCGCCTTGGCGGTCAGGCGAGAGCCGAGGTCTTGGAGGACGGACGGCAGAGCCTGGTTGCCCGGGTCCAGCTGGCGCAGGGCGAGATAATAGAATTTGGCATTGTCATTTTCAGGCTCGATCAGACGATCCTGCAGCAGTCGCTCGTTCACGCTTTTCAGCATTTGACCCCACGCATCGACCGGCTGCGGTGGCGCGGCGGCAGGCAAGCTGCGCGTCGGCTTGGCGGTCGGCGCAGCGGCGATAGCGCCCGCATCGATGGCCGCGGCGTGCGCAGGACTGCGCCGCTCGCTCACGCTGGCTGCATCCGCGCGCGATTGCGGCGCCTGATTCTCCTCTGCCTTGGGCGCGGTGCGCGTGTGGGATTGAAGCTGAATTTGCGCCTGCGCCGCCTTGACTTGCTCGCGCATTTTCGCCAGCTGCAGCGTCAAGAAGGCGACGCGGCCGCTTTCCACGCCGGAGTTACGTGCTGTTTCGATCGCGGCAGCGGCTTCGTCCAAGCGCTCCTCGAGCAGCGCGTTTTCGGCGCGCGCCAACAGCCGCTCATGAACCTCAGCCACCCCGGCGCGGGCATCGGCATCGGCTGGATCGCGCGCCTGCAATTGCCGATAAAGCTCCAGCGCATTGTCGCCCGCAGGTTCCGTAAGCCTGTTGGCGGCCAGCGCCGCGGCGGCGCGCGCCAACAGCGGTGACTCTTTCGCCGCGGGTTTGAGGGTCTCGGCGGCGGGCGGCGGTACGCCATCTTCGGTCGCGCTTCGGTGCACGATGAAGGTCGCGGCGGCGATCAGCAATAGGCCGATCGCGCCGCCGGCCAGCCATGCGCGACTCATGCCCGCGGCGGGGGCGCGCTTCGGAGTCTCCGCGGCTCGGCGGCGCTGCGCTTCGTATTTCTTGATGGCGGCTTCCGCGAATAATTTCGCGCGAGCCGGCGACATCGGCTTGTGGATGAATCGATACACGATGCCAGCGCTGATCAAGCCGGCGAGAGCGGTTTCATCGTCGCGATTGCCGGCCACGACGATGACCAGATCGGGAAACTGGCGCTTGATTTGCGCGACGAACAGGTTCGCAGGTACGTTCAGGGCCTGCACATCGAGCACGACGATGCCCACCTGGCCGGCCACCAAGAGGTCGCTGACCTTGTCGGCCGACAAGACATGCCACAGGCGCCGCGCGCTGCCCACGGCATCGCGCAAGGTCTGCAAGAAAGCGCCGTCGACGGTCAGGACGACCAGCTCGATAATGTCACTCGCGAGGCTGAACTTCAGCGCTGCCAGCGTGCTGCCGTCTTCGTCGGGAGCTAGCACCAATTGTTTCCTTTCATTGAACCCGATCGCGGGCTTACGGGCGAATACTGCGGCGCAGCAACGCTTGCCACCCTTAGGCTAGTGTCATTCAACGAGCGACGCTATACGATACGGAGTCTCAGGCAGCAGACAACGTCTGGTGCACTGCGTCAATTGGGTTCTGTGACTCGCCGCTCATTCTAAGGAGCGGTTTGCTCGGGGGGTTCATGGGCGCGTCCATCGACATCACGTCGAAATTATCTGCCGAGCATCGTCCCGCCTTGGAACAATTACTATTTTTCAACGTCAACCAGCACCGAGTACGAGTGGGCATTCAGCAGTCCATCGATACCTATGGTGTTCCCGAGATCTATGAGCAGGATGGGGGCCTTCGCATCCGTGTGGGGGATGTCGAAGGTGTTCAAACCCTGTTCGCGATTTCCGACGAAGGCCGGCCGCTCGGGGTTGCCGTGTTCGTGCGCTCTGCGCACGAGCGTTTTGCAGTTCTGCATCTGGGAGTCGACCCGCGCTTGAGCATTGCCGCGGACTTAAGCACCCGGGTATTGCTCAAGCTCATGCATGAAATCCGCAGCACGGCGCGGCGCACGCGCGGGGTCGACTGCATCGAACTGGCTTACAAGGTTCACCACCCCGTGCGGTTGCACGGGTAATTAAAATATCTCTGGACTAGGGGCAACGCGCTTGCGATGCTCCCTGCGACAAATCATTAGGGGATGCAATGTCTAGCATGAATTGTGGGCGCAAGCTCATTTTCGCCGCCGGTCTCTTGTGCGCTTCGACAGCGGTTTTCGCGGCGGACTCCGCCAAGGTCGTGCGGTTGCCGCTGCCGGACGGCAACGACTTTCCCATTGCTGCGGCGGTTACGGTCAAAGCCGGTGTGGATACGTATTTCTTGAGCGGCGCTCTCGCGCCGGTCATCAACAAGGATGCGCCGAAGGGCAGTGTCGCCGCCTACGGCGATACGGAGACTCAAACCCTGGGAGCGCTTACCGCGATCAAAGGGACGCTCGCCCGGCTCGGCCTCACCATGGGGGATGTCGTGAAGATGACGGTGTTCCTGGTGGGTGACCCTGCCAAGGACAATAAGATGGATTTCACCGGGATGATGGCGTCGTACAAGAAGTTCTTCGGTACGGCCGAGCAGCCCAACAAGCCGTCGCGCAGCGCCGTGCAGGTGGCCGCTCTTGCGGCTCCCGGCGCTTTGGTCGAGATCGAGGTCGTTGCCGCCAAATCGCACTAAAGCAGTGGCGACAGACCGCCGGAGATTGAAGGCGCAGCGGCATGCCGACGGCAAGCTGCGTTGCGCTTGGTGTCCGCCCGATCCCTTGTACATGGCCTATCACGATACCGAGTGGGGAGTGCCGGTTCGCGAGGATCAACGGCTGTTCGAAATGCTGTGCCTGGAAGGCGCGCAGGCGGGCTTGAGCTGGATCACGGTGCTGCGCAAGCGCGAGACCTATCGGCAAGCCTTCGACGATTTTGACGCCGAAAAGATGGTTCGCTACAACGCCGCCCGGCGCCGCCAGTTGCTCAAGAACCCCGGCATCATCAGGAATCGCCTCAAGGTCGACGCATTCACTGCCAATGCCCGCGCGTATCTTCAAATTCGGTCGCGCCAACCCTTCAGCGACTACCTCTGGCAATTTACGGGCGGCAAGGTACTGCGCCACCGGCCGCTATATCTTGGCAGCATTGCCCAATCGACGCCGCACAGCGACGCGATGAGCAAGGATCTCAAGCAAAAAGGCTTTAAATTTGTCGGCTCGACGATTTGCTACGCCTTCATGCAGGCCGTTGGGATAGTGGATGAACATCAACGCTACTGCTGGGTTGCCGGCTAAAGAGACTTCAATATGCGCCATCGACCGGCAGTGAGCAGATTTCTTGCGGCCGCCTTGCTTCTGACCGCCGCCGCCGCTCCCGGTGGTGCCGAGACCTCGAAGCCGGCGTTCAAGCCGCTCGATCTTTTTGATCTTCAATGGGCGGCCGATCCGCAAGTCTCTCCCGACGGGCGCACCATTGCCTTCGTGCGCATGGGTTTCGACATCAAAACCGATAGAGCACGCGGTACGGTTTGGCTGGTGGGGGTCGACGGCAAGAATGAGCGCCCCCTCTCCGGCGCCCCCAGCAGCGGTTCACCGCGCTGGTCGCCCGACGGCAGCCGCATCGCCTACATCGCGCGCGCTGCGGACGGTTCTGCGCAGCTCTTCATGTACTGGACGGCGAGCGGTGTCAGTGCTCCCATCAGCAATTTTCCCGAATCCCCAAGCGAACTGGCGTTCTCGCCCGACGGCCGATGGCTCGCCTTCACCATGGCGGTGGCGCAAGAACGCAAGCCCCTGAAAGTAGAATTGCCGGAAACGCCGAAAAACGCCAAGTGGGCGGATCCGCCGAAACTGATCGATCGGATGGTATTCCGCGCCGATGGCCAGGGTTATTTGCCGAGCACATTCAGCCAGTTGTTCATCGTCTCCGCCGACGGAGGCGCCGCGCGTCAATTGACGCACGGCGATTTCGACCACCAGGGGCCGCCGGCCTTTACCGCCGATGGCAGTGGCGTGTTGATTAGCGCGAATCGCCGCGCGGACGCTGACTACGAGCCCTTGGACAGCGAGATCTACCGCGTGGACCTGTCGGACGGCTCGCTCCACAGCCTGACCGACCGGCGCGGGCCCGACCGCCGTCCCGTGCCCTCGCCGGACGGCAAACACATTGCCTACTTGGGCTTTGATGACAAGCAATTGGGTTATCAAGCCGCTCAGCTTTATGTCATGGACAGCGACGGCACTCACCCGCACTCGCTCACCGCCGGGCTCGACCGGGACGCCGCCACTCCGCAATGGCTGGGCGACGGCAGGCTGGTGTTCCAGTACGACGATCACGGTTCCGCCAAGATTGCCGCCATCGATCTGCAGGGCAAAATGAGCATCCTGGCCGACGGCGTGGGCGGCAGCGACGTCTCTCGCCCCTATTCGGGCGGTTCGTTTTCAATTGCACGCAATGGCCGATTCGTCTTTACCAAGGCAAGCGCGACGGCACCGCCGGTACTGGCCACCGGGACATCGATGCGCGATATCAAGACCTTGGGCGATTTGAGCGCAAATCTGCTCGGACAGCGCAGCATCAGCTCAGTCGAAGAAATTTCTTTCGATTCCTCTGCCGATCATCGGCGCCTGCAAGGTTGGATCGTCAAGCCACCGGGGTTCGATCCCGGCAAGAAGTATCCCTTTTTGCTGGAGATTCACGGCGGCCCGTTCGCCATGTACGCGCCGAGCTTCGCGGCCGAAATACAATTGTATGCGGCCGCGGGTTACGTCGTGCTGTACATGAATCCGCGCGGCAGCACCGGATACGGCGAGGAATTCGCCAATCTGATTCATCACGATTATCCGGACAAGGATTACGACGATCTGATGTCGGGGGTGGACGCCGTGATCGGCCGCGGCTACGTCGACAACCAGCGACTGTTCGTCACCGGCGGCAGCGGCGGCGGCGTGCTCACCGCTTGGATCGTCGGTCACACGGATCGCTTTCGCGCGGCCGTGGTCGTCAAGCCCGTCATCAATTGGACCAGCTTCGTGCTCACCGGCGATGTGAACAACTACTTCTATCGTTATTGGTTCGGCGAATTCCCCTGGGACGACATCCAGGCCTACTGGAGGCGATCGCCGCTGGCTTATGTGGGCAACGTAAAGACGCCGACCATGCTGATCACCGGCGAGGTGGACTACCGAACTCCGTCCAGCGAGGCGGAGCAATTCTATCAGGCGCTGAAACTTCGCAAAATCGACACAGCGCTGGTGCGTGTTCCCAACGCCTCGCACGACATTTCAGCCCGACCCAGCCTGCTCATCGCCAAGACAGCCTACGTGCTCGCATGGCTCAAGGCCCACGATGCGGTGTTGATGCCGCCACCGTCAGGGCGTTGATCCGTGCCTTGCGCCGACGGTGAATACCTTTGCGTTCACAAATGCGGCAACCGCTGCGTCATAAGCCAATAGGCACGTGGCCGCACTGAGCACCGCAATGCGCGACCGCCGCCGCGGGGTCGCGTCATTCTTGACGCTCGGTTGTCCGCGCCGTCTGTCCGAATAGAATTTTCTTGGCATCCTCGGTCATGGCCGCATTGGTGCCGATGCTGGCGCCGCGCTCATACGCGCGCACGACCGCGGGGCGCGCTCTGATGGCTTCAAACCACCGTTTAAGATGCGGGAAGTCCTCCAGCTTTTGACCCTGCCGTTCGTACGGCACTATCCAGGGATAGCACGCCATGTCGGCAATAGAGTAGGCGCCGGCGATAAAGGGACGGTCGGCAAGCCGCTTGTTCAATACGCCGTATAGACGGTTGGTTTCATTGACGTAGCGGTCGATGGCGTACGGGATCTTTTCGGGCGCATAGCGCGCGAAATGGTGATTTTGCCCCAGCATCGGACCTAAGCCGGCCACCTGCCAAAAAAGCCACTGCAGCACTTCTACCCTGCCGCGCGACTCGTTCGGGATGAAGCGCTCGCTCTTTTCCGCAAGGTACAGAAGGATGGCGCCGGACTCGAATACGGATATCGGCGCGCCGCGCTCCCGAGGCGTGCGATCGATAATGGCCGGTATGCGATTGTTCGGCGATATGGCCAGGAATTCCGGTTTGAACTGTTCACCCGCGCCGATATTCACCGGCACGATGGTGTACGGCATCCCCGCCTCCTCCAGAAACACAGTGACTTTGTGGCCGTTGGGTGTCGGCCAGTAATACAGATCGATCATCGGTGGCCCTCGGTCGGCTCAAGCGGCATTTTGTGCTCCCGCAGTAGCGCTATGCAAACATCTTCCTCGCGCGGCCTCAAGCGCATTTGCGCCAGCCGCGTGCGCACCCGCGCATTTTGTGTCCACGGCAAAATCGAGTAGTCCAATTTGCTCGCGGCCGATGAACGCCACTCGAGCAAATGCCGGCGCTCGGCGAGACTTCGCGCTTCCTTGCTGTCCGGCGGGATCAAGCGCTTCTCGATGCCGAACCCGACCATCTGCACAATCACGGTATCGCCCCGTTGCATGATCTTGGCTACTTTAAGACAATCCTCGCGCCGTTCGGTCGCAGGGGCCGATTCCCGGCAGGCCTCAATCAACGGTGCGAAGGGCGGGGTGACCTCCGCGCTTACGATGGCGGCCAGCGTGGTCAACTTGGCCGAATCCGACGCCGCCACCCCGCCGGGCAACTCATGGTGCGCGTCGCTGACGGCGTCGAACATCATCACCATGATCTGGTTGTAGTAAAGATCAAAGCGGGTGCCGCGTGCCATGTCCGCAAGCACTCGGTCGACCTCGATGGCGTCCTTGTCTTTGTGCGCACTGGCCAGCTGAGACATCCAAGCCGCGCCGTTGTCCGGATCCACCCAACGCAGGACTATCGCGGCGTCGCGGTGGTCGCAATTCGGGGTGGCGGCGCAGAGTTGCAGATGCAGCCAGGCGATGGCCGCGTTCTGAGGCGCCAAATCGGCGGCTCGAGCAACCAGATCCAATGCCGAGGGCAGCGCCGCAGGCGCCGCGTAACCGTTCGCGAAACGCAGCGCCGCCGCTGTTGCCAAGGAATTCGCGTCGGGCCGAGCGGCGAGAACGCGTACTGCTTCAGTCCGCCAGACTTGGTATTTTTGAGCGACCGGATTTGACGCCGCTGCTCCCGTGGCGGTTGCGAGCGCGGCGCGCGATATCACGAAGCACAGCAGCAGAATCCTCGATCCGTGCGTGACCACGCCAATGCCTTTAAAGATCGTCGCGGCCGCGGTTACCGGATGCCGTGAGGCCCGCGGTGATCGCGAGGCGCAAGGCTTCCTCGACCGAGATGTCCAGCGGCTGAACCCGGTCCCGCGGCAGATAAATCGTATAGCCTCCAAAGGCATAACTCATCGGAAAGTAGACCGTCACCCAATCGCGGCCGCCGTGTGCCAGCAAGACAGTGGGCACGTCTTCGCGGGTGACGAATCCGATGGCGTGAATATCTGCGAATCGGGCCAGCACCACGCGCTGCAAATCCCGCTTCTCGCCGCTGCCGGACGGAAATAGGCTCACCACATCGCGAAAGGCGCCGTACAGAGTCTTCACGAACGGAATGCGGCCCAGGAAATCGTTCCAGTACTTGAGCAGGATTTTGCCGGCGTAGGCGTTTACCACGCTGCCCACGAACAGCAGCAGCAGGAAACCCGCGATCAAGCCGAGACCCGGCCAATAGTGTTCGGGGCTGATGATGCGCAGCGCGATCATCGCGCGCCGCAGCCATCCCTCGACCGTGTTCACCAGCCACCAGATCACGTACACCGTCAATGCCAGCGGCAGCACAGTCACCAAACCGCTCATTGTCAGCGTCAAAATCTTGCGCATGGGATTATCATCGCATGATCGGGCCCAAGGCGCCCACTGGGTCAAAACCTATGACATCTGCCGCTACTCTCGTCATTGCGCCCGCCACCCCTGCCGACGTGCCGCTGATTCTCGCGCTGATCAACGAACTGGCCGAGTACGAGAAGCTGCGGCACGAAAGCGTTGCCACGGAGGCGGCGATTCACCAAGCGCTATTCGGCGTCAAGCCGCGGGCCGAGACGGTCATCGCCCGCCTCGATGGCGAGCCGGCCGGGTTCGCGCTCTTCTTCCACAATTTCTCGACCTTTATGGGCAAGCCAGGCTTGTACCTGGAAGATCTGTTCGTGCGGCCGGCTTATCGCGGGCGCGCGATTGGCAAAGCATTGCTGAAGTATCTGGCGGCGCTGGCGCTCGAGCGCGACTGCGGCCGCTTCCAATGGCAAGTTCTCGACTGGAACCGGCCCTCGCGCGACTTCTACGAATCGTTAGGCGCGCAATCCGACCCGACGTGGGTCAATTACCGCATGACCGGCGAAGCACTGCGGCGTCTGGCGGGCAATGGCAAATCATGATTGCCGCGGCAATATGAAACGCACACCTTGAAAATTTAAGACCACGCCGTCGCGCCGAATATGCTCGACAACCGGACCTTCCTGCAGCGCATTGCCTTCGTGATACTTGCGCATGTTGATGTACACGAATCGATCGGCCGGCCGGGTGGCATAGACATGCACATCCAAGTGCAGTTCCGGAAGCGCCTGCGCGCCCGTTAGATTGACCTCATTGATCGACGGCAACACCTCGTCCGCATCGGCTTGGGTGTCCTCGGCGGTGAGTACCGGGTCAGTCCGATGGGCCACCGGGCGCAGAGCGTCGCGCGGGGCGGCAGGATGCGGCGCGGCGAGCGGCACGGGAATCTCGGGCGCATACACCGGCGCTGCACCCAACGGACTGAAGTGCTCGGCCACCGCAGGGAGCGCCTTGTCGGGGGCAGCTGGCGCCGCGTTCGCATGTTTGGCCGGCGCTGCGGCCGGCTGCGAGGTGTTGCGCATGAGTACGCCGATCAGCACGCCTATGTTGATGACCAGCAGCACGCCGAGCACGACGGCCCAGGCGGGGAAGGGGCGCCGCTTGCCAACGGGTGTCTCCACCAAGCCCGGCGAGCTTTGCCGCTGCCGTTCGATTTCAGATTTCTTCAGCGCATCGAGAATGAATGACATTTAGGATTCCTAGCCGCCGCGTAAGCCATTGGATATGAGAACCGGCGAGCCCGGCTCGGCCAAGGCGGTGTCGAGCATGACTTGGGTCTGTACCCCTGCGATTCCGTCGACCGTAAGCCGATGCTCACGTTGAAAATTCTGTACGGCGAGCGCCAATTCCTCATCATAGACATCGGCGTGCTCCGGGTCCGAGGCGCCGCCCCGCAACGCGTTGAGGCTGCGGCGCAGCCATCGAACTTCATCGCCCTGCATGCCCAGCGCCAAACGCCGGGTGCGCGGGGATTTGGGCTTCCAGACCACGGTGAATTCTCCGAACCAGTCACGCGACAGATCATCGATTGCCACCGTTTCGGGGTGTTCACCGAGAGTCAGTGTCGCATCCTTGTCGTCCAGGCCCGACAGCACGACGCGGTGCCGCTGGCCGCGATCATCGGTCAGCGTCAAAATGGCGGGTCGATTCAGGGCCCTGACCTGGGCCCACGAGCCCCGTTGATCGAGGCAGGAAAGCCCCGACTTGGCCGCCTGCGCGCACGGGTCGCGGTCGTCCACCAGCGCTGTTCCCCAGAGCGACAGGAGGTGGCGGAACGCGGCCGCATCGGTGGTATCGGCATCATTGGCCTCGAGCAGCGCGTTGACCGACATCACCTTGGGCGCCGGCGGTCCCGGCGGTGGCGCCGCCGCCGCTGCCGGCGCAGCTGCGCCCGGCGTGGCCGCATGAGCCGCGCCAGCAGTTTCTGCAGCATGGTCGGATGCGCTCAAGGCTGAATTCTGGTGACGCCAGAATTGCCAGCCGGCCAGGAGCGCGGCGGCGAGCGCCACAGCCCCTAAGGTTCCTGCGAGCCAACCCCACCACGTGGGCACGAATCGGCGGCCATAGACCTCTCCCGCCGCGCGGCGCACCAGGGGCGCGGTTATTTTGCGTGTTTCCTGCGTATAGGCGCCGAGCAGCGCCCGATCGCAGGCGACATTGATGACGCGCGGGATTCCCGACGACAGGCGGTGCAATTCGCTCAAGGCCGCGGGCGTGAAAATCTCCTCGGTAGCACCGGCGACACGCAATCGGTGCCGCACATAGCCCTTGGTTTCCTCGCGCGACAGCGGCTTCAAGTGGTATCGGCCGGTAATTCGCTGCGCGAGCTGGCGCAGCTCGGTTCGATCCAGAAGTTCGCGCAGCTCCGGCTGGCCGATCAAGATGATTTGCAGCAGCTTTTGCGTGGGGGTCTCCAGATTGGTCAAAAGACGGACCTGTTCCAACACGTCAATGGAGAGGTTTTGAGCCTCATCCACCAGCACGATGATGCGTCGCCCCTCTGCATGTGCGCTCAACAGCCGTCGGTTGAGCGCATCGACCAGCTGCTTGACGCTGTCGCGATCGGCATCGGCGATGACAACGCCCAATTCTTCGCAGATCGTAAGAAGAAATTCGACGGGCGTGACCCGCGGGTTCAGTATGACGGCGACATCGGCGTGATGCGGAACGCGCGAGAGCAGCGTGCGCACGACCGTGGTTTTTCCCGTCCCCACCTCGCCGGTGAGCTGGATGAAGCCCCCGGATTCGTTGATGCCGTACAGCAGGTGCGCCAGCGCCTCGGCGTGGCGCTCACTTAAATAGAGATAGCGCGGATCCGGAGTGATCGCAAAAGGCTTTTCGCGCAGTCCGAAGAAGCTGGTGTACATGGCTACTAGGATAATACCAACGCGCCATTAGTTTCCGTTCTCCGGCGTTCGCGGCAATAGGCTGGCGCGGGTCAACAGGGCTTTCCCAAAACGGTCGCGAATGCCGTCCACGGCCGAGTCCAGCCGGGCACCCTGAGCCGGCGATGCTCCTGAAAATAGGTCCGATTGCCGCAGTATCTGCAGGTCACTGACCCCGACCCCCAGGAGCCGCACGGCGGCTCCGGGTTGCGACGCCAGCCACGCACTCAGGAGCTCTTCGGCGGCCCCCGACACGGCCGCGGTCTCCTGAGTGGCAGGCTCCAGCGCACGCTGGCGGGTGTAGGTGGTGAAATCGGCACGGCGAATCTTGACGCTCACAGTGCCCGCCAGCAGCTGGTGCGCCCGCAGCCGGGAGGCCGTTCGATCCGAAAGCGCCCTCAGCTGCGCTTTGAGCTCACCGGGCGCGCGGATGTCCGTGTCGAAGGTTTCTTCCGCGCTGATGGACTTCTCCTCGCGATCCGGTTCCACCGGTCGATCGTCAATCCCGCAGGCTCGATCGCGCATGGCCTTGCCGTGCTTGCCGAAGGCGCGCCACAACACCGCATCGCTCGCTCTCCGGGCATCGCCAAAGGTGCGGATGCCCGCCTCGAGGACCCTCGGCAGGGTTTTTTGGCCGACGCCGAATAATTTGTGGATGGGCAAGGGGTCCAAAGTCGCCTGCAGGTTGCCGGCGTCGATCCGGCACATGCCATCGGGTTTGTTCAAATCCGAGGCAATTTTCGCCAGCAACTTGTTCGGGGCGATTCCCACCGATGCGGTAAGGCCGGTTTGCCGGGCGATGCGCCGGCGAATTTCGGCGCCGATCGCTTCCGGCTCTCCCAGCAGTTGCCGGCTCGCGGTCACGTCCAAAAATGCTTCGTCCAGGGACAGGCCTTCGACCAGGGGCGTGAATTCGCGAAAGATCGCAAACACCTGGGCGGAGACTTCCTGGTAGCGCGCCATGCGCGGCGGCACGACGATGGCGTCGGGGCAGCGGCGCAGGGCCTCGCGCATGGGCATGGCAGAACGCACGCCGAAGCGTCGCACCGCGTAACTGGCGGCCGCGACGACCCCCCGGCCGCCGGTGCCGCCGACGATGAGCGGCGCACCTTTCAGCGCGGGGCGATCCTGCTCTTCCACGGACGCGTAAAAGGCGTCCATGTCGATGTGCAGTATCGCGCGCAACGAATCATTCCACGGTGAAGGTGATTTTCTTCGAATGCAACGGCGGATCGAACGACTGATGCAGGTAGTCCGCAAACACCAGCTGCAGCGTGTGCTTGCCGGGAGCCAAGCTCAGCGAGGTCTCGGTCTGGCCCTTGCCGAAGTGCAGTATCTTGTCCGTTGCCGGCATGGGCGCGTCGAGCTTCAGCTCGCCCAAATCGGTGTCGACCAAGAGATGATGATGTCCGGTGTTGTCGAACTTGATTCCCGCCGGCGCGATTCCCATCCCCTTCAGGCCAAACCGGACGGTGAAGGGGCTGTGCAGCTTTGCCCCATTCTGAGGTGCGATTAAATACACCTCCGCGCCCGCCGGTGCAGCCAGGCGATCCTGCGCCACCGCAAACGCCGCCAGCAAACAAACGCCTAACCCGACAACTAGACGATTCATGCGGCTCTCCTTATGAAAAGCGCATTTTACAACTGCAAGGCGGCGTACACGAATACGCCGGCCACGGTGAGGCCGAAGACCGCCCCGTAGACCACGTAGAGCCCGGCCGCCTTGAGCAGGGTGTTAAACCAGCGCCTTTGGAACACCCGGCGCAAGGCCAGAACGGTGTAAATCGGCAAGAACCAGACCAGCAGCGTCTCGAGAATGTCCGGTATCCCGTGAAGCTTCGGCCAGGACTCGGCGGCGCCGATGGCCAAAATCACGATCGCCACCGAAAAAAACATCGCATGCAAATGCACGAAGAACAGCAGGTGCTCGGCGTAGCGGTGCCGGGGACGCCAGTACATGAGCATATTTAGGAGCGCGATCAGCGGCAGTAAGATGAACATGGCCTTTGGCATCGTGTTGATGGCCGTGCGCGTCAGGCTTTCGCCGTTGTCGCTCACGATCGCCCGGCAGGCGTGCCGCATCCGCTGGTTCCAGGCGGGATGACTCGCAGCAAAGTAGAAGATATTGACATTGTCGCAGTTGGTAATGGGAGAAATCGCGTGGGTCGAGTTGTCGAATTGCCCGACCACGACCTTGGTCTGCGTGACCGATGCCAGGAGGAAGAACAGGATGCTCGCGATCAGATACAGCCGAAACGGCGGCAGGTAGGCGACGCGCCGACCCGCGATGAATTCTTCCGTGAGCCTGCCCGGACTGAACCACAGGCTCTTGAGCGTGCGCCATAGCCGAGAATCCGAGTGGGTCAATCCCTCCAGTAATTCGTGCAGGAGTTCCAAGGTCGTCGGAACGTGCACGTTGGCGGCCTGCCCGCAGTTCACGCAGAAGGGGCCCGACAGCGGTGCATGACAATTCTTGCAGTGTGCGGTCGCGCCGATCGTCATGATTCGGCGCCGGCCCCCACGCCCAATTCGTGCGGCGCGAAATCATCCACATTGATGATGTCCTGGACCTTGGCGTCGTAGCTGCGCAGTACCTCGGCTTCCGCTGTACTGATGATGCCGAGCGCCAACGCCTGGGCGATTTGTCCGGGTAAATCCAGCGCGGTGATCCGGCCGGTCTTGACGCCATCCACGCGTATGCGCTTCTCCAGGGGTTCCGCCATGGTGGAAAGGATCAATGCCTCCTGCAGCTGCCCGAGGGGATTGTGCGATTCTGCAGTCTTGTAGATATGACCGCTCAAGCGCTCGCGACTCGCGGTCGGATTCATCATAAGCTCCGCGATGGCGTGACCCAATCGATCGCTGGGCGGCGAATAGGCGAGCCCACGCGGGAAAATAAAAGCCCGCATGAACATTGCCAGGGGGCGGTTGGGGAAATTACGCAGGAAAAGATGCAGCTGTTCCTGAGCTTGATACAACAGGCTGCGGCAGGCCCACTCGACCAACGGCAGATCAGCGGCCTCGCGCCCTTGGTTCTCATGATGCTTCAGCACCATCGAGGCTAGGTACATGGAGGACAGCACGTCGCCCAAGCGCGCCGACAAGGTTTCTTTCTTTTTTAGGTATCCGCCGAGCGCGAGCATGGCGACGTCGGTGGCCAGCGCAAATGAGGCGCTGTAGCGATTGACGTGCTGGAAGTAACGCGCGGTCGCACCGGTGTGCGGCACTCGGGTGAACCGTGCCGAGGTCAAACCCAGCACCAAGGAGCGGACCGCATTGGAGATCGCGAACCCGACGTGACCCACGACCGCGGCATCGAATTCGCGCACCCCCGCCTCGCGATTGGGGTTCTTTGCCGCGTTCATTTCCTTCAACACGAACGGATGGCAGCGCACCGCGCCCTGGCCGAAGATAATCAGGTTGCGCGTCAGGATATTGGCGCCCTCGACGGTGATTCCTACCGGCACGATCTGGTAGCCGCGCCCCAGATAATTTTTCGGACCCAGGCAGATTCCCTTGCCGCCATGAACATCCATGGCGTCGTTGGCAATCATGCGGCCGATTTCCGTGGCGTGATACTTGAGCATGGCCGAAGGCACCGAGGGTTTTTCTCCCCCATCGATGGCCCCTGCGGTCACCGAGCGTGCTGCATCGATGATGTAGGTGCGTGCTGCCATGCGCGCCAGCACTTGTTCGATGCCTTCGAAACTGCCGATCGGCGTGTTGAACTGGCGGCGGATGCGTGCATAGGCGCCCGTGGCGTACACCGCGGCCTGTGCGCCGCCGGTCGCGCTGGAGGGCAGCGAAATGCATCGGCCCACCGACAACTGTTCCACCAGCATGCGCCAGCCCTGTCCCGCCGTCGCAAAGCCGCCGATGATGGCATCCAGCGGCACGAACACATCGCGCCCTTGAATGGGGCCGTTTTGGAACGGGATATTGAGCGGAAAGTGCCGCCGGCCGATCGCTACGCCGGGCGTGTCGCGCGGAATCAACGCGCAGGTGATCCCCAAGTCCGCCTTCTCGCTCATGAGGTGATCAGGATCGTAGAGCCTAAATGCCAGTCCGATCACGGTGGCGACGGGCGCCAACGTGATGTAGCGCTTGGAGAAGTTGAGCCTGATGCCGACGACTTCTTCGCCCTGCCAGCGCCCCTTGCAAATGATTCCCGTGTCCGGGATCGAGGCCGCGTCGGAACCTGCGCGCGGGCCGGTGAGCGCGAAACAAGGCACATCGTCGCCGCGCGCGAGACGCGGCAAGTAATGATTCTTTTGCGCCTCGGTGCCATAGTGCAGCAGCAGTTCCGCCGGCCCTAGGGAGTTGGGCACCGCGATGGTCGAGAACGCCGTGCTCGAGCGGGAGACGATTTTGGTCAGCACGCAGGAGTGAGCGAACGCCGAGAATTCCAGGCCGCCGTAGCGGCGCGGAATGATCATCGCAAAGAAGCCCTGCGCTTTGATGAACGACCAAACGGCCGCCGGCATGTCGGCGCGCCGATGGGTGATGTCCCAGTCGTCGAGCATCGCGCACAGCTCTTCGCAGGGCCCGTCGAGAAACGCCTGTTCAACCGGCGTGAGCGTCGGCGCTTTGGCCGACATGAGCTTTGACCAGTTCGGGCCGCCGGTGAACAACTCGCCGTCCCACCACACCGTGCCAGCGTCCAGGGCCTCTCGTTCCGTGGCCGACATGTTCGGCAGCAGTTTGCGATATTTCTTCATGAACGGCCTGGTCACGAGGCGCACGCGCAGAGACCGGATGTTGATGAGGAACAAGACCGCGAACGGGATCGAGACCAGGATTTTCCACCAGGCCGGTGCCGCCCCGCAGGCCCAATAGGCCGCGAGCAGCAGCGCGAGCACGCCGCTGCTCACCGCAAGGCTGGCGCGGCGGTAGGCGAGAATGCAAATAACGCCCACGAACAATGCCAGCCAGCCAACCATCAGGCCGGTATCGACCAGCAGGTTTTGCATCGGATCGCCCCTTTCTTAGATCAAGTCCTTGACGCCCTCGCGCTCCTCCAGCAACTCGCGGTGCGTCGCCTGCATTCTCTCGCGGCTGAAATCGTTGACCGCCAATCCCTGGACGATGCTGTAGTCGCCGTTCTTGCAGGTGACCGGATACGAATAAACAACCCCCTCGGGTATTCCGTAGCTACCGTCGGAAGGAACCGCCATGCTCACCCAGTCGCCCGACGCCGTGCCGAGCATCCAATCGTGCACATGATCGAGCGCCGCGGCGGCCGCGGAGGCTGCCGACGATGTACCCCGCGCCTTAATGACGGCGGCGCCGCGTTGCTGCACGGTCGGTATGAAACTGTCCTTGAACCAAGTCTGATCGACCAGCGAGAGTGCGGGCTTGCCATCGACCGTCGCATGATGCAAATCCGGATACTGCGTCGCCGAATGGTTGCCCCAGATGATGATTTTTTTGACGGCCGCCAGGGGCGCGCCGGTTTTCTCCTGAAGCTGCGCGAGGCCGCGGTTGTGGTCGAGGCGAGTCATCGCGGTGAACCGGGTGCGCGCCAGCGACGGTGCGTTGCGCTGCGCGATGAGCGAATTGGTGTTGGCGGGATTGCCCACCACCAGCACGCGCACATCGCGGCTTGCGACCGCGTCCAGGGCCTTGCCTTGCGCCGAGAAAATCTTGGCGTTTTCCAGCAAGAGGTCCTTGCGTTCCATCCCAGGGCCGCGGGGCCTGGCTCCCACCAACATCGCGAAATTGCAGTCCTTGAAGGCCACGTTCGGGTCGGAGGTGGCGGCAATTTTATTGAGGGGCGCAAAGGCGCAGTCGCTCAGCTCCATCACCACCCCTTGTACCGCCGCGCTCGCCGCCGGTATCTCCAGCAAATTCAGATTGATCGGCTGATCGGGGCCGAGCATTTGCCCTGACGCGACGCGAAACGCCAGCGCATACCCAATATTGCCCGCAGCGCCCGTGATGGTGATGGTAACCGGCTTCTTCATGGCGAACTCCCGCGCAAAAACCAAGAATGGTAGCCCAAATCCTCTCAGGGCGTCATTGACGGACCGGCAGCGCGGAGAGCGCCGCGGCCGGCAGTGTCACGTTCAACAGCTGCGCCACGGTGGGGGCGATTTGCCGCATGTCGATCACTCCCAGATCGCGATGCGCGGCAATTCCTGCGCCGGCCATAAAGAATGAGGCGCGCATTTCCGGATAATCAGGCGAAAACCCGTGGCTGCCATAGGTGCCCTGCACCTCGCTCACCAGGGGGCTGGTCGCATCGCTGATCAGCTGATAGCCGAGCTTCATGACGACAAGAAAGGATGCACCGGGGAACGCACCGCGCTGTTTGATCGCGTCCGTCTCCAAAACTTCCGCGATGCCGTTGCGTGAATCGGCCTTCAGCGCCTGCAGCATCTCACGCACCCGGACGGTGGTCGCCTCGTCGGCGGGCTGCTGCAGCATGATGGCTGTCATGCCGCCCGCGCCCCAGGGCTGGGCTTTCCAGGATCCGTTGCTCTGGATGAGATCGGCGCGCAAAAAAGCCTGCATGAGATTCACTCGGTGCGTGATCTGCACGAAGCCGTGATCCGATACGACCAAAGCCACGGCCTTCGGATCGTTGGCGCGCGACGCGGCAAACAGCTGCGCGAGCCAGCCGTCGATCAACTCCAGATCTTGATTGGCTTCCGCGCTGAACGGGCCGTGCGCATGTTGCTCTTCATCGAGAGAACTCAAATGAATGGTCATGAACTTAGGGCGCGTGCGCGCGCAGGATATCCAGGGAAAAGCGCGTCTTGATCTCATCGCCCGGCGGCGAGGGATCGTTCCCCAGCATGTAGGGACCCAGGCGCTGCTGCATGTTCTGCAGCATGCCTTCGGGGCGCGACAGCGCGGCCAGCAGGTCCGCGTCGGTGGGATTTAACTCCGCCGCCGGACGGAAGATGCGCCAATATTCGGGGATCAGGTAATCCACTTGCGTGGCGCCGACGCTCACCGGCCACCCGACGCTTGCCGTCGACAAGCCGGCCTCGTGCGCGGCCTGCCACAGCGTCGGCACGCGGATCTGCTGCGCATACCAGAACCAGGATTCGGCGAACTTGTGCTTGGGATCGAATTCGAGGTTGTTGTAAATGCCGTGCTCGGCCGGCGATGAGCCGGTAAGAAGCGTCGTGTGACTGGGGTAAGTCACGGTAGGCCAAACGCCGGCGACACCGCGCGCATGCACGCCATCGCGCAGCAAGGTTCTTAGAAATGGAATCTTGAGGCCGCGGGCGTCCGCCTCCAATACGTATTCCGGCTTCAGGCCGTCGACCGAAATCATCAGCACCGAAGCGCCGAAGGCGGGGCCGCTAAAGGCGGCGAATAACGATAGCAGCGCCAGCGCGAGCGGCACGGCGGTCCGCGGCAGGTAGCGTCGGCCGCTCACTCGTCGATGGCGGCCATGTAGTCAGGATAGGCGCTGCGAAAGCGCCGCATTTCCGCCTCCGCCTCCGCGTCGCGGCCGGCGCGGCGCAGCGCCGCAATGTCGGCGAGCCATTTGGCAGGTTCGCGCTCGCGCGGCGAGGCGAGCGGGGAGCGCGGCAATTCGCTCTTGTATGCGCGCACTTGCACGACACGCGGGGTGTCATCGGCCTTTTTCGAGGATGGCGGGCTCAACACCATCGCGAGCACCAGAGCCAGCGACAAAAATACGCAGGCGGCGAAGGCAAGCGGCGCCAGTTTCTGCGATCGGGTGGAAGTCACGCGCGCGGACTTCAGCACCTGCCGATCGAGCGCATGCGGCGGCAGCGGTGCGTCTTCGCTCCGGTACTGACGCGACAGGGCGCTGTCGCCGCGCAAATATTCGTCGAGTTCGTCGGTCACGCGATCATCAGGCATAGGTTCGCATCGGCAGGGCTTGCGGTTCTTGCATCGGGCTCAGTGTTTTTTTCAGCTTGCGCACCGCGTACCGCAACCGGCTCTTGGCCGTTTCGACAGGCACGTCGGTCACGCGCGCGATCTCCTCGATGTTTAATCCCGTCTCCTCGTGCAGCAAAAATGCTTCCCGCTGTTCCGGCGGCAGCGCTGCGACAGCCGCGAGCAGCGCGGATTGTTGCTCGACGAATTCCGCGATCCTATCGGGTCTCTGGTGTTCCGGCACTTCAGGATCGAACAGCGAGGCATCCGGCTCATTCGCGCTCGCGCGCAGGGCAATGTCGCGCCGGAAGAAATCGACGGCGCAGTTGTGAGCGATATGAAAAAGAAAAGTCGTGAACTTTGCGCGCGGTTCATAGCGCGAGCGAGTCGCCACTAAGCGCGACCACACTTCTTGGAACAAATCGGCAGCAGCTACGGCATTGCGCGAGTGACGTAGCAGGTACCGATACAGGGGTCCTTTGTGGTGCGCATAAAGGACGGCGAAAGCCGCAGCATCACCCTCCTTGTAACGCAGCATCAACTCGGCATCTTCGTCCACTGACTGCATCGGGAAAGCATACGTGGGGCACTCGGCCGGAGCAAAGGCCAAAGAGATTTAGCGCCCGATTTTCTACTCTTCCTGATTCTGTTCTTATTAAACAATGAGTTAGGCGATAAAAATATTTTCGCTGAGTGCTTGCATGTAGTGGTGTTGTATATTACTATATCACCAAGTCACCGAAACACCTCGATGACGGCCGAACTGAAACACTGATTGAAAGGAGACGATCATGAACACTTCAACCTCAACCAAACTGGCAGCCTTGGGATTAGCCCTGATGGTCAACAGCGTCATCATGGGCGGCATGGCCTTCCTGTTCAACGCGCAGCTGCAGCCGCCGTCAGCGGTCTATTCGCTGGCCGCCACCAGCGTGCCCTCAGCGACTGGCTCGGTCTGACGCAACAGGCGCTCTGGTAGATTACCGTGGTATATGTCCCGCACACGCGGGGCCTGCACATCGAGCAAGGATATGGACCCAAACTGGAACGACAACCAACCTATCTATCGCCAACTGCGCGATCGAATGGTCGCCCTGATTCTCGAGGGCGCGCTGAAGGAGGGTGATCCGCTGCCCTCCGTAAGGGCAGTGGCTGCCGACTACCGGCTCAATCCGCTCACCGTGCTGAAAGGCTATCAGCAGTTGGTCGACGAAAACTTGGTCGAAAAACGTCGTGGTCGCGGCATGTATGTCAGCGACGGCGCACGGCGACTACTGCTTGCGGGCGAGCGCGAACGATTCTTGAACGAGGACTGGCCGCAGATTCTCGCCGTCATCAATAGGCTTGGCTTCTCGTCGCAGGAATTGTTTGCGCAAACACCCGCTCTCACCCATCCGGCACCACCGCCCCGCGGCGGCGATGCCAAAGAAGAATGAGATTCATATGGCCCCGCTCATCGAAGCTCGCGATCTGACAAAAAAGTACGGCTCCCACGTTGCCCTGGACCGCGCCAACCTCAATATTGAGGCCGGCCGCATCGTCGGGCTCATCGGACCCAACGGCGCCGGCAAAACCACCGCGCTGCGCGCGATTCTGGGCCTGACCGGCTATGAAGGTCAGCTCAAGGTCCTGGGGCGCGAACCGTTTCGCGACCGCGCCGAGCTCATGACGGAATGCTGCTTCATCGCCGACGTGGCGGTGCTGCCGTCGTGGCTGCGCGTCGATCATGCGATCGATTTCGTGGCCGGCGTGCATCCGCGCTTCCGCCGCGACCGAGCCACGGCATTTCTCGCCAAGACTCAGGTCAGCGGCGAGCGGCGCATGCGTGAACTGTCCAAAGGTATGAAAACCCAGGTTCACCTGGCGCTCACCATGGCCATCGACGCCAAGCTGTTGGTGCTGGACGAGCCCACCCTAGGCTTGGATATCCTTGCGCGGCGCGCCTTTTACGATGCGCTGGTGAATGATTACATGGACGAGGCGCGCACCATCCTGATCACCACTCACCAAGTCGAAGAAGTCGAAAATTTGCTCACCGATATCATATTCATCGACAGGGGCCGCATCGTTCTTGACGCCTCGCTCGAGGCGGTCTCGACGCGTTTCGCGGCGGTGGCGGTGAGCGCCGATCGCCTCGACGCGGCGCGCGCGGAAAAGCCGTTCTACGAGCGCCCAATCCTCGGCAAAGTGGAGTTGTATTTTGAGAACGCCGAACCCGGGAGGCTGGCCCCATTCGGCGAACTGCATACCCCAACCGTCGCCGATCTTTTCGTCGCCAAGCTCTCCGGAGGTGCGGCATGAACACCACCACCTGGCTCATCCGCCGCGAATTCTGGGAAAATCGCGCGATCTGGATGATTCCGGCCGTCTTCGGCGCGCTCTTGATCGTTGCGACGCTGTTTGGCCAGATCAGCCTGCCGACGGTGAGTTCGCCCAAAGAGTCGCATGAGTTCGGCGGAATCTTTCTGGTCGTCGTCGGCCTGATGTTTTATCTGGTGATGACGCTGTATGCCGGTTGGTACCTGCTGGATTGTTTGTACGCGGACCGCAAGGATCGCAGCATCCTGTTCTGGAAGTCGCTGCCGATATCCGATGCCAAGACGGTGTGGAGCAAGCTGCTGGTCGGCATGGTCCTGATTCCGCTGGTGTACTTCGTTGCCGCCGATGTTACGGCGCTGATAACGGCCTTCATTCTCTCGATCCGCGTGCGCGCCACGATCGGCAGCGCGCTGTGGCACCCCGAGGTGTGGTGGCAGATTCAAGTCTTGTGGTTGTACGTCATCCTCACCACCGCCATCTGGTACCTGCCGGTCGCGGGGTGGCTGCTGCTGGTGTCGGCCTGGGCAAAACGCGCGGTGATCTTGTGGTCCATCCTGCCGCCGCTGGCGCTGTACATCATCGAACGCGTATTCTTGGGGACTCAAGTGATGGCTCACGTGCTCAACAAGCGGCTGATGGGCCTGCCGTCGGTAGCGTACAAAGGCGGCTGGACGAAGGATAGTGACGTTAATCTGCACTCGCATATGCCGAGCAGCGTGTGGAATTTCATTGACGCCGGCGGATTCTTTACCAATGTCCAGACGTGGATAGGTGCCGCCGTCGGAGTTGCGTTAATACTCGCCGCCATCGAGCTGCGCAAGCGCCGCGCCGAATCTTGATGGCGGGCGGCGCCCGCCGCCGCGCCGCGCCTCTTCTGATTGCCTTCGCGCTGCGCTTAAGCGCGCCCATTGACGCGCGCGCGGATGAATTCTTTCTGGTGCGCGACCAGAATCCCTTGATCCGCGGCTTCTACCTGCCGTTGCCGAGCGACAGCCGCCTGAACGCCGGAGCAAGCCTGTCCGCGACCCTGCTCATCAGCAACACGCTCAATGTCGAAAACAAACCCCCCGAAAGTCTGCTGGTGGACGGAGAGAGCCACGCGCTCAACCTCACCTACGAGAACGCCCTGTTCGAATCCTGGCGCTATCGATTTACGCTGCCCATCATTCACGATAGCGGCGGCTTCCTCGATTCGAGCATCGACTCATTTCATCGTTGGTTCGGCTTCAATCCCGGTAACAGGCCGTTTTATCCTAAGAATCAAATCGTCTACGCGTATTCCAAAGGTAGCGTCGACATCGACGTACGTCAGACGCAAACCGCGATCGGCGACGCCTCCGGCGAAGTGGGTTGGTACCCGCTCGATGACCCACAGCGCACCGTCTCATTGTGGGGCGGATTGGCCGCGCCCACCGGATCGGTCGCGAAACTCACCGGCGACGGTGCCTGGGACGGCGCGTTGTGGGCCCATGGTGCGTTCCGCTGGCCCACGTGGCAGCTGGCGGCAGAACTCGGTGTGGCGCAGCCCTTCGGCGACGAAATTTTTGCCGGATCCGCGCACAAGACCTCGCTCTTCGCGCGTCTGGCGGCAACGCGCTCGCTCGGTCCGGCATGGTCGCTGCGCGCGCAGCTCGATGGCCAGACCGGGCGCGTCGAGGACAGCAGCATGCGTTTGTTGGGACCCAGCTTGCAGCTCACCCTCGGCGCGGAACGGCGCTTGCGCAGCCATTGGCGCATCGAATTCGGATTCACCGAGGATGCCGCCGTCAACACCGCCCCGGACATTACGTTCTTTCTTGGGATTCGCCGCTAAAGCAGTGCAATATACGCCTAGGTAAATTCGCTATCTCGAAGGGACGCTCATGTACAAGACCAAGATCGATCTATCGGAAAAAGTCCGCCGCAATATCATTGTCATTTTGAACGATCGTTTGGCTGACGCCATTGATTTGCAGAGTCAGGTCAAACAGGCGCACTGGAACGTGAAAGGCCCCAATTTCATCGCGCTGCACGAACTGTTCGACAAGATCTCGGAAGTCGTGCTCGAGCAAATCGATGAAATTGCAGAACGCGTTACCAGCTTGGGCGGCACTGCGGAGGGCACCGTAGCAGTGGCCGCCAAGCGCAGCAAATTGAAGAATTATCCCTTAAGCATCACCGCCGGCAAGGATCATTTGTTCTATCTCTCGACGCAGCTGTCGGTCTTCGGCAAGTCGGTGCGCGCCGCCATTGCCGATACCCAAGAATTGGGCGACGCCGATACCGCCGATCTTTTCACGGGAATTTCCCGCGATCTTGACAAGTACCTATGGTTCGTCGAAGCGCACCTGCAAGAGAAGGCGTAATCCTATGAGCTCTGCGGACGCCAAGGACTTAGGCTTAAGTGCCGCGCTCGCCACGCTGCAGGGACTATTGACGAGCGGTGAAACGCTGGAAGCCTGGGCCGCGCAGCGCCGTCTCTATGCCTTGAGGCATCGGCGCGTCGTGATCGCCGCCACCAGCGGGCGATTCATTTCCCTCGAGCGGCGGCTATTCGGCGGCTATGAGTCCGCCGATATTCGCTGGCAAGACCTGAAGGAAACGCGTATCAGCGCCGGGATCATCGCCGCAGATCTCACGCTCATCGCGCAGGCCAGCTCCGATCTGAACATCGGTTCCGAGGTGAATCGAGTGTGGACCTTCACCGGGTTGCAGAAGGATCAAGCGCAGGCCATGTATCGGATCTGCCAGCAGCACGATCAGGTATGGCGCGAAAAGCGCCGGGTGCGTGAGCTCGAGGAATTGCGCGCGAAATCCGGGGGCGTGCAGATCGGCGGGCAAGCCGCCTATGGCGGCACGGACGGCGGGGCGGAATCCGAGCCGGTGCGCCGCCTGCGCCAGGCGCGCGAAATGCTCGAGGCCAAGCTCATCAGCGACTCGGAATTCGAGTCCATCAAGGCGAAAATCGTTTCGGGTCTGTAGCTCTCCTAAGCGTCAGCCCAAAAGATACGCAAAGTAGCTGTTGCGCAGCCGATTCAATGGATCGGTGCGCTGGCGCAGCGCGCGGAACAATTTAGCGCGCTCACCAAAGGCTTTCACCACATGCTCCGGCTGCAAGGCCCGAGTTTGGTTGAATGTGGGCGTGCCGCCGTGCGCGGATGCGAAATCATTGAAGTCGATGAGAAAATCCTCCCAGCCCTGCTCGCCGCTCGACGCGGGCTCCAGGGTGAACTTCGGGCCGCCGTAGCTGGCGCTGAACAACGAGCCGCGATCCTGATGCAGCCGGCTGGCGCCGCTCACGATATTGCCGCGGAAATGGTGTTCCTTGTAGTACGACTTGCAGAATGCAAAGTAGGCGCTTAAGAGCTTCGGATAGTCTTCTTCGGGAAACGCCCACAAGCTGTAGGTGTGCCGCGCCTTCCACGCTTCCTTCGGCAGGTCGCGCATCCACTCGTGCGCATACATCACCACGTCGCGCGCGCCGCCGCTCAAGGCACGATGCATACCGGATAGAACCGCGGCGCGCAGTCCCGGTGCGGCCAGCACGCTGCCAACGGTCGAGCCGAAGGCCGGCAGCACGTTGCGCATCACTGATTGCCGAATCTGCCAGATCCCGGAGCGGCTTATAGCCGCCGATTCGTCGAGCGTTCGCCGCTCGACGGTTATTCGATCATGGAAGGGAGAGACATGCAGGCGCAACGCCCCCGGCGCATCGATCATCGAGGAGTAGCCCGCTGTGAATTCCTTCAAGGTCAGCACCTGATACTCGATTTTGACGGGTGTCAGGGGCCGCACGCGAATCACGACCTCATGCACCACACCTAAGAGCCCGAAGCTCGATCGCAGCACGCGCATCAAGTCGCGTTCGCGCTCGCTCACGATCATTTGCTTGCCCTGCGGCGTGATCATTTTCATTTCGCTGACACAGGAGGATAGTTGCGCCATACCTGGGTCATAAGACGCCTGCGGCAAGGTGGCCACGGCCATCGCGCCCAACGAGATTTGGCCTATTTCGGGCGTCAGCGGCAGCTCCTGGCCGCGTTCCGCCAGGGCCCTGACCAAGGTGCCCACGCGCACGCCGGCCTGCGCCCGAACGCTGTGCTCGCTGAACTCCAGGACCCTGTCGAGCCCCGAGGTATCGACCGTCGTGCCGCCGTCGCCGCCCACACAGCGGGTCTGCGAATAGTCGGCGCCGACCATTCGAATCGGGGTTGGATAGCTCTTGGTCTTGGCAAGAAGGTTCGGCAGGTCCTCGACACGCTTCAGGCGCATGACCAGGCGCGGCCGCCGGTAGATGCCCGATGAATCCGCGCCGCGCGGATCGATGACTTTATTTACCATAGCTTCCCCCCGGAACACTTGACGACAAGCTCAGAAGACGCTTGCTGTAGGGGGCACAAAACCTGGCGGTTCTGCAGGCGCGGATGCGCTTCTAGATTCACTGGCGACCCCGCTATCGTCAGACTTTTGAAAAAGTCCCTTAGACCGGTGGTTTTGCGTCCCCACCTTTCGGCGGGTTTGCCCTTAAACAGCGCTCCTACTATGCGATGGAGGGAGGAGTCTTGTAAAGGGGGCATTTTGGGGCCGCCAATATCCGCTGTTAACCCATCAGCAGCAGGGATTCCGCGTGTTCCAGGGCCTCCGGAGTGCCGTATACCACCACCACATCCCCCTCCTTGAAGACGGTATCCGGCCCGGGCTCGCGCCCGACGATGCCGTCCCGGCGCACCGCGCTGACCGTCGCGCGCGACCCCCGCTCGGTAAGATCCGTAATACTGCGGCCCACGGCCCAAGCGTGGGGCGGCAGGATGACGCTGTGCAGTTCCTCGCGAAACGCGTGGCTCGCATCCAGCGGTTCCGCGCCGGCGTCGCGAAAGTATTGGCGCAGCATGCTGTAGCGATGGCTGCGAATGTCGTTCACTGTGCGAATCACCTGTCCCACCGGCAGCTTCATCAGCAGCAGCAGGTGCGACAGCAGCATGAGGCTGGCCTCGAATGTCTCGGGCACCACCTCGGTCGCGCCTGCGGCCTGCAATTCCTCCAGTTTCCCGTCGTCCTGGGTACGCACGAGAACCGGCACGTCGATGCGCAGTTCGCGCACCGCTCTTAAGATGCGCAGCGACACCTCCGGATTTGCAAACGTGATCACCACCACGCTCGCCCTCGCGATGCCGACGTTTTCCAGCACTTTGACTTCGCCAGCGTCGCCGTACATCACCGGATCGCCGGCTTGGCGGCCGAGGCGGATGCGGTACGGATCCAAGTCGAGTGCAATGTATTCGAAGCCGACCTGCTCGAGCACCCGCGCGATGTTCTGTCCGACGCGGCCGAATCCGCAGATCAGCACATGCGCGCGCTGCGCGACGCTCAAGGTGATGCGCTCCTGGCGCATCGCTTCGGTCAGCGGGCTGCCCGATTCACGCAGGATGACGCGCGTGATGCGGCGATTGTGACGAATGATGAGCGGCGACAGCACCATGCTCAACACCGTGGCGGCCAACAGCGGCTGTACGATGGCCGGCTGCAGCAAATCCCGTCTCAACAACAGGATCACCAGGGCGAAGCCGAACTCACCGCCCTGCGCGACCACAACGCCCGTGCGCAGGGATTTGAACCAGCTTTTGGTCGCCGGCTTCGCCACCACCGCGACCACGCCGGCTTTCAGCAGCAGCATGCCCAGCAGAATCGCCGTCACCAGCGGCAGGTCCCGCAGCAGCAATCCCTCATCGAGCAGCATCCCGACCGTGATGAAAAACAAGCCCAGCAGCACTTCGCGATACGAGCGGATGGTGGCTTCGATCTGGTGCCGGAACTCGGTTTCCGCCAGCATCATTCCGGCCAGAAAGGCGCCCAACGCCAGCGATAGGCCGGCCGCATGCGTAGCCCAGGCGGAGGCCAGTACGACGAGCAGCACCGCCAACGAAAACAACTCGGCGGATCGAACCGAGGCGATCATGAGGAACAGGGGCCGCAGCAGCCAGCGGCCCGCGGCCAACACCAGCACCAGCGCGAGCGCGGCAATGCCGATGGCGCTCAAGATTTGCGCGGCATGGACCGCGCGCCCGCCGCTCAGAGCCGAGACCAATGCCAGCAGGAAGGGGAAGCTCAGATCCTGAAATAGGCAGATGGCCACCGCGAGCCGGCCGTGCGTGCGGTTGTTTTCCGACTGCTCGGTGAGCTGCGCGATGATGATGGCGGTCGAGGACATGGCCAGGGCCCCGCCGATCAGCACCGCGACGGCCGGCGCGATGTCGAAGAACATGATCGCGCCCGTCGCGATGATCCCGGTCGTGATCAGTACCTGCGCGCCCCCGACCCCCAGCACCTCCCAGCGCATTGCCACGAGGCGCGGCAGGGAGAATTCCAATCCCAGGGTGAACACCAGGAATACCACACCGAAGTCCGCCAGCAATTGCGTCGTGTCGTTATCAGCGGCGAGCCGCAGCGCGTGCGGACCCAGCAGCGCTCCCACCGCGAGGTAGCCCAAGATCGCGGGCAGTGCCAGCTTGCGCACGGCGGCGACCACGCACACCGATGCGGTGAGCAGAATCAGGATCTGTAACAACGGATCGTTGAGCCCCATTGCCTGCTAGCATATCGCTATGAGTGCAACCATGACTGCCCCGTTGGCGCTCGAGCCAGAAGGCGACGGTTGGCGGTTGCGCTTGGCCGGCGATTGGTCGTTGGCGGCGTTGCCCCACATCGAGGCTCACCTCAACGCATTGCCGGCAACGCTGCGGGGCAACCTGGTCTGCGATTGGTCGCTGGCCGAGTCGCCGGGAATCAGTCCGTCCTGGGCGTTGCTGCGGCGACTGGCCGAAGAGGATCCGCAGCGCATCGCCATACGCCACTCGGGCAACCCCCCGCACTTTCTGGAGCTGCTGGACAAGCTGCATGTGGATCGGCACGCGCACCGAGACGCGCGCACCGCCCCCACGCTGGAGCGGCTGGTCGGCAAACTGGGGCGCTGGGCTGTGCTGCAAGGCTGGCATGCGCGCGGTGTCATCGTCTTCATCGGGCGCATGGCTACCGTCATGGGCGAGGTGTTCAAGCGGCCGCGGGCATTGCGCGTCTCTTCGCTGGCACGGCATATCTACGAAACCGGCGTCACCGCGATTCCGATCGTCTCGCTGATCGCGTTTCTCATCAGTGTGATCGTTGCCTATCTCGGTGCGCAGCAGCTATCGCGCTTCGGCGCGGACATTTTCGTGGTGGACCTGGTCACCATCGCGGTCTTGCGCGAAATGGGGGTACTGTTGACCGCGATCATCGTCGCGGGCCGTTCCGGCAGCGCCTTTGCGGCGGAGATTGGGGTCATGCAGCTCAACGAGGAAACCGATGCGCTGCGCGCCATGGGCATGAATCCGATCGAGCTGCTGGTCGTGCCGCGGGTGCTGGCGCTCGTCATCGCGCTGCCGCTGCTGACCGTGATCGCGGATGCGATGGGCTTGGCCGGCGGAGGGCTTCTGTCGCTCATCAATCTGCACATCCCCCTGCCGCAGTTCACCAGCCGCATGCGCGAGGCACTCTCGTCCACGACCTTTTGGGCGGGCCTGGTCAAGGCACCGGTGTTCGCGGTGCTCATCGCGATGGTGGGCACCTACCGCGGCATGCAGGTGCGCGACTCGGCCCGCGAGCTCGGGCGCCTGACCACGGTGGCGGTGGTGCAATCCATTTTCATGGTGATACTCGCCGATGCGCTGTTCGCTGTGCTGTTCGTGCAAATCCATTTCTGATGCTGGATCCCACCTTCGATCCGGTGATTCAGGTGCAGGGTCTGCGCAATCGGTTCGGCGCCCAAGTCGTCCATGACGGGCTCGACATGGAAGTGCGGCAGAACGAGATATTCGGCGTGGTCGGTGGCTCGGGAACCGGCAAGTCGGTGTTATTGCGATCGATTCTCGGATTGCAGCAGCCGAACGCCGGGACCGTGGAATTGTATGGCCGGGACGTAAAAAGCCTGGCGACGGCGGACCGCGACAGCCTCGTTCAAAGCTATGGCGTGACTTTTCAAAACGGCGCGCTAATCAGCTCCCTGACCGTCGCCCAGAACGTTCAATTGCCGCTGCGCGAGCATTATTCATTGTCCGAGAAAACCTTGGACGAATTGGCGGATATGAATCTGCTGATGGTGGGACTGACGCCCGATGACGGGGCCAAGTACCCGTCGCAGCTGTCGGGCGGCATGATCAAGCGCGCCGCGTTGGCCCGCGCGCTGGCCCTCGAGCCGAAGCTTCTGTTCCTCGATGAGCCCACCGCGGGCCTTGATCCGATTTCCGCCGCGGCCTTCGATGAGCTACTGTTGTACCTGCATTCGCAACTGCGGCTCACGGTTGTCATGATTACCCATGATCTCGATACCCTGTTTCAGACCTGCAGCCGCGTCGGCGTAATCGTCGATGGCCACATGATTTCCGATACGCTACAGGGCATGCTCAATAATCCACACCCCTGGATACAGGAATATTTCCACGGACCCCGGGCGCGCGCAGCGGAAAAAGAAGCCCTGGAAAAGACAGTCCATGGATAGAGACGCAAACTACGTGGCGGTCGGCGCCTTCGTGTTGCTGGTCATCGCCATGGCGGTATCGTTTGTGTTTTGGTACACCGAACAGCAGGACAAGCGGACCTATCAGCGCTACGAGATTTACTTCCCGGGATCGGTCAGCGGGCTCACCGCCGGCAGCCCGGTGCGCTACCTCGGGGTCGACGTCGGCAAGGTGGCGCGCATCAGGATCGACCCGCAGCAACGCAAGACCGTACAGGTGCTCGCCGACATCGATTCCACGGCGCCCATCGACGACCGGACTCGGGCTTCCTTGAGTCTGCAGGGAGTCACCGGCCTGTTGTTCGTGGCGCTGGAGCAGGATCCGAAGGCGGAAGCGACCGGGGTGTTGCAGGGCGAGAACTACCCCGTGATTCGTTCGCGGCGCTCCGACTTCGACGTGCTGCTGAGTAATCTGCCGGCCCTGACCGCCCATCTGGTGGAATTGGCCGATCACTTCAATCAGATCTTCAGCGATGAGAACGTGCACGGGTTCCAGGAAACCCTCGACAACCTGCGCCTTACGAGCGAGCGGCTGCCCAACACGGTGCGCGAGGTTCAAGAGCTCGTGGCGGAGGTGCGCCGCACCACCCGGGAAGTTCAAGGTACGGTGGTCGACTTGCGGGGCCTCGTCAACCACGCCTCGCCCGATCTTGCGGCGGCGGTCGCCAATATCCGGCAGATCTCGGAAAACCTCGCGCAGACTACGCAACGATTGAATAGCTTCGTGGCGGAGAACGAGCCTGGCGTATCGCGCTTCACCCAGCAAAGCCTGCCGGAGTTCGAGCAGCTGCTGCGCGAGACCCGCCAGGCGGTGCGGGATTTCCGCGACTTGTCGCGCAGCCTGAAGCAAAACCCGTCGCAGCTGATTTACGAGCCCACTTACCGCGGCATCGAGGTGCCGAAGTGACGCGCCGGGCCCTTTGGATCGTGGTGCCGACACTGCTGTTCGCTGCCTGCACCGGTTCGCTGTTCAAGAACAAGACCGCTCCGCCCACCATGTATGTGTTGTCGGCGACGCCACGGTCGCTGGCCGACGCGCCCGACGGCGCTCTGCTCCATACCGACCTCGCGGTGCTCAAACCGCGGGTGCGCACCGGACTCGACACCGAGCGCATCGCGGCGCTTTATCCGGATCGGCGCTTGGATTATTTCGCCGACGTGCGTTGGAGCGGGCCGCTCGATGACGTGTTGCAGGAACTGGCGGTGCAGGTCCTGGGCGCAAACGCGATCATGCGCAATGCCCGGGCGGAAGCCTCCGTATTCGCGAGCACTTACTGGTTGGAAATCGAGGTAAGGGACTTTCAAGCGGAATATTCCTCATCCTCGTCGGCGCCCACGGCACATGTGCGTTTCCTTGCTCGCCTCGGCAGCTCAACCGATCGGCACATCATGGCGCGTTTCGAATCCGATGTGCATGAAGCGGCGGCCGACAACCGCATGGGCGCAATTATCGATGCCTATAACCGGGCGGCCGACAAGGCGCTGGGGGAAATCGCCGCGAGCGCCGCCCAAACGCTGAATACGCGTCAGTCCGGCCGCTGATCCTGTTCGGCGGCTTCGATTGCCGTGCCGATTTCCATCCACTGTGTCTCGAGATAGGCCGCGTCTCGGTCCAGGTTCGCGCGCCGCAACGCCAGCTTGTCATGCTGCGGATTTGACTCGAGCTCCGCATCGAGCCGCGCCCGCTCGGCGGCGATCGCGGCGATGCGTCCCTCCACCTGTTCGAGCTGCTGCCGCAGCCGGGTCAACGGATCGCGGCGCGGCGTTTTTTTGCGGCCGGAGGCTGCGGCGGGCGCGGCGGTCTTGCCGACCGCCGCCGCTTGCAGGGCTTTGCCGCGCGATCGCAGCCACTGCTGATAGTCGTCCAGGTCGCCGGCGAATTCCTGCAGCTTTCCATCGGCGACGAGCCACAGCGAATCAGCCACCGATTTGATCAGGTGACGATCATGCGAAACCACGACCAAGCCGCCCTCGAAACTCTGCAGCGCCACAGTAAGGGCTTGCCGCATCTCAATGTCCAAGTGATTGGTCGGCTCGTCCAGCAGCAACAGATTGGGGCGCCGGGCCACCAACAGGGCAAGGGTCAGCCGAGCCTTCTCGCCGCCGGAGAAGCGGCCGACCGGTTCGAAAGCCCGGTCGCCTTGAAAGCCGAAGCTTCCGAGATGGTCGCGTATTCTTTGCTCCTCGCCGGCGGCAAAATCGGGGCCGCCACGGTTGCGTAAATGCCAAAACGCATCGCAATCGGCGTTAAGCTGCTCCAATTGCTGCTGGGCAAAATAGCCGACGGCAAGATCCGGGGCGGCCGTGCGCTTTCCGGTAAGCGGCGCGGCCTCGCCCGCCAACAGTCGGGTCAATGTGGATTTGCCGGCGCCGTTCGGCCCGAGCAGCGCGATTCGATCTTGCGGGCCGATCGCCACAGTGATGCGGCCGAGTACCTGCGCAGCGCCGTAACCGCAGGCCGCGTTCTCGAGGGTGACCAGCGGCCGCGGCGTTTTCAACGGCCGCGCGAATTCAAATTCGAACGGGCTATCCACGTGCGCGGGCACGATGCGTTCCATGCGCGCCAGGGTCTTCAGGCGACTCTGTGCCTGACGCGATTTGGTGGCGGATGCGCGGAAACGATTGACGAAGGTGGTGATTTCCGCGATTCGCTTGACTTGCCGTGCGTGCAGCACCGATTGCAGCGCCAACTCCTCGACGCGCTTCTGTTCGAACTGCGAGTAGTTGCCGGCGTAGGCACGGATGGTCCGATTCTCGATATGCAGCACGCGATCGATGATGGCGTCGAGGAATTCGCGGTCATGCGAAATCATCAATACGGTGCTCGGGGTTGAGCTCAGCCAATCCTCCAGCCAGACAATGGCATCGAGGTCCAGGTGATTGGTGGGTTCATCCAGCAGCAACAGGTCCGCGCGGGAATTAAGCGCGCGCGCCAGGCCCGACGCGCACGCGCCAGCCGCCGGAGAATTCGCCGACCGGGCGCTCGTGTTCGCCCGCTTTGAATCCCAGGCCATGCATCAGGCCCATCGCTCGGGCCCTGGCGCGGTAGCCGTCGATGGCTTCCAGCGAGGCGTAGAGCTCGGCCAGCGCCATGGCGGCATCGCGCCGCTCGGCGTCCTCAATGGCCGCTTGCACGCTGCGCAATTGCGTATCGCCGTCCAGCACGAATTCGATCGCGGGCTTTGAACTCGCCGCGATCTCCTGCTCCACGTGCGCGATCTTGATCGTCGCGGGCAGATCGATATCGCCGCGATCGGGCGCCAGTTCACCGCGGAGGGCAGCGAACAGGCTCGATTTGCCGGTGCCGTTGGCGCCGGTTACCCCGATCTTGTCGCCGCGAAACACGCTGAAGTTCGCGTGCTCAATGAGCGGCTGCGGACCGCGCCGCAGCTGCAGATCTCGAACCGATAACACGGAGTCTGCTAGGAAAGGAGTCGCATCGGACGGAGCACCAACGGAGCGCACAAATTGCCGTGGTAGGCGACTCCGCCCTCCTGACCGGCGAGAATGCCCAGCAGTTTGTTCGCCGGCATGGGATCGCCGAACAACCGACCTTGAGCGAAATAACACCCATGGGCACGCAGGAACTCGAGTTGCTGGGCTTCCTCCACGCCTTCCGCCACGACCTCGAGATCGAGGCTCTTGCCCATATCGATGATGGTGCGCACGATGGCGGCATCGTTGGCATCGACCGCGACGTCGCGGACGAAGGATTGATCGATCTTCAAGGTGCCGATCGGGAACTGCTGCAGCGCCGAGAGCGAAGAGTAGCCGGTGCCGAAATCGTCGATGGCCAGGCTAAGACCCATCGCATAGAGCTCATTGAGGAGCCCTATCGTGCGTTTCGGGTCGGTCATCAAGGTGGTTTCGGTGACTTCAAACTCGAAACCGGTGGGCGATACGCCATGCTTGCGGAAAACGCTGCGGCAGCGGGCGATGAAGCCCGCCTGCTTGAGTTGACGCAGGGACAGATTGATCGCGATATTGCCGGGCTCCGGGACGACTTTTTGCCATTCGCGGTAGTCCGCGCACACCCGATCCAGCACCCATTCGCCGATATCCAGTATCAAACTGGTTTCTTCCGCGAGCGGAATGAATTGCGACGGCGAAATATCGCCGTGTCCCGGAAGCCGCCAACGCAGCAATGCTTCCGCGCCCACCACCCGTCCGGAGCGCAGGTCCACCTTCGATTGATACAGAATCACCAACTCGTTGCGTTCCAGCGCGCGCCGCAGCTTGCTCTTCAACATCAGTCTTTCGACCGCCGCGGCATTCATGCTGGGCACATAGAACACGCAAGAATTGCCGCCGTTCTGCTTCGAGTGATACATCGCCGCGTCGGCATTGCGGATCAGATCGATGACATTGTCGGCGTCATAGGGACAGATCGCGATGCCGGCGCTGGCGGTCAGGTAGACCTCCTGCTGGTTCACGTAAAAGGTCCGGCTGATTTCATCGAGCAGCGTCCGCGCGAGCGTTCCCAAGGCGGCGCGATTGTCGATATCCAACGGCAGGTCGTCGATGAACATGGCGAATTCGTCGCCCGCCAGCCGACCGATCACCGCGTCCTTGTTCAAATTTCGAGTGAGCCGTTCACTCAAGATCTCCAGGGTCCGATCGCCGGCCGCATGGCCGAAAGTGTCGTTGACTTCCTTGAAGCGGTCCAAGTCGATGTACAGCAGCGCGAGCGAGCGCTGGTTGCGGCGAGCACGCGCAATGGCCTGCTGCAGCAGATGCTGGAACTGCATGCGGTTCGGCATTTTCGTGAGCGTGTCGTAGCGGGCCAGATAGCGAATGCGGCGTTCGGCGCGCTTGCGCTCCGTGATGTTGCGCGCCACATAAATGTTGCCTTGGAACTGCGGATCTTCCGAGTCTATCGCCGAGCTGACCATGGAAACCGGGATGGTTTGTCCGCTGGCGGTGCGCAGCACCGTCTCGCGCGATTCGGGCGCCGAGCGCGCCAGATCAAACGCGCCGCGATGAACTTCATCGATGAAGCCGATCAACGGCTTCCCCACCATGTCCTGTTCCGAATATCCCAGCAAATGCTGCGTCGCTTCATTGCAGCTTTTGATAAGCCCGTCGGGCGAGGTCACCACGACGGCATCGCTCAAGCTGTTGAGCACGGTATTCAGGTAATTCTTGGTGATGGTGGTTTCGTTCAAGTTCTGCCGCATGCGCTCGAGCGCGAACTGCAGATCGCCGAGCTCGTCGCGGCGCACCACGGCGAGCGGCCGCGTGTAGTCGCCGTCGCCGATCCGGTCCGCGCTCTTGACCAGCGCGGCAATGGGACCCGAGAGCTGGCGGGCGATGAACCACGCGCCGAGCAACCCTAAAATGACGAGCGGCAGTGTGATGCCGGCGAGCACGCCGCGAATGCGCTTGGTCTGCACTCCCTGCTTGCTCAGCAGCTGCGTATGCAGGCTCGAGAGAGTCTCCTGCATCTGTGCCCGGCTCATCCAGATCTCGAGACTGCCGACGCGCTGCACGTTGCTTTGCAGCACGAACGGACCGGCGGCGGTCGGCCGGGCTTCCGGATTGCTGCCCGAATAAAGCACGTTGTTGTGCGCGTCCAGCACCTCGACGCGTTCGATATCGCGCTCGTCGAGCAGTCTCGCGGCAATGGCGGCGACCGCAGCATTGTTGCCCTGCTTCAGCGCCGCAGCGAGGGAAGAGCTGGTGATGTTAATGAGAGAGCGGGCGCGGGCCTCCAGGTCGGCTTCCAGTTTCTGCTCGACGGTGGCGTAGGTCAGCTGATTGGCGTCGGCGGTATTGACGCGGTGCTCGTAGTACGCCAATCCGCCCAAAATAAGCGCGAGCACGGCGCTGACGCCCAAAGCCAGGAGCAAATAGTTGGTTTTAAGGCTGCGCGCCATTGATTGATCTCGCCCCCGCCGTTGTTAACCGATAATCATACGCCGTCAGGCTAACCCCCATAAGGGCCGGGTACAATCTAAGATTGGCGGACGAACATTATGCGCATTGACATTTATTCCGACACGGTCTGTCCCTGGTGCTTTCTCGGGAAGCGGCGTTTCGACCTTGCGGTGGCCGCGCGCCCTCAGTACGAGCCGCGCGTCTTCTGGCGGCCGTTTGAGCTGAATCCCGATGTACCCGTCGAAGGCGTCGATCGAGAGACCTTCATGGCGGCGAAAATGCCGGATCAAGCGCGTCTGGCCGAGTCCCATGCCGAGCTCGAGCGTCAGGGCGAGGGCAGCGGCATTCGCTTTCGTTTTGACTTGATCAACCGCGTCCCCAACTCGCGCCGTTCGCACTTGCTGATTGCGCACGCGGCCCGCCATGGACTTCAAAGCGCGGTCAAGGACCGGATCATGCGCGCCTACTTCGAAGAGGGCTGCGACATCGGCGATCCCGATGAACTGGTGCGGCTCGGCGCCGAGGCGGGCTTAGGGATCGCAGAGGCCCGCAACGCAATAATCCTGCGCGCCGGTCAAGACGGCGTGGTGGCCGCCGAGCGCCACGCGGCGGTCTTAGGCATCACCGGCGTGCCGACTTATATCTTCGACGGTCAATACAGCATCGCTGGCGCCCAGGAAGTCGGGGTCTTGGCGCGGGTGTTCGATCAAGTCGCGGAGTTCGCGTCGACCCGGGATGTGGCCTCGTGAATGACGGCGAACTGACCGGGCAAGCGCGGACCCATGTGGTCTCGGTCGTCGATCCGGACTGCCTGCTGCACGCGCAGGCGGTGACGCCCTTCCTGAATTTACGCCGCGCTGCGCAGGCCTCGGGAATCGATTTGGTGCCGTGGAGCGGCTTTCGCGATTTTGCTCGCCAGTTGAACATCTGGAACGGCAAGTTCAGCGGCGCAAAGCCGATGTTTGACGCCTCGGGCGCGCGCCTCGACGCCGCAGCGCTGGCTCCGCTTGAGCGCATCAACGCGATCCTGCTGTGGTCGGCCCTGCCGGGAGCGAGCCGCCATCACTGGGGCACCGATGTGGATCTGGTTGACCGCAATGCGACGCCGCCCGGGTATCAGGTCAAGCTCACGCCGGAGGAGTTTGCGCACGGACGGGCCTTTCGCGCGGCTCGCGCAGTGGTTGGAGACCCACGCCGCGCGCTACGGGTTTTTTCGTCCTTTTCAAGGAGTCAGGTCCGGCGTTCAAGCCGAACCCTGGCATTTCAGCTTTGCCCCGATCGCCGAGAAGGCGCGGCGCAACTTAAGTCCCAAGGTGTTGCATGAGGCCATCAGCGCCGCGCCCTTGCTGGGCAAGGAACTGGTGCTCGCGCACCTCGATGAACTGCACGAGCGCTACGTCGCGACCATCGACCTTCCGTAAGGAGCTTAGCGCCTAAGCCCAGAGCGCCTTTAAGCGATCCAGCATCAGGCCGCGCACCTGGTTGATCTGGGTGTCTTCCGAGGTGAACAGCGGCGGATTTCGTCGCAGCATCGGCCAGCGCTCTGTGCGCAAGACCCGGTGCAGGTAGCCCACGTTGCGTTCGATGGCCTCAAGATAGGGATTCTTGCCGCCGAACAGGGGCTCGACGTAGCGGTAGGCGTGCTCGAATTCCCCTTCCAAGCGCGCCACGAAGGTTTCGCGCACGAAGTCCGGGGTCTGGCGCAGCAAATCGAGTCCTGAGCTGTAGCGAACCCGTAGCGCGCCGTCGGTGCCGGTCGCGGCGGCGATTCCGCCGAGCACGAACTCAGGGTAGAGCCGGTCGCGGCATTTCTCCAGGTAGCAGCGATCCGCCATCTGAGCGATCAAATCCGCGGTGCCCAAGAGATGCCCGAGTTTGCGATCGCGGGTATCGGCGAGTTGGATCAGATTCAGCTTGATTTCATAACCCGTGAAATGAACGATGCGCGTCGACACCGGCACCCAGCTTTCCATGCCCGATGCTCGGCAGATAGCGGGCGAGGAAGCGCGCGCTGCGCGTCACGTGATAGAGCGTGAACTCGGCGCCATTGCTGTGCTGGCGGTCGTCGAATTCGCGGATGTAGCCGGCGTCGTGAAATAGCGAGGTGACCAGCGCCATGATGGCGCGCTCGCCGCCGAAGCGCATTCGGCTCTCGACGCTGCGCTCATAGCCGACCATGAGACGGGCCATGGCGAGGGTCATGTCCAGGGAGTGCTGGCGGTCGTGGTAGAGCGTATCAACGCCGTGATAACCGGGCATGCGGCCGGTAAAGAGTCGCTCGAAATCCTCGAACGCGATGGCGACCTTGTCGAAAGGTTCCGCGGGCCAGGCGGAGACAAAAAGCTCGCGGACCGCAGCGGTTACTGCTGCGGTGGAGCTGACCTGGACGGAATTCGCAACGTCGTAGTCGTTACGTCTAAGATCATACATCCACGAAGTTTATGCCGTTGGGGTCGGCCGCGCCACGGACCTACTTCTCCTTTTGGAGCAGCCCGTCGGGGCATTAAGTCAATCGCGCCGGGCGCACTGCCACAACGGCAACGCATTTAGTAAACTTTGATGCCGCCGAATTTCTGCCTTACGCGCCGCGCCAAGGTGGCAAAACCCAGCCAAAAACCGCCCGCGAGCCCGAGTGCGGCGCCGATGCCGGCCATCACAAGCCCCGCAGGTGTCCCCGCCGACGCCGTGCTAGTTCGCGCTGCCGGTGCGGCGGCCAGTGCGGCGTCGAGCTGCGCCTGCTTTGCGCCGAGCTCTTGTTTCAGCCGCTCCACTTCGCTGCGCGCCGCCGCCTCGGCCAGCGCCGGCGTCGTCGCGCGGCTGCGATCCAACTCCTCTTCGAGCTGCTTGACCCGAACGGTGGCGGGTTCCTTGGTCGTCAGGAAGGCCGATTTCACCCACCCGGTGGTCCCGTCATTCAGCCGCACCTGGGTAAAATCGCCGCTCTGCGCCAGCGTCTCGACGCTCGATCCGGAATGCAGCGTGGCCAGTCGTTGGCCTTGGTTGTTCTCCTCGGCATAGACCCCGAGCACCAGCTCGTCGCTGACGTAGGCGGGGGCCGCCGCGCCCTTCGCGGCCGGCAGGGCCGCTAACGCCCACAGCAGTGCCGTCAACAACGCGTTCCGGCCCTTCATGCCGCGATTCCGGTTTGCTTGAGCAGGGGCCGCACATCGGGCTGGCGCCCGCGAAACCGCACGAACGCGTCCATCGCATCGATGCTGCCGCCGCGGGCGAGGATGGATTCGCGAAACCGCATGGCGGTCTTGGCGTCGAAGACCCCGGCCTCTTCGAAGGCTTCGAACGCATCGGCCGCCAGCACTTCGGCCCACTTGTAGCTGTAATAGCCGGCGGCATAGCCGCCGGCAAATATGTGCGCGAAGCTGGTCGGCATGCGGTTGAAAGCTGCCGCCGGAACAACGGCCACTCGCCGCCGGACGGCGGCCAGCGTCTCGGCGACGTTGGCTCCCACTTTGGGATCAAAATTGGCGTGCAATTCAAAATCAAATGTGGCGAGTTCGATCTGACGCAGCGTATCGAGCGCGGCATTGAACGTGCGCGTGCCGAGCAGGCGTTGCAGCATGTCGACCGGAAGCGGCTCACCGCTGTCGATGTGCGCCGATATCAGCGGCAGCACTTCCGCGCGCCAAACGAAGTTTTCCATGAATTGGCTGGGCAGCTCGACCGCGTCCCAAGCGACGCCGTTGATGCCGGCAATGCTGGGGTACGCGACCCGGGTCAGCATGTGATGCAATCCGTGGCCGAACTCATGAAACAGCGTGATGACCTCGTTATGCGTCAACTGCGATGGCATCGTGCCCACCGGCGCCGTGAAATTGCATACCAGCTGCGCCACCGGCAGCGCAGTCCCCGAGGGCAGCGCTTTGGCGACGACGCATTCGTCCATCCATGCACCGCTGCGCTTTTCGCTGCGCGAGTAAGGATCGAGGAAGAAACCCGCCACGACGCGCTCGTCCTTGTCCAAAAGATCGTAGTAGCGCACGCTCGGGTGCCAGGCGCCGACGTCGGGGCGTTCTCGCACCCCGATGCCATACAGACGCTGCGTCAGCGCAAACAATCCGCTGAGGACCTTCGGCAACGGAAAGTACGGCCGCAGCGCTTCCTGTGACACCCGAAAGCGGCTTTCTTGCAGCCGCTCGCTGTAGTACGCCATGTCCCAGGCGTTGAGCTTGCGCCCGGCGAATTCTTCGAGGCTGAAGAACTCCTCGCGCGCTGCGGGCCGGCAGCGCCGCGCCAAGTCATCCAGGAACGCGAGCACTTGTTTGCTGCTCTTCGCCATTCGAGTGGCCAACGCGTAGTCCGCATAGTTGGCGAATCCCAACAACTTGGCGAGCTCGTGACGCAGGGCGAGGATTTCAGCAATGATGGCGTTGTTGTCGAAGCGGCCGGCGCTCGGGCCCAATTCCGACGCCCGAGTGATCCACGCCTCGTAGATATCGCGGCGCAGCTGCTCGCTCTCGGCGCTGGCCATGATGGTCATGTAGGTGGGTTGATCGAGCTTGAACAGCCAGCCGGCTTGATTCACCTCGCGTGCATCGGCCGCGGCGCGATCGATCGCATTGCTGGGCAGCCCGGCAAGCTCGGCGCTGTTGGTCACGCTTCGAGCGTAGGCGCGGCCGGCGTCCAGGACGTTCTCGGAAAACTTGGTGGCCAGCTGCGCGAGCCGCTGCGCCACTTCCCGATAGCGGGTCTTTTGGTCGGGCGGCAAATCGACCCCGGCCAGTCGGAAATCGCGCAGGGCGTTTTCCAGCAGCTTGCGCTGGGACGGATCGAGCGTGTCACTCTCGGTCTTCAGTACGTGGGCGTAACCGGCTTGCAGCGCGGCGTTCTGCCCCAGCTCCGATGAATATTCGGTGAGCAAAGGCACGCACTCGTTGTACGCCTCGCGCATCTGCGCCGAGTTGGCGACGGCGTTAAGATGCGAGATCGGGCTGAACACGCGGCTCAGACGGTAACTTAATTCCTCGACCGGAACGACCAGCGAGGCAAATGTCGGGTTGGCTTGAGCGGTCAATTCCGCGAGCCGTGCGCGATTCTCGGCCAGCACTTTTTCCAATGCAGGACGAGCATGCTGCGCCCCAATTTTTTCGAAGGCCGGTAGGGCGCCAATTTCCAGGAGTGGGTTGTTCACCGCGGGATTCTACCAGACACCCGCCGCCTTCCGCCCGCGGGCAGCGGCGCCTGCGAACACGTATCATTGCTGCCATGACGGACCAAGCATTCGATCTTATCAGCGTGGGCGGGGGCAGCGGCGGCTTGGCCTGCGCGCAGCGTGCGGCTGAATTCGGCTCCAAGGCTGCGGTGATCGAACCGCATCGCCTGGGAGGGACTTGTGTCAATGTGGGCTGCGTACCCAAGAAGGTCATGTGGAACGCGGCCGGCGTGGCGTCGAGCATCGCCGACGCGCGCGACTATGGCTTCAATGTCGACCCGGGCGGGAGCGACTGGGACGCGTTGAAAAAAAAGCGCGATGCGTACGTGCTGCGCTTGAACGGGATTTACGAACGCAACCTTGAGGCCAAGGGCGTGGCGTACGTGCGCGGCGCCGCGCGCTTTGTGGATGCGCATACCCTCGAGGTGAACGGCCGGCGCCTCACTGCGCGGCACATCGTGATTGCGACCGGTGGCAAACCCATGGTGCCGAAGCTGCCGGGTGCGGAGCTCGGCATCACCTCGGACGGTTTCTTCGAACTTACGGCGCGGCCGCAGCGAGTCGCGGTCGTCGGCAGCGGCTATGTTGCCTGCGAGCTGGCAGCGGCCTTTCGTGCGCTCGGCAGCGACGTGGAGCAGCTCATCCGCAAGGATCGCCTGCTGAGCAACTTCGATGCGATGCTCGGAAAATCCCTGCTGCGCGAAGTACGCGCCGAGGGAATGATCATTCACGAACGGGCGGCGATCAGCGCCGTGCGCCTGGAATCGGGCGGGAAGACCCTGGTAATGCAAGATGGGCGCGAGCTCCGCGGGTTTGACTGCCTGCTATGGGCCATGGGCCGCGATGCGAATGTCGCCGGCCTCGATCTCGCCAAGGCCGGCGTCGCGCTGGACGACAGCGGCTTTGTCAGCACCGATACCTTTCAAAATACTAATGTACCGGGCGTGTACGCGATCGGCGATGTCTCCGGGCGCGCGCAATTGACGCCGGTGGCGATAGCCGCGGGTAGGCGCCTGAGCGACCGGTTGTTCGGCGGCAAGCCGGATCGCCACCTCGACTACAGCATGATCCCGACCGTGGTATTTACGCACCCGCCGGTGGGTACGGTGGGGGCGAGCGAAGCTGAGGCCCGTGCCCAATATGGCGACGCCGTGAAAGTGTACGTGGCCGATTTCACCCCCATGTATCACGCGCTGACGACACGCAAAACGCATACCGACATGAAACTGGTGTGCGTCGGGCCCGAGCAGCGCATCATCGGCTGCCACATCATGGGCGCGGGTGCCGACGAAATGCTGCAGGGATTTGCCGTGGCGATCCGCATGGGCGCAACCAAAGCGGATTTCGACGATACCGTGGCGATCCACCCGACCAGCGCGGAAGAACTGGTCACGATGCGCTGACGGGCAGCGCTACGCGTGCCGCGCCAAGGCCTCGAGCACCGGCGCGGTGTCGGGACGTATTCCGCGCCACAGCAGGAACGATTCCGCGGCCTGCTCCACCAGCATGCCCCAGCCCTTGGTGGTACGCGCCGCGTGCAGGGATTTTGCCCACAAGGTGAACGGCGTGTGGCCGCGGCCGTACGCCATGTCATAACAAATGCTGTTCTCCCCGACCAGACCCGGCGGCAGCTGCGGCATCTCACCTTGCAGACTGGCCGAGGTGGCGTTGATGATGAGATCGTACGGCGGGCCGCGCACCTCGGAGAACCCGCAGCCGGAAATCGCGCCCAGATCGGCGAATTCCGTTGCCAGTTTGCGGGCGCGATCCGGCGTGCGATTGGCGATGACCACTTCGCGCAGGTCGCGTTCCATGAGCGATCCGAGTACGCCGCGAACGGCGCCGCCCGCCCCGAGAATGAGCAGACGCTTGTCGCCGAGCGTAATTCCGAGGTTGTTCTCAAGATCGGCGGTCAGCCCAAGACCGTCGGTGTTGTCGCCTAGCAGCGATGCTTCATCGAAAAACGCGATGGTGTTGACCGCTTTGGCGCGCTCGGCTCGCGGCGTCAGTTCATTCACCAGTTCCGCCGCCGCTTGTTTGTGGGGCAGTGTGATGTTGAGACCCTTGATGCCGCCGGCGAATAGGCGCAGCGCATCGCCGCGAAAATTCTCGGCGGTGATGTCGAACAGTCGATACACCAGATTTTGCGCGGTGGCCTTGGCAAACATGCCGTGAATAAACGGCGACCAGCTATGGGCTATGGGATGACCCGCGACCCCATATTGATCCGGCGCCTCAGACCCCGCGCTGAAGCTCACGGGGCCAGCCATTCCGCCGCGCGTTTTGCAAAATAGGTCAAAATGCCGTCCGCGCCGGCGCGCCTGATGCACGTCAGCGCTTCCAACGCGGCCGCGCGTTCATTCAGCCAGCCGTTGCCTGCGGCGGCCATGATCATCGAGTACTCCCCGCTCACTTGGTAGACGAAGGTCGGCATTCCAAACCGGTCCTTCACGCGGCGCACGATGTCAAGGTAGGGCAGGCCCGGCTTGATCATGACCATGTCGGCGCCTTCGTCGATGTCGAGCGCCACTTCGCGCAGAGCCTCGTCGGAATTGCCGATGTCCATTTGATAGGTGTGCTTGCCGCCGCTTCCGAGCTGCGCGGCCGATCCAACGGCATCGCGAAACGGGCTGTAAAAGCTTGAGGCGTATTTGGCGGCATACGCCAGGATTCGGGTATGAACCAGGCCGGACGCCTCGAAGGCGGCGCGAATTGCGCCGATGCGTCCGTCCATCATGTCCGAGGGCGCGACGATGTCGGCGCCGGCCTCGGCCTGCGAGCGCGCCTGGCGCACGAGCGTTTCAACCGTCAGGTCGTTCAGCACGTAGCCGTGGTCATCGATCAGGCCGTCCTGTCCGTGGGTGGTGAAGGGATCGAGCGCCACGTCGGTCATTACCCCAAGGGCCGGGAATTCCTTTTTTACGGCACGGACTGCGACCTGAGCGATGGCGTCGGGATTCCAGGATTCGCGCCCGTCCAGGGTCTTCTTGGCTTCGGGCGTGACCGGAAACAGGGCAATCGCGGGAATTTTGAGCCGCATCAGGGTCTCGCATTCGCGCAATAGGTGATCGACGGTCAGCCGCTCGATCCCGGGCATCGAGGGCACGGGTTGCCGATTTCCGCGACCTTCGATCACGAAAATCGGGTAAATCAGCGAATCCACGCTCAAGTGGGTTTCCCGCATCAGCCGACGCGAAAACTCTTCGCGCCGCATCCGCCGCATGCGGGTGCCTGGAAATGAATTGCCGGCGTTTCCGGTCATCTTGGATGTGACTCCTATTCTTAGCTTTGGCACCGCCGACCCGCCAACGCCGCTCCCCGCACTCGCGCGCGGCTGTCGGCGTCGCCGGCGTAACGCGGTAATATCGCACGGACGATATCTTAGGCCGGGTGCTGATTTATACATGAACGATGCGGCTGGCGGAAATCAGAAACGCGCCCGGTTCCAAGCGCTTTGCCAATCCTTGCGTCCCGACCTGCTGCGCTTCGCCTTCTGGTTGTCGCGCGACCGTGCCCTGGCCGAGGACGTCGTTCAGGAAAGCATGCTGCGCGCCTGGAAGGCGCAGGACTCGCTTTTGAATGAGGCTGCCGCCAAGCCATGGCTTCTGACCATCGTGCGTCGGGAATACGCGCGGCTGTTTGAGCGCAAGCGCTTCGTGACGGTGGATATCGACGAGCTGGTTGCCAGAGAGGAGCCGACATTGGCTGTTGGCGAGGAGCATGACATCGCAGACATGCGTGCCGCACTGTTCAAGTTGCCCGACGAATATCGCGAGCCGCTGGTGTTGCAAGTGTTGATGGGCTATTCGACCGCGGAGATTGCGCGCGAACTTAACCTGTCGGGTGCGGCGGTGCTGACGCGCCTGTTTCGTGCCCGTCAGCAGCTGCGGGCGGCGTGCGGCGAAGACACCACCCAGGACGCGCGCGAATGAATGATCACAACGCCTATCGGACAGCGATCATGGCGGATCCGAATGATCCCGATCCGCAGCTGCGCGCGCATCGCGAGACTTGCCCCGAATGCCGTCTTTATACGGAGCAGCTCAAGCGCTTCGAAGCGCGGCTCGAACGCGCGCTGCGAGTGGATTTGCCGACCAGCGCCGCAGTTCTGCCGCTCACGCGCAAGGCCGCCGCACCGGCTCGTCCCTGGCGCTGGATGGCGATCGCTGCCAGTGTGCTGCTCGGCTTGGTCGTTGCGGGCGGTGTTTGGCTGGCGCTGCCGCAACCGACGCTCGCCGCCGATGTGGTGGCACATATGGCGGGCGAGCCGGATGCCTGGCGGCGCACCGACGCGGCGGTCCCGGATCCTAAATTGGAGGCGGTGCTGCAAGACGCGAAACTCAGCTTGAAACCCACTGCCGGAATCGTCAGCTACGCGAGCAGCTGTTTTTTTCGGGGACATCATGTGCCGCATCTGGTGGTGCAAACCGCGTCGGGACCGGTAACGGTCATGGTGCTGGTGCATGAGCCGGTGACCAAATCGGTGAAGTTCGACGAACACGGCTACCGCGGTACCATCGTCCCCGTGCCGGGCCATGGCAGTATCGCGGTTCTGATGCGCGATGCCGGCGCGGGCGGCGACGATGTCGAGCGCATCGCCGCGCAAGTCAACGATTCGATCCACTGGTGGCCCTGAGTCCAAACTCGGCGCCTTCTGGTCGTGCGATCAGAGTTAGATGCCGACCTCGCTCAATAAATCGATGAGTTGCCGTGCGCTCGCCGCGAGCGTTGGATGTTCGGCCTCGAATCGCACGGCGACGCTTTCCAGCCGATCGGGGAGTGATCGGTCACGAGCCGGCACGTCGGCGCCGACCTGATCGACCAGGCGTTTGACGTCCGGAAGAATCTCACCGAGCGACTTTCGCGCCTCCGGATTCTCTTGATGTGCGTTGGTCAGTTCGGCATGGATCTTCGCGAGCCGCTCGCGCAAAGTCTTTTGGTCCATCGGTCTGTCCTCGAGGAAAGCGTGTCCTATTGTGCCATTCGCTCGGGTGTGAGGCGCGCAACTTCTACGTAGCCTAGGCCCGCCGAGGCGACCCCTTGGTGAATCGCGGCGTAAGCCTCGCGAAGATACTGATCCGCGCCGTAGGGCGGATTCACAATCAACAACCCGCTGCCGGCGAGTCCCAAACCCGCATCGTCTGGATGAATCGCGAGATCCGCAAGCAGCATTTTGGGGATCCGTAGGGCCTCGAAGCGCGCATGCACCATGCTGCGCTGTGCGGCACTGCGGATGGGGTACCACATCAGAAATATCCCGCCGGGCCAGCGTCGATAGGCGTCGGCGAATGCCTGCAGCATGAGTTTCAGCTCGTCAAGACTCTCGTAGGGCGGATCGATCAACACCAGTCCGCGCCGCTCTTCCGGCGGCAGAAAGGCCTTGAGAGATGCGTATCCGTCGGCGATCTCCGTTCGAATTCGCCCGCTCGATTCGATCTCACGATCCACGGCGCGGGCCTCCGCCGGCATCAATTCGATGAACAGCGCGCGGTCCTGCGTGCGCAGCTCCTGTGCGATCAAAACCGGTGATCCGGGATAGCGCGGCAGCCGTTTGCCGCGCCGCGCGCGTATTGCGGCGAAATACCCGGCCAGTGCGTCGTTGTCCAAGCTATTGGCAATCAGGCGTTGGACGCCGCGTTCCGCCTCACCGGATTTTTGCGCTTCGGCGGCCTGCAGGTCGTAGTAGCCCCGCCCTGCGTGGCTGTCCAACACGAAGAACGCCGCGTCCTTGCGTTTCAATGCGTTCAGGCAGAACAGCAAGCCGACGTGCTTCGCCACGTCGGCGAAATTTCCAGCGTGGTAGATGTGCTTGTAATTCATCGCGAAGCATTGTGCCACCGCTTGCACCTCGAACCGCAACTGGGCAGGCTAAGATCACAAAGACCATGGTTGCGGGGCGGATTCATGAAAAGCGGAACGGTGGAGATTGACGGTGTCGAATATCCTGACGCCGATGCCTCGGATCCGAGCGCTTTGGGGTGGATGCAGGGTTCGCCGCCGCCGGTTGCGAAGCGAATTCGCTTCCAAGACGACCGTTTCCTCGAGTTTCCGCAGATCCGCTGGACCTTGTCGCACATGCGTGAGCTTGCGCCGACGGCCACCGTGTGGCGCGGCAGCGCTGCGCCGAGCGATCTTGGCGCGGCGCCCGGCAGCGAAGCGGCAATCGACGCGCTGACATTCGAGGATCTGCAGGGCGGCAAACTCACTTGGGCGAGGTCGCTGCAACGCACCTACACCGACGGCATCATGGTCTTGCATCGCGGCCGCCGAGTGTACGAGCGCTACTTCGGCGCCTTGCAGGCGCAGCGCCCGCACGCCTGCTTTTCGATCACCAAGTCTTATGCGGCCACGTTGGCGGCGATGCTGCTTCACGAGCGCGCGTTGGATGAGAACAAAGCGGTGTCGTACTACCTGCCGGAGATGGGCGGTACCGCCTATGAGGACGCCACGCTGCGCCAGGTACTCGACATGCAAGTCGGCGTGGCATATTCCGAACTGTATTCGGATCCGCAGGCGCACATCTGGGAATACGGACGCGCAGGCGGGCTGCGCCCGCGGGGGACCGACTATGGCGGGCCGGATAATTTCTACGACTACCTTAAAACGCTGCGCCACGAAGGCGAGCACGGCACCGAGTTCGCCTACAAAACCGTCAATACGGAAGTGCTGTGCTGGGTCATGAAGCGCGTCACGGGCGTCGCATTGCCCGAGATGCTGAGCGAACGAATATGGTCACGCATCGGCTGCGAGGAAGATGGCTACGTGACGGTCGATTCAATCGGCGTGGCCATGGGCGGCGGCGGCCTGAGCGCCACCCTTCGCGACCTGTGTCGCTTTGGAGAACTGATGCGCTGCGACGGTGCGCGTGGCGGCGAGCAAATCATTCCGGCGCAGGTCATCGCCGATATTCGCCGCGGCTCCGATCCCGCCAAATTCGTGAAGGCGGGATATACGCTGCTGCCCGGCTATTCCTACCGCAACATGTGGTGGGTGTCGCATAACGCGTTGGGCGCCTTCGAAGCGCGCGGCATCCACGGTCAGCGCCTGTACATTGTGCCGCAAGCCGAACTGGTGATTGCGCGCTTCAGTTCGCACCCGGTTGCCAGCAGCGCAGGAAACGATCCTGTGACTCTGCCGGCATTCGCGGCGATGAGCCGCCTGGCGATGGCAAGATGATGCGTTTCATTTAACATCTTCCCGGAGAAACGCGCGGATTCGCGCCGCAGTTCACACTTGCCGCGGTCGCGTGTGCGCGGCATCGGCTACCATTTATGGCATGAGCAAGGTAGCCGCAGAGGATTTGTACGAGGCGCACGAGTATCACGCGGATGATTTGTACGCGCCCGCGAGTTCAAGAGCGACGGCGCGTCGAGCGAAAATCCATTGCTGTCCGCGCCACGGTCACCGTGCCTGGAACCTCGGTGCTTCCCGGACATACGGTCGATCTGTCGCGCGCGGGCGCCAGCATCACTGTGCCGTTCGAACTCGCGCACGGGCAGGAATGCCTCATTGATCTGGAGTTGCACGCCTGCGGCTCGACCGGCGCGTTTCACATACCCGCCGAAGTGCGCTATTGCGTGCCGATGAACAGGGGCCGATTCCGCATCGGGTTGCGATTCGGTCACCTAGACGCGGCGACGGCGGGATTCATCGAGGCAATTCTAAACGCCCCCGTCATCCAGTAGATATCGCGCTGCCCCATAGCGGGAATGCCCGCAAAGCATCGACATAGTTGTGAATGACGTCCGTGTGAGCGTCCTCCTGCCAGCCGCCGGGTTCCGCGCTCGTGAACACATCGCGCGGGCGACCTTGGTCGTCGATTGAATAAAGCGTGAAATTCAGCGCCTGGCGGGCTTCGCTCGCCAAAATCGACGACTCCACGGCCTTCGCGTACATCGCGAGGACCGCACCGTAAGTCGAGTTGACGCCGCCCCAGGCCTGTTGGTCCTCATCCTGTTCGTGGCAAACGAGGATGCCAAATTCCGGGTGAGTAAAATTTCGGCGCACAAATTCGATCAAGACGCCGCAATCGGCGCGCCACGCCTCATCACCCATGCCTCGCTTCTCGAGCAGATAGCGGGCGAGGTTCAAGGGGGCCCACGCGGTACGGTTGGTGGGCGTGTCGTGATCTTCGAAGAACTGCGCGAACAGGCTGCCGTCGGCGGCGGCACTCGGCAGTTGGTAGTCCTTGATCCATTGCCAGAGCGACTTTAGCGGCGTGGAAAATTCACCGTAACCATGCTCGGCCAGGAATTCGAACAGCCGCAGAATATAGGTCATGTTTCCCGACACCGGACCGCGCCCTTCGCCGTTGCGATAATCGACGCGAAACGGCCAGGGCGAGCGGAAGGCGTCGCCGTCCTGCTGATGGGCGGCAAGCACGCGGGCGTTGTGCAACGCCTGCGCCAGGTATTTGCGCTCCGCGGTGGCTTCGAACAGCCTTGCGAGCGCGTAACCGGCGATGCCGCCCTTGTCGGGCTCGATTTCATAGGGGCGATCGGATTGGGAACCGCAATCGGCGGCCAGAGGAAACTGTCCCCGTCGCCCGGTGGAACGCGTAAACGCCGGATACTGCCCAAGGTCCGGAGTCAGCGCTTCGTTCAGCAGGTAATCACCCATGGAGCGCGCGGTCGCGAGCCACGCCGGCTGCTGCTCGCCGCGCAATTGGTGAAATTTCAGATAGGAAAGAATACCCATGCCATTTTGAGTCGCCGGAATCGTGTCGGTGCGCGAGGAAGTCGCCGCCCAATTGCCGTCCAGAAAAGTCTCACAGGCAAAGCGCGGATAGCCATGGTCCGATGGACACTGCCGGTAGAAATTCATTTCCAGATCCAACGCGGCGGACCAAGACGTCCAGGGCAGCAACTGCCCAGACGCATCAAAGCTCAGCGGGTGACCTGCGATCGACTGCGGCGTGTTCATCACCATGGCCTTGACCTAGCCGCACCCATTTGAACCCGTGTGTGGCTCTCACCGGCGGTCTGCACGAGCGAGTGGAAAACCGCCTGCAGCGCCATTTCACCGGCGATGCGACAATCGCGGATCTTAAGCCGTGCCATCGTTGCCGGCGGCGTTCGGCAGCGCCCGATAGAAGAACGTCGTATCGCAGAGGCCGCCCTGCGGCCAGAGCGCATATCCGGGGATGACGCCGCAGCGCTGCCAGCCGAGCTTCGCATAGAGTCTTTCGGCATCGCCGCTCGCGGTATCGAGTACCAACAGCGTCTTGCCGGCGCCGCGGGCCGCGTCCTCGGCAGCGGCCAGCATTGCGGCGCCGACACCCCGCCGGCGCGCTCGTCGATGCACCAGCATTTTCGCGATGTCGGCGCGATGCGGCTGATTCTCGGGCTGCGCCAAAATGATTTGGACGGTGCCCGCGATTCCCGTCGCATCCTCGGCGACCAGCAAGATGCGCTCGCCTGCGGCCACGCCGGCGGCGACACCTCTCCAGAATGAGTCGGCAGTGGTATGGGATATCGGCAGCATGAAGCTGACCGAGGCGCCGCCTTCCACACAGTCGATGAGTACGTCGCTCAAGCCGCGAATCTCGCGCTCGCCAGGGGCGTGCAGGCGTCGAATGTTCATTTGCGCCCTAGAAGTTACCCATTGAATAAGCTGGATTATGGCTTGAGCCGCTTCGACTGGATAGCTTCCCCTCGCCATGATCGGGCCCACGAATCTTTCCCCTTGCGTCAGAGTCAAACGGGCTTGTGGCCGCGAATCTCCGGTTCAGAATAGCGGCAAGGAGTGAACCCATGAGTCTGCAAGAACTGTTCGGGATTGAGCTGCCGGTAGTCCAGGCACCGATGGCCGGTTCTCAGGGCAGCGAGCTGGCGGTGGCAGTATCCAATGCGGGCGGCTTAGGATCGTTGCCATGCGCCCTGCTCAGCGTCGAGTCGATGCGGGCGGAACTGACGGCCATTCGTTCGAAATCCGCCAACCCCTTCAATGTGAATTTCTTTTGTCACACGCCACCCGAGCCAGACGCCGAGCGTGAAGCGGCCTGGCGGCAGCTGCTTGCGCCATACCTTCAGGAGTTCGGCATCGCGTTGGGCCAAGTGTCCACCGCGTCGTCGCGAGCGCCTTTCAGCGCCGCTGCCGCCGATGCGCTGGAAGAATTCAAGCCGGCGGTCGTCAGCTTTCATTTTGGTTTGCCATCGCCGGATCTCGTGGCCCGCGTGAAATCCTGGGGCTCGAAAGTCATGTCGTCGGCGACGACGATCGAGGAGGCGCAGTGGCTGGAGGGTCGGGGCGTCGATGCCGTCATCGCCCAGGGGTCGGAGGCGGGCGGTCATCGCGGCATGTTCCTATCGGAAGATCTGACCACGCAGGCCGGGACATTCGCGCTCTTACCGCAAATCGTGACAGCGGTGCGCGTGCCGGTGATCGCCGCCGGCGGAATCGCGGATGCGGCGGGAGTTAGGGCGGCGATCTCACTGGGCGCCGCCGGTGTGCAGCTGGGGACTGCGTACCTGCTCTGCCCCGAGGCCAAAACCAGCGCGGTGCATCGAGCGGCGCTAAAGAGCAAGCGCGCCGTGCACACCGCATTGACCAATCTGTTTTCCGGACGGCCCGCGCGCGGGATCATGAATCGGCTCATGGCGGATCTGGGCCCGATCAACCTCGCGGCCCCCGCCTTTCCTTTGGCCGCCGCCGCGCTGGCGGCACTGCGCGAGAGGGCTGAGAGCCAGGGAGTCGGCGATTTCTCGCCGTTGTGGGCCGGCCAGAATGTCAGCGGCTGCCGGGAAATCCCCGCGGCCACGATGACCCGAGCGTTGATCGCTTAGGGAGCCTCATGATGCCCCGACAAAGCGCGCTGCTACCGGTCGAGCTCGGTAAGATAATCCCGGGGGCGCAAGAAATCCGCGTAGAGCCGGGCTTCGGGCGAGTTCGGCGCCGGCAGCCAGTCGTATTCCCAGCGCACCATCGGCGGCAGCGACATCAGTATGGACTCGGTGCGGCCGCGGGACTGCAGTCCGAACAAGGTGCCGCGATCGTAGACCAGATTGAATTCCACGTATCGGCCGCGTCGGTACAGTTGAAACTGCCGTTCCCGATCGCTGTACGGCTGATCCTTGCGCCGCTCCAGTATGGGCATGTACGCCGGCAAGAAGTGATCGCCGACGCTGCGCATGAATTCAAACGAGCGCGCGAAGCCATATTCGTTCAGATCGTCGAAGAACAGGCCGCCGACGCCGCGGGTTTCGTTACGGTGGGGCAGAAAAAAGTAGCGGTCGCACCAATCTTTGTAATTTGCGTAGACGCCGGCGCCGAACGGGCGGCAGGCGTCGCGCGCGGTACGGTGCCAGTGCAGCACGTCCTCGTCATAAGGATAGTAGGGGGTGAGATCGAAGCCGCCGCCGAACCACCACACCTCGGCCCCATGGGTGGGTCGGGCCAGCAGAAAACGGACATTGCAATGCGTCGTGGGCGCATACGGGTTTCGGGGATGAAACACCAGCGACAGACCCATCGCCTCGAAGGGTGCGCCGGCTATTTCCGGACGCGCGTTCGATGCGGAGGGCGGCATCTTCTCGCCGAAAACATGCGAGACCGAGACTCCCGCGCGCTCGAATACCACTCCTTCGCTCAATACGCGGCTTTCGCCGCCGCCGCCGTCGGGCCTATCCCAGGCGTCGCGGCGAAATTTCATCGAGTCGATCTTCTCTACCGCCGCGCTGATGCGGTCCTGCAGCTCGCCTAGGTAGCGCTTGACTGCGGTCGCATCTGCCGAGTCGCTCATGGGCTAGCTCTTAAGTTTTCTTTTTCGCAGAACTCTTTTTCGCGCTTGGCCTTGGCTTTCGGTTTGGCTTTCGGCGCCGCACCTGTCACGGGTTCCTGCTTTTTAACCGTGGTCTTTTTGCCTTTTGCCGCCAGCTTCGTCGGGGCGGTTGCGCCGGACGGGTCGGCAGCGCCTACGGCAGCTTGTTCCTTCTTGCCGGATGGCGCGCCGCCGCCCTTGGCCGCGCCCTTTACACCCTTGGCGCCGTTTGCGCCCTTGCGGCCCCACCGGCCGAAGGTTCGGACCGGCGCCGCAGCCAACAGGGCCTGACATTCTTCCAACGTCAGGCTCTTGGGTTCTTTGCCCTTCGGGATCTTCGCGTTGCGTTCCTTATCGGTGATGTACGGACCGTACCGACCATTCAGCACTTGGATGCCGGCAGCGGGGAAATCCAGAATCAAGCGGTTGGCATCCGCGATTTCCTTGTCGCGAATCACCTCGAGGGCACGCTCATGCGTGATCTCGTAAGGGTCATCGGTCTTGAGCGATACGTACTTGGCGCCGAATTTCACATAAGGTCCGAAGCGCCCAACATTGGTGGTAATTTCTTCTCCGCTTGCGGTCCGGCCGAGAGTACGCGGCAGCTTGAACAGTTCCATGGCCTGCGCGTGCGTAATTTGATCCATCTTTTGACCGGGCCTTAAGCCCGCGAAGCGTGGCTTGTCGGCGTCATCCTTGGTGCCGATCTGTACGAACGGCCCGAAGCGCCCCATGCGCACGCTCATCGGCTTGCCGCTCGCAGGATCGGCGCCGAGGTCGCGGGCCTGGGCGACTTCCTCGCGACTCACGGAGGTCTCCGTGTGCTTCACCAGATGGATGAACGGTTTCCAGAATTTTTCCAGCAGCGGCACCCACGCTTCCTCGCCGCTTGCCACGGAGTCCAGGGAGTCCTCCATCTTGGCGGTGAAGTCGTAGTCCACGTAGGTGGTGAAGTACTGCGTCAAAAAGCGGCTCACGATCTTGCCGATGTCGGTGGCGGTAAAGCGCCGGCTTTCGATGTCGACGTATTGGCGGTCGCGCAAGGTGGAGATGATCGAGGCATAGGTCGACGGGCGGCCGATGCCGTATTCCTCGAGCGCCTTGATCAGCGAGGCCTCGGAAAAACGCGGCGGCGGCTCGGTGAAATGTTGGGCGGGATCGACGCCGATGAGCTTTACCCGATCGCCCTCTTTAAGCGCGGGCAGCACGTGGTCGGAATCATCCTCCACGGCATCATCCAGGCCCTCTTGATAGACCGATATGTAGCCGGGCTTGACCAAGGTCGAGCCGTTGGCGCGCAACACCGTGCGCTCGGGACCGTCGGCACCGGCCAGCATCTCCACCGCGACGGTATCGAAAATCGCGGGCGCCATCTGACAGGCGACGGTGCGCTTCCAGATCAGCGAATAAAGCCGAAACTGGTCGGGCTCGAGCTTGTTCTCGATATCAGCCGGCAGGACACTGACGGCGGTCGGACGGATCGCTTCGTGCGCTTCCTGGGCGTTTTTCGATTTGGTCTTGAATACCCTCGGTTCCTCGGCGAGCCCGGCCTGGCCGTATAGCTGCACGATGACGTCGCGGATCTGGCCCACGGCCTCTTGGGCGAGATTGAGCGAGTCGGTGCGCATATAGGTGATGAGGCCCACCTGTCCTTCGCCGATATCGACACCCTCGTACAATTGCTGCGCCACGCGCATGGTCTTTTGCGCGCTGAAGCTTAATTTGCGCGCGGCTTCTTGCTGCAAGGTGGAGGTCGTGAATGGCGGCGCGGGATTGCGCTTACGCTGCTTGCGATCCACCGTGAGCACCGTAAGCGAGCCTTTGGCGGCCTGTTGCAAGGTGCGTTCGGCATCGCGGGCCTGCGCCTCATCGGTAAAGCTGAATTGTTCGACCTTGGCACCCCGAAACTCGACCAGCTTGCCGGGAAACTTCTGTTCCGAATGCTCCAATTCGGCGTCGATGGTCCAATATTCGCGCGGAACGAACGCAGCGATTTCGTCCTCCCGCTCGCAGATCATGCGCAGCGCCGGACTTTGCACCCGGCCCGCCGACAGCCCGGGACGAACCTTCTTCCACAGCAGCGGCGACAGATTGAAACCCACCAAGAAATCGAGCGCACGCCGCGCTTGCTGCGCATTCACAAGATCCACGGACAGCTCGCGCGGGCTGGCCATGGCCTCGCGCACCGAGTTCTTGGTGATCTCGTAGAACACCACGCGGCTGACTTGCTTGCCCTTGAGCGCACCCTGAGATTTCAAGAGCTCGTGCAAATGCCAGGAGATCGCCTCGCCCTCGCGATCGGGGTCGGTGGCCAGGAATAGTGCGTCGGCCTTTTTCAGCGCTTTGGATATCGCGTCGATATGCTTCTGGTTGCGTTCGACGACTTGGTACTTCATGGCGAAGTGGTGCTTCGGATCCACCGCGCCTTCCTTCGGAACGAGGTCGCGCACGTGTCCGTAAGAGGCAAGAACCTCGAATTCCTTGCCGAGGTACTTCTTGATGGTCTTCGCCTTGGCAGGCGATTCCACGATAACGAGATTGTTGCTCAAAGTCGTCTAATGCAGGGCGTCGGAGCGCTCTTCGAAGACCAAGTCTTCCATTTGAGCGTAAGCGGACTCTTGGCCGGGCTGACTGAACAACACCATCAGCACGACCCATTTCACCTGCTCGATATCGATCTCGTCGGCTTCGAGCGCCATCAAACGGTCGATCACGAGTTCGCGTTCCGTGCCCGAGAGTATCCGCACGTTCTCCAGGTACATTAAATATCCGCGCACATCGGTGTCGAGCCGCAACAGTTCCTGGCTCGAGAACACACGCACCGCCCGCGCCGTGGCCTCGGCGACCTTGCCGAGCTGCTCACCGGACAGTCCGTCGAGCCATTCCAAGGCTCGTTCGATGTCGGGCTCCGCAAATCCGGCCTTTTCCAACTCTGACCTTCAATGTATTTCGATCGGGCCGGGGCTCATCGTCGGTACTCATATAATTCTCGAAGAGATAGATGAGTAGATCGAGAACGTTATCTTTCACCTCCGGCTCCTAACGACACGGGAGTAACGGCCCCCGGGGGCGGCCTGAACGTGGCCCTTCGAGCTCGAGAATCAGCCTCATCGAGGACACGGCTTCTGCTTTTAAATCCGGTACGGACGACCAAACATCGAGGTCCGCGGGATCACAAGCCGAGCGCATCTAACAAGATTTTGTGTTCCTTGTCCATGCCCGCTTGAATGTTGGGAGGCAGCGCGAGGCCTCGCTCGTTCGATATATCAGCGGTGATTGCGGTTAAATTTGCACCGCCGCGGATGAGATCGCGGCCGCCGCGGCGCAAAGGTTTGCGCATCGAGCCCGGCGCGGCAACTCGCCGCAGATCAGCCGGCGCGCTGCGCTACAGCGCTGTGAATATCCAGATTCGCCGATTCATTTGAATCGGCGGGTGTGATACGAGCGCCTGGCGCTTACGGGTTCTGGACTTTGTCCCCGACGCGAATCAGGTTGGTCGCTTCCATGATCAGGCCGTAACTGATGTTGTCGAAGGTCTTGAAGACCATGAAAGTGCCGGTGCGCTCGGAAGGCAGCTGCACATCGTGGCTGCCAAACTTATTCAAGTTGAAGAAGCCCTTGTTGTCGGTGTCGCGCACGTTAGGGCCGTAGTCGAACACGCCAAGCACATTGCCGGGAGCGAGGCCGTCGCGCGCACCGCGATTGACCACGACCACCTGGTATTGACCAATGATGGTCACGCCGTCGGACACGGCAATGATGCGGCCGTTGGTTTTGACGCGCGGCGCGCTCGGAATGAAATCGAGCGGCACATCCACGCCGCCCGGGATCAATTTGTCGCCGGCGCGGGTTTCGCGCGCCGATTCGGTCATGATCAGCGTCGTGGGATCGCCCTGGCGGGTCACGTGACCGGAACCGGTGAAGATGCCGTCGTAGCCGAGTACCCGATGGTCATCCGGGTCGACCAGCTCGTCGCCGACGCGCACCACGTTGTAATGGGTGCCGAGCTCCGCGGGACTGGTAAATCCCCGCGCATACACTGTGTCGCCATCGGACATCACGACATGCAAGTCGCGCGTGGCCAGCACGTATGGCGCGTGCTTGATTTGATCGCGGTCGAGCACGCTCGGCTTGGACATGAATGCCGCCACCGTCGCGTAGGGGATGGTGGTCACCGCTGCCTCGAGCGGCTCGCTGCGCACTCGAGGCTCGACTCGCGCGGCGTCACCGCGTTGCAGCAGGATCTGCGGCTTGCCGTCGATGAAGACCAGGCGCAGGGTGTCGCCGGGATAAATCAGGTGCGGATTATGAATCTGGGGGTTGACCTGCCAGATCTCCGGCCAGAACCAGGGATCGCGCAGGAACACCTTGGCGATTCCCCAGAGCGTGTCGCCACGCTTCACCACATAACTGTCCGGCGCATTGTCGGCGAGGGGAATGCCCTTGCTGGGAACGTCTGCTGCTTCGCGAGCGGTGCCGGCATCAACGGCAGCCTCCATCGCGGTTCGCTGATCCCCGACCGGCGTGCCTTCCAGGGTGGATTCGGTCGGCGCTACCGCTGGCGGGGCCTCGGCCCTAGGCGCCTCGGTGTGGCACCCGGCGATGACCGCAACCGATAGAAATAGGCCTAATATTTGATGACCTTGCATTCGTTCGCTCCCGTGAGTCAGGCTTATGGTTGCAGACTGACTGGTATACTTCTGTCCTGCCGCTTAAATGTGGGACGCATCGCCCGTTTTTGCCTTTTGCCGACGCGCTACGCGCCGGCCATCCAAGGCATTAAGTTAAGCAGCGGCGGAACTTTAGCAACATTCCTAAGCCAAAAACACGATATTGCTCTCATAACTCCCATGACAAAGCTCGCAATTCTCGAGTATCCCGATCCTAGGCTGCGAAAGAAGGCGGCTGCCGTAGTGGCTGTTGATGACGCAGTGCGACAATTGGTCGATAATCTGCTTGAGACCATGTACGCGGCGAACGGCGTTGGACTCGCGGCGACCCAGGTGGACGTGCACAAGCGAGTGATCGTGCTCGACGTCAGCGAGTCACGGGATCAGCCGCTGGTGCTCATCAATCCGGAAATCCTCAGCCGGGAAGGTGAGATGCCGGGCGAGGAGGGATGCCTGTCGCTGCCGGGCATTTACGACAAGTTAGCGCGCGCCGCGCGGATTCGCGTGCGTGCCTTGGGCCGCGACGGACAGCCGTTCGAGATGGATGCGGAGGGCCTGCTGGGCGTCTGCATCCAGCATGAGGCCGATCATCTCGAGGGCAAGTTATTTGTCGACTATCTCTCCGAGCTCAAGCGCACGCTGATTCGCCGGCGCTTGGAAAAAGAGCGCAAGCAACGATCCACAGGCAGCGACCTTCGCGCTTCTGCGCCGGCTCTTTGAGCCTTGAGCACCGACCCATCGCTGAAGCTGGGCTTCGCCGGCACGCCTGACTTCGCCGTGCCGGCACTCGACCGGCTGGCCGCGGAGCACCGAATTTGCGCGGTTTTCACCCAGCCGGATCGGCCTGCCGGCCGTGGACAGGCACTGCATTTGAGCCCGGTCAAGCGTCGGGCGCTGGAGCTCGGATTCGCGGTGCACCAGCCCGCGACCTTCAAGTCCCCGGAGGCGCTTGAGATATTGGGCGCCGCGCAATTAGACGCCTTGATCGTGGTGGCCTACGGGCTAATCCTTCCCGCCAGCGCGCTGAAACTGCCTAAATGGGGCTGCATCAACATTCATGCGTCGCTGCTGCCGCGCTGGCGGGGAGCGGCGCCCATTCAGCGCGCGCTGCTCGCGGGAGACCAGGCGACCGGCGTGACCATCATGCGCATGGAGGCAGGGCTCGATACCGGACCGATGCTGGCCACCCGCTCCGTGGCCATCGGCACACGCGACACGGCAAAGACGCTGCATGACCGGCTGGCGCTGCTCGGCGCGGAACTCGTGTCCGAAACGCTGCGCGCTTTGGAACGCGGAGTTGTGAGCGAAGTCGCGCAGCCCGCGGAAGGCGTCACCTACGCCGAGAAAATCGCCAAGACCGAGGCGCAGATCCGATGGCAGGACAGCGCGGCGCAGATCGCGCGCCAGGTCAGGGCGTTTTATCCCTCACCGATCTCGGAGACCCGTTTCAACGGCGAACAATTGCGGATTTGGGAGGCGGAGCCGGTTGATTCGCATCCCGTTGGGCTCGCGGGACCGCCGGGAACCGTACTCGGGTCAAGCGATCATGCGGGAGAAGCGAACATCGATGTGGTCTGCGGCAACGGCGTGCTGCGAATCTTGAGGCTGCAACTGGCGGGCCGCAAACCCTTGCCGGCCCGGGATTTCTTGCGCGGACAGCGCCTCTTGGGCGCGCGCTTCGGCGCAACATGAAGGCTGCCGCCAGCGCGCGTTCGTTGGCCGCTCACGCCGTGGCGCGGGTATTGCGCGAAGGCGTGACTTTGGATACGGCACTGAAGGACGCGCTCGCCGCAGCTCCGACCAAGCTGCACGCATCGGTACGCTCCTTAAGCTACGGCGCGGTGCGCGGCTATTTTCGTCACGAAGCGATCCTGGGAAAATTGTTATCGACGCCGGTGCGCTCGTTGGATCCTTTGGTGCGCGCGCTTCTATCGGTGGCACTGTACGAGATCGAGGATGCGCGGACGCCCGACTATGCCGTGGTGGACGCGGCGGTCAACACCGCAAAAGCCACCGATGCGGTGCGCGCCTCCGGCCTCATCAACGCCGTGCTGCGTCGATACCTGCGCGAGCGCAAGGCGCTGGATGCCGAAATTGCCAGCAGACCCGCAACCCGCCACGCGGCGCCGATCTGGTTGGCGGACCGCTTCCGCGCCGATTGGCCGGTGCGCTGGACACAATTGCTGGCCGCGAGCGACAGCCAGGCGCCGATGTGGTTGCGCGTGAATAGCCGCATGGCAACGACCGGCGAATACCTCGAGAAGCTCAAGCAGGCCGGCATCGGCGCGCGCGCGGAGGAGCGAGTCCCGGGAGCGATTCGCTTGGACTCGCCCTGCGATGTGCATGATTTGCCGGGCTTCGCCACCGGTGTCGTCTCGGTTCAAGACCTGGGTGCTCAGTGCGTCGCATTTCCGCTGGGGCTGGGGCCCGATCAGCGAGTGCTCGATGCCTGCGCCGCGCCCGGCGGCAAAACCGCCCTGATCGCGGAACGAGAACCGCGCTTGAAGAAGCTGCTTGCGGTGGACATCGACCCGCATCGGCTGGGCCGAGTGCGTGACAACCTAAGTCGCGGCGCACTGAGTGCCGAGGTCGTGGCCGGCGATGCGGGCACGCCGGCGCAGTGGTGGGACGGAGTCCCGTTCGATCGCATATTGCTCGATGCGCCCTGTTCCGCCTTGGGGGTCATTCGCCGCCATCCCGATATCAGATTGCGTAAGTCCCCGTCGGATATCGACAAACTGCCGGCATTGCAGTTACGCCTGCTGAAGGCCGTGTGGAGCGTGCTCGCCCCCGGGGGCCGCCTGGTGTACGTCACCTGCACCGTGACGAGAAGCGAAAACCGCGACGTCATGGCCGCTTTTTTGGCCAGCACGCAAGGCGCGAGCCCGCTTCCTTCCGAGAGCTGGGAAGGGTGGCCCGGCTTGGGCGAAGCCGACGAGTACGGCCGGCAAATTCTTCCCGGTGAGGCGGGTGCGGACGGGTTCTATTATGCTGCTTTGACTAAACAATGAACGCTGCCCGTCCAAATCATCCTGGCCTTGATCCTCGCGGGGTTTTACCTCCTAGGTGGCTGGCGGGCTTGATGGGCGCCGTGCTCGCCGCGGCTCTGCTGGTGCAGCCGCTGCGGGCCGACGGGTTGGAAGGTCGATTCGAGGTTCGCTCGGCGGATTTGGAACTCAACGATGGCGTCTATCATCTGAATGCGCGCATCGATCTGCCCATCAGTGACGCAGTGCGGCGCGGCTTGTCCGAGGGCGTGCCGCTCGCCCTCGGCCTCGACATCGACATCGAGCGCGTGCGGCAGCTGCTGCCGAACTCGCGGGTGGCGGAGCTGACGCAGCGCTACCACCTACAATACAACGCCGTGAGCGCGCACTATGTCTTGCGCAACGACAACAGCGGTCAGCAAGAATCCTTTGGCAGCGTCGATGAGGCTATCGAACATTTGTCTGAAGTGCATAACCTGCCGGTGTTGGACAAGGCGCTTATCGCTCGGGACCGTCGCTACGAGGCGAATGTGCGCGCCAAGATCGATTTCGGCACCGTGCCTTTCACCTTGCGCATGCTGATGTTCTGGGTCAGGGACTGGCATCGTGAGAGCGATTGGTATGCATGGACGTTTCAGCCATGATCCGCAAGTACGGTTCTACCGTCGTGGGCTGCATCGGCGTCGCGCTGTGGATAGCGGCGCTGTTCCTGCTCGCATCGGCAGCACAAAATTCCGAGAAATTCGATAAATGGCTGCCGTGGATCCTCCTGATCAACATCTCCGGCCTGCTCACCTTGTTGGCGCTGCTGGCGGGCAAGCTCACGCGATTGGTGCGCGATTACCGCCGGCATGTGCCGGGATCGCGTCTGAAGGGACGCACGGTGGCGATATTCAGCGCCCTGGCCGTGGCGCCGATCCTGGTGGTCTATTATTTCTCGCTGCAGTTCTTGAATCGCGGCATCGACAGTTGGTTCGAGAGCGAAGTCAGCCGGGGATTGCAAGATACCCGCGAGTTGTCGCATGCCGCGCTCGACGTGCGGGTGCGCGAGTTCCAGCAGCACACCGAGGTAGCGGCGCGCATGCTCGCGGGCTTGAGCCGTTTCCAGCTGGCGGACTCGCTCGATCGCCAGCGGCGCGACAGCACCGCGATCGAGTTCACCGTCGTGGGCGCGCAGGGGCAAATCATCGCCACCAGCTCCGATCGACCGATGGATACGCTGCCGGTGCCCGCCACGGCGGAGATGATGCTGCAATTGCGCCGCGGGCGTTCGTACGTGAGCCTGGACACGGACGCGGTCGGCGTCTATGTCATTCGAGCGGCGGCGCCGATTGAGGACAACAACGAAGGACCGCGGGTATTGATCGCGTTGTATCCGGTGCCGCTGCAGTTGAGTCAGCTCGCCGACACGGTGCAGCGCTCCTACACCTCTTACGCAACCCTGGTGCAATTGCGCCAGCCGTTGAAGTCGACCTTTGTGTTGATCTTGAGTTTTGTCGTGCTGATGTCGTTGATCGCCGCCGTCTACGGCGCTTTCTTTGCGGCGCAGCGTCTGGTGCAACCGGTGCAGGATTTGATCGCGGGCACCCGGGCCGTGGCCAAGGGCAACTACGACACCCGGCTGCCGCTTCCCGGACGCGACGAGCTGGGCTTTCTGGTGACATCGTTCAACGATATGACCAAGCGCCTGCGCAGGGCCCGCGAGGAGACGCGCCGTAGTCAGCAGACGGTGGAGGCCGAGCGCGCCGGTCTTGCGGTGATTCTCGCGCGCCTATCCACCGGCGTGATATCGCTTGAGCCGGATCTGAAAGTGCGCACCGCCAATCAGGCGGCCAGCGCCATCTTGGGTGTCGATCTCGAAGCTGCCATTGGCAAGCCCTTCGACGAATCCATCAGTGACGGGGCCCTGTTCTCGCAATTTCACAGCGCCGTCACGCTGCGGCTGCAGCGCGAGCAGATGGATTGGCGCGAACAGATCGAACTGCTGTCGGAGTCCGGGAAACACGTGCTCATGTGCGCGTGCACGGCGCTGCCGAACGATGTCGGCGGTCCCGCCGGCGTGGTGCTGGTGTTCGACGACATCACCACGTTGCTGCAGGCGCAGCGCGATGCCGCCTGGGGCGAGGTGGCGCGGCGCTTGGCGCACGAGATCAAGAATCCGCTGACGCCCATCCAGTTGTCCGCGGAACGGATGCGGCGCAAGTTCTTGGGCAGCATGAACGAGCAAGACGCGCAAGTCCTGGAACGTGCGACGCACACCATCGTGGCCCAGGTGGACGCGATGAAGCAGATGGTGAACGCCTTCAGCGAGTACGCGCGCGCACCCGACATGCATTTCTCGCCTTTTGACTTGAACCAGCTGATCACCGAAGTCGTGGATCTATACCGCGTGCAGGCCAGCAGTGCGGAATTGAAATTGCTGTTGAGCCCGCATCTGCCGAATATTTCCGCCGATCGCGTGCGCATCCGTCAGATCCTCAACAATCTGCTCACCAATTCCCTGGAAGCACTCGAGGGCAAGGTGGGTGCGCGCATCGAAATCGAAACTCAGGTGGCCGATGATGGTCATAAACAGGGTGGTGCGGTCGCCATTGTGGTCACCGACAACGGTCCGGGATTTCAGCGGGACCTGCTCGGCACCGTTTTCGATCCTTATGTCACCAGCAAGCCCAAAGGCACGGGGCTCGGGCTGGCCATCGTAAAGAAAATCGTGGAAGAACACGGCGGACGCATTGAAGCGGATAATCAGCGCTTGGGTGGCGCCCGGGTGCGAATTCTATTACCGCTGGGCGGTGTGCGCACCGCGGGGGCACGTGAGCCGCGCAAAGGCGAACACAGGAGAGAACGCGTATGACCGCTTCAAGAATATTGGTCGTCGACGACGAGGCGGACATCCGCGGGTTGTTGAAGGAAATACTGTCCGAGGAAGGCTACGACGTGGACATTGCGGCCGACGCGAGTCAGGCGCGTTCTTCGCGCGCCGCGCAGGTGCCCGACCTCGTGCTCCTCGATATTTGGATGCCCGATACGGATGGCATCACCCTGCTGCGCGAATGGTCCGTGACCGACGGCTACGATTGTCCGGTGGTCATGATGTCGGGCCACGGCACAGTCGAGACGGCCGTCGAAGCGACGCGCCTCGGCGCCTTTGACTTCGTGGAGAAACCGCTCTCGCTCACCAAGTTGTTGCGCACCGTGGAACGCGCGCTCGACGCGGGGCGCCGTAAGCGGCTGTCGGCGCGCTCCCAGGGTTCTGCGTTGGCCGTGCCCATCGGCAAGGCCAAAATCACGCAAACGCTGCGCGAACAGGTACAGCAGGCCGCCTCCAGCGCATCTCCCGTGCTGCTGATCGGCGAACTCGGGTCCGGCCGCGAGGCTTACGCGCGCTACCTGCATTCCTTAAGCGCACGCGCCGCGAAGCCGTTTTTCATCGTGATCGCGGCAAGCCTCGGACAAGACCCTGCCGCGGCGCTGTTTGGCAGCGAACGCGACGGCAAAATAGAGCCGGGCGCGTTCGATCAGGCCGCCGGCGGCTCCTTGTACATCAGCGGCCTGGAGGACCTGAACAGCGACGCACAGCGGGCTCTGCTCGGCAGCATCGAGCAGAACGGATATACCCGCGTCGGCGGGCGGCAGCGTGTGGCGCTCAATGTGCGGTGGATCAGTTCCGCTCAGGAGGGATTTGAAATGCACTCGGAGGCGTTTCGGCGGGATTTGATCGCACACCTCAGTGTGATCACGTTGCGCGTGGCGCCGCTGCGCGATTACGCCGAGGATGTGCCCGACCTGCTGCGCTACTACGTCGACCGCTTGGTCGATGAGCAGCATTTGCCGCTGCGCCGCTTCAGCGTTGCGGCGCAGAACCGGCTGCGCAATTATCCTTGGCCCGGAAACGTGGGCGAACTGAAGAATCTGGTGCAGCGTGTGCTGATTCTGGGGACGGGTGAGGAGATTCGGCTGGAGGAGATCGAGCGCGAGCTCGCCGTGAAGACGGCGGTCGATGAGCCGCTGGTGAAACAAGATCTTCTGGCCCTGCCACTGCGCGAGGCGCGCGAGCAATTCGAACGGGCCTATTTGCAGCAACAGTTGCTGCTATGCAATGGCAAGGTGGGTCAACTGGCCAAGAGAGTGGGTATGGAGCGCACGCATCTATATCGTAAATTGCGGGCATTAGGCGTCGATTTTCGCCAATTGGGCGAGGAATAGCTGTTATAACGACGAATCTCACCACATCAGGATAATAATAAGATGGAAGCAATAGCCACCGTGTCGGGCGTGCGGTCCGAGCGTCGAAGTTTCTATGTATGGATGGCCGGCGCCTTTGTTCTCGTGGCATTCGGCGGCTTCACGCCGACGTATTGGTCGAAAGTTGCCGCGGGCACCTTCCACGCCCCGCCCATTATTCATATCCACGGAGCGTTGCTGTTTTCCTGGACACTGTTCTTTTTCCTGCAGACCTCGCTGGTGGCGGCGGGACGCACGCTCGATCATCGCGCCTGGGGATTGGCGGGAATCTCGCTCTTCACCGCCATGATGTGTTCGATCCTGGTCGGGGAGGCCGCCGTCCTCGGGCGATATCAAGCGCTCGGATTCACCGATGCGGCCCTGCGCTTCTCGGCCGTCACCTTGATCCTATGGCCGCTGCTGGCGGTTTTATTTGCCCTGGCGATCGTCAATATACGCCGGCCAGAAACGCACAAACGGCTGATGACGCTCTTGATGATCGCCATGATGACGCCGGCGATTGCGCGCGTATTTCTCACGTTTTTGGCGCCGCCGGGCCAGCTCGGGCCGCCGCCGCCCTTCGTCTCGCTGCCCCCCGGACTCGTCGCCGATTTGTTTCTCGTGGTCGCGATCGTGCGCGATTGGCGCCTGCTCGGCCGGCCTCACCCGGTTTACGTGTACGGAGGGATCGCCCTCGTTGCCCAGCAGTTGCTGACGGTGCCCATTGCGGCCACCGCAACCTGGATGCACATCGCGCAGGCCTTCGCGAGATTGGCGGGCTAGCGGGTTCGCGAAGCCGTTGGCATTCTAGTCGCCCACTCGGATCACCAGCACGTCGACATCGGCCTTGCGCAGAATCTGGCGCATCCGATTCAGTTCATCCAGCTTGGAAATCGGGCCGATACGGATGCGGTGCCAGGTATCGCTATCCACGGTCACCTTTTGAACCTTCGATTCGATGCCCTGCAGCGCTAGCTTGGCGCGCACGCGGTCCGCGTCGGCGAAGTTCTTGTACGAGCCGGCTTGCAATACATAGGTGCCGCTGCGCGTCTCCGGAACGGACCTGGTATCCGGGCGCACCTCCTTGTCTTTCTCCGGCACGACCACTTCGAATTTCGGCAGCCGGTCGTAGAAGTCGTAGGTTTTCGCCGACTCCTCGCCCGCGGGTTCCGAAGAATCGGGCGGCTCGTTGGCGCGGATTTTCTTTTTCGTGATCTTGCCAGCGCTGGCCACCGGTGCATCGAGCCGATGATCCTTGAGATACACGATGCCGGCGACGCCAAGCCCCAGCGTCAACCCGACGGCAAGTCCCATCCATCCGGAAAAGTTGCCCGGCTTGCGTCGCTTGGGCTTGTAGTCGCGCGCCATGATGTTTACATGGTGTCGGGCGCCGAGACGCCCAACAGCTTCAGGCCATTGGCGATCACGATCTGTGCCGCGCGCGCAAGATCCAGCCGCGCATCGCGCGCGCCGGCGTCCTCGACGATGAATTGATGCGCGCTGTAGTAGGTGTGAAAATCATTGGCCAGATCGCGCAAGTAATGCACCAGAGTATGGGGCGCGCGCTGTGCCGCGCACTGCTGGATGAGCTCCGGATACGCCGTGATGCGCTTGATCAGGGCAATCTCCTGCGGTTCGGCGAGCCTGCCCAAAGACGCCAACCCCCGCGCGACGTCGTGAACCAGACCACGCTCCTTGAGTTGGCGGAAAACGCTGCAGACGCGCGCGTGCGCGTACTGGATGTAGTACACCGGATTCTCGTTGGAGCGGGACTTGGCCAGTTCCATGTCGAAATCCAAATGCTGATCGTTACTGCGCATTACGTAGAAGAGGCGCGCCGCATCGTTGCCGACTTCCTTGCGCAAGTCCCTCAAGGTGACGTAGTCACCCGAGCGCTTCGACATCTTCGCTTTCTCGCCGCCGCGAAACAGCGAGACGATCTGCACCAGCAGCACCTCGAAACTCTCCGGCGGACCGCCGAGCGCGATCAATACCGCTCGCAGGCGGGTGATGTATCCATGATGATCCGCGCCCCAGATATACAGTAGCTGCTCAAAGCCGCGCTCGAGCTTGTTTAAGACATAGGCGATGTCCGACGCGAAGTAAGTCTTCATGCCGTTGTCGCGCACGATCACGCGATCTTTCTCGTCGCCGAAGTCCGTGCTCTTGAACCATAGCGCGCCGTCCTTAAGATACGCATGCCCGGATTTCTTCAGCGCCTCGATCGACCGGTCGATGGCACCGCTGTCGCTCAAGCTGCGCTCGGAAAACCAGCGGTCGAAGGTCACGCCAAATTCGGCCAGATCCTCGCGAATGTCGCCGACGATTCCATCGAGCGTGGAGCTTAAGACCCGGGCATACGCGGCTTCGCCTATCAGCGATCGCGCCCGCTCGATGAGCGCATCGATATAGACATCCTTGTCGCCCCCTTGCGGCTCATCCGGCGGCAAATCCTTGAAAACATCCGCGGCCGAGTGTTTGAGGCTCAATCCCTCGGCCGCGAGCAGTTCCTCGCCGACCGGGACCAAGTATTCGCCGACGTAGGCGTTGGACGGAAAAGAGAATCGCTCGCCGCAACGCTCGAGATAACGCAGCCAGGCGCTGACCGCCAGGATATCCATTTGACGACCGGCATCATTGATGTAGTACTCGCGTTCGACCTGGTAGCCGGCCGCATCCAGCAAATTGCTGACCGAAGCGCCGAAGGCCGCGTGCCGGCCGTGAGCGACGTGCAAAGGGCCCGTGGGATTGGCCGAGACGAACTCCACCTGCACGCGGCGCCCGGCGCCGGCTTGCGATCGCCCGTAGGAGGCTCCTTGTGCGAGGACCTTGCCGATCTCCTGGTGATAGGCATCGTCCTTCAAGAAGAAATTGATGAAGCCCGCGCCGGCGATTTCTATCTTGGCGACCACGGGGCTCGGCGGCAACGAACGCACCAGCGCCTCGGCCAGTTTGCGCGGGCTCTGGCGGGCCGCCTTGGCAAGGCGCATGGCGAGATTGCTGGCGAAATCGCCGTGTTGGCTATCGCGTGTCTGCTCGACTTCGATGCCGACGTCACGTGCGGCGCCGGGGACCAACGCTTCCGGCAGCGCCTCGAGTGCCTGTCGCAGCAGTGCTTCGATCAAATTCTTCAAAGGCATCCTAGATTCGAGAAAAACGGGCCGGCAGTCTACCGCAAAGCACTCAATCCACTTCCAAAGGATCCACGTCGATCGACCAGCGCAGGCCCTTCGGGCCCGGCAACGACTCGATCTGCGGCAGCCACTGTGCGAGAAAGCGCTGCAGGGTCGAGCGGGCAACGGTCTCGATCAACAAATGCGCGCGAAAATGATCGGCCCGCCGCGCCATCAATGCCGTAGCGGGCCCCAGGACTTGGACGGCAGAGTCGCCGATCGCGCGGCCCGCCGCGGCTGCCCTGGCCAAGAACGCATCCAGGCCCGCGCTGTCCTTGGCCTCGGCGCGCAGCAGGGCAAGGCGCGAATAAGGCGGCCAGCCGGCCCCGCGCCGCTCTTGCAGTGCACTGGCGGCGAAGCTGTCATAGCCCTCGGTGATGAGCCGGCTCAGCAACGGATGCTCGGGAAACTGGGTTTGAATGATGACCTGGCCGGCGCGAGCCTCGCGCCCGGCGCGCCCCGCCACCTGCGTGATGGTTTGTGCCAGGCGCTCGGTGGCCCTGAAATCGCTGGCGAACAGTCCCTGATCGGCGTCCAGGATTACGACCAAGGTGACGTCGGGAAAGTGATGCCCCTTGGTGAGCATTTGCGTGCCAACCAAGATGCGCGCCTCGCCGCTGTGGACACGGTCGAGTACCGTCTGAATCGAGCCGCGTGCCGACGCGGTGTCGCGATCGAGGCGCGCCAAGGGCGCGTCGGGAAATAAGCGCATCAGAGTTTCCTCGACGCGCTCGGTGCCTTGGCCCACCGCCAGCAGCGCTTGTCCGCAGCTTGAGCAAACGGCCGGTATGGGAGCTTGCGCGCCGCAGTGGTGACAGCGCAGCTTGAGTGCTCGGCGGTGCAGCGTCATACGTGCGTCGCAATGTGCACAGGGAGCGACCCAGCCGCAGGAATTGCAGAACAAGCTCGGCGCATAGCCGCGCCGATTCAAAAACACGATGATCTGCCCGCCGGCGTTGAGGTGCTGCTCGATCGCTTGGATGGCGGGCGTTGACAGACCCTGCTCGGCCGGATGTCGGCGCAAGTCGACCAGGGACATCTGCGGCGGCCGCGCGATGCCGGGCCGCTGCGGCAATCGATGGCTTGCGTAGCGACCGGCCGCGGCATTTTCCAGGGTTTCCAGCGACGGGGTTGCAGAGCCCAAAATAACGGGTACGCCGGCGCCGCGCGCGCGCATCACCGCAAGGTCGCGCGCCGAATACCGAAATCCCTCCTGCTGCTTGTAGGAGGCGTCATGCTCTTCATCGACCACGATGAGCGCGAGGCGCGGCAGCGAGGTGAACACAGCGGAGCGCGTGCCGATGATGATTCGAGCCTGGCCGCCATATGCCGCACGCCAGGCATCGCGCCGTTCGCTGTCGCTGAGGCCGGAATGCACTGCCACCACGCCGGCGCTGAAGCGGTGCAGAAAGCGAGCCACCAGCTGCGGCGTCAGGGCGATTTCGGGCACCAGCACCAGCGCCTGGCCTCCTGCGGCAATGGCAGCGGCGATGACGCGCAGATACACCTCAGTCTTGCCGCTGCCGGTCACGCCGTAGAGCAGATGCACGCCAAAGCTCGATAGCGTCTTGAGAATGCGGTCGACGGCCTGTGCTTGATCCTCGCTGAGCGCGAGTTGAGCGGGCTGAACCTCAACCTCAATCGACAGCGGCGGAGCGGCCGTTTCGCTAATCTGCCGCTCGATCCAGCCGCGCATCGTCAGGGACTTCAATTCTGCCGGCTTGAACGAGCCGAGGTCGCCGGGTGCTGCACCCTGATGCTGCGCCAACCACGCCAGCAGGGCGCGTTGCCGGGGCGCGCGCTTGGAGCTGGGCCGGGCGAGTTCCTCGCGCCCCTGAGCGGTGATATTGACGTGCTCGACCCTCGGTAGGGCCGGCTGACCTGCGCGCAACGCGACCGGCAGCGCGGCGGCGTAAACCTCCCCAATGGGGTGGTGGTAGTAATCGGCTGCCCAACGCAAAAGATCGAAGCTAATCGGATCGAAAATTGGCCGCGCGTCCAAAAACTCCAATGCCGTCTTGAGCTTGGCCAGAGGAACGGCGGACTTCGAAACGATGCCAACCAAAATGCCGATCAGCCGTTGACGTCCGAACGGCACGCGGACGCGCACGCCCAAGGGCGGGGAATCCGGATGAGCGGCCGGCGGCAGGTAATCGAACACTCGGCGCAGCGGCGTGTCGAGCGCGATTTGCAGAATCATTGCTTTTTTATCCACAAAGCCTGTGGGTAACTCTGTTGAAAAGCAGGGATCATTGCGCCTAAGTGCCCGTTTGGTTTCGGGCTCCGTTCAAATTGGTGGAAAAATGCCTGAAATCGAAATGATTGCTTTAAATTCAACAGGTTGCGATCCCCATCGGAGCCGCGTCGAGGTTTAATCGAAAATATTGCAACGGCCGTCACATGAGTTGTGCGTAAGTCGATGATCGTGCCGCTCCGAGGGCGTCAACCAAACCCTACGGGTACGCGTTTATACCTGGAATGGAGATGATACGCATGGCCCGCTTTGGTACGCTCAATAGCGCTTGGACGGTCTGGGATAATCCCGCTCCAGCACCTAAGGGAGCGGTTCTGGAGTACACGAAAGAACTCGAAAAATTTCTGGCGGAAATTGAGCGCCGCGCATACCGCATTGCGCAAGTGGCGTTGCGCGATCCTGACGATGCCCTCGACGTGGTGCAGGACGCCATGCTCAAGCTCACGCGCAGCTATGCTTCGCGCCCCAATGCTGAATGGCGGCCGCTGTTTTATCGAATCTTGGAAAATGGCATAAGAGACCTGCAGCGGCGGAGGACAGTGCGCAAGCGCATCATGACCTGGCTGCCGGGACCGAAGGAGGATCCGGATTTCGAGGCGCAGGACCCGCTGGAGAATGTCGCGGACTCCGCGCCCGCAATCCCGGAGAGGCTGATGCAGGCTCAAGCCATGCAGCGGCTGGAAGAATCGCTGCATGCCCTGCCCGCGCGGCAGCGCGAGGCCTTTATGCTGCGTAATTTCGAGGGCATGGACGTCGCCGAGACCGCGAGTGCCATGTCCTGCTCCGAAGGCAGTGTCAAGACGCATTATTCGCGCGCGGTGCATACGTTGCGCGAGCAGCTCGGTGAGGTTTGGTGATGAGCGAAGAACTGGATCGTTTCGAAGAGCGCAGCCGGGCACTGTTTCAGGACAGCGTCGAGGGCCTCGACATGCGCATCCGCTCGCGGCTTACGCAGGCGCGCAGCGCCGCGATCGAGGCGGCCGCACGCCGGCCCTGGCATGTGCGCTTTAGTGCATGGACGCCGGCGGCGGGCGTGACCGCGGCTGCCCTGTTGGGGGCGGTTCTATGGCTGGGTTCGCCGCCGGTTCATCATGGGACGATCGCCGATGCGCAGCTGAGTCTGGAGGACCTTGACCTTGTGGCTTCTTCGGATGAAGGTTCAGCTGATGCGATGGAGATGTTGCAAGACGATATCGATTTTTATGATTTTGCGGACAAAGCCGCGAATTCGGAAACCGCTGTGTAAGTTGAAGGGCTCGGGAAGGGTCTGGCTGCTGTGCGGCGCGCTATGTGGGGCTGCGAGCGCCGCGCCGCCAACGGCACCGGCACCAACACCGGCACCAGCGCCGCCGGTGTCGACGCCGGCGCCGGCACCGCCGCCGGATGAGGGTTTTCTCGAGTTTCTAGGGTCGGACGATGTGGGTGATGCAGCTTGGTGGGAATTCTTGAAGAGGGCGCCACCGCGCGGGAGTGATCCTCCCGCGCCGCCGCCGCAGGACGCAAAGAAATGATCAGGGCAATGTTGGTCTGCGCAAGTCTCCTGAGCGGAGCCACCGGCTTCGCACAGGTCCCTGCGTCCGCGCCGCCGGCGCCGACAGAGTCCCTGCCAAACACGGCGTCGCCCCCGGCATCTCCCCGAGCCTGGAACTCGCTGTCGGCTCAACAACAGCAGGTGCTGCAAGGCTACCAAGACAAGTGGAATGGTTTGCCCCCCGAGCGGCAGCAGGCCCTCGCGAAAGGCAGCCAGCGCTGGCTGTCGATGACGCCACAGCAGCGCTCGAGTGCGCAACAGCGTTTTTCGCAATGGCGCGCCATGCCGCCGGAGCAGCGACAGGTGTTGCGTCAACGTTGGCAGCAGTACAAGTCGCTGCCGCCCGAACGACAGCAGCAACTGCGCGAATCCTTCAATCGATTTCGGCAAATGCCGCCGGAAAGGCGCATGCAATTGCGCCAGCAATGGCGCCAAATGACTCCCGAGCAGCGCCATCACGAAGCCCAGGCCATGCGTCCACCGCCGCCGCGGCACGTTCCTCGCTAGGGCTGGTAGCTGCGCTGCGCGTGGGCGCGTACGTCTTCGGGATAAAAAAAGACGTCGCGAAAGCGACCCTGGCTGAACATCAAGGCCTGATCGGTGAAGTGGGGCGATGCGGGATCGCCGCTCGCGCCGCCGCTCATGATGGCCTTGGCATGAATGGTCGGCCCGAATTCCACAGCCGCCACAAAGCTGTTGCCGGTCGAGCCGTAGATTTTCTTGGTCTTGCGGGGTTTGGATGAATCGAATGACGCCAAAGCCCCCCATTGCGAGGGCGCAAAGCCGACGGGCAGGCTGGGTTTGGCGTCATCGAACGGCTGCACGATGTCATCCGTCAAGCGCTGAAAGCGATTGATCTCGCCCCACGGAACCTGCCAGCGGCCGAAATCACGCTGCAATTTGTCGAGCGCAGCGCTCAAGGCCGCGATGCGTTCGGCGTCGGTCAGCCGGTCCACCAAATAGTCGTAGACCGGTTCGTCCGCCGCGCGGGCCGCGGCACTCTCGCGCTCGAGCAATTCCTGGCCCCAGAAGATCGCGACGGCGGTCGGCACCGAATCGGCCGATGTGCGCCGGTTCCAACCGCGCAGGCGTGCGATGGCTTCCTGCAAGCCGGCGCGCCGCGGATCGTCGGCGGTGAGCGCATCGTAACTCGCGAATAGCGGCGGCAGCAGCACGTCGAAAGCGGTGAGGTGCCCGTCGTAGCCGACGGCGATCAATCCTTCCAAGGTCAACTGGTGAGCATCCTTGAGCAACTCGACGGCATGAGGGCCGCGAGGATTCTCGCCCCTGGTCCACATGTAGCGCGGATAGTTCTCGCGTTTCGGGCTCTGCTCTCCCGCAGCCGAGAACGGCCAGTTATTGCTGTTGAACAGCCAGCCGTTGCTGGGATTGAGCAATGTAATGGTGTCTTCGAGGGCGTGCGCGCCCTGCCACTCGGTGGCCGGATCGCTGCCGTCCACCGGACGGGTGAAGTCAAATGCCGGGTCGCGCTTCGGGATGAAGTTGCCGTGAAAGTAGGCGATGGTGCCGTCGGCGTCCGCATACACGGTGTTGTTGGAGGTGTCGGTGCGCATCTCCTGGGTCTTGCGGAAGGATGCGTAATCGACGGTCTTGGTGCGCAAGTAGCTTTGAGATAATGCCGGCACGGGGTTCTGCAACAGCTTGATGGCGATCCATCGGCCGTTCTCGGCGCGGATGATGGGGCCGTGATGGCTGTGATACACGGTAAATGTTCGGATCCCCATGCCGTGCGGCTGTTTGAAAGGAATACTGAGCCGGCTCACCGTAAGTTTCTTCAGCTGCGTCCCGTACTTGTAGTACAGCCCGTCGGGTCGTTTCACGATGGTCTCGGCGTATTCGTCGATGGCGTCCCCACCGTACGACGTGTGCATCCAGCCGTTATGCGCATTGAATCCCTGGTAGACAAAGAACTGGCCCCAGGTGACGGCGCCGTAGACGTTCAAACCCTCATCGCTCACCATCTGCAATTCCGAACGGAAGTAAAACGAGGTATGCGGATTGATCCACAGCAGCGCATGTCCCGATGCGCTGCGGCTAGGCGCGATGGCGAAGCCATTGGAGCCGCCCGGTCCCTGCTCGGCCGCGGCATGGGCGCCGGGCGCGCGCGTCGAAGCCGCGAGCCGCGCCTTGGGGGGCGCGTAGAATTTTTCCAACTGGCCCAAGTCCACACTTTCAATATCGCCGCCGATGCTGCCCTCGGTGAAGGACAGCGCCATCCACGGTTCGAAGCGGCGAATGACCTTGGGCCTTAACTGGGGATGTTTCGCGAGGTAGTAATTCAGGCCGTCCGACCAAGCGACCATCAACGACTTCAACCACCCGGGCGCGGCTCGATACTGCCGCTTGAGCCCTTCGACATCGATGAACAATCGTTCGCGCAGATCACTGTACACGGCGGTTTCGCCCTCGGCCTGCGCCAACCAGCCAAGACCATTGAGATAGTTGCGTTCGATCCGATTGAAATCGTCTTCCGCTTGCGCGTAGATCGCGCCGAACACGGCATCCGCGTCGGATTTCCCGTAGACATGGGCGATGCCCCATGGGTCGCGGACGATGCGAACGTGCCGTGGGCGTTGCAGCCGGGCCGCGTCGCTCGTCGCAGGCGCAGCCTGGGCCAAAGCGGACATCGAGAGCAGCGCGACGCAGAACAATTTCATCATAGCCTCCGGGAGGGTAGCATCGCGCAATGCGTCATTCTTTGCCCGCGGTTTTATTTCTTGCCGTGCTTCTCGGCGAGCCGCTCATCGCCGCCACGACCTTCAGCGTCCCCGCCTCCAGTCTTCCCGATCCCTTGGTGCTGATCGCCTACGGCGATATGCGCTTTACCCAGACCTTCGAAACGGCGGCGAGCTCGCCAAAAGCGCGGCAAGCCTTGGTCGCGCGGATCGCGGCGGAAAACCCCGCGGCCATCTTCATCAATGGCGACCTGCCCTGGCATGGTGTCGCAGGAGACTATGCGGTGTACCGCGACGAAACGCGCGCCTGGCGCGAGCAGCATTTGCGGGTCTATCCGGCGCTCGGCAATCACGAGTTCGCCGGCTGCTTTGAGTCGGGCTGCCTTGATCTGTGGTGGAGTGCATTTCCGGAATTGCGCGGACGGCGCTGGTACTCGGTTGCCCTTGGCGGCCAGGTCGTCGGGATTGCGCTCGACAGCGACTCCTCACTGCTGCCAGGGAGCGAGCAGCGGACATGGTTGGAAGGCCAGGTGCGCACGCTCGATGCGGCGGTTCGCCTGGTGCTGATCGTCATGCACCACCCGCCCGTGGCCGACATACAAACGGTCAAACTGGTGGACCACAATCCGCGCGCGAATGAGCTGTCGCTTGCGGCTTACCTACGCCAGGCGGCCGCCCAATCCGCGGCGCAATTTGTGCTCAGCGCCGGCCATATTCATAACTACGAGCGATTCGCGCAGGACGGCGTGATGTACTTGGTGTCCGGCGGCGGGGGTGCGACGCCTTACGATGTGGATCGCACGGCCTCCGACCTCTATCAGAACGCCGACTTTCCGAACTATCATTACATGCGGCTCGAATTGCGAGAACACACGCTGATCGGCGAAATGATCCGGCTGGAGGACTACGCCGCATCAAAACCGGCGCGCTGGCAGACCAAGGATCGCTTTGAAATTACCCTGAAGCCTTGACGGCCTGGATCAGCTGATTGACCGCCGCCTGCGCGTCGCCGTACAGCATCCGGGTCTGGTCGAGCACAAACAGGGCATTATCAATGCCTGAGAAACCCTGGCCCTGACCGCGCTTGATGACGATCACATTCTTCGCCTTGTCCGCATTTAGAATGGGCATGCCATAGATCGGGCTGCTCTTGTTGGTGCGTGCGTCGGGATTCACCACATCATTGGCGCCGATGATGAGGGCCACGTCGGCGGTTTCGAATTCCGCGTTGATCTCTTCCAAGTCTGAAATCAGGTCATAAGGTACCCCCGCTTCGGCGAGCAGCACATTCATATGACCCGGCATGCGGCCGGCGACCGGATGAATCGCGAAGCGCACCTTCACGCCGCGATCGATCAGCAACTGCGCAAGCTCCCACACCTTGTGCTGCGCCTGCGCCACCGCCATGCCATATCCTGGCACCACAATGATCTTTTGCGAGTACGCCATCATGACGCCGGCGTCCGAGGCCTCGATGGCTTTTTGTGTGCCGGTGACGCTGCCGCCGCCCGCCGAGGTTTCGCCGAAGTTCGAGAACAGGACATTGCCGAGCGACCGGTTCATGGCCTTCGCCATCAGCTGAGTCAGGAGCGTGCCGGCCGCGCCAACCACCGTACCGGCGATGATCATGGCGGCGTTGTCGAGTACAAAACCCTCGAATCCCACCGCGAGCCCGGTCAGCGCGTTGTAGAGCGAGATGACCACGGGCATATCGGCGCCGCCGATGGGCAACGTCATCGAGACGCCAAGGATCAGCGCAAACACAAAGAACAGGGAAACCACGGCCGAGCTCGACTCCGCACCGGCGCTGACCACCATGAATCCGAGGCCCAAGGTAACCAGCAATATCGCCAGATTGAGGATCTTTTGACCGCCGAAGCGCACCGACCGGGTGATCAGGCCTTGCAGCTTGGCGAAGGCTATCAGACTGCCGCTAAAGGAAACCGCGCCGATGAAACCGCCGATCGCGGCGATCGACACATGCACGATGTTGTGCTCATTGCCGCTGTAGAGCTCCACCGCGGCAATCGCAGCCGCCGCACCGCCGCCCATGCCGTTGTAGAGCGCAATCATCTGCGGCATGTCGGTCATGGCAACGCGCTTGCCGCTCACCCAGGCAAGGGTGCTGCCGGCAAGGATGGCAACGATGACCAATCCTAAGTTGAGCGACGAGGCGCCCATGAATGCCAGCGTCACGATCGTCGCCAGCACCATGCCGACGCCCGCCCAACGCACACCGCTCACCGCGGTGAGGGGCGAACTCATGCGCTTAAGACCCAGAATGAACAACGCGGCCGCAACCAAGTAGGAGAGCTGCGTCAACGTTTGAATCGTCGAGGCGGAAAGCATCCGTTAAGGTCCTTTCTTCTTGCCGGTCGGCACGAACATCTTCAGCATGCGCTCGGTGACCACGTAGCCGCCCACCGCATTGCCCGCGGCGAGGAAGACTCCGATGACACCGATGACCCGCAACAGGGTGTTGTCGGCGCCGGCCAGTGCCACCATGGCGCCGACCAAGACAATGCCGTGCACGAAATTCGACCCCGACATGAGCGGCGTGTGCAGGATCACCGGCACACGGGAAATCACCTCGTAACCGGTGAAGGCGGCGAGCATGAATATATAAAGCGCAATGACACCGTCGATCATGTCTTTGAGTCCTCCACGGCTGCGCGGGTGGCCGCGTGCTTGATGTCACCGTCGTGCGTCAGCACAGCGCCCGCGAACACTTCGTCGCTCCAGTCGATGGCAAGCTCGCCCTTGAGGAGCGCGGGTTTCAGAAAATTGAATAGATTGCGCGAGTACATCTCGCTCGCGTGATACGGCAGGCTCGCGGGCAGATTGACAGGACCCATGATCTTGACGCCGCCGTGCAATAGGGTCTCGCCGGCCCTGGTCAATTCGCAGTTCCCGCCCTGTTCGGCCGCGATGTCGACGATCAGCGAGCCCGCCTTCATCCGTTCCACGGCGGCCTGCGAGATGATGCGCGGCGCGGCTCGTCCAGGAATCGACGCGGTGCTGATCACGGCGTCACTGGCGGCGATCCGCGCATCCAGAACCTCTTGCTGCTTGGTCTTCTCTTCGGCGGTGAGCTCGCGGGCATAGCCGCCGGCGCCCTCCGCAAAGACGCCGGTCTCGACGAACTTCGCCCCTAGCGACTTGACCTGATCCTTGGTCGCACTACGCACGTCATACGCTTCGACCACCGCACCGAGGCGCTTCGCCGTCGCGATCGCCTGCAGCCCGGCGACGCCGGCGCCGATGACCAGAACCGAAGCCGGTCGAATCGTGCCCGCGGCCGTGGTCAACATCGGGAGAAATTTTTCGAGTGTGTCGGCGGCGATCAGCGCGGCTTTATAACCCGCGACCGAGGCCTGTGAAGACAGCGCGTCCATCGACTGCGCGCGCGAAATGCGCGGCACCAGTTCCATGGCGAAGCTGGTGAGACCCCGCTGTTGGAGCGCGCGAACCAAGTCGGCGCGCGCATACGCTTGCATGAAACCGACGACTACCGCGTTGCGCTTGAGTGCGGCCACTTCCTGAAGCGAGGGCGGCTGCACCTTCAAAAGCACATCCGCGGAGCTGAGAATCGTCGCGGCATCGCTGAATTCGGCATCCCGGTAAAGCGCATCCGGGAAGTGAGCTCTGGCACCGGCGCCGCGTTCCATCATGACGCGAACACCGGCGGCGTGCAGTTTCGAGGCGATTTCCGGAACCAGGGCAACGCGGGTTTCTTTGGCAGCGGTCTCCGTGAGGACACCGACGACGACGGGCATGCAAAATTCTCCCAAACCTTAAGTTACGTGCCAAACGTTGAATTATGGCATAAGAGTCGACTATCTTTAGCGACGTTATGAACACGAGTTCCCAGAACAAGTTGCGGTTGCTGGATTGGCGGGACGACCTTACCGTGGTTTCGCACGTCTACCCGTTGTCCCAGCAAATCCTGCGCACCGATGTCTCGGGAATGCCCCTGGAGTGGGTCGACTATCGTGAAGCCGCGCGTCTGTATCACACCGAGCAGGTGGCCTACACATGCGGCACTCTTTTGTATCGGCTCTACGGCGGGACTTGCGCGAGAACGGGTCTTCGAACCATCGTCGATGTGAATTCCATCATCGCCACGCTGGGGGTTACCGGCAATCCCGGCAACCTGCGCGGTTCGGCCTATACGCCGCCGCTCAACAATCAGACTCTGTTCCGCCGCGACGCATATTTGTGCTTGTATTGCGGCGCGCGCTTTACCTATAGCTTGCTGTCGCGCGACCACGTGACGCCCTTCAGCCGCGGAGGGCATGACACATGGAGCAATGTGGTATCGGCGTGTCGCCGCTGCAACAATGCCAAGGCGTCGCGCACGCCGGAGCAGGCCGGGATGCAGCTGCTCGCGGTGCCGTTCACGCCCACCTATGCTGAATATATTTTTCTGAAGGGCCGGCGCGTACTCGCGGACCAGATGGAGTACCTGATCGCGCACTTTCCGCGCTCGAGTCCGCTGCACGAGCGCATGCAACGCTGGCCGATGTGAACGCGGTCGCGGGGTTTCCCGTTCCGCGATCCGGCGTCGTGTACTACATCGACGCCAGCTATTTCATTTTCCGTGCGTATCACTCCATGCCGCCCGATATGGTGGACGCGGACGGCAATGCGACCCATGCGCTATACGGTTTCGCGCGATTCCTGTCGGATCTTCTGGAGCAGGTGCGTCCGGAACGCATCGCCGTCGCCTTCGACTTAAGTCTGCGCAGCGCAACTTCGTACCGCAACGGCATCTATCCTGCGTACAAGGCCAATCGCGAAGCACCGCCCGCCGACTTGAAGCGCCAATTTGCCCTGTGCCGGGAGTTTTGCCGTCACATGGGCCTGGCCGAGTTCGCGAGCCCCGAATACGAAGCCGACGACATCATCGGAACGTTGGCCGCGCGCTCGCGTGCCGCAGGGCTTCGCAACGTATTGGTGACGCGCGATAAGGATTTGTCGCAGCTGATTCGCGACGGCGATGTGTTTTGGGATTACACCGGCAACACCCGCTATCACTATCATGACATCGGCCCGCGCTTTGGAGTCGTTCCGGAACTCATCGCCGATTTTCTGGCGGTCACCGGCGACAGTGTCGATAACATCCCGGGCGTGCCCGGGGTCGGTAAGAAGACCGCCGCCGAGCTGTTTGCCGTGTTCGGTTCTCTTGATGAGCTGTATGCCAACCTTCATCGGATTCCTTTGTTGAAGCTGCGCGGTGCGGCCGCAGTGGCTGCTAAACTACTGGCTCACAAGGACGCGGCATATCTCGCCCGACGCTTGACCGGGATTGTCTGCGACATGCCGATTGAGGCGACGTTGGACGATTTGAAGCCGCGACCGCAGGATCGCGGCAGGCTCGACTACTTTTTCGATACGCATGGATTTGGGAATATCTTGAGACGGCAGGTGCGCCGCATCGCCGCCGCCTAAAGACGGGGAAAGACAATGGCGCGTAAAGACATTCAATCCGTGCTGCATGAGGATCGCGTATTTACGCCTTCTTCTGAGTTCCGCAAGCACGCCACCCTGAAGGCGGACGAACTGCAGCGCATGCATGAGAAGGCCGCGGCGGACTATGTCGGATTCTGGGCGGATTTGGCCGTCGCCGAGATCGAGTGGCAGAAGCCTTTTACGGTGCCTCTGGACGATTCGAGCGCGCCCAACTATCGCTGGTTCACCGATGGACAGCTAAACGCAGCGCACAATTGTCTCGACGTGCATCTGCAGAGCCGCGGCGACAAGGTGGCCCTCATTTTCGAAGGCGAACCCGGCGATGTGCGCAAATTGACCTATGCGCAGCTTCACCAGGAGGTGTGCAAGTTCAGCAATGCGCTGAAATCCCAAGGGATCGGGCGCGGCGATCGGGTGATCATCTACATGCCGCTGATACCCGAAGCGGTGATCGCCATGCAAGCCTGCGCGCGAATCGGTGCGGTGCATTCCGTGGTGTTTGGCGGGTTTTCCGCCAATGCAGTCAAAGATCGCATCGAGGATGCCGGCGCCAGGCTGGTGATTACCGCCGACGCCGGATGGCGCGGCGGGCACGCCATCGAACTTAAGCTTGCGGTCGACAAGGCCTTGGCGGCGGGCTGCGAATCCGTGCAAAACGTCATCGTCTATCGGCGCACGGGCACGCCTTGCAACATGCGCCCGGGACGGGATGTGTGGTGGCACGATGCCATGTCCGGACAGCGCCTCACTTGCGAGCCGGAATGGGTGGATGCGGAGCATCCCTTGTTCCTGCTGTATACCTCCGGGTCTACCGGCAAACCCAAAGGTATTCAGCATTCCACCGCCGGCTATCTGCTCAATGCCAAGTTGACGACCCGGTGGTGCTTCGACATCAAGGACGACGATGTTTATTGGTGCACCGCCGACGTCGGCTGGGTCACCGGGCACACCTACGTCGTGTATGGGCCCCTGGCGGCCGGCGCAACCGTCTTTATGTACGAAGGTGCGCCGACCTTCCCCGACGGCGGCCGGTTTTGGAAAATGTGCCAGGAGCACGGGATCAGCATCTTTTATACCGCCCCCACCGCGATTCGCGCGCTCATGAAGTTAGGCGACGCGGTACCCGGCAAGTACAACTTGAAAAAGCTTCGGGTGCTCGGCACGGTCGGCGAACCGATCAATCCCGAAGCCTGGATCTGGTATCACCGCGTTATCGGCGGTGAGCGTTGTCCGGTTGTGGATACCTGGTGGCAGACCGAGACCGGCGCCACCATGATGGCGCCCATCCCGGGGGTGACCGCCACCAAGCCCGGGTCCTGCACCAAACCGCTTCCCGGAATTTTCGCCGACATCGTCGACGAGGACGGCCGACCGGTGAGAACCCCGGATGCCGGCGGCTATCTTGTGATCAAGCGGCCATGGCCTTCGATGCTGCGCACGATTTGGGGCGATAACGATCGCTATATCGGTACGTACTGGGAGAAATTCAAAAATCGTTATTATGTCGCCGGAGACTCGGCGCGCCGCGACGCTGACGGCTACTTCTGGATCATGGGACGCATCGACGACGTCTTGAATATCGCGGGGCATCGACTCGGGACCATGGAGATCGAGTCGGCGCTGGTCGCGCATCCGAAGGTCGCCGAAGCTGCGGTCGTGGCCAGGCCGCATGAGATCAAGGGCGAGTCGGCTTTTGCCTACGTGGTGCTCAATGTGCCGCGGCCGCTCGGCGCGGCCGCGAACTCGCTGATCGAAGAATTACGCGGGTGGGTGGGCGATCAGCTCAGCCCCATCGCCAAGCCGGATGACATCCGATTGACGGACAATTTGCCGAAAACGCGTTCGGGCAAAATCATGCGACGCCTGCTGCGCGCCATCGCGCGCGGCGAAGAGATCACGCAGGACATGTCGACCTTGGAAAACCCCGCAATACTCGAGCAATTGCGCGGGGGCGCGCTGGCTCCTGCAGCGAAGCAAACGGCTGCTCCGAGGAAAGTAGCGATGAGGAAAATCCCACCCAAGAAAGATGCGAAGAAATCGCCCAAGCGAGCCGCAAAATCCGCCAAACGCGCCAGGAAGTCCGCGAAGGAGGCCGCGAAGTCCGCCACGCGAGCAAAAACCGCCAAGCGGGCCGCGAAATCCACGAAGCGCAAAGTGGCCAGGGCGGCAACGCGTTCCCGGGCGGCGGCGCGCAAAATCAAAGCGGCGTCGAGGCGCGCGAAGCCGGCAAGGATCAAAGGGCCCCGTAAGAAATAACCGCCGAGGCTTGGGCGGTCGGAGTCGCGACTGCCCAAGCTGTGCAAGGTAGCCAGCGATGAATCTTAACCAAGTGACATTGCCCGCCACCGATGTCGAAAGATCCGCCGAGTTCTATCGCCGCCTGGGATTCAAGCAAATCGTCAGCGCGTTACCGCGCTACGCAAGATTCGAATGCCAAGAGGGCGCGACGTTTTCGCTGCATGCCTTCGAGCGCGTCGCTCCCTCGCAGACCGTGGTGTATTTTGAATGCGAAGATCTTGATGCAACCTATGCGCGATTGCGCAAACTGGGCATAGAATTCGTGAACGAGCCGAAGGATCAAATCTGGCTTTGGAGAGAAGCCTATCTGCACGATCCGGACGGCAATATCATCTGCTTGTATCACGCCGGCGGCACTCGCCGATTCCCACCCTGGCGTTTGTCCGACGAGGCACCGAGAATCTGATTTTCTCCCCAAAAAAAGCCCGAATTCTTGGCCCAACTGAGCTAGACTAGTATAGCCGGCGTGGGCGTTTTGCAGCGTCCGCGCCCCGCCTCATCGCGCGGCGACCCGGCACTCCATCGACAAGGGATTTTTGAGGCCATTGTGGCCCGCAGCCGCATTTTTCAGCGCATCGGACAATATGCTTTCCACATCCAACGTCGCCATTCAATTCGGCGCCAAACCGCTGTTTGAACAGGTCACGGTCAAGTTCTCCGACGGCAACCGATATGGACTCATCGGCGCCAACGGTTCCGGCAAATCCACGCTCATGAAGGTGCTGGGCGGGGATCTCGAGGCAAGCGGCGGCGATGTGATGCTGCAAACGGGCATGCGGCTGGGCAAGCTGAATCAAAATCAATTTGGCTACGAGGACGATCGCGTTCTCGATGTCGTCATGCGCGGGCACACCGAGCTGTGGGCCGCGATGCAGGAACGCGACCGCATCTACGCCGACCCTAAGGCCAGCGATGCGGACTACATGAGAGCCGCGGAACTCGAGGGTGTGTTCGCCGAATACGGCGGCTACGACGCCGAGGCGCGGGCCGGCAGCATACTTGCGGATGCCGGCATTCCCGAATCGCGCCACAACGGTCCGATGCGCGAGGTGCCTCCCGGCCTGAAACTGCGCGTGCTGCTGGCGCAGGCGCTGTTCTCCAGGCCAGACGTTCTGCTGCTGGATGAACCGACCAACAACCTGGATATCAACTCGATCCGCTGGCTCGAAGGCGCGCTCAACAATTACGACGCCACCATGGTGATCATCAGCCACGATCGGCATTTCCTGAACCAGGTCTGCACGCACATCGCCGATCTGGATTTTCAGCAGCTGAAGATTTATCCGGGCAACTACGATGATTTCATGCTGGCTTCGGTGCAGGCGCGGGCGCGCGTCGAAGCCGCGAATGCCAAGGCCAAGGACCGCATCTCCGATTTGCAGGAGTTTGTGCGGCGCTTTTCCGCGAATGCATCCAAGGCGCGCCAGGCCACGTCGCGCAAAAAGCAGCTCGAAAAAATCAAGATCGAGGAGATCAAGCCGTCGTCGCGGCAGAATCCCTACATCCGCTTCGAGCAGGGCAAAAAGCTGTATCGTTCTGCGTTCTCGGTGGAACGCTTGAGCTTCAGTTATCCGGGATCGGATGCCAAAGTGCTCGACAATCTTACCTTCAATGTGGAGGGTGGCGAGCGCATCGCCATCATCGGCCCGAACGGCATCGGCAAGACCACGCTGATGCGCTGTCTCGCCGGAGAATTGCGGCCCACCAGCGGGCACATCGTATGGGTCGAAAACGCCCAGCCCGGCTACATGCCCCAGGACCCGCAGGCGGAATTCGAGGACAAGATCGACCTGTTCGCCTGGATGTCCCAATACACAGGCAAGGCCGATGACGACCAGATCGTGCGCGCAACCTTGGGGCGCCTGCTGTTTTCCGGCGAAGAGACCAAGAAGTCCGTGAAGGTGCTGTCGGGCGGTGAGAAGGGGCGGATGATTTACGGCAAGCTGATGCTCACCAAGCCCAACGTGCTGCTCATGGACGAGCCAACCAACCACATGGACATGGAAACCATCGAGTCGCTGCAAATCGGGCTCGAGCACTATGCGGGCACGCTGATCCTGGTATCGCACGATCGCGAGTTCGTCAGTGCTCTCGCGACCCGCATCATCGAGATGCGTCCTGGCGGCAAAGTTGTCGATTTCAGGGGCACGTATGATGAGTATTTGAAATCGCAAGGCCTGGAAACATAGCGCTCGGACGCGGCTGCTGGCACTATTGGTCGGATGAATCTGGTCGCTGACCGCCTCCAAAAAAAGTTCGGCGCGATCACGGCCGTCGCGGAAGTTTCATTCGCCGCTGCCCCCGGCAAAGTGCTGGGCCTGCTGGGCCCGAACGGCGCCGGCAAGTCGACCACCATCAGCATGCTGGCGGGGCTGACCACGCCGGATTTAGGTTCGGTGAAAATCGACGGAACGACATTGGGGACCGGGGCGGATCCGACCAAGCGCCGCCTGGGGCTGGTCACTCAAGAGATCGCGCTGCTCGAGGAATTGCCGGCGCGCATGAATCTGGAATTCTTTGGCGGTCTGTACGGACTTTCAGGCCGTGCGCTGAAGCTGAGGATCGCGGCGGTGCTGGAGCTGACGAGTCTCGCGGACCGCTCCGGCGATCCGCCCAGCGAATTCAGCGGCGGGATGCGCCGACGCCTGAACATCGCCTGCGCATTGCTGCATGAGCCCAAGATCCTGCTGCTCGACGAGCCGACGGTCGGAGTCGATCCGCAGAGCCGCAACGCGATCTTTGAAACCATCGAAGCGCTGGCCGGCGAAGGCCGCACGTTGGTGTATACGACGCATTACATGGAAGAGGTCGAACGATTGTGCGATCGCATCGTGATCATTGATCACGGCAAAGTTCTCGCCGACGATTCGCTGGCGGGGCTGTTGGCGCGCGCGCCCGTGGCGAACAACCTGACGTTGCGATACGACCTGCCGCCGGACGCCGCGGCGCTCCGCGAAATCAGCAGCGTAGCGGGCGTCACACAGGTCGATCTGAACGGCACCGAATTGTCGGTGGCGGCGACGGACCTGGGCACCGCGGCGCCGCGCGTGCTCGAGAGGCTCGCGGCGCGCGGTTTTAGCTGTCAAGAGTTGACCAGCCGGCGCGCCAATCTCGAGGATGTGTTCCTCGCGCTGACCGGACACTCTCTGCGCGACACATGAGCGCGACCTTCACGGCATTTCGGGCCCTGGTGCGCAAGGACATCGCGATCTTTCTGCGCGACCGACGCGCACTGGTCGTGAGCGTGCTCACGCCGATTGTCGTCGCGGCCTTCTTCGGCTTTTTGTTCGGCGGCACCGGCTCCGGCGGCAACGTCATTTCGCGCATGCCGGTCGGGGTCGCCGATTTGGACGGCAGCGCACTCACCAAGGCGGTGGTCGAGAGCTTGGGCCAGGACGCATCGCTGGACATCCAACTGCTCCCGGAGCAGCAGGCGACGCAGCTGGTGCGTTCCGGCAAGCTGCGCGCCGCGATTGTGTTTCCGGCCGGCTTCGAATCCTTAGCGACCGGCGCTCTTTTGGGCACAGGTCAAATGCCGGACGTCAAGCTGCTTTACGATCCGTCGCAAGCGATGATTCGGCCCATGGTCGCCGGCTTGCTCACGCAGCATGTCATGCAGCGGCTGTCGCGCCCGAATTTCACCGGCAACTCAAGGCCTGTCCCCTTCAATCTCGAGAATACCGCGGTAACCACCGGGCCGCGCTACAACTCCTACGCCCATTCATTCGCCGGCATGAGCATCCAGTTTATTTTATTCATGGGTATCGACGCGGGAGTGACCCTGCTGCTGATGCGCCAAGAAGGCTTGTGGCGCAGATTGCGCGCCGCGCCTTTATCCCGCGCGGTGCTGCTCGGCAGCCGCGTGGCCGGCACCACACTGATCGCCATGCTCATTTTGGCGGTCGTCTACCTGGTGGCCGGCCTCATCTTCGGCGTGCGTATCGCGGGCAGCGTGCCGGGCTTCGTGATGGTTGCATTTGCATTCTCGCTGCTTGCCGCCACCACCGGGCTGCTGATTTCCGCTCTCGGCCGTTCGGTGGGCGCGACGCGCGGCGTGGCCATGTTCTCGGTGCTGATTCTCGTGATGCTCGGAGGCGCCTGGGTGCCCTCATTCTTGTTTCCGGAATGGCTGCAGCGCGTGACCGAGTATGTGCCGACTCGCTGGGCGGTCGATGGGTTCGATGCGATGACTTGGCGCGGGCTGCCGCTGCACTACGCCGTCGCGCCCACCGTCATTTTGTTGGGCTGGTCGTTGCTGTTCGCGCTGATCGCCGTCTGGCGTTTCGATTGGGCAGACCATTGAATCCTTGGTAAACGCTGGCGTTGGTTGCTACGATGCGGCCCTGTTTTTCATGAGGGGAGAGGGAGAGCCGTGCTGACCAAGCTGTGTGTTGCCTGTGCCTGCATGTTGGTGGGCGCCGCATCGATGGCGGCTACCGCCGCCTCCAAGACCGCCACGTTTCCCGGCGAACCCCTCACGATCAATCGCATTTCCGACGCCGGCTTCAATCACAGCGAAGTGGTCGACACCGCAGCCTACCTGGCGGATGAAATCGGCGGACGGATGACCAATTCGCCGGCGATGCGCAAGGCAGAACGCTGGACGCAGGAGAAGTTCAAGAGCTGGGGATTGAAGGACGTCCGGACGGAGGCATTCGACTTCGGTCGAGGATGGTGGATTGAGTCTTCGCATGTGCGCATGCTGGCGCCGCGCCCCTTGGAACTGCGCGCGATTCCGATCGCCTGGACGCCCGCCACCAACGGTGTCTTATCGGCGGCGGTGATTGTCGCTCCCATGGCCCATGAAAGCGATTTCGCCGATTGGAAGGGAAAGCTCGCCGGCAAGATCGTGCTGGTCACCTGGCCGGCACCGCCCAAGGACGATGGCGAGGCGCCGTTTCAGCGCCTGACCGATGCCGACATCGCGAAGCTGGACAAGTACGAGCAACCGACTTTTGACCCTGCGCTGCGAAAAAGGCGCGTCGAGCGCTATCGCTTCAGAGCCAATCTGGATGCTTTTTTGGCACAAGAAGGCGCCGTCGCTTTGATACAGATGTCGCGCACCGAGGGCCGGCTGGTGCATGGGGAAGGCAACGGTTACCGCGTCGGCAAGACCCCGAAACTGCCCGGCGTGGAGCTTGGCGCCGAGGACTATCGGCGAATTGCGCGCCTGGCCAAGCGCGGGGAAGTGCGGCTCGAAATCGACAGCCGCGTGCATTTCGAGGACGCGGATCACAATGCCTACAACATTTTCGCGGACATTCCCGGCGATGATCCGCACGCCGGCTACATCATGGCCGGCGCGCATTTGGATAGCTGGGTTGCCGGTGACGGTGCTGCCGACAATGGCGCCGGCAGCGCCGTGATCATGGAAGCGGCCCGTATCCTTTCCAGCCTCGCTGTGAAGCCGAAGCGGACCATCCGCTTTGCGCTATGGGCCGGTGAGGAAGAAGGTCTCCTAGGTTCGGCTGCCTTCGTCGAGAAGCATCTGGCGCACCGGCCGCCGCCCGCCGATCCGGCCGAGGCCGATCTGCCGCCCTATTTTCTTACCGATTCGTATCCGGTAACGACCCTGCCCGGCTTTTCCGAGCTCGTGGGCTATTTCAATATCGACAACGGTTCGGGCAAGGTTCGCGGCATCTACACGGAAGGCAATTTTGCCGTGGTTCCATGGTTTCGCGAATGGCTAGCACCATTCGCAAGCCTCGGCGCAAACGCGGTAGTTGCCGAACCGACCGGAGGAACGGACCATGTCTTCCTGAGTCGTCTCGGATTGCCGGCCTTCCAATTCATTCAAGATCCCCTGGATTACGAGACCCGGGTCCACCACACGGATCTCGACACTTTCGATCATTTGCGGCCGCAGGATTTGCGGCAGGCTGCGGTGGTGCTCGCGACCGTTCTCGTGGCCGCCGCGAACAGCGAGAAACCGCTGCCGCGTAAGGTTTTGCCGACCCAGCCCAATGTGACCGACCCGTTCCAATATCCGGATCCGGCGAAGAAAATGCTTTGAACGAGGCGGCCTCGCCTCTCAGGCGTTTTTAAGCCGTCCGCGGCGAAAATCGGCAATGATCTCGCGCGCCGCGTTGTGGCCCGGCGCGCCGGTGACGCCGCCGCCGGGGTGCGTGCCGGAACCGCACATGTACAGGCCCCGCAAAGGCCCGCGATAGTCGCCGTGTCCCAACATCGGTCGTGCTGAGAAGAGCTGATCCAGGCTCAAGGCGCCGTGAAAAATGTCGCCGCCGATGAGCCCGAAGGTGCGTTCAAGATCCAGCGGGCTCATGATCTGGCGCCCCAGTACGGATGCTTTGAAATTCGGCGCATGCGAATTGACCAGATCGATCATCAGGTCCGCGACTTCTTCGCGATGGGCATCCCAGGAGGCATCGTTCGGTAGCACCGGGGCCACATGCTGGCAGAACAGGCTGGCGACGTGCTGCCCCGCGGGCGCGAGAGTGTCGTCGAGGGTCGAGGGTATCAGCATTTCGACGATTGGCCGCTTCGACCATCCGCCGGCCTTGGCATCGAGATAGGCTTGCTCCATGTACGCAAGGCTCGGCGCCATGATGATACCGGCGGTGTGATGATCGGCGACTGCGCGGCCGGGCAGCACCTTGAAGTCGGGCAACTCCGACAGCGCGACATTCATGCGAAAGGTTCCCGAGCCGCAGCGCCAGCGGCTGATGCGCTCGCGAAAGTCCTGTGGCAAGACGGCGGCGTCGATGAGCGAGCCGTACAGCAATTTCGGATTTAGATTGGACACGACGCTGCGCGCGCGAATGGCCTCGCCCTTTTCGGTCACCACGCCCACCGCGCGGCCGGCTTCTACCAAGACTTCTCGAACCGGAGCGGCGACGCGAATCTCCACGCCGCGCGCCGCCGCCGCCTTGGCCATGGCCTGAGTGATGGCGCCCATCCCGCCGATCGCGTGGCCCCAAGCGCCTTTCTTGCCGTTGACCTCGCCGAACACGTGGTGCAACAACACGTAGGCGGACCCGCCCGCGTACGGACTCGCGTAATTGCCGACGATGCCGTCGAATCCATAGGCCGCCTTGATCGGTGCGCTTTCGAACCATGAATCGAGATAATCCCCGGCGGACTTGACGAACAAGTCCAGAAGCTCGCGCCGCATCGGCAGGTCGAGCTTGGCGACGCGCTTGCCGAGGCGCGCGCTGCGCAGCAGTTCGGGCAACGCCTGAAGCCAGCTGCCCGCAGTTACATTCGGCGGCGTTTCGAGCACCATGTCGCGCAACACATCGGCGATTGCCTCGAGGCGCTCGCCGTACGCGTCCAGGCGCCCCGCGTCGCGCGCGGAGAATTTGGCGACCTCTTGTGCGGTCCGACCCGCGCCGACCTGCAAATAGCGGGTCTCGTCCAAGGGAAGAAAATTGGCCAGCTTGCGCTCGACGATCCGCAAACCGTGTCGCGGCAAGTCAAGATCGCGGATGATCTTCGGATTGAGCAGCGATACGGTGTAAGCCGCTACCGAGTTGCGGAATCCTGGATGAAATTCCTCGGTAACGGCGGCACCGCCGACCACGGAGCGCCGCTCGAGCACGGTGACTTTGAGTCCCGCCGCCGCCAAATAGGCGGCGCACACCAGACCGTTGTGGCCTCCGCCGATGATCACGACATCGCGCGGCGGTGACGCCATCACGTCGTCCGTCCCTCGTCATTGCCGATCCACCAGCCGGCGCGCGGCGCGCGCTCAAGCCGGCTCTCCGGAATGAGTGCGCGCATGCGGCGCGCAAAACTGCGCAATGCGACCTCGCCTTTGCCCAATGGACCGGGACTGAAGCTGCGCGAGCCCATGCCGCTTTGCACCCGTTCAATCAGTGCCTTGTCCTCGATGCTGACTCGGCGGTTGATGCGCCAATTTAGGTACCGCGCCGCCCGCATTTCGCGTCGATCGTCGGGGTGCGCGTAGGCAATTTCCCGGATTAGCGTTTCGGTCGGCGACACCGGCAGGATCTGCATGAAGTCAATCTGGTCCGGGTAGATGTCGAAGGCGATGTTCGGCCACAGCTTGAAATAGGTCCACAGCCGTTGCCGGTCAGAGGGCAAATGGCGCGATTTTGGCAGCATCGCTTGGTACATGCGCTCTGACACCTGCGAGGAGGGCAACTCGCGCAGGTGTCCCCACATTTTGTCCACCCACGGCTTGGACTCGACGCCGTAGGATTGACCGAACAGGCGCGATAGACCGGGATGCGCGACGGCAATATGCATCGCATCCGAATAATTATCCGTGACGTTCTTCCAATTCACATGCCGCACGCGCAACGTCAGACGTCCCAGAGGCTTGAGTTCCTCCAGCCGATAGAGCGACAGTTCCTCGTGATAAGGCGCCAGCATTTCGGCGACGCTGGGCAGTCCCGGCTTTAAGCGTACAAAGATGAACCCTTTGTATATTTCCGTTTCGACCGTGTTGAGGCCGTAGCGGTCGAGCGAAAAATCGACAAATTCCTTGCGCTCAGGTACCGCGGTGAGCCTGCCGCCAAGATCATAGACCCAAGCGTGGTAGGGGCATACGATGCGTCCGGGGCAGCGCCCGGAACCGCCGTCGAGCAGCCGCGCTGCGCGATGGCGACAGACGTTGAAGAACGCTCTTACCGCACCGTCGCGGCCGCGCACGGCCACCAGCGGCTCACCCAGGAAATCCAGCGTGTAGTAGTCGCCGGAATTCGGTATGTCATTAACATGGCAAATTACCTGCCACGAGGCGGCGAATACCCGCTCCTTTTCGGCTTGCAGAAACTCCGCATCCCGATATATCCATCCCGGCAAGCTGAATCCGTCGGCGGCTGCCGGATGTACCGTTGTCTCATCCTGCGGCAATCGCTCTGCATCCATTGGAGAATCTCCCGAAACCTTGTTGAACGCTAGTATAACAAGGCTAGGAGGGAAGGTCAGCGGCGTTTCTTGCGCAGCATCTGCGGGAAGGCCCCGCTGCACAGGGCGTTTACCCAGTCCTCGCAGATTGCGATCGCCTCGCGCGGCTTGAATGTCTCGGGGCTCAAGCTCAGTTCGACCCAGAGCCCGTCGAGCAGTGCGCTCAGCGCAATTGCGGCGGAGCGCAGATTCAATGGCGGGGCGGCACCGGACTTCACCAGTTCGCCCAAAAGCGTCCCCAAGATGGATCGATACTGATCGTAGGTTCGATCATGCACGGCGCGAATTTCGCGCGAGTGCGCGACCATGCTCCAGAATACCACCCACACATTGAACAATTGCGGATCGAGAAGCTGCGGAGCGAATGACGCACGGAAGAATTCGCTCAAGCGCTCGCGCGGCAAGAGCGCGGCATTTTCAGCCTGGGCTCGAAGCGCGTCCTGCAGCGAAAGCGCCAAAGTTTCGTAGGCTTCGGCGATCAATCCCGACTTGCTCGGAAAATGATGGTTGATCAAGCCGATCGAGACGCCGGCTGCCTTGCTGATGCGGCGTACCGACACGCCATCGTGCCCATACATCTTGAGGCAGTGTAACGTCGCCTCAACTAGCGCTTCGCGGCGTACCGCAGGTGTCGCGCGGCGAAATTTCGGTACATGCCGTTGCTTTGCCATTCAAGCCGCACGATAGGCCCGATAATCCAGTCCGAGCGCGCTCGCAACCGCCTCGTGAGTCAGCTGACCGGCGTGAACGTTAAGACCCTGCGCGAGGCCGGGGTCTTTGGCGATGGCCGCCCGCCAGCCATGATCCGCAAGCGCCTTGACATACGGCAAGGTCGCATTGGTGAGTGCGAATGTCGACGTTCTCGGCACCGCGCCCGGCATGTTGGTCACGCAATAATGGATCACGCCGTCGAGCACATAGGTCGGTTCTGCGTGCGTGGTCGGATGGCTGGTTTCGAAGCAACCCCCCTGATCGATCGCGATGTCGACCAACACCGCGCCGGTTTTCATCTTCTTGACCATGGCGCGAGTCACGAGTTTGGGTGCCGCCGCGCCCGCTATCAGCACGGCGCCGATGACCAGATCGGCGTCGCGAACGAGTTCTTCAATCGCATTCGCCGTCGAGTACACCGTTTTCAGCTGGCTGCCAAAGATTGAGGATAGCTCGCGCAGGCGTCTGACCGAGCGATCCACCACCGTCACGTCGGCGCGCAGACCCACCGCCATTTCAACGGCATGTGTGCCTGAGACCCCACCGCCGAGGACGACCACCTTGGCCGGCGCAACCCCTGGCACACCGCCCAATAGCACGCCGAATCCGCCGTTGGCCTTTTGCAGGCAATTGGCGCCGACCTGTACCGACATGCGGCCGGCCACTTCGCTCATGGGCGTCAACAACGGCAATGAACCATCCGTTGCGGTCACGGTTTCGTAGGCGATCGCAGTCGCTCCCGAGGCCAAAAGCGCCTGCGCCTGCTCGCGGTCGGCCGCCAGGTGCAGGTAGGTGAACAGCGTTTGACCGCCTGCGCAGCATCTTGCATTCATTGAGCTGCGGCTCTTTGACTTTCACGATGAGATCGGCCGCGCCGAAAATATCTTCCGCTCTCTTATGGATCGTGCCGCCGGCCGCGAGGTAGTGCGAATCGTCGAAGCCTATTCCCGCACCCGCCCCGCTTTGCACGAGAACGGCGTGTCCCGAATCCACCAGTTCTCGGACCCCCGCAGGCACCAGGCCCACCCGATATTCATGAATTTTGACTTCTTTGGGTACGCCGATTTTCATAAAACGCTCCGCGGGGATGGGACGGGATGGCAAGGGTACTCATCCGGACGTCCGGAGACAAATCTTAAGGTGCGACTCAGGAGTTAATCCCGGGAGTCAAGCCCGCGCAATTCTTGGACGAGCAGACGCTGCCAGAGCCATTCCTGGCGTGTTTGAGGCGCGTCCAGCGACATGCGCTCCAGATACGGCCGGACCGCCGCCGGCACGGCAGTCGAAGATAAGGCGCCGGCGAGGGTTTTGATCCGCGGCCAGCCGCCTCGGGTCTTCTCCTTCAAGCTCGCCAAGGCCTTGGCGAGGACGATTTCCTCGCGCGTGAAATCCGTTCCGAAAGGAAACTGCGAGAACAATCCGCGTGCGCGAGCGAGCATGAACCGCTCCTCCAGCGCGCGCGGCATGTTGTTGCGGTGGATATCGGGGATCCGATAATCGTCCTTAAGCTTTCCTGCGGCCTGCGCCTGCCGCATCAAGCCCTCTTGAAAGCGCGAATCCGCGATGTTCAGCAATGCCGCGATCACGTCCTGATCGGAGAGTCCGCGCAGGTCGGCGACGCCGTATTCCGTCACCACGATATCGCGCAGATGCCGGGGGATGGTGGTGTTGCCATAATTCCAAATGATGTTCGACGTGACCGCGGATTCCTTCTCGCGGGTGCTGCGCAACGCAAGAATGGAGCGCGCTTGCGGCAAAGAGTGCGCCATGGCGACGAAGTTATATTGACCGCCAACGCCGCTGACCACGCGGCCGTCGGCCAGGCCGTCCGACACGGCCGCTCCCAGCAAGGTCATCATCATGCTCGAATTGATGAAGCGCCCGTCTCGGCGCTGCGCAATCTTCAGCTCCTGATCGGCGCCTTGCAGCTGGTTGACGAAAGAGACCCCGCACATCGAAAACTGGCGTCGCTCCGTTTCGGGCAAATCGCGCAACGCCGCGTAGAATCCGCGCGGCCCCAGGAAAAAGCTCCCGTGCAACAGTATTCCCCCGGTCAATCGGCGTCCGGCGCAGAGTGCGAGAACCTCTGCCCGAGCGGCCGGGGTGTCGAGCACCGCAGCTGCGCTCTGGCCATCCAAGTTTTCGATGCGGCCGTTCGCGTAGCGGCAGTCGCGGCGAAAAACGCCGATACCTTGCAACAGCGCAAACTCAACGGCGGTGAGCGGGCTGGCGAAGTCCTCGCCGGCCAGCGCCGCCAGAAATCCATCATCAATGCGCTCGGTGATCGTTCCCGCGTTCAACAGGCGTTGGATGCGCACATCATCATAGACACGCCGGCGCAGCACGCCGCTGCGATACAATTCCAGGAAGCCATCGACCAACATCTCCGTACAGGCGTAAAGGCCCGCTTCGAAGGGCGCCTCACCCCCGACGGAGTCCAGGGTCGGAGCGAAGCGTTCCGCGGCATTCAGCGCGCGCAAGATCTCGCGAAATTCCTTGTTCTGCTGATGACGCAGCTGCAGGCCGTAGCTCACCGCGTCGCCGAGCTCGCCGATTCCGAGCTGCAGCGTGCCGCCGTCGCGGACCAGACGGGCGGCGTACAGGCCAATGGCATAGTCGACGGTGCTCAAGGGCTGATTGGGCGGCGCAAACAGATCGTAGTCATAGCGCGGATGCTCGATGAGAAAGTCAAAGGTCTCGGCGCTCACCGCCGCCGGTCCCAGCATGAAGGGCATCTGCCGATTGACTTCGCCGATGACCACGACCTCTCTGCCCTGCCGGCGTTGCGGCGCCAAAATCTTCAGCAAGTCCACCGTAACGTCGGGATTCGACCCGAGACTGTATTCGACGCAGCCATCGACGCTGCGTTTTGCAACAAGTTGGCCGATAACGTTGACGCCTTGCGCGGCCACATCGCGCGCCACGTCCGTGTAGTTGGTGCTGACATAGTGGCGCTGCGAATGCCCGACGTTGAGCAGCGCACCGGGGTCTAGAAAAAATTCGACAATTTGCACGTTCCCCGGAACCTCTCCGTGGTGCAGATCGGCAACGTAATCCAAGGGGACGGTGGCGCCGAATAACCGCGTCACCAACGGCTCGAGAAAGCGGCGCTCAAGTTCGCCCCGCCACTGCGGCGCACGCAGACTCAAGGCCGTAAATATCTTGAGCGTGAGGGACGGGTCGCGGCGCGCCCGGCGATAGAATTCGTTGGCCAGCGGGTTAGGCTTGCCGATGCCCAACGGCAGCGCCAGCACGATGTGCGGGCCGACGCGGCTTAGGGTGCTCTCCACGCATTCGGCAACATCGTCGAAGGTGCGGGGCATTTAGGTCTTAGGTTTCAGCACCAAGGAAAAGCTGATCTTCACGGCATCGGCTACCCACTCCGTGCTCTTCCAATCGCCCTGACCGACGCCAAAATCCAGGCGCTTCAGTTTCGCGCTGCCTTCGAGCTTGCCCCCCGCGGCCCCGGGAACGAACTTAAAATCGATCGGCACGTCCTTGGTGACGCCGCGCAGTGTCAGCGCACCGACGGCGGAATAGCCGGCCGCGGTCTTGGCGATGCTCTTGGTGACATAGTGCGCCGTCGGGTTGTGCGCGATATCGAATACATCCGCTCCGCGCATGGTCTTGTCGCGGTCCTTGTCCATCGAGTCCACCGAATTCATATCGATCTGCACGTCGATGCTCGAGCTCGAAAGCGCGTCGGGCGAAAAGTCAACGGCGGCGGTGAATTTGTGGAAAACGCCTTTGAAGTCAGCACCGGCCTGCACGCCGACGAACTCGAGCCTGCTCTGCGCGACATCGGCGGTGAGGCTGGCCGCGGCCGCGACGCCTGCCGCGCATGCAAGCCACACAGCGCTCATGGCAACGATGCGTCTCTTCATGTTCGTTTCTCCGGTTTGGTAAATGGCAGCATCCGCGTGAGCACGTCGTCCCTGTCCCAGAAGTGATGCTTGAGCGCCGCCACGATGTGCAGTATGGCCGCGGCGAGCAGCAGCCAGCTCAGCAGGTGATGCGTCGACTTCAGCAGCTCGAACGCCTGCTCGTTCTGGCCGATGAGATCCGGCCAGGTGAAGCGGCCGAACCAGCTGACCGAGTAGTTCTTGGCGGAGGACATCAGCCATCCGGTCAGGGGCATCGCAAACAACAAGCCATAAAGCAGAACATGCATCCCCTTGGCGAGAAGTTTCTCGGTTGGCCGCATCATGGTCGGCATTTGCGGAGGACGATTGAACAGGCGCCACAGTAACCGCAGCACCGCCAACATCAGCACCGTCATGCCGAAACTCTTGTGCCGAGCCAGCAGCGCGAGTTTCTGCATGCCGAGCGGCAGTTCGTCCGCCATCCACGCCAGCGTGAACTGCGTAACGATGAGCGCGGCGATGATCCAGTGAAGCCCTTGAGCGACCACACCGTAGCGGGCAGGTGAACTTTGATTTGGCATCGCGCGCCCCCGGCTGCAGACTGTGAGCTAGTTTAGCAAGTCAGCGAGACTTAAAGATTGTTCAAAAGCGCCGCCCTCGCCGTGCTCGTCCTCTGTGTGGCCGCGTGCGCCGTGCCGCGCCCGCACCCTTTTGCACCGCAATCACAGACGCAGCCCAGCGCAGGCCCGCAAACGCTTCCCGCGCCGGGCGCTTATCACATCGATTCAAGCAATTCCGAGCTGCGGCTTTTGGTGTATCGAGCGGGGCCGCTGGCAAACCTGGGGCATAACCACGTCATGGTCAACCGCCAGCTGACAGGACTGGTGCAAATCGCCGCCTCGTTATCCGCCTCGTCATTTTCGCTGAAGGTGCCGGTCGATGATTTCATGGTCGACGATGCGCAATCACGACGCGAAGAAGGCGACGATTTTCCGGGCGAGATTCCCGAAGACGCCAAATCAGGCACCCGCCGCAATATGCTGAGCGCTGCGGTGCTCAACGCTGCCGAGTTTCCGGCCATCACGGTGACCTGCACGGCGATTGGCGAGACGGCGGGCGCACTGACCGCGTACCTGACGATCAGTATTGCGGGTCAAGAGGCGAAGGTCGCGGCGCCTTTCACGCTAAATAGCGACACTCACCACTTGACAGCAACAGGTTCGATCGAGCTGCGCCAAACGGCCATCGGCCTCAAGCCCTACAGCCTGTTGCTGGGTGCCCTGCAGGTTCAGGATGCCATGCGCTTGAAATTCAAGATCGCTGTCCTCATCAGCTAGTCAGCAGCAGGGGCGTTCCTTCGGGCGCCACCAGCATGGCGGCCGGCACGGAGCGTAATCCCGGCGGGATTTCACCATTCGGCAAAATGCCCTTGTCGGCCAGATGCGCCAGTGTGCCGCCGACGTCGTCGACCTCGAACCTCAAAGTAGCGCGGCGCAGATCCGCGGGATGATAAAGCCCCAAGTCGATAAAATCGCTGGTGCAGGAAATGTGCGGCAGGCGATCATCGAGTTCATCCATGCCGACGAAGCCGAAATCCTCCCAATACGCTTTTGCGAGGTCGCGCTGCGGCGCCGGCATGGCGATTTCCAAGAAGTAGCCGCATCGCGAGGTGTCGCTGGCGAGCCGCTTTACCGGCGAAAAAGTGCGTGCTTCGACGAGCCTTACGAGCTGTCCGGAGGGATCGAACCAACCGACCTCGTTGAACACATCGTTGCCCAGACGCCGGAATTCCAATTCAATGCCTTTTTTCTCGAGCGCGTCCAAGTGTTTGAGCAGATCCGGCTTAACGAAAGTCAGCGAGGGCGCGAGGATGGCCTCTTGATGCAGTCCCAGGCAGATGCGCCCGTCGGTCACCACGGCGTACGGATGCGGCCAGGCATCGCCGACTTCCGCCGACGAAAATCCGAGATTCGCGTAAAAATCCAACGAGGCCTGAATATCCGGCGTCGCGAGCGAGAACTCCAGGAACCGCCCCAGCACGACGCTGTTAACTCACTCCGCCAACGCAGACGTATTTGATCTCGGTGTAGTCGAGGATCCCGTATTTGGAACCTTCGCGGCCGGTTCCCGATTCCTTGACCCCTCCGAAGGGCGCGACTTCGGTAGAAATGATCCCGGTGTTCAGCCCCACGATTCCGTACTCTAGCGCCTCGGAGACTCTCCAGCTGCGTGCCAGGTCGCGCGTATAGAGATAGGCGGCCAAACCGAACTCGGTATCGTTGGCCATCGACACGCCCTCGGCTTCCGTGTCGAACTTGAATAGCGGTGCCACGGGGCCGAATGTCTCCTCGCGCGCCACCAGCATCTTGGGCGTGACATCGGTCAGGATGGTCGGCTCGAAGAACGATCCACCCAGGGCATGGCGCTTGCCACCCAACGCAATCTTCGCGCCCTTGGAGAGCGCGTCCGCGATGTGTTCTTCCACTTTCAATACCGCGTTGGCATCGATCAAGGGTCCTTGATCGGTGACACCCGCGAGGCCATCGCCCACGCGCAGCTGCGCGGTGGCCGATTTCAATCGCTTGGCAAATTCGTCGTACACACCGGCTTGAATCAAAAGACGGTTGGCGCATACGCAGGTCTGGCCCGTGTTGCGGTACTTGCTGGCGAGCGCTCCCTGAACCGCGGCATCCAAATCCGCGTCGTCGAAGACGACAAACGGTGCGTTGCCGCCGAGCTCGAGCGACACCTTTTTCATCGTGCCGGCGCACTGGGCCATGAGCTTCTTGCCGACTTCGGTTGAGCCGGTGAAGGTGAGCTTTCGTACCGTGGGGTTACTGGTCATTTCGCCGCCGATTGCCGCGGCGGTGCCGGTGATCATGTTGAATGCGCCTTTGGGAATTCCGGCCCGGTCCGCAAGCTCTGCCGAGCGCGAGCGCCGAATAGGGAGTCTGCGTGGCCGGCTTGCACACGATCGTGCAGCCGGCCGCGAGCGCCGGGCCGGCCTTGCGCGTAATCATGGCGGCCGGAAAATTCCACGGCGTAATCGCGGCAACCACGCCGACCGGCTGGCGCAGCACCAGGATGCGCTTGTCAGTCTGATGACCCGGAATGATGTCACCGTACAAGCGCTTGGCTTCTTCAGCAAACCACTCGATGAAGGAGGCGGCGTAGCTGATCTCCACTTTGGACTCGGCCAGCGGTTTGCCCTGCTCGGCGGTCATGAGCGTGGCCAGATCCTCCTGGTGCTCGATGATCAAGTCGAACCACCGGCGCAGCACGGTCGCCCGGTCCTTGGCGGTGCGCGCTTTCCATGCCGGCAGCGCCGCGGCGGCGGCGGCAATCGCCCGCCGCGTTTCGGCGGCGCCCATCTTCGGTACCGAGCCCAGTCGATGCGTGGTCGCAGGATTTCTTACATCCAGTGTGGCGCCGTCGTCGGCAGCCACCCAGGCGCCGTCGATGAAGCACAGCTCACGCAGCAACTTAGGGTCTTTGAGTCTCATCCGCGCGTCAGCCCACGTAACGATGGAAGAATTCTAAACTGCGGTCCAGCGCCAGCTTCGCGCTCGTCGGCTCGAAGCTCGCCCGATCGGTGCAATTGAATCCGTGATCCGCAGGATAGCCATAAAAAATGCCGTTCGGCACATCGGCCTTGATTTTATTGACGGCTGATTGCGGAATGTGCGCGTCCTTTTCGCCGAAATGGAACATGATGGGGCAGCGCGGCTTTTCCGCGGTGTATTTGTCGATCCCGCCTCCGTAGTACGCGACCGCGGCGGCCAGTTCAAGTCGCGCGGCGGCGAGGTAAGCCATGGTGCCGCCCCAGCAATAGCCGACGACGCCGACTTTGCCCGCGTCACTCACGCGCCCGACAGCCGCCTTAACGTCGAGCATCACGTTCTCGTTCTTTAGCGCTTGCATGTAGCCATAGCCCTTCGGCATGTCGGTGTACGGCACGTCGACCTTGCGTTCCACGCGGTCGAAAAGCGCCGGCGCAATGGCGCTGAAGCCGGCCGCGGCATATTGATCCGCGACCGCGCGAATGTGGCGCGTGACGCCGAATATTTCTTGGATGACGACGATGCCGCCGCGCGGCTTGCCGGCGGATGGCGCGAAATAAGCGTCGAGACGGTGGCCGTCGCCCGCGGTTAGCTCAACATTCTGCCCCATGGTCTTGCCCTCCGAATTTTCCCGAGAATAACGCGTTCAATTGCCGGCGCTCAAGCAAGCCTCAACGTTCGACAATGGCGGTGACCCCCATGCCACCCGCGGTGCAGATTGAAATCAGTCCACGCTTGCCGTTATTCTCGTCGAGAATTTTTGCCAATGTGGCGACGATGCGCGCCCCGGTCGCGGCGAACGGGTGGCCGATCGCAAGGCTGCCGCCTTTCACATTGAGTTTCGATCGATCGATGCTGCCAAGGGCGCCCGGCAGTCTGAGCTTGTCGCGGCAAAAGGCCGGGTCGGCCCAAGCCTTCAAGGTGCACAGCACCTGTCCCGCGAAGGCCTCGTGTATTTCATAGAAATCGAAGTCCTGAAGCCCCAGCTTTGCATCGCTCAGCATCCGCGGGACCGCGTAGGCGGGAGCCATGAGCAAGCCCTCCTTCTTTTCGATGTAATCGACGGCGGCGACCTTGCCGTAGCTCAAATACGCAAGCACCGGAAGATTGCGCTCGCGAGCCCATGCTTCGGACGAAAGCAGCACTGCCGAAGCGCCGTCCGTCATGGGCGTGGAGTTTCCAGCGGTCAAGGTGCCGGCCCCGGAGAGGTCGAATGACGGGCGCAGCTTGCCGAGCTTCTCCAGAGTCGTATCGGTGCGGATATTGTTGTCTTGGGATAGGCCTTGGTAGCTGATGACCAAGTCCTTGTAAAAACCTTGCGCGTAGGCGGCGGCAGCCTTCTGATGACTTTCCAATGCCAGCTGGTCCTGCTCTACGCGCGTGATGCCCCAGGTCTTGACCATGAGTTCGGTGCTTTCACCCATCGACAGGCCGGTGCGCGGTTCCACCACGCCAGGCAATACCGGCCTTACATTCTTCCAGCGCAATCCTAACCAGGGCTGCAGTCTTGCGCCGGCGGTCTTGCCGCGATAGCTGCGCAGCAAGAGCTGCTGGAAGCTTTTCGGGTACACCACCGGTGGGTCACTCACCGTGTCGACGCCCCCGGCAATGGCGCAATCAATCTGGCCCAGCGCAATCTTGTTGCCCATCAAGATTGCCGCTTCCAGGCCGGTGCCGCACGCGCGTTGCAGATCGAGCCCCGGCGTTTCCAGCGCTAGGCCGCATCCGAGCACCGATTCGCGCGTAAGATTCCATTGACTGGAATGTTTCATGACGGCGCCGGCGGCGACATCGTCGAGACGCTGGCCTTGCAATCCAAAACGTTCAACCACGCCGCGCAGCGCCGCGGTCAGCATTTCTTGATTGCCGACCTCTGCGTAGGCGCCGTTGCCGCGCGCAAACGGAATTCGTACGCCGCCGACGATCGCCACGCGCCGCGGATTTGTTCCCACCAGCATAGTGCCTTCCTCTAAGCTACAAGCTGCGAATTATGGACCTACCCACCGGCATATAATCCATTGATGAGGGGATTTTCTCACGCGATCATGCAGGGACTTGCGCTTTGGGCGCTGGCCGGCTGCGGCGCGTCAACCGCACCCACGCCCGTTCCAGCGGCCAAGCCGGCGCCTAAGGATCAGCTCGGCCGAATCGTCGAACGCTATTGGGACGAACATCCGAACCTGGAAGATGCCATTTCGCCGCAATTGCTCGCCGATGCGCTGAATATCGAACGCCGCTACCTGGCCGAACTTCTCGACGTGCCCCGAGATCCACTGGATGCGAATTCGCGCCTGACCTACGACATATTCAAGAGGCAGCGAGAGCTCGCCATAGAGGGCTTTACCTTTCCCGCGGAATTGCTGCCCATCAATCCCTTCGGCGGAATGGTGCAGAACTTTGCGGCGCAAGCCGCGGACTTCAACGCGCATCCCACATCCGCCGCGGATTACCGCGACTGGCTGAAGCGCATCGATGAATACGTGCGCTGGACGCAGCAGGCCACGGCGAATATGCGTGAGGGAACGCGCCGCGGGTACACATCGTCGCGTGTGCTGGTCGAACGCATGCTGCCGATCCTCGAACGTCTGGGTGCGGACGATGCCAACAATGTGCTCTACACGCCGTTGCATTCGATGCCGGAGAATATCCAGGATCCCGAGCGGACGCGCCTGACGAAAGCCATCAGCGATGCGACCGCGCGAAAATTGCTGCCGGCCAATCGCGCATTGCATGCCTATCTGCAGCAAGAATATTTGCCGCGCGCCAGAACCGGCGTTGCCTGGTCGGAGCTGCCCCTGGGCACCCGGTGGTACTGCTTATCGGGTCAAACGCGCCACCAGCACGTCACTCTCGCCGGATGAGATTCATCACATCGCCGAGGCTCAAGTCGAACGCCTAGGCTCGCATTCACAAACGCCTCGTCCGGCGCCGCTCGCCGCCAACGAATTGCTGAGCGCCTATAAAGAATTGGCGGTGCGGGTCCGCACCGCCATGCCCGATTTGTTTTCCGAAAATCCAAAAGCCGATTTTGATATCCGCGGCGTCGATTGGTCGCGCGAGCCGGCTACGCCGCTCACCTATCAGCGCGCCGGGCCGACAGGAACTCCGCCGGCCGTCCTGTATGTCGACACAGGCCGCGGGGGCACACCGGCCGTTGTGATTGCCAGCTTTCTTGAACAGGCCATACCGGGTCGTCACTATCAAATCGCGCTTCAGCAAGAGCGCCTGGAGCTGCCGCGATTCCGCCGCTTCGGTGCCGAGCCTGCATTCACGGAGGGATGGGGGCGGTATGCCGCTTCGCAGGGTGAGGCGCTGGGCCTGTATGATGAGGCGGCCAAAGCGGATGCCGCCCAGGCAGAATTGCGCTGCGCCGTGGGCGCGGTGGTCGATACCGCGCTGCATGCGCAGGGCTGGACGCCGGTCCAGGCCCTTGATTACCTTCGTATGCACCTCGGGTTGGATGAGCTCGATGCTCGATTGCTGATTGATTGGTATGCGGCAAATCCCGCGGATGCGCTGGCGTGCCTGATGGGCGAACTTAAGCTCCGTGATCTGCGGGCGCGGGCGCAGCAATTGCTGGGCGGGCGCTTCGACGTTCGAGAATTTCACTCGGAAATTCTCAAGGACGGCGCAATGCCTCTGGACCTTCTCGAGGATAAGATGAAGGTCTGGATGAGCGCTTCGAAATGACGATTTTGGATTTTAACAACCGCCAGGCGGCGATCTCTTTCGAACAGTATCGGTTGGCTGGAGTCAGACTATCTCGTGCGTTCTTCATTCTCACTCGCATTGCTCCTTCTGACCTCCGCGACCTCTCTTGCCGCAAATCCTGCGCCGGACACTCCCCAGCGTGGAGACATCGAGGTGACGGTGGCATTGGACCCCGCGGAGCAAAGCGGCATCGCCAGCGCCACGGTCAGAATTCATGCGCGGCGCGAGACGGTATGGTCGCTGATCACGAGCTGCCCCGAATCCTTGCGGCTGGTACCCGGTCTCGAGGTGTGCGACGTGCTGGAATCGGCCCCGGACGGCTCGTGGCAGACAATTCGTCACGTCATGAACTTTTCTTGGTACCTACCCAAGCTGACCTACATCATCCGCGCTTCTTACGATCAGCCGTCGAAGGTGTCGATCGAACGCGTCTCGGGGGACTTGAGTACTCTGCGCGGTTCGTGGGAATTGAGCAGCGACGGCGACTACACGGTCGCGCATTATACGGTCGTCCTGGTGCCCGGCTTCTGGGTACCACACTGGATCGTGCGATCGGCGCTGCGCAAGGATTTGCCCAAAATGCTCGGTGCGCTGCGTTCCCGTGCTGAGGCCATGCAAAGCCACAAACCCTGAAAATGCGCGCTGGCCGCTGCGCGTCCTGCTGATGATGGGCGCCGCGTCCTTGGCGCTTTGCGCCTGCGAACGACAACCGCAATTGGCGCCGCCGCGCGTGAAGCAGGTATTTCACCTGCACCCGTATGAAAAGGACTTCGGCTATTCGCAGGCCGTCTTAATCGATAAAACGCTGTATATTTCAGGCTCGGTGGCCGCGGATCAGAACGGGCGCCTGGTGTCGCCGGGCGATATGGCCGGGCAAATGCGTGCCGCTTATTCCGAAATACGCCGCACTCTGGCCGCTCACGGCGCCGATTTCGAACAAGTTGTGAAAGAGACGATTTACACCACGGATATGGACGCGTTGCTAAAAGCCGCAGATTTGCGCTTCGAGTACTACGGCAAGGAGCGCTTGCCCGCCACCTCATGGGTGCAAGTACAGCGTTTGATCGATCCTAAGGCTCTCGTGCAAATCGAAGTCGTTGCCGAATTGCCGTAAGAAAAACATCAATCGAGGATAGTCTTGCGTAACGTGGTGGATAAGAACTTCGAGCGGCGCCTCGCGGGACTCATTAATTCCGGCGAGAGGGCGGTATTGCGCGGCGGCCGCAAAGGCGTCGAGAAGGAGTCCTTGCGCGTATCCCCCGCGGGCGACATTGCACAGACGCGTCATCCCGCAGCGTTGGGCGCGCCGCTGACCGATGAGCATATTACGACTGATTTTTCTGAATCCCTGATCGAATTGGTCACTCCGCCGTTCGGCGAGTCATGGGAGCTTTTGCAGTACCTGTGCGACATTCATCAGTTCGTGTATCGCCACCTGGATGACGAACTGTTATGGGCGACCAGCATGCCCTGCACTATCCACGGCGATGCGAGCATCCCGCTCGCACAATTCGGCGGCTCGAATGTCGGTCGGATGAAAACCATCTATCGGCACGGCCTGGGAGTGCGTTACGGGCGCATCATGCAGGCGATCTCGGGGGTGCACTTCAACTACTCCTTCAGTGACAGATTGTGGAGCGTGCTGCAGGAAGTCAATCAATCCACACAGGCGCACCAGGACTTCGTGTCCGAGCAGTACTTTGCCGTGCTTCGCAACTATCGGCGCTATGGGTGGCTGGTGCTGTACTTGTTCGGCACCTCGCCGGCCGTCTCGAACAGCTTCTTTGCGGGACGCGAGAATACCCTGGCGGTCCTCGACGCCGACACGGTTTACGAGCCGTATGGCACATCACTGCGCATGAGCGACATCGGCTACCGCAACAAAAATCAATCGACATTGAGCGTGTCGGTCAATAGCCTGGACGAATATGTACGCGATCTTTCGCGGGCCATCAGCACGCCGTATGCGCCCTACGAGAAGCTCGGCGTCAAAGTCGACGGCGAGTACCGCCAGCTCAACGCCAACCTGTTGCAGATTGAAAACGAATACTACAGTTTCATCCGGCCCAAACGGATAGCGCGCAGCGGTGAACGGCCGACCAAGGCGCTGCATCGGGCGGGTGTGGAATACGTCGAAGTGCGGGCGCTGGACGTGAGCGCGTTCGATCCGGTCGGTGTCAATCAAAACAAGCTGCGCTTCCTCGAGGCGTTTCTTGCACTGTGCCTGTTGCGGGGCAGCGAGCCGATCAGCCGCGGCGAGCAGGGAGCGCTGGATGCCAATCATCTGACGGTCGCAAGGCGCGGACGGGAACCAAACCTTAAGCTAAATCGGGAAGGGCGCGACGTCCTCATGACCGCCTGGGCCGGCGAGCTGCTCGATTCGATGCAAGGGGTGTGCGAAATGCTCGATCATGGCGAATCTACACGCCCGTATTCTTCCGCACTCGAACAGCAGCGCGCGAAGATCGATGACGTCGAGCGGACTCCATCGGCCCGAATGCTCGCGGAAATGCGCCAGACCGGCGAGTCTTTTTTTCAGCTGGCGCTTCGCATGTCGAAGCAGCACAAGGATTACTTTCTGGGTCTCTATCCGCCAAACGAGCGCCGGCTTGCCGAATTTGCGATGGAGGCTGAAGACTCGCATCGGGCGCAACGCCGCATCGAAGCCGCCGACAGCATGAATTTTGACGCCTACCTCGCGCACTATTTGGCCGATTGATCTGGTTTGACATAACGTCGAGGCCGCACTTTTTCCTTTCAAAAAGTGTCGCAGATCATTGAGCCGTTAGCGCAAGGTCGGGTACGGTGAAACGAATGAGCACCGCCCATGCGCTCCACATCGAGGACTTGCCCAATTCTCCGCACGCGCGTCAATTGCGCGCGGGATTTCCCTGGCTGACATTTGACGCAGACCTCGAGGTCGAATTCCGGCGTAGGAATTTCGAAGAGAACCTGCTCCATACGCGCGTGAATCTGTGTCTCGCCGTCGTGATCATCGTCGCGTTTTCGGCCATGAACGCCATGGTGTTGGAACCTGACCTTAACCGCATCCCGAGCAGGATCTGCATACTGGTCATCATTCCGGTACTGCTCATCGGGCTGGCGGCGAGCTTTTCGGTGAAACGACACCGGATCCATGCGCCGCTCACCATCGTCATCATGACGATCCTGGGCCTGAGCCTGGCAGCCATGCAGATCATTGCCTCGCTCGGCGGGGTCTCGATTTTGTTTCCCTGCGTCATCCTCGGCATTGTTTTCACGTACTTCATGAGCGGGCTGATTTTCTATCACGCCGTGGCCGCAAGCGTCATCGTGATGTTCTCTTATCTGGCCGCCGGCACGGCGCTCATGTTGGCGGGTCGCGAGTTCAGCTACAGCGCGTTGGCCATCGTGGCTGCGAATTTGTTCTGCGCTTCGGCTACCTACATGCACGAGAAGACCAACCGCATGCGCTTTCTCGAGGCCTGTCTGCTGCGCGACTTGGTCGCGCGCGACGGCTTGACCGGCATTCAGAATCGCCGCATGTTCGATCAACACATTGCGCGGGTCTGGCAACAGGCGGTGCGCGAAGAGGAACGCATCGCAGTACTGCTCGCGGATATCGATTGCTTCAAGGATTACAACGATCGCTACGGCCACCAGGCCGGCGATGAATGCCTGCGCGCCGTCGCCGGGACCCTGGGCCAGTGTGCGCGTCGGCCGCTCGACTTCGTCGCCAGGTACGGCGGCGAGGAATTCGCGATCGTGCTGTATGAGGCCAGCCGTGAATACGTCGCCGAGGTGCTGACCCGCATCCAGCGCTCTATCGCCGAATTGAACATCCCCCATGAGGCGTCCAGAGTCGCCAGCCGGCTGACGGTGAGCATCGGAGCGGCCTTCGTGTTGCCCGCGGCCAATCGCACGCTGGAAGGCTTGATCCAACTCGCCGATGAAGCGCTGTACTGTGCCAAGGAAGAGGGCAGAAATCGGGTCATCGTGATGGAAGCCGAATACCACACCATGAGAACCGGACGCTTCGAAAAGCGCCGCCATCAGATCGATGCCTGACGCTCAGTCGGGCCGATAGATCCCGATCTGCGTCTGCTCTCCGGCTCTGCGGCTGGCTCGAAACATGCCTTCGCAATTGAATTCGGTCGCGATTTCGCCGTGTGCGTCGATCGCGATGACCCCTCCCTCGCCGCCATACGCGGGCAGCTCATCGAGCACTACTTCGCGTACCGCCTGCGCCACGCTGCGGCCTCCGAAGCGCATTCGCGCACAGATATCATGGGCGACCGCGCAGCGAATGAAGACTTCGCCGTGTCCGGTGGCCGACACGGCACAGGAGCGATCATCGGCATAGGTGCCGGCGCCGATGAGCGGCGAGTCACCGACGCGTTGAAAGCGCTTGCCGGTCATGCCCCCGGTGGAGGTCGCGGCGGCCAACCGGCCGCGGGCGTCGAGCGCCACCGCGCCCACGGTGCCCACATGTGAAATGGTCAGGGAAAGGCCGCCATTCCCGCCGCGCACGCGTTCGAGCTGTTTCCAACGCTCGGGGGTAAAGAAATAGCTTTGCGGCACAAACGCGATGCCGCGGCTCGATGCAAATTCCTCCGCGCCCGCGCCCGCCAGCATCACGTGCTCCGATTGCTCCATGACGGCACGCGCCAGCTCGATCGGATTTTTGATGCGGGTCAGACCGCACACCGCGCCCGCCTTGAGGGTGCCGCCGTCCATGATCGAGGCATCCAATTCGTTGCGGCCGTCGAGCGTGAACACGGAGCCGCGTCCGGCATTGAACAAGGGGTTGTCTTCCAGCAGCACCACCGCTCGGGTCACGGCATCGATGCTGGTGCCGCCCGCCTCAAGCACCGCAAAGCCGGCGTCGATCGCTTGCGAAAGAGCGGTGCGGTATCGAATCTCCGCCTCGCGCCCCATTTCTGCGCGCGGCAGCGTACCTGCGCCGCCATGAATGGCCATGCCGAACATTGCTAATCTGCCCCCTGATGCTGAGGAATCGTGACTTCAAGCCCGTCAAGATTCGGTGTGATATGAATCTGGCAACTGAGCCGGCTATTCTCCCGGGGTTCCCACGCCGATTCCAGCATGCCTTCCTCCATATCTTCGCGCGGTTCGAGCCGGCGAAACCACTCGGCCTTGACATAGACATGACAGGTCGCGCAGGCGCAGGCGCCGCCGCAGAGCGCCACGATCCCCGGCACGCCGTTTCGCACCGCCGTCTCCATCAGGGTGATGCCGATCGGCGCCTCAATCTCGCGGCGCTGGCCGCTCGGCTCGATGAACGTGACGCGGGCCACTACACGGATTCTTTGAGCGCCAGATTCGGATCGGCCAGTTTCTTCAAATCCACGAGCACACGCTCGGCGATGAGCTTGCGCGCGGCCATGTAGTCCTTCGAGTGATTGATGGCTTCCACCGCGACCAGTTCGCGTCCTTTGAGGTAGCAGACGCTGAAGCTGCGCGAGGCCGGATCGCCGCGCAGCACCTGCTGGTCGTATTCCGGTGACAGTCCCGCGATCAGCAGCTTGTTGTCGAATTGGTCGGACCAGAACCAGGGCACGCGGTCATGGGTGACCTGGCGGTCAAGCATATTGAGCGCCGCGGTCTTGGCCTGCTCGAACGCGTTGTCGACCGACTCCAGCCGCACCCGCAGGCCGTAGCGCGGTGAGGGATGATTGGTGCAATCGCCCGCCGCAAAGATCGTCCCGTCGCCGGCGCGGCAGTACTCATCGACGAGAATGCCGTTGTCGCACTCAAGTCCCGCAGCGCTCGCGAGGTCGGTGCCGGGAACGACGCCTACGCCGACGATGACCAGATCCGCCGCATGGCTGCTGCCGTCCGCGCAGACCACACGTTCGACGCGGCCTTGGCCTTCGAGGCGAACCACGCGCGCGTTGCATCGGATATCGACGCCCCGAGAGCGATGCTCCAGCTCAAAAAATTGCGAGACGCAGGGCGACACCACGCGACCCATGACGCGGTCGGCGATTTCCAGCACGGTGACCTCGCAGCCCATCTGGCTGCAGGTCGCCGCTGTTTCCAGCCCGATGAAGCCGCCGCCGATGATGACGGCGCGGGCGCCCGGTTTGAATGCCGCGCGAATCGACCCGACATCCGCCACGCTGCGCAAATAATGCACCCCGCTCAATGTCGCGCCGGGGCAGGTCAGGCGCCGCGGCGAAGCGCCCAGGCACAGCAGCAATCGGTCGTACGGCAGCCTTTCCCCGCCGCCCAGGTGCACCTCACGGGCGGCAGGGTCGAGCCGCACCGCCGGTACGCCCAGGTGCAGCTCGATTCGATGTTCGTCATAGAAGGCGCGATGCTTAAACAGCAGCCGATCGGGTGAAAGCTCGCCGGCGAGATACTTTTTCGACAATGGCGGCCGCTGATACGGCAGCTCCGGCTCGTCGCAGACCAACATCAGGCGGCCGCCGAAGCCCTCACGCCGCAGGGTGTCGACGGCCTGGGCACCGGCCTGTCCGCCGCCGATGATGAGGATGGTGGAATTCATAGTTACCCCCTTGGCAGGGTGATTGAGGGCATACAGCCCGACGGAATCGTAATAGTATTACCTAGACGGCCCCTGATCGGAGTCTAGAATGAAATTGATTACGGCGATCATCAAACCCTTCAAGCTGGATGACGTGCGCGCTGCATTGTCCGAAATCGGCGTCTCCGGCATGACCGTGACGGAAGTCAAGGGATTCGGGCGACAACGCGGGCACACTGAGCTTTACCGCGGCGCGGAGTACGTAGTCGACTTCGTGCCGAAGACCCGCATCGAAGTCGCTGTGAAGAACGAGCTGGTCGACCAAGTAATGGAAGCCATCGTGGGAGCGTCGAAGACAGGGAAGGTGGGTGATGGAAAAATTTTCGTCACTGACATCCTCCGGGTGCTGCGCATCCGCACGGGCGAGAGCGACAACGCTGCCTTATAGCCCATTCGCCTGATGCGCCTATCCCGCGGCGGGTGCCTGATAGCATTCGCTCTCCTGACCGCGGCCATTCCTACGCAAGGATTTGCTGCAAAGCTCACCGACAGGGAACACACGCGCATCGATGAGCCTAGGCCGGCGGATGTGCCGAGCGATGCGGCGCTGGAAGCCGCGGGCGCCGTCGTCGGCACGATCGAAATCGTCGCCCGCAACATATTCGATGAAAGCGACCCGCGTGAGAACAACGGACTGTTCCGGCTGGCGAATCACCTGCACATACGAACCAAGCACTCCACCATCCAGGCACAGCTGCTGTTCGCCAGCGGCGAGCCGTATCTTGCACGCAAGCTCGCGGAGACCGAGCGCGCGCTGCGCCTGCTTCCGTATGTGTACGACGCGCGCATCGTGCCGGTGCACTACGCCGACGGTAAGGTCGACATCAAGGTGATTACCAAGGATGTCTGGACTTTAAGCCCGGGCATATCCTTCGGCCGCACCGGCGGTACCAACACCACCAAATTCTACCTGGAAGATACGAATTTCCTCGGCTGGGGAAAGACGCTGCAGATATCGCACGGCAGCAACGTGGATCGCACCAGCAGCACCATCCAATGGAAAGATCCCAATGTGTTTGGGTCGCGTTGGGTTTCCGCGCTCACGTATGCCGATTCCAGCGACGGCTCGCAGCGCCAGCTGCTGCTGGCACAGCCCTTTTACTCGTTGGATGCTCCATGGAGCGCGAAGCTCTCCTACAACGGCTTCGATCGCACAATTTCGCGCTATAACTTGGGCAATATCGTCGATCAATTCAACGACAACGAGACAGCATTCGAACTGAGCGGTGGTGTCTCGAGCGGCCTCATCGACGGTTGGACCAAGCGCTGGACTTTCGGCGTGCGCTACGACCGCAATCTGTTTTTGCCGACGCCGGTTACCCTGACCCCCGCGATGCAGCTGCCGCCGGACAGGACGCTGTCGTATCCATTTACCGGGTTCGACATTATCCAGGACGCTTACGGCAAGGTCGGGGACCAGGATCAAATCGGCCGAGCCGAAGATTTGTATTTCGGCACCGAAATCAGCGGCGAGGTGGGACTGTCGAACAGCGTCTTCGGTGCGGACCGCAATGCCGTCATCCTGACGACAAAAGCGCTGCACGGAATCGAATTGCCGTCGGCGCAGCAGCTGTTTTTAACCGGTGATTTCTCCACGCGCGTCGAGCAGGGGCAGGCGCGCAATCTGATCGCCGATGCCGCCGCCAAATATTATTGGCGCTGGCGTGAGAATTGGCTGCTGTATGCGGCACTTTCCGGAACGACGACCTATAAGCTAGATCCCGACATGCAGCTGCTGCTCGGCGGCGACAACGGGTTGCGCGGTTATCCGCTGCGCTTCGAGTCCGGTACCTCCCGAGCGCTTTTCACGGTTGAACAGCGGGTCTTTACGGATTGGTATCCCTTTCGCCTGGTTCGGGTGGGAGGCGCCGTGTTTGCCGACGTGGGTCGAACCTGGGGCACCGGCGTTGTCGGCAACAGCGATCCGGGGCTGCTCAAGGATGTGGGCTTTGGATTACGCCTGGGCAATACGCGTTCGGGATTGGGCAACGTGCTGCACATTGATTTGGCATTTCCGCTCAATAACCTGCCGGGCATCCAGAAAGTTCAATTTCTGGTGCAGACGATGCAGAGTTTCTAGCTTGCTGCTTTGCGACGCCGCGAGATGAGCCACAAAATCCCGAAGCACACGGCGAAATTAAGCACCCACCACCACAATTGCCGCGCATTGTTCTTGTCCTCCGCGCCGCCCGCGGCCGCGATCGCGAGCGTGCCCTTGAGAGTCTCGCGTTCCGCGCCCTGGCTCACTTGAAATTCCACCGTCGCGGCCCCCGGCAAAGTCAGGTCCTTAGTTTGCAGCGAATAGCTGCCGTCGGTTTCGGCGGTGGCACCGTGCGCCGCGCCGCGCAGTACCACGGTGATCGCAGCATCTCGCACCGGCGCATTGTCGAGCAGCCGGCTGACGTGAATGCTCATCTTGTCGCCGTGAACCACGCCGACCGCCACCAAATTGCCGGAGCGCGCTTCCACTCTCGGCAACGCCGACTCGCCCGCGGGCGCATCGGCAGCCCTTGCCGCCGCTACCAGCGCGAACGCCGCCATCGCGGTCAGTGTCAGCAGCCGGTTCAAAGCATGAAACCCAGCACCCCCATCACGGTGCCGCAAATGCTCGCGAGGATGCCGAAAATCGGGAAGAAGTTCTTGCGCGCCAAAAAATACAGTGAACATAGCACCAACCCGAGCTCGAGCAATCCTTCGCCGATATCGAAGCGCAGCGCCCGGCGCTCCGCCCGCTTGGTCTCCTCATCCTTGGCACGTGCCTCTTCCTGAATTCTTTCCGCGTCCGCCGCGTACTTGACGCGCGCAGCCTCGAGCTTATGCGCCATCGCTTCTGTCTTGGACGGATCCGAGCTCAAGGTCTGTATCAGCGCCAGCGCCACCTCTTCGGTGTTCTCGCGGATCTTTTTGGCCTGGTAGTAGCCCCATTGATCGTTCGATTCGGTGCGATGAATGACGGCTTCGGTATGCGCACGGTGCGAGGCGATCGTGACCACGGACAACAAGATACCGACGACTCCCACCAAAATGCCGACGCGGCGGGTATTGGGGTCGGCCGCGTGTTCGGGAGTGACTTCAATTTCGGGCATGACAAGCGTTTCCTCAGGGAATGAAAAAAATCTGCTAACTCGCCGCGCTATCGCCCGTCATTTTGACCAGCACATGCTCGACATAGTGCAGCGTGATGTTGGTCAGCAGCACGGCGGCGGCGACCAGGCAGGCGAGCAGCGGCCGATTCACGCCTGACAGCACTCCCATCGCCGAGGCGCACCACAAGGTTGCGGAGGTATTGAGGCCGCGGACGTCGGCCCCGCGATGCAGAATGACGCCGGCGCATATGAAGCCGCTGCCGGTCACGACCTGGGCTGCCACGCGGGAAATTTCGCCGCCCAGCACCAGTCCCGCGATGACAAAGGCGGTGGAGCCCAGGGCAACCAGCGCGTTGGTATGAATGCCTGCCGGATGCCCCCGCAGGCGCCGTTCCAGTCCGACGATTGCACCCAGGCCTAAGCCCAATAAGAGCTCAAGAGCGTACTGAATGGTCGAGTCCGTACCCTGCATGTAACACCCGCAATGATTTCGCAAATTTTAGCGTAAACGTGCGCCGTGATCTTTGTCTAAGGCGCGCTGATGGGGGCGTGCCGCGCTTGCGCGGCGACTCGTTTCAGCCACGCGCCGATACCGGGATAGGCGTCGAGCGATATGCCGCCCTCCGGCGCCACGTGCGTATAGGCGTAGAGCGCGATGTCTGCCAACGTGAATCGATCCGCCACCAGGAACTCCTTGCCTTGGAGGCCCCGTTCCAGCACGGCGAGGGCCGCATGGCCTTGGGTGATTTTTTCCGTCAATCGCTCGCCGAGTTGCGCCGTGCTCTTGTGCAGACTCTTGATCCAAAATCGCGCGGTGCCGAGGTTCGGTTCAAGGTTGTATTGCTCGAAACACAGCCACTGCCAAAGATTGGCGCGCTGCCAAGCATCGGCTGGGATCAATTCGGACCCCTCGGCCAGAAAGCTGATGATGGCGTGGCTCTCCGCCAGAAATCCGCGGCCCGGGATCTCGAGCAGTGGAATTCTGCCGTTGGGATTTTTAGCCAGGTACTCCGCCGTTCGCGTCTCCCCCCGGGTGATATCCACCTGCACCAATCGATACGGGATGTTCAGGCGCTTGAGCGTCAGGCGCACCTTGTAACCGTTGCCGGAGGGCAGATAATCGTACAGCGTGTAGGGAGTATTCATTTGATGACATGCAAGCGTGGGTTACCGCGCGAAATACCGAGAACACCGCTGCGCACCACTTCGACAATCTCGCCGAATGCGCCGATATGGGCGATGAATTCGCCAACCTCGATTTCGGTGCCGGCGAGCTCGATGATATAGCTCGACGGATTGGACGACAGCACCCTGCCTCCGGCTCGGCGCAGCAGCGCGCTTGCCGATTCGACCTGGTCGGCGAAGAGCTTCAGCTTGATCAACAGCAATTCGCGCGCCAGGTGATCGCCGCTGGTCAGGTCTTCGACCGCAACGACGTCGACCAGCTTCAGGAGCTGGGCGTTGATCTGAGCGATGACCTGGTCGGATCCGATGGTCACCAACGTGACGCGCGAAACCGTCGGGTCGTTGGTGGCGGCGACCGAGAGCGACTCGATGTTGTATCCGCGCGCGGATATCAGCCCGGTGACGCGTGTCAACGCGCCGGCTTCATTTTGTAGAAGTATTGCGATGATATGACGCATGGCACCGCAGGATACGGGAGCGCGGCACATGGGCGCCAGAGCCCAAAGCTGCTAGTCTTTCCTCCAGTGAAGAACCATACCGAAATGCTGAGCAAAGGCGCGCATCCGCTGGCAGGTGCCACGATGACCGGTGCGGACATGCTCGTCCAGGTACTGGCCGACGAGGGCGTCGATACCATTTTCGGCTACAGCGGCGGCGCGATATTGCCGATTTATGATGCGGTATTTCGCTACAACCAGGAACACGAAGCGGCCATGCCCCTGGTCGTGCCAGCCAACGAGCAGGGCGCCGGGTTTATGGCGGCGGGCTATGCGCGGGCGAGCGGCCGGGTGGGCGTTGCCATGGTGACGTCGGGTCCGGGCGCCACCAATACCGTCACGCCGGTGCGGGACAGCCTGGCGGATTCCGTGCCGATCGTGGTCATCTGCGGCCAGGTGCCCACCACTTCAATCGGTACCGATGCCTTCCAAGAAGCCCCGGTGCCGAGCATCATGGGCGCGGTCGCCAAGCACGTGTTCTTGATCACCGACCCCGCCAAATTGGAAGCCACGGTGCGCACTGCCTTCGAAATCGCGCGTACCGGGCGGCCGGGTCCGGTGGTGTTGGACGTGCCGAAGGACGTGCAGAATTGGAAAGGCGTGTTTCAAGGCTCCGGCCGCCTGGCCGTGCCCGGCTTCCGGCAGCGCATGAACAGGCTGGAGGCCGCGAAGTTGCCGGAGGCCGCCTGTGCGGATTTCTTCGCGGCCTTAAATGCCGCGGAGCGCCCGCTGATCTATGCGGGCGGCGGCGTGATCAACGGCAACGCCGCAGGCGCGTTGCGCGATTTTTCGAAGCAGTTTCAGATTCCGGTGGTGACCACGCTCATGGGCATCGGCGCCGTCGACACCGCCGATACACTGTCCATGCGCATGCTCGGCATGCACGGCACGGCATTCGCCAACTATGCGGTGGATGATTGCGATTGCCTCTTGGCGCTCGGTGCGCGCTTTGATGGTCGGGTGGCCGGCAACGTGGCCAAATTTGCCGGCAAAGCGAAGTTCATCGCGCATTTCGATATCGATGCCTCCGAAATCGACAAGGTCAAGCGGGTGAATTGGAGTCATGTGGGATTGATCGCAGACGCGCTGCGCGGATTGCTGGAGTACGGAGAACGTAAGGCTTTCGGCGCGATTGGTCGCCGTGGCATCGGCATTGCAGCGAGCTGCGCCTGAAGCATGCGATGAAGTACGATCGCGACAGTGCGTTGATTCAGCCGTACTACGTCATCGAAGAAATCAATCGGCTGACTCGAGGCGAGGCCATCATCACCACCGGCGTCGGACAGCACCAGATGTGGGCGGCGCAGTATTTTGACTTCCGCGCCCCGAGGCTGTGGTTGACGTCGGGAAGCATCGGACCATGGGCTTCGGCCTGCCGGCCGCGGTGGGCGCGCAGTTCGCGCAGCGCGGCCGTTTGGTCATCGATATCAACGGCGATGCGAGCATCCGCATGAATATCGGCGAGCTGGAAACGGTCACCACCTATGATTTGCCCATCAAAGTCGTGGTGCTCAACAACTTCGGCGACGGCA
>CAVVPB010000010.1:0-42336 GCA_963749775.1 uncultured Gammaproteobacteria bacterium
CGCCAGCTGGGCGATGGTGGGATAGTCGAACAACTCGGTTAAATCGATGAGGCCCGGGAATTCGCGGTCGATGCCTTCGTGGATCTCGATCAACTTGAGCGAGCTTGCCCCGATCTCGAACAAGTTATCGTGCACATCGATTCTCTTGCCGGGCAACGCGGCCTCGCAAAGCGACTGCAGACGCGCCTCCAATCCCGCGCCCGTTTCGCGCTCGGAACCCCCACGAGCCTCCTTGAGCGCTTTGAGCTCGGCAAGTTCCGTCGCGAATTCGCCGTCGATATACGCCTGTTCCAACAGGTGTCTTTGAACCTTGCCGCTGGTGGTCTTGGGAATGCGTTTGGTCGGGACGACCTCCGCGACCTCAAGTCCGGTGTGTTCATTGATAAGCCGAGTGACGGCGTTGGCGGTGGGCAAGAAATCCGCCATCGTGCTGCGATGGAGCACGAACACGACCAACTCCTCGCCCTGCGACCCGGGTTTCGCGACGCCCGCAGCGACCAACTTGCCCAATTCCAGGCCCGGCGCGCGCTGGGCGATATTTTCCAAATCGTAAGGGTAATAGTTCTGCCCGTTGACGAAGATGATCTCCTTGGCCCGTCCCGCAATGTAGAGGCCGCCCTCGTACATCACACCAAGGTCGCCGGTATCCACCCAGCCATCGGCGTCGATGGCCGCGGCGGTTGCCACCGGGTCGGCGAAGTAGCCGCGGGTGACGCTGGCGCCGCGAATCAAGATATGGCCCACGGTTCCGTCGGGCAACGGGGCACGCGAGTCATCGGCAATCAGCAATTCGGTATTCGGCACGATTTGGCCGACGCACATGAGTTCTAGCGCATCGCGTGGCTCTTCAGGATTCAGTTCGATCCGTGCTCCCACGCCCAAGCGATGCCGATTGACGCGTATCCAGCGGTAATCTGAGCCGAGCGACGGCAATGTCACCGCAAGGCAGGCTTCCGCCAATCCGTACACCGGATACATGGCCTCGCGCCTCAAGCCGGTGTACGCAAGGGTATTCATGAATTCATTGCACAGCGGCACCGAAATCGGCTCGGCTCCGTTGTAGATCAATCGTATCGCCGACAGGTCGATATTTTCCAAGCGTCGATCGCCCAACACTTTTAGAAAATGGCGATAACCGAAATTGGGCGAACAGGAAATGGTGACGCGCTTCTTGGCCGCGACCTGCAACCACAGCAGCGGCCGCCGAACGAATAACTCGGTGGGCATCAGGTTGATGTGCGCGCGGTTCGCGAACATCATGATATAAAAACCGATCAAGCCCATGTCATGGGTCAATGGCATCCAGCTTAAGGTAACGTCGTCTGCGTGGAACTTGTCCACCGATGATGAGCCTTGCGTGTTGGCCAGCAAGTTTCCATGACTCAACATGATGCCTTTGGGTTCACTCGTAGACCCGGATGAAAATTGGATGAACGCCAGGTCTTCCGGCGCTGGACGGACAAGTTTTCCGGTTTTCGAGATGTCGGTGATCGACTCCACCAAAAAGGCGCGCGCCTTGAGCTGAGCAAACAGCGCGGACTCGCCCACTTGGTCGGCGAGTGCCTGCAGGCGCTCCAAGCTCTTGGCGTCCGTATACAGCAGCGGATTGCCGAACTTGCGCGCGACTCGGAGCAATTTGTGGCGATGCTCGTCGCTGATGCCGACGGCGAGGGGCACGGGAACGATGCCGCCGCAAACGGCGGCCCAAAATCCGTCGAGAAACTGCTCGTTGTTGTTCAGGAAAATGATCATCTTGTCGCCGCGGCGCGCGCCGACGGCTTGCAGGTGATACAGGATGCCGAGCGCCCGCGCATACACATCCTTGTAGGGCACGCGTCTTTCGTTGTTCTCACCCTCGACATAGGTGACGCTGCGCTCCACGCCTCGATTGCCCTCGAGGATGTCGACCAGGGTCGTATAGGTCATGAGCTTACTGACGTCATTCATCGCGTTTCTACCGTCATCATGAGGTGGGATCGAGGCCGCAAGTTGATCTGCGCCTCGAATTCAATGGGCTCTTGGGTCGCGCGTCTCAGGCGGAAGCGGCGCGTCATGGTGCGCAGGTGCACCAGCATTTCGAACATCGCGATATTCTCGCCGATGCAATGGCGGGGGCCCACGGCAAAGGGGATGTAGGCGAATTTGTGGCGTTCATTCGCATCGGCATCGGCAAAGCGCTCGGGCCTGAACTCTTCTGCATCGTTCCAGAATGCCGGATGCCGATGCAGCATGTAGGGACTGATGAAAATATCGGTGCGCGGTGCGATTTCGAAGCCGCCGAGCTCGTCGCCGTCGATTGCGCGCCGGGTAATGAGCCAGCCCGGCGGATACAGCCGTAAGGATTCCTGCAATACCTGATGCGTGAAGGACATGGCCTCGGCGGCGCCGAGGCTCATGACCGCTTGCCCGCCCGTCGCGTCGGCTTCGGCTTGCAACCGCTCAGCGGCTTCGGGGTGCGAGCTCACCAAGTACCAGGTCCAGGTCAGCGCCGCGGCCGTGGTTTCGTGACCGGCGACGATCAGCGTGAGCACCTCGTCAATCAGTTCCTTATCCGACATGGGTTCATCGGTTTCCCGGTCGCGCGTCATCATGAACATGCTCAAGAAATCGAAATGCTCTTCCGGGGCATGACGGCGCCTCTCGATCAATTCGCCCACCAGCCGCCCCAACGACCTGAATTGGAACGCGAATTTCAAATCGCGATTGGATTGTTTGGCCACCACTTCAAAGGGATTGACGCCCATCTGCCGTTCCAGTCTCGCGAGGTCGCTGCCGAATATGGACTTGAGCACTATCTCGAGCGTCAATTCGCTGGTGTCGCTCGACACATTGACGGCCTCGCCGCGCGCCGCAGCCGCCGCCCAGCGCTGCGCAAACTTCTCGTTGACCTCATTGATCAGGGCACTGAACTGATCGATCACGCGTCGATGGAAGGAGGGCTGCATCATGCGCCGCTGCCGGCGCCAAAAGGCCCCTTCGCTGGTCATGATGCCGTTGCCCAGCAGGATCTTGACGCGATCCATGCCCTCGCCCTTGGTGTAATTGCGGTGATTCGTCAGCAGCACCCGTTTGATGTCATCGGGATGATTGATGACGTAATTAAACGCGCCGCGGCCGGGAGCGAATACCCGATACACATCGCCGAATCGGGCGAAGTAATCCTGCATGCGAGCCAGTGACTCTTCGCTGCCACCAAGATCGAAGCCTTCGGTCGGCCCGGGCGGAATTGCCGTAGTTTGCATGGCGGCATTGTAACTTAGGCGTTGCGCGTCACAGAGCGCTTACCGACAATAGGTGCGTGCAAAACAAACGAGACGGTGGTCTTCGCAACACCATCTACGATCAGCAGACCCGATCCGGGCGTCGCCTGACGGCAGGGCGCCGGTGGTTATACCAAATAGGCGCGCCGATAGTCCTGGGGCTGCTGCGCGCTGTGGTTGGATGGTGCAAAGTCGTGCGGATCATCGGCGGCGAGCACATCACCGCGGCTCTCGCGCGCGCTCCCTCGTTCATTCCCGTCTACTGGCATCAACATCAATTATTCTGCGCCCAGTATCTATTCGAACTGCGCGGCGAGGGCGTGAAGCCCGGCGTATTGATCAGTCCTTCGGTGGACGGCGAATTTGGCGCCATCCTGGTGCGGCGTCTGGGCGCCGAGGTCATTCGCGGATCATCGACGCACACGGGCGCGAGGGCATTGCGTGACTACTATCAGGCCTTGGTGCATGACGGAATTTCACCGATCATTGCGCCGGACGGCCCGCGCGGTCCGCCGTGGAAGTTCAAACCAGGGGCGCTGCTGCTCGCCCAGCTGTCGCAAAGGCCCATCATTCCCCTGAGCTATTTCGCGTCGCGTGCCTGGAAAATTAGCTGGGACCGGTTCGTGATCCCCAAATTCGGCGCGCGTATTTGCATCGCGGTCGGCGAACCCGTGTATGTGCCAAAAGGATTGGATTCAGTCGCGCTTGAGCGGCTGCAGGCCGAAATGGAGCAAAACCTGAGCCATTTGTTTGACTCCGCCAAGGCCGCGCTCTCGACATAGTCTATTTGGCCCGAATGAGCCATTTCGCCCAAGCCCTAATAATACAATCGCTTAGCTTGTATTCCTTACAAGTTATGCGAGAATCCATCGCTATGTGCTACATGCGAATCCAAGGAAGTGTGTGACGCATTCGAGTTTCGGGTCCCATCCCAGTGGCAAACTATTGATCTACAACCGTTACTCCAGTCGTGGGACCAGTGAAGGCGCATGGCAATAGCTCCAAACGATCCCCGCCACCCAGACCTGACCGCCTCGGACATATTGTCCCCGCAGACTTGGCCGAGGCGTGGAATTCGACCCGCCGTCGGCCTTGACGTCATTTGCACCAAGATCGCGGTCGATTTCCAAACGATGACGGCCTTGACCGCCCTCGACACCCTCATTGTGAATTTGGAGCTGTTGCGTGAATCGACCCGTGTCGATGCGGCGTTCCATATCGCGCTCGACGCCGAGTCGGGGCTGATCGGCGATGTCCAAGTCGCGCGCGGCATGCTGGCGACCGGCAATCCGGAACAGCTGCGTGGGCAATCCTTGGATGAGTTGCCCTGGCTGAAATCCCGATTGGCGCCGCTGCGCGTGTCCGAGCTTCGCGATACCAGTGCGCCGCGCGACGACCAAGCCGCTGACGCGGCGCAGTGGAGTCACCTCGGCATCGGATCGGTGCTAGTCATCGGATATTTCATCAAGGGCAGGGCGGCCGGCTTGCTCGGCATTGCCAACGCGCGTCCGCGCGACAATTGGGATGTCCAGCTGCACCTGCTCATGAAGTTGGTCGGCAGCAGCCTGGCGACCGGACTGGAGCGCATCGAGATCCAGCGTCACCTGGAGGACTTAGAGGAGCGCAACGAGCTCGCCATTCACAGCGCGAATGACGGGCTGTGGGATTTCGACACCTTGAACAACCGCGTCTACCTTTCGCCGCGCTGGAAAGCCATGCTGGGCTACGATGAGAGCGATGTGGGGCAGGCGCCCGACTGGCGCACCTTGGTGCACTCGGATGACATGTCGCGCGTGCAGGCCGCGATTCGCGATCATGTTGCCGGGAAGACACCGGTTTTCGAGAGCTTGCATCGCATGCGTCACGCGACCGGCGAGTGGCGCTGGGTGATCAGTCGCGCGAAGGCCAAGGTTGATGACAAAGGGCGACTGCTGCGTCTGGTGGGCGTGGAGCTAGACATCACCGAGCGCAAGCTCTACGAGGAGGCGCTGTTTCGCGAGAAGGAAAGCGCGCAAATCACGTTGCAGAGCATTGGTGACGGCGTCATCACCACCGATGCGAAGGGCGTCATCGACTATGTAAATCCGGTGGCCGAGGCGCTCACCGGCTGGCGGCTCGAGGACAGCCAGGGCCGTGCCATCGAGGAGATTTTCAGAGCCTTCCACGAGGAAACTTGCGAGCCGCTCGAGAATCCGCTGGCGGTGGCCATCCGCCGTACGCGTTCGATCAAATCGGTGCGCCCGATGCTGCTGATTCGCCGCGATGGCAATGAAATATATGTGGAAAGCACGGCCTCCCCGATTCGCGACGGCAGTGGCGCGGTCTCCGGCGGAGTGCTCGTTTTCCACGACGTCAGTGAGGCGCGCGAGCTCAATCGCCGCTTGAGCTATCACGCGAGCCACGACGTGCTGACCGGCCTCGTCAATCGCCGCGAGTTCGAAAATCGCATGGAACGGGCATTGAAGAGCGCCAAAGCGCGCGAGACCTCCTACGCGCTGTGCGTCCTTGATTTGGATCAATTCAAGATCGTCAATGATACCTGTGGTCATAGCGCCGGCGATGCGCTGCTCGGCCAGGTAGGTGCGCTGCTGAAATCGAAGGTCCGCTGGCGCGATACGCTGGCGCGCTTGGGCGGCGATGAGTTCGGCATATTGCTCGAGAGCTGCTCGCTGGATGAGGCCATGCGCACCGCGGAGGCGCTGCGCGAGGCGGTGCGCAACTTCAAATTTACCTGGGAAGAGCGCACCTTCCGCCTGGGCGCGAGCATCGGCGTGGTGCCCATCTCCGCCGACAATGCCGATGTGGCCGCGGTGTTGAGCGCCGCCGACAGCGCCTGCCAGGCTGCCAAGGAGGCGGGCCGCAATCGCGTGCACAGCTTCGAAGAAAACGACATCGACCTGATGCGTCGGCGCCGCGAGATGCAATGGGCGGCGCGCATCAACAACGCCTTGGAAGAGGGGCGCTTCGAACTGTTCCGCCAGACGATCATGCCTCTGCAGAAAACCGAATCCGGCGCGCATTACGAATTGCTGCTGCGGATGCGCGACGAAGCCGGCAAGATCGTCGGGCCCGACAATTTCATGACGGCCGCGGAACGCTACGGGATCACCCCGAGCATCGATCGGTGGGTGATCGAAAACGCCTTCCGCTGGCTGGTTTCCGAAGCCGACGAGCGCGAAAAACTCACCCTGTGCTCGATCAATCTGTCCGGCCAGAGCTTAGGGGACGATAAATTCCTGCCCTATGTCATCGATCAATTCCACCGCAGCGGCTTGGATGCCACCAAGATCTGTTTTGAAATCACTGAGACCGCGGCTATCGCCAGTTTCTCGCAGGCGAATCGCTTCATCCAGGCGTTGAAGGAATTGGGCTGCAAGTTCGCGCTCGATGACTTCGGCACCGGTTTGTCATCGTTCGGATACCTAAAGCATTTCCCGGTCGATTACCTGAAGATCGACGGCAGCTTCGTCAAGGAGATCCTGCACGATCCCATCGACCGCGAGATGGTGCGTTCAATCAATGAAATCGGCCACTTGACGGGCAAGCAAACCATCGCCGAATTTGCCGAGAATCAGGAAATCATCAATATGCTGCAAAGCTTGGGCGTCGATTACGCCCAAGGCTACGGCGTATCTCAACCGCAGCGAGTCCTCAAGGCGGCCAGCAGCGTCTGATCGGCCATCAGCGCGGCCATTCGAAGCGCATCGACAAGTCCACGGCGCGCACGTGCTTGGTGATGCTGCCGACCGAAATGAAATCCACGCCCGTCTCGGCGACCTCGCGGATCGTGGCGGTGGTGATTCCGCCGGAAGCCTCGATCTTAAGAGGTAGCCGCGCACGCGCATTCAGCGTCACCGCGTCGCGCATCGCAGCCAGAGAGAAATTATCCAGCAAGGCGATATCCGCGCCGGCATCGATGGCCTGCTGTAGTTGCAGCAGATCCTCGACCTCCACCTCCACCGGCACATTGCCGGCGTGGCGCCTCGCTGCGCGAATCGCCTGCGCGACCCCGCCGGCGGCGGCCAGGTGATTTTCCTTGATGAGGATGCCATCGAATAGGCCCATGCGGTGGTTGTCACCGCCGCCCACGCGCACGGCGTATTTCTGTGCGGTTCGCAATCCTGGAATCGTCTTACGAGTATCGAGCAGCCGGCACTTCGTGCCCTCAAGGAGCGCCGCATAGGCATGAGTGGCGGTCGCGGTACCGCTGAGCAATTGCAAGAAATTGAGCGCGCTACGCTCGGCGGTCAGAAGCGCCCGGGCCGGGCCTTCGACCCTGAAGAGCAGTTGGCCGGCGCCGACCGAGTCGCCTTCTGCAACCAACCAATCAAAGCTCACGCGCGACTCGACCTGGCGAAAACAAGCCTCCACGTACGGGATGCCGCAGACGATCGAAGGCTCGCGCGTGATCACGGTGGCGCGCCCGGCCTGCTCGGGCGGAATGAGAGCAGCCGTCAGGTCGCCGCCGCCGATGTCCTCGGCTAGCGCCGCGGCAACCTGTCGCGGCAGGTCGGTCGGGATCGGCACCGAACCCCTGGCGGGCTTAAGCGGTGCCGATCCCGGCATTCAGAAGGGCAGGCCGTGGGTTGGGCCGATCATGCACATCAGCATGGGAATGGAGAGCAAGAAATTGGTGCGCGAGGCGTACAACGCGACCTTGCGCGCCTGGGCCTTCTGCTCGTCCGTGGCGGGCACCATTCCTAAAATCTTCTTCTGATTGGGCCAGATCAAGCCCCACACATTGAACAGCATGATGGTTCCCAGCCAGGCGCCGATTCCCATGATGAGATTGGGCTTGGAGACAGGACTATCCAGAAGACCTAAGGTAAAGGCACCCACAAAGCGTCCGTGGGTCTGGGACAGCAGCCAGGCACCCATGAGCCAGGTGGCGAGCGCGGACCAGCGAAACCACAAGAGCGCGCGCGGCGCGACGTACTTATTGATGCCCGCACCGCCCGGACCGCCCTTGTCGGCGCCCGCGACCGCCATGGCGGGGGTCTGCACGGCATTAAAGTAGTACAGCAGGCCGATCCAGAATATTCCGCTAATGATGTGCAGCCAGCGGGTCAGGGCGGCCAGCGTCAGGGTATTGAACGAAAGCCCCCCGTTGACCAGGGCGACGATCACGACTGCCAGCACGAATCCAATAATGAGAGGCCATTTCACAGTTGTTAACGGGTTCATGCAATTACCCCTTATGAAGTTATATTAACCGACCCGCCACGGCGGATCGTGCACTGCGGGACTGGAAGAATAGGGGACAAACCCCAAGATATCAACGATATCCCCAGGGCCCGGGCCGGGAGGCACGCGTACTGTGGCGGCGGTTAACGTACAATCGAGAAAATCGGCGCATTCGGTCTTAAATGAATACTGTGGAGATTGTCGATATGAATGCAATTGAACGGATCAAGAGTCAGCTGTCGGGCGCCCCGGTGGTGCTGTACATGAAGGGCACGCCGGATTTTCCGCAATGCGGATTCTCGGCTCAAACCGTGGGTGCGCTGCGGGCCTGCAAAGCACAGTTTGCCCACGTCAACATATTCGAAGACCCAGAGGTGCGCGAAGCGCTGAAGACCTATTCGAACTGGCCGACGTTTCCTCAGCTCTACGTCAACGGCGAGCTCGTTGGTGGCTGCGACATCGCCTTGGAGATGTATAAGAGCGGCGAATTGCAGCAGCTGCTGGCCGATGCCGGTGCCGTAGCCGCTTAAGGGTCCTGCGGGTCGGTCTCGATTTCCAAAGGACCCATGGCGGCCAGTCGTCTGCGGCTGGCTTCGAATACCCCCTGAAACTGATTGCACACCATGCAGAATAGATCTGCAGTGCGCTCGGCGTCATAGGCGGCGGAATGCGCTGAGGATGTGTCCCACTCGAGGCCTGCGGCCAAGGTGGCGCGCATCAGCACTGTTTGGCCGAAGGCGACGCCGCCGAGGGTGGCGGTATCAAAACTCGTGAACGGGTGGAAGGGATTGCGCTTGACCTGAGTGCGCGCCACCGCGGCATTTAAGAAATTCAAGTCAAAAAACGCATTGTGGCCCACCAGCACCGCGCGCGTGCAATCCGCGGCGCGGATGGCCGTTCGCACCTCTTTGAAGATGCGCTGCAGCGCATCTTCTTCAGGAATCGCAGGCCGCAGCGGATGATGCGGGTCGATGCCCGTGACCGCCAGCGATGCCGGCTCCAAGTTCGCACCGGGAAACGGTACGACGTGATAACGATGGGTCTCGCCTCGCGCCAGGGTGCCGTCGCTGCGCATCTCGATGAGTACCGCGGCAATCTCCAACAGCGCATCGGTTTGCGAGTTGAAGCCGCCGGTTTCCACATCGATGACGACGGGCAGAAAGCCTCGGAAACGGGTGGCGAATGTAATGGGCGCAATCTGCGACAAACTCAAGCTCCCTCGACCAGACGCCACCCCACCCACTCGCGCGCCCGATACGGGACCAGCTCGCCATCGCCAAATGGGTATTTCTCAGGCGCCATCCACGGTTCCTTGATCAAGGTGATGGAGTCATTGTGGCGCGGCAGACCGTAGAAATCCGCGCCGAAATGACCGGCGAACGCCGCCAGCCGGTCGAGCGCCCCGACCGACTCGAATGCTTCCGCATAGAGCTCGATAGCAGCATGCGCGGTGAACATACCGGCACAACCGCAGGCGTTCTCCTTGGTGCTTTTTTCGTGGGGTGCGCTATCGGTGCCGAGAAAAAACCGCGGATTGCCGCTGGTCGCGGCCCGTAGCAGCGCCTGGCGATCTCGCTCGCGCTTCAAGACCGGCAAGCAATAGTAATGCGGCTTGATGCCGCCGTGAAAAATCGCATTGCGATTGTGCAGCAAATGCTGCGGTGTGATGGTGGCCGCAACGCCCGTCCGAGCTGAAGCGATGAAATCTACGGAGCGCGCCGTCGTGATGTGTTCGAGCACCACGGGCAGCGCCGGGAAGCGCTCGAGTAGCGGCGCGAGCACGGTGTCGATGAAATGCGTCTCGCGATCAAACACGTCGATGTCGGCCTGCGGGGATTCGCCGTGCACCAGCAAGCGCATGCCGACCTTCTCCATGTGGGCGAGAACGCCGTACACATCCTTGATGTCGGTGACACCGGCATCCGAGTGGGTTGTAGCGCCCGCCGGATAGAGCTTGACGCCATGGATAAAGCCGCTCGCGCGGGCGCGGTCGATTTCATCGGCCGTCGTGGTGTTCGTCAGGTAGAGCGTGAGCAACGGCTCGAAGCGGCTGCCGGCGGGCAAAGCCGCCATGATGCGCCCCCGATAGGCACGGGCCATCTCGGCCGTGGTAATCGCAGGCTTCAGATTCGGCATAACGATGGCTCGCCCGAAGCGCTGCGCCGTGAACCGAACGACGGCCTTGAGCGCGGCGCCATCGCGCAAGTGTACGTGCCAGTCGTCCGGCCGTGGGATGACCAGGCGGCTCATGGGCCCGCGGCGAGCGGCGGCCAGCCGCGGCGTAGCAGATCCAGCGTGTAGCGCACGCCGAATCCGGTGATTTCCGTTGCAATGTGCGCCAGGCCGCCGTGCCGGGTTCCGGCCGCGAGGTCAAGGTGCAGCCAGGCGATGTCATCGGGCACGAAGCGGCTTAGGAAACGCGCGGCCAATATGTGATCGCCCTTGCCATCCGCGGCACATTGCAATACATCGGCAACTCCGCTCTCCAAATCCGTGTCGTAGTCGCTATCCATCGGGAAACACCACACCCGCTCGCCGCTGCTGCTGCCGGCAAGCTCGATCAGCGTGCGCGCTTGCGGGCGGTTGGAGAAGGCGCCGCTGTAGCGCTCGGTCAGCGCGTTGACGCAGGCACCCGTCAGCGTTGCATAGTCGATGATCGCGCGCGGCCTCTTGTTTGACGCGAGGCAGAGCGCGTCGGCCAGCACCATGCGGCCCTCGGCGTCGGTGTGAATGACTTGAATGGATGTGCCATTCGCCGCGCTGACGATGTCCTGCGGCTTGTATGCATAAGCACTGATGCGGTTTTCGGTAATGGCCAACCAACAATCAATCGAAAGCGCAGAGCGCATCGCGTGCAGCGCAAACAGACTGCCCAACGCCACCGCACTGCCTTCCATGTCGGTGTGCATGTCCAGCATGCTTTTATGGGCCTTTAAATTCGTGCCGCCGGTATCGAAACAGATGCCCTTGCCAACCAGGCTGACATCCGGCGCTGCCGCGCCGCGCGGGCGGTAGGATAGATACGCAATGCCGGCATCGCGCGCGGCATTGCCGCGCGCGACAGCGAGAAACGCGCCGGCACCCAGACGCTTGAGCTGAGTATCGCCGTAGAATTTGAAGCCTAGCTTCAAGCGCTGTGCGAACTGCTTGATCAAGCGCCGATAGAATTTCGCGTCCAGCAGGCTGGGCGGCAGCGCCGTGAGCCATCGGGCAAGATTGTTGCCGGCGGCGGTCGCCAAGGTGAGATCGAGGTCGGGCAACTTGCCCCGGCGCGCCAGCTCGATGCGCGTCAGGGGTGTCCGTGTTTTGGGCTTGCTCTTGAATGTCGCGAGACGAAACGCGGCGGCTTGCAGCGCCGCGAGCGCGGCATTGAACGCCGCATCTGCGGATTTGGGCGCGCAGCCTTGCTGCCATATCAACAGCGATCGCGGATCGCCGTCCAATACGCTGCGCGCCAGCTTGCCGGCAGCTTGCAGGCGTTCAAATGTGCTGGCTTCCTTGGCCAGACACGCCACCACCAGCAGCGTTTGCGCCTGCGGGCCGACGCGCACGCTAAACGAATCGCCAGCCTTGTGGACCTTGCGCTCATACAGCGCGCGCAGCAGCGTGCCATGCGGCAGCGCCTTCCAGTCCGCTGGCGTTGGCGTCAAGGGCAAGAACAGTAGCGCGCAGGCGTGGCGCGCAAGCCGCGACGTTGTAATGCGTACGCCGATTTGGCGCACCGGAACAAGGAGTTGGTCAAAGGGCAAGCGAGTCGGCATATCTTGAAACCGCAAAGGTACGCGAGCGAATCCCTTGCTTGACCGTGAAAAACCAAACCCCGAAGATACGTAACTCTACAACGTAGTGGCAGTTAGCGCAGGGGCGCTGTAACGTGCCTGCCATCTTAACAGGACACGTGGGTGTGTGCATTTCTATGACGCAACAATCGCCGTTCGAAGACATTGATCCCGCCGAGACCCAGGAATGGCTGGAATCCATCGATTCGGTCATGCGTGCCCAGGGACCGCAACGCGCGCATTTTCTGTTGGAAAAATTGGTGGACTTCACGCGTCGATCGGGCGCGTACCTGCCCTTTAAACCGAACACGGCCTACCTCAATACGATCTCCAAAGCGCAAGAGCCGGAATATCCGGGCGACCGATCACTGGAGCGGCGCATCGAGGCCTATATTCGCTGGAATGCGCTGGCCATGGTGGTGCAGGCGAACCGAACGAGCGCCGAGTACGGCGGCCACATTGCGACCTATGCCTCGGCGGCGACTCTGTACGAGGTCGGTTTCAATCATTTCTGGCGCGCGCGCAGCGCGGCCCATCCGGGGGACATGATTTTCATGCAGGGCCACTCGAGTCCCGGCATCTATGCCCGCGCCTACCTTGAAGGTCGCCTCGACGAGAGTCAGCTGCAGCGATTTCGCCGGGAAGTGCGCGGTGGCGGCCTGTCATCCTATCCGCATCCCTGGCTGATGCCGGACTTCTGGCAATTCCCCACCGTGTCGATGGGACTAGGTCCGATGATGGCAATTTTTCAGGCGCGATTTCTGCGCTACCTGGAACATCGCGGCATTGTGCCTGCCTCCGACCGCAAGGTGTGGGCATTCCTGGGCGATGGAGAAATGGATGAGCCGGAGTCGATGGGCGCTCTCACCATGCCGGTGCGCGAGAAACTCGACAATCTCATCTTCGTCATCAATTGCAATTTGCAACGGCTCGACGGGCCGGTGCGAGGCAACGGCAAGATCATTCAGGAGCTCGAGGCGGCATTCCTGGGGGCGGGTTGGAACGTCATCAAGGTCTTGTGGGGTTCGCGCTGGGATCCGTTGCTGGCGCGTGATCAAAAAGGCTTTCTCAAGCGCGTAATGGAAGAATGCGTGGACGGCGAATATCAGAATTTCAAATCCAAAGGCGGCGCGTACACGCGCGAACATTTCTTCGGCAAGTACCCGGAGCTGAAAGAGATGGTCGCCAATATGTCGGACGAAGAGATTTGGCACTTGAATCGCGGCGGCCACGATCCGCAGAAGGTCTACGCCGCGTATGCCTCTGCCGTTGCGCACATAGGCGCGCCCACCGTGATTTTGGCCAAAACCGTCAAAGGCTTCGGCATGGGTAAGGCGGGCGAAGGCCTCAATGCGACGCATCAACAGAAAAAGCTCAGCGACGATGCACTCAAGGAAGTGCGCGATCGATTCAATATTCCAATTACCGACGAAGAGATTGCCGGCCTGTCGTTCAGAAAGCCGGCACCGGACAGCGAAGAGATGCGCTACTTGCAAGAGCGCCGGGCGGCTTTCGGCGGCTATCTGCCGTCGCGCAGTTCGGCGGTGCCGCCCCTCGTCGTGCCGCCGCTCGAGGCATTCAGCGCACTGCTCGAGGGCACGGCCGATCGTGAGATCTCGACCACCATGGCGCTGGTGCGAATGCTGACCACCTTGGTCAAGGACAAGAACATCGGCAAGCATGTCGTGCCCATCGTTCCCGACGAGGCGCGAACCTTCGGCATGGAAGGGATGTTCCGCCAGGTCGGCATTTATTCCTCGGTGGGCCAGCTTTACACGCCCCAGGACGCCGACCAACTGATGTTTTACCGCGAGGACAAGCAAGGACAAATTCTCGAAGAAGGCATCAATGAGGCGGGCAGTCTGTGTTCGTGGCTCGCGGCGGCCACCGCCTATTCGAATCACGGCGTCAGCATGGTGCCCTTCTATATTTATTATTCGATGTTTGGCTTTCAGCGCGTCGGCGATTTCATCTGGGCGGCGGGTGATAGCCAGGCGCGGGGATTTCTGATCGGCGGTACCGCGGGGCGCACCACACTTGCCGGCGAAGGGCTGCAGCATCAAGACGGGCACAGTCAATTGGTCGCGACCACGGTGCCGAATTGCGTAGCCTACGACCCCACCTTTGCGTATGAACTGGCCGTGATCGTGCAGGACGGACTGCGTCGCATGTATCAAGATCAGGAAAATATTTTTTACTACATCACCTGCATGAACGAAAACTATGCGCATCCCGCGATGCCGAGCGGCGTGGCGCAGGGTATCTTGAGCGGCATGTATTTGCTGCAGATTGGCGGCCGCGGCAAGGTGCGCGTGACGCTGTTCGGCTCAGGCACGATTCTGCGCGAGGTGCTGGCGGCTGCGGAATTGTTGGAAAAGAGCTACGGCGTTCCCGCCGACGTCTACTCGGTGACGAGTTTCAGCGAGCTGCGCAGGAATGCGCTCGCAATCGAGCGCTGGAACCTGCTGCACCCGGGCGAGACGCGCAAATCGACCTACATTGAACAGGCGTTGGCGGATCGCGAAGGGCCGTTCATCGCCGCGACCGATTACATGAAGACCGTCGCGGATCAGATCCGACAATGGGTGCCGGGAGCCTATACGACGCTGGGAACGGACGGCTACGGCCGCAGTGATTCGCGCGCGGAGTTGCGAAGGTTCTTCGAAGTGGACCGACACTACATTGCGGTCGCCGCGCTCAAAGCGCTCGCCGATGAGGCCAAAATTGACAAGCAAACGGTGCATATGGCGATGCAGAGTTTCGGCATAGATCCGGAAAAATCCAATCCCTTGTCGGTCTAGCGAACATGGCAACTCCGATTGAAGTTTTGGTACCGGACATCGGCGGATTCAAGGATGTCAGCGTCATCGACGTGCTGGTGAAGGACGGCCAGCAGATCGAAAAGGAAACGCCGCTGGTCACCATCGAAACGGAAAAAGCGGCCATGGACGTGCCGGCTCCGGCCGCCGGCAAGATCGCGCAGGTCAAGCTCAAGACTGGCGACAAGGTGTCAGAGGGCTCGTTGATCCTGTTGCTCGAGCCGGTGGCCGGGGCACCAGCACCCGCCCGCGACACGCCAGCACCAACCCCGGAAAGAGCATCCGCGCCTAGTACCTCGCCGAGTACCGCGCCAAATGCTGCGCCTAAGGCCGCGCCAACTGCGGCGGCGAGTGCGCCCACGAATGCGGCACAGGCTAGCAATGTTCGTCCCATGGTCGCGGTTGATGAGCAAGCGTTTTCCAAAGCACACGCCAGCCCCTCAGTGCGTAAGTTCGCGCGCGAGTTGGGCGCGGACTTAGGCAAGATCAGAGGCACCGGCGTCAAGGGCCGCATCACGCAAGATGACGTCAAGGCGCACGTCAAGGGACTGATGATGTCGGCGGCGGCGGCCGCACCCGTTTCAGCGCTGCCGCGCGTCCCGGTGGTGGATTTCGCTCAGTTTGGACCCGTTGAGCTCAAGCCGCTCTCCCGGATACAACGAATTTCCAGCGTAAGGTTACAGGCCAGTTGGCTCAACTTGCCGCACGTGACTCAGCACGAAGATGCGGATATCACCGACCTCGAAGCCACGCGCGGCGCGCTCAAGAACAAGGCGTCCGAAGAGGGGGTCAGGCTCACTCCGCTGGTCTTCATCATCAAGGCCTGTATCTTGGCGCTGCGGGAATTTCCGCGCTTCAATGCATCCTTGGATGCGGCCGGCGAAAATCTGGTCTTAAAAAAATACTTCAATATCGGCTTCGCGGCGGATACCCCCAATGGCTTGGTGGTTCCGGTCATCGCCGGCGCCGATCGGCTCAATACCTTTGAACTCGCCCGAGTGTTGGCGGCGCTGTCCGAAAAGGCGCGCTCAGGAAAACTAAAGGCCCCGGAAATGCAGGGCGGAAGCTTTACCATCTCCAGCTTGGGCGGAATCGGCGGCACCTATTTCACGCCCATCATCAACGCCCCGGAGGTCGCCATTTTGGGAGTCTCAAGATCCAGCCAAAAACCGGTGTACGAGCGCGGAGCATTCGTCCCCCGACTCATGTTGCCGCTCTCCTTGTCTTACGATCATCGCGTCATCGACGGCGCCGAGGCGGCGCGCTTCACGGTGTTTCTGGCTAAGGTCCTCGGCGATGTGAAGGCGCTGCTATGAGCGCGGTGGAGATACGGGTACCGGATATCGGTGATGCCAAAGGCGTCACGGTTCTCGAGGTTCTCGTCGGCAAAGGCGCCAAAGTTGCCGTCGACGACCCGTTGATCACCCTCGAGTCGGACAAAGCGTCGATGGATGTGCCTTCACCGGTGAGCGGAGTGATCAATTCAATCGACATCAAGAAAGGCGACGAAGTATCTACGGGTACCTTGATTGCCACGTTGCAGGCGGAGCCTTCGCTGTCGAGTAGCGCGGCAGCCCCAGGGCCGGCGCCGGTCGTGCGCGCACCCGCGACCGCCGCGCCGCCACCCAGCGCCGCGCGTGCGCCGGCGACATCTCCCGCGCCCGCGAAGACTGCCGTGACCGCGGGCGGTCCCGTCAGCGCAGCGCCGTCCGGAGCCCTCGATCTGGTGGTGCTCGGGGCCGGTGTGGGCGGCTACACGGCGGCATTTCGCGCCGCTGATTTGGGCCTTAAGGTAACGCTGGTCGAGCGCTGGCCGGTACTGGGCGGGGTGTGCCTGAACGTCGGTTGTATCCCATCGAAGGCACTGCTGCACGCGGCCAAAGTCATCGAGGATGCGGCGGACATGGCTGCCTGCGGGGTCGTATTCGGGCCGCCGCAAATCGACCGCGATCGGCTGCGTATCTGGAAGAATCGAGTGGTCACACGACTGACCAATGGACTGTCGCTGCTGGCGAAGCAGCGCAAGGTGGTGGTGGTCCAAGGCGACGCGCAGATTCACCGGACCGCACACGCTGGAGGTAACCGGGGCCGACGGCGTGCGGCGTCTGGATTTCAAGCAATGCATCATCGCCGCCGGATCCGAGTCGGCCCGATTGCCCGGGTTCCCGGACGATCCGCGCGTGATCGATTCGGGCGGCGCGCTAGAACTGCCGCTCGATTGCCGCCGGCTGTTAGTGGTCGGCGGCGGCATCATTGGCTTGGAAATGGCCTGCGTCTATGACGCGCTCGGCGTGCGTGTGACGGTGGTCGAGTTGAGCGACGCCCTCATGCCCGGCACGGATCGCGATCTGGTGCGCCCCTTACAGAAGCGGATCGAAAAGCGCTACGAGAAAATATTGGTGAAGACCAAGGTCGCGAAGCTCGAAGCCCTTCCGGAAGGATTGCGTGCGACCTTTGATGGACCCGATTCGCCCGAACCCAAGCTTTTCGATCGAGTGTTGGTCGCCGTCGGGCGCACCGCCAACGGTAACGCGATCAATGCTGCGGCCGCCGGCGTGGCGGTGAATGCACAGGGCATCATCGGGGTCGACAAGCAGATGCGCACCAACGTGCCGCACATTTTTGCCATTGGTGATGTGGTGGGCGCGCCCATGCTGGCTCACAAGGCCTCTCACGAAGCCAAAGTCGCCGCTGAGGTGGCGGCCGGCCATAAGTCCTCGTTCGACGCCCGCAGCATTCCCTCGGTGGCCTATACCGATCCCGAGATCGCATGGGCCGGCCTCACCGAGACCGACGCCAAGGCGCGCGGTATCGAGTACGGCAAGGGGATGTTTCCGTGGGCGGCCAGCGGCCGCTCGCTGGCACTCAATCGCGACGAAGGCTTCACCAAGCTATTGTTCGACAAGGTCACGCACCGCATCATCGGCGCAGGCATCGTCGGCACCAACGCCGGGGATCTGATTGCCGAAGTGGCGCTTGCCATCGAAATGGGCGCCGATGCGACCGATATTGGTTTGACTGTGCATGCGCATCCAACGCTCTCCGAAACCGTCGCGTTTGCCGCTGAAGCCTTCGAGGGCACGTTGACGGATCTGTACATACCCAAGCGATAGGACGCCGGATGTTCAAGGTGACTACCCCGATGGTATTGGCCGCGCTGCTCGGCGGCTCTATCCTCTCGGCGCGCGCCGATGATTGCGTGGATTTCAAGTGGGACACCGCTAAGGAGCATGCGCTGTTCGCCGGACGCGCGGATCCACTGGCCCTCGGAACGGATCTTAAGTCCGCGCCGATGATCGTGGCCGATCACCTCTACGAGCTTAAGCTTAACCCGCAAGAGCGCGTCAGTTTCGCGGTCGCACCGGGCAAAAGGAATGCGACACCGAATGCCAATGCGGGCCTCGCAACCTTCACTATACCGGCGGGGGGCAGCTATCGGGTCTCCGTTGACGCGCCCTTTTGGATCGACATTGTGTCGAATGGCGCCCTGGTGGTCGCGAAGGACTTTCAAGGTCAGCATGGCTGCAGTCCGCCGCATAAAATTGTCGAGTTTGACCTGCTCGGAACACGCCCATTTATTCTGCAGTTGAGCAATGCCACGGCCAGCAGCGTCCGGCTGACGGTCACACCGACGCCAGCGCGCAAACTCTAGGCGCTAACGAAGCCGCGTTCCTGCGTGGCCATTGCCGCAGAGGTTTGAGTTGGCGGTGCGGCGCATGGGCCGAAGGTCCCATTCCAGCCGCCAATTCGGGCGCAGAAGATCGTGCGCGTGAGCGGGCATTTCGCGGCTAGGGGCTATAGATCATTCTATATCTCATGCGTCGCCGGAATGTTGCTGTGGGCCGTATGCGGTTGCAGCACGCTGCCGAAACAGGTCGAGCGCAATCCATCGCTGTCGATCCTCGACACCGCACAGACACAGCTGGGCGTTGCGGTGGCGCCCGAACTTGCGAAACATCCGGGCATGTCCGGATACCATCCGCTGAGCTCAGGACCCGATGCGTTCGTCGCACGCGTGGCATTGGTGCGAGCGGCTGAACGGACGCTCGATGTTCAATACTATGATTTTCACGCCGACAAGATCGGCGCCATGCTGCTCAATGAGCTTCTCGCTGCCGCGGATCGAGGCGTGCGTGTACGTCTTCTGCTGGACGATCTGCACACCTCGGGCCGCGACGAGACCCTGGCCGCCGTGGACTCGCATCCGAATGTCGAAGTGCGACTGTTCAATCCTTTCGGGTATCGCCATGCGCGCGCGTTGGATTACGTGAGCGATTACTCGCGCGTGAACCGCCGCATGCACAACAAATCCATCTCGGCGGACAGCCAAATTAGCGTCGTGGGCGGGCGCAACATCGGCGATGAGTACTTCGGCGCATCCACGGAACTGGCATTCAGCGACTTTGACGTGATCGCCATTGGTCCCGTGGTGGCAGAAGTCTCGGCGGAGTTCGACGAATACTGGAACAGCGACATCGTCTATTCCCTGTCGGCGCTAAAAATCGGCAATGCATCGCAGGGCGATCTGACGGAAGTTCGGCTGAAACTGGCCAGCTATGTGCAGTCCTTAAGGACCACCCCGTACACAGCCGCCTTGCAGGCGACTGATCTTGCGCAATCGTTAAGGCAGCACGACGTGACGACATTCTGGGGCACCGGCACGCTGATCGCAGATCAGCCGAACAAGGTGACCCTGCCCCCCGAAGACTCCTCGTCACACGCCATGCCGAAGGTGCGCAAGATACTCGATCAGTCGACCCACGAACTCATTCTCGTGTCGCCGTACTTTGTGCCCGGTAAAGCGGGCAAGCGTTGGTTGCAAGAGCTGGCAAAGCGCGGCGTTGCGGTGAAGATTCTCACGAACTCGTTCGCTGCCACCGATGTGCGGATCGCGAATTCGGCCTATTCGAGATACCGCAAGGACTTGTTACGGGCAGGTGTCGAGCTCTATGAACTCAAGCCATCCCTCAATCAGCAATCGATGCCCACACAGCAGGATCATTCGCAATCATCCAAGTCCGCCAAATCGAGCCTGCACGCCAAGACTTACGTGTCCGATGGGCACCTTTTGCTCATCGGTTCGATGAATCTCGATCCGCGCTCCTCGGCCTTAAACACGGAGATGGGCCTGGTCATCGACAGCGAAACCCTCGGCGCTGATATCCGCGAGCGTTTCTTGTCCCGACTCCCGGAGGATGCTTATCGCGTGGAGTTCGATACCAGCGCGGATCCGAAGGGGCGGCTGGTGTGGGTCACGCGGGAGCACGGTCAGGAAGCGCGTTACGACTCTGAGCCAGGCCTTAAGTCCTTCGATAAGTTCCGAAGGGTACTTGAGCACGTGCTTCCCATCGAGAATCAATTGTAGGCGGGCAGCACTTGACCCGCGGAAATTGCCCTTACGGCGCGTCCATGCAGTCTTTTAGGTATGCCGATTTGTCAGCACCCGCCAGTTTCTTGGCCTTGGCCTCTTTGAGGCAGGCGGTACGCTTGGCATGCTTAGCGGCCGCCGCGTCCGCGGCGAGCGGTGCGCCCTCAGTCGAGGGGCTCGTCGTCGCGGGGGCGGGTGTTTGTGAACCGGCTGATGCAAAGGCGAATACCGATATGCCAAGGCATAGGGCGCTCGCCGCGAATGCAAGACGCATAGCTAGATTTCCTCGAGCAGTTTCGATGGATATCAATCAGGCAGGATAGCCATTCCGCGCTGCCGCACCGATGACGCGCGCATGAAGCTTCGTTAACCTTGGGAAATGCTTTTTCGTGCGAGCGCCAGATACTGCTGTTCGTCCGGGGCGCGGCCGCTTCGTTGGGCCAGCCAAAGAGTCTCGCCGAGGGCCTCCATGAGCGCGTGCTCCGCCGCGTGCGCACTGCCCAGACGTGCCTGCAATTGATGCTGCAATTCGCGTATACCGGGCGGCCGGTCGATCGACAGTTGCTCGCGAACCGCAAGATGCAGCCCCATGTGGAGGAACGGGTTCTCGGCGTCGGCACCGACGTCCAGTCCCAAGGCGCCATCCGCATCTCCGACGATGCGTTGATACTCAGGATGCGCGCCGATGACATCCGTAATCAGGGCCTCGAGCGGCGTCAGGGGCAAATGCTGCACGTGCTTAGCCCAGGCGTCCGAATAGGCTCGACGCAGTTGCTCGCGACTGTAGCTATCGAATGCGCTCATACACCTGTTTTATGCCGGTACTCGCACAGGTCCGCGATGATACAGACAGGGCACTTGGGATTGCGGGCCTTGCAAGTATAGCGCCCATGCAGAATCAGCCAATGATGCGCATCGTTGCGAAATTCAGGCGGCACGAACTTCAACAGTTTGTCCTCCACCTCGCGCACGGTTTTCCCGGGTGCCAGCCCGGTGCGATTGGCGACCCGAAAGATGTGCGTGTCCACGGCAATGGTCGCTTGGCCGAACGCGGTATTCAGAACGACATTGGCGGTTTTGCGGCCGACGCCCGGTAGCTGCTCCAAGGCTTCGCGCGTCATCGGCACATCGCCGGCGTGCCTTTCCAATAACAACCCACACATGGCGATGATGTTCTTGGCCTTCGCATTGTAGAGGCCGATGGACTTGATGTACCTCGAAAGCCCCGCCACGCCCAGTGCCAGCAGCGCCGCGGGGGTGTTTGCCACACGGAACAGTTCGAGCGTTGCCTTGTTCACGCTCTTGTCGGTGGCTTGCGCGGAAAGAATGACGGCGACTAGCAGTTCGAATGCAGAGCCGAAAATTAACTCCGTGCGCGGCTGCGGATTTGCCTCGCGAAGCCGCGCGAAGATCGCACGCCGTTTCGCCAAATTCACGGGGTCGCCGTGCGCCGCACCGCGCTGGCCTTTTTTGCATCGAGCTGCCGCTGCCGTTCGGCGGCCTCGTTGGCCAGCCGCGATGTATGCGCGGCAAATCGCGCACGGTTCACGGTCGGCTGGTTCGCGCCTTGGTCGGGGGCCGCTCGCATCTCGATGCAATCCACCGGGCAGGGCGGCAGGCAAAGCTCGCACCCCGTGCAGCGATCGGCGAGCACCGTGTGCAGGTACTTTGGGGCGCCGACAATGGCGTCCACCGGACAGGGCGACAGGCAGCGCGCGCAGCCGATGCAGCGTGATTCGTCGATCCAGGCGACTTGCGGTGGCGCTTCGACGCCATTGCTTAGGGTTGAGGGGCAGCACCGGCCGATTCAGCAGGCGTGCGAGCGCTTCAATGGTCGCCTTTCCGCCGGGCGGGCATTGATTGATGGGCGCTTCACCACTGGCAATGGCGGCGGCATAGGGGGCGCAGCCTGAGTAGCCGCAACGCGTGCATTGAGTCTGCGGAAGCAATGCATCGATGCGCGCCACCAGGTCGGGCGCGATCTTGTCGCTCATATCATTTGACGCGCATGCCGGGTGCCGCCCCGGAATCCGGTGACAGGGCGAAGATGTCCTGGCCGCCAGGTCCGGCGGCCAGCATCATGCCCTCCGAGGTGCCGAAACGCATCTTGCGCGGTTCCAAATTGGCAACGACGACGATGAGCCGGCCGACCAGACTCGCGGGGTCGTAGGCCGCGCGAATGCCGGCAAAAATCTCCCGCTGTCCGAGTTCACCCACGTCGACGCGCAGTTTCAACAGCTTGTCGGCTCCGGCGATCAGATCGGCGGTCAAGACTTTGGCCACGCGCAGATCGACACGCAGAAAATCGTCGATGGAAATCAAGTTACCCTCCACGGAAGCCGCCGCCGCGAGCGTCGCGGTGTCCGATGCGCCGGCCTGTGCCGGGGCAACGGCCGGGACCGCAGCGGCCTCCGGCTCGACCAACCGCGACACGGCCTTGGGGTCCAGGCGTACCGCCAACGGTTCGTAAGCGCTGATGGTCGTGGCAAGCAGCGGGGTGGCCGAATCCGACCAGGTCCAGCTCGTTTCACGAAAGAAAGTTCTCGCCCGCGCCGCCATTTGGGGCAGCACCGGCTGAAGATAAATCATCAATACCCGAAATAGGTTCAGCGCCTGCGTGCAGACGCTTTGCACCAGGGCGGCATTCTGCGGATCCTTCGCCAGCATCCATGGTTTGCGCGAATCCACGTACTGATTGGCACGGTCGGCGAGCGCCATGATGTCGCGCACCGCGCTCGCGGTGTCGCGGCGCTCGTACGCGGCCGCGATGGCATCGCCTGCCGCCGCAAACGTCGCATAGAGCTCGCGATCCGCCAAGCTGTGCGCCAGCGCGCCAGCGGAGGCCTTGGTAATGAATCCGGCGCAACGACTGGCAATATTGACCAGCTTGCCGACGATTTCCGAGTTCAGCCGGGTCGTGAACTCATCCAGGTTCATGTCGATATCATCGATGCCCGAACTTAACTTGGCGGCGAAATAGTAGCGCAAGTACTCCGCAGGAAACTGCCGTAGGTACTGGCGTGCGGTAATGAAGGTACCGCGCGACTTCGACATCTTCTGGCCATTGATGGTGAGAAATCCGTGCACATGCACGGCGGTCGGACGGCGCATCGCCGATGCCTGCAGCACGGCGGGCCAAAACAGCGTGTGAAAATACAAAATGTCCTTGCCGATGAAATGATGCAGCTCGGTGGTCGCGTCGGCGTTGAGAAAGTCGTCGAATTTCAGCCCGGTGCGGGCGCACAATTGCGTGAAGCTGGCCAGATAGCCGATTGGCGCGTCGAACCAGACGTAAAAGTACTTGCCGGGGGCGTCCGGAATTTCGAAGCCGAAGTAGGGGGCGTCGCGTGAAATGTCCCAGTCGCGCAGGCCCTGCGAGAACCACTCGCTCGAGCTTGCGCGCGACGCTCGCCTGCACCGCGCCGCTGCCCACCCATGCGCTCAAAGGCTTTTCAAAGGCGCTGAGCTTGAAGAAGTAGTGTTCGGATTCGCGCCATACCGGAGCGGTGCCGCTGACCACCGAAATCGGGTTCTTCAAGTCTGCCGGCGTATAAATCGAGCTGCAATTCTCGCAGGCGTCGCCGTACTGATCGGGCGTCGCGCACACCGGGCAGGTTCCTTTCACATAGCGATCCGGCAGGAACATCGCGGCGGTCTCATCGTACGCCTGACGGACGCTGCGCCGGTCGATATAGCCTGCTTTTCGGTGCAGCAGGTACATCTGATCGCAGAGGACTTTGTTCTCGGCGGAGTGCGTCGAGCCGAAATTGTCCATGCCGATCAACATGTCCGTCAAGTCAAGCTGGTGCTCGGTATGGACCTGCGCGATCAGCTGCTGCGGGGTAATTCCTTCGGATTGCGCCTTGAGCATGATGGGCGTGCCGTGCGTGTCGTCCGCGCAGACGTAGTAGCACTCATGGCCGCGCAGCTTCTGGAACCGCACCCAGATGTCGGTTTGGACCACCTCGAGGATATGTCCCAGATGCAAAGAGCCATTGGCGTAGGGCAGCGCGCTGGTGACTAGAATTCGGCGTCGTTGAGTCATGCCAAATTATGCCATGCCAGGAACGAGCGGTCGCGCCGGCGGCTCCCGCCGCGCAGCGAAAATTCTAGTCCGCCTAGGAGGCTTCGCGAAATTGTTCGAATTTGGCTTTGTTGATGGCCTTTTTGAAGGCTTCTTTGCCGGAGATTTGCCGCGAATCGAGCAGCGCTTGAATGGCCGTGTCCATCAGCCTCATGCCGTTGGCCGCGCCGCTTTGCATGGAATTTTCCAATTGGTCCATTTTGCCTTGACGAATCAGATTGGCGACCGCGGGCGTATTGACCAGAATTTCCAGCGCCGCCACGCGACCTTGTTTGTCGGCCTTCGGGATGAGCTGCTGCGAAACGACTCCGCGTAGGCTGGTCGACAGCATCGTGCGCACATGCGGCTGCTTGTCCGCCGGAAACGCATTCACCAGGCGATCGACCGTGGCCGCGGCGCCGTTGGTATGCAGCGTTGCCATGACCAAAATACCCATTTCGGCGGCGGTGACCGCGATGCTCATCGTCTCCAGGTCGCGAAGCTCGCCCACCAGGATCACGTCCGGATCTTCGCGCAAGGCGGATAGCAGAGCGGAAGAGAACGATGCGGCATGCACCCCGATCTCGCGCTGGCTGATGAGGCAGTTCTTGCGCACGTGAACGAATTCGATCGGGTCCTCGATGGTGAGGATATGGCCTTTCTCGCGGCTATTGATGTCATCGATCATCGCGGCCAGGGTGGTGGACTTGCCGGATCCGGTCTTGCCGGTGACCAGGATCAGCCCGCTGTTGATCTTGCAGAGGTCCATCACGGCCGCAGGTAGCTTCAACTCCTCAGCGGTCTTTGCGCTGGAGGGAATCGCCCGGAACACCGCGCCCATGCCGTTGAGCTGGCGCATGACGTTGACGCGAAATCGCGCGACGTCCGGGATGGCATAGGCGAAATCGGTGCCGTCTTTGGCTTCGAAGCGTTCAACCGCCAGCTTCGGCATGATTTCGTAGAGCGTCGCCTTGACCATGTCCGCGGCCAGCGGCTGATCGCTGATGGCCTTGAGCTCGCCGTATTGGCGGATACGCGCAAAGTCCCCGGCCAGGAAATGCAGATCCGAGCCGTTGCTCTGCAGGACCTGATTCAGGAATTGATCGATGGCGGGCATGAGTTCATCAAGGAGGGGTTGCGGGTTCCGATACCGGGGCTCCCGACATGTCGGTCACGAAGCGCTGGAATTGACGCTTGTCCGAGGCATACGTATAGGCGTGCTCCGGGTCGACTTCCTTGGCATTGATGGCCGCCAGCAAGGCCTGATCCATGAGCTGCATGCCGTATTCCTTGCCCATTTGCAGCTGACTCGGGACCTGGTGTGTTTGGTCGGTCATGATAAGTTTGCCGATCGCCTTGGTCAGCACCATGATCTCGCACACGGCACGTCGCGCGCGCTGGTCGGGGGTCTTGAGCAGTATCTGGGTAATGACGGCGATGAGACTCGAGGACAGGAAGCTCTTGGTCTGCTCGCGCTCCTCGTTGGGTAGCGCGTCGATGATGCGATCGATGGTCTTGGTGGCGCTGGTGGTATGCAGCGTTCCGAGTACCAGGTGTCCGGTTTCCGCGGCCGTCATCGCCATGGAAATGGTTTCGGCGTCGCGCAGCTCGCCAACCAATATCACGTCCGGGTCTTCGCGCATGGCGGCGCGCACGCCCTCCGCAAACGAGGGCAGGTGCGTGCCCAATTCACGCTGGATGACCTGGCTGCTCTTGCTGCGGTGAACGAATTCTATGGGGTCCTCAAGACTGATGATGTTGAGCGATCGGGTCGAATTCAGGTAATCGATCATCGATGCCAGGGTGGTGGTCTTTCCGGTACCGGTGGAACCGGTGACGAGAATCATTCCCTGGTGGTAATCGCACAGCTTGCGCACGATCGGCGGCAGCCCCAATTGATCAATGCTGGGCATCGTGGTCGGAATCGATCGAAATGCCGCCCCGATGCCCGTTTCCTTGCGATATACGTTGACGCGGAATCGGCCGCCCTCGGCCGATACGTAGGAGAAATCCAGGTCGTTGCCCTCGCGCAGGACCTTCAGCTGCGATTGAGTCAATACTTCAGTGATATAGGCTTCGAGTTCCGCGTCGCCCAGATTGCGGAACTTGATCGGCATCAGGTCCCCGTGCATGCGCAGCATGGGAGGCACACCCACTGCGAGATGCAGATCTGAGCAGCCTTGGGCCACCCCGAGCTTCAGGAACGCGTCGACTCTTGCCATAACGCGTAAGGCTACCTGTAAGCAATTGGTTTTTCGAGTGTTTAGGGCTTTATTGCCCCATAAACGTGAGCTGCGTCAAGCGCGCTAGAGGAATTTCTCGAGCGACAGGCGCAATTCATCCATGGTTTGCGCCCGCTTGGCCTTGTCCAGCGACATGCAGCGCATGACCAAGTTGTTCAACTCCAACGGCAATTCTTTGTTGATCTCGATGGGCGGGCGGGCCTTGCCTTGGACATGTTGGTACATAACGGACATGTGATCGCCGCGGGAGTAGGGCGGCACGCCGGCAAACATCTCGTACATGATCACGCCCAAACTGTAGATATCAGCGCGTTCATCAACCTTTTTGCCCAATATCTGCTCCGGGGCCATGTACTTCGGCGAGCCAATGACGTAGCCGGTCTTGGTCAATTGGGTATCGCCTTGGGCTTGCGCCGCGGCCACTCCGAAGTCGACGATCTTGAGTAGCAGATCATTGTCGATCAGCACGTTGGCCGGCTTTAAGTCGCGGTGCACGATGCCGGCCTGATGCGCAACCGCCATGCCGGTCGCGATATCGATGCCGAATTTGACGGCGCGCTTGAGCGCCACCGGCTTCTCGTTGACGATTTCGCCGCCCAGGGTGTGCGACGGGAAGTACTCCATCGAGATCGCGTAATTACCGCGGATGTACAAAAAGTCGTAGATCCGGATGACGTTCTTATGGGTGATCTTGCGGCTGTAGCGCAACTCATGCACGAAGCGCTTCATCATCTCCTCGTCCGAGGAGACGTTGGGATTCAAGAATTTGAGAATCAAGCGCTCCTCGACGACGGTGTCTTCCATGAGCAACACCGTACCGAAGGCGCCCTTGCCGATCTTTTCGATGAATTTGTAGCGCCCCTCGATGATATCGCCCGGTTTCAGGGTTGCGATATCCAGTCGCGCCGACGCCGCGGTGGCCTCGTTCTGTTTGACGACGTTCGCGAGGGATTGATTGTCGATGAGCAGCGTCTTGGCCGGCTCTTGCATCTTCTCGGCGCGTTGGTTCGCGGCGATCTGCTGCGTGGAGAAGCGGTTGTCGAGCTCGGTAATGGCCCGAGCGACCGCCTGGCTCAAGGTTCCGTCGGCCGTGGTCGAGACCGCCTGCAGGCGCACCCGGATGGTGTCGGCGCGTCGTTCGTCGACCAGTTTCGCCAGCGCCGCAATCGCCTCCACTTTGATTTCATTTTCAGGCCTCGACAGCAGGGGCAAGAGACTCTCGAGGCTGCGATGATCGCCGATTTTGCCGATGGCGCGTATGACGGTGGGCAAGGACTTGGCCTCGCCTTGCAGCATGTCGATGAAGCGCGGCAGGGCCTTGCTGCTGCCGATCTCCGCCAAAGCGTCGACCGCGCGCTCGCTGACCCACCAATCCGAATCCCGGGTCGCTTCGATCAATTGCGCGACCGCGCGCTCATCCTTGGTCTGATTCAAGATCTCGATGGCGGCGCGGCGGATATCTTGATTCTCGTCCTTGATCAGTGCGAGCACGGCGTCGACCACGCGCGGGCCGCCGATTTTGCCGAGCGCATCGGCCGCCCGGGTGCGGACCCACCAATCGCTGTCAGCGATGACTTCCAGCAGGTACTTGACTGATTTCGACGTGCCGACGACGTTCAAGACTTCTACCGCGGCGCGCCGTGCGTATTCGTTTTCGTCCTTGAGCACGTCGACCAGGAATTTGATGGTTTCCGGATGGTTGGCCTTGACGACCACATCGACCGCCTTGTTTTGGACCTCGATTTCCGGATCGCGCAGCATCCCGACGATCAGCGGCATGTCGAACGGGCCGTCCATTTTGGCCAGCGCCGAGAGCGCCGCGGAGCGGATGAATTTGCTGTTGTCCTTGAGTTGTTTCTGCACCGCCTGCTGCACCTTGGGCAGATTGAAGCGAGCCAGCACATTGATGATATGCAGGCGCGCGACCGGATCCTTGCCCTCGACCCTTGCGATCAGGTCATCGACCGACGATTCGTCAGCGACTTCACCGATGATCTTGAACAATCCGTTCCTTTCGCTGGGCTCCTGCGTATAGGCGGCATTCAGGAGTTCCCGCACGCTGAAGCGGGTTTTCTGAGCCGCAATCACGTCGAGCAGGGCCTGTTTGGGCATTCCGGGCTTGGCGAGCGCGTCCAGCAATGCGTGCGCGGGGTAGTTGCGGCTGGCCGACAGCGCCCAGGCGATTCCCGTCATGGCGCGTCCGTTCGCCTCGGCCATGGTCTTGAACAAGGTCGGCAAAGTTTTTGAATCGATCAGTTTGGAGAGCGCTTCGACATACGCGGTAGTCTCGCGTTTTTCCGACGTCGCCAGGGCATCGATCAGCGGCTCAATGGCATCCGATCCCAGCGATATCAACTTTTCCAATGCCTTTAGCGCCAGCGGGCTGCCTGGATTGCCGCTGGACTTGACTTCGGCGATAAGCCGATCGGCACGGTAATTGGCGAATAAAGTCATTCGGCGCCTAAGTTGGACATTCCCCCGGAGCGACCCATAGTTACCTTAATTCAGGCGCCCATCCTTGGTCTTGATCCTTAATCTCGAATTATGCCACACGTCACGCTTTTAGCTGCCTGCGGTACAATCAGCGCCCCTTATGAATCAACCCATCGTCGCGGACAGCGTCATCCGCGAGCAGCTCAGCGCCTATCACCGACCCCTATCTCGGCCAAACCTTAGGCGAGGCCAAGGGGGTGGAGTCGGTCACCTCTTCCACGGTCGGGTGACTGTGGAACTCGTGCTGGGGTTCCCGTGCGCCGACTATGGGCCGGAATTGCAGGCAGCCCTCGAGAATTACCTCAAGCCCGTGCTGGGCGATGCCCGGCTGGACCTGAAACTGCGCGCCCAGATTGCGGCGCACGCGGTACAGCGAACCTTGAAGCCTCTGGCCAATGTGAAGAACGTGGTAGCGGTGGCCTCCGGCAAGGGCGGGGTTGGTAAATCCACGACCGCCGCGAATCTAGCGCTCGCCTGGACGCTGCAGGGTGCCAAGGTGGGACTGCTGGATGCGGATATCTACGGTCCGAGCCAACCGCTGATGATGGGATTGAGCGGCGCCAAGCCGGTCAGCACGGACGGCAAGCATCTGACCCCGTTGCGGGCACACGGCGTCGAGGTGATGTCCATCGGCTTCATGATCGACCCAGAGCAGCCGATGGCGTGGCGTGGGCCGATGGTGACGTCCGCGCTGACGCAACTGCTCGGCGACACCCTGTGGGGAGATCTGGACTATCTGGTCGTCGACATGCCGCCGGGCACCGGCGACATACAGCTCACCCTGGCGCAAAAGGTCCCGGTCAGCGGCGCCGTCATCGTGACCACTCCGCAGGATCTGGCCCTCTTGGATGCGCGCAAGGGATTAAAGATGTTCGAGAAGGTCGAGGTGCGCGTGCTCGGCGTGGTGGAGAACATGAGCGTGTACGTGTGTGGCCAATGCGGGCATGTCGAGCACGTGTTTGGCAGCGGTGGCGGTGCGCGTATGGCGGCGCAGTACGGAGTGCAATTGCTGGGTGAATTGCCGCTTGATATCCGCATTCGCGAAGATGCGGACGGCGGCGCGCCGACCGTGGTCGCGGAGCCCGGCAGCGAACGCGCGCGCGCCTATCTGTTGATGGCGCGGCGCACCGCGGCGCGCTTGGCCACCTTGAACAAGGACTACAGCCGGGCATTCCCCAAAATAACGGTCGAAGCAACCTAATGAGCATAAAAAGCGATCGCTGGATCAGGCGCATGGCCGCCGCGCACGGCATGATCGAGCCGTTTTCGGCAGAGCAGGTGCGCCTTGCAAATGGTCACAAGATCGTCTCCTACGGCACCTCGAGCTACGGGTACGACGTGCGCTGCGCCGAGGACTTCAAGATATTCACCAATATCAATTCCACGATCGTCGATCCGAAGAGCTTTGATGAGAAATCTTTCGTCGACTTCAAAGGACCGGTGTGCATCATTCCGCCCAATTCGTTCGCGTTGGCGAGCACGGTGGAATACTTCCGCATTCCGCGCAGCGTTCTCACTGTATGTCTTGGAAAATCGACCTATGCACGTTGTTTTCGCGGTGATACCCGCGTCGCCTTGATCGACGGCACTTCGCCCAGCCTAGAAGAAATGGCAAAGCGCCACGATGCCGGCGAGCTCTTTTGGGGCTACAGCATCGGGCGACAGGGCCGCCTGATCATGAGCCTGCTGGATGCACCCCGCTTCATCGGTCGTGATTCGCTGCTCGAGATCGAACTGGACAGTGGCGAGTGCATTCACGCGACGCCCGATCACCTTTTCATGAAGCGCGACGGGCAGATGGCCAAGGCGCACACGCTCCGGCCCCATGATGCCTTAATGCCGTTGTACCGAGAACTGTACCGCGGCCATGAGAGTGTTTATCAGCCGATCCACGGCGATATTTGCGCGATCCGTCGCCTTGCCGATGAATGGAAATTGAGAAATGAGATTTACCAGGATATTTCAGGGACTCCTCGGCACCGATTTTCCGAGTGACCAAATTCCAAGGCGCCTGCCAATACCGAAATCATCAGGTCTCTGCGGTTCGCCCGCTCGCCGGCGATCACGACGTCTACTGCTTAACGGTCCCGGAGGCGGGAAATTTTGCGCTGCAGGCGGGAGTCTTTGTCCATAATTGCGGAATCATCGTGAACGTAACGCCTTTAGAGCCCGAGTGGGAAGGGCACGTGACCCTGGAGTTCTCCAATACCACGCCACTGCCGGCCAAGATCTACGCCAATGAAGGCGTGGCGCAAATGCTGTTCTTCGAATCCGACGAGGTGTGCGAGACCTCGTATCGCGATCGCGGCGGCAAGTATCAAGGCCAGCGCGGCGTTACTTTGCCGAAGACTTGAAGGCTGAGCGCGGTTCGATGGCGATCAAGCGATCCGCGCTCTTGACGCGCATGGCAATCTCGACTTTGCCGTCGCGACTGCGTTCCGCCTGCACCGGCAGAAACCCCAGCGAGGGCGCAAACCACATCCGCAAAATGCGATTGTTGCCGGCCTGCTGGCTCGTGACGATGACGGTGTCCAGCTCCCCGATGGCCGTTCTGAGTTTGGCGGTACCCTCTTCGCTGTAGTTGAATTCCTTCAACCGGTCCTTGTCGATGATATGGAACGTTTTGGGCAAATTGCCGCGCTTAAGATCAAGCATCACCTGGACCTGAATGGACAGGACATCCTGCGTCCCGTCTTTGAGCTCTATATCGACCGGTTTGGTTTCTGACACGCCGGTGGCGCGCTTGTTCTCCCAGTCGAAATCCAGTTCAACCGTCGCTGAACCTTCCTTGCCGCGGTATTTTTCGGGACGAACATTCCCGTCAATGACGCTCATCCAGCTCTTTTGCACCAGATCGTCGTGGTAGGCGATGCGAAACACGCCGCGGGCGGTAATGGTCCAGGTGTACACATAGCGACCGGGCTCGGAATCTTGCGCCAGTTGAATATCGCTGGTGCCCACGCTGATGCCTTTCCAATCGGCCTGATAGTGAGCGATGAACGGTGCGATTTCGCGCATCGTCCGCTGCCTGCGCGCCGAGGGCCGGTGCGAGGAGCGCTAGCAATGACGCGGCGATGGATACCTTCATGAGACCCTCGCTTCGACATCGCTCGATCTGAACGGGTTCGCTCAGGAGTCGTCCGTCAAGCGTGGCCGCGCCCGACTCGCAGCGCAACCGACCCTGGCAGAACCAATTCACGGCCAGCGGATAAATGATGTGCTCCTGGGCCAGCACGCGCTGGCTCAAAGTCGCTTCCGAATCGCCCGCCATCACTGGAACGCGCGCTTGCAGCACGCGCGGTCCGCCATCGAGTTGCTCGGTGACAAAATGCACCGTGGCGCCGTGCTCGCTCTCGCGCGCTTCGATGGCGCGCCGATGGGTATGCAGTCCTGCGTACTTCGGCAGCAATGAAGGATGAATGTTCAAAATCTTCCCCGCAAATCGCTCCACGAAGCGCGCCGACAGGATGTGCATGAATCCGGCGAGCGCGATCAGCGACGGGGATCGCTCCTCGATCGCGCCTGCCAAAAGGTCGTCGTATTCGGCGCGCTGCTGCTTATTGCGGACCAGCGCCCGCGCTGTGACGCCTAAATTACGCGCCGTGTCGAGGCCGGCGGCTTCCGCGTTATCGCTGATCACCAAGCAGACCGAATAGGCGGCAGCCGGATCGTGGCTGCGCTCGATCAGCGCGCGCATGTTGCTGCCGCGCCCTGAAATCAGGATGACGATCGGTTGCCTGGGAGGCGCGCTGCTCAAGAGATGACGACGCCGCGGGATCCGGTGCGTACCGCGCCGATCACCAGCGCCTCTTGGCCGGATTCACGCAGAATGCCGATGGCGCGCTGCGCATCGGCCGCGGCCACGTGGACGGTCATGCCGATTCCGCAGTTAAATACGCGATACATTTCCGCATCCGCAACTTTACCCTCGCGCTGCAGCCACTCGAACACCGGCTCGCGAGGCCACGATTTGCGATCCAGAACGACTTCCAGCCCCTCGGGCAATACGCGCGGAATGTTATCGACCAGCCCGCCTCCCGTAATGTGCGACAGGCCATGCAACGAAATTTCGCGCATCAGTTTCAGCAGCGGTTTGACGTAGATCCGCGTCGGGGCCATCAGCCGATCGAGTAAACTGACTCCTTGCAGATCGGCATCGATGTCGGCTTGCGACACTTGCAGTATTTTGCGAATCAAGGAAAAACCATTGGAGTGGGGCCCGGAGGAGGGCAAGCCCAATACCACATCCCCGGCGCAGGTCCTCGAGCCATCGATGATGGCGTCTTTTTCCACGACCCCGACGCAAAAGCCCGCGAGATCGTAGTCTGCGCCATGATACATGCCGGGCATCTCGGCGGTTTCGCCTCCCACCAGCGCGCAGCCGGCCTGCACGCATCCTTCGACGATGCCGGCAATGACGCGTTCGCCGACATCGACGTCCAGCTTGCCGCTGGCAAAGTAGTCCAAAAAAAACAACGGCTCGGCGCCTTGAACGATCACGTCGTTGACGCACATGGCGACCAGATCGATGCCCACGCTATCGTGCCGTTGCGTGTCGATCGCCAGCCGCAGTTTGGTGCCCACGCCATCGGTCCCCGATACCAGCACCGGCTTGCGGTAGCGATCCAGCGGCAGTTCAACCAGGGCGCCGAAGCCGCCGATGCCGCCTAGCACTTCGGGACGCATGGAACGCTTCACCCGAGGCTTGATTCGCTCGACGAGCTCATCGCCGGCGTCAATATCGACCCCGGCGTCTCGATAGGTTACGGGTGCTCGTTCAACCATCTCATATCCTTGGTGTAGGACTAGGCCAACTCGGTTGGCTGTTCAGCTGTGGTATTTTACAACACCATGGCACAGTACTTACGCAGCATTTCCAAGCGATATTTGCGTCCGGCCGCGATTCTTTGCGTGATCATCGGCGGACTGTGCCCGAGCGAGGCGAGTTTTTCGCTGACGCGCGCCGAAATGTATCAAGCCACGGTCCCGGTTGCCGATCGCTCGGAGGCGGCGCAGACCGCCGCCTTCCAGACTGCGATGCGAACCGTGCTGGTGCGCGTCACGGGCCGTCGTTCCGCGGATGAGGACCCCGGATTGGCGCCTCTGCTCGCCAATGCGCGACGCTACGTGCAGCAGTACCGTGCTGCCGGCGACGGCCTGTTGTGGGTGGCCTTGGATGGTCCGGCCATCGAGCGTTGGCTGACGCAAAATGGCCAGCCCTTGTGGGGTCATGAACGGCCGACAACCTTGATGTTGCTGGCGGTGCAAAGCGGCGCATCGTCCGGATCCGTGATCACCACCGAGGACAACTCGGAGCTGAAGGCGGCCATAGACGCCGCTGCGGCCGCCCGCGGGCTGCCGTTGGTCTGGCCGAGCGCGTCGGAGCTGCAGAAGAGTCACGTGGATTTCGCCGCCGTGTACAACGGTTCGCCCTCTGCGCTCGCGGAGATGGGGCGACGATTGGGTACCGATGGCTTGCTGATCGGGCGCGCCAGCGGCGGCGGCGCGAACGCCAACGTTCGCTGGCTGCATTTGTTTCAAGATCGCAGCAGCGAATACTCAGGTGCCTTGGAGGGCGTGAATCGTGCCGCTGACTTGTACGCCGGCCTGTTCGCCGCCAGCGGCAGCCTCGTGCCCGTCAGTATCGAGGTCGTCGGAGTCACCGATCTGCGTGACTATGCGAGCCTCGAGACCTATCTCGAATCCCTGACGTTCATCTCGCATGTGAGCGTGGAGTCATTGAGCGGAGGCACGGTTAGATTCCGTTTGGCGACACGCGGCGGAATTGAGCCCCTGCAGCGGGCGCTATCGTTGAACGGGCGTTTGCAGCCGATTGCCGCCGGCGAGAATGGGATCCAGCGCTTCCAATTGCATCGCTAGTCGCGTTCGGTCCATGCGCCATATTCCGAACATCATCAGTGTGATCAGAATCTTGTTGGTCGCGCCAATCGTGCTGGCGCTCGTTCAGCACCGACTTGCGCTCACCACCGTGCTGTTCGCAGTCGCCGCCGTGTCGGATGCCGTCGATGGCTTGCTCGCCAAGCGTTTCGGCTGGCAGAGCGAGTTGGGCGGGGTGCTGGATCCGATCGCGGATAAGCTACTGCTTGTAACTGTCTTGATTACCTTGAGCGTGCTGGAGCTGGTGCCGCTGTGGCTGATGGCGGCGGCGGTCATACGCGATGTGATCATCGTGTCCGGAGCCGCCGCGTACCGGATTTTCATCGGACCCTTGACCGCGCACCCATCCGTGGTCAGCAAGATCAACACGCTGTGCCAGGCCACATTTATTATGGCGGTGGTCGGCCGCGCGGAATTTTCGGTGCCGCCCGCGTGGGTAATAACCTGGCTCGGCGCGCTCATGTTCGCTACGGTGGTCATCAGCGGCATCGACTACGTGCTGGTCTACAGCAGGCGAGCGGCCGCGGCATGAAGCAGCTTGCACTGGGAGTGCGGCTGCGGGCGGATGCCGTGTTCGAGAGTTTTGCGCCGGGAGCGAACACCGAGGTCATCGCGGCGTTGCGTTCGCCCAGTACCACGCCGTTGTGGGTCTGGGGCGCACCGGGAACGGGGAAAACGCACCTTTTGCAGGCCGTCTGTTCGGCAGCGGGCGATGCGGCCGCCTATTTTCCCGTTGGGTCGGTCGGATTCGTTGCCGCCCGAGGCGCTCGCCGGCTTTGAGCGCAGCCAGGTGTTGTGCATCGATGACGTTGACGAAGTCGCCGGCGATGCGGCGTGGGAGAAGGCGCTGTTTCGTCTCTTCATCGAAGCCGCCGATTTGCGCACCCGCTTGATATTCGCTGCCGGCGTGCCGCCGCGTCAGGCAACATGGTCATTGAAGGACTGGCGCTCGCGGGCTCAGTCCTGCGTGGTCTACCAACTACGCGAACTTGATGATCAAGGTCGAATGGAAGCGTTGCGGCTGCGCGCGGCGCAGCGCGGTTTGCAGCTGCCTGACGAAACATCCGAGTACTTGCTGAAGCGCATGCCGCGCGACCTGCCTTCCTTGTTCGAGATCCTGGATGCGCTCGACGAGGCATCGATGGTCGCACAGCGGCGCCTCACCATCCCGTTCATTCGCGATGCACTCGAGAAGCACGCAAGAACAAAATCATAGTGCAGAACCAGGCGAAGACCAGCAGCAGGCTGATCGCGGCCACCCAACGTGCTTGGCGGTTCACCAAAAGCTCGGTCAGTGCGAACGCCAGATAGGGGATGGCGAACAGCGTTGCCCAGGCATAGGTATAGCGGCTGCCGCGCATCAGCCCCTTGAGCGGCGCGAGCAGCGGCAGCACCGCAAGCACGCAGATAAGCCAGGGGTAGCCGACCAGCATCCAGGCGAGCAGGCTCAAGGCCACGGCGAGCCAAAGCCAGATGGTCAGTGCGCGCGCGACCGATCGAATATTCACGCGCGCACGGAGAGTCGATCGGCCAGCGCGGCAACCCGAGTGCCCAACGCACGCGCCAACGCGCTCTCTTCATCCAATAGCTCGCCGTGCCGGGCTAAGACAGCCACGTGGCTGGCGCCATAAGGCGTACCGCCGCCGCGCGTGTCGGTCAGGCCCGGTTCGGTGTAAGGCAGGCCGACTAGGTACATGCCGTGATGGAGCAGCGGCAACATCATGGACAGCAAGGTCGATTCCTGCCCGCCGTGCAGCGTCTGGGTGGAGGTGAACACGCCGGCGGGTTTGCCCGCCAGGGCTCCCGACAGCCAAAGCGCGCCGGTCCCGTCCAGAAAGTACTTCAAGGGAGCGGCCATGTTTCCAAAGCGGGTGGGGCTGCCGAGAATCAATCCGCAGCACTGGACCAGATCATCATGGGTGGCGTACGGCGGACCCTCCTCCGGCACCGGCGGATCGAGCCGCTGCGTCGTCGTCGTGAGCGGCGCAACCGTGCGCAACCGCGCCTGCATGCCGGAGACCGCTTCGACGCCGCGGCATATTTGCCGAGCCAAAGCGGCGGTGCTTCCTTGGCGCGAATAATACAAAACCAGTATTTCATTCATCGATGGTCTTCCGTGAAATCACGCCGGATTGCGCGCGCGTGCGGCATCGGCGCAACGCATTATGTGAGGCCCAAACGGGTATTGTATAACGATGCCTTGTTTGACGGCTTTGGCCGCTATTGCTAGTGTCGCGGACCCTATGTCGCGGTTAATCGTTGTCTTGATCGGTGTCGCCTGCCTACTCGGTTGCGGAACGGGACCGCCTGTGCAGGAAATGAGCGACGCGCGTCAGGCCATGATCGCCGCGGCGGCGGCCGGTGCTACGCGGGTACTTCGCCGGAATTCGGGGCGGCGCAGGCCGCCATTGCGCGTGCGGAATCGCATTTGCAGGCTCAAGAGTACACACGGGCCCGCTTGGCGGCACAGCAAGCCAAGCACCATGCGGCCGCGGCCCTTGCCAGTGCTCAGCACGCCGATACTCCGACCCCGGTACCCCACTAACGGCGCGACCTGTGGAAATCCTTCGGCGCTTTCGGGTGACTGGGAAGGTGCAGGGCGTGTATTTCCGGCAAAGCACTCGGATCGAGGCCAAACGCTTGGGACTGCGCGGCACGGCGCGCAATCTGCCGGACGGATCCGTCGAGGTGCTCGTGCTCGGTGAAGCATCAGCGGTCGATACGCTGCGCCTGTGGCTGCAGCGCGGACCGGCCCATGCCCGGGTCGACGGCGTTCTCGAGGTTAATGCGGATACGGGGGACGAGACCGAAATACCGGCGGGCTTCGAGGTGCGTTAGCTAATAGCGCCAGACGCGGTCCCAACGCTGCATGACAAGGGCGGGATACTTGTTGCGCCCCACGCTGCCGTTATAGCGTGCCAGCGCGAGCGACCAGTTGCGATGCTCGACGCGCAGGTAGTAACGAAGGATTTCGCAGCCCATGCGAATATTGGGCGCCACTTTCACCAGCTGGTTTTGTACGCCCAGTTCGCGCGGCCAGAAAGGCATCACCTGCATGAGGCCGACGGCGCCGGCCGGGGAGACGGCCCAGCGATCGAAGCGACTCTCGACCTCCATCAGAGCCAGCACCAGGTCGGGAGGAATTTGCAGCGTCGGATCCCGCTTCGCCTCGCAGTACACATGATCGAGAATCTCGACGCGCTCAGCATGCGTCGGCACGAAGTGCGCGAGCCTGGGCTCCATGGCCTTGTACCAGACCTCGGATTCGTACTTATCGGCGAAGCAATCGGCGCTGCCGATGATTTTTTGCAGCAGCGCTTTGAGTTCCGGGTCGCGCTGCTCGTCGGCGCGCGCAGGCCCCGGCAGTACCAACACCGCCAGCAGGGTCAATGCCGCGAGGGCGCGCCCCAAATTCGCACCGTACGAGGACCGCATGCAACCTCAGCCATTTAACTTATCCCGGATATAGCCTACCGGATCTGCGGCGGAGATTTCTGTCGATTCGGTCTCGCGCCGATGACGGTATTCAAGATTTCCGGCGCTCAAGGTTCGCTCCCCGATCACTATGCGGTGCGGTATTCCCAGAAGCTCGGAATCGGCGAATTTGACGCCGGGTCGCGCATCGCGGTCGTCCAGCAACACATCGATGCCGGCGGCGTTGAAGTCCCCGTACAGTGCGTCGGCGGCTTCTTGGACGCGCGCCGACTTTTGATAGTTAATCGGCACCAGCACCACTTGAAAGGGTGCGATCGCGGCCGGCCAGAGAATGCCGTTGGCATCGTGATTCTGTTCGATGGCGGCCGCGACAACACGCGTCACGCCGATGCCGTAGCAGCCCATGAACATGGTGATCGCCTTGCCCGCCTCATCCAGCACGCTGGCATTCATGGCCGCGCTGTATAACTGGCCGAGCTGAAAAATATGGCCCACTTCGATGCCGCGGGCGATCTTGAGCGTGCCTCGTCCGGTCGGGCTCGGATCGCCTGCTTCGGCGTTGCGGATGTCGACGGATGACGGATCGGCGAGGTCTCGCCCCCAATTCACGCCGCGATAATGCATGTCTTTCTCGTTCGCGCCGCACACGAAGTCTGCCAGATGAGCCGCGGCATGATCGACATAGACCTTGCCGGCGAACCCGATCGGGCCGATGAAACCCGGCTCTGTGCCGGTCGCCGTGCGCACCCGCTCGGGCCCCGCCATTCTCAAGGGGTTCGCAACACCGGCGAGCTTTTGGGCTTTCACCGCATTGAGTTCATGATCCCCACGGATGACCAGCGCCACCACCTCTCCGGCGCTGCCGTCCACCAGCAGGGTTTTGACGCACTGTGCGGCAGGCACGCCGAGCAGCGCGCTGATTTCCGCAATCGTGCGGGCGTTGGGCGTCGGTACTTTGGTCAGGGGCTGCGTGGCTGCCGGGCGCGGTGCGGCGGGCGCCAGGGTGGCCGCCAATTCCAGATTTGCCGCGTAGTCGTCGGCGTCGGAGAATGCGATGGCATCCTCGCCCGAGTCGGCGAGGACATGAAATTCCTGCGAGGTGCTGCCGCCGATGCTGCCGCCGTCGGCTTGCACGGCGCGGAATTTCAGTCCCATGCGCGTGAAGATGCGCGAATACGCCTCGTACATGAGCCGGTACCCTTCGGCCAGGCTGGCTTGATCGGTGTGAAAGGAATACGCGTCCTTCATCAGGAATTCGCGCGCGCGCATGACGCCGAAGCGCGGGCGAATCTCATCGCGGAATTTGGTTTGAATTTGATAGAAATTAACCGGCAATTGCTTATAGCTGCGCAGTTCGCGGCGCGCGATATCCGTGATGACTTCCTCGTGCGTGGGCCCATAGGCAAATTCGCGATCGTGGCGATCCTTGAGGCGCAGCAATTCCGGGCCGTACTTGTTCCAGCGGGTGGATTCCTTCCACAGTTCGGCGGGCTGAATGGTGGGCATGCACAATTCCAGGGCGCCGGCGCGGTTCATTTCCTCGCGAATTATTTGCTCCACCTTCTTCAGTGTGCGAAGACCCATGGGCAGCCAAACGTACAGTCCTGCCGCCAGGCGGCGAATGAGCCCGGCGCGCAACATGAGTTGGTGGCTGATGATCTCGGCGTCGCCGGGCACCTCTTTGAGCGTCGAAATGGGGTATTGGGATAAGCGCATAGCCGCATATCTTACATGAGCCCCCCTGGTATCATGGGGGCCAATGAGCGAAGACGACGACTCACCAGTACGGCCGCGCGGAGTCTATTGGCTCCCGAATCTACTGACCACCGGCGCGCTATTCGCCGGCTTTTACGCCATCGTGGCGGCCATCGACCTGCGGTTCGAGTACGCGGGCATCGCCGTGTTCGTCGCCATGTTCTTCGACATGCTGGATGGACGCGTCGCACGATGGACCCAGACCGCCAGCGTGTTCGGCAAGGAATACGACAGTCTGTCCGACATGGTGTCCTTCGGAGTTGCTCCGGCCATCGTCACGTATCAATGGGGTGTGGCGCGAATTGCCGAATACGGACCCCTGTGGCGCCGAGTCGGCTGGTTGGTGTGCTTTTTCTACGCCGCGGCAGCCGCCTTGCGCCTGGCGCGATTTAATTCGCGCGCCGCCGCTCAGGACAAACAGTATTTCGAGGGCCTTCCCAGCCCGTCGGCTGCCGCGATCGTCGCAGCATTGGTGTGGCTTGCCAGCGATCAAACCAATATCGGATTGCCGGGTTTGATTCTGGCGTTTCTGGTCACTGCCTTTGCCGGCGCACTCATGATCAGCCGTTTCGCGTTTAACAGCTTCAAATACGTGAAGCCCGGCGCGAGAGTCCGTTTCACATACATCGTGCTGGTGCCTCTGGCATTCATTCTCATTTTTGTGCACCTACCGACCAGCCTGCTGATCGTTTTCGGCTTGTATGCCCTGTCGGCGCCTTCACTCTGGGTGTACCGCAAACTGCGCCGTCGCAATCGACCGGTTGTCCCGCCGCATGAATAGCGAGCTGCGCTTCGAATATCTTAAGGCCTTGGGGCTCAGTTCTTGGGCCCTGCGGGACGATGCGGTGCGAGCGGCGGTGGTTGCGCGAGCACCGGCGATCGCGGCTACGGTCCCCGCGGCAGCGGCGCCGTCAGTGGCCGCGCCGGTCGCGAGGCAAGGGCGCGAGGCCGATGCGGATTGGCCCGAGCTTCGCGCACGTGTCGCGGCTTGCACGCGATGCGCCTTGAGCGGGACTCGAACGCAGACGGTCTTTGGCGTGGGCAACCTTCGGGCCGAATGGCTCATCGTCGGCGAAGCGCCCGGTGCCGACGAGGATCGGAAGGGCGAGCCGTTTGTGGGCCGGGCCGGTCAGCTGCTCAATTCCATGTTGCGTGCCGTGGGGCTGACGCGCGAGCAGGTCTATATCGCCAACGTCCTGAAGTGCCGGCCTCCGGGCAATCGCGATCCGAATCCCAATGAAGCCGCCGAGTGCCTGCCTTACTTGGAGCGGCAAATTGCGCTGTTGCAACCGAAGATCATGTTGGCGGTGGGACGAATCGCCGCACAAAATCTGCTGCGAACGGACAAGACGCTCGGAAGTTTGCGCCAGCAGGTGCACAGGTTCGGCGTTTCTCAAGTGCCCTTGATCGTCACTTACCATCCCGGGTATCTGTTGCGCACGCCGATGGACAAGCGCAAGACCTGGGAGGATCTTAAATTTGCGCGCGCGGTGTGCTCCCGTGGCTAGCGTCAAACTCGACGCGGAATTTGCGAGGGTCGAGATAAGACCCATGCACGAACTGGATGTTCCGGTGATCGCGGCCATCGAAAGGGCTGCTTACCAATTCCCGTGGAGCGAAGGAATTTTTCGCGACTGTCTGCGAGTCGGCTACGTTTGCCGTGTCATCGACATAGATGGCGAACTGGGAGGTTACGGAATCATGTCGCTAGGAGCCGCGGAGGCGCATATTCTCAACGTGTGCATCCGCGAAGCCTATCGGTCTCGAGGCTGCGCCCGCAAGATTCTGTCCTACTTGCTGGAGCGTGCCCGTGGCGCCGGCATGCGGGAGGCGTTTCTCGAAGTCAGACCTTCCAACGTGGCCGCGGCGCGCCTGTATCACTCGTTGGGGTTCGAGCAAGTCGGCGTGCGACGCGGATACTATCAAGCAACCGTGGGCCGCGAAGATGCCGCGGTGCTGCGCCGGGTATTGACGGACACCAAAGGCGGCAACTAATCAGAAGATAAAATATAATAAAAACAATAATTTATAGATATATT
>CAVVPB010000011.1:0-37185 GCA_963749775.1 uncultured Gammaproteobacteria bacterium
GCGAGATCAGTACCGTGATCTGCTTCAGCCCCAAAACCTTTCCGGCTGCCAATCGATGGCGGCCGTTCGGCGTCCAAAGCCGGCCATCTTCGCCCCGTACGACGATCAACGGATCGAGAAAGGCCGCGGTCTCATCGATTTTTGCAGCCAGCCGCTTCGCATGCGTGGGCGACAGATCGCGCTGAAAAGGCGTGGGCTGCACCGCGTTCAGCGGCAATGAGGCCAGCAGCAGCGCTCGCCCGCCCAGAGGTTCCCGGTACGCGCCGATCAATGCGCCGCCGGCGCCGCGCACCAATGCGGCGACTTCTGCGATTTCCGCGCTGTCCATGGCGATCGCGACGTCGGCTGCGTCCAGCCCACGAGAGCGGCTTCCGGGCGCCAACTTGCCGCGGCCGCGCTTCGGTGCACCGACTTTGCGGCGAGCGGTTTTGGATTTTGTTTTTGCAGTTGCCATATGGCGACAAGGTTCTCCTTTTATCGACTGCGCGTAAAGAGATCATTGACAGTTCGCGATCGCGCGGATTACAAAACACCCGGTACCTCGGAGATCGCCTTGAATGTACAGATCAACCCGGTTGGCGCTTACCTGCGCGAGTGGCGTCATCGGCGCCGCCTGAGTCAACTCGATTTCGCCCTGCAGGCCGAGATTTCTCAGCGCCACCTTAGTTTCATGGAGAGCGGCCGCGCCACTCCCAGCCGCGACATGTTGCTAAGGCTTGCCGAGCACCTGGGGGTTCCGCTGCGCGAGCGCAACACCTGGTTGCTTGCGGCGGGTTACGCGCCGGTGTTCGAGGAACGCACACTGGCGAGCCCGGAGCTTCATGGGGCGCGCCAAGCCATCGACGTGCTGCTGAAGAGCACCGAACCGTTTCCCGCTTTGGTGGTCGATCGCGGCTGGAACTTGGTGGCCGCCAATGCGGCCCTGCCGCCCTTGATGTCGCTGGTGACGGATAGCGCATTGCTGCAGCCGCCGATCAACGTCATGCGCCTTAGCCTGCACCCCGGCGGACTCGCGCCTCGAGTGGCCAATCTGCCGGAGTGGCGCGGACATTTGTTGGACCGCTTGTACCGGCAGGTCGCACTCACCAATGATCGCAGTCTGCTGCCGCTCCTCGAGGAGCTTCGCGCCTATCCTTGCGCCGAATCTCACGCATCCCCCGCGGCTGCAGATCATGCAAGCATTTTCGTGCCGTTCCAACTAAGAACCGACCGGGGAGAGCTGAGTTTCTTTTCGACCACCACCGTATTCGGCACCGCCGTCGACATCACCCTGTCCGAGTTGACGCTGGAGTCCTTCTTCCCCGCCACCACAGAAACCGCCAGAGCATTGCGCGAACTAACCGCCGTGTAATCGATTACCTCCCACGTAATCGACGAAGGCTTCGCGCCCTGGCATCGTTTCTCCACCCATTGAGCTGGAGGAACGACATGAACAGACCCAACACCATTCGTACGGCCGACGGGGCCGATCTTTTCTATCGCGATTGGGGCGCCGGCATTCCGGTGATATTTCTTGCCGGATGGGCCCTGCCCTCGGATTTCTGGTCGTACCAAATGGCGCCAATGAGCGAGGCCGGATTTCGGTGCATCGCCTATGATCGGCGCGGCCACGGCCGCTCCAGCGATCCCGGCCGCGGCTTTGGCTATGACACGCTTGCGAACGACCTGGAGACAGTCCTCGACGCGCTGAATCTGAGCGACGTTCAAGTCGTGGCGCACTCAATGAGCGCCGGCGAAGTCGTACGCTACCTCTCTCGGCATCATTTAGTGCACGTCCAGCGCATCGCATTGATCGGCCCGACCCTTCCCTGTCTTGCAAAAGCCGCTGACAATCCTGAAGGCATTGATCGATCCTTGTTGGATGCAACACGAGAGCAAATTCTGGGCCAGGGATTTCCGGCGTGGCTCGAGCACAACGCGCGGCCCTTCGTGACCGAAGACACCCTCGGAGAGACGATCACGTGGCTTAAGGGCATGATGCTCTCCTGCTCTATGAAAGCCGTCATCGACTGCAATCGAGCGATGATTGAGGCGGATTTTCGTGCGGAACTCAAAAGCATCCAGATCCCCACCTTGATCATTCATGGCGATCGAGATGCCTCAGCGCCCCTCGATTTGACGTCGCGCCGAATTGTCCCGCTGATGCCCGACGCGCGCTTGACGGTATATGAGGGTGCACCGCACGGTTTACCGATAACTCACGCGGCGCGCCTCAATCAAGATCTGCAGGCATTTCTACGGTCGCCGCCCGTATCGCTTCCCGTCGCGGCGGCACGCCGCCGCGCGTGACCGCTGCGTGGAACCATTCGTCTAAAACTTCCCATCAGGAGAACCGACATGAACGCAAATGAAGTGGTAAAAAACTATATCGCCGCCTGGAACGAGCGGGATCCAGCCAAACGCCGCGCCATTGCCGCGAAGGCTTGGGCGCCGAACGGCACTTACATCGACCCGCATCGCAACGCCTCAGGCCTCGATGAGATCGACGCCATGCTCGGGATCGCGCAGGCCTCTTTTCCCGGTTACCAGGTGCGTCTGATCAGCAAAATCGAAGCGCATAACGGGCACATTCGATTCAGTTGGGCGGCAGGCGGAACGCCCGAGGCACCGCTGTATCTTGGCGGCACGGACTTCATCCGCGTGGGTCCAGACGGCTTGAGTGCCGCCATCGTGGGCTTCGTCGATGCGACACCCGCCGTTTGACCAGTTCCGGCCAGTCCCCGTGAGGTGGCACGCTCGCGTGCTGCCGGACGACTTCGCGCCCTGCGTCACTGCTTCTTGACGTTGTGCTCGACCTGGGTGATGAGGCACGCGCTGCGGCTGCCCGTGAGGTAGATCCAAAGCCAGCTTAAGGCCACCGCCAGACGGTTGCGCAATCCGATCAAGAAGTAGATATGCGCCAGGCCCCACATCCACCAAGCAACCCAGCCACGCAGCTTGCACCAACCGAAGTCGATGACCGCCGAACGCTTGCCGATGGTCGCAAGGTCCCCGGCGTGCCGGTATCTGAAGGCCATGGGCTGCGTGTCTCCCGCCAGCCTTCGCTTGATGGTGCGCGCGACATGAGCCCCTTGTTGCTTGGCAGCCGGTGCAATTCCTGGGGCAGGCCCACCCTTCCATACATTCACCGTCGCGGTGTCGCCGATTGCAAATATTTCCGAATGTCCGGGCACGCTCAAGTCAGGTGCGACCCTTATTCGACCGGCACTATCGGCGGGCGCTGCGAGCCAGGCGGCGGCAGGCGAGGCGCGCACGCCGGCGGCCCACAGGATCACCTCGGCGTCGACGCGCCGACCGCCGAACACGACGCCGCGTGAGTTGCAGTCAGTCACTGCGGCGCCGAGCTGCACCTCCACCCCTAAGCGCTCGAGGGCCCGATGCGCGTACTCGGACAAGTCCGGCGCAAAGGTCGGCAGGACCCGCGGGCCGGCCTCGATCAACATGACCCGCGCCTTGCGGGTATCGATGCGCCGAAAATCTCCGACCAGATTTTCATAAACCAATTCGGCGATCGCGCCCGCCAGTTCAACCCCGGTCGGCCCGCCGCCGATGATGGCAAAGGTGAGCAGCGCCGCTTGGCGATCCGGATCCGCCTCAAGCTCAGCTCGTTCCAATGACAGCAAAATTCTGCGGCGAATCGAGGTGGCGTCCTCCAGGGTTTTGAGTCCCGGTGCGAACGGTTCCCATTCATCATGACCGAAATAAGCGTGCCGGGCGCCTGTCGCGAGCACCAAGGTATCGAATGGCACTGCGCCACCGTCCTCCAGGAGTACGCGGCGGTTCTTGGCATCCACACCGCTGACCACCGCCAGCAATGTGGTGATTTCCGGGCGGTTTCGCACCAAATGTCGAATCGGCCAGGCAATCTCCGACGTCGCAAGCACCGCGGTGCCCACTTGGTAGAGCAGCGGCTGGAACAAATGATGGTTGCGCTGATCGATGATGGTGATGCGCACCGGCGCTCCCGCAAGACCCTGGGCCACTGCGAGACCGCCGAATCCCGCCCCAACGATCACCACATGATGCAGGGACGAGTTGTTCACTAAGGGATCGCTCCGCTATGACGCGCGGTGAGCTTAGCGCAGGGGGCGACTCGGGTTAAAGTACACACCGGCATTTAACGCCGCGGCAAGCACCCGTCGAGGTATCGCCATGTCCGTTTCAACGACCAAAATCGATCGAATTGCCGTGGTTCGCATCATGCGCCCGGAACGGCGCAATGCGGTTGACGCATCGACGGCCAAGGCGTTGGCCGATGCGTTTCGAGCCTTTGATGCCGATGCCGAGCTGGATGTTGCGGTATTTGCCGGTGCGGACACTGTCTTTTGCGCCGGCGCGGATCTCAAGGCGATAGCCGCGGGGGATTCCATCGCGCTCTCAACCCGCGGCGATTCACCGATGGGGCCGCCGCGCCTGCGCCTCTCCAAACCCGTCATCGCCGCCATCGAAGGCCCGGCGGTTGCCGGAGGCCTGGAACTCGCTCTTTGGGCGGACATACGAATTGCCGGTGCCGGCGCTGTCTTCGGCGTCTACAACCGCCGCTTCGGCATTCCGCTGGTCGATCTGGGCACGATCCGCCTGCCGCGGATCATCGGCCACGGTCGGGCCATGGACCTCATTTTGAGCGGCCGTTCCGTCGACGCCGCCGAGGCGCTGGCCATGGGCCTCATCAACCGATGCGTTCCCGACGGCGAAGCGTTGCAAGCTGCGATAGCCCTCGCTCGGCAGCTCTCGAGCTTTCCACAGACCGCGATGCGCGAGGACCGGCTCTCCGTCATCGAACAATGGGATTTGTCTGAACAGGACGCCATCAGCAATGAAATCAATCACGGCTTGGCCACGGTGGCTTCGGGAGAAACGGCCTCCGGCGCGGCGAGGTTCGGCCGCGGTGCCGGCCGGCACGGCAAGCCCGCGACTTAGAGAGCCGCGATCAAGCTGGCGGTCACCGAGAAGAGCACCACCGCGATCGGCGGCACCCGATACCGTGCGAGCAGCAGCAATCCTACGAGGGCGATGGCGGCATCGATGCCGCCGTGGATGGCCGTCGTCCAAACCGGGGCGTAGAGCGCCGCGGCCAGAATCCCGACAACAGCCGCATTGATGCCCGCCAGCGCGTTGCGCACTTTTGCATGCCGTGACGCGCGGCTCCAGAGCGCAATGCCCGCGACCGTGAGCAGCAAGCCCGGCAGGAAAATAAAGATGATGCCGATAAGGGCGCCGCACGCGGCGGGCCGGACGTAGTCATTGGCAGCGCCAAGATAGGCCGACAGCGTAAAGAGCGGTCCTGGCAGTGCCTGGGCCAGGCCGTACCCGGCAAGAAAGCGATCGTCGCTGACCCAGCCCTGCGGCACCATCGCGTCCCGCAGCAGCGGCAGGACGACATGCCCTCCCCCGAACACCAGCGCGCCGGCCCGGTAGAAAATATCGGCCAGCGCGACGACACCGCGCGGCAACATCACCGCCACTACACCTAATCCGAGCAACAGTACCGCGAACGTGCCGAGCGCAATCCAGGCGGCTCTCGAAGAAATCTGGAATACGGGATTTTCCACCCCGAGGATTGGTCGGCGGCAAGACGCCATCCCGGCCGCCGCGCCCGCGACGAGCACCCCGATCTGCGCCGCCGGACCGCCGAATACCAGCAGCAGGCACGCCGCGGCCAGCGCGATGACCCTGGTTGCGGCGTCCGGACAGAGCTTGCGCGCCATGTTCCATGCCGCTTGCGCGACCACCGCCACTGCCACGATTTGCAGTCCGTGCAGGCACGCGGCCGCGATCGTGCCGTAAAGATTGGCGGCAAGGTTCGCGCAGACAAACATCAACACCGCTGAGGGCAGCGTAAATCCGAGCCAGGCCGCCAGCGCACCGAGCCATCCGGCTCGGTGCAAACCGATGGCGAAGCCGACCTGACTGCTGGTCGGCCCCGGAAGGATCTGGCACAACGCCACGAGAGCGCCGAACTGTTCGCTCGTCAACCAGCGCCGTCGCGCGACGTAAGTGCGTTCGAAATATCCAATGTGAGCGATCGGGCCGCCAAAGGAGGTGAGCCCGAGCTGCAACGCGACGCTAAACACCTCAGCCGCTCGGCGCGCCCCGCTGTCAGGCCGTTCTTGTGAAATGGGCCACCTCACTCGCCAATCGGCCGCACAGGAGTCAGTATAATCTCCGCAAGAATCAGAATACGTGGCTCGCCATATGAAACTGCAGATTCCGCAAGGCCCAAGGGCTGAATGTTTCGCAGCGGGCATCTTTGCAACAGCAACGATCTGGTCCTTGTGGTGACCCTGGCCGCTGCGAGGCGGGCTTGCTTTGATGAGGATCCCCTGCGCAGCGGCGGAGTTCTTTGGCGATTGAGCACGCAATACACGCAGGCGGTATCTCCGGCTAGATCCGATACGTCCCTCATGGCCCGGTGAGCATTGGAAATGACATGAATAAACTTCTGCGACCGGCAAATGTCGTTCTTGGCGTGCTCGCGCTGATGTACTTCATCACGTACCTGGATCGCGTCAACGTCAGTACCGCCGCGGATGGCTTCGGCACGGAGTTTCATCTCAGCAAAACGCAGATCGGCCTGGTGTTCTCGGCCTTCGCCTACCCCTATCTCATTTTTCAAATCATCGGCGGCTGGATCAGCGATCGTTTCGGCGCGCGGCGCACGCTGATTGCCTGCGGAATCATCTGGGCGGCCGCCACCGCCCTCACGGGAGTGGCCGGGGGACTCACCTCGCTGCTGGCCGCCCGCCTGCTGCTGGGATTCGGCGAGGGCGCCACCTTTCCTGCGGCCACGACCGCGATGTCGCGCTGGGTCGTCAAGGGGCGACGCGGTTTTGCGCAGGGTATCACCCATGCCGCAGCACGGATCGGCAATGCAATGGCCCCGCCCGTCATCGCGATCATCATGGCTTCGTGGGGTTGGCGCGCCGCATTTTTCGTTTGCGCCTTCATCAGCTTTGCGTGGGTCGCGCTATGGGCGCTGACCTTTATCGAGCACCCCAAGGATCATCCGCGCGTTACCACACAGGAGCTCGCCGATCTGCCCTATCGGGTCCCGGTGTCGGGTCCGGCCCCTTGGTCGGCCCTCCTCAGGCGAATGCTGCCGGTGACCATCGTCTATTTTTGCTACGGCTGGACTCTGTGGCTGTATTTGAGCTGGATACCGCAATATTTCTTGCACAGCCAACATCTCGACCTGAAGCGCTCGGCATTCTTCGCCTCTAGCGTCTTCTTCGCCGGCGTGCTCGGCGACGGTTTGGGAGGAATCGTCACCGACCGACTGCTCAAATCCACCAACCGTCTGGAGGTCGCGCGCAGCTACATGGTTTGCGTTTGCATGCTCTTGACCTTGCTGTCCTTGGTCCCCTTGATGTTCACCAACAGCCTGGGGCTGTCGCTGGCCTGCCTGGCGGCCGGGTTTTTCTTTGCGGAAATGACCATCGGCCCGATGTGGGCGATACCCATGGACATCGCGCTGGAGCACAGCGGCACGGCGAGCGGCATCATGAATACGGGGTCCGCGCTGGCCGCCATTGTCAGTCCGGTGGTTGCCGGGTATCTGATCGACGTCAGCGGAAATTGGCAGCTGCCGTTTCTCGGCAGCATGCTTCTCATGGCGGTCGGGGTCGTGCTCTCCCTGCGCATGCACCCGGAGAAGAAGTTCGTTCCCTGACTCTCATTCCTTGCGCGGCATCGCGCCGCCCTGGGGCATCTTGGGGATGCTCGCATCCAGGCAATCCCACGGCTGCGCGCTGCGGACCCACACATCCGCCATCGGCTTGAACCAGCCGGGATCATCCAGACTGCCGGCCTTGATGCCGATGAATTCGTCGCGACCGGAACTAAACGCGAACAGCTGCGAGCCGCAGTCGGCACAAAAATTGCGCGTCGCCTCGTTGCCGCTGGCGGCGCCGACTATGTACGACTCGGCGCGGCCGTTCGTAATCCGCAGCGACTGCGCCGGGACGATCACGGTGGGAGAGTAGGCTCCGCCACCCGCCCGCTGACAATCGCGGCAATGACAATTCAGCATGAACACGGGCTGCGAGGAACATCGGTATCGAACCGCCCCGCAGAGGCACCCGCCCGTAAACGAAGCCGGCAGTTCCACGATCATGAGCTCCTCGGGAAATCTTCCGGAGCATGATACCAACGCCTAAAGCGCGTGACAGCGCGATCCGGTGTAGGATCGCAATCCCATAGACTTTGCCGAGGTCGCCATGAGATTTCTAATGACCATCGGCCTGGCCAGTTTCCTGGCCTCGCCGCTGTACGCCGCCTTAAAGCCGGGAGATCCGGCGCCGGACTTCACTACCCAGGCGACGCTTGCGGGCAACCCGTTTCAGTTTGCGCTCGCCAATGCGCTCAAGTCCGGTCCTGTCGTGCTGTATTTTTACCCGGCCGCCTTCACCAAGGGCTGCACGGTCGAAGCCCACAACTTTGCCGAAGCGACCGACAAATTTAAAGCGATGGGCGCCACGGTCATCGGTGTCTCGCATGATTCCATCGACACCTTGAACAAGTTCTCCGTCAGCGAATGCCGCAATAAATTTGCGGTGGCCTCGGATCCCGACAAGAAGATTTCGAAGTCCTATGACGCGGTGCTGTTCATGACGTCGTACTCCAATCGCACGTCATATGTAATCGCGCCATCGGGGAAGATAATCTATGCCTACTCCGCATTGAATCCGGACAAGCATGTAGAAAACACGATGGCGGCGGTCGCGCAGTGGCAAGCGCAGCAAAAAAAAGGTAGTTAAACGCTAGGGTCGCGAAAAGATGACGCCTCTGCGTACGCCTGTTAAACGCGCTCTGACCATCGAGGGCCGCGAGTACGTGGTGACGCTGACGGAAGCGAACTTGAAACTGACGTTAAAAGGCAAGCGCAATGGGTTCGAAATGCCCTGGGCGAAGATCGTGAACGGTGAAGCCGCTCTCGCTGTCGCGCTGCAGGCATCGGTGGGTGCGTTCACCGCGAAACCCTCCCCTGCCAAGGTCAAATCGAAGCGGGCTGCCAGGAGGAGGTGAGAATTCGCCTACGCGTCGGTATGCAAGCGAGCCGCATGCGCGCAAAGTTCTGCGACGAGATGAGTATTGTCGCCCATTGGAATTGTGCGGGATCCGACGACCAGTGCCGCGAAGACGAACTTAAGTACCCCCAGCACCACCTTGGCTCTTGAGGCTGTTGTCTGCGGTTGCGCCTTCTCGGCTGGCTGCTTGATCCAGGCGATTTCCGGGTGCGTCGTGCCCAGAAGGCCGATGACGATCTTTTGAAATTCACTCATGGCATTGACTCCGATTTGGTTGCCTTTGCGCACTGACAGCTTCCGGCAGTCGACCTCTCGGGACAAATGCAATGACTGAACCTGTGTTAAGAAAACCTTAATCTAGAAGGAGCATTGGCCATGAGCGAATTGAGCAAGCTCAAGCAGGAGAACAAGCAATTGAGGGCCCTGTTAAGGAACGCGGTCGAGATCTTGAACCGGTACAAGGAGCTACTGGAGCATCCCGAGAAACTGTCCGGGGGCGCGAAAAAAGCCAAGAAGAAAAGCAAGAGATCCAAGTCCGACGCTTGATCGGCAACCAACCAACAATGCGGATCGTCACCTACAACGTCAACAGCATCAACGCGCGTCTGCCCAATCTGTTGCGCTGGCTCGAACAAAGCGCGCCGGATGTCGTATGCCTTCAGGAACTCAAGGCGCCCCAGGAGAAGTTTCCGGAAGCTGCGATACGGGACGCCGGATACGGAACGATCTGGCACGGACAGAAGAGCTGGAACGGGGTTGCGATACTCGCGCATCAAGCGGATCCTGAGGAGATCAGGCGCGCGCTTCCCGGCGATCCCGAGGATCTGCACAGCCGGTATATTGAGGCAAAGATCGGTGGCGTCGTGATCGGCTGCCTTTACCTGCCCAACGGCAATCCTGCGCCCGGCCCGAAGTTCGAATATAAGCTGCGCTGGCTCAATCGTCTGCTTGCGCACGCCGCAGAGTTGCTGCTATCTGGGTCGCCCACCGTGCTTGCGGGCGACTTCAACGTGATACCGACCGAGTTCGATGTGTACAAGCCCGAGCGCTGGGTGGACGATGCATTGTTTCGCGTCGAGGTCCGCGAGGCGTTCGCGCATTTGATCAAGCATGGTTGGGTCGATTCATTGCGCGCCATGCATCCCGGCAAACGCATCTACACCTTCTGGGACTACTTCCGCGATGCCTACGGCCGTGACGCGGGGCTGCGCATCGACCATGTTTTGCTCAGTCCTGCGATTGCCGGCCGCTTAGCCGACGCCGGCGTGGACAGAGAAGTCCGTGGCTGGGAAAAAGCCAGCGATCACGCGCCGGTTTGGGTCGAGTTGCGAAACGCATAGTTATCGACTCGTCACGTGCGCTTCGCAATTCTGCAAAGCGTGAGGATTACTCTTGAGGGGTCATCCTTTAAGAGGTGCGCGACATGGACATTGAAGCTCGATTGCGAAATCTTGAATCGCGCTATCGTGCCGCCTCAAGCGCCGCAGTCGCGGCGAAGGCGCATTATCTTGCCCTTGATGCTGAGCCGAGCGCGACCGCCGCAGCCATCGAGCGCGCGAAAATGGCCTTGCGCAGGCTCGAGATCCGCAAGATGGCGCTGGCCGCGCAAATGGGCGAACTCGAGCGGTCCGAGCAAGGCTCGTCGCCTGAGCGAGGCGGCAAGCGCACAGTTGACGAAAACGTGACGGCGTGACCATGCCGGCCCCGGTTTTTGCGCCATTCTTGCATTCATGGATACCCCGACGGCGGCGCAAGACCCGCGCCGCGAACTGCAGACTCTGCTGGCGTCGCGCCTGGCCCTCATCGTGGTCGAATCGCGCGAAGAATCACGCGTGCTGGAGCTGGTACGGGAGGTGAGTCTCAAGGTGCGCCAGGGCCGCGGCTGGGGCGTATTTCAATGGACCGTCACCGAGGGCCTGCAACGCGTCGACCTCGACATGGGCGGTCCGCAGCGCACTCTCGCCGATCCCGAGCAGCTCCTCAAGCATCTCAAGGCCACTCCGATGCCGGGTGTTTATGTGCTGCTCGACTTTCATCCGTACCTCAAGGAACCGGTCAACGTGCGGCTGTTGAAGGATATCGCCCAGGGCTACGCCAACGTGGCTCGCACCGTCGTGTTGGTGAGCTACGAGGTGACTCTGCCGGAGGAACTCGAGCAATTCGCCGCCCGCTTGCATCTCGCGCTTCCCTCAACCAACGAACGCTTGATGATCATCACGCGGGTCGTTGCGGAATGGACCGCCGCCAATCCGAGCAAGCCCTTGCATTTGGAACCGGAAGTTATGGCGAGACTGGTCGAGAATCTCAACGGACTCACGGCATCCGACGCCGAGCGTCTGGTGCGCCACGCGATCTTTGCGCATGGTGCACTGGCGATGTCGGACGTTCCGGAGGTGCTGAGCGCAAAGTATGAGCTGCTCAACCGCGGCGGCACGCTGTCGTACGAACCCGCTACCGCAAAATTTGCCGACGTCGGCGGGTTGCAAAATTTGCGCCGCTGGCTGGCGAGCCGCAAATCGGCGTTCGACGGCACCGCGCGGGAGCTCGATCCGCCGAAGGGCGTGCTGCTGCTCGGCGTACAGGGTTGCGGCAAGAGCTTGGCTGCGCGCGCCGCGGCCGGGATTTTTGGCGTGCCGCTGGTCCGATTGGACTTCGGCGCGCTTTATAGCAAATGGCAGGGCGAGGCCGAGAAGAACCTGCGTGAGTCCCTGCATGCCGCCGAGGGCCTCGCACCCTGCGTGTTGTGGGTCGATGAGATCGAGAAGGCGCTTGCGGACGGCGATGGCGACAACGGCGTCTCAAAGCGCGTGCTCGGCACCTTTCTCACCTGGCTCGCCGAGCAGCGCGCACGCATCTTCGTGGTCGCCACGGCGAACGACATCACGGCGTTGCCGCCGGAATTGATCCGTAAGGGGCGTTTCGACGAGATTTTCTTCGTCGATCTGCCCGACCCCGCAGCGCGCGCGGAAATACTCGCCATTCACACGCGCAAGCGCGGTCTTGCGCTTAACGCTTCCGAGCTGGCCGTGCTCGCGAGCCGTTGCGAGAGTTTCTCGGGCGCGGAGATCGAGCAGGCCATCGTCGCCGCGCTCTACAGCGCGCACGCCACGGGCCGGCCCGTCAGCGCCGCGATGATCGCGCAAGAGATGCAGGCGACTCGGCCGCTCGCCGTCGTCATGGCCGAAAAGGTGGCTGCTTTGCGCGCCTGGGCCGCCGGCCGGACCGTATCGGCCGACTAAGGCCGTTACAGCCGCTCTGGCGTTTGGTCCGACAAACCGAGCTTCTTCAGCAAGGCGGCAAAGCGCGCGTCCCTTTTGAGTCCGCTGAGCAGCGGGTCGTAGGCAATTCCGTTAAGCCCGCTGTCGCGCTGCTGATATGCCCGCTCCAGCCATTCAAATGCCTTATCCCTCTCGCCGCGCCAGGCGTAGACATCGCCGACCTGATAGGCCATGTCATTCGCGTGATTCGTGATCAGGTCGTTTAAGGCTTCCTGCGACTGCTTCTCATGATCACGCGCGTGCTCGAGCAGAGCGTCGCCCATTCGGCGGCCGCCCTCACGGCCTTGTTTTTGGAACTCCCCCAGCGCGGCAGGGAGCCTGCCTTCCAGCATGTTGAGCTGCCCGAGCGCGAAGTGAAAGGAATCGTCGAACGGGCTGATCGCCAAGGCCCGCTCGAGCGCGCCCCGCGCCGCCGGATAGTCGTGCTTGACGGTGAGAAACAATCCCACGTTGGCCCAGGCGAAGCCATTCAAGGGATCAAGCTCAATGGCCTTGTTCATCGCTGCGATCGCCTCCGGAATCCTTCCCAAGGCCGCAACCTGCACACCGTAAAGGCTGTTCACGGCGCTGTTGCCGGGCGCGAGCGCCAGCGCTTTCTCGCTGTCCGCGCGCGCTCCCGCGAAGTCGAGTGTCTCCAGTCGATACAGTGCACGTGCGCGATAAGCGTCCACGAGTTGCGGCGCGAGCGTCAACGCCTTCTCCGCCGCATCCTTCGCCCGGGTAAAGCCCGCCGCGTCCTGCGTGGAATTGGCCACTGCTGTTTCGGAAAAGGACAGGCCGGCGTAGGCCGCCGCATAGGCGGGATCGAGTGCAATTGCCTTTTCATAGGCGGCAACGGCACGTTGAATGTCTTCCAAATTGCCGCGGCGGCCGAATTGCCGGCCGAGCAGGTACTCGTTGTACGCCTCGGGAATAGCGGTTCCGTGTGGATCCAATCCTTGTGCGGGCAGTAGTTTTAGCTTCAGGGCGGCGACAACGGCCGCAGCTATTTCATCCTGCACCCGGAAGATGTCCTTCACATCTCGCTCGTAGGTCTCGGACCATAAATGCAGCCCACTGTCGGCCCGGATCAGCTGTGCGGTCACACGCACCGTGTTACCGGCGCGCCGTACGCTTCCCTCGAGCACGTGCGCGACACCCAAGGTCGAGGCAATTTCCGCGAGAGAGACCTGCTTGCCTTTGAAATGAAAGGATGAGGTGCGCGCGATCACCTGCAGGTCCTGGATCTGCGCCAGCAGGTAGATGAGCTCCTCGGAAAGCCCGTCCGAAAAGTAGCCCTGGTCCTTCTTCTCGCTCATATCGAGAAACGGCAACACCGCGATGGATTTATCGCTGATCGGCTTCTTTGGAGTGGTCAAATTCGCGGCCGCCACATAGCGCACCTCCGCGGAGCGACGCTCGAACTCGTACGCAACCATCGCGACCACGACGAAGACGGCCGCCGATGTGATCGCCACCACCATTCGATTGCGGCGTACGAATTTGCCCAATCGATACGCCAGCCGGGGCGCCTGAACCGTGACGGGCTTGCCGTCCAGGTAGCGTTGCAGATCTTGCGCCAGCTCAGCGGCGCTCGCGTACCGCGCCGGCGGATCCTTCGCCAATGCCTTGAGCACAATGAGATCCAGGTCGCCGCGCAGTTGCCGGCTCAGCTGATCGTGGGTACCGGAGCGCGCGTCACACGCATCCTGCGTCAGTTGCGTACTGGGCTTGCTCACTTCGGCCGTCGCGATGGCCTGCTCGAGAACGCCCCGCGAGGCACCGGCATTGAGTCGATAGGGCCGATTGCCCGTCAGGATCTCGAACAACAGGACGCCGAGAGAATAGATGTCACTCTTGGCGTCGACCGGGTCGCCCCGCACCAACTCCGGGCTCGCGTAAAGCGGCGTGAGCGCATGTCCGTAGACGCTGGTGAGGGGTGCTTGACCCGCGGACTGGTCGCTATCCAGCAGTGTCGCGACGCCGAAATCCAGCAGCCGCACCTGACCTTCGTGGGTAACCAGCACGTTGGAGGGCTTGAGGTCCCGGTGAATGACGTGGCGGTCGTGGGCGTACTGCACCGCCTCAAGCACTTGCAGGAACAATCGCAGACGTTCGCGAATGTTGAGCCGATGTGCATCGCACCAGTCGGTCAGCAACTCGCCTTGCACATACTCCATCGACAGGTACGGCAAGCCTTCGGGATCGATTCCCGCGTCGTAGAGCCGTGCGATATGCGGGTGCTCCAAGCCCGCCAGAATGTCGCGCTCGCGCGCAAAGCGCTGCTCAAGGTCGCGGCGCACCCGGTTCAGCAATGGCAGCTTGAGAGCCACTTCGCGCTTGAAGACGCCGTCGGCGCGCTTGGCGAGCCAGACTTCCGCCATGCCACCAGCGCCCAGCAGCCGAATCAACTCATACGGACCCACGCGCGCGCCGGATTGCAGGCCGGTAACGGCCGGGCCCCCGTGTCCCTCGGCGCCCGGTTCGAGCAATGTGAACAAGCCCTCCCAATCCGAGGGCTGGTGGAATTCCGGCAGCAACGCCTGCCGCAGTGGCTGAGAAAGCTCCTGATTTTCCGGCGAAAGCTCATCCAACCAGCGGCGTCGAGCCGCTTCATCCAAGGGCAGCGCTTCATCGAGTAGGCGGCTCATCAGCGCCATTTGACGGATCGTAAGCCGCATCCTCGCATTTTACGCATCTGCCCTCGGGAATGGACAATTTAGCGCCGGCGCCGGCCTGTATAATGGCGAACACTAAAAGCGCCCTGGGGAGTTCCATTGACTCACGCTGCAATCGTCGGCTGGGGCAAATGTTTGCCGCCCTCTATTCTGACAAATGCCGATCTCGCGACTTTCCTGCCCACGGACGATGAGTGGATCACGACCCGCACCGGCATGAAGGAGAGGCGCATCTCGCACGTTCCCGGCATCGAGCTCGCGATCACCGCGGCGCGCCGCGCCATCGCCTGCGCCGGCATGCGCGGCGAGGACATCGAGCTGATCATCTATGGCAGCTGCAGCAACGATGAGGCGGTCCCCAACAGCGCCTCCGGCGTGCAGCAGCGCATCGGTGCAACTCAGGCGGCGTCATTCGACGTCAATACCGCTTGCACCAGTTTTATGTACGGACTGTCGATCGGCTCATCGATGATCAAGAGCGGCGTGGTCAAGAATGCGCTGGTGATCGGTGTCGAACTGATATCCCAGTACATGGACTGGGAAAATCGCAATGTGGCCGTGCTCTTCGGCGACGGTGCGGCAGCCATGGTGCTCAAGGAGTCGCAGAACGAGTCGGGCGTCATCGCGGAAAAGCTGCAGTGCTATGCCGACGCGCGGCAGATCCTGCGCGTGCGCGGCATGGGCACCATGTACGCCAATCTCGGTGTGCAGTTCGGGCAGACCAGCTGGGATTTCGACGGCCAGGAAATCTTTCGCAAGGCGGTGCAGGGCATGAGCGAGGCCAGCCTCGAGGTGATGCGCCGCGCCCGCGTGACCATGGACGACATCTCGCTGGTGGTTCCGCATCAGGCAAACCTGCGCATCATTGATGCGGTCGCCAAGCGCGCCGGTGCGCACCCGGACAAGGTGTTTCTGACGGTGCAGAAGTACGCCAACATGAGTTCGGCCACGGCGCCGGTGGCCCTGGTGGAGGCGGTGGAAGAAGGCCGCGTCGCGCCCGGCAACCTGATTCTGATGCCGGCCTTCGGCGGCGGGCTTACCCTTTCCGCCCATTTGATTCGCTGGGGTGAGCGGGTCACACCCTTGAACGCCAGCGACGCGGAACTGCCGCCGAGCCCCAAGACGGCCCTCGAGCTCGTGAACGAGATCCGCGCGCAGAAGAAGCTGGGCGAGGTCGAGGCGGCTCGGTTCAGGACCTTAAGCTTTCCGGAAAATCGCGCCGGCTAGAAATGCCCCAACTTGACGCGTTCCAGAGTCATCGCTGAACTGTTTCTGCCGCAGAGCGCCCGCAAGTCGGCAAAACGCTCGCCCAGTCCGGAAGATAATCCCGCGGTCCAGGAAATTTGGGGCGTGATCGGAGCAATCCCGCATGGAAGAGTGTCCACTTACGGAGCGGTGGCGCGCGCTGCCGGGCTGCCCGGCCGTGCGCGCCTGACAGGCCTTGCATTGAGAGTCTCGCCACAGGAGATGCACCTGCCATGGCATCGGGTGGTCGGCGCGGGGGGCCGCATCGTATTTCCCCGCGCATCGCGACAACATAAGGAACAGGCGCGGCGATTGCGAGCGGAGGGCGTCGTCGTGAAGGACGGGCGCGTGAGCCGAGCTATTTTTTGGCCTGCGGAGGAGAGCTAGCACCCGATCGCCCGCATCGCGCGCCATGGACCCGCTCAGCGCAGCGACGCGGCAAGAATCAGACGCGCCTTCTCCCAGTCGCGTTGCACCGTGCGCTCGGTGACATCCAGCGTTTCAGCGATTTCCTGCTCGCTGTAGCCGCCGAAGTACCGCATCTGCGCTACCTGCGCCAAGCGAGGCTCCGCTTTCTCCAGATCCTCCAGCGCCTCGTGCACTTTCAGAACAGTATCCTCAGACTCGGCGAGATTGGCCGCGACGCAGGTAGACAAGGTCAACGGCCGCCAGTCGCCACCCCGCTTCTCGGCGATGCGCTCGCGCACGCTATTGACGATCACCGAACGCATCACCTGCGAGGCGTAGGCAAAAAACGCCCGTCGGTCCTCGGCGCGAAGTTTCCCCGCAGCCACAAACCGCAAGTACGACTCGTGCACAAGGCAGGTCGTGTCCATCACGGTGTTGCGCCCTCCGTCGCGCAACCGGGCTCGCGCCAGCCGGTGCAGGTCGGCATAAGCGGCCGCAAACAGCGTATCGCGCGCGTCCGCGTCGCCCGCCTGTATGCGTCCGAGTAGCTCGGTGAGTTGATGCATCGAGTGCCTCGGCAACGCGTTGGGGCGCCACCATAGCGCGTCCGCCAAACCTAAGCCACGGACGCCATCCGGATGTGGGGCTTGACCTCAGCGCCGTGCCTGAGGGCAGCGATCTGCCTCACTTAACCATAATCGACCCGGAACCTTTGAAAATAATTACATCGAGTCTTCGCCGCATCGTCGGCACCTTAGCCATTCGGCACTCCGGCCGCCGGCTCGCCTGCGGTTTCCGGTGCTGCCGACAGCGATGCGCCGCATGTGTTGGTAAATTTTGCCGATCTTGGGAACGGAACGAAGTCGATCATCAGCCTCCAACACTCGCTAGGCCAGCCGCGCCATGCGTTGGTGATCACCACTGCGTGGCGCCCCAAAGGCCCGTGTAGGCCTTAAGGCCCAATTGACTTTCGCCGTGAATTGAGGCGACATAGATTCTCTTCCCGGTCTCTCCCCCGCCGAAAGGCCAAAAGCCAAAAATCTCTGTGATTCGGCTCGCGCTCGGCGCGCGCCCACACGGTTTGCGGTCGACCTGCGGCATCAATTAAAGGGAGAAGTCCATGCTATTCAGCAAATCAGCACAATTGGCCTTGGCAAACGCTCGAATTGCAGCATCACTGATTATCATTGCCGCGTTGGTGACCGCCTGTGGAGGTGGTGGGAGCAGTTACACTCCGCCACCGACCACGCCAACACCTACGCCTACGCCCTCAACCTATACCATTGGTGGAACAGTGAGCGGGCTGACAGGATCCGGGCTGGTCCTCGCGGATAACGGCGGCGATAACCTCACGGTCGCGGCCAACGCCACCAGCTTCACGTTTGCCACGCCCCTGGCGGCCGGCGCGGCATATGCCGTGACCGTGGCGACACAGCCCACGGGCCAAACCTGTACGGTTGCCGGTGGTTCCGGCACAGTTGCCTCAAGCAACGTGACCAGTGTCGCCATCGCATGCGCTGCCGCCGGTCCCTCGACCTTTACCGTGGGCGGCACCATCAGCGGCCTGACGGGAAGCGGCCTGGTCTTGCAAGACAACGGCGGCGATAACCTCACCGTTGCGGCCAATGCCACCACCTTCACATTTGCGACGCCGGTTGCCACGGGCGCGCCATATGCCGTGACGGTGCTGACGCAACCCGCCGGGCAGACCTGTACGGTAAGTGCTGGAACGGGCACCATGGGTTCAAGCAGCGTGACCAGTGTCGCCATTGCATGCGCTGCCGCCGGTCCCGCGACGGTTACCGTGGGCGGCACCATCAGCGGCTTGACCACCAGCGGTCTGGTCCTGCAAAACAACGCCGGCGATAACCTCACCGTTGCGGCCAATGCCACCACCTTCACGTTCGCAACAGCGCTCGCGTCGGGCACCGCTTACGCCGTGACCATACTGACACAGCCGACCGGGCAGACCTGTACGGTGAGTGCTGGAACGGGCACCGCCACCGCCAACGTGGCCAATGTGGCCGTGTTCTGCAAGGGTGTCGGGCGATTCGTCTTTGTCGTGAACGGCGGCGACGACGCCATCCAGGCATTCACCATAAACCCAACCACGGGAGCTTTGACCCCAGCGGGCACCGCCGTTACGGCGGAAATCGCCCCGTCCAGCATCACGGTCGACCAGACCGGCCAATATGTCTACGTCGCCAACCGCAGCAGCATGACGGTGAATCGATATACGGTGGCTCCAACCACCGGCGCATTGACGGCTGTTCCAGGCGACATCGCGACCGCAAATACCAGCGGGTCATCGATTGTGATCACTCCGTCGAATCAGTACTTGTATGTCGGCGGTTTCGGTACGGCTACCGCCGGTTCCGTGGCCGGCTTCGGCCTCGACGCGACCTCCGGTGCCTTGACGGCGCTTCCTTTTCTAAACGTTGCCACCGGCAACTGGGCATCCGCGATGGCGATTGATCCCACCGGCCTATTTTTGTTTGCCACCGCGCAACAAGAGCAGCACTTGTTTGTGTTCAACATCGCCACCACTGGCGCTCTGACAATGACGGGGCAGACCACCAGCGGGCCGTTCAGCACCGGAGCGGCTCCGGCGGCGGTTGCCGTGTACCCGTTAGGCGGGCCCAGCGGCGGATACGTCTATACCGCGGACAGCGGCGCCAACAGGATCGGCATGTTCTCCTATGACAACACCGGGACATTGGCCATCGTTGGAAACGGCGACCTCAATGCGAAGGCCGCTCAGCCGCGAGCGCTCGCGATCGATCCGCTCGGCAAGTTCCTCTATGTCGCGAACTATATGGACGGCACGGTCTCGACGTTTTCGATCGATCCCACCACCGGCATTTTGACTTTTCAGGCGCAGGTGGACACCGGGAATCTCAACAAGGTCGCGAACCCGGGACCCATTGATTTGAAACTGGATCCGTCCGGCCAGTTCTTGTTCGTGGCGAACAAGCTCGATGGCTCCGTGTCCGTGTTTACGGCCGCCGCCGGCGTGCTGACTTTGGCGGGAACGGTCCTCTCAGGATCAGACACAGACGCGAGCGCGGCGCCGGCCGCACTGGCGGTGGAATGAACTAGGTTTGCCGCAAGCGACGCTTCGACCGCCAGCGGGTTGGCGGTCGGACGTCGCCCGCGATGGCGATCACCTGGTGCCGCACAATTTTTCGATCGCGTTGGGACGCGGCAATTTATCGAGCGCCGCGATGAGGTCGTTGGAAGCGAACGGCTTGAGCAAATAGGCCGCGCAACCGACATCCAGCGCCCGTCTCTTGAGCCATTCAGTGTCATTCCCGGTCATGAAGATGACGGGGAAGGTGATGCCGAGGTTCGCCAGTTTGCGCACCATTTCGATACCGCAATTGTCGCCGAGTTGAATGTCAACAATCAGGCCGATCGCCTCGCTCGTCATCGCCGCGTCCAGAAATTCTTGCGGCGACGCGTACAGCTCGGTGTCATATCCATAGGCGGCGAGCAGACGGCTCACGGCGCTCAAGATGCCGAGATTATCGTCAATCACTGCAACAACAGTACGTTTCACTAACATGCTTAGGCTCCGTGCGAGTGCACTGCAGGTGCCGCCAGGCATCGGCGCAATCTCAAACCGTCGAGGCGGGATTGGCAGGGTTTTGCCAGGCGTCTTTATAGGTGTAATCGGGCATCCGGGTCTTGCTATCATGTGCCAAAGCGTTGTTCACGCAGGCCAGCCCGAGAAATCCGACATTTGAGCGCGCGGTATCGTGCCTGACATCCATCACCGCCTCCTCTCCACGCTTCCGACTGCAAGCGGAATGATCAGCCGCCTGGCCTATGCGCGCGCGCGCGAGGCGGGGATTGCGCTCGAACCGCTGGTCAAAAAGGCCGGTGCGACCGACCGACAGATCACGGATGACAACACTCGCATCGCGGTGCGCCGTCAAATCCGTTTTCTAAATCTGGTTGCGGACGCCTTGGATGACGAGCTGCTCGGGTTTCATCTCGCGCAGTCGCCCGATCTTCGAGAGTTCGGATTGCTCTATTATGTGGCGGCGTCTTCGGACGAGATGGGGGATGGGCTCAAGCGAATAGCGCGGTACAGCTCCATTAACAATGAGGCCGTGTCACCCCTGTATTTTTCTCACCCACAATGTAAAGTTGCGCTCCGCTATCTCGGCGTTACCCGTCATCTGGATCGTCATCAGATCGAGTTCGTAGTGACCGCGCTGATCCGGGTATGTCGACAAGTGACGGCTCAGCGCGTGGTGCCGACGTCCGTGCGCTTCGCCCACTATCGTAGCGGCGCGAATCCGGAATTCGCCGCATTCTTTGGCGGGGACGTAGAATTTGCGGCGAGCGCCGATGAGCTGACCTTTGCCAGTGCTGTCAACGAGATGAAGGTCATCAGCGCGGACCCGTACCTCAACAAGCTCTTGGTGGCGCACTGCGAGGAGGCGCTTTCTCGCCGGCCGGCGAAACAGGGATCATTTCGGGCAGCCGTAGAAAATGCCATTGTCCCCCTACTGCCGCATGGCAGAGCGCACGCGGCGGAAATTGCCAGGAAACTGGGGCTGAGCCAGAGAACCTCTGCGCGCCGGCTTTCGTCGGAGGGCTTATCGTTTTCGCAAGTACTCGAAGACTTGCGCAGCGATCTCGCGAAGCAGTATCTGTTGGATGAGGGGTTGTCGGTATCGCGAATTGCGTGGCTTCTCGGTTATCAGGAGGTCAGCGCGTTCACGCATGCGTTCAAGCGCTGGACCGGCAAAACGCCTCGCGAGGTGCGGGTTCACGCGCCGAGCTGAGGGTAAGCGCTTACCGTGCGGCTGCTTCAGCTCCTGCCTGATACAACTTGCGCAGCGCCGCGTAGTGCGCATCATGGATCTGACGGTCGAATAACGACCACGGCTGTGCGGCCTGCATCGCGGCTACCGTGGCGGGCATTTGGGCGCGATACTCGGCAAGCGCTGCCGACGCCTCATCGAAGCGCCCGTCCTGAGCGGCGGCGTCTACTTCGTGCAGCAACAGCACCAGTCCTTTGAGCGCGCTGCGCGCCCGCATGCGCTCTTCGAAACCGCCGCTGACCGATGCGTCCTTACGCTCGGGAAACTTTTCCGTGAGTTCGCGCACTTCTCGATTCAACGTATCGACGACGAGCGTCACTGCGCCGATATCGTGTTGCGGAATTGCCGTGTCCAGCACTGTGGCGAAGGTGGTGAGTTCCTTCACGCGAGTTTGTATGTCGTCGGGCAATTCCGCCTGCTCGCCGCCGCCGATCGCCTGCAGATAAGTCGTAAGATCGCGCTGATCGCGCGCCGACAAGCCAAGCGAGAATGTGCGGTCAAAATGCGCCACCACTTGCGCGAAGTCCGCGTAGCGGCCGTCGTGAAAATAGGGCGCGTTGAAGTTGGAATTCAGCAAGGTCGGTGTCTTGAACAGTCCGCCGGAACCCACATCATGCTGGCGATGATCGACGAACGCTTCGGCGGGCTGGTGACAACTCGCGCAGCTTAAATGTGGATCATGCGCGAAGGGTTGGTAGAACAGTTTTTCGCCGCGCCCCTCTGCAGCGCTCTTCCCTGCCAGCTTGCCACCCGGGCCGAGGCGCCGATTGGGCACGAAATCGATGTCCTCGATGTAGATCACGAGCGCATCGAGCAGCTGCGGGGGCGGCTCGGCGCCGGCGAACTCATTGACCACCACATTGCGCACGAAGTCGCGCAGCGACAGCGTTCGGCCGTCGTGCCCGTAGGGCGCAAGCAGGTGTGCGCCGCGCAGACTGGGAATCGTCAGAGGGTCCATGACGCCGTCGTCGGTCTTCGGATTGAACAGCGCATTGGTGGTATCGAAATTGCCCGGCCGGGTGGAAAGATTGGGAATGTACAACCGCGGATTCGTCGTCCCATTGACGTGGCAGGTGGCGCAGCTGATCCCCGCTTGGCGCGCGACCGTGCCCAGCAGCTTCGGCGAGCTAAAGGCGACGTCGCCGAGAATGACCATGTAGGACTTGCGCCCGCCACTCGCCTCCGATCGAAAAACCTCGCGCGGTCGCTCGAACGCTTCCTCTCCGAGGTCGGTTCCTAGCGGCAGCAACCCGTCAGTGCCGTGTGGAGCGCTCGAGGCCATCGCGGGCAGGCCCAGAAGCGCGAGGAATACCCAGACTGCGTATGGATGCATCAATCGGCGTCCCCGATCAAGGGCGAGCGGCTGTAAGGCCGCTCGCTCAAGAATCGCGGAACCCGCGCTACTTATTCACGACGGTGCCGGTCAGCGGGTCGAGCAGGAACGGCTTCTTGTCGGGATTTCCCTTGAAGTCGAACATGCTCATCACCGAGCCGGCGACGCGGTCGAACGAGCCCTGGCCGGGCGCCGGCTGGATCTCGTCAATGGGCTCGAGGTTCCAGTTCTCCTCGATGAAGCGCAGGCTCGAGGTTTGATCGGTCAGCGTGTGATCCACGAAATTCTGCCGCGCCCACGGGGAGATCACGAGGAACGGCAAACGCGGCCCGTAGCCGCAGCGGGCGGCAAGCGCGCCGGCCCCCGGTCGGCCGCAGCTTCCCGAGGTCGAAATGGCGGCGGAGTTTGCCGGCGACGTCGAAGCGGACAACGGCAACACGGGTATAAAGGAGTCGTTCGCGTTGGTGTTGTCATCGTCAACGCCGCTACTGTTCGCGGATTGGTTGACGATGGGGCCGTTGACATGATCGTACCAGCCGTCGGAATCATCGTACTGAATGAACACCGCGGTGTCCTTCCAGGCGCTCGACTGCTGCAGGGCGTTGATCACTTGTACCACAAAGGTCTGCTCGAGCAGCGGATCGGAGTTGCCCGGGTGGGCGTCTTGAAACTTCGGAGCTTTAAGATAGCTCACCGCGGGCAAATTGTTGGCCTTCAGCGCATCGTAAAAGTCGCTGATGTCGTACTGGTGATTTGCCGGCCCGGCATGGCCGATCTCCGCCACGGATGCGGGGCGAGTGTGATGCGGATTGCGAGTCGAGGCGTAGTACTGGAACGGCTGGTGATGCGGCGAGTAGTCGAGGGTGGTGACGTGAATGTCCGCACCCGGATTGATCGTCGGATTCGGCACCACCAGGACCGGCGGGGTGCCGAATTGATGCTGAATATGAACGGAGGTGCAGGTCGCCGCTGTCTGGGTCGAGCCATCCGCATTGAGGACGGCCGGCGACTGCGGGGCAAAACCGCCTTCGAACCAGCCCCACGTGACGCCATTCAGATTCAGCACATCGCCGATGTTGCGTCCCGTCATTTGCACTGTGTGCTTGCCGGTGAGGGTTCCGCCGGCGTCGGCACCGCAGTCATCGAGCGCCGGATCCGGATCGCCGGTCACCGTCACGGGCGTAAAGGTCGCGACCTTGCCGCCCGCAAAGCTCAGGGCAATTTGCGCGTTGCCGGTCTGCCCCGAAATCAGGTTCAGCGCACCGACGGTTGAGGGGCCGAAATTCGTGTCGAACGAGTTGTCGTTCATCGCATAGTTCTGGGCGTAGTTCCACAGCGCGGTCACCGTGTTGCCATCGTAATAGCCCATGACCGTTGACCCGTCGGTGGCGCACCCTTCGCCGGTGCGCGAAGTGGCCTGCACGAACTTGTCGAGCAGTCCGCCATTGGCCGCCTTCTGTTCGGATGTGTAGTCATGGTTGAAGGAACAGGTGTAGGCATCCTGTCGGCTAAGCCGTACCGGGTTGGATAAATTCGGGTTGTCGGTCAGCATGCCGGCGCTTAAGCCATTGACCGCGGGCGTATCATCGGCGGCCTTGAACAGCGGCAGCTCGGTGTTCAGAGCCACAGGATAAGTCGCAAAATAATGATCGAAACTGATGTTCTCACCGAAAATGATCACCAAGTGCTTGATCGGTGTCGTGGTGACCGGCGATTTGTCTTTCTTGGCGAATGCGGGCGATGAGACCGCGACCGCGAGGGTGAGACTGGCCGCGATGGCGGCCGAGGTTATTTTCAATCCGCGCTGTGAGTTCACATTTCTCTCCCAAGTGATGCGTTGGTAAACCGGTGGATTTTTAGCGCTGCAGATTGCAGAAATCTTGCCAATCGATGAACTTTGGCGCATACGGGTTCGCCCTTCGGCCGCCGCGATCCGAAATCGGTTTCTTGTCATGCTTCTGTAAGGAAAGACGTCTAAATTTTTGACCCTCATGATGTTTTGGAGCCTGCCTTGAGATTCTTCATACTGCTCGCGCTGACCGTCATCACGGGTGCATCCGCAGCCTCCGCCGCGCCGGCGGCGCGGGCGTCAGGCACTCTGGATGTTGCCGCGGAACGCTATCGCCCCGAGTTGACCGCCGCCGTCGAGCAATGCCTGGCGGGCGCCCAGATCATGCGCGAGCGCCTTCGTGCCGAGGATCTGGAGGGCGCAAAAAAGGCCTGGATTGCGGCACGCGTCGGTTGGGAGCGCGCCGAGGTGTTTACCAGCGGTTTTACCTCGGAGCTCGATGCCGAGATCGACGCCTGGCCGAGCGCGGCGAGCGGCTTTCACTTTATCGAGGCCCGATTGTTCGGCGCGCATCGCCTGGACGTCATGGAGGCAACCGATGCGCTGATTTTCCACCTGGCCGATTTGCGCCTGAAAATCCGCGACACCACACTGACCGGCCAGGGGATGCTCGAAGGCACCGCCAAATTGGCTTATGAGATCGGTGAGAGCAAAGCGGACGGCGGCGAGTCGCGTTTCAGCGGCACATCGCTCGATGACATGCGCAACAATGCGGATGGCATCGATGCCGCGTATCGCCTGGTGTTCGCGGCGGCGCTCGAGGAACGCAATTCACCGCTGGCGCAGTCGCTGCGTTCGAAGATCGATCAACTCAAGGCGCAGCTCAAGGGCGCCAATCTCGCCGCCATCGACGGCGACAAGATCCGCGCCGTCAGCGAGGAGCTGGTCATCGCGCTGCAGCGGGCGGCGCCGGTGCTCGGATTGGACAAGCCCTCGCTATCCGATCTTGCGCAGCAGTGAATGAAGCCCGATCTCGCTGGGCGTGATCGGGCCCCTGTCCACCGCCGCTCATTTGACCAGCATCATCACCGCCGGATTCAACAGATAGAACGCGATTGCGATAATGATCAAATAGGCCAGCATGATGAAGGTCCAGCCCATGTTATGGCGGATGACATCGCCTTCCTTGCGCACGAACTTGCTGGTCGAGACGCCGACACTCGCGGTTTGCGGTGCCACCGGTTTGCCGATCTCCGCACCCACCGAATTTAAGGTGGGCAGCAACAACGGCGGCATGCCGAGCTGCACCGCGACCAGGGCCTGCAACTTGCCGAACATGGCATTCGTCGAAGTATTCGAACCCGACAACGCAACACCGATGAAGCCCAAGATCGGGCAGACGATGAGGAACGCGGTGCCCATGCTCGAAAAGCCTTTCGCGAGCGAGGCCGCCATGCCGGAATAATTAAAGATGTAGGCGAGTCCAAAGATGAACACACCCACGAGCAAGGCACCCCACATCTGGTGCAAGGTACGGCGGAATATATCGCCGATCTGAGCGCCTTTCAGCTTGCCCATCGCCGCCAGCAACACCGCGACGATGATCCACGCCACCAGGATTGCGCTGCCGGCGATGTAAGGCGCAAATCTGAACACCGCGCTGACATCGCTGCTGGTCGCGCTGCAGGTCGCGAACGTCGCGGAACAGGCCACCGCCTTGGCACTGAACCAGGTGACTTTCGGCAACGGCGACCAGGGACCGGTCCAGGCCCCGACCACGATCAACAGCACCACGAACGGCATCCAGGCCTGCATCACTTCGCCGGGCTTAAGCCCGTGCCCGCGCGCCTGCTTGGCCACGGCCGCATCGACCGGCACGCCGCCGTAACCCAATACCGTTTTCGGCTGCCAGAATTTCAGCAGTAACAGCAGCGCCGCGAAGCACACGATCGAGCCGGTGATGTCGGGCAGATAGGGTCCCAAGTGCACGGCAACGGGATACTGGCCCGCGATGTAGCCGAGCGAGCCGACCACCGCGAGCGGCCAGCCTCCCTTCATGCCTTCCTTGCCGGAAACCAAGTACAACAGTACCCACGGCGGCAGCAACGCGAGTACGGCGACCACCGTACCGACCGAAGCCGACAGCGCGAGCAAGGGATAGCCGGTCACGGCTGCCAAGGCGATGATCGGGGCGCCGAGGGCGCCGTAGGAAACCGGCGCATTGTTGGCAATGGCCGCGACGCGGATTGCGTTGAGATCGGAAATGCCCAGCGAAATCAGGATCGGCGCCACCACCGCCCACGGATAGCCGAAGCCGACCAGGCCTTCGAGCAGTGCCCCGAAGGCCCACGCGAACAGCATGGTCTGCACGCGCACGTCCATGCTGCCCTGCGCGATCAGCCAGCGGCGGAAATTCTCGAACACGCCGCTGACTCCCAAGGTGTTGAACAGCACCATGCCCCAAAAGGTGATCCAATTGACGTTCCACACACCGGTCGCCGCCCCATATAGATAGGCATGCGCCCCGTCGCCGACCGGCATTTTCCACACCCACACGGCAAGCACGAAGGTGATGACCGAACCGACGAGAACCGCGATCCAGGCCGGCCACCGGAATACCGCGAGGAGGACCAGCAAAGCGACCACGGGAATGAGGGCCACCAGGCAGGTAAGCGTCAGGCTACCGGTCGGGTCTATCAGTTGCGTGAACATGAATTCTCCTACGATTGTCGGTGCGGCGTGAGCCTCTTAGGGGATCGGCGTCACCGCGGTTGCTTTTTCTATTTGCGACATCTCCGCTATTAACACCCGTGCTCCCGACGGGTGAATTTGTAACCTAACACGGGCGCCAGACCAACTCAAATGGACTGTCCGCGCAGTGACAAGCACCGTGCCGATCCTACACTCAACGCCGACGAGTCGTGATTTAATGGATCCCCCGCGTCACGGCACCGTCCGTCACCGTCAGCCTGGAGTCCCTATTAACGCTCCACAGTCCAACATGGCATCGCTACTGAGCATCGCGCGCCGCTCGATGGTCGATCATGGACTGCAGCCGGATTTCGACGATGCGGCGATCCGCCAAAGGGATTCGATCACGCAGGCGGCTACGTCGGCGGATGCTGACCTTCGCGACCTGCGCGGCCTCCTGTGGGCCTCGATTGACAACGATAGCTCGCTTGACCTCGATCAGCTGTCGGTGGCCGAGCCTGCGGTCGCCGGCATGACCAGAATTCTGGTCGCGATCGCCGATGTGGATGCGATCGTGAAGTCCGGCTCGCCGATCGACTCCCACGCCCATTTCAATACAACCTCCGTCTATACCGCCGCGGCGATTTTCCCCATGCTGCCCGAAAAGCTCTCGACCGACCTGACCTCGCTCGGCCAGGACCAAGAGCGCCTGGCCATCGTCATTGATATGACCGTCGCCGCGGCGGGCACGGTCGCGCAATCCTCGGTGTATCGGGCGCGGGTGCTCAATCGCGCCAAGCTCGCCTACAACAGCGTCGCGGCCTGGCTTCAGGGCGCAGGACCGGCACCCGCACCCATCGGCGCCGTCGCCGGACTCGACGCGCAGCTGCGCACCCAGGATCAGGTCGCGCAGGCGCTACGGTCGGTACGCCGAGCGCGCGGCGCGCTCGACTTGCAAACCATCGAAGCCGAGCCGGTGTTCGATGCCCAGGTGCTGACCGATTTGCGGCCGGACGAAAACAACAGAGCAAAGCAGTTGATCGAGGAGTTCATGATTGCCGCCAATGGAGTCGTGGCGAAGTTTCTGGCCGACAGGAAATTCGCGTCATTGCGAAGGGTATTGCGCGCCCCTGAGCGCTGGGATCGGATCGTCGCGTTGGCGCAGCAATACGGCGGGCAGTTGCCTGCGCAACCTGACGCATTGGCGCTCAACACCTTCCTCGCCAAACGCCGGCAAGACGACCCGATTCTTTTTCCGGATCTATCCCTGTCGATCATCAAGCTGTTGGGTTCGGGCGAGTACGTCGCGGACTTGCCGGGACGAACGGTTGCTGGACACTTCGGGCTAGCGGTGAGCGACTACGCGCATTCGACGGCTCCCAACCGCCGGTATCCGGACTTGATCGCGCAGCGCATTCTCAAGGCGGCACTCAAAGGCGCAGCGCCGCCGTACACCGACGAGGCGCTGCAAGAGATCGCGACGCGCTGTACGGCGCAGGAAAAAAACGCAGCGAAGGTCGAGCGATGTGTGAATAAGTCGGCGGCGGCCATGCTGCTCGCGACGCGCATCGGCGCGAAATTCGATGCAATCGTCACCGGTGCGTCGGAGAAGGGAACCTGGGTGCGCATATCCGGACCCACCACCGAGGGCAAGCTGGTCCGCGGATTTAATGGTCTTGATGTCGGCGATCATGTCAAAGTGGAGCTTATTCGCACCGATATTGCGCATGGTTTCATCGATTTCGCCAGAGCCTAAAATAAATGCCCCTGAACGATCCCGCGGATCCCGTCCTTTCCTACGAGAATCCCCAGTTTCTCGAGAGCGATGACGCACGCCCGCTGCGCATGATTGCGGAGTATTTGGAACCGCTGCAGCGATTTCGCGAGCAACGCGTCCACGAAACAATTGTGTTCTTCGGGTCCGCGCGCCTGTCGGAGCAAGGGCCGCTGGGCCGCTTTTATTCTGACGCGCGGGAACTCGCGCGCAGCATCACCGCCTGGTCCATGAACCTGCCCTCGCACGTGCATCGCTACGTCATCTGCTCGGGCGGCGGCGGCGGAATCATGGAGGCCGCCAACCGCGGCGCCTCGGATGCCGGAGGTCGCACTATCGGGCTCAACATCAGTCTGCCGCACGAACAGCGGCCAAATCCTTACATCACGCGCGGACTGGGTTTCACCTTTCGATATTTCTTCATGCGCAAACTATGGTTCGCGCATTTGGCGCGCGGGCTGGTGGTGTTTCCTGGCGGATTCGGCACCCTGGACGAGCTGATGGAAATCTTGACGCTGGCGCAGACCCATAAGCTCGAATGCGAGGTGCCGGTCATTCTTTACGGCACGGACTATTGGAACGAGATCATCAATTTTAAGGCGCTGGTCCGCCACGGGATGATCGCCCAAGAGGATCTCGGCTTGTTCAAGTTTGCCGATGACCCGGCAACCGCATTTAACCTGCTTTCAAGCGCGCTGGAATTGGCGCCCGCGGAAAAAACGCCTGCGTTCCGGCGCTCCCGCTGCTAACCCGCGTTTGATGAATGTCTGCGCTTCGCAACCGCCGCCGGTGGGTCGCGTCATCCTTGACGCTCGTGACGCGCGCCGTCGGTGCGTTGTCTATACTACCCGCATTGCGCGCGTTGCGACCCGGCTGGCGCAGCTCAGCCCAATGAAATATTTACCAAACATGGGAGAACATTTTTGAAGACCCGCATTACGCAGCTGCTTGGCATTCAGCACCCCATCATCCAGGGCGGAATGCATTACGTCGGTTTCGCGGAACTCGCCGCGGCGGTGTCGAACGCAGGGGGTCTTGGCATCATCACGGGGCTGACGCAGCGCACGCCCGAGAAGCTTGGCCAGGAAATCGCGCGCTGCCGCGAAATGACCGACAAGCCGTTCGGCGTGAATCTGACCTTTCTGCCCGCGCTTACCCCGCCCGACTATCCGAAGTTCATCGAGACCATCGTGAAGAGCGGCGTCAAGATCGTTGAAACCGCCGGCAACAATCCTCAAAAGTACCTGCCGGCGCTCAAGGACGCGGGCATCAAGGTGATTCACAAGTGCACGTCGGTGCGCCACGCGCTGAAGGCAGAGTCGATCGGCTGCGATGCGGTGAGCGTCGATGGCTTCGAGTGCGGCGGCCATCCGGGCGAGGACGACGTGCCCAACATGATCCTGCTGCCGCGCGCCGCAGAGGTCTTGAAAATTCCCTTCGTCGCCTCCGGCGGCATGGCCGATGCGCGCTCGCTGGTCGCGGCGCTCGCCCTGGGTGCCGACGGCATGAACATGGGCACACGCTTCATCGCGACGCGAGAGGCGCCCGTGCACGCGCACGTGAAGGAGGCGCTGGTGGCGGCCTCCGAGCTCGACACCCGCCTCATCATGCGGCCGCTGCGCAATACCGAGCGGGTGCTCGCCAACGCCGCGGTCGATCGGCTGCTCGCCAAGGAGCGCGAGCTGGGGAGCAAAATCAGCTTTGCGGATATCGTCGAGGAAGTGGGCGGCGTCTATCCGCGCATCATGCAGGGGGGCGAAATGGATGCCGGCGCATGGTCTTGCGGGATGGTGGTCGGGCTCATTCACGATATTCCGACCTGCAAGGAACTCATCGATCGCATCATGGCGGAGGCGGAAGTATTGATTCGCCGCCGGCTGGAAGGGATGCTCACTGCGGCATGATGGCGCCGAAAGGGGATATTCGATGACCGGTTTCGATACCACCATCACTGAGCAAGAGGGCGCAATCTCAGGGCCGCTGCGCGCACCGAAGCAGATGCTGGCGGCGCAAGTGTACGACGGTCACACCTCGATCCACGATGACGCCACGGCACAAAAGCTGGGCTTCAAAGGCGCGACCATCGAGGGGCCGACGCATTTCAGCCAGTTCGCGCCGCTCGGATTCGCCGTCTGGGGCGAGCGTTGGATGGAACGCGGCTGCATTTCCGCTCACTATCGAGCGCCGGTGTTCGAAGGCGAGGAAGTGAAAGCCTTCTTGCGCCGGCCGGACAATCACGGCCAACAGGCCGAGATCTGGATGCTGCGCGCCAACGGCGATGAGATTCTGCGCGGCACCGCCTCGGTGGGTCCGGACTTCCCGCCCTCCGCGCTCGATGAGCGCTTGAACACGCTGGCGCGGCTCGCCGATCCGGTGATCCTCGCCGATGTCAAAGTGGGCCATGCGCTCGCCGCGCACGCCGGTGCGCATGGATGCAGATCAGCACATGGGATCGCTCTACCCCTTCAGCCTCGCGCAGAAACTCAAGCGGATCACCGAACCGTCTCCTCTCTATAGCGGCGCCGATCATCTCTGGCGCCGGCCGATCGTGCCGCTCGAGATGATCAGCGTGCTGATGCAATACAGCGCGCGCGAAAACGCCTTTAAAACCCGTGGCCCCGCCGTCGGGCTGTTCGCCGATCAGGAGATCCGGCTGCTCGACGGACCGGTGTTCGTCGGCGAGCCCTACGAGATCGAGCGCGAGATCGTCGCCTTGAGCGGCAGCCGCCGCACCGAGAGCATGTGGGTGCGTTCCACGCTGTATGCCGACGGCAGTGAGCGCAAGGTGGCGATGATGCTGCTCAATCTCGCGACCATGAAGGAGACCTACGCTCCTTACGCAAAGGAACACGCCGCGCTCTACGGATGATCTGCATTGGCGTCATGTTGCGGGGCAACGCGCGAGATGGTGCGCGGCACAAGCTCCGTCCAACATGATGATGTTGCGCAGCGAGAAGACGTTGTCGTATCGCAGGCTCATACTCAGCGCTTCCCCAACCTTTGCAACGCGAGGTTCGTCATGGGCGCAGTGGCTGTCGGCAAATCATTCACGACTGCGGCTGGCGCGCCGCATCCGTTGGGCGCGACCGTTCGTCCGAATGGAGTCAATTTCTCGCTTTTTTCGAGCGGTGCCACCGGCGTCGAACTGCTGCTCTTCGGCGATCACGATTTACCCGAGCCGATACAAACGATTGAACTGATCCCCTCGAAGAATAAGACGTTTCATTTCTGGCACATTTTTGTCGAGGACTTGAAGGCCGGCGCACACTATGCGTTTCGCGTGACCGGTCCCTCGATCCCGGAAGTGGGTCTTCGTTACAGCCACAACAAGGTGCTGATCGACCCCTATTCCCGAGGAAATTCCAAGGCGGTGTGGAAGCGCGAGGACGCGTGCAACGATTCGGACGACGTGGCGACGTCGCTGCGTTCGGTGGTGACCGATCCGTGTGACTACGACTGGGAGGGCGACACTCCGCTCAACACTCCGATCGAAGACACCATCGTTTACGAGATGCATGTGCGGGGATTTACCCGATCTCCCACATCAAAGGTCAAGCATCCGGGAAAGTTCGCGGGCATGATCGAGAAGATTCCTTACTTAAAGGAGCTCGGCATCACCGCGGTGGAACTGCTGCCGATCTTCGATTTCGACGAGACCGTGCCGGTAAGAATGCACGAGGGCAAGCCCTTGTGGAACTACTGGGGCTACAGCACGATGAGTTATTTCGCGCCGCATTCCGGTTTCTGCAATACGTCGCAGTGCGGCTCGCAGCTGCGCGAGTTCCGCGATCTGGTCAAGGCGCTGCACAAGGCGGGGATCGAGGTATTTCTGGATGTGGTGTTCAATCACACCGATGAGGGCAATCAACAGGGACCGACCTTTTGCTTCCGCGGCATCGACAATCGAAGCTATTACTTTCTCGTGCCCTCGGCCATGCAGTACTACATGGACTATTCGGGTTGCGGAAACACCTTGAACTGCAATCATCCGATGGTCGAAAAAATGATTCTGGAGTGTCTGCGCTACTGGGTGAAGGAAGCGCATGTGGATGGGTTTCGCTTTGACGAAGGCTCCATTCTATCGCGCGGCGAAGACGGGGCGCCGGCGGTGCACCCGCCGCTGGTGTGGCAGGTGGAACTTGATGAAGACTTGATGGACACCAAGCTGATTGCCGAGGCGTGGGATGCAGCGGGTCTTTACCAGATCGGTCATTTTCCGGGCGACCGATGGGGCGAATGGAACGGTCAGTATCGGGACACGATTCGACGCTTCGTCAAGGGAGACGGCGGCCTGGTGGGGCGCGTCGCCGATGCCATCGGCGGGAGCGCGAGCCTGTATCAGGACCGCGGCGGCGAACCGACCAACAGCATCAATTTCGTGAATTGTCATGACGGCTTCACGCTCAACGACTTGGTCTCCTACGACAGCAAGCACAACGAGGACAACGGCGAAGGCAACTGCGACGGCAACAACGACAACATGAGCTGGAACTGCGGCGCGGAGGGCGAGACTTCGGATGCCGGCATCGAGCAACTGCGCGCACAGCAGATCCGCAATTTCGCGGCCATCTTGATGCTGTCGCGCGGCGTTCCAATGCTGCTGTCGGGCGATGAGGTCCGCCATACTCAGAACGGCAACAACAACGCCTACTGCCAGGACAGTGAGATCAGCTGGTTCGATTGGAGCAAGCCGCAAAAGCACGCTGAGGTGCACCGTTTCTGGCGGCGGATGATCGAGTTTCGCAAGCGACACGCGGCTGTGCGGCGCAATTCATTTTTCACCGGCGAGTCGAACGAGCGCGGCGTCAAGGATGTGACCTGGCACGGCACGAAGCTCAACTGCCCCGGCTGGAGCGATGGCCAGGCGAAAGCACTGGGATTCACGCTCGGCGGGTTCGACGGGGATGCGGACATCCACGTGATGATGAACATGCACTGGGAAGCGCTGGATATGGAGGTCCCCGAGATTGGCGGTCGCAAATGGCTGAGGGTCATCGATACCTCGTTGCCGAGCCCGACCGATATCGCAGACCCCGGGACCGAAGTGCCCTGTCCGGTGCAATCGTACCGCGTGAACGGGCGCAGCATCGTGGCGCTGGTGAATGCCCCGGCTTAAGAGCTGCGTAGTCGACAGGTCACAAGATTTTAAGCGAGACCATCCACTCGTTTTCCGTGCGCCCGGACGGCTCGCGGCCCACCGCGTAACCGGCCGATAGCGTCATGGTGTAGCGGTGCAGGACCGTGAAACTCAGGTCCACCTGCCCGCCGGCGTTTTGGTACTCCGCGCGGTGTAGATCGCTTCCGGGTCCGCCCAAAGACCTGTGACGAACAGCGATGGCCGCAGCCACGTCAGATAGAAGGCCGGCGTGCCCGCCGATTCGAACACGTACGGCGGAAGGTTCCATTCGACCATTTCGCGCACATAGTTCAATGCGCTGACCTCGTTGAGCTGGAATCCGGGTAACGAGTAGTAATCGTGATACCGCTTGATGGACCCGTCGTCGACGTAGTTGTTGCCAAAAGCGCCGAAGTAGAAGTTCGCGATGACGCTGTTGCGGTCACCGTTGGCAACTCCCGCAGCGCTGCGCAGCCAGATCGACGAATGCGGCAGCGGGACCGGAAATCCAAAATCCAGCCCGCCGCGAAATTGCGGCGCGGTTTCACCGGGCACGTGACTGCCGTGATAAACCAATTCCCAGGTCACACCCTTCTCATCGTCGACCGCGCCGAGCGAGCGCAGCAGGTTGGTGTAGTGCAGGCCGATCTCTGCGGTCGCCAGTTGCGTGAAGTTAGTTTCAATGTTCTGCGCGTTGGGCAGGGTGTCGATGTTGTCGTAATACGCCACGTCAAAGAGCAGATCCAGCCGCTCCGGCGTGTCGAAGATTAGCAACCAGTCATAGCCCAGTTTGGCGGCAGCCCTAGCGGCTGCGCTCGGTCGGGCCGAACAGATCGTAGAAATCAGACCGATTCCAGGACAATTCCCCATGCCAGAAGCCGTAGCGCGCGTTGATATCAACATGGCCACGCTCATCGCTCGGCAGTTTTTCTTCCGGCGTGTAGGCCGCGGTTATCCCTATGCTCGCAAACTGCAGCGGATCTTCGATGTTCGCATGGTACCCAACTCCGACGGTATTTTTGTAACCCTGCAGCACCGGAAAGGCATTCGAGAGTCCAGGGCGGCGCAGTGGTACGTACGGGGTCTCCTTTGCGGTGATGAGCTTTTGGTCGTCGACCGTGCTCGGCGCCGGCACCTGCCAGGTTGTGACCACGGGATACTTTTCTGCGAGCGCCGCGCCAAAAACGTGATCGCGCTGAGTCCTTGAGCGGTTGCGGTTCGATGATCGCCGGAACGAAGCCCGCAGCGGTGTACGTCAGCACCACGAGCTTGCCGTCGGCGAGCGGCACGGGGCGGTAGAAACCGGTTTCGCATTCGAAACCGCTTCGACCGCGCCAGTGGCCACTTCGTAGCGGAAGATGTTGGACACGCCGGTGTAGTAACTGCTGCCGTACAAGTAACGCCCGTCCGGGGAAAACACGAAGCCCTCGGGAACAGACTGCCCGAACTTGTACTCGGACAGCGGTTTCAGTTCCCCGAAGCAGCTTGTCGAGTTCCCACACGCGCAGGTACTGCGCACCGTTGTCTTCGCTCATGGTCGCCGACAGCAATCGCCCGTCGGGTGAAATATGGGATTCGGTCAGTACCTGCTCCCACGGAAACGTGTGGACGGCGGTCCACTTGTTATATGGGTAGGGAATACGCACGAGCGTCGCGAGACCATTCACGTGGCGCACACCGAGCAGCGAACGGTCGGCCGGATTGAATACGATCTCGCCGATCCGTCACCCTTGATCAGCAGCCGCCTGGCACCGGTCTTGACGTTCACCGCGACAAGGTCCGAAAGAGTGAGGTTGTTATCGATGTAAAAGGCGGTGCGGCTGCCGCCGTCGTAGGCGAACGACGTGACCCGGTAATGCATCGCTCCCTTGATGTCCGTCAGGCTCCGGGCGCTCCCGTCCCGCGTGTTCAAGGCCGCGACGTGCTCGATGGTGCCTGGATACCGGACGGGCAGCGTGCCAGAAGGCCCGTCGCCTCCTCGTAAAACATGCGCGATACCGACCTTGACCGCGGTCGCGGTCAGCTTGTGCTCGGGCGTGATCGGGAATTTGCGCACCTCGGCAAGGTTGCGCTGCTGGAACTCGTGCTCAAACGTGATCCAGTTCTGCCAGGCCTGTTGCAGCGGGACCCCGAAGACATGCTGGAACTGGTCAGCGTAGTAACGTTTGCTGCCTTCGTCGCGGCGCGTCCAGGCTATGAGCGTTTCCGGCGAATAGGCGTACGCAAGCCAGGTCGCAAAGCGGGTGCCATAGAGGTACGTGCTCGACTGGCCCTGAAAAACATATTTGACGCCCTGCGACTCAAGCCCCAGCGGGTCGTAGAAGTGCGCATCGTCGCGCACCATCGCGCGGAATACTGATTCATCATAGCCGCCCTGCGCACGCCCCAGCCCGCCGGCCATCCAGGTCTCATAGAAAACCGCGTTGCCCTCCCCGTACCAGTGCGGCGCCGTAAGGCGCGGGACCGTAAGGTAGCTGTCGAGCAGTGATTCTGGGTTCCTGGAATGGACTGCGACCTTGCCAGCAAAGAATCGCCGCCAGCGCCGATCCTGCGCATTGGCGATGTCGCCTTGCACCTCGTGGATTAGCTCAGTCGTTGCATTTCTGCGAGTACATGCGCTCGCTGGCGGGAAACGTCTCGAAGGTGTGGGACAGCGGCGCAACGTCGAACACGAGCCTATCGTGCGGCTGCACGTAGGCATGGGCATTGCCGTAGTCATTCCAATCTGTCAGCTGGACCGTTGTGGGCTCGGACGGCAGCCACCCGAATATCCGGCGTTGCCACGCCAGCGAATTGGTGAAGGTGCGCACCGCGTGCGGCTGGAGGAAACTCAGGTAGTCGTAGTAATAGAGGTGGAGATCCTTGGTTTCCCACGCCATAGATATCGACGGGACTCCTATCTGCGGCGGCCGCAATTGCGCTTAATGCCAGGCACAAGATGCCGCACACCCGAGCTCCGAGCCCGGTCAACGGCATCCAGCATGAGCAACTGGTCTGCAAGTCAAAAACCGCCGGCCCTGAGGCCGGCGGTTA
>CAVVPB010000012.1:0-11190 GCA_963749775.1 uncultured Gammaproteobacteria bacterium
ATGCCGCCCATTTCGATATTCCCGTAAGGCCCCGAGCCCGCCATCATCGCCAGGGTATTTTCCGGCAGCGGCATGTTCATCCGCATGTTGTCCATGGCGCCGGCTGCGTTCATATAGTTGGGCACGAGAGAGCTGATCTGCTTGGCCAGGTCGTCTTGTTCGACTCCGATAGTATTCGGCAGCGTATGGTTCATGGCGTTCATGGTGTGATGGCTCTTGTGGCAATGGAATGCCCAGTCACCCGGCGCGGCGGCGGTAAATTCGATGGCGCGCATTTGACCCACCGCGATGTCCGCCGTCACCTCCGGCCAGCGCGACGCGGGCGGGGTCCATCCGCCGTCGGTTCCCACGACGACGAATTCGTGGCCGTGCAAGTGGATGGGGTGGTTGGTCATGGTGAGATTGCCGACGCGAATTCGCACGCGCTCGCCCAAGCGAGCCACCATCGGAGCGGTACCGGGAAATGCGCGGCTGTTGAAAGTCCATAGATTGAAATCCAGCATGGTGCTGACCTTGGGCGTGTAGCTGCCGGGGCTGATGTCGTAGGCGTTCAGCAGAAATACATAGTCGCGCTCGACCGGCATGAAGCTGGGATCTTTCGGGTGCGTGACCCAAAATCCCATCATGCCCATCGCCATCTGGGTGGTTTCATCCGCGTGGGGGTGGTACATGAAAGTCCCGGCACGCTGCGCGACAAACTCGTAGACATAGGTCTGTCCGGGTTTGATCGAGGGCTGATTGAGGCCGGCCACGCCGTCCATGCCGTTGGGCAAGCGCTGGCCATGCCAGTGGATGCTGGTATGCTCGGGCAGGCGATTGGTGACGAATATCCGCACGCGATCGCCCTCAACGACCTCGATGGTGGGGCCGGGCGACTGTCCGTTGTAACCCCACAGGTTCGCCTTCATGCCGGGGGCGATCTCGCGAATGACCGGCTCGGCCACGAGGTGAAACTCCTTGACGCCGCTGCGCATTCGCCACGGCAGTGACCAGCCGTTCAAGGTTGCCACCGCATGGTAGGGGCGGCCGTTGGGCGGTATCAGCGGCGGCTGCATCGAGGCGGAGTCGGTGGACACGATTTCCGGAAGCGCAGCGAGCGCACTCTTGCCGACGGCGCCCGCGGCCAACGCCAGCCCGGCGCCGCTAAAAAATCCTCGTCGTGTGAACATGATTTTTCCTTGGCGAGCTTAGGGTGAGGAATTGCCGAGCAAAGCGCCATCGAGCGCCGACTTGGCGATCCAAAAATCACGCAAGCCCTGGATGTAGCCATCGACGCTGATCACCTGCTCGCGAGCGTCGGACAGCAATTCGAAGATACTGATGAGCGAGGCGTTGTAGCGCAGCAGGTTCTGCTGCGCTACCGCCTGGCGTAGAGGCACCACTTCGTCGCGCTGTTGCTTCGCAAGATCGAAGGCCGCGCGGTAGCCTGAGTAGGACAGCCGAATCTGCGAGCGCGCCTCGATGGCGGCCTGCGCAAAACGATCGACCGCCTGAGCGTAAATGGCCTCAGATTTCCTGACGCGCGCCGCGCCGCTGTCGAATATTGGAACTTCCAGAGTAACCGTATAGCCGGTCTCGTAAGGGGCTTCGCGGTCGCCCTGCTTCACTCGCGTCGCGCCGAGCTCGAGCACATTGACGAACCGACTGCTATGGGTGAGTTTGAGAGTACGGCCAAGTTCGTCGATGCGCATGCGCATCAGCTGCAAATCGAGCCGTTCGTGTAACACGGTTTGCTCGACATCGGGGAGAGCATCGATGCTTTGCGGCAACTCCGGAAGGCGCTCGGCGAGCCGCACAGCCGGCCGCTCGCCGCCCTGGGCGGTCAGGCCCAGTAAGCGTGTCAGCCGCTCCCGCGCCGATTCCTCGGCGAGCTGCGCGCGGGTCAATCTTATGGTCGAATCGGCGTAAAAGCTTTGCTCGCGAGCTTGATCGAGCTGGTTCCAATTGCCTGCCTGCACCATCCGCTGCGCCAGCTCGGCGCTGGTTTGCGCCGCCGTGTGAACTTGATGCAGATAGCCGACGGTCTGGTGCGCGGCCACCGCCGCGTAATAGCTGTCGCGTGTCTCCTCGGCCAGTTGCGCGACGTGCAGCACTACGGCTTGCTGGGTTTGCGCGAAGCGTCGGCTCTCAATGCCCAGGGCCTGCGGCATCGTCAGTAGCGCAAGAACATTGAAACTCAATGTCTCTTCAATGTCGTATTGACCTGCCGCGCTTGCGTGCCGCAGATCGAAGCGGGGATTCGGCAGGCGACCCGCCTGCACCAGGTCGGCCTCGGAGATTCCCAGCTGCTCGAATTCGGCGCGCAGCAGGCGGTTGTTGAGCAGAGCAATTTGTACGGCATCCGCGGCCGACAACGGTTGTGCCAGCAGGTCGGCCACCTGCCGGTCGACCTTGGCTTGCTCCTCAGCCGTCCGCGGCCATTTGAGATCCTTGGCCAAATGCGTGCGCGTCGCCTCCGCAACCGCATCGAACCCGCCGTCCGGCGAAAAACTCGCGCAGCCGCACAGACCGAGTGCAGCCTGCGCCGTCAACAGGTAAGCAGCAATTTTCATTTCATCCTCGCGATCAAGCCAATCGCTTGAGCCAATCGTGCAACGTAGGATCGGCGCGGCCGCGCCGAGGTCAGGCGAGGGCGAAGCGCGGAGGGCGGTCGAGGCGGTCGAGGATGACCGAGGGCTGGGATCCCGCTATGGGCATAGCGGCTTGAGGACGGGTCGAATGCGGCGCGATCCAGCACAACGGCGTCAGCACAATCGCGGCCGAGCAGCAGCTGGCGCCGCAGTTGTGATGTTGCTGCGCGGCTCCGGATCCTTGCGTGCAATGCTGCTGCGTAACGGCCGTTGCGGCGTCAAACGATCCGCAGCTCCACGATGCGGCAAAGCCCTGCAGCGGCAGCATCAATGCCAGCAGCAGCGCAAGCTCAAGGGTTCGGGTCCGGAGCAATGCCATAGCACGTAAAACCATAACATCAGGCATCGGATTTTACACGTGAACTACGCCCATCTGGGACTACAATTTAGGGCCTAATCCGCCAAAGCGAGGCCAGCATGCGTATTCTGCAGATCGTCGGCGCAATATTGATTGCGGCGGGCCTGTTCGTGTTCATCAAGTCCCCGTCCTATACCAGCGAAAAGAGCATGATCAAGATAGGAGATGTGGAAGCCAAGGTTTCGCAGCAGCAACCGGTTCCACCGTGGGTCGGAGGCGCGGCGCTGGCGACGGGGGTGATTCTCCTCGTGGCGGGCGCACGAAATCGACCGAAGTAGGCTATTTCACCAACTGTTTGCGTAGCGCTTGCAATTCGCGGCGACGTGCGGCGCTGCTCGCGGGGTAGCGGAGCTGCAGTGCCTCAATCGTGTCGAGCACGATGCGCGACACGATCAGGCGTGTATTTAATTTGTCGTCGGCCGGAACCACATACCACGGTGCATGGTAGGTGCTGGTGGCGCTTAGGCATTTTTCGTAAGCCTTCATGTATTGCTTCCAGTATTTGCGCTCCTCGATGTCCGCGGCTGAGAACTTCCAATTCTTTTCAGGCTCGTGGATGCGATCGAGGAAGCGCCTGCGTTGCTCCTCTTTCGAGAGGTGCAAGAAGAATTTGATGATTTTCGTGCCGTTGAGGTCGAGATGTCTTTCCAAATCCAAAATGGATCGATAGCGGGCGTGCCAGACGGCTTTTTCACTCAGGGGTCCATTCGGCAAACGTTGGGCACGTAGAATCTCGGGATGCACACGAGCGATCAGGACCTCCTCATAGTAGGAGCGGTTGAAAATTCCGATGCGGCCGCGTTCCGGCAGGTTGAGCGTCGTGCGCCATAAAAAGTCGTGACTAAGCTCCACCGGCGTGGGGTGTTTGAAGCTGAACACCTGGCAACCCTGCGGATTGACTCCTGACATGACGTGCTTGATGGCGCCGTCCTTGCCGGCGGCGTCCATGGCTTGAAAAATCAGCAAGATCGCGTAGCTGTTCGCTGCGTAGAGCAGCGCCTGTTGTTCGCTCAAAGCCTTGGTGTGCGCGCCCAACATCTCTTTGTACTGGCGTTTCGTCGCGTACACGGGATCGACAAGCGTAGGCCATTTATCAAGATCGACCTCGGCGCCTTCGTTCACGCGGAATTCATGCGACTTGAGCACGGCCCGATCTTAGCAGCAGGATTGGGGCAGATGCTGGTGTACTATCGGCCAGTTCATGGCGGATTGCCGGGGTTGCCCTTGCTCGACTCGTTGCCTTTATCCGACGCGATACCCCTTCCCGATGCGCGCCACGCCCGCAAGATTCTTCTGGCGAGCATGATCGGGACCACCATCGAGTTTTACGATTTCTACATCTATGCCACGGCCGCAGTGCTGGTGTTTCCGCGGTTATTCTTCCCCAAAGGGAACCTCGCAATCGCCACCCTGCAATCGCTCGCGACCTTCGCGCTGGCTTTTCTCGCCCGACCCATCGGGTCGGCCCTATTCGGGCACTTTGGCGATCGCGTGGGGCGTAAGACCACCCTGGTAACGGCGTTGCTGACGATGGGCATTTCCACCATCTGCATCGGATTGCTGCCAACCTACGCCTCGATCGGAGTGTCCGCGGCCGTATTGCTAGCGCTCTGCCGGGTCGGACAGGGGATCGGCCTCGGAGGCGAATGGGGTGGGGCAGTCTTGCTCGCCACCGAAAACGCGCCGCCGGGCAAGCACGGTTGGTACGGGATGTTCCCTCAATTAGGAGCACCCTTGGGATTGGTCTGCTCCATCGGCGCGTTCCTGCTGATCAGCAACCGCTTGTCGGAGGCGCAGTTGTTCAGCTGGGGATGGCGTGTGCCGTTTTTGGCGAGCACGGTGCTGGTGGCGGTCGGTTTGTATATACGGCTGCAATTGGTTGAGACCCCGGCGTTCCAACGCAGCATCGCTCAGGGCGAGCGCGTGCGCCTGCCGCTCGCCGTCGTGATGACCCGATTTCCATCGCAGCTGATTTTGGGAACCTTGGGATCCACGACCACTTTCGTGGTGTTCTACCTCGTCAATATCTTTGCCTTAAGCTGGGGCACCAACTCGCTCGGCTTCGGGCGCCAAGCGTTTCTGATCATGCAAATGCTGGCCGCGGTGTTTTTCGGATTGATGATTCCGCTGGCCGGATCCATGGCCGATCGCTTCGGCGGACGCACCATGCTGATGATTGCCACCCTCTTGATCATCGCCTACGGCTTTACGTTTCAGCCCCTGTTCGGTGCGCACAATGCGGCGGCGGTGTTCGTTTTCCTGGCGTGCGGTTTCGGATTGAGCGGCCTCTCCTACGGGCCGCTGGGGAGCGCACTGGCAACGGTTTTTCCGACACCGGTGCGCTACACCGGCACCTCGATAACCTTCAATTTCGCGGGAATTTTGGGCGCTTCGGTCGCGGCCCCGATTGCGACCTGGCTGGCATCGCGCTACGGCTTGGCCTACGTGGGATATTATCTGTCGGCCGCTGGGCTCACGACGTTGATCGCTCTGTTATTTATGAGGAGTGACTACCAATGATTCGACAGTCAATTCGTTGCGCCTCGGCATTGCTCTGTACAGTCCTGTTTGCCGGTTCCTTGGCGAATGGAGCCGATCGATTCGATGCGGCGGTTACCCACGCCGGCCGTCCTGCGGACGATTCCGCGCGCGACTCGCTGGATCATCCCGCCGAGATACTGCGCCTCACCGGGATCAAGCCGGACATGAAGGTGGCCGACGTGCTCGCCGGCGATGGCTATTACAGTGAGTTGCTGAGCTACATCGTGGGCCCCAAAGGCCAGGTCCTGTTGATCAACAATGCCGCGTTCGACAAATGGAGCGAGCCGGCGTTGGAGAAGCGCCTGGCCGGCAATCGCCTGCCCAACGTTATCCATCAGACGGTGGATCTTAATGACATGAAGTTGCCGGCGGCGAGTCTGGACGCCGCGCTACTGATCAAGGTGTATCACGACCTGTACTGGGTGGATTCCACCCTCAAAAGCCCCTGGCCTAAAATCGACGTGAGTGCCGTTCTCGATCAATTGTCGCGTGCGCTGAAGCCCGGGGGCGTGCTATTGCTGATCGACCATTCGGCCAAGGCGGGACACGGCAAATCCGATGCCGGCGATTTGCATCGCATCGAAGAGGCTTTCGCCATCAAGGACTTTACGGCTCACGGGTTTGAAGTGGTCGCGAAAAGCGACCTGCTGAAAAGGTCTGACGATTCGCGGGATCTCATCAGCTACAAGGGTCCCGCGCTCGGCAAGACCGATCGCTTTGTCGTGGTATTTCGCAAGACCTAAGGCGCCGCGGCGGATTCAGAGCAGCGAATTCAACCAGCGCGACAACGCGGCTGAATCCAGCGCCCCTGACTGGCGAGCGATCTCCTTGCCGGCGCGGAACACGATCATGGTGGGAATGCTGCGGATGTTGAAGCGCTGCGCCGGGGCGGGCTCATCCTCGGTATTTAATTTAGCAAAGCGAAATTTCGGTTCCAGCTGACGCGCCGTGGCTTCATAGAAGGGGGCCATGGCGATGCACGGGCCACACCAGGGCGCCCAGAAATCCACGACCAGAGGCAGATCGCCGCGGCTGACATGCTTATCGAAATTCGCGGCCTTAAGTTCGATGGGCTTGCCTTCGAACAGCGGGAAGCGGCACTTCGGACAGCGCGGAGCGTCCTTCAGGCGGTCCCCCGGCAGGCCCACCACCGAATCGCAGTGGCCGCAAACCACTTGAACGCGTTCGCTCATATTCTTAGCTCACTTGGGTTGCGCCACCAGAATGACAAAACTGTCGGGCATCACTTTGGCCCGGGGCATCGGCTGCTCGTCGGTCGCCGCGGGCGGCGGCCCGAATCGCGCAGCGGCCAGGTAAATCTTGTGCGTCGCAGGGTCAAGCGCCATGGTACGGGCACTGACTTGAGTCATGACGGTCGCGGTCACCCGATATTCGTCCGGTGAGTCCTCATGGATCACCGTCAGGGTGCCGTCGATGCCGTTGGCGCTGAAGACCATGCCGAGGTCAGGATCGAATACCGCTCCATCGGCTCCTCTGCCGATCACAATTCGGGCGATCGCCTTGCCCGATACGGAGTCCGTCACCGCCATGACTTGATTTGCGCAGACGGAGAATAATCGATGATTGCGCACATCAAAGGCGAGTGCGGTCGGATTCGCGCATTCCTTCAACGGCCACTTGGCTTTGACCATCAAAGTTTTGGAGTCAACGAGCACTAATTTCCCCGGTGCGCTGTCGATATTGACATAGACATGCCCGGCGTCGTCCGATGCCATGGCCTCCGGGGGACCGGGCAACGGCACGGTCGCTACGACTTGCAGAGTGCCTGCGTCGAGTACCGAAAGATTCGCGCTGTCGCGGTTCGCGGTGAAAATGTGATTATGTTGCGGCTCATAGAGAATGGCATCCGGCGCGGTTCCCGAGATCTGGACTTCTTCAATCGCGCGCAGCGTATCGAGTTCAAAAACCGAGACAGAGTTGGTGCGCCCGTTGGTGGTAAATCCACGTTTCAGCGCCGGCGCGAATGCAATGCCATGAACGCCGGCCGTGTGAGGAATGCTCCCTGCCATTTTGCCGCTGACCGTTTCAAGCACGTCAACGCGCTCATCGCGACTGATAAACAGTCTGCCGCCGCTGGGTTCCAAGGCCAAGAGATCCCAGCCATTGTTGCCTCCCAGCCGCCAGGAGCGTGCTACGGTGTAGTCCGCGGGTGGAATGGGTGAGGAGTCTGCGCGCGCGGTTTCGGCCGACAGGAGCAGCATCCACGCGGCGAGCATGAAGACCTTCCGCAGTCGCAGCATAATGAGCCTAGCGCATCCGTGAGTGGTGAGTGTACGCATTGATCGCGCAGGCGGAAATCCGGTGGTACCACCAGTGTAATTTCTACACCACATTTGTATAGAACCATTTTGCAACCCGCGGATCTTACCTGCATGAGCAAGCACCTGCTTCGATGTGTCGCGCTGTCATCGGCGATACTGGGGCTGATTGCCTGCCAGAAGACCGACACCATGATGCTGCCGGTGCCGCCGGCGTCAGCGCAGCGCGGCACGCTGATGCAATCATCGCCCACGTTGGTGGCCACCTACTCACCGGCAGACCTATTGAACTTGATCGGCGCCAGCGATCTGGGCAAGACCTTGCTGCAAGCGGTGTCTTACACGCCCCGATGCACCGTCACCGTATACCAGCTCGACTATCAGACCGTCGACCCGGCCGGCAATCTCACGCCGGCATCAGGCGCACTCATGGTGCCCAGCGGCGCGCCAACTTGCATGGGCGGGCGGCCGATGGTGCTGTACGCACATGGCACCGCGACCGATCGCGGCTACAACATTGCGAACATAACGTCCAACGATGAAGGGCTGCTGTTGGCCGCCGTGTTCGCAGCGGAAGGCTACATCGTCGCCGCGCCCAATTACGTCGGCTACGACAACTCAACCTTGACCTATCATCCGTATCTCAATGCGGACCAGCAATCCAAGGACACAATCGACGAACTGGCCGCGGCGCGCAGCGCGCTGCTGACGTTGGCGGTGGGCACCTCGGATGGCGGAAAGCTGTTCGTCACCGGCTATTCGCAGGGCGGATTTGTGGCGATGGCAACTCATCGCGCGATGCAGGCGGCCGGCATGAACGTCACGGCCGCGGCACCCTTGTCGGGTCCTTATGCGCTGGCGGCATTCGGCGATGCCGTATTCGAAGGCCAGGTCAATATAAGCGCGGTACCGAACGTGGTCATGCTGGCGTCCAGCTACCAACACGCGTACGGCAACATGTATACCAATGCCACCGATGTGTTCGCGGCGCCGTACGCGACTGGAATCGATATGCTACTGCCCGGTACCGAGACGGTGAGCCAGTTGCAGAGCGAGGGCAAATTGCCGAGCGCATTGTTCAGTAGCGTTGCACCCGATCCCGCTTTCGCCGACCTGACGCCGGCGACCATGCCGGCGAATTTGGCCCCCGCGTTCGCACTGGGATTCGGCACGCCTTTTTTGATCGTGAACAGCTACCGACTGAGCTATCTGCAAGATGCCATGGCAAATCCCGATGGCGGATTTCCTGTCGCGACCACCGGTCTGCCGGCGGCGAGTCCGGGCAATACGTTCAGGCAGGCATTGAAGCTGAACGATCTGCGCACCTGGTCGCCGACTGCCCCGGTGTTGCTGTGCGCCGGCCGCTCCGACCCCGAGGTGTTCTATTTCAATACTCAGCTGATGCAAAATTATTGGACTGCGGTCGCCCCGGCTGCTCCATTTTCGGTGCTCGATGTGGATTCGTCGCCCGGCGCCAACGATCCATACGCCGCGCTTAAGACTGCGTTCGCGATCGCCGTGGGGTTAGTCAGAGCCAATGCACTGCTGGGGGGCGCCAAGGACAACGGCGACAGTGCGGTTTTGTCGATATACCACGCGACGCTGGTGCCGCCATTTTGCCTAAGCGCGGCCAAAACCTTCTTCGACTCACACTAATCGATTTCATAATAACATCCGCGCATCGGCAACTGCGCAATCAGCACTTCACAGAGCGAGGCGCGTCATCGATGATGCGCACGTGGCGCCTCTTGGTTTTCAATGAATTAGGGGAATGGGATGTTTTTTCGACTAGCGGCAGCGACGGCAGGAGTCGGCGCGATGTTCATCAACCTGGCCACCCCGGCTGCGACTGCATCGTCGACATCGACGGACGACGCCAGCGGGTTGCAGGAGATCGTGGTGACAGCGCAGCGTCGCGAAGAATCGGCGCAAAGCGTCGGCATCGCCATGTCGGTGCTGTCCGGGCAGAGTCTTGCGGACAAATCCATCAGCTATGTCAACGATCTGCAAAACGCGGTTCCCAGCCTGCAAGTAGAACCGGCATTCGGCAGCAGCCAGCCGCAGTTTCGCCTGCGCGGCGTGGGGTTCATCGACTACACCTCGAACAATACGTCCCCCGTGGGCGTCAGCCTGGACGGCGTGGCCTTTGCCTTGCCGATCCAAACCCAAGGGCAATTGTTCGACATCGATCGCATCGAAGTTCTGCGGGGTCCCCAGGGAACGTTGTATGGGCGCAATACCACGGGCGGTGAAATTAATTTCATCAGCAACCGACCTACCGCCGATACGCATGCGGGATTCTCGCTGGAGTACGGCTCCCACAACGAGGTCAATGCCGAGGGATTCGTATCGGGCAGCATCGCCGACGGCCTGTTGGGCAGGCTCTCGGTTGCGACCGAGCAGGGCGGCGCGTGGCAGCGCAACCGGGTAACCGGACAAATGCTGGGAGACAAGGACAAAGTCGCGGTTCGCGGGCAATTGCAGTGGCAGCCGGCGGACGCGTTCAATTTTCGGCTCGGCCTCCACTGGGGAGAGGATAAATCCGACGAGCAAGGCCTGTATCTCCTGCAGCCCTTCACCCCCGGCAGCGGACCGCCGGCGATTCCCGCCGATACCTCGCGATACGCCACGGGCTGGGCGCTCAATCCGTCGTTCGCCAAGCTCATTGGAATCAACGCGAACTCAAAGCCCGGTCTCGACAACAGCAACGGCGGCGCAGATTTGACGGCCAATATCGATTTTGGTGGCGCGAAGCTCACCAGCATTACTGCCTACAATAAGCTCATCAGGCGTGAATACGCCGACTGGGATGCCACGCAGTTCGCCGATTCCGACGAATACTTGCACAGCGATTTCAATGTGTTTTCGCAGGAGCTGCGCCTGGCATCGACAGGCAACGGCCCGCTGCAATGGGTCACAGGTGCCTTTTACTCCAACGAAGATCTCCACGAGAGCTTCTATTCCGATCTTACGGATCGACTCGGTGGCATTGCGGTGACCAACTATGAGCAAGTCGTCAATTCGCTCGGCGTGTTTGCCCAGGGCAACTACCAATTCAGCGATGCGTGGCGAGCCACGCTCGGGCTACGCGAGGATCACGAGTCACGCGAGCTGATCGGGCTCAACACCAGTTTCCTGCCCGGCGTACCCTCGTTCACCGGAGGCGCGTTGGGTGGCTCGATCACCTCGAACTTGCCGTCGGGCAAGGTCGAACTTGACTACAAACCGGTCGCGGACACGCTGATCTACGGCAGCATCAGCCGCGGGGTCAAGTCGGGCGGGTTTACGGCACACAACACGCTGAGCGCACCGGCCGCGGACCCGTTCGAGCCGGAGAAGCTCACGGCCTACGAAGTCGGCGTGAAGTCCGACGTGACGCGGG
>CAVVPB010000013.1:0-8735 GCA_963749775.1 uncultured Gammaproteobacteria bacterium
ACCGTTCTCCTGATAGCGGGCGGCAACGCGCACGAATTTGCCCGTCAAGGATGCTTCAGCGGAGAAATCCTTGATCACGGTGCGCGTCTTCGCGTCCACATCGTAAAACAGGGTTCCGTTGGTGGCGTCGGCCAGGATTTGCAGCGATTGGGTCGTCGCGATGGCCGTTTCAGGATTGACGGCAGGTTCAGTCGGAAATTCCTTGGTGATTGTGATGCCGGAGTTATCGCTGGCGATTGCGCTCACTTCGCCGTAGGTGTGCCGCAGGACCAAGCGCGCGAGATCATGCAGCGGATGGTGGCGAACAGGGCCGTTGAAGTTGACTCCCCAAAGGGTTGTGCCGGCGCCCGGCGGTACGTGCCCGACGATGAACGCCGGATGGCCCAAATCAAACTCAAGATCCAGCGCATTGTTCTGGTTGGCATTCACCACCAGCGGCGCAACGAAGTTGACCTTGATGGGCGTCGTGAGATTCGGTGCGGTTCCTTGCGCATGCTGGATCTGGATCTGCGATGCGGGAATCGTCGTGCCCGGAGCCGCGGCAAATCCAGTTTCCGGATCGGCGGCAACGGTCAGCAGGACGTCACCGGTGTTCGCGCTGATGGTCAGAACTGCACCCGTGTAGGTCCCCGCGGGTACCGAAACGTTGCCAAGGATTTCGGCAAGTTGATCGAGTTGTGCCAAGTTGACGATCGGGGCCGGGGAGGGTGCCGTATACACGGTGACATTTCCGCCGCCGCCTTGCGGCACGAGCGCGATGGAAAGTATCTTCACGCCGATCGTCGCCCAGTCCTCGCTGGAGGCATCGCTGATCAGCATCGACATCGGGGCGCTTTGCGGTGTCGAGGTGGGCGGATTCATCGCCATTCCCCCCGAGCCGCCGCCGCAAGCGGCGGTCACCGCGCCGGCAAGGCTCAGCGCGAATAATCGGTATGACTTCGAGACCATGACTGGTTTCTCCTGTGATTTGACCATAATCAATTTTTTCGAATGCGGCGCTTTATCTGCGCGCTGTTGCCTGCATCAACGGCGAATTGCAGCGCGGGTTGACACGCAAGATGCGATCACAGGAGTGTCTACAATCGGCGACAGGCTCACGCCGCCGCGTTTCAGCGCGCCGATTCGAAGCCTCGCATGCGCCAAAAAGCGATCGCGCCCGGCGTCCCGGGCAAGACGCCAGGTCCGCGGCTTACCTCATCGCGTGACGGCCGTCACATTGATCGTGGAGACGGCGCGCTATGGTGCGAGTAGACGTTCAAGGAGCGCACATGAGTCACAGCAATACACGTTGGGTGATAGGAGTTTTCGCCTCTGCGATGATGGGTGGTTGCTCGACCACATCGCCCGGCGTGGTCCCGGTTGGTAGCGATGCCTACCGCTTGAACGTGTCCGGCGCGAGATACGAAACGCAAGCGGACGTAAACTTCAAGGCGCTCTTGGCCGCCAACGACTACTGCGACAAAATGAGCAAGCACATGATGTTTCGTCAATCGACCGAGTCAAGCGAGCATACTTGGTCGCCGAAACAGGAAGTCTTGACGTTCGTCTGCATGGACGAGAAAGATCCCTCCTATATGCGGGCCAGCGTCGAGCACGATCCGCCGGTCGTCGCGCAGAAGTAGCTTAAATCCGCTGTTCGCGTCTCTTTGGGGCAGACTACGCTCGTGGGGCCACCAGCAACTGGACCCAATATAGACCGCGCTTCGAGGACTGACCCGCCGCATTGGCGATTCCCATCTCCGCGAATTCGGGGTTCATGATATTTTCACAGTGGCCGGGACTGTCGAGCCAACCCTGCACCACTTCCTCGGCGGACGTCGGGCCGTAGGCAATATTTTCGCCGACCAGTTTTTCCTGATATCCCACAGCCTTCACCCGATCCGCCGGCGAACGACCCGCCAGATCCTCATGCTCAAAATAGTCGTGCCGGGCCATATCGGCCGCATGTCCAAACGCAACTCCCGCTAGTGTCCCCGATAGTCTGACGGGAGGTGCGGGTCCAAAGGATCGCTCGCCGCAGCGGGTGCCGCGGGCGCGCACATCGTTTACGAGCTGCAGAGCGCGCGTGGCCAGTGTGCGCGTCAGCGATTCGGTCGGTGCAGCATGGGCAGAGGCCAGCACCAGCCAGGTATCCAAACCACGGTGATAAACGCCGATGTCGTTAAGCTCGGGATTCGTTAACGAACGACAGCCGGCTCGCTTGAGCAGCTCGACGGATGACGCATCGGGGCCGTTGACGCGCACACCGGTCGTGTTTTGTGCGTCGTAGCCGCTGCGCTTGGCGGCCTCAGCCGGCGCATATCCGGCCGCCGCCCATAGTTCAGCCGCCCGGTTCAGCAATGCGCTTTGACGAAGCGGCCGAGCGGCAGGAAGGATGCCGCCGCAACCGCCTTCGCGAAGCAACTGCACCGCCGACACGGCGTCGGCGCGTGCCGCGGCGGCCGGCCAGAGTCCGAGCAGGATCCAAAGAGGCCATGCCGGTAAGTGCGATGAGCGCTTCACGATACAGACAGAAACGCGACAACAGGTTATTGGATGACCGGGGGCGGCGGAACTCGATCACAAAACGTCGCCTTCGGCCTTATTTCTTGGCGGAACTCGATTGCTCCACATGTCCGCCAAACTGATAGCGCATCGCTGACAACAGCTTATCGGCGAATTCCGCCTCGCCGCGCGAGCTGAATCGCTCGTAAAGGGCCGCGGTCAGGACATGCGCCGGTACCGCCTCGTCGATCGCAGCCTTGATCGTCCAGCGTCCTTCACCAGAGTCTGAGACGCGTCCGGCAAACTTCGCGAGTGTCGGGTCATTGAGCAATGAGATGGCCGTAAGATCCAGCAGCCACGAGGCCACGACGCTGCCGCGCCGCCAAACTTCCGCAATATCCCGCAGATCGAAATCGTACTGATAATGCTCCGGGTCGCGCAGCGGCGTCGTCTCGGCATCGTCGGCATGTTTCTGCAGCCCGACGTTGGCCGCCTTGATGATTCCGAATCCCTCCGCGTATGCGGCCATGAGCCCATACTCGATCCCGTTGTGAACCATCTTCACAAAATGGCCGCCGCCATTTGCTCCGCAGTGCAGGTAACCTTGTTCGGCCGTGCCGCGGCCCTTCTCGCGGCCAGGCGTACGCGGGATATCACCGATGCCGGGCGCGAGACAGGAAAATATGGGATCGAGATGCTTGACCACCTGCGTTTCCCCGCCAATCATCATGCAGTAACCGCGCTCGAGCCCCCAGACGCCGCCGCTGGTGCCCACGTCCACGTAGTGAATTTTCTTTTTCGCCAGTTCCTTGGCGCGGCGGATATCGTCGATGTAATAGGAGTTGCCGCCGTCGATCAGAATGTCGTCGGGTTCGAGCATCGGTAACAGATCGGCGATCGTTTTGTCCGTGACCGCAGCCGGGACCATGAGCCAGATGGCGCGAGGCTGGGCAAGTTTTTCGGTAAAGTCATGGAGTGAGGCGGAACCGACCGCCTTCTCCTGGGTCAGGTCGCTGACCGCCTGCGATGACACATCGAAAACCACGCAATCGTGGCCGCCCTTGATGAGCCGTCGCACCATGTTTGCTCCCATTCTGCCCAGGCCAATCATTCCAAGCTGCATGGCGATCTCCTCGTCTTTAGTTTCGGAACAGGCCGGTATCAGCGCGCGTCAATTATTTTAACGCCGAGTCGCGGTGGTTGGATCCGGATTGTTTCGAGGACGCGACTTCCCACATTCGAAATCCGCCGAGAAACGCCTTGGAATTATCGCCGGCGCGCCAACCCGGGGGCAGCTTCTTGAGCTTTTTTGCGTTTCCGCCGCCTAAAACGACATCGTCGGGATGTATTGTCTCAATCAAGCGTCCCACGCCATGCGCGACATCGCGCCGCCACTTCTTCGCGCCATGCAGTTTGAGGCCACGGACGCCGACGTGGTCTTCATAGGTTCCATTGCCATACGAGAGGTGACCGAGTTCCAAGGGTACGATCGTATCACCGGAAACCAGCGCGGACCCGAGACCCGTCCCAAGGCCGACAAAGAGCATCAATCCGCCTTGATAGCTGCCGAGCGCCTGCATGGCGGCATCGTTGAGGATTTTGACCGGACGTCCGAAGGCGGCGGCGTAATCAAACTTGACCCAGCCAGGGCCCAAATTGCGAGGTTCGGTCGCGGGTTGTCCGTCGACGACGAGGCCCGGATAGCCGATGGCCACCACCTCGTACTTCCAGTCGCGGGTGAGCGCTTTGACGTTCAATACCATTTGCTTCGGCGTCAGTTTTTTGCCCGAGGCAAATCTTCGACGCACATCGTGACCCGTCGCAAGAAACTTGACGTTAGTCCCGCCAATATCAATCACCAGCACTCTCACGAACGCCTCCCTTGCCAAGTGCCTTGGCCCAAATTGTGAAGCGGTGGGGTCGCGTTCATCGGTTCGCCTTAAGAATAGCGATGCGGCTCCGTCGGGGCTCCGAATGCTTACTGGCCAAACTCCTACCGATAATTGGCTCTTGTACCTATAGACGCTGACGGAAAAGCACCGCAAGGTATATTAGGAAGAGCGCCGATCACTCCCTAAAAGAAAACCGGATTGGGATATTCTCCTCAGTTCCGACCGACATAGTGTAGCGACCGCATGCCATCATCAATGACCCCGATGCCCTTGAACCTCCTGCCGGTTACCGAGCGGCCCGCCTGGGCTGCGCTCACTGCCCACCAAAAAGACCTCGCCGAGCTGCATCTGCGCCAGCTTTTTGCCGACGATCCGCGTCGCGGCGAACGCTTTACGCTCGCCAGCGTCGGCGTCTATCTCGACTACTCCAAAAATCGCATTACCGACCAGACCATAAAATTGCTGGTGCAGCTTGCGGAGCAGTCGGGACTACGCGAGCGCATCGATGCGATGTTCCGCGGCGAGAAGATCAACATTTCCGAAGGGCGTGCGGTGCTGCACATTGCGCTGCGGGCGCCGAAGGGTTCCTCGATCATCTGCGACGGCGAGAACGTCGTGCCGAAGGTGCACGAAGTTCTTTCGCGGATGAGTGCGTTCTCGGAGCGTGTGCGCAGCGGTACCTGGCAGGGCCACACGGGCCGTCGGATGCGCAACGTGGTGAATATCGGCATCGGTGGCTCCGATCTCGGCCCCGTGATGGCCTATGAGGCGTTGAAGCACTACAGCGAGCGCGGGATGACATTCAGGTTTGTGTCGAACGTCGACGGCACCGATTTTGCCGAAGCGACCCGCGATCTTGATCCGGCGGAAACGCTGTTCATCGTGGCGTCAAAAACCTTCACGACGCTCGAGACCATGACCAACGCCCTTACGGCTCGCGATTGGTTGTTGCGCGGTCTCGGCCCGGACTTAAGCGCGATCGCCAAGCACTTTGTCGCGGTCTCGACCGCGTCGGCGGAGGTGTCGAAGTTCGGCATCGACACCGCCAATATGTTCGGCTTCTGGGACTGGGTCGGCGGCCGGTACTCCATGGACTCCGCGATCGGTCTGTCAACGATGCTGGCGATCGGGCCGGATCACTTTAAGGCGATGCTCGGCGGCTTCCACGAGATGGATGAGCACTTCCGCGTCGCGCCGTTTGCACAAAACCTGCCGGTTCTGATGGGCATGCTGGCGGTCTGGTATAACAATTTCTTCGGAGCCCAGACAGCCGCGGTGCTGCCGTACGATCAGTATCTGAAGCGTTTCCCCGCCTATCTTCAGCAGCTCACGATGGAAAGCAACGGCAAGCATGTCACGCTTGACGGGGCACCGGTTGCGGCGGCGACAGGGCCGATTTATTGGGGTGAGCCCGGAACCAATGGCCAGCACTCGTTCTATCAGTTGATCCATCAAGGGACGCGGCTGATTCCATGCGACTTCATCGCGTTCGGGCAGACACTTAACCCGCTCGGCGCACACCACGACATATTGCTGGCGAACGTCCTGGCCCAAGGCGAAGCTCTGGCATTTGGCAAGACACCCGAGGAAGTACGGGCCGAAGGCTCGCCGGAGTGGCTGATACCGCACCGAACCTTCGAGGGTAATCGGCCTTCGAACACCATCTTGCTCGAGCGGCTGACTCCCGCAGCGCTTGGCAAGCTGGTCGCGCTGTATGAGCACAGCGTCTTTACACAGGGTGCGATTTGGCACATCGACTCGTTTGATCAGTGGGGCGTCGAGCTGGGTAAAGTGCTCGCCAAGCGGATCATTCCGGAACTCGGCGTGAACGCTCAATCTGCGACGGCCCATGACAGTTCCACACGTGCGCTCATTCAGCGCTGTCGCGAATTGAAGAAGGGCGCGCCGTGATAACACCGCGCATAACCAGCACTGATGCATGAAGATAGAAATCCTGGAAAACAGTGACGCGGTGGCGAAGCGCGCGCCAGCGATCATCGGGTGATGCGGTGCTCGCGGTCCGTGACGCCGATGTGGCGCTGACCGGCCCTTATCAAGGTCGCCGTCGGATGACGCTCACGTATCCCGCGATCGAACGGGCGCGATGCATCTTGTGGATAACCGGCCTGCGGACAAACGAGGGCGAGTAAGGCGGGCAGATTCGGCTGAAGGCGAATGCGGGCAATGTCTGACGGGCATCAACTTGCGCCAGCGCTCGTGTGAATCCGTGCGGGCGGCAGGTACCGAAAGTCGAACGGTCAATTGCCGGCGGCGCGGATTTTATAACCATGGGTTAACCACTCGGGTCCGAGGCATTCCTCGGCACAAGTCTGAAATCGAACTGTAACGTTCGTCCCTTAACGTTGCCACGACAAGATCACTCCGGTGGTCCGCCGGGTGTACATATCAATCAAGGGGAATTCATGACTCATCGTACTTGCGCCAGCGTGGTGTCGATTCTGATCGGCTGCGGCGGCGCCGCAGCCACTCACGTCGCGCTCGCGCACGACGCCTTTCTCAAGCCGAACACGCTGGTGATCAGCAGCAGCACTTATGTCAACTCGCAGGGCGCCGTTGCCAATCTTGCGCCCGGGACACCGCTGCCCGGCACGGGCCTTACCTTGAACAGCGCGGGGGTGGTCACGGCGCCCGGCTCCACCGTGTCGGCCGTGAACGGGAATGACTACGTGACGGTGTGGGGCAACGAGGTTCCAGACGCGAGCTTCGGCGTGACCTCGCCAATCACTCTGACCGATATCGAGCCGCAGAGCGGTCATGTATTCGCTACCCTGGCGGTACCGACGAACCAGGTCGTGACCAGCTTCTCCTCCAAGTCCGAGCTGGCTCTGCACTACATCCGTGACCAGAACGGCGGTCACCTGGTGTTCGTTGGCTACGGTCTCGCCGACGTGGGCGCGCTGGACGTCTCCAACGCCGATGCCGTGCCAGGTCAGGATGTGACCAACCCCGTGACCTTCGCCTTCGGCACCGAGTACGCATTCGCCCGCACCATCGTGGCGCTGGATGACAACAACGACTTCTCCTATACCCCGACCATCAACTACGGCGGCAACAACGGCCGCTCTGCCTTGCTGGGTTCCAACGGCCTCTACTACACCGTGGGCAATGCCAACAATGGCAATGCTGCGAGCTTCGGTTCGAACACCAACTTCACCAACCCCGACGTGACCGAGACTACGGGCGTCGACGTGGTGACACCGATCAATGCCGCGTCGGCAACCATTCCGGCGGCTATTTCCGCCGAAGTGAACCCGCTGCTGCAGCTCGGAGAGAATAAGGGCAAGGCGGACAAGCCAGGCAAGGACGACAATTTCCGCGGCATCACCGAGTACAACGGCGCGCTGTACTTCACCAAGGGCAGCGGGAGCAACGGCATCCAGACGGTCTACACCATCACCAACGCCGCGCAGTACGCTACCGGCGCCGTCCCGAAGGCCGATGATGGCCCGTCGGCGGGCAATGTGCTGCCGACTGTCGCAGGCGCGGCCAGTGCGGCCGTGCAGGTCCTCAACGGCTTTCCAGTGGACTCGGCCCGAACCGCTGGCGGCGATTTCACACCGTTCGCGCTCTTCTTCGCCAACGACCATACTCTGTACGTGACGGACGAGGGAACGGGGGACTCCACCGACCTCGCCGGCCACGCCGGTCTGGAGAAGTGGAGCCTGGTCGGTGGCACCTGGCAGCTAGACTACGTCCTCACCAACGGCCTGATCGGTCAGAGCTACGGTCCTCTGTACGACCGCAACGGCCAAAACCCCTGGCCCAAGGTGACCAACGTCGGCCTGCGCAACCTGGCCGGCCGTATCAATTCAAACGGCACCGTGACGCTGTGGGCGGTTACCTCGACGACCGACGCCAACGCGGCCAACACGGACGTGGGAGCGGATCCGAACGAAGTGGTGGAAATCACCGACACGCTGGCCGCGACGACGTCGACCCAGGCATTGAACGAGAGCTTCAGCGTCGTGGCCGCGCCTGTCTACGGCAAGGTGTACCGCGGCGTAGCGTTCGTCACCGCCCCGGGGAAATAACGGAAGCTGAACGTCCCGCGCCGCTCACCGGATTTCCGGTGGGGGGCATCGCGGCCTGATGCCGGTAATGGCTCAGGCCGCGTGTTATTTCTCGCGGTCGCTAGACTCCCAAACCCGACGGCCGAGGCGTGTAGACGAGATACTGTAGCCCGGTGGGCGTTACGCGTGAGTGCTGCAGGTCTAGTTGTCGGGCAGCGCAGGGATCATCCAGCAATCGCCGTCCGTGCGAGATGCCAGTTCCAAAGCAGACCGAAGTAGACCGTATCTGACATTGACCGAGATGATGCAGCGTAAGTCATTGATTTGT
>CAVVPB010000014.1:0-31186 GCA_963749775.1 uncultured Gammaproteobacteria bacterium
TCATCGACGCTGCCGAGCAGGAAGGGGCTATGAGCGATTTCGACGAGATTTTTGATTTTCTCATCGTGGGCAGTGGCGGCGGCTCCATGGTGGCCGCCTTGCTGATGCGCTCCGCCGGGAAAAAGGTACTGATTCTCGAAAAGACCGGTCTCATCGGCGGCACGACCTCGCGCTCCGGCGGCGTCATGTGGATTCCGAACAATCCGTTTATGGCGCGCGACGGCGTAACGGATAGTTTGGAGCAGGCGACGACTTATCTCGACGCCGTCTTAGGCACACCGGACGGTGTGCCCGGCTCAACGCCCGTGCGTCGCCGCGCCTATCTCGATCAAGCGCCACTCATGATTCAATTCCTTTTGGCGCAGGGAATCAAGCTGACGCGCGTCAGCGAGTGGCCTGACTACTACGATGATCTTCCGGGCGGCTCGGTCGCGGGCCGCACGGTTGTCGCCGAGCTCTTCGATATCAACGAATTGGGAGCCTGGCGCGAAAAGCTGCGCCCCAGTTTCATTTCTCTGCCGGTGCCCGCCTCCCTCGAGGAGATGATGGAACTGCCGTTGCTCAAGCGCTCTTGGGCAGTGAAATTTCTGATGCTCAAGCTTGTGCTGCGCGGCGCCGTGGCGCGCCTCAGCGGCAAGCGTTGGGTCGCGGGCGGCGCGGCGTTGCAAGGCCGCATGCTTAAGGCCGCACTGCGCAGCGGCGTGGAATTCCGCACCGAATCACCGGTGAGCGAACTTATCGTTGAAGACGGCGCTGTCACGGGCGTTGCCACGGTCAAGGACGGCCGTCCCCGGCGGGTGGGCAGCCGCTTGGGCGTGCTCGTCAACGCCGGCGGCTTTTCCCACAACCAGCGAATGCGCGATCGCTATGCGCCCGGCACGTCGGTGAAATGGACTATGGCGGCCCCCGGGGATACCGGTGAACTCATTGAGGAAATGATGCGGCTCGGCGCGGACATCGCACAGATGGAGGAACGGGTGGGATGCCAGATGACGCTGCCCCCGGGCGCCGAACTCAGCGAAGCCAAGCCCACCGCTCAGGCCATCACGGCAGCGCCCCACGCCATTCTCGTCGACCAGAGCGGCGTGCGTTACATGAACGAAGGCGGCTCTTACATGGCGTACTGCAAGGCCATGCTCGAACGCAACAAGATCGTGCCGGCGTCGCCGAGTTGGGCGATTTTCGATGCGCAGTACATGCGCAACTACATGCTGGCCGGCACCATGCCGGGCAGACCGAAGCCGCAGCGCTGGTACGACGAAGGTTACCTGAAGAGAGCCGACACGATCGAAGAGCTCGAGCGCCTGCTCGGCATCAAATCCGGGACCTTGGCGGCGACCGTTCGGCGCTTCAACGAATTTGTAAGCAAGAACCGCGACGAGGATTTTCATCGCGGCGAGCGCGCGTATGACGGCTGGCTCGGTGACGCCTATCATCAACCCTCGATGACCTTGGGCTCGATTGCCGAGGCGCCTTTTTATGCGCTGCCGGTAGTTCCCGGGGACGTGTCAACCTACGGCGGCGTGGTCACCGACCAGCATGCGCGAGTGCTGCGCACGGATGACAGCGTCATCTCAGGCCTGTATGCAACCGGAATATCCACCGCCTCGGTGATGGGCCGCGCCTATCCGGGTGCCGGCTCGAGCCTCGGTCCGTCGTTCACGTTCGGCTTTGTTGCGGCCCAGCACGCCATTGAGAACGCTGCTGACAGCGCCGCCAAACCCGCTGAGGATGCGGCGCAGCGTATTGGATCGGAAGCCTTGCCGGCCTAAGCCGTGGTCGCGAGCCGTTTAGCCGCGAATTCGCGCAGCGCGCTGGTTTTCACCTTGGCACTGCCGGTGAGCGACAAATCCGCCTCGTCCACGAACAACACCCGCCGCGGCACTTTGTAGGACGCCAAGCGCTCCTTCAAGAAGTCGCGCACCGCGGCCTCCGTCAGGGATCGACCCTCCTCCGTCAGCACGCAGGAAACCACCAACTCGCCCAATGTCTCGTGCGGCACGCCGACCGTTACGCTGTGCTTCACGCCCGGGCAGCCGGCAAGCTCGGTGTCAACTTCAACCGGCGAGACATTGGCACCGCCGGTCTTAATGATGTCATTCATGCGACCCTGCCACACCAGCCTCCCCTTCGCGTCGATGTAGCCGCCATCGCCGGTCGCAAAAAAACCCTCATCATCGAGCGTCTCGTCGATCGGCACCCCGATGTATCCCAGCATCAAGGTCGGCCCTTTCACGGCGATCTCACCCGCTTGGCCTCGCGGCTTAAGAGCGCCGGTCAGCGGATCGACGACCTTCACGGTGTTGCCCGGCAGTACCTCTCCATGGCTATTCGCCACCATGTCCGGCGGCGTATCGTGAGCGAAGCAGGTCGTGATGGTGAACGTCTCGGTATTGCCGTAGGCCGCCCTGGGCTCCGTGTAGGTGGTTTTCACGGTGGGATGGCGGCCGATCGCGGTGGTCCGATCGACATAACGCAATGAGGACAAATCGGTCGTGGCCCAATTCGACGCCGCTTCCACCGCGGCCCACTGGTGCGGCCAGGCCACGGGAAACGTCACGCGCTCCGCCTCCATCAACCGCAGCGCTTCCTCCGGATCGAACGTAGGCTGCAGGATCATGGCGCCGCCGCACGACAAGGTGCCGCCGAGGGCCATGCCGAAATTGCCGGACCAGAAAAATCCGTTGACCGTGAGGGTGCGAACGTCGTCGCCCAAGCCAAACATCCGGGCCCACCGCCAGCACTGAATGGTCACCCCGCGGTGAGCGCTCAGGATTCCCTTCGGTTTTCCGGTCGAACCGGAGGAGAAAAACAATGCCCCTGGATCTGCTGGCTTCACACTGGCGGCGCGCGCATCGATCAGTGCGGGCGAGGTGGCGCGGCCACGCGCCAGGAACTGCGGCCACGCCTCGATCACTCCCGCTGCGCCATCGCCGATCACGGCCAGCCAGCGCAGGAACGGAAACTTGTTTGACGACAATAGTCCCGGTTCGGCGCGCCCGACCTCGGGCTCCAAAGAATGCAGCATTGCGCCGAAGTCCTTCTTGAGCACGCTGCGCTCGAACAACAGCGTCGATACGCCAGAAGCTTGCAGCAAATATTCCAGCTCAGGCTGCGTCGAAAACGTGCTCAACACCACGGCCACACCGCCGGCGAGGCCCACTCCAAACACACTGGAAATCCATTCCAGGCGATTGGTCATGAGTACTCCAACACGGCTGTCCTTGCCGACTCCGCAAGCGGTCAACGCACGCGCCACCGTCATGGCACGTTCCCACAACTCGTGATAACTCCAGCGCTCCACGGATCCATCGGACTTGTGCATCACGAGCGCTTCACGCGCAGCAAACCTCGTGGTCACCTCCTTAAGATAGCCCGGTAGCGTCAACGCGCCGAGTCCCGGCTCACGACTGAGCGGAATACCGCTCACGATGGACAATGGATCTTCCGATGACTGGCGCTCAATGATCATCCTAAACTTTCCTATTGAAGGCTCTTCTGGGCGCAGTGCTGCGGGCATCGGCTGACATCAGCACGGCGTGCCGTCACCGGGAAAGCGCTCGTTATGCAAAATCTGACCCTCGTCCCACTAGGCCAGCGGCTCCACACTGATCGGGACGCCGGTGTAGAGGGCCATGCCGCCCAGAGGATCCATATCCGCAACGCTTGTCAGGCAGTTGACGTTCGCGCTCTCATGCCCGTGTGCAATCGAGAAGACGCCCCTGCGCATACCCGCATTAAGTTTCGCCGTGAGGACGATCTCGCCGTTCGGATTATGAACGCGCACTTTCTGCCCGTCCGCGATCCCATGCGCGGCGGCGTCGCTTGGGTGCAGAATGATATCGGCGGGCGCGCCCAGGAAACTGAGCTGCGCGTTGAACTTGCGGCGCTGGCGGCGCGAGCTGTAGCACAGCGGCCTCGGCTGCCCAAGAGCGGACTCATCGGCGCGTCGCATTTGATGCCATTGTTCGAGCAATTTCGGGTGTGCGAGTTTCCATCCCCCAATCCGCTCGATATGCGCATCAAGCCAGGGGGCAGGAAATTCGAGCGGCATCTCGACATAGCGCTTGGCCTGAACTTCCTCGAAGCTGCAGCGCGCATTCCCGAAGAGCTGGGAGAGCATGAAATCGTCGGCCCCGGGCACACGGTCGTCATCAGGGACATGCTCGGGGACCGGTAATTTCGCGCGCTTCATGATCTGCGAAATGACCCACCAGGCCGAGCGCCGCTCGCCGATGGGCTCTACTAGCGGCGCGGTGTATTGCATCGACACGTTCCAGGCCAGTATGTCCCAGCGGGTGACTTCCGAGCGTTCGACAGCGCCCTTGGTTGGCAGGACATGCGTGCACAGAGCCGTCGTTTCATTGGCGATGATCTCGGCGATCACATGCAGCTCAAGCTTCTTCAGCGCGCCCGTGAGTACATTGGTATCGGGAAAGGAGCGCAGCAGGCTGCCGCCGAAGTTCATCAGTGCACGGATATTACCGGCCTCGATCTCGCCCGGCAGGACTGCGCAGGGCCAATCGCCGATGATGCCCGAGATGTCAGGACGCGTGGTGGGCCCCGGCGTAAAGGAGTCCATGATCGGCAGTGGGAACTTTTCGGCCGGATTTAGAAAGCCGGGATGGAACCACGCGCCGCCTTTGCGGTTCATCGCGCCGGTCAGGACCATCAGAACCCAGGCGAACCACTGCGTGAGGCTGCAACCGACCGACATGGTAATGCCCGTGCCGGTTTCCACGACCACGCGGCGTTTGCGGCGAACTGCCGCCAGCAGATCCGCCAGGTCCTGCTCGGTGACCCCGGCGATCGCCGCAGCCTTCGCCCGGTCATAACCTTCAAGCGCCGCACGCAGCTCGGCGAGACCGTTGACGGGTTGCTGCAAATCGAGCGGGCCATCCGTCAGAATTTCGCGCGTTAACCAGGCGAGGATCGCATAGTCCTTGCCCGGATAGGCGGCGATATGGCGGGTGGAGAATTTCGCGGTCTCGGTGAACAGTGGGTCGATCGTCCAAACCTCGCCGCGTTTGGCAGCGGACCGGATAAACACCGCCGGGTTGTACATCCCTGTATTGTGCGCATGGCTGACCATCGGGTTGGTGCCGACGTAGAGGAGCATCTCGACATTGTCATAGTCGGTCTTGAGGCTTAAGCCGGGAAATCCGCCCATGGCGCCCGAAACCATGACCTTGGCGGTGCCGTCGATGGTCAGAGGCGAAAATTTAGGCGGTGCCCCCAGTGCATAGTAGAGGGCCTCTTCCATGGCGTATCCCGAAGAGTCCAGGCCAAGCCCGCTGCCAAAATTGATACCGACGGCGTGGGGACCATGAGTATCAATGATGGTACGAAGCTTCGCGGCAATGTCGTCGAGCGCCTCATCCCACCCAACGCGAACAAGCTCGCCGGCCTTTCGCATCATCGGGTAAGTGATGGCGTCCGGATGGTGATGTATGCGACCGGTTGCGCGGCCCTTCGGGCAGGTATAGCCGTGCGTTATGGGATGTTCGAAGTCACCGTTAACCTTAACGATCTCATCGCCAATGATATCCGCGACCAGTCCACAATGGACCATGCAAACCCGACAATACGTGTGCTTGGACTGGACCTGACTGGCCATTGCTTTCCCCATTCGATTATCGACGCTCAAGGTCCACCTGAAAACAGCACAGCGGACACTGCTGATCGTTCAAGCTCGCCGAGCCGACCACCCAGACTAGCATTGTGCGCCGCACACCCCCAACTTCTGCGAGCACCGGCTCTTCGGGTCAATATTTCTCAAGCAGATCAATCCGTGCCCAATAGCTTGTCCACAATGAGGCTTGCGGCCTGGCCCGGTGTCATTGCGGTCGTGTTGATGTGCAGTTCCGGCGCGATCGGTGGTTCGTAGGGGCTATCGACGCCGGTGAAGTTCGCAAGCTTGCCGGCGCGCGCCTTTTTGTACAGGCCTTTCACATCGCGACGCTCGGCCACTTGCAGCGGCGTGTCGATGTAAATCTCAAGGAATTCCCCCTCCTTCATCATGTCCCGGACCAGCTGACGTTCAGCCCTGAAGGGTGAAATGAAAGCCGTGATCACGATGAGTCCTGCATCGGTCATGAGCCGGGCCACTTCGCCGATTCTACGGATGTTTTCCACGCGGTCGGCATCGGTGAATCCCAAATCCTTGTTCAGGCCGTGACGGATATTGTCGCCATCGAGCAGAAAGGTATGTCGATTCATGCGATGCAGTTTTTTCTCCACGAGGTTCGCAATCGTCGATTTGCCTGCGCCGGAGAGCCCTGTGAACCAGAGAACAGCGGGCTTTTGATGCTTCAACTCGGCATGTGCTTCGCGACTGATCTCGAGCGCCTGGCGATGAATATTCTGGCTGCGGCGCAGTGAGAAATGCAGCATGCCGGCGGCGACTGTGGCGTTCGTCAATTTGTTGATGAGGATGAAGGCGCCCAGTTCACGATTGGTTGCGTACGGCTCGAAAACAATGGGCTTGTCAGTGACCAAATTGGCCACGCCGATGGAATTGAGTTCGAAGGTCTTGGCCGCCAAATGTTCCATGGTGTTGACGTCGATTTGATACTTGGGCGTGTGAATGCTGGCGGTCGCGGTCTGCGTGCCGAGCTTGAGCCAATATTGACGGCCCACCAACAGCGGCTCCTCGGACATCCAGACAATTGTCGCCTCAAATTGGTCGGCGACCTCGGCGGGAGCGTCGGCGGCCACGATGACATCGCCACGCGAACAATCAATCTCGTCCGTCAGGCACAAAGTGATCGATTGGGCCGCCACCGCCCGCTCAAGATCGCCGTCGAAGGTCACGATCCGGCTGACTTGCGAGGTCTTGCCCGATGGCAGCACCCGGATCTGATCGCCCGGCGCGACGCTTCCTGAGGCCACCAGGCCCGCGAATCCCCGAAAATCGAGATTGGGACGGTTGACCCATTGCACCGGCATGCGAAACGGCAATCCTTGAGCCGCATTGGCATCGAACTCGACGGTTTCCAAATGCTCGACGAGCGCCGGGCCGCTGTACCAGGGCATGTGGTCCGAACGCTTGGATATATTGTCGCCGCCGAGGCCGGAAATCGGGATCGCGACAAAATCCTTGATGCCGATACTTGCGGCAAAAGCACGGTAGTCGCGGACGATCTCCTCATACTTGCCTTGATCGAATTCGACGAGATCCATCTTGTTGACGGCCAACACCAGATTGCGGATGCCGATCAGATGCGCCAGGTAGGAATGCCGGCGCGTCTGCGTGAGCACGCCCTTGCGGGCATCGATCAGAATGACGGCAAGATCCGCAGTCGATGCGCCCGTCACCATGTTGCGTGTGTATTGCTCATGTCCGGGCGTGTCGGCGACGATGAATTTGCGACGCTCCGTGGCGAAATAGCGATACGCAACATCGATGGTGATGCCCTGCTCGCGCTCGGCGGCGAGGCCGTCCACCAGGAGCGCAAAATCGATATTCTCACCCTGCGTGCCCACGCGTTTCGAGTCGGCTTCCAAGGCGGCCAGCTGGTCCTCGAAGATCATCTTCGAGTCGTACAGAAGCCGCCCGATGAGTGTCGATTTTCCATCATCGACACTCCCGCAGGTGATGAAGCGCAGCAGGCTCTTGTGCTGATGCTGCTGTAAATAGGTGTTGATGTCCGCGGAAATGAGATCATCCGCGCGGTAGCTGCTCTCGACTGGCGCTTTTGAACTCAAAAGTAGCCCTCCTGCTTTTTCTTTTCCATGCTGGCGGCTTGATCATGATCGATGGCGCGCCCTTGACGCTCGGAGGTCGTGGTCAGCAACATTTCCTTGATGACCTCGGGGAGCGTGTTTGCGGTGCTCTGTACGGCGCCCGTCAGGGGATAGCATCCCAGCGTACGAAATCGAATGGATCTTTGCACGGGAACTTCGCCCTTGCGCAACGGAAACCGATCGTCATCCACCATCAATAGAAGACCGTCCCGTTCGACGGTGGGGCGGAGCGCCGACAGGTACAGCGGTACGATGGGGATGCTTTCCAAATGGATGTATTGCCAGATATCCAACTCCGTCCAGTTGGAAATGGGAAATACACGAATGCTCTCGCCCCTCGCCTTCTTGGTGTTGTAAAGATCCCATAATTCCGGCCGTTGGTTCTTCGGATCCCATCGATGGCTCGCGGACCGGAAGGAGAAGACACGCTCTTTGGCCCGACTTTTCTCCTCGTCACGCCGTGCGCCGCCGAAGGCCACGTCGAACTGATGCAAGTCGAGCGCTTGCTTCAAGCCCTGGGTCTTCCACATATCCGTGTGCAGCGATGAGCCGTGCTCAAACGGGTTTATGCCGAGTCTCTGAGCTTCGGGATTTTGGTAGACGATGAGCCTCATGCCCGATTCCTTGGCCATCCGTTCACGGAACTCGTACATGGCGCGAAACTTCCACGTCGTATCGACGTGCAACAGAGGAAATGGGGGCGCAGCCGGGAAGAAGGCCTTGCGGGCCAAATGCAGCATCACCGCGGAATCTTTGCCGATCGAATACAGCATGACCGGCTTATCGGACTCGGACACCACTTCGCGCATGATGTGAATCGATTCGGCCTCGAGCCGCTGCAAATGCGTCAGAGAAATCGCGCTGCTCATTTCACGTCACCGCTGGTATGACCGACCACCATAAAGGGCCTGAGCCTCGCCGGCTCGTAGGAGCCGGTGGCCACGAAGCCAGGGTTGAAAAACCGCTCTTTGCCGTAGACCAGCGGTTGACCGTCGAGGTCAAAGACCCGTCCTCCGGCAGCGCGCAGTACCGCATCGCCCGCCGCGGTGTCCCACTCCATGGTCGGCGCGGGCCGCGGGTACACATCGGCATCTCCGCTCGCCACGAGGACGAATTTCAACGAAGACCCGATCGACACCCGATCCTTCACGCCGGCGTTGGCCAGCCACGCTTCCGTTTCCGCGGTGTTGTGGGATTTCGACGCCACCGCGCAAGGCGGCATCGTGGGTTTACGTACGCTGATCGGCTCCGCAGCGCCGCGCGCGCCGTGCGGAGGTTGAGAGGCTCGCCAAGCTTGCCTCGTCGCGCAGTCGCCCCAATACAACGTGGCGCGCGCCGGCGCGTAAACGGCACCCATCGTGGGCTCGCCATTTTCGATCAAACCGATGTTGACGGTAAAATCGGTGCCGCGCTGGATGAATTCTTTGGTTCCGTCAAGCGGGTCCACCAGAAAGAACGCCTCACCGACATGCGGGACACGCCCCGCAGCGGCCTCCTCCTCGGCCACCACCGGAATACCCGGCGCCACGGCTCGCAAGGCCGCAAGAATCACGGCTTCGGCGGCTTTATCCGCCTCGGTGACCGGCGATGAATCGCTCTTGTATTCCACCACCGACGTGCGGCAAAAATGATCCCAAACGATGAATCCCGCCGCCACAGTTGCTTCGACCACGGCGGCCAGCAGCCGGGTGCGGCCGGTTTTGTCTAATGTCATGATGTCAATCGCCGATCGGTTAAAATTAGGGCCGGTCGGTAGTTCCGACGTGCGTTAACTGCTAATTTTGAGTCTCGAGAGCGGCTCAAGCTTGAAGATTGCTGCTCTGGCCGGAGATTTCTGCTGCAACATGAAAAACTCGCTCGCCCGCCTGCCGAGGAATAGCCCTCCTTTCACGGCGAAGAAAGCCGCCGAGGCACCGCGTTCGGAAGGCGATCGGCTCTTGACCTCCGAGCCGTTCGGGTGGGAGGGTCTGCACCTTGAAGCGGGCTTTCGCCGCGGCTGGCAGGTCGATGAAATCATGGTCAACGGCCACCATCTTACGATGAATCTGGCCGATCATGACCTTCGCTTCGAAACACGCGGCGATGCGGGTTGGATTGAGGTGCATCTTGCACCACTTCAGTTTTGGATCAATCCCGAAGGGCGTCCATTCTCGGTGCGCGGAATGGCGGATTCTCGCTACGCATCCTGCACCATTGACGGCCGGTATCTTGATTCTCTAGCGGGCTGCCATTTCGAGCTTGATGCCGGGATGGGGATCGCCGATCCGGTGCTTGCGAGACTGGTGCAGGCGTTGCTTGCGATCGTCGAGGACGAGGCGCATTACTCACAGGCGCTGGCCACCGAAGTGATCCGTGCATTCGTCAACGCCGTGGCCGCTCGACATGGGCATCCTGCCGCCGAGTTGAAAGTGAAGGGCGGCATCGCGCCGAATCAAATGAAATCGCTCCTCGCCTGGCTGCAGGAACATATTCAGGATCCCCTGACGGTGGGCCTCATGGCAAGCCAAGTCGGCCTATCCGCCGCTCACTTTTCGCGCGAGTTCAAGCGCTCCACGGGTCTCACGCCGTGGGATTTTGTGGTGCGCCTCCGCTTGGATCGCGCTCGCGAATCCTTGATGAATGGCAGCTGCTCTGCGATCGTCGCTTCACAGTTCGGATTCGCAGATCAGTCGCACATGGCGCGACTCTTTAAAGTACGCTACGGCGTTTCACCTTCGGCATATGTCAAGGCGAACACGTAATCATCGATGTCGAGGCGGGACGCATCGCGTGGTTCCCGAGGCGGCCGCGAAGTCAAGCATGAGGACGCATTTGGGATGGTTATCAGAACACGTGGAACAACGTGCTAAGTAACTCCGAGACACCCGGCTGTCCCCATCTTCTTGAACGTGACGATCGCAAGTCGGCTCGCATCGCCGCAGAGCGATTGCAGGCGCCAGCAGAGGGTCGCGTGGTAGGCAGTTTCTCGTTGGCGCGAGAGATTCTGCGAAGTAGCAAAGTGAAACAGGCCGGCGTGGGCGCCGATGAAGTCGACACGGGCAATCCCGATCACGCCCCCGTGTTCTACCTGGACGGCGAGTCGCACCGCAAGAAAAGAGGCGCAATCGCACGATTCTTCACGCCGATCGCGGTGGCCAGTCGGTATCGCCCGCTGATGGAACGAACGGCAGAGGCGCTGATCGAAGGAGTGCAGAAGGCCGGTCAGGCCTCGCTCGACAAGGTCGCGCATCAAATGACCGTCGCCGTGGCCGCGGAAATCGTTGGCCTTACCAACAGCAACCAGGCGTCCATGGCGACACGGATCAGCGCCACACTCTCCGCCCCGAGCATCCGCTGGAAGTGGCTAGCGCGTCTGCTCGAACCGATCGGCGTGGGATTTCGCGCACTCAAGTTCTACTATCGCGATGTTCGGCCCGCCATCCGCGCGCGCCGCGCGGCTCGGCGGGACGATATCATTTCGCACCTCCTCGACGAGGACTACTCGGACCGCGCGATCATGATCGAATGCATGACCTATGCCGCGGCGGGCATGGTGACCACTCGGGAATTCATCGTCATGGCGGCCTGGCATCTGTTCGAGCGTGATGCACTGCGCGCGCGCTTCCTCGCCGGCAGCGACGAGGAGCAATTCGCCATCCTCGAGGAGATTCTGCGTCTTGAGCCCGTCGCTAGCATGCTTTCCCGCCGCGCCGTGGAAGAGATGCCCGACTCGCAGGGCGGATCGATACCGACCGGCACTCTTTTCAATATCGACATTCGCGCCGCGAACGTCGACGAATCGGTGGTCGGTCCTTGCCCTCACGCGCTCGATCCCGATCGTGCAGAGAAATCCGGAGGCGCCTCCTTGAGCTTCGGACACGGCAGCCATCGCTGCCCCGGTTCACAAGTGGCCCTGCATGAAACGAGGATTTTTCTCGATCGACTGCTGCGGCTTCCGGGCATTCAGCTTAAGCGCGAACCCCGGATCAGCTGGCACCCAATGCTCATGAGCTACGAGCTTCGCAAAGCGATCGTCACTTGTGATCGGCGCTCATAACCCGGCCCTGACTTAAAACTTACGGCGCGAAGAACCGCGCCCCGTTTGGGCGGCTCAACCTCGATAGGATCTTCCACCCCTGCTTACGGGGACGCGCTCCAGTCAACTCATTGCTTCGCCAGCTCGACCCGCGCGCGTTCGCGAATGTACTGGCGCAGGGCTTCGATTTCGGGTGTGCCGAACGCCGCGAAACGAGGCATGCCGCGCTCGATGAGCGTGCCGTCATGAACCACCGACCAAAAAGCCTCGGCACTTAAGGGAATGGGAGACTCCCGCAGATCCGGCGCGGGACCGCCCACTGCGACCATATTGCGGCCGTGGCAGGCCGCGCATGCCAGATACATCGCCTTGCCCATCGCGATCAGCTTCGGGTCGAGCACTTCCGTCGGATTGTCCTGCACGTTCACTTTCAGCGTCTTTGGCGCGGAGGGAGGCAATACGGCCTTTTTATCCAGTGCGAAGACTAAAAGCCGGCGGGGTCCCGAGTACTTCCATCCGACGTTCATGATGTCGCTTAAAACCGCTGCCGAGCCGCCATATCCTGCTAATACCGCAACGTATTGCTGGCCGCCCACCGAATAGGTCATGGGCGATGCGATAATGCCCATGCCGACATTCTGTTGCCAAAGTCGCGCGCCGGTGCGCGCGTCGTAGGCAGAAAACCCGCCATCAGCGCCACCTTGGAACACAAGATTACCTGCGGTGGAAACCGCGCCACCGTTCCACAGCTTCTCGAGCGGCGCGCGCCAGCGCGCCTTCTGCGCCACCGGATCCCAGGCGAGGAGTGTGCCCTTGCCGTCGCCGGGATCGGCGCCGACACTGGCGATGTTCAAGCCGGCTATGTTGTAGTCCTTGTCGTCCGGCTCGCCCCGGTGAAAGCGGGTGGCCATCTGCATGGTCGGAATGTAGACGAGCCCCGTCGTCGGGTTATAGGCCATGCGCATAAAACTATGCAGGCCGGAATTGAAGGGATAGATGGTGGACGGGCCCGTCTCGTAGCGTATGTTCGGATTTTCCACGGGACGGCCGGTCTTCAAGTCGATGTGGTCGGCCCAGGTCACCTTGCCCAACTTTTCGGCTGAAATGACCTTGCCGTTCTGGCGATCGATCACATAGAAGAAGCCGTTCTTCGGCGCCTGCATCAGGACTTTGCGCTGACGCCCATCAATCGTGAGCGTCGCCAGCGTCATCTGCTGGGTGCAATCATAATCCCAGCTGTCGCGCGGATTGATCTGGTAGTGCCAGACATACCTGCCGGTGTCGGCATCCAGCGCGACAATAGAAGCCGTATAGAGGTTGTCGCCGCCGCCAGGACTGCGCGCGTCGGCATCATAAGGCGAGGCGTTGGCGGTGCCAACATAGATGCGGTTGAGATCGGCGTCGAAGGTGATGCTGTCCCACGGCCCACCGCCCCCGCCCGTCTTCTGCCAAAAATCACTGCTCCACGTTTTGGCGGCGGCTTCCATGGCCGGATCCGTTTTGTTGGCCTCCGGACTGGCGGGCACCACGTAGAAACGCCAGAGTTGTTTTCCAGTCGCCTGGTCGTACGCCGTGACGTAGCCTCGCATGCCGAAGTCTGCTCCGGCCTGGCCGATGATCACCTTGCCGTTGAATACGCGCGGGGCACCCGTGATGGTCTGGCCAGACTTCGGATCGGTGGTCTCCACGCTCCAGATCATGTGTCCGGTCTTCGCGTCCAGCGCGAAGAGCCGACCGTCCAGCGCGGCGGAAAATATTTTGCCCTTGGCATAGGCGGCGCCCCGATTCGCTCCGAAGCCGTAGTTCATCTTGGTGGGATTGTGCTCCCAGGTCTTCGGGTCGAACTTCCATTCGAGCTTGCCGCTGACCGCATCCACCGCATATACGCTGGCATAGGACCCCGTAAAATACAGCAGGCGACCGACTTCGATGGGCGAGGCCTGCAAGCTAGCTTCGCCAGGCAAGTCGAGGTACCAGGCTAGCCCAAGCCGGCCGATGTTCGTCGCGGTGATTTGATTAAGGCGGCTGTATCCCGTCTCGTCGCTGTCGGCATTCACGTTGTGCCACTCGGCGCCGGCGCCGATCGGCGCGTTCGCAGCAGCCGCAGAGCTCTGCAGCAACGGATATGTGGCGAGCAACGCGATCAAAGCGCTCATTCCAAACCGCAATCTAATTTTTCGCATCAGTCCATAACTCCCGCTAAAGTTTTCATTCGCTCCCCTCTCAGCTTGGCCGAGCCGAAGATTCCCATCTTCACCTTGCCACTGAGCTTGTCCCCTTGCACCTCAATGTCATATTTGAGCGTGATCTTCATCGGCTTCACCACTTTGAGATCGAACTTCAGTCGATTGCCTTCGAGGGTACCGGTGAAGGACTGCTGGCCTTCGGGGCTGCTTAAGTAACCCTTCAGCGAATCGCCGTCGCTCTCGAAATGCCCCGTCATTTCCTGCGGGCCCATGGGCGTTGAGAGGACCATTTTCCAATCGCCGTCGATCGCGTCTTCGGCAGGCACAGCCACCGGCGCCTGCGGAGTTGGATTTTCAATGACCGGACAGATCTCGACGGGACCGGCGACCTTCTGCTCAAGATGCGCAGCGGCACACAGATCGCGTCCCTCGATGATACTGAGCAGCTTGGCAGGGGTCAGCGGCAGTTCCACCGGCACTTCGCCAAAAGGGGCCAGAGCGTCGGCGATTGCGTTCACCAATGTCGGGGGCCCGATAATCGCCCCGCCCTCGCCGACGCCGCGCATGCCGCCCACGGATTTCGACGGCGTGTGGACATGCAGGAACTCGAAGTCCGGAATGTCGCTGATGGCCGGCAGGAGGTAGTCCTTGTATGTCGCGGCGGTCGGGTTGCCGCGCGCATCGAAGGCCATTTCCTCCAACAGGACCGTGCCAATGGCCTGCGCGAGGCCCCCTGCTATCTGACCTTCCACCACCGCCGGGTTGATGGCCGTGCCGCAATCCTCGGCGGATATCCAGCGCAGAATTTTCACGAAGCCGGTTTCGGCGCTCACCTCGACCACGCAGGCATTGGCGGCGCTCGCCAAAGTCAACGGCGGCGGCTGGTATCGATATTGCGCCTCCAATCCTGAATCGAATCCAGGCGGCAGACGGTCGGGCTCGCCATAGGCAATCTCGGCGATCGAGCGCAGCGAACGCGACTTTTCCGGAGCGCCATCGACCTGCAGCATGCCGTCTTCGATGCGAATGGCGTCGGCGCTGACATTGAGCAGGTGAGCGGCGAGCTGCTTTACCTTGGCGGCCAGCATGTCGGAGGCCATGATGGCGGCGCCCCCCGCGATCACTCCTTGGCGGCTGCCTGCCGCGCCGGGCGAGAACCCGCCGCGCGAACTGTCGCCTTCGAAAACCGTGACATCCTCGTAAGCGACCCCGAGCCGATCGGCAATGATCTGCGCCATGGTGGTTGCCGTACCGTGACCCTGTGAGTGCGTGCTCATGATCGCAGTGACCTTGCCGGTCGGCTCAATGTGCACCTGCGCGAGTTCGCCGGTCATCACGGGGTAGCTGCCGGCGGCCCCCGTCGGTTCGACGTAGGCGGCAATTCCGAGCCCGAGGTAGCGGCCTTGTTTGCGCGCGGCCTGTTGCTCTTGGCGAAAGGCAGCCACGTCAAGCTTCTCGATCAGCCGCTCGAGACATTCGGCCGGCGTGATGTCCTCGAGCGGAATGCCCATACACGATGCGGTCGGCTGATCCTCCAGCGTGACCAAATTTCGGCGGCGGATCTCGATCGGATCGATGCCGATGCGCCGAGCCGCCACATCCAGCGCGGTTTCGCGGATGAGAGACTCCATCGCCCAAGGCCCGCGATAGGCGGCAAGACCCACCGTGTTCGTGTACCAGCCGCGCGACAAGAAGCCATACGCGGGCATCTTGTAGGCCGCCCACAGGAACATGTGGACCGCGATATTACAGTCCGCCAATTGCGGACAGGCGCCGTTGTTGCAGCTGTAGTCGCCGTGCGAGGCGATGAGCTTGCCGTCGGCGTCGAACGCCACCTTAAGCACCATTTCCGCCTCGCGCGCTTGGTTGGCGCCGATGAGGTTTTCGTAGCGATCCTCGATCCATTTCAGTGGACGACCGAATTGGAGCGCGGCCAGGATCACTGAAACCTCTTCCTTCCACGGGTGGTTCTTAAGGCCGAATCCTCCTCCCACATCCTTGGCAATCACGCGGATTGCGGTCTGCGGCAAGCCCAGTGCAAGCGAGGTCCAGCGCGCCACCAGATGCGGACTCTGGCAGGTGATGTACAGCGTCAGCTCCTCGGGGCCATCACGCGTTACGACGATCCCGCGCGTCTCCATCGGCGATTGCGAGATACGCTGGTGAGTCACCTTGTGAGTGATGAGGTGCGGTGCGCGCTCGAGCATCGCCTCGAGATCTTCGCCGATCTCCTCATCTCCCGCCTGCGCGGCGATGTTATTGTCCGAGCCCGGATGAACCGGCGCGCCGCTGCGCGCGTCGGCGATGGTGACGAGCGGGTCTTCCTCCGCGTACTCGATCTCAACCACAGCGGCGGCATCTTCGGCGACATGGCGGCTGTCGGCAATGACGAGCGCCACCGGCTCGCCCACATAAGCGACCCGCCCGTTCGCCAGCGGCGTTATCTCTACCTCCGGCGAGATAAAGAAAAAGCTCAGCATCTCGGCCTTGAAATGGGCCAGATCTTCCTGGGTGTAGACCGCATGGACGCCGGGAATTTCACGCGCCGCTGCTAGGTTGATCGAAACGATTCTGCCTCGTGCGATGGCGCTGCGCGCGAAGGCGACCTGCAGCATGCCCGGCAGAGCGATGTCATCGACGAACTGGCCACGGCCCGTCAGCAGGCGTGGATCCTCCTTTCGCCGCACGCGCTGGCCAATGTAGCGCCCGGTGCCGATAACGGATGCCTTCATGATTTATCTCCCCGATCTGCGGCAAGCTTCTTTGCCGCGCGGCGGATGCCTTGATAGCCCGTGCAGCGGCAGATATGACCGGAAAGTGCTTCCAGCATCTGCGCCTCACTGGGCCGCTGCTCGCCGTTGGTGAGTGCGGCAAGCGTCATCACGATGCCGGGTGTGCAGAATCCACATTGCAGTGCATGCTCGTCCAGCATCGCCTGCTGCACCGGATGCAGCGTGCCATCCGATGCGGCGAGTCCTTCAGCGGTCATGACTTCTGCGCCATCCGCTTGCACGGCCAGCATGAGGCAACTGCGCACGGCGCTGCCATCGACGATCACCGTGCAGGCGCCGCAGATGCCGTGTTCGCAGCCGACATGTACGCCAGTGTAACCGGCATCGTCGCGCAGAAAGTCGGATAGCGACACACGCGCCTCGACATCGCCGGCGTGGCGCCGGCCGTTGATGGTCATTGTGATCTGGTGCTTGCTCATGCGAGTTGCCCGGCACCAAGCGCTTCGCGCAACGTGCGTGCAAAAATGCGCGCACCGACGGTGCGCCGATACTCAGCACTGGCATGATGGTCGTCGAATGGCGCGGTATCGACCACGGCGCGATCGGCAACCCGCTGAGCGTCAAAATCTTCGAGCGGCTGGCCGAGGAGCATCTGTTCCGCGGCCTTCGCCCTGATGGGCGTTGGCCCCATGCCGAACCAAGCGAGCCCGGCGCGAACGAACTTGCCATCCTCGATGCAGATGGCGCCGACCATACCGAGCAAGGCGAAATCCCCCGGGCGCTGCGCGACTTCGCGGAACAGCGCGATATGCCCGCTCGGCCAGTCGGGAAAAGAGATGCTGGTCACCAGTTCGTCGGTTTCCAGCGCGTTCATATAGGGACCTAAATAAAACTCACTGGCACTGATATGCCGAGTGCCGCGCGTCGATCGCACTTCGATCGAGGCTCCCAGCGCGACGGCAGTGGCCGGCAGTTCCGCCGCGGGCTCACCCAGTGCGATCGAGCCGCCAATCGTGCCGCGATTGCGCGTCTGATGGTGCCCGATGTGTTGCACCGCCTGGACGAGCGCCGGCAGGTCGCGTGCCAGCGCCTGACTGCCGATCACTTCGCATTGCCGCGTCATTGACCCTATACGTGTGCTGCCATTGATCCGGCAGATTCCCTTCAGCTCGGGGATTTTGTTGAGGTCGACGATGACGAAGGGCTGGCTCATTCGCAGATTGAGTAGCGGCATCAGCGTCTGTCCGCCGGCCAGCACAGTCGCTCCGCCGCCGGCCTCGCTGAGGAAAGCGCAGGCCTCATCAATGGTGGTCGGAACAACATAGTCGAAGGGGGCGGGCTTCATTTTTTCCCGCCATCGAGCAGCCGTCGCAGCAGCGCACCGTCGAGCATCACGACCGGCGCCGTTCGACGCCCGTACTCGAAAGCGGCGGCCGCCACCACGATCAAGAGCAAACCGATCGACAGCCCGGTCCCATAAGAGCCTACAGCGCCGAACCCGCGACCGATGAAGAACCCGAGCAGCGCGGCGACAATAGTCGTCACTATCCACGCTTTGGATAGCGCGCTCGAGGCGTTGGTAGCGAGCGCCGCTGGCGCGCTGAGCGGCGCCGCGCTGCCGTTGCGAGCAGTCTCGGCCGGCGGCGCTGCTGCGCCGACGATTTCTCCAAAGCGAGTAAAGAACTTGCCCGCAAGCTGCTTTGCGGTGGCATCGATGAGGGGACCGCCCAGTTGCGCCATGCGCCCCCCAACCTCAGCTTCAACGTCATAGGAAATGAGCGTATTGCCGGCATCCTCGCTCAACCGTACGGTCGCGCTACCCTTGACCGTCCCGGTGACGCCGCCGTTGCCTTGCAGGTTCAAGGTGTAGCCGTTCGGCGGATCGAGATCTGTCAGCGAGACCGCGCCTTTGAATCGTGCGCCGATCGGACCGATCTTCACTTCCACCGCCGCGGTGAAGCGATCAGCCGCTTCTTTTCCGAGGCTCTGGCAGCCGGGAATGCTGGCGCGCAGGATCTCGGGGTCGTTCAGCGCTGCCCATACTTGCTGACGAGGGGCCGCAATGCGTTGCTCGCCGGTCATATTCATGTTTTCCCCTCCAATGGCTGCTCACGGGTAATAGCGCCTTCCTCTCCTATCGACAAGCATTGCTCATTTTGACCAACGAATGTCCCAGGTGATGATCGAGCCCTTCCCTGCACCCATTATATGCGCTATTGTAAATCATATGATCTATTGTGTCTCGTATCTAAAGAAACAGCCGCGTGGAGCCTGATGTGAACCGTTTCGATCAGGTGGATTTTTTCACCGACCTTTCCTTAGTGAATGACCCGTACCCTTATTTCGACTTTCTGCGCAATAAGGCACCGGTGACACGGCTACCCCATCGCAACGTTGTCGCAGTGACCGGCCACGCGGAGGCGCTTGCCATCCTCAACGACGCCCAGACGTTCTCCTCTGTTAACAGCGCGTTTGGTCCGATCCCGGAACTGCCGTTTACACCCGAGGGCGATGATATCAGTGCGCAAATCGAGGAATACCGGGAGCAGATGCTTGCCTACGGCGCCATCGTCACGATGGACGGCGCCAAACATGCCAAGCACCGTTCGCTTCTGATGCGATTGTTCACGCCCAGCCGGCTGAAAAGCAACGAGGATTTCATCTGGAGCCAAGCCAACCAGCAGATCGATGAGTTCGTGGCCAAGGGTCGATTGGAGCTGATCTCGGAATACGCCTCTCCTTACGCGATGCTGGTTATTGCGGACCTACTCGGGATTCCGGAAGAGGACCGTAAGACGTTTCGTGCCCAGGCCTTTTCTCTCCCGCAACAGATGGAAGAGAAGCCAGCGCCCATCGGTGTTGAATTCTTCGGATTTCTCTTCAACTATTTCGAAGAATACATCACCGACCGCCGAGCAAATCCGCGCTCGGACATACTCACTGAGCTGGCCACCACAAAATTTCCCGACGGTTCGCTGCCGGACGTGGGCGATATTGTTTGGGTGGCCTCATTCCTGTTTGGCGCCGGGCAGGACACCACGGCTCGCGTGCTATCGGCTGCCATGCAGGTTATCGGCGAACGGCCCGACCTGCAGGATCTGCTGCGCAAAGAACGCCAACGAATTCCTGAGTTCATCGAAGAAGTTCTGCGGATGGACGGCCCGGTCAAATGTTCCTCGCGCCTCGTGGTCCGCTCCACCCAGCTCGGCGGCGTAGACCTTGCCGCAGGTACCACCGTGTCGATCTTCAATGGGGGCTGCAACCGCGATCCGCGGAAATTCGACGCTCCGAATGAATTCCGCCTTGGCCGCCCGAACATCCGCGAACATCTGGCGTTCGGCCGAGGGGCGCATACCTGCGCTGGGGCGCCGCTGGCGCGTACCGAAGTGCGTGCAAGTCTTGACCGGTTGCTCGAACGCCTCACCGACATCCGCATCTCGGAAGAGCAGCATGGTCCTGCGTCCAATCGCCGCTACCAGCATGAACCGGTCTACCTGCTGCGCGGGCTGAAGCAGCTGCATCTTGAGTTCACTCCCTCCGCCATCGGACGCTGACACCATGCCCCAACTGATAGTCACCACCCAAAGCGGCGAGACCCGAAAGGTCAACGCAGAAGCGAACCGGACGGTGATGGAAGCCATTCGCAATGAAGGATTGAGCGAGTTGCTGGCGCTGTGTGGCGGCTGCTGTTCCTGCGCCACCTGCCATGTGTATGTCGACATTGACTACGCCGATCGCTTGCCGCCCATGAGCGCGGACGAAGATGCATTGCTCAGTGGCTCGGAACATCGAGATGCGCCATCGCGCCTCTCGTGCCAAATTCCGATGTCCGAGTCCTTGGATGGACTTCGCGTGACCATTGCCCCCGCCGATTGATGGCCCAAGACAAGGTACTGCCCATGACCACTAACAAGCCGACTTCCAGCGATACGGTTGCATCGTCGAACGCCGAGGCACCCGGCCCTGCGGACCCAGTGTCGGTGGAAGGCACGTGGAACCTCACGATCAAGAGCCCGACCGGTCCGGTGGTAACGACGCTATCGATCGTGCGCAGCGGCGATGGCCTGAGCGGGAGCCAGTCCGGCGAGGGAGTTACCTCACCGATCAGCGACTTGAAGTTTGATGGCCGCAATATTTCTTGGATCAACTACGTGACCAGGCCGATGAAGATGAAGCTCGAATGCACCGGCGTGATTGAGGGTAAGAACATCAGCGGCAAGGCCAAGGCCGGCTTCATGGGCACGTACCCCTTTTTTGGCTCCAAGCAATAACAGTATCGCCCGCGCGCTCTGATCAATCAGCACCAATCGTTGGGACCACCACCAATCGGTCGATGATCTCGGCAATCTGTTCCGCGGTGTATTCGTCGGGCCTGCGCAGCCACCAGGTCAGAATTTCGACGGTTGCTGTGACTCCGTAGATCGCTCCCAATTCGACCGGTAGCCAGCTGCGGGTGCGACCCAAAGCGGCTTGATCCTGGGCTGCCAGCCGAATGAATTCCTCGCGCATCACGCGCCCGGCGCCGCTCAGAAGAGCCGACCAAACTGCTCGATGTTCGCCGACGTATTTGCACAGCGCCAGACATGCGACTCGCGTGTCTGCCGCATCCAGCAGCGGCAACGTCAATGCCATGAGATGCCCGATTTGTTCTGCCGCCACCTCTTCCAGCAGTTCCGCTTTGGACGCATGGTGGCGAAAAAACGTGGCGTACCCAATCCCCGCCTCTGCCGCGATTTCGCGGATAGTGATCTGATCGAATTGCTTGCGCTCCAGAAGTACCAGCATGGCGGCATGCAACGCCTTACGGGTGCGCCGCATCCGTGCGTCAGCGACGGGTGATACCTCAGGTTGACTCGCTCGATCCATGACGCATCATAAGTAAGATCTGGAGCCATGCGTAAGAAAGATGTTCAAACGCAAGGTACGGGCGATGCCAGGTCTTGCACGTCGGTCAGCGTGGCGAACTCACCGCGCTCCTCGAACAGCCACACCGAAGCGCCCTCAAGCATCTCAGGATCCTGCGCCTTGCCGGTGACACCAGGTCTTTTTCGAACGGCCAGACCACGCTTTTGTCGTTATCGATCGTCATTTCCCGTGAGGCGCCCCTCAATCAGACCGCCAACACGCCATTGAATCGCTGTGCGTAGAAAGCAAACCGCTCCCGCAGTTGCGCGGGGTCGAGGCCGAAATCGGACGGGTCGACACCATGTCCGCCATGCTTGTCGCGTGGCGTCTCGCGCCGCCAGGCCTCCATCCGTGCGCGCGCCTGCGGCGTGAGTTCTTCGCCCAGGAAATCGTAGAGCTGCGCAAGGTACGGGAAGGGGTCCTTCTGAAACGGCGCAAAATAAATGTCGACAAAGCGGTAATCGTTGCCGGCTTCGCGAAATGCCATCATGCGGCGCATGCCCAACTCGCAAAAATCGGTGGTCACGCGTCCCAGCCACATCGTATCCACGGTGTCCGAAAAGGCTTTGGTCAGTTCGTAGTACAGGTCGGCGACCGACGGGATGACGCTGGCAACGTCCCTGTGCGTCATCCAGAACCGCGCATCGGGGAACACTTTCACCAGCGCATCGATGAAGAGGCAATGGGATGGATTCTTCAGTCGCCAGCGATGCGGCGGGCAATGCCATTGCAAGAGCTTGAGCACTCGCTTTACATAGCGGTAGGTCGGCACCAGATCGGCCTTATGATTGAGCCACTCGACATAGCTGGGAATTTGAAACATCGCCTGAAACAGCTGCGATTTGAAATCGTACGCCATGAAAGTCTGGCATTCGGTGGGCGACGTGGTCGTGCTGGGGACCATCATCTTCATTCGGGGAAACAGTCGGTTGCGCCGCTCCAGCATGAGCGCCGATTTCTGGATGCGCGGATCGGTCTCTTGCGTCGCACTCTCGGGCGGCGGGCAGGGCTGCTGTGCCTCCCAGTTGCGAATCGTCCGCACGGCGGGGTCTGCCGCGAGCAGGCAGGACAGGGCGGTCGAGCCGGTGCGCGGCAATCCTAAGCCGATCAGGGGCGCAACGATTTCCTGCTCGTCGATCTCAGGATGCAAATGGTACCAATGCTCAACTTGCAAGCGATTGCTAAGATGCTCGACCATCTGCATCTCAAAGGCGGCGCGCCCGTTCTTAGTCAGCCGGGCCTCCGCTTCGGCCGACGCGACGAGAATCTCCAAACCCTCGCGAAAAGAATCCTCGCCGAAATCCTCGAGCGACGTGGTGGACCGTGCGCGTTGCAGGAGTATCGATGCCGTGCTCATGGACCGATCCCTTGGCGTATTCCCGAGCGCATTGCTTCGGTCAATCCTTGGGAAGTTTCGCGAGCACGTCCGTACCCATGCGCTCGGCACGCTCGCACCACTCGGCGCGAGTCTTGCCTTCGATATGCACCGCCGCGCCGGTGACGCCCATCGCGCGCAAGCGGCCGATCTTATCGATGAGCGCCGCACTACTGAGCTTCTCGCCGCTGGAAGTGATGCTGCTCACCACAATCTTGGGAGGAGTTTCGCGGCCGACTTGCTCGCAATGCTCGCGTAAATAGCGAATGCCTTCTGCGAGATCGTTCTCATTTGCCATGGGCGCGGTACGCGAGGTCGCCGACACCGGACCGGAGGTAAAGAACGGACACCAGGCATCTCCCAGTTCAACGGCGCGGCGAATGGCACGGTGCGAATTGCCGCCGATCAGCAGCGGAGGATGCGGCCTCTGCAGCGGCGCGGGCAGTATGCGAGCGCCGCGCGCCTCATAGCCGGTCCCCTTGAAGGAAAATTCCACGCCCTGCCAAGCCGCCTTCATCGCGCGAATGTATTCATCCATGATGTCGTTGCGGCGTTCGAAGTCGGCGCCGAGCGCGAAGTACTCGCCCTTGAGGTATCCGGCACCCAAACCCAAGGTGACGCGGCCACCTGAGAAAACGTCGAGCGTCGCGACGGAACGGGCGGTGATGAACGGATTGCGATAAGGCAGCACGAGGATCCCGGTCTGGAGGCGAAATTTTCGAGTCGCCGCGGCCACGAACGACAGCATAACGAAAGGGTCTTGCGCATAGTGGCCGCCGGAATCGAGCCAGCGGGCCGATGGGCACGGATGATCCGTCACGTTGCCGCCGTCGAATCCGACTCGTTCCGCGAGCGCTGCAACTTCGGTCACGGCCTCTGGCAGGAGAAACTCCTGCGGGCTTTCGATGTCATCAAAGGGCAAAGTTACATTAATCTTCATAATGGCTTGGTGTTGCTAATCGAATTCGGTGCCGAAGCATCGGTGTCGCCGACGAGGGTCCATTTGCCGCTCTTGTTGCGCAGCCAACCGCTCGACGCCCAGGAGCCACCGTCGACCGGAATGACCGTGCCGTTGACGTAGCTACTCATGTTGGAGGACAGAAATACCGCAACCCTGCCGCACTCCTCGTCGATGCCCGGGCGCCCGGCGGGAATGCGCCGCGCGGTCGCAGCGGCCTGTTGCGGCGTCGGCTCCGCCCAGTTGGCCGGATCCACCGGTCCCGTGTGATTGCCGCGCGTGCCGGGCGTGACGATGTAGTCAGGCGCGATGGCATTGACGCGGATGGCATGGTCCGCAAGCTCCAAGGCCATGGTGCGGGTAAAATTCAGCATGCCGGCCTTGCACGCGGCGTAGACGGCGAAGTTCGGTGCCGCGCGTGACGCTTCGATACTGCTGACATTGACGATGGAGCCGCCGCGCCCGCCGCGAATCATGACGGGAACCGCCGCCGACGTGGCCGCGAACATGCTGACCAGATTCAGGTCGATGTGACGGCGCCAAGACCGTTCGGACTGTTCGAGGAACGGCCGACCACTGACGCCGCCGGCATTGTTCACGAGAATATCGATGCGTCCAAAATGCTGCGTGGCGCCCTCGATCAATGCACGGATCTGATTCGTGTCGGTGACATCGGTGGCAACCGAAAGGGCGCGGCGCCCGAGTTCACGTACGCGCGAGGAGGTCTCCTCGCAGCGCTCGGGAACGATGTCACCGATCACGATGTCCGCGCCGACCGCTGCATACGCGAGGGCGATCGCTCGGCCAATTCCGCCGCCGCCGCCGGTGATGATGGCGACTTGGTCGGTAAGCAGGATGTCGGTGGGTTTCAAATGAATGCTCTTATGTCGACGAACGCGACTTCGACTCACCCGCGCTCGGACACGGGGAATTGAGTTCCACGATCACGCCATTAGGGTCCAGAAGAAAGAGCTGCTGGACCGGTGCTCCCGCTTGCTGAATCCTTCGGTAGTCTATGCCGTGTCGATCCAGGTTGGCGGCAACGGCATCCAAATCACCGACCGCAAAGGCCGCATGATTGAGCGCGCTTTCGCCCGATGCGCTCACCGGGCCGCGCGCCAGCTGTAGGTGCACGATCGCTCGGCCGCCGGCGTAGAGCCAGTGGCCCTGAATCCCGACATCCGGGCGCGGACCCTCCTTAAGACCGAGCGCCTTGACGAAAAAGTCACGGGTCTCGGTCAGCTTCTCGGTGGCGATATTGATATGGTCAATCAACTGAATCATTGCCATGCCTTAGATTCGCTGCATTTCAAACATGGTTGCCGACTGTGCCGCGTCACGTCAGCGACCAACCGCCGTCGACCGACAACACTTGGTTCGTGACCGAGCGGGCAGCCGGAGAGGCGAAGAACAACACGGCGGCGCCCATGTCCCGAGGTTCGCACATGCCGAGCGGCGGGCGCCGCCTCGCAGGTCCCTCGGGCGGCGGTCCCTTGGCACCGATGGCACCGGGGGTGGCGACGCCGCCCGGCAAAATGGTATTGACCGTGATCGCATGCTCGGCCAGCTCAAAGGCGCTGGCCCGACTTAAGGCCAGCAACGCCCCTTTGGCACCGACATAGGCTGCCAAGCCCTTGATAAGGGATCCTACCAAGGCTGCCGAGGCGATGTTGACGATACGCCCGCCCTGCCCCTTCGCCACCATCGCCCGCGCGATCTCGCGGGTCATCAGAAACGGGCCGCGTGCATTCACCGCATTCATGCGATCCCACTGAGCCGCTGTTCCTTCCAGCAGAAGCTCGCGATCCTGCAGGCCCGCATTGTTGACCAGTACCCATGGCACACCGTAAGCCGACGCGATCTCGCCGCTGCCGCGAACGATCGAGGCTTCATCGGCGAGATCGATGCCCACAGAAGCTGCCTGGTGGCCGGCCGATATCAGCGCCGCGGCTTGATTCTTAGCACCCGCTTCGTCGCGGTCGGCGATGACTACCGTAGCGCCGGATTCCGCCAAGACCGCTGCGATACCCGTGCCGATGCCACTGGCGCCGCCGGTCACGACCGCCACCCTGCCGCTCAGATCGAACGGATTGACCGGGTAGCCCGTCACCACAGCGGCCTCTGTTGCAGTTCCGCGCGTCGCTCCCGAATCAGCCGCTGTCGCTCGTCGGGCGCAATCATCGGGGTCTGCGGTGGCAACGATTTTCGAAGGTCCGACAGGAGAACCTTGTGCACGGCCGGTATGGGCTGCGAATCGCAACCGGTCCACCGGCCCTGCATCAAGCCTCGGCCATAGCCGGCCGTATCCAACCAGTTCGGCACGCCAGGATCGCGCGCCGACACGACGATGCGCAGCACGCCGTCCGCGTCGGCTCTCGCCTGAGAGTCGTTCAGGCTGCTCTGGTTGTTATACCAATCGGTGGTCTCATACAGCTCGTTCGTCAGAATCATTGACCGGTACGCGCACTTCGCGGGCGCCTTGGCCTCGACGATCAAGGCTTCGTCATCGCGTAGATCGTAGGCGCCCTCGTAGTAGAACTGACCGGTCAAACCGCCCAGTTGGGAGGTATCGAAGATCTTCAAGGTGTTGACATACCCTTGACGACGCAGACCCTCGACGTGGTCCACGAAGAGCAACGCGATGGAGCTCGTCGCCGCGGGAAGGCGCCGCAGACGCTGCTCCAGATCGGCTGCCGCCGGACGGGGCCGGTTCACCGCAACGTCAACACGCTCGATCGAAATCGTCGGATCGACTTCCTTCTTCCAATCCGAACTCACCATGCGCAGCAGCAGCCGATTGGCGGAGGTATCGAGCTGCCACCAGTCTCCCGCATAACCCGCGGGCCGCACGGGACTGAGCAGGACGTCGAAGCGTCCCTCGCGATCGACCTTAAGGGCGTTGGCGTCGCCATCAGTGCTGGCCGCTCCCACATGCTTGGCGTTCGTGCCACCCTCGCCTAAGTTCGGGCTGACTTGGCTGATCTTGAACATTCGCAGTGTCCCGCGCCGGCCCCGAAGCCGATAAGTTCCACCCGGCGTTATCCGGGCGACGCGATAGACCGTATCGGCATTGGGCTGCCCCACGTTCAGTGTCTGCCCGAGCTGCGCGAGGAAAACCGGATGATCGCCGTCACTACCGAGTGCATCCAGACTGGAGGCGGTCAAAGCCGCGAGCATCAGCCGGCCGACCTCCTGCTGCACCTGGGGATCGCTGCGTTCGGACTCCGGTAGCTTCGCCAGCATGGATGCCGGCAAGTCACGCAGGCCGTCGATGAATTCGTCCCATCCGGCGATCTTCTGGGGTGCGGAAGACGGCTGTACCTCGGCACCGAGAGTTAGACTGTGACAAGCCAACGCGCACGCAACCGCCATCAGCACGGTCCGACGATGCGACCGCATGGGTCCGCTCATCCTTGATGGGCGGCTCATAGGCCTGCCTTGGCAATGAGTTTCTCGCTAACCGCCCACAGACGATTAACGTAAGAAACATCGTCGACGACAGGATTGGGCGCTCTGAGCTTACGTTGGCAAAAATAACCCCCGGTGCTCTGGCCCGGCTCTTCCGCCGTGGCGAGCCAGATGAGGGTATCGGCGCCCTCCGCGGGCGTTTGCGACTTTAAGCTGCGGATATGGGCCTGGGTGCGCTCGTCGGCATGAGTGATGAAGTTAGAATCGACCACCCCGGGGTGCATGGCATGCGCGACGATGCCATCATCGGTGAGGCGCTGCGCTAGTCCGCGGGCAAAGAGCACATTCGCAAGCTTACCGTAGCAATACGCGGCGCCGGCACTGTAATTCTCGCTCGACTCAAGATCATCCCATGGGATTCCCTTGATCATCTCACTGGCATCCGATGAGGTGTTGATGATGCGCACGCGACCGCGTGGAGAATCGGCGGCGGCGCGGCGCAGCAGCGGCAGCAATCGAGTGGTCAACAAGAAAGGACCGAGATGATTTCCCGCAAAATTCTCTTCGTACCCTTCAGGGGTCATCACCTTGCGCTTGGCCATGCCGCCGGCATTGTTGACCAGCACATCGATGCGATCGGTACGGGCCGCAACCTCGCGCGCCGCCCGCGCCGCGTCGGCCAGAAGCGCAAGATCCGCTTGGAGCATGTCCACTTCGCCGCCGCTCGAGGCCGCGCGAATTTCCCGCTCGGCTGCGGCGCTGCGATCTGGATCCCGGCCGATGCCGATCACACGCCAGCCCTGGGCTGCCAATGCTTTCGCCGTCTCCTTGCCGATTCCAGAACTGGCACCGGTGACCACCGCGACTCTACGAGTATTTCCTGCCATGTGCGTCATTCCGTGCGTGCAAAACCCTATTCATCATACGCGTGAGCCAGCCGCCGAGTTCTCAAGGCAGGGCCGGACGGTTCGGCTCGGCCCTGGCCATACCCCGCCGGCAGCCAGGTCGCTGAGCGAGGCGTTTCAAGTAGGCCTCGACATGGGGATACGCGGCCGCATCACGCGTCGCGAAGAAGCGCAGCAGGCACATCATAATGTCCGCGGCGGTAAATTCCTCGCCCGCGAAGAAGCACGCGCGAGCCAATCGATCCTCGATCATTGTCAGCGCCCGTTGACTGCGGCCATCAGCCGCGAGCGTGCCGGAACCGCTCGAGGCAGCCGCCGACTGCCGGGTCACTACATCCACCATGAAGCTCGGTATCATCGAGCCGTTGGCGAAATGGAACCAATATAAATAGTTCGTGAAGTCCGCGTGCTCCGGACCCAGAATAAAGCGCCCACTCGCATGGCGGCGGCACAGGTATTCGACGATGGCTCCCGATTCAGCAAGCACGAAATCGCCATCCGTGATGACCGGCGCCGTGCCGAAGGCGTGCAGCGCCTTGTACGCCGGCGGCGCCAGGCGAGTGACCGGGTCGCGCTCGTATCGCACCAATTCATAGGGCAACTCGAGTTCCTCGCACAGCCACACAATCCGCTCGGATTGAGAAGAGGCGAGATGATGCACGGTCAACATCAGAGGATCTCGCCGAGCCTGATCCAGCGCCGCTCAGCCGCGGAGCGGCGCACGGCTTCCAGCAATTTTTCCACCCGCCACGCCTGATCGAAGTCGGGGCGTGCCCTCCCCTGGCCGCGGATCTCCTGCACCATGGCATTCATCGACAATGCCATGGGATACGAGGGTTGAATCTCGCACTCCGCATCGATGCCAACCGCGGATGTTTTTTTCAATCTTTGCGGAATCTCGATGCGCTCCAAACCTGCGGCGCCCAGTTGACCCGCATGCAAGGTCGTATCGCGGCAGGTTGGAAAAGACGGTGCGTCGAGCACGATCCGGCCGTTGGAACCGAACGCGTCTAAGGACCAGCCGCGACCGAGCGGTGCATTCCATGACACTTGGAACTGCATGACCAAGCCACTGGTGAACCGCAGCAACATGTTTGCGAAGTCGTTGGTCTCGGCCTTGATCGTCTGGCCATCTGGCGAACGCCATTCGTCGAGCAGGCGGCCGTCGTGGGCAACGAGTTCCTCTACCTCGCCAAATAGATAGGTAAGCATGTGCAAGGCGTGACTTCCGAGATTGCGGACCGCCGATACACCAAGGCCCGATTGCGCGAACCAGTTATAGGGAAAGCACGGGTTCAGCGTATTGAATAGCGACATGTTGAACACGCAGGTGCCGCCGAACGGCCGTCCCAGGAAACCTTGATCCAACATCTCTTTGGCGAGTTGGTGCGCGGGCAGCCACTCGGAGAAAGCATCGACTACTGCAACCTTGCCGCTCGTTCGCCAGGCATCGTGCAAAGCGCGCGCACCGTCGATACTCGCGGCAAAAGGAATGGCGTTGTAGACATGTTTGCCGTTTTGCAGACAGGCCCGCACCATCGCTTCGCGGATGCTGGGTCGAGTGCCGCAATCGATGATGTCGATGTCCGGATCGGCGGCCATCTCGAGCGCGTTCCAGAAGGGACGATCGATACCACAGCGCGCGGCGGCCGACTCTGCCGTCTCGCGACGCGACGTACAGATTGCCACAACCTCAACACCAGAGACGGCACGCCAAGCGGGTAGGTGCGCAAAAGCGCCCCAGTTTGCACTGATGATGCCAACCTTCAATGCCATTGTTATCTTTCCATCGGTTGCCGCATTTTCATATACATGAAAGCCACGGCATGATTGGGTTCGCTGCGCCGCATCTACGCTAACTCGCGGCCTACCCTTGGTCAACATCGATGTTACCTCGTCACCCCCAGATCCCGCCGTGGTAGGCCATCCCCTTGCAGGCGCCGTCTGTTAGGCGCTGGCGCGATTCAGCCTCTCGATCGCGGCGGCGCTCAACTGCAGCTGCGTCGAGGCAAGTAACTCTTCGAGTTGGCTCAACGAGCTGGCACTCGCGATCGGCGCCGTGATGCTGGGCCGAGCGAGCAACCAGGCCAGCGCCACGCGTGTCGGTGTCGTTTGCAATTCGGCACACACTTCATCGAGTGCAGCCAGTATTCTCAGACCGCGTTCGTTCAGCTTGCTCTCGACGAAGCCGCCACGCTTGCTTTTCTGGAGATCTTGCTTCGAACGATACTTTCCGGTGAGGAAGCCGCTGGCTAGTGAGAAGTACGGCATCACGCCCAAGGCGCCGCTAATGCACACCGCCTCCAGATCGGCTTCATAGTTAGCGCGGTCGTACAAGTTGTACAGCGGCTGCAACGTTTCAAAGCGCGGCAGGCCTGTCTGGCTGCTGACGCGCAGCGCCTCGGCGAGACGCGCGCCCGTATAGTTCGAGGCGCCGATGGCACGCACCTTGCCCGACTTGATCAGCGCCTCGAACGCCTCGAGCGTGGTCTCGAGCGGTGTGTTGGGATCGTCCCGATGGGCCTGGTACAAGTCGATGTAGTCGGTTTGCAGGCGCGACAGCGAATCCTCAACCGCTTCAGTGATGTAGCGCTTGGAGAGACCCTTGCGGTCCCCGCCCATGGAATTTCCCACCTTGGTCGCCAACACCACATCGTCGCGCCTGCCGCGTGCTCGTAGCCAACGGCCAATGGTGGTTTCGGATTCCCCGCCCTTGTTGCCGGGCACAAAGTTTGAGTAGACATCGGCTGTGTCGATGCAGTTAAAGCCGCCCGCCACGAACGCGTCGAGCAACGAAAACGCCGTGCTTTCATCGACCGTAAAGCCGAATATATTGCCGCCGAACACCAGCGGCGCAATTTCCAAGCCCGACCCACCCAGTTGACGTTTTGGCATGACTGCCGCCTTTAAGACGCCTTTCGACCCGGCGCGTGATTGGACCATAGCCGCTTAAGCG
>CAVVPB010000015.1:0-44431 GCA_963749775.1 uncultured Gammaproteobacteria bacterium
CCACCAGCACGTCACTCTCGCCCGATGAGATTCATCCATCGCCGAGGCTCAGGTCGAACGCCTGGGCTCGCACTCACCCACGCCGCGTCCGGCGCCGCTCGCCGCCGACGAACTTCTGAGCGGCTATAAGGAATTGGCGGTGCGGGTCCGCACCGCCATGCCCGATTTGTTTTCAGAAAACCCAAAAACAGATTTTGATATCCGCGGCGTCGATTGGTCGGGCGAGCCGGGCACGCCGCTCACCTACCGGCGCGCCGGGCCGACCGGAACACCGCCGGCCGTCCTGTATGTCGATACGGGCCGCGGCGGCACACCGGCCGTGGCGATTGCCAGCTTTCTTGAGCAGGCCATACCGGGCCGGCACTATCAAATCGCGCTTCAGCAAGAGCGCCTCGAGCTGCCGCGATTTCGCCGCTTCGGTGCCGAGCCTGCGTTCACCGAGGGTTGGGGCCGGTATGCCGCTTCACAGGGCGAAGCCTTGGGCCTGTATGCTGACGAGGCGGCAAAATCGGATGCCGCCCAGGCAGAATTGCGCTGCGCCGTGGGTTCGGTGGTCGATACCGCGCTGCATGCGCTGGGCTGGACGCCTGTCCAGGCCCTTGATTACCTTCGTATGCACCTCGGGTTGGATGAGCCCGATGCTCGATTGCTGATCGATTGGTATGCGGCAAATCCCGCGGATGCGCTGGCGTGCATGATGGGCGAAATTAAGATCCGTGAACTGCGGGCGCGGGCGCAGCAATTGCTGGGCGGGCACTTCGACGTTCGAGAATTTCATGCGGAAATTCTCAAGGATGGCGCAATGCCTCTGGACCTTCTCGAGGATAAGATGAAAGTCTGGATGAGCGCTTCGAAATGACGGTTTTGGATTATAACAACCGCCTGGCGGCGATTTCTTTCGAACAGTATCGGTTGGCTGGAGTCAGACTATCTCGTGCGTTCTTCATTCTCACTCGCATTGCTCCTTTTAGCCTCCGCGACCGCTCTTGCCGCAAATCCGGCGCCCGACACTCCCCAGCGGGGAGACTTCGAGGTAACGGTAACGATGGACCCCGCGGAGCAAAGCGGCATCGCCAGCGCGACGGTCAAAATCCACGCACGTCGCGAGACGGTGTGGTCGCTGATCACGAGCTGCCCCGAGTCCTTGAGGCTGGTGCCCGGTCTCGAGGTTTGCGACGTACTGGAAACGGCCCCGGACGGCTCATGGCAGATAATTCGTCACGTCATGAACTTTTCTTGGTACCTACCGAAGGTGACCTACATCATTCGCGCTTTCTACGATCAGCCGTCGAAGGTCTCGATCGAGCGCGTCTCGGGGGACTTGAGTACTCTGCGCGGTTCGTGGGAATTGAAAAGCGACGGCGACTATACGATTGCGCATTACACGGTCGACTTGGCGCCCGGCTTCTGGGTACCGCATTGGATCGTGCGATCGGCACTGCGCAAGGATTTGCCCAAAATGCTCGGTGCGCTGCGTTCCCGTGCTGAGGCCACGCAAAGCCACAATCCCTGAAAATACGCACTGGCCGATGCGGGTCCTGCTCATGGTGGGGGCCGCCTCCTTGGGACTTTGCGCCTGCGAACGCCAACCGCAATCGCCGCCGCCGCGCGTGAAGCAGGTATTTCACCTGCACCCCTATGAAAAGGACTTGGGCTATTCGCAGGCCGTCTTGATCGACAAAACGCTGTATATTTCCGGCTCGGTGGCCGCGGATCAGAACGGGCGCCTGGAGTCGCCCGGCGATATGGCCGGGCAAATGCGAGCCGCTTATTCCGAAATACGCCGCACTCTTGCCGCGCACGGCGCCGATTTCGAACAAGTTGTGAAAGAGACGATTTACACCACGGATATGGACGCGTTGCTAAAAGCCTCAGATTTGCGCTTCGAGTACTACGGCAAGGAGCGTTTGCCCGCCACGTCATGGGTGCAGGTACAGCGTTTGATCGATCCGAAAATCTCTCGTGCAAATCGAAGTCGTTGCCGAATTGCCGTAAAAAAAGCACCAATCGAGGATAGTCTTGCGTAACGTGGTGGATAAGAACTTCGAGCGGCGCCTCGCGGGACTCATTAATTCCGGCGAAAGAGCGGTATTGCGCGGCGGCCGCAAAGGCGTCGAGAAGGAGTCCTTGCGCGTATCGCCCGCGGGCGACATTGCACAGACGCGTCATCCCGAGGCGTTGGGCGCGCCGCTCACCGATGAGCATATTACGACTGATTTTTCCGAATCCCTGATCGAGTTGGTCACGCCGCCGTTCGGGGAGACATGGGAGCTATTGCAGTACCTGTGCGACATCCATCAGTTCGTGTATCGCCACCTGGACGACGAGCTGTTATGGGCGACCAGCATGCCCTGCGCGATCCACGGCGATGCGAGCATCCCGCTCGCGCAATTCGGCGGCTCCAATGTCGGACGGATGAAGACGATCTATCGGCACGGCTTGGGAGTGCGTTACGGGCGCATCATGCAGGCGATCTCCGGGGTGCACTTCAACTACTCCTTCAGCGAAAGATTGTGGAGCGTGCTGCAGGAAGTCAATCAATCCACGCAGCCGCACCAGGACTTCGTGTCCGAGCAGTACTTTGCCGTGCTTCGCAACTATCGGCGCTATGGATGGCTGGTGCTGTACTTGTTCGGCACTTCGCCGGCCGTCTCGAACAGCTTCTTTGCGGGACGCGAGAATACCTTGGCGGTCCTCGACGCCGACACGGTTTACGAGCCATATGGCACATCACTGCGCATGAGCGACATCGGCTACCGCAACAAGAATCAATCGACATTGAGCGTGTCGGTCAACAGCCTGGACGAGTATGTACGCGATCTTTCGCGGGCGATCAGCACGCCTTATGCGCCCTACGAGAAACTGGGCGTCAAAGTCGACGGCGAGTACCGCCAGCTCAACGCCAACTTGTTGCAAATTGAAAATGAATACTACAGTTTCATCCGGCCCAAACGGATAGCGCGCTCCGGCGAACGGCCGACCAAGGCGCTGCATCGGGCGGGTGTGGAATACGTCGAAGTGCGGGCGCTGGACGTGAGCGCGTTCGATCCGGTCGGCGTCAATCAAAACAAGCTGCGCTTCCTCGAGGCGTTTCTTGCCCTGTGCCTTTTGCGGGGCAGCGAGCCGATCAGCCGCGGCGAGCAGGTAGCGCTGGATGCCAATCATCTGACCGTCGCGAGACGCGGGCGGGAACCAAATCTTAAGCTAAATCGGGAAGGACGCGACGTCCTCATGGCCGACTGGGCCCGCGAACTGCTCGATTCGATGCAAGGGGTGTGCGAAATGCTCGATCACGGCGAATCTACACGCCCGTATTCTTCCGCACTCGAACAGCAGCGCGCGAAGATCGATGACGTCGAGCGGACGCCGTCCGCCCGAATGCTCGCGGAGATGCGCCAGACCGGCGAGTCCTTTTTTCAGCTGGCGCTACGCATGTCGAAGCAGCACAAGGATTATTTTCTGGGACTTTATCCGCCCAACGAGAGCCGGCTTGCCGAATTCGCGATGGAGGCTGAAGACTCGCATCGTGCGCAACGCCGCATCGAAGCCGCCGACAGCATGAGTTTTGACGCCTACCTCGCGCACTATTTGGCCGATTGACTGCATTTAACATAACGTTAAGGCCGCACTTTTTCCTTTCAAAGAGTGCCGCAGATCATTGAGCCGTGAGCGCAAGCTCGGGTACGGTGAAGCGAATGAGCACTGCCCATGCGCTCCACATCGAGGACTTGCCCAATTCTCCGCACGCACGGCAGTTGCGCGCGGGATTTCCCTGGCTGACATTTGACGGAGACCTCGAGGTCGAATTCCGGCGTCGGAATTTCGAAGAGAACCTGCTCCATACGCGCGTGAACCTGTGTCTCGCGATCGTGATCATCATCGCGTTTTCGGCCATGAACGCCATGGTGTTGGAACCTGACCTTAACCGCATCCCGAGCAGGATCTGCATACTGGTCATCATTCCGGTACTGCTCATCGGGCTGGCGGCGAGCTTTTCGGTGAAACGACACCGGATCCATGCGCCGCTCACCATCGTCATCATGACGATCCTGGGCTTGAGCCTGGCAGCCATGCAGATCATTGCCTCGCTCGGCGGGGTCTCGATTTTGTTTCCCTGCGTCATTCTCGGCATTGTTTTCATGTACTTCATGAGCGGGCTGATTTTCTATCACGCCGTGGCCGCAAGCGTCATCGTGATGTTCTCTTATCTGGCCGCCGGCACGGCGCTCATGTTGGCGGGTCGCGAGTTCAGCTACAGCGCGTTGGCCATCGTGGCTGCGAATTTGTTCTGCGCTTCGGCCACCTACATGCACGAGAAGACCAACCGCATGCGCTTTCTCGAGGCCTGTCTGCTGCGCGAATTGGTGGCGCGCGACGGCTTGACCGGCATTCAGAATCGCCGCATGTTCGATCAACACATTGCGCGGGTCTGGCAACAGGCGGTGCGCGAAGAGGAACGCATCGCAGTACTGCTCGCGGATATCGATTGCTTCAAGGATTACAACGATCGCTACGGCCATCAGGCCGGCGATGAATGCCTGCGCGCCGTCGCCGGGACCCTGGGCCAGTGTGCGCGTCGGCCGCTGGACTTCGTCGCCAGGTACGGCGGCGAGGAATTCGCGATCGTGCTGTATGAGGCCAGCCGCGAATACGTCGCCGAGGTGCTGACCCGCATCCAGCGCTCTATCGCCGAATTGAACATCCCCCATGAGGCGTCCAGAGTCGCCAGCCGGCTGACGGTGAGCATCGGAGCGGCCTTCGTGTTGCCCGCGGCCAATCGCACGCTGGAAGGCTTGATCCAACTCGCCGATGAAGCGTTGTACTGCGCCAAGGAAGAGGGCAGGAATCGGGTCATCGTGATGGAAGCCGAATACCACACCATGAGAACCGGACGCTTCGAAAAGCGCCGCCATCAGATCGACGCCTGACGCTTAGTCGGGCCGATAAATCCCGATCTGCGTCTCCTCTCCGGCTCTGCGGCTGGCTCGAAACATGCCTTCGCAATTGAATTCGGTCGCGATTTCGCCGTGCGCATCGATCGCGATGACACCCCCTCGCCGCCATACGCGGGCAGCTCATCGAGCACCACTTCGCGTACCGCCTCGCCAAGCTGCGGCCGCCGAAGCGCATTCGCGAACAGATGTCATGGGCGACCGCGCAGCGAATGAAGACTTCGCCGTGTCCGGTGGCCGACACGGCGCAGGAACGATCATCCGCATAGGTGCCGGCGCCGATGATCGGCGAGTCACCGACGCGTTGAAAGCGCTTCCCGGTCATGCCCCCGGTGGAGGTCGCGGCGGCCAACCGGCCGCGGGCGTCGAGCGCCACCGCGCCCACGGTGCCCACATGCGAAATGGTCAGGGAAAGGCCGCCATTCCCGCCGCGCACGCGTTCGAGCTGTTTCCAACGCTCGGGGGTAAAGAAATAGCTTTGCGGCACAAACGCAATGCCGCGGCTCGATGCAAATTCCTCCGCGCCGGCGCCCGCCAGCATCACGTGCTCCGATTGCTCCATGACGGCGCGCGCCAGCTCGATCGGATTTTTGATGCGGGTCAGGCCGCACACCGCGCCCGCCTTGAGGGTGCCGCCGTCCATGATCGAGGCATCCAATTCGTTGCGGCCGTCGAGCGTGAACACGGAGCCGCGTCCGGCATTGAACAAAGGGTTGTCTTCCAGCAGCACCACCGCTCGGGTCACGGCATCGATGCTGGTGCCGCCGCCCTCAAGCACCGCAAAGCCCGCGTCGATCGCTTCCGAGAGAGCGGTGCGATATCGAATTTCCGCCTCGCGCCCCATTTCTGCGCGCGGCAGCGTACCTGCGCCGCCATGAATGGCCATGCCGAACATTGCTAATCTGCCCCCTGATGCTGAGGAATCGTGACTTCAAGCCCGTCAAGATTCGCCGTGATATGAATCTGGCAACTGAGCCGGCTATTCTCCCGGGGTTCCCACGCCGATTCCAGCATGCCTTCCTCCATATCTTCGCGCGGTTCGAGCCGGCGAAGCCACTCGGCCTTGACATAGACATGACAGGTCGCGCAGGCGCAGGCGCCGCCGCAGAGCGCGACGATCCCCTGCACGCCGTTTTGCACCGCCGTCTCCATCAGGGTGATGCCGATCGGCGCCTCAATCTCGCGCCGCTGGCCGCTCGGCTCGATGAAAGTGACGCGGGGCACTACACGGATTCTTTGAGCGCCAGATTCGGATCGGCTAGTTTCTTCAAATCCACGAGCACACGCTCGGCGATGAGCTTGCGCGCGGCCATGTAGTCCTTCGAGTGATTGATGGCTTCCACCGCGACCAGTTCGCGTCCTTTGAGGTAGCAGACGCTGAAGCTGCGCGAGGCCGGGTCGCCGCGCAGCACCTGCTGGTCGTATTCCGGTGACAGTCCCGCGATCAGCAGCTTGTTGTCGAATTGGTCGGACCAGAACCAGGGCACGCGGTCGTGGGTGACCTGGCGGTCAAGCATGTTGAGCGCCGCGGTCTTGGCCTGCTCGAACGCGTTGTCGACCGACTCCAGCCGCACCCGCAGGCCGTAGCGCGGTGAGGGATGATTGGTGCAATCGCCCGCCGCAAAGATCGTCCCGTCGCCGGCGCGGCAGTACTCATCGACGAGAATGCCGTTGTCGCACTCAAGTCCCGCAGCGCTCGCGAGGTCGGTGCCGGGAACGACGCCTACGCCGACGATGACCAGATCCGCCGCATGGCTGCTGCCGTCCGCGCAGACCACGCGTTCGACGCGGCCTTGGCCTTCGAGGCGAACCACGCGCGCGTTGCATCGGATATCGACGCCCCGAGAGCGATGTTCCAGCTCAAAAAATTGCGAGACGCAGGGCGACACCACGCGACCCATGACGCGGTCGGCGATTTCCAGTACGGTGACCTCGCAGCCCATCTGGCGGCAGGTCGCCGCGGTTTCCAGCCCGATGAAGCCGCCGCCGATGATGACGGCGCGGGCGCCCGGTTTGAATGCCGCGCGAATCGACCCGACATCCGCCACGCTGCGCAAATAATGCACCCCGCTCAATGTCGCGCCGGGGCAGGTCAAGCGCCGCGGCGAAGCGCCCAGGCACAGCAGCAATCGGTCGTACGGCAGCCTTTCCCCGCCGCCCAGGTGCACCTGCACGGGCGCCAGGGTCGAGCCGCACCGCCGGTACGCCAAGGTGCAGCTCGATTCGATGTTCGTCATAGAAGGCGCGATGCTTAAACAGCAGCCGATCGGGTGAAAGCTCGCCGGCGAGATACTTTTTCGACAATGGCGGCCGCTGATACGGCAGCTCCGGCTCGTCGCAGACCAACATCAGGCGGCCGCCGAAGCCCTCACGCCGCAGGGTGTCGACGGCCTGGGCACCGGCCTGTCCGCCGCCGATGATGAGGATGGTGGAATTCATAGTTACCCCCTTGGCAGGGTGATTGAGGGCATACAGCCCGACGGAATCGTAATAGTATTACCTAGACGGCCCCTGATCGGAGTCTAGAATGAAATTGATTACGGCGATCATCAAACCCTTCAAGCTGGATGACGTGCGCGCTGCATTGTCCGAAATCGGCGTCTCCGGCATGACCGTGACGGAAGTCAAGGGATTCGGGCGACAACGCGGGCACACTGAGCTTTACCGCGGCGCGGAGTACGTCGTCGACTTCGTGCCGAAGACCCGCATCGAAGTCGCTGTGAAGAACGAGCTGGTCGACCAAGTAATGGAAGCCATCGTGGGAGCGTCGAAGACAGGGAAGGTGGGTGATGGAAAAATTTTCGTCACTGACATCCTCCGGGTGCTGCGCATCCGCACGGGCGAGAGCGACAACGCTGCCTTATAGCCCATTCGCCTGATGCGCCTATCCCGCGGCGGGTGCCTGATTGCATTCGCTCTCCTGACCGCGGCCATTCCCACGCAAGGATTTGCTGCAAAGCTCACCGACAGGGAACACACGCGCATCGATGAGCCTCGGCCGGCGGATGTGCCGAGCGATGCGGCGCTGGAAGCCGCGGGCGCCGTCATCGGCACGATCGAAATCGTCGCCCGCAACATATTCGATGAAAGCGACCCGCGTGAGAACAACGGACTGTTCCGGCTGGCGAATCACCTGCACATACGAACCAAGCACTCCACCATCCAGGCACAGCTGCTGTTCGCCAGCGGCGAGCCGTATCTTGCACGCAAGCTCGCGGAGACCGAGCGCGCGCTGCGCCTGCTTCCGTATGTGTACGACGCGCGCATCGTGCCGGTGCACTACGCCGACGGTAAGGTCGACATCAAGGTGATTACCAAGGATGTCTGGACCTTAAGCCCGGGCATATCCTTCGGCCGCACCGGCGGTACCAACACCACCAAATTCTACCTGGAAGATACGAATTTCCTCGGCTGGGGAAAGACGCTGCAGATATCGCACGGCAGCAACGTGGATCGCACCAGCAGCACCATCCAATGGAAGGATCCCAATGTGTTTGGGTCGCGTTGGGTTTCCGCGCTCACGTATGCCGATTCCAGCGACGGCTCGCAGCGCCAGCTGCTGCTGGCACAGCCCTTTTACTCGTTGGATGCTCCATGGAGCGCGAAGCTCTCCTACAACGGCTTCGATCGCACAATTTCGCGCTATAACTTGGGCAATATCGTCGATCAATTCAACGACAACGAGACAGCATTCGAACTGAGCGGTGGTGTCTCGAGCGGCCTCATCGACGGTTGGACCAAGCGCTGGACTTTCGGCGTGCGCTACGACCGCAATCTGTTTTTGCCGACGCCGGTCACCCTGACCCCCGCGATGCAGCTGCCGCCGGACAGGACGCTGTCGTATCCATTTACCGGGTTCGACATTATCCAGGACGCTTACGGCAAGGTCGGGGACCAGGATCAAATCGGCCGAGCCGAAGATTTGTATTTCGGCACCGAAATCAGCGGCGAGGTGGGACTGTCGAACAGCGTCTTCGGTGCGGACCGCAATGCCGTCATCCTGACGACAAAAGCGCTGCACGGAATCGAATTGCCGTCAGCGCAGCAGCTGTTTTTGACCGGTGATTTCTCCACGCGCGTCGAGCAGGGACAGGCGCGCAATCTGATCGCCGATGCCGCCGCCAAATATTATTGGCGCTGGCGTGAGAATTGGCTGCTGTATGCGGCACTTTCCGGAACGACGACCTATAAGCTGGATCCCGACATGCAGCTGCTGCTCGGCGGCGACAACGGGTTGCGCGGTTATCCGCTGCGCTTCGAGTCCGGTACCTCCCGAGCGCTTTTCACGGTTGAACAGCGGGTCTTTACGGATTGGTATCCCTTTCGCCTGGTTCGGGTGGGAGGCGCCGTGTTTGCCGACGTGGGTCGAACCTGGGGCACCGGCGTTGTCGGCAACAGCGATCCGGGGCTGCTCAAGGATGTGGGCTTTGGATTACGCCTGGGCAATACGCGTTCGGGATTGGGCAACGTGCTGCACATTGATTTGGCATTTCCGCTCAATAACCTGCCGGGCATCCAGAAAGTTCAATTTCTGGTGCAGACGATGCAGAGTTTCTAGCTTGCTGCTTTGCGACGCCGCGAGATGAGCCACAAAATCCCGAAGCACACGGCGAAATTAAGCACCCACCACCACAATTGCCGCGCATTGTTCTTGTCCTCCGCGCCGCCCGCGGCCGCGATCGCGAGCGTGCCCTTGAGAGTCTCGCGTTCCGCGCCCTGGCTCACTTGAAATTCCACCGTCGCGGCCCCCGGCAAGGTCAGGTCCTTAGTTTGCAGCGAATAGCTGCCGTCGGTTTCGGCGGTGGCGCCGTGCGCCGCGCCGCGCAGTACCACGGTGATCGCAGCATCTCGCACCGGCGCATTGTCGAGCAGCCGGCTGACGTGAATGCTCATCTTGTCGCCGTGAACCACGCCGACCGCCACCAAATTGCCCGAGCGCGCTTCCACTCTCGGCAACGCCGACTCGCCCACGGGCGCATCGGCGGCCCTTGCCGCCGCTACCAGCGCGAACGCCGCCATCGCGGTCAGTGTCAGCAGCCGGTTCAAAGCATGAAACCCAGCACCCCCATCACGGTGCCGCAAATGCTCGCGAGGATGCCGAAAATCGGGAAGAAGTTCTTGCGCGCCAAAAAATACAGTGAACATAGCACCAACCCGAGCTCGAGCAATCCTTCGCCGATGTCGAAGCGCAGCGCCCGGCGCTCCGCCCGCTTGGTCTCCTCATCCCTGGCACGCGCCTCTTCCTGAATTCTTTCCGCGTCCGCCGCGTACTTGACCCGCGCAGCCTCGAGCTTGTGCGCCATCGCTTCTGTCTTGGACGGATCCGAGCTCAAGGTCTGTATCAGCGCCAGCGCCACCTCTTCGGTGTTCTCGCGGATCTTTTTGGCCTGGTAGTAGCCCCATTGATCGTTCGATTCGGTGCGATGAATGACGGCTTCGGTATGCGCACGGTGCGAGGCGATCGTGACCACGGACAACAAGATACCGACGACTCCCACCAAAATGCCGACGCGGCGGGTATTGGGGTCGGCCGCGTGTTCGGGGGTGACTTCAATTTCGGGCATGACGAGCGTTTCCTCAGGGAATGAAAAAAATCTGCTAATTCGTCGCGCGATCGCCCGTCATTTTGACCAGCACATGCTCGACATAGTGCAGCGTGATGTTGGTCAGCAGCACGGCGGCGGCGACCAGGCAGGCGAGCAGCGGCCGATTCACGCCCGACAGCACTCCCATCGCCGAGGCGCACCACAAGGTTGCGGAGGTATTGAGGCCGCGGACGTCGGCCCCGCGATGCAGAATGACGCCGGCGCATATGAAGCCGCTGCCGGTCACGACCTGGGCCGCCACGCGGGAAATTTCGCCGCCCAGCACCAGTCCCGCGATGACAAAGGCGGTGGAGCCCAGGGCAACCAGCGCATTGGTATGAATGCCTGCCGGATGCCCCCGCAGGCGCCGTTCCAGTCCGACGATCGCACCCAGGCCTAAGCCCAATAAGAGCTCAAGAGCGTACTGAATGGTCGAGTCCGTACCCTGCATGTAACACCCGCAGTGATTTCGCAAATTTTAGCGTAAACGTGCGCCGTGATCTTTGTCTAAGGCGCGCTGATGGGGGCGTGCCGCGCTTGCGCGGCGACTCGTTTCAGCCACGCGCCGATACCAGGATAGGCGTCGAGCGATATGCCGCCCTCCGGCGCCACGTGCGTATAGGCGTAGAGCGCGATGTCCGCCAACGTGAATCGATCCGCCACCAGGAACTCCTTGCCTTGGAGGCCCTGTTCCAGCACGGCGAGGGCCGCATGGCCTTGGGTGATTTTTTCCGTCAATCGCTCGCCGAGTTGCGCCGTGCTCTTGTGCAGACTCTTGATCCAAAATCGCGCGGTGCCGAGGTTCGGTTCAAGGTTGTACTGCTCGAAACACAGCCACTGCCAAAGATTGGCGCGCTGCCAAGCATCGGCTGGGATCAATTCGGACCCCTCGGCCAGAAAGCTGATGATGGCGTGGCTCTCCGCCAGAAATCCGCGGCCCGGGATCTCGAGCAGTGGAATTCTGCCGTTGGGGTTTTTGGCCAGGTACTCCGCCGTTCGCGTCTCCCCCCGGGTGATATCCCTCTGCACCAATCGATACGGGATGTTCAGGTGCTTGAGCGTCAGGCGCACCTTGTAACCGTTGCCGGAGGGCAGATAATCGTACAGCGTGTAGGGAGTATTCATTTGATGACATGCAAGCGTGGGTTACCGCGCGAAATACCGAGAACACCGCTGCGCACCACTTCGACAATCTCGCCGAATGCGCCGATATGGGCGATGAATTCGCCAACCTCGATTTCGGTGCCGGCGAGCTCGATGATATAGCTCGACGGATTGGACGACAGCACCCTGCCTCCGGCTCGGCGCAGCAGCGCGCTTGCCGATTCGATCTGGTCGGCGAAGAGCTTCAGCTTGATCAGCAGCAATTCGCGCGCCAGGTGATCGCCGCTGGTCAGGTCTTCGACCGCAACGACGTCGACCAGCTTCAGGAGCTGGGCGTTGATCTGGGCGATGACCTGGTCGGATCCGATGGTCACCAACGTGACGCGCGAAACCGTCGGGTCGTTGGTGGCGGCGACCGAGAGCGACTCGATGTTGTATCCGCGCGCGGATATCAGTCCGGTGACGCGGGTCAACGCGCCGGCTTCATTTTGTAGAAGTATTGCGATGATATGACGCATGGCACCGCAGGATACGGGAGCGCGGCACATGGGCGCCAGAGCCCAAAGCTGCTAGTCTTTCCTCCAGTGAAGAACCATACCGAAATGCTGAGCAAAGGCGCGCATCCGCTGGCAGGTGCCACGATGACCGGTGCGGACATGCTCGTCCAGGTACTGGCCGACGAGGGCGTCGACACCATTTTCGGCTACAGCGGCGGCGCGATATTGCCGATTTATGATGCGGTATTTCGCTACAACCAGGAACACGAAGCGGCCATGCCCCTGGTCGTGCCAGCCAACGAGCAGGGCGCCGGGTTTATGGCGGCGGGCTATGCGCGGGCGAGCGGCCGGGTGGGCGTTGCCATGGTGACGTCGGGTCCGGGCGCCACCAATACCGTCACGCCGGTGCGGGACAGCCTGGCGGATTCCGTGCCGATCGTGGTCATCTGCGGCCAGGTGCCCACCACTTCAATCGGTACCGATGCCTTCCAGGAAGCCCCGGTGCCGAGCATCATGGGCGCGGTCGCCAAGCACGTGTTCTTGATCACCGACCCCGCCAAATTGGAAGCCACGGTGCGCACTGCCTTCGAAATCGCGCGTACCGGGCGGCCGGGTCCGGTGGTGTTGGACGTGCCGAAGGACGTGCAGAATTGGAAAGGCGTGTTTCAAGGCTCCGGCCGCCTGGCCGTGCCCGGCTTCCGGCAGCGCATGAACAGGCTGGAGGCCGCGAAGTTGCCGGAGGCCGCCTGTGCGGATTTCTTCGCGGCCTTAAATGCCGCGGAGCGCCCGCTGATCTATGCGGGCGGCGGCGTGATCAACGGCAACGCCGCAGGCGCGTTGCGCGATTTTTCGAAGCAGTTTCAGATTCCGGTGGTGACCACGCTCATGGGCATCGGCGCCGTCGACACCGCCGATACGCTGTCCATGCGCATGCTCGGCATGCACGGCACGGCATTCGCCAACTATGCGGTGGATGATTGCGATTGCCTGTTGGCGCTCGGTGCGCGCTTTGATGATCGGGTGGCCGGCAACGTGGCCAAATTTGCCGGCAAAGCGAAGTTCATCGCGCATTTCGATATCGATGCCTCCGAAATCGACAAGGTCAAGCGGGTGAATTGGAGTCATGTGGGATTGATCGCAGACGCGCTGCGCGGATTGCTGGAGTACGGCAAGCGCAAGGCGTTTCGGCGCGATTGGTCGCCGTGGCATCGGCATTGCAGCGAGCTGCGCCTGAAGCATGCGATGAAGTACGATCGCGACAGTGCGTTGATTCAGCCGTACTACGTCATCGAAGAAATCAATCGGCTGACTCGAGGCGAGGCCATCATCACCACCGGCGTCGGACAGCACCAGATGTGGGCGGCGCAGTATTTTGACTTCCGCGCCCCGAGGCTGTGGTTGACGTCGGGAAGCATGGGCACCATGGGCTTCGGCCTGCCGGCGGCGGTGGGCGCGCAGTTCGCGCAGCGCGGCCGTTTGGTCATCGATATCGACGGCGATGCGAGCATCCGCATGAATATCGGCGAGCTGGAAACGGTCACCACCTATGATTTGCCCATCAAAGTCGTGGTGCTCAACAACTTCGGCGACGGCATGGTCAGGCAATGGCAGAAGCTGTTCCACAAGGGCCGCATGAGTGCCAGCGACAAGAGCCTACACACCAAGGATTTCATCAAGGCCGCAGCGGCCGACGGCTTCAAATATGCGGTCCGGCTCGATCAGAAAGCCGACGTGCCGCGCGTCGTGGCGGAGTTCATCCGATTCGAGGGCCCCGCGTTTCTCGAGGTCGTCATTGACCGCGATGCCGGCGTCTATCCCATGGTAGGCCCGGGACAGGGATACAGCGAGATGATCACCGGCGATCACATTCCGTCGCGCACGCAGGTCGAGGCCAAGACCCCGGACGCCTCCGAGATGTTTTAGCGTCGGCAGCCCGCTACCACTGCCCCACATTCTGCATGCCTGCCCACGGTGCCGCCGGTGCGAGCGCCGCGCCTTTTTGCAGCAATTCAATCGACACGCTGTCCGGAGAACGCACGAACGCCATGCGCCCGTCGCGCGGCGGCCGATTGATCGTGACGCCATGGTCGATGAGGCGCTGGCAGGCGGCGTAGATATCGTCGACGGCGTAGGCCAAGTGGCCAAAATTGCGCCCGCCGGAATAGGTTTCCGGATCCCAATTATGGGTGAGCTCGACCTGCGCCAGCTCATCGCCCGGAGCGGCCAAAAAAACCAGGGTATAGCGTCCCTGCGGATAGTCCTTGCGCGATAATTCCTTGAGGCCGAGCGCGTCGCGATAGAAGCGCAAGGACTGTTCGATGTCCGTCACCCGGACCATCGTGTGCAAGTATTTCATGCGTTCATTCCCCTGAAATCGTGAAATTCGCGAATTTGGAGCAACACATGCATAAAAGCAAACTAGGCGGATTCATCATCGATTGCCAAACCACGGATCTAGAGGGTGCCGCGGCCTTCTGGGGCGGCGCGCTCGGCCTGCCGGTGCGCGCCCTGGCGGAGGAGGGAGCAATCTACCGGCAGCTCGACGACACCCGCCACGGCCTGCAGATCGAAGTACAGGCGGTGACTCACCCGAGCCGGGTGCACTTGGACATCGAAACCGACGATATCGAGGCCGAAGTGCGCAGGCTGGAAGCGTTGGGCGCCAAACGGGTGCAGAAGGTTCGCTCCTGGTGGGTCATGGAGGCCCCCACCGGCCAACGCTATTGCGTGGTCAGCGCCGCTTCCAAGGATTTTGACCTCAAGGCGTCGCAATGGCCTTAAGTGTTGTTTTGTTACCAATAGACAACAGATTTAACATACTGCAGAACAACATCGTTAATTCGCGTTAACTATTGGATTTATCTATGATATCGCCTATCATGGCGGCAACGAAGCGGTTCGTGTTTTTAACCAGAGTTACTTAGTTGCAACACTGGTCGACACAAACAAGGTCGAACGTTTTGGCACACTCTGTGCGGCGTATCTGCCACTTAGGACGTGCTTAGGTCTTTACCTAAGCACCTGTTCCACTCAAGTTCCCCGGCTAGTCCGGGGATTCTTTTATCACCCGTCGATCGAGCGCGGCTTTTCAGCGGTCCCATCGAGAAAATGCCACCGCCACGTTTGTGAATCGCGTAAATTTTGAGGGGTGAAGCCCCTCTACCGTTCCTTGTACTTCCAGGTTCTCATCGCCATCAGCTTAGGCGTGCTCCTGGGCTATTACTATCCGGAAGCCGGCGCCAAGATGAAGCCGCTCGGCGACGGCTTCATCAAGCTCATCAAGATGCTGATTGCGCCGGTGATCTTTTGCACGGTGGTGATGGGAATCGCCGGCGTGGAGGACATGAAAAAGGTCGGCAAGACCGGCGGATTGGCACTGATCTATTTCGAGGTCATGAGCACGATCGCGCTGATCCTCGGGCTGGTGGTGGTGAATGTGCTGCGCCCCGGCGCCGGCATGAATGCCGACCCGCACACTCTGGATACCGCGCCCTTAAAGGATTACACCGCGCCCGGCAAACTGCAGTCGGTGACGGATTTTGTGCTCAACGTGATCCCGACCCAGCTGGCGGACGCATTCGCCAAGGGCGAAATACTGCAGATTCTGCTGATCGCCATTCTGTTCGGATTCGCGCTGCAGCGCCTCGGCCCCAAGGGCGCCGTAATGGCCAGCGTCATCGAGTCGTTTTCGCATGTCATGTTTTGGATCGTCGGCATCGTGATGCGCCTGGCGCCGATCGGAGCGTTCGGCGCGATGGCATTCACCATCGGCAAGTACGGCTTTCGCTCGCTGGTCTCGCTCGGTGCGCTGATGGGCAGTTTCTATGCGACATGCCTCTTGTTCATTTTCGGCGCGCTCGGCATCGTCGCGCGGCTGCACGGCTTCAGTATTTGGCGATTCGTCAAGTACATCAAAGATGAACTGTTGATCGTGCTCGGGACCTCCTCTTCAGAGACGGTGTTGCCGCGGATGATGGCCAAGCTGGAAAGGCTGGGTGCCAGCAAACCCGTGGTGGGCCTGGTCATTCCCGCGGGCTACTCGTTCAATCTGGACGGGACCTCCATCTACCTGACGATGGCGGCGGTCTTCATTGCGCAGGCGACCAACACCCCGATGAATCTGTGGCAGCAAATCGCGCTGCTGGCCGTGCTGCTGTTGACCTCCAAGGGTGCTGCGGGCGTGACCGGCAGCGGCTTCATCGTGCTGGCCGCGACGCTATCCGCGGTGGGTACCTTGCCGGTTGCCGGCCTCGCGCTGATTCTCGGCATCGACCGCTTCATGTCGGAAGCGCGCTCGCTTACCAATGTGATCGGCAACGGTGTCGCGACTCTGGTGGTTGCCAAGTGGAGCGGCGAATTGGACGTCGCCCGACTGAAAGGCGAACTCGAGGGAAGCCGTATTGAAGCGACGCCGCGCCTCGAGGCAACGCCGCCATGAATGTGCGCGATGGGTTCACGGATGCGATCGGCAACACACCGCTGATTCGGCTGCGGTCCTTGAGCGCGGAAACCGGCTGCGAAATCCTCGGCAAGGCCGAGTTCATGAACCCGGGCGGCTCGGTGAAAGATCGGGCGGCGAAGTGGATCGTGCTGGACGCTGAACGGCGCGGCACCTTGAAACCCGGCGGCACCGTCGTCGAGGGCACCGCCGGCAACACCGGCATCGGTCTTGCGCATGTGTGCAATGCGCGCGGCTATAAATGCGTGATCGTGATGCCGGACAATCAGGCGGCGGAGAAATACCAGATCATCGAGGCGTTGGGCGCGGATTTGCGCAAGGTGCCCGCGGTGCCCTACAGCAATCCGAACCAATACCAAAAAGTCGCGGGCCGCTTGGCGCTGGAACTGCCCAATGCCGTCTGGGCCAATCAATTCGACAACACCGCGAATCGCGATGCTCATTACGAATCGACGGGGCCGGAATTGTGGCGCGACACGGGCGGCAAAATCGACGCGTTCTGCGCCTCGACGGGCACCGGCGGGACCTTGGCCGGCGTCGCGCAATATCTTAAATCCCAGTCCGCCGCGGTGCGCATCGTGCTGGTCGATCCTCCGGGAAGCGCGCTGTATCACTACGTCAAGGACGGCGAGTTGAAGACCGACGGCGGCTCCTCCATCACCGAGGGCATCGGCACCGGCCGCGTGACGGCGAATCTTCAGGGCGCACCGATCGATGATGCGCTGCGCATTTCGGACGCGCAAACCATGCACTTCGTGTATCGGCTGTTGCGCGAAGAGGGGCTGCTGCTGGGCAGTACCGCGGGTATCAATGTGGCTGCGGCGGTGACGCTCGCCAAGCAAATGGGTCCCGGCCATACCATCGTCACCGTACTGTGCGACGGCGGCGCGAAGTATCAGTCGCGTTTGTTCAATAAGGCCTGGCTCGCCGAGCGCGGATTTCTCGACGCCATCGCGTAACTTACGCCGTCTGCGACATCTCCGCGGCTGCGCCGGTGCTGAACCAGGCCAACGAGGCGTGCAAGGACGCCACTTCGCCCACCACCAACAGCGCCGGCGATTCAACCCCCGCGCTCGCCGCCAGTGATGCGATGGTCGCGAGGGTCCCGGTAATGACGCGTTGATTCGGCAGCGTGCCCTGGGCCACGAGGGCGGCCGGCAAGGCCGCCGCAGCGCCATGCTGCGTAAGCTTGGCCGCGATGTGTTCCAAGCGCGCGAGGCCCATGTAGAACACGGCGGTCATTCCGGGCTGCGCCAGGGCGCGCCAATCCGGTTCCCGGCCGTCCTTGTCCTCATGCCCGGTCACAAAAGTGACGCCATGCGCGTAGTCGCGATGCGTCAGCGGAATGCCGGCGTAGGCCGCGCAACCGGCCGCCGAGGTGACGCCGGGTATCACGGAGAAGCGGATCCGCGCTTTGCTGAGCGCCTCCAATTCTTCGCCGCCACGGCCGAACATGAAGGGGTCGCCGCCCTTCAGCCTCACCACTCGCTTGCCTTGCGCCGCATGTTCGATCAGCAACTCGTTGATCTCTTCCTGGGTGCTGCCGCGGCCGCCGGCGGCTTTGCCCACGCAAATTCGCTGCGCGTCGCGCCGGGCCATGTCCAGAATCGCTTCCGGCACCAGCCGATCGTGCAAGATCACATCGGCGTCCTGCAGCGCGCGCAGCGCCTTTAAGGTCAACAGTTCCGCATCGCCCGGGCCTGCGCCCACCAGGGTGACCTCTCCCGCCGCGCGCGCACCAGTGGCGGCTCGCGACAGCAGCTGTTGTGCGATGCCCTGCGCGCCATGCGTGTCGCCGTCGACGAAACGCCGAGCCGCGGGGCCGTCGATCAGTTGTTCGAAGAATCGGCGGCGCTCACCCACATCGCGCAATCGCCGCCGGGCGGCGCGGCGCAGGCCTCGCAGCCATAACGCCAGCTCGCCGATTTTTGCCGGGATCAGTGCTTCGAGCCGTTCGCGCAAGCGGCGCGCAAGCACCGGCGAGGTGCCTTCGGTGGAGATCGCCACCAGCACCGGATCGCGATCGATGATGGCGGGAACGATGAAGCGCGAAGCCTCGCGATCGTCGACGACGTTGACGGGAATGCCGCGCGCTTCGCTCAAATTGGCGATCCAGCGGTTCACCGCTCGGCGCGAGGTCGCGACGATGACCAGCCGCGCGCCGTTAAGATCGTCGGGAACAAATTCGCGAGCCGCCAATGCAATGGCGCCGCCCGCGGCCCGCTCCTCAAGTTCCGGCAGCACTTGGGGCGCGACCACGCTGATCAATGCGCCGGCGCGCTCGAGCAGCGTCACCTTGCGCAGCGCCACTTCGCCGCCGCCCACGACCAGCACCTTCTGCGCCGACAGGTTAAGGAAAATGGGAAAGTAATTCACTTAGGTTCCGTCCGAGGGTCGCGGCCGCAGACGTTGCTTCGCGCCTAAGTTATTGGCATGGCAAGAATTATTCGCCTCCGCTGGGGCGCGCCGAATGTGCAACGCTGATGATTGCGACCATCGCCTCACTATAAGGCAGGCCACGCCGGCGCAAAACGAATTCCCGGACATGAGCAAATGCCGTTTCGTCATCGGTGTCATCTTGAAAGCACGGGCCGCCTTAAACTTATATGCTAGTGCAGCAACCCAAGCATTTAACGATAAGGGCTGGCCGCTACTCATGAAATTCCAGCAATTGCGCTATCTCGTCGCGGTCCACGAAAATGGACTGAACATCACCGCCGCGGCACGCCAACTGCATACTTCGCAGCCCGGCGTCAGTCGCCAGCTGAAGCTCTTGGAGGAAGAACTCGGCTTTCAATTGTTCGAGCGCGAGGGCCGGGCGCTCACCCGCACCACCGCCGCGGGCGAAGAAATCATTTCGCGCGCGAGCAGCATATTGCGGGAAATGCAGAACATCCGCCGCACCTCCGCGGAGCTGCGTAAGGCCGACGGCGGCACGCTCTCGATCGCCACCACGCACACGCAGGCGCGCTACGTGTTGCCGCCGGTGATTCGGGCGTTTCGCATGAAATACCCGAAGGTGCGCTTGCACCTGCATCAGGGGACTTCGGAGCAGATTGCGGAAATGGTGGCTCGCGATCGAGTCGATTTCGCCATTGCCACGGGTTCCGAAGAGCTATTCCCGCACTTGGTGCGCTTGCCCGTATACCGCTGGCACCGCGCCGTGGTCGTGCCGCGCGGGCATGCGCTGGCCTCGGGCGGGAAGCTCACGCTCAAGAAGCTGGCCGAGTATCCGATTGTGACCTACGTATTCAGCATTTCCGGCCGATCGTCGCTGCCGGCGCTGTTCGAAACCGCGGGGCTGTCGCTGGACGTGGCATTGACGGCGCGCGACTCGGACGTCATCAAGACCTATGTTCGCATCGGCTTGGGCGTCGGCATCCTGGCTCGATTGGCCATCGACCCGCTCACCGACGGAGACCTGGTGGTGCTCGATGCCTCACATCTTTTCGAGGGGCATACGACCTGGATCGGCTTTCGGCGCAGCGCGCTGCTGCGCGCCTACATGTATGAGTTCATCGAACTTCTGGCGCCGCATCTGCCGCGCAAGCTGGTGCGCGAAACGGAGAAGGTGGAAACCCAAGAAGAGGTCGATCGCATCTTGGGCGACATGGAGGTGCCGCTGCGCGACATCGCCTGATCGGCTAGGACGCTAGCGGCCGAAGCGTGCGTTCCAATCCAAAGTCATTCGACGGCTGATAGGCCGCGCTGAAGGTTGAAAAGGCCGAATTCGCCTCCTCAAGATCCGCGTCCGACAACTCGAAGCTATTGAAGCCGCAACGCGCCAGGAAGAACAACTGATCGCGGCGTACATAGCCTGTCGCGCGCAGCTCGCCTTTGAAGTTTAGGCGCTCGCGCAATTGCCGCGCCTGGCTATAGCCGCGCCCGTCGCTGGGCCCGGGAAATTGCGCGGCAACCAAAGCGAAGTGCGCAAGATCCGGCGGTCAGTTGCTCGACTTTGTGATCGGGCTGAAGAACCACTCCTAGGCGGCTGCCGCGTGCCATCCAGGTATCGGGCTCCTGCCGCCATTGATCGAAGGTGAGGATGAGCGGCGCGGCGCTATCGCCCGCGGCCTCGGCAACGTACCGCCAATCATCCTCGACGATGTGCCGATCACGCAGCAACCGGCGCGGCATACACTCTGTCCTTGAAAGGTTTCACCCCGAGCCGGCGCACCGTATCGAGGAAGCGCTCTTCCGGACCGCGCTCCTCGACATACACATCCAACAAACGCGCGATCGTTTCGGCGACCTGAGTCTTGGCCACCGACGGGCCGATCACCGCGCCTAAGGAAGCGTCGGCGCCCGCCGCACCGCCGATGGTGATCTGGTACCACTCCTCGCCGCCCTTATCCACGCCGAGGATACCGATGTGTCCGACATGATGATGCCCGCAGGCATTCATGCAGCCCGACATCTTGACCTCGATCTCGCCCAAATCATAAATGTAGTCGTAATCATCGAAGCGCTCGTTGATGAGCTTTGCGACGTCGATGGAGCCGGCGTTGGCGAGGCTGCAGAAATCCAGTCCCGGACAGCAAATGATATCGGTCAGCGTCCCGATGTTCGGCGTCGCGAGGCCGACGCTCTTGAGTGCCCGCCACAGCTCATAGGTCTCGCCCTGTTCGACATCGGCGAGCAGTAAATTCTGGGTGTGTGTCACGCGTACTTCGCCGAAGCTGTGGCGATCGGCCAGATCGGCGATGAAATCCATTTGCGCGTCGGTGGCATCGCCCGGCGGCCTGTCGGGTTTTTTAAGCGACACATAGACCGCGCGATAGCCCGCCACCTTGTGAGCCGCGGTGTTGTAGCGATACCAGGCACGAAAGGCGGCTTCCTTGCCCTCGTCGGGCTGCAGGTCAGGAAGCGTGCGGTAGGCGGGCGGATTGAAATGGCCGCGCATGCGTGCAACCGCGGCCTCATCGACGCGTGGACCTTTATCGCGCAGCAGTGCCCACTCGGCTTCCACGCGCCGCGTGAATTCCTCGATCCCGAGCGAGCGCACCAGTATTTTGATGCGTGCCTTGGTCAGGTTGTCGCGGCGGCCTTCCAAGTTGTAGATGCGCAGTATCGCCTCGAGATAGGTGAGCAGATGCTCGCGCGGCAGGAAATCGCGCACCACCTGGCCGATGATCGGGGTGCGCCCGAGGCCGCCCCCGGCGAGGATTTCAAAGCCCAGATCGCCGTCCGGTCCGCGCACAATGTGCACGCCCACGTCATGGACTAGTGAGGCGGCGCGGTCTTGCGGCGCCCCGGTAACCGCTATCTTGAATTTGCGCGGCAGGTAGGTGAATTCCGGATGGAACGTCGACCACTGGCGGATGATCTCGCACCAGGCGCGCGGATCCTCTAGCTCGTTCGGTGTGATGCCGGCGAGGTGATCCGACGTGATGTTGCGAATGCAATTGCCGCTGGTCTGGATGGCGTGCATTTCAACATCGGCGAGTTCCGCCAGAATATCCGGCACCTGCTCCAGCTTGGGCCAATTAAATTGAATATTCTGGCGGGTCGTGAAGTGTCCGTAGCTGCGATCATAGCGGCGCGCGATCGACGCCAATTTGCGCAGCTGCGTCGATGACAGCAGTCCGTAAGGTATCGCGACTCGCAGCATGGGAGCGTGGCGCTGGATGTACAGGCCATTGCGCAGCCGCAGATGGCGAAATTCATCCTCGCTTAAAGTCCCTTGCAGGAATCGGCGCGTTTGGTCGCGAAATTGCGCGACCCGCTCGTTGACGAGCGTCTTGTCGGTGAGGTCGTACCGATACATGCGAATACGATAGGCGCATGCCCCAAATGACGCCAATTACCGCACGCTATGAGCTTATGACTGCCGATCCTTGTCAGTGACTGCCGTTCTGTGTCAATCCGCGCAGTAGTTCCTTTTGCAATACGTAAAAACCGTGATTTGCTTGGCAGTGGGATTCCTAGGTTCGGCGCAGCATCTCGGGGCACACTTCAAGGACCCCCATTTGGCTAAAGATCTGACGGAAGTCTCGGTCGCACCCGACACCTACCATGTCTCGCCCGAGCCCATGCTCCTGATCGCCGAATTGCACGGCGCCCTGGCGCTTTGCTTGCACGACGAGGGCCGCGGCGTGGGTGGTTTGCTGCATCTGAAATTCATGGGCGGCACCGGGCGCCCCAGCGACGTGACCGACAACACATTGAGTTCGGTGCTGGTGGTGCTCGACCGGTTCAAGCGCGCGGTGCTTGGCAATACGACGCGACGCGATGAGGTGCAGGCCCGCATTCTCGCGCATGCGTTGCCACCCACTGTGGGTGAGCCCAGCGCCTCGCTGGTCGACCTGATTCAAGCGGATCTTGCCGACGGCAAGATTGCCTGCGGGTCACAAACCATGCGACGCACCGAAGGGGTGCGCGTATGTTTCCAGCCCTTCGAAGGCCGCGTCTGGATATGCGGCCCGAACGACCTGCGCTCCGCCGGCCGCGCGCACAACTCCGTCAGTTGATTTCATTATAAGATTCCCCCCAATGATTTGGGGGTCGACCATGCGGGTCGCAGTGCTGGCGGCAATCTTATTGCTAACGGCTTGCGCCACCGATTCAACCAGCCTGGCGCCGCCGCCGGGGGTGGATTTCAGCGGCCACTGGAAGCTCAACGCTGCCGATAGCGACGATCCATTGCATCTGCTGCAACTCGCCCAGGCACCCGGAAGCGCCGGCAACTCTGGAAGTCCCGGCGGCCGCGGCGGCCGCGGCGCTCAAGGAGCCGGATATCCTGCCCCGTTGCCGCCAACGACCCCGTCCATGAATTCTTTAGGGGAGGGTCTGCGCTGGCCCGGGAAACTGCTCGAGGTGCAGCAGCTTGGCGGCGTCGTGACATTCTCCTCAAACGGCAGAAACCGGGTGTGCCAGCCCTCGGGGGATCAAAAACACCGCCATCACAGCTCCTCGGACCGCGATGCGCCGCTGCGGTCGGGGCGCGATGAGTTGCCCCCCCACTGCACGTGGTCTGAAAAGACACTAATTGTGCGTAGCAGCGAGCCAGAGGAAGACCGCGCCCCCTACGAAGAGCGCTACAGCATCTCGCAAGACCGCCAGCGGCTGGTGGAAGTCGTGGGGTTCAAGGGCGGCCGTTCGAATGGATTCACCATGTCGCGCGTGTGGGATCGAGTGGCGCAATAAAAAAGCCGGGCTATGCCCGGCTTTTAGGTCCCCATGCCTCTCGCGGCGCCTTTTGCAAGAGCGCTCGGCGCTGGTCGGTCTTCTTTAGTTTCCCTAAGGTTCCCTTTGCGTCCGAGCAACACTCTAGCGTCGCGTCGCTGCCGAAGCCAGAGCTATTTGCAGGAAATGTGAAACTTAATGTAGCTTTAAAGCTACACACAGTCCGCGCAAGGCGCGACAGGGGACGGGAGGTGCCGTGAGTTCTAGTATTCTAGGCACTGGCGAGCGGAGATTTATTTGGCGGCGAAGGGCCCAAAATTCTCGAAAGATGCAATCGAGGCGGTGCGCACTCGTCGGGCTTATTTTGACTGTCGCTTCGGGCAACTCCATGTGCGCACTGCGTTTCCGACCACCGGCGGTTTCGACGAACAGGTGACGCTCATCTGTCTGCATCCGGAGCAGCAGTCGAGCCGCATCTTCGCGAGGTTCTTGCCGACGATCGCGGATGTGCGTTCGGTTTATGCGCCCGACTTGCCCGGCTGGGGAGAATCGGATCCCTCGCCGGCCTTGAGCGTGGCCGACGCCGCCGACGCCATTGCCGATCTGGCGAAGGATTTGCGGCTGCGCCAAATCGACTTATTGGGGCTGCATTCAGGTGGCGCTTGTGCGCTCGAACTCGCGGCCGCGAGGCCGGAACTCGTGCGGCGTCTGCTGCTGGTGGGAATCCCCACGGCCGATCGATTGCCGCAGGCCGTGCAGCCGAGTCTGGTGGTGCGCACCGGGCTCGACACCGCAGCGAGCCTCGCCAAAGTCAAAGCCGCCCTGCCCAAGGGAAAGTTTGTCGACATGCTGGATTACGAGGATGGCCTCTTCGAGGCCGCGCCGAACACGCTTGCCAAACAGTTCGGCCAATTCTTGAGCAGCCGAGCCTGATTTTCGCGGTGCGCCTCAACAAATACATCAGCGAGACTGGCGTATGTTCGCGGCGCGAGGCGGACAAGTGGATCGAAGCGGGCCGCGTGACCTGCAATGGGCAGCCGGCCTCGTTGGGCACCCAAGTGGCCGATGGCGACGAAGTGCGCATCGACGGCGATTTGATCGGCGTCAAGAAAAAGCCGGTCTACATTGCCCTCAATAAGCCCGTGGGCATCATTTGCACCACGGAAACCCAAATCGAGGACAACATCATCGAGCACGTGCGGTTTCCAGAACGTATTTTTCCGATCGGCCGATTGGACCGGGACTCCGAGGGCTTGATACTGCTGACCAACGACGGCGACATCGTCAATGAAATTCTTCGGTCGGAAAACAATCATGAAAAGGAATACGTGGTCACGGTGGATCGCCCCATCACGGACCTCGCGCTGCGCATGATGCAGAGCGGCGTGAAAATCATGGGCCAGCTGACCAAACCCAGCAAAGTCATCCGCATCGGTCCGCAATCATTTCGAATCATCCTGACCCAGGGACTGAACCGGCAAATTCGCCGGATGTGCTCCGCCCTTGGGTATAAGGCGCAGCGCCTGCAGCGCGTGCGCATCATGCATATTCGCCTAGGCGATCTGCGCCCCGGACAATGGCGCCATCTCACCCACGCGGAACTCGCGGGCCTCTTGCCGCGCCAAGAGTTGGCCCTAGACCGCCCGCAGCGCCGTTGAGGCGACGCCCTCGGACCACTGGCGTCCCGAGCTGATGCGCCAGTCGGGATCCTCCGCCCGATCGGCCAGCCAACGGTAGAAATCTCGACCTTGATTGGTCCAGTAGGAATAGTTGAAGAGCACGCCGCCGCTGCTCGACTTGACGGTGAAGCGCCTGCGAAATCCGAAGCTCGCGAGTCCGCGGGTGCAGCTAATGCGCGGCGCATTTTCCGATAGGGCGTATTGGTTGGGGCCGATCTGCAGCCGCAGCCGTCCGCCCTGCCCGTACACGCAGATATTGGGTCCCACGGGACGGATCAGGGCGATCCCGTGGACCAACGCCGGCGGCGTGTCGCAGGCGGTCCACGTGCCGCCGAGCGAATGCCATTGCAGCACCATGCTGTGGCGTCGGAAATCGATGACGGAAATGGTAGTCGCGTTATCTACGGCCATGCATGCAAAGCATGCCACATTGTCATTGCGCGGGCGCGCTGGAAAATGCGCTCTCGACCACGCTTGCGGTGAGGATTTGCGGCAGGATCAGGGGCTCACTTCCGGGGTGCGAATTGTAAACCACATACAGCGGCACTCCGGCCCGCCCAAAAGCGGCCAAGGCATGCGTGATGGCGGGGTCGCGATTGGTCCAATCCCCCTTCATCAGGATCACCTTCTTGTCGCGAAAGATTTCTTGCACGGCAGAATCGGCAAACGCATTGCGTTCATTGACGAGGCAAGTCAGACACCAGCTCGCGGTGAAATTGACCAGCAGCGGGCGGCCGGCCGCGCTAAGTTCGGCGACCCGCGCCGCGCTGTAGGGCTGCCACTCGTCGACGCCGGGCCGGGCTTGCGCCGACTCAGCCGTTGAAGCGGACGCCACGCCGGAAAAGCGCACCGGCAAAATCACCGCGATCAACAGCGCCGCCACGGCGGTGACCAGCACGGTAATCCGACCGCCGCCGGAACTCGAATTGGATTTCTGGTAGGCCCAGGCGGCCAGGCCGACCAGAACGGTACCCGCCAGAGCGGCCGCCAGGCCGAAGGACGAGGTCTCGTGGGACAGCACCCACAGCAACCAGGCCGCCGACGCGTAGATCGGAAAGGCGAACAGCTGTTTCAAAGTATCCATCCATGCGCCCGGCTTTGGCAGCACGCGGCGCATCCAGGGCGCGAACGACAGCAGCACGTACGGCAGCGACAGCCCTACTCCTAAGGCCGCAAAAATGCACAGCGCGTTGATCGCAGGTTGCGTCAGCACCGCGCCGACCGCAGCCGCCATGTAGGGCGCGGTGCAGGGAGTCGCGACCAGCGTGGTCAGGACTCCGGTAAAAAACGAAGCGCCGTAGCCATCGCCTCGCGTGAGTCCATCGCCGACGCCCGCCAGACCGCCGCCGATCTCGAATACGCCCGACAGGTTCAGTCCGACGGCCAGCAGCAGGTAAACCATAAATGTCACGAACAGCGGCGACTGCAATTGAAAACCCCAGCCGATCTCCTCGCCGCCGGCCCGCAACGCCAACAGCACGGCCGCGAGGCACAGCATCGAACTGATCACTCCCGCGGCAAATACCAGGGCCTTGGCGCGCACCGCCGCGGGGTGCTTCTTGGCCTGCTCCACCACCGTGATCGCCTTGATCGATAGCACCGGAAATACGCAGGGCATCAGATTCAAGATCAGCCCGCCCAGTATCGCGAACAGCGCCAGGACGGGAAGCGAGTGCTCCGGTGCCTTGCTCGGCGCCGCGAGCGGCGCGAAGCGCGGGCCGGCCTTGACTTGCGCGGCGCCGGCGCCGGAAAAGTCGGCGGCAATTTCAATCGGCACGGCCTCCGATGCCGTACCGTTCTGCTCGGTGGCCACCAGCACGCCGCGAATGGCGCCGGCTTTCGGCGGCTGATAGCCGATCTTCATCGACAGCTCGACCGAGTCCTTGGTGCGTTTCAGTGTTTGCGGAGCGGCATATTCGATGCCGCCCTCATCGTAAGGAAAGAACGCGAGGGACTTGATCTGCGAGAGCGTGGCCCCCCACTCGGCGCCCAGCGTGATCACCAACTGATCGCCCTGAATGCTGGCGACAGTGGCCGCCGGCTGCGCACTGGGCACCTCGCTGCGCGCCGTCGTAAATAGCGCCGCCGAGGCAGGATCGACGCCGCCCGGTTGCGCGCTCGACGGAATGCTCAACTGCAAATCGGCGCCTTCCGGAATGCACACATCGGAGCACACCAGCCAGCTGGCTTTGGCCGCCAGCGCAACCGGCGCTCCGGCCGCAAGATCCTTGGGAGCGGTTATTTTCACCAGGTGCACGGCGTGCTTCGCGTAGCCGTAATTGACGAGCGGGGCGATCTCGAAGCGATGCGGCGTGGTCCAGACGATGTCGGAGGCGGTGAACCCGGGCGGCAAGCGCCAGTTCAGCTTCGTCGCCTCACCCGAATCGCCGGGATTGCGCCAATAGGTATGCCAGCCGTCGCGGATGTCGAGCTCGAGAGCGACCCAGAACACCTGACCGGGAGCGACGCTGCTCACCTCGCTGACGAGGCGCGCCTTGACGTTGTCCGTGGCGACGGTGCTGCCCGACAGGGCCATCGCGGCCGGCGAGGCCAGCACCAATCCCAATGCCCAAATTTTGAGTGCGCGCATAGCCTGTATGTTACCGAAATATCCCGTCTCGGAGCCCTCGGGCCCCGCGGGCTGTGGACCGTCTCACAGTTAGTAGCGACAATACCGCTGTGCGGCCGCTTCAGCTAATGTAGTCAAAGATGCCGCCCCTACAAGAAAACTACGTCGATCGTATCCTCAAAGCGAAGGTCTACGACGTCGCCGTCGAGACCGCGCTGGAAACCGCTCCTCGCCTGTCGCGGCGCCTCAACAATCACGTGATGTTCAAACGTGAAGACCTGCAGCCGGTGTTTTCGTTCAAAATTCGCGGCGCTTACAACAAGATTGCGCAATTATCCGCCTTCAGCGCCCAACGCGGCGTCATCTGCGCTTCGGCCGGCAATCACGCGCAAGGGGTGGCGCTGGCGGCGCGCACGCGCAAAATCCCCGCCGTCATCGTGATGCCCCTGACTACGCCGGAGATCAAGGTGCAGGCCGTCGCCGATCTCGGTGGCGAGATCATTCTGCATGGCGATGACTACGACCAGGCTTTCGAGCATGCCTCCGAACTGACCCGCCAGAGAGGCCTGGTGTTTGTCCACCCCTTCGATGATCCGGACGTGATTGCGGGCCAGGGCACGATCGCCATGGAAATTCTGCGGCAGCGGCACGGTGATGAAATCGACGCCATCTTCGTGCCGGTCGGCGGCGGCGGCCTGATTGCCGGTATCGCGGCTTACGCAAAATCGCTGTATCCGCGCATCAAGATCATCGGCGTGCAGCCGGAGGACGCCGCCGGAATGTTCGAGTCGCTGCGCGCCGGCAAGCGCGTGACGCTCGAACGCGTCGGCTTATTCGCGGACGGCGTTGCGGTGCGGCGGGTGGGCGAGGAAACTTTTCGCCTGGCGCGCCAATACGTCGATGAGATCATTTTGGTGAGCACCGATCAGATCTGCGCCGCCATCCAGGACATTTTTCAAGACACGCGTTCCATCGCTGAACCCGCGGGGGCCCTGGCGGTGGCGGGCATCAAAAAATACGTAGCGCGCGAAAACTGCGTGGAGCGCACGCTCATCGCCTTGAATTGCGGCGCCAACATGAATTTCGACCGGCTCCGGTATGTCGCCGAGCGTGCGGACATCGGCGCGCAGCGCGAAGCGCTGTTCGCCGTGCAGCTGCCCGAAGAGCCGGGCTCATTCCTGCGATTTTGCGAATTGCTCGGCACGCGCAGCGTCACCGAATTCAATTACCGCTACTCCGATACCAAGGCCGCGCAGGTGTTCGTGAGTCTCGCTCTCACTCAAGGCAGGCCTGAACGCGATTTGCTGCTGGGCATGATCGCGGCGGCGGGTTTTGCGGTTCGCGACATGACGGACAATGAAATGGCCAAGCTGCACGTGCGCTATATGGTGGGCGGCCACGCGCGCGATCTGGCCGACGAGCGGCTGTATCGCTTCGAATTTCCCGAACGCCCGGGAGCGCTGCTCAAATTTCTACAGGCCATCGGCAGCCACTGGAACGTCAGCCTGTTCCACTACCGCAATCACGGCTCCGACCACGGCCGCGTGCTCGCCGGCATCCAGGTGCCGGCGGCAACAGATACCGACTTTTTGCTGCATCTTAACGACCTGCAATACGCCTTCACGGAAGAAACCGACAACCCGGCCTACAAGCTGTTCCTGGGTGCCTAACGTGACCGCGTACCAAGCGCTGCGGCAGCCGCGGCACGAGACCCTTCGGGTGCGCGGGCTCGACCTGCACGTGACCCGGTGGGGGCCGGAGGTTTCGCCGCTGGAGTCGCCGTTGTTCCTGCTGCACGGCTGGCTGGACGCCGGCGAAACCTTTCAATTCATGGTGGATTCCTTCAAGAAGGATTGGCCGATCGTCGCTCCCGATTGGCGCGGCTTCGGGCGCAGCGAGTGGCCGCAGGAGGGCTACGGATTTCCGGACTATCTCGGCGATTTCGATGCGCTGATGGAGCAGATTTCGCCGCTTAACCCCGCGCGTCTGGTTGGCCACAGCATGGGGGGCAACATCGCCTGCCTGTTCGCCGGTATTCGGCCCGAGCGCGTGCGCTGCGTTATCAACCTTGAAGGCATCGGGTTGCCGCGAACCTCGGCGCACCATGCGCCGCAGCGGATGCGCAAGTGGCTGGATCAGATAAAAAGCCCGGCGACCGAAAAGAATTACAATTCCTTCGAGCAATTGACCGCCATCATCCAATTCCGCTACCCGCGATTGTCTCCCGCAGTGGCCGCGTTTGTCGCCAATGTGTGGGGAGTTCTCGATGAGAACGATCGAGTGCGGCTGGCGGCCGATCCGCGTCATCATTGGGTCAATCCGATTCTCTACAAGCGTGAAGATGCCGAGGCGACCTGGCGCGAAATCCGCGCGCCGCTGATGCTGCTGCTGGGCGAGAAGTCGGACTACCTGAAGCGATTGGGCGCCGACGGTACGATCGAGGGCTTGCGCCGCGCCTATCCCGACGTCGAAATTGCCAGCGTGGCCGGCGCCGGTCACATGCTGCACTTGGAACAGCCGGGCCCGGTCGCATCGTTGGTGGAGTCCTTTTTGGACGCGCATGGATGATTCGCCGCCTCTATCCCACGCGATTCGGCCAGCTGCATCTGCGCAGTCACGATGGCAAGGGCGTGCCCCTGGTGCTGCTGCACATGTCGCCGCGCTCCGGGGCCATGTGGGAGGGGTTTCAGGAAAGCCTGGAAAGGCCTACCCACGCGCCTGACCGATTGGGCTACGGCTTCTCCGACGCGCCGCCCTTTGCGCTGTCGATGGAGCAATACGCGCAGAGCACCGTGGATGGATTGAAAGCGGCAGGAATGCAGGGCCAGATCGACTTGATGGGCGTGCATACGGGGTCCATCGAGGCCATCGAGATCGCGCATCTCCTGGGCACCCAGGTGCGCGCGTTGGCGGTGGTCGGCATGCCGCTGTTCACCGCCGAAGAACAGCAACGCCAGCTGGAGAAATACAGCGAGCAGCCATTGAAGCCGGCGACCGAGGGCGGCCACCTGCTGGGCGCGTGGCGCGGCGGCCTGGCATTTCGCGAGCCGCCCTATGACCTAGGCGATGCCCAGCGCCGCTTCATCGAACATGTGCTCGCGGCCGATCCTTGCGCCGCATTTCGCGCCGCCTGCGGCTACGCCATCGACAAAAAACTCAAGAGCCTGAAAACCCCGCTGACGGTATTCGCTCCGCATGATGACATCATCGAGCAAACGATGCGCGTGAAGCCCCTGCTCAAGGGCAGCGCGACGTATGTCGATTTGCCTGATTTGGGCCTGGATTTATTTCGCGGCGCGAAGGAGCGGATGGTAGCTCTGGTGAATCGGCACTTGCAGGCGTGAGGACGGCAATGAATGACAATAATCAAAACTTGAAGCGAGCTGGTTTGGCGGTGGTGTTTCTGTGGTTCATGATCGGGGGCGTGGCGCATTTCTCGATGACCGAGGTGGAAATGCGCATTGTGCCGCCCGCCATTCCGTGGCCGCGCGCGGCGGTGCTGGTCAGCGGCGCTTTTGAATTGCTGGGTGCGATCGGCATCTTGATTCCGGCGACGCGGCGCGCCGCCGGAATCGGGCTCCTCCTGCTGACGATCGCGGTGACGCCGGCCAATGTCTACATGCTGCGACACGCAGAATTGTTCAGCGCTCCGCGGTGGGCGTTGGTGGCCCGGCTGCCTTTCCAAGCGGCGCTGCTGGCCCTCATTGTGTGGAGCACCTGGACGCGCCGGCCGCGCAGCACGTCGACACCCCTCTCGCAATAACTTACGATCGGGATATAAGAATATGGCACCCAAATTGACAGGCCTGTCGGGAAACGAGATCTATTGCATGCGTCTCAAGGGACTCATCCCGAGCGGCGTGGTGATCGGTAACAGCATTCAGTCGATGGGCTTTCTCGGCGGCGTTCGCTCGGCGTTCCGCGGCATCGTGGGGGGCGAAATTCCCGACGTGACGCAGATGATTCACGCGGGGCGCGCGGCGGCATTCAAGCGCATGCGGGCGGAAGCGGATCGCGAAGAGGTCCACGGGGTCGTCGGCGTAAGCTCGGAGCTGCGCAATCTCAGCGGGAATTCGGAATTCCTGTTTGTCGGATCCGGTGTCAGCGGCGGCCCGGGCACCGCTCTGTTTACCAGCGCCGGGGATGCTCAAGAACTGTACTGCCACATGGACGCCGGCTACGAACCGAAGGAATTCGTGTTCGGCAACATTGCCTATTCGGTGGGCGCCGTCGGCGGCATCGCCGGCACCTTGAAGACGCTGGTGCGCGGCGAGATCCGAGAATTCAGCGATGTGTTCAATGCGACGCGCCATCACGCGGTTGACCGCCTCGTCACGCATGCCAAGGCCGTCGGCGCCAACGCCGTCGTCGGCGTGCGCACCAACGTGCTGCATTTCGCGGGATTTCACGAGATGTACCTGTCGGGTACAGCGGCCCTGCATCCGCTGCTGCCGCCCGAGACGCGCGCGGCGCCCGTGACCAGCGATCTGACGGGCGAGGAATTGTGGGGCATGACGCAGTTGGGTTACATGCCCATCAAGCTCCTCATATCGACTTCGGTGTATTCGCTGGGTGCGATCGGTGGAATCAAAGCGGCGTTCCAGAGCCTCGCGAAGGGCGAACTCGGCGATCTCACGGCGCTCATTTACGATGCCCGCGAACAGGTGTTCGATCGAGTAAAAAATGAAGCGGCCGCGCTGGGCGCGGAAGAAGTCGTTGGGATCAAAACCTACATCGTCGAGCTCGGTTCGAGCATGGTGGAAATCTTTGCGGTGGGCACCGCCGTGCGCAAACTGCCGGGGCTGGCGGTGAAAACGCCGGCGTTACCGGCGCAGGCCATCATCCGCGACAAGGACACGTGGTTGAACGGAGCGGCGGGCTTTGAGATTCAATCGCTGCGCGCCGGCGGTTGAAGCCCATGCGCGCCAGTAGAAGAAATGCACTCGCGACCGGTGGCTTGATTCTGGCCGCCTCGAGCGTCGCCGCCGCCGGCGGCGTCACCGCCTACCTGCCGCTGAATCTTGAGCCGGAAATCGAGCGGCAGATCGAGAAGGTACTCATACTCGCCGACGAGCCCATTTTGAAGCGCCCGTTTTCCATCGAGTTGGTGCGATTGGCGCTGCCGCAGGCTTGCGAGGTCGACAAAGCCCTGTGCAGGCGAGTGTCCCGCTATCTCGAGCGCTATTCGCGCGATTATGCAGTGACGCATGCCAGCGCCACAGGATCCATCACCCACGGCACGGACGGCGTGGTGCCGAATCAGCATGGCATGCCGGTCGACAGTGCATTCGCGTTGTCCTTCGTGGCCTTTGCGCAGCCGACGGATTATTTCCTGGCCAGCGCGGGCGCAGTGTCGTACCAGGGACGCACCACGCCAACCGGCTCTGTGCTCAGCTTGGGAACAAACTGGGCGCAGCTGGACGTCGGCTGGCGCGATCATTGGTGGTCGCCCATGACGGACAGCAGCTCGCTGATGAGCACCGAGGCGCCGACCCTGCTGTCGGCGACGGTGTCGAACTACGAACCCCTGACGCGCCTGGGGTTTCAATATGAAATCTTTGTCGCTCGCATGTCGGCCAATCACATTTCCTACAATGGCAATGAAGCCGTCGGCGACCCGCATCTGGAGGCGGTGCAGTTATCGATCGAGCCGTTCAGCGGCTGGTCGCTCGGCGTCAACCGGCTGTTGCAATACGGCGGGGGCGCCGGACTCCCGTCGTCGCCGCGCTTTGCATTGCGGGACTTCTTCCAGCCGAGCGGGCTTTCTCAGACCCAAGGCAATCAACAGGCGTCCTACATCAGCCGCTTCATCGTACCGACTAAAACACCGTTCTCGGTGTACTTCCAGTACGCTGGCGAAGACAATTCCGACGGCGGTAGCTACCTGCTGGGGAATCCGGCGGCCTCGGCGGGTATCGATTTCCCGCGGGTTCTGCGCTATTTCGATATGACCTACGAGATCTCGGAATGGTCCAATATCTGGTACGTCCACAATATATTTATGGACGGCATGACCCACGACGGATTGGTGCTCGGCAATTGGGGCGCCGATCAGCGCAACTTCGGCGATGGCGTGGGAGCAAGAAGCCAGATGCTGCGCGTGGGCTGGCTGCCGGATTTCGGCGGATATCTGGAAGAGCGCGTGCGCACACTGGTCAATCAGACCTACTACGGCGGCGATAGACGCACCTATGCGCCTCCCCCGCCGGGGGCATTTCCCTATCATCATTATTACGATTTTTCCATTCGCTATTCGCGGCCTTGGCAAGGGCTTACCCTCGGCGGGGAAGTATTCGCCGGCCGGGACGTTTACGGTAAATCGTTCAGCCGGCTTTCGGGGTTCGTGCGCTACGGCGGCGATGCGCGGACCCGCGACGATGGCTCGTTCGGCGGCAGCGACAGCGACGAGGATGTGGCGAGGGATACCGACCGCCACGGCGCCGAAGTATTTGTCGATGCCGGCGTAAATGCCAACCAAGTGAAGATCAATCTGCAGCCGAACTTGCCCGTCACGACGACGCCCCTGAAATTCGGCCCGCATTTCGCCCTAGGTGCGCGCCGTGCCGTCAGCGACAGCAACGATTTGGGGGTGCGCGCGGAATTCGATGAAGTCGATGGGCACCTGCTCATCGGCTTGCGGCCACTCGATTATCGCCACCGCTTTGACGGCCCGCTGGCCTTGAACCTATTCGCCGGCATTGCGCGCTACAACGTGGAGACGCCCGCGACGTCCGTTTACGGAGGCATCGGCGGCCAGTGGCGAAATATTCTGCCGGCGTGGGATCTGAATCTGGACTACCGTTATGCGCAGAATCTCGCGCGCGACCATGTATTGGCGAGCGATGTACAAGGGGTGCGCCCGGAAACTTTCTACAAGATCGAGACCCTGACGCTGTACGTGTCCCGGCATTTTTGAGTGAGAAATCATTTTTTAAAGCAACTTTCGCGGCAAATGCGCGGTCGTTGGCGAGTGAAGTCGCTGGGCAGGCATGCCGTTGCAATCCTCGCGGAAACCAAAAATGGCCAGCTGGCCGTCCCGGCGGGAGACTTCAACGTGTCGCGCTCGTTGTTGCTGCGCGGAGAATACGACTGGCCGCAGATCAATTGGCTGATCGCGCTACTCGACCGCAACTCAAGGGTGATATTCGCCGGCGCCCACCTCGGCGCACTGCTGGTCCCGATCGTGCGCGCAACCTCAGCGCGCGCGGTGCTCGCCTTCGAACCGAGTCCGCGCAATTTCCGGCTGCTGACCATGAATCTGAGCTTAAACGGCATGGGCTGGGTTGTGGCGCGGAACGCGGCCCTGGGAGAGCGCGCCGGCACCACCCAGTTCACTGAAAATCGCACCAACACGGGAAATAGCCGGGTCGCACCCGTTGACGGCGAGATCACGGTGGCCATGGACACGCTTGATCGCACCGTCCAGGCGGATTGGGAGTCGATCGACCTGATCGTGATGGACACGGAGGGCAGCGAGGTTGCGGCCATGCGCGGGGGTCAGGCGACGCTGGCGAAGACTCGAAATCTCTATGTAGAATTCGCCCCGGAACAGCTGCGCGAGCAAGGCAGCAGCGCGGCGGAGTTTGCCGAAACGGTGGCGAAGCATTTCAAATCCGCTTACATCTTCGGTGCGCCGATACGTTTCATTGGACCGGGTGCGCTTGCGGGGTACTTCAAGGGCCTGCAGCATCAACGCAGTTTGCTGGTGAACTTTCTTTTCACGCATGACCTCGAAGCGGATCCACGGCGTATGAACGCGAACGCGCAATTACCCAGCTGAGGAGCCGACATGGACAGACCCCCGTTGCCGCCCTTTTCAGCGGAGAACGCGGCGCAAAAAGTGCGCATGGCAGAAGATGCATGGAATACCCGCGACCCGGTGCGCGTGGCGCAGGCGTATACGATCGAGAGCCGCTGGCGCAACCGCGCTGAATTTCTCCAAGGCCGCGATGCTATCCAGGCGTTTCTCGTGCGCAAGTGGGCGCGGGAACTTGACTACCGCCTCATCAAAGAGCTGTGGGCCTTTCGCGAGAATCGTATCGCGGTGCGTTTCGCCTATGAGTGGCATGATGACAGCGGTCAATGGTTTCGCAGCTACGGCAATGAAAATTGGGAGTTCGACGAGCACGGCCTGATGCGTCTGCGCCTCGCCAGCATCAACGACTTGCCGATGGCGGAAACCGAGCGCCGCTGTCGCTGGCCGCTGGGACGTCGTCCGGATGGCCATCCGTCCTTAAGCGAGCTGGGGTTGTAATCAGTTCCACGGTCGCGCCGGGCGGATTCGCGGTTCTGAAGAATCGCGACTTCTCGCTGTACCTGTGCTCGAGATTCTTGGCCTCCATTGCCACTCAGATGGTCATCATCGCCGTCGGCTGGCAGGTGTATCAGATCACGGGTCGCGTGCTCGACCTCGGGCTCATCGGACTTTCGCAATTTCTGCCGTTTTTGTGTTTGGTACTGTTTTCCGGACATGTGGCGGATCAGTTCGATCGGCGCATCATCATCATGCTCGGCCATTGCTCGTACGCCATGTGCGCCTTGTTGCTGCTCGCCTTTGCGTGGCTGAATATCAGAACTACGCTGCCGATTTTCGGCGTGCTCGCGGTCCTCGGCGTGACACGCGCCTTCCAAATGCCGGCCGCGCAATCTTTCATACCCAACATCGTGCCCACCGCGATACTGCGCAATGCGCTCGCGATCAACTCCTCGGCCAACCAGGTAGCGGCCATTGCCGGCCCGAGCGTTGGCGGCATCGTCTATGCCATGGCCGAGGTTCGTCTGGGACGAAACAGCGGCGCAGGCTTAGTTTATGGCGCTGCAGCGATGTTGCTGCTGGGAGCCATCGTGCTGGTCGGCTCGATTCGCCAGCGCCGGTCGCCCGTCATCCGCTCGGCGCTCTCCTGGACTACCTTGTCGCAGGGCCTACACTTCGTCTGGCATCGCAAAACGGTACTCGGAGCCATTTCGTTGGACCTATTTGCGGTATTGTTCGGAGGTGCCACCGCATTGTTGCCGGCCTATACGCGGGATGTGCTGCACGCAGGACCTGAGGTGTTCGGCTATTTGCGCGCGGCACCCGCCATGGGCGCCGGTGCGACCGCGATTTGGTTGGCGTTTCGGCCGATATCACGGCGGGTGGGCGCAACGATGTTCGCCGGCGTCGCCGCGTTTGGCCTGGCAACCGTGGTGCTGGGTCTGACCCGGCTGTTCTGGGTCGCCATGATTGCGCTGGTCGTCTTGGGGATTGGGGACATGATTAGCGTGTTTGTCCGCTCGCTGCTGGTGCAACTGCAGACGCCCGATGAGATTCGAGGTCGGGTCGTTGCCGTCAGTTCGATGTTCATCGGGGCGTCGAATGAACTGGGCGAGTTCGAGTCGGGTATCACGGCGGCTTGGTTTGGCCTGGTGCCCGCCATTGTGATCGGCGGTATCGCCACCATGCTGGTTACCGTCCTATGGGCGCGGGTTTTATTCCCGCAGTTATGGCGTATGCAAACATTCGAGCAGAAATATGACAGCGCATGACCACGCGCATGAGCATGACCACGAGCATGATCACGGACACGCACATGGGCATGCTCACGGCATACCCGAAGGAGGCGTGAACCTGCGAATGGGTATCGCCGTGGCGCTTAACTTGGTATTCGTGATCGTCGAAGGGGGCTTCGGATTCCTCTCCAACTCAGTGGCCCTGATCGCGGATGCCGGCCATAACTTGAGCGATGTGCTGGGTCTGGTCTGCGCTTGGGGGGCCTTGATATTGGGCCGCCGGCCGCCGGGCGCCAAATTTACTTACGGCCTCGGCCGCTCGTCGGTGCTGGCAGCGCTGGCGAATGCCGTATTGCTGTTGCTGGCTTGCGGCGCCATCGCGTGGGAGGCAGCGAGTCGGCTGGGCTCGCCGCCACCGGTGGCCGGGAAAACGGTGATGGCGGTCGCCGCCGTCGGCATTGCGCTCAACGGCATCAGCGCCTGGATGTTGCACGCGGGTAGCCATGGTGATCTTAACCGGCGCAGTGCCTACATTCACATGCTGGGGGATGCCGCCGTTTCCGCCGGGGTTTTGGTCTCGGGTCTGCTCATCTTGCTGACGGGATGGAGCCTGCTCGATCCCATCGTCAGCCTGCTGATCGTGACCGTGATCTTGATCAGCACCTGGCGGCTGCTGCGGGATTCTCTGACGCTGTCTCTCGACGGCGTTCCGGCCGGCGTGAATTCGTCGGCGGTGATGTCCTACCTCGCCGACCAGCGGGGTGTGACCGATGTGCACGATTTGCACATATGGGCGCTCAGCACCACCAGCATTGCCTTGACCGCGCACCTGGTCGTGCCCGACAGAGGCGCGGAAGATGCGCTCTTGACCTCGCTAACACCGGCGCTGAAACGTCGCTTTCAAATTCAGCACGCCACGCTGCAGATCGAAAGAGATCGCTGTGAGCATGGCTGCGAGGACGAAGCCGCGGCTTGACGCTAGGGCCGTCCGTAGTGCGCGACGAACACCGCTTTTCCCAGCAGGTGTTCCTGCACGATCGACGTGACCATGGCGCCGCTGGAATCGGCCGCAACCGGCAGCTTCGCCACGTTCAATGCGTACACCGTAAAAACATAGCGGTGCGGTGGATCCCCCTTGGCCGGACAGGGGCCGTGGTAGGCGTTTTCGCCGAGATCGCTGCGCCCCTGCCGAGACTCGGCCGGCAGGGCGGTGCTGTGCAGGGCACCGGCGCCCTGGGGCAGGCTACTGATGTTCTTCGGCAGGTCGTAAAGCACCCAGTGCCACCAGCCCGATGGCGTGCTGCGCTCATCGGGATCAAATAAGGTCACGGCGAAGCTCAAAGTTCCCGCCGGTGCTCCCGACCAGTGCAGCTCCGGCGATTGATTTCCGCCCGAGCAGCCGAATGCTTGGGCGGTGTAAATCAAGGGAACGCTGATGGCGAGCTGCGGATCGGCGCCCGACAGGACAAATTTGGACGGAGTGGCCGCAAAGCTAAGATCCGCGCCGGCGAGCGATGCTAAGAGGACGCCTATGCGGATGAAAATGCTGCTCGCCCTGCTGATCATTGGCATGCCCGTGGCGCGATGTCGCGGGAGCACGAAATATAGCGAAAAGCGCTCAGGATAATTCATCTAAATTGGGCGGCGGTGCGCTCGAATACCGGCGTCAGCAGCCGGAAGAACAGATAAACGCACAGAGGTGCAAGCAGTGCCCAGGCGAGGATCGCATGGAAAATAGCATCTCGCAGCACGACAACCGCATGCCAGACACCGGTCGATACCAGGCCCAGCGCCGCTTTGATGGACAGGACCTGGGGCGGTGCGCGCAACACCCATTCGCCGAGCCGCACGAAGGGTATGAGCAGCAACAATTGAGTGGGCGCCATCGCGGCTTGCACCAGTTGCATGGCCGGCAAATTCAACCGAAAAATCAGCGCGATGAAGGTACACATGATCGTCGACACCCCGAGGATGGGAATGTTGCCGACGACGATCCCGATCGCGGCGCAAAGCGCCAGCCGCTGCGGCGAGATTCCCTGGCGCAACAGCGCCACCAGCGGTTCAACCAGTCTGCGGTACAGCCAAGTCTTCAAGGGTGCCTTTTAGCACATCGGCATAGCGGAGGACGGTGCTAAGCCGGTACAGTCCGGCCAGGGAGATCATCAATGTCCAATGAAAGTGCGATACGTCGCGAAGTTGGCGCCATTGCGCTGATGTTCACGGGATTGGGTTCCATCATCGGATCCGGCTGGCTGTTCGGTGCCTGGCGCGCTGCGCAGCTGGCAGGTCCCGGGGCAATCTATGCCTGGATCATCGGCGCGGTCGTCATTTTGTTCGTCGCGTTCACCTATGCCGAGCTCGGCGCCATGTTCCCCGAGTCCGGCGGCGCGGTGCGCTATGGGCACTATTCGCACGGCTCGCTGGTGGGCTTCGTGGCGGGTTGGGCGGCGTGGATCGCCATTGTTTCGGTGATCCCGGTGGAGGCCGAGGCGTCGGTGCAGTACATGAGTTCATGGCCGTGGGCCTGGGCGCACTCGCTGTACGTGCATGCGGCCAACGGTCAGGGAGAATTGACCCGCGCGGGCCTGTCGATCGCCGCGGGGCTGGTGGTGATTTATTTTCTGCTCAATTTCTGGAGCGTGAAGGTGTTTGCGAGCACCAACAGCGCCATCACCTTTTTCAAGCTCATCGTGCCGGCGGCGACTGCCGTCGCCTTGGTGCTGAGCGGATTTCATTGGGGAAATTTTAAGGTGGGCGTGCACGGTGGGCAGCACGTCGGCAATCTGGCCGCGATCCTCACCGCGGTGGCCACCAGCGGCATCGTCTTTAGCTACAACGGCTTCCAAAGCCCGGTAAATCTGGCGGGCGAGGCCCGTCATCCGGGGCGCAGCGTGCCGTTCGCGATCTTCGGCTCGATCGCCTTGAGCACGGTGGTTTACCTGATGCTGCAAGTGGCTTTCTTAGGCTCGGTGGCGCCGGAACACCTGGGCGAAGGGTGGGCGGCGTTGGAATACAGCTCGCCATTCGCGCAACTGGCGCTGGCGCTCAACCTCAACTGGCTCGCTCTACTGCTGTATGCCGACGCCTTCGTCAGTCCCAGCGGCACGGGCAGTACCTACACCGCCACCACCGCGCGGATGATCTACGCCATGGAACGCAACGGTACGGCCCCTGCCGTATTCGGCCGCGTGCATCCGCGCTACGGCATTCCGCGCCCCGCGATGTGGTTCAACTTGGTCGTATCCTTCATTTTTCTGTTCTTTTTCCGCGGTTGGGGCAAGCTCGCGGCGGTAATCTCGGTGGCCACCATCATCACCTACCTGGTGGTGCCGATCAGCGTCATCGTGCTCAGGCGTACCGCACCTAATCTGCACCGGCCGCTGCGTGTGCCCGGGCTGCCGGTCTTGGCGCCGGTGGCTTTTGTGCTGGCGACATTGATGCTGTTCTGGGCGCGCTGGCCGCACACCGGGCAGATCATGCTGCTGTTGATTCTGCCGCTGCCGGTGTACTTCTACTACCAAGCGAAGGGCAAATGGCGCGATTTCGGGCGGCAGTTGCGCGCTTCCTGGTGGCTCTTCGCGTACCTGTCCGTGATCACCGCTCTGTCATGGGCCGGCAGCAAGGAATTCGAAGGCCACGACTACATCGGCTATGGCTGGGATCAATTGTGCGTGGCGCTGACTTCGCTCGCCTTTTACTTTTGGGGCGTGCGCAGCGGCTGGCGCACGCCGGCGGTCGTCGCCGTCGAGCAAGGCAGCGCCGAGGCGGCGCAGGTCCAAGCCCTAGACGCTGACCGTCTGGCGTGAGTCCTCGCGCAAATAGATCGAGCGCTTGGGGCGAGCCATGACACGCTGCACCAGCGGCACGAAGGCTTCCAGCGGCATCGTGTCGTAGTTTGGATCGAAGGCATTCTGATCATGCCGCGCACAGAACAAGGCCGTACGCTCGAAATTAGGATGGTTGCGGTACTGATCCCGCATGTTCCGATCCAGCCCCAAGTGATGGAAAAAATAGTATCCCTGGAAGATTCCGTGATGCTGCAGCAGCCACCAATTTTCGTCCGACACGAAGGGCTTCAAGATGGTTGCCGCGAGCTCGGCATGATTGGCCGAGGCGAGAATGTCGCCCATGTCATGCAGCAACGCGCAGACGACGTATTCCTCGTCCATGCGATCGCGATAGGCGAGCGTCGCCGATTGCAGTGAATGCTCCAGCCGGTCGACTAGGAAGCCGCCGCAATCGCCTTTCAGCAGTTGCAAGTGCGCGAGCACGCGGTTGGCGAGCTCGCCATTGAACGTATGCGCGGCCGCGGCAATCTTCTTCCAGTCGGCCTCGGTGCTCTCGGTCATCGCCGTGAACGTGGCGCGATCGGTCTCGCTATGCTCTGTCATGATTTCCCCCGCGATCAGCCGCCAACGTGATGGCGCGGCGATTATATCAGCGCAGGCCGGCCGCGCTCGTCAGGTACACCGCAAAGGTGCCCAACCAGTGGCCGCCCTCGTAGTGCTCACCCGTGACCGCCGGCAGCGCCGCGTCCCGATGTCGTGCGGCGACGCCGAGAAGTACCGGCACGCGCCGATCGCCGCTCGGCAGACCGTGCGCAATGCCCTCGAGCATCCAGGCGCGGCTTAAGTTAAGGCCGTCGATATGGGCGAGCTTCGGATCCGAACGGTCGGTCACCACGGCCGGCTGCAGCCAGCTGCCGTCTGCGCTCTTGGGAATGTCCGGAAGGAAGCCCGACAACCAGGCGGCGAAGGCCTTCGGTGCGAGCACTCGGCGCATAAAGTCCGCCTCGGCAAGGCAGGGCGAGAGGAAGTCCTCGCCGGACGGCTCGTAGTTCAGCGGGCAGTTGCGGTCGTCAAGATAGAACCGGGTCGCCGCGTCCTTGAGCAATGCGCTCATTTCGGCATCGCCCGCGACCGCGGCCCAGTCCCAGATCAGGCCGAAGGAGAACGCGGTCTGATCGTGCTCGCCGATTCGAATGGGGTAGTGCAGCTTCGGCAGCCAGCTCTTCAGCCGCGACGCCGCTTCGGCCTCCAACGGCCGCAATGTGCTCGACCATTGCTGCGCTTGCGGATCCTGCCACTCGCGCAGTTCCGCGGACAGCTTGAGCAGCCAGGCAAGCCCATAGGGACGCTCGAACGAGGCGCGCCCGGGGTGCTTAAGATAGCCCACTTCACCGGCGATGTTTTCCGCCGTAAAACTGCGCGCCAGCTCGGCGCGCGCCTGTGGGGCGTAAACCGCATTGGGGAACAGCCGCAGCAGACGCAGCAGCAGCCAGTGTCCATGCACGTCCGAATGCCAGTCGAAGCAACCATAGAATGCCGGCGTCAGTTGACGTGGCGGGCGCGCATCGCTGTCGCCTTCCATCGTCAAGCTGATGTGATTCGGATACTCATCGTGCAGGCATTTGAGCGCCAGCCCGGCGAACCGCGCGGTTGCCGCGGGATTCATCGAGGCGGCCACGCCGTCGGCGGACTTCGCGCTCATCGCGCAGGACACACTCAAGAGAAGCACGGCGATGAGCGCTGTCGGGCGCATGATGTCAGTATCCCTAAGATGGTTTTGATGTTGTCGATATTAGCGCGGCCGCGCGCGGCGCGTGGCCTGTGCGGTGAAAGGATCGTCCGGCCAATAGTGCTTCGGATAGCGGCCTTTGAGATCTTTTTTGACCTCGTGATAGCCGCGATTCCAAAAGCTCACCAGATCCTTGGTGATCTGCACCGGCCGCCCGGCGGGCGAGAGCAGCTTCAGCAGCAGCGGCAGCTTGCCGCCGGCCACCGCCGGCGTCTCGCGCAATCCAAATAATTCCTGCAGGCGCACCGACAAGGTGGGATGCTCGCCGTCCAAGTAGTCGATGGGTATGCGAGAACCGCTCGGAACGGTGAAATCCGCCGGCGCTTCTCGTTCCAAAATGACTCCCTGCGCGTGAGTCACGAAAGAGCGCAGCGCATGGCTCAAGTCCATGCGCGCGAAATGCTCGCGACGCGTGAAACCCGAAACCCACGGCGGTGCCCATTCTCCCAAGGTGCGCTCGAGCGCCTCATCGCTGAGGTCCGGCCAAACGGTGGGACTGGGGACGTGAAATTTGTGCATCAGCATGACGCGCGCGCGCCACTGCCGCAGCTCCTTGGTCCACGGCAGGCGCGCGATTCCCGTTTGTCGGAGTCCGATGAGCACCGCCTCTTGCACCGCATGGGCATCCGGATCGCGCATCTCGGATGATTCCAACGTCAGGGCGCCGAGCCGCCGTTCCCGTCGCGCGCTCACGGCCCCATCGCGCTCGTCCCAGTAGATCTCCGCCGCCTCGGTGATGAGCGCCTCGAAGTGCTGCTCTAGGTCATCGTGGCTCACCGGGGCCGCGAGAAAAATTCGCGCCTCGCGATCCGCTCCGTCCAGCTCCGCCGCAACGATGAACGGCGCTTTTGCGATCGCTTGAGGCTCGCCGAACCGCGCGCCGCGCCCATTGGCCAGCAAGTACCGTCCCCCCTCGCCGCGCGAACGCGCGATGCGATCCGGATATGCCCACGCCAGCAGGATGCCCGTGGCGTCGTGCGGATCCGCGGTGTCGCGCGCGCCGCCGGCAAGATCCCGCTGCCAGCGACTGGCGCTGCGCTGTGCTTGGGCCCGGGCGCGCGCATCCACCGTGACACCCGCGGGAACTTCGCTGTCGTCGCCGCGCAGCACCGCCACTCGCAGCCGCAAGTCCGCATCGCGCGCTCCCGCCGCTGCGCGCAGCAGGTCGCGCTCGCTCAAGATGGCCGCGAGATCGCACGCCAGGCGCGCGGCGCCCAAGTCGCGCGACTTGACGAGCATGTGGCCGAGGCGCGGATGCATACCGAGGCGCTCCAGCGTGCGTCCATGCGGCGTCACTCGCGCGCTCGCATCGATGGCCTCGAGCTGGCGCAGCAGGCCCCGCGCCTGATCCAAGGGAGCCGCGGGCGGAGCATCGAGCCACGCCATGCTGGTGGC
>CAVVPB010000016.1:0-104265 GCA_963749775.1 uncultured Gammaproteobacteria bacterium
GCTGACCAACCGGACTCGCCAGCAGGGACCATCGACACCGCGTGCGAGGATATAGCAAGTGTCCCCGGGCAATGGCAAGTGCTTCGTTCACCTGGTCCCGAAGAGCATCACGGAGGAAATTTGCCAGCCAGCTCCATTCGACTGCTCCTCGCCGACGTCGACGGCACGCTGGTCACTCAGGACAAGGTGCTGACCGACCGGGCCGTCGCGGCTGTGAAAAAGCTGAAGGCGGCGGGGATCCTTTTCGCGGTGACAGTGGCCGGCCCCCCCGGGGCATGTCGATGCTCGCGACCCCCTCAACATCCCCACGCCGATCGCCGCTTTCAACGGTGGCGTCTTTGCCCGACCTGACATGTCGGTGATCCAGCAACTACATGATCCCCCCGACGTCGCCCCCGCGGTCGTCGAACTCCGGTAGAGCACAGGCTGAGCGTTTGGGTCTACCGGGGGGCCGACTGGTTTGTCCGTGACCGCCTATGGACCGCACGTAGACCGGGAGGCCTGGACCGTCAATTCGAAGCCTACGGTGGTCGACACTTACGCCTCGGTTCTTCCGGACTCGCCAAGATCGTCGGCGTGAGCGACGACTACGATGCGGTCCAAGGGCGTCGATGCGGCCCGGGCCCAGTTCGGCGACCACGTCTCGGCAGCGCGTTCCCAGCCGTACTATGCTGACATCACCCATCCCGACGCCAACAAGGGGGCGTGGTCCGTACTGTCGAAGCGTACGCTATAATCGGCCGAGGACGATCGCCACCATCGGCGACATGCCCAACGATGTGCTCATGTTCGCCCACTCCGGGCTCAGCATCGCCATGGGGAACGCCAGCCCGGAGGCCCAGCGGGCCGCCCGGCGGGTCACCACCTCCAACGAGGATGAAGGGTTCGCCAACGTGGTGGAGCGGTTCGTCCTGGCGTGACGCCGTCGAGGTGACCTCGAGATATCGAGGCGTCCGGTCCTGGCCCGTGTCCCGGCCAAGAGGGGATCGCCGGCCCCGACGCCCCGCCAGGTCGTTGACCGCTCAAGCACAAGATGGCGCATCTCTCGACGGAGAGGGCGCGACAAAGGGAGTGTCATGTCCGAACCAGTAAGTTCGAGCTCGGATGTTCTGGTGATATTTCGTATTTACCGGGGACCTGGCCAAGAAGATGACTTTTCGGGCGCTGTACCGCTTGGAGCGCCGGCGGATGATTCCGTTGCCCCATCATCGGCGTGGCCCGCGACGAGTGGTCAGCCGCGGCCTTGAGCGAACACGCTCGGCAGGCCATCGCGGGCAATGGCGCGACCATTGACGAAGACGTCTTCCAGCGGCTGGCTGGCGGCGGCCCTCTCGATGGTCGCCGGGCGACGTGCCCCGGCGACCCGACGACCTACGACCGGTTGGCCGAGGCGATGGAGGGACGGCATCGTCCCGTTTTCTACCTCGAGATCCCGCCATCGCTCTTCGGCCGGGTAGTGGAGGGGCTCGCCGGCGCCGGCCTCACCAAGCAGGCCAGGGTCGTGGTGGAGAAACCTTTGGGCCACGACCTGGCCTCGGCTGGGGCCTCGAACGCCGAACTCCGCGGCCTGCTCGAAGAATGGCAGATCTTCCGGATCGACCACTTTCTGGGCAAGGAGCCGGCCATGGACATCTTGTTCCTGCGGTTCGCCAACTCGATACTCGAGCCGCTCTGGAACCACGATCGCATCGAGTGCGTCCAGATCACCATGGCCGAGGACTTCGGCGTGGAGGACCGGGGCAGCTTCTACGATCCGGTGGGGGCCCTCCGGGACGTCGTGCAGAATCATTTGCTGCAGATCGTAGGTCTGGTCGCCTCGGAACCGCCCGCCATTGGCGATGCCGACGGATTGCGGGACAAGCGGGTTGAGGTGTTCCGAGCCATACCTGCGCGGACCCCAAGCACTACGTGCGCGGTCAGTATGACGGGTACCTGTCGGTGCCGGGCGTAAGCCCAGCCTCGCAGACAGAGACCTTCGCCGCCCTACGCCTCGAGATCGACAACTGGCGCTGGTCGGGCGTCCCGTTCTTCATCCGGGCCGGCAAGTCGCTCGAGAGCGCGTCACGGAAATTGCGGATCATCTTCAAACCACCGCCGCGACTGACCTTCGCACCACAGTTCGCCCCAACGCCAACGAGTTCGTGCTGCGGATCGATCCCAATCCGGGAGCGGACTTGGTGTTGCAGGCCAAGAAACCCGGAGCTCGGACGACCAGAACGGTGGATCTCTCCTTGGTCTTCGCCGAGGAGCTCGGCGAAGCCCCCGAGCCTTATGAACGGCTTCTCGGCGACGCCCTGAAAGGCGACGCCAGCCTCTTCACCCGTGAGGACAGCGTGGAGGAAACCTGGCGCATCGTGCAGCCACTCCTGGACGATCCGCCTCCGGTCGCCGTCGCGGATGACGGCCGCAAATACAATGGCAACGGCCAATATTGACCCGCTGCTAATCCGCCGCTGCATCTTGAGGGAATAGTCTGTATCGTTGGCCTCTAGGCGATAGTGCCCAGGGAGACCTCTTCAATGCTGATCGTAAAGCGCGCTCGCGCGGTGCTGGGCATTGTGCTTGCAGTAAGTGCAGCAGGCTGCGTCACGTTGCCGCCCAACACCAAGCCTGCGCCGCAAGATCCCTGGGAGTCCTGGAATCGCGGCGTGTACAAGGTCAACGACGCTCTCGATCGCACGGTCGCCAAGCCGGTCGCCCGTACTTATGTGCGGGCGGTGCCGGCACCGGTGCGCACCGGGATCAATAACGTTCAGTCCAATCTGCGATCTACTACCGTCATGATCAACAACGCTTTGCAAGGCAAATTCGGTGCCGCGGCCAATGATCTCGCGCGTTTCGTGGTCAATTTGACCGTCGGAGTCGGCGGACTGCTGGATCCGGCGACGCGAGATGGGATTGGACCGCAATGACGAGGACTTCGGGCAAACCCTGGGTCATTGGGGCGTTCCTCCGGGGCCGTTTGTGGAACTGCCGGTTCTGGGGCCGTCGAGCGCGCGCGATGCGCCGGCCAGGGTGGTGGACTACTTCACCGGCCCAACGCACTACATTCGTAACAACACCATCGCGTGGGGTCTTTTCGGCCTTTTTCTGGTCGATACGCGGGCGGGGCTGTTGTCGCTGGATGAGACGCTAAGCAAAGTCTACGACCCCTATGCCTTTATTCGCGACGCCTATTTGCAGCGCCGCGCGTACCTGATATCCGACGGAAAGGTTTCCGAGGAGCCCCTGCTTGATCCAGGCGCCGATGAATCGGACACCGCGAAACCGCCGCCGGAGCCGCCCAAGAAACCGTGATCGCGCGCGAAGCGCGGCGTCAATTGGGCGGATTGTTCGCTTTCAGAAAGGCTACGGAGGCTTCCAGCATCTGTAGCCGAGCTCACCGTGCGACAGCCAATGATCCTCGTGCTTCAGCGTGATCAGCTCGACAGATTTTCCGGCGCGCTTCAACGCGCTCAACATCACGTCTGTTCGTAAGGAACCACGGTGTCGTCGCGCCCGTGAATCAAGAGCACGGGTACGTCGACTGCGTTCACATGGTCGATCGGCGAAATCGCAACGAGCGCGGGATTCTCCTGGACCGAAGTCCCGATAAATCGATCCCATGCGGCCATTACCCGTTTTAAAATCTAACCTGCGGTCAGAAGCGCCTCCACTTCGCTCAAGCGCGCGAGCTGATGCAGTTGGCCCGGAATATTTTCGTAGCGCAGACTGCGTTGCGCGGCCCTCGCAATGCTCAACCATTCGATCAGCAGCGCCAATCCGGAACTATCGCTATCCTTGACGCCCGCTAAATCGATCACGGCGGCGCGGCCATTGGCGATCGCTTCACTACCCGGGCCCAGCAACGCGGTGACCGTGGTGAAATGCAGGACTCCGTTCACGAAGGACCGCTCGCCGTCCCGCAGCTCGAACTCAGCGCTGTGCGCCGTCTTGTTGCTCAATGGCTGCTCACTGGGGCGCTGTGGGACCCGACCTTGCCTTCGGTCTCGAGCCTCGTAATGACCTCATCCAATCCCTTCTGCTGGATCTCGGATGAAAAATCGGTGCGAAAGCTTTTCACATAAGAAATCCCTTCGATCACCACGTCCCAGGCCTTCCAGCCGTCGGGGGTCTTGTGCAAGCTGAAATTCACCGGCACTTTTTCACCCGAGCTACGCTTCACCTCCGTACGAACGGTCGCCGTCGTGTCGCCGGGATCGCCCTTATAGGGCAGCACGTTGAATCGGTCACCCGTGAAATCGACCAGCGCCGCGCCATAGTTTCGCAGCAGCGAATGATAGAACGCCGCCACAAAGCGCTGGCGTTGGTCGGGCGTGGCGGTTCGCCAGGTCTGGCCCAAGACGAGGCGCGCCGAATATTCGGTATCGAAATACGGCAACAGCACGTCGCCCACCAGAGCATCGAGCTTGGCCGGATCGCTCTTGTACATCGCTCGATGCGCATCCAACTCCGTCAGCATGCGCTTGGCAGAGTTTTCCACCAGTTCCTGGGGACCCATGGTATTTGCGTTGGCGACAGGTGCCGGCGCGTCAGCCGCGTGCGCACTTATCGCCAGCATCGATACCAGTATCGCCGCCATCATTCTCATCATTTCGCTTTCTCCGTAGCTTTCGGTTCCGGGGCCGCCGGCGTTAGCGCGTCGGCTTTGGACTTGGTAAAGCTCGCGAGGACTTGGCCGATTAGGTTTTCCAGCACAAAGGCCGATTGGGTGAAATCTATCTTATCGTTCTCCTTAAGATACGTGTCGGCGCCTCCGGCGGTAAGCCCGATGAATTTACCGCCCAGCAGCCCTTGGGTGTAAATGCTGGCATCGCTGTCGGTGGGAATCTTGTTGTAGCGCTCGTTCAAACGCAACAAAACGACTGCCTTGTAATCGTTGGAATCAAAGTCGATTCTTGCCACGCGTCCGATTTCGACTCCGGACATCGATACCGGGGCCCCGACCTTAAGATCACCGATGTTGTCGAACCTGGCGGTCACGTCATAGTGAGGAGGGCCGAAGAAGGACAGCCCGCGGCTGGTGGTCTGCGTGGTGAGAAAAAACAGTGCCGCAAATCCCAGCAGTACAAAAGAGCCGGTGCCTAGATTCAAGGTGCGTGACTTGCGCATATCAAGACTCCTACAAAAACGCCGCGGTAATCAAATAATCCAAGAATAAGATCACGACCGCAGAGGTAACGACCGTGCGTGTGGTGGCTCGTCCGACGCCCTCGGCCGTGGGCACTGCATAATATCCTTGGTACACGGCGATGAGACTGCAGGCAACACCGAAGATTAGGCTCTTCACGATGCCTTCGCTGACGTCCGACACATGGACCGCCGCGCGCATCTGCGACCAGAAACTACCCGAGTCGACTCCCATGATCTGCACGCCCACGAGTTGTGCGCCATAGACCCCGATCACGCTGAATATGGCGGCCAGTAGCGGCATCGCAATCACACCGCCCAAAAATCGCGGCACGACCACGCGTTGTATCGGATCGACCGCCATCATCTCGATGGCCGAGAGCTGGTCCGTCGCCCGCATCAGACCCAATTCCGACGCCAGCGAGGTGCCGGCCCGACCGGCAAATAACAGCGCGGTCACCACGGGTCCCAGCTCTTTGACCAGCCCGATGGTCGCGGCGGTCCCGAGGGCTTCTTCGGAGCCGAATCGCTGCAGGAGTTGGAACCCCTGCAGGCCGAGCACCATGCCGACGAACAAGCCGGACAGCATGATGATGACCAGCGAAAGCGCGCCCGAGTTGAAGATCTGCTGGGAGATCAAATCGAATCTCAACAGGGCCCGCGGCGAATGCACAAGCAGTCGAAATAGAAAATGAACGACCGCACCTAAGCCTTCCAAGGCGTCGGTAAAGCTCTCCCATAGCTCGCGGAACACGCTCAATGATCCTCGCTGCGTGACAGCAGCTCATCGAAATATTCAGGGGCCGGAAAATGAAAGGGCACCGGACCGTCCGCAAGACCGCCCGTGAACTGCTTGACGATCTCGGTTGGATTGGACTTCATTTCTTGCGGAGTGCCGCCGGCCACTACCTTGCCGCCCGACAGCAGAAACACCTGATCGGCAACCGAGGAGATTTGATTCACGTCGTGCGACACCACCACGCTGGTGATACCGAGCGTGTCGTTCAAGCGCCGAATCAGGCGCAATATCACGCCCAACGAGATTGGATCGAGGCCCACAAACGGTTCATCGTAGATCAAGAGCTCCGGATCCATGACGATGGCCCGCGCCAAGGCAACCCGCCGGCTCATTCCGCCCGACAGTTCCGCGGGCATCAGCTCCGCGGCCCCTCGCAGACCCACGGCCTGCAATTTTGTGAGCACCAGTTGCCGAATGAGCCGCTCGGTCAAATCCGTGTGCTCACGCAATGGGAAGGCGACATTTTCAAATACGCTAAGGTCGGTAAGCAGCGCGCCGTTCTGAAAGAGCATGCCCATCCGCCGGCGCAACACATACAGGTTTGCGCGCGACAGCGACATCATGTTCTCGCCCGCCACTTCAATCGAGCCGCTGTCTGCCATCACTTGGCCGGTGATAAGGCGCAACAGCGTCGTCTTTCCCGTGCCGCTCGGCCCCATCACCGCCGTGATCTTGCCGCGCTGTATCGCGATATCAAGCCCCGCAAAAATCGGACGCCCGCTCACCGCGTAACCGAGATTCCGAATATCAACAATGGGCGCGGATTGATTCAATGTGTTGGCTGCGCGGTCCCATCTTAACAGACGGGTGTAGCGCTGGATTTAGGCCGCGGACAATTCCATCGCGGACGTGTACTCGCCGCCCGCGGCCAAGCCATTGAGCTTGGCGCGCTTCGCGAGCGCCTTCTGTCCGCCGGCAACTCCGCTGGGCTTGCCCGCCCAGGCGTTGAGTGCATCTTCCTGCAACGCGCGTCCGTAGCTGAAGGTCAGCGGCCAAGGCAGAGGTCCGGCCGCGTGCATCAGGCTAAGGTGCAGGGTCGCGTCGGTCGGACTCTGTCCACCCGACAAGAATGCAATGCCGGGAACGGCAGAAGGAACCTGGCGCTTGAGCGTGCGTACCGTCGCCTCGGCGATGCGCTCCGGGCTGGTCTGGTTAGGCGACTTTTTGCCCGGGATCACCATGTTCGGCTTGAGCACCATGCCTTCCAACGCGACGCGCGCGGCGAATAGGCGTGTGAACACGCTGTCCAGCACCGCATTGGTCACTTCTTCGCAGCGCTCCAAGGAGTGCGCACCGTCCATGAGCACTTCCGGTTCGACAATGGGCACAATACCGGCTTCCTGGGAGAGAGCTGCATAGCGCGCCAATGCTTCGGCATTGGCGTCAATCGCGTAACGGCTGGGAATTCCCGCATCGATATTGATCACGGCGCGCCATTTGGCGAATTTGGCCCCCAATTTGTAATATTCCGCGAACCGCTCGCGCAAGCCGTCCAGCCCCTCGGTGATGGTCTCACCGGGAAATCCCGCTAGAGGTTTCGCGCCCAGGTCGACTTTAATGCCGGGGATCATTCCCGCTTTGGCCAGATACGCCGGAAACGGCACGCCGTCCTTGGTTTTTTGGCGCAGCGTTTCGTCATACAGAATCACACCGCTGATATAGGCCTGAGCACCCGTGGCGGTGAACAACATCTCGCGATAAGCCCGTCGATTCTCTTCGGTGGACTCCAATTTGATGGTGTCAAAGCGCTTCTTGATGGTACTGGTGCTCTCATCCGCCGCGAGAAGTCCTCGATTTCTGGCGACCATGGCGCGCGCAGTGGCGTTTAGTTCTCCGATATTCATGGCTGGCTCAATCTCACTACATTAGACGGTTAAGTTCGGGTCCTAGGATAACAAACCCAGGCTCGGTCCGCCCCCGGTTGGCAGTTTAGTCAAATAGGACTAAAATAGTCCTACATGATGGGTGGAGGAATCTTCTAATGCTGCGCATGGGAAAAATGACGGACTACGCCACTGTGGTGCTCGCGAGTCTAGCGCAAGAGCCTGCAACGCATCGCGCCGCGACCGAATTGGCGGAGCGCACCCGGCTGGGCCGGCCCACGGTCAGCAAGGTACTGAAGGGACTGCAGCGCGCGGGCCTGGTGATCTCTTCGCGCGGAGCACAGGGCGGCTATCGCCTCGCGCGCCGCCCCGAGGAGATTACCGCGGCGCAAATACTCGATGTCTTCGAGGGACCGCTTGCCATTACCGAATGCAGCGGGGCTTCGAGCCAATGCGGCATTGAACGGCTGTGCCGGGTCGGTGGGGCCTGGCAACGCATCAACGCGGCGATTCGGCGCGCGCTGGAAGACGTGACGCTGCGTCAGTTGGCGGGCTTAGATTCCGCGGGCGTGCGTGTCGCCGACCTCGCCTCAGAAATGCGTGTGAGTCCTTGAAATGCGACCCCGCCTAAAGAACCTCGCTGTTTATCAGGAAGCCCGTGTCTAGCAAATCTCAAGAAGTCCAAGCCCTCGTCGGTCAGAAATACCGCCATGGGTTCATCACCGATATCGAATCGGACAGCCTACCGCCGGGCCTCGACGAGGACGTGGTGGCCGCCATTTCGAAAAAGAAGCACGAGCCCAAGTTTTTGCTTGATTGGCGTCTTAAGGCGTTTCGGCATTGGCAGACCATGAAAGAGCCGACGTGGGCCCATGTGCACTACAAGCCCATCGACTATCAGGACATTTCCTATTACTCGGCGCCGCGCGCGCCGGCCAATGCACCGAAGAGCCTGGATGAGGTGGATCCGAAGCTGCTCGCGACCTATGAAAAATTGGGTATTCCGCTGCATGAGCGGGCGCGCCTGGCGGGTGTGGCGGTCGATGCGGTATTCGACAGCGTGTCGGTGGCGACCACGTTCAAGGACAAGTTGGCCAAGGCGGGCGTGATTTTTTGTTCCTTTTCAGACGCAGTACGCGATCATCCGCAACTGGTCGAGCGCTATCTCGGCAGCGTGGTACCCACGGGCGATAATTTTTTTGCCGCGCTCAACTCCGCCGTGTTCTCGGACGGATCGTTCGTATACGTTCCGCCCGGCGTGCGCTGCCCGATGGAGCTTTCGACGTACTTTCGCATCAATGCGGCCAAAACCGGCCAGTTCGAGCGGACCTTGATCATCGCCGCGGAGGGCGCGTCGGTGAGCTACTTGGAAGGCTGTACCGCGCCGATGCGCGATGAAAACCAGCTGCACGCCGCGGTCGTCGAGCTGGTGGCCCTGGATGACGCGCAGATCAAGTACTCGACCGTTCAAAATTGGTATCCAGGCGATGAGAACGGTATCGGCGGAATCTACAACTTTGTCACCAAGCGCGGCGAATGCCGTGGGCGCAATTCCAAGATCTCTTGGACTCAGGTGGAAACCGGCTCCGCGATAACGTGGAAATATCCGAGCTGCGTGCTCAAGGGCGAGAACTCGGTCGGCGAGTTCTATTCGGTCGCGGTTGCGAACAACTACCAGCAGGCCGATACCGGCACCAAGATGATCCACATCGGCCGCAACACCAGGAGCACCATTGTCTCGAAGGGCATTTCGGCCGGTCATGCCGAGAACACCTATCGCGGGCTGGTGAAGATCCTGCCGAGCGCCACCGGAGCCCGCAATTTCACGCAATGCGACTCCTTGCTGATGGGTCCTAAGTGCGCGGCGCACACCTTCCCCTACATGGAGGTGAAGAATCCGACCGCGACCGTCGAACATGAAGCCAGCACCTCCAAGATCGGCGAGGATCAATTGTTCTATTGTCTGCAGCGCGGAATTTCCGCCGAGGATGCGGTCAATATGATCGTCAGCGGTTTCTGCAAAGTCGTGTTCAAGGAACTGCCGATGGAGTTCGCCGTGGAGGCTCAGAATCTGCTCAGCGTGAGCCTGGAAGGCGCCGTCGGCTAGGCGATTAAAGAGAGAATCATCTTGCTTGAAATTTCCGATTTGACTGTCCGCGTTGCGGGCAAAGAAATACTGAACGGCGTCAACCTCAAGGTCAATGCCGGCGAGGTCCATGCCATCATGGGACCCAATGGCTCCGGCAAGAGCACATTGGCGCAAGTGCTGGCCGGCCGTGAAGATTACGAGGTGACTCGCGGCACCGTGACTTACGAAGGCCGCGATTTGCTGGCTCTTCCTGCCGAGGAACGCGCTCGCGCCGGCTTGTTTCTCGGTTTCCAGTATCCGGTCGAGATTCCCGGCGTCAACAATGTTTATTTGCTCAAGGCCGCACTGAATGCAAAGCGTAAGGCGGCGGGCGAACCGGAGGTCGATGCCTACGAGTTCCTGGCCCTGATCCGGCAAAAGATGAAGTTCATGCACATGAGCGATTCGTTCCTCACGCGCGGCGTCAATGAAGGATTTTCAGGGGGCGAAAAGAAGCGCAATGAGATCCTGCAAATGCTCGTGCTCGAACCGAAGCTTGCGATTCTGGACGAAACGGATTCGGGTCTTGATATCGATGCGCTCAAGGTGGTTTCCACCGGCGTGAACAGCCTGCGCGACCCCGCTCGCGCCGTGGTGCTGGTGACGCACTATCAACGGCTGCTCGACTATGTGATCCCGGATCGAGTGCACGTCCTGTCGGGCGGGCGGATAGTGAAGTCCGGGGACAAGTCGCTCGCGCAGGAACTCGAACGCCGCGGCTACGACTGGCTGCTGGAGAGTAAGGTCGCATGAGCGCCGCGTTACGCTCGTTCGAAGCGCAATGGCATGCGCGGCCCGCCGATGCGTTGCAGTCAGTGCGCGCGCGCTCGATGCAGCGTTTCCTCAAGCTCGGGCTGCCGTCGTTACGCGACGAAACCTGGCGCTATACCGACCTTCGTAGCCTCGACACTCAGAGCTTTTTCGAGGCCCCCTGCAAGATCCTAGGCGAGATCAACCCCGATGCGCTCTCGTTGCTCGACGGCGTGCCGCACGCGACGCTGACGATGCTCAACGGCTGTCCGCAATTTCGCTCGGAATATGGCCTAAATGGCATCGAAATCAACAGTATAAATAGAGCATCCAGTTTAGATGCAGCCTCATTGTCGCGATTTTTCGGACCCCCGTCGGACGCCGACCAACGGCGCTGGGCACTGCTCAATACCGCGTTATTCGTGGACGGGCTGTATCTTAAAATCACCCAACCGGTGACGACACCGCTGCTCATCCTGCACGTTTCGAGCGCCGACAGTGCGCAAGAGGCCGCGCATCCGCGCGTCATCATCGATGCCTGCCCCGGCTCCAACGCGACGATCATCGAGCATCACGTGGCCCGAGGGGCGCATTCGCCCCTCAATAATTCCACCACCCAAATCGCGCTGGCTCGCGACGCGAGGCTCGAACACTACCGCGTCTACTCAACGGGCCCCGGCGCCACTCATTTGGATTCGCTCGACATTCAGCAGGCCGAGGGCAGCCAGTGCAAGCAGTTCACCGTTGCGCTCGGCGGCGGCTTGGTGCGCTCGACGCTGGAGGCGCGCTTGAATGAGCCGGGCGCATCCCTGGACAGCTACTCGCTGTTGGTGGGCCACGAGGATCGGCATGTCGACTGCGTCAACATCGTCACACATGGCGCGCCCCACACGCAGAGCCGCCAAACCGCGCGGGCGATCGCCAGCGACGTCAGTCGCGTAATTTTCAACAGCAAGGTCATCGTGAGTGCCGGCGCGATCCAATCGGACTCGCGGCAATCCTCGCGCGGCTTGCTGCTCTCGCCCACGGCGGAAATCGACACGCGCCCGCAGCTTGAAATTCATGCGGACGAAGTCAAGTGCGCCCACGGAGCCACCACCGGCAGGCTCGACCCCGACATGCTGTTTTATCTGCTCTCGCGCGGCCTCGATCGCGAGACCGCCCAAGGATTGCTGGTGTTCGCGTTTCTCGCCGATGTGCTGACCGGCATGTCGGTGAGCTCGGCTCGCGCCGCGATCGAGAACGCATTGATCAGCCAACTGCCCGATTCGCAATTACTGCGGAAGTTTCGATGAGCAATATCGCTTTGGCCCAGCCTGACCTCACCTTTGACGTCGACGCCGCGCGCCGCGAATTCCCGATCTTGGCGCGCATGGTGCACGGCAAGCCGTTGGCCTATTTGGACAACGGTGCCTCGGCGCAACGTCCGCAAAGCGTCATCGAGGCGGTGGACGCCTACGAGCGCCATCACCACGCCAATATCCATCGCGGCGTTCATACCTTAAGCCAAGAGGCCACCGCGTTGTACGAGGGTGCACGCGACCGGCTGGTTCGCTTCGTCAACGCGCGCTCGCGCCATGAAATTATTTTCGTTCGCGGCACGACCGAGGCGATCAATCTGGTAGCGCAGAGCTACGCACGGCCCCTTTTGCGCGCCGGCGACGAGGTTCTCATTACGCATTTGGAGCATCACGCCAATATTGTGCCCTGGCAAATGGTCTGCGAGCAGACCGGCGCTAAGCTGGTGGTGGCGCCGATGGATGCTCGAGGCGAGGTCCATCTGGACGCGGTGGTTGCTTTGATGAATCCTCGCACCAAGCTGCTCGCCTGCGCGCATGTGTCCAATGCCTTGGGTACTGTGCTGCCCGTACGGCGTTTGATCGCTGCCGCCCAAGCGCGCGGCATCATCACCATGATCGACGGCGCACAGGCCGTCTCGCACATGCCGGTGGATGTGCAGGCGCTGGGCTGCGACTTCTACGCCTTTTCGAGTCACAAGATGTACGGACCCACCGGAGTTGGCGTGCTCTACGGACGTGAGCAACTGCTGGAGCGCATGCCGCCATGGCAAGGCGGCGGTGAAATGATCCTGACCGTCACTTTCGCCAAGACGACGTACAATGCCCTGCCCAACAAGTTCGAGGCCGGCACGCCCAATATTTCGGGCGCTATTGGCTTGGGCGCTGCGGTAGATTTTCTATCGACGCTGGATCTCGATGCTGCGCATGCTCATGAGGGCGCCCTGCTCCGTCATGCCACCGCCGTGCTCAGCGGAATTTCCGGGTTGCGCATCATCGGAACGGCCGCGGAGAAGGCCAGCCTGGTCTCCTTTGTGGTTGCCGGCGTGCATCCGCATGATTTGGGAACGATCCTCGACGAGGACGGCATTGCCGTGCGCACCGGGCACCACTGCGCGATGCCAGTCATGGATTACTTCAAATTACCGGCGACGGCACGTGCCTCATTTGCGTTTTACAACACTTTCGCGGAAATCGACCGACTTGGCGCCGGCGTTGAACGGGCGCGCAAGATGTTCGTCTAAAGGTCTGCCATGGAACTGAACGAACTTTATCGGGACGTGATCCTCGACCACAACCGTCGGCCGCGAAACTTCGGGGGCCTGGAGCCCGCGGATGCCAGCGTTGAAGGATTCAATCCCATGTGCGGCGATCATTTGACGTTGCGCCTGAAGCTTAAGGACGACACGATCAGCGATATCCGCTTCGAAGGTGAAGGCTGCGCGATCTCGACCGCCTCCGCCTCGCTGATGACCGAAGCGGTAAAGGGCAAATCCCGCGGCGAGGCGCTGCAGCTTTTCGATCGTGTGCATCAGCTGCTCACCGACGATGCGGCATCGGCCTGCGGAACTCGGCAAGCTCGCCGCGCTATCGGGCGTTCGCGAGTACCCGGCGCGCGTCAAGTGTGCGAGCCTGTGCTGGCACACGTTGGCGTCCGCGTTGAAGTCCGCCGACGGCAAGCCTCTGCCGGCGGTATCGACCGAGTGAGACCTTAAAACATGCACGCGTACGAAAATGAACCCATCGTCGTGCAACGCGAGGTCAAGGCGGTGGCGATCCCCGCCGGCGTGGAGGTAAATCTCAAGCTCGGATCGGTCGGCTACATTACCCAGGCCCTCGGCGGAAGTTTCACGGTCTATATCGACGGCAACTTATTCCGCATCGCCGGACAGGACGCCGACGCCATCGGCAAGACGCCCGCCAAGGCGCCCGAGATTCCGCCCGGCGCCACCGAGGAGGACATCAAGAACGTCATTTGGCAGCAGTTGAAGACTTGCTATGACCCGGAGATACCGGTAAACATCGTGGACTTAGGATTGGTTTACGAGTGTGACGTTAGCAAGAATGAAGATGCGACGCGCACGGTTGACATCAAAATGACGCTCACGGCGCCCGGCTGCGGTATGGGCGAAGTGCTGGTCCAAGACGTGCGCGACAAGGTGCAGATCGTCCCGACTGTGGCGTGCGCCAATGTCGAATTGGTATTTGACCCACCGTGGAATCAAACCATGATGTCGGATGAGGCGCGCTTGCAAACCGGCATGATGTAAAGGCGGAGGGTGCGGTGAATTGGATCGATGCCGGACTCGCGGATAAACTAGACGACGGCCAAGCCAGAGCCGTCTCTGTCGGCCGCCGCACGATCGCCGTGGTGCGCAGCGGCGAAGATTATTTCGCCATCGAGGACATTTGCACTCACGACGGCGCGCCGTTGACCGGCGGTGAAATTGAGGGCGACGAAATCATTTGTCCGCGGCACGGAGCACGCTTCTGCCTGCGCACGGGTGAAGCCCTGACGCCGCCGGCGTATGAGCCAGTGCGTGTGTTTGAAACCAAAATCGAAGGTGGCCATCTGTGGGTACGCGCAGGCTAACGCTGCTTCGGCACGGCAAGGCGGAAGTCATCGACGCCTATCCGGAGGATTTTGAACGCGCCCTATCGCACCGCGGCGGGATCGAGGCACAGGAGATGGCGACGCGCCTCCTGAAAAGAAACCTCGTGCCGGATCTGTTGCTGGTGAGCCCTGCGGAACGCGCCTGGGCGACCGCTGAGATCATTGCGACTGCCTTGGAACTCGATGCCAAACAAGTCCAATGTGCGCGCGAGTTATATTTGGGCACGCCGGAAAAGACCTGGCAGCTGCTTGCGCGCCGCGAATCCTCGCTGCATCACATCATGATCTGCGGGCATAACCCCGGCTTGAGTCAAATCGCGAGCCGCTTCGGCCCTAAACCGCAGCGGCGTGAACTGCCGACGGCCGGAATCGCCACGGCCATTTGGCACCATGCGGAGTGGGCAACCCTGCAGCCCGAATCGGCCAATAGTTGCGAGATGGACGATCCCGAAGACATGGACGAACTGTGGCTGTAGGCCTTATTTAACCAGCAGCGTTCCCTTACCCTCGCTGATCGCTTGCTCGATGATGGGTTTCAACTGACGCCTGACTTGTTCGACGATCTTTTGTTGCTGCTCTGCCAACTGGCCCTGCTGCTCGCCTAGCTTGCCCTGCTGCTCGCCCAGTGCGCCTTCCTGCTCGCCGAACCTGCCTTGCTGCAAGCCGATCTCGGCTTGAATCTGACCCACACGGGCCTGAATTTCCCCTAAGTGCGCCTGCACTTCATCCAGCGCCTTCTGGTTGGCCTGCGCGGTGAGTTCAGCGAGGTTCATTTGTTTGAGCATGTTTTGCAGCTCGGCCATCTGACGCTTGAACTCCGGCGTGTCGACCCACTTGGCGGCGCGCTGCTGCGCGATGAGTACTCGCTGCTGCGCGGCAAGCAAGTGCTTGCTGGCGGTCGAGATCCTTCTGCCTGCGCGCGAGCTCCTCCATCGGCTCAAGCAGAGTGCGCGCCTGCGCCAGTAGCTCCGGGTCCTGTACCACGTAGGGTTTGCCGTTATGCTGGAAATAAATGTAATCGCCGGATTGGTGCGGCAACGATTCTCCCGAGTTGATCGTAATCCGCGCTTTGCCGCTGTGAATGGCGAGAATCCCCTCCTCGCTTGCACCGCCCGCGTCGTTGTGCACATCCACACTGTCGTCTGAAGTCCTGATCGTGCTGCGGATGACCGTGCGCGACCTGGCCGTGTTCGTACGGACCTCGGGTGCGGTGGGCGCAATCGGCGCGGTCGGCGCGGTCGGCGGCGTGATTGGCGGTGCCGTGGGAGCAATCGGCGCGTCCGGTGCGGTGGGCGGCGTGATTGGCGCCTCATCGGCTGGAGTGCGCGCCTTGACCATCGAGGTGGACGCGACCATCGCCAGCATGACCACGCCGGCCGCGACGAAGGGAAGCCGTCGTTTCCCGGCAAACGAGCGTTCAAAGCCGCGATCGTTCAGCAACCTTTCGATGCGCGGCGTGAGATTGCTGCTGTTCGCCATGGCGACGCCGCCGAGCGGCCAGCGGGCGCCCGCGGCAAATGCCAGCAGGATTTCGGCGTAGCCGGCGCGGCTCTCTGCCTGCTCGACCGCTGCGCGATCGCTCAAAGCCTCGCCAAGCTCAGAGAGTTGGCGCCGCAGCCACCAGCTGAAGGGATTGAACCAGAAGAGCGCGCAGTGCAGACCGGCAAGCAGGTGAACATAGAAATCGCCCTGCCGCACATGGGCCCGCTCATGCGTCAAGACAATGCGCAAGGTGGGTTCATCCCACGAGGCGTAGCTGCTAGGCAGCAACACGCTCGAGGCTACTGTTACGGGGCTGGAAATGCGCGAACTCGTGCGGACGTCCAACCGCGGATCGAATGAAAATATGCGCCGGTCGGCATGCCTCAAGAGGCGCAGCGCAAAACCGAGGCCCGCACACAGACGCAGCGTCAACAGGGTGGCGACGATGCAGTAACCCATGACAATCAGCGAAATCGCGGTGTTCGCGAGTTGCGTGCCCGGGTCGCGCTTCGCTTCAATGAGCGCGGGCAACACCGTCTCGGTCGGTGTCGCTGCCGCCATGGCGAAGTTCTGCTCGACATGCCGCCGAATGGTCTGAAGGGGTACCTCGACTTGCGTCGGTGCTGCAAAAGACGGCAGCAACCGCGGCCCAATCTGCGCACCGACCAGCGCCGGCATCGCCAGTGCGCCGGCGAGCGCCAGCAGCCACGCGGTGCGCCGGGCACGAACTTGTTCGATGCGCAAAGCGCGCAGCGCAACCGCAATGAGCGCGCCCATGACCAGGGAACGCACGGCGGCTTCCAGCAACAGATGAGCGCTCATGATTTTTTCCCCTTCTTTGATGCGGCGATACGTTCGGCGAGGCGCTGCAGTTCCTTGCGGTCGAGAACCGCGGAATCCACCATGCCGGCGAGCAGCGTTTCAACCGAGCCTTCGCAGAACCAATCCACAATGCGCTGCACGGCTCGGCCCGCCACCGCCTGGCGCGACGCGGCAGGCCGGTACAGAAACGTGCGGCTCTCGACGGAGTGTGCAAGATAGCCCTTCTCCTCCAGCCGGCGCAGCACCGTGCGAATCGTGGATTCCTTGAGCGGCCGGCCCCGCTGCACCAGCTGTTCTCGGACTTGTTCGGCGCTTTGTACGCCATGCTCCCAAATGAGTTCCAGGATGGCTCGTTCCAGCTCACCCAGCTCAGCGGGGTCGTGACCCTGCGTAGTGTTACTTGTCATAGTGTTACCTACTGTAACACATGCGGCCACGAAGGCAAGGGTCTCTTGGGGGAAGGACCGGGCGGCGGCTAGCTCTGATCCCGATGCAGGCGCATCAGGCGCCGCCGCTCGCGCTTATCGGGCCGCGAGTCGGGACGCGGCCGCGAGATGTTCGCAAGGCGTTGCTGCTCCCTTAGCCTTGTGCGCCGTTCCGCGCTCGCGGCGGTCTCCCGATAGGATGCGGCCGCTTCTGCGGCCGGCCCGCGTCGCGCCGGATGAGCCAGAACCTCGAATTCCGCAACGATTCCTTGCAGCGACAAGCTCACGCGATCGCCGATTCGCACGCGATGCGCCGGTTTTACGCGGTCCGCATTCAAATGAACCTTGCCGCCGTTGATGGCTGCCGTCGCAAGACTGCGGGTCTTGAAGAACCTGGCGTGCCACAGCCATTTGTCTAGGCGATGACCGTCGAATTTGTCGTCGCTTGCCATAATTAGGCGGGCGGATATGCAAAAGTGCGTCGCACGATATCGCTATAATAGCCGCATGCAAGGGAAGGAATTTCGGGAGCGGCTGCAGCGCGATACCGAGGCGCTGGCGGCCGCGGGGCTTCTCAAACGAGAACGCATTATCGGATCTGCCCAAGGACCCGTGATCACGCTCGCCGACGGACAAGAGATGATCAATCTCTGCGCCAACAATTACCTGGGATTGGCCAACCACCCGGCGGTGCTCAAGGCCGCACACGACGGCTTGGCCCGCTACGGCTACGGCATGGCGTCGGTGCGCTTCATTTGCGGTACGCAGAGCGTGCATCGCGAACTCGAGGAGCGGTTGAGCGCATACCTCTCGATGGAGGATACGATCCTGTATTCCTCGTGCTTCGATGCCAACGGCGGTCTGTTCGAGACGCTGCTCGATGAGCAGGATACGGTCATCAGCGACGCTTTGAATCATGCCAGCATCATCGATGGCATCCGGCTCTGCAAGGCGCGGCGCCTGCGGTATGCCAACAACGACCTCGACGAGCTCGAGCAAGCGCTTAAGGATTCACAGGATTCACGGCGTGCGGCTCATTGCCACCGACGGTGTGTTCTCCATGGACGGATCCATAGCCCGGCTCAAGGAGATTTGCGACTTGGCGGATCGTTACGGCGCGCTGGTGATGGTCGATGATTCCCATGCGACCGGGTTCATCGGTGCCGGCGGCCGCGGGTCTCACGAATTCCGCGGGGTCATGGGCCGCGTCGACATTTTAACCAGCACCATGGGCAAAGCGCTCGGCGGGGCGAGCGGCGGGTTTGTCGCCGCGCGCAAAGAAATCGTCGCATGGCTGCGCCAGCGCTCGCGGCCTTACTTGTTTTCGAACAGCATCGCACCGGCGGTCGCCGCCGCCACCATTCAAGTGCTGGATATTTTGGAAAGCTCGCCACAGCTGCGCGAACAATTGCACGCCAATGCCCGCTATTTTCGCGAGCGCATGCAAGCGTTGGGTTTTAACCTAATACCCGGAGAGCATCCGATCATCCCGGTGATGCTGGGCGATGCCCCGTTGGCGGTGCGCCTTGCCGAGCGGATGCAGACTGATGGCATTTACGTCGTCGCCTTCTCTTTCCCGGTCGTACCCCATGGAAAAGCGCGCATTCGTACCCAAATGAATGCTGCGCACAGTATCCCGCAACTCGATCGGGTAATTTCCACGTTTGGTCGCGCGGCGCGCGACCTCGGCATCATTCATTAGAGGCACTCGGGATGAAAGCATTGGTCAAAGCACGCGCCGAGCCCGGCATCTGGATGCAGGACGTCCCAGAGCCCACCGTCGGCCACAATGATGTTCTCATCAAGGTGCATCGCTCCGCCATCTGCGGCACCGATATGCACATCTACAACTGGGATGCGTGGGCGCAGAAAACCGTGCCGGTTCCCATGGCGGTCGGCCATGAATATTCCGGAGAGATCGTCGAGCTGGGCAGCGAGGTGCGCGGTTTCCATGCCGGCGACCGAGTATCGGGCGAGGGTCATATCACCTGCGGCCATTGCCGCAACTGCCGCGCCGGCCGCCGCCATCTGTGCCGCAATACCTCCGGCGTGGGCGTGAATCGCCCCGGCGCGTTTGCCGAGTACGTGACGATTCCAGCCAGCAACGTGTTCAAGCTGCCTGTTGCCATCGACGATGAGATTGCTTCGATCCTCGATCCGTTGGGAAACGCCACGCACACGGCGCTGGCATTCAACGTGGTGGGCGAAGATGTACTCATCACGGGTGCGGGCCCGATCGGCGTCATGGCGGTAGCCATCGCACGCCATTGCGGTGCCCGTCATGTGGTCATCACTGACGTCAATGACTACCGCTTGGAGCTGGCAAAACGAATGGGGGCCTCTCGGGCTCTGAACATCTCGCACGAATCCCTGGATCAGGCGATGCTCGATTTAGGGATGGAGGAGGGCTTCGATGTGGGGTTTGAAATGTCCGGCAATCCTGCCGCGCTGCGTGAACTGCTCCGGACCATGAACAATGGCGGCAACGTCTCGATGCTCGGAATTCCACCCGGTGAGACCGCCATCGACTGGAATCAGGTTATTTTCAAGGGCCTCACGATCAAGGGCATCTACGGCCGCGAAATGTTCGAAACTTGGTACAAAATGTCGAGCATGCTGCAAAGCGGATTGGACATTCGCCCCGTGATCACCCATCGATTGGGTATCAACGATTATCTCGAGGGCTTTCAGATCATGAATTCCGGAAAGTCCGGGAAAGTCACGCTCGATTGGTCAAGTCTCTAACGGCCCAGCGGCGGCAGGATGTCGCGAGGTTCGCGGCACCAGCAATACGAATACAGTCCGCGCGGATCCTTGAGCTTGGTGATCGCGCGGGCCTGCTCGAGCAGCGGATCGAGAATGCGCTCCACATCGGTTCGCTGCGGAATGATCCCCGCCAGTTGACCGACACGCACCGCCTGCGAGCGTATCTGCATAAAGAGCTGTTCTCGTAAACTCAAATCGGGCTCGATGTACTCCACTTCATAGTCCGTGCCCAGTTCGGCTAATTTCGCGGCCGATTCGGAGGCATCTTTCAGCCCGCCCAAATGATCCACCAAACCGATGCGCTGCGCGTCGGTACCCGCCCACACGCGGCCCTGCGCAATCTTGTCCACATCTTCAACCGACTTCTTCCTGCCGTCCGCCACTCGCCGCAGGAACTGTGCGTAGGCGTGATCGACCGACGCCTGAAGTATCTGCTTGGTGGCCGGCCCCAGCGCTCGATCGATGCGCAATTCACCGGCGAGGGGCGTGGTGCCGAGGCCATCGACCTTGACGCCGAGTCTCTCCAACGTGCGCTGAAAGGTCGGAATGAACGAGAACACGCCGATCGAGCCGGTGATCGTGGTCGGACTGGCGAATATTTGATTGGCCGCTGCCGCAATGTAGTAGCCGCCCGACGCGGCGTAGGTGCTCATCGAAACAACGACCGGCTTGCCGGCCTTGCGCAGCGCCTGCACCTCGCGCAAGATTTTCTCTGATGCGAATTCGCTGCCGCCCGGGCTATCGACCCGCAGCACGACCGCCTTTACTGCCTTGTCGTAGCGCGCCTGGCGCAACAGATCCGAGGTGCTGTCGCCGCCGATCGATCCTGGTGACTGGCGACCATCGAAGATTTCCCCCGCGGCCACCACGATGCCGATCTTGACGTCGGACTTTCCGCGCAGCGCGCGCTTGGAGCGCGTCGCGACCAGGTATTGCGACATTCCAATCGCATTGAACGAATGGGTGTCATCGTCCTCGCCCACCAGGCCCTTCAACTCCTCGCCGACTTGCCGGCGGCTCTTCAGCGCCGTGACCAGGCCGCGCTGCAAGGCCATTTTGGCCGTATCTCCGTTAACGGCCTGCAAGGATGCGGGCTGTTCGGCGACGAAATCCTTAAGGGCGCCGGCGGGCAGAGATCGCGCACGAGTGACGTCTTGGGTGTACGCGTTCCACAGCGCCTCGAGCCATACGGAAGCTTCCTCGCGCTCGGTCGGTGCCATGTCGCTGCGCGAAAATTGGTCGGTATAACTCTTGAAGGTGCCGGCGCGAAACACATTCAGATCGACGCTCAGCTTCTCGATGGCGTCCTTATAAAACATGCGGTAATAGCTGAAACCGGTGAGCGACACCTCGCCCGTCGGATCAAGGTAGACCTCTCCGGCCTGCGCCGCGATGTAGTACTGCGCCTGGGTAAACGAGTCGCCCGCCGCAACAACCCGCTTGCCGGAGGCGCGAAAATCGCGCAGTGCCGCACCGATCTCCTGCAATTTCGACAGGCCCGAGGCCGACAACTCGTCGAGATCCAAAACGATCAGCTTGATGCGGGAATCGGATTTCGCCGCCGCGATCGCGTCGGTTACGTCCCGCAGGAGCGTTTCCGGATTCGGACCGCCCGAGGCCTGATCCAGCGCGCGGCGCACCGGATCGCCCGACAACTGCTCGACCAATTCGCCCTGGGGGGCAATGACCAGTGCCGCGCTGCGCGGCACGATCGGTATCGAGGAATGCAGCGCCGCGAGAATGAAGCCGAAGATAACGAGCAGCAGCGCGAGGTGCAGGACCTTGCGGATCCCATCAAGGATCCGCCAGACCAGCCCGGAGAATCCCCTCAGCGCGGTCCCGAAGCTCATGCAGGGCTCAGATTTTCTCGTCGATGCGCGCTGCCTTACCCGACAAGTCACGCAGGTAGTACAGCTTGGCGCGGCGTACGGCACCGCGGCGCTTGACACTGACTTCGCTGATCGAGGGACTGAAGGTCTGGAACACCCGCTCAACGCCCTCGCCGTGCGAAATCTTGCGTACGGTGAACGAAGAATTGATACCGCGATTCTTCTTGGCGATCACCACGCCTTCGTAGGCTTGAACGCGCTCGCGATCACCCTCGACCACTTTGACCTGCACGACGATGGTGTCCCCGGGATTGAAATCCGGAAGTTTGCGCTTTGCGCGTTCGCCGTTCAGTTCCTGGATGATCTTATTCATAACTATTGCCTCGCACGTTCATTCTTGAATTCTTCCAACAATCTTCGCTCTTCGTCATTCATGCCGCGCCGCTCGAGCAGTTCCGGCCGGCGCAACCAGGTGCGGCCCAAGGCCTCGCGCAACCGCCAGCGCTGAATCGCCGCGTGATCGCCCGACGCCAGCACTGCCGGCACCTCATGTCCATCGAGCGCCTGCGGCCGCGTGTAATGCGGCCAATCCACCAATCCGTCGCTGAAGGACTCCTGCAGCGCCGATTCGAAACTGCCCAACGTACCCGGCATCAACCGCGCCATCGCGTCGATCACCACCAGCGCCGGCAGCTCTCCGCCCGACAGCACATAGTCGCCGATCGACCACTGCTCATCGATTTCCCGCTCGATGAAGCGCTCGTCGATCCCTTCGTAGCGTCCCGCCACCAACACCAGACCGGGCCAATCGCATGCCTCGCGCGCCATGCGCTGCTCAAACCTGCGTCCATCAGCTCCCAAGTACACACGCCGGCTGCCCGGCGGCAAAACCGCCATCGCGTCGCGCACCGCGCTGCGCATCGGTTCCGCCTTCAAGACCATTCCCGGTCCGCCCCCGTAGGGGCGATCGTCCACCGTGCGATGCAGATCGGCGGTGTAGTCGCGCGGGTCGAAGCACTCGACCTGAAATACTCCGCGTTCCAGCGCCCGCCCGATCACGCCCACGTTCAGCGCCGCGCGGATCATCTGCGGAAACAGCGAAACCACCGCAATACGCATGTTCAGTCCGTTGCGGCGTCCCAGTCCACCACCACACGGCGCGCCTGCAAATCCGCGCGCCGAAGATGCGGCGGCACGGCCGGCACCCAATACTCCCGCTCGCCGCGCACCACCATCAGCACCTGCGCCGGGGTCTCAACAAAATGCTGCACTACACCCAGGCCGACGCCGGCCAGATTGACCACCTCGCAGCCGATCAGGTCCGCGCGGTAGAAATCCTTCGCCTCGCTGCGGGGCAGCTCCGCGCGGGGCACGCAGACTTGCGCGCCTCTGAGCGTCGCCGCTTGGTCCCGATCCTCAATTCCTGCCAACTTGGCCGTCAGCGCGCCGCCGCTGCGGCCGCTGGCTTCGATGCGATAGGCCCGCCAAGCACCCTGTCGCCCAATTTGCAAATTACGGTGTTCCAGTAGGCGTTCAGGAGGATCCGTGTGTGAACGCAGCTTGACCCAACCTCGCACGCCAAACGGGGCGCCGACGATACCCAGTTGAATGAGCGCCGACGCTTCGTCGCTCATCGTGTCCTACAAGCCTTTACGCGGCCTGCTTGCGGAAGCTGGTGAGCAGATACTTGACGCGGTCCGACATGTGGGCGCCTTTGCTCACCCAATGCTCGATCCGGGCGACGTCCAATCGCAATTTGACTTCCCCGCCGCGCGCCACGGGATTGAACAGTCCAACGCTTTCGAGGCTGGTGCCCCCCTGGCGCTTGCGGCTGTCGGTCACCACGACGTGATAGAAGGGCGTCTTTTTGCCGCCGCGTCGAGTCAATCGGATCGTCACCATCGTTAGTTCACCTTGGCTTAGCCTAGCCGCTAATTGTAATGACAATCAGGGCTTAAGAGCAACAAATGCTTTCCCCAGCGAGGGGGGCTAGCCGCCGAATCCGCCCGGGCCGAACCCTCCGGGCGGCAGCCGGCCCCCGGCCATGCCGCGCATCATGTTCTTGAGCGCTCCGCCCTTGACCAGCTTTTTCATGGTTTTCTGCATGTGATCGAACTGCTTTAGCAGGCGATTAACCTCCGGCAACGGCACCCCCGCGCCGGACGCAATGCGCCGCTTGCGCGAATTATCGATCATGTCAGGACGCCGGCGCTCACGCGGCGTCATCGAGTCGATGATGCCCAATTGGCGCTTGAGGGTCTTGGCGTTCACCGCACCTGCCGCCGCCGCGGCGTTGGCCTGCATGTGAGCGGGCAACTTATCGAGCACCGCTGCCATGCCGCCCATGTTCTGTAGCTGGCTCAGTTGGTCGCGCAAATCCGACAGGTCGAAGGACTTCCCGCGGGTGATTTTCTTTGCGAGCTTTTCCGCCTTTTCCTGGTCGACCTGCTCCTGAACTTGTTCGACCAGCGACAAGACATCGCCCATCCCAAGGATGCGCGAGGCAATGCGCTCCGGCTGAAACAGCTCCAGCGCATCGGACTTCTCGCCCGTGCCGACAAACAGAATCGGCTTGCCGGTCACCTGACGGACCGACAGGGCCGCGCCGCCGCGCGCGTCGCCGTCCGCCTTGGTCAGTACGACACCCGTAAGACTCAAGGCATCGTTGAATGCCTTGGCGGCGTTGACGGCATCCTGCCCCGCCATGCTGTCCACCACGAACAAGCGCTCGTGCGGCTGAATCGCCGCCTCGAGTTCGCGGACCTCCGCCATCATGTCGGCATCGACGTGCAGCCGTCCGGCGGTATCGAGCAGCAGCACGTCGTACGCTTGCAGCGTCGCCTCGGTCAAGGCGCGCCTGGCGATGGCGACCGGCGCTTCGCTCGACAGCGCGGCGGCAAACCCCGCGCCCACCTGTCCGGCCAAGGTCTGCAATTGCAGAATGGCCGCCGGTCGATAGACGTCGGTGCTGACCATGAGCACCTTCTTGTTTTGCTTCTCGATCAGCCAGCGCGCAAGTTTCCCGGCACTGGTGGTCTTACCCGCGCCTTGCAGTCCGGCGAGCATCACCACCACCGGCCGCTGAGCGCGCAGGTTGAGGCCGGTGCTCGGCTCACCCATGAGCCGGGTCAATTCCTCATGCACCACCTTGATGAAAGCCTGTCCCGGAGTCAGGCTCTTGGTGACTTCGACGCCGATCGCACGCGCTTTGACGGCATCGGTAAAGGTCTTGACCACCGGCAAAGCCACGTCGGCGTCGAGCAGCGCGAGACGCACCTCGCGCACGGTGTCGGAAATGTTGTCTTCCGTGAGTCGGCCACGGCCGGAAAGGGACTGCAGCGCCGAGGAGAGATTGGTTGTTAAGCGGTCAAACATAGTCCGGCTATTATACTTGTGTCATTATCAGAACGTCATCCATAGGCCAGCCGTGATTCTCGCCATCATTTTGTTTGTGCTTTACACGCTAAGCGCCTGGGTCATGTTGCGCAGTGTGAAGCATCCGCGGTTGGAACCCCTCGCCTGGGTCCTGATTCTTGTCGCAATCGTCGGTCACAGCGATGCCATCATGCGCATGGTTCGCCTCAACGGGCACTTCTCGCTCGGTCTGCTCGAGGCGCTGTCGCTGCTGGGATGGGCGCTCGCGCTACTCGCCTGTCTCATATCGATCGACAAGCAGAATCGCGTGCTCGGCGCCATCCTGATCATGAGCGCGGCCGTCGGCGCCGCGATGACGGGCGCGGGACGCAGCTACGCGGAAGCCAGCACGTCGGGCTGGGAGCTCAGCGCGCATATTTTGCTCTCCATGGCCGCCGCCGCCCTGCTATTCGCCGCGGCGGTCACGGCGCTGCTGCTGGTGTTTCTCGACTCCAGGCTGCGCACGCGGCGCATCGCCGATCTGCCGAGCACCTTGCCGCCGCTCGATGCACTCGAGAAGATCATGTTCCGACTGATCGCGGCGGGCTTCGGCCTGCTGACGCTGGCGCTCATCACGGGTTTCGTCTTCGTCACCAATTTATTCACCCAGAACTTGGTGCAGAAGACCGTCTTGTCGATCATCGCCTGGCTGCTGTTCGGCGTGCTGCTCATCGGGCGCCTGCGTTTCGGCTGGCGCGGACGATCCGCGGTACGTTGGACGTTGTTCGGCTTTGGGATCTTGGCGGTGGCCTACTTCGGCGTGAAGTTCGTCCTCGAGTATCTACTGGGCCAGCACTGGGGCTGATCGCCGACGCATGCAACACCCGTCGCTAGGACTCTTGTTCGCAATGCTGGCGGGACTACTCATTCTCGCGGCATTTTTCGCCGGCAGCGAAACGGCGCTCATGAGCTTGAACCGCTACCGGCTGCGCCACCGAGCCAACGAAGGCAGCCGCGCCGCGCGCTTGACCGAAGCGCTGCTCGCGCGACCTGACCGGCTGATCGGATTGATCCTGTTGCTCAGCACCATCGTCAATGTGGCGGCGCCCATTCTGACGGGGTTCATTGCCTTGCGACTGGGGGGCGAGTTTCTGGTGGCGTTCGGCGCCGCGATCCTAGCGTTTGTTTTGCTGATCTTTTGCGAGGTCGCGCCGAAGACCTTCGGCGCGCTGTATCCGGAAAGTCTTGCTCTGCCTGCCGCCTATATCTACACGCCCCTGCTGTCTTTGCTGTATCCGTTTGTCTGGGCCACCAATCTGCTGGCCAATGGCGTGCTGCGCTTGTTCGGCGTGTCGCGACAGGTCGCGGCGAATTCGCTGAGCAGCGAGGAGCTGCGCACGGTGGTGGCCGAGGCCGGCGCCATGATTCCGCGGCGCCACCAACAGATGCTGGTCAGCATCCTGGATTTGGAAAATGCCACGGTCGAGGACATCATGGTGCCTCGCAATGAGATCGTCGGCATTGACGTTGACGACGATTGGGATCGGGTATTGGAGCAGTTGCGTCAGAGCCAGCACACGCGACTTCCGTTATACGAAGGAGAAATCGACCGCATCATCGGTACTTTGCACATGAAGCAAGTCGTGCATGAGCTGGCGCGGGGTCGGTTGGACCGCGATGCCCTGATCGCCGCCGCCAGCGCCCGCGAGGCGTATTTCGTCCCGTCGGGAACGACGCTCAATACGCAATTGCTGTATTTTCAACGCAGCAAGCGGCGCATGGCATTTGTCGTCGATGAGTATGGGGATATTCAAGGGCTCATCACGATAGACGACATTCTCGAGGAGATCGTCGGCGAATTTACCACCGACCCTGCAACCATGATGCACAAGGACGTGCATGCGGAACCGGACGGCAGCTATGTGGCCAATGCGTCGGCGACGATTCGCGCGCTGAATCGTTCGATGCGCTGGAACCTACCGACCGACGGCCCCAAGACGCTGAACGGATTGATCGTCGAGTTTCTCGAAACCATTCCGGAACCCGGCACGACCTTGAAATTGGCGGACTACATGCTCGAAGTCTTGCAAACCGGCGACAATGCCATCAAAACCGTGCGCATTCGCCCGCCGGAACCGACCTTGCCTTGAAGGCCCTAGAATATTTCTAAGGCCTGGCTCAGGCGCGTGACTCCGTGCACCGTCATGCCTTCGGGCGGGCGCTTCGGCACATTCGCCTCGGGAACGACCGCCAGCTTGAAGCCATGCTTCGCGGCCTCGCGCAGCCGTTCTTCGCCGAATGGCACCGGGCGGATCTCCCCGGCGAGTCCTAATTCGCCGAAGGTGACCAGCGAATTGGGCAGCGGCACATCGTTGAGGCTCGAGCGCGCCGCCATCACGATCGCAAGGTCGCCGGCGGTCTCCGCCAGGCGCACCCCGCCGACCACATTGGCGAAGACATCCTGGCCGTGCAGGAGTAACCCCGCATGGCGATGCGCGACGGCAAGCAGCATGGTCAGGCGATTGCCGTCGACGCCGACCGCTACACGGCGCGGATTCGCGCCGAGGCTGGCATCGGCCAAGACCTGCACCTCGATCAAGAGCGAACGCGTCCCCTCACGCATCACGGTAATGACGCTGCCTGGAACCGGCTCCGCGTGCCGCGACAGAAATATCGCCGAGGGATTCGTGACCTCGCGCAATCCCTGCTCGAGCATCGCGAATACGCCAATTTCGTTGGCAGCCCCAAACCGGTTTTTCACCGAGCGCAGCACGCGGTAGCGGCTGCCGGTATCACTCTCAAAATACAGTACGGTGTCGACCATGTGCTCAAGCACGCGCGGCCCGGCAATTTGTCCTTCCTTGGTGACGTGGCCCACCAGCAACACCGCGGTACCGCTGGCTTTGGCGAACCGGACCAGTTCAGCGGTGCACTCACGCAACTGCGATACCGCGCCGGGCGCCGCCTCGACCTTCTCCGAGTACATGGTTTGAATGGAATCCACGATCAGCACATGTGCCGACAGGTTCGATGCCGCTGCGACGATGTCCTCGACGCAAGTCTCGGCGATCAACCGTGCGGCCGCCGCCTCCAGGCCCAGGCGGCGCGCCCGCAACGCGACCTGCTTCAATGACTCTTCGCCGGTGGCATACAGCACCGCACCCAGCGCTTGCAGCGCGGCGGCCGCCTGCAACATCAGCGTCGATTTGCCGATTCCGGGGTCCCCGCCGATCAGTGTCACCGAACCCGCAACCAATCCGCCGCCAAGCACGCGATCGAGTTCTGCGGAGCCGGTGGACAGCCGCGGCGTTTCGAGAATCGCCTCGGCTGCCACCGAGGAGGAGTTGCCGCCGCGCTGGGATGCTGGGGATCTGCCCGTGCGCGGCTTGGCAGTCAGAACCTCTGCGATCAGGGTATTCCACTCGCCGCAGGTGGCGCACTGCCCCTGCCACTTCGGCGCCGCGGCCCCGCAGTTCTGACAGACAAAAACCTCTTTCGACTTGCGCATCGGCTTCCTTAGCACGGATCTGTGAATTTAGGATTGCCGGTAGGGCAGCCCGATCCCCTATACTGCCCCGCTTCTTGGCTCGGATTATGTCTATTGCATGCGCAAAATTGGACTGATCGCGGCGATTTTAGGCTTTGCGCTCCTCGCGGCCGGACTTATGCTTCGAATGCTTGCAGGCTCCAATACCTCGGCCTGGGTTTGGGTGTGCGGCGCGGTGATTTTGGCCTTGGGTAGCGCCCTGTTGGTCTGGTCGCGCACGAGACCCGGTCCGTCGATTCCGATGCCGAACATCAAATCCGCGGTCGGAACGGATACCGCGCGGCTGCTCGACAACTTCGAACAGCGCTTTGCCGAGCTCAAGGGCCGCAAGCCCAACGCCAATGTGCTGCGGGATCTGTATACCCTTGGAAATCAGTTGGAGCAGCGCGGTCGCGCCCAGCAGGCAACGGCCGTTTACCGCCATCTGGCGCGTTTTGACAACGCCTACCGGGATGTCGCCTCGCGATTGGGGCGTCTCATGGACGCCGAGCGCGTCAAGCCCAAGGCCGCGACGTCGGCAACCCCCGCGCCCTCGCCGCAATCCATGGGAACCACCCCAAACCTGCGAGCCGCGACTGACCGCGCCACGGCGGTTACCTCCGCGGCCACGGCGTCGGCGGCCGCGGCGGCCGTCCTCGACACCGAGCGGCTTGGGCGCTACCAGCTGGAGCGGGAGATTGGCCGCGGAGCCATGGGGGTCGTGTACCTGGGGCGCGATACTGCCATCAACCGCATGGTCGCCATCAAAGCCATTCCGCTCGCGTCGGAATTCAGCGATGGTGAACTCATCGAGGCGCGCTCGCGTTTTTTTCGAGAAGCCGAAACCGCCGGCCGACTCAATCACCCGAACATCGTCACCATCTACGATGTGGGCGAGGAGCGCGGGCTCGCCTATATCGCGATGGAATACCTCAAGGGCCGTCATTTGAGCGACTACACAAAATCCGACAATTTGCTGGAACCGCGCAAGGTGCTGGAGATCATCGCCCGCACGGCCGACGCGTTGGGGTTCGCGCACAAGCAGCAGGTGGTACACCGCGACATCAAGCCGGCGAACCTCATGTACGATCCCAGCACGGACACCTTAAAAATCACGGATTTCGGGATCGCGCGCCTGACCGGCGCCGGCAGCACGCGCACGGGCATTGTGCTCGGCACACCCTCGTTCATGTCGCCCGAACAGCTTGAGGGGCGAACTGTGACAGGTCACTCGGACTTGTTTTCCCTGGGTGTTAGCCTATTTCAATTGTTAACCGGCCAGCTTCCGTTCAATGCTGATTCGATGACCGGCCTGATGCAGCAGATCGCCGAAGCACCCCATCCGCCGCTGCGAGCATTTCGACCCGATTTGCCCGCCTGCGTCGAGAACGTGATCGATCGAGCACTGGCCAAGAATCCAGAAGCACGGTACGACTCAGGCGCCCAGATGGCCGCAGCCTTACAGGACTGTCGGTCACGGGTGCCCAGCGGAGCGCCATGAATGAATATTCTCATGATACGAAAAGCGACTAAAAACCGATGAGTTTGAAGGGAAAAATCGCCAGCGTCGCGCTCACCGACACCGGCAAGGTCCGCGAACACAACGAGGACATGATCGGCAGCGAGGCCGATATAGGCCTATTCGTGCTGGCGGACGGGATGGGCGGCTACAACGCCGGCGAAGTAGCGAGCGGCATCGCCGTGAAGACCATTATCAACTTAGTCCGGGATGCCTTCGTGCGCGAAGACCTGTCGGTGCGCGACCCGGAATCGGGACTGACGCGGCCCAGTATCATCCTGCGTGACGCGATTCACAGGGCCAACAAGATTATCTACCACACTTCGAAGACCCAGCCGCAGTGTGAGGGGATGGGTACGACGGTGGTCGCCTGCCTGTTCCATGACAATAAGGTCTCCATTGCCCACGTCGGGGATTCGCGCGCATACCGCCTGCGGGACAACCGTTTCGAGCAAATGACCCTGGATCATTCGCTGCTGCAGGAGTTGGTGGACCGAGGTTTCTACTCCCAGCAGGAAGCTCAGCGCGCCACCAACAAGAATTATGTTACACGGGCACTCGGGGTGGAGCAGAATGTGGAAGTCGAGATTCACGAGCAGCCGGCGCAGAAAAGTGACTACTACGTACTGTGCTCCGACGGCCTTTCTGACATGATCGAGGACGAGGACATTCACTTAACAATCAGCACCTTTAGTGCTAATCTTGATACGGTTGCTAAACAGCTGATACAGCTGTCGAACGATAACGGCGGCCGGGATAATGTCTCTGTGATTATGGCGCACGTCGAGGAGCCGTTCCCGGCGCACCGGCGTATATTTGACAAAATCTTGGGATGGTTCGGCTAGCGAAATGGAGTCTGAATGGCACGCCTGATGCTCAGCTTGGACGGCAATGTCCTCGCGGAATACAACATGAACAAAGAGCGCTACACCATAGGGCGCCTGCCGGACAACGATATTCGTATCGACAATCCGGCCGTGAGCGGTCACCACTCGCTCATCATTAACATTCTCAACGATTCCTTTTTAGAGGATCTCAATAGCACCAACGGCACGTACGTCAATGGCAAGCTGATCAAGAAGCATGCCATGCAGCACGGGGATGTCATCACCGTGGGCCATCACCAATTGCGCTTCGTCGACAGTCAGGATGGCGATGTCGAGCAGGACGAGTTTGAAAAGACCATGGTCATCACCCCCAGCTCGCAGGGTGAGGACCGTATTCGCAAGGTTAGCGCGGCCGTGGATCAGGCGGCGAAAGCCGTCGCCAAGCGGCCCGGCGTACCGGACAATGCCACGGCATTGCCGAAGGCGAAATTGCAGGTCTTAAGCGGCGCCTTCGCCGGCCGAGAACTCGAATTGACCAAGGCGCTCACCACGTTGGGAAGGCCCGGTGTTCAGGTGGCGGCCATCACGCGGCGCTCGGAAGGGTATTTCATCGTGCACGTCGACAGCGGTAAAGAGAATGACTACCCGCAGGTCAACGGCGTACCCATCGGACCACAAGCGCGGCGCTTGAACGACAACGATGTGGTGCAGCTGGCGGGCGTTAAGATGGGGTTCTTCGAGAGCTAGCCTGCGCTCGCACGGCATCGAGTCCTTAAGGAGCGATGTCTATTCTTTTGTAGCCGTCCACAACGCTGGGCGCGATATTAACCGCTTGCGCTATGTCCGCCTCGCCTTCGCTGCGCTGGTTCTTTTTTAGTTTGGCGAGTCCACGGCCGTAGAGAGTCCAAGCGCTCGTGGGCTGCAGTTTAAGGGCGGCATTGTAGTCGGCAATCGACTTGTCGTAATCGCCCAGGCGGAACCGGACGAGCGCGCGATTGTCCAGAACCGCGGCATTGTTGTGCTTGTCGCTGTGGCTAAGCGCTGCGTTGCAATCCTTAAGCGCTGCCGGCAAATCTTGTCCTAGCCTTCCTCGCGCTGCGCACCTGCCGTTTAAGGCGCTGGCCAACCTGACATCCTCCGCGTGCGACGCAATCCAAAGATCGAATTGCGCAATAGCTGGAGCCAGCAAACCGGCACGCTCATAAGCAACCGCCATGTCATATCGCACATCGGCTTGTTTGGCGGCTATCGTGTCGATAGCGTCAAGATCGTGCCGCGCGTTAGGGAGATCCTTTGCGATGATGCGAAGGTGGGCTCGGCCCATCAGAGCAAGGACATCATCAGGCTTAAGTTCCAGCGCGCGCGTGAAGTCGACAATCGCCTTCTGCGGCTCGTTCTTGCGCCAAAAGACCTGGCCGCGCTCGTAAAAGTAATCAGGATTATTCGGCTCCAGCTCGATCGCACGCGTCAAATCCGCAATCGCATGGTCGTAATCATTGCGGCCCGCGGAAGCCGTGCCGCGACGCGCAATCGCCGCCGCATCAGATTCCTCTGCGGCGCCCCTTGTATCCGATTCTTGGGGCTTGGTTTCCGACAGCTGCGCATCTACGGGGTTTGCTGAGGCATCGGAGGTGGACGGCGGCGCCGCCGATTTGGAAGACGCTGTCCGCAAGTCGAAGACCGGACCGCCGTTGTAGGTGAAATACAATTTGTGCTGGCTGTTTGCGACGAATATTCGGTGCGACAAAAAGAAGTCCGCTCCGAGCAACATATCGGCAGAATCGAGATTGATATCAGCTATTCGCAACCGCGCGTTCTTGATTTCCTCGCCATCGGCAAATTTGAAGCTTGCAAACGGCGCGATGTAGGTTTTGACTGCGCCTTGGCCGATACCGGTGGAGATGCCGGAATCGACTACCCCGGGGGAATCGACCTTGATGCCCGCACGCTCTGCGGCTCTGAGCGTCAATAGGGATCTCGCCGCCCCAGTATCAAATATCACGCGAATCTTTTGGCCATTTACATACGCGGAGCCAATGGTATGGGGGGCACTAGGTGTCGCCTTATCGATGTCGATCACCGTGGACGATTGTTCTGGCGTCACCCAATACGCCAGGAAGTTCTTACGGCAATCGGTGTCTTTCATGAGTCGGATCAGACCCTTGGCGAGGTCATACTCGACATCCCAGATCTCCAGAACATTCTGTCCCAAAACTCCAATGCTGCCGCCACGCACTTGGCTGCCGCCGACAAGAAACTGGACGTTGGGCACATCAACATTGGCGAGCGTAAACACTTTTGCCGTCGCCACCGACGGGTAGACGCTTCCCCCGACTCCGGTAATTCTTAGACCGAATGGCGCTGACCCTTGGGGCAGTTTGAGTTCCTCCGCCGCGGCGGAACTGATCATGCTGAAGAATGCGCCGCTATCAACGACGAAATGCACCTCTTGATGGTTGATTTTCGCGGTTATGAGGGGTCTGGTGCCGGATATGGTCACTGGCAGATCCAACGCTGCGCGCTTGCACTCGGCATGCAATGACATTGGAATCAGCGGCCACATCAACGTGCACACCAACACGAATCATTCTAGTGAGTTTGCTCACGCGTCGATTCTCCCCGTCCCTGTAGGCTTTGGTCAAACAGCCGAGGGCTCGAATTAGCGCAACTGCACCGCGACTCGCTGGTTGATTCCACAAGTTAACGTGTAGGGAATCGTCTCTGCCCAAATCGCCACTTCCTCGACGGGGAGCCCCTCTCCCCAGAGGACGATGGGATCACCCACCTTCGGCGGTCGCTCAAGATCAGTCACGTCGATGCCGATCATGTCCATCGATACGCGGCCCGCCAAAGCCGCGTGCTCGCCGTTGACCAGCACCGGCGTTCCGGAGGATGCGCCGCGGGGGTATCCATCGCCGTAGCCAATGGCTGCGATCGCCAGACGTGTCGGGCGCGTCGCAGCCCAGTCGCCCCCATATCCCACCGCATCGCCCTCGATGAGATCTTTGAGCGCAATGATTTGCGAGCGAAGCGTCATGACCGGACGCAAGCCGTGATCGCCGCCTTTAGAACGTTTGAACGGCGAGATGCCATACAACAAGAGCCCCGGCCGCACCCAGTCGGCCCGTGAATCCGGAAAGCCCAATATGGCGGCCGAGTTTTCAATGCTGCGCTCGCCCGCGAGCGAACGCGTCGCCGCGGCGAATACCATCAATTGCTCGGCGGTCGTGGGCAACTCCGGAGTATCGGCGGAGGCTAGGTGCGTAATAAGGTTGATGGGCTGCTTCACTGCGGCCGTTGTCGTCAACACGCCGTAAGCGGATTGGAAATCCCCGCTCCTAAAGCCCAATCGATTCATGCCGCTGTCGAGTTTGAGCCATATCTTGAACTTTAAGCCGGACGGGGCCTGGCGAAGCAGTTCGATTTGCTCGGGAGCGTGCACCACCAGCTCAAAATCACCCGCGGCGGCGGCATCGAGCTGCTCGCGATTCAGCACACCCTCCAGCAAGACGATCGGCGTTTTGATGCCCGCCTCACGCAGTGCTATGCCTTCGCTGACGCGCGCCACCGCAAAAGCGTCTGCCCGCTCGAGGGCTCGCGCCGCGGTGATCAGTCCGTGTCCGTAGGCATTGGCCTTGATGACCGCCATTACGCGAGACTTCGGTGCGAGGCCACGGATGACTTCCAGATTGTGCCGTAGCGCGCCCGTGTCGATCGTAACACTGACTATCGGTGTCACCGGCTCACCGCGGTGTCACCGAAATACGCCCTCGGCATATGACTCCGGCGCGTAGTTCTCGAACTTGGTGTACTGACCCAGGAACGTCAGTTGCACCTCGCCGGTTGGACCATTGCGCTGCTTCGCGATGATGATGTCGGCGATGCCTTTGCGCGTGGTGTTCTGATCGTAAACTTCTTCGCGATAAATAAGCAGAATCAAGTCAGAATCCTGCTCAATCGCGCCACTATTGTGGCTGACAATCCCGTCTGCCAACCAACTCGCGGGCCCCGGAACCGTCATGTCGAAGACTTCTTCCTCGCCTTCGAGCCCCACGGCGACGACTCGGTCCCAGAACAAATCCGAGTTCGCCCATGTCTTCAACGATTCGCTCTCGAGTAAATCCGCGTATGAATTCAATGTCGTGCGGGAAGGAGAAAATTTAAAATGACTTATGCCACCGTACGCGGTACCGCGCATCGCAGCCATTTTTCTTCCCGTGACACCTCGAGCGCTCATTGTCGCAAGAACTTCATTAAATACTTGCGCCGGCAGCGTATCCACGTTGGGATTCGAGCAAGTCATCGAAATTCTCTCAGCCAAACATCTGGCCGGAGCCTCTCGCGGCCCAAACGCACCGACTCTTGCCAGAAAAAGAGCCTGCTGTTCCGAACCGCTGACGTGCACCGAATACAACGGTTTGTAACCCTCTTGCCGCACTTGGCGCATCCGTCCGACGATGCCTAAACGCAGTAGCAACGCGGCGACTTCTTCAACGAGCCGTTCGCTGCACGAACTGAAGTGGGCCGCGGTATGGCCGTGTTTTTGCGCGCGACTGACGTGGATGCATCCATCGGTCGCCCAGAGGTGCCTCAGCAGCAAACCGATTTGCGCATCGCTCAGCTGAAACACCGAGGGCGGCAAGCGCTTTTGGTGTGATCGTTGGCCGTATATCCCCAAGCCCTTCAGCCAAGCGCCGACGCCCGCCGCGTGCCAGCGATTACCGTTACCCGAGATGAGAAGCTGGTGCCACTTGCCGCGTCCGGCATAACGTTTCACGGTACTGCCGAGTGCGATCGCACACTCGGTCACCATTTTGCTGTTGGCTTCAGATGCGGTGGTATAGCGCAGCGGCTGATTCTTGAGGTAGCTGCCATCGCCTACCAAATGGCCCAACAGCGCAATCTGCGCGTCCGACCAAACTACCGGATCTGCGACCGATGGAAATTTCCGCCCAACGGCTACACGGGATCCTTGGCTTAACTCCCCGACCGCCTTCCAACCGTCTCCGGTAAATACCCGATGGTTCGAGGTCGCTCGCAGCGAGCGCCCGCTCGCAAGAGCTATACGGAAGACCTGCCGCACGCCCTTCGACCAAACGAGATCGCTTTGAGCTTTGATGATTTTCTGATCCGCGCTCATTGCCCAGACTTCGGGCGTCTGTCCGACCAGTTCACGAATGGGAACACGACGGCCATCCGCAAGCCACACCGGCGTTTCGCCCGTCACGCACTCGCGAAGGTCCGACATCACCGGCTTCTTTTCGACGCGCTGTTCGACGCCGCGATTGAGCTGCGACAACGCGATGACAGGAACTTTTAATTCCTTGGCGAGCGCCTTCAAGGACCGCGAGATCTCAGAGATCTCGGTCGCCCGGTTTTCCTTGGTGCCGGCCACCTGCATGAGTTGCAGGTAATCCACCACGATGAGATCCAGGCCGCGCTCGCGCTTCAGGCGGCGCGCACGCGCACGAATCTCCGTGGGCGTGAGCGCGGGCGTCTCGTCGACGAAGATCTTGGCATTGCCCAGCTGCGTCATGGCTGAGTCGATTCGCGGCCAGTCCTGTTCCTCCAGTCGCCCGGATCGCAGATTGCTTTGGTTGATACGTCCCAATGAGGAAATCATGCGCAAGGTCAAGGATTCGGCCGACATCTCCATGCTGAAGATGGCCGCCGACTTGTTGGCGCCGAGCGCGGCATTTTCGGCGATGTTGACCGCGAGGGTGGTCTTTCCCATCGACGGCCGGCCGGCGATGATGATTAAATCACCGGGTTGCAAGCCTGAAGTCATCTCGTCGAGTTTTTTGAATCCGGTCGATACACCGGTCATCGTACCGCCAGAGTGATACAGCTCATCGATGCGATTGACCACTTCGGGCAAAATACTCTTTACCGTCCTGAAGCCGACCTTGCCCCGCGAGCCACGTTCGGCAATCTCGAACACCGCGCGTTCGGCCTCATCGACGACTTCACGCGCCTCTCGCCCTTCGGGCTCAAGCGCCGAACCGACGATCAAATTGCCGGCGGAAATAAGCTGGCGCAGTACGGAACGCTCGCGCACGATATCCGCATAGGCTCGAATATTGGCGCTGGTGGGCGTATCGCGTGCCAGCGATCCTAAATAGGACAGGCCGCCGACCTGCTCGAGAAGCCCCTGACTCTCCAGATGCCCGGACAGGGTTACCGCATCGCAGGGTTGACTGCGCTCGATCAGAATTGCGGTCGCTTCGAAAATGAGTCGATGATCGTGGCGATAAAAGTCTTCAGCGGCGATGCGATCGGCGATTTGATCCCAGGCGGCGGCATCCAGCATCAATCCGCCGAGCACGGATTGCTCCGCTTCGATCGAATGCGGCGGCAGGCGCAGGGCATCGCCGGCACCCGAAGAACGATTATTGACGCGAGCGGACATGCGTAACCCGTAAGGGACGCGAGCCGGCCGCTATTCTTCGGCGACGATTGTGACGGTCAAGGTCACATCAACGTCAGTGTGCAGATGCAGCTGGACTTGGTGATCGCCGGTGATGCGAATCGGACCGGTCGGCATGCGCACTTCACTGCGGCTGATGGGTTGGCCCGCTTTGACGGCCGCCTCGGCGATGTCGGAAGTGCCGATCGAGCCGAAGAGTTTACCCTCAGCGCCGGCTTTGGCCTTGAGCTCAAGCTTGAAGTTTTCGAATTGCAGCGCGCGCGCCTGAGCCGCGGCTAGTTCCTGACCGGCCTTGGCCTCGAGTTCGTGCCGCTGCGCTTGGAACTTGGCGATATTCTCCGCCGTCGCCATCGTGGCGCGGCCGGTGGGTACCAAGTAATTGCGTGCGTATCCGGACTTGACCTTGACGCGATCGCCGATCTGACCGAGGTTCGCGACCTTCTGCAACAATATGATGTCCATGTGCCTTCGCCGATTTAGTGCTGGTCTGTGTAGGGCAGCAGGGCAAGGAAGCGCGCCCGGCGAATCGCGAGCTGCAGCTGGCGCTGGTAGTGCGCACGCGTACCCGTGATGCGGCTCGGAACAATCTTGCCGGTTTCAGTGATATAGCTCTTGAGTGTCGCGAGATCCTTGTAATCGATCTGCTTGACATCATCCGCCGTGAAACGGCAGAACTTCTTGCGACGAAAAAACCGTGCCATATGCTCTCCTTTTACCGCATGCCCGCGGACATGTCATCGTCGTCGCCGTCGTCGCCGAAGTCATCGTGGCGACGGGCGGTTTCATCCGGCGCGCGCGCCATCGGCGACGCCTCGGTGACCGCTTCGTCCATCTTGACCACCAGACTGCGCAGCACCGCATCGCTGAACCGGAATGAGCCGGTGAGCTCAGCCAAGGTCTTCTGATCGCACTCGATATTCAAAAGGATGTAGTGTGCTTTGTGCACTTTGGAGATCGGGAATGTCAGCTGGCGCCGGCCCCAATCTTCGAACCGATGGACCGCGCCGCCGCCGGCACTGATCATGCCTTTGTAGCGATCGACCATCGCAGGAACTTGCTCGCTCTGGTCCGGATGGACCAAAAGCACGATTTCATAATGCCGCATTGTATCTCCCTAAGGATTAAGCCTCCCGTCGCGAGCGGTGAGGCAAGGAGCGAAGCCGGTTGCCCGGCAAAAAAGAGCGCGAAGAATACGCGTTAAAGGTAGCTTTGGTCAACCCGTTGGCGCAAGGCCTCAAATAACGCGATACCAGCCGCTACGGATACATTGAGCGAGGGGATATGCCCTGCCATCGGGATACGCACCAGGAAGTCGCATTTGTCCCGGGTCAGGCGGCGCATGCCGCTGCCCTCGGCCCCCAGGACCAACGCCAGCGGCCGCTTCAGGTCGGCCGCATAGAGCGGCTGGTCCGCTTCCCCGTCGGTTCCCACCACCCAAATACCGCGCTCCCTGAGCCCGTCCAGGGTGCGGGCCAGGTTGGTCACTGTGGCGACGGGAATGAACTCCGCGGCGCCGGCGGCCACTTTGCGGGCCACGCCGTCGACCACGGCGGCTCGATCCTTGGGGATCACCACCGCATGCGCACCCGCGGCGGCCGCCGTTCTAAGACAGGCACCGAGGTTATGGGGATCGGTGATCCCATCGAGAATCAACAGCAGAGGATCCCCGGTGAGGGTACTTAAGGCGCCGGTCAAATCGTGCTCGTCCCAGGGCTTTAAGGGCCGCATGGCCACCACCGCACCTTGATGGACCACATCGCCGACCAGCTTCGTCAGGGCATCGGCGGACACCGCATGGACATGCACGCCTGCCTTCTGCGCTCGCTCCTTCAGCTCGCGCGCCCGGGCATCGTCGCGCTGACTTAAAGTCCAAAGTTCCAGCACCCGTTCCGGCGCCCGTTCAAGCGCGGCATTGACGGCATGCAGGCCGTAGACAAAGTGACGCTTCGAATCAGCCACGGCCGCCGCGCCGGGCGCGTCTTGAAGAGTTGCGCACCCGAGCGGCGCCGGCCGAGCCGCGCCGCGGCGCGCGAACCGTGCCCCGAGCCGCGGCATTGACATCGACCAACTCGAAGTCAATCTGGCGTTGCGTGAGATCCACCCGGGTCAATCGCACTCTGACCGGATCTCCCAACTGCCAGCGCTGACCGGTACGTTGACCCACCAGCCCCATGCCGCCGTCTTCCAGCTCCCAATAGTCTCCGGGGATGGCCGAGATGTGCACCAGCCCGTCGATGGGCATGGTTTTTAGCTGCACGAATAAGCCAAATTCGAGCGCGCTGGAAATCGTTGCATCAAAGGTCTCGCCGATGCGCGGCTGCATGTACAGGCACTTGAGATACCCCATGACATCGCGCGACGCATCATCGGCTCTGCGCTCGCGCTGTGAACTTTCCGCTCCCAGCACCTGCAGTTCCGCCTCGGTGTAGCGATGCCCCGCCTGAGACTGCGGCAGCATTGCGCCTTTGATGGCTCGATGCACCAGCAGGTCCGGATAGCGGCGTATGGGAGACGTGAAGTGCGCGTATTCCTGCAGCGCGAGACCGAAGTGGCCGATGTTGGTTTGCTGGTAGACGGCCTGCGCCAGCGAGCGGATCACCAGGCCTTCGAGCAACAGCCCATCGGGCCTTGCGGTCAGCCTTTCCACCAATTGGCGAAACTCGCGCGGCGTCGGCTTTTCCGAAAAGACCGCCCCGACCTGCAGCGCGCTCAATACCTTCTGCAGCTCCGTGACTCTCTTATCCTCGGGCTGTCCATGAACCCGATAGAGCCCCCTCGCTTTCGCGCCACGTAGGGCCACCGCGGCCTCCACATTGGCGGCGATCATGCACTCCTCGATCAAGCGGTGGGCGTCGTTACGCGTCACGGCATAGAAACCCTCGATGGTGCCCTTCTCACCAATGCGCGCCTTGACTTCGCCGCCGCGAAAATCCAGCGCGCCGCGAGCGTCGCGCGCCGACTTCAGCACGCCATACACCGCATAGAGCGTTTGCAGCGACGCGCCGACCGCCGGCGTCGGAACGGCGGTGCCGAGCGCATGCGGATTTTGCAGGTAGCTCCATGCCTGGTCATAAGTCAGGCGGGCATGCGAGCGAATCACGGCCTCGTAGAATCGAGACTTGCTCGATTTGCCGGACTTGCTCACGTGCATATCGCAGACGAAAGCCAGGCGTTCGACGCGCGGCATCAGCGAACAGAGGCCATTGGACAGATGTTCCGGCAGCATCGGAATGACGCGGTCGGGAAAATACACCGATGTGGCGCGCGCCCGCGCTTCTATATCGAGCACGCTGCCGTAGCGCACGTAGTGGCTGACATCGGCAATCGCCACGATCAGCCGCCAACCGCCGCCCGGGCTGGCTTCTGCGTACACCGCGTCGTCGAAATCCTGGGCGTCTTCCCCGTCGATCGTGACGAGCGGCAGTGCGCGCAGATCCTCGCGGCCCTGCAGGTCTGCAGTCGGCACTTGCGGGCTAAATGAGTTCGCGGCGAACACGACCTCCGGTGGAAATTCCTGTGGCAGGTCGTGCCTGAGAATCGCAAAGCGTGCCGCCAAGTCCGACGGGCGCATGTCCTGCAGCACCTCGATGATCCGTCCCTGCGCCGCTACATCGCCTTGCGGTCGCTTGGTGATTTCGACGATGACCCCATCGCCCTGTTTCGCGCCGTGCCGATCGCGCATTGCGACTTCCACGGCGTACCAGTGACCTGGATCTTCAGGTTCTACGCGGCCGCGAGGCTGTCCTGCCTGCCATATGCCGCCGATGTGTTTTGGCGCGTCGCCAATACGCTGAATCAATCTTGCAATACGCCGACCGCGTTCGTTCATGCCGACCGCCAATACCTCGACCCGATCGTTGTGCATCAGTGTCGCGGTATCAACCCGCGCCAGCACCAAGGGCGCCGAACCGTCATCCGGGATCACCAGAACATCGCCATTGGCGCGTCCGCGCACCCGTCCGGCGACGCGCTCGCCCTCTCCGGCAGTTGCAAAGCCGCTCGGTCCCTCGATCGCCTGTCCGTCGCGCACCATCGCTGCCAGGCGTTTCGCAAGCGCCTCGCGCTGCGCATCGGTGTGCATTCCCAGCCGCTTGGCGAGACGCGCCGCGGTCAGCGGCTCCGGCGCCTCGCGCAGGTGCTTCAGCAGCAACTCCCGGCTCGCGATCGGATCGGTGTAGCGCGCCTTTTCGTGTTCTAGATTGGGATCCTCGGCGCGCCAATCCGCTGCACCTTTGGCGGCGCGCTGGCCCTTTGAGCCTCGCGATCGTGACCCGGGCCGCGTCATGGGATGTCAAAGCTCAACTGATTGCGATACATGAAACGGTGGACCCGTGAGGTAGTGGTAAGTCTCGGCGCTCCACACGGTCGCGGGCCGAGGGGACTTACCAGAGCAGATTATCAGCTTTTCTGCCGCTACGTGTGCGAGTGTGCCGCTGCTGTGCCGAAAAAAGCGCGGCAATGCGAAGCGAACTCCAGCGCCACAGGGCTCAATTTTCGGCTCGCCAGGGTCGCGAGAACGAGCCGGCTGTTCTTGAGCGCTGAACCCAACGGCCGCGTCACCAGCGCGCGCCCGTCGTAGCTCATGTTATTGGCAGGCTTGGTCGCCAGAATGCTGTAGCCAAGACCGTGCCCCACGAATCCTCGCACCATCTCAAGAGACTTCGTGCGAAAGCCGATCCGCGGCTCCAGACCGCGATCGCGAAACAACGACAGGAAATAATCCCGGCTCGGAACCAGATCGAGCAACGCCATCGGTTCTTGCTGCAAGTCCTCCAATTCGACGCTCGCTGCCTGGCCTAGCGGATGGCCTTCAGGCAACAATACATACGGGCTCAGTTCGGCCAGCGGGATTACGTCCAAATCGCCACCCAGGCGCGAAGTCATGCAGCAGCGCGACCTCCAAATCGTTGCGGCGCAGGCTTGCGATCAAGTGCTCCTGATCAGTCTCCAACAGCGTGAGCGCGATGCCGGGATGCAGTTTCGTCAAGCGCGCGACCAGCGCGGGGATCACGAAGGGCGCAAACACTTGGAAGCAGCCGACGGTGAGCGACAGCTGGGTTGCTGCTTTGCGCGGTGTACTGCGCTGACGAAAGCGCCGCGGCACCCCGTAGGCGCGGTTCGCATAGATCAGCGGCGCCCCTCCGCCCGCCACAAAGATGTCCTGTACGGTGCCGAAAACCACGAAGTGTGATCCCACGCGCTCGCTCGCGGTGACACGGCAATCAAAGGCGACCAGCGCGTCCGACACACGCGGCGCACCGGTCAGCTGCGTGGCCCACTCGGTGCAATCGAATCGGGCGATGCCGCGCACACCGCTGCGACCGGCGAAGTTATCGGATATATGGGCCTGATCGTCTCGCAACACGCTCACGCAGAAAACCCCGTTTTCGAGCAGGGCAGCGGCAACCGGGCTCTTGTGATGGATGCAGACCAGAAGCGTGGGTTTTGCGGTATCGGCCGAGACCGATACCATCGCAGAGACGGTAATGCCGTGGCGGCCCGCAACGCCGTCCGTCGTGACCACATTCACGGTGCAAGCGGCATGACTCATGCCCAATAAGAATCGCTGCCGCAGCATCGAATCAGCTTCGACCGGTTGCGCGCTGACTTTCTTATCGCTCATTTCGCGGATCTGGCAAATCGAAACTTCGGCAACGCGGCGTCCGCGAGGACTTAAGTTTAACATGACGCCAGTAGACGCTAGGAATCCGCCGCCGGCGCGCGGTTGACAAGGCCCAACTCAGTGCGTAGATTTCTGCGCCTCACGCATGGCGGACCCATCTTGCCCAGGTGGCGGAACTGGTAGACGCGCTGGTTTCAGGTACCAGTGGAGCAATTCGTGGAGGTTCGAGTCCTCTCCTGGGCACCACGTGGGCTTTCCCACCCTTCTCATGCCGTGCCACGCCAGCTGCTGCGAAGTTGCCGGGGCGCGCGCCTTTTGACCCCCATGTCTCGACGAGGTAGTCTGGCCAGCAATCACGCCAGCCTCTATGGCTCGCGATTCCTCCGAGCCTAGGATCCCTCTGGGCCGGAGTTGCTCAAATTGCCTGGATCGATCAGGTCGCAGAGGACGCTACCGTTCGCCTAAGTGCCAACCTCCGTTCCTTTCGCACCCCCGGTGGCATCGCCTTGTTGATCGTGACGGCCGCAGTACTGTTGTGGGTGCTCGTTGCTGCCCTACGCCCGTTCCCCGGGCGCGACGTAACCATTGTCACCGGCACGCCCGGTAGCGCCTATACCCAGATCGCTGAGCGCTACCGCGATATTCTGGCGCGCAATGGCGTGCGTCTTCATCTTGTGCAAACCAACGGGGCCATCGAAAACCTTGAGCGCTTGCAAGCTCGGCATCCTAGGGTGGATGTGGGGTTTGTGCAGGCAGGCACCACCAGCGAAAACGCGTCGCCCGATCTGGTCTCGCTCGGCGCCGTGTTCTATGAGCCGGTATGGGTCTTCTGCCGTGAAGCGACCTTGCCTGAGCTGCTGAGCCGCCAGCCGAATGCCAGCATATCCATCGGTCCGGTGGGCGACGCTACGCGGCCGCTGGCGCTCAAACTGCTGGCGCTTAATCGAGTTGATGTGACGAAGCTGCAGTTGTCGGGTTATGCACCGGAAGAGGCCGCGCGGCGACTCATTGCCGGAGAGCTTGACGCGGTCGCCGTCCTCGCTGCGTGGGATTCGGTCGCTGTGCAGCAGCTACTCGTGGCACCCGACATCCAGCCCACGAACTGGATTCGTGCCGACGCCTATGTGGCGCTGTTTCCCAAGTTCAGCAAGGTGATTCTGCCCGAGGGAATCGCTGACATCGCGCGGAATCGTCCGCCCTCAAATGTGTCCCTCATCGCGTCTAAGGCGAGTCTCGTCGTGCGTCGAGACTTGCACCCGGCGCTGCAGTACTTGCTGATTCAAGCGGCCATCGAGGTGCACGCCCGAGCCGGAATCTTCCAGCGTCCGGATGAGTTTCCTGCGCTAGAAGCCATTGATCTGCCCTTGAGCGAGGCCGCGCGCCAAATCTACAAGTCTGGGCCCTCCATTCTCCAGCGTACATTGCCCTTCTGGCTCGCGGAGCTCGTCCAACGCCTGGCGGTGATTGTCCTGCCGATCGCCGGCATTCTGTACCCGCTCTGGACCTTGCTTCCCAAATTGTACCGATGGCAGATGGAACGCCGCATCTACCGTCTGTACGGTGAACTGCGAGCCATTGAGGCGACCCTGCGCCAAACTAAGGATCCCGAGGAACGCGCCAAGCTGGTCGCACGGATCGAGGCGCTTGAGCGCCGTGCGCTTGAGGTGAAGGTGCCGCGCTCATTTAGCGAGATGAATTTCAATTTGAAGGCGCACGTTCATCGGCTCAGAACCATCGCTCGCGAAGATTCGGAAGCACGATGGGACTGACACCGCGGCCCCCTTAGTTCAGGCATCGAGAAATTCTAGTGAATAGTTCGCGGCTCGGCGCCGGCGATTTGCACGCATTCGGGCGCGAGTAGGCGCAGCTGTCCGTCGGGGCCCGCGGCCAGCGTATGGATATGAAATTGCGTCGGCGCCTCCGGTGCGCCCATCACCGGCGACGGGGCAGAGACAATCTTCAAGGCCCCGCACGCGCCGGTCCAGTCGATATGGCGGTGGCCGTGCATGATGACGGCGCGGGAGGCGAACGGCCCGAGCTTTCGGATGAACCAGCTGCCGTTGACGAGCGCCGTGCCGACCCGATCGGAGAACGAACCGACCTGCATGGGATATTCGATCAGGTGGTGATGCAGCGCTACGATCCATCGCGCCTTCGGATAGCCAGCGACCGCGACAGCGAGACGGCGGGCCTGATCGAGTGAGATGATTCCGAGCGCGTTGGTGAACGAGAAATGAGTCTGCGCATTCGAATTGAGGATGACGACGCCGAGACCGTCCTCCGTCTCGGGCGGCAAGATCATCGGAAACTGGTCGTCGAAGACACCCCGCAGCGAAGCGGCGCGCCGCAGGCCGCCATTGTCCGCGAAATCGGCGATCCGGTCGCGCTTGAGCGCCAGGGCCTCATCGAGCGTTTGCACCAGTCGCGCGGCGCCGGGAGGAATCACCCGCACCCGATCGCCCTGCACCGCTGCGATCGCCGACAGCGTTCGCATCTGCCGCAGCCGCTTGCCGGGACTGAACGGAAGATCGAGCCGGGCCGGATTGGCGCGGTCGACGATGTTCACGTCGTGATTTCCCGGAACCACGATCATGCGCTCGGCGAGAACAGGATACCGAGACAGCAAGTCGAGGAATTCAGCCCATTCGGTCGCGAGGCCGGCGTCGGTAATATCACCCGTGACGAGCACGAGGTCGAGCGGTTGAGCGGAATGAATGTCCGCCATGCGCTCCATGACTTGCATCAGCCGATCGTTGCCGCGCGGGCCACCACGTCCGCTCTCGATGCGAAAGCCGTAGCGTTCGCCGACCACATGAATGTCGGACAGGTGAGCGACGCGCCAGGTGCGACCGCCCGACGGCGCGGTATCAAATTCGGCGAGTTCGAATGGCTGCTCCATGCTCGCATCCGCGACTCCCCAGACCAGAGCTGCGATGGCCAAGTAGCCCGACACGAGCACCGCGGCGTTGGCCAGCGTGGGCACGATGAGGCGGTGCAGCGATACGAAGTCGTTCATGTTGCCGATCCAGCGCGTGGCCGGCCAGACGAGAACGGCGACCAGCAGTGCCCAGCCGCAGAGAATGATGCCGGCGCCGGCGGAGGTCGCCGCACGCAGCCGTGCCCGCTGGACGGGGCTGAAACCCCGACCGAACATCCGCTCCGACAGATGACGCAAGGTCTCGCGCCAAAATACGTATCCCGGCTGGACCGCGAGCGCATTGAGCGACCAGAAATTGTTTTCGGCAATCCGCAACAGCGGGCGCCATCCGATCAATCCCAGTGCGACGATGATGACGCCGACCACGGCGGCGCCGATTCCCGTCAGTTGCAAAATATGCCTTGAAACGGTGGCGAGCCAGGCGCTTGCTACCAGCGGCGCGATGCCCAGCAGCACTGCCGGCAGCAGCAGCAAGACCGTGACCGCGAAGAGCAGTTTCGGCAGACTGATTTCGACCAGAAGGCTTCCGGCGATCGCGAGGAGCGAGCGTTGCTTGGGGCTTGCGCTGTCGTCCCCGACGTCGCCCCAGCGCGGATCGAGCAGCGGATCGAACCGTACCGGGTCGAGGTCGCGCCCACGGCGCAACGGACTTGGCCCATCGCCCCGAGTTGGCTCAACGATCGATCTGGTCATGGCTGCATTCTTCCGCCGAGCGGCTTGAGCGTACCCTGCGCCATTTGGAGGGCTTCGTCAAAACGCCAACCGGCTCTATTTAGCCCGCGGACCTTTCGGCCGCTGGATTCGATCCCGGCGCATCTGCGACAATAGCCACGCCCGCATTCGCGCAGTGCAGCGGACCGACTGAAACAATGCCTCATCGTGCATAAGCCAGGAGAATCCCATGACCACCGCGACCGACACCCTCATTCCCTCAACCTCGGACGTGACGCCGCTGCGCGCCAAGTCAGGCTGGATCGTTGCCCTCGGCGTCGCATTCGTCATTGCCGGGCTGATCGCCCTCGGTAGTGTCGTAATGGCGACCGTCGCGAGCGTCTTTGTCGTCGGCGTGATGATGATGATCGCCGGCGTGGCCGAGGTCATCAACGCCTTTCAGTTCAAGACCTGGGGGCGCTTTCTGCTCTGGGTGCTGCTGGGTGTGCTGTACATCATCGCCGGCTTTGTGACTTTGGAAAACCCGCTGCTGGCGGCGGCGGTGCTCACCCTTGTGCTCGGCATCACCCTGGTCGCCTCCGGTATCATGCGCATCACGCTGGCAGTCGGCATGCGCAAGGAGAAGCCCTGGATATGGATCGCGCTGTCGGGCGTGATCACTCTGCTGCTGGGGCTGCTGATTCTGGCGCGCTGGCCGGTGTCGGGACTTTATATCCTGGGAGTTTTTCTCGGCGTCGATCTATTATTCGCCGGCACCGGCTGGATTGCGGTCGGCATGGGGCTGCGCCGCGCGACCTAAAGAGACGAGAGCGCCGGCCGTCACTGCCGGCTGGCGCGACGTATCCCGGTGGTGCTTAAGAAACTCTCGTCGGCGACGCGCACCAAGTCGCGGCCTTCGTTCTTGGCCACGTAGAGCGCCGCATCGGCACGGGCGATGAGCTCGTCGAGCGAGCGTACCTGCTTTTCGAGTGTGGCGAGTCCCGCACTTAAGCTGACGCGCAGCCCCGCGCCTGAGGGCGGCAAATGAATGCCGAACACCAGGGTGCGCAGGCGTTCTAGGGTCGCCATCGCCACATCCGGTGTCGTATCGGGCATCACCAGTAGAAACTCTTCGCCGCCCCATCGGCCCAGCACATCGCACTCGCGCAGCGATTCGCGCCCCAGCCGGGCGAACTCGCGCAACACGTAGTCTCCCGCCGCGTGCCCGCAGCGATCGTTGATGAATTTGAAGTGATCCATGTCGATGATCGCGATGGTTAATGGCTTCAGAGTCGCGGTCGCCGCGGCGAGCGCCTCCGTCGCCAGTTCCGCGGTGCGCCTTCGATTCGGCAACCCGGTCAAGCCGTCCTGGCTGGCCAAGCGTACGAGCTGCTGGCGGAAACGAAAATTGGTGACCAAGAAATAAATGAGTAGTGCGATGACCAGCACAGCCGATACGGCGGCAATCGCATTCCATCGAAGTTGTTGCGCCTGGCGCTGAGATTGCTCGTGCGACAGGTCCAACTCGCGCTTCAGCGACGCGTTGCGCTCGATCTCGCGATCCGTCTCGAACCGAGCGCGCAGCGCCGCTGCCTGCTTGGTGCGCTCGGCATCGTTGGTGGCCGTGAAACGGCGCATGTACTCGGCCAAGTCGTTGTAGGCATCGCGATAGTTGTGCAGGGCCGCATTGGTGCGCGCGCGCCACTGGTACAGCGAGGCGACGCGCAGCGGCAGAACGTCGGTGCCACTATGATCAAGAACTTCATTCAATGTGGCGAGCGCCTTCTCAGGGTGCCCCTCGGCCAAATCAATTCGCGCCAAGAATGCTTCCGTTTCTTTCACCTCATCGGAGAAGCGCGAGGCGATAAACGTGAACAGGGCGTTCTCGCACGCCGATCTTGCCTTGACGAGCTGGCCCAGTTCGATGCGCGCCTCGCACACACGCACATCGGCGAAAGCAACGCCCTGCGTATCATTCAGCTGCGCGCTGAGCTTGCGGGCATCGTCGAACTCATCAATGGCTTGCGGATACTTTTGCATCAGCAAAAAAATACGGCCGCGCAAAAATCGGTCGACAGACAGCGCGAGCGAGGCGTGTTGCGCGGTGTCCCAGTCAATCGCCTCCTGATTGAGGGCCAATGCCTGCGGGTAGTCACCCATGCCTCGCAATGCGGTCGATAGTACGCCGGCGGCAAGAATGCGCGCCTCGGTGAACGCCGGTGTGGTGCTCGAGCGGTAGGCCTGCGTCAGGCTGCTGATCGCCAGGTCCTCGCGATCCGCACGGTATTGCAAAAGACCTCGGCCGATGAGCAGACAGATATCAGCGAGAGAGCCGCGCTTTTGTACGCTTTGCGCCTCTTCGGTCAATTTGACGGCCGCGCTGATTCCCGCCTGGTCGTAGACATTCTCCGCATACAAGGAGAGCAAGGTGACGCGCACCGGATCGGTGTTGTCGATCGCGTATTTAAGCCCCTTGAAGACCGCGTCGCGGGCCTTCGATTCCAATTCGAGGATGCTGTAGGCCTGGGCCTGCACGCTGTAGAGGGACGCCAGACGTTCCTGGTTGGCGATCGGCGCCGCCAATTCGATCTTGAGCAGCGCCTGCACCCTCTTGAGCGCGGCATTGGCGTCTTGATCCACGAGCGTCTGCAGGGCGCGAATTGCCGGATCATCGTTGGGCAGGCAGGCAGCCGTTGCCGACAAGGGCAGAAGCGCCCATGACAGCCACAGCGCGGCGAAAATACCCGCTATTCCCGCTCGGGAAGCACGCCGGCCCGCACACTCAGGACTACACATGATTGCGACGAAATTACGGGTTTCCCCGTATCGGTTCGTTACCAGAGGTCACGGTTTTCAACTTCCGCTGCGCATGCCGGTCGGCACGCACGGGTGGCAGGTAAATGTGACCGACTTGGCACCTCTACAGAGCGGTGCAAAGAACGATCCTTCGTGACAAGATCGCCGCAGATGAGGCATATTGAGGGGCGACAAGAGTTTTGCTGCCCCGCAACAAATTAAAAGAAGGATAGGGCTCCTTATGTCATCTTCGTTTCTAGATCGCGAAAGTACGATTGCCGGTCCCGGTTTCAACCGGTTCTTGGTGCCGCCCGCCGCCCTTGCAGTGCATTTGTGCATTGGTCAGGTCTACGCCTTTTCGACTTTCAACCTCCCGCTCACGAGGCTGCTCGGCATCACCGAGTCGGCACCCGGGGACTGGAACTTAAAGCAACTCGGCTGGATCTTTTCCATTGCCATCGTCTTTCTGGGCGGTTCGGCCGCCCTTTTCGGCCGCTGGGTGGAACGCGTCGGTCCGCGAAAATCGATGTTTGTTGCCGCGTTGTGCTTCGCCGGCGGATTCTTGGTCTCGGCGGTCGGCATTCAGACGCACCAGCTCTGGATCATCTATTTGGGCTATGGCGTGTTGGGCGGCTGCGGACTGGGCATCGGCTATATCTCGCCGGTGTCGACGCTGATCAAATGGTTCCCCGACCGCCCCGGCATGGCCACGGGCATGGCCATCATGGGATTCGGCGGCGGTGCGCTCATTGCAGCGCCTCTCTCCGTGATCCTGATGAAGCATTTTGCCACGGCGACCTCCAAGGGCGTTCTTGAAACCTTCGTCACCATGGGCGTCATTTATTTCATGTTCATGATGATCGGTGCGCTGACGGTGCGCGTGCCGGCCGCGGACTGGAAGCCGGCGGGTTGGGTCCCGGCGGCCACCCCGAAGCCGTTGGTGACCTCCGCACACGTGGCCGTGGAAGTGGCCTGGAAAACGCCCCAGTTTTGGCTCTTATGGGTGGTGCTCTGCATGAACGTGACCGCCGGGATCGGCGTGTTGGGTCAAGCCTCGCCGATGATCCAGGAAATGTTCCCGGGCCGCGTCACCGCCGCGGCCGCCGCCGGATTCGTGGGACTGCTGAGCCTGTTCAACATGGTCGGTCGATTTTTCTGGGCCAGCACGTCGGACTTCATTGGACGGCGCAATACCTACATGGTGTTCTTTGCGCTCGGCATCTTGCTGTACGCCACCGTTCCAACCTTGGGCCAACTCGGTTCGCTGCCGCTATTCGTGGCGGCGTTCTGTATCATTCTTTCCATGTACGGCGGCGGTTTTGCAACCATCCCGGCTTACTTGAGAGATATTTTCGGCACCTACCAGGTCGGCGCGATTCACGGCAGGCTGCTGACGGCGTGGTCGGTGGCCGGGGTGCTCGGCCCCGTGCTGGTGAACTACATTCGCCAGTACCAGATCGACAGCGGAGTGCCCAAAGCGCAGGCCTATTCCGTTACCATGTACATCATGTGCGGTTTGCTGCTGCTGGGATTTTTGTGCAATTTCGTCATGAGCGCCGTGCATGCGAAACACCACCATCCGGGCGAAGGGCTCAATGCCGCGCCTGCGGGGAGTAAGTCATGAAAGCTCGCCTTGCAATCATGTGGCTCGTCGTTGGAGTCCCGCTCCTGTGGGGCGCTTGGAATACCCTCGGCAATGTCGTGAAGTTATTTCAATAACGCCGGGCGGCCGGGTCTTTGGGTAAACGGAGTTCGCTATGAGCGTCCACTTGAGCCTTGCGCCGCTGGTTGCGCTGATCGCCGGCATTCTCATTCTCGTGATGCCGAAGCTCCTGAACTACATCATCGCGATATACCTCATATTCATCGGCCTCCTGGGTCTTTTCGGCAGCGGCGGTGCGTTCCATTTCAGATGACGCTGCGTAATGTGGCGCCGTTTGGACTGCCGAGTCCGGTGCACGCGTCCCAGCCTGTGGCCGCCGCAAAATCGCCATTGTTGCCCGACGTGATGTCGCGCAACGCTTGCGGGCTTTGGTAGAGCCGCGGATTTACAAAGCCCGCCGATTTGCCTGACGCCTGGTTGACGCGCGCGATCAGCGCGGCCCACAGCGGCGCGACTGCGCTCGTGCCGCCGATCACGCTGTCGGCGCCGTCGACGCGCACTTGATAGCCGCTCGAAGGATCGGCATTGCCGGCGACATCGGGTACGCCTCGATGGGTGAGCGGTGAAGGATTTCCCTGGGTCCTGGCGGCGCTCAGCGCAGCCTGCCAGGAGGGCGCTGCGAAAAAGTTGCTGATGCCACCGCCGCTCGCGCCGCCGCTGGCACCATCATTCCACACCAATTCGCCGCTGATGGCGCTCGCGTCCGCCTTCAAGCGGGTGCCGCCACACGCGAGGACAAAGGGGCTCGATGCGGGAAAGTCTACGTGATCGCCGCCATCGCTGACCGCGTCGCTCGACCCATTGTCGCCGGAGGCAACGCATACCGTTACCCCTAAAGCTGCCGCGGCCTGGAACGCTTCGTCCATCGCCGTCATCGCCTGTGAGGTCCAGGTCGATTCCGCGCCTCCCCAACTGATCGAGATTACGGAGGGCTGGTTGGTGGCGTCGTGAATCGCCGTGGTGATGGCGTCGAGGAATCCCGCGTCGGTGTTGGGTGCGAAGTACACCGCGATCTTGGCCTGCGGCGCGATCGCACCGATGACTTCGATATCCAGCATCACTTCGCCGTCCGGCCCGTTGGCATCGCCCGTGGGCGTGTTCTGGAGGTGGTCTACTGATACGGCGGTAACCAAAGGTGCCGCTACCCCCAGGCTCTTGAAGTAGGTGTCCAGATCGGCCGGCCGAAAGCCGCCGCCCAATTCGATCACCGCGAGACATTCTCCGTGCCCCGTGCCGCTCGGAAAACCATACAACGATGCCACTTGTGGGGGAGTAAACGAGGCGCCCGCGCTCGCGGCCGGCCGGACTCTGAAATGTGGCGCTGCCTGCGGTCGGTTGTCGAGCCCGAGTACCGCTTCGACGACACCGTCGAGGTGTTCAGGCAATTCAATGCTGCCGGTGCGTCCTCGATAGCTACCCCCGTCGTGCGTCATCTGCTGCAGGCGAACATTGAATGCGGCGCCGAACTGCGCCACCGTTCCTGACAGCACGACGGTACGGCGGCCCGCGTGTTCCTGCACGATCGCCAGGTGCGAAGAGGCGGCGAAGGCGCGCACCGCCGCCAGATCGGACGATTCAGCGCCATGCCGTTGCGCAAATTCCTCGCGGCTTAAATGGGCTCCCACGGACTCTCCGGATGCCAGTGCCGCCACCCGCGCCGATAGTTCGCGTCGTGCGCGACGACGCAGGAGCAGGGTTACCTCAAGCCGTTCGTCGGGATCCGCCGGCGCCACCACGCGTGCGCCCGGCATCGCCACTCGTTCGCTGCCCTTCAATAAGATGGGTGTCATGGTCAGCTCCCAGGGACCAATGGATGCTCACAGCGAGCTCAAATCATGCGAAAGGATTTCGGAGAATGATGGTTTGATCACGATCGGGGCCGGTAGAAATAATCGCGATAGGGACACCCACCAGCGCCTGCAAACGCTCCAGGTATTTCTTGGCGTTCGCCGGCAGATCCTCGTAACGAGTGATGCCCACGGTATTTTCCTTCCAGCCCGTCATTTCCTCATAGACCGCCTCGCACTCGCCGAAATCACCCGCAAGCAACGGCGGAGTCGAGACGATACCCTCGCCCGTTCTATACCCCACGCAGACACGAATGGTGTCCAGCCCGTCGAGCACATCGAGCTTGGTGACGCACAACGAGGAACAGCTGCTGTGCACGATGGAGCGCCGCAGCGCTACCGCATCGAACCAACCGCAGCGCCGGCGCCGGCCCGTGACCGAGCCAAATTCGTTGCCCACGCGCGATAAGTACTCGCCGGACTCATCGAACAATTCCGTCGGGAACGGCCCCGCGCCGACACGCGTGGCGTAGGCCTTGACGATGCCCAACACCTCGTGCAGACGCCTGGGACCTAAGCCCGTGCCGGCGGCCGCACCGCCGGCCGTTGTGGTCGATGAGGTCACGAAGGGGTAGGTGCCGAGATCCACATCCAGCATGGCGCCTTGAGCTCCTTCGAAGAGCACGTTGGCGCCATCGACGCACAGCTGTTCGAGAATGCCGGTCACGTCGGCCACCAGCGGCTTGAGCCGGTCGCCTAGGCTTAAGTTCGACTCCAACACTTGCTGAAAATCGACCGGTGCCGCTTGAAAGAAGTGCCGCAGGATGAAATTGTGATAATCCAGAATCTCGCCCAGCTTCGCCGCAAAGCGCTCGCGATGAAATAAATCCGCCACTCGCAGCGCCCGGCGCGCCACCTTGTCCTCATACGCAGGCCCGATGCCGCGCCCGGTGGTGCCGATGGCATTGGCGCCCTGCGCCTTCTCGCGCGCCCTATCGAGCGCAACATGCGAAGACAGAATGAGAGGACAGGCGGGGCTGACGCGCAATCGTTCGAACACCGGCACGCCCTGCCCGATCAGCATCTCGGCCTCGTTGAAAAACGCCTCGAGCGACAACACCACGCCGTTGCCGATCAGACATTGCACACGAGGGTGCAGGATGCCGGAAGGAATCAGCGACAAGACGGTTTTCTTGCCGCCAATCACCAAGGTATGTCCGGCATTGTGGCCGCCTTGGAAACGCACCACCGCCTGGACTTGGTCGGTGAGCAAATCGACGACCTTGCCCTTGCCTTCATCGCCCCATTGCAGGCCGATCACAACCAGGTTCTTACCCATTGCGCGCCATCCACAGCAATGCAAGTCCTGCCACCATACTGATCAGGCCTCCCCAGCGCAGTTGCGAGGGCTCGGTTCTCGAGAGCTTCGCCATCAGCCGTTGTGCCGCGGCCGGATTCACGAACGGCAATATTCCTTCGAGCACCAAGTATAAAGCGAAGGCGCCGACGAGGTAGCGCGCGAGTTCAGTCCACCCGATATCCATCATTTGCGGTCTGGTGTTAGCGTTTCGGGGACTGCGGCTCTGGCTTGTTGAAGTACTTGAAGTACGCGTTGTCAGGCGCGATCACCAGCATGTCGCCTTGCGTGCCTACGGCCTCGCGGTAGGACATCATGCTGCGATAGAAGCTGTAGAACTCCGCGTTCTTCGAATACGACTTGGCATACACCTCGCTGGCGGAAGCATCGCCCTGTCCGCGAATCTGTCCGGCCTGGCGCGCCGCGTCGGCCAGTATCTCGGTCTGCTCCTTGTTCGCTTCGCCGCGGATGCGGTCTGCCGCCTCGACGCCCTGGGCGCGCAGTTTCGCGGCCTGCGCCTTGAACGTGGCTCGCATGCGATCGAACACCGAGTCCTGAACTTGCTGCGGCAGGTCGATCTTCGTGATGCGCACATCGACCAGCTCAATGCCCAGTTGCTCCGCGAGCGGCCGCGCGGTCTTCATCATGGCATCGGTGAACTCCGCGCGCTCCGCGGTGATGACCTGCTGCAACGTGCGCTGCGTGACGACGCTCTTGATGCTGTCCTTGACGGTTTCGCCCAAACGCGCATTGGCGACGTCTTGAATGCCGCCGGTGGTTTCGTAGTATTTGCGCAAATTCTGGATGCGCCACTTGACGTAGAAATCCACGTTGAGCTGCTCTTGCTCGCGGGTCAAGAAATGCTCGGACGGATACATCTGGGTGAGGATGCGCTTGTCGAATTTGCTCACTTCGTTGACCAGCGGGATTCGAAAATACAGTCCCGGCTGATAATTAGAATCGACGATTTCCCCGCCGATCGATTTGATCGCCAGTTGCCCCTCGCTGACCGTGAAAACGCTGGCGCGCACGATTAGAATGACCGCGACCAGCGCCAACAAAATATATAGCAGTCGGTTTTGCATCAGCGCACCCCACGCGCCCGCGCGGGATCTTCGGCCGGCGTGACCTGGATCTCGGGCAGCCGCTGCGGTGCGACCGTCAGCGTGTCGTTGGGGTTGGAGATGGACTGCGGGCCTGAGGCGATCAATTTCTCGAGCGGCAGGTACATCATGTTGTTGCCGCCCTTGGTATCCACAATAACCTTGCGGGAATTCTTGTAGACGTTTTCCATGGTTTCAAGATACATGCGCTCGCGGGTAACCGCGGGGGCATGCTCGTACTGAGCAAGGACCTGATCGAATCGCGACGTCTCGCCCTGCGCCAGCGCCAGCACTTGCAGGCGGTAGGCTTGAGCATCGAGCAGATTCTTGGCGGCCGCACCGCGTGCCCGCGGCACCACATCGTTTCGATAGGTCTCCGCGTCCTGCTGATAGCGCTGGCGGTCCTTGTCGGCTTTGATGGCGTCGCGCTGGGCGTCTTGCACCGGCTCGGGGACAATGACGTCCCCCAACTTGACGCTGATGATGCGAACGCCCATGTCATAGTTGTCGAGCGTCCGTTGCAGCAGCACCTTGGCGCGGTCCGTGATCGACGGATCGAAGGCCAGCGCCTTGTCCAGCGATGCCTGCCCCACCGCTTCGCGCATCGCACTCTCGCTCACCTGAACCAATGTTTCTTCGACATTGTTCACGCGAAACAAATACTTCAGCGGATCGGGCTTGGTGTACTGCACCGCCGACTTGACCTCGACTAGGTTGGTGTCGGCCGTCAACATTCTGGCATCGTCGGTAACGCTGAATTGCTGCGATACGTTGACCATTCGTTTCTGTTCGATTGGCCAAGGCAGGTGCCAGTTGTAGCCCGGACCCGTGGTCTGTACGTACCTGCCAAAGCGCAAGATTACAGCGCGCTCTTGCGCGTCGACGCGGTACACGCCGCTGCCGATCCATACCACGCCAATCAGCAGTAAAATGCCGCTTAAGCCCTTGCTGAATCCAGGAGAACTCTGGCCGCCGATGCCCCCGCCGCCGCGCCCAAACAGCGACGCCAAGCGACGCTGGAAATTTCGCAGTACATCATCCAGATCGTTCTGCGACTGTTGGGGGCGATTCCACGGATTGCGCTTTTCCCCGCCAGGTTCATTCCAAGCCATGAGTTATGCCTATTATAAGTTGCGGAGTATCGGGTACATGGATAAGGAGCCGGGCATTCTAACAGGCGACCCGCCCCCCATACAGAGAGTGCTAGGCGACGCGCTGTTCGCGGGTGCGGGGAGCGTGCACCAAGTTGACGCCCTCGGCGCCCAGCAATTTTGCCACGTCGGTCGGATCCAATTCGACCTCCATATCCCAGCTGCCATCCTCGCATTGCCGTTCGCCGCGCACAGCATTGCGTTTATAGAGCTCGGATCTGACGGCGGCGGCCTTAAGTTGCAGATGCAAGGTCCGCCGTACCTGATTAGGACGCACCGCTTGCGCCAGCGCCTCGCGTAAACCCTCCAAGCCGGCGCCGCTCGCGGCTGACGCCCAGACCTGCTTCGCGGCACCGTCCGCAGCCGTGACGGTGCGAGGCTTATCCTGGGTTAGGTCGATTTTATTGAACACCAGGAGTTCGCGGATATCGCCGGCCCCGATGCCGCGCAGTACCTCGCGGACTTGATCGATGCGCTCGTCGCGCAACGGATCGCTGGCGTCCACCACGTGAAGCAACAAATCGGCATCGCGCGCCTCCTGCAGCGTGGAGCGAAATGCGGCCACCAATTCGTGAGGCAGTGCGCGCACGAAGCCCACCGTATCCGCGAGGACAACTTCGCCCACCTGCGCCAGCTTGACTCGCCGCACGGTAGGATCGAGCGTCGCGAACAGCTGATCGGCGACATAGTTCTCGGCGCCGGTGAGTGCGTTGAACAGCGTCGACTTGCCCGCGTTGGTATAGCCGACCAGCGCCACGGTGGGCACCGGCACCTCGCGCCTGACATGGCGCCCGGTGTCGCGCTGTCGGTCGAGCTTCTCCAATCGGGCGCGTAAGGTGCGCATGCGCTTGGCGATCAAGCGCCGATCGGTTTCCAATTGGGTTTCGCCAGGGCCCCGCAATCCAATACCGCCCTTCTGTCGCTCAAGGTGGGTCCAGCCCCGGACCAGGCGCGTGGCCAGGTGCGACAACTGCGCCAGTTCCACCTGCAACTTGCCTTCGAAGCTGCGTGCCCTTTGGGCAAAAATATCTAGAATCAATCCGTTACGATCCAATACTCGACGACCTGTCAGCTTCTCTAGATTGCGTTCCTGACTGGGCGTCAGCGCCTGGTCAACCAGCACCACATCGGCTTGCTGCGCCTCAGCGAAGACGCGAATTTCTTCGGCCTTGCCTGAACCTACGAAATATTTAGGATCCGGACGCGCGCGGGCGGCGAGTACCGTTCCGACCTCGATCGTTCCCGCGGAAGCGGCCAATGCGGCGAATTCAGCCATGTCGTTAGGGTCGACGGGATGCCCGATCCCGACGCCGACCAAAACGGCACGCTCGCCGCCCCGTGGGCGTTCAAATAGTTGCAGAGCGCCACCTACTCATTCGACGATAGCCGGTTCCGTCACTTCGCCATCCTCGCCGGTCGGCAATCGCACATTGCGCGCGGGCACGACCGTGGAAATGGCATGTTTGTACACCATCTGACTTACGCTGTTTCTGAGCAACACGACGAACTGGTCGAATGAATCGATCTGTCCTTGTAATTTGATGCCGTTCACCAGATAAATCGAAACCGGCACCCTTTCTTTGCGCAGGGCATTTAAAAATGGGTCCTGCAGAGACTGGCCACGGGCCATGGGTAAAGCTCCTTGTTTTTTGTGTCGTTTGTACTGCCGAATCACTTCCCTGCGGCGCGAGGCACATACCCGATTAATGCTAGCACAGCGCAATGATCTCCGTTACGTGAACACCACTACGAGAATCCGCGTTCGGACAGTGCATCAATAACCGCGTCTGCAACCCCCGGCTGCATAGAATCCCACCAGCGTGCATTCCCGCGCCGACGAAGCCAAGTGAGTTGCCTTTTGGCGAGCTGTCGCGTCGCCGCAATCCCCTGTTCCGTCGCTTCATTCAATGCACCGTGTCCCGCCAAATATCGCCAGAGTTGCCGATATCCGACCGCCCGCATGGCTGGATGTTCCGGGCTCAAGTCGCCTCTCTCGTACAGTTTCCTGACCTCGGCTAAGAAACCGGCCTCAAGCATCGCCTTAAACCGCAATTCAATCCTGGTGTGTAACTTGGCGCGTTCAAGGGGCGCAATGGCAAATTCGATGACATTGACGTCGGCAAACACCGACAGCCGGTCTTGTTGCAGTTTTGTGATGGTCTCGCCGGTTAGCCGATAGACCTCGAGGGCCCGCTGGATGCGCTGCGGATCGTTGACATGGATGCGCGCCGCGGCCGCAGGGTCCACCGCGGCCAGGTCTTGATGCAGCGCCGCCCAGCCCCGTTCAAGCGCCATTGAGTCGATTTCCGCGCGCAGCGCGGGGTTTGCCGGCGGCAGGCGGGCCATCCCCGTCGTCAAGGCATGGAAGTACAGCATGGTGCCGCCCACCAGCAAGGGATGCCGACCTCGCCCCCAAATTTCGCGCATCGCGCACTGAGCGTCGCGGATGAATTCACCCGCGGAGTAGCTTGCCGCAGGATCGCGTATGTCGATCAAGTGATGTGGGATGCGCTCGCGGGCGGCCATATCAGGCTTGGCGGTGCCAATGTCCATGCCCCGGTACACCAGCGTCGAGTCCACGCTGACAATTTCCAAGGGCAGCCGCTCCGCCAGCGCTAAGGCTAAGTCAGATTTGCCGGATCCGGTAGGACCCATCAACAACACCGCGAGGCGCCGCCCGGACGAGTCGCCCATCAGCGCCCGCGCAGAAAGAGTCGATCAAGCTCGCTTATCGACAACCGCACCCAGGTCGGGCGACCGTGATTGCATTGATCGGCCCGCTCCGTCGTTTCCATCTCGCGCAACAGCGCGTTCATCTCCGGCAGGCTGAGCGAGCGCTGCGCCCGCACCGCTGCATGGCAGGCCATGGTGGCAAGCAAGTGGTTGATCGATTCCTCCACGCGCCGCGAGTGTCCTTGCTCCAACAAATCCGAGAGCACATCGCGAACGATGCTGGCCGGATCGCGTCCCGCGAGCAGCGTCGGGATCGCCCGCAGCGCCAACTGGTCCGGCGCCAGTCGCGTCACCGCAAACCCCAGCGACGCGAATTCCTGCACGTGCTCTTCGGCAACGTCCGCCTGCGCCGCGGTCACGTTCAAAATTTCAGGCATCAACAGTTGCTGCTGCGCCCTTTGGCCCGCCAGCAATTTCTTCATATTCTCGTACATGATGCGCTCATGCGCGGCATGCATATCCACGAGCACCATGCCGTCGGTGGATTGCGCCAAAATGTAGATGCCGTGAAGCTGCGCAATGGCATAGCCTAAGGGCGCCGCCGAATCGCGAATCGCACTGCCGTTGTCGAGAAAACCACGATAGGCGTCTGCGGAGGCGCGCTGCGGCGAAGTCTCCGGCAGCGTAAAGCGCGCCTGGCGAGGAGCGCTGCTCGCGGCCTGGCTGGCTGCGCCGCTAAGCCAATCCAGCGGCGCACTGCCGGATGATTCACCGCTCGGCCGGGTATCCGACAGGACCTTCTCCAAGGTCCGAAAGACAAAATCGTGCACGCGGCGCGAATCGCGAAATCGCACTTCCAGCTTCTGCGGATGCGCGTTGACGTCGACTTGGCTCGCATCCATGTCCAAATACAACAGGTACGCGCTGAACCTGCCGTGAAACATCACATCATGAAAGGCAAGACGCGCGGCGCCGACCAGCAGCTTATCGCGCACGAAGCGCCCATTGAGATAGGTGAATTGCAGATCGGCCTGGCTGCGCGAGAATGTCGGCAACCCCAACCACCCGGAGAGCCGCAAGCTCTCGGTATCATGGCGCAATTCGACCACGTGGGCGGCGAACTCCTCGCCGCAGATGCTCGCGACACGCGCCAGCCGCTCGGCGTCGCTGTGCGCCGCCCCCAAGGTCCAGACGTTCTTGCCGTTGTGGGCCAGTGTAAATGCGACGTCGAAGCGCGACAGCGCCAGGCGCTCCAGCATCCGCACGATGTGCTGATACTCGGTGTTCTCGGTGCGCAGGAACTTGCGCCGTGCCGGCACATTGAAGAAAAGATCGCGCACCTCGACGCTAGTCCCAGGCCGGTGCGCGGCCGGAGCCGGCGCGCCGATCTCGCCATCTCTAGCCGCCACCGCCCATGCATGGGATGCCGACGCCGTGCGCGACACCAGCGATAGGCGCGATATGGAGGCGATGCTGGGCAAGGCCTCGCCGCGAAACCCCAAGGTGGCGACACTTTCGAGGTCTTCGAGCGACGCGATCTTGCTGGTCGCATGCCTGGCCAGCGCCAAGGGAATTTCCGCCGCGTCGATGCCGGCGCCATCATCTCGAACGCGGATCAATCCGCAGCCACCGCGCTCGAGTTCCACCTCGATTCGCTGCGCGCGCGCGTCGAGCGCATTTTCCACCAGCTCCTTGACCACAGAAGCCGGGCGCTCGATGACCTCGCCGGCAGCGATTTGGCTGATCAGGGAATCGGAGAGCAATTGAATGGGCAATGACGACCTCGAGTCGCCTATTTTCGCACAAGCGGGAAGCTTAAAGCGCGCGACGCGCGCAGCTTAGCGTAAGCCTAATCGCCGGCGCCGCCGGCGCCGGTCGCTGTCGCGAGCGCGGGCCGCGCCGAGTTGCCGATGGCCAGCTGCGCGATGTGCGTCCCCGCCGGCGGATTGGCGTAGAAATAATCGTGCACACCTTGGTGAATCGCGGCGGCGAGCCTTGCCTGATGCGCTCTCATGCGCAGCCGCTGCTCCTCTTGAGGGTTCGAAATATAGGCCGTCTCCACCAGCATCGAGGGGATATCCGGCGACTTCAACACCATGAATCGCGCCTGCTGAACCTCGTGCTTGCGCACCTCGCCTGCCTGAGTCAAGCGATGCAGCACCCGCTCGGCGGCCACCTGGCTTGCGCTCAAGGAAGCCGACTGCGACAGGTCCAACAATACCGACGCCAGCACATCGTCCTTGTCGTCCAATGAGACCCCGCCGATCAAGTCCGAGGCATTCTCGCGCTCGGCGAGCCAACGCGAGGCTTCGTCGGTCGCGCCGCGCTGAGACAGGATGTACACGGAGGAGCCGTCGATGCTGCGATCGCGAATCGAGTCCGCATGAATGGACACAAACAGGTCTGCCTGCTGCGCGCGGGCGCGCCGCATCCGATCGCGCAACGGCACGAAGTAGTCGCCGTTGCGCGTGAGCACGGCTTTCATGCCCGCCTCGGCGTTGACTTGAAGCGCTAGCTCGCGGGCAATGGCGAGAACCACATCCTTCTCGCGGGTACCGTTCTTGCCGATGGCGCCGGGATCCTCGCCGCCATGACCGGCATCGATCGCAATGATGAGATCGCGAGCATCGGCCGGAGCGTGCTTGACTTTGATCGGCCGATCGACGTGCGCGGCCCCGCCCAGGTCGACGAGCAGCCGATAGCCGTAGTGCGCATTGGGTGTTGTGAGAAAGCTCTTCGCTTGGATGGGCCGCGCCAAATCGAGCACTATGCGCAGATTCCCCGAGGGACTGCGCGACATGCGCACCTGCTTCACGGCGCCGCCGCCGGCGCGCGGAATGCGTGCACCCTTGGCGAGCCGGGCGCCCGACACATCGAGCACCACGCGCTCGGGATTGTGCAAGACCAGCAAACTGTGCTGCGCGTTGCCGGACAGGTCGACCGCCACGCGCGTGTTGTCGGGGCCCGCCCACAGCCGCACGTTGCGCACCTCCACCGCTAGCGCAGGGCGCAGCAAGCCGGTTGCCAAAAGCAATCCGAACGCGCACTTCGATAGCCATCTCATGGCAATAAGTTAACGCCGAACGCGGTGGTTTTTCAAGTTAAATTAGATACATAGGGCGCTAAGCTACTGTCAATTACTAGGTTTGCCAGCCATTTCTCGCCGACCGGGGTAATGGCGCTTAGGGCCGCCAGGCGCGATTCGCCGGCATAGGTCAGCTGTAATTGAAGATCGGCGTGCGGCACGGCGGCGCCGCCCTTCTCGGGCCATTCGATCAGCATGAGAAATCCTGGACCGGTTAACTCACGCAGTCCCAACTCTTCGACTTCGACCGCGGACTGCAGCCGATAGAGGTCGATGTGCACACAATTGAGGGTGGCGAGTGTGTAGCTATCGACCAGCGTGTAGGTGGGGCTGCGCACCGGCGCGGTCACGCCGAGCGTGCGCAGCAGGCTGCGCACGCAGGTGGTCTTGCCTGAGCCAAGCTCGCCTTGCAAATAAACCACCGCACCGCTGCTGGCGCCCGGGAATGCGCGGGCGAGCGCTGCACCCAAGGCCTCAGTGGTACGACTATCGGCCAGGTGAAAGTGCATCGAGGCTGAAGACATCGCCTTCCTTGCTGCGCTTGGGGGAATTTTTGGCCATTATACGGTCGAGCCATGGGCGCCTTCGCATTACCACCCGCTGACCTTGATCCTGGCGTGCTGACGAGTTCCGTCAGACGCTGGGCGGAGCAACTCGGCTTTACCGGATTCGGGGTCGCCAACATCGATCTGCCGTCGGATGAAGCCTTTTTTCTCGATTGGCTGCGGGCAGGATTCCACGGGGAAATGGGCTATATGTCGCGCCACGGCAGCAAACGCAGCCGACCGGCAGAATTGGTCCCGGGCACCGTGAGCTGCATCAGCGTGCGCATGAATTACTGGCCCGCCGACTCGGCCGAGGCCGCGGCCACGTTGGCCGACGGCGCTGCCGCCTATGTCTCCCGCTACGCGGTAGGACGCGACTACCACAAGGTTCTGCGCGCACGGTTGCAGAAGCTCTGCGACCAAATCCAAGAGGCGGTGGGACCCTTCGGATATCGCGTGTTCACCGACAGCGCCCCGGTGCTGGAAAAGGCCTTGGCGCGAAACGCCGGATTGGGCTGGATCGGCAAGCACACCAACTTAATTGATCGCGACAGCGGCTCGTATTTCTTTCTTGGCGAGATCTATCTTAACTTCAAGCTGCCCGCCGACGCCCCGAGCAGCGCGCACTGCGGCTCGTGCAGCGCGTGCATGCCCGCCTGCCCCACCGGCGCCATCGTCGCGCCCTATCGGCTGGATGCGCGGCGCTGCATTTCCTACCTGACGATCGAGCTTGCCGGGAGCATCCCGGTGGAGTTTCGCCGCGCGATCGGCAATCGCATCTATGGCTGCGATGATTGCCAGCTCGTGTGTCCTTGGAACAAATTTGCGAAGCCCACCGCGGAAAAGGACTTTGCGGTCCGGCACGGGCTCGACCAATCGCAGCTCGTCGAGCTGTTCGCCTGGAGCGAGTCGGAGTTCCTGGAAAAGACTCGCGGCAGCGCCATCCGGCGCATCGGCTACGAGCGCTGGCTGCGAAACATAGCCGTCGCGCTCGGCAACGCGCCGACTTCGTCGGCGGTCATCGCAGCCCTTGCCGGCCGCGCACAGCACCCGACCGCCCTGGTTCGCGAGCACGTGCAATGGGCGTTGACGCAGCATCGCGCTGCGGCCGAACCAAATGCCTAGCTGGCAGGCAGGAAACTGCTTCCTGCCGGATTGAAAAAATGCCTACCGCGACGCGCTTTGGTTATTTCAGCAAATAGTTGCGCGTAGTCGTTGTCGTTGTTGATCGGATCGATGGCCGTTGAATTGACGATCAACAGCGGCGCAGCGTCATAGCTGTGGAAGAATCGCGCGTACGCTTGAGTCAGTTTTTCAAGATAAGCGCGCTCGATATGCTGCTCGTAGCGTATGCCGCGCCTGGCGATGCGGTCGACCAGCGCATCCACGGGCGCCTGCAGGTAGACCACCAGATCCGGCTTAGGCGCATCCACCACCACGCGCTCATAGACGCGCTCGTACAGCGCATATTCCGCGTCATCCAAGGTGACTTTGGCGAACAACCGATCCTTCTCCAAAAGGTAATCCGCGACGCGCACCGCGCCGAACAGATCCTCTTGGCGCACCTCTTCCAACTGGCGTGCGCGCTGAAACAGAAAGAATAATTGCGTCTGAAACGCTGCCGCACGCGGATTCTTATAGAAGCGCTCGAGAAACGGATTCTGCTCGGCTTGTTCGAGGACGAGTTGGCCGCCCAATGATTGGCTCAAGCGGCGCGCCAAGCTGGTCTTGCCGACGCCGATGGGACCTTCCACGACAATAAATCGATGCGCTGTTGCCAATGCCATCTAGAGCTCTTGCGTCCAAAGTGAAATGCCATCGCCGCCGACCGCTTCCTTCAGATCTTGCACCACGCCGTATCCGGGAATACTGATCGTCGGGGCGATGTCCGCCAGAGGATACAGGACGAAGTTACGTCTCGACACTCCGGGGTGCGGCACGGTCAAGCCGGGTTCGTCGACGGCGGAATCGAGCATCCACACCAGATCGAGATCGATCACGCGCGGTCCCCAGCGTTCGCGCCGGGTGCGGCCCATGCTGTGTTCGATGCCGAGCAATGCGGTCAGTAGATCTCGTGCGGTAAGCTGCGTGAGCAGACCTGCGGCCGCGTTGACGAACTGCGGCTGCTCCTGCGGCCCCATCGGGCGGGTGAGATAAAGACGCGAGCCAACGACCGAACGGGTGGCATCCAATGCAGCCATCCGCTCAAGTGCTTCGAGCACGCGGTCGCGCGGGTTGCTGAGGTTGCTGCCGATCGCCACATAAGCGGGGCGCCATAGCGAATTCATCGTTAGCTGCGCGCCGCTCCGCCGCGACGACGGCGCCGGCGTCGACGGCCGGGTGCCCCTTCCGCGGCCGGCTCCGCCGGGCGTGCTTGAACCAGTGCCAATCTTTCCTCTTGCGACAGCAGTTGAATATCAGTCCACCACTTCGCCAACTCAGGCTCGGCGACGCCGACCTGAGCGCGCAGCAAGAGAAAATCAAAGGCCGCCCGAAAGCGCGGATGCTGCAGCAGGCTCAAGGATTTCGCACCGCTGCGCCGATTAAATCGCGGCTGCAACATCAGCAATTCCCGCATGGGCACGGCGAATCGTCGCGGTATGGCCACGCGCGACTGCTGCGCTCGCAATACCGTGTCGCAAGCCTGCATAAGCTGCGCATGGTCCGGTGCCGGCCCGGCCTGCCGCTCGTTCAGCTCACGCAGCAGCGCGCTCCACAGCAACACAGCAAATAGGAAGGTGGGGGTAACCGCTTTGCCCGCCGCGATGCGCGCATCGGTATTGTCAAGTCCGATCTTGAGCATGTCGGCGGCGTATGCATACGGTGGAAGCGCAAAGGCCGCTGCCGACTGCGGAAACATATGTTCGAACAGACCATATTGCTGCAGCAATCGATATGACTTCGCGCCGAATCCCGATAAAAACAACTTCAGGGTCTCATCGAACAGCCGGGCCGGTGGCACACCGTCCAGCAAGTACGCCAGTTGCTGGATCGGCCGCTCGGTACTGGGCTCAATCGAGAAGTCGAGTTTCGCGGCGAAACGCACCGCTCGCAACATGCGCACCGGGTCTTCCCGATAGCGCGTCTCCGGATCACCGATCAATTTGAGGCGCCGCGCCTTGATATCGCTGACGCCATCGACGAAATCCCAAATCGAGAAATCCTCGATGTTGTAGTACAGCCCGTTCGCGGCGAAATCACGCCGCCAAACGTCCTCTTCGATGGTGCCGTAAATGTTGTCACGCAGAATCCGGCCTCTCGGGTCAAAGGCTCGGTGCTCGGAATCGCTCGGCGGCGAGAATTCCGGTGCCGCCGCTGGGCCGGACTCATCGCCCGCCTCGCCGGCATCGGATTCCGGCTCCTCCGCGTCTTCGCGTTCAGGGGCCGCGGCCGCGCGAAAAGTGGCGACTTCGATAATCTCGTTGCCGAAGTGCACGTGCGCGAGGCGAAATCGTCGCCCTATCAGCCGGCAATTGCGAAACAACCGCCGCACTTCTTCGGGCAATGCATTAGTTGCCACGTCGAAGTCTTTTGGCGTGATTCCGAGGAGCAAATCACGCACGGCACCTCCGACCAGAAAGCCCTGATAGCCCGCCTCCTTGAGGCGGTACAGCACCTTCAAGGCATTTGACGAGATCCCCGCACGCGATATCGAATGCTCTGACCTGGGAATCACCAACGGTGGAAACGGTGTCGAGGCTATGTTCAAAAAGTGGAGTTCCGCTTGAGTCCAAAAAATTGGCCCGTATACTACCAGCCCCTCTGGGTCCAGATGCCCAAAGATCCGTAAGCCCGCTCCCTTCGTCTAGAGGCCTAGGACACGGCCCTCTCAAGGCTGTAACACGGGTTCGAATCCCGTAGGGAGCGCCAATAATCAATGATTTACGACGCAAAACACCGGGTAACAGGTCGCCCGGGTAACGTCCGGGTAAGTTTGAACAGGCCGCCAGAGCGCCGTATACCGGGCGACTCCACGCAGTAATCAGATCGGTCTGCTTGAACGGGCGCCCAGCGGCCGGACAGAGGCCGCCTATCGCCTTTCCTGGGCGATACGAGCTTTAGTCCCCGAGGCGCCGTCATCAGATAAGCGTTTGGAACCGCTTACACTCGCTCTGTACGATCCAACAGCTTTGCCAACAGGCTTAGAAATCCGATGTATGAACCGCTCCTGAGTGGCACGCGAGAGCGTATAAGCTTGGCGCACCAAATCCTGCGGGCGCATATTACCCAAGTCGATTACAAGGACGGGGTCGGAATCGTAGCGTGAGGCTACATTCGTCATCTGCGAATCCTAACCGAGGAATTGAGAGCGCAGTCGGCGATTACGGGAAATCCAAGCGCTTCAGCCGAGGAGGCGACACAGGGGATGCTCAAATTCTGCACTCGGGTTGGTTCGGTATGGGCGGAGGCGGGGGTACGCGGAAATTGGCCACTGACTAACTGCGATGGACGATGCTCGCCTGACTCACCTAGCACATGGGCGCACTTGCCGGTCGCAGCGGTCCTTTTCGGAAATTGCTGATTACCGCTAATCCCTCGGAATGATAGCGTTTGATTGGTGATTAAACGTGGGGCGGCGTAGGCAAGTCAGTAGCGTCAATGGAAGGCCGGCGTCGCGGGCTACCACAGCGGTAATTCAGGGATCGGGGCCCGGATATGGGAATAGCTCGCAGCGGCCGCTTGCGAAGGGCATTCTTCTGTGTGCTCACGTTGGCGTTAGCGGCTGGCAGCGCCATCGCCGATAGCCCGACGCCGGCTTTTATCCCGATACCGGAGATCACTACCGATCCGAATAGCGGTACAACCGTCGGCATTCTGCCCACGTGGCTTGTGGGGGACGAGCAGGGTCGTATCCATCGCATCATCGCACCCGACATCCAGCACAACACTAATTTCGGCTGGGGAGCGCATGCTCGTTTGTTGGACTATCCCTCAGACGATGTGAAATGGTCGGCCGTCGCCGGGGTGAGCCAGCACGTTCAGCGCAAGATCGACCTCGAATATGAGAGCGGGAGGTTGCGTGAGACGCGCTGGTCGTTCAGCTCAAGCCTGCTCTACATCCAAGATGGTACGCCGCGGTACTACGGCGTTGGCAACGAAACTCCGCAGTCGGCCGAGTCAAACTACACCAGCGCTCAGAGACTCGCACAGGGGCAGATCGGCTTGAACCTTACCCCGGTTTGGCAGCTGCTGTACACCCTACGGCTTCAGCAGGTGGACGTGCAGCCCGGCACTCTTCCGGGGATCTCTTCCATCCAGGCGCTCTTTGGCGTCGGTGTTCTAGGTACGACCCGTGAGCTTCTCAATCGACTGGCCATCGTCTATGACACGCGCAACGATCTGACCATACCGAACCTGGGAATGCGGTGGTTCGCGTACGCAGGAATCGCCACTCATAAAGCTCTCGGTCCTGCGGAGTACAGCGAAGCGGGGCTTGACGGCAGCGTGTACTGGGCGATCAGGCCAGCGACCGTCCTTGCCACGCATGTCGCACTTCAGTATCTGCCCTCCGTCGAGCAAGTCTCCTTCTGGCAGCTCAACTCCGTTGGTGGAGACCGTAGCTTTCTGAGTGGGCCGCAGCCGTTGCGCGGATTCGGCGAGGGACGCTTCACAGACCGCAATTCGTTCTCCCTGACTGCCGAACTGCGGCAGAGCGTACTCGGCCTCGGAATCTTCAAGACGCACATTGAGCTCGAATTGGCGCCTTTTATTGATCTCGGTAAAGTCTTCGAGCGTCCCGGAACCTCGCCGGTGTCCCACCTGCACCCAGTCTTTGGCATCGGCTTCCGAGGCATTGCCAGACCCTTCGTGGTCGGCTACGTCGATGTAGGCTACGGGCGGGAGGGAGCGGCCGTGTTTACTGGGATTAATTATCCATTCTGACGAGGCTGGCCCGTTCCATGGGGCCAGCCGGCGTCGTTGGATACCACACGGAGCAAGGGTGAACGGGCGAAGCTTTTCAACGCCCCTCGGGTCCAACGTGCAGCGATCCTCGCGAATCGCTTCCTTGAAGTGCTTCACAGCCTTCCACGCTCATCCAACGCCGTAGGGGTTCACTTTGGAGCAAGTTCGCCGTACCAGCATGCGGCTGTAACCCCTCCATCCATGAGGAAATCGCTGCCTGTGATGAAAGCACCATCCGAGCCCATCAATAAGGCACCTACAGTCCCAACTTCGTCCGGCGTACCGCCGCGCCCTGCGGCGCTTGCATTGATCATTCGCCGATATCCCTCGCCGCGAGGGCCCGTCAATTCATCCATCGCCAGTGGCGTGAAGATAATGCCGGGACTGATTGTGTTGACTCGCGCACCACGCTTGCCCCAACGCACTGCCTCGGCCATCACTCGCAACGAATTCGCACGTTTTGAAATCTGGTAAGCGTAGAGCGGGTCTTTCACTTGATCGAGTTGGAGCATTGAAACCCTGCTGATTCATCCGTGTCGGTAATCAATCAAAGGGGAGCATCTGACAAGAGAAATGGTCTACCTGGACGGTCAGTAGCGAATGTCCGCATCGGGTCGACCCTGGAGACGCTCGCGAGGGGCAGCTTTCGGGAAATCAAGTTGGCTCACCGTAGCCGTGGCACGGGATTCGCTCCAACGATTTACACGGTCAACGGCCACCGGAGACCATTTACGTAAAAGACCACCTGCAGATATGCACAGACTACAGCAATGACGATAAGTAGGAACGAAGCGCTCAATGCTAAGCGAGTAGCAACCGCATCGTTCAATTCAAGGTAGTCCCTCCTTGCGAGGAAACCGGAGGACTCTGAGCATTGTCGTGAAGTGCATGCTCGAAAAGAACCCGGGCGACCCGATGTCCTCCCACGTCGACGCATGGTGCGACTCGAGACGCTTGAACAAGAAGTGCATGACCGCCAGATATGCAAACCCCAGGACAGCTGCGGCGATGTAGGCAACGGCGTATCGCAAGGGCATAGCGGAATAGCTGTCTAGCTAGATTTATCCGTCCGTCTGATGACGGGTAACGTAGCAGGTGACGGATAACCTGGCCACTTACGCAAATCCAATCATGGATGTCCGCTTGCCGGCACAGGTGACGAGCGGCGGTCGTGGCCAGTTTGAGCCTGCCGAACCGCACCGACGCGCGAATGAGTACTCACGACCCGATCCCGCCGGTCGCGACCGGCGGCTATCGAGCACACCAACTAAAAGTAACAGCGGCGCTCTCGCGTTTAATGTGGCGGTTTTGGCCGTACACAGTTGTGCGCAGGAACTCCTACGGTGAAGAGTGAGCCGATGGGCACAGACTCTCAAAGAAAAATTGGTCGTGCCGTGCTCCACGGCAGATTTTTCTCTGAACGTAGTCGCGGTAACGGCCTGCGGACAGTGGCGTCTTACACGCGTGCCGCAGCCTATTGCAATGCCAGCAAGCCGCCGCGATGTTGGATCAGTCAGGGCCGCACCGCCACGTGTGCTGCGAGCCGCACACCCAGGCGACCTGTGCCCCAGACTCCGGGCGATCCTGCGAATACTCCGGGAACCTGAGTCCCGCAACTCTTGCAGGCGCCGGTATCGGTGAGCTGCCACGCGCCGAGCTCGTACCAGTCGCGCTCGATCACGCGCGTGGCGCAGTGAGGACAGTATGTGCTGCCCCCTTCGGCGTCGTGCACGTTACCTGTGTAGACGTAGTGCAGGCCGTTCGCCGCGCGATGCGCCGAGCGCGCGTGAGCGTCGCCGGCGGCGTCGCGGGCTTGTCGAGCAACTTCCAGTCCGGATGAAACGCCGTGAAATGCAGCGGCACGTCCGGCCCAAGTTTCCAACAATCCAGAGCGTCATCTGCATCGAGCTCGCGGTCCGAGTCGTTCTCGCCCGGAATCAGAAGCGTCGTGATCTCGAACCAGACGTTGGTCTCCGTTTCAAGTACTCCAGAGTTTCGAGCACTGGCGCGAGCGCGCCTCCGCAGATCTTGTGGTAGAAATCCTCGGTGAAGGCCTTGAGGTCGACGTTCGCGGCGTCCATGTGGCGGTAGAACTCGGCGCGCGGCTCGGCACACATGTAGCCCGCGGTCACGGCGACGCTTCTGACGCCCCGCGCGCGCGCTGCCTGCGCGACGTCGATCGCGTACTCCATGAACACGACCGGATCGTTGTAGGTGAACGCGATGCTCGCGCAGCCGAGCGTTCGGCGGCGTGGGCGAGATCCTCGGGGCTCGCGCGGTCGGCAAGCGTGTCCATCTCGCGCGACTTCGTCATATCCCAGTTCTGGCAGAACTTGCAGGCTAGGTTGCAGCCGGCGGTACCGAATGACAGCACGGCGTTGCCGGGCAGGAAATGGTTGAGGGGCTTCTTCTCGATCGGATCGACGCAGAAGCCGCTCGAGCGGCCATAGCTGAACAGCTTGACCCGGCCGGCCTCGGCGCCACGTACGAAGCACAGCCCGCGTTGACCGTCGTGCAGCTGCAGGCGCGCGGACAGACGTCGCATTGCACACGGCCATCGCCCACGCGTGCCAGTAGCGGGTGTCAATGATCGAGCCTGCCGCCGGCTGGGCCGCCACGTTCTCTGCCGCCTCGCGCATATGCGCAATTGTGCTCCCTTTTGGAGGAATCTATACTGCTGCCGCATGCGCGGCGCAATCGAGGTCCCTCGCATTCGTCGACCAGTCGTAGCGGGTTTCTTCTACCCGCAGGACCCACAGGCCTTGCGCACTGCGATCGCCGACTACTTAGCTGAGGCTAACAGGCCGCAAGCAGCTCCGAACGCCGCACGCGCACACCCTGTCTGCGCATCCACGCCGAAGGCCCTGATTGCACCACACGCCGGTTACGTCTACTCCGGGCCCATAGCCGCTTCGGCATACAGCGCGCTTGGGTGTGCCGCGCATGGAATCGAGCGCGTCGTCCTGATCGGTCCGAGCCACTTTCTGCCCTTCTCTGGCCTCGCGGTATCTCGAGCCGAGGCCTTCGAAACGCCGCTAGGCGCCGTTCCAGTAGACGACGCTGCACGCCGCGACGTTCTGCACGTCCCTCACGTTGTGACAGCGGATGCACCGCATGCGCACGAGCACAGCCTGGAGGTGCAGCTTCCGTTTCTGCAGGTGCTGCTCGATGAGTTTCAGGTGCTGCCGATCGCAACCGGCGACGCAACGGCACGGGAAGTTGCCGCGGCGTTGCAGTGCGTCTGGGGCAATGAGGAAACGCTCATTGTCGTGAGTTCCGACCTCTCCCATTACCTCGAATACGCCGCGGCCCGCAGCGTCGACGCCTCGACGGCTCAGTCGATTCTCAACTGCTCAACTGAGCTCGGCGGTGAGCAGGCGTGCGGCTGCGTCGGCATAAACGGGCTCATGGACGTAGCGCGCGAGCGTGAGCTCGAAGTGAGGCAGCTAGATCTTCGCAATTCGGGCGACACGGCCGCGGAACGCACTCGCGTGGTCGGCTATGGTGCGTTCGCACGGTACGAGGCCCGTGTAGGGCGCTAGGCGGCGTGGACGTTTACAAGCTTGTCTGACATTTGACGAGGTTAGCCAGTTAAGGTGGACTACTCAAGGAGAGTCCGAGCCCTCGTGAGCGAGGCGGCAACGAGAATACGAACGGGCTGCTGCCTAATCGTAATCAGCGAGCTGCAGAACGCGCGTGCCGGCGATATTTCTGGGTATACGACGGTCGTTCGTCACAAAGGCAGTGCAGCCGGAACCCTATAGCTGCAGCGAGCTGCAACGCGTCGGGAGTTTTGACGCCGGTCGCGGCGCGTAGTTGGGCAGCATCTCGCAACTGATCACGCGATAGATCGATAACCCGAATACCACGGCTACCCGTGAGAAGTTGCTCGTACCGATGCGCCAGCGAGCGATCTCCAGCGCGATATGGAACCACTAAAACCTCGAGCAGCGTTAGCGCGGAGGTTACCAACTCACGCGCACCTGCGTCGGCATCTCCGAACAGCGGCTCAACCAAGGGCAGGAAACGCGGGTCCTCCTCCATGAAATAGATGAAAAGCGAGGTATCGATACCAGTCCGTCCAGTGCCGATATCCGCGATCAATCCCACGTGGCGCGTTCCTTTTCGACATGCTCCGCTGCATCGACGTCGCGCCAATGCTCCTTGCCGAGACCTTTGAGATCGAGGATCGATAGTCGCTTCGGAGAGTCGAGCGCTCCGGTCAGCAGTCGCGTAACTTCCTGCGCAACCGAGCGCCGCTCGCGCTTGGCTTGCACTTGCAATTTCCTGTACAAAGCGTCCGGGAAATTCTTAACGTTAAGCGTAGCCATTCCAATGATCCTCCATAATACCTCCATTATGGAGGTACCTCTGTTACCGATCAAGTGGATGACTACCGCGCCTCTCAAGGCTGGAACACGGGTTCGAATCCCGTAGGGAGCGCCAATAAAAACAAGTGCTTAGACTAGTTTTAAGTGGTCGCGAGTACTTCGGCGGTAGGCTGATGGTAGGAACAGCGCTCACGCCTGCGCATAGTTTGCGCGCCGGATGCGGACCTCCTTCGGCGTCGAAGTAGCGCCGCTGCAACGCGACGCTACAGCTCCAGATTGCCGGTGCTCAGGAGCTTTGCGCGCTCAGAGGTGCAGCTCAGTAACGATCGAGCTCGACAGCTGCTTGATGCCGGATGCCTGCGCATCCGCCTGCCATTTCTGGAATTCAGGCGACGCGTTGAGCTTCGAGACCGACTGCGCCATAGCAACCAGGCTCGAATGCTCGACCGTGACGATCACGCGGCCGGTGCCCTCGCCCGCATAGGAGCTTATGAAGTACCGCGCCGTGCCACCGACTTGAAGCTTCTTCGTGATCGCATTCACGCGGTTGGCCAGATCGACGAACTTCTGCATGTTTGCGCCGACATCGAGCACGATGACCTCAGTGACGTGCGGAGCAGGTGCAGGAGCATCAGCGGCCGAGACTGCCATGCCCGACGCAATCAAGCTCAATGCCATGAGAATTGTCTTGGTCTTCATTCTTATCTCCCGTCAATTAGTTCAGCAACAGATACAAGCCCGCATAGACGCGGTGCCTGAGAGGCGTGAACTTATGCTCGCGAGCGAGCCGAATGTCAAGCAGGGACGAGGCTACGGCAAGTCGCAACCAACATGGGACTATCGCCGCATAGACACTCCCGATAGCTAGGGTTAGAAAGCGGCGAGCTTTAGCTTGAGTCGAGTGCTCGAAATGCTTCAGGCGAACGGATCGCTGAAGACAATAAGCGATTGGACACACGCGGCGGCGTGCGCAGCCCGAATGATGCAGTCCGGTTAGGGCGATCCTCACGACCCTTTAGACTGGCTGCCCGGCAGAGCGGAGCCCGCTCGCCGCCGCTTGGTCGGCAAGCACGACGCCCTGATTCTGCGGCACACGCCCCGCTGGAATGCCCCTGTCGCCGGCGCAGAGGCGCACGAGCATCGGTGCCTTCTCGGCACCGGTCACCATCCACAAGATGCATCGGGCCCGCTCGATCGGAGGATACGTGAGCGTCATTCGGCGGCGGCCTTGATAAGGGCCGGTCAGCGCCACGTCCTCGTCGCGGACCGTGAGCAGCGCATCACCCGGCACAAGCGACGCCGTGTGCCCATCCGGGCCGAGACCTAAGTGCACAAGATCGAGCACGGGCGGCGTACCCGCTAGAGCGCGCAGCGTCGCCGCATAGTCCGCCGCCGCCGCCACCAGATCGGCCGCTTCGACCGGCATGGCGTGGATTTGCTCAGGCCGCAGCGGTGCGTGCGCGAGCAAACTCTCGCGCAGGTGCGTGAGGTTGCGGTCAGGGTCGCCTGCGGGCGCGACCCGCTCGTCGACCTGGATCACGTGCACGGCCGGCCAGGGCACCTCCTCACCTGCCAGCTCACGCAGCATCACCCAAGGCGTGCGGCCGCCGCTGATCGCAGCGACGAAACGCCCGCGCGCGGCGGCCGCTGCGCGGGCGGTCTCGGCAATGATCGCTGCCGCGCGCTTCGCCACCGCGTCACTGTTCTCGAGGACTTCGATCTTCATGCGATGGCGTTACTGCGCGGTGTTGTCACACCGCACCCTTCTTCATTTCGCGACAACGCTGAATGAGCGCACGCGTGGAACTGTCATGGGCCGTCGCAGATTGAGCGTTCACGCCGAGTTCCGGAATGATCCGCTTGGCGAGCACTTTGCCCAGCTCGACGCCCCACTGATCAAACGAGTCGATATGCCAGATCGCGCCCTGTGTAAAGACGCTGTGCTCGTACAGCGCGACCAGTTTGCCAAGCGCTGCGGGAGTCAGCCGCTCGAGCAAGATCGTGTTCGAGGGCCGGTTACCCTCGAAGGTCCGATGCGGTATCAGCCACTCGGGCGAGCCTTCGGCCCGTACTTCCTCGGGCGTCTTGCCGAATGCAAGAGCTTCGCCTTGGGCCAGGACGTTCGCCAGCAATATGTCGTGGTGCGCGCCGAGCGGGTTAAGTGTCTGCCCGAAGGCAATGAAGTCGCATGGAATCAGCCGCGTCCCTTGATGGATCAACTGATAGAACGAGTGCTGGCCGTTGGTTCCGGGCTCACCCCAATAAATCGGCCCCGTCGCCGCCGCAACCGGTGCCCCGTCGAGCGTGACATGCTTGCCGTTGCTTTCCATCGTGAGCTGCTGAAGATAGGCGGGGAAACGCTTCAGGTACTGATCGTACGGCAGCACCGCGGCCGTCTGGGCTCCGAAGAAATTGTTGTACCAGACCGCCAGCAAGCCCATCAGAACTGGCAGGTTTTGTGCAAACGGCGCGACGCGGAAGTGCTCATCCATCTCGTGGAAGCCGCCGAGCATCGCCTTGAAGTGGTCCGGCCCGATCGCCAGCATCGTTGACAGACCGATTGCGGAGTCCATGGAGTACCGGCCGCCGACCCAGTCCCAGAAGCCAAACATGTTGGCGGTGTCGATGCCGAACTTCGACACCTCCGCCGCGGCGGTCGAGACCGCGACAAAGTGCTTGGCGATCGCGCTTAAGTCGGGACCGAGACCGCGCAACAACCAATCGCGAGCCGTATGGGCGTTGGTCATAGTCTCGAGCGTCGTGAAGGTTTTTGACGCCACGATGAACAGCGTTTCCGCCGGATCAAGATCGCGCGTCGCTTCGGCAAAATCGGTGCCGTCGACGTTCGACACAAACCTGAATGTCATCCCGCGCTCGCTGTAGTGCTTCAACGCCTCGTAGGCCATCACGGGGCCGAGATCGGAGCCACCGATGCCGATATTCACCACGTTGCGGATCCGCCGGCCCGTATGGCCCTGCCAGGCACCGCTGCGCACACGCTCCGAGAACGCGCTCATCCGAGAAAGAACTTCGTGCACCTTCGGCACGACGTTCTCGCCGTCGCAGATGATCGAGGCATCCTTCGGCGCCCGCAGCGCAATGTGCAGAACCGCGCGCCGTTCGGAAATGTTGATCTTCTCGCCGCGGAACATCGCATCGATGCGCTCGCGTAGTCCCGACTGCTCCGCAAGCTGCACGAGCAATTTGATGGTCTGGTCGGTAATGCGATTTTTGGAGTAGTCGAGATAGACGCCGACGCTGGCGAGCGTCAAACGTTCGCCGCGACCCGGGTCGTCAGCAAAAAGCTTGCGCAGGTGCAGCTCCGCGACGTCTTTTTGGTGGGCAGCGAGCGCAGCCCAGGCGGGCCGCTCGGTAACCGGCAGGATGTTCAAGGGCATCGGGGTCATCGATGATCGCACGCGGTCGTTACAATATGTCGGTCGGAACTGAAGAGAATGCCTTCAGTGGACCAAGTTTCCGTTTTATCGGGGAGTGATCGAGAAGCGCTGTCCGAATATACCTTGCGGTGCTTTTCCGTCAGCGTCTATAGGTACAAGAGCCAATTATCGGTAGGTGTTCAGCCAGTAAGCATCGAGAGCCCCTACGGAGCCGCATCGCTATTCTTAAGGCGAACCGATGCAACGAGCGACCCAACCGCTTCACAATTTGGGCCAAGGCAATTGGCAAGGGAGGCGTTCGTGAGAGTGCTGGTGATTGATATTGGAGGGACTAACGTCAAGTTTCTTGCGACGGGTCACGTTGAGCGTCGAAGATTTGCCTCCGGCAAGAAACTGACGCCGAAGCAAATGGTATCGAACGTCAAAGCGCTCACCCGCGACTGGAAGTACGAGGTGGTGGCCATCGGCTATCCGGGCCTGGTCGCCAACGGCCAACCCGCGACCGAACCTCGCAATTTGGGGCGTGGCTGGGTCAAGTTTGATTACGCCGCCGCCTTTGGATGTCCGGTCAAAATCCTCAACGATGCCGCCATGCAGGCGCTCGGCAGCTATCAAGGCGGATTGATGCTCTTTGTCGGCCTTGGGACGGGTCTCGGGTCCGCGCTGGTTTCCGGTGATACGATCGTGCCCTTGGAACTCGGTCACCTCTCGTATGGCAATGGAACCTACGAAGACCACGTCGGCGTCCGCGGCCTCAAACTGCATGGCGCGAAGAGGTGGCGGCGCGACGTCGCCTATGGCGTGGCACGCTTGATCGAGACCATACATCCCGACGATGTCGTCTTAGGCGGTGGAAACGCAAAAAAGCTCAAGAAGCTGCCCCCGGGTTGGCGCGTCGGTGATAATTCCAAGGCGTTTCTCGGCGGATTTCGAATGTGGGAAGTTGCGCCCTCGAAACAATCCCGATCCAAAACCACCGCGGCTCGGCGTTAAAATAATTGACGGCGCTGATACCGGCCGACCTGTTCCGAAACTAAAGACGAGGAGATCGCCATGCAGCTTGGAATGATTGGCCTGGGCAGAATGGGAGCAAACATGGTGCGGCGGCTCATCAAAGGCGGCCACGATTGCGTGGTTTTCGATGTGTCATCGCAGGCGGTCAGCGAACTCGCCAAGGAGAAGGCGGTCGGTGCCACCTCACTCCATGACTTTGCCAAAAAACTCGCCAAGCCTCGCGCCATCTGGCTCATGGTCCCGGCTGCGGTCACGGACAAAACGATCGCCGATCTGTTACCGATGCTCGAGCCCGACGACATTCTGATCGACGGCGGCAATTCCTATTACATCGACGATATCCGCCGCGCCAAGGAACTGGCGAGGAAGAAAATTCACTACGTGGACGTGGGACCAGCGGCGGCGTCTGGGGCCTCGAGCGCGGTTACTGCATGATGATTGGCGGGGAAACGGAGGTCGTGAAGCATCTCGATCCCATATTTGCCTGCCTCGCCCCCGGCATCGGTGATATCCCGCGTACTCCTGGCCGCGAGAAGGGCCGCGGCACGGCCGAGCAAGGATACCTGCACTGCGGAGCAAACGGCGGCGGCCATTTTGTAAAGATGGTTCACAACGGGATCGAGTATGGGCTCATGGCCGCATACGCGGAGGGATTCGGAATCATCAAGGCGGCCAACGTCGGCCTGCAGAGACATGCCGACGATGCCGAGACGACGCCGCTGCGCGACCCAGAGCATTATCAGTACGATTTCGATCTGCGGGATATTGCGGAAGTTTGGCGGCGCGGCAGCGTCGTGGCCTCGTGGCTGCTGGATCTCACGGCCATCTCATTGCTGGATGACCCGACACTCTCGAAGTTTGCGGGCCGAGTCTCGGACTCCGGTGAAGGACGCTGGACGATCAAGGCTGCGATCGACGAGGCGGTACCGGCGCATGTCCTGACCGCAGCCCTTTACGAGCGATTCAGCTCGCGCGGCGAGGCGGAATTCGCCGATAAGCTGCTGTCAGCGATGCGCTACCAGTTCGGCGGACACGTGGAGCAATCAAGCTCCGCCAAAAAATAAGTGCCCGCGGGCCCATAAAGGCTGAACATTCTGTGATCGAGTTCCGTCGCCCCCCGGTCATCCAATAACCCGTTCTCGCGTTCCTGTCTGTATCGTGAAGCGCTCATCGCACTTACCGGCATGGCCTCTTTGGATCCTGCTCGGACTCTGGCCGGCCGCCGCGGCACGCGCCGACGCCGTGTCGGCGGTTCAGTTGCTTCGCGAAGGCGGTTGCGGCGGCATCCTTCCTGCCGCTCGGCCGCTTCATCAAAGCGCATTGCTGAACCGGGCGGCTGAACTATGGGCGGCCGGATATGCGCCGGCTGAGGCCGCCAAGCGCAGCGGCTACGACGCACAAAACACGACCGCTGTGCGCATCAACGGCCCCGATGCGTCATCCGTCGAGCTGCTCAAGCGAGCCGGCTGCCGTTCGTTAACGAATCCCGGGCTTAACGACATCGGCGTTTATCACCGTGGTTTGGATACCTGGCTGGTGCTGGCCTCTGCCCATGCTGCACCGACCGAATCGCTGACGCGCACACTGGCCACGCGCGCTCTGCAGCTCGTTAACGATGTGCGCGCCCGCGGCACCCGCTGCGGCGAGCGATCGTTTGGACCCGCACCTCCCGTCAGACTATCGGGGACACTGGCGGGAGTTGCGTTTGGACATGCGGCTGACATGGCCCGGCACGACTATTTTGAACATGAGGATCTGGCGGGACGTTCGCCGGCGGATCGGGTGAAAGCTGCGGGATATCAGGAAAAACTGGTCGGCGAAAATATTGCCTACGGCCCCACATCCGCCGAGGAAGTGGTGCAGGGTTGGCTCGACAGCCCCGGCCATTGTGAAAATATCATGAACCCCGAATTCGCCGAGATGGGAATCGCCAATGCGGCGGGTCAGTCTTCGAAGCGCGGTCTTTATTGGGTCCAGTTGCTGGTGGCCCCACGAGCGTAAACTGCGCCCGAAGAAACGCGAACAGCGGATTTAAGCTATTTCTGCGCGACTACCGGCGGATCGTGCTCGACGCTGGCCCGCATATAGGAGGGATCTTTCTCGTCCATGCAGACGAACGTCAAGTCTTCCTGTTTCGGCGACCAAGTATGCTCGCTTGACTCGGTCGATTGACGAAACATCATGTGCTTGCTCATCTTGTCGCAGTAGTCGTTGGCGGCCAAGAGAGCCTTGTAGTTTACGTCCGCTTGCGTTTCGTATCTCGCGCCGGACACGTTCAAGCGGTAGGCATCGCTACCAACCGGGACCACGCCGGGCGATGTGGTCGCGCAACCAGCCATCATCGCAGATGCGAAAATTCCTATCACCCAACGTGTATTGCTGCGACTCATGTGCGCTCCTTGAACGTCTACTCGCACGATAGCGCGCCGTCTCGACGATGTTCGCGACATCCAGCACGCTTGGCGCGCGCAATGTGACGGCCGTCACGCGATGAAGGAAGCCGCGGACCTGGCGTCTTGCCCGGCAAGGGAGCGGCAACACGTGACCCAGCGGCGGCTGTTTGCGCAACGAGGCAGAGACGCGATCGCTTTCGGCGCACCGCAGACATCGAGTCTTGCGAGGCTTCGGATCGGCGCGCTAAACGCGGCGGCGTGACCGCCTGTCGCCGATTGTAGACACTCCTGTGATCGCATCTCTCGTGTCAACCCGCGCTGCAATTCGCCGTTGATGCAGGCAACAGCGCGCAGATAAAGCGCCGCATTCGAAAGAATTGATTATGGTCAAATCACAGGAGAAACCAGTCATGGTCTCGAATTCATACCGATTATTGGCGCTGAGCCTTGCCGGCGCTGTGACCGCCGCTTGCGGCGGCGGCTCGGGCGGAATGGCGATGAATCCGCCCACCTCGACACCGCAAAGCGCCCCGATGTCGATGTTGATCAGCGATGCCTCCAGCGAGGACTGGGCGACGATCGGCGTGAAGATACTTTCCATCGCGCTCGTGCCGCAAGGCGGCGGCGGAAATGTCACCGTGTATACGGCACCCTCCCCGGCCCCGATCGTCAACTTGGCGCAACTCGATCAACTTGCGGAAATCCTTGGCAACGTTTCGGTGCCCGCGGGGACGTACACGGGTGCAGTTCTGACCATCAGCGCGAACACCGGTGACGTCCTGCTGACCGTTGCCGCCGATCCGGAAACTGGATTTGCCGCGGCTCCGGGCACGACGATTCCCGCATCGCAGATCCAGATCCAGCATGCGCAAGGAACCGCACCGAATCTCACGATGCCCATCAAGGTCAACTTCGTTGCGCCGCTGGTGGTGAATGCCAACCAGAACAATGCGCTGGATCTTGAGTTTGATTTGGGCCATCCGGCGTTCATCGTCGGGCACGTACCGCCGGGCGCCGGCACAACTCTTTGGGGAGTCAACTTCAACGGCCCTGTTCGCCACCATCCGCTGCATGATCTCGCGCGCTTGGTCCTGCGGCACACCTACGGCGAAGTGAGCGCAATCGCCAGCGATAACTCCGGCATCACAATCACCAAGGAATTTCCGACTGAACCTGCCGTCAATCCTGAAACGGCCATCGCGACGACCCAATCGCTGCAAATCCTGGCCGACGCCACCAACGGAACCCTGTTTTACGATGTGGACGCGAAGACTCGCACCGTGATCAAGGATTTCTCCGCTGAAGCATCCTTGACGGGGAAATTCGTGCGCGTTGCCGCCCGCTATCAGGAGAACGGTACCCTCGTGGCGACCCGCATTTGGGCAAGCAGTCAGTTCAATAATGTGTGGCTGAGCCCGGAAGGCCATGTCTTGCATGTCAACACCGGCACGAATGTCGTGACCGTGGCAAGCGAGTCGGGTCGCGGCGTGGATCTGGTGGTCGACGGCAACACGCAATTCTTTTTCAGGCAGCCGCAAGACGGCCTGGCCGACGCGACACCGATCGGCACCGGAACGGCATTTCTCTCGAATCACGATCTGGTGCGTGGTTTCAAAGTGCATGCGAGCGTGGTGGACCCCTTGGCGGTGCCGATGGTGGCGCAAACCATCGATATCGAAGTGGCCAAATACGACGGCAAGATCTCGGCGCCCAACATGAGCGGCTTCACCTACACGCGATTATTCAGGACCGCGACCGATGATTACACGGTCACCCTGCCCTACATCGACAGCGCCACCGCCAATGGCACCGATCCCATGGGCAATCCCATCTCGGGCTATCAGTGGTGGAATTTTGCGTACCCGACCGTGGTGACCAACGGCGCCAACGCGATCAGCGAATTCATCGCGGCCACCAACGACAGCGTCGACTTCGGCGGTGCGGTGGGCGCGGTGCCCTCGCGGGGCGTGAGCTTCGCGAGGTGGAATGACCCTGCCAATGCCAATGGCTGGGCCGCTGCGGCGACCATCCTGACGCCTTCCACACTGCCGCTTGGCTTTGTGGCCACTGGATTGACGAATAACGCCTTCACCATGACCATTCCGGGCGGCACCAATACTCCCACTGTTATGGTGAGTTCGACGCCGGGTAGCGCGACCTTGGTCTATCAGGTCGATCTCACCAATGCGGTCCTGACCATCAGCCCGATCGACATCACAAGCGCGAGTGGACTTGCCAGTCTCACCAGCGGCTTAGGCGCGGGTGAGCCGATCAAGGTCTACGGCATACCGCAGCCGGACGGAACACTCAAGGCCTATGTGCTCGCATACTTCACGGGGGACATGCCCACACAATGAGGGCATTCGTTTCTTGTATCGCCGTGCGGTGCTACGGGCCGCACGGCGACTCTTTTGACGCCCACGCCAAACTCGTACACGTTCTTGCCGCCGCGATAGCCTGTTATGCCGAGCGCCGCGGTCGCCGCCAACAGCACGATGATAAAGGCCCACGAGGGCCGCGCTTGTGCCGCCGAGCCGGCGCCTCGCCACACCGCCAACAACACCAACATCAACGTCGTCAACATCGCCCATCTCAAATGCAGTGAAATCGCTTGATGCGCGGCAGCGCCGACGTTGAGATCGAGCACCGCCGCCAATCCGGTCGCGAGCGCCAACAATGCGGCGACGGCGCCAATACACAGATTCCAAGTGCCCACGGTGGCCGCGGTCGCGGCCGCCGCCTCGCTACGCAGCAGCCGAGCGGCGAGCAGCAGCGGTGTCGCGGTGAATACCAGTGCGAGGGGAAAGTGCACCACCAGAGCGTGCCAGCTCGGTAAAGGACTCATGCGCCGGTCGCCTCGAGTTGCTTGCGCCACCACGCAATGGTGTCGCTGATCCCCTCGCGCAAAGTAAACCGTGGTCGCCAGGGCACCCCATGGAGACGATGGACATCGGGCACCAAGAGCGGCGGCTCCGCGGTGGGTGCGATCCGCGCACCGAGTTTCACGAGGTCGGTTCGCCCGAGCTCTTGGGCAATATGTCCGATCAGATCCGCCAACGCGATCCTCTCCTCGGAGCCGATATTGACCGGTCCCTCGAGCCGGCTATCCAGCACGCTCGCAAACGCAGCACCCACATCGGCGACATGCAAGAAGCTGCGTATTTGCCGTCCGTGCGTACACAGGGCTTCTTGATTCAGAAGCAAGTGCCGAATGACGGACGGCACCAGGCGATCCGGATGTTCATAGGGCCCGAATTGAAAAAAGATGCGCCCCCAGGCGGCCGACAAATTCTCGTCCCGCGCAAATTCCGTCAACATCTTTTGCAATGCCGTCTTGCTGGCCGCATACGGGCTCGCTGGCGTCGCGGCCTGCGCGGCCATGGGACTCAATCGTTCATCGCACACGCCGACCTTGGACCAATCGTATTCCATGCAGCTCCCGGCCATCACCGCGCGATTCCCGCCGCATGCGCGAAAGCGGCGCAGCAGATGCTCACTCGCGGCCAGCCAGCGAAAATTCTCCGCGCTGTGACCATACACACCGGGCGTCGCGATCCATGCGAAATGCAGCAAGTGCGTCGGCGCGACGCCCTTCACCAGCGCGTCGAGTTCCGAGGGATTCAACAAATCAGCGTGATGGACTGCGGCGCCCGTCAGCTCGGCGGGAATAGGCCGGTGTGCCTTTGCGGAAAGAGCGGCATGAACTTCATACCCTTTGGCGAGCAGCGGCGCTACGCTCCAGCGACCGATAAAGCCCCCGGCGCCGGTGACCAGCACGCGCTTTGATTCGATCACCGGTCTGCCGATAGGTCCAGCAGCGGGTAGGCGGCGTCGCGCGGGGAGATGACATGGGGTGCGGCCGGCCACTGGATGGCAAATGCGGGGTCGTCCCAGCGAAATCCTTGCGCGTGCTCGGGTGCATGCCGCACGGAAATCATGTAGTACACCTCCGCGTCGTCGCTTAAGGTGATGAAGCCGTGAGCGAAGCCCGGCGGAATGAATAAAGAGCGATGGTTCTGCGCCGTCAATTGCGTGCCGAACCAGCGTCGATAGTTGGGCGACCCAGGTCTTATGTCCACGATGACATCGAATATCGCCCCCGCCGTACAGCGCACCAGCTTGTGTTCCTCATGCGGGGCTTTTTGATAGTGCAAGCCGCGCAGCGTGCCTTTGCGGCTGTTGGCGGACACGCTGCATTGTTGCCATCCGCATTGAAGGCCCCGTGCCGCGAACTCTTCCGCACAATATACGCGGGCAAAGAACCCGCGCTCGTCGGCGAGCGGCGCCATGTCGACAAGAAACGCGCCCGGCAGCGGTGACTCAGTAAAGATCATTGCGCGTCATGAGTACACACGGATCAAGGGCACCGGCGTCACGAAGCGTCCGCCCCAAGCCCTGATGCCGTCGAGTTGTTGTCGGATTTCATCTCGAAGATTCCACGGCAAAATCAGCACGTAATCCGGCTTCGAGCGCATCAGCTCCTCGGGCGATACGACGGGAATGTGCGTGCCCGGCAGCAATTTGCGTTGCTTGTGAGGATTTCTGTCCGCCACCAACGCGATATCCTCTGGCGTAACACCGCAGAAGTTCAGCAGCGTATTGCCCTTCGCCGCAGCTCCGTAGGCGGCGACTTGCTTGCCCTCACGCTTCGTGCCGTTCAAAAATTCAAGCACCGAGTCCCGACATGCATCGACCCGTTTCGCGAATTGCAAGTACGTGGCGAGTTCGGGAATTCCGGCGGCGGTTTCCTGCATCCGCACTTCCCGCAATGTGGCACTGTCCTTCAGATCCGTCCGGCTCGCGTGTGCGGCGAATATCCTCAAAGAGCCGCCGTGCGTGGGCAGCCGTTCGAGATCGTAAATTCGCAACCCGTGGCGGCTGAAGACTTGCTCGATCGCATGAAGCGAGAAATACGAATAATGCTCGTGATAAATGGTGTCGAACTCGACGTGCTCGATCAGCTCCAGCAAGTGCGGAAACTCAATCGTTACGCTGCCGCTGGCGCGCAGCAGCAGCGTTATCCCCGCGACGAAGTCATTGAGATTAGGCACGTGCGCAAGCACGTTGTTGCCGATGATCAGGTCGGCTTGGCGCCCCTGGTTTACCAACTCCCGCGCCACGTTTTCGCCGAAGAACTCCACCAGCGTGGGTACACCGATCTTTTCAGCGGCGGCCGCAACAGTCGCGGACGGATCGATACCGAGAACCGGAATATCTGTCGCCAGAAAGTTCTTCAACAAGTAGCCGTCGTTGCTCGCCAATTCGACCACCAGGCTTTTGGAGTGCAGCGCGAATCGTCTTCGCGCCATCTCGCAGTACTGTTTGGCATGGCTCAACCAGTCGTCCGAGTACGATGAGAAATAGACGTAGTTCCCGAACAGTTCTTCCGGTGCAACGTCGTAGTCCACCTGCACCAGTTGGCAGGATTCGCAAACCTTGGCGCGCAGCGGGTAGCGTTTCTCCCGAGGAATCGCGGCTTGCGAATCGAGGAAGGCGTTGGACGCGGGTTGCATCCCCAAATCCGCCATGGTCACGGTGAGGCGGCCGCCGCAAGCCCGGCAGCCGGCGACGAGTCCTACCATCTTATGGCTATCCTTCCCACAATTTCCAGGGAGCCGCCCCGCTCTCCCAAAGCGAATTCAAGTGTTGCTTATCGCGCAGCGTATCCATGGGCTGCCAAAAACCGCGATGCACCCACGCGGCCAGTTGCCCATCTGCGGCCAAAGATTCCATGGGATCCTTCTCCCACACCGTATCGTGGCCGTCGATCAGTTCCAGCACGCTCGGCTCCAGAATGAAGAAACCCCCGTTAATGAGGCCGCCCTCCGCGGAAGGCTTCTCCTCGAAAGACACCACCCTGGCATTTTGCGTTTCGATACGCCCGAAGCGCGCCGGGGGTCTGACGCAGGCGACTGTGGCCTTGCGGCCGTGGCCGTTATGGAAGGCGATCTCGGCACCGATATCAATGTTTGACAGACCGTCGCCATACGTCATGCAGAAGGGCTCCCCGGCAGTTAGGTATCTGCCGATCTGCAACAGCCGACCGCCCGTCATGCTGTCCTCGCCCGTATCCACCAAGGTCACTTTCCAAGGCTCAACGCGGCGGTCATGGTATTCAACGCGGTTTTCCGCCATATCGAAGGTCACGTCGGCTTGATGCAAGAAATAATTCGCAAAATATTCCTTGATCATGTACCCCTTGTAACCCAGGCAAACGATGAACTCACGGACGCCGAATGACGCATACAGCTTCATGATGTGCCACAGGATGGGACGCGTGCCGATTTCTACCATGGGCTTGGGACGCGTATTTGACTCCTCGGCGATCCGCGTTCCCTTGCCGCCTGCCAGAATGACGCACTTCATGTGCGGCTTGGCGACAACGATTGATAGCGCGAAATCTGCGCTTGCGAAAACTTCACCATATTCTCTCCCGCCGTATAGGCCCGATACCATTCCGCCGTCCACGCCAGCGACTCGCTGACGTCAAGCCGCGGACGCCAGCCGAGCGACCTTTGCGCCAACACGGACGACAAGGTGAGCGCAGCCGCCTCCTTCGGATGCACACCCGGATCGCGCTGCCAGCCCGGTTTGCCCGAAAACCGCGCGCTGAATGCATCCACGACCTCGTGCACCCTGCAAAAGGATGACGGGTTCGGCCCAAAATTGACAGCCCGCGGTGCGTCGGCAGGCGTCTGCACCAGAGCTTCAGCCAGGGTGAGGTAGCCGGATAGCGGCTCCAGCACATGCTGCCAGGGCCTGATGGCATCTGGGTATCGCAAGGCGACAGCTTCGTGAGCCTCAAGCGCCCGTACGCAGTCGGGAATCAAACGGTCTTGCGACCAATCGCCGCCGCCGATGACATTGCCGGCGCGCACGGAAGCGATCGGCGCACCATCGCGGAAAAAGCTCTCGCGGAAACTGGCGGTCAACAACTCCGCGCATGCCTTGCTGTTGCTATAAGGATCGTGGCCGCCCAGCCTATCGTCCTCGACGAATGGGCGTCCCTCGCCATGATTTTCGTACACCTTATCGCTGGTCACGATCAGCACACATTCGATGTGCTTAAGTTCCCTGCAGGCCTGCAGTAATATCGCGGTCCCCAAGACGTTGGTCGCATAGGTCGCGAGCGGATCGCGATACGACTCTCTGACCAGCGCTTGCGCCGCCATGTGAATGACGATCTGCGGATCCGCTCGCTTGAGCGCATCGCGAACCCTGCCTTCGTCGCGAATATCGCCGATACAGGAGGACTCGAACCCCATCAGATCGAACAGATTCGGTTGGGTGTTGGGTGCGAGCGCATAGCCGGTAACCTTTGCGCCCAGCAAGCGCAACCAGAGGCTCATCCACGAGCCCTTGAAGCCGGTGTGCCCGGTCAGAAAAACTCTCCGATCCTGCCAAAATTCGCTTGCCGGCTGTGTAATACGCTATCCCGCCTTTTTTGCCCAATAGGATTTCAATCTGCGCAAATAGGGTCCGCGCGCCACCCAGGCCTGAGGCGTCGCTCAGCCTTATTTGCCATGTCCAGAATTTGGCAAAGCTGCGCAGCATCAGAAATACATCCTTGTACTGCCGGCGGTTTTGCGTTGCATAGGCGATTTTCAGTGCATCGCAAATGATCGCCAACGGCAACTTGTAAACGCGCGACCGCGCGACAAACGGATCATGCACGCGCACCAGGAAGCTTCGGTCGTTGGTCAGGATCCACGTTGCCACTCGCTCCATCAGGAATATTTTCATCTGCACATTGCGGCTGCCCCGATATTGGGTGGACGTTCGCAATTGAATACCCAAAGGGTCATCGGCGATTTCTGCAATAGCAAACAATTGCTCGGTGATGGCCAACCACGCTCGCCAGAATCTGGGTTTGGCGATGAAGTAATTCGAGTGCACGGTATTTCTGGAATCCGAAGTAAGATCCTCGAGCGGCTGCGGGTGATGGATTCGCGCGAAAAAGTCCTTGGCGACCTGCAGCAGTCCGGGATGCTCCGCATCGCCGTGCTAGAATACATTGAGAAAGAGCGCGCTCTTATGAATGCTCGGGCTAAACAGCACCACATCGGTTGCGGGATCCGATTCTTGCAGGAATTCTCGCACCTCAGCGGCGCTCAGATTTGTTTTCAGCCTGAATTTGGGCGAAAGAAAGCCGTAGAAGCCGTCCTCATCCAAAGCTTCGTTGAGCAAGAAATTTCTGATCGGCCAATATTCGTACCAGTCCGGACGCTCGTTCGCCGAATTATCCAAAACATCGAAGCCGGGATCCAATTCCTGCCGGGACGTGTAATGGTTGAGGATCTGGTAGGTATGCACGGCGCGCATGGCGGAAGCATACCGGCTTAGCGAGGCGGCGGCGAGGTAGCCGCGGCCAAGCGGGACAGCAGCGTCAAATAGTTTGCGCGGTAGGCGCGCAGCGAGTACCGCTCTTGCACGTGCGCACGGCCCTTAGCGCCGAAACTGGCGCGCAATTCCGGCGCCGCTATCAGCCTCTCCAGGCTGCGCTCCCATTCATCGGCATTTGCGGCGTGAAACCCATTCACTCCGTCCATGACCGCTTCGGTATTCGCGCCCACCGGTGAAGCGACGCAGGGCAATGCCGCGGCCATGTATTGCAGCAGTTTGAACGCGCACTTACCGCGCGACCACGCGTCGTCGGTCAGCGGCATCACGCCGATGTGCGCGCCAGCCAGGGACTGCGCCTCGGTGGCGGAACTCCAGCGCACTCGCTCGATGGCGACGTCGCTCCAATCCGGAAATTCGGAACAGATCACGCGCAGCTTTAGGCGCGGGTGGCGCGTTGTCAGACGCGCCAACGCGGGTCGAATCATCTCCAAGTAGATCAGATTCTCGGGGCTCCCAATCCATGCGACGGTCGGAGCTTCTGCGGGTCCTGCGGTTGTCGGCTGATAACAGGCGATGTCAATCGAAGTGGGCAGAACGCTTATTTCGCGCGCGCACGCTCGCGCGACGCCGGCCAGCACGTCGTTGCCGGCGGCAACCGCGTCCGCCCATCGGCAGGTGGCGGCGAACTTTTTCTTGCGCCAGGCGGACTCATCCGGCAGATCGCCAAGTCGACGAGGCTTGCGCACGTAAATGGCGTCATCCACGTCGAACACCCGATGTCGGCTGTAAGCGGCAAATAAGCGCGCTTCGATCGAACTTAATTTGATCTGATGGAGCACCGTGACATGCGCCCAACGCAACAATTCGCGCCGCTCCCAGGTGCGGATGCCGTAGCGACCGCTGGGGAATTGCTCGGTCCGCACCTGCCACCCGGCCGACTCAAGAGGTTCGACCAGCGTGCGCATGCGATGCCGAAACGACGGCTGATCCAATCCATACCCCAACAGCACGACATTCGGCATGATCTTGAACCCTTAGGTTAGCCGCGCCTTCATCAGCCGCATTAACGCGGTCAGCGCAACGTCGACTCCGTCGGCAAGTCTAAGATCGGATGCGCGCCGCGCCAAGGCGACGCGAGCGGCGTCATCGCGCAATAGATCATCGGCGGCGCGCACGATGCTTGCGGCATCGAGCGCCGCCGCCCTCGCCACTTCGGCTTCGACGCAGTGTCGTATGCGCTCCGGTTGATCTTTTGCGATCGGTATTGCGATGCAGGCGCCGCCGCAGGCAATCGCTTGCAGCAGCGTCGAGCCGCCGTTGGTGATGATCAGACGCGCCGCTTGCATCAATTGCGCGAGATCCGCCTGAGGCAACGATTCAAAGCGATGCGAGCCGGCCGGCGATCCCGCCGCGGCGGTGCCTCGCGCTCCCACGAACACGGTGGGAACGCCGCTCTGCGCCAGCGTATTTGCCGCCGCGAGAAAGGTACTCGTCGCCGTGTGCGCGCCCGGATGTCCGGTCCCGCCTCCCGGCACGACGAGCACATAGGCGCCGGCGCTCAAGCCCGCCCGCGTCAGAATCGAATCGCGCGCATCGCTGCTGCGTGCAAGAATGACGTCGAGATAGCGAACGACGGGCCGGCGCAGCCAATTGAGCTTGAATCGCTCCAGGGTACTGAGGCCTCCGGCGATGAATTGCGGATATGCGATCCAGTGTTCATCGATCAGTCGCATCCAGCGCCAGCGAAAAGCTTTGCGTCGCTGACGAGACCGGGCGCTGATATATACGACGCGCGCACCGGCTGTTTGCGCCGCACGCAATTGCGCCGTGCGACCTGCGTTATCGAAAATCACGAGATGGGGTTTGAACTTTTCGATGAGTTCGGCGACGGCCGCGGAATGGAACGTGGGCGATGATTCCAACAAGGTCGCCGGATACGGCGCCGAGGCCGCGTAGGGAGCCTGCCGGCTTAAGACAAAGTGTATGGCGGATGCGGGCCACTGCCGGCGCGCCGCCTGCGCAATCGCCAAACTGCGCGCGTACTCGCCCATGCCGAAAGGCCCCGACACCGGAACGAAAAGGATTCGCGGCGCTTCAATCAAACGCGGTGAACCAACGATCGAGCACCAGCAGGTACCAGGCCCGGCGGAACTCGACGCCCACCGCCCGCCGTAACACGCCTCGATCCATCAGGCGCCGCACGGCCTCATGCAATAATTTCGGGTGACGCTTCAGCCATTGGTGCACGGGGAGCCCAAAACCGGACTTGGGTCGGTTCATATGATTGGGCGGCAACCGCGGCTCCATCAGCCTGCGCACCAGCAGTTTTCCGCGTCGCCGCTTCTCGTCGACCAGCAGTTCAGGATCCACGCTCAACATGAATTCAACCAGGCGATGATCCAGCAGCGGCGGGCGCACCTCCAGAGAATGCGCCATGCTGGTTCTATCCACTTTCGTCAATAAGCCTTCCGCCAGATCGGTGTTCAGATCGAGCCAACGCAGTTGTGCGAGCGGCCGCAGATCCTCGCGCCAGAATTGACGATAAAACCACAGATAGTCGTACTCCGGTTCCTGCCATCGCGCGGTCAGTAAGGAATCAATCTGGCGCGCGGTTATCCCGCCCAACGCGGCGGCATATGCCGGCAGTCCGACATAGCCGCGGCGCTGCATGGAGGACGCGAAACGGGATAGCGGTGGCAGATAGCGCGCCAGCGACTTGTTCAGAAAGTTCGAACGCGCGCCGATCCTGGACCAATAGCGCGGATAGCCGCAAAAGATTTCATCGCCGCCCTCGCCGCTTAAGGCGACGGTGACTTCGCGGCGAGCAAATTGCGCGATCAAATAGTTCGACCAGGCAGCACTGTCGCCGAACGGCTCATCGAAGAGCGCCGGAATTTGCTCCAGTGCCCCGGCAAAATCCGCCTGCGGGGCCGTGATTTCCAAATGCGCGGTGTGAAGATGCTCAGCGACGCTGCGCGCCGCATCAGCCTCGGATCTCGATGCCGCCTCGAATCCCAACGTGTAGGTATGCGGCGCATCCAAGTAATAGGCGGTGAGCGCCGAATCCACGCCACCGCTCAAAAACACCCCGACGGGGACGTCCGACACGGTGTGTTGCGGCACCACCTGGCGCAGCAAAGCATCGAGTTGCTGCATGGTGTCGGCCGCGCCGCGTTCGACGATTTCGGGCGATGGATTCCAATAGCGCGCAAGGCTCACCCGACCCGCTTGCCAGGTGAGGGTGTGTCCCGCGGGCAATTTGCAGATGCCCCGATAGATGGATTTTGGAGCGGGGACGTAGCCGTGAAATAGAAAATCGCGTACTGCGCTCTGGTCGATATCCGCCGCGCCGAGCAGCGTCAAGGCCTTGAGTTCCGAAGCGAATGCAATGCCGTCCGGCAATAGCTTGTAGTACAGGGGTTTGATGCCAAGCCGATCGCGGGCCAGTAACAGGCGTCCATGTTTGGCATCCCAACTCGCGAAAGCGAACATGCCGATCAAACGCGCGAGGCAGGCGCTGCCCTCGGTCGCGAGCAGCCGTAGCACCACTTCGGTGTCGCCGCTCGACGCCCAAGGTCCCGGCAGCGTGGCGCGTAGCCGTTCGTGATTGTACAGCTCGCCGTTGTAGGTCAATACGTGAGAGTCGAACACCATGGGCTGGCGGCCGGCGTCGGTCAAATCCTGGATGGCCAAGCGGCGGTGAGACAGCGCAACGCCCGGCTGACTCCACACACCGTCGCCGTCCGGACCTCGATGCCGCAAGCGCTGCGCCATGGCCTGTGCAAGCTCCGCGCTCGCCAGCGGGCCAATAATTCCGGCTATACCACACATGGACGTCAGTCTAGCGCGCCCGAGTCACGATGTACCGCTAGCCATCGGGCAAGGGTTCGTTTAGGGTGCACGCTGGAGTTCTAAGCACATGGCAACACCCGCCGATCAACGACTGTTGGAATTATTGGCAAGATGGCTCGAGAGTCTCGAGCTGCATACGAAGTATGCGTCGCTCGACGACGACAGTTATTGGAAAATCCAGCCCTGGACGGAGCATCAACGACCGACCCGGTGGATTGTCGATCTGGCCAAGCAAAAAACCATCACGCTGCGCGCCCAGGTCGAGGAGCGCATCAAGGCGGGAGATGCGAGATTTTCCGACGCCTTGGAGCTGATGGCCTTCCTTGCCAACTTGGTGGGATCCGAGCATATCGAGCGGTTCATTCCGGTCGCGGACAAGCAGAACGAGCGCGCCTTGTCGCCGCCCACGCCTCGCGAGCCTCCCGCCCAGCAACCGACGGTCACCGCGCAACAACCTGCCGTGACGGTCACCGCCACGCGGGAAATGCCGAAGTTCTTGGCCACTAAACGACCGCCGCCTGCGCCTGGCACTGCCCAAGTGGCGCGCACCGAGCGCAAGCCCGCTGCGCCCGCAAAACCGGCGGCGAAAGCTCCCGTCAAGCCGTCGGCCAAAAAACCGGCTGCCGCGCCGGAACGCGCCGGGCCTTCGGAAGCCGCCCGTGAACAGGTGATGGCCGACGCAATTCGCCTGGTGCAATGGGGCAGAAGATGGTTCGAGCTACCCGAGCTCATCGCGCGGATGGCGGACCGCCCCTCCCTCCCCGACGTACGGCGTATACTTAAGGAAAATAAATTGGCAATCGAAAAGAAGGTCGGCGACGCCTAGCCCGACCTGGCACCGAGCATGAACTGCTCGCCGCGAATCAAAGAAAATTTAGGGAACCTCCTTCGATCATTAACGCTCAAAGGCGCCCATGATTACGACGAAAAACTTATCAAAACGCTATGGCGACAAACTCGCGGTCGATGACTTAACGTTTTCGGTGGCACCCGGTGAAGTGCTGGGCTTCTTGGGCGCCAATGGGGCGGGCAAATCCACGACCATGCGCATGATTGCGGGTTTCATTGCACCCTCCGCCGGCCAAGTCACGGTGTGCGGGCACGACATCGAGCAAGCGCCGGTTGCGGCGAAGTCTTGCATGGGCTACCTGCCCGAGGGTGCCCCCAGCTACGGCGAAATGACGGTGGCCGAATTCCTGGATTTCGTCGCGGACGTGCGCAACTTAAGCGGCGAGCGGCGGCGGCAGCGGCGCAGCGTGGTCGTCGACAGGCTGGGTTTGGCGCCGGTGATCGATCAAGTGATCGAAACGCTGTCCAAGGGGTTTCGCCGGCGCGTCGGGTTGGCGCAGGCATTGATCCATGATCCGCAGGTTTTGATCCTCGACGAACCCACCGATGGGTTGGATCCGAATCAAAAGCATGAGGTGCGCCGGCTCATCAATGAGCTGAGCAAGGACAAGTTAGTGATTGTCTCGACTCATATTCTCGAGGAGGTACACGAGGTGTGTACCCGCGCCATCATCATCGCCAACGGACGCATTATCGCCGATGAAACGCCGAGCGCGCTCGAGGCTCGCTCTCGCTATCACAACGCGGTCAGCTTGCGATTCGATAAACCCGAGGAGATGGCGGCGGCGCGCCGCGAAATCGCACTCTTGCCGGATGTCGCCGCGATCGAGTCTGACGCGCGGGAGCTTAGGCTCACGGCAATGCCGAAGGCCGGCGCCAGCATCCTGTCGGCGGTTGGCGCCATTATTGTCAAATATAATTGGGATGTGCCCGAATTGCATTTGGAATCCGGGCGGCTCGATGAGGTATTTCGGTCGATGACGGAACCTGAGGGCGCTAGCCGGATCGCCGGGCACGGCGGAACTTTAGCGCATGAACAAAGTGATGGTGGTTTTCCGGCGCGAATTGCGCAGTTATTTTGCGACGCCGCTGGCTTACGTCTTTATCGTTATCTTCCTGGTGCTCGCCGCGGTGTTCACTTTTCAAGTCGGCGGCTTTTTGGAGCGCAACCAGGCCGACCTTCAGCCCTTCTTTCGTTGGCATCCATGGCTATACCTGGTGCTGATCCCGGCAATATCGATGCGCTTATGGGCTGAGGAGCGCAACAGCGGCAGCATCGAATTGCTTATGACCCTGCCAATCACGTTGTGGCAGGCGGTGGTGGGGAAATTTCTCGCCGCCTGGTGTTTTGCGGGTATCGCTCTTGCGTTGACCTTTCCTGTGTGGATTACGGTCAACTATCTGGGTTCTCCGGACAACGGCGCGATTGTCGCGGCGTATTTGGGCAGCTTCTTGATGGCGGGCGGATTTCTATCGATCGGCATGTGTCTGTCTGCCGCTACCCGCAACCAAGTCGTCGCGTTCATCACCGCCGCCATGGTCGGATTCGTGTTCCTGCTGGCGGGGTTTCCGTTGGTGCTTGATTTCGTGCGCGGCGTTCTGCCCCAGACCATCGTCGACGCGATCGCATCCTTGAGCTTCTTCACTCACTTCGATGCGATCTCCAAGGGCGTGATTGATATCCGCGATCTGGTGTACTTCGCCGCCCTCATCGGTTTTTGGTTGGCCGCCACGGCCTTGGTACTCGACATGAAGAAGGCGGAATAGGTGAACGGTAATCGTTGGCGAAGAGTTGGACTGGGCGTGGGCGGGCTGATCGCGCTCGCGGTGCTGTTTTTGGCCGTCGTGATGTTGTCGAACGTAGTACTGCGCGGCATGCGCCTGGATCTGACCCAGAACAAGCTCTATACCTTGAGCGACGGCACGCAGCAGGTGCTCAAGGAATTGAAGGAACCGATCAATTTGTACTTCTATTTTTCTCGCGACGCCGCCGCGAAGCAGTCGCCGCTGGCCATGCCGTATGCGGCCCGCGTGCGAGAATTTCTAGAGGAAATCGCGGCGCGCGCCGGTGGCAAGATCCATCTGCAAGTGATCGATCCGCAGCCTTTCTCGGACGATGAAGACCGTGCTGCGGAGTTCGGACTGCAGCCCTTGCGAGCCGGCGGCTTCGGCGACGCGCTGTATTTCGGCTTAGCAGGCACCAATTCGACCGATGGCCGCTCGGTCATTCCGAATTTTCAGCCGGATCGCGAGGAATTCTTGGAATACGACGTGGCCAAGCTGATCCATGATCTGGGCACGCCGAAGAAGCCGGTGATCGGCCTCATGAGTTCGATCGGCTTGCAGGGGCAATTCAACCCCGCGACCGGGCAGATGGGCGATCCGTGGCCCATCTTCACTCAGATTCAGCAATTGTTTACGGTGCGCACACTGGCCACGGATCTCGATCACATCGACAAGGATGTCGATGTATTGATGCTGGTTCACCCGAAGCAGTTGCCGCCGAAAACGCTGTACGCCATTGACCAATTCGTCATGCGCGGCGGGCGAATGTTGCTGCTGGTGGACCCGAGCGCGGGCGCCGACCTCAGCGGCCAGGACCCCTCCAATCCGCTGGCTGCGGCGATGGCCACTCACGCGTCGGACTTGCAACCGCTGCTCGCAACCTGGGGTGTCGATTACGACGCGACCAAGGTCATCGGAGACCTAGGCCGCGGCCTGGAGGTCCGCGCCAGCCTGGCATCGGCGCCGGTGCGTCATATCGGCATCCTCGGTCTACGGCATGCCGATATGAATCCAAAAGACGTCGTGACCGCATCCCTCGAATCCATCAATCTCGCTACGGTGGGATCGCTGGCCGCGCGCGCCGGCGCCAAGACCACGTTCGAGCCTTTGTTGTTCAGTTCGACAAGCGCCGAGCCCATTCCCGCGCAACGCTTCAACGCATTGATCGATCCATCAATTCTGCGTGATGGATTCAAGTCCACCGGCACACGTTATGCGATCGCCGCGCGCATCACCGGCTCCGTGGATTCGGCGTATCCGATGGGGCCGCCTGCGGACCAAAAGCCGGTCTCGGGCCCGCCGATCGCGCACCTGGCCAAGTCGACCACGCCCGCCAATATTGTCGTGATCGCGGATACGGATTTCTTGATGGATTATTTGTGGGTGCAAACCCGCGAGATCTTCGGTCAAAGGATCGCGCAAGCCTTCGCCAACAACGGAGATTTCATCGCCAATATTCTCGACAACTTGAGCGGCAGCGGCGCACTCATCAGTGTCCGCGGTCGAGCATCATTCTCGCGCCCCTTCGAGCGGATCGAAGCGCTCAAGCGACAGGCCGATGATCGCTTACGTGCCAAGGCCTTGGAATTGCAATCGGAGCTGCAGCAAACCGAAAGCAAGTTGACCGAGTTGCAAAGCAAGCGCAACGATCAGGCGTCGCTGATGTTATCGCCCGAACAGGAGGCGGAGCTCAAGCGTTTCACCGCCGAGAAGACCCGCGTACGCAAGGAATTGCGCGAAACCCAGCGCGGCTTGGATGTGGACATCAACCGGCTGAACTCCTGGCTGAAGGTCATCAACATCGCCATCGCGCCGCTGCTCGTGGCCGTGGCCGGCGTCGTCATCCTGATGATGCGCCGTCGCCGCCGTAAGGTTGCAACGAGCAATGTCGCCGAATCGAGGTCGACATGACGCGGCAGAGATTCATCGTGCTGCTGATCGCAGCTCTCGTGGCGATCGCCGGAGCCTTGTATCTTAGCACCCAGCGCAATCTGCCGCGGGACCCTCGCGGCGCGCCCCTGTTGCCGTCGCTCGCCAACGAACTCAATACGGTGACTTCATTGAGCGTCCGCAAAGGCAGCACCACTCCTGCGGTCACGGTTCGCAAACAGGGCGAGCAATGGACGGTCGCCGAACGCGCCGACTATCCCGCCGATGTGTCGAAGCTGCGTAAACTGCTGCTGGACTTGAGTGATGCGAAGATTCGCGAAGAAAAGACTTCTAATCCGGCCAGCTATCCGATAATCGGCGTCGAAGACCCATCGCAACCGGGCGCCACTGGCGCACAAATCGAGGTAGTCGCCCAAGACGGCAAGCACGCGGTGATTGTCGGCAAGCCCGCCGGGGTGGGCAATTTCGTCAGGCGCGCTGGCGAAAATGCCAGCTACCTGGTCGAACCCGGAATCTCGTTCGAAGCCGAGCCCCGTTTTTGGATCGACACGCGCTTGATCGACTTGTCCACCGCGAAGATTCAAAGCATCGAAGCCAAACCCGCGTCCGCTCCCGGCTACACGCTACGCCGAGTTGCGAAGGCCGGCGGCAAGGCCGCTGACGGCAAAGCCGTCGACGCGGCCGCGAGCCCGCCAGCCAATGGCGATTTCGCCTTGGACGCGGTGCCTGCGACACGACAAGCTGCGGATCCTCAGACCCTGGCGCCCTCGCCCACGGCATTCGGCGGCCTCACGGCCGAGGATGTCGCGGCGGCCGCCGACGTGGATTTCAGCAAGCCCTCGATCGTCATCCTCACCCTGTCCGATGGGAGCAGCGTCACGCTCACCGGCACTGCAGTCGGCGATAAGCGGTGGATTCAAGTGGCCGCGCCCGCGGACGCGTCACTCAGCGCGAAAACACACGGCCGCGCCTTCGAGATAGCCAGCTACCGCTACGATGGCATCTTCAGACCGTTGGAACAATTGCTGGTCCCCAAAACCACGCCCGAGGCCAAAAAGCCCGCGCCCGCATCAAAGTTACCGAAGAAACCCACGCCCGCGCCCACATGATCGCGCGAGTCAAGCGCCGGCTTCGGACGTCGACTGGCGGCGCTGATCTACGATGCCTTGCTCTTGACCGCATTGCTGATCATGTTTACCGCCGGCGCGCTCTTCTTCACGCATGGCGCGGCTGTCCTGCCCGCCACGGCGGGCGTTTGGGCTTACGTGTACCGCGCCGGGCTCGTCCTGGTCATCGCAGCCTACTATGTGCTCAACTGGCTGCGCAGCGGGCAAACCCTGGGTATGCGCGCGTGGCACCTGCGCGCGGTTGCGGATTCGGGAAAGCCCGTGGCACTCAAAGCGGCGCTGTTGCGCTTGGTTTTTGGCCTGCTGGCATGGGCGCCCGCGGCTATCGGGGTGCTTTGGCTTTACCTCGACCCCGAGCGCCTGGCGCTGCAAGACCGCCTCTCCAAGACGCGAGTCATTCGACTAGCGCGTTCTTGATATCGCCACCAACGTACAGAGCCCGATCACCGCGGTAGGCAACCAGCCAATCAGGGCTGGATTAAGATTGAAGAGCTGCCCGCCGTTCTCGACGGTGCGGGTGATCAGAAAGAAGAGCACGCCCAGCAACACGCCGATCACCGTGCGGGTCCCGGCACCAGTTGTGCGCAGCGGACCGAACACGAAGGGCAGCGCCAATAAGGTCACGATCACCACCGCGAAAAGTCTCGCGATGCGAGACCAGTAGCCGATTTCGTAGGAGGCGGTTTCCAAATTGTTGCGCCGGAGGTGATCGATGTACGAAGCCAGGCCGTGCAGCGTCAGCATTTGCGGGTCCGTGGCAGCCAGGCCCAAAAACGCTGGGTTCACGGTCGAATGCAACGTTAATTCGCCGACCGTGTCGCCCTCGACCCGATCTTTGTCGAATCGCGAAGTCGCGACATTGTTCAGGCGCCAAAGGCCCGGGTCAGCGACCGAAATTCGGGCCGCATGCTGGATCGATCGCAAGCGCGTCGGTCCATCCAGTTCAAATACCGACACGCCCCCAAATGCCCTATCCACTTCCCCCGTTTGCACCCGCAAGATTCGGTTGCCGTCCTTGACCCATGCGCTGCTTAAGCCCGCGAAACTGACATCCGACAGTTTGCTCGTGGTCTTCAAGCGCTTTGCAAATTGCCCCATCGACGGTGCGGCGTATTCACCGATGCCGAACATGATCACCGCTAGAGTGAGCCCTGCGAGACCCACGGGCCAGGCGATGCGCCACACCGACACGCCGGAGGCTCGCGTGACGACCAATTCGCTGCCCGACGCCAGGTGGCCGAGCCCCATCAGCGCGCCGATCAGCGCGCCGATCGGCAGCAGTTCGAACGCCGATTGCGGCAGATTGAGCAGCGTGTAGAGAAACGCATCGGCGGCGCTGTAACTGCCGACACCGATGTCGCCTTGCTGGCTGATGAACAAGACCAGACCGCCCAACGCCAACAGCACCGCCATCGCCATGAGCGTGTAGATCAGGACGGTGCGATACAGATACCGATCGAGCGTATTCACGCGTTTCTCGCTTCGCGCACTCACCAGGTACAGTCCCAGCGCCAACGCGGCGGCGTGCACCCACCACACCCCGATCGCAGGAGGCAAATCGGCCTTTTCCAGCCAAATCTTTGAGGCAGACAACAAATTCGAATAGACGACGTACACCACGATGGCGAATCCCACTCGCGTATAGCGGCCTTGGCGCGGCCGTAACTTACTCAAAGGCACGGCGACCAGGGTGAGCACAAGGGCCATAATGGGTGTGGATGCCCGGGATTGCAGTTGTGCGATATCCGAAGGGTCATTCGACCCGAGCAGTGCGCGCGTCGGCTTGGTGTCCGGATCCGCCGGGCCTCGCACGTCCTCCGGCGTCGCGATGGGGATGCCGTGCTCGCGGAATTCGATGACACGAAAATCCTGCTGTCCGGGGACACCTTCATAGCGCCGGCCGTTGAACAGCGTGACTAAGTGCGAGCCGCCGGAATCGGCCTTCGAATAGGTCGCGGTGTCGGAAAGCGCCAGCTCGATTCGTCCTGCCGACTCGCGTTGTACGAACACATTGTGCAGTACGCCGTCCTGGTCGACGTGCTCGGCGTAGAACACCGCATCGCCGCGGCTGAAGCTGCGGAATCTGCCGGCATCGAGCTGGCCGAATTGCGCTTCTTTTATCGCTGATTGGCGCAACAGCTGTACCTGGCCATCGGCCTGGGGCACCTGAACGAATGACAGCCAGCCCAAGCCGACGGCGATAACCGAGGAGAAACAAAATAACGGCACCAGCAGGCGCGTCGGTGCGAAGCCGCAGGCTTGCAGCGCGGCCATCTCGCTGTCGTGGTACATGCGTCCGAGGGTAAGCACAATGGCCAATAGCAAACCGACCGGCACGATGATGGTCAAATTCATGATTGCGCCGAGGACAATCAAATCGAACACCACGTCGCGGCCATACTGATTGTCGGCGGCTTGGCCGAGAACTCTGGACAACTGATTCGACAACAGGATGACGACCAATACGCCGGTCACTGCTAGCCAGGTTTGCGCGACTTCGCGCAACACATATCTTTGCACTGTCCATTTCACCCTGCGAGCTTAGAGCCTTCCCAATAATCTAGTAAACTATTTGTGTAACCCCAAGCAATGACTATGGAAAAAACGGAGCTCAGGACATGGAATTCATGGCTATTATCGATGCGAAGGCGCGCAGCCCATCCGGCTGTGCGGTGGTGGGCGTCTACGAGAATGCGGACTTGGGGGTGGCAGCCCGCCAGATCGACAAGCAGTTGGACGGATTGATCGCAAAACTACACGCCAGCGGGGACCTGCCCGCCAAACTTGGCGACACGCTGATGATGCCCCTTGCCGCGGGCACCACCGCCTCGCGATTATTGCTGATTGGCCTGGGGACGCGCGCCGGATTCACCCGAAAGCAGTACCGCAAAGCGGTGCAGGCGAGCGCTCAGGCGCTCGCCAAGACCGGCGCGGCGGACGCGATCGTTTACCTTGCATTGGAACCCGTTCCGGATCTCGATATGCAATACCGCGCACGCATCATCGCGGAAGTGTTCTCCTCGCATGCTTATAAGATTCCAGACCTCAAGACGGCCCCCAAGCCGAAAGCGCGGCGCTTGGCGACGGTCAACGTGGCAAGCGCTGATGCGCGCGGCGCAAAATCGGCCACGAAGGGCCTGCGCATCGGTGTTGCCGTGGGCAGCGGCGTTGGCATGGCGCGAGATCTGGCCAATTTGCCGCCTAATGTCTGCACTCCCACCTACTTGGGAAACCGCGCGCTGCAATTGGCCAAAGAATTCCCGAGCATCAAAAGCAAGGTATTGGACGAAAGCGGCATCAAAGCGCTGAAAATGGGCGCGTTCTTGGCAGTGACGCAAGGTTCCGAGGAGCCCCCTCGCCTCATCGTTTGCGAATATCGGGGCGCACGAAAAAACCTAGCCCCCATTTGTTTGATCGGCAAGGGCATCACTTTCGATTCAGGCGGAATTTCGCTCAAGGAGCCGCCCGCCATGGACGAAATGAAATTCGACATGAGCGGCGGCGCTGCGGTCTTAGGGACCTTGCGCGCCGTAGCCGAGCTCAAACTGCCGATAAACATGGTGGTGATCGTCGCGGCGAGCGAGAACATGCCGAGCGGCAGCGCGGTAAAACCCGCTGACATCGTGACGACGATGTCCGGCCAGACGGTCGAGATTCTCAATACCGACGCCGAAGGCCGGTTGGTGCTATGCGATGCCATCACCTACTCGCGGCGCTACAAACCGGCAACCGTGATTGACGTCGCCACACTGACCGGTGCCTGCATCGTCGCGCTCGGAAACCAAATCAGCGGCTTGATGAGCAACACTCCCGCTCTTGCCGAGGAGCTAGAATCAGCCGGCCTGCGCGCGGATGATCGAGCCTGGCGGTTGCCGATTGGCGAGGAGTACGTTGAGCAGCTGAAAAGCAATTTCGCGGACATCGCCAATGTCGGCGGACGCGAGGGCGGCGCCTGCACCGCGGCGTCGTTCCTTGGTAAATTTGCCAAGGATCTGCAATGGGCGCACCTGGATGTGGCCGGGACCGCCTGGATTGGCGGCGCACAAAAAGGCAGTACCGGTCGCCCGGTTCCCCTGCTGGTCGATTTTCTGGTCAGCCGTGCCGGGGCACAATGACCGAGCGCGTCGACTTTTATGTGTTGAAAAGGCCGCTGCCAAGCAACGCTGGGCGTTCGCCTGTCGCCTAACGGAAAAAGCCTACCTGCGGGACCTTAAGATTATCATCGCTAACGATACGCTGGCCGACGCGCTGAGCCTGGATGAGTTGCTGTGGACGTATGACGAGCGATCCTTCATACCCCACCAGGTTTGTCGGGATGATCAACCGCCCGATCCCGCGACACCGGTCCACCTCTTCGCGGATTGCTGCGCGATGCCCGCGGCGGATCTGCTCGTCAATCTAGCTCATCGCGTCCCGGCGCAGTTGCAGCAATACACGCGCATTGCTGAGATCATCGACGCCGATGAGGAGCGTCGACGTCAAGGTCGCGAACGATTCAAGGTCTATCGCGACCTCAAAATTCCGCTGGAAACGCACCAGATCGACGCGATCGCGGATGGTTGATACTTGACGCTTGATGATTGACGCCCCAGGAACTCATGGATAAGGCCTATTCGCCCGCCGATATCGAGTCGCGTATCTATGCACGCTGGGAGGCGAGCGGATATTTCGCGCCCAGCGGCCGCGGGCCCGCCTATTCGATCGTCATTCCTCCGCCGAATGTCACCGGCACGCTGCACATGGGGCATGCGTTCCAAGACACCATCATGGATGCGCTCATCCGCTTTCATCGCATGCGGGGCTTCGACACGCTGTGGCAGCCGGGCACCGATCATGCGGGGATCGCGACGCAGATGGTGGTCGAACGTCAACTGAACGCCGCGGGCCAAAGCCGCGCCGAACTGGGACGCGAGGCATTCGTCGAGCGGGTGTGGCAATGGAAGGAAACTTCGGGCGGCATGATCGCCAAGCAAATGCGCCGTCTCGGGGCGTCGGTGGATTGGCAGCGCGATGTGTTCACCCTCGACCCCGCCATGTCGCGGACCGTCACCGAAGTATTCGTGCGGCTCTACGAAGAAGGTCTGATTTACCGCGGCAAACGCCTGGTGAACTGGGACCCGATCCTCAAGACCGCGCTGTCGGACTTGGAAGTAGTCGCGGATGAAGAATTGGGCAGCCTCTGGCATTTGCGCTATCCGCTGTGCGCTAGCGCGGGGTACCTGGTCGTTGCAACCACTCGACCGGAGACCATGCTCGGGGACGCCGCCGTCGCGGTGCACCCCGACGATGAGCGGTATCGGCACTTGATCGGCAGCAACGTGCGCTTGCCCCTGACCGAGCGCGAATTGCCCGTTATCGGCGATTCTTATGTCGATCCGGCGTTCGGCAGCGGCTGCGTCAAGATCACTCCGGCTCATGATTTCAACGACTACGAAGTCGCGCAGCGCCATGGCCTGCCCCTGATCAATATCATGACGCTAGACGCATCGCTCAACGACAACGTGCCCGTCGCCTATCGTGGTCTCGATCGAACCGTCGCCCGAGAGAAGGTTCTCGCCGACCTCGACGCGCTGGGTCTCATCGATCGAGTCGAGCCCCACAAACTCACCGTGCCGCGCGGCGATCGCAGCAATGCGGTGCTCGAGCCGCTACTGACCGACCAGTGGTTCATCGATATCCAGCCACTGGCCGCACCCGCCATTCGAGCGGTCGAAGAAGGGCAGGTGCGGTTCGTGCCGGAATCCTGGACCGGGGTCTATTTCGAATGGATGCATAAAATCAGGGACTGGTGCATCAGTCGACAACTTTGGTGGGGGCATCGCATTCCTGCCTGGTACGACACCGAGGGCCGATGCTACGTCGCGCGCAGCGAAACCGAGGCGCGCGCCGCGCATGGCATCGACCCCTCGATTGCCCTGCGGCAAGACAGTGATGTGCTGGATACCTGGTTTTCCTCCGCGCTGTGGCCGTTCTCCACGCAAGGTTGGCCGGACAAGACCCACGCATTCCAAACCTACTATCCGACCACCGTGCTGGTGACGGGATTCGACATCATCTTTTTCTGGGTGGCCCGTATGATCATGATGGGCCTCAAGTTTACCGGCCAGGTCCCGTTTCGAGTGGCCTACATTCACGGGCTGATTCTCGATCAAGACGGCCAGAAGATGTCCAAGTCGAAGGGCAATGTCATTGACCCACTCGACATCGTCGACGGCATTTCGCTGGACGAGTTACTTGCCAAGCGCACCACGGGTCTCATGCAGCCGCAGATGAAGTCCGCCATCGAAAAGGCGACGCGCAGGCAATTTCCGCAGGGCATCGCGGCATTCGGCACCGATGCGCTGCGCCTGTGCTTTGCGCGGCTCGCCACGCAAAGCCGCGACTTGCGCTTCGACATGGCGAAGGTCGAGGAGTATCGAAACTTTTGCAACAAGCTCTGGAATGCAGCTCGCTACGTGCTGATGAATGCCGAGGGTCAGGACCACCGG
>CAVVPB010000017.1:0-17933 GCA_963749775.1 uncultured Gammaproteobacteria bacterium
GCCCCCATTTGTCCTTTCGGTTGGTGTCGAGTCCGACCTGATTGGCGTGGTTCGGGAGCATCTCGGCGAATGCCGTGGCGCCGAACACCCAGGGGCCCGGAGTCGACATTTCGTCCTTGAAGGCCGCCCCCACGCCCAGTTCCCTGACCGCCCGCTGCCACCCCTGCCGGCTCGCGCTGCCCTGATAACCGAATCCGCGCAAATACTCGCGCTTGTCGCCAAACAAGTTTCGATACCGCGGAATGTAGATGCCATTGGGACGCCGACCGTAGTAGGTCTTGTCGTTCAAACCCACGAGCTGTCCCTCGGCACCACAGCGAAAATGATGATCCATGAGGTTGTGGCCGAGTTCACCGGAGCTGCTGCCCAGGCCTCCTGGCCAGACATCGGTCGCGGAGCGCAAGAGCAGCCAGGTTGAGTTGAGGGTGGAGGCACAAAGAAAGATGACCTTCGCGCTGTAATCAGTCGTCTTATCGGTGACGGCGTCCAGCACCCGGACACCAGTGGCGCGCTGGCGCTGCTTGTCGAAGAGCACCTCGGTCACGATCGACCAGGGTTTCAGCGTGAGTTTGCCGGTCTTGGCGGCGGCCGGCAGTGTAGAGGACTGGGTGCTGAAGTAAGCTCCGTAAGGACATCCCAGCCAGCAGGCGTCGCGATATTGGCAGGGCGCGCGTCCGGTCAGCGCCCGAGTCGCGTTCGCGGTGCGTCCAATGATGATTCGGCGCTTACCGTCGAAGGCATTCTGTAGCCGCCCCGCGATCAATTCTTCGCCGCAGTTAAGGGCCATGGCCGGCAGGAATTGTCCGTCGGGAAGCTGCGGCATCCCCTCGCGCGAGCCGGAGATTCCCGCATGCCGTTCCACATGGTCATACCAGGGTGCCAACTCAGCGTAACGAATCGGCCAGTCGTTCGCGATCCCCTCTTTGGCGTTGGCCTCAAAGTCAAAGTCGCTCCAGCGGTAACTCTGCCGACCCCAGGTGAGCGACCGACCCCCCACCTGGTAGCCGCGGTACCAGTCGAAGCGTTTCACTTCCGTGTAAGGAGAGTCCTGCTCGTTAACCCAAAAAGCCAGGTTCTTCTCATTGAGCGGATAGTCCCGCTTGAGCACCGGGTAGGCCTCTTCCATCGCACGCGTTCGGCCGCCGCGGTGCAGGTATTCCCAGGGCGCCTTGGTGGCGTTGACGTAGTCCTTGATGTGCTCGACATTGCGGCCGCGCTCCAGCAACAGAACCCGAAGCCCTTTCTCGGTGAGTTCCTTGGCCGCCCATCCGCCGGATATGCCGGAGCCGACGACAATCGCGTCATAGCTAGCAGACTGCACGGCTGTTTCCCCAGTAAATTGGCCCGCGATCGTACAAAAAACCTCCGCGGTTGCGGCTTTCAACTTATTCTATCTCGATTCCGCCAATGTACTATCGTTATCCTTTGGAGACGCGAGCATGCGATTGACCCGACGAGAATTCCTCATCCAGTCAGGGTCCTTTAGCACGGTGATGTTGGCGTCCCATGGGTTGTCGCACAGTGCCCATTCCGGTCCCCTCGCCCGGCCCATCGGTATTCAGCTGTACGCGGTCAACTCGGCCATGCAAGAGAATCCCGCCGGCACACTCAAGAGCCTTCGAGAAATTGGCTTTCGCGAAGTTGAGACCGCCGGTTTCGGCAAGCTTTCGGCGCAAGAATTTCGCCAGCTGCTGGATGCTGCGGGCCTGGTATGTCCCAGCGCGCACCTGCCCTTCGACAGCACCAATTTGGGCCCTACCTTCGAGGCTGCGCATGCGCTCGGAACACGCTACGTTGCCAGCGGATCGCTGCGCTCGAGCTTGCGCCCGCCAGTCACCGGCAGCTACGCAATGTCCTTGGATGAGGCGAAGCAAACAGCGGAGTTGGCCAATCGCATCGGCGAAAAAGCCCGGCAGGCCGGACTGCAGTATGCGTATCACAATCACCATCTCGAGTTTGCCGATCAGGGCGGCGTCATCGGCTACGACATCCTGCTGCGGGAAACAGATCCGGATCTGGTGAAATTTGAAATCGACTGCGGCTGGATGGTTGTCGGCGGCCGCAACCCGATCGATTATTTCAGAAAATACCCGAAGCGGTTTCCGATGATTCACGTCAAGGATTTCTTGCCGGCTCAAGACCATCCGGATGCCGGCAACGCGCCGGCCCATCCTGGCGCGGAATTGGGCCACGGCATCATTGACTACAAGCCGATTTTCGCCGCGGCCGACCAGGCGGGGCTGCAACATTTCTTTGCCGAGCAAGAAGGGCCGTTCGTACGCGTGAGCCAGCTACAGGCGGCGCAACAAGCCTTCGACTATTTGCGCGCCATCAACTAGCGGGTAGGCCGCGGCCCGGCAGAATCTCGGCGCCTGACATTTTTTTTCGGAGAGGTCAATGCCCGACAACATCCATCGCATCAGCCGACGCGCCGCGCTGAAGGGGCTCGCGACCGCTGCCGGCGTGTGCGCGGCCACGCAAATCCGTGCCGCAGCTGCGCTGCAGGCGTCAACCGGGAATTCCGCCGCGACCGTCGGCCGGCTCAAGCAATCGACATGCCGATGGCCGTATGCGCGCACGCCGCTGCCCGAGATGTGCCGCCGTGCGAAGCAGATCGGGCTCTCGGGGATCGATCTGCTATTCCAGGACGAGTGGTCTACCGCGCTCGACGCCGGACTTACCGTCTCGATGGGCTACCCCAGCCGGCGCGGGAAGTTTATCGCAACGGGATTCAACGATCCGGCCAATCACGCGCTGCTGCTGGGAGAATTGGAAACGGTGCTGCCGCTCGCCGCGCGTGCGCAGGTGCCGAACGTGATCGCCATGTTCGGCAATCGTGTTTCGGGTATCGACGACGGCGCGGCGATCGCCAATTGTGTCGCCGGCCTTGCCAAAATAGCGCCACTGGCCGAAGAGCAGCGCGTCACCATCTGCGTGGAGTTGCTCAACAGCAAAGTGGACCACCCGGGCTACCAGGGCGATCACTGCGCGTTTGGCGCGGCCGTCATGCAGGGGGTCAACTCGCCGCGAGTAAAACTGCTGTACGACATCTATCACATGCAGATCATGGAGGGCGATGTGATCCGCACGATCCGCGACAACATCCAATGGATCGGCCACTTTCATACTGGCGGCGTTCCCGGTCGCCATGAAATCAATGACAGCCAAGAACTCAACTACCACGCCATTGCCGCCGCTTTGGCGGCACTGAACTATCAGGGCTATGTCGCGCATGAATTCGTCCCGACGCGCAGCGATCCATTCGCCTCGCTCGAGGAGGCCTACCGATTGTGTACGGTGTAGCACCGTGCGATTCGCGCCCATAAGGAAAGCCAAATGAAAAATCGAGCACTTGAGATGCGGCGAACCCTGGCGTTGGCGACAGCGCTGGCCCTGGGCATTTTCTGTGTTCCCACCATGGCGCAATCCCCGCCGGGCGACCCGAAGGCCACCGAGCAGTGGGAACCGGTTCCGCCGGTGGTATCGCCTGGCGCGAGCGCGAGCGCACCGCCTTCGGACGCCATCGTCTTGTTCGATGGCCGAAACTTGGATCAGTGGGTAGCGACCAAAGACCATTCGCCGGCACGCTGGAAGGTCAAGGGCGGTGTCATGACGGTCGACAAGTCGGTCGGCAATATCGAGACCAAGCAATTGTTCAGAGACTATCAATTGCACCTTGAGTGGCTGATTCCCAGGGGGATTACTGGTGAGGGACAGCTGCGCGGCAATAGCGGCCTGTTCCTTGCCTCAACCGGCCCCGGTGACGCCGGTTACGAAGTCCAGATTCTCGATTCCTGGAAGAATAATACGTACGTGAACGGACAGGCGGCGAGTATCTACAAGCAGGCAGCGCCGCTGGTCAATGCAATGCGCCCACCGGGAGAGTGGCAAACCTATGACGTGGTGTGGACGGCGCCGATCTTTGAGACCGGCGGCGCGCCCAAGAGTCCGGCCTACGTCACGGTGTTTCACAATGGGGTGCTGGTGCAAAACCACTTCCAGCTCAGCGGCGAAACGGTCTATATCGGAAAGCCTGCGTATCGGCCGTACCAGCGCGCGGCGATCAAGTTGCAGGCGCATGGCGACCCGTCGGCTCCGATCAGCTTTCGGAATATTTGGGTGCGTGAGTTGATGGGGAACGGTGACTGAACCGCAAAAGGGCGCGCTAGTTTCTCTCCCGGATCAGGAGGCTTTGAGTCGAACGGCCGATGAACCCGTCCCGGTCAAACAACTTTGCCTCCGCAAGTCCGCTTCCGGTGCCACCCATCAGCGATCGGGCATCGACACAGATCCATTCGCCTTGCGGTTTGCGAATCAGGTTAATCGACAGATCGTTGTTCACAAACAGATAGCGGTTGAAATCGAGGATAGCGCTGATCCCATTGGCGGAATCCGCCGCGACGGCAACTCGCGCAACGGCAGTCGGTTCCTGCCCGGCAATGAGCGGATGGCGCAGACGGAACCAGACGGCGCACGGACCCTTGAAAAAATCGCCATTCGCGAGACGGGTTTCCATCAGATCGGCATAGCCAACGGCGGCGCTCTTGGAGGGAAAGCGAACGGCGCGTGACTGCTCTATCGAGTTGGGCGCGGACGGCGGCGGATGCTCCTGCCCAGGGGAAATCCTGATCTCGCGCTGCGCCAGCGCGGTGAAGCGGGCGACTTCCTTGCCTCCGGCGTACATATGAGCACGAAAGTGTCCGACGTTGCGTCCGCTGTAATCGGTCTCGACGACCACCTTAAGCGTCGCGATGGGAATGGGCCGATAAAGATTCGCGGTCACGCGTGCGAGATGCGTAAAGCCATGCCGCTCGGCCACCCTGACAATGGCTTCTGCCGCCAGGGCCGATGGTGGGCCGGCATGCTGATGGTCAGGGTTCCAAGGCCCGCGCGTAAGTTCGCTCGCCTGGTAGTTATCATCCGGCAGCGCGGTGAATGCGCTGGTGGGTTTGCTCGAAATATTTTCGTCACTCACGCGGTTTTGGTTCTTCTGATGGATCCGCCACCCGATTGGCGCAGCAGGCGTCTCGTGTGCATTTCATGCTTGACGGCTAATCGGCCAACGGTGACGGGCGCATCTGAAAGTGGACCACCAGCGGCTTGCTTCCCTGCCCCCCTTCCTTGTGCCAAGGGGTCCGATCGCCGCTCGTGACCCAGATGCCACGTCCCTTCCAGCCCTTGCCGGCTTCATCGATACGGCCTTCAAGACCCTTGGCGTAAAACCCCAACGGATAAGGAATGCGCAGCGTCACGAATCGGCCGTCAACCAGCGCGTGCACCCCGTCAAACAGATTGGCCGTGGCAATCGGAACGTTTGCGCCCAGGCCCAGCGTATTGCGCTGGTCGACCCAGGTGTAGTAACTCGACTCGACGCTCATTTGCGGCACGTTCACGAAACCGGGGCCGGGCAAGCGATGGAAGCTCCAGCCCTCGGGGCAGTGATCGCCCGTCGCGGTGGGCCCGCTGAGCGGACCTTTGCATTTTCGTCGATCGAACTCCCCCAAATGGCCACTTGCCAAGGAGACCCACACGACGCCGTTGCGATCGATATCGGCACCGCGCACACCGAAGCCGGGCGCCGGCACATTGTAAATCTCGCTGAGCCGTGTTTGCGGATCGAAGCGGACCACGGCGCCGGGATAACGAAATGCGACCGAACCCCAGATGCTGCCGTCGGCAGGATTCGGCATGACGGCGTAGAAGCTGACCGCCAGACGCTGATCGCTGTTCGGGTCTAAGGGTTGCCCGGGCTCGACCCAGGGATCGAGCTTGCCGTTGCCGTTGGTATCGAGCACCAAGGGAGCCCAGCCTTGAGAGGCGGCCGCATCCCCCGTCGCAAGGTATTTCTTGGTGTCGAGCCAGCCCACAACTTCACGACCGCCACTGGTCCACAGGGTATCGTTCGCGTCCTCGGCGAATTGCAGGTGATGGGTGCTGAAGCAGGTATCCACGGGTACATATTTGGCGCTTTTCGGTTCGTACAGCGCCAGTTGGCGATCCGAGGCGTCAATGGGAAAGGCTTGGGCTGATGGATGCGTCGAGCCCTGTTTGCAGAATGCGGGATTGTCCGCCGCGCGGATTCGCGCGGTGTACCAAACGCGGCCGGAGCGATCCAGCATCGGATTGTGCGCGACCGCCCGGCTGTCCCAGATTCGCTCCTCGCCCCAATAGGGCGAGGCCGCCAGCACCGGCGTGTCGTGGGTAGTAGGCGTATCCGCATCACGCACCGCGGCCTTGAATGTGGTGGCGGAGTTGTGCCGCGGATCGAGTACCGGAAAATTGTCGGTGCTCAATTCAGGGGCACCGTACAGCAAGCCGCCGCCATTGACAGTCGGGTCGCGCCGATCGGTGCCCGAGAGATCGTGCAAGTACGCCTTACCATCCGACCAGTCTCGGACCGTCGCGACGAGGTTGCGTTCGATACCGCTCGGACGCGGCGGCGGCAGCGCGGGGATTTCCCCCGCGGCGATTCGGTCGGTCCAGTCCGCGAGATAGTGAATCGGAATGCCCGCGAGCGCGCCTTGCACAATGTTGATCATCTGCACGCCGGCTTGCCCGGACTGAAGGCGCCGCAGCCAAGCATCCTGCGACGATTTGAACGCTCCTAAGGCCTTCGGAATGGTGCGCGTCGCGAGATTTCCCAGCTGATGACAGCCGACGCAGCCCATATTCTTCATCCACATGAGGTAGCCGTTGCGCCCTCCTGAGAGCGTTGCCACCTCGGCATCCTCGGGAATTCTCATCATCGCGTACCAGTAGGCCGCCGGATAGGATTGGGCCGCAGAGGCGGCATCGCGAGCGACCCGCACCGTAAGATCCAGCGAGCGCCCCGGAGTCGCTTCCATTTTGGCAGAGTCGGCAAGACCATAGCCGCGCACCCATACGCTGTACCTCGCCTTGGGAAGATCCGGAATGAGGTAACGACCGGCCTCGTCGGTCACAACGATTTTGGCGAATCGCGTTTGAAATTCGTGCGTTTCGGCGATGACCCAGACACCGGCTTCCGCGCCGCGAGCGCTGGCGACCGTGCCGCGGATTTCATTGGCCCCAAGTAGTGCGTCACCACAGGCGGGCCGCATGCCACCCATGCAGACCAGCAGCACTGCACAGGGGACCGCTGAGCCCAAGATGCGTCTAAAAATGGATGAAGCCATGGCGTTCAGAAATTGAGTAGCTCGGGCGTGCGACTGACGAACGGCGTGACATTCATCTCGGCACGCAGATCTGCAATCGATCGTCCGAGCAATTTATGCCATTCAACCGACATCAGCGGTGGCGCGCGGCGCCCATGCCGCCACCCTTCCGAAATGAGCGCAATATATTGATCGATGTCGATGGATCTGCGCAGGTACAGCATGACAGTCGTCGCGGCAAGAAAACGGGTTGAATAATTCTGGCCGAATTGCGCCAGCTGAAATCCGGAGATCGCAACCTCGCCTTGCGCGGTAAAACCGTAGCCGGCAAACAGATGCCATACGTCGTGCAACTGCAGTATGCGGCGGTTGGTTCGATTCTGAGCCGCGAACGCCGCGGGCAGCAGCACATCGTCGGCGTTGATCACCTCGAGGTCATAGCCCTTGGCGGTCAGCATTTCCAGCAGAGTGGTGCCGAGGCTGTCCTTGGGCCAATTGCGCAGATCCTTGGTCGTCATGCGCACTTCCGGTTGCCCGAGAAGCTTGCGCACATCCTCGTGCAGAAAAACCGCGCGCTCGCAGCGCATCAGCAACTCAGCATCGTAATGAACGCCGATGAGGACCACTCGCGAGGTGAAATCCAGGGCCTGATCTTTGGCCGCGCCCTCGTTAGGCGCCGCGGGTTCGGCATCGACCACGGCCCAGAAGGCATCCCAAACCGCCCGCGGGGTCCTCCAGTCCTCCAGCCTTGCAGAAGCTGGAGCTTCGAGCCACGCCAGTTGCCGCCGCAGGTACGCCGCGCGATCGGCTGGGTCCAGATCCAGCCACGCGTCGGCGACTGCATCGAAAATGGCAATTTGTCGTTCCGGTTGAACAAAAGCCGCATGCGCCATCAATACGGCCGCAGCCAACGGCGGATCTTCGAGCGACGGTGCGCCGCTGCCGGACCAACGCTCGAAATCCTCGCGAAACTTAAGGGTGGTGAGCGCCATACGGATCCCCAAAAGAAGCGGCTATAGGCCATGTATACTAATACTACGATTGAACTATAAGAACTACCTCTGCTCCGCTGACCGGGATCTTCCATGGCGATGAGCGCGTCGCTCGGCTTCAGCACCAAGTTGTTGTACGGCTTCGGCACCGTGGCCTACGGCATCAAAGACAACGGCTTCAACTTTTTGTTGCTGATTTTCTACAATCAATTGCTGGGACTGCCGGCGCAGCTGGTCGGTTTGGCCATCATGATGGCGCTCATCATCGACGGGTTCGTCGACCCTTTCATCGGACACGTATCGGATCGCTTTCACTCCCGACTGGGCCGGCGACACCTGTTCATGTACGCCTCCGCGCTTCCTTGCGCGCTCTTTTATTACTTATTGTGGAATCCACCGGTCGGCCTGGGACAGTGGCCGCTTTTCTGGTACCTGGTGGCTACCGCGATCATCGTTCGCTTGTTCATAGCGCTCTACGAAGTACCCAGCGCGGCGCTGCTCGCGGAGCTGACTGAGGATTACGACCAGCGCACTTCCTTGGTGGCTTACCGATTCTTTTTCGGCTACGTTGGTGCGGTGCTCATGGGAGTCATCGCGCTTTCGGTGTACTTGCGGCCGACGGCGCAACAAGCGGTAGGCCTGCTGAATCGCGCGGGGTATCACGGCTACTCCATCGCCGCAGCGACTCTCATGTTCCTCTCGATTCTGATCTCAACCGCGGGAACCCATCACTATATTCCCTACTTGCGCGCACCGCCGCCCAGGCGCGCCTTCAATCTGTCGCGAGATGCTCGCGAGATTCGCGACGCGCTTGCCAACCGCTCTTTTCTGTCCACGATCGCTTTCGGTTTTTTTTCGGCGATGGCGCTCGGACTTGTCGCGACGCTTAGCGTGTACTTTTATACTTATTTCTGGGAGTTGTCCGCCGACCAGATTTCATTGCTGCTGCTCTCGGCGCTGGCCTCGGCGGCTGCGGCCTTGATGGTCGCTCCGGCGATCACCAAACGAATGGACAAGAAGCGCGGCGCCATCGTGGTTTCCATCATTACCCTGCTGCTTGCGCCTGGCCCCATCGTGCTGCGCTTGTGCGGATTGTTCGTGGACAATTCATCGCCGGCGTTGATGCCCATCCTGCTGATCTTCACATTGGCAGCGGGCACCATGACCGTGGCATCCGGCGCCCTGGTGACATCGATGCTGGCGGACACGGTGGAAGAAAACGAGCTGCGAACCCATCAGCGTACCGAGGGCCTGTATTTTGCAGCGGCTTTCTTCATACAAAAATGCGTTTCGGGGCTTGGCATCTTTGCCGGTGGCTTGATCCTGGCGTGGGTCAAGTTTCCCGAGGGCGCGCGGCCGGGGTTGGTGCCAGAGCAGATATTGCGCCATCTCGCCCTGACTTATGTGCCGCTGATTGTCGTATTGCTCGGCATATCGATAGTCTGTATCACGTTTTATCGGATCGGGCGCGCCGCCCATAACGCGAATCTCACCCTGTTGCACACTGAACAGGCCCAAGCGCTAGCGGCGCGAGGAGAAGCATGAACAAAGCAACATCCACCATCACTCTTCTGTTGGTAGGCGCATTCGTCGCCGCCTGTGACAGTGAAGAGAGGCATCGGGCCTTCTATAACTCCAAAGAGGAGTGTCTTAAGGACTGGGGCACCGAGTCCAGTTGCCAACCATCTCAAGCGCCCAACGGGGGATTCTTCTACTACGGACCTTGGTATACACGCACCTCGGCATTTTGGGGCCGCGGCGGCGGTTCATCGGCCGGAATCGTGTCGCAAGGGGGAAGTTCAGTTACGTCTGCCACAGAGACAGCGCATTTTGGCGGCTTTGGAGAATCCGCCAGCGGCCACGGTGGCGCGGGCGAGTGAGACGCGAAAGCTCAATACCGCGCCAGGACTGGCAGGCAAAGTGCGAGCAGGCTGGCTTTGATTTCCATACGACGATTGATAATTACCCCTATTGGAACGAGTCTGCCTGCTACGCATTTACGTCCGATGAGATCGACACCATCGAAGCGGCGACCAATGAGCTTCATCGCATTTGCCTGGAAGCCGTCGACTATGTCGTGCGCCATGACGCGTACGGGGAGGTCGGCATCCCGGTTGACTATGAGGATTTGGTCGCCACCAGCTGGCGCAATCAGGAACCCAGCCTCTATGGTCGCTTTGATCTCGCGTTTACCGGGGATGAGCCATTGCTGCTCGAGTACAACGCAGATACGCCCACCAGTCTGCTCGAGGCGGCCGTCGTACAGTGGTATTGGCTGAAGGAGACCCGCGCTCAGCTCGATCAATTCAATTCGCTCCACGAGCGCTTGATCGATCGCTGGCGCGAGATAAGTCCCGCGGGCGAACTCATTCACTTCGCCTGCGATCCTGCCTCCTCTGAGGATATCGGCAACATTCGTTACCTCATGGATACCGCATGCCAAGCCAATCGCGCCGCAACCCTGATCTCGATGAAAGACATTGGCGTGCAACGCGGCCACTCGGCGTTCATTGATAGACAACTAAGTCCCATCCAACGGTGCTTCAAGCTGTATCCCTGGGAGTGGATGTTTTCCGACTCGTTCGGACCGCAGCTGGCAACACACACAACGCGCTTCATCGAGCCGGCATGGAAATCCGTATTGTCGAATAAGGGCATTTTGCCGCTGCTATGGAAGCTGTACCCCGGGCACAAAAATCTGCTGGCGGCGTACCGGGAACCGGGCCAGATAGCGGGCACGTACGTCGAGAAGCCGGTGCATTCCCGCGAGGGCGCCAATATAACGATTCAGGGAAGCGTCGCCGCCAGAACCGGCGGCACCTATGGCGGACCGATGGTGTATCAGCAGTACAGCCCCTTGTTCAATTGCGACGGCAAATCGGCGGTGCTCGGATCGTGGATCGTCGGCAACCGCGCTGCTGGGATGGGCGTTCGCGAGGACGACTCCCTTATTACGGGCAATATCAGTCGATTCGTGCCTCATTATTTTTCATAGATCGCCCTTCAACTGAACCACGGGGAAGTACAGCCCCAACAGCCGCCGGTCCCACCATCGGCCGCGGGCCTTTTCCTCGCCGCTGGCATAGCGGTAGTCGTAGAACAGCGCCCGCACATAGCGCGGTGGCTTGTCCGCAAACGGATTCTTCTGAAGCAACGCGGTCACCGCGGGCTCATTCCGCAGCAGCCTTTCGAGGAAACGGGGAAACCACCTCACGCGCCGCGGGTCCTCGAGCGCGGCAAACCACATCTGCCAGTCCAGGCGCGGCTGATGCGGAATGTTCCAGGGTGGGCGGCGCATCACCTCCCCGGGCTTGAAGGGAAAATCGTATTCTCGCCACTCGACGCCATCGTATGAGCCTTCGATGACAATCTCATCGCGCTGCGTGGTCATGACGGCGAACAGGCCGTAGTTGCTGACAATGTGCAGCGGTTCGATGAATCGATCGATGGACTGCGCGACGGCCGGCGGGTTGCCGCCGAACCGTACATCCATCTGCACGACGCTGCAGAACAGGATCAGCAGCGCCAGGGTGCCCGCGATCATGGCAATCGCTCGGGGTGGATGGCGCTCCTCGCGGATTGACAGCCACTTAACCCACCGCTGCGGCGCTATTTTTCGCAGAGCCGCGTCATCGAACAGCAGCAGGCACAGCAGCATGGTCTGCAGATTGAACCAGTTGTAATTTCCGCTGAGCAAAATGCAGGTTTGCAGCAGCAGGATGCAGAAGGCGCCTAAGAATCGCAGCCGGCGCGGGCAAAAAATCAGGAACGGCACGAGTAACTCGATGAAGAATGTGGCGCCGGTGGCAAATCTCAATACCGGCAGCGACAGGTGCGCGGCGTACCAAGAGAGCGGCGTGGGCAAGGGCTGCGTGAGAAAGTGGTATGACAACGCCGATAGATCCCGCCAGGCCGGATCGCCGCTCAGCAGTTTGACCATGCCCGACATGAAGAGGAAACGAAACAGCAGCCAGCGCAGCAGCCAGATCCCCGGGGTCCTGGCAAAACTCAGCAGCAGAGCGAGGAATCCGGCCTCCAGCAGAAAGGCGTCCCACTGGAACGTCATGAATGCCTGACCGCCATAGAGCAGCGAAAGATAGAGCACGTAGAGCACCAACAGGCTCAGGCGGGGCAACCGATTGAAAGCCAGCAGCAGCGACATGCCCGCGCCCGCCCAGCACACCGCCTGAATGGCGAAGTCGCTCGCGTTCCACCAGAACAGCATCGGCATCGCGTAGAAGCGTTCGGCGCCGACGCGCCCACGGATGGCATCGATCAGGTCAGTCAGCGGCAGGATTCCGTGGCTGCCGATCAGTCCCAGCGCCTGGACCCCAAAGGAGACAAACGCGGAGAGGTAGATCAATCCAAACAGGCGCAGGAATACAAAGGAGATGAGATCATATCGCGGAGGTCCGTAATCTTTGCCCCACAGAGTCAGACTGATGCGATGAAACGCCGAGCGGTGCGCGGCGATGAAAGCGTAGAGCCGTTCCGAGACGAAGGCGAAGCCCGGCAGTCTCTCATAAAGGTCAAACCACAGACCCTTGCCGCGCGCGTGGCTCAAGGTCCGGAAACTCGCCTCCGCGGCGCTCGAACGGCGCCCTTCAGGCGTGAGGTATTGCACGGCGCGCCGGAACTCGGCGAGCGGGATCGCGGGATATTGCGCCGCCACCTCCTGGTACGGCCGGTAGTCGACGGTACCGCCGGTGAGTTTTCGCCAATACCGCACCCAGTAGACACAGAAACCGCAATCGGCGTCGTAGATCAGCAAGGGTCGCGCATCGGATGGCGGCTCGGCAGCCTTGGCGAATTGGCCTGCGGACCCTCCTGGCACTTCAGTCATCCGTTCGGGAGGGCCGCGATGGCTGCAGGTCGGCGGCCATCTCCTTGGTGAGACCCCGGATCAAATCCAGCGCTTCATTGATCTTGTCGAGGCGGGCTTCAATCTTAGGGTCCAGGCCGCCGTGTTCGCGTTCCTTCGCGTAGGCCCACGCCTTCATGTGCAATGATCGCAAATCCGCTTCTAGGCGCATCAGCTGATTCGCAACGACGCCGAGCGGCAGCACGATCGCCAGCTCTACACTTGCCGAGGAAGCCTCTGCCATTGACTACCCTTGCTGGTGGTGGACAGATCGCCGCGCCCCTGCCAACGACGCATTCGTCCCTAAACTAGCATGCTCCTCCGGGCGAATCCTTACTTCGGATACATCAACGTGAAAATCACACGCAGTCCCCATTGGGGCCCGCCCGGCGGCGCCTCGACGTAGTAGCGTACGCCGCCGCCGATGCTGACCAGCTGAGTGCCCAACTTCATCACTTGGGAGGCTGTGAGATTCAAAGGCACGACCCAGTTACGACCCTCCCAGTCGTAACTCGATTCGGCGTTGATGGTAAAGGTGAGTCCCTTGCCCATGCCCTTTGCGACAAAAGGCTGCAGAAACGTCGCATTAAGATTCGGGCGGTGGCTGCTCCCGGCGACCGACCAGATGTGATTCCACAGGATCCCGTACGTCCACGCGTCCTCGGTTTGCTTGAGCGCGACCACCGTGGGACCCAATCCCCATTTTCCATTGCCGAGCGCCGAGTCCGTCGCCGCCGGCAGCAACAGTGCGGGTCCGGCACCGACTATCCAGCCGCCCGGCAGGGGAGCCTTTGGCGTGAAGAAGAAGCTCTGGGTGATGTCGCCCAGACCGGACTGATGAGCATCCTCTGGCACGACGTTCGATTGTGCCGCCAGCGGCACTATCGTGCGGGAAATGACGTTCCACTTCTCGGTCAGCTCAACTGGGATCACCGGCTGAAAATTGAGCAGGACCTTATCGCCCAGGCCATTTGCGGCGAGGCCGGTATCCCAGTTCAACTGAAAAGGCACCGAAATGAGGTCGGCAACCGGATTGGAGAGCTTCTTCGCCAGCGCGTCGGCGTCCGTTGGTTCGCCCGCGGCCGCGTGACACGCCACGCTCGCGCAACATCCCATGAGGGCCGCCAGCAAAACTGTGGGTTCTTTGCGCAACAATGATCCTCGCAGTCGACCTCCTAGAATTGTATCTCGCTGCGATTCCAGGGCGAGGCGCCCTTTGGTCCAATAGCTGCTGGTTGCGCCGCGTGCCTTGATCGAGCGGCACCGGAGACTCGCTGGCTAGTCGCCCTCGAGCGACGGAATTTTGGAATCCACTTCCTCGGCAATTTTAGCGGGGTCGGCGCCCTCCACCGGGTACGACTTCGACCACACCACCGAGCCATTGTCCACCTTGACGATCTTCACGATAAGCGCCAGCGGACCTCCCTCTTTATCCACAGTCCCGTACAGAATGTAATTCGAATGGTTCGCGCGACCACGCTCCAAGGCCGCGCCGAGATCGCGTGAAGAGAGAGGATCCTTGGTCAACCCCACAAGTTTGGGATGTGAAATGGAGACTCTTCCGTACACCTGGGCAAAGGTCGAATCCGCCAGCTTCCCGGCTGCCGAATCGCCCGGGGGAGCCGTGAATGGAATCGCCAACAGCGGACTTCGCGCCGCCTGGTCTTCGGCCGCGTCGGAAAATGTCCGAGCAATTTGCGCACCCAGCTTCGCCACATCGGCCTTGTCAGAACTGCCCCGATACTGCTCCGCAATCGCCTTGAGCTTTTTCGCATCAGCCCGCGAGAGTCGCTCGGATTCATGATCTCCCGACGAGCACCCCTTGGATAGCAGCGCAATGCCAATCCAAACATACGCGAGAATCCTGAGCCACCGGGGCAATTGCCTGAAAAATATCCAAGCCGAGCGAAGCGCCCAGCCCACCACGCCAAACCAAAAGCGCATTCTCTGGCCGGGTTCCTCCTTTGGGAATTCTGGATAGTCGAACGTGCGCACCGCAGACGCTCGCTTGGTCAGCCGCGACGCCGTTTTTCTGGAACTTAAAGGTGCCGGGGTCGCGCCCGAGACAAGTCGGCGGCAAAGCCCTTCAAGAGCGGCCGTCGGCTCGCCGCCGGGAACTCTCAACCATTGAACGGCGAGAAATTTTTCTGGAACTCGCGCTCCCGCCTGCTCGGTAGCGTCGATGACGACGGGCAGCAGGAAGGTATGATCGTCGGCCATATCGAGGGTTCGCTCGACCGCCAGGCGCCATTCTCTTCGAAAATAACCCTCGTGGCGGGCCTCGGTCTGAGCCGAAATGAGCGCCATGAAATAGTCGCACTCGCGAATTTGCTTTCGAATCTTTTGGTCCCATGCATCCCCGCCGCCGAGCTCGCTCTCGTCGTACCAGACTTCAAGACCATAGGCCGGGAGCGCCTCGCCAATGCGCCGGGCTGCCTGCCGGTCCTCCGAGGCGTAACTCAGAAAAACGGTGGGAGGCGAGCGAGGGGCGTCAGGACCGGCACTAGACACGATGGCACCCAAAATCACTCATGCTCACGCCACATTTGGTTTCTCCCGATTGAACGACTTGCGCTCGCGTAGGTATCCAAAGCCACGGCCGCCCTGGTCAGTCCGATCACGGCGCGCAGCCAGTACGATAATACGTGCATGATAACCAAGGATCAGGGATATCAGGAACAATGCGGTTCCATAGCGCCGCAGCCGCTTGATCCGCGGTGATTGGTTCAGACCGCAGCGTCATTGCGGCTCATTGCGCGGGTCAGCGGGCTCATTTCAATGGCCATGAGTTCCCTCAGAGCTCACCGTCAGGCCCTGTATTTCGATGTCGGTGGGTGTGATTGAGATCCGGAAAATGCGGATGTCGATGGATCAGCACCTGGTGATGATGCGGGTGTAGATGGGGTTCGACACCGTTCCAGGGGAAGTCATGCTGATGCTGATGGTGCACGTCGTGGGAGTGTGCATGGCTGTGCGTCATCGCCTCATGCATATGCTCGTGATCGTGCCGCTCGGTCAGATGGAGCCAAACGCCCATGCCCATGAGAAGCGCGCATATCCCAAATGAAACCGAAGGGGCTTCGCCAAGGGCCACAACGGCAATTGCCGCGCCAATAAACGGCGCAGTGGAAAAATAGGCACCGGCGCGCGCCGCTCCGAGTCCGCGCAGCGCCAGGACAAAGAGCACCAGGCTGAGTCCGTAGCCAAACAAGCCTATGGTCATTGCGCTCGCTGTCAACCGAACAGGCGGTGGCATCGCTCCGAGAATGAAAGCGAGCGCCAGGTTGACGATTCCCGCGACGAGTCCTTTGGTGGCCGCGATGAATATGGCATCGGATGCCGATACCTTGCGCGTCAAATTGTTGTCCAGCGCCCAACACAGACAGGCGGCTGCAATGGCGATCTCGCCGACCCAACCCGCATGCGCGGTTGCGGCTTGTGACCCCGTCAGTACCGCACCCCCGGCGACAATCATCGTCATGCCGATGACGACGCGGCGGTCTGCCCCCTCGCGAAACACCAGCCACGCGAGCAACGCGGTGAAAACAGATTCGAGATTGAGCAGCAATGAGGCATTGCCGGCCGACGTGCGCGACAGGCCGTACATCAGCAAGACCGGCCCCAATACTCCGCCTGCCAGGATCGCACTGATCAGCCAGGGCCACTCATGCGCCGGCAGCATGGGGGCGGCGAAGCCGCGATCTCGCACGATCCGGATGACCCACAAGCCGAGGCCACTTCCCAAATAGAGCAAACCCGCCAACAAGACCGGGGATACCTGCTCCGCCAACTCTTTGGCGATCGGCGTCGATGCGCCAAACAGCACGGCCGCTCCCAGGGCGGCGATGATGGAGACTCGTGAGGTCATCATTTGTCTAGAACGCCAGATGAAACAACCAGCGGCAGCATTATGGGTCGCTCGAACGGCTATTGCGAGACCCGCGTAGTCGGGCTCGAGGTGCTAATCACGAACTCTTTGGCTGGCTCTTGGGCGTGGGGCGCCGCGTCAGTCGCCCAACGTCGATCCTCCGTCGGCGACGATGAGCTGGCCGGTGATAAAGCTAGCGGCTTTCGAGGCGAGAAAAACCGCGACACCGGCGATATCAATGGGCTGGCCAATGCGGCGCAGGGGCGCACGCGCTTCGACTGAACTGAGCAGCTGAGGATTTGACCAGAGCGCCTTGGCAAAATCCGTTTTAACCAGGCCCGGAGCAATCGCATTGACGCGAATGCCGCCGGGTCCGAGTTCGGCGGCCAGGTTGCGCGCCAATTGCGCCTCCGCGGCCTTGGAAATTCCGTACGCCCCCAGCACCGAGGTACTGCGAAAGGCCCCGATGCTCGATATTAGAATGATGTTCCCGGTGCCGCGCTCGATCATGTGCGGCGCCACGAGATTGCTAAACCACCAGCTGCTCTTGACGTTGCTCACCATGATCTTGTCCCAAGCATCGTCGCCGAGCTTCGCCAACGGTCCATAATAGGGATTGACCGCCGCGTTGCAGACCAGAATGTCGATCCGCCCGAAGTGCTCCATCGTTGCTTTTACGAGCTGTTCAACTTCCTGTTTGATGCCAATGTTGCAAGTTATTGAAATGGCTTCACCACCAGAAGCGTTAATCTGATCCCTCACGGCATCGCAGGCATCTTGCTTGCGCGAGCTGATGACGACCTTCGCGCCGGCAGCAGACATCTGCTCGGCAATCGCCTTACCGATGCCGCGCGATGAACCTGTGACAAGCGCTACTTGACCGCTGAGATCGAACAAGTGATTGGCCATGGGTGTTCATTCCTGAATCAATGACACTACTGTATCAGCCGTTTGTGCATTCCGTAACCTGCTGTTCGACGGCGCTGCGCGCCGCAGCTCGCGAGTATGGTAACGATCTTGCGCACCCTTGAGACAGTTTCGCGACCATCGCTGATTCCGGAGCTGCGCATGCGTCACTC
>CAVVPB010000018.1:0-12652 GCA_963749775.1 uncultured Gammaproteobacteria bacterium
ATTGGCGCGGGATCGACAATTTCGCAGAATGCCCCTGACGGGGAACTGACGCTGTCGCGCGGCAAACAAACTACCGTCGCGGGATGGGATCGCCCGGTCAAGCTCAGCGATGCTGAGAAAGCGGCCGCTATCGAGTTCGCGCTCAAGCCGCCGAAGGTGAAGGACGACTGACCAGCCGCTCGCTACTGTGACGAATCACACTAGACCAGCGCTTCGAGCGCGCGGATCATTCGCATATGGCGCCGCAACGGAAGAAAATCCTATGCGTGGAAGATGATCTCGAAACCTCGGCGCTGATTGCCGAGGAATTCGAGGAGCGCGGCTATGAAGTCGCTTTGGCGCACGATGGGCAGGCGGGATTTTCCGCGGTGCTCAAGCTGCAGCCGGATATTGTGCTCTGCGACGTCAGCATGCCGATCATGAGCGGTTTTGACCTGCTCGATCGGCTAACCGAGCTGACGCCGCGCTTCGCCTCGATGCCTTTTATCTTTCTGACCGCACTGGGGGATCGTGACAATCAGCTCAAGGGTCGTCGCCTGGGTGCGGACGACTATGTCGTCAAGCCCATCGACTTCGAAATCCTCGATGCCATCATCCGGGGACGCCTCGCCAGGGTGGCGCGAACGGAGTTCGGGTCGCTGCAAATCGCGCTGGGGGATCGCGAGGTCGAGTGTCTGACCTGGGCCGCACGCGGCAAGACCTCGATCGAAATCGCGCAGATTGTCGGCACCAGCAAGCGCAACGTTGATTTCCACATTGAAACCGCCTGCCGCAAGCTAAACGTCGCCACCCGGGTCCAGGCCGCCGTTAAGGCGGTAGCGGGCCGGCTGATAGAGCCTTGATTCGCAAGAGCGCGCCGCGCGCCATCCGCCTGCTGCTATCGGCTGCATCGCTGCTGTTTCTGTTGCTGATGATCGGACTCGGGCTCTTCAGCATGCAGCGTCTCAGCCATGTCAACCGCGTGTCCGACGAGATTCGCAACCGCTGGCTTCAAGACGTTCGATTGATCGGCGATCTTAACAATTACATGTCCGACTACCGAACGGGCGAGGGCACGCATTTGCTGTCCAACACGCCTAACGAGCTTGCCGACAGTGAAAAAGAGATCGCAAGTCTCGATGCGCAGCTCATGTTGGCGCAAAGTTCTTACGAGTCCCTGCCACATGAAGATTCGGAGCGGCGGCTCTACGATGAATTCGCACGCGAATGGGCGACGTATAAGGGCATTGCCGCGCAGGTGCTTGCACGATCGCATTCCGGTGCAAAATCCGACGGCATCGCAATGTATATGACCACCTCGCGCCTGGCATTTGACAGGGCGAGCGACACCTTGGGGCGGCTGACCGACCAGACCGTATCGAAGGCGCGCGAGGCAAGCGAGCGGGCTGCCGGCACCTACCTGCAGGACCGGCGGCTCATTGTCACAGCGATGATCGTGGCGATGTGCCTGGTGCTTGCAACGATCATCTATATCACCCGTTCGGTGTCGCGCCCGCTGCTGGGCCTGGCGCGTGGCATGCAGGCGTTGGCCGATCACAACACGGATATCAAGATTCACGGCACGCAACGCGATGACGAAATCGGCGAGATGGCCCGAGCCGTCGCAATTTTTCGCGACAACGCGATCGCGCTGGTCGAGAGCCAACACCGGCTAACCGAACAGGCGAAGGCGCTCGAGAGAACCCTTGAGAATGAACGGCGCGTGCTGGCTCAGCAGCGTAATTTTGTCACCATGACTTCGCACGAGTTTCGCACGCCGTTGACCGTCATCGATGCGCAGGCGCAGCGTCTGATCAAGCTCAAGGATCGGCTCGCGCCGCACGACCTGCTCGAACGCGCCACGCGGATTCGCAGCGCCGTGACTCGCCTGACCGGCATCATGGATAGCCTGCTAGGTACGTCGCTTTTGCTGGACGGGCAAGCGGTCTACCAGCCCGGCGAGTTTGAACCGGCTGCGCTGCTGCACGAAGTGTGTCAATTTCATCGTGAGACTGCGCGGCGCACCAACATTCGCGAGGATTTCGGCGAGCTGCCGCCGATCATGCACGGCGATCGCAAATTGTTGTTCGCCTTGTTCAGCAATCTGTTATCCAATGCCATCAAGTACTCTGCAGCGGGCGAGCCCATTGAGGTTTTCGCCCGCCAAGAATCCGACGAAAGCTTGCTGGTGCACATTCGCGATCATGGCATCGGCATTTCCGAACACGATCGGGCTCACTTGTTCGAACGCTACTTTCGTGGTGCCAACGCCGTCGGCGTCGCTGGCAGCGGGGTTGGACTTCACTTGGTCGCCATGGTGCTCGAACTCCACGGGGGCACGATCGAAGTCGATAGCAGCTTAGGAACGGGTTCGAGCTTCGTCGTGCATTTACCCGCCACCGTTGCAGAGGACGTCGCGCAGACGCGCCTGGATCTCGGCGCTGCCTGACGGTATATGCGCCTGCCTTGTTCGGTGGGGTCTAAGGATGAGCAATATGGAGAGCGGACCAGCGCAGCCTTCGAATGGCCAGCAGTCGATTAATCGACGCGCCTGGTCACGCGAACGTCAACTGCGCGTGGCTGGTGTCGGGGCTGCTGCTGCAGTCCTGCTCATTCTGGGAGTTTGGCTGGGCGGGCGTTTCTTCGGTAAGCACGAAGCGCCGCCGGCAGCGCCCTCGCCGCCCGGCACTTTTCGCGCCACGGCTCAGCAAATGAAGACCTTGACGATCGAAACCGTTGGACTCCATGGATTCGTCAGCGAGCAATTGACCGAAGGCAAGATCGCGGTGAACGCTGATCGCGCCACCCCGTTATTTTCCCCTTTTTCCGGCCGCGTAATTCGCGTGATCGCGGGACCGGGGGATACGGTAAAAAAGGGTGCGCCGCTCGCGACGGTGGAGGCTTTGGAGTTCGTGCAAGGGCAGAGCGACTTGGGTACCGCGGCCGCGCAGCTCAAGCTTGCGCGTATCAACGAGACGCGTAAGCACGCCTTGTACGACGCGAAGGGCGGCAGCCTGCAGGATTGGCAGCAGGCACAAGCCGATCTTACTGCCGCGACCACGGCGCTGAACGCGGTGCGCAATCGTCTGAGAATACTCGGAAAATCGGATGCCGAGATTGCCGCGCTGGAAGGTGCCGGGCACATCGATCCTGTCGCGACCTTGAGCGCGCCCCTTGCCGGGGTGGTGGTGGATCGACAAGTCGGTCCGGGCCAGTATGTGCAGGCCGGCAGCGGCACGCCGGTATTCACGATCGCCGATCCATCGAGCGTATGGCTGTTGGCGAACGTTCGCGAAGCCGACTCGGCCCAGGTGCGTTTGGGACAGGCGGTAGAGGTCGCCGTGCTGGCTTATCCCAAGCGCACGTTCAATGCGCGCGTGACCTACGTTGCGGCGCTCGTGGACCCGGTCACGCATCGTCTGCCGGTGCGCGCGGAAATCGAGAATCGCGACGGCGCCCTCAAGCCGGAGATGTTCGCCAATTTCCGGATTCTGACCGGCGATGCGGCGCAGTCTCCCGCGGTGCCGGAATCGGCTGTCGTTTACGAAGGCGATGAGGCACATGTTTGGGTGGTGGAGGGCGACGGACTGCTCGCCTATCGTGCGGTTCGTACCGGCCGCAGCAGCGATGGTCTTGTCGAGGTGCTCGAGGGTTTAAGGCCTGGCGAGCGCATCGTCACCAAAGGCGGCCTTTTCATCGACCAAGCGGCAGTGCCCGCGGCTTCATGAACGCGATCGTGACTTTCGCGCTGCGACAGCGCGTGCTAATGGTTGTGATATTGGTGATGATGCTGGCTGTCGGTGCCGGCAGTTTTCTTCGGCTCAATATCGAAGCGTACCCTGACCCGGTCCCGCCGCTGGTCGACATCGTCACTCAAAGCACCGGGCAGTCGGCCGAGGAGATCGAGCGCTACATTACTATCCCGCTTGAGATTCAGATGGCCGGCATTCCGAACGTGCAGGCCATTCGCACGATCTCCTTGTTCGGGCTCTCGGACGTCAAGGTGCAGTTCACCTACGATTTCACCTACACGCAAGCCGAGCAATGGGTCACGAACCGGTTGTCGGAGCTCGGCAGCTTGCCAAACGGCGCTCAGCCGCAAATATCGCCGACCAGTCCCATCGGGGAAGTCTATCGCTACCGCGTGGTGGGCCCACCCAACTACTCGGTCACGGATCTCAAGACCCTCCAGGACTGGGTGCTGGAGCGGCGATTCAAGGCCGTACCCGGCGTGATCGATGTGACGGGCTGGGGCGGTAAGACCAAGACTTATGACATCGCCATCGACCAGCGCAAGCTCGTAGGCTATGGGTTGTCCGTACCGCAGGTGCTGCAGGCCATCGCGAACGCCAATATCAATGTCGGCGGGCAAACGGTGAATTTTGGCGCGCAGACTGCCGTCGTGCGGGGTGTGGGGCTCATCCATTCTGCCGATGAAATTCGACACACATTGATCACCAATAATCAGGGAGCACCGGTGGTCTTAAGTGACGTTGCCGCCGTGACCATCGGCAATCTGCCACGCCTGGGAATCGCGGGTTTCGACGCTGTGGACGACATCGTTCAGGGCATCGTGCTGATGCGGCGGGGCGCGCAAAGTATCCCCACGATCAAACGGGTCGAAGCGGAAGTGGACAAGGTGAACAGCAGCGGCATCTTGCCGCCCGGCGTCAGTATCGAGCGCATTTACGATCGCAGCGATCTGATCCGCGTCACGACCCGCACGGTGATGCACAACATGATCAGCGGCATCGTGCTGATCTTCCTCCTGCAGTGGGCGTTTCTCGGCAATCTCCGCAGCGCCGTGATCGTCGCCATGACCATACCGTTTGCACTGTCCTTCGCAGTCGGACTCATGGTGTTGCGCGGTGAATCGGCAAATCTCTTGTCCGTGGGCGCGATCGACTTCGGATTAGTCGTGGATGCCACGGTTATCATGGTCGAGAACATATTTCGGCATCTCGCCGAAGCGACCGTTCATCTCGGCCACGGTCCCAGTACCTTGCACCGCATAAGGGTGCGCGGCGGTTTTCGCGGCAAGACGGGAACCATCTCGGTGGCGGCCGCTGAAGTCAGCCAGTCCATTTTCTTCGCCGCCGCCATCATCATCGCCGGCTTCGTTCCGCTCTTTACGCTATCGGGGATCGAGGGACATATTTTCGGACCCATGGCGAAGACTTATGCCTATGCGATCGCCGGCGGGCTGATCGCCACCTTTACCATCGCGCCGGCCTTGAGCCTGATCCTGTTTCCGGACAAAGTGGATGAGCGAGAAACATTCATCGTGCGTTGGCTGCGCCGCGTGTACGAGCCTGCGCTCGAATTTGTGCTGGCGAATCGCATCATCACCTTCTCCGGGGTTGCGCTGCTCGCGCTGCTCGCGGTCCTCGCCTTGCGCTCCCTGGGTCTGGAATTCCTGCCGAAACTGGAGGAGGGAAATCTGTGGGTTCGAGCGACCTTTCCGCAATCGATTTCACTGGAAGAGAGCGACGCCTATGTGAATCGGATGCGCGTGCTCATGCGCAAGTATCCGGAGGTGGAATCGGTGGTTTCGCAGCACGGTCGTCCGGATGACGGCACTGATGCCACGGGATTCTTCAATGCCGAATTCTTCGTGCCCTTGAAGCCCTTTGATGCGTGGCCTGCGGGCGTCGACAAGGAACGGCTCACCCAGGACATGACCAACTCACTGGAGCAAGAGTTTCCCGGCGTGGACTTCAATTTCTCCCAGTATATTCAGGACAACGTCGAGGAAGCGGCGTCGGGCGTGAAGGGCGAGAATTCGGTCAAGATTTACGGCAACGATTTGGAGACGCTCGAAAAGACCGCCAACAGTATCGTCGCCGTGCTGGCCAAAATACCCGGCATCACCGATCTTGCCGCGCTGCGCTCGCTGGGGCAGCCGACCATTCGCATCGATGTCGATAGAGTGCGCGCGGCGCGTTATGGCCTGGCGCCCGGCGATGTGAACGCCGTGATACAGACCGCGATCGGCGGGCAGAGCGCCGGCGATCTGTACGAGGTCAGCAGCGATCGCCACTTCCCCATGATGGTACGACTCGCGGCGCCGTTCCGGCAAAACCTCGAGGCGATACGGCGCATTCCGATTGCCGCTGCTTCCAGCACGGGCAGCGGCCTCATTCAGATTCCTCTGGAGGATGTCGCGAACGTGCGATTGGTATCCGGCGCGGCCTTCATCTACCGCGAGCAGCAGCAGCGCTATGTGCCGATCAAGTTCAGCGTTCGCGGCCGGGATCTCGGCGGTGCCGTTCTCGAAGCTCAGCGCGCGGTCGATTCGCAGCTGCTGCTGCCGGGCGGTTATCGCCTGGAGTGGGTGGGGGAATTCGGCAATCTGCAAGAAGCAGTCGCGCGCCTGGGGATAGCGGTTCCGCTGGCGCTCGGACTCATCGTGCTGCTGCTTTATTTGAACTTCAGCAGTCTGCGCGATGCGTTGCTGGTCGCCAGCGTGATTCCGATGGCGATGCTGGGCGGCATCTTTTCGCTGTGGGTCACCGGTACTCCATTCAGCGTCTCCTCCGCGATCGGTTTCGTCGCGCTGTTCGGCATCGCGGCGATGGATGGGATCTTGATCCTCTCGTATTACCACCTGAGCTTGGACTCCGGATTGGATCGCGCCAGCGCCATGCTGCAAACCTGCCGCACTCAACTCAGGCCGGTGATGATGACCTGCATAGTGGCGTGCGTGGGACTGGTTCCGGCCGCGCTTTCGACCGGCATCGGCTCGCAGGTGCAGCGTCCGCTCGCGTTGGTGGTTGTGGGCGGCATGCTGCTGGCACCGGTACTGATACTGCTGGTCCTGCCGGTACTCATTTTGAAATTCTCCCGCGCCCAGGAGCTGCCGCAGGAAGCACCGCGGCAGGGCGGCACATGAAGCGCGCGGTGTGGTCATGCTGCGCGGTTCTGGCTCTGTCGGGCTGCGTGGGCCCCAATTTTCACCGGCCCGCGCCGCCGCGCATCGATCGGTATACCGCCGAGGCGCTGCCGGAGGAAACGGCGTCGGCGCAGGGCGTCGGCGATGCGGCACAGAAGTTTCTCCTCGAGCAGGAGGTGCCGAGAGATTGGTGGACGTTGTTTGGTTCCCCAGAGCTTAACGAGCTCGTCACAGAGGCGCTGCGCGCCAACCCCGATGTGCTGTCGGCCCAGGCGGCGTTGCGTCAGGCCCTGGAGAATACGGCTGCCCAGCGAGGCAGTTATTTTCCTGCGGTGCAAGGCAGTTTCGATGCCAGCCGCAATCTTAACGCCACCGGCGTACTGGCGCCGAATTTGGCGTCCGGAGAGCCGCTGTACAATCTGTTCACGCCGCAAGTGACCGTGAGCTACGTTCCCGACATATTCGGCGGGAACCGGCGTCAGGTGGAATCGCTGGCGGCGCAGGCGGAAGCGACCCGTTACAACCTCGATGCGACGTATCTGACGCTGACGGCGAATGTCGTCACCTCGGCGATTCAGGCAGCCGGTTTGCGGGCGCAGATTGACGCGACAATGAAGGTGATTTCGCTCGAGCGCGAATCCCTGGCGGTATTGCGACACGAACTCGAGCTCGGCGCGATTGCGGAGGTCGATGTCTATGCGCAGGAGGCGGCTCTCGCGCAATTGGAAGCGACACTGCCGCCTCTGCGGAAGCAATTGCAACAGACGGACGATCAACTGGCGGTGTTGACAGGTCGCCTGCCCGCGCAATTCCAACCCAGCGATTTGAAACTCGACCAATTGTCACTTCCGGTCGATCTGCCACTGGGCGTGGCATCGCAGCTGGTCGAACGGCGGCCCGACGTGCGCGCCGCGGAGGCCCAGCTGCATTCAGCTACCGCACAGGTCGGCGTAGCCATCGCTAACATGCTGCCGCAGTTCATCATCACCGGCAACATTGGCAGCTCTGCGACGGCCATGAGCGATTTGTTCAAGGCGGGTACGGGATTCTGGAGCGTCGGTGCCAATGCGACGCAGACCCTGTTCGCCGGCGGTACTCTGCTGCATCGTAAGCGAGCTGCCGACGCCGCATTGGATCAAGCCGGCGCCATTTATAAGTCGGCAGTCCTGACGGCATTTCAAAACGTCGCCGACGCATTGCACGCGCTCGACGCGGACGCGGATGCCTTGAGTGCCGCCAGCCGCGCCGAAAGTGCGGCGCAAAAGAGCCTGGCGGTGGTGCGGCACCAGCTTGAACTCGGTTCCGTGAGCTATTTGGCGCTGCTCAGCGCCGAGCAGACGTACGATCAGGCGTTGATAACCCTCGTTCAAGCGCGCGCCAGCCGCTTCGCCGATACCGCGGCGCTATTCCAAGCGCTCGGCGGCGCCGTCGGACCGGAAAGCGACAACCGAGCGGCGCGCTAGGACGCCGCGCGGCGATGCCAGTTCGGCGGTGGGCCAGTGGGATCTGCAGGGCGCCTACAAATACTTTTCGGAAGCGAATGCCGGGTATCACTGGGACGTGGCGCACGGTCTTAATGTCGACCTCGGGATATTCGTCTCCTACGTCGGCCTGTTCAGCTACTACAATTTTGACAACTGGACTTACCAGCCCTCGTTCGTGTCGTCCAACACGCCGTGGTACTTCAATGGCATGCGGATTCAGTTTTGGCCGACGCAGCATCTGAAAATCGAGCCCTGGATCATCAACGGCTGGCAGTCGTACGCGAAATTGAACAAGCATCCGGGGTTCGGCGGTCAGATTCTCTGGATTCCGCACGATTCGCTCAAGCTGGTCTTTAACACGTATTTCTTCGGCCAGGACAATCTGGCGACCGGCAGCGGGCAGCCCAACAATGGCGGGGATCCCAATGCCGCAATCGGCCTCCCCAACCCGAGCGCGCCCTACATCAACTACGCCAAGGTCCAGCGTTTTCACGAGGACGACAGCATTCTGGTGAAGTACTACGACAACCAGACAAAACGGCCATGGCGTGTCGCGCATGGCCTTCTCTTACACCTTCGATTTCGGCTGTGAGCATGGCGGCGGCGTGAGCTGTACCGGGGGCACCAACAAGGCCAACTTCATTGGCATGATGGCCTATAACCGCACCTGGTTCGATAACAACCTCTACGCCGTGACGATCGGCGGCGGCCATGAAGACAACGCACGGGCACGGCGCTGGCCCGATCAACATCCCCCGCGCCGGCATCAAGTTTCAGCGACAGTAAACCCGGGAGAAACTATTCCAATGGGACGCTCAGCTGAATTTTCAGTACATGCCGAAGGACTGGATCACGTGGTGGACCGAAGCCACGTTCCGCCATTCGAGTGTTCCCTACTGGACCGGGTCGGGCGGCATCACGCCGCCGTTGGGCAATAACGGCTCACCCGCCGCCTTTACCTGTCAGGCCCCTAGGCGGCGAGAGGTGCTGCCGATTGCGCCGTGGCCGGCGAGCCCGGCCCGGCGCGAGCCACAAGCAGTGACTTGGCGAATCGGGCATGCAGCCGTCCAATGCCTCGCGCCAGATGCATGAGCGACGTCAGCAATAGGACCCCCACCACAGCCAACAGCGGTATGGCGAAACCGCTGTCGAACAGCCATTGGGGCTGCGCGTTTTCGAATACCTGAACTCCGCCCATGCCGAATAGGCCCCATTGGCTCAAGAAAACGGTGATCGGCAGGGCGATGAACGTCAGGCTCACCAGGAGTCCGACCACGGCCGTGACAAAGTAGGTGATGCCGATCGGCAGCATCAGGAGGAAGTACGCGAGCGTGGTCCAGGTGCGGCGATCTCTCAGCATGTCCCCCATCCGCGCCCAGAATCCCAAGGCTGGACCGGGGTATACCGGACGCCGCGGCATGCGCTCGCCCGTCATGGCCTCGAGCAAGCGTCCCTCTGCCAACGAAACGACGCGGCTTATGGCCACGAATATCAAGAAAAAGGGCACGCCGATTATGAGGACCGCCAATCCGAGCGATAGCGACAGGCCGGTCACGGCGAATACGAAATAAATGATGCCGGTCGCAAGCGACAGCAGCATGAAGAACAACGACGTGTAGGCCCGAGGGTCCAAGAACACACCAAAAAACGCGCCAACCTTGGAATTCGGCGGCTTGCGCGGCGTGGCCATGGCGGCTTTGACTTTGACCTCGGTGTCGCGATAGGCGGCGGCGACTTCGTCGGGTGCGCCGTAGGTGGAGGCGATCAATTCGAGCACGTCGGATTCGGATTTGTCCGGATGTGCCGCGACTTCCGCGCGCAGATATTCCTCCGCGTCGTACAGCGCGTCTTGAATCAGCGCGGAATCGGCTCCCGCCAGCTCTTCGCGAAGTTGGCGGAGGTATTGATCGATGGAGCGAGGCGCGCTGCGGTTCATGGCAAATGTCCTGTGTCGGAAGGTTCGGTTTCAATGAAACGGTCGACGAAGTCGCGGGTTCCCTGCCAGATCAACTTCCATTCAGCAAGCACAGTGCGGCCTTGTTCGGTGATTCGGTAGTAGCGGCGCGGCGGCCCAGAGTACGAAGGAACGATGCGGCTGGTTAGCAAATTCCCCGCCGAAAGCGCACGCAGCACCGGATAGATCGTGCCTTCCTTGAAGATCGAGGTGCCGTCGTTGGCATTGGCAAGACGCTTGGCAATTTCGTAGCCGTACAAATCCTCGTCGGATTCGGCGAGCACCGCCAGCAATACCAGGCCCACCAGGCCTCCGTTGAGCTCTTTCTGGAATTTCCGTTCGTTACTATCATCCATAGGCTAATACTATATACTTACCAGTAGTGTATAGCAAACAGTATTAATTGACATGCAGGAGCGGCCGGGAAAGGTCTGGATTTCCTTCGCGTCTCGGGCACACTAGGCAACCTTTTTCCAGGATTTTCAGCATGTGCGGCATCGTAGGCGTGGTCGCCGAGCGCAACGCGGTTCCCATCTTGATGGAGGGATTGAGGCGCCTGGAATATCGCGGCTACGACTCGGCCGGCCTCGCGGTCTTGGATCGCGGCCACTTGGCTCGCCTGCGCACCGTGGGCAAGGTCAAGGCGCTGCAGGACGCCATCGACTCAAACCCCATCAGCGGCGCGATCGGCATTTCGCATACGCGTTGGGCCACCCATGGCGTGCCGACCACCGAAAATGCCCACCCGCACATATCGCGCGACGGCGTCGCGATCGTGCACAACGGCATCATCGAAAATCACGAGGCGTTGCGCGCCGACCTGAAGGGTCTCGGCTACAGCTTCACGTCTGAAACCGACACGGAAGTCATTGCGCACCGCATCCATCATTATTTGGCATCGTCCGCAGATCTGTTGGCGGCGGTGCGCAAAACGGTGAGCGAGTTGCAGGGCGCGTACGCACTGGCCGTGCTGTGCGAGGCGGATCCCGAATGCATCGTGATGGCGCGCCAGGGCTGTCCCGCCGTCATCGGCTTGGGGATTGATGAGAATTTTGCGGCCTCCGACGTGGCCGCGCTGCTGCCCGTCACGCGCCGCTTCATGTTTCTGGAAGAAGGCGATGTCGCCGAAGTTCGGCGCAGATCCGTAAGAATTTTGGACGCCGCCGGCAGGCCCGCGGTGCGCCCGGTCCGGGAAAGCGATTTGCCGGCCGATGCCGTGGAGCGCGGGCAGTACCGCCATTTCATGCTCAAGGAAATTCACGAGCAGCCCCGGGCGATTGCGCAAACGCTGGAGGAAAGAATTGCCGGCGGAAAGTTATTGGACGCTGCCTTCGGACCCGGCGCCGCTGAAATTTTCAAGCGCGTCAAGGCCGTGCACATCGCGGCCTGCGGCACGAGTTTCCACGCGGGCGTCGTCGCCAGCTATCTGATCGAGCAGATCTGCCGCTTGCCGGCGCGCGTCGAGATCGCAAGCGAGTACCGGTATCGCAATCCGGTGATCACCGCGGATACGCTTTTCGTGACCATTTCGCAATCAGGCGAGACTGCCGACACGCTGGCGGCTCTGCGCAACGCCAGGCAGGCGCCGTATTTGGCGACGCTCACCATCTGCAACGTCGCCGAGAGCTCGATGGTCAGGGAGTCGAACCTGGTGCTGCTGACGCGCGCGGGGCCGGAAATCGGCGTTGCCTCCACCAAGGCGTTCACCACCCAGCTGACCGCGCTGGCCATGCTGATCATTGCGCTGGCAAAGGGCAGTCCGGCGGCGGCACAAGAGCACGAACTTACCTCACAGCTGCTGCAATTGCCGGGTCTGATGGAGAAAACCCTGAAGCTGGATGCGAGCATACAGACGCTCGCGGAGGTCTTTGCGGAGAAACGCCATGCGCTGTTTCTCGGGCGGGGTCCGCTGCAAGCGATCGCGATGGAAGGCGCGCTCAAGCTCAAAGAGATTTCCTACATCCACGCGGAAGGCTATCCGGCTGCGGAACTGAAGCACGGGCCGCTCGCGCTGGTCGATGAAGACATGCCGGTGGTTGCCGTGGCGCCGAGCAATGACCTTCTGGAGAAACTCAAGTCGAATCTTCACGAAGTGCGCGCCCGCGGCGGAAAATTGTTCGTGTTCGCCGATCCTCGGGCGGGCATGGAGAGCGAGAACGGCATTACCGTCATTCAAATGCCGGTGCACGCAACCGCGCTGCAGGCACCCATGGTATTCGCCGTGCCAATGCAACTACTGGCGTATCACGTGGCGGTACTCAAAGGTACCGACGTCGATCAGCCGCGCAATTTGGCCAAGAGCCTCACGGTCGAGTAAGAACCCGCGAATTTCGCCATCAAAGT
>CAVVPB010000019.1:0-36964 GCA_963749775.1 uncultured Gammaproteobacteria bacterium
GCGTGGATCCGAAAGAGCTCGAGGAGCGCTTCGAACGAGCGAGCAAGCGCGGCGTGTTCGGCGGTCAAAACAAGGCCAAGTACTGGGACCTGTATGCCGAGCTGTTCGCGGGGATTGCGCAACGTCCCGCCGATGGTTTCCCGCATTTGTTCACCGAAACCTTTGCCAAGGCTTTTGAAGCCAAGCTGCGCACCCTGATCCCCCCACGGCGCAGCGGCTTCGGCGCCGAGCGCGAACCGCCGAGAGATCCAACCGGTCACGCCGTCGGCGATCCTTGAGCCCTCGCCAGGAGTGTCGCGTGCGCCTGCTCATCGTTGAAGACGACGACATCGTCGCCGACGCCATTACGCGCGGCCTGACGGCCGCGAACTATATGGTGCACCGGGTTGCCAGCGCCGAATCCGCCCAGGCCGCCATCGCCAGCGAAGAGTTTGCGATGGCCGTGATCGACGTCGGCTTGCCGGGTTCGGATGGCTTGACGCTGGTACGCCGGCTGCGCAACGCCGGCAAATCCCTCCCCACGCTCATTCTCACCGCCCGTTGCACGCTCACTGACAAAGTAAAAGCCCTCGATCTGGGCGCTGATGACTTTTTGGCCAAACCCTTCGAGGCCGCGGAACTGGCCGCCCGATGCCGGGCGCTGATGCGCCGATCGACCGGCGCCATCAGCGGAATCGTCAAACTCGGCCGGATGAGCGTTGATCTCGCGGCAAAACGGCTGTGCATCGATCAAGCGGACGTGGAACTCACCGCGCGCGAATGGCTGCTGCTCGAATGTTTGGCGCGGCGTGTCGGCCAGATCGTCTCCAAGGAGCGTGTCCAGCAAGCCGTGGCCGGTCCCGATCAAGACATCACTGCCAATGCGGTCGAAGTGCATGTGTCGCGGCTGCGCGCCAAGCTAGGCACCGCGGCAATCATCCGCAGCCAGCGCGGCTTAGGATATCGGCTGGAAGAAGCGAAACCCGCGTGACCTCGTCCATCAGCCGCCAACTGATCTTGTGGCTGGCGATCCCGCTCATGCTCGTGGCGCTGTGTGGCGCCTTGATTCACTACTTCAACAATATCGCGCCGGCCGTGATCAGCAGCGATCGTCGCTTAAAGGACGCCGCGAACTCGTTGATGGCTCGCGTGCAAATCAAGGACGGCCACGCTGCGCTCAATCTGAACCCGTATGTGAGACCGCCGTTGCCGAGTTCAGATTCGATAAGGTACGCCTTGCGCGATGCGCAAGGGCGTTTGCTCGAAGGGGACGGCCGACTGCCGGCGGTCGAGATTGGCAGCGAGAACACGCAGCTGCTGGCGATGGCGCAACTCGACCAACACAGCGTGCGCACCCTCACGACTCGCTTCGATACCCCTGGCGGCCTCATTAACATCACCGTAGCCGATATTAGAGCCACAACCGAACCGGAAGCGCGGCTCGGCCTGATGAACACCCTGCTATGGGATTTCGTGCAGCTCGATCTCACGTTGGTCTTGGTCTGGGTCGGGATCCAGCTGGGTCTTAGGCCCATCAGAAGGTTGCGCGATGAGATTGCCAGCCGCTCGCCGCTCGATCTACGGCCGATCGTCGAAACTTCCGTGCCGCGCGAAATCGCGCCGGTCGTGGTCACGCTCAACCGGTTATTTGGGATGCTGCGAACATCGGTCCAGGCGCAACAGCAGTTCATCGCCGATACTGCACATCAATTGCGTACGCCGATCACCGGGATGCAGGCTCAACTCGGTCTGCTCGTGGCAGAACCGGCTGCGCAGCCGATCAAGGCTCGGCTGCTCACATTGCAGGAAGGCGTGAAGCAGCTGGCACACTCGGCGAATCAACTGCTGAGCTTGGCGCGGGCGGATCCGGCGGCTAACATAAGCGCCAAAAACCAAACCGTGGACTTGCAGGCCATCGTCAATGAGGTTGCGGCGCGGTTTTTTGACCACGCTCTGCAATCCAACATCGACTTGGGCGTCGAAACGACGCCGGTGGTCATTCGAGCCGATCCTTCGCTGCTCGACGACCTGGTGAGCAACTTGGTCGACAATGCACTGAAATACACCCCCGCCGGCGGCAGCGTCACCGCGAGTGCCGGCGAGAAGGATGGCAGGCCCTACCTCGCGGTGATGGACACCGGCCCCGGCATTCCGGAGGCGGAGCGCCAGCGCGTGCGGCAGCGATTTTACCGAATGCCGAATTCGCCCGGGCACGGCAGCGGCTTAGGACTGGCCATCGTCGATGAAATTGCGCGCCTGTACGACGCCGTGATGACGATTGAGTCAGGGGCAAACGGCGCAGGAACGCGCGTGCTGATCCAATTTCCCCAGAGGTCTGTGAACTAAGTCGCATTCTCAGGTCTTGCCCTTGGCGCGTCAGTTTCGAGCAAGCTTGCCTCCCTATCATGGCGCCCATGAAACTTCTCTCACCCACGACAGCATCCGCGCGAGGCCATGCAGTCGGCTTCACATTGATAGAACTATTGGTCACTTTGACGGTGGCCGGAATTCTGTTCGGAATCGGAGTGCCTGCATACCGAACCTTCGTCCAAAACGACCGTGACGCGGGTCAGGTCAATTCCTTGGTTTTAAGCCTGAATTATGCGAGAAGCGAAGCGGTCAAACGCGCCTCCCCGAATGGCGTCGGCTTTTGTCCCTCGGTGGACGGAGTGAACTGCGACCTCGCGGCCGGGCCATGGACCGAGGGCTGGATCGTCACGTTCCTGGACCCCGTCAACGGCAATCAGGTGTTGCAAGCGGTTCCGGCGCTCCAGGGTGCGGGTACGCCTGGGGGGAACACGGTGAGTACGGTGACAGGGCCGGCCACTGGGATCACTTTTAGCTCGAGCGGGGTCGCTTCGGCGGCGCTAACGCTTCGCGTCTGCGACACCCGGGGCGCCGCTTTCGCGCGTCAGGTCGAAGTCAATATCACGGGACGAGTGGCAGCCTCACAACAACCTGGGAAATCAGTCGCCGGCGCGGCACTGGCGTGTCCGTAACTTTATGGCTATTCGAAAACACACTCTGCGGAACGGACCGTCGCGCGCACACGGATTCACACTGGTGGAAGTGCTCGTCTCGCTGGTGATATTGAGTATCGGATTGCTCGGCATCGCCAAGCTCATGCTCTTTTCATCCCGTGCGAATGACAGCGCCTATTTGCGCAGTCAGGCGACGGATCTGGCCTATCAGATGCTGGACTACATGCGGGCCAACACGGATCCGAACGCACAGCCCTTCTATGCAACCTTGCTGGCCACGGCCCCGGTAAATCCCGGGGTGGTATGTATTGGCGCGGGCCCTGCCTGCAGCAATATCCAGGTTGCGCAATTCGACGTGTACGAGTGGAAATTGCGTCTCAATGCGACCAGTGGATTGGTCCCGCCCGGTGCGTTGCCGAATGGCCAGGGACAGGTGGTTATCACACCGGTCGGCTCGCAAACGCAGGTGACGATCACCGTTCAGTGGGATGACACGGTGGCGCAATCAACCTTTGGCAATGCGGTCGCGCCGACGCAATCCATCGTATTGGAGACGATCCTATGACGCGCGCGCGCGGCTTTTCGCTGGTCGAGATGATGGTCGCGATCACGCTGGCGCTGATCGTCACGGCAGGCGTGATATCGGTCTTCGTCGGATCTCGCTCGACGTACAACGCCACGGCTGGAACCGCGGAGCTGACTGACGGCGGGCGCTTCGCACTGAAATTCATTTCGGATTCGCTGCGCAGCGCAGGCTACATGTCGTGCACGTCCGCGCCGCTGGTGCAGCAGGGGATTCTCAACCCGCCGGCGCCGGGGGCGCTCGCTTATAACTTCAATAATCAGCTATCCGGCTTCGAAGCGAACAACACTGGCGTGGGCAATGGCTTCGCCGTCGCGGCACCGCCGGTTGCGGCCGACGGCAACAATGCCGACTGGACTGGCGGCCTGGATCCGATGTTGACGGGACTGCCGCTGCAAAATAGCGATGTCTTGGTCGTTCGTTCGACAGTGCCCAACGCGCAACCGGCATACGTGCAAACCATCGCTAGTGGAAGCCCCCAGTTCACCGTCGTTGGTCAAGCCTCGCTGCAGGTGGGTCAATTGGCGGTGATTTCGGATTGCGCCTATGGGGTTGTGTTTCAAATCACCGGCGTTACGCCGGGCACTCCGGCGACCATCGTCCACAATGCGGGCGGCGGCACGCCGGGCAATGCTACGGCGGTGTTTCCGCTGGATTATTCGCCGGGTGCGCTGGTGACGCCGATCGATACATTCATTTATTACATCGGTGTGGGGGCCGATGGCGACGGTGCGCTGTTCGTCTACAGCTCAAATGCCAGCGGCAATTTTACCCAGCCGCAAGAACTGGTCCCTGACATCGAAGCGATGCAGGTTTTGTACGGCATGGACACGAACACGTCGAATACCGTCACTCAGTACCTGCCCGCCAATCTGGTCCTCGATTTCAATACCGTGATGAGTGTGAAGGTCGCGTTGTTGGCGGCGAGTGCGCCAGGCGCCGGCCGCCCGGCAATCGCGGGTGCGACTTATAACCTACTCGGCACCACCGTGACAGTTCCCGCTGACACGCGCTCGCGCCAAGTGTTCGAAGAGACCATCGCGTTGCGCAACGCCTTGAACTGAAGGATTCACCATGCGCCGTCATTCCACCCCATTGAATTATCCGAAGCAGAGCGGCGTCGTCATGTTCGTCGCCTTGATTCTCCTGTTGATCTTGAGCTTGCTCGGCGTCACCGCAGCCCGTATGCAAACGGTGGAAGAGCGCATGGCGCGCAACGATCACAATCGTCAGATCGGTCAGCAGGCCGCTGAAGCCGCGTTGCGCGCGGGCGAATCAGGGATTTTTACGGGAACGTATTCGGCCTTCGGCACCGCGAACGGTCTGTTAACACCCGATTTCTCGCAAGGCAGCCCGGTCACCGCCCCCGGCTTCGATTGGACGATTCCGGCGAACTACACCCCTTATGCAGGACCAGCACTGGCAAATCTTCCGACTGCCGCGCAAGCGCCGAAGATCGTCATCGAACAGCTGCCAGCCGCTGCCGTTGCGGGCAACAGTATCGCGGCGGCGTCGCTTACTGGACCCACATTGGTCCAGGTGTTTCGCATAACCGCCCAAGGCGTCGGCGCGGACAACACGTCGACAACCACACTTCAAAGCATTGTCCGTTAGCCAACAGTGGCGAGGAATTCAATCATGAAAAGGCCAATCTCACCCACCACGCAAGGCCGCATCTTGCACACCGTCGCCGCGGCGAGCTGCGCGTTTCTCGTGTGTTGGACCACCAATGTTTCCGCCGGTCCAGGACCAGGACCCGCGCCGGCAATCAACATTTCACAGGTGCCCTTGACGGTCACCATCCCCGCGCACCCGCAAATCGTGCTCGCGTTGGCGAATTCCGAGTCCATGGATGGCGATTTGAGCGGTGCCATCCGCACCGGATCCGGCTCGATTCCGCATCCGCTGCTCTACACCACAGCCTCGCCCGTTAACTTCGCCATTCCGGCCGGCTTTACGCCGCCGCTCAACCTGGGCGACACAGTCAATGCCCCCTACACGGTGAACGTCGGCGGTAATCTGGTCGATAACTCACCCAGCCGCCTCAATGTCGCCAAGGCGGGCTTAAGTTCTGTGTTGAGCGCCTATATCGCCAGCGCCGATTTCGGGCTCATCGATTACGACACCAGTGGGCTGACAAGATTCACCACCTGGGTCTACCAGATGAGCAACCCGGGCGGCTTTACCTTTACCAACACGATTCCCGCGACCGGCGAGTACGTCTTAAATCCTTGCTACAACGTGGATATCACGCAGGCGTTTCCGGTGGCGCAGAACTGCGCGGCACTCAACGCGTACTACGCGACCCAAAGCATACTCACGCAGCAATACATGCTCGTGAGCGCCAGCAGCGACGATCCCTCGGTCAATGACGTCTTGTACGCGGGCGGTTTTCCTCCGGTTTGCATCGTCTACAACGGCCCCCATCCCGCGCCGAACCCCTTCCCACCCCAGTTCAGCCTGGGGAACTACGAGAACGGCGGAGTTTTCGAATCCTACTTCAGCGAAGTCAATTCCTGCGCAGGCACCACCGGACCGACGAACGCGGGCTTCGTGCCCTATTCGACGGAGGTCATGTATGAGATGCGCGGATGGGGCTATTACACATTTGGCGAGACCGCGAACGACGGCAACACCGTCGTGCCGATGACCTCGACGGGCGCCACACCGACGGCGACAACGGTCGCGAACGCGCTTGCGCTGTTCGCGCCCGCTTTGGCACCCGAAACCGATTCTACCGGCACTCCGGAGCTGAAATCGGCGGCTACGCAATCGCCCATGGCGGGTTTGCTGAAGCGTGCGCAAACGCTTTTCTCCGGCAATCCGCCGACCACCAATGGATGTACGACTCAGCGCTACGTCGTGCTCGTGACCGATGGTTTGCCGACCATGGATTTGGCCCACCACAACTGGCCGCCGCTGGGCAGCACCTCCGCTCGCAGGCTACGGTGTCACGGCCACGTTCAATCCGGACGGATCTCTGGCAACGACCAACGATCAGGCCCTGACCGATGTGATCACTAAATTGGCCGCGCTCAATAGCGGCGCGAATCCGATCCAAACCTATATTATCGGTGTCGGTGCCGGCGTTGATCCCAGCAAAAACCCCACGGCAGCGGCGACCTTGACGGCGATGGCCATGGCGGGTGGGACCGGCGCCTATTTTCCGGCGACATCGCCAGGCGCGGTGACCAACGCCTTGCAAGTCATTATCACGCACATTCTTGCGCAAGCCGAATCGACGGCCTCATCCGCCGTCAATACCACGGGCCTCAATATTAACTCGGTGGTCTATCAGTCGCAGTTCGTCACGTCCGATCTCTATCAAGATTGGACCGGAAACGTTTACGCGTACCCCATCGATCCGACCACGGGTGCCGTCGATACCTTGCCTGCGGATATCATTTTTTCCGCGCAAGCTCAATTGGATGCTCAACCTTCGCGCCTCATCGCAACCTGGGACCCGGTGGCAGGCCATGGCATCCCTTTCGAATGGACTACCGGCGCTCCCACGAGCGGAATCGCCAGCAACTTGCCGCTGGGTCAGGAGCTGCAGACATTTACGCCGGATACCAACGGCCAGGATGTCCTTCAGTACTTGCGCGGATCCACCGCGCTGGAAGTGCGCAACGGAGGTCAATTCCGTAACCGCGCGCACCTCCTCGGCGACATTGTTGACAGTAATCCGGCATACATCGGTGTCTCGAATGAAGGCATCCAATCGGCGTCGTATATCGCGTTTGCAGCAGCATCACAAACGCGATTACCGCTGCTCTACATCGGCGGAGACGACGGCATGCTGCATGCCATTGAAGCCACTTCGGGCCAGCCCACCTCGGGCAGCGAACGATTTGCGTACATGCCTCGAGGCTCGTACGCAAATCTCGTGAGCCTGGCTTCGCCTTACTACAATGCGCAGCACAAGTTCTTTGTCAACGGCTCGCCGCAGGCCGCGGATGTGCAATTCAGTGACGGCACGTGGCACAGCGTGCTGGTCGGCACTGAAGCCGCGGGCGGCAACAGCGTATTTGCGCTGGATGTCACGAATCCGGCGGCTGTCACTTCAGAAGCAGCACTGGCGAGCACGGTGCTGTGGGACTTTATCGATCGCGGATATGGGATTGGGCTTTAGTAATCCTTCGATCGCGAGCACCAATGCCGGCTGGCAGGTATTTGTTGGCAACGGCTACAACAGCCTCAATCAAAAGCCGTTTCTGTACGCCTTCGACCCGCAGAGCGGCACGATGAATGCGAAAATCGATTTGTGCGCCGCCGTACCCGGAGCCTGCAATCTGTCCGTCGCGAATGGCTTGTCCAGCGTCGTCGTGGTCAACACCAGCGGCCAAGTTACCGCCGCCAACAACATCGTTTACGCCGGCGACCTGCAAGGCAATATGTGGCGCGTGGATATATCCAATGCCAACCCGGCCATGTGGGTGGCGACCGTCATGTTCCAAGCACGCGATGGGTCGGGCAACCCCCAACCGATCACCACGACGCCTGTGGTCACGCTAAACCCGCGCTTCCCGCAGGTCTTGGGAACATTCGTCATCTTCGGCACGGGGCAATACTTAGGGATCCCGGATATATCGAACGCGAACGTGCAATCGATCTATGGCGTCTATGATCCGCCGGCAGGCTATGCATCCGCGATCAATCGATCCAGCCTGCTCCAGCAAACCCTGGCGACCGCAACGCTGGGCACGAACCAAGTCCGTACGGTATCCGGAACAACTCCCTCGATACCGACGAATAAGGGTTGGTACATCGATTTGAACTTGCTCACCGGCGAGCGAGTGATCAATGATCTTCGCCTGGCGGCCGGCGGCGAACTGATATTGACGACTTTTCAGCCGATTCCGCCATCACCCGGCCTCTGCGTGACCGAAGGTAGTTCCTACTTGATGTTCCTCAACTATGCGACCGGCGGCAGCTTCACGACCCCGCAATTCGATGCGAATGGGGACGGAGTGATTAACTCGTCGGATACGGTGGTGCCTGCCAGTGGCGGTGCGCCGGTCGCGCCGGTCGGCCTTTCCCTCGGAAATGTGTATGCTTCAGCGGCGACAATTCGCACCGGCTCGTTTACCGGCGGCGGCAAGATCGTCGCTCTGGTCACTACAACGACCCTGGGCGCAGGCGTAGGCACCGGTTCCCCGGGAGGACCGCCGGTTATCACGCTCGGAGGACCCGGCTCATCCACAAACATTAATCACTACAAGGGCGGTGGACCGGGGAAACATCGCACCGCTTGGTGGGAGATACGTCAATGAAATTTATGAAACTGAGTCTCGCGGTTAGCGCGGTCGTTCTGGGAATGTTTTTGCAACCCACCGCGGGGTGGAGCACGCGCGCATACACTCCCGCGGTCACCGGTTCGGTGACCGCGGCTCCCTTGAACGGCACCATCGAAGTCGATCACCGCACTTACCATGTGAAGGCCAACAGCGCAGCGGCCAAGGCGCTGAGCAGCTTTTACGTCGGCGAAACCGTCGATATGATTTTGGACGGGCCACCCGGCACCACTGCCGAGGTGATTTCGATCATGCAGCACCCGGGAAGCTGAGCGATGAAAAAGAACGGATTCACCTTGGTTGAGTTGATGATTACGGTCGCAGTCGTGGCGATCCTCGCCATGATTGCGATTCCTTCGTATACACAGTACGTCAAAAGGGCGAACCGCACGGATGCCACAAAGACCATGACGCTGGACGCGCAGGCGCTCGAGCGCTGCTATTCGCAGAACTTTGCCTACGCGCCATGTCCGAATGCAGGAGCGGGTACGTTGCCCTCACCTCAGGGCAATTACAACGTGACGATTGCGGTGACCGCCCTTCCGGCCACCTACACCATTACCGCCGTGCCGATCTCGCCCAACCAACTGGGGGACACCTCATGTGCCACGTTCACGTTGGACAGCACTGGGAATCAGAGCGCAACGGATAGCGGCGGCGGCCCCAGCACCCAAACCTGTTGGGGATCAACGTAACTCGCAATGGTTCTTTGAATAAGGCATGGGGCACAAAAAAGCCGCGCTCGAAGCGCGGCTTTTTTGTTAACGCGATGTCGTCTTAGCGAGCGCTGTAGCCCCGTCCCTCGACGCAAGCCACCATGGCGCGGTTGTAGTCAGAGCCGTTCTGTGCGACTTGTCCGGCCTGCGACGCCGCCCACCTCTGGCATTCGGCCTTATCGACGGCCTGTTGCTCGGCGCTCTGGCCATTCTTCGGATACATGAAAATCTGACCCGCGGCCGGCCCACCGGGACCCGGTCCGGGTCCCGGTCCAGGATTCGGCGCACCGGCATCGCTTGGAGCTGGGCCCGTGCCCTCCCCGGAGCCGCTGGAATCTGCCACCGGCGGCGGATCCGTGGCGACGTAGCCGTCATAGGTCGGGTTCCAGGTGTAATAAACGTCGTTGGCGTAGTAGTACGGCATACCGCCGTACCAGTAGGTCGCATAGGCCAACGGCAGGATGGGCAGGAACCAGGCAAAGCCGGCCCCGTAGTACGCTACCGGCCAGTAACCGCCATGCCAGTAACCGCCGTGCCAGTAAGCCCCGTGCCAGCCGCCATAGGCGCCGCCATGCCAGCCGCCGTGCCAGGCGGTGGAGTAACCGTGGCCGCCATAGGCCGCCGTGTGGCCCGCATAACCATGCATTGCAGTGGCATAGCCGTGGACCCCGCCGGCCGCGTAATGAGAATAGCCGTGGGCTCCGCCGGCATAGAAATGGCCGGGTCCGGCGAAATGTCCAGCGCCGCCCATGTGACCACCACCCGCCGCATGAGCGCCGCCTGCGGACGCATGGCCCCCACCGGATGAGTGCCCTCCACCGCCGCTATGCTGCGCCAATGCAGGACCAGCGCCTGCCAGGATCAGTCCCAGCGCGCTCACCGTCAATAGAACGGCTTTGCCCTTGATCGTCATGCTCCTCTCCTTACCTCGCGGCCGCGAACGGCCGTTTTTTGCAGAGACATACTCATAAGACCCTATCTACTCAACGCGGTTCAAGGCATTTGGTCTACATAAAGAGAGCTTAATTACGCCACGCTGCATTAAACATCACGTAGGCCGTTCGGCCAGGTGCGGGCTCGAAAAACCTCGAATTCGTCTCATTTACGATCACAGAACCCACATAAGCTCGATTGGCCAAATTATCAAGGCTGCCGAATTCGCTGAATCGCCAGTGCCGGGTCTCCTGTTCGAACCCCGCCCGCCAATTGGCCACCCAATACCCCGCGGCCGCGTCCGTGTTGCGGTCGTCGACGTAGATTTTCGATCGAGTCAGGGTTTCCAGCGTGGTTGAAAAACCCAGCGGCGCATAGCGCCAGGTAACACCGACATACAAGATATTTCTCGCCAGCGCGGGCAGGAAATTACCGCTCGCCACGGGCAAATAGTTGGGCGGCGGCGGACCGGAAGGATTCGCGAGCGGGTTGCAAGGCGCCGTGATGCAGGTGAAATAGGACTGCGCGACCACCGCTTTGATGTAGGTGTACGCCAACCGGGCGCTGAAACCGCCCGACCAATTGGCATCCGCACCCAGTTCCAAACCGCGGCGGGTGGTCTCGCCGATGTTTTGATCCACGGTGCGGCCGCTTAAATTCTGCAGCACCGCCAATTCATTGACCGTCTTGATGTAGAAGGCCGCGAGATTGGCGCGAAACCGCTCGTTGCCCGCTTTGATACCGGCCTCGTAGTTATCGCTGCGCGCCGGCTGTAATCCGAGATTCAATCCGGGCAGGCTGCCGTCCACCGAGCGATACGCCAGATCATTCAAGGTCGGGGTCTCGAAACCCTTGCCGAATGAGGCATAAGCATTGACCGCCGAGGTGGCGCGAAACGTAACTCCCGCCACCGGATTCACGGCCGAATAGCGCACCTCGCTGTCCGCGGCGTCGAGCACCGCCAGGTGACCGTGCGAGGTCACCTCGACCATGCTGTTGCGCAATCCTGCGACGAGGCGCCAGCGAGCATCGGGATCCCACTGCGCCTGCAGATACTGATCGAAATCGTAAACATTGTTCGCCTCATCGCGGCGCAATGCCCCTTGCACGCCCAGCTGTGAACCGATGAAATTCAGATATCCCTTGCGCGCCTCCGCCAGATCGTCATAGTTGACGCCGGCGACCAGGAGCAACTTCGTTCCGCCGAGTTCCCGCTGATCGGCCAGATGCAGATCCACGCCCCAGTACGAGCGGTCCAGATCAATGACGCCCCCCGGATACAGCGGCGCCGCCAGCTGAGTCGCCTTGGGTATGGCCTGGAACTGCGTTGTTGCGCGATGACCGGTATAGGCACTGGCGAATAATTCGTCGGCGGCATTAAGCGTGTTGTCGTAGGCGAGGCCGAGCTGTTGCTGCGCGAGCGACTTGCGGGTGTTGTACGCGATCGCATTCACGCCCGCTTGCCGGGGATCCGCTTCGAGCTGCGCGCGCGTGAGTCCCAAGGGGTCCTGCACGTCCGGCGTTTCAATGGCATTGCCGACGACCGTCAATTTGGATGATTCGCTGGGAGTAAGACTCAGCTTGGCGTTGAACAGATTGCGCTCCGCAGCGCTGTGAACTCGATAGCCGTTGGTCTGAAAGTGCGACGCGTCCACCACGTAATTGACCGCATCATTGGCCCCCGTGGTTTTGACCGCATAGCGCTGGGTGTTGAACGTTCCGTAGTCCGCTGTGACGCCGGCCAGGTAACCGGGCTGCGCGTCTTCCGTAAAAATCGCGATGACGCCGCCCGATGAATTGCCGTACAAGGCCGAGAAAGGTCCGCGCAACACTTCGATGCGATCCGCGGAACTTAAGTCGAATTGTGAGAACTGCCCCTGTCCATCGGGCATGGTTCCGGGAATGCCGTCGGAATACAGGCGCACGCCGCGCACACCGAAACTCGACCGAGCCCCGAAGCCGCGCACCGATAGCTGCAGATCCTGGGCATAGTTTTGCCGGCTTTGCGCCGATACCCCGGGCACGGTCAGCAGCGATTCCGACAGATTCACCTGCAGCTGCCCGGTGCGAATGGTTTGCGAGTCGACCCGATCGATCGACATCGGCAAATCGCGACTGTCCTCTGGGACGCGAGTCGCGGTAACGACCACGGAGCTCAGTTCAGGGGTGCTGCTGTCGCCATACGCGGCGGGAAAAGCGCCGATGAGCCAGGAAAATGTCGCAATGAGTCCGGTCGCTGGTCGTCGGCGAATGATCAAAGAGAGTCTTCCCCCTAGCGCTTTTTATGGGAGCGATCTTCGCACATTCACGGGCCGCACACGGCACGTCTCGCAGATACCCGGTTACGGCGGCCGCGCCCGTCTAGTACGTGACGGTGACCGTAATCAAATCAGAGTAGCTGCCGGGCAGCACATTCTGAGACGCCGGTATCAGTCCATACAAGGTCCAGGTCACTGTGACGCTGCTGCCGCCCGCGACCACCACAAACGGCGTTGTGCTGCCGACGACAGAGCCACCGGTGCCATCGCCGACGATCTGGTTGTGCGCAGCACTCAAGTAGATGTTGTAGTTGAGCGGATTGACGCCCGAGAACATCTTGCGGCTTGCGTAACTACCGCTCAAACCGGTGCTTAAGGTTACGATGGGCGAGACGCTAGCCGAACCATTGCCGTGGGCGTCGCACGTGACACTTAGGGTTTCCGTCGACGCATTGGCCGGCCCACTTAAGGGATTGTAGACCCCGAACGCGAGGCCGCCGGCAGTGGCGGTGCATCTGACGTGGGTGGCTGCCCAGGCGTGAGACGCCAAGCAAATTGCAGCCAACGCGGTGAATGTGCGCTGAGCTCTCATGGGTTGCGCACGGTTGTCGGGTCGATGATCGGGCGGCACTGAATGGTGCCCATGTCCGGCAACGGGTCGTCGGTGGGCGGTGGTTGCAGGCGAAAACTGCAGTGTCCGCCGGGCCAGCTCGCTTCCCCGGACATGCCGTGATCGTAGCCGGTGACGTAAACCAGTCCGTCGAGCACCACCGGGAACTGTGCGCCCTTCAGTTTGACCATGGCGCCCACGGGTAGCGGTTTGCCATCCTCGGTGACCAGGCGAAATGTGCCGCTGCGTACCCTCTCAACCGGAAAGCGCGCGATCACGCCGCTGCGATAAGGCGGCGCCATGATGGTGCTGCTGGCGGCAATGGTGGTATCCAGCGGCAAATCCTCGGGTGTGATGCTGATGCGATTGGCCTCATAGGGTCGCAGGTTGTAGAGCAACGCACGGCCGTTGGCATCCGTGTGAGTGGCCAATTGATTTTCGACATACACCGGCACGTCGGCGAGACCGGCCACGTCCACCATGGCAAAGCTGCCATTGACCGAACGCGTCGCATCGAGTTGCCCATCGAGGAAAGTCATTGCACCGGACAGGTAGGCGCTGCGGCCGTCGATACCCGCATTGCGCGCGACTTCCAGTTCCAAGTCGGCGCTATGAAATTGCTGGCGCCAGTCGGCATCGTAGTTGCCCGCCGTCGATGCGCTTAAGCGATAACCGCTGCCGGGACCCGGCGGCGCACTCTGGGTCAGCGAGGCAATGGCCTCATTGGCAGGCGCGCCCGTGCCGCTGCCGCTCACCGCCGTTAAGGTGGCGGCGCGGCGAAAATCCAAGGGCAGCACGAAGATCAGATACGCGCTGGTGGAATCCTGGGCGACGCCATACGTCTGCGCCGCGCGTGCGCGTTCGCGTGACGGTGAGGCTGAGCGCGCCGGCTCGGCCGAGGCTGATGTTTTGCGTCAAACCCAGTGTTTGTTGGGTGGGCGAATCCCGATAGGTCTCCCGCACGTACGCAAGCGACAAGGACCCGAAGCGGCCCGTACTCGCGCCCGCCTGCAGCAAACTACGCTGGCGCATGCGCCTCGCTGGATCGGGCGATTCTCCCACCTGGGAAAAATCGTCAGTGGCCCACAAGCTGTTGGCGACAAAACTGAACCCAGTACCGTGATGCTCGAATCCCACACCGCTCAACCAGCCCGATCCGCTCGCATCGCCGCCGTTCGCTGCAGTAACGTTGACGGCGCCGAAATGCCCGAGGCCAAATGCCGCGTTCAAACCCGCCGCGTGGCTATCGCCGGAGAGATATTCCGCGTGGCCTTCCAACGTGATGCCATCGGTAATGCCGCGCCGATAGGTCGCTTCGCCGAGCATTGGGCCGTAGTCATCGCTCTCGATCGCATAGTTGTCACGAATCTTGCCGAGATTAAGCGAATATTGCGTGAGCCCCTGCGCGAGAAGCGTGGTGCTCGAATAGAAGGACTGCGTGATCACCTGCTCGCGCCCCAGCGCATCACGTACCACGACGCTGACATCGCCGGTCCCTGAAACGGTGGGCAATCGATTGATGATGAACGGGCCCGGCGGCAGCTGGCTGCTCGTCACCAATTGATTGTTGACGAACACATCGACCGTCGAGGGAACCGTCGCGGTCCCCGCGGTGGTGAGCAGCGGCGTGGTCAGCAAATCCGGGCGCAGGCCGAAGTTGCGGCTCCAGCGCACCCCGGCGTAGCGCACGGCGTTTCCCCAGCTGCCGCCGTCGCTGATGGCATCGCCGAGATTTAACGTCTCGAGCGTGGCGGGGAAATCCCGCGTGTAAGTCGTATCCAGCCGGACCAGTTGGTCAAATCCATCGCCATAGCGCGCGACCGTGGTATTGGTCAGCACGCCGGCGCCGGCAAACACGCCGAGCTCGGCAAAGGCGCCGCCGGTGTTCTGGCCGTTGATTTGCTGCGCAAATACCTGGTAATTGAGAAACGCGCCGGGCGAGGCCGGCGTGATATCGGTAGAGCGTCGCGGCGGCGCACTGAGGCGCGTGGTATCGAGCACCGCCGGGGGCACGGTAATCACCGCCCGCTGCAAGGTCTCGTCGATCGATACGGTACAGCCCTGGATGGCGCGCGGTTCGAAAAAGCGTCTGCCCTCATACAGGTAAGGCTCGGTCTGCGGTAACCGCAGCCGCAGGCGCGCGAAGTCGCTTTCGTCCAGATACAACTGGCCTTCCGGACCGCGCAGCACCACCAACATTTCCCCCGGTTCCTGGTCGCTCAAGGTCACTTCCAGCACGGCTTCCGCAAGTTGCGGCGGATCCGCGAATGCCGCTCGAACCGCCAGCCACATCATCAGCAGCAGAAGGCCAGAATATGTCTGCTGGGCGCGCGCATTATTCTGGTTTCGTTTGGGTGAAGCCACGCGCCAATCCACGACTCTTAGAGGTCGCTGGGCGCTACGTCAGCGGAAAAATCCCCTTGGTCGCTATGGCCGCGGATCGGAATTGCTCCCTGTCGGGTTGCATCCGCCGGCGGTGTCAAAGTCCAACTCATGCGGCTGCCCGGCAGCACGTACTTGGAGGTGATGCCGCGCAGCGGCATCAGTGAACCGGGAAACAGCGCCTCGAAATCCATGATTTGCGAATGCCCGCTGCCATTGTTGATGGCGGCGAGCTCGAGCTGGCCATTGGGAAGCCAGCGCGATTGCCAGGCCAGGTCCGCGCTTGCTTTGCCGTGCGCCGGGGCGACGAACACGGGAATGCTGAGCCGCAATGCGACGCGCAGGCCCCTGAAATCCGCCGGTGCCGCCTGTGGTACTTCCTCGAAGATGACGCGATAGGTCAGTTCCTGCGCGGAATCCGGCGCGCGCCGCAGTGCTACGCGCACGATTTGCTGACCGTTCGCGGGCATCTGCAGCACCGGCGGCGTCACCAGTATGTCCCGGGTGTCTTCCAACTGCTCCGCGCCGTTTTTTTGTGACCAATTGACGACGCGGACCTGAACGACGACGGGGCTATCGTCCGCGTTCACCAGCGTGAGGGCCGCCGTGCGGTGACCGTTGTCGAGCTGCGCGCGAATCGGCGAGATATTGAAGGTACTCGCCGGCGCGGCCGCGGCGGCGAAAATTAAAAACGCGAATAACAGCGATCGCATGTCGAGGCAGAATCGGGAACGTTCGCTCCTGCGGCGAGTGTTCCCGCCGCAGGAGCTTTGTTTCATCAATAACCGACCGTAACCGTGATCGTATCGGTGAAGCTGTCCGGAACCACCAGCTGATTCGCGGCGCTGTCCGGAAGTTGTCCATAGACCGGTACGTTGACGGCGGTCGAAAGTCCGACGCCTGTGCCCGCGACCGTTACGCCGGTGGTGCCATCACCGAACAGAGTCGTGAATGTCGGATCCGTATACAGGGTGTACTGCAGGGTGTTGGTGGCGACCGATCCCACCATCAATCGCTGCGTGATGGTTCCGCCGGTGGTGGAACCCTTGTCGAGCGCGACGGTGAAGCCCGTGTTCTTCGTGCACTTGACCGCAACGTTGGTGATACCGGCCTTGTTGCCGCCGAGCGGAATGTAATTGGGGAAGGCTAATGTTGCGGCCGACACGGAACACACGGCCGGCACCGTCGCGGTCACCGCGAAGGTCCCTGTGGTCGTCGCGGCTTGCGCAAAGCCCGCGGCCATGGCTCCGGCGGCGAGGGTTGCGGTGAGAATCTTGTGCATGAGAGCTCCTGAAATATGGCCGGTGGGTTGACTACATTTCGGGGAAATCCCCGACCTGCGGCTATTGTTGCGGGAAGCGCCTCAATCCCTTGTGACCCCGTTCGCAGATCGGCCGGAGGGTGAGCATATTTAGGCTAGTTTGCTGCTCGCTTCTCATTTGCCAGGCAAATTGCCGGGCAAAGTCCTGCAGCAGGGCGGGCCATCAGTTTTGGCTTTTTGTGAACTAATTCCGGTTGGGGTGAGTCGATGCTAGGATGGCTGTGACGCCTTCAAAGGGCTAAAAGCTCGATGGAATTGACGCATCGTTTAAGGATCCGCTGGGCGGCAGTCGCCGCGCTCGCGCTATTGATCGCTCAGATGGGGGCGATGGCGCATGCCTATTCTCACGTGCCGCAGACACGATCCGTCTCGGCGCAGCAGCCGATCCCGAGCCACGACTTTTGCGGCGATTGCTTAAACTTCGCGCCGCTGTTGGCGTCCGCAGGCGCCCCCACCGCACTACCCTTTGTTCTGCCGCAGGGCCGCCATGCCGCGCCGCCCGCACCGCGTTACTCGCTCGTCGATCTTAAGCTTCTCCTCGCCTTTCGCTCTCGCGCGCCTCCCGTCACGCCGTAAATCTCTCCAAGGTTTATCGACCGCAGCAATGCGGTTAGGCGTGTTCGACGAGGAGATCTCGATTCATGTTTCATTTCAATTTCTCGCGGGCGCCGCTGGCGCTCCTTATGGGCCTATGTATTTTTCTAGCGCACGCGGCGCATGCGGATGCCGATGCGGACACGGACGCGGCCGACAGCAGTCCTGCGGTCGACGAAATCGTCGTCGTCGCACAGAAATTGAACGAGGCGCGCAACGGCATACAAACGCAGATCGGCGCGTCGACCTATACGATCAATGAAGCCGCAATCAATGCAGCACCGGGCGGCGACAATCAATTGCTCAACCAGGTGATCATGCAGGCCCCGGATGTGGCGCAGGACTCGTTTGGGCAATTCCACGTGCGCGGTGAGCACAACGGCCTTCAATACCGCTTGAACGGCATCATCCTGCCGGAGGGCATCAGCGTCTTCGGGCAATCGCTCGATCCGCGGCTGATCTCCTCGCTCACCTTGGTCACCGGAGCGCTGCCGGCCGAGTATGGCTTGCGCACCGCGGGCATCATCGATATCAAGACCAAGAGCGGAGCGATCGATCCGGGCGGGGCCGTGTCCATTTACGGCGGCAGCCACGGCACCGTGGAGCCGAGCTTTAACTACGGCGGCAGCGAGGGACGATTGAATTACTTCGTCTCCGGTGACTTCCTACGCAATGACTTAGGTATCGAGTCCCCGGACGGCAGCTCCGATCCCATTCATGATCACACCACGCAATATCATGGCTTTGGCTACTTCGAGTACATCCTCGATGAGGCCAATCGAGTGAGTGCGGTGTTGAGCAGTTCCGTCGGCAACTTTCAAATTCCCAATCGCGCCGGATTGACCCCGGGCCTCAGCAATGCCGACGGCACGCCGCTCACCGTCAACGGCCAAACCACCTTTCCGAGCGAAGCGCTTGATGAGAATCAACGTGAGATCAATCACTTCGCGGTTTTGAGCTGGCAGCATTCGCAGGGCGCTTTCGACGTGCAGACTTCCGTGACCGCGCGCTACTCGAGCCTAACATTCAGCCCCGATCCGCTCGGCGATCTGTTGTTCAACGGCATCGCTCAGGATGCCTATAAGCAAAACGTGGCCTATGCGCTGCAATCCGATGCGGCCTACCGACCGAACGATATGCACACGCTGCGCGGCGGCATTTTCCTGCAGAGCGACCACTCCAAAAGTCTCACCACCTCGCAGGTGATCGCCCTGGATGCGAACGGCAACCAAATCAGCGATGTGCCGATCAGCATCGTCGACAACGGCGCCAAGACTGAGTGGATCGGGAGCCTGTACTTGCAGGATGAATGGAAGGTGGTTCCCTCGCTGACGTTCAACTACGGTCTGCGCTTCGACAAATTCACCGCCTTTACGGCCGCCCAGCAGTTGAGCCCGCGTTTCAACGCCGTGTGGCAGGCGTTGGATGACACCACCGTGCACATCGGCTATTCGCGCTATCTCTCGCCGCCGCCTTTCGAGCTCGTGGGTAATGAGACCGTGGCGAAATTTGCGAACACCACCGCCGCGCCGGCCGTCACGTTGGCCGACTCGCCGCTCGCGGAACAGGCCAATTATTACGATCTCGGTGTGCAGCAGAAGTTTACCCCCCAGTTCACGGTGGGCCTGGACACCTACTACAAGCAATCGCACAACTTGATCGACGAGGGCCAGTTCGGGGCCCCCATCATTTTAACGCCCTTCAACTACACCTACGGCAAACAGTATGGCGCCGAGATCACCATGAATTTCACGCAAGAGGGCTTAAACGCTTATTTGAACCTTGCCTATCAAAGCGCGAAGGGCAAGAACATCGATTCCGCCCAGTTCAATTTCTCACCGGACGACCTAAATTACATTGCCTCGCATTACATTCACTTGGACCATGAGCAACAATTTACCGCCTCGGGCGGCGTGTCGTATGTGTGGAACCACACGACGTTCAGCGCGAATTTCCTCGAAGGGTCGGGGCTGCGCGCCAGCTTGGACCTGCCGGACGGCAGCTCGATTCCGAACGGCGATCACTTGCCCTACTACACGCAAATAAATCTCGGCGTAAACCATGTCTTCCACTTCACCGAGTCGAGCACCTTGACCGCGCGTCTTGATGTGATCAACGCGCTCGACAGGGTCTACGAAATTCGCAATGGCACCGGCGTCGGCGTGGGAGCACCGCAATTTGGCCCGCGGCGCGGATTGTTCTTCGGGCTCTCCAAGTCACTGTGACGGATGCAAGCCCCTATGCATCGGCGCAGCCTACACCGCCTCAAGCGCGGCACCGAGGTCCGCGATGAGATCATCGGCATCTTCGATGCCCACCGAAATTCGAATCAGCGCATCGGTTATGCCGAGCCGATCGCGGGTTGGCTTCGCGACGCCGGAATGAGTCGTGCTGGCCGGATGCGACATCAAGGTTTCGGTACCGCCGAGACTCACCGCCAGCTTGATCACCTGCAAGGCGTCGAGCAGGCGAAACGCCTCGGCTTCCCCGCCTTTGACCGCGAAGCCGAAAGTGGATCCGGCGCTCTCGCACTGTCGCCGGAACACCCCGCTGCGCGGATCATCGGCAGCCAGAAAGCCAAGATAATTGACGCTGGCGATCTTCGGATGCGTGCGCAAGAAATTGGCGACCAATGCAGCGTTTGCTGCGGATTTATGCATGCGCAGCGACAGCGTCTCCATCGAGCGCATGATCATCCACGCGGTGTTGGGATCGAGCTGCGTGCCGAGCGCGCCACGCAATTTCTTGACCGGCCCGACCGCGTCGCGCGAGCCCACGACTCCGCCGGCGACCAAATCCGAATGGCCGCCCACGTACTTCGTCAGCGAATACATGACCAGGTCGACGCCATGCGTCAGCGGGCGCTGAAAAACCGGCCCCAAAAACGTATTGTCGACCGCCACCGGCGGACGCCCGCCGCTCTGGCGCGAACCGATCAACTCGGACACTTCGCGCATCAACGCAAGGTCAACCAAGCTATTGGTCGGATTCGCCGGTGTCTCGAGGATGATGAGGCACACACGACCGTTGTTTGCGGCGGCCTTTTTCGAGGCCTGCGCAGCCGCCTCCATGACGGCATTTCGATCATGCCCTTGATTGAACCCGACCGCGCTTACGCCGAAACCGGGCAAGGTCTTCTCGATGAGCGTTTCGGTGCCGCCGTACAAAGGCTGGCTCATCAAGATGACGTCGCCGGGGCGTACGTGCGTCCAAATGACCGTCGAAATCGCCGACATGCCGCTCGAGAACACCGCGGCGGATTCGCCCTCTTCCCATAGCGCCAATCGATCTTCGAGGACTTCGAGATTCGGATTGTTGAAGCGCGAGTAGACCAGTCCCGATGATTGGCCGGCGTCAAGCTCGCGCCGCCCGGAGGTATAGTCAAAAAAATCCTTGCCGTCCTGTGCCGTTTTGAACACGAAAGTTGAAGTCAGGAATATCGGCGGCTTCAGCGATCCTTCCGATAAACCAGGGTCGAAGCCGTATCCCATCATCTGGGTTTCAGGCTTGAGCACGTGTTCGCCGATTTTGCGCTTATGATACGTGTCGTAACTCACGCTGCCCCCAAAACGTTAGTCCAGTGGCCTGCAATATAACACCGTGTTACTCGTAGTCATCGCCGCCGCGGCGTTCTTGTGCACGCTCGCAGGCGGCCTGCTGGCACTGCGCCTGCGCGACAAACTGCACCTGATCTTGGGGTTCAGCGCCGGCGCCGTCATCGGTGTGGCGTTCTTTGACCTATTGCCGGAGGCGGTCAATTTCGGCGTGCAGTTCCACGCGCCGGCCACGATTCTGTCGTGGACGGCAGTCGGCTTCTTGTTCTATTTGGTGCTGGACCGGATTCTGCTCTTTCACACAGACGCCGCGCCGCGTGGCCGCTTCGCCGCCGGCGTGCTCTGTCTGCACAGCCTGCTGGATGGAATCGCTATCGGATTTGCCTTTCAAACATCGCACGAGGTGGGAATCGTCGTTGCCATCGCGGTGCTCACCCATGATTTCTCCGACGGCATTAACACGACGAACCTCGTGCTCAAGAACCACGGGTCTCGGTCATCCGCACTGCGCTGGCTGCTGCTCGACGGCATGGCGCCTGTCATCGGCGTGGCCTCGACGTTCTACTTGAGGCTCCCGGTGAGCGCATTTGGGCCGACACTGGGGTTACTTGCGGGTTTCTTCCTGTACATCGGCGCCAGCGATCTCATCCCGGAAAGCTATCACGCCCATCCGAAGTTTCTCACGACCGCCATGACACTCGCCGGAGCCGCCACGCTGTATCTGGCGATCATGCTAATTGGCCGGTAAATCGCGCATCGCCGCGCTGCCGGCCGAGGCCATCACGATGCTGGCGATGGCAGCCCACTGAATCAGCGTCAAATGCTCGCTTAAGAATAGCAAGCCCGAGACAGCGCCCAGCGCCGGATTCAAACTCATCAACACGCCGAAAGTACGCGTAGGAATTCGCGGCATGGCGAACATTTCCAGCGAATAGGGCAGCGCGCTCGAGAGCACGGCAACGCCGATGGCCGTCGGCAGGATCGCGGCAACGAAAAGTTGCGCGTCGCCGTGCACAACACTCACGGGCACGATGACGAATGCGCCTATGACGGTTCCCAACGCGGTGATTTGACCGCCATGCGCAGCGCCGGCTCTGCGCCCAAAGACGATGTAGAGGGCCCAACAGGCGCCGGCCGCGAGCGCATATCCAATGCCGAGCGAAGACAGCGGCCCGGAGCCAAACCCTAAGGGCAGCAACGCCGCCAGGCCGAGCGCCGCCAGCAAAATCCAGAGAAAATCGATGGGACGCCGCGACGCAAAGATCGCCACGCCGAGCGGCCCCGTGAATTCCAGCGCCATCGTTATACCCAAGGGAATGTAACTCAAGGCCAGATAGAAAAAGAAATTCATCCACCCCATGGCCACGCCGTACACGATGACGGTGCGCAGCTCGCGCCGCGTGAAACGCAAATGCCAAGGGCGCCAGACGATGAGCAGGATGACAGAGGCGATCGCCAGCCGCAGCGCAGCGGTGCCGCCGGCCCCCACCACGGGGAACAGGCTTTTGGCGAGGGTCGCACCCAGCTGGAAACAGACCATTGCGCCCGTCACGGCCGCCACGGGTAGGGCGATCGGGAGAATTTTGGATTCGTTAGTCAACCCGCGGCGTCGTCCTGCGGATTTTCCGTCAGATGCAGATGCTTCATCACGCGCTTGAGATTTCGACGAATCTCATTCAGGTGGCCAATGCTGACCGCCGTCTTCATCGCCTCTTTCAGCGGCTGCAAGGGATAGCCGCCGTAGGCCCCGGAGATCGGCACGTCGTTGGTGACCGACGATCTGCCGGACAGCACAACATTATCGGCGACCGTGACATGAGCCGTGACGACGGAATTGCCGCCGGTGACGAATTGCCGTCCAATCTTCGTCGAGCCCCCCATCATGAATCCTGCGGTGAAGAAGCCATTTTCGCCCAGGTCGCAGTTATGCGCGATATGACAGATGTTATCCAGCTTGGTCCCGGCGCGAATATGCGTGGAGGTGAGCGTGGCTCGGTCGATGGCGCAGTTACCGCCGATTTCGACGCCATCACCGATGATCACATTGCCCAAGTGGGCGATTTTGCGCGGTTTCCCGTCAGGATCGACGGCGTAGCCGAATCCGTCGCTGCCGATGGTGGTGTGCGGATGAATCTCGCAATTTGCCCCGATCTGGCAAGCCGCGCCGACAAAGACCTGCGGGTGCAGGATGGTGCCGGCGCCGATCCTGGCTCCGTTTTCAACCACGCAGTGAGCACCGATCAGGCATCCATCCCCGATATGCGCGCCGGCGCCAATGACGCAATACGGCCCCAAAAAGACCTCGTGGCCGACCACCGCATCGCAATGCACGACGGCGGTCGGGTGGCGTTCCCCCCACTGGGTGAAGCGGCACGACTTGCTGTCGAAGTATTTGAGCAGCATCGCCATGCCCATCGAGATGTTCTTCACAGAGAAGCAGCAGCTGTCGGCGTCGGTAACCGCGCCGACATGTTGAGCCATGTTTGCATGTACGATGAGAATGGCGGGTTTGTGGCGCCGCGCCTCGACGAGCTGGTCCTCAGTGCTCACGAACACCAGGCTTTCGGGCGACGCCTCTTCGGGGACGCGGCATTGCGTCGCCGTGCCGTCGAGACTTCCGTGGAGAAATGTAAAGATGTTCGAATGTTGATTCTTGATGAGCTGAGCGCTAAGCATGCTGCCGTCCCCTAAGAATCCGCCGGCGAATAATTATAATAGTTGCGAGCAACGCCGGAGATTACCATCGTCCATGTAGCTTCGCGCGACCTTCAATCCATCGAGCGGATTTCACAGAATGCGCTGCCGACGGCTACCGTTGATCTGGCCCGTGCTCTGCTCGGCAAAGTCCTGGTGCGCGAGATCGACGGCGCCCTCTTGCTGGGCCGGATCGTGGAGACCGAGGCCTATATGCCGCATGAACCGGCGTGTCACGCCTTTCGCGGCATGACGCAGCGCAACCGCTCGCTGTTCCTGGAGCGCGGCCATGCCTATGTTTATTTATGCTACGGCACTTCCTACATGCTGAATGTATCGAGCGAAGCGGGCGGCATCGGCGCCGGCGTATTGCTGCGCGCGCTGGAGCCATTGCAGGGTATCGAACACATGCAGCGCAACGCGAAATCGCGCCGCTTGATCGACCTGGCACGGGGCCCGGGGCGGCTGACCACCGCCTTCAAGGTGGATCGACGCCACGATGGCCTGAATCTTTTTTCTTCGCCGCAGCTCTGGATCGGCGCCGACGATGCGCAAGTCGGACCGATCCGTGAAAGCGTGCGGATCGGCCTCACCAAGGCAGCTGACCTGCCTTTAAGATACTTCATCGCAGGCAGTTCCTATGTGAGCGGATCGCGAAAGCTCAATAACCCCACGGAGGTGCGATGCGCGCCATCCTGATCCGCACCATGGCCGCGACCTTGACGGCCATCTGCGGCATTGCACAGGGCGCGTGTCCCGAACACGTGACCACCCAGATCGATGTGAGCGGATCAAATCTCTGCGTGTTCATCGAAGATGCCGCATTGTCGAAGCAGCAACCGTTGTTGCGCACCTGGATCGATCGCTCCGCGCAAATCGTCTCGCAATACTACGGTCGATTTCCGGCGCCATTGCTGGTCCTCAAGCTGCAGGGAATGGACGGCAGCGGCGTCGGGGGCGGACGAACGACCAATGATGCGGGCCTGGTCATTCAGATGCGCGTCGGGCGCGACTCGACGGCCGGCACCTTGGCATCGGATTGGGTTCTGGTGCACGAAATGGTGCACCTTGCGCTCCCCGAAGTGGGCCGCAGCCATAGCTGGCTGGCCGAGGGGCTAGCCACCTATGTCGAAGGAGTCGCCCGCGCGCAATTCGGCAATCGCGACATTGCCGACGTCTGGGCCGAAGATCGTCATTCCATGCCGCTGGGATTACCGCACGCCGGGGAAGGCGGCCTGGATCAATCGCACAGCTGGGGGCGCACCTACTGGGGCGGCGCACTGTATTGCCTGCAGGCGGATGTGGCGATACGCGAACAGACGGCGAATCGAGCCGGATTGCAAACGGCGTTGCGCGCGATCTTAAACGAGACCGGGGGCTACGCCTTCGACAGCGACATCGTGGACGTCCTTCGAATCGGCGACACGGCGACCGGTACGCATGTGCTGTACGGGCTGTACGAGCAGCTCAGAGCCGCGCCAATCACGCCGAATCTTGATGTGCTGTGGACTTTGCTGGGCGTTCCAAGCGACCCCAATACGCAGCCGTTCAACGATCATGCACCGTTGGCGGCCATCCGCATCGCCATTACTGCGCGGCAACCGGCCGCTAGTGTTCCGAAAAATTAGGCTCGCGCTTTTCGAAAAAGGCGCGGACACCCTCGACGCAGTCCTGCGTCTCCAGGGTCATCTCCTGGGCGCTGCGCTCCGCCCGCAGTTGCTCCTGCAACGAATTATCGAAAGTCGAGGCATGCAATGTGCGAATTTGGCCGAGAACCGCGCAGGGCCCGGTGGCGAGCCGATGCGCCACCGCCTGCGCGCGTCCGATGAGTTCGGCGGCCGGCACCACGGCATAGGCAAGCCCCCACTCGAGCGCCGTCTTGGCGTCGATCCTTTCCGCGAGCATCAGCGACGACAGCGAGCGGCCGGCGCCTATCCTGCGCGCCAGATGGAACGTGATGCCAGCATCGGGGACCAAACCAAGACGTGCAAAGGATGGCAAGAAATAGGCGTTGTCGGCGGCGATGATGATATCGCTGGCCAGCGCCAGGCTCATGCCGGCGCCCACGGCGGCCCCATTGACCGCCGCCACAATCGGGAACCGGAAACCGCTCAGGCGAAGGATCAATGGATCCATGAAGCGGCGCATTTCGAAATGCGCTCGTTGCCGAGCTTCGTGGGATTTCAAATCGATGGAATGAAGATCGAGGCCGCTGCAAAAGACATCGTTGCTGCCGGTGATGACCACCGCTTTTGCACCGCCCTCCCCCTTCTGAATTTGATCGAGCGCGAGATGTATCGCGCGAATGACGGTGATATCGATCGCATTGCTGCACGCCGATCGCTGGAGCGCCAATGTGGCGACTCCGTCGGACACCGTGAACGACAAAGGATTCATTTCTAGCCCCCCCGGCATGGCTGCCTTGCACAGATCATGCCCCCTGCCAACCGCCACCGCAAGGAGATTGCTGCGCCGTTGCACGCGGCCCCATGATCCCGCAATATTCGCCTGCCAAAACGCCTGTCCAACCCCTGCCGGAGTCCAAATGATGTCGATACTAGGTGGGCGCCCGTCCGCTCGTCTCATGCTGCTGGGTGCGTTGCTGCTGACGGCCGGCGCGCGACCCTCGCCCGCGGATCAGGTGCTGCCGAATGAAACCCCCGCCACATTCGTACCGCGACTCGAGAGCTTCGACTATATCAAGCGCGAGGAGATGATTCCGATGCGCGATGGAGTGAAGCTGAAAACGGTGATTCTCATTCCGCGCGGGGCGCATCGGGCACCGATATTGCTCAGTCGCACTCCCTACGGTGCGACATCGCGAATCGCGAGAAACGTAAGCGTGCATCTTGACGCGCTGCTCGACAGCAACGATGTGGCCGATGACGCGGTGCTCAACAGCGGCTACATCCGCGTCATGCAGGATGTGCGCGGCAAGCACGGCTCGGAGGGCGACTATGTGATGACCAGGCCCTTGCACGGCCCGCTCAATCCGACCGCCGTGGATCATGCCACCGATACGTACGACACCATCGATTGGCTGATCAAGAATATCCCGGAGACCAACGGTAAGGTCGGAATTCTCGGCATCTCCTACGACGGCTTCACCACACTGATGGCGCTGGTGCACCCGCACCCGGCGCTGCGCGCCGCGATTCCGATCAACGCGATGGTTGACGGCTGGATGGGCGATGACTGGTTCCACAAAGGCGCGTTTCGCCAGGACAGCTTGTCTTACATTCATGATCAAGAAGCCACTCGCGGCAGCGACCTCTCGTGGTGGACCGATCACTACGACGACTACGACACCTGGCTGCAGGCCGGTTCAGTGGGCGAGATGGCGCGCCGCCACGGTCTCGAACAAGTGGGTTTCGCCACCAAGATCATGAGCCATCCCGCATACGATGAGTTCTGGCAGGAACAGGCGATGGACAAAATCCTCGCCAAGCAAAATGTCACCGTACCCACCATGCTGGTGCACAGTCTCTGGGACCAGGAAGACATCTACGGCAATATCGCGGTCTACAAGGCGCTTAAGGCACACCAGGCCGACACCTCGAATATTTATCTGGTCATCGGCCCCTGGTTTCACCACCAGCAACGGCTCGACGGCAGCGCCATCGGTCAGATCCGCTTTGGCAGCGATACGGCGGAGTACTTCCGCAAATACCTGGTGCGGCCATTTTTCGATCACTATCTTAAGGATGACGCGCCGCCTCTCGGCATCGCGCAAGTCACCGCGTTCGAGACCGGCACGAATCGCTGGCTGCATCTGGCGGCGTGGCCGAGCGGTTGCGACTCGGGTTGCAGCATTCGCACTCAAAAGCTTTACCTGCAAAGTGGCGGTAATTTACGCTTGGGCGGAGCCGATTCGGCATCTAGCGCGCGAGCCGGCGCGGCCGACTTTGAAGCCTACGTCGCCGATCCGGCCAAGCCGGTACCTTACATTCCGAGGCCCATCCATATCGCCGGTGACGGCGCGGCGAGCTGGCGAAATTGGCTGGTCAGCGATCAACGCGATGTTGCATCCCGCACCGACGTTTTGAGCTTCTCCACCTCGGTACTCACCGAACCGTTAAAAATCAGCGGCGAGCCCGTCGCCAATCTCATCGCCTCGACGACCGGCAGTGACGGGGATTTCGTGGTGAAGCTGATCGATGTCTACCCTGATCAAGTCGGACGCGAACCGGTGATGGGCGGCTATCAATTGATGGTTTCAGCGGACATTCTGCGCGGCCGCTATCGGGATTCCTTTAGCGATCCGAAACCGATTCCCGCGGATCAGAAACAGGTTTTCCGCTTCGCATTGCCCACGACCAACCATGTGTTCCTGCCCGGGCACCGCATCATGGTGCAGGTGCAATCAAGCTGGTTCCCGTTGTATGACAGGAACCCACAGACCTATGTGAACAACATCTTTTTCGCCAAGCCCGGCGACTATAAGAAAGCCACTATCAAGATATTTGTCGGTGGGTCGGCGGTGAGTTTCGTGGATTTGCCGGTGGTTCAGGCAGCCGATTCCAAATAACTATCGCGAGATAAGTCAAAGCGGCCGAGCACCACTCGGCCGCTGACTTCGGCTGTCCGGCCGACTATTTTTCGTGCTCGCCCTTCTTTTCCTCGGCATGCTGCGCCTTCGCAGGCTTTGGCGGCGGCTGCGGGTGATTCGCACCCGCCGGTTGCCCCGGCTGGTTTTGCGCCTGAACGGTGCCTTTCGGCTGCCCCTGCGTACGCACGTTCGGTTGACCCTGCGCCTGCCCGCCATTCGGTTGTCCCTGCGCCTGCCGGCCGTTCGGCTGTCCCGGCGTTCGCACAAAGCCGTTCGGTTGCCCTTGCGTCTGCCCGCCATTCGGTTGTCCCTGTGCCTGCCGGCCGTTCGGCTGGCTCGGTGTTCGCACAAAGCCGTTCGGCTGGCCCGGTTGACCCGGTGAATGAAACCCACCGGCCGGCGCGCCATGAGCGCCGACTACGCCGGGCGCATTGAACGCCGCGGGTCGCGGCGTCGCCGCTATGGCCGGATGCCCCCCGTTGGCTCGAGCCATGAGGTCCGGATTTCGCGCCGATTCTTGCAAGTGCTGGTGCTGCATCGCGGTGGGCTGAAGGTGCGGTTCCGCGGCCCACGCCCTCTCCTCACGAGTCGGTACCACCGAGGTGCCGCCGGGGCCACCGTGGAAGCTGACCTTGGTTACTGAAACATTGTTGACGACCGTTTCGTTGTAGGTGTTGTGAATGACGGTGACATTCACGTTGTTGACCGAGCGGTTGTAGGCAAATGAATTGCCGACCCATCGCCCGCCGGCAAATCCGACACCGACGTAGCCGAAACCGTAGTTCACGCCGCCGTAGTAGCCCACGTGCGGGCCCCAATAGCCGGCATGGAAGCCGTAGACCCCGCCGACGAAGGCCCAATAGCCGGGCGTCCACAGCACCCCAACCCGAGGCGGCTGTACCCAGGTGCCCGGCACCCAATAGTATCCTCCGCCCCCCCATGCCCAATAGCCGGGTGTCCACATGTACCCCTCTTCAGGGCACGCCGGTTGATCGTAATCCGGCAACGGGGGAGGCGCTTCGGTCGCGCGCGCTTCTATATCACCGGAAGGCTCGTCATAGGCCTGCACAGGCGCCGGGGGCGGCACATATGCCCGCGGGGGCGGCGGAGGCGGCGGACTCGCGACACGCACCACGCAGCCTCCGAGCAGAGTCACAGCCGAAACCGCCAGCAGCACGCTGGTCATCGGAAGCGTTGAATTTAAAGGGTTTTTGCTAAAGATCGCCATAGATTTCCGCCAGTTAGATGGTTATGCCCCAGCGTACGCACCCGTACGCCGTCTATGGAACATATAACGTCACACTTCTGGCATTGGCTAGCTGCGTGAAGGGAATGTAACGCTGCGGCGGCGCCGCAAACCTGGGCGTCGCGCAGCTATAAAGGTACCGCCGCGAAGCCGCGGCGGTACCTTATCGGAGGCTGATGATCAGGCATCAATCGTGCGCTTGAAGGTCTCCGGCAGGAACAACAAGCCCAGCACCACGGTTATGCCCGCCACGACGATGGGATACCAAAGCCCATAGTAGATATCTCCCGTTGCCGCCACCATGGCAAAAGCGATGGTGGGCAGAAACCCTCCAAACCAGCCGTTGCCGATGTGATAGGGCAGCGACATGGCGCTGTAGCGGATTCGCGCCGGAAACAGCTCCACCAACATCGCTGCAATCGGCCCGTACACCATGGTTACGTACAGCACCAGGATGAAGAGAATGAGCACGACCATTGGCTTGTTGACGGTCGCCGGATCCGCCTTGTCCGGGTAACCTGCCGCGGTCAAAGATGCCTTGACCTGCTTTTGGAACGCCGCAATCGCGGCCTTGCGATCGGCTCCTGTCACGACCTTAGGATCGGGGGCGGTGAATGTACTAGTGCCGCTGCGAATCTGCGCCAGCGTGCCCGGTGGCGCATCTTCGCGCCGGTAGGACACGCCGGCTTTCGCCAGATAGTTCTTGGCGATGTCGCAGGATTTCGTATCGAAAGCGTTCTTCCCAATCGGATCAAATTGGAGCGAACAATCTTTCGGATCGGCGATCACCGTGACCGGCGTGGCGCGCTGCGCCGCGTACAGCGCCGGATTGGCGTAGCGCGTCAGCGCCCCGAACAGCGGGAAATAGGTCAGCAGCGCCAGCAAGCAGCCCGCCAAGATGATGGGCTTTCTACCGATTCTATCGGACAGCCATCCAAATAATACGAACCCGGGGGTAGCCAACACCAGCGCGACTGCTATCAATATGTTGGTGGTGGCGCCGTCCACCTTCACGATTCGTTCGAGAAAGAACAGGGCGTAGAACTGTCCCGTGTACCACACCACGGCCTGGCCCATGACCGCGCCTAATAAGCTGATGAGCACGATCTTGAGATTTGGCCAGCGGCCGAACGCCTCCGACAGCGGCGCCTTCGACGTGGTTCCCAAGTTCTTCATCTTGACGAACACCGGGCTCTCGTCCAGCTGCATGCGTATCCACAGCGAAATGCCGAGAAGAACGACGGAAATCAAGAACGGTATGCGCCATCCCCAGGCCTTGAACGCATCCTCGCCGAGGCTGGTTCGAGTCACGATGACGACGATCAGCGCGCCGAATAAACCCAGCGTTGCGGTGGTCTGAATGAAACTGGTAAACAAACCACGTTTTCCCGCCGGTGCGTGTTCGGCGACGTAAGTCGCGGCACCACCGTACTCACCTCCCAACGCCAGTCCTTGAAGCAAGCGCAGCGCCACCAGCAGGATGGGCGCCAGCACGCCGGCGGTGGCGTAGTTCGGTAGGAGTCCGACGGCAAAGGTCGAACCGCCCATGATTCCCATGGTGATCAGGAAGGTATGCTTGCGCCCCACCAGGTCGCCCAAGCGTCCGAACACCAGCGCGCCGAACGGCCGCACCGCAAAGCCCGCCGCGAAAGCGGCCAACGCGAAGATAAAGCCGGTCACTTCGTTGACGCCGGAGAAGAATTGCGAACTGATCACCGCGGCGAGCAGACCGTACAGATAAAAGTCGTACCATTCGAATACCGTGCCCAGCGAAGAGGCACCGATGGTCAGCCAATTGCTCTGAGCTGCGGACGTTGCCTTGGGTAATCCCGCATCTGCGGACGTACTAGCCATTATTGCTCCCCCATTTTTTATTTAAGATTCTTGCTGTACCAATAACTACCATTGAAACTCCCGCCTCGCTAGTGCTTGAGCGCCCCCGCCGTGATGGCCGCGCGCAGTTCCGTCAGCTTACGCTTGATCGTCTCCGCATTTTGCGGCCCCATTCGAATCAGCAGTTTTTGCCCGGCGGGACGCGCCTCGAGGGTCGGATCGGCAAAGGTATACATGACATTGGGGCGCACCAACTCGATCGCGCCCTTCGGTTGCGGCGTTGCCAGCATGACATCGATGACCTGCACCAACCGATCGTTGAAATAACCGTTCGGATAACCCAGGTTTTGATAGGCCTCCTGAAATAGCGGATAGAAACGAATATAGACCGCGGCGAGCTGTTGCATGTCGAGATCGTGTATCACCGTCACCAGAGGCTTGTATCGCTCGAAATTCTGCTTGTTAAGAGTCGCGTGCAGTTCATCGCCGTCGGCGGCGAACGAACCCTCGACAGGCTTGGTGGGACGCTTATCCCCGGCGACCTTTTGGCGCGGCAGATTGTCGATGGTCACGACCAATCGGCGGATGAGATTGTCCGGCATCAGATATTCGTGCACCGATGCGGCACCGCCCACTTGGGCCAGCGCTTCGCGCAGGGGCGCGTCGCTGTCGGCCAGATCCGGCAACGGTGCCGCGGGCGGCGAACCACCCGCCGCGGGTAGGGGATGCTCGATTTCCGGTTCCGCGGCCGGCGCTACGGTTGCTGGCGATGAGGCCACCACCGGCGGCGGCGCCTGACGGCCCTTAAAATAGTATACCGCGGCCGCCGCAAGGACGAAAACCAGGGCTGCGACGGCGACGAGCGGTCTGTTCATGCAAGATCTCGCGGCTAGCCCGCGTTTTGCATCCGCAGTTGTAGTTCATGCCGGCGGTAGTCGATGATCAGCGTGTCGAGCAAGCCGAGCGTATCCATGCCGATCAAAATCGCGGGCTCGTTCAATAGTCGCCATTGCTTGAAAATATACAGATCGCCGAACGTCACTCCCGGATCGCGAATCGTGATGCCGCCTATTCCGATATCGGGCGTATCCATCAGATCGCCGTTCGCAACATCCTTAGTAGCCCCGATGATGAAGTCGCGCTTGCTCCTGAGCGAGCCTCCGGCCCGCTCCAGCGCCTCCCTCAGCGCATTGTTCGCGATGGTTACCTGGCCGCCCGTGTCGATGACGGCTTTGGCGCGAACTGAACCGACCCGCGCATCCACGACCACCAAGGTTCCGCGCAACGAATAAAACGGTACGCTCACAAATCCAGGCGCAGAGCGCTCGTTCTTCGAATACGCAATATTGATGCGATCATGGCGAAAATCGATGAAGACGCGCTTGCCCAGCAGTCCTTCGGAGCCCAGCACTCCTTCGGCACCGCCCAACGCATCCGGCACGATCGGCAGAACCGCCTGATCGACGGCGATGTCGCCCACGGTCAAGGTATCCACCCGAATGGTCGGCACGGTGGCAAATCCCGTCACGCCGCGCAAGATCACCGGCGGGGATCGATCCGTCGGTATACCGAGCGCAAGGGCCACCAGCGCGGTAATCGCGCTGTGGCTGGCACCCGTATCAAGCACCAAGCGAAAAGGTCCCTGTCCGTTGATCACTACCGGCGCCCAGATACGCCCGATCTGGTCGCGGCGCGTGGGCGAGACATAACGCGGTTCGCGCGCTTCGACCATGATCTCGGTCAGTTCCTCGATCGGATCGACAACGCGAGAGGTGGGCGGTGAGACTTCCGGCGCGGTGGCATCAACTCCGCTTGGCACCGCCGCAAGCGCGCAGGCCAATAGGCACGCGCTACACCCTCGAAACCAGAGATTCGACGGCCTGATGAAGATGCGACTCGTTTTGTTCAAGTGCCCGCCTCAACGCTTCAACTTCGTTATGTCGTCGATCGCCTCGAAGTACCGCCACACTGTACCGGTATGCGGCGGCAGCTGCTGAAAATGCTTCAGAGGCAGCGCCCCGCGCTATCCTCGCCGGCAAATCATAGCACCGCGTTTCGCACTCACCAATATTGCCGCTTTTTCACTGTCTGGCAGCGCCGGCGGTCGCGCCCAGTGGCTGCAAGCGGCCGAATTTTCCCGTGCGAAAATCGTTCATCGCGGTTTCGATCTCTTGCGCCGAATTCATCACGAACGGCCCATAGCCCACAATGGGTTCCGGTATGAGCGCGCCGCCGAGCAGGAGCAGGGTGCTGTCCGCGACGGCGGCAATTCGCACATCGCTGCCGGCGCGATCGAGCAGCACCAGTTCCGCATCCTTTGATTCGCGCGAATTGTTGGCGGTGATCGCGCCGCGCAGCACCGCGATGGCGGCGCTATGTCCCTCGGGCCACGAGATAGTGGCCTCGTGGCCGGCCCGCAAGCGCACATCCCAGACGTTAAGCGCGCTGCACGTCGCTGCGGGTCCCTTGACGCCCAGATAGCTGCCGGCAATGACGCGCACGCTGCCGCCCGATCCCAGCGCCAATTGCGGTATATCCCCATTGAGCAGGCTTTGATAGCGGGGCGCCGACATCTTCTGCGCGGCGGGCAAATTGACCCAGAGCTGCGCCATCTCCAAGGTGCCGCCGCGCTGCGTGAATGCGGGTGAATGAAATTCATCGTGCAAGATTCCGGCGGCCGCGGTCATCCACTGGACGTCGCCCGGCCCGATCACACCGCTGCTGCCGGCGGAGTCGCGGTGGGCGAGTTCGCCTTGATACACAATGGTGACGGTCTCGAAACCGCGATGCGGATGTTCCCCCACTCCGCGCGGTCGCGCCGCCGGCGGGAACTGCGTCGGCGCCGCATAGTCCAGCAGCAAAAATGGGCTGATCTGCGCTCCCAAGGTGTCATAGCTGAACAGGCTTCGCACCGGAAACCCATCGCCCACCCAATGGCCCTGAGGGCTTGGGTAAACGCCGAGCACGTCTTTATTCACACGCATCTCCTAGTTCTGTACCACTGCCTTAAGTGGGGCCGAGACCGGGCTTTTCCAGGTACGCTCTCAGCGCGGGTATGCCATCATGAGTGCGATGAAAACCTACCAAAGTTTGGCGGAGCTTCAGGCGCTCGTCGGCTCCCCGATCGGGACCAGCGACTGGCTCACGGTTGATCAGGCGCGCATCGATCAGTTTGCTGCGGTGACCGGCGATGATCAGTGGATCCATGTGGACCCGGTGCGCGCCGCCGCTGGAATGTTCGGCACCACCGTGGCTCACGGCTTCCTGACCTTGAGCTTGTTGCCCTTCTTCGGCAGAAGTTCGCACAAGGTCAGCGGCGTGCGTATGACGGTCAATTACGGCTTGAACCGGGTGCGGTTTCCCGCACCGGTGCCTGTCAATAGCCGCCTGCGGGCTCATTACAAGCTCATTTCCTTCGAGCCCATCGAGGGCGGGGTACAAGTCGTCACCGAAGTGACGGTCGAACGCGAAGGCCAGGTCAAACCGGTGTGCGTGGCCGAGAGCGTCGGCAGGTACTACGCCTAGTTCGGACGCGCTTCGGACAAGGCCCTGACGTGCGCCACCGCGCTGCGACCCAGGGCGGATAGGTTGTAGCCGCCCTCGAGCATCGAAACGATACGCCCCTGCGCATGTTGAGCGGCAATTCGCATCATTTCGCGGGTCATCCACTCGTAGTCCGCTTCGACCAACGCCATACCGCCCAACAGATCTTCGCGATGCGCGTCGAATCCGGCTGAAATAAAAATCATCTGCGGCTTGAAATTCTCCAGCGCCGGCAACCATTGCGATTCAACCGCTTTTTTCGCGGCGGCGCCGTCGCTGCCCGCGGCCAGCGGCACGTTGATCATGTTGGGCGCCGGATTGACGGTGCCGCTGTACGGATAAAAGGGGTGCTGAAAGAAGCTCGCCATCAAGACGCGCTTGTGCCAATGCGGCGGACTGAACATGTCCTCCGTGCCGTTGCCGTGATGCACGTCGAAATCAATGACCGCGACACGCTCGAGGCCCTTTTTCTCCAGTGCGTACGCCGCCGCGACGCCGATATTATTGAAAATACAAAAACCCATCGATCGGATCTGAGTGGCGTGGTGCCCGCATGGGCGAACCGCGCAGAACGCGTTGGTTGCCCGGCCGGCCATCACCTCATCGACGGCCATGAGACCTGCGCCGGCGGCGCGTCGTGCGGCCGCAAGGCTGTACTGATTCATCGCGGTATCCGGGTCCAGTTGCACGTAGCCTTCGGTGGGCGCGTTCTCGAAGATCAGGTCGACGTAGGCGGCGCGGTGCACTCGCTTCAGGTCCTCGCCGTGGGCCAGCGGCGCCTCAAGGCAGCGCAGCTCATCGAGCAATCCAGACGAGCGCATCTGTTCGTTGACCGCGCTCAATCGATCCGGACATTCGGGATGTCCGGCGCCCATTTCATGACGCAGGCAGTCAGGATGCGTGATATAGGCCGTCTTCATGGTGCGATCTTAACCTGTTAGGCCCCGCGCCCGCTCCTTGATCAAAGCCAGTACGGCATCGACGATCGGGGTTCTTACCGCGGTGAGGCGGCCGAGTTCCTGTACGGCGCCGACCAGCGCATCGATTTCGAGGCTACGGCCGCGCTCCAAATCCTGCAGCATCGACATCTTATGATCCGTCGCCGCCGCGGCGCCCGCGAGCCGCCGATCCATCATCTCCGACGGGATGTGCACGCCGAGCGCCTCGTTGACTGCCTGAGTCTCGAGCATCATGGCCTTGCACAACGCCCTGAGGTCCGGATTGCCGATCATGCGGCCCAAGGTTGCGCCCGTCAGCGCGCTGATGGGATTGAAGCACACGTTGCCCCAGAGTTTCAGCCAAATGTTCCAGCGGATATTGTCGCGTACCGGCGCGTCGAATTCCGCCTCGCTCAGCACCCTGCTCAGCTCCTGCACGCGACTCGATCGACTACCATCGGGCTCTCCAATGATAAAGCGATTGAATTGGTGATGGGTGATGATTCCCGGCGCCGTGACTTCGCATGCCGGCTCGACCACGCAGCCGATGGCGCGCTGCGGTCCGATGCAGTTCCACTGGCGGCCGCCGGATCGACCGTCTCGAGATAGTGTCCCTCGAATTGGCCGCCGCTTTTGTAAAAGTACCACCAGGGGATTCCGTTCATGGCCGTCACCACCGCCGTCTCGGGTCCCAGAAGCGGCGCGAAGGCTGCGGCGTTGTCAAATGCTTGATGCGCTTTGAGCGCGCAAATGACGATGTCCTGCGGGCCAAAAGCGCCGGGATTCGAATCAGCGGCGACGCGCGCCACCTTCTCGCGGCCTTTGATCAGAAGCGTCAGGCCATTTCTTTGAATCGCATCGAGGTGCGCGCCGCGTGCCACGACGCACACCTCTTGTCCCGATAGCGCGAGCTGCACGGCGAGGTATCCGCCAATCGCGCCTGCGCCGTAGATGCA
>CAVVPB010000020.1:0-33156 GCA_963749775.1 uncultured Gammaproteobacteria bacterium
TGATCGCTATTTCCCCGAACCTTTGCCCGCGCAGCCCCGAGGTTGCACCGCAAACCCTTGGTTCGCGCATCACGGGGCAACGATAATGACAAGAATCCTGCGCGGCGAGATCGCGCGCAAGATAGTTCAAGCATTGCGCTGATCGAGCGTGCAAGTTGAGTCAGAGCTCGCGAAGATGCGGCGGCACACGCGCGTTGGCCGCGCGTTCGTAAGCTCTGGCGACTTGCAGCAACAAGCCGTCCTGATTTCGGTAGGTCACCAAGGTGACGCCCACCGGCAGCCCGCGTACCAGCCCCGCCGGCACGGTGAGGCTGGGATAGCCTGCGATCGCGGCCGCACCGGCGATTGGCGATCCTGCGCCGGTGCGCCGATCACCCCAGACCGGATCGATCAGGTCGGCTGGCCCGTTGCCCGGTGCCATCAATACCTCCACGCCCTGCTGACCAAGCAGCGCCGCGAGGCCTTCGGCATCGGCCGTGCGTTTCAGCGTGGCGAGCGCCTTTTGGTAGGCCTCGTCGCTCAAGGGCCCCTTCGCCTCCGACATCTCGAAGATTTCCTGGCCGAATATGATGAGTTCGTCATTTGCATGGGCCTTGTTGAAGGCGATGAGATCTGCGAGGGTCTTGCAATCCACTTGGGAGGGATCAAGCGTCCCCAAGTAGGCATTGATCGCGTCCTTGAACTCATAGAGCAGCGCGTCGAGTGGCGATTCGCCCATCTCGTCAAATGCCTTCGGCAACTTCAGATCGACGGTCACCGCGCCTTCCTGCTCGAGCGCCGCGCGCGCCTCGGCGAACAGCCGAGTTGTGTCAGGATGCGCGCCCTGCGGCACGGGCATGACGCCGATGCGCACGTCGCGCAGACGAAACGCCTCAATGTCGGCGCCGTGTGCGCCGAAGCCCAAGGGCCGCTCGGCGATCACCGCCGCGAGAATCGCGGCATCGCCGACCGTTCGGCACATCGGGCCGGCGGTGTCCTGCCGGGGCTCTATTCGTATGACCCCTCGCCTCGTCGACCATGCCCACCGTGGGCTTGAGGCCCACCAGGCCGTTGATTGAGGCAGGTGAGAGAATCGAGCCGTTGGTTTCCGTGCCGATGGCGGCAACGCAGAAACTCGCCGCCGCGGCGACGCCGGAACCTGCGCTCGAGCCGGATGGGTTGCGATTGCGATCGTAGGCGTTGCGAGTTTGTCCGCCGACGCCGCTCCAGCCGCTGCAGGAACGCGTCGAGCGAAAATTTGCCCACTCGCTCAAGTTCGCCTTGCCCAGAAGGATCGCACCGGCAGCGCGCAGCCGTCCCACCAGAGGCGCGTCGGCCGGTCGGAACGAACCGGCCAGCGCCAAGGATCCCGCGGTGGTCGCGATCGGGTCGCGGGTTTCGATGTTGTCCTTGACGATGATAGGAATTCCGTGCAGAGATCCGCGCAGCTTTCCCGATTTACGTTCCGTATCGAGGACCCGGGCGTCCTTGAGGGCATTGGGGTTGAGAGCGAGAACCGACCGATATTCGGCACCATGGTGATCGTAGCGAGCGATCCTCTCAAGATAGGCTGCTGTCAGCGCCTCGGAGCTTAAGCCTCTGGCCAGCGCGCGCTGCAGAGTTGCGATGGATTGTTCGGTAGGATCAAAGGCGCGGGTCGCGGCGCGAAGTTCGCCCGCCGCAGCCGCGAGCGACAGCGCGCCGGCAGTCGTAATAAAGCCTCTGCGGTCCATGAAATTCAACCCTTATTGCTGAGAATTCTTGATAAGTCTTGATGTATTCATGCTTTACCTGCGATCCACCAATATAGCGCTGGGCTGGTCCTCGTAGAACCATCGTGCCATGAATTTGCTTGACCCCTAGGTGCGCGACTAGAATTGGCGCCGAAGCGGGCGTCGTATAATGGTAATACCCAAGCTTCCCAAGCTTGAGCCGTGGGTTCGATTCCCATCGCCCGCTCCACTTCCAAGCACGTATTGGCGCATTTCTCCACGAATAACGAGGGTTCCCTCGTTGACGCGCACGGCGGAGCGGGCGATATATAACTGGATCGACGTTTTTCCCCAGCGGGACATTCTCGTCGTAGTTACTCGTGGCGCACTAATCGGCGATTCGTGAGGGCCTAATGAAGCCAGTTTTACAGCTCTTTGATCAGATCATGGCGCTCAAAGGTTTTCGGCAGGTTACTGTGGCGTCGTCGTTCGCGAGTTCCAGGCCGAGAAGGTTCTCGTGATGGTGCCAGTCGGCCCTCGATTCCTGCCAATCAAACATGTCTTTGGTATCCGCGCAGGCCAGGGTCGGTGGACTGGGTTGTCAAGTGAAGATGTGCGCGCCGCACACATGACAGACACGGTGACCGGCAAAGCACTGAAACTTGAAAAAGGGGTCCGATTCCTCGACTGGTCCGCCGGGGTCGCGGCGATTCTCTCCGTTGCGCCCAATCAGCGAACCAAGGATTGACCGGAGCGTGCTAATTGTCAGCCCCACAATCATTGTCTTGACTGCAGCGGGAAAAGGTAATACTTTGTGACTACCTTTCGCGTGCGAGGTGTGACACATGGCGGCAACCAGTCTTAAGCTCCCTGAAGATCTTAAGCGTCGGATTGAGCGGCTTGCTGGAGTCGCCAAGAAGACGCCGCACGCGTTTATGATTGAGGCATTGAGCCAGGAGGCGGAGCGGGCGGAAATTCGCGAGCGTTTCGGGAACGACGCTGCTGTTTCCGAAAGCGAGGCAATGGAGAGCGGCAAGGCATTTCCGTTGGAAGTTGCATTTGACTATCTCGAAGCTCGAGCAGCAGGAAAGGCTGTACGCCGACCGCGAGCACGCACGTGGCGCGTGTCCAGATAACGACTCAAGCGCTTGCCGATCTCGAACGGCTATTCGAATTCATAGCGGTCCACAACCCAAAGCTAGCTCGTGAGCGCATGCTCAGCGTGCGACGCGCTTTCGAGTTGCTCTCGGATCATCCGTTGCTGGGCCGCCCGGCGGAAGATGGTCGGCGCGAACTCGTGCTCTTCCGTGGGAGATATGGCTACGTGGCGAAATATCGTTGGGTGCCGTCCGAGGATGTCGTACTAATTCTGGCGGTCCGACATCAGCTCGAAGCTGGTATAAGGAGGAATAGTGTCCTCAATCGCCAATTGGAATACTAGAATAGCACCGCGAGGGGCAAATCCGACAATTTACGTGGTTGTAAATCCTTCGGGGCGTCGAAAGCCAAGTAGCTGAGACACGCGAGTAAGAGCCTAAGGCCGCATGCGCGCCGCCCAGCGATACAACAGAAACACCGTCAGCGCGAACACGCCGCTCCCGATCCATACCGCGGCGTTATCGGCAAACTCATCACCAACCACGGCCAGCGGAAAATCCTTGCCCGAGAAGGCGACGAAGGCGGCGATTACCACGCCCACGAGGCCCTCGCCGACTATCATGCCCGAGGCCAAAAGCACCCCGAGCTGCTTGGTGGCCTCGGGCTTGGAGGCGCGCTCCGCACGCCGATCGAAGTACCAGCCCACGATCGCCCCGACGACGACCATCAGTGTGCTCTGCGTCGGCAGGTAGATTCCCAGGCCCACGGCCAGCGGCGAGAGGTGCGCAGAGGCGGTAAAGCGGCGGAGGGTTTCGTCGGCGGCGATCGCCAGGACACCGACCAGCGCACCGATCCGGATCAGGCTCCAGTCGACGTTGTGCTGGATCACTCCCTGCGCTAGCGCCGAAATCAGGCCGGCCTGCGGTGCCGGCAAAGGGTGCTCGTGGTGCGGGCCCGGAGCGCCGGCGAAACCGTAGGCATGGTTGAGCAGATCGAGGATCGGCGGAATGATCGCGGCGCCGGCTATGACTCCAATGACCAGCGCTACCTGCTGCTTCCACGGCGTGGCATCGACGAGCTGGCCGGTTTTGAGATCTTGCAGGTTATTGTTGGCGATGGCCGCCACGGTGAACACCACCGCGGTGACGAACAGCGCGTAGGCCACCAGCGCCGTGTCGCCGCCGGCAGGCAGGCCAGAGCGGATACCGGGCACCAGGAGGAGTGCTGCGCCGATCACCACCAGGATACCGATTCCCGATAGCGGGCTGTTCGAAGAGCCGATGAGCCCGGCCATGTAGCCGCAGACCGCGGAAACGAAAAAGCTCATCAGGGCGATGTAGACCAGGGCGCTGGCCACCATCACGAGCATATGGCCTCCGAGGCCGCTGCTGGCGGAGAAGTTGGCGATCAGCGCGCCAATCGGCACCATGCAGGCCAACGAGACCAGGGCAACATAGCCGATCGGGATGTCCTGCTCGGTGCGCGGCAGTAGTGCGGCGTTCCCGGCGGCGCGCGCACGCGAGGCTGCCATGGCAGAGCGCAAGCCGGCGACCACCGGTTTGACAAGCTTCGCCAGCGTCCATACCGCCGCCACGCCGATGGTGCCCGCACCGACGAAACGAACCTGATGGCTCCAGGTGTGCTGGGCCAACTGCGCCATGGACTCCGTGCTGGTCGCGAGCGCCGAGAAATGCGGCACGCCCCAGGCCCAGCCGATCAGCGCACCTACGAACATCGCTATGCCGACCCACAGCCCTACCAGGTGGCCGACGGCGAATAGCGCGAAGGACAGGAAGAAATCGAAGCCGGTCACGCCGCCCCGTTCACCGCCTACGCGGAAGTACCGCACGACGTCGCTGGCGAAGATGCGCGTGGCCACGATGCAGGCAAATGCCGCTGAGACGATCGCGCCCCAGACCACGGCGGCCAAGCCGGCGCGACTGTCCTCGACCGCAGCGGCATCGGCGTGTTCGCCGCCGCCGACCTTGAGCACCTCGGCGCAGGCGACGCCTTCGGGGTAGGGCAAATCGGACTGCGTCACCAGCGCGCGCCGCAACGGGATCGAATACATCACGCCCAGGATTCCCCCCAGGGCGCAGATCGCGCAGGAAACCCAGTACGGAAAGCCGGTCCACCAGCCGATCATCACCATGCCTGGCAGCACGAAGATGACCGAGGACAAAGTGCCTGCCGCCGAGGCGACGGTTTGCACGATGTTGTTCTCCTGGACGGTCATCCCTTTGAAGCCGCGCAGCACCGCCATGGAGATAACCGCGGCCGGGATCGAGGTCGCGAACGTGAGGCCCGCCCTCAGCCCGAAGTAGACGTTGGCCGCCGTGAACACCACGGTGATGAGTACGCCGAGAACCAGGCCGCGCAGCGTCAGTTCGGCGCGTGGCATGGTGGCGAGAGGTGCGGTCCTAGCAGGGCTGCTCATTTATCGTCCCCTAGCAATTTTTGTCTTTGTCCTTGCTGCGCGCCATGAGGCGCGCGAACAGGCTTCCCCCCTTCATACCACAACTGCTGGCATTTCTGCCCACGGCATCGACCCCAGCTCACCGTTTGCCGAGTCTGGTGCGCGTCATTCCGCGGTCACTTATCAGCGCCCCGTCATCGTATGATGTTGGGGTACTGTACCCGTGGCTCGACCGCATGGGTGACGCGATAGGAGGGCGGCTGCCGGCCGCCCGCATCCTTGATGCCGTACTTCACCGCCAGCTCAGCGCCGATTAGCGTTTGCCCGCTCAGCTGCATCAGCGTGGAATCGTTATAGAGTTCCCAGATGATGTGACCGGTGAATTGCGGTGTTTCAGCCGTCTCGGCCAGGTTGCCATACTTCTTTGGATTGCTCTCGATCATCAGCTTCAATCGCTCCGTGAGCAACGCACCCATCCAAATGGAAAGCGTAGCCACGCCGAATGGTTTGAACTCAACCGCCATGTCGGCAGCTAGTTTGTCCATTCCCGCCTTGTGGGCCCCGTACGCGGGATCGAACACGTAGTGAACCGCGCCAGACGCCGAGGTGAAGATCATCAGCCCTTTCCGTTGCGCGACCATGATCGGCGCTGCGTAGTAGCTGGCGACATAGCTGCTGCGCAGACCGACGTCGAGCATGTCGACGACGTTCAGTGGCTTTTCCCAGAAGTTCACCGGGTGCATCAATTCGTCACGAATGAGGCATGCATTATTCACAAGAATGTCGAGACGTCCTTGTTCACGCTGCACGCGGCTGAACAGTGCCTCCACTTGTCCGTCATCGGCGTGATCGACACGCGCCGCGATGCCTTCGCCTCCGGCCGCCGTGACCGCTTCGGCGGTTTCGTAGATCGTGCCGGGCAGCGACGCGTCGCCGGCCTTCTCCGATCGCCCCGTGACGTACACCGTGCAGCCATGAGCGCCGAGCGCTGTAGCAATGCCGAGACCTGCGCCTCGACTCGCGCCGGTCACGACGACTACGGGAGTTCTCTTCGTCATGCGTTTCCCCTTGGTCGAATGGTTCAATCCAGGCGAAAGCGCGTTTTGCGGATGGCGCGTCCGGGCACGGGACTGCGCGTGCGGTACAGCACTGAATTGTGTTGCGTCGGCAATTGGCCTCGCGCGATCTCGGCGCCCGCAGTGAGCGGCACGACCGTTATGAAGAGCTCGTGCTGATCGGCCCCGCCGAAACGGACATTGGTCGCGGCGCCCCCTGGAAACGCAAGTCGCTGCTCGACACTACCGTCGGGCCGCAAACACAACAATTCCTCGGAGGCGAAGCCGGAAATCCAGATATGACCCCGCGCATCCAAGGCGATGCCGTCGCAATCCGGTTTCTCGATCAGCATTCTTCGAGGACCAAGGCTGCCGTCATCCTCGATGTCATAGACGAAAGTCCCGTTAAAGCTTTCGTTGTGGAACAACTGTTTACCGTCCGCGCTCACGGTGAGCCCATTACAGAACACAAGGCCGTCGCTCAGCAACGTGACGGCGCCGTTCACGTCGAGCCGATAGATCGCGACGGGCAGTGTTTTTCGCCCCTGCTTGATCGACTCGATGTCCAGCGTGCCGAATATCAGGCCGCCTTGGGCGTTCGCGCACATCTCGTTCACACCGGACAAGGGCACGCCGTCGATGCTGTTCAACAAGGTCCCGGAACGGCCGGTTGCGGCATTGAACCAGGTGATCCCGCCCGGACCGGAGCACAGCACCGCGCCATCCTCATTCAACGCAACGCCGCCAATCCAGAGCCGCTCCGGAAACCAATGTGATGTGCCACCGTCCGCGTGCAAACCTTGTACGCCGCCCACGATGACATCCGTAAACCAGACGGTTCGAGCGTCGACGGCCAAGCCTTCGAGATATCGCCCTTTTGCCAGCGGTGTGAATGACACGTGCCACTCCCGATCAGCCCGAAGCGAAACCAAATCCACTGAGATGTTACACTCGCTGCGCAAACGACGTTTGAGATTCCATAGACCCATATTGAGAGTTCAGGCGAACGAGTTCAACGAAGGTTCACTTCGTACTTCATCCGTGCAGTTCTGATATCGAACATGCGGCTCGCAGAGCCGTGCGGTAGTCAAGTTCAGGTCGACGAAACCTGGCTCGCCGCGATGCGGCACTTATGGGCGAAACTTCGCTTTCACCTTCTCCCAGGGCGTCGGCGGCTGCGGTGCCCATTTGTGGCGCACAGCGGTGTAATCATCCGCCACCCTTTGCATCATGCCCTCACGCGCAAGCAGGCGAGCAAGCGTCGCACGGCGGTAGCGCCAATTTCTCCATGAGTCATCCGGCCAATCTTCGTCGTGGGCGCCCTCAGCAGCTGCCGCGTAATAATCGAAGGCGTCAACTAGAAGCATGTTCTGCTTTGATCGGTCTTGCTCGGCGAGTGCATTCTTCTCATCGCGCTCCGCGAAGCGCGCGAGTGCGTTCGGTTCGCCGGCATCGGCTCCTTTCTCGTACCAGGACCAGGCCTTCGCGAGATCCGGCCGGGGCTCGCCTGGCACAGACGTGGTTGAAGATGAAATGCCGGCCTCATAGAGGCGGCCGAGTCTAAAGGCTGCGCTGTGCAGTCCGTCCTGCCATGCCTGCTCGTACAGCGACACGGCACGCGCGGGATCGCGCGTACCAGCGGAGGCGCTGAGGAGATCGCCAAGATCGAGGCGCGCGGCGCGATAGCCATGCGAGACGGCCATTTCGAATTCGCGTCTCGCACCCTTCGGGTCATGCTTCGCGAGCAATGCGCGGCCCAATTGATAGACGAGTCGCATGGAATTAGCAGATTTGGCGAGTTCCTGGGTGCAGGCCGCGGTGGCGGTATCGGCAGCAATATCCTCTTGCAGTGATCCTGACGCCAGCCGGTCGGGGTCATAAGGCGCTGCAGCCGCTGCATCGCATTTCGACTCATCGTTCCGCCAGATTCTGATGCGCCGATCGGGCGGCAACCCCAACCGTTCGCTCTCGATATTCGGCAAGGGATCGAATTGCGCGGCTTGCGACCACGCCACCTGCCCGCCGAGATCCGCCGGCACGGTAGCATCCCAAATGCGTGCCGTCTTGTCGGTGGAGGCTGTGAGGATACGGCGCCCATCGGGAGCGAATATCGCAGACGCCAATATGCCGCCGTCACCTGAGAGCACGGCAAGCTCCTGGCCCGAGCCGGCGTCCCAAATGCGCGCAGTCTTGTCCACGCCTCCCGTGACGATGTGCCGCCCGTCCGGTGAAAACCGGGCGGAGGAGAGAACATCGCGATGACCTGATAGGACAATCAGCGGCTGGCCGGTAGCGGCGTCCCAGATGCGCGCCGTTCGGTCATTGCCTGCGGTGACGATGCGCCGCCCGTCGGGTGAAAACGCCGCATCAGTGACCCCGCCGCCGTGGCCGGAGAGCACTACAACGATCTGGCCATTATCGGCGCTCCAGATGCGCGCCGTTCCGTCCAAGGACGCTGTGACCACACGCCGCCCGTCGGGCGAAAACGATGCAGTAGTGACGATACCGCTATGACCTGAGAGTACGGTAACCTGCCGGCCGCTCTCCGCATCCCAGATGCGCGCCGTTCGATCCTCGCCTGCGGTGACGATTTGCCGCCCGTCGGGCGAAAACGTCGCACCATTCGCGAGACCGCTGTGCCCTGATAGTACTGCGAGCCGAGCGGCACTGGTCGCGTCCCAGATGCGCGCGGTTCCGTCTTTGTACGCGGTGACGATGCGCCCTCCGTCGGGGGAGAACGCCGCGGAAATGAATTCAGCATTGTCGCCGGACAACACGGCGAGCGGCCGGCCGGTTTGCGTGTCCCAGATACGCCCCGTCCTGTCGCCCGATGCCGTGACGATGCGCTGCCCATCGGGGGAGAATTCCGCGGAGTTGACGCCTGCGCTATGGCCGGATAGCTCAGCGAGCTGCGCTCGGACGCCTGAGTCGAGGATACGCGCCGTCCCGTCGCTGTACGCCACGACGATGCGTTGCCCATCGGGGGAGAACAAGGCGGAGGTGATTGTGACATCACCGTAAGCGTGGAACACGATTGGTTGTGTAGCGTTGTCGGCGTCCCAGATGCGAACGGTGTGGTCGAACGACGTGGTGACGATGCGCCGACCATCGTGCGAGAACGCGGCAGAAAAGACGGCATCGTTGTGACCGGAAAGCACACTCAGCTGCGCGCCGCTCAACGCATCCCAGATGCGGGCGGTGTGATCGGCGGACGCCGAGACGATGCGCCGCCCATCCGGCGAAAACACCGCGGATTGGATGGCACCCGCGTGGCCGGACAGCGTCATGAGCTGAGCACCACTGCTGGCGTCCCAGATGCGCGCTGCCCGGTCGGATGCTGAGTAGGGCGCTGTGACAATGCGCCGCCCATCGGGGGAGAACTCGGCGGAGAGGAACTTGACGCCCGGTCCGGAGAGAACTACGAGCTGTGCCCCGGTGCCGGAGTCCCAAATGCGCGCGGTCTGGTCACGGGACGCGGTGACGACGCGTAGGCCATCGGGCGAGAAGGCGACGGAGCTGACGATGTCTCCGTGACCGGATAGCGTGACCAGTAGCTTGCCGGTTTCGGTGTCCCAGATGCGCGCGGTTTTATCTTCCGAGGCCGTCACGATGCGGCGGCGGTCCTGTGAAAACGCCGCATAGATGACGCGACCACTATGACCGGAGAACACGATCAGCGGCAGGCCCGTGCGGGAATCCCAGACGCGCGCCGTAGCATCGTTGGATGCGGTGACGACGCGAAGTCCATCGGTCGAGAACGCAGCGGACCGGACGGTATCACCATGGCCGAAGAGGATGGCCACCTGCCTATCGGCCGCGCGCGCTTCCTGAAATTCATTGATTGCGGAGGCCAACGTCGCCTCGCGGGAGGGCCGGTTCGCCAGGACTTCGAAGATAATGCCCTGTGCACCTTGCACGTCTCCGTCCTTCAGGTACCCGCGGGCTGCTTCGGTCAGAAGTCGCGATTGAGCCTCGAGTGTCCGTTGCGTCTGCAATTCCGCCTCGTGCTGCTTTTGCGAGGCGATCAATCCGGCCGCTGAAGCGAGAATCGCGAGGACAGTCACGACGCCAGCGACGGCGCTAAGCAGCCTGACCGAGCGGCTGCGCAACCGTTTGTCATCGGCTGCGGAACGATCAATGTAGTCCGCCAGATGCGGCTCAGTATCGGCGCGATGCTCGCGCAACAGACGCTGTCCATCGACCAGGTCGATCTCGGACAGCAGGCCGGGTTCGCGGCCGAAGTGAGCGCGCCACGCAAGCCTCGCTCGCCAGGGGATGGTCGCGTGCTCCTTAACCCCGCCGTTGCGGGCCTCCTGGTGTCCGCGCCACAGGGCATAGCGCTCCTCGATGCGGCGGCGAATCTTCAATGCATGGGCATTGCCTTGAATGAATTCCCGCGCCAGCGCCCATCGGGTGATGAGCGCCTCGTGTGCGACGCGGACGGTCGGATTGCCCTTCTGTTCGGCATCGCTGACCAGCAGTCGCGCGTCCGGATGCAAAAGTGCATCGACCAGCCGGCGCGGCGACGTGCCCGGTTGAAATGTCCCCAGAGGCACTCGCCTCGAGACTGCCCGCTCGATGTCGCCGTCCGCGGTGCCCATCTGTACCAGCGAAAACAACACCGACCCGAGCGCCGAGCGGTCCTCGGAAGCACAGCTGGCCAACACCGCTTCAGCCTTGGTCGCGATGGCACCCTCCAGGCGACCCAATCTCTCGTACGTCGCGAAGGTCAGCGTACCGCCGCGTTCTTCGAGGACATCAGCGCGATACAGCTGATCAAGCAGATAAGAGAGCAGCGGCAGGGCGCCGGGCTCCCGGGCGACCTCCTCGCTAATGACCTCGTTCAAGGGCACATCGGTGGTTGGATGATGTTCAAACTCGACGCCGGCAGCGGCCGCAGGGCGCCGCATCATCTGGCTCAATTGCAATGGAGTGGGCGGTAGGAGCTCGAGCCGTCCGTTGCCTTCTGCCATCCGCGCCAGCTCCGGGGTGGCATCTGCGTGGTGCCAAAAATCCTTGCGCATCGTGGCGATGACCCACACGAGACCCGAACGGACGAGACCAAAGAGCAGACAGACGAAGCGCTCGCGCTCCGTCGGCGTCAGCCGCTCGTTCGTGAACAGCTCTTCGAGCTGATCGACAACGAGGATCAGTTTGGCGCCTTCGTAGTCCAGCATGGCGCCATCGCGGCGCGCGCTTGTCATGAGTTGCCCGAGCGCAGTGCCGATCGGATACCCGGGTGTCGCCGGGGACTCACGCAAATGGGCGGCGAGACTCGATACCGACTGACCGTGCCCGATGAGTTCCGGCAGGCCTTCGTTCGGACCGGCCTGCGTCGACAGCCGGCGTGCGAGCGCATCGAAAAGATCTTCGCCGTCCAACGCATCGCTCGGCCGAAACACGACCCGACGCAGAAATGCGGCGCCGGGAATGCGTCTGCGGACAAAGAGCTTCGGAACGATTCCCGCTTTGACCAACGAGGACTTGCCGGAGCCGCTCGCCCCCAGCACGAGAAGAAACGGCGATTGCGCTTCCGCGTTTGCCGTCAGTTGCATCATGGCCTTAGTCAGTGCGTCATCCTGACCAAAGAAGATCGGCGCGTGCTCGAAGTCGTAGGACTCGAGTCCGCGAAACGGCGCCTGGAACCAAACTCTTGCTGACTGGGTTCCACCGCTCGTGTGCTGTGCAGTAGCCCGGCTTTCGATGAGTTTGCGTAGATGCCTCTCCAAGGTCTCGGCAAATTCGGTATCGCTGCTGAATTCCGTATAGGCCCCGAGAAAAACGCCTTGATTGGCAAAATGACGTCCCCAGAACCCGTCGAGAGCCGTCAGTTGCTGTAGTTGCTGCTCGCGAATGAGCGAATCCCGGATGTCGACCGCCGAGGGTTTCAGGCTGCGATAAATGAGAAGATCGGGAGCGCCGCGGGCCTGAGCGGCCTGAAGGGCTTCTTCGAATTCCCATTCCGTTCCGGTCACGGGAGCCCGGCCGTCGATGCCACGGTACTCGCGGACCGCTGTCCGCTCCGGCAGCAGGGTTCCTAACCGCGACCACAGGATCAACAGCACGATGTCGAAAGCACTCGGCGGCTCGATCGAGTCCTGGAAATGTCCCGAGGCGACCATCGCCTCGTACTCCCATAGATACGGCTCGATCTTGAAGAAGCGCGCATAATCCTGCGCCAGCCGTTCGATCGTGAGCGCGGCGATCTCCCGCGCCGCTTTGACGTCGCCAGGCGAGGAAATGAATATGCGGAGTCGCTGGTTCACCGGCGCAAGATCTTTTTTCTCTCATGCGGTTAGCGCCGACAGCGCGAATTGCGAGTGATCGGAGTAGTCGCCGCTGGCCTTTACGTTACCTCACATTACACGAAAATTCGCACGCCAATCGCACACAGACCTCTTTGGTTTAACCAAATGCTGGGTTTATGGGTTTGAGAGCCCTCCGTTTGCATTGGGCTCCCATCGCCCCCGGGCGTTCAGGGGGCCGAGGTATGGCTGCGCTCACAGCCTATGGCGCCTCTAAGTTACAGTAACCGCGGACCGCTACTCAATGTTCCATTGGCCGGGGGACCTATGACCATTTCACGAAGAACCGTCGTCATCGGCATTGGCACCGGAGCGCTCGCACTTCGCGCGGGTGCTTCTGAATTGCTGCGACCCACTCCGCAAGAGACATTTGGTCCGTACTTTCCGGTACACATGCCCCGGTCTCATGATTTCGACCTTACGAGAATTCCTGGACGACGCGGCCGGGCCTTGGGTCAAGTGATCGAAGTCTCCGGACGTGTGCTGAGGACAGATGGCACCCCGGTAAAGGACGCAGTGTTGGAAATCTGGCAGGCAAACGCAGCGGGGCGCTATGCAAATCCGATCGACAAGAATCCCGCGCCGCTCGATCCGAACTTTCAAGGTGTAGCGCTTCTGCGCACGACGGCGCAGGGGAGGTATCGCATCCTGACAATAAAGCCGGGCGCGTATCCGGACCCGGCCGGCGGAATGCGCACGCCTCACATCCATTTCGACGTCACTGCCGACGACTATCGCTTAGTCGCGCAGATGTACTTTCCGGGCGAAGTGCTCAACGAAAAGGACATACTGATGTCAACCATGCCTGCGCGGCACCGCGATCCCGCGTTAACGATTTGCAAGGCAGTCGACTCGCCCGTGCCGGAAGTTTTAAAATTCGAGTGGGACATCGTCTTGCTTCAATCATAACGTCTTGCTGGCGTCGGACCGTACCCTTACTAAAGTCGGTGCGACATGAGGAGAATCTGATGACTGATCGGCTAGAGACCACCTCTGACTTGCTCTCGTCCTTGCATGAGGGCGTACTCACCTTGACGCTCAATCGTCCCGAGGCGCGTAACGCGATGAGCGAGGCGATGAATCAAGCCTTGGCCGACCAGTTGGCCGCGGCGGAATTGAACCCCTCGGTGAAATGCGTGGTGCTGACCGGCGCCGGCAAAGGCTTTTGCGCCGGCGGCGATGTCAAAGGGATGGCAGCGCACAACGAGTCTGGGCGTCCGATGACTATTGACGAACAGATTCACCGGCAACGCGTTAATCAGCGCGCGACGGCCGGACGCCTGTTCAAAATGCCCAAGCCCACCTTGGCGGCTTTGCCCGGTGCCGCCGCCGGCGCCGGATTGGCCCTGGCGCTGGCATGTGATCTGCGCATCATGTCCCGCAGCGCGTTCCTGACCACCGCGTTTGCCCGCATAGGATTCTCGGGGGACTATGGCGGTACGTACTTTATGACTCAGCTGGTCGGATCGGCAAAGGCGCGCGAACTCTACTACCTGTCCGACCGCGTGAGCGCCGAGGAGGCGCTGCGGCTTGGACTCACCAACTGGGTGTGCGAACCGGAGGAGCTGGCGGCCCGCACCCGAGAAATAGCGGGCCGTCTCGCAAAGGGGCCGACGATTGCCTATCGATACATGAAAGAAAATCTCAATCGCGCCATGGCCGGCGATGTCGATGACTGCTTAGATCTGGAGGCGACTCACCACATTCATTGCGTCGCAAGCGAAGATTATCGTGAGGCGGTGCGGGCTTTCGTCGAGAAACGCGAGCCCGTGTTCCGCGGACGTTGAACCACGCAAGTGTCGTCAATGGAAAAAGTGGCCAAAGAAGCACCGAAACACTTCAAGGAGTGGCAACCCGTTTTAGGAATATCCCGGCCGGAAATCTAAAACGGCAGCCAACTATCACGGGTCACAAGGTCGTGGCGCGAGTGCCGTCAATGTGCTACATTTGTGCTTAACTTCGGCGAGGAGGAGCGAGAAACCATGGCAGCTACCACCACCATCCGTTTGCCACCCAAACTACGCGCGCGTCTTGGCGCACTTGCCAAGCAGACTGGACGTTCCGCTCACAGCTTAATAGTCGAGGCGGTTGAACGGCACGCGGCCTATGAGGAACAGATTCGCAGCCTCGTCAAAGAAGCGCTAGCCGCGGATGCTGAAATCGATGAGACGGGAGAAGTCTATCGCGCCGCGGATGTGCATGCCTGGATGCAGCGCCTCGCCGTCGATGGGCGGGCGCGACCACCGAAGCCGTGGCAGCGATAGTCTACTCAGCGCGGGCTCTCGATCATATTGAGCGCGCCTTCAAGTTCTTGCGTGACAAAAATCCGGACGCCGCATTGGCTGCTGTCAATGCGATCCAATCCGCGGTCGAGAACCTAGCCGCGCACCCGCTGGTAGGCCGCCGCCTTGAAGGCGAATTGCGCGAGTTGATCATTTCCTATGGCCACTCCGGATACGTCGCCTTGTATCGATTTGTAGTCTCGCGCAACGAAGTCCGCATTCTCGCGATCCGTCACCAACAGGAAGTCGGGTATATCCCTTAAGCGCCGACCTCGGCAAAGTCCTCCCGAAATGCAAATGGAAATTTGCGCCCTCGAGCCCAAAGCCCTCATGCCACCAACGGTAAGGCGACAAGAAAGATCGTCCCATGAGGATTGTTGGAAGATACCTGAATGCTTCCACCGTGGGATTCAATGATCGATCGAGAAATGGTAAGTCCCAGTCCGGTGCCGGTGGACTTTGTCGAAAAGAACGTCTCGAAGATGCGGTCCTTGCTTTGTTTAGAGATTCCCGTCCCGGAATCTTCAACGGAGACCAGAACGCCTGAAGACTCCAGAATGACATGGGACGTTATCCGCAACAAGCGAACTCGATCGGCCACGGAGCGCATGGCTTCGATCGCATTCATGATCAAATTAAGAAAGACTTGCCGCAATTGACCGCGATCGACCAGCAGTTGTGGAAGGCCCTCACGCAGTTCAGTGGAGACCGAGATTCCCTGCATCCGCAAATCGACGTCAACCATGGCGAGTACCTCGCGCACTAAGTCGTTTACGCTGAGCCACGCTCTGCGGTGAACGTCCTTCTTGAACATCGTGCGTACATTCGCGATCATCTCGGCGGCGCGGTGGCCGTCTTCGACAATATCGTTCAGCGCCGTTCGCACTTCGTCGAGATCGGACGAATCAACTTTAGGCTTCGCCAGCAAATACACACTGACCTCCGCATTGGCCACGATAGCCGCCAACGGCTGTTTGATCTCGTGAGCGATGGAAGCTGACATCGCGTCCGCAGCAGTCTGCCGCCCCTCGCGGTCACTTTGCTGTCTCATGACGGACTGGACCAGACGTGCATAGAGCGCTGTCGTCTCAGAAAGCAGCACGAGCAGGATGAAGAGTGTGGCGAGTAATCCGTAGATCCGACCGGCATACCAGCCGAGATCGAAACGGCCGTCGACGATAATGACGCCCATGGCAACCTCGAGCATCGACGCGCAGCACACGACCATGAGCCACAGATCGAGGACGGAGCGACGCCGAATCCACAGCAGCACCAGTGCTGCGGCTTGCAATGAGAACGCCGCTCCGCCAGCTATCAAGGCGTTTGCTGGATTGACGTGAATGTTGTCAAGAAACATTCTTGGCAGGAACGACTCTCCCGCGGTGACAACCCAGGTCATAGCCCACACCAAGGCGATAACGACCGTGACGCTCCAGCCCACGGCTGTCTCCGGTTGGAACCGCGAGTTGCCAGTCGTCGCGCCATCGGCATCCTTGAACAGGGCATAAACGATCAGGACCAGCGGTGAACCTGCGTGCCAGAAAATATAGAGCCATGCGGTGCTCTGTAGGCTTGCGCCTAGGAGCCCTGTCGGCGCGAACAATCCGGGAAAGGTCAGCGCATGCGGAATGATAATCAGCGCGGTAAACAAATAACCGCTGGCGAGCACCAACAGTGCCCACCGACGCACAATGACGTATTGAGCAAACAGCAGGGCCGAGGTGATGAGGTCACAAACCAGTATGGCCGTTTCAAAGGCGGGAACGAAGGCGTAAACAGGCCGTAGCGCAGTATTGGCGAATGGAGCCGTTACCGCGAATGCGGCAACGAGAACCGTGACGACGCCGAGAGCCAATTGAATCTGCCGACGAGACGGCGGCAGGGTCGCCAGCATGAACTGTTCGTCAGAAGCCGTGGGCATTACTTCAAGTCACGCTTATTTGGTGTTAGGGGGAAAGCTTAAGCCGACAAACACCCCATTCGCTGTCTCACAGCGTGCAGATCCAATATCTACTCGTCAATGACGGTTCGTCAATGCTGTGTCCGTAATCGCCGACACCCGCTGCGTCGATCGAATTGTCGACTCGCGACTCCGTCCCGTCTTGCTCGCAGGAATGCAGATTTCCGATCGGCCCCGAGGCCCGCAAACGATTGTCGAATTGCGCGGCTGCCCAGGGACGCGCCCGTTGTTGCGTTCTGCTGCAAAAGGATCGAATCCGTTTGCGCGGGTCGTCCTGTACATCGGCGACGAAAGTGACTCCCAAGTCCGGTAGCTCAACGGTTTCGTCCCTGACGACGTATTCAATTGAATGTGCCTCCAAAGAGGCAGCCTTCAGGGTTTAAGTATTATTTACAATGCCGCCGGTTGGAACAATGAGCACCGGCCGGTGTCACAGTTAAGATTGAACCTGCGAAACGATAACGTGAGCCTAACCATCATCACACCGCACAATCCGTTGACACTTCTTCACCTGCCGATCGCCGCGCTGGTGCTCGCCGTGACCCTGACCGTGCCCATGGTGGCGCATGCCGGCCTCGGTGCGACGGTCGATTCCGTGGCGCGAGACGAGATCATGCTTAAGGGTGTGGACCGCGTCACGCCGACCGCCAACTACGATTTGCATGAGATCAAAGCGGCTTCCGGAACCACGGTGCGCGAATACGTCTCGCGCCAGGGCACCGTGTTCGCGGTCACCTGGGAGGGTCGCACCACGCCGGACTTGGAACAGTTGCTCGGTGGTTCCTATTCCCGCTATTTGGCAGAGGCGCGCGCGCACCGCAGCGGCCATCACCTGCTGTCGATCAACACGCCGGACATCGTGGCGAGCGTGGTGCGTCTGCAGCGTAGCTCGATCGGGCATGTGCACCTGCCCGCGTTTGTGCCAGCCGGCGTCGCGGTCACTGAGCTACGCTGAAATTTCTATCGGGAGAGCGCTGAATGTCTGGACGTCTCAACTGGATTGGGGTCGTGGCCGCTATCGCCATGGTGCTCCCAGGCTGTGGTGGGGGTGGCGGGGGTAGCGGCGGCAGCGTCAATTCGATGACGCCGCCGACCGCGGTCGTCAACACGCTCACGGCCACGGTCGACGGCGGTCCGAGTGCGATCTCAGCGGCCGATGGCATCATTCCGAATCTGCTGTACGTGAGCGTGACCATCTGCGCACCCGGGTCGACCAGCAACTGTCAGACCATCGATCACGTGCAAGTCGACACCGCGTCGGTGGGCTTGCGCATCATGGGTTCGTTGCTCAACTCGACCTTGCTCTCGGCGCTCAATCAGGCGACCACCGGCGCCAACCAGCCGGTGTTCGAGTGCGATGCCTTCGGCGACGGCTACAGCTGGGGTCCGCTGACAACCGTCGACATCCAGTTCACGAGCGACGAGAAAGCGAGTTCCGTGCCGATTCAGATCATCGAGGACCCCACCAGCGTCAACATTCCCGCAGTGCCGACAGATTGCCAGACGGCAGCCGGGGTGAACCGGCCCGAGAACACGCCGGCTACCTTTGGCTCCAACGGCCTGTTGGGAGTGAGTGCGTTACTGCAGGATTGCGGTTCGACCTGTGTATCCGGCACGGTTGCCGGCACCTACTACGCCTGCACGAGCGCGACCAGCAGCGGCACCTGCAGCGACATCCCGATGAGTCTGGCCGGCCAGGTACAAAACCCGGTCGCGCTCATCGCCGGCCCTGACAACAACGGCGTCGTGATCCAGCTGCCGGCGGTGAACCCGCCCGGGGCGCCCTCCGTGAGCGGCACGCTCTACTTCGGTGTCGGCACGCAGAGCAACAATCCGCTCGGCGCCGCGACGATCTTTCAGCTCGACAGCCTGTACGGTCAGTACGTCGACACGCAGTATGCCGGTACTGACCTGCCTTATAGCGTCCTCGACCTTGGCTCAAGCGGCTATTTTTTCAACAGCGGCATCACCCAATGCACGGATCTGACCGGCTTTTATTGCCCGGCAAGCACGATCGCGCAGACCGCCACGATCCAGGGGGAGAGCGCGCCCGGATCGCCCACGGGCACGCAGATGTCGGTCATGTTCGACATCGCCAATGCTGACAGTCTGCTGCCGCAAACCGGCACCAACAGCGCGATACCCGATCTCGGTGGCACCGGCACGAGTGGCACCTTCGACTGGGGCCTGCCATTCTTCTACGGCCGGACCTTGGTCGTTGTCTTCGAGGGACGATCGGCCTCGGGATCGAGTCAGGCGGGGCCCTACATGGCTTTCTAGTTGCGACGGCGTTGCCTGCAATCAGACCGTTGCCGCATCTAGAGAGATTTCAGGAATTCCGTAATCGCGTCCTGATCTTTCTGCCCCAGCTGCTCAAAATGCCGCGTCACGTCGCTGGCTTCGCCGCGGTGGCGAAGGATGGCATCGCGGAACGTCAACGATGCGCCGTCATGCATCAGCGTCGGTTCTGTACGCACGCCCCACAGAGGCGCAGTGCGCATCCTGTTGGCGGTCGAGCGAAAGGGCTCGGGCGACATGTGTCTATGCTTGCCGTAGTGTTCTTCGACTGCCATGACGATGCCGTCGCTGGTGCCAATATCATGCAATAGGAAGTCACCGTACGGATGAAATGTCTTGTTCCCGAGCGCTTGGGGAATGACGAACTTCCCGCCATTCACCGGCGTGCCAGGCGCCGCGGTGGTCAGCGTCGGGACATGGCAAACGGCACAGCCGATCTTGTCGAAGAGCGCCTCACCTTTCTTGGCGGCGGAGGTCGCCGCTTGCTGCTGGTCGCGCGCTGGAGCCTTGGTGGCGCGCATGAAGCGCGCGAAACGATCGATGTCCGACAGGCCGTCCGCGCCCGGTTTGTCGTTCGGTTCGGCGACGGTGTTGCACAGGTTCGTCACCTCATCCGGGAAAAGTGTGTTCGTAATCCCTATCTCATTGAGGTACGCGTCGCCGGAGAATGAAAGCAAGCTGGCGTGCTGGCTCTTCCAGCCGAAGCGGCCGATCCGAGTCACGCCCGGCGACTCAAGCACAGGGACGCGCAGAGCCAGACCACAAATCTTGCCGCCGGCCTGCTTGCACTGCTTCTGAGATATTCCGATGAGCGTCGCATCGTCAACCGCCTCGACAAATCCGTCGCCGAGAATGCTCAACGACGTGCGAAAGGTGCGGATCGTCTCCGAGTCCGGAACGTGCTCCTTGATGTCGGTGTTGGGAAAGGCCGCGTTGGGACAGATGGCGCGCGCGTTTACGAGCGATCGTCCCTTGATGATCTCTGTTCCGTGGTTGATGGGGATTTCCGGATTCTGGAACGAGCCGTCCTTACCCCTATGCCCGACACGCAGCTCCGTCACCTGACTGACGCCGCCGGTAACCGGACTCTGGTGGCACTCGCTACAGGACTGCCCATTGAAGAGCGGACCGAGGCCATCGGTGATGGTTTCGACTTGTTCAAATTTGACCTGATCCGCTTTGTGGGTCGCCTGGTCTGCGACTCCGTTGCTGGCGTTATCGAAGCTGGTCGGCGCCGGAGGCAGCACTGGGGCAGGTGCGTGCGGACTGGTCGAACACCCGGTGGCGCAGAGGGCGAGGCTGACCAACGCAATCCACTTCTGGCTTATCATGCCGCTCTCCCTGGGATTAGCTTGTTTTAAATCTATGCCTCTTCCGGGTGAACTGCAATTTCCAGGCCCTCCGGCGCAAATTGAAAAATTTGCACCAACGAGCGAAGCGCCATGTTCTGGCAAGCGGCCCCTGTCAGTCGCCGCGCGGCGTGGTTCTCGGATTCTGACAGATCGTTTCAGACGAGATGGCGCCGAACGGGCTCGCCCCTGAATGCCAGCTGGCGACTTGGTAGCAGTGAGCATTGATCCATACGATCCAATCGCCGCTGGCAGTCTTTAATTGATCTCCGGCGTGGTGTTCGCGCGAACCGCGCTCGTCCAGCGAGGATGACACCGATATCGCACTGTTGGTCGGAGACTGCTCCCGACGTATCTCGTATGCCCGAACGGCACGATGAGCTTCTGCGGTCCAATTCACTTCCGATCCATGACCATCAGGCGCAGTCGAGGGGCCGCTCTGCAAGGATGAGTTGAGCAACGGCGGTGCAAGCGACACCGCGATATTGGTGCTCACCCGCGGAGGCCGAGTGTTATCAACGAACACTTTCGGGGTCTTTTCGGGTGCAAGTAACATCACCTCAAGGGGATGTTCGGTAGGGCCCGCCCTGTTCAGAGTGCGAGAGGTCGCAAGAAGCAACGCTAGCGTCGCCAGATGGAGCGCCAATACGACGACAAACACCGTCGGCCGCAACAACGACTCTTTCGCTCGTGGATGTCTCGTGTTCACCCAGGTAACAGCCATGCACCATTGTGACCCTCGAAAGGCAGCGAGGTTCCTGCTCCAGCACCACGGCACTTGCCGGCGGCGCCGCAGCATCATGAGTCAAACGGCTGCACGGCCGCTTTCTAGCGAATGACCGATTAATTTCCAATCTGAATGTCGGCTTTCGCCTCAAGACCGCGTCTGTATGGGTGAGACAGCGAAAACGGGTCGGCATCGCAGGCAATAGGGCCAGACCCGGATGTCCATGAGCCTTAATCGACAATTCAAGGAGATGACAATGAACACGATAACCCCATCCACCGGCCTTCGCCGTATTGTCGCGACCGTGCTGTTTGGCACTCTGGCGTCAGGCTTGGTCGCAGGTGCCAAAGCTGCCGACAGCGGCGATGCGCTTTCTGAGACGGTCAAATACGGGGATCTGGATCTGTCGAATTCGCAGGGTGCGACGACGCTCTACACGCGCATCCGCATTGCGGCGGCGAATGTCTGCAGTCCCTTCGATCACCGCAGTTTCGCCTCCCAGAGGCTCCTCGACGCCTGCGTTCACAAAGCGATCGCGGACGCGGTGAAAAAGGTCGACCAGCCGGCACTGTTCACCGTGTACAACGCCAAGAACGCAGCGTCGAAGCCGGTTATCCTGGCCTCCAGCAGCCGTTAGTCGCCCGCGCTGTGCGGTGGCGATTGCCATCGCACAGGGCAGTGGAACAGCACGCCGCAGTTGCGGTTGGACCCCTCAGGCAGCGGCAGCGGGCCCAGCTCGTCGAGCAGCCGCGTCTGCTCGTGCATCTTCGCTTCGGCGGAGAAGTTTCGACCCGAGGTGTCCTGATGCAGGCCGCCAAGAGCTACGAGGTTGTACAAGTCGCTGTTGCCGGAAATCAGCGTGGGCCGTTCGGCGCATGCTTTGTCGCGCCGCAGTTTCAACAGGGCAATGATTCTCGAATCCGCGGCAGTGACCGACCAGCGCAAATTCTCCTCGCCGATCTGCTGAACGAGACTACGGTTCGGGTCGGGCGGAGGCCCGGAATCGAAGCGGGGGGCGACGCCCGCGGCGGCCGCCACCAGCACGAGCGCCGCAATGCCGGTATATTCCGCCGCGTTGGTGAGATGGCGAAGAGCCGCCTGTTCGACGGTGTAGCCCATGGCGCCTTCGTTGCGCGCGAACCAGCGCACCGCTTCGGCGCGTGCGAGTTCCACCCCGAGCGCATCACAGGAGAGGCTCTTTTCGCGGGTGTCAGGTGTTGGCAGCATTGGATAGGCGGGCTTGCTCGGAATCAACCGCCGCTCCTGGTATCCGGCAATCGAGGCGTGCCGAGGTTTGGGCTGCTCGACGTAATACACCACGGCGATGTTGTCGAATGGCGCGCTGAAATCCTGATCGGGCACCACGTGCGCCAGAACCGGATCCACGCGCTGGCCGCCGAGGGCACCGTCCGCCGCCGCGCCGATGACGAAATAATGTTCCTCCCCGGTCACCGTCAAGACAGCAGCCACCGCACCCTTCTTCTTGCTAAGGGTCTGCAACTGCTGTTTTTCCGTGCTGGAGGCGACCACCATCCTGGGCGTCGGAATCGATGAGCAAGCAGGCAAACAGGCGCTTGCAAGCAGCAACAGCAACTGAAGTTTCATGACAATCCCCGTGTCCGTGTCATTCGAACTTAGCAGCCGGCGTGCACATTGCCCTTACGGGGCGCTGACAGCTTGCTTACAGGTTTCGCATCAGCGATTTGTTGCGCTCTTTCGAATAGAATCCGCGCTGCGCTTAAAAAATCGGAGATCGGTATGAATTCAGGTGTCAAGCTGTCCGTGTTCCTGCTCGCCGTATGCGCCGTGTCAGCGGCTCATGCAACCACGGAATACCGCTACACCATGATTTTTTCAGGCAATGTCGGCGGCGAGCATGTCACGCGCATCGCCGATGACGGCAGCATCACGACCGTGTTCAGCTACCGCGACAACGGCCGCGGACCCGACTACCAGGAACAGCTCAAGCTGGCCTCCGACGGCACGTTGCAGCGCTTTGTCATCACCGGCAAGTCGACCTTCGGCTCCATCGTCAACGAGCGCTTCGAACGCAAGGGCGATCGCGCCGAGTGGTCCGGCGTTGTCGATCATGGGTCGCTGAAAATAAGCGGGACGGCGCTGTACGTGCCCATCGAATCAACCATCGAGGTCACGGGCATCATGGCCCGAGCACTCATCCGCGCGGCCGCGAACAAGCTGCCGGGAATACCGGGCGGCGATTTGTCGATCGTCAAGCTCATGGACGCCAAGGTTGCGCATGGGAACGACTCCCAGGCGGTGACGCTGCATGCGGTGCGCGGCGTGAGTCTGCAGCCCGTATACGTGTGGATGACCGCCGATGGCCAGCGCGCATTCGCCCTCATCTTTCCGGGTTTTGCACAGCTCATTCTCAAGGGCTGGGAGGCGCAGGCAGCCGAGCTTGAAAAGCTGCAACTGGAAGCGCAAGGCAACTATCAGCGCGACATTGCCATGCGCGATCGCCATGAGTTGCCGCAACCGATCCTGATCAAGAACGCCCGGGTGTTCGATTCCGAGCATGCCGTGCTCGGCCCGCCGCAGGATGTCTATGTGAACCATGGCCGGATCGGCGCCGTCTACGCCGCCGGCTCTGTCGGCCAATCTCCGGCAACGCAGATCGATGCACAAGGCCGCACGCTGCTGCCGGGCTTCATCGACATGCACGCGCATGTATCGCCGGATGACTATTTATTGAACCTCGCCGCCGGCGTGACGACCGTGCGTGACATGGGCAATGACAATGCGACCCTGGCCCTGGCGATCGCCCGTCTCGATCGACACGAGTCGATCGGACCGCATGTCGTTACCGCCGGATTCATCGAAGGCAAGAGTCCCTTCAACGCAAGCGGCGGCATTCTGGTCGACAGCCTCGAGGGCGCGAAGCGCGCGGTGGATTTCTACGCGCAGCGCGGCTATCCGCAGATCAAGATCTACAATTCCTTCAGGCCGGAGTGGGTGAAGGAAACGGCGGCCTATGCGCACCAGCGCGGTATGCGCGTGAGCGGCCATATCCCCGCCTTCATGAAGGCCGAGGATGCCGTGAAGGACGGCTACGATGAAATCCAGCACATCAATCAGGTGCTGCTGAATTTCTACGTCAAGCCGGATACCGATACCCGTTCGCTGGAGCGATTCACGCTCATCGCCGAGAACGCCCATGCGCTCGATCTCGACGCGCCGCCGTTCCAAGATTTCCTCAAGTTGCTGGTGGCGCACAAGACCGTGCTCGACCCGACCTTGTGCACATTCGAAGCGCAATTCACCCAGAAGCCGGGAGAACTCAATCCATCATTCGCGGCGATCGCCGAACACATGCCCATCTCGTTGCGGCGCGGATTTTACAAGAGCGACAGCGAACTGACCGATGCCATCGCGCCGCGCTGGCGCGCTTCGTACGCAAAGATGCTCGAGGCCGTCGGGCGGTTTTATCGCGCCGGGCTTCCGATCGTCGCGGGCACGGACGATTTTGCGGGCTTCACATTCCAGCGGGAACTCGAGTTGTATGTGAAGGCCGGGATCCCGGCGAACGAGGTGCTGCGAATCGCCACGTGGAACGGCGCCACCTACGCCCGGGTGCTCGCCGATCGAGGATCGATCGAACGCGGCAAACGCGCCGACCTGATTCTGGTCGACGGCGATCCGACGCGGGACATATCCGCCATCCGCAACGTTGCGCTCGTGCTGCAGGATGGCGATGCCTATTATCCGGCCGAACTATACGGCGAACTCGGCGTGAAGCCGTTTGCGGCGGCCTTGAAGCCGCAGTGAGCGTCGCGCACCGGACCGACGCGCTTAAGGCTCCATACCGCTCACGCCTCCAATCGGTCGAACCGGTCAGGCAAGACGGCATAGTGGCCGAGCCAATCGAGCAAGGGCGCCAGGGATTGCGGTCGGGCGCTGTAGTGAGTTTCGCGCCCCGCGCGCCGATCGCTCACCAAGCCTGCGATCTTGAGGAGGGCCAAATGCTTGGACACCATGGGCTGAGACACGCCGGATTGACCGGTCAAGGCGTGCACCGTGTGCTCCCCGCCGTGCGCCAGGCGTTCGAAGATTGCCCGGCGGGTGGGATCGGCGAGGGTTTTAAAGAGTGCATCGCTGGCCGGTTGCATGAATTAAACCATAACTCAACGGTTATGGATTGGTCAAGCCACTAGGCCATTTGGTCGCGCTGAAATGCATGTGATCTGGCGCACATGGTGTATATAACAGCCGCGGCTGCCTGTTTTTATGAGAATCGCTTTCGAGTCTTAGGTTGACACTGGATGTAGGCTGGGCCGGAAAATGGACTTCGACAGACGCCAATGACACGACGCAATCCGGTTGACGGCTCGGCAGAGCCCGCTGACCTGTTTCATTCCATCAAAGCAAGGATCGCCCGGCGCGGACGCGCCGCCGCGGACGACGGCATCACCGTCGATCTGTCTCCCGAGCTGACCGTGCCGCGCGACGACGCCACTGCTGAGGCCGCCGACGAGGAGCGGGAACAGAGTCTTGACGCCGGCCAGGTTCTTAGGGACCGGTACGTCATCGAAAGCCGCCTGGGCAGCGGCGGGATGGGGACCGTCTACAGGGCGCTCGACCGATCACGCGGCAAATATGTCGACATCGATTCTCAGGTGGCCATCAAAGTGCTGCATCAGCAGACCAGCGGTCACCCCGATGTCCTCGCGAAACTGCACCGCGAATTTTACTGCGCGCAAGCGCTGTCGCATCCCAGCATCATCAAGGTCTACGCGCTGGATCTGGAATACGAATTTCCGTTCTTCACCATGGAACTGATCGAGGGCGAGTCCCTGCCCAGGGTGATGCAGCGATTTTCTCCGCGCCCACTGCCGCGCCGCTATGTGTGGGCCATCATCCGCGAAGTCGGCGCGGGCCTCGCGCATGCCCATGATCGGCGCGTGATTCACGGCGACATCAAGCCGCAAAATATCATGGTCACGAATTCCGGCGAGCTGCGCATCCTTGATTTCGGAACCTCCGGTGAATCCGCGACGGCATTGACGCCGGCCTATGCGTCCTGTGAACTTCTGGAGGGACTGGCGCCAGATCCGCGCGACGATCTGTTCGCGCTTGCGTGTCTGGCCTACGAGCTGCTTGCCGGAGAACATCCGTTTCAGCATCGGCGCTCGACGGAAGCCCGAGAACTCAAGCTCTTGCCGGCCCGTCCGTCGGGACTCACACCGCGGCAGTGGCGGGCGCTTAAAACCGGCCTCTCTTGGAATCGCGAGGCCCGCTCGCTGTCGATGCGCGCATGGATCGCCGAGCTCGATCTTGGCACCGAGCCTTTAGGCCCGCCGCCCTACCCGCATGCTTTGCCAACAGCGCCTGCTCGCAAAGGCAGATCGCCGTCCAAAGTCGCCGCCGCCGCATTTGCCGCGCTGGTGGTCTGCGCCACCGCGTGGGCGATCTTGAGTCGACCGGCGGGTGAGCATCCCGCCGATTTTGGCGATTCAGCCTCCGATGCGGCGGCGAGTACGGCAATCGAGGCAAGCGCGGTGCCCGAGCGGACGCTGGATGAGGCTCCGTCCGATGAGGACACGCCGGCGGCGAAGACCCCCGTCAAGAACCGCAGCGCAGGCCTCGCGCCGAGGACGCGATTGATCGACAAGACGGAAAAGATCGACATCGGCGCGCGCGCCTACGCGATTCGACCGGATCAGAGGTTCGCTGAAATCCGCATCCATCGCTCAACGGTGTCCAAGGGCAGCACCCGCTTTGACTGGTGGACGGAGCCCGCCTCGGCGCTTGCCGGCGCGGATTTCGTGGCGCAAGGCCCGGCCACCACCTTGTTCCCGTCGGGTAAGCGCAGCGTCAGCGTCTTCATCAAGCTCATCCCGAATGCATCGCGCAAGCGCAAGGGTGTGTTCTATGTCGCCATCGGCAATCCACGGGACGGCGCGACCCTGGGCGCCGTGGCGAAGGCAGAAGTGTTGCTGCCGCCGACGACTTGAAATCAGGGCGCGTCGGTTTTCGCCGTGGCGCTTCGCGACGGTTTGGCCGCCGGTTCGGGCAACTGCGCCTCCAGACCTACCGTGGCGATGACCCCGTCCGCCTTCTGCAGTACCTCGCGGGCGTAGTCCCAGTGGATCGCAACTGTCGTGTCGCCGACCTTGGCCTGCAAGAGATCGGAAAATTGATCGATGTTGGGTTCAAAGCTCTCGCCCTCCGCGTTCACGGGCGGATGCGCCTCCAACAATAATTTTCCGTCGACCCAGGCCACCTTCACCGGCTCATTGATCAGGCGCACGGGCGTACCGACCGGAATCAAGCCAAACAGCTCGGCCACATCGTCCGGATACATGCGGATGCAGCCGTGAGTCACGGCAAGGCCCACGGCGATCGGATTGTTCGTACCATGAATCAGGTACGTGCCCTTGCCGACGGCCAGCCGCATGGCATAGGCCCCGAGCGGATTGTCAGGTCCCGGTTCCACGCGCGCCGGCAACGGATCGCCCGCGGCGGCATGCTCCTTGCGGACCGACTCCGGCGGAATCCAGATGGGATCCTTTTGCTTTTGAATGACAAACGTGGCGCCCAACGGCGTGCGCCAATCCATTTTGCCGATGCTGACCGGATACGTGATGACCTCAATCGGTTCGCCGCGCTTGTGCTTTGGATAATAATAGAGGCGGTGCTCGGGAAGATTGACGACGATGCCGATGTGGGGCGCCGGCGGGAGAATATGCCGCCCCGGGACCACCAATTTTTTCCCCGCGCCGGGCAACCAGGGGTCAACGCCGGGATTGACTCGAATCAGTTCCTCGGACCCCAGGCTGTACTTCGCCGCCAGATCGTACAGGGTATCTTCATAAATCGTTTCAACGCTCTGGTCCTCTCCCACCACGGTGTCGTCGGGGTGCGTGAGCGTATAGGTCGTCGCCTTCACCGACGAGACGGTGAGCAACAACGGCAATGCCCACAAGATTGTCCGTGACGCAACGCGATGCGAACCCAAGGGCGACATGCAGTGATTGAACCTGGCCATGCGTTGAAGCCTATCACGCGCCCGAATTCATCGGTTTGTGTCCGCCGGTGGCGAGCACGGTATCCTTGCACGGCCATCTTTAGGGGGCGCTATGAAAAGAATATATATTGAGCTGATATTGGGCATTTTGGTGCTGTTTGCTCCACGGCTGCATGCGCAGACGAACGCGGCGTGGACCACGCCGATCGCCCCCTTTCACATCGCCGGAAATCTGTATTACGTGGGCAGCAAGGATCTGGCGTCCTACCTGATCGTGACGCCCGAGGGCAACATTCTCATCAATTCGAGCCTGGCCGAATCGGTTCCGCTGATACGCCGCAGTGTCGAGCAGCTCGGCTTCAAATTCAATGACATCAAAGTCCTATTGATCAGCCATGCGCATTTCGATCACGACGCCGGCAGTGCCGAGGTGATCCGGCAGAGCGGCGCCACGTACATGGTCATGGACGGAGATGTTTCCGTGGTCGAGAGCGGCGGTGCCACGGATTTCGCCTATGGCAAGGACACTTACGCGCCCGCGAAAGTCGATCGCGTTCTGCACGACGGCGATACGGTAAAGATGGGGGACACGGTTCTCGTGGCGCACAAGACTGCCGGCCACACCCGCGGATGCACGACCTGGACCCTGCAGGTGAAGGCGGCAGGCCGACCCTTAAACGTCGTCATCGTGGGCAGCTGGAATGTGAATCCGGGGTGGCGCTTGGTGGACCTGCCTGCGCAGCCGGCTTCCTATCCTGGGATCGAATCAGACTACCGGCGCACATTTGAAATATTGGAGCATCTGCCCTGCGACATTTTTCTCGGCGCCCACGGGGCGTATTTCGGCATGCTGGCAAAATTGGAGCGGATCAAAGCCGGCGCGAACGAAAATGTGTGGATCGACCCTCAAGGCTATCTGGCCGCGGTGGCCGAACGCAAACAGGCATTCGAGGCCGAACTTAAGCGACAACAACTCGCCGGTAAGACCGCCCTCGCGGGCCGTTGATGCAAGCGTTCGCGCCGCCGTTGCTTGCCGCCGACGAGCCACCGGCCTTCCTCGAATATCGGCCGCAGGGGCGATCACACTTCCTGATCGCGGTGGATCACGCCGGCGCGCGCATCCCCAAGCGCTTGAATAACCTGGGCCTGTCCGCCGCGGAGCTTAAGCGGCACATTGCCTGGGACATCGGCGCTCTGGCGGTGGCGCAAGGCGTGTCCGCCGCGCTCGAGGCCACGTTGGTGGCGCAGAACTATTCTCGCTTGGTGATCGATTGCAATCGCGCGCCGCGGGTGGCAAGTTCGATCCCAAGAATCAGCGAGTCAAGCGAGATCCCCGGCAACGTCGGCTTGAGCGATGCCGAAACCGCGGCGCGCCGGGCCGAGATCTTTGAACCCTACCATCGGCGCATACGCGAGCTTCTCGACCAGAGGCTCGCGACGCGGCGCCCCGTCATCTTGGTGGCTCAGCACACGATGACCGATGTCTATCAGGGTGTTCGCCGCGAGATGCACGCGGCGGTTCTGTACAATCGCGATCGCCGCTTTGCGGGTTTGGTGCTCGACATGCTGCGGCGCGAAGCGAATTTGATCATTGCCGACAACGAGCCCTATTTCGTCAGCGACGAGACCGACTACACCATTCCGCATCATGCCGAAGCGCGCAGCCTGCCGCATGTCGAAATCGAAATCCGCCAGGACCTGGTGAGCGAGGAGACCGGGCAGCTCGAGTGGGCGGCGCGCATCGCGAAGGCGCTGCATGATGCCGAAGAGAAATTTATTCGACTCAGCTAAAGATGCAACAAGCTCCCGCCTTATTCGTATCGCATGGCGCGCCCACGTTCGCCCTGGAGCCGGGCCTCTTGGGTCCGGAACTGTCGCGACTGGGCGCGCGCCTGCCCGATCTTGCCGCCGTATTGGTGGTGTCCGCGCATTGGCAAACGGCCCGCGTCACCGTGATGCGCACGGCCGTTCCCGAAACTATTCACGACTTCAATGGATTTCCGCCCGAGCTGTATCGATTGCAATACCCGTCGCGCGGCGCCCCGGATCTCGCCGAGGACGCCGCGCGCCTGCTCGAGGTTGCCGATTACCACGTGTCCTTCAATGACCTGCGCGGCATCGATCATGGTGCGTGGGTGCCGCTGCGATATTTGTTGCCGCGCGCGCAGACGCCGGTCTTTCAGGTGTCGCTGCCCCTGGCACTCGACGCGCCCGGCGCTGTGGAGCTAGGGCAGGTGCTCGCGCCGCTGCGCAGGCGGGGCGTGCTCATCATGGGCTCGGGCAGCCTCACGCACAACCTGCGTGAAGTTGGTGCAGGTTCCGGCAGTGCGCGCTATGCGCTCGAGTTCACGGCCTGGGTCCGCCGCCAGGTGCAGCGCCGAGATTTGGGGGCGCTCAAGGACTATCGGCGCCTTGCACCCCATGCCGAGCGGGCGCATCCGACCGAGGAACATTTCTTGCCGCTGTTGGTCGCCGTGGGTGCGGCCAACCCGGCTGATTCAGTCACCGTCATCGAGGGCGGCATCACCTATGGCGTCCTCTCGATGGAATCTTATGCTTTCGAGAGTCTCGGGGCGACGCCCGCTTAAGCGACCGACGGCGTTTCGCCGCGCAGCACCTGCAAGTACCGGGCGCGCTCGATGTTGCTGCCGCTCAAGATCACCGCGACCTTTTTGTTCGTCATGCGTTGCCGATCTTGCAACAACGCCGCCAGGGGAGCCGCACCCGCGCCTTCGGCTATCTGGTGAGTAGCATCGAAGTAAACGCGCATCGCGTCGGCCATGGCGTCCTCGCTGACCTGCACGAAGCGCGATACGCCGCGGCAAATCGCGGCAATCGCTTGATCGTCGGGCTCCCGGGTGGCGAGTCCGTCCGCGAAGGTACGCGCGGAAGGCGAGGTCACGGCTTGCCCGGCGGCGAAGGACAGCGCGGTCGCGGGCGCTAGGATCGGGCCCACGCCGATGATTTCGGTCTTAAGACCCAGTGCGTCGCGCACCGCAATCAGGCTGCAGATGCCCGAGCCCATGCCGACGCCCACGTAGACGGCGTCCAGGCCGCCCGCCGCGCGGAACAACTCCAGCGCGTAGCTCGCCACTCCGGCCACAAGATCCCGGTGAAAGGAGGGCACGAAATGCAGCCCGTCGAGGGCGGCCACCCGGAACGCCTCGTGCTTGGCCTCGTCAAAATCTCGCCCGGACTCGACGAGCTTGGCGCCGAAGCCGGCAATCGCGGAATTTTGATCGGGAGAATTATTGACGGGCACATAAATCGTCGCCGGTACATTCGCGCGTGCGGCAGCGAAAGCGATGGACTGGCCATGATTGCCGCGCGTCGCTGTGATCACGCCGGGAAGCTTGGGCTGCGCACGGCACAGCCGCTCCAGATAGACAATGCCCCCTCTGACCTTGAAGGCGCCGGTGGGCGTGTGATTCTCATGTTTCACCCACACGCTGCATCCGGCGCGCTCTTTGAGCTTCGGCCACGCATACAGCGGTGTCGGCGGCATCACGCGGTACACAAGCTCAGCGGCCCTTTCCAGCTCGTCCAATTCAAATCGCAGGATTGAATCCAGCATGCCCTACCTCGGCTGACAGCAGCGCTGCTCCTGGATGGGCGGGCAGGCGACCGAGCCGTAGGAACAAAACACGCAGCAATCACCGGCTTTGGGCTTAAGCAGCGTTTTGCAATGCGTGCACTCGTAGAAATATTGGCAGGCGTCGGTCGGCATGGTCTCCTCGCGCTGCGCGCCGCAGGCGGGGCAGGTGATGGTGGACAGCAATCGTATTTCGGTCGCCATCGCTAGACTACATCAAAAAAAATCCCTCGTGTCTTGCGACACGAGGGTTGGTTGCTACAGGGCAATGAGACTTTAGAACTTATACGAGGCCCTCACATTCCAGAAAGCGCCGGGCAAATCATACGTCGACGCATCGTAACCATTGAGGGTGCAAGTGAAGCAAATCGGCGGATTCACACCGAAGATGTTATTGACCCCCAGGGCGATACCCAGGCCGGGCAATTTGAAGGCATCGTGCCACTCGACTCCCACGTCGTTGTACACCACGGTGTCCAAGGTATGGAAGTCAGTGGACGTTTCGCAGCCTGTTACCTGGGGTCCGGTCACCGGAGCGCTCGAACACGCTTCGACAACCGAGTGGATGTAACGAACGTTCCAGTTCGCCCGCCAATCGCCGTAGGCCCAGCCGATCTGCGCATTGAGGCGCAATCTTGGAATCGCACCATTGTTGGTCTCGACGCCGACCTGACGCGTCGAGACGTTGCCGTCGCCGTCGACGGCCTTGTAGTTCGACACGTAGGTGCTCTGCAACGACACCGAAGGACGTCCGAACGAGGTAGCTCCGCCGACCCAGTCGATCTTAACATCCACTCCGTCGGTGGTGATGCTGCCGAAGTTCTGCAGGAAATTCTTCGGTGGATTCAAGTTGCCGCCGGGTTGGCGGGTGAACGGGGAACACAGCGCAGGATCGGTTCCCCCGGCCGCGAGGCAGGAATTGAGCAACGCTTGCAGATCCTCCGCCTGGACCGCGCCGTTCACCTTGATGTGATAGTAGGTGGCTTCCCCAGTCAGCTTGTCGGTGATGCTGTTCTCCGCCCAGCTCGCACGATACTGCAGGCCCAAGGTGTAGTTGTCGGACTTTTCCGGCTGCAGCGCCGCGTTGCCACCCGTGAAGGTGGTAATTTGGGTGTTGGCCTGCACGAATCCCACCGGTACGCCCTGCGCCGCGCAGGCCTTCTGCAGCGGTGTTCCGGCCGCAATGGGACCGCCGGACGGTCCGCAGGGGTCGACCAAGGTCGCGCCGAATTGCGTCAAGCCGTAGAGCTCACCCAAATTGGGTGCACGAAACCCTTTCGAGTAGGTGCCGCGGGCGGCCAGATCGCTGATCGGCTGCCATCGAAAGCCGGCTTTGCCGGTCGTGGCCCCGCCGAACGTTGAGTAGTCCGAATAGCGTACCGCCGCGCTCGCATCGAA
>CAVVPB010000021.1:0-255122 GCA_963749775.1 uncultured Gammaproteobacteria bacterium
ATAATTCCGCGCCTAAGCCAAGTTCCGTCGCGCGCGCCCCAAATCGCAATAAACACTCCAGCGCTTAAGATCAGAATCGCCGTGAGCAAGTCTCGGACCGAAACGAATCGAAAGCTCACGCGTGAAGGGAGTGGGGTCTTTGCGTCAAGATCTGTAACATAGCGCTCACATGCCGTCCGCTCAAAAAACCTCGCCATCATCGGAATCCGCGGCACGTTACGGCGCCGGAGCGATCGCCTTTCATTGGCTCATGTTCATCCTGGTCGTAAGCGTCGGGGTTCTCGGCCTGCTGCATGATTCCTGGCCGAAACGGACTCAAGCATTCTGGATCAACATTCACGCGCTCGCGGGCCTCAGCCTGTGGTCCGCCCTCATCGCGCGGTTGTGGTGGCGGTGGCGACACGCGCCGCCTGCACCGATGGTAAATATCGGCGCGATTTCCCGCCGGCTCTCCGGCCCGCTACATGTCGCGCTCTATGCCCTGATGTTCATCACGCCGCTCGTCGGAATCGTGACGTTTGTCTATCACGGCCGTGCTTTTGACTTCGGGTTTTTTCGCGTTGATTTGGGAATCCGCTCTAACCGAAGCGTATTCCACCCGACCGAAGACTGGCACGGCTACTTGGCCTATGCGCTGTTCGGCCTTGCGGGCTTGCATGCATTGACTGCGCTATGGCATCAATTCGTGCTGCGCGACGGATTGCTCAGCCGTATGTGGCCGCGTGGGCGATCCATAGGGCCGGCTATTTCGCCGCGACGGCCTTAGCGCCGGCCTTCTCGCTCTCCTCGGCCCGCGCGCCGGCGAGGATATCGGTCAACGCGTAGTTACCCTCATGACAGGCGTATTCGTAGAGTCTGCCGCCTGCGCGGCTGAACTCGTATTCCCCGCCCCACGGCTGCACCCAAATAGAAGGGTCTTCGACCTTGAATTGGTACAGCACGCGATCGGCACTCGCGCGAGTGAAGCGTTCGGTGACTTTGAGGTTCTGCCATGACCCCATGAAGGTCTGAGACTGCGGGAAATTGGTCGTCTCGACCACCAACGTGTCGCCCTCATAATGGCCGATCGAATCGCCGAACCAGGGGCGCAGGCCGTCGGAACGATGCGGTGCATTCAAGTGGATGATGCGCACGTCATGCACCATCTCCACCACGATCGCCACCGTATCCTGGCCCTGCACGATTTGGTAGGTGTTGTTGTACAGCAGCGGCAGCATGACCGGACCTGCGCTATATCCGAAGGAGGTCAGGCACCGCTCTCCTAAGGCTCGGGTCTCCGGATTATCGTTCTGGCTGAGCCCGGCGGGCAGCGGTGGACCATAGCGGCGTACCGCAGCACCGCTCGCAATCGCCGCAGGCGTAAAAGCCGGCAGGCGTCCGTTGTCGGGAAAGGTGATAAACGAACTGCGCGGCTCGCCGTGCACTCGCATGACCGATGTGCCTGGGTCAGTCCAAGCGGCATTGTAATTGCAATTGTTGCCGCGCCCGCCGCTACAGTCGGCGGGCAGATCCTTGACGGTGGCTTTTGGATCGGTGGGCTTGTTGCCCAGTGCCACCAGTTCTTGATTCCTTGATTCGAGCGCACTGACTTCCCGCGGCGTCAGGGCGGCCCGATTGGCATACTCTGCCGGCCGTTCCAGCCGCGTCAACGAGGCGTTGGTCCACGTGCCCTCGAGATCGGGCCGGCTGCTCGGTGCGGCGAGTGCCGGCCGCCAACCGATCAACAACGAGATCAGCATGAAGCTCGCCGCGCCGATCATCGAGTCGCTTTTCGTCATTCTGCCTCACTGAATTTGCCGCGTTGCACGAGTCTAGCTGACGCACCCGCGATATCAAGATGTCGGCGCAACCCCGACATCGGATCGCGGCTATCGTCTCTTGAATACAGAGCGCGGCGGCACATAGTGTCGCGCTGGGCGATGGAGAACCACAATGAAGCGTGTCATGACGGTGATGAGTTTTGGCGCCTTGATGCTGATCGGCGCGCAGACGCTGGCAGCGCCGCCCCCCAGTCAATCAGCCCAGATGAAGCGCCAAATGGCGGACTGCATGACCAAGAAAATGTCAGCGAACAGAACGCTGTCGTACAATGAGGCGCGCAAGGGCTGCAAAGAGCGCCTGCAGCCAGGTAAGGACGAAGTGGCATCCATCACTCCGGTGCCGACCACCATCAAGACCCCTTAAGTCTATTTTTGCGGGGCCGGCGGCGCCTTCGAAGGATCCATATCGAGCTTGGGCACACCGAACTGGCCTTCCAGTTTGTGCAGCTTTTCAAGATCGATGGCACCGATGATGTTCACGATCGTAAATTGCCGCGGTTCGCTCGCGATCAGGGCAAGGCCGATCGCTTGGTTATTGTCCATCATGATGTAGATATCGACATTGGAATGCGTTTTGCGGCTTTTGGTCTCCACCAGCCGATTCCAACCGGGCGCAGACAGCTGGCTTCTGATTGCGTCGATGTCCGCTTGGCGATATTCAGCGTCTTTATCGAAGGTGTAGCTCCTGACGTAGATTCCGCGCAGCCCCTTGAGGATTTCCTTGGTGGCTGCGTCCTCGGGATCGTTCGCGTCCAGAAAGCGCCCGGCCATGGCCAACAGCGCGGAATCCAAAGTGATGGTCACCGAGTCGCTCGCCTTCTGTGCCAATTGCGCAAACTCAGGCAACACCAACCGCGGGTTGGGAGCCGCCCAGGCCAGCGGCGTCAGCAGCGCAAGCACGATGGGTGCAGCGAATCTGATCATGCAAACTTTCCTCGGTCTCATCTACGCCCCCGGCTTCTCATCGGCCGAAGACGCCTGACTCTGAACCGCTTCGTAGGCGAGGTTCAGCTTCTGACTGGTCATGCGCAAGGCCTCCACGACTTCGCGGCGCGCCTCCAGGCCGCGCTGTCGCGCTTGTTCTTCAATGCGATGCTGGACGCCGACCGCCAACAGCAGGGACGCGGCAACGCCGGCCGACAGCCACCATGCCGGCGCGTTACCTCTTCGCCACGTGAAGCGGCGTCGTTGGGTCTTGGCTTGACCCGCAATGACGCGTGCCAGCAGCTTGCGCGTGAAATTCTCCTCGGGTGCCACCGGCCGCAGAGCAGCGCGCAGCCGGGATTCCAAATCACTGCTCATGTCGAATTGTCCTCGCAACGGCTCGACTGCCCCTCGAGCGACTTTTCCCGCAGGGCGTCGAGCGATCGCTTCAAATGACTCTTGACGGTATTGATGGGCATATCCAGTGTGCGGGCAATATCGATGGGGTCCAAGTCCTCTTGAAACCGCAGCAGCAGCACGGCGCGCGCCGGCGGGCTGAGGTCCGACAGCAGCCGCCGCAAATGTCGTTGCAGCAAGGGATCACCCTCATCCTGCGTGCTGAAGAGCTGCGCCTCGCCGTCCAGGGAGGTCATTTCCACACGCGCGCGCCGCCGCAATTGATCGATGGCTCGGCGGGTGGTCACCTGCCGCAACCAATGCGCCAGGTGCTTGCTCGACTCGATGGAACTCAAACTGGCGCTTAGCTGCATAAAGACGTCCTGCGTTAAGTCCTCCGCAAGATCTCGGGTACCCAGCATGCGCAGCGCCAGACTGTAGACCGAGCGCTGGTGTGCCTGCACCAGCGCGGTAAGGGCTGCTTCATCGCCTGCACGCGCCTTCTCAAGGTGCTCATCCCATGGATCCTCAGACTGCATCGTTCAAGCGCGCGTCCGTGCAAAGCGAACAGGATACGCAATGATCGGGGCCGTCACCCCTACATCAGCAAACCGGCTTGAGCGGCCGCTACTTTAGGTAAGTGCAAGTGATTCTCCAGCGCCGGCAAGTCATCGAGCTTGACCTCTCCGACGATGTTGATAATCGTAAATTCGCGGGGCTCGCGCGCAATCAAGGCAAATCCCTTGGTGACGTTATTTTCAATCATGACGTACACATCCAGATCCTCGCTCTTGTCACGATCATGGACCTGCATCACTTGATTCCAGCCGGGCGCCGCCAGTTGGCTTCGAACCGCGTCGATGTCGGCCACCGAGTAGGCAAAATCGGCGGCGAACTGATAGTTGCGAATCTGGATCGATTTGATGCCGGCGAGAAGATGTTTGGTCGCTGCGGCGTCCGGATCCTTGTCATCGACCAATGCCCCCGCCATGCGCAATAGCCAGGGACCCAAGCTGATGTTCACGGACTCCGTCGCCTTGCCCGCCAGGCCCCGAAACTCGGGCAGCTTCAGGCTGGCGTCTTGCGCCACGCCCCAGGCCGGTACCAGCAGGCACGCCAACGCCAATCGAACCATATGCCTCTTCATGAACGGATCTCCTTTGATGGCCTTGGGATTGTCCCTGGGCTTCATAGGAAATACGAACGGGGCGCCCCTGCGGGGTGCAGCGGTTTAGTCGATCTTGCGTCGATCGGCCCGCTGGCGGCGCTCGGGCGTAGCGCCCGTGCTTCGTGAGATTCCCCCCTCCTCGTCGTCCGCGCGCCGTGCCTCACTGCGCCGATCGGCGTGGTGCTTATAGGCACAGGGGCATGCATCAGGTTTGTTGCAGTCGACGAGCGGCAGGCGCGGCGCTTGCGCCGATAAATAGCGGGTGTTCCGAGCCGCGCGCGCAGCTTCGCAACTACTGCCCTTGGTAACAATGGTCACCGCGTGCCATTGCTTGGAGACAGGGGATTTTTGCAGTTTCACACTCATGGCGTTCCTCGAGCAAGCGGGCTGGCCCGCGCATCCCTCATATATATAAAGCAATGTCACAATATTCGATAACTAATTGATTTATGTGGACGTAGCGCGCATGTTTTGCGCCCAATGTGTTACCTGATTCCCGATTTTCTGGTTGCTTGGCGACATCGCGCCGCGTCGGTGAATATCGCTTAGCATGAGCAGCGATTCGCGCTTTTATTAAAAGGAAAACATGATGATTAGTTGGCAAGCCTTTATATTAAATGGTGTTTTCAGATTCACCATGAAACGCCACGGGAACAAGCCCATCAGCATCAAGCGTTTGCGAGCCATGACCGACAACCCGCCGCCCCGGTCGCTCGCGGTACCTGCGGGATATGCGGTTGAGAGCCTGGAGGAGCAGGGCCTTCGCTTCGATCGGGCCGACCGTTCCGAGCCCCGGACCCAACCGGCAGCGAACATCGTGCTGTATTTGCACGGCGGAGGCTATTTATTCGGGTCGTCGAAATCCCATCGCCAAGTGCTGATCGCCATGGCCAAGGCCCTTCAAGCGCCGGTCTATGGGCTCGACTATCGCCTGGCTCCCGAGCACCCCTTCCCCGCGGCCGTCGAGGACGCCGCGCACGCCTACCGGTGGCTCGCGAGCCGCCATCCGAATGCCGGCATCGTGCTGGCCGGTGACTCGGCAGGTGCGGGGCTCGCGATTGCCACCGCAATCGGGGCGCGCGATGCCGGCTCAAGTGCTGTCAAGGCTATCGTGGCCTTCTCTCCGTATGCCGACCTAGCGGTGACCGGCGCATCGGTCGAGGCTAACGCCAAGAGTTGCGCCATGTTCACGCCTCGGGGCGTTCGCGAGGCCGCGGCTCTGTATCTGGCAGGCGCCGACGCGCGCGACCCGCGAGCCTCGCCGTTGTACGCGGACTTTAAGGGGCTGCCGCCCATGTTATTGTTCGCCAGCCGTCACGAGATCCTGCGTGATGACACGCTGCGGCTTGCGGAACGTGCGACGGCGGCCGGCGTCAAAGTCGAATTGATTGTTCGCGACCGTCTACCGCACGTGTGGCCGGTGTTCGTGACCTTGCTGCCGGAAGCTCGTGACGCCTTTGCAACCGTCACGGCCTTTGCGCGCGAGGTCGGTGCGCGCAATGTTGCCTAGTTCGCTTCTGCGATGGAGGTCGTTGAGTGTCGATTAATCACTTCGATGTGCTGATCGTTGGCGGCGGCTTGTCCGGCATCGGCGCCGCCTGCAGCCTGCAAAAGAATTGCCCGCGCAAGAGCTACGTGATCTTGGAAGGCCGCGCGAGCATCGGCGGCACCTGGGACCTGTTCCGTTATCCTGGGATACGTTCGGACTCGGACATGTTTACTCTCGGCTATTCGTTCCGGCCCTGGGTGGAAGGCAAGGCCATCGCCGACGGCCATTCGATCCTCAAGTACATCAACGACACCGCCAAAGACTATGGCGTCGACCAGCACATTCGCTTCCATCACCTGGTCAAGCGCGCCTCGTGGTCCTCGAAACTGGCGTTGTGGAATGTCGAGGCCGAGTGCGGTCCGGACCGGCAAACGATCCACTTCACGTGCAACTTTCTATTTCTCTGCAGCGGTTATTACAGCTACGTGGAAGGCTATACACCGGAGTTTCCGGGTAGCGGGCGCTTCGCAGGACCCGTAGTGCATCCGCAAAAGTGGCCCGATGATCTGGCCTACGCGGACAAGCGCGTCGTCGTGATCGGCAGCGGTGCGACCGCGGTAACACTGGTACCGGCAATGGCGAAAACCGCAGCCCAGGTGACGATGTTACAGCGCTCGCCGACCTATGTCGTCGCGCGCCCGGAGCAGGATGCGATGGCCAATTTACTGCGCCGCCACCTGCCGTCGCGCGTGGCCTACGGCCTGGTGAGATGGCGGAACATCCTGTTCGGCATCTACTTCTACGGGCTTTGCAAACGCAGCCCCGAGCGTGTCAAGAAGTGGATCCTCGATCGAGTTCAGGCGGCCTTGGGCACCGACTACGATGTCGTCAAACATTTCACGCCCCGCTACAACCCCTGGGATCAACGCATGTGCCTCGTCCCGGACGGCGATTTGTTCGACGCGATCAAGGCCGGCAAGGCCCAGGTCGTCACGGATGAAATAGATACCTTTACCGAACGCGGCATTAAGTTGCGCAGCGGAGCGGAACTCGAGGCCGACATCATCGTGACCGCGACGGGATTGAAGCTCGTGGCGCTCGGCGATGTTCAACTGAGCGTCGACGGGCGCGCCATCGATCCCTCGCAAACGCTCAACTACCGCGGGACGATGTATGGCGGGATTCCGAATCTTGCCTCGGTGTTCGGCTACACCAACGCCTCATGGACGCTCAAGAGCGAGCTGACCTGCAACTATATCTGCCGCGTGCTCAATCACATGGACCGCGCGGGCTACCAGGTCTGCGTGCCGCAAAACGATGACCCGTCGGTGACACTTGAACCCTGGCTCAATCTGTCGTCCGGCTACATCCAACGAGTTGCCGACAAATTGCCCAAGCAAGGCTCCAAGTTGCCCTGGAAGCTGCACCAAAACTACGTGAAGGACGTCATGAGCTTAAGGTATGGCTCCTTGAACGACGGCGTGATCCGATTTTTGAATCCCGCCGATGGTTTGGAGTTGAGCTCCGCGCTCCCCGAGTAGACCCACGCCCCGCTTATTGTTTGGTGACTTTCCAGGTGCCCGCGATGGCTTGGCCGCCCGGCTGTCCCTTGGCGCCCAGCGACCAAGAGCCCGTTGCATTCTTCGGATCGAACGAGCCGGCAATGGTGACTTCGCCCTGCGGGTCCGGGGGGTAGTCGTAAGCGCCGGCGAGCTTGCCGGCCACCAGCGTCACGGTGCTGAAGGCGGCGTTGTAATCGCCCATATCCGTGCCAACCGAGACCGAAGCGGCCAGCTTCCCGTCGCTGCCGCGGGAGAAGGTCATATCGAACCGGCCGCCCCCGCCCCCGCCTTCCCAGGTCCCCTTCCAGGTGCCGAGGTATTGATCGCCATCGGCCGCCGCGGCGAGATTAAGCGGCATTGCCGCCCACACGGCCGCGAGCACCACCAGGGCAACAGCTGCAAGTCTCGTTAGGCGCATGGGTATCCCTTTGTTCTTTGAGGAGGGCGAGAGACGCGGGCAGAATGCCGCGCTCGGCGCGGTGCGTCAAGGCGCCGACGGTGTTGGCCGGCAGGTTCGCGCGAGGGCCGGCAACTCGGCAATCATAGAGGCGCGTTTCCGTTTAAGCTCCACGATCTTGTTTCCAGGAGAACGCCAATGAAGCTGCGCACACTGGGCCGCAACGGTCCGCAAGTTTCGGCAATCGGGCTTGGCTGCATGGGGTTTTCCGAGTTCTACAAATCCAGCGCCGCCACGGAAGCGGAAGCGCTCGGCGTCATTCGCGATGCCATCTCGCAGGGCCTGAGCTTTCTCGATACGGCGGACGTGTATGGACCCTTCACCAATGAAGTCCTTGTGGGCAAGGCCATTGCGGGGCAGCGCGAAAAAATATTTCTGGCCACTAAATTCGGGATCCAGCGCGATCCAGAAAATCCTCGACGCCGCGGTATCAGCGGCAAGCCAGACTATGTCCGCGCCTGCTGCGAGAGTTCGTTGCAGCGACTCCATGTCGAGCAGATCGACTTGTACTATCAGCACCGCGTGGACCAGTCGACACCGATCGAGGAGACCGTCGCGGCCATGGCGGCCCTGGTGCAAGCGGGCAAGGTGCGTTTCATCGGCCTATCGGAGCCGAGCGCGGCGACCATCCGCAAGGCGCACCGGGTCCATCCGATCAGCGCCGTGCAATCGGAATATTCCCTCTGGACCCGCGATCCGGAGGATGGGGTGCTGCAAACCTGCAGCGAACTCGGGATCGGTTTCGTGCCTTACAGTCCGCTGGGCCGCGGCTTCCTGACCGGCCGCTTCCGCCGCATCGAGGATCTGGACGCCAACGACTACCGGCGTTTCTCGCCGCGTTTTCAGGGCGAGAACTTCGCCAAGAATCTTGCCCTGGTCGGCAAGGTGCAAGAAATCGCCCAGGAGAAACACTGCACGCCCGCTCAACTGAGCTTGGCCTGGCTGCTGGCGCAGGATCCTTACATCGTGCCAATTCCCGGCACGACCCATGTCCTTAGGTTGCGGGAAAACATCGCCGCGGCCGACATCGCCCTGAGCGCTGAGGAGCTAGCCCGCATCGCCGCAGCGGCGCCCAGCGGGGTCGCGGCAGGCGAGCGCTACGATGAAACGGGAATGCGTTTCGTCAACGGCTGAGGCGTCGGGCGGGGAGCCCGATCCCTGATTTATCAAAAAATGGGCCGCAGAGGCCGTCTTAGCCTCATAACCAAGCGTCACTTGAATATGCGAACTAGCTATTCGACGGGTTTTGGCTAAAGGACTAGCGTTGTCGCTTCCTTAGCTTACCGGAGTTCCCATGGCGCACATCGCCCAGGCTGCTAATTCGCGCGCCATCGAGCGCCACTCGCCGTGGCGGGATTTGCTGCGCAAGGAAGATTGGTGGGCCATTTGGATCGGGTTGGGGCTGATCGCCGTGGCGGTTGCGCTGTTCGCCGCCGGCAGCAGCATCAAGTGGATCGCCGTGGCTCCGCAGAAATGGAGTCACCTGGCGGACGTGACTCAGCAGCTTAAGCAACACGGCCTGCAATATGCCGCTCTCTTTGTACTCTGGGCGGTGGCATTTGGCATCGGTGCGGCGGCGCTTGGCATCAAAATTACCCGATTTCTTCCCGCCTTTTTGCTCGTGTACCTAGCTGCCGGCAGCATTTATTTTCTCGGACTTTGGGATCAAGCGGCGCACTACAATCTGGAGCCGCCGTTGGTGGCATTGGGTCTCGGCCTACTGATCTCCAATACGCTGGGAGTACCGCGCTGGCTGGAGCCGGGATTGCGCGTCGAGCTCTATATCAAGACCGGTATCGTGTTGCTGGGGGCAAGCTTGCCGTTGACCCTGATCGCGTGGGCGGGTCCGGTGGCCATCGTGCAGGCCGCTATCGTGTCGTTGACGACCTTCGGCGTCATTTATTTTGCCGCAGTCCAATTGGGGCTCGACCGTAGGCTCGCAGCCACGCTCGGAACCGGCGGCGCGGTCTGCGGCGTTTCCGGCGCGATTGCCGTGGGCGGCGCGGTCGGCGCGCGCAAGGAAGAGGTCTCCGTCGCCATCTCGCTGGTGGTCTTGTGGGCCATTGTCATGATCTTCGTGCTGCCGCTGGCCGCGCGAGCGTTGGGACTTTCGACCGGCGTCGCCGGCGCTTGGATCGGAACGTCTGAATTCGCCGATGCGGCGGGCCTGGCGGCCGCCCAGACTTACGGGGGTTATGCCGGTAACGTGCCGGGAATTGCGGGAACTCCGGAAGCGGCGATCAGCGCCTTTACGCTGATGAAAGTTATCGGCCGCGATGTTTGGATCGGCGTCTGGGCTTTCGTGCTGTCATTGATTGCGACCACCCGCTGGGAAAGGACCGGCATACAGGGCAGATCGAGCGCTGCGGAAATTTGGAATCGGTTTCCCAAATTCGTGCTGGGATTTTTGATCGCTTCCGCGGCCATCACCTTGGTGGCGCGCGGATTTGACTATGCCGCCTACAAGAAGGAAGTTTTGCCGGCGCTGGTCGGTCCGCTGCAGGCGTTTCGAACCTGGGCCTTCACCTTTGCGTTCTTGAGCATCGGTCTCACCACCCGCCTGCGCGAGTTTGTGTCGATCGGCGCCCGGCCCTTCTATGCGTTCACGATCGGCGTGATCGTCAATGTGGCGCTGGGATTCATGTTGTCGACCCGAGTCTTTAACGGGTTCTGGAATCAGCTGGGCCAATGACTGCGCCAGAACAACCCTGCTGCTTAAGGTGCCGGCATTTCAACCACTCGCCGCGCGAGCTGGAAGCGGCGCTGCCGGGCTTGTCGAGCTTAGGCTCCGCCTATGCCGCGGTACGCGCCGATGACGGCCTCTGTGCGGTCCATGATCGCTATGTGGCCGCCACCCGTGTTTGTTCGGCCTTCGCATAGCCTGTCTCGACCATGCGATCCATAAAGAGCTCGCACTGGGCCAGCTGATCGAGCGCGACAAATTCGTTCGGCCGATGCGCCTCGGCAATATCTCCGGGGCCGCAGATCACGCTCGGTACGCCCATCTTCTGGAACAGGCCGGCTTCCGTGCCGTAGCAAACCTTGCCCGCTGTCGAGTTTTCCGAGAGCCGCATGGCCCACTGAACGATGGCATCGGTTTCGGCCGCCGCGAGGCCCGCCGTCTGACTCATCCATTGCAAATCGATCCCGGAATTCTCGTCAAGCGCGCGCATCTCGGCGGCGAGCGCCTGCGCATGGGTGCGAATTTCTTGATAGAGGGCATCCGCAGAGGCATGCGGCAAGGTACGCATGTCGAACTGAAAAACACAGTCCTTGGGCACGACATTGGCGGCGATGCCGCCTTGAATCATCCCCGTCGAGAGCGTCGTGTACGGTACCGTGAAGCCATAGTCGCGCCGCTCAGTCTGTGCGAGCCGATCGGCGATTTGGCGGATGAACACCACTAAGCGTGCCGCATATTCGATGGCGTTCACACCATGCGTGACATAGCTCGAATGCGCTTCTCTGCCGTGCACGGCGCAGCGAAATCGATGCGTGCCCTTGTGTGCAATGATGGGCTGCATGGAGGTCGGCTCGCCGACCACGCAGCCGGCCGGCCGGATGCCGTTCTCTTCGAGATCGCGAATCAGTCCGCGTACCCCGAGACAACCGACCTCCTCGTCATAACTTAGGGCGTAATGCAGCGGTGCGTCGAGACGATTCTCATTGAGGGCCGCCAGGAACTTCGGTGCCTGCGCCAGGATGATGCCGATGAATCCCTTCATATCCGCCGAGCCGCGCGCATACAGCCTGCCGTCCCGCTCGGTGGCGACGAACGGGTCCGTGTCCCAATTCTGACCATCCACGGGCACCACATCGGTATGGCCCGACAGGACGAGCCCCGGCTTGTTCAAATCGCCTAAGGTGGCGAACAGATTCGCCTTGTTACGCGCGGCATCGAAAGTGAGCCGCGTCGTGGCGCCGAATCCTCGCAAGTAATCGCGCACCCATTCGATCAGGCCAAGATTAGAGTCCCGGGAGACGGTTTTAAAACTGATCAGGCGCTCGATCATGGCGCGCGATGCTGCGCTCGGAACATTCATGACGGTCGCTCACTATCGATAAGGGCCGTCATTATAGCGGCCTTTGCTTAGGCTATGCTCGAGCGACGCCAGGCGGAGGAAATCGATGGGCCACGAATCCAGACTATTCGGCGCCGTGGAGGCCGGCGGCACCAAATTTGTGTGCGCCGTCGGCGAGGAGAACGGCACGCTCCACGCCGAGTCTCGCGTGACGACCACAGATCCTGACGCGACGCTCGCGCGGGTGGGCGAGTTTCTGCGCGATCAAAGTCGAGCGTTCGGGACGCTTCGCGCCGTCGGCCTTGCCTCGTTTGGTCCCTTGGTGCTGGACCGCGGGTCCGCGCGCTACGGCTTCATCGACAAGACGCCGAAACCCGGATGGAGCGACATCGACATCGTCGGGAAATTGGTGGCGCAGTGTTCATGCCCGATCGGTTTCGATACCGACGTGAACGCCGCAGCGCTGGCGGAACATCGCTGGGGCGCGGGACGGCAAGTCACAAACCTGGTTTATGTGACGGTGGGCACGGGATCGGCGGCGGTGTGCTCGTGGATGGCGCGCCGCTGCACGGGCTCGTGCACCCGGAAATCGGTCACATGCGCCCGAGGCGCCACCCCCTGGACGTCAAGTTCGACGGCATCTGCCCTTTTCATGGGGATTGCCTGGAAGGTCTGGCGTCGGGGGCGGCCATTCGCGCACGCACCGGGACCGACCTTCAGCATCTCGATGCGGCGCATGCGCTATGGCAGATAGAGGCCGACTACTTGGGTCAGCTCTGTGCGCATCTCGTGTTGATGATCTCGCCGCAACGAATCGTCATCGGCGGCGGAGTGATGAGTCAGGAACGTCTGCTACCGATGATACGCCAGCGCATGCAGCATTGGCTGGGCGGCTATATCAACCGCCGAGCACTGCTCAGCGAGGTTGAACACTACGTCGTGGCCCCCGGGCTCGGAATAAGGGCCGGCGTACTGGGCGCCTTACAGTTGGCGGTCACCGCAGTGAGAGAAACTCAATCTTGAAGTTCCCGCAGCATGCGTTTGAGCGCAAAATGACGGTAGCTGTGCAGGGCCAAGCTCGCCACCTCGTCCCAATCGCATTCTCGATCGACATCGAGCGAGATCCAGCCGTTGTGGCCGAAATAAGGCGGAATCTGATAGCGCTCATCGGCGGTCAGGAGTCCCTGCTGATCCACGCCCACCCAAAAGCACAAGGTCAATCTCCCCTCGGCGAAGCGGGCGATGGCGAAGGTTTTCTTGCCCGCCAGCCATACCGGATGGCCAAATTGACTCCCTTCGCTCGACTCCGGATAGCGCAGACATATCTCGCGTATCTTCGCCAGCACGCGACGCGCACGCGGTGATTTGAAGGGATCGATGTCGTGTGCCGCGAGCACTTTGGCCGCGGCTTTCAGTTTGGGTGTCTTGCCGATGAGCGCCCGCAGCTCGGTCGGCGCGACTTTCTCATAGCCCTCGCGCACCAGCGCAACGACCCGATCCCACGCGATGCCGCGGTCGAGATTCACGCCGAGCCAACCCCGCGGTCCGACATACGGGGGAACAAAAAAGTGCGCGGGATCCTCGCGCACGTGCAGTTCCTGCGATCCAGGAAATGCGGTGAGCCACAAGGCCACTCGACCGTCGCCGTGGTGATTGACGACAAAGGTTGCGAAGGTTTTGCCGCGAACCCGAAAGTTCGGCGAGCCATGCGAAAGAAATTCCTCCGCCTGCGGCAGCCACAGGCATGCCTCGCGGACGGCTTGATCAATATCGCGTGCCATAATGGCCACGATTATGAAGCAGTCGCTGGTGCTTTTATGCGGCCTTTTGTGCGACGAGACGTTTTGGACCGATATTCCCGACCGTCTCGCCTCCGTGGCCGATGTGAGGGTCGTGTCGTTTCGCGGCTTTTCCTCAATCCGCGCCATGGCCGAGCATGTACTCGCGCTGGCCCCGGAACGATTTGCCGTCGCGGGCCATTCCATGGGAGGACGGGTCGCGCTGCAAGTCATCCGCGACGCGCCGCATCGTGTCACAGGGCTTGGGCTGCTCAATACAGCGGTGCACGCCGTACGTGACGGCGAGCCGCAAAGCCGCGGCCGCCTGCTGCGGGTGGCGCACGAGCGCGGCATGGCGGCGTTGGCGGCTGAGTGGCTGCCGCCCATGATGGGCAGCGATGCGTCGCGCACCGCCGAACTGCTGCCACGCCTGACGGCAATGATCGGGCGCTGGAGTGCGGGAGACTACGCCGCTCAGATCAGCGCGATGCTGCATCGACCGGATGCCCTATCGGTATTGGCGAGCGTTGCCGTGCCCACGCTGCTGTTAAGCGGCAGCGATGACAGCTGGTCGCCGGTTTCTCAACATGAAAGCATTCGCCGCAGAATTCCTCACGCCACGCTGTTTGAGATTCATGGCGCCGGTCATATGGCACCGATCGAGCGCCCCGAGCCGGTCGCCGTCGCACTGCGCGAATGGCTGCTCAGGATCTGACGTCGGTCACCAACATGACTTCGCAGGCTCCCGCGCCCGTGTCGGTGCGCACCAAAGACGTGTTGATCCACCGGCCGTCGCTACGCACGCCATCCACCAATTCGCCGCTCAAGGTCACAACCTCGCCGGGTCGCAGCCGCGCTAACTGCCGGGCGATCAGTGAATTTTGTGGAATCACATGCGTGTTTGCGCTGTGCGTAATGATGATGTCTCGGCCGATGGTCGTTGCCGCGCTCATGTGCCAATAGTAGAAGCGATTGGACTGCGAAATCTCAAGGGTTCGCAGCACCCGATTGTCCGACATCGGTCCCCAACCAAGCGCGAGGTCCTCCGGGATCAGATCCGCCAGCGCGTCGAAATGATAGGGCTCGCGCGCCAGCACACGGGCAGTCACCTGGTAAGTGGCGCGAACCGTCAAGGTCCAGCGGCCCATGTGCAACTTCTCGCCATTCGGCACGTTGGTTTGTTGCGGCTCGTCCTGAGCCAGCACCCCATCGGGCTCGTAAAAGGGGCGATTCGCATACCAATGCCAAGCGCCCCAGGCGACATAGCCCGCCAGAATCACTTTGAGGATGGGATGGCGCCACATCCGCAAAGTTTGATCCGATCACCGGCATCGTTCCGTGATGCCGGTCGAATCCGCTACTTCTTCAGCCGCGTTGCGCCCAGACCTGGCACCAGCCGCCCATAGGCACGCTCTTTCCCGCGAAAATGGTGCAGGCGGCCGTCGCGTCGGTGGGTTTTCCCTGGAATTGGGCGCAGGTACTGCACTTTTGTGTGGGCTTGAAGGTGGGATACTTTTTGGCGTCGACTTTACTGGCGTCGTTGACGAAGCCTAGGGCCTTGGCGGTCGGATCGCTCGGATCGAGCGGCGGCAATGCCGCCGCCGCGGCGGTGCGAGACAACAACCCAGCGGCCGGTAGTACCGCCCCGACGATAAGCCCGCTCTTGACGATGGCTCGGCGTGAGATCTTGCGTTGCATAGGGGTGTCTCCATGGGGTGATAGGGATGAGCCATTTTTCCCGATTTTCTGGATCCATGCTGACAAATCATTACTTGCGAACGATTCTCAATTCCGCCTGGCGGGGCTTAAGTCCCCTACCACGCTGAAAAGAAGTAGTGTATTTGCTGCCAAGGAGCTCAAGTAAGTCATATGACGGGACTCAATTTAGACAGCATCGGTCGATCGGTGACGAAGTTGCGCGCGGTAGTACCCGAAGACGCATTTACCGCCGGCATTTTGGGATCGGAGCGCACCGGCAATGGCGTCGTCATCGATTCGGGCGGATTGATTTTGACCATCGGCTACCTGATGACCGAGGCCACCGACGTCTGGTTGACCTACCCTGCGGGTCGCGAAGTGGCAGCTCACCCGTTGGCCTACGATCAGGTGACCGGCTTCGGCTTGGTCTTGCCGTTGCAAAAACTGGACCTGACACCGATCCCGTTGGGGTCCTCGGCGGAGTTGAGCGCCGGCAGCGAAGTCCACGTGTTGAGTGCTCCGGAGTTCGCGTCGCCGCAATCCGCGCAAGTTTTGGCGCGCCGCGAATTCGCCGGCGCCTGGGAGTACTTGCTCGATGAAGCCATCTTTACCGCGCCCGCTCATCCTCATTGGTCGGGCGCCGCCTTGATCGACAACAGTGGAGCATTGGTGGGTCTAGGATCCTTACTGGTGCGCGAGATGATCGCCGGCGACGAGATCAACGCCAATATGTTCGTACCGATCGACCTGCTGAAACCCATTCTGGAAAGTTTGAAATCCACGGGCAGAGCGAATCGGCAACCCCGACCATGGCTGGGCATCTATGCTGTGGAAGTGGCCGGGAAGGTGTACGTCACCGGCGTTGTCGACGGCGGCCCGGCTCAACATGCTGACATTCGCGAGGGCGACGTGATTAGCGAGGTTGCCAAGCACCAAGTCGGTTCGTTGCCGGAATTCTATCGGCGCATGTGGTCGGTCGGTCCGGCGGGCATCCCCATACCGCTCACGACGCAGCGCGGCGCGACGCAACTGCACTTGAATGTACGTTCTGTCGATCGGGTCGATCTGCTCAAGAGACCGCAAGCGCATTAACGCGAAGGCTCAATGCGAGGCGACGCGCCGCTCGGCGTGACAGGATCCTTGACCTACCAATGTCACCACGGCCGCGCACGCATCCACCCCCGCGATGCCGCCGTTGCCGCTGACAGAACTGGTGTCGTGCAATAAGCGGTAGGCGTCCGCGGCCGACAATCCGGCATTCTTCGCCAGCATCAGCGCAACCACCCCGCTCACCTGCGCTGTGGCAATCGAGGCCCCGGAGGCAAAATCGTAGTGGCCCCCGGGCAGCAACGTGAGGATCTCGTTACCCGGGGCGTACAAGGCGTCGTCGCCCGCAGGACCTGCCTGCGCGTTCGCCACCTGGATGATCCCCGGCCGATGCATCAGCCCATTCTCGCCGGCCGCGCCCACGAACAGTACGCCGCGGCGCTGTCCCTCGCGGATGAGGTCGCCAAGCAAGGGATCATCGGGACCGGCGAGACTTAAATTGACGATCTGCGCGTGCGCATCGAAGGCAGCGGCCAGAGCTCGTGCCAGTGTGAAGGAATTGCAGCTCGCGGCGTCGGCATCGGACCGCGCTTGCCAGCACGCTTTGAACACCAGCAGACGTGCATTTGGCGCCACTCCCACGATGCCTTCGCGATTGTTGGCGACGGCGGCAATAACCCCGGCCACCTCGGTGCCATGGCGGTCGCGGCGAAACTGCGCCTCATCGGAGTCCACAAAATTCACCGCCGCCGCCACCCTGTCCTTTAGGTCAGGATGCAAAATGTCGACGCCGGTGTCGATAATGGCCACTTTGACGCCCTCGCCTCTCGACCAGGGGTGTGCATCGGCGACGTCCATTTCTTGAAAGCCGTGCTGCAGCCCGACATAAGGATCGTTGTAATTGTCGGTTCGCGTGGCAAACGTTTGCAACGGCTGCGTCAGCTTGACGCGCCGATCTTTCGCCAGCGCAGCCAGTACACTATTGCGATCCGCTCCGGCGGGGATTTCCAGCACGGCACAATGAACGTGCAACGAATCGATCGGCCACGCATTTACCTCTTTCAGTCCGTATTCTTTTGCCACGGAACGCATGGTGCGGCGAGCTTCGGCCGTCGGGCCGTAGTTGTTGACCACCTCATAATCGCGAGGAGTCGCGCCGGCATGGGCGACAAAGGTCGCTCGTTCGTTGTCCACCGCGACAATGATGTAGCGGTCGGGTAGCAAAGACACCTGATCGCCCAACGGACGCGAGTCGACGCGCACCGGCGCGCTGCTGCAGGCGCTGGCCAACGCCGCCACCAATGCCACCGTTGCCCAGCGAATCACTGAGAATCGCCTGCGCCAGATTCCGGCCGGGTTCCCTCCGCGAAGCGCACCGTCGCGTGACGCCGCAACAATTCCAAAGAAGAGCGCACCGGCAGGCTGGAGTCCGCGGCCAGCGAATACACCCCGGCCTCGGTTGGGCCGGAAATAATTTTCAGCTGTGCCTCGCGCAGTATCGCCTGCAACTCCACCAACGTGATCGTCGGCGAGAATACTGCGCGTATCACCTCATCTCCGGGTCGCGGTACCGCGCTCGTCACCGTGCGGTATTTCGCCTCTGAGCGCGCATCGTATTGCACCCATCGATCGGCCACCAACAGGCCGACCGCAACCGTCACGCCGGCAACCGACGCAGCCATCCACGTGCGCCAGGTCGCTTGGCCGCGTGCGTACACCACGGCCGAGGGTGCCTGCAGCACGGGTTCCTGCACTTGCGCAGCATCGAGGCGCGCTTGCAGCCGCCTAAGCGAGGCCATGGGCATGTAGTCCACGGTGGTCGCGCTGTCGATCGCCTCGAACAAGCGGCGTTGAACGAGCAAGTCATCGCTACAGACGGGGCACACGCCGACGTGGGCATCCACTCGTCGACACGCCCGCTCATCGAGCGTCGCGTTGACATACCAAGGGATCAGCCCGGAAACGTCGCGGTGTTCGGCGGAATTGTCCAACCAGCGCTCGTTGCTCATGGAATTCTCGCCGGCGATTGGGCCGACCCGTCCAGCGACGGCAGGTATTGGCGCAATTTCTCGCGCGCGTGAAACATGCGCGCCTTGACCGTTCCGACCGGGCACTGCGTGATCTGGGCGATCTCCTCTAGAGAGTGTCCCATGCCGTACGCGAGTTCCAGGGCCAATCGCTGCTCGACCGGCAGGCAATTCAAGCCGTGCTTCAGCCAATCATTCACTTCGGCATCGAATGAGGGATCAACGGTCTGTTCGGGGTAGTCCTCGATGCTGTGCGCGGCATTGTGATGCTTTTGGCTGCGAAACGATTTCAAGGCCGTGCGGTACGCGATCCCGATGATCCAGGTAGAGACCTGTGATGCGTTACGAAAATCCTTCGCGCTTTGCCAAACCACCATGAAGGTATCGTTGATGATTTCTTCGATGTTTTCATAGCGAGGTGTCAAGCGCGACAAGAAACGCGCCAGGCGGCGATGATAGCCTAGGTACAGATCTTCCAAGGCGCGCCGATCGCCCTGCGCAATCGCCGCCAATAAGGCGCTGTCGCGCTCTTTGGGCAAAGTTTTGGCCGGCAGGTTCATCGGCGGCAATTTCTCACCAATATCAGCATGTATTCGTAAGTACCGGATGGGCGTTAAAGAGTTGCAATTCGCCCCACGCTTTTAGAAGTGCACTATAAAAGTTCCGAGCCAGCGTCCGTTCGCCGCAGCATTATAAAACAATGCTTTAGCCTCGTCCGTGGTATTGACATATGAAATCGCCAGCGTTACTGAACGCCAATCGTAGGCGGTCCCGGCGCTCCAATACGTATAACCGCCCGATTCGGGGCCGCCCACGAAGCTATAACCGACGCCGGCGGTCACGGAAAGCTTGCCCAGCACCGGCCGCTGCAAATTCACCTCCGCTGACTTCTCGCTGACTTGGGCATGGATTGGGTAAGGCGCCGGCAGGCGCCGCGGTGAGTTCGGCGAATAGTTCAAATCGAAGTGCAGCCAGCCTTGATAGGCGATGTCGAGATCGAGTTCGTCGTAGGTGTAGTGCGAATCGGCGTGATTCCACGGATAGGTGTAGTGACTGCCGAGAATCTTGGCGCGCCAATCCTCATTCACATTCCAGGCGTAACCGATAAAGGCGCTGAGCTCCACATCCTTCGGTCTGCTGGGATCTATCTGGGTGTTGGAGGCAAATGCCCCGGCAATGAGTCCGGCCGGATTCGAGTAGATCACATCAATTTGCAGCGCGGGATTGTTGCTAGTTCGCGAAATCCCACGCACCAAGTAGTCGCTGGTCAGCGCCAGTGCGCCGCTCCACTCATTCGCTGCCCTGCATTGCGTTGACCAAAGTGCGAGACTGACGAGCACCGCACCGCCGAGCGTGCGCACTATCTCACAACCGCCGCACTGTCCTGCAAAGCCTGCATTAAGTATCCCATCCACGGCCAGCACACAGGTTAAACCTTTCTTGTTTGCTTGGGCACCTACTCACGATCCGACAATATCACTGGCCCACTCAGGAGTCCCAATGAACGCCTTACGCACCGCCGCCCGCGGTCTGACGGGAATCACTTGCCTGGTCATGTTGCAAAGTTGCGGCGGCGGCTATCACGCACCCGGCGCGTCGATGATGATGACTCCATCGATGATCTCGATCAGTGTAAATCCCACCTCATTGACGCTCGGGCAATCGACCACTCTTTCCTGGTCCTCGCCCATGGGCACCGCATGCACCGCGAGCGGTGCATGGAGCGGCCCGCAGGCCAACGTGGGCGCGATGACGACGACACCCACAACCGCCGGTACAACGACATTTACGCTAACCTGCAACGGTGGTATTTACAGCAGCAATAGCGGCTCTGCCACACTCACCGTGACAGCAGGTAGTCCCTATTCGCTGACCAGTTTAGTGGCCAACGTGGCCGGAGGAAACGCCACCAACGTGGATCCCAATCTCGTTAATCCCTGGGGATTGTCGATGGCGGCGGGCTCGGCCCCGGCCTGGGTTGCGAACAATGCCACCCAGACCTCGACGCTGTACGACGGCAACGGCAAGCCTCAGCCCGCCGCGAGCCCGTTGATTGTCAGCCTGGCTGCGGGCACCAACGGCGCATTCAATCCGACGGGAATCGTCGCGAACGGCAGTACGACGGATTTCTTGGTCAGTGCCGCGACGAAGACCGGATCCTCCGCGTTCATCTTTGATGGTGAGGGCGGGATGATCGCCGGCTGGTCGCCGAGCGTCGATTTGACCCACGCGGTGACGGTGTACAGCGATCCGAACGGCGCGGTCTACAAAGGACTGGCGATCGCAAAGAATGCCGGCGCGTTGCTTTTGTACGCAGCCGATTTTCACAACAAAAAGATCGATGTTTTCGATACGCACTTCACCAAACAAGCCACCTCGGCGACCGCATTTGCGTTCACCGATCCCGCCATTCCGGGCGGTTACGCGCCGTTCGGTATTCAAGCGATCAATAATGGTGCCTCAGGCGCGACACAAATCTACGTCACGTACGCGCAGCAAGTGGCGCCAGACAATCATGCGAACGCCACGGGCGCCGGCTTAGGCTATGTGGACATATACGATACCAATGGTACGTTGATCAAACAGCTGATTGCCGGCGGTGCCCTGAATGCCCCCTGGGGACTCGCACTGGCACCCGCGGATTTCGGCACGTTTAGCAATGCGCTGCTGGTGGGAAACTCCGGTGACGGCAAGATCAATGCCTATGATGCGGCGGCCGGTACCTTGATGGGTGCGTTGAGCGATCCGAGCAGCACGCAACTCGCCATCGCGGGCCTTCTTGGAATAGCGTTCGGCAACGACGCGAACAATCAGCCGCACAACACATTGTTCTTTGCGGCCGGTTCGAATGGCGGCGCCGACGGCGGTTACGGGCGCATCGACCCGGGTTCAACAGCGCCGATCCTCAATGCGCCGCCGGTGGTCACCTTGACGGCGCCCACGGGCACTGTTACAGGTACGGTGGCCGTGAGCGCTACGGCCGTAGATCCGATCCGAATCGCAAAAATGGACTTCAAGGCCAACGGCACGCTCATCGGCACGGCAGCCGCGTCGCCGTTTGCGATTCAATGGGACAGCACGACGATTACCAATGGACAGGTCAGCCTCACAGCAACGGCAACTGATGTCGACGGCAATGTCGGCAGCTCGAGCGCCAGCATGGTAACGGTGGCGAATCCGTGAGCCATCACATGCCGTTAGCTAAAACGATTGTACCGTCCGTGGCTCGTGTAGGCGTGGCGCTCACGTTGTTGGTCATCGCCGCGTGCGCCGGCAATGGCGAAGGGCTGGATGCCAACGGTCGACCTATCGCACCCGGCGGCGGGAGCTCTCCCCGCCGCTGTCGGCCGATTTTGACTCCCTCCAGGCGAATATCTTCACGCCGATATGTTCCGTCTGCCATGCCGGCGCCAGCGCGCCAGAAGGCCTGCATCTCGACGCTGACAACAGCTACAACATGTTGGTGGGCGTGCCCAGCACTGAAGTGCCCTCGCTACTGCGCGTCAAGCCGGGCGATCCTGACAACAGCTACATTATTCAGAAGCTGGAGGGTCACGCCGCCGTCGGCGGCCAAATGCCGTTGGGTGGGCCGTACCTGTCTACGGCTACGATAGCCTTCATTCGGCAATGGATCACGGATGGTGCGCAGCCTGCGGCCTCCGCGGCCGCCGCTGTGGCGGCACCCTTCGCGATCACATCGATGCTGCCGGACAGCGCGGAAGCGGTAAGCGCGCCGCCGCCGCAGATCATGATTGCGTTCAATCACGACCTTGACGTGACCCAAATGGGCATGCACAGCGCAAGAATCGAGAAACTTACGCTCGCAGAGCCGGCAGCCGTGAGCGAAGTAATTCCTGCCCGCCTCAGCGTGTCGGGCGACAACCTCAAGGCGCTGATGATTTGGCCCGCTAAACCTTTGGGTGCCGGTCATTATCGCGTGCTCATTCAGGCAGGACCCCTCGGCTTTAGGGATACGTCCGGACAATCGATCACGATCGAGAATCCCGACGGCGGCGGTTCTGTGATGTCCACTTTCGATGTTGAGGATCAAAAATGAATCAGCGCTTACTGGCCGGCACACTGCTGTTGATTGGCGTTTTGCTGGGCGCGCCTCGCGCCAACGCAGAACCCTACCTTGCCGTGCTGGAAGGGTATAAGTGCAACGTATGCCACGTCAATCCAACCGGCGGCGGTCTGCGCAACGATTTTGGCCTCACCTATGCGAAGGTGCTGCTGCCCGCGCAGACCCTCGACAGCACGCTCGATGCGTGGACCGGGAAGATTGGCGAGCATGTGCGCGTCGGCGGCGATCTGCGCGCCGATTGGACGCGAAATACCGCACCTAATACGCCGAGTGCGCAATCCTTCGCACTCGAGCAATTTCGCGTCTATGGCGATCTGACCCTGATTCCGGACCGGCTCGGCATTTATATCGATGAACAAGTGGCCCCCAACGGATCACAAAACGAAGAAGCCTATGTTCGCTATGGCAGTACCACCGAAGGCTTCTATTTCAAGGGCGGTCAGTTTTATTTGCCCTTCGGTTGGCGGCTTCAAGACCAAACCGCGTTCGTTCGAGAGGTGACGGGCATCAGCATGACGACGCCCGATAAGGGTCTCGAAATCGGCTATGAGCACGCGTCTTGGTCGGCGCAATTCGATGTCACCAACGGCGCCAGCAACACCGGCACCGGGTCGGGCTACCAGATCACCAGCCAGGTGGTGTATACGAAAGCCATTTGGCGGCTGGGGATCGCGGGTTCCTCGACGCAATCAAATCTCGGCGATCGACGGGTTGGTGGCCTTTTCGCCGGCTTGAAAACCGGTCCCATCGCGTGGCTGGCCGAGGGTGACATCGTGCATGACGACAGTTTTCCCGGCGGACGCACGCTGGCGGCGGGACTATTGGAGGGTAATTGGCGGTTACTCAAGGGCCATAACCTGAAGATAACGGCGGAATATTCCGATCCTGACCGTTCCGTCCGTGAAAACCAGCAGACCCGTTACAGCTTCGTGTATGAATACACGCCGCTGCCGTTCCTGCAGCTACGTGCGGGCTATCGGCACTATTTCGGGATACCGCAGAACAATGCGCAAAATCAGCAGCTGATATTGGCGGAGGTTCACGGCTACTTCTAGCGCGGCCCGCGGTTGCCATCAAGCCGTGGCATGCCGATGGAAGGCATCTGCCGCTGCGCGCGCCGCCGGTCCGGGTACATTGGACTGCACCAGCACGATGTGCAGCGAAACCTTGCGCGCGGCACCGGTCACAAGCGGCAGGCGCCGCAAGGCGCCACTGTGCAGCTGCTCGGCCAGCAGGTGCTCCGGCAGCCACGCATACGCCAAGCCGGCCAGAATGGTGGCCAATGACGCTTCCATGCTGCTCACGGTGAAGCGGCGCTCGGCCCCCAACCAGCCTTCATCCCGGGGATGCAGCGTGCCTGAATCTCGGACCACCGCCTGCACGTGCCGCACTAAATCGTCGCTCGTCAATTCACGCTGAAGCGCGAACAAAGGATGGTCGGGACGAGCCACGGCAATGAAGCTCACGTCCAGCAACCAGTCGCTTAAGAATCCGGGGGGCACCCGGCTGGTGACGACCACATCGGCGCTGCCTTCGATGATGGCTTGCTCGGCTCCAGACAGGACGACGTCGGCCAATTGAATTTGCGTGCTGGGACAGGTGCTCTGCAATTCACCGATGACCGCGAGTAATCGAGTCCGGGGAAATGCGGCGTCCACGACCAGTTTGAGTTCGCTCTCCCACCCCTGCTTTAAGCTGCGCGCCAAGAGCTCCAGCGTGCCGAGGTCTTTTACGAGGGCACGACTTCGCGCCAGCAAGGTCTGACCGTGGGGCGTGAGCACGGATTTGCGGCCCTCGATGGTCAAGAGCGGCAGGTCGAGCGATTCCTGCAACCGCGCAATCGAGTAACTGATCGCGGATTGACTGCGATTCAGTGCCGCTGCCGCTTGCGCAAATCCCCCGGCATCGACCACCGCGGCGAGCACCGCCCATTGCTCCAAAGATGTTCTGGGAAGCATTTAGATCAATTTTCCTGATCAATAGCCTCTAAATTTTGCGCTTTTTAATTGGTTTATTCGAGCATATTGTGTGTTCCAGGAGGTTCCCATGAACGAAATCAGACGCAGTCAAGAAAGAGGCTTTGCCGACCATGGTTGGCTCAAGTCCTTCCATACGTTTTCATTTGCCGACTACTACGACCCCCAACATATCGAGTTTGGGCCGCTGCGGGTGATCAATGAAGATCGCGTGCAGGCGGGCGCCGGCTTTGGCACCCACGGGCACCGCGATATGGAAATCATCAGCTATGTGTTGTCGGGAGAACTCGCGCACAAGGATTCGATGGGCAACGGATCGACGATCAGACCCGGCGACGTTCAGCGCATGAGCGCAGGAAGCGGCGTTCGCCACAGCGAGTTCAATCCCTCGCAACGGGAAGGCACGCACTTTCTGCAGATTTGGATTCAGCCCAATGCGACCGACCTGGAGCCGAGCTACGAAGAGAAGCGCTTCGCTGCCGAGGAAAAGCGCGGCCGTCTGCGGCTCATCGTGTCGCCAGATCGCGCCGACGGATCGTTGCTAATCCATCAGGATGCCCGCTTGTACGCCGGATTGTTTGATGGCGCCGAACAGGCGGATCTTCAGGTGCAAAGCGGCCGGCGCATGTATGTGCATGTGGCGCGAGGGTCACTGACGGCAAACGGCGTTGCGCTCGGGGCAGGCGATGCGCTGAAGCTGACCGACAAAACGGCGCTCCACCTGGAGCGCGGCCTGGACGCAGAAGTCCTGGTATTCGATCTGCCAGGCGAAGACGCTTAAGCTTCGTGGAAAATGAGGGCCGGGGAATCTCGGCCCTTTATTTTGCGGTCTTTCGCGACCAATACCAATACAGGGGCAGCCCCGCGACCAATACCGCCACGCCGCGCAAGGCCTCGCGCGGCGCCGCGAAAAATGTATTGACCAGCAGCGCCGCCGTTACCAGCAGGAAAATCACCGGCACCACGGGATACCCCAGGGCGCGATAGGGCCGCGGCGCATCGGGCATCGTCCTTCTGAAGATGAACAGCGAACCGGTGCTTAAGCCGTAGAAGAGCCAGGAGGCAAATATCACCGAGTCGGTCAAGGTATCGTACGAACCGGACATCGCCAGCACACTGCCCCAGGCGGCTTGCGCGACAATCGCCCGCGCCGGGACGTTGGTACGCGGCGACAGCCGAGCAAGTCCGCGAAAGAAGAGACCGTCGCGTGCCATCGCGTAGGGAACACGCGAATTGGCGAGCGCGCTCGCGTGTAGAGAACCAAACGAGGAAATCATCAGTGCAACGGCGGTCATGGAGACCGCAAGAGGTCCTAAGAAACGCTTCAATACCTCGGTGGCAACCGATGAGGTCGCCGGCACGCTGGCGATCTCAAGCGGCGTCATCGCGTAGTAGTACGCCACGTTGACGAACAAATACAGGGCGGCGACGACCAGCATGCCGCCGACGAAGGCGCGCGGCAGGTTGCGTTGTGGGTTGCGAATTTCACCTGACAGCGGCGCGACATTGTTCCAGCCGTCGTAGGCCCACAGCGCCCCGAGCATCGCGGCGCCGAACCCGGCGTAGCCTCCGCGGGCGCTCGCTGCGACACCCTCGCAGGCGCCGGTGAGCCCGGAGCCCGCAAAGTGAGTCCAGTCGCCGGGCGCGAAAGCAAATGCACCGAGGCCGACGCAAACGATCAAGGCGACTTTTGCTATCGTCAATGCGAGTGCCGTGCGTCCTCCGGTGCTCACCGATGCGCAATTAATGAGCGCAACCGTCCAAATGGTGGCGAGAGCCACCAGCGTCAAGCCGCTGAGCTTCAGATGCAGACCGAACGGATTGCCGTCGAGCTGCCAATGTTCCAGCGCGCCGCCGACCGCGACGTTCATGAATATCGCCAGCCCGACCGCCAAAGCCGCCTGCGATCCGGCTTTGGCAACCGCAAAGGTCATCCAGCCATACAGAAAACCGGCCACTTTGCCGTAGGCGCGCCGCAGATACACGTAATCGCCTCCGGCCTCCGGCATCATCGCGGCGATTTCCGAATACGAAAAGGTGCCGGCCAGCGACAACATCCCCGCCGCCAGCCACACCAGCAGCACGGTCTTGGCGCTGCCCACATTGCAGGTCATGACCCGCGTCTTAAGAAAGACACCGGTCCCGATCATATTGGCCACATTGACCGCCATGGCGCCCCATGCGCCGACTCCGCGCGTGAGTTCAGTCCTTGCCGCGGCCAAAGTTGCATTGCTCATTGCGTGTAGTATCAGGCAAATGACAGCGGATTTTTCGCCAATTGGACCGCTTTTGAGCATCGCCGCGCTCGCGCTGGATGTTCCTGATGCTCGTAGAGCCAAGACCGGCGCGCTTGCTTGTCGGGCAGGCACGCGCTATGCGCTTATGGCGATTACCTTGATCGGACTTAGGCTCCGCGGTCGTGGAGCGATTGCGCTATAGTCCACACGCCGAAGGCCACCCTCGCATTATTCTTTGCGTTGATGAGCGACAGCGAGTGCTATGAGGGCGTTGCTATGGAAAGCGCAACTGGCAGAACCGGCGCTCACCGACTCGGCACCGCTGCTCGGTGACTAACGCGCATGAGGATGGGAGTGTGCTAACGAAGAGTCACGAACACTGCGTACGTTATCAATAGCAGTGTGACCATCAATACACTATTGCCCCATCGTAGTATCGTTTCCATCATGCTCAATTCTCCAACGTTCTGGGGCGCGACTTTACATTTACATCGGCTCTCCGGGCTTGCCGCAGGTCTCAAAATCCAGCGAGAAAACGCGCGTGTTGCATTATGTTCTATCTCCACTGCACCATTCTTGAGCGGAACATTTGGCGGCGCATATGAATAGGCAGATCAACGTCTTGATATTCGGCGCGTCCGGCATGGTAGGCCAAGGCGTGCTGCGTGAGTGCCTACAAGACTCTGAAGTCGCGCGGGTGATGACGCTGGGGCGCAGTGCTTCGGGGCTACATAATGCGAAATTGGAGGAAGTCGTTCACGCGGATTTATCCAATTACTCAGCTATCGAAAATCGCCTGACGCATTTCGACGCCTGCTTTTTTTGTCTCGGCGCCTCATCGGCAGGGCTCACCGAGCAAGCCTATCAACGGGTGACCTATGACTTGACGCTCGCCGCCGCAAGCACCTTGGCGCGATTGAACCCGCAAATGACCTTCATTTATGTGTCGGGCGCCGGAACCGACAGCTCCGGCGCCGGCCGCATCATGTGGGCGCGAGTCAAGGGCCGCACAGAGAATGCCATCCTCGCCTTGGGCTTTCGCGCCGCCTATATGCTGCGCCCTGGAATCATTCAGCCGCAAGATGGCATCAAGTCAAAGACGCGCAGCTATCGCATTTTTTATTCCGCCCTGGCATTTATGCTGCCGGTGCTTCGCGCCGCGTTCCCCGATCATGTGCTGTCGACCCGGCAAATCGGGCTCGCCATGCTGATTCTCGCGAAGCACGGTTTCGCCAAAGCCATTCTTGAGTCGCGGGACATCAACGTCGTTGCCGCATCGCGCGGCCATGCTACCCTCGCCCCACCATGAACATTCTATTGGTGGAAGACAGCGCCGAGGTCAGCTGCATCACCGTCGAATATCTGCAAGAACTCGGGCATCAAGTCGTTGCGGTGACCGCGGCTGAAACAGCGATCGCGACGCTGCAGGACGCGCAATTCGACGCGGTGATGACCGACATTCGATTGCCTGGGATGTCGGGCATCGAACTGGCAAAACGACTCGTCAAGCGCTACCCCGCTCTTCCCGTGGTGATCGCATCAGGCTTTGGCGCAGTCAACGTGGAGTTCTTGCTGGGCGAGAAAGTACCCACGGTACTCATGCTGCCGAAACCTTATGATTTACCTGAACTTGAGCGCACGCTGACTGAGGCCGCCGCGATTGGGCAGCGATCGCGGTAATTATCTGCGGGAAGCGTGCTTATCTTTGCGAAAGGGGGTTCTGACGACGGTGGTCCTGACTGCGCGAAGCTCCTTGGGCGGCATGTAGCCGACCACCCGAAGTGCGCGACGCCATGCTTCTGCTTGCGGAGCAGCATCCGGCGGATCGTGAGGGAATAGCGGTGGTCCTTGCACGCTTGGGGAAATCGAAATATTCACACTGGGCATTACTGACTCCTGCTGCGACTTTCGTGCCTCCATCATGGGGCGCAAACAGCAGCGGTCGCGATCGGCGGAGCGCGGAGCCTTGTGTAGGATATTTCAGACGGGTACGTGGCGATGCAGCAGGGGTAACCCTAGATTGCCAGGTACGGCCAATCGCTGGCAACTCCGATATCGCCCGATGGATTCTCGCTCGCCGCAATCTTTGCCTGTGCTGGCGTGCGCGACGCGGTGCTGCTCCTGCGCTCGCTGGGCGCCGCAACATGCAGCTCCCCGATCAAGCGTCGCATGCGCATTTGCGCGCGCCCCAGGGCATCGCTCAAATCCGGCGACCACGTCAGGGCGCGCGTATCATCCAACTCGCGCGCGAGCAACTGCAGTTCGGCGGCTTGCACACGCAGAGTGCGGCTCTGGTAATGCGCGAGTAGCGCAATGGCGCTGACCGCTATGCGATCAGAATATCTTCGGACCGGGCTCGGTCCTTTCTGATAGCTCAAGTACGGATGCCCGCGCAGACGGCCCGTGGCAATCCGTGCGATGTCCCAGCACAGCAGTGCACTTTTCTTGAAGACGGAATTATCGATCGTCGGATTCCCGTCCAGTCCCTTGGCCAACGCACGCACGCGCAAAGCCATATTGCGCAACTCGCGGAGTCGCGCCACTTCGGCGTCAATCATTGTTCGCCCCTTCGTCCTTGCCCCTTTAATATTCTCTAACGCAAGCGTTAGGCCAACCCTGCTTCGGAGTGGCTTGGCTATTCTCCGGCTAAACGAGCGCGATTTCTGTAGGACAGTAGCGCATGATGTGCCAACAAATGTCTGCGTTACGTCAATAATGTCAAATGCGACAGCATTATGGTTAAGTCGGCGCCCTCCGTAGCGGCACTCACGCCCCCCCGGCAGCTGCTCAGCTTTTGGATGTGCGTGGCATTGGTGGTCGGTAATTCAATCGGCTCGGGCGTGTTCTTGCTGCCGGCCTCGCTCGCTCCTTACGGCCTCAACAGCGTCGTCGCGTGGGGTTTCACGGCCAGCGGCGCCGTCATGCTTGCCATCGTATTTGCGCGATTGAGCCGCGCATATCCCCAAGCGGGAGGACCCTATGCCTACGTTCATTTGGCCTTCGGACCCTTGACGGCGTTCATCGTAGCGTGGGGCTACTGGATTTCTATCTGGGTGGGAAACGCCGCTATCGCGACCGGTGCGGTGAGCTATTTAAGTCCACTGCTGCCGTGGATCGCGAACGTCCCAGGGGCATCCGCCGCCGTGACATTGTTGCTTCTCTGGATACTGACGTTTGTGAATTGGTACGGCATTCAAGCGTCCGGATGGGTTCAAAGCATTACCACGCTGCTCAAGGTGCTACCGTTGCTGGCGGTCGCGGCGTTGGGCCTTCTGTCGGTGCGTTCAAGTGATGTGACCGCTGCCGTGGGCATTCCGCTGTCAATCAACGGGGTCACCGCGGCGGCCACCTTGACGCTATGGGCCTTGTTGGGTTTGGAATCCGCCACCATTCCCGCGGACAAGGTTGCGAACCCCGGCCGCACCATCCCCGCGGCCACGTTGCTCGGCAGCGTCGTCACCGCGCTGATCTGCGCGATTGCGTGCACCACCGTGCTGCTGCTGGTTCCCCCGGCGACTCTCGCCAATTCCAATGCCCCATTCGTGGATCTCGCGACTCGATTCTGGGGGAGCGGCGCAGGCAAGCTGCTCGCGGGGATCGCGGCGATCAGCGCTTTCGGCGCATTGAACGGCTGGATCCTGCTGCAAGGCGAACTGCCCCGCGCCATGGCGACCAGCGGCGTATTCCCGCGCATCTTCGCGCGCGAATCCTCGCGTGGCACGCCCGGCTTTGCGCTGTGTTTCGGCAGCGCCTTGGTTACGCTGCTGATTTTGGCGAACTATCAAAAATCCATGGTGAGCATTTTCACCTTTATGATTTTACTGTCCACAACGGCCTGCCTGGTCCTGTACGCGCTGTGCTCAGCGGCGCTGCTGCGGCTTATGTGGGACGGCCGACTGCAGGGCGCGCGCCGGGGTTCGGTTCCGCTGGCCGTTGTCGGCATCATCGCCACGGCATATTCTCTGTGGGCAATCATCGGCGCCGGTGCCGATTCTGCCCTTTGGGGTGCGGTGCTGCTGCTCCTCGGGGTTCCGTTATATTTTTGGTTCACTCGGAGCTTGCGTTAATCCCATGTGGCGTTCTTTCGTAGCAGTTTCGGTGGGCGGAGCGCTGGGCTGTCTGTTTCGCTGGTATCTCGCCATATTCCTAAATCGATACTTCCCGGAAATTCCGCCGGGCACCTTGGCGGCGAATCTCATCGGCTGCTACATCATTGGAGTCGCCATCGCGTTCTTCACTACCTATCCCAGCTTTGCGCCGGAATGGCGCTTGCTCCTCACCACGGGTTTTTGCGGCGGCCTGACCACGTTTTCGACCTTTTCGGCCGAAGTGGTCACGTTACTGCAATCCGGGCGATCGATCTTCGCCCTGGGTGCGGTGGCGGTCCATGTGGTCGGTTCTCTTTTAATGACCATTGCCGGTGTCGCCACGGTGGCTTGGCTTAAAGGTTAGTGCCTGGGCTCGGCTGCGCAAACCGGCCAAGCCGTAGCGGTGTTCGGCGTCCAAAGTGTCAGAGGACTTAAAGGCGGGCCGCGAGAAGCCGCGCCCCTAAGGCCGGCGGCGGCCAATAGCGTCAAGCCGACACTCGAGATCGAGCGGCAAGACATCTTTGCGCTGTGGCGGTGAGTCACTCGCCACTTAGACGGTCTATTTACGCCGCAATGCCTCCGGTGGGCTCGAAGGGGCATCAATTCCGGCGAATGAGGACTTTATCCCGATAAATGTACTTCGAGCAGAGCTCCGATATATTCCCTTCGTCATTTCAAACGCAATGTTTTTTCCAAGGGCATCGTACTGCTCCAACACGACATCAAAGCCGGCATCCTGGATGGCTTGAAGCAGGTACTCACGTTGAACCCAAAAGGAGTTTCGATTGCCCCAGGAGGCCCAGCGCCGATTGGCTCGATCTCGAAACGCACGTTCGGTGCGAAACTCACGAGTCCAACGACCTGGCATGCCGTCATGTTTCGTCAGTGCAGATAACTTGTGAGTCGTGGTGCCGGTGTTCTTGAGGGGAATAAATTTAGACACGGCACGCCGGAATCGTCGCGGGCGAATCAACGGAGGGGAATCGTTGGCTTCGGAGAAATGAGTTTGAAGAATCAGTAGCCGCTTGGTCACCTTGGAAAGCAAATCCAACAGCTCGCGAGGCTTGTCGACATGATAAAAAAGACCGCAGCAAAAGGTTATGTCGAACGGGCCGTATTTCTCTGTATTCCAAACATCGTCTTGCACGAATTCAAGGTTTGGCAGGTTCACTCTTGACTGCACGTACCGGCAAGCTTCGATGTTGGCCTCTCTCACGTCGAGCCCCAATGATTGAATTCCGAGTCGCGCAAATTCGACGGTATAGCCGCCTTCCAAACAGCCAAGATCTACAAGTCGCAGGTTGCTCTTGTCGCCCGAGAACGTGGTGTCAATGATTCGCTTGGCTGCTAAAAACCAGGGGTGAGCATCCATAGAGATACCCGCATCCGGTTTCGTATAGCTCCCGTCATCCAGCCGAATATTATGCGAGGTGAAGCTGGCCATATTTTGCGCGTGTCCCTGCTCTCGAAAATAAGCGGCGGAATGATACAGTTCCACAGCGTTAAAGCATATGGGGAGGGCCTGGCTGCTCTGATTACAATGCCAGGCGGACATGTCCATCAATGGGAAAGCAAGGCCAAATCACCGAAGTGCGCAGTCCTTAATTCAGCGCCAATACCCCGCAATGGGGAAGTTCGGCTGCGCCGAGGCACGGTGAAGGCCGCCACGCCGCAATCTCGAGCGGCCGTCTCCTCCCGGATCCGCATCTTTGTTCCAGGCTGGGGGAAGATAGACGAGAGAGCCGCTACCAAGATCCGGCGCAAGAGATCGCGCTGCGAACCCACCGGTGTCGCTTACCGTGACTTTATTACTGCGGGTACGCCGCTTCGCTCATCGCTGCCATCGCCGGCCGAAAGGCCGGTCGCTCGATGGTCCAGGTTACGGTGCGCGTCTGAACGACGCCCGAGCGCGCGCTACCGCGCAAGTGGGGCACTCGCCAAAAGAGCTCGCTGCCACGGCGCACCAGGTGTCCTCGCACATGATGAAGTCTCGGGGCCCGTCGGCCGCTGCTCGACGCATCGCCGCTCGACGCAAAAGACTCGCGCAGGAGCGGAGACCTTACTTCAATGTGATCGAGCAGCGGGACCTTTCCGGCGTGCAGCCGGGAGCGATTGAGGCGCTCGAGCGACTGCACCTGTCGCGGCAGGCCGGTGCGCGTCGACAAGAGCAGCAAGAACGCCAATAACATGGGAACATCTGGAGCGATGGTGCCTAGCGCGTGACGTGCAACGGCCGCTGCCCGCTCCGGACTCAGCCTTGCGCGCCGGTAATACTCCGCCCAGGTCCGCTCATACCGGAAACGAAAGCAGCGACGCAAAATGTCGGCTTCTTTGTGGATGCTGTCGGAAACGCAAATGGCGGACTTGTCGCGCGGCTCGGGGGCGGCGGGCTCCTCGCCATGCTCGGCGTCCAGATCAAAGTAGGCCTCCATGCTGCTCGCGAGCACGTCCCATTCGGTCTCCCCGACACTCCAAAACGTCCTGATCAGACCGCGGCGGCCGCTCGGCGATGAGCGGATCAGCGCACCGCGACGCCCCGCCAGCGGCGCCGGCCGCTCATCCGCATGCATTCCGTAGCGTTGCAGTTCAGATATCCACGCCGACTCGCACCATTCGACCCACATGTGCTCTGCCGGTACGTGCAGCAGGTCGGCGCAGGCAAGATGGCGTGCGCCTTTGGAATACGCCAGCGCGGTACAAAGGCGCGTTAGATCGTCGCTGAATACATATCGGATGGGGCATTGCGCGATGTCGGTGGAGAAATCGGCGGCACCGTTTAGGTGCGTCAGCGCATGGTCCGTTTCGCTCTGGACGACGAAAGGCGTGCGGCACTGCGCTACCCGATCAGCCAACCTCATGGTGTAAAAATGAGTAGCGCGGTGGCCGGCATGGCTGTCAATGCGATGCGCGCCGGCTCGATGAAGCCAGAGGCAAGGCCCGTAAGATGGCATCGCGATAGCTGGCGCTAGACTGTACGCGGGCTCCGGAAGCGAGAGTGAATGCGAATCTGCCTCGGCCAGCCGTCTCCGCATACAACACGGCACGGACGTTGACGAGAAGCGAGCGCTCGATTCGGATAAAACCGAAGTGCGCCAGCGCGCCTTCCAAGCGTTTGATGGAGTCCCTGCTGATATAGGCGGTGTTGTTGACTTTGATCGACACGTAGTTGCCGTCCGACTTGATGTAGTCGATCTTCTGCGGATCCAAAGGATACAGGCGGTGCTCCCGCTCACCGATGAGCAGCCGCGGCGCACCAGCGGGATCTGCTTCGCCGTCGCGATCGTCCTGGGGTTCGCCAAACGGTTGCCATTCCTGCGCCGGTCGATCGATGTTGCGCCTGGGTTGTCGCGTAGCCTTTCTCCACGATGAGGTGTGCCATACCTGTGAGAGCGCCTCTCTCATTGCGAGTTCGCCAGCATTCATCAAAACCCAAGCGGATGTCGCACGTATACATACAGGGATCGAACTCGTCCCGGAATTCGACGCATTCGTCCCTTAAAGTCTCTGGATCGATTGCCGCGCAGCATTAATCCCCTGTAAATGCGCCCGTCGGAAGGGATTGTGTCGTCTGCGACAGCGACCCGCAGCGCACGCAAACCTAGCCCCATGGCCGCGCTGTTTCGCAACAGCGCGCGGCTGCCGCGCGGATTCGCGGCAGCGTAGTGCGGCATTTCCGCTGCGCTAAAACCCTGCACGGATGTCGAGTCGTCCCATCCCCAGTCTATTTCGTCACGGCCAGTGCAGGGTTTTTCACAAATATCATCGCATCTATTGGGCCGAGACTATCTTCGCCTGTGACGAGTTCGCGCGCGGTTGTTATGGAATCGGAACACGGAGGTATGTAGCGCGCGGGCAACGGAGGTGATGTCGACTTGAAACCCAGTCGACGAACGGGAAGACAGTATGCGTGGGCGCAACAACGTGAAAAAGAACCACTTGCCGCCACGCTGGGATTTGCGATCAACGGAGAATTCGTCATGTACCGATTTGTGCACGCCTTGAATAAGCATCTGCTATGCATCGCCGCACTGGCGATGACGAGCGTCCCTGCGTTTGCGCAGGTAACAGCGGCGGCAGGTGAGGCGGCGGCCGAACCCTTGCAGGAAATCGTCGTCACCGGATCGCGTATCGCTGCGCCGAACGCGGTCAGCACCAGCCCGATACAAGTCATATCGTCCGAGTACATAGCGGCGTCCGGTAAGACCGATATCAGCGACCTCATCATGCAGCTCCCGCAGAACTTCAACAACGCGCTGGGGCAGGACCTGGGCAACACCACTAGCGGCTTGACCACAGCCGGTGGCGTCGCCACCGCCGATCTGCGCGGGCTCGGGCCGAATCGAACGCTGGTGCTGGTCGACGGACGTCGTTTGGGCCAAGGATCCCCCAACACCGCCATACAATCGCCGGCGCCCGATCTAGACCAGATCCCCGCCGGCTTGGTCGAGCGAATCGAAGTCGTCACCGGAGGAGCCTCGGCCGCATACGGCTCTGATGCCGTCGCCGGCGTCATCAACTTCATCATGAAGAAGAACTTCCAGGGAGTGCAATTTGACGGCCAGTACAACGAGAATATGCACAACAACAACAACACTTACATGCAGAACCTGGTGAGCGGGTTTGGTTATGCGCCGGCGACCGGAACCACTACGAATGGCCGGCAACGCTCATTCAGTGTTTTGATTGGGACGAACTTTGCGGAGGATGCCGGTAATATCACGGGATATTTGAGCTATCGTCACGCCGATGCGGTGCCGAGCAGCGACTATGACTTTGGCGGCTGCGAGCTTTATCCGACGTACGCGACCACCTCGCACGGCAATACCGTGGTGGGCTCACATTGCGACGGTTCGGCAAACTCCAACCTCTTCTCGCCGAATACGGGTCCGCAGGCCGGCAATGCCTTCTCCGTGCTCGGCAATAATTTTGTGCCCTTTCCCACGGCCGGGACCAACCCGCCGGCCGCGTTCAATTCGCAGCCCTTTATTTTTATGACGCGCGAGAACGACCGTGCCAACGCCGCAATACTCGGTCATATGAAAGTCACTGATTATTTCCAACCCTATGTCGAGTTCTATTTCATGGACGACCGTACCGATCAAGCCGTTGCGCCTGCCGCGGCCTTCTTCGGGTCCAATCCATTCGACCCAACTCTGACCGGTGGCTACCCGGTCACTTGCAATAACCCCTTTCTGAGCGCCCAACAGCAGACGACTTTGTGCACGCCGGCACAAGTTGCGGCGGCTAACGCGAATCCAACGGCGGGCTGCACATTGGCGGCGGGAGGCATATTATCGGCCAATTGCGTGGATCTAGAGATTGGACGCCGCAACGTGGAGGGCGTACCCCGACAAACAAACTTCGAGCACCAGAATTATCGCGCCGTGCTGGGCACCAAGGGCGACTTGATCGAAAGCGGTGGGCTGACCTACGACCTGTATGCTCAGTATTCCTACACGAGCTTTAACAGTAGCAACCTGAACTACTTCAATTATCAGGGCCTCGACAGTTCCTTGGCGGTGTACAACAACAACGGCACGCCCACTTGCGTCAGCGGACCGCCCTGCGTCCCCTACAATATCTTCCAGGACGGCGGAGTGACTCAAGCGGCGTTGAACTATCTGTACATCAACGGTTTGGCCACCGGCAACTCAACCTTGCGTACCGAGCACGGCGAACTCACCGCGCAGCTGGGCACCTGGGGCGTTACCTCGCCCCTCGCCCACGACGGGGTTGCGATCAACGCGGGATTCGAGCATCGCAACGACCACGAGTTCTTCCTACCTGATTATGCCGAGGAGAATCAGCTGCTGTCTGGCTTTGGCAGCGCGGTGGTGGCCATCGATCAGAGTCTAGCTGTGACCGAGGGTTTCACGGAAATTCGCGCGCCCTTGATCCAGGACTTGCCCGGAGCGAAGGAGCTGCTGTTCGATACGGGCTATCGGTACTCGAGCTACAACACCGTCAGTGGGTCGAACACTATTGGATTCGAGGCCCACACGTATAAGTTCGAAGTGCAGTACGCGCCCATACAGGATGTGCGTTTGCGCGTGAGCTATGACAAGGCCATTCGTGCACCCAGCGTCATCGAGCTGTACAACCCGCAGCTCGTCGGACTGATTGCATCGGGCAACGATCCCTGCGCGCCGCCGGTCACCTTCTCCCAGACGCAGTGCGCCAACATGGGAGTGTCGGCGGCTCAGTACGCCGCGAGCGTCGCGGGGCACGCGGTCAACGGAGTGAATCCTATCCCGCAGTGCATCGCAGGTCAGTGCTCACAATTGCAGGGCGGCAATACGGCGCTGAAGCCGGAGCAGGGCGAAACGTATACCATCGGCGTCAACTTTCATCCCAGTTTCTTGCCGAAATTTACCGCCAGCCTGGATTATTGGCACATCTCCATCAAGGACGAGGTTAATGTCTTGCCCGCGGCGAACATCATCAGCGGCTGCGCCAACACCGCCAATCCGGTGTATTGCAGCGCCATTGTTCGCGCCCCGGCGACCGGGGGTCTCCAAGGGTCCAACTTGGCGACCGGTGGCTATATCGTTCAGACCAACGTCAACCTCGGTTCGGTGAAGACCAGCGGCATCGATTTGCAGCTAGCCTATACGCAGGACCTGCCGCCCGGCTTCGGCAACTTGCACTTCGATATGAATGGCGTTTGGCTGCAGCAATTCACCACCACGCCGGTCCCCGGCGGTCCCAGCTATGACTGCGTGGGCTTGTTCGGGTTCACCTGCCAGACGGTGAATCCTCGTTGGCATCATATCTTTCGCACGACCTGGAATACGCCCTGGGATGTGTCGGCATCGGCCACCTGGCGTTACCTTGCCGCTGTCACCCAAGATGCCAACACGGGCAACCCGTTGTTGGCGAATCCCAACTACGACTATGACCAATACAACGCCCGCATCGGCTCCTTCAGCTACATGGATCTGGAGGCGAGCTGGCATATCAACAATATCGTTACGCTGCGTGCCGGCGCGAACAATGTTTTTGACAGGAATCCGCCGCTGCTGGTGGCGCAGACAGGAATCATAGCGGGCGGCAACGCGAACACCTCGGATGCCTACGATATGTTCGGTCGGCAGCTATTCGTCGCGTTTACGGCGAAATTCTGAGAGCTGTCATGGTTGGACGCTGGAGAGCGGCCCCTTCGGGGTCGCTCTCCGCCAGACACGAATGGTGAGGAATGGCATTTGCCATCAAGCCGATTGCTTTAGTCATCGCCGCGACATTGGCGGCGGCGTGCGCGGGCACACCTCGGACCGCTGAACCTGCGGTTGGAACCGCCGCGCAACCGAATCCGGCACCGCAAACGCTTGCCGCCGCAAACAACGCGCCTGCCACCGCAACTGCACCAAAAAGCGACATCGACCCCAGCCTCGTCAAGGCGGGCTATTCGGTCCTGCGGCGTCACAATGAGGTCTTCTATTGCCGCAACGAAATCATCACCGGGAACCGCATTGCAACCCGGGTTTGCCTAACCGCGGCACAGATTCAGGACGAGAAGCACGACGCGACCAAGGCCAAGGACCTGTTGAATCAGCCCAACAACCGCTGCTCGGGGGCGTCGTGCAATAACTGAGCGGCCGCCGCGCTCGAGGGATCGCGATTGAGACGCCTTTCTGGCCGCCGGTTCGCGCCCAATGTTGGGCAGATGAAGGCTCAGGTTTGCAGCGTCTCTGCCTTAAGCGCTGCGGCGCTTGCCGCATTGTGCTGCTCGAACGTCGCGAATGCCGATCAGCGCACGACGCCCGCACCCTCGGTGACCGAATCGTCTGCGCTGCCGGGGGTCGCGCCAGAAGAGGCACGAGCCGCTCTTAAGCACCGTGTGGACGCCTTCGTCCGTGCGATCACGCGGAATCCCGGATTATCCGATGACGATTCGATCGTTCGCTGGAATACGCCGATCTGCCTGTTGGTGGCGGGACTGACCGCAGAAGACGCCAAAATCGTGTCGGCTAAGGTTTCGCAGATCAGCTCCTCCGCGGGTGCACCGCTCGCCCGAGCGCCCTGTCAACCTAACCTCATCATCGTGGCGACCTCTGAGCCGGACCGAGTCCTCAATGCGTGGTACGCGCGGGATAACCGACTCTTCGGCGATGCGACGCCGGCACTCATTCGCCAATTCCTCGAAGGATCTCAGTCGCAGCCGGTGCACGTCTGGTACAACATCGATATGGGCCGTAAGTCCGGAATGCGCAACGGCCATTTCATCCCAAGCAACACTCGAGCCGAATCGTCGGCATTCGTCCGGAATACGGTTTTCGATTTCTTCTCCATCTTCGCGATCATCGACACCAATCGCACGGAGCACACCACGCTGGATCAGTTGGCATCCTATGTGGCCATGGCGGGCTTGACAAACGTCGATCTAGACGCCGATTTTGCAAGCGCGCCCTCGATCTTGCGGCTATTCGCGCATTCCGCAGAAAACCAACCTTCAGGTCTAAGCGGTTGGGACGCCGCCTTTCTCAAGGCGCTCTACCAAGCGAATCTCACCTCGCGGACTCAACGCTTCGAAATCGCAGAGAGAGTAGTGCGTGACATCTCGCGTTGATTCAAATCGCTATTGCTTGCGTATTACGCTGACGCTGGTGCTGTGTCCGGCCAAGGAAATTTGGTGACTGCCCAGCAACCCTTGAGTAATGGTTACCGCGTCGTTCGCTTTGAAAGCGAGCGCCGAAGCCGCTTGGGTGGTGTCCCAGACCTGCCCGTTATCCAGGGCTAGCCGGTACAGTCCGGCGGGAAGGACGGTCACCTCCCGCACCTGCGCTGACAGTTTTTTAGGGAGGCTGGGCTTGGCCTGGCTTTCTGTGCCAACTGCGGCGGTGGGCGGCGCCGACTGCGGTTTCGCCTCGCCCGACGCCGACCTCGATCTACCCATGGCGGAGTCGTAGCACGACAGCCGCGCAGCATCATCGCCCAGCCGAGTACAGGCCTGCGCGGCTTGCAGATCCTGCCCGTGTGCATACCCGAGCGCAAATACCAGCGCTAGGCCGAACGCGGAAGCGACTGTTCGCGTGCTGAAAATTTCGTGCCGGTCAGCGGCTGTACGGTACATATCAACTCCTGGCGCGTTCATTATTGGGGTCTGCACAGGGTAACCGGTAGCTCCGCGGCGTCCTGGCGCAGTTTGGAGATTAGGGCATATCGCGTCTGGGGATCGCAGCGATAGTGGCCGCTGTCCCAAAGTATCAACTAGACCGTAGACATGTCATAGGGCAGCCCAAGGCTGCCCTATTTTTTTTGGGCACAGCACATTATGCGCTAAGGATTCTCGGACACCGGTACGCCGACGCTCAAGGGCCGTCGCGCGAACCATCCGAATTGCAGTATTCCGACGTAGCATAAGGCTGGCACACTGAGCGCGGCCTTCAGAACCCACGCGTCGACTGCGCCTCCGGTAATGAGCAGCACCACCGCGCCACCCACAATGGCAACATAAATGATCCCGGATCCTTCGGCTGCTCGTTTGCCGAGACCCGCGCATGCGCGAAAACGAATATCTTCAGGTCGGGTGCGTAAACCGACGAAGCGTCGCGAGGAGCCGATGCCGACGGATCATTTCTTGTGACGATTGTTTACCACGGAAAAAAAGTACCCGGAGCCGCACCGATTGTACACGTATCAAAACGGCAAATATCACCCACAGATACTGGCTTCTGATATATTAGTTAGATGGCTAACTATTAACGATTTACCATGAGCGATACGGAAGAAAGATTCAGCGCTGCTCTGCACAACACGTCCCGATCATGGCGCCAAGCCGTGGATCGCAGGTTGAAGCATTTAGGCGTCAGTCAAGCCAGCTGGATGACCATCGCCATTGCCGCCAAGGCGCGTCGACCCCTGTCGCAATCCGAACTCGCGGACAAGCTGGCGGTGGAACCCGCTACCATGGTCGCGATGATCGATCGGTTGGTGAAAGCGGGCTTGGTAAAGCGTGAGTCCTCGAGCGCCGATCGCAGAATCAAGCGAGTGGTCCTCACCCCCGCGGGATTGAAAATTTACGAGCGTGTCAAATCAGAGGCCACCGCACTGCGAAGGGAATTGCTGGCGAACACAGATCCCCGAAAACTGCTCATCGCCACTGAGCTTCTCGAGTCCTTGCAAGGAATCATCGAAGAGAAGCCATGAATCGCCCGATCAATCGGCCGATGATCACGCTATCGATCATGTTAGCGACGATCATGCAGACGCTTGATACCACAATCGCCAACGTCGCCCTCCCCCACATGCAAGGCACGCTGTCGGCCTCGCAGGATCAAATCGCCTGGGTACTGACGGCGTATATCGTGGCGGCTGGCATTGCCACGCCGCTCACCGGCTGGCTCTCGGACCGATTCGGTCAAAAGTACGTCTTCTTGGCATCGATTGTCGGATTCACCGTGGCGTCTGCGCTTTGCGGTTTATCCAACTCCTTGGCGCAAATCGTCGCGGCGCGGCTTTTGCAAGGCGCTTTCGGCGCAGCCCTGGTGCCGCTGACGCAAGTGGTTTTGATGGAAATCAATCCGCGCGAAAAGCAGGGCCAGGCGATGGCCGTGTGGGGAATGGGCGTCATGGTGGGCCCCATTCTCGGGCCGACGTTGGGCGGATGGCTGACGGACAGCTACAACTGGCGCTGGGTATTTTTTATCAACGTCCCGCTTGGCATTCTCGCCTTGTATGGCACCTGGAGGTACATACGGCCCGATCCAGGGCGCAGGAGCACGCGCTTCGATGTGTTTGGATTCGCCACTTTAAGCTTGGCCATCGGCGCCTTGCAGCTGCTGCTCGATCGCGGCCAGCAGAATGATTGGTTCTCCTCCACGGAGACCTGGATCGAAATCATTGTGGTGATCGTGGCGGCCACCTACTTCCTCGCGCATACCCTGCTGACGCCACCCGAGCGGTCCTTCGTCGACTACCGGTTGTTCAAGAACCAAAATTACACGACCGGATTGCTGTTCATCTTCATCCTGGGCCTCGTCTTGTACGCAACGCGCGCCCTCACGCCGACCATGCTCGAAAGCCTGCTCGGCTACCCCGTGGCGACCACCGGTCTTGTCAGCGCTCCTGCGGGCATCGGCAGCATGCTCGCGATGCTCATCGCCGGGCGAATGATTGGAAAGGTCGACCTGCGCCTGACGCTGCTCGCCGGATTTCTGATCGTTGCGTTCGCGCTGTGGCAAATGACCGGGTATTCGCTCGATCTTACCCAGCGCAACATTGTGTGGCCGGGCTTTATTCAAGGCTTCGGGACGGGGTTGGTGTTCGTGCCCTTAAGCGCCGCGACCTTCGCCACCTTAAGTGCGGAGATGAGGGCGCATGGAACATCCCTCTACAGCCTGGTTCGCAACATCGGCAGCAGCATCGGCATTTCAGTGGTGCAAGCCCTGCTGATACGCAACACCGTTATCGCACACGCCTCATTGGCTGAACGGGTGACCAGCGCCAGTCCGGCCTGGCACGATGCGGCCGTCGCCGCGGCCTTCGATGTACACACGCCCGGCGGTGTGGCGTTGCTCGATAGCGCCATGACTCGACAGGCCCTGATGATCGGATACATCGACGATTTCTGGCTCATGATGCTGTTGACACTGCTGGTGACGCCCTTACTCCTGCTCATTCGACCGCCAAAAGGCGGCGCCTCTGTCGGGGACGCTCAAGCCATCATCGAATAGCGGGAAGGCTCCCCATTTTTGCCCGGGTATTACCTAAATTGAGGCCTCCCGGCGCCGCAATGTCGGATAATCCTCTTCGATGCACCTTCTTGAGCGCCAGGAACAACTTGCCGCCCTCAACCGCTGCTGGGCGGATGCGCGCGCGGCGTCCGGCAAGCTAGTCCTCGTTACCGGAGAGGCGGGGTTCGGCAAGAGCTCGCTCATCGAGCAATTTGTCTCGGGCTTAAAGCACCAAGGCCGCGTGCTGTGGGGCGCGTGTGATGCGCTCGATACGCCGCGGGCACTTGGGCCGGTTCGCGAAATTGCCGCGCAAACTCCCATATTCGACAGCCATACCCTGCCTAGTGAATCGCGCGACTGGTTGTTTGGCGCCCTATTCGCTTTCCTGGCGCGCGCCGAACACCCGACCGTGGTGGTGCTGGAGGACCTGCATTGGGCTGATGAATCAACGCTCGATTTTTTTCGCTTCATCGGACGGCGCATACAGCGCACCAGCGCGCTGTTCATTGCGACCTATCGCGACGAAGAGCTGCCGGTGATGCAGCCCGCGCGGCTCGCCCTTGGGGAACTCACGGGTCGGCATGTCGTCCGCCTGCGGCTGGCGCCGCTCTCCGCCGCCGCGGTCGCAGAGCTCGCCAAGGATAGCGGCCGGGATGCCATACGGCTGCACCAGATCACCGGAGGCAATCCTTTTTTCGTGTGCGAAGCCCTCGCCAGCCCCGACGGGTACGTGCCTGAGACCGTGCGCGACGCCGTCCTTGCGCGGCTCATGCGCTGCTCAAGGTCGACGCGCGAGCTCGCAGAGCTCGTGTCGGTGTCGCCCGGAAAGACCGAAGGCTGGCTGCTCGAATCGTTGCTGGGCACCCATCGCGACAGCGTCGATGAGGGTGTCGCGCGCGGCTTGCTGGCAACGCAGGGCGACGCCGTGAGCTTCCGCCACGAACTTGCGCGGCTCGCGGTCCACAGCACCTTTTCGCCCGAGCGCATCCGCGCGCTCCACGAGCGGGTGCTGCAGGTGTTGGTGGCGCACGGCGCGGATTTTCCCCAGCTGGTCCATCATGCGACACTCGCCCGCAATGCGGCGGCCATTCTCAAATATGCACCGCTCGCAGCAAGACAGGCCGCGCGCCTCGGCGCACACCGAGAAGCCGCGGCGCACCTAAAGACGGCCCTGCGCAATGGCGATTCGCTGCCTTCGACGGCTCAGGCGGATCTTTATGAGCAGCATGCCTACGAGTGCAGCCTGACGAACCAGACCGACCACGCGATTGAGTCGGCGACCCGGGCCCTGGCTTTGTGGCGCGAGATCGGAAACATCGAAGCACAGTCGCGCGTATTGAGCTTTCTGACCCCCGAATACCGGATGGCCGGGGATAAGGCCCGGACCGATGAATCCATCGCGCAGGCGATCGCTCTGTTGGAGCCGCTGCCGCCCTGTTCGCACCTGGCATTGGCATACTCCGTGCGCTCGCGCCTGGCATCAAATCGTGGCTTGGACCAGGAAGCAGTCGATTTTGGCCGACGAGCGCTGGACCTGGCGCGCGAGTTCGGCGACTCGGCCATCGAATCTCAGGCGCTGAACAACATCGGCGCCGCGTTGCTGATTGCCGGAGATCTTTCAGGCTATGAGCCTCTGCAACGCAGTCTCGCCGTGGCGCTCGCAAACAACCTCGAGGAATGCGCCGCCCGCGCCTATTGCAATCTCATGTTCTGCGCCACCCTGGGGCACGATGCCCCTCGCGCGGAGCTATTCTGCCGCGAGGGCGTCGCCTACTGCGAGGAGCGCGGCCTATTTTCAAGCGTTGCCTACTTGCGCACTTACGAGTCTCGTCTGGCGCTCGATCGCGGCGACTGGACCGAAGCGGCGCAAATCACCTACGAACTGCAGTGCGCCGAACTCGTGCCCGTTCAACGGGTGCCCACTCTGGTGACTCTCGCCCTCGTGCGTATCCGTCGCGGCGATCCGGGTGCCGACGAGGTGCTCGACGAGGCTTATAAGCTCGCCTTGGCGATGGATGAACCGGAGCGCATCGGGCGAGTCACGGCGGCGCGCGCCGAGCAGGCCTGGTATCAGGGCGACTTGCAGCGCACCGCGAGCGAGGCGGGCATCGGCTTGGAGCGTCTCGCGAGCCTCAAAATTCCCTGGGTCAGGGGCGAACTTCTCTTTTGGCAATCCACGGCGCGCGCCGTCGACTCGAATGACAACGACATCGCGGCGCCTTACCGGCTGATGCTCTTAGGCGATTGGCAGGGCGCGGCCGATGCCTGGCAGGAACTTCGCATGCCCTACGAGCAGGCGCTTTGCCTCGCGCAAGGCTCCGACGAAGCGCTGCTGCGCTCTCTGGAGATTCTCGAACGATTGGGCGCTGGCCCGCTCGAAGTCATGGTACGTCGACGCTTGCGCGAGCGCGGGGTGCGCGGCGTGCCACGCGGTCCGCGCGAAACGACCCGCACAAATCCCGCGGGCCTTTCCCTCAAGGAGATCGAAGTTCTCGCCCTGCTCGTCGAGGGACGCAGCAACGCCCAGATTGCGCGCCGGCTCCATCGCTCGACTAAAACCATCGATCATCATGTTTCCGCGGTGCTCAGCAAGCTGGGAGTTCATTCCCGTGCGGCTGCCATCACCGCGGCGTTCGGGCTCGGCATCGTCGGCCGTCTCAGCGAAGCGGCCCGCCCGCCATTAGCGGTGCGCGGCAAAGTCTTGGGTCCAAAACAGCGCGGATCGGGTCCGTAGATTTTCGGCATACCCGATGCCGATCAGCGTGAAGCGAGCGTCCATGATGTTCTCGCAATGCGCGGGGCTCGCGAGCCAGCCTTGCGTCACGTCGCGAGGCGTCATCGCTCCGGCAGCAATGTTCTCACCCACGATGCGATGATCGCCGAAGCCGGCGCGCTCCACCCGCAGTCCCGGAGTGCTGCCGTCATGCCCACGATGATCAAATGCATCGTGTTCGGCCATGTCGCGCGAGTGCGCGAGCGCTGCGCGCGTCAGGGCGGCATCGAGCGCCAGGGGGCCTACGGACGGAAAGTATTTGCCGCCGCACCGATGGCCCGCAGCGCGCGCCGCATTGACGAGTTCGAGCACGCGCCGGCCGGTTGCCTCCATCTCGTCGGGCGCTGGCGCCGATGCGGGCGCCGCCAACACCATCCAAACTTCACCGCCGCGCTGCTCCGCGCCGAAGTCCTGCATGCGCGGATCTTGCACGGTCTGGCAGTAGTGCGCGGCGAGCACGCGCTGAATATCCGCGTCGCTCGCGGCTCCCGAGATGTGCAGCGCCGCCGATTCGGCCGCTAGATAGCCGCTTGAGGCCATGGCCGGGCGCAGCGAGACACCGTCCGCCAGGCGCTTGGCGGCATTCGACAGGCGCGTGCTATAGGACAAGGGCCGGTGCGTAAGCGCAGTACCGCAGCCCTGTAGGCGATCGAAGTTGACCGCGTTGAGCGGCGCTGACCACACGGCCGGCACCGGCAACGCCGCGGCCACGCAAAGCCACGCCGCCGCCACACCGGGCGCTCGGGATCGTTTTGCGATCGCAGCGGTTACGCTTGCTCAACCTTTAAGGCAGGCGCTCCCTGATCCGCGGTCGGCGATCCCGCCAGGAGTTTCGCCGCCTTGGGCGCGGCCCAGCGCTCGATATCATCGAAGAAGGTAAAGACCGCTGGAACAATGACCAGCGTCAATAAGGTCGAGGTAATCAGTCCGCCGATCACCGCGATGGCCATGGGCTGCCTGAAATCACTGGCCTCACCGAGACCTGATGCCACGGGCAGCATGCCAGCCACCATAGCCACCGTGGTCATAACGATCGGCCGTGCCCGCTTGTGTCCCGCCTCGACAATGGCTTGCAGGCGGCTCTTGCCCGCGCGCATTTCCTCAATGGCCATATCCACCAGCAATATGGAGTTCTTGGCGACAATCCCCATGAGCATCAACACACCGATCATCACGGGCAAGGAAAACGGCGTGTTGGTGAGGAACAATGCCAGCACCGCGCCGCCCAAGGACAGCGGCAACGCCGACAGGATCGTGATGGGTTGGAACAGACGCGCAAACAGCAGCACCAGCACGGCAAACACCATCAACACGCCGGCGGTGACGGCGATCACGAAATTCGAGACGAGCTCGTTCATGAACTCGGTATCGCCGGTTTCCACCAAGCGCACACCCTGCGGCAAATTCTGGAGTGTGGGCAGCTCATGAACCTTTTTGGTTGCGGTACCTAGTTGCACGCCGGGGGCCAAGTCCGCATCGATGTACAAGCGGCGGCTTTGGTTGTAGCGTCGCACCGACGAGGGTCCCTCGCCAAAACTCAAGTCGGCAACCGACTTGAGCGGCACGCTGGCGCCCGAGCTCGTGGGCACCGGCAGGTTCTCGAGCGTGGCCAGATCGCGCCGCGATCTTTCCGGCAGGCTGACGCGGATGGGAATGGTGCGATCGCTCAAGGCAAATTTCGCGCCGTTTTGCGGCAGGTCGCCTAAGGTCGCAATGCGAATAGTCTCGCTGATGCTTTGCACGCTCACGCCCAGTTGCGCGGCGATGTCGAGCCTCGGGTGCACGACGATTTCCGGCCGCGGCAAATCGCCGTTGATGCGCGGCGAGCGAATCTCCTTCAGTGCGCGCATTTCATCGAGCAGCTTGTGCCCGGTGCGCTCCGTCAGCTTAGGATCATCGCCCACCAAAAACAGCGTGACGTCCCGGCCGCCGCTAAACCCGAAATTTTGGAAACTGATGTGCCCGTCCGGAACCTGGTTGAGCAGCGGCATCATGCGTTGCTCGAATTCCTTGGCGCTGGCGGTGCGTTTACTGCGCGGCACCATGCTGATAAAAACTTCCGCCTGGCGTACGTCCGCGGAATCGGAACCGACGAACTCCACCACATCGGTTACTTCCGGCTGCTTGCGCAAGATGGCGGTGGCGGCGGCGGCCAAGCGAGCGGTGTCCTCGAGCGTGCCGCCCGGCGGCAGCTCGATATTCAAGATCGAGGTGGAAAAGTCCTCCGGCGGCACGAAGGCCTTCGGCAGCAGCAATCCGCCCATGATCGACAGCACGAAGAACAACGTGCCAAAGCCGATGGTCCTCCAACGGTGGGAGACGCACCATCTCAGGCATTTGATGTAGGCGGACATGATCGGGCCATCGTCCCGATGCGGGATGGCATCCCGGTTCAAAGCGTAGGCCGCGAGCACCGGCGTGATCATGCGGGCCACCAACAGCGAAATGAATACAGCCGCGGCCACGGTGAGGCCGAATTGCTTGAAGAATTGGCCGCTGACGCCGCCCATGAAACTCACGGGCAGAAATACTGCGATGATGGTGAAGGAAGTCGCGACCACAGCGAGTCCGATCTCGTCCGCCGCCTCCATGGCCGCGCGAAATCCGCTTTTGCCCATGCGCATGTGGCGCACGATGTTTTCAATCTCGACGATCGCATCGTCCACCAGCACGCCCGCCACGAGCGAGAGGGACAGCAGCGTGATCTCATTGAGCGTAAAGCCCATCCATTGCATGAAGGCAAAGGTGGGTATGGCCGACAACGGAATCGCCAGCGCCGAGATGAGCGTAGCGCGCCAGTTCCGCAGGAACAGCCACACGACCAACACCGCCAGAAGCGAGCCTTCGACCAAGGCCTCCAGGGCCGAGTGGTAGGTCTTGATGGTGTGGTTCACCGTCGTGAATATCTGCTGTATGTGCAGCGACGGATTGTCCTTTTGAATCTTGACCAATTCCTTGTCGACGGCTTCCGCCGTGCTCACGTCCGAGACACCCTTGGACTTATAGAGTTGGAAAGCGGTTGCCGGACGGCTATTGAGCCGTGCCAAGCTGCGCTTTTCGGCGATGCCGTCGTGTACGTCGGCGATCTCGCGCAGGCGCACCGATTTTGCCCCCGGCGCGATGATGAGCGTGTCGCCGAGCGCCTCCGCCGACTTGGCGCCGCCCAGCACCCGGATGGCCTGCTCGCCTCCGCCGACCTGGGCGCGGCCGCCCGGCGCGTCTAAGTTCAGTTGCCGCAGCTGCTCGTTGACCTCCACGGCGGTCAATCCCAATGCCTGCAGCCGTGCCGGATCCAGTTCGACGCGAATTTCCCGGTCGGCGCCGCCGATGCGCTGCACCTGCGCAATGCCGCGCACGCCCAATAGCCGTTTACTGATGGTATTGTCGATCGCCCAACTTAATTGCTCGGGCGTCATGTCCGTGGTGGTCACCGCGTAGATGGCAAACGTGCCGCCGTCCGAGTCCTGGCGCTGTACCTGCGGTTCCAAGATACCTTGCGGCAGATCGGCGCGTACTCGGGCGATGGCGTCGCGCACGTCGGTGACCGCCCGATCGACCGGCGTGCCGATGTTGAACTCGATGATGATCAATACATTTCCTTCGGAAATGTAGGACTGCTGATGGTGAATATTGCCGATGCTGGCAATCGAGCCTTCCACCTTCTGCGCGATCTGGGTCTCCATTTCCGTCGGCGCGGCGCCCGGCTGGGAGATATTGACCATGATTTCGGGGAAGGAAATATCCGGATTCAAATTGATCGGCAATCGAATGAACGCGACGGTGCCCAAGAAAAACAGCACCACGAACAGGACGATCGGCGTCACCGGGTGCTTGATGGCCCAGGCAGAAATGTTTCTCATGACTTGCCGGCACTCGTTAAGACCGGTTTCACCGTTTCGCCGACCTGTAGGAACGCGCCGGCCGAGATAACGATCTGGTCCTTAGGACCGACGCCTTCTGCAATGGTCACCCCGCTCGGCACGACACCCGACACGCGCACCGCACGACGCTCGACCTTGCCCTCCGGGTTGACGACCAGCACGTAGCTGCCCTTGTCATCGCTTAAGACCGCGGTTTGCGGCAACACGGCACGCTCGGCGTTGCTGACCGTCACCTCGGCGCGTGCGAAGGCGCCCGGCCGCAGATTCGCATCGGGCGTCAGCGATACCTTGGCGGTTCCCAAGCGGGTCGCCGGATCAATGACCGCACCCAGCAGCCGAATGCGGCCCTGGTAAATCTTCGTGGTCCCGGTGAGCCTTACGTCCACGAGCTGGCCCACCTTGAGCAACGGTAAATCCTGTTCTGCCACCTGGCCGCGCAACTCGGTCTCACCGTCCTTGGACAAACGGAACAACGCTTCGCCGCCCGCCATGGCCGTCTGCCCGAGTTCCGCATTGCGGGTCAGAATGATGCCGTCGGCCGGTGCGCGAACATCGGCTCGCGCCAGGCGCGCTTTGGCCTCGGCCAATTGCGCCGCAGCAACCTTAACGTGGGCGGCGGCGGTCACGGAGCTTGATTTGCGGCGTTGAGTTTCTTCCGCCGACAGCGCACCGGAAGCACCAACCGCGTGGGCGCGCTGATACTCGGCTTCGGCCAGTTCGGCCTCGGCACGTGCTTGGTCGAGCGCAGCCTCCAGATTGGCGACCTGCGGCTCGAGCACCGAATTGTTCAAGTGCGCCAAAACCTGGCCCTGCTTCACGTGATCGCCGGCCTCGACGTAAACCGCGGTAACTCGCCCGCCGTCGCCTTCGACGCCGATGGGCATGTCGTAGCGCGCCGCAATCGTACCAATGATACTGACCGTAGAGGGCACCGCGCTGATGCCGACCTCCGTGACCGACACCGTCGGAATGGCAGCGGCGACCTCTTCAGGCTTTGCCGTCAAGGCATGCGTGATGCGCCACGCCACCAGTGAGGCCACCACAACGATCAAGGCACCTGCGGCCAACCAGACAATCAGGCGCTTGTTTAAGGCCTTCGGCGGCGCCGCGGTTTCAGGTTGCTGGTCAAACAAAATAGTACTCATGCCACATCCCAGGGATAACTTCCGTTGTCCAGGATGAATCCCGCCAAACGATTCATCACTTCGTCCTCATCGGTTGATTCGCAATCGATTTGCCATACATTCGTAATAAAATATCTGCCGCCTTGGCCAGTTCCACCGGTGGCCTCGCAAGTACCCGCGGGCTCGTGAAAAAGTTGCAGCAAGCCATCATTATTTTAACACGCCCCCGTCGGGCCTCTATTGGGCGACCCGATCGATCACAAGATCAACCGCGCCGTCGTGGCCTACGTCGTAGGAAAGCTCGCCGTACAAATCTCCCGCGGCGGGCGTGGGCTGTCCGCTGAATGAGACGCGCGCGGTGATGGATACCTTGTGCCCGCTGAGCAGCACACGACCCGGCATCATGGAATCCGCGGCTGATAGCAGCACCTGCGTGCCGATGGCCGCGCTCGTCAGTCGTTTGGCGGCGAGCGGCGGGCCACGACTTCCGGGCTCACGGGCGAATACGAACAAGGGTGCCTCCGTTTTCAAGCGCGATTGTAAACCCGGTGCCAGACGTATATTGACAGTGACTTGCGGCACCGCCGACCCCTCAGAATGCGCATTCGTCCCTGCCGCTGACGTATTCGTCCCCGTTTCGGGCGGGCCGAGTTCGGCGATTCGCGCGTCCAGCATTTGTTCGACCTGCGGCGGTGGATGCAGATCCTTCAATGCCTGCCAGCGGCTGCGCGCCAGCGCGCGATCACCCCGAGTCGCCGCCGCGAATCCGCCGTACAGCAGCGCCTTGGGGTTGTTAGGCGCCAAGGTCAGCGCCTCCTCGAACAATTGCGCTGCGGGCGGCGTAATCTCACCGCCGGCGCGCATGCTGAGGGCCTCGCCCAGCCCTAACGCCGCATCGGCGCTGCCGCCCAGCCGATGCGCCCGATCGTAGGCGGTCACGGCGTCGTCCAAGCGCTGCAAGGCCATGTACGAGCGGCCGAGCATCAGCCAGCCCGCCAAATCGTCGGGCTGCTGCTGCAGGTGCGCCTCGAGTTTGCCGACCATGGCCAGAACGTCCGGAGCGCTGCTTGCGGGCGGCGCCGGCGCGTGCCAATCCCAAGTCGACCACAGCGGGTAAAGGCCCGCCGCGGAACCGGCCAGAAGCAGCGCGGCAATCGCACCGGCGGCGCGGCTCTTTTTATCGCGCAGCAGCGGAATGGCGACGATCGTCGCGGCAATCACTGCCATCAGTGTCGCAAGGACGAGAAAAGTGCTCATTCGTCCAACGGCATACGCGATCGCTGTCGTACGATGCGAAAAATGATGGTCCCGCCCAACAGCAGCGCAATGAAGGGGGCCCCCCAAATCAGCAGCGTCTTGATCGAGAGAGGCGGCGCGAAGCGCACAAACTCGCCGTAGCGGTCGGTCATAAATTTGAAAATCGCATCATCGCTCTCACCCGCGACGAGCATTTCGCGTACCTGGCGGCGAAGATCCGCGGCCAACTCGACATTCGAGTCCGCAATCGATTCGTTTTGGCAGACCAGACATCGAAGCTCGTGGGTGATCTGCTCGTAGCGCGCCTGCAGCGCGGGATTTTCGAGTTGGCCATGCACATCCAGAGCCGGCGATGCCGGCTGCGACGCGCCCCATGCGCTAAAGGCAAAGACCAGCGCCAATACCGCCGCGCGCGACTTCACGCGCCGCTCCGTGCCGCTGCGATCCGCGGCAGGAATTCCTTTTCCCATACTTCTGCCGTCATGGGTGAAATGAATTTGAAGACCACCCGCCCTTGCGTATCCACCAAGTAGGTTTCCGGTGCGCCGTACACGCCCCAATCAATCGCGGTTCGGCCTTCGGTGTCAAAGGCAACCGCGGTGTAGGGGTTACCGAGTTGCTCCAACCATTGCTTGGCCCGTTCGCGATCGTCCATGTAGTCGAGCCCGATGATGGGCACGACATGTTGGCGCGAGATCGCGAGCAGCGCCTCGTGTTCCTGACGGCAGGCGACGCACCAAGTACCCCAGACGTTGAGCACGTAGACCTGGCCCTTGAATGCTTCCGTGCTAACGACCCGAGCGGGGTCGAGCACGTCGGTGAGCGCAAAGGCCGGCGCCGGCTTGCCGATCAGCGGCGAGGGCAGAACATGAATGTCGCGTTTGGGGTTGAGCCCAAGCGCAAACAGCACGACCAGCGCGACGAACGCCGCAAAGGGTAGCAGGAATTTCCACATCAGGCGGAGCCTAGTTCAGTGCGCGTATTCGGCGGCGAGACGACATCTGGCGATGTGACTGCCACCTTGATTCGGTAGCGTCGGTCGGTGGCCGCGATCAACCCGCCGAGCGCCATCACGATGGCGCCGAGCCAGATGTAGCGCACCAGCGGCTTATATTGAATGCGCATGCTCCACGCATTTGCTCCCAAGGGATCGCCCATGGCGACGAACAAATCGCGGGCCCAATTCACCGAAATGGCGGCCTTGCTGTTGCTGGTGTTTTGCACCCAGAAATGCCGCTTCTGCGGCAGAAGGACGGTGACCGGCTTGCCGCCGCGAGTCACTTCGACAACCCCTTGTACGGCGTCGTAGTTGGGCCCGCGCACAGTGGCGGAATTGACGAATTTGAAATCATAGCCGGCGATGGCAAAGCTCGCGCCGGGTTTCATGGCCACGTCTTTTTCGATCTTGTAGCTTTCGACGCCGCTCGCGCCGATGGCAAACATCCCCACGCCGAGGTGTGCAATCGACATCCCCAACAGCGCGGCCGTGAGAGTCTGTTTTTGGCGCCAGCGCCGCAGCGGTTCGAGCACCGCGGAAAAAATAATCCAGAATCCGAAGCTGAATCCTATGAGCCCGACGGGGTGGAACGCTTTGAACACCAAACCCTGTATGGCCACTGAGAGGGCCACCGCGGCCGCCGCGAGCCACCACAAAGGTTTCGCGGCCACGGTGAGCTTGCCGCGTCGCCAGGCCGAATGCATGCCGATAGCCAAAAACACCATCAGCGGCAGCACCGGCACCAGAAACATCACGGCGAACACCGGCGGTCCCACGGAAATTTTGCCGATCCCCAGGATCTCGTACAGCAACGGCGACAAAGTTCCCCACAGCACCAGGGCGGCGACGCTCACGAGAATCACGTTGTTCACGAGCAGGAAGAACTCGCGCGAATACAGTTCAAAACCACCCGGTGCGTACAGCTTCGGCGCCCGCCACGCATACAGCGTCAACGAGCCGCCGATGGTCAGCACCAGAAACGCGAGGATGTACAGCCCGCGGGTCGGATCGGTGGCGAAGGAATGCACCGACACCAGCACGCCGGAGCGGACCAGGAAGGTCCCGACCAAGCTTAAGGAAAAAGCGAAAATGGCCAGGAGCAGGGTCCAGCTCTTGAAGATGCCGCGCTTCTCAGTGACGCTCAAGGAATGGATCAGCGCCGTGCCCACCAGCCACGGCATGAATGAGGCGTTTTCGACCGGATCCCAGAACCACCAGCCGCCCCAGCCCAATTCGTAGTAGGCCCACCAGCTGCCGAGTGCGATGCCGATGGTCTGAAACAGCCAGGCAAATATCGTCCAGGGCCGCGTCCACTTCGCCCAAGTCTGATCAAGCCGCCCCTCCAGCATTGCCGCGCAGGCGAACGCAAACGCCACCGAGAACCCCACGTAGCCGGTATAGAGCATGGGCGGATGAATCGACAGCGCGAAATCCTGCAGCACCGGATTTAAGTCCGCGCCATCCGCGGCGGCTGGATTTAAGCGCTGGAAGGGATTCGAGGTCCACAAGGTAAACAACATGAAACCTGAACTGATCAGGCCCATGACGCCGAGCACGCGGCTGGAAAAGCTCAAGGGCAGCGTACGGCTGAACGCGGCCACCGCGACGCTCCAGATCGAGAGGATCAAAATCCACAGCAGCAATGAACCCTCGTGTGCGCCCCACAGGGCCGCGACCCGATAGAACAGCGGCAACTGCGAATTGGAGTTGCGCGCCACATACAGCACCGAAAAATCATCGTTCACGAAGCAGTACACCAGGCAGGCAAAGGCCATGGCGACGAATACAAACTGGCCCGTCACGGCAGGTCGCGCCACGGCCATCCACGTAGACTTGGCTCGCCATGCGCCGGTCAGCCCGAAGAAGGCCTGCGACAAGCTCAACAGAAAGGCGAGGATGAGGGCGAAGATGCCTAATTCAGGTGCCATGACAATCGCTTTAGGTGGTCGGCCGAACGGCGGCCGGCGCTGCCGCTGGCTTGTTCTTCAAGGATGCGGCGACCTCGGGAGGCATGTACTTCTCGTCATGCTTGGCCAATACCTCGTCGGCGACGAAGGCGCCATGGGAATTCATCGTGCCGTGCGCGATGATGCCTTGACCCTCGCGAAACAAATCAGGCAATACGCCGGAGTATTCGACCGGCACTTGATGCGCAAAGTCGGTCAGCACGAAACGCACCTGCAGGTCGCCCGGATTGCGCGCGACACTGCCCTTCACCACCATGCCGCCGATGCGAAAGCGCTTGTCCAGCGGCGCTTTGCCCTCGACCACCTGAGTCGGATCGAAATAAAACATGATGTTCTCGCGCGAGGCCATGACCGCGAGAGACACGGATGCGGCAACTCCGCCCAAAATGCCGAGCACGACGAACAAGCGCTTGCGCCGCGGCGTCATGTTTTACCCTCGGCGTTCGCCATTGCCAGCGCGCGCCGCGCCGTCAAGCGCGCGCCCAGCAGCATGCGCCGCGCCGACCACAGGTTCCAACCCAACACGACACAGGCAAAGCCCACGCACGGCCACACATAGCGCGCGTAGCCGCCCATGTACCAAAAGTTGCCGCTGTTCATGACTTAACCGCCTCCCGCACCCACGCCGACTGTCGCTCGCGATTGAGCACCTCTCCTTGCAGGCGCAGACACAGCACCGCGCCGAAGAACAACATGAAGCCGACAAACATGGACAACAACGGCCAGAGCATGCTGCCGGCGATGGAGGGTTTGCCTAGTTTAGCAACCGTCGCGCCCTGGTGCAGGGAGTTCCACCAGACGACGGAATAATGAATGATGGGGACGTTCACCGCACCGACGACCGCCAACAGCGCCGCCGCCCGATCGCCCCGCTGCGGGTCCTCGAATGCCGAACGCAAGGACATCACCCCCACGTAGAGAAACAACAGGATGAGTTCCGAGGTGAGGCGTGGATCCCACGCCCAGTACGTGCCCCACATCGGCTTGCCCCACATGGAGCCCGTTACCAGTGCGAGCAGGGTGAACGAGGCACCGATGGGGGCCGCCGCCGCCGCCACCGCATGGCCCACCTTGATGCGCCAAATCAGCGCAATGCCCCCCGCCACCGCCATCGTCGTGTAGACGAACTCGGACATCCAGGCGCTCGGCACATGCACGTAAATGATTCGAAAAGCATCGCCTTGTTGGTAATCGGGAGGGGCAAAGACCAAGCCGCCGATGAGGCCGTAGCCAATGGTGAGCGCCGCGACGCCTAAGAACCACGGCATCAGCGCTGCTGCGACGCCGTAGACATAGGGCGGTGAGGCAAGTTTATAAAACCAGGTCCACATGTATTCTGCATCATTCCAAGGTAATGCGCAAAGCTGCCGTCGTCGCAAACGGCGCCAAGGTGCAGGTCAACACGCACAGCGCCGCCAATAAATACAAAGCTCCCGCCGCGTTAGTTCCTGACATCGCCCGATCGGTCGCTGCGGCGCCAAATATGAGCAAGGGCATAGCCAGCGGCAGCACGATCAGCGAGAGCAGCACATTGCCACGGCGCAGACCAACGGTGAGGCCCGCGCCAATGGCCCCAAGCCAGCTCAACGTCAGCGTTCCTAAGGCCAAGCTCAGCAGCATTGTCGCAAATGCGCTTAAGGGAATGCCTAGCGCAGTTCCCACAATCGGCGAAATCAGGACCAGGGCAAGACCCGTAACCAGCCAATGCGCGATGGTTTTTGCCGCGACAATGACGGTCAAACCCTGACCACACAAGGCCAGTTGCTCCAACGTGCCGTCATCCGCATCGCTCTTGAACAAGGAGTCCAGCGACAGCAGTGACGATAACAGCGCCGCCGCCCAAAGCACAGCGGGGGCCATGTCTCGCAGCAGCGACAATTGCAGATTCAATCCCAGCGGAAACAGCGTGGTGACGATGAGGAAGAACACCACTGGCTGCAATAGTTGCTCCGGGCGGCGGAAACTGAGACGCATCTCACGCTGGACAACCAGTAAAAATGCCTCCCACGCGCCTATTGTCACGAATTGAGCTCCAAGCGGCGCACGCCGCCGGCGAAGCGCGAGATCCCGGTGTGCGACCACCAGCGCGAGCCCCCCGGCGCTCGACATGGGCCTGCAGCAGCTCGGACACCAAATCCGAGCCCGCGGCATCCAGATTTGCGTAGGGTTCATCCAGTAGCCAGACCGGGGCACGCATCGCGACAATCCGCGCCAGCGATACCCTGCGTCGCTGGCCCGCCGAGAGTACCCGGGCCGGCAGATCGGCACAGGCGCCCACCCCCGTCCGCTCCAATGCGCCACGCAGCTCGAGGGCATTCGACCGGCGCTTCAATCCCACGGAAAAGCGCAGATTTTCCAGTGCGGTGAGGTCGCCCTTCAACGCGGGCTCGTGGGCGGCGTAAGCCAAGGCCGCTTGATACTCAGGTCGATTTTTGATGATGGACTGGCCTAGCCAGCGCACGGAGCCCTGCTCCGGCCGCAACAAGCCGCTGACGACGCGCAGCAGGGTGGTCTTGCCGGCGCCGTTGGGACCGGAGACGTGCAGCAGTTCGCCGGGACGCACTTCCAGACTGACTCCTTGGAGTACATGACGATCGCCTCGCCAGACGTGGACCTTATCGACGCTAAGACCGTCTGGCGGGATATTCATGCGAGCGAGAGTTTAGCGAAATCAAAGAGTTGAAGCTACTAATTAACGTGTGATGCAGGGCTCGGTCTTGAATTGTCCCCGTTGCTCTGGATGCAAAAACCCCGCCGCGGGCGGCCGCTGCAAAATTGTGCTAATCGCTTGAACTGTTTGGAGTTAACTGGGCACACACCAGTAACTCTATGCGTCGGTGCGCTTAGGAGCGCGGCTGATATCTTCAAATGTCATAGCGAGAAGAAATTGACCCTCGATCCAGTCAGCCCGCGTCCGCCTTTGCAGCGATTGCCTTTGCTGACGCTCTATTTAACGGATCGTTGCAATTCCCGCTGCGTCACCTGTGACTACTGGCGGCACGGCCGGACCGACATCACGCTTGAATCAGTACGCTGCTTACTGCCCAGTCTTGCGCAGTTGCAAACTCAGGTGGTGCTCCTCTCGGGCGGCGAGCCGCTCCTCAATCCGGAGTGGGCGCAGATCTCGCAGTTGTTGCGAGCGAACGGCCTGCAAGTTTGGCTGCTGACGTCTGGATTGTCGCTTCTGAAGCATGCGCAACGGGCGGCCGCGCTTTTCCACAGCATTACCGTGTCTTTGGATGGAACCGATGCGAAGACTTACGCTGCTATTCGCGGGTTGGATGCGTTCGATCGAGTGTGCGAGGGCATCAGCGCAGCGGCAGCCCTGGGCGCACCGCCCAGCCTCCGGGTGACCTTGCAACGTGCCAATTTTAGGCAGCTGCCACAGTTTGTCGTGTTGGCCAAACGACTTGGCGCGCGCTCAATTTCATTCCTACCGGTTGATGTTGCGAACCCGCACGCGTTTGGCCGTAGCGTGGATTTCACGTCCGACCTCGCGCTTCGCAAAGAGGACCTTTCCGAGTTGGCGGAGATCTTGCGCGTTTTGGAATGCGAGCATGCTGAAAGCTTTCACTCGGGTTTCATCGCGGAGAACCCGGCGAAATTGCGCCGCATTCTTCAGTACTTCACAGCGTTGCACGGCCTCGGCGCCTATCCGCCGGTGCGCTGCAATGCACCCGAGTTTTCCGCCGTGGTGGGCGCGAGCGGCGCCGTGCAGCCATGTTTTTTTATTCCCGGGCCCACCGTCGCCGAGGCCCAAATGAATAAAAACGGACCACGCGACCTGCTGCTGGAGTTAAATCGGCTTCCCATGGCAAGGTTGCGCGAGGATATTCACGCTGGCAGGCGTGCGGAATGCACGACATGTGTCTGTTCCATGTGGCGTGATCCCCGGAATATTGGCGCGACAATCCATGCCGAGAGGTTTGCTTCGGAGGCGTCGGCGTGACCGAACTCTCGCCAAAGCGGCGCAAAGTCGTGCTCTACAATCCCCAGGCGGTGTTTTTCACCATGCCGCTCGCGTTGCTGGCCATCGGCTCCGAACTCGACCCAAACCTCTATGAAGTCGTCACGATCGACGCGCGCCTGGACGCGGATGCGGAAACAGCGGTCCTCGCGCATATCCGCGACGCCGTGTGCCTGGGGATCACGGTCCTTACGGGCGCGCCCATCTCGGATGCTTTGCGAATATCACGTTCGGCAAAGCGCGCGCGGCCCGATCTGCCCGTTGTTTGGGGAGGCTGGCATCCGTCCATGTTCTCGCGAGAGTGCCTGCTGGAGCAATCAGTCGATGTGACCGTGCGTGGCCAAGGTGAGGAGACGTTCGCAGACATCGTGGATCGTCTTGCAAACGGACGTTCTCTAGATGATTGCGCCGGATGCACCGTGAGGCTCGCTGACGGCGCGATTCGGGAAAATCCCGCGCACGGACACTGGCGCCAGTCGATGGTTTCCGCGCCCACAACTATGGGTTGATTCCGGTCGAGCGGTATTTCGCGCTTAAGGGAAAACGCCAGCTCGACTACATCTCCTCTCAAGGCTGCAATTTTCGCTGCGCGTTTTGTTCCGACCCGTTTGTGTATGGGCGCAAGTGGGTGGGTCTGGAGCCGGTGCGCATGGCGATGAGATTGAAGGAATTGTGGGATCGGTATCATTTCGATGATGTGAACTTTCAGGATGAGACCTTCTTTACGAAGGCATGCTCGCGTCGAGGCGATGGCCGAACGCATCATCGAGTCCGGCATGAAAATTACGTGGGCAGCGACCATGCGTGCCGATCAAGGGGTGCGTCTTCCTGACGCCGTGTGGGTGCGCTGCAAACAGTCCGGTCTTCGCCGCCTGCTGGTGGGCGTGGAGTCAGGATCGAATGAAGTACTAAAGCGCATTAAGAAGGACATCAAGATCGAGCAGGTTTACGCCGATCGCGCAAAAGATGCTGAAGTACGGCATTGCCGGCCATTTCCCGTTCATCGTCGGATTTCCGGACGAGACCGATGCGCATATTCAAGCCACCCTGGATTGCGCAAAAAGACTGCGCTCGATGAGCCCGGATTTTTTGACACCGATTTATTACTTCAAGCCCTATCCAGGGCAGCGCGCTTGGTCATTGAAGCGGTAGCACGCGGCTTCCGACTGCCGCAGACGCTCGAGGAATGGGCGAACGTTCGACTACGTCGCAGGCGAACCGGGACCTTGGGTGTCTGCGGACAAATTCGAACTCATCGAGCGCTTCAAATTTTTCCACGAACTCGCCTGGAAAAAGGTGTCGCGCGGCAAACGGCTCTTGCAACAGCTCGCGCGCTTTCGCTGCGATAAGGATTACTATCGATGGCCGGTCGAGATGTTGTTCACGCGCTGGCTGGTGCCGGCGCAGACGCTGTCATGATTTATTCCGCGCCATCCGCTCAAGACTCGCTAAAAATCGCCCGGGCGCCGCTGATCACGCGACTCATCGGCAAGGCCATGGCTTTCGGCTATCGACTCGCCGGGAAGCATCGTTATGACGATTTCCGACTGGAGCATGTACAAGGCTTGCCCTTTCTTGTCACGCCGAGCGTGTTCAATCCGAAGGTGCCGCGCACAGGTGAATTTCTCGCTTCATTGCTCGATGCCAATCTCATTGGGCGCGAGGACGAAGTGCTGGATATGGGCACCGGATCCGGCGTCGCTGCGGTGTTCGCCGCCAAGTATGCGCGCCGCGTCGTGGCGGTGGACATCAATCCTGCCGCCGTTCGATGCGCCGGCATCAATGCCCTGATCAATGGCGTGGAGGGTGAGATCGACGTGCGTCACGGCGACTTGTTCGCGCCGGTGCGCGGCGAAAAATTCGACCTCATCCTGTTTAACCCACCCTTCTTGCGGGGTGCACCCAAAGATGACCGAGATCGAGCGTGGCGATCGAGCGACGTGGCGGAGCGCTTTGCGGAAGGGCTGCGCGAGCATCTGAAGCCGCGCGGTTCGGCACTTGTGCTGCTCTCTACGTTCGGTGACGGCGACCATTTTCTCCACGCGTTTGGCGAACAAGGCTTGGGCGTTTCGGTGCTCGGCGAACGCCGATTCATCAATGAGCGATTGACCGTCTTCAGGATCGCTCCCTTGGAATCGCCAGATATCCCGGGCCGTCCCGGTTCAGAGGTGACGATGGCCGCTTCGCAACGTGTTCTGCTCATCAATCCGACGATCACGTCGCACCGACATGCGCGGTTTCCTCTTGCGATGATGAGCTTGTCAGCGGCACTCGAGGGCAAATACGAGTCGACGATCATCGACGGCAATGTCGATCGCAACTATGTCTCCACAGCATTGCGCGCCCTCGGAGATGGCTCTGTGTCGGCTGTGGGGGTTACCGTCATGGGAGGGCCACAGCTACGCTCGGCAATCGCAGTATCAAAGGCAATTCGCGAGAAACTGCCCACCCTGCCCATCATTTGGGGCGGTGCTTTCCCGACCGTCTGCCCGGATGCGGCGCTGAACTCGGCGTACGTCGACTATGTGGTACGCGCTCAGGGAGAGGAAACGCTCGTGGAGCTTCTGGAGGCACTCGCAGAGCGCGGCAATGCGGCGTTGGAAGCGATTCCCGGGCTGTCTTGGCGGCGACGCGGCGAAGTTGTGCACAACAAGGATCGCAAATTCTCCGCTGGCAGCCTGAATAGAATGCTGCCTTACGACAAGTTGGAAAATCCACGGCAATATCTGACCAATACCTATCTGGGGCGGCGCACGATTGGCTATCAGGCGGCTTTGGGTTGCCGGTTTCGCTGCACGTTTTGCGGTGTCGCAAAGATGTTTCACGGCAAGATGGCTTTGCCGCCGGCCGCGCGCCTGGATCAGGATCTTCAATTCATGAAGGATCGGTTCGGCGTTGACGCAATCCAGTTCTACGACCACAACTTCTTCGATCGAGAAGTCGATATGGTGCCGCTATTGGAAGTGCTCGCGAAATTTCGAATGCCATGGTGGTGTTTTGCGCGCTCGGACGCTCTCGTGAATTTGTCGGAGCGATCTTGGGCGCTTGTCAAAAAGAGTCGGCTGCGCATGGCCTATATCGGAGCGGAGTCTCCGAGCGACTGGCTGCTGCACGATATCCGGAAAGGCACAAATCGAGATCAAACACTCGAGGCGGTGGAAAAGTGCCGCAGCCACGGCGTAATTCCCGAGCTCTCCTTCATGCTGGCGCCGCCGCAGGACCCGGAGGGAGAAACTGAAAAAACATTTGAATTCATCCGCCTGATCAAGCGGTTGCACCCCGCAACGGAAGTGATGATATATATCTATACGCCTCTGCCGCGGCGCCAGGATGACAGGAACCCGGCTTCGATGCGCGCGGCGAGCGCGCTTCGCGATTGCGACGGCAAGCCGGTCGTGTTTCCGCAGACCGCAGACGAATGGGCCGAACCGCAATGGGTAGATTACTGGTGCCATCAAAGCGCGCCGTGGCTCAGCGAGCGGCTGCGGCGGCGAATCGTCGATTTCACGACTGTTTTGGGCTGCCGATATCCCACCATCATGGATATCCGCGCCTCAGCCTGGGGAAAATCGGCTCTGCGCGCATTGGCCTCGTGGCGCTACCGATTTCAACGCTACGATGACCCCTGGGAGCTTCGAGTTTCGCGCAAACTCATCCGTCATTGGGACCCGCGCGTCATGAGTCTGTGAGGATCGGATCGCTCGAGATGCCTCACGTCGTCCAGATCAGTTTTTTTAATGACCCTCAGGGGCGTTCAGCCGCACAACTGCTGGATGCCTGGCCGACGCTCGTTGATGTCGCCGAAGCGGCTTCAAAGGCGGGAAGTAATGTGTCCGTTGTCCAAGCGAGTTCACGATCCGAGCGTTTGGATCGCAACGGTGTGCAGTATCATTTTCTGCCATTCGGCGATGCGTCTTCGCACGGCGCGTACAGTGCGGCATACCGCGCGTTGCTTCGCAGTCTCGCCCCCGATGTTCTTCACGTGCACGGTCTCGACTTTCCCCGGCAAGTGCGATCCCTGGCCGAATTGACTTCAAGCGTGCCGATCATCTTGCAAGACCATGCAAGCAGGCCGCCGCGCATATGGCGGCGAACATCGGCGCGCCGCGGAATGTCGGTCGCCGCGGGAGTTGCCTTTTGTTCCTTAGACCAAGCACGGCCATTCACCAACGCCGGTCTTATAGGCGCCTCCACGCAGCTGTATGCAATTCCAGAATCCACAAGTCGCTTCGCACCGGCCGACCGAGACGATGCGCGCCGCGCCACCGGTATGGAGGGGGATCCCGCCGTTCTGTGGGTCGGACACCTGAATGCCAACAAAGATCCGCTCACGGTGCTGCAGGGAATCAGTGCCGCGATACGCGAGCTGCCGCAATTGCGGTTTTACTGCTGTTTCGGCAGTGCGCCTCTGCTGCGTGCCGTCCAGACTCGAATCGCATCGGACACCCGCTTGCGCGACAGGGTGCATCTGCTGGGGCGATTGCCCCACGAGAGAATCGAACTGCTAATGCGGGCGGCGGATATATTCGTGCTGGGAAGCCACCGGGAAGGCAGCGGTTATTCGCTGATCGAAGCGCTCGCTTGCGGATTGCCCCCCGTAGTCACAGATATTCCGTCTTTTCGCTCGCTCACTAACGCAGGATCGGTGGGAGAGCTTTGGCCGTGCGACGACTCAGCAGCGCTGTGCCAAGCGTTGCTCTCCATTGCGCGCCGTTCCGGCTCCGAGCTGCGCGCCGCGGTGCGCACGCATTTTGAACGTGAACTGTCATCGAATGCGTTGGGCGTAAAGCTCACGGCAATGTACGCTGATGTGCTGGCGCGCCAACGCGGCTCGTGGACCGCGACGCAACTGCAGGAGGCGAATCCGTGATGCCGGCCGTATCGAACGCAGCCCCGCGGTTCAGGTAGCTTCATGACTCTATTTGCCGATTTCTGGGGTATTCTGACGCCGAAGCAGAGGCGCGGCATCCTGACAATGCAGATCGTCTCGATCGCAATGGCCTTCTCGACCGTCAGCGGGATCGCGGCGATCGCTCCTTTTTTTGCGGTGCTCGGTCAGCCGCAACTCATCGATCACAACGCATTGCTCCATTGGGCGTATGCGCACGGCGGCTTCTCAAGCAAACGCGGCTTCGTCGTGGCTCTCGGCATTGCATTCATTGCGGTGATGCTGATCGCCAATCTGATAAACGTGTTGGGCTCTTTAGCGATGAGCCGCCTGGCGCTGCGGATCGGCACCGAGCTGCAATCGACCTTGTTCGGCGAATATCTCTCGCGCCCGTACTCTTTTCACATCCGCGCGAACAGCACGACGCTCTTTAACAACATCCTCCATGAAACCGCGAGGGTTACCAATGGCATTCTGCTGAATGCCTTCCTGCTGGTGACCAATCTGGTCACCGCATCGTTCATCATCTTGTCAATCCTGCTGCTGAAGCCGATGATCGCACTCGCCATGATCGCCGGTCTCGCCGGTGGTTATGCTCTGATCTATTTCGTCCTGCGCAAGCGGCTGCTGCAACTCGGACAGACCCAGTCGCGCTTTGCCATCGAGCAGGCGCAGATCCTGCACGAGAGCTTCGGCGCCATCAAGGAAATCATCGTTCTGCAGGCGCAGAATTTCTTTCGCGGCCGCTTCGAGCGAGCCAGCAAGTCCTTTTCTCTCGCTGCCGCTCACAGTCAAGTCGTAGCGCAAAATCCCAGGCACCTCATGGAATGCGTTGCTGCGGTGGGCCTCGTCGGACTCGCGCTGGTGCTCGGCGGCCGCGAGGATGGCGTCGGCCCCTGGCTGGGACAATTGACGTTTCTTGCATTTGCCGCGTACCGGCTCTTGCCGACTCTGCAGCAGGTATTTGCCGCGTCCGTGCATATTCGCGCAGACCGCGCCGCGCTCGCCCTGATTGCGCCGGACGTGCGGCAAGCTCGAACTGCAATTCGCGCGACCACTCTGGCAAACTTCACGCGGACGGACTGCGCATGGCAGGGGCGCCCTCAACAGGAAATCCGGCTCGAAGAAGTGTCGTTTCGTTATGCTCCGGACCAACCATGGGCCCTCAAGGGGGTCTCCCTACGAATCCCCGCCCGTGCAGCGGTCGGCATCGTCGGCGTCAACGGCTCGGGAAAGACGACTCTGGTAGATGTGATGGTCGGGCTGCTGGTGCCTTCTGAGGGTCGCGTGGAAGTGGATGGAAGCGCGCTCGACGAGGCCAATCGCGCGGCCTGGCAGGCTCGAATTGCTTACGTTCCGCAAAATATATTCTTGCTGGATTCGAGCATCGCGCAGAACATTGCATTGGGAGTTCCTGCCGCGGACATCGATCGAGACCGGCTGTCGGAGGTGGTTCGCCTGGCGCAACTCGATGAGTTCATCCAGACCCTCCCCGCAGGCTGCGACCATAGGGTGGGTGAGCGAGGCATCCAGTTGAGCGGCGGTCAGCGGCAGAGAATCGGCATTGCGCGCGCGTTATATCGGGCTGCAACCGTCCTTGTGTTCGACGAGGCCACGAGTGCTTTGGATGGTCTGACGGAACAGGAACTGATGGCGACGCTTGGCCGTTTACGCGGCCGCTATACAACCATTCTCATTGCGCACCGAATGACCACAGTGCGCTCATGCGACATCATATTCGAGCTCGAAAACGGAAAAATCACCGGCCGCGATACCTATGACGGACTCCTGAAGAGTTCGGCCGTGTTCCGGCGAATGACCGGGGTCCGCTGATCACCTTGCCGCCCGTGGTTTCGATCCTGATGCCGACATTCAATCGGCTCGAGTTCGTGCCGCCGGCGATCGAGTCGGTGTTCGCGCAGAGCTTCACCGACTGGGAACTGATCATCGCCGACGACGGCTCCGGCGCTGACGCGAGGGCCTACCTGGGGTCACTCAGGCACCCACGTGTCAGGGTGCTATGGATGCCCCACACCGGTAAACCGTCCGTCATGCTCAACGCGGCGCTGCGGGTCGCGCGCGGCGAGTTTGTCGCCTTCCTGGATTCCGACGATGTGTGGCTGCCGCGCAAACTGGAGTTGCAGGTCGCCTCGCTGCGGCGCCAGCCCGGGCGGCGCTGGAGCTGCACGGCGTTTGCGCTGATCGATGCCGCCGGCCGTCCCCTGGCGGCGGCACGCGCCGGCTGGCCGGCAGTCTCGGGACAGGTTCGCGATCGCCTGTTTACCGATGCGGTGATCGCCATGCCGAGCGTGATCGCCGCCCGCAGCCTTTTCGAGCAAGTGGGGTCGCTCGATGAGGAGCTGGTTATGAATTACGACGGTGACCTGTGGCTGCGCTTTGCCGACCTGAGCGAGCTGGACGGAATCGATGAGCCGCTGACGCTGGTGCGGCGGCACGGCCGGCACGGGGGGAGCGACATCATTGCCTGGCGCGATCTCCGCCGGGTCATAGAGAAGGCGCAGCGTGCCGGCGGCGATGAGCATTTCACGGCGATGTTACGCGAACAACGTGCCGTGACGTCTGCCGGCCTGGCGCAGAGCCACGCGCTGTTCGGCAGGCGCATCGACGTCGCGCGCACCTTGACGGAGAGCGCGCCGTACTCATGGCGCTACCTGCAATGGTGGCGCATAGGCGCCTATGCGTCGGTGCGGGCGCTTGCACCGCGGGTCCTGTTCAGCACGCTGCGCGCGCTGCGTACCCGCATGCAGATCCGCCGACCCCGGACATGAGACGCCCCCACTTGTTCAAGTTGGTTGCGTCATCCTTGACGCTCCGTGGACCCGCTTGCGTAGCGCTTTGTGCGAATGGCAAGCGAAGCGCCGTTACCGAGCGCCTGCAGGCGGTGCGGCAGTCAGTGCCTTCGGCGTCAGCCCTCCATTGGGATCGGGCGTGAGCAAAAAGTACCGGGATTCCCCGTCTAGGGTCTCTCCGAAGCCCAAGATGTCACCGCGGTCGTTGATGGCGGCCGCCTCCGCAGAACGATAGCCGTCGGGTGTCAGGTCGAAAGCGCCCGAATTCGCACTCCACTTGAAGAGATGTCGTCGGTTGTAGTTGGCAGGTTGGTAGGATCCGACGACGCTCGCAGCAGAATTTATTCCGACCGCAGAGCTGGGCACACTCAGTATCACGGCCGCGATGCCATTCTTGAACACAGTTGCCATCGCTTGACCATTTAAGATGGAGCCCCCGGCCGCTTCGCCGAGGTCGTTTATCGCATAGACAAACCCCGTCAGATATTGAGTCGTGCCGTGGGTTAGAACATAACCGCGTTCGCCCGAGTAACGCAATTGGCCGGTAAGGAGGCGCCGGATGAGGCGGAGACGACGGTTGCCAATAATGGTACCGCCGGAATTAATGGCCAGTGCGGCCGTGCTGGTGCCGGATACGGGCAAGCGGGAATAGGCGCCATTAGACCACCGCCACCCGATTACCCTCTCACTTGAGGTATGGTCATAGCCAACCACTTCTCCCCGGTTGTTGATGCCGATTGCAGCGCCCCCAAGATCCGTCGGGTCTGCCAGAGGTAGGACGGTGAAACGACCGCGGTCATATATAAACCATCGTGACGGTAGGTCGCCAGCAGAGGTGTGGATGGTGCCGACGACCGCCCCGCAGTCGTTTATGCCGAACACCCGGGGCCTGTTGAAGTCGCGGCTTGGAAGACCGGGCGGGACGCCCAAGTTTGTGAGCACGCCTTTGGACCATTCCGCGAGTGAAACAGAGCCGTCAGAATTGGCAATTCCGCCGGCGACCACACCGTTGTTACTCAGGGCCTCGCCACCGGTGTTAGAGAATGGGATGAAAGGCAGTGGGGTTACATCGTATCGTTCAGCTGCAAAACAAGAGTTCATGATGAGTCGCGGTTCGATGGCGTTTCAATTTGCTCGCTGAGTATACCCCCGCTCCCGAGCGGCACGCCGAGGAACGCAAGAATCCGCGAAGCCTTTGGCGCCATCGGGTACTCATCGGCAGGCTTTTTTTGCCGGAAATTCGCACGCTGTTCCACGAACGACCATCCTGCGCTCATTCGCAACTCGTTCGCACGCACATGTCGAGGATCTAGGGTCTCAGAGTACAATGGGCCATCATTCATAAACTCCGTCAGGAAACACCGGCTGGGCGGGATGTCACAGTGCGCGCTGGCGCCAGCGCAGGCGTTCATAAGGAGTTGCGACATGCAGCAGAAACTTCCACAAGCCGCGCTCGCCGTTCACAAATATCCGCGGCAACCGCAGTCGGTCGTCCGACGCCCGCGCCACTCCCGGCAGAACCGTCATCGCCGAGGAGTATCCGGCGTGCCTCACCAACTCGACAATGTCGGCATTAAAGTGGCCGAAGGGGTAGGCGAAATGCTCGATCGGGACGCCAAGCATGTTGCGCAGCTCAGTCCGACTCTCCCCGATCTCGTACCGCGCCATATCTTGCGGCAATTCATGCAGTCGCTCATGCGAGAGCGAGTGCGAGCCCACCTCCATGCCGGCAGCCAACCACTGGTCAAGCTGATCGCGGCTCATCAGTGGCTTTCTTTCCCGCAGATACTCCGCGTCCCAGCGATTGTACGTGCCGATGGCGCCGCTGACGACGTAACAGGTGGCTGTGAAGCCATACCGTTTCATCAGCGGCGCTGCTATCGTAAGCGTGTCGGCGTACCCATCGTCAAACGTGAACACGACGCAACCGCGCGACGTCCCCTTGCTCAGGCGGGCAATGCCCTCGCTCGTGGAGACGCCGCGCAGGCCGAGACGGCGCAGCGTCCACAGCTGCCGCTCGAAGCTGTCCGGCCTCACGTACAGCAGCTTGAAAGGCGCGTCTTTGGGCGCCGTGGCCACGTTGTGATAACTGAGAATAGGAAGCGCCGACATGATCCATAGGATATTACTAGACTCAGCAAGAACGGATCGAGCGCCGTGAACACCCAAAACGTAGGCCGGTATGCGCTTTTGGAACACGCGGCGCGCTGGCTGAAGGTGCTCGTAGACCGCGGCCGTCGGTCCGATGGCTTGTTGCAGTCCGCGCAGACCTGGGAAGCGCAGTATGCTGCAGGGAGGTGGGATTTCCTTGCGCAGCTTTCCGAGCTGGCGCGCTTCAGCATACTGGCGGGCTACATTTGCCACCTGAAGCCGGGCGCGACAGTGTTGGATACGGGATGCGGCCAAGGCGTTCTGTTGCGCAGACTCCCGAGCTCTTGCTATTCGAGGTATGTCGGAATCGACGTGTCGGGTACCGCAATCTCCGTGGCGCAGCAGCAGGGGAACGAACGCAGTACGTTTCTCGCGGCGAACTGCGAAGAGTATTCGCCCACGGAGCATTTCGACGTCATTGTCTTCAACGAAGTGCTGTGTTGCCTACGAGATCCGCTGCGCACCGTGGAGCGATATTCGCGTTCGCTGAATCCCGGTGGCCTTCTGTTGGTGTCATTGTGCACGGCCGCGCGCGGCAGCTCCACAATACTGCGGCGCCTCAAGCGAGCATATTCAACCGTCGATGAAGTTCGCGTCGTCCACAGCGGCAGGAAGGTTACCTGGGTGTGTACTGCCCTGCGCCCCGAGGCGCGTAGCGAGCAGGTTTGATGGTATCGGAAGCAGGACGCTTGCGTGCTCCCAAAGCGATCGTGTCGGTGGTACTGCCGACCTTCAATCGACTGAGATTTCTACGGCCGACGATCGAATCCGTTTACGCCCAGACATTCGTCGACTGGGAGTTGATAATCGCCGACGATGGCTCGGATCTCGAGACCAGGCAATATCTTCAGTCCCTCGCGGATGACCCGCGCGTCATCGTGGTCTGGCTGCCGCACAGCGGCAGGCCCTCGGTGGTCCGCAACGCAGCCCTGCTAAACGCGGCCGGCGAGTACGTCGCCTTCCTGGACTCCGATGATCTGTGGGCGACCCGCAAGCTTGAGCGGCAGATTGAGACACTGCGCACCCGGGTTAACTGTCGCTGGAGCTACACGGCCTTCTTGCAGGTTGATGGATCCGGCAATCCCCTGCCAGAGGAGGCTCAAAGGCCATGGGTACCTCATGAGGGCGATATATTTGAGCAGGTGGTAACGGGCCGCGCGTCGATCAGAACTCCCAGCGTGCTGGCAACACGTCAGCTAATCGCGCAGGCCGGTGGGTTTGCCGAGGATCTGCTCTCTGGGGAGGACTATGACCTGTGGCTGCGGCTCGCCCTCTACAGCGAGGTCGCAATCGTCGACGAGCCGCTCGTGTATGTGCGGCGTCACCAAGACAGTCACACCCGCGACTGGCAAAGCGCGTTTGTAGGTCGAGATAGTTCGCTCAGCCGTCGCCAGCAGCTCGTCGACGTCGGGCGACGTTCGCTATTGCGTGAGGAGCGCATGAGAAACGCGCTGAAGCTCGCTGCGACCCATGCAGAACTGGGTTCCCAAGGCCGCATGTTCCGCGCGTTGTGGGAGAGCTTTAAGTACTCCTGGACCTATCCGCGATGGTGGCTGAGCGGGTTGAAGACGGTGCTACTACGTCCGTACTTGCCGCGCCGGCTGCTCGAGTTCCATCGGAAACGCCGGGGCGGAGCGTGAGGGCCGGCGCGCGTCGCCTTGATATCCGTTCCTCGGGCCGAATCGTTTCATGACCTACCGCCCTGATATCGACGGACTAAGAGCAATCGCGGTTCTTGCGGTGATCCTGTATCACGCCGAAATCCCCGGATTCGGGGGCGGCTACGTGGGCGTAGACGTGTTCTTCGTCATCTCAGGATTCCTCATCACGCAACTGCTGGCCGGATCGGCGGAGAAGCCGCTGCGTTCGCGACTGAAGGATTTCTATCTACGTCGCGCACGGCGAATCCTACCTGCGCTGCTCGCAACTTCCCTGATCGTGGCGGCTGCGGCGGCTGCCATTTTTCTGCCGTGGGATCTTGCGACACTTGGGCGCTATCTCGCCGCAACACCCGTGTTCTGGACCAACGTCGCAGCGTGGGCGACGGAAGGCGGGTACTTCGCGAGCAAACTGGTGCACACACCCATCGCGCACTTCTGGTCGATCGCGATAGAGGAACAATTTTACCTCTTTTACCCGCTATCCTTTGCGCTCATTGCCAGATACATGCCCAGTCTTCAAAGGCACGCTCTCATTGCACTGGCGATAGCGGCATTTGCCGTTTCCATCTGGGGTTCTTACCACGCGCCGGCGGCCAGTTATTTTCTCGCGCCATCGCGAGCATGGGAGTTACTGCTTGGAGGGGTGCTCGCGACGAGCGGGCTACGCTCGCTAAAATCCCAAATGGCCAATGAGTTGCTGGCGGTCGCGGCTCTTGTCACGCTGGCATTTGTGACCAAACAGTACGGCCCCAATATTCGCTACCCCGGATGGTATGCGATTGCACCGTGCGCGGCGTCGGCCATATTGATTCAGACGGGCCGCCAGCAATCGACCCGGGTTGGAAAATTTCTGTCCCTCCGGCCTTTCGCATTCACCGGGACGATCTCGTACTCTCTCTATCTGTGGCATTACCCGGTATTGGTGCTTGCGAGCTATTACCTTCTTGAGGACCTCCACGGTTTCGGACTGGGCGTGCTGATTGCGTCCCTATACGTACTCTCCGTCGCAAGTTGGAAGTGGATCGAAATGCCAATCCGAAGGCGGCAATTTCTGGAGTCCAATCGACGGTTTGTGTCGTGGGCGCTCATCGCGAGTATCGTCCTTCTCGCGACCGGCATCCTGTTTTGGAAGTCGGACGGGCTTCCGTGGCGATTCCCGCCGGAGACACGAGCACGGGCAAACGCGTGGCTCTGGGAAGGCGATTTTCTGCCGAAATGCGAGGGGTTATCCCTCGATCAGATTGCCTCCGGCAGGTTGTGTAGTGTCGGGCCGCAAGATAACGATGCAATACGCGGCCTGGTTTGGGGCGATAGCCATGCGATGGTACTGTTGCCGGCCTACGAGCAGCTGGCAAGACTCCATCACATGCGACTGTTTTTCGCTGTCCGATCTTCGTGTCGGCCATTGGTTGGCGCTATCAACAGACTGTGGAACATGTCAGACCACAAGAACTGCGGTGACTTCAACGCTGCGGTCGTACAAGCAGTTCGGCAACTCGATCCTCGCTTACTGATATTGAATGCTCACTGGATCGATGTGGATGCGGATATCATTTCGCAGTCGAGTACGGACGCTGGTCCCGATGACTCGAATTTCAAACGAGGGTTGCGGGAGACGTTGCGGGCAACAAGCTCGATCAATCGCTCCGTTTGCATCGTGCTGGATGTTCCAGAATTCAAGTACGATTTGCCGACTGCCCTCGGTGTAGCGCGCAAACGAGGACTCGCAGAAGACTTCCTCAAGCTGACTCGCGCCGAAGCGCAAGAACATTTTAGCGGGCCGGAACGTGACATCCGAGCGCTCGCGCAGCAGCATCGAATGCTGCGGTTCGTGGACCCTAAAGACCTGCTTTGCCGCGAGGATTTGTGCACTTTCGAGTCGAGCGGCCAACTGCTGTATGGGGACACAGACCACCTGTCACGGGCGGGTGCGCAGTTCATCGCAAGCGCACTTGATGGCTGCTTTCGGGACATCGCACCCGCTGCAATTTAGTAATGTTGCGGTCGACCCGCTGCATTACCTCCTTCGCATGACGACGAGGAAATGATCGCCGAAGCCGCGGATCACAGGAAACCCGCATACGCGCCGGTCAAGGCGCCACAGCCGGTCGTGCCAGCGGGGGTGCTTCTCGCGCACCCACGTCAAATATGGCGGCGGCGCGAAGACGCACAGTCCGCGATAGTGTTCGAGCGTGAAATGCGATTTGAAGGCTCGATAAAACTCGCGCGGACCATAGTAGCGCGTCCAAATGGTGTGATTATTCATGTCTACGGGTACCACATTGCGGGCGAACCGTATTCTCGCTCTAGCCCAGCGCCCACGCCGCAGATAATGTGCAAGCTCCCACGGGCAGAAGCGGCCGATCACTGTGAATACAAGCGCGCCGCCAGGCTTAAGTAGGCGCGCACATTCGCGCGACACGTCGGCCAGATCGGGCACGCAGTTGAGCGGGCCGAGATTGGAATAGGCGCCATCGTAAACGCCATCCCCGTCGAGGCGCTGCAGCTCATGAGCGCCGACCGCGATCGCTCGTACCCGATCGGTCAGGTTCTCGCGTTCCGCACGGTCGCAGGTCCGCTGTACCATTTGCGTCGACCAATCGGTGGCAGTGACATGATGTCCGATTTGCGCCATGCGGATGGCATCAAGGCCAGTGCCGCAGCCCAAATCGATCAATCGGCTGCCAGGAGCGAATGTGGCGTCCAACCAGCGCCACATTTCGCTCCGCATTTCCTGAATAAGAACATTGTTGCCGCGTGGACCGTCATAGTCTGCGGCGACGCTGTCGAACGCCTCTTGAGTTTCGCGCAATTGCGGTGTGCGGGATGGGTTCATAGTCAATGGAGTGAATTTGTATCGCCGCTACCATACCGTTCCCGATATGCTACGCAAGCTACATGACTCGCAAGAACCCAAGGATCATACCCGATTTGTACGCCGACCCGTTCGGCGAGCGGACACCAACGCTACGCGAGCATCTGCAATTGTTGGGCGCGCGATTCGAGTTTCAGAGCAATAGCCGTCGACTGCTTCACCTGGTCGAATCTGCCTACGGGGGTCTGCCGCGTCATCGAATGTCGGATGCGGCGGAGCCGTGCCTGAGAGTCAATTTGCAGCTGATGTCCGGTGGTGCACAGCGCTCGCGCCGACGTCTGGAGCCGCCGCCGCTCAACATGATTTCCGGAGGAGGATTATTGGGAGGAGCGACCCACGGTTCGAACTTCGTTGTCCTGTCTCCGCAGGAGCGCTCCGCGCTGGTGGGCATTTCGTCGCAAATGCTGCGATTTCCTTATCACACGCGCTACGAGCTGATTGAATTCGCAGTGTTTAGTCTTGCCCAGCGCGTTCAGAGGCTGGTATCGCTGCATGCCGCATGCGTGGGCCTGGGAGGGCGTGGGGTTTTGATGATGGGTCCCAGCGGCGCGGGAAAGTCGACGGTGGCTCTACTGTGCTTGTTGCAGGGTCTCGATTTCCTTTCGGAAGACGCTGTCTTCGTCGCACCTGATTCGCTGCTGGCAACCGGTATTGCAAACTTTCTGCACGTTCCCGCAAACTCCCTTCGCTGGATAGAGCGCGAAAATGCGGCGGCGATTCGACACTCACCGGTAATCCGCCGCCGAAGCGGCGTCAAGAAATTTGAACTTGATTTGCGGCGCGGAGGTTATCGGCTCGCGGCTTCTCCGCTCAAAATCGGCGCGGTCGTATTTCTTTCGTCAAAAGGCGCCGGCACAGCCCCCCTACTGAGACCTCTGTCGAAGTCAATGCTATTGGCGAAACTTGCGGAGGCCCAAGCCTATGCGGCGAACCAACCCGAATGGCCGATTTTTAAGAGACGTGTTTGTCGCCTTGACGCGTTTGAACTGCGTCGGGCGGCGCATCCAATCGAGGCGGTCGAGGCCTTGCGAGCGCTGTTGGACAAGCGGCCTGGGTAGGCGCCTGGACCGGAGAAATATGCGATGCGCATAGCCTTGGTGGTTCCTGGAGGCGTCGACCGATCCTTGGAATATCGGGTGATTCCAGCGCTCCTGGCGTTGATCAGCCGGCTGGCGATCAACAACGACGTGCAAGTATTCGCGCTCTATCAGGAGAGAAAGGCCGGCGAATGGCAAGCAGCGGGCGCGCATATTCGCAATATAGGCTCAAAGCGCACGGTCCTGCGCGCGGTTCGCGCGATATGCGAGGAGCATCGCAGGGCCCCTTTCGACCTCGTGCATGCCATGTGGTCCGGCTGGTGCGGCCTAATTGCGGTCACAAGCGGAAGGTTGCTGGGCATCCCGAGCCTCGTACACTTCACTGGCGGCGAACTTACCTCGATTGCGGACATCGGCTACGGCGGCCGATTGAAATGGCACGGACGATTACGAGAAGCATGGACCCTGCGCACGGCATCTGCGCTCACTGCAACGAGTACGCCCATGATCGAGATGCTGGCGGCGCTCGGTGCGGCGGGGCAACGCGTACCGTTCGGCGTCGATCTTGCCGCGTGGCCGCCGCGCGATCCCGTCCCGCGCGATCCCGGCCGCCCGGTAAGATTCATTCATGTGGCAAGCTTGAACCGCGTGAAAGACCAGACGACGCTGCTACGGGCGCTCGCCTCACTCATGCAGTCCGGGTTGAATTTCGAGATGAATGTGGTGGGGGACGACACGCTGAACGGCGAAGTGCAGACCGTGGCTGCGAAATTGGGGCTCTCGGAGAGAGTCAGATTTCTCGGATTCCTGACGCAGCGACAACTGCGGCCCATCGTCGAAGCGGCTGATCTCATGATTCTCTCTTCGCGCCATGAGGCTGGACCCTTCGCGATGCTGGAGGCGGCTGTCGCGGGCGTCCCAACCGTGGGCACGGCAGTCGGTCACATCCGCGAATGGTCACCCGCTGCCGCGGCGTGTGTTCCCGTTGGAGATTGGGCGAGCCTGGGCAAGAGCATCAGTCAATTGCTGCAGGATGAAGATTTGCGCCTTCGCATCGCGCGCGAAGCGCTGCGGAGGGCCGTACGCGAAGATGCCGACTATACGGCCGAATGCTTTCAGACGCTCTACGCGACCTTGCTCTAGACCTCGGCGACCGCCAGCGTGAAGCTCTGCAGAAAATGGAAATCAGGACGACGCAACGCGAACTGAGGATGCTGCGGGTCGCACAGACGGCTGAGTTCTGCGTAGTCTTCGCCCGAAAGATATTTTCGCAGATGTTGTCCCCAAGTATCGCGAAAAATAGCGTCCCTCAAATATGACTCGGTCGCCGCGTCCATCCCCGCCAGCCGCTCGATTACGATTGTCCGCGCGGTAATGTTGCGCAGATTCGCGCGGTGCAGAAGTCCAACTATGGCGCGCACGCGAGCAAGATCCTTCTCCTCAAGGCGGTAGCGATCCCGATAGTAGCTGCGCACGGCCTCGTTGGTTACCCGTTCCAACCTGGCGTCCCATGCAAAATACATGTCGGGCAGCAATGAGCTTTGACCGAGCGCGAGACGCCCTCCACGGCGTAACAACTTGACGAGCTGCCTGACGCCATCGACAGGATTGGTAAGATGATTAATGGTATTGACGCACCAAACAAGATCGAAGCCTGCGGGCTCCATCGAGACATCGAACAAATCAGCTTGACGGATTTGAATGCTCGGTGAAGCATGAGTTTGAGCCGCGGCCACATGTGCTGCCGCAAGGTCGATGCCTACCACACGTCCGGATGGTTCCACTTCGCTCGATAGCCAAGTCAGCGCCTCGCCGGTGCCACACCCGACGTCGAGAATATGCATCCCAGGCCTCAGTTCTAGGCTCCGGATGAGCGCGCGAATCTCGGGCTCAGCAAACGCGTTGAAGCTGCGCAGCTTAGCCGAGTAGTCTCGATCCGTGTGATCGCCCAGCAAGCTGGTCGATGCAGCGCTGGCCGCACTGCGAGGGACCCGCATGACTTACGCCATCGCCGCGGACTTTTGACTGGAGGAGCGGTATTTCAATTCGTTCCTCAATAGTTCCTGCCAGCGCTGTTCAATCGCATCGGCGGCCCTCTCGTGTTCGGGAAGGAGCGGTATTTCGGCCGTCTGCAATGAGATCTGATCGTGCAGCAAGTTGCGCACCACGCGATAGAAATCCGAGGTGTAAGTACCCTGGAACATCATGTCCAAGTCATTGCTTTCCTGCCAATGCGTTTTCGCGCGCAGCTGTGCCTTTACCAGATCGTAGAATTTCGTGCCCGGCAAGGGATAGGAGACGCTAACCCCGATTTCGTCCGGCTGCGCGGCCTCCAACAAAGCCCGGGTGGCTAGGATGTCTTCCAGTTGCTCATCGATGTATCCCAGCTGAATGAAAAAGCCCACCCGAATTCCAACCGCCTTCAGCCTCTCGCGTGCAGTCAGAATCTCCGAGACGGTCGTGCCCTTGTTCATGGCATCTAGAATCTTCTGGCTGCCGCTCTCGGCGCCGATCCACGCCTCCTTGCAGCCGGCGTCGCGTAGCGCGAGCGCCATGCGCTCGCTGATCAGGTCCGCTCGTGTTTGTATGCTGAACGGAATCTGCGCAGCGGCTGCGCATGTCGCAGCGGCAAATTGCGTGACCCAATCCACGCGAAACCCGAAGATGTCATCCGCGAACCAGATGTGGTCGGGATTGAACGCGCGCTTAAGATGCGCCATCTCCGCGGCGACCTCAAGCGGGCTGCGCTGCAGATATTGATTTCCCCAAATAGGCTTGGAGCACCAGGTGCAGCGAAAGGAGCATCCGCGAGAAGCGGCCATGTTGAGGCTAAAATAGCCATGCGCCTTCATCCACACGGCGCGATAGCGGTCCATGTCCACTAAGTCCCACGCTGCAAGGCCGGCGCTTTGCGCAATCGCCACCCCCCTGCCGCCACTCGCGGCCACAACCTTGCCGCCGCTCAAGGACGCAACGCCTGACAGGCCGCGCACCAGATCGTCGCTGCTCATGCTCGGACGAGAATCGAATCGCGGCAGCAGTTCGAGGAGTGCCGACAGCCCTTCTCCGATCAACGCGAGGTCTGCGCCCGCGCGAAGATAGGGTTCGGGAGCATCGCTGACGTCGGGGCCGGCGGCGATCACTCTGGCTCCGGCGCGTCGTGCTGAATCGATCATGTCGCAGGCCGCACGGCGCATCGTCGCGAGGCACATCTTGCTCAAAAAATTGAAGTTGTCTTCATAGAAAAGAACCAGCTGCGGCGGGTCCGAGGCAAGCAACCGGTCATATTCGTCGATGCCCTCGGCCAGCATCGCATCGAAGAAGGACACTCGGTGGCCGGCCTCGCGCAGCAGCGACACGACCTGCAATGTCGCCAGCGGCGGATACGGCTTGGCGCGCGCGATCTGCTTTTGGTCAAGCCGCAGGAAGTAAGAGTGACAAACCAAGATCGACAGCATCACTTCTCCGTAGCCAGCGTCAGGCGACAGGTCCGTGCGGGGGACATTGTGCACTACATGAGCACGGTTATTAACTTGTGAGTACCGAGAGCCGTAACGAAAGTTTAACGGTTGCGTCGTTTCTGGTATTTTCGGGTAGATGCCGGGCCGCCCGGCCCTTAATCCTGGGTAAAACGCCAAGAAACAGGAGTCCGCCATGCCATTGACCCGAAAGCTTGCTGCCGAGTTCATCGGAACCTTTTGGCTGGTCCTCGGAGGCTGCGGCAGCGCGGTTCTGGCGGCCGCATTCCCGCACGTCGGTATTGGCCTTTTGGGCGTATCGCTGGCGTTCGGTTTGACCGTCGTGACCATGGCGTATGCGATCGGCGACGTATCCGGCTGCCATTTGAACCCGGCCGTCACTTTTGGCCTGGTGCTGGGCGGTCGGCACCCGGCAAAGGAAATGTTGCCCTATTGGGTCGTTCAGGTGCTGGGCGGCATCGTGGCGGCAGCGGTGCTGGTGAGCATCGCCGGTGGCAACGGTTCCGATCCTCTCGCGGGCGGGCTGGCTGCGAACGGTTTCGGCGATCACTCTCCCGGGCACTACAACCTGGCCTCGGGGTTGCTGTGCGAGGTCATCATGACCGCGGTATTCCTGTTCGTCATCATGGGGGCAACCGACAAGAAGGTGCCGGCTGGCTTTGCGCCACTGGCGATCGGGCTCACGCTGACCTTGATCCACTTGATCAGTATTCCGGTCACCAATACCTCGGTGAATCCGGCGCGCAGCACGGGCCCCGCGGTATTTGTGCAGGGATGGGCACTTTCGCAGCTTTGGCTGTTCTGGCTGGCGCCGCTGTTGGGAGGCGGGATCGGAGCCTTGGTGTACCGGTTCATCACTCCGGGCAAGGGCACGACCGAGCCGGGCTACTGAGTCTCGCTGCGGCTACGCCGCGCGCAATTTTCCGGTTTGTAGACCCGCTTGGTCGAGGCAGGATGGGCCGCCAGCTTCGCCGCGGGCCGCCGGGGCCGCTGCAGCAATTCGCCGCCGCAGTTGGGGCATAGGCCGCGCAGCACGGTTTCGGTGCACGATGCGCAAAAAGTACATTCGAAGGAGCAAATGCGCGCCTCGGTGGAGTCGGGAGCCAGTGCTCGATCGCAGCATTCGCATGAGGGGCGAAGTTCCAGCATGAGACCTCCGGCCTTACAGGGTCGCTAAATCAATGGTTCGTGCCCTGACGTGCGTGCCTCGCACGAGAAGTTCGCCAACCGAGACTGGCAGCTTGAAGCGCTTCGGACCGCAGCTTCCCGGGTTGACATACAGAACGCCTTCCCGCTGCACGACAACGGGTTTGTGCGAATGGCCGGAGACGATCACACGAACCTTGGCGGCGCGCGGCTCGATGTCGAGCTGCGAAATATCGTGGATGACATAGACGAACACGCCGCCCACTCTCATCATTTCAGTTTCCGGAAGGCGCAGCGCCCATGCCTGATGGTCGTTGTTGCCCCTGACCGCGACGAGCGGCGCCAACGCCGCAAGCTCCTCGAGTATCTGCGCGGAACCGATGTCGCCGCCATGAATGATGTAGTCGCTGCGCGCCAGGAACGCGCGCGCTTCGGGTCTTAGCAACCCATGAGTATCGGAGACAAGCCCGACGCGCAGCGCATTCTTGGCAGCCATGGAACGACATTGTAGGAAGTTAAGCGCTAATTGCGCGAGCAATCAGAAAAAAATACGGCGCGTCGAGGGACGCGCCGCAGTTCGTACCGCCCGATCGACTACGCGACTGGCGCGTGCGCCACTAGCGCACCCAGTGCCCAGGTTCGTGGTGCCAATGCGGTCCACGTTGTTCCCAACGGTCGGGAACCCAATGATAACCTCGACGTTCACCCATCCAACGGCCCTCGACCCAGACATGCTCGTGTCCGCGCCATTCCCAAAATCCAGGTGCCCAAACATAGCCTACACGCGGCGGCGGCACTGTCTCGATTCGCACCGGCGGCGGCGCGATGTCGATGTCAATGCTAACTCCGGCCGATGCAATCGTGGGTGCAGCGATTGCACTGGCAGCCATGCACAAACCTAGAAATAACGCCTTTCGAGAAGCTCTCATTCAACACTCCTTTTTTGATGCTGGTTCAGCCTAAGGTGACCGAACTTAATGCTTCAACGGCCCGACCGTAGCACCCGTTGACTGAAATAAACGTGACGCAAGACCGAAACTCAGCGTAGGACTGAAGCGCGCTACCGCGGTATCTTTGCCTACTCAATAAGTTATTGAGAATCGGACGAAAATGGCGTTACCCCCTCGGCCTTAAGAGTTGGTAATGTTTTCACGCTGCGGATCACCGGCAATCGCCATGCGACCAGCGCCAACAGCAAGGCGGTGACTCCGGAAAATCCCAGCGCCGAACGCAGCCCCAGATGCTCGCCCAGCCAGCCTCCCAGCAACGCGCCGGGTCCGGCGGGCAGCAGAATCAACCAACGCATGGTGCTCGTCATTCTGCCGAGCATCGGCGCCGGGGTGACCGACTGGCGCAGCGATAGAAAATTAATGAAAATGAATATTGCGCCGGCCCCATACATCAGCAGCATGGTTGCATACGCGAACACGCCGAAGGCATTGCTGGGCGCGATCGCCAAAAGCAGCCAGCCCGCGCCGGAAACTGCAAAGCCCAGAACCATCGTGGGACCCGGGCCCAAACGCGAAGCCACGCGATGACCGCTGGCGCTTGCGAACACGGTGCCAACTCCCAATGCGACGTAACTCAAGCCGACTTCGCGTTCCGAGAGTCCCAGATTGTGGATGGCAAACAGAATCTGCACCACGGTCGCCGATTGACTGCACATCTGCCAGATTCCCACGCACGCAGCCATGGTCACCAGCAGCCTGTGACTGCTCACGAACGCGATGCCCTCTCCCATCGCGGGCCAGAAGGCCGCGTGTGCTTTGCTGGGCGTTTCTTTGACGGGCACGCCGCGAAGAATGGAGGCCGATATCATCAACAAGCCAGCATTGGCCAGTAGCGCGACCGGTGCACCCGCGATCTTGATCAGCGCACCCGCCGCGGCCGGCCCGGTCACTTCCGCCGTTGCCGATGCCAGCGCGTTCTTGGCATGTGCTTCCACCAAGCGCTCGCGGGGAACAATTTGAGTGAGCACAATCTGCGCGGCGCTGCCGGCGGTGGTGTTCACCGCGCCGATCAAGAACGCGACAATATAGAGCCAGGGCATGGACAGCCACCCGAGCCACCAGGCGATCGGCACGGTTGCTACGCCGAGCGCGATCGACAGTTCCCCGATCACATACACCGGCAACTTGCGCACTCGATCGAGCACCACGCCGGTGGGCAGCGAGAACAATACGAAGGGTACGATTTCCATGGCGGTCAGCAGACCCATTTGCGTGGGTGCCGCGTGCATCAGCACAGCCGCGGTCAACGGCACCGCCAGCAAAGTCACCTGGCCGCCAAAAGATGAAATCAGGATCGAAGTCCACAACCGGCGATAAATCCGGTCGCGCAAAAGATCGGTAGGCGCCAGCGAGAATCGATTCAGCCATCGAGCCGGCAGCCACGCACGAACAAATCCGCTCAAGAAATTGCTACCCCCGGGCCGTGCATGTTACGCGAATCGCCAGACTATAATGCGAGGAGGCTATTAATAAAGGGAGTGCGCAGATGAAGACTCGGCCAATTACAGCAACCATCGCGGCCTTTGCGGCCAGCATGGCGCTCAACCCGGCGTTTGCCGCCGACTTCACCCTGGCGAGCACCGACATCGGTCCGGACAAGCCCCTGGCGCAGGACTTCGTATTCAGCGGCTTCGGTTGCACCGGCGGCAACCAATCACCTGCCTTGAGCTGGAGCGGCGCACCGGCGGGCACGAAGAGTTACGCGCTCGCGCTGTTCGATCCTGACGCGATGCAAGGGCGAGGCTTCTGGCACTGGCTCATGGTGAACATTCCCGCGAGCACCACCGCGCTTGGGCGCGATGCGGGCAAAAACGACGGTTCGAAACTGCCGAGCGGGGCCGTGCAGATCAAAAATGGCTTTCGGGCCACGGGCTACAGCGGCTCATGTCCGCCGCCTACGGACGAACCGCATGGCTACGTCATGACGGTGTACGCGCTCAAGGTCACTTCACTGGACGTTCCGGCCGACGCCACCGCAGCAGTCATGCTTGCGACGATTGAAGCGAATAGTTTGGGTAAGGCCACCCTCACCTATCACTTCGGCCGCAAGCCTCGGTAAAGCGTACGCGAGCCGCGGCGCGATAGCGGCTCAATCGCCCCCCGTTCAGCGGTAGGAGCTTTCTTACGCGACTAGGCGCAAGTCGCTGGTGTGTCCTTAAGGAAGGTCGTGAGATTGTCATACGCCAAAAATAGCCTTAGCCCGACGCCAGTATGGAGGCTTAATGCGTTCAAGCGTCGAAGCAGTAAGCCCAAGACACGTGCTGTGCGTATTCCCGGCCTACGCGCCCGCCTTCGGAACTTTTTCTCATGCTTTTCGCATGGTCGGCGCCAAGGCTTTCATGCCGCCGCAAGGCTTGCTGGTGATCGCCAATTACCTTCCTCGCTCATGGCAAGTGCGTTTCGTCGATGAGAACATGCATCGCGCCACGCAGGCGGATTTCGAATGGGCTGATGTGGTGTTCGTTACCGGCATGCACATTCAAGCCGCGGAAATCCGTGACGTGTGCCGGCGCGCCAAAAGCTGCGGCAAGATCACGGCGTTGGGCGGCCCTTCGGTCTCCGCGGCACCGGAGAAATATCCGGACTTCGATTTTCTGCATATCGGCGAGCTGGGTGCGGCGACCGACTATTTGATTGCTCGCATCGCCGCCACCATCGACCCACCGCCTAAACAGGTACGCTATTGCAGCCCGGTGCGTCTGCCGCTCCAGGATTTCCCTGTGCCGGCATATCAGCTGGTGCAGCTTGATCGGTATCTTCTCGGCACGCTGCAATTTTCATCCGGGTGCCCTTACCTGTGCGAATTCTGCGATATCCCGAGTCTTTATGGTCGCCAGCCGCGAACCAAGACACCGCAGCAGCTGCTCGGTGAGCTGGATTTCATCCTGGCGCAAAAAGCTCATCCGGCAACTCTGTATTTCGTCGATGACAATTTCATCGCCAATCACAAAGCGACTCGCGACATGCTGCCTCATCTGGTGGCGTGGCAGAAAAAGCACGGTTATCCCGTGTCATTCGCCTGCGAGGCGACGCTCAACATCGCGAAGCAGCCGGAAATTCTTGCGATGATGCGCGACGCCCGCTTCGATGCGGTATTTGTCGGCATTGAAACACCGGAGCTCGAGGCATTGAAGGCGATGCGCAAGCAGCAGAATGCCGCTTTGCCCATGATGCAGGCGATTCAGACTCTCAACAGCTACGGTCTTGAAGTCGCCTCCGGCATCATTCTAGGTCTGGACTCGGATACGGCCGATACGGAACGGCATCTGAATGAATTTGTGAATCGCTCGCAGATACCGATGCTCACCATGAATCTGTTGCAGGCGCTGCCAAAGACCTCGTTGTGGGATCGGTTGGCTCGCGATGGACGCTTGGTGGAGGACAGCGAGCGCGAGAGCAATATCCGCTTCTTGCGGCCGTATGACGAGGTCGTCGCCACTTGGCACCGCTGTATCGAGCATGCGTACAACCCGGAGCGCTTGTATGCTCGCTTCACGCATCAGATCGAAGCTACGTACGCGAATCGGCTGGTCACCCCGGGAGGGGCTCGTCTCACGCGTGCGAACCTGAAACGTGGCTTGACGCTGTTCGCCAACCTGCTGGTTCGCGTCGGCTTGCTCGCCGATTACCGCCGGCCTTTTTGGCGCATGGCCTGGCAGGCCATCAAGCGCGGCCAGTTCGAAGCGTTGTTCGGCGTGGGATTTATTTCCTATCACCTAATTGAGTTCTCGCGCGAAGCGTTGCGCGGACAGCAAAACGCCGCGTTCTATTCGGCGCGTGCGCGCGAGCCCATAAAGATAGCCACCCCCGCACATCGCGCGGCGCGCTCTGCTCGTCTTGGTCGAGCGGACGTTCCCAGGTACACTGGCACGCTTGCCCCGATGGCGAAATTGGTAGACGCAACGGACTATAAAAATTGAGCGGCAGCCGCGGAAACGCTCTGCCGAATCCCGTCAAAGTCGGCGAATCCCCTGGGAATCCCGAGGCAACGCCGAGCCAATCCGGACTGCGTAGAGCGGCCGGCAGGTGTAGAGAGTGGACGGTGGGGACCTAAAGGCAGTTCTAACGGACTCTCATGGTCGTGGCGCACTCCAGACCCCAAACGCGCGTAGGCGCGGCGGCGAAAGTCGTAGCAGGTAAGAAAATCCGTTGACCGAAAGGTCATGCCGGTTCGACCCCGGCTCGGGGCACCAATCAAATTGGCAGCGCCAGGCGCTCCGGCGCCGGCACACACCAGATATCGATGGGCCCGCGACGGCCGCGCAATTCGAATCTGCGGCAGCTGCAGAAAAGGGGTGCGATCCGACTGCGCTATTCGCCTCGGCGGTATCGCCGAGCGCCGCGGCCACACGTGCAAGAAAACAAGACCTCACCGGCGCGCGCACGGCTGCACAGTCTGCGCGGCGACATTCACCGTATCGCCGACCAAGGTGGTGGACTTGCGCCGCGGCGGACCCAGCACGCCGAAGGCCACCTCGCCCAAGTGCAAGCCGACTGCCGATACCGGCATCGATCGACAACTCGCTGCGCCACCGCTCCGCGAGCGGCGCGAATCCTTTCAGCATGGCATGGCCGGCGGCCAAGCGCCTCGAGCGCACCGCCGCCGCTCTCCGCATGGACGCCGAATCCGGCCATGATCCCATCGCCCGCCATGTGATAGACCTCGCCGCCGAATGTGTGGGCGGCACCGCCGATGACGCGACAGAATTCATCCAACAGCGGCACCAGACCTGCGCGGCCGGCAGGCGCTCCGCCATGCCGGTGTAGCCGCGCAGATCGGCGAACAGCACCGTGACGCGTCGCGGTTTGAACCGCGGCCGGGGTCGGACGCGGGTGACGAGCATGGGACCTGCGGGACGCAGGCGCGGGGTTCGAGAGTTCATTCATGTCTTTCAATTATGCACGATCTTGCGCGCCTACGAGGCCTCGATAATTCGCTCAGCCGCTATTGCCATGCCGCCTGTTGCGGCAGACTATTGGCGCACCACGCACGGGAGCGTCCTGCATGGAAGAGAATCAACCCCCGGTTCATGCCTGGCAGCGGGAACTTAAGGTCAAGATTGCCTGGGCACTCGTCGCAAAGCTGGTGGGCTTGACGCTGCTGTGGTTGCTGTTCTTTAGAGGGCACGGCTCATGATCGATCTTCGACGTCGTCACCCTCTCCCGCCTGCAATTCGCGCTGACCGCGCTCTATCACTTTCTGTTCGTGCCCTTGACGCTCGGGCCTGTCCATGATCCTCGCTCATCATGGAGTCGGTGTACGTCATGACCGGCCGCGAGATTTGGAAGCGGATGACGCAATTCTGGGGCGTGCTGTTCGGCATCAATTTCGCCATGGGCGTCGCCACCGGCATCACCATGGAATTCCAATTTGGCACCAACTGGGCTTACTACGCGCATTACGTCGGCGACATCTTTGGCGCCCCGCTCGCGCTCGAAGGTCTGATCGCTTTTTTCCTGGAATCCACCTTCGTGGGTCTGTTCTTCTTCGGCTGGGACAAGCTCTCCAAAGTCGCGACACCTCATGGTTACCGCATGGTGGCGCTCGGCTCGAGCCTCTCGGCGCTATGGATTCTGATTGCCAACGGCTGGATGCAACACCCCGTGGGCGCGCACTTCAACTACCGCACCATGCGCATGGAACTTATCGTCGTTCAGCGAAGTGCTGTTCAATCCGGTGGCGCAGGCGAAGTTCGTGCACACGGTCGCCGCCGGCTACGTCATGGGTTCGGTCTTTGTCCTGTCGATCAGCGCCTGGTACTTGCTGCGCGGGCGCAACATCGACATCGCCAAGCGCTCGATGGCGGTGGCCGCGAGCTTCGGCCTGGCGTGCTCGATCTCGGTGGTCGTGCTCGGCGATGAGTCGGGGTATCTCGACGGCGAGAACCAAAAGATGAAAGTCGCCGCGATCGAAGCGGAGTGGCAAACCGCAGCCGCCGCCGGCCAGTTTTACCCTTTTCGGCTTTCCCGACGTCGCGGGTCGCACGACCCATGCCGCCGTTGAGGTTCCCTGGTTGCTGGGCCTCATCGCGACCCGCTCCATCAATGAGCCGGTATTGGGCATCGACGATCTGGTGGCGCGCGCGCGAGCGCGCATCGTCAAACGGCATCGAGCGCCTACTCGGCGCTGCAAGTGCTGCGCGCGCGGACCCGGCGAATCGCCGGATGCGGACGTGCTGAAGCGCTTTGAAGCGAATCAAGCCGACTGGGCTATGCGTTGCTGCTGCTGCGATTTACCGACAATCCCGCCGCGGCCACCGCGCAACAGATCGACGCCGCCGCCTGGTCCACGGTTCCCAATGTTCCGGTGCTGTTCTGGTGCTTCCGGCATCATGGTCGGTCTGGGTCTGTATTTCATCGCGCTGTTTGCGACCGCCTTTTATCTCGCGACGTCGCCACCGCTTCGAACGGCACCCCTGGTTCCTCAAGCTGGCATTTTTCAGCTTGCCCCTGCCCTGGATCGCGATCGAACTCGGTTGGATCGTCGCGGAATACGGCCGGCAACCCTGGGCGGTCGACGGTGTGCTTCCCACATTCCTCGGCGTGTCGCGCACCTCGGTCGGCAATGTCTGGCTGTCGCTGGCCGGATTCGTGGTTTTTTACTCTGCTCTTGGCCGTCGTGGACGCCTTTCTTCTGATGCGCACGATCAGACGCGGGCCCGACGGACTGGGGTACTCGCCATGAGCACGGGAGCTGCCATGAGAGCTATCGCGACGCTTGCGCGTCATCTGGTGGTTGATCACTCGGCGTGCTGCTCATGGGATTCGCCATCACCGACGGCTTTGATCTGGGCTTGGGCGCAAGCTTTACCTTTCTTGGGCGCACCGACGCCGAGCGCCGCGCCCTGCTGCCTCGATCGAGCCGGTGTGGGAAGGAAACCAGGTTTGGTTCATCCTGGGCGGCGGAGCGGCATTTGCGGCGTGGCCGCTGCTGTATGCGACGTCCTTCTCAGGATTGTATCTGGCGATGTTTCTGGTGCTGGTCGCGTTGATTCTGCGTCCCGTGGGTTTTGCGTATCGCGGACAAGCTCACCGATGTGCGCTGGCGGGCGCTGTGGGATGTCGCGCTGACGCTGGGCGGCGGCCTGCCCGCGCTGTTGTTCGGCGTGGCGTTTGCCAATCTGTTTCTCGGCGTGCCGTTTCATTTCGACAGCTTGCAGCGTCCGGTCGTGACCGGCGGAGCTTTTTCAGCCTGCTGCATCCTTTCGCGTTGCTCGGCGGCGTCATCAGCCTGTCGATGCTGATCTTGCACGGCAATGCTTACGCGGCCATGAAGGTGGGCGAGCCCATGGCGGCGCGGGCGCGCGCGCTCGGCCGCGTCGCCTCGGTCGTTTTTCTGCGTGGCGTTTCTCGGCGCGGGCGTCTGGGTGTACTCAGCGCTGGGCGGCTACGAGATGACCAGCGTGGTGGATCATGCCGGACCCTCTGATCCGACGCGCAAAACCGTCGCCATCGTCGCCGGTGCCTGGCTCAACAATTTTCGCGCCTGGCCGTGGATGTGGGCGGCGCCGATCGGTGCCGTGGTCGGCGCGTTGGGCGCGCATTTATTTCTGCGCGCGCGGGCGTGGCGGCGCGGCGTTCGTGGCAAGCGTACTTGGTTCAGGGCGGCACCATTCTGACCGGGGGCTTCGCGCTGTTTCCTTTCTTGCTGCCCTCTTCCACCTTTCCCAATCAAAGCCTGACCGTATGGGATGCCTCCAGCAGCGCGCAAGACGCTGCTGATCATGCTGGGCGCCGTGCTCGTATTCATGCCCATCATTCTGGCGTACACCGGCTGGGTGTTTCAGCGTTCTGCGCGGTCGCGTTACGCTCGAGAACATGCATGATGAGGACGGGGGCTACTGATGTGGTACTTCAGCTGGATTCTCGGCACGGGCCTGGCGATTGCCTTCGCCGTGCTCAACGCGATTTGGTACGAAATCGTCGAGAAGTAAGCTATCCCGGAGGCTGCCGCAGTATCCAACCGTTGCCATCCGGATCCGTGAACAGTGAATAGCGGCCCCAGGGCTCTTGTTTGATCTCGGTCAGTGCGAGACCGCGCTCCGCCAGTTCCCGCCGATCGCGATCGATGTCGGTACTGTTCAGCATGACCCCCTGCAGGCCACCCGGCCGCATGGCGTCGAACCAGCTGACCAACGCGATCGTGGTCGAACAGCCTCGGGGAGCCAGCTGAATCCATTTGCCGGAGGGTCCCATGGATTCTTCTCTCAAGAGCTCGAAGCCCAAGATATCCCGATAAAATCGCTTGGCGCGTTCCTGATCGGAAACCGGAACGGAGATGATTTCGAACGAGCTGATGGTCATGGGCTCTCACTAGAAAGGATAATTGAGACCGGTGAACACGGCGGCTCCTTCGCTGCCGTAGCCGATATCCACGAAGCCGACCACGAAAGGCCGCGCGATGCCACGGAAGCCGACACCGTAAACCGGATGAAGATGCTCGAGCGGATTGTCGCTCGCGCGTGCGAAACACTCGGCCGAAGTCGGCAAAGGGCGCTATTTCGATATCAAGATGCGTCGTGACGGCGTCGAATGTCAACAATTTGTGGCGCAACTCAACGGTCGTAGAAAAGGAGTCTCGATCGTAAAATCGCCCCGCGCCAAAGCCCCGCAGCGGCTGCTCGCCGCCGATCACGCTCTGTCCGCCGCCGACATTGCTGAGCGCCCAGAATGGCACGTCGTGTGATGGTGGGCAGATAGCGTAGTGACACATGCGCGGCCAGCACGGTATCGCGGGCCACCGGCCAGACTCCGCGCGCCATCGATGCCCGCTTCACTGTATAGAGGAGTCATTAACCAGGCCATCTTTTGCGGCGGCGCCCACGTACAAGGCCCACTTCACGCCGTGGCTCGGCACCGTCAAATCGTCGCGCGTGTCATAGACCAAGGATAGGCGATTGAGCAACTGCCTTGTTGGTGCCAAGATCCTCGGGAAATTGGCGTCTCGATCGAGGCGACACCATTCAGCGTACCGGGCAACACATCCACCGACCTGCACGCGCGCCGTATAGAGCAAGCTGCCAGGTGTGATTGAAGTTCAATCCGATCTGCAACCTGGCCGAATTCTTGCTGATTGGTGTAGTTGGTCTGTGCGCTGGCCGGGGTGTGATTGCCGATGCCGTAGAAGCGCGGCGTGCCGTCGCGATCGTAATACCAGACTGTAGTTGATCGACCAGCGATCTTCGCGGGATCGTCCGATTTCGTACTCGGCGTCAAATTCGCGCTCGACTCGTTGCTTGATCCCGGCCACCAGCGACCACTGCTCATCGCCCGAGGAGTAGGAAAAAATACGCCCGTGCACGCCGTAACCCGAAATTGGGGTTGTAGATGATATCGGGCGCGATGATGCGGCTGACATTGTGATTCTCATCGGTACTTACCCAGGTGGGAATCAACCCGATCGTCGTGCCGCTGTTCGGATCGACGGCAATTTCAGGCACCGGGATGAACGGCGCGGTCTGCCGGATTGAACCACTTGCGTCCATGCCGGCTTTGCCGGGCCGGTGGCGGCGGCACCGGTAGAGGCCCCGCCGGCAGCTCTGCACCGGTGTCTCCCGGCGGGAGCATCCGGCCAGCAGGGTGCTGCCAGCCCCAGGAGTGCGGCGGCGCTTGCGACCCATAAAGATCTTCACCGCAGCAACCGCGCGAAACACTGCAATAGCCGGTCGATGTCGGCCGACGTCAGATTGCCCATGGTGGAAATCCGGAACAGAGCTCTTCGACAAATTCTCCCTGCCCCGCATAAATCACAAATCCATCGGCCTTCAACGCATCGTGCAATTCGCGTGTACGTTATGCCCGCCGGCAAGTCATAGGCGCGCAACACCACGGAGGACTGATCCGGCGGAATGACCGTATCGATCTCCAAGGCGGCAAGCCCGGCTCGCACCCGCTCCGCCAGCGCCGCATAGTGTTGATATCGAGCCTGCCGGCCGCCTTGTTCGTCGTACTCCCGCAGCGCCTCGACCAGCCCATAGTAAGCATGCACCGCCGGCGTGAACGGCGTATTGCGCTGATCCTGCAAGCGCGCCAAGCGCGGCCAGATCCAGATAATAGGTGCGACTGACCGCCTGTTCGAGAGCGCTGCGCCGTGCGATCACGAACGCCACGCCCGGTACGCCATGCAAGCACTTGTTGGCGGTTGCCGCGACTGCCGACAACGCCGGCGTCCTTGAAATCGATGGCTTCAGCGCCGAAACTGCTCACGGCATCGACCAGTAGGCCGGCGCCGTGAGCGTCGGCAAAGCGCGCCCAGCGCGCGAAGATCGTTGAGTCGACCGGTCGTGGTTTCGTGATGAACCACCGCAACATGCGTAAAACGCGCATTCTTTGGCTGTGCATGCGAGCCTGCGCGGCAATCGCACGCATAGTCCGGCGGCCTGCAGCCAGTCGCCGACGATGCGCTCATGAGCGATGCCATACTGCGCGCAAATCAGCGCAATGCGCTCGCCGTAGACGCCGTTCTCGACGATCAGCAGCCGGCCGTTTTTCGGCACCAGTGCGGCCACCATGCTTTCAACCGCGGCGGTGCCGGAGGCCGTCATCAGCACCGCCGCCCACTGCGCCGGATCCAGCGAGTAAGTCGCCAGCAAGCGGCTGCCGCGCCTCGTCCTGCAGATCGAAAAACTCGCTTTCGCGGTGGCAAAGATCTGGCTGCAGCAGACTGCGCCGTGACGCGCTCGCTCAAGGTGACGGGTCCGGGATTGAGCAGCAGCACTAGGAACACTCCCGCCGGCGCGCCGATGTGCCGCATCAGGCGCGTTTTCACCTCGACCGGAGTCACGGACTGGCCGCGGCAAATCGCCGGCGTGCCGGCGCGGATGAACAAGCGCGCAAAGCGCGCGACCATCGAGCGGCGCGAGCAGCTTCAGCCAGCTCGGCGATTTGCGCAAGATCGTTCGGTTTCAAGCGACGCGGCATAGCCGCACGCGGCGGCCATTTCGGCAAATGAAACGTGCGGCGAAACCGTCGCTTGGCCGCCGGTCGAATCGTGCACGCCGTTGTCCAGCAGCAGGTGCCAAAGATTCGGACGGCCCGTAGGCGCCCACGGTGGCGAATGCACCCAGACGCATCAGCGCCGCGCCGTCGCCATCCAGCGCGATCACGCGCAGATCCGGACGCGCCAGCGCCAGGCCTAAGGCCAGCGGCACGACACATCCCATCGATCCGACCATGTAGAGATGGTTGGCCCGATCTCGATCGCGTACAAAGTTCGCGCCCGCAAAATCCCGTGGTCGCCAGCAGCACGGTCGATTCCGGCGGCGTCATGCGCGACCACCAGCGCGCAGCGCGTCTTGTCGCGAGGGTCGCGCATTCGGGCGCCACCGTGCACGCTGCCGTCATCACCACCGGCGATGGCGCGATCGCGCCGGCCGATCGCGCCGGCGCCGGCGCTTCAGTGGATAGGCGGCGACGCTGCCTTTTTGCATGATCAGCGCGTAAGGCCGGCCGTTCTTGATCCATGTGCTGCGGTGGCGCGGTCCAAGAGCACGGCCCAATCTGCGCGCTCTCGGTTGGAAACAACTCCCACGGTATTTCCATGATCATCCAGCATCTCGGGCGTGATCGGGCCCATCAAGGCGTGCTGCGGTTCATCGGCAATGCCGGGCTGGGCCCGCCACGTGACGATCAACAATTGCGGCAGCCGAAAAGTCCAGGTAAGCGAGGTCAGCGGGCTGACGGCATTGCCGAGTCCCGAGTTCTGCATCATGGCGATGCCGCGCCCATGCGGCGCGCCCGCCTCCCCCGCGAGCGCGACGCCGGCAATGAGCGCCACCGCATCGCCCTCATTCGCCATCGACACATAGTGCAATGATGGGTCCTGCAAGCACATAGTTGATGAACGGCGTCAGGAAAGGAACACGGTACCCCGGCATACCAGTGAAATCCCCGTTCGCGCGCTGCTTCGACGAAATGCGCGCGCCTCGATCATCGATGCGAACGGCGTCTGCGCGTGGGCGAAGTCCACCGCCTGGCGCAAGTCGTCCAAATCGTTGACTCCGCGCCAATGACCATGCACATACAGCACCTCGATTGCCGCCCCGCCGGCGATCAACGCATTGAGCAGCGCCGGCATGTCCAGCGCGTCGAAATCCGCGCCTCGCCGCGCAGCGTCGCCAGCAGCGCTTTGAGTTTGATCAGGCCCGCGCGGCTCACGTTCAGCAAGCCGATCCAACGTCCGTGCGGTGGCACGCTCCGCATCTGCGGCGCTGGTCGACGCGCTCCAGCAGTACCGGCGTGCCGAACAGCCCGCGGTCATCGCCGCGCGAGCAATAGGCGAAATCGCGCACCGTATGATTGCTGCCGCTTGCCATCAGCGAATCCACCACCACCGAAAATTCCGCCTTCGCACTCCACCAGATCGCGCAGCACATAGCTGCGGAACAACAGGTCGCCATAGGAAATGACGGTGTCCGAATCCAAGGATTCGATCGCGCAGGCCAGCGACGCCAATTCGCCGGTCTCGGCGTAGCGTTCATTCAGCACGAGCTTGACTCCGGCCGTGTCGATGGCGTCGGCGCGATAGCCGCCGACCACCGTGATGTCGTTGATCTGTTCCTTCTTGAAGCCGTCCACCAGCCAGCGCAGCAGCGGCTTGCCGGCGATGGGCAGCATCACCTTGGGTCGATCGCCGGTCATGGACTCGAGGCCGCGTGCCGCGGCTCGCCGCCAACACCACCGCGGCGCGCGGCGCGGCGGAGGCCGATAAATATATGCCGCTCCGCCGCCGAGTACTCATCCGCATCCTGCAGGCGGAAAGATCTCGTTGACCGAGACAATGCGATCTTCGACAGTTGACCAGCGTCTGGCTCTCGAAAATCTCCTTGGCGACGCTTTGCATCGCGGAAGCCGCCGCGCGCACCAGGTGATTCGCCCAGATGACGGTGCTGATGCCGGCCTGGCGGAACACCTCGGTCGGCGTGCTGTAGTAGCGCGTCGGTACGATCACCAGTGGCGAGCGGCGCGCCCACTCTTTGCGCGAAGGTCACGATCTCATCGGGCTTCGACAGCTTGCTGTGGATGAGAATCGCATCGGCACCGGCCAGCCGGTAGGCCTCGGCGCGGCGCAGCGCCTCGTCCATGCCCCAACCCGCGATCAACGCCTCGACGCGCGCCACGATCGAGAAATTCGCATCCTGCTGCGTATCCTTGCCCGCCGCTATTTTGCCGACAAATTCCTCGATGTCGGCCAGCGGCTGGCGCTCGCCGTTCAGGAAACTATTGGTCTTCGGGAAACTGCTTGTCTTCGATGCAAACGCCCGCGATACCGCGCTGCTCGAGCTTGCGCACCAGGCGGCGCATGTTGTTGAAATTGCCATAGCCCGTGTCGCCGTCGAGCAGGATGGGCAGATCGCTGGCATCGGCCATGAACTCGAGCATGTCCACGACCTGGGTCCAACTGGCCTCATTGTTGTCGCGCACGCCGAACTGCGCGGAAATCGACAGACCCGGAGGCCCAGATGCCCTTGAATCCCGCCTCGCGCACGATGCGCGCCGACAGGCCGTTGTGCGCCTCCATGAGAAACTCGAGTTCGCGCGACTTTGCAGCATCTGGCGCAATTTGCGCGCTGCGCGTCTGCGCAATGGTTCTGTTCGCGCTTTGATTCACCGCTCCGGCCGAGACGTACCGATGCATTCATAGGCTTCCTCTCGATAGCGGCTGCAAGTTGCGGCAAGCACTTCTTCGGTCGGCGCGCACGACGTCGATGGGAAAATCGATTTCGATCCACGGGCATCCCGTGACATCAGCCACTTCGAGCACTTGGCTACGCTCCTGTGATGCAGATCGCGCACGGCTTCCTCATGCGGCAGGTGAGCGCGACCGTTGTCGACATAGTCCGCGACCAGGGCCGCAAGCCGCCGCGCTCCCGCCTGATCGAAACGGAAGAAACCGACCGACTCGCCGATGATGTCGAATTCCAAGTCGGCTGCCAACTGCTTGCGCAGCTCGACCGGCACGCCGTTGCGCACGCAGAGCTTGACCGGCTCATCGCCGGCCTCGAAATCGCGATCGATCAGCAAGCGGTTCACCGGCTGATCTCCGGCCGACCAGCGCCCGCATGATGCGCTCGTCATACGAGCACATCCGCGTCCATCAACAAAACATCGCCGCCGCGGGTCATGCGCGTCGGCGACGGTATGCACCGTGAGCACGCTGCCCAGCTCAAAGTTCATGTTGAGCACGATCTCGGGACGCGGCTTCCAGTCCAGGCGATCGAGTTCGAGCTTCAACCAGTTCGTGGCGAAAGCCCAGCGCCAGCACCACCTCCTCAATGCCGGCGCTCTTCAGCATGCGCAAGTGCCGCTCGAGCAAGCTCATGCCGTCGAAACGCAGCAGGCACTTCGGCAGCTGGCTCTCCTCGGGTAGTTGCAGACGAATGCCGCGTCCGGCTGCCAAAATAATTGCGCGCATCAAAATCCTTAAGGAATCGGTACCTCGGCGGCGGACGGCCGCGTCGCGGAGTGGCAAAGTGCAAGTAGAGCAGTCCGGGCAAGTCCCAGCAGCAGCTCGCGCGCGCGCTTTGCCAGCGACAATGCCAGGGCCGCATCTGGCGCGAGACCCGCCAGCGGCGCCAGCAACAGATAGCCGCCCTCCTGCACGCCCAAGGCGCCGGGAATGGCGAAGCCCGCGCCGCGAATGGCCTGACCCAAGCTTTCGAGCAGCAACGCATCGCGCCAGCTCACCGGCGTCCCGAGCAACATCGTAATGAGATAAACCTCGCCCGTACCGACCAGCCAGCCCACCAAGCTCAACAAGAAACTCGACGGTTACCGGTCCGTTGCGACGGTAGGTCCCTTGCACAGCAAGATCGATGGCCTGCGCCTGCTTGACCCATTGGGACCAATCGCGATTTCCGAAAATCGCCTCGCCGCACGCATCAGTTTACTGAAGAGGCCGCGCCTCTGAATGAGATAAAACCCGCCCACTTGCACCGCGAGAAAGGCGCTGGCAATGAGCGCGGAGGTGCGCAGCGTCGAGCGGTGAAAACGGCCGGCCTGCGCACCCAGCAACACCACGCCGATCAGCGCGAAGGCGATTTGGGCAAAGGTCTGCAGCGTGGTGCTGACCGTGATCGCCGCGGCGGCCTCCTCCATCGGCATGCCGCGCTGCGCCAGATGCCGCGCCATCAGTACGGGACCGCCGATTTGTCCCGCCGGCATCAGGCTGTTGGCGGACTCGCCCACCCAACGCGCCAGCAACGAATCGCGCAACGTCGCCGCGACTGATCTTTCGCTCGAACAGCACGCAGATCGCGAGCGCATCGAGCACCAGCGGCAGCAAGTGAAACAGCGCGACCAGCAGCAAACCCCAGCCGGCGCGCGCCAAGGTTGCCATGATCGCCGGCAAGTCCCTGCGAGACCAGCACCCCGGCGAACAGCAGAATGCCAAAGCTCAGCAACCAAGCCGCCGGCTTCGTCACGGCTCTTCGCCGCGCCTGAGAGCGCTGAAAGACCTGACGGAAACCAAAATAGGCGACGGCGTCCTTCATGTTGGAAATGAGACGCCACCAAGGATGCATCCTGCGGGTCGGTCACGTATTCGAAGGTCAGCGAAATCCGCGTTTCCCCTCGCGCCAACGGCGTGATGCGATGGCGCAAGGCGTCGCCGTCGAAGAGCACCAAGCCGCCGGGCGGAATCTTGATCGAGCCGGCCACCACCGCCGCGCCTTTTTCACGCGTGTGCAGCTCGTAGTCCAGGCGGCACGAGGATTCGTCGATCACGCCCAAGCAGCAGCGTGTAGCGCCGGCCCGCATAGTACGACGTGTCGTAGTGCCAGCCGATGTGATCGCCGCTGCGCGTATAGAAATATAGCGCATAGGCATGCGGATCGCGGGCGGGGAGAAATGCAGCGGCTCGCCCGTGAGCTGCTCTAGCCACTGAAGCAGCGCCGTGGAACGGTAGAGCTCGGCAATGGCGGGGGCCCGCTTGTCGATGGTGTGACGGCCGACGCTTCCGCCCTGCTTGTGGCCCGGCAGATAGTTGCGATTGACCGAGCCTTCGACCGCCGCGACCGCGTCGATCAATTGCGCGGTAATCGCGGCCGGCAGGAAATCCTCGATAACGAGAAAGCCGCCCTGCTTCGCGTACTCGCGGCGCAGCGCCGGCATATCGAAGGATTCCAGGCGTGCAGCGAGCGCGCTCGCGCCGACGGTTCGCAGTCTCCGCCACGCTTATCCAGCGATCTCGGCCGTCATGCGGCGATCTTGGCGCAGCACCCGTTGGTAATCGAATGTCACCCATACGGCATACAGCGGTGCGCACACCGATGCCGCCAGCAGCAGCGGTACCAGCGCGTTGCAGAGGGTTGCCAGCGGCAGCAGATACAAGACATCTTCGGTCTCGAAGCCGCCCAGCGAAGCCTGTTGAGTGCCGCTCTTGCCGAGCAGCTCTTCGATGCGCATGCGCAGATAGAAAATCAAGAGCGATTGCGCTGCCGGCCAGCAGCCCCAAGGCCGCCGGCGGCAACCACAGGTCGATTCCCGGTTTCTTGGCCACGCCGACGCCGATGGCGATGAATAGCAGAATGGTCACCACGGCATCGCTGGCGAGATCATACACATGACCCAAGCGGCTGCTTTTGCCGCTCAGGCGTGCGAGTTCGCCGTCGGTGTGATCCAGAAAGTTCGAAAAGACCAGCAGCAGCGCGGCCATATTCGACCAACCGTAGCTTCCGGGTGTAAATGCCGCGGCCGCGGCCAGACCCACGCTTAAGCGCAGCGTGGTCAAATGGTTGGGCGTCACCCAGGTGTTGATCAGAGGCGCGACCAAGCGGCGCGCCAAACGCGCGTCCCAGGGTCGCACGGAGTTCGCGGCATACGGCAGTGGCGGCGGGTTTAGCATATTCTCGGGTAAAAAGAAGCGCTTACGGCGCAATCGGGTATTTGTCTGCCATGTTACGACAGATTGGGAGGTCATCAAAATGAAATGATCGAGCGCCGACGGACCCCCGGCGCTAATGCGACAGTCGCCCGAGCGCCTGATCGGCTTGGCGCAGCCAATCGTCTCGATCGCTCGACGGCGGCATCGCCTGACTGAGGAGCTGCGCCCGCAGATACGCCTCTTTGGCGCCGCGGGTGTCTCCGGTCTTGGCTAAGGCCTCGGCCAGCGCCAAGACGTTCGGCGGATAGTCCGGCCGCAGGGACGCTGCGCGACGCGCGGCGGCCAAACCCGCGTCAGCATCGCCGGGGCCTAAGGGCCACCCGGGTGCTTTGATCAAGACCAGCGCCTTGACGCGCGCCGGACCCGCCTTCGTCGTACTCAGGATCGAGCGCTTCGGCTCGGCTGAGCACCTCGAGCATCATCTTCAATGTCTCGCTGGCATGCAGCGGATGCGCTTGGGCCTCAAGGCCCAGAGCGATCGCACGAGAGTAAACACAGGCGGCGGCCTGCGGCGCCACGTCGAGGCAGGCTTGCGCGTTGGCCGCGGCGTCGGCGGCGAGCTGACCGCGGACCGTCGAATCAGACGCAAGGTCGCTGCGCCGCGCGTCCTCGGCCACCGCTGCCGCCAGCTGCTCGACGGACAGAGACTCTGGCGGTGTGGCCGGCCGCAGCGGCGTCTTGCATCCGACAATCAACAAGGCCGCTGCAGCGACACCGACGCTAGCGCTTCACGGCTTGTCGGGAAGGCCCGGAAGTTGCGGGAGCACGAACCTCTTTAGGCGCAGCGACGCCAGGGCGTCGGCACCGCCGGCCGTATTCATCTTCAGAAGCGCCGCCTGGAATGCCTTGGCGCGAGGCGCGGACAAGCGCGCGTCGACGACCGCAACCAGGGCCACCGGCAGCGGCGCGGATTGCGTGAGTGTCTTGAGCTGCGCGGCGAATGGCAGTGTCGGCAGCGCCGCGGCCTGCGTTTGGTCGAGCAGCGCCACCACCGGCTCACCCGATGCGACACGGCGCAAGGCGCTCAATATTTGGCCGGTGGCCTCGATTTTGACGTCCGCCGGCAGGGCCCAGGCGGCGAGGGCCGAATGCTTCACGAACTCCGGCGCGTAGCCTGCGACGCTCAAGATCGTGTAGCCCGTCAGCGATGCCGGGCCGCTTACCGTCCCGCCAGCCTTCCCCACCAGCGTCCAACGCTCTTGGGTACCGACGCCGGCCACGTCCGCTTGCGCGAGCGGCGTTAGCTTAAGCGCCGCGGCATGCTGCACATAGAAGGCATACGGCACGAAGGCCAGCACCGAATCTTGTTGTCCAGTTTCGCGAGCCCTCCCTGCTCGGTAGGGTCATAGATGGCGGCAAGACTTCCAGGATCCCAACCCGCGGCCGCCGCCGCCGCCTTGGCAAACTGGTCCACGAAGGGCTGTGCATCGCCGGCTCCGCCAGGGTAGCCTGGGGCAAGAAAACCAAGGTCGCCACCGCAGCCAACATGAGTGTGCTCATGGCGACAGGCTATCATTAGCCTACGATGAGCGACCACCGGATGATGATGCGATGTCAAAAATGGCCATGATCGTCTCACCCCGGCTGCTGCAACTGTTCCTGCGGCATATTGCGTGCGCGGTACGCGATCGTCGTCGTTTTCCTGCTCCTGACCATGGCCGGCATTTATGGCGCCACCGCGCATAGCCACGGATACCTCGATCGAACGGCTGATCTCGGCCGGCGACGCGGTCGAGCTGGCGACCCGCAATTTCGAGCGCGTGTTTCCCGAGAGCGAACAAGCGCTCATCATGCTCGAAGCACCTGATCCCTTCAGTCCCGCCGCCTTGGAGGGCATCGCCCAACTGGAGCGTGAGCTCGACAAGATTCCCCAGCGTCGCGGCTCACAGTCTCCTGACGCTGTATTTTCGATCAACTCCGCCCGCCATCATCGGCCCGAACGATGCGGCAGCAGTCTTCGAACCTTCGCCACCGGGACCTTGCTGTTTCGGCGCTCCGGGCTGATGGGGGATCACTACCTGGGGATCGGGCTTGATCTGCACGTGAATACACCCGCCGAACGCGATCAGGCTTTGGCCGCAATCGACGCAAAGGTGCTGCCTCTTGATACCTCCGGGCATCCCTTCACGGCCGTGCGGCGCGTCGGCACGCCGTGGCTCGATCGCGTGGCTGGAGCGGCAAACCGGCGCGTCCACCAGAAAGTTCATGCCGCTGTTCGGCATTTTCTTGATGACGCTGGTGTTCATCGTCTTTCGCTCGTGGCGCAGCGCTCGCGGCAGTCATTCTCACGCTGGGTGCGGTGGTCGCGATGGCGGTCGGCGCGGGCGACCTGTTCGGCTGGACCAACAGCGTCGTGTCGACGTCTGGTGCCGCTTGACCGTCATGGTCACCACCACCGCCACCCTGGTCTATATTCATTCGCGCTACATGGAGCCGGATGACGCCGCGCCCCCTCGGGAGCATCACGCGCGCGTGCTGGCCAATAAATTTTTGCCTTGCACCGCCTCCATGTTCGCCACCGCGGTCGGATTCGCGGCGCTGGCCGTGTCCGAGATTCGCCCCGTGCGTGAAATGGGTCTCTGGACGGCCTGCGGATTGGTCGGGGCGTGGGTCGGATGCTTCACGCTGTTTCCGGCGTTGCAGTCGCTGCTGCGTGCCCCGCAGACGCTCAAGCGTGGTCACGGACGAGCAAACGGTTCGCTCGTTTCGTCGATATGCTGGTGCCCGCGACGCGACGCTACCGCTGGCCGCTGGTGGCCGGCGCCGTGTTGGTCATGTTGTGCGGTGCGGCCTCGCTGTTTGGCATTCCCGGCAAGCTTGCGCCGCTGCAGCTCGAGACCGACGCGCTGACCTATGTCAGTCCCCACGAGCGCGTGGCACAGGATACTCGCCGCTTCGAAGAGACGAACGGATTGGACGTCATCGATTTGTGGCTGCAGACGCCACCCGGTCACGCGTTGGATCCGGAGTTTCTGCGCAGCATCGATCTTGCTCACGCGGCGGCTCGAGGAGCACCGGGGGATCAATGCCGTCGACGGCCCTACGACGGTGCTGCGCTGGGCCCGCTACATCGAGTCAGGGTCCGATCAGCTGCCCACGGCGCCCACGGAGTGGCCGAAGCTCGCCGCTGATCTTGAGCAGATTCTACTGACCCAGCCCGGTGCGCGCAGCTATGTCGACATGACCAATGTGTCGAGCGTGCGCTTGAGCATACGGGGCCGTGGCGAGTTGTTCGGCCCTCCGGGTGCCATGCGCAACTTCATTCTGCAAACCTGGAACGAGGCGCAGGCGAGCGATCCGAACTTACGTTCGGTGCACGGCGAGCTTGCGGGCAAGGGCGTGCTGTCCGGCAATATCACCGAACGATTGCTTCCTACGCTCACGCAAAGCTTCGCGATCACCGCGAGCGCCATATTTCTTGCCTTCCTGGTGGTGTTCCGCAGTCCCTCGGCGCGGCTGATGACCATGATTCCCTCTTTTTTCGCCATCCTGTCGGTGTTCATCGTCATGCGGGTGGCGAGCATTCCGCTCAACATCGCCACCATTCTCATCGGCTCGACCGTGCTCGGAGCCACCGAAAACGATCAGGTGCACTTTTTCTATCATCTTCAGGAAGGCCGCTCGAGCGGTACGACCAGCGGCGCGCTCAAGCACGCGATGCTCACCGCGGGTCGCCCCATTCTTTTCGCGACGCTCATCAACACCAGCGGCTTCCTCGCGCTCACGCTTTCAGGGTCTGCCGCCCATGCGTCAGTTCGGGATCGTGTCCGCATCGGCCTTCATCTTGGCATTGATTGCCGACTTTACGGCACTCCCCGGTGCGCTGTGGATCTTGAGCCGCGAGGAGCGGCGCAAATCGTTGGCCTTCTGACCGTGCTTTGCGCTGCCTACTTCATGGGCACGCCGCAGCGCGCCAGCACGCTGCGCAAATCCCGGATCGGGGGGAACACTTCATTGTTCCAATCCGCCCCCTGGGCTTCGTAGGCTCTTTGCTCGTGCTCGACGATTTCCTTGTCCTCGCGGAAAATGTTTTCCGTAAACCAGGTCACAAAAGGCCATACCACATGAATGACCCCGCTCATGCGGGGTTTCTTCACCGATAGATACCCAAAGGTACGATTGGTGCGCTGTTCGGCATCGAGCGGCGTGTAGCCCAGCCACACATCGAGCACCGGATCGTCGGATTGCTTGATGTCGCGCCCGATCCAGACCCTGAGGCTTTGCGTGGGGTAATCGGTGCGGATACGCATGTGATCGGAAAAATCCTTCTTCGCTTCGCCGCGCTTGCGCATCAAGTCCACGATGACTTGCTCGCCGACGGATTTTTTCCCCGCGGTGCGGCTGAAGCTGTATTCGACCTGCGCCCAGGTATCGCCGTGGTTGCGGCCCAGGCATCGAGCCCGGATCGAGCCCATCTGTTTGCGGTGCATGAACTGATGGTTCATGTCGAACAGGTTTTCGTGCATGAAGGTGTAGTGGCAGGCAACCTCGCGGTTGAGCTTGCGCGTCTTGTAATCCTTGCGTTGCGAGGAGCCGAGTGCGGCGGGCAGCCGGCTCTCCGCGAGCGCCGGGTCGCCGGGGTACACAAATATCAATCCGTCGATCTCGCGCGCCGGGTAACTCCTCACACCGGCGGGCAGCCGCTCAGCTCCCATATAAGGAACGTTGACGCACTTGCCACTGCAGTTGTAGGTCCAGCCGTGATAGTGGCATTTCAGCTCATCGCCGCTGACCACTCCTAAATGCAAGGGGACCTGACGATGCGCACAGCGGTCCTCCAAAGCAAATACGCGGCCGCTTTTGCCACGGTACAAGACAATCGGATCACCGGCGAAGCGGCGCCCCAGGGTTTTCCCGGCCTTTAACTCATCAGACCAGGCCAGCGGGTACCAATAATCGGGATGCGCGCCAACCCGCCTTAAATCGATGAGGTCTACAGGAGACGCGCGTAGGGTGGCTAGATTCGACAAATCTTCGGACATCATCTCTCCCTCGCCGGCGGCGGCAGTACAGTATTAGTGCGCAGCGGTCTCGATTGCAATGGGCCTTTGGTCCCTTCGACAGGGCGGACAATTGCCACCAAAATGGCCCGGACTCGATATTTTCGGTCGTGATGTGCCGTTGATCTAATCAGGAGACTACCGATGAAAAGGATGCTGCACGTTTTTTTAGCGATCGCGGCGTTGATGCTGCCTGCCGCCGCCGCTTGGGCCGACGACTACAGCGACACGATCGCCAAGTTCAAGGATGCCGGAGCGAGTGCCGGGTTCTTTAAAGACAGCTACGGGTACGCTGTATTTCCCACCATCGGCAAAGGCGGGTTGGGGGTGGGCGCCGCGCACGGCGACGGCCGTGTCTTTCACAAAGGCAAACACGTCGGCGATACCTCAATGACCCAGGTGAGCATTGGTCTCCAAGCCGGGGGGCAGGCCTACAGCCAGATCATATTCTTCAAGGACAAAGCCGCCTTCGATAAATTCACCTCGGGAAACTTCGCCTTCGACGCCTCCGTCGGCGCGGTGGCGATCCAGGCGTCGGCCGGGGCTTCGGCAGGCACGACGGGCTCGACGGCAGGTGCCAGCAGCAACCAGAAAGGTACTGCCACCGCCGGCGGGTACCAAAATGGCATGGCGGTCTTCACCATCGTCAAGGGCGGCGCGATGTACGAGGCATCGGTGGCGGGCCAGAAATTCTCGTTTACGCCTGTCGGGTCTTGATGCCGGCGAATGACTTAAAGGCTAGGGTCGGAATCGACAATTTCGACCCTTAGCCTTGTTTGCGCGTTTTACCGCTACCGAGAATAGGGCACACGCTGCCATACCCCTACTAGTAGGGGTCGCGAACATGCTGATTCATCATACCTGCCCTGTCGTTTTGCAGCGATGGGGTTCCCGGGATCGTTTTGGAGCTCAGACCGGGCAATACCCGCAAGATCTTGACTGCGCGCGGCCCATTTTAGGCGTCCGGGCTGTTCCGGATGCACGATTGTGGAGGCTAGGGTCGGAATCGAACCGGCGTACACGGCTTTGCAGGCCGCTGCATGACCACTCTGCCACCTAGCCCAAGGGCAAAAACAGCAAACCCCGGTCTTGCCGGGGTTTTGGCGAGAAATTGGAGCGGGAAACGAGGCTCGAACTCGCGACCTCAACCTTGGCAAGGTTGCGCTCTACCAACTGAGCTATTCCCGCCCTAAACAGACGCGCAATTGTAGGGCCGAACCGCCGGGAGTCAAGAAGCTGCGGACAAAAAGTAGACCTAAGGCATTGAACTGAGCGAGGAATTTCCCTACAGGAGCGGCGCATTCCTGTGAGCAGCAATGCCACGCAATTTCACAGCCTCGAGCTGTCCCGCAACTCCGGCCACGCCAGACGCAAGTACAAAATCATCGACCAAAGCGTCAGCACCGCCGCAATCGCCGTCAACACCACCCCCAGCTTATAGATGGGGATGCCGAGCAGATTGTGCCGAAACAGCAGCATCGACAGACCGACGATCTGCATGATGGTCTTGTACTTCGCCAACATCGACACCTTGATGCGGCCGCGCGCACCGATCTCCGCCATCCATTCGCGCAGCGCCGAGACCGCAATTTCGCGGCCGATAATGACCACTGCCATGATCACGACGAACCAGCGCGGATCCGCACTGACGATCAACACCAGCGCAGCGGCGACGATCAACTTATCCGCAACCGGATCGAGAAACGCGCCCAAACGCGAAGTCAGTCCGAGCTTGCGCGCAAAATAGCCATCCAAGGAGTCGGTGATGCCCGCCAGCGCGAAGCCGATGCCAGCTGCCGGATGAGCCCACCAGAACGGCAGATAAAAGAGCACCACCACTCCCGGAATCATCAGAATGCGCAGCCACGTCAGCGTGTTCGGCAGATTCCAATGCGGCCTGGTGTTAACGTCCGGGATGGAGGTGTTCATAAATTACCTGGGCAAGATCGCGCCCGAGGCCGCGAATTTGAATGAAGTCATCAACGCCGGCACGCAGTATCCCTTGTAGGCCGCCGAACTGTTTCAGAAGCTCGCGCCTTTTGACCGGCCCTAAACCCGGTATGGTTTCGAGTATCGATTGGCTGTGACGTTTGGCTCGTTTACGTCGATGCCCCGCAATCGCAAAACGATGCGCTTCATCGCGCACACGTTGAATGAGATGCAATGCTCGTGAGTCCGGCGGCAGTATAGTGGGCGTGTCCTGGCCCAACAAGAACAGTTGTTCTTGGCCGGCTCGCCGGTCCACGCCCTTGGCGACGCCGATGAGCGTCACTCCCACTACTCCGAGCTCATCGAGCACTTTGGCGGCTTCCGCCAACTGTCCCTTGCCGCCGTCGATCAGCAGCACGTCGGGCTTGGTTATTTCGCCGTCGCGGACCCGCTTGTAGCGGCGAGTCAAGGCTTGGTACATGGCCGCGTAGTCATCGCCGGGCTGGATGCCGGTAATATTGAAGCGCCGATAGTCGCTTTTCAGCGGCCCTTCCACACCGAACACCACGCATGAGGCGACCGTGTCGGTGCCTCCCGTGTGGCTGATGTCGAAGCATTCGAGCCGATTCGGCGCTTCCTCCAGATCAAACGCCTCTCGCAAATCCTCGAGACTCGACTCGACGCCAACCCTCGCCAAACGGCGCATGTTAAGCGCCTGCTCGGCGTTGTTGCGCGTCATCTCTAGCCAGCGCGCGCGGATTCCGCGCACCGAGGTGCAGATTCGCACTTTGTGGGACGAGCGCTGCGCCAACGTGGACTGCAGCAACAGCATTTCATCGAAGGCCTGCTCCACGATGATTTCGGCCGGCGCGTCGCGCTCCAAATAGTATTGCATGACGAATGCCGCGAGCACTTCGGGCATCTCGGCAAACGGCGCCTTTGGGAAAAACGTGGTGCTGCCCAGGCTGCGTCCCGCCCGCACGAACATGAGCGCCACGCAGTACTCGCCGTTGGCAGCCGCGATCGCGATCACGTCTGCATCGTGATCGGCGCCCGCGGTGACAATCTGCTGCGCCTGTATGACCTTGAGCTTGGCCAACTGGTCGCGCAGCTGCGCAGCCTCCTCGAAGTCCAAACGCCCCGCCGCCGCTTCCATCCTGCGCCCCAGATCCTCGCTGACTTCGTCGTTGCGCCCTTCCAGAACCTTGATGGCCGCGCTCACATCGCGCGCGTAATGTTCCTTGGACACGAGGCCCACACAAGGCGCGGTACAGCGCTGAATCTGGTACTGCAAGCAAGGCCTGGAGCGGTTCGCGAAATAAGCATCATCGCAGTTGCGTATGCGAAATAATTTCTGCAGCTGCTGCAGCGTATCGCGCACCGCCCCGGCTGAAGGGTATGGTCCGAAGTATTTGCCCGGCTGCTTGCGCGAACCCCGATAGAAATTTAGGCGCGGAAACTCGTGGTTGGTCTCCAGATGCAGGTAGGGAAAACTCTTATCGTCGCGCAGCACGACATTGAAGCGCGGCCGGTGTCTCTTGATGAGATTGTATTCGAGCAGCAGCGCCTCGGTTTCCGAATTGGTGATCGTAACCTCCATGTTGGTGGTCTTAGCGATCAGCGCCTGGACTTTCGGCTGAACATTGCTCGGCTGGAAATACGATCCGACCCGATTCTTCAAATTGCGCGCCTTGCCGACATAGAGAATCTCGCCGTGCGCGTCGAGCATCCGGTAGACACCGGGGCGGCCCGGCAAGCTGTCGACAAAAACCTTGGCGTCAAAGCGATTCGCAGGGGCGACCGACGGCATTGGCGAGGTCGGCGAGGCGTCGGTTTGCGGGTCCTGATCAGTACTCATTCTTTGCGGTGCGCGAGATCCTTTGCTCGCAGAATGACGGCTTCGAACATCTCGGTCGTGAGCCGTCGGGTTTGCGTGTTGTAGCGGCTGCAGTGATACGAATCCAACAACACCCGCGGCTCGCCCAAATCATGCTCGGCCGCATGGGCAAAACGGAACTGGGCTGCTGGCAGCGCCAAGGCACGCAGCACGGCGGCATGCGCAATCGCTCCTAGCGCCAGAATAACGCGCGCGGTATGGCTTTGCGCCAACTCCTCGCGCAGGTACCGGTTGCACTCCTGGATCTCCGCGGGCAGCGGCTTATTGGCGGGCGGAAGACATTTCACGGAGTTGGTAATCCGCACGTCGAGTAATTTTAGCCCATCGTCGGCCGCCACGGATTGAGGAAGGGTGGCAAGTCCAAACTTGTGCAAGGTTTGGTACAACAATATGCCGGCGTGATCCCCGGTGAAGGGCCGACCGGTGCGATTGGCGCCGTGCATGCCCGGGGCCAAGCCCACCAGGACAATGCGCGCGCGCGGATCGCCGAACGAGGGCACTGGACGGCAGTAGTAGTCCGGTTCCGCATGGCGGACCGAATCGAGGAATGCCGCCAGCCGAGGGCAGCGCCTGCAATCGGCGTCAAAGGTTGGGTTCATACCAGGAAGGTGTATCACAAGCCGCGCGCAATAAAAAAACGGGCTACGCGGAATCTCCGCGTAGCCCGCCATCGATCGCGCCTGGACTTTGGACTAACCCGAGCGCAACTGATCCCGGCCCAGTAGGCTTCGAACCTGTCAGACCCTCGCAAAAGGGAAAAAATTCCTCGCAATCAGCCAAATATCTTTGCTGGCTCACCCCGAAGACTTCAGCCTGGGCGCCTTTGTCTTAAGGCCGCGGGGAAGGTTCGCGGGTCAGAATAGCACCTGCCGGCACCGGGGCAAGCCGGCTTTTCAAAATCTGCCGGCCTCACTAGATGTGTTTTCTCTGTATATTATGTAATATATTGATTTTATTAGTTTATATATGCAATGAGAGAATCAAGCGCGAGCCCCTCCCGCTGCCCCGCTTACTGCCTTGACAGGAGCAGCATCTTCATCCCATAGCGAGCGCGAAGCGTGATCAGGCCCTGGGGCTCGACGCGGTGCCCGGGAACCAGCCGCAGGCGAAATCGCTGGGCGATGGTGGCGAGCAAGATTGTCGCCTCAGCCAGTGCAAACGCCGCGCCGATACAGATTCGCTTACCGCCGCCGAACGGCAGGTACGAGAAGCGGGCGCGCGCCGCGGAGCGCTGCGGCGAGAACCGCTCGGGGTCGAACCGACCGGGGGCTTCCCATAGCTTTTCGTGACGGTGAAGCAACCAGGGGACAATCATCACGGTGGACCCCTTCGGTACCGGCCGCCCCGCCAGCCGGTCCTCGGCATTGGCCTGCCGGGCGATGGTATGCACCGGTGGATACATCCGCATCGATTCTTCCACCACCATGCGCGAATAGGTGAGCTCACTTAAGTCGTCGTGCGTTGGCGCACGGCCGCCGAGCACGGCATCCAGTTCGGCATGCAGCTTCGCCTCCTGCGCCGGATGTTGCGAGAGCAGAAACCAGGTCCATGTCATCGCCATGGCGGTGGTCTCGTGACCCGCCAGGAAAATGGTAATGACGTGGTCGCGTACTTCCTGTGCACTCATTCGCGTGCCGGTGTGCTCGTCGCGGGCGGCGATCAGCCGGGCGAGCAGATCCCTCGGGCCGTTGCCGGGATCGCGTGCACGCGTCTCGATCAGCCGATCGATCATCTGATCGAACTCGCCCAGCGTGCGCTTGGCAACCCCAACACGCGGCAAACCTGCCAACCATTTGGGCAGCCCCAGCATGTCCAAAACATTGGGTCGCATCTTGGCCTGGTAGCTATCGGCACTGCGCCGCATGATGGCGACGATGTCGTCGGAGTCGGACGAAAACATCGTGCGCGAAATGATGGTGAGCGTGACTTGCATCATCGCCGCGGCCACATCAATGCCGCTGTCCGGCGCAACTTTCGACCATTCCGCCAGCAGTTCCTCCGCGGCTCCGGTCATGATCGGCGTATAGGACGCGATGCTTCGCTGATCAAAGGCCGGTGCCATCGTGCGGCGGTGTTGCCGCCAGGTTTCCCCTTCCGAGGTGATCAGTCCCTTTCCCAATCCGGGCTCAAGTATGCGGCGCGTGATCTCCGTCTTCTGATAGTTTGCCGCGTTGTCGATCAGCACATGCTTGATCGCCGCCGGATCATTGACCACGAACATGCGACGTCCGAACATTTTTGTTTCGATGATGTCGCGCTCGTAGGCTTCCTGCCCGAACGTGGCGATGGTGCTGTCGCGCAGCGCCCTCGCGAACTGCAGGAACGATAAGCGGCCGCGCGACGGCACCGGCGCCGGCAATACGGGAGGGACTAGCGACTCATCCAAGGTGTTCTCCATAGGACCTTTAGCTTTGACGGCTCATGTTTCGGTAATTTAGCATTGCCGGCGCCGCCAAAGGCCGCTGATCTGCCTTTTATCCAAACTAATTCAATGTGTTATGAAATATTAAAAATATTTTGATGTACATTCAGCGCGATGCGCTCGGAGTCGTAAATTGAATACTTTACAATCCAAAGAGTGCGCTGCGCGTGTTCGCTTCGCGCGCGGCCGGCCAAGCCCGTAAACTGGCTGCTGCCATGTACCTTGAACTTTTCAAACTTCATGAGCTGCCGTTCCGCTTAAGCCCGGACCCGCAATTCCTTTACCTGAGCAAGCAGCATGCGCGGGCAAAGGCGTACATGGAATCGACGATATGGTTTACCGACGGTTTCGTGGTGATCACCGGGGAAATCGGTTCGGGCAAGACCACGCTGATCGAAACGTTCCTGCGTGAATTGCAAACCGATGCCGTGGTCGCACAGATCAATCAGACGCAATTGTCGCCGACGGCGTTCTTGCAAAGCGTGCTGGTCCAGTACGGCTTTTCGCCGTTCAAGATGAAGAAGCCGGAGGTCCTGGCGACCTTGAATCAATTCTTGACTGAACAGCACGCCAACGGGCGCAAGGCCATATTGATCGTCGATGAGGCGCAAAATCTCAGCAGCAAAGTCCTCGAAGAAATACGCATGCTGTCGGGCGTTGAGACGACCAAGGAGAAGGTGCTGCGCATCATCCTCGCCGGCCAACCGGAGCTGAATGACCAGCTCAATTCCCCGGAATTAATGCAGTTGGCGCAACGCGTGCGTCTCAGGTTTCACTTGACGGCCCTGACGCCGGCGGAAGCGACCGCGTATATCGATCATCGTCTCGAGGTCGCCGGCTCGCATGGCAGGCGGATATTCGCGGAGGACACCTACCCCACGATTTACAAATACACCGGCGGCGTACCCCGTCTGATTAACACCCTGTGCGACACCTCCCTGTTGTCCGCGTTCGGCAAGGATCGCGACGTCGTGACTGCCGAAGATGTCGCCGCAGCCATTCGCGAATTGCAGTGGATCGAATTCGCTTCGAATACCAACCGCCTGCGTACTCTCAAGATGCTGCACGCGTCAGCAGTGAACTCGGGTCCTTCGCACGTGGTCGGACGCATCCTGGTGGCCAGTGCCGGCAAAACGCTGATGGAGCGCGAACTGAAGACGGGCCGCTTGGTGGTGGGCCGGACCCCGGACAATGATTTGCAGATCGACAGCAAGTTCATCAGTCGGCATCACTGTCACATCGTAACGCATGCCGACTCCTGCCTCATCGAGGATCTCAACAGCACCAACGGCATTTACGTGCAATCCAAACGCGTGCGTCGGCACAATTTGAACGACGGAGACGTGGTGCAAGTGGGTCAGCATGAAATCGTGTACATCGACGAGCGCGCGCCGCGACTGCGCAACGCCATCGAAGCGGAGAACACGGATGTGATCGAAAAACCCTAACGTCGCTGCGATCGGCGCTTGCGCCGCGGCGTCGTCGCGGCATTTTCCAACACTTGCAGAGTTTCCTGCGCGCAGCGACGCCACGTCATCGGACGCACCCTTTCCTTGCCCGCCGAAATGAGTCTGCGGCGCAGATCCGGCTCAGTGACCAGGCGGCGCATGCCGTCGGCAATCTCATCAACCGACTCCGGATCGACCAGCAGCGCGGCATCGCCCGCGATTTCCTTCGTGCCATATCGGTCCGCCGTCAGCACCGGACAACCTGCCGCCATCGCCTCGGCGATGGGCAAGCCGTAAGACTCGAACAAAGAAGGCAACAACAGCACTTCTGCCCTCTGGTACAGCGCCGGCAGCAGCTTCGGTTCCACCCAACCGAGCCACTTGACCCATTTTGTCAGACCAAGCTCGTCGGGAACCTTAAGCTCGTGTGCCGACAAGAATCGATTCTCACCCCCGGCAATCACCAGACTGACTCCTGCCGCGGGACCGACCCTGGCATAGGCTTGCACCAGTCTGGTGAAATTCTTCGGCGGATAGATGGCGCCGGAATATAGAAAGTACCGCGCCGGCAGGTCGTAGCGCCGCTGCAAGTCCTCGCGGTTGTCGGCCTCCGCAGCGTGGCGGAACGCATCATCCACTCCCGAATAAACCGTTACCACACGTTCGCTCGCTATCGGCAGATATTGAATCACATGCTCGCGGGTGATTTCGGAAACGGCGATGATCGCATCCGCCTTTCTAGCGTAGCGCGGCACCAAGAACTTATGACTCAACCGGTCGATCCTGCGCGACGCCCAGGGCATGACGTACCAGTCCAGCCCGTGGCAGACCCAGACGGTGGCGCAATCCGCAAAGATCGGTATGGAGTACTTCGGGTTGTAGAGTACGTCGAACCGATACTTGCGAGCCGCTGTCGGCACTTCTACCTGGTCCCAACGCAGAATGCTTTTGCCCGGCAGCACCACCTCGGTCACTTGGGGGTCTCCCCGGTAAGTGCCGACAAGGGCCGAATTCTTGTAGAGAAACACGAACTCGTGTGAGCTTTGCAGATCGAGCATCGCGCGCAAGATTTGATGCGTATAGACGCGTACGCCACCGCCATGCTGGTCGTAGTGGCGCAGCATGATGCCGATTCTCATCGTATCTCCCGTCGCTTTAGGCTGCGGTCGCTAGCTCTCCGGCGCCCGCGCGGTCCCTGAAATCTTCTTTCGGTTGTCCCAAGATCATCATTCGGTACCAAATTTCCGAGTTGATCAGCAGCCAAAGCCGATTGCCGTGATCGGCATGGCCGCCCAAATGCTCTTGCAGCAAAGACTCAATCGGCGCGCGCGCCAAGACGCCCGCCCGCACCAGCTCGGAGTCCCGCAGATAGCGCGCGTAGAGCCGTCGGTATTCGTCCTTAAGAACGTAGGGCAACGCCGATGAGAATCCTTGCTTGGACCTCGAGAGAATTTCCGGCGGCAAGTAGCGCGCGGCGAGCTTGCGCTGAATATAACGCAAGTTGCGTCCCCGCACTTTGAGGCCGGACGGGATCCGTGCGGCAAACTCCGCAAGCCGGTGATCCATGAACGGACTGCGCGCTTCCAGCCCGTGCGCCATACTCATGCGGTCGCTGATCATGACCGGATGATCGGGCAACCTGACCTTGCTATCGGCGTACAGCATGCGATCAACAGCATCGCCGTGAATGGCTTCATAGGGCGCTCTCAAGGCCCGCTCGGCATCGGCGTCGGCGAGTTGCGCATGGCTGGCCTCCGTAAAAATACTGCCGCGCCGCGCGCGGTCGAAATAAAAATAAGCCAGGCTTGCCGCATAGCGTTCGCTGCCTTCGAGGAACGACAGACGATGCAACCAGCGCAACTGATGCCCGACGCTCTTATACCAGCCGGCGGCAGGGATCATGGTCAGGGCCGGGCCCAAGACTTGCCGACGCAGAACCTTCGGCAGTTTGCCGTAGTAGCCGGCATATAAATTGCCGTAGTACCGGTCGTAGCCGCCGAACAGCTCATCACCGCCGTCGCCGCCAATGACGACCTTCACGGTCTTTCTGGCAAATTGCGCCACCCAATAAGCGCACAACGACAGAGGATCGGAAGGCTCGTCGAGGTGCCAGACCAGCTCGGGCAGTAACGCGCTTAACGTAGGGCTTATGACCGCTTCGTGGTGCTGTGTGCGGTAGCGCAGCGCAACCTTACGGGCATGCGGCGCCTCGTCAAACTGCTTATATGGCAGTCCGATCGTGAAGGTCGGTAGATCCTTGGCGCCCACCCGCTCCACCAGCATGGCCACCAACAAGCTGGAGTCGAGCCCGCCGCTCAAGAATGCTCCGACCTGCACGTCGCTGACCATGTGCAGCCGCAACGACTCGACGATCTGCGCCTCGAGTTCATCGATCAGCCGCTCCTCGTGCATTTCAATCTTGGGCGTGAATTGCAGATCCCAATAAGGACGAACGCTCGGCCGGGTGCTGCCCCGCTCCAGCACCAGTAGGTGCCCGGGCGGCAATTTGTGCACCTCTTGGAACATGGTCAGAGGCGAGGCGATGATGCGCAGCGCGAGATACTGGTCGAGCGCCGCTAAGTTCAGCTGCCGCAGGCCAGGATCCAGAGCCAGCAGCGATTTGATCTCCGACCCGAAGGCGAAGCGATCGCCTTGCGTCGTGTAAAAGAAGGGCTTCTGACCCAGGTGATCGCGTGCCGCCAGCAGTCGCTGCTTGCGCGAGTCCCACAGCGCAAATGCAAACATTCCGCGCAAATGATCCAGCAGCCGATCGCCGTAGATCTCATACAGACCGATGATCACCTCGCAATCACTATGCGTGACGAATCGATGGCCCTGCGCTTCGAGTTGTCGGCGAAGCTCCACATAGTTGTAGATTTCGCCGTTGCACACCAGCCAGATGGTGCCCTCGACATTTCTTAACGGCTGACGGCCTCCCGCCAAATCAATGACGGACAGCCGGCGGTGCCCCAGTGTCGCCTGGGCATCGCTGAAGACGCCTTCGCCATCAGGTCCACGATGCACCAAGGCACGCAGCATCCTGCCGATATCCGCGCCCTCGGGATCGAACCTTCCGACAATTCCGGCGATGCCGCACATCAGCGATCTCCGCGGTGTCTTGCGGCGAATTGTCGCACAACTTGCTCGAATACCGACTCATAACGGTCGGCGCATTTGTCGATGAAATAGTCTTCGACCAGGCGGCGGTTCTTTGCCGCCATTTCCCGCCGCACCCCCGCGTCTTGCAGCTCGACGAGGCTCCGGGCAAAGCGGTCGAGATCATTGAGCGGCACCAGGCGCCCCGTTTCCCCATCGACCAAAAAGTCGGTCTGGCCTCCATGGTCGAAGCAGACAATGGGCAGGCCAAAGGCCATCGCCTCCAGAAATACCAAGCCGAATCCCTCGTGCTGGCTGGTCGATACAAAGATGTCGGCGACACTCAGCGCTTGATGTTTCCGCTCCTCGGTGACCTGACCTAAGAGATGGACGCGATCGGCAAGGCCCAACTCGGCGGCCGCCGCGCGTACCGCAGCGGCGTCAGGTCCGTCCCCGACTATGAGCAGATGCGCATCTTGAAGGCCCGAGGCGTGCAGTGCTTGCACCAGACGAACCGTCGCCTTGCGGGGCACGATGCGCCCCACGGTCACGAGCACGAGGGCGTCGTCAGGCAATCCAAATCCGCCGCGGTCGGCATGCGGCGCCGCCGACGGCCTGTCGATCCCCAGGGGAATCAGGTGCGAGTCGCGGCGCACGCCGTAAATGTCCTGCACGTGCTGCAGGGTATTGCGTGACTGGCCCACCAATGCATCGGCTCGCCGCAACAGGCGCGCGATCGGCCGGCGCAACCACCCATGCCGATGCGGCGAGCTGCGCTTACTGGGATCAAAGAGGTCCCCGCCGTGCACCGACAGCACATTGGGTACCCCATATAGCCCGCCCAGCAACTGGCCCAAGGGACCCGTCGGCACGGCAAAATGGGTATTGATCACGTCAAAATCGCCCGACCGGCGCAGCGTCAGAGCGCGCAGGGCCCCCATCGGCAGATAAGCCAACATGGAGGGAAAATCGGCGACCGCCAGTTGCCGACGAAAAAACACCGGCACCCGGATCACCCGCACGCCGTCGTCAGCGCTGATCGCCGGCAACCCGAGCGCGCGAGAAGTCAGCACGGTGACCGTGTGGCGGCGCGCCAGCTCGCGCGCCAAGGCCGCCATGACAACGCCGCCGCCGCCGCCCAAAGGCGGATACTCGTAGTTGCAAAAGAGGATTCTCATGGCAACCCGCTCATAGCGATTGCGTGATTAGGCCTCCCAAGGCCCACAGGTCTAGAATACACGTCAGGTGTGTGAACTCGCGGGAGAGTGCGCAATGTCGGAAAGCCGGCTATCGTCGTTAACAGGCTACCGCCAAGAATCCGCCTCACGCGGCACATCAACATTGGCGGCGAGATTGGAGCCGTTTGATTCCTACTGGCAGGCCCCCGAGGATGTTGACAGCGGCTACAAATCATTCAGCGCCTATTACCGCGCGAACTACCTGCCGCACATTCCGACGGATCGTGACTGCCGAATCTTGGTGATCAGCTGCGGGCCCGGATACCTGGTCGATTTGCTGGTGCATTTGGGCTACCGCAACGTGCTGGGTATCGATTCGGATGCCCGCAAGGTTGAGCACGCGCGGCGTCGCGGCCTGCCTTGCGAGGTGGCCGAGGTGTTTCCGTTCCTGAGTTCGCATCAGGCCGGCCGAATACGATTGCATCATCCCGGAGCAAGAGCTCAATCACTTGACCATCGAGGAGACGATCTCCTTTCTGCAGATGTGCCGATCGGCGCTTGGCTCCGGTGGCCGTATCATCGTGTACGCCATGAATGGCGCGAACCCGCTGGTCGGTTCGGAGAATCTGGCGCACAACATCGATCATTTCTACAACCTCACCGAACATAGCATTACTCAGCTGCTGCAACTCGGCGGCTTTCAAGGCATACAGCCGTTTGCACTCAAGTTATATGTGTTTTGGAAGAATCCTCTGAATTACGTCGGCCTGGCCGTGACCGGCTTCCTCGAGTTCTCGATGCGGCTGATTTTCATGATGTACGGCAAAAAGGTGCGCATCGTCTCGAAAAAGATTGCCGCATTCGCGACTCGGCCCTAAGGCACCTGGAAAATCGCGGCGCAGATTTGCGCTCGGCTGATTCAAAGATAACCGCCGCGGCGATACCAATCGGCAGTTTCCGCCGCTCCTTTGCTGAAGGGGATGACGGGGGTGAAACCGAGTGTCGAGCGCGCCTTGGCGGTCGAAAAAACAAATGACTTGCGGAAAAAATCCAGCCGCCGACGGTGCAGCGGCGGCTGAATGCCGAGGGGGCGCAGCGTTCGCTCCATCAGCGTCGCGGTCGCCAAAAAAGGCCACATGGGCACTCGGCCGCGCGGTGCGTCGCGCCCCAAGGCGTGGGCTACCTGGCGCACCACATCGCGCGTGGTCAAGATTTCCTCGCCCGCCATGACAAATGTCTCTCCCACCGCCGCCGGGCTGCTCGCTGCCAGCAGCAAGCCGCGGGTAAGGTCGCTCACATGGATTACCTGGCGCTGATTCAGGCCGGAACCGATGATGAGGAATCGACCGCGATTGACGGCGCGAAACAGCTTGAGCAGCCTGAAATCGCCGGGGCCGTAGGTTTCCGAAATCCTCACGATGCTGATCGGCAGCGCGGAGCGGTAGGAATTGACCACCTCTTCCGCCTGCAACTTGCTGCGCCCATAGACATTCGCCGGCCGGGGCGGCGTGCTCTCGTCCAACACTTGGCCGTTCGATTCGCCGTAAATGCCGATGGTGCTACCGTACACAAAGCGTTGCACACCGGCGGCTTTCCCAGCCTCGATCAAAGTCCGCGTGCCGTTGACGTTGACGTCAAAAAAATAGTCGTCCGCAACATGGGACTCGTGCTGCGCCGCGGCGAGATGGATCACCGTCTGACATCCCGCGCTGACCCGCCGCGCCTGCTCAGGATCCTGCAGCGGGCCCTTGTGGATGTCGATGCCAGCGGACGTAAGTTCCCGCGCACGCCGTTCCTCTGCGTCGGAATTCAATTGACCGGACGCCACAATCTCGTGCCCGAGCCGTCGCGCCTCGAGCGCCAGTCGAGATCCGATGAAGCCGGTCGCGCCAGTTATCAGCATTCTCATGATCATTCCTTAAAGCGGTCGCGGGGTGGCGGCACGATGCTGCCGCAGCACTCTTGAGGTCACTGCAATCTGCTCGTCTCGCTCCTTATCGGTCCAACCCAGCAGGGACTGCATGCCCTGCGCGGCCGCGGTGAGTGCGGGTTCTCCCGGATGCGAACCGGAACCAAGATTGGTGCGGCGCAGAACCACATCGTCCAGATGTAGGGCCATTTCCGCTTGCACGGCGTGAGTTATCTTCCGCCATGACCGTATCCGCGGAGCCCAATCGAAGGGCTTGCGCCGGAGTTCGCGCCAGCTCGGCCAGTGCCCGATAGCCAGTGCCGTAGTTGCGCAACCATGCGTGCAACGTACGCGTCGAGATTTCCGGCGCCACTTCGCGCCTCGCATCGGCCTGAAGCGCCGTGAAGTCCGCAATGTCGCCGCCCGCCAGCGGTGTATGTTCCGTAGGCGCCCGGCCGGGCGCGCCCGGCAGCTGCTGAAGCAACAGATCGAGCGCTTGAGCCGAGTCCCCGCGCGCCGTCGTGAAGCGTATGCCGATCAGGCTCACCAAACCGCTGACACCATGCGCTCGATGATCGATAAACCGCGACTCCTTGCCGAAACTCAGTTCATCGGGTGCGGTTCGTCCATCGCCGAACGGTACCAGTCCGCAGTTGGCATAAATGACCTCGCTGCGCGTCAGTCGCAACGCCGGCTGCGAGGCATTCATCTCCGCCACCCACGAATCGATCTCCGTCTCCTCGATCTGGGCGGTGTCGGGCCGCTCGGCAAACAATCGATGCCAGACACCGATCAACGTGCAATCGCGCCACGGCACCGCAAACAAATGGCGCGCCGCACGGCTGACCAGGGCATCGCTGTCCTTGCTCCAGCCGGGCACCGCCAGTGCGTACGGTGAGTGCGGCTTGCGGTCGACCAGGAAGCAGGCGTCACGCGAGAAGTGCCCGCGCCGGTGCCCCGGGAAATGCGCCGCATCCTGGAGCAAATAATCCGCCCAGGGTCCTGCCGCATTGAGCACCAATTTGGCACGAATATCGAAATTGAGGTTTGAAGATCGGTCGCGCGCGTGCACACCGCTCACGCGCTTGCCGTCCCAGAGAAATCTCAAGGCCTCCACGTGGTTCGCCGCCACCGCGCCTAATTTTGCGGCCGACTTGATAAAGGTGAGAACCAACCGGGCCGGGTTGTACATCTGGCCATCTTCGAATACGGCACCGCCGGTAAGAGCTCGCTGCTCGAGCTGCGGAAACAAATCCAAGATCTGGTTTCGCGACAGCAACCGGGTGTTCGCAATGCGACGGGTGCTGTCGACGATGTTTGAGTTTCGGCCGACGGTCATAAGATCGTAGGCGAGCAAACCAGCGCCCAAAAATGCTTTCCCCTGCCGGCCGTGCCCGTAGGTCGGAATTACAATGGGCAATGGATTGACCAGGTGCGGGGCAATTCGCAGCATGGCGGAGCGTTCGCCGCAGGAGAAACGCAGCCGCCGGATATCGCCGTGCTGCAGGTAACGAATGCCGCCATGAACCATCTTGAAGCACTCGGCGGATGCGCCGCTGCCGAAATCGCTTTGATCGATTATCGCCACCTGCAATCCGCGCAAGGACGCATCCCACGCGGCGGCAGCGCCGAAGGCACCGCCGCCGACGATGAGAACGTCGAACAGTTGCTCCGACAGCGTTGCGAGGTCGCGTTTCACGTCCCTAATTTCCGCTCACCGAGTATCTCGGTGGAAGTCCGCCTGATCAGGAGTTCGGAGCCCGCAATCGACAAATGATCGTTGTCCCAGGCGACCGGCACGAGATCATGTGGATCGGCCGAAAGTAAGCAAGCCCCGTCCTTGCAAAGCTCAGCGAGCGGGGACACAAACACCGCCGGCGTGCCGGACAGTGCTTGGCGTACGCGGATATCCGCGGCAAAAGGCTCTTGATCGAGATATTCGCTGCTGCGTTCAGGCAACCTGTGCTGGCGACGCCAGATCTTGAAAGCGGCCCGAGCTTGATAGATTTTCCAAGTCGGCAGGCCACCCATCACGATAATCCGTCGAATGCCGATATCGTGCAATTTCCGCACCGTCTCGCGCAGCGCCGCGGCCTCGAAGCTCGGCAATCCGTTCAATCCCCCATACACCGCCCAGTGCGCCTCCAGCACGATCACATCGGGCTTAAGGGCCGCGAGCCGCGCGATGACCGCGTTGTTGAAATCCTGGCAGCGTGCACGGTGCTCGGATTTCAAGTCAATCAACGGAGCACAGGCACTGCTGGTGAATTGCGCGATTCGAAAGCCGCCGCGTCTTTCCTGCTCCGCTCGCAATCCTGGATACAACGAAGCCGCGTGCGAATCGCCCCACAGCACCAACAGCGGCGCTGCGCCCTGCGGCTCATCCACGCATTGCGGTTCCCGATAGGCGAAAGACCCAAAGCACACACCGTCTCGATACGCAGTCTCATGCAGCGCGCGTTCATGGTCATAGTTGAAGGCCGCCACCGGGCGAATTGCCGCGGGAAATCGCAACGCCAATCCGTCGCTGAGGTAAATGATGACCGCTATGGCAGCGCAAGCGGCCATGCACGCGACCAGCCCACGGGGCATCGCGTCGCGCTTCGGGGTAAAGCGGATCGGCTTCTCAACCCACACGTAGGTGAGCCAGGCCAATAAGAAGGCCACCGCAATGGCGAGCAGGCGCCAGGTCCTCGGCGGCTCTTCAGCGTCGTTGGCGATGCGCAAGAAGGTGAACAGGGCCCAATGCCAGAGATACAGCGGATAGCTGATGAGCCCGATATAGACCAGCGCCCGATTTGCCAGGATCGTTCGGTTGAACCACGCCCGCGGGGTCGCCACCAACAGCGCCGTTCCGACGACGGGAAGCAAAGCCCACCAGCCGGGAAACGCGCGCGCCCGGTCGATCAGCGCAAGCGATGCCAGGATCAACAGCAATCCGAACCAGGCGAGCGATTCGCTCAGCGCGCGAGGCAGCGCCAGCGGTGTGCGCCGTACGCCGAAACCGACGATGAAGGCATAGGCCAACAAAGCGCCCAGCAGCAGCTCCCAAAATCGCATCATCGGCAAATAAAACGTCGCAGTTGAGTACTGAGGCGTCAATGTTACGCAGGCGATGAAAGAGGCCAGTAACAATGCACAACAAACATACAGAAGACGGCTCGAGCGGCTGAAAGTTGCGACGATGATGATCGGCCAAGCGAAATAGAACTGCTCCTCGACTCCCAGAGACCATAAATGCAGCAACGGTTTCGACGTCGCTCGTTGATCAAAATATCCGGACTGATTCCATTGCAGGATATTGGATACGAAACCGGCCCCGGCCGCGGCCTGTTTGCCCAGCTCGCGATATTCATCCGGAGCGAGCGCAAAGGCGCCGTAGATCAGGCTTGCCGTCAGCACCACGATCAGCGCCGGGAAAATGCGTCGAAAGCGGCGCGCGTAAAAGCGCGTAAATGTGAATCGCTCGCGCCGCAAGTCGTGGAAAATCAGGCCAGAGATCAAGAACCCGGAAATCACGAAAAAAATATCGACACCGGTAAATCCGCCGCGCAGCGCATGCGGAAAAGCATGAAAGCCGATCACCGCCAAGACCGCGACGGCCCGCAAGCCGTCGATGTCGGCTCGGTATGCGGTCGTTGTTGCGGCTGAGCTCAAATCAGGGAGCTGATCGGCGCGCGCCCGGATGTCCAAGGCTCGTCTTCCTACGTGTTCTCAAACACCTTTAAGGGATAGTGTTTGTCCGTGGTATCGCGATTTCGAATCAGCACAACCTTGTCATGCTTCTCCAGATAAGAGACTCTGGGTACATGCGGCGTTGGTTTGACGTGGTTGTAGTCAATGTAACGATCGAAGTCGATCTTTCTGCCAATCGCGACCATCCACTTGTTCTTTAGCACCCACAGCAACGGGCCGATCTTGGGAGCCTGAGGCACTATATTCGAGCGCATCGCGGTCCGAGCTGTCGTCACCATCCAGCAATTCTGTTCGCAAACCTTGACCTTGGCGATCGACTGGCGCGCGGTTTCGCTCGCCATAATCGATTCCCAGCTTTGCCGCGCAAGATTCCCCAGCGGCAAATCGCTGCGAACGTTGCACGCCCAGACATCCGACCAGGGATCAATGAACGCGAATCCGGTACCGGCTACACAGGGAATAAGGCGTGGATGGCCGAGAATTTTCTCAATCAAGCCCAGATTCAAATAGGCGCGAAACCAATTCTTGATCTTGCCGCTTTGGAGCATGATCGTGATCAATCCTTCGACTTGACGCGCCACTTTGACGCGATCATAAAAATAATTGTCGTTCTTGTAGAACTGCCAAGCGTTGTGCAGAGTCGAGGTCGCCAATTCGAATCCTTGCGAACGCGCGAATTCATAGGTGCGCACCAACTGATCGACATTTTCGTCCTGGATCACGAACGCAAAACCGAGATCGGTTCCACCGGCTTCCTGCAACTTGCGCAAACCCGCGACCTTGGTCGCATAGCCATTCGCCTCGCCGCGAATTCGATTGTTGGTGGTCTCGTTGCCTTCTAAGCTGAAGCGCACCTTGATGTTCGGATATTTCTTGATGATCGGGATGAGCTTTTTGGGGTCGAGCCCGTTGGAGCTGATCTCCATCACGCGAGCCTTCGGGTACAGCACATCAACGAGCGTCGCCAAATCGCGACGCAGCGTCGGCTCGCCACCGGATAAATTGAGGTTGTCGAAGCCATTAGGAAGCTTCGCCAAGCTTTCCGCCGTCACTTCCAACTTTGGCTCTGTGGGATTCTTCCAGATGTAGCACATCTGACAGCGCGAGTTGCAGCGAAACGTCGGGACAACAGTCAGGTCCATTGATGTGCCTTTTATCGGGCCGGTCCTAAAGCTCCGGCGTAGCACCTTCACTATAGGCCACCAGTGTTGGCGCCGCCACCCACATCCGCCTACGCAGCGAATCTTTAACGTACTTCATAATCGGGACTTACTATACTTGCGACTTGTGACAACCACGAATGTCTTGCCACCGCCCGTGGCAGCACCCACCTAAAGCATGCCGCTGCTGTTATCGATCAATAATTATTATTATCCGCGCGGCGGATCGGAAGCTGTTTTTCTCGAGCACAATCGCTTGTTCGAGGGCGCGGGCTGGGACGTCGTGCCCTTTTCCATGCAACGCGCGCAAAATTTGCCTTCCGCTTGGTCCGGCCACTTTGCGAATGAACCCGATGACGCGAACGGATTTTCACCGCTTGCAAAAATTGCAAAAGCCGCCGGCGCAATTTATTCCGTCGAATCGGCGCGGCGCATCCGCGAGCTGATCACGCTGACGCGACCGCAGGTTGCCCACGCGCATAATATTTATCATCACCTTTCGCCCTCCGTGCTGGTGGAAGTGAACCGTCAAAACGTCCCTGTAGTCCTTACCCTACACGATCTCAAGTTAGTCTGCCCCGCATACAAGATGCATACTCAAGGCGCGATATGCGAGGACTGTCGCGGAGGGGCTTTGCGCAATGTAATCAAGAAACGCTGCATCAAGAACTCGACGGCGATGAGCGCCCTCGTGTGGCTTGAATCGACGATTCACAAGTCACTGAATTTATATTCGACTGCGGTGACTCGCTTTGTGGTGCCCAGCCGATTTTTCCTGGCGAAATTTTCCGAGTGGGGTGTCGACACGAGTCGATTCGTTCACATTCCGAATTCCGTCAATGTCGATACGATGGTGAGCGACCGAGAGCCGGGGGATGCATTTGTGTACGTCGGCCGGCTGGTGTCTGAAAAAGGCGTAGCCACGTTAATCGAAGCCGCCGCACGCGCGCGCGTTCGTCTGAGGATCGTCGGCACCGGCCCTGAGGAAACGCATTTGCGGCAGCTCGCCGCTGAACTGGGCGGCGATGTGGAATTCACCGGCTATCTGACCGGCTCGGCGCTGCGCGCCGCCATCGCATCGGCGCGTGCCGTTGTGGTTCCCTCGGAGTGGTATGAAAACGCGCCCATCAGCGTGATGGAGGCCAGCGCGATGGGCCGCTGTGTGATCGGCGCCGATATCGGCGGAATTCCCGAATTGATTCGAGAGGACGAAACCGGATTTACCTTTGCCAGCGGCAAGGTCAATGCGCTCGTCGAGGTGCTCACCCGGGTGCAGCGACTGTCGGTTCAAAGGCTGCGCTCGATGGGAACGGCCGGCCGCGAATGGATGCGCGCGGAGTTCACCCCCGCCGCGTATCTGGAGCGAATGTTAGGTCTTTATCAGGAAATACGTCGAACTAGTTGATTTAGCAAAATAACAACGTTTGAAAAAAACGTATGGGAGGTAGGTACGGGGGATTAGCGGGGGAAGGCTATGGATGGACTTCGACCGACGGTGAAGATCGTTGCGCTGGGTATGAGGGGCATCCCGAACGTTCCCGGTGGCATCGAGGTGCATGCGTCGGAACTATACCCACGCCTGCAAGCGCTGGGGGCAAACGTCACCGTGGTGGGCCGCAATCCGTACAAGCCCAGCAACGCGCCTTCGATTTGGCGCGGAGTTACCGTGCGGTGGATTCCAGCCCCAAAACTTCAAGGGGTTGAAGCCCTGGTGCATAGCTTTCTGGGCGTCCTTTACGCGGCGCTGGTGCGCCCGGACGTGGTGCATATTCACGCCGTAGGCCCCTCGTTGTTCGTGCCCCTCGCCAAACTCTTGGGTCTCAAAGTTGTTGTGACTCACCACGGCCAGGACTATCTGCGTGAAAAATGGGGCTTACCGGCCCGGGCCATCCTCAGGCTCGGTGAACGAGCCGGCATGAGTTTCGCCGACGAGCGAATCGTCATTTCCCCATCGATCCTCGCACTGGCCCGCGATAAGTACCATCGCAACGCGACCCTGATACCCAACGGCATTGGCGATCTGCGCCCCGTCGCGAAAACCTCGCTGCTCGAGAAATACCACCTCACCCGGCATCGATACATCATCCACGTGGGCCGGTTGGTGCACGAAAAGCGTCAACTCGACCTGATTCAAGCATTCAGGGCCGCGCGGCTGGCGGATTGGAAGTTGCTGCTGGTGGGCGGCGCTCAGGGATCGCAGCGCTACGCGAATTTGGTGCGAGCCAACTGCACGGAAAATGGCGCGATCATCAACACCGGCTTTCTGAATCCGGCGGAAGTGCATCAGCTGGTGTCCCATGCCGGCATCTTCGCACTACCCTCCTCGCACGAAGGGTTGCCGATCTCGCTGCTCGAGGCGATGAAACTGGGCACACCGGTGTTGGCCAGCGATATCCCGGGCAATCGAGACATGGGCCTGGACGAGTCCTGCTTTTTTGGCGTGGGAGACATCGACAGTCTGGCGAACCGCCTGCGCGAGCTTGCACAGGCGACTCCCGAGGCGCGCGCCTTGATAGCCGCCCGCCTGCGCCTCGCTTGCAATCGCTTCAATTGGGACACCATCGCCGAATCGACCATGCAGGTCATGCTGCGCGTGGCCGAATCACACTCTACGTCATCCTTTTTCGGTGTGAGGATGATGGGCCGCCCGCATTGACCCTCATTCTCCAATCGGTGTGAGAATTTTGAGCGGCTCATGCGGAATGCCTTTGCATACGCGGCGGGGATCGGATTTCTGACGTTGGCCAAAGCTAAGCACACACTCAAGGGTTACTCCTCGCCGAAACCATTCCAGCTCTCCGAGACTGCGCGGTGCGTCGAATACGACCTCAAGGTGGTCGATGAATGGCTGCAGTACTTAAGGGCTTACTCGGAAGGCGCTGTCCTGCGCGGCAAGAACGTGCTCGAGCTCGGCCCGGGCTCGGATCTCGGCGTTGGCCTGTACCTGCTTGCCAAAGGCGCTGGTGTCTATCATGCCTGCGATATCAATGATCTCTCGCAGCGTGCGCCGGCCTGCTTCTACGCATCGCTCATCGAACGCATCTCCGCATTGGACGCCAGTGTGGATACCGATGCGCTAAAGTCGCAGATCGAACGCACTAGGACTGGTTCAGCCTCACGCCTGCGCTGTGTGGTGCGAAAGGACTTTGATTTGGTGTCCGCCTTTGGAACCAACACCATGGATCTGGTATTCAGTCAGGCAACATTCGAGCATTTCGACGACGTGGCGCATACCGTGCAACAGCTAAGTGCAGTATGCAAACCCGGCGCCATGATAGTGGCCGAGATTGACCTGAAGACCCATTCGCGCTGGATTCGCGTTAAGGATCCGAACAACATTTACCGTTATTCAAACGGCGTCTACGGCGCGTTCTGGTTTCGCGGCATACCCAATAGAATGCGGCCGTATCAGTATCGCGAGCTGTTCGAGCGACATGGCTGGTCCGACGTTTCGATTACTCCAATCGAGCGGCTGAACGGGGTCGTCGGCGATTTCTCCGTGCACCGCCAGTTTAAGGATCCGCGCAATCAAATGAGCTATTTGTCCATTGTACTTTGCGCGAGGAAATCATAGATTGGCCCAAAGGCTTAGTCTTGAAAAGGGAGGCGAATTGCATGGCCCCTAGACTTTCCGTCATCGTGCCGTTCTACAACGAAGAGGACAGCATCGCTCCCATGCATGCTGCCATTGTAGCGGCCGTTGAGCCGCTGCGGATTTCGTTTGAGATGGTTTTCGTCGACGACGGAAGCCATGATGCGACCGCGCTGCGGGCCGATGCCATCGCAAGACGCGATCCGCGCGTTCGCTGCGTAAAATTTCGTCGCAACTACGGTCAAACTGCCGCCATGGCCGCCGGCATCGAATATGCGGCCGGGCAGGTACTGGTCACCATGGATGGAGACCTTCAGAACGATCCTGAAGACATCGCGCAATTCCTGGCGAAGATCGATGAGGGCTACGATATCGTCGTTGGCTGGCGGTACAACCGGCAGGACAAACTGATTTCGCGAAGGATTCCCTCGATGGTCGCGAACCGGCTCATCAGCAAGGTGACTGGCGTTACCATCACCGACAATGGCTGTTCTCTAAAAGCGTTTCGCGGCTCCCTGATCAAGAGCATCCCTCTTTATTCGGAAATGCATCGCTTCATACCTGCGATGGCCTCGATCGCCGGGCCGCGGATTGCCGAGATCAAAGTTCGCCACCATGCGCGTAAATTCGGCAAGTCGAAATACGGCCTGTCGCGAATCTACAAGGTCCTGCTGGATCTCATGGTCATTAAGACCATCGCCTCCTTCACCGCCCGCCCGCTTCTTTGGTTCACCCTATTGTGCGTGCCGCTGACATTATTCGGCTGCGTCGCGCTGACCGGCGGCTTGCTAGCGGCGGTTCCGATCAATGGCCACATGTCATTGCCGATGACCGGTGCCGGCGTCATTTTGCTGTCCGCCGGCGTGACGCTGCTGGCAAGCGGCACCTTGGGCGAACTGATTTACAAACTGGGAGATGTGCGTCCCGAGAATTTTGCCAATCTAACCAAGCAATGCCGAGGGCATGCGCGAGGCTCAAATGCCGACTGATATTAGGATGGCGGGCATGGTGTCGGCGATTATTCCCGTCGGTGAGCGGCGCTCGCCGGTCGAGGACTTGTATGCCGAATATAAAATGGGGTTGGCCGCTCTTGGCGTGCCGTTCGAAATGATCTTTGTCTTGGATGGCCCGCAGCCGGCTTTCGAAAGCGCTTTGACCGCGCTGATGACTCGGGGGGAACCGATTACGATCGTATCGCTGACGCGCTATTTCGGCGAGGCGACCGCGTTAATGATCGGCTTCGAGCACGCGTCGGGCAATGTCATCCTTACCCTGCCCGCTTATCTGCAGGTCGAGGGCCGCGAATTTGGCAAACTCGTCGCGGCGCTCGACGCGTGCGATATTGCGGTGGGATATCGGGAGCCCCGCGCGACCAACTGGCTGCAATCGTTGCGCCGCCGCGCATTCCACGGTCTGCTAAGGCTCGTCACGCGCATGAGTTTTCACGACTTAGGGTGCAATGCCCGTGCGCTGAATCGCAAGGTGCTGGAAGAAATTCAACTCTATGGTGACCAGCAGCGCTTCTTGCCTATCCTGGCAGAACGGCAGGGTTTTCGTGTCTGCGAGATCCCCATGAAGCAGTCGCGCGGCGATCGGTGGGGCGGGATGTATCGCCCGCGCAATTACACGCGCGGATTTCTCGATATCTTCACGATTTTCTTCCTGGTCCGTTTCACGAAAAAACCGCTGCGATTCTTTGGAATGATCGGGGTCGTGGTTTTTGCGGTCGGCATGCTGCAGCTGCTGTACTTGCTGTTCGACCGAATCTACTTCCGCAACCCGCTGGCCGACCGTCCGGCATTGCTGCTCGCGTCGCTGCTGATCGTGCTGGGCGTGCAGATCTTCGCCTTAGGCTTGTTGGGAGAATTGATCATCTTCACGCACGCCGGCAGCAGCAAGGACTATAAAGTCGATCGGGTCATTCACTACCCTGCTGCCGCTGCCGGCACGCCTGAATTATCGGAGGCACCGCCCAGCAGAAATCCTGGGCGGGAAACTTCCGCGGTTACCGCGCGATAGCTTCACAGGTCCACGGACACCACTTCGGATAAGCTGCTCTCCACCTTGTCGGTATCATAGCTAGCGACGCCGAAATACCATGTTCCGGCAGGAAGGTTGGCAATCGCGTAGCTGGTCGCGCCAGCACCTTCGACGTCGACGACTTGCGTCATTGAATCTGCGCTCGTGCCGTAATAAATGTGATAGCCCGCGAGTTCCGCCGTCGCACCTGGCGCTTCCGCCGTTGGCGTCCAGGTAACGTTCGCCGTGGTTGAGGCCGCTGGGGGGGCCGCAGGCGGGGGAGCAGCGGGAGTTGCCGGAGCGCCAGTAGTCCCGGTGCTGCTGGGTGCTGATGCAGGACTCGACGTGCTGGCGGTGCTGCTGCCGGAATCGTTGCAGCCGCTGAGCACGGCGCCGAAAAATGCCACAAATACCAATGCAAAAAGATTTTTTGTCGATACCATCGCGACCTCGAATGACTAAAGAAGAATTAGTCGGTCTGCGATGGACAAGTCATAACGAATTGACGAAACGGCTCTGAAGCCATTACGGCAACCCCGCTATCTGTCTATACAGACCGGAAGCTTTGCGCCCCCGTCTCGCGACGGGTTTGCCCTTTCGAAATGCTATTTCACTACAGCGCGCACATTCCAACAATGTGTCGGCCCAGGCCGACACAGCATTTTGTCGGCTCAAAGACGAAGGAAAACGTCAAGAATTTTGCGTGATGGGAAAATGCCGTAAAAAAAGCGCCCGCGATGCATGCATCAGCGGGCGCCGCTTCACTCGAATTAATCTGCGCGTGTCAAGCTGTTGTCGTCGACCTTGCCTAGGTCAGTTTTTTCGCTTGAACACTTAAGGATAGTTTGGGGGATATGCCGTGTTAGTGAGCGGATTCTGAGCCAGCACCGTCACAAGATTGGTCCATTTCGCGGCGGCGGGTACCGTACCACCAAACACCGACTCGGTTCCGATCAAATAAGTCCAGAAAACGTGCGACGCCTGATAGGTTTGATTGGCCGCGTTAAGGATATCCAACGGCGTCCATGGGCCGTTGTACTTGCCAAAATAATTGCCCACCGTGTCGGGTTCTTGCACGTCGATCATCGCGCGCGTCTTCGGCCGCAAATCCGTGGTGCCACCGTATTGACTCACGCCCAACAAAGTCTGAATGCCGTCCGAAAAATGCGAAGTACCGTACGTGGTGATGGCCGATTGCCCCCAGCTATCCGCGGTACCCGGTGCAATGCGATTGGGAACCATCCATTGTTGCAAAGCTACGCCGGCAGCCGGTCGGGTGAACCAGGAGTTTTGCATGATGACGCTGGTGTGAGGAAACGCGGCCGTTGCGGCCGTCAGTAAACGCTGCGACTGCGCGAGCCATGCCGCATCAGAATAGTTAGGATCGGTCGAGCCGAGCGATGCCGCTGCCTCCGCGATCGTAGAGTTCTCCTGGAAGAGAATCCCTTCAACCATGGGATCGCCATCCAAATGCTTCCCCAGCGCCTGCACCAGGGCGATGAGACGGTCCATCACGGGCGGGTAATACAACGCGGGGGCATACATGCCGGTTGACGCCCCGTTGGCGTTCTTCCCCCACCAGCCAAAGCTGCCGGCGACTGGACTGGCACCGTAGATCTTGTTTTGCTGGATATAGAGGGGAAACACTCGGGCATTATTCGTGCCGAGGGCGTTTTGGCCATACAGCCAAATACCAATGACGAGATGCTTCGGCTTGTTATACGAAGTCTTCAGCTTGGCCAATATGCCATCAAGCACCGAGAAGTCGTAGTTTCCCTGCGAGGGTTCCATGGAACCCCATGTCAGCCAAGGGCGATAGCCAATGACGGCGTCCTGGTTGTTGAGGTTCTGCATTTCGGCTTGCACATAGGAGACTCCTCTCCCGGTATACATCACCGTGCCCGAGGCCATGTAGTGCCCGGGATTCCACTTGATTGATCCTTTGGCGACCGGCGCGGTTGGCGCCGCTGGCGCCGTCTTGGAGCATTGCGCGTTGACGCAAATCTGTGAGGGTGCCGGCGGCTTGGCGGTTGTGGTCTGACTATGCGCGCTTCCATAAAAGCACGTGACGGCGCAAAGCACCGCAGCAATAACTAACGCTCGTTTCTCGATCATGTAGATCTCCGATTTATGGCCGGCGCACGCTAGCCACCGACTCCAGTGGAGTCAACTGTCGACACGCAGCGACAATCGAGAAAAAGCGCTTTAGTCAAGCCTTCGGATTGCGGCTGTCGCCCACAATCTTCTCAATTACGAAGCGCGGCCGTTGCTTGGTTTCCATATAAACCTTCGCGATATATTCTCCGACCACGCCCAGGCTCAACAATTGCACGCCGCCCAATCCGTAAATTGGCAACGTAATGGAGGCCCAACCTGGCACCGCACGATTGGTCAAGAACCGCACCGACAAGACCCAAATCGACACGCCGGCGCTCGCCAAGAAAACCATCGCGCCCAGAACTGCTATGACCCTTAAGGGCACCGGGCTGAACGAGGTCACACCGTCCATCGCAAGCGCGAGCATTTTCCCCAGCGGATACTTTGATTCTCCCGCGATGCGCTGCTGGCGCTCGTAGTACACGCTGGTCGAGCGAAATCCCAGCTGCGGGATGATGCCTCGCAAAAACAGATTCACTTCACGGTAACCGCCTAAGGCTACCAATGCCGCGCGACCCATCAGGCGGTAATCGGCATGATTCGGCACAATGCTGACGCCTAGGAATCGGAGTAGTCCGTAATAGCGTTTCGCGGTCCAGCGCTTGAAAAACGAGTCATTCATTCTACGGTTGCGCACGCCATAAACAATTTCGTAGCCGCTCCCATAGGCATCAATCATTTGCTCGATGACGTCCAAGTCATCCTGCAGATCTGCATCAAGGGAAATGACGGCATCACCATCGGCGCTGGAGAGACCCGCCAACAGGGCATACTGATGGCCGTGATTGCGCGACAATTTCACTCCAACGAACAGCGCAGAGCTTCTCGTCAATTCTTCGATAAGCGTCCAGGTATCGTCGTGGCTGCCATCGTCGACGAGCCAAACGTTGCTGGTCGCATCGATTTTCCGCCGGCCGATCAGATCGTTCAGCAACAACTGCAAGCGGCGTGCAGTCTCGGGAAGAGCATCCTGCTCGTTGTAGCAGGGTATGACGAGACTGAGCTTCAACGTTCCCCTCCTTAGAAGTCGGCGCTGAAACTAGTCTATCGATCGGTTGAGCCTTTGTCAGGACGGCTCCATCACGCCGTGCGCGCCGGATGGTGCAATGCCGCAATGGCGCGCCGACCGCAATATTTTCGCTGCTTTAGTCGCGCAATTCCGGGGCGCGGTCAGCGCGGCTGAAGAAGTTACATCGCGAGCGCATTGTCTCACGCTGACATCAGTGCCCGCCTACAGAAGCCGCGTTCATTATCTGGACGAGGTATGCCATATTGACCCTCGTGAAGAACCTGAAGAATCAGCTGCTGAAATTCTTCGCTCGAAAAGCCCGGCCCTATCTTAAGACGTACGGCCTGTTGCAAACCTCCAAGGTCTTCAACACCTCCGCGCTGGTCTGGAATCCGGGAGACGAGAGAATCGTCGTGCTCGCGCCGCACATGGACGACGAGGTCATCGGCTGCGGCGGAACGATCGCGCGGCACATCGCTGCCGGTTCGGAAGTTAGCGTCATTTTTCTCACCGATGGCCGCCGCGTGGGTGACGCCGTCGGCGCCACACGCAAGGGCGAAGCGCGGCGCGCCCTGCAAGAACTCGGCGTGCAGCAGATCGAGTTTCTCGATGCCGCAGATGGTGGGCTCATGGAAGCGGCAGCGGCACTGGCAGGAAGCCTGCGGGCACACCTTCAGCGGATTCGGCCGGCACTTGTGTACCTGCCGTTCTTTCTCGAGGAGCATCCCGATCATCGGGCCGCCAGCCTATTGTTGCTGGAGGCGATGCGGGGCGTGCAGCTCACATTTCGCTGCCACGGTTACGAGGTTTGGACGCCGCTGTTCCCCAATTGTCTGGTGCGGATCGACGAGGCGATGGAGACTAAGAAACGCTCTCTGACTCACTATCAAAGTCAATTGGCGGAGTCCGACTACCTGCATACGGCGCTCGGATTGAACGCCTACCGCTCCAACGCCTTCCTGGGTGAAACCTGCCGATTCGCAGAAGCATTCTGCGTGCTTCCGGTGTCGGACTACCTCGCTCTTTACCAGGCTTACCGGGCCGCCCGTTGATCGCTAGCCGCAACGCCGCCTGGCTTCTGGGGTGCCGCATCGTCGGTGACCTTCTCAATTTATTGTTCTTTATTATTATCTCGCGCGAATTCGGTCCGCCGGGCGTTGGCGCATATTCCTATGGATTTGCCGTAACCGGTTTCATTTTGGTGATCGGCTCGATGGGAATCGAGGATTACGGGCAGCGGGAATATTCGCGTATGGACATGGCGCATCGACCGCAGTTCATCGCCGAACTGCTGGGTACGCAATTGGTGATGATTGCCGCAGCCGTTGTGGGGGTCGGCATCTATTTGTTGTTGACCGCTCCGAGCGCGGCGACCCTCGGCATCATGGCGTCGCTCGCGTACTTTCAGGCATCTTTGGGCCTATCCTCCGCCTTGTTTATCCCGGCGATGGGCCAGCAACACATGGTTGGCCGGGCCGTGATCGATCTGGTGTGCCGCGCGGTCGCGTTCCTCTACGCGGGAGTCGCGATTTACGTCTGGAAAACGCCGGTTCCGCAGGCCTTGTTGGGTTACGTGCTTGCCGCCACGCTGCTGCTTGAACTATCCCGGCGGTCGGCGATCCAATTTGGCGGTGGCCTTAGGGTCGCGATCTCGCGGCAAGCCATGAGAAAGGTCATTGCCGCGCTGTGGTCGTTTGCCGCCGTGGAAGTCCTTGCGCAACTATTTGCGCGCGCCGGGGTGATAGTGCTGGCGCTCAAGAGCGGCGATGCGGCCGCCGGCCTGTACGCAACCGGATTGCGCTTGATCGAGGCGGGCGTGATGCCGCTCGCATTCGTGGGGATCGCGCTCTACCCTCAATTGAGCCGCTTATTCAGGGACGATAAAGCGGCCTTCCAGAACATCGGCTTGAATTTTATTTGGGGCGTGCTCGTTGCAGGCCTGGTACTGAGCTGGGGACTGTATTTTGTCGCGCCATCATTGTTGGTTCCCATTCTGGGGAGCAAGTATGCAGGCACTGATTCGGTGATCATGATGATGAGCGCGATCGGCTGGATGTGGGCTTTGGAAATAGGCATGGGGCGCGTGATGTTCGCCGCGGACCTGCAAGTCGCGCGCGCGGTGGCGATTCTTCTGGGTGCCACCAGCGCACTGACCTTGAATCTGTTGCTGGTTCCGAAATTCGCGGTGACCGGTTCAATAATGGCGGGCGTCGCGTCGTACATCATTATCAATGGCGCCTACTTCGTTGCGCTACGACGCCGAATGCATCGTGCTGAGCTATTACGGGCCTTGTTGGTTCCTTTGGTCGGCCTGGCGGCGGGCGCCGCTGCGGTTTGGCAGTGTGCTTCGCATGGCCTGCCGTTCTGGACCCAGGGGCTCGCCTCCGCCGCTGTCTTCGCGCTGATAGCCGGCGGCGGATTCTGGAATACACGCGGGCGTCGGTTACTCGCTGGCCGCCTCCATCCCAACAGCACCACAATCCCGTGAGCTTCACCTACGAAAGCGCCTTGTGCTTGCGGGAGCTTCGATCGCTCGAGTCGATCGCCGCCGAGCGCGAAGCCTGGGCTGATCTTGTGGATCGGGACCCAAGTGCCACCCCTTTTCAGACCTGGGAGTGGGTTACCGGACAAGTCGCCTACGATGAGTGCCAACCACGGGTACTGGTCCTGGAAGAAGCGAACGGCCGTTGGGTAGGCCTCGTGCCACTGTGTGAACGAGCCTCGATGCTTCCAGGCGTGACCCAACTGGAGTTGATTGGCGGCAGGCTGTCGGATTATCCGGGAATGGTTGCGGAGCCGGCGCGTCGGGCGGAATGTGAGCAACGATTCGGGGAATTTCTCGCGCGTCTCGCGGGTCGGCCGGTTGCGTTCATCCGTTCGCAGAAGCAGATACCGCCGCGCTGGCTCCCCGGCCTGCCATTCAAGGTAGTGACAGCGGACGAGAACGTCGTCGTGCCGTTACCGTCGGAAGTCGGGCAGTTCATGCAATCTCTGTCAGGCAAATTTCGCAGCAACTTAAATCGCTATCGGCGTCGTCTGCAGGCCGCCCGCGTCGTTTTTCATACCCCGGCCAACGAAGGTGAATTGCGGGCGGCGATGCCGGTGCTGTTTCATTTGCACCAGATGCGCAAGAATTCGCAAGGGGAACGCGGCCGGTTCTATGAGGCCCGCTGGCGCGAGGCGATCACTGATATTGCGGTCTCGCTGCTGGCTTGCGCGGTCACCCGCCTGACGTTGATTCTCATTGACGACAAGCCGGCGGCGGCCAGCTTCGACTTTCGGCTGCACGGCACACAATACACGTATCAATTCGGCATGGACCCGCAGCTGCGCGCCTTCAGCCCGGGCAAGCTTCTGACGCTAAAGATGATCGAAGATGCCATTGGCGCGGGCATCCGCCGCTACGACTTTGGCCGAGGACTCGACGACTACAAGCTGCAATGGAGCAAGGAGCGCCACGGGCTCAATGACATGGTCATGGCGCGCAGCTCCACCGTTCTCGGCGCCTGGTCGCTCGTGCAAAACGGCTACGAGCGGCTGCTGCACAATCGCACGCTGAAGAGCGTCTACCTCGCCGTGCGCGGCCGTGAAGAACACCCAACGTCCGGCGCTAAGACTTTGGGCCCTTAAGGTCCTCGCCCTGCCTACAGGCTTGCGGGTTCACGGCGAGCAGCGCCGCGGCTTCGTTTGACGCAACTTCGCGGGTCGGCACCCCGATGAAGGCGGCGTCATAGGGCATCGTCACCAACATATAGTCGTAGGCGCAGGCGATTTGATTCCAGTCCACCTCTGGATGACGGCCCTGCATCTGCGCTCGATACCATTGGAAGTCCGGCGCATACGGCTGACTCTTGTAGCGAAAATAGGTCATCGGGTCCCCGAAATTGCCGCTGAACAGGTAGGGATTGAGCGCGCTGCGGTCGATCACGGCGTGCGCGGCCACATGAATCAGATAAGGCCGCTTGGTCTCGGTGTGCACCGGAAGCACGCGCGATCCACTGGGAATGAAAGCCACAACCGCGCGAAACTGATTGATCCAGTCATTGTTGATTTTCAGCGGCACCGCGACGTAGATCAGCCCGGCGGCGGCCAACAGTACTGCAAGGCCCAACACGCGAAGATTGCCAAAGACTTCTCCCGAGGAGCCTTCCGCTGGGATCTGTACACAAGCGAATACCACGGACAACGTAACCATCGGCAATGCCCGGATATCGACATACAACGTATATTCGGACTCGTACGGCAGTACCAGATATAAGCCTAAGAATGTTGCGGCGAGCGCCAGCGGTTCCACGACCGCCGGTTTCCACGCCAAGGCGGGTCGAACTAGCTCGCGGCGAACCGGCCAGAGGATGCATATAAAAAACAATATCGCCGTGATCGTCGAAAGATGTCGGTCGAACCCGATGAAGTCATACCTTAAATTGCGGATCTTGCTGATCCATGGCGAGCCGCCGGGCGCCGCCCAGCTGTGGACGACAGATGCTCCCGCGACATGCGCTTCGGCAAACACGGCAAAATACGCGGCGAACAACGCGCCCAGAGGCGCCAGCAGAAAGATTTCCCGCCGTACCGTAGTGTCCCTAAACCACAGTCTCACCAAGGCCGACACGCCGAGCGCGGCACTCGTGAATACCAGTACCGTCAGATGCGTCAGGAAGCCCAGCACCAAAACCACGATGTAGGCCGCGTATACCCCGGAACGCCAGCGTCTACGCAGGATTTGCGCCAACGCCAGATTCACGATGATCAGCGCCAGGGCGAGCCGGAACGCCAGGAATCCCGCGATAAAAAACCAATCGGCGCTGAGATACAGGCCCAGCAGGAAGAGAAATGGCCATACGCGCGCTGCGATGTTGCAGCTGTAGGCATAGAAAACCAGCGCGCACGGAAGCGACAGAAGCACCAAACCGGTAAAGAGGCCCGCCCCGATGGGCACGCCGAAGACTTCGACCGCGCTCGCAAGAATTAGATCCGGCAGCACATAAGGCACTGGCACGAGATGCAGTTGAAAGTACTGTCCAAAACGAGACCCGTGATGGAACATCAGATCCGCCATCACGTCAGCGCGGGCCACGTGATTGGCGTAGTCCTGCATCGGAAACGATGTCAGCCGGCCGATGCAGACAACATACGCTGCGCCGAGCAAAGCGGCCGCGATCCAGCCGAGCTTGCTTGCGCTGGCGTCGCTTCGAAATGCCATTGATGTCGATGTCATGAGAGACTAACCGATACCAAACATTGGGGCGGCGAATGCAGCCAGTTATAACATATGCGGGCCCTACCCCGGCCAGCGCCTGGAGTGAAATCACGCGGGCGAGCGACCATGCGCGCGCTTAAGTTTGGCGCGGTGGGAATTGCCAACACGCTGCTCGACGTTGCGCTATTTAGCATACTGACTCTGCTCGTCGGAATCCCCGCCGTTTCCGCCAATATCGCCTCCTATTCAGCCGGCATCGGCTTGAGCTTCGCGCTGAATCGGACTTGGACATTTCGCGACCGTCAGCGGCGGCGAGCATGGATCCAACTAATACTTTTCTTCGCCGGCAACTTGCTCGGGCTCGCACTCTCAACCACGGTGGTCGCGCTACTCGTGAAAGCATGGGGTCCGATATTCGCCAAGGCGGCTTCCCTTGCCGTCACCTTCGCATGGAATTATCTCTTCTCCAATCTCGTCGTCTTCAGGCCGGACCGATCTCCTTGACGTTTGCGTGGCCGAGGCGCCGCGCACTCGCCACAGAGGCCGCTTGGTTGCTGCGGCTTCTCTTCTCATAGGCGATTGCCATGCATCGCGCGCAAGTCAATCCGGAAAAATACCAATATAGGTAGGTGACCGATGCGAACTCATGGAAATTGGTGTAAGCGATGTCAATCGCAAAGATCGCCACGACGGCGGCCCACCCAACCGCCAACGCTCCAAACAATGAGTCCTTGTCGTTTCGTGCCACCGCCAGGGTGTCCGCAAAGACCATCCAAAACAACACCAGGATCAGCACTACGCCGACAATGCCGAACTCGAGAAGAAAGAAAGTGAACGAGATGATCAGGAACTTCTTGAATAGCAGATGATAATCGCCTTGAAAACTCCGTCCAAGATTCGACGGCGAAACAGCGCCTGTACCCAGGCCGAATGCCAACCGCACGGGATCCTTTGCCAAGAATTGCAGCGGAACGACAATCGCATCGAGGCGCCGGACATCCTTTTTAGTACCCACCCCGGCGACATCCGAGCTTAAGTAGCGACTCATTAGTTTCTCATTGGTGAAAAGCGTGGTGATATCCTTTTCATTCTTAAACGGGTTGTTCACCTGGGTCAGGTTGTAGACCGAAACGTAAAGCGCACCCGTCACGATCAAGCCCAAGAGCGCTACACTCACATAGCGCAGTCTCTTTCCCGGAGCGGCGCCGACGACCAGAGCGATCAGAATTGCCATCGGCAGATAAAAAACAGTGACCTTTGTTTCATTGATGGTAGTCGGGATAATGAGCAGGACAACCAGTAACGCATACCATCGCCGGCGAATGCGGCCTCGCATTAGCAATCCCGTCAACACCGCAATTCCGCAAATCAGAAATAAGGTAAGAATGCCAGAGTCTAGCAAGGTGCCTCTGACGTCATCGCCCGAGAACCTACCGGCCGCTTGGATGACCCAGCGCTGATAGGCGGCCACCGGCACTTGAATCAGCGCGATTGCCAGCAACCATCGGAGCTGTCGCTTGAGCTGGACTTCGCTCAAGGGAAGAACCGCGGGAAGGAAGAACAGCGGTACGGCCCGCAGATAGAATCTCGATGCGCTGATGACGGGCCCCGCCCCCGGCTCGCCGTTGATGATCCCGCAGATCAACACGAGCGCCAACGCGCCGAACACGATCCAATATTTCGGTGCTACCAAGTGGAATCGATCGCGAGTTCCGGCGACCAGCACGTAGAGAATCACCACGGCCGACAATACTTCCGGCAAGAAGCGCAGAACCTCGGGCAAGTTCAGCATTTGCACGAGAAACTCAGCCAGCGTGATGCAACAGATGATCGCGAGGGTGAAGGTTTGCATGGTTAGGTATCTAACCCCTACTCCTTGTTAACTGATTCGGATTTGGCGGCGATCAGCAAAACGCCATCATTTCCGTATTTCGTCGTAAAGACCCGTGTCACCGACCAATCATGCCGCTGCGCGGCGGCGCCCAACCGGCGTTGGGCATCCGGATAAACACTGGCAAACACGCGCCGACCCGACGCGATTACCGCGCTCAGCGCCTCTTCGCCATAGAGCAGCGGATGATTGCTCCAGCGCTCCGTGCGTCCGTCCCTGCACACATAGGCCTCGTAGCGGCTATCCTCCTTGTCTAGGAAAAAATAGTCAAAGTTATCGTAGTATTCATCGAGACTGGCAATCCCCGTAATGACGATGTCATCGGGCTGCACGTGGGCGATGAACCACTGGGCGAGCGACCGCACATCGTCGCGAGGATAGTAGTGAGCGGCGTTTGCCCGCGACATTCCTACACGAAAGTTGACATCGGCCGAGTCCACCGCCGCCAGGTGCCTCGGTTGGAAATCCTCGCTCGCAGCGAAGTACAGCAGCGGTGCGAGCGCGCCAATCACGAGCGGCGCTCGAGACACCACACCAAGGCGCCGAACCATCATCAACGCCGCCGTGACCGCCAGTGCAACCATCAGGGGGTAAAGAAAGAAGGTATAGCGGGTTTCCGTGCGCGGGGTCTGAGTCGCCCCGACCAAGAGCACCATCAGCAACACCAAGCTCAGCAGCACGCCGATCGGATCGACCGCATCGCCGCGTGTCACGGTTTTCCAGGCAAGATAAGCGAATGTCAGCAGAAGCCCCGCGGACAAAATGGGCAGCGTGCGACCCCAAGGCCGGATTATTTCGTCGTAGATATAGGGAAAACCGAACAGCTGTTGCATCAAAGACGGCGCGGTTCCGGCAGTAACCCAGTTATCGAATGCCAGCCAAAACACGAAAAACCCGGCAATCGCGATCAGGAAATAGCGTGCCCGACGAGCGCACAGATCCTGCCAATCGATCAGCCGTGCAAACAGCATCAACGCGAGCACACCGGCGGTGACAATGAACAAATGCACCGCGGCCGCCGCTAGCGCGGCCAGCAAGCCCGCGGCCGTGAGCCACTGCCGGCGGTAGGACCAAACCCACGGCAGCGCGGCGCAAGCGAAGCCAAGCGGTAGTAGCAGCCCCGCCGCCCATCCCGGCTGCTGCCGCAAGGGGGCGAGCCATCCCATAGCGAAGGCCGCGTGATCGAACGATTCCTCTTCGGATCCGGCGAATCCCCGAGGGTCGCGCGCCGCCAGGAGCAGAAGCGCCAGCAGCACGAAGAGGCCGGCCATACGAGCGATATCAGCACGCTTGAGACGGCCGTGCTCATGCGCCAACACGATCGCGAATAGGTTGGCCACGCCCAACAGTATCCCTCCTTCCCAGGTCAATACTCCGAGCACCGACAAGAGAACCATCCCGCGTAGCGCGCCCCTGTCCTTATCGACGGTGAAGCGCAGGTAAAATACGGCATACCACGCGAATGCCGCCTGAAACGGCGCGTACATGCGGGCGAAGCGCGCCATCTCAATTTCCCAAATGGAGAGGCAAAGAATGATCACGGTCAGCCATCCCGCCAGCGAGCTGTGCATTCGCCGGGCCACGATATAGGCCGCCGGCAGCACCGCCAGGCTCGACAGGCCGGCGACCAGGCGGCCGGCAAACTCCGGCGCCAACCCCAGCAGGCGCACACCCGCGACCAGATACTGATACAGCAGACCGCGCGTGTAATACCCACCGCAGAGAAAGCGAGGAACTCCCGACTGCAATACGTGATCGATGGAACGCGAAATGTAGAACTCATCGACACCCAGCGGCCAAGTCCCGATCCCTTTGAAGCGACCGTACAGCCCCGCCAGCAGGGCGAGCGCTGCTAGCAGCAATATCGACGCACGAACCGGACCGTGCAAGTCACCGCGGCTGATTGAGAGTCTGACCATGGGTGGGATTTTGGGCCCGGGATCGCTTACGCCCTCCGTGCGTAATCTTGTGCTGTTCCAGCCATCTCGGGCATAGTGGTTAATGTCGCACGCGGTCGTCTAACCGTCTATAACTACACGACATTATTCAGAATGAATGTCATTCTTGAAGATCTCAAGGCGCAACGGGAAGGGCTGCTCGGCCTCGGCTTCTGGGCGCTGCTCGTGTACCGGTTCGGGCATGCGAGATTCATCATCAAGAACAAGATCGTTCGGGCGCCTTGGACTGTTGTCTATATCGTATTTCATAAGCTGATCGAGATATTCTGCGGCATCACCATCGGTTCCACAGCAACAATCGGCCGCCGGCTGCGTATCGAGCACCACGGATGCATCGTCATCCATGGAGGATCCGCCATCGGCGACGATTGCTTGATTCGACAGGGAGTCACCTTGGGAAATACCGGATACGACGACCCATTTGGCGCGCCTCACCTCGGCAATCGTGTGCAAATCGGCGCCGGCGCCAAGATCTTGGGCCGAGTCAGCGTGGGCAACGACGTGATCATAGGCGCCAACGCCGTCGTCATTCACGATGTGCCCGACAATTCGGCCGTCGGCGGGGTTCCAGCGCGACCGCTCAGATCATCCCCGTAGGCGACCTGCGCCCTGCCGTTCAACTTCTGCCGTCCTGACAGGGCCTTTTCCCCGGTTGTCTTTTGGTATCTTTTACAATCGCTCGTCACCGATTAGCCTCGAGGCATTTACACTCGGCCTCAATGCTGCGCCGATCAAGCGCACCAGCTCCTGCGCATTGCGCAAAGAATGACGCGCGATCGCATGCTCGCGTCCACGCTTGGCGTAGGCTGCGCGCAGTTCGTCATTCTCGAGAAGTCTGCGCACCGCGGCGAGCAGGCCCGCTTCGGAATGGGCGATGATGCCCACCTGCTGTAGTTCCAGCACCCGATCCGGGTCTACCTGCAAGCTGACGACGGCCACGTCGCGCAACCATGACTGAATAAAGGTGTTGGGAAACCCTTCCTGTGTGCTGGTATTCACCAGAATATGCGCGCGCGCGAGCAACTCGTTGACTTCCGCATGGCTCTTCTGACCCCAGTACTGAAGATTGGTAGTACCCTCAATGCCGCGCATCAGCGGCTCGCGCCAGCGGCGATTCGCGCTATTCGGCGGCGGCGCGCCCACCATGACAAACCGAACACCCTTGGCGCCGCTCAAAGACTGCGTCAATCGCAGAAAAATCTCGGGTCTTTTCCAAGTTTTCAAATTAGCGATCCACACGACGGTCAATGGACCGCTTTTGTCGATCGTCTCGCTCGCAGGCGGATGAAAGTTTGCGATGACGGCATCCGCCGTTCGGGCGTAGTTTGTCTGCAATAACTCCGCCTGACGCCGGGACTGGACCACGATACGCTCGGTATTGCGTGCACCGTATGCCACTGCCCATTTTTCAAGCCGCGCGCGCAAGAGGTTGCGCTGCAGGTCGATGTTCTGTGACGTGACATCGGAGTCGTGTGCGACGTGCCAAACCAGCGGCACTGAGCGGCGGCGCGCATAAAAGGCACAAATGCCTGTGTAGGCGCAGGCAACCCGCTGATAAATCACCGACGGACCGATCGCACTCAATTGACGATACAGTGACCTCGCATCCATGAGGTATCCCAAACGCGGCAGCGGACCACCGTTGCCGACCTGAGATACCTGGTAGTGGCGAATTGTCTCGCGCGTGTCGATGAAATGCGTGAGATAGTGAATCTCATACTCGCCGCTAGCGACCAAAGCGTCAATCAGCAGGCTGATCTGAAATTCGGCGCCACCCCCGTGCTCAAAAGGGTTGACGATACACAGCTTCGGTCTGCCGCTTGTCAACATCGGCCCTCGACGATGTCCCGCATTCGCCTTTCGACCCCGTCGGCAATCACCCCGTAGACCCGGTGCTCAATCACATAGCGGCGCCCTCGTTCACCCATGGCCCGGGCTGTTTCAGGCTCGCGCAATAACCGCACGATGGCCCCGGCAAACGCCTGCTCCTCATAGGGTACGCAGATTCCCGCGCCGCTTTCCTCGATCACCCGTTTCTGCTCAGGTTGATCATTAGCCACGACCGCCTTGCCCATGGCCATGTATTCCACGAACTTGGTTGGCGAGCCTTGTTGCAACACCGGCGTGGGATACAGCGGCGATGCACAAACATCCGCCTCCTGTACGTATCTCAAGGCCTCAGCCTGGGGCAGTTGCCCGACAAAAACGACTGAGGAATTCAAGCCGAGGCGCGCCACTTCCCGTATCAGGGTCTTTTCATCCTCAGGATGATCGCCTCGGCCGACGATGTACATCAATGCTGTCGGTATCACGGATCTTACGGCTGCAAACACCCGGATCAGAAAATCCAACCGGCGTATCCGGTTCAGTGACCCGAGATACAAAACGCAGGGTGAGCCCTGCGGCAAGACCTGGCGGGTGCGCGACAGGTCGACTGCCGCGCACAGCGCCGCATTGACACCCATGGGCACCGCCGTCATTTTCAGCCATGGAATACCCTGGGCGGCGACGTTTTCACGCATTTGTTCGCTCTGCACGAATATGTGATCCGCGGCGGGAAGCAACCATCGATACAGCAGCCATTTGAATACCACACCCCTGATCACATACAGAAGCGGATAGCGAGCGCTGCCGTCTTTGGCGCGCTCCAAATAGTCCTCGGGAAACGGATACGACAGCCAATAGATGAACTTGGCGCGATACAACCGGGCCGCTATCAGCGCCAGCACGCCGGACAGAAATTTGTCCTTGATTTCCACCGCGTCATACGGCGTCTGTCTTAGTCGCGAAAATAATCGGCAGTCGTTCGCGATGCCGAGCGCATGCTTGCGCAGCCGTCGAATCAGCGAGCGGCCCAAATCGGTGGCGCCAACCCATACCCTCCCGCCTGCCCACTGCGCCACATAGGCGTTTTGGCAGGCCGCCTCGCTCTGCAATATCAGATCGATCTCATGGCCTCGAGCCGCGAGCTCGACACCGAACAGCACCGCGACGTCCACTCGGGTCGGAGGGTAGGTGTCGGAGGAAACGACCAATAGGCGCAGTCCCGTCATTCGGTCGCTAATGTGCCCGCGGCAAACCGGCGAAAGGACTCCATAGTCCCAGCACGCGCAACAGGCGGACTTCCTTACCCTGGAACAGGCGCAGCAGCATCTCCCGATCCGACGCGCAAAGAATGGGCCCACGAACGTGAAGCAGCGCGGCGCCGCTGATGACGATCGCCCCCAGAATCAATTGCCCGAAGGCCGGCACGGGCACAGCGCTCTTGAGTCCGTAGCAAATTGCCACGGTGCTGGCCCACAATGCAGCACTGACGACGATCGATGTGCCGGCGTTGACCCACACCGCGCGCCGGCGGACATGCCACCACACGAACGAGTTCTTCATGAGTTGCGCAGAACCGATGGCCAGCGCGGCACCGTAGATACCCATGTAAGGGATCAGCACCAGAAGCGCGATCACGTTGTAGACCGCGAATAGCTTGCTCAGCAACTGGATGTGCACTTTTTCTTCATATTGCGCCACCAGCGCCACGGGCGTCGCGAAGCTGTTGATCGCCGCGAACCCCATGATGATGGGCAGCAGCCAGGAGTGCTCGATGAATTTTCCGCCGAAGATCACCCGCACGATCTCCGCGTGATAGGCGAAGGAGAATGCCAACATCGGCCACAGCAGCAGCAGGTTGGCATTCACCAGAAGGGTGAAATACTGCGGCACGCGGTAATCCGCGTCGGCGGGTTTTATGGCAAAGAACATCGGCTGAATGATGTTGTCGAAGAGGCGGGCCGGGAGCAGGTTGATCGCCATTTCGTTCAACCGCACATAAAAGGAATAGATGCCGACCGCCACCGAGTTCATGAATGCCGCGATGAAGAAATTGTCGATGCGCGAATCTAAGAACAGGGTCCCGGCATCATTAAAATTGTTGTAAAGGCCGTATCTTAAGAGCCGCTTGCGCTCGTCGGGGTCGGGCCGATAGGTTTCCCTTGGAATGCCGGCAGTGCAACGTCGGTAATAGGTGATGCGCAAAAAAATGTATATCGTTAGATACGCGAGCAGGTCGGCGCAAATCGCATTGCGAAGATTCAGCGCTCCGGCCAGCGCCAGCGCCGAGTAGCCGAGCAGTTTGCCGAGCGAGAGCATCGCCACCGAGCCGACGCTGAAGCGATGCAGCATGTGCGCCGCCAACGTTAACTGCAGTATCTGCGCCTGAAAATGCAGGAGGAGCAAAGCGCAGAAAATCGAAAACTCGATTCGGTACCCTCCGAGATCGAAGTGCGGCGCCAACTGGTTCCAGGCCAGCCACACCACGCCCAGTACGGTGAGGTTGGCGCCAAAACGCAGCGCAGCGACACGTTTGACCAGCCAGGCTGCGGCCTGAACGCTGCCCTGTCGCAAATACTCGGGTTGGAAGCGCCGCAGCGACTGTTCGAGTCCCAGCGAGGCGGCGGTTCCCACCAGCGGAATGAACGAATACAGCAAGTTGTATACGCCAAAATCCGCCTTGCTGGTGGCGCGGACTAAGACGATATAGGCCAGCACGGTCGAAACTTGAGACGCAACGCGGTAGGTAATCGTATCGAACAGCGAGCGTCGTGCTTTGCTGCGTTCGTAAAGGGCCATGCTCAGATTCCAAGCGGCGTTGAATCAGGTCCGCTTATCGCTCGCGCCTTTGCCTTCTACGGACTGATAAGCGTACGTATAGTCATATGCAGGAGCGGTCTCCACGGCGCGATTGAGAACCACACCGGCGACCGTGAAATCCGCCAGCAGATTCAACGCTTTCGAGAGTTCAAGCCGGCTGGTGAGGCCCTCGGAAGCCACCACCAGCGTTGCGTCGACTTTCGGCGCGACCACCAAGGCATCATCGGTGAGCAACACCGGCGGCAGATCGATGAGCACGATGGGATTGACGGTGCCTTGCCGCACAATACGCAGCAGCTCCTCGAACCGCGGCGAAGCGAGCAGCTCCGATGCGTGTTCCGCCGAGCCGGTGCTGCCGGCAATCAACAGATTGGCGCTTTCGACCGAAAAGAACATCTGTTGTGAATGCTCAGCGCCCTCAAGATACGCGCGCAATTCGTGCGGCGGATTCACGCCCAACATTCGGCACACGCTCGGATTGCGCATATCCATATCGAGCAGAACGATCTCTCGGCTCTTCTCGCGCGCCATGCCGAGCGCGAGGTTCAGCGCCGTTAAAGTCTTACCGTCATTCGGTCCCGCGCTGGTAATGGCAATAGTGCTCCATTGCTTGGCGCGTGCCCGATGCAAGAGGCGGGTTCGCAGCATGCGGTAGGCGGCGATCGCCGATCCGTCGCCATCCTCGCCCGTGCCGCGCATCAACAAGCGCCGCTGCCGGCACAACTCGCGATCCACGGTCGCCACCACTGGCACGATCCGCACGGCCGGATCGATGGATGCCGCCTGCTGGGTTCGGTTCCTGATGCGCTCGGCTTCGACGTCCGGGCGACGGGAAAGTTTGTGCTGCTCAGCGGCCCGGCTTTTCTCTAATGCATGTTCTACGATTGACATGGATTCCTACCTAGCGGTCGCCATGAGTACACACGTATCGCATCAATCAACGCAGCCTAGAAGATAGTATCACAGCGACCATCACAACGATTGCGACCGAATAGGCGCCCAGCAGCGATGTGAACCGAGCCCTGCGACGCCAGCGATCCCCTGAATTAGAAATAAAGGGAATGGCTGCCAGCATCGGTATGTCGTCCGGCAAATGTAAATCAGCCGCCGAACGTATCCGGTGGTCCGTGCTCTCCGCGACGGCCACCGCGATGCCCGCAAGCGCGGCACCGAATACCAACCCGATCAGTATCAGTCCCACCCGATTGGGATATACCGGCAATCCGGGAACCGAGGATGCGTGAACAAGCGCGAATCGTTCGCCGCCCTGATGACTCTCGAAGGTCTCGGCCAAATTGGCGTTTTGCAGCTTATCCTGTACGCGCTGGTATTCGTTTTGCAAGGCTTCCTTGTGGCGGTAGATCTCCGAGACCGCCCGCTCTGCCACCGGGGTCTGCGACACCAACTCGCGGCGTTGCGCCAGCTTGGCCGTCGTCGCATTGAACTGACGCTGCAGATTCGCCAGCTCGTTACGCGCCGCTTTCAACTGGGTCTGCGTCAGCTGGTATTGCGGATTGTTGGACGGTTGATTTCCGCCGCTCGCCGATCCGGTTTGAGCCATCAGCGTTTCCAACGCGTGTCGTAGCCGTTTTACCTCGGGATGATCCGGCGTGTAGCGCTGCTCGGCCTCGGTCAATTTAGCGCGAACCGTCGCAACATCGGTAAGATCTCCCGACTGCGTGATCAGATTCGGACTCATTTGGCTCAACTGCAGGGTAAGAACCGATTCTTTCTCCTGCGCGGCCAGAATCTGCTGCTGCAAGTTATCCTGCTGGTGCAACAGGTCCTCGACTGCTGACTGATTGCGCAGCAGAAATTCCGGCAGCGCCTCGCCATACTTGTGCTTCAATTCCGCGATCTTGGCGTCGTTCTCGCGCATCTGCTGCTGAATGCCTTCGGACTGCTTCTGCAGAAAGCCGCGGGCTTCGCCAGCGGCCTCCGTCCGCACGCGTTGGTTAAACTCGAGGAACTGCTGCGCGAGGCGCGCATTGATCGCGGTTGCGAGCTCCGGACTGGGATTGTCGTAGTGCAGGGAAAACGCATTCGATTCGGCCTGCGGTTTTAAAGTGACCGGATCGACGCGCTCCAGCGTGGTGTCATTGAGGATCTGCTGCGCCTTCTCGGCCGCGGTCCAATTCTTTTTCTTTGGGTACGGATCGATGTCCTTCACAATTTGCTGCAGGCTGTCCACGGTCATGACACGGCCTTGCACGATTTCGATCTGCTGATCCGCATAGCTGATGACCGTGGTCTCGATGATGTCCTTCGGCACCGAAGAGGTTTCAAGCATGATGGTCGCCGTGGACCGATATTTCGGCGTAATGGCAAACGCCGCACAGACACAGATAAAGATGGCGGCGGGCAGAATGGTGATCAAATAAATGTAGCGCCGGCGCAGCGCCCCAAAATAGTCGACCAGCCCAGAAGAATGACCGATTGAGGTGTCCATGATTGTTACCGCTGCCGTGGCAGACCCAGATAGCCCAGTGTTATGTAGACCCGATTGTTTGACGCGCTGTCCGGATTGGTCTTGAACTTTTGGTAGGCATATTGATAGCCGCCCAACAGGTACAAAGTCCTCGTCCACATCCACTTAAACTCAACAACGGCTTGCCCGTAGTCACGATCGTACCCGCCGGTGTTGGCGGGGATCACGTGGTTGTGGAGCGCGATCAGCGCACCGGTAAACGCAAAGCGCTCCGTCAGATCTCGGGTATATTGGAACTGCAATTGATCATTGAGATATACAGCGCCTGCGCCCGAAGGCGTAATGATGCGCCCAAAGTTCAACCGATACTGGCTGGTCTGTGCCTTGTAGACGGCGTTAAAGGTCGCCCCCCAGGCATTGACGTCGGTGTGCACCAGGCTCGGGAGCGTCTGATCAATTTTGGTGTGTTGATAAACCACATTAGCGTCGGTCGAAAGCAGCGGCGTCCAGTTCGTCGTCCAATTGATTTTGGTACCGGCTCCCGTGGCGGTGGAATCCACATGGGTGGCGTCATACTTCGAACCGAAGCCACCGAACGACAGCGCCGATCGGGGGCTGTAATTCCAACTGACGAATCCCTCAGCTTCGTAATAGTTGAAGTCGATGTGGGCGACATCGTCGCTCGGGCTGTATCGCACGCCTTGAACGATGCCGGAGACTCCTGCGCCGATGACGGGCGTAAAATCGTAGATGTATTTGGGCAACAGCAACAGACTGTCGCGTGTCTCGCCCCTCACCGCTTGGCCCGTTTGCGGTGCCGTCGGCTGCGTTGGCGTGATCTCATCGAAGAGCGCCGACGAGAGTTCTGCATTGATATCGTCGCGATGCTCGACAACGCCGACGATACTGGCGTTGCTGCGCACTCCACGGTAATTGGAAATGAAATCCAAGTAAGCTTCCAACCGGTTGTCCTGGGAGTCGCTCGGATAGTCCCGGTATTCCAGGCGCGGCCTGATGGTCGAGTCTGAGTTCGGCGTGGCGATGCCAAACAGCGCCGCCAGTTTGGCCGCATAGCCTTGTATGTTCTGGGTGCTTACACCCGGCTCGAGATCCAGGTTGGTATTGTTCTCGATGGTCAACGCCGCGCTCGGTTGAATGTAAGTTTCCGCCGCGAATACGCCATTGGCGGCCAGTGCCGAGCCCGCGGCCAGAGAGACGCCGATGAGCCGCGGAGTGTGTCGCGTTGCCACTCGCTTAGGGAACGACCACGACATCGCCGCTCTCCAGCTGCACGTTTTGCTCCAGATCTTTGCCCGACGCGACCTGGCCGTACTTGAAAGGCAGTATCCGTTGCCCGCCGGATGAGCTTCGAATCACGATGATGCTGTCAAGCTTCGCATAGGGATTGCCGCCGCCCGCGATGCTGAGCGCTTGAAGGACATTGATGGTCGGATTCATGGTAATCACGCCCGGCTTGGTAACTTGCCCGATGACGTAAACCACGTTTCCGTTGACAGCGGTCACCAAGACCATGGGAATCGGATCGGAAATGTATTTCTTAAGTCTGGTGGCGAGTTCCAGGCGTATTTGTTCGGTGGTCTTCCCGCCTGCGACCATTTCGCCCACCATGGGATACGCGATTTTGCCGTCGGGCGTCACCGTGATTTCTTGCGGCATGAGCTTGGGATCGTCGTACACGCCGACGATCAACTTGTCGCCAGGGTGAACCTTGTAATCCGGCAGCGTTTGCGCGCACACCGAGCCGCTGAAGAGCGCGGCTAACATCATCGCACCAATCACCGCAACGCAACTCGCGCCGGACAGCGATTGCTTCCGTGGCGAGCAAGACAATCCTGGTCTTGCGTGCATCATTTCCTACCCCTCTATGGTCGATTGCGCGGCCTTCCGCCCTACCCCACGAAAGCTAGTTCTTGATCTAGTCGCACCAGTATACATAAGGAAATGCCCGCGAATTCTTCTTCGCACAGAACTTGGGTTGTGACAGTTATTATGCAAATCCCTGTAAGAATTACATTGTTGAATTTACATCCGCTCAGCGGCCATGCGAGTATTAATCTGCGCTCACAATCGCCACACACGCCGAAGCGTCGGAGGATAATCGCGTCATGAACAAGGAAAGGGACTTGCGGCCGTGGATCTTTGGCGCACTGTTGCTGGCGAGCCTTGCGATTGCAATCACTGCGGGCTCTCTGCAACACCGAGACCGCGCCGCCGATCTTTTAGTGTCATCGCCGTCAGCATCGTTGACCGTTGCGCCGCCCGCCGCACTCCGCGCGGAGCCTGCCGTCCTGTCATCGAGCGCGGTTGATTCCGCTGCCGACCCGGCACGCTCAGCCGCGGACGCGTGGCCAACGACGTCGCCCGCGGTCCCGAGCGGTCAGATTTGGGAATGTACGACCAACGGCCTTAAGACTTTTTCTAATAATCCCTGTGGCGATAGATCTTCGCTTCGCGAGGTGGGCCCGATAAACACTATGGCGGCGACGCCTGAAGTTCGCTACGTTCGGGCCAATGGGCCGGATCCTCGCTACGCGCCAGAGTATGTCGACGAAGGCGCCTATGCCGATCAAGACGCGTATTCCGATCCGGCAGCGGAATCGCGCGGCGGCTCTTACACCGTGATACAGGGATTTGCGTACCTCCCGCGCAGGCGGGCTGAGCATCCGCACCGACCGTTTCACCACTATCCGGGGATGCCGGTACGGAGAAACTAGTTGCGCTTGTGACCGGCGCCTCGCGCGGCATCGGTCGAGTCATCGCGACTCAACTCGCACGACGCGGCGTGAGCGTAGCGGTTCACTATCGCAACAACCGATCGGCGGCTGAAGAATGCCTGCGAAGCCTTACCGGTTCCGGGCACGCGCTCTTTGATGCGGATCTTGCGGATTTGCGGGAGACGAGCTTGCTGTGGCAGCGGGTCGTTGACTCCCTCGGCGCCGTCGATGTCCTGGTCAACAACGCCGGACTGTATCTATCCCACTCGCCGCTCGCCACGCGCTACGAGGACTGGCAATCCGCGTGGCAGCAGACGCTGACGACCAACCTGGCTGCGCCGGCGAATCTATCGCTACTCGCGGCCCAAAGTATGGCGGCTCGCAATCCTCGTAACGAAGAATTCGGCCGCGGCCGCATTGTCAATGTGTCCTCGCGCGGAGCGTTTAGAGGTGAGCCCGACGCGCCCGCGTACGGCGCCAGCAAAGCGGGCTTGAACGCCCTGTCGCAGTCTCTTGCCAAGGCGCTGGCGCCGAACGGGATCTACGTCTATTGCGTCGCGCCTGGTTGGGTGGAGACCGAAATGGCAACAAGCCATCTTCAGGGCCCTGACGGCCCCGCCATACTCGCGCAGCACCCCTTGGGACGCGTGAACCGCACCGACGAAGTCGCGCAGGCGACCGTTTACTGCGCGCTCGATGCACCCGCCGCAATGACCGGATGCGTGATCGACGTCAACGGCGCCAGCTACTTGCGAACCTAAGCGCTGTCAGGACGCACCGGCGTGGTGGCGCCCTCGCCCACCACCGTGATCCAATGGCGAACATGCCAACGTTTCACCAGCCCCGCCACCACGTAGGGATCAGCGGCGGCGAAGCCTTGTGGCACCGCCGGAGAGCTGCACCGAAACAGCAGCGCTGCCCCGTCAATCGGGTCGGCATAGGCCCCCGCCAGAACTAGTTCACCACGCGCCTGCGCCTCCCAGGCCAATCGCAAGTGTTGCGAGCGAAACTCCGCGCGCCGCTCGGCGTAGTCGGAGACGAACTCGTAGAAGAGCAAATAATGCATGTGTCTATCCTTACGCGATGCCGCGGAACAACAGCGGCATCGCGGGTCGCAGGTCAAATCGTGCCTCGGGTGCACCAGCGAATAGAATCTCAAGAACATATTGCCGCGACTCGAAGTACCGAAGAAGTTTGTGCTTCGCGGCGGTTAGCGATGCCGCCGACAATCCCGCAAGGTCGGGGACTCCAACGGCGAGCCCGCTAATCTGCCTGATCGGCATTGCGTGATCTCGCGGTTGGGGCGCACGATTTGACGCGCCTTTGAGGAATGATAAAAAAAACAATTCCGGTTCCTGCAGTGTCGTGCCTTCAGCGATCTCAATCGACATGCCGGGGGGCAGATAACCGGGCGTGTAGGACCACACCGGAAATGGCGCCGACGACACTCGCTCGTCGGCGCAGCGCAAGACGATTCCAAAAGGACACACGCCTTGTTCCCGCTGCGTGCAACGCTCCCATAACCGCGTGCGCCGCGTGCGTTCGCTTTGCGCCTCCCGCTGATCCGTGACCCACACCAATTCGAGCATAAAGTTCTCGAAGAAGAAGCGGCGACAAGCCGTCCCTTGGCCGGGATGTGTATTGCCCGAGCCTTCGACAAAACCGAGCTTAAGAAGCGCATCACCCTCGGGAGCCCCGGGTGCGCAGGTCACGAAAGCATGATCGACCTCAAGCGGCATTTTTATTCGGGCAAGCGCCCGCCCAAAAGGTCCGTCAAACTCAGCGACCCGGTGAAGTCGAGATAAGCGAGCACCGGCAGCAGTAGCAAAGAAATGATCGCCGAGATTCGCACAAACCGTGCCAGCGTAGGCGACCTGCAGTTCCCGGCACATCGATACGTGGCAACGGTGACGTAGATGCTGAAGATGAGGCCGCCAATCGCATAAATCCGCATCAGCCATTGGCTCTCGGGATTCAGAAACAGTTCGATGGCCCCGTAGAGAAGCGAACCCACCACGACGTACAGCCAGAACACTCGCGACAGGGAGGTTTTCCCCTGCAACGGCTCCTTTATGAAAGTCTCGATACTCACAATTTACTGCTTGTAATCAATTAGTTATAATCTTTATCTCGAAACAATCAAGCTTGAATTCCATGCCTTATCGGCACTAGACGGGCGGGCGCGGCCTATGGCCCGAACGCACGCCGGCGCCGGCTCGGCGCGCAATCAGCATCGCTAACTCCAACGCCTGCTCGGCATTCAGGCGCGGGTCCACCTGGGATCGATAGGCGCGCGCCAGGTGCGCCTCGGTCAGTCCCCGCGCACCGCCAATGCACTCGGTGACATCATCGCCAGTCAGTTCGATGTGCACTCCACCGAGCATCGAGCCCTCTTGGCGATGGATATCAAATGCCGCTTCGACCTCGCCCAAAATGTTGTCGAAGCGACGAGTCTTCACGCCCCCCGCCGTGGTTTCGGTATTACCGTGCATGGGATCGCACACCCATAGCACCGGTGAACCCGTCGCACGTACCGCGCGGATCATGCCGGGCAATCGGTGTTCGATCTCCTTCACGCCGAAGCGGTGAATGAAGGTCAACCGACCGGGAAGATTCTGCGGATTGAGTACTTGGATCAGCTCCTGTAGCCATTCAGCGCTCATGGAAGCCCCTACTTTCACGCCGATCGGATTCGCGATGCCGCGAAAATACTCGACATGCGCGCCATCGATATCGGCGGTGCGCATGCCGATCCATGGCATGTGCGTCGACAAGTTGTACCACCGCTTCTGGCGTTCAATGAAGCGCGTCTGCGCCTGTTCGGAGAGCAGATGCAAGCCTTCGTGGCTGGAGTAGAAATCGACGCGCGTCGCGGCGTGCACACGCTGCCCGCTCATCGATTCAAAGAAATCCATCGATTCGGCAATCGAGTCGACGATCTGTTGATACGCATCGCGCAGCGGTGCGTGGCGCAAAAACCCCAAATCCCAATATTCCGGGTGATGCAGGTCGGCGAAACCGCCGTCGATCAACGCGCGCACAAAATTGAGCGTCAGCGAAGCGCGCTCGTATCCGCGCAGCAACAGATCCGGATCCGGTTCGCGCTCCGCCACGGTGAAACCCGGCCGATTGACGTTATCGCCGCGATAAGACGGCAGCGTCAGTCCGTCGCGTGTTTCGGTGTCCGCCGAACGCGGCTTGGCATACTGCCCGGCGAACCGGCCCACGCGAATGATGGGCCTCTTCAGGCCCTGCAACAGCACCAGGCTCATCTGCAGGAGAATCTTCAGACGCCTGGCGATGTTGTCCGATTCGCAATCCTCGAAGCTCTCGGCACAATCGCCCCCCTGCAGCAGGAACTGCTCCCCCCGCTGAGCCTGGGCTAGCTTGGCGGTCAACGCTTCGATTTCCCAGGAGACCACCAGGGGCGGTAAGCGGCTTAAGGCCGCAACTGCCCGCTCGAGCGCCGGGGCATCGGCGTATTTGGGCTGCTGGGTCGCTGGACGGCTGTGCCAGGTGGCAGGATGCCAGTTTGTCAAGGCGTGCGTGGTCGACATCCCTTCGGATGCTAGCGTTGTACGCGCCTGCAAGTCAAAATGCGGCCCCTTCACATATGACCGCGACAATCGAGACCCCCTATGAAGCACAGCAATAATCCCCTCGAGGCCTTAGGACTTCGCGACATCAATGCCGGGGCATGGTCGGGAAGTCACGGCTGGAGTACCGACAGCAGCGGCCCGCTGATCGATTCGATCAACCCTGCGACCGGCAAGCGATTGGCGCAAGTGCGCGGCGCCACAGTGCGCGACTATGAGGTCGTCATGGATGCGGCCGTGACCGCCGCCGCCGCCTGGCGGCGCATACCCGCGCCGAAGCGCGGCGAGGCGGTGCGGGTCGTGGGCGAGGAGCTGCGCAACTACAAGGACGCGCTCGGCAGCTTAGTTTCTCTGGAGAACGGCAAGATCAAGGCCGAGGGCGATGGCGAAGTGCAAGAAATGATCGATATCGCCGATTTTGCCGTGGGCCAGTCGCGCATGTTGTACGGCAACACCATGCATTCGGAGCGGGCACAGCACCGCATGTACGAACAATGGCACCCGCTCGGGGTGGTCGGCGTGATTTCGGCGTTTAACTTTCCGGTCGCCGTGTGGGCGTGGAACGCATTCCTGGCGGCGATTTCCGGCAATGCGACCGTGTGGAAGCCCTCCCCCAAGACCGCGCTGTGCGCGCTGGCGGTACAGCATATTTGCAATCGGGTGATGGAACGGCTCGAGCTGCCGCCGGTTTTTCAGATCTTTATCGACGCCGGCAGCGAAATCGCCGGGCGCTTCGTCGATGACCGACGGGTGGCGCTGGTCTCCTTTACCGGCTCGACCCAAGTCGGAAGACAAATTGGCGTGCGCGTCGCCGAGCGCTTGGGCAAAAGTATTCTGGAGCTGGGCGGCAACAATGCGCTCATCGTCGATGAGAACGCCAACCTGGACCTCGCCGTTCCGGCGATCGTCTTCGGCGCGGTAGGCACCGCCGGTCAGCGCTGCACCACCACCCGACGCGTCCTGATCCATCGATCGCGCGCCGCCGAGCTGGAACGGCGCCTGGTCGCGGCCTATGCTCAAGTCCGCATCGGTGATCCGCTCGAGGCAGAGACGCTCATGGGGCCCTTGATTGACCCCGGCGCCGTATCGCGCTACCGCGCGGCGATTGCCGCCGCGCAGGCCGAAGGCGGACAGTTGCTGTACGGCGGCAAGGTCTTGCAGCGGCCTGGCAATTTCGTCGAGCCCGCGATTATCCGCGCCAACGGCGACATGGCCGTGGTCCGCACCGAAACTTTCGCGCCGATTTTGTACCTGATGAGCTTTGACACGCTGGAAGAAGCGGTGGCGCTACAGAACTCGGTCCCTTATGGACTGTCGTCGGCGATATTTTCCGACAGCCTGCGGGCAGCCGAACGCTTCCTATCCGCGGACGGCAGCGATTGCGGCATCGCCAACGTCAACCTGGGCACTTCGGGCGCCGAGATCGGCGGCGCGTTCGGCGGTGAAAAAGACACGGGCGGCGGCCGTGAGGCGGGATCGGATTCCTGGAAGGCCTACATGCGTCGCCAGACCAACACCATCAACTGGAGCGGGCAGATGGCCCTGGCGCAGGGTATTCGCTTCGACGTCTAGCGCTTAAGCCAATTGTCGATTTCCCCTGCGCGCTCCGCCAAGCGCGCCGCGGAAATCGGACCCAGCGTCTTCAATTCTTGGGCGTAGAGCGAGACGCGGTATTCCTCGACCCAGAACCGAAGCTCATCGAGCTTGAAGGTCCAGCGCAGCTCCGCTTCCAGCGATTTTTCCAATTGATCGTAGCGCGCGCGCCAGTGTTTTAGCTCCTGCACGAGGTTCGCCGACTCGTTGCCGCGCACCGCGTTGCGCTGCCAGCGTCGTTGCTCCGCTTTCAGGTAGCGCGGCAGTTGGCGCAGCCAATCCGGCGCGGCGGACCCTAGAATCCGCGGCGCCAAAAGCTGGCGTAGATGCCGGCGGGTGTCATCCGCCGCGTCCGCCAGCGACCGCACGCGCGGGTCCTCAAGCGTCTCGCGCACCAGGGCCGCCTCTTTGAACCAACCCGACGCCATGGCGCTGGCCGCGTCGAGACAGGGGTATAAGCGCTCGCGACCTCGATCGACCGCGAGTTCGAACGCGGCACGCGTGCGTGGCGCGGCGGCATCGCCGAAACAGGCGCTGCGAAATGCCAGCTGCAGCAACAGATCGACCAGCTCATCACTGCTCATATAGGGGCTCGCACTGAGCAGCAAATAAACGGAACCTGCGATGCTTTTCCCGAGTTCTCGTGCCTGGCGCTCCAATATCGCGCGCGCCAGACGCGCGGCCCCCTCGTGCCATGCACGTGTTGCTTCCTCGGGGGACCACTCGTAGCCCACTTGCAGCGCGGAGCCCTGCTGCCTCAACGTGGGATACACCCACAGCGCGCCTTGTTCCAATGTCACGGCAACGCTTTCAGGCAACTCGCCCATCTCGAACCGCTGCCAGTTCCCCAAGGGGGCGTAGGCGGCGCGTGCCTGCGCATCGAGTTCGGCACGTGCCGCCGTCGCGCATCGACGGCGCAGCTCCGCAAGATCTGTCCCCCTGGCAATCTCTTTGTCGCCCTGCCACACGCTCAATTGCGTCGTCAAATGCGCCGGCACCGCCGCAGGGTCGAATCGGATCGACCCTTCCGGAATACCGCGATGCTCCTTGAGCCATGCCTTTAAGTGTCGCGCATCGAGACTCGTCGCCTGCGACAAGAAATCTGCGGCCGTTGAGGCGATCGGGATCAAGCTGCGCCGCGCTTCCTTGGGCAAGGAGCGCAATAGCGCCTCAATCCTCGGCGCGGTCAGCCCCGGAATCGCCGCATCCACCATCGCGCGAGTAACGCCGGGCAGCGCCAGCAGCGGCACCTTTAAGGTGGTGCCGTCCCGCGCCTCGCCCGGGGCGAATTGATATTCGACGGGCAGCGTCAACGCGGCTACTCGGGTGACTTCCGGAAATTGCGCGAGCGCATCGGCTTCGGGCAAGCGAGCGTAGATGCGTTCGGGTGTCAGACGCAGGCTCAGCCGCTGCGGCACCGACAAGTGCCGGCTGAAGTGCTCGAGCGTCGCGCCGCTCGACACCTGGCGCGGCAGGTGTTGATCATAGAATTCGACAAAGGCCTCGGCACTTTGCAAAAGATCGCGCGTGCGCAGGCGCTCTTCCGCTTGCCGCGCTTCGCGCACCGCCGCATCATTTTCCTCCAACCAATCCGGTCGTCGGCGCAGCCGCTCGTAGACTATGGCCTCACGCGCGAAAATCCGGCGCGACTCCTCGGGCGCGATGGGCCCATAGTTCACGATCCGACCCGCACTTAAGATCAGCCCGAGAAAACTGACACGCTCGCGCGCCACGACCTCTTCGCGATTCTCGTCCCAATCCGGCTCGAGATATTCGCGCTTGATCAGATGCGCCGCCGCGGCCTCGATCCACATCGGTTCGATGTCCGCGACGCGTCGCGCAAACACTCGTGAGGTCTCGACGATGCTGGCGGCCATGATCCAGCGCGGCCGACGCCGGGAAAGCGCCGAACCTGGAAAGATATGAAAATGGACACCGCGCGTGCCGGCATACACGCCCTCTTCGCCGCGCGCGCCCACCATGGTGCAAAATCCGGCGAGCAAGGACCGATGCACGCCGGTATAGCTTCCCGGTTGAGCCTGCGCCACGATGCCGATGTCGCGCGCTCGATCGGCCACCTGTGCATAGACATCGTCCCATTCCGACAAGCGCAGCAGGGACAGCTGGTGCTCCTTGCACCAGCGCCGCAATTCGCGCCTCGACCCCTCGCGCGCCTTGCGATACGCGCGCCAAAGCTTCACCAGCGACAAGAATTCCGATTTAGGATCCTCGAACGAAACATTCGCCGCTGGATCGTCCCCGATGCGTACCTCCGGGACGCTCAAGCCCGCGACGATCGAAAGCAGCTCGCTCTCGGCGCGGAAGCGTTTGCTCTCCAGAAGGGCTCGGCTGAGCCGCGGATCAAGCGGCAGCCGCGCCATCGCCCGGCCCCGGCGCGTGATGCGCCGATCGTCATCCAATGCTTGCAGTTCTTGCAACAAGCGATAGCCGTCGTTCAGCGCTCGCGATTCCGGCGGATCGATGAATGGAAAATCTTCGGCCGCTCCCAACCCGTCCGCCGCCAAGCGCAACAACAAGGCGGCCAGATTGGTGCGCAGCACCTCAGGCTCGGTAAACGGCGCGCGCTGCTCAAAATCCGCTTGCGTATACAGCCGGATGCACAGGCCCGCGCCTAAGCGGCCGCAACGGCCTTTACGTTGGTCCGCGCTGGCGCGCGAGACCGCCTCGATGGGCAGCCGCTGCAAGCGGTTGCGCACGCTGTAACGGCTGATGCGTGCGAGACCTGAATCGATGACCGCGCGTATGCCGGGCACCGTGATCGAGGTTTCCGCCACATTGGTCGACAGCACGATTCGCCGCCGGGAGCCGCGCTGAAAAATCCTGCTTTGCTGCTCCCAAGACAGGCGCGAGTACAAATGCAGCACCTCGACCTGCGATTGTAGTTCGCGTTCCAGCAATTCACCGACATCGCGGATCTCGCGCTCTCCGGGCAGAAACACCAAGACGTCGGCATTGCCGATCTCACCGGGTTCCGCGGCGATCTCCCGGTACGCGTCGAGAACCGCCAGCGGTAGATCAGGATCTTCCTCATCCCCCTCCGCTTGCCGATGGCGCACCTCGATCGGATAGCCACGGCCGGAGACCGTGATGATCGGCGCGTCGTCAAAGAATCGGGAGACTCGCTCGACATCCAGCGTCGCCGAGGTGACGATGAGCTTCAAGTCCGGCCGGCGCGGCAGCAGGCGCTTGAGCACGCCCAACAGCAGATCGACATTCAGTGTGCGCTCATGCGCTTCGTCCACAATGATGGTGTCGTAGCGGCGCAGCAACGGATCCGAGGCCAGTTCCGCCAGAAGCAGCCCGTCGGTCATCAAAACCAGGCGCGTGGCTTGGGACACCTGGTCCGCAAATCGAACCCGGAATCCGACACTGCCACCGACCGATTGCCCCAATTCCTCGGCAATTCGGGCGGCCAGGGCCCTCGCCGCGAGCCTGCGCGGCTGCGTGTGCGCGATCAGCCCCAGCGTGCCGCGCTGTAGCTCGAGGCAATACTTGGGCAACTGGGTGCTCTTTCCCGAACCCGTATCGCCCGCGACAATGAGCACCTGGGCGTCCTTCAGTGCCTGCAGTATGGCTTCGCGCCGCGCGAAAATCGGCAAATCGGGATCGTATTTGAATGCGATCTGCAGCGTCACTCGCCACGCTTGACGGCTTGCCAAAGACTCTCTTGAGCGGCGAGGTCTAACTCGGCGAATACCTGGCCGCGCTCGATCGCCAAGGATTCCATGCCGCGAAAACGACGCTCGAATTTTGCGTTCGCGGCGCGCAATGCCGCCTCGGCGTCGACATTGAGCTTTCTTGCCAGATTCGCGGCCGCAAATAGGAGATCGCCGATTTCTTCGAAGATCTCCGCGGATGCGCCGCCAGGCGCCGCCGCGCGCACCTCGTCCAACTCTTCCGCCACCTTATCCGCGCACTGATCTGCGCACTCGAAATCAAAGCCGACGCGCGCCGCGCGCTTGCTCAGCTTGTCGGCACGCATCAGCGCCGGCAGCGAATTCGGCACGCCGTGCAGGGCCGAGGCGTCCACGGCGTTGCGTTCTTTTGCCTTGATGTCTTCCCAATCAGCGCTTTGCTCAGCCAGGCTCATGGGCCGAGGGTCGCCGAAAACATGAGGATGTCGGCGCGTGAGCTTGTCGCAAATCGCAGCCGCCACCGCCTCGAAGTCAAACTGACCCGCTTCGCTCGCGATCTGAGCATGGAATACCACTTGGAACAGCAGATCGCCCAATTCGTCTTTGAGGTGCCCCATGTCGCCGCGCTCGATCGCGTCGGCGACCTCGTAGGCCTCTTCGATCGTGAACGGCGCAATACTGGCGAAGCTTTGCCGGCGATCCCACGGGCAACCATCGGTCCCGCGCAGGCGCGCCATTATCGCCAACAGCTCGGAGATGCGCGAGGTCACGACGTCGTCGCCGTGCGAGCCTGCAGCAGCCGCCGAAACGTCATCAACATGCCGGCGGTGGCGCCCCAGATATTGCGGTTGCCGTACGGAATATCGTGAATATCGATCGTCAGCTCGCCGATCTGCCGTTGCCGCGATTTGTGATTGGCTGAGTCGAGAATGAAGTCCAGCGGCACTTCGAACACATCATGGACTTCGGCCGCAGCGATCTGCAGCTGATGCTCTGGTTTGACGAAGCCGACCACGGGAGTGACGCGAAATCCTGATATCACGATGTGGTCCGGCAGGTAGCCGGCAAATTCCACCAGCTCGGGCAGAAGGCCGATTTCCTCATAGGCCTCGCGCAGCGCCGCATGCCAGGCATCGGCGTCCCCCGGTTCGATGCGGCCGCCGGGGAAGCTGATCTGCCCCGCGTGATCTTTGAGCGTAGTCGCACGCTCTGTCAGCAAAACCGTCATGCCGGTCGCGCGCTCGACGAGCGGCACTAACACCGCGGCCGGCGTGCGGCGCGTCGGCAGTGCAGCACGAACCCGCGCCACCACTTCCGGCGATGCCCCGGCGAGCCAGTGCATGTCCTCCTCGGGTGTCGAGGGCGCAGGATCGAGCGCCGCGCGAATATTGGATTTGCTGTAAATCGAGTCCATCGTCAAGCGCTAGCCACCCGCACCCTTGATACCGCCCTTCGTCATGGCCTTAGGATCGAGCAACCGGCGCAGCTCATCGTCGCTCAAATCGGTCATTTCCAAGGCGACTTCCAGGATCGGCCGCCGTTGCGCGTAGGCGCGCTTGGCGATTGCCGCACCCTTTTCATAGCCAATCAACGGATTGAGCGCCGTCACGAGTATGGGATTACGCGCCAGTGCATCGTCCAGCCGCTCTTTGTTCACGGTGAATACCGCCAGCGCATGATCGGCCAAATTGCGGCTGGCAATGCTCAGCAGCTCCAAGCTTTGCAGCAGGTTAAAGGCGATCACCGGTAGCATGACATTCAGCTGAAAATTACCCGATTGGCCGGCGACCGTGATCGTCACGTCGTTGCCGATCACTTGCGCGGCGATCATCGTCACCGACTCCGCCACCACCGGATTGACCTTGCCCGGCATGATGCTGCTGCCCGGCTGCAGCGCCGGCAGGGCGATTTCCGCAAGTCCCGCGAGCGGTCCACTGTTCATCCAGCGCAAATCATTCGCTATTTTCATCAAACTGACGCTCAGGACCTTGAGCTGTCCGGACAATTCCACCGCAGTATCTTGACTGGCAAGCGCCTCGAAATAATCATCACTTGGCCGGAACGCAAGATGGGTGATCCCGGCCAAGTGGCGCGCGAACACTGCACCGAATTGCGGCCGGGCATTGATCCCTGTGCCGACCGCGGTGCCACCCTGCGCCAGCGCGTACAGTCGCGGCGTCACCGACTCCAGGCGCGATTCGGCCGCGGCGATTTGCGAACGCCAAGCACCGAGTTCCTGCCCCAATGTAATCGGCATCGCATCCATCAAATGGGTGCGCCCCGTCTTCACCACATCGGTAAACTCCAAGCTGCGGGCTGCTAATACCTCGCGCAAGTGCCGCAGCGCCGGCATCAGTTGCTCCGCGAGCAGCAGCGCCGCGGAAACGTGGATTGCCGTGGGCACAACGTCATTGCTGCTTTGGCTCATGTTGACTTGATCATTGGGGTGCACCGGGGCACCCAATGAGCGCGTCGTTAATGTGGCGATCACCTCATTGGCATTCATGTTGCTGCTGGTGCCGGACCCGGTCTGAAAGACGTCCACCGGAAATTGAGCGTCGTACTCGCCCGCGGCAACCTTGAGTGATGCGGCTTGAATAGCTTTGGCGACCGACGGCGGCAGATCGCCCAGTTCGGCATTCGCAGCCGCGGCCGCATGCTTAATCAGCGCCAGCGCGCGAATGAAGGTTCGCGGCATGCGCAGCCCGGTCGGCGGGAAATTCTGGATCGCGCGCTGCGTATGGGCGCCCCATAACGCATCCGCAGGCACGTCGAGCGATCCTAAGCTATCGCGCTCGACGCGGGTAGTTGCAGTCATCGCGCCTTACTCCGCTGGTTCAGGGTCGTTTACGGTAGAATCTGCGCATTCTACACTTAAGCTGCCGGCTCCTCCGATGTCCACCTTTTTGACCGACGCTCTGTCTCCCCTCGACGGCCGATACGCGGCAAAACTCGCCGGCGTGCGCGCTATATTCAGCGAAGCCGGCCTGATGCGGGAGCGCGTTCGAGTGGAATGCGCATGGCTTCTGGCACTCGCCGCCGGCCCGGCGGCGGCGGCGTTGGCCAAGCTGCCCCCGGCGGCGCGGGAACTGCTCGCGGCACTGACGAAGGATCCGCAAGCAACCAACGTCGCGGCGATCAAGCAGATCGAGGCGCGCACCAATCACGATGTTAAGGCGGTGGAGAATTGGTTGCGCGGTGAGTTGCAAGCGCGCGGCGCAAGTCCGGCTGACCTCGAATGGATCCACTTCGGGTGCACCTCCGAAGATATCAATAACCTCGCCTATGCGCTGATGCTGAAGGCCGCGCGCACCACGGTGCTTCTGCCGATGCTCGAGACTTTGGGCGGCTCGCTGGATGCGCTGGCGACCCGCCACGCCGGCGTCGCGATGTTGGCGCGCACCCACGGTCAAGCCGCGACCCCGACGACCGTCGGCAAGGAACTCGCCAATGTTGCTGCGCGACTCGCCGCGCAGCGGACCGGCATCGAACGCGTCGTCATCCTGGGGAAAATGAACGGGGCGGTCGGCAACTTCAACGCCCACGTCGCGGCGCTGCCGCGCGTCGATTGGCCGGCGTTCAGCACCGCATTCATCGAATCGCTGGGACTCGTCGCGAACGCCTACACGACTCAGATCGAGCCGCACGACTGGATCGCCGAATACTGTCACGCACTGATGCGCACCAACACCGTGCTTTTGGATTTCGCACGCGACATGTGGCTTTACATTTCGCTCGGCTATTTCAATCTAAAAATCATCGCAGGCGAAGTCGGCTCCTCCACCATGCCGCATAAGGTGAATCCCATAGATTTCGAGAACGCAGAAGGCAACCTTGGATTGGCCAATGCGCTGTTGGGCCACTTTGCCGACAAGCTGCCCGTGTCGCGCCTGCAGCGGGACCTGACCGATTCTACCGTGCTGCGCAATATCGGCGTCGCGGTGGGTCATTCAGTGCTGAGCTTTGCGTCATTGGCGGAAGGCCTGGGGAAAGTGGAGCTGGACCACGCGCGGGTCGCCGAAGATTTGGATCGCGCTTGGGAGGTCTTGAGCGAGGCGGTGCAAACTGTGATGCGCGCACACGGCATCCCAGACGCTTACGATAAGCTGAAATCGTTCACGCGCGGCAGGCCCATGGATGAACGCGCCATGCGTGAATTCATCGGCTCTCTGGCGCTGCCGCCCGAGGAGAAAGAACGACTGCTCAGCCTCGCGCCGGGGAGTTATGTTGGGTTGGCGCCGACCCTGGCGCTGCGCGCCCGCAGGCCCTAGGGTTGCTCGAAACGTGACGCAGTTACCACGGGGCCGCCGGATGCAAACGGTACTATCAGGCTCAAAGCAAGGGCATCGGGGTCAATATTATGGCGGGAGACAGGGAAGAACGTTCAAAACCGGGCGGGGACCAAGTTCCTGGGCCCGGCGGCGACGTTTCCATGGGATCCGGCACCCGCACCATCTTGAGCACCATGCCCGAAGTGCGGGATGCCAGCCTCAAAGTGGCCAAATCCGCGCAACGCCTGCTGTCAATTTTTACTCAGGATCTCGAGCCCCTGGTTTACGGCGAGGAGCCCTTCCTCGAGGCGATCAAGCGACTGGTACTTGCGCGTTCCTACGCCAAGGTCAGGGTGCTGCTCGCCGACCCGTCGCGGGCCATGGTTGACAACAACCGCTTTCTTGCGCTCGCGCGGCGCCTCACCAGCTGCATCGATCTGCGCGCTATGAGTCCGGAATATCCCGCCAGCGCCGGCGCCTTCATCATTGCGGACGACAAGGCGTTGGTTTATCGATTGCAGGCGGATCGCTGGGATGGCATTTCGGATATGAACGATCCGGCGGTGGTACGCCGGTATCTGAACTTCTTCGATGAGGTTTGGCAGACGAGCATGCAAGAATCGCAGATGCGACAGATGCTCATGTAACCTTCGGCTTTTGGCGATGCCCGTATAATGGGCGGATGCCTAAAGTCCCTCTCCCCGATCCTAAATCTGCCGGCACCGTCATTGTCGGCATGTCGGGCGGCGTCGATTCGGCCGTCGCGGCGCTACTGTTGCGCGATGCCGGCTACGCCGTGCAGGGGCTGTTCATGTCCAATTGGGAGGACGACGCCGACGGCTACTGCACGACGGCTGCCGATTTTCAAGATGCGCGGCGTACTTGCGAGCTCCTAGGCATCGCCTTGCATCGGGCGAGTTTTGCGGCTCAGTACCGCGAGCGCGTATTCAGCCATTTCCTGAGCGAGTATGCGGCGGGACGCACACCGAATCCCGATGTCCTATGCAATAAAGAGATCAAATTCGGCGTTTGCCTGGATTACATGCAACGCCTGGGTGCTGATTGGATCGCCACCGGCCACTATGCGCGCATCCATCACGGCGATGAGGGGCCGCAATTGCTGAAGGCAGCGGACGCCTCCAAGGACCAGAGCTATTTTCTCAATAGCGTGCCGGTTCCGGCACTCGCGAGGACCCTATTCCCCTTGGGCGACTTGCTCAAATCGCAAGTTCGCCGGATCGCACATGCAGCAGGCTTGCCGGTTTTCGACAAGCCGGATAGCACCGGGATCTGCTTCATCGGCGAACGCCCCTTCCAAGAGTTCTTGAGCCGGCATCTTCGCACCGAAGCGGGGCCGATCGAGAGCGCCGACGGGCAGGTTTTGGGGCAGCATCGCGGGCTCGCGCTTTACACCTTGGGCCAGCGCTCGGGCCTGAGGCTAGGCGGACGCGCGGGCGCCGCCGCCGCGCCGTGGTATGTGGCCGACAAAATTCCTTCGCGCAACGCACTCATCGTGGTGCAGGACCCGGATCATCCGTTGCTTCTGTCGGATGCCTTCGATGTTGAGCAAATGCACTGGCTCACTCCCGGCGCGGCGCGGCTGCGACCGCTTCTCTGCGCGGTCAAGACGCGTTATCGACAGAGCGACCTTGAATGCTCGGTGGATTCGCACGCCGCTGCGGGCTGTCGCGTGACATTGAGCCGGCCCGCGCGGGCGGTGACGCCCGGTCAGTACGCGGTGTTCTACCGCGGCGACTGCTGTCTCGGCGGCGGCATCATTGCGCAACGATACAATTCGGGAGCCGCGCATGCCGCGCAGAGAATCGCTTATAATTCTTCCTTTTCGGCGGAGGGACCATGACGGACAGCTTCAACGCAAGAACGACGCTCAAGGTGGGCGCTGCGCAGTACGACATCTTGAGTCTCGCAGCGTTGAAGCCGCTCAATGTAGACCGTTTGCCTTTTTCCCTGAAGATCTTGCTGGAAAATCTGCTGCGCTTCGAAGACGGCGTCAATGTCACCAAGAAGGATATCGAAGCGCTGCTTAAGTGGGAGCCGAAGGCCCTGCCCAGCCATGAAATCGCATTTACACCCGCGCGCGTCATCATGCAGGACTTTACCGGCGTTCCTTGTATCGTGGACCTCGCCGCGATGCGGGAGGCAATCGTCAAGCTCGGCGGCGATCCGCAAAAGGTCAATCCGCTGGCTCCTGCCGAACTCGTCATCGACCACTCGGTGCAGGTCGATGAATATGGCGCGGCAAATTCGCTGCAGAACAACAATGAGATCGAATTCAAGCGCAACGGCGAGCGCTATATGTTTCTGCGGTGGGGGCAAAGCGCCTTCAGCAACTTCAAAGTTGTGCCACCGAATACCGGCATCGTGCATCAAGTCAATATCGAACATCTGGCGCGGGTCGTTTTCTCGGACGAAGCCGCCGGCAAGAAGTCCGCCTTTCCAGACACACTGGTGGGCACCGATTCTCACACCACCATGGTCAACGGCTTGGGCGTGCTGGGCTGGGGGGTCGGGGGCATCGAAGCTGAAGCGGCCATGCTGGGCCAGCCGGTGACCATGCTGATTCCGCAAGTGATCGGCGTTAAGTTGACCGGCGCGCTGTCGCCTGGAACCACCGCCACCGATCTTGTGCTGACGGTAACCGAAATGCTGCGCAAGCAGGGCGTGGTCGACAAGTTTGTCGAGTTCTTCGGCGACGGCCTCAAAGGGCTGCCGCTCGCCGATCGCGCCACCATTGCCAACATGTCGCCGGAGTTCGGCTCGACCTGTGCAATTTTTCCCATCGATGAGGAAACGATTCGATATCTCGATCTGACCGGGCGGCCCGCTGAGCAGATCGCCCTGGTGGAGGCCTACGCCAAAGCGCAGGGCCTGTGGCGGCACGACGGCGCACCGGCGGCCGATTACACCGATATCGTCGAACTGGATCTGTCGACCGTCGAGCCCTCGCTCGCGGGGCCTAAGCGTCCGCAGGACCGGGTGCCGCTGCGAAAGGCGAAATCCGTCTATCGGACAAGCGTTCAAAAGATGGCCGAGGAACGGGCGCAGAAGAACCCCCAGGCCAGCGGCAGTGCGACGGCTGCCGTCGGTGGCGCGAGCTTCGAGGTCAAAGATGGCGCGGTACTGATTGCGGCCATCACCAGTTGTACCAACACATCGAATCCGGCGGTGCTCGTGGCCGCGGGTCTGCTCGCGCGCAACGCGCTCAAGCGAGGCCTCGCCTCGAAGCCCTGGGTGAAGACTTCACTCGCGCCGGGCTCGCGGGTCGTGACCGATTATCTAACTAAAGCTGGATTGCTGAACGACTTGGAACAGCTTGGGTTCTACACCGTGGGCTACGGCTGCACCACCTGCATCGGCAATTCTGGCCCATTGAAGCCCGAGATTTCCGAAGCGGTGAGAAGCGGCGATGTCGTCGCCTGCTCGGTGCTGTCCGGAAATCGCAATTTTGAGGGCCGCGTGCATCCGGAAATCAAGATGAATTTCTTGGCCTCCCCGCCCTTGGTGGTTGCCTATGCCCTCGCGGGTAGCCTGGACATCGACATCACGACCGAAGCGCTGGGGCTGGGCAAGGACGGCCGGCCGGTATACCTCAAGGATGTGTGGCCGAGCGCGCAGGAAGTGGCCGCCGCCGTGAGTGCTTCGGTGGATTCGGCCATGTTCAAGAAGGGCTATGCCAACGTATTCTTAGGCGACGCCAACTGGGGCGCCATCAAGACGCCGGCGGGCAAGATCTATTCGTGGGACGGCAAATCCACGTACGTGAAGAATCCGCCCTATTTCGACGGCATGACCATGACGCCGGTGCCCCCGGGCGATATCAAGGGTGCACGCGCTCTCGCAGTGCTCGGCGACTCCGTCACCACCGACCACATCTCGCCCGCGGGCAATATTTCTAAATCCAGTCCGGCCGCCAAATATCTGCTGGCGCAGGGCGTACAGGCCGCGGACTTCAATTCCTACGGTGCGCGCCGCGGCAATCACGAGGTCATGATGCGCGGCACGTTCGCCAACATCCGATTGCGCAACTTGCTGCTGCCCGGTACCGAAGGCGGCGTCACACTGCACATCCCCAGCGGCGAACAAATGTCGATCTTCGATGCATCCATCAAGTACCAGGCGGCGGCCACCCCGCTGGTGATTCTCGCCGGCAAGGAATATGGCACGGGTAGCTCGCGCGATTGGGCGGCCAAGGGCACCATGCTGTTGGGCGTGAAAGCAGTGATCGCGGAAAGCTTCGAGCGCATTCACCGGTCCAATCTCATCGGCATGGGCGTTTTGCCACTGCAATACACCAACGGACAGAGCACGCAGAGCCTGGGACTAACGGGCAGGGAAACCTTTGAGATCGTGGGACTGAACCGCGGAGCCGCGAAGCTCGTCAAGGTCATCGCGACCGCTGACGGCGGAAAGACCACTGAGTTTGACGCGCGCTTGCGCATCGACACTCCGAAGGAACTCGACTACTACCAGCACGGCGGGATCCTGCAGTATGTCCTGCGCCAGCTCGCCGCCGTCAGCAAGGCAGCTTGATGTCAATTACTTGGCGGTGGCCGCGATGCTGCCGGCCTCCACCAATACCATCGTGCTGGGGTTAAGGTGCGTCTTGATGGCGGCATTAACTTCGTCGCGCGTGAGGGCTTTGATCGCTTTCGGATAACCGTCAAGCCAACTAGGATCGTAGCCGCGTTGGGTATTTGCCAGGATGGTCTCCGCCAGACCACTGGTCGTCGAGAGGCCCACCTGGTAAGCGCCCACCAATCCTAGTTTGCGCACGGCCAATTCTTGCTCGGTGACACCGTCCTTCCACCACTTGGCGAGCTCGCGCCGCGTCGATGCCACTCCCTTGGCCAACAAGGCCGGCGCGAAGCTTGCCGAGATGTCCCATGCGCCGTCAACCACGCTGTCATCGCCCACGCTTGCGCGAATGTGGTAGGTCAGGCCTTCCTTGTCGCGCACGGTGCTCATCAAGCGCCCGGTAAAGCCGAATCCGAGAATCGCCGTCCCCATTCGCAGCGCGAGCGCGTCGGCATCGCTGTAACGCAGGCCGGTCGCTTGGCCGAGAATCATGGTGACGCTCGGCTGATCCGCGAGCGGCACCGTAAGCTCGCTGGCGGCGACCGCGCTCGCGGGCCGCGCGGGCCGTACGTAGTCCTGGCCGCCGGTCCAGCCGGAAAATGCCTTGCCCAGCTCGCTCTGGGTGTCGGCATCCGACACATCGCCGACTACCACCATGCTCATATGCGCCGGCCCGTAGTATTTCGCCTGAAATGCTTTGACGTCCTCGAGGTTTGCCGCCCTGGCGGCGGCGATGTATTCGCCCAATGTATGAGGGCGGTTGGGATGGCCCTCGGGGAATATCGCGCGGGCGAATGTCTCCGCGCCCCGCGCCTCGCTGTTCTGCGCCGAGCCTTCCAACTCGCCGGCCAGCTGCTGTTTTGCCTTGTTGAATTCCGCAAGCTGCAGCGCCGGCATGCGCAGTTGCGCGGCAATCAACCCCATAACCAGTGGCAAGTCCTTGCGCAAGCACCGCGCCCGGATCTCCAGAGATTGCGTGCCGACGGTAAAGCTGATTTCGGCGCCGATGTTGTCCAACTTCTCCGCTATCGCAAACTTGTCCAACGTCTTGGTGCCGCGATCGAGCATCATCCCCGAGAGCGTGGGTATCGCAATATTGCCCGCGCCGGACATTGCGTCGCCCGCCGGCAGTACCCCCATGATGATCACCACATCCTTCACGTTGGTGCGATAGGTGATCAGATCGATTCCATCGATCTTCGAACGGTGCGCTTGATCGGCCATGTTGGCCATCGCCACACCGCTCAGCATCAACAATGCGACTACCGCTGGGAGGCGCATCACGAACCTTTCTCCGTATTGGTCGCGACCGGCACAAACCAGCCCGTGGTGCTCTGATCCGTCGTCAGATATTGCCTGGCGACGCGCTGCACATCAGCCGGCGTGACCTGCTGGATCTTTTGCGGAAACGTGACATACAGCGTCCAATCGCCGACGCCGATCCACTCGCTGAGTTCGCTGGCGACCGCGGCGGTGCCGTCGCGCTTGTAGGCATCTTCGGCGATGTACTGTTGTTTCACAGTGGCCACCTCCGCAGCGGTTACCCCGCTGGTCTTGATCTTGGTGATTTCCGCCCACAACGCCTTTTCAACCTGCTCGTGGGTGGCTCCCGGCGTGAGCGCCGCGTACACGGTGTGCAACGACAGGTCGCGATGCAGATCCGTTCCCGCGCCCGCGCTCAGGGCGAGCCCTTGGTCGACCAGCGCGCGGTACAAGCGCGCATTTTTCCCCGAGCTCAAGATAGCATCGAGCATCTCGAGCGGCGCCTGATCGGCATCTCTTCCATTCGGGACCTTGTGCGCGACGATGATGCTGCCAATTTCCCCCGGCCGCCGGATCGTCACGCGCCGCTCGCCACTCTGCGGCGGCTCCTCGGTATAGATCGCCGGGATCGGCGCTGGAGAATGCGGATACACACCGTAATATTTCTTGATCAATCCCAACACGGATTCCGCATCGATGTCGCCGACCACGGCAATGGTGGCGTTGTTCGGCCAATAAAACGTATCGTAGAACTCGCGCAGCCTGGTGATGGGCACATGCTCAATGTCGCTCTTCCAGCCGATGGTCGGATGGTGGTACGGCAAGGCCACGTAGGCGGCCGCGGTGACTTCCTCCATCAGCACATTTTCCGGATCGCTTTTGCCGCGCTCATACTCATTGCGTACTACCGTCATTTCGGTCTGTCGGTCGGACTCGTGCAGCCAAAGATGGCGCATCTGGTCCGCCTGTATGGCGATATAGCCTTCGAGGCTTTCACGGCCCACGGTTGCGAAATAGTTGGTGCGGTCGAAGGAGGTGCTGCCGTTGAATTGTCCGCCCACACGCTCCAGCATCTGCTTGGCGCTGTTTCCCTTGGCGTCATTGAACGCGTCGCTCCCCTTGAACATCAGGTGCTCGAGGATGTGCGTTGCGCCCGTAGTCCCGGTCACCTCGTTGCGTGATCCGACTTGATAGGTGACCTCGAAGGTCACGACCGGCGCCGAGTGATCGGGCACCAGCAATACGGTGAGCCCATTACTGTCGAGCCGATACTCGTCTATTCCTTCCAGCGATTTGATATGTGAGAAACCCGCAGCGGCCTCGCCTTGGGCCGGGGCGGCGCGAACCGCTGCCGCCATGGCGAGAGCCGCGATGCCCGCCCAACACACCACGCGCGCCGTGTTAATGCCCTTTCCCATGCTGCCCACCTCATCGGATGATTCGCAATTCTAATTGTTTCCGGCGCGTGAGTGGCCACATTCGCGCACGCCTAGGGCGATATCATTCTCGTCAGCCCGAAAATCGCGCGCAAGAAAGGCGTGGGAATTTCAAGCCGCTGTGCGATCTCGACCACGGCGCCAAGCTGAGGATCGAGTTCAAGCGGGCGCCCCGCTTCCAAATCCGCGAGCATCGAGGTTTTGAAATCACCCAGCTTCTCTACGACCGCGATGCGGTCCGCGGGAGTCATCGCGATATGCAAGTCGAGGCGCTGCGCGCAGCGCTGCATTTCCTCCATCATCTGAATGCAGAGTTCGCGCACCTGCGCATTCGCCAGGATCTTCGCGGTTCCGCTGCGCGTCAGCGCGCTTAAGGGATTCATGCTCATATTGCCCCAGAGCTTGGCCCACACGTCACGCCGGATGTGCTGCGAAGCCTGCGCGTTGATTCCGCCCTGGCGCAGCGCGCTAACCACGGTGTCGAGGCGCGCCGACATCGCACCCGCCGGCTCGCCGAGAATAAGGCGATCGGCGGCCACCAATCGAACGTTGGCGGGCGACTGCGTCGCGACCGACGCATGTATGACAGCGCCCAAGATGCGCGCTCGCGGAAAAGATTGCTCCTGTGACCGGATCGGGTCGACCGCGTTGAGCGATTGATTCGCCAGCGGTCCGCCGAAGTCGTGGAAGAACCACCAGGGAATCCCGTTGGTGCCGCTGATGAGGATCGTGGCCGGCCCGATCAAGGGGCTTAAGGTGGGCGCCAGCGCCGGCAGAACCTGCGCCTTGACCGTAAGAATTACATAGTCGTGCGCACCGAAATCGGCAACGGAGCCGGCCTTCGGCCAACTGACTCGAGTATCGCCACCGTGCGCCACGCGAAGGCCTGCGGTGCGCAGCGCCTCAAGCGTCGCGCCGCGCGCCACCATGGATACGCGCCAACCGGCGCGGTCGAACGCATCGCCCAGCCACGCACCGATGGCCCCTGCGCCAACGATGGCAATCGAGGGAGTCATGCACGGGGCCCTGTCGGCGCGCTAGCCAGCGGCAGCGGATGTATAGGAGTATCGGTCTTTAACTTGGGGAGCATCTCACATGAGACTAAGTCGAGATACATTAGCTAATCCATTTAAATTCAAAGAAAAATAGTGGAACCGACCAGCACCAGCGACAAGCCTCAACCGTGGGTGGCGCTCTTCGATTTGGACGGGACTCTGACCAAGCAGGATACGCTGCTGCCCTTTTTGTGGGGGTTTGTTCAGCGGCACCCGCATCGGGCGCTGGGCCTTTGGCGGTTGCCGTTCGCACTCGCGGGCTACTGGCGCGATCGCGACCGCGGGGAACTCAAGTCCCGAGTCATCCGCATGATCATGCGCGGCGAGCGCAGCGGCGTGCTCGACGCGTGGGCGGATGTCTACGTGAGCAATTTAAAGCCGCGGCAGCGCTTCCGGCCCCTTGCATTGGCGGTGATGGAGGCCCATCGAGCGGCAGGCGATCATCTGGTGCTGCTGTCGGCGAGCCCGGATCTTTATGTGACGCGCATTGGCGGGTTGCTGGGTTTCGAACGCACCCTTTGCACGGAACTTGAATGGCGAGCCGACCGACTGGACGGACGTCTGAAGACTCAGAATCGCCGCGGCGAGGAGAAATTGCGCTGCCTGAATTGGCTGCGCGAGCAATACCGCGGTTTACCGATCATTGCCTATGGCAACTCGGCGTCCGATTTGGATCATTTGCGCCACGCGGATCGGGCGCTATTGGTCAACGGCAATAACGCAGCGCGCAGGCTGGCCGCAAAATGGCAGATCGCGGTCTCGAGCTGGTCCTAGCCGCGCACCCGCGACATGCCTTCGAGAGACTGATGCAGTTTGAGCAGGAGCGCTTCGGTGGTTTCCCAATCGATGCACGGATCCGTGATCGACATCCCGTATTCGAGCTTGCTCAAATCCTTGGGGATGGATTGGTTACCGGCCTTCAGGTGACTCTCGAGCATCAGGCCGACGATCGAGCGATTGCCGTCGACGATCTGCGTAACGCAATTCTCCGCGACCAGCGGTTGCAGGCCAGCGTCTTTGTTCGAATTGCCGTGACTGCAATCCACCACAATCGTGGCCGGCAGTCCGGCCGCGGTCAATTCGCGCTCCGCCAATGCAATGCTCACGGCATCGTAATTTACTCGCCCTCCTCCGCCGCGCAGCACGATGTGCGCGTGGGGGTTGCCCCGTGTTCGAAACACGGCCGACTGGCCCTGCTGGGTGATGCCGAGAAAATGATGCGGATGCCTGACAGACTGCAAAGCATTGATGGAGGTGGCAAGCGCGCCGTCTGTGCCGTTCTTGAAGCCCACCGGCGTCGACAAGCCGCTGGCCATCTCGCGATGCGTTTGCGACTCCGTGGTGCGCGCTCCGATGGCCGTCCAGGTGATGAGTTCCGACAGGTATTGCGGCATGATCGGGTCGAGCGCCTCGGTCCCCGCGGGAAGCCCCAGCTCGGCGACGTGAAGCAACAACTCCCGGGCCATCAAGATGCCTTTTTCAATATGGAAGGAATCGTCCAGATCCGGATCGTTGATCAGCCCCTTCCAGCCCACGGTGGTGCGCGGCTTCTCGAAATAAACGCGCATGATCAGCATCAGAGTGGATTCGACCCGGCGAGCCAACTTCGCGAGGCGCGCCGCGTACTCGCGCGCCGCGACCACATCGTGAATTGAGCAGGGACCCACGACCACGAACAACCGCGGGTCGCGACGCTCCAATATGGCTCTGACGCTTTCGCGCGATCTGAATACGGTCTGCGCCGTTCCCGAAGTCAGCGGCAGGCGCCGCTTGACCTCTTCGGGCGTCGCCAAAAGATCGCTGGACGCCACATTGACGTTCTGCAATTGTTCTTGAACGTTTGCCATTTGCCTTGACTACATGGAGGTGCGAATGGTCCAAAGTTCCGGGAAGAATTTCAATTCCAGGGCTTTGGTCAGATACGACACGCCGCCGGTGCCGCCGGTGCCGCGCTTGTAGCCGATGATTCGCTCGACGGTCTTGACGTGGGCGAATCGCCACAACTGGAACTTGTAATCCAGGTCAACCAGGCGTTCTGCCAACTCGTACAAATCCCATTCTTTGACGGAGTTGTGGTAAACGCTGAGCCACGCCGCCGCCACCTTCTTGCTGGCCTGATACGGCTGGGTGAAATCTCGATCGATGGCTTCCGTCGGCACGTCCAAGCCGCGCCGGCTCAAGAGACGCAACACCTCGTCATACAGGCTGGGGGCACGCAACGCGCGCTCGAGAAGCTCGTAGACCGAAGGGTCGCTGCGAAAAACCTGGATCGTGTCGGGATTCTTGTTGCCGATCAGGAACTCGAGCATACGATACTGGGGCGACTGGAAACCCGAGGACTTCCCCAAGCTGTTGCGAAACGCGGAATAGTCGTGCGGCGTGATCGTCGCCAACACATCCCATGACTGCAGCAGCTGCTGCTGGATGGTGGAAACGCGCGCCAGCATTTTAAATGTCGGGTCAAGATCATCGCGCCGCACGCAATCCACCGTCGCGTTGAGCTCATGCAGACACAACTTCATCCATAGTTCGGAAACTTGATGGATCACGATGAATAGCATCTCATCGTGCTGGTAGGACAATGGATGTTGCGAGTCGAGCAACTTGTCGAGGTTGAGGTACTGCGAGTAACTTAAGGCCTCGCTCAGGTCCCAATGCACCTGCTCGTCGCTCAAGTCCACGAAGGGTTTGACCCGTGGCGGCGTTTCGCTCATGGACTAATTCTTGAATACCCAGCCGGGTACGGTGCGCCAGCCGGCCAGCAGCTCACGGTCGAGGTGCCGGTAGTTCGGCTCGAGCTTCTCGACCAGCCGCCAGAAACTGGCAGAGTGATTCATGTGCTTGGTGTGCGCCAATTCGTGAATGAACAGATAACGCACCACATCGGGGCGTAGAAACATCAGCGAGCAGTTCAAGCTCACGGTGCCGCGCGTGGAGCAGCTGCCCCAGCGCGTCCGCTGACATCGGATGCTCACTCGGGACACCGAATACCTCAAATCGCGCGCCAACTGCAGCAGCCGCGGCGCCAGCCGTTGTGCGGCCGCCGTTTTCAGCCAGCCTTGCAGCAAAACACGCGCGGTTGCGTCGTCCGGCGCCTGCACCATGATTCGATCGGAGAGCTGTTCGAGCTTGCGCGGCGCATCGCGCCGCCATTCCACCCCCATGGACTCGCCGGTGTAGGCGAATTCTATGGAGTTCGGCACCGGTTCGGCCGGGGCGATGAAGCAGCGCATCGCGTCAACTTTGCGATTGATCCACGGCGTGAATCGTTGGACGAAGTCGCGCACCGCGTGGGCATTCACGCCGATGGGAACGACGATCTCAACCCGGCCGCCGACATGTACGCGCGCCGTGAGCCGACGCGCACGCGGACTCACTCGAACGGCGAAGGAGTCGCTCGAGCTGCGCGTCTCGAACAAAGATAGCTGCGTGCCTTGTGGCTTCATCGCGCAGAATGATACCAGGTTAGCGGCGCGCCGGACCGCGTGAAAAAATCATGGTTTAGTCAACGATGCCAGCTGACGTTGCGCTGCCTTATAATCCGGCGCTGCGATCAGGGCCTTTTCTATCCAGTTGCGCGCTCCCACATGATCGCCGCGGATCTGCAGCTCATGACCTAAGGCCAGGTAAGCCTCCGCATGTCCCCATCCCGGCGACTCGATGCTGGTGCCCGAGGATTCTTCGAACAGGTGCGCCGCCAGCTGCAACTCGGCGAGCGCCTGCTGGCTTTCAGCCGACCCCGGCTTCGCGTGGCGCATATCCTGCATCGCCGTTAGCAGCACCACCCGCGGATTGCGGGGCGCCACTTTGGCGGCGGCCTTCAGCCGGTCCGCCGCGCGCGAACGCAGCAGAACGGCCTCCAGCGATTCCAATCCGGCCAGCCCGGAATAACATGCGGATTGCAGCGCCAAAGCCTCCGCCGATTTAACATTTTTCGCGAGTATCGGCTTCAATTGATCGACGCAATCGGAATAGGCGACCTCGGCCTCGTGCTTATGCCGGTGCTCGGAAAGTTGGCCAAACCGGTATTGCGCATGCGCCAGGTGATAGCGCAACGCGATATCCCCCGCATCGGCATTGACCTGAGCGCTCAATTTCTGAATGAGATTCGAGAGACTGTTGCCATCCTCGGTTTGGTAGGCGTAATCGATTTGCGCCTGAATATCGCCGCCCTCTTGCGCATGCGCCGCGAACGCGGCCAGGAGCAGCGTGGTTAGCAGAATATTTCTAATCGTTAACATCTACAATCCCTCTGGTGACGATCGAAGATAGCACAACGAGGATTGCAGGCCTGAGCGTGGATTTGATCGACATTGGATCGAATCTCACGCATGCGAGCTTCGCGGAGGATCTTGACGCGGTCATATCGCGCGCGCTGGCGGCCGGCGTGCGCCGCCAGGTCATCACCGGCGCGGACCTGGCGAGTTCGCGACAAGCCCTCGCCTTGAGCGTGGCACATCCGACCCGCCTCTGGAGCACCGCCGGCATACACCCCCACCATGCGCAACACTTCGCGCCGTCGCAGCGCGGCGAATTGACCGACCTCTTGAAGTCCCATTCGGTCGTTGCCGTGGGGGAATGCGGTCTGGATTATTTTCGCAACTTCTCGCCGCCCTCATTCCAACGCGCCGCTTTCATCTTGCAATTGGAAGTTGCGGCCGAATTGCACAAGCCTGTGTTCCTGCATGAGCGCGATGCGCATGGCGAATTTGCCGCAATCCTGCGCGACTTCCACGGCAACTTGAGCGGCGGCGTCGCGCATTGCTTCACCGGCGGCCCGGCGCAATTGGACGAGTATCTTGCACTGGGGCTGCACATCGGCATCACGGGTTGGGTTTGCGACGAGCGCCGCGGTCTTGACTTAAGGGCCGCTGTGCCCCGCATTCCCGCCGACCGGCTGCTGCTGGAAACCGACGCGCCCTATCTCCTGCCCCGCGACCTACGTCCGCCCCCGAAGTCGCGGCGCAATGAACCGTCCTTCCTTGCGCATATCGCCGCCGCCGTTGCACAGCTGCGGGGCGAGTCGTGCGAGAGCGTGGCCGCCGTTACGACGCGCAATGCCGAGACGCTGTTCGGGCTTACAGATTCGTGAACTGATGAGGACTTGGCTGCAGCTGCCCGGTCAAGCGGCTCCAGGCGTCGGTGTACTGCTCGGGGGCCGGGAATGCAGCATTGTGCTCGACCACCGGGAACTCCACTTCGATGCCGTCCAGCATCACCACCCACTTGGGGATGCCCTTGGTAAATTTGCCGACATTGGAGAACAGCAGACGCCCTTCGACCGGCACGTCGCCGACGATGGCCTTGACCGCGGCAATTCGATCGTACAGAGCCGGCTGCGGGTTATCGAAGGTGTAGCGATGACCGCGGCCCATCACTGTCCAATCGCTCATTTGATCGCCGCCGAAAATGAGGCCCGTCACCCGGCGCGTATCGAGCACCAAGACCCCACGCGGAGTCAGGAGCACATGGTCTATGTGGATGAACCCGCCCATGCCGTCCGGCACCAAGACTTGGTGCGCCGAGGCCAGCGCAATGCTCTCCAATCGCGCCAGCAATGACTTGCGTCGGGAGCGACGCTGATAGGCACGCAAGCCGAAGTAGCCGAGCGCCCCGACCGTCAGCGCCGCCGCGCCTATGCCGATCCACTGCGGTTCGATTCGTATGCTGGTCATTGCAGTCACTTAAGCGCGCCGGCCAGTGCCTCAAGCGTCGGCGGCAGATCCACGCAGTGTTGCGGCAGGCTCAAAAGGCGGGCAAGCCCCTCCGGAACCGGGATCGGCTTACCCGTGATCGGCTCGACAATTTCGTTGAACTTTGCCGGGTGCGCGGTGGCGACCACAACCCACGGCTGCTCGCGCTGCTGCGCGCTCAGACAAGCGTAGACTTCCGCCGCGGTCGCGGTGTGCGGGCACCATTCGCGTCCGTAGTGCATGAAGTCCTCTCTGATACGTGAGCGGATTGTAGCGTCATCGACGCTTGTCGCGCTCAAATGTTCACGCATCGCCGTCAAGGTCGGATAGAGCATGCGAATGCGCTCCATATTACTAGGATCCCCCACATCCATGGCCGAGGCGAGCGTCGCGATGCTGGGGCGGGGCCGCCATTGACCGCTCGCCAGATAATCAGGAACCGTGCGATTACTGTTATGTGCCAGGATGATGCGCGCTATGGGAAAGCCTAAGGCGCGCGCCCAGAGCGCCGCGCAGGCGTTGCCCAAATTGCCCGCGGGAATGATGAAGGACGCCTTGCTGCGCGCGCTTCGAGCGACCTCGAGACTCGAGGCGATGTAATAGAGCATTTGCGGCAGCAGACGGCCGATATTGATGCTGTTGGCGGAGCTGAAGTTGTGACGCTTGCTCAAAGCAGGATCACGGAAGGCTTTCTTGACCATTCCTTGACAATCATCAAAGGTGCCGTCGACGCGCAGCGACAGCACATTGTCCCCCCAGCAGGTCAATTGCTGCTCCTGGCGCGGGCTCACGAGCCCCTTCGGGTAAAGGATCACGACCCTTGCCCAGGGACGGCGGTGAAAGGCCGCGGCCACCGCACCCCCGGTATCACCCGAGGTTGCCACCAGAATCGTCAAAACTCGCGGCGCCGCCTCCAGGCGCTCGAGGCTCTCGGCCAAGAATCGGGCACCGAAATCCTTAAAGGCCGCCGTTGGCCCGTGAAAAAGCTCCAACGCAAAGAGCGGGTCGCGGCAGGCCGCAACGGCCCTCGTCGGGGCGGGTATTGCCAGCGCTGCATCGGCAATCTCGGCGAGTCGCTCGCGCAAGTCGGGGTCGCAGAATTCGGCGAGCGCCGCGCGCGCGATCAGCGGCAGCGGCGCGGCGGCCGAGAAAGCGGCGGCATCGGCAAGCGGAAGTCGCGTCGGCACGTATAGACCGCCATCGGGAGCCAGTCCTTGGGCAATGGCGCGACTCAAGCTCACGAGCGGGGCCCCGCCGCGTGAACTGGCGTACCGCAATTCCCCGATCAAGCTTTTACCACCCGCGCGCCGTAGTTCTGCATGAGCGAAACCCAAGAATCCGACTCGAGGTGGTGCGCGGCGAATGCCGCCACCATCGCCCCGCGAACCGCCTCGGCGTGTTGGATGGCGGACCATGCGAACACCGCAGGACCGGCGCCGGAGATCGAGCAGCCCAACGCGCCCGCGGACATGGCCGCGGCCTGCACGTCCTTGAACCCCGGGATCAACGAATGCCGCTGCGGCTCGATGATCACATCGTTGAACGAATCGCGGATCAATTCCAAATCGTTCGAGTAGCAGCCGCTGATGAAGCCGGCGAGATTGGCGCTCTGCCAGACATAATCGGAACGGCTCACGTTAAGGTTCAGGATGGCCCGCGCTTCGCGGGTGCCCAGATACATATGCGGGTGCACTAAAACGCAACGCAGTCCCCGCGGCACGGGGATTTGCTTGACGCGAGGGTTGTCGATGCCCACCGTGAGTGTCAGACCCCCGAACAGGCTGGGCGCGATGTTGTCGATATGCGCGGCGCCGCTCGCGACGATTTCCCCTTCCATGGCGAACTTGAGCAACTGCAGCTGCGGTGCCGGCGTCAGCAGCAGTGCATTGGCGGCCACCACGGCGGCCACCGCCGAAGCGGCCGATCCGCCCATTCCGGATCCGAGCGGAATCCCCTTCTCAATGTCCAGCTCAAAGCCAAAATCCAGGCCCAGCGCGGCGTGCATGGCCTGCACCGCGCGGCCAGCGGTGTTGTGCGTCGGCTCCACCGGCAGCTCTCCGGCCACGCCGGTGATGGAACGAATCCGCACCTCGCTTTCCTCGATACGGCGAATGCGCACGTGATCGCCGACGGCGTCCACGGCGTGACCGAGAATATCGAATCCGATACCGACATTGGCAACGGTGGCTGGCGCAAATGCGGTAACGTCAGTAAGCACGGTGTCCTCGTGGCAATTTAGAGATGCGCGCCAAGGTAGGCGGACAAGCGCAACAGATCCGAGAATACGCCTGCCGCGGTCACTTCAGGACCCGCGCCGGGACCTTGCACGATCAGCGGATTGTCGCAATAACGGCGGGTGGCGAAGCGCACGACATTGTCGGTGAGCGCGATATTCGCAAAGGCATGCTTGCCGTCCAGGCGCATCAAGCCGACGGTCGCTTTGCCATCGGCATCGATGCGTCCCACGTAGCGCAGCACTTGGTTCTTGGAGCGCGCGTCGGACAGCGTCGCCGCCATCAGGGCGTCGGACTCCGGCAGACGTTCCATGAACTCAGCGACGCTGCATTTCGTCAGCGCTTCGGGCACCAGTCCCTCCACCTGCACATCCGACATCTCGAGCGTCAGCCCCATTTCTCGGCCGAGAATGATCAGCTTGCGGGCGACATCCATTCCCGACAGGTCATCGCGCGGATCCGGTTCCGTGTATCCTTTCGCCCGGGCGGCGCGGACGATCGAGGAAAACGATTCGCTGCCGTTGAATACATTGAACAAATACGCCAAGGTCCCGGAAAATATTCCCTCGATCTGCGTAATGTCATCGCCCGTCTCGCGCAAGTCCCGCAGCGTGTGAATGACCGGCAAACCGGCCCCTACGGTTGCCTCGTACAAATAGTGCGTGCCCGCCGCCCGCTTCGCGTCCTGCAGCGACCGATAATACGAAAGCGTACCGCTGTTGGCCTTCTTGTTGGGGGTAACGATGTGAATGCCGCGCCGCAGCCAGCCGCCATATTGATCGGCCACCTCGGCGCTCGCCGTACAGTCGATCACGACCGTGTGCGGCACATAGTCCGCTTGCACGTGATTGATGAATTTGGCCATATCGAGCGGCTCGCCCGCCTCGGCCATGCGCTGCTTCCACCGGCTTAAGTCCACCGTTGTCTCTTCCAGCAGCATACGCGTCGAGCTGGTGATCCCCCGAACGCGCAAATCCAAGTTCAGCTCGCGCAGACGGTCGATCTGCGTCGCGATCTGCGCCAGCAGCACGCGGCCCACCGTACCAGGACCGATCAGGCCGATCGATAGCGTATTGGGCGAGAGGTAAAAGGCTGCATGCACCGCACGCAGCGCCCTGGCCGCGCTCTTGCCGTCGACGACTACGGAGATGTTGCGTTCGGAGGCGCCCTGCGCGATGGCCTTGACGCTGATGGCCGCGTCGCCGAGCGAATTGAATACCTTCGCCGCGACACCGTGCGCGCCGGCCATGCCGTCGCCCACCACTGCAAGAATGCTCATGCCGATGGCGACATCAACGTGCTGAATTTGGCCATCGCGCAACTCCGCATCGAATGCCCGTCGCACCGCCTCTTCGGCGCGCACGGCCTGTGCTTCCGGAATTGCGAAGCAAATCGAGTGCTCAGAACTGCCTTGCGAAATCAAGATCACCGAGATGCCGGAGTCGCGCAGCGCTCCGAACAGGCGATGCGCCGTTCCCGGCACCCCGATCATGCCGGCGCCCTCGAGATTTACTAGCGCAACCGGATCGATGCTCGTAATTCCTTTGACTTTCAGCGCTGAGACAGGATGCGCACAGATCAGCGTGCCGCGTTTTTGGGGCGCGAACGTGTTGCGGATGATGATCGGGATATCACGCGCGACCGCCGGTTCCATGGTCTGTGGATGAATGACCTTGGCGCCGAAATAGGCGAGTTCCATCGCTTCGTTGTACGAGAGCTGATCGATTACCTGCGCGTTCGGCACTAGCCTGGGATCGGCCGATAGCACACCGTCGACGTCGGTCCAAATGACGATTTCTTCGGCGTCGAGCAACGCTCCGAATATGGAACCGGAAAAATCACTGCCGTTGCGGCCCAGCGTGGTCTGCTTTCCCTTGGTCGTGGTTGCGACGAAGCCCGTGACGATGAGCCGGCCCGCAAAATTGAGCGGCACCAACTTACGGAGATTTTCTTCGCTCGGCGCCCATTGGACCGCCGGACCCAAAGAGCCCCATTCGACGATGATGACCTCGCGCGTGTCGACCCAGAGGATGTCGCCCTTGATACGCGCGCGCTCGCGTAGAAAAGGCGTGAACAGCCGCGTGGACCAAATCTCGCCATAGCCTGCGATCACGTCGCGCATCGAGTAGGTCGACGATCGAATGAGACGCACCGTCTGCAGCATGCCGGCGATGTCCCGGCAATCGCGTTCGAGCTGGGTCTGGTACTTCTCAAACTCGGTCTTGGAGATCAGCTCGGCCGCAAGACCCAAATGACGAGTTCTCAGCGCATCGATTTCCGGTGCGAATTCCTTATCGGGCTGCTCTGCCAAACTGACGAGCTTAAGCAACGCGTCGGTAACCCCGCGGCAGGCGGATAACACGATGGCCTCACGAGGATTCGCGGAAGCCTCGACAATTTCGGCAACCCGCCGGAAGCAGGCAGCGTCCGCGACGCTGGATCCCCCAAATTTATGTACTACCCATTTATCCATGCTGCACACGCGCCTTGACATTCTTAGGCGTTTCTTGGCGCTCCCAAACTTGCTGTTGATGAAATGCGGCGGCCAGCCGCTAGGACAGGCGAAACTCTAATGGTACCAAAGGGAGCCTAGCAAGCGATTCCGTTCGCGTTTTACGCTCTGGCCTTGAACCGCGAGCCCTTGCCGGATTTTGGCAGCCCGGTGTGCTGGGTGCGAAACGGGCGGGCCGATGATAAGCGGTTCGACCCAACGGGCTGGTAAGCGGGAATAAGATGCTGCTTGCCGTTGCCGATCAGGTCCGCGCGCCCCATCCGCTTCAACGCATCGCGCAAGATGGGCCAGTTGTCAGGATCGTGATAGCGCAGAAAGGCCTTGTGCAGGCGGCGCACCTTGATGCCTTTGGGAATCACGACTTCTTCGCTGGTGCGGCTCACGCGCTTGAGCGGATTCTTCGACGAATGATACATCGCCGTGGCGGTCGCCATTGGCGAGGGCAAGAATGCCTGCACCTGATCGGCGCGAAATCCATTTTTCTTCAACCACAACGCCAGCTCGAGCATGTCGACGTCGCGCGTGCCCGGGTGCGCCGCGATAAAATAGGGGATCAGGTACTGTTCTTTGCCCGCTTCCTTCGAATACTTATCGAACAGCTCCTTGAATCGATAGTAGGTCCCGACGCCGGGCTTCATCATTTTGGACAAGGGGCCGTCACCGATCGCTTCTGGCGCAATCTTCAGATAGCCGCCGGTGTGATGAGTCGCCAGCTCCTTGACGTACTCCGGCGATTCACTGGCCAAGTCGTAACGCACGCCGGATGCGATCAGGACCTTCTTGACGCCCTTCACCGCCCGCGCTCGACGATACAAATTGATGAGCGGCGCGTGATCCGTATTGAGGTTGGGGCAGATGCCCGGGAATACGCAGGATGGCCGCCGGCAGGCAGACTCGATCTGTGTGCTCTTGCAGTGCAGGCGGTACATGTTTGCCGTGGGGCCGCCCAGGTCGGAGATGACGCCGGTGAAACCCTTCACCCTATCGCGAATGGTCTCAATCTCGCGGATGACGGAGTCCTCCGAGCGGCTCTGAATGATTCGCCCTTCATGTTCGGTGATCGAACAAAACGTGCAGCCCCCGAAGCAGCCGCGCTGGATGGCCACGGAGAATCGGATCATGTGGTAAGCGGGGATCTTCGCATCGCCATAAGAGGGATGCGGCCGGCGCGCGTAGGGCAACTCGTAGATGGCGTCCATGTCCGCGGTCGCCAAGGGAATGGGCGGCGGGTTTAGCCAAAGCTCCTGATTGCCATGCCGCTGCACGAGCGCGCGTGCGTTTCCGGGATTGGATTCGAGGTGCAAAATGCGCGATGCATGTGCGTACAGCACGGCATCCTGACTCACTTGTTCAAATGAAGGCATGCGGATGACGCTGCGCTCGCGCTGTGCGTTCGGCACCTTGCGGTAGAACTTCACCACGTTTTGCGCCATGGGTGCGGGCGCTGTTGCCGGCGCAGACGTGCCTGGCGCGCCGAGCGCCTTCACGCGCTCTGCCTCGCTGGCGTACGGATCGCTGGCGGGATTTAAGGGCCCTGGTGTATCCAGTTCGCTCGAATCGATCTCGACCCAGCCGGTCGGCATGCCGCGGCGCAGGTACGCGGTGCCACGCAAATCTGTGATGTCGGTGACCGCCGCGCCTGCATCCAAGCGGCGAGCGATCTCGCCGATCTGGCGCTCCGCATTGCCGTACACCAGCAGGTCCGCTTTCGCATCCACCAACACCGAGCGGCGCACCTGCTCCGACCAGTAATCAAAATGAGCGATTCGCCTCAAGCTCGCCTCGATGCCGCCGATGACGATGGGCACCTGCTTGAAGGCCTCGCGGATTCGCTGCGAGTACACAATGACACAGCGATCCGGCCGCTTGCCGCCCATTCCGCCGGGCGTATACGCATCGTCGCTTCGCACCCGCCGATCCGAGGTATAGCGATTGACCATCGAATCCATGTTGCCGCCGGTCACGCCAAAGAAGAGACGCGGCTCGCCCAAGGTCTGAAAATCGCGGGCGCTATGCCAATCCGGCTGCGCAATGATGCCGACCTTAAATCCTTGCGCCTCTAAGACCCTTCCGATGATGGCCATCCCGAAGCTCGGATGATCCACGTAGGCGTCGCCGGTGACGATGATGATGTCGCACTGCTGCCAGCCGAGCGCCGCCATCTCCGCGCGCGATGTCGGCAAGAAAGGCGCCGGCGATGAGCCGGCGTCTTGCGCTTGACGTGCTGGAAAATAAGGGGGCGGTGTTTTGCACGCCGCGATTAGATCCGATTGCAATGCTTAAGTACAACGAATCCGGTCAACGGCCCTCAACCAAGATCGATGGGTAGATAGATTTGGGCATCCTCGCGTTGAATCAGCAAGGCGACGTTGCGCCCCGCGTGCGCGACCGCACGCTTTAATTCCGCGACGGTGGCCACCGCCGTTCCATTCACCCCCAATACCACGTCCCCCGCCTGCAATCCGGCGGCGAGCGCCGGGCCCGTGACATCCTCGACCAGCAAGCGGCCCTTGGTGTGTAATTCCTGCTGTTCGTTCGGTTGCAGCGAACGCAACACCAGGCCCAACCGACCGCCACTGTCCTCACCGCTCGGGGTGCGCGCGACCGGCGCCGGCGAATCCTCGAGCAACACCGTCTTCAGGGTCACTTCGATTGCCTTGCGGTCGTGCCAGATGCCCAGGTGCGCCTGGCTGCCGGGCGGCAGTTGCGACACGATGGCGGGTAAGTCCCAGGAATGATCAATGTTGCGGCCGTTGACGCTGGTGATGACATCACCCGCCTTGAGGCCGGCCTTCTCGGCCGGTCCTGTCGGGTCGACCGAGCTGATCAACGCCCCGTGGGGACTGGCCAACCCGAAAGACTGCGCCAGTTGTTGCCGGATATCCTGGACTGACACTCCGATCCGACTACGGCTCACTTTGCCGTATTTTTGCAGCTGCTCCTTGACGTTCATGGCCAAATCGATGGGGATGGCGAACGAGACGCCCATGTAGCCGCCCGTGCGGCTGTAGATCTGCGCGTTGATACCGACAACTTCGCCGTCGATGTTGAACAGCGGGCCGCCGGAATTACCCGGATTGACGGCGGCGTCGGTCTGGATGAAGGTCACATAGCTGCTGCCGCTACCATCGTTCAAAGGACGACCGGTGGCGCTGATGACCCCTGCGGTCACGCTGTTCTCGAAGCCAAAAGGGGAGCCGATGGCGATGGCCCATTGACCCGGGCGCAGCTTTGACGGATCGCCGAAGCGTACCGTCGGCAGACCCGTGGCCTCGATCTTGATCAGCGCCACGTCGCTGCCTTTATCGACGCCAATCACCTTGGCCGGGAACTCGCGCCGGTCAGTGAGCCGCACGGTGACTTCCGATGCGTCTGAAACCACGTGCGCGTTGGTCAGCACATAGCCGTCCGGGCTGACGATGAAGCCCGATCCGATGCCCTGGCTCGGCGGCAGCCGATCGGGCCCCGGTTGGGGAATCTGGAAGCGGCGGAAGAACTGCGACAGCGGGTCATCGGCATCGCCCTGCCCGTTCGGCCCGGAGATTTTCTGCGGCTTCTCCGTCACGCTGACATTCACGACCGCGGCGCCGTTCTCGGCGACCAGGCCGGAGAAATCCGGCAGTCCGGTCACGCGTCCTGCGGGATTCGCCGTCGCGGCGGCGGCGGCAACCACGGGCGGGCTGGTTTGCCCCGCACCGGCACCGGCTTGCGAGTGCTGTTGCGCCACGACCATCACAAAGATGCCCGCCACCGCGGCGAGCGACCAAGTTCTGATGCTTCCCATGAAATCCGTCCTCTGGGGAAAAAGGGGGTTCCAAATCGAATTAACTGACCCTGAACCTGGGGTGTTGGTTTCAATTTTCCAGGTCAAACCGCGTAATTTGCAAGCTCTTAAGGCCCTTAGGCGCCCGAAATGTGAATTCCCCGTGCGTAAATCGCGGGGATCAGCGGCTACCCTTGCCTTATGTCTGACGTGGGTCCAATTCTGGTCGTGGTGGGAGGCGATACCAAGCGCCTGCAATGGCTCACGCACCATGTCACCAGCCATTGGCCGAGCGCGCAGGTGACCACTTTGCGAGCCGGGGAAACCGCTCCCTTGAGCCGGCTGGTCTCCGAAAGCACGCCCGATGCGATCATCTTGCAAGCCGACTTTGCCCACGAGGCGCTGGCCGGCACCGTTTTGAACACCATGGCGTCGCTGCTGCGCATTCAACCGGCGCTGTACTGCATTCTGCTCGCCGACAATGGCAATGAAATGGCGGCGGTGCGCGCGCTGAAAACCGGCGCCAAGGACTACCTGCCGTTGTCGCAGATCACCCGCGACCAGTTGCTGAACGCCGTCGGAGATGCCTGCTCGAAACGGCGCGCGGCATTGCAAGCCGCAGCGATGATGGCGCATAGCGAGAATTCCACCATCATCGATGTTCCCGGCTATTCAATTCTCAAGGAAATCGCAACCAGCAATTTCTCGTCGGTGTTCCTCGCGCGCAGCGAGCGCCTGCGCCGCAATGTGGTATTGAAGGCGATGAAGCGCGGTGAATCGGAACGCGAAATGGGTGATGCCGAACGGTTCCAGCGCGAATACGAGATCATCTCCAGCATCACGCACCGCGCGATCGCGGAGATCTATGATTTCGGTTCCCAGCCGGGGCACCTGTATCTGGCCATGGAATACTTCCCGTGCGGGGATCTGCGAGATCGTCTGCGCAATCCTTTGAGTGTGGACGAAAGCCTGTATTACTTGCGCGCCATCGCCGAGGCGCTGCGCGTCATTCACGTGTTCGGAATATTGCACCGTGATCTTAAACCGGCGAATGTGATGTTGCGTGAGGACAATTCCCCGGTGCTCATCGACTTCGGTCTGGCACGCCGCTCGGTCGATGAAGGGGGGACCACGGGCGTCGGTCAAGTGCTCGGGTCTCCCTACTACATCAGTCCCGAACAGGCGCAAGGGCAGCGGGTTGATGTGCGCACGGATCTTTATAGCTTGGGCGTGATGTTTTATGAAATGCTGACGGGCCAGAGACCTTATGGCGGCCGCAGTGCGGTAGCCATTATGTCGCAGCACACCAGCTCGCCTGTGCCGTCCCTGCCCGAATCGACTGCCATGCAGCAGCCCCTGCTCGATCGCCTCATGGCGAAGCAGCAGAGCGACCGCTACGCCTCTGCGGATGAATTGCTTGCGGACCTAGGTCCCATCGCGGCCGTCGCTTAATTCGTGACGGGCGTCACAGACCGCTTTGAGGGCACAGCCTAGGCAAATCGCCCGCCTTAGGGTGTGACACCCATCATCCCTCGAATTGCCCGCCTTTGGCACGCTGTCGAGGCCATGTTCATCACCGTCAAGCGTCATGAGCGCGAAATACAGGATGTCGTCAGTGCCAGCAAGCGGCTGACGGATGCCATTCTGAAGACCAGTACGCCGGGATTGTTCCTGCTCGACTCCAAAGGCAAGATCCAACCGCAGGTTTCCACCTCGCTCGGCACGCTGTTTCGCCGCCAAGACTTCGCCAATCTGACGCTCGAGAAATTGATCGGACCGGTGGTCTCGGCGAAGACCCTGAGCGTCGCCCGCGCCTACATTACGCGGCTCCTCGACTCCGGCGCGCGACGAGAACCAACCCGACCCCATGCAGGATGTGGAGATCCGCCTGGCGAATTCGGACGGAAGTTTCGAGAATGCGCATTACTGCTTTGAATTCAGCGTCGTAGACCTGCCGCAGGAACCGCGTTCTTGGATGGTGCGAGTCACCGACATCAGCGCGCGCGTGCAGCACCATCGGGAACTGGAAGACTTGCGGGTGCAAGTCGTGACACAGGGCGAGATATTGCGCAGCGTGCTCACGGCGGGCGGAACTCGCTTCGGCACGTTCCTGCAAAAAACCGATGCGTCGATGAAAACCATCAACGGCGTTCTGAAGAAACCGGCACGCGAGGCCGGAGCATTTCGCGCCAAGCTCGACGAGACGTTGGAGGAGGTGGGGCACATTGGCCGCGACGCCGCAGCGCTCGGCCTCAACGGCCTGCAGACGGCCGCCAAAGAGTTCGAAGATGCGTTGCAGGAACTGCGCAGCCGCGACACCTTAAGCGGCAGTGACTTCTTGCCGCTGGCCGTCAAGCTCGACGCCTTGTACGGTCAGTTTGCATTGCTGCGATCACTTGCATCGCAAGCCGGCCCGGTGCGAGAGGCCGAAGCCGGCAGCGCCGGAGCCGCGCGTCACCGAAAACGGCACGCAAATTATCGAGGGGCCCGGTTTTATCGCCGAGATGGCGCAGAATGCGCCGCCTGCGGGGCAGCGAATAGCCACCGTTGGGAGCCTGGAAAGCACGCTGACGACGCTGAGCGATCTGGTCGCGCAGGAGAATCAGAAGACCGTGATTCTCGCCTGCAGCGGTTTGCACTTGGTTCCGCCCCGCTATCAGTCAACCGTTAAGAACGTTGCCATTCAGCTCATCCGTAACGCCGTGGTCCATGGCATCGAAACAGCCGCCGAGCGCGAAGAGGCCGGCAAGCCACCCGACGCTGTGCTCAAGCTGGAATTCAATTCCGCTGCGGGCGGAGGCTTTGAATTGCAGTTTCAAGACGACGGTCGCGGACTTGATCCGGACAAGGTGCGCGAAGTTGCCGTCGCCAAGGGCCTGCTGAGCGAAGCGGAAGCGGGCCAGCTGAGCGATCGTCACGCGATCAAACTGATTTTCAAATCCGGCTTTACCACCCTGCAGGACACCGGTGCGGACCCCAAGCACGGCACCGGTATGTCGTTGGTGCGACGCTATGTGCATGAGGCCGGCGGCAAGATTGCGCTCGCCAGCCTGCCCGGCCACGAGACCCGCTTCAAAGTCACACTGCCGGCGGTGGAAGCCGCCCTGCAGGCGCCCAACGCGCAAGTCGCCTGATCGGCCGCGTCATTTTTCGACCGGCGAAAGCTCCACCAAAATAGCGCCCGCTTGAACCCGGTCCGCTAACCCAAATGCGATCCGCTCGACCACACCGTCATAAGGCGCGGTGAGGGTATGTTCCATCTTCATCGCCTCGACCGTCACCAGGGGTGCGCCGCGCGCCACGTGCTGGCCGATTGCGATATGCACCGCTACGATGGTGCCCGGCAGGGGGGTGAGCAGGGAACCGAGCTCGGCGCCGCCGGCCGCCTGTAGCGCATCTTCGGTCCGAACCGGCCGCAACACGACATGCCGGGCTTCGCTGAAGAAGTGCAGCTGCCCGTCGGCATCGAGCACGTGAATCCTTCGTAGCTGCCCCTGGCACTCCACCTGTATCGCATTCGCGGTGCGCGCCAATACCCGGATGCCGAATTCTTCGCTGCCCACGCGAGCAAGGTACGAATCCGGCGCCACCAGCTCGAGCGCCGCTTGACCCTGCGCGAAGCGCCACGTGGCGCCTGCCGGCAGAGCCATGCGCCAGCCGCGGCTGTCTTCCCAGAGCGCGTTAGGGTCCGTACGCTGCGTTGCGCACCAGACGGCGGCCAGCGCAATGTCCGCCCCGCCGGCGTCCGGTTCACCGAAACGCAGGTGGGATTGGCGAACGTTCAGAAAATCGGTCCCCACCGCTCCGCGGCGAAATTCTTCGTCGGCCAGCACACTGCACAACAGCGCCCGGTTAGTCGTCACACCGGCCACCTCGATAGCGCCAAGCGCGTGTCGCAACAGATCGATGGCAGCCGCGCGCGATTCCCCCCAGGCGATGATCTTTCCGAGCATGGGATCGTAATAGCTCGACACCTCATCGCCCGCTTCGACCCCGGTATCCAGACGCAGAGCGGAGCTGATCTTAGGCCAGCGCAGATGCGTGATCCTTCCCACGCTCGGCAAATAACCTCGCGCCGGATCTTCGGCATACAGACGCGCCTCCACGGCGAAACCGCGCTGTGCGATGTCAGTCTGACGCTGCGCCAGCGGCTCGCCTACGGCGATGCGCAGCTGCCATTCCACCAGGTCAATCCCGGTGATGAATTCGGTCACCGGGTGTTCCACCTGCAAGCGCGTATTCATTTCCATGAAGTAGAAATTCTGCGCATCGTCGACCAGGAATTCGACGGTTCCCGCGCCGATGTAGCCGATCGCTTGCGCCGCGGTGACGGCCGCGTGCGCCATGCCGGCGCGGACCTCGTCCCGTAGGCCGGGCGCCGGCGCCTCTTCGATGATCTTTTGATGGCGACGCTGCACCGAGCAATCGCGATCGAAAAGACTTAAGGTTCGTCCGTGGGAGTCGGCAAAGATCTGCACCTCCACATGACGCGCCTTGGGAAAATAGCGTTCCAGCAGCAGGCGATCGTCACCGAATGCGGTGCGCGCCAGGCGCTGCGCCGATTCGATCGCGGCCGGGACTTCGCCGCCAGAGTTAACCACTTGCATGCCCTTGCCGCCGCCTCCGGCGCTCGCCTTGATGATGAGCGGAAATCCCACCCGCGCCGCTTCCTCGATGAGGCGCTGCGGCGACTGATCATCACCGTGATAACCGGGCGCGACGGCAACGCCGACCGCCGCCATGGCCGCCTTCGATGCGCTCTTCGAGCCCATCGCTCGGATCGCGGCGGCCGGCGGTCCGATGAACAGCATTCCGGCGCCAAGGCAGGCCTCGGCGAACGCCGCATTCTCCGATAGAAATCCATAACCGGGGTGAATGGCATCGGCTCCCACGCGCTTCGCCAGCGCGATGAGTTTGCCGATATCAAGATAGCTCTGCGCGGCCGGTGCAGGTCCTAGGTAGTACGCCTCGTCGGCGCTGCGCACATGCTGCGCATTGCGGTCCGCGTCCGAGTAGACAGCGATGCTGGTCACGCCGAGGCGCCGGGCGGTTCGCACGATGCGGCACACGATCTCGCCGCGATTGGCGATGAGCAGTCGCCTGAGCATCGCGTGCCTCACATTCGAAACACGCCGAAGCGCGTCGCCGGCGTGTCTTGAGCTTCGGGTCAAGGCAAGCGCCAATCCTAAGATTCGGCGGGTGTCGAGAGGATCAATGACACCATCATCCCAAAGGCGGGCCGAGGAGTAGTACGGATGGCCTTGGCGTTCGAACTGTTCGCGGATGGGCGCCTTGAGCTTCTCTTCCTCCGCCGCGCTAAAACTCTCACCGTTGCGCTCCAACGCCTCTCTCTTGATAGTGGCAAGAACGCTGGCCGCCTGCTCGCCCCCCATGACGGAGGTTCGCGCATTCGGCCACTGAAATAGGAATCGCGGGCCATAGGCGCGGCCGCACATCGCATAGTTGCCGGCGCCGAAGCTGCCGCCGATGACCACGGTGTACTTGGGCACCGCCGCGCACGCCACCGCGGTGACGAGCTTGGCGCCGTCTTTGGCAATTCCGCCCGCCTCCGCGGCTTGTCCGACCATGAAGCCGGAAATGTTCTGCAGAAATACCAGCGGTATGCCCTCCCGGCAGCACAGCTCGATGAAATGCGTGCCCTTGAGCGCGCTCTCGGAAAACAAGATGCCGTTGTTCGCCAAAATCCCCACGCTATGGCCGTGAATATCGGCAAAGCCGCACACCAGCGTGGTGCCGTAAAGCGCTTTGAACTCGTCGAACCAGGCGCCGTCGACGAGCCGCGCGATCAGTTCGTGCACATCGTAGGGCTTGCGCGAATTCTGCGGGATGATGCCGTACAACTCCGCGGCATCGAACGGGTTGTCCGCGCCACCCATGGGCGGCGCGCCGCGCGCGACGCGAGTGTCGGGCGTGCGCAGGCGAGCGACCGCGCGCCGTGCAAAGGCCAAGGCATGCGTGTCGTTCTCCGCATAGTAGTCGGTCACTCCGGAACGGCGGCAGTGAACATCGGCGCCGCCCAAGGATTCGGCGTCGATTTCTTCGCCGGTCGCGGCGCGCACCAGCGGTGGCCCGCCGAGAAAAACACGGCCCTGGTTGCGAACGATGATGGCATGATCGGACATGGCCGGCACATAGGCGCCGCCCGCGGTGCACGAGCCGTGCACCACGGCGATCTGCGCGATGCCCTGGGCCGAGAGCCGCGCTTGATTGAAGAAGATGCGGCCGAAGTGATCGCGATCGGGAAAGACTTCGTCCTGCCGCGGCAGAAACGCGCCGCCGCTCTCCACCAGGTAGATGCAAGGCAATGCATTGTCCGCGGCAATCTCCTGGGCCCGCAAATGCTTCTTCACGGTCAGCGGATAATAAGTGCCGCCTTTCACCGTCGGATCATTCGCCACCACCATGCATTCGCGCGAGGACACCCGGCCGATACCGGTGATCAGTCCCGCGCCCGGCAGATCCTCGCCGTACACGCCCTGCGCTGCGAGTGCGGACAGTTCCAGAAATGGCGAACCCGGATCGAGCAGCGCGGCAATGCGTTCGCGCGCCAACAGCTTGCCCGCTTTGGTGTGCTTTTCGCGGGCGGCAGTGCTGCCGCCCTCGGCATTGCGTCGCAGCAAGCGGCGCAAATCGTCGACCAGGCCCTGCATGGCGGCCCGGTTATCCGCGAAATCCTGGGAGCGGACGTCGATGTTGGAAGCTAGCTTGGCCATTGGCTTTGTCGCTATAAGCGTGGCAGAATTGTCGGACAGTCCGATTATCCAACGATCCTGATCCGATGACAATGGGGGGCGGTCAAAATGCCCAATTCTGCCTATCGAGAGTTCGCCTTCGGGCTCGGCGAGGTGATCGATACGGTGCGCGATCAGGCGCGCCGCTTCGCCGAGGAGCGCATCGCGCCGCGCGCCAATGAGATCGATCGCAGCAATCTGTTTCCCCGAGACCTGTGGCGGCAAGCCGGCGAGCTCGGCTTGCTGGGGCTCACGGTAACTCCGGACGACGGCGGCGCCGGCCTGGGTTATCTCGCGCACACCGTCGTCATGGAAGAAATCTCCCGCGCTTCGGCGGCCGTGGGCTTAAGTTACGGTGCGCATTCGAATCTCTGCGTGAACCAGCTGGCGCTGAATGCCACGGCGGCGCAAAAGCTGAAATATTTGCCCAAGCTCATCAGCGGTGAACACGTCGGAGCGCTGGCCATGTCCGAGCCCGGCGCCGGTTCCGACGTGGTCTCGATGCAGCTCAAGGCCGTTCGGCACGGCGACCGCTACGTGTTGGATGGCCGCAAGATGTGGATCACCAACGGCCCGGAGGCCGATGTCCTGGTCGTCTATGCGAAGACCGCGCCGGAAGCTGGCGCGCGCGGCATCAGCGCCTTCATCATCGAGAAGGATTTCAAGGGTTTCACGCCCGCTCAAAAACTCGACAAGCTCGGCATGCGCGGTTCGAGCACCAGCGAGCTGGTGTTCGACGGCTGCGAGGTTCCGGCCGATAATCTTTTGGGCACCGAAAATTCCGGCGTCAACGTTTTGATGCGAGGATTGGATTATGAGCGCGTGGTGCTCTCGGGCGGTCCGCTCGGCATCATGGCCGCCGCGCTGGATGTCGCCGTTCCCTATGTGCGTGAGCGCAAGCAATTCGGCCAGCCCATCGGGACCTTCGAGCTGGTGCAGGGCAAGCTCGCGGACATGTATGCCTCGCTGAATGCGTGCCGCAGTTATGTCTATATGGTGGCTGCGGCTTGCGATCGCGGAGACTACACCCGCAAGGATGCGGCCGCCTGCATCTTGTTCTGCGCCGAAGCGGCAACTCGCGCCTCGCTCGATGCGATTCAGCTATTGGGCGGCAACGGCTATATCAACGACTATCCCACCGGAAGATTGCTGCGCGATGCCAAGCTCTATGAAATCGGCGCCGGCACGTCGGAGATCCGCCGCATGCTGATCGGTCGCGAGCTGTTCGGAGAAGCCTAATGACGGATCTATTCGTGCCGCTCGATGATCACCCCGCCTACCGCCAAATTGCCAACCTAATCGAGCAGCGCATCGTCGAGCGCTCGCTGCGCACCGGCGACGCGTTGCCCTCCGAGACGGATCTGGCGCGCCAGTTCGGCGTCAACCGCTCGACCATTCGTGAAGCCATACGCGAACTCGAAATTCATGGATTGCTGGGCCGCGGCCGCGGCGAGAAACGCCTGCGAGTCACGCGCCCAGAACCCCGTCACGTGAGTTCCGGCGTGAGCCGCGCGCTGGCGCTGCATGACGTGACATTTGTGGAATTGTGGGAGGCGATGATGGCGATCGAGCCGGCCGCGGCTCAGTACGCAGCTGCGCGGCGCAGCGCCGCGCAGCTGCAAGATCTTGCGCGTGCGAGTGCTCGATTCAAGCGCGAGCTCACCGATACGCCCGCGGCCGTCGCGTCCGTCGTAGATTTTTTCACCGCCGTGGCCGCCGCCAGCGGCAACCAGGTACTGGCGCTATCGCAGGCACCGCTTAATCTACTGCTGGCGCCCACGCTGACGCGCATGATCGATAGCGTGCCGCAAGCCCGCGCGCGCATACAGGCGGCACAAGGCAAGATCATCGAGGCCATCAAGCTGAAGAAAAGCGAGCAAGCCAGGAACTGGATGGAGAAGCACATTCGCGATTTCAAGCGCGGCTACGAACTGGAACTTGAGGCCGCCAACGCTACAGTGAAGTAAGGAATCCCGCCATGTCTGATCAGGAGCTCACGCCCGTGCGGCGAATCGTCACCGGAATCAATCATGCCGGCCGCTCCTGCGTCGTGCAGGACGGCGTTTCGCCGGCGATGCAATTGATGCCGGGCCGCAGAGGCTATCGAAACAATAATATCTGGCGAACCTTAAGCTCCCCCGCCCCGCTCGATGCAACCGATAGTGTGCTCGAGCACCAAGGCGTACTCCCGCCGCCGCGGGGTACGGTGCTGCGTGTCATCGATATTCCGCCGGAGAGCGCCGATCCTGCGGAGGTCAAGCGGCAAACGGCCGCGGTCTTTGCCGCCATGTTTCCCGATGCGCATCACAACGCCGATCATGCCCGGCATCCTGGCATGCACGCCACGGACACCGTCGACTACGCCATCCTGCTGCAAGGAGAACTGGTTGCGATCCTCGAGGAAGGTGAAACGCTCATGCGCGCCGGCGACATTCTTATCCAGCGCGGCACCAACCACGCGTGGGCCAATCGCTCGGCGACGGTGGCGCGCATCGCGTTCGTGCTGATCGATGGCGTCCGATGACGCTTCAATGATCACTCGATTAATCCGCGCTGCGCTTGGCTAGCACGTTCCGAAAGGTCAAGCGCCACCCGCTTAATGGCCGGAAGATTCGACCATAGGCTGGCCTGCGGCAGGAATTCGATCTGCTGTCCCAACTTCGTGCGCGCGCGAAGGCGAATCGCGACCCGATGGAACCCGCCGCTGCTTAAGACCTCGACCGTCGAAATATTCGCCAAGGGAATGTTCTCTTCGATGCTCCCACGGCAGACTTTGAGATGATCCTGGTAATCGAGCACTTCATCGGCCAGGCGATGCACCTGTGTTTTCCAAAAGAAATAGGCCAGCGCCGCGCACAGAATGCTGATGGCGATGGAACTCGGCACTGGGTCTTTCTGAAATTCGCCGCTAACGGCCGCTGGCCCGGCCACGAACGCGATCAATGCGGCCGCACTCAGCCAAATTCCTCGCTTGAACAAAATGGTATTTTTAAATGAGATGACTTGCATAGCGGCGCCGTGCAAGATTGTTCAGAGGATTTGCTCCCGCTGCGTGTCGGCGCCGGCGGGATCATGAAGATTGGTGCTGAAGGACACCAATACCATGGTTGAATCACCGGTGTTTTGAAACGCATGAACGACGCCGGGCGGAATGGTCAGGCGCAATATCTCGCCGGTCGGAACTTCGATATCCCGAATCTGCCCGTCTTCCTTGAGCCGCACCAGGCAAGGTCCCACCACGCTGGTGATTTCAACCGCGGAATGGTGCACATGGTTGCCGCGTACTTCATTCGGATTAGTGAGCGCGATATGCACGTTTTTTTGGGTCAGCAACTCGGCATCGGTCAGCGGTTCGAACAAGGCACCGCGCGCATCACGGTGCGTCTTGACCGATTGCACCACCGCGCGCGGCATCGTCGTACTATTCATGCCGCGATTGTAGCGGTTTAGTTTGCCCTATGCGCGCGGCCGCCGAAGCGCCGGCCCGCAGAGCAGCGCGCCGGTAGCGAGGATGATGTCTAGCCAACCCAGGCCGCCGCCTCCGCTCTTGCTGGCGGGGGCCGCGACGTCAAGTGACGCCGATGTGCTGGCGGTATTGCTCCCGGCCGGCCCGGTAGAGAGCGCGCTGGCGGCAATCGTGTTGGTGTAGGTACCCGCCATTGTGCTCATCACGCTCATGGTAATCGTGCAGCTGCCATTTGCCGGAATATTGGCCGCCGCAAGCGTTACGCTGCTCGTGGTGTTGCTCAACGACTTGGATGCACCGCCGCAGGTGGTCGCAGGCGCCGGCATGGTTGCGATCGTGAGATTGGCGGGCAGAGTCTGCGTCAGGCCTGTCTGGGTCAGCGCAAAGCCGTTACTGTTGGTCAGCGTAATGGTGAGTGTGGCGGTGACACTGGGCGCCACGCTGCCAGGCGAGAAGGCTTCGGTGACCACCGGCGCCTCGGGGGTTACAGTCAGCGGGGTCGGGCACGCGCTTGCGCTGGAGCCTGCCGAGGACGGTGCGGTGGTGGTAGCCGAATTTGCGGTAAGCGTGACCGATTTCTACATCGAAATTTCCGGCCGAATCCGTAACGGTCAACGTTAAAGTTCCAGGCGCCGGGTTGATCTTGACTTGCGGCGTGCTGGCGCCATTGACGATTATGCTTATCGGAGATGCGGTCCACTGGTAAGACGCGATGCTGAGCGGCACCGGCGGCGCTTTACTAGCGTCGCATCCGGCTACGCTGCGGCTGGCATCAAACACACTGCCGGCAACGACCGTGTTTGGAATTACGATGACCCCGATGGGTTTCTGGGCGGCCTGCACGGCCTTAATGCATTCACCATCCCGGCGCCGCATTGGCTACCGTCATTCGGGCAGACACATTCGCCGCTAACCGGATCGTTGGTCGGACAAGTTGGAACGCCTGCCGCACCCGCGGGGAAGGCAGTGGAACTCAATTTGATCCGGCTGGCCAATTGCGCAGGCGTCAAATTGTTATTCACTGAGCGCATAAGGGCTGCTATGCCCGAAACGATCGGAGCCGAGAAGCTCGTCCCTAGATTGGGATTGGCCTCGTCGGTGTAGCTATTTGCTGCCAGGTACCGTGGCGCCGCTATTGGTCGTGGTATCGATTGATCTTAAGCAGGGCGGAGCGTTAACGATGCAGTTGCCCGCCGGCGCTGCAATACTCACTTCGGCGCCAAAACTGCTGTACCCCACTTTGGTACCCACATTGCGCAATCCGGCCACCGCCAACACTCCGGGGACCACGGCGCTGCAGTTCGCGGGCAGTTCGACCGGCGCAGTTGATCCCGGACTGCCGCCATTGCCTGCCGAGACGACGACCAGGACGCCCATACCAGTCACATTCGTGAGTACTTTCTGATAGGCGCTGCCATTGGAACTCGAGCAGGCATCGGTTCCGCCGCCCAAGCTCAAATTGATAATATCTGCCGGATACGGGTTGTCGGGGACGGCAGAACCATCGGGATTTGTGACAGCCAGACCCGCGGCCCATTCGATTCCGGCGATAATATCGGAGTCATACCCGCCGCCCTTGCCGAGCGCTCGTACCGGCAGCACCCATGGCCCTGGCTGACTTGCGGTACCCCAGGTCATACCGGCGGTGCCGACAGCGTTGTTGGTTATGGCGCCAAAGACCCCGACGACGCGCGTGCCGTGCCAGGAACTGTTGGCAACCGTATCCTTGGCGAACAGCACGTTCGCAACGTCGGTGCTGCTAATCCAGTCACCGGGATCTGACGGGTCGGGGTCCCAGCCATCGAGATCGTTGGCGATATTGTGGGTGCTCAAGGCATTGAACGGGCTGTTGGGATTGAAGTCCTGACCGACGAAATCGTAGCCGGGCAGCAGCCGCCCGCCAAGACCCGCGCGCAGCAAATCGGGGTGATCGAAGCGCACACCGGTGTCGACATCGGCGATCACGATACCGGGGCTGCCGGTGGTGATGTTCCAGGCGGACTCGGCATCCGTTGCGGCGAAGTCCGTGGTCGACACGCCCTCCACCGTGGTCGGACCCGGCGTTTTCATGTACCACTGGCCGCTGGCGACGCCCGTCGTGGGTTTATACAAGGGATTGGTGGGTGCCAGATGCGGGTAGCGGTGCTGATCCGCGGCCGCGAATTGCACCGATGGGTCCGCCCGCAGCTGCTCGAGCGCCGCGGTAACGTCCACACCATAGAGTGTCTTTGGCAAAAATATGACGTGCATGCTCGGCGTAATCTGGCGCGATCCTGCGGCTGCAATACCGGTCCGTTGTATCAAGCTTAAGACGTCCCCCGCCGAGGTCTGTGCTTGGGTAAATCTGAAGGCTTCTCCGCGCGAATGGCGCGGGATCATTTTGATCACGGCGTTATCGCTCGTGACTTTGAAGCCCACGATCAGGCGGTCGGCCTGGGGCCCAATCTCCACCGGATGGGTTTGAACGGGATTCCACTCCGCCGGTGCTGCCTGCGCCAGGCCCAATACCAGGCAAAAGGACCCGGCCAGCGCCGGTACGAGGTGCGGTCTGCGAATTTTTCTCATGAACAGGAAGCGTAACAACTATGGTGGGGCCAAAATGCGAACTACGACCGCAAAACTGTGCCAAATCATGCCTGTTCGCCGGGAACCGCACGAGAGTCGGCGGCTGGAGACATCCCGCATGACCTTGGCCACCATACCGACCTGCGGACGCCCATTCGCCCTGCGCGGGGTCCTGGCACCGGGTAGAATGTCGCACGGGAAGTAACCGCATTTTGAAGGGGCATTGCAATGACATACGACAATCGGCAGTTCTACATTGACGGCGCGTGGGTGGATCCGGTCGAGGCCAAGGAATTGAAGGTCATCAACCCCGCCAGCGAGGAAGTTGCCGGCGTCATTTCGATGGGCAGCAGCAAGGACGTCGACCGTGCCGTGATGGCTGCGCGCCGTGCATTCGACAGCTATTCGCGCACCTCTCCGGCCGAGCGCCTGGCGCTCATGGAACGCATTCTCGTGGCCTACAAGGCGCACTACGGCGAAATCGCCCAGGCTATTTCGACCGAGATGGGCGCCCCCATCACCCTCGCGAAGGGCGGTCAGGCCGGCATCGGGGTCGGCCACATCAGCGCCATGATCGAGGTGCTCAAGAATTTCAAGTTCGAAGAGTTGCATGGCACCGTGCGGTTGGTGCAAGAGCCGGTCGGCGTGTGTGCGTTGATCACTCCGTGGAACTGGCCGATCAACCAAGTCGCGGCCAAGGTTGTGCCGGCACTCGCCGCGGGGTGCACCATGGTATTGAAGCCTTCGGAGTATTCACCCTTCAGCGCCATCCTCTGGGCCAAAGTCATGCACGAGGCGGGGGTTCCCGCGGGGGTATTCAATCTGGTGAACGGCGATGGCGTCAGCGTCGGTGCACCGTTGTCGTCGCATCGCGAGGTCGACATGGTGTCATTTACCGGATCGACCCGTGCCGGCTCCGAAGTCGCCAGAAGCGCTGCGGCCTCGGTGAAGCGCGTGCACCAGGAACTTGGCGGTAAATCCCCCAATGTGCTGCTGGAGGACGCGGACTTCGATCGCGCCGTCAAGGCGAGCGTGCTGCATGTGTTCCAGAATTCCGGACAGTCCTGCAATGCGCCGACACGCATGCTGGTACCCGCCGCCAAGTTGGCTGAAGTGGAAGCCATCGCCAAACGCGTCGCGGAATCGGTGGTCACCGGTGATCCTGCGTCCGAGAAGACCAACTTAGGTCCGCTGGTGTCGAAGGTGCAATTTGACCGCGTCGAAGGCTACATTGCGAAAGGCATCGCCGAGGGCGCCAAAGTCGTCATCGGCGGCTCGGGACGGCCCGATGGACTGAGCAAGGGCTACTTCGTCAAGCCGACCATTTTTTCGAATGTGCGCAATGACATGACGATCGCCCGCGAAGAGATCTTCGGTCCCGTGCTGTGCATTCTTCCTTATGAGAGCGAAGAACAAGCGGTGCAGATTGCGAACGATACGCCGTACGGTCTCGCCGCCTATGTCTGGTCCAAGGACAATCTGCGCGCGCGCCGCGTGGGCGGACGGATCCGAGCCGGCCAAGTCACGCTCAACGGAGCGCAGGGCGGCATGAATACGCCGTTCGGCGGTTTCAAGATGTCCGGCAACGGGCGTGAATGGGGCGAATACGGATTGCGCGACTTCTTGGAGGTCAAGGCGGTGATCGGGGTCGACGCGGCTTGAGGCCTGCCGGCGGCGGTGACTGATCCCGTTCTTCGGCTCGAGAATCTCGCCAGGCGTTTTTCGAAGGAACGGGCTGCGCTGTTTGAGGGCGTGAATCTCGAACTGCGGCCGGGCGAGTACTTGGCGATCATGGGTGAATCCGGCGTTGGCAAATCGACGCTGCTCAACCTGCTGGCCGGTCTCGACAAGCCTGACGCCGGACGCGTGCTGCTCGAAGGGATTGACCTTTCCGCTCTGGACGATGATGCGGCAACGTTGCTGCGCCGGCGGGCCATAGGATTCGTCTTCCAGGCTTTTCACGTTCTGCCCTACTTGACGGTGGGACAAAATGTGGCGCTGCCCCTCGACCTGTTGGGCGTGGCCGAACCGGAGCGCGGCCGGCGGACGCGCGAAACGCTCACGGCCGTGAGCATCGATTCCTTGAGTCAGCGTTACGCAAAAGACCTGTCCGGCGGCGAGGTACAGCGAGTTGCCATCGCGCGCGCGCTCGTGCATCGGCCTCGCGTGGTGCTTGCCGACGAGCCGACCGGAAATCTCGATTCCAGAAGCGCGGCGCAGACGCTCAAGTTGCTGCGCGACCAGGTCAAAGCAAACGCCGGTGCCGGCATCCTCATCACTCATTCGCGCACCGCAGCGGACACGGCCGATCGGATCGTGGTACTCGATGCGCACGGCCTCCATGACTTCCCTTAAAGCCGACACGGGTCGAAGCTTCACGATCTGGCGAATATTGCTGCTGGCGCAGATACGCGAACAACCGGCGCGATTTGCGGTCACGGTGCTGGCCCTGGCGTTAGGCGTCGCGTTGGGCTCGTCGGTATACCTGGTCAATACCTCGGCACTCAATGAATTCGGGCTCGCCACCAAGCGATTGGTCGGAGAAGCCGATATCGTGATTCGCGGTCCGCGGGAAGGCTTTCCCGAACAGCTCTTTGTCGATCTGGCGCGCAACGCATCGATCAGCACGTTGAGCCCGATGCTCGAACTTGAGGCCGCGCTGGCGGACCGCAACGACACGCTCAAGATTTTGGGTCTGGATCCCTTCCGGGCCGCGGCGTTGCAGCCCGCCATCATCGGCGATATCGGCGACGGCGTGTTCAAGCTGTTCGAGCCGGATGCCATTTACTTGAGCAGCGCTGCCGCGCAAGCGCTGAACCTCAAGCGCGGCGATCTTCTGCGCGTCACGGTCGGCAGTACTTCCCAGGCGCTGCGCGTGCTCGGGGTGTTGGCGGAAGGCACCTACCCGCAGGCGCTCGGCGTGATGGACATCGCCTCGGCACAGTGGACCTTCAATGCGGTCGGCCGCTTAAATCGCATTGACCTGCGTCTGACGCCAGGAACCGATGTCGATGCCCTGCGTCGCGATCTCGGCAAGAGCCTGCCGGCCGGCGTTCTTGCCATCGCGCCCCAAGTCGAGCGCGACCGGGCCGTCACCGTGACCCGGGCGTATCGGGTGAATCTAAACATGCTGGCGCTGGTCGCGTTGTTTACCGGCGCTTTCCTGGTGTTCTCAACGCAGTCTCTGTCGGTACTGCGTCGGCGCCGCTCGTTGGCACTGCTGCGAGCCCTCGGCGTCACGCAAACTCAGCTGCGCCGCGCCTTGGTCGGAGAAGGTCTTTTCCTGGGGACCGTCGGCGCGGCGCTGGGCGTGATTTTCGGCGTGCTCATTGCCGCCGCTATTTTGCGATTCCTGACCGCCGATCTTGGCAACGGCCAATTGCGCGCGGTGCGCGCCTCCTTGAGCGCAGCGCCACTGCAAATGCTGGCGTTCTTTGCCGTTGGGATTCTGGTGGCCGCTATTGGCGCCTGGGTGCCGGCGCGCAATGCGGCGCGCCAGCCGCCGGCACGCTCGCTTAAGGGCGGCGATGGCGACTACACGGTGGTCGCCCGAACGAGCTGGCGCTCCGGCATCGCCCTGCTGATCTTAGGCATGGCGCTCGCGTGGCTGCCGCCCATCGCCGGGCTTCCCGTGTTCGGTTACGGCGCCATCGCGGCGCTGTTGTTGGGCGCCGTATTGCTCGTCCCCCATATAACCCTGAAGGGATTGCGGCTGGCGCCGCGCACGCATCGCGTCGTCTTGGACACCGCGGTGGCGCAGCTGCGAGAGAACGTGGGCTTTTCGGCGCTGAGTCTCGCCTCCATCATCGTGAGTTTCAGCCTGATGGTGGCGATGGCCATCATGATCTACTCATTCCGCGTGTCCTTCGATCATTGGCTCGGCAAGCTATTGCCGGCCGATCTGCAGCTGCGCGAGCCCTTCGGCAACGACACCGCATTTTGGTCCCCACAGGATCAAAGAAACCTCGCTGCGGTTCCCGCAGTGGCTCGCGCGGAGTTTCGCAGAACTCGGCAGCTGCTCCTAGATCCGAGGCGCGCGCCGATAACGCTGATCGCGCGCGGTATGGATGACACGCAAGCCGAAGCGGAATTGCCGCTGATCCGCGGTTCTTCGATCCAGGAGGCCCATTCGCCGCCGGCGTGGATTTCCGAGGCGCTGCAGGATCTTTATGGCTATAAGATCGGCGATTTACTCGAGTTACCGGTGGCGGGTCAAATTCGGCGATTTACGGTCGCCGGCGTCTGGCGCGACTACGCGCGCCTTTCCGGTTCGGTGGTGATATCCAGAAAGGCGTACATCGCCGCAAGCGGGGATGAGAGTGCCAACGAGGGCGCCCTGTGGCTTAAGCCGGGCGCCGACCCCGACGCTGCGGAGAAACGGCTGCGCCTGGCAGTGGCGAATGGCGAGTCTCTCGAGATCATCACCACCACCGCGCTGCACGAGCGGTCGCTGCAAATCTTTGATCGCGCCTTCGCGATTACCTATGCGCTCGAAGCCATCGCCGTGATCATTGGACTGATGGGCGTGAGCTTTGCCGCGAGTTCCACCGCCCTCTCGCGTCGCGCAGAATTCGGCATGCTGAGACACATCGGCATGCTGCGCCGGCAAATCATCCGCATGTTGGCGAGCGAGGGAATACTCACGAGCGCCTTCGGTGTGGTCTATGGCCTCGGGCTCGGGATGGCCTTGAGTTTGGTGCTGGTCTACGTCATCAATCGCCAGTCGTTCAATTGGAGCATCGACCTGGCGCTACCCGCATGGCAATTGGCCCTTCTCAGTTTGACGCTGGTCGGTGCCGCGGCGGTTACCGCCATTTGGAGCGGTCGCGCCGCCTTAAGCCAGGATGCGGTGCGCGCCGTGCGTGAAGACTGGTGAGAAGAACTGCCCTATTGCTGGCGGCTACCCTGCTGGCGGTCGCGCAGCTTTGCATGAACGCGGCCGCGGCGAACTACGCATCGGTAACGGCCGGCCACCCGTTGATCTTTCCCCAGGACCTCGGCAGTCACCCGCAATTTCGCACCGAGTGGTGGTATGTCACCGGATGGCTTACGACGCAGCAGGGAGAGTCTTTGGGCTTTCAAATCACGTTCTTTCGGACCAAGCCCGACATCGATGCGAAAAATCCCAGTGCTTTCGCGCCGCATCAGCTCATGGTCGCGCATTGTGCCTTGAGCGATCCGCAGCGCGGCCGGCTCTGGCAGGACCAGAGAATTCGCCGCGCCGGTATGGGGCTCGCCGAGGCCGCCGAGGGCAATACCGACGTCTGGATCGAGCACTGGTCCCTGAAAAGAGACGCTCACGCCTATGTCGCGAAGATCGCGGCGGAGGACTTTTCATTGGATCTAGCGCTAACGGAAACCCAAGCAGTGCTCATCAATGGAGAGGCCGGCGTGAGCCGCAAAGGCCCGCACGAGCAGTCCGCCAGTTACTATTACAGCCTGCCGCACCTTCACGTTGCGGGCGCGATTTCGCGCCAGGGAATCGCCACGCGCCGTGACCGGTGAAGCCTGGCTCGATCATGAATGGTCCAGTGAGTATCTCGATGCTGAGGCGTCGGGCTGGGACTGGATCGGGCTTAATTTGGCGGATGGCGCCGCGTTGATGGCCTTTCGAATTCGCGGACCTGAGGCAGAGCAGCGCTGGGCGGGCGGCAGCTATCGAAGCGCTGACGGCCAGGTGCAGATTCTGCAACCCCAAGATCTCGACTTTCGTGAGATGCGTCGATGGGTATCGCCGCGAACGGGTATCCACTATCCGGTCGAATGGCGCGTACGCGCCGCCGGCCACGAATTCACGCTCAAGCCCCTTCTCGATGATCAGGAAAACGACACGCGCTTGTCGACCGGTGCGATCTACTGGGAAGGAGCGGTGCGAGCCTACGAGCACGATGAGCTCTCCGGCCGCGGCTATCTGGAACTCACCGGATATGGAGAACCGTTGCGCCTACGGTGAGAAGCGCTATTCGTGCAGCACCCGGTGCACCTGCTGAATACAGGCGGACCCTTCCCCGACGGCGGCCGCGACGCGCTTGACGCTGCCGCAACGAACATCGCCGATCGCAAAAATACCCGGTACGCTCGTCTCAAAGAATTCGGGCCCGCGCGCCGGGGTCCATGTCGAGCAGGGCAAATCCTCGCCGCGCAAATCAGAGCCGGTTCGGATGAATCCTTTCTCGTTGAGCGCGATGCAGGAATTCAGCCAACCCGTGCAAGGCAAGGCGCCGGTCATCAGAAAGACGTGGCCGATCTCATGCGTCTCGAGGTCATTGCCCGTTCTCCAGGTCACCCGGGAAAGCTGCTCCTCACCTTCCAGCGCCGTGATTTCGGTTCGTACGCGCAAGGTGATGTTCGTCGTGTCGGCGATTCGCCGGATGAGGTATTGCGACATTGTGTCCGCCAACCCTTGTGATCTGACCAGCAAGTGAACCATTCGGCACGTGCCGGCCAGAAAAATGGCCGCCTGCCCGGCAGAGTTGCCGCCGCCGACCACAATGACCTCGCCCGCCCCGCAGCGTCGAGCCTCGGTACTGGTCGCTGCATAATAAATTCCCATACCGAGGAAGCGCGACGCATTTTCCAATCCCAACTGGCGATACTCCGCGCCGGTTGCGATGATGATCGTGCGCGCGCGTGCCACGTGACCATCGGCGAACTCGATTGCGTACGGCCGCTGATCGCAATTCAAGCGCATCACCGAATAAGCGGTCCTGATTTCGGCGCCGAATTTCTGCGCCTGAATCAAGGCGCGTGCGGCCAGCGCGAGCCCCGAAATCCCGGTTGGGAAGCCTAGGTAGTTTTCGATCTTTGAGCTCGATCCGGCCTGGCCGCCGGGCGTTCCGGTTTCCAGCACCAACACGTCAAGCCCTTCCGAAGCGGCATAAACCGCGGCGGCCAAACCGGCCGGTCCGGCGCCGACCACGATCAGGTCCCGAATGCGATCGTCATGAATTTGTTGGTTCATGCCTAAGGTAGCAGCGACTTCTTCGTTGCTCGGGTTCTTCAGCACGACCGAGGCGCGGCACACCACGACCGGCAGGTCCTCAACCTTGACGTGGAAACGCTCCAGCAGGTCGCGCACCGACGGATCGGCGTCGATATCCAGATTGACGAAGGGATAACTGTTGCGCGTGAAGAACTGCTGCAGGCGAAGGGTGCCGGCCGAGCGGGTCGAGCCGAGCAGAATCACGTCGCTGCTCTGCGCGGTCATCAGACTCACTCGCCGCAAAATGTAGGCGCGCATGAACAGTTCGCTCAGCTCCGGATCGGTCTGAACGATGGTGCGCAAATGCGTATCATCGATCATCAAAACCTCGCCAGGATCGCGCACGCGCATGCGAACCACCGCGCCGATGCCGCGCAAGGTGCCGACGTCTCCGGAAAAACTACCCGCCGTATGCACGACGATGAGCGTTTCGCCGGCCAAGGTCGGCTGCAGGATTTCGATGCTGCCCGATAGCACCACGTACATGGGCAGCCGATCACCGGGCTCGGCCAGTACCTGATCCTTGTGAATGGCGACCTTGCGGCCATGCGGGCTGAGCCGTGCGATTTGCACGGGGCTTAAGTGCGGGAACATTTGCGCACTGCGGCCCGCGTAGGGCGATTGCGCGAAGGTCCCTTCGATGTTCGCGTCTGTACTCACGGCACACCCAAACTCAGGACGCGCTCATTCTAGGCTAATCGCTGCCGTCTTTACTGATGGTTGGGCCGGCGCGCCAGCGCCCGCCGGCCTTCCGCCGCTTGCCACACCAGCAAGATGGGTACGCCAACGGCGATATCGCGCGCCCTTTTCAGGAGCGACACGGCAAGCCCGAACTCCGCCCCGACACCGAACAGCGGCGCGAGAAGCGCGTAAGCGGCTTCCTGGACGCCGAGCGCATTGGGGACAAATACCGCGGCGCTGCGCGCGGCGCACACCAGGGCTTCGATCGCCAGAACCGAAATTAAATCGATGCGCGTCCCAATCAAGCGAAAACAGATCCATGTGCCGATGGCGCTTGCGATCCAGCCGCCAAGATGCAGGGTCGCAGACCATGCGACGCGGGCCCGAGAACCGTAGATCGTATCGAATATCGCAGCCACCGAGGCGCCGGTCGCGCCCGCACCGCGGAGCAGGCCAGCGCCGAGCTTCCCCGTCATCCACTGGCCATACCGCTGCAATGCGACGAACAATCCCGCGCCGATCGCGGCCAACCCGAGACCGATCACGGACATGGTCGTCAGCGATGCGGCGTACGCGGTGCGAGGGGCATGCACGCTTAAGATCACCAGCCCAAGGGCGACAAAACCGATTTGCGCCATCAGTTCCGTGGTCACATCGACGACCGTCGAGGCAAGGGCAACGGGCAGCTCGACGCCCTGTAGGATCGCGGCGCGCGCGCCGAGCACGATTCCACCCAACTGGGCGAACGGCAGCACCTCGGTGGCGGCATCGCGCACCATCCGCGCCCGGACGAAGACCCATAAATTTGCCGCCTCCTCTGCGGGCAGCAGGGAATACCAACCCGCCCCCAGCAGGATGAACAGCCCCAACGCATAAAGGCAAATGACGGCAAAACCGCTCCAGCCGATCGCGAGCGCGGCGGAAAATACGGCACCTGCGCCTGTGAATGCGACAAGATAGAGCGCGAGAGCGACCCCAAGAGCCGCGATGATGAGGATGCGAGTCTTCATGCCGTCGTCGCGATTTCTAGCGGCGACTTCCTGGCTTTTGCCAAAATCGCATGAAGCGTCGCGCCAGTCGCGCCATTGCCGGCACGAAGACCGGGCGCAGCAACCGCTGATCATACGGACTCATGCGCCGCGAGTTTTCAGCCAGGCAAATGTCGATCAGCTCACCGACGTTGATATCCTCGCCTACCGCCTTGGCGCCGGTGACGGTGAAATTGTTGTCCTGCACGCCGCTGCCCACATCGCGGGCGATGCCGATGCGCTCCCAGATCAGAAACAGCCAGACCGCCAGCACCTTGAGTTCAAAGTACGGCCGGCGCCAAAACGGCATGGTGCGCCGATGCCATGCCACCCAATTGACAAAGAAAAGAATATGGCGGCCTTCCTCGCGGATGACGGGTTCGAAGGTGTCGACCAGGGCTTCAGGAAAGAAGCCGGAGCGCTTGGCCGTCTCGAACAGACCGAAGGCGAAAAAGCTGTCGATGCACTCGCTGTACCCGGTCACCATGAATGCCCACTCAGGATCGCCCTGCACCGCGTAGTGCGGCTCGGGAGCCAGGGCGATGCCATAGGCTTGGACGAGATTGGCAAGGACGTGTTTATGACGGCCTTCCTCAAAAGCGTTAAGTTCGATGGCCTGGCGCAACAGCGGATCGGACGTGACCCCCGCGTAAGCGGCGACATTCAGACGGGCTCGCCCTTCGGTCTGCACGGCAATGTCCCAGATAGGCAGTTTGACGAGCCGATCGAGCGTCTCGGAATCGAGCGGCGGCCAATCGATGACCGCGGGCTTGTAAGGATCGAAGGTCTGAAGCAGCGTATTGCAGAAGAGGATCTTGTGCGGGTCGCTGCCGATGCGCATCGGCGGCTGGGCGAAGGAACCTTGCGCACCAGAAGTCTCAGAGACGGTCGACGAAGAATTCATTGAATGCACCGCGTCAAGCAGCGTCCTGCCTCGAGCGTAGGAAATGGAAGAATTCCACACCCTCGCGCAAGCGGCGCTTCATCATCTCCGGGCTCATGATCATCTCAGCCACGATGGACGCTATCTTGGATGGGCGAAAATAGAATTTTTTGTAGAAGTCCTCGACCGAATCGAATATTTCCGTATGACTCAAGTGCGGATAGTTGAGCGGTGCGATCTGCGTGCCTTCCTGCGTCAGGAGGTCGATTTCCTCATTGTAGAGCCAGCCGTTTTCCTTGGCCTGGCGGTAAAGAAAGGTGCCGGGATAGGGGGCCGCGAGCGAAATCTGAATCGTGTGCGGATTGATCTCCTTGGCGAAATCCAACGTCTGCTGGATCGTCTCCTTGGTTTCGCCCGGGAGACCCAGGATGAAAGTGCCGTGGATGACGATGCCGAGCTCGTGACAATCCTTGGTAAAACGGCGCGCAAAATCCACGCGCATGCCTTTCTTGATGTTGATCAAGATCTGCTGATTGCCTGATTCGTAGCCGACCAGCAGCAGACGCAACCCGTTGTCCTTCATGATCTCCAAGGTCTTGCGCGGCACATTGGCTTTGGCGTTGCATGACCAGGTCACGCCGAGCTTTCCGAGCTCCTTCGCAAGCGCTTCCACACGCGGCAGGTTGTCCGTCAACGTGTCATCGTCGAAAAAGAATTCCTTCACCTGCGGGAAGGCATCCTTGGCCCATTTCATTTCCGCGACGACGTTCTCAACCGAGCGCACGCGATACTTATGACCTCCCACCGTCTGCGGCCAGAGACAGAAGGTGCAGCGCGATTTGCAGCCGCGTCCCGTATAAAACGAGATGTACGGATGCTTAAGATACCCCCCGAAGTACTTCTCGATGGTCAGATCGCGCTTGTAGACCGGCGTTACCCAAGGAAGCGAATCCATGTTCTCGAGAACCGTGCGGTCCTCGTTGTGGACGATCACACCCGCATCGTTTCGGTAAGACAGCCCCTTGATGCCGCTCAAAGGCATGCCGTCGGCAACCTCTTTGATGGTGAAATCAAATTCGTTGCGCGCGACGAAATCAACGGCGCGCCCGGCGATGAGACTTTTCTCGGGCTCCACAGCGACCTTGGCGCCAATGAAGCCGATTTTGACGTCGGGATTGATGGCTTTGATCATTTCGGCCGTCTTCACGTCCGATTTGAAGGATGGCGTCGAGGTGTGCATCACCACGAGCTCGCGGTTCTTGAGCTCCGGAACGATGTCCTCGAAATTAAGACCGTGCGGCGGTGCATCGATCAGCTTCGATCCTTCGACCAGGGCGGCTGGCTGCGCCAGCCAGGTGGGGTACCAGAAAGAGCGCACTTCGCGCTTCATCTGGTAGCGAGCACCGGCACCGCCGTCGAAACCGTCGAATGAAGGGGGATGCAAAAACAACGTTCTCATCATAGAAATCCTCGCACTTTTAGGCCGCGGCTTAAGGCACACGACCATCGAAGGACACAAAATATACCGGAAGTATTGGTCGGGGCGAGAAGATTCGGGACTGGCGGCCCCAAGGCCCCCAGGGGGTCGAAATCTGGCCGCTGAATCCGGGGAGGATGGCGGTCTGCGCCAAATGTGAACTGATCTGACGCGCCCCGCGTCGCGGGCGACCCGATCAGTATCTTGGGGCCCGTTGACTTTCCTGGCGCTATGGATCCAAGTCTATGGGCCCTTCGTCCAACGAGACGCCCGCAACGGGAGGGCGTTAACGTAAGCGCCACGCACCGCGACCTGCCTGCTACGCGTCGCTGCGGCTTGGACTGACTGTTCACGTCACAGCCGGGCGCCTAGCGCACCGGGAATCCGTGGACGATCGAGAGGCTGACACCATGAGCATCTGGTTGCCGATGATCGTGATAGCGATGGCGCAGATTCTTCTGATCTTCAACGTATCCACTTTGCAAGTCTCCATCGAGGCCATTGCCTCCAGCTACAACGCACCGGCAACGGCGGTCGGCACCGCGATCGTGACGTATTCGCTCATCGTCGCCGCGTTCATTCTGCTGGGCGGCAGGATTGCCCCCGTGTTCGGCTCGCGGCGGGTGTTTCGTTGGATGGTGCTGCTGTTCGGCGCAGCCATGGTGCTGGTGGCGTTGAGCCCCGGCATCATCACCATGATCATCGCGCAGATCGCCGCTGGAGCCGCAGCTGCCGCGTTGGTTCCGACGCTGGTCGTACTCATCGTCGACAATTACCGCGGGCGTATGCAGGAAAAGGCCCTGGGATTGCTGGGCGCATCATTCTCGCTCGGAATCGTGCTCGCCTTTCTCATTGCGGGCTTTATGGCCACCTCAGTCCACTGGCGCGTCACCTTTGCGCTGCTCGGCGTGCTGGCTGCGGGGATTTACAAGCTCAGTGACAAGCTCAGTCCGATCGCAAGTCAACCTGCGGTCAGCATCGACAAGTTCGGCGCCGTCATGGTGGCCGTCGCGATAGTCCTGATCAGTCTCGGCGCCAATAGCCTCACGGATTGGGGCGTGCTACTGGCCCGGCCCGGAGCCCCCTTCAGTGTGTTGGGCATGTCGCCAGCGCCATTCATGATTTTCGGTGGCGCAGTGCTGCTCAAGGTCTTCGTCTTTTGGTCCCGCAGGCTCAAGAGCAAGGGCGGCACACCGCTCGTCGCACTCGAGGTGCTGGGGACGGCGCAGGAACGCTCGGCGGTGGTGGCGCTGTTCATCATCAGCGCGCTGGCGTCCGGCATCACTTTTCTCATTCCGATGTACATCCAGGTGGTACAAGGCCGCAGCAGCCTCGAGACCGCGCTGGCGGTGATTCCGTTCTCGTTCGCCAGCCTCGCCGCGGCGGTGATCGTCGTGCGGCTGTATCGGAGAGTGACTCCGACTCGCATTGCCCGCTACGGTTTTCTGCTGGTGGCGTGCGGCGTCGGCCTGCTGGCCAAGGTCATTCACAACGACTGGAGCGATGTCATGGTCGTGATCGGCATGATCGTGACGGGCATCGGGGAAGGCGCCCTGATGACTCTGCTGTTCAATGTCCTGGTGACCGCGTCGCCCAAGGAACTGGCGGGAGACGTCGGATCGTTGCGGGGTGCGACCAACAATCTCGCGACCGCGGTGGGTACGGCCACGGCCGGCGTGCTCGTGGTCTCGCTGCTGGCAACCAGCGTCCAGGGCCACCTGATGGGAAACGCCGCGGTTCCTCCAGAGCTGAGGGCCGAACTGGGTCTCGACAATGTGTCCTTTGTCAGCAATGCGCATCTACGTCAGGCTCTGACGCGCAGCTCCGCGACGCCGGAACAAGTCGATGAGCTCGTGCGCATCAATACGGACGCACGTCTCCAGGCACTCAAGGTCACGTTTTTCGTGTTCGCAGTGATCGCACTGCTCGCCCTCTTTCCGACACGCGCGCTGCCCAACTACGTTCCGGGCGATGCCCCGAGTGACGGCAAACCTCCGCGACTCGCGGTCGAACAGCCCACTCCATGACGACAGCCATGAATGCAGGAATCGACGTCGAGACGTCGCGCCCCTTGTGGCTGCCGGTGATCATCGTCGCGATGGCGCAGACCCTGCTGGTATTCAACATCACCGCCGTGAAGGTGTCGATCGAGGGCATCGCCTCCAGCTTCAACGCCTCGGCATCGAGCGTGACGACCGCCGTCGTCGTCTACTGTCTCGTCGTCGCCGTGCTCATCCTGGTCGGCGCAAAGATCGCCCCGAGCTACGGCGCGCGCCGGATATTCAGGGGCACCGTTGCCTTGTTTGCGGCGGCGATGGCCGTCATGACCGTAAGCGCCAGCACCGCAACCGTCATCCTGGCCCAGATTGTCGCGGGCGTGGCAACGGCGCTGATGGTGCCGACGCTCGCGGTACTGATTGCCGACCACTACATAGGAGCTCATCAATCAACGGCGCTAGGTTGGTTGGCAGCGGTGCAAGCCATGGGGATCGTACCGGCGTTTCTCGTTGCGGGCGCCCTGACCACCTGGCTCAGCTGGCGCCTGGCGTTCGGCCTGCTCGTCCTGTGGTCGCTCGTGATCTACTTCTTGAGCGGCAGACTGCGGCCCACCACGGTTCGATCCAACGCAAGGATAGACAAGGTGGGCCTGTTGCTCGTGGGCTTGGCGATGTTTCTCATCGGCGTGGGCTGCAACAATCTGACCCACTGGGGCGCGCTGCTGGCGCGGCCGAGAGCGCCGTTCAGTTTATTGCACCTGTCTCCCGCACCTCTGGTGATCGTCTGCGGCATGCTCCTCATCAGGGCCTTCTTTTTGTGGTCGCGTAATGTCAAGGCCGCTGGCGGAACACCACTCGTTTCACTGGACTCGTTCAGCGGCCTGCCGGAGCGCTCCTTGTTGCTGTCGATATTCACCGTCGGCGTCCTCGGCGCGGCGATTACCTTTGTGGTGCCGATGTATATCGAGGTCGTGCAAGGCCGCACGAGCGTGTATACGGCGGTTGCCTGCATACCATTCACTGTTGCAAGTTTCCTCGCGGCGATTTTCGTCGTGCGCTTGCGGGGCCGCGTTCATCCGCGTCAAATCGCGCGCGCGGCTTTTCTGAGCGTCGCCTTTGGTGCCGCGCTCCTCGGCGCCACGATTCGCTACGGCTGGGGCAACGCCCTGGTCATCATCGGCATGATCCTGGCCGGCATCGGCGAAGGAGCGCTTGCAACGTTGCTGCTCAAGCTACTGCTGACACGCGCTTCCTCTGATGTGACCGACGAGGTCCCTTTGCTTTGCGGGACCACGGACTATTTCGCCGCCGCGGTAGGGACCGCCCTGGCCAGTGCGCTGGTCATCGGCGTGTTGGGAGCCAACATTCAGCGCGAGCTCGGCCGCAGCCCCGCCTTCGCCGGCGAGCTGCTGGAACAGCTCAACCTCGACAGCGTCGCTTTCATCAGCAATGATTTCTTGCAGAAGAGGCTATCCGGCACCACGGCGACGCCCGATCAGGTCACCGAGGCGGTGCGGATCAACACGCAAGCGCGCTTGCGCGCGTTGCGTGTCTGCTTCTTTGCGCTCTCGCTCCTGGCGGCACTCGCATTCCTTCCGGCCGCTGCGCTGCCGGATTTCGAAGGCTAAAGGCCCCGTTACTTATGCCCGATCTGCGTTTTGCTCTTCAGTGCCTTCATCAGGTCGCGCATGGGGCTCGCCGGCAGCGTCATGATCTTCACCGTGCCCCGCGAAGACAGGTCCACCGACAAATGCGCGGCCGTCTCGTTGTCGGGCGCCTCCACGATGGTCAGGAAATCGTAGGGTCCGAGAACCGCATACTGCGAGAGGATCTTGCAGCCGAACCCCTCAATCTCGTGGTTCACTTCCTCCAAACGTTCCGGACGAGCATGCAGACTCTGACAGCCCTCCGGGGTCAGCGAGCTCAGCATCACGAATGTGCCCATCGTCGTCCTCCAAAGCTCCCGCGCTTTCAGCGAATTATACTCCGTGATGTCCAGGCCTACCGCGCTGCGCGGGCTCGCGCGAATTGGACCAACGGCCGATTGACAGGTGCCACACAGGCACATTAAGCACTCAAGCAAACAGACCCCTAAGGAGGGATATACCATGGCCGACCCTCGTGCAGACGCAGCGTTCCGCGGCAGCATTCACACCGCCGCATTACACGACGGCGCGATGCGCCGCGAGACGGACAGTCTCGGCAGCAAGCAGGTGCCCGCAAATGCGTACTGGGGTCTGAACGTGCGCCGCGCGCTCGACAACTTCGCGATCAGCGGACGCCCCATCTCCACCTACCCGGATCTGATCTTCGGCTTCGCGTGCGTCAAGCAGGCCGCGGCCCGTGCCAACGCGGAAGTCGGCGCCCTGGACGCCGACATCGCCGATCTGATCGATCGGGCCTGCGAGGAGATCAAGGAAGGCGAGCTGCACGATCAATTCGTGGTGGACATCATGCAAGGCGGTGCCGGAACGTCCACCAATATGAACGCCAACGAAGTGATCGCCAATCGCGCGCTGGAACTCGCAGGACATCCTAAGGGCAGTTATCAGTACGTGGACCCGAACGATCACGTCAATCGCGGCCAAAGCACCAACGACACCTATCCCACGGCGCTCAAAATCGGACTGTGCCTGTCGATCGAGCGGCTGTTGACGGAGCTCGACCTCCTAGGGCGCGCGTTTCGCGACAAGGGGCATGAATTTTCGGGAATCGTCAAAGTCGGCCGTACCCAGCTGCAGGACGCGGTGCCCATGACCCTCGAGCAGGAATTCGAAGGGTGGGCGGTGACGCTCTCCGAGGATTGCGAGAGCTTTAAGGCCGCGCTCAAACGGCTGTGGGAGATCAACCTCGGAGCTACCGCAATCGGCACGGGCATCACGGCCCACCCGCAATACGCCTCCGCGGTGCGCAGGCATCTGGCGGCAATCACCGGGTACGAGATGGTCACCGCCGCGAACCTCATCGAGGCCACGACCGACGTCGGAGATTTTCTCGCGCTGTCGAGCACGCTCAGGCGAACGGCGATGAAACTGTCGAAGATCTGCAATGATCTGCGACTGCTCAGCTCGGGTCCACAGGCGGGTTTCGGCGAGATCAATCTGCCCGCGAGACAGGCCGGCTCGAGCATCATGCCCGGCAAGGTCAATCCCGTGATCCCGGAGGTGGTGAGCGAGGTGGCCTTCGTCGTTGCCGGCGGCGATGTCACGATGAGCATGGCGGCCGAGGCGGGCCAGCTTCAGCTGAACGCTTTCGAGCCGGTCATGGCACACGTTCTGTTCGAGAATCTGAAGTGGATGACTGCCGCGATGACGACGCTGCGCGAGAACTGCGTGACGGGCATCACGGCCAATGCGGAGCGGCTGCGCAAGCAAGTCGGCTCATTCGTCGGTCTGATCACCGCACTCGTCCCGCACATCGGCTATCGGGCCGCCTCTGATCTTGCCCGCGAGGCCCTCGCTAGCGGAGTCAACATCGCAGATCTCGTGGTGTCATCCGGGCTGTTGACCCGCGAGCAGGTGACCGAAGCGCTCTCCCCGGACCGGCTGACGCGGCCCGGCGAGGGACCGCAGAAACACTGAGGGACTTCTTTGCGTTTCCGTCACCACGGGTCCTTGCCGGCGATATCCCAGGCCGTCACGAACATCGCCGCGATCAGCGGGCCGATGACAAAGCCGCTGATCCCGAAAATGCTCAGTCCTCCGAGCGTCGAGAGCAGCACCAGGTGATCAGGCACTTTCGCCGTCTTGCTCACTAAGATCGGGCGCATGATGCCGTCCACGAGGCTCATGACGATAGTGCCGAACGCGATCAGAAAGACGCCGCGCCACACCGCGCCCACGGTGAAAAGGTAGATCGCGACGGGCAGCCACACCAGCGCGGGTCCGACCAAGGGCAGCAACGAGAAGAGTGCCATGATCGCTCCCCACAAGAGCGGCGCTCTAATGTCCAAAAACCAGAACACCAGAGCACCGAGTGCCCCGCGCGTCAGCGCAATGATGATGTTGCCCTTGACCGTCGCGCGCACGACCACGGCGAACTTGGTGACAAATGCCTCCTGTTGGTCGGCCCGCAGCGGAATCGCTTCCTGAATACGCTTGGACAAGGGATCACCATCACGCAGCAGAAAGTACAAGAGGTTCAGCATGATGAGCAGCGCAAAGAAGATGCTTAAGGAGTTCTGACCAATGCTGATTGCCTCAGCGGCCAGGAGTTGGCTGGCTCTGGTTGCGATCTCGTTCAGACTCTGCTGCAAGGCGCGCGGATCCGTCAGGTCAAAGTGCTCGAGGAGACGAATCAGCGGGTCGGGCAGTATATCGAGCACATGCTGCAGGTAAGCGCCGACGTTCAACTGCCCGGTCCTGATCATCTGGTAGACGCTCAGCACTTCGTCGAGCAGCGAGTTGGCGATGATGTACAGAGGCACGATCACCAACACAATGACGATCAGGATGGTCGCGATGGCGGCCGGTGTCCGTTTCAGTGCGCGCCTGAGCCGGCGATTGAGCGGTGCGAACAGAATCGCGAAGATCGTGGCCCAGAGCACGGCGCCGGAGACGGGCGAAAGTATCCAGGCAAGAGCCAGCGAGACCGCCAAAAGCAACAACAGAAATGCTTTTTCTTGCAGCGTGGTGCGCATGCGGAGCTCAAGCGGCGCGCGCGCGTTTATTGGGCACGCATCGCACAAGCTATCGTCATCCGTCACAAAACAGAAAGTGGACTTTGGTCCACTGTACGGGATATGCCGCGCGTTGCAGTCTGGTGCGGATGCGACAGTTGCTCTGCAGCGTGATGGTCTCAATGCTGCTCTGCGCGAGCGCCTCGTACGGCGAGGAGCCGCAGGATGAGGTGCTGCTGGCCAGTGGCAACCGCATCAGCGGCCAGGTCAGAAGCCTGTCGCGCGGCGAGCTGTCCTTTCGCATCGCCGGCATCGGCACCGTGGACATCAACTGGAGCTCGGTCGAGTCGCTGAAGACCGCCCAGGTGCTCGATATCGATCTTTCTTCAGGCGAGCATCTGTCAGGCTCGATCTCCACCACCGCGGAGGGCAAGCTCTCGGTGCTGACCGAGGCGGGGCCGAAGATCATCGAGAAGGCCGATGCGATCCGCTTCACCCGCGTCGGCGCCACGGTGCGCGCACGCACCTCCGGGGAGGCGGACTTTGGGCTTAATTTCTACACCGCCGGGGGCCATGAGCTGGACTGGGTGCTCAATGGCGAAATCCAGAACCGCACGCAGCACTATCTGACCGAGGCGTCCCTCGCCGCCAACATCCGCCAGACCGGCGGGGACACGGCGCGCGATCGGCTGCGCCTGACCTTCGACTCACGCCGCTATTTCGCCGACCGCTGGTTCGCCATCGGCTTGACGGAGGCGGAGAACGATCAGTCCCTCGACCTCGACTCGCGCTTCCTGGTGGGCCTGGCCGGCGGGCGCACCCTCATCCAGACCAATAGAAATCTCCTCTCCCTGTACGGCGGCTTCGCCTATACCCGGGAGAACTACCGCGCGGTGGCCACCGATAGCAATCCCGAGGCGCTGGGGACCTTGGAGTGGGACATTTTTGCGATCGCCGGGGACACCGATCTTCTGACCAAGGCGACGACGTATCTGGGCTTGAATAATAACGCGCGCACCCGCGTGCAATTCACCACCAGCCTGCGCCGCGAGCTGAAAGGCAACTTCTTCTGGAGCATGAACCTGTTCGAGGAATACGACAGCGCTCCGCCCAACGGCTACCCCAGAAGCGATTTCGGCGCCTCCCTGACCATCGGCTACGCTCTGCCGCGGCTGTGACCGCGTCGTACTGCAACACGCGACACACCCGCGAGGCGTGTGAAACGGCTGTCAATGGGGCATTGGTCCAGCGGCACGCTGACCTCGCGTGTGCGAGCGTTCGCATCCCTTGTGAGCTGGAGTCGCCAACATGTCCACGACCACTGAAAATCTTGCGCGCCACGGCAAACCGTTTATTTTGAAGCCCCAGATTCGCGCGAAAGTGTCGGTCGCCGCGACACCTCCGGCGAGCGTCGCCGCCGTGGGAATTCCAGTATCGGCGAAAGGCGAAGCACCGAAGCAACTCGGATTCAGCTTAAATCGCCTGAAGGAGGCGGGCTTTACCGGGGAACTCGGCTCGGCACTCACCGTACCGCGATCCGATGGACCGACGCTCGTGGCGGTGGGGATCGGTGCTTCTCACGAGCTCGACGCGCCGCGTGTTCGCGACGCTGCGGCCGCCTTCGCTGAGGCAGCATCGACGCAGACCCGTCTCGCGTTTTCGCTCGAGGGCATGGACAAAATCTCGATCGAGTCGGCGGCTCAGGCGGCGATCGAGGGAATTCTGTTGGCGCGGTATGAGTACGCGGGCTTCGGTCGGGAGGCGAAGGGCAAGGCCGTGGAGGAGATCGTTCTGCTCGCCAGTTCCGCCCACCAAGCCGGCGCGCGCACCGGGGCCGAGCGAGGACACGCTTACGCAAAGGCGACCATTCTGGCGCGCGACCTCGCCAATACACCGCACAGTCATCTCACGGCGACGCAGCTGGCAGACCTGGCGGTGAAACTCGGGGCGGAAAGCGGCTTCGACGTCGAGGTCTTCGACAAGCCGGCATTGGAGAAACTCAATTGCGGCGGCCTTCTCGGCGTCAATGCCGGCAGCGCCGAGCCTCCCCGCATGGTCAAGCTCCTCTACCGGCCGAAAGGGAAAGCCTCGGGCAGTCTGGCGCTGGTCGGCAAGGGGATCATGTACGACTCCGGCGGCATCAGTTTAAAGCCGACCGACAACGTCCACGCGCGCATGAAGAACGACATGAGCGGCGCTGCCGCTGTGCTGGCAGCCATGGCGGAATTGTCTGAGTTGGGGTGCACGACAGCCGTGACGGGATACCTGATGTGTACCGATAACATGCCGTCCGGCACCGCACAGGCGCTGGGCGATGTGATCACGACTCCGGGAGGAAGGACTGTCGAAGTGACCAACACCGACGCCGAGGGCCGGCTGGTCATGTGTGATGCGCTGGCGCTCGCAGCCGAAGAGAAATTTGACGCGATCGTGGATATCGCCACACTTACCGGCTCGGTGATGCGCGCACTTGGCACCGACATGGCGGGCGTGTTCGGCACCGATGAGGCACTGATCGAACAGGTGAAGCACGCCGCCGAGGCAACCGGCGAGCCGGTGTGGCAGTTGCCATTGCACCGGCCGTACCGCAAGGCGCTCGACTCCGATGTGGCTTCCATGCGCAATGCGGGTCCCACCGGTGGCGCGCAACCCGACGGCATTATCGCCGCGATCTACCTGGCCGAGTTCGTCGGCGAGGTTCCCTGGGCGCACGTGGATATCTGCGGTACGGCGTGGAATGAAAGGGACCAGTTGTGGCGGCGAGCGGGCTGCTCCGGATTCGGCGCGCGCCTGCTCGCCGAGCTCGCGATGAACTTCAGACCCGGCGTACAGCACTCACGCCACTAGCGGGCGGACGCAGCACGCTCGGCAGGAGCACCGAGCGTGCTGTCGTAGGGCCGGTGCTCGTCGCCGCGCCGGAGGCAACTTGCCCGTATCCAACACGGCGTTCATACGCTCGTTCATGGCCCGCCAGGGCGCCGGCGGCATGCTGCTGATGGGCGCCGCGGTTCTCGCGTTGATCGTTGCGAACTCACCGGTTGCTCCCGCTTATTTCGCCGCTCTGGACTCGCATCTCGGCCCGTTCAGCATCCTGCACTGGATCAATGATGGCCTGATGGCGATATTCTTCCTGCTCGTCGGCCTCGAGATCAAACGCGAGGCTCTGGATGGGGAACTCGCGACCTGGGCACAGCGGGCATTGCCCGGGCTGGCCGCAATTGGCGGCATGATCGTGCCGGCGATCATCTACCTCGCATTTAACTTAGGACCCAAAGGCCAGCCCCGCGGCTGGGCGATTCCTGTGGCGACCGACATTGCCTTCGCACTTGCTGTTCTGTCCATGCTGGGCTCGCGTGTTGCGGTATCGCTGAAGGTGTTTCTGACGACGCTCGCCGTCATCGATGACCTCGGCGCGGTGCTCATCATCGGGCTGTTCTATGCGACCGGTCTTAACGGGGCGGCGCTGGCAGGATCCGCGGGCGCGGTCGCTGTGTTGATTGCCCTCAATCGCATCGGCGTGACTCGGTTGTGGCCGTATCTTTCCGTGGGTGTGATGCTGTGGGCGCTCGTTCACCTCTCCGGTGTTCACGCCACCCTCGCGGGGGTCGCCTTGGCGCTGGCCATTCCACTGCGAACCGGCCGCCAGTTCGCCGACAACGCCTCCCCCCTACTGCGCCTGGAAAAAGGGCTGCACCCTTGGGTTACCTACCTGATCATCCCGATCTTCGGCTTTGCCAATGCGGGTGTGTCGCTGGCCGGATTGTCACTGACCAGCCTGAACAATCCCATACCCCTGGGCGTCGCCCTTGGGCTGCTCCTGGGCAAGCAGCTCGGCGTGTTCTCATTTGCCTGGGCCGCAATCCGCTTGCGACTGGCAGCCTGGCCGGAGGGAGCCGGTTGGAAACAGCTGTATGGCGTTGCTCTGCTTTGCGGAATCGGCTTCACGATGAGCTTGTTCATCGGGCTGCTCGCGTTTGCCGATATGCCGCTGCTGCAGGACCAGGCGAGGATCGCTGTAATCCTCGGCTCTGTCGTATCCGCTATCGCCGGGGCCCTGCTGTTGCGGCGCTAATGTCGCAACACCGCGCGTGCGTAGAAATTTGTCCGCAGATACATCGGAAACTTATCGGGATTAAGGACCGCCAGCAACGCAGGCCCCAGGGGCCCGAGGTAATTGCGCATTTTTTGCCTGAAGTAATCGTTCACGACCGGCACATCGAAAAAAGTCATTTCGAATCCGGTGCTTTCCAGGCGGCGACGTAGCTGCCAATAATTGTGGAGGGCGCAATGGTCTTCCATCGCCGACCGATACGCGGCGACCGGGCCGAGATGCATTTTCCTCACGTGCCGCAGGGTCTCGAAGGGAATGTTGGTCCACTTGTTCGGGGTCTGCAGAAGATACCGGCCTCCCGGTGTCAGCACGCGCTTCACTTCAGCAATATGTCGCTCGCTATTGCGGATGTGTTCCAGGACATCGAAGCTCAGCACCACATCGAACGAAGCCGGCGGAAAGGGAATTGAGTCACCGGAACCGAATTCGACCGAAAGTTCTGGGTGCGCAACGCCGCACTCGCGCACCGCATCGCGATCGATATCGATCCCGTTGCACCGGTGGCCGGCAGCATTCAGGCGGCTCAGAATTGCGCCCTTGCCGCACCCGATTTCCAAAATGCGCAACGGCGCGGGGCCAAGACTCACCATGTCGAGGAACTGCAGGTTGGTCTCGTAGTTACCCCAGGCGACCTGGTGTAGTTCAACCTCAATGAGCGCTGTGTTCGCCAAGACGTCCGCTCCATCCCATAGCGGCGCAGATCTTTCGTCTTCCGGGAATCGGCGCCGCGGTCGGTGCAGATTTCCGCAACGAGAGGAGACCGTGCCTAAGACGCTCACGATGAACCTCACAGCGGCGGCGTGCCATGGGACCAAAGGGGTCTTGTTGATCAGCATCACTTTGTGCTGCAGAGGGAAAAGGATTCGCGACGACGCTCCGTCGCACGTAATTGCCCATCAGCGTATCGCAATCGAGCACGGCACACTCCCGCTGCTGAGTCTCACCTCACCGCGGCGGGATTGGACAAAGGTCCAATCGACAATCGCGCTCTCGTGGATGCTTATGACGTACGCGCATTGCATTGGCGAGACGAGAAGAACCACACATGATACGACCTGAGACATTGGTGTAGAGCCAGTGGAGCGTCGCAATCGCTTCTGGAGCGCGGCACACGGTGTGTAGAGCTGGAATGGAGCTTTGAAGACCATGAGCGAACAGAGGGACGCAGGCTCGTCATTCGCTTCAACCGTAGTGACTTCCGCGCTCGGTGCGGTTCTGGGCGGATCGGCCGCTTCCGTACTGGTCATTGTGGTAACCGAGATGATCAAGGCCATGCTGACCGTCGTCTCCCGGCAGGACACGTGGGTTCTTATCATCGTGCCTCTAATTGGATTGGGGGTCTCAGTCTTGGTGCTTTACGGATTCGGTCTGAGCGAAACGCAGAGTTCGCAGCGGCCGCGGTGGGCGGCCGCCTGGCGAACCTTTCATTCGCGCGCCATTCGCGCGGATCTGACCGGAGATATGGTGGAGTTCGCGGGCGAGGAGGAGCGCTTTCCATGGCGCTTGGCGCCGATTCGTCTTGTTGCCATCTACGCCACCGTAGGCCTCGGCGCGGCGATGGGGACCGAGAAGCCCGCAGCCTATCTCGGAACCGCGGTGGGAGCGGCGCTTGGAGATCGCTGGTGGCGCCGGATTTTGCGGCCGGCGGCCGTGGGGGGCGGTGCGGCGGGCATTGCGGTGCTGATGGGAATTCCCTTGGTTGGCGCCGCGTACATTCTTGAGCTAGGGCGACGGCACAACGCCCCACTCAACCTCGAGCGGGTAACTGCGGCACTCGTCGGCGGACTCGTCGGATGGCTTTGTAACGTTGTTCTTCATGTCGACCTGATTCGCCTGGTTGTTCCCAACGAGCCGCCGCACAACCTTCATCAAGCTCTGAACACGGCGCTGCTCATCGGCCTGCTTTCCGGCTCGATCACCGCAGTTGCAGCAACAGCGATCTATCGCGCAAAATTTTGGCAGGCCCGCCCTGCTGTCCGGTTTGCGCTTGGCGGCCTGGCCTTGGGGGTCGCCGCAGTCATTCTCTCGATCATCGCCGCTCCGTCCGCCGCCATCGGCCCAGGCAGCGGGGCGATCGCGTGGGCAGAGAACACGCAGGCCCCGGCGCTTACCGTGCTCGCGGTCGCTTTGCTCCGGGCAGTAGCCACCACGGCTTCCTCGGCGGTAGGAGGATGCGGTGGCCTGTTCGTGCCATTTTTGTCGATCGGCGATCTTGGAGGACGGGTGTTCGCGCAGTCGCTCGATGTGCCGGCCGATCTTGCCGGCGCAGCCGGCGCAGCAAGCGGGGTCAGCGGAGGCTATCACTTGCCTTTCACCGCGGTCGCGCTGGTTCTCGGCCAAGGTGGTCATCACCTCGCGATGCTGACCTGCGCTGCAACGGCTGTTGTTGCAGCCTACGCCGGCGCGGGCACGGCATTCCTGCTGGATCGAATTTGGCCTAAACAAGTCGAGAGTGACTCGTACACCTTTTGAACCAGATCCAGATCCCAAGTAGGAGGCTCAGAGGCTGGCTTCGGTAGTCCAGGGCAAGCTGCGCCGGCAAATTCAGCGTCGCTGAACGACTGCGAGTGCGTCGGCACCGGCGACCGCGTTTGCAAGGGCCGGGAGTCGGAGTTGAATTTCCGCCCCTGGGCTGTACCCTACTGTAATGACGATTGAGTTCGAATGGGATGCGGCCAAGGCGAAGACAAATCTTGGCAAGCACCGCATCTCCTTCGAGGAAGCGACCTCGGCGTTTTACGACGCGCTATCGGTCACGATCGCGGACCCGGATCACTCCGTCAACGAGAGTCGATTCTTGCTCATTGGGATAACGACGACCAGGCGTCTCGTGGTAGTGGCACACACCGATCGTGGTGGACGAATACGAATCATCAATGCAAGGCGGGCGACCCGCAAAGAACGAGTAAGCTATGAAAAAGACTGATAGTGACGAGATGAGACGAGAGTACGATTTCTCTTCCGGCGTTCGCGGCAAATATCTACCGCGGCTCGCCAAGGGAGCGAACGTCGTCGTGTTGGACCGTGATATGGCCAAAGTATTTCCGACCTCCAAATCGGTGAATGATGCGCTGCGTGTTCTGGCGGAAGCCGGAAGGCGTCACGGGAAGGCGAAAGCCAGTGCGCGCGGCGGTTGAACATTCCCGATAAACAGTATCGCGCTGCTTATGGAGGGGGATTACCAAGGTGTACCCAAGGGTGTACCCAACCCGAAATCTCAACACGCGTAAGTAATTGGTCGGGGCGACAAGATTCGAACTTGCGACCCCTTGCACCCCATGCAAGTGCGCTACCAGGCTGCGCCACGCCCCGACCGAGGGGGTGCATGATAGCCGAATTGCGGCCAAAGAGTTGCAGTCTCAGCGGCGCAGAATTTTGATGAGTTCTTCCAGTTCCAAGCGCATTTGATGAATCAGCTGTTGGCTCTGATTGAGATCCACTTGCGCATCATCCCCGGTCAGCCGATTGCGGGCTCCGCCGATCGTAAACCCCTGTTCATAGAGCAGGCTGCGAATCTGCCGAATGATCAACACGTCTTGGCGCTGGTAGTAGCGGCGATTGCCGCGGCGCTTGACGGGCTTCAGTTGCGGGAACTCCTGCTCCCAATAGCGCAGCACGTGGGGCTTAACGCCGCACAAATCGCTCACTTCGCCGATCGTGAAATAGCGCTTTCCCGGAATCGGGGGCAGTTCGCTGTTATTGCTTGGTTCCAGCATACGCCTCGACACGCGCCTTCAGTTTTTGGCCCGGACGGAATGTCACCACGCGACGCGCGCTGATCGGAATTTCTTCACCGGTTTTAGGGTTGCGCCCCGGCCGGCGATTTTTATCGCGAAGATCAAAATTGCCGAAACCGGAAAGTTTCACCTGCTCGCCCGAGGACAGCGCCGCGCGAATTTCTTCGAAAAATAAATCGACGAGTTCACGCGCCTCGCGTTTGTTAAGCCCCAGCTGATCGAATAGGGCCTCGGCCATTTCTGCCTTGGTGAGGGCTGCCATGCTTATTAATCTCTTATTGTGGCGCTCAATACATCCCGTAGCCGGGTAACCACCGCGGTCACCACAGCGTCTGCGTCGACATCAGTAAGAGTGCGGGAAGAATCCTGTAAAATCAAGCCTAAAGCGATACTTTTTCGTCCAGATTCTATACCCGGGCCCCGATAGACATCGAAGACCCGCAGCTCGCTCAAGAGACCTGATGCGCTAACAGTAACATTTTCCTGCAAAACTGCGAGGGGCAGGCTTTCATCGACCACCACGGCCAAATCTCTTCGCACGCTGGGGAACTTTGAAATCTTATTAAATTGCAGCAAGTTAGCGCTGAAAGCTGCATTGATTTCTAGTTCAAATAAAAATGCCGTCGCCGCAAGATTTAGTGACTTTGCCGTCTGCGGGTGAATCTCACCCAGCCAGCCGATGGGTGTCTGCTCGCGGTAGATACGTGCGGCCCGGCCGGGCCGCAATACGGGCAGCGAATCCGGCACAAATCCGATGCTGGAGGTGTCACCGGCGAGCGCTAGTACCGCGAGCAAATCGCCTTTCATATCGTAGAAATCCAGCGCCTCGCTTTTGCTGCCCCACTGCTCCGGCCAGCGTGCACCCGTCGCGATGGCGGCCAGCGTTTCAATCTCTCGCAGCTCGCCCGAGTGATCCTTGTTCACGTCGAACTTATTGCCGATTTCGAACAGGCGGACTCGGGTTTGCTGGCGTCGCAAATTCTCGCGACAGGTCTGAATGAGTCCCGGCCAAAGCGATACGCGCATGGCGCTCAATTCAGCCGAGATGGGATTCGCGAGGTTTAGGCTCGGGGTGTGCGGATGCAGCTGTTGCTGCAATACGGGATCCACAAACGTATAGCTGATGATCTCTCGATAGCCACGATCCGCCATCGCCACCAACAGACGCTCCTCGGCCACCCGCCCTTCGGTGGCGGGACCCGCGATCTGCGGCGCGAAGGCATGAATCTCCGCGATGCTGTCAAAGCCCCTTAAGCGCGCGACTTCCTCGATCAGATCCGCTTCGATGCGCAGGTCAAAACGATGCGCCGGTCGCCGCACGCGCCAACCCTCCGGGAGGGTTTCGACGCGATCGCCGATCGCCCCTAAAATGGCGAACACATCATCGTCCGGCACGGCGACGCCGAGCAATCGCTGCAAGCGATCGCGCCGCAGCGGCACCCACTCATCGGGCCGTGCAGGGTGAGGCGCGCGAGTCACTTGCACGGGCCCGGGCACGCCGCCCGCGCAGGCCACAATCAATGCCGTCGCGCGCTCGATGGCGATGGCCGCCAAATCCGGATCAACGCCACGCTCGAAGCGTTGTGCCGCGTCGGTAAATAGTCCTAGGCGGCGGGCGCGGCCGGCGATCGCATCGGGCGCAAAATGCGCTGATTCCAACAGCACCTCCGTGGTGGTATCGGAAATCGCCGTCGCCAAGCCGCCCATGATGCCGGCGAGCCCAATCGCACCACTGCCATCCGCGATCACCAGAAATTCGGGATCAATTTCGTATTCCTTGCCGTCCAGCAGGGTGAGGCGTTCCTTAGGCCTAGCTGCTCGCACCGATATCCTCTGCGAGAGCTTGGCAACATCGTAGGCGTGCAGCGGCTGTCCGAACTCCGTCATGACGTAGTTGGTCACATCGACGACGGCTGAAATGCTCTTGATGCCGACGCGCCGCAAGCGCTCGCGCAGCCACTCGGGCGATTGTGCGCCGGAGCGCACACCGCGGATCACGCGCGATGCAAAGACCGGGCAGGCCGGCGAGTCGAGCGTAACGGGAAACACCGCCCTATCAACGGGCACGACCGGAGCGAGCGGGTACTTAATCAATCGCCGTTCGCGCGCTGCGGTGTAATCCCGGGCAATCCCGAACACGCTCATGCAATCGCCCCGATTTGGGGTGGCATTGACCTCGAGAACATAGTCCTCAAGATCCAATGCAGCACGCACGTTTTGGCCCAGCGCCAGCGAATCCGCCAGCTCCATGATGCCCTCGTGCTCATCGCCTAAGCCCAGTTCGCGCGCGGAGCAGAGCATGCCGTTTGAATCCGCGCCACGCAGCGTGGCCCGCTCGATGATCACCCCATTCGGCAACCGCGCGCCGGTCATGGCGACGGCAACTTTCATGCCGGCTCGGACATTTTTCGCGCCGCAGACGATCTGCAGGCGATTCTTGCCGTCGGTGGTCACTTGGCAAACCGAAAGTTTCTCGGCATCCGGATGGCGCGTTGATTCCAGCACCTCGCCCACCACCACGTCGGAAAACGGCGCTGCCACGGGCGTCCACGATTCGACCTCAAGACCGCTCATCGTCAACTGCGCGGCGAGCTCTGCCGGCGAGGCGCTGATCGACGCGAACTCCTGCAGCCAGCGATAGGTTACTTTCACGGCAGTTTCTTCATATCAGGGAAATTGCTTCAGCAGCCGCAGATCGTTCTCGAAGAACAGCCGCAGATCATCGACGCCATAACGCAGCATCGCCAGCCGATCGATGCCCATGCCGAAGGCATACCCCTGCCACTTTTCACTGTCGAGGTGGGCCGCGGCCAGGACATTGGGATGAATCATTCCGCATCCTAAGATCTCCAACCAGCCGGTCTGCTTGCAGACGCGACAGCCCTTGCCGTCACAGAACAGGCACTCGATGTCGGCCTCCGCGGAAGGCTCGGTAAAGGGAAAATACGAAGGCCGCAATCGCATACCTAAACTGCGCTCGAAAAAGCGCTCGAAAAAGCTATGCAGCATCGCCTTTAAGTTGGCGAAACTCACGTTCTCGCCGACCACCATGCCTTCGACTTGATTGAACATGGGCGTGTGCGTCATGTCCGAATCGATACGATACACGCGTCCCGGCGCGATCACGGCCAGCGGCGGGGCTTGCGAGCGCAGGGTACGAATTTGGACCGGAGAGGTGTGCGTGCGCAGCAGCCGGCCGTCCGCAAAATAAAACGTATCGTGCATGGCCCGCGCCGGATGATTCTTCGGAATATTCAGGGCTTCAAAATTGTGGAAGTCATCCTCGACCTCCGGGCCTGAGGCCACCTGAAACCCCGCCTGCATAAAGATCCGCTCGATCCTAAGACGCGTACGGGTCACCGGGTGCAAGCTGCCGGCTTGCTGTCCCCGGCCGGGAAGCGTCACGTCGATGGTGCCCTTGGCCAGCTCCTTCGCCATGGCCGCCTGCTCCAGGCGGACCCGATGCGTTTCCAGCGCCGCCTGGATCGCCGCCTTGGCCTCGTTGATGCGCTGGCCGGCGGCGGGCCGTTCGGAGGCCGCGAGCGCCCCCAAACCCTTAAGCTGCTCGGTCAGCAGCCCCTTCTTCCCCAACAGCCGTACGCGCACCTCGTCCAACGCGCTCAAGTCGGTCGACGCATCGACGTCGGCGAGCGCTTGGTTTACAAGCGCCGACAAGGATGGCGCAGCGCCCACGATTTCAAGCCGCGAGGCTGGCTTTGGCTTTTTCCGCGATCGCTGTAAAGGCCGGCATGTCATGCATCGCAAGATCCGCCAGGACCTTGCGATCGATGGCAAGACCCGCCTTGTTCAAGCCGTCGATGAGCGTGCTGTAGGTCATGCCGCACAGGCGGGATGCCGCGTTGATGCGGGTAATCCACAGTGCGCGGTACTCACGCTTCTTTTCGCGTCGGCCGCGATAGGCATATTGACCGGCTTTAATGACCGCCTGCTTGGCGGTGCGGAATACTTTGCGGCGGGCATTGAAGTAGCCCTTCGCTTTTTTGAGAATCTTTTTGTGCCGCCGACCCGCGACGACACCGCGTTTAACTCGTGCCATGTTCTATCTCCTGACTTTAGGCGTGGGGCAGCAGTTGCTTGATGCGATTCACGTCGGTCTCGTGAACTTGCATCTCGCGGCGCAGCTGCCGCTTACGCTTGCTGGGTTTTTTCGTCAGGATGTGACGACGGTGGGACTGACCGCGTTTGAAGCCATTCGCTGTTTTGCGAAAACGCTTCGCCGCAGCCCGTTTAGTTTTCAACTTGGGCATGATCGACTCCTAATTTTTAGCCTGTCTCACAAGCTGCACGCAAAATCTTATCTAGGGATTTTTGCGATACGCCGCTGCAGGCGGGGTGACAAACGTTTTACGGCTTGCCGCTCACTTCTTTTTGGGCCCGAACACCATGACCATTTGCTTGCCTTCCATCAGCGGATTCTGCTCCACCACCGAATACGGTGCGAGGTCTTCAGAAATCCGCGTGAGTAATCGGCGGCCGATGTCTTGATGCACGAGCTCACGGCCGCGGTAACGCAAGGTCACCTTGGCCTTATCACCCTCGGTCAGGAAGCGAATGATGCTACGCAGTTTGACCTGGTAGTCCGCCTCTTCCGTCCCGGGACGAAACTTTACTTCCTTTACTTGAATCTGCTTCTGCTTACGCTTCGCCGCGTGCGCCTTCTTGTTTTGCTCGAACAAGAATTTGCCGAAATCCATCACTCGAACCACCGGGGGCTCCGCCATCGGCGAGACCTCTACCAGGTCCAGAGTCTGCGCGGTGGCCATCTGCAGCGCTTCCGCGCGTGTCATAACCCCCGCCTGGCTTCCATCGGCTGCGATCACTCGCACCGATGGTGCGGAGATCTCCTCATTGCGCCTTACCCGCTTCGACGTTGCGATACACGATCCTCCAAAACAAGACGGCCGCGGCTCGCGACTTCGTCGCAAAGCAAGGTAGTGAGCTCGCCAAGCTCCAAACTACCGAGGTCTTTGCCACCGCGCGTGCGAACGGCCAGGGTGTGTGCCTCGACTTCCCGGTCGCCCGCGACCAGAAGGAAAGGAACACGCTTAATTGTGTGCTCGCGGATTTTAAAGCCTACTTTCTCATACCTCAAGTCCGTTTCTACCCGAAGCCCCTGATTTTTCAGGTTTTCCGCAACTTGCAGGCAATATTTGTCCTGGCCGTTGGTAATTCCCATCACCACGGCCTGTATTGGAGCCAGCCAAGTGGGCAGCTTGCCGGCGTGGTGCTCGATCAAAATGCCGGTAAAGCGCTCCAGCGACCCGAACATGGCCCGGTGCAGCATGACCGGGGTGTGCTTCTGGCTATCCTCGCCCACATAGGCGGCGCCCAAGCGTCCCGGCAGATTGAAATCCACCTGCAGGGTGCCGCATTGCCAATCCCGCCCGATCGCGTCTCGCAGCACAAACTCGAGTTTGGGGCCGTAGAAGGCCCCTTCCCCGCGGTTCAAGGTGGTTTTGATGCCCGCCGCGTCGGCAGCAGCGATCAGCGCCGCCTCGGCCTTGTCCCAGATCTCATCCGACCCCACGCGCCTCGTCGGCCGGTCCGAGTACTTGATGTGGACGTCATCGAAGCCAAAGTCGCGATAAATGCTCAAAATCAACTCGGTGACTTTGACGGCCTCCGTGGTGATCTGGTCCGGCGTGCAGAAGATGTGCGCGTCGTCTTGCGTGAAGGCACGCACCCGCATCAGCCCGTGCAGCGCACCGGAGGGCTCGTAGCGGTGCACCTTGCCGAATTCCGCGAAGCGCAGCGGCAACTCTCGGTAGCTGCGCAATCCTTGCTTGAACACCTGGATATGCCCCGGGCAATTCATCGGTTTGATCGCGAAGGTGCGCTCATCCGGGGTGGTCGTCATGTACATGTTCTCGCCGAAGGTCTCGATGTGGCCGGACTTCACCCACAGCTCGCGATCCATGATTTCCGGCGTGTTGACCTCCTGGAAGCCGGCATCGCTCTGCCGCCCGCGCATGTAGGCGATGAGTTGCTGAAACAGCGTCCAGCCTTTGGGATGCCAGAACACCGCGCCGGGAGCCTCTTCCTGAAAGTGGAACAAGTCCAATTCCTTGCCGATGCGCCGATGATCGCGCTTCTCCGCCTCCTCCAATCGAGTCAGATATTCCTTCAGCTGTGCGTTCGTGGCCCAGGCCGTGCCATAGATCCGTTGCAACATTTCGTTGTTCGAATCCCCGCGCCAATAGGCGCCGGCTACCTTCATGAGCTTGAACGCCTTGAGCTTGCCGGTGCTCGGCACATGCGGCCCGCGACACAGGTCCTCCCAGTCGCCCTGCCCGTACAGGCTGATCGATTCGCCCGCGGGAATGGCGGCGATGATCTCCGCCTTGTAGTGCTCGCCGATTTTCTTGAAGTGCTCGATCGCCGCATCCCGGGCCAACACCCGCCGATGCACGGGTAAGTCCTTGGCGGAGATTTCCAGCATGCGCTTTTCGATGGCCGCCAAATCCTCTGAAGAGAACGGCCGCTGATAGGCGAAATCGTAATAAAACCCGTTCTCAATCACCGGACCGATGGTGACTTGCGCCTCCGGATAAAGCTCCTGCACCGCGTTCGCCAACAGATGGGCGGTCGAGTGCCTGATGATCTCGAGACCCTCGGGATCCTTGTCCGTCACGATGCTCAATGTGGCGTCGCGATCGATCAGCGCCGAGGTATCCACCAGTTCGCCGTTGAGCTTGGCGGCCAGGGCGGCCTTCGCGAGGCCGGGACCGATGCTGGCAGCCACATCCGCCACCGATACCTGGCGATCAAAATGCTTTTGGCTACCGTCTGGAAGCGTAATCAGGGGCATATAGACGTCTTATTAAAGGGCCTTCATCCCTTAAGCTTAAGGGATGGTGCGCGCTAGTGGGATCGAACCACTGACCCCCACCATGTCAAGGTGATGCTCTACCGCTGAGCTAAGCGCGCCCGAAGGGCGCGAAAGATACCGGAATCGGCGCCGCCTATAAAGCAAAATCGGTGTTTAGGGCGGTCGGTCAAGGCTCATCCCTCCGCGACGGCGGGTCTCGCGACATATCGGAATTGAATCTCCCCGATGGTCACGATATCCCCGTCGTTCAACACCTGACGCGTCACCTTGCGGCCATTTAAGATGACGCCGTTGGTGCTGTTGAGATCTTCGATGATGGCCTCGCGCATGCCCAGAAGAATGAGCGCGTGATGGCGGCTGACCGACGAGGAATCGACATGCAGTTCGCAACCGGGTGCACGGCCGATGCGGGTGCGGCGGCCCAGTGCATGGCTGATGCTGTTATCCCCATCGATCCTCACCAGTTCCGGCGCCCATTTCAGTCCGGACGATCCCATGGCCGCCGACGCCGCGACGGTCCCCAGCCTTTCCATGCTGGTCTGGATGCGTCCTAAGGCGTTGGCATTATTGCTTTCGCTGCGCTCCAGGCGGCGAATGAGGAACTCGCGTTCTTCGAGCGCACCGCGGGTGCGTTCCAGCGCGGAGCGCAGCTTGTTGGCCTCCTCGGTGATTTCTTCGATAGCGGCAGTTTTGGCCGCGAGCTGCTCCTTCAAGCGCTTCGAATCGCCTTCGATCGATTCGATCGGGCGGCGCGCCTCCTGCAAATGCGCCATCAGCACGGTCATCTCCTCATCGTGCGTCTCCGCATCGGCTCGCAACTGCGCAATTTGCGCCGCATGCTCGGACTGCAATTGCATGATTCGTTGCGCGTCGAGCGTCATGGCTTCTTTGGCCTCTGCGAGCACTTGGTCGCGAGCGGCGAGCGCCGCGCCCAGACGTCTCTGCTCGCTCTCGGCAAACGCGAGTTTCGCGGTCCACTCCGCACGGTCCCGTTCGCGCTGGTGCAAATCATTGGCCTGCTGCGCGTGGGTGCTGGCCTGCAGGGCCGCGTTGATGCGCATGCTGTCGATCGTCGCATTCTGGGCGGCAAGCTTCGATTCCAACGACGCCATGTGGCTCTGCAATCGATCCCGTTCGGACTTGAGCGCGGCGAGCCCGTGATCCGCGGCGCCGGCGCGCGCATCCAGCTCGCGCAGCTGATTTTGCTCGAAGCCGCCGCGCCAGTCGCGAGTCCGCAGCACCTCCAGATAGGAGCTCGCCTGCGTCTTAGTCGCCGCCAGATCGGCTCGCGCCGCGTTAAATTCGGATTCATTGCGCTCAAGCTCCGCCTTGAGCGCGGCTGCGGCGGTTTGGCTGGCCTTTAACTCCTCCGTGACAGCGCTCAGCTCTCCTTTAGCCGATGCCAATTCCCGCTCCAACCGGCTGCTCGTCTTGGCCCCCGCCTCCAGGTCGGGCAACATCCTGGCGTGTTCGGACTGCAGTGCCGAGAGCTGCGCGTCTCGCTCACCGAGCGAGTGCAGCACTTGGACGATGGTGGCGTCGCGCGAGGCGAGCGAATCGCGCAGCGTTCGCGCTTCCGCTTGGTAGCGTTCGGATTCGCGCAGCGCTTCTTCTGCGCGAGATCGCGACCCCTCGATGGAGCTTAAGGTCTCCGCCAGCATCTTCTCGATCTGTTCGCTGCGCAGCTGCTCCGAATCAAGCGCGGTACGTAGCGCCCCCAACTCTCTTTCCAGCGCGCCGGCGCGCGCGGCCGATGCCGATTCCCCGGCGCGTGCACGCTCGTAGGATCGCGACAGCGCCTCGTACTCCGCGCTCTGGCTGGCGATGCGCTCCTCGACCGAGCGCATGCTCTGGGCCAGGGACGGCAGGTCCACGGCGGATGGCCGAATAAAGTCCGAGGGTGCGCCGATGGCTAACGAGGATCCCGGCGACACCGCGGCAAACTCCATGCGCACGGCGTCGTCCGCCACATCGGGATCGAAAATGGCTCCATCGAGAATCGGCAGCCTGTCGGTCCGGTCGAGGTCTGATTCTTGCGGCTGAGGATGTTCTGCTGCCATATCTCCTACCCTGCCAAGGTGTTCGGCAATCCAAACGCCGAATGTCTCAGCTTCTGAATTTCATCGCGCACGCGCGCGGCCTGTTCAAATTCCAGGTTGCGGGCCAATTTCGTCATTTCCGCTTCGAGTTTCTTGATCCGCTTGACGGCCTGTTCCGGCGCGAGCGCGGCAAAATCCGCGCCCTGCCCATAGCGCTCATCCTGTTGAACGTCGCGCGCGCCTTCCATCACGTCGGCGACGGCTTTGATGATGCTGCGCGGCGTGATGCCATGGGCGATATTGAACTGGATTTGTTTATTGCGGCGTCGGTCGGTCTCCGCGATGGCGCGATCGATCGAGCCGGTGCGCACATCCGCATACAGGATGGCCTTGCCCTGCAGATTGCGTGCCGCCCGGCCGATGGTTTGAATGAGCGACCCTTCGGATCTTAAGAAGCCTTCCTTGTCGGCATCAAGAATCGCCACGAGGGATACCTCGGGCATGTCAAGGCCCTCGCGCAACAGGTTGATGCCGACGATCACATCGAACTTGCCCAAGCGTAGATCGCGAATGATCTCCGAACGCTCGACGGTCTCGATGTCGGCGTGAAGATAGCGAACCCTGACCCCGTGCTCGCTCAAGTATTCGGTCAAGTCCTCCGCCATTCGCTTGGTGAGCGTGGTGACCAAGACCCGCTCATTGGCCTGTGCACGCAGCCGAATCTCCGACAGCAAATCGTCCACTTGGGCCCGCACCGGGCGAATTTCCACTGGGGGGTCGGTGAGGCCCGTGGGTCGCACGAGTTGTTCTACGACCTGCGCGGAAACCCGCTTCTCATAGGCCGCCGGGGTTGCCGATACATAAATGGCCTGCGGCGCCAAATGCTCGAATTCCTCAAACCGCAGCGGCCGGTTGTCGAGCGCCGAGGGCAGGCGAAAACCGTATTCGACCAAGGTCTCTTTGCGCGATCGGTCACCTTTGTACATCGCACCCAACTGTGGGATTGTCTGATGGCTCTCGTCGATCACCAGCAGCGCATCCTTGGGCAGGTAGTCGAACAGACAGGGCGGCGGCTCGCCGGCGGCGCGGCCCGATAAATAGCGAGAATAATTCTCGATACCCGCGCAGTAGCCGACTTCGTGCATCATTTCGAGGTCGAACAAGGTGCGTTGCTGCAGCCGCTGCGCCTCGACCAGCTTACCCGCGGCATTGAGTTCAAGCAGACGAGTGCGCAGCTCATCGCGAATCTCATCGACCGCCTGTTGCACCCGCTCCTTAGGGGTCACATAGTGCTCGAGGGATAGACGGTGAGGCGCGGAACCTTGCGCAGCACTTCGCCCGTCAGCGGATCGAAGTAGCTCAAGCTCTCCACGCGATCATCGAACAGCTCCACGCGCACGGCCTCACGCTCTGATTCCGCCGGAAAGATATCGATGACATCGCCGCGCACGCGATAGGTGCCTTGCTGAAGGTCGATTTCGTTGCGCGTGTACTGCATGTCGGCGAGGCGCCGCAGCAATTTGCGCTGTTCGAGAATGTCGCCGCGCGACATGTGCAGGACCATGCTTAAGTAGGCGTTCGGATCACCCAATCCGTAAATGGCCGAGACGGTCGCGACGATGATCGAGTCCGGGCGCTCCAGCAGCGCCTTGGTCGCCGATAAGCGCATTTGCTCGATGTGCTCGTTGATCGAGGCGTCCTTTTCAATAAAGGTGTCGGAGGCCGGTACGTAGGCCTCCGGCTGATAATAATCGTAATAAGAAACAAAGTATTCGACGGCATTCTTCGGGAAGAAGATCTTGAATTCGCCGTACAGCTGCGCCGCCAAAGTCTTGTTATGCGCCAGCACCAGCGCCGGACGCTGGACCTGCTGGATCACATTGGCGACGGTAAATGTCTTGCCGGACCCGGTGACGCCCAGCAGGGTCTGGTGCGCAAGCCCATTGCCTAAACCATCCACAAGCTTTTCAATCGCTTCGGGCTGGTCACCAGCGGGCAAATAATCGGAAAAGAGCTCAAAACTCATTGCGGGCATTCTCTCACGTCACAAGCTTTCGCGGCACGCGCGCCTTGGGCCCGGCGTGCGCTTGGACCCAGTTCCAAACGTCATATGTCACACGCCGTAACCTGGCATCCCCGGGGCTTTTTTCGTACACTTGAAAGCCCGCCTTTTAACATAGGAATTTTCCGTTGACCGTCCCAATTTCCAAGCGCGTTCAAAAGGTTAAGCCCTCCCCGACCATGGCCATGACGGCCCGAGCCGCTAAGCTCAAGGCGGAGGGTAAGGACATCATTGGATTGGCAGCCGGGGAACCGGATTTCGATACGCCGGTGCATATCCAAGATGCGGGCGTCGAGGCGATTCGCAAGGGGATGACCCGTTACACGGCGGTCGATGGGACGGCGGAACTCAAGGACGCCATCATTGGCAAGTTCAAGCGCGACAATGCGCTGGTCTATGAGCGCAGTCAGATTTTGGTCTCCTCCGGGGCGAAACAGACCTGCTTTAATGTGTGCGCGGCGCTGCTCGATCCGGGTGACGAGTGCGTGATTCCGGCGCCCTACTGGGTGTCCTACCCCGACATGGTTCTGCTGGCGGACGGCGTGCCAGTCAGCATGTTCGCGGGCTCTGCCCAGGGCTATAAAATCACGCCGGCGCAGCTGGCCGCGACGATCACGCCGCGCACCAAGCTGTTCTTTATTAACAGCCCCAGTAACCCGACCGGGGCCGCCTACTCCAAGGCGGAGCTGCAGGCCTTAGGCGCGGTTCTTGCCCAGCATCCCAAGATCGTGATCGCCTCGGATGAAATGTACGAGCACATTTACTGGGCTGCCGAACCCTTCACCAGCTTCGCGCAGGCCAATCCGCAGCTCTATGAGCGCACGATTACCATCAACGGCGTATCGAAGGCCTATGCCATGACCGGCTGGCGCATCGGCTACTGCGGCGGTCCGAAGGAAATCATCGCGGCCATGTCGACCATCCAAGGCCAGTCGACCTCGAATGCATCGAGCATTTCGCAGCGCGCTTCGACGGTTGCCTTGAACGGCGACCAGTCCTGTGTCGCCGAGATGAATAAGGCCTTCAAGGCACGCCACGATTTCGTGGTCGCGGCGTTGAACGCCATTCCGGGAATAACCTGCCTCGCCGGCGCCGGCACCTTCTATGCCTTTGCGTCGGTCGAAGGCGCGATGCGCACCTTGGGGCTCACGGACGACAACGAATTCGCCGAATACTTGTTGGTTCATGCCGGAGTCGCGGTCGTTCCAGGATCGGGCTTTGGCGCACCAAATCACATGCGAATTTCCTTCGCCTGCAGCATGGACACGCTTAAAGAAGCCGTGCGCCGCATCGAACGCGCGCTGTCGCCGCCACTCGCGAAACGCGCCTAACTCCGACGCCGGAGTAAAGGCTTTGAAATACAAGAATTTGGGCCGGACCGGCGTGAAGGTCTCGGAGCTTTGCTTAGGGTGTATGACCTACGGCGTGCCCGAACGCGGCGATCACCCCTGGACTCTGCCGGAAAGCCAGAGCCGTCCATTAATTCGGCAGGCGGTGGAACTGGGCATCAATTTTTTCGACACCGCCAACATCTACTCCGACGGGACCTCCGAAGAAATCCTCGGGCGCGCCTTGAAGGATTTCGCCCGCCGCGATGACATCGTGATCGCCACCAAAGTCTATTCCCCGATGACCAAGGGCCCCAATGCCATGGGGTTATCGCGCAAGGCTATTTTCGCTGCCATTGACGCCAGTTTGCAGCGCCTCGGCACGGATTATGTGGATCTGTATCAAACTCATCGCTGGGACTACCGCACCCCTATCGAAGAGACGGTCGAAGCGCTCCACGATGTCGTGAAGAGCGGCAAAGCTCGATACCTCGGTGCTTCCTCGATGTGGGCATGGCAGTTCAGCAAGGCTCTGTACACCGCGAGGCTGCGCGGCTGGTCGTCATTCATCACCATGCAGAACCACTACAATCTTCTGTATCGCGAAGAAGAGCGCGAGATGATGCCTTTGTGCGCCGATCAAGGCATTGGAGTACTGCCCTGGAGTCCTTTGGCTCGCGGACGCTTGACGCGTGCCTGGAATGAAGCCACGGAACGATCTCGAACCGACAAGTTCGGCAGCACCCTGTATGTCTCCGCGGTCGAAGCCGATCGCAGAGTCATCGAACAGGTCGCGGCCGTTGCGGAAGCGCGCGGAGTACCCAAGGCCCAGGTGGCGCTCGCCTGGATCGCGCAAAAACCGTTTGTGACCGCGCCCATCGTGGGGGCTTCCAAGCCAGACCACCTCACCGACGCGGTGGCCGCTCTATCGCTCCATCTCGATGCGAAGGAAATCGCGCTATTGGAGGCCCCGTACGTGCCGCATGCCGTCACCGGTCATGCTTGAATTTAGGTGCGGTTTCTTGACTTAAACGCGCGCCTTCCCGACAATCCGCGCCTCTTGCGATTCCCCGGTAGCTCAGTGGTAGAGCGACGGACTGTTAATCCGTTGGTCGGCGGTTCGAATCCGTCCCGGGGAGCCAGTAAATACAACTTAAAACAATATATTACATTGCTTTCTTGATCTCATTCACAACTCGCTTATAACGGTTCGAGTTCAACTGCGTCCAACGATGTCTTGTAGCAGCCACCTTTCGGCACACCGAGGGTTGCGACCACAAAATTGCCCAATTTTCAGGCTCCGTAAATGAGCAGTTTCCGTGCGCTGACACTTTAAGCGATGCGCCGCGGGAGAATTCAGCGACCCTTGTAATATCGCCCGCAATATCATACGATTGGCAATGCGCTTGGTGATTCCGTCGCGAACTCCCTAATCGATTTCCAGTGAGACAGCCATTCGATTGCATTTGGTATGCGCCGATCTAGTCACTCGCGATGAGAGGGGGTCATCTCACAGGGTAAATGTTATCGACGCGGTGATCGCCAGCACGGCCATACCGCGGGGTCTTCCCTCCGGGTGCAGCACGAAGGACGCTTTTTGGTGGACGGAGCGGTGGCTGCGTGTACTTCCATCGCGCTTGCGGCGGTCTTGGGGGCAACCCAACCGGTCGCGCCAACCATGTGCGCATCGCCTCCCCGCAAGCCGCCGCCCCTCACCCCGCCGCGGCGACCTTGTCCTGCGTCTTGGTGTCGAAGTCGCTCGCCTCGTGTCGCTCGCGCAACTGGCTCGCCGGGTCGCCAAAGATGCGGTTCACCATCCGCCCGCGCTTCACCGCCGGTCGCTCGGCGATCGCATCGGTCCAGCGCTGGACGTTCTTGTACTCGGCCACCTGCAGGAACTCGCCGGCCTCGTAAAGCAGGCCCTTGGCGAGCGCACCGTACCAGGGCCAGACCGCCATATCGGCGATGGTGTACTGCGTCCCGCCCAAGTACTCGCTCTCGGCCAGGCGCCGGTTTAGCACGTCCATCTGCCGCTTCACCTCCATGGCGTAGCGGTCGATGGCGTATTCGATCTTGATCGGCGCATAGGCATAGAAGTGGCCGAAGCCGCCGCCCAGGTAGGGCGCCGAGCCCATTTGCCACATCAGCCACGACAGGCACTGCGCCCGCGCCGCCGGCTCGTTAGGCAGGAAGGCGCCGAATTTCTCGGCCAAGTGGATCAGTATCGCGCCGGATTCGAAGACGCGGATGGGGGTCGGCCCGCTGCGGTCGATCAAGGCCGGAATCTTGGAGTTCGGATTCACGCCGACGAAGCCCGAACCGAACTGATCGCCCTCGCGAATGTTGATCAGCCAGGCGTCATACTCCGCGCCCGCGTGACCCTGCGCCAGCAGCTCCTCCAACATCACCGTCACCTTCACGCCATTGGGCGTGGCCAGTGAATAGAGCTGCAGCGGGTGGCGACCCACGGGCAGATCCTTATCGTGCGTCGGCCCGGCCACCGGGCGGTTGATGTTGGCGAACTGGCCCCCGTTCTCCTTGGCCCAGGTCCAGATCTTGGGCGGTGTGTAGGCGGTATCGTCAGTCATGGCTTCGGCTCCGGGTGTCGATTTGCTTTCAAGAGATGGGACTGTTGATCTTTCATGACGCGACAAACTCATACGGTCGTGGCCGAACACTCGCGGCGATTTTCTGGAGTGATCATAAGACGACACCGCCGCGGCGTACGCACCGTGTTCATTTGACCATGGCCAAGGGCTGCGCTGCCGCCCACAACGCATCGGCGCCCAAACGAATCTTATAGTCGGGATTCGAGTAGACGAAACGAATGGTGCCCGAGGTGTCGATAATGAACACCGAGGGGACTGGCAGTTCGTGTTGTTTGGTACCGGTCGTGGCTTCGAGATCTACGCCATATTCCCGCATTTTGGCGAGCGTTGCGTCGTCCACGTGATAGGCAACATGAAAGGCCTTCGCCGCTTCCAGGTGACTGTCTGATAGCAACGTGTAGTGGATGTCGGTCGCCTTGAGACTGGTGTACAGCAATTCGGGTCGATCGGTACTCAAGAACACAATTTCAAACCCGCTCTTGCGCAGTTTCGGCTCGACGAGGTGCAGGTCGCTCAGTTGCGCATTGCAGTACGGACACCAACCGCCCCGATAGAACAGCACGACCGTGGGCTTCTTGTAACTGTCAGGCTCAAAGGTCCGCAACGCGCCCTCCGTCGTGCGGGCCGCGAAGATCGGCGCTCGAGCGCCCACCGATAGCGGCTGCACCTGCTGAGGACTATCGGGGATGCCGGCGAGAGCCGGCACCGCCACCAGCATGCCGAGTAGTCCAATCAACCGCGGATAGAATTTCATGATGTCTCCAAGACTGCGCGCGGAACTACATCGAGACGACTGGTCAGCCACGCATTTCGATCGGGTACTTTACCGCGACTTCCGTCAGACCTGCGCCGTACCGCCATCCACGAATAATTCGATGCCGGTGACAAAACTCGAGTCGTCCGAGGCCAGAAATACCGCGGCTTTGGCAATTTCATCCGCGCTACCCATGCGCCCCATCGGAATGCTGGCGACGATTTGGGCGATGGCCTGCTTCGGAAGCGGCGCCAAGATCGGTGTATCGATCGTGCCGGGACTAATGACGTTAGCGCGGATCTTGCGATCCTTGAGTTCCAGCGTCCAGGTGCGGACAAAGGAACGGATGGCTGCTTTGCTGGCACAGTAGACACCGAACGCGGGAATGCCTTTGACGGAGGCGATTGAGCCCGTGAGGATAATGGATCCGCCGTCATTGAAGAGCGGCAGCGCCTTTTGCACGGTGAATAGCGTGCCTTTGACGTTGACGTCGAACGTCATATCGAAATGAGCCTCGGTCATAGCATCTGTGGCCACGAATTCGCCGATGCCCGCATTGGCGAAGACAATGTCGACGCGGCCCTTCTGCGCTCTGACGATTTCATAAAGCCGATCGAGGTCCGGCAATTTGGCGATATCGCCCTGCACGCCCGTGACACGGGTGCCGATGTCCTTCACCGCCGCGTCGAGTTCGTGCTGGCGACGACCCATGATGAACACATAGGCGCCTTCAGCCACGAATCGCTTCGCCGTTGCCAGTCCCATACCGGAGGTGCCGCCGGTAATCACGGCCACCTTGTTATCGAGCTTCTTCATCGTTTTCTCCTATTCCTATGTTCCGTGTATGCGCCGTGGCGCCCAGCGCCGCCGGTCGGTCTCTGAACGTCCTAATACCTATCAGCAGTGTCCTCCTCTCCTCCGAATTAGATAAGTCGGTCAATTTGGCATAATATTCATGCGATATATGCATGAATACGATGGCTCGAGACTTACCCATGGATAGATTTCTTCTCATGCACAGCTTTGCCCGCGCGGTCGAGACTGGAAGCTTCTCCGCCGTCGCCCGGGAACTGGGGACGGGACAACCGAATGTCAGCCGGCACATCGCAGCGCTTGAGAAGCATCTGGGGACGAGGCTGCTCCACCGCTCGACGCGCAAGCTCACCTTGACCCCGGAGGGAGAGCGCTATTACACCGAGACGAGACGTGTCATCGATGCGATCACGGAGGCAGAGTCGAACGCTCGCGGCGAGGACGCCCCGCAGGGTCTATTGCGCGTGGCGTGCCCCACAGTGCTCGGCCGTTCCCACATCTTGCCCCAAGTGAAAGCGATTCTGGCGCAATTCCCAGAAATGGAGATCGATTTACAGATTGGCGATCGCTACATCGATCTCGTCGAGGAGGGGATTGATCTGGCGATCCGCATCGGGACTCTCAAAGACAGTGCCCTCAAGGCGCGGCGCATTGGCGCCGTCGAGCGACTCTGCGTCGCGAGCAGCGAGTATCTGGCTGAGCATTCGGCACCGACAAACCCGAACGATCTGCGCAATCACAGTTGTATCCTCTACACTCTGTCCTCCGCCGGCAGCACCTGGTCATTCCGAGACATCGACGTGGTGGTTCGTGGACGCTTTCGCGTAAATTCTCCGGATGGCATTCGCAGTGCAGTGCTCGATGGAATTGGTATCGCCTACGCACCGGGCTGGCTGTTTGAAGACGCGCTCGCCGATCGCCGCGTACGTTCATTGCTGATTGAACATCACGGACCACCCGTGCCTATCCACTTTGTGTATGCGGCAAACCGGCTGCTGCCGCGGCGAGCGCGTGTGTTCATGGACTTCATCGCAGAGGCGTTTGCTCGCGATCCGGCGCTCAACGCGGAGACCGGCGCCATAAAAAAAGGGCGCTCTATAAAAAGGGGCGTTGACATGAATCTTTAGGCTGCAATCGAGGTCGCGTGCGGCGTTGAGAGCTCGCGAGTCATCGCACCATTTGAAGCTTTGCGGTTCATGATGAGCTTGCACGTTATGCGGAAAATCGAATGTGCTGACGCGACCGGCCGGTGTTGGCGATTTCTGCCGGGCGATCTGCACCTCGGAAAACCCGCCAACGCATCCGTCAGGGTCAAATTGCCGAGCTGCTTGCGTCTCGGACATAAATGTGCGATACTCCAGCGAGCCAAGATGAAGGGTAGTGAGTTCCTCCGCAAGGTTCAGGCTCTCGCGAAACAACGTGGGCTCATCTACCGGGTAGATGAGAAACGCGGCAAGGGCAGTCATGTGACCCTATACCTTGGTGGGCATATGACTATCAGTCCGCGATCCGAAGGATGAATTGAAAACCGGAACGCTGCACGCCATGTGCAAGCAGCTGGGCATCAAAAAGGATGAGTTATGAGGCAGTTTACTTACGCAGTGAAGTTGACGCCGGACAAAGACGGCGGCTTCGTGGTGCGATTCCGCGACTTACCTGAAGCGATCACACAAGGTGACACGGTGGAAGAAGCATTGGCCGAAGGAGCGGATTGCCTGGAAGAAGCCATCGTAGGCCCGAATCGATGATCGGCGCGAGATTCCAGCGCAGTCGGCAGGCAAACGTGGTGAGCGCGTGATGAGCGTCCCGCACTCAATGGCGCTCAAGGCGGCTGTGTCTGTTCGCTGTACGAGAGGCCGGCATTAGCAATTCCGAGCTCGCACGCCGAATGCGATATGGACGAGATGGGAGCGCGCCGTCTTTCTCAGATCCGCATCACCCGACGAAACTTCCGCGCATCGAGGCCGCGCTCGCGGCGCTCGGTCGACACGTAAAGTTAGAGCTTGCTTGAATCCCAACGGTGTAGAGCGGCATAGCCAGCAATTGCCAGACGCGTTTGCGCTTTAGGGGGAACAACAAGGAATTTTATGCGCATAAGTGAGGATAGCATCACACGAATGCATTCCGAAGATTTGCGCCTGCGGATGGAAGTGAATTGAGATCCGACAACGTCCGGCAGCAGCCACCTTTTAGAGGGGGTGTTTTTGGGGGTATCGCAAGCAAACTGAAATCAAAAAACCCTAGAATTCTCGACGTTTTCTCGCTGATTGCGGTTCCGTCCCGGGGAGCCAGAAAATACAAATGAAAACAATATATTACATTTCTTTATTGATCTCATTCATAACTCAATTATAACGGATAGAGTGTCAACTGCGTCCAACAATGTCTTGTAGCAGCCACCTTTCAACGGTAGCACACCGAGGGTTGCGACCTCAAAAATGCGCAATTTTTAGGCGCCGTAAATGAGCAGTTTCCGTCCGCTGACACTTTGAGCGATGCGCCGCGCGAGAATTCGGCGGCCCTTGTAATATTGCCTGCAATATCATACGATTGGCAATGCGCTTGGTGCTGGACACGGACGTGTTGGTCGCCGCATTCCGAAGCGAGCGCGGAGCTTCGCGTCAACTGCTTATAGCTGCGCTCGAAGAGCGCATTGTGCTGCTGGCTTCCACGGCTTTGTGGCTGGAATACGAAGCAGTACTGACTCGGCCCTTGCACCTTACGGCCATGCGACTAAGTGCGGCTGAGGTTAGGGACGTTCTCGCGGCACTCGCTGCAGTGGCGGAGCCGGTGCCAATACATTTTCTTTGGCGACCTGTATTGGCTGACGCAGAGGACGAACACGTCTTGGATTTAGCGATGAACGGGCGAGCCGATATGTTAGTGACTTTTAATCAGGACGACTTCGTGGAAGCCTCTAAGACTTTTCAAATCGAAGTGGTCACGCCGGCTGCGGCACTGCGACGATTGAGGTAATGAATATGCGGGCGAGTAACTTTGCTTTGAGGCTACAACCTTCGTTGCTGGAGGAATTGAGGTCTATGTCGGATCTGGAAGGGGTCGCGGTGAATCAATTGATTAATGTCGCGATCGCCGAGAAGCTAGCGCAAATGCGGACCGCCAAATGGTTTGCCGATCGCATTGCGGCTGCCAATCCGAAGGCCGGAGCGCAATTAATCCGCGACTTAAGTCGCGGTGGCAGTGAGAAGCCCAGAAAGGGCGACGTGATTGCACGCGCGACAAAGAGGCGCAGGCGTGGGTCCACGGCTGCCTAACGGCGAACCGGCAAGATTATTTGTCCGCCCTACCCTGTCGACATTCTACAAGCGGATTTTGGGCTGATAGTGAACAAGCGCAGGAAACGAAAATGCGTGCCGTCACAATCGGCGTCGCTTCTCTTTTTGACACCGAGCGACGTGCATCGGCCGCATTCCACGGCAAGAAGCAGGGTGCACGGATTTCATTCGCCTCTGAATATCTTCTTTGGAAGACGCTGACCCCCAAACGATGGGCGCTCCTCAAACTGATGGCCGGCCAGGGGCCGATGGCAATTCTCGAAATTGCACGCCGGGTGAAACGCGACGTGTACGTAGTCCACAGCGATGTTCATGCTCTGCTTCGGGCAGGCGTATTGGAGAAGGCTGAGGAGAGTAGCGTTGTGTTTCCTTATGACGCAATCCATGTGGATTTTCTGTTTAAAACTTCGTGAGTGAATATTCGAGCCTGACTCATTCCCGGGAGTATCTACGCATGCCGATGGACTTTGATCAGGACAAGGTGGACCAGGCGGTTCTGGCGCTCTTGTCATTAGGCCGCCATGAGGGTTATCGGACGTGGAAGGCCTTTGACTGGGAAATCATGGGCCGGCTGCACGAGAAGGGCTACATTTCCGATCCAGTTGGGAACGCTAAATCGGTCCTGTTCACGGAGCAAGGACTGCGGGAATCGGAACGCTTGTTCGACGCTCTGTTCTGCCGAAGCGGTGCATGAACCGCACTGAATAACGATCGAACGATCAAACGGCCAGCGTCCATTCGCAGATTTACGCCCGCGGGATGGACATGTCATCCGACAACGTCCGGCAGCAGCCACCTTTAGGAGGGGATATTTTTCGGGGTATCCCGCGCAACCGAAATTCAAAAACGCTGGAATTCTCGATGTTTTCTCGGTGGTTGCGGTTCCGTCCTGGGGAGCCAGTAAAATCAATAATTTATAAATACTTGCTGTTAATTTACTACGCTATTCTCGCGTATGCAATTGAGCCCCCGTTTGCCATTTCGAATCTAGAACTCGGAACGTGGTTCGATTTCGCTTCGCGACACCGAAAAGTCGCTGGCGTATGTACCTGATTCTGTTGCATCCGTACTTTCCAGCGAACGAGTGCTGGGGGTATTTTTGGGGGTATTAGCAATCTTTAGAGCGGATACCCCAAGGGTGTCACTGAGGGGCGCGGCGATCGATGCAGTGAGCTGCAGATCTTCACTCGCAATGGCCGGCGAATGCTTAGTTCGCGCTGGCACGCTTCTTTACCGCTGCTGCGATGTTTCAAGGAAGGCGGCAGCCTTTATCTGTCCTTTAGCCAGCGGATAGTCGCTTTTAACCAGCCAATCGTTGTAATGGTCGGACACGTTGCAACGTACGTACACTGTCAATACACTATATCCGTGCGGACTCAGTTCGAACTGCAGGGCGTCTCGTTCGAGTGGGACTCGGACAAAGCAGACACCAACGTTCAGAAACACGGCGTGTCTTTTCCACGCCGCCTGCGAGGTGTTCTTTGACCCCTTTGTCAGGATAGTGGACACCAGCAACCCGACCGAATCCCGCGAGGCCGCCATCGGTTATACCGAAGGCGAACGACTTCTCTTTGTAGTACATGTGATCCGCCATGAAGAAACCATCCGCATCATCTCCGCGCGCGAAGCGACTCGTGAGGAACGCCGGCAATACGAGAACCCGTGAGCTAATCATGCGAAGGCTTCGCAAAAACCGAGCGATGAGTTCAGTGACACTTCGCATGCCAGAAGACGTGGTCGAGGATTTGAAACGTGTCGCACCGACTCTGGGCTTCGCAGGATATCAGCCGCTCATTCGCGCCTACATCGGCAAGGGTTTGCGCACGGACCTCGCACGCTTGGACGAAGGGTCCATGCCCCGGTTAATCGCGAGTCTCAAGCGTAAGGGCGTCGCCAACAGCTTGATCCAGCAGGCGTTAGCAGAAACCGACCAAGCGACCTAGCGCAAATCACCTAACCTGCGCGATCGGACGTTGCGCGCAACCCTGCTCTATCACGGGTTGCGGCGACGTAGCACCCTCAGCGAGCCTCGCTGCAGCGATGCCATCTGTGTTTTTCGCTTCGGACTCTTCCGCGAAGTTCACCGGAAATTCGATCAACGCAATCGAAGCCTGCGCACGGCGTCGCCCGGAAATACACGTGGCATCTGCGAAGCTTTGCATTATATACTCAGACATATAACACCGTTTCAGCATCCGTGTCCCCCCGATGGGTTGCGCGTAGGAGATCGTTGATAGATGCCCACCCCTCCGACCACTGCTGCTGCAATCGACAGGCCCGCCGCGCCCGTCAATTACCGTGGCACGCTCGCCTTGCTCGCCAGTCTCTTCTTTATGTGGGGTTTCATAACGGTCATCAACAACACCCTGCTTCCGCACCTGCGAGCGGTGTTCGAGCTTAATTACACGCAGACGACGTTGATCGAGTCTGTCTGGTTCATCGCGTACTTTGTGGCCTCCATTCCGTCCGCGATGCTCATCGAACGCGTCGGCTACAAGCGCTCCATCGTCCTTGGCCTGTGCATTATGGCAGGCGGCGCGCTTTTGATGATTCCCGCGGCACGCATTCCCTCCTATGGCGTCGTCCTCACGGCGCTTTTCGTGGTTGCCGCCGGCATTACCTTGCTGCAGGTGGCCGCCAATCCTTACGTAGCGGTAATCGGCACGCCCGAAAGCGCCCCGTCTCGACTGAACCTGGTCCAGGCATTCAACTCAATGGGGACCACTTTCGCTCCCTTGTTCGGCGGCTATCTGATCCTCGGTCGCAGCACCTCGGGCACCGCGCAGTCGAACGCGACGTTCACCTACGCGGAACGCATGGCCGATGCCCAGGCGGTGCAACTGCCCTACCTCATCGTCGCGGGCGTGCTGGTAATACTTGCCATCGTGATCGCCCGCTACAAGCTGCCAGATCTTGGCGCCTCCACGCGGCGTGTCGCTGCGGCCGCACGCAAGCAGCATTCCTTGTGGCGTCATCGAAACTTGGTATTCGGCGCGCCAGCAATCTTCATCTATCTCATCGCCGAGATTGGTGTGAGCAACCTTTTCATCAACTTCGTCTCGGCGCCCGAGATCGGCAATCTGACCCACGAGCGTGCCTCGCGCTATTTGTTCCTGCTGTGGGGCGGGATGATGATAGGCCGCTTCATCGGCAGTTACCTCATGCGCTCCTTTAGCGCGGAACGGGTGCTGGCGGCCGCGAGTATCGGGGCCTTCGTTGTGATGACCATTACCATGCTGGCGCATGGGCCTGTTGCCATGTGGGCGCTCATTTCTGTGGGATTGTTTCACTCAATCATGTTTCCAACGATCTTCACCCTGGGGATTCGCGGGCTCGGGCCGCTGACCGAGGAAGGCTCCGGAATCCTCATCATGGCAATCGCCGGCGGTGCGTTGGTGGTCGTGCAAGGGACGCTCGCCGATCGGTTCGGTCTGCAGCGCTCGTTCGCTCTGACGTCGGCCTGCGAAATTTACGTGCTGTTCTATGCGTTGTGGGGAAGCAAACCGACGCACGCGCTGGCCGATGAGCAGCTTACGGTTTGAACACGGTTTCGAATGAATGAACTTATTTTGGCTAGACTCGATCGGCACACCATGGTCAAGCTGCGGAGGCTCATTAAATGACACGTAAGCTCCGCTCGAGCGCCTGGTTCAACAACCCGGCCAATATCGACATGACCGCGCTCTACCTGGAGCGCTACTTGAACTTCGGCCTGAGCCTGGAAGAGCTGCGCTCGGGCAAGCCGATGATCGGCATCGCGCAAACCGGCAGTGACCTCTCGCCCTGCAATCGCCACCACCTCGTGCTGGCCGAACGCGTGCGTGAGGGTATTCGTCAGGCGGGCGGCATCGCGATCGAGTTTCCCGTGCACCCGATCCAGGAAACCGGTAAGCGCCCGACGGCGGGCCTCGACCGTAACCTTTCCTATCTCGCGCTGGTCGAAGTGCTCTATGGCTATCCGCTCGACGGCGTGGTGCTTACCATCGGCTGCGACAAAACTACTCCGGCGTGCTTGATGGCAGCGGCGACCGTCAATATCCCCGCCATCGCCTTGTCCGTCGGACCGATGCTCAATGGCTGGTATAAGGGCGAACGGACGGGCTCTGGGACCATTGTGTGGAAGGCACGCGAGATGCTGAGCCGGGGTGAGATCGATGAGGACGGATTCATCCGACTCGTCGCCTCCTCGGCGCCCTCTACCGGATACTGCAATACGATGGGCACGGCGACCACGATGAACTCCCTGGCCGAGGCGCTCGGCATGTCGCTGCCGGGGTCGGCCGCGATTCCAGCTCCCTATCGCGACCGACAGGAAATCGCCTATCGCACCGGCCTTCGCATCGTTGAAATGGTTGCAGAGGATCTAAAGCCCTCCGACATCCTCACGCGTAATGCATTCCTCAATGCGATCGTGGTGAACTCAGCGATCGGCGGCTCGACCAATGCACCGATCCATTTGGCCGCAATTGCCCGACACATCGGCGCGGACCTCTCTTTGGATGACTGGCAGACCCACGGTCACAAAGTGCCGCTGCTCGTCAACATGCAACCGGCGGGGGAGTATCTCGGTGAAGACTACTATCGTGCCGGCGGCGTACCGGCCGTCGTTGCGGAGCTGATGAAACAAGGACTGATCCACGAGAACGAAATGACGGTTAACGGTCGTTCGATCGGTGACAACTGCCGAAAGGCAGTGATCGAGGATGCGCGCGTAATCAGGCCTTTCGGCCAGCCGCTGAAAGCCGACGCAGGCTTCATCGTACTTCGCGGCAACCTGTTTGATTCGGCGATCATGAAAACCAGTGTGATCAGCCAGGAATTTCGCGATCGGTACTTGAGCAATCCCGATGACCCAGAGGCTTTTGAGGGTCCCGCCATGGTGTTCGATGGTCCGGAGGACTATCACGCCCGCATCGATGATCCATCGCTCAATATCGATATCAACACGCTTCTTGTCATGCGCGGAGTGGGCCCGATTGGCTATCCCGGGGCGGCCGAGGTCGTCAACATGCGCGCCCCCGCCTATCTGCTGCGTGAAGGCGTGCACCACTTGCCCTGTCTCGGCGACGGCCGGCAATCTGGCACTTCAGGTTCGCCGTCGATCCTGAACGCTTCGCCCGAGGCAGTCGCGGGCGGCGGGTTGGGGCTGCTTAAGTCCGGTGACCGGATACGCATCGACTTGAAGCGTGGGACCGTCAATGTACTCGTTTCCGATGCGGAGTTGGCGGAGCGCAGGGCCGCACTGGAAGCCGCCGGCGGCTTACTATATCCCGAGTCGCAGACGCCTTGGCAAGCGATCCAACGCAGTGTCGTCGGCCAGCTCGACACGGGCGCGATCCTCGAGGGCACGGAGCACTTTCAGCGCATCGCCCAGACGCGCGGCGTACCCCGCGACAATCACTGAAGATGCATCACGCTGCGTGCATGACTTTGCGATCGGTATTGGCGGGAGGACTGCTGATCGCACATTCGGTGTCCGCCGCCGCGGCGCGGGCCGCCGTATTTGGTCATGCCGGCGAAGATGTCGTGGAGATCTATACGCTCAGCAATGTCCATGGCATTGAGGCTCGGATCATGACCTACGGAGCAAGCATCGTGTCGCTTAAAACCCCGGATAGAAACGGCCAGCTTCAGAACATCGTGTTGGGTTTTGACACTCTCGATCCCTATCTCGCCGGCGTGCCCTACTACGGCGCGACCGTCGGCCGCTATGCCAACCGCATCGCCCAGGCACGTTTCACGCTGGACGGCGCAATCTACGCACTGACCGCAAACGACGGCCCCAACAGTTTGCACGGCGGGGGGCGCGGGTTCGATAAACGCGTCTGGAAGGCCGATGCGACCGCCTCACGTAATAGCCTCAAGCTCACCTACGTGAGCGCCGCCGGCGAGGAGGGCTACCCCGGGCAATTAACTGCGCATGTGACCTACCGCTTGCGCGAAGATGACACACTCAGTATCGAGTATGAGGCCACGACCACCGCGCCGACGCCGGTGAATCTTGCCAATCACGCCTACTTCAACTTGAGCGGCAATCCGGCGCACAGCATCATCGACCATAAACTTATGATCAATGCTGACAAGTTCACGCCGGTGAACGCCACGCTCATCCCCACGGGTGAGTTGCGCCCGGTCGCCGGCACGCCGTTCGATTTCCGCAACGAGGCCGTCATCGGCAGCCGCATCGATGCCAAGGACGCGCAACTAAATATCGGGCACGGCTACGACCATAACTGGGTGTTGAACCCTGTACACGGTAAGGTGCTGCGGTTTGCAGCGCGGCTCACCGACCTAACGAGCGGTCGTGTACTGGAAGTACGCACGACGCAGCCGGGTCTGCAGTTCTACTCCGGCAATTTCATGGACGGCATGCCGGCCGGTCATGGAAGCGTATACAACTATCGAACCGGCCTGTGCCTGGAGACGCAGCATTTTCCAGACTCCCCCAATCAGCCGACCTTTCCCAACACTATCTTGCGGCCTGGCGAGACCTACAAGCAGAAGACGGAGCTGCATTTTCGGACGCTCAAGGCGCCCGCGAATTAGACTAAAGTTTGAGATTATCCGAAAACTGCAGCCTGATCGGTGACCCGCGAGCATCTGCTGTACCATTGCACAACAAAGCGGTAGAACAGTCACAAATCGACATCGTGCATAAAAATCAATCCGCAAAGTCCGTACATCTCAGACGGAACAGACCGCTCAAAAAACCAGGCGAAAAAGCCCTTAGACTGCACGGCACCATCGCCCGCAAATTGGGTGTGATGATCGTATCGGGCAAATATCGTCCGGGCGATTTGCTCAGTGGCGAAATTAGCTCCTCGGAGCAGTTCGCGGTATCGCGTACCGCTTATCGCGAAGCGGTTCGGATACTCGCGGCCAAGGGCTTGGTCGACGCGCGCCCCAAGGTGGGTACGCGCGTCAATCCGCAATCGATGTGGCATCTGCTTGATCCGGATGTGCTCGACTGGACCTTCGAGTCCGAACCGGATCTAGAACTGCTCGACAGCCTGTTCGAGCTGCGCAACGTAGTGGAATCTGCCGCTGCCGGTTTCGCAGCGCAGCGGCGCTCCTCCGCGCACCTGCAAGACATGCGCAGTGCACTCGAGGGCATGGCCGCACATACGCTGGCGACCGAACTGGGAAGGCAGGCGGACCTCGACTTTCATACCGCGCTGCTCGTCGCCACCGGTAATCCCTTCATCATTTCTCTGGCGAACGGCGTACGTGCCGCCATTCGCACCACGACTATTTATAAGCACCGCAAGCAAGCCCTGCGCCGCGATCCTCTGCCCGATCATTTGAGAGTGTTCGAGGCGATTGCCGCCAAGGAGCCGGCCGAAGCGCAGGCAGCGATGAGCGCGCTCATTCAGCTGGCACGAATTGACACGCCCACTTCCAAAGCGGTCGCCAAGAAATATCGGTAGTGCTGCGGCCATCCGATGGCGCCTTCAGCTGACACTTTGTCTGAGTTAATTTAGGATGCGTCATGCCTGTCACCGGCCGTCTGATCGTTGGTTTCGATGGCCTTGCCACGGCCGAGTTCACGGCAATGCACCGTCCTCAACCATTTAAGAGGCGACCATGAGCACAAGGCTGGTGCAATTGCGTAGCGCGGAGGGCGCACGCATGGTGGGTGTCACGCGCGACGGTTCAACCCATCGCGTCAAGGACGCGACATCGATCTATGCGCTGGCGCAACGCGCGATCGAGGCCAATGTTTCGCTCGAAGTCCTGATTGGCCGACTGGGCATCGCGGAGCCATTGAACCTCACCGAGCGTTTGGCGCAGAAGCAAGTGCTGGCGCCCATCGATCATGCCGATCCCGCCCATGTCTGGCTCACCGGCACCGGACTTACGCATTTGGGATCTGCCGACGCACGCGATCGCATGCACGCCAAGACGCACTCCGCCGATGCCAGTGACTCCATGAAGATGTTTCGCATGGGGCTCGAGGGCGGCAAGAGTTCGGGCGAAGGACCGGGCGTGCAGCCGGAGTGGTTCTACAAGGGTAATGGCCGCAGCCTCGTCGCGCCGGAAGCGCCGCTCACTTCGCCGCAGTTTGCCTTGGACGGCGGCGAGGAACCGGAGCTTGCCGGCATCTACCTGATCGGCGCCGACGGCGCGCCATTCCGCTTGGGCTTCGCCTTGGCGAACGAATTCTCCGACCACATCATGGAACGGCAGAATTATTTGTATCTTGCGCATTCGAAGTTGCGCCCCGCCTCGATTGGCCCGGAGCTGCTATTGGGCGAGCTGCCGACCGATATCCACGGCAAAGCGCGTATCAGGCGCGGCAGCCAAGCCGTGTGGGAAAAGACCTTTTTGACCGGCGAGGACAATATGTCCCACTCTATTCGCAACCTCGAGCATCATCACTTCAAATACGAACTGTTCCGACAACCGGGCGATGTGCATGTGCACTTCTTCGGCACCGCGACGCTGTCCTTCAGCGATGGCGTCAAGGCGCAGGACGGCGATGTGTTCGAGATCGAGGCGGCGCCCTTTGGCTTGCCCTTGCGAAATCCTCTGCGCACGGCACGGGGAGTGGCTGTCAAGGTGCAAACTCTCTAACCAGATGTAGCCGCCACGGGGAGCGGGCCAGCGATGCAACCAATTCGCGTAGGAATCGTCGGCGTCGGAAAGATCGCACGGGATCAACACATTCCCTCGATTCTTGCCAACCCCGCCTACGTGTTCGCCGCAGCGAGCAGCCGTCACTCGCGGGCCGATGGGGTGCCTAACTTCTCATCAATTGAAGACATGCTGTCGCAAGTGACGGATCTCGACGCGGTTGCCATCTGCACCCCGCCGCAAGCGCACTATCAGGCCGCTAAGTTGCGCTCTGCAGAGCGGCAAGCACGTGCTCTTAGAAAAGCCACCCTGTACATCGCTTTCACAGCTGTCACATCTAGTCGCTCTGGCCGGGGCGGAAAATCTCAGCTTGTACCAGACCTGGCATTCGCAGCACGCGCCGGGCGTTGCGCCGGCCTTGCAGCTGCTGCTTAAGCGCCGGTTGCTCGGCGCGCGCGTCACCTGGAAGGAAGATGTGCGTGTTTGGCATCCCGGCCAAGCCTGGATTTGGCAGGCGGGTGGCTTCGGCGTGCTCGATCCCGGCATCAACGCCTTGTCGATCTTGACGCACCTGATCGCCGAGCCGATCTTTCCCGAGTCGTCGGTACTGTACATCCCGGAGAATTGTGAGACACCGATTGCCGCCAGTGTTTGCATGCGCTGCGACAGCGGCGCCTTTATCCACGTGGAACTCGACTTCAGGCACACCGGTGCGCAAACCTGGGACATCGATTTTGATACTGACGCGGGCCCCTTGAAGCTCTCGGCCGGCGGTAGTGAACTCACGGTGGGCAATGCGCCGTTGGCGAAGGGCTCCGCGAAAATTCGTAGCGAGTATGTCTCGATCTACGAGCGCTTTGCAGAGCTCGTGCGGGCCAGGCGCAGCGAGGTCGATGCACGGCCCATGCAGCTGGTGGCCGACATCTTTCTCCTTGGCAAACGCGTGATGGTCGAACCCTTCTGGGACACCGCGCCATGAACGGCGCACCCTCGGTCAGACTGGCGCTTCGCCCGATTTGCACCGGTTATCCATGAAAGCCACTTTGATTGATAGCGTGTCGGTCGGCAATACGCTTGGCGAAGGCGTCCTGTGGGACAGCGTGGTCAAGCTCGCTTGGTGGACTGACATTCAGGAACGGCGGCTGTACCGCTACGAGCCTGTCTCACGCGCTTTGGAGCGATTCGAGTTGCCGGAGCGACTCGGATCCTTCGGTTTCATCGAAGGTAGCGAGCGCATCATTGCGGCGTTCGAATCCGGCTTCGCCTACTACCATCCGGAGTCAGCCGCGCTTGAGTGGGTCTCGCGCCCCGAGCACGCGGCCGGTAATATGCGCCTCAATGATGGCCGTGTCGACAGAAAGGGCCGCTTTTGGGCCGGCTCCATGGTGGAGGGTTCGGGCGAATCGACAGGCAAGCTGTACTGTCTCGCCAAGGGCGTCAGCGAAGAACACCTGACTGGCATCAAAATCTGCAACAGCCTGTGCTTCAGCCCGGATGGACGGCACATGTACTTCGCTGATTCGCCACAGCGCACGATTCTTAAGTTCGATTCGGACCCCGACACCGGCGTCTTATCGAATCGTCAGGTGTTCGCACGAACACCACCCGGCTGCTTTCCCGGACGGCTCGATTGTGGATTCGGACGGACATCTGTGGAATGCGCAATGGGGCGCCGGCTGCGTGGTGCGCTACGCGCCCGACGGCACGATCAGCGGCCGTGTCGAACTGCCGGTCTCGCAGCCAACCTGTGTCGCCTTCGGCGGAGATGCGCTCGATCTGCTGTTCATAACCAGCGCGCGCGAGGCGCTCGATGCAGCCACTTTATCAACACAGCCACAAGCCGGCGATGTGTTCATCTTCAAGACGGATGTCGCGGGTTGCCAGGAATCACGATACCGCGTCGCCTAAAGGGTGATGAGTGATTGCGAAACCAATCTTCGGGTCACGGGGATCCGCCTTGTCGCCACGCCTCAATCAGCGCGCGGGCGCGCTGGGCGACCTGCGCTACCGTATCGCCGGGCTTGTACAGAGAACTGCCGACACCGATGCCGCGTGCGCCCAGATGCAGCCACTGTGAGAGGTCGTGCGCGCCGGTGCCGCCTACCGCCCAGACTTCAATAGCGCGCGGTAGCACCTCGCGGATCGATTTGATGTGACCGGGCCCCATCGAGGAAGCGGGAAAAAGCTTCAAGTGCGCAGCGCCCGCTGCGGCTGCGACGAACGCTTCCGAGGCGGTGAGGAATCCGGGCAAAGAATCTAAGCCGAGTGCGCGGGTGCGCGCGATCACCTCGATGTTGACGTTCGGCGAGACGATCAATTGCCCGCCGACGTCGGCCACCTCCTCAACCTGCTGGGCGCTGAGAACGGTGCCGGCTCCGATCAAGGCTTCAGTGCCGAACTGCCGCTGCAGTTGCGCGATGCTCTCGAGAGGCTCCGGAGAATTGAGTGGCACTTCGATCACGGAGATGCCGGCATCGAGCAGCGCCACCTATTAGAAGGGGTGTTTTTGGGGGTATCGAAACCCAGCCGAAATCAGAAATCCCTTGAAATGCAGGCGTTTTCTGCGTGACTTCGGTTCCGTCCCGGGAAACCAGTAAAATCCACCGTTTATGATGCTTTCTTGTTAATTTACTACGCTATTCTCGCGTATGCAATTGAGCCCCCGTCTGCCATTTCGAATCCGAATTCCGACCCAGGGCTCGATTTAGCTTCGCGACACCGAAAAGTCGCCGGTCTAGCGAGAACGAAAAAAAGAAATGGCACCCGCACGGTTATCTCGCAAGTGACAGATCACAGCGATAAAGAGAGCCTGCGTATTATTAAGCCAGGAGATTAGTATGGCCGCAACGACAAGAAGGCAAGTACTTCAAACAATCCCACTGCTCTTAGGGGGTCTGCTTGCGCGGCCAATAATGGCGAAGCCGATAGAAACGCGCAGCTTTCCGAAAGGATTCATGTGGGGCGCCGCGACAGCGGGCCATCAGATTGAAGGGAATAACACAAACTCGGATTATTGGGTGCTTGAGAATCTCAAACCGACAATGTTCGGTGAGAGATCTGGTGACGCATGCGACAGCTATCACCGCTATGCCGAAGACATAGCTCTCCTCCGGTCAACGGGGTTGGACTCTTACCGCTTCTCTGTTGAATGGGCCCGCATTGAGCCCGTTCAGGGTTTTTTCTCAATCGCGGAGATCGACTATTACAAACGAGTTATCGAAGCGTGCCGGAAGCGCAATGTCCGGCCAGCCGTCACGTTTCACCACAATGTCAGCCCGCGATGGTTTGCGGCACGCGGCGGGTGGACGAGTGCCGAAGCGCCCAAGCTATTCGGCAACTATTGTGATCGCGTAGCGCGTGCCCTTGCCAACGATATAGATGTTGCTTTCACCATCAATGAGCCAAACGTAAACCAGGTGATCGAATGGATGCCTGGTGGCAACGAGATGGCAAAGAGAGGCAGGATGGCTTTTGCCTCGATGAATGCCGCTGCGGCGAAGGCTGTCGGGTCAGACAAGTTTTGTCCCTTGCTTTTCTCGCCCAGCGAATCTGTTACTCCCAATTTGATCGAAGCTCATCATCAAGCATTCGCAGCGATAAAGGCGTCCCGGGGCAATTTGCCCGTGGGTGCGCCGCTATCGGTGTTCGATTATGAGGCGATTGGCCCAGATAGTAAGCTGGATGAAGCGCGCAAAGCAGTATTAGGTGCGTGGTTAGAGGCATCCAAGAAATCAGGAGACTTCGTCGGAGTACAAAACTATGGCCGCATCATGATCGATGCTAGTGGGCCCGTAGCGCCGATCAAGCCCGGTCCGTATCCTTTTGAGCAGTACGCGCCGTCATTGGGTAACGCGGTGCGCTTCGTTCACGAAGCCACCGGCAAGCCGATCATTGTAAGTGAAAACGGTATCGACACTGAAGACGACTCCGTGCGCATTCAGTTCATCGATACCGCCCTCGCAGGATTGCAAAACGCAATCATGGACGGCGTGTCGGTGCTTGGATATTTTCACTGGTCCCTTATCGACAACTTCGAATGGTTGCAGGGATTCAGGCCGAAGTTCGGCTTGGCATCGGTCGATCGCAAGCTTCATACGTACCGCGAAGCCAAGTGCATTCCACCTCGGCACTATTTCTAAGAATAACCACCTTTAGCGGCGGGAAGCTAAGACCTCTCTGTGACGGCTCTTGGGCCGGGAAGCGCCTGATGCTTCTCCCGATACCGGCCATTCAACTCGAAGATTCGACCTCCCTCAGTATGAGAAGCATCTCGTGCGCCATCGCATCAAACGCTGCTCGATCAACTCAACATGCAATGAATCGCTAAGGTAATTGGCAGAGAAACATTTCTGTAAACCTAACCATGCTTAGGTTATAATGCTTCGTGCCTACGGTTCTGCGCTTCGGCCGCGTTCGGGTCATGATCTATACGAACGATCATCGCCCTGCTCATGTGCACGTTTTGGAGGGCCGACGGCAGGCGGTATTCAAATTGAACTGTCCAAGTGGGCCGATCGATTTGCGAGAGAATTACGGATTTTCCTGGCCGGAAGTGAACCGACTGGCCCGATTACTGCAATCTCATGTTCAACTGTTGTGTGCGGCATGGAGGGCGATTCATGGCGATTTCTAAAGAGCAATTTAAGGCGGCGAATGCGCGTGGCGCGGCGGCGATGGCGCGTGGGCCGATTGCGCGAGCGGCTCGCTATGATTCCCGACGTGGGTTGATCGTGATTGCGCTCGAGGGCGGCTGCGAGTTCGCCTTTCCGGCGGCTCTGGCCGAAGGACTGGCGGATGCGCCGCGATCAAAGTTGACGAAAATCAAGATCAGTCCGAACGGGCTCGGGCTGCATTGGCCGCTGCTGGATGCCGATCTCTATGTCCCAGGACTCATCGAGGGCGCCTTCGGTTCAGGTCGATGGATGCAACAGATCGGCAAACTCGGGGGTTTGAGCCGCAGCGCGATCAAGGCGAAGGCCTCGCGCGAGAACGGAAAGCGCGGCGGGCGTCCCAAACACCGAGCGGCTGCTTAATGTAGCCAGAGCCAAAGTAGTTATTGATAACCGAGAATCGCATGCCAGACCTACTCAATTTGGTAGCGCCAACCGCCGAGG
>CAVVPB010000022.1:0-166748 GCA_963749775.1 uncultured Gammaproteobacteria bacterium
TGATTGAACGCACCATCTCGCGGTCGATGGGATCGTGCAGGATCTCCTTGACGAAACTGCCGTCATCTTCAGGCAATCACCGGGAAATGCTTCAAGTATCCGAACGATGACAAACCCGTGCCGAAGTCATCGAGCGCGAACTTGCAGCCCAATTCCTTCAACGCCTGGATGAAGCGATTCGCCTGCGAGAAACTGGCGATAGCCGCGGTCTCGGTGATTTCAAAACAGATCTTGGTGGCATCCAAGCCGCTGCGGTGGAATTGATCGATGACATAGGGCAGGAATTTATCGTCACCCAAGCTCTGGCCGGACAGGTTGATCGAGCACAGGGTGAGTTTTTCGCGCTCGTCGGCTTCGGAAACCAGCCAGCGGAAGGCATTTTCGATCACCCACCGGTCGATGCTCGGGGTTATCCCGTAACGCTCCGCGGCCGTCATGAAATTGTCGGGCCCGACGATCTTGCCCGCTTCGTCGCGCATCCGCAGCAGCAATTCGTAATGCGCGCCGGATTCGGTTTTCTGCAGAGGCATGATGGTCTGGCGGAACAGTTCGAAGCGCCCCTCTTCCAAGGCGTTGTTGATGCGCGCCGCCCATTGCATCTCGCGGCGCCGACGCATCAGGTCGATGTCGTTTTCTTCGAAGCTGTGCACGCGATTGCGGCCCGCCTCCTTGGCAGCCTGGCAGGCGCTGTCGGCGGCGCTCAACACCGCGGCCACATCGGCATTGTCGGCGGAGATGGGCACCACGCCGATGCTCGCGCCCAGACGGAAGGTGCGCTCTTCCCAGGTAAATTTGAAGTTGCGCACCGCCTCGCGCAGCGCCTCCGCGGTGCGCATGGCTTCATCCAGCGAGCAGCTCTCGAGCAATATGCCGAATTCATCGCCGCCCAAGCGCGCCAGGGTATCGCGCCAGCGGACCTTGGATTTCAGCAGCGCGCCCACCTGGCCCAGCAGCGCATCGCCGGCACTATGACCGCACGTATCATTGACGATTTTGAATTGATCCAAATCAAGGACGCACAGCGCGTAGGAGGTCTCGCGCGCTTTGGCGCTCTTCAAGGCCCGTTCCATGCGATTTTCGAACTCGCGGCGATTGACGAGACCGGTCAGCACGTCGTGGCTCGCGTGATAGCTCAAGCGGCGATTGAGCTCGCGCGCCTCACTGACGTCGTGGAAAACGAGCACACCACCGGAGACCGCGCCGCTGCCGTCGCGAATCGGGGAGGCCGTGCTTTCCACATATATTTCATTGCCATCGCGGCGAATGAGCAGCATCGGGCGCACCGATTTGATCGAACGCGTACGGCGGATGGCCACCGCCAGCGGATTCTCGAGCGGCTCGCAAGTCTCCTCGTGGAAGGCTCTGAAAATCTCCTCGATGGCACGGCCCTGGCTGTCCTCGAGCCGCCAGCCGGTGAGCGCCTCGGCCACGGGATTGACATAGTCGATGACGCCCTTCGCATCGGTGGTGATGACGCCGTCACCAATGCTCTGCAAGGTGATTTGCGCGCTCTCCTTCTCGCGAAACAGCGCCTCCTCGTAGAGCTTGCGCTCGGTGATGTCCAGCTCGACGCCCACCAGACGCAGCAGTCGCCCCTTGTCATCGACCTTGGCCTTCGCGCGGCTGATCACCCAGCGCCACTCGCCGGTCGCATGACGCATGCGATGCAAGCTCTCGAAAACCGGTGTCTTCCCGGCAACATGATCGCGAATCGCGGCCTGCACGCGCGACATGTCGTCCGAGTGCACCAAGGTGCGCCAGTCGAGCGCCTGCCCCACATCGCTCTCATCGTAGCCCAGCATGGCTTTCCAACGCGGCGAGTAGTAAATCCGGTTGTTCAAGGTGTCGAAATCCCACAGCCCGTCATTCGCGCTGTGAATGGCGAGCCCGTTGCGCTCCTCTAAGTCCTCCAGGTGACGCTGGATCTCGATGCGCTCCAGTCCGGTCGCCAGGCTGCTGCCGACCAACTTCATCAGCAGGTGCAGCTGGACATCCCAATTGTCGCGCGGACGCGCGTTGGCAATGCCGAGCAAGCCGGCCGCCTTACCCTTGATGAAATATCCGATGACGAGCACCGATCCGATGCCGAGATGACTCCACAGCGCCGCATCAGCGGTTTGGTCGTCGCGGGGCGCACTGGTATCGCGCAGCTCGGACACGCGCAGCGGCGCCAATCGTGATTGCAGCCAGGGCAACTCATCCAAGGATTGCCCGCGCAATTGTTCCGGATTGCCGGTCGCCAGCATGCCGCGCGCGACTTGGACATCGCCGATCAGCCCCGACTCGGCGTCCAGCGCGATATGGAACGCCGCATCGACACGGGTCGACTCACGCAGCAGTTCCAAATTCACAATGAGGGTATCGAGGGCGGTCAAGGCCGTCATCGTTTGGAAATCGACCGCGATCTTGGTGCAAATGACGTCAAGGCCGACGGCGGGTCGAATTCCACGCCTCGGCCAAGTTTGCGGGGACAATATGTCCGAGGCTGTCAGGTCTGGGTGGCGGGGATCGTTTGGAGCTATTGCCATGCGCCTTCACTGGTCCCACGACTGGAGTAACGGTTGTAGATCAATAGTTTGACACTGGGATGGGGCCCGAAACTCGAATGCGTCACACACTTCCTTGGATTCGCATGTAGCACATAGCGATGGATTCTCGCATAACTTGTAAGGAATACAAGCTAAGCGATTGTATTATTAGGGCTTGGGCGAAATGCCTCATTCGGGGCCAATAGACTAGGTCGAGAGCGCCGCCTTGGCGGAGTCAAACAAACTGGCCAGGTTTTGCTCCATTTCGGCCTGCAGCCGCTCAAGCGCGACTGAATCCAATCCTTTTGGCACATACACGGGTTCGCCGACCGCGATGCAAATGCGCGCGCCGAATTTGGGGATCACGAACCGGTCCCAGCTAATTTTCCAGGCGCGCGACGCGAAATAGCTCAAGGGAATGATGGGTCTTTGCGACAGCTGGGCGAGCAGCAGCGCCCCTGGTTTGAACTTCCACGGCGGACCGCGCGGCCCGTCCGGCGCAATGACCGGTGATATTCCGTCATGCACCAAGGCCTGGTAGTAGTCACGCAATGCCCTCGCGCCCGTGTGCGTCGATGATCCGCGAATGACCTCGGCGCCCAGACGCCGCACCAGGATGGCGCCAAATTCGCCGTCCACCGAAGGACTGATCAATACGCCGGGCTTCACGCCCTCGCCGCGCAGTTCGAATAGATACTGGGCGCAGAATAATTGATGTTGATGCCAGTAGACGGGAATGAACGAGGGAGCGCGCGCGAGAGCCGCGGTGATGTGCTCGCCGCCGATGATCCGCGTGACTTTGCACCATCCGACAACAGCGCGCAGCAGCCCCAGGACTATCGGCGCGCCTATTTGGTATAACCACCGACGCCCTGCCGTCAGGCGACGCCCGGATCGGGTCTGCTGATCGTAGATGGTGTTGCGAAGACCACCGTCTCGTTTGTTTTGCACGCACCTATTGTCGGTAAGCGCTCTGTGACGCGCAACGCCTAAGTTACAATGCCGCCATGCAAACTACTGCAATTCCGCCCGGGCCGACCGAAGGCTTCGATCTTGGCGGCAGCGAAGAGTCACTGGCTCGCATGCAGGATTACTTCGCCCGATTCGGCGATGTGTATCGGGTATTCGCTCCCGGCCGCGGCGCGTTTAATTACGTCATCAATCATCCCGATGACATCAAACGGGTGCTGCTGACCAATCACCGCAATTACACCAAGGGCGAGGGCATGGATCGCGTCAAGATCCTGCTGGGCAACGGCATCATGACCAGCGAAGGGGCCTTTTGGCGCCGGCAGCGGCGCATGATGCAGCCCTCCTTCCATCGACGCGTGATCGATCAGTTCAGTGCCCTGATCAATGAGGTCAACGAGAAGTTTGCGCAGCGCTGGGCGGCGGCTGCGGCGCGCGGCGAGGCCGTCAATGTGTCGAGCGACACCAGCGAATTGACGCTCGAGATAGTGCTCAAGTCCATATTCGGCAGCGACCTCGCGAGACTGGAACGGCAGATGGGCGTCAATCCCTTTGAAGTGGTGGCCAAACAATCCAATCGCGATTTGAAATTTGCGTTCCAATTCAGGTCGTTGGGGCGGCTGGTGGGCGAACTGATCGAGAGGCGCCGTCATGCCCCGGAAGAGCATTTCGATTTCTTGAGCATGTTCATGATGACGCGCGACCGGGAAACCGATGAGCCCATGTCGGATAAGGAACTGATCGACGAGGTGCTCACGCTGATCGTCGCCGGTCACGAAACCACGGCCGCGGCGCTGACCTGGACCTGGTACTTGGTGAGCTCGCACCCCGAAACCGCCGAGCGGTTGCAAGCCGAAGCCGACGCGACGAGCGGGCCAGCGGTCATGAGCCTCGGCGCCGCCGAGGCCATGTCATTCACGCATCAGGTATTGCAGGAGTCCCTACGGCTGTATCCGCCGGGCTGGCTCATTACCCGGCGCGCAATCGACGGCGACGAGCTCGGCGGCTTCGAAATCGCACCGCGCACCGATATCTTCATCAGCCCCTACATGCTGCATCGGCATCCGGCATTCTGGAGCGATGCAGAAGAGTTCAGGCCCGAGCGCTTCGCCGATGCCGATGCGAATGAACGCCACAAATTCGCCTACATCCCCTTTGCCGTGGGCCCGCGCCATTGCATCGGCGAGAATATCGCGATGTTCGAAATGCTGGTGCACCTGCGCACCATGACGCGCCGCTTCCGCCTGAGACGCGCGACCCAAGAGCCGATTGAATTCGAGGCGCAGATCAATCTGCGACCTCGATCCCACCTCATGATGACGGTAGAGACGCGATGAATGACGCCAGCAAGCTCATGACCTATACGACCCTGGTCGACATCCTCGAGGGCAATCGAGGCGTGGAGCGCAGCGTCACCTATGTCGAGGGTGAGAACAACGAAAGACGCGTGCCCTACAAGGATGTGTATGCGCGGGCGCTCGGCATCCTGTATCACCTGCAAGCCGTCGGCGCGCGCCGCGGCGACAAGATGATCATTTTCCTCAACAACAACGAGCAGTTTCTTGACGGGTTTTGGGCCGCCGTTTGCGGCGGCATCGTTCCTGTGCCTCTCGCCGTCGGCATTAGCGACGAGCATCGCCACAAGCTGCTCCGGGTCGCGCGCAAGTTGGGCAATCCGCTGCTGTACACGGATGCCAAGAGCCTGGAGCGCCTGCAGGCGCTCGCCGACCAAGTGGGCGAGTCCGCGCTGTTTGCTCAGCTTAAGGCGCGCGCGTTTTTGGTGGAGTCGATCACCGACATCTCGAAAACCGGAAAACTCGTCCGTCCAGCGCCCGAGGACCTGGCGTTCATCCAATTTTCATCCGGGTCTACGAGTGAACCCAAAGGCATCATGTTAAGTCATGGAAACTTGCTGGCCAACACGCAAGGCTCGTCATCGATAGACAAGTTCCACGAAAACGACGTTACCTTAAGCTGGATGCCATTGACCCATGATATGGGCTTGATTGGCTTTTATATCATGATGTTTGCGAACCGCGCGCACATCAACCTGATGCCCACCGAGTTGTTTGTGCGGCGGCCGCTGCTCTGGTTGCAGGTCGCGGCCAAGAAGCGCGTCACCATTTCCTGCTCGCCGAATTTCGGTTATCGCCATTTTCTAAAGGTGTTGGGCGAGCGCCGCTTGGAAAATACCGACCTGTCGGCGATCCGATTGATCTACAACGGAGCCGAGCCGATTTCGGTGCCGCTGTGCAATGAATTCATGAATACCCTTGCCTACACCGGCTTGAAGCGCCAGGCCATGTATCCGGTGTACGGATTGGCGGAAGCCTGCCTCGCGGTGACATTGCCGGCGCTCGGATCCGACTATCGCTGGATACGCGTCAATCGGCATCGCTTGGGCGTGGGCGCAAAGATCGAACTAAATCCCCAAGAGCCGCGCGAAGCGCTGGAACTCATGTGCGTCGGCCAAGTCGTGCCGAATACCGAATTGCTGATTGCCGATGACTCGCGTGCCGCTCTGCCCGATGGAACCGTGGGCCATATCTTGATTCGCGGCGCCAGCGTCACGCGCGGCTACTTCGCCGACCCCGCGGCAACCGCCGCGGCCATCGACGAAGATGGCTGGGTAGATACCGGCGATCTTGGCGTGATGTTCGAGGGTGGCCTCTACATTGCGGGACGGGCCAAGGAGATCATCTTCGTCAACGGGCAGAATTATTATCCCTACGATTTGGAAAACATCGCCCAACGCGCGCCGGGTCTGGAATTGGGCAAGTTGGTCGCTGCGGGCGTCGCCAAACCCGGGTCGCAAGGCGAGGAGCTGGTCGTGTTCGTGCTACATCGCAGCACGATGGCGGATTTCTTGCCGACCGCCAACGCCGTTAGTCGGCTCATCAATGAACACACCGGGCTTGAGGTCGCGGAGGTCGTCCCGACCAAACGCATCCCCAAGACCACCAGCGGCAAGGTTCAAAGACACCTGTTGGAACAGGCGTATATCGACGGCGAATTCGCGACCGAACTTGCCGAGCTCAAAGCGCTCAAGGAGGCACGCGGCGGGTCCGAGCGCGAAATGGGCGCGGGATTGGAGGCGCGGCTGCAGTCGCTTTGCGAAGCCGCGTTGCCCGGCAAGAGAATCGAGGTGCACGATAACTTGTTCGAGATCGGCGCAAGTTCTCTTAAGTTGATCGAGATCCACGAAGGCATCGACCGCGATTTCCCCGGCCTCATCGATTTAACCGAATTGTTCGACTATCCCACCATCGCGCAGCTGGCGAAGCATTTGGAATCGAAGCTCATAGCGAAGCCCCCGCGCTAAAGGTATCGCAATTATCGGTGGATCCGGAGTCAAAGCCGCGACGAAACCATCGCACACGTTGAGCCGAGGTGCCATGCGTAAAACTGTCCGGCACCACCATCCCCTGCGTGCGCCTTTGCAACGTATCGTCGCCCACTGAGGAGGCGGCCTTGAGTCCCTGCTCCAGATCTCCGGGTTCGAGAATTTTCCTCGCCTTATTGGATTGCTCGGCCCACACGCCGGCAAAGCAATCCGCCTGCAATTCGACCGCCACCGATACTTGATTTGCGCCGACGCGTCCTGCGCGACTTTCCGCCTGCGCCGCTTTGTTGGTGATGCCGAGCAGATTCTGCACGTGATGGCCCACCTCGTGCGCGATGACATAGGCGCGCGCGAATTCCCCGGGCGCGCCGAATTCGCTGGCGAGTTGATGATAGAACGACAGATCGATGTAGACTTTTTGGTCTCCCGGGCAGTAGAAGGGTCCCGCGGCTGCACTGGCAAGGCCGCACGCGGAATCCACGCGCCCGCTGAACAACACCAGCTTAGGCGGCGTATAGACTTTTCCGGCGTTGCGAAAATACGCGCCCCAGACATCCTCGGTCTCCCCGAGAATCGCACGCACGAAGTCGACTTGGGGGTCGTTGGCGTCGCCCGGCGCCTGGACGGGCGCGGTCGCCGGTTCCGGGCTGCCGTTCAAGAGACTCAACAGGGTCGCCGGATTGACGCCCATGAAATAACCGATCACGACGATGACGATGGTCCCGATGCCGATCCCGGCACCGCGGCGTCCGATTCCTGCACCGCGCTCATCCTCGACGTTATCGCTACGGCGGCTGTCGTCCAGTTTCATAGGGCACCTGGGGCTTTAGACCGACCGGCGTATCATAGGCCGGTCAAGCGCCTGCGTATAACGGCCTTTTCAATCGCCACCGCCGGTAGGACCACAGCCAATCGGCAGGCCGATTGAGCACATCGATTTCACAGGCGCGGGCATATCGCTCGGTCACCTGATGGGGTTCGAGCGCTTCTCGCCCATCCCACAGCGGCAGAAACTCGACTTCGTAGAAACTGCGCCGCACCCGACGTACGCGCGCGTACAAAACCGGCAAGCGTGTGGCGCGCGCAATCTGCTCAGCACCCACATAGAAAGCCGTGTCTTGGCCCAAAAATTGGGTCCAATAGCGTTGATCCGTCGACATGGGCGCCTGATCGGCGTTCATGCCGACCGCACGCACGATGCCGCGTCGGCGAAAGAAATCCGCCAGTAGCTCCTTGGCGGGGACCATACGGGCTCCGAAACGCGAACGCACCTTAAGCATTAACCGCTCGGCCCATGCATCGTGCAAGGGTTTGTATGCCGCGTCCACCGGGTAGCCTAGCTGCAGCGTGACACCATGCAGCAGCCACTCCCAATTCCCCAGGTGCGAGGTCAGGAGCATGAGCGACTGGCCCGAATCGAGGTAGCGACGGGCCAGCTCCGCATTCGTGACACGCATACGCCGGCGCATGTCGGCCTCGCTCATCGAAACCGATTTCAGTAGCTCGACCAGAACGTCGCAGAAGTTCCTCAGGAACTGTTTGTGAATGGCCTCGCGCTCGGCTGCGCTCAAGGCAGGAAACACCTTGTCGAGTTGTTCGCGTATGACGTGTTGGCGGTGATGGACTACGTAATAGGCCAGAAAGTACAGGAACGCGGAGAACGCGTACAGCAACGCCCAGGGCAGGCGCGATAGAAGTTTGATCATGAAGGTGCCGAGGCCGCGCCGCACGCATCGGACGCGTCAGGTGTGACATAGGCAGGATATGGCGCCATAAGTTCGCGCATCATGCCATTGGTCCGGCCAAACCCGTCTGGCGTTCTGGCAGCGCCAGGAGCGTCAGCTGATCCCACAGCGAATCGATGTGGCGAGCGCGGCTGCGGCTGCACCGCGGCCGCCGCCAGGGCCAAAAAGCTTAGCGCGGCACCGACCAGCCCGCCGCATTTCCACGGAGCACGACACTTCACAATCTCTCCCGCTAGAGCCGACGCCGCAATATCGTCATGCGTTCGTGTCTCGAAGTCAAAGTACCTGCGATACCATGGTGATCTTGATAAGGAGCGTCGCGATGTCGAAAACCAAAGACCTGACCCGCCGTGAATTCGTCGCCGGTGCCGGCAAGGCCACACTGGGCGCGATGGTGGCCGCGAGCGGGCCTTTGATCCTGCCGAGGCGTGTGCTCGGGCGCGGCCAGCGCGCGCCCAGCGATACTGTGAATATCGCCGTCGTCGGATTCGGCAGCATGGGATCTCAAAATGCGCTGGTGCTGGCTCAATCCGACCACATCGGCGCTGTCTGCGATGTCGACTTGGCCTACAGCGAACGCTGTGTGGCGAGACTGACCGATGCCCAGAACCCACCGCGACCCGAAAGCCAGAAGCTCCGGGAGCAGTTCACCAAGGCGAAGCGCTATACCGATTTTCGCGAGATGCTCTCGAAAGAGAAGAGTATTGACGCAGTCGTGGTTGCCACCGCCGATCATGCGCATGCGGCGGTCGCCAAGGCGGCAATGGACGCCGGCAAGCACGTCTATGTGCAAAAGCCGCTCACCGCGACCGTGCATGAGGCCCGCATGCTGCGCGAGCGCGCGCTCAAGAATCCCAAGCTCGTGACCCAGATGGGCAATCAAGGGCATTCAAGCGACGGCGCGCGCCTCATCAACGAGTGGATTGGCGCGGACATCATCGGGGCGGTGCACGAGGTGCACGTGTGGACCAACCGGCCCGTGGTTTATTGGCCGCAGGGACTGTCACGACCGACTGGCGTGCCGCCGGTCGAAGTACCCGGCGTTTTCGGCAATCCCTGGACATACCGCTATCTGCAGGACGTGCTCGCCGGCGCCATGGGCAGCGGCGGCGCCCCGCCCACGGGACTGGACTGGAATCTGTATCTCGGTCCGATTGGGGAAAATGTTCCTTATCATCCCGTCTATCATCCCTTCAACTGGCGCGGCTGGCTGGCTTTTGGGTGTGGCGCCTTGGGCGACATGGGTGCGCATCTCATCGATCATCCCTTTTGGGCGTTGGGACTCTCCTCTCCCACCAGCATCGAGGCAACCTCGACTCAATGGGGCACCATGCCGGGGCCGCCGCCGGATCCCACGGCCGCGCCCGGTCGAGCGCCGCGCATACCCGTGTCGTATCCGGTTTCCACTTGCGTGCACTATCAATTCGCGGCGCGCGGTGCGCAGCCGCCGGTGAAGCTCTTTTGGTACGACGGCGGCATCTATCCGCCCCGCCCCGACGTGCTGCCGGATGAGGTTGTGCTCAAGAGCGAAGGTGGCGTGATATTCATCGGCGAGAAAGGCATCCTGCTGCACGACACGTACGGTGCCAATCCGCGGCTCTATCCGCAAACCCTGGGGGAAGCGGCGGCGGAGGTACCCAAGAGCATTGCGCGTATCGGCTGGAGTCACGAACTCAACTGGACGAAGGCGATTCGAGGCGAGGCAAAGGCGAGTTCCCCGATCGAGTATGCGGCACGGCTTACCGAGACCATGCTGTTAGGAATAGTCGCGCTGCGCGCGGGACAAGGGAAGAAGATCCTGTACGACGGCGAGTCGGGACTGATCACCAACATGGCCGACGCAAACCAGTACTTGACGCGCGAGTACCGCGCCGGATGGGACATGCAGTCCTAGGGCCGTACGGCGAGTGCAAGCTTTTGCGCGTCAAGCGCCGGGATCACGACGGAATGTGGATGTCGCTTCTGACGAATACGAAGTTCGAATAGCGATAAATGTTTGATTCGGGCGATTTCACTTCTCGACGCACAAGTCCCGACCCATGCGGCAGCAACTGAAATGCTCGATAGCCGGCCATCAATTCGGAAAGACTCAATAACGATTGCGCGCGAAACAGTTGGTGCCAGTTGAATTCGATCTGGATAAACTTCGGCCGCCGCACAGCGATCGTTTTCTGAGCGCCTCGAAGCACTTGGTACTCGAAGCCCTCCGTATCAATCTTTAGTAGATCAATTTCCTGGAGGTCGTCGTTTGAATGCTTCTCAAAATAGCGATCTAAGGAGATTACCTCTACATCCATGGTATTCACATTGTGCACGTAATCGACTTGACCCACCTCCTCGCTGAACGATGCCAACTTGGAATCTTCCCTACCGTAATGCAATGCTAAGGTGTCTTCTCGCTCTCCCACGCCAACATTTTCTGCTTCAAATCTATCTCCGAACTCATCCTTCAAAGTAAGGAGAGCAGCAAAGGCGCGCGGCAATGGCTCAAATGAAATAACCTTCGCGCCAGTCCTTTCCAATAAAACTCTCGCGTACTGGCCCTTGTTTGCTCCGACGTCCAAACAGAGCTTAGGATCTCGGGCCGCCAATATGTTGATAAAGATCTGCTCGCCGGTTTCTTTGAAATCGCCGAAATTATCGTACCCGCGCGCCCGAATCGCGAGCGTGAGAATCTTGTTATTCAAGCGTTGGGCGGAGGGCCTCGCAAAAGAGATCACATAGATCTTTTCGACCAGCCTGTATAGCCAACTGAGACTATTCCTAACCAGTTCGCAGAAAGGACATCTCTGACGGCCTGATTCTTGAAGTGTGTGGGCCATTTGTCGCTCCGCCTATCGCGTCGATCCTGACGAATGTGTCCTTGTCGACTGAGGTTGACATCCCCTCGAGATGAACCACAGTCATGCGGTCCCGAAAAACTCTGAATACCAGCTCGCGGATTTTTGATGAATTTGGGCAAAATGAGGCTTGATCCTCCACGAACTCGGGCATCGGCTTTCCGATGCAATTTATTTGGCAGCAGCTACCGCTATTAGTTCGGCGCACAGGCGCGGCGATTAGTAATCCTCCGCCCACAGACCGACTCGCTTCGCGTATTTATTGCACTCCAGCATGGCAACGAACCGGTGCCTATCGCGTGGAGAAAGACCGTATCCCTAGAGAGACTTTATGAAGGTGATTGCTGCAGTACTCGTATCCACGTTTGTAATCGGCGCCGCTGTCGCATAAACACCAGACCAACCCTCGAGCTCGCATGCCACCGCAAAAGCTACGCCCTCGGCAATGGCGAAGTCAGATGCGAAACGAAACGCGGTGGAGCAGCACAGCGCTGCACGCCCCGCTCAAGATCTGAAGCGTCAATTGATTCGTAACCGTCCGGTCTTAGCCGGATTGCCGTCGCAGTTCGCTGTGCCGATAATGGCTCTCAGATGCGCCGTCACATATCCGCGTCGACGGACTGGAATCTCGGAGGTCATATGCCGAAACGTGAGGCTCGGAACCCCGCCTCAGCGAAGGGCGACTGGTTCATAGATGACCGCTGCATCGATTGCGCCGCATCAAGAGAGGTCGCGCCGGGGCTGATTGTGGAGCGCGGCGGCAAGTCAGTATTTGCGCGGCAGCCGGTAACAGAAGATGACATGCGAGCGGCTTGGCGTGCGGTCCTTCTCTGTCCGACGGCGTCTATTGGAAAGGAAGGCCGGCGCGAGCAGCCGCCCGACCTCTTTCCTCAAGAGATTGCGCGGGGCATATACCGCTGCGGTTACAACGCGCGCTCCTCATTCGGCGCCCACTCATATTTCATTCAGAGGAAAGAAGGCAACGTGCTCATCGATTCACCACGTTACGTCGCGAAACTGGTCGAGGCCTTCGAGCATATGGGTGGTCTCACCGACGTTCTGCTTTCGCATCAAGACGACGTGGCTGATGCCGACAAGTATGCCGATAGGTTCAGCGCACGAGTCTGGATCCACGACGATGACCGCGCGGCTGCTACCTATGCGACGAACGTGCTGAAGGGGACGGAGACGACGGACATCGGAGGAGACTTGATCGCAATCCCGGTACCCGGGCACACGCGCGGCAGCGTGGTCTACTTGTGGCGTGACACGTATCTGTTTTCGGGTGACTCTCTTGCCTGGAGTCGCGAAACACACGACCTGATCGCTTTCCGTGAGGCCTGCTGGTACTCATGGAGTGAGCTCAAGCGTTCACTTGGTCGGCTTGGAGAGTACCCATTCGAGTGGATCCTTCCCGGACATGGTCACAGTGTGCGCCTGCCTGCGGCCGAGATGAGCGCGCGACTCCGGGCACTGGTGGACAGGATGTAAACCGGCGGACCGCTCCGGCAAGGTCAGCACACGTAGGACGTCGCCCAGCCCAAATCAATCAATGGTTGGGGCTCCGGCGTACGCCTTTTACAATATCAACGCGGCAGAGTGTCGCTATTGCTGAGCGATGAGCTTAGGCAATGCCAAGTCAGGGCTGCGCTGCTGGAAGTAGGACGTGACCGATGGCCGGTCGATGTGAGCGACAGTGCTCGCGACCGTATCCTTGTAGCAGATTTCATAGTTGGCGACTTTATTGTAGTGGGTCGCAAAAGAGCGCGTCCCGCACACCTTGTCAGCGGCCGAGTTGACACGGTTGAACAACCGGGCGACATCGCGCGGCTGGTCGAGGTTCAGATCGTTAAACCGTACGAGTTCGTGCGACCCAATCAATGTTGGTGTATCGGCATACGCCACGGCGCATGCGAGTGACATCACCGACACAGCGGCTCCGAGTAGATTATGAGCGATAGCCATGATTCTCTCCGGTTGTGCCCGACAACAGTGCAGCATCTTTTCGATTCGCACTCTAGCAGTGCAATGCAGACCGGGCAAGGACGGCGTCCACGTTTTGACGGGCGTCCAATTGGAAGCAAACCCCTACAATTCGCTTACTAGTCGAGCTGCGGTGGTTTCCACTATATGAGCTGTAAACGAACCGGGAAGCGCAAAAAGTTCACCATTGGCGCACTATATTAGTGCGTCAAGTGCGTGAAGATGTGCAATTGGCGTGCGCGTTGCCTAAAGTTACTCACCTGTCGGATCCGCCGCGCCCTGTTTGTTTGACCGTAGCAGTAGTTTTGGTGTGGATTAGAGAGCCCCAAAGAGGCCCTGGAGAATTACATCTTCGTCGACGCTCGCCATAGTCTCGGTCACTATCTCGAATACTGCTGGATGACGTCAGAGCGTTGGACTCAAACTGGTGGCCGGGAATAGAACGAGAATCCGACTCTTGGGAACGCTCGATGAAGGCCACTGAAATAATCGAGAAGGCGCGCAGTGCCACAGGACTCTCAGACCTCGGCGATCTGGCCGTACTTGAAGGCCTCGAGGTTCTGGTGAAGGCTTCGAATGAAGAAGCCCAGCTCTCTGTTGTCGGCGCGCCGCGTTGGGACGCGAATCTTGTTGGCATTCTGTCGAACCGCCTGCGCGTCGTCGACTACCTCAAAGAGCATCCTGCACTCCTTGAACGCCCGATCGACCGCCCGATGTTCGTCTTCGGCCTACCGCGTACCGGGACAACGCTGACCATCAACCTGCTGAGCGCCGACCCGTCTCGGCGTTGCCTGCTGCGCTGGGAGTCGCTCAAATCCGCGCCTCCCGCGGCGGCTGGTGCTCTGCATAGCGACCCGCGCTGTATTGAGGAGCAAGAGCGGCTGGCAATGTCGATTAAGTACGCTCCCCAGATCGCCGCGGCTCACTACGAGGATGCGGATAGCCCCAGTGAATGCCAATTCGCGATGGCCCTGTCCTTCTGCGCTCAGCTCTTTGATTCCAACCTCCATATCCCCAGTTATCACGATTGGTTCCTGCACGAAACCAGTTATCTTCCAGCCTTCAGATTCCACAAGCAGCTATTGCAGCTGCTCCAAGCGCATAACGGCGGGCGGTGGACCTTGAAGAATCCTTGGCATCCGCTGTTCCTCAATGACCTCACCACGGTCTATCCCGACGCCCAACTGGTGATGACCCATCGCGATCCTGCCGAAGTGGTTGGTTCGGCCTGCAGCTTGATCCGGCTGGTAAGGCCGATGTTTAGCGACCTCGTCGACCTGCGCAAGATCGCCGATCAAATGATCGACACCTTTGACCTCATGATTCAGCGCCAGAACGCTTATCGCGACAAGCACGGCGAGCGATCAATCTACGACATTCAATACATCGAGCAGCTGCGCGATCCGGTCGGTCAGATGCACAAACTCTATGCGCATTTCGACGAGCCATTGACGCCTGAGGCGGAAATCGCAATGAGTAAGCTGTTGGCCGACAATCCGCAGGGTAAGCACGGCAAGCACAACTACTCACTAGAAGAGTTCGGCCTCACGGCCACCGGCGTCCGGCATCATTTTCGGAATTATTGCGAGCGTTTCGACATTCCGCTGGGACGAACCGGAGGCGGCTAGTGGCGGCGGATCCGACTACGCCAAATCTGTCCGGTCTGCCTCATTGCAGTCAGTCATAGAGTTATTAGAAATGCATCGAAGTCTCATGGGCCGACATGCGGCCATCGAGGGTAAAGCAGATTGCCGCGGTGTCACGAGCTGCTGGAACTTGCCAACAGCGGCGTCTCACGGCTAACCTAAACGCGTGATCCGTACTCTAAATCCAATTGAAGAAGCCGAGCGAGCAGGCTTCGACCTGAGCTTGGTCGATGAGAGCTTGAGCTGCTCTTACGAGCAGCGCGCGCTTCATCATCAGGCGGCGCTCATTCTGGCGCTTGAGATGGAAGACGCCGGCCGGCGGATCCATGATCGACATCAACCGACTACTACTGCGTCTTTGCGACGCTGACATCGACTTCGTCATCGTCGGCGGTTTCGCTGCGACTTTGCACGGCTCCTCGCTGGTCACGCGAGATCTGGATGTGTGCGCGATTTTGAGCAGCGAGAACGTGGCGAAACTGCGCGACGCTTTGCGTGACCTAAAGCCCGCTCATCGTCTGACTTCACAGAAGATTTCGTTCTTGGACAACCCTGATCCGGGCGCCGAGATTCGCAATCTGTATCTCAGAACCGACTTCGGCCCCTTGGATATTCTGAGTTCAATTCTGGGTGTAGGAGAGTTTGACCGCGTACGGGCCGCCTCGATACAAGTGGAGCTGTTCGAGCGTACCTGTCGCGTCATTTCGCTTGACGATCTGATTCTAGCGAAGGAAGCGCTGGGCCGGGAGAAGGATCTCCTGGCAGCCAAAGAACTTCGAGCGGTCCGCGAGAAGCAAAAACCGTAGCGCACACATGCGCGTCTCAATCACATAACTATATGATTTTATTGACATTTTAATGGTGCCGCAAAGAGGATTCGAACCCCTGACCCACGCATTACGAATGCGTTGCTCTACCAACTGAGCTATTGCGGCGTAGCAACTTCAAGGGGGCGGCATTCTAACCCGCTGGATCGACCGACGAAAGACTGCTGCTGTTTTTTGCGACATCGCGTAGCGTTTTCGGCAGCGCGAATATCACGTGTTCCTTGCGGCCGCTCAATTCCTGCGCCACCTCGCCTCCCCATTGACGCAGCTGCGCAATCACGCCCTGCACCAAAATTTCGGGCGCAGAAGCGCCGGCGGTCACACCGACGGTGCTTACCCCGGCGAACCACTCGCGCTGCAAATCTTGGGGTCCATCCACCAAATATCCCGGCTTGAGTGTTTTATCAGCCATTTCGCGCAGGCGATTGGAATTCGAGCTGGACTTCGAACCCACCACAACCAAGACCTCGCAGCGGCCGATCAACTCCTTGACGGCGTCCTGGCGATTTTGCGTGGCATAACAGATGTCCTCTTTCACCGGCGCCTTGAGCCCCGGGAATCGGGCCCGCAACGCGGCAACGATGGAGGCCGTATCGTCCACAGACAAGGTGGTTTGCGTAACGAAGGCCACATGCTCCGGGTTGCGCACGCTCAACGTCGCCACATCCTCGACGGTCTGCACCAAATAGATCGAGCCGCCGAGCGATGTGTCGAATTGCCCGACCGTGCCTTCCACCTCCGGATGACCGGCGTGGCCGATCAAGAAAACCTCGCGTGCCTCGCGGGCGTATCGCGTGATTTCCATATGCACCTTGGTCACCAAGGGGCAGGTGGCGTCGAACACATTGAGCAGCCGGCGCTTGGCCTCCTGTTGCACGACTCGAGGCACACCGTGCGCGCTGAATATCACGGTGGCGTTGTCCGGCACTTCGTTCAATTCTTCGACAAACACCGCACCGATGGTACGCAAGCGATCTACCACGTACTTGTTGTGCACGACTTCATGGCGCACGTAAATCGGCGCACCGAACAAGGCAACGGCCCGCTCGACGATATCGATGGCCCGGTCGACGCCGGCGCAAAAGCCGCGCGGGTTCGCTAATAAAATCTGCATCAGGTTTTCCGCCTTCCCTCTAGCAACGCATCCAACAAAAGGCAGGCAGCGCCGACCGTGATGGCCGAGTCCGCTACGTTGAATGCAGGAAAATACGCTTCATCCCAGTGAAAGTGAATGAAGTCGATCACGTGTCCCAAGCGAATGCGGTCGATGACGTTGCCGAGCGCCCCGCCGAGCACCAGCGCAAGCCCGCAAGCCAGCAGGGAATGTGCCCGGTCCGGCAGCCGCAGCAGCCACACGATGATCCCGATGCTGACGGTCAGCGCAAGCCCGATGAATACCCAGCGCTGCCAACCGGAGGCCGAGGCTAGAAAGCTGAAGGCCGCGCCGACGTTGTGCATCCGCGTAATGTCGAGGATCGGCAGGATGGTGGTATGTTCGAATTCGCCAAAGCGCCCGGCGATATAGCTCTTGCTGGCTTGGTCTGCCAGTACGATGAGCACCGACAAGATCAGCCATTTCGCCGCTCGGCCTCGATTCTCTTGGTTATTCATGCGAAGCGACGCTCCTCACCGGGACCCTCGACATTGACCACGCAGCGCGCGCAAATCTCCGGGTGGCGGGGATCACTACCGACATCCGCGCGCAGTTGGTAGCAGCGCACGCACTTGGGCGCGGTGCTGGGCTTGACTTCAATCCACACGTCCTCTTGAGTGGCCTTGACGGCCGAGGCGGACATCGAACCCGAAGCCGCAACTTGCGCTTTGCTGGTGATCAATAGAAAACGCAGTTCATCGTGCATCATCTCGAAGCGCGGCACCAGCGCATCCGGAACGAACACCGTCACTTCGGCTTCGAGTGAAGAACCCAGGGCGCCCATGCTGCGCAGCCGTTCAAGCTCGCGCGCCACGTCCGCTTTGAGGGCGATCAGCGCGGCCCAGTCGATCGTGGAAACACGCTCGGCACCGGCCGGAAATTGATGCCAGGTATTTAGGAATACCGATTCATTGGGAACGCCCGGCAGATGGCCCCACGCCTCTTCAGCCGTGTAGCTTAAGATCGGCGCGAGCCAGCGCACCATGGCCTGAGCCAGATGATCCAGGGCGGTCTGTGCCGATCGGCGCGGTGCGCTATCGGCGCCGGTGGTGTAGAGCCGATCTTTGATGATGTCCAGATAGAAGCCGCCGAGTTCGACCACGCAGAAATTATGGATTTCCTGATAAATGTCGTGGAATTCATAGTTGCGGTAGGCGGTGACCACGTCGTTCTGCAAGGCGAAGCTCTTGGCAATCGCCCATTGATCGATGGCAACCAAATCATCGAATGGCACCGCGTGCGTTTTCGGATCGAAGTCATGCAGGTTGCCCAAAAGAAATCGCAGCGTATTGCGCATACGCCGATACGAATCCGCCATGCGCTTGAAGATCTCGTCCGAGACGCTCATCTCATTGGCATAGTCGGTCGCGGCGATCCACAAACGCACGACATCGGCGCCAAGCGTGCTGGTCAATTTCTGTGGCGCGAGAATGTTGCCGAGCGACTTCGACATCTTGCGGCCGGCCTCATCCACGGTAAATCCGTGTGTGAGCACCGCACGGTACGGGGCGCGCCCGTGCATCGCCACCGACGTCAGGAGAGAGCTTTGAAACCAACCGCGGTGTTGATCCGAGCCTTCCAGGTAAATATCGCCCGGCGCGGTGATTTCAGGCCATATTTGCGCGACGCAGTGGTGTGCCACGCCGGAGTCGAACCATACGTCCATGACGTCGGTGGCTTTTTCGTAGCGATTCGCTTCCGGGCCCAGCAATGCTGCGGCGTCCAGATCGAACCAGGCGTCGATGCCGTCGCGCTCGACCAGTTTCGCGACTTCTTCGATCAGCTCATGCGTTCTTGGATGCAATTCGCCGGACTCTTTGTCGACGAACAAGGGGATCGGTACCCCCCAAGTCCGTTGTCTGGACACGCACCAATCCGGTCGGGCGGCGATCATGCTGGTAATCCGCTGCTCGCCCCAGGCGGGCATCCAATCCACATGCGCAATGGCTTCGAGCGCTCCCTTGCGAAGGCCTGCTTGGTCCATGCTGATGAACCACTGCGGCGTGGCGCGAAAAATGACCGGCGTCTTGTGGCGCCAACAGTGAGGATAGGAATGATGGTACGGCTCATCCTTCAGCAACCGACCCTTCTCGATGAGCACCTTGATTACATGCGCGTTGGCGTCGAATACCTGCTCGCCCGCAAACAACGGCGTCGACGGCAGAAAGCGGCCATCGGCGCCCACGGGATTGTCGATTTCCAGGTTGTAACGCCGGCCCACGATGTAGTCATCGAGGCCATGTCCCGGAGAGGTATGTACGGCACCGGTACCGGTGTCGAGCGTGACGTGATCACCCAGGATCACCGGCACCTGGCGCGGGTAAAAGGGATGCTGCAAAACGAGGTGCTCGAGCGCCGCACCTTTTGCCTCCGCGAGTACCGTCCAGTGCGTCACGCCCAGGGTGTGCAGCACGGATTTGACGAGTTCGCCCGCCAACAGCAGCCGCTCGCGACGGCCTCCCCAATCGAATTCCACCAAGGCATAGGTAAATTGCGGATGAACCGCAACCCCGCGGTTGGCGGGCAAGGTCCACGGCGTTGTGGTCCAGATGGCCAATGAGGTGAGTTCCTCGCCCAGCGCACGTTGCTCCTCAGCCGTCAGTCCCATGCGCTGCGCCAGATCCGTCCGCATCCACCACCTCGAAGCGCACGTAGATACTGGGCGAGGTCTTGTCTTCGTACTCCACTTCGGCCTCGGCGAGCGCCGAGCGGCAGTTCAAGCACCAATGCACGGGCTTGAAACCCTTATAGAGATGGCCGTTCTTGATGATCAGCGAAAATGCGCGCAGCTGTTCGGCTTCGAAACGCGGCATCATGGTCAAGTATGGCCGCTCCCAATCGCCGAGCACGCCCAGGCGCTTGAAATCCGCGCGCTGCGCGTCCACCTGCTTCTGCGCGTACTCGCGGCATGCCGTGCGGAAGGCCTTGGGGTCGATTTTTTGCCCGACGCGACCGTGCGTTTTTTCCACCTGCATCTCGATCGGCAACCCATGGCAATCCCAGCCGGGCACATAGGGAGCATCGTAGCCGTCCAAGGTGCGCGACTTGATCACAATGTCCTTGAGGATTTTGTTGACCGCATGGCCCAGATGAATCGCGCCGTTCGCATACGGCGGGCCATCGGTGAGTATGTAAGTCGGCCGGCCTTTGGCGGCGAGCCGAATCTTTTGATACAGGCCGCTGCGTTCCCACTCCGCCAGCATCTTAGGCTCGCGGTTCGCAAGATCCGCCTTCATGGGGAATCCCGTGTTCGGCAAATTAATCGTACTTTTGTAATCAGCCACAATTCACCTTAGACAAAAGGTCGCGCGCCTGCACGGCGTCGACCTTCATTTGCACAATCAGCGCATCGAGAGAATCGAATTTGGCCTCGTCGCGCAGCTTTGCGACGAACTCCACCTCGATCTCTCGCCCGTAAAGATCGCCGGCGAAATCGAAAACATGAACCTCCAGCAGCATATCGGTGCCGCCGACGGTCGGCCGCGTGCCAAGGCTCGCCACCGCCGTCAAAGGCTTCGGTTCGATGCCGTAGACGCGCACCGCCAGCACGCCCCTGACCGGCGGCTTGCGGCGCATGAGGCGCAAGTTCGCCGTGGGGAAGCCCAGCGTGCGCCCCAATTCCCGACCGCGAATGACGCGACCGAGCATCCGATAAGGACGGCCCAGCAAGCGCTCGGCACCGTCGAAGTCGCTGCGGCCCAACCGTTCGCGCACCGCAGTACTGCTGACACGTACGCCATCGAATACAAACGGCGCGATCTGCTCGACGCCGAAGCCACGCGCTTCACCCGCGGCGCGCAAACTCTCGATGGTGCCGCCCGCGTTGCACCCGTAGCGAAAATCATTGCCCACCACGATGTGCCGCGTGCCCAGCCTATCGACGATCAATTCATCGACAAAGTTCTCCGGCGTCATGGCACGCACGTACTCATCGAATCGCAGCGTCACCAAGCGGTCGACCCCCTGCGCCGCCAGCGCAAGGAATTTCTCTCGCCAACGCGTGAGGCGCGGCGGCGCGCCTTCGGGATCGATGAACTCCTTGGAACTCGGCTCAAACACCAGTACCGTGGCCGCGGCGCGCAATTGCACGGCGCGCGACTTGAGCACGCCGATCATTTTTTGGTGGCCTAAATGCACACCATCGTAATTACCTACCGTGAGTACGCAGCCTTGGTGGCGCTGTGAGATATTTTGAAGGCCGCGAACTAGTTCCATGGCGAAAGGTCGTGATTATACTCAGGTTTCCCGCTATTCAGTGGTCACACTATAGCAAGCTGCGCCCGCGCGGCCCGCTTGCTGATTGACAATCGCAGGGTCAATCGGCAAGCTACGCGGCTCTTTTAAAGGAGTCTCTCGCTTGGCGAATACGAAATCTGCCGAAAAAGCTGCCCGACAGTCGACGGTGCATCGCGCCCGCAACGACGCGCTCACCTCGCAGCTGCGCAGCGCGATCCGCAAAGCAACCTTGGCGCTCAAGGAAGGCAAGCATGCCGAGGCGGCTACGGCGCTGGCCGACGCCACACCGGTCATCGACAGCATGGTCAACAAGGGCATCATTCACCGCAACAAGGCCGCTCGCCACAAGAGCCGTCTTACCAAGCAGGTGCGAGCGCTCGCGAAATAGAGCTTCGCGCTCGTTTCGATCAAAAGCCGGCGAAGCCGGCTTTTTTATTGGACGGCTGCGGCGATTGCGGGGGTGCTCGCTGGTGCGCGCGGATGATCCTCCAGATATCGCATCACGGCTTGCTTCAGTTCCTCCGTCCCGGCGCCGGTAGCCCCTGAAATGAGCATTACCGGCCCCTTCCAGCGCAAGCGCCGCACGATCTCCTTAGCGCGTCGATCAGCTTCCTTGGGCTCCAGAAGATCGATCTTGTTGATCAGCAGCCAGCGCTCTTTGGCCGCAAGATCCGCCGCAAATTTCTTCAGCTCGGCGATGATGGTTCGCGCATCTTTGACAGGATCCGCGTTTGGGTCCGGCGGCGCGACATCGATGAGGTGCAACAGCACCCGGGTGCGCTGCAGGTGTTTCAAGAAACGAATACCCAGTCCGGCGCCGTCCGCGGCCCCCTCGATCAATCCCGGTATGTCCGCCATGACAAAACTGCGCCCCGCGCCGACTGCAACGACACCCAAATTGGGGTGCAAGGTCGTGAACGGATAATCCGCCACTTTCGGGCGCGCGGCCGATACGGCACGGATCAAGGTTGATTTGCCGGCGTTCGGCAGGCCCAGAAGCCCTACATCCGCGATCAGCTTCAACTCGAGCTGAAGCTCGCGTTTTTCGCCGGGCAGGCCTAAGCCCGATTTACGGGGCGTGCGGTTGGTACTGGATTTGAAGCGGGTGTTGCCCCATCCGCCCTTGCCGCCTTTGGCCACCAACAGGGTCTGACCTTCGACGGTCAGATCGCCCAAGGTTTCGCCGGTATCTTTGTCGGTAATGACGGTGCCGATCGGTACGGAAACGTAGATGTCATCGCCCCCGTGTCCGGTGCAGTCGTTGCCGCTGCCGCTCTCGCCGTTCTGGCCCCGATAGGTGCGCGAAATACGAAAGTCGGCCAGGGTGTTCATGCCCTCAACCGCTTTCAGATAGACACTGCCGCCGTTGCCGCCGTCGCCGCCGTCAGGTCCGCCGAAGGGAACGAATTTTTCGCGGCGAAAGCTCACGCAGCCTCGCCCGCCGTTGCCGGCCTGCACCTTGAGTTTGGCTTCGTCGACGAATTTCATGATGATTGACCAGCCGTTGCGCGCAAATGAAGAGGGGGGCGCGGTTACCCTGCCCCCCTTTAAGATCCCATGGCGCGCCTTGAAGGCCGCCTACCCTTAACTTACTTGGGTATGACGTTGACGTAAGTGTGTTGCTCGATGCCCTTGACGCGAAATTCGACCACGCCGTGAGCTTTCGCAAACAAGGTGTGATCCGTGCCGATGCCGACGTTTACGCCCGGCCGATAGACCGTACCGCGCTGCCGGATCAAGATGTTGCCCGCGAGCACATCCTCACCGCCGAACTTCTTCACGCCCAATCGCTTGGAGTGCGAATCGCGCCCGTTGCGCGTGCTGCCGCCAGCTTTTTTGTGTGCCATTTATGTCTCTCCGAAATCTTTACGCAACGATCTGCGTGATCTTCACATCTGTATACGGTTGACGATGCGTCTTCTCGCGCTTGTAGTGTTTACGGCGGCGAAATTTGACGATGCGAACCTTGTCGCCCTTGCCATGAGCTTCCACGATGGCGACCACTTTGGCCGTGCCGACGTAGGGAGCGCCGATCGTCACCGAGGATCCGGCACCGACCAGCAGCACCTGATTAAACTCGACATTGGCACCCTGGTCGGCGTCGAGCTTTTCGACACGCACCACGGCACCTTCTTGGACGCGGTATTGTTTACCGCCCGTGGCTATCACGGCATACATTGTTGCAACTCCGAGGACGGCCGGTGGGGCCGCAAAAGAGCCGCGAATTGTAACGGGCGGAGGTTCACAGGTCAAACCAAAGGCGTTTCAGGGCGCTGCGCCGCACGGCACCAACCTACGGCGCGTACCTCAGGGCAGTGCGCCAGTCAGGCCGATCTTAGGTACCATGGGGTATTCCTTTGAGCGCTTCATGACACTAGAACAGATTCGTGGGTTGGTAACCGCTGACTTTGAGGCCGTTGATAAGGTCGTCAAACAGCGCTTGCACAGCAAAGTAGCTCTGGTAGACCAGGTTGCCACCTACATTATCTACGCCGGCGGCAAGCGCTTACGCCCCCTTTTGGTGCTTCTGGCGGCCCGGGCCTGTGGGCATTCAGGACAGCGGCACATCGATGCCGCCGCCATCATCGAGTTCATCCATACGGCCACTTTGCTGCACGATGACGTGGTCGACGAGTCGTCCCTGCGTCGGGGGCGCGATACCGCTAACGAGGTGTTCGGCAATGCGACCAGCGTGCTGGTCGGCGATTTTCTCTACTCCCGCGCATTCCAAATGATGGTGACGCTTGATCGCATGCGAATCATGCAAATCCTCGCCGATGCCACCAATGCCATCGCCGAGGGCGAAGTGCTGCAGCTCATGAATGCAAAGGATCCGAACACGAGCGAGGCACGCTACATCGACGTGATCCGCCGCAAGACCGCGCGGCTTTTCGAGGCCGGCGCACAAATTGCTGCCGTGTTGAGCGACGCGCCGCCGGCGATCGAGGAATCGTTGGCGCTCTATGGCCGGCATATCGGCACCGCTTTCCAGTTGGTTGACGATGCGCTGGATTATCAGGCGGACGAAGCCAGCCTCGGCAAACACTTGGGCGCCGACCTGGCGGAAGGCAAACCCACACTTCCGCTGATATATGCAATGCAGCACGGAAGCGAGGCCCAGCGATCGATGATTAGGCATGCCATCGAACATGGAGGATTGGATCAGTTAGAAGAAATCACGCGCGCCGTTGCAAGCCTTGGGGGGCTTGCGTACACTGCGCGCCTCGCTCAATGCGAGGCCGATCAGGCGCTTGCTGCACTGGCGCCCCTTCCCGAGAGTGTTTTCAAAGAAGGCTTAAGCGAACTGGCGAAGTTCGCCGTGGCGCGCAAGAACTGACGGTCAAGCCGATTTCGGGGTGTAGCTCAGCCTGGTAGAGCACTACGTTCGGGACGTAGGAGTCGCAGGTTCAAATCCTGTCACCCCGACCATTGATTTCATTAGAGTTTTTTCACCATCTTCCGCCCACGGTTCCAGGTCCCCGAGGCTCACGGTTCCAAAAACGTTTCAGTTTCGAGCTAAGAAAATCACTCGAAATTTCGGCTGTCCCTGGATGCTCGTGGACGAATTCAAGCGGAAGACCCGTTACACGAATCATCGTCAGGGCCAGGGCCGAGCGTGGTTGCCTGTCGAAGATCAAAGACTTCGCGAAACATATCTTGCCGGTAAGTCAATTTCTGACCTTACCCAAGGGACAAGCACATTTGCTCATGATTTAGTGCTCCCAGCTCATGAGCAGATCCCGAGCAACTTGATTGGGCAAACCGTAATAAGCCTTGGATCCCACTGCGGACATCGGTGTTTCTGCGAGCCGAAGCGATAGGTGAAGCGGGTCACGAATCCGCGTTAGATCACTCTCGATTTGCCGCGCGAACTCGATCATCGAACCAATCACTCGCCGATTGGAGGCCGCAGCAAACGATATCGGCTGAACAGCTGCCAGCTCGCGTCTCACGATTTTCGTCGACAGCTGGAGCGCATCCAACAGCTCAGCAACCGCCGCTTGAAAGCTGATTTCAATGGTTTGCCGCAACTGGCGCGCCGGCAAGAGCACGGTCAGCAGGGAACGCTCGCTTGTTGCGATCACAATCTGTTGATGTCCGAATCGCGCAAGGTGTACATACCAATTACCGAGTCTTGTACTTGGTTGAACGGGCGCAGGTAGTTGCGGTGGCAGACATAGTCGGTCTCGAATTACTTTCGTACAACAAAGAGAAAGCATGGCGTCTCGCCAAACAAATCCGCATCACCTGACTGGCTGCCAGCGGTTTTGAGGTTTCCATCGCTGGTTAAACGGCTCCTCGCTTGCCACAGTAATCGCGGGCGGCAAGACGAATTCGGAAATTTTGTCAATAATGACTCCCAAGCCCGGCGGAGCTTCGACACCGAGACTTTTGGTGAATGCCGACCACTGTCGCACGTGATTAAGATCGGCTGCAAATTCCGCAGTCAGCGCAATCGGCGGCCGCCGCGGAATCCCTGTGCCCCGGCGCTCGAAGGTTGCCCGCATTGCGGCCGCCAGCGTCGACCCTTCGAATTCAAAGTGGCGCGATATGAACCAAAGATCGTAGTAATCCTTCATTCGGCTGTTTGTCATTCCGAGTTGGACCATGGCCTCGAACTTCTCGGCCACAACCGTCTCTCGCGGATAGGTGCGGATGCGAGGGAGTGACTGGCCGAGAATCGACGGAAATTCAGTGACGACTGGCGCGGGTGTAATTGCATCTCCGAATCCCACGTCGACCTGTAGACGCAGTATCGCGGTTCCGAGCTTCGCCGTCACCAGCACCCGAAAGCCGCCGTATTCCTGCGTATCGCGAATTTCGGCAACCTGCACACTCGCTGCATCGAAAACTAGTCCGTCATCTTCGACGGGTTGCTCGCAGATTGAAGCGAAAACTTCCCGAACCACCTCGGCCTCGTCCTGCAGAAACCCCTCCAAATCGAGGTCTTTCGTCGAACGAAAATTCGCACCGCCCCAAAGACGAAAAAGCATCGCGCCTTTGAGAATGAATCGCTCGCTATGGGTTGATACGGAAAGGCGATAAAGAAAGCGCTCGAGCCCGTACCAGATAAGTACGAGATTGGGATCCGTCTTGATGGCAGTCGAGTGGTTCAACAGCCGCTGGCGTATCGAAGCCGACGTATTTCTGGGTTTGTCCTTTGCCATGGTAAGGCAGCCTCAAATAGCTTCGAGGTATGGACGGATGACTGTGGTCACACGGCACACCTTCCCTGCCGCCCAAAGCTCTTCCCGGGTGCAGCGCTTTGCGCGCAGCGCCTCACGAAGAGCCTCGATAGCTACATCAAGACCAATCTTGTTTCGAAATTTGAAACAATCGGCCACTGTCTTCGCCGGAGAATAGATTCGTACTGGAACACCATCGACTCGATGACGCTCAACACCGAATGTGAAAGCCGAACCAGAGACCAGGGTCACACGAACCGGTGGGTAGTCGAGCCGAGGCCGCGCGGCTCCTTGTGCTACGGCGATCCAGACGTCACGAGGAGCCTGCGTGCCGATGCCATGAAATCGAAGGGCTGAAAGTAGACAAATTACCGAATGCGGAACGGCAGCCGCGACAAGCGCAAGTCCGAGATTCTCGGAGTGCTCGGCGTCTGGCAGCATGTACCGCCCACGTCCAACGCGGATAAGCTGTCCTTTGCCCACGAGGCGGCTTATCTCCTGCGGATGGATTCGCAGTCGTGCAAAATCCCGAGGTTGCAGAACCGCCTTGGAGCGAGCAGATGCTGCGAGCTGCCTACGTTGCCGAAGATCTGGCTTCATGTGATAAATTATACATCTTTATTTATAACTATGTATAGTTAATCACAACCTTCGGGACGTAGGAGTCGCAGGTTCAAATCCTGTCACCCCGACCATTAAAACAAGGTCCTACCTGGGCCAAGGGTATCCATTTTCTTCCGGAGACATGGGTAACAGTCTGGCACCGAACGGGTTTGGGGCACACTCGACGCGACCTGTCTCGTGATCAAAGAACCCCAAGTCGTAGTGCATAAACGTCACCAGCCAGATCTTTTCCGCGATTTCCTTGATGCCGACATTCTGTCCGGCGAAGACCTGACTTAGATTTATCTTACGCCGCCCCATGCAGATGCGCCCGCACTGCGTGACCGTGATGGTGCGATCATGCAAGGGATATACGAGTTCTTCGCTCAAGCCGGTATAGGGGCGCATTGAAGGTCGGTAGAGCTGAGCCGGGCATCGACCATTCAATGCTTGGTGAGGCCGCTCATCGTTGTAGTACTCGATGAAGCGATCGAACTTCTCCTGCTGCTGGAGAAGATTTTTGGCCGGCGGCTTGGTGGCTTCCTTCTTCAACGTCAGATGCATGCGCTCATGACGCCCGTTTTGTTGCGGGTTGCCAGGCTGGATACGTTCGATGCCGATTCCTAGGCGCAGCCACCACGGTCCTATCCGGAGACATCAGGGACGTTTTATACCGGAGACATAGGTGAGGTGGTCTCAAGGGATCAGCGAAATATCTTTAGCTAATCTTAGCTTGGAGGTGTTTGCATGGGACGTTATTCGACAGTTTCTGACCCTCAACGTTTAGAGCTCTGGCGAATATACAAGGCCGGCCGAGGTTTCCCGTAGTCGTCCGGCGCCGCTATGGTCACAATGTCGCCGCGTCTCAAATCCAGCCTTCCACCGATCCTGCGGCAACATTGAGCAATTCGTCCAAGTGCACTGATTGATCAGTCGCACTCGCTAGCCGCGATTGACGTCGGCATTCCTGGCGAAACTTCGGCGACTTGGTATCTGGAACCCAAATGCTGATTTGCCGAAATCCCTGTTGCTTCATCTTCGCCCGATACACCCGCACTCTTTCATGAGCCGGGCTGAGCTTTCTGGCCATATTTTGCCTCCAGCCACCGTAACCATAACTGGTAATATCCTATAGTAATAAATTCAAAGAATACCTCGGCAGACGCAGCTCATAGGGCCCGCCAAAATTTCCAGTTAGGGCCATTTAAGGGCACATCCTGTTTCCGTTTCAAAGGACGTCTCGGTGGCCCGTTTTGCCACCAAATACTGACCCTAACCAATTGGTTTAAATCATTTAATCTTGCACCAATCACCACGAGGCTCCAATTAGGCCCCTCCGGCGAAGCGGCTGTTTCCAGCCGTCAGTGGACAGCAAACGACTTCCGAGTTGGTCGGGCTCAGGGAGGACTCGAGGTGATGCCCAGCAGTTGACGAAGAGGATTAAGCGGCGCAAGCGGGACGAGTTCGAAGCTCATCAGGTGCGCCCGGCCGAGCGGCAACTTCTCGAGCAAGTCGTGCGCGGCAGCCGGATCCCTTACGTTCATGATGAACGCGACGCCATTTCGATCTTGAAGCGAGAACCACTGATCGATCGTGCCATCAAGATAGAGCTTCACCGTTTCACGAACTTCGCTCGGCAGGATTGACCGTACGGCTGCGGGATCGACGCCGGGGTTGATGGTTCCGATCGCGAGGATGCGGGTCGTAGGCGTCGGCGGATTCGCCGGTTGGGCCGGGGTGGCTCCGGAAGGAGAGAGGCTCGCAAGTGTCGCTGCCATGATGATAGCTAGGCTCAATTTCATATTCATGCTCCTTGTAACGTCGTTCGTTGTGCCGTGCCGGCGCTAGCGCGTTCAGGATTCCAGAGTGGTATGCATCGTTCGAGAATCGCGTCGATGGAAGCGCAAATGAAAAGCGATTCTGCAGGGAAGTGCTTCGCATTGTTGATGCCACCGACCCGTAACAGGGGTCAGCGGCGGCGGATCAGCGGACCACAGGTTTCTGCCGCGGGGCGCTCGCGTCCAGTCGATTGATCGCGTCGCGCATGCGGGTGAGCTGTGTCGCCGCCGGAATCGCGGATCCGGCCACCGCGCCGATCAACGGATCGCTCGAGGCAGGAATCAGCACGGCTTTCTGGCCGCTTCCGTAGGCTGCAAAAAAGGCTGCGAGCCCGGGCACCGAGACCATGTAGAAATTCTTCGGCTTGAGGTGATGTCCTCCGGCGTACTTGAGTCGCGCTTGCACCAGAAGCCTCGTGACCTCGGTGTTGGCGTAACCCCCGCGCTCCCACGTTCCGTGCCGAAACAGCATCAGGAATGAATCAACGACCTTCCCGTTCGATTCAAGAGGGAACAGCACCGCAGAGGTCACCTGAGTAAGCAATCGGGTTGGTTCGGACCCCGCTCGGCGCAATTGATCAAGTCCAATCCCCACGATCGGGAAGGGCACACCAAGATCAAGACGGGCCTTGCGTGCCTGCTGTTCACCCCCCCGCAAACTATCGCGCAACGCCACCGGAAATGACGTCCCAGCTGCCGGCTGCGCGGGCGCACCGGTGCCTGATGGTGGCGCGGGCTGCTGGTCGACGCCGTCGATTGTCAGGATCGGGGCTTGCGGTACAGAAGTCGTAGCGACCTCCAGGTTGTACAGATCGTCGCCGTGAACGCCACTCACTCCCATGTCGCTCACCGGATCGGTATAAACGCTAAAATCGATAGTTGCACTGTGACCCGCCGGAGCGGAACCGGCATCCAGCGGGCCGCACACCTCATCCTTCACCGGCAAGGGATCACGTACCGGCAACGGATCCCAGATAATGAGCTGCTGGCCAGAGTCGTCGGAATACCCGATGGCGACAAGTTGATGCTGCCCGCCGGAGGAGTAATTCCATGTAAAAAGAAAGGGATGGCCGGCGTCAATCTGCTGAGTTGCGACCAGCCAACTAAGGCCCGTATCGTGCATGGTGTCGTGGGTCAGCCCCAGCAGCAAGGGCGTGCCAGGATAGTTGCAGTTCTGGATGTCCGACTTGCAGTAATTCAATACATTATTCACATCGGTGGGATCCATCGCGAACTTGGCCTGCAGGCTGGCCATGTTGGTGATTTGAAGAGCGGGGTGGTTGTAGGCAGCGTCGATTGCTTGGGTGATGCGACCCGGATTGGTAGCCGCCTGGCACATCGCCGGGATATTCGGCGGGGTACTCGGCGGCAGGAAACTGTTAACTGCGATCGTGTCCCCGGCCGCCCAGCACAACTGGGAAGCATACTGTGGCTCCAGGTCGACCAAGGGCAGCACTACCTTAGCCGCTCCGGTCGGCCGCGATAATGAAACCAAAGCCAGGGTGGCGCTCAGCATAATGAACCGGGTAGGGGTGTTTCTCACGACAGCCTCTCCTACTCTTGCCTACACACTGATCGATCCTGCCATAGTACTCGGAATCCGATCCATTGACGTGCAAGCTTTCCAAGCGTCTACTTTGGCGTGATAACAAAGACTCTCGAAGGGTCATTTCATGGACGAATTTGATTGCTACGCATCTCGATCATCGATCCTACCCTTCGAACGTCGGAGCGATCCTCCGGCGTTCTGACCAAGCTTATGCGTCCAAACACAATTCCTCGAAGGAGGCTGCAATGCGAAACAACAACACAAATGAAAAGCCGGAAGACAACCAAGGACACTTCCCGCGCATACCCAACGCTGAGGAAATGGCCACAGCCGCCGCCTCCACCGCGCTTACCAGACGTACCTTCTTCGGGCGCTTGAGCGCTTCTACCGCGGTCGCGGCCGCTGCAGGCGTTGGCTTGCCTTCCTTATGGGAAAGTAACCAAGCCAGAGCTGCCGCTAGTGACGATCCATGCGCCAAGCACAGCACGACCAAAAAAGTCCACACGAAGTTCATGAGTGCGTTCAAAGCGGAGTTCCTGTCGACAGCCAATCCGTGGCCTGCTCCTGCGCAGCCGACTGCAAGCGTTATTGCGGATTTCGGGATGTTTATGGACGTACTGTTGAAGGCCGATTTGCTGCTTCAAGCGCCTGTGCCCGACAACAGTGGATCGCTTCGCGATCGACTCGCGAAGTTTCTCATTGCCCAGAATTGGCCGATGAGTTCGCCCATACCAACCCATTGGCAGGGAATCGCGACCACCATACGCCTGATCGAAGTATCGGTCATTGCCGATCAGTTGCTCGCGGCCATCAACAATCCGCCTGGCAGTGGTGGAGGCCCCAACCAATGGCCACCGCACTGAGTTAAAATCAGCTTCGCGGCGGCGCCGGGATGCCGGCATCGGCTCCTAGCTTGGCGCTTTCCGCGGCATTTTCACGACGGATGCGCTCAATCAGAGCGCGATAATCCGCGCGCGCGCGCAGCACCGCAAAATAGGGCTCGTGCTCTGCCAGCCAGACATCTCGCCATCCCAGATCCGCGGCGCGCTGTAGCGCGACCATCGCCGCGTCAGCGTCTCCGCGCAGCGCCGCCGCCTGGGCTTGCAGCTCGTACACGCCATGCCGACGCATGCCGGCGGTAGTCAATCGTTCCAGCAGCGCGCCGAGTTGTGCGAGGCTTTGCATCGCGGATGTTGGATCTCCGGTCGCCTGTCGCGCCGCGGCCGCGATCAGCAAGTACGAACTGCCCGAGCGGGCAAGCCATGGGCTCGCGAGAACATCGGGCTTAAGGTCGGGAGATCCAAGCGCTTTATCGACCAGGGCGCGCGCCGCCTGCGCATCACCGGCGATGAGCTCCGCATCGGCCAGTTCGAACAGCAGCTCAGGATCTTTGGCAGATTCCAAACCACGTTCCGCTTTCCAATCGTGCAATGCGCGGGCACCCCCATGCGCATAAGCGGTCACAAAACCGAGCCGGGTCAACGCGACATTTGTACTGTCATTGCCCGTTGCGGCCATCGCGGCTTCGAAGGTCTCCCGTGCGCGCTCCGGAAGATCTAGACTCAGCAGCAAGGCGCCTCTCTGGGCGTAGGTCTCGGAAACGCCGGGACTGCGCTCGAGCGCCGCGGCGTTCCACTTGAGTGCCTCGCCGATCCGCCCCCGCGCCTCTTCGAAGTGGCTCGACGCGCTGTAGACCCAGGCGGCACTCGGATCCAGCGCGCGCGCCTTCTCGCATGCGGCAGCTGCGTCAGCGAACTGCGCGAGATCTGAAAGCGCGAGACAGCGCTGCGCATGTAGATTGTAATCGAGCGGGTCGAGCTCAGCGGCACGAGTGTAGTACTGCTGCGATTCTTTCGGCGCGCCCGTCACCAAATAGTAGAAACCAAGTTCCGACATCGCGTCCCGCGAATTAGGATTGAGCGCAACCGCATGGCGCAAATCCCGAACCGCGGCATCGCGCTCGAGAAGCTCGGTCTCGAGCGCGCCGCGCACCACGTACAGATCAGCCAATTGCGCGGCGGTTGCGGCCGCGCTGGCAAGCAGGGGTTGCGCATCTTTCGCAATACTTGCGATGGGCCGGTCGTTGAAGTAGCGCTGATTCAAGTACGCGTAGGCAAGGCCGACCTTCGCCAGCGCAAAGTGGGGATCGGCGGCAATGGCTTGCCCGTAGAGATCGATCGCCCTCTCGTTGTCCTGCTTGGTGCGCTGCTGTTGATGATAGCGGGCGATGAGATAGAGTGAGTACGCCTGACCGTTGCTGCTCTGCCTATCGACAAACCTCGCCGATGTGGCGTCGCTCAGACGGATTTCCAGGCTGTTGGCCACCGCACGGGCGATCTGCTCCTGAACCTTGATGACATCGGTGAGCGCGGAATCAAACGACCCGGACCACAGGCTATAGCCGTCCCGGGTGGCGACGAGCTGTACGCTCACGCGAACCGAATTGCCGGATCGACGCATGGATCCCTCGAGTACATTCTCGGTGCCAAGTGCCCGGCCGATCTCCCGGACATCGGTTTGTTTGTCCCGGAAGGCGTTGGCTGATCTGCGCGCGACCACGCGCAACGTCGGGATTTGCGACAGCCAATTGGAGAGTTCCTCGGCTACGCCGTCGCAGAATGGCTGTTCGGTCTTACCGGCGCTCATGTCGACGAACGGCATGACCGCGATCGACGTTTTCGCGGTCCGGTCCGCCGGTCGCAAGGTCAGGAAGATGCCTGCGGCGATGATGATTAGCGCAACGGCAGTCCCCACAATCCAGCGCAGGCGATAGGACCTTGCGGGCGCACTCGGCGCGCTGGCATCGGATGTTGAAATGCCGGCCTGTTCGGGGCGGCGCACCGGTGCCACGAGACGATAGCCCTTGCGCGCGACGGTCTCGATATAGCTAGCCGGCGTGCTGGTGTCGCCGAGGACTTTACGCAACTGTGAAACCGACTGATACACCGATGCCGGCCCTACGACTAAGCCCGCCCAGACATCGGCATGCAGACGCTCCTGACTCACAACCTCGCCGGGAGATTCCGCAAGGCACATCAGCAGGCGCATCATTCGCGGCTCGATCTTCACGGCGATCGTGTTGCGGGTGAGCGTATCGTCCCTCGGATCGACAGCCCATTCGCCGATCTGCCACGCGCCCAGGGTAGCCTGCGCCGACATGTAATCCTCCCGATGATGGCGAACAGTATAGCCTCACGAGACTCTGCCACGATTGACGAAGACGGTCGGGTGCGGGCCTGGCTAACCGGCGGGGCCCGGCTCGGCCTGCGCTCGATGCCGCGGACGCTGGGGGCATGTACCTGGCGGCGCTTCAGCAGGAGGCGCAACTTATGCGCTCCAAACAGCGCTGGCAACTACCACTAGCGTTTCTGACCGGTTGACCCGTGCGATTTAGCGGCGACTACCCAGAGCGCGCCAGTTCAAAACTTGTACCGGACCCCGACGGTGGGGTTGATGTTGGTCGTGGAGAGGTAGCCGCTGGCCACGCCGTTATGGACGCCACTGTACATGGCGCCGAGATAAGCGTCGAAGTGCAGGTTGAATCGGTAGTCCGCGTCGATGACATAGGCCTCAAAGCTGCCGCTGCACACGCTGTGTTCGATCGTGGTGCAGCCCGCTTGCGTGCCGGTGCCGTAGGCGTTCTGGCGATAGCCATAGTAAGCCGCCGTCAGCTCGAGGTGGGGAATGATGGCGTAGCGAACACCGGTCCAATACACCCGCACTGTCTTTGAATTGTTGTAGGCGTTATTCGTAACGAAAGCCAGCACATAATCGCCGATGTTATTGAATCCGGCGCTGATCGGAGTTCTGGGATTGGCGTACGTGATGCGCTCGTAGCCGGCAAAGAACTTCAGCGGGTCAATCTTGTACAACGACATGAGGGCATACGCCGTATTGTCCGAGATAGTTGCTGCCAGGGAGTTCGATATTGAATGCCCGAGGGCCGGAAGTTGGGCGACTTGAGCGGCCGTCAAGGACGTTGCGGTGATGGCGCTGTTCTCCTTCGAGTAATAAGCATCGATTGATGCACCCGCGTATTCGCCACCGAAATTCGCCTGGAAAGCGGTGTTGGCCGACCCTATGGATTCGTTGAACTTGTACAGTGCTCCCAAGTGCACCCAATGATCAAAGTCAATCGAGTACTTCAACGTGGAGTCCAGCCGGTTGTCTTCCTGGGCGCCGCCGCCGGAATAAGTATTCGAGGCGCCGAGCAGGCCGAAGGCTGTCGCGTTGTAATTGGGGTCGTACTTGATTGTGCCGTCCAACAGCAGTGTGGTCTGTCGACCGAACGTCAGCGCGCCGAATCGCACTGATTTAAACCCGACCCACGCGGTTTGGAAGGCTTGTCCAGCCGAGCTGCCATCGACCCCGACGGTCTGGGCGGCCAGCGATCGACCGTTATTCACGACTAGTGACTTCAGCGAATCGGCGATTTCTCCGGACTGCGGATTGAAGAATGTCTCGATCTGGAAAACGGCAGCCCAAGCGTCGTTCAGGGCTTCCGTGCCCTGCAGGCCGACTCTCGACTGGCCCATGTTGCTGGGGGTGAGACCGACTACCGACTGCCGGCTGTTCTGCCGCACGATGTTCCCGCTGGCCGACGGCCGGTAGGGAGTGAACGGCGCGCTGTGAGTATCATATTGCACGCCGATGTCGATGACGCCGTACAAGGTGATGCCATGCCATGTCAGGCTGTCCTCGCCGGTAATGCTCGGTCCGGTTTTCTGCTGCGCGCGCGCCGGACCCGCAGCGGCAAGGGCGCTCAACAATAAGACCCCTGGCCACTTCATCGTTTTTCTGTCGCGCTCGCTTTTGTATCAATTGAAAACCGCCTCAATGCCATAGGAATACTATGAATTCAGAGCGAGCCGTCCAATGCTCGAAACGCATAAGACCATGGAGTTGCAGCCTCGTCGCCGTGGTTATGGGCTAATGCAATATTGAGCTAAGCGCCCGTGTGACCGAGCGATAACAACGACGGGCATCGTGGCGTCTGCTGAATGGAGCCATCGGTGCCACCACTACGAGAGCACCAACGCCAGAGTTTAGTTCTTCTCACCTTTTACAGCGCGCTTAATAGCGCGCTCGGCCTTCTTAAAAATAGGCGGAATGAGATCTTGGATGAAGTTGCGCAGGATCCTGGACGGCCTTATTTTAACCTTGTGCTTTTGCGAGACGTGATAGAGCGTACTGTGGGCCTGAACGGAAGGTTCCCAGGTGTTGGTGTAATAGTACAAGGCGAGGGAGCGCCGTGCGGCACCCTGCGGGGCGTTGAGCGGCGTCGGGTGCCCGTGAAGTGCTTCTTTTACTGTGGAAAAGATCACGACTCGATTAAAGATCGGCGCGACCTCTTTGCGCTTTGTCATGGTCTCGCGATCCCACAATTCCAAATGACCGTGATATTCGTCTTTCCAGTCCTGATTTAGATACAGCAGAAGATTGATGCGGCGCTCGAGATTGTATTTCTTCAGGTGATTAAAATCGGCGTGTATTTCCAGGTAGCCGCCATTTTCAATCCAATGCACGCCACCCCCAAAATAAGACGGGTCCGCAATCAAATTCGGAATCCCCGTGAGTATCTCGAGATAGGCAAGAAACGGCCCGGAATTTAGACATTGCGCCAGCCGCGCGGTGTTAGGACCCACCACATCGGGAAAAAATGCGAACTTGTTGTGGTCAGTCTCTCGATCCAAAAACTTGGCGTAGCGTTTCGATCGATCGACGGCATCCACTTCGGTCAGCACCTCGCCCAAGGCTTTCGGATCGAAAAAATCGTCGATTACGATGTGGGAAAATGGCTGATTGCCGGCATAGACCTCGTGCTCCTTTTCACCGAGCTCAGCAAGGGATTGCCGGTCTGTCTCGTAATTGATCATGATGTGATCGAACACTCTCGAATACAGGTATGGCTGACCGTGTGTCCGGCATTATAAGACAAGCAGCAGCCATCCGCGCCGCTTAGCGGCCACACTGCCCTCCGCCACCCGTCACGGCCGCGCGGCCTCGCCAGAGCGCCTGCTCAATTCTGATAAGCGTCGTGTTTTCCAGAAAAAATGGGCGGCGTGCCCGCCCTTTTCCTCCTGTACGCACGGATTGAATTCACTCCGAGCCGAATCACCGCGCGAGTGCGGCGCGGCGAGGCTTACCCGGACAACCCGCGTGGCTTCAGCAGCAGTGTTCGGCCGGGTGACTGGTGCACACCCGAGCCGTGTTCACATCTTGTGTTGAGTCACGGGCGGCGGGGCGGGCGAACCGTCGGACCAACGCTGCACCGGAATGAAAAGAACGGTCGGCTCTAGAGTGCTGCCGTCCTTCCCGAGGACCGGCGAGCCCTCCTGGCTGGCGGCCCAGACGGCAGCCTGGCCGTGCGGAACGAAAAACATGACGTGCGGAAGCCAGGGGCCGGCGGCATCGTCATTCAGGTAGCCGTCCTTCGACAGCATGAAGGAAAACGAACCCGGCTCAGGAAGCTTCAAACCGCCGCTGGAATTCGCCAACCGGGTCTTCTCGATCATCTGCTGCTTGCTGACACCAGCGAGCGCCCACTCGGTGCGCTTGAGGTACTGCGGCAGCACGGAACGCGCAGCGGGCGGATTAAAGCAGTTCGGCGCGCGTAGTTTGGGATTCCAGAACTGCGCATCGTCAAATCCTGCCGCCCAGGAGCGCTCAACGAAGCAGACGAACCCGTTCTTGCCCTTGACGGCCGTTTCATAGCTGCGACTGCCAAGCACCAGCACCTCGGCTTCGGCCGAAATCGATGGCGGAGCCGCGCTGCGCGCCAGCGCGATTTCATCCTGAGGGTTAGCAATGCGGTACTCGGCGGTGCGCCCCATCTCGGGATAGGACGCGGGCTTCTGCTCCTGCGCATGCGTCGGGCCGACCGCAGCCAGCAGCAAGATGATCAAAACAATATGTTTTTTCATGGATGCTTCCTAAATCTCCATCCCGGGGGGAGGCCCTGTCGCAGCCGCCCGTGGCATCGTTCCGAGTCCCCGCCGACTCTCCGGCGGCACCGGCCCGGGGACATTTCAATTCCCCGCGTCGCGCGAACTGCGTCAAGCCCGTCGACCTCTAATGACGTTTGAAGACCGTCAATTTCGACATTGCGACGACATTTGTGGAGGCCAAGTACCTGTCGCGATTGGCCGCTATGGCTGCAACCCTTCGGCAGCCCGTGCTGCCGAGAGGCAATGAATAATTTCGCCACGGCAGGCCGGCGGCGGCCTCGGGTGGAACGGCTCTTACGCCTGCTTCAGATGAATGGAGCCATCGCCGGTGTGAATGGTGAGTGTCGAGCCACCACCGTTCAATTTGCCGCGGACCCGCGATTTGCTGATGACTCCCTCGATCGTGATCGGGATGTCGGAGCTGATATGACCATCGCCCGTACTGGCGTCGATATCCACCGGCAGGTCAATGGGTAGCGCCACATCAATGCTGCCGTCGCCCGAACTGATGCTCCAGCCTGAATCCAACCTGGAACCGTGAAGCACAGCCACCGCGACGCTGCCATCGCCGCTCTTGGCGCTCAGCACGTCAAACCGTCCTGTGAGACGGATGCGGCCATCGCCGGACACGGCATCGCATTTGCCGTCAAGATCGCTGGCCTCAATTGAACCATCGCCGGTATGCAGGCGGATCGCGCCCTTTAGAGAACTCACGGCGAGACTGCCATCGCCGCTGTGCAGATCAATGGCGCCTGACAGGCCGGTGGCCTTGATGGAGCCGTCGCCCGTTCTGACTTGCAGATCCGCATCCTTCGGCATGCGAACCTCGATATGCAATCGTCGAATCGTCCCTAAGGAGAGATGCAACTTGTTGGGAATACGGGCGATAAGCTCGACCTCATCACCGCGCTGGTTGGATTCGATTTGTAGCGTCTTGTTCAGAACATAGCCCTGATATTCAACGCGGAATTCAATCTGCTGGGTGTCGCTGGTGGTAACGCTAACGCTGCCGTCATTCGTGTCGACGTGCACCTTGGCGCGATTCGCAACGGTGAAAGATTTGGCGTAATCATCCGCATGAACGATGCCGGCGAACATCCCGGTGGCGAGTAGCAATATGCCGATGATTGACGATCGATGGACGGCGGTACTTTCATATTGAGGGGTCATTGCCAAAGCTCTCCCGATGTTGCTAATAGAGAATTTGCGCCGTTGCCTTGGCTGCAGCGAGCATTGCTACATCCTACGCCCGACGCGTGCCTTCAAAACCCGGCTGGCCGATAAAAGTTGCATCCGCGGCATACCCAGCTGATTTTTCGCATTCCAAATCGCATCGGCTGCTAGCGTCGACACGCTGCTTGGGCTCCGGGGCGGCGGATAGCGAACTACTCAAGATGCCAAGACACTGCTACGCGGCAGCGCGCCGATCCCGCCTGCGATCCTCATCCTTCCAAATTCGAAGCAGATGGTTTTCATGTTTTTCGATATTGTGCAGCAGTTCGTTGCGGTGGAGGCGAATCATCGAGCCGATATCAATATTGGCGCGAAGAGACCGCGGCTGACGCCCAAGCCGGCCTTGCAGCATCCACTCATCGTGAAGTTCTCCCAGACGATCCTGCAGCAGACGCAATTGTTTTATTTCCGCTCGAACAGCTGGGTGCGGCACGCAGCACTCCAACACATAACGCAGCGTCTTGATCTTCAGCCGAATTATATGCAGTCGCTTTGGAGATTTCCGGTGAAGACGCAGCCGCCGGCGTAATCGACGGCGGCGGCGCCTTAAGATCCGAGCGGTCATTTCAGTCATTGGCAGCTGTGATTTGACGATCAACGCTGGATTTGACGCAGCGCGCCGCATCCGCCCAAGACGCCGAAGCCACGCCTCATCGATCATCATCGCCAAGAGATCTGCTACCGCGCGTGCATGCGCTAGCGCGACGATCGCGCGCAACTCGAATCCGTCGTCGTCAGGAATGCCTTGATCTTTTGCCATTCGTGCGATGATCTTCTGCTCCACGTCGGCGTTTCGCACGGTACTCAGATCTTGCGTCAAACGTCGGAGCGTCTTCTCATAGCGCGCCATCGCCGCAGGATTGAGTGCATGCCTGAACGTCCGCAATAAAGCTCTTAGCCGGCGCGTTTGCGTACGGCAGGCGTGCACGCTGGCCGAAGTCACACCGCGCGACAGCGCCTCGATATTCCTGTCGAGCGAGCGCTGCATCTGGCGTAGGTGCTCGCTCAGCGCAGCGCTGACCGTGATATCACGGCCGCTATGTTTCACGGAAGCTCGCCGAATCGCGGGGCTCCTGTTGCCGGCCTTATCCTTCACCATAGTCCACGATTCGGTCAGTCTGTAAGTGGTTTTCACGTCGCGGCGACCGCACGTTTCCGGTCGGCAGCTGCGGGCAGGCGGCATTCTTGGGTGAACATCGCCGTTGAGCGGATAGTACGAATGATCCTTCGGTGGATATCAAATCCAAGTGCTGCGGCGCACAAAAACGAGGTGCCGACGAGGCAGAAATGATTCAACGCTCCTCAGACATCCATGATTAGGGTTGCTCTTTTTTGGCGTTCGACGCCGGTGCGCGTCAGAGCGCTCCTGAATGTCACGCTCAAGGGCGAGTGGCTTGCGTAGCCTTCGCGACTGCACTCGTGTTCGGCGAGAACGCAGCGCGTCAATAAGCCTTTGGTCCGACTGCCGCCCTGGAACGCAAACCGCTATGTGTTGAGGCTTCAACTCTCGGCGATGCTCCCAGCGAGGCGGAACAGTGGCGTCTGACAGGACGATCTTTCGCAATGTGCGTGTGTTCGACGGCCGCAGCCCGACGTTGACCAGCCCTCGCGACGTCGTTGTACGCGGCAAATTCATCGAATCTGTGCAAGTGTCGAGCGGAGCAGCGTGCGATGCGAATGACAGCATCATCGAAGCCGCCGGCCGTGTGCTGATGCCGGGATTGATCGATGCCCACTGGCACGCCATTTTCGCTGCAGCATCGTTGACGACGGCGTTGACTGCCGACGCGGGCTATTTACACATCACCGCAGGAGTCCAAGCCGAGCGAACGCTGCTGCGCGGATTCACCACGGTGCGGGACGCGGGCGGCCCCGTGTTCGCGCTGAAGCGTGCAATCGATGATGGCGTGATTCCGGGGCCGCGCATCTTTCCCTCCGGCGCGTTCATCACCCAGACATCCGGGCACGGAGACTTCCGGTTGAGGCACGAGATACCGCGACATCCGTGCGGCCAGCTCAGTCACATCGAGACCACCGGCGCATCCGCGATTGCCGATGGCGTTGACCAGGTGCTGCGCGCGGTTCGTGAGCAGCTGATGTTGGGCGCCAGCCAGATCAAGGTGATGGCGGGCGGTGGCGTCGCATCACCGCACGATCCGATTGACGTCACCCAATACACCGCGGCGGAGATGCGCGCCGCGGTCGACGCGGCCGAGAATTGGGGCACCTATGTCATGGTGCACGCCTACACCCCTCGGTCCATCCGGCAAGCGATCGATGCGGGCGTGCGTTGCATTGAGCATGGACATCTGATGGACGATGCGACCGCCGAGATCATGGCGAAATCCGGCACATGGTGGAGCCTGCAGCCCTTCCTCGATGACGAGGACTCGATCCCGATCGTCGAGCCTACTTCTCGCCTCAAGCAGCTTCAAATCACAGACGGCACCGAACGCGCCTATGCACTCGCGCGCAAGCACGGCATCAAGGTCGCGTGGGGCACCGATACGCTTTTCGACGAATCGCTCGCCGCTCGCCAGGGTAAACAGCTCGCCAAAATGATCCGCTGGTACACGCCGGCCGAGGTGCTCACCACCGCCACGTCCGGGAATGCGGAATTACTCGCCCTGTGTGGAGACCGCAACCCCTACCCTGGTCGCTTGGGCGTTATCGAACCCGGCGCTTTCGCCGACCTGCTCCTCGTCGACGGTGATCCGCTCACCCGCATCGACTTGCTCGCCGACCCAGACCGTTCTCTCGTGCTGATCATGAAGGGCGGCGCCGTGTACAAGAATAAGACCACGACGCCAGGCAGTCGCTGACCGCGCTTCGCGTTTGGCGTTGCTTTCGGACTCGCGCGCCAAAGAAATCGTCCAGGAGCGCGCAAGCCGCTCTTTTCCGCCGCCGCCACGCCGGTGCCCGCAGCAATGAGCACTTAAGATTTGCGGCGCCACAAGATGCACAGCGCTTGAATTTCTGCCGCAACGCGGCGGTTCGCAGCGGCATCTATTGGACCAGAGGCCAATTCGCGTAGGCGTTTCGAATGCTAGACTCGAGCGCGCACTTCACCAAGGACTCGAGCGCGCGGTGCAGCGCGCCGCGGCCGATCCTCCGGCGCAGGGCTGCGGGCGTAATCGGACGTTCCAGTCGCTCGTGGTGGGCGCAGAGATCCCACCCATGATGGTCCGATGCACGCTTGCCACTGTGCTCACATGAAGGAAGTACCCATGCGTCAACTTACCGCCGACCATTTGACCGCGCTTCGGACCAGGCACGAGCCACCGTGCATTTCGTTGTACCAGCCGACCCATCGCGCTCACCCCGACAACCTGCAGGATCCGATCCGCTACCGGAATCTCAGACGCGACATGGAGACTTCTTTGAAGGAGAAGTACGCTGCGCGCGATGTCGACGCCCTGATGGAGAGGTACCGCGCACTCGAGCGCGATGATCCGTTCTGGAACCATCGCACGGATGGGCTGGCGATCTTAAGCTCGCCCGGAACCTTCGAGATCTTCGAACTGCAACGCCCTGTGCGGGAATTGCTGGTGGTTGCGAATGATTTTTACACGAAGCCCCTGGTGCGGGCGCTGCAGTCGGCCGACCGCTACCAGGTTCTCTGCCTGAGCCGCAGCCAAGCGCAGCTTTTCGAGGGCAACCGAGACGCCCTCGACCCGATCGATCTGTCCGATATGCCCTCGACCGTCACTGAAGTGCTGGGGGACGAGCGCACCGAATCGCATGTGTCCGTCCGTTCCGGTCCCGGTGGGGCGAGCTTTTACCATGGTGGCGGTGGGGCCAAGGATGAGGTCGACCTCGACCGGGAGCGCTTTTTCCGCGCCATCGATCGGGCGATTCTCGAGAATCACTCCCGTCCATCGGGCCTTCCCCTGTTACTCGCGGCATTGACTGAAAACCACGCGCCCTTTCGCGCGCTGAGTCATAACCCGTTCCTACTTGCCGACGGTATTCAAATCAATCCCGATGCCCTGGATTTGGACCAGTTGCGCGTGCTGGCTTGGCGGCAGGTGGAGCCCGCCTATCTTAAGCGTCTGGCCGGACTGCTCGAGCGCTACCACTCTGCCAGATCGCGGCAGATGGCCTCCGATGACATCAATCAGGTCGCTGAGGCCACGGTCGCCGGGCGTGTCGGCACCCTGCTGGTGGAGGCCGACTGTCAGATTCCCGGCCAGCTCGACGAGGCGACAGGGCGGATCGAGCGAGGCGAACTTTCCCATCCGGAGATCGGCGACGTTCTCAATGACCTGGCGGAAACCGTCTCGCGGATGAAGGGCGACGTCGTCGTGGTTCCCGCGGAACGGATGCCCTCCACCACGGGAGTCGCGGCAACCTATCGGTTCTAAAAAACCCGCTGCGATCCGAGGCCAGCGCATAGTATTCGCTGGAGTGGAACGCAAGGATTCCAGCGTCGCGGATCTTCCTAGCTGCGATTCTTCAGAGTCAGGAACCCCGCGGCCATGAACTTGGCCATTCGCTTCTTCACCGCAGGAAAATCATCGGAGCGGCAAATCCCGCCCGAGAGCCGCTCGATGCGTCCCGTGCGCGCGAGCGTGTTCATCAGCGCGCCGGTCACGAAGTGATAGCCCCAGAAGATGTCCTCCTCCGCATAGTCACGCAGGGCGCGCTTCAAGATGCTGACGAGCTTCAGCACCACCGGATCGAAGTGCACATCCATGAGCGCCGCTCCTTCCGGCGTATTGCTGACGCGGGCGCAGAAGGCAGCGTAGTTCATCCACGCTTCGCCGCCCTCATAGTAAAGGTCCAGGTCGGTGTCCAGAAATGCGTGCAGCGCGCCTTCAACGGTCGGCTGATCGCCGGCCTCTACTTCGTATTGTTCAAGCGCCGTCATTCTGCGGTCGCTGGTGACACTCGCCCGTCGAGCAAACACCGCCTCAAAAAGGTTGCGCTTGTCCTCGAAATAGTAATGCAGGAGCGTCGTGTGGATCCCGACTCGTTGAGCGACATCGCGCAGCGTTACACCGTAGAGTCCGTGCTTTGAGAACAGGTACTCTGCGGCATCGAGGATTTGTTCCAAGCTTTCGGCGCGCTGCTGCGCTTTGCTGCGCCGTTGCCGCTTCGGAACTTCCAGCACCAAGCTAGCCCCTTCGTCGACAGCGATGATTGAGAAACTGAATTCCGTCAACTATTGGCTTCACTCCGCGGTGAGTTTCCCATTTGCGTAGTCAGCGCGCAATTGGTTCCTATCGATCTTCCCCGTCGAGCCCAGCGGCATGGCGTCAACCTGGAGGATCTGGTCGGGAAGCCACCAGCCGGCAACCTTGCCGCGCAGGAACTCGAGCAGTTCGTGAGCGTCCACCGATAGCCCTTGCCGACACTTCACGATCAGAACGGGGCGCTCGCCCCACTTGGCATCCGCGCGGGCAATGACCGCCGCGAGACCCACTGCGGGGTGAGCACCGACAATATCTTCGATTTCGGTAGGATTTATCCACTCGCCGCCGGATTTGATCAGATCCTTCGAGCGTCCGCAGATCGACACATTGCCGGCATCGTCGATGCTGGCCAGATCGCCGGTGTCAAAATAACCCTCGGCGTCCAAGGCACTGGCCTCGGCCTTGAAGTAGCGCTCGATCACGCTCGCGCCCTTGACCTTAAGATGCCCAACTACGCCGCGCTGCCGAGGAAGGACGACACCGTTGGCGTCGGTGAGCGTCAAGTCAAGACCCATCAGCGGCCGGCCGGAAGCGCGCGTCTCGCTGGCAGGCGCGTCCGGCGAGGCGATCGTGCCCACGGGCGACAGCTCGGTCATGCCCCAGCTGGTCTGCACCCGGGCGCCGAGACGTTGCTCCATCCTGCGAAGCAGTGCATCCGGGCAGTTCGCGCCGCCGATCAGTATGCGTTTCAACGCCGGCAGCTCGCCGCCGACCGCGTCGAGATGATCGAGCACTCCCAGCCAGAGCGTCTGGATGCCGACGGCGATGCTCACGGCCTCCTCGCGCATGAGGGCGGCGAGGCTCGCGCCATCGGTGTGGCGACCGGGCAAAACCAGCTTGGCACCCACGGCCGGAGCGGCGAATGGAAGTCCCCAGGCATTCGCGTGGAACATCGGTACGGCAACCAGCAGGACATCGCTGCCGGTCAGCGCGATGGCCTCGGCCTGCAAGGCGCGCAGCGTATGCAGGTAGTTGGAGCGGTGGGTATAGAGCACCCCCTTGGGTGCGCCGACGGTACCTGATGTGTAGCAGAGGCCCGCCGGCGTGCCTTCATCGAAGCCGCCCCACGCGCTCGCGGCACCATGCGTCTTCAGCAGGGCCTCATGGTCCCACACCTGCGCCGCATGACCGCGCAGCATCTCACCGTGCGGTCCCTCGCCATCCATCACGATGACGTGCTCGAGATTTGGACACAGCGGCGCCAACTGCGACAGCAGCGGCAAGAGGTTCGAGGCCACGGCGAGAGCGCGGTTTTCGGCTTCGTTGATCATGACCGCGAGGTGGGCCACGGTGAGACGCGGATTCAGTGTATGGCAGACGATTCCGCTGCCCATGAGCGCGTAATACATTTCCAGATGATGCTGAGTGTTCCAGCCAAGCGTGCCCACGCGATCGCCGAGACGAAGCTGCAGCGCCGCGAGCGCGCCCGACAGGTGGTTGCTTCGCGCCCTTAAGTCCGCGTAGCAGGTGCGCCGCGCCGCCTGTCCGGCTTGCGCGGTGACAATTTCGCGATCGCCCGACCATTTGGCGGCGTGATCGAGAAACTTGTCGACGGTGAGGGCGAAGGCCTGCATGTGCAGCCTTACGTTAAGGTGAAAAGGACGGCCGCCGGCTTCTTTATAGCAGGGCGGCCGGTGGTTCGCCTCAGAAGGTCGTCAGGAACCGTATGCCGAATTGGCGCGGATACCCTGCGAAACGCAAACCAGAATTCAGGGCCGAGACGTAGTGTTGGTCGGTCACGTTGGTGCCGTACAACGTGGTGACGAAGTGCGCGTGCGTCCACGCCAGTTGCGCGCCCAAGATGCTGCGCCCCGCAAGATGATCTCCCAGCGATTCATTTTCGAATAGCGTTGCCCACTGCGGACCGACATAGCCGAAATTCACGCGCGGCGTCACGCTGTCCTGGGCGCCCATGACGAAGCTGTACTGGGTGCCGATGTTGAAGGTGAAATTGGGCGCATAGGTCTGCGAGTGTCCGGTCAGGTCAATGCACGAAGCGCTCGAAGGTCCTGACTCCGGATCGCAGGGCGTGAAGGTCGCGATTCGCGGATCCGTGGCAAAAAACTGTCCGAGCTCACTGTGCATGACCGCCATTCCGGCGTCCAAGGAGAACTGTCCGAACACGGCTTGTGTTTGCGCCTCGACACCGTAGATATGGGTCGGGTTCGGGTTGTTCAATTCGAAGCCGAACACCGGCAATTGAGGATAGCCGACAATGACCTGAAAATTCTTATAGTTGTAGTAGAACGCGTCGAGCTGCGTGCGCAGATGTCCGTCAAAGGCTCGCCCTTTCCAGCCCACCTCGTAATTCGTCAGCTTCTCTTCGGCGAACGCCGCGGCAGTGCCGAGGCCGACCGGCACATTCAAACCGCCGGGCCGAAAACCCGTCGAGACGAAGGCGTAGAGAAAGTTGTTCGGATTGACGGTCCAGTTCAACGAGACCTTGCCCGAGGTATTCGTATACTTTTGCGACTGTTCGTCGGCGATTTGCGCGCCATACTGAATCACCTGGACATGATTGCTGGTCTTGGCATCGGTATACCGGGCTCCGATCTGGAGCTGAAAGCCCTTCGCCAACTGGAAGCTCAACTGACCAAAGGCGGCCCGGGCCGACGTTGGATTGGTGCCCTGAAGGCGGTATTCGTATGGCGCGGGATTCCGGCGGCGGACAGATCGTCTGCGGCGGCATACAGTTCGGCGGCGTGCTGATCAGGAAATAATAGTTAGGCACGAAATTTAAGTTCGCGCCGTCCGCGTAAAGCCCGAATATCCATGTTAGAAAACCCGTGTCGGGCGAGATGACATTGAATTCCTGAGACCAGAGCGTTTCCCAGACCGCGTCGGCGAAGTAAGCGTTTGCAACATTCGTCCCGTCCAAGTCGGCTTGATACTCAGTGTCGCCTTTCTGGTAGCCCGTGACCGACCGAAGGGTGATGCCATCCGGCATCACATAGTCGATCTTCAACACCGCGCGCCCAAACCGGTCCAACGCTTGTTGCGGAGAGTTCACTCCGATATTGAATAGATCGTTCGTGGCGTTATACGGATCGGCGGGGTATGCGCCGAAATCCAGGTAGTTGTAGTCAGTCTTGAGCAGAACCGTGAGCGCGTCATCGGGCTTCCACAGGAGGCTGAGGCGTCCGCTCCCCGTGCGCACATTGCCCGGGTTGCCCGTATAGGGGCCGCCGCTGGGACCGGTGACATGGTAGAAGCTATCGCGGCGATTCACTGTTGAATGCGAAGCGCGCCGCCAACGTGTCGCTGATCGGCAGGTTAATGGCGCCCTGCAATCCGAAGTCGGTGTAGTTGCCGACCTGGCCCTGCGCATAGCCATTGAAGCCGCCCCCGATGATGGGGTCGACCGTGTTCACGAAGACCGCGCCGCCGGTGGCGTTTTGGCCGCCGAAGGTGCCCTGCGGCCCACGCAGTATTTCTACCGTCGCGATGTCGTAATACGGCTCCCCTTGAAAGTATCCGGGGAAGGTGGCGACGCCGTCTCGGTACGTGACCACGCCGACCGTGGTCTGCGAGTTGTGCTCGGCTTTGCCGACGCCGCGAATGTTGAAATCATTTCCTTGGCCAAAATTGTTGACCACCGCGCCGGGTGTGACGAACTGCAGCTGATCGATCGCCATGACGCCCAGATTGGTGAGGTCGCGTCCGCTGATGACCGTTGCGGAGATCGGGGTGTTCTGAAGGTCGGTGTGTCGGCGCTCTGCGGTGACGACGACCTCGGTCAAGCTATCCCCGGCACTGACCGCGGGTGCCGACGTCACGGTCTGCGCGGCAGCGGTACCGAACCAACCCAGGATCGCGCAAGCACTCATCCCCAATTCTTGGATCTTCATGGCTCCCCCTTGTGTTGCAGCTGCGCTCTTTTCGGCGCCTAGCGGAATACTTGCATTAACTCGCTATGTAGTCAATCTTCACTATTGTGATAGCGAATATAGAAAGCCATCTTGAGCTTGGGCGCTTAAGGGAAGCCCGATGGGAACTGGGATTTTCAGGGACCCCTGCTCGCGAGTTCTGCGGCTCTCAGCGAACTAAGACTCGACCTCCGCCCCGGGTAGTCGCCCCTTGAGAACGGCTTTTCGGAACGCTTCGTAGTCGCGTTCCGCTTGATCGGCATAGGCGATCGAAAAATCTGCGATGGCGTGGTCGAATACGTCGCTGTTGCCCAGATAGCCGCTGATCGCCGCCGGTTCACCGGACCGGGCGTGAGCGCGTGCCAGCGTCAGGCCGCAGCATTCCGCAAAATAAGTCATCTGCTGAGCATCAAAGCGCTCCACTTCGAACTTGATTTTCACATCCCTGAGTTGGCGGATGTAGTAGTTGCGCTTGGACTGACTGGCCGTCCAGCCCAGGAAGATGTCGCTGGCCGACTGCATGAGCCGGTGGCCAAATACCACCCGTTCCCCATGGTTGCGAAAAGCGCTCGCGCCCGTATACGCCTCCAGAACCGAGGCGCGCGCCTCTTTGACCTGCAGGAATAGCGGATCCTTTTCCTCAGCCATCAGCAGGAGCACGTAGCAAACGGTGCCCACGCTGCCGACCCCGACCACCTTGATGGCCATGTCATAGAGCTTGAAGCGATCAAGGAGTCGGTGTCGGTCGGCCGACAACGTATTGCGGTAGTGCTCGAAAGCCTCGCGGACCGATTCCTCGTCGCGACCGTGCTCATGCCAGTGAAAGATGGTCGGGGGGTTCTCCTTAATGGCCGGTCGCCCCGCTTTGGTGTGTGCCAATTTGGGGAAATCGTGCTCGAAGGCGCTTCGCTCACGGGCCTTCGACAAGGTGTTTTTCAGTCGCTTGCGGCCTTGCTTGCACGCCATGTTTTCAATCAGCGACTCGGCCTCAAAACTCGCATACCAGACATCCAGCGCGTTCATCGTGCTGAACTCACTCATCTGTTCGCGATACTTCCGAACGCAGGCCAGCACCGCATCTTGCCCGTCGATAGCGCGCAAACCATTATTCCGACACGCCACCACCAAGCTCGCCGCCAGCCGTTTCACGTCCCACTCCCAGGGCGCGGGAAGCGTCTCATCGAGGTCGTGAATGTCAAAGATGACCCGCCGCTCCGGTGTGGCAAAGCAGCGGAAGTTCCCGAGGTGCGCGTCGCCGCAAGCCTGCACGCGAAGTCCGGTCGATGGCGTGTTCGCCAGATCCGCCGCCATGTTGAGCGCCGTACCCCGATAGAACGTAAAGGGTGACTGCATCATCCGTTCGTGCCGTATCGGGATGAGCTCCGCGATTCGTCCCCCGTTAGCCTGCTTGACCAACTGGACCGGGTCCGCCCGCTGACTCGTGGCACGCCAGGCTGCATGAGAACTCCGAGGACATTTCTTGCGCAGACTCTTGCCTTTCGCGTAGAGCTCAGCGTGGGAAGTGCGCGGCAGAAAGGCCGAGAGTGTTCCCTTGGCGCGCCCTCGAGGCATCGCCTCTGACATCGATGCAAGTTCCATGGCTAGCCTCCAAGCGTGGCTATTCGGTGCTCCGCGATCCTTTAGCGCATCTTGGAAACTCCGTCCATCTTGCATAGCAATGCCGCGTAGAGCCGCGGGGCGCCTGGGCTAATTGGCGGGCTTGGAAAAGTCACCTGCTTTGACCGTCACAAATTGATCGGGAGCGATGAAGTGCTGCATGGCCTTATGGATCGCCTCGGGGGTGGCGGCGTCGATGCCCTTCTCGAAGTCCGCGTCCCAGGTGAAGTTGCGGTTCAAATAGAGATGTTCCGCCAGATCCTTCGCAAGAGCGGCGTCGCTGGAGCGACTGACGGTCCGCGCCGACAAGATTCCGGATTTCGCGGCGCTGACTTCGGAGGGAGTAAATCCATCGGCGAGAACCTTGGCCAGTTCTTCTTTGGCGTCGCTCTCCACCTTCGCGGTGTTTTGCGGGGCGCTGATGGCGTAGATGGAGAACGAGCCGACGGGGTCGAGAGAATCCGCATTCAGTTGCGACCCGACGCCGTAGCTTAAGCCGTCCTGTTGGCGAATGCGGGTGGCGAGGCGTGAATTTAACAGACCGCCGCCGAGGATCTCGTCGCCGACCTTGAGGGCCGGATAGGCCGGATCGTCGTCGCGCAATTTGAGATTGCTGCCGACCAAGAAAATGGCATTGGCTTTGTCGGGTGTTGCGAAGGTTTTATTATCGCTCGCTGTCGTTTTAAAAATCCCTACCGGGCGTGTGAAGGGACTCGGACTGCTCCAGGCGCCGAGCAGGTCGATCAGTTTCCGCGTCACCGTGGCGCCATCGAAGTCACCCACGAGTGCAGCTTCGGCATTGCTCGCGCCGTAAAATTGCTTGTAAAACGCTTGGACATCGCTTATCGAGACCGATTTAACCGCCGCAGCGCGCTCGTCGAGAGTCGCAACATAGCGAAAGTCTCCCGGCGCATACGGCGATAAGGAACGCCGCATGGCAAGACCGGCAATGGCGTTGGGATCCGTGCGCGCCGCGTCGATTCTGGACACGCTGTCGCGCTTCAGTTCATCGAGATCGCTTGACGGAAACGCCGGCTTACGCAGCACCTCGGATATCAGGCTCAATGTCTCGTTAAGATTCGATTGGGGAGTCTCGAAGGACACGATCACTCCCGACGCCCCGCCGTTGATCCGTAAAGTGGCTTTGAGTCTTGTGAGTTGGTCTTGAATCTCTTGCCGCGTGTGCTCGGTGGTGCCGCGCATGAGGAGCGCCGCCGTGAAGACGCCGATATCGGCTTTGTTCTGCAGCGAGCCGACATCACCAAAGTGCAGATTTATGACGCCGGTGACTCGCTCGCCCTTTGTCTTCTTCATCAGGTAGGCCGTCTTGATCGATCCTGCCATCCCTCTCTTAACGCGCGATTCGATATTTGCCGGCGTCGCGACAAAGTGCTCCCCTTCCGCCACCGCGGCCTGACCCGTGTAGCCGGCAAACAAGGCGTCAAATTTTGGCGCGGGCGTTATCACCGCGCGAGCCGGCTTGTCGTCGGGAATGAAGGTCCCGACGCTGAGGTTGGAATCGACCAGGTACAGGTTGGCGACGCGCTTCACGTCCGCAATGGTCACCTTCTTCAGCTGATCGCGATCCCAGAACAGCAGACGCCAGTCGCCGACGGCGACGTTCTCGCTTAAGTTGGCCGCCACATCTGGCGATGAATTCAAGAGCCGCTCGTAACCGTTGAGTTGATCGTTGCGGACTCGATCGAGTTCATCCTGCGGGAACTCTTGCGTACGAATGGTTTGAACGATGGCGTTGAGCTCGCGGCGAACCGCGGCCAAATCGCCGTCTTTGGGCAAGGTCACCGAAATCATCAAGAATCCCGGATCGTACATCGCTTCCAGCTCAACGGATGCCGAGACCGCCAGTTTGGTTTCCACCAAGCGCTTGTAAAGGAGCCCGGCCGGCCTTTCATTCAAGAGCGCGGCCAGTAGGTTTAAGGACACGCTGTCAGGATGCGCATCGGCGGGCACGTGAAAGGCCTCATCGAGGACTTGCTGGCTGCCGGTGCGACGCAGTGTGACTTCCCGCATTCCATCTTGGGGCGGTTCCACCGTATAGAGGTTAGGCAACACGCGCGTCGGCTTTGGAATGGCGCCGAAAACCTTCTCGATGTACGACAAGGTTGCCTTTGGATCGAACTTGCCGGTTACGATCAATGCCGCATTATCGGGCTGATAATAGGTGTGGTAGAACTTCTGCAGCCGCTCGATGGGCACGCCTTCGATGTCGGCGCGGGCGCCGATGGTCGGGTGGCCGTAGTTGTGCCACAGGTATGCGGTTTCCAGCACACGCTCGCGCAACACCGTCGCAGGATTGTTCTCGCCGCTTTCAAACTCGTTGCGCACCACGGTCATTTCGGTGTCGAGATCCTTCTTGGCAATGAAGGAATGGGTCATGCGATCGGCTTCCATTCCCAATGCCCACTGAAGATTCGCAACGGTCGCCGGCAGCGTTTCGAAATAGTTGGTCCGATCATAGGCCGTGGTTGCGTTGGCCCTGCCACCGCGACTGCTCAATTCGTCCATGATCTTCGGATGTGATGGGAGTGCCCTTGAAATTCATATGCTCAAGCAGATGCGCCATACCCGTCTCGCCGTAGCTCTCGTGACGTGAGCCGACTTTGTAGGTGAGGTTGATGCTTACGGTGCTACTGGATTCGTCCGGATAGAGCAGCACCTGCAGGCCGTTCGCCAGCCGGTACTCCGTGACGCCTTCGATGCTGCGGACTTGTTGCGCGGTGGGTGGCGCCGCAGGCGCGGCCGCAAGGGACACGGCGCTGGTCAATGCCGCAAGGGCTAAAATTACTGGACGCGCGAAGGACTGACGAGAAGCAGAATGATTCATTGAGTCTCCATTTACGCAAAGCACAACCGCAACCAAAGCCGCCGCGTCTTATCACGGCGTAAGAGCCCCAGCGCGATAGCTTGCACCACGCATCGGTCGATGCTGCAGTCACGGCGCAATGATAAAAGAAGTACCTTAAGGGTTCCTTAAGAATCCTTCGCTCATTTTTTCGCACGTCGTCCTTTGAGCGGCATCGTGGCATTCGACCGATTTAGTCGACGACACGGATGCAGCCCCTTAGGTCTTCGCCGCCTATACTATTGTTTCTATTGATCTAATTTTCGCACGGGAACGCGCTTCACTGCACTCCTCAAGCGGGCCTGGGACAGCTGGCTTGTCCATCATTTCGCTTAAAAGCCAGCGCGCTTTAAATCCATCAGGCGAGATACCAAGCTGGGCTCACCCAAGTCATTGCATGCTCGACAAGCGAGTCACAGCGCACCGCAGCGAGATAATCGCCGTTTGGCCGTTGTGGGTATAAGATCGCCTCCCTCGGAACGTCACGTTTCGTCGCTCGCGACTGTGTAATCGGCGAAAGTCGCGGCAGGGCGGCGAGATCTCGAACGTATCGCGGTATACGTTTTCGAAACCACCCAACAGGAGAGGCTCATGAACAAAGCCATGTTCGCGACGCTTTTATCGGCCACGCTGTGCGCGTCAATTCCCGCCACGCTTTCCGCGCTCCCAGCGGACGATGCTGTCGCTCCGGCGGCCGCTCATTCGATGCCCACGCCGCAGCAGGTGGTCGATAAGATGACCACCAAGCTAGCGCTAACCCCGGATCAGGCCGCCAAAATCACACCCATCATTGCCGACCGACAGCAAAAACTGAAGGCTATCGCGGCCGACTCCACGGCAAGCCACGCAGATCGTAAGACCCAATCGAGGGCGGTGTTCAGCGACAGCGACGCACAGATCAATGCGATTTTGACCCCCGATCAGCAGCTCAAATATGCTGCCATGGAGCAGCAAATGCGCGCGAAGGCCGTGAAGCACGCGCCGGCGCAATGACTTGAGCGGGCCGCGAACTCAAGAGTTCGCGGCCCGCGTGATTGGATCTAGTGTCCTTTAGCGCAGTCTCGCGTCCGTTGGCTTGGACTGGTGCTGCCCGGTGACCGCCTCCGCGATGCCGTCGGCGAAAGTGATTTCGATTTCTTCGATCGACGTCGACGCCCCGTACATTCCACCCCAGGCAAAAGTCTTTGCGACACCAAACTCACCGACCAGGGCATGCTCGGGATTCTGGTACACGCTGACCCGGCCATCGATATGGATTTGTCCGAGCCCCGCCAACATCGCGCGGGCGAACTTGCTACCCTTTTCATAGCGCGAGAGTTGCAGGTCCAGTTCGTAAGCCTTGCTCTCGCCGACCCGCGGGTTGGCGGTCTTCTTGGCGTCGACCAGGCGCTTGATCTCTTGCGCTAAGCGATCCATTTCGGCCGGCAGAATCGCAACGTTGTCCGCTGCATTTACCTTGACTTGCACGCTATCGAGCGAGCTGATTCGCGACTCGGGCACGATCTCGCGTGAGAACTGCGCCTTAGGCGTGGTTCCCGCGCATCCTGCGCTCAAGGCGAGTGCCAGAGCGAGGGCCGATGCGGCCAGAATGCGATTGAGATGAACGTTCATAGGAGCTCCCTTTTGATTTTTGGTGGCTTAATGAGTCGACTTTTGCATGGACAGCGCCTGCTCGGCCGCTTGTTCCAGCGCTTCATGCCCGGCGACGGTCGGGTGAATGGCATCCCAGAACAGGTGCTTATTCGGGTGATTGCAGATTGCATCGACGGTTACCCCGAACTGCAGGCAGGGAGTTTGTGTGTCCTTGATTCCGAAACCGGCAGGATCCGACACCACGCCATGCAGCACCGCGAACACGTCCAGCGTCGTCAGTTCGATTCCCGGCAGCGCTCCCAATTGAGCCAGTGTCTGCGCAAGATAGGTGTTGTAGAGCGTGGATAGCTCGGTGGCCGCCGATATCGCCGGCTGCCCCAAAGACTGCACCGCGGGGGTCAGGCCAAAGTCCGGCAAATTCGGTACGAAGAAGGAGCGAGCACCGGCGGACCACAAAAGCTCTACGTTTGCCGCCACCGCGGCCAGGGCAGACTGAATGATGGCGGCACTTTGCGCAGGATCGGTCGACGCCACGCTTAAGGCGTCATCGAGATCGTTCGCGCCGATCCAGATGACGTAGGTGGAGTTGCCCGGTGCTTCGCCATTGAAGTCCGTCAGGAACGTCGCCACCTGCGTCCCGAGATCGTAGGAAGCAAACTCCGGAGCCTGCGGTCTGGCACGCGCACGCCCGACAGCGTAGTTGGTATTGATCCGCGGGCGCTCGAATGCTGCCCGCCCGCTCTCCGGGATGATCGAGCTCGAGCGTCAGCCGCTCGATCCATGTACGCCCATTGGTAAAGTGATGACCGTGCTCGTCGTAGGGCGCGCTGGGTATGGGCGCGAAGGGCGCCTCCGAGACCTGCCCGTAGAGGAAGTAGTAGTTTCCGGGATCCGACAGACTGTCGCCAAACACGACAAAACGATGGGGCGCACTCCCGGCGAACGCTGGAACGCCAATCAATAATGTCAAAGCCATCGCTCTGAGACAGAAATGAGTCATCGATTGAAGGGTCATGAAAATCTCCCTGCTTGTAGGATTTGGTAGATTCCGGTCGCGCCGTCTTTTCGAATCGGCACTGAAAAACTACCAGTCGACCCGCACAACGCTCTTACGGACCGCTAACGATTCGCTTACAACGGTTTGCGTGGCTGCGACGCGACCGTTAGGATTTGCACATGGACAAGGCGGCGGCAGGGACAATTCGCGTCGGCGTTGGCGGGTGGACATACGAACCCTGGCGCGGCACCTTCTATCCAAAGGAACTGCCGCAGAAGCGCGAGCTCGAATTCGCCAGCCGCCAGCTGACGTCCATCGAGATCAACGGTACTTACTATGGATCCCAGAAGCCGGCCAGCTTCGCCAAATGGCACGACGAAACACCGGACGGTTTTGTTTTTTCGCTGAAGGCCCCGCGCTACGCCATGAATCGCAGCGTGCTTGCCGATGCCGGCAACACCATCGCGCGATTTTTCGCCAGCGGCGTCGCGGAGCTGAAAGACAAGCTCGGTCCGATCAATTGGCAGTTCCTGCCGACCAAGAAATTCGATCCTGCGGATTTCGAAGCGTTCCTGAAGCTGTTGCCGCCGGACGCGGGCGGCCTCGCTCTGCGACACGTTGTCGAGGTTCGGCACGAGAGCTTCCGCAATCCGGATTTCATCGGGCTGGTGCGCAAGTACAGCGTCGGCATCGTCGTCGCCGGCGATTCCAAATACCCGCAGATTGGTGATGCGACCGCGCCATTCGTCTACGCCCGAATCATGGGAACCGCGGCATCCGAAGAATCCGGCTATTCCGATGCAGCCTTAAAGAGCTGGGCGACGCGGGCGCGCACGTGGGCCTCGGGCGGTGCGCCTGAAGAACTTGAGTACGTCGAAGCGCGCCCTCAGGACGGCAAGCCGCGCGATGTCTATCTGTACGTCATCAGCGGCCACAAGGTGAGCAATCCCGCCGCGGCAACATCCCTGCTTAAGCGCCTCCGCTGATCAATAAACCTCCGGCACCAGCATATCGGCGGGTACCGCCTGTCGCGAATAGTGCTCGTGACGCTCGCGTTCGGGCAACACGATGGTTGGCTTGACCACTTCCTTGTACGGAAACCGTTTCAGCAGGTGATCGATGCAATTGAGGCGCGCCCGCTTCTTGTCGACCGCCTGCACCACCCACCACCGCGCCTCTGGAATGTGCGAGCGCTCGAGCATGACTTCCTTGGCCTTGGTATATTCCTCCCAGCGCCGGCGCGACTCGAGATCCATCGGACTCAGCTTCCATTGCTTCAGTGGATCGTGGATGCGGCCGAGGAAGCGCAAATATTGTTCCTCGTCCGTAATTGAGAACCAATATTTCAGCAAGTGAATCCCGGAGCGCACGAGCATGCGTTCGAATTCGGGCACGGAACGGAAAAACTCCTCGTATTCCTGCGCCGTGCAGAAACCCATGACACGCTCGACGCCGGCGCGGTTGTACCAACTGCGGTCGAACAGGACGATTTCGCCGCCCGCCGGCAGATGCGGCACATAGCGCTGAAAATACCACTGAGTGCGCTCCCGATCGTTAGGCGCCGGCAGCGCAACGACCCGACAAGTTCGAGGATTCAGGCGCTGGGTAATGCGCTTGATGGCGCCGCCCTTTCCCGCCGCATCACGCCCTTCGAACAGGATCACGACTTTCTCGCGATTTTCGACCACCCAATCCTGCAGCTTGACCAATTCGGCCTGAAGCCGAAACAGATCGCTGAAGTAGTGCTGCCGATAAGCCCGTTCGGCCTCGCTCGTCTGCTCCCGCGGGAACGCCGGGCAGCGGATGACGATCCTCGATCTCCATCTCGAACTCTTCGTCGTAGCCGTCCGCAAGATCGCGGCTAAGGCGGCGAATCAACTCGTCGTTGTCGAACGATGACATGTCATTCATAGCGATATTTCGCCAGGAACTGGGCACGCCGTCGCGCCCCAGATTTCTTTTGCATATTCGGCAATTGTACGGTCGCTGGAAAACTTGCCGGATGAAGCCACGTTAAGCACCGCCTTGCGAGCCCACTCTCGCGGCTTGGCGTAAAGATTGAGCAAACGCTGATCCGCCTCAAGATAGGCGCGTAAATCTGCCAGGTGCATGTAGTAATCGGTTTTCATCAAGGTGTCGTACACCGGCCTGAACAGGCCTGGATCCGCCGCGCTGAAATGCCCAGATCCAATTAGATCCAAAGCGGCGCGCGTTTCCGGGTCGTGCTCGTAATGCCACCGCGGGTTATACCAGCCGCGACTACCCGTGACCTGTTCCGCGGTGAGGCCGAAAAGAAAAAAATTCTCCTCGCCCGCTTCGCTGGCCATTTCGATGGTAGCGCCATCGCGCGTCCCCATGGTCAGGGCCCCATTCATCATGAATTTCATGTTGCTCGTGCCGCTGGCCTCGAAGCCGGCTGTGGAAATCTGGTTCGAGACTTCGCTCGCGGGAATGAGCCTCTGCGCCAGCGAAACGTCATAGTCGGGCAGGAAAATGACGCGCAGCCGACGGCTGGCGGCCGGATTCGCCGCGATGGTCTGCGCCAAGTTTTCGATCAACTTGATGATGAGCTTGGCGAGGTGGTATGCGGGCGCCGCCTTGCCGGCGAAAAAGAACGTCCGCGGCGGCAGCTCGAGCTGTGGATTGTCCCGCAGGCGATTGTAGAGCACGACGATCCGCAGGACGTTGAGTAGCTGTCGTTTGTATTCATGGATGCGCTTGATGTGGCAATCGAAGATAGTGCCTGAATCGATGGTGAGCCCGAACTTGGCGTTGAGCCATGTGCGGCACTGTTGTTTGCTCTCAAGCTTAACGCGAATAAATTGGTCGAGAAATCCAGCGTCATCGGCCAGCGGTTTGAGCCGGGATAGCTCGCTGAGATCCGTAATCCATGCGCCGCCGATCGCGCGCGTAATCAATCCGGCCAACGGCGGATTGGCGAGCAGCAACCAGCGGCGCGGCGTGACGCCATTGGTCTTGTTGCTGAACCTTTCGGGAAACATCTCGGCCAAGTCTTTCACCGTACTGGTGCGCAACAGCCTGGAGTGAATTTCCGCGACGCCATTGGTGCTATGGGTGCCGACAATCGCCAGGTTGGCCATGCGGACGTGCCGTACCGGCCCTTCCTCGATCAAGCTTACGCGTCGCACGCGCGCCTCATCGTTAGGGAATCTCTCCCGTACCGCATCGAGCAGGCGCCGGTTAATCTCAAAGATGATCTGAAGCTGTCGCGGCACGAGCAGTTGAAACCACTCCACCGGCCATTTTTCCAGAGCCTCTGGCAACAAGGTGTGATTGGTGTAGCCAAGAGACCGGCAAGTCAGATCCCACGCGGCCTGCCAACTTAAATGAGCGTCATCCAATAGAATTCGCATCAACTCGGGGACCGAGAAGCTCGGGTGCGTGTCGTTGAGCTGAACGGCCACCTTCTCGGGCAGAAGGTTCCAATCCGTGTTGTCGCGTCGAAAGCGGCGGACGAGGTCTGCCAGGGAGCAGGCGACGAGAAAATACTCCTGTACGAAACGCAGTCCTTGGCCAAGGCTGGTGGAATCGTCGGGATACAACACGCGGGTCAGCGACTCTGCCTCGAGCGCCTCGGCTACTGCGCCGACAAATTCGCCGTGGCTAAAAGCCTGAAAATCAAAATATTCAGGGGCTCTTGCGGCCCATAAACGCAGCGTATTGATGGTCTTGCCGCCGTAACCGACGATCGGACGATCATAGGGTACGCCGATGAGTCTCGATGGCTTGCCGGCGATGGCGCGCAATGTCCCTTCTCGCACCTCGAACGAGCAACCCAGCTGCACTTCAACTTGATCACGCGCTCGGCGCACTTCCCACGGGTCTTGCTGTGCGAGCCAATTATCCGGTTGCTCGTCTTGCCAACCGTCGCGGATGGTCTGCTTGAACATGCCGTATTCGTACCTGAGACCATAGCCCATCGCCGGAAGCTGCATCGTTGCCATGGAATCCAGAAAGCAGGCCGCCAGGCGTCCGAGGCCACCGTTGCCCAGCCCAGCGTCCGGTTCTTGCTCCAAAGTCGCGAGCCAGTCCAGTCCGATTTCTTCGGCAGTTCGGTGTGCATCCGCATCCAGCAGCAAATTCTCTACATTGTTAGCGAGCGATCGGCCGATGAGAAATTCCATCGAGAGATAATAGACACGCTTGGGATTTTCGCGCTCATACGTGCGGATGGTTTGAGCCCAGCGGTAGGCCATCACTTCGCGCACAGCGAGGGCGCAAGCCTCGAAGCGTTCGCGTGGCGTCGCGGAAGCCGGCCGAACAACTTTGTCGAATAGCAGATAGCGCTCATAGAGGGCCTTGCCAATTCGTACTGTCTCGCGCCCGTCGCCGGACTGCCCGTTCGCGTTCGCCGCCGCGGCCCCCATTGGTTGGGGGAGTGCGGATTTGGTCCACTCTGTGCTCATGCTGCCCTCATGGAGGCGGTTCAAGGTTCAACGTGCGGGAAACATACCGTACGAATATGCGCGAATTGTGAACGTTCTTGTTCCGTAACTAATTTAGATACCGATTTCAATGGCTTACCGATGCTACCGCAGTGCAATCGCCAGCATTCGCTGGCGAACTGACCCCTTACGGGCGAATAGGTCACTCTGCAAAAGTGTCGGCCGTCGGGCGCTGCCCCACTCTCGGCGCGGGAGCTACCGGTCCACCGGGATCTCGATATAGCTATCGCTATACCAACGGATCTTAAGAGGAATCTTGCCGTCGGCAACGGACTCCTCACTGACGTCGTTTCCGGTGCCGTAGTTGATCTGGCGATCCGGCCGCTTATTGACGCCGAGAAGCATGACCAGACGGCTGCCTTTCTGCAATCGGCGGCTCGTGAGTCGCTCGCTACGAAACGTCAGCCGCTGTCGCTCGCCCTCGCCGAGAAGGTGGCGGTGCACTCGGTCCTTTGCGTAACTTGCGCGAAATTCGTGAACCGGGCTGAACAAGCGCACGTAGGTGCCATCGGCGAGAAGTTCGTACAGGCTGATGTTTAGGTCCACATCCAGCTTGTTCACTCTGAAATCAAGTCGGCCCGTGAACAGTCCATTGAACTCGGTGGGCTGGCTCAGGGGCTCACTCACAAACATTGTGGCGTGACGGGGTGCGAGGCTTTTGTTCACGAGGTCGGTTGACGGCGTCCAGGCCGCATCAAGGCGATCCAAGAAGCTCATGGATTGCAGAATAAACGAGGAGTTCGTTTTCTTATGCAGGACCAGCCGGTGGCCGGGTGCGGATGCGTCCAGATAGAACTTCAGCGATTTCCCGGCCATGGCTTCCAACGATGAGGCGTGGCGCCACTCGTTTGACCCCATGACTTGGTAGTTGACGCTGTCCGTCAACAACGACGGCGTCGCGCCGCCCTTCAAGACGTGATCGAACCACTGAAATCGAAGCTCGCGAAAATCGATGTGCGCGACAGAGTCGACCTGATAGCCATGCAGATTGGCCGACGTCCCGCGTTGCATCAGGTTGTCATCGTAGGGTCCGATGATCAGGACATGATCGGCGTGCGGATTGTATCGGTGGTGCTGAGTGAAATAATACAGATCGCCCGGCTCGTTTGCGGCGAAGTAGCCGCTCATCGTCAGGACCGGAATATCAATGTGCGCAAATTGCTTCTTGAACGGGATCAACCGTTGCCAATACCCATCGTAGCTCGGGTGATTCAGCCAGCGGCTGAAGGTTGGATTGGGCTTCCCGAACAGCCGACTGATGTCGCGGAATCGCCTTCCGCTTCTGTACCACTTCTGATCAAGCGAGCGCCACCGCTCAGGATCGTTATCATTTTCGCCATACGCCTTGGGGTCCGTCACACGCAGGGACCATTGATACGCCGAGGTATGAAAGATGTTGCCCTGCATTGGAAAATTGATTCCGGGAGCTCTGGAGGCGGATGTGGCAATCGCCTTGAGGGCCGCCGGCAGTTCTTTGGCCGCCGCCCATGGCGTAAAACCGCTGTATTCGTCGCCATACATTCCCACGCGTCCGTCACTCCAGGGCTGCATGGCTATCCAATTGATAACCGCGCGGGCGTCCTCACCGTCGTGCACGTAAGGAACGATCTCGTTCACGTCCTGGCGCGTTCCGCGGGTGTAAGCCACCACCGCCACATAACCGCGGGCGGCGCACTCCTTCGCGTAGGTCTGCGAGTCGTAGATGGTGAATTCAAGCAGCGTGGGCAGAGGGGTACTGGTGTTCTTGGGGCGAATGACCGTGGCGGAGACGCTTGCTCCATCCGGGGTGCGAATTACCACCTCGTTATCGACCGAGTAGCGTCGGCTGTCGTCTTCGGCGTTTAGCAAAATAACCAGCGGGCCGAACGTCCGAAAGGCATCCATCGCAACGTATTTCCAGATCAGCTCGATCGCGTCCGATTGGTCAATGCTGTCCTTGGCCCGCTGCTGATCAAAGGCGGCCTGCAGCGCGTCCCGATATGCGGCCGGAGGCGCACCCAGCCATCGTGTCACTACGTAAGCGTCCTTATCCGCGAGCGGATGGATCGTGTCCCGGAACGACGTGGCGAAAGCCTCCGCAAAGGTCGTTCGGCCATCCGCTTCCGCTCCCCGCGCGTGGGCGTACATGTCAAAGATCACGCCGCGGCCGATCGGCCGGCCGAAGTCGGCTTTTCGTCGTCGATCGCGCAGCAATCGCCGCGTGGTGTCCGCGGCCACGTACTCGCCCGCCGCCATCTGCAGCGCCGACAGATTTGCCAGATAGCGATCGGAATCCGGGTCCTGATAAACCGGTATGAGTCGCGCCGCGAGGTCGCGCATGACCGCGGGTGTGGTGGCGTCTGCGACCGTCAACGGCGGGCGAAATGCAAAATCGGTCGCGCACGACCATGCCGGCAATAGCTGCGCCACCACGATCAGCAAAAGGGCTCGCGCCATGCCGCCAATAATCGCCGCGCTGGGACCGGGCATTCTGTTCACGGCTGATGTCCAGGTTCCGCAACCGCAGGTGCCTTGGGCGCCTTGATAAGATGCAGGATGGATGAGAACAATGCGTGTGCTTCGCCGGCGCCGCCAATGTGAATGATGGACGTGCCTCTGAGCTCATTGGTGAACACGTCGACGACCAATTCGAGCACGTCATCATCGAGCAGCCCCAATGTCCCATCGATCAGCGCCCAGGGCGGCATTTGTATCAACATGCGTGCAAACACCAGGCACAATTGCTCGTCCTGGCTCAATTCCCGGTCCCAGCGGTGAGTCTCGTCGAGGAGCGGCGCGAGGCGTTCGAGTCCGAGCCGATAAAGCGCCCGGGTGAAGCCGCTCGAATCGAAGCTTTCGGCCTTCAACGGATACGCGAGAACTTCTCGCAACGTTCCGCGAGGCAAATATGGCGTGCCGCGAGGCAGGTAGAATATTTGTTCTCCGCGCGGGCGGGTGATGTGCCCGGCGCCCCACGGCCACAAACCGGCCAATGCCCGGAATAGCTGGGTTTTGCCGGTTCCGGGCGCACCCAGAATGAGCACCCGTTCGCTGCTCTTCACCACCACCTTTGTTTCTTTGAGCACGTCGTCGTGCGCGGAAGACACCGTTTCGAGGTCATCGATCAGGAAGCGGCCCGAGTCGCCTTCCGCGTAGTCGATGCGGCTTGCGTAGCCGTGGGGTTCATCGGTGGTTACCACGGCATGCCGGAAGCTCGCGACTCGAAGCAAGGTCGCGCGCCAGTCGGCAATGACGCTGAAGTTGTCTATGAACCAGCGCAGCGACGATTGTGCCTGCGTGAACGCGCCCGCCGCCATCATGAGGCCGCCGAAGGAAACCTTGCCGGTGAAGTATAGCGGCGCCGCTACGAGTATCGGCGCAACCAGCGTAACCCACCCGAAGCCCGATGTGATCCACGTAAGATTCGTGTGCCCCCACACGATGCGGCGCGTCGCGGCGAGCACCTCTTGAAGCCGGCGCTCGATACGCCGTTTCTCGTCCGCTTCACCCTCCGCAAGGGAGATATCATCGACATGCTCGTTGACTCGCACCAGCGAAAAACGCAGATCCGCCTCACGCGAGTAACGCTCCGCATTGCGATTGATGAGACCGCGCCCGACCCAATAGCTCAGAAGCGAGCCGGCACTCGCGTAAATAATTGCGGCCCACAACATAAAGCCAGGTACCGCATAGTCCATCTCGCCGACGCGGACCGTGAAGCTGCTCGAAAGACCCCAGAGGACGCCGGCGAAGGTACCGAACAACACCGAGGCCTGAAGAACGCCGATGCCAAGATCTGCCGAAAGCTCGCACAGTTTTCTCGCATCCTCATGAATACGCTGATCGGGATTGACGCCCATCGTTCCCGCATTCGCCAGCCAAAAAGCGCGGCGCGGCAACAGCCAATCTTGAAGAAGACTGCGTACCAGGCCTTCGCGCAGCTTTACCTGCAGCGTCTCCGACAACCAGCGTTGCGCCACGTTGAGCGAAAGTAGAAAGCCCGCGATGACGAAGAACACGCCGAGCTGGAAGAAAAAATCACGCAAGTCGCGCCGCGATAGAGCATCGTAGAAAGGCCTATTCCAGCTGTTGAGACGAATCTGTCCGTAGGCTGTCGCGGCTATGACGATTAGGATTGCAGAAATCAGCACCCAGAGCGACTTACCCACCGGCGAGGCAAAGATCGCGCGGATCATTATCCGCAGTTGTCGCATAAGGCCCAAATGCGTGGCCTTCACCTCAGGGATTACGCCTGATTTTGTGGCGGGTTCTGTCACAGCGCTTTAGTACTCTTGCACGCGATGATCTGGACAGGATACCAGTTGACCACACTGGCATCGGAATCATTCGAAGAGCTTTAGACGCCCCGGCTTAGCGCGATTTTTGCGGCACGACGGGCGCGATACTGGTGCGCGAAACCCACCCCGCGCGACCCGCCTTCGTCTGAATCAGCACAAATCCCTCGTGCTCGGTGGAAATCCTGACGGTCTCCGCCTCCGGCAGCACAAATAGGGAATCTCCCATCGGTGCAGGTGCTACGCGCACGGGAGTCGCGGCCTTGATCACGATCCCTTCATGCAAAGTCGGCCAGAGGACGACTGCATCGCAGACGGTAAGTGCGATCATCGCGGCGCCGACGCCCATAGCGGCGCGGCGTGGCCATCGCAACCGCGATGAAACCTGCGCGGCGATCGCGCCGCCGCCTAAGATCACAAGTCCAATGACACCGATCCAGGCAACCATCGTCGGGCTTGCGATTTTCACCACACGGTCGAATCGACTGGGCGGGGCGCTGGGAAGCTGCGCCGATGCAAGCACGAAGCGCAGATTGGCATCTATGTCGGGATCATTCGGCGCGAGCAAGGCCGCCCGCTTGTAGTTGAGAACCGCCATTCCCGGCTGGCCGGCGCGCGCATAGGAATTTGCCAAGTTATATAGACCGGCGGCGGAATACCCCGTTTCGGATTCCGCACGGCATTGACCTCCCGCAAGCGTGAGCACAACCATCAACGCGATCATGCGAACGCAACCGTTCATCAGGCTTTCTCAACCATCAACTGGTGACGCACAAATTGCATCCATCGTGAGAAATTCACACCGGTAAGTCCATGACCTGAATATTTGGATTCGTCCGCGAGGGCAAACAATTGGCGAAGATCGTCGCCCTCCGCGCCAACGCGAGATTCTATTTCCGCCACGGTGACGTGTTCGGCAGCCATTTGCCAGCGCTCGGCCAGAGCCTGTTGAAGCGCGAACCGAGCTGAATTGAAGAATGCCACCTCATCGCCGGACCGTGCCGCCCGCTCCATCTGGGAAAGCATGCGCTTGACCGCCTTGGAGGAAACGCCATATCGCAAGGACAGTCTGCCACTCGAGTCCTTGCGTCGACGCGTCGTTACCCATCCGCCAACGAACGCCAGGGTCAATAGCGTGGGGAGCGCGAGAAACGCGGGTCGCAAATACAGAGGTATGAGGGAATTCACCAAGACACCGTCGGCGATGTGATCGGGCAAGAGGCCGCGGGCATATTTTTCCCCCGCAGCCGTGGAGCCCGCGGGGTTTTGCGAATCACTCAGCGCGCGGTCGGCCGGTGACGGGGTAATTGTCACGCTGAGCGGCGAACTTCTGGCCGTCTCGTAGCGCTGCGTGTTGGGGTCAAAGTAGCTGAAGGTCAGGCCGGGAAGAGCTTGGACGCCTGGCTTCAACGCGATGAGCGGCTGCTCGAAGATTTTCTCGCCCTTGCGCTTGATCGGATCGCTGCTCGTGAAGGTCGATTTGGGAGGATACGTCTTCCATTGATCGACATGCTCGAGCATATCGCTTTCGACCCGATCGAAATTGCCGGAGCCAATCACACGCATTCGCAGCGTAAGCGGATCGCCGACATCAGCCTTGAGAGGAGAGATATCGCTCTCGATATTAAACGTGCCGATCGCACCGTGAAAATCCGCCGGCCGACCCTCGGTGGGCAAAGCGAGAACTTTCAGCTCCGATGGGGGACTTGCGACCTTGATGTCCTTCTGCACAGACGCACCGAATAGGTTTTGCAAGAACGGATCGCCGAACCGATCGTCCAGCGAAGACTCTTGCCGGGGCCGGGTTCTGATTTTCACGGTGAGTGGAGCTTCCGCGACCAGGGGAAATACGCCGGGCTTGACCACCGCAAGAACACTGTGCCAGGTCAGCAAGACAAAAGGCTGGCCGTCGATAATCTTGTCACTGCGCTCCGGTTGTGGCGACAACTCGTTTAACGTGAAGTCATCTCCGGTAAGCCTTGGCAGGCCTTTGAACGCTGTGACCAAGCCGGGGCGTACCCCTAGTTCGATCTCGATCGGTACGCTTTCGCCCACATAGAGCTCGCGTTTCGGTACGCTCAAGCGCAGATACGCCGAGCCGTCTTCCGTCAAACGAACACCCTTGGGGATTGATCCGCCCGAGAGCAGCGGCGGACGCGAATTCGGTGCGTTGGTGCCGGACTGGGCGGAACTCTGACTCCCGGGTTCTGCGTTGACTTGCAATACCAGGGGTTGAGACTTCGGCGTGAGCGCGGGAATGGTGAAGATGCCTGCGATTTTCGGGGTAACGCGCACGATGAGCGATGACGACGGCAGCGTCGTACCGTTAACTATCTCGATCTGATGGGTGCGGCCTATGATCTCAAACTGCAATCCCGACACCACCGGCAGCGAAATGGGCGTTGTGCCTTCGCCCAAATTCGTGATCGTGAACCTCGCGGACTCTCCCAAAGTGATCTGCGCAGGTTGAATGGTCGCATAGACCAAAGGGTCGTCCGCGATGGCCGGCGCAACCAAGACGAGACCCGAGACAAGTATCCCGATCAGCCAACCGCGTTTGCTACTGCTCGCTCTCATCACCAGTTCTTAAATGGCTTATCCGGCGGCCGCACAGCGTCGCGTTGCACGGCGGTAGCCAAGGGAGAATGTCGCTCATCGCCTTTCACCGAGTCGAGCAGTTCGCGAGCTTCCTCGCGAGTCATCTGGCCGGGAAGGCGTTGATTGTCGGCAGCCCGCCGATCCTCATCAGCGCCACCTTCGGGTGCATCGGCGGCTGGCCCGCATTTGGCGGGGATTGATCGCTTTTTGACCCGCCGCCGTTCGGCGGCGGTTGCGCCTGCCCCTGCCCCTGTTTCGGGTCATTGTTTTTCGCGTCTGGCGAGTTGGGGGGCTGTCCAGAACCTTGATTCTGTTGCGGTGGGTTCTGATTCTGCGGCGGACTCTGGTTCTGCTGCTGGTTCTGGTTCTGCTGCTGATTCTGCTGCTGGTTCTGGATTCTGCTGCTGGTTCTGGTTCTGCTGCTGATTCTGGTTCTGCTGCTGATTCTGGTTCTGCTGCTGATTCTGATTCTGCTGTGGGTTTTGATTCTGCTTTAATGCGTCGATCTTGCGCTTCACCACATCGCGGTTGAATTTGCTGTCCGCATCATCCGCACGCAGCTGCAGCGCAGTCTCATACGCCTTCACGGCCTCGTTCCACTTTTCCAGAGTGGCCTTCGCAGAGGACTGCTCGGTCTTCTGGCCCGCGCGATACAACGCGTTGCCGAGGTTGTAGTAGGCGTCCTCTTGGTCAGCCAGGCGTTTCGAGTCGCTCGAGGGCGCGTGGCTGATCGATTGCTGAAACGCCTGCGCCGCCTGCGGGTACTGGCCGGCCCGGTAAGCGGCAGTTCCTGCGTTGAACTCTGTCACAGCGCCCGTTGAGTCGCGTAGGAGCGGGACGGCGGATGTTGCCGGCCGACTCGGGGACACTGAAAGCATCGCGATAGCGGACATGGCCGCGAGCACCTGGAGCTGCCTTTCCCAATGCACCGCCTCGCCGGCGCGTGCCGATGAGAAGGCTGGCGAGCAACAATCCCAGCGAAGCCGCGAGCGGCCATTGATAGCGCTGGATATAAATTCTCTGTTGCCGGGAGGCAAGATTGTGCTTTGCCATCGAGCTTACCGTACGGAATATCTGGTCCAGGCCCTCCGCCTGCGTCCCAAGCGGTACATAGAGTCCGCCCGTGGCGGCGGCAATGGCCTTCAGCGCAGGCTCATCCAGCCTCGACTTGACGAATGCACCGGTCTCGTCCTTCACAAACCCGCCTCCCAGATCCGGCGAGATGGGAATGAGGTCGCCACCGGCAGTCCCTACGCCTACCGCGTAGATTTTCAGGCCCTCCTTCGCCGCCATTCGCGCCGCCTCCAAGGCATTCCCCTCAAGATCCTCGCCGTCGGTGACCAATATGAGAATCTTATCGCTCCCCGCGCGCCGCTGCAGCGCACCTTCAGCTGCCTGAATGGCGCTGGAGATATTGGTGCCGCCGCGCGGAATTGAATTGGTATCAATGGCCGTCAGCGATTCGTGAAACGCGGCATAGTCGAGCGTAACAGGGCAGGCCAAAAATGCGGTCCCCGCAAATGCCACGATGCCGACCGCGTCGCCATCCAACTGCTTTGCGAAATCGTCAATCGCCAGCTTCGCACGCGTCAACCGATTCGGTTTCACATCGGGCGTCAACATGCTGCGGGAGGTGTCGATTGCGAAAATGATGTCGTTGCCGCGGCGGTTGACTTGTTCCCAGCGGTACCCCACTAAGGGTCCGGCAAGCGCCACGAACAGGCAAATTAACGCCGCGAAATACAGACCGCGCTGCAAGCGGCGCCGGGCGAGTGAAATCGAGCGAGTCAATTGATGTCGCAAATGCGCCGAGATGAACTTGGCCAGTGCGGCATGCTGGCGTGCATCGTAGCGGCGCCACACCCAGATGAGCAGCGCCCCGGCGACGAGTCCCGCCGGCAGCCACCATGGGTAGGCAAATTTCACGGCAATCTCCGCAAACGGGTTTGCTGCAGCCCCAAACCCAGTCCCAGCATGGCCAACGATGGGATCAGGGCCCACGGATACAATTCATCGGTATGTTCGAACTTCTGCACCGTTTGCGCCGATTTCTCGAAACGGTTGATCTGTTCATAGATCTTCTGCAACGAATCAGTATCGGTTGCTCGGTAGAACTTGCCGCCGGTCTTTTCGGCGACGGCCTGCAGAGTCTTCTCGTCCACGTCTACTTTTGCCGTGATCAGATGCAAATAGCCGGCCGCGTCTCTGACCGGTATCGGTGCCTCACCCCGCGCGCCCACACCAATGGTGTATATCTTGACGCCCAGAGCCCTTGCCGCCTCCGCGGCCGCGAGGGGCGAGATTTTTCCGGTGTTATTCACGCCGTCGGTTAGCAGAATGATGACTTTCGATTTTGCCGGAGTCGTGCGCAGGCGATTGACGCTGGCGGCGATCGCCGAACCGATCGCCGTGCCGTCGTCAGCCGCTGCGGCTGTCGTGACGCGCTCGAGGTTTTGCTGCAGCCAGTCATGGTCGAGCGTAATCGGACTTACCAAGTAAGGGGCTCCCGCAAAAGCGATGAGACCGATTCGATCGTCAGAGCGCTCGTCGATGAACTTCGAGACCACCGACTTGACCACCTCGATTCGATTGATCCGTTGGTGGTTGATCTGAAAATCCAACGCCTGCATGGAACCGGAGACATCGAGCCCCAGGACGATGTCGATGCCGTTGGCGGTAACTTCGGTGCGGCTGTTGGCGCGTTGCGGGCGGGCGAGACCTACAATCATGAGAACACAGGCGACAAGCGGCAGCAGCCATGCCCACCAACCGATCCGACTGCGGCTGCTGCGCGCGATGTCTCGCGCCAGGCTAACGTCGGAGTATTCGATGGCGGCAACGGGACCGCGCCGTCCATGCCACAAAATCACGAGCGGCAGCAGGGCCAACAGCCAAAACCACTCGGGCTGAAGAAAGCGAATCATGCGCCTATTTCGTTGCTGGAGGATTGTTGCGCTTCCGGCGACGTCGCCGCAATCACTTGCTCCGGCTCGGCAGTTGCCAATACGAAAGCGCGCGCACTTTGGTGAAGGGTTTCCATATCCGGTAGCGTGAGCGACATCGCCGCAAATTTCACCAGATCGCACTGATTGAGAAATTCTCCCAACAGGGACCGGTAGCGCGCAAGTGAGGCATTGGAGGACTCGAACAGATCGCGCAGAAACTCTTCGGTGGTTCGGCGCGTCGCGGTCACCTTGAATCGTTGCTCGATATAGCCGCGAACGATGCCGGACACCGCCGTCGTAAACTCCGGTGCCTTCGCGGGCTGCATCAGCGCGCGAATAGCCTCAAGGCGCTGCAGCGCGATCTCGTACGGCAGCAGGGGACGAGCATCAAGCCGGCGACGCCGGCGCCAAAGGGCGTAGCCGCCGCCAACCAGCAGGAGGGCAGCGGCTATCGCTGCCGGCAAGACCCATTCAGCCGTTATCAGCTTGGGTCCGCGAATGTCGCGAATGTCTTCTGCCTGAGGCACGGCAGGATCGACAGGCGCGGCAGCCGCGCATGGACTGGTTCCGAGGAACGCAGCCACTGCGCCGGCCGCAAGAGTAGCGTGCACCGCAGGGAAGCGTCCCCTCATAGGCGCCTGCGCTCTCGATTTTTAAAGAATCGCTGCAGGGCCGGCATATAAGGCAGGTCCGTCTGCAGCTGCAGTGCATCGACGCCTTCGGCGCGAAAATCGCTGACCAGTCGACGGCTCCTTTCCAGGGAGTGCTGTTTGAATCGATTGCGGATGGCGGCGCTAGCACTGTCGAGCTCGATGACTTCGCCGGTTTCGGCGTCTTCCAGAGCAACGATTCCCACGTTGGGCAATTCCCGCTCGCGGGGATCTTCAACGTGGACGGCGATGAGATCATGACGGCGATTGGTCTGGCGCATCGCTCTGCGCAAATTGGCGCGCGCAGCTTCAGGATCTTGCGGCAATTCAAAATCTGAAATGAGAAACACAATCGCGCGCCGATGCAGGAGTCGGTTGGCCACATCGAGCGCCTTGACGATGTCAGTGCCGATACCCTCAGGCGAATGATAGAGGATATCCCTCACCACCCTTAACACGTGGCGGCGCCCTTTCTTCGGCGGCAGATACCGTTCCACCCGGTCGCTGTACAGCAACATGCCTACCTTGTCGCTATTGCGAATGGCGGAGAATGCCAAGACGCTGGCGAGCTCCGCCGCGAGATCACGCTTACTCAACACGCCGGAGCCGAAATTTCCGGAGGCGCTGATATCCACCAGCAGGAAAATGGTGAGCTCGCGCTCTTCGGTAAATTTCTTGACAAACGCCTTGCCGGCGCGCGCGGTGACGTTCCAGTCGATGGTTCGCACTTCGTCGCCCGGGCTATATTCGCGCACTTCGTCGAAATCCATACCGCGGCCCTTGAATACCGAATGGTATGCACCGGCGAGGCTGTCATTGACCATGCGGCGCGTGCGAATCTCCAGCTGCCGCATGCCACTCATGATGGCCTTGTTCGACTTCGCGGCATCCCGGGCCATCAGGGCACCGGCAGCGCGTTCAGAATTTTCTCTATGACATTTTCCGAGGAAATGTTCTCTGCCTCTGCCTCGTAAGTCACGGACACGCGATGACGCAGCACATCAAGGGCGATGGATTTGACATCCTGAGGAATGACGAAATTGCGGCCGTTTAAGAACGCCATGGCGCGCGCTCCCAGCGTCAAGGCAATCGTGGCGCGCGGAGAAGCGCCGATTTGAATGTAGCCGTTCAAGTTCAGCGACGCCGCCGTGGGAGGGCGTGTCGCGAGCACCAGATCGACGATATAGTCCCGAATCTTGTCATCCACGTAGAGCGTGTTCACGACATGGCGCGCCTCGACGATTTGCGCCGCGCTCACGACCTGACGCGGAACGAGCGTGGCCTCCGTGGTCGCCATGGCGTCCAGAATGGACCGCTCGTCGGCCCGGTTGGGATACGTGATCAGCACCTTCATCATGAAGCGGTCGATCTGCGCTTCCGGGAGCGGATAAGTACCCTCCTGTTCCAAAGGATTCTGAGTCGCCAGCACCAGGAAAGGATTCGGCAGGGCGTAGGTTTCATCGCCGATGGTCACCTGACGTTCCTGCATCGCCTCCAGCAACGCGCTTTGCACTTTTGCCGGCGCTCGATTAATTTCGTCGGCGAGGATGAGATTGCTGAAAATCGGACCATGCTTTGTGCGGAATGCGCCATCCTGCGGGTTGTAAATCATGGTCCCGACGATGTCGGCGGGAAGCATGTCGGGGGTGAATTGCAGCCGCTTGAAATGCACGGCAATGCAGCTGGCCAAGGTCTTCAACGCAAGTGTTTTGGCCAATCCGGGCACGCCCTCCAATAAAACGTGGCCGTTGGTGAGAAGAGCGATCAGCAGTCGGTCGAGCAGCGGTTTCTGGCCCACGATGACGCGCGCCATTTCCTGCTGAAGCGGACGGATCCATGATGAACTCGCGGCGACGGTCTCGCGCGCAGGCCGCAGTGCAGAATCCGCGATCGGTGCCGATTCTCGAACGGCGGTCAGTTGGTCGGGCTGATACCTCGCGTTCTGCTCGTTGAGCGGCGGGGCAAGTTTCTGATTCATTAGCCTTAGATCCTTTTCAACAACATTGCAAAAATTCCCAAATCGTTAACGCATGCGAGGGGTCGGGCTGACTCAACGAGTCCCTAGAACGGCCTGCGCTAAAATTCCCCATAGCCGCGCGCCATGGCCGCGGCAAAGATTGGCAGGAGCATGAAGAGTGCCACCTCAACATGGAGGTAACGCCGCACCCTCTTTAGATCCGATTCATTTGGTGCGACGGCCAATTTTCTCCAGCGAATAAACGCTATGGTCGGAGGCAGAGACAACAACCCAACCGCTGCAAACACGGCGATCTTGGCCCAGAAGTAGACGTTATGGGAGTAATAGCTCCAACCCTTGGCGGCAAAGAAGGCTCGACAGAAACCGACAACCACGAGCGCGCCAGCGAAAACCCCATACCAGAGGTCGATCGATGCCAGGCGCGCGGCCGTTGCCTGGCTTAATCCCGAGCGCAACATCCAAAACTCGGCAAACAGAATTCCAAATATGCCAAATGCTAAAACATGGTGTCCAATAGCAAGTACTAGATCGCGCATTGTCAGAGCTTCCTTACAGGCAGGAGTTCACATAAGGGATTACAAATTGCACTGCATCATCCCACCATACTCCTGCTACGTTTCCAATCGGTACAATGGCCCCAGGTAGCCTTTAGGACCTCTTATGAACTCGGTGACGCGGCCAATCGTTGTTCCGCAACCTGAAGTGACGGATGAAACCGCCATCAAGGCCTGGTTGGATGAGCTGGCGACCGGCGACTGCGACCCGGCTGAATTCTTGCAGCTAGTGCAAGAGCGATTCAAGTCGGAGCCGGACGGGAGTTGGGAAGTCCTATCGCAGCTGGATCAATACTATCGCCGTGGCAAGATCAAGCCCGAGGTATTTCATGCGGTAAAAACCGCCCTGGCGGAGTCCGCGCTCGGAGCTGCCGACACCGCGGCAGACCGCGAGGATCACGAATCTTCGCAAGCGGTCGGCTTACGCGTAGCCGACGATCTGGTGCCGCCTCGCACCACAGCACCCGCGGAAGAGCCAACTCGGCAGAATGCCCCAACCCCGCCGAGCGGCCCAACCGCGCAAAGCGGCCGCGAGCTGAAGTCAGGCAGCGTTTTGCGAGACCGTTATCGTATCGAGAGCATTTTGGGACAGGGCGGCATGGGCACGGTCTTCCAGGCGATCGATGAATATCGACTGGAATCAGAAGGACAGCGAATAGCCGTCAAGGTCTTGCATACGGCAGTGACCATGCGCGCGGATCTGTTCGTGGAATTGCGCCGCGAGTTCCAGCATCTGCAGCTACTGTCGCATCCGAACATCGTTCGAGTATTTGAGTTCGATCGCGATGGCTCGATCGCGTTTTTTACCATGGAACTGCTGAGTGGCGAGCTCTTGAGCCGCGTCCTGCAGGCGAGAAATCACATTCCCTTGGAACGGGCGCAAGCCCTGGCGGTTATCCGCGATGTCGGCGCGGGCATCGCGCATGCGCATTCACGCGGTGTCATTCACGGCGACATCAACCCGCAAAACATCTTCCTCACCGCCTCGGGTGACTTGCGGGTTCTGGATTTCGGCGCATCGCATAAATGGACGGGCCGTGGCGCCATCGAACTCGAATCGACACTGACGTGCACCACGCCCGGCTATGCGAGTTGCCAGGTGATGGAAGGCGCGCGTCCCGATGCTCGAGACGATGTCTTCGCCCTTGCCTGTGTCGCCTATTTGCTGCTCTGCGGCCGGCATCCGTTTTCGGAAAAGACCGCGATCGAAGCACGTGCGGATCGATTGCGGCCCCGGCGGCCTAAGAATCTCACCACTCGGCAGTGGCGAGCCCTTCGCGGCGGGCTACGTTGGGAACGTGAGAAACGCCCTGCCGATGTACAGCAGTGGCTGGCGGCTTTGGACCTGCGCAAAGCGGCGCCACATTTGGCTTCGCTTAGCGAGCTTCTTCAAAAACCACCTCCTCGGCGCACCGGTTTCTTGGCCGCCGCTCTGGCTGCCGCCGTCGCCGCGTTACTGGCCGGTGGCTATTGGTTTGCCAGCAATCGGGGGTTGCTGCCGAGCTTTGCGATCGGCGCGCCGACACGCACTGCAGCGGCTCCGCCGCCGCCCCCGCTTGCTCCAGCCGCTACGACACCCTCGAATGGCGCGGGGTCGCAACCGGATCAACCCGCCCCGGATCGCGAGCCGGCCGCGCAGGTATCGCGCCAAGCCGCCGCCATCCCGCCGGCAAAAGCGCCGGCGGCACCGGCGACTGCGCCCACCCCCGGTCCGTCGAAAATTGAATTCGCCGCGGACACGGTTGAGGTGCCGGCGCAAGAAACATCGGCTCAGATCACGGTGCGGCGCAGAGGCAACTTGCACGGCGAAGCAAGCTTTATCTGGTGGACCGAGTCTGGCACGGCGAAACCCGGCGTTGATTTCGCAGCGGTGATCCCGCAGCTCGGACGCATTGAAGATGGCAAATCCAGCATCTCGCTGAGCGTCCCCTTAAGCAACAAGGTACGCGCGCAGGAAAAGAGCTTCTACGTGGTAATCGATCAATCCGAAGGGGGCGCGGCTCTCGGCGGCCGAACGGTCACCATGGTGACCCTATCGCCGGCTAATTGACCCGGTCAATCATCGCTATCCGCTATGCAGGCCATGGTCCTAACGGCGCCGGGCAAAGCCCTGGAATGGCGCGATCTACCCGATCGATCACCCGGGCCGGAGGAGATTCGCGTGTGCGTGGCCGCCTGCGGTGTGTGCCGTACCGATCTGCACATCGTGGACGGCGAATTGCCGCCTGGAAAACTCCCTCTTGTCCCGGGGCATGAGATCGTCGGACGGATCGACGCGCTGGGTGCCAATGTTCAGTCTGATTTCAAGATCGGCGATCTCGTCGGCATCCCTTGGCTGGGCCATACGTGCGGGACTTGCAGCTACTGTGTCGAGGGACACGAAAATCTCTGCGATTACCCGCAATTCACCGGATATACACGCGACGGCGGATATGCGACGTCGGTCATCGCCGACGCACGATTCACTTTCCCGTTACCCGACAATTACTCGGTCGAATCGCTGGCGCCACTGTTATGCGCGGGGCTGATCGGATGGCGGTCGTTGGTGCGTGCCGGTAGCGCAGGCCGGTATCTACGGATTCGGCGCAGCAGCCCACATCGTGACGCAAGTGGCCCTGCGGCAAGGGCGGACGGTGTATGCCCTGACCCGCCCTGGGGACACAGCGACTCAAGAGTTTGCCCGCGCGATGGGGGCTGCGTGGGCGGGCGACACGAACGCAGTCCCACCGAAGCGCCTCGACGCAGCCATTCTCTTTGCGCCCGCCGGTGACTTGGTGCCTCTGGCCTTGCGGACGGTGCGTAAAGGCGGCCGCGTGGTGTGCGCTGGCATCCACATGAGCGACATTCCGAGCTTTCCCTACGAACTGCTTTGGCACGAACGAGAGATCGTCTCCGTTGCGAACCTCACGCGGCAAGACGGCGTTGAGTTCTTGGCCTCCATACCGCATTGGCGCATCACAACCAAGACCACTTCCTATCCATTGCAGCACGCCAATCAAGCGCTGGATGACTTACGTGCCGGTCGCTTTGAAGGAGCTGCCGTCCTCATTCCTTAATGCCGCTGCGCGCATCGATGCGGTTGTCATCGGTCAAAGATATTTGCGCCAGATCATTTCTGGTACGAATGACAACAAGGCGACGGTAAGCGTAATGCTGACGACGGTGTTGAGCGAATGCGGTCCTAAGAGTGCAATCCCCGAAGCAAACAAGACGAGTGCGACGGCGCCGAGTAGGAATGCGGGTCCTGCTATATAGCAGTGCAGTCGGTGGCAGCGACGCGCATTTAAGATACAACCCGTTCCCATCCATACAAACGAAGCCATCCAGACGAGCGCGATGTTGCGCGGCGTCGAAGCAAAGTAGTTGGCCGCGACTGCGACACCCAACGGCAGGCACCACCAAACAAACCCCATTCCAGGCCGCCGCACCCAGTCGGTGCCGGCGTTGGCAACTGGCTGCTCGTTCACATCACACCTCGCTTGCGAACAATCGCGCGCGCTTCATGCATCGGGTGGCGAGAAGCGCTATGGAAAATCTAGCCAGATCGCGGGTCTCACCGCCCATTATCCGGCCCGATAGATGTTGGCAAAGGTCTGGCGCAGCACATTTTTCTGCACCTTCCCCATGGCATTTCGGGGCAGCTCATCCACCACCAGCACGCGCTTGGGAACCTTGTAGCGCGCCAGCCGCGTCTTGACCGCTTCAATGATGTCCACTTCCGAGACAGTTGCGCCGGGTTTGGCGACCACCGCCGCGGTAACTCCTTCGCCGAAATCAGGATGCGGAACACCGAACACGGCGCTCTCCAATACGCCGGCCAGCGCGTCCAATTCGCTTTCGACCTCTTTGGGATATACATTGAATCCGCCGCTGATCACAAGGTCCTTGGCCCGGCCGACGATGTGGACGTAGCCTTCGCGATCGATGCGGCCGACATCTCCTGTCTTGAACCAGCCGTCGGCGGTGAATTCAGTGCGCGTCTTCTCCGCGTCCTGCCAATAGCCGGCGAACACATTGGGCCCCTTGACCTGAAGCACACCCATGACATCCGCGTCGGCTTCAACGGCACCCCCGTCGAGGTTGGCCACCCGAATCAGCGTCCCCTTCAAGGGGCGTCCCACCGAACCCGGCAACCGCACGCCATCGTAGGGATTGGAGGTGTTCATGAGAGTCTCGGTCATCCCATAACGCTCCAGGATCACGTGGCCGGTGCGCCGCAGGAATTCCTGATGGGTTTCAGGCAGCAAGGGCGCCGATCCGGAAACGAACAACCGCACGGTTGCAGTGGTCTCTTTGTTCAGACGGCTCTCCCGCAGCAGGCGCGTATAGTGCGTCGGGACGCCCATATAGACCGTCGCTTCGGATAAGTGCTCGAGCGTCAACGACGCCTCGAATTTGGGCAATAGCAGCAGGCTCGACCCGGAAGCGAGCACGCAGTTGATGGCAGCGAACAGTCCGTGAATGTGAAACAGCGGCAAGGTGTGCAGCAAAATGTCGCTGGTGGTAAAGCGCCAGGCATCCGCCAGCACGGCGGCGTTGGACGCGAGATTGGCGCGTGTCAGCATCGCCCCTTTCGATCGACCCGTGGTACCGGAGGTGTACACGATCGCCGCAAGCGAGTGGCCGATCTTGGGCAGGTCGAAGGATCGGCTGGTTGCCTCGAGGCGGTCGATCATTGACCCCTGGCCGTCCGATCCGAGCGTCTCAATGTGCAAAACCCCGGCCGCTTTTGCCAGCGGCTCGATCACCGCGCGATCTTGCGGCCGAATGACCGCAACCCGGGGTCGCGAGTCGCGCAGAAAATAATCCACTTCGTTGGGTGTATTCGCAACATTGATGGGCACGTACACCGCGCCCATGCGCAGACAGGCAATGTAGAGCAGCACCGCTGCCGCGGACTTGTCGACCTGCGCCGCGACCCGATCGCCAGGCGCGACCCCAAGCTCGGCGAGCGCGGCCGCGATCCGAGCGGATTGCTCGCGCAGATCCGCGTACGTGTAGCTTCGGCCATCCAAGGTCTTGATGAAAACGCGGTGCGGCGAAGCGAGCGCGGCTTGCTCCACCCACTCAGCCGGATCTATGGCAAATGACATGGCATGATCATGCCACAGAGCCTTTTTGCCCGTCGTCCGCCGGCGTCTTAGTAGTGGGGCGGCCGCTCCTCTGCCGTCGCGCGCGCCTCGATCGATGTCACTTCCAAGCGGTCTTTGATGGCCCTAAGTTTCGCTTCCAGCGCCTGAATTTCCTGATGCTGCCGGAATACCACGTCACTGAGCTCGGCGATCGAGCGCTCGAGATACGCGATTTTTGATTGAACTTGCTCCAGGGACTCGTCGTGCATGCTTAAGTCTTCGCACCATAAAAATAATAATCGGCCGTATATGAGGCGCGCAGTTCCTGGCCCATTTGCTCTTTGCGGCAGGCGACCGTTGGCGCGTTGCCTCCCACCGTATTCAATCGTTGGATGTACTTCACGCCGGTGAATATGCCGTTCCCGGACGTGGCTTTGGCACGCAGCAGCAGCAACGGAATCGAGTTGGGTTTTGAGCTATCGCTGCGTGCGATGACCTCGCCCGTCACCCGGCTGCCATCGTTGGCCTCCCAGGTCGGACCCGCATAGTGTTTGCCGATAGTGCTGCCCATGCTGGTGGCCAATCTCGCTTCGGGTCCCTTGAACGCCCATTCCCATTGAGACGCGTCATTCTTGGCGGGCTGGCATTGGTAGATTTGTACGCCGGTCGCGTGCAGCTCGCGGAGCAACTGCTGATCCGCCGGCGCACGCACCGGGCCGGGTGCGGTCGGTACCGCTGCGCATCCGGACAGCACGGCGCACAGCGTCATCTGAACCCTCGCCCAGCAAGATCGAAGCTTCATGTGTCTCTCCCATGCGCATGAGAACTGCGCACATTATGTCAGCAGATTGCCCATGACGCGATGCCACAGGTGCGCTATTGTAAGTCAATCATGCGAAAGCCTCAGCGGCGCGTACTGGCCATCGATATCGGCGGTAGTCATGTAAAGGCGCGTGTGTCTGGCCGTCGCGAAATGCGTCAATTCGAATCCGATTCTACGTTGACGCCGCGACAGATGGTTGCGCGCGTGCTCAAGCTCATCGGCGATTTGAAATATGACGCGGTATCGATTGGCTATCCCGGCGTCGTGGTGCATGGAAAAATCGTGTCCGAGCCTTACAATCTGGGCCGCGGCTGGGTGGGGTTCGATTTCCGGAAGGCCTTCGGGCGGCCCACGCTGGTCTTGAACGACGCCGCGATGCAGGCGATCGGTAGCTACGAAGGCGGCCGCATGCTCTTTCTGGGATTGGGAACAGGGCTAGGCTCTGCGCTGGTCGTTGACGGCACCGTCGTTCCTATGGAGCTTGCCCATTTGCCCTACAAGCGTGGCCGCAGCTACGAGGAATTCGTGGGCGAACGCGGTCGCCGCCGACTCGGCGCCAAGAAATGGCGCCGCGTCGTCGCCGCGGTGGTCGAGCAGCTGAGCACGGTGTTGGAAGTTGACTATGTGGTGATCGGCGGCGGCAATGCCCGGAAACTCAAGCGCCTGCCGAACAATGCCCGGCTGGGCAACAACGATTTTGCTTTTTTAGGTGGCTTTCGGATCTGGCGCCCGTCGGCGCCCCGCATTTGAAAATTCGGCCGCGATGTACGCCACGATCAGGCCGAACAGCATCATGGCCAACAGATTCTCAATGATCGAGGACAGGGTGAGGTGCCCGGCTTTCGCCCGCGACAGCGGCACGACCACAAAGGTCATCACCAAATACACCACGATGCCGTAAGCGATACCCGCGCCGACCCAGCGGCGCAATAGCGCCGGCATTCGCGTCGCAGCCATAACAAATATGGCGGCAATGGTGATCGACATCAGCCATTGCAATCCCAATCCTAAGGCGTAGACCCAGGTTTCGTGCGGAAGCGGCGTGCCCAAGAGGCCGCTGGCAATGAAGCGCAGTATCGGGCCCGGGCTCACGCGGTTGATGGTGCAGGCCGCGCCGATATCGATGGTTCCTGCGACCAAGCCCGCCAGAATCGATGCCTTTAACATGTTACTTTGCGCGACGCATTTCAAACCCGAGGCGGGGAAAATGCACGGCAACTCTGCCGGCGCGCGGATCTTCCCGCGCTATCGAGATCCGATCGCTGGTCGCTGCAAGCAGCGTACCTTCGATCGGATCGACTCCCGTGTCGGTCGCCGCAATGGTCACTCTCTCGCCGATTGCGATTGTATGGGTGTCGAGCGGCGGCAGCGTAGGCGTCGCCGCGATCGAGTCGCGGGCGATGGCGATCGCGGCGCCGCTCTCAAGCGCGTCGAATGTGCCGTGCCCAAATGCGCCCATCCGTTCTCGCCACGCCTGAAGGGCGGGAAAGGAATCAAGAATCTTGGCGACCGGACCGCCGCGCGAGACAAACCAGAGATTGTGATAAATCGAGAAATCCGCAATGCTCGCCGCCGAGCCGAAAAAGAAATTTTGCTTGCCCAGAATGTGCGCGAGACGCTCGAGATAAAGAGAAAACGCACCGGTGGCATCGGCGGGACGCATGCGCGGCATATTCGCGCGAAACGCGGCCCGATCGTCGGCAAACGCCTTGACGGCTTCCGGCGGCATACCGCTGAACATGTGCGCCAAGCCTGCGGGCTGCAGCGTGAAGGGAATCATCGTCCAAAATAGCGTCGAATCGGCCCATTGCGCGAAGATTCGCGATGCCCCCGCGATGCCGCTCGCGTACAACGTGGGTTGCGGCGCATGGGCCTCGATGACGTCGGCGATCAGGGCAGTGTCGCAATAGATATCCGCGCCGATTTGCAATATTGGCGTCTTGCGATAGCCACCCGTGAGGGCAATCACATCGGGTTTCGGCATCACATTGGGGATGATTACCGAGGACCAATGCAGGCCCTTGAAACCTAAGATCAGCCGTATTTTCTCGGCGAAGGGCGAACTCGGGTAGTGATGCAAAATGAGTTGCGTCATGGTGCTAGAGGCGAACCAGTTGTTTGCCCAAGTTCCGTCCCTTCAACATACCGATAAAGGCCGCGGGCGCCTGCGCAAGGCCATCCGCGATCGTCTCGCGGTACTTCAACCGCCCGGAGGCGACCTGCCCGGCCAGATCCGTCAATCCCTGCGGCCACAAATTCAGGTGATCGGAGATGATGAACCCCTGCATCTTGAAACGGGCCACGAGAAACATGGCAGGATTCATGATGGCGCTTTTCATCATGTCCCCGGGGACCGTATTGTAGTCAGCGATGAGGCCGCACATCGCCACGCGGGCGAACGGGTTGAGCAGCGTCATGACGGCGTTCAACACATCACCGCCGACATTTTCAAAGTGCGCGTCCACGCCCTTGGGCGCGGCGGCAGCAATTAGGCGCGCCAATGATTTGGCGTCCTCGGCCGTCTTGTAATCAACGCACGCGTCAAAACCCAGATCTTGGGTCACGTGACGGCACTTTTCTGGCCCGCCGGCGATCCCCACCACACGGACTCCCTCGATACGCGCCAGCTGACCGACCACGCTGCCGACCGCGCCGGCCGCCGCACTGACGACGAGAGTTTCGCCTGCCTTCGGTTCGAGGATCTTGTGATATCCATACCAGGCGGTCATCCCTGGCATACCCACGGCACCGAGATAAGCCGACAGCGGAACATGCCTGGTGTCGACCTTGCCGAGTCCCTGGGCGGTAGTGACGCCATATTCCGCCCACCCCAACATGCCGCGAACGGTATCGCCCGCGGCAAAATTAGCGTCGCGCGATTCGACCACTTCGCCGACCGTAGCTCCGCCCATGGTTTCATTGAGCTGTTGCGGCATGGCATACGATTTCATATCGTTCATTCGCCCACGCATGTAGGGGTCGAGGGACAGGAAACGATTGCGCACTCGGATTTCACCTTCGCCGAGCGGGACCATCGGAATCTCTTCAAGACGAAAATCTTTTTCGCCGACCCAGCCTTGGGGGCGAGCGGCCAGCACAATGCGTCGATAAGTATTAGCCATCTTTTTCCGCTCCGGGTTTGCGATATTTGAACGTCCCCATCGCCTTGGCGATCAAGCGATCATCCGTATCGCGTGCCTCGGCCTCGCAAAAAGCCATGGTAGTCGAGCGATGAAACGCGTGTGCCGAGACGATCAATCGAGATCCTGCATGGGCTGGCTGCAGGAAACTGGTCTTCATCTCGACCGTGACGCCGCCGCCGGCCTTGTCAGTGAGAGAACGCCCGGCCACAGCCATGGCGACGTCGAGCAGCGACATAATGACACCGCCATGCGCAACCGACCAGCTATTGAGATGCCAGGGGGCAAGATCAAGGGCCACCATCGACCGGCCGTCCGCCGCAGAAATGAACTCGACTCCGAGCTCCTTGATGAAAGGGACATTGAGTCGAATTGCCGTCGATTGAGTCACACGAAACCGTACCTTGCGCCGACAGCACCTGTCAATAAAGGCACCGCCCCTTGCGATACGATCAGTGCAGCGTCTTGAAGCCGTAGTGCTTAAATACGACTTCGCCCGCCGGGCCGCGGATATACGCCAAGAATTTGGCCGCATCGGGCTTAGCCGCGGTCGTCAGCGCTATGGGATAAACGATGGCGCTGTGACTGTCGGCGGGAAACGCGTCGACGACACGCACATTCTTTTCGATGAGCGCATCGGTGGCATACACGATGCCGAGCGCCGCTTCACCGCGTGCCACGAAGGCCAGCGCCGAGCGCACGCTATCCGCACGCACCAGACGGGCCGACACGTCATCCCAAACGCCGAGATTGGTCAACGCCTCACGCGCATAGCGACCCACGGGCACCGAATCGGGATCGCCGGTCGCCAGCCGGCCCTTACCCAAAGTCGCCGCGAGTGCAAAGTGCGGTGCTATCTTCAGAGCAACTTTGCTCTCGGTCGGCGCAATCAACACCAGCTGATTGCCCAGCACGTCATGTCGAGTGGCAGGCTGAATCAATTTTCGCGCCTGCAGGTAATCCATCCATTCTAAGTCAGCCGAGAAAAATACGTCGGCCGGCGAGCCATTTTCTATTTGACGAGCGAGCGCCGAGCTGGCCGCAAACGAAAAGCGCACCGGAATTGATGAATCCTTGGTGAACTCATCGCCCAATTCCTGCAGCACATTGGTCAGGGATGCCGCCGCGAAGACGGTAATCGAGGGCTTGCCGTCATCCGCCGCAAGTGCCTGCAGACCGAGAAAGCAGGCACCCAGCAGCCAGCAGGCGCCGAGCAACTTCTTCATGGCGCGCACTAATTATGCGCCAGCACCGGCCGCCCACTGTAGAGCTCCGGAAAAGTGCGCTTGAAATTCTCGATCTTGGGCAAGTCGTACATGGCAATGTAGGGCTGCGTCGGATTGTGATACAGGTAATCCTGGTGATAATCCTCCGCCGCATAAAATCCCTTGAGCGGCTCCACGCGCGTCACGATCGGCTCGGGCAAACGAGTGCGACTGATCCAACTGTGCGATGTAGGCCTGAGCGATGCGCTTCTGATCTTCATCGACATAGAAGATCGCCGATCGATATTGGGTACCGACGTCGGGTCCCTGCCGATTAAGCTGTGTCGGGTCGTGCACGACGGAAAAGGCGATCTGCAATATCTGCCCGTAGGAAATCGCCGCCGGATCGAAGGTTATTTTTACCGATTCCGCATGTCCGGTGCTGCCCGAACTGACGGTCTCGTACTGCGCGGTGGATTTTTCTCCGCCGGCATATCCGGCAACCACTTTCTGCACCCCGCGCGCGTGTTCGAACACACCTTGCACTCCCCAAAAGCAACCACCCGCCAGCACCGCGGTCTGCAGAGGTCCCGCGGATTTTGGATTGTCCACTGCGGGGGGCGCAATGAGCACCGGCGCTTCCGCGCCCCACAGCGGCGAGCGCGCCAATACAAGACCAAGCGCTGCTGCGCCCAGCAGCATTACGAGCCGCGCCGCCGTTGAGAATTTCGGAAATGACATATTCGCTCCCTATGCTGTTGTGCGAGGCACGAAGTGCAACGCCACGGAATTCATGCAATACCGCAATCCGGTGGGCTTGGGCCCGTCATTGAACACGTGCCCCAAGTGCGCGTCGCAACGACGGCAGGAAATCGCGTCGCGCGCCATCCCTAACGTGTAGTCGCTGCTTTTGACGATATTCATTGTCGATATCGGCTGCCAGAAGCTTGGCCACCCGGTACCGGATTCGAACTTGGTTTTGGAGTCATACAGAGCGGTATCGCAGCATATACAGCGGTAGATGCCGTCCGCATGATTCTTATCATACTCGCCGCTGAACGCCCGTTCGGTGTCCGCCTGGCGCGCTACGCGATAAGCGAGCGGCGCGAGCTGCGCCTGCCACTGCGCGTCGGTCTTGACGACCTTCGCAACCCGCGCGACACCCTGGCTTTTGCCGGCGGCCGAGAAATTCTCAATCGATACTTCGCTATTGGGCAACGGCCCCGACAACGCCGCTGCGGGCGCCCGGCGCATCAGAGGAATGACCGCCATTGCCGTCAGCCCGGCCACAAAATAACGACGACTCATCGCTACGCTCATAATCTCGCCCTCAACCGAAGGTAAATGAATAGGCTTGAACACCAGAATCTAGAAATTCAATTGAAAACACATGTTCGGTCACATCGCCAGACTGCCGTATCAGTTGATACAGGCGCTGGCGATCAATCACTCCGGCACCGCTCGAATCGGTATCGGCGCCGTGATTTGCCGCCGGCACCGCGCCATCCAACAGCACCTTGAAGCGCACCGGCTTGCCGTCACTGCCCGGCCCCAGGACCAGGTGCAAGTCCCTGGCATAAAACCGAAACAGAATCATTCCCGGCGCTGTGCCCAGGACGGCCTTCTCCGGGTCCACATTCCAGGGCCCGCTCAACGCCCATTGATTCAATTTAAGGGCTGCGGGCGCCGCGTAGCTGTGAGGCTGGTCTTGCGCGAAACCGCCGAGGGACGCGAAATTCTCGGCGCGACGATATCCGACATAGGTTTCGGGCGATTGATCATGCGCTTCGTCCGGAGGCGCCTGAACGCCGGCCGCCTTCGCCGAACCCATGCCCGCCGGACGGCAGGTCGGTATTTCCCGCCTCAGTCAGCAATTTTCGAATGGTTTGTTCCGACTCATCATAGTTGCCTTCGCCAAAGTGGTGGCCGCGGATCCGGCCGGCCGCATCTATAAAATAGTGCGCCGGCCAATACTGGTTGTTGAATGCCTGCCAAATGGCGTAGTCGTTATCCAGCGCCACCGGATAGACAACGTTCAGATCGGCGACCGCGCGCCGGACATTGTTGGGATCTTTTTCGAAGGCGAACTCCGGTGCGTGCACACCGATCACGACCAGGCCGTGGTTTTTGTACTTCTCGTACCACTCCTTCACATAGGGCAAGGCACGCAGGCAATTGATGCAGGAATAGGTCCAGAAATCGACCATGACCACTTTACCGCGCAACGCCTCCGGAGTGAGCGGCGGCGAATTTAGCCATAGCGTGGCGCCGGCGAATGAGGGGATTTCGCCTTCCACCGGAAGACTGCCCGGCGGTTTGGCCGCGGACATCATCATGGCGTGACCATCGGCCTTGGAGTTGCTCATGGCCATGTTGGAATTGCTCATGGCCATCGTCATGCTGCCGCCCCGTGCACCGGAATCGGCCGGGTTGATCCTATCGATCAGCGACTGCTCCAGGCTGTTGGTGCCGTTGAGTGATAGCCGTGTGAGAACGGTCGAATCCCAGCCCAATACGATGGCCGCGACGGCAACGAGCACCGCGACGCCGAGCCCCCGCCTTATCCATTCTCCGGTACCCAGCGAGCGCTTCAAGAACGCGAAAACCCGCCCGCCGGCGAGCAGCGCCACTGCCAGCGAGGTTGCGGCGCCCGCTGCATACGCGAACAACAACAGGGTGGTACGGGCATTGGGACCGGAAATGGCCGCTCCCGTCAGTATGAGTCCGAGTATCGGACCTGCACACGGCGCCCACAGAAGACCGGTCGCGACGCCGAGCAGCAGGGAATTTACTAGGCTGAGGCTCGCCGGATCGCCGGGCGCCGATTGCGCCAATCGATTGCCCAGCGCGACGAATGGGCGTGCCAGCCAATCGGCCAGCCGCCTCGACAGCAACGTTGCCGCAAACGCGGTCAGCAGCACCAGCGCGAAAATGCGCCCGTATTGATTGACTCTAACGGCCCAAGCTCCGCCCACGGCCGCGAGTGTGGCGATGCCCGCAAAAGTCGCGGCCATCCCGGCCAACATGGGCAGTCCATTGGTCAGGAATCTTTGCTCAGACCGAGCAAACACAAAGGGCAGCACCGGCAGGATGCAGGGACTCAAAATCGTCAGCACGCCGCCTAAAAACACCAATATTACGAGGGTCATGATTTCGATCTTACTCCTGTCAAATAAGACCGGCGACCCGGCGATTACATTGCAAAGCTCCCTCTATGTCCCGCAAAACGTTTGTAGCACACGCTCGTTGGATTGCGGAGGGAGCGCATAGGCCTCATCGGCGGCTCGCGATCGGTAGGGCTGCGACAGAACCGTCGCGAGTCTCTCGAAGGGGCCGAAGTCCTCTCGCTCGACCGCGGCAACAATGACTTGCTCGATGCGGTGGTTGCGCGGAATGTAGGCCGGATTGACGCGTCTCATGGCCTCGACGCGCTCGACCGGCTGCGGCGATTCGAGCGCGGCGCGCGCGCGCCAGCGCTGCTCCCACTCAACATAGTCCCTCGCATTGCCAAACAGTTCGCGCACCATGGCGCTTTGCGGGTCGGCTGCCGCTTCGCATAGCGTGCGAAAGGTCAGCGTGAAATCGATCCCATGGCGGTGCATGGCACTGAGAAGATCTTCGGCGAGTTCTTGATCCCCGTCCCGATGCGTCGACAATCCGAGCTTGCGGCGCAGCCCTGCATGCCAGTGTTCCGTGAATCGCCCGGAAAAGGTCGCAATAACTTCGCCTGCGAGTGCGGCCGCGCGCTCAAGATCCGCATCGATGATGGGCAACAGCGTCTCCGCAAAGCGCGCGATATTCCAGGCCGCGGCATGCGGCTGATTGCCGTAGGCGTAGCGGCCCTGGCCGTCGATGGAGCTAAACACCGCCGCCGGATCAAAGGCGTCCATGAAGGCGCAGGGACCAAAATCGATGGTCTCGCCCGACACCGCCATATTGTCGGTATTCATCACTCCGTGGATGAAACCCACGTGCATCCAACTCGCCACCAGGGATGCCTGACGCGCCGTGACTTCGGCCAGAAGCGCAAGATAAGGGGCTGCAGCTTGCGCGGCCTGCGGATAGTGGCGTGCAATCACGTAGTCGGCGAGAATCCGAGTGGCGTCGACATCGCCGCGAGCCGCGAAATATTCAAACGTACCCACACGCACGTGACTTGAGGCGACCCGGGTCAATATCGCCCCCGGCAGTATCTCCTCCCGCCGAACGGACTCGCCGGTTATGACCACGGCCAGCGAGCGCGTGGAGGGAATTCCCAGCGCATGCATCGACTCACTCACCAGATACTCGCGAAGCACCGGTCCAAGCGCGGCGCGCCCATCACCGCCCCGTGAGTAGGGAGTACGCCCGGATCCTTTTAACTGGATGTCTCGGCGCACTCCCGCACGATCGCGCGCCTCGCCTAGCAATATGGCGCGCCCATCGCCCAACTGCTTCACGAAATGACCGAACTGATGTCCCGCGTACGCCATCGCGATAGGGGTGGCGCCGGTCGGCAAGGCGTTGCCCGAAAAAATATCGCTCAACGCGGCCGTATCAAGATCACTCAAGCTTGCGTCCAGATCCGCCGCGAGATCATCGTTGAACTTGACCACACGCGGCTTGAGGACCGGTGTCGGAGCCACCCTCGCGAAGAAGCGCTCCGGCAAGCTGGCATAGCTGCTGGGATTCATGCGTTGACCGTCGCCTCGCGCGCGGCATCATCCCGGCTGCGCGATCCGCGAGTCGCGAGCCATGAACCGATCAGAATGAGAAAGAAGGCCACGAATCCGCCCATACCGAGATGTTCATCGAGCAACAAGACGCCGAGCAACGCGGCCACCACCGGATTGATGTAGGTGATCACCGATGCGCGAGATGCTCCCGCGTGATGCACCAGATAAAACATCAGTAACATCGCAATGGCGGTGCACACGACGCCTAGTATGGCAATCGACGCCATGGCCGCCGCCGAGGGCAGTCTCGACGGAAAATCCAGGACGGCGGGGATGAACAGTGTGACGCTCGCGACCAGCAAACTGACGGCGAGCGGGCCGATGGAGTCGAGCCCGTGCAGCTTGCGCTGAATGATCAGGGGTCCAACCGCGTAACAAACTGTGGCCACGAACAGGCAGGCGACTCCTGCCCACCCCCAGCGGCCGGAGATCGAGCCCGAACCCAGCAACACGGTAACGCCGATAAAGCCGATCGCAAGCCCGGCGACCCGCAAAACGCCGAGCGATTCACGGATGCCAAAGAAGCGCTGGATCAAGGCGATGCACATCGGCACCATGGCAATCAGGATGCCCGTCACGGAAGAGCTGATCCAACGCTCGGCGAGGGAGATCAGCGAAAACGGGATGGCGAACTCCACCAGGCCAAATGCAGCAATAGCTGCCTTATGCTGGCCCAACGAGCGCAGCGCACCACGCCGCCAAGCGAGCGGCAAGAGGATCAGCGTTGCCAGGACAACACGGCTGAATGCCAAGGTGAGCGGCGAGACTTCCTGCACCGCGACTTTGATAAAGAAATAAGGTAGTCCCCAAATGATTCCGAGGGCCACAAACGCCGTCCATCCCCGCCACGTCACCTGACACTCCTATGTACCGATGCGCCATGCTAGCAGGGATCGCGCTGCCCGGGCCCGCTCTCCTGCTATGCGCCGGCCGCGAGGTTTACACCATGCGCCGCCGCGGGGCGGATTTTTGCCAGTCGCGAGTACACCTTCAGATAATTTTGCGCCATGTGCTGGGCGGTAAAGCGCCGATCGAATTCCGCCCTTACCCGATCGCGATCCAAGCCCCGAACGGCACGTATCGCGTCAACGGCTTCGTGCTCCGACTCCACGATGAACCCGGTAACGCCGTTTTCCAGAACTTCGGGGACAGATCCATTGTTGAATGCAACAATCGGCGTGCCGCAGGCCATCGCCTCGATCATTACCAAGCCAAACGGTTCGCGCCACACAATGGGAAAAAGCAGTGCCGCCGCATTACCGAGGAATTCGCATTTTTCAGGCTCGGTGATTTCGCCGATAAACTCGACATTTGCCTGCGACAGCAAGGGCTCGATCTTCGCCTCGAAATATTTCTCGTCCACTTTGTCGATTTTCGCCGCCACCTTCAGCGGCATGCCGGCCTGCGCCGCGATACGGATGGCCGCATCGGGCGCCTTCTCGGGCGAGATGCGCCCGAGGAAAGCAAGGTAGTTCCCGCCCGCCCCTTTGCGCAGCAAATGCTGCGGCAATCCATGATGAACCGTCGCGACGTAGTGAGCCTCCGACAACGGTTCGCGCTGCGCATCGGAAACCGACACCACAGGAATATCGCTAAAGAGCTGGTAGAGGCCGACCAGTTCCGGCAGATCCAAGCGGCCATGCAGCGTGGTCACAGAGGGCACCGCGAGGCGGCGCAATGTGGGAAATGCGAAGTAGTCCAAATGACAATGAATGATGTCGAACTCGTGCGCGCGGCGAGCCACCCGCTCCAATTGCATGAACAGCGACGCGAAGTGATCGTGAACCGTCGGGTCGAGCCGCAATGCTCGACGGCATATCGGGTCGAGTTCCGCTTTAGTTTGGCTGTCACCAGAGGCGAACAGCGTCACGTCATGTCCGAGTTCAACCAATGCATCTGTCAGATAAGCGACGACACGCTCAGTTCCACCGTAGAGCTTGGGAGGAACTGCCTCGATCAACGGGGCGACCTGTGCGATTCTCATGAAAACTTCTTTGACGCAGCAAACCCCATTCAGTTCCAAAACGCACGATCGGCCATTGGAACGTATCGACGTCAGACGACTCTTACCAAGTGAGTTTGTCGTTTCCGCGCCCGAGGAATGAGCTGTGAATTCATCCATAGAAAGCGAGATCGAAGCCGCGCCTTCTGCAGACCTTGCCGCGGCATCCAAGTTCAGCATCGCGGCAAGCGCCACTTTGCAGGAACGGCGCACACGCACGCTGAAACACGGCGATACGTTTGCGGTGTTCGACTACCGCGGCGATATCGGCGTGGAGGCGGGAAGTACCGAAGGATTATATCACCGCGATACACGAATCCTGTCGCGTCTTACGCTGCTGCTCGAGGAAGCGCGCCCGCTGTTGCTAAGCTCCGTGATCCAAGACGACAACACGGTGTTCAGCGCCGACCTCAGCAATCCGGACCTCATGATCGGCGAGCAGATCGCCTTTCACCGCGAACAGATTCATTTGCATCGGCTGAAGTTCCTGTGGAGCGGTGCTTGCTACGAACGGCTGCTGGTACGAAATTTCAGCGACCGAGCGCTGCAAGTGCATGTTGCGTTTTGCTTCAGCGCAGATTTTGCCGATTTGTTTGAGGTTCGCGGAGAGCATCGGCCTGCGCGCGGCAATTCATCCGCAGTGCGCGCCAGCGACCAACAGATCGCACTGCGTTACATGGGATTGGATGAGATCGAACGCGTCACCACGCTGGAGTTCAGCCCGGCGCCGCAGGTCTTGAGCACCGAGCGTGCGGCCTTCGTGGTGGCGCTGAAACCGCATCAGGTGCGCCGAATTTTCGTCAGAGTCGGACTGCCGCACTCGGACGATTTAATATGGAGTGGGCAGGCGTTTTACCGCCACATGCGCAGCGCGCGCCAGGCTTTGCGCTTCTCGAGCGGATGCGCGGCGAGCATCGACAGCTCCAACTCATTGTTCAACGAGGTGGCGCGCCGCGCGGTATCTGATCTGTATATGCTGGTCACGGAGACGCCCTTCGGTTCGTATCCTTATGCCGGAACGCCGTGGTTCAGTACGCCGTTCGGTCGCGACGGCATCATTACCGCGCTCATGACCTTATGGGCGGATCCGAACATAGCGAAGGGCGTGTTGCGGTTTCTGGCCGCAACGCAGGCGACCACCGTCGAGCCGGAAAGGGATGCCGAGCCCGGGAAAATATTGCATGAAATGCGCCATGGTGAAATGGCCAATTTGCGCGAAGTTCCCTTCGGCCGGTATTACGGCAGCGTTGATGCGACCCCGCTGTTCGTGCTGCTGCTCGGCGAATATTTCGTGCGCACCGGCGACCTCGATACCGTGAAGGAGCTATGGCCGAATGTGCTGGCGGCACTCGCCTGGATCGACACCTATGGCGACCGCGACGGCGACGGCTTCGTTGAATACCACCGGCAAACCAGCAAGGGGCTGGCCAATCAGGGCTGGAAGGACTCTCAGGATGCGGTGTTCCATCGCGACGGCCAATACGCCGAAGGGTCCATCGCGCTTTGCGAGGTCCAGGCGTACGTTTACGGAGCGAAGTGGCATGCTGCCATGCTTGCCGGCCTGCTGGGCTTAAGCGAGCAGGCGGAGCGATGGCAAACGCAAGCAGAGTCGCTGCGTCGGCACTTCGAGGCCAAGTTCTGGTGCGAGGAACTGTCGGTGTATGCCCTGGCGCTGGACGGCCTGAAGCGACCGTGCCGCGTGGTGTCTTCCAACTCGGGTCAGGTGCTGCTGACCGGAATCGCCGATCCGGAGCGCGCGCGTCGGGTCGCGCACACGCTGCTGGGACCCGCCTGCTTCAGTGGCTGGGGCATTCGCACTCTCGGCATGGCCGAGCCTCACTACAACCCCATGTCATATCACAACGGATCAGTATGGCCGCACGACAATGCGCTCATCGCCCTAGGATTGGCCCGCTACGGTCACAAACAGGCCACCGCGCAGATCTTCAATGCGATGCATGACGCGGCGACATACATGGATCTGCGCCGCTTACCGGAATTATTCTGCGGCTTTCTGCGGCGCGAACACCATGCCCCGACGCAGTATCCGGTAGCGTGCTCGCCGCAGGCGTGGGCGAGCGCCACCGTGCTGGCGCTGCTGCAAGCCACTTTGGGACTTAAGCTAACGGATTCCAGCAACGAGATCTCGTTCTACCAGCCGACGCTGCCGCACTTTCTCGACGAGTTGCACCTGCGCAATCTGAGCCTGAGCCGGGGGTCGGCCGACGTACTGCTGAAACGTCATGGCCACGACATCACCGTGACCCCGACGCGACGCGACGGCGACGTCGCCGTGGTCGTGCGCTACTAAAGCTCCCAATATGTCAACCGCTGTCAGCAATCGCTGACAGCAAATCGGTCGAGAGAACCACACCTTACAATGAGCTGTGGTGCTGACGCCGCTTGCACCGCGGCCGATAATGAGTGCATCTGCGCAGGAGCCAAGACGATGCCTTTCTTTCGAGACGATGAGCAATCCATCCACTACCTACAGCGGGGACGCGGCGAGCCCTTGTTGCTCATTCACGGGTTGGGAAGCAGCGGCGCTGACTGGGCGTTTCAGGTAGCGGCGCTCGAAACGCAGTTTCGCATCATCGTTCCGGATCTGCCGGGCAGCGGACACAGCGCCCCGCCGCGCGACGAGTACACCATCGCCGGATTTGCCGGTGCGATGTGGAAGCTCATGGATCACCTGGGCATCGCCGAGATCAACATCGTCGGGTTTTCTCTGGGCGGCGCGGTTGCACTGGAAATGGCGGCGCTACGCCCAGGATGCGTGCCGCGGTTGGCGCTCATCAATAGCCTTGCGACCTATCAACCCCGTGACGTGCGCAAATGGCTCGAGACCTATGTATCGGCAACACTGGTGCGGCTGATTGGTATGCCGCGCGCCGCCGTTCTATTCGCCGGCCGCCTGTTTCCGGAACCCTGGCAGCGGGCGATGCGCGAGCATGCGGCCCGGGCGCTGGGCTCGGTGCCCGCAGACTCCTATCTTGCCAGCGGTTTTGCGTTGGCGCGCTGGGCGATCCTCGATCGAATACACCGGCTGAAGAGCCGAGTGTTGCTGATCGCGGCCGAGAACGATTTCACGCCATTGGCGGAAAAGCGCGAGCTGGCGGCAAGGCTCCATGCCGAATTGGTGGTGGTGCGCGGCTCGCGCCACGGAACGCCCTTTGATTCCGTCGAGGTCACCAATGCCAGTCTGCTCGCGCTGTTGACCGATCAGCCCCTTCCCCCGCCAACCCGATGGGAGCGCGACACTCCGAGACTCGCGCAAGGGCTGTCACTCGCCGGCAGCATTGCCGAAGAGCACGCCGTCAGTCCGCTGCTGCTGGACTAATCACTGCCACGGCAAGCGGTCAAGATCCAAATTGCCGCCGCTCAGGACGATACCGACACGCGCGCCGGGTCCTAACAGCCGCCCTTCGACGATTGCAGCGTAAGCCACCGCGCCCGAGGGCTCCACGATCAGCTTCATGACCTCCCAAATCTGGCGCATCGCCTTTAAGATCGAATCCTCGCGCACGGTGACAATGTCGTCGACCAGACGGGTAATCTCCGCAAAGGGCCGCTCGCCCAGCGATGTTTTCAAGCCATCGGCGATGGTTCGCGGATCGAGCATGGGAATGATATGGCCCGCTTTGAGCGAGCGCGCGGCATCGTCCGCGCCCGCAGGTTCGACGCCAACCACCCGCACCTCGGGCTTCAGGTCTTTGGCCGCCACGGCGATGCCGCTCAGCTGGCCACCACCTCCGACCGGGCAAAGAATCATGTCAAGATCCGGCACGTCGTCCAGCAACTCGATCGCGGTGGTTCCCTGGCCCGCCATCACCCGCAAATCATCATAAGGGTGAATAAAGGCCGCTCCGGTGCGTTCCATGACCTGGCGTGCGGTCGATTCACGCGCCGCCAAGGTCGGCTCGCACAGGAGAATCTCGCCTCCATAGCGGCGCACCGCCGCCTGTTTGGCCTGCGGCGCGTTGCTCGGCATCACGATGTACGCCGCAATACCCCGCAGCTTGGCGGCCCGAGCCAGGGCTGCGGCATGATTGCCCGAGGAGTGAGTGACAACACCGCGTGTGGCCTCCTCATCCGATAACAAAAACACCGCGTTGGTGGCGCCGCGCGCCTTGAAAGCGCCCGCCTTCTGCAAGTTTTCGCATTTAAAGTAGAGTCGGCGGCCCGCCAGCTGGTCAAGCACCGCGCTGGTCATCACCGGGGTGCGGTGAATCATCGCGCGGATTCGCGCGTGGGCCTCACGGATGGCCGGCATGGTCAATGCCGCGGAAGTGGGTTGTGGGCCGCGTGTATTCATAAGGGCTGTGCTAAAAGTACAACATGAAATCGCGCCTGACGTGGCTTGTCGTCCTCGCCCTAATTGCCGGCCCGCTATTTGGATTGCTCCTGCACCGGCAGCTCGGCACGGGTCCCGCGGCCGACAGCGCTGCCGCCACGCTGTCGCTTATCACCGGCGGCTTCCTGCGGCTCATCAAGATGATCATAGCGCCATTGGTGTTCTCCACGCTCGTTGTTGGGATCGCCCGTATGCAGGGCGCCGCCTCGATAGCCCGGATGGGGGCGAAAACCCTGGGATGGTTTCTCATGGCGACGCTGGTTTCAATGACCATCGGCTTGGCGGTGGTGCAGCTGCTCAAACCGGGCGTTGGTTTGAGCGCCTCGGCGAGCGCGCTCGGCCCGAGTCCGGGCGCTCTGCTGCAGCCAGAGGACGTGCTGGATCATCTGATACCCAGTTCCATTGTCCAGTCCATGGCCAGTAACGAAATACTGCAAATCGTCGTGTTCTCCGTACTGTTCGGCGCAGCGGCCTTAAGCTTAGGACCAAGGGTCAAGGGGCTCATCGACGCCCTCGATCAGTTTGCCGCGGTCATCTTGAAACTGACCCGCTACATCATGGCGCTGGCGCCCATTGCGATTTTTGCGGCACTCGCTGCCACGGTCTTGACCGAGGGCTGGGGTGTATTGCTCGTGTATGCAAAGTACCTCGGCAGCTTCTATGTCGCACTGCTGCTCCTGTGGGTGTTTTTCGGCAGCGTTTTGTACCTCAGCATCGGACGGCGAGCCCCGCAACTACTGCGCAGCATTCGCTCGCCGCTGCTGCTGGCTTTTTCGACCGCCAGTTCAGCGGCGGCTTATCCGCAAACCTTGGAGCGCCTGGAAGCGTTCGGCGTCGGCAGTCGAATAGCAGCATTCGTGCTGCCCCTGGGGTATTCCTTCAATCTCGGCGCGTCCGCGATGTTCTGCGTCTTCGGCGTGCTGTTCATCGCGCAAATCTATGGCATTGATTTAAGCGTGCATCAACAAATCATGCTGCTGCTCATTCTCATGGTCACGAGTAAAGGCGTAGCCGGCGTGCCGCGCGCCGCGCTAGTGGTCATTGCGGGTTCTTTGGGCTACTTCGGATTGCCGGAGCAAGGCTTGGTGTTTGTCGTTGCCGTCGATCATGTGCTCGACATGGGACGCACGGTCACCAACGTCATGGGCAACGCGGTCGCATCCACTCTGGTCGCCAAATGGGAGGGGGAACTGCCCGAGACGGCTGCGTAGCGGTGCGCTAGCCGCGGCCCGCGCTGAACACCGCCAACATATCCTCTTCTTCTTCCTTGGGTGGCTCCGAATCGTCGCGCAACAGCTGCAGAATTTCCTCTGCCGGCATCGGTCGTGCAAACAAGAACCCCTGCCCCACCGAGCAGCCGAGCCGTCTTAGAATCTCAACCTGCTGATAAGCCTCGATGCCTTCGGCGATGACTTCAATATGCAAGTGCCGAGCGATCGCAATGATCGCGCTGACGATGGCAAGATCGCTGGAATCCGTCACCAGATCCCGCACGAAACTGCGATCGATCTTGAGCGTGTCTACGCGCCAGTTCTTGAGGTAGCTCAAACTCGAATATCCGGTGCCGAAATCGTCGATGGCGATCTTTATTCCCATATCGCGCAGGCGCGCCATGGTGTCCTGACGATTCTCGCCCGCCGGTGTATGCGAATCGAATACGGCGCGCTCCGTCATTTCCAGCTGTAGCATCTCCGGGCGCAGGCCATGCGTTTTCAGCAAGGTCGCGATCGTCGATTGCAACTCGCCTCTTTGCAGTTGCGCGGGTGCGACGTTCAAGGACACCGGAACGAGCGGAATACCGGCTTTGCGCCACGCGCTCATGGTTTGCATGGTTCGATGCAAGACAAAGTTGCCCATCGGCACGATCAATCCAGTTTCCTCGGCTACCGGAATGAATTGATCGGCCGGGATCATGCCGTGCACCGGATGCGACCAACGCATCAGCGCCTCGAGCCCGACGATCTTTCGCGTGAGCAAATTGACGAATGGCTGAAAATGCACGTCGAGTTGCTTCAATCGAAGCGCTTCGCGCAGCGAGGCCTCGACCGCCACCCGATGCTTGAGCTTGCGGTTCATCGCATGGCTGAACATCTGCACATTGTTCCGGCCGCGATCCTTCGCCTGGTACATGGCGGTGTCAGAATGCTTGAGCAGTTCAATCATGTCCGCGCCGTCCCTCGGGTACAGACTCACGCCGACGCTGCCCGTGGTCTGCAATTGATGGCGGTCGATGACCATCGGTCTATTGAGGGTCTCGATGATGCGGCCCGCGCCCAGCGTGACCTCGTCGTAATTCTTGACGTTGCGGAACACGACGACAAACTCGTCTCCACCCATGCGAATGATGACGTCCGACTCGCGCACGCAGGTCCGCAGTCTTGCGGCCACTTCCTGCAGCAGCTTGTCGCCGGTTTCGTGGCCCCGCGTATCGTTGATATGTTTGAAGCGGTCCAGATCCAGGAACACGACCCCCAGCATGGTGTTCGCCGCTTTCGCTTCCTCAATCGCCTGGGGCAAGAAGGCGGTCAGATAATGCCGATTCGGCAGACCGGTCAATTGGTCGTGGTGCGCCATCTTGTCGAGACGCTGTTGGTTCTCGATGAGCTGCTGCTCGGCTTTGCGACGCAGCGAGACGTCATGGGTCACGTAGGCTAAGACATCGCGGCCATCAACGTCGAGCGCGTTGCAGCGTACCTCCGAATCGAAGACTGCGCCGTTTTTGCAGCATTGCTGCAGATTCAACGCCATTTGCGCATCGGCACCGAGAAGCCGCGCCAGAACACTTTCGGGCGTGGCGTCGCCGTCCACGAAGATATCCGTCAATGTCAGTGCCTGCGCTTCCTCGTCGGTGTAGCCCAAGCGGCTGAGAAAGGCAGGATTGGTATACAGCACCTGATGCGTATTGGCATCGACGATGACGATGCCATCGTTGGCCTGATCGATTAACGCCTTGTAGCGTCCGTCGACCGAGCGCTGGTGTCGAAAGTAGCGCTTCAGCACAAAGATGACGGCGGCGACGATGGCAAGGGTCACCAACACCGCCGCTAGCACGGGCGCGATGCCGCCCCCATGACTGTAGCTCGAACGCGTGACGTCGCCGGATAGGGGCGTGCCTCGCGTGAGACGCAGCACGCGTACCGGCCGTCCGCTGACATCGCGCAGCGCCAGGTACCCCGAAGCGCCATCGTCCGACAGCTGCGTGGTGACACTAAAGGGCCGTGCGGACCGCAACGGAGCAGGATCGAACTCCCGCAGCGGCTGATCGGTCAACGTTGCGCCGACCGAGCCCGCCAGCTGCGCCAGCATGCTCGACGAGCACGTGCGGCTCACCACCACCCAGCCTAACACCGGGGCGGATGCGCCATGCGCGAACACCGGACGCGCAATAATCCAGCGATCGCCCGTCAAGGCCGTTTGCTGACTCGCGAAGGCGTTCGAATCGACAAAGTGCGTCAAATCCGGGTCAGGCGACTCCTCGATCAGCTGACCGCTGGCGAAGACCACGCTAAATCGCACGACATGCGCGGCTGTGAGGATGAGCAGCGCATCGACGCCGTGGCGAGACATATCGGCAATCTCCAGGCGGTCGGCAGAAGCCTCGGAGTTGTCCTGGACCAAGCGCGCGATTGACTCGGACTGCGCCAGATCGCGAGCCCGATCGCTGAACTGATCCCATTGCGCAGTCAGTTCGTGCGCCACCTGGGTGAGCTGCAGGCTCGTGTTCTCGAGTTCAAGGGCCGTCGCCCGTTGCCGCCAGTCTCGCTGGCTCCAGGCGACCAGAAGCAGCAGCACAAGAACTAGCGGGCTGAAGGCAGCCAACCACACCGATCGCCGTCGCAAGGCTGCCTGAATCCAGGCGGGGTAAGTCATGCTAGGGCACCGCAATTCGACATAATCATTCGGCAATTGAGTTACTTGGCCGAAGTATCTGCGATAGCGCGCTAAGTAACCGATATCGGGCGCACAGTCCGGGTGGGTAATGTGTGATGACGCTCCAACCGGAGCCGTTGTGAAACAATGGGATATGCAAGTGCGTCTGGATACCAGCCTCGAGCTGCTGCTGGAGCGTGCGCCAAGCGCGCAGGATTCGCGCGTGCTTGCCACCGTGGTCGGGACCGCGGGATCGACTTACCGCAAGCCAGGCGCCCGCATGTTGCTCATGGCCGATGGAACCTACATTGGGTTGCTGAGCGGCGGCTGTCTCGAGTCGGACTTGCAGATCCATGCTCGAGAAGTCATGGGCAGCGGCGTTGCGCGCGCCGTCGAATACGATACGCGCGGTCCCGACGATCTGCTCTTTGGTCTCGGAGCCGGTTGCGAAGGCACCATGCGCGTCTTATTGGAACCCGCGGGCCCCGGCAGTGCCGCCGCAGCGGCTCTGGAGGCGGCGGGACGCGCCACGCGTGCGGGTGATGCAACCACCCTAGTCATGGTGCACGAATCGGCGGATTTGAGCATTGGCACTCACCATGCCGGCAGGTCCTTGCCAGCGGCGCTGGTGGCCGACGACCACGAAGCGCTCCTCGGGGGCGCGTCCCGGCGCGTCGACTGGGGAGCCGGCGCCAAGCGCACCCGCGCCTTCGTACAATTCCTCGCGCCCCCGCCGCACCTGTTGATTTGCGGAGCAACGCCGGATGCACAGCCCGTCGCAAGCACCGCGCGCGCGCTGGGTTGGCGCGTCTCGGTCATTGATCATCGACCGGCCTATGCCGTTGCGGCACGCTTTCCCGGCGCCGACGTTCACCGGGCCAACGCGCGACTGTTGCGCGGCGAGATTGATCTTGAACGCTGTCATGCGGCCGTGGTCATGAGTCACCACCTGGCGTCGGATGAAATCTATTTGCGCGAGCTCGCCGAGGCCGGTGTGCCCGCCTACGTCGGACTGCTCGGTCCTAAAGCACGCCGCGCTCGCCTGGCCAGTGAGTTGGGTCCCGTGGTCGAGAAACTGAGCTCGCGAATTCACGGGCCGGTGGGACTCGACATAGGCGCGATGACCCCGGAAGGCATTGCGCTTTCAATCATCAGTCAGATTCACGCGTGGCTTGCCGCACGCCCCTACTCGGAGGCCGTCCTGACCGAGCCTAAGGGTATGGGATAGAATACCGCGATGAACCACACGCGCGGCATTGCCGTAGTAACTGCCGCTTGGTTGGCCGCCTTCGGTGCCGCCGTATCGATGGCTGCCCCGGCGCCGTCAGCACCGACGCCTGACTGGCACACGACCGTGCGCGAATTTGCCGCTGCGTATTTCAAAAATCCCGCGTGGGGCTACTCTCATTGTCAGCGCGACTATGCCTTGGCAAAAGAGCTGGCGGCGGCCGACCACGTCGCCCTTGACGATGATGTTCTATTTGCCGCTGCCTACTTGCACGACATCGCGGCGTTTGCCCCCTGGGAAGACACACGCCTCGATCACTCCGATGTGGGGGCGCGGGTGGTTGATTCGGTCTTGAAGGGAACCGGGTTTCCGATGGCCAAAATCGATGCGGTGCGAGGCGCGATCCGCACACATATGTATTATCGCGATCCCGTAGGGGCCGAAGCGCTCTACTTGCACGACGCCGACGCCCTGGATTGGTTGGGCGACATCGGCGTGGCGCGCGTCATGGCGCTGGTCGACCCACATGGCGGAAATCCCGATTCCCCGAAAGCGGTCGCGATGTTGGTGGACAATCTGAACAAGGTACCGCCGCGCGTGCTGTCGCCCGCGGGCCGCGAACGAATGCCTGAACGAAGATCCGAGCTTGAGAAGTTTCTTGCAAATCTTCGGCGCGAATCGGACGATCTTCGCACGCTGTAGCGGCGTCGCCTATCGCGGCGGCGGATGAATGGGGTCAGTCCAATAGACTTCTTCAAACCTTTCGGCCGCATCGATGGTCAGATTGACGACCACGGATTCGTTATCGCTGCGCACCAGTACACATTCTAGCGGCGCGTCGCTCAACGCGTTGATCTCCTGATGCGGCACATAGGGGGGAACGAAGATGAAGTCGCCCGGCTCGGCCTTCGCGACGAACTCGAGATGCTCGCCCCAGCGCATGCGGGCGGCGCCGCGCACCACGTAAATAACGCTTTCCAGGGCGCCATGGTGATGCGCGCCGGTCTTGGCGTTCGGCTGAATGATCACCGTGCCGGCCCACAGCTTTTGCGAGCCGACGCGGGCGAAGTTCACGGCCGCGGAGCGCAGCATGCCCGGCGTCTGCGGCGTGTTGCTATCCAGCCGGTCGCTTCTGATGACCCGCACGCCCTCGGTGCGCCAGTCTGGTTTCTGCTTCACCTAACCGCCTCGAGAGGTTATAACGGTCACGGCCCGACATACGGCAAGAATAACCGAATTTATGGCATCGAGCGCCCAAAGTTCCGAGCGCGGCTGGCGCTTGATTGTGCCGCTGTGGACGATTCTCGCGCCCGTGTTTGCGGGAGTCGTCCTGCTGGCGGCCGGTTTGCATCTCAGGCTGGGCGGCATTTTGATACTGGCAATCGCCCTGGCCCTGCCCGGCAGCGTTTTTGCTGCCGTACACCATGCCGAAGTGGTCGCGCAGCGCGTCGGCCAGCCCCTTGGAACCTTGGTCCTGGCCCTGGCGGTGACGCTCATCGAAGTGGCGCTCATCGTCTCGTTGATGATTGCGGGAGGCACGGAGACTGACGCATTGGCGCGCGACACCGTGTTCGCCACCGTGATGATCATCCTCAACGGCATTATTGGATTGTGCCTGCTCCTCGGGGGCATCAGGCATCGCGAGCAGGCCTTCAGCACGGATGCGGTGAGTGCGGCGCTGGTTGCGCTGGGTGCGATCGTGGTACTGACGCTGGTGTTTCCGAATTACACGGTTACCACCCCCGGTCCGTACTACTCCTACAGTCAGCTGGTGTTGATCGCGATCGTGTCACTGGCCATCTATGGAGCCTTTGTCTTTACCCAAACCATCGCGCACCGCGGGTTTTTCCTCGATGACAATCGTTCGACCGATCCGCAGACGCACGCCGACAAGCCGAGCAATGGAGCCAGCGCATTGAGTGCAGCTTTATTGATGGCCTGTCTTGCGGCCGTGGTCATGCTGGCAAAGAAACTCGCGCCCGGTCTCGAGAACGCGATCGCGCGCGCAGGGGCTCCAAGCGCCGTCGTCGGTGTGGTGATCGCGACCATCGTGCTGCTGCCAGAAGGACTCGCGGCGCTGCGCGCGGCGCGCGCCAATCGCCTGCAGACCAGCCTTAATCTGGCGCTCGGTTCGGCGCTTGCCAGCATTGGATTGACCATTCCTGCGGTCAGCGTCGTGTCGCTGTACTTGCATCGGCAACTGGCGCTGGGAATCGATATCAAGTCCATCGTACTGCTGGTGCTGTCGCTGTTCATCACTTCAATCGCGCTGCGAACCGGACGTACCATCGTCTTGCACGGCATCGCGTTGTTGGTGATCTTTGTGGTTTATTTGTTCACCACAGTCGTACCTTGAATTCGCGCTTTGGGGGAGCCCGACCCGGCTCCCCTCCCGCCTTGCGTCGATCGATGCCAATTTCTGCCAGCCGAGCGCGTGTGTACAATCGGCGCCATGCTAAAAATCGTCCTCTGCGCCCTGACCGTGGGCTTCGCCGCCTCAAGTTTTGGCGCGGAGCCGACCATTGACAACGAACGCGTGACAGTCCGGGAGGTGACGGGCGTTTTGCCGCCGGCCCAGCACGACTTCGTGGCAGTATCGCTTTCGCAAAAAGGCCGGGCTACTTTCGGCCATAAGGGCGATTCGCCCGGTAAGGCGGGAGTTCATTCCGTCATCATCGAACTCAAGGATCACGCGGTGCCGCCGATCGAAAATCCCACCCGCTACCCGCTCGCCTTCCCCCGACCGCACGTCAAGAAGCTGCTGGAGAACGACAAGGTCATCGTCTGGGATTATGTTTGGCGGCCGCAGGAGCCAACTCCGATGCACTTCCACGACAAGGACACCGTCACGGTCGATGAGGAGAATGGCGACTTGCAATCGACAACGCCGGACGGCAAGAGCGTGGTCAACGAGCACAAATTCGGCGATATTCGGTTCAATCACCGCGATCGCACCCATAGCGAACTGCTGGTGCGCGGTCACGCGCATGCCGTCATTACCGAATTAAAATGAGTTCCGGTTCAAGCCGCAACACCTAGCGCTTTAATTTTTGCGACTGCACCCCACATCAAGACTTAGGATTTCGAGGAGTCGATCATGAAAGCTCTGATTGCCGCTTATGCCCGCTCGCCGCAGCACTTTGCCCGCAAGGGCCCGCTGGCGCAGGTTCGCCCGGATACCCTGGCGGCGCAAGTCGTCAAAGGTCTGCTCGAGCGCACGCGGCTCGATCCCGCTCTCATTGAGGACGTCATCTTGGGTTGCGCCTATCCCGAAGGGCCTCAAGGATCGAATCTGGCGCGCATTGTGGCGTTGTTGGCGGGCCTGCCGCTCGAGGTCGGCGGCATGACGGTAAACCGCTTCTGCGGCTCATCGATGTCCGTCATTCAGATTGCCGCCGCGCAGATCGAGGCGGGCATTGGCGAGGCGTACCTCTGCGTCGGGGTGGAATCGATGAGCATGGTGCCGCAGGGCGGCTTCAATCGATCGCCCAATCCAGAGTTGCAGAGCTCATTTCCGGATGCGTACATCAGCATGGGCCAAACCGCCGAAAACGTCGCGCAGCGCTACCGGATTTCGCGTCACGATCAGGAAGTCATGGCCGTCGATTCTCACCGCAAGGCGGCTCTGGCACGCGAATCGGGCCGGCTGCGCGACGAGATCGTGCCGATTCGCCTCGAGTCGGGCGAACTGGTGAGCGAGGATGGCTGCATCCGGCCCGCCACGTCGCTCGAGGCGCTGGCGGCGCTGAAACCCGCGTTCGCAGCGGACGGCGTGGTCACCGCGGGCACTTCCTCGCCGTTGACGGATGGCGCATCGGCAGTGTTGGTGACCAGCGAGGAGTTTGCCGCGCGTCATGGCCTCAAGCCCCTGGCACGAATTCGTTCCGCGGCTACCATCGGCTGCGATCCTGCGGTCATGGGCATCGGGCCGATCCCCGCGACCCGCAAAGCGCTAGCGCGCGCCGGCTTGAGCGTGGCCGCGCTCGATGTGATCGAACTCAACGAAGCGTTCGCCTCGCAGGCGCTCGCCTGCATTCGGGAATTGGGCTTAGATCCCGCCAAAGTGAATCTCGACGGCGGCGGCATGGCGCTCGGACATCCGTTGGGCGCTACCGGCGCACGGATCACCGGCAAGGCTGCGTCCTTACTTGCCCGCAACAAGGCTCGCTATGCGCTGGCGACACAATGCATCGGCGGCGGGCAAGGCATCGCGACGATCATGGAAGCGCTCTAGGCGAGGTCAAGCATGATGCTAACCGGGCAGTGATCGCTGCCCATGACGGATGCGTGGATTTGCGCGCTCTTGACCGAGGCGCGCAGTTGCGGGGAGACCAAGACGTAGTCGATTCTCCATCCGACGTTGCGCGCACGAGAATTGGCAAAATGACTCCACCACGAATAGTGCCCGTTGCCTTGCGTGAACAATCGGAAGGTATCCACGAAGCCTGCGTCGACGAAGGCCTGGAATCCCGCGCGTTCTTCGTCGGTGAAACCCTTTTTGCCGCGATTTGGCTTCGGGTTCGCAAGATCGAGTTCGGTGTGCGCGACATTGAGGTCGCCGCAAAAAATGACGGGCTTGGTTTTCTCCAGCTGCTTGCAATAGGCGAGGAATGCGGGATCCCAGTGCTTGAAGCGCAGCGCAAGCCGGCTCAAGTCATCCTTGGCGTTGGGCGTGTATACCGTCACGACATAGAACTTGGCGAACTCGGCGGTAATCACCCGGCCTTCATCCGCGCTATCGCGCCGCAGCTCGTCGGCAAATGTGAAGCGCTGCGCGAACTCGGTCGGAAAGCCGTTGATGACGGCCTGTGGTTCTTGCTTGCAGAATATCGCCGTGCCGGAGTAACCCTTCTTGACGGCCGAGTTCCAGTATTCGCGGTAATTGGGCAACTCGATTTCAATCTGTCCGCGCTCGGCCTTGGTCTCCTGCAGACAAAGAATGTCGGGCTTGTGCGCGTCGAGAAAGGCGAGCAGCAGACCTTTCTTGTGCACGGCGCGAATGCCGTTCACGTTCCAGGAATAAATCTTCATGGAAAATTTCTCACGTCGCGATGATAGCGTTAGTGCGCCGTCGCGGCGACACTTGGCGCGGGGAGGCGCCAACCGGCACCGAGCGCCTTGTAGACCGCGATCAGCGAAGTCGCCGCGTCGGTACGGCATTGCGACAGCAACAACTCCGCGCTTAAGGCGGTGCGCTCAGCGTCGAGCACCTCGAGGAAATCGACCAGGCCGCCTTCGAAGCGCTTGCGCGCCAGCGTGGACGCCTTGACGCTCGCCGCGTCGGCGATTTGCAAGGACTCGCAGCGTGTTTGCGAGCGCCCATAGTTGATCAGCGCGCCCTCGGTGTCTTCGAGCGCGCCCAATACCGCGCCTTCGTAGACGGCCAGCGACGCGTCGGTCTCCGCCCTGGCCGAACCGATGCGCGCGCGCACCCGGCCGAGATCAAAGGCCGCCCATGAGATGCTCGGACCGACCGTAAAAAAGCGTGCATCGCCTGTCCCAAAGGCGCCGAAGGTGGGGGAAAAGTAACCAACCTCGCCCAGCAGCGTCACTTTCGGAAACAGATCTCCCACCGCCACGCCGACTCGCGCGGTGGCCGCCGCCAGGCGCCGTTCAGCGATGCGCACGTCGGGTCTTCGCCGCAGCAGCTGCTCAGGCGAGCCGATCGCATTCAGCGGCGGCAATGGGGGCATCGGCGCTTGCGGCGACAGTGTTTCAACGAGCGCCGTGGGCTGCCGTCCGGTCAGCACGCTCAAGCGATAAGTGGTGGTCGCGATCGCCGCCTGCAGGCTAGGAATCGACGCCAAGGTCGTCTGCCACTGCGCCTCGGCACGCGAGGTATCCAATTCGTTACCCCTGCCCGCCAGCAAGCGGGTGCGCGTGAGTTTCAAGGTACTCAACTGGTTGTCGGCATTGCTCAAGGTCAGCGCCAGCTGGTCCTGTAATCCGCGCAGGATGAAGTAGTCGCGCGCGGCCTCGGCAATAACACTGACCCGGGCATCCGCCAACGTAGCGGCACTCGCCCCCACATCGGCGCGCGACGCTTCGACATTGCGCCGGACCCGGCCGAACAGATCCAGTTCCCACAATCCGTCGAATCCCGCCGTGGCGACGTTGAACTCCCGGTCGTGCCTGATCGACACCCGGCAATTGCTCCTGCGAATCCAGCACGTGCGTGTAGCTGCCCTGCAGCGTCACCGTCGGGTATTGATCGAAACCGGCCAAGCGGGCTGCCGCCCGCGCGGCCTGCAAATTGGCCTTCGCGAAATCAAGATCCTTGTTGTGGGCAAGTGCGTCCTCAATCAGCCGGTTCAATGTGGGATCTGAGAATCCGAGCCAATACTGCTCGACCGCGTCCGTCTCGCTGAAGCCCGGTTCACCCGCGTTCGCGAAGTGCACATCAACCGGCGTGTGCGGCTGCTGATAGTTCGGGCCCACCGCGCAAGCCGCGAGGGCCGCGCAGGCCGCGAGGGCGACAATGCGCCTACGCACCGGGCGGTACCTCACCGGTTGAAGCGCCCTGGTATTCCAAATGTTGCTTGCGTCGCGCCAACCAAGTTTCGATGGTCACGAAAAATACCGGCGTGAGAAACAGGCCAAACGAGGTGACACCCAGCATGCCGGCGAACACCGCGATGCCGATGGCTTCCCGCATTTCACTGCCGGCGCCGCTGGCAGTCACCAGCGGAATGACGCCCATGATGAAGGCGAACGAGGTCATGAGGATGGGGCGCAGCCGCAGCCGACACGCTTCGATCGCGGCCTCCACGGGCGCGAGCCCGTGCACGACGCGCTCACGCGCAAACTCCACGATCAGAATTGCGTTTTTGCAGGCAAGGCCCACCAAGACAATGAAGCCGATCTGCGTCAGCACATTGTTATCCGATCCGCGCAGCCAAACGCCGGCCATGGCGGACAGCAAACACATCGGCACAATGAGAATCACCGCCAAGGGCAACGCCCAGCTCTCGTATTGCGCCGACAAGATCAGAAACACCAGCATGACGCAGATCGGGAACACATAAAGGGACGTGTTGCCCGCGCTCTTCTGCTGAAACGTGAGATCGGTCCACTCATAGCCAAAGCCGTTGGGCAACGTTTCGTGAAGCACACGTTCCATGGCGGCGGTGGCTTGGCCGGAGGAGATGCCGGGCGCTCCCTGCCCGTTGACATCGGCGGCCAGGTAGACGTTGTAATGCGATACCCGGTCGGGTCCGGATTCGAAACGAATGTCGGCGACCGCGCCCATGGGTACCATGTCACCGCGGGAATTTTGCATTTTAAGATTGGCGATGTCTTCGGGCTGATTGCGAAATTGCGGCTCGGCTTGTGCGTACACCCGATAGGTGCGCCCGAAGCGATTGAAGTCATTGATGTACACCGATCCTAGATAGGCCTGCAGCGTGTCGAATACCTCCGAGAGCCGTACCCCCTGATTTTTGGCTTTGACGCGATCAACATCTGCGTACAACTGCGGCACGCTGTTTTGAAACGTCGTGTAGGTCGCATAGGGATTTAATTCGTGCTGCTGCCTGGCCTTGTTCAGCACTTCGTTGGTGACTCGAGCCAGTTCGTCATACCCATGGGCCGCGCGGTCTTGCAAGAAAAGCTTAAAGCCCCCGGTAGTTCCCAGACCCTGCACGGGCGGCGGCGGCACCGCGAATATCACCGCGTCCTGGATGGTGGAGAATTTTTTATTGAGGGCTTGGGCGATTGCTGCGGCGGACAAATTCTTGGTTTTCCGTTCGTCGAAGGATTTCAGCGGAAAGAACAGCACGGCTGCATTGCTTAAGTTAACGAATCCTTGCACGGACAATCCAGAAAAACCGATGGCGTGGTCGACGCCGGGAGTCTCTTTGGCGAGAACCGACATCTGCCGCACCACTTTCTCGGTGCGATCCAGCGATGCCGCATCGGGCAATTGCACGATGCCGATGAGATACTGCTTGTCCTGCGCGGGAATGAAGCCACCGGGGACCAGTTGGAATAGACCCCAGGTGGCCACCAGCAAAGCCGCGAATACGACCAGGACGATCCCGCGGATCGAGATGAGACGCCGCACCCCATGGCCATAGCGTTCCGACGATCGCTCGAAGGCGCGATTGAACAGGCGAAAAAAACCGCCCAGCACCTTGTTGATGCCGCGCTGAAAAACATCGGGAGGCGCGTTCCTCGGCTTCAGCAGCAGCGCGGCCAGCGCCGGCGACAGGGTCAGCGAATTGAACGTCGAGATCAGTGTGCTCGCCGCGATGGTGATGCCGAACTGCCGGTAGAACTGCCCGGTCAGTCCCGAGACGAATGCCACGGGGATGAATACCGCGCACAACACCAGTGCGATTGAAATGATGGGCCGAGTCACCTCGCCCATCGCGGCGTGCGCCGCGGCGTGCGGGTTTAAGCCCTGCTCGATCTTTCGCTCGATATTCTCGACCACGACGATGGCATCGTCGACCACGATGCCGGTGGCGAGCACCAAACCGAACAGGGTCAGCGAATTGATGGTAAAGCCCGCCAGCAGCAATACTGCCAGCGTCCCGATGATGGCGACGGGCACGGCCACCAGCGGAATCACGCTGGCGCGCCAGGTTTGCAGAAATACCACCACCACCAATACCACCAGCAGCACGGCTTCGAATAAGGTGTGGATCACCGATTCAATGGAGCTACGGACAAACACCGTCGGGTCGTAGTCGATTTCGTAGCTGACGCCCTCGGGAAAATTCTTGGCGAGCTCCTTCATGGTCACGCGTACCGAGTCGGAAAGCTTCAAAGCATTGGCGCCGGGCAATTGAAACACCGGGATCGCCACGGCCGGGCCGCCATCGAGCATGCTGCGCAGCGCATAAGTGTCCGGCCCGAGTTCGAGGCGCGCGACGTCGTGCAAATAAGTCGTTTCACCCCTGTCGCTGCTCTTCACGACGATGTTGCCGAACTCTTGTTCGGTCTGCAGACGGCCTTGGGCGTTGACGATGTATTGAAATTGCGTGCCCGGAAGGGACGGTTCTCCGCCGATTTGGCCGGCCGCGACCTCAACGTTTTGCTCGCGTACCGCCGTCAATACCTGGTCGACGTCCATACTGCGCGCGGCCATCTTGCCGGGATCGAGCCACAGGCGCATCGCGTAATCACCGGAACCGAACACCCGCACATCGCCCATTCCCGGCAGACGCGCCAGCACGTCCTTGATCTGAATGACGGCGTAATTGCGCAAATACAGCGAGTCATAACGACCGTCGCCGGATTTCAAGAACACCACCATGGTCAGATCCGGCGAGCGCTTCTGGGTCACCAGGCCGATTTGACGGACCACATCCGGCAGGCGGGTCTCCGCCTGTGCGACCCGGTTTTGCGTCTGCACCTGCGCGATGTCCAGATCGGTACCCAGCCTGAAGGTCACGGTGATGGTAAACGCGCCGTCGGGGGTCGCCGTCGAATTGGTATAGATCGCATTTTCCACACCGTTGATCTGCTGCTCGAGCGGTGTAATGACGGTCTCGGCGATGGTCTTGGGCGAGGCACCGGGGTACTGGCCGCTGACCACGACGGTGGGCGGCACAATTTCCGGATATTCGCTGATCGGCAGATTCGGCAACGCGAGCAGTCCACCGACTGCGATCAGGATCGCGAGCACGGTGGCAAATATCGGCCGCTCGATGAAGAAAGACGAAATGTTCATCGTGCCGCGGCCCTACGACGCCGCGCGAGTGTCATTGGCGCCCATGGGCACGCGCTGCGGCGTTACCGCGACTCCGGGGTGCACGCGCTGCGCGCCATTCACGACGATCACGTCGCCGGCCTTGAGGCCCTCGTTGACCACCCGCAGGCCATCGATCACGCGTCCCAACTTGACCTTGCGATATTCGACCTGGTTGTTGGCGCCGAGCAGCAGCACGTATTTCTGGCTTTGGTCGGTGTTGACGGCCCGATCGTCGATCAAGATCGCCTGGTATTCACCACTGCCGAGCAATTGCACGCGCGCAAACAAGCCTGGAGTGAATTGACCGTTTTTGTTCTCCAGCACGGCGCGCGCGCGAATCGTGCCGGTCTGCGGATTCAATTGATTGTCCACGAAATCAACGGTGCCGGCGTGCGGAAACCCGTCCTCGTTGGCAAGACCGACGTGTACCGGATTGCCGGAGTTGCGTGAACTTACGCGCTCGCCGTCGCGGTCCATCTGCGCATAACGCAGGTAGCTTTGTTCATCCGCGTCGAAATAGATGTATATCGGGTCCATCGACACCACCGATGTCAGCAAGGTGCCGCCGTTGGTTCCGCCCGTCACCAGGTTGCCGCGAGTGACCTCTGCGCGGCTGACGCGCCCGTCGATGGGACTGGTGACTTTCGTGAAATTCAAATTGAGCGAGGCGGCTTCAAGAGCGGCTTCGGAGCCCGCCACGTTGGCTTCGGCGGACGCCACGGTACTCTTGCGTTCGTCCAATTCTTCTTGTGAGACAGCGCCGCTGTCCTTAAGCCGCTGCACCCGCGACAATTCGATGCGGCCCAGATCCAGTGCCGTCTTGTAACGCTTGACGTCCGCGGCGGCCCGATCATATTCGGCTTGGTAGGGACGTGGGTCGATGATGAACAGCAGGGTGCCGCGTTTGACCATGCTGCCCTCGTTGAAAGCCACCTTGTCGATGTAACCCGTCACGCGAGGTCGTATTTCCACCGTCTCGACGGCTTGCAGCCTGCCGGTGAACTCATCCCAATCCTTCACTCGCTTTTCGAGCACCTGGGCCACGCTGACTTGCGGTGGAGGTGGGGCCGAGGGCGCGCCACCTTTGGAGCAGCCGGCGAGCAGCAACACGCCGATCAATGCGCCGCTCGTTATTCCATTGATTTTCATCACGTTTATTGTTCCTCGCTAAACGCGCGACGACAGCGGATCCCTTCGCAAGCCCGATTATTTCAACATATCGAGGCCACATTACACATAATCAATAGTACTTAGCTTACCTGACGCGCGATTCGGTATTGACAATCATTCGCATTCGCGTTCACAATAAGCGCCATGATAATTTGTGTCTGCAAAGCGGTTTCCGACCGGCAAATTCGGTGCCGCAGTCAAAGGCGGTGCCAATAGCCTGCGCGACCTCACGCGTGATCTTGGAGTCGGCACCTGCTGCGGTAAGTGTTTGCCTGAGGCGAAGGCCGCATTATCGGCCTCGCTTGAAGCCCGCGAAACTGCGTTACCCGGTTTATTCTCCCCCGCCGCCACCGAATTCGCCACCTAAGCGCCGATTGTCCTTGAGCTTTGTTTCGGGCTTACAATCCCGGAACAAAATTTCATGCGCGATACAAAAGGAGCTGCCGTGCAAGGTGACACGAAAGTATTGAAATTCTTGAATGAAGCGCTGAAGAACGAACTCACCTCGGTCAATCAATATTTCCTCCATGCACGCATGCTCGACAACTGGGGCATGAAGCGTCTCGGCAAGATTGAATACGATGAATCCATCGACGAGATGAAGCACGCCGATCGCCTGATCAAGCGCATACTTTTTTTGGACGGCCTGCCGAACCTGCAGGATTTGGGCAAGCTTTTCATCGGCGAGGACGTACAAGAAATATTACAGTGCGATCTGCGTCGCGAGATGGAGGCGCACCCCATGTACACCACCGCTATCTCCCACTGCGAGAGCGTCAAGGACTTCGTCACCCGCGAATTGCTGGTGCAAATCCAGAAGAGCGAAGAAGAGCACATCGACTTCATCGAAGAGCAGCTCGGATTGATTGAAAAGATGGGACTGCCGAATTACGTGCAGAGCGCTGCCGGTGAATTGGAGGAAGACGGCGCCGGCTAAATCAAGTATTTCTCGCCCCAGGGAGACAAAAGAATGCTAAAGAAAATACTGGTCGCACTCGTCGCCATCGTGGTCCTGCTGGCCGTTGTCGGGTTGCTGTTGCCGCGCCACGTGGTGGTGCAGCGATCCGTCACCATCAATAGACCCGCGAGCTTGATTTACGCCACCGTGAATTCATTCGTGCTGTTCCCAAAGTGGTCGCCGTGGCAGGACCTGGATCCCCAAATGGCCCAGACCACCGAGGGTCCGCGCGACGGGATGGGCGCAAAATTGGTGTGGAAGGGCAATGACAAAGTGGGTTCGGGTACGCAGGTGATCACCGCCTCCACGCCCGACCAGGCAGTAGCAAGCGATCTTAACTTCGGCGACATGGGTATCGCGAAATCCCTGGTTACCCTGACTCCCGACGGCGCCGCGACACGCGCCACGTGGGCGGTGGATCTCGATATGGGGGCCAATCCCATCGGCCACTACATCGGCTTGACGATGGATGGGGCGCTCGGAAAGGATTTCGCGAGCGGTCTTAACAAGCTAAAGACACTGGTCGAAAGCATGCCGAATACGGACATCGCGGGATTTAGCGCAGATTCGGTGCAACTGACGGCAACTCCCCTGTTACTCGTCACGAAAACTGCCACGCCCGAGGCGATCGCGAACGCCTATACGGAAGGATTTACGCAAATCGCCAAATTCATGACCAAGAACAAGCTGCACCAAAGCGGCGCGCCGCTGGGAATCGACGGTGCGCGCACCGCCTCCAGCTACACCTTCGATGCCGGAATTCCGGTGGACCGCGCCGATGTTGCCAGCGCGGACGGCGTGCGGGTCGCCCAAAGCTATGCGGGAAAGGCCCTGAAGGTTACGCATATCGGTCCCTATGACAGGCTGTCGACGACGTACGACAAGCTGTTCGCCTATGTCGCGGCGCACGGCTACACCCGCAGGGGCGCGACATTCTCTTGGTACGTCGATGATCCCGGTACCACGCCGCTCGAGAGATTGCGAACCGAAATCTACGCCCCGATTGAATGACTGATCGGTCTTAGGCGCAGGCCTGCGGCCGGGGACAGGCGCCGCTTCGCGGGCAAATGACGCTCGCCTTTGAGCCAAGGGCGTCTGCGATCCATGAGATGTTTAACACCTGCGAGGCGGCGCGAATGGCGCTTGCCGCCTCCACCGGTATGGCGCCGTCGCCACCGCCGCGGCGGCAGGAGTCGGCAACTTCGCCGACGATGGCCTCGCCGTCAAACCCTTGTGCGTCTAACGCCGGCAGCAAATCCACGCCGACCGACAACACGTGAAGCTCATCCAGGGCATCGCGCGTCAGGAGCGAGTGGCAGCAATATAGCCGTGCGCGCTTGCCGTCCTGCATCACCGAAATCTGTGATTTCGGCTTCTGCACCGACGGTGACTCGGTACGGTGCAGCAGGCGAAATACCGCCCAGCGCGGGCAGGGGTCGGATACCAGGCTCATGTTGCCCCACGGCAGCGGAATGCCGTTACCGCGGTAAACCGCCCGCAGGTAGCCCGGCGGGTAGGCATCGAAAAAATGCCAATGCCGGTAAGGAGACACCGCCGTCATGCGGCGCATCACCAGCGCCGGTGTCACACCGACTTTACGGCAGGCGTCCACGCTGTGCGCTTCGCGAATCAAGAAGCGGCGAAACGGAACGCGCGGGCATAACAGCGCGCCGGCGAAGAAGCTGCACTCGAAGTCCCGCCAGGCATACAGCACATCCTGTGCCCCCATGCCGCCGGCCGACCCCGCCAATTCACCGTCGCCGGATTGCATCGCGCTGTGCGGCGATATCATGCCGTCGCCGTTGTGCAAAATTTTGTGGCCGATGAAAAATGCCAATTCGTACTTCAGGCGCTCTTCCTGGCCGCGCAATCGTTTGTTGACCCATACCGTTCCGGGCGCCTCGAAGCGCGAGCGCACCAGTGCGCCGCCGGGCTTACGCCCGTCGCCGTCGAACCATTTGATCTCCAAGCCATAGCGCTTGCAGATTTCCATGACGGCATCCAAGTTCAGGGGCAACTGCCGGTTTCCGCATTCCTCGGCGGCACGCTCGATATCGGGAAAATTGTTATGCCGCGTTTCCTGCCAGACGCGAATCAGGAGCTGCGCGAATTGTCGGCCGGTCGTGCCGGTTTGCGAGAGCAGCTCCGGCAGCGCGTTCTGCAGCAATTCATGCGAAAACAAGAACGCCGGTTCCAGCGGCATCGCCTCGAGTCCTCCGCGCTCGCGCGGCGCCGGGGCAACATCAACCTCCGCGTTCTCGTCCAGAAACCAGCGAGCGTCCTTGCTGAATATTCCCGCCAGCATCTCCAGCATTTCCGGGGAAGGCATGCGCTTGCCGGTTTCCACCATGCTGAGATACGACACCGAGGGCGCGCTGGCCGCATCGACCTGAACGCAACGCGCCGAGAGTTCATCCAGGGTCAGCCCATTGCGCTTGCGCAGCGACCTGAGCTTCGCCCCGAGAAAGTGCCCCTGTCGGATCAATCCAGCCATGCGATCCTAGTGAAATTCACACTGTGAAATTTCTAATGTGTAAATCCTCGCTTTAAACACTTTAAGCTTGCTCCATCCCCAGACGCAAGCCTCAAGCGCAACCTTTAAAGGAGAATTCCCGTGAGCGAACATTCCAAAGACCGATGGCGCGATGTGCAGCGCCCTTACAGTGAGGCAGACGTGGCTCGGCTGCGCGGATCCGTGAAAATCGAATACTCGCTGGCGCGTCTGGGAGCTGAAAAGTTCTGGCGGCTGCTGCACAGCGAACCCGTCGTGGCGGGCTTGGGGTGCATGACCGGCAACCAGGCCATCCAAACGGTGCAGGCGGGCCTCAAGGCCATTTATTGCTCCGGCTGGCAGGTCGCGGGCGATGCCAATTCGGCCGGCGAGGTGTATCCGGACCAGAGTCTGTATCCGGTCGACTCCGTGCCGAAAATGGTCGATCGCATCAACAACGCGTTGCTGCGGACTGATCAGATCCATCATCTGGACGGCAAATCGGACATCGACTGGCTGGCCCCCATCATCGCCGATGCCGAAGCGGGATTCGGCGGCAACCTCAATGCCTTCGAGCTGACCAAGGCGCTCATACGCGCCGGCGCGGCCGGCGTGCATTTTGAAGATCAGTTGTCCTCCGCCAAGAAATGCGGCCACCTGGGCGGCAAGGTATTGGTCTCCACGGCCGAGGCCATCAACAAGCTGGTGGCCGCACGCCTGGCGGCCGACGTCATGGGCGTGCCCACGGTGATCATCGCCCGCACCGACGCCGATGCGGCGGACCTGCTGCTTACCGATCATGATCCGCGCGACAAACCCTTCCTCACCGGCGAGCGCTCCAGCGAAGGATTCTTCTATGTGAAGGCCGGGATCGAGCAGGCGGTAGCCCGGGGCCTCGCGTATGCGCCGTACTGTGATCTCATTTGGTGCGAAACCTCGAAGCCCGATATGGGCGAGGCGAAGCGCTTCGCGGCGGCCATTCACGCCAAATTCCCCGGCAAACTGCTGGCCTACAATTGCTCGCCCTCGTTTAACTGGGCCGCAAAGCTCAATGCCTCGTCAATGAAGAAATGGCGCGAAGAACTGGCGGCCTTGGGCTACCGCTTCCAGTTCATCACGCTTGCCGGCTGGCACGCCCTGAATCTCTCGATGTTTGAATTGGCGTCGGCCTACAGCGCGGACGGCATGCTCGGCTACTCGCAGTTGCAGCAGCGTGAATTCGGCCAAGAGGCGGCCGGCTACCGGGCGACCAAACATCAGGCCTTTGTCGGCACCGGTTATTTCGACGCGGTGCAAACAGCGATCAGCGCGAAGAGTTCGACCGTCGCGATGGCGGGCAGCACCGAGACCGAACAATTCACGGCAACGCCAAAGCGCGTGGTGGCCTAAGAGGAGCAGCAATGGGCGCGGAAATCGTCGCCGTAGCGGCGGCGATCGCCGATCATTTTCGTTTCTATAACGAGGAGTTCGGCCGCATTACCCGGCGTGCGGCAAGAAATTTTCTTGCCGAAGACTGGCGTGCGGCGCAACTCGACGCGATAGAACGCATCGAGCTGTACGAGGAGCGCGTGGCGCGCTGCGTCGCTCTGGTCGGCAGTCAGTTGCAGGCGAAACGCACCGACGTGCCACTCTGGGCCGAGATCAAACGGGCCTTCGAATCACTCGTCGCGCGGCGCCCCGACAGCGATTTCTACAACACGTTCTTCAATTCCGTCACGCGCGATTTGTTCGGCACGGTGGGCGTCAACCGGCAAGTCGAGTTTTGCGCCACCAGCGTCGGCCGCGCCTCCGGATCGGTGCCCATCCGCGTCTATCGTGTCGGCGGTTCGCTGCCGACGGCGGTGCGGGAAATCCTCGCCGACCTGCCGTTTGGCGCGGCGATCGGCGATCCGGACTCCGCCGTGCATCGCATCAGCGCCGAAATCGGCCGCTATTTTGCCACCGGCCGCCACAGCGGCGCGCCCGAATCGATCGAACTCATCGAGCCGGTTTTCTATCGCGGCATGCAGGCATTTGCGGTCGGTCGGCTGATCGGCGACAGCAGCATCACGCCGCTGGTGCTCTCGTTCACCATTCAGCAGAAAAACGTGCAAGTTGAAGCCGTCATGATGTCGCGCGCCGACGTCGGCTCGCTGTTCGGCTACGCGCGATCCTATTTTCATGTGGATCTGCCCGTGGTGAGCGCCGCGATTACCTTGCTGCGCTCCTTCATGCCCCGCAAAGCGGTCGACGAGCTCTATACCGTGCTCGGCCGGGCCAAACAAGGCAAGACAGAACGCTACTTTGCGCTGCAGCGTCATTTGGAAAAGTCGATCGATAGCTTTGTTCATGCGCCGGGGGAGCGCGGCCTCGTGATGATCGTCTTTACGCTGCCCTCGCACGATCTGGTATTCAAGGTCATTCGCGACCGTTTCGGCGCGCCCAAAACCAGCACCCGTGCCGACGTCATCGAGCGCTACCAATATGTGTTTCGACATGATCGCGCCGGCCGTCTGGTCGATGCGCAGGAATTCAAGCGTCTGCGGCTGCCGCGGTCACGCTTCATGCCGGATCTGGCGCAAGAACTGCTGCGCGAGGCCAGCGAGAGCTGCCGGGTCGAAGGCGAGGACTTGATCGTTGAGCACTGCTATATCGAGAGGCGCCTAAGACCGCTCAATCTGTTCCTGCGCGAAGCGGAACCGGCCGCTGCCGAGGCGGCCATCATCGATTACGGCAATGCGCTGCGCGATCTTGCCGCCAGCAACGTATTTCCAGGCGACCTGCTGCTGAAGAATTTCGGGGTCACCAGTCACGGCCGCGTCATCTTCTACGATTACGACGAAATTTGCCCGGTATCGGACTGCGTGTTTCGCGATTTGCCACAGGCGCGCAACGCCGAGGAGGAGTCGAGCGCCGAGCCGTGGTTTCACTGTGGGCCGCACGACGTGTTCCCCGAACAATGGCTGCCGTTCCTCTCGATACCCTCCGCGTTGAGCGAGGTGTTCATCCGTCATCATGGATCCTTGTTGACGGCAGCCTGGTGGCGCGCGCAGGCGGCCCTCGCCCCTGAAGCAGCGGCGGCCTATTCCTCGTTGACGGCGGTACCGGCCGCCTAGAGTTCAATCATCGAAGGCCGCGTAGACCAGATCGCGGAACAATGTGCGGTAGTAGTCGCGCTGTCCGGGCGCTTGTATCAGCAGGATCGCAAAAAGCTGTTCCGCCGGATCCACCCAAAAGGTGGTGCCGGCGAGCCCGCCCCAGAAATATTGCCCCACCGAGCCCGGAACATGAGCAATACCGGGCTGCAGCCGCACGGCGAATCCTAGGCCGAATCCATAGCCAGGCAGGAGCAGATCGGGCGCGCCGGTAATGGGCCCCAGATGATCCGCGGTCATGAGTTCGACGGTCTTGCGGCTCAAGAACCGCACGCCATCGAGCCTGCCGCGATTCAGCAGCATCTGCAAAAAAAGCGCGTAATCCGCCGCCGTAGAGACCAACCCGCCGCCGCCGGATTCAAATTTCGGTGGATCGCGCACCTTGATCAATTGCACCGTCCCGCCGCTGTCGGGATCATGGGCGAATGCTTCGGCCAGGCGCGCATGATGCTGCGCCGGCACGTGAAACGCGGTATCGACCATACCGAGCGGCGCCAGCAGGCGGCGCTGCAGGAACTCTCCTAGCGACAGCCCCGACAGGACCTCGATGAGACGGCCGATGACATCGGTGGAGCGGCTGTACTCCCACTTCGTCCCCGGCTGGTTGAGCAGCGGCATTTTACCCAAGGCGGCAACTTGCTCGGCGTTGCTCTGATCGCGGCTGTAGATCCTGGCAGCCATGTACATCTTGTGTATCGGCCCGTTGCCGCGAAACTCATAGGTGAGGCCCGACGTATGCCGCAGCAGGTCCTGAATGGTGATGGGCCGCTCGGCAGGCACCTGTTCGATCTCACCGCCCTTTATCACGGCGACCTGGCAACGGCCTAGGTCGGGCAGATATTTGGCAATCGGGTCACTGAGCAGGAAACGCCCCTCTTCCCACAGCATCATGGCAGCCACCGAAACGATGGGCTTGGTCATCGAGTAGACGCGGAAAATGCTGTCCTTGGCCATGGGTGCACCGCTGGCCGGATCGCGTTGACCGAAGCTTTCGAAGTAGCCGATCTGGCCGCGCCGCGCAATCAAGGCCACGGCGCCCGGCACGCGCTTGCGCTCAACCTCGCCGCGCATCACCGAACTTAATCGGTGCAAGCCGGCGCTCGACAAGCCGATGTCCTCGGGCGTGATCAATGCAGTCGCAGGCGATGTCATAGGGTAGTAATCCTGGAAAAGCGGCTTGTAGGACTTCCGATTATAATTGAGCATGGCTTAGGTTACTTTGGGTCGTACTCATGAAGCTCTACAACGAAGACAATCCAGCGCCCAATCCTCGCCGCGTACGCATGTTCTTGGCGGAGAAAGGGTTATCAATTCCCTTGGTCCACGTGCCGATGCGTCAAGGCGCGCATAAGAGCGCCGAATTCAAAGTGAAGAATTCATTGGGACAAGTGCCGGTGCTGGAGCTTGACGATGGATCAATACTGACGGAAAGCCTCGCCATCTGCCGCTACTTGGAAGAACTTCATCCGGCGCCCGCGCTGTTTGGCGATAGCGCGTGGCAAAGGGCGCAAGTGGAGATGTGGACGCGCAGAATCGAGTTCGCGTTGATGAGCCGGATTGGCGCCGTATGGGTCAATACACACAAGTTCACGGCGCATCTGGGCACGCAATACAAGGACTTCGGAGAGGCCAGCCGCGTAAAGTCGGTCAGCGCCATGCATTGGCTAAACGATGAACTACAGGATCGAGAATTCATCGCGATCGATCGCTACACGATAGCCGATATCGTTGCCCTCACCACGATCGACTTCGCCGCCTTCATCGGCATCGAAATGCCCGCGGAGCTTCGGAACCTGCATGCATGGCATGCAAGAGTTTCGGCGCGCCCGAGCGCCGCCGCGTAGCTGCGGAACCCTGCACGGCCAGCGGGCAGCGTGTATATTTCTTTCGATGCACACCCCCCTCCTGCTGATTTTGGTCGCGAGTGTCGGACTTGACGCCGGCCTCGCAGCAACTTCCCCCGAAGATCCCTTTATTTGGCTCGAGGATGCTCACGGCGAACGCGCGATGGCCTGGGTCGAGGCGGAAAACGCCAAGACCACCGCGGTGATCGAAAGCGATCCGCGCTTCGAGACTCTATACAACGACGCTAAAATCATTGCGGAAGCCAAGGATAGGATTCCGGAACCGACCACCCTCGGCGGCCGAATCTTCAATCTATGGCAAGACGCCGATCACCAGCATGGGATCTGGCGCCAAACCAGCCTGCAGGACTTTAAGAGCGCGGCGCCGAATTGGCACACCGTTCTGGATTTGGACGCCCTGTCGAACACTGAAAAGGCCAATTGGTTCTGGAAGGGTGCCAATTGCCATGAGCCTGAGGAACAACGCTGCATCATCAGTTTGTCGGACGGCGGCGAAGATGCGGTGACCGCGCGTGAGTTCGACCTGGCCAATGCCCGATTTGCCGAGGGGGGATTCTTATTGCCGAGCGGCAAGCAAGACATCGCCTGGCAGGATGCGGACACCTTGTTGGTCGCACGCGAATGGAAAGCCGGTGAACTGACTCGATCGGGCTATGCGTTCGTGGTCAAGCGCGTCAAACGCGGACAGCCGCTCGACTCAGCTGTCGAGGTTTACCGCGGTTCGGCGGATGACGTCGGCGTATCGCCATTTACCTTGACGGATGGGACCGGCCACAGCGCCGTCTTTCTTCAGCGCGCCGTGTCGATCTTCGAGTTCGAGTTCTACCTGGTCGGCCCCAAGGGACCGGCGAAGTTAAAGATGCCGATGAAATCCGAGTTTCAGGCGCTCGTCGACGGACGATTGATTGTCAGCCTGCATGAGGATTGGAAGCGCGGCGGCGAGCCGACGCTTCCTCAAGGATCTTTGGTATCTCTTGAGCTGGCGGCGTTGTCCCAAGATCCGCAGCATTTGCACCCCACCTTGCTGTACGCGCCCAACGCCCGCGAGGCATTCGTGGAAGCCGGCGCCACTGCCCGGCACTTGATTGTGCACACGCTCGACAATGTCAACGGGCGCGCATATTCCTACAAACCCGAGCCGCACAATCGTTGGTCGAGGCGCCAGCTCGATCTGCCGAACAATGTCTCTTTGAGCATCATCGATACCGATCTACACAGTGAGCGGGCGTTCGTCCAAATCACAGGATTCCTGACGCCTCCTCGCCTCATCCTCGCGGACCTCGGCATGGCCACCCTCGCCAACGTCAAGACGCTGCCCGCCAAGTTTGACGCGTCGCATGCTGTGGTTGAGCAGTTCGAGGCCACTTCCAAGGACGGCACCAAAATTCCTTATTTTATTGTCCATCCAAAGACTGCGAAATTAGACGGCAGCACGCCCACCATCTTAAATGCCTACGGTGGATTCTTGGATGCGCAGACGCCGAAGTATTCGGCGGAGCTCGGCAAGCTCTGGCTCGAGCGCGGTGGCGCGTTTGTGCTGGCGAATATTCGCGGCGGCGGCGAATTCGGCCCCGCGTGGCATGAGGCTGGCCTCAAGACTCACCGCCAGCGCATCTACGACGACTTTGCCGCGGTGGGCGAGGATCTCATCGCGAAGGGGTTCGCAAGCTCACCGCACCTCGGCATTCGCGGCGGCTCGAACGGCGGATTGCTGATGGGGGTGGAATTCACTCAGCATCCGCGGCTGTGGCGGGCGGTTGATATTCAAGTACCGCTGCTCGATATGCTGCGCTACGAGCAGATTGCCGCCGGCAGCTCGTGGGTGGCGGAATACGGAAGCGTCTCGGTACCCGAGGAGAGGGAATTCCTCGCGTCGATCTCTCCTTACAACAATTTACATCGCGGGGTGGAGTATCCGGAAGCCCTGATCTGGTCGACGACGAAGGACGATCGAGTCGGGCCTCAGCATGCGCGCAAATTCGCGGCAAAACTCGCGGCAATGGGCGTGCCCTATCTTTATTTCGAGGTCATCGAAGGCGGTCATGCCGCGGGCGCAACACTGCTCGAGCAGGCGAAGATGCGGGCCCGCGAGTACACGTATTTTTCCCGACAGCTGGGCTTATGACGCGCACTGCGCGCCGAAATCGGCGAGCACCAGAGCCACACATTCGGTCAGGCGCGTGGCGTAGCCGAGGTGCAGGAATTCGTTGGGTCCATGGGCATTGCTATGCGGCCCGAGTACGCCGGTCACGAAAAACTGGGTTTGCGGATACCGTTCGCCCAGCATTCTCAAGAACGGAATAGTTCCGCCCCCGCCTAGGCTTACCGAATCGCGGCCGAAGACATGCCGGGAGGCGCGCAGCATCGACTGCTCAAGCCACGGCGCAAACGCGGGCGCGTTCCAGCCGCCCGACGATGAGTCGGGCTCGAAGCTGACGCGGGCGCCATAGGGCGGGTCGCGCTCGAACGCCGCGCGAACCGCCTCACTGGCGCTCACCGGGTCGACGGTCGGCGGCAATCGCAAGGAAACCTTGAGTGCAATTTCCGGCAGCAGCACATTGCCGGCCACGCCCGTGGGCGGCAGTCCGTCCGCGCCGGTCACCGCCAGTGTCGGGCGCCAGGTATTGTTGATGAGCAGTTCCGAAGAGTCGGCACACACGGGCTCGGCGCCGGCGACGAAGGGTATCTTGTCCAAAATCTGCGACCCGAGAACTTGGGCGGCCGCCGCGATTTGGCGGCGCCGATCCGCGGGTATCTCTGCGTTGAGCTCCTGGAGCCGCAGTGCTCCTGTTGCGGGGTCCTCCACCCGCTCCAGCAGCTGCTGCAGGAGACGAAACGGTGTTGGCGCGATCCCCGAGGCAAGACCGGAATGCGCGCCCTCGGTCAATACCTGCACCTTGAGCTTGCCCACGAGATTGCCGCGCAGTGACGTGGTCGTCCAGAGCTGATCGAAGTTGCCGCATTCGGCATCGAGACAGACCACCAAGGAGGGATCCCCGATGCTGCTGCCGAGCGCATCGAGGTGCGCGGGTAGATGGATGCTGCCGCTTTCTTCCGATGCCTCAATCATCAACACGCAACGCGGCAGAGGGACGGCCTGCGCCTTCAACGCGGCAATGGCGGTCAGCGAGCTGAAGACCGCGTACCCGTCGTCGGCACCGCCGCGGCCAAAGAGCTTGCCATCGCGAATCACCGGCTCCCAGGGCGCAAGCCCCGGCAACCAGCCGGTAAACTCCGGCTGCTTGTCGAGATGCCCGTACAACAGAACGGATCCTGCCAGTTCGCCGGGAATATCCACGAGCAGCAAGGGCGTTATCCCGGGTAAGCGCCGCACCTCGACGCGAGCACGCGCCACGGCTTGAGCGCGGCACCACTCGGCCATCAGTTCGACCGCCTGATCCATGTATCCGTGGCGTTCCCAGTCCGGATCGAACGCCGGGGACTTATTGGGAATGCGAACGTATGCCTGCAGCCGCTCGATGATCGAGTGCTGCCAAACCTTCTCAATAAATTGTCGTAGCGCAGGCGAATCCATTCGACTCCCTATATGCCATGGCTCATTTAAGACCACACCCAGTCTCTGATCTGCGGCATATCCTGTCCATGCCGGTCAATGTATCGCTTGTGCTCGACCAATTTGTCTTGCAATTGCTGCCGCAGGTACTCGCCGCGGCTGCCTGTCTGGGGCAATCGATCAATCGCATCCATGACCAAGTGAAACCGATCCATGTCGTTGAGGACGGTCATGTCAAAAGGCGTGGTGATCGTACCCTCTTCTTTGTAGCCGCGCACATGCAGGTTGTCATGGTTATGGCGCCGATAGGTCAATCGATGGATGAGCCAGGGATAGCCATGAAACGCAAAGATCACCGGCTTGTCCTTGGTGAACAACGCATCGAAATCGCGGTCGCTCAGCCCATGCGGATGCTCCGAGGAAGGCTGCAATTTCATCAAATCCACCACGTTGACCACACGCACGCGAAGTTCCGGCATTTGCTGGCGTAAAATCGACACCGCGGCGAGCGTCTCGAGCGTTGGCACGTCGCCGGCGCAGGCCATGACCACATCGGGCGCGCCGTGCTGATCATTGCTCGCCCATTGCCAGATGCCGATCCCCTCGCTGCAATGTTTGATCGCGGCATCCATCGACAGCCATTGGGGCGCAGGATGCTTGCCGGCGACGACCACATTGACGTAGTGGCGGCTGCGCAAACAGTGATCCATGACCGATAGGAGGCAATTGGCGTCCGGCGGCAGGTACACGCGCACAATCTGCGCCTTTTTGTTGACCACATGATCGAGAAACCCGGGGTCCTGGTGGGTAAATCCATTGTGATCTTGTCGCCAAACATGGGAACTTAACAGGTAATTGAGCGAAGCAATCTTACGGCGCCATGCAAGCCCCGCAGTGACCTTCAGCCATTTGGCATGTTGGTTGAACATGGAATCCACGATATGGATGAATGCCTCATAGCAATTGAAGAGGCCGTGCCTTCCGGTGAGCAAATAGCCTTCCAGCCAGCCCTGGCATTGATGCTCGCTCAGCATTTCCATCACCTGGCCGCGGCGCGCCAGAAAATCGTCATCGTCGCTGACATCGGCCATCCACTGGCGACTGGTAGCCTCAAAGACCGCCTCCAGCCCGTTCGATACCGTTTCATCGGGACCGAAGAGTCGGAAGTTGCGCTGCGTAGAATTTGACTTTGCCACGTCGCGCAAGAATTTTCCGAGCACACGCGTATCACCAATCCCGAGCGTACCGGGCTTTGCCACATCCACGGCGTAGTCGGTGAAGTCCGGCAGATGCAGATCGCGCAGCAACAATCCGCCGTTGGCATTGGGATTCGCGCCCATGCGCCGCTCCCCGCGCGGCGCCATGGCGGCCAGCTCGACCTTAAGGCGGCCGTCGTCATCAAAGAGCTCCTGCGGACGATAGCTTCGCAGCCACTCTTCCAACTGTCTCAGGTGTTGCGGGTTGGTCGCAGGATCCGCCAACGGCACTTGATGCGATCGAAATGATCCCTCGATCCGCTTGCCGTTGATGATCTTAGGACCGGTCCAACCTTTCGGCGTGACCAGCACGATCATCGGCCAGCGCGGGCGCTCCACCGAATCCTCCGAGCGACGAGCAGCGGTTTGAATTTGACGGATCATTTCCACGACCGCGTCCAAGGTCGCGGCCATCGACTCATGCATGGGCATCGGGTCGGCGCCCTCGACGAAGTACGGGGTCCAGCCGTAGCCAAGCAGCAGCTGGCGCAGCTCGTCTCGGGAGATCCGCGCGAGGATCGTGGGATTGGCGATCTTGTAGCCGTTCAAATGAAGAATCGGCAGGACCGCACCGTCACTGGCCGGATTTAGGAATTTATTGGAGTGCCACGAGGTGGCCAGCGGTCCGGTTTCCGCTTCACCGTCGCCGACCACGCACGCAACGGTGAGGGTGGGATTGTCGAGCACGGCGCCAAAGGCGTGGCTCAGCGAATAACCGAGTTCCCCGCCCTCGTGGATCGATCCCGGGCACTCAGCGGAGGCGTGGCTCGGGATGCCCCCGGGGAAGGAGAATTGCGTGAAGAGACGCTTTAATCCGGCTTCGTCCTGACTGATGTTCGAATAGATCTCGCTGTAGCTGCCCTCAAGATAGGTTCCGCTCACCACGGCGGGACCGCCATGGCCCGGACCCGACATGTAGATCATGTTCAAGTCATACTTATTGATGACCCGGTTTAAATGCGTGTAGATGAAATTCTGCCCCGGCGTCGTTCCCCAATGACCCAGCAGCATGCGCTTGATGTGGGCGGGGGCCAGCGGCTCCTTCAACAACGGATTGTCGCAAAGATAGATTTGGCCGACCGACAAATAGTTTGCGGCCCGCCAGTAGGCATCGATTTTGCGCGCCAGGTCCTCATCAAGGACCGCTATTTTGCCTTGCTGCATGTTCAGGTCTCCAAAAGTCCCAGCAGTGAAGCGGTCATCGCGGCGATCACGGACTCCTCGTCGGTGCGAATTACGCGCACCGTAACCGTTGCGGTCTGCGTTGAAATCCGCGACGCATGTCGGTTGTTGAGCGAGTCGTCAATTTCTATCCCGAGAAACTGCAATCCCTCGCAAATGCGTCCGCGTATGACCGCCGCGTTTTCTCCGATGCCTCCGGCGAAAACCAACGTGTCTAAGCCACCGAGTGCCGCGGCGTACGCACCGATCCACTTCTTTGCCTGGTAGCAAAAAAGCGCGATTGCCTCGCGCGCTCGCGCATCGGTGCTTTCGCTCGCGAGTAGATCGCGGACATCGGCGCTGGTTTCGGAAATTCCCACGAGTCCCGATTCATGGTTGACCATGGCTTGAAATTCCGTCGCGCTCATCGATTCGTTCGACGCCAGATAGCTCATTAGACCGGGATCCAAATCTCCCGAACGAGTGCCCATCACCAGCCCCGCCGTCGGTGTGAATCCCATGCTGGTATCGATACACTCACCGTCGAGCACCGCCGCGAGACTCGCGCCGCTGCCCAAATGCGCGAGGATCACGCGACCATGCGCTGCCGCGGAGTCATCCAGGCGCGCCAATTCCTGCATCAAAAACGTGTAGGACAATCCGTGGAAGCCATAGCGCCGCACGTTCTTTGCAACAAAGCGGCGAGGAATCGGCAGCAGCGTCGCAACCAGCGGCATATGGCGGTGAAACGCCGTGTCGAAGCACAGCACCTGGGGCACGTTGGGATATCGTCGCTGCATCGCCTCGATGAGTGCGATTTCTCGCGGCAAGTGCTCCGGATCGTAAGGAATGATGCCTCGAAGCTCCTCCAGCAACGCCGGCGTCACGCGTTCGGGCTGGCTGTGCAGCATCCCGTGCACGATGCGATGACCGACAGCGTCGGGCGCTGCGAAGGAAAACTTCGCGTCCAGTTCTCCGACTGACATCGTCGCATCCGCGCCGATCCGTTCCAATTTCCCATCGAGCACTCGAGTCGGATGCGCGCCGGTTGCGAATAGCGCATAGCGGATACTGGACGAGCCTGCATTGAGGGTCAAAATATGCGGCATCCAAGCACCTGCGAGCCTTAGCGTAGGACAAACACCGACAGCGAGAGCCGCAAGTCACGGGCGGCGGCATACAATAGGACAATTCGCTTTCACGGAGGTTACAGGTGTCACACTACCATGCTGTAGTTTGGATGGATCATCAGCGGGCAACTGCTTGGCACTTCACGCCCACGGAACAGCAAAGCACCGTGGTGCATGCGCAAGATCAGCATCAACGCGTCCACAGTCGCAAAAGCGCGCACGGCGGTCACAAGTCGCCTGCCGATCATCATTTCTTCGATGAGGTAGCCCAGGCGCTGAGCGGGGCGCACGAAATCCTATTGATCGGTCCCGCGCAAACAAAGCAGGAGTTCGCGGGTTATCTGCGCAGCCGGTATCCGGAGTTGGGAAAATCCATCGTCGCCATCGAGAACGCCGATCATCCCACCGACGCGCAAGTTCTAGGCTATGCGCGGCAACACTTCACGGCGCTCGATCGGATGCGGTAACCACCGACTGCACCAGTTTTTGAAGTCCTGCAATATTGGCCGTGAGCGCCTCGGGAAAGCCGTGACGCTGCTGCAAATATTCCGGGGCATTGAAGGAAACCCAGCAGCGGTTCGCCTCGTCCTGCCAGGCGAGTACCTTTAAGGGCAAATCCAGCGCTGCGCTGGGCGCCGCCGCCATCAACGGGGTGCCACCGGCGGGGCTGCCGAGAATCAGCAGCTGTGTCGGCCGAAGCGTAAGACCCACGGCGGCCGCGTCCTTGCTGAAATTGATGCGCGCGAACACGATCATCCCGCGGCTCTTGGCCAACTCCGCCAGCCGATCGAGCGTCTCATCGACACCGCTGCTCGATGCCAATGTCTTAATTCCCTTCGCAATGCTGTCGGTATTCACGGCATTTTCCTCCGTTCGATTTGACACCCGGCTCCGTTCATAGTTGTCTGTCCGCTCGCGTGGCGCGGAGTTCCCGAATGGAAGCGTTCTTTGTCTCACTCACCACCATTGCTGTAGCCGAGATGGGCGATCGCACCCAGCTCCTATCGCTGGTGCTGGCGGCGCGCTATCGCCGGCCGTGGCCCATCATCGCCGGGATCTTGTGCGCAACACTGGCAAACCATACGGTCGCAGGGCTCATCGGAGTCTGGTTCGGCAGCTTGCTGACACCTCGCACCCTCGGCGTGGTGGTCGGCATCAGCATGATTGCGATGGCCCTTTGGACGTTGAAACCGGACACCCTCGATGAGACGACCGGCGCAAGTGGCGCCATGGGCGCATTCTTCGCCACCTTGACCAGTTTCTTCATCGCTGAGATCGGCGACAAGACGCAAATCGCGACGCTCGCCCTCGCGGCAGCTTATCCGAATCTTCTGGCCGTTGTGGCCGGCACCACGGCCGGCATGCTGCTGGCGAATGTTCCGGTGGTATTCTTGGGAAAGGCATTTGCGAATCGCCTGCCGCTCAAGGCAATTCATTATGGTGCCGCTGTCCTGTTTGTCATCTTGGGAGTTGTCTTCCTGGCGCGTGCTTATTGGGCGTCATAAATCTTCCAATCCGCTATGGTCGCCCGAATCGCATCCGCACTTGCAAGTGGATTGGCTCTCATGCCCATGGCGGTCGCAGTTGGGGAGGAGCAAAATTTCGCCATTCACGGGCAGTTCACCTACGTGGTGCAGGCGAGTTCGGATTTTAACGCACCCTATCGCGGCCCCAATAGTCTCTCGCCCAGCACTAACGAGGAGACCACCGATGCGACGCTTTTCTTGGGGGTAAGGCCGTGGTCTGGTGGGGAGCTCTGGATCAACGGCGAGATCGACCAGGGATTCGGGTTGGATGACACCTTGGGGGCGGCCGGGTTTCCGAGCGGCGAAGCCTACAAGGTGGGCAAGGATCATCCCTACCTGCGGCTGCCTCGATTGTTCATCCGCCAGACCGTGGATTTAAACGGCAGCGTGGAGATGATCGAGCCTGCGGCCAATCAACTGGGTGGCTCGCACAGCGCCAATCGGCTGGTCTTCTGGGTGGGAAAATTCAGCGTCGCGGATGTCTTCGACGCCAACCAATACGCGCATGATCCGCGCCGCGATTTTCTGAATTGGACCGCGATCGATACGGGCACGTTTGACTATGCCGCGGATGCTTGGGGGTATACGGTGGGCGCCGCTGTGGAATGGTACCAAGACGCCTGGACCGTGCGCGCGGGGTTCTTCGACCTCTCGGACGTGCCCAACAGTGTGCATCTGGAACCGGGATTTCACGAGTTTCAAGTTGACCTCGAACTGGAGCACCGTCACACGATCGCAAATCAGCCGGGCCGGCTGCTCCTGACCGCCTTTGAAAGCCGAGGTCGGATGGGGCTGCTGGACGATGCGGTGACGCTTGGGCAAAGCACCGGTTCGCCGCCGGACATCGCCGCGGTTCGCAGTTATCGAGGCCGCGGCGGTGTGGGCCTTAGTTTGGAGCAATCGATCGCCGCGGATCTCGGCATGTTCGCGCGTACGGGAATCGCCGATGGCAATACGGAAGTGTATGAGTTCACCGATGTCGACCGCACGCTGGCTGCGGGAATTTCGCTGCAGGGCGCACGCTGGCATCGAGGCGACGACACGGTCGGGCTGGCGGCCATCAACAACAGCATATCCGGCGCACGCAAAGCCTATTTGAACGCCGGCGGGCTCGGGATACTGGTGGGCGACGGCAAACTGCCGCATCCCGGTCCGGAACAAATCATCGAAACCTATTATTCGGCCGCGGTCGCGAATTTCGCCCACGTGAGCCTGGACTATCAATGGATCAATCATCCCGCCTACAACCGCGATCGTGGGCCGGTGTCGGTGTTTGCCGTACGATTGCACGCTGAGTTCTAGTAACATCGACGTGGGAACCCGTCTGAACTCAGCTCGTTGATCACGGAGAGACTCATGGGATTGGCATCAGAATTCAAAGAATTTGCGATGAAGGGCAACGTGGTTGATCTCGCGGTCGGCGTGATCATCGGCGCCGCGTTCGGAAAAATCGTCTCCTCGCTGGTCGGCGACATCGTCATGCCGGTGCTCGGCAAGGTCATCGGCGGCGTGAACTTCACGGATTTTGCCGTGTCGTTGGGAGCCGATCCCACCGGTAAAGAAGTGCTGATCAGGTACGGTGCCTTCATTCAGACCATGTTCGATTTTGTGATCATCGCGCTGGTGCTGTTCATGTGTATCAAGGCTATCAACCGACTCAAGAAGCCGGCGGCTGCGGCAGCGGCGGCGCCAGCGCGGTCCGAAGCGCTTCTCGAGGAGATTCGCGATCTGCTCGCAAAGCGCACCTAGCGCAAGCTCAAGGAGGGTCTATGGGCATGTTTGACGGAATATTAGGCGGTGTGGTCGGTGCGGAAATGGCGACCGTGGTCAACGGCCTTATTCAAAAGCACGGCGGAGTGCAAGGCATCGTCAGCCAATTGGAGCAGCAAGGACTCGGCGGCACCGTGCGCTCGTGGATCGGAGAGGGCGCCAACCAGCCCATCTCAGCCGATCAGATCCATCAAGCCTTCGGTTCTGATACGGTCAAGGAACTGGCCGCCAAGGTCGGCCTCTCGCCCGACGTGCTGGCCGCCAAGCTCTCGCAAGTACTGCCCCAGGCCATCGACAAGCTGACCCCGGGCGGAGCGGTGCCAAAAGCCTGAAGGGAAGTCCTGAGCTACTTGTCGCGGCCCGCGCCGTCGATGGTCGTTTTCAGCCGTTCGATCTGTTCGCCGAGTACGCGGTCGGCGGCCTTCGACAGGGCGTCAAAACCATCCTTGACGTAGCCTCCGACGGCGTAGGTTATGGAAATGTCGCTGCCGCTGCCGTTGCTCTTCACGCTCCAGGTCATGGCGCCCTCGACCGCCAGAGCCTGAAAGGGTCCGAGCGCACCGCGCAGCCGCACCACCTTGCCGGGCGCGATGTAGACAACCCGCAGATGCTCGACCGATCCGCCGTTGGGCAACGTCTCGCACCAGCAGCCGCCGGCTCGCGCCTCGAGTTTAAGATTCGCCGCGCTTCCGGAAAACGTGTGTTCCGAACTCCACCAGCGCGCAGGCTGCAGCAGCACGGCAAAGACTTTGTCCGGCGACGCCGCGACCTGCACGCTTTCGCGCACCTCGAAACCGTTGGCGGCAACGTCGATCACTTCGGCGGCCGCGCTCCCGCCGATCAACAACAACAAGACACCGACATTTAAAGCGATTCTATTGAACGCAAACATTGGGTACTCCGTGTATCAGGCATCCGCGCACATTTTGAAGGCCTCGAGAATTGCGCTCCATCCGCCGGGTGCGTCGACCATGCTGCGCACCCTCTCCGCTGCATCCGCCATCCGCTGCAAATTGCGATGTTCCAACTCGACCCGCGTGACGTTCTCGCTCTCGGCGATGAAGCGCACTTCCACCTCGGTAACAAGTTTGGGGTCGTACTGCCATTCGCCACTCAGCTGCCATGCGAGCACCAGCAACTGCGGCGGCAGCCACTCGATCACATAGCCTGTTTCGCAGATCTCACCGTCCGCGCCGACCGCGTACCAGCGCCCGCCCTTGCGCGGTTCCAGCACGTACTGCTTGAGTGGAGATTTGGTGATCGAGTGAGTCGCGGGCCACCAGCGCGACATTTCGGCGGTAAACACCGCAAAGGCTCGCGGCTGACTGGCGCTCACGCGAACCTGCTTGCGCACCGGTGCGACACTGATCATTCGGCTGCGACCTCTTTGGCTAATTCCGCTTGAAAAGACATTAGCGCGGCGTCCCAAAACTGATCCAGCCAAATGCGAATTCCCGCAAGACCATTGGGGTCGATGTAATAGACCCGCCGCGTCCCTTGCGCGCGATCGGCGACCAGGCCGGCTTTCTTCAAGACACCCAAATGTTGCGATACGGCAGGACGGCTCACCGGCATCTCGGCGGCGATATTTCCTACGGATTGGGGTCCGCGGCGTAGCTTCTCGAACACCATCTGCCGAGTAGGATCCGCCAATGCCAGCAACGCTGCCTGGTAAGCCATGACTTACCGTAAGCTATTACTTACGGACTGTCAAGGATCAGGTAGGTCGCGACTGTTCGCTCAGCATCCGATAGATTTTGAGCACTCGGGGCACGTAGGCCATGGTTTCCGAAAACGGCGGGATTTGCCCGCCGTTGCGCTCGACCGCTTCTTCTCCGGCGTTATAGGCGGCCAGGGCCAATCGAATGTCATGACCGAAGTGATCGATCAAAAACTTTAAATAGCGAGCGCCCGCGTGCACATTCTGACGGGCATCGTAGCGATTCGAAACGCCGAAACGGCTCGCCGTCGCCGGCATCAACTGCATGAGACCCACGGCGCCTCGCTTCGACACGGCACGGGAATTGAACCCCGACTCCACCACGATCACCGCTCGCAACAAATTGGACTCAACCGCCGAGGACACGGCCGCGTGCTCGATGATGGCATCGTACTGCGTCGCTTTTGCCAACAGCTGCTGGTCATAGCGATCGCCGCTGGCGGTTCTGTCCTGCGGCGAGAGCACCAGCAATCGATATCGGTTGTTGTCGGGCACGTCCGTGTAATGGCGCTGTCCCTGCGCATCGAGATAGGTGTAAATCTTAGGATTTGCTGCGACGCTCGATGCGGTCAGCAGGGTTGTAATGAGAAATGCGAGCCTCAGCGCCATAGGTTGCGATCCTTCGCTAGAGCCTATCCGGTAGCCGATCGGCTCGATGGGACCTATAGCGCAGAACGCGTGCGTCGCTCGCCTGACGGCACGCCTAGTCGGGCCTAGTTAACAGATATTTAACGTATTTTCTGGATTTCCGGCACTGATTTTCGGCGCATCGTCGCTAGAATCGAGTCGTAGCCGATTAGATCTTTGCCGATCTTCACATTTGTCCCGCGACCGATTGCGACGGCAAGACGATGAGAACGGCCCGAGTTTAGTGCGTTGCAGCATTATGGTGCATTGAGGTATGAGCAGCGGTCCTGAAACAGCACTGAGTGAGGCGGCAATCGCGGTCCCGATCGGGCCTAGCGCGATTGCGCAGCCGCGCAGCGGCTTGCGCCTGCGCGCGTGGATGCTCACGGCCATGCTGTTCTTCGTGCCGCTCGCGACTTATTGGCCGGCCACCTTTCACGATTACGGGCTGCGCGATGATTATTCCAATCTGCGCGAGGCGCATGAGGAAGTCGGCAAGGTATTGAAGTTTTGCGCCTCTCACGCGCGGCCAATTTATGGCTGGCTGCTGCAAGCCACCTACGGGCAAACCGACAGCGTGCAGAGTCTGCAATGGATGCGTTTCCTCGCAGCGCTGCTGCTCGGCGCCATTTCGTTGATGAGTTTTCGAGGCCTGCGGTCGCTCGGCTGGTCGGTCAACAGCAGCTTGTGTTTTGCCGTGTTGCTCGCGCTGGTGCCGTCCGCGCAGGTGGTCGCGAGCTGGGCCGTCGGCTGGCCTTACGCGGCGGCGGCATTGTTGGCGATCGGTGGGTTTTTCGCGGCTGATGGTGCCCTCGCCTTGGGTCTGCGCAGCGGCCTCAGCCGCGCGATAGGTCAAGGTTCGGTGGCCTTGGGCCTCATGCTGTCGAGCGCTCTCATCTATCAACCGAGCGCGCTCTTCTATCTGGTGCCGCTGGCAGGAGCGTTGATCGCTCAGCGTCAGCGCACACTGACGCAGACCGCGCGGTGGCTCGGAATCCATCTTGGATTCGTGGTCGGCACGCTGGGGCTGGCCTATTGCGCGATGTCGCTGCTTTACTTGACCCACGTCTTCGTCAAATCCGGGCGCATCGCCTTCGAGGCCCATTGGGGTGAGAAGATCGCCTGGTTCCTGCAAGAGCCGCTGCCGAACGCGCTGAGTCTGTTCGTGCTTAATGACAACAACCATCGCGACCACACGCTGTACTTCCTGGGCGCAGCGCTGGTGGGCGCGATCTTGATCGCGGGCGCTTGCGTCGAGTGGCGCCGCCACGGCAGGGTGCGCGGCGCTATCTGGTGTTGCGGTCTGTTCGGACTGCCCTTGATTGCGTTCGCGGCCAGCTTGATCGCCTCGGAGCGCTATGCGACCTATCGCACGATCTTCGCGATGACCGGTGTATTGCTTTGCTTCCTGGTCGCCTCCATCAGTGTGCTCACCGAGCGCTGGGGGGCACGCGCGCGCCGCGTGCTGGCGATGCTCGTGATCTCGATTGCGCTCTATACCGCACAGCATCATGCCTACGCGCTGATCGCCGTGCCTCAGGGCAATGAGTGGCAGTTGATCATCGCAGGCGCCAAGCACGTGCATTTGGACGGTTCGCGGCCGCGGGTATTCGCGATCGCATCCACGCCTGCGGACATCTCGACGGCGACGATATACCACGATGAGTTCGGATCGCTTTCATCGAACTCCGAGTGGGTTCCCCGTGAAATGTTCAAGCGCGCGATGCACGACTTGCATCCTGGGATTGCAAATCTGGATTCGCGCTATGACTTCGCGACCGGGCCCGCGCTCCCCTCCGGCCAACGTTACGACGTCATCATCGATCTGCATCGCCTGCGTCAGTTCTATCTCAACAACTGACGCTCCCGCGCACACGCAGCGCGGTATCGTGATATAGCTTCCGCCCATGGTTACCGATCCGCTGCTATGGATATCCGCGGTGCTCGGCGCCTTCATGGTCGGGATTGCCAAGGCGGGCATCACGGGCTTGAGCATTCTGTCGATTGCCTTGTTCAATCACGTATTCCCCAGCAGCAAGCAAGCGAGCGGTCTGGTGTTGCCGCTGCTGATATTCGGCGACCTTGTCGCCGTGTTCGCCTATCGCAAGCACACGCAGTGGGCTTTCGTGTGGCGATTGTTTCCCTGGACCGCGATAGGCGTGGTGCTAGGCTATGTCACTCTCGGCCGAATATCCGATCACGGCGCGCGCATTTTGATCGGATGGATCATCGTCTCGCTGGCGGCGTTGAGCTATTGGCGAAGGTATGCAGCACCGGTGAGCGAAGAAGCGCCGTCATTTCACTGGTCGGTCAGCGCACTCATTGGAATTACGGCGGGTTTCATCACGCTCATCGCCAATGCCGCGGGTCCCCTGATGGCCGTTTATCTGGTGGCGATGCGCTTGCCGAAAATGGAATACGTCGGCACGGCGGCGGTGTTCTTCATGCTGCTCAATCTTTTCAAGGTCCCATTTATGGTGGACCTTGGATTGATCACGCCGCAAAGTTTCAGCTTCAATCTCATGCTGGCCCCCGCCGTGCTGCTGGGGGTGCTGGCAGGTCGTTGGCTCCTGGTACGCGTCAACCAAAGTCTATTTGAGCAACTGGTGCTGCTATTGAGCGCAATCGGTGGAATACTGCTGATTCTATAGCCGCCGCACATCGCAAACGTGCGGCGTTGGGCTCACAACCAGGGGAAGGTATATGCGCTATCAAGGCGGTCTTTGGGGCCTCATTGTTTTAGTCGCCGACATCTGGGCCATCATCAATATCTTTCAAAGCAGCGCCGACACCGGCAACAAGGTGCTGTGGACCGTGGTGGTGCTGATACTGCCGGTGCTGGGCGTTATTCTCTGGTTTCTCTGGGGCCCGAAAACCAGCAGAGCCTAGCGTGCTCAGCACGCCCGCAGCGCGCTATGCGCGGCGGCGACTCGGCGCCAGCAGCATCGCCGCTTCGTAGCAGCTATCGCGCAACGCGGAGTCGCTTGCGGCCAGCAGGCGATCTAGCACCGCCGGCGTACTCGCGGCTGGAATCGCCGCCAAGCTGCCCAATTGCGCGACCGTGGCCTCGAGTGTCTTTTGTAAATTTTCCGCGGCGTTGTGTGTCGTGCCGACCGCCAATACATCACGATCCAACAAACACAAATCGTTCAGCAGCGCTGCCAGCTGACGCTTGGAACGCTCGATCGCCTCAAGGGTGCGCGGGCTGACCACTCGCTTCAGCGTCGCAACATCTTGTCGAGCGCTCGTCAGCACGCGATCGAGACGGTCGAGCCACTCTATCCAGAACAGAGGATTGTACATTTGTGCTCCCTGAATCCCTTGGCAACTGAGGCGTTGCCCAAGGCTCTTATTATTTCAAGCGAAGACTACCCCGCTTCAGGCCGGCTCGCTACCATTGCGGAGGCCGCAGTGCGGTTGAATTCAAAAGCCTGGTCATATATACAGGAATTTCATGCGCCCCAGGGATCATGACCGGCACAAATTGGGATCGGCCGGTTGGCTGCGTGCCGCCGTGCTGGGCGCGAATGACGGCATCGTGTCGACCTCCAGCCTGCTGCTGGGACTCGCGGCGGCGCAGGCCTCACACGCCACGCTGTTGCTGAGCGGAACGGCTGCCCTTGCCGCGGGGGCCATGTCCATGGCGGCCGGAGAATACGTCTCCGTGCATTCGCAAGCCGACATCGAAGCCGCGGCGTTGGCGCAGGAGCGCGCGGAGCTGCATGAAGATTTTGCGGGTGAACGGCGTGAGCTGACCGAGATTTACGTACGGCGTGGCGTCGAGTCCGGCCTCGCCCGCAAGGTCGCCGACCAGCTCATGGCTCACGACGCATTGGGCTCGCACGCGCGCGACGAATTGGGACTCTCCGCCGCGTCGCAAGCGCGGCCGCTGCAGGCGGCCATGACCTCGGCGGCCAGCTTCTCCGTCGGTGCCGCACTGCCGCTCGGCGTCGTTGCCATCGCGCCGTCGCGCTTTCTGATGCCGTCCGTCGCCATCGCGTGCCTCGCCTGCTTGCTTTTTCTCGGCGGCTGGTCTGCGCAGGTCGGCGGCGCGAATGTGCGTATCGGTGCGCTGCGCGTCGCGTTTTGGAGTGCGCTGGCGATGGCGGTAACGACAGCCGTGGGCGCGGCAGTTGGCAGGTTGTGAGCTCCGCGCTTCTCAGCGTCGCGCAAATGAACGAAGCGGATCGGTCGGCGGCGGCCGCCGGCATCCCGGGTTCCGTGCTCATGCAGCGTGCCGGAGAGGCTGTGGTGCGGGCGATCGTGGACCGCTTCACGCCGCGGCCCGTGGCGGTCTTGTGTGGACCCGGCAATAACGGCGGCGATGGCTTCGTCACGGCCATTGCGCTCGCACAAGCCGGGTGGCCGGTGCGGCTTGCCCTGCTCGGTGATCCGCAGTCGCTACGCGGCGACGCGCGCCTGCACGCGCAGCGCTGGAGCGGTCGCACCGAAGAGCTTGCCCCGGGCGTGCTCGACAATGCCGGCCTCCTCGTCGATGCACTCTTTGGATCCGGCTTGAGTCGTCGGCTAGATTCGCGGGTTATCGATACGCTGGGATACGCTACGCGGCAGCGCGTGCCGATCTTGGCCGTGGATATTCCAAGCGGCGTGTCGGGCGACAGCGGCGAGGACTTGGGGGCGGCGGCCGCGGCCTGCACCGTGACCTTCATGAGAAAAAAGCCCGGCCATGTGTTGCTGCCCGGGCGCGATCTGTGCGGCGAGGTTTTGGTCGCGGACATCGGCATTCCGGCGACCGTGCTCAGTTCCCTCGCCATCGACACCTGGGAAAACCACCCCGAGTTGTGGCTGGCGAAATTGCCTAGGCTGCAATCATCGGGCAATAAATACAACCGCGGTCACGCGCTGCTGAGCGGCGGCTATCCGATGACGGGAGCGGCCCGCATGGCCGCGCGCGCCGCAGCGCGCGTCGGCGCCGGCCTCACCACCATTGCCGTGCCGGAAAAAGCGTTTGCGATTTACGCCGCGGCGCTCGCCAGCATCATGGTGCAACCGCTTGCTCAGGATGAGGACTTCGCACACTTGCTGTCGGACCGGCGCTATACCGCCTTTGCCATCGGGCCCGGCGCCGGCGTCAACGGCGCAACGCGAGCTCGGGCACTCGGCATGCTGGCAACGGGCAAGCCCGTGCTGCTCGATGCCGACGCCATCAGCGTGTTCGCCGGCCGCACTGACGAACTCATCCAGGCCATCCACGGGCCCTGCGTCATCACGCCGCACGACGGCGAATTCAAGCGCATTTTCGACACCGCGGGAGATAAATTGAGCCGCGCTCGCAGCGCGGCGCACCGCAGCGGCGCGGTCATCGTGCTCAAGGGTTCAGACACGGTCATAGCGGCGCCCGATGGTCGCGCCGTCATCAACAGCAATGCACCGGCCACACTCGCAACGGCTGGTTCCGGCGATGTGCTCGCCGGGCTTATTTTGGGCCTCCTCGCTCAAGGCATGGACGCCTTCCCGGCAGCGGCGGCCGGCGTGTGGCTGCACGGCGCGGCGGCGTCCGAGTTTGGATTGGGACTCGTGGCCGAAGACCTGCCCGACCTGTTGCCCGCGGTGCTGAGGCGGCTCGACGAGTCCATCAGTCGACCATGAGCGGCTGGTTTCCGCGAATCACGGTCCATTCGCTCGCGATTGTCGTCAGCGTGCTCATTTATGTGTTGACCACCCGCGTCGAACACGAGCGTCGGCCGCCCTCCATTGCCATCGCCTGGGTGTTGGGGCTCATCGCCCTTCCCTATGCGGTGTTGCCCGCGTACCTGATGTTCGGCCGTCGCAAGATGCCGCGCAAAGCGTTGCGCTGGTCAGGGGTTCGCTCCCGCGGCCGGCACTGGGCCGAGGATCTGATCGAAAGTTTCGGATTGCCAGAATCGTCGCCCGCCACCATTCGCCTGCATCACGATGGGGACGATTCGGCCGCCGCCTTGTTTGCGACGATGGCGAGCGCCGCCTCGCGGCTGGACATTTGCACGTATATTCTCGGCAACGATGAATTCGGCCGCGCGGTGATGCAGGGCATGATCGAACGCGCGCGCTGCGGCGTGATCGTGAGGCTGCTCATCGATGGTGTCGGAGCGATCCAACTGCCCGGGTCGTGCTTCGCGCGCTTGAAATCGGGCGGCGTACAGACCGCGATTTTCAGTCCCTTGTTCGCGCGCAAGACTCAAGGCCCGCGCAACTTACGCAACCATCGCAAACTGGCCATTGCCGACGGCGCGCGGCTGTGGGCCGGTGGCCGCAATCTGGCCGCTGAATACTTTGTCGAGTCGCGGGGCGCGCCGCCATGGCGCGATTTGACTTTCGATCTGCACGGCCCGGTCGCCGGCGCCGCCGCCGCTCAGTTCGAAGCCGACTGGATTGCCGCCGGCGGCAGCCCCGTGTGCCCAGAGACCCCAGTGGTCGCCGCCGAGCTGGACGCGCCCGTCGCTGCGCGCGCGATGAGCCGCGCACAATTTTTGCCGAGCGGCCCGGACCAGGCCGAAGACACCGTGCAAGCATTGCTGATCGATGCCTGTTTTCAAGCGAGTCACCGCATGCTGGCGATAACACCCTACTTCGTGCCGGATGCGGGTCTGGAAACCGCAATGCGCTTGGCCGCGCGGCGCGGCGTGCAGATCGACTTGCTCATTCCCACCGTCTCGAATCATCGCCTGGCGGATTTCGCCCGCAACCGCGCGCTGCGTTCCTTGAGTCGCGCCGGAGTCAACGTCCACCTATTGCCCTACATGAGCCACGCGAAGGCCGTGGTGTTCGATGATTCCTTGGCAGTGTCAGGATCGGTGAATATTGATTCGCGCAGCCTGCTGCTCAACTACGAATGCGCGGTCGTATTCTACGGCGCGGCTGAAATAAATTGGCTTGCCACATGGATTACAACAATGATTCCGGCATCATCGCCGTTTGATGGCAGTCCGCCCGGTCTGGTGCGCGATCTTTGTGAAGGGTTGCTGCTGACCGTGGCCTATCAATTGTAGAGTAAGATTGATCTTCTGACGCGTCGTATTTTGCGGCCTTGCACGGCGGGTGATCGGTGGAATTCAAGGACTATTACCAGGTGATGGGTGTTGCGCGCGACGCTACCGAGGCGCAGATCAAACAGGCCTATCGGAAACTTGCGCGCAAGTATCATCCGGATGTCAGCAAGGAAAAGGACGCTGAAGCCCGCTTCAAGGAGCTCGGTGAGGCCTACGAAGTACTAAAGAGCCCTGAAAAACGCGCGGCCTACGATCAGCTGGGCCAAAGCCATCGCGCCGGAGAAGAATTCCGTCCGCCTCCCAATTGGGACTCTGGCTTTGAATTCAGCGGCGCAGGTCCCGGCAATTCGACGTACAGCGATTTCTTCGATGCTCTGTTCGGGGCACAGTCGCGCTCCGCTGGACGCAATCGCGGTCCGTTCCCCGATCGTGGCGAAGATCATCACGCCAAAGTGCTGCTCGATCTTGAGGCATCGCTGCACGGCGGTGCGCGCCCGTTCACGTTGCGAATGCCGGAGATCGACGCCGATGGCAGGCTCGTGTCGAAGGAGCGCACGCTGAACGTTCAGGTGCCCAAGGGAATACTGGCGGGCCAGCACATCCGCCTCGCAGGCCAAGGCGCGCCTGCTCACGGCAACGGCAAACCCGGCGATTTATACATCGAAGTGGAATTTCAACCGCACGCGCTGTACCGAGTCGACGGACGCGACTTATCGCTCGAACTGCCTGTCGCACCCTGGGAAGCCGCCCTCGGCGCGACGGTCAAGACACCGACGCCCGGCGGCATGGTCGAATTGAAAATTCCACCCGCATCACATGCGGGAAGCAAGTTGCGCTTGAAGGGCCGCGGTATTCCCGCGACCCCGGCCGGCGACTTTTACGTCGTATTGCAAATCGCACTGCCGTCAGCCCATGATGACAAAGCCAAAGCCGCGTATGCAGCATTGGCGGCCGCCCTGCCCTTCAATCCTCGCGCCAGCCTCGGAGTCTAGTATGTCTCCTACGGATGATCAGGCCTTGCCCGGCACTCTATTCGACGAATCGGCGCTGCTGACGATTCAGGACTTGAGCCGCATGTGCGCGGTCGAGGAACACCACATCGTGGAGTTGGTGGAGGAAGGAGTGCTCAACGTCGTCGAGTACCGCAGCGAGTGGCACTTCACCGGCGCTGCACTGCGCCGAGCTCGTCTTGCCGTGCGACTGGAACGCGATCTGGAATTGAATCTTCCCGGCGTGGCACTGGCCCTCGATTTGGTGGAAGAGCTCCAACAACTCCGGCGCGAACTTCAGGCGAGGCGCTAGATGAGCGACACCAAATCCGATGCGTTTGTATTTTTCGGGGCCACTGGAGATCTGGCGTACAAGAAAATCTTCCCGGCCCTCTATGAGATGGTGCGCAAGGACGGCTTTGACCTGCCCATCATTGGCATGGCGCGCGCCGGCTGGACATTGGACAAGCTCAAGGAACGCGCGCGCGACAGCGTGCAGCACAACGGCGATTACGACGCCGCCTGCTTCGAGCGGATGGCCGCGCTGCTGCGTTATGTGGGCGGGGACTACGATGACCCGGCGATGTTTGCCCAGCTGCGCATCGACTTGGGCGCTGCCAGAAGCCCGATCCACTACCTGGCCATCCCGCCCAGCATGTTTGCCAGCGTGGTGCACGGATTGGAGAAATCCGGCTGTGCCAAGAACGCCCGGGTCATCGTAGAGAAGCCCTTCGGGCGCGATCTGGCAAGCGCGCAGGCGCTCGATAGCACTCTGCACGAAGTATTCGGTGAGTCTGCCATTTTTCGGATCGACCACTATTTGGGCAAGGAAGCCGTACAAAATATTCTGTACTTTCGCTTTGCGAATACCTTTCTCGAACCGATTTGGAATCGCGAATATGTGCGCGACATACAGATCACCATGGCCGAGAATTTCGGCGTTCAAGGGCGCGGGGCTTTCTACGAAGAAGTCGGCACGATACGCGACGTGGTTCAAAATCATTTGCTGCAGGTGATCACGCTGCTCGCCATGGACGCACCCGCCGGCCAGGATCCGAAGACCATGCAGGCGGAAAAATTGCGCATTTTCCGTGCGATGCGCCCGCTCAATCCGCGCGAAGTGGTGCGCGGACAGTTTCGCGGCTATCGCGACGAGACCGGAGTAGCCAAGGACTCGCAAATCGAAACCTTCGCTGCGCTGCGGCTGCATATCGACACCTGGCGCTGGGCCGGCGTGCCGTTCTATGTGCGCGCCGGCAAGAACCTGCCGATCACCGCCACCGAAGTGAGAGTAACGCTGAAGCGGCCGCCGCTTGCCATATTCGATCCCAGCGACAACACCATGCCGGCAAACTATTTCCGCCTGCGCTTGAGTCCCGAAGTGATCATCTGCACCGGTGCGCTGGCGAAAACCACCGGCGAAGAGATGCGCGGAGAGCCGGTGGAATTGATAGCCCGCCACAATTCGCCGTCCGAAAAATCTCCGTACGAAAGGCTTCTGGGCGACGCGGTGCACGGCGATACATCGCTGTTCACGCAGGACGACTCGGTGGAAGCCGCCTGGCGAGTGGTGGATCCCATCCTCACCCACGGACCACCAGTCCTGGAATACGAGCCCGGCTCCTGGGGACCGGCCGCCGCGGCGAACATCGTCGACGCCGGGGACACGTGGCACGATCCTCAGATCGAAAAGTCCGCGCCGTGCTGAAGTCCGGCGATTGGATCTTTCTGCTCGATGTAGATAACACGCTACTGGACAACGACGGTTTCGCGGCAGATCTCAGCGAGCGACTGGAGCGCGCATTCGGTTCTGCGGAACGGGCGCGCTATTGGGATATCTTCGGCCGCCGGCGTGAGGCACTGGGACTTGCGGATTACTTGGGAAGCTTGCAGGATTTTCGGGTCGGGCTCGACGACCATGCGGAGCTTCTGGACATGTCCGAGTTTCTGCTCGAATATCCGTTCGCCGGCCGTTTGTTTCCGCGGGCGCTGGAGGCAGTGGCGTATTTGCGCAGCCTGGGCCGTCCCGTGGTGCTGTCGGATGGGGACGTCGTGTTTCAGCCGCGCAAGATTCAACGCTCCGGAATTTGGGCGGCGGTCGAGGGCCGTGTATTGATTTACCTGCACAAGGAAAAAGTGCTCGACCACATGCAAGCGCGCTACCCGGCGACCCACTATGTTATGGTCGATGACAAGGCCAATCTGCTGGCGGCGATGAAATCCGTGCTCGGCCGGCGGTTGACCACGGTTTTTGTGCGTCAGGGGCACTACGCGACTGCCCCGGAGTCCAAATCGGCAACACCGGCGCCGGATGTAACCATCGAACACATCGGGGAACTCATCAACCGTCCATTAGCCGATTTCGAGGTGCGATCATGAGCAATACGCAGAAACTGCATGACTTGGGTCAGAGCCTTTGGCTCGACAACATTACCCGGGAAATCCTCGATAACGGCACGCTGCAGCGCTATATCGAGAAATTCTCCATCACCGGTCTGACGTCCAATCCAACGATATTCGATGAGGCCATCGGTAAGACCGCGGCCTACGACAAAGGGGTTCGTCAAAAGGCGGCAGCGGGACTTTCCGGGGAAAATCTCTTCATCGAGTTGGCGTTGGAGGATTTGCGCAGAGCCGCCGATCTTTTCAGGCCGGAATTCGACCGCACCTCCGGGGTTGACGGTTGGGTGTCCATGGAGGTCTCGCCGCTGCTGGCGAACGACACGCCGGCGACCGTCGAGGCTGCGCTGCGAATTTACCGGCAGGCCAATCGACCCAACCTCTACGTCAAGATTCCAGGAACCCCCGCCGGTGTGCCGGCGATCGAGGCGGCCATTTTCGCGGGCGTCCCGATCAATGTGACCCTATTGTTTTCGCGCGAGCAATATCTGGCCGTGGCCGATGCTTACATGCGCGCAATCGAGCGGCGCATCAGCGCCGGACTTGATCCGCGCATCAACTCGGTGGCCTCCGTATTCGTCAGCCGTTGGGACCGGGCCGTCGCGGACAAGGTGCCGCAAGAATTGAGCAATCGCCTTGGCATCGCCATCATGCAACGCACTTACCGGGCGCACTGCGACTTGATCGCCAGCAAACGTTGGAAGGATCTGGAAGCCAAGGGTGCACGCAAGCAGCGCATGTTGTGGGCCAGCACCGGAACCAAGGACCCCAAGGCGCCGGCCGATCTTTATGTTGCGGCACTTGCCGCCCCCGATACCATCGATACGATGCCGGAAAAAACATTGTTGGCCTTTGCTGAAAAAGGCAGCGTCATGTCGGTGATGGCCAAGGATGGCGGCGATGCCGAAGCACGTGCTCAGCCGGTTCGACAAAGCGGGAGTTGATATCATCGCGCTGGCCGCGCAGCTGCAGGTGGATGGGGCGGCCGCGTTCGTCAAGTCATGGGCGGAACTCATGCAGCGCATCCAGGATAAGAGCGCCGCACTGGCGACCGCTTGAGTGCAAGGCTAAATCCGCTCGCCGGTAAACCCGCGCCCGCGGCGGTGCTGGTAAACGTTCCGCGGCTGCTTGCGGCGTACTACAGCGAACGGCCGGACCCGGCGATCGCCGCGCAGCGAGTCGCATTTGGCACCTCCGGGCATCGCGGATCTTCGTTCGACTTAAGCTTCAACGAAGCTCACGTGCTCGCGATCAGCCAGGCGATCTGCGAATACCGCAAGCAACACGGCATCGACGGACCGCTGTTCATGGGCTTCGACACTCACGCCCTGTCGGCGCCCGCGTTCGCAAGTGCGCTCGAAGTACTGGCCGCCAACGGCGTCGAGCTCATGATCGCGGCGCACGATGAGTACACGCCGACACCTGCCGTCTCGCACGCGATCCTCTCCTACAACCATGGCCGCAAGGCCGGCATGGCCGACGGCATTGTGATCACGCCTTCGCACAATCCACCGGACAACGGCGGCTTCAAGTACAACCCGCCCAACGGCGGTCCCGCGGACACCGATATCACCAAGTGGATCGAGTCCCGGGCGAACGAATTGCTGCAACCCGGCAGCGGGATCAAGAGGATCACGCTCGCGGCCGCGCGGCGCGCCGCCACCACTCATTCGCATGACTTCGTACGAGACTATGTGAATGATCTCGCCGCGATTTTGGACATGGATATCATCCGCGACTCGCGCATTCGCATGGGCGTCGACCCTCTCGGCGGCGCCGGCGTGCATTATTGGCCGCGCATCGCCGAGCACTATCGCCTTGATCTCACCGTGGTGAACGATTCGGTTGATCCGACGTTTCGCTTCATGACGCTGGACTGGGATGGCAAGATTCGCATGGATCCTTCTTCACCCTATGCCATGCAGCGGCTCATCGATCTTAAGGATCGCTACGACATCGCCTTCGCCTGCGACACCGACCATGACCGGCATGGCATCGTAACCGCCAGCAACGGCTTGATGCCGCCCAATCACTACCTGTCCGCGGCGATCGACTATTTATTCAGCCATCGCGGCGGCTGGCGAACGGACGCCGCCGTGGGCAAAACCGTGGTGAGCAGCGCGATGATCGATCGGGTCGGCAAGCGACTGAAGCGCAAGGTGTACGAAGTGCCCGTGGGCTTCAAATGGTTCGTGCCCGGCCTGATGGATGGCAGCTTGGGTTTCGGCGGCGAGGAAAGCGCCGGGGCGTCTTTCGGGAGGATCGACGGCCGGGTGTGGACGACGGACAAGGACGGCATCGTACCGGCACTCTTGTCGGCCGAGATCACGGCACGCACCGGACACGACCCCGGCGAGCGCTACCAGACGCTGGCCCAGCAACTGGGCGCATCGTTTGCCGATCGCATCGACGCTCCGGCGAACGCCGCACAAAAGCGCAAGCTCAGCCAACTCGATCGTCAACAAGTGCGCATCACGGAGCTTGCCGGGGAACCGATTGAGCAGATTCTGACGCAGGCGCCCGGCAACAACGCGCCGATCGGCGGCGTGAAGGTCACGGCGCGCGGCGGCTGGTTTGCGGCGCGCCCATCCGGGACGGAAAATATTTACAAGATCTACGCCGAGAGTTTTCATGATGACGCGCATTTGCGCAAACTGATCGGTGAGGCGCAGACGATTGTCGATGCGGCGCTCGCGGGCGCCTAAAATCGCGGGCCGCCTTGCAACAACCCGACGAAAAAACTCTGACCGCAACGGCCAAGAAGTTACTGCCCTGGCTGGTGGCCGTGGGATTCTTCATGGAGTCCTTGGACACGACCATTTTGAATACCGCGGTGCCTGCCATCGCGCAGGCTCTCAATGTGCCGCCGCTCAGCATGAAGGCGGTGCTCGCCAGTTACGCCTTGAGCCTGGCCGTCTTCATTCCCATCAGCGGTTGGATGGCCAATCGATTCGGCACGCGGCGCGTATTCGCTTCGGCCATCGGCATCTTCACCCTGGGTTCGTTTCTCTGCGGCATCTCAAACGACATTCATCTGCTGGTGGCATGCCGCATCCTGCAAGGCGGCGGGGGCGCCATGATGCTGCCGGTCGGGCGGATCACGATGGTGCGTACGTTCGCTAAATCCGAACTCATCAATGCCATGAGCTTCGTTGCCATTCCCGGCCTGGTGGGTCCGATGCTCGGGCCGGTCATCGGCGGCGCCATCATCGGGTATTTTCATTGGAGCATGATCTTCTTCGTGAATATTCCCATCGGTCTCTTCGGCCTGTACATGGTCTACCGTCATTTGCCTAACTACCGCGAGCGACGCAACTTCCCTCTGGACGTGATCGGATTGGTGCTGTTCGGGTCCGGCATTGCACTCTTGTCCTATGTGCTCGAGATCTTCGGCGAGACGAACTTGAGCGGCCGCGAAATGTTCGGATTGCTGGCGATCTCGGCCGCATTGCTGGCGGCGTACGGCCTGCACACCAAACGCACCGCGCATCCTTTACTGCGCCTGAAACTCTTGAGACTCCGTACCTTTCGAGTCGCGGTCAGCGGCAACTTATTTACGCGCCTCGGGATAGGCGGCATCCCCTTCCTGCTGCCGCTTCTGTATCAGGTCGGTTTGGGTTTCTCGCCGATCCAGTCCGGATTGCTGATCATGCCGCAGGCATTTGCCGCGATGAGCTTGAAACTGACCATGCCCCTGATATTGAAGAAGTTCGGTTACCGAACGGTGCTGATCGCGAATACCCTCGCGCTCGGCTTGATGATCATGCTGTTCGCAACCATCAACATCGGTACCCCGACGTGGCTCATCGTGGTGATGGCATTCACGTACGGGTTTCTCACCTCCCTGCAGTACACCAGCATGAATACACTGGCCTACGCCGACGTGGGCGAACACGAGGCCAGCGGTGCAAGCACCATCGCCAGCACCGTGCAGCAATTGGCGGTCAGCTTCGGCATCGCCACGGCATCGCTCGCCGCCGCCCTGTTCATTCCCGATCATCTGCGCGCGACCGCGCCGCAAATGATCCACGGAATTCATTTGGCGCTGTTCGTGCTCGCCGCATTGACCATTGCATCAACCGGGGTATTCGCTCGGCTGCGGGCCCGCGACGGATCTGCGGTCAGCCGGCACAAGTCCGGGATTACGGTGGGCTAGTTCGCGCTCGCCTCGCCTCATAGACTCTCAAATGCGCGTAGGCGGTGGCGAGCAGCGGTGTCGGCAACGCTTTGGGCGCGCGCGCCAGCAGATCACCCACGATGTGATGCGCCTCGACCGCGGCGCCGTTTTCGATATCGCGCAGCATCGATGCGGTAAAGCTCGAACCCGGTGTCGTCAGAACCGAGAGGCCGACGTTGGTCGCTGACGTCTCGCGGCGTGAAGCCATTGGCGGCGGCAATCGCGCCGCTCTCCCGCAGCAGCCCCTCTGGTATCGCCTGTGCGCCGGCCGTGACAATGTCGCCCACGGTCGAGCGCATGAGGCTGGTGGATGCCGCCGCTGCCGCAATGAACACCCATTTCTCCCACATCTCCTGCAGTATGTCAGCGCTTAAGTGCGCCTCGAATCCCGGCACCCGCAAGGCTTCGGCAACGCCTGCCATATCGGCATGTCCGTTGCGGCGGGAGCCGAAGGCAAGGGCGTTGAAGCTGCCCAATTGGTGAATGCGTCCGTCGGCATCCAGCGTCGAGGATATCCGCGCCAGGCCGCCGAGGACACGCTGCGCGCCGAATCGTGCATCCAGAACATCCAGGTGCCGCAAGCCGTTTAGCAACGGCAGCACCTGTGAAGCAGGGCCCATTGCCGCCGAGAAGTCCTCGATCGAGCTTTCCAGGTCGTAGGACTTGATGCTGAGAATGATCAGATCGTAGAAGTCCTTGATGGATCCCGCACTCACCAGCGGCGGAGTCGGTAGATCAAGATCCCCGAGCGGGCTGGTCACGACAAGGCCATTGCTGCGCAGTTGCGCGGCCCGCCGTGGCCTCACCAGAGAAGGTTACGTCGCGGCCCGCTGCCATGAGCCGCGACCCAAAATAGCCGCCGATGGAACCCGCACCGACGACGAGAATTTTCACGCGGTTCTCGGCTTGAGGATCGTCATCACCGCTGGACTGCCCACGGGCTCGAAACGCCCGGTAAATGTCAGCGCACCGGTGGCCGCATTGAGATGGAACGAGGTGATCGAATCGCCGCGTTGGTTGCACGAAAAAAGCACGGTCCCGCTAGGATCAATGCACAGATTTCGCGGCGAATCCGCGTGCACCCACGTCTCGGAAAGGTTACGCAGTTGACCGTCATTCGCCACCGCGAAAACTGCCACGGCATTGTGCAGGCGATTCGAAACGTACAGAAATCGGCCGTCGGCGGTAATCACAATTTCAGCCGAAAGATTGCTGCCGGCGAATTTCGGCGGCAAGCTCAATAGCGTCTGTTTGAGTTTCAAGCCGCCACGCGCAGCGTCGTAGTCATAGACGGCCACCCGCCCGTCGTGCTCATACAAGTTGTAGAAAACCCGGCCATTGGGATGGAACACAAAATGGCGCGGCGCGGAGCCCGGGGGCGCGGAAATCACCGGCGTATCCGCAGGCAATAGCCGGCCGCCCGACGCATCGAAGCGCCAGACCAACGTCAAATCGAGGCCTGCGTCGTTGGCGATTACGAATTGCCCGCTGGGGTCGGCCGCGACCATGTGCAGATGCGGGCCCTCGTGGTCGCTGACCGCAAATTGGCCGGCGGGATCATTGACGGCGCGCGCATGGTGCCGCGGACCGACGCTCGGTCTCACGTCGCTCGCTTCACCTAGCGCGCCATCGGAATCCACCGGGAAAACTGCCACATTGCCGCCTCCATAGTTGGCGACAAAGACAAATTTCCCGGACGGATGCACGCTAAGATGCGCCGGGGTAGTGCCGCCGGAACTCACCGCGCCTAAACGCTTCAGCTGCAGCGAGTCGCTGTCAATCGCGTAAGAGACCACCGCGCCGCTGCGGGTTCCCTGGTAATTGTCGATCTCGCTGACGGCATACAGCCGGGTCTGCGCTGGGTTGAGCGTCAGCCAGCTGGGATTCTTAATATCGTCGATCACTTGCAGCTGAGTCAGCGCGGCGGTGACAGGGTCGATGCGAAACAGATAAATGCCGCCGCCGTTCGGCGTGTAGGTGCCGACATAGGCATAGTTGGCAGCGGTAGCCGCTGCGGAAGCGGATCGCAGCAGGTGCGGCAGCGCAATCGGCGCGGCCAACAGCGATGTCGCCCGAAGTATGTCGCGACGGGTAAATCTTGATTTCAGCATTGTTCAGTTATTCAGGAAAAGTGTAATGCTCGACGCCGAGAACGGCAAATGTCGAGGCGTTGTACTGCCCGACGGCGGTAATACCGGTCGCCTGTGCGCCGCTCAGTTCGGTTTGCAATTGGGCGATGAATGCCTGATACGTATTGAAGCTCTCGACGCTCAAACTCACCGCATGGCCGATGGAATATATCACCGTGGAGCCGGTGCTCGGCGTTATCAAGGGGTCGGACGGCAGGCCCACGACATCGATGATTTGCGAGCCGATTTGAATCTGATGGCGCAGGCCGATACTGCTGTTGGTGGCGTCAAGAGTGATGGCCGAGCTGTCGAAAGTAGTGAACGGCGCCGCGGTGCCCCCGGGCCAGTCGACCACCAACTCAGCCTGTATCGTCGTCGGATCAAGCAGGGTAACGGCAGCAAGGTTCGGGAATGCCGAGCCGAACGCACTGGGAAACCCTGTCACGACCACGGGCGCGCCGACTACCGAATTCGCCAGATCCAGCCCGTCGGTGACCACACCATATCGATCCGCAGCCGCACCGCTGCCGAGGAAGACGAAGGCGCCGACCGAGCGGCCGCCGAGGGACGCAAGATTGAGCGTCAATGCGCCGCTGCCCTGCGCGGTCACTTGGCCCGAAGCCTCGGTGAGATCGAGGCGAACCCGGCCGGCGCTTGCATCCAGCAAAATACCCCCGGTGCTGGTGGCGGACGCTGTGCCAAAAGCATCGATCGAGGAACCCACCGAAATCTGCTGCGGGCTGATGACAGTGGCAGCGGATTGTCCAAAAAACGTCACCGCCGTGTTCACGCCCACATTCACAATGGTGGTGCCGGGAATAAATGTATTGGTCCCGTCACTTTGTGTCAGGGTCGCATCCTCGAGGCCCAGCGTGTTGCCGCTGCGGGCCAAGACTATTCCCGAAACACGATCCAAGGGCAGGCCTTGAGCACTGTTGTCCACCAGCACCTGAGAGGCGGTGAACGAGACGCTGGACGTGGTTGTGGTGGTGGTTGTGGTCGTCGGCGTGGTCGTCGGCGTCGTCGGATTCGTGACCACCGGCGTGGTAGTCGTCGCCGACGCGACCGTATCGGATGACGTCAGCGTGCCGTAGACCACCGCTAGCGACTGCGCGGGCAGTGCGGCGAGCTGTGCTTGACCGGCGCTGCCTGTCGATACGAATCCGTTGATTGCGTAGTTGGTCATCGTACTCGGTTCGATCGCGAGCTGTCCCAGGCCGGCGACCGTTCCCTCAAAGGGCACCACGCCGGTCGCAAATGAAGCGCTGTTCGCGCTCACTATCGGCCCGCGAATGCGCGCTTGCTTGGCATCGATAGGCAGCGTGCTCCCCGCCACCATCGGTGTAATTGTCACGGTCTTCGCGCTCAGGTTCACAACATTGGATGCCGCCAGATTGAAGTCCAACGCCAGCCGGCCGGCCTGCCTGGCGGCGCTTCGATAGGGAGCACTCGGGTCGAGCGTAATCGTCGTCGTCACTTGGCTCACGGCTTGGCCGCTCGAATTTACGGGCGACAGCGCCACACCATCAGCGCTGCCATCGTCATAGACAATTTGCGCCGCACTGTAATCGAGGGTAATGACGGCGCTGGTATACGTGCCTTTCGCCACCGCGGCAGCGCCAAGCACTTCGCTAAGGTCCAGCAATTCTGCAAAGTCCACTGTCGTCGCGGGCAGCAGCTTCAAAGAGCTCTTACCGTCCGATGACTGCAACTGAACCGAGGTCAATCCAACACGGTAGACGAGAAAAGTGTCCGAAGACGGGGTGGCGGTCAAGGTGACCACCGCGCTGCCGTTGCAGGCTGCAATGGCGAGCAGCGCCAAACCCAGCAACGTGCGCAGCAGCCTTGAAACCAAGCCGCACTTCAAGGGTGCCATTGAGCTTCGCATACGGGGTATTGTTGTGCGATTCCGGCGGCGTGAGAAGCGCAAAACAGGAAAAGATCTGTGAAGTCGTCTTAATGAAACAAGACCTTAGGGCCTAAAGGGCCCGAGAGATCAATTCCTTCATGATTTCGTTGGTGCCCCCGTAAATGCGTTGCACGCGCGCGTCGGCAAACATGCGGCACACCAAGTACTCATTCATGTAACCATAACCGCCATGCAGCTGAACGCACTCATCGAGCACTTCCTGTTGCGTATCGCTGACCCAGTACTTGGCCATTGAGGCCGTGACGGTATCCAGAGTTCCTGCGACAACCTTGGCAATGACATCGTCGACGAACACGCGCGCAACCTGGGTCTTGGTGGCAAGCTCAGCGAGCTTGAATTTCGTATTCTGAAATTCAGCGATGCTTTTGCCGAAGGCCTTGCGATCCTTGACGTAGCGGATGGTCTCGGCCAGGGCTCCTTCCATGGCCGCCACGCCGGACACCGCAATCAGGGCGCGCTCGTACGGCAGATCGCCCATGAGCTGATAAAAACCTTGACCGTCGCGGCCTCCTAAAAGATTGGCGGCCGGTACGCGCACGTCTTCAAAGAAGAGCTCGGACGTGTCCTGCGACTTCATTCCCATCTTGTCGAGAATTCGGCCCACCCGAAATCCCTTCAGGTTTTCGGTTTCCACCATGATGATCGAGGTACCCTTGGCGCCCTCGCCTGCCTTGGTCTTCACCACCAATGCGATCAATCCGGCGAGAAAGCCGTTGGTAATGAAAATCTTTGAGCCGTTGATAATGTAGCTGTCGCCGTCGCGTACGGCGCGCATCTTGATTCCTTGCAAATCCGATCCGGCCGCGGGCTCCGACATGCCGATGGCTCCGATCAGTTCGCCTCGCGCCATTGGCGGCAGAAAACGGCGCTTTTGCTCCTCGGTGCCGTGATTGACCAAGTAGTGGGCGCAGATGCTGTGTACGCCTTGTCCAAAGCCGGTGATGCCTCTTCTCGCGGTTTCTTCGTACAGCACGGCTTCATGCCGAAAATCGCCGCCGACACCGCCATACTCGGCGGATATATCGGTGCACAGCAGCCCCATCTCGCCGGCCTGGCGCCATATTTCCTTGCCCACATGCTGCTGTTTGCGCCATTGCTCATCCTTCGGCACCATTTCGGCCTCGACGAAACGCGCAACGGCCTCGCGAAATATCGAAAGACCTTCGTCCATCCAAGGTGATACGTGAGGCGTGCTCATTCGCCGGGTTTAGCGGGCACCGGTTCGACGGGAACTTCGGGCACCCCCGAGCGGCGCTGCTGCTTGGCATCTTGTCGAGCCTTTCTGGCCGCCTCCTTTTGCTTCTTCGCATGGCGATAATTCGGTTTGGCCAAATGACTCTCCTTAAAGAACGATGAATTTGATCTTACTCTGTTGGCCGACTGCGCGCGCGCCGTACTATACTTCGCCGTGGCCGTACAAAAACAAAGGTATTTCGCGTCCGCTAATCTTGGTCTGGCCATTCTTGCCTTCATCAATTTGTTCAGCTACCTGGATCGCTATATCGTCTCCGGGGTCCTCGAAGGCATCAAACACGACTTGAGACTATCCGATACCCAACTGGGATCGCTGATGTTCGGATTTCTGCTGGTCTATACCCTGCTCGCGCCGGTTTTCGGCGCCTTGGGGGATCGCCGCTCCCGGCCGCGGCTGATCGCCTTGGGCGTGGCCTGCTGGAGTTTCGCCACCGCGATGTCCGGATTTGCGCTCAACTTCTTGAGCCTTTTTGCCGCACGTGCGGCCGTCGGCATCGGGGAAGCGGCTTATGTCACCATCGCCCCCAGCCTGTTATCGGATTACTTTCCGCTTCGACAGCGCGGCCGGGTCATGGCGATTTTCTTTTGCGCGATACCCGTGGGATCGGCATTGGGATACGTGGTCGGCGGATTGGTCGGCACGCATTTTGGTTGGCGCGCCGCGTTCTTCGTGGCGGGTGTCCCTGGCCTGGCCTTGGCAGCGCTGTGTTTGCTGCTGCGCGATCCGCCTCGCGGCATCCAGGATCATGCGATCGCGACAAGCCCAGCTGCGCCTCGTGCGCCGCTGACCAGCATCAGTCGCGATGCTTGGCAAACCTATGGGCGCTTACTGCGCAACAAACCCTATGCGCTTACCGTACTAGGATATGCCGCTTACACGTTTGCGGTAGGCGGTCTTGCGTTTTGGATGCCAGCATTTCTTGAACGTGTGCAAGGCATCCCGCGCAGCGAGGCCACGGTCGGTTTCGGTACCCTCGTCGTGATCACCGGATTCGTCGGCACGTTTGTCGGCGGCTGGATGGGCGACTACTTTGCCAAGCGTGCCCGCCATGCATATCTGTGGCTCTCCGCGATCGCCACTCTCGTCGCCGCACCCTTCGTGTGGTTGGCCCTGACGACGACGACGCATTCGCTTTACGTGGTATGCATGGTGACGGCGCAGCTTTGTCTCTTCCTCTCCACCGGCCCGATCAATGCCGCCATCATCAATCTCGTTGTTGCCGGCGAGCGCGCTACCGCCATCGCATTGAGCGTTTTTGCCATTCATATGCTCGGCGACGTAATCTCCCCTGTGATCGTCGGAGTGTTGTCGGATGCATCCTCGTTGCAGCAGGGGATCAAAATCCTACCGCTCGCCGTGGTGATCGGGGGCCTCGTGTGGGCCTGGGCGGCTCGCACGCAGGGCGCGTCCGACCCGGTGCCTCAAGCGCAAGTCTAGAGGCGGGCGCGCCCAACCTCGGCGAGATGCGCCGCGATATCCTCGCGCGCTGCAATCTCCTCGATGTCCGCGCACAGTTTGCGTTGCCAATTCGGATACTCGTGAAATGTTCCCGGCACGTTCACCGGCTCCGTCATTCCGAGTAAATCCTCGATTTGCAGCGCAACCAACGCAGTGGACGAGCGCGCCAAATACAGATGCACCGCATTGGCGAGCTCGGCGCTGAAAGGCTCGACCGGGGTCGCCGGCGCCGCGGGACTCAGGCCCTGATCTCGCAACGCCGTCAGCAACAGCTCGCGATCGCGCTCACGCTCGCGCATGACGGCGCTCGCGATTTCCTTGCTCGGATACAGATTCAAGCGCTGACGCAGTTCGATGTCCAGGCCCTCCCAATAGCTGCGCAGTGTCGGCATATCATGGGTGGTCGCCGTCGCCAGCGCATGCGCGACGTACTCGTCCGGCCGACGAAACCGTCCGTTGTCCTTTTCGAACAGCAAGACCTTGTAGTGATAGAGATCGAATTCCGACATCGCTTCGCGCATCTCATCCGGCACCACGCCTAGGTCCTCGCCCACGACCAGGCAGGCATTGCGCGCACTCTCCAAACACAGCACGGTCAGCAACTGCTGCAGCGGATAATAGACATAGGCGCCGTCGATGGCCGAAAGGCCGCCGGGCACCCACCATAGCCGGCACAGGGACATCACATGATCCAGGCGCATCGCGCCGTAGTAACGCATATTGTTGCGGATCAGCCGCACGAAGCCTTGCAGGCGTTGCGCTTGCAAGGCGGCAGGATCCTGCGGCGGAATTCCCCAACCCTGGCCCTTCAAAGCGAGCGGATCGGGCGGCGCGCCGATTTCAGCGCCGAGCGAATAGCTGCCCTGATCCGTCCAGATTTCCGAGCCCGAGGGATTTGCGCCGACCGCATAGTCCCCGTAGAGGCCGATGGACATGCCCAAATTGCGCGTCAGCGCTTGCGCACTCACCAACTGCTCATGGGCCAGCCATTGCAGGTACGCATAAAATTCGACTTCCGTGGGATGCTCCTCGGCGAAGCGAGTCGCGGCGCTGCCGTTCACATCACGGTACTCCAGCGGCCAGCTCAGCCACCCCGATGCACATCCCATCGTGGCCCGGAGGTATCGATCAAGCGCGTCGAAGAGCGCATGCATTTGCAGCGCCGCCGCTCCGTGGGCGACGAAGGCTCGGAAACTGTCGCCCCTCGCACTAGGGCGCGCCAAATGCCGTTCGCGAAAATCTTGGTACAGCAGCGCAAGTATCTCGAACTTCAGATCCGCGACCCCGCGATAGTCGACATGCTCTTGCGCGCGCAGCGTGTTGAGCCGATCGAGCACTTCAGGATCGGCCATGCGCTCGCGCGCCGCCGCGCACTCGCCGAACTCAGGAACGGCCGGCACCGCGATGTACAAGACGTTGAGGAAATGGCGGCTCGATGCGCTGTAAGGGCTGGATCTTGCAGGGTCCGCAGGCGCCAGCGCGTGCAACGGATTCAATCCGATGAATCCCGCCCCGCGCGAGGCAACCCAACGGATCAGCAGCTTAAGATCGCTAAAATCGCCGATCCCCCAATTGATCTGGGAGCGCAGCGTATACAGCTGCACCGCGATGCCCCAGAGCTTTCGGCCGCCGGCGATCGCCGCTGGTTTGTAACATTTCGGCAAAGAAACGATCAACAAGCAGCGATGGGTCGCGCCGCCGGCGATATTGGCTTCGAATTGGTGATAGCCGGGCGGCATATCAAGGGGCAATTCAAAGCGCCGCTGGGTGATCCACGTTCCTTCGGCTTCGCCTCGCCAAAGTTCCTCGCAATCGGCGCTCGAGGTAAAGCCATCGCGCAGCGTTCCGTCCTCGAAGTGCACGCGCCAAACGACAGTACCGCCGAAATCGCGCGCTGCAATATTGATATCGATGCCGATTCGCGGGCCGTGCGCGGTGGCCACCGCGGGAAGGAAATTGCGCCGGCGGTAAGCTTCGAATTGGCGCACGTCCGCCGCCAAGGCGCGAGCATCGTCGACCGGACAGCCCATGGCGCGCAAGATCCCGATTTTGGTTGCCAGACTGAAGTGCTTAAGCTCGCCGCGGTAGTCATGGTAGGCATCCGCGATTCCGCGCAAGCTGGCCAATCTTTCGATCAACGCACTATCCACGAATCAACGCTCCAACAGCGCCGAGCTGTGGGGGATAAGCACATAGCTTTGAGCGGCGCCGAGGCTATTCGCCCCAACTCCCTCCAGTGCGGTGTCGAACAGGCGAATCCAGGGTCCCAGTTCCGGTGCGGCCGGCAGCGTAAAGCGCTGTTCGAAGTCCGCGCCGTTCACCAGCAACAGAAGGCGTTCCGCGGACCCGGTATGCTCTCCGAACCAGACTCCCAGCGCCCGCGAATTGGAGTCTTGCCAGTCAGCCGCCGTCATCTCGGTTCCGCGCGCGCTTAGCCATCTCACATCTTTGACACCTGAGCGCGACGCGGCACCCTTCAAGAAAGTTTCGCGCCGAAATTCGACGTGCAGTCGGCGCAAGCGCGCCAGCAATTGCACGAATTCCAGCAGACCGTGATTCGCGCTGCGCAGGCGCCAATCCACCCACGATATCTCGTTGTCCTGGCAATAGGCGTTGTTGTTGCCGCCTTGGGTTCGCGCGAATTCGTCACCGGCCTGCAGCATGGGTACGCCTTGCGACAGGAACAAGGTCGCCAGGAAGTTGCGCATTTGCCGGTTGCGCAAAGTGACGATCGCGGCGTCGTTCGTCGGGCCCTCGACTCCGCAATTCCAACTCAAATTGTGGCTGTTGCCGTCTGCGTTGGTCTCGAGGTTCGCCTCATTGTGGCGCTCGTTGTAGGAGACCAGATCGCTCAACGTAAACCCATCGTGAGCGGTAACGAAATTGACGCCGGCGCTCGGTTTGCGCCCGTTGTGCCGAAATACATCGCTCGAGCCGGCAAATCTCTCCGCGAATTCCCCGATCTTGCCGGCGTCGCCGCGCCAAAAAGACCGAACTAGATCGCGATACTTGTCATTCCATTCAGACCATCCGGGAGGGAAATGGCCGAGCTGGTAGCCCCCCGGCCCCACATCCCAGGGCTCTGCAATCAATTTGACGTAGGCAAGCGAGGGCTCGGCCCGCAAGCGCCTTGAAAAATGCCGCGTGCGGGTTGAAGCCGTTGGCGTCGCGGGCCAGTACGGTGGCCAGATCAAAGCGAAAGCCGTCGACATGCATCTCCTCGACCCAGTACTTCAAGCAATCGATGATGAGTGCGCGCACCCGCGGGTGCTCGCAATTGACGGTATTGCCGCAACCGGTGACATTTTCGTAACTGCGCAAATCGCCCGGCGTCAGGCGGTAGTAAACCGAATTGTCGATGCCACGCAAGGAGAGCAGCGGCCCGGTTTCACCGCCCTCGCCGGTGTGGTTAAAGACCACATCCAAGATCACCTCGATCCCTGCGGCATGCAACGCTCTCACCATCGTCTTGAACTCGACCACGGCATCTTGCACGGCATATTCGTTCGCCGGGGAGAACCATGCGACGGGGTTATAACCCCAGTAGTTGGTCAACTTGCGGTTGAGCAGGAACTGACTCGCTGACGAAGGACTGGCAGGGCAGCAATTCCACCGCGGTCACGCCAATGGATTTGAAGTGTTCGATGACGGGCGCCACCGACAATCCGAGGTACGTTCCGCGCCATCGCTCGGGGACCGCAGGGTGCAGGCGCGTAAATCCCTTAACATGCAACTCATAAATGACGGTGTCGCGCCAGGGAATGGTCGGCGGACGATCGCCGGCCCAATCAAAATCATCGTCGACCAAGCGTGAGCGCAGCGGCGCATGCCTCGATAGTGCGCGGGCGTAAGGGTCGATCAAGGGCACCGCTGCATCGAAGCGATGGCCGCGATCAGGATCGTTGGGGCCATGCACGCAGAACGCGTAGTGAATTTCGAGGCCGCCCCGCCCTGGCGATATCAGCCCGTGCCAAATGTCCCCAGTGCGCGCAGGCAAATCGTGGCGAGCGACTTCGGCGCCGGCGGCGTCAAACAGGCAAAGCTCGACCCTGGTCGCGTTGCTCGAGAACAGGGCGAAATTGATACCGTGCTTGGTGCGTGTCGCGCCCAAAGAGCGTGGTGAGCCTGCTTGAATCGACTTCAATTCAATGGCCCTTCAAATCACCGGCTTGACGGCCCAAATGCGATCCGCGTAATCGCGAACGCTGCGGTCGCTGGAAAAGTATCCCATGGACAGGCAATTGATCACGGCTTTGTGGCTCCATGGGTCTTCGAGGGCATAGAGGGCATCGACCTGATCCTGCGCCTTCGCGTAGGCTGCAAAATCCGCGAGCACCAAGTACGGTTCGCCATCGCTCAGCAACCGATCGATGACCTGCTTGGCATCGTCCCGGTTATCCGGCGAGAAAAACCCCGACCCGATAAGATCCAACGTGGCTTTAAGTTCCGGATTGGTCTCGACCTCTAGGCCCGGTCGGTAGCCCGCTGCGCGGCGCGCCTCCACCTCATCCGCGGTGAGGCCGAAAATAAAGATGTTATCGGCTCCCACGTGATCGCGAATCTCGATATTTGCGCCGTCCAGTGTGCCTATGGTCAAAGCGCCGTTCAGTGCGAGTTTCATATTGCCGGTTCCCGAGGCCTCCATACCGGCCGTCGAAATCTGCTGTGAAAGATCCGCCGCAGGCATGATCTTTTGCGCCAGCGAAACATCATAGTCGGGCAGAAACACCACTCGCAGCTTATCGCGCATCACGATGTCGGCATCAATGGTTCGCGCCACGTTATTGATGAGCTTGATGATGGCTTTGGCCATCGCAATAGCCAGGGGCCGCTTTGCCGGCGAATATCACCGCACGCGGTACTACCGACGCGCGCGGATTCTCGCGAATTCTCTGATAACGAGTCACGACATACAACAGGTTCAACAATTGCCGCTTATATTCGTGAATTCTCTTCACTTGGACGTCGAATAATGAATCGACGCTGATCTCCACGCCGGTACGGCGCATCACTTCATCGGCGAGCCGCTGCTTGTTGGTGCGCTTGATGCCGCGGAATTGCCGGCGAAACTCCGCATCGTCGGCGGCCGGGCGCAGTCGCTCGAGTTCTTCAAGGTCGTTTTCCCAGGCGCGCCCCAAATGCTGCGTCAACAAGGCGGACAGACCGAGGTTCGATTGCTTGAGCCAGCGGCGCACGGCGATCCCGTTGGTCACGTTGATGAAGCGCTCGGGATACATTTGCGCAAACTCGCGAAACACGTGCCTGCGCATGAGATCGGAATGCAGCTGCGCGACGCCATTGATTCGGTGGCTGCCGATGATGGCGAGATGCGACATGCGCACTCGGCGGTCGGCCCCGTCGTCGATGATCGATAAACGCCGCACCCGGCCATCATCTTCCGGGTAAAACGACTTGACCTCCTTCAGGAAGTCTCGGTTGATGATGTAGATGATTTCCAAATGCCGCGGCAGCAAGCGTTCGAACATTGCCACCGGCCATGTTTCGAGCGCTTCGGGCAGTAAGGTGTGATTGGTATAGGAAAACACGCCGATCGTGATTTTCCAGCTCTCCTCCCAGGACTGACCATGCTCATCGACGAGCAGCCGCATCAGCTCCGCAATCGCCACTGCGGGATGAGTGTCATTCAATTGAATCGCGACAGCATCTGGAATCGAAGCGAGCGAGCGGCCTTCATTCAAGTGGGTCTGCAGAATGTCTTGCAGGCTGGCGCTGACGAAAAAATACTGCTGCTTGAGACGAAGTTCTCTGCCCTGCGGCGTCGAATCGTCCGGATACAGCACGCGCGAGAGATTCTTCGCCTCGATCTGATCGCGCACGGCCGCCGCGTAATCTCCCGCGTTGAAGGAATCGATCCGAAACGGCGTGATCGCTCGGCCGGACCACAGGCGCAGATGATTGACCGTGGGGCCGCCATTGCCGGGATTCAACTGGTCGAATCCAATGGCGTAGATGTCGTCAGTACCAACCCACTGATGCGCCTCGCTCATGGGCACATGCGTCTGCGCCTCGCTGCGGCCGCCGAATCGCACGGTGTAACGAATATTGCCGCGTGGTCGTTCCCATACGTTTCGCAGGCGCAGCCAGCTGCTGGCCACCTCGCGTTGACCGCCGTCGGCGCCTATGACCTGAGTAAAAATACCGTAGTCGTAGCGTATGCCGTAACCCACCGCCGGGTACTGCAGCGTAGCCAGCGAATCCAAGAAGCACGCCGCCAGACGGCCCAATCCGCCATTTCCCAAGCCGGGATCGACCTCCTGGGCGGCGATGTCCTCCAATTCATAGCCCATGCCGCGCAGGACATGGCGCGCCTCATGCACCATATCGCCTTCAAGGCTGGACAACGCGTTGATCAGCGAGCGCCCTGTCAAATATTCCACCGAAAAGTAGCAAACGCGCTTCACATGTGCATTCGCCACGCGCCGTTGGGTGGCGAGCCATCGCACGGTGAGTTCCTCGACCACCGCAAGCGAGAGCGCATCGTAGATATCCCGCGGCGTTGCCGAGTCCGGATTCTTGCCGAGAGTTCTGGTGAGACGATCCAACAGCGCCGCATGCAGCGTGCCGGGCTGCAACGCTACGTTTCGACCGGTCGTGAATTGCATGTCAATCGAGTCCATATTAAGGGCTATTATAGGATTGTTAGCCACGCTATGCGGGTAAACCTCAAATGCGGAACTCGGATTGAATAACTCGTCGTTGGCCGTCGGCATTGACGTTGGTGGCTCGTCCATCAAATGCGCGCTCATCGATCTTGCCACCGGCGCCTTCGCCGGCGAGCGGTTCAGCACCCCGACGCCCGCACATGATTCGACCGATGCGCTGCTCTCGGCACTCGTCTCGGTGGTATCGAAGATTCCGGGCGATTACGCCGTGGGCGTGGCATTTCCCAGCGTCATGCGCAACGGTATCGTGCGCACCGCGGCAAATATAAACAAGTCATGGATCGGTCAATCGCTCGCGCAACTTGCGGGCAATCGTTTGGGGCGCCCGGTGACCGCCATCAACGACGCGGACGCAGCAGGGCTTGCGGAATTGCGCTACGGGGCTGCGCGCGATGTGCCGGGCACCGTTTTGCTGTTGACCCTCGGCACCGGCATCGGCAGCGCATTGTTCACCGATGGCAAGCTGGTACCGAACACGGAATTTGGTCACCTGCAAGTGGCTGGGCACGAAGCCGAGAAGCGCGCCTCGGGGCGCGCCAAAGTGGAGCGCAATCTAAGCTGGGACGCCTGGGCGGCGGAGCTGAATGCGGTGCTCAATGAGCTGCACGCCTTGTTGTGGCCCGATCTCATCGTCCTGTGCGGGGGAATCACCGAAGAGCCCGAGAAATTCATGAATAAACTTCACTGTGAGGCGCGGCTATGCGTCGGAACGTTGCGCGCGGAAGCCGGTATCGTCGGCGCGGCGCTGGCCACGATATCCGCAGCTCAGCGATAGCCAAAGCCCGGGCGAGCGCGCTGCTCGCGGCCGCGGCATCGCTTGTCCTGGCCGCATGCGCAACGACTTCACCTGTGCCGCGATCGAACCCGGCGCGCGCCGATGCAATACCGTTGCCCGCACCACCCAGTGCCCCCGATTCTCGATCATTGCTGATCAACAGCGCGACCTCCATGCTCGGGCAACCCTATCGTTTTGGCGGAGACTCGCCCGGCGGCTTCGACTGCAGCGGCTTGGTGGTCTTTGCGGCCGCCGGCGCCGGTCTTCGTGTGCCGCGCACCGCCGCGGAACAGTTGCAATTCGGCATGCCCGTCGCGCGCGCGGAAGTACAAGCGGGCGATCTTATATTCATGCATCTGACCGGCAAAGAATTGCATGTGGCGATCGCGCTCGACGGGCAGCGATTCGTGCACGCACCGTCAAGCGGCGGCTACGTCCGCATCGATTCGCTCGAAGCAGCGCCTTACTCGAGAGGCTTCATCGGCGCGCGCCGTATAGTCCCGGCAGCCGCGGGTGCGCTATCATTCGCAGCCCCAAATTGAGGATGTCGCCATGAAGCTCTACTATTCCCCGGGTGCGTGCTCGCTGTCGCCCCACATCGTGTTGCTCGAAGCCGGCCTGCCTTTCACGATGGTCAAAGTCGACACCAAGACCAAGAAGACCGAGGGCGGCGCGGACTATCTGGCCATCAATTCCAAGGGCGCTGTGCCGTCGCTGCAACTTGATGACGGTCGAGTGCTTACCGAGGGCCCGGCGGTGGTGCAGTATCTGGCCGATTTGAAACCTGAATCTGGGCTGGCGCCGCGCGCGGGGACCTTCGAGCGCTATCAACTGATGGAAATCCTCAACTACCTGACGTCCGAGGTTCACAAGACCTTCACGCCGCTGTTCAATCCCGCGAGCTCCGCGGAAATGAAAGAGGCGGCCGTGACCAACTTGGGGAAGAAATTCGATTGGCTATCCGGCTTTCTCGGCAAGAGAAACTTTCTGCTGGGCAACAGCTTCACGGTCGCCGACGCCTATCTGTTCACTCTGTTGAACTGGGCCCATTTCGTAAAGATGGATCTTGGCAAATGGCCGGCGCTTGCGGCGTTCCAGGCGCGCCTCGCGCAGCGGCCCAAAGTTCAGGAAGCGATGAAGGCCGAGGGCCTGTTGAAGTAGCCGCTAGATAGCCGCGAGCTCCAGCGACTCCGCTGAGGCCGAGGCAAATTGCAGCGAGGCTAGCCTCGCATACAGGGGGCTTTGCGCCAGCAGCTCGGTGTGCGTGCCGACGGCGATTTTGTGTCCATGGTCCATGACCACAATGCGATTGGCCTTGAGGACGGTCGCGAGACGATGCGCAATGATGATGGTGGTGCGGCCCCGCATGAGCTTCTCCAGCGCCTGCTGCACCAGCCGCTCGGATTCTGCGTCCAATGAACTGGTGGCTTCATCCAGCAACAGGATCGGCGGGTCCTTGAGAATGGCCCGCGCCAGCGCAATGCGCTGTCGTTGGCCACCGGACAGTCGCGTGCCGCGCTCGCCCAGGAACGTGTCATAGCCTTGCGGCAATTTGCGCAGGAATTCGTCGGCAGCGGCCGCCACCGCAGCGGCCTCGATTTGCGCATCGGTGGCCGTGGGGCGTCCGTAACGAATATTTTCGCGCGCGCTCGCGCCGAAAAGCACCGTGTCTTGCGGCACCAAACCGATTTGCGCGCGCAGGTCCTCGGGCCGCAGATCCGCCAGCCGTTTATCGTCGATCAGCACCCGGCCGGAATCAGGATCGTAAAAGCGCAGCAACAATTGAAACGTGGTGCTCTTGCCGGCACCTGAGGGCCCGACGAATGCGATGGTTTCGCCCGGCGCCACCTCGAGACTGAACTTGTCGAGCGCGGCATGCTGCGGCCGCGACGGATAGTGAAAGACCACATTATCGAAGCGAATATTGCCCTGCACCCGCGCGGGCAGGTCCAGCGGCCGCTCGGGCGCATGGATGACGGGCCGCGCTTGCAGCAGTTCGCTCAAGCGTTCCATGGCCCCGGCGGCGCGTTGGATCTCGCCCCACATCTCGGTGAGTGCGGCAGCCGAGGTGCCGACAAACGCGGCATACACGAGAAACTGCGCCAATTGGCCGCCGGTCATGGCGCCGGAGAGGACCTGGCGCGCGCCCAGCCACAATACAAAGGTGATGCCGCCGAAAACCAGCATGAAGCCGACCGCCGTAAGCGCGGCGCGCACCTTCGTGCGGCGCACCGCGGTCGCAAAGCTCGCTTCCACGGCCTTGCGATAACGCTCACTTTGCAGCTCCTCCATCGTGAAGGCCTGCACGGTTTGAATCGCATTCAAGGTCTCGTCCGCAAGACTGCTGGTGTCGGCGATTCGATCCTGGGAGGCGCGGGACAACCCACGCACGCGCCGGCCGGTCAGAATGAGCGGCACAATGACGATGGGAATCAAGAGCAAGATCACACTCATGAGCTTGGCGCTGGTGAACCCCATGAGTACAAGGGCCCCGACCAGGCTCAAGGTGGAGCGCAGCACGATCGACAAATTGACGCCCGCGATGGCCTGCACCAGCGTGGTATCGGCCGTCAGGCGCGACAATACCTCGCCCACTCGGGTGGTCTCGTAGAACATCGGATCCATCCGCACCACGCGCCGGTAAATGGCGCTGCGCAGGTCCGCGACCACCCGCTCCCCCACCCAGGTCACCATGTAGAACCGCAACGCCGCGAATACGCCGAAAATGACCGCGGCGGCCAGGAATCCCAAGAACCACAGATTCACGGTACTCACGTTTCTTTCTGCAAATACGTGATCGATGAGCTGGCGCAGCGCCAACGGCAACGCCAATTGGGCGGCCGCGGCGATCAGCAACGCGAACAGCGGCGCCACCATCATGAGCCGGTAAGGGCGCAGAAACGGCAGCAGCGCCAACAAGGGATTTAGCGATTTGGCACGAGGCCGTTCAGCGGGAGTGCTCATGCGGACATGATCCCACAACTCCTCGTTTCATGGCGCGCTTTGCGGGCCCTGGGGCGGCCTCAAAATTCCGACGCGCCGCTAGCCTTTCAAGCGCCGAGCCGATATGTTGCAATGGGTGCATAAAGAACGGCGCTACGCCGCTAAAGGGATGCTCACATGCCGGAATCTAAAGTTCGTCATCCGCAATGCCATCAGAGCCGGCCGCGGCGGGTGGCAGCAATATTCGGCGCGCTCGCCGCACTCTGCCAAGCGGGGGCGATTCGCCGCCGACACGACAGCGGCCGATACGGGACCGCTGCAGGAAATTACGGTAACGGCAACGCGGCACGAGGAGAGTCTCAGCAAGGTTCCGTTGAGCGTCACGGCGCTGACCCAGGAGGCCATGGACCTGCGCGGCATCAAGGATTTTCAGGATGTTACCCGCTTCACGCCCGGTGTGAGCATCGACAACACGGGCACGAACAATATCGCCATTCGCGGCATCGCCTCGAGCGGCGGCTCCGGCACCACGGGTATCTACATTGACGACACGCCGATCCAGATTCGCGCTCTGGCCTTCAACCCGGATGACACCCTGCCGAAGGCATTTGATATTGACCGCATCGAAGTGTTGCGCGGTCCGCAGGGCACCTTGTTCGGTGCAGGCTCGGAAGGCGGCACCGTTCGCTATATCACGACGCAGCCCAGCTTGACGGCCAACACCTTTTATAGCCGCCAAGAGGTGTCCTACACGCAGGGAGGTTCGCTGAGCTATGAGGGAGGGCTTGCCGCGGGCGGGCCGCTCATCGATGGCACGCTGGGGGCGCGTCTCACTGTTTGGTACCGCCGCGACGGCGGCTGGATCGACCGCATCGATCCGACGACCTTGGCCCTCGACCAAAAGAACGCCAATTTCGACGAAAGCGTGCTGTATCGATTGGCATTTATCTGGGCGCCGGCAGCGGGTTGGGCGGTGACGCCGAGCATTTACTATCAAGACCGCTACCGCAACGATGTCGAGAGCTATTGGCCACTGTATTCGAACCCGAGCAACAACCAGTTCGTAAACGCGAATCCCACGCAGCGCTCCGATCCGGATCGGTTCTACCTGCCGGCATTGAAGATTGAAGGAAATCTGGGATTCGCGAAACTCATCTCCAATACTTCCTATTTCCATCGCAAGGAAGAAACCGGCTATGACGGCACGATCTATAACTTGGGGTTCTATCAATCGGCCGTCTTTTTGAACACCAACCCGGATGGCACGACCTCACCCGCAAGCTCGCCCTATCCTCTGATCGACGGCAGCGGCATTCACTTGCCCGCCAGCCTGACGAATTACCGCTCACCCGCCTCGATCGACAACGGTCAGCAAAACATCACCCAAGAAGTTCGGCTGCAATCGCTGGACTCCAGTTCAGCGCTGTTCTGGACCGCTGGGCTCTTCTATAGCGAGAATCGGCAAACCTATCTGGAGCAGATTCACGATCCAATGTTGAATCAGTTGTCGTTGGCGGCGACCGGTCTCACCTTCGACCAGTGGTTTGTCGATCCCGCCACCGGCCCGGTGGGTTACGATCCGCGCTTTCCGAATGACTCCTATTTCCTGCAGACCAGCGCCAAGGATGAACAATATGCGGTGTTCGGCGAGGGCACTTATTCGTTTACCGATCAGTACAAATTGACGCTCGGTGCGCGCTACTCGAAGCTCAAGTATTCCTTCGACACCCTGACCGGCGGCCCGCAATTGTTCCTGCCGCCTCAGACCGGCAGCGGCAACAAGAACGAAAATTCCTTCACGCCCAAGGCGAGCTTTTCCTTCCAGCAAGACCCCAGGAATCTGTACTACGCGACTTACTCCAAGGGCTTTCGCCCGGGCGGCGCCAATAATCCCGTGCCGTACGCGGCATGCGCGAGCGACTTCATGACTTTCGGCATCGCCGGCGCGCCCGCGACCTACAGTTCCGATACGGTCAACAGCTTCGAAGTGGGCGCGAAGAACAACATCGACAACCGCGTGAAGATCGCCAGCAGCGTGTACTACATCCGCTGGAACAACATCCAGCAGACCGTGGTGCCGCCGACGTGCCAGATCTCGTTCATCGCAAACCTAGGCCAAGCGGTGGCCAAGGGTTTCGATGTTCAGGTGGAAGCGGCCGTCACGGATAATCTCACCGCGGATCTCGCCGCGGGGTATACGGACGCGCGCTACACCAAGGACTCGCGCTTTCAGCAGACCGCACCGGTGCCCGGGCAGCCACCATCGCTTCCCATCGTGGCGGCCGGCGATGCCATCGCCGGGCAAAGCGGCTCCGGCCAGAACGGCCAGCCGAGCCCGCCGTACACGGTGACCTTGGGGCTCGAATATCGTTTCAAGCTATTCCAGCGCGATTCCTACGTTCGATTCGACGATGAATATCAAGCCCGGCCCAAATGGGCGGTAGCTTCTCAGGATCCCAACACCCTGCAGTTCGACCCCGCCAACTATGTGCTGTCGTCCACGAACTTTGCCACCGCGCGCGCCGGCATGACCTTCGGCGGCTGGCAGGCCAGCCTTTTCGTCGACAACCTCTTCGACACGCACACGGTCACCGGCTATGAATGGAGCATCGATCCGGGCGACGGCAACAGCCGTCTTGAGCGCCAATTTACGTTCCGGCCCCGCACCGTCGGATTGACCATCACGTATCGGAATTGATGCTCGCGACATTTCGAGCGGCGGCGGTTTTACCGGCCCTGTTGGCGTGCCGGTGCAGGCCGCATTGAGGCCGCAGGGGTCACGCTGTCGGTGCCCGGGAGCGCGTCGTTGGCTCGGGACCGCCGGGCCCTTGAGCGGCCAGTTCAACCGTAAGGCGTCTGCCACCGAGATTCGCACCGCCGCTGGATCTTCGCTGAAAAGTCACCGCCGATGCGGCTCGGGGCAGGTCAGCGGTGGTGTTGCCCGGTACCTGATAGCGCTAGCATTCATCACCACATGGGTTGGGATACGGCCGCGATAACACTTAAAAGATGCATTCATCCGTACACGCCACCGAGAACTTGCTCTACATCACGCTGTTGCAGCTGATCGTGATGATTGCCGCAGCACGCCTGGGCAACCGGCTACTTCGCGCCCTCGGCCAACCCGGCGTAGTCGGCGAGATCGTCGCCGGCTTGCTATTGGGGCCCTCGCTGTTCGGTCATTTCTTTCCGGACGCCTCGCTGTTCATGTTCGGCGATAAGCCCTCCACGCCGATCACCATCATCAGCCAGATCGGCCTGGTGCTGCTGATGTTCCAGATCGGAATCGATTTCGAGTTTGGCCACTTGACGCGGCCTCGCAACCGCAACGGCACGCTCGGCATTGCGGCGGCATCGGTCGCGGTGCCCTTTGCGCTGGGTTTTGCAATCGGTCAGATGTCGGCGCCACTGTTGGCGCCGCATATCGATTCGCTCACCTACAGCCTGTTCTTCGGCGTCGGCTTGGCCATCACCGCCGTTCCCATCCTAGGGCGTATCCTGCGGGAATTCGACCTGACACGCACCGAAATCGGCGTGGTCGCGATCTCCGCTGCCGCCATCAATGATGTGATCGGATGGGTGATGCTGGCCGGCATCTCTGCCTACGCCTCGGCGCATTTCTCGGCGGGCAGCGTGGGCTTGCAGTTTGGCGGTATCGCAGTGTTGTTGCTGGTCGCCTGGTTCGTGCTGCGTCCGCTGGTCCACTGGTTGCTGCGCAAGATGCCGGTCATCAACGGCCAGCTTCCGCCCAATTTGATGACGGTCGTCATCTGCCTGGTGTTCGTGACGGGGATATGCACCTACAAGCTCGGGATCTTTACGATCTTCGGCGGTTTCCTCGCCGGACTGCTGTTCCATCAGGACAAGCAATTTGTCGAGGCCTGGCGCGCCCAGGTCGGGAAATTCGTGATGGTGCTGTTTCTGCCGGTGTTTTTTACCTACACGGGCCTGCGCACCAATGTCTTAGGTCTTGTCAATTGGTCAGATTGGCAATGGCTAGGCGTAGTGCTCGCTGTCGCCATCCTCGGCAAGATCGTGCCGGTCTATGTCGCCAGTCGCGTCGCAGGCTTCAACCACAAGGAGTCGACCATTCTAGGCTCGCTCATGAACACGCGCGCGCTCATGGAACTGATCGTCCTGAACATCGGCTTTGACCTAGGCTTCATTCCGCAGAATGTGTTCACCATGCTCGTGATCATGGCGGTCGTGACGACGGTGATGACCGGTCCATTGTTACGCAAGCTGCTGCCGAGCGCCGGCTACGTCATTCCGGTCGGCGTAGAAGCCTAATCAATTCGGCTCAAGCCGGTTAGGCATGCTTCGTGCGCTCCCTGCGCAATGACCTACCGCTGAACGGAACCATCGCCGAG
>CAVVPB010000023.1:0-69107 GCA_963749775.1 uncultured Gammaproteobacteria bacterium
GACGCGCTGCAACCCGTCGTTGAACCATCGCGCGCCCGATCGCAAAGCGTTGATGACGGCGGGATAGCTGACCGAGCAGTGCACCGCCGACACGAATTCGCCCCAGCGACGCCGATTCGCGAAGCTGCGCTTGATGCCGTCAATGGCCTCCAAAGAGGCGACCTTGCTGAGCATGGCAGACACTCCCGGGTTCTCAACCGCCGAGGCGAACGGGGAATAGGTCTTACCGTCGCTCATGTTCAGTTGACCTGATAACCTCGAGCCTGCAGGCACGCCGACATGGCCCGGTCATAGTTACTTCGGTTCGTGAGAGAATTTCCCGAATTGTCGCCCGATTGGGTCGGATCAAATCCGGTTTGACCCGTTGCCCACGTATGGCATTCAAATTGATCCGCGGCTTGCTGATCCTTCGACTGCCCGTTTTTCGGATAGATGATCAAGTCCTGCTGCATATTGTCGGGGGGTGCCGCGGGTGCATCCTCACTCTCCGGCGGATCGACCACCGCGTAGCCATTCTGGTCAGGCTGCCATGAGTAGTACACATTGTCGGCGTAGTAATAGGGCGCTCCGGCGAACCACACGGTCGAGTAGTAAGGCGGCAGCACCCCAATCACGAGACCGACAGGTGGTCGTACGACGACAAATCCGGCTCCGCGAGGGGCATACCAGATGCCGCCGTTGAAATAGAAGCGCTGTCCGCCGCGATAGTAGGAACGGTATTCGGCGGGCAGCGACGGCCTGACCATGCCCACGGGAGGGTAGTAGCGGCCATGGTTGTGGCGCGAATCCAGTACTTGGCCGCGAGTGTCGTACGTGGGACGTGTCAGAACAGGAGGTCTGCCCTGGGGCGCAGCGTGCTCCGCGCGCGCCGCTTCGGCGCGCGGGTCAGGGCGCTGGTGTTCATCGGCCGACGCAATAGGGATCGCCAGCACAATGAACAACAGACTAGAGAATGCAACCTTGAAACTCGCTTTCATGATTCAAATCCAGCGGGTGTGACTTTAATTGACGGTGTAGCCGCGCCCTTGCAGGCACGCGCCAATAGCGCGGCGATAGGCATCCGCCCGCGCACGCCCGTCGGCGGCACTTTGGTTGAATTGCTGCTGCGTATGTTGCGCCTGCGCTTGCGCGTTCGCATCGACGGCTGAACCCACCAGTGCACCGGTGGCGCCTCCCAGCACGAGCCCGGCGGCGGCGTTGTACGGTCCGCCGAGAATTGATCCGATCACCGCTCCGGCGACGGCGCCGCCAACCGCATTCGATCCCGGCGGGCTCGCGGGCTGCACGACGACATGGTCGTAAGTACCCGGACGACTCGGATCCACGCCGGTTTGCTGAACTGCCCACAGATGACAGTCGTAACGATCGCGTTCAGTCTGCTCCTGGGTTTGGCCTTGGGCCGGATAGACGAATATCCGCTGCGGGGGCGGCGCAGCAACCCGATAGGTACGCGGCGGCGGCGCCACGCAGGCGGCCAATAGACCTAACAGCGCAAGCGGAATTGCGCCCCGCCCTGCCGCGCGCAAAATGCGCGGATAACTGACAAATTTCATGGGTTCAAATCCTCGGGTCATTCTGCAATTCAACGTGGAACATCGCCCCAAGTTGACAAGAATTTAGCCCCAGAGTTCGTTTTCCATAAGATTCGACCACACTGAAGCCGGGGCGATGACCCCGGCTTCAGTGCCTAGAAAGCCATTATTTCTTAGGCTTACGGAATTTTAATATGAACTGATCGGTCTTGCCGCGCACCGAGGGGTCAAACACCCCCGCGGTACGCGGATCGTTGGCATTCGCCAGCACGGCGCTGCTGCCCACAAACTCGAATCCCGCGGCCATGACTTCCTGTTTCACCGCGTCGGCGTCGATCCTGTGCAAGGTCCTGGTGTCATGAAAACCTGATCCGGCCTGCGCCGAATGGTCGAGCACCACATACAGCCCACCCGGCTTCAGCGAACTGAAAACGAGCTTGTTGAACGCTCCGATGTCGATCGGAAAGTTGTGCAAGTCGTGATAGTTCTGCGCCGTGAACACCAGGTCAACCGGCGCCGGCGCCGCCAACTTGGTGATCGGCTGCACCACAACCGTCACGTTGGCATAAGCAGGATTGGCGGCGATCGCCTTCACCGCACCGGCGAGATCCGGCATATCCGCAGGGGCGTTGGCGGGTCGCTCCGGAACCAGCGCATAGACGTGGCCCGAGGGTCCCACCATCTTGCTAAAGAGACGAGTGAAGTAGCCACCGCCCGGCAAGAGCTCGGCCACCTGCTCGCCCGGATGCACACCGAGAAATTCCAGAGTCGCTTCCGGTTTGCGATTGGCATCGCGTTGTTTGTCGGCATCCGGTCTGTTGGTGTCGGCAACGGCCGCCGCAAAGCTGGTGCCAGGCGATCCGACCAATACGGCTTTTTCCGAGGTGCAGGCACTAAGCGCCAGCGACGCGAGTAAGGACGCTGCGAGAGTCAGTGAGTAGCGAGTCATAGAACACTCCGTTTTTTGTCAGCCAGCGAAACCTTGTTATCCCTGCAGTTTACCATTTTGTGCGGTCCGGGCGCGCTCCGCGCGCGCCCGGTGAGGCGGCAGGGTATTATGCGCGCCCACCGGCATTTAAGATGGTTGCGCGCATGACTTTGAGTGTTTTCGAGATCTTCAAGATCGGCATCGGCCCGTCCAGTTCGCACACCATGGGCCCGATGAATGCGGCACGCGGTTTCGTTGAGTTGCTTGAAGCAAGAGAGCTGTTGGCTCGCACGGCTCGCGTCTCCGCGCAACTTTACGGTTCGCTGGCGCTCACCGGCCGCGGGCATTGCACAGATCGCGCAATTCTATTGGGCCTTGAGGGCATGAGTCCGGATTCGATCGATTCGGCGGCGGTCGAGTCGGCTCTGCAGCGAATCGGCACCGCGAAACGCCTTCGACTGGCAGGCAAGCACGAAATCTCATTCGATGAGCCGCTGAATCTTCTGTTCCACGTCGATCAAGTGCTGCCCGGCCATTCCAATGGAATGCGCTTCACGGCGCATGATGCGGCGTTGCAGGTCTTGGCGAGCGAGGAGTACTACAGCATCGGCGGCGGCTTCGTGGTCCGTGCCGGCGCGGAAGCGGATCTGAGCGCCGCTCGGCCGGCACCACCTTTCGAGTTTGCTTCCGGCGCCATGTTGCTGGAGCAGGCCCGCAGCGCGGGCTTGGAGATACACGAACTGATGCTTGCCCGCGAGCGCACTTGGCGCAGCGACGCCGAAGTGCACAGCGGGCTCATGCGCATCTGGCAGGTCATGCAAGAGTGCGTGCGCCGGGGCTTCAACGCTCAAGGCCTGCTACCCGGTGTGCTGGGGGTGCGGCGGCGCGCGCCGAAACTCTATCGCCAGCTCATGAGCGGCGACCCCTTGAGTCCCATGCATGCGCTCGATTGGGTCAATGCGTATGCACTTGCGGTCAACGAAGAAAACGCCGCCGGCGGTCAGGTGGTAACCGCGCCGACCAACGGCGCCGCGGGCATCGTGCCGGCGGTGCTGCACTACTATCGGCGATTCGAATCCGGAGCCGATGACGGCGGCGTCGTTCGCTTTTTACTCACGGCCGGCGCCATCGGCATGTTGTATAAGCGCAATGCTTCCCTCTCCGGTGCGGAAATGGGGTGCCAGGGCGAGGTCGGCGTTGCCTGCTCCATGGCCGCCGCCGGGTTGGTATCGGCGCTTCATGGCAGCAATGAGCAAATAGAAAATGCGGCTGAAATCGGCATGGAACACAATTTAGGGCTCACCTGCGATCCGGTGGCGGGGTTGGTGCAAATTCCTTGCATAGAACGCAATGCCATGGGATCAGTAAAGGCGATCAATGCGGCACGGCTTGCGCTGCGTGGCGATGGCTCGCACAAGGTTTCTCTGGATCAGGTCATCAACACCATGCGTCAGACCGGCCTCGATATGTCGACGATCTATAAGGAAACCTCGCAGGGCGGCCTTGCCGTCAACGTACCGGAGTGCTAGCGGCATGGGCTAGCCGGTCGCCTGCAATCCCTGTGCGATGCCGCTGATCGTCGCCCGCAGCGCTGCGAACAGCGCTTGATCCTGGCGCTGCGTCGCGCGCCAACGCCGCAACAGATCCACCTGCATAAGATGCATCGGATCGACGTAAGGGTTGCGCAATTTGATCGACCGCTGCAGCGTGGGATCACTGTCGAGCAGCCGCGCCGATCCTCGCAAATGCAGTACGTGCCGCACGGTTAGCGCGTATTCCGCTGCGATCGGCGCGCCTTGGCTTCGCAGCGCATCGCCCGCGAGCGCATCATAGTGGCTGGCGATTTCCAGATCAGTGCGCGCCAGCATCGCTTCCACGTCGTCGAGCAAGTGCCCGAAGAACGGCCAATGCGCCGCCATGCCGGCGATGATCTTCTCACCGTGCTGGTCCACGGCCGCTTGCAGGCCGCTGCCGAATCCAAACCAGCCCGGCAGCATGTGACGACTTTGTGTCCAGGCAAACACCCATGGAATCGCCCGCAGCGCCTCAACGCCCGTGCCGCCCGCCCGCGCTGCGGGCCGCGACGCAATGTGCATGCGCTCGATGACATCGAGCGGAGTGGCCGCTCGGAAATATTCGAAGAATTGCGCGCTGCCGAAAATCAGCTCGCGATATGCCTTGAGGCTGTGCGCCGCGACGGTTTGCATCGCTGCGTTTTGATCCGGCGTAATCGCCTCTGCGGCATGCGCCGTCGCCAGCGCCACGGACGCAAAGGTCCGCTCGAGCGTCCGCATCGCGATGGGGCGCAACCCGTAGCTCTGATTGACGACTTCGCCTTGTTCGGTCAATCGCAGCACGCCGCGCATGGCACCGCTCGGCAGCGATTCGACCAGGTGCTCGGTGCGGCCGCCGCCGCGTGCCGGCGTGCCACCGCGGCCGTGAATGATCAGTACGTTGATCCCGGCAGCGCGGGCCGCCTCCCGCAATTGAACTTGCGCTACCTGCAGCGCCCAGCGCGACGCCGCAATGCCTCCCTGCTTATTGGTGTCGGAATATCCGATGACCACCATTTGGCGGTTGGCACGCGACTCGAGGTGCCGTCGATAGGCGGGCTCAGCATGCAAAGCGCGCAGCACATCGCCGGCGGATTCCAGGGAGTCAATGGATTCGAGCAGCGGCGCCACGTCCAGCGGACATTCGCCGGTACGCTTGTCGGTGATGTCGGCCCACCTTGCCAGCAGCAGCACCGCGAGGATGTCCTCAGGACCCCTGGCTCCGCTCACGATGTACTCGCCGATCGCGCACCCGCCGAATTTGTGGCGTGCTTGAGCGATGGCTTCGAACACCCACAGACAGCGCCGACCCATGGCGTCGAACGCGGCGGTGGGTCCCTGGTCACGGACAAAAAGGTCCCGCAACTGCCGCAGCCGTTGCTCCGCCGGAAGAGTCGGCCATGATTCCATGCCGAGCCCTTGCGCGATGACCTCGTCATGAAAGCAGCAGTGCTGAATGACGTCCAGGGTCGCCAGATGAAAGCCGAAGGTTCGCACCCGCCTCATCAAGCGGCGCACCAAGAAATATCCGGCGTGGCGGCCGCGATTCTCAAGCAGGCTTTCGGCAGCCAACGCAATGTCGGAAAGCAACTCATCCGGACTTTGATACGCGTTGGGCCGCCCCTCGTAACTCGCCGTGAGCCTTTCACTGATTTGGCCGAAGAAAATGCGGTACGGCATGCGATCATGCCGGGCCGGCGCCATTGCCTTTGCCCCCGGCAACAAAGTGCTGTACGCCTCGATGCGCGCGGCAAGCCGGGCGCTCACCGCCACGCGATTCGCGCTCTGGCTCAATGACTCTGCGAGACGCTCGCATTCGGTGAAATACGTCGAGACGATCAGGCGATGATGTCGGTGCAGAGTTTCGCGGATAGTCTTGCCATGCACGTCTGCATTGCCATCCATATCGCCGCCCACCCAGGAACCGAAGCGCAAGATATTCGGCACCTCGAGCGATTCGACCGGAACCGAGTAGGCGTTCGCCAACGCAGCCTCGATTTCTTCATAAAATAGCGGCACCACGCGGTAAAGGATGTCGATCAAATAGAACAGCACATGTTCGCGCTCGTCGACCACCGTCAGGCCTTCGCGAGGATGTTCCTCGGTCTGCCAGATGCTGGTGATCTCGAGCCGCACCCTGGCCCACAGCATGTCGAGCTCCGCCCGCGTGGATGCGGGGTTGAGGCGATCCAGCAGATCGTTGGCAATGTGCTGTTGCTTGCGCAAAATCGTGCGGCGTGTGGATTCGGTGGGGTGCGCCGTGAATACCGGTTCGATGCTCATCGTGCCAATCAATGCCAACGCTTGTTCCAGAGAAACGCCGGCGCGCTGCAGGCGCGCGATGCAGTCGGCGATTCCGCCCGGCTGCGCTATGCTGGAGTCGCTCAAGTACTCGCGGCGCCGACGTACGCGGTGGGCTTTCTCGGCAGTGTTTACCGCCATGAACCAAAGGGAAAACGCGCGCGTAAGGTCGGTGGCGGCGGACGGCGATCGGCCTTGGGTGCGGCTCTGCAACTCGGCGGCACCTGCCGCGTCGCCTTCGCGACGGAGAATCGCCGCGAGCCGATCGCCTTCGACAAGTTTGAAAAATTCCTCGCCCCCCTGGTCGCGAAGCGTTTCGCCAATCAAACCGCCGAGCGCGTGCACGTCCTCGCGTAGTGCTGCGTCTTTAATAGGAAATTGAATGCTTTGGCGATACATAGTGCTAGGCTCTCAGGAACACGGAGAAATATTATGAGCTTGTTGGGACAGATCGCCATATTTCTCGCCGCCGCGGTCATCGCAATCCCGATATTCCGCCGTTTCAAGTTAGGATCGGTGCTCGGCTACCTCACGGCGGGGATCATCATCGGCCCCGCCAGCCTCGGGTTGATCAGCGCCGTCGACAGGACGCAGGACATTGCGCAGTTCGGCATCGTACTGCTGATGTTTGTCATTGGGCTCGAATTGCAGCCTTCGAGGCTGTGGGTGCTGCGAAAGTCGATATTCGTCCTGGGGTCCGCGCAGATCGCCGTGACCACCCTAGGCATCGGCGCAGCCGCGTTGTTTGTATTTCAACAAAGCTGGCAAGGCTCGCTTGTGATCGGCTTTGCCCTGTCGATGTCCTCCACGGCGCTCGCCTTGCAACTATTGGCGGAGCGCGGACAGCTCAATTCCCAGTTTGGGCGCTCGGCGTTCAGCATCCTGCTGTTCCAGGACGTCTCGGTATTGCCGGCGCTGGCGCTGCTGCCCTTGTTAGGCATTGGCGCCGACCGAAGCACGGGCCCCGGCGGCTGGCTGGTGCTCAAACTCATCGCCGTGCTCGGCCTGGTCATAATCGGCGGCCGCTACGTGCTGGGTCCCTTGCTGCGCATCATCGCGGCGACCCGCGTAGCGGAGGCGTTCACGGCGGCGGGCCTGCTGATCGTACTCGGAACCGCGCTTCTGGTGAGCCAGGTCGGCCTGTCGCTGTCTCTCGGGGCCTTCCTGGCCGGCGTATTGCTGGCCGACAGTGAATTTCGCCACGAGCTCGAGGCGGACATCGAACCCTTCAAGGGCCTGCTCCTGGGCCTGTTCTTCATTACCGTCGGGATGTCGGCCAATCTGGGCTTGGCGCGCGAAAAGCCCCTGCTCATCATCGGTCTAACACTGGGTTTCATGATCCTGAAGATCGGCGTTCTCTGGGCGATCGGCCGCTTGTCCGGGCTTTCGCCTACCGCCAGCCGCGGTCTTGCCATCAGCCTTCCCTCGGGCGGCGAGTTTGCGTTCGTGCTGTTCGGGCTCGCGGCGACCTTGGGAATATTGAACCGCGAGACTGCCGAGCTGTTGGTCCTAGTCGTCACCGCCTCGATGATCTTAAGTCCGATGTTGCTCGCGATTTACGATGTCACGTTCAAAGCCAAGGTGCCGGAAGATCGGCCGTTCGACAAGCCGGTCGAGCTCTACCCTAAAGTCATCATCGCCGGCTTCGGTCGCTTCGGCCAAATCGTTGGCCGCATTCTGCTCGCGAAAAAAATTGCCTTCACGGCGCTTGAGGCCAACCAAACTCAAGTGGATTTTTTGCGCCGTTTCGGCAATGAAGTATTTTACGGCGATGCTTCGCGGCTGGAACTCATGCGCGCAGCTCATGCGGAGAACGCCGAGGTTTTCGTGCTCGCCATCGACGACGTCGAGGCCTCTGTAAGGACCGCAGAATTGGTCCGCGCGCATTTCCCGCATTTAAAGATATTTGCGCGGGCGCGCAATCGCCAGCACGCATTTCGCCTGATGGATCTCGACGTGCGCTACATCATCCGCGAAACGCTCGTGTCGAGCCTGGAGATGTCGGTGCAGGTCCTTGAATCTTTGGGACTGTCGAAATCCAAAGCGCTGGAGACAGTGCATCAGTTTCGCATTCACGACGAGGCGACCATGTCCAGACAACAGGCCGTGAAGGACGACGAAAAGAAGTTCCTGCAGACCACGCGCGAATCGGCCGAGCAGCTCTTGCATCTGTTTGAGACCGACACCGATCAGCCTGAAGACCGTGTCGTAAGCCGCTCGGCGGCGAATACTTAATGCTGATTCAGCAGTACGGTGGTATCGAAGCTTTCAAAGCTCGTTAATACGCGGCGGTAAGCATTGTGCATGATGCGCTGCGCGTTCTTGTCGGCGCGCGCACCCAGCAGCATGCGAATCACCACGTCATCTTGCGGACGCGCTGCATCTTCGCCCAGCAGCTGGTAGGTGAAGCGCGCCAATCGTTGATTCATTTCGTTGGCGAACTTGAAACGTGCCGCATCGCCGCCGTCGCCGGCGCCAACCTTTGCCTCGTCCGCGATCTCGCAAATCAAGCGCGTGATGAATCGAGCCTTGTCGACCAGGCCCAAATCGCTGAAGAATTCGATTTCAGATTGAATGTTCATCCGGCGGGGAAGAAGTCGATAGGTTTGGTGGCGGTAAGGGCTGCGACGTCCTTGGCCTCGAATTTGAACAGGCGTATCCGCGCCAGCAGCTTGTTTTCGAATTCCGAATCCTTCAGTTCCGTGGAAATGATGCGCGCCGCGGTAATGTCGCCCGAAGGCGCAATGGTCAGTTCAATGACGACCTTGCCTTGCAGGGCCGGATTGTCGCGCAACGCACGGGCGTACAAGGCGTCGATGGCACCTTTGTTCTTGGTGAACACCAGCGCGATTTCATCCGCGCTTCGCGAAGCCTTGCCGCTGCCGCCGGCGCGAGTGGCCGCTTGGCCGGAAGCCGCCAGGTTCGGATCTTTGACCTGAGTGGTGTTGATGCCGCGCAACGAGCCTGAGCCGGACGCCAGGCCGCTGCTGGTGGGCGCGCTGATGCCGCCGCTGCTGCCGCCGGCCTTGGAGGTAATGAGGCTGCGCGTCACTTGGCTGACGTCGCCGGGATCGGTGGTCTTGGGCTGATCCTTCGCGAATTTGTCGAGATCGATCTGGCGCAGCGCCGCGAGATCATCCAGATTCGCCAGCAAGCCGCTCTTGGAGGCCTTGACACGCGGATCGACCGGCACCGGTATGGGCTTGGCCGTAGGCGCTTTCTCGACCGGCTTCTCCACCTTCGGGGGAGGCGGCGGCGGCGGTGGCGGCGGCGGTTCCATCACCAGCTGCACCACTCTCTCGGGCAACGATTCGGTATTGGTGACACGCTCGCTGTCGCGGCAGGAAAGGCATGATGACCGCGATGATTCCGAACACAATCGCAAGATTACGCAGGATGACGCGAAATCGACGCTCGGTCTCCTCGGACGGCGCCCACGGCAGGTCGTAGCGGCGGTAGTAAGGCACTAGCCCTGTCGGGACGCGGCTGGCGGTGGGATTAAGAGTGGCCATTTACGTCGCCGCCCGTTCGCGTTCGACCACGGCAAAGGACACTTTGCCGTACTCGGCTTCGCTGCAGGTCATCATGATTTTCTTCAGCACGCTGTAAGGCGTGCTCTTGTCGCCCATGATGGTGACTTCTCGCTTGGCGATGTCAGTTTGCTGCGCGCTGCGAATGCTGCGATCGTTCTGCGCCACCAGCGCCGTTTTCAGCGGCGCGAAGAACGGGCCCTGATTGGCGATGACATCCTGCAGCGAGCCCACCAATTGACCGTCTACGTACAGCGAGTCCTTGGTGATCATGACGACCACTGCGGCACTGGGCTTGCGGTCGGAGATCGACTGAGGGATCGAAATATTCTTCGTGTTCGGCAAAATATCCACTTCGGCCGTGTGCGCGAGCAGGAACACGACCAGGATCGTCATCATGTCGATGAAGGGAACCAGCGCGAAGTGGCTGGCACCGTGCCTGCGTTCTCGATGGCGCTTGATGCGGTAAGACGTCATGTGGGCGCATCCCCGATAGCGATGTCCGGGAACAACTCCGCCTTGGAAAACGGCGGCGTGGGGATTTGATACACGCGTACCGTATCCATCACTTGCACCAGCGTGTCATAGGCCACAGCCGGTCCGGATAGAATTGTGGCATCGGTCATTTGCGGAAACTGCGATTTGACCTGGCGCATGAATTCCGACAGGCGATCCAGATCATAGCCGCTCGCGGTGTTTTCAATGAGTTTTAGCGGACCCGAATTCTTGTCGTTGACGACCAGATCGTTGGGACGAATGATCACTTCGAGCTTCAAACCCTTCGGCAACTCAACAGGAGCGGTGTTGCTGGCCGGCAAATTCAGCTGAAGAATATTCGTCTTGGAAAACACGGCGGTGAAAATCAAGAAAAACACCAAGATCACCATCATATCGATCATCGGTACGATGTTCAGATCATCGCGCCCCCGATGATAGCGAGCGTGATTGCGTCGGACCATGCGCGCAGCTTTTGACTTCATGTGAGAAGCACCATCCTACAAACGGTCAACCTAGATGCTGCCGCGCGCGGCCGCGGGAGAGCGCACCGAGGGAGTGGCGGCTCATGCGCTTTCTCCGGTTGCCGCTCCGTAATCGAGTTCAGGAACTTCACCGAGGCAATCTCCAGACTGTCGATCAGCGAGGTGGTCTTTGATTCGAGAAACATGTGCGCCAGCAGCAGGGTAATGGCAACACCCAGGCCCGACGCCGTGTTGTTCATCGCAACCGAGATCGCCGCGGCAAGCAAGCTGGCCTTCTCGGCCGGGTTCGCGGTTGCCACCGCGCTGAACGCGCCGATCAGGCCGGTAATCGTGCCGAGCAACCCGATCAACAGGCCGACGTTGGCCAACGAGGACAAATAGTGGGTGCGCTTTTCGATTCTCGGGATCACCTCGAGCAGACTCTCGTCCATGGCCTTTTCGATGTCATCGCGACGGCGGGCGCTTGCGACTCGGGCGACGCCGTAGTTCAGAATCGTGGCGATCGATGCCTTCGAGTTGTGCGTAAGGCCCACCACTTGCTTGAAGTTTCCGGCGCTCAATGCCGGCACCAGCGAGTCCCACAGACTGCGGTTGCGTATGGTTTCGCGTGTCAGGTACACGTATCGCTCGATGGCGATGGATACGCCGACCACGAAAATCAAGGCCAGCGGGTACAGGAACAGCCCGCCGTCCTTGAAGAAATTGACTGCCGAACTCATGAAATTCATCTGCGCGCTCCTAATTAGGCACTTCTATCGAATATACGATTCAACCAGATTCCGTAAAATCGGCTATGACTTACTTCTCAACCTGCTCCGACGGGTGGCTTTGCGCCCCATTTTGGGACGCGTCTGCTTGCACGGCCTTGTAATAAACGACTTCGCGTTTGAACACGTCCCTGTCGATGGGGGCCAGGATCTCGTCGACCAGGCTATTGAGCGGTTTGCCCGCCAAGTCTCCGATATCGGATTTCTTCCAAGGGACAATGTACATGACCTTCGGCTGCTCCCGGTCGCCGGTCACCGTCGCGGTGCCCAATTCCAGCCGATCGGTGCCACCGGGGCCCTTCTGGCCCGACCCTGCGGCGGCGCGGCTGGCGGCGGCAGGCCGGGGGGAAGTCGCCGCCCGCGGGCTGCCGGCCTCGGATTCGGCCGTGGGCGCCGGGGAGGGAGTACTCGCCCGCGGCTCGCCGGCCTCGGATTGGGCCGTGGGCGCCGGGGGCGAGGTGGTCGCGCGCGGCTCGCCGGCCTCGGCCTGGGGCGTGGATTTTGGGGGCTTCGCCGGAGTCGCGGGGACCGATGTCGCGGCCGGGGGGCTCGCCGGCGGTTCCGCCTGTTGTGCGGAAACCGCATTCATAGCGCAAGAGAGCAACGCCAAGCTCGAAATCCTCAGAAAGCGTGTTCATGCGGGCTCCTTTTTCGCCTCAGGCGCCGGCGCACCGACGCGCTTGCGTAATTCGATCACCCAGCCGGCAACCTGTTTGTTCTCGCCGGCGATTTCGATATAGCGCTCGAATTGCTCGAGCGCCTTCTGCGGCTCCGCCAAATACAGATCGTAGAGCACACCCAGGTTGAGATGCGCAGGCGCATAGTTTGGTTCAGCGTTAATGGCACGCAAGTAAGCGGCCTCCGCCTCGGAGAATTTGCCCAGTTTACGCTCAACGATGCCGAGTTCATCGCCCGCCACCGGATTTGACGGCGTGACCTGCAGCGCTGCCTTGAATGCAGCCTCCGCCTCGGGCAACCGAGAATCGCGCAAATACAGCAACCCCAAATTCAATTGCGGTCCGGCAAATTGCGGATAGGCGACGATGAGCTGCTTGAACTCGAGTTCCGCGTCCGTGTTGCGGCCGGATTTCATCAGTTGCAGGGCTTGACTGTATTGCTGCGCGGCGCGCGGAGGTATCGGCGCCTCGGCCGTCGCAGTGGCGGCACTGGCGGGCGCAGTGCCGGGCGGCGGGGCCGCGGTCGGAGTTGCCGCGCTCGGCTGCGGCACGCTCGGCGCCGCAGCGGGCACTACAGGCGCGCGCGCGGTCTGCACCGGCGTGCTGTGACAGCCGGCCAACAGCGCCAGCACGCCCAGGCTAACGAATCGATTCAATCTGCTGTTCACCGATTTCCACCTTGCCGTAGCGACCTGGGTTAAGCTGCGCCAGCGCCGCAAAACTCTTCTGCACCCATTCGTCATAGGTGCCGTCCTTGGTTCGCGCCGTGTTCACTTCATGCAACTTGATGGCCTTCTCCTCGAATGGGAAAGCTTGCTCCTCGAGCAACACGTCGTATTGCTCCAATTCATCCTTCTTGAGATTCTTCGGTCGTTCGGAACTCATCAGATCCTTGCCGAGCTGCCGGTACAATTCCGCGCTCTCGAAGGTCGCGGCCGTCGTGACATCCGCGACTTGGTAATCGGCGGCCGCCTCATAGGCCTTGAGCGCGGCCTCCATCGCTTTGCGTTTCTCGGCGAGCGACTTCTTCAGCGGCACCACCAGCTTGATGCTCTTGAATTCCTCCCGCACAGGTGCCGCGAGAGTCAAGGTCGCGCGGGCGGCGAGCACCTTGCTGCGATCGGTGCGCGCCGCTCCGGCAGACCGATCGGCGGCGATGATGTCCCGCAGCCAATAGTCCCGGCCGCTGAAGTCGCCCGACTTGCCGGCCATCACGCTCAACTTGTTGCGCGCTTCCATCGCCGGATTCAAGGGCTGCGGGAAATGCTTCACGAACGCCTCCAGCATCACGCGCGACTTGGCCGAATTGCCGGCCTTGTCGTACAGGTCCGCCGCCTGCAGGGTCGCTTCCCGCTGCACCTCCGGCGTTTCCTTGGGCGATTGCGCGATCTGCTCGAATTCGGCGGCCGCCAGGCCCGGCTTGTTCGATTCCGAATAGGCCACGGCAAGATTGCGCGTCACGTCCGCTTGCAAGGGGCTTTGCGGAAAGTTGCGGCGGAATCCTTCCAGCACCGGAATGGCGCGATCCCATTGTTTCTGGGTGACCAGAAGCGCGGCGGCATCGAAATCGGCATTCGCCCGAACTTTCGAGGTCGGCGCCAAAGCGGCGACCCGCAGGAAATCATCGACGGCCGCGGCGCTGTCGCCCGACTTGCTCTTCTGTTCGCCCTGCTTGTAGATCGAAGCGGCAAGCCGTTCCACGATCACCGCGCGCTCCGGATCATTCGGCGGCATCAGCGCCTGCGCGTGCGTATAGGCGGTTTCGGCCTTATCGAACACGCCCTGATCAAAGTTCGAGTTGCCGATCACCGTCCACGCGATGCGTTGCTTGGCCATGTCCACGGGGGGCTGCTTCGCCAGCAAGGATTCCGCGGCCGCGGCGGCCCGCAAATAATCCTTCGCCGCGTACAATTCAGTGGCCGCGCGCGTCAAAACTTGCGCGCTTTCCGGATGGTTAGGAAAGGTCTGCGCAAACTTCAGCGAGCTGTCGATCGTCTTTAGGTGCAAGGCCGCCTTGCGCTCGCCCGATAGGGTCTCCTCTTGCTTTCCATAGGCCACGATCGCCGCATATGCGGCCGCCGCGGCCTTGTCGTGATCGCCGTAGTGATAGGCGGTGCTCTCGTATTCCTGCGCGGCGTCGAGATATTGTTTGCTCTCGAACAAGGTGTCGGCGAGCAGGTAATTGGTCACCGCGGAGCCCGGATCGTCCGGGAATGAGCGCAGATAGCTGCGATACCATTTGGCCGCTTCTTGATAGTCCGCCACGTCCTTGGTCTTCTGCGCCTGCGCGTGATAGTACTGCGCCACGTCCTTGAGATTCGTCTTAAGCACCGCCACGACCTTCGGTTCACTCTTCGGGTCGCGCCCCTGCCAGTACGCCGTCCCGTAGCTGTAGTTTTCGACGAACTCCTTTTTGCCCTGCAGCACCAGTTGCGGGAAGCCGCCTTTCGAATAGGCCTCGATCGCCTGCATTTCCAGCAGCGGCGCTTTTTCGTTGTTGCGATCGCGCGAGACAAAGGCCCGGTAGCTGTCGGCAGCATCCGTATAGCGCTCTTTCTCCATGTAGAGATCGCCCAATCGGGCATACAGGAGATACGAGTAGGGGCGCGGCTTGTGGCGCTTTACGAATTCGTCGATGGTCTTCGGGCCATCGAGATAGGAGAAGGTAATCGACATCACTCTGAAGGTGTCTTCGACCAATTCCCGATTGGCGCGGCTCAATGTATCGATTTCGATCAGCGCTTTCGGATCGCTCTTGGAAGTCAGCACGGAATCGAGAACGCCGGCGAAGGAGTCCAGGCTGCGTTCGTTCTCGCCCTGCTTGAACAGCGACCAGCCGTGCTTGTACAGGCTCTGATTGTAGAACGCCGATGAGGATCCAACTTTGATGACGGCCTCGTAAGCGGCCTGCGATTTTGGATACGCCTTGTCCGAGAACAACAATTCGCCGCGGCGAAACTGCGCCTCGTCGATGTAGCGGCTATTGGGGTACTGCGCCACGAGCTGATCGAGGGAGACGAGAGCCCGATCGGGTTGCGCGTTCAGCTCGTAGGCGCGCGCCAGTTGGTAGAGCACCGAATCATTGCGCTCATATTTCGGATACGTCTTCAGCAGGGCCGAATACAAGTGAATGGCTTCCGTGGCACGCAATCCCTCGTTGGTGGCGAGTTCCCGCTCGATGCGTTCGGATTCCGAGCTTTCAAGGTTCAAATCGCCCAGGCGGCGCAGCGCTTCGGCGCGCAATGCGGCATCGCCCGCATTCAAATCAAGAAAACGCTTGTAGCTCTCCATGGTCTTGGCCGCGTCCACATTCTGCGGCGGATCCGTGTTGACGTCGACCGGTTGATTGTCTAGATCTTTGATAGTCGCGGGCTTTTTCTGTGCCGGCTGACGGCCAGCGAAGGGCCGAGCGTCAGCGCCATCAGTAGGCGGCGCCCCAGGTCAGTCGTGGGAAGCGGACCGCTCATGGCTTGGCCTGCGGCGGCGTTTTTGCCGGGGCGTTCGACGCACGGTCATAGATGGCGGCCAGCTCGTAGCGCGCCTGCACCTCATAGGTCTCGATGCGCTGCTTTTGGCCCTCAAGCTCGCGGATGGCGAGTGACTGCAGGAATCCATTCTGTTTGTCCGCCACCTCGGCCAGGCGCTGGTGCAGCTCATCGATGCGCGCGCGCAATGCTGCAACGCGCGACGCGTATCCGCCGGTGGTCAACGGCGTTCCCGCGCGCGCCTGGCGCACCAGTACCGCGCGCCTCTGCGTTTCCTTCAGCTCACCCTCGAGTTCCTTGACCGAACGGCGCTCATTCCACAGCCGGGCCTTGAAGCTCTCCGACAAACGCCAGTACATGACACCCTTCATCAGGCGGTGCTTTTCCCGCATCTCGGCCAGATCCGGATCATCCGGGTGAGCCGCGAGATACTCCTCGATACGCCGCAAGCGCGCCCAGGTTTGCTGCTCTTCCGGCGTACCCAAGGCCGCCACATCGTTGGATTTTTCGATCTCGTTGATTCGCGATTCGAAATCCACCCGCTTTTGCGTCAATCCATTCAGGTCGGTTGCCGCCAGCACCGCGTCTGCCTTCGGCACGCGTCGGTTGTAAGCCTCCTGGCGCGTATCGAGCATGTCATCGTAGGCCGAAACGTCATCGCGCCATTCGTCCAAATTGCGGCTCATGAAATTCAGTTCGCGATAGTTCTTCAGGCCTTCTTGAAATTCATTGCTTGCCAGCAGCGTATACAGGTAGCGCGACTCGGGGGCATTGGGCAGCTTGGAGAGCTGCCAATACCAGGTCAGCGTGTCTTTCTTGTCATCGCTCAACAGCCGGTCGAGCAGCTTGCCGCTGCGAATGCCTTCGATCGAATCGTCGATCTGCTTGATCTCGCTGTCGAAGGATTCGATCGCTGTATTGTAGGATTCCGCGGCCTGTCCCATGGCCGAGAACTGCACGTAGGCGTATGGCACGGTCAGGAAGGATTCCTGGACCGCGGAGTCGAGCAAGCTGCGCTTGCGCAACTCAAGCCAGGGTATTAAAGCGCGCTTGAATTCGCCGACCCCGGCGTCGGCCCAGCCGACGCCGAGCAGCGCCTTGCTCGAATAGGGTCCCTCGAGCCGCACTCGCTGCAGGATCGGCCGCGCTTCGGCGGCGCGCTGCGCCTGCAACAGTGCGAAGCCGAGCGCGAGATTGGCCTTGTCCCTCAGCGCCAGCAATTCCTCGCTGCGGGTCTGCATGGTGCCGACCCGATCCAGATAGCCGATGGCCTCCGCCAGGCGGCCCCGGCGCACCAAGGCGACGCCCAGATTGAATTGCGCGTAAGCGGTCCAATCGGGAGCGCCGTTCCACTGGCTTAAGGCGGTGATGGCGTCGTCGTAGCGGCCTTGGCGCATCATCACCTGCGCGAGCAGCATGTAGCGTTCGGCATTGATGCGCGGATCAATCTTGTCCGATACCTCGCGCAGCGCTCGCTCCGACTCGTCAAGATAACCGCGCTGATACCAAACCTTGCCTAGATAGAACCAGGCCCGGTTGCGCACGATACTCGGAGGTATTCTTCTTGAGCAGCGCCTCGAATATTCGGCCCGCCTCGACGTGCTCGCCGAGCGATAGGTACAGCCCCCCCAACAGCAGTTCAGCCTCTTCCTGGGTATGCGGAATCCGTCCAAGTTGCCGCGCCGCCAGCAGGCGCGTGGTCGAATCAAAATAATCATCTTGAAAGAAATAGAACAGCACATCGCCGTAGGCCAGATCCTGTACCGCATGCGGCGCCAAACCGTTGGGATCCGGCTTGACGTTTTTGGCCTGCGGCGCCGCCAGCGGCAATGCCAGCAGCAATCCGCCGAGGATCAACGGCCGCAGTCTGTTAATCACGCCTTGCACCATCATTCCCAGTCTTTAATCATGAACTCAGGTTGATGCTTGGAAACACGGTCCGTGATTTTAAGTTCCAGATATTTCGCGCCGACGCCCTTGTCGAAATTAATAGTCGCGCCGCGCTTGTAGTCGCGCTCGACGGGACCCTTGCCGGTGAAAAACGCCACCAACTCGTGCTTGCCGACCTTCAAATTTCCGAGATAGATCTGCTGCACGCCGCCCTTGAGCAGCGCATCGGCTTCGCGCGCCGTGTACAGATAATTCTTCACTTCCTTATTGTCGATCTTGACCGTCACCGAATCCAGAGCGAAGAACGTGCCCACATCCATCGATATATAGAGTGCGACCTGGGTGTTGGCGGGAAACAGCAATTCTTCCTGCAGCACGAACAGGTCCTTGTTCAGATCGACCACATCCTTCTTCAGGCCTTGAACCTCCTGATCCAGCGTCTTGAGCTCGGGCGGCGGCGCATCGGGAGCCGGCTGCGGCGGCTGCAGTCGCATCCGCGGGTTCCGCGGCAGGCGGCGTGGTTGCGGGCGGAGGGGCGGAGGGCTTGGCGGCGGTCGGTTTCGCCGCCGGTGCGCCCAAAGCCATCCACGGCGGGCACAGCAATGCGCCGCAGACCATGACCGCCACAATTCGATGCTTGAGATTCATAACTGACCTATCGTTTATTCGCGCAGCAATTCGCGAATTTGATCAAGATAAATGCGCTCATCGCCGCGCCTGAAGCCGACGGCCGAATAACGCACGACACCCGAGCGATCCACCAGGATCGTCATCGGGCATTTTCTGCAAGAAGTAGTCCTTGCCGATCTCAGAACCGGTATCGAACAAGAGCGGATACGACACGCTGCATCGCTGTCGCGAACTCCTGCGAACGGCGCAGATCATCGTCCACCGACACGCCGAGCACCACGAGGCCGGCTCGCTGGTAGGTAATGTTGATGCGATCGAGCGCCGGCATTTGCTGGCGCGAATCGCCGTCCGAGCGCGACCAAAAATTCACCAGAACGACCTGGCCGCGAAACTCGGACAAGCGCAGATTTCGGCCATCCAAGCCTCGCAACACAAAATCCGGCGCCGCCTTGCCCACAATGTTCGGCGCGGCCGCAAGCGACGCTGCGGCAATCGCGGCCCAAGAATCAGGCTGCCGGCAACCAATGCTCTACGCATGCGCTGCAACGCTCAAACTGACGCCGAAGCGCCGCGACTCATCAATCACGCTGGTAACCCCGCTGTCCTAGGAACGCCCGTAGACCGGAAGCTTTGCGCCCTCGCTTTTCAGCGAGTTTGCCCTGATCAGACCTTATGCAAAATCGCACAATGCGAGCCGCAGTGTCAACGCAACGGCTGCGCGTTCACTGCATTTCTGTATGACTTGGCGCACATTCGTGGAAATTTGTTGAGCCGCAGGTTTTGCGGCAAACGGCGCATGTAATCTCTACACACATCCTGCCTGGCCACCTTACAAGTCAACGATGGGTGAGTAATCTGTCTCTGGAATGAGACAGTGAGAACGAACCTAGGGTCCGACGCATAGTCGGACCCTAAGTTGTGAGTCACACTTTTAGGTAACTTTTCCGTTCACCAGCCCCGCGAGGGGTTGGAAGGCAATCAAAGGATCCAGCGCCGATCCGCTGCCGAGCGTGTTGTTCAAGTTCGGCGCCGGCCAGACCGTCGGCCACGCCGCGGCTGCGCCCGCGCTGTGCAGTGCCATGTAGTTCAGCACCACCATCTGCACCAGATTGAGCACGTTGTTGCCGGCGGGGCTGCCGGTCGTATTGAGCGACCCGTCGGGATTGAAGTTGCCGATCTGCAAGCTCATCTCCGGATTGGCCTGGGCGGGCACCGGCTTGCCGTTGGGATTGAAGACCAGGAAATATGTCGCCGCGACGCTTTGGTTGTCCGCCGTCCATACGCCCTTGCCGCGTCCTCCCACCGAACTGTCGATCATGCCGCTGCTGGCGAGCGAGCCATCGGTGAATACATAGATCATGACCGGCTTGTTCACACGCGAGGCATATTCCAAGCACGCGCCGATACAATTGCCCAGATTCAAGTCGCGCGCTTCGCCGTCCATTCGATTGCCGCTGTGATAATCGAAACCGCCCATCTCGATGGTGCCGGCGGCGGCATTGCCGTCGATGACCAGTTTCATGATCGCCGCGGTCTTCTGATAGTCCGAATTCGCCTGGTATTCCGCGGTCGTGAAAATGCCGCTCGCGCCGACGATGTTGGGATCCACGTCCGGATTCACCGCCGAGGGGCTGTTGTACTTGTCGACGATATACGCCGACTTCGTGTATCCGCAGGCCTGGATTCCGGCCGGCCCGAGCGCGGCCGCGTTCAGCGTTGTATCGGTATATGCCTGCACCTGCGCATACTTGGCGTCGCTGATGCGCTTCATCGATTCCAGCACGTTGGTGACGTCGGCAGAGTTGGGCAACAGGGTGCTCAGCTGTCCGGTGCTGACCAGACCCTTGCTGTCCTGGGAACTGGAAATCTTGGTGGGCATCGCGGATGCAATGACCATGGTCGGCGGCGACATCGAATTGCCGCCGGACTGGGAACTGTCCGAGCCGATCAGATCGAGCAATCCGCCGCGGGCGCCCGCCTGATAAATGCCATACATCGGATTGTGCGGATTGGTGTTCGTGTCGTTGTTCGACATCGCCGGAATCACCGTACCGTTCGTTCCTGCCATGGCTTTGGCGCTGGCGCGCAATTTCATGCCGCGCAAATGCGCGCTATCCGAGTGATAGCGCAGTCCGAAGCTCGCGTCCACGAAACTCCCGGCGGCGCTGGCATTCGGCACCATGGAGCCCGGCAGACCCAGCTTGCTGTAGCCCGCCACGGAGAGGAAATCCAGCTGTCCTTTGGGACCGCCTACCAATACGTTGGAGCCCGCGATGTTGCCGCCACCCGCGAGGTCAAAGCAGATGAACGGAATCTTGCCGGCGCCGGTGGTGATATTGCAGTTGGCCACCGCGGTTTGGATATCCGGAGCGAGCGAGGCGCGCGCGGCGCGCGGATAGGCGAGCATGCCCGCCAGCGTCGGGGCGATGACCGTGGCGGCGCCCGTCATGAAGCCCTGCGCGACGAATTCGCGGCGCGTGCGCGGCCGAGAGTGGTCTTGATGACGGAACGGTTCGTTCAGATCCGGCACCTTTGATTTCTTGCTCATAAATTTCAGACCTCTTCCGATGCTTAATTGATCGACATGTTGGCGTTGCCGAACGCCGTCGCGCAGGCTGCGGCGGTGACGGCCTGTACGCGGGCCACGATTGTTGCAAGCCGTCGCGGTGCAAAGATTGGTAACCAATTTGTCAAGCTCGCCTGACGCGCCCGTCATGGTCGATGCCGGCGGCACGCTCTTCAGTCCGCCGCCCAGCACACGGGCTGCCAGTGGCGCGGTCACCTGGTCGATACCGGCTTGCGAGGAGAACTGCGTGGCGCTCAAGGTCACGCCCGGCAGTACGCTTGGCAAAGTAGCTCGGGTTATTGACCATGACGTTGCAGTACTGAACGGCCAACTGCGCAATGCCGACCTGATTCGCCGATGAGAAGGCTTCGAGCGTCGGCGTCGCCGGCAGCTGCTGCTGCACCGCTTGGTAGGTCGCGCTGACATTCGGGTCGGTCGTCGGCACACCCGTCAGCACCGACAGAGTCGAATTGACCTGGGCAAAGGTCTTGACGCCGATGTCGGCGACCACCGGGCCCGGCGCGGGCGCCGGCATGCTGGGTGATCGCCTCGACCACCACGTTGCGTGTGACTGCCCAGGACATCGAAAGTCAGGAAGAACTGGTCGGTCGCAGGTCCGCCCTGCAGGCCGATGACGGTACCGATGCTCGACAACACTTCACCCTGCGACGTGTAGTTCGCCGGCGTGATCGTGGTGTTGAGCGGTATATAGGCCTGGCCTACCTGCGGCACGCCGCCGTTGAGGCCGATGCGTAATTCCCTGCACCGGGATGCTGGGAAGATTGCTGGACGTCACGGTCGGATCCAGCGAGATGAACGTGGGCTGGTAGAACAGATACCCGTAGCTGTCGTACTGGCTGACCGTGAACATGACGTAGCTCTGCGATACGCCGGTCACCGTCGATACGTTGAACAGCACGTAGTAGCGCTCGCCCACGCCGGCATTGAAGTTCTGCATCACCTGCGCCGGCAGTCATGGAGCGGCTGTGGATGGCCACGAACTTGATGAGTCCCTGCCAGGAGCGGTCGCCCGACACTTCGTTGCCGAGCACCAGCGCGAAGGTGCTGTCCCAGTTGGAGATCGTGCCGCCCTTCTGCGGGTCAGGCACCGGCACCAGCACGCCGTTGACGTAGATCTGGCGGCCGTTGACGGCGTCGTAGGTGAGCACGACATGCTGCAAGGAAGCCTGCAGCGCCATCGCCGCGTTCGGCGTCTGCAATTGCGGCAGGCCGGTGAGCGCAGTATTGGAGTTGCGCAGCATGAAGTCATAGTCCTGGTTGGTCTGACCCAGCGTGAAGTTGCGCGTGGTGTCGCCGCCGGAGTAACTGACCATGTAGGACTTGTCGGCCGCCACCAGCGCGGGAGCCACCCAGGCCTCAACCGAGAATTCGCCGGTGGCCTGAATGATAGTTGTAGATCTTCTGGCTCGACTTGAGTCGTCGCCTGCGCCTTGCCGCCGGCGCCGACATTGATACCCCAGCCGCCCGCCAGCGTGACGTTGCCCGATATGGTCAGGTCCGCCGAAGGATCGATACCGCTGGTGTCGAAGGTCGTGTTGTTGACCACCGACTGGAACTCATACTTGGCGATGGTATCGGCATCGTAGCGGCTCGCACCGCTCGCAATCGTGCCCTGGGTCAGGGAGACGGCCTTGCTGGTTACCAAGGTGGGATCGAGGTTGGAAGGCGTCAGCTTTGCGGCAAACGCCTGAATTGCCGCCAGCATCGTCGCGGAATCGGCCGCGCAGGTGGTCCAGCAGTTGTGGTTGTCGGTCAGCAAGCGCTGATAGAGGCGCGAATTGGTGCCGCACGTGCCGCCATTGTTGCCGCCTGCGCCCGCGCAGCCCGTGAAGTCGATTTTCGGGATCGCCGCCGGGTAGGCAATCGCGAGCGAAGGATCCGCATGATAGGGCGACTGCTCCACTGACGGGTCAGCCGTCGTGGAATGGCAGCGCACGCAATTCGTGTGGGTGATGGGCCAAACCGTGGTCGCAAAGGCGCTGGAATCGGCCGGGAAATTCAAGCTCTGCCCGACGGTTTGATCCGGCGGCGCTTGCAACTGCACTGTGGTCGCGGACACGGCGCCCGAGGCGTTCGCCCAGTTGGCGATCCAAGTCGTCAAGATTTGGCCGCAGGCGCTGTTGTCGGCGAGCCAGCAGTTATGACCGCCGCTCACCTTGGTAACGATGAGCGAGGTCGAGGGCGTGGCCAGATTGACGACGGTGTTGGCCTGTGCGTAAGCGAGATTCACATCGTCGCTGCGCGCAAAATTCGGCATCTGTGCCGGCGATGTCGCGTTGTGGCACTGACCGCAGCGGTTCGGACACGCGCACGTTGTTCCAGAAATTGACCTGGAATGCCGTGACGTCGGCCGTCGCAGCCGGGGGTCCGGTATAGGCATCCGCCGTGACTGTCTGCGAGGGAGCCGGGTTGGTCGTGGTCGGTGCGCCGGCGCCACCGCAGGCACTCAAGGCAATCGAGGCCGCGAGCGCTGCTAAGCCGGTGATGCGTGTAACGTTCATGCTCAGGTCCCCATGCAGTAGGCGGCGCCTTCAGCGAAGACCTGCCGCAATTTGTAGCCATTCGATTGGAACGAAGAGATCATCGAGTTGACTTGAGTAAAGTCAGCCGTTGCTGTTCGGTGCGCGCAAACACACATCCTTGAACACGCGCGTGACTTGGCAGCTGGCGAAGGCCGCACTGCTCTCCAATTCCAGGCCCAGAGACTTGGCGCCGTTGCCGCTGCCGGGAAGAGATGCACTCCACCCTAATATGGAGTTCGGGCCGGCGCGCCAGTGGTTGTTCCAGGAGTCGTCCATCGTGACGAAACCCTTGCGGAAAGTTGGTATTGTTGATCGAGTACTTCGGCTGCACCTGACCGGCGGTGTAAACGACCGTGCCCATGGTGTCCGCCGTGGTCGGGTCGATGTTGTTGAAATTGTAGTAGGCAAAGGCTCCTGCCATCGGATCGATGCCGGAGTGGCAGCCCACGCAGTTGTTCAAGAACAGCGAGCTCTGCGCCGCCGGGGCTGCGGGTCACGTCCTGGCGAATCCGATCCGGCGGCCGGGTAATGTCCATGACCAGCTGCATGTCGTTGCACAGATGATTCAGCATCGTGAAGCGGAACATCGCCCGGTTCGTGCCGTTGATGAAGAACGCGCTGCCTGCGCCGCGCGTCGTCATGATTCCGGCGGTCGCAGCCGCGGGGATGCCGGTCAGGGCTGACTGGGTGTTCGATACCAGGTGCGCCTTGAGATCGACGTTGTTGGCGTCCATCGCATCGTACATGGCGTTGTTCGAATAGGAATACGCCGGCACACCGGAAGCTGCCGTCGGCGGTGTAAACCAAGTCGGCGCTGAGCAAGGTATTGAACGGCACGTCGTCGCGCACCATGCCGACTACCGTGGCGGTGTAGTCGTTAAGAGGTACGAACACCGATTGGTCGCGGTTGGTCCACGGCGCCGCCATATTGCGGATGGTGTTGTTGTAGAAAGCCGGATCCTGAGTCGCGATCAGCGCGGCACTCACGGCGTCGGTGGCCGTCATTTGGGCCAGCTGCGCGGCGCTCGGCGGTACGCCGGCGATGCGATTGTAGATGCGCGTGGCTTGGTCGGCGTTGGGGTTCGCTGCCAGCGCGTTTGCACCGAGCAGCGCCAGGGCGCCGGCACACACGGTTGCGCGTACCGCAAGAGCAACAAGATTTGGCGTCGCTGTTGTACGGCGTGCAATCTGCGTCATTGGTTTCTCCATCCCGTTCTTCATATGCACATCCACTCGCGTGAGTTGTGGGTTCGACTTAGGGTGCGAATATACGCAGCCGGGTTGGCCTCAAGTAATGTCTCATCTGAACGACGTCGGCGTTTCGCGACAGTACCGACCGTGAATACCGCACCTATATCCTGACCTCGATTCCCGCACAGTCTGGCGCGGCGTGCACAGAGAAACGGATATGGACGAAGTTCTTCTGTGAGTGCGTTAACAGTATGCATAGGAACATCGAACGAAGATGCGCGCATGAGACCGATTAAGTTCAATGACGCCGGTATGCATGCGGGCCGGACGATCGCTGAACCGAAACTAGTGAGCATAGGTAGAAAGATTATGAATACTTTCACTCTGCGTGAACAACGTCACGGTTTGCTCAAGCTCGCAGCAATCGCGCTGCCCATGCTCGTGGTGCTCGGATGCAGCAGCGCCTCGAGCGGTCATGCGCCCGGGCGTCGCCGGCGGCCAGACCCTGACCCCCGGTGTCACGAATTTTCCGCTCGCCTACGTCAAGCGCCCGGTGCTGGCATTGACCGGCGCGAACAAAATTACGGACATCGATGCGCGCGATCTCATCACCTCGATTACGGGCGGCGACTTGTATATCCGCGATCCAGGTCAGCGGCGCCGGCACCGAGGTCAATGTAACCGGATCGATCACCAAGGGCATGGGCGATGTCCGCGACCTCGACGTGTCTCCGGACGGCACCACGATCGTGTTCTCGCTGCGCCTGCCCCTGAATCCGAAAAAGACGAATGCCGACGTCGACGCAGCCGAATTGGCACATCTATACTGTACAACGCCTCGACCAAGACCGTCACTCAATTGACCAACGATGCGCATCACCGCCGGCCACGACGTGGGCGCGCGCTACCTGCCGGACGGCAGAATCGTGTTCGCCTCGGCGCGCCAGCTCGCGACTCAATCCATTCTGCTCGATGAGGGACGTCCGCAGTACCAGGCGCAGACCGACGATCGCTCGCAATCCATTTTCCTGCTGCACGTGATGAACGGCGACGGCACCAACATGCATCAGATCAGTTTCAACACCAATCACGATTTCGCGCCGTCGGTTTTAAGCAACGGCCAGCTCGTCTTCTCGCGCTGGGAGTCCACCAACGGCGGTCAGATCAGCCTGTATCGCGCCAACCCGAACGGCACCGGACTCGAGCTCTACTATGGCGCCAACAGCCATGCCACCGGCGCCAATATTGCCGGAACCAACAACAACGTCATCCAGTTCCTGAATGCCCGGGAACTGGCCAACGGCACGCTGGTCGCCATCGTGCGGCCATTCCTCGGTACGCAGCTGGGCGGCGACATCGTCCAGATCAATGCGCAAGGTTTCGTCGAAATCCATCAGCCGTCCACGCCGGGCGGCGCCGCCGGCACCGCGCAGACCAGCGTCACCAACCTTGGGCGTGACCACGGATGCGAACATGCCCTCCTTGGGGGGACGATTCGCGTCGGTCTTTCCGCTTTATGACGGCACCAATCGCATGCTGGTGAGCTGGTCTCCGTGCTTGGTGCTCGATACCACCGTCACGCCCAACGCCACCAACCTCTGCACCGCCGCGAATACCGCCGGCCCCAATGTGACGCTGGCGCCCCCGCAGTACACGCTGTGGGTGTATGACTTGGACAAGGGAACCTTGGGTCCGGTGCTGAGCGCCGATGTGGGCACGATGGTGGTCGACCCGGTGATCTTGCAGCCGAGAAAGCCGGCGCCGGCCATCCTGGTGGACGCCGCTCCGGCCCCGGGCGCCCAGGCGACCATGGCCAACGCACGGTCGTCGGCCTGCTGGACATCAGCAGCGTGTATGACGTCGACGGCGTCGATACGGCGGCGTCCGAGCATCCCGGTACTGTCCGATCCGAGCCAGGCCGATGTTCTACTCGCGCCCGTACCGATTCATCAGAATTCAAAAGGCCGTGGAGATTCCCGGCAAGACCGTGCGCAAGATCAATAACTCGGCGTTTGGACCGGCAGGCATGGGCATGCGCGAAATTCTCGGCTATGCGCCCATCCAACCCGACGGATCGGTGCAGATTCAAGTGCCCGCGAATGTCCCGTTCACGATCGACATCGTCGATGCGAACGCCAAGCGAATAACGGCCCAGCACACCAGCTGGCTGCAGGTGGTGCCGGGAGAGACGAAAACCTGCAACGGCTGTCACAGTACGGCCACCGCCTCGCCAACGGTTTGCCACCTCGCATGGCCGCGCCGGCTTGACCAACCCGGTGAATCCGGGCGCGCCCACCACCGGCGTGCCGTTCCCGAACACCAACCCGGCGCTGTTTGACCAACGCCGGCGAGACGATGGCGCAGACCCTGGCGCGGATCACCTGTACGTGAAGGGCAGCGCCACGCCCTGCTCGCAGATATTGAGCTCGGATGTGATTTACGACGGCATCTGGACCGTCGGCACCACGCCGCCGCATGCCGGATGCGCCATTCTCTTATACCTATGCGGCTGCCACGCCGACGGCGCCCACCAATGCGAATTGCGCGCCGTGGAGCGCGCAATGCCGCAGCACCATCCACTATGCAGTGACGCTGACGGGCGTTGCGACCACCAATCTCTTCCTGCAGTCCATATGGGACAGGGCCACCCGCACCAACCTGGTGAACGGCGTGATGACCTCGACCGTCTGCTCGGTGTGTCACAACCCGGTCAATGCGATGGCGATGGTGCAAGTGCCCCAGGGTCAGCTCGACTTGACCGGCAGCGCATCGAACGTCGACACCACCGTGGTCACCTCGTATGAGCAACTTCTGTTTGCACATAATGCAGCAGACGCTTAATATGGGCGTGCTGCAGGACTTGCTGGTACCGGCGCCCGGACCGCCGGATCCGGTGACCGGCTTGCCGACCACCATCATGGTGCCTGTCTCGCTGGCACCGCCGATGGCGGCCGGCAGCGCCGCGGGTTCGACAACGTTTTTGAGGATGTTCGACGGTAGCTTCCATGACCCTGTGCTCGATCACACCGGCTTCCTGTCGCCCGCGGAGCTGCGATTGATCTCCGAATGGCTGGATATTGGCGCGCAGTTCTATAACGATCCATTTGTTGCGCCCGCAGCGAACTGACCTGATGCGTCGTCTGCTCGCGCTGGTACTGTTCGTGCAGGCGTTAAATTTCGGACTGGCAAATGCGGCGGAAAAGAATCTGGTACTGGTCGTCACCGACCCGTACATCGAGATGCACTCCGGGCCCGGGCGCGGATTTCCGGTGGTCTATGTCGTCGGGCGCGATGAATTGGTCACCGTGCTTTTCAGCCGCACGGACTGGTTCAAGATCCGCGCGACCGCATGGCAACGAAGGCTGGGTGCGGCGCACCGATTTGGCGCGCACGCTGCTGGTGTCCGGGCGAGCCGGCGCCCATACCGCCCTATCCGGATTTCGCCACCCATCGCTGGGAACTCGGTGCCGGTTACGGCGTTTACAATCGCGAGAATCTCGTCACCGCCTACGCCGATTTTGGGCTTACCACCAGCCTTGATGTCGAATTAGTGGCTCAAGCAGGCCTTCGGCACCCTCGATAATCGCTACATCGCGTCGATTGGCTTGAGACACACCTTCATACCGGAGTGGAAGTGGTTCTCTCCGACCGCCGGTATCGGCATGGCCTATCAATATATCCAGGACAGAGTTCCGCCCGCGCCGCTGCAAAAGAGCAATGAGATGGCCTACGTTTCGTTGGGAGCGCGGGGGTTCATCACCCGACGATTCCTATGGCGCGCCGATTGGCGCCACTACGTCGTCTTCAACGACTTGAATGTGTACGAGGATTTAGAAGAATGGAAATTCGGCTTAGCAGTGTTCTTCTAGCCGCCGCGCTGCTGTCCGGCTGTAGCTGGTTCCACCGCGGCACTAAGGCCCCGACCGAAGTCGTTGCCGAAGAGCCGCAGGGCGAGCCCTCTATCGTCGAGCCTCAAGTTACGCGACGGGTCGTCAAAACACCTCATATCAAGTCCAAGGATTTCGAACTGGGCGCCTATTACGGGGCGCTCAGCATTCAAGATTTCGGCACCAATCCGCTCTATGGCGTGCGTGCCGCTTATCACGTGTCGGAGGACATTTTCGTGGAAGGATTCCTGGCGCGCTCCAAGGCGGGAACCACCAGCCTCGAGGACGTTTTTCCGGATATCACGGTTGTCAGCGACTCTGGGAGACGCTTCACGTATTACGACTTGGACGTAGGCTACAACGTACTTCCCGGCGAGATTTTTCTCGGCCGAGGACGCGCATTCAACTCGGCCCTGTATGTACTGGTTGGCATGGGCGGCGTGAGATTTGCCGATAAGGACCAGTTCGCATTGAACTTTGGAGTGGGTGAGCGACTTTTGATAACCGATTGGCTGGCACTTCATTTGACCGTCAGAAATCACGTCTTCGAGACCAGCTTGACCGGCCGTACCAAGAATGTCGACAACATCGAAGCCACCATCGGTATAACCTTTTTCCACTGATCAGGAGTAAAGATCCATGCTTAGTTCCACCCCGACTCTCCTCAAACGCTGCGCGATGGCGGCGATCGTGCTCGCCTCCACGGCATTCGCAGCGGGCGGCGATTCCTCGGGTCCCGCGCCCTCTTTCTCACTGACCACCTTGAGCGGGCAGCCGAGCGGCCTGAGCGCCTACAAAGGGCCAAGTCGTCATGGTCAATTTCTGGGCGACCTGGTGTGGACCTTGCCAACAGGAAATGCCGCTGCTGGATCAAATGTACAAGAAGTACAAGCCGGCGGGATTCACCCTTATCGGCGTCAATGTCGACAAGGAAACGCCTCCGGTCAAGGAACTGCTGACGCGCAAGCCGGTCAGCTTCCCGGTGCTGCTCGATCCGGCGAATCAGGTCAGCAAGGCCTATCACGTCGATGAGATGCCAAGCTCGGTGATCATCGATCGCAAGGGTCAGATTCGCTACGTCCACCGCGGCTACAAGCCCGGCGACGAAAACGACTATCAAGATCGCATTCGTCAGCTCATCCGGGAGTAGTCCGTGCGCCTGCGTCCGGTCTTGGCGATGAGCGCGCTACTGTTGGTGAGCGCATGCAGCATTCAGCCGTGGGTCAAACCCTATGAGCGCGATCGCTTGGCGGATCCGATCATGGCGTGGGACCGCGACGCGATATCCAACGCCTATTTGGACCACATCCGTGAATCCCGAGAAGGCTCGCGCGGCGCCACCGGCGGCGCGGGCGGCGGCTGCGGCTGCAATTGATGACGCGAAGGCAACATCTGCTCGCTCGCGGAGCCGTCATCGCGGCGTTGCTGCTGATCCGCAGCACGAGCGCGGATGTGCTCCCTGACAATCGCGCCGATGTCTTTTATAGCAAGTACAGCGGCGGCGGAATGGATATCACCGGCTATTCGGCCACCGCACGCGCAAAAATCACGGAAAACTTCGCGCTCGAGGCCAACTATTTCATCGACAAGGTGAGCGGCGCTTCGGTCGATGTCTTAAGCCAAGCCAGCGTCATCAAGGATGAGCGCAAGCAAAAAAGCGGCACGATCGAATACCTGCGCGACAAGACGACTTACACGGCGTCGTACATGACGAGCGTGGAGCGCGACTACATATCCGACACGGCCAGCATTGGCTTGAGCCAGAGCATGTTCGGAGACCTGACGACGGTGACGCTGGGATTCTCCGACACCCGCGACAAGGTCGGAGAGAACAACGGCACCGCCGATAAGCCGGTGGTTGCCTGGCTGGGGCACGCGATGTCGCGCGCCTACAGTGGCGGCGTGTCGCAGATCATCACCAAGAATTTCATCACCGGTGTGAATCTGCAGGTCATTACCGACGCGGGCTATCTTGCGAATCCGTATCGATCCATCCGCTATCTCGATCCGACCAACGCGAAAGGCTACAGCTTGGCCAGCCAGGTCTATCCTGACACGCATACCAGTACGGCCGTGCAGGTGCAGGGAAAATACTATCTGCCGTACCGGGCCGCCGTGACCGCCTTGTATCGCTTCTACACCGATACCTGGGGCGTGGTCGGCAACACCTATGAAGTCGACTATACCCATCCCATCCGCAACAAGTGGATATTCGAAGGTCGCGCGCGCTACTACAAGCAGAACTCGGCGACTTTCTATCAGGGACTTGTTTAACTTCAACCCCGAGCTGAACTTCGAGGCCCGCGACCGCAATCTCGCTGCATCGGACAATACGACGTTCGGCGCGAAAGTCACCTACGCGTTCTTGCCCGACGGCTGGAAGGTGTTCAAGCGCGGCACGTTCACGGCCGACGTCAGCCGTATTCACTTCAATTATCTCGACTTTCGCAATATCAAGGATTTCGGGGTTCCGCAGTACCAGCCGGGCGAGGAACCGCTATATAAGTACGATGCTACGGTGCTGCAACTCTACGTATCCATGTACTTCTGACCCGACCTGACCTGCCCGCGCCACCAAACTAGCGCCATCGGCGCGAGCACGCTGGCGATGGCAGTGGTATCGGCAACCCAGTCCCAAAAATCCCGGTCCCGGTGGACCATGGGCAGCCCCTGCACGAACTCGATCAGGGCGCCGAACGCGGACAGCAATGCCGCCAGCACGAACAGGTTGCGCCTGGGAAACGCCACGACGGCAAGCGCGGTGAGGACGTAGAACGCGATGAAGTGCTCGGCCTTGTCCCATGGCACAAGTTGCAAGGCATCCCGCGGCGGTATGACGGCGCTGTAGAACGTGAAGGCCAGCGCGGCGAAAAATGCGACTCGCGCGAGCGTGAGCAATAGCGATATGCTAGGCATGGGATTCCAAAAGAATCCAGCATAGCAAATCGCGATCTCTCAACTTAGGAAGGACTCATGAACCGACCTACACTGCTCGATGCCGTTGTCAGGCGCCGGGCGCTTTTGAAGACTTTGGCGATCGCCGCGGGAAGCGCCGTGCTACTGCCGGTTCGCCGGCCGCAGGCCGCCGAACCTACGCACCTTAATGTCAAGGATCCTGCCGCCATGGCGCTCGGCTATGTCGAAGATGCAAGCCAGGTCGACCTCAAAAAATACCCCTCCTACGCGAAGGGTTCGACCTGCGAGAACTGCTCGCAGCTTCAGGGTGCCGCCGGCGCGGCCTACCGCCCTTGCGAGTTGTTTCCCGGCAAGGTGGTCGCCGCCCGCGGCTGGTGCAGCGGCTGGGCCGCGGAACTGTAAGCATCGCGCGCGCGAACCCCCAGCGCCGGAAAATCCACGAAAAACCCATCAAGGCCGCGGCTCAAGTAGCGGGTGATTTCCGCCTGCAAATCGCCATGCGCGGCTGGCTCGGTGCCGCGCCTAAGATCGGCGGGAAGAAACTCATTCTCGGCACGAAACGTCCACGCGTGCACCAGAAGATTTGCGTCATGCGCCGCCCGAATGCACTGCGCAGTGGCCAGCGCCTTCGCAATGCCGAGCGCGTCGGCATAGCGGGCGATTTCTTCAAGATCGACCGGTTCGTGCTCCAGTAGTTGGACCAACGGCAGTTCAGTCATCGCGCGCAGCTGCTTAAGGGCGCGCGCATCGAAGGACTGAATGAAAACTGGCGAGCCCGGCTTCGCATAGTCGTAGCGGCGCAGAGCGTCAAGCACGCTCAATTCGAGGGGCAGTCCAATAGCCGCAAAATGCGCCGGATGTTTCGTTTCCGGATATACCCCGATGGGCCGATTGGCGCCGGCTGAGGTGTTGGCGCTGGTGATCAACTGCAGGATTTCATCGAACGTGGGCACGCTGAAGCGGCCGTCAAACCGGCAATTTTGCGGCCGCAATTGCGCCAACCGCTCGCGCGCGCGCAGGCGCTTGATCTCCGATAGGGAGAAGTCTTCGCAGAACCATCCGCTGATGCTTTCCCCGTCAATGACCTGGGTGCGGCGGCGCGCCGCAAACTCAGGGTATTGGGCGACGTCCGTGGTAGCGCCGATTTCATTTTCGTGGCGCGCGATCAGGACGCCGTCCCGAGTCATTACCAGGTCAGGCTCGATGTAGTCCGCGCCCTGCTCGATCGCCAGACGATACGACTCGAGGGTGTGTTCGGGCCGCTCGCCGCTGGCACCGCGATGCGCTATGACGATCAATTGATGCACGCTCTTGCCTGCGGAGCGCCCTATTCTAGCGCACGCGCGATGGATCGAGGCTTGCGACCAAGCCTCGATCCTGCCTTGCGACCGCCAGAATTATCGCGGCGGAGTTAGCAGCGCGCCGTAGGGATCATGCGCTGACATGGCACTGGCCGTGCCCGGAATCCACGGCATTCGCTGCTCGGCGAGCCCCCGACCCAAGTCCGCGCGCAGCGAAGTGGGTTGAGCGGCAAATGCGCTTCCGATGGCCAATACAGCCGCGGCGGCGATCGTGACTCTTTTACGGTGCATCTGCAGACTCCCTTAAATGCCGTGCGGCGGCACGATTGGCGGAAAATCGAGATCCATGAAGGTAAAACCAGCAACTGCGCAGCCGGCAGCCAAACCGATTAGACTAATCTTCATAATGACTCCCTAAGATTGAATGGTTGATACCGACCGTCATCGCCACGTGGATGGCCTACTTGTGAAAGCGACAACGGAGCGCGATTCCGCTCAATTTTGTTATATAACAAGACATGATTAAGGGAAACCCCTAATGACCACAGGGCAACCGACGCCAGTCCCGGCCAATTTCACCCAGCTGCTGACCGAATGGCGTTCCGGCCATCCTCAGGCGCTTGATCGCCTGACGCCCTTGGTCTACGACGAATTGCGCCGCATGGCGCGCGGCTACATGCGCGCGGAGCGCGGCGGCCACACCCTGCAGGCCACGGCCGTCGTTCACGAGGCATTTCTTCGCTTGCTCCAGGCGAATGTGGACCTCCAGGATCGCGGCCACTTTTTCGCGCTGATTTCGCGGCTTGATGCGCCGGGTACTGGTGGATCACGCCAAATCCCGTGGACGGCGCAAGCGCAATGCGCGGCGTCGAGGAACTGGCCGCTGCCGATATGAGCCCGGCATTGCCGCCCGGCGAGCCCGACGTGGTCGCGCTCGATGACGCATTGGAGGGATTGCTGCAGCTCGATCCTCGAATGGCTCAGGTGATAGAGCTGCATTATTTCGGCGGCATGACATACGAGGAAATCGCCGCCGCGACGGACACGTCGGCTGCCACGGTGCACCGCGAGCTGCGCCTCGCGAAAGCTTGGCTGCTGCACGAAATAGGCAAAATTTGACCGCGATGATCGAGAGCGCACGCTGGCACAAGATTCAGGCTTTATTCGATCGGCTGGCCGACCTGAACGGTGCGGAGCGCGATGCGCAATTGGATCGATCTTGCGGCGACGATGTGGAGTTGCGCGAATCGGTCCAATCGCTTCTCAGAGCGGATGGAAGTCCGGAAGATCCCCTGCGCCATGCGGTCGGTGCCGCCGCGGAATCATTGCTGGACGAGCATCGGGATCGGCTGATCGGAACTCGCGTCGGGGCGTATCGGGTGGCGTCGGTTCTGGGGGCTGGCGGCATGAGCACCGTGTACCGCGGCGAGCGCGACGACTCGCAATTCCATCAGAGCGTGGCGATCAAGGTGCTGCAGCACGCGACGCTGCATCCGCGGCTGCGCAGCAGGCTGCACAGCGAACGTCATATCCTCGCCACCCTCGATCACGCTTCGATCGCGCGCCTCATCGACAGCGGCGATCTGGAGGATGGGACGCCATACCTCATCATGGAGTATGTCGATGGTGAATCCATCGACGCGTACTGCGATCGGCGAGCTCTGTCGATTCGCGAACGCATCGAGCTATTCATCGCGGTTTGCGGTGCCGTGCACTACGCGCACCGCAACTTGGTGGTCCATCGGGACATCAAGGCCTCGAATATCTTCGTGACCGACCAGGGCGCGCCCAAACTGCTGGATTTCGGCATCGCCAAGATGCTCGCACCGGAAAGTCTGTCCCATACGCTTCCGGTAACACGCCTGCAGGATCGCATGCTCACGCCGGAAAACGCAGCGCCGGAGCAGGTGCTCGGCCGCCCGATCACCACGGCGACGGATATCTACGCGCTCGGCGTACTTCTTTATCAATTGTTGACGGGACGCTCGCCCTATCGTCTGTTGAGCTACAGCCAGCTGCAGCTGGAGCGCGCGATATGCATGGACGATCCGGTGCGGCCGAGCCAGAACGTCGTGGCCAAACTGCAGGGCGAGAGCGATGCCGACCGCAGCCGCGTCGCGGAGCGGCGCGGCCTCTCGCCGCAGCGCTTGCGCGCACGTTTGAGCGGTGATTTGGATGCGATCATCGCCATGGCGATGCGCAAGGAGCCCGATCGCCGTTACCCATCGGTCGAGGCGCTTGCCGATGATCTGCGCCGACATCTCTCGGGACAGCCGGTGCGCGCACGGCAGGGCGATTGGCGTTACAGCTCCGCCAAGTTCCTGCGGCGAAATTTATTGCCCGTCGTGGGCGCGGCAGCCGCATTTGTCGGGCTGCTGATCATCGCCGGCATGACGCTTTGGCAGAATCACCGCATCGGGCTGGCGCGCGATGCGGCGGCCGAGGAGCGCGACCGGGCACAGCAAGTGTCGGCATTCATGGTCGATGTATTTTCGCAAAGCGGATCCATTCAATGCGCAGGGCCGGGAATCCACCGCCAAAGATCTGCTCGACCGCGGTGCCGATGAAATCAGGCGCAATGCCAATCTGCAGCCTGAGGTGCGCGCACAGCTTCTGGAGAGCATCGGCCTCGCCTACCGACGGCAGGGGTTGTACGACGGCGCCATACCGCTATTTGAGCAGGCGGTCGAGATTCGCCGCCAAGCGCGTCCGCTGGACAATAAGCAATCTCGCGGCGGCGCTGGCCAACTTGTCCCAGGCGCTGACCGATGCAGGCCACCTGGCCGGTGCCGAGGCCTACATTCAACAGGCCCTTGCCCTATCGCAGACCGGCGATGCGCCGCCGTCGACGCTGACCGCGGACATTTTGCTTCAATACGGGTATTTCTTGCTCAATGCTAAAAGCGAACCCGAACCCGCCAGGCAACGCTTCGACGAAGCTCTGAAGGTGTATCGCAACAGCCCCGGCGACCAGCATCTGGCGATTACCTCGACGCTCGGCGCAATCGCCGCCACCGCGATATGGCTCGGCGACTTTGTGGTCGCGGAGCAGTACCAGCGACAAGTGCTGAATCTGGTCACAACGGCCCTCAGCCGCAACCACCCGGATCGCTCGGAGTCTCTGACCGCCCTTGGTTACATACTGATCCAGCGCGGCAAATACGCCGAAGCCGAGCAGCTGCTCAATGAAGCGTTGCAGAGCGAGCGCAGTGTCTTTGGTGCGGACAATCAGCGGCTGGCGTCAATCGAAGCCCATCTTGGCATCGTTTACGATCGGCAGGGCGATCTGGCGCGCGCCATCTCCTCGACCGAGGATGCCCTGCGAATCACGATCAATCGCCTGGGCTCCGGCCACTATATGACCGGCTATTATCTGGATGCGCTCGCCAATCTCTATCTCGATGCCAACGACCTGACTGCCGCGGAGAGCAGCGCGCGCCAAGCGCTCGCGCTATATGACAATGCGTTGCCTGCGCGCCATTTATATGTCAGCGCCACGCGGCAACTGCTCGGTGAAGTGCTTTTGCGGCGCGGGCAATTTGGCGCCGCTGAAATCGAGCTGCGTCGCGCGCTGGACATCGATACGGCTTTGGCGGGAGCCGCCAATTGGCGCACCGCTCGCACCCGAGCGAGTTTGGGCTGGCTGCTGATCTTGGAGAATCACGCCGCTGACGGCGAACCGATGCTCGTGACGGCGCAAAGCCAACTCTTGGCGGCGCTCGGTCCGCAGCATCCCGAGGTGGTGCAGGCGACCGCACGGCTCGCCCGAATACCATCGTGCGCATCGGGCGCCGACGCGGCGCGGATTGTCGCACCGAACTGACAGGGGGCTGCGGCCTGCGTGTTGCGGTAGACTACTGCCATGCAATATTGGAGGACTGCTTGATGCTAAACAGAAATGACTGGATGCGAGGCACGCTTTTGACGGCGATATTTACCGCGGGTGCCTTTGTAAATACGGCACAGGCCGGTGCGCGCGAAGAAGGCCGCCTGCTCACGGCAACCGAAGTGCTGGAGGAGGTCAGGGCCATGCCCGACGTGAAGCTGCCGGACAAATTGCTGGCGCATGCCTACGGAATCGCCGTGATCCCCGATGTCACGAAAGTGGCCTTTATCTTTGGCGGCCGTCACGGCAATGGCGTGCTGGCGGTCCGCGACAAATTGACCTCCCCGTGGAGCAATCCGGTGTTTGTTTCCCTGACGGGCGGCAGCTGGGGATTTCAAGCCGGTGCGCAGTCCTCCGACATCATTCTGGTGTTTACCACGAAGACGGGCATCGAGGGCATCGCCGGGGGCAAGCTCACCCTGGGCGCCGATGCCTCGGTGGCAACCGGGCCTGTCGGGCGGCAGGGTTCTGCGGCAACCGATATGAATTTCAACGCCGAGATTTATTCCTACGCGCGCACGCGAGGATTGTTCGGCGGCGTCGCCTTGGACGGCAGCGTCATCTCCATCGACCGCTCCGCGAACGCATCGTTTTATAACAAGAGCGGCGTCAGCGCCTCGGAGATCTTTTCCGGTCAAGCGCCAGCGCCGCCGGCCACGGCGCAACGCTTCCTCGAGCGATTGGCCCAGGCGACCGGAACCGCGGTACGCACTTCACCGGCCCCACAGGCCGACATCACCGCCCAGGCGCCGGCGTACCGCGCCGCTCACCGCTGAGCCTGCGCGGACGTATCCGTTGGAAGAACAGAAAAAGTGATTTTCGGATGTCTCGCCGGCCGCGTATCCTCGCGGCCGGCGCGCATTGTTCTGGCGCTGACGTTTTGTTTTTCGGCTCTCGCTCAAGCGAGCGCTCCTTTGGTACTCATGACGGATTTCGGCACCCAGGACGGGGCCGTATCGGCCATGAAGGGAGTCGCGTACAGCGTGTCCCCAAGCCTGCTCGTATCCGATCTGAGCCACGAGAACCCCAGCATTTTCGAGGGTGCTTACCGGCTTTACCAGACCGAGCAGTTTTGGCCCGCAGGCACGGTGTTCGTTGCGGTCGTGGACCCGGGGGTGGGGACCGACCGTAAGTCGGTGGTGCTGAAGACGCGCACCGGCCGTTACTTCGTCGGCCCTGACAATGGACTTTTCTCATTGGTCGCAGAGCGCGACGGGATCGAAGGCCTGCGCCGGATCGATGAATCCATCAATCGCCGCCCGGACTCCGATGATTCGCATACTTTCCACGGACGCGATGTATTCGCCTACACCGGCGCACGGCTCGCCGCCGGCGTGATCACCTTCGAGCAGGTCGGGCCTTCGCTGCCGCCGCAGACGCTGATCAGCATCGCCTACCGAAAACCTCAGCGCAGCGGATCGAAAGTGTCGGGGATCATCCCGGTGCTCGATGTGCAATTCGGCAATGTATGGACCAATATTCCCAAGGCGCTGTTCGACCAGCTGCATATCGGGTTGGGCACGCGCGCTGCACGTGCGCATCTATCACAACGAAAAGCTGCAGGTCGAGACCGTCGCACCCTACCAGCGCACCTTCGGCGAAGTACCGATCGGCAAGCCCTTGGTCTACATCAACAGCCTCTTAAATCTCGCGGTGGCGCTCAATCAACGCAGCTATGCGGCGGCCCATCAGATCGAATCCGGTCCGGACTGGTTCATCGAAATCAGCCCGGATTAGCTTAGATTCCAGCCATTTGTTGCAGCGTTGTGTATGATTCCAAAATGATACCCGCAGGCGGTCGGTTCGCATCGCGCTCGGCCGTTAAGTCGGGTGAGTAGCGCGTGAATTCGCAGCGCCGGCCAGTATTTCGCTGCAGCGGCGAGGATCGATTCTCGGTCGATGTGGCCGGCCACCCACGGCATGTCAGGGCGCGCAAGCTCGAGCGCGAGGTCGACGTCCAATTCGCGGACGCTGACTGCATCGTGCGCACGCCCGAGGGCATGGTCTATGCGCACCCCGGCGATGCGATACTGACCGGCAATGGCGGTCAGCATTGGCGCGTATCGCAGGCGAAATTTGCCAACAAATATCGGCCGCTGCCGCCAACCGTCGCGGGCGAATCGGGGCGCTATAAGAGCCTGCCCAACATCATCCTGGCGCTGCAAATGCAGGAGCCGTTCGATGTGTCCCTCGCTGACGGGGTATCTCGACTGAGCGGTCGACCCGGCGATTGGCTGGTCGACTACGGCGATGGCAGCCTCGGCATCGTCGCCGAAGGCATTTTTGCGACCACCTACGAAATTCTAAGCTAGATCCGTCATGGCGCTGCATGAGGCAATTCAACGGGTACTTCTCATCGGAGTCCGGTTGAAGGTTGCGCCGCCGCCGCCCTCCGCGAGCCCGCCGGAGCGTTTGCAACCGCTGATCGAGGCCGTTGCAACCGCGTATTGCATGTTCGACGAGCGTGCCGTGCATTTTGGACACCGCTACCGTAGCGGCTTCTGGGCCATCTATCTCTTAAGTGCGCTCGCGGTGCTATTCGCGGTTCTACCCCTTGCGCTGGGATGGGATGATCGTCGCCATCTGCAGCACCCGAACTTAGGCCTGTGGGCGGTCGCCGAAGTCGCCATCATCGGGACGGTGAGCGCGATCTATTGGGTAGGGCACCGCTCCGACTGGCAAGGTCAATGGTTACGGGCGCGTACCACGGCGGAATTGACCTGGTATCTACCGCTGGTTGCGCCGCTGCTGGACTTCACGCGGCCCGAAAATTCCGCCAATTGGTACGAACAAGTGTTCGATCCGGGCAGCCAATTGCGCGGCGGCGATGATGTCGGGGCTATTTGCGCGAAAAGCGCAGCGCTGGCCCGATCACAGCTGGAAGATGCCTGGAACGATCCGAAGTTCATCACCAGCTACGCGCTCTGGACGGTGAACATTCTCGAAGCGCAATCGCACTATCACCATCGCGTGGCGATCAAGCAGCACGCCCTATTGCATCGGGTTCATTCGGTGACGATCGGGCTGTTCGGCTTGACCGCGGTCGGCGCGCTGCTGCATCTCATGGTACATACCATCTGGTTGTCGGTGATCACGACGTTTTTCCCCGCGCTCGCCGCTTCGCTGCACGGCGCCTTGGCGCAATCCGAAGCCTATCGGTTGGGGGCGACTTCCGAGCGCCTGGAGGCGGAGCTGTCGGGCGCCATCAGCCGGATTCGGGACGCCTTCGCCCAACCGGATCCTGCACCGGGGGCCCCTCTTATCAAGGAGGCGATTCAAGAGGCCATCGAGTTGATCCTGGAGGAACATCAGGATTGGCACATGCTGGTACGGCCGCATCATTTGCCTCTGGGGTGAGGCGGTTGACGCGAAAGCGTAATATCGTGACTGTGTTTGTCCTATTGGGAGAGTCCGGTGAAATATACCCATTCGTTTCGATTCGCTCCGATCGCCCTAGCCGCGCTATTCGCTATCGGCATTGTGACCAGCGCAAACGCTGCCGATACCGCCGTTAAATTGAGCGGCGACCAGGAAGTGCCGCCCGTGGCGTCCGCCGCAACAGGCGTCGCCACCATCGTCATCAAGAACGACAAATCGGTCAGCGGCAGTATCAAGACCTCCGGAATCGCGGGCACCGTCGCGCACATCCATCTCGCCGAACCGGGCAAGAATGGTCCGCCGATCATTACCCTGACCAAGACGGACGACAATACCTGGAGCGTTCCGGCCGGCGCCATGCTGACCGATGATCAGTACAAGAGCTTCAAGGACGGAAATCTGTACGTCAATGTGCACAGCGCCGAGCACAAGGGCGGCGAAATCCGCACGCAGCTCAAGCCGTAGGCGAAAGGATGCCGGCGTCGCTGGTCGATCGGGCGAGCGAGCCCTACCGCAGCGCCGGCCTGTTCGCCTACCTGTTTGCGCGGGGCAAATTGCGCGCAGATCCGGTGTTTCGCGCGATGCTCGAGCTTGGCCTGCTTGGGGGACGAGGACACATTCTCGACTTGGGCTGCGGTCAGGGGCTGTTGTCGGCCTGGCTGCGCGCCGCTTCGCTCCACTACGAAAGCGGCAACTGGCCGGCGCACTGGCCGGCGGCGCCCAAGCCGCGTTCGACCCGTGGAATCGAATTGATGGATCGCGATGTGGAACGAGCGCGCCGCGCCCTTGGGGCCGCCTGCGATATTTCGCAGGGCGATATCCGCAACGCCGAATTCGGCAGCACCGATGCCGTCGTTATTCTCGATGTGCTGCACTACATGCCCGAGGAAGACCAAATTCAAGTTCTGCAGCGCGTGCGCGCGGCATTGCCAGCGCGCGGCTTGCTGTTGCTGCGCATCGGCGATGCCGACGCCGGCCTGCGCTTTCGATGCGGTCAGTGGATCGACAAGCTGGTCATGTTTTTCCGCGGGCATGCCTGGGTGACCACGCATTGCCGCAGCGTTGCCCAATGGAGCACGCTGTTGCGCGAATGCGGATTCGACGTGTCGTCCGCTCCCATGAGCCGCGGCACCCCTTTTGCGAACGTGCTGATGATCGCGCACGCAAGGTGATCCTTAAGATCCGCTAGACTGGCCTTCACAATAACCCTCATGACAGCGAGTCCCGATGAGCCCCCGACTTTGCACAACCTTGATGTCTGCCTGTCTCTTGACCCCGATCGCGTCGGCGGCGCCGGGAACCGCCGAACTCAAGCCGATCACGCACGAAGCGCTTTGGATGATGAAACGCGTTGCGGCTCCGGTGGTGAGCCCGGACGGCAAGTGGGTGGTCTACTCCGTGGTGGAGCCCTCCTACGAAGCCGACAAAGCGGTAAGCGATTTGTGGCTGGTTTCGGCCGATGGGTTCAAGCCGCCGCGCCGCATCACCAACACCAAGGCTGCCGAAGGCGATGTCGCGTGGTCGCCTGACAGCAGCAGCATCGCATTTACCACCAAGCGCGAATCCGACGACGTCGAGCAAATCTACATTCTGAATCTCTCAGAGGGCGGTGAAGCGCGTCGGCTCACGAATATTTCTACCGGTGCCATCGGTCCGAAATGGCGGCCGGACGGCAAGGCGATCGTGTTCGAGTCCCTGGTCTACCCCAACGCCTTGGACGACGATGCCAACAAGAAGATCGCGGCGGAACGCAAAGCGCGCAAATACAATGTCCGCGCCTACCAGCACTTCCCGATTCGGTATTGGAATCAATGGCTGGACGATCGGCAACCCACCCTCATGGTGCAGTCGATCGAGCCAGGATCAGCGCCGCAGGACATCCTCTCGAGCACCGCCCTGGCGCGCACGCCCGGATTTTCCGGGGCGGAAACCGACACCAGCGTCACTCTTGCGCCGGTGTGGAGTCCCGACGGCCGCGAGATCGTGTTCACGGCGACCACCGACCGGTGGAATGCCGCGTTTGCGCATGTGGGCTATCACCTTTATCGGGTTGCCGCGCAGGGCAGCGAGCCGAAGATTATCGCTCCCGAGCCGGGGGAATATCAGGAAGCGGTATTCAGCCCCGATGGGAAGTCGCTTTTCTTCAAGTACGAGCCGCAGGACTCGGAGGTCTATCATCTGGCGCGGCTGTACAAGATGGCCTGGCCCGCGGGCGGCGAGAGAGCGCTGATTACGCGCGATTTCGACCGCGAAACGGCACGTTTTGCGTTGAGCTCAGATTCCAAGCTCGCGTATCTGCTGGTGCCCGAAGCGGGCAAGGAAAATCTGTATCGAGTGTCCGCGGACGGCGGGAAGCCGCTGTTGGTCATCGAGCCTCCCATTGGCGGCTACACAGCGCTTGAAATCGCGCCAAAGGCCGCCAAGCCCGTGTTGATTGCCGGCTACGGCAGCTCCGTCAATCCGACCGAGGTCGTGCGCATCGACGCCGCGCGGCGAACCCATGTCAATCTCACCGAGGTCGACACCGCGGCCGCTGCGGCCATCGATTGGCAGCCGCCGCAGCATTTCTATTTCACCAGTGCCAAGGGCCGCAACATCCACAATATGATCGTGCTGCCGCCGGCGTTCGATCCCGCTAAGAAGTACCCGATGCTGGTATTGATTCATGGCGGCGCGGCAAGCCACAACCCCGACCAGATCGGGCTGCGCTGGAATTATCACCTTCTGGCCGCGCCGGGCTACGTGATCTTGATGACGGACTACACCGGATCGACCGGTTTCGGGGAGAGATTTGCGCAGGCCATCAAGCTTGACCCGTTGAAGACCCCCGGTGATGAAATCAATCAGGCGGTCGATGAAGCGATCAAGCGCTATGCCTTCATCGATGGATCGCGGTTGTGTGCCGCGGGCGCGAGCTACGGCGGGCATCTCGCTAACTGGATCGAAGCGACCACCACGCGTTACAAATGCATTGTCAGTCATGCGGGCGAGGTTGATCTCGCCAGCCAGTGGGGCACCAGCGACGGCATCTACGGCCGCGAATTGACCAATGGTGGTCCGCCTTGGGAAGGAAACCCGGTCTGGCGCGATCAGAGCCCCATCACCTATGCGGCGAACTGGAAAACCCCGATGCTGCTAAGCATCGGGGAGCGCGACTTTCGCGTGCCGATCAACAATACGCTGGAGAACTGGACGGCACTGCAACGGATGCATGTGCCGAGCCGCCTTCTGGTATGGCCGGACGCCTGGCACTGGATCATGAAGCCGGAAGATAGCCGCCACTTCTACGAAGAGGTCGAGAAGTGGCTCGGCACCTATCTCAAGGATTCAGGTTCCAAGATTGCTGGTCCGACGAATGAACCCGGCAACATTGTCGTGCAGCAACTTGAGCGATGAGTCCTTGGCGTAGACCATGTGACCTGAGTCGTAGAACTTGTATTCGATGTTCGACTGCAAGGCGGCCGGAATGGGCAGGTGGTGCATCTCATAGACACCTTGATAAAACGGAGTGGCGAGATCGAAATAGCCGGCGTGCAGCTGAATCTTGAGGTTCGGGTTGATCTTCATCGCGTTGGCCAGATCCGGCATGACGTTGGACCCTTGGCGCGACGAGGACGGCCGCTGATTTTGGCCCGGCTGCTGATGCACAAAACTCCAGCTTCTGCCGGCCGGGATGCTGTGCTTGAAATCCTTGCCTTCGCCGTAGTGCAGGTCCTTGCGTACGTAATCATTGAATGCCGAAACATACGCTGAGCTAAGAGCGGTCGATTGCGGATCGTAGTCCGCACGCTGACTCAAAGGGTCAATGTCGGGCCCTGAAAACCGCGTATCGAGGCGGCCCGTGGTCAGGCCGGCGTCTTCTTGCAGATTCTGTCGAAATTCTCCGCCGTCGATCCGCAGATCCGCCTTCAGAATGTAGTCGCTCGAAAGCCCGGTGTACTGGTGCAGCTTCTCGGCAACGGCGCGCCGATCGGCAAGGCTAAGATCGGAGCCGGCCGCGAGCGCCCGAGCATAGTCTCCCATGGCAAACTGTTCGACCTCGGCCAGCAGCGCCTCGAGATCCTGATGTTCGCCGGGCAGCTTCTTGTGATACCAGGCGGTCGCGGCATAGGTCGGCAGCACCGTCTGGTAGGGCAGATCGACGCCCGGATTGCCGGTCGGGCGGTCGGGACTAAGATCGAAATTGAGAATTTGCGACAGCAGAATCACTCCATTGAAATCGATCGAGCGGTCGGCTTCGAGTTGATTGACCAGTACCGCCGAGCGAGGCGTTCCGTAGCTTTCGCCAAACAAATATTTGGGTGAATTCCAGCGGCCGTACTTCGACAGGAATTGTGTAATGAACTCAGCGAACGCGTAGGCATCCTGATCGACCCCAAAGAACGCCTTCTCCTTGTCCTTGCCGGCGATTCGGCTGAAGCCGGTTCCGGGTGCATCGATGAAGACCAGGTCGGTCGCATCGAGCAGGCTTGAACTATTGTTGACCAGAGCATAGGGAGCGGCCGGCGTGTGGGCGTCGGTCGCGGTGACAATGCGCCGCGGCCCGAAAGCGCCCATATGCAGCCAGACGGTCGCGGAGCCCGGACCGCCGTTATAGATAAAGGTCACCGGCCGAGACCCTGCGCCTCCGCTTTTGAAGTAGGCGACATAGAACATCGACGCTTCAGCGGTCGGATTCTTGCCTTCGGCGCCCTCCTCGCCCGGCGCGGAACCTCTGTCAGCCTTCGGATCGCGCGGCACATCGTCCCAGTCCTTGGGGTGCACGACAAAGCTACCGGCAATTGCCTGGTATGAAATGGCCTGTCCACCGATGGTGACAGTGCCGGTGCTGTTCACCGCCTCGGGCTTGAAGGGCTCGAATTTGCCGCTGTCCGCCTTGTCCGGTGGGCTCGGCATGCCCGGCGCGGCGACCAAAAACGTCGGCGCCGCCAGCGCGAGGGTCGTTGTCAGGCAAGCGCCGAATCTGAATTGACTCATTAATTATTGTCCCTGTAAGAAAATCCCAAAAGATCGCATCCCCAAGGAAGTTTAGACGGCAGGTCGGATCAACTGCAATGCACTAATGGATTCCCTCAATGTTATTGGGCAGCGCCGAGGTAAGTTATGCTGCCCCGTCGTCACCGGGAGCGTAACCATTCACTCGAAAACATTTCTGGCAGGGCCCCGTCACGCACGAGCTCCCCGGTGGCATGGGCCTGACGAACGGGTTTTCGGCACGTGCGGCGGCAATGGTGGCCTGCGTTCCGCAACTCTTGAGTGCGCGCGCTCCCCGCCTCGACGATCGGCGCCGCGACCTGCTGCTTGCCGATCTCGGCGTCCAATATTCCCATCAGCAACATGCTTGTCGTCGACGGCGCGGACGGACTCAACAGGAGCCGCTCACGAAACGAGTGGCGGCTTGCTTCGCACTGGCAACCTGTCTTGCCGCTCCTTGCTCCATTGTCAATGCGCAAGCTCGACAGGCCACCAAGGATGCGGCGTATTTCCCCACCGCGGTGGGGCAGACTGAGAGCAATGAATATACGCGTTACGAGCTGTTGGCGCCCGAGACACATAGCTTCAAGATTTATTATGAGGTGAGCGCGACGACCGCGGGCGCGAGGTTTTACTACAACCCCATCCGCAAGGGCAGTGCCGCAAGCGAGGAGAGCGTATACGACGCCATGCTAGGGACGCCGCTGCACTTCGAGGTGGTGAGCGGAACTGAAGCACGCATGGACGCACTTGATGCCCGATGCAGATATGTCAACCAACTACATCAAGGTCGAACTGGCGCGGCCCGTGCCGGAACGAGGCGAAGGCCGCGTACTGATTGTCAAGACCTACCAGGACGCGAAGAGCTACTACACCGAGGGCAACACAATCGTTTTCAATCGGCCGCTGAGCATTCGGCGCAACAAAGTGGTGCTGCCGCCTGGGTACGAGGTGGTGGGATTGACGGTGGCATCGCAAATTCGCACCGAACAAGACGGGCGAATCGCGATTAGCTTTCTGCACTCGGGAGCGGGCCCGGCTCCGCTCGAATTGCGGGCCGTCAAGGACGCGCAAGTCGGCGCGGCAGCCATTCCCAAACCCTCGACGACGAAACGGAGTTGGGAATCGCCGTTTGCCGGTGAGACGGAGCAGGACCGGCTGTCGGAGCGCGCCCACCAAGACCGCGAGATCGCGTACTTCTTGCAACAGCCGGAGACCCACGCGTTCAACTTGTATCACGACTACACCGAATCGCGCGCCGGCGTAAACGGCTATGCGAATGTGGTCCGCGCCGGCAGCGTGGCGAGTCATCCTTCGGCGAGGATTTTGGACACCGGAGAGCAGTTGCAGACCCTGGAGATGAGCGGCGCGCAGATGGCGGCGTCGAAGATCAACGTGGGCGAAACCGTCGCGCCTGCCGCTCGAGTGGTCGTGATCCCATTCGCGCCGCTGCAGCCCGGGCAATCGCTGCGACTGCGCATCGCGGAAACCTATACGGCACCGCTCAGCTATGGACTGGACGGGGAGGAATTGGTATTCGATCGCAGCTTAGGCAGACCGCGCAATGCGGTAGTGCTTCCCACGGGTTGGTACTGCACATTCAGCGCAGTGCCGGCCGTGGTGAGTCAGCTGCCGGACGGCAGGGTGCGGCTGGAATATTGGGATGATCGGCCTGAGGCCGTGGACGTGTTGCTCAAGGCAAGAAGACGCGTCAACGCGCAATGAAGGGCTCGCCGTTGAATGTCGTGACCACAATTCGCTGATCTTTACAACGCGCATCGCAGCAATCGCGTCGCAACGCAGTCGCATCGAAATATCAATAGACGAAAGTCCGATTGCGCCGACCAAAGTCGCTGCGTAGACTCCCCGCGCTCGACGTTATCCATATTGCTTATTCGTTAATTTTTGATTCAGTTCCGCGCCAGGGACGGCGCGGCGCTTGCATCCACTTCGCACAAAAGGTTGGGTGACTAAGTGAGCCACGAAGATCAGATGAATAAGGATGTTTCCGCCGAACTAGTCGGCGACGACCGAATTGTTGTTCCCCTTTATGCCGAAGAGATGTCGGTGACGAAGGAGAATCGCGAAACGGGTCGAGTGCGGATCACTACCGTCACGCGCCAGCGCGAAGAGCTGGTGGACGAGTTGCTCGCGCGTGAGCGGGTCGAAGTGGAAACGGTCGCCATTGGAAAGCCTATCGAAGCCATACCCCCGGTGCGCAACGAAGGCGACACGATTGTCGTCCCGGTTGTCGAGGAGATTCTCGTCACCGAGCGCCGTTTGGTGCTTAAAGAAGAATTGCGCATTCGCCGTGTACGTACGACGGAACGGCATCAGGAACGCGTCACTCTCCGCAGACAGGAGGCATCTATCTTGCGCCTCCCGCTCAAAGCTTAAAACGCTGAAGCATCCGTATCCCACACTCAGGAGACAGGCAAATGATTTACGAAAAAGTCGTTGCAGTATTTGATACTTCCGAACATGCGCAAACTGCCGTGAATGCCTTAAAGGCGGCCGGCTTCGCGGCTGACGACATTAGCGTCATGAGCAATGACACACTTGATGATCAAGGGGCCAAGATTGCTACTGCGACCGGATTCTGGCATCGCCTGTTCGGCGGCGACGTCGATCTGCATGAAGCCAAGGTCTACGGCAATACGGTCGGCAAAGGCGGCTCGGTCGTTTCCTTGCGAGCGCCCGAGACGATGGTGAAAAAGGCGGTAGACATACTTCACACGCACAGTCCCGTCGACGTGAATCAACGTGCGGCCAGCCTCGGCATCATCGCAGCCGCAGCGGCACCGGCCGCCGGTGCGGTCTCGCAAGGCAGCGCCAAGACCGCGGCAGCGGCTACCGCCGCTACGCAAACTGCTGCCAAACCAGCGGCCTCGGCCGCGCGCAACCTCAAGGACAACGAAGTGATTAGCCTTGCGGCAGAGGAGCTGGAGGTCGGCAAACGCCAGTTGGAGACCGGCATGACACGGGTTCGGCGCTTCATAATTGAAAAGGCCGTCGAAGCCAACGTGACATTGCACGAGGAGCATGCGTTGATCGCGCGGCGTGCGATCACCGACAAGAACTACATTCAGAATGTCGACTGGTCGGATCGGACGGTCGAGGTAAGGGAAACTGCCGAGGCGCCGGTGGTGAGCAAAACCTCCCGCATCGTCGAGGAAGTCGTCGTCGGCAAGGAAGGCTCCGATCGAGTCGAGACGGTCAAAGACAAAGTTCGCCGTCAACAAGTGGAGGTCGAGAAGCAGCCGTCTTCAACACCTCCGCGCGGCAATACTTAGTTAGCGTCCAGAGAATCCGGGGCGCGCGCAAGCGCCCCGGTTCTCTTCGACCAGAAGAAGGAGTTGCGACAAACATGGAAACTGTTGGCAGCGGCGCTCGCAGGCGCTTTTCCTGTGTGAGTCATGAATAATGTTGTGGGTGTACGACTTGCCGAACTGGATGTTCGGCGTTCTCACGATCGCCCTGTTCTTGGCCTTCGGTTTGACCGGGCTGGCAGCAACGCGCGCTTGGGTGCCATCGCTGCATCACGAGAGTCACTCCCACAACGACGTGGTGGGCGCCTACTTGGGCGCGGTCACGGTGTTCTATGGCATTACGCTCGGCCTGCTGATGGTTGGCGTGTGGGGGACCTACTCGGATGCCGAGGTCAAGGTCGACAGCGAGGCTGCGACGATGGCCGCATTGTATCGGGACATCACGCACTATCCGGAGCCGGTTCGTGGGCGGCTACAGGAAGAGATGCGGACGATAACCCGGCAGGTAATAGACCTCTCTTGGCCGCAGCAGCGAGCGGGAATCATGCCGAAGGCGAGCTTGGCGGAGTTCACTCGGTTCGAACAGGATCTGCTGACCTTCGAACCCGTCACGGAAGGACAAAAGATCTTGCACGCGCAAGCAATCCATCAGTTCAATCAGCTCGTGGAACGGCGCCGCTCGCGCGTCCTCAGTGTGAAGGCAGGTCTTTCCGGATCGCTATGGGCTCTGGTGCTGATCGGTGCCGCGATCAACATCGCATTGACGTGGTTGTTTCACGTGCAGAAAGCAAGAATGCATTTTTGGCTGACGGTCCTGACATCGTCCCTGCTGGGGCTGATGATTTTCCTTTTGGCGGCAATGGATCATCCGTACCGCGGCAAGCTTTCGGTGGGTCCGGAGGCATTTGAGATGGTGTACGAGCGAACCATGAAGCCGGGTACTTAAATCCAGGAACGAAACGGAACTAATATCAATTTAAGGGTGATCAACATGTCAGAGAATCTGATTGAAAAAATCACTGGCTACCTTACTCCCGACGTCATCAGCAAGGCGAGCGCGTATCTTAAAGAAAGTCCCGCCAGTACCTCGAAAGCGCTGTCGGGCGCCATCCCGGCGCTGCTGGGAAGCGTCGCAAGCCTGGCGTCGAGTCCGACCGGAGCGACCCAGCTTTCGGGACTGCTCAGCAGCGGCAACCACGACGGCAGCATCCTCAACAATCTCTCCAACTTGTTTGGCGGGGGAACGGGAACTACCGCGGCGCTGCATCAGGGGCAGGGGCTGCTGAGCACACTGTTCGGCGACAAGGTCGACGCCGTGACATCGACGATTTCCGGGCAAAGCGGCATGGGCAAGAGCTCCGCTGCTTCTCTCATGGCGCTCGCGGCGCCACTGGTCATGGGCGTGATCGGCCGGCTGCGCTCGACGCAGGGCTTGAATCCGACCGGATTGGCGAACCTGCTGACGAGTCAAAAGTCGTATATCGCGGCTGCGCTGCCGCCGGGCTTAAGCCATCTCGCGAGCGGCATCGATGTTCAGGGGCTGCAGACGCTCACGGTCGCTCCGGTGGCCGCACAAGCCAGCGGCGGCAAATGGTGGCCGCTGCTGCTGCTGCTGGTCGCAGGTCTTGGGCTGCTGCTGTATCTGCTCGGAAGGAAACCCCCGGCGGTCACTCCCCCCGCGGTCAACGTCCCTGCGATGACTGCCCCTGCGGCAATGGAACAGGTGAAATTGTGCGGCGGAGAAACCGCACAATTGACGGCCGGATCATTCAACTACGACCTCGCCCACTTTCTCGCTGATGGCACTGGTACCGATCTGCCCAAGACGTTTGTCTTCGACCATCTGAATTTCGATACCGACACGACGAATCTGACGCCCGCGTCCAAACAGACGGTAGACGACTTGATCATCATTCTCAAAGCGTGTCCCACCGCCCAAGTGCAGCTTGCCGGTCACACGGACAACACCGGTGATCCTGCCGCCAATCAGACCCTGTCGACCGCGCGAGCGACCGAGATTCAATCGATGCTGGTGGCCGGCGGTGTCGAAGCGGACCGTATCACGACGGTGGGTTATGGACAGGACAAGCCGATTGCTTCCAATGACACCGAGGAGGGCAAGGCGCGCAATCGCCGCACCGAGTTGGTCGTGCTGAAGAAGTAAGCGACGAAGGTTTTAAGGCTGCGTCTGCCCGACGACTGCAGGAGGATCTTTAGGCGGGACCGGTTCCACGGGAATCAACGGCAGGTGATAGGCATCCACCTTGGCTTTGGATTCCTGCTCCTGCCGCTTCTTGTCCTCGCTTAAGCGCAGTTGTTCGCGGCTGCGCTCGAATTCCTCGGCGCGCTTCGCTTCTTGGGCAGGGTCGACTCGGCTTGCGAGGCGCTCAATGGCGATACGCGCATTCAGACAATCCGAGTCGCTACGGGCTTTGATGGGGTCACGATTGCACTTCATGAGCACGCCATCGAGCGCAACCCGGTCTTCCATCAGATCGGTCACCGTCATGGGTGGAATGCGCCGCGGACTGCATGCCGCCGCAGCCGCCACAACGGCAGCCAGACACCCGCAGGCGAGGATGGATTTGATTAAATTTGGCATATGGCTTCCCACCAGCAGTGTTACTCAAAACCAGGTCCCAGGCGACCCCTTGGTTGTGACGCATCTCACGCCTTGACAATGTTCATGGGCGAGTCCGGCGGGTCGGGCGGCGAGCGGCGTGTTTGACCCCGCCGAAGCGCATGTGTACCGTTCTAAGATCATGGCCGCGCCGAAAACACCGAAACTGCCGATGCCCGACTTTGAGACGGCAATGCGCGACCTCGAGGAATTGGTCGAGCGCTTGGAGCATGGCGATCTGCCCTTGGAAGAGTCGCTGGCCGCGTTCGAGCGCGGCGTCATGCTGACGCGAGCCTGCCAGACCGCACTGAAGGAGGCCGAACAGAAGGTCGAGATCCTGCTGAAGAAGGCCGGTGAACCTGCGGTTGAAGAATTCATGCCTGACGAACCCAACACCAGCTGAGTACTACGTGAGCGGGGACGCGATGGAAGCGCGAATGCGTGAATATCAATCACGCGTACAAGCCGTGCTGGATGCTGCCCTGCCCGCCGCGGACTTGGTTCCTCAGCGGCTTGCACGCCGCTCAGCGCTATGCAGTACTCGGCGGCGGCAAGCGCTTGCGCCCGTTGCTGGTGTACTGCACGGGGGAAGCGCTGCATATTCCCGCAACCGTATTGGACGCGCCCGCCGCGGCCGTCGAGCTCATTCACTCGTATTCGCTGGTGCATGACGATTTGCCGGCGATGGACGACGATGACCTGCGTCGCGGGCAACCTACAACTCACCGGGCATTCGATGAGGCGACCGCGATTCTCGCCGGAGACGCGCTGCAAGTGCTGGCCTTTTTGCTGCTGTCGCGCGATCGCACGCCCGGCATCGCGCCGGATGCCAAGTTGAAGATGATTGAAATTCTCGCCGATGCCAGCGGCACCTTCGGTATGGCAGGGGGCCAAGCGATAGACCTCGCGGCCGTCGGCCGATCATTGACTCTCGAGGAACTCGAGGCCATGCATCGTCTCAAGACCGGCGCCCTGATTCGCGCCAGCGTGTTGATGGCGGCTGCCTGTTCGCCCGCTTTGAGCCGCGATGCCTGGAATGCCTTGGACGGATACGCGCGAGACATCGGACTCGCGTTTCAAATTCAGGATGACATTCTCGATGTGGAGGGCAAAACCGAGGAGATCGGCAAAACCAGCGGCGCCGACGCGGCGCGCGCCAAACCGACCTATCCCAGCGTGCTCGGTCTCGAAGCCGCCAAGATCCGCGCTCGAGAGCTGCAGCGCACGGCCTGCGAGCGGCTGGCGCCCCTGGGCGAATCGGCCAATGTATTGGCATGGCTGGCTTGCTACGTGATCCAGCGCCGGGCTTGAGGCCCCTTTCCTGCGTAATATCAGCGAGTTCCACCTGTCGGTCGCGGCTACCCGCCACGCCCTTCAGCCAAATTCGGCCGAATGGTCTAAAATTCTTGAGTTGTGCGATTTCGCCACCATCAACGTCGTGATCGCTTCACTAGGAAATCACTATGAACCTTGCCGTGCCCGCCAAAACCATCGACGCCAGTCCCGTGGAGGATGTGCAGGGCTTCGCCGACACGCGCCAGCTGCCGATCAACAAAGTCGGCATTAAGGATATCTTTCACCCTGTGAAGGTGAAGGATCGAGCGCGCGGCGAGCAGCACACCGTTGCGAATTTCAATATGTACGTGAATTTGCCGCACAATTTCAAAGGCACGCACATGTCGCGTTTCGTGGAGATTCTGCATCGGCACGAGCGCGAAATCTCGGTCGAGTCTTTCGGTGAAATGCTGGCGGAAATGACCGAGCATCTGGCTGCCACCGCCGGCCATATCGAAATGACCTTCCCTTACTTCATCATGAAGAAAGCTCCGGTGTCCGGCGTCGAGAGCCTGATGAACTACCAGGCGACAATTTTCGGGGAATACCATAACGGCAAGACCGAGGTGTGGCTCAAGGTCGTAGTACCGACCACCAGCCTGTGTCCGTGCTCGAAGGAAATCTCCGACTACGGTGCCCACAATCAGCGGTCACATATCACCTTGACGGCGCGGCTCGCGGAGCACATGTGGCTGGAAGAGCTGATCGATATTGCCGAGGGTGAAGCCTCGTGCGAGGTCTATGGCATTTTGAAGCGCCCCGACGAAAAGTACGTCACCGAGCGCGCCTACGATAATCCGAAATTTGTGGAGGACACCGTGCGCGACGTCGCGGTGGCGTTGAACAAGGACAATCGGGTGCGGGCCTACGTGGTCGAGTCGGAAAACTTCGAGTCGATACACAATCATTCCGCTTACGCGATGATCGAGCACGACAAGGACGCTACCGCTTACGCCTAGGAGACGCCCCGCTCCGCGCTCTGCAACCGCCCTATCATGCTGCGCAAAAAGACCTGATTGAAGCGCAGCTGACACTCGGCGGAAACCTGCTCCAGCAGCGTCGAACTCACCTTCATGACCGTCACGGCTCCCGCCGCGATGATCGTGGCCGTACGCTTGGCTCCGCGCACATAACTGGTCTCACCAAAGCAGTCGCCGCTGTCCAAATAGCCTAAAGCCTTGGCATGGCGCTGCACGGCGACCCGCCCCAGAACGATGATGTAGAAGCGATCGTCCATTTCGCCCTCTTTGACGATCTCCTCCTGGTCGGCGTAGTCCTGCCAGCTGCTGGCGCGCAACACTTCCCAAATCTCGCCATGCGAGAATTCATGAAAGAATTTCAACTTGCGCAGCAGGCCGAATTGTTCTTGCTGGTCGATGCGATTGTATTGGGCGCGCAGCTTCTGGTGCACCCGCGTCAGTTCGGCCGCGAAGTCGAGGCCGGTCTTGTAGCGTTTCTCCGGATCCTTCTGCAGCGCCATGGCCGTTACGTTTTCGAGCTCCTCGGGGATCTCGGGACGCAGCGTGTGAATGGGCGGCGGCGTAGCGAACACGATTTGGTGCAGCAGTTTCTGCAAATTGCCGGCCCTGAAGGGCCGGGTTCCGGTCAGCAGTTCGTACATCACCGCGCCCAACGAATAGAGGTCGGATCGATTGGTCAATTCAATCGACTGGACCTGCTCAGGCGACATGTATGAGGGGCTGCCGGCGATCCCTTCTATCCGCGAGATCTCCGAGTCGGCCACCAGCGCAATCCCGAAATCGATGATCCGAACATCGCTGTCGAGAGTGAGCATGATGTTGCTGGGTTTGATGTCTCGATGTATGACTCCGCGGCTATGTGCGTAATGCAGGGCGCGCGCTGCTTTGTAGATCAGTTCGACGACATCGTCGATGCGCAGCAAGTTATCCGGCCGGCAATAGGCAGCCAGCGTGCGCGCGCCATGCACGTGCTCGGTCACGATATAGCAATGGCCGTTCTCTTCGCCGGCGTCATAAATAGGCAGGATGTTCGGATGCTGCAACATGCCGACCATGTGCGCTTCCGACAAGAACATCTTGCGAGCGATTCGTTTGCGATTCTCATCGCCGCTGGAATCGACGTTGTAGACCTTAATCGCTACGTCGCGCCCGTAATAAGGATCGTGGGATAGATAGACGACCCCGGTGCTGCCGCGCCCGACCTCGTTGATGATCACGTATTTGCCGATCTTCTCGGGCAGTGATCCTTGTCCGGGCTGAGCTTTCGCGAGATGAGTGGAGCGATTGGTGGTCAAGGGTAACCGTGCACGCAGGGCGTCATTCGACTTTAGTGACGCGAGGATACTGGGCCGGCTGCGCCTAAACTGTGATTTGGGTCGAGGCTCGGCCAAAGTGGTCGAAACCTCGGACGCCGGGCACGAAATTCTTGCCCTCCAATGACCACGCCACGCCCGAGCCGGACTTCAACTCCCCGATCGCGGTCAGCATTAAGTTCAATCGATCCGCCGACGCCTTGAGCTCTGCATAGCGCTCTCGAGGCACTGCCAACAGCAATTCGTAATCATCGCCCGCGGCCAGCGCTAAATTGATCGCCTGAGCGCCGCTCACTGCAGGCACGCAGCGCCGCCGACAGGGGCAGCCGATCGATATTCACCTGCGCGCCTAAGCCGCTGGCCTGCGCCAGTTTGGGCAAATCCCCTACCAGACCGTCCGACAAATCCATCGCCGCCGTCGCAATGCCGCGTGCGCATAGACCCATCGCAACTCGTGGGGTCGGGTACTCGAAGCGGCGAACGAGTTCATCGACATATTCTCGCTTCACGCCGCGCGGCGGCTCCTGGAGAAACGCAAGGCCGGCGCCGGCGTCGCCCAAGGTCCCGCTTACCACCAGCAAGTCTCCGGCTTGAGCAGCGCTTCGGCGCAGCGCGGTCCCGTGCGGAACGCGTCCGAGAATCTGCACGCTGGCGGTGAGCGGACCGCGGGTCGTATCGCCACCGACCAGCGCGACCGCGTGAATGTCGGCGAGATTCAGAAGGCCCGCGGAAAATCCCTCGAGCCATTCAGGATCCGCGGCGGGCAACGTCAGTGCCAGGGTTGCCCAGGCGGGTGTGGCACCCATGGCGGCGATATCGCTCAAATTCACGGCGAGCGCGCGATGACCGATCGATCGGGCGTCGCTGCCTTCAGGAAAATGGCGACCCGCGACGATGGTATCGACCGCGGTCACCAGGTCCATGCCCGCGGCGAGATCGAGCACGGCCGCATCGTCGCCAATTCCGAGAATGACTCCGGACTGCGCCGCGTAGCGCCTCTCGAAAAAGCGCCGGATCAGTTCGAACTCGCCGAGTTCCGGTGGCGCCGCACTCATGAGGCGGGGCGACCGTACTCATGCGGCCGAGATTCCTGCGCAGCTCGATCCAAGACGGCATTGACGAACTTATGCCCATCGGTCGCGCCAAACTGCTTGGCGAGCTGCACGGCTTCGGCGAGCACAACGCGAAAGGGCAAATCCGGACAGGACTGCAGCTCGTGCAGCCCCAGCCATAGCACGGCGTGCTCGATCGGATCGAGCTCCTGAGGCGGAATCTCGCACAATCCGGCGAGCCGCAGATCGAGCGCCTCGCGCGTCGGGGCTATGGCATGGATCAATTCTCGAAAGTAATCCAGATCGACTCGTTCAGCCTCGGGATCGGCGGCGAACTGCTGCTGGATGTCCTGCCATGGCAGCGGATTGATTTGAATCTGATACAACGCTTGCAATGCCAGTCGCCGCGCCAGGCTTCGGGCTCGATGGGTTGAGGCCCCCGCAGGCATTAACTGTCCAAGCGGCGCAGAAGATTTGCCATCTCGATCGCAACCACTGCGGCGTCGGCACCCTTATTGCCGGCCTTGCCCCCCGCTCGATCCACCGCTTGCTCGACGGTATCGGTGGTGAGCACGCCGAATGCGATCGGCACGGCGGTTTCAAGCGCGACGCGTGCGATGCCTCCGGCGCATTCGCCGGCGACATAATCGAAGTGCGGGGTCTGGCCGCGGATCACGCACCCTAGCGCGATGAGCGCCTCGTAGCGCTGCGACAGTGCCAGCTTGCGGGCAACAATGGGAATGTCGAAAGCCCCGGGAACACGCACGATATCGATGTGTTTCTCGGCCACGCCGTGGCGCTTGAGCGCATCGAGCGCCCCGCGCAGCAGCGGCTCGACCACGAAATCATTGAACCGCGCGGCGATGAGCGCAAAGCGCAAGTCGCGCGCCTGCAGCTCTCCTTCGATTACTTTCGGAAGCTCATTGGCCACAGATCATTCCTCGTTTGGCGACGGCTCGACACGCCGTGCAGTATAAGCCCTGGCGCTCATTCATCGCCGCTCACGTAGCTGGTGATTTCCAGATCGAAGGCGGCCAGTCCTTGCAGCTGCTTGGGCGCGCTGAGCACCCGCATGCGGTTCAATCCTAAGTCCTTGAGGATCTGTGCGCCGATCCCGTAAGTGCGTACCACCGTGGCGCCGGCGCCCTTGCCGTGCATTTCCGGCTTTGCGTCCAGTTGCCTCACGCTGTCCATGAAATCACGCGGCGATTCTTCGGGCCGCAGTATCACCACCACGCCTGACGGTTCCTTGGCCACCCGGCGTATCGCAGCGCGCAGCGGCCAGCCAAGTCTTTCGCTGCTAACGCCGACCAGATCCCTCAAGGTGTCCTTGATGTGCACCCGAACCAACGGCGGCAGCGCGGAATTCAAATCACCTTTCACCAGGGCAATATGCACCGTTTTGTGGACATGATCTTCGTAACAGCAAAGCCGAAAGCTACCGTACTCGGTGTCCATGGGTTCATCGTATATGCGCTCGACCGAACGCTCGTTCTTCAGGCGATAGCGAATCAAGTCCGCAATCGTGCCAATCTTCAGGCTGTGACTTTTTGCAAACAGCTCAAGATCCGGCCTCCGGGCCATGCTGCCGTCTTCGTTCAAGATCTCGACGATCGTGGCGGCGGCGGAAAATCCAGATAACCGCGCGAGATCGCAGCCGGCTTCCGTGTGCCCGGCGCGCGTCAATACGCCGCCCGGCTGCGCCATCAGGGGAAAGATATGTCCCGGCTGCCGCAGGTCTTCCGGCCTTGCGTTGGGCGCCACGGCGGTTTTGATGGTGTGCGCACGGTCGTGCGCGGAGATTCCGGTCGTCACCCCTTCCGCCGCCTCGATCGACAGGGTGAAGTTGGTCCGGTGCGAGGTGTCGGTTTCGCTCACCATGAGCGGCAGGCGCAGCTGACGGCAGCGATCGCGAGTCAGCGTCAAGCAGATGAGGCCGCGACCGTAGCGTGCCATGAAATTCACATCCTCGGGCCGCACGCATTCCGCGGCCATAATGAGGTCGCCCTCATTTTCCCGGTCCTCGTCGTCCATGATCACCGCCATCTTTCCGCGGCGCAGGTCTTCTAGAATTTCATCGATCGAATTGAGCGTAGCCATTTCTCGCCTTAGGTGTCAGCTTTTGTCATGAGTTTTTCAAGAGGGAAAATAGCGCGCGACGACGTCGATTTCGATATTGACTTCATCGCCGAGTTGCAGCTCGCCAAGCGTCGTGACCTGCTGGGTGTGCGGAATGATGTTGACGTCGAACTGGCGGCCGTCGACTTTGTTCACGGTCAGGCTCACGCCATTGACGCAAATTGAGCCCTTGGAGGCCACAAAGCGCGTGAGGGCGGCAGGCAACTCGAATTCCATGCGCCAGGAGCGCGCATCCTGCTCGATCCGACAAAGTTTGGCGACCGCGTCGACGTGACCGCTGACCAAGTGCCCGCCAAGGGCATCGCCGGCGCGCAAACTGGGTTCCAGGTTGACGTGCGAGCCGACACGCAAATTGCCCAATGTCGTCTTGGCCATGGTCTCTCGCGATACATCCGCGAAGAACCCAGTGTCCTGCTTGCGGGTCACCGTCAGGCAGACTCCTTGCACACTGACGCTGTCGCCGATCGCGATGCGCGCGACATCAAGACCGCTGGCCTCGATCAGGAATTCCAAGTCCCCGCCCCGCTGCTGCATGGATGAGACGCGTCCCAATCCCAAAATAATTCCGGTGAACATATCTATGAATTCTTAAGTCTTAAGATCATGCGCACATCATCTCCCACACGCTGCACGTCGCGAAACTCGTAGGCCGGCAACGTTTGCGCCGGATCGCCGCGTGTTATGCGCAGCAGCGGCGCCGCATCGGCGCCGAGCAGCTCAGGCGCCATGTACAGGACCAGTTCATCGACGAGCTGCTGGGAGACGAAAGCTCCCGCCAGCGTCGCTCCACACTCGATCAGTAGTTCGTTGACGTCACGCGCCGCCAGGTGCCGCACGACGGCGTCAAGATCCAGGCCGCCTGCGGTGCGCGCTATTCGCTCGACTGTAACACCCTCGAGCGACTCGAGCGACTTGCTCGCCACATCCGCAGCGCCAAACACCAAAGCCCCGCCGCCGTCAAAGATCTTGGCGCCAGGCGGGCACGTAAGTTCTGTATCAAGCACCACGCGCAGAGGCTGGCGCACCCAGGGTCCGTAATTTAAGCGCACATTGAGGCGAGGGTCATCGATGCGCACCGTACCTGACCCGGTAAGCACGGCGGAGCTGCGCGCGCGCCATGCTTGTACGTCCGCTCGCGAGGCCTCGCCGCTGATCCAGCGCTGGCCACCCGACGCCGGCGCCGTGCGCGCATCCAAGCTCATCGCGAGCTTCAGCCGGACAAACGGTCGTCCGCGCTCGAAGCGCGAAAAAAACCCGATGTTGAGTGTTCGCGCCTCATCGGCAAACGCGCCTACGCTCACCGCGATGCCCGCCGAACGCAGGCGATTGATTCCGGCGCCGGCAACCTTGGGATAAGGATCCGGGGTTGAGCAGACCACGCGCGCCACGCCCGCGGCAATCAAGGCATCCGCACAGGGAGGCGTGCGTCCGGTATGGCTGCAGGGCTCAAGCGTGACATAGGCCGTCGCGCCTCGCGCTTGCGATCCCGCCGCGCGCAGCGCCAAGACTTCGGCGTGCGGCTCGCCCGCACGCGCATGCCAGCCCTCTCCCAGCACGCGCTCCGCGTTCGCCACCACGCATCCGACTCGCGGATTCGGATCGGTGGTGAACAATCCGCGCGCGGCCAATTCCAGCGCGCGTTGCATGTGCGCCTTATCCTGTACCTGCAACTCTTCGCTCATGTGTCTTTGTCGCCGGCATCCGGCAGCAGCGGCAATTGATCCTTGCTGGGCTCGCGGCGTCGGCGATGGCGCCGCAGCTGGTCGATTTCCGCGCGAAACGCCTCCAGATCTTGAAAACTGCGGTACACGGAGGCAAAGCGCACATAACCAACCTCATCCAGATGCCGCAGTTCCTCCATGACCAATTCGCCGATTCCCCGCGAGGCGATTTCGCGCTCGCCCAGGCTGCGCAGCTTGTGACAGATTTTGGCCGCCGCGGCCTCGATCGCCTCCGCGGAAACCGGGCGCTTCTCCAGCGCTTTCTGCATTCCTGCCAGCAATTTCTTCTCGTCGAAAGGTTCACGGCTGCGGTCGCCCTTCACCACGGTCGGCAACAACAGCTCCGCCGATTCAAAGGTGGTGAATCGTTCCGTGCACGCCAAACATTCGCGGCGCCGGCGAATTTGCCGCCCCTCGCCGGCGAGGCGCGAGTCGATAACCTTAGTCTCGGTATGACCGCAAAACGGGCAATACATGACTGCTCAGCATCGCTAGCCGTAGACGGGGAAACGCCGACAAATCGACACCGCCGCGGCTCGGGCGCGCTGTAGGACGGATTCATCGCCCATCTGATCCAGCACGTCGGCGATCAAGTGCGCCAATTGCTGCACCTCGGGTTCCTTGAAGCCGCGCGTGGTCACCGCGGGGGTGCCGATGCGCAGTCCGCTGCTGATGGACGGGGGACGCGGATCGTTGGGTACCGCATTTTTATTGACCGTCATGTGCGCACGGCCCAGGGCCGCGTCGGCGTCCTTGCCGGTGATGTTCTTGTCGATCAGGTCGAGCAGGAACAAATGATTGTCAGTGCCGCCGGAAACGACCTGGTAGCCGCGCTGCTGCAATACCTGGGTCATCGCGCGCGCGTTCTCGATCACTTGCGCCGAATAGGTCCTAAATTCCGGCTGCAACGCCTCCAGAAACGCGACCGCTTTGGCTGCGATGACATGCATCAGCGGTCCGCCTTGAATTCCCGGGAACACCATCGAATTGAATTTCTTGTGCAGGTCGGCGTGCGCACGCGCGAGAATCAGTCCGCCACGCGGTCCGCGCAGGGTCTTGTGCGTCGTGGTGCTCACCACATCGGCGAACGGCACTGGGTTCGGATACAGGCCGGCGGCGACCAGGCCCGCGACGTGCGCCATATCGACGAACAAGTAGGCGCCCACCGAATCGGCGATGGCCCGAAACCGCGCCCAATCGATGATGCGCGAATAAGCTGAAAACCCCGCCACGATCATTTTCGGGCGATGTTCGTGCGCGAGCCGCTCCACTTGATCGTAATCGATGATGCCGGTGTGCGGGTACGATCCCGTATTGAACGGCTTTGAACAGCTTGCCGGAAAAATTGACCTTGGCGCCGTGGGTCAAATGGCCGCCATGATCGAGGCTCATTCCCAGAATCGTATCTCCCGGATTGAGCAGCGCCAAATAGACGGCGGCGTTCGCCTGGGAGCCCGAATGCGGCTGCACGTTGGCGTAGGCCGCGCCGAACAGCTGCTTGGCCCGATCGATCGCCAAGGATTCCGCGATATCGACAAATTCGCAACCGCCGTAGTAGCGCTTGCCCGGATAGCCTTCGGCGTACTTGTTGGTGAGCACCGATCCTTGAGCCTCCAGCACCCGCGGACTGGCATAATTCTCCGAGGCGATGAGCTCGATATGATCCTCTTGCCGGCCGCGTTCGCCGGCAATCGCCTGCGCGAGTTCAGGATCGAAGCCGGCAATCGCCATTTGGGCGCTAAACATGCATGGATCTCCAGAGATAGCCGGTAAGTGTAGCTTATTCGACTAGGGTTCCCTAGCGAGAAAGTCGCACCGTGACAAGCGCGGGGGACTCGCGGATAATTTCGTTTTTGGTTCCCCCCGCGCATTCACGCGAGTAATCACTACAGGCAATAGATGGCTCAGTTCATTTACACCATGAACCGGGTAGGCAAGGTTGTGCCGCCCAAGCGCATTATCCTGCGCGATATCAGCTTGAGTTTTTTTCCCGGCGCCAAGATCGGCGTCCTGGGATTGAACGGCTCCGGCAAATCAACGTTGCTGAAAATCATGTCCGGCGTCGACAAGGACATCGAGGGCGAGGCACGCGCGCAGGCGGGCATCAAGGTCGGCTACCTGCCGCAGGAACCGGTGCTCGACGATGCCAAGAGCGTGCGCGAGGTGGTCGGCGAGGGTGTCGGCGATGTGCAAAGCCTGATCGACCGCTTCAATGCGATCAGCGACAAATTCGCCGAGCCGATGTCGGACGACGAAATGAGCAAGGCTCTCGAAGAGCAGGCAAAATTGCAGGATAAAATCGATGCCGTCGGCGGATGGGAACTGGAGCGAAAGCTCGAGATCGCAGCCGACTCGCTGCGATTGCCACCGTGGGATGCGCTGGTCGGAAAGCTTTCCGGAGGCGAGAAGCGCCGCGTCGCGTTGTGCCGTCTGCTGCTTTCCAAGCCCGACATGCTGCTGCTCGATGAACCGACGAACCACCTTGACGCTGAGTCGGTGGCGTGGCTGGAACATTTCCTGGAGGAGTATCCGAGCACGGTGATCGCGGTCACGCATGACCGCTACTTTCTCGACAACGTTGCGGAGTGGATCCTGGAACTTGATCGCGGCCACGGAATCCCGTGGCAGGGAAACTATTCTTCGTGGCTGGAGCAGAAGGGACTGCGGCTGGCGCAGGAAGAGCGCCAGCAGGACGCGCTGGCGAAGACCCTCAAGCGCGAGCTGGAATGGGTGCGCACCAATCCGAAGGCCCGGCAGGCCAAATCCAAGGCACGACTGCAGCGCTACGAGGAATTGGCGTCGCAGGAATTTCAGAAGCGCAACGAGACCAATGAGATCTACATCCCGCCGGGCGATCGCCTCGGCGATCTCGTCATCGAATGCAAGAATCTGCGAAAAGGCTATGAGGATCGACTGCTGATCGACTCGTTGAGCTTCAACCTGCCGCCCGGGGGCATCGTCGGCATCATCGGCCCCAATGGCGCCGGCAAGACCACGCTGTTCCGCATGCTGTCCGGCGCCGAAAAGCCGGACGGCGGCGAGATCCGCCTGGGGCCGAGCGTCAAGCTCGCGTATGTCGATCAGTCGCGCCAAGCGCTCAACGACAAGAATACCGTGTGGCAAGAGATTTCCGGAGGCCTGGATCTCATCAAGGTGGGCAACTACGAGACCTCCTCGCGCGGCTACGTGGGCCGCTTCAATTTCAAGGGCGTGCAGCAGGGACAGATGATCGGCGAGCTATCGGGCGGCGAACGCAACCGCGTGCACCTCGCGAAAGTATTGAAAGCCGGCGGCAATGTCCTGTTGCTCGATGAGCCCACCAATGACTTGGATATCGAGACGCTGCGCGCGCTCGAGGACGCCTTGGTCGCGTTTCCCGGCTGCGCGGTGGTCATTTCGCACGATCGCTGGTTCCTTGATCGCATCGCGACCCATATCCTCGCGTTCGAAGGCGACTCGCAAGTCGTATGGTTCGAGGGCAACTATCAGGAATATGTCGAGGATCACAAGAAACGCAAGGGCGAGGACGCGAGTCAGCCGCACCGCATCCGCTATAAACCACTGACAGGTTGAATCATGAGCATCTACATCACGCCTCAAGACGAATTGCATGTCGAATATCAGGGCATCGCGCTCACCTGTCCGCATTGCAGCACGTTGACTCACCTGACCGCAGTCGCCGTTCCTAGGTTCGAGGAATTGAGCCGCCGCCGGCCGAAACACATCGGCATTGTGTTCCGCTGCGACACCTGTGTTGAACCCATATTCCTCAAGTTCGCCGCCAAGGCGTATACCGCGCTGCGGGTGGAGCTTGCTTCGAATTTCATGGAGATCGAGCGCGCCCGCGAGAATTTCCCCATGACGTATCTGCCGGAGGAAGCGGAAGAGTTGTTCAAGGAGGCCTTAAGTTGCTACTCGGCTTCCTGTTTCAATGCGTTCGCGTCAATGAGCCGGCGGACCGCCCAATCGCTGTTTCGGGAACTCGGCGAGCGCGGCAAGCTGGAGCTTTTCGATAAGCTGCAGGAGATTCGCGGCTTGGCCGATCTTGACGACGACACCTTTGCGATCTTGCGCGCGGTGCTCTTCGGCAGCGACAGCGATCCTTGGCCCAATCACCCCATCGTGAATGCGGAACGCGCCGGAATTCTTTTGGAAGTCATGCGCGACTTGCTCTATCAAACCTTCGTGCGCAAGGCCCGCCTGGTGCAGGCAGTGACATTTCGCAAATTCGTCGCGCCCAATCAAGCCGAGGCGGGCTAGCCGACATAGACCCGCGCGTTGCGGAACAGGCGCATCCATCCGCCGTCTTCGGACCATTCCTTGGGTTTCCAGGAATTCTGTACGGTGCGAAACACCCGCTCCGGATGCGGCATCAACGAAGTGACGCGCCCGTCGGCGCTGCACAGTCCGGCGAGGCCCAACGCGGAGCCGTTCGGGTTGAAAGGATATTTTTCCGTGGGCTGATCGCGCATATCCACGTATTGCAATGTCGCCAAACCCGCGGCGATGAGCGCCTCCGCGCTGGCGCCTGAGTCGAACTCCGCACGGCCCTCGCCATGCGCCACCGCAATGGGCAGGACAGAGTCTTGCATGCCGGCCAACAGCACGGAGTTGGAACGCGGGATGCGCACCAGCGCCGCGCGCGCCTCGTACTGCTCAGACCGGTTGCGCACGAAACGCGGCCACAGCGCTGCCCCCGGAATCAACTCCTTGAGTGCGGAAAGCATTTGACAGCCATTGCACACGCCGAGCGTAAATGTCGCGTTGCGCTCGAAGAACGCCGCAAATTCGTCACGCGCACGCGCGTTGAACAGGATGGATTTTGCCCAACCCTCGCCGGCGCCCAGGACATCGCCGTACGAGAAGCCGCCGCAGGCCGCCAGCCCGTGAAATCGCCCCAGACTGACGCGCCCGGCCAGAATATCGGTCATGTGCACGTCGTAGGCATCGAACCCGGCGCGCGTAAATACGGCGGCCATTTCCGTGTGGCTGTTGACTCCTTGTTCGCGCAAGACCCCGATCGCCGGTCGTGCTCCGCGCAGGATGAAGGGCGCGGCAACGTCGGCCGACGGATCGTAGCGTCAAGCGCGCATGCAAGCCGGGATCGCTTGCATCCTCGAGTCGCGAATACTCTTCGCGCGCGCACTCGGGATTGTCGCGCAGCTCCTGCATGCGAAACGACACTTCGCTCCAGCACCGATGCAGCGCAATACGCGACGCCGAATAGACGATGCGGCCATTGGCGCTCACCTGCACTTCGGATCCTGCGATGGGTTCGCCGATGTCGCGAGTGAGCGGCGCCAGGCCGTGCCCGGCGAGGATGCGTTGTGCCTCGGCGATGCCGGCGGCCGGCACCTGCAGCACCGCGCCCAGTTCCTCGGCAAAGCAGGCTGCGACGCAATCCGCCTCCGATCCTAAGTCGATTCGCAGACCGCAATGACTGGCAAACGCCATCTCGAGCACGGTGACCAGAAGCCCGCCATCCGAGCGGTCATGATAGGCCAGCAGCAGGCCGTGGTCCTTCAACTCGCGCAGCGCCGCAAACAGCGCCATCAGGTCACGGGGGTTGTCGAGATCCGCAGGGGCGCCACCGCTTCTCATGAACACCTGCGCCCAGCACGAGCCTCCCATTCGATGCTTGCCGCCGCCTAAGTCGATGAGCAGCAGGCGCGAGGGCTGCGACATATCGAGCTCTGGCGTCAAGGTCAAACGAGCATCTTGCACCGGAGCGAACGCCGAAATGACCAGCGATACCGGTGCCACGACGGCATGTTCGCCCTCGGCATCCTGCCACGCCGTCTTCATCGATAAGGAATCCTTGCCCACCGGAATGGTGATGCCGAGCGTCGCGCATAGCTCGCTGACCGCGCGTACGGTGGCGTACAGGGCCGCATCCTCGCCGGGCTCGCCGCAGGCCGCCATCCAATTGGCCGACAGGCGAATGTCGGAAAGTCGATGGATGTCCGCCGCCAGAATGTTGGTGATCGCCTCACCGACCGCCAATCGTCCCGACGCGGGCGCATCCAGCACGGCCGCCGGAGCACGTTCGCCCAAGGCCATGGCTTCGCCGCTATATTCATCGTAACTGCTCAAGGAGACCGCGACGTCGGCCACCGGGACCTGCCACGGCCCCACCATCTGGTCGCGGCTGATCAAGCCGCCCACATTGCGATCGCCGATGGTGATCAAGAAGGTCTTATCCGCGATGGTCGGCAGCTTCAGCAACCGCTCGAGCGACTCGCCGATGGCGATGCCCTCGGTCGATAGTCGCGCGGCGATTTTGGGCGCTGATCGCACCACTCGCGTCATGCGGGGTGCTTTGCCGAGCAGCACGTCGATCGGCATGTCGACCGGCTCAGCATGGAGCAGCGGATCGACGACCTTCAGCAGCCCATCGGCGGTGATTTCCCCCACCTCCGCAAAGGGACAGCGCTCGCGTTCACACAGGGCCGCGAATTGGCCGACGCTTCCCGGAACCAGTGCGAGGACATAGCGCTCCTGCGCTTCGTTGCACCAAATCTCCATGGGCGAGAGTTCCGATTCGGCGCTGGGAATTTTGCGCAGATCAATGCGCCCGCCGCGATGACTGTGCGCGATCGCTTCGGGCAACGCATTCGAGAGTCCGCCGGCGCCCACGTCGTGAATCAATAAAATCGGATTTGCGTCGCCCAAGGCGACGCAACGGTCGATGACCTCCTGCGCGCGGCGTTGAATTTCGGCGTTGCCGCGCTGCACGGACGCGAAATCCAAATCGGAGGAGCTTTGGCCGCTGCCCACCGAGGAGGCCGCACCGCCGCCTAAGCCGATCAACATGGACGGCCCGCCAAGAACGATGAGCGGAGCGCCGACGACGACTTCTTTTTTTTCCACGTCCGGACGGCGCACGCTGCCTAAGCCGCCGGCAATCATGATGGGCTTGTGATAGCCGCGAACCACCGAGCGGCCGGCCTCCAGTCCCTGCTGCTCGAAGACCCGGAAATATCCGCAGGTGTTCGGGCGCCCGAATTCATTGTTGAATGCGGCCGCTCCCAAGGGCGCGGCAATCATGATGTCGAGCGCGGACGCGATCCGGTTAGGCTTGCCGGAGTCGATTTCCCAGGGCTGCCTCATGCCCGGAATCCTTAAGTTCGAGACCGAAAATCCCGTGAGTCCCGCCTTGGGCTTCGCGCCGATTCCGGTCGCGCCTTCGTCGCGAATCTCGCCGCCGGAGCCGGTGGCAGCTCCGGGAAACGGCGAGATGGCGGTGGGATGATTGTGAGTCTCCACCTTCATCAGGATATCGATGGGCTCCCGCACGCCTGAATAGCGATGGGTGTGAGGATCGGCGAAGAATCGCGTCGCACTCGCGCCCTCGATCACGGCGGCATTGTCGCGATAGGCGGACAGCACACCGGAGGAATTGCGCGCATAGGTGCTGCGAATCATGGCGAATAGCGACAGCGGCATCGGCTCATCGTCGATGATGAACTCGGCGTTGAAAATCTTGTGCCGGCAATGCTCCGAATTCGCTTGCGCGAACATCATGAGCTCGACGTCGGTCGGGTCCCGGTGCAGTGCGCGAAACGCCTTGACCAGATAGTCGATCTCGTCGCTCGGACAGTGCCAGACCCCACTCTTGGTTGGCACGCGCCAAGGCCGCCTGCCCATTCGCGCCCAGCACCACATGGCGCAGCGGCCGCGGAGCGGCCGCATGAAACAGGCCCTAAGGCTCGGCGGAATCGGGCCAGACCGATTCGGTCATGCGATCGTGCAAATGCGCCGCCAGGACCTTAAGCTCCGTGGCTCGCAGGGGCGCGCTGGATTCGATGAAGTACATCGTGCCGCGTTCGACGCGAGTCACGGCTCCTAAGCCGCAAACATTCACGATATTCGTGGCTTTGCTGGACCATGGCGATTCCGTCCCCACGCGCGGCGTGACCAGGATGCGATGAGCGCTGCCGGCGGCGGGCATCGGCGGCTTGGGCGGATTCTCGCGGCCCGTAGGTCAACAGCGTGCCGAGAAGAGCGAGCTCGGAGTCGCTTAAGGTGCGCGCGGTATCGACGAAATGCACCCATCGGGATGCGAGTGCTGAAACCCGCGGCTCTTCGGCCTTTAGCGCGCGCAGCAATTGGTCGAGGCGAAATTGCGACAGCGCCGGTGCGCCGAATAGGCTAAACATGCATCATTCTACAGGGATGGGGCTATTTGCGGGCGCTGGAGTCTCCTCCCGGGGTATAGATCGGGACGGGAAATTGCGCGACATTCGTGCCTTCCAGGGCCACCACCTTGCTGACGCCCTGCTTCTTCACCTCATCGATCCGAAGCACCGAATGCATGGGAAGGTAGGTCCGCTTTACATCGGTGAACTCCGCCTTTATCTTCTCTTCGCCGGGGTCTACAACCACAGTTGAGCGCTCCCCGAACACCAGTTCCTCGACCTCGATGAAGCCGAATAAGCTGCCGTGACTGACTTTACGGGCGTAGATCTCATAGACCTTGCCTTGATTCACGAACTGAACTTTGAAAATGTGACTCGCTGCCATTTAGAAGGCTCCAAGCTTGCTAGTATTTCACCATATTATACCGGCACTTAGCGCAAAACCTGAGACCCGCCGGAGGGACTGAATATGGCCTTGCGCTTACGCGTCGTCAGCGAACACTCAACCCGTCTCGGAGCACTCGCCACCAAAGTCTTCGGCGTGCACGGGGGCACCATCGGGCGCGCGACTGACAATGATTGGATTCTACCTGACCCGGACCGTTACCTCTCGGGCAAACACGCACGCATCGATTTTCGGGCGGGCGCCTACGTCCTGGTCGATACCAGTTCCAACGGCACCTACGTCAATGGCGCCCAAGTGCCGCTCGGCAAGTATCACGACTATGTATTCAAGGACGGCGACTATGTCCGTCTAGGGGAATATGAGTTCCTGGTGAGCATCGATAAGTCCAATGATTTTCCCGCGGACGAGAGCGCCATCATTGCCTATGACGGACAGTCACCCTCCTCGGCCGCCAAGAAATCCACCGCCGATGATCTGGGCGCGGATCTGGACTTAAGCCAACTGCTGGAGCCCAGCGACGTATCGGCCTTAGATTCTGGTGTGCGGCCGCGCGACGCCTATGGGCAGGCGGTGCCGGCGCGCGAGACTGCGCCGAAAGCGGCGGAAGCCGGCGCAACCCCGTGGCACATGATGACGCGGCCGCTGAAAGTGGAGAACACCAAGGCAGAGGCAGCGGTCGAAAACGCGCGACCCCTTCCCTCTCGCGCTCGCAGAGTCTCGCGCTGTATGACGGCGATTTCGACATTGGACTGTCCTCGTTCTGCCGCGGTGCGGGAGTCGATCCACGCTCGATCACCTCGGAAGCGCGCAATGCAGCGCTGCAACTCGCCGGTCAATTGCTGCGCGAGTCCGTGATGGGCCTGATGGAGTTGAATCAGGGTCGCAATGAGATTAGAAATAAATTCAGGATCCCGCCGCCGGCGGCGGACGGACCCGAGTCGCCCTTGAATTTTTCTCGAGGCGTCGATGAAGCCTTGGTGAGGCTGTTGAACAACCTATCAAAGCGCGCGGGATCGGTGGAGGCCATCCGCGATAATTTTCATGAACTTAAGGCGCAGAACGCCGCGACGCTGGCGGCGACGCGCGCCGCATTCGAGGAGTTCCTGAGCCGCGTGGATCCAAAAGAGCTCGAGGAGCGCTTCGAACGGGCGAGCAAGCGAGGCGTGTTCGGCGGTCAAAACAAGGCAAAGTACTGGGACCTTTATGCCGAGCTGTTCGC
>CAVVPB010000024.1:0-460015 GCA_963749775.1 uncultured Gammaproteobacteria bacterium
GAGGCGCTTCTGACCGCAGGTTAGATTTTAAAAACGGGTAATGCCCGCAGAGGCATCGAAACAATGAGAACAATAAGAAAGACCTCGCCGAGAACGCTGGATTGGTGGAGTTTGGCTGCAATGTGGCGCTTGAGCTTTATCGCGCTTTTCGCCGCATTCGTCTCCCACTCGGCGTTCGCGGCCGACGCCGCTGCTGCCCTGGAAGTGATGGGCCGCCTCCCCAACTTGGAGGACGTGGCCCTGTCGCCGGACGGCACGAAAATCGCATTCGTAAGAACCGTGGGGGATCGCCGGGATATCCTCGCGGCGCCACTCGCCCATATCGACAAGCTGGTCGGTGCCCACGTCGGAGACACCAAGCTACGCGGCATCACCTGGCTTAATAACGACATAATTTTGATTACTGTTTCCGATACCAAACCTATAGGTTTCTTTGGCCCGACGGGCGAGGCGTTCCGACTCTACACCTTCGAGACCGGCACGCTAAAACTAATTCCCGTGAGCTTCTCCGTGCCCGGAATTAGAACATCGGGACCGGCCGGGGGCATCACTGTGCGAGAAATGGACGGCAAGGCGAAGCTGTTTGTGCCGGGGACCTACGGTGAAGGCTACCGTGCGGTGTTGGCATTATTTTCGTTTTCCCTACCGGAGCTGCACGCGCGGATTGTCGACCAAGCGACGTTGCCGCAAGGCCAACTTCGTTACAACCAGTGGCTGATCGATGAGGCCGGCCAGATTCCGGCGCAGTTCAGCTACTACGATAAGGATCAGCTGTGGGAAATTCGCACCCAAAAGGATAACCGCTGGACCCGCGCAGCTTCCGGTACCGCGGCCATTGATCCGCCCGAGATGCTTGGATTCAATGCCGACGGTTCGGCGATTATCGTGAGATTCGTTGAGAACGGCAGCTCAGTATGGAAGTCGCTCGATCTGAGGACCAACGCTTGGAGCGCCCCGCTCGACAAGAGCGACATGTTCTCGGAAGTGGTAGAGGATCGTAAGACCGGACGAATCGTCGGCGGCGCGCCAGTCACCGGTGATAATCGCTACGTTTTTTTCGACAACGAGCTGCAAGCGCATTGGAATGCGGTGTTGCGCGCGTTTCCGGACGAGCAGGTGCGTCTTGTTTCGCATTCGGATGACTACTCGAAAATCATCTTGCGAGTGTTCGGCGCCAAAGAAGGATTCGTGTATGCGCTTTTCGACTGGTACGGGCACCACACGACGATCTTAGGCCCGGTATATGAAGGACTGGCCGCGCCGGCGGAGGTACGGGCCATCCACTATCCTGCGGCTGACGGGTTGTCCATTCCTGGCTTTTTGACTCTGCCGCGCGCAGCGGAAAAAAACCTGCCGCTGATAGTTCTCCCGCACGGCGGCCCGGCTGCGGCGGACACGCTAGACTTCGATTGGTGGGCTCAAGCTTACGCCGCCCAAGGGTATGCCGTTTTGCAGCCTAATTTTCGGGGCTCCACCGTCAGCGCAAGTTTTCTTGAAGCGGGCTTCGGTGAATGGGGCCGCAAAATGCAGACGGATTTATCCGACGGCGTGCGCTACCTCGCCCGCCAGGGCGTGATCGATCCGAAGCGAGTTTGCATTGTCGGGGCCAGCTATGGGGGATATGCCGCGCTTGCCGGGATTACGCTGGACACGGGCGTTTATCGCTGCGCGGTGTCCGTCGCGGGAATTTCGGACCTGCGCCGATTTCGCACTTGGACGGCTGCCGAGAACGCAAGCATGACTCAACGCCGTCGGGTTCAACGTTACTGGGATCGATTTATGGGGACTTCGGACCAGGAGGATCCCGCGCTCGTTGCGATTTCGCCGATCGACCATGTGAACGCAGTCAACGTACCCGTGCTCTTGATTCACGGGCGCGACGACACCGTGGTTCCTTACGAACAGAGCGACGTGATGTTGAGCGCGTTGAAGCGCGCCGGAAAATCTGTCGAGCTGGTCACGCTGAAGCACGAGGATCATTGGCTGTCGCACAGTGAGACTCGGCTACAGATGCTGGAAGCCTCCGTAGCCTTTCTGAAAGCGAACAATGCGCCCAATTGACGCCGCGCTTCGCGCGCGATCACGGATTCTTGGGCGGCTCCGGCGGCGGTTTCGCGGTGTCTGATTCATCGGCGCCTGGATCAAGCAGGGGCTCCTCGGAAATCTTTCCATCGGATATCAGGTACGCGCGGCGCTGCAAATAGGCGTCGCGAATAAAGGCATAGGGGTCGTAGACTTTGCTTAGCGTCTCATCCAGCGACAACAGGCCCGCCCGCGTATCGACCAGAAAGAGGCCGAAAAGACCCCACGCGATGGTGTTGTTACGAATGTAGTGCGTTGGGCCGGTGAAGTAGTCCACCACCCTGGCCGGCGCATCGCGCGCGCTCGACGGCCCCAGAACCGGCAGTTCCACAAACGGCCCCGGAGGAACGCCCCAACGACCCAGGGTTTGCCCGAAGTCCTCGTCATTGCGGTCCAATCCCATCTGCGTCGCCGGATCCAGCAGTCCGCCGACTCCGACGGTCAAATTGACCACGAAGCGGGCGAAATCATTGGCCGCGGCGCCAAATTTGCCCTGCAAAGCGTTGTTGATCATGACGGTAGTACATCGCAGATTGGACTGGACGTTATTGATCCCGGTGCGCACCGGCGCCGGCACCGCTCGCACGTAAGTACGCGCGATCGGCTTGGCGACCGTGCGGTCGACGGCGTCGTTGACCTTGTACACGCCGCGATTCCAAGACTCCCAGGGATCTTGGGGCGGACGCTTGGTGTTGGGCGGCAGCGTGACGCAGCCCGCCGCACTTACTGCAAGCACAATGCCCAGCACCGCGCGGGCGCGCTTTACGATCAGCATTGAAGAAGCCTCCCAGGGCACTATCGCCTAGAGGCCAACGATACAGACTATTCCCTCAAGATGCAGCGGCGGATTAGCAGCGGGGTCAATATGGGCCATTGCCATTGTATTTGCGGCCGTCATCCGCGACGGTGTTCTTGTTCTTCTTGGGTATCGCCGCGCGAACCTCTTCCAGGCGCGCGCTCAGGCGTGCGCGCTGTACGGCATCCAATTCCGGTAGGCTTAAGGCCATTTGCAATTGATTCGACGCCATAATGAGATTGCCCGTCATCAGATAGAACTCCGCCATGTAACTGTATGAGTCGGCATAGTCGCCGGCGGTATTGGCGGCCTTCGCGATGAGGCGGGTCTGATCCGGCGTGGGTTCGACGTTATTGAACAAATCCAACAGCACCAGGTGCGCGCGTTTGTTGTCGCCGGCACGCATCAGCGTTTCGGCCAGCCGGATCGTAATGGGGACGTTGCGCGGAAACAGAATCATCGCTCTTTCCAGCACTGCGGTGGATTCTTTCAGCTGGTTGTTGGCCAGGTAGGCTTGGCCGAGCGCGCCATAGAATTGCGTGACCTTCGGATACTCGCGCACGAGTTCCTGCAAGTCAGGAATTGCGGCCGCCGGGTTTTTTGTCGCGATCTCAGCAACGTCCTTGCCGTATCGCTCTTCGATGGTCTTGCCGCCGCCATTCTTGAGCAGGCTGACATAGTATTGGCGCGCCGCTTGCGGATCGCCGGCGACGGTCCGCAAGCGCTCGCGGATCAGCAAGTAGCCGAGAGAATCTTCGTGGTGGATTCGTCCCATCTGGTCGGCGCGGTCGCGCGCCTCGGCGACGCGGTCAGAAAAAATTGGATGGTCGATCAAGAATTGAACGGCGTTGACGCGGCTTGGCTCAGGTCCGCTGTGGCCCATGTAGTCGAAGAAACTGGCCATTCCCAAAGGATCATATCCTGCGTTCGCCATGGTACTGATGCCGATGCGATCGGCTTCGAATTCGCTGCTGCGGGTGTAATTGATCTGGTGCTGAATCATCGCGCTCTCGCCGGCCAAAATGGCGCCTTCGATCGCGTCGGGAGAGCCGCGGCCTGCCGTAGCACCCAGCAGAACGGCGGCCAACATGGCGGCCGTCGCCAGCAGACCTTCATGACTTTGATCCATGAGTTGACGCACGATATGCCGTTGCGTGACATGCGCGGTTTCGTGCGCCAGGACACCCGCCAGTTCGTTCTCATTGCGCGTTGCCAGTATCAACCCGCTATGGATCGCCACAAAGCCGCCGGGCACCGCGAACGCGTTCACCACCGGATCGCGCAGGACGAAGTAGTAGAACTGGTGCTGGCCTTCCTCCGCGCGACTCGAGAGGCTGTGACCTATTTCCTGAGCGTACTGGCTGATCTCAGGATCGGTGATGATCAAGCCGGAATTGCGGATCTCGTTAACGAATGACAGGCCGGCGTGGTACTCATCATCGATCGAGATTGCGGCATTCGCCGGGCTGCCCAGATCAGGCAGGTCCTGGGCGGGGCCGGAGCCCTTGACGCCCTGGGCATAACCCACACCCACGCTTGCGCTGACTGCTGCGGCGGCTAGAAGAGCGAATATGGATTTCAGGGCTGACATAGGCGTCCTTAGCCTTTGGAGCGTCGGCGCAGGCCAAAGTTCGCTCAAAACAGAAGCAAAATCAAAGAACTTCGGATGCGTAATCCGCCAGTCGCGAGCGCTCGCCCCGAACCAGCGTGATGTGTCCGGAAAACGTCCATCCGTGGAATCGGTTTACGACGTAAGTAAGCCCGGTCGTGGTTTCCGTCAGATAGGGCGTGTCAATCTGCGCGATATTGCCCAGGCATACCATCTTAGTGCCGGGTCCTGCGCGAGTGACCAGCGCCTTCATTTGTTTGGGCGTCAGATTTTGGGCTTCATCGATAATGATGAAGCGATTCAAAAACGTGCGGCCGCGCATGAAATTCAGCGAGCGAATCTTGATGCGGTGCCGAAGTAGGTCATTGGTTGCGCCTCGTCCCCAGGTGCCGCCGGGTTGGCTTTGCGTCAGAACTTCCAGGTTGTCCATCAACGCGCCCATCCATGGCTCCATTTTCTCCTCCTCGGTGCCCGGCAGAAAGCCGATATCCTCGCCCAAGGGTATGGTGACGCGGGTCATGATGATTTCACTGAAGCGGTTATGATCCAGCGTTTGCGCCAGGCCGGCCGCCAACGTCAACAGCGTCTTACCCGTGCCGGCAGGACCTAACACCGTCACGAAGTCGATTTCTGGATCCATCAACAAGTTAAGCGCAAGATTTTGTTCGCGATTGCGCGCGGTGACACCCCACACATTATTTCGTTCGGTGCGATAGTCGGTGGTCAGTTCCAATATCGCCGAATCGCCCTCGAGCTTGCGCACGATCGCTTCCACGCCGTTGGCGCCCGGATCGTAGACGAATTGATTGGTTTTCCATTCTCGCACCAAAGGTCCCCGCACCCGGTAGTAGGTGCGGCTTTGCTGCTGCCAAGACTCCATGCCCTTGCCGTGCTTCTCCCAGAAATTCTCGGGCAACTGCTGCGCGCCGCGCACCAGCAGATCCGCGTCCTCGATGGTCTTGTCGCTTGAGTAATCCTCGGCGTGCACGCCGAGAATGGCGGCTTTGATCCGCAGGTTGATGTCCTTCGAGACCAGCGTCACGCGCGCGGTGCGAAACTTTTGTTGCAGTGCCAGCGTATTGGCCAAGATCGCGTTGTCCGCGCCCTGCCCAGGCAGGCTGTCCGGCAGCACCGACTCGAGCAGCTGGGTCTGGAAAAAAAGTCTGCCGCCGGGCGGCCGCTTGCCGTGATTGATCGGGACGGCGGTCGGCAACGCGAGCCCGCGGTCGATTTGCTTCTTGGTGGCGCCGTGCATCAATTCGTCCAAAAAGCGACTGACTTGGCGCACATTGCGGGCCGGTTCCGACAAGCCTTTCTTGCCCGCATCGAGCTCTTCGAGCACGGTCATCGGAATGTAGATATCGTGCTCTTCAAAGCGAAATATGGCGGTGGGATCGTGCATCAAGACATTCGTGTCGAGCACGAATATTCTGCGCTCGGCCTTGAGTTGCCGGGTCTTTAGCACAGCGGCTCCCAGCGGCCGCACATTGCCGGTCACAGAGACTTCACCGCGGCCAATACGTCCTCGGCATGACCCTTGACCTTCACCTTGCGCCACTCGTGCCGCAACGCACCCTTGGCATCGATGAGAAAAGTACTGCGCTCGACTCCCATATATTTCCTGCCGTACATGCTTTTTTCCTGGATGACATCATACAGTTTGCAGACCTTTTGATCTGGATCGCTTAGCAGGTCGAAGGGAAACGACATTTTTTTCTTGAACTTCTCATGTGACGCCACGCTGTCCGGCGAAATCCCGAAGACCAGCGCCTTGCCGCGCCGGAATTGAGCGTGCAACGCGGAAAAATCCAGGCCTTCCTGGGTGCAGCCGGAGGTGTTATCGCGCGGGTAGAAATAGATAACCAGCGCGCTGCCCTTGCCGTCGGCGAGCGACCAAGTGCCGTTGGTGCCTTCGAGGGTGAATTGCGGCGCCTTGGCGCCAACTTCGGTCTTGCTTGGCATCGCTAACTCTTCACGGGTTCAAAAATGGCGTCCAGGTTCAAGTGATCGCAAAAATCCATGAACTCCTCGCGCAGCACGCCGATGTGCAGGCGACTCGGCACGTTCACGATCATCTGCACCGAAAACATCGGAGCGCCGGTGTGCGCAGCCGCGTACGAGCGGGTCGACAACTCGGCGATGTCGACGCCGCGTTGCGCGAAGAAGCCTGAAAGTCCCGCGACGATGCCGGTCTGGTCGAGGCACACCACGTCGATGGAGTAGGGCAGCATGTCGTTACGCGCCGACCGCTCTTCGGTGCGCCGCAATTGGATGTTCATGCCGGTGGCGTCGGCGAGCTTCTTGAACTCCCCCTCGAGTTTGGCGAGGGTATGCCAGTTGCCGTTGACCAGGAGCAGCATGGCAAACTCATTGCCCAGCGAGGTCATCCGGCTTTCGCTGATGCTGCCTCCACAGTCGGCAATGGCCTTGGAAAGTTCATGGACCATGCCGACGCGGTCCCCACCGACCGCGGAAATCACGATATGTTGTTTCATCGGCGTAAATTCTACCGGATGGGCGCTTGCCAGGGTGTATGTCCGGCACTTAAGGTAGCGATATTTCCTGTGGAGTTGCTTGATGTTTTCCGGAAGCATGGTCGCAATCGTGACCCCAATGACGGCGGATGGGGCCCTGGACGGTCCCGCTTGGGATCGGTTGCTTGATTTTCACATGCGTGAGGGCACGGACGGAATCGTCGTTGCCGGAACCACCGGAGAATCGCCGGTGCTTTCCGCGGCCGAAACCGAGGAACTCACGCAGCGAGCCGTAGCGCGTTGCCAAGGCAAGGTCAAGATCATCGTCGGTACCGGCGGTCATGCGACGGAGGCGACGGTGGCGCGCACGCGAAGCCTGTCGCGCCTCGGCGTCGATGCGGTGATGCTGGTAACGCCCTACTACAACAAGCCTCCTCAGGAGGGCCTATACAGACACTTTGTGGCCGCAGCGGATGCCTCCGCCGTGCCGGTAATTCTGTATAATGTGCCGAGCCGAACGGCGGTGGATCTCTTGCCTAGCACCGTCGCGCGTCTGGCGCGGCATCCTCGCATTGTGGCGATCAAAGAAGCGACGGCATCGATGAGCCGCGCGCGCGAATTGCTGAGCGCGTGTCCCGCGGAATTCACGCTATTGTCGGGGGATGATGCCACCGCCGTCGATCTGATGAGCATCGGCGCGCGTGGCGTCATTTCGGTGTCGGCAAACGTCGTGCCGCGCCGGATGCATGAGGTCTGCCAGGCTGCGCTCTCGGGTGCTCTGGCCGAAGCGCGGGCTATTGACGCCAGTTTGCAGCCTTTACATAAGGATCTGTTTGTCGAAGCAAATCCCATACCCGTCAAGTGGGCGATGGCGAGGATGGGGCTGATTGGGAACACAATTCGCCTTCCGTTGGTCGAACTTGCAGCGGCGCACCACGATACCGTGCTGCGTGCGATGCGGGCTGCCGGACTTACCCTTGAGGACCAAGCTGCATGAGTCTTGATCGAGTCTTAGTGTTGATGGTTGCGGGCACCCTGATGAGCGGTTGCCACCTGTTTAGCAAGCTGAATCCGGACTGCCATACCTCGCAGGAGTACCAGCACGCGCTATCGGCCCCGCCGCTGAAAGTGCCGGCGGGGATGGATACACCTAACACGGCAGGCGCGTTGGTGATTCCCGCGGTAGGCGACGTACCGCCTCAACCGGGGCCGAAGGACACTTGCTTCGATGTTCCTCCGCGCTATAAACCCGCGCCCGCGACGAGGCCAGCCGCCGGCTAGATTTGATCGTCTGTGCCGGCTCCGGTACCCTTGCGGCCGCGCGGAGAGGTGGCCGAGTGGTCGAAGGCGCTCGCCTGGAAAGTGAGTAACATCCCAAAAGGTGTTCGAGGGTTCGAATCCCTCCCTCTCCGCCATGATGATGGCGTGTAAGGCGATGCTGGTATCGTCTAAACTGAATTTTGACCAGGAAGTTAGAGGAGGGGTTCGATCACTTGGGCCCGAGACTATCCCTCCCTCTTTGCCGGCCACTTTACGTTTATGGTGGCTCGCGTTTGCATCTTCGCGACGACTGGCCACGAACCCCGTCAGGCCCGGAAGGGAGCAGCGGTAGAGGCTTTAAGTCGGGCGCCGAAGTCCTGCTGGCGCGGGCCGCCTCCTTAAAAGGCATGCGACAATAACGTCATGAGCTACGTCGTACTCGCGCGTAAATGGCGCCCCAAACGATTTGCCGAGATGGTCGGGCAAGATCATGTGCTGCGCGCGCTCAGCAATGCGCTCGACGCCGGCCGGGTGCACCACGCGTTCCTCTTTACCGGAACCCGTGGTGTCGGCAAGACCACGGTCGCGCGCATTTTGGCGAAATCGCTCAATTGCGAGACCGCGGGCGTCAGTTCGAACCCCTGCGGTACCTGCGCCGCCTGCAGAGAGATCGATGAGGGCCGCTTCGTCGATCTCATCGAGGTCGATGCGGCCTCGCGCACCAAGGTCGATGACACGCGTGAAATGCTCGACAACGTGCAATACGCGCCGACCCGCGGCCGTTACAAGGTGTACCTCATCGATGAAGTCCACATGCTGTCGAACCACTCCTTCAACGCGCTGCTCAAAACGCTGGAAGAACCTCCGCCGCACATCAAATTCTTGCTGGCCACGACGGATCCGCAGAAGCTTCCGGTGACCGTGCTGTCACGCTGCCTGCAATTCAGCCTCAAACGCTTGCCGGCCGCATTGATCGGCGAACGCCTGAAGTTCATCGCGGCCGCGGAAAACCTATCGTTCGAGCCGCCGGCCATTGCGCTGCTGGCGCGCGCCGCCGACGGCAGCATGCGCGACGCACTGAGCCTGCTCGATCAGCTGATCGCCTTCGGCGGCGGTGCGGTGAACGAACTCAACGCGAGAAGCATGCTCGGCACGATCGATCGGGGACATGTGGGCCGACTCATCGAGGCAGTTTCACGTGGTGACGGCGCGGCGCTGTTGGCCCAGGTGGGTGAGCTGGATCGTGATGCGCCGGATTATGACCGTGCATTGGTCGAATTGGCCGCACTGCTGCAGCGAATCGCCATCGTGCAGATCGTCCCGGAAGCCGCGCCGCTGGACGAGGAGTTCGATGCCGAGCTCCTGACGCGCCTCGCGCGTGCGATATCGCCTGCCGATGCGCAGCTTTACTATCAGATCGCGCTGGGGGGCCGCCGCGACCTATCGATGGCGCCCGAGCCGCGCCTGGGCTTTGAAATGACGTTGCTGAGGATGCTGGCGTTTCGGCCGCAGGAGCGCTCAGCCCCTCATGGCCGCCGCCGCGGGCAATACGCCGGCGCCGCCTGCCGCGATCGACTCCAGCAATTGGCCGAGCGTCGTCGAGGCCGCGAACTTAAGCGGCATGGTGCGCCAGCTGGCGTTGAATTGCGTGCCGGGAAAGTTTGAGAATGACCTTTTGACTCTCAGGCTGGATCAAGCCGCTGCGGATCGGCGGACACGGCCCCTCGAGGAGAAACTCGTGCAGGGTTTATCGAAGTATATGGGCCGCGACATTCGCCTGGCATTTGAAACATCGCAGGCCGCTCTGAACTCGCCGGCGCGGCAACGCGTTCAGGCGGAACAGGACAAGATCACGCGCGCCGCCGCCGCGTTCGAATCGGATCCCGCCGTGAAAGGGTTGCGCGAGCGCTTCGGCGCCGAGGTGGACGCAACTTCCGTGAAGCCAACGAACTAGCAAGCGAGGCTCTTATGATGAAAGGTGGACTGGGAAATCTGATGCGCCAGGCGCAGCAAATGCAGGAAACCATGCAGAAGGCGCAGGCCGAATTGGCCGATATTGAAGTGACCGGTGAGTCCGGGGCGGGCATGGTCAAGGTGACCTTAAACGGGCGGCACGAGGCGAAGAAGGTGCTGATCGAGCCGAAGTTGCTGGCTGAGGACAAGGACATGCTCGAAGACCTGTTGACCGCGGCGATCAACGATGCGGTCCGAAAGATTGCCGCGCGCAGTCAAGAGAAGTATGCGGGCCTGATGTCCGGTCTTAATCTGCCGCCGGGCATGAAGCTGCCGTTTTGAACGTAGAGGTAAGATGAAGTACACGCCGACCCTTGCGCGCTTGATCGACTCGCTGCGCTGCCTGCCCGGTGTGGGCCCGAAGTCAGCTCAACGCATGGCCTTCTATCTGTTGGAGCGGGACCGGGATGGTGGCCGGACCTTGAGTCTGGCACTGGCCGAGGCCCTACAGCATGTCGGTCACTGCAAGCGCTGCCGAATGCTCACCGAGAGTGAACTTTGCGCGATTTGCGCATCCAGCCAGCGCGACTTGGCGCAGCTGTGCGTGGTCGAGTCGCCCGCCGACGTGGTTGCCATCGAACAGTCGGGCGGTTTTCGCGGGCGCTACTTCGTGCTCATGGGGCATCTGTCGCCGCTGGACGGCGTGGGTCCCGCCGAATTGGGCCTGGATGAGTTCGAGCAGGTGCTCAAGTTCGGCGAGGTTCGCGAAGTGATTCTCGCGACGAATCCCACTGCCGAAGGCGAGGCAACCGCGCATTATCTCGGCGAACTGGCGCTGCGCTTAGGGATCAAGGCGTCGCGAATCGCCCACGGGGTGCCGGTTGGCGGTGAGCTGGAGTATGTCGATGGCGGAACGCTGGCCCACGCCCTGGCCGGACGGACCGCGGTTTCCTAGGACGCTAGCTTCTCGTAAAGCCGGTAGAGCCGCCGGTAGCTTTCGTAGCGGCGCGGCGAAATTTCCTGATGGATCACCGCCGTGCGCACCGCGCAGCCCGGCTCCTCCAGGTGCCGGCAATCTTTGAATCGGCATTGGGCGCTGCGCGCGTGAATCTCGAGAAAGCCGCGCTCCGCGGCGCGCACCAGGCTCGCGGGCGGTGCAAAGTCGCGCACGCCGGGGGCGTCGATGAGCGCGGAGGTCGCGCCCAGCGCGTACCAGCGAGCGGTGGTGGTGGTGTGCCGGCCTTCCGAGTCGCGCGTCAGTTCCGCAGTCTGCGCGTCCGCCTCCGGCGCCAGGGCATTTACCAGGGATGATTTGCCGACGCCTGATTGGCCCACGAGCAAGTTCACGCTGCCGGCCAGCACAGCCCCCAGTTCGCGGATGCCTGCGCCCGACTGACAGCTCACCTCGAGGCAGGAGAGATTCAGTTGGCGGTATTCAGCCAGCTGCCGCTCGATGGCCTCGATTCCAAGATCGCTCTTGTTCACGATGATCAGGGCGTCAAGATCCTTCAGCGCAGCACCCGCCCAATAGCGGTCCACCAAGAACCAGTCAGGGGCAGGCTGCGAAGCCACGACGATGGCAAGTTTGTCGATGTTGGCGGCCACCGGTTCGGCGCGGCCGCGTGCGTCGATGCGTTCGATCAAATTGCGGCGCGACTCGATGGTATCGACGGACGGTCCGTCGGCAGAAGGCGGAAAACTCCAGGTGACCCGGTCGCCGCAAACGACGCGCAATTTGCGCCCTTTGAGTCCACAGCGCACGATTTCGCTGCCGGTGTTGACCAAGACGCCTCGGCCGTAACTGGCAAGGACGGTCCCCGTGCCGCCTGCTACCATGACCAATCGTAAAACATCATGAAATCCCCAGAAAATCTAATTTGGATCGATTTGGAGATGACCGGGCTTAAGCCCGAATCCGATCTGATCATCGAAATTGCGACGATCGTAACCGACAAGCACCTCAATGTGCTCGCCGAAGGGCCGGTATTCGCGGTGCATCAAAGCGAGCCGGTGTTGCGCGCCATGGATGATTGGAACACCAATCAGCACGGCCGCTCCGGATTGAGCGCGCGCGTCCTGGCGAGCGACATCGATGCGCCGACGGCCGAGCGGCGCACGCTGGAATTTCTCGAACCATGGGTTCCGCCCAAACGCTCACCGATGTGCGGCAACAGCGTTTGCCAGGATCGGCGCTTCCTGGCGCGCTATATGCCCACGCTGGAGGCATTTTTCCATTACCGCAATCTCGACGTGAGCACGCTCAAGGAGTTGGCGCTACGCTGGGCGCCCAACATCGCCGAAGGGTTTCGCAAAGCCTCGACGCATCTCGCGCAGGGCGACGTGCGCGAGTCGATCCGCGAGCTGCAGTACTACCGCGAGAGGTTGTTGCGCGCGTTCTGATCAGCTCACCGCGGCGAATCGTTCGCCAGGAACATCCAGGTCTCGACCACCGTATCCGGATTCAACGACAGGCTGTCGATGCCCTGTTCGACCAGCCAACGCGCCAACTCGGGATGATCGGAAGGACCTTGACCGCAAATCCCCACATATTTCCCCTGCGCCTTGCAGGCCTTGATGGCCATCGACATCAAGGCTTTGACCGCTTCATCGCGCTCATCGAAGGATTTGGCCACGACGCTCGAGTCGCGGTCCAGGCCGAGCGCTAGCTGGGTCATGTCATTGGAGCCGATCGACATGCCGTCGAAGTATTCAAGATACTTGCTTGCGAGCAGGGCGTTGGTCGGCAGTTCGCACATCATGATGTGCTTCAGGCCATTGTCGCCGCGCTTCAAGCCATTCTCGGCGAGCAGCTGCGTCACCGCTCTGGCCTCGCTCAAGGTGCGCACGAACGGCACCATGACCTGCACGTTGGTCAGCCCCATTTCATCGCGCACGCGCTTCAAGGCGCGGCATTCAAGCTCAAAACACGGCCTGAATACCTTATCGATGTAGCGCGAGGCGCCGCGAAAGCCCAGCATCGGGTTTTCCTCGTGCGGCTCATAGTCCTTTCCGCCGATCAGATTCGCATACTCGTTTGATTTGAAATCCGAGAGGCGCACGATCACCGGTTCAGGGGCGAACGCGGCGGCGATTTGCGCGATTCCCTCGCTCAGCTTGTCGACGTAGAAATTCACCGGGCCGTCGTAGCCGGCGATTTGCTTGCCGATCGCATCCTTGACCTCGGCGCTCTGCCGGGCGAATTCCAGCAAGGCCCGCGGATGCACGCCGATCATGCGGTTGATGATGAATTCAAGACGCGCGAGTCCCACCCCTTTGTGGGGTATACCGGCGAAATCGAACGCGCGATCCGGATTTCCGACATTCATCGTGATCTTCACCGGTATCGAGGGCATCGCGTCCATTTCAATGCTGCGCTCGTCGTATTCCAGCATGCCGTCGTACACGTACCCCGTATCGCCTTCCGCGCAGGAGACCGTGACGGGTTGATCCTCCTTGATGTCGGTGGTGGCGCTGCCGCAGCCGACGACCGCGGGGATGCCGAGTTCGCGGGCGATGATGGCCGCGTGACAGGTGCGTCCGCCGCGATTGGTCACGATCGCTGAGGCGCGCTTCATGACAGGTTCCCAATCCGGATCGGTCATGTCGGCGACCAAAACGTCGCCGGCTCTGACCCGCGACATTTCCTTCGCATCCTTGATGACGCGTGCGTGACCTGAACCGATGCGCTGGCCGATGCTGCGGCCGTTGGTGAGTATCTTGGAGCGCGCTTTCAGCGTAAAGCGCAAAATCGTCCGGCCGGCACGGCTTTGGACAGTCTCAGGGCGTGCCTGCAAAATGTAAATCTTGCCGGTCGCGCCGTCCTTGCCCCATTCGATGTCCATGGGCGTGCCGTAGTGCTCTTCGATGATGAGCGCCTGCTTTGCCAGCTCGGTAATTTCCCCATCTTTCAGTGAAAAGCGGTTTCTCTCGTCATTCGCCACGTCGACGGTTCGAACGCGCTCCTTCGAGCCCGGCTCGGCGTAGATCATTTTTATCGCCTTGCCGCCGAGGTTTTTTCTCAATATGGAGCGCAGACCGGCGCGCAGCGCGGGCTTGTAGACATAAAATTCGTCCGGGTTGACCGCTCCTTGAACCACCGTCTCGCCCAGACCATAGGCGGCCGTGATGAATACCACGTCGCGAAACCCGGAGTCCGTGTCGAGGGTAAACATGACTCCAGCCGCGCCCAAATCGCTGCGTATCATATGCTGCACGCCGACCGAAAGGGCGACCGCGCTGTGATCGAAATTATTGTGCACTCGATAGGAAATGGCGCGATCGTTGAACAGCGAGGCGTACACTTCGTGCATGGACTTGAGCAAATGCTCCTCGCCGCGCACATTGAGAAATGTTTCTTGTTGGCCGGCGAACGAGGCTTCCGGCAGGTCTTCCGCCGTTGCCGACGAGCGAACCGCCACCGCGAATTCAGCGACATCACCCGCGCCCTTCATGGTGCGCCAGGCCTCCAGCACCTCCGCTTGTAGCCGCGCCGGAAATGGCGTGGCGAGCATCCAGCCGCGGATTTGCGCGCCGACCACGGCAAGCCGATCGACATCGTCCACATCCAGCGTCGCGAGCACAGCGCGGATTCGCTCATCCAGCCCGCCTTGCGCCAAGAAATCCCGATAGGCATGCGATGTCGTGGCAAAACCGCCCGGCACCGAGACGCCGAGTGTCGCCAGGCTCGAAATCATTTCACCGATGGAAGCATTCTTGCCACCGACGAGTTCAACGTCCTTATTCTTGAGTTTTTCGAACCAAACGATATAGGGCTTCATAGTGCACCGCTTGTCCGACGGCAGTTTAGGTGAAACACTTTGCGGCGAATGCGCCGCATGAGGTTACCGTGATTAAACGAACAGTATTTTTCGTTTCCGACCAAACGGGAATTACCGCAGAAACAATGGGGCACAGTCTCATGACGCAGTTCGATGGCATCGAATTTCGCCAAGTGACTGTGCCATTTATCTCCACCGTTGACAAGGCAATTGAAGCTGTTCGCAAGATCGATCTGGTCGCCGCGCAAGAGGGCGTGCGGCCGGTTGTCTTCAGTACGCTCGTGCAAGAAGACGTGCGCAACATCGTGCGCGGCAGTACCGGATTCTTTCTGGATTTTTTTGATCCTTTCCTAGCACCCCTTGCCGGAGAACTCAAGACGCAATCAAGCCATACGGCGGGTAAGACTCATCGTATGGCGGATACCCATGCTTACGCGACGCGCATCGATGCGACGAATTTTGCACTCGCCAACGACGACGGCTCGGTGGTGCGAGACTACGAGCGTGCCGATCTGATCCTGGTGGGCGTATCGCGCTCCGGCAAAACGCCGACGTGCTTGTATTTGGCCATGCAGTACGGAATTTTCGCGGCGAACTACCCCCTGACCGACGATGATCTGGAATCGCGCAGACTGCCGCGCCCGCTCGAGGCGTATACACGAAAATTATTCGGGCTTACGATTAGACCCGATCGGCTGCAACAAATTCGCAACGAGCGCCGGCCCGACAGCCGTTATTCGTCGGCCGCGCAAGTAGCATTCGAAGTGCGGGCTGCGGAGTCGTTGTTCGAGCGGCACGGCGTCCCCGTGCTTGATGCGACCGAAGTGTCGATCGAAGAAATTTCGAGCAGAATTCTCGATCGTATGGGCATCGAGCGGCGACTGCGGCCCTGAAAACTCGAAGCTGCATGGTATAGTTCAATGATGATAGCGGATCAATGGTGCGAGACATCCTGGCGGGCGCGGCCCGGCAGCTTCGTGAGCCTGATGACGCTGTACGAAAGCAACTTCGTGCGTCTCGGCTGGCTGGCGGCTGATCTTCGCAAAATAACCACGCGATGCGTTTCCAAGGTCGCGTCGGACTGTGACCTATATCTCACCCCCCTGGAGCTGTGCCGCTATACCAGCGTGTTCCGGCTCACCTACGAGTTCGAATTCGAGGCATCGCGGCAGCGCGACCCGGACTTGGAGGTTTGCGTCTATCACGATGCGCGCCTGGCCGAGGTGCGAAGCTTTCGTGGTTTTCAACGTCATCCGCAGCTCTCCCAGCTGCAGTCGGGACTCAAGCGTGAACTGGATCAGCGCTGGGCCCGAAACATGATGCTAAATAAATGGTTGGAATATTGTGCCGAGCGGGGACATCACTTCTAGCCGCGCAGGTTGGCTTCGTATCGGATGACCTGCGGTTGTCATGGGATGAGGCGGGACATTGATCGACAAGCTGACGTTTCTAAAAGGCGTTGCTGATGGGGGCGCAGCCAGTGCCGACGAAGAGCGGCTCATGCAGCTGTTCCAAAATCGTGCGGGCCTGAAGAAGGCCTACGCCGACCTCAAAGACGAATTCCATCTGCTGCGCGATAGGCTCAAGCAGCAGGAGGGCGCGACTATCCGCGTCCAGGAACAGATGGATGCGCTCGGCGACTTGCTGGGCGATCCAAAAACCGGCTTTGGCGCGCTGGTTTTCTTTCAGCTTCGCGCCTTGTGGAAGAACAGCCACCAGCAGCTCTCGGCATTCGCGCTGGAATTGACGCGTCAACAGGAAGCGCGCGAGGTCGCGAAGCACAAGGCCGACGTTGATGCGGAGAAAAATACCCGGCTCGCCGACGCGGACCAGCGGCTGCGGGCGGCAAGCGCCGAGGCGGACGAGCAACGGCGGCGCCTGGTGGAAGCGCAGTACGAGATAGAAAGATTGACGGCTTTCTGGCACTACTTCCGGCGCCGTCGCTGCCAGAAGTCTTTGGAGTCATTGCGCAGCCACGTCGTGATGGCCGACGCAGCCGTCGGCGAGGTGCACGCCGAGCGCAGCGCGATCGAGCAAGAGACTGCGCCTGAATTTCCCGGCCTGTCGCTGGCGGCGCGCCGCAACATCAATCTCGCCGTCATCAGTTACGCGGAATTGCTGTGCGAACATGCGGATGCCTACGGGCTCGCGGCCCGCGCCAAGGAAGCGGTGGCGCGCCGAGTTCACGAGATGAACTTCGGCACGCGCGAGGAATGCGAGAGCTATATGCAGCGTGTGCAGAAAGCCCAGTTGGCAGTGGCCAATCAGAAACAGATCGGCGCGGCGGTCCGGGTAAAACTGGAGCGGCTGCGAGCGACCTGCAATTATCGCAACGCCGCCGACACGGTGCCTACGGCCGATTCGCTGTCGCCGGCCGCGACCGAATCCGACGACCGGGCCAAGTCCCCGGCCACCCCTTGGAATGTGCTGGCCGAGGACTACTGGGACCTGTACTCCGTCTTGCTGCGCTAAGGGCTATCGGCGCGCCGCGCCTGCGTCGGGGCGGCTCTTCGCGCTGAGACCACGACGAGATCGGCAGCGATTTGCGTGCCTTCGTCCAGCAATATTGACGCCGTCGCATCGTCCTTGATTTCTTCCAGCGCCTTGACCGGCTTAACGTTATGCGCTTCGCGCCAGGAGTTTTCACGCTCGAGCCGTTCGCTCTCCAAGCGTTTACGCTCCGCTTCGCGGGTCTTGAGGTTCAAGGAAAGGGACTTCTGGCTGCGCATGGCTTCCAGTGACGCGATGTCGTCGTGCAGATACTTAAAGTCGGCACTGCCCGCGGTTCGCTCCGCGTGTAGTTTCTCCAGTGTCGCCGCAATCGGCTTCAAATCGCCTTCCACTCTGAAGGCGGCCGGCTCGATGTGATCCCAGGGCAACGCACGATCGCGCGTGCTCTCGCCGACTTCATTGGCATCGATGAGCGACGGCAACGCGATGTCGGGTGTGACGCCGCGGTCCTGAGTGCTCTCGCCCGTGATCCGGTAGTACTTGCCGATCGTCACGTTCAGCTGGCCCAATTCGGGCTTACGGCCGAAGATCGTGTAATTGAGCGGGTGCGCATTCTGTACCGTGCCCTTGCCGTAGGTCTGTTGACCGACGATCAGGCCGCGGCCGTAGTCCTGGATGGCGCCGGCAAATATCTCCGAGGCCGACGCGCTGAAGCGATCGACCAGCACCACCAAGGGGCCGCTGTAGAAGATCGACGGGTTCGGATCGTCATCAACTTCGATATGGCCGGTCGTGTCGCGCAATTGCACGACCGGTCCGCGATCGATGAACAAGCCGGTGAGCGACTCCGCTTCGGGCAGATAGCCGCCGCCATTGGCGCGCAGGTCCATGATCAAGACCTCGGCCCCGTCTTTGCGCAACTCGCCGATAAGGCGCTGCACATCGCGGGTGGTGCTGCGGTAATCCTTTGCGCCGGCCCGGCTGGCGTCGTAATCCTGATAAAAGCTCGGCACCGTAATGATGCCGACCTTGATGTCACGGCCGTTGCGCGTCACGGTGCGCATGCTCTTGTGGGCCGCCTGTGCTTCGAGTGAAACGCGGTTGCGAGTGAAGTCCACGACTTTTTGCACCGAGCCGGGGGCCGCGCCCGCAGGCAGCAGCTGCAATCGCACCATGGTGCCGCCGGGGCCGCGAATCTTTTGCACGACGTCATCCAAGCGCCAGCCGATCACATCGGTCAGCTCGCCGTTCTTGCCTTCGCCCACGGCGGTGATTCGATCGTTCGCGCCGAGCTTGCCGCTGACCGCAGCCGGACCGCCGGCGATGACGTCGATCACCGTGACGTAGTCGTCGGTCAATTGCAGCGAGGCGCCAATGCCCTCGTAACTTAAGCTCATTTGAATGTTGTATTCCTCGGAATTGCGCGCCGAGAAATAGTTCGAGTGCGGATCCAAGGACAGCACAAAGGCATTCATGAAAATTTCAAAGACATCGTCGGGCTTGCTTTGGTCCATGCGCTTGGCCACGCGCTCGTAGCGCTTGCGCAATACCTCGACGGCCTCGGGCCATTGCTTGCCGGCGCTGATCAGCGACAACGCGTCGTTCTTCACGCGCTTGCGCCACAGCTCGTTCATCTCGGCGGTGTTGGCGGGCCAGGGTTCCTTCTCGCGGTCGAAATTAAACGACTCCTCGATGTCGAAATCAGGTTTCTTGTTCAAAAGGTCGATCGCATACGCCATGCGCTCGCGGCTGCGTTGCTGATAGCGGCGGAAGATCACAAATGCCGGCTCGACATTGCCGGTCTTGATGGCATCGTCGAGCTCGTAGCGATAACGCTCGAATTCGGCGATATCGCTGGTGAAGAAGTAGCTCCTGCCGCCGTCGATGGCGTCAAGATATCGGTCGAGGATTAAGCTCGAGAGATGATCATCGAGCGGCGCCCGGCGGTAGTGCTCGTGGGCGACAATGTCGGCCACGCGCCGCGCAACGTAGTTTTCTTGCTCAGTCGGTGCAAGCGTTGAGACGGCGGCGGGCGCTGCCGCCGGCGGCGTCATGGCGGCGCCTAAGAGCGCGGCAAGACCGACTGCGCTAGCGCAGACTGCAACGAGGGAAATCCATCTCGAACGAGTGGCCTGGGGCCGTTGAGTCATCAAGGTCGTCAATCTCCTGTAAACTTAATTCCCCACTCCCTATCCAAGGCTAGAGAAGCTCCCGCCTCCTAGCAAGTGTATATGAGCCAGAGGATATGCGTCCGTTCACGGTTTTGATCGGCATCGTCCTTGGGTCCGCCGCATCGATCACGTTTGGCCTGGGCGCCGTCCTGGTCGTGTTCGGGGTTCTGGCCGGCGAACACCCCGATTTATGGCGCGAAATGCCCCGACTGGCGGGCAGCCTGGTGGCCTTCGTGGCTCTGACCGCCGCCAGCGCGAGTAGTTTCCTCGGGCAGGCAAAACTTCGCCCCTGGCGCGGCTGGGCCCATGTCGCCACCGCGATTTGCCTTTGCGGCTTGGTTTTGCTGTATTGGCCGCGCCGCAGTTGATCGGCAAAGAGCGAGCACGCAATGCGAATTGAGCGGATTTGGGTCGTGGGGGTTTTCGCCGCACTGATATTGCCGGGTTGCAGCAACCAACCCAAAGAACCGCCGCCTTCCACGGATATCGATGATACCGCGTTCAGGGACCACGTCCGCGTGCTGGCCTCCGACGACTTTATGGGCCGCAAGCCCGGCACTGCGGGCGAAGCCAAAACGGTGGCTTATCTCGTCGAGGGCTTCCGCAAGTTGGGCCTAAAGCCCGGCAACGGCACGAGCTACGTGCAGCAGGTTCCGTTGGTGCAAATAACTCCCGATGCCGTACCGACCCTGTCCGTGGCGGGGCAGAAGGGCGCGCGCCAACTGATCTACGGTCAGGACATGGTGATATGGACCAAGCGCGCCATCCCGCAAGTGCAGCTTGCCGGCAGTGACGTCGTGTTCGTGGGCTACGGCATCGTCGCGCCGGAATACGCGTGGGACGATTACGCGAAGGTCGATGTTCATGGCAAGACCGTGATCGTGCTTGCCAACGATCCGGGCTATGCCTCCAAGGATCCTGCGGTGTTTCGGGGCAATGCCATGACCGATTACGGTCGTTGGGCCTACAAGCTCGAGGAAGCCGCTCGTCAAGGCGCGACGGGCGTACTGCTCGTTCACGATTCGGTGCAAATGGGTTACGAATGGAATGTGATCCAGGCGACCTGGGGCGGCGCCCAATTCGAGCAGGCTGGTGCAGATGCGAGCGCCGCTCGCGCGGCCATCGAAGGGTGGATTCAAAAGGCGACGGCGCGTGCGCTTTTCACCGACGCCGGTCTTGATTTTGAGCGCGCGGCAGTTGCCGCTGCCCATCCGGGCTTCAAGCCCGTGCCTTTGGGCCTGAAACTCGATGCGGCACTTCGCAACTCCATTCGCGCCTTCAGTTCGGCGAATGTCATTGCCTTGTTGCCGGGCCACAGTGCCCACGAAAATATCATCTACACGGCTCACTGGGATTCGCTGGGAGTCGACGCCGATCGATCGGGACACAATATTTTCAATGGGGCAGCCGATAACGCCACCGGGGTCGCCGGCTTGTTGGTGCTGGCGCAATCCTTCGAGCGCACCAAGCCTCGCTCCGAGCGCTCCATCGTATTTCTCGCCACGACTGCCGCGGTGCCTGATTTGCTGGGTTCGCGGTACTACGTCGAGAACCCCATTTTCCCGCTGCGGCAAACCGCAGCGGTCATCAATGTAGACACCTTACTGGCCGGTGGCCGAACTCGCGATGTCAGCATTATCGGCTTCGGCAATTCGGATCTGGAAGAAATCGCCCGGGCCGAGGCGCTGCTGCAGGGACGCGTTACGCACCCTGAGCCGGATCCGCAGCTCGGAAGGTATTTTCGCTCGGACAGCTACAGCTTTGCCGGCCGCGGCATTCCGGCCTTGTATGTGCAGTCCGGCATCGACTCGGCAGCGCGCGGACCGGTATGGGGGAAGGCGCAGATCGATGACTATCTGGCGCACCGTTATCGCCAGCCCAGCGATCAATATTCCCCGGACTGGGATGTGGGCGGCGCGGTGGCCGACCTAACGCTCTTTTACCAAGTAGGGCTGCATTTGGCGAACAGCCGGCGATTTCCGCGGTGGTACGCAGAGAGCGAATTTCGCACGGCCCATCATCGGGCGAATTCGACCGCAGGCGATTAGCGCTTGCCCACTCTCGTCCAATTCTTCTTGCGATCGAAGCTGCCGGACGTGTTGTAAGGGTCGAAGCCCAGATTTTTATCGGCCGTCTTGGGAACACCTTCATCCAAGGCGAGCGGCTGCGCCGCCGCGGCCTTCGCCTGCCGCAGCTCGCGCACGCCGTAGGTGAATTTCGAATCGTCTTCGCCCAGGACTTTTGGATTACTCGACATCGTCTCGCCTCTCAATTGTCAATGCGCGGCTTCTTTAATTGTGTGATCTAGCCGCGAGGCGAATGTTCCCAAATTGCGACAGGTGACAGATAACCGAATCGTAAAACTGTGACACGGTTCAAACTTGGCCTGACATAAGTTAAAGGCCGCTAGCCCAATTTCGCGCTGGCTCGCCACCAGGCGCGCAGCGCCTTGAATAAGAGATACAGGCCATAGGGACCCAGCAGCACCGTCCAGGAAGCGATGGACGCGTCCCTAAGGCCCGCAAAGATGTTCGTAAACAGGGCCCCCAGGCTTGCGCCGTCAAAGCGACCCAGTGCCGCCACGCCCGCGTAAAAGATGAGAACGGGCATCAGGGTAACCCCGATCAGCAGCCCCACGGCGGCAACAGTTAGCTCACGGCCCCACGGGCTTGCGCTGGCGAAACGACGGAAACTGAAGGCCATAGGTCATTGTAAACGAATCCCGCCGGGTCGCTTGCGAGTAGAATCCTCCAATGATCCGTACAGCCGTTATCGGCGTCGGCTACTTGGGTCGATTCCACGCACAAAAGTACGCCAGCCTGCCGAATTCTCAATTGGTGGGCATCGCCGACCCGTCTGCTGCGGCGCGTAGCGCGGTCGCGGCCGAACTTCAAGTGGCCGCGCATGCCGACTACCGCGAGCTACTGGGCTCCGTCGACGCGGTGAGCATCGTGACTCCCACCGCGTCGCATTACGAAGTCGCCAAAGCGTTTCTTGAAGCCGGCGCCGGCGTACTGGTGGAAAAGCCCATGACCGTGACGGTCGCGGAAGGGCAGCAGCTCATCGCAATCGCCGCTCGGGCCAAACGTATTTTGCAGGTGGGCCACCTGGAGCGCTTCAATGCCGCGGTGCAAGCGGTGCAGCCCACGCTCACGGTGCCGCGCTTCATTGAATCGGCGCGTCTCGCGCCGTTCAAGCATCGCGGCACCGATGTGGATGTGGTGCTGGACTTGATGATCCATGACATCGATTTGATCTTAAGCATCGTGCGCTCGCCGGTAGTGGCAGTCGATGCGATCGGCAGCAGCGTGTTTTCCCGCGAGATCGATATCGCCAATGCGCGCTTACGATTCGCCAACGGCTGCGTCGCAAACGCGACCGCGAGCCGCGTAAGCTTGAAAACCGAGCGAAAACTGCGCCTGTTCCAAGACGACGCCTATCTGTCGCTCGATCTGCAGCAGAAAATACTGACCGTGATTCGCAAGGGCAACGGCGTGGGTGCCGACGGCATGCCGCAGGTCGCCATTGAAGAGAATACCTACGAGCAGGGCGATGCGCTCAAGTCAGAAATTGAGGCATTCTTGGACGCGGTGGCGAGCGGCCGGCCGCCGCCGGTCACCGGCGAGGACGGACTGCTGGCGCTCAGCACGGCGGTGAGTATCACCGAGCAGGTCGAAAGCTCGATGCGGAAATTCTCCTAAGGGGTCTTCGGGGGCGGCGTGCTGGGCGTGGGCGTGCTGCCGGGCGCGGGCGTGCTGCCGGGCGTGGGTGTGCCGCCGGGCTCGTTGTCGTTCACCGTGACCCGATCGACAAAATACTTCGTCTCGCCGAAGCAGGAAGTAGGGATTCCCGGGTGCTCGGTATAGTGCAGCTGGACGCGATGGCCCACCGCATTGCTGAGCTGCTCGGCGACTGCTTTGTCGCGCACGCTGAAGTCCCAAAACTGTCGCGTCGAGGCCGGGCCTAGGTACTGCCCGCCGCCGTAGAACAGCGCGATTTCGCCTTCATGGGTTTTACAAATCCAGCCGCGTCTCACGAATTTTTGCAGTACGCCGGCCCGATCGCCATCCGCGTAAGCCCAGGCCAGGGTAAGCCAGGACCACAGGCCGGCGCCGACCACCAGCAGCAGCAGAAGCACCATCAGCCAACGTCCGAAGCGGCCTGAGCGGCGTTTCCCGGTGGTTTTCGGGACTTCGATTTTTGTCATAGCGCTGCCCCGAAAATGGTGGAGCCGGGGGGAATCGAACCCCCGTCCATAAGTCCTACGTTCCAAGATCTACGTACGTAGCCACGTCTATTGTTCTCACCGCTCACTAACCCGACGGGCAGGGAAAGCGTGCAGCCAGTCCGGTGGCGATTCGCAAGACACACCCCAGACACGTGTGTCCCACTAGCTGATGTGCGCTACCCCTGAACCGTTCGCATCAGCACAGGCCGGTCAGGGTTCAGCTGCGATTAGGCAGCTAGAGCGTAGTTGTCTTCGTTGGCAACTATAAGTTTGCAAGTCAGTTTTACGAGGTAACCTGCACCTCGGTACGCACCTGGAGTTTCGCAACCCATGTCGAAACCGGTCGGCCCCAATCACGCATAGCTTACGCTGTTTGGCGCCGGCAAACCAAATTCAGGCTTTGGGCGAGGGTTTCGCTTTAGCGGCGCATCGCCTTCAAGATGCGGCCCTTGTCGCGCTGCCAATCCCGATCCTTTTCTCCGGCGCGCTTGTCGTGCTGCTTCTTGCCCTTGGCAAGGCCGATCTCGAGTTTGGCGCGGCCCTCCTTCCAATACAGTTCCAGCGGCACCAAGGTGTAGCCGCGCCGCTCGACTGCGCCGATCAAGCGATCGAGCTGGCGGCGATTCAGCAGCAGTTTGCGCGTGCGTGTCGGGTCCGTATCGACGTGCGTGGAGGCTGAATTCAACGCGTGGATATGGGCGCCGAACAGGAATGCCTCGCCGTTCTTGACATACACATAAGCCTCGGCGATTTGCGCCTTGCCGGCACGCATGCTCTTGACCTCCCAACCCATCAGGGAGATGCCGGCCTCGAAGCGCTCTTCGATGAAGTAGTCGAAGCGCGCTTTGCGATTCACGGCAATCGGCGGCAATTTGTCGAGGCTTTTCACGGCGGGAGGCAGTCTATCATCGCCGATGGCGGCGCCCGCGCTTTTGCCGGAGAATGCGCGCCATGCAGGTCGTCGAGCGCACTGCCTTAGTCACTTTTTCGCCCGCACAGATGTATGCCTTGGTGAACGACGTGGCGCGCTACCCGGAGTTTTTGCCCTGGTGCGTCGGGGTTCGAGTGTCGGACGTCTCGGCCGCGGAACGCATCGCGGCGCTTAAGATTGAGCACGGGGTGCTGCAAACCGAATTCACCACGCGCAACACGTTGACCCCGGACGCGCAGATACTGATGCAACTGACGCACGGGCCGTTTCGCAATTTAACGGGCGCGTGGCGTTTTGAAGCGATCGGCACGCGCGGTTCGCGCGTGAATTTCAGGGTGGAATTCGAGTTCAAGAACCGCGTTACCGCCGCGGCTTTCAACGCCGTGTTCGAGGCCCTGTGCGGCAGCATCGTCGATGCCTTCGTGCTCCGGGCCCAGGCGGTCTACACGTGATCAGCATCGAGATCGTCTATGCGCGAGCGCAACGCCAAGTCGCGAAATCGCTGCAACTGCCGGCCGGCTCCCTGCTCGCCGATGCCCTGACGCTGGCCGCGTCGGACGCCGACTTTGGCGGCGTCGACCTGGCCAATTCGGCGGTGGGCATTTTCGGCAGGCTGGCGCGCAAGGAGCAGCCCCTCAAAGACGGCGATCGAATCGAGATTTATAGGCCGCTGGCGGAAGAGCCGAAGCTCGCGCGCAGAAGGCGCGCCGCACAGAAGGTCAGTAAACCCGTCCGTTCTTGATCTTGGCCGCCGAGGCGTCCTGAGCGGCCGCCTCCGCGGCCGTCGGCTTGTCCAATCGCGCGACCTTGTCGCCCTCGAAATAGACGGTCACGCGTCGCGAGTCGACCTGCCGCGAGCGGCCCTTCTTAAGATAGTAAATATAGTCCCACCGCTCCTTGTTGAAGCTGTCGGCCACCATCGGGGTTCCAAGCAGGTATCTCACTTGGCTACGCGTCATGCCGGGCTTGACGGTATCGACGGCTCCTTGATCGAGGAAGTTGCCCTGTTGAATGTTGATGCGGTACACGCAACCCGAGGCAACCAGACTGATCGAGGCGCCCAGCAATAAGCTCTGAATTAATTTCATGAAAGTGGTGAACAACCGTCAAATGATTGATAATGGGGCACTATCATAACCGAAGGCCCAGCATGCCGCAGCGCCTGAAACCGGACTCGACCAGCGAAAGCAACGACCTGCGCAATGCAGGCCTCAAGGTCACGCTGCCGCGCCTGAAAATCCTGGACATTCTCGCGGACGGTTCCGCGCGCCACATGAGTGCCGAGGACATCTACAAGAAACTCTTGGTATCCAATGAGGACATCGGCCTTGCCACGGTGTATCGAGTGTTGACCCAATTCGAGGCCGCCGGTCTCGTCACGCGCCATCATTTTGAGGGCGGCATGGCGGTGTTCGAACTCAATCAAGGCGCCCATCACGATCACATCGTGTGTGTGGACTGCGGCAAGGTGGAAGAGTTCATGGACGGCGGCATCGAGGAACGCCAACAAGCCGTGGCGAAGCGCCTGGGCTTCGAAATCAGCGATCACGCCTTGATTCTTTATGGGCACTGCCGCAAGGTCAACTGTCCCAACCAAAAACGCCCCAAGACCACTTCCTGACGTTTGAGCGCGGCTTTACGTTCGTGATCCCCTTTTCTTGAGAGTGGCTCCCGGAATGGCGCGCCCGAGCATGTCGCGCGCGTGCGCCCGTGCCTGTTCGCTGATATCGATTCCCCCGAGCATTCGCGCGATCTCGTCGATCCGCTCCGCTTCGCCCAACGATTTGACGGCCGTGCGCGTCGTCTTGCCGTCGGTCAATTTGGTAACCCGAAACTGACTGTGCGCCTGGGACGCGACTTGCGGCAGATGCGTGACGCACAGCACCTGTGCGCGCTCGCCCAACTCGCGCAATTGTCGGCCGACGATCTCGGCCACGGCGCCGCCGATGCCCGCATCGACCTCATCGAATACCATACACAGCGGTGAAGACGCGGCGCGTCCGGCCACCTGAACCGCGAGACTGATGCGCGACAGCTCGCCGCCGGAAGCCACTTTGGCCAGACTCTTGAGCGGTTGACCGGGATTTGCGCTCACCTGGAACTCCACCTCATCGCTGCCGTGCGGCGAAAACTCCTGTTCGCTCGCCGTGACGTTGACCGCAAAGGTGCCGCCGGCCATGCCGAGGGTCTGCATGAGGCGGGTCACCTGGTCCCCCAAACGGCGCGCCGCCGCTTGGCGCTCATCGCTGAGGCGCCGCGCCGCGCTGCGGTACTCGCGCGAGAGCTCGCCCATCTGTCCTTCGAGCGCGGCCAAGCTGAGCTGCAGCGTGTCGAGGCTGGCGACTTCTTGTTCGACGCGAGCGCGCTGCTCAGGCAGATTAAGCACCGCGACCCGGTGCTTTCTTGCCAGCGCTTCGAGCGCCGCGGCGCGCCGCTCGATCTCGTCTTGGCGCGCCGGATCAATATCAAGAGCGTCCAAGTAGCGCCGCAGAGTCTCGGCGGCTTCCTGGGTCAGGATGGCCGCCTCGCCCAAGAGCTTGCCGGCCTCGCTCAATTGCGGATCGATGTCCGACACGCTGCGCAAAGCCGCCGCCCCTTTGGCGAGCAAGTCATGCGCGCTGTCGCTATCGGATTCGTAAGCGGCGCTGAGCGCCGTGCGGGCGGCCGAGCCGAGGCGGCCGCGCGCCGCCACGCGCTTCTGATCGGCGAAGAGTTCCTCGATCTCTTCCACCGTCGACACTTCGGCCTGAAGTTCGCGCAGTTGATAGCGCAGCAGTTCGAGGCGGGCATCGCGGTTCTCGGCGGCGCTTTTCAGCGACTCGAAATCGCGGCGGCAGGCGCTGAACCGTTCGAACAGGTCCGCGACGCTGCTCTTCAGGAGCGGCTCACTCAAGCGCTCGTCGAGCAGTTCGCGTTGTGCGCCGCGGCTCACCAGGTGCTGAAACTCTTGTTGTCCGTGGATCTCGATCAGAAACTCCGCCAGGTCGCGCAATGCCTGCAGCGGCACCACCTGGCCGTTCACGTAGGCGCGCGAGCGGCCGTCCGCGCCGATGACGCGCCGTACGACGATGTCGCCCTCGTGCTCGATCGATTGTTCCTTGAGCCAGCTCACCGCGGCCTTCGGCAGCGCGGAAAAGCTTGCCGTGACCTCGGCGCGCTCCGCGCCCTGGCGCGCGATATCGCCCGCGCCCCGGCCGCCGGCGACTAACAGCAGCGCGTCGACAACGATGGATTTTCCCGCGCCGGTCTCGCCGGTCAGGGCGGTGAGGCCGCCCTTAAGCTCAAGCTCCGCTTGATCCACGAGAACCAAATCTCGCAACTGAAGATGCGTCAGCACAGCTTAGGCGTCAGGGGTGCCATTGTGGCCGCCGCGGCCCCAATGAAGCTTAGAGCGCAGCAGCCGGTAGTAGTCGTAGCCCGGCGGATGCAACAGCGTGATCTGCTCATCGGCGCCCTCGATATACAAATTGTCGCCTTGCTCAAGATCGCCGAGGGCGCTGCCGTCGCAGGTGACCTGCGCACGCGACTCGAACCGGTCCGACAGGCGCAGCTGTATCTTGCTGCCGGCACGCACGACGATCGGGCGGTCGCTTAACGTGTGCGGGCAGATCGGCGCGAGCACCCAGACGTCGAGGTCGGGCTCGACGATGGGGCCGCCGCAGGACAGCGCGTAAGCGGTCGAGCCGGTCGCCGTGGCGATCACGATACCGTCGCCGCCATGCGAGTTGACAAAGCGGCCGTCGATCGAAGTTTCAAAGTCCATCGTGTGGCCGGTTTCCCACTTGTTGACCACGACATCGTTCAGCGCGAGGGCACGAGCCCTTTGACCGTCGCTTCGTTGCAGGGTGGCGGCGAGCAGCGAGCGGCGATCTTCGCCGTAGCGTCCGGCCAATACCGAATCGACGTCTTCCAGCATAGAAGAGGGGCTCACGTCGGTCAGGAATCCGAGACGGCCGCGGTTGATGCCGAGCAGGGGCACCGAATGGCCGGCGACCAGCCGCGCGGCGTACAGCAGCGTGCCGTCCCCGCCGATGGCGACGATGAGATCGGCGCGGGTGGCGAAGGCCTGTTCGGGGCAGGCGACGACGTTGCCCGCTTGCAGCGCCAAGCCGACCTCCGGATCCACCAGGGCCTGCACGCCGCGTGCTTGAAAATGTGCCGCCAGGCTCAGCATGCAGTCGGCAACGCGCGAATCCCGGGTGTTGCCGACCAGCGCAACCGATTTAAATGAGTGAGCCATGATCGATTCCTTGTAGCATGACCTGCGCGAGGCGGTCACGCGTGGAAATTTCGAGTTTTGCGCGCGCCGCGCCGGACTTGACTTCGGCCGGATTCGCTAGGTAGCTTCAAACATGTTATGTGGACCGTACTATGACAGAAGGCGGTGACGAGGGGCTCAATGAGCGGGCGCAACTGCTGCTCAAGGCCCTGATCGAAAACTACATTCGCGACGGCCAACCCGTGGGTTCCCGGACCCTGTCCCGGGATTCCGGTTTGAGCCTGTCATCGGCCACGATACGCAATGTGATGGCCGATTTGGAAGATCTCGGTTTCGTCGCCTCGCCTCATACCTCCGCCGGCCGAGTACCTACCGATAAAGGCTATCGCTTGTTCGTCGATACCCTCCTCAAGCTCAAGCCGTTGCAGCACGAGGAGATCGAGGAGATCGAACGGCGCTTGGGTGCGGAAGCGGCCAGCGGCCGCTCGCTGGTGCAAACCGTCTCGCAGATGCTGTCGAACGTGACGCACATGGCCGGGCTCGTGACCTTGCCCAATCCGCATTACATCTCGCTCTCGCAAATCGAATTCATCACGCTGTCGGACAATCGCGCGCTCGCCATCATGGTCATGAGCAACCGTGAGGTCGAGAACCGGGTGGTGCAGCTGGACCGCTATTACTCGGCCGAGGAGCTGCGCCGGGCGGCGAACTACCTGAATGAAGCCTTTTCCGGCCGATCCCTGCCCGATGTGCGCGCGCTGCTGCTCAGGCAGCTGCAGGAGGCGCGCGAGCACATGGATCAGCTGATGAAGGATGCCATCCAGATGGCGCAGCAGGTGTTCGACACCCGCTCCGAGGAGCGGGTGGAATACGTCATTGCCGGCGAAACCAACCTGATGGGATTTGCCGAATTGTCGAATGTCGATCGGTTGCGGCGCCTGTTCGAAGCCTTCAACGAGAAGCACGATATCTTGAAGCTGTTGGACAGCTGCCTGCGGGCCGAGGGGATCCAAATCTTCATCGGGCAGGAATCCGGCTACCGGATTCTCAATGACATCAGCGTCGTCACCGCGCCCTACATGCTGGACAACAAGGTCGTTGGGGTCCTGGGTATCATCGGCCCGACCCGGATGGCCTACGAGCGCGTCATCCCGATCGTGGATATCACGGCAAAACTGCTGGGTTCGGCCTTGAACGCGCGCAAATAGCCCCCAACAAGGCGGCTTCGACGCATTGTCGCCAATTCTTTGAGGGCCAGACGTGATCGACAACAACCAGCCAGAGGGGGTCGACGCTGCGGACTTGGACTCAGCCCCTGCGACCGAAGCGCCCAACGCGCTGGCCGAGGCTGAGGCCCGGGCGGCCGAGAACCGCAACAGCTACTTACGCGCCGTCGCCGAGATGGAGAATTTCCGCAAGCGCACCGAACGGGAGCTCGACAATGCCCGCAAGTATGCGATCGAGCGATTTGCTCAGGATCTGGTCCCCGTCGGGGATTCGCTCGAGGCGGGAATCAGCGCCGCCACCTCGAACCCGGGACCCGCGTTGCTCGAGGGGGCGCAGGCCACCCTGAAGCAGCTGCAGAAGGCCTTCGACAAAGCGGGCATCAAGGTCATAGACCCCTTAGGCGCGCCCTTCGACCCGGACTGGCACGAGGCCATGGTGGCCCAGCCGAGCCGGGATGCGGCGCCCAATACGGTGCTCTCGGTGATCCAGAAAGGCTATTCCTTAAACGGCCGCCTGCTGCGCCCGGCGAGGGTGGTCGTGAGCAAGGCGGCGGACGCGGGCGCCGATTGAAAAATGCGCCGCACGTCCCCACGTACGGTCACAACGTTCGAATTTCTAGAGGGTTTTTACTATGGGTAAAATGATTGGCATCGATCTCGGTACCACGAATTCCTGCGTCGCGATCATGGAGGGCGGCAAGCCCAAGGTCATCGAGAACAGTGAGGGTGATCGCACCACGCCGTCGATCGTTGCCTTCACCAAGGATGGCGAGGTGCTGGTGGGGCAATCCGCCAAGCGCCAGGCCGTCACCAACCCGCAAAACACCGTCGCCGCGGTCAAGCGCCTCATCGGGCGGAAATTCACCGACGATGTGGTGAAGAAGGACATGGGCATGGTCTCCTACAAGATCGTCAAGGCCGATAACGGCGATGCCTGGGTCGAGGTGCAAGGCAAAAAGATGGCGCCGCCGGAAGTTTCCGCCCGCGTGCTGATGAAGATGAAGAAAACGGCCGAGGATTACCTGGGCGAAACCGTCACCGAGGCTGTCATTACGGTGCCGGCGTACTTCAACGATTCGCAGCGCCAGGCCACCAAGGATGCCGGCCGCATTGCGGGCTTGAACGTCAAGCGCATCATCAACGAACCCACCGCGGCCGCGCTGGCCTACGGCCTCGACAAGAACGCCGGTGATCGCAAGATTGCCGTGTACGACTTAGGCGGCGGCACATTCGACATTTCGGTGATTGAGATCGCCGAGGTCGACGGGGAGCGTCAGTTCGAAGTGCTGTCGACCAATGGCGACACCTTCCTCGGCGGCGAGGACTTCGATCTTCGCGTCGTCAACTATCTCGCGGACGAATTCAAGAAGGAAAGCGGCATCGATGTGCGCAAGGACCCGCTCGCCATGCAGCGCCTCAAGGAGACCGCGGAAAAGGCCAAGATCGAGCTGTCCTCGAGCCAGCAGACCGAAATCAATCTGCCGTACATCACCGCGGATGCGGCCGGCCCCAAGCACCTGAACATGAAACTGACTCGCGCCAAGCTCGAATCGCTGGTGGAGGACTTGGTGCAGAAAACCATGGAACCCTGCCGCATCGCACTGAAGGATGCCGGAGTGACCATGAAGGATGTGGGCGAGGTCATTTTGGTCGGCGGTCAAACGCGCATGCCGCTGGTACAGAAAGTGGTAAAGGATCTGTTCGGCAAGGAGCCGCGCAAAGACGTGAACCCGGACGAGGCGGTAGCCGTGGGCGCCGCGATTCAAGGCGGCGTGCTGGCCGGCGATGTCAAGGACGTGCTGCTGCTGGACGTCACGCCGTTGTCCCTCGGCATCGAAACCCTGGGCGGCATCATGACCAAGGTCATCGAGAAGAACACCACCATTCCGACCAAGGCCGCGCAGACCTTTTCGACCGCGGACGACAATCAAACCGGTGTGACCATTCATGTGCTGCAGGGCGAGCGCGATCGATCCTCCGACAACAAGTCGCTGGGTCGTTTCGACCTGACCGACATTCCGCCGGCGCCGCGCGGCATGCCGCAAATCGAGGTCGCCTTCGACATCGATGCCAACGGCATCTTGAACGTATCGGCGAAAGATGTGAAAACCGGCAAGGAACAGCGGATTGTCATCAAGGCTTCGAGCGGCTTGTCGGAGGCGGAAATCAAGCGCATGGTCTCTGACGCCGAAGCGCATGCCGAGGAAGACAAGAAATTCCGTGAACTCGTGGGTGCACGCAACAAAGCGGACGCCATGATTCATACGGTCGAGAAAGCGATCAAGGATAATGGCGATAAGATTCCCGACGATCAAAAGAAGGCGGCTACCGAGGCGGTGAGCGCGGTCAAGACGGCGATGAGCGGTGATGATCGCGAGGAGATCGAGCGCAGGACCACCGAGCTGGAGCAGGCCTCCAGTGCGATCATGCAGAAGATGTATGAGCAGTCGGCGGGCGGCGCGGGTTCCGCCGGCGAGGGCGGGGCTTCCGGGTCTGCCGAGGCTCCGAAGGACGATGTATTGGATGCGGAGTTCGAAGAGGTAAAAGACAGCGACCGCAAAAAGGCATAGCGGATCTGCGATGGGGTAAATTGGTGAGCGGAACCGCCGGTACATAGTACCGGCGGTTCATTCCTATGGGGTTGAGTCTTAAGGTGAGCAATGGCGAAGCAGGATTATTATAAGGTTCTCGACTTGCCGCGGAGCGCAAGCGAAGCCGAGATCAAAAAAGCGTATCGCCGCCTCGCAATGAAATTCCACCCGGATCGCAATTCGGGGGATCCGGAATCGGAACATCGGTTCAAAGAATGCAAGGAAGCCTACGAGGTCCTGTGCGACTCGCACAAGCGCGCCCTCTACGATCAGTTCGGCCATGCGGGCCTTGAGGGCGGCCGCGGCGGCGGATTCAGCGCGGGCGATGCGTTCGGCGACATTTTCGGTGAAATGTTCGGTGATATTTTCTCAGGCGGACAGCGCGGCCGCAGCCAAGTTTTCCGCGGCGCCGATTTGCGCTACGAACTGGAACTGGATCTTGAGAAAGCGGTGTTCGGCACCGAGACCGAGATCAAAATTCCTTCCCTGGCGGAGTGCAAGACCTGCCACGGCTCCGGGGCGGCGAAAGGATCGACACCGAAGACCTGCGATACCTGCCACGGCCAGGGTCAGGTGCGCGTGCAGCAGTCCATCTTTACCATCCAGCAACCCTGTCCGCGCTGCAAGGGCCGCGGCAAGATCATCGCCAACCCTTGCGACAGCTGTTTTGGGCAGGGCCGCGTTCGGCAGGAAAAGTCGCTGGCCGTCAAGGTGCCGGCGGGCGTCGATACCGGCGATCGCATTCGTTTGAACGGCGAAGGCGAGGCCGGTCGCAACGGCGGACCCGCGGGCGACCTGTATGTCGAAATTCGCGTCCGCGAACACACCATTTTCGAGCGCGAAGGCAGTCACTTATCCTGCGAGGTCCCCATTAGCTTCACGACCGCGGCGCTCGGCGGTACGGTGGAAGTCCCGACCTTGGATGGCGAAGTCATCTTGAAGATCCCGTCCGAAACGCAGTCGGGACGAGTGTTCCGCGTGCGGGAAAAAGGCGTGCGGCCGGTGCGCGGCGGCGCCGCCGGCGATTTGTTCTGCCGCGTGGTCATCGAGACTCCGGTGAGTCTGCGCGCCGAGCAGAAGGAGTTGCTGAAAAAATTCGAGGCGTCCCTGGCGCAGGGCAGCCATAAGCCTCGAGAGCAGACCTTCTTTGAGGGGGTCAAGAAATTCTTCACGGGCGCGGTGGGGTAGGTGACGGCACACGCGCTGGTGGTCTTCGGCATTACCGGTCGCATGGGACAATCGTTGATCCTGGCGCTGCGCGAGGGCTCGGCGTTTCATTTAACCGGCGCCGTGGCATCCGCCGCCAGCAGCCGCATCGGAAGAGACGCCTGCGCGCAGGGCGAGCCCTGCGGCGTTACCGTCACGGCCGACGCGGCCGCGGCGCTCAACGGCGGCTCAGTGGCGGTGGATTTCAGCCTAGGGGGCGCGGTTGCCGAGCATGCCTGTGCCTGCGTCGAGGCGGGAGTGCCGCTGCTCGTCGGCACCACGGGGTTCGATGCGCAGGCGCGCGCGGCACTGGAGCGTGCGGCGCAAGCGATTCCTGTGTTGATTGCGCCCAATACCAGTGTCGGAGTGGCGGTGATGAGCGAGTTGTTGGCCACGGCCGCCTTGAGCCTGGGACTTTCCTACGATGTGGAGATCTTTGAGGCCCACCATCGCACGAAACGCGATGCGCCCTCCGGCACCGCCCTGAGCCTCGGCGAGGTGGTGGCCGGCGCGCGTCAGCAACGCCTGAGCGATGTGGCAACCTATGCTCGACCGGGGGATGAGTGGGCACGCCAACCCGGCAGCATTGGCTTTTCGGTGGTGCGCGCCGGCGACATTGTAGGTGAGCACACGGTGACCTTCGCCGGGGCCGGCGAGCGCCTGGAGATCACCCATCGGGCCACCGACCGCATCACCTTTGCAAGAGGCGCCCTGCGGGCGGCCGCCTGGCTGGTCGGGCAGCCTAAGGGCCTGTACGGCATGCACAATGTGCTCGGACTTTAGTAGAGAAGCATGGACAGTGATCGCCCGCATCGTTAATATTCGCGCCCGGAAACTACGCGCGAATCAATCTAAAGCGGGAGGACGTTCTAAGTAGCGCCTCCCGCTTTTCGCATCTGCTGTCAATGCGTTAAAAGCGCAAAGCGAGGAACCGGAGTGTCGACACCTGCAGTGCTAGCTCTCGAGGATGGCACCGTGTTCCGAGGCGTCTCTGTAGGCGCGAAAGGCAACACGACAGGTGAAGTAGTTTTCAATACGGCAATGACGGGGTATCAGGAAATCCTGACGGATCCTTCGTATTGCCGGCAGATCGTCACGCTGTCCTATCCGCACATCGGCAACACCGGCGTCACGCCGGAAGACCTGGAGTCGGGCGCGGTCTACGCCGCGGGCTTGGTGATTCGGGATTTGCCGCACGCGCACTCCAACTGGCGCTCCACCGAGAGCCTGCAGAGCTTTTTGCTTCGCTGCAAGGTGGTGGCGATCGCCGATATCGACACCCGCAAATTGACCCGGCTGCTGCGCGAGAAAGGCGCTCAATCCGGCTGCATCATGACGGGCGAGAATATCGACCAGAGCGCGGCGGTGCGTGCGGCCAAGAAATTCCCCGGCCTCAAGGGCATGGACCTCGCCAAGGCGGTATCCACCAAAAAGATCTACCAGTGGAACGAGGGCCTGATCTGGAAAGCGGCCGCCAAGCCGCCGCGCCCGCAGAGCCGGTTGCACGTGGTGGCCTATGACTTCGGCATCAAGCGCAGCATCTTAAGGGTGCTTGCGGAGCATGGCTGTCGCATGACCGTTGTGCCGGCGCAAACGCCTGCCGATCAAGTACTTGCGATGAATCCTGATGGTATTTTCTTATCCAACGGCCCGGGCGATCCTGAGCCCTGCGATTACGCCATCTCGGCGATCTCTCGATTTTTGGAAACCGACATCCCCGTGTTTGGCATTTGCCTGGGCCATCAATTGCTGGGCCTCGCGAGCGGGGCTAAGACCGTGAAGATGAAGTTCGGCCATCACGGCGCCAACCATCCGGTGTTGGAGATCGATTCCGGTCGTGTACTGATCTCGAGCCAGAATCATGGATTTGCAGTTGATGATACGACGCTGCCGGAGACGCTGCGGGCAACGCACCGATCGCTGTTTGACGGCTCGCTGCAGGGCGTGGCGCGCACCGACCGCCCGGCCTTCAGCTTTCAGGGGCATCCAGAGGCGAGTCCCGGCCCGCACGATCTGCGCTTGTTGTTCGAGCACTTCATGTACTTGATGGTGAAGCGTGTGCAGGCCAATTCTCGCGGGCGCACTCCGGTCAAACAGAAATCGGCGGAAGGCTAAGTGCCCAAACGTACCGACCTTGACAGCATCCTGATCATCGGCGCCGGACCCATCATCATCGGGCAGGCGTGCGAGTTCGACTATTCCGGAGCCCAAGCGTGTAAGGCGCTGAAAGAAGAGGGATATCGGGTCATTCTGGTGAACTCCAATCCGGCCACGATCATGACCGACCCGGAGACCGCCGACGCCATTTATATCGAGCCGATCAACTGGCGGACCATCGCCCGCATCATCGAGAAGGAGCGCCCCACCGCGCTGCTGCCCACCATGGGCGGCCAAACGGCGCTCAACACCGCGCTCGATCTGGTGCGCGAGGGGGTGTTGGAAAAATTTAGCGTCGAGATGATCGGTGCCTCGCAGCGCGCCATCGACATGGCGGAGGACCGCGAACTGTTCCGCCGCGCCATGGCCGACATTGGACTTGAGACCGCACGCGCCCGCATTGCGCACAGCATGGAGGAAGCCCTGGCAGTGCAGTCGGAGATCGGCTTTCCGACGGTGATCCGGCCCTCGTTTACCTTGGGCGGCTCGGGCGGCGGTATCGCGTATAACCGCGAGGAATTTGAAGCCACCGTCGCGCGCGGACTCGATGCTTCGCCCACCAACGAGGTGCTGCTGGAAGAATCGGTGCTGGGGTGGAAAGAGTACGAAATGGAAGTCGTCCGCGATCACGACGACAACTGCATCATCGTGTGTTCGATTGAAAACCTCGATCCGATGGGCGTACACACCGGCGATTCGATCACCGTGGCGCCGGCGCAAACCCTCACCGATCGTGAATATCAGCGTCTGCGCGACGCCTCGATCGCCGTGCTGCGCAAGATCGGCGTCGACACCGGCGGCTCGAATGTGCAGTTCGCCATCAATCCCGATGACGGTCGCGTGCTGGTGATCGAAATGAACCCGCGGGTGTCGCGCTCCTCGGCGCTCGCCTCCAAGGCCACCGGATTCCCGATTGCCAAGGTCGCCGCCAAGCTGGCGGTCGGCTATACCCTCAATGAGCTTAAGAATGAGATCACGGGCGGGGCCACGCCGGCCTCCTTCGAGCCCACCATCGATTACGTGGTGACCAAGATCCCGCGCTTCACCTTCGAGAAATTTCCCGGCGCGAACACACGGCTCACCACCCAGATGAAATCGGTGGGCGAGGCCATGGCCATCGGCCGCACGTTTCAAGAGTCGATGCAGAAGGCGCTGCGCAGCCTGGAGACCGGCTACGATGGGTTCAACGAACAGTTGACTCTGCCGTTGTCGGAAGCCGCGGCCGAGAAACTGGCCTACGAGCTGCGTTGGCCGGGGCCCGATCGGATCCTGTACGTCGCGGACGCATTTCGCGCCGGTTGGACCGCGCAACAGATATTCGATGCCACCAAGATCGACCCGTGGTTCCTCGCACAAATCCAGGACCTGCTGCGCGAGGAAGCGGAGCTGGTCAAGGACGGGTTCGAGAGCCTGAATTTGCCGCGCCTGCGTGCCTTGAAGCGCAAAGGCTTCTCCGATTCGCGCATCGCCAAGTTGGTCGGGCGCGATGAGCCGGCCATCCGCCGCGAGCGGCGCAAGCTCGGGCTGCATCCGGTGTACAAGCGCGTCGACACCTGCGCGGCCGAGTTCGCGACCTCGACCGCCTATCTGTATTCCACCTACGAAGAAGAGTGCGAAGCCAATCCGAGCGAGCGGCGCAAGATCATGATCTTAGGCGGTGGCCCCAATCGCATCGGACAGGGCATTGAATTCGATTATTGCTGCGTGCACGCCGCCATGGCATTGCGCGAAGACGGCTTCGAGACACTGATGGTGAATTGTAATCCCGAGACCGTCTCCACCGACTACGACACCTCGGATCGCTTGTATTTCGAGCCCTTAACCTTTGAAGACGTGATGGAAATCATCGAGAAGGAAAAGCCCGAAGGCGTCATCGTGCAGTTCGGCGGGCAGACGCCGCTGAAATTGTCGCGGGCCCTGGCGGCGGCGGGGGCTCCCATCATCGGCACCACCCCTGACAGCATCGATGTCGCCGAGGATCGCGAGCGCTTCCAGAAGCTCGTGGCCAGCCTGAAGCTCAAGCAGCCCGCGAATGCCTCCGCGCGTTCGGAAGACCAAGCCATCGTGATGGCGCGCGATGTCGGCTTTCCACTGGTGGTGCGGCCGAGCTATGTGCTCGGCGGCCGGGCCATGGAAGTGGTGTTCAACGAAGACGACCTGCGCCAATACATGACCGATGCGATGAAAGTGTCGAACGACAGCCCGGTGCTGCTCGACCGCTTTCTCGATCTTGCGATCGAAGTGGATGTCGATGCGGTCAGCGACGGTGAGGATGTGCTGATCGGCGGCATCATGGAGCACATCGAACAAGCCGGCGTGCATTCCGGCGACTCGGGCTGTTCGCTGCCGCCGAATGGGCTCTCGCCAGAGGTTCAGGATGAGTTGCGTGCGCAGACCCGCAAGCTCGCCAAAGCGCTCAACGTCATTGGATTGATGAATATCCAATTCGCGATTCAAAGCGGCGTGATCTACATTCTTGAGGTCAATCCGCGCGCCTCACGCACGGTACCCTTTGTGTCCAAAGCGACGGGTATTCCGCTGGCCAAGGTCGCGGCCCGCGTGATGACGGGCAAGTCGTTGGCCATGCAGCAGCGCACCGTCGAGCGCATACCGCGCTATTTTTCGGTCAAGGAAGCCGTGTTCCCCTTCATCAAGTTCCCGGAGGCCGATCCGATCTTAGGTCCCGAAATGAAATCGACCGGGGAGGTCATGGGAACGGGCAACACTTTCGGCGAGGCCTACGCCAAGGCGCAGGCGGCCTCGGGCGTGATTCTGCCGACCCGCGGCCTGTGCTTCATCAGCGTGCGCGACCGCGACAAACCGGGTGCTGCGCTGCTCGCGCAAATGCTGATCGCGCGCGGCTTTGAGATCGCCGCCACCGGCGGAACCGCCCAGGTCCTAGAAGAGGCCGGCGTGACGTGCCGGCGAGTCAACAAGGTGCGCGAGGGTCGCCCTCACGTTGTCGATATGATAAAAAATGACGAGGTGGCCCTGATTGTCAATACCACGGAAGGCAAGCAAGCGGTGCGCGAATCCCGTTCCATCCGTCGCGAGGCCGTGGCAAGACGGGTAACCTACTACACCACTGTGGCCGCAGCGCGCGCGACTTGCGACGCACTCGATCACCTGGGCGACATCGAAGTGAATCGATTGCAGGATCTGCACAAGGAATTGTCGGCGTGAAGCGAACCCCCATGACATTGCGCGGGGCCGAACGGCTTCGGGCGGAGCTGAAGACGCTCAAGAGTGAATCGCGGCCGAACATCATCAAGGCGATCGCCGAGGCGCGCGCGCACGGTGACTTGAGCGAGAACGCCGAATATCACGCCGCTCGGGAACAGCAGAGTTTCATCGAAGGCCGCATCAACGAGATCGAGCACCGCTTGGGCAACGCCGAGATCATCGATGTCACCAAGCTGACCGTGGCCGGCCGCGTCGTGTTCGGCTCGACGATCGGGCTTGAGGATCAAGACGGCGCCAACACGGTCACCTATCAGCTGGTGGGTGACGATGAGGCCGATATCAAGCAGGGGCTGCTGTCGGTATCCTCGCCGATCGCACGAGCGTTGATCGGCAAATCGGAGGGGGATGTCGTCGATGTGACCACCCCCGGAGGTACCCGCACCTACGAGATCGTGTCGGTCCGTTACGTGTAAAGATTTGTGAAGGTTCTGCGCAACGTCTTTCGGGTGCTGCTGACCCTGTGGGCGGGCAGCCTCTGGTCGCTCACCGCCTGGGTCCTGCCGACGCTCTTTTATACGCAAAGCGATCGGCATCTGGCCGGCTTGCAGGCCGCACGGCTGTTTGGCTACCAGACCTATCTGGGGCTGCTGGTGGCGGCGCTGGCGCTGATGCTTCCCGTCCGGAGTCGATTTGCCTGGGGATATTTCGCCGCCGCGCTGCTGGCGGTGAACGAATGGCTGCTAAAGCCCGCGATGAGCGCGGCGCACCTGCACGGCGCGGCCGCGGGCTTAAGCTTCGGCGCGTGGCACGGCGTAGCCGCCGCGCTGTACGTGATCGGCTGTCTTGCCGTGCTGCGGCTAGTCTGGAATGAGGATTTTCGGTAGATCTTTGCGGCGCCGGTAGAAGACACCGACATTGCCGACGCGCTGGACGATTTCACTCGACGTTCGCTGCGCCAAGCTGCCGAGCGCTGCATCGCGGGCGGTGCGATTGCCGAGGCGTGCGGTAACTTTTACCAATTCATGGTCGATGAGCGCGCGGTCCAATTCATGCACCACGCCTTCGGTCAGTCCGGCGTTGCCCAGCATGACGATGGGGTTCATCGGGTGCGCGAGCCTTCGCAGATGCTTCTTTTGTTTCTCGGAAAGAGCCATATCTTAGGATTATAGTCGTAACTCAGAAATGCCCAAGCGTTCAAAAAGCAGCTCCCGCTGGCTTGCGGAACATGCCAACGACGAATTCGTCAAGCGCGCACAAAAAGAAGGCTGGCGCTCGCGCGCGGTGTTCAAGCTGGAGCAGATCCAAGCCTCGGAACGCCTGTTGCGGCCCGGTATGCGCTGTGTGGACTTGGGTGCCGCGCCCGGCGGTTGGAGTCAATACGCCGCGCGCATCGCCGGCGGCAAGAGTCGCATTGTGGCGACCGATATCTTGCCGATGGATGCGATACCCGGCGTCGAATTTGTGCAGGGCGACTTTCGGGAGGACGCAACGCTCGAACAAGTCCTGCGATGCGTCGGGAGCGACAAGGTCGACCTTGTAATGTCCGATATGGCCCCCAACATGGCGGGTATCGATGCAGTGGACCAGCCTCGCTCCATGTATTTGGCGGAACTCGCCCTTGAATTTGCCGATCGTGTTTTGGCGCCCGGAGGGGATTTGCTGGTGAAGTTATTTCAAGGCGCCGGATTCGAACAAATCATCCGGGATGCTCGAAGTCGGTACGGCCGTGTGGTGACCAAAAAGCCAAAGGCGTCACGATCTCGCAGTCCTGAGATCTATCTGTTGGCGCGGCAGTTTGGGATGGTGTAAGTTGAGGAACGCCCGTCAGGATTCCTTGTCCGATATAACGACGAGCAGGTGACACTTGAACGATCTGACGAAACAAATTCTCTTGTGGGTCGCGCTGGCAGTGATTCTGCTCGCTATTTTCAGCCAATTCGGCATGCGCACCGGCCAGCCGGCGACCATCGATTACTCGCAGTTTCTCACCGAAGTAAAGAGTAACAACATCGATTCGGTGACCCTGAAGGGGGAAATCATCGAAGGCAAGCGCCGTTCCGGTGACCAATTCGTGGCCTATAACCCCGAGACCAACAACAGCGCGATGATCGGCCTGCTGAACGACCACGGCGTGAAATTCCGCGGCGAGCCGCCGAAGCAGCAGTCGGTATTTCTGCAATTGCTCATATCGGCCTTTCCGATATTGATTCTCATTGGCTTTTGGGCGTACTTCATGCGCCAGATGCAGGGTGCTTCGGGCGGGCGGGGGGCCATGTCCTTCGGTAAGAGCCGCGCGCGCCTCCTCGGTGAGGATCAGGTCAATATTACCTTCGCCGATGTGGCGGGGGTCGAAGAGGCGAAGCAAGAAGTCGTCGAAATCGTCGATTTCCTGAAAGATCCCGCCAAGTTCCAGAAACTTGGCGGCAAGATACCGAAAGGTGTGCTGATGGTCGGCTCGCCCGGCACCGGCAAGACGCTGCTGGCGAGGGCCATCGCGGGCGAGGCGAAAGTGCCGTTTTTCACCATTTCCGGATCGGATTTTGTGGAAATGTTCGTGGGCGTGGGTGCATCGCGCGTCCGCGATATGTTCGAGCAGGCCAAGAAGCACGCGCCTTGCATCATCTTTATCGATGAGATCGACGCCGTCGGCCGACACCGCGGCGCAGGTTTGGGCGGCGGCCACGACGAACGCGAGCAGACCTTGAACCAGTTGCTGGTGGAGATGGACGGCTTCGAGGGCAACGAAGGCATCATCGTCATCGCGGCGACCAACCGCCCCGACGTGCTCGATCCGGCGCTGCTGCGGCCCGGCCGCTTCGACCGACAGGTCGTCGTACCCCTGCCCGACGTTCGCGGCCGGGAGCAGATTCTCAAAGTGCATATGCGCAAAGTGCCGCTCGGCGACAACGTCAAGCCCGCGGTGATTGCGCGCGGTACGCCGGGGTTTTCCGGCGCCGATCTTGCCAACCTGGTCAATGAGGCGGCGCTGTTCGCGGCGCGCGGCAACAAGCGCTCGGTCACCATGGAAGAATTCGAGCGCGCCAAAGATAAAATCATGATGGGCGCTGAGCGCCGGTCCATGGTCATGACCGAGGAAGAGAAGCGCAATACCGCGTACCACGAATCGGGACATGCGATCGTCGGGTTGTCGGTGCCCGAGCATGATCCGGTCTACAAGGTCACCATCATCCCGCGCGGCCGCGCGTTGGGCGTGACGATGTTCCTGCCGGAGGCGGATCGCTACAGCACCAGCAAGCGGCAACTGGAGAGCCGCATTGCGACGCTGTTCGGCGGCCGAATCGCCGAAGAATTGGTGTTCGGCGCCGATGCCGTCACCACCGGAGCGTCCAACGACATCGAACGAGCCACCGAACTGGCGCGCAACATGGTGACGCGTTGGGGTCTTTCTGATCGCTTGGGTCCGCAAACCTACAGCGAAGAGTCGGGCGAGGTGTTCTTGGGCCGCAGCGTCACGCAACACAAGCAGGTCTCCGACGTCACTGCACATGTCATCGACGAGGAAGTTCGCCGCGTGATTGACAGCAACTATCAGCGCGCCTACAAAATTTTGCAGACCAACATGGACAAGCTGCAGGCCATGTCGGAAGCCCTGATCAAGTACGAAACCATCGACGAAGAAATGATCAAGGACATCATGGAAGGCCGCGCGCCGCGTCCGCCGCGCGATTGGGACGACACGCCGACGCCGACGCCGCGGGGCCCTTCGGCGGAAAAACCCACGACTCCGCTGGTCAATCCGGCGGGACAGCACTAAGCGCGTCGCCACGAGTGACTGAGCAAGGCCGGTGGAGATCCCATCGGCCTTTTTGCATTAAGCGGGATGTTCTCCTATGCACTGGCGTTGTCGGCATCGAAGTCTTGATCTCACGCGGCCTCTCGTCATGGGGATCCTCAACGTAACGCCGGACTCCTTTTCCGATGGCGGCCGCTACGCCGCCGTTGATGCAGCCCTGGAGCGCGCGGCGCAAATCGTCGCCGAGGGTGCGGCCATCATCGACGTCGGCGGACAATCCACGCGGCCCGGCGCGCTTGCCGTCGAGGAATCGGTGGAAATCGCGCGCGTTGTGCCGGTGATCGAAGGCATCGCGGCGAGCTGCGATGTCGCCATTTCCGTCGATACCTCAAAACCCAAGGTCATGGCCGCGGCGGTGGCCGCGGGCGCCTGCATCATCAACGATGTCTATGCGTTGCGAGCGCCGGGAGCGCGCGCCTGCGCGGCCGCGGCGCAAGTGGGAGTCTGTCTCATGCACATGCAAGGCGAGCCGCGTACGATGCAGGACAGTCCGCACTATAATGATGTGGTGAACGAGGTAATCGGCTTTTTGAGCGGCGAGCGGCAGGCCTGCGTTGCCGCCGGTATTGCCAGCCGACGCCATCGCGTTCGATCCGGGGATTGGGTTTGGAAAGAGCTTGGAGCATAACTTGACACTGTTAAGGGAGCTGCCGCGATTGGCACAGCTCGGCGCGCCGCTGCTGGTCGGTGTTTCACGCAAGAGCGTCATCGGAAAAATTCTGGGCAAGGCGGTCGGCGATCGGTTGCACGGCGGCTTAGGGCTGGCGGCGCTGGCAGTAAGCCGCGGTGCGCGCATCATCAGAACCCATGATGTGGGTCCCACACGCGATGCGGTCTTGAGCGTCAGCGCGGTCCTGCAGGGGATGGAATCTTGATCAGCTATTTTGGCACCGATGGCGTTCGCGGCCGGGTCGGTGCGGCGCCGATGACCGTGGATTTTGCGCTTCGCTTGGCGAGCGCGGCCGCGCGAGTATTGGCGCCGGACGGTGGGCGCGTGCTCATCGGCAAGGATACGCGCGTCTCCGGGTACATGTTCGAATCCGCGCTGGAAGCTGGATTTGTCGCCGCCGGCGTGGACGTGATGCTGATCGGACCGCTGCCGACGCCGGGCATCGCCTATATGACCCAGCGCCTGGGCTGCCGTTTCGGGGTGGTCATCAGCGCGTCGCACAACCCCTACCAGGACAACGGCATCAAATTCTTCGATGCCACCGGCAGTAAGCTATCGGACCGCGTTGAACGCGACATCGAGAGCTTGTTGGACCTTGCGGTGGTGACGCAGGAGTCGCAGCGCCTGGGCAAAGCCACGCGCATCGACCGCAGTCGAACCCAGTATCAGGATTTTTGCGCCTCGACCATTCCGTTGGAAGTCAACCTCAAGGGCTTCAAGATCGTCATCGATTGTGCCAACGGCGCAGGCTACAAAGTGGCGCCACGGGTGCTTGCCGATTTGGGCGCTGAAATCGTACCCATTGGATGCTCGCCCAACGGACGCAACATCAATGATGGCTGCGGATCGACGGCGCCGGAATTGTTGCAGCTGACGGTGCCCGGAGTGCGCGCGCAAGTCGGCCTGGCGCTCGATGGGGACGGGGACCGGGTGGTGATGGTCGATGAGCTTGGACGCTGCGTGGATGGCGATCAGCTGCTGTTTATTCTGGCAACGGCGCGGCGCGCCGCGGGCGAGCTTAAGGGGCCGGTGGTCGGTACCGTGATGAGCAATCTGGGGCTGGAACACGCTCTGGCGGAGCGCGGCATCGAATTTTTGCGGGCGCAGGTCGGCGATCGTAATGTGCTCGCGATGCTCAACCAGGCGGGCGGAACCTTAGGCGGAGAGACCTCGGGCCACATTCTGTGCCTCGATAAGACCACCACCGGCGATGGCCTGATCAGCGCGCTGCAGGTGCTCGCCATCATGAAACAAACCGGTGCCGGGCTCGCCGAACTTGCCGCCGGCATGCAGAAGTATCCGCAGGTGCTGCTGAACGTACAGGTGGCGAAGCGCTTCGATCCCTTGTTGGAACCCCAAGTGGCGCGCGTCGTCGAGGAGGTTGAACGCCGGCTCAAGGGGCGCGGTCGAATTGTGCTGCGCGCTTCGGGCACGGAACCCGTCATTCGCGTCATGGTAGAAGGGTCCGATGCGGCACTCGTCAAAAAGGGCGCCCGGGACATTGCGACTTCCGTGGAAACGGTGTCCGCCGCCGCCAATCCCTAACGGGACTTGCAGTTACGAGGCCGCGCGGCTAATCTTCGGCGCCTTTCCCGCAGGGGCAAACGCCCAAAGGTTGGATATGCGTCGTCCGATGGTCGCGGGCAATTGGAAAATGCACGGCTCGCAGGCCACTAATCGAACCTTGCTTGCTGAATTGGAAAGCTACATCAGGCAGGACTGGCCGATTGACATCGTGGTATTTCCACCCTTTGTCTATCTTGCCGACGCGGTCCGAACCTTAGAAGAGGGACGTATCTTGGTCGGAGCGCAGGACGTGTGCGCCGAGTCCGGCGGTGCCTTCACCGGCCAGGTGGGCGCGGCCATGCTCAAAGATGTCGGATGCAGTTACGTCATCGTGGGACATTCGGAGCGCCGCCGCTGGTATCACGAAGACGATACCTTGGTGGCGCGCAAGTTTGCGGCGTCCTTGGCCGGGGGCCTGACGCCGGTATTGTGCGTCGGGGAAACCCTGGACGAACGCGAATCGAAGCAAACCGAATCGGTCGTGGGGCGGCAAATTGACGCGGTGATCGCGATGCATGGCATCGGCGGTTTTGCCGAAGCGGTGCTGGCTTACGAGCCGGTGTGGGCCATCGGTACCGGCCGAACCGCCTCGCCCGAGCAGGCGCAGGCCGTGCATGCATTCCTGCGCGATCGGATCCGTGCGCATGATGCTAAGATAGCGGCCGATTTGCGGATTCTTTACGGCGGCAGCGTAAAGGCGGGCAATGCAGCGGAACTCTTTGCAATGCCCGATGTGGATGGTGGATTGGTAGGGGGCGCGTCCTTGAGCGCCGACGAGTTTCGACAGATTTGCGCGGCTGCGGCCGTTCGTCACTAGAGAGATTTTTATATGTTGCGTGGTTTGATCCTGGGCGTGCACGTATTGCTTGCACTAATGATTATCGGGCTGGTGCTGCTGCAGCGTGGTAAGGGCGCGGAGGCCGGTGCCGGTTTTGGTTCGGGCGCTTCGGGCACCGTGTTCGGGGCGCGCGGCACCGCAACCTTGTTCTCGAAGTTGACGGCTGTGTTCGCGGCTTTGTTCTTTGCCACCAGTTTGAGTCTCGCTTATTTGGGTACGCATACGACTGCCGAGCCGACTTCGGTGCTGGAGCGTGCGGCTCATGCGGCAAGTACCGCACCGCCGGCGGCGCCGGCAGCGGCGCCGGCGCCAACTCCGGCACCGGAAAAAAAGTGATGAAAGCCGACGTGGCGAAATTGGTAGACGCGCTAGTTTGAGGGGCTAGTGGGGCAACCTGTGCCGGTTCGAGTCCGGCCGTCGGCACCATTTTTAAGGTGAGCATTGGAATTGTTCCGCGCGACGCAACTTGCTCGCGCCTGTTACAATTATGGTCCATCCGTGTAGTCAACGGCGTCGATAATGCTGCGACAGTATCTACCAATATTGATCTTTCTCGGCTTGGCGGCGGTCCTCGGCCTGGCGCTATTCACCGTCGGTTGGATCCTGGGCCCGCGCCGTCCGGACGCTGAAAAACTGTCCCCCTATGAGTGCGGCTTCGAAGCATTCGAAGACACCCGCATGCGCTTTGACGTGCGCTACTACTTAGTCGCGATCATTTTCATTGTCTTCGATCTGGAGATCGCCTTCTTTTTCCCCTGGGCGGTGTCGCTCAAGGCAACCGGCACGTTCGGTTTGCTGTCCATGTTGATTTTTGCGCTGCTGCTCACTGTCGCGCTGGCCTATGACTACAAGAAAGGGGCCCTCGAATGGGACTAGAGGCCGACAACACGGTGCGCGGTTTCGAAGTGACGACCGTGGACAAGCTGATCAACTGGGCGCGGACCGGGTCGTTGTGGCCGATGACCTTCGGCCTGGCCTGTTGCGCCGTGGAAATGATGCATGCGGGCGCTTCGCGCTACGACCAGGATCGCTTCGGCATTGTTTTCAGGCCCAGCCCGCGGCAATCCGACGTCATGATCGTTGCCGGCACGCTGGTGAACAAAATGGCACCGGCGCTGCGCAAAGTGTACGACCAGATGAGCGAACCTCGTTGGGTGATCTCCATGGGTTCCTGTGCCAACGGCGGCGGCTACTATCATTACTCATACGCGGTGGTGCGCGGCTGCGATCGTATCGTGCCCGTCGATGTGTACGTTCCGGGGTGCCCGCCGACCGCCGAGGCGCTGCTGTACGGCATCATTCAGCTGCAGAACAAGATCAGGCGCAACAAGGCGATTATCCGATGAGCGCGGACTCCGGAACCATCGCGGCGGTTGCAACACCGACCCGCCTTGAAGCCTTGGGCCAGACAATCGCGCAAGCGGTGCCCGGGTTGCTTCATGTCGCCAACCACACCGGCGAATTGACCTACGAAGTTGCGCCGGCTGAGCTGCTTAGCGTCGCCGCTGCGCTGCGGGATGCTCCGCTGCTCAAGTTTGAAATGTGCATGGACGTGTGCGGGGTGGACTACCTCGCGCATGGCCGCGACGAATGGAACACCGAAACCGCGACCTCGTCCGGATTCAGCCGCGGTGTAGCACGCGCTGGGCAGCGCCTGGGCGAATTGCCGGCGGGGCGGCGTTTCGCCGTGGTCTACCATCTGCTGTCAATTTCGCTCAATCAACGGCTGCGACTGCGCGTTTACTGTCCGGACGATGAGCAGCCGATGGTCGATTCGGTGACCGGCATCTGGGCCTCGGCCAATTGGTTCGAGCGCGAGGCTTTCGATCTGTTCGGCATCTTGTTTCGGGGCCACCCGGACCTGCGGCGCATACTGACCGACTACGGATTCATCGGCCATCCGTTTCGCAAGGACTTCCCGCTGTCAGGCAACGTCGAGGTGCGCTACGACCCGGAAAAGGGCCGCGTGGTGTACGAGCCAGTCAGCATCGATCCGCGCGTGCTCGTGCCCAAAGTCATCCGTCACGACAATCGTTACGATCCCGCGCTGACCAACGCGCCGGTACACACCACCAGCCTGCGAAAAGTCCGATGGCTGAAATACGCAACTACACCATGAATTTCGGGCCGCAGCATCCTGCCGCGCACGGCGTGCTGCGTCTGGTGCTGGAGTTGGACGGCGAGGTGATTCAAAAGGCCGATCCGCACGTGGGCCTCCTGCATCGGGCGACGGAAAAGCTCGCCGAGAGCAAGCCGTTCAATCAGTCGATCGGCTACATGGACCGGCTGGACTACGTCTCGATGATGTGCAATGAGCATGCCTACGTCCTGGCGATCGAAAAGCTCTTAGGATTGCAGGCGCCCGTGCGCGCGCAATACATCCGCGTCATGTTCGATGAAATTACGCGGATCTTGAATCATCTGATGTGGCTGGGGTCTCACGCCCTTGATATCGGCGCCATGACGGTATTCCTGTATTGCTTCCGCGAGCGCGAAGATCTCATGGACTGCTATGAGGCGGTTTCCGGCACGCGCATGCATGCGACGTATTATCGTCCCGGCGGCGTTTACCGAGATCTGCCGGAATCGATGCCGCAGTATCCGTATTCGCAATGGCGCAGCAAAAAAGAGGTGGACCGCTTAAATGCCCGGCGCGGCGGCGGTTTGCTCGACTTCATTCTAGACTTCACCAAGCGCTTCCCGGCCTGCGTCGATCAATACGAGACGTTGCTCACGGATAATCGCATCTGGAAGCAGCGCACGGTGAATATCGGCGTGGTCGCACCTGAGCGCGCCCAGCAGTTGGGATTTTCCGGTCCCATGTTGCGCGGCTCGGGGGTGGAGTGGGACTTGCGCAAGAAGCAACCCTACGAGGTGTACGACCAGCTGGATTTTGACATCCCGGTGGGAAGTCACGGCGATTGCTACGATCGCTATTTGGTGCGGGTCGAGGAAATGCGCCAATCGAATCGCATCATCGAACAATGCGTCGCGTGGCTGAAGGTAAATCCTGGATCGGTGATGATCGATGACCGCAAGGTGCGCCCGCCGCGCCGCGAAGAAATGAAGGGCGACATGGAGTCATTGATTCATCACTTCAAACTCATGACCGAGGGCTATTGCGTGCCGGCGGGCGAGGTCTATGCCGCGGTCGAAGCGCCCAAGGGGGAACTGGGCGTGTACCTTATTTCCGATGGCGCGAACAAGCCCTATCGCCTGAAGGTGCGCCCGCCCGGATTTTCCCACCTCGCATCGCTCGATGAAATGGTGCGCGGCCACATGCTGGCCGACGTGGTTGCCGTGATCGGAACCCAAGACATCGTATTCGGCGAGATCGACCGATGAGCGCCAAATTGTCCGACCACGTGCGCGAGGAGATTGATGCCTGGGTGGCCAAGTTTCCGCCGGATCGAAAGCGTTCCGCCGTGATTTCGGCATTACACGCCGTGCAGCACGAGAACCAGGGATTTTTGACCACCGAACTGATGGACGCGGTGGCCGCTTATCTGGAGTTGCCTCCCATCCTGGTGTACGAAGTCGCTTCTTTCTATTCGATGTTCGAGACCAAGCCCGTGGGCCGTCACCACATCTCGGTGTGCACCAACATTTCTTGCATGCTGCGCGGCTCTCAAGACGTGGTCGACTACGTCGAGAAGAAGCTCGGCATCAAGACCGGCGAGAGCACGCCGGATGGACGCATCTACTTGAAGCGCGAAGAGGAATGCTTGGCCGCTTGCACCGGCGCGCCCATGATGATGGTGGATCATGTGTTCCACGAGAACCTGACGCCGCAGCACATCGACAAGATTTTGGATGAATTGACTTAAAGCCTTGAGGGCCGCTGATGTCTTATGAACAAAACCTGGTGTTATTCGAGGCGTTGAAGCATGAGCGCCCGTGGACGCTGGAAGGATATCGGCAGTTCGGCGGGTATGAGGCCTGGGAGAAAATCCTGCGCGAGCAGACGCCGCGGGAGAAAATCATCGACGACGTCAAAGCCTCCGGTCTTCGCGGTCGCGGTGGTGCGGCATTTCCGATGGGGGTGAAATGGAGCTTCATGCCGCGCTCCTCGCCGGTACAGAAGTACGTGGTGTGCAATTCGGATGAATCCGAGCCGGGCACCTGTCACGACCGGGAGATCCTGCGCTACAACCCGCATTCGGTCATCGAGGGCATGGCCATCGGCGGCTATGCGATGACGGCGACCGTGGGCTACAACTATATTCGCGGCGAGTTCCTGGCCGAACCCATTCCTCGCTTCGAGGCGGCGCTGGCGGAAGCCTATGCCGCCGGGCTTCTCGGGAAAAACATCTTAGGATCCGGCGTGGATTTTGATTTGCATACCTTCATCGGTGCCGGGGCGTATATCTGCGGCGAGGAAACCGCGCTGCTCGAGTCCCTCGAGGGCAAGCCCGGTAAGCCGCGTTTCAAACCGCCGTTTCCCGCCAATTTCGGTTTGTTCGGCAAGCCGACCACTATCAACAATACGCAGAGCTTTGCCTCCGTGCCCACCATCCTGCGCAAGGGCGCGGCGTGGTTCGCCGGATTAGGACCGGTGAATTCCGGAGGCACCATCATTTTCTCCGTCTCCGGTCATGTCACGAAGCCCGGTAATTTCGAGTTGCCCATGGGCATTCCGTTCAAGGATTTGATGGATCTGGCCGGCGGTGTCTGGAAGGGCCGCAAGCTCAAAGCCGTGATCCCCGGCGGCTCCTCCTGTCCGGTCGTGCCCGGCGATGTGATGTGGGCCACCAACATGGACTATGACTCGGTAAAAAAGGCCGGCTCCTCGATCGGCACCGGCGCCGTCATCGTCATGGATGAAACCACGTGCATGGTGCGCGCGCTGCAGCGGCTGGCGCGCTTTTACATGTCCGAATCCTGCGGTCAATGTACGCCCTGCCGGGAGGGCACGGGCTGGCTGGATCGAATGCTGAGGCGAATCATCGCAGGCGAGGGACGCGGCGAGGACCTAGGATTGCTGCTCGATGTGGCCAATCGCATCGAAGGGCACACGATTTGCGCGCTGGGCGATGCCGCGGCATGGCCGGTGCAAAGTTTCCTGAAGCATTTCCATCCTGAGTTTCAGTACATGATCGAGCACAAGGGACGCTCCCTCATGGACGCGCAGGCCACCTTAATGGACGGCCGGCCGGCCGTCGCGGCTTAAATGATGAGCGACGATACCGTCAATATCGAGGTCAACGGCGTAGCGTTGAAAGCCCGCAAGGGCCAGATGATCATGCAGGTCACGGACCCGGCCGACATCTACATTCCGCGATTTTGCTATCACGACAAATTGAGCGTCGCGGCGAATTGCCGCATGTGCCTGGTGGAAGTGGAGAAGGCGCCGAAACCGCTGCCGGCTTGCGCGACCCCGGTGACCGAGGGCATGAAGGTATTCACCAAGTCGCCCAAAGCCGTGGCGGCGCAACGGGCGACGATGGAATTCCTTCTCATCAATCATCCGCTCGATTGTCCGATCTGCGATCAGGGTGGGGAGTGTGAACTGCAAGATCTTGCCTTAGGCTACGGACGTGACATTTCGCGCTTCAACGAGCGCAAACGAGTGGTCAAGGACAAGAACCTCGGGCCGTTGATCTCGACCGACATGACCCGCTGCATTCACTGCACCCGTTGCGTGCGATTCGGCGCGGAAATTCAAGGCTACCCGCAGATGGGGGCGACCGGCCGCGGCGAGCATATGGAAATCGGCACCTATATCGAGCACAGCGTGGATCATGAGCTGTCGGCCAACATCATCGATCTGTGTCCGGTGGGCGCGCTCAACAATAAGCCTTTTCGCTACCGTGCTCGTGCCTGGGAAATGACGCAGGCTTTGTTGGTATCGCCTCACGATGCCTTTGGCACCAACCTGTATGCGCATGTGCTGCGCGGCAAGTTGATGCGCATGGTGCCGCGTGAAAATGAGCAGATCAACGAGACCTGGATCGCCGATCGCGATCGCTTTGGCTTTGAGGGCATGTATTCGGTCGACCGCGTCTCTTCGCCCATGCTGCGCCTCGAGGGCACCTTGCAAGCGGTGGACTGGGAGGTCGCGCTGAATGCGGCGGCCGAAGGCTTGCAGCAAGCGGCCGCCGCGAGCGCCGCTGCCACGGGATTTCTCGCCTCGCCCATGTGCCACCGTCGAAGAGCTGTACCTGTTGGCGCAAATCGCGCGGGGCTTGGGCTGCGGCAACCTCGATCATCGCCTGCGCCAGCTCGACTTTCGCGCCCCGGAAAATGAGGCTCCGTTCCCGAATCTCGGGCTCAAGATCGAGGAGATTGAACGCCTCGAAGGCGTGCTGATCGTGGGTTCGGATCTGCGTCATGAAATGCCGCTGCTGGCGCATCGCCTGCGCAAGGCGGCGGTGAAGGGCGGAGCGCAGGTCGCCTTTCTAAATCCGCGCCGTTTCGACTTCATGTTCCCGGTGGCCGGCTATATTGCCGCCGACAAAGACTTCGTCGCCGAGCTCGGCGCGCTGGTGCAAGCCGCCGCCGCCGCGGCGGGCAAGCCAGCGCCGGCCGGCGTCGCGGCCGCCGTGGTGACGGACTTGCACCGCTCATTGGTCGGCGCCCTGACCCATGGAACGCGTCGCGCGGTGGTCTTGGGTACCTTGGCGCAGCGCCACCCCGCTTATGCGCAGCTAAAGGCCTTAAGCGCGGCGCTTGCCGAGCTATGCGGCGCGAGCGTCGGGTGCATCACCGAGGGAGCCAACGCGGCCGGCGCTTACCTTGCAGGCGTGGTGCCGCATCGCGCGCCGGGCGGCGCGCCGGCCTCCGCCACCGGGCTGTCGGCACGTGCCATGCTGGACTTACCGCTCAAGGCTTATGTGCTCTTAGGCGGCATCGATCCGGCCAACGATTTGGCCGTGGACCCGAAGGCGCTGGCGGCGGCGGATTTGGTGGTGGCCATCACCACGCATTTGCCGGATTCCCTGCGCGGCGTTGTGGATGTGGTGCTGCCCATCGGCGCGTTTGCCGAGACCTCCGGCACTTATGTGAACGCCGAGGGCCGCTGGCAGAGCTGGGCCGGTGCGGCGAAGCTGCCGGGCGAGAGTCGGCCGGGCTGGAAGGTATTGCGCGTGCTGGCGAACTTGCTCGGCATCAAGGGCATCGACTACAACAGCTCCGATGAGATTCGCGACGCGTTGAAGGTGCTGTGCGGCAACCGCGTCGAGCCGGCGCGCGCGATTGCCGGCGCCATACCCAATGGAGAAATTCCGCAGGGCGCGTGGGTGGATATTCCGCCGTATCAAAGCGATATGCTGGTGCGCGGCTCCGATCCTTTGCAAAAAACCAAAGACGGGCGCATGACCCGGTCCGTGATCTGAGCATGTGGGACTGGACGCCGCTGCGCGATTGGCTCTCGGGCTACATCACGCCGTATTGGACCACGCCCTTGTTGCTGGCGGTGCAGACGCTGATTCTCATGATCAGCATCATTCTGACCATGGCCGTGTACACCTTGGCGGAGCGCAAGGTGATCGGCTGGATGCAATTGCGCCGCGGACCGAACCGCGTCAATTTGTTTTGGATACCGGGCTTGGGCCAGCCGTTCGCGGACGTGGTCAAGCTGCTGTTCAAGGAAATCTTGGTGCCGGCGAACGCCAATGGATTTCTGTTTCGACTGGCACCGCTGCTTGCGCTCATCCCATCGCTCGCCATATGGGCGGTGATACCGCTTCGCCCCGAGCACGCTTTTTCGAACATCGACGCCGGACTCTTGTACGTACTCGCTCTGACCTCGATGGGCGTGTACGGCGTCATCCTGGCCGGTTGGGCGGCGAATTCCAAGTACGCCTTCTTGGGCGCCATGCGCTCGGCGGCGCAGATCGTCGCCTATGAAATCGCCATGGGATTCGCCATGGTGGGCGTCTTGATGGCCGCGGGCAGCCTCAATATCGGCGACATCATCCATGCGCAACAGGGTTTCTTCGGTTGGAACTGGACCTGGTTGTTCCCGCTGTTGATCGTGTACTTCATTTCCGGCGTCGCCGAAACCAATCGCGCGCCCTTCGATGTCGCCGAGGGCGAGTCGGAGATCGTCGCCGGCTTCCATGTGGACTATTCCGGGAATGGCGTTCGCGCTGTTCTTTGTCGCCGAATACGTCAATATGATTTTGATTTCGACGTTGACCGTGATCTTCTTCTTCGGCGGTTGGTTGTCGCCGTTCGATGGCTGGGTGTCCTCGGAGGCCTGGATTGCGAAGCCCGGGTTCTTCTGGTTCGCACCCAAGGTCTTCTTCTTCATGTTCGTGTTTCTGTGGTTTCGCGCGACATTCCCGCGCTATCGCTACGATCAGATCATGCGCTTGGGCTGGAAGGCGTTAATTCCGGTCACTCTGATCTGGCTGGCGGTCGAGGGCGTCATGGTGTATTTCCACGTGGGCCCGTGGAAGGGGCATTTGTAATGCAGGGTATCCGCAGCTTCATCAAAACGTTCTTGCTCTGGGAACTGCTACAGGGTCTGTGGGTGACCTTGAAGAGCATGTTCCAGACCAAGATCACGCTCAATTACCCCGAAGAGAAGGCGCCGCAGAGCAGCCGCTTCCGCGGACTGCATGCGCTGCGACGTTACCCGAACGGCGAAGAGCGCTGCATCGCTTGCAAGCTGTGCGAGGCGGTTTGCCCGGCGCTCGCCATCACCATCGAGTCGGACGTGGGCAGCGACGGCACGCGCCGTACCACGCGCTATGACATCGATCTTTTCAAATGCATTTATTGCGGATTTTGCGAAGAGGCCTGTCCCGTGGATGCGATCGTCGAGACACGGCTGCACGAATACCATATGGAGAAGCGCGGCGAGAACATCATGAGCAAGGACAAATTGCTCGGCATCGGCGAGCGCTATGAAACCATGATCGCGGCGGATCGTGCCGCCGATGCGCGGTACCGCTGATGTTTCCGACGGTGCTTTTTTTCATCTTTGCCGGGGTGCTGATCTGCGCCGCGCTGGGCGTGATCCTGTCGCGCAACCCGGTGTATGCGGCGCTGTTGCTGGTGCTGTGTTTCTTCAACAGCGCCGTCATTTGGCTGCTGCTGGATGCCGAGTTCTTGGGAATTGTGCTGGTGTTGGTGTACGTCGGCGCCGTCATGGTGCTGTTCCTGTTCGTGGTCATGATGCTGGACGTCAATCTCGAGAGACTGCGCAGGGAATTCGCCGGCTACTGGCCTTTGACGGTGGCGGTTGCGGGCTTCGTGGTGTTCGCGATGATCAATGTCATCGTGGTAAAGCAACTGGGCGGCGCGACTTTGAAGACCGCACCGGCCATCGCCGCCGATTATTCCAACACCCGCGACTTAGGCGTGCAGTTGTTCACGCGCTACGCCTACCCGGCGCAGATCGCCGCGATCATTCTGCTGGTTGCCAGCGTTGCCGCCATCGTGCTCACCCTGCGGCAACGCACCGGCGGCAAGCCGCAGGACGTCGCGAAGCAGGTGGCGGTGCGGGCGAAGGATCGCGTCCGGTTGGTCAAAATGGCCTCCGAGAAAAAACCATGATCTCACTCACCTATGTGCTGGCCCTGTCCGGAATTCTATTCGCCATCGGAGTTGCCGGCGTGTTCTTGAATCGCAGGAACACCATCGTGCTGCTGATGTGCATCGAGCTCATGCTGCTCGCGGTGAATTTCAATTTTGTCGCGTTTTCGCGTTTTCGCGGCGACATCAGCGGCCAGATCTTCGTGTTCTTCATTCTGACCGTCGCGGCCGCCGAGGCGGCGATCGGCCTGGCGATTTTGGTGGTGCTGTTCCGCGAACGCCGCAGCATCGACGTCGAAGATCTCGATACGCTGCAAGGCTAAGATGGACATGCCCTTTATTTATCTCACCATCGTGCTGGCGCCGCTGCTGGCCTGCATAGTCGCCGGCCTGTTTGGCAAAGCCATCGGCAGAGTCGGTGCGCACAGCATCACCATCTTGGGCGTGGCCATCTCCTGCGCTCTGTCGTTCTATGTGCTGTACAAAATCACCTTCGAGGGCATGCCCGCCTATAACGGCACGGTTTATACCTGGGCGGTAAGCGATGGGCTGCAATTGGAAGTCGGATTTCTCATCGATCGTCTGTCCGCGCTGATGATGGCGGTGGTGAGCTTCGTGTCGCTGATGGTGCATATCTACACCATCGGCTACATGGCCGACGATGACGGGTATCAGCGCTTTTTCAGCTACATATCGCTCTTCACCTTTTCGATGCTGATGCTGGTGATGGCCAATAACTTCCTGCAGCTGTTCTTTGGCTGGGAAGCCGTGGGCATGGTTTCCTACCTCTTGATCGGTTTTTGGTACCAACGACCCACCGCCATATTTGCCAGTCTCAAAGCCTTCTTGGTCAATCGGGTCGGGGACTTCGGCTTCGTTCTTGGCATCGCCGCGGTGCTGCGCTACACGGGGTCCTTGGACTACGCGAGCGTGTTTGCGCATGCCAACCAAATCGCCGCCGCTCAAGTCCACATCAGCTCCGCGGTGAGCTGGTCGGCGATGACCTTCACCTGCATTTGCCTGTTCGTCGGTGCCATGGGTAAGTCGGCGCAGGTACCGCTGCACATCTGGTTGCCGGATTCCATGGAGGGCCCGACGCCGATCTCCGCGCTGATTCACGCGGCCACCATGGTGACCGCCGGGATCTTCATGGTGGCGCGTATGTCGCCGCTGTTTGAGCTGTCGGAAACGGCGCTGTCGTTCGTCTTGATCATCGGAGCTACCACGGCGTTCTTCATGGGCCTGCTGGGCATTGTCAGCAACGACATCAAACGCGTGGTGGCGTATTCGACCCTGTCACAGCTCGGCTACATGACGGTGGCGCTGGGTGTCTCGGCCTACGGCGCCGGTATCTTTCATCTCATGACGCACGCGTTCTTCAAAGCCTTGCTGTTCCTCGCGGCCGGCTCGGTCATCATCGCCATGCATCATGAGCAGGACATGCGCAAAATGGGCGGCCTGCGAAAATACATGCCCATCACGTACTGGACCTGCCTGGTCGGCTGCCTCGCGTTGATCGGCTTTCCCGGGACTTCGGGGTTTTTCTCCAAAGACTCGCTGATCGATGCCGTTGGCGCCTCCCATCGGATCGGCTCGGGCTACGCCTACTTCTGTGTGGTCACGGGCGTATTCATCACCGCGCTATACACCTTCCGGATGTTCATCATGACTTTCCTGGGCAAGGAGCGCATGGATCATCATACGCAGGAACATCTGCACGAAAGCCCCTGGGTCGTAACCCTGCCCCTGATCCTCCTGGCAATCCCCTCGGCGCTCATCGGTTGGTTTACGGTCAAGTCCGTGTTGTACGGCGGATTCTTCGACGGTGCCATTCACGTGGCTCCTGCCAACAACGTTCTCGAGCATTTGGGAGAGGAATTCGCCAGCCCGGGCGCCTTTGTGTTGTCGGCGTTGGGCCAGTGGCCGGTGTGGCTGGCAGGTTTAGGCGTGCTCACCGCCTACACCTTCTTTTTGTGGAGACCGGCGCTGGCCGATGCCGCGCAGGCAAGATTCAAATGGCTGCATACGATACTCGTCGATAAATTCGGATTCGACTGGTTCAATGAACACGTGATCATGGTCGGCGCGCGCATGCTCGGCGGTGGCCTGTGGCGCATCGGCGATCAGCTCGTGATCGATGACGGACTGGTCAACGGCAGTGCGCGGACCGTCGGCTGGCTGGGATCGGTGATGCGCTACGCCCAGTCCGGATATCTGTACCACTATGCGTTTGCAATGATTCTGGGGTTGGCGTCGCTGCTGCTGTGGCTGATTTGGCGAACATGATGTTCGGCGGTCATCTTTTGCAGTGGTTGATCTGGTTGCCCATCGGCGGCGGATTCGCGGTGTTGGCCTTGGCCGATCGGGTCAGTCTGGCGAAGTGGCTGTCATTGGCGGTGAGCGCGCTGGCACTGCTGCTGAGCGTGCCTTTGTGGGAATCGTTCAGGCGAGGCACGCCCGAGATGCAATTTGTCGAGCGCTCGCCGTGGATTACCACGATTCATTCGGAGTTCTACATCGGGGTTGACGGCATTTCGATGCCGCTGATCCTCTTGACCACATTTACCACGCTGCTCGTCGTCATTGCGAGCTGGCAGAACGTGGAAAAGCGCGTGGCGCAATACTTTGCGGCCTTCCTGATTTTGGAAGGCCTGATGATCGGCGTGTTCTGTGCGCTCGACGGCGTGCTGTTTTATGTATTTTGGGAAGCCATGCTGCTGCCGATGTTCATCATCATCGGCGTCTGGGGCGGACCGCGCCGGGTGTACGCCACCATCAAGTTTTTTCTCTATACCTTCGTCGGTTCGCTGTTGATGCTGGTCGCGCTGATTTACCTGTATTTGAAGTCCGGGAGCTACGAGCTGGCGGTATTTCAGCGCATGCCGCTTGACCTCACCGAGCAGACTCTGATTTTCCTGGCCTTCCTGGCCGCCTTCGCGGTGAAGGTGCCGATGTTCCCGGTGCACACCTGGCTGCCCGACGCGCACGTGGAAGCGCCTACCGGCGGCTCTGTTGTGCTGGCGGCCATCATGTTGAAAATGGGCGGATACGGCTTTCTGCGTTTTTCGCTGCCCATCGCACCGGACGCCAGCCGCGAATTAGACTGGCTGATCATTGCGCTGTCGTTGATCGCCGTGGTGTATATCGGCTTCGTCGCGCTGGCGCAGCGCGACATGAAGAAATTGATTGCCTACTCCTCGATTGCCCACATGGGCTTCGTGACTCTCGGCATGTTCATCGGTTTCCAAATCGTGGCGCACACCGGCAGGACCAGCGGCATCGCGATGGGCCTGGATGGTGCCGTGGTGCAGATGCTCTCGCATGGCCTGGTATCGGGCGCGCTGTTTCTGTGCGTCGGGGTCATGTACGACCGAGTCCATAGCCGCGAGATTGCCGCCTACGGCGGTGTGATCAATACCATGCCGAAGTTCGCGGCTTTCATGGTGCTGTTCGCGCTGGCCAATTGCGGATTACCGGGAACTTCCGGCTTCGTCGGGGAGTTCTTGGTGATTCTGGCCTCGTTCAAGGCCAATGTCTGGTACGCATTTTTCGCGGGCACCACCTTGGTCCTCGGCGCCGCCTATACGCTGTGGTTGGTGAAACGCGTAATTTTCGGCACGATCGGCAATGATAAGGTGGCCGCGCTTAAGGATCTGAATGGCCGCGAATTCTTCGTGTTAGGGCTGCTCGCCCTGGCCGTGCTGCTCGTCGGCCTGTGGCCCGCGCCGCTGCTCGACGTCATGCGGGCATCCACTCAGCATTTAGCCGAGCAACTGCTGTTCTCCAAGATTGCGCCCTAAGGTACCCATGAATTACGCCGCGGCATTCAATCCAAGCGACTTCAACTCCGGCCTCGTTTATGCGCTGCCGGAGATTTTCCTGGCGCTGGCGGCGTGTTTGATCTTGATGCTGGACCTTCTGCTCAATGATGCAAAGCGGCGCTGGACCGGCGTGTTGGCCGTGTTGAGCTTATTGATTACGGCCGTTCTGGTCGTGATGCAACCGCTGTCGGTGAAGGTGGTCGCGCTCGGCGGATTATTCGAATTGGACCGGATGGCGCAGCTGCTCAAGGTCGTGACGCTGCTCACCGTCGCAGCGGTGTTCGTGTATTCGACCGACTATCTGCAGCGCCGCGCAATCCTCAAGGGGGAGTATTTCGTGCTCGGACTGTTCGCCACCTTGGGCGGAATGGTGCTCATCTCGGCGGCCAATCTGATCACCTTGTATTTGGGGCTGGAATTGATGTCCCTGTGCCTATACGCCATGGTGGCATTCGATCGCGACTCTGGAGTCGCGGCGGAGTCGGCCATCAAGTACTTCGTCTTGGGTTCGATGGCGTCCGGCACGTTGCTGTACGGCATGTCAATCATCTACGGAGTAACGGGAAGCTTGGAACTGATCGGTATTGCCAACGGTGTGCGCAGCGCGGGGATCGGCGCCAACGTCGGCCTGTTGTTCGGCATTGCGTTCTTGGTCGTGGGAGTGGGGTTCAAATTCGGTGCCGTGCCATTTCACATGTGGATACCCGACGTCTATGAAGGTTCGCCGACCTGTGTGACGGTATTCATCGGTACGGCCTCGAAGCTCGCCGCGTTCGCGCTTGCCATGCGTTTGCTGCCGGAGGCGCTCGGCGCATCACAGACCGACTGGAGTCAAATGCTGATCGTGCTCGCGGTGCTGTCGATGGCAATCGGCAATTTCGTCGCGATCGCGCAGACCAATCTTAAGCGCATGCTGGCGTATTCAACGATTTCGCATATCGGATTTGTTTTGCTCGGGATCTTGTCCGGCACGCCGCAGGGTTACCAGGCCGCCATGTTCTACATGATCAGCTACGTCATCGTGGCGGCCGGCGCCTTCGGCATGATATTGCTGCTGGCGCGCCAGGGCTTTGAGGCCGACAAGCTCACCGATTTCAAAGGCTTGAATGCCCGAAGTCCTTGGTTTGCCGGCATGATGGCCATCCTCATGTTCAGCCTGGCCGGGATACCGCCCTTCATTGGGTTTTGGGCGAAGCTTGGAGTCATCCAGGCGGTCCTCAACGTGCACCTGACATGGCTCGCGGTTGTCGCGGTTCTATTCTCGGTGGTCGGCGCCTATTACTATTTGCGCGTCGTCAAGCTCATGTATTTCGACGATCCCACTGAGACTTCGATCATTGGCGGCTCGATGCTGATGCGCACCGTGCTGAGCGCGAATGCGCTGTTGGCGTTTGCACTCGGCGTCATTCCAGGCACCTTGCTGCAGATATGCCAGCGAGCCCTGCAATAGCGCCTGGGCGGCCTATGGCGGGGCGCAGGAGAAATTGATGATTACGCTATATCACTCCCCACAGACTCGCTCCGGCAGCATCGTGTGGCTCCTCGAAGAGTTGGAGGTTCCCTACCAAACCAAGATTGTGGATTTTCGTCGCGCGGATGGCACCGGTTCGCGCGATCCCGCCAATCCTCACCCCCACGGTAAGGTGCCGACGCTGACGGACGGCGGCGAAACCTTATTCGAAGCCAGCGCCATTGCATTGTTCCTGACCGACAAATATCGCACCAAGAAGTTGGGGCCGGCGCCGGGAGATGCGAAACGCGGCGAGTACCTATCATGGCTCGCCTATCGGCCCGGTGTGATGGAGCCGGCAATCATCTCGCGCCGCTTCGAAATCAAGCATGTGTACGGCGCCATGGGGTGGGCTCCGGCAGATGAAGTGGAGGAAGTGCTCAACAAGCACCTGGCTTCGCGCCAATATTTTTTAGGCGATGCTTTTTCAGCCTTGGATATTCTGCTGGGCGGGGGCCTCAATTTCTTGATGATGGCAAAGATGGTCAAGGAAACGCCGGTGCTAAAGGCATATGCCGCGCGCGTCATCGACCGACCCGCGTTTCGCAAGATGATGGAGCTTGATAAGCGCTAGAAGCGTAAATGCTTGAGCTCGCTTGCTTTAGCTGTATGGCCGGGTACAATGCGCGGCTCTCCGGTGCGGGGTGGAGCAGTCTGGCAGCTCGTCGGGCTCATAACCCGAAGGTCGTAGGTTCAAATCCTGCCCCCGCTACCAATTAAATCAATCGCTTACAGTTGAGTCGATTCGCTCTGATGACTCCTTCGGGGCGTCATGTAAGCGCTGTGTAAGCCGATCGCTTCTATTTCGGCTCCTTTCAATCGCACCGTCAAATGTGAATGCTGAGGACTTGTTCCCAGTCCGTGAGCCGCACAGCTAATAGAGTGACTTCTAAGTGCTTGTCTCGCGAGCCAGCTCCCTTGTAAGGGCCGCTGACGAGTTCCGTGACCTTGTAGCCGGCAGCTCCGAGCGCGGCGCTGCGGTCGACGTGCTGACTGATTACGCCAATGCTGCCCACGTTGGTGCTTGGGTCGCGGCGTGCACCTTTGCTTATCGGTTCGATCTCCTTGTGCGGCAACAGCAGCGGCGCGTGCCGCCGCGCGTTGATCTGCACATGAGCTGCGCCAGTCAGGCCTGACCGGCCCGCGCGGCAGCCGCGCGGCGCCGGTCAGACGCCCTGAACGTCAGCGACCCGACAGGAAATCGGCGAACTTCGTCACATCCATGGTGCCGAGGCCGGCCGCCGGACTGTAGCCGTCAGTCGCCTGGTAGAACCAGTTGTCGCCCTGGGTGATCACGTTCAGCGGCTGCGCCGAGCCCTTGGCGAATCTCGTCAGATACAGCGCGTAGTTCAGCAGCCCCAGCCGGCTGTGAACTTGCTCGCCCAGCAGCGCGGAAACGCCATTGAGCTGGGGCGCCGCGAAGCTCGTTCCTCCAATGAAGGCGTCCTCCCTGAGCCCATTCGAGCTCGAGGTGTAGATGATGATGTATCCGGTCTCCGGATCGGAGTTGAAGGAGACGTCCGGCACGTTGCGGCCCGGGTAGCGCCCCGGCACGCCGATGGTGAGGTTGGAGCCGGTGAAGCCCGCGCCCGCCTTGAATACAACCCCGGGCTGGCTCTCCTGGACACCCGCGAGACCAAACTGGTAGAGGGGAGTCTGGAAGACAACGCTGACTCCCCCTCCGCCGCCGGCGAACTCGATGCCACATGAGGCGAACGAGACTCCCAGCGCGGTGCACAGGGGCTCGAGGTAGTCCCACCCCCACACCCGCTCCTGCGGAATATTGATTGGGAAGAACGGCGGGGTGCAGGCGGCGTTGAGGCAGAACTCCTGGGTGCCCGGCAGCGTCGTGCCTCCGACCGCGGTGATCGCCGGATCACTGGCGGGGTAGTCCACGCTCAGCGTCAGGCTGCAGCTGAAAGGCTGGGACTTGTCGAACGGGCCGTTGCAGCCGAAATCCCTGTTCACCTCGTAGGCGCCGCCATCGCCGGCGGATGTGGTGACAGTCTGCCCCTGGAGCGCAGCGCGCACCAGCAGCTCGTGCACCGCCTGCGTGGTGGCCACGATCTTGTGCGTGATGGGATCAACGACCGGGGAGAGCTTCTTGTCGTCGAGCAACTCCCACTCGCCCCAGCTGATTGAAAGGCTGTCGGCGCTGTTGTCGTCGATGGCGGCCGCGAAGAGATCCACGAAGCCCTGGCTGGTGTTGGGGGCGAGATAGACCAGCATCTTCGCTGCCGGGGCGATGCCGCCGGACTGCTCGACATCCAGCGTGGTCTCCTCGGAGCCTGAGGCATCGCTGGGAGCGCCGGGCCCGCCATCGACGTTGATGACCGTGATGCGATTCGGATCGACCGAGAGCCCGAGCAGGCTCCAGTACAAGTAGGCATCACTCGGCGTGAAGCTGGCCAGCGACATGATGCCGATCGTGCGGCCGTGGCCTAGGACGCCACGGGTGTAGAGGGGCGAGACGTCATAGAGCTGGGCAAAGTCTGCCGTGGTCAGCAGGCCCGGGGGATTGGTCGTTCCAGCCTGTGGCACAGCCTGCCGGCTGGCAGCCCCCTTCAAGGGAGCATTGACCATGTGGGGATGGTAGCGGGGGCTGCTGTCCAGGCCCACAACCCCTGACACGGTGCCAGCGATCTCGGCGGGAACCGAGAGGGGCGCGGTCGGCGCGTGGAAGGTGTAGCCGGGCCGGCCGCCCTGGGCTGCCACCTGGTAATTGTGCAGTTTGACGGCGAAGGCACGCTCGATATCCGCCACCGCACCGCTCACCCGCAGGGTTGTCGCCGTGGCCCGCACGGCCGTGAGATGCAGCTTGGCGAGGCCCGCGATCACATGCGCCACCTGGCCCCGGGACGGGGCGAAACGTGACACGAACTCCTCGGTCGTCAGGAACTTGCGGTACTCGGGATCGCCGGGCGTGCTGATCGAGGTCAGCAGCTGCTCAGCGGCGTTCAAGTCGGATAGGTTGAGGACCACGGTGAACGTCACCGAGGCGTTGGCCGAGGCCGCGAGCGGGCCGAGATCAACCGCTGCTTGGGTCAGCGCGGGCGTCCCAACTCCCGTGAGCAAAGACGCAAAGAGGCCAAGAACTAGACCGATACTACGGCGACGCATTGTTTCTCTCCCTTGAAGTTTCAAGCCGAGCTTGAAATGAGTGACAGGCTTTTGTTTTGATTCGCTGGCGCTTGTTGTTAGATGGCGCTCGATTATTCGGCGACATTCCTTGCGCCAACCCCAAATTTTATGCTACCTCGCAGAGGCACCACGGCGCAAGGCTCCGCAGAGAGCGCTCACGATGAACTCACCCATCTCATCCGTGCTATGAACAATTCTCTACTTCATTATGTCACTCCGCGGCTCGATCTCCCGCTGTGTCAACGCGTCACCGACGCCCGTCGCTCGCCACTTCTTGAACGTTGGCATCAATGGCAACGGAATTTTCGACGATATAAGACAAGACTGTTACAACTTTTTTTCGTTGTCGCAGCTGGTGATCGTATTTTGGGGGTTGGAGCGGGCGATGGGAATCGAACCCACCGCTCAAGCTTGGGAAGCTTGGGTATTACCATTAGGCATCCTTGCATCGACGAAAAATTCTCGAGAAGGTGCGCGCTCCCCTCGGGCGATTTCCCCGGCTTGCCTGACGCTGTCAACAAGTTCATCGAACAGTTTCTTCTTCATTTCAACATCTCCACGACTTTGCCAACTGTTTCACATTCGCGCCGTGAGGTTAGCCTGCTCATTTTTAGCGTACATCGTTCAGCATCGGGATTTGAGATTCGGTGACGCGCAAAAAATGGATCACTCGAACTCCGCCGCGTTTACCTCGACCGGGCAATGCCCAGAATACTGATCTTCGGTCAATGCCTCGATCACGTGCCTGGTGAAGACAGGTGTCTCGATAAAAGCCATCGCTTGGGCTACGTCATTAGCGTATGTACGTCAATGGCGTACAGCTTGGGTCTCGTAGACGATCGCGCCGCTCCAGCAGTCGGCGGTGTAGGATCACCAGATAACGATAAAGGGGTGTCGCATGAAGGGACTGGTTTTGGTGTTTTTATTCGCCTCAACGGCTGCTTACAGCCAGACGGCTCAACAGGTCAGCAACGCTTTCGAAGCGGTCCGGGCACAAGACAATGTGCTGCAAGTAGCCTCAGAGAACCTCGGAGGTATGGCTATCGGAGCGGATGCCACTGCCGTCGGCGGAATCAACCACACCGTCATGCTGTTCATGGCGCTCGACGGAATCGTAATTGCCGTTGGCAATCTCCTACCTAAAATGCACGACACTGCGGACGCGAATCATGTACGCATTCAATTGCACAGCAGTTTGGGTTCAGTTCTCGAGATGAATGACGTCAACATTAAGTACGTGAACGGCGCCATGACGCTACTGAAGTCGCCGGCGGCGCTTGCCGAGGCGACGAAAGCAAGAGACGCGATGGTGGCGATTCAGGGACAACTTCGCGCGCTCAGCACGTAGCCAGCACGACCTCATGCGTCTGAGACGCCGCCGGGATGGCTCGGGTCGGGTAGCTCAAGCAGACAAGTGTCGAAGCGTGCCCCCGCCACCAACTAAATCAATGACTTATCGCTGGTGTGCTACCCCTGGAGTTATCGCTAGAGGGGTCTAAGGCGTTCTGCTCGCGTCTGGTTGTTCGTAGATGCGCGAACTCGAATGGGAAATTGCTTCAGCTGGTCCCGTGTGTCGACGAATCTCTTCTTGCCGAGTGGCCGCGAGCTCAAAAGAAATCCGTAGCGCTGAGTCTGTGGATGCATTTATTCTCGAGACTGAAAGATCGGGGTTCGATGAATTCGATGGCTGCGGTGACTTTCGAGCTGCCGGCCGAACAATCAAGCCATGTCGCAAGCACGCGAAGGCTTCCCAGGTGATCAAACACGGGCGCAAAACGAGGGCATCCCAAATGCAAACAGTCACCGAATTGGCACTACCCCATTTGCCCCTCGAAGATCCTGCTTTTGCTGTCGATCCCATGCCATACATCGAGGCAGCCCGTTGCCAGCATCCATGGCTCGCCAAATGCGATTTTGGCTACGTCGTCCATGAGTACCGTGCCATCAGAGATCTGGCGTACATGGATGACAAGTTTCGCCCGTCCATGGACACGATCACGCAGATCATGGGCGCCAAAGGCACGCCATGGGGCGAGTTCATGGATAACTTGATGCTGGCCAAGAGCGGTGCGGAGCACGCTCGGATCCGCGGCAGCGTCGCGGTATCGTTCACGCCAAAAAATATCAACCGGTATCGGCCGCTGATGCGGGAGCGGATCTCGCAGTTGTTGGATGAATGGGTGCCGAAGGGCGGTTTTGATTTCGCCGAATTCGCGGCGTATTTCCCGATCACGGTGATGTTCGGCCTGATAGGCGCCGCTCCGGCAGCGCTTCCCGGCATTCGTAAATCACTTGAAACCCAAGGGCTCAGCGCCAACCTCATCCGTTCGATGCTGCCGGATCTGGAGGCGGCCTACCAGGTACTCTGGAAGTATGTGCACGAGCTCATCGTCGAGCGGCAGCGCGCCGGCGGTGGCAATGATGAGGATGTGCTCAACACGTTGATCGCCGCTCGCGCTGCGGGCCAGCTCGATGATGCTGAGTTGCACAACCTGCTGATCTTTCTGTTTGCGGCAGGCTATGACACCTCAAAGAATATGCTTACCCTGACCCTGCACATGATGCTGAAGCATCCGGACACCTGGGCGCGGTGCGCGATCGACCGGCCATTTTGCGATAAGGTCGTGGACGAAATGCTTCGCCACACCAGTGTGTCGAGCCTCTACCGGATGAGCACGCAGGAAGTTATCTATCGTGACGTTCTATTTCCCCTAAACACGCTTCTTTTCATGCCACTTAACCTGTCCGGGCGTGATCCGGCCGCTTTCGCGGAGCCGATGGAATTCCGGCCCGAACGAACTGGCGAGAACCGGCACATGGCTTTCGGCCGCGGCCTGCATATGTGCCTCGGCCAATATCTCGCGCGCGCACAGATCCAAGAGGCCATCCACCTAATCGCCCAGCGAATCATCAAGCCGCGCCTGGCGGGGGAGGTCACTTGGCGGCCGTTTCCGGGAGTTTGGGGTATTCGCAGCCTACCGATCGTCTTCGAGGCGGGCCCGCGTCCGCCTGAGCGGGAGGTTTCAGGAGCTGAAACAAACGAGGCGCCGGGCTGCCCCTTCCATCAATGACAGGCGCGAGGATAAGAGGGCAATTTTTATGGACCTGGGACTGAAAGGGGCGGCGGTCTGCGTCAGCGGCGGAACCAAAGGCCTTGGTCGCGAGGCAGCGCTCGCGTTCGCGCGTGAAGGCGCGCGCGTGGTTGTCACGGCGCGCGGTGCCGACGGATTAAATCGCACGGTCACGGCTTTGCGTGAGGCGGGTGCTCCAGACGCCTTCGGCGTCGACACCGATGTTAGCCGCCTCGCCAGCATCGAGGCCCAGTTCGAACAGATTGGGGCGAGATGGGGTCAGCTCAACACGCTTATCAACATGGTCGGGCCTACCGAGCCGAGCACCGGCCGGACCTTCTTGGAAGTGCCGGACGAGCAATGGCAATACTATTTTGACGTGGGTGTTATGAGCGTCGTGCGCTGCACGCGCGCTGCCGTAGCGCTCATGCGCAAGGCCGCCTGGGGACGCATCATCAATATATCCTCCATTTCCGCACGTCTTGGCCAGTCCTTTGAAGCGCCCTATATGACGGCCAAAGCAGGGCTGACGGCGCTTTCAAAGAACATGGCTTGGGCGCTCGCAAAAGAAGGCATCCTTGTTAACACCGTGACGCCAGGGGTGTTTCGCACGGAGGCGCTGCAGCACTTCATGGAAACGACCGGCGCAACTGCAACCTACAATCCCGACAATCTGGCGGAGGTTTGGGATTGGATGCGCAATTTGAGTGGGCAGCGCCCCGCGGGTGTTATCGGCCGCGTCGCATTCCCGCATGAACTCTCGCCGGTGCTCCTGCTGCTCGGCTCGCGCGCGAATACCTACATCGTGGGCGCGAACATCGTCGTCGACGGCGGCACCGACTTTTCGAGTGGCTGATTGCGGCGATGCGAGCGAAAGGGGCTCCCTGGAAAGCGTCTCAAGCCCCGGCACTAACGGCTGTGCGACACGCTTCTAAGGCTTGCAGCCTTTGGTGTTAGCGCCCTTGTAACATTTGGTGCCATTCGGGGCTTCGGCGACACCCATCCCGTTCTTGGTCTTGGCCTGTCCGCCCCGGCTAGTTTGCGTGGCTTTGACACCGTTTCCGTTCGTCTGCTCGACAGCCGAAGCACCGGTGTGCGGGTTGTAGGCTGCCTTGGCGCCGCTGTTCGATTGCGCGGTTGTCACGCCGCTCGCATGTTTTTGCGTCGTTGCCGCACCGGTATTCGTCCCGGTGGTAGTAACCCCGCTTGGATGTGCCTGCTTCGTTGTCACCGTCCCCGTGGCCGGGTTGACCGTGGCCGCCGCTGCACCGTCTTTGCAAACGGTCTTACCGGTCGCGGTCGTGGTGCAATCTGCCGCAAATACATCTGAGGCCACCAACGTCAACGCCATGATCAAGAGAATTTTCATTTGCGTCTCCAATAATATCGCCTTGTCAACGCTGCACGCGCTTGGCCAAACGCGTGGCAAAGCCGCATAGCGACTTAGCATCGCAATGCGCACCGTCACATCCGATTTTTCCGGTGCTGCCAATGAATGGGGTGCTTGATCCGGGTGTACTCCGAATGAGCTGGCGGGTATATGGGCACAAGGTCACATAGCGGCCGCCAAGCTCGCGAAGCGTGCAGCAATGCAGTCGAATCGCGATGCGATACGAATATCGACAACGCAAATTCGCTTCTTGCCGGTTATGGATGCGAAAGTGCGGTCCGCCGCAATGCGGCGCCCAATCTCATGGTCGCTACAACAGCGCGGGACGACACAACAACCATTGGATCGTGTTTCAGCTCAAGCGGGCGGTGTTACCGATATACTCGCCACCTGAGTTCCGTCTATAACAAGCCGGTATTTATCACTCGGCGAGTGTATGAGCACCCAATCGATCGTTGCGTTTAGTAGAGATCAGATCTATCAGCGTGTTCGGCCAAAGCCCCTGGGCCTCGTTGCCAAAGTGGTTGGGGCGCGCGCCAATGCGTTCGCCAGAATTGCTAACCGCTTGTTACGGCCGCACCTCGCGCGCGGTCATTGGATAAAATTCAGCGCTGAACGTCGATCGATATTGACACTCGGCCTCTGCGTTTCATTCGCCGCAAATTTCCTTAAAGGCTCGGCCGTGCTTGCCGCTGCCGCAAGGTGTACCGATCCCGACGATCTCAGCGGCGCCGATCTCGCGCTGCGCAAATCGGTCGAATATACCGACTCATCGTTGGACGACAAAACCACCTGCGGTGGGTGCGCGTTTTTTAAGGCCAGCCCGGGCGAATGCGGCACATGCCAAATTGTCACCGGGCTCGTGAGCGCCCGCGGACATTGCACCTCGTGGAGCGCTCGTGCGGAGGGCAAGTGATCCCTGGCTGCTCCGAAGCTAGCTGGGGGCGATTCCTTCGTTCGAAGGCGCAGGTCATTTCGGGCCATTTCGCACCTTTGTGGCGTTGAAACAAAAGAGACTAATAGTATACTAGCGATCAACGGGCGCAGAGCATTGCCTGTAGGGGTATCAATTGCAGATAAAAATATTCTGCGCAGCGTTCATTGCGGCGGCTTCTGCGGCAACGCTTGGCATCGCGGCGGCGTGCGCTAGCCCGGCCGCAGCGGTAGAGACAGCAGAACGTAAGCCCATCAAGGTGGCGTTTCGCCGAATCACCGAAAGCCAGTACCGGCATACGATCGCCGATGTTTTTGGTTCCGATATCAAAATCAGCGCGCGTTTCGAGCCGGAAAAGCGCGATGAGGGACTGCTCGCCATCGGCACGGCGCAGCTGTCGCTCACTTCCTCGGGTTTCGAGCAGTACTTTGCGCTTGCGACATCCATCGTCGATCAGGCGCTAAGCGAAAGCAAGCGGGATGCAATTGTCGGCTGCAAGCCGGCCGACGCTGCGAAGGCCGACGAGACCTGCGCGCGGCAATTCCTCGCGAAGTACGGCGAGCGGTTATTTCGTCGTCCTCTGGCCGACGTCGAAATTGCCGGCCGCCTCAAAACTGCGTCGCTGGGCGCAGGGCAGTTGGGAGACTTCTATGCCGGACTCAAACTTGCGCTTACCAGCCTGTTAGTCGCACCGGAGTTTCTCTTCCGAGTCGAGACCGCTGAAGCCGATCCGGCCAACCCGGGGCAATATCGGCTCGATGGCTACAGCAAAGCCTCGCGAATAGCGTTTTTGCTCTGGGATACGGCGCCCGATGAGGAACTTCTCGCGGCGGCGCGCACCGGCCTCATTCACACGGAGGCGGGTCTTAACGAGCAACTCGCGCGGCTGATTGCATCTGCTCGCTTCGAGCAAGGTGCTCGTGCCTTCTTCACGGATATGTTGCAGCTCGATGGGATTGAGAATGTCGTTAAAGATCCGGCCATCTATCCGAAATTCAACCAATCGGTGGCCAATGCCGCGATGGAGCAAACTCTAAGGACCACCATTGATATTCTGATCACCCAGAAGCACGATTATCGCGAACTCTTCACGTCGAACGAAACATTCATCAACCGTCCATTGGCGTCGGTTTACAACGTGCCGTTTCTCTCAACGAGCGACTGGGCCCCGTACACATTCGCAGAATCGTCGGAACGCGCTGGAATTCTCACTCAGGTAAGCTTTCTATCGCTTTTCTCTCATCCGGGAACCTCCTCGCCGACCAAGCGCGGTATCAAGGTCAATGAGATTTTCAAATGCGAACCGACACCTAATCCACCAGCGGACGTTGATTTCTCAAAAGTCAAAGACAGCGGCAATGGCACGATCCGCGGACGACTGCTCGATCACATGGAAAACAGCGGTTGCACGGTCTGTCATCGGCGCAGCGATCCGCCGGGACTCGCGCTCGAACATTTTGACGGACTGGGACAACTGCGCACGACCGAAAACGGCTTGGCCATTGACGTAAGTGCGAATCTTAGCGGCGTGAGGTTGGTGGGAGCCTCGGGGCTCGCGCAGTATTTGCATGACGATCCGAAGGTTCCCGCCTGCCTGGTCCGCAATGTCTATGCTTACGGCACGGGTCGCAAGACGGGCGCTCGGGAAGAGGACTACCTGGCGGACCAAACCAAACGTTTTGCAAACAATGGATATCGCGTGCCGGAACTAATGGTTCAGATGGTTTCGAGTCCCGAATTCTTCAAAGTGGCAACGACCGGTGGAGCACGATCCGCGGCATTGCCTGCCAGCGCCGCCATCCAGATTCAACCCGCCAGGAACCAGTAAGGAGTCCTTTCATGAGCTTTCGCGTCGATCGCCGCTCTGTACTGCGCGGCATGCTAGGGGGAACCGCCGTCTACATGGGCCTCCCCATTCTGGATGTGCTTCTCAATGGCAACGGCACGGCGTTTGCCGACGGTGCAAGGCTGCCGGTGAGATTCGGCACGTATTTTTGGGGTCTGGGGCTCACCGACACGCCAACCGGCGGCACCCGTTGGGTGCCGACGAAAACCGGGCCGGGTTATGAAATCATGCCGGAACTCGAGTCACTGCGGCCGGTGAAGGACAAGGTTTCAGTGTTCTCGGGCTTCCGCGCGATCGGCGATGGAAGAGCAAATCAGGTCCATTGGAGCGGTCATGCGTCCATATTGACGGGGATCGCGCCGGTTTCTGCGAGTCGCTTCGATGGACCCACGTTCGATACCAAGATAGCCGATGCGATTGGAACGTCGACACGTTACAAGATGATCGATGTCGACGCCTCTCTTTCGCGCCAGCCGGTCAGTTACTCCACTCGCACAGGAACGACGTTTGCCTCGCCGGAAACGACGGCGATCGGCCTGTACACTCGACTTTTTGGGCCAGGATTCCAGGATCCGAACAGCGATAACTGGAAACCGGATCCTGCGATCTTGTTACGTCAAAGTGTGCTCTCGGCGGTGAAGGATCAGCGCGAGGCGTTGATGGCAGGGATTGGCAAAGCCGATCAGGTCAAGCTTGATCAATATTTTACTTCCGTACGCGAGATGGAGAATCAACTCGCCGTACAATTGCAGAAACCCGAGAAATGCGCGGCCTGTGTGCTGCCCGCCAAGCCGAATGAGTCTCAGCATTCAGCCTCGGTGGACGTGGTCAACGCCAACACCAAGACCATGGCAAGGCTGTTGGCCATGGGTCTGGTGTGCAATCAAACCAGGGTTTTCACCTTCGTGCACACCGCGGGCTCTTCGGAAACGTACGTCGCGGGCGAGAGCAAGATCTATCATCAGATTACGCACGATGAGCCAACGGACGCGCAACTCGGCTACCAGCCCCAGACGAGCAAAATTGCCGGCATGGTCATGCAGGCGTTTGGCGATTTTCTTGTCGAGATGAACGCGATCAAAGAAGGCGACGGCACGCTTCTTGACCACATGCTGGTCATGGGATTCAGCGATACCGGCTATGCGAAAATTCATTCCATCGAGAACATTCCGATGTTCCTCGCGGGCGGAGCCAGCGGCAAGCACAAGGCGGGCCAGCACATCCATACGACGGGAGATTCCGTTACGCGCGTTGCGCTCACGGCGATGCAACTCGTAGGAGCGCCGGTGGGTGAGTTTGGAACCGGCACGATGAAGACGTCGCGGCCAATCACGGAAGTCATGGCATGACAATTACCGTGAAGCGCCGGCATCACGTCGCGGGCGCTCTGGCCGCGTTGGCGATGGCCAGCTGTCTCTCGAATCCCGTCCTGGCGGCATGGACCAAGACCTACGTGGTCGAGTGGAATGAACCGGCCATGTACTACGGCGCCAAGAGCGGCGTGATCGATCCGGGAACCGATTGTCCACAGGGAACGAATCCGGAAATCGACTGGATCAAGGTGCTCATGGACGCCGGTTACACGCGCGAGGAAGCGCAATGGTTGCGCAATCCGGCAAATCCAACACGCAGTCCAATTCATGGCCAAAATCAAATGGCGTTTCGCGGCAAGGACCGTGCAAATGTCTATACGAACCCAACCTCTACACCGGATTCCGGACTCGTCGCGGTGTCAGGCACCATCGCCGAGGGCGTCAATCTCGATGGCGACGCGAAAACCGGCTTCACGAGTCCGAGCGGCGAGAAGGGCATCGACAACAACTTCTACAAGGCTCTTGGCTGCTGGAAGACTTATCGCGGTCCTCCACGGCTCTCAAGCGGCGCCCTGCAGTTCAACGATTCGATGCGCAATGGTTCATGGACCACGCTCATCGTGGTATCCGGCAAAGGCGCCGATCCGATGAATGATAAGCAGATCAAGGTCGGCTTCTATGTGAGCGACGATAAGATGGTGAAGGACGGCAATGGCAACATTGCTCGCGATTACACGTTTCGAATCAAACCACACGCGAAGTACGAAGCCATCCTGCCCGCTCGCTCCGTAAACGGCAGAATTATTTCAACGGGTCCCGCCGATATCATGCTGCGCAACCCGGCGTATGACCGAGAGTTGGAATTGCTGCGCGCCCGCGTTGATTTGACGATGAAACCCGATGGCGCATTGAAGGGTTATGTCGGCGGCTATCGTCCTTGGGAACCGATCTATCGAGGCTGGGTCAACGCACGCGGCCCGGTAATCGAAGCGCTGACGTGGGTGCAGCTGCCGGCCGTTTACTATGCTCTGAAGCGCAGCGCCGACTACAGCCCCAAGGGCTCGAAAGGAGAGAAGACGCACATCTCTTATGCCCTGCGTGTCGATGCCCTGCCTGCCTACGTGTTGACGCCGGACGCGACCAAGGTCGCGAGTTCGGTCGAATCCTATAAGGCGATAGCGCCCCAGGAGCCTGAGCGCGTGTCCGGTCTTTTTGCACTGGTCGTGGACGGCATCGTTCCCGATCGGAATGCCAAGGTTCAGGCCGGACCGAATGCGGTGATTCTGCCTCCTGCCGCCAGCACCACCGTCGACGCCGCCGCCCGACAATAAATATCCAGGAGTAAGATCTTGAACCATCCGCGGATTCTCGCCGGGATCATCGGCACGAGCCTTCTTTCATCTGTTCTGGCGCAACCGGTGCCGACGCTGCCGGAGGACGTCAAGCCAATTCGAGTCGCGGGACTGGGAATTAAGGTGAGCGACCTCGAGCGTTCAAAGAAATTCTACACAGAAGTGCTTGGCCTTAAGGTCGGTGCAAGGGTGCCTGCGCAAGGTGAAGCCATTGAATATCTGCTGGGCATGACGGGCGATGTTCGCTCGGACACGCTAATCGTTATTCGCAAAGGCGAGGTCAAACCGGGCGCGACGGACTTTGGCACCATAACCCTTGTCGTTCCAAGCGGTCGCAAGATGGCCGAGCGCGTGGTCGCTGCGGGCTACACCAGTGCTCGACCAATCGTCGATGGCACGAACTTCGTGAAGGATCCTGACGGATATACGATTGAGCTCTATCAGAGACCGGCCGCGCGGGCGCCTCAATAGGAATGGTATGTCAGCGTATGGCGCGCGATCAGGAACCTACCGCGCCTGCGCGGCGTAGAGCGCAATTACGGCCGGATCGAACACCTTCAGCGTGACAATGTCGGTCGTACAGCTGGCGAAGCAGCGCGTCACCGCGCCGTTTGATTCCGGCCCTCGCCGGCCCGTCATTCACCGTGTCAATGCGACGCGCCGACAGGCGTAAAAGAGAATTTCTGGCCCGCCACCGATGCCTCGTACATGGCGCCGCCCTTGACGATGGTGAAGACCGCCATTCCCTTTTGGTATCCGCCGACGTTCGCCGCGTCTTTCTTACCGCCACTGACTCCTGCCGTCGAACTCGTCGTGCCTGCCGACGCGCCGGCCGCCGCAGTGATGGCCACCGCGCCGACGGAGGCATCGAAGGCGAACTTTCCCGAGGTGAATTCTTCGAAGGCTCGCTTGTCCTGAAGGAATATGATCTGGCTGTATGCCTGCCCCCCGGCTTGGAAACCCACGCTCACCTGGGTCATCGAGGTATCGCCGACGTGTTTACCTTGGCGAAATACACGGCCCTTACCGTGCGCGCCGCCCACCACGAACCCACCTTTGCCAATGGTGGGAAATACAGCGTAACCGTAGCTGTTATCGAAGAATGCGGCACTCTGTCCGGCATTCTTGAACAAAGCGATCGTGTCGCTGTAGTCGTCGGCCCAAGCGGCGGCGGCGGGCAATATCAAGGCGGCCATCGCTAAAAAAACCTGCAGCATTCTTTTCATCGGTAGTCTCCTGAGTAGGCATGGCACATCCCGACCGGAACCAAGTCCGACCATTTTGGGGGCAATTGTGGCCATTGTCGAAGGGACCCTATCCGAAAGCGGTCCTGCCATCCAAACAAGTCGGCATATCCCCATGCTGAGGGTGCGATAAATGCGCCAACGATCACCAGTCAAGCGCAACGCCATCAATTCCATTGAGTAAATCAATGTCCGCGCTTCGGAGTTGCCAATTCGCAACCGGTAAGACCTAGGTCCAATAGCTGCGCCGCGGCCTCTGGTCCTAGGCTCCAATTCAGGTGATAGTTTCACGGGAGATCGCCTATTCCCGCAAAGAAGCCCAACATTCTCGTCATCTGGGGCGATGACATCGGCGGTAGATTTTCGAGCGGCGTCATGGGAAACAAGACGCGACGTTGCGAAATCGCCAACGAAGGCATGCGATTCGCCGATTCGCACAGTGAGCAGAGCTGCACTGTGGGCGAGCCGCTCGTCCGTTATCACCGATCAGCGTGTCGATCGGACCGACCTGTCCAAGGTGGGTATTCCTGGTTCCCCAATCGCTTACCCGCCGAACGCGGGTGCTCGGCGGCGTAAATCATCCGGGAGAAGACGTATGAATCTCAGTCGACCGTCCGCCTCAAGAATCGCTGCCCGCGCTGACGCGATGCGAGATGTGCCGGCAAGGCAAAGAGACCGATGAGCGGCGCCCGGGTGCGCGGGCTCTGTCTGGTGAGCGCGGCGGCCGTCAGCGCCGGCGCGGTGTTGCCAGCGGCGGCGGCGGATCAGGCGGCACCGGAGCGTTCATTCGAGATCTACGGTTTTGCCATGGCCGACGCCATTCAAGACTCCAAGCGCGTCGACCCAAACTGGCTCGACGCGTTTCGCCCCTCAAAAATAGCGACGCCAGAGGGCCAATTTGGCACCAACGGTCAAGCGAGCATCAGCGTCAAGCAGAGCCGGTTCGGCGTCAAGGGAACGCTGCCCACGGGCGATAGCACTCCGCCGGTCAACTTCAAGTTCGAGATCGACATGTTCGGCGTCGGGGTCGATGCGGGCCAGACGACCATTCGCCTGCGGCACGCGTACGGTGAATGGGGCCAGCTGCTCGCCGGGCAGACGCACAGTCTGTTCATGGACATCGATGTATTCCCGAACACCATCGACTACTGGGGTCCGTGCGGCATGGTGTTCTACCGCCTTCCGCAGATTCGCTGGACCCCCTATCAAACGAAGACGAGCCAGCTTGCCTTCGCCATCGAAAAGCCCGGCAACGATGTGGACTCGGGCAATATCCGACTGATTGAGGAATTCCAGAACTCGACGGTGCGCGGCGATCAGACCGTGCCCGACTTCACCGCGCAATACCGCATGGACGGTGACTGGGGTCACTTCCAGATTGCCGGCATCTTGCGCAGGGTGGGCTATGAGTATCAGCCCGATCCGAACGTGTCGTTCCAGAAGGGCAGCCAAACCGGCTGGGGTGTCAACGTCAGCGGCGCCATCAAGCTGTTCGTAAGAGACGATGTAAAGGACAAGCTGCTGTTGCAAGTCGTTCACGGGAATGGAATAGCAACCTACATGAACGACGGCGGCATGGACATTGCGCCGAACGCTGCCTACAACCCGCTGGCGCCCACACCGACTTTGACAGCTGAAGCCGTACCGCTGACCGGCGTCGTGGCCTACTCGATCACTATTGGAACAGCCAATGTGTCGAGTTCCATCGGCTACAGCTTCACGCAGGTCAGCAATACGAACTTCCAGGCGAACAACGCCTTTCACAAGGGCGACTATGCCTCGGTCAATCTGCTGTGGACTCCGGTGAAGAAAGTGTTGATCGGCGGAGAGCTGATGTATGGCAAACGCACCAATAACGACGGGGTGACGGGCGACGACGTGCGCTTTCAGTTCTCGGTCAAGTACGACTTTGGCATCAAGCTTTGAGGTGAATCGCTGAGGGGTATTTCAACGCCGGCTCGCGATCGGCAACGCGGTCCACGGCGGTCACGCCATAACGAATTCAAAGGAGACTCGACATGAATGCGAAGCGATTCTCAGTGATGGCGATGGTTACCATCGCGCAGGTGTTACTGCTGGCGCCGACATGGGGGCTGGAGCCTGCCAAGGTCAGCCCCGTCGCGCCGCGGCGCGAGCAGGTAGAGGCCGTCGTTAAGGAGGCTTACAACAAATTCAAGAGCGACACTCGGGGCAAGAACGCCGACTACATTCCGGCGCTCGCCAAGGTGGATTCAAAGCTCTTTGGAATCGCGATCGTGACCACGGATAACCAGATCCTGACGATGGGCGACGTCAAGACGCCTTTCTCGATCCAATCGATTGCGAAAGTCTTCTCACTCGCGCTGGCTCTGGAAGAGAAGGGGGCAGAGGGGGTCTTTCAGAAAATTGGATCGGAGCCCACCGGACGCCCCTTCAATTCTCCGCTGGCCGTGGTCGACATGCCGACTCACACCGGCAACCCGCTCGTGAACGCGGGCGCCATTGCCACGGTAAGTCTCATCTCCGGCAAGACCCCCGAGGAGAAGTGGGCCAAGATCCTTGCCTTTTACAGCAAAGTCGCCGGAGAGAAGCTCGCACTGATCGATGAGATTTATACCTCCGAGGCTGCGACCAATACCGGCAATAAGGCACTGGCCTATCTGCTGGCGAAGTACGATCGCATCTACGCCGACCCCCTCCAGTCAGTGGATGTCTACACCAAAGAGTGCTCGGTCGGGGTGAATGCCCTACAGCTCGCGCACATGGGGGCCACGCTCGCCAATAACGGCGTCAATCCGGTCAATGGCGAGCGGGTGATCAAGGCCGAGAACATTCCGCACATTCTCAGCACCATGATGATGGCCGGGCTGTATGACGGTTCGGGCGGCTGGTCCTGGCACGTCGGGATTCCTGCCAAGAGCGGAGTGGGCGGCGGGCTCGTGGCGATCGTGCCCGGCAAGGGCGCCATCGTGGTGTTCTCACCGCCGCTGGACGAGGCCGGCAACAGCGTCAAGGGTCAGGAAGTGATCCAGTACGTCGTGAATGCACTGGACTACAACGTCTACGCCCCCGCGTCGGTCGGCCTCAAGTAGACCAACGTCTAGAACCAATACACGGGGCATCAATTTCTCAGGGAGCGACGTGGATGGGGCGAACAGAGAAGAAGCCGCGAGCGCGGGCATGGCATATCACCATCGCGCTCGCAGCGCTCACGGCCAGCGCTAACGCACCGGCTGCCCCTCCCTCGCAGGACTCCCAATCGGTGACCGCCGTTGCGACCGATACCGACGCGGGTGAGGCGCAGAATGCGGACACGAGTCGCAGGGACCTGCGAAATGGGGCAGTTATATGGGGGAATTTGGGGGATACAGGATTGCCAACACCGACAAGGGCGACTGCAAATCTGAGCATCTATACGTATGTGCGGTACCTGAACCAGATGGGAACCGATTCGACCTACAAAGACGCGTTCGGGAACGTCACTTCTCTTCAGGAGCGCCAGGAAATTCAGCTTCTCAAGGTACAGATCAAGTTTCTCGGCTGGATCCTCAATGAGAAGTTCCGCTACTTTGTTTACGCATGGAGTTCCAATGCGACCCAGGGACAGGGTGCGCAGGTGGTGCTCGCGGGCAACTTAAATTACATCTTCAATGACTATTTCACCCTATGAGGCGGAATCAGGTCACTGCCAGGCACCCGCAGCTGTGGAGGGCAATTTCCCCTTCTGGCTGAATGTGGACAACCGCATGATGGCCGATGAATTCTTTCGGCCGTCTTATACCAGCGGTATATGGGCCCAGGGCGACATCATCAAGGGGTTGCAATACCAGGTCATGCTCGGGAACAACTTAAGCACGCTGGGAGTGAATTCAGGACAGCTTAACAACAAAATTGATACCCTTTCGAGTGCGCTCATTTGGATGCCGACCACGAAAGAATTTGGCAAGGGCTTTGGCGACTTCGAGAATCACGAGACTCTGGCGACGCGCCTCGCGCTGCACTACACGCGCAGCATCGAGGATAAGCAAGCCCAGCCCAACACGGATGCGTTCGAGAACACCCAGATCCGCCTCTCGGATGGCACGGTGGTTTTCACTCCCAACATCTTCGGGCCCGGCGTCACCGTCAACCAGCTTCTCTATCAGATGAGCACCTTGGACGCGGGGGTCAAGTATCACGGCTTTGCACTGGAGGGGGAGTACTACTGGCGCCGGCTCGATCAGTTCGAGGGACCCGGTACGCCCGGAATTCCCCATCTTCACGACACGGGTTTCCAACTGCAGGCTTCGATGATGGCGATCCCGAAGACGCTGCAGCTTTACCTGGCGGGATCAAAGATCAACGGACAATACGGTAACCCGTGGGATACCCGCGTGGGTATGAACTGGTTTCCCGTCCAAGAACAGAGTCGTCCGCTGGAACACCCAAGTGATGTATATCAACAGGTCACCGGTTGGGTACAACTCCCTGACGTACAACGTGGGAAGCACCGGTGTCATCTTCAACACGGATTTCGAGCTGGCCCTGTGAGGTGGTGCGCGATTGCGCCGACTCGCCCGCACTCCCGACACGGAATGGCGAGGCGAGCTGAAGAGCGGCCGTTGCAGCGCTGACTCGGCGCAAGCGAGGTTTGTCATGAGCAACAGACCCTTCGCCCTCAAGGTGTTACACGGGCGGGACTGACTCTCGCGGCGTTTTTGCTCTGCGGCGATGTGGCGACAGCACAGTCGCAGCCGCAGAGCGTGCCAGAACTGAACGATACCCACCTGCATCTGACCAATTACATCCAGGAAGGGTCCGACATCCACGCCTTTCTGAAGGTGATGGGCAGCAAGGTCGGGCGCGTGGCCCTCTTTGGCATCCCGCTGCAGCAGACATGGTCGCACCAGAATTCCGGGGATTACGCCCCGACCTATTACCTGCAGACCGACGCGCCGCTCTACTACTATTCCTTCACCGATGCCTACATCGCCATGGCCTACCGCTCACTGACCAAGGCCGAACGGGCGCGCTTCGATCCGATGATCACGGGCTTCAACCCGGCCGATATGTACGGTGTCGATCATATCCGCCGCGTACTGAAGACCTTTCCGGGGGTGTTCTCGGGAATCGGAGAATTCACGATCCACAAAGAGTTCGTTTCCGCCAAGGTTGCCGGGGAACAGGCTTCACTTTTAAATCCCGCTCTCGACCGGATAATGGACTTCGCCGCCGAGGTTGGACTCGTGGTCCTGATTCACTGCGACATGGATGTGCCATTTCCGAAGGAGGACGCGCAACCGGCCTATCTTTCGCAGATGAAGGCGCTCCTGAAGAGGCACCCGAATACCACCATCATCTGGGCACATACCGGCGTGGGCCGCGTGGTGCGCCCGATCAAGAATCACGCGGCCAATCTTGCCGAGATCCTGTCGGATCCGGCGAACAGTCACGTGCATTTTGATATTTCGTGGAGTGAGGTTGCGAAGTACGTCGTCTCGAAGTCCCGAGGCGACAAGAATCACCGCCGATCTCATCAACCGTTTTCCCGATCGCTTTCTTTTCGGGACGGATGAGGTCGCTCCGCAAAATCAGGAGCAATATTTGAGGGTTTACAACCAATACGCTCCGCTGTGGAAGCTGCTTGATAAGGAAGCCAGCGAAAAGGTACGCAAGGGAAACTATGAGCGGATCTTTAATGAGCACGAGTCAAGGTGAGGGCGTGGGAGAAAGCGCAAGGATTTAGGCGACGCCTCAGTCGCTGAGGCCCGATAACCGGTCTTTCGGCGGGCAGTGCGATCATCCGATGTTGGGGTGCCTTTAGAAGACAGGTTCGATAAATACGCCAGCCAGACAATTCCAATGGTCAGGCGTCCTAAAGATCATCGCGCCCGGTCGGTGCAGAGAAAAATATGGGAGCAAATTCGTGCGACGTGCGAGTTCGAGCAAGGACCAGGCGCGCTTCCGTTGGCATCGAGAATGGGCTCTAGCGTGCTTTTTACTCTTTAACGGGCTGGTGAGCCACACGGCTTGGGGTTTCGACCGCGACAAGAGCGATGTCGTCACCTTGCGCAACGGCAACAACATCAGCGGTGACATTATTTCTCTGCGGTATGGAATGTTGCGTGTAAAAACCAACGACATGAGCACACTCAGTATTCAATGGCCCTCGGTGCGCTCGATTTCAAGCAAATTCACCTTTGCCGTGGAGACCCGAGAGGGGACTAAGATTTACGGGGGGCCCGTTGACACGAGCGCTGATGGCGTGCAGCTGATGATTGGCAGCGGTGATAGCCGCACCCAGATTCGCATAGGGGATGTCGAGCGCATCGACCAATACTCGCCGAGTTTCTGGAATCGCATCAACGGGAATCTAGCGGTGGGTTTCTCGTATACCAAGTCGAGTGCGATCTCGGTCGGGAGCGTAAACCTCGACTCAAGCTATCGATCCACCGCCACCGATGCTTCCCTGGCCTTTAGCTCCAACTCGACCACGAGCACTAGCGGTGTCACGACCAATCGCGACGTGCTGTCTACCAATGTGCTATTCCTGCGGCAGAGTCGCAATTTCTGGGGCCTGATCGGTTCGGCGGAGAGGGATCAGGAACTCGGGATCGACGCACGTCTGGTGGGTGGTGCGGTGCTGGGCCGCCGCCTCCTGCAGACTCCGCATACCGAATTGACAGGCACGGTAGGTCTGGTTGGCGCTCAGGAATGGGTCGCGGGAAGCTCGGCAGCAAAGACAAGCTCGGAGGGCGTGATCGGAGGCGTTTGGCGTGTGTTCAAGTTCACCGACCCGGAAACCACGCTGCATCTGGACCTCGCGGTCTATCCGGGCATTTCCGACAGCGGCCGGTATCGCGCAACCGGCAATTTCAGCCTGACTTACAAGGTAACGGGTGATTTTACCGTGGGGTTGACCGGCTACCTCAGTTACGACAACCGCCCCCCCGAGCCGACCGCACAGACCAGCGACTACGGTTTGACGTTTAATTTAGGCTATTCGTTTGGGCAGTAGCAGGCCGGTTGAGCGCTCCTGAAGCGGGTCTATGGGCAACGAGAGATGCCGCGATACGGAGCGACCGTGGCATCAGAAGACCTCGACGCGGATACGGGTGATGCGCACGGTCTTGATCAGCCAGCGCTGATCGAATTTTTCGTAGGTCTCGAGATAATGTCCGTAACCGGTCATGAGCGAAAACGCTCCGCCCGCGGGGAAGTAGAGCCGGTCTGACATCGACCAGATGCCCCTGGCCGTCGTATCGCTCGTAAACTCCCACTCAAAATTGTGGCCCTGATGAACGCTCACGATCCCGAGGCTCGACAATCCATCGGAACGCCAGGACGAACGCCCATGGAGGATCACATTCATGGCAGGAATGAAATCCCGCCCCGTCGTAGGATCCGTGCAGCAGCCCCTATAGTCGAGCACGCAATCTTGGGCCAGGATCGACCGAACGAGTTCTCCGTCGCTGCTATCGACACCGCGGAAATAGCGCGCCTTCAACTGAGTAATCTCATGGGTGGCCATAAGCCGCTCTATGTTGTCCATGCCCGTTGACCCCTTTTTCTGGGACTCTGAGAAACCTGCTGATTTCCCCGACTGCCGCCGGCGCTTGCGCGATCAAAGCCCTAGCGTATGAAATCTACCGTCTTCGCATCACCGCATCTTGATCCAAACCACGGTAAACGCCATAAAAAGGTACCGGCGTTCAGTCAATGCTTCATGGATTCCCCGATGGCCATCGCGAAGATGCGGGAAGGCAACCAAGATCATCATGGATATTTTTGGCGGTGTTCGCCGTCCACAGAGTGCGTGTTCAGTGCCGTAGATCGCTGAATACTGTATAAAACCGTGATCGGACGCATGCGGTCGCTAAGACCAAGCCTGGTACGATGCAATTTGAAGAATAAGGATGGTGGGATGCGTGCGTTTCTTGGAACCTTAGTATTCGCCTGTTTCGCCGCTGCCTCGCATGCTAAGGCTGAGGAAGTGGTGCTTTCGTGCATTATCGAAGAGACAGGAACGAACCACGCTCGACGGACGTGGGAGATAGCCTTCGACCAGCAGAATCAAATCGTCACCTTTGGCAAGACCGTCTCAACGGCTGCAATCAGCGACGCTAAGATCACCTTTCGTGTGGATCTGGGAACCGGTATGCCCTTTAGTTTCGCAATCGACCGGGCGAGCGGTTTGATCCGAGTAACCGGCAGTTCGGGAGTGCTCTACAACGGGCAGTGCAAGACTGCCAGCGGCGCGTCTTGACGGGTTGGAAACGCGGCACCGGCATGAGTTCGGCATAGCCGCGCAACCGGTCGTGCCTTTAGGGCTCAGCGCGCGAGCGTAGCGCCGCTCAGTTTGCCGACGGCGCCCAGCGTCGTCTGCGCAGCGTTCAAGCCGAGACGAAAGTCAGCGTCCGAATACGTTGCGTACACATCCGTAGGCTGATGCCACTGCGGATCCCATCCTGCGCCGATCTCTCGTCCCCGTTCGTTTTCACGCACGCTAATGGCCGGAACCAGATCCATGAATGGCGTGCTATCGGTGTTGGTCATATGCGGTCCCACCGCTGCGGGATAGTCGGTCGCGTACGCTTCATTCGCGGCGTAGAGAAGCCAAGCAAGTTTCTGCGCTCCTTCTGCCGCCTTGGCGAGCGATTGAAACTCAATGTTCACGTCCGCCTCCGGCCTTTGCTCCTTCGATACGCTGCCATCCGGTCGTGGCATGCCGTGATCGAAGAGCATCATGTCGTGCTGAATCATGCCCAGCCATTTCGGTTCCGGGTAGCGCCCGGATCCCGCCGGCTCTTCCTTACCTTGAAGCGCAGCACGCTGATCAACATAGGCCCTCGCGCCGTTGAGGCCGGTTTCTTCATTGTTCCAAAGGACAAAGCGAATCGATCGCTCGGTCTTCACATCCGGCGCGGACAGAATGCGTGCCAACTCCATGACCAAAGCCGTTCCCGATCCGTCATCGTTGGCCGCCTCGCCCCAACCATGCCCGTCCATGTGGGCGCCGACGATGTACATTTCATTCGGGTGCGTGACGCCGACTTTCGTGCAATACACTTCTTCGCGTGGGCCGCCCACGCTGGGTTGGGAATTAAGCGCGCGCAGCTTCTCGTCGGGTTGCAACATGGGATCGACGTTGACACCGGTATGGCCGCGCAGGCCGCGGTAACGCCCACCACCGGACGAGGCGTCGGCGTTACTTGCAACCGGCGGCCCACTGGGACGCCGCTGATCGGTGGGAAAATAGGTGTATTTGAGCCGTGAGACATCTGCGCAACCATAGCTCTTGAGTTGCGCCTCGATCCAATCTGCGGCCGCGCGGTTGCGATCCGTTCCCTGGCGGCGATCACCAAATTGCGTCAGTCCCTTGATGGTGGCCTTATATTTCTCGAGGTCGAGTCGTTCCACCAAAACTTTCACCGGATCGGTTTGTTTCGAGTCAGACTCGGCGCTTGCCCCCGCCAATGTCGCTGGAATGGCCGCCGCAAGCACAAAGGACACCGCGGTGGCCGCTGCAATTCGATACATAATCCCCCCCTGTTCAGTCTGGTTTTGCCGTACGCCCGTCAGCGCCTCCGCGGTCAGCGGCCCCGGCGGACGTGACATCCGTCGCATATTCGACAAAATACAGCACGGCGCGTACCAACCGCTGATTCTTTTCGTCATGATGCGGGGGCATCGGCCGCGAATCGTCCGATTGAAGGAGGAGCAATGAAGTCATTGACTGGCATCACACTGGCGATCGCGTTTGCGCTGCTTGCTTCCGTCGCCGACGCCTCCAGCACGAAACCGTCTTCTTTCGCCCCGCATTGGTCTGAAGTAACGCATTCATCGTCAAGCCCCAAGCGCCATTCGCCCCATAACCCGCCCCATAAAAGCGGCCACCACGTGAATCCGCGCACCGGAAATCACAACACCCACCACGCGCCCGGATCGAATTAGTCTTTGAATCTGTCTTTGCCTAAGGCGCCACCGGAAGGTCGATATAGCTCGCCGCGTCGGGCTTGTGAAACACGCGCTGCGTAGCCTTCACATAATCCTTGGTCTGGGCCAGGAAAATATTCGGCACGAAGCTCTGAGGGTTGCGATCATAGAGCGGAAACCAGCTCGACTGCACCTGCACCATGATGCGATGGCCGCGCAAGAATACATGGTCGGCGTTTGGCAACCTCAAGGTGTAGTGGACGATCTTGCCCGACGGGACCGCCGTAGGCTTCGCCGGGTCATCCCGATAGCGGCCGCGCATGATGTCCATGGCGATCGGCAATTCATAGCCGCCCATCTCCACCTCTCCGGGCGCCTCGTCCGGATAGACATCGATCAACTTAACCACCCAGTCGACGTCCGTTCCGCTGGTTGAGGCATAAAGGTGCGCGACCGGTTGACCCGCGATGCGCACCGGCGCCCTCAGCACGTCGGAGGTGTAGGTGAGCACGTCGGTGCGGTCGGCTGCAAAGCGCTGATCATCGACCAGCCAGCGTCGCCAGGTGGAGTCCGGAGCGTAGGTCGGGCGGATCGGCCGCGGCCGATAGGTGACGGGTTTGGCAGGATCCGACACATACTCGTCGAATGGCGTGGCGGACGCCCCCCGGTCGAACGACAACTTGGCGCTGGCTGAAAGGTACAGGGGCTTCGATGCAAACGGGCAGCCCGCCGCACAGGACTGGGGCCATTGGTCGTAGCGGCGCCAGGTGTTTGCGCCAGTTTCAAATGCCGTCACGACGGCGATGTCCGCCTTCGGAGCGCCATCCTTCAGGTGTGAATCGAAGAACGGCAGCAGCACATTGCGCCGAAACCACCGGCCCGTGTCGCCATCGAACTTGATCGCGCCCAGAGACGAGCCGTCGCCGTTGCCGCCGCCGTGACGCCACGGGCCGATGACAAGATGAGAATTTTCATGCCCTGCGCCGGACTGGGCGCGGGTGGCGGCGAACGCCGCGGGTGCGCCGTAGATGTCCTCTTGGTCCCACTGGCTGTGCACGTACAGCGTCGGCACGGTGAGCGGACGCGCGGCGAGGATTTTGTCCACCGCCTGAGCGCTCCAGTATTGATCGTAAGCCGGGTGCGAAACCAGACGCTGCCAGAACGGCAACTGTTGCATACCGATCGACTCTCCGAGCGAGCCGGCAGAACCGGCGGTGAGCCACGTTTCGTACGCATCGTAGCGGGGCGCAATCCAACTATCGTCGGATTTCTTGGTCGTCGTTTGCACAAAAATGTAGTCGGCGTAGGTCTGGCGAAGAGCGCCGTTGTGGAACCAGTCATCGCCCATCCAGGTGTCGACCATGGGATTGAAGGGGGCGGCAGCCTTCAAGGCCGAATGTGGATTCACTAGACTCATCAGCACCGTAAAGCCATCGTAGCTCGTGCCCATGGTTCCGACCTTGCCGTTGGATTCGGGCACGTTCTTGACCAGCCAGTCGATCGTGTCCCAGGCGTCCGTGGAATGATCGACCGGCGTTGGATTAAGGTCCCCGGACAAAGGCCGGTTCATGACGTAATCGCCTTCGGATTTGAATTTCCCGCGCACATCCTGGGCGACAATGATGTATCCCGCCTCGGCAAGTTCGCCGAAGCTGATCGGCAGAATCATGGCGCGATGCACGCTGTCGTGATCGCTGGTGAATTTGTCGGCGTTGTACGGTGTGCGGTCGAGAATTATGGGCGCATGAACCGCGCCCTTGGGGACCACGATGACCGTGTGCAGCTTGACGCCGTCGCGCATGGGAATCATGACGTCGCGCTTGATGTAGTCATCTGCGTTCGTGACTCTCTTGAAGTCCGCGGGAATGTCGCCACCGGGCGCCGCGCGAGCAGGTTCGGGTTCTCCCATCGCCGGCGCGCTGCAGATCAGCATCGCCGAGAGGGTGAGCCCTGCGGCGAGCGCCCAGATATTTCGAGTATGCATTGCGTGACCCCGCTAAAAATACGACTAAACCATTCACCGTGAAGCATTGCAAGCCGGCAGCTTTACACCTCAAGCCCGAAGAGCTGCCACCACGATCGCGCGCGCCTCCGCCGAATGCAGCGGCATCGCCAGCACGTCGCCCGGACGCGCCCAATCAAGCGCGTAGCGCGCCGCCTCGAGCTCGCTATTGCAAACCGGCAATGACTTTTCCGACATCCCTTGGCGCAGCAATTCAGTCCGAAGAATGCGGGGTATTTCGCCCGGCGCACGGCCGCGCAAATGCGCTTCATCTTCCTTGACGACGACCAGATCCGGACGAAACTCAAACGCGACGCGAGCCAACTCGACAATATCGCGGTCCTTGCGGTTGCCGGCATGGCCGAGCAGCAATCCTAGGCGTCCTTTGTCGCGCAATTGAGCGGCGACCGCCAAGAATCCGCGCAAGCCGTCGGGGTTGTGCGCATAGTCGATCAGCACTTGAGCTCCGTTGAATTCGAAACGCATCATGCGGCCGGGGTTGTCCGTTAGCTTTTCGCCGAAGCGCGCGAACACGGTGGCGATGGTGGCCGCGGGGATTCCCAGCGCGCTCGCCGCAAGCGCCGCGCCCGCAAGATTGGCGACGTTGTAGGTTGCCCGGCCATCGATTGAGAGGGGCATCGAGGCGCTAAGACCCAGATCGTGCTCCTCGCCACGCACGTGCAAGCGCAATCGCCCATCGCGAACGCCGCAGGTCGAGGCGCCCAGCGCGCGGTACTCGCGCAGCCAGGCTTGATTCGCCTCCAGCGCAAACCAACTCACGCGGGGAAGACGACCGAAACGCCGGGCGAGTTCTCCGGCTTTGACTCTTAGCTGCGGATCGTCGGCATTTAATACCAGTTCACCGCTCGCGTCCAAAATCGCGGCAACGCTCAGCTTGACGTCCGCGAGGCCCGCAAGGTCGTCGATTCCGTATTCGCCGAAATGATCGGAACTGATATTGGTGACCACCGCGCAGTCGGCGCGCGACACGGCGATCCCCCGACGCAGGATGCCGCCGCGCGCGACTTCCAGAATGGCGGCCTCAGTGCGCTGATCGCGCATCACCATGCGTGCGCCGTCGGGCCCGGAGTAATCCCCGCTCGCCAACACCTCATCATCCAAGTAGACGCCGTCGGTGCAGTTGTATCCGGTGCGCCAGCCATGAGCCCGCGCGCACGCGGCGAGTAAGCGGACCGTCGTCGTCTTGCCGTTCGAGCCGGTGACGATCGCGGTCGGAATGTCCGAGAGGGCGTCCCAGCGAACTTCCTCGACCCGCGGCAAGATGTTGATCGAAAAGCTGCGGCTTGCGGCCCCGGCACCCAAGGTCAATCGCGACTCATCGAGCACATACGGCAGCGCGCGCGCCGCGGCGGCCGCAAGCAGCGCACGCAAAGCTGGTTTGGCTTCCAGCGATGCCAGCTTTTGGAAGCGGGCGAAGGCGGCGGTTTCGTCGATGACGGGTGCCAGCTCCGCCGCAGGCACGCCGTCTTCTGAGTCTGCCGCGGCCGCGAGGAGTGCTGCCTCAAGCGCATTGCGGACACTCGGGTCGCGCTCGGTGAGTGCCGCGCAGAGAGCCCACTCGTTGACTTCCGTGGCCAACCACAGCTGATCGGCGGGCGCGGAGATCGCCAGCAACACCCCGTTTGCGTGCCGGCGCACGGCGGCCTGACGATCGACCCAGGCAAGACTCGCAGCGGCGCGCTCAGCTCCTGCGCGCCAGGAAGTTATCAAGGCGTCATCCATGGGAACGGCGACCACGTCCAGCACCGCCCCGGTAGTCGCAAAGAAGAGATTGCTCCCCGTGAGACGCCTGGAATCCACAAACGGCAGTCCAAGCGGTGCGTTCAGTCGTCGCTCTCCGGTGCCAATCGCACACCCCGCTCATCTCGAATCAGGCCTTCGAGGCTGAATTCCGGAAACGCGGCCGCCTCGGGGGTCGCTTGCTGCCTCGGCTCGGAGCCAGGCGCCTTCGAGGAACGGCTTGTCGCCTGGAGCGAGGGTGCGCCGACGGGCTTGAACTTGGTGATCTGTTTCCACGATCGCACCAGAGCATCGGCAAAGACCAGCAGCAAATCGCCCGCTTCTCCCATGCGCAGCGCGGTATCGATCGCTTCCTGCTCGTCGGGAATGATGGAGATCGAAACGTCGGGTACGCCGGCATCACGCAACGCCTGAGCTTGAATTCGCGGTACTTCATCGGGCGCACGGTTGCGCAGGTTGTCATCGCGGCGACAAATGTAATGATCGAAGCGGCCAGCAACCGCCGTGGCAATTGCGACCAAGTCCTCATCGCGTCGATCGCCCGGTCCTGCAAGCACCACGATCCGGCGCCCCGCGACGTCCAGGCGCTGGGCCAAATCCGCCATCATTCCAACCGCATGGGCGTTGTGTCCGTAGTCGAATAGGACCTTGAATGGATGCTCGCTGAATACGTTCATCCGTCCGGGAGCCTGGAAGAAGGTCGAGTCGAATGTCCGCAGTCCCTGGCGAATGGAATCAAGCTTTATCCCCAACGAGAACGCCATCGCCGCGGCGAACATCGCGTTTTGCACGTTGTGCGTCGCGCGGCCTTCGAGCGTTGCCGGTATCAGATGCGTCCACAGCAGCGGAATGTGGCTGCCGCGATCGTATAGGGTGATCATTTGACCATTGACGCCGGCTTCCAGCGCGCAGGCGCGGCCGGCGGCGCGAATATGCTCGCGAACCAGCGAGTGATGCGGGTTCATCGTGACGTAGCAGATATTCTTCGCTTCGGTGTGTCCCGCCATTTTCAGGACCAGCGGATCATCGGCATTGAGCACCGCGCAATCAGTCGCGACTTCGACGACGATACGTTTCAATTCGCTCAGCTGTTCGAGCGTATCGATGCCCTTCAGCCCGAGGTGGTCGGCCTGCACATTGAGCACGGCGCCGACATTGACCTCGTTCACGCCCATGCCGGCGCGCAACAAGCCGCCGCGCGCGGTTTCCAGCACAGCAATATCGATTTGCGGGTCGGCCAGCACCATTCGCGCCGACACCGGGCCGGTCATATCTCCCTGCACCGTGCGTTGGCCGTCGATGTACACCCCGTCGGTCGTCGTCAGTCCCGGCGTGTAGCCCGCCATTTTCGCGATGTGCGCCAGCATGCGGGCGGTGGTGGTCTTGCCGTTGGTGCCGGTGATCGCGGCGATCGGCACGCGAACTGAGATGCCAGGCGGAAACAGCATGTCGATGACCGGTGCGGCCACGTCACGCGCCGTGCCTTCGCTCGGTGCCACATGCATGCGAAAGCCCGGCGCGGCATTGATCTCGCAGATGCCGCCGCCGATGGTGCGGTAGCTTTCCGTAATGTCCTTGCATAGAAAATCCACGCCTCCCACGTCAAGACCGATCGCCTGCACGGCGCGCTCGGCCATTTCGCGATTGTCGGGATGGATCACGTCAGTGACGTCGGTGGCCGTGCCGCCCGTGGACAGATTCGCGGTCGATCGCAGGTATATGACCTGATTCGCCGGCGCCACCGAGTCGGCCCGCAGATTGACGCTGGCGAGCATGGCAAGCGCTTGCGCGTCGAGTTCGAGGCGCGTCAACACCTTTTCATGGCCCACACCGCGGCGCGGGTCCTGGTTCACGATCTCGACCAACTGCGCGACGGTGTGCTGCCCGTCACCGACCACATGCCCGGGCGTGCGGCGGGTCGCCGCGACCAGCTCACCGTTCACCACCAATAGCCGGTGGTCATCCCCTTCCACAAACGTCTCGACGATCACCGAGCGCGAATGTTCGCGCGCCACCTTGAAACCCTGCGCGACTTCCTCGTCGGTGGTGAGCCGGATCGAAATGCCGCGGCCGTGATTGCCGTTGTAGGGCTTGGTTACCACCGGAAACCCGATGCGCTTCGCGGCGCGGACCGCTTGCGTGTCGGTATGCACCAGCTCTTGTTGCGGCACCGGCAATCCCAATGTCGCCAAAATCTTGTTGGTCTCTTCTTTGTCGCTGGCCAGCTCGACCGCGATGTGAGAAGTGCCGCTGGTGACCGTCGCCTGTATGCGTTGCTGGTACTTACCGTGACCGAGCTGCACCAACGACTGGTCATTGAGGCGCAGCCACGGGATGCCGCGTTGTTCCGCCGCGCGCACCAGCGAAGCAGTCGACGGCCCGAGCGCGCGCCGCTGCGCGAATCGAATGAACTCATCGCGCGCTTCTGCCCAGTTCCAGTCGGCCGGGACCGAGTCAGCAGGGCGGATAGATGCCGGTAGTAGCGAACACAGCAGCCTGAGGCCGAGTTCCCCTGCGGCGATGCCCTCGTCACGCTGTGCGTATTCGTAGACGACGGTGTAGATGCCCGGCGCGCCGGCACCGCGCGTCTTGCCGAAGGTTACCGCCTCACCGGCAATATTTTGCAGCTCAATGGCAACGTGCTCGAGCACATGACCCAACCACGTGCCTTCATCCTCACGCATGCGTCGAAAGAAACCCCCAGGCTCTCGATAGGAGCAACCATGTTCGGCGAGGCCGGGCAGGGCGCCTGCCAATGCATCCACAAATTCATCGCCTAGCCGCCCGGTCGGCCACGCCTCGAGGGCGCCGAGATCAAGTTCTAGCCGGATGACTGGGAAGCGCGCATACAGGGAAGGGCCAACATACACAGAACGATCGAGAATTCGCATGGCGATGCTCCGCTGCGCTGATACCTGACTAGCCCTTCCGATTGGCGAGCGAGCCGGGCGATGCGACGCGCGTGTGCAAGTTGAAAGTTGCGCCCTCGACCAGAATGTGCAAACGCAGCCCGAGCACGCACACCGGTTGGCCTTCGCTGACCTCACCGATGGATGAGTAGCTGACATCGGACGCATCGACCACCGTGACGCCGCCGCTGCCTTGTACTTCGACCGTTTCGTCGGGACCGATAAACGCGGCGGTGTCCTCATCGAGGCCGATGCCGATGGCAAAAGGGTTGTAAGCCAGCGCGGTGATCAGGCGCCCCAGACGGTCGCGCTCGCGAAAGTGCTGGTCGATGATGAATCGATTGGTAAGCCCTAGTCCCGGCGCGAGGCGCACGCTGCCCGAGATCACCGCCGAACCCTCGTCGCCGAACGCGATCATGTGCTCGCTCAGGATACTCGCACCGGCGCTGGTTCCGCCCACCGTGACGCCATGGGCATTGCGCACGCGGATGAGCTTCGCCACGGGCGTGCCGCCCAGCAACGTCGTGAGTCGCAGCTGATTGCCACCGGTGAAGAAAATTCCGCTCGCCTGCTCGAGTCGGCGCAGTCGGCCGGGTTCCTGGCAGTCGCGACGGGTATCGAAATCCATGACGGCGACTTCGGCGGCGCCGATCTCCTTGAACAGTCTCTGGTACAGGGGTCCCGTCTCGTGCATTCGGCTCGCTGTTGGAATGACGACGATGTTCGCGTCCGCGCCGCCGGAGACACGCACAAAGCGCGCCAAGATATGGCGATCGTTCTCCTTATTCTCGGCGCCGCCGATCGGCACGATCCAACCGCGGGTCTCGCCGTCGGGAATTTTACTGGGCATTCTCTTCCGCATCTCCTCAAGCGCCTAAGCAGCAATCTTACTGGTTTTCTGCGGTATAGTTCCGTGAGAAATGGATCTGCCATGACGACCATTGAGGAATTGCTCTCGCTCTATTCCCGGTGCGGCGCCGCTGCTTATTTCGGCGAGTCTGTTTCCACCAGCGAGCACAGCCTGCAGGCAGCGTATTTCGCGCAAGCCTCCGGAGCTAAGGAGGCCTTGGTGGTCGCGGCGTTGCTGCACGACGTCGGGCATCTAATCGACCCGGCGCCCGACGATATCGCCGAATGGGTGAGCGATGCTCACCACGAAGTGAGCGGCAGGCGGTAGCTCGCTAGGCGTTTCGGCCCCGAGGTGTGCTAGCCGGTGCGCCTGCATGTGGCGGCGAAACGCTACTTGTGTGCCAGGGATTTGGCTTACCTTAAGCGGCTGAGCGCGGCCTCGGTGTTGACCCTCAAGCTGCAGGGCGGTCCTATGTCGCAAGGCGGGGTTGCCGCGTTCGAAGCTGAGCCCTACCACGGCGATGCGGTGCTTCTGCGGCATTTCGATGATCGAGGCAAGCTTAGCGGATTTCGAACACCCGACTTCCAGCACTATGCCCCGCTCATCGAGCGGCTCAGGCTGCGCGATTCTCGGCCCGAGCGCGGCAGCCGCTAGGATTCGCCGGAGGGCAGCGCACTTATGTCTCGACAGCGACGCTCAAAACAGTTTACCGTCGCATATCGATCGGGATCAAACCCAGCGAAATGTCGATGATGTGCTCTAACCGGCCCGCGCGGCATACGATAGTGATTCTTAGGGGGCAGGCGCGATGGCGTTAGCTGAGGACGTGATCCTTGAGACGCGCAGTCTGGTCAAGGAATTTAACGGATTCGTTGCAGTCGACGGCGTCTCGGTGCGCGTCCGAGGCGGGGAAATCCACGCGCTGATCGGCCCCAACGGCGCCGGCAAGACCACTTTTTTCAATCTGCTGACCAAATTTCTACAGCCGACCTCGGGCACGATTTTCTACCGAGGCAGGAACATCACGCGGGACAAGCCGGCCGATATCGCCCGGCATGGCGTGGTTCGGTCGTTTCAGATTTGCGCGGTGTTCCCGCATCTGACGGTTTTGGAGAATGTCCGGGTCGCCCTGCAGCGAAAGCTAGGCACCTCATTCTATTTCTGGCGCTCGGAAAAAAGCCTTAGGAATCTCGACGGCCGCGCGATGCAATTGCTGGCCGAGGTTCACCTGGAAAATGAGGCTCGTACCGTGGCGGCCGATCTGCCCTACGGCCGCAAGCGGGCGCTGGAACTGGCTACCACGCTGGCGCTCGACCCGGACTTGATGCTGCTCGATGAGCCGACACAGGGCATGGGACATGAGGACGTCTCGCATGTGACCCAGCTGATCAAGCAGGTTTCGGCCAACCGCACAGTGCTCATGGTGGAGCACAACATGAGCGTCGTGGCGTCCATTGCCGACACCATTTCGGTGCTGCAGCGAGGCCGCGTGATCGCAGCGGGCCCCTACGGCGAGGTTTCCAGAAATCCTCAAGTGATCGAAGCCTATATGGGCACCACAAGCAACGAACTCTCAGGGGCGGCTTGATGGCCCGGCAGATGCTGAAGATTGCCAATTTCCATGCATGGTATGGCGAATCGCACATCCTGCACGGCGTCGAATTCGCGGTACAGGAGGGCGAGATCGTGACTCTGTTGGGCCGCAATGGCGCCGGACGCACGACCACCTTGCGCGCCATCATGGGACTCGTCGGTTCACGTAGCGGTTCGGTATTGGTCGAGGGGGTCGAGTCGATCGGGCTGGCTCCGCACAAGATTGCCAGGATGGGCGTGGGCTACTGTCCGGAAGAGCGCGGCATCTTCGCGGCGCTATCGGCGGAGGAGAACTTGTTGTTGCCGCCGCGGCTCAAAGGCGCTCAGGGGATGCAGCTCACGGAGATTTACGATATTTTTCCGAATCTGCTCGAGCGCGCCGCCAGTCCGGGCTCGCGTCTGTCGGGCGGCGAACAGCAGATGCTGGCGGTGGCGCGCATCTTGCGGACCGGTGCGCGTGTGCTGCTCTTGGATGAGATATCCGAGGGGCTCGCGCCGGTCATTGTGCAAAAGCTCGGCGATGTGATTCGCACTCTTAAGGCAAAAGGGATTACTGTGGTGCTGGCCGAGCAGAATTTCCGATTTGCCGCGCCGCTGGCGGACCGGTTCTACGTGATGGAGCGGGGCAAGATAGTCACTCAGTTCGCGCAATCCGAACTCGCCTCGCAGATGGGATTGCTCCGGGAGTTTTTGGGCGTTTGATCAAACATTGACAAAAAGGATAACGAGATGATGCGCAAATCCACAATCATGGCGCTCGGCGCACTGCTTGGCCTGTATGCCTCCGCGCAAGCCATCGCCGCTGCGGACCAAGTCGTGATCGGCGATATCGACGATATGTCGGGCGTCTACGCGGACGTGCTGGGTCAGGCCGGGATCGACGTCATCAATATGGCAATCGCGGATTTCGGCGGCACGGTGCTCGGCAAAAAGATTATCGTGCTTAGCGTCGATCATCAGAATAAGCCGGATATTGGTGCGTCCAAGTTTCGCGAGTGGGCTGATCAGAACGGCCTCACCCTCGTGCTCGGAGGATCGAACACCGGTGTGAGCATTGCCATGTCCAAGGTCGCCGCGGCAAAAAAGGTGCCCTTCATCGCCGTCGGCGCGGGCGGCGCCTCGCTCACCGGCGTCGATTGCACGCCGTACACCATCCATTACGCCTACGACACCACCGCGCTCGGCAATGGCACCGCGAGCGCCATCGTCAAGCAAGGCGGCAAGAGCTGGTTCTTCGTCACGGCCGATTACGCGTTCGGCACGCAGCTGCAAGAGGCTGCCACTCGGGTGGTATTGGCCAACGGCGGCAAGGTGCTGGGCGCGGTCCGCGCGCCGCTCGGGACCACCGATTACTCCTCGTTCCTGCTGCAGGCGCAGGCTTCCGGCGCGCAAGTCTTGGGACTCGCCAATGCCGGGACGGATTTTTCCAACTCCCTCAAGGCTGCCAACGAATTCGGCATCACCAAGACCATGAAGCCTGCGGCGCTGCTCGCATTCTTGACCGACATCAACGCCCTGACGCTGCAAACCGCGCAGGGTTTGTACCTGACCACCGGCTGGTACTGGGATCTTAATGATCAGACCCGTGCGTTCGGCAAGCGCTTCTTCGCTAAAGTGAACCGGATGCCGACCATGGATCAGGCCGCGTATTATTCGGCCACCATGCAGTACTTGAACGCCGTCAAGGCCGTCGGTTCCACCGATGCGGACAAGGTCATGGCGCAACTGAAAAAGACCAAGATCAACGATTTTTTCGCCAAAGACGGCTATATTCGCGCCGACGGGCTGATGGTTCACACCATGTACGTGATGCAGGTCAAGACGCCGGCGGAGTCGAAGTATCCCTGGGATTACTACAAAATCGTCAAGGTCATGACGGGTGAGGAAGCGGATGGCTCACAACCGGATCAGACCTGTCCGATGATCAAGAAATAGTGACGACTGTCTTTGGTGTGCCGTTGCCGGCGATTCTCGGCCAGCTCATGCTGGGGCTGGTGAACGGATCCTTTTACGCGCTCTTGAGTCTGGGTCTCGCGGTCATCTTCGGTCTCTTGGGGGTGGTCAATTTCGCGCATGGCGCCTTCTACATGCTCGGCGCGTTCGCGGCCTACTTTGGATTGCAGGTGTTGGGGATCAACTACTGGTGGTCGCTGCTGCTCGCGCCGCTGGCGGTGGGTCTCCTGGGTGTGATCATTGAGCGTTTGTTCTTGAGGCATTTATATCAAGTCGAACCGGTTTACGGGCTGCTCTTGACCTTCGGCATTGCGCTGATTGCCGAGGGGGTCATGTTTAGTTTATTCGGCGCCTCCGGCAAGTCCTATCCGGTGCCCGCGCTTTTGCAAGGCGGCTTTAACCTCGGTTTCATGGTGCTGCCGATTTATCGTGCCTGGGTCGTGCTTGCGTCGGTTACGGTGTGTGGTCTCACCTGGTTTTTGATCGAGCGCACGCGCTTAGGAGCGATGCTGCGCGCCGCGACGGAGAACGCGCGGCTGGTGCAGGCCTTCGGGATCAACGTGCCGTTGTTGGTGATGGTGACCTACGGCGCTGGGGTAGCGCTCGCCGCGCTGGCCGGCGTGCTCGCCGCGCCGGTGGTACAGGTCAGTCCGCTCATGGGGTCGTCGCTGGTGATCGTGGTTTTTGCAGTGGTCGTCATTGGCGGCATGGGCTCGATCGTCGGTGCCATCGTCAGCGGATTGGTCTTGGGTCTCATTGAAGGGCTGACCAAGGTCGTTTATCCGGAGGCCTCGAACATCGTTGTCTTCATCATCATGGCGGTGGTGTTGATCTGGCGGCCGGCCGGGCTGTTCGGCAAGGAGCCGTAAAATGCGCGCCCAAATCGCCGTTTACGTGGTCCTCGCAGCGCTGGCTTTGATCGCACCGTTCCTCGGGCTTTACCCCGTTTTTCTCATGAAGCTGCTGTGCTTTGCGATGTTTGCCTGTGCGTTCAATCTGTTGCTCGGCTTCACCAAGATGCTGTCTTTCGGCCATGCGGCCTATTTCGGCGCGTCGGCCTACATCACCGGATGGCTGCTAACGGCTCAAGGCTGGGGAACCGTCGCCGGGATCTTGGGCGGTGTCGCGGTAGCATCGCTGCTGGGTCTGGTCATTGGCGCCATTGCGGTGCGCCGCCAGGGCATTTATTTTGCGATGATCACGCTGGCGCTCGCCCAGGTCGTGTACTTCGTCTGCCTGCAAGCGCAATTCACGGGCGGCGAGAATGGTCTGCAGAGCATACCTCGCGGCAGCCTTTTCGGGCTGATCGGGCTTGGCAACGACCGGACCTTGTACTACTTCGTGCTCTTGGTCTTTATTGCCGTCTTCATTTTCATTCGCCGCATCGTGCACTCGCCCTTCGGCCAGGTGCTCAAGGCCATTCGCGCCAACGAACCGCGCGCCGTTTCCTTAGGTTACAAGGTTGATCGCTACAAACTCACCGCCTTCGTTCTGTCCGCGGCCCTGGCAGGACTGGCCGGCTCTCTAAAGGCGCTGGTGCTGGGTTTCGCCACGCTGTCGGATGTGAGCCAGGGTAATTCCGGAGAGGTCATTCTAATGACGCTGCTGGGCGGCAGCGGCACGTTGCTGGGCCCGGTGCTCGGCGCCAATGTGGTCGTGACGCTGCAGGAGTACCTCTCCGACCTGGTCGGCGCCTGGGTTTCGGTATTCATCGGCGTCGTCTTTGTGGTGTGCGTGTTGATCTTCCGGCGCGGCTTCGTCGGGGAAATCCAGCGGCGCTTCACGCGGCGCGCCGACTAACCTCGCGCGGAATTATCGAACCAATCTTGCGGCACTGGCACACCGTGCTTACGGGTCGCATTCTGCGGGGTTCACCATGAATCGGCCAACGACCTTGAAGGCGGTGCGCCAGCCGACCTTTCGCGAGGGCTTGGGCGTGGAAGCGCCACGAGCCGAGGCTTGCGCCGCTCAAAGATGCGCGGGCTGAGGCAATGGTTCGCTATAAGGATTGAGCATCACTGCCCTGCGCCAAAAATATACCGCTGACAGTGCCATGAACAGCATCCCCAGGACGCTGACGGCGTAAGCGCTTGCGGTGAAGACCTGCAGCCAGTTAAGTTGCACCAGGCCGAAATTGCGCCAAATCAGTAGCGCGCAACTCCCCAGGTAGCCAGAGGCATCGGCGATGTAAATGAGAAATCCCGCCGTGCCCACGGTGCCGCTGACAGCGATCAGCCGATCGAACAGCATCGCATTGAACGGTACGTAAGCCATGTAAAGACCCGCGCCGCTCAAGATCATCCAGGCTAGCGGCGAGAGCATCCCGGCCTTAAAAGCCAGCGTCGACACGCCCAGCAACAAAAGGCCGACGAACACCACGCCGTGAATGACGAGGAGGGCGCGCATGTTGTCGCGCACCACGATGATGACGCCGAGCACTGTCAAGGAAAGCACCGCAACAGGTAGTTCGCTGGCGGTAAATACCGCCGCGGCGTGTCCAAACCCGAGTGCGGTCCAGAGCTCGGCGGCGAAATTGTCGCGAAAATCTCGAATCGCGGTTGTCAGAACGTAGGCGATGACCAGCAGTGCGATCCCTAGGCGATAACGGCTGAGGAAGCCCAAACGTGCCGCGGAATCCATCGGTGCGCGACGAACGCGCTCCGATTCGTCTTTACGCGTCGGCGCCGGGACTTGGGATAGTCCCCAGACGGAAAGCCCCAGCAGTGGAAAGAATAGGGCGCCGGTCGCAGCGGGCATCCAGAAAGGGCTGACATGCCAATCATCCAGCAGCAATTTGCCCACGGTTTTTACCGCGCCTGAGGAGACAATGAAGCTTGCGCAGAGAATAGCCCCGAGCACTTCGGAGGTGCGCCGGCCCTCCATGTAACCAAACACCAGTCCCCAGATCAGTCCCAAGGGTAGGCCATTGAGGAACATCGCCAACACATTCCACGGCGCCGGAAGCAGCGCGAACAGCAGCAAGGCCAACCACGATAGAAATATGAGCTTGACGATGGCCGCGGCGCGCCGGCCCGGGGCGATTTCTGCAATCAGCTTAACGCCGATCATCTTCGAGACCGCATAGCCGGCGACTTGCGCGAGCACTAGCGCGATCTTGTAATCAAGGGCAAAGCGCCATCCAGGGACCGCTGCGAAGATGGCGACGGAGAAGGGTTTGCGGAAGGCATACATCGAAAAATAGGCCGCAAACCCCGCGAGACCCGCAAATGCGGTGAACAACGCGGGCTTGGCCTTTTCGAGTGATCGATGCAGATTACTGGGCAAACGTAGCTCTTGATTCCGTCAGGCGCATGTCCCGAATGACGAACCATGCACTTCTTTTGGTGCGAGTGCCAGGGCATCAAGATCAAGTTGCGGTTTCGCAGACACTCAGCCACCATCAAAGTCATGGCGCCCGAGTCCAAGCGCGTGAATTTCGACAACAGTTATCGGCGCTTGAAGGCGGCGCTCGCGACCATGCTGGGCGCCGCCGCCGTCTGCGCGCACGCGGCATCGCCCTATCAAGTGTATGTCACCAATGAGCGATCGGGGGACATCACCGTCATCAGCAGCGATTTTCGCGTCGCGGCGACGATACCGGTGGGCAAGCGACCGCGTGGGATTCATCCGAGTCCGGACGGCAGAACCGTGTATGTGGCCTTAAGCGGCACTCCCATCGAGGCGCCGCCGCAGATCGATGCCAACGGCAATCCTGTTTTTGCCAAGCGGCAAGACAACGATGATGCCGACGATGCGGGCGCGGATAAGGCCGCCGATGGCATCGGCGTGCTGGATGTCGCGACGAAACAGCTGCGTCGCAAACTCGCTGCCGGATCGGATCCCGAGGAATTTGCCTTGAGCAAGGACGGCAAGCATATCTACATTTCGAACGAGGATACCAAGACCGCAAGCGTGATCAATATCGCTTCGGCGAAGCTCGAGCACATCATACCGGTCGGCCAGGAACCCGAGGGCGTGACCACGACGCCCGACGGCAAGCAGTTTTACGTGACCTGCGAGGCAGGCGGCGACATCTTTGTCGTTGATACGGCCTCGTACTCGGTCGTGGCGCAATTCAAGGTGAAGGGACGGCCGCGCAGCGTGGCATTCCTATCGAGCGGCGGCATTGGATTTATTCCATCGGAATCGGCAGGGGAGCTGAATGTCATTGATTCGACGCACGCTTCGGTTTTGAAAACCATTACCCTGCCGGCCGGATCGCGGCCGATGCGGGTCAGACTGGCGCCCGATGACAAGAAGCTGTATGTCAGCAACGGGCGCGCCGGGACCATTTCCGTGTTCGACGCTCACAGCTACGAATTGGTTGGCACGATCAAGGTGGGGAGTCGTCCTTGGGGTATCGGCATTTCACCGGACGGTCGGTATTTGTTCGCCGCGAACGGCCCTTCCAATGATGTATCCATCGTCGATCTGAAGACGAATACCGAAGTGACGCGAGTCAAAGCAGGCTCAAGCCCCTGGGGCATCGCGATCGTTACTTCCCGACAATGAACACCTGTTGTTCGGCGATGCTGCGTGTAAATCCTGCTTTGTAGGCTCGCGCCCGCAGCACCGCGGGGCCTGAAAGGCGGATGGGCTTTTCGTAGTGCACGTCCGATTCACCCGGTACGGTGCCGTCCAAGGTGTAGCGAATATCCGCGCCCGGTTCGCTCGTCAATGAAATTTCAACGGGTCCTGCGAAGGTCCCGCCTGGCGGTGAAATAACCGGCGGCGCCAGGACCGGCCGGCCTGGCATACCATTGATCCATTCGTTCAAGAGGTGCACGCCTTTTTGGTCGATGGTTTCGCGCGCCAGCGGCGGCATCTTGATATCGCCGATGGTATTTACTCGCATGTAGGCAATCGAGCGCCAAATATCGTGCGGCGCAACGATTCGCGGGCGGTCGACCCCTTGATCGATCAATACGGGTCCGTCGATGAGTCCTTGGCCCGAAAGAGGCGTGTCGTAGCGCGCATCAAAATTAGCCACCGTGCCTCCAGGGCGGTGACACTGGGAACAATTCGCATCGAGGTATGAGCGCGCGCGGTCTTCCAGGCTGCGCGCAGCATCAGCCAAAGGGGCGAGCGCTGGGAGCCTGCCCAGTTCCGCTTCCTTGAGCGTCGGTGCGAACAAACCGACGTGATTCCAGGCGCGCAGTTGATTGTCGACAATTCCGGAAGGGAAGCGTAAGGATCGGTTCAGTTGACGGGTTTTCACGCCAAGAACGCCGCCGGCGTTCGCCGTGTGGCAGGTCAGGCAGTCCTGTCGGCTCGGGTAATACCAGGTCTGTTGATGGACTTCGCCATTGGCCGCCTTGATCTCGATGGTTTCGGTTTGCGCGGCCATGAGCAAGTCCGCATCGCTGCCGTCCGCTCGCCACTTGTACACAACACCGTAAACGCCGCCGCCGGCGTCGCGCACCAACAGACGCGTCTCGAGACGACGCTTGTGGCCAGGATTGGCCTCGTCAGTCGGCAATTCAAAGGTCTTTACGAAAACGGTGCCGGCGGGAAAGCTCCATTCGCCCGTCGGTGAGAAACCAATCTTTTCGTCCGGGACGGCGATCCAGCGCAGCTTGTCCGCACCATCCGACCAAAACGGCACAATGAGTTCGTAAGGAATGAGCGTGTCACTCGGGGTCAACCGGGCGGTGTTGCGAAAGGCTCCTGTTTGCGACAGAAGCGGTGGGATATCGCCGTCGGCCCGACGCGGCATTTGCAAATAAGGCGTGGCGGCGAGCCGCGAGGTGAGGCCATACGGCGCAGGACCCGAACAGCCGAGCGAGGCGGTGATGGCGAGAAACGCAAGACGGGTCGTAAAGGCTGCCTTCAATCGATACCTGCTTTTTGCCTGGGATATATAGTACCGAATTGACCTCTCTGAGTTCCGTGAGATGCCCATGAAACCAACCCTGCCCATTCTTCTGAGCTTGAACGGCGGCTATGTCGATACCGCCGGCTTTCTTGCGCTGCACGGCCTGTTTACCACGCATGTCACGGGAAATTTTGTGACACTCGGTGCGGCGTTGGTGCTTGGCACCAGCGGTGCGGTCGCGAAGCTGTTGGCTCTTCCGATGTTTTGCGTGGTCGTGGTCGGGATCAGGTTCTTAAGCGTCGTGCTCGTGGCGAAACGATTGCCGGCGCTTCGCGCCATACTGGGACTCAAGGTGGCCCTGCTAATCGCAGGCGCCGCACTGGCTATCGGGCTCGGTCCCTTTGACAGTGGCGATGGTTGGGCTGCATTGCTTACCGGCATGACGCTGGTCGCCGCAATGGCGATCCAGAATGCAATTCACAGGATTCACATGGGTTCTCTGCCGCCGACCACGATTATGACCGGCAACACCATTCAGATCATGATCGATATTGCCGATTTGACGCGCGGTGTTTCGGCGGATGCTCGCAGTGCGATCCGATTGCGGCTGTCCCGGATGTCCTCCAGTGTGGCCGCGTTCGCGGCGGGCTGTGCGGCAGCGGCTCTGTTGTTTGCAAAGCAAGGCACTTGGTGCTTTCTGATACCGCCGCTTGTTGCCGCGTGCGGCCTATGGTTAGGAGAGGCGACGCCGGCAAAAATCGAGTAATCCATGTCCTGATTGGGCTGCCGTTTTCGATGTACTCGGTAGGAACGATACATCCAGCACAACCGGGAGATGGTTATGGAAAGCACGATCAACGGTATTGCGGCGCAGCCGGAATCTCGAACCGAACCCGCACAGCGGAACTCCGACAGGTTCGGCACGGTGAAACTCTGGCTACTGTGGCTCGCGGTCAGCCTGCCCCTGCTGTGGGGAGTGATGAAAGCCTTGGAAGACGTACCGTACCTGTTTCAATAGCCGCTATGCGGCCGGGCGTTTGCGGGCCCACGGGAAAAACCCGGCGAGCCCGGAAATCATCAGCCACGCGGCCGCAGGGAGGGGGACTGGCGTCAAACCATTCTTTGTCACGACATCCCCGGTAAAAAATCCCCCCGACGTTGGGGACGCCGAGGTCTGAGGCGAACAGGGCATTTTTGTTGTTCGTCATGAAACTGGACGGGGCCAGGGTACCGCTGGAGACGGCCAGGATGAAGTTAATCGGCCCGGAGTCTTGAGGCGGGCTGGTGCCGCTGCCGCACACATCGCAGAGAATTTCCGTATTCCATTGACCGGATCCATCGGCCATGATGGGTGAAGCCGGCTGCACGAAGCTAAACGCGCTTGCGAGGCCGCTGACCGTCATCGTGGGGTTGCCCTGCACGTCGAAGAGGAGCGCGGCGCCGGCACCGGTATTGGCGAACACCTCCCCCGGCGTCAGAGTCAGGCTGACCGAGACCTCGTTGGGGTGGCCCGATATCGTCGATACTGTGACGGTGCCAAACGGGCCGCACCCCGTACACATGTTCGAACTCTGTAAACTGGTTGTGTAGGTGACGGAGTCCGCCATTGCCGGCAAGCCGTTGAGGATGAAGGCTATGCCTAGCGCTGCAGCCATACCGAGCGATTTGAGCATGAGCCTGTTGGTACGTGGGTCTGATGAATTCATCCGGGGCACTGCGAATCACGTTTCGTTTCTTGCCTGGAGAATGCCTTGGAATTATCTTGCGGGCATGACCCGCGCATGACGCTTCCATGTCGCGGTCATCGCTCCTGGAATCGGCGCGTTAGATCCAAGCTCTTGGTAGGCTATACTGCGGTTGAGAATAACGATTCTGGGGAGTTTCATGCTTAGATCGCTTTTCGCGGCATTCGCGTTGCTGACCTTCAGTATCGCCTCTCTCGATGGCGCATTTGCTCAAGATACAGCCGCCGCTCCCCCCAGTGCCGCTGACTATGCCAATCCCGACCTATGGTTATGTCGGCCCGGTCGGCAGGATGCTTGCAGCGCTTCTCAGGATGCGACCGTGGTCGCGGTGGATGGGACATTGACGGTTGAAAAATTCCATCCGGCCAAAACCCCGCCGGTCGATTGCTTTTATGTCTACCCCACGGTGTCGAACGAGCCCTCCGGCAATTCCGATTTCAATATCACGGGCGCCGAGAAGTCGGTGGTGAGTGCACAATTCGCGCGCTTCGCGGCCAAGTGTCGGCTCTTTGCACCGATGTACCGCCAGGTCACCCTGACTGCCTTGCGCTCGATGATTGCGGGCAAGCCGATGCCAGTCGATCGCGACTTGGCCTATAACGATGTTCTCGCGGCGTGGAATTACTATCTGGCGCACGACAACAAGGGCCGTGGTGTTGTGCTGGTGGGCCACAGTCAAGGCTCCGGCGTGTTGACCCGGCTGATCAAGGAACAGATTGACGGGGCGCCGGTGCAGGGCCGACTGATCTCGGCCATTCTGATGGGAACCAGCTTGCCGGTGCCGAAAGGCGCAGACGTCGGCGGTGCCTTCAAGCACGTCCCGGTTTGCCATTCCAGCAGCCAAGTGGGCTGCGTCATTGCCTTCGCGGACTTCCGTGCCAACGTGCCGCCGCCGGCAAACTCTCGTTTCGGCAAGGCGCCTGAAGGAATGCAAGCGGTGTGCGCCAATCCGGCTGCGCTGGGCGGCGGCTCGGGCATGCTCGATGCCTATCTGTCGGCCGGCCGCATTTCCACCGGCTCCGACGGTCCGCGAGAACCTTTCGATTGGACCCAACCGGCAAAGCCGGTCGAGACCTCCTTCGTCAAGGTGCCGGGCCTATTGAGCGCGGCCTGTGTCGCGGACGAACACGGATCCTACCTGGCGGTCACTGTTCATCCGACCCCGGGCGGCGCCCGCGTCAATGACATTTCCGGCGACGTGGTGGTGAACGGGCAAGTTCTGGAGGACTGGGGCCTGCACTTGATCGACGCCAATCTCACCATGGGTAACCTAGTTGCCATCGTGGGGGATGAGAGCAAGGGGTACTTGGCCAAGGCAAGAAAATAAATAAATTCGGCACGCCCTTTTTAGGCGGACCAAGATCGGGAATATGTCAATTCGAGGTGGCGCGCCGCGCATCGTTGCACTATCCTGAGCCGCCGCGGGATAGACGCGGCATGCGCCAACCCTGTTCAAAGAAGTCAAAGTAAATAGCCGAGGGGAATCCGTCATGAGAAATTCGAATGGAATCGTTGCGGTTACGACTACGCCGCGTAAATGGTCGCGTAGCGTACCACTCATCGCCGCCGTACTGGCCGCCCTGACTGTTGTGGGTTCATCGGACGCGCTTGCCCAACAGGCCGGCGCCAGTCGCTTTAAACCGTTGGACCGCAGCGGTGGGGCCTTCGTTGCTCATCGGCAACCGCTGTCGCTGCTCGCGAAGGAGCGAGTCAAGGTGGTGGTGACGATGAACGTCGAGTCTGTCGCCGAAGTTCGCGCGCGGAGCGCCCGGACATGCGATCAGCGAAAGCCGATCACGCCGCAATTCAGGCGCAGGTGGCACGGCAGCACGCCGCACTCGAGCCGACGATCGTCGCGCGCGGCGGCCGGGTCCTCGCGCACTACACGATGCCATGAACGGCATGAAGGTCGAGATCGCGCGCGGCGAAATCGCCGGCCTCGTCGAGTCTGCCCGGCGTCGTACAGGTCGTCCGGTGTCCCGAAGTACAGCCTCAGCAACGTCGTCAGCGTGCCGTTCATCGGCGCGCCGGCCGTGTGGCAAGGAACTCCCGGCTTTCGCGGCGAGCACGTCAAGATCGCGATCATCGACACCGGCATCGACTACACCCACGCCAACTTCGGCGGCCCCGGCACGCCTCGCGGCCTTTCTCGCCGCGGCCGCGACCAGCACGCTGCCGGCGGACCCGACCCTGTTCGGCCCCAACGCGCCCAAGGTCAAGGGCGGCACGGACCTGGTCGGCGATGACTACAACGCGGACGTAGCCGGCAGCGTGCCGGTACCCGATCCGAACCCGCTCGACTGCGCCGGCCACGGCAGCCACGTCTCCGGCACCGCCACGGGCTTCGGCGTCACCAACGACGGCAAGACCTATCACGGTCCCTACAACGAGGCGGCCTACGCCGGCGGCTTCGGCATCGGCCCCGGCGTCGCGCCGCTGGCCGATCTCTACATGGTGCGTGTGTTCGGCTGCGCGGGCTCGACCGATGTCGTCACCGAGGCGATCGAGTGGGCCGTGCACAACGACATGGACGTGATCAGCATGTCGCTCGGCGCGCGCCTTCGGCATCGCGCACGACGTCCGACGCCATCGCCTCCGACAACGCCGCGAAGGCCGGCATCATCGTGGTCGCCGCCGCCGGCAACGAGGGACCCGCTCCCTACATCACGGGCGATCCGGCCTCGGCGACGCGTGCCATCAGCGTCGCCGCCATGAATGCGCGCGCGTTCTTGGTGAACGGCGTGCATATCGCGCTGTCCTCGGGCGGCGGTGCCAACGGCGTGGACGCCAACAGCCTTACGCTGCCGAACGGCAGCGTCCCGGCCGTCATTCTCAAGATCAGCGGCACCGCGCTTGAGCCTGGGCTGTAACGCCAGCGATTATCCGAGCGAGCGGCGCGGCCGGCGCGGTCGTGATCGTTTCGCGCGGCACCTGCTCGCTTCAACCAAAAGGCCGCCAACGCCACGGCGCAGGCGCGGTCGCGATCGGCGTCGTCAACAACGCCGCGGGGTTCTTCAACCCGCTGACTGACCGATGTCACGATTCCGTTCATCGAGCTGCAGCTGAGCGACACGCCCGACATTCTTGGCCGCGCCGTCGCCGGCAGACCGCCTCGATGGCGCCGGCGAACGTGCCCGACGTCGACCTTCCGTCTGGCCGCGTCCTTCAGTTCCGGGCGGCCCGCGCTCCGGCGACGGCGCGCTTGAAGCCCAACGTCACGGCGCCGGGCGTCAATGTTTTCTCGACGCAGCATCGGCACCGGCAACGGCGGTCGTATGACTCCGGCACGTCGATGGCGACGCCGCATGTCGCCGGCGTCGCCGCGCTCGCCGTTCAGGCGCACAAGCGACTGGAAGGAGCCCGGTGTGCGGGCGGCGGTGGTCGAGACAGCCTCCCCGGCCGCGCTGCCTCGACTACTCGCGCCGCGCATCGAGGGCGCGGGTCTGGTGCAGGCGGTCGGCGCCACCGCGACCGAAGTGACGGTGCATGGCGATGAGGACGGCCAGATGGGACTGCTGTCCTTCGGCGTGGCGGAGCTGACGCGCGATTTCCACGACGAACGGGATCTCATCGTCCGCAACCACGGACACTGGCCGGCGACGTTCACGGTCACGGCGACCTCCGCGGGGGGCGTGCCGCACACGGTGAGGTTGTCGAGTTCCACCGTGGCCGTGCGCGGTCATGACGAGACGCACGCTGCGCATGACGCTGGCCGTGCCGGCGAGCGACCGCTGGCGCGACGCACGACGCCTCGGGCAACGTGCGCTTCGAGGATGCCTCCGGCATCATCACGCTTGACGCCGGAAGCCGTCGGCGAACAAGGGCGTCACCCTGCAACTTGCCTTACTACGTGGTGACCGCGTGCGCGCTCCGAGCGTGGATGCGCAATTGCGCGACGGCAAGAATCCCAGCATCCGCCTCGCCAATCGCAACGGAGCGATCGCGGGCAATGGCGATTTCTACGCCTGGGGCCTCAAGAATCCGAAGACCGGGACCATTGATGCGGCCTTCGAGCCGCGGGCGGTGGGCGTTCAGATCGAATCCGATCTCGGCGACCGACAGCGTTCTCGTGTTCGCCGTGAACACCTACGGGCGCTTCTCGAATCCGGCCGCGGGCGAGTACGACATCTACATCGACGTCAACGGCGACGGCGTGTGTGACTACGTGCTGTTCTCAGCGGATATCGGGCCTGGTGGAGACCGGCGTCTGAAAACGGCCAGATGGAACGTTCCTGCGTCAACCTGGCAACCGGCGCGCTGATTCGCGGAGTTCCTGGCGGACGCGCCGACGGATGGTTCCACCGTACTGATGCCGGTGTTCGCCTCCGACCTAGGAATCACACCGACGAATCCGCGCTTCAGCTACACGATGAACGCGTTCGACACCACGGGGGCGGGAGAGTCCGTGACCGGAACCGCCTCGTTCAACGTATTCGCGCCGTCAGTCTCGAATGCGATGTTCGTGCCGGTGGCGCCGAATACCACGCGTCGACGTGCCGGTGGCGGTCGATCCGGTCGAGTTTGCAGAAAACGCCGGCGCTGGGCTTCATGGTGGTGACGGAAGACAACGTTTCGGGGCAGGGGCAAGCGAATCTACTGAAGCTGAATCACTGAGCTTTGAAGGCGGCCGGGTAAATCCCCGGCCGCCGTTCTTCAATGCGATGCGCCACACCTCGCCGGCAAGGAGGTCTTGCCGAGCGGATTCGCGCTCGCCGAGTTCAGTGTGCCCTCGGCCGCCAACTGATCGAAAGCGACTTGCTGTAGTGCCCCAACTTGCGCGGGCGATAATCCCAACTCGAATCCCGAACACTCCGAATTACCCAAGGATCGCGGATCGCGGCCGGTGATGTTCCCAAAGAGCATCAGGGCTTCCAGATAGTAGCCGTAGGTACTGGCGTGGTAGCTATCGTACGTCCACAGATTGATCTTTCCGGCATCGATGCCGTCGTAGGGATTCGCATCCGCCACACCGCTGTGCATCGCGCGCACCCAGGCGTCTCCCACCGGTACCACTGCCTTAATGCCCGATCCGGCGGCGGCCAGGTTATATCCTTCGCGCACGTCCCGGGCCATCGCTTCGATCGGCTTGCCGTACCAGGCGCCCTTGGGCTCGTAAGTCTGGTCGGCACGCGGCCAGGTGGCCATGACGCGAATATCCATGGCGGGATTTTTGGCGTGCAAGAATTCGGCCATTTGCCGCACGCTCGCGATCAGCACGGCCGGGTCGCCGGGCTTTTTGGGGTCCAAGGTACTGAATCCGTGCATGACCACCGCGTCCCACGATCGCTGGCCGATCACATCGAGCTTGTGCGCCAAGTGCCAGTCGATGCCCACGCCGGGCTCAGTTTCCAGGTAAACGTCGTAAGCCAATCCGGCTTGAGCGGTAAAGGATTTGAACAACGCCGGTACTCCGCCTTGCCCGGCGCTGTTAAGATCGGTGACGGTGTCGGGGCGGTAGTAACGTACCGGCGATCCGAAGCCAAAGGTGAAGCTGTTGCCGATGAACAGGATGCTGCCGGCGAGCGCGCTTCCGGCCGCGAGCAGCAGACAGAGCGCCAACGCCGCCTGCGCACGCCAGCCTCCGCGAGGTAGTATCCGCTCATAGCGGGTGTCAGTACGCATATTGCGCATGTTGCCACTTTAGATTATGCGATACCAATTGATATGAACCGACACGATGAAGATCGCATCCTGCACGGTTTGTACTATTACCGTGAGAACATCGACGAGGACATACAGGTTTCGCGCGAGCAGCTGCTTTGGCTCGCCATGCATCCCTTGCGTGACGGCGACGCCTGGCACAAGGATGGAGCACCGCAAAGCCTCGATGCCTCCGACTTTCCGGAAGAGATCCGCGCGAAGCTGCTTACCGCAAAGCTGGAACTGCCGCTGCGCTACTTGCAGTACCGCCGCCTGATCACTTACGCCAGGCGCAGCGACGGAATGTTCTACGCGGCGGTTACCTTTGCGGGCGCGGATCGGGCCATACGCCTGCACACTCGGCGCGGTCGGATAGATCTGTGGTACCGCGAACACCGAGACGGCATCGTCGGTGTGACCATTACCGTCCTGATCTCGGCCATCACCGCGCTGATCACGGTGTTGGCAATCGGCAGGATGTTGAGGCCCTAAGGGCCGTCGGCGCCAGGGCCGCGTCGGCTAACCAGGCGCCGCGCCTCGGCGCACGAAATGAAGGCCGCATAGCTCCACGCCAGCTGTGGCGCCGATCGCTGCACGCCGGAGCGCTGATCGAATTGTTCGGACAGCTCTCCGCTCGGCGGCGTGAAGGCGCGCACGGTTTCCAGAAACGCATCGCCGTGCTCGAGCAGAGCCATCTTTCGCGGCGCGTGCATCGCGGCGCGAAAGCAGAATTCCGCGGCTCCCAGGGTCGAAAAATAATAGGCGCCGCCCGAATAATAGACATCACCCGAATAGCGCCCCATGGCCGGCGCCCGCGATGCGCCGCGGTTCAGATTGATGGCGTACTCAGCATCGAAGAGCGCTTCGAGCTTGGCGAGCGTGGCTTGCATGCGAGGGTCGCGGACCGAATGGGCTTCGCCGCTTCCTCCCGCGTGCAAAGCGGCGAGTATCACCGAGATGTCGAGTTCCTTCGATGAGACTGCGTTCAAGTCCAGCATCCGCGATCGGTAAAACTGCAAATCCTCGCGCCAGAATCCGTCCAGTGCCTGCAAGATCGCACTCGCCTCGGCACGACAGGCGGCCGCATCGGTGCGCTGTTCCTGCTGCTCGAGCCAGGCGGCGCCACCGTCGAGCGCCGCCGCTGCCACCCGCAGGACGTAATAGTGCAGACCTTTTTCTTCTTCCCAAATGTCGAAACAGGATTCACGCCAGTGCCGTCGTGTGTAGTGCAGATCGGCCCGCAGCAGCGCGCCGACCGCAGCGTAAAGGTCGCGGTCCAGGCGGGCGCTGCGCAGCCAGCGCAGCAGCGTGATGGCGCGCAGCGCCGGACCGTCGTGCTGGGGCCGCGGCCAATCGGAGATATCGAGCGTGCCGTCCGGGTTGACGCGCGTCTCGCCGCCGAGGGCCTCGCCGTGCACCGCATCGAGATCCTCATCGCGGCGAAGAAAGCGTCGAAAGTCCGGTGCGACGGCGTTTCGCCAAGGACCGCGGCTTAAAGTCCGGCCATCGAGCTGTTGCAGCGACAGGCTGAATCGGACGAAATCTGAGAAGTGCCCGATCGCCTCGCTGCCGATGCTCTCCTCCTCGAGGAGGATGCGCAATGCATCGACCACAATCGCGGAATCGCGGTACCAATGGAAGAAGTAGTCAGGTTCCGGATCATACGACCCGAGCACCGGTGAGGCGACGATGGAGCCGCTGTGCGCTCTTACGGTTTGCCCGAAGCCTGGCCTGGTCTTGACAATGTTCACCGCCGATACGCTGCGCATCAGGGCCTGCGCGCTATGGCGGTACTGGCGCTCGATCCAGTGCTCAAGCGGTTCCATCAGAGGACAAAGCTCAGCGCCCGCAGGCCCGCCTGCACTTCCGCCGCCTTCATGAACAATTTCCACAACAGGCCGGTGCGGTAATTTTCGATCATCACAATGATCGGCCCCTGATCGATCGCAAGATAGGTATCGGCATACCAATCTTTTGCCTCACAGAAAGCATCCACAAATCCAAATCGACCCCAGATCTTCTCGCCGTGGCGGTTGAGGAAATGCCGCGCGGCCTGCAAGGCCTCCTGCGGCGCATAAGGCATGCTCGACAGAGCGGCGGTGGGTGAGATGGTACCGTCGTCGTTATCCGGCGAGTGCGTGGAGTAGCCGTCCGCCCCGTCACTTGAGGTCAGGCCCCAGCAAGCGGCACCGTAACCCTTGTGCCGCAACGGATTTAATTTGCAATGGGCGTGATTGATGCGCACGTGGCTTGTATTTTGTTCCCAGTAGTCCGCGTAGCGATCCTTCAATCCCCGCGGATCGATTGCGCAGAAGGAATAATGCGCGAAATACAGCGGGCCGCCGAAAGCATGCCCCAAGGGCAGCTGAATGCCGTAGTAGGATCTGCCATTAAGAAAGTCCCGACCGGCGGCGAAGCCTTGGTGATAGACGCTGGGATCGATCCGGTAGCGCGGCGCCGCCGCGGCCAGGACATAGCTGATGAGACATTCGTTCCAACCACGGATCTCCAAGTCGAGCGCCCAGCCGTTGTTGGGGCTCCAGTGCCAACTGAGCACCGGACGGCCGCGCGTGTACCAGTCCCACTCCACCTCATTCCACAGATAGTTGACGAGACCGCGCACTTTTGCTTCCTCGGGTGAGTCGCGGTCAAAATATTCGCGTGCGCACAATAGTCCCATCACCAACAGCGAAGTCTCGACCAGATCGCCACCATCATCCTTGCGCATGAAGGGGATGGTGGCGCCGGTTCGCCCATTGATGAAGTGCGGAAACACTCCGTGATAACAGGTGGCGCGCGTCAATAGATCCAGCATCCGCGCGATGCGCTCCAACGCTGCCGCGCGGGTAACCCAGCCGCGTTCGACGGCGACGATGATGGCCATCACTGCAAAACCCGATCCGCCGGTCGCGACTAGATCGTCCGCCGCTCCTGCATTGATTTTGCACCGGTCGGGAGCCAGACCGCTCACGGGATGCGCGCCCTCCCAGAAAAAACCAAAAGTCTGTCTCTGCACCGCTTCGAGCAACTCCGCGTCTGGCAATGCGGCAAGATCGGCCGGGCTTAGTGTTTTTGGCATGTTATGTACTCATCGCCAAGCGGGGCACTGCGGGCGCCAATTTCCTTGCCGCCGGATCCTTGATCAAGTGCAGAACCCGCGAAAAGTAGTGATGGGCGTCGGTGCGACCAATGTGTATGACGGTCGATTGACTCAGGTCGTTGGCAAATATGTCGATCGCCCGTTCGAGCGCCGAATCGTCCAGCGAATCGAGTACCTCGTCGATCAGTACCCATGGCGCTTTGTGAAGGATCACGCGGGCCAACGCCAGCGCCTGCTGCTCATCATCGCTCAATTCCCGATCCCAGCGCTCCTGCGAATCCAGCCGCGGGCTCAAACGCTCCAATCCGACGCGCGCCAGCGCCGCGGAAAAGACACTGCTCTCGAAGTTATCGGTGCCTTTGGGATACGCCAGCACCTCGCGCAGCGTGCCGGGAGGAAGATATGGAGTGCGGGGTATGTACAGTATTTCTTCGCCGGTCGGGTGACTGACGGTTCCGGATCCCCAGGGCCAGATTCCCGCAAGGGCACGAAATAACAGGGTTTTCCCCGTTCCGGTTTCGCCGACAATCAACACCCGTTCCCCGGCTTTGATCTGCACGTCCTTTTCCTGCAGCATGGTACAACCGCTGGGCGAAGCGATCTCAAGATCATCGATGACGAATTTTCCTGCCGGTCCCGCGGTGTATGCAATACGACTCGCGACGTCGTGCATGATGTCGGTATTGAGCACCGCACGCCTGAAGGTTGCCACGCGCAGCAAGGTTGCGCGCCAGTCCGCGATGGTGCTGAAATTATCCACGAACCAACGCAATGACGACTGGACTTGCAAGAAGGCGCCGGACGCCAGCATCAGGCCTCCAAAAGTTATGTTCCCGGCGAAATACAGCGGCGCTGCGACCAGGATCGGTGCGACCAGCGTAAACCATCCATAGCCCGCGGTGATCCAGGTAAGATTGGTGAGCCCGGTAACGAGCCGGACGTTCGCCTTGAGCACCGCCGCAAGATCTATTTCAATGCGCCGCGCTTCGTCCGACTCTCCTCCGCTCAACGCAATGGCGTCAATATGCTCGTTCACTCGCACCAGCGAGAAGCGCAGATCCGCCTCGCGCGCGTAGCGCTGCGCGTTGCGATCAACCAGGGTGCGGCCGACCCAATAGCTCACCAGCGATGCAGAGCCCGAATACAGCACCGCCGCCCAGACCATGTAGCCCGGAATCACCAGTTGCCGGCCCTCGAAGTGGAAGGCAAAGTTATTCGATAGGCTCCATAGCACCTTCACGAAGGTGGCCAGCAGGATTGAGGACTGCAACAGACCGATGCCAAGATCGGCCGAGAGTTCGGTCAAGTGGCGCGCATCCTCGTGCATGCGCTGATCGGGATTCACTCCCACGGCGCCGGCGTTGGTCAAGCGAAACGCCCGGCCCGGGAGCAGCCAATGCTGAACCAGGTCGTGTACCAGCCCTTGGCGCAACCTGATCTTCAGGGTCTCACCAAGCCAGCGCTGCCCCACATTGAGCGTCAGGAGAGTCCCCGCGATGAGACCAAAAATACCCAGCTGATCGAGGAATTGCGCAAAATTCCGGTGCGACAGCGCATCATAGAAGGGTTCGTTCCAACTGTTTAAGCGTATTTGGCCGTAGGCGGTGACCGCGATGACGAGAAATAAAGCACCCGACAGAAGGAACAGGGTGTTGCGTACCGGCGAGGCCCACAGCGCCCGCACCATCATTTCTAGTTGCGGCAGAAGTCCTGCGTTCGCGGTCTCGTCTGGCTCGTCGCTGGTCATGCATTTTCTCGCAAGGATTGTGAGGCCGCCATTATCCGTCACGAGGGCATCTTGCGGGGAGCAACTTAGGTGAGCCGGATCGAGAGTCTGATCGACCGCATGACGCTGACTGAAAAACTCGGACAGCTCACCATGACGGCCTGCGGTCACGCGGTGACCGGGCCGACCATCGCGGGCGACTCAACGGAGGCCATCAAAAGCGGGGCGATCGGCAATTTACTCAATCTGGTCGGGGCGGTGCACGTGCACGAAATGCAGCGATTGGCACTTGAGGAGTCGCGCCTAGGGATTCCCCTGCTGTGCGGATATGACGTCATCCACGGCCATCGGATTCTATTTCCCATTCCCTTGGGCGAAGCGGCGCTATTTGATCCTGAGGCATGGGCGCTGAGCGCACGAGAGGCCGCCAAGGAAGCGGCAGCGGATGGATTGGCCATGACCTTTGCCCCGATGCTGGACGTCGCGCGCGACCCGCGCTGGGGACGCAGCGCGGAAGGGCCGGGCGAGGATCCCTGGCTGGGCGCACGCTTCGCCGAGGCGAAGGTGCGGGGCTTTCAAGGCGGAGACCTCGCGCGAGCAGATGCCCTGGCCGCGGTGGCGAAGCACTACTGCGCCTATGGCGCGGTTGCCGCAGGACGCGACTATGCCTCGGTCGACATCTCCGATCGGTCCTTGCACGAGGTGCATATGCCGCCCTTCGCGGCCGCCATCGCCGCGGGCGTGGCCGCCATCATGCCGGCATTCATTGATCTCGCGGGCATCCCCATGACGGCGAACCAGAGCCTGTTGCGCGACTGGTTGCGCGAGCGCCTAGGCTTTGACGGCGTCATCATCAGCGACTACAACGCCATCGCCGAACTCATTCGTCATGGTATTGCGACCGATCTCGCGGACGCGGCGGCGCTCGCGCTGTCGGCGGGCGTGGACATCGACATGATGTCCGATGCCTATCGCCGCGGGTTACCACTGGCTCTTGAGCGCGGCGCGGTCACGATGGCGCAGATCGACGAGTCGGTGCGCAGGGTCCTGACGCTGAAGGAGCGGTTGGGACTATTCGATGATCCTTATCGGCGCGGCGCCACGCCCGAGCCAGAGGTGGCGCTGCAACGCCGGCGGCAATTGTCACGCATCATGGCGGCGGGTTCGATCGTGATGTTGAAAAACGCAGACGCGCTGCCGCTCGCAGAATCAGTGCGGCGCGTCGCTGTTCTCGGTCCCTTGGCCGATGCGCCTGGCGAGATGCGCGGTGTTTGGTGGGGTGCGGCGGGGCCGGAGGGTCACGTGAGCGTGCTGGCCGGCTTGCGCGCAGGCTTGCCTGATGCCGAGATTGTGCACGCGGCGGGCGTTGCCATCGAGGACCTGAACTTGAGCGGTATGGCTACGGCGCTCGATCTTTGCGCGACCGCGGAGGTGATCATTCTGTGCCTGGGCGAGGCTGCGGTGATGAGCGGCGAGGCTGCCAGCCGCGCGCATCTTGGCCTACCCGGAAGTCAACGCGTGTTCGCGGAAGCCGTGTTCGAGCGCGCCCAGCGCTTAGGCATACCCGTGATCGTCGTATTGTTTTCCGGCCGGCCTCTGGTCGTGCCGTGGTTGGTGGACAAGGCCAGTGCCCTGCTGGCAGCATGGTTCTTGGGAAGCGAGGCGGGCAACGCAATTGCCGATGTCGTCACCGGGCGCCACAGCCCCGGCGGCCGCACGCCGGTCAGTTGGCCGCGAGCCATCGGTCAAGTGCCCATATTTTACGGCGAACGCACTGGCGGCCGGCCTTTCGATCCGAATGACCGTTTCACCAGCAAGTATCTCGACATTCCGAACGAGCCGTTATTCCCCTTCGGCTACGGGCTTACTTACGGACGCTTCGAGTTGTCGAATTTGCGTCTGTCGGCGGGCACGGCCCGCGACAATGACACGCTCACGATTCATGTGGATGTCGTCAACCGCGGGGCCGGAGAGGCGCAGGAAACCGTTTTCTTGTTCGTCCACGACAAGCTTGGGAGCGTCTCGCGGCCCGCGCTTGAGCTGAAAGGATTCGCCAAGATCCGACTGCCGCCCGGAGCAATGGGCACGGTGATGCTGTCACTTCCGGCGGCGGAACTGAGGTTTCTCGGCGTTGAGCTTAAGCCGGTGTTCGAGCCCGGGGAGGTGGAGATCCTGGTCGGCCCGTGGGCGGATCGAACCAAGCTCTTGGCGGCGACGGTCCAGCTGGCCTAGGCCAACGATCAAGAATGCGATTTGCCGCCGGTTTCGCAGGCCCATAAATAGATGTTTTCGCTTTCGGTCCCGGGCACGATGGGAATCCAGGGCGCTTGTTTGACGTCGGTGGCTTCGCTTTGTTCGCTGCCGCTGATGTTGTTTTCCGCGTAGTAGATGATCAGCAGGGCGCGAGCCCGTTCGTTGCCGCAGTCGTATTGGACTTTCTCGACATTGCTCAGGTAGAAATCGCCGCCGCTGCTCCGCTGCGGTTCGGGGTACTCCTGCCTCAGCCAGGCGGTCACCAGGTGGCCTGATCGTTTCATCTGGCGCTCGGTGCTGAAGGAGGCCCAGGATCCGTCCGGCGCGACCGCCCGGAATTGCCAGCCCCCCGAAACCATCGGATTCAAGGTACGCACCCACGCCATCGGATCGGCCTTGCGAGCGGCGCGCTCCGCGGTCAACCGCTCGGCCTTGGCCTTTTCCGCGGCCTGCGCCTGGGCGCGCTGCGCCTCCCACATTTTTGTTTGCTCCGGGGTTTGTGCGCTTGCTGCACCGGCGGCTACAAGACAGGCACTGGCCAGCAGGGCGCTTGCGATCTGGCGGAAAAATTTCTGCGTCATGGCGTTATTTTAAGTCATTTGCCCGAATCTACGATACTGCGGTAGTCGAACGCGAGCCGATGGTAATAGTGGCGTACTAGCTTGCCGTCGCGACTCAGCACGTCATCCTCGATGGGGCCAAGCCTCGCCACGTGCGCGGCAATCGCCTTGTCCTCGAGTTCGCGCGGATCGAAGGCCACCAACAGCAGGTCTCGGTGCTCTTGAGATCCGGCAGGCACCCACTGTCCGTACATGAGACCCATCCCCCCAAACAGATGGCTGTTTGCGGTCTCAAGGCCGGAGTGCCGGCGGGCGCCTCCATAGAATGCCAGCTCACTGGCGATGGCATATCGATCCATACCCACGATCAGCACGTCATCAGCGCGCTCTTTGCGGTAGGCCGCTGCTGTGGCGGTGATATGCTCGCTCAATTCGCGCCAGCCAACTGGGATCAATTCAATATGCTTGCCGTAGCCTAAGCCCGGCAGCCCGAGCACCAAATAGTGCAACCCGGCGCCGTAGATCAACAGCATGATCACGATCGTCGGCGTCCACGCCCGCTGGATCCGCCGCGCAAAGGTGCTGATGGATGGGCCTAGCGCGACCACGCTATAGCCTAGGAGGGGCAGGGCTGCCGTCATGGGTGCGCCGGTCCAATCAAGCTTGACTTCGTGGCGCAGGCTGAAAGCCGCGAATACCGATAGCGGAAAGAGAATCGCCAGCAACATCAAGCGCCACCAGCGCGCGCTGTTCGCGGCCGAATCGCCCTCGGATTTCCCTCTCACAAGAAACGCGGCGATGGCCAATACTCCTGTCGGGGTCAGCAGGACGAGCAGCGACGCGATCAATCGGTGCAGAGTAAATCGCGGCGCCTCGGCCAATCGGCGCGAGGTTTGGAATGTGAAAGACACCCAGTCATGCTGCGCATTCCATAGGAGCACCGGAGAGAAAATCGCCACTGCCAGCAAGGCAGCGCCGTAGGGCTCAATTCGGCGCCACCAGTGGCGCGAATTTTTGTCCCACAACATGAATGCCATCGTTACGGGCACCAGCATCGCGATGGAATACTTGGAGATCATTCCGACGCCGATGCTGATCCCGGCCCACCACCAGGCTCGCGCTTGCCCGGCAATCAGGGCGCGTTCGAGAAAATACAGCGCAGCGGCCCAGGCGGCGGTCAGGATCGCGTCAGGCGTCGTCAGGAAGCCGGCGAGAAAAAAGAAGGGCAGTACCTGTGCCAGCAGCAATGCGGCCAGTGCACTCGTGGCGCCGAAGACGTTGCGCGTCAGTCGATAAATAAACACTGAAGTGATGATGCCGCAGCACAGGGCACCGGCGCGTACGCCGAACTCCGTCTGTCCGAAGACGGCGGTGCCGAGCTTAATTAGCCACGCCACCATCGGCGGATGGTCAAGATAGCCGAAATCCAGATGCCGGGAATAATTCCAGTAATAGGTTTCCTCGGGCATCAGTTCCACGGTCCCGGCGTACAGCAAGCGCAGCACCCAGGCGTAGGCGATGAGCCCCAAGGCGAAGGTTCGCCAACGCGCACTGGGCTCGGCCCCGGAATAGGCATACGAGAATCCAGGCACCAAAAAGGCCAATCCCACCGCGACCGCGAAGCAAATGGACACCTGCGGCGGCCAACCCCCGCGCTGCGAAAGCAGCGCCAGTACGCCGCCGCGCAGGAACAACGCCATGAGTATAACGATCAGCAGTTGCAGGTACAGGCGCCAATCGTGTTGCTGCCGCTCGGCTGTACTCATGAAGCGCAGCCGCAGCGGCCAATCCAGCGCAACACCGAGCGCGAGGGCGCACATATTGCTGGCTCGAAGCGAAAGCCCCGCGCCGAGCAGAGCGCAGAAGGCGACTACGTCGGTCAGCGCTGCGATACTGACCGCGATGCGTCGGTCTATAACCACTTGATTTTCTTAAAGCGAAAATACAGGTACAGATCGATGCCCGCCATGACGATGTTCTCGTGCAGATTCACCATCGACAAATTCACTGAAATGACGGTGGTGATGGTGTCGCGAATGGAAAATGCGCCGAGCCTTCTCCCGTCTTGATAAGCGGCGCAGTCGATGAGCATGTAGCGATCTTACGGCGTCGAGGCCAGGGTCGCGGGCCCGGCGACGGTGGCCGGAGCCTGCTGCTGCGCCCTCTCGCGCAAGGAAGCTCCTGCGGCGTCGATGGCGATGCTCATCATCACCCGCAGTCCCGGAGCTTGATCGCGTAGCTCGAGGGGGCTGCCGTGCAACTTCGCTACGGCTTGCACAAGGCTTAGTCCGAGACCGACGCCGGGCGTTCCGCGGCTGGCGTCGCCCCGATAAAATCTCTCGACCACCTTGACCTTTTCCGAATCATCGATTCCAGGGCCATTGTCCGCGACGGAAATTTCCGCGACGGCCTCATTGCGCTGGACCGCAACTTCAATGACGCCGTACTGGGGCGCGTATTTGAGTGCGTTGTCGATGAGGTTGCTGAGCGCCTGGGCAAGAAGTACCGGGTCGCCCGATATCCACAGGGGTCCGTCACAGCGAAAATTCAGCTCGATGTTCTTCAGCTCGGCCGCCGGCTCGTAAAACTCGACCGCGTTGGCGGCAAGATCGGATACATCGAAAGTTACGAAGCCGGAGCGGCGCATGCCGGCATCGATTTCCGCCAGCCGAAGAAGCGCGTCGAATACCCGGATTACCCGATCCACGTCCGCGACCGCACCTTCGATCTCCGCGTAGGTCTGTTCCGTCGAGGGTCGAATGAGTGACAACTCCTCCAGTCGCGAGCGCAACTCCGCCAGCGGCGTGCGCAGGTCATGCGCTATGGAGTTGGAAACATTGCGCACGCCGTGGACCAGCAGTTCGATCTGATCGAGCATACCGTTGATGGTGCGCGACAGCGTATTGAGCTCATCGTCATTCAATTGGGTCGGCAAGCGATGCTTGAGGTCGCCGTGAATGATCGCCGATACGGTCTGGCGTATGCTGTGGACCCGCGACATCAGTGCCCGGCGCGTGATGATGCCGACCAACAACCCGGCGATGCAAAGCACCGCGATGGCGCCCGCAAGGCCATACCAGAAGCGGGTTTGCAGAGGCTTGAACAAGGCATTGTCTCTGCCCACCAGCAGGTTGTACCTGCCGAGCACGGCGACATGTACCAGGGTCTGTTGTTCGCCGTGTGCGCCCTTCACCTGAGTATTGTAGTTACCCGGCGCGGCCGGCAATTTATCGGGCCATGCGGGCAGATTGCCGGCGAGCGGACGCATCGATGCGTCGGTCAGCAGCAGGATCCTCTCGCCGGCGATTTGCATGCCGACGCGGGTGTCGATAAAGCTCTTCAAGCCATCCGCACCGTCGCGGCGGTAGACATCGGTAAGGCGCTGCGCGTCGGCCTGCAGGATTTCCGCCCGGCCTTCTTGAATCGTGACCTGCCAGGCGTACCAGAGCGGCGCCGCGAACAATACCAACGCGGTCAGTCCCAGCGCCACATAGCCTAGGGCCAGTGAGAGCGCCGACGAGCGCATCATGCTAGTCACTCGCGGTCACCGTGTAGCCAGCATTGCGCACGGTACGCAACAACGGGCGCTCGAACTCGGCGTCGATTTTCTGCCGCAATTTGCTGATATGCACATCGACCACATTGGTCTGCGGATCGAAATGATAGTCCCACACGTTTTCCAGGAGCATCGTGCGGGTGACCACTTGACCGGCGTGTCGCATCAGGTACTCGAGCAGCTTGAATTCACGCGGTTGCAGCGTAATCGGCCGATCGCCGCGAGTCACCTTGCGCGTTAGCGGATCCATATGCAAGTCGCCCACCACCAGCGGAGCTTCGCTATTGATACCTTGGGCGCGGCGGTGCAAAGCGTCAATACGGGCCAATAATTCGCCGAACGCGAACGGTTTGGTCAAATAATCATCACCGCCGCTGCGCAGTCCACGTATGCGATCGTCGACTTCCGAGAGCGCGCTCAAGATCAAGATCGGCGTTTGCTTGCCGGCCTTGCGCAGCACTTCGATGATGGCAAGTCCATCGATATCACCCGGCAACATCCGATCCATGATGATGACATCATACGGCTCGCTCGCCGCGAGGAACATGCCGTCGCGGCCATTGCCCGCATGATCCGTCGTATGTCCGGCTTCTTGCAGGCCTTTGACGACGAATTGGCTGACCCGTTCGTTGTCTTCGACTAGAAGAATCTTCATGGATGCCCTCCGAGCGGCGATGGCGTCTCGCTCGAGTGTTCCGCCAAGGCTCTAGCCGCGCGCTTTTTCTCGCGCCGGCCGCGGAATCGCATGCTGAATTCATCCAAATAAAGGTATATCACCGGGGTCGTAAACAGTGTCAGCGCCTGACTCAGAATGAGGCCGCCCACCATGGTGTAGCCCAGAGGCTGGCGCAGTTCCGAGCCGGTGCCGCGCCCGAGTGCCAGCGGCAGCGCCCCCAGCAGCGCCGCCATGGTGGTCATCATGATGGGTCGAAAGCGCAGCAGGCAGGCCTGACGGATAGAGTCATGCGGCGAGAGGTGCTGTTCGCGTTCTGCCTGGAGGGCGAAATCCACCATCATGATGCCGTTCTTCTTGACGATGCCGATCAGCAAGATGATGCCGATCAGCGCGATCACCGACAGATCGATATGAAATAGCAGCAGCACCAGCAGGGCGCCGACTCCGGCCGACGGCAGCGTGGAGAGAATGGTCAGCGGGTGAATGTAGCTTTCATAGAGCATGCCAAGGATGATGTACACGGCTACCAGCGCCGCGAGAATGAGATACGGCTGACTCTTGAGGGAGGCCTGGAAGGCCTGCGCGGTGCCCTGGAAATTGCCCGTGATGGTCGCCGGCATGTGCATTTGAAGCGAGGCACGATTGATGGCGTCCACGGCATCGCCGAGCGCCGCGCCCGGCGCGAGATTGAACGACAGCGTTACGGCCGGGAACTGACCCTGATGATTGATCGACAGGTAAGTCACGTGCTGCGTGTCGAACTTGGTCATCGCTGAGAGCGGCACCATCTGACCGGTCAGACGGCGATTTCAAATACAGCTTCTTGAGCGTCTCCGGATCGCCTTGCAGGGCGGGCGTGATTTCCAGCACCACGTGATAGCTGTTGGACTGGGTGAAGAACTGCGCCGCCTGGCGTTGTCCAAAAGCATCGTACAGCGCCAGATCGACGGCGGCGGGCTGAATGCCGAAGCGCGCTGCCTGATCGCGATCGATGGTCAGCGCCACCATACCGCTGCTGGTCTGTTGATCGGAGGCGACATCGCGCAACGTCGGCAGCTTCTTGAGTTCCGCGAGCAGCTTCGGTGCCCACTCATTGAGCTCGTCGATGTTTGAATCCTGCACCGTGTATTGGTATTGGGTGCGCGACGTGCGGCCGCCGACATTCAAATCCTGCGCCGCTTGCACGAACAAGGTAATGCCCGGAACCTTCGCTAGCTGCGGCCGCAAGCGATTGATGACGTCATCGGCGCTGGATTTGCGCTCGCTACGGGGTTTTAGGCTCAAGATGACGAAAGCGGTATTGATGGGACGGTTGCCGCCGATTCCGGTCCCATAACTCGCGATGTCCGGATCATGTTCGACCACGTTCAAAAGAACGTGCTGCCGGCGCACCATTTCTTCGAAGGAAATATCCTGGGGCGCATCCGAGAGACCGGAGATGATGCCGGTATCCTGCTGCGGGAAGAACCCCTTGGGTATGAAAATGTACAGGGCCACGGATGCCGCCACCGTGAGCAGAAATGTCGCAAGAGTGGCTCGTTTGTGATCGAGCACAAAGTCCAGCCCGCGGGTATACCCCGCCAACAGCTTATCGAAAGCGCGCTCGATCATCATATAAGCCTTGCCGTGCCTCGCGTGCTTTTCATCGCGCAAGAACAGCGCGCACATGGTGGGCGAGAGCGTCAATGCGACGAAGGCCGATACCGCGATGGTCATCGTCAGCGTAATCGCGAATTCGCGAAATAGGCGGCCAATGATGCCGCCCATCAACAGCAGCGGAATGAACACAGCCACCAACGATATGCTGATGGAGAGAATCGTGAAGCCGATTTCACCGGCGCCCTTGAGAGTCGCCTGCAGGGGCGATAAACCCGCCTCGATGTGTCGGTAGATGTTCTCCAGCATGACGATCGCGTCATCGACCACGAACCCGACGGCGATGGTGAGCGCCATCAGCGACAAATTGTCGAGGCTGAAGCTCAAGACATACATCATCGCGACGGTGCCGAGCAGCGCCAGCGGCACGGTGATTCCCGGGATGATGGTGGCCCAGAAGTTGCGCAAAAACAGAAAAATCACCAGCACCACCAGCACGATGGTGATTCCCAGCGTGATCTCCACATCTTCCACCGAGGCCTTGATGGTCGTGGTGCGATTGGCCACGGTGTCAATCTTGATGGAGGGTGGCATCGATGCGAGTGCATGCGGCAGCAGATCTTGAACCCGCTGCACCGCCTCGATCACATTCGCCCCCGGCTGCTTGAAGATGAGAAGCAAAATCCCTTTGCGGCCGTTCTGCCAGGCGGTGATCAAGCGATTTTCAGGGCCGTCGACCGCGACACCGATGTCGCGGATGCGTACCGCGCCGCCGTTCCGGTAGGCCACCACCACATCGTTCCAGGGCGCGGCTTTCAGCAGCTGATCGTTGTCGTAAATCGTCATGCTGCGCAGCGGGCCATTGATCGCACCCTTCGGCGCGTCGACCGTGGCCGCATTGATGACGCCGGCAACGTCCTCCATTTGCAGACCCAACGCCGCGAGCTTGGTGGGATCGATTTGCACGCGGACCGCGGGCTTTTGTTGCCCGCCGATGCCGACTTGCGCAACCCCCGGGATTTGCGAGATCTGCTGCGCGAGTATGTTCTCGGCGTAGTCGTCGACCGTCGTCACCGGTAGAACATCCGAGTACACGGAGAGCAGCAGGATGGGAGAATCGGCGGGATTGACCTTTCGATAGTTGGGCGGCGCCGGCAGATTGGTCGGCAACTGACCTCGGGCGGCGTCGATGCCCGCCTGCACATCCTGCGCCGCCGCATCGATATTCCGATTCAAGTCGAATTGCAGCGTGATTTGCGTGGTGCCAAGCGCATTGGTCGAGGTCATTTGCGAAAGGCCGGAGATTTGCGCAAATTGCGTTTCCAGCGGCGTTGCGACCGAGGAGGCCATCGTTTCCGGACTGGCGCCCGGCAATGACGCCGAGACCGAGATGGTCGGAAAGTCCACTTGCGGCAGCGGCGCCACCGGCAGCAACGGGAACACCACCAGGCCAACCAGAAAGATGCCCCCCATCAACAGCGAGGTTGCGATGGGTCTGCGAACGAACGGCTCGGAGATGTTCATGATGGCTGCGAAAGCGCCTTGTTGCTCATCGTCAGCGCGCCACTGCCGTTCGCCCGCACATGCGCTCCCGGCTGCAAGCGATATTGATTGCTGGTCACCACGCGCTCGTTCAAGGCAAGGCCGTCTTTGATCACGACCACGCCGCCGCTTTCATCGCCGATCTTCAAGGGGCGCACTTCCACGGTGGAGTCGCTTTTCACCACATAGGTGAAAGGGCCATTGGGCCCGAGCTGCACTGCGACACTCGGTAGCGTCAACGCGTTGCGTTCAGTGCGAACCAACACGCGCGCGTTGACGTACTGTCCGGGCCAAAGAGTATTGTTGGTATTGCTGAAGGTCGCCTTGAGCTTGGCGGTGCCGGTGGTTTGATCGATTTCATTGTCGATCAGTGTCAGCGTGCCTCGATCGAGTTCGGTGCTGCCGTCGCGCGACAGAGTGGTGACTTGGACAGGACCGGAGGCGAGCGCGGCCCCCACCGCGCCGAGATTCTCCTCGGGCAGGGTGAACACGACCGAGATCGGTTGCACCTGAGTGACCACCACAATTCCTGCGGTGCCGGCCGCGTGCACGATGTTGCCCGGATCAATCAATCGCATTCCGGTGCGACCGTTGATCGGCGACGTAATGCGCGTGTAGTCGAGTTGGGTACGGGCATTGTCGATGATGGCCTGATCGACCTGCAGCTGGGCCGTGAATTGATCGACCAAGGCACGCGCCGTATCCACGGTTTGCTTGCTGGCCAGGTTCTGCGGCTGCAGCAGGGAGTAGCGGTCGTAATCGCGCCTCGCGTTGGCCAGCAGCGACTCATCCTTCGCCTTGGTGGCGACCGCCTGGTTGTACGCCGCCTGATTCGGACGGGGATCGATCTGCGCAAGCAAATCGCCCTTGCGCACATTCTGACCTTCGGTGAATGCAATTGTCTGCAGCTCGCCGTCCACGCGCGCGGTTACCGTCACCGTGTAGAAGGCCTGCACCGTGCCAAGTCCTTGCAGGTAAATCGGCACATCGGCGTGGCTGACGGCGGCCGTATCGACGGCAATCGGCTGCGTGGATGCGCGGCCTGCTGCATCGGCCGGCTTGTGCACGATGCGCCACGTCAGCACCAATAGCACCGCCAAGCCTAGGCCGCCCAACGCCGCGCGCTGCTGATTCTTCGAGAATTGATTCATTTAAGAGCTACCTTGTTGCCATCCGCCGCCGAGCGCGGTGTATAAATCCACCAGCGACTGCAGATGCAAATATTGGATCTGAACTAGTTCATCCTGCGCACTGAACAGGGCGTTTTCCGTGTTGAGCACGGCCAGCACATTGACGGTGCCCGCGGACATCTGAGTTTGCGCGAATTGAAATGCGCGACGCGCTCGCTCCACGGCCTCTTGCTGCCGCGCCTGCTGCTCCTTGGTTTGCTGCGCGGCGACCAGCGCGTTTTCGACATTGCCGAGCGCGGAAATCACCGTCTTGTGGTACGTGCTGAGCAATTCGGTATAGCGAGCGTTGCTGAATGCGACTTGGCCGCGCAGAGCGCCGCCGTGAAATATCGGCTGCGTCAATCCGGCGGATAATTGCCAGATGCGGCTTGCCGGATTGATGAGCGAGGTCAGCGCCGCGCTTTCATAGCCACCGCTCGCGGTCAGCTGAATGCTTGGAAACAACGCGGCGCGCGCTACGGTGATGTCGGCGTTGGCGGCGATCAATTGTTGCTCCGATTCCGCCACATCCGGACGGCGTGTGAGCAGCTGCGAGGGCAGGCCCTCGGCGACTGGCGGGCTGGTTAGCGCATTCAGCGTACCCGTATCCACATCGATCGATTCCGGGGTTTTGCCAAGCAGCACGGCGAGGGCATTCACTGCCTGCCGAAACTGCTGCTGCAGTGGTGGAATTGCGGCGTTCAGCAGCGCCACGGTGGTCTCTTGCTGTGCGACGTCGAGTCCGGTGACGATGCCCGCCGTCTCCTCGAGCTGCAGGCCGTGGAGGATCATCTGGCCATTGGCGAGGTTCTCTTGGGCGACTTGCAGCCGATCGCGAAATTCGAGCGCCTGGAAATACGTCGTGGCCACGCTGCTGATGACGGTCAGGGCGACGGTCTCCCGGTCAAAGCGGCTGGCGTTCGCGGTTGCCACCGCGGCGCTCCGCGAGGCGCGATTCTTGCCCCAAAAATCCAGCTCGTAGCTCGCGGAGAGTGCGGGACTGAAAACGTTAAAGGATTGGGCGGCGCCATTGACCTGCACGCGCTCGCGCGTCGCGTTGGCGCCTACGTCGAGCGATGGCAGAAGCGCGGCGCCGGCGATTCGCGCCTGCGCATCGGCTTCCTGGACTCGGGCGATCGCGACGGCCAAATCGTCGTTGCTGCGCTCCGCCTCGGCGATCAATTCATCGAGTCGCGCCGAGCCGAAACCGTGCCACCAATCGGCGTTCGGCCATACCCCCGAGGCCTCGTTGCCGGTATCGCGCCATTGGGCGGGCAGGGGTATGTCCGGGCGCTTGTAGGCAGGACCCACACTGCATGCCGCCAGTGCGGCAAGCGCGCAGCCGCAAAGCGCCCCTGCGTATAGTTGGCTATTCATGGTCGCCACGCTGGGCCCCGCGCCGTTAAACGCGAATGGTCAAATTGTTAAGATAAGTTAATAACGAGATCAAGCGATTTTTGGCGTGTCGCAGGCGTGTATGGCTGCGGCGCAGCAATCAGGATGCAGGGCGCTTCCATTGCTGGAGAAAGTCCGTCACCGCACCGGCCTGCATGTGGCGCATCGCTTCGAATTCGCCCGTTTTTTGGCTATAGAGCAGGTTGCCCTGATGGTCGAGCACGGCGATCGCGGGCACCCCTTTCTTCAAGGGAACCTGGTATCGATTCGCAATGTCGACATTGGCGTCCAAACGCCCGATGTTGACGTGCACGAGGATGTAATTGGCCTCGAGTAGCGATCTGTTGGTCGCGTCATGGAAGTACAGGTCGAGCACATGGCAATCGGTGCACCAGTTGCCGCCGAAATCCAGAATGACGCGCTTGTTGGTGGCGGCAGCCGTCTTAAGCGCTGCCGCAATGTCGGTTGCAGCCTGCGCCGGCGGCGGATAGATGTCGGGCTGAGCGGATCGAACCGGCGATACCGCGATGAGCGCGCAGGCAAGGGCGGATAGGTAGGCAACGCGAATGTAGTGCATAGCAAGGAACGATAGCGCCGAAACCGCCGCCTTTCAATCCTGCGTTAGGCGTCTCTCGCGCCGTACCGCCCGCGGCGGCGCCAGTGCACATCCTCAGTGCGCCACTGCGCCGATCCAAGCCGTCAGATCGTATCGTCTTTGCCGTCCTTGCCGGTCAACGGTGCTGAGTCGTCCTCCAACTCCAGCCCATCGTCGTACAATGTGTCCTCTTCGCTGTCCAAGCGAAGCGTGGTGTCTGTGTTGCGTGTTTTTTCGTACTCCGTGTGATCGACCGATGCGTTTTGATCCGAGCCGGCCAGCGAACGTCCGCGAAGCTTTGATTCGCCGGCTCTGGGGGTCGCTTCAGGGTCATCAGGATTAACGTTGCCCATGCGATGCACTCCTTTGGAAACATGTCGCGATGGGAGGGTACGCCGCAATTTAATTCGTAAATGTCTCAACTGGGGAAGCACTTCATGTAGGCGCCGGCCGACACTGCGTCCGGAAATCCGCTCGACCTGCTACCGTAATTGGATGAGATCGTGTATTTCGACGCTGGTCCTTATATCCGCTCTCCTCGCGTGTTCTGTGGCGGATGCTGCCGACGTTCAAGCCTACAAGGTCAATCTCGTCTCGGTCGGAAATAAAGAGATCGATGAGACTCTCACGGCAACTTCGGATCTACGAGCGTTGCGCGAATCGGCGCCGGTGAGTCCCTTCGGGTTAATTGCGCGCGCGCGTGCCGATATGGATCGACTCAAGATTGTGCTCGAGAGCTTCGGCTACTACGAATCGGATGTTATCGTCACCATCAACGGAATGTCGCTGACCTCTCCCGGGCTCGGCGCTGCGCTGACCGAACTGCCGAAGGACAGCACGGCGAATGTCGAGATCAGGTTCACGTTGGGTATCCTGTATCAATTGCGCCGCATCGACATCGAGGGAGAGGTGCCGGAGTCGATCAATGCCGGCGCCATCCTCGGTTTGGCCGCCGGGCAGCCGGCAGTGGCCTTAAAAGTGCTGGCGGGCGGCACGCGTTTGCTGACCGCTCTGCAAGAGCAAGGCTACGCATTCGCGCAAGTCCCGCCTCCCGTCGCTTTCCAGGCGGCGGATGCCCCGGTACTCGATTTGACGTTTAATGTGGTGGCCGGGCGCAAGGTGACCATCGGCGAAATCCGCATCGAGGGTTTGAAACGCGTTCATGAAAGGTTATTGCGCCAAAGGCTGTTGCTGCACACCGGCGATCTATTCAAGCCCTCCGCGATCGAACGCGCGCGCCATGATCTATTGGCGCTAAACGTATTCGGTCAAGTCACGGTGCAAATCGGCACGGAAGCCGATGATGCCGGGGGCGTGCCGGTTACCTTCAAAATCCACGAGCGGCCGCGCCACGCCGTCAGCCTGACCGCCCAGTATTCGAGCGATCTAGGCGGCAGCGGCGGCGCTACCTGGACCGACCGCAATGTTTTCGGCAATGCGGAGCAATTGAGCTTCGCGGCATCCGTGATCAATCTCGGGGGCAGTGACACCACCGGCATCGGCTATGACGTCAACACGAAATATCTCATTCCGGAATTTCTGCATCGCGATCAATCTTTGCAATTCTCAATCGCTGCCATCAAGCAGCAGTTGCAGGCATACGATCAGACCGCCACGACCGTGGGCGTCACCGCGAGCCGAAAAATATCCAGCGTGTGGAGTGTCAGCATCGGCCTGACGGCAAGCGATGAGGAAATCATTCAGATCGTGAGTGTCACGACGGATGCGAATGGACAGGTCGTGGAAGACCGGCAAACGTTTCTCTACACGTTGGTGGCACTGCCGATGGTGGTCGCGTACGACTCGACCAATCTTGCTGCGCCGCTCGATGACCCCCGCCATGGCTTTCGCGGCTCCTTGAGCATTGCGCCGACTGTCGCGATAGGCCACCCAAATTCGACGTTTATCGTCACCCAAATAAAGATCGCCGGTTTTTTCGATGTGGCCGATCTTTTGCCCACTACCCCGGGGCGCACCGTGATTGCGGCACGCGCGCTCGTCGGTAAGGCTCAAGGCGCCAGCCAACTTAGCCTGCCGCCGGATCAACGCTTCTACGCCGGCGGCAGCGCAACCATCCGCGGGTACGCTTACCAATCCGTGGGTCCCATATTCCCTGGCACCGAAAACCCGAGCGGTGGCACCGCGATTAGCGCCATCGGCTTGGAACTTCGCCAGCGCGTCGGCAGCACCAATTGGGGCGTCGCGGCATTTATCGACGCCGGACAGACCAGTGAGAGTATCAGGCTCCTGCCCAATGAGCTTCAGGCGGGCGCCGGCTTAGGAGTACGCTATTACACGCCAATCGGGCCGCTTCGATTCGATGTTGCCGTGCCGATCAATCCAACCCCTGGCCAGAGTTCCTTGCAAGGCCACTACCAAATTTACATTGGACTGGGACAGGCATTTTGATGCGACGATCCTTGAGAATCGCTGCATGGGTCGCAGGGGCGTCCGCGCTCCTGCTGCTGGTCGTGGTCGGTGCATTGTGGATATTCATCAATACCGCTGCCGGCCGCGCGGAAATTGAAAAGCTGACGTCTCGATTAACCGGCGGGAGTGTGCACATTGAAGGGTTGGCGGGTACTCTTCCGCAGCGCCCGACTTTGGATACGCTCGAGCTTCGCGACAGCCGCGGCGTGTGGTTGACGGCAAAAAAAATTGAGCTGTCCTGGTCCCCGCTCGCCTATCTTGCGGGCCGGCTGCAGGTCAATCGCTTGCGCGTCGCCAGCGTAGACATGGAACGTCTGCCGCAAAGTTCCTCGACGGCGGGTGGTGGCGAAGTCTCGATGCCTCACATCGATGTGGCGCAGGCCTCCGTCGACCTTCTGCGGTTGGGACCGGAGCTGGCGGGAGTACCGGCCTCGCTGGTGCTAAGCGGCAGCGCTCGGTTGCGATCGCTGCACGACATGCTATTTGATGCCTCGGCGCGTCGCCTCGAGACCGACGGGGAATATGAACTGCATTTGCACTTCGACGAGCGGCGCATGGATGCCTCGCTCAACGTGCATGAACCCGCCGGCGGCCCTTTGGCGAGTATCCTCGCGCTGCCAGGCTTAGGCGCGCTTCAGGCGACCGTGAACTTAAGCGGGCCGCGTGCGGCCGAGCAGCTCGATGTCTCGCTTCAAGCCGGGGAACTTAAAGGCCATGCGCAGGGGACCATCAATTTAAGCGCCTTGTCGGGCGATCTTGATTTCGCCTTCGATGCGGCGGCGATGGCGCCACGGCCTGATTTGGCATGGGATCGAGCAGTTCTGCGCGGGCGCTGGCACGGCAGCGTCAAGGCGCCCTCGGCCAACGGGCATCTCGAAATCGATGGCTTGAAGATCCCCGGCGGAGCGCAGTTGACATCGTTGAATACCGACGTTGCCGCGGATCTCGGCAAGGCGGAACTGCATGCACGGATCGTAGGGTTAAGAGTTCCGGGCCAAAAGTCCACGCTCCTGGAAGGTGATCCCGTGAAGATCGACGCCACCGCGCGCCTTGACGATCCAGCGCGACCGGTGGATGTGACGGCGTCGCATCCGTTGTTTCTTTTGCACGGGCAAGCGGTTACCGCGGGAAAACTGAGCGCGGCCGTGGAGATACGGTTGCCGAATGTGGCGCCGTTTGCCGCACTCGGCGGGCTGGATTTGCGCGGCAGCGCATCTGCGAATGCGAAGTTGGAGGCTGATCCTAAGGGCGCCCATTTGAAACTGGATGTCGCCTCGGTTCTCGAGCCCGGGACCCAGATCTGGGCAGCCGCGATCGGGGATCGGCCGACGCTGCAATTCTCCGGCACGTTGAAGGACCGCGCGCTCAGCGTCGAGGAGATAAAACTCTCCGGGCACGCAGTGACGCTTTCGGCGAGCGGCACTCTCAGTCGTCAATCCATTCAGGCGCGATGGGATGCCGCCTTGCCGGATTTAAGCGCGCTTTCGGCGGCGCTCGCGGGCACTGTGACGGCGAGTGGTTCTCTCGGCGGCCCGACGACAGCGCTCACCGTCGAGGCGCGCCTCAACTCGACGCTCTCCGTAAGTGGGTCGCCCAGCGAAAGCCTGTCAGCCGAATTGAGCGTGCAGGGTTTGCCGTCTGCACCCATCGGTACGCTCAACGCGCAGGGAACGCTGGACGGAGCCCCGCTTAAGTTGGCGGTCGCCGTGGAGCGCGGCGCATCGGGCTCCACGCATGCGGTCATTCGGCAGGCGAACTGGAAGAGTGCGCACGCGAATGGCGATGTCACGGTGACCACCGGCGCTCAGGTGCAGGGTCAACTGACCGTGGGTGTTGAGCAGCTCAGCGATTTACAACACCTGTTGGGCGCCGATGTTGCCGGCCGCCTCGCCGGAAACGTGGACTTGCGTCCCGACGGTCAGCGCACTCACGCGCGGCTACAGCTCGAGGCGAAAGACGTCGCGATGGCCGGGTTCGCCGGCAGCGCGCGGGTAACAGGGGATGGTTTCACGGACGCCTTTTCCTTCAATGTGGCCGCCGAGGTCCCGAAGCTGCGCGGCTCGGCGGCGAACCTGACCGCCAAGGGTAACTTGAACCTCGACTCCAAACAGCTCTCGATCGAAAGCGCGCAGGGTAGTTACGGCGGTCAGGAAATGCACTTGCTGGCACCCGCGCGGATATCCTTCGCGGATGGCGTGGCCGTTGATGCGCTCAAATTGGGTGCTCAGAAGGCAGAGTTCGAGGTGCAGGGGCAGATCTCTCCGGCATTGGCCCTGAAGGCATCGCTTCGCCAGTTACCGGCAGCCCTAATCAATATATTCGTCCCCAACTATTTGGCGGCGGGCGTATTCGATGCTCAAGCCGAGCTGAGCGGCGAGCTGGCTGCGCCAGTTGGCAAAATCAGTTTAAAGGGCTCGGGACTGCGTATGGCCGAGAGCGCGAATCTCGGATTGCCGCCCGCAGAATTGCACGTCACGGCCGACTTGCATGGGCAATCTGCCGATATCGATGCGCGGCTGGACGGCGGTGCTACGTCGGGGTTGAGTGCCGTCGGGAAAATCCCCCTCGCGTCGGATGGTATCTTTGATCTGAAGCTGGTCGGCAAGTTCGACCTGGGCTTGGTCAATCCATACCTCGAAGCCCGCGGCCAGCATGCCAGCGGTGAACTCGATATCGACGCGACGGTAACCGGTAGCGTGGCGGCGCCTGAGATCGGCGGCACGTTGAATCTGGTCAAAGGCAGCGTGAATGACTATGGGCGCGGCATCGTTTTGACCGATATCGGCGCGCAAATTATCGGCAATCAAGGCGCCCTGCAGATCAAGAGCTTCACGGCATCGGCCGCGCCGGGGACCCTATCGATGAGCGGCACGATCGGCGTCTTGCAGAAGGGCATCCCCGTAGAGCTCAAGATTACCGCCCGCAACGCCCAACCGATTGTCAGCAAGCTGGTCACGGCAAATCTTGATGCTGATTTGCAGGTCAAGGGCACCTCGGGCGAGCGCCTTGATATCACGGGTTCCGTGCACCTCAACCGCACCGTGATCGGAATTCCAAATAGCCTGCCTCCGAATGTTGCCGTCCTGGACGTGCGCCGACGCGGTGAAAAGGCCGCCGCAGTGGCGGACAAGCCGCTCATCATCGGTTTCGACGTCGCCGTGACAGCTCCCCGTGAAATTCTGGTGAAGGGCCGCGGCCTCGATGCGGAGATGGGTGGAGAGATGCACATCAGCGGCACCGCGGGTGCGCCGGCGGTAAGTGGCGGCTTCGATCTGCAGCGAGGCAGTTTCTCGTTTGCCTCCAATCGTCTCAATTTCACCGAAGGCCGGGTGAGCTTCAACGGCGCGGGGCTGAGGAACAAGATCGACCCGAGCTTGGATTTCACGGCGCAGAGCTCGATCGGCAGCACAACCGTGACGCTGCACATCACCGGATACGCCGACGCGCCGGTTTTCGATTTCACCAGCACCCCGACGCTACCGAAGGACGAAATCCTGGCGCAATTGCTGTTTGGGCAGTCCATCGAGCAGCTCAGCGGGCTGCAGATTGCCCAAATCGGCGTCGCACTGGCGTCGTTGAGCGGAGTGGGGGGCGATAGCAACTTGAACCCGCTGACAAAGATTGAGCGAAGCCTAGGATTAGACCGCCTGACCGTTGGCTCCGGCACCACTAATGCTGCGGGTGAAAGCACCGGCGCCAGCATTCAGGCGGGACGCTACATTTCCAGACGCGTGTATTTACAGGCGAGGCAGAACAGCACCGGCACGGGTCAAGTCGAAGTGGATGTCAACTTGACCCAGCGCTTGAAGCTGCAGACGAGATTCGGCAACGGCACGGCCTCGGCGCAGGGGACCACGCCGGAGAACGATCCGGGCAGCACCATCGGATTGCAGTACCAAATAGAATTCTAGAAGTTCGCGCAAATCGCGACATACAATGCCGGTGTCGCGAAACTAATTGCCGACATTAAAGGGGAGACTCCAAAGAATGGATCTAAGTATCCGCGGGTTGATTTACTCATCGATTTTAAGCACGGCGCTGGGCGCATCGCTGTCGATCGGCGCCGAACGGCCGCCGAGCGATGCCCCGGACGCGAAAATAGCCCTGGTTCCGGAACCCACCGAGTCGCCGAAATACCTGAAGGACGAGCGTCAAGCGTCGAGCGGTTCGGTGCAGGTGGCCGGACACTCCATCGGCTATCAGGCGGAAGCGGGCATCATGGTGATACATGTTAAGGATCCGTTGGATGACGATCCACCGCACGAGGATAAAAATGGGCCGCCCCCGCCGCAGCCGCCGGAAGTCGGCATGTCCTACGTGGCCTACTTCCGAGGCGACAAAGAGGATGTGCATCGGCCCATCACGTTTATCTACAACGGCGGACCGGGTTCATCGACGGTGTGGCTGCACATGGGCGCATTCGGACCGAAGCGGGTAGTAACGGCCGACGATAGCCATAGTCCCGCGGCTCCGTATCGAATTATCGACAATGAATTCACTTTGCTGGACGCCAGCGATTTGGTCTTCATCGATGCGCCGGGAACGGGTTTCGGCCATCTGCGCGGGACCGACAAGGAAAAAGCGTTCTATGGCGTCGACCAGGACGCCCACGCCTTTGCCAATTTCATCGTGGAATTCCTGTCGCGGCACAATCGTTGGAATTCACCGAAGTACTTGTTCGGTGAGAGCTACGGGACGACGCGTTCGGCGGCACTGTCGAACATTCTGGAAACTGAAAAATCATTGGATTTGAACGGCATCATTCTGCTGTCGCAAATATTGAATTTCGACAACAGCCCTGACGGGCCGCAATTCAACCCCGGCATGGATTTACCCTATGCCCTAGCATTGCCGACCTACACAGCCACGGCCTGGTATCACCACAAGCTTGCGAATCAAACCGCAGCGCTCGAACCGCTCTTGAGAGAAGTGGAAGGGTTCGCCATGACGGAATATCTGCAGGCGCTGGCGGCAGGCTCGACCTTGAGTCCTGAACGCCGAACGGCAATCGCGTCAAGGCTCCACGACTATACCGGCCTGCCGGCCGACTATGTGGAACGGGCCAATCTCCGGGTGAACGGCGGTGAGTTCGAGAAGACGCTGCTGGGAGCCGATATCACGACCGGCCGTCTCGACACGCGATTTGCCGGACCGACCATCGACCCGATGAGCAAGGAAGCGGACTACGATCCGCAGTCGGCGGCGATATCCTCAGCCTACGTCTCAGCTTTTAACGATTACGTCAGGACTTCACTCAAGTTTGGCGGGAAGAAGACCTACAAAGCCTTTGCTTTCGCGGATATCGGCAAATATTGGGATGTTCTGCATCAGCCGCCCGGATCGACGACCAAGATCGCCGGCCCGGTCAATGTCATGCCCGATCTTGCCGTTGCGATGAAGCAAAACCCCAATCTGAAGGTCCAGCTTAACGGTGGGTATTACGACTTGGCTACGCCGTATTTTGCGGCAGAGTATGAGTTGCGCCAGCTACCCATACAGCCCGCGCTTCAGGGTAATATAGAGATGCATTTCTATGCCTCCGGTCATATGGTGTATGCCCATGAGCCGGATTTGAAGGCGCTGCATGAGAACGTCGCCGCGTTTATCGAAAAGACCAAGAACGGGGGCGGACACTAGTCCGCCCCCGGTTTACGGATGAATGAACCGCCTTGGAGTGATCATGTAGAAATTACATCGCGCAAACGCCCCTTTAGTTGTCGGGCGCAATGCGCGATGGCGGATAAGATTGCCTGGCCTTAAATATGCATATCGGGAGTGTCAAGATGAATAATCAAACGCACACGGAATCCGCTCTGCACGCCGCAACGGCTCCTCGGAGCGCCTCGGGTTACCAAGGCATCGAACCGGCATCAGACCTGCTGGCGCGCCTATTTCGTCGTTATCCCGGCAGCCTCACGCTGCGCTTATGGGACGGCGCGACCCTGCGGGTCGGCGCGGCCGCGGGCAGCGGCCGCGACTCGCCTTTCACGCTGGTGTTTCGCAATCCTCAGGTCGTTTGGTCCGCGGTACTGAGTCGCGATCCGCTGACCCTGGCCGAGGCGTATTTCCGCGGCGAGTTGGATATCGAAGGCGATTTCTTTGGGGCCTTATGCATTAAGGATCATCTCGAGGCGCTGCGGTTGCCGGCCGGCGAGCAGCTTCGCGCGATCCTTACCGCGCTACGGTTGCGGATGCTGAACGCGGCTGCACGTCGCCGAAACGCAGTTGACGCGTGCGAACGCCCCCAGCGTCAAACAGCACTCGAAGGCCGAGAACCGCGATGCCATTCATTTTCACTACGACGTCTCTAACGAGTTCTATACGCTGTGGTTGGATCGCGCGATGGTGTACTCGTGCGCGTACTTCGAGACGCCTGACGTCGACCTCGACGCCGCTCAGCAGGCAAAACTCGAGCACATCTGCCGCAAGTTGTCGTTGAAAGCGGGAGAGAGCTTTCTCGACGTTGGTTGCGGCTGGGGTGCGCTCGTGATTCATGCGGCACAGCATTACGGGGTGCGCGCTCACGGCATCACCTTGAGCCCGCAACAATTGAAAGTAGCCCAGGAGCGAATTGCGCAGGCGGGGCTCACGGATCGCGTGAGCGTCGAGTTGCTCGACTACCGTGATCTGCCCGGCGAGGCGGCATACGACAAGGTGGCCAGTGTGGGCATGTTCGAGCATGTGGGACTTAAGAATCTCCCCGTCTATTTTTCCACCGTGCATCGGGTGCTCAAGCCCGGTGGACTGTTCCTCAATCATGGAATTACGCACGACTCGGAAGGATGGGATAAGTGTCTGTCCACGGAGTTCATCAATCGCTATGTGTTTCCCGACGGACAGCTGGACACCATCAGCAACATACAGCGTGTCATGGAGCAGGCGAAATTCGAGATCGCCGACGTCGAAGGGCTGCGTCCCCACTACGCGATGACCTTGCGCCATTGGGTGGCAGGTCTTGAGCGGCATCGCGCGCGCGCCCTGCAGTACGTCAACGAGGCGACCTATCGAGTCTGGCGCCTGTATATGGCCGCCTGCGCCCTGCAATTCGAATCAGGCGAGATCGGCATCTACCAGGTGTTGGCAAGCAAGCGCACGCCGGGCAATCTTAAGATCCCACTGACCCGGCGCCACCTCTACTGCTAGGAAAATTTGCCGGCGTTGTCGATAGCGACCGCTGTGGTCGCACGGCCATTTCTCTCGCCGCCGTATCGCCGGTCTTTTTTAGTCGACATGAGGGATGGCGATCTGGATGAAAGACAGCGAGCCAGTCCAGCTAACGAACGGAAAAGAAGTATGTGCCATTGTGGTGACATATCATCCGAGTTCGGAATTTCCCGCGCGACTTAGCCGCGTCCTGCGGCAGGTCGGCGCGCTGGTGATCGTGGACAATGGCTCCGACGCAAGATGAGATAAAGATGCTGCGTGAGTTCGCGGCAAATCCCATGATCACCCTCGTGCTGAATTTAGCCAATCTCGGCATTGCGCGTGCACTCAATATCGGTATTCGGCGAGCGGTCACGCTCGGATATCAATGGGCGCTGCTGCTCGACCAAGACAGCCTCGTCGAGGACGATATGGTGCAGGTCTTATTTGCGGTCCACGCCGCCTTTCCCGACAAAGATCGATTGGCGGTGGTTGGATCCGGATTCAGAGACGTCAACATGACATTGCAAGAATCCGGACGATGCAATCCTCAGTAACGCCTGGGAAGAAGTCGAATCGGTAATTACGTCGGGCTCCTTGATCCCGTTGAAGGCGCACGCAGCCATCGGAGAATTCAGGGAAGAATTCTTCATCGACTATGTCGATGCCGAATATTGTTTCAGAGCGCGAGCCAAGGGCTATCGGGTGATAAAAACAAGCCGGCTGATTATGGCGCACGTGATCGGGGCAATCACCTGGCACAGTGTGTTGGGGATCAAAAAGTGGACGTTCAACCATTCCGCCGATCGGCGCTACTATATGGCGAGGAACGACACCGTGATGCTGCGTGAATACGGGCACTATGTTTTGGGATTATGGGCTTTGAAGAGTTTTGGACGCTGCGTTCGCGCCTGCAAGCGGATCGGACTTATACGAAGAAATGAAAACACGCAAAATGGTGGCCGTCGCGCACGGTTGGTGGGACGGTGTGCGGGGACACATGGGGCGGCGTGCACCCGGGAAGCAAAAAACTCAAGGACACTGAGGTGAGATGCGGAACGCGGGCGCTGCCTTAATGCACGCACGGAATCCGGACGCATGGCGGGAAAGCAAGCAAACTAATGATCTTGGAACTATGAACGTTCGGCGCATAGCAGGCGCAGCGAATTCATTTGTTCACCCCACCACAGCCCGATCATCCGGCTGAATTCCGCGCCCTGCAAGCCGTGCCGTGCCGGATGGTCTGCGCGTAACGCGGACAGGCCGCTGTGGGTGACGGTAATCAGCGTGCCACTTCCGCTCGGGGCGAATTCGATGTCGACCGCGGTGCTTTCATTCGCAGCGAAATTCTCGTTTCGCCAGGTGAAGCTCAAACGGTGCGGCGGATCCCAGACTTTGACCCGGCCGACCTCGAGCACATGCAAAGTGCCCTCCCGATCGAATGACTCGAACAGCCGGCCGCCCACCGCGGGTTCGATGCACAACAGGCCACTGCGCGAAGCGGAATGGCGAAATTTGAGTCCGCGCCGCCACCAGCGGTCGATTTCGGCGGTGAACAGTTCGAAAGCCTGCGACTGCGGGACTGCCACCGCAACGCTCACGCGTGCGCGGTCGCCAATCACGGCTTGCTTCGGGTGGTGCGGCGCGGATTCTCGGCGTAGACCTTGAAGGCGTGCAGTTGGTGCCGCCACAGATCCTCCGCTTGCGCCATCCACTGCCGCACCGGGTGAAAGGCAGCCGGGGGTACGCTGTATACGCGCACGCGCGCGTCATCCTCGATGCCTTGTTCGGAAATCAAGCCCGCTTTTCGCAACACGCGCAAATGGCGGCTGAGCGCCTGCGGGCTCATGTCGATGCATTCCGCCAATTCACCCGCGCGCCGGGGCTTCTGCAGCAAGAGGCGCAGCATCTCGCGTCGCGAAGCGTCGGACAGCGCGCTGAACGCGGCGTTTAGCTGCTGGCTGGCGCTCTTTTGGTCCACTGAGCCGCCCTCAAGGGCTGCGAAGACGTTGCGTGACCCACCACAAGTGTCCCTCGGGATCGAGCGCGCCGTAACTGCGATCTGCCCAATAGTCGGCGCCGTAATCATGAGTGGCCGGCTCTTCGATAATTTGGGCGCCATGAGCCCGAGCGTGCGCGCAATGCGCATCGGCATCGTCGACGAAAAACATGATGCTCTGAGTCGTGGCGCCATTTAGAGATTTAGGGCTTCGCATCGGACTCTTCCAGCGGCGCTCGGACTGCGGGGTTTCCTGGGCGACCATGATCAGCCCCTCGCCATAGGCCAATTCGCTGTGTTCGATTTGCCCCTGGTCGCCTTCAACCTTCAGCCGCACTTCGAAGCCGAAGGCATCGCACAGCCATGTGATCGCCGCGACGGCGTCTTGGTATACGACCGCGCTCGACATGCGCGGCCAATCGCTGGGAGTGGGTTTCATAGAGTTCTCCAACGGGTTTAATGTTCACCGGTATCGATAATATTAACGAATCCGTTAACTAATTGCAAGACATCGAGACCGCGCTCGATAGGCGCATGCTAATATTTTCTGATGCAGGCTTTTCCGCTCACCCTCATGCTAGCCAGTATCCCGTTCATGACCTCCATGGGGATTACGCCGGGTCCCAACAACATCTTGGTGGCGAGCTCGGGCGTCAATTTTGGGTTTCGCGCCACCGTCCCGCACATCCTGGGTATCACCGTCGGTTACCCGCTGATGCTCCTGATCGTTGGCCTCGGACTTGCCAAGATATTCATCGCGATTCCGCTGACACATCAGGTGCTGAAGTACGTCAGCATCGCGTATCTGCTGTATTTGGCGTGGAGAATCGCCCGGAGCGCTGCCCCGGGGGAATCGCAAACGATCAATAGGCCGATGACGTTCATGCAAGGGGCGGCTTTTCAGTGGGTTAACGCCAAAGGTTGGGTCGTCGCGTTGAGCGCCGTGACCACCTACACCGCGGTCGACCGCACGCTGCCGCTGCAGATCATCGTTTTGGCGCTGCTCGCTCTCGTCATTACCGTCATCAGCGTCTCCTGCTGGACATTCTTCGGAGCGCTGATGCGCCGGTTCCTGCATACCGCAGGCAGGCTCCGATGGTTCAACTATTCGATGGCCGCTCTTTTGGTGATATCGATCATCCCGGTTCTTTGGGAATAAACGCCCGCAATCGGGGCGCTTGCGTCGATCGGCGCACTGTCCGAACTCACCGCAAAGGCATGCAAGCCCTCAACGCACCACGCGTTCGCGGCAGTTCGACGTCTCCATGTCCGCCGAAATTCGTATTTCAAATTCATGAAATACATGTACTTAGTCCGCTAATCGTTGGGCGCGTGGCTCGCTGCGAGCAGCCGCATTTTTAGGATTGGCCCATTAATTGCAACGACATGACAACCGCAGCGTAGCGCATCGATAGCGCCGCGCGCGTCAGTCGTCAAAAAACAATGAGGGATGCCAAATGCTGATATTACTAAGTCAGAGGGGCGGCTATGCGCCGCTAAATCCTCGCGAGAAGCGGTGGTTCAAATTGCAATCGGTGATTGCGCTGATGTGCGCCGTAGGCGCACTGCAGGCATCGCCGGGATTCGCCGATACGCCGGTGTCTGCCGCAGACACGCTCGATGAGGTTATTGTGACCGGTTCACGGCAGACGGGACTTAAAGCGTCGGACAGTCCCGAACCCATTCAAATCGTCAGCGCGGAGGCCTTAAAGACGTCCGGCGCCTCTGACTTGATGGGGGCTCTCACGACACTCGTGCCCTCGCTGCAGCTGCAGGCATTCGGCTTTGATATGGCCGGGCAAACCTTGCAGGCGAGATTGCGCGGGGTGAGCCCCAACGATGTGTTGGTATTGGTCAACGGGAAACGCCGGCACACGACCGCGAATCTCGCCGTTGACACCGGTTCGCCATTTCAAGGGGGCGCTGGCGTCGACCTGAATTTCATACCCTTGGACGCCATCGATCACGTCGAAGTGCTCACCGAGGGTGCAGCGGCGCAATACGGCTCCGATGCGATCGCGGGGGTGGTCAACGTGATTCTCAAAAGGAACAGTTCCGGCGGCTCGTTGTCGGGGCTTTATGGTCAGTACGCCAAGGACGGCGGCGGACGTACCGCGGATGTCAGCGGCAACGCCGGCCTTGAGGCGGGTAAAGATGGGTTTTTCAACATCACCGGCGAATTTCGCAGCCACGGCCACTCCAATGTCGGTGAGGTCGATCCCCGCGGACCGGCCGCCACCACGTATCCGGATACCAACATTCAAAATGTGCCCGGCTATCCTTACGAGAACCGGATCTCGGGCGACGCGGCCGTCAGGACGAAGTTGTTTTCGCTCAACTCCGGCTTCGATTTCGAGGGAGGTACAGAGCTCTATTTATTCGGTACCTACGGCCACAAGGATGCCGCGTCCTACGAAAACTACCGGGTGCCGTCCAAGGTGAGTTTTACGCCCGTGGGTGGTGCGACCATTTATCCTTTCCCCTACGGATTCAATCCGCAAGAGGCCAGCGACGAGGATGACTACCAGTTCAATTTGGGCGTGAAGGGCACACTTGCTTCCTGGAACTGGGATTTGTCCACCGGATACGGGGGCGACAAGGTCGGCATTTCGACCATCTCCTCTTACAACGCGGGTGTCTACAACACCACCGGTGTTCCGACGCCCGTCAACTTCTACGATGGCTACCTGAAGTCAACTCAGTGGGCCTCGGCACTCGACGTGGCACGCGATTTCAACATTGGATGGGCGGGTCCCCTGACGGTGGCATTCGGCGCTGAATATCGCCTCGAGACCTATGGGATCGGCGCCGGCGTGCCGCTGTCGTATCAGTCTGGCGGCGCGCAGTCCTATCCGGGATTCACGCCCTTGGACGCCGCTTCGCACAGCCGCTCGAACTACTCAGTCTATGTCGATTTGGCGACCCAGCCGGTCGAGGGTCTGCGCGTGGACGGCGCCGCACGCTTCGAGCATTACAGTGATTTTGGCGATGCCACAGTCGGGAAGCTGACGGCACGCTACGATTTCTCGCCGGTATTTGCCCTGCGCGGGACGGTCAATAACGGCTTCCGCGCGCCGACATTGGCCGAAGAGTTTTATTCCTCGACGAATGTCGGTCCAACAACGGCGTACATACAGTTGCCGCCCGACTCGCCGGCCGCCGCGGCGCTTGGCCTGGGTCATCTGCAACCAGAGAAATCTATCGACTATAGCTTAGGGCTGGTATGGCGGCCCCTGCCGCACATGAGCACGACATTGGATCTGTATCAGATCACGATCACCAACCGCATTGTGGGCAGCGGCTCAGTCGCGGGCGCGATCAACGGCGTGGTTCAACCGGGCGGCGCGGCGATTAACAATGCGATCGCCATCTATTCCGGCGGAACTGATGTCATTGATCCCGATGTGCTGAAGACCGGCTCGTACGGCATCAATATCTTTGCGAACGGCATCGACACGCGAACGAGGGGCGCAGATCTGGTCTTTGATTTTCCCTACGAATATAAATATGCACACGTGACTTGGTCGATCACCGCGACTTACAACGACACGACGATTACGAAACCCGGCACGACGCCGGCCCCCTTGGTACCGAATGTTCTCTATGACCAGGAGGCGTACTCGGAACTCACCACCGCCACCCCGAAATACGTGATCAATTTAGGTGCGCTGATCGCCGTTGAGAAGCTCTCCATCAACGTGGTCGAAAAGATCTTTGGCCCGTCCTCGGATTATGAGAACGACGATGGCGACAATCCCAGCGGCAATTTTCAGTATTTCAAAAATGAGATTGGCGTCACGGCGATCACGAACCTGGACATCGCCTACGGATTCACCGATCACCTGACGCTGTCCATCGGCGCAACGAACTTGTTCAATAAGTTTCCGAACAAACTCAACAGCAATATCCTGAACCGCGAAATTGCCGCGCAGGACAACGCGGCGGTAACCCAGTACCCGCTGTTCTCGCCCTTCGGCATCAACGGCGGGTTCTACTACGGGAAGGTGCTCTACAAGTTCTAAAAGATCGAATCGGCACGGTAAACGGGCGGCCGCGCAATAGGGCGGGCCGCCCGTTCAGTTCTTCAGCCGATAGCCGGTCTTGAATATCCACGCGACCACGCCCAGGCAAATCACCAGGAATCCCAACGTCATGGCCATGCTGATCCCGACGCTCACATCGGCGGTGCCATAGAAGCTCCAGCGGAAGCCGCTGATCAAGTACACGATGGGATTAAAAAGGCTGAAGGTTCGCCACGCTGGGGGCAGCATGTCGATGGAATAGAAGGCGCCCCCTAAGAACGTCAGCGGCGTGATGATGAGCATCGGGATGAACTGCAGGTGCTCGAAGCCCTTGGCCCAAATGCCGATGATGAAGCCGAACAGACTGAATGTGCACGCCGTTAGCAGCAGGAATGCAATCATCCACAGGGGATGGAGGATCTTGATCGGAACGAACAGCGAGGCGGTGGCAAGAATGATCACGCCAAGCACTACCGACTTTGAGGCGGCCGCGCCCACATAGGCGATGACGATTTCGATGTATGACACGGGTGCTGACAGAAGTTCATAAATCGTGCCGGTGAACTTGGGAAAATAAATGCCGAAGGAGGCGTTCGATAGGCTTTCGGTGAACAGTGCCAGCATGATCAGTCCGGGCACGATGAAGGCGCCGTAGCTCACGCCGCTTGCGGTCGACAGGCGGGAACCTATCGCCGCCCCGAATACCACGAAGTACAGGGATGTTGTGATGACGGGCGTTACCAGGCTTTGTACTAGCGTGCGCAGCGCCCGGGCGATCTCGAACTTGTAGATCGCCCAAACGCCGTGCCGATTGAAGGCGAGGGGTGAGAGTGTTGCTCATATGCGCTCGCTTACCAGCTTGACGAATATGTCTTCCAGCGAACTTTGCTGCGTCTGCAGATCCCGGATCTCGATCGACAACTCGCTCAAGCGCCGCAGCAATGAGGAGATGTCGATGCTGGCGGCGCTATCGACCGTGTACACCAGATCGGTGCCTGCGCACTTGAGTTCCAGGTCCCAGGACTTAAGCTCTGCGGGAACCTGCTGCAGCGGCTTCTGAAGATGCAGCGTCAGCTGTTTCTTGCCGAGCTTTTTCATCAGCTCTTTCTTGCCCTCGACCAGCATCAGCGTGCCTTTATTGATGACCCCGATTCTGTCCGCCATTTCCTCCGCTTCTTCGATGTAATGGGTGGTCAGAATAATCGTCACGCCCTTGTCGCGCAGCCCGCGCACCAAGCTCCACATGTCGCGGCGCAGTTCCACATCGACGCCAGCCGTCGGTTCATCGAGGAATAGTATCTGCGGCTCATGCGACAAGGCCTTGGCGATCATGACGCGGCGTTTCATGCCGCCCGACAGCGTCATGATCTTTTCATTGCGCTTGTCCAACAGCGACAAATCGCGCAGCAGTCCTTCGATGAACTTCGGATTCGGCGCTCGACCGAACAGCCCGCGGCTGAAAGAAACCGTGGCCCAGACCGTTTCAAAGGCGTCGGTACTCAGTTCCTGCGGCACCAACCCGATCATGGAGCGGGCGGCGCGATAATCGCGCACAATGTCGTGGCCGTCCGCGGTGACCGTGCCGCTGCTCGCGGTCACGATTCCACAGACAATATTGATCAAGGTGGTCTTGCCCGCGCCGTTCGGGCCCAGCAGCGCAAAAATCTCGCCCTTGTCGATGTCGAGATTCACGAGCTTCAGGGCTTGAAAGCCGGTCGCATAGGATTTGCTTACGCCGCTGATGGAAATGATGGGCTGCATGCGGTGTTGACACCCCGTCCGCTGATCAGCCGTTGCCAATGCGCGTGACCAGCGCGCGCGTGAATTGCGCCGTGCTCGCGCGGCCGCCCAAGTCGCCGGTTCTAATCTGGTCGAGGTTGAGCGTTTGATCGATGGCCGTCCGCAGGCGCGTAGCCAATTCCGGCAGGCGACAGTGCTCCAGCATCATGGCGGCGGCGAGCAGCAGGGCCACGGGATTGGCGACTCCCTTGCCGGCGATATCCGGAGCGGAGCCGTGCACGGCTTCGAAAACCGCTGCGTCGGCTCCGATGTTGCCGCCCGGCGTCATACCGAGGCCTCCCACCAGGCCAGCGACCAGATCGGACAGGATGTCGCCGAACAAGTTGGTGGTCACCAGAAGATCGAATTGCCATGGGTTCAGCACGAGCTTCATGGCGCAGGCATCGATGATGACGGTCTCCAAAATAAACTTGCCCTTATACTTGCGCTCATACAGGTCGAGACCCGTCTCCAAAAAAATGCCGGTCAATGCCTTCATGATGTTGGCTTTGTGCACGATCGCGACCTTTTTTCGCCCCGTGGCGATGGCGTGATCGAATGCGAATTCCAGCAGGCGTCGGCTGCCCTGGCGCGTGTTGACCCCGGTGGCCATCGCCACGGCGTGCGGATCGTCGTCGATTTGGATGTAGGTTTCGTGACCGATATACAGCCCCTCGAGGTTTTCGCGCACCACGACGAGGTCAATGTTGTCGAAGCGGCCGCCGGGAATCAGGGTTCGGGCGGGGCGCAGATTCGCATACAACTTGAACTGTTCTCGCAAACGAACATTGGAGGATCTATAGCCGCCGCCCGACGGCGTCTCGAGCGGCCCTTTGAGCGCGAGCCGCGTGCGCTTGATGCTGTCGATGGTTTTCGGCGGCAGCGGATCGCCCGCCGACTTGACGCCTTCCAGGCCGGCGACTTGCCGGTCCCATTCAAACGGCGCACCGAGAGCATCAAGCGCCGCGAGCGTGGCGTCCATGATCTCAGGGCCTATGCCGTCTCCGGAGATCAGCGTGGCGGAAATCGGTTTCGACATCGAGGAGTGCTCAATTGATGAAGGCAGCGATTAGGATACTCGAAGTCGCTCAACTCGTCGGGAGAGTCAGCTCATGAATAGCGATGAAATCATTTCCACCACGCGGCGATGGGTGGAAAGATCGGTCATTGGTCTCAAGCTGTGTCCATTCGCGGAAAGTCCCTATCGGAGCAACCGCGTGCGCTTCTGCGTGAGCGAACAACGCAGTGCCGCGGGATTGCTTGAGGATCTACGCTCGGAGCTCACGGGTTTGCATGCTGCGGATCCTAAGGAGCGCGAGACGACGCTGTTGATTCATCCCTGGGTGCTCAACGATTTCATCGAGTACAACAATTTCCTCGAGGTCTGCGATGCGGCGGTTGCCGATCTGGATCTGGAAGGCGAGTTGCAGGTGGCGAGCTTCCATCCCCACTATCAATTCGCAGGTTCGCAAGCCGAGGACATCGAAAATTACACCAATCGCTCGCCTTATCCCACGTTGCATCTGCTGCGCGAGACCAGCGTAGAGCTCGCGGTCGCTGCAATCGGCGACGCCGACGAGATTTACCGCAGGAATATCCGCACGCTGCGGGAGTTGGGGCACGCCGGTTGGCGGCGGCTATGGCGTGATTAGGGCTTTGCCCATGGGAATGAACTCGATGGTTTCCCCGCCTCCCAGCTCGACATGCACCCTGGGGGCGGCGACATAGCCGCGCGCCGCGTAGAGCCTGGCGCCGGACAGCGTGGCCATGAGTTCAACGCGCGAAAATCCGTGAGCAGCCGCTTCGTTCTCGCAATGATCAAGCAGCAGCGTACCGATCCCGCGCCGTGCATGATTCGGATCGACGAAAAAGGCCCGAATTTTCGCCGCCTGTGACTTAGGATCCAGTGCGGCGGAGTCGCGGTCGTGGCGCTCATCGCCACCGAAGAGCGTCGCGCGAAAACTCCAGCCGCCGCAGCCGACCAGCTGCCCGCCAGCCTCGACCACGAAATAGGTCCCGTCGGCCAGCAATTGACTATCGACCCCAAAGGCGCCGCGCAGGGCGCCTTCAATCTGCGTGGGACGGTAGTCCTCGCTGAGACCGCGGGCGGAGCGCGCGATCAGCGCCTTGAGCGTGGGCACATCGGCAAGCGTGGCCTTGCGTAACGATAAGGTCGTCATGGGGGCCTTCGGCTATTCGGGAGCCCGCGCGGCGGCCGGATTGCGTGAATCGCGCCCGTAATAGTCGGGATAGTCCGTGCTTAAGCCCTTGAAGCGCCGGTGCACCCAAAGATACTGCTCCGGCACGCGACGAACCTGCGCCTCTAACAGGCGGTTGTACCGTTCAATGTCCGCGATCGGGTCGTCGCTCGGAAAATTCTCGAATGCCGGCCCGATGACCACCCGGTAGCCGCCATCATCCGGCAGGCGCTCTCCGAAATAGGTCATGACCGCGGCGCCGGATATTCGAGCCAATCGGGAGGTTGCGGGATTGCTGGCGGCCGGGATACCGAAGAAATTGACCATCGCCGCTCCCTTGTTGCGGTAACTCTGGTCCGGTGCAAACCACACGGCCTCATTCCTCTTGAGGGCTCGAACCATGGCGCGAATATCGTCTTTGGGGATGGGATTGCCGTGCCGACAGAAGCTTTTGAACATAATGTGCGACAGCAGCTCGTTTTTCATCGGGCGATACACCACATTGAGCGGCAGGACGGTCCCCAGGATGCGGGTGGAGATCTCGATCGTGGTGAAATGGCCGCCGACCAAGATGGCGCCACGCCCTCTGGCGAGGGCCGCTTGCAGGTGATGCAGCCCCTGGACATCGGCAATTTTGTTCAGTCGCCTGTCGCTGCTCCACCAGGTATCGGCCGTTTCGCACAGCGCGATCCCAAGGCTTCGAAAATGACGATCGAGCAGATCCCTACGCTCCTTCTGCGATAGTTCCGGCAAGCACAGCGCGATGTTGCGGCGGGCGATCCGCCGAAAAGCCAACGGCAGGTGTTGCAACAACGTGCCGAGCGCCTGGCCCACCTGCCGCTGCGCCGGGAAGGGCAGCAATTCCAGACCACGCATCACCGCCAAGCCCAGCCAGGTGATCCAATACTTGGGCTGAAATAGGGCTAGCGGCATCCAATTGTATTCACTAGGTGGCGCCTCCATTTCGAAGCCGGGCGAGAGAATAGCCGCCTCGGGCGGGTGTTACCAGGACTGCTGCATGGCAGCATTATTGGTGGTGACGCCTGCCTTGAAGCGCGACAAATATCGTATTTATCGGCAAATTGCTGTAAGATCCGCGCCGGTTCGTGATTTCTACTTGGTCCGTTTCTGGTCACCGCGCTCCGGCGTCTCCTGGCCACAACCCACAAAGCAGGTTTCTGCGATCCAGGTGGCTGGCATTCCGCTAAACGATTTATCGTTGGCAAGGATGACCGGCCGATAGTTTCTTTTGTAGTAGGTATTCTTCACATGACGAAAATGTATGTTGGCAATCTCCCGTTCTCAATGGACGAATCCGCAGTGCGCGCGCTGTTCGAAAAGCATGGCGCGGTACAGTCGGTGGCGTTGATCAATGATCGCGACACCGGTCGGCCCCGCGGCTTCGGCTTCGTTGAAATGGCCAGCGCAGATGCTGCGCGCGCTATGCAGGCTCTGAACGGCCACGACGTCGACGGGCGAGCGCTGAAGGTCAATGAGGCTCAGGAGCGCACCGGCGGCGGTGGTGGTGGTGGTGGCGGCGGCGGGTCGCGCGGTCCGAAGCGCTGGTAACAGCGTTTAAAAGTTAAGCGATTTCTGGGGCCGCAGCGATGCGGCCCTAGTTGTTTACAGTTTGCGTTCCGATCAGGGTTTACGCCTGAAGAGGCTTTGCCTATAATCGCGGCGCGCGACGGGGGCTGGAATTGCCTTTTAGGACTTGGTTCTTGGTCTAAGGCAGCGGCACGCGTATTGATTTTGGGCCCCTTTCAGGGGCTTTTTCGTTGCTAGACAAGGGGGCCGATGGTCCCCTTTTTTGTTTTATCGTCGGGGCTTAAGAAAATGCGCGACGCCTTGATGCGCTTGTTAGAGCCGCCTATCGAGGCGCTGGGCTATGAGCTGGTGGACGTCGAGTTCGTGCGCGCCGGTAGCGGCGGGGTGCTGCGGATATTCATCGACCGGCCCACGAGCGAGTCAGGGGACGGGGTCACGGTGGATGATTGCGCTCATGTGAGCCATGCGGTGAGCCAGGTGCTCGAGACGCAGGATCCGATCAAGGGGCATTACACGCTGGAAGTCTCCTCGCCGGGTTTTGATCGGGTTTTGCGCACGCGCGCGCATTTCGAGCGGTTCTTGGGCGAGCGGGTATTCGCTGAATTGAAGTTGCCGATGGACGGGCGCCGGCGGTTTGTCGGTGCGTTGAAAGCGGTGTCAAGTGACACGATTGTATTGGAAGTTGACGGCACGGCGTATGCGTTGCCGCTCGAGCGAATTCTGAAGGCCCGATTGCGGCCAGAATGAGTGAGGAGTCTTTAGGTTTATGAACAAAGAAATTTTGATGGCCGTCGATGCGGTTTCCAACGAGAAGGGCGTCGACAAGGAAATTATATTCGACGCACTGGAAGCCGCGCTCGCCTCCGCGACACGCAAGAAGCACGGCGAGGAGCTCGACGTGCGCGTCTCGATCAACCGCAAGACCGGAGGGTACGATACCTTTCGGCGTTGGAAGGTGTTCGCGGACGACTCCACCGAACTCGAAGTGCCGGAGCGTGAGCTGCGTTTGGACGACGCGCGCGATATCGACAAGGACGTGGAGCCGGGCGGTTTCGTCGAAGAGCCGATGGAATCGGTCCCCTTCGGGCGAATTCTCGCGCAAACCGCCAAGCAAGTCATCGTGCAAAAGGTTCGCGAAGCCGAGCGAGCGCAGGTTGTCGACGCGTATAAGGATCGAGCCGGAACCTTGGTCAGCGGCATCGTCAAGCGCGTCGATCGCAACGGCGTGTATGTGGACCTCGGTGCCAATGCGGAAGGTTTCATTGCCCGCGAAGAAATGATCCCACGCGAACCGGTGCGTTCTCAGGACCGCATCAAGGCCTACTTGAAGGAAGTGCGCACCGAGCCGCGCGGCCCGCAATTGTTCCTGTCGCGCACGGCGCCCGAGTTTTTGATCGAATTGTTCAAGCTGGAAGTGCCGGAGGTGGGCCAGGGCCTGATCAATATCCTGGCGGCCGCGCGCGACGCGGGGGTACGCGCCAAGATCGCCGTGCGCAGCAATGATCCGCGCGTCGATCCGGTCGGGGCGTGCGTCGGCATGCGCGGTTCGCGCGTGCAGGCGGTTTCCAATGAAATCGCCGGCGAGCGTGTCGACATCATTCCGTTCGACGACAACAACGCGCAGTTCGTGATCAATGCCATGGCACCTGCTGAGGTGACCTCCATCGTGGTCGACGAGGACTCGCATTCGATGGATATCGCGGTATCGGAAGACAAGCTTTCGCAGGCCATCGGCCGGGGCGGTCAAAATATTCGTTTGGCCAGCGAATTGACGGGTTGGGAATTGAACGTCATGAGCGAGTCGCAGGCCGAGGCGAAGAGCGAGACCGAGTCCCTCGCGTTGCGCGAGACCTTCATGAAGCAGCTGGATGTCGACGCCGACGTCGCCAGTATCCTGGTGCAAGAGGGCTTCTCGACCATCGAAGAGATTGCCTATGTGCCCGCCAGCGAATTGAACGGGATCGAAGAGTTCGATGAGGAAATCGTCAAGGAACTGCGCACCCGAGCCCGCGATGTGCTGTTGACCCAGGCGATTGCCAGCGAGGAATCAATGGACGGCGCGGAGCCCGGCTCCGATTTGGTGGAAATCACCGGTGAGAGCTTGGGCAAGACGCTGGCGAGCAAGGGAGTTCGCACCCGCGATGACTTGGCCGACTTGGCAGTCGACGAGTTGGTCGAACTGGGTAGCGTGGATGAGAAGAAGGCCGCTGAACTGATCATGAATGCCCGCAAGCATTGGTTCGCGGAAGAAGCAAAGGTTTAGGAGTAAGTATGGCAGACGTAACCGTCGCGCAATTCGCTGAGGTGCTGAAGGTTCCGGTAGATCGCCTGCTGCAGCAGCTCGATCAAGCCGGCATCAAGGTCGACGGCGCCGAGGACATGATCAGCGAAGACGCCAAGCACGAGCTCTTGACGCACCTGCGCCGCAGCCATGGGCATGACGAATCGCAGGCCGACGCCGCGCCGCGCAAGATCACGCTGCGCCGCAAATCGCAGTCGGAGCTCAAGCTCGCCAGCCCCCAGGGCCGTGCGCGAACGGTGAATGTCGAAGTGCGCAGCAAGCGCACCTACGTCAAACGCGAGGTCCTCGAGGATCAGGCGCGCCATCAGCAGGAGGAGATCGACAAGCAGCGCGAAAACGAAGAGCAAGCCAAGGCCGCGCTCGAGCGTGCGGAGAGCGAGCGGCTCGAAAAAGAACGCCTGGATCGCGAACGCCTCGAGGAAGAGAGCCGCCGCCGCACCGACGAAGAGAACCGCAAGCGCACCGCGGAGGAAGAAGCGCGGCGTGCGGCTGAAGTTCAGGCGCGCGAGTTGGCCGAGCGGGAACGAAAGGCGGCCGCCGCCAAGCCCGGCAAGGCGGCCCGCGAGGCGGTGGACGACAAGGCGACCCGCTATGGCCGGCAGGAGCTGCACATCGTCGGCGATGTGAGTTCGCGGCATAAGAAGAAGAAGTCGCGCGACGGGCGCCGCCGCTCGGTGAGCGGCGAGGCGGACACCAAGCACGGATTTGAAATGCCGACCGCGCGCGTCGTGCGCGAGGTGGCGATCGGCGAAGCCATGACGGTGGGCGAGCTGGCCCAAAAGATGGCGGTCAAGGCCACCGAAGTCATCAAAGTCATGATGAATATGGGCGTGATGGCGACGATCAACCAGATGATCGAACAAGATACTGCGGTGCTGGTGGTCGAGGAGATGGGCCACACGGCGGTGCTGCGCAAAGAAAACGTCATCGAAGACGATTTGCAAGGCGAGGCGGACGCCTCGCTCGAGGTATTGCCGCGTCCTCCGGTCGTGACCGTCATGGGGCATGTCGATCACGGCAAGACCTCCCTGCTCGACTACATCCGGCGCAGCAAAGTGGCGGCGGGCGAGGCGGGCGGCATTACCCAGCACATCGGTGCGTACCACGTGGAGACGGCGAAAGGCATGGTGACCTTTCTCGATACCCCCGGCCACGCGGCCTTTACCTCGATGCGCGCGCGCGGTGCGCAGGTCACGGATATCGTGATCCTGGTCGTGGGCGCCGACGACGGCGTCATGCCACAAACCGTCGAGGCGATTCAGCATGCCCAGGCGGCAAAGGTCCCCATCGTCGTGGCGCTGAACAAAATGGACAAGCCAGAGGCGGACCCGGAAAAGGTCAAGCAGGAGCTGACGAAGTACGGTGTGATTCCCGAGGAATGGGGCGGCGAGAACATCTTCGTGCCGGTCTCCGCGCGCACCGGGCAAGGCGTCGATCAGCTGCTCGACAGCATCCTGCTGCAAGCCGAGGTTCTCGAACTGAAGGCACCGACTGCCGGACTCGCAGCCGGGTATGTCATCGAGTCCAGCCTTGAGAAAGGGCGCGGTGCGGTCGCAACCGTGCTGGTTTTGCGCGGAACGCTGAAACTGGGCGATCCGTTGCTCATCGGCCAGGAATTCGGCCGCGTGCGCGCGTTGTTCGACGAGGCGGGGCATGCCGTCGATGCCGCCGGACCATCCATACCGGTCGTCGTGCTGGGCCTGTCCGGCGCGCCGAATGCCGGGGATGAGCTGCTAGTGGTCGAGAGCGAGCGCAAAGCGCGCGAAGTGGCAATGCACAGGCAATCGAAGTCGCGTGACGTCAAGCTTGCGCAGAAGGCCACCAACATGCAGGACGTGTTTTCGACCATGGGCGAGAACAAGGCCGACCTGGTGCAGCTGTTGATCAAAGCCGACGTGCAGGGCAGCGCCGAAGCGCTGCGCGATTCGCTGAACGGACTGTCCACCGGCGAAGTGGCCGTGAATATCGTGGCTTCCGGCGTCGGCGGTGTTACCGAATCGGACGTGACATTGGCGGCGGCCTCCAAGGCGCGGATCATCGCGTTCAACGTGCGCGGCGATGCCGCGGCGCGCGCCGCCATCAAAGAGCATGGCGTCGATGTTCGCTACTACAGCATCATTTACGAAGCCATCGATGACATCAAAGCCGTGCTTACCGGCATGCTGTCGCCGGAGGTCAAAGAACAGATCGTCGGACTTGCCGAGGTCCGAAGCGTGTTCCGCTCCAGCAAGTTCGGGACGGTTGCCGGATGCATGGTGATCGACGGCTATGTACGCCGCAATTTTCCGATCCGGGTGCTGCGCAACAACGTCGTCATCTTCGAGGGCGCGTTGGAGTCCTTGAAGCGCTTCAAGGACGACGTCACGGAAGTGCGCGCCGGCACCGAATGCGGCATCGGCGTGAAGAACTACAACGACGTCCAGGAAGGCGACCAGATCGAGTGCTATTCGCGGGTGGAAGTGGCGCGTACGTTGTAACGTCGGTTGCGAGGCAGTCAGCCATGGCCAAAGACAATCCCCGGGCAAAGCGAATGGGTGAGCAGATCCAGCGCGAGCTGACCGAGCTGCTGCGGCGCGACGTCAAGGACGAGCGCATCGGCAACGTCACGATCACCCAGGTGAATGTGACCGGCGATTTGCGCACGGCACGCGTCTACTACTTGGTGTTCGGCAAGGAGGGTTCGGATCCGAACGTGCAGCGCGGCTTGGAGAGTGCTGCCGGTTTTCTGCGCAACGCACTGTCGAAGTCATTGATGATCCGCTACACGCCGACCTTGAGCTTTGAGCTCGACACCTCGATCGAGCACGGCGTGCGCTTGACGCAGTTGATCAACTCGCTAAAAAAACCGACTTCCGAATCCGACGATAACAACCCGTGATCGAGAAGGACTAGCGCGGTGCCTCTCGATATTCATGGGATTTTATTGCTCGACAAGCCCTTGGGCTTGAGTTCCGCCGGCGCGGTCGCCCGCGCCAAGCGCTTATTCAATGCCCGCAAGGCGGGACACACGGGATCCCTTGACCCGCTGGCATCCGGAATGTTGCCGATTTGCTTTGGTGAAGCCACCAAATTCGGCGCGCAGATGTTGGATGCCGACAAGACCTATCGCCTGACGATCCGTCTCGGCGAGCGCACCTCCAGCGCGGATCGCGAATCCGAGGTGATCGAGACGCGCCCGCTCCCGGCATGGTCCGCGGACGACCTCAGGCGCGCGCTCGCCGCCTTTCCGCGCGCCTACCAACAGATACCGCCAATGCATTCGGCGCTCAAACAGGACGGCAAGCCACTCTATGAGTATGCGCGCGCCGGGATCACCCGCGAGCGCGCGGCCCGCTCCATCGTGGTCCGTGACATGCAATTGCTCGATTGGCAGCCACCCCTGATCTCTTTTGATGTGCGCTGCACGAAGGGCGCCTACATGCGGGTGCTGGCAGAGGATTTGGCGGCACAATTGGGGACCATCGGGCACCTGGCGGCCCTGCGTCGGCTGGGCGTGGGCTCTTTCGATCAGGAGCCGCAATGGTCATTCGAGGCGCTGGAATCAATGTCCTCGGCCCAGCGCCATGAGACCCTATTGCCCGTGGACGCCGCCCTGTCCGCCTGTCGTCGCTTCGATTTGCCGGCAGGCGGGGTGAGCGCCTTGCGCCAGGGTCAGACCGTTACCGTTTCGATCGAGGCGCCCGGAACAGTGCGTATCTATGCGGCCGGCTTAGGGTTTCTCGGATTGGGCGAGATTGAGACAGCGGGCCTGCTCAAGCCGCTGCGGCTTATTTCGTCGGTCACCAATGCAACTTGAGGGCAGGTGCGGTGACGCGTACAATGCGCGCCTCCTTAAAAGGTCTAAGTTATTGATTGAGGTTTGATTTCAATGCCACCTACTCGCGAAGAAAAAACGGGCGTCGTCGGTAAATTCCAGCGCAACGCGCAAGATACCGGTTCCCCCGAAGTTCAAATTGCCTTGTTGTCCGAGCGCATTAACGGCTTGAGCCAGCATTTCACCACGCACAAAGCCGACCATGCATCGCGTCGCGGACTGCTGAAGATGGTCAATCAGCGCCGCAAGCTGCTCGATTACCTGAAGAGCAAGACGCCGGATAAGTATGCGCAATTGGTCGAACGGTTAGGGTTACGCCGCTAACAGGCGACGCTGCAGGCGCGCTTGTCGTGCCTGCGTTTATCATTCAGACATCGCAGAGGGGCTCTAAGTGAGCGCTATCAAAAAAAGTTTTAAATACGGAGATCACACGGTAACGCTGGAGACGGGCGAACTCGCACGGCAAGCCGACGGTGCGGTTCTTGTCTCCATGAGCGAGACCGTGGTGCTGGTTACGGCGGTGGGCCTGAAGAAGGCCACAGTCGGCCGTGACTTCTTCCCGCTCACGGTGAACTATCAGGAAAAGACCTATGCCGCCGGCCGCATCCCCGGCGGATTTTTCAAGCGCGAGGGACGTCCCACGGAAAAGGAGACCCTCACCTCGCGCCTGATCGACCGGCCCATTCGGCCGCTGTTTCCGGAAGGATTCATCAATGACGTGCAGGTTGTCGCGTCGGTGATTTCGGTGAACGCTGAAGTCGATCCCGATATTGCCTCGTTGATCGGCGCCTCGGCGGCGCTCGCGATTTCCGGCATGCCGTTCATGGGGCCGATCGGCGCCGCGCGCGTCGGCTACCTCGAGGGGAAGTACATCCTCAATCCCACGTCCTCGCAACTGGCCACCTCGGAGCTCGACCTCGTGGTTGCCGGCACCGAAGAGGGCGTGCTGATGGTGGAGTCCGAGGCCGAAGGCCTCAATGAAGAGGTGATGCTGGGCGCCGTCATGTTTGGTCACGAGCAGATGCAAATCGCAATCCAGGCCATCAAGGAACTGGCGGCGGAAGCCGGCAAGCCGAAGTGGGCGTGGGTGGCACCCGAGCCTAATACCGCGCTCAAGGATGCTGTCGGCGCCTTCGCCGAGAAGAATCTTGCGGCCGCGTACACCTTGACCGAGAAGCAGCAACGCTACGCCAAGATCGGCGAGATCAAGGCCGCGGCGATCGAAGCGCTGGCCAAAGGCGACGCGGCGAAGTTCACCGCGGAGCAGGTAGGCGCGGAATTCTCCAACCTGGAATACCGCCTGGTGCGCGAGAAGATTCTCGCCGGGCATCCGCGCATCGACGGCCGCGATACCAAGACGGTCCGCGGCATCAATATCCGCACCGGCGTTCTGGCGCGCACTCACGGCTCTGCGCTGTTTACACGCGGTGAGACCCAGGCCTTGGTGGTCACCACCTTGGGCACGGGACGCGATGCGCAGATCATCGACGGGCTTACGGGCGAGCGCAAAGAGCCCTTCATGCTGCATTATAATTTCCCGCCCTTCAGCGTCGGGGAGACCGGCATGATGGGTTCGCCGAAGCGCCGCGAAATCGGCCACGGCAACCTCGCCAAGCGCGGCGTGAAAGCGGTCATGCCGGGTGTCGAGAAATTTCCGTACATCATTCGGGTGGTCTCGGAAATCCTTGAATCGAATGGCTCCAGTTCGATGGCCTCCGTGTGTGGTACCAGCCTCGCGTTGATGGATGCGGGCGTGCCGATCAAGGCGCCGGTCGCCGGCGTGGCGATGGGATTGGTGAAGGAAGGTTCGCGCTTCCAAGTGTTGACCGATATTTTGGGCGACGAGGATCACCTCGGTGACATGGATTTCAAGGTGGCCGGCACCAAAGACGGCATTACTGCGTTGCAGATGGACATCAAGATCACGAGCATCACGCGCGAGATCATGAAGGTGGCGTTGGATCAGGCGCGCGACGGCCGCCTGCACATCTTGGGCGAAATGAACAAGGTGCTCTCCAAGCCACGCGAAAACATGTCCGAGTGGGCTCCCACGATCATCACCTTGAAGATCGATCCGGAGAAGATCCGCGATGTGATCGGCAAGGGCGGCGCGGTCATCCGTCAGATTACCGAAGAGACGGGCACCTCGATCGATATCGAAAACGACGGTACCGTGAAAATTGCCTCGGTACAGGGTGCCGCGGGACGCGAAGCCCAGCGTCGCATCGAACTGATCACCGCCGATGTCGAAGTCGGCCGTGTGTACGAGGGCAAGGTCGCACGGCTGATGGATTTCGGCGCATTCGTGACCATTCTTCCGGGCCGCGATGGCCTCGTGCACATTTCGCAAATCTCCGAGGAGCGTGTCGAACGAGTCGGCGACAAGCTCAAGGAAGGCGATCTGGTGCGCGTCAAGGTACTGGAAGTGGACCGTCAGGGACGGGTGCGCCTGTCCATGCGCAACGTCGACGCAGCTTAAGTTATCGGCGCGGCAGTGTCTCTGCCGCGCTTTACTTACACGTTAGCCGTCGCGCACCAAATCCGACGCAATTCGCGGACGCGGCGGTTCTCCGCCGGCCACGGTCTTGACGCGAAGCTGTGGAGCTTGCTGCACGTTCATCAGCTGCTTGAGGCTCGACTCCAAGTGGGGACTCACTTGGCCTTGCAGACTGGTTCCGTAGGAGCGGATCACGCTGACCATGAATTCCTGGCTTAGGATCGGTTCCGCCAGATGTTCCTGTTCGGCAATGACCTGCAGCAAAATGCTGCGCGTTATGTCGGCATTGTTTTTCTTGTCGACGACGACGAATTCTATCCTCTCGACTACCAAGCGCCTGACGTCAGCCAGGGTGATGTACCGGCTCTCGACCGTGTCATAAAGACGTCGATTCGGATACTTCTTAATCACTCGCGGTTCGCTCATGGGGCTCCTCGCTCGTGTTGGCCAACACCGCCGGAAAATGCCGGTATGTGTCGGTCCACGTTGATCAATCATGGGACCTTAGGAGATCAGAGAATAGCGCAATGCAGCGCTAAGGCAAATCGGCATTTTTTCACATAGCTATTAGTCGTTTACACGCAAATTCAGACGTTTTGGGATCTTATTTACATCCCATTGCGTAATGGCCCACCGCCACGCATCGCTAAGAGCGGCGGACAGCAGCGAAGCCGGCGGCGTCAACCCCAGCAGCGAGAAAACCGACCAAAGCTGCGGTAGCGGCCGATTCGCGCCGGCAATTACGCTGCGTCGCGACTTGGCGAGCTTGCTGTTATCCGACTCGGTGAGCACCGGCACATGCGCATAGCTTGGTTGCGCCAGACCCAACAGCCGTTGCAAGTATATTTGTCGCGGCGTGTTGTCGAGCAGGTCGGCGCCGCGCACGATATGCGTGACCCCTTGCGCGGCGTCATCCACCACGACCGCCAGCACGTAGGCAAAAATTTGATCGCGTCGCTTGAGAATAATGTCACCGACTGCGGCCGCGACATCCTGTCGATAAGCGCCTTGGACGCGATCCTTGAACATGACACTGCCTGAATCGACGCGCAGCCGAGTCGCGGTCTGTGTGCCATCGGGCTTTCCGATCGCGGCAGGTCCCTGGGTAGCGCGCATCCTGCTCTAAATTCACGCGGCTGCAGGAACAGGCAAATGTGAGGTTCCTGCTCTCGAGGCTGCGCAACGCAGCGTGGTACGCCTCGCCGCGATCGGATTGACGAACGATCTCCGAGTCCCATTCGAAGCCGAACAGCTCTAAGGTACGGAGGATGCCGGCGGCAGAACCGGCGACCTCTCGCGGTTTATCCAGATCCTCGATGCGCAAGATCCAGCGCCCGCGATGGGCGCGGGCGTCCAGGTAGCTCGCCACCGCCGTGTACAAGGACCCCAAGTGCAGGTCGCCCGACGGCGTCGGCGCAAATCGCCCTACGTAAAGCTGCGCAGGATTATCGGTACCGGTCGTCGCGATCGCCGTACTGCTTTTCACGGCGCTCGCGCCGCTCCTGGGCTTCGACGGACAAAGTAGCGACCGGACGCGCCTCCAGGCGCTTGATGCCGATTTCCTCGCCGGTCTCCAAGCAATAGCCGTAGGAGCCGTCCTCAATCCGCTTCAGCGCTTCGTCGATCTTGCGAATCAATTTGCGCTCGCGGTCGCGCGTCCGAAGTTCGAGGCTGAACTCCTCTTCCTGCGTGGCGCGATCGTTCGGATCGGGAAAATTGGCCGCTTCATCCTTCATATGCAGCACGGTGCGGTCGACTTCGACCATAAGATCCCGTTTCCACGACTGCAGTATGCGAGCGAAGTGCTCCAACTGTTCCTTGTTCATGTACTGCTCGCCGCGGCGAGCAATATACGGTTTCACATTGCGTGGGCCCGCCAGCAAACTGGCGGAAGCGGCCGTATCACCGTCCCCGTCCTCATCGTTCTGCAGCGAGCGCGGCATGACTAGAGGCCGGGGGTCAAACTTGATCGGGGCGACCTTTTCGGCGACTTTGGGCGCCGCGGGCGTTGGTACGGGTTTCAGCAGTGCGGGCTTCGCACGCGGTATCTTGGTGGCCGCGGGCGTTGCGGTCACGGGTTTAGATGCGGGTTTTGTCGGTTTCACTGTTACCTTCGATGTGGCGATTGGCTTTGCTTTCGTTGGCGGCCGCGCCGCCTTCTTAGGAGCGGCTGCTTTGTGAGTCGCTTTTTTGGGTGTCGCCTTACCTGGCCGCTTAGCCGCTTTATTTGGTTTCTTCGAGGGCATTTGAATTTTCCGCCTCCTAACGAAAGAGCGCGCGATTATACCGACGCCTTGAGGCCTGTACAGAGCGTCTGCAAAACATATTTCCTTAACTTAACCCCATGATTGGGAAGCAAAACCGCTGAGACCGGCGCGGGCCCCGCGGAACCCCTGGGGAGGGCTGTGTTCTTAAGGGAGGGTGACCGGGCTGGTAGCGACCCAGCCTGCGGCTCGGTGCTCGGCCACGACGCTGGTGTAAATGCCCCCGCGCACGTTGAATTTGGCCAAAAGCCGCATGAATCGGGGTGCCGTCGCCGCCACCAAATCCCGCAGGATCTCGTTGGTGACAGCCTCATGAAATGCGCCGCGGCCGCGGAATGACCAAATATAGAGCTTTAGCGATTTCAGTTCGACGCAGCGCTCGTTCGGTACGTACTCGAGTTCCAAAGTGGCAAAGTCTGGCTGGCCAGTTTTTGGGCACAGGCAGCTGAACTCCGGAATAGTCATCCGTATGGTGTAGTCCCGTTCGGGCGCAGGATTTGCGAAGACTTCAAGGCAGGTGCTGGGTTCGGCCATGAAAAGATCGGTGACCCTTCCCTTAAGGGGTTTACGAAAGTGACGTTTACTTTACACTACGCGCCAAGAAGTCGGCCACGCGCAACTACGCACCGAGCCGATGCCCGTGGGAATTCAAGGTTACTGACACAATGCGTTTAACGAAACTCAAGATTGCCGGATTCAAGTCGTTTGTCGATCCGACGATCGTGACCTTTCCCAGCAGCTTGACGGGCGTCGTGGGCCCGAACGGCTGCGGAAAATCCAATATCATCGACGCGGTGCGCTGGGTGATGGGGGAAATCTCGGCAAAGCACCTGCGCGGCGAATCCATGGCCGATGTCATATTCAACGGTTCGGCGTCCCGCAAGCCGTTGGGCGCCGCCTCGGTGGAGCTGGTGTTTGACAATTCCGACGGCAAAATCGGCGGACCTTACGCGAATTACAACGAAGTGGCGCTGCGCCGCGCGGTAAGCCGCGACGGCACGTCCGACTACTTTATCAACGGCATCAAGGTGCGGCGCAAGGATATTACCCAGCTATTTCTCGGCACCGGGTTGGGCACCCGTAGTTACGCCATCATCGAGCAGGGCATGATTTCGCGGGTCATCGAGGCGCGGCCCGATGATTTGCGCGCGTTTTTGGAGGAGGCGGCGGGCATTTCGCGCTACAAGGAGCGGCGTCGCGAAACCGAGAGCCGCATCGGCCATACACGCGAAAACCTGGATCGGCTGAACGACCTGCGCGAGGAAGTGGAGAAGCAGATTCGCCACCTGCAACGTCAGGCGGCCGCGGCACGGCGCTATCAGACGCTCCGCGAGGAGGAGCGCAAGTTGTTCGCGGAATTGCTGGTGTTGCGCTTGCAAGGCCTCGATCTCGAGGCGAGCAATCGGGATGCGGCCACGGCGAGCTCCGAGACGGCCATGCAAAGCGTGCTCGCGGATTTACGCGAAGCCGAAGCGCGCATCGAACGCATTCGCGCCGAACAGTCCACGAAAACCGATGCGTTGAGCGCGATACAGGCGCGTTACTACGAGGCCGGCGCCGAGGTAACCCGGATCGAGCAGAGCATCCAGTACACGCGCGAGTTGCGGCAACGGCAGCGCGGTGACTTGGAACAGGTGGAGTCGCAGACCGCTGAGCTTGCCGGCGTGGTGCAACTCGACCGAGTCCAGCTGGAATCGCTGCGGCTGGAATTGACCTCGATGGTTCCCGCACTCGACAGCGCGCACGATCGCGAAAACACGGCGTTGCAGGCGCTCAACGGCTGCGAACAGGGGCTGGCGGCGTGGCAGCAGGACTGGGACAGCCACGCGCAGGCCGTCTCGATGCGTCAGCGCGAGACTCAGGTCGAGCGCGCGCGCATCGAGCAATTGGAAGCGGAGCAGCGCCGGCTGTTGCAGCAGCAGGAGCGCCAGGAAGCCGAACGAACCGGGTTGGCGCAGTTGCAGCCGCCGACCGCGCTCGAAACGCTGGCGGAGCGCGCGGAGGCGGCGCGCACTGCGGGTGAAACGGCCGCGAGCGAGCTGCAGGATGTTTTGGCCGAGCTCTCCGTGAGCAGAGATAAGGAGCGCGAGCAGAGCGACGCCCTCAATGCGTTGCGCACGCGATTGCAACAGGCGCAAGGTACGCAGGTCTCGACCGAGGCGTTGCAACAGGCGGCTCTTGGCAAGGCGGCCGGCAAGATAACGCAGTGGCTCAAGTCGCAGTCTTTAGATCACCGTCCGCGGGTCGCCCAGCAGCTGCGGGTCGATAAGGGTTGGGACCGTGCGGTCGAGACGGTGTTGGGCTCCTATCTGGAGGCGGTCTGCGTAGACGGCTTGGATGGTATTGCGGATTTGCTGGCGAGCTTTGACGGCGGTCACTTGGCCATGGTGAGCACCGTCGCGGAGGCCGATCCGGGTGCTGCGCCGAATAGCGGATCGCTGCAGGCGAAGGTTCAGGGCGCCAGCGTGCTCAAGTCGGTGCTCTCGACCGTGTATACGGCGGAATCCTTGGCGGAGGCGCTCAAGCTGAGGCGTCAGCTCAAGGCGGGCGAATCGGTGGTCACGCGCGATGGAATCTGGCTGGGCAGCGATTGGCTGCGCGTATCGCGAGACGCGGACCCGCATACCGGCGTGATCGAGCGCGAGGAAACTCTGCGGCAAATTCGCCTGCAGGTCGGCACTTTGGAAAACGACGTGAAGGATCTCGAGCGGCGCTTGGAGCATACGCGTGAGAGCGTCCGGGAATTCGAAGACCGGCGCGAAAGATGCCAGATCGAAGTGAATCGGTTGCATCGCGAACATCTCGATCGGCGGGCCGAGCTCAGTTCCGCGCAGGCTCGCACCGACGATGCGGCGAAGCGCTTAGGGCGGCTCGAGACCGAACTTGCCGATGTGCAAATGGAGCTCTCGCGCAGCGAAACCGAATTGCGCGCGGCGCGCGGCCGAATGGAAACTGCCATCGAGGCGCTGGCGGCGCTTGAGCCCCAACGCATGGATCTCGAGCTGCAGCGCGAACGCCAGCGCGCCGCATTGAATGATGCTCGGGCCGGTGCCGCTGCGGCGCAACAGCAGGCGCGCGAGTTGGCGGTCCAAGTCGAGTCGCGCCGTTCTTCGCACGCCGCGTTGCTCACCACGCTGGCGCGACTCGATAAGCAGGTCGAGGACCTGGAGGCGCGCCGTCTGGAATTGGCGACTCAGCTGGCGGACAGCGATGCGCCGCTCGCCGAGGCGCAGGTGCAGCTAGAGCAGGGATTGGAGCGACGCGCACAGATCGAAGCTCAACTGCAAGCCGCGAGAATTGCCAGCGATGAGCTGGATGCGCTATTGCAGCGAGTGTGAGGCAGCGCGCGCGGCCGTCGATGGGCGATTGGAGACAGCACGCTCGGCCCTGGATGAAGCGCGGCTGGCCGCGCAGCAGGTACGCGTGCGCCGCGAGGGCGTCGCGGAGCAACTTGGCGCGACGAATTACGAGTTCGCCGTGCTGGCGGCGCAAATCGCCGCCGATGCGAACGTAGAAACCTGGGAGGCCCAGCTCGAGGACACCAAGGGCAAAATCGAACGACTGGGTCAGGTCAACCTGGCGGCGATCGGAGAGTTCAAGGAACAATCCGAGCGCAAGGAGTATCTGGATCGGCAGTGCAAGGATCTCACCGACGCCTTGGAGACTCTCGAATCCGCGATGCGCAAGATCGATCGGGAGACCCGCACGCGTTTCCAGGACACCTTCGATCGCGTCAACGCCGGCTTGAAGGAGAAATTCCCGCGCCTCTTTGGCGGCGGGCATGCATATCTTGAGCTAACCGGTGAAGATTCCTCGGCGGCCGGCGTGTCGGTCATGGCGCGTCCGCCGGGCAAGCGCAACAGCACCATCAGCCAGCTGTCGGGCGGCGAGAAGGCGCTGACCGCGGTCGCCTTGGTATTCGCGATCTTCGATCTGAATCCGGCGCCGTTTTGTCTGCTGGACGAGGTGGATGCGCCGCTCGATGAGAACAACGTGGGCCGGTTCTGCGACATCGTGCGCGACATGTCGCGCAACGTGCAGTTCATCTTCATCACGCACAACAAGAGCACCATGGAGATGGCGGCGCAGCTCGTCGGCGTCACCATGAACGAGCCCGGCGTCTCGCGCTTGGTTTCGGTTGATGTCGACGAGGCCGTGCGCATGGCAGCGATGTAGCGCGAAAGTCTTATGGCTGCCGAGCTTCGCTGGATCCTGTTGGGATTGAGTTTATTGCTCCTCGCCGGCATCTGGTGGTGGGGCTCGCGGCGCTCCGCCCAGGCGCCGGGCAACGCAGAGCTGCGCGAGATCACGCCTGCGCCCGAGCCGCGCGTTACTGAAGAGCCGCCGGTGCGTGAAGATCCGAGCTGTCCGCGAATGGGCGTCGCCATTCGAGCCCTTAAGCATCAGAACCGAAGAGTACGACCGGGTTCCGGTATTGGACGGGCCCATGATGGTCAGCGCCGATCCTGCGCCGTCCGTCACGCCGTCCATCACGGCGAGCATCACGCCAAGTTCTCCTGCGCCGAGCGTCGGTGCTGTCGGCCCGCGTGCCGACGCTCGTGCCTGAGGCGAGCGAACGAGGCGGTTGCGCCGGCGCAAAATCCCAATTCCAGCGAGTCACAGAAAATCGTCACGGTTCGCGTGTGCGCCGCCGGCGAGGCACGCTGGTCCGGCGCGACCCTGTTGTCCGCCCTGGAACTGAATGGCCTGGCCTACGGGCGGTACCAGGTGTTTCATCGCAAGCACGTGGATGGCCGCAGCTTATTTTGCGTGGCTAGCTTGGTCGAACCCGGTACCTTCGATGTAGCCCGGATGTCGACAGAGGAATTCAAGGGAGTCACACTGTTCGCGGTGTTGCCGGGACCCATCGAGCCTCTGCTGACCATAGATGAGTTGCTCGCGGCGGCTCGCGGCCTTGCGCACGAATTGTCCGGAATGGTTCAAGATGCAAAGGGTATGCCGATGTCGCCGCAGCGGGTGGCGGCGCTACGCGATGATGTAGCGCGCTTCCAAGCATCATTGCCGCGGGCATAAAAATCCCATGTGCGCGCAGAAGACAACCGCTGAGACCAAGCAGCCCAGCGTGCGTGCGCGCGAATTGCGGGAGCTCCTGGAGCGCTATAACTATCGCTATCATGCGCTCGATGATCCGGAAGTTCCGGACGCCGAGTACGATCGACTCATGCTTGAGCTGCGTGCGCTGGAGGCGCAGCATCCGCAATTGCAAACGCCGGACTCGCCGACCATGCGGGTGGGCGCCACGCCGATTTCCGCTTTCGGAGCGGTAAAGCACCGCGTCGCGATGTTGTCCTTGGACAACGCGTTCAGCGAGGAGGAAGTGCGCGATTTCGATCGGCGCATTCACGAACGTCTCGAGCAGCAGGATGCCATCCGTTACTCCGCGGAGCCGAAGCTCGATGGATTGGCGATCAGCGCGCGTTACGAAAATGGCGTTTTCGTGCAGGGCGCGACGCGCGGCGATGGTGAAACGGGCGAGGACATCACGCAGAACCTGCGGACCATCAAGTCCCTGCCGCTCAAGTTGCGCGAAGGCAATGTGCCGCGCGTGCTCGAGGTGCGCGGCGAGGTATTCATGCCGTTCGCGGGTTTCAGGCGTTTCAACGAAGAGGCGCAGGCGCGCGGCGAGAAAGGCTTCATCAATCCGCGCAACGCGGCGGCGGGAAGCTTGCGGCAGCTCGATCCGCGCATGACGGCCGCGCGCCCGCTTGACCTGTTCATCTACGGAATCGGTGCCATCGAGGGAGGAGATCTTCCGCCGCGCCACAGCGAGACGCTAAAGGAATTGCGCCGGCTCGGCTTCAAGATCTGTCCGCAGTCGCAAGTTGTGGAATCGATCGAAGGCTGTCTTAAGTACTACCGGGAAATGGGCGCCGCTCGCTCTACCCTGCCATACCAAATCGATGGCGTGGTATACAAGGTTGACGATGTGAATCTGCAGCGCAGGCTGGGTTTCATCTCGCGGGCGCCGCGTTGGGCGATCGCGCATAAATTTCCGGCCGAAGAAGCCTTGACCATCGTCCGCGGCATCGAATTTCAGGTGGGCCGAACCGGCGCGCTGACCCCCGTCGCACGCTTGGAGCCGGTGTTCGTCGGCGGCGTCACGGTGAGCAACGCGACCTTGCACAACATGGACGAGCTGGCGCGCAAGGACGTGCGCGTCGGGGACACCGTGGTGATTCGTCGCGCCGGCGACGTGATCCCGGAGGTGGCGCGGGTGCTGCCGGAGCGCCGAGTCGCCGGAGCGCAGCTCGTGACCCTGCCGAGCACCTGCCCGGTCTGCGGCTCACCGGTGCTGCGAGAGGGCGATCAGGCGGTTGCGCGCTGCACCGGCGGGCGGCGCTGCGCCGCGCAGCGCAAAGAAGAAATCCGGCACTTCGCCTCGCGCCGCGCCATGGACATTCAAGGGCTCGGCGATAAGCTGGTGGAGCAGCTGGTTGACCGCGATTGGACCACAACGCCGGCGGATCTATTCTCGTTGCAAGCGGCGCAACTCGCGACCTTGGAACGCATGGGCGAGAAGTCCGCGCAGAAGCTTAAAGCGGCCATCGACGCCGCAAAACAGACCACCTTGCCGCGCTTCCTCTACGCTCTCGGCATTCGCGATGTGGGCGAAGCAACGGCGCTGGCGCTGGCACAGTATTTTCCCGACATCGCGGTCTTGCGCGCTGCGGGCGAAGAGGAGATCCAACGGGTACCGGATGTCGGTCCGGTGGTTGCCCGTCAGGTGGTGGCCTATTTCCGCGATCCCGACAATGCGGCGGTGGTCGATCGCTTGCTGCACGCGGGCATCACATGGCCCGCGCTCGCGCCGCCAAGCGCTTCCCAAGCGCTGCTTGAAAAGACCTTCGTATTGACCGGAACGCTTGAGTCGCTGACGCGAGATGCGGCCACCGATGCGATCTTGCAGCGCGGCGGCAAGGTCAGCGGTAGCGTGTCAAAGAAAACCGACTATGTGGTGGCAGGTGCCGAGGCGGGCTCGAAACTCAAGAAGGCCGAGCAGCTCGGCGTTGCGATTCTCGACGAGCAGGCGTTTCTTAAACTGCTGAAGACGTAGCGGATTCAGGCGAATCCGCTACGTCGACTTTAGGTTACAGCGATTTTTCGATCTTGGCGTTTTTCTTCAAGCTGTCCACGTACGCTTGAAGCTTCTTTTGAATCGCGCCATTGGTGACCTGCGACTTGACTTGCTCGAACGGCGGGGGTGCCACTTCGCGCGTATCTTCAAGCTTGATGACGTGCCAGCCAAACTGCGTCTGCACCGGCTCCGAGGTCATCTCGCCCTTCTTCAAGCCTTTGACCGCGTCGCCGAACGGCTTGGCCATGCGGGTGAGGGTGAACCAACCGAGATCTCCGCCATTGGTCTTGGAACCGTCGGTCGATTCGGCCTTGGCCACGTCCTCAAATTTCGCGCCGCCCTTGATCTTCTTGATGAGCTGTTCGGCCTTCTCCTTGGTCGCGACCAAGATGTGCCGGGCGTGATACTCGGTCTTGTCCATGGCGGCCACGGCCGTGTCGTATTCGGCATGCAGTTCCGCATCGGTCGGTTCCTTGCCCTTCAGGAACCTCTCCGATTCCGCATCCGCCAGCACGCGCGTGCGAAGCACATTGAGCCGCGCGGCGACGTCCGGATCCTTTTCCAGTCCCTCTTTAGTGGCCTGTGTCGCGAGCAGATGCATGCTGATCATCTGATCCAGGACCTGAGCGCGCTGTTCGGCAGTCAACTCGGTATTGGGCCGCCCCTGCAACAGGCTCTTCAGGTAAATGTCGTACTCGGCACGGGGGATGGGTGTGCCGTCAACGGTGGCAACCGGCGCCGGTGCGGCCGCGGCCGTGGCCGCCTTATCAGTCGCCGCGGGCGTCGCCGCCTGCTGGCCTTTACCGCATGCCGTCACCGCGAGGGCGATCGCGACCACGGCGGATAGGCGGATCGACGCTGTACTCAAGAATTGGCTCATTTGGTCCTCTTAAACAAAAAAAAAGCGACATAGGCCTACGGCCATTCGCGCCCGGGGGCGGCAGTTTAGCCTCAACCATGGCATCTCTCCAATTTTTGATGGTGAAGAAATGTGCTGCTGCATCGCAGCATAACGGCGGCCGCAGTATCAGTCGGCAGGAGGGAGTGCCTCGATCGCGAGGGCGTGGATGTCGTTCTTGAGGAGGTCATCCACCGCGGCGTACACCAATCGATGCCGCGCCACCGCCGAGACTCCCCGAAAGGCCTCGGCCACGATCCGTACGCGAAAGTGGCTGTGCCCGCCCGCGGCGCCGGCATGACCTGCGTGCAGGGAACTCTCGTCTTCGATGGTGAGTTGTGCCGGAGAAAAGCGACTTTCCAGACGCTCACGCAAACGCTGGGTACGATTCGATGCGATTTGACCCTTGGTCTTGCCGCTGAGCCAGAAAACTTGCGGAATCATGAACAGCATTGTCGCGGCGGGAAAGCCAAATACCTTGAACTTGACCCACAGGTTGACCGCGAAGTGACGCGCCACATACAGATTGAGGAGGGCAAAAGCCGCAAACCAAACGGCCCACAGGGCATTGATCAGCTGCCAGGTGCGCGCGGGAACACTTAAGGGTTCGTTGAACGCGGCCTCGAGCATGCGTCGCACGAGCGGCCGCTGACCGATCACCATGCTACCCAGGAAGGCAACCGACGTCAGCGCCAGCAACACGGTGAGTTTCCACTGAATGAAGCGCTGATCGTGCAACAGCAAGGTCGCGGCGCCAAGACCCAGCGCGAGGGCTGTCGTGACGACATGCATCGTTTTGAACTTGCCGCTGCGCGCACGATGAATGACCAACACCAGCACACAGGCGAGCATCAGCGCGGCGGTGGCCCAGTAGATGTCCTTAAGTTCAAATGTCACAAAAAAGACGATGAGGGGCGACCATTCGAGGAGTTGACTCATCCGCGTATCATAGCCGACGCAATGAGCCTCTACCTGCAGCTGCATCCCGTTTCCCCGCAACGCCGCTATGTGCGCCAAGCGGTGGAGGTGCTGCGCACGGGGGGCGTCATCGTGTATCCCACCGACTCCTGCTACGCGCTCGGCTGCCATATCGGCGATAAGGCCGCGCTGGAACGCATCCGCGAGATCCGCCAAACCGACCGGAATCATCATTTCACTCTGGTGTGCCGCAATCTTGCCGACGTTGGAAAATATGCGCTGGTGGACAATTGGCAGTATCGGCTGCTGCGGGCGCACACGCCGGGACCGTATACTTTTTTGCTCAAGGCCTCGCGCGAGACACCAAGGCGCCTGAAGCACGAGCGGCGCGGGACCATCGGGCTGCGTGTGCCGGATCATCCGGTCACCGCGCTGCTGCTGGGTGAGCTCGACGAGCCGATCATGAGCTCCACGCTGCTGCTGCCCGGTGAAATGCTGCCGCGCACCGACGCGAAGGATATCTACGACAAGCTCGGGCACAGCGTCGATCTGGTTTTGGACGGCGGCAATTGTGGGCTGACGCCGACCTCGGTGATTGACTTATCCACCGACCGCGCCGTCGTGGTCCGGGTGGGGCGGGGCGACGTGAGCCCCTTTGCGCCCACGGCCACCGTATAATGGCTCGCGATGCGGGCAAAAAAGCTCGTAATTACTTAAATTAACGAGTGCAAGCATTGGATCTAAATGGATTTATTTACAATATCTCGATCTGGGCAATCCCGGTTCTTTTCGCCATCACCTTGCACGAGGTGGCGCATGGCTGGATGGCCCGGTATTTCGGAGATCGCACCGCCGAGCTGCTCGGGCGCCTGAGCTTGAACCCGCTGCGCCATATTGATCCGGTCGGCACGGTGCTGATTCCGGGACTGCTGCTCGCGCTGGGTCTGCCGTTGTTCGGATGGGCGAGACCCGTGCCGGTGGCGAGCGCCGGACTGCGCAAGCCACGCCTCGCCCTGGTCATGGTGGCACTGGCCGGCCCTGCGGCGAATCTTTTGATGGCGCTTGTGTGGTGCGCCGTGCTCGCAGCGGTGGTGCGAATCCCGGGCGGTACAACCGTGGACCGCTGGCTGGTGCTCATGGCTCAGGCCGGTATTCTGGTCAACGTCGTGCTGGCGCTTCTTAATCTGCTGCCGATCCCGCCGCTCGACGGCGGGCGCGTACTCGCCGGCGTTTTGCCCAAGAGGGTGGGGGCGAGCTTCGAGAAAATGGCGCCGTTGGGCATGTTCATCGTACTGGGATTATCGGTGTTGGGCCTGTTCGGCTGGCTGTTCCGTCCGGCGTATCGGGCCATCGGCCATGTGATCAACGCATTGGGAATCGGATGAGCGGACTTCTACAAAATCGACGCGTGCTGTCGGGGATGCGCCCGACCGGACAATTGCATCTCGGCAACTATCACGGCGCCCTTAAGAATTGGATCGAACTGCAGTATCAGTACGAGTGCTACTTCTTCATCGCCGACTGGCATGCCTTAACGACCGGCTATGAGGACACCTCGAAGCTCGAGGAATACACCTGGAGCATGGCCGTTGATTGGCTGGCCGCCGGGCTAAATCCGGGCGTCGCGACGCTTTTTATCCAGTCGAAGGTGCCGGAGCACGCGGAGCTGCACTTGTTGCTCTCGATGATCACGCCGCTGGGTTGGCTGGAGCGCGTACCTTCCTACAAGGACCAACAGGCGCAAATCGCCGATCGCGACCTGAGCACGTACGGGTTTCTAGGCTACCCGTTGCTGCAGAGCGCGGATATTTTGCTGTACCGTTCGCAATTCGTGCCGGTCGGCGAAGATCAAGTTGCGCATGTCGAGATCACGCGCGAGGTCGCTCGGCGCTTCAATCACATTTACGGTCGTGAGCCCGAATTCGAACAAAAGGTCGAAAAAGCGATCAAGAGCCTGGGCTCACGCAATTCAAATCTGTATCGCGCGCAGCGCAAGGAATACCAAGAAAAGGGTAATGCAGAAGCCCTCGCCAAGGCGCGCGCCTTGGTCGAAGCGAATGCCCGCCTCACGGTCGCGGATCGCGATCGGCTGTTGGGCTTTATCGAGGGCGCCGGGATCTCGATTTTGCCTGAACCCGAAGCGCTGCTCACGGCGACGCCGAAGGTGCCCGGGCTAGATGGCCGCAAGATGTCGAAGTCCTATGGCAACACGATCGGTTTGCGCGAGGATACGGATTCGATCGTCAAAAAACTCAAGGCCATGCAGACTGATCCGGCGCGCGCGCGCCGCTCGGATCCCGGCGATCCCGATAAATGTCCGGTGTGGGATCTGCACAAGATCTATTCGACCGCCGAGACCAAAGACTGGGTACAAAAAGGATGCCGCACCGCAGGAATCGGCTGCCTGGAATGCAAGGCGCCGTTGATTGAGAAAATCGTCGAAGAGGTGTCCGGCATCGCCAAGCGCGCCCAAGAGTTCGAGGAGAATCCGGATCTGGTACGCGGTATTATCGCAGAGGGGTGTGAGCGGGCGCGGACGGCGGCACGCGATACGCTGGATGCCGTCCGACAAGCTATGGCCATGAACTACCGATGAAACCCGAATTGACTTTGGTTCAAAACGCTGTGGCGCCGGCGCCGGTTAACGCGCTCGCGCCGGCCCAGGCGGAGATGCCGTTTGCGGTCGTGGAGGGGCAACCGATTATCGAAATGCCGCGTGATTTGTACATTCCCCCGCAAGCACTCGAGGTATTTCTCGAGGCTTTCGAGGGACCGCTCGACATGCTGCTGTATCTCATTCGGCGGCAGAATCTCGATATCCTCGATATTCCGATTGCGGAGATCACGCGCCAGTACATGCGCTACATCGAGCTGATGCAGGTATTGCAGCTCGAATTGGCGGGCGAGTACCTGCTCATGGCGGCGACGCTGGCCGAGGTCAAATCTCGCATGCTGCTGCCGCGCGTCGGCACCGATGAGGCTGCGGATGAAGCAGACCCACGCGCCGAACTCGTGCGTCGTTTACAAGAATACGAGCGCTTCAAGCGCGCCGCCGAGGGCATCGACCGAATGCCGCGGCTGGAGCGCGATACCTGGGTGGCGTCGGCGGAGTTGGTCGACCGCAAGATCGTGCGCATTCCACCGCAAGTGACGCTGCAGGAGATGCTGGTGGCTTTTCAAGAGGTGCTGGCGCGCAGCGACATGTTCGCGCACCATCACGTGCAGCGCGAACCGCTGTCGGTGCGTCAGCGAATGACGGATGTGCTTGCATCACTGCAGACCAATGCGTTCGTCGACTTCGTGCAGTTATTTTCTGCCGCCGAGGGCCGCCGCGGAGTGACCGTGACGTTCGTGGCAATTCTGGAACTATTGCGCGAGGGGTTAATCGAACTGGTGCAATCGGAGGCGTATGCGCCCTTGCATGTGCGCCTCGGCAATCCGGCCCGGTATCTGACACTGGTAGCCGACGACGGCGCCGCCAATGATGATCTTGCGAGAACTCCATGAACCATCAATACGTGAAAAATGTGATTGAGGCGGCGCTATTGGCGGCGGGCCGGCCGCTGACGTTGGATGAACTGGCGGGAATCTTCGATGAGCGCGACGGGTCGAGCGCCGACGAAGTCAAAAGCGCGCTTGCGGCGCTAACGGCGGAATACGAAACGCGCGGCTTGGAATTGCTCGAGGTGGCCAGCGGCTTTCGAATTCAAATCAGGGCCTCGGTGGCCCAGCCGGTGGCGCGGCTGTGGCAGGAGCGTCCGGCGAAGTATTCGCGCGCGCTCCTTGAGACATTGGCGTTGATTGCCTACAGGCAGCCGATTACGCGCGGGGAAATCGAGCAGATTCGCGGTGTGGCGGTCAATCCGAACATCATCAAGACCCTGCACGAACGAAATTGGATTCGAGTGGTCGGTCACCGCGACGTCCCGGGCAAACCTGAACTTTTGGGTACCACCCGAGAATTCCTCGACTATTTCAGCTTAAAGAAACTGGACGACTTGCCGACGCTGGCACAGCTCAAAGAGCTCGAGGATCTGCGGGTGCAATTGACGCTGCCGGGTGCGGACGCCCAAGTCTTGCTGGCGGAGGAATCTTCGGCGGATACGGTCGCGGAAAGCGAACCCCCGGCGGACGACGATGAAGATCCCCCCTCGCAAAGCGCCGGGCCAGAGATGCAGGGCCTGGTGGCGAGCGGTGTGCAAGACGATGCCCATTGATGCGAGCGCGAGCGCCCAAAGCCGCAGCGTCGCGCAAGGGCGGACCCTCCTCTAGGGCCGCCTCGGCACAACGGCAGCCACCGCCGAGCGAGCGGGTGCAGAAGCTGCTGTCGGCAGCGGGCATTGGTTCACGCCGCGAAGTCGAGCGCTGGATTCGCGAAGCGCGGCTCAAGGTGAATGGTGAAGTGCCAGCGCTGGGTGCCAGGCTCATTCGGACGGACCGAATTACGCTCGATGGCCGTCCGGTCAGATTGCACACCCCTGCGGTCAAGGAAACGCGGGTTCTGCTGTTTCACCGGTCGCCGGGTGAGAGCCTGGACCTAAAAGCGGCCGCCTCGCGTGCGGCGGAACATTTGAATTTGCCGCGCTCGGGTGGCCGCTGGCTCGCCATCCAGCCCATGCCTCCCGTCGATGGGGGATTGGAAATTCTCACCGACGACGGCTCCTGGGCGCATCGCGTGTCGCAAGGCGTGCATGCGCTGACCATCGACTATGTGCTGCGAATGCGCGGACCGCTCAAGGAGGCACTCGTCGATGAGTTTCGCGCCGCTACAGATTGCGAGGGCGAGGCGATGAGCATTCTTCAGGCCGAAGCGAAATACGGCGAGGGATCCAATCACTGGCTAAATGTGACGGTGCGAGCGACGCGCTCCGCGCAGGTGCGGCATTGGTGGGCAGCTCGCGGCATCATCGTCAGTCGATTGATGCGTGTGCGCTTCGGCCCGGTGCATCTGGCGCGTGAATTGCCACGTGGCCACTCGAGGGCCATGTTGCCGAGCGAACGTAACGCGCTGGTGAACGAGATTGAGGCGGCTAGAGGGGTTCGCGAGCCACCCGCGGGCGACCAGAAACAACTGGATTGAAACTACTTGGGATCCGGCGGCTTCGAGGCGTCCAGCAGTTGCGCCAGATACTGCTGCCACACGGCAGCCCAGGTGTGAGTTCCATGTCCGTGGGTCTCCTTCGAGGCGGGCAGCAGCACGAAACGGCCGCCTTTCACGCGATTGATTTCCCGTTCGGCAATGCCGAGTTCCGGCGGGTTGATGAAATCATCGCCCGAATTGATCTGCAGCAGCGGCGCTTTGATTTTTTCCAACCCCGGTGACGGATCGTAATCGCGCGAGGCATTGACCTGGTATAGCAGGTCGTTGGCGTCCAAATCATCCATTTGGCGCGGCATAAATTTTTGCACGAATTCATCGGCGGCGTCGCGCGTCGGCAGGGTAATCTGCATTTGAATGGGCGCGCTCCCGGCGATCAGGAGCAGGCCGGCGGCCGTGCGCAGAGCGCCCAAGGGCTCGCTGGTGTAGTCACCTTTATTCCACTGCGGATCGCTGCGAATCGCATCCATCACCAGATCGCGCCACACTCGGTTGCGTCCGGCAATTTGCACCGGCAAGCAGGCGAGGGGCATCAAGGCATCCATGAAGTCAGGGTAGGCTTCGCCCCACATGAAGGTGTGCATGCATCCCATCGATGTCCCCATCACCAACCGCAAGTGATTCACGTCCAGGCCGTTGGTGAGAAGCGCGTATTGCGCGGCGACCATGTCCTGATAGGTGTACTGCGGGAACCGGGCGTGTAAGCCGTCGCTTGGCTTGCTGGATTTTCCGTGACCGATGCCGTCCGGCAGGATGATGTAGTACTTCTCGGCATCCAGGAGCTGCCCCTTCTGGAATAGCACGGCCGAGAATCGATCGTTGATGAGGCTGCGGCCGGAGCCTCCGGTGCCGTGCATGATCAATACGGCATTGGTGACACGTCCGGCCGAATCTTTGCGCGCTTTGCCAAGATAGGTGTAGTGCAAGCGCAGTTCCGGCAGGGTTTCTCCCGAGGCGAATCGAAAATCATGGATGACGTAGTCGCCCTCCAGAGGGCGTTCGACCGGAGCGCCGAGGGCCGAGCCGAAGCCCGCGCACGACAAGACCGACATGGCACAAATTGAATAGAGTGTTCGTAATTGCATCCGAGTTCCCCAAATCGTCATTGCACGTCGATGAACTGGCCATCAATACCGCGGCCGCGCTCGCTCAGCAAGTATAAAAAAGGCCCGCTGACCGATTCGGGCGGTGGCACCGTGTTCGGATCCTCGGCCGGATAGGCGGCAGCCCGCATTGCCGTGCGCATTCGGCCCGGATTCACGCTGTTCACGCGAATGTTCGCCTCACCCTCCAACTCCTCGGCGAGCATGCCGCGAACCGACTCAAGGCCCGTCTTGGCGACGGCGTAGGCGCCCCAGAACGGCCGCTGCTGCTTAACCACACCGCTGCTGACGAAGATAACCGACGCATCTTCGGACTTGCGCAGGTTGGGCAGCAAGACTTGCGTCAAGATAAAGGGGGCCGTCAGATTCACGTGCAGGACCTTACACCAGGTCGGTACGTCATATTGCTCGAGCGGCGAGCGATCGCCCAACAAGCCCGCGGCGTGAACCAGCCCGTCCAGCTTGCCGAATTCATCGCCGATGACGCGGGCGAGACCGTCGTAGTCCACCGCGGTGGCAACCGCGAGATCGAGTGTTGCAATTGCCGGCTGCGGGGCACCCAACGCCTCGATTTCATCGTAGACACGCTCGAGCTTGACGCCGGTGCGTCCTGACAGGATCACGCTGGCGCCGGCACGGGCGCATTCGATGGCAAGCGCTCGACCGAGCCCGCTGCCCGCCCCGGTGATCAAGATCGCCCGGCCCGCCAGCAGGTCGCGCTCGGGTGTGAATTGTTGGGGAATCATGGGGACCATTACATCATGCGTTGGCGCGCCGCGCAGCCCGCCACGCCAGCAGCAGATCCTGCAGGCCGCGCGTCTTTAGGCTGGGGGCACCTTTTTGCAAGTGCTTCCGCCCCAGCGCGGCCAATACTAACAAGTGCCGCTGCTGGGATCGGCGGCTCTGAGGCAGGGTCCTTTCTGCGGTCGAGTAAGCGAGCATGGCCTGTTCACGCAGGCGCCACACATAGTGATCCAGCCGCGCGGGCGGAGTCGCAGCGCTTAGATCGCTATTCTCGATGCCCTCGGCCAACAGCTCATCGACCGGGAACGGGACGCGTCCGAAGCGCGCTTCGCGCCGATAATCGCGCACCGACCGTGACAGGTAGTCGGCGATCGCCAGCGCTTCGATGCACTCGCTCAAGGCCGGCTCATCGCGATCGTCGCTGGCGAGCCGGGAGGCCACCGCGAGCGGATTGGCCCGCAGCGCGCAGGCCTGGAGCGCAAGATCCGCCGCGCGTTCCAACGGCGCGCCGTTGATCTCTCGGACTGCGGCATCAATCGCCGAGGTCAATGGGCTGAAATCGACCGCGGTGGCCCGCGGTAGCGAGGCCAGATAGATGCCGATAGGGTGAATCGGAACCCCGGCGACCAGGCGGCGAACTTCCTCCTGCCACCAATCGAGTTTGATCTGCGCCGTGCTGCGCTCGGTCGTAGGATCGATCAATGCATTCCACTCCGCGAGCAGCGCAAAGATGCCCAGCAAGGGGGCGCGCGCTTCCGGCGCCGCGAAAAGCCAGCTCCAGTAGCGCGCCGATCCCGCCGGCAGCGCGCGCGCGCGATACGTGGCGTCAAGATTCCTCAGAGCTTGCGTCATCGGATGCAGCGTTCGCGTCGGGTGCCGGGTGCGGCGTGCGAGCCAGGCTCGCGACTGGCTCGAGCGGGTCGATTTCCCGGCTCACGCGCAGCCCCAGGGCCGGAAAGCGGCGTGCTGCCGGCAACACCTGCTGTTCCAAGGAGCCCACGGCCCGATTGAAGGACTCGACGCTGTTGCCCAGGGATTTCCCCAGTTTGCCGAGATGCTCGGCGAATACCGCGAGCCGTTTGTACAACTCCTCACCCAGTCCCCGTACCTCCTTGGCATTATCGGCCAAGACCGTTTGCTTCCAACCGTACGAGATGACCTTGAGGAGCGCCACCAAGCTGGTGGGGGTGGCAAGCATGATGTTCTGTCGCATCGAGTCGTCGATGAGGCCCGGATTTTCCTGCAGGGCGGCCGAGAGGAATTGATCGCCCGGCAGGAACAGCACGACGAAATCGGGGCTGCGTTCGAACTGCGACCAATACTGTTTGGAGGACAGCTCGCGAACCCGTGCGCCGACAATCTGCGCATGCCGATGCAATTGCGCGTTGCGCTCCTCGTCATTCTGCGCCTCGACGGCAGCGAGGTATGCATCCAGAGGTGTCTTGACATCGACCACGATATCGCGCTGCTCGGGCATGTGCACAATCATATCGGGCCGAATTGCGCCGGAATCGGTGCTCAAGTGCTTCTGCTCGGAAAAGTCCACGTGCAGGGTCATGCCGGACAATTCGACGACTCGCCGCAAGGTGATCTCGCCCCATTGCCCGCGCACGCCCGGGCGGCGCAGCGCGGTAACGAGGTTGCGGGTCTCGCGGGACAACAAATTTTGTCCGATCGCCACGGCCTCCATTTGCGCCTTGATGGTGGCAAACGAGTCGATGCGATCGCGTTCGATCGCTTGAATTTGCGCCTCGGTTTTGACCAGCGCCTCGCGGATCGGCTTAACCAGGGACTCGATGGCGGATTCGCGCTCCTTCAGCACCTGCGAGGCGTCCAGTTGTTGTCGAGTCAGCCGTTCACGCGCAAGCTGCAAGAACATCTCGTTGTTGCTTTGCAAGCTTTCGCGCGCGATGTCGCCAAATACTCCGTGCAATTGCTCCCGGGCTCGCGCCAAGGCCTGCTCGCGTTCTGCGCTTAAGATCTCTTCGTTCTTGAGTCGCGCGCGCAGCAATTCAGCGTCGATGCGCAAAGTTTGCTCGCGACGTGCTCGCCACAACAGCGCCGCCAGGGCGCCAAGGGCCATGCCAACGATCAATGCCAGCCAACTTTTGAGGTCGCTCATAGTCGTCCGCTGGCCTTGATCCAATCCAGCAAATCGAGCGGCTTATTCAGATAGCCGTCGGCGCCCCAAGCAGTTGAATCCTCATCGGCTCGCAGGTATCCGTAGTCGGCAACCAGCGCCGGCATGGCCGCGGCGCGTGCGGACTGAACATCGCGTTCCGCGTCGCCGACGTAGATGCACGCGTTGGGCGAAACCTCCGCCAATGCCGCGGCATGCAGCAGCGGCTTAGGATGCGGCTTGCGCTCTGCCAGCGTATCGCCACTGACCACGCAGGCGAAGCGGGTGCGCAGCCCCAACCCCGCAAGCAACGGATCGGTGAGCCAGCCCGGCTTGTTGGTTACGATCCCGCATTTAATGCCGCGCTGGGCGAGCGCCTCCAGAACTTGATCCATGCCCGGAAAGAGCTGGGTCTCTACACTCAAGGCCCCGCGGTAGATCTCCAAAAAGCGGCGCTGTAGGCCCGCAAGACTTTCCGGGTCGGCGTCCGGAAAGCCCAGCTTCACGAGCCGTGCGGCGCCGTGGCTCACCGCATGGCGCACCGCTTCGAAGGGCAGCGGCGCAAGCCCGTGTTCGCGGCGCAACGCATTGAGTGCACCCACCATGTCCGGCGCGGTATCGAGCAAGGTGCCGTCCAGATCGAACAACACCGCGCGCAGAGTAATGGCCATGTCAGGCTGCCGGTCGCTTGAAGTGCGCAAGGTAGTTGATGTCAGTATTGGTCGAGAGTCGAAAGGAGCGCGTCAGCGGGTTGTAGGTAATGCCCTTGAGGTCGACCAGTTCAAGGCCCGCCCCCCGGCCCCAGCGCGCAAGCTCCGATGGGCGAATGAATTTCAGGTACTCGTGTGTTCCCCGCGGCAACATGCGCGCAATATATTCGGCGCCGACAATGGCGACCGCAAATGCCTTCGCCTTGCGATTGAGCGTTGAGACGACGATATCGCCGCCGGGTCTGACGAGTGTCGCCAACGCCGCGATGCTCGCCGCCGGATCCGGAACATGCTCGAGCATTTCCATGCAGGTAACCAAATCGAACGCGCCCGGCTGCTCGATCGCGAGTGCTTCAGCGCCAATCGCCCGATATTCGACGCCGACATTGCTTTCGAGCGCATGCAGTTCCGCCACATCGAGCACGGCTTGCGACAGATCGATACCGAGCACGCGGGCGCCGCTGCGCGCCATCGCCTCGGCCAATATTCCGCCGCCGCACCCGACATCGAGCGCGCGGGTATCGGACAGACCCGCCGCCAAGTCGATGTAGCGCAGGCGCACGGGATTGAGCTCGTGCAGTGGCTTCGAAGGACCGGCAGGATCCCACCAGCTCTGCGCCAGGGCAGCGAATTTCGCGAGCTCCGCCGGATCGACATTGTGCCCCGAAGCATTCATCGGTCAACCTCTTACGTTCATTCGCACGGCCCAGGCTTTGGATCGTGCGGCGACATCGGACCAGTCGAGCCGTGTCAACTCGCCGCCTGAAAGCAGTTGGCGGCCCGCGACCCAGACATCGCTTACGATGTCACGGCCGCCGCTGAAAACCAATTGCGCCGCCGGATCGCCCACCGGCTGCATGCCGGGACCGGAAAGATCCACGCAACAGAGGTCCGCCCATTTTCCCACCTCGAGCGTACCTACCTCAGCGTCGAGCCCCAGCACCGCGGCACCGCCGTGCGTGGCAGCGCGCAGTGCATCCCAGGGGGTATGCACCAGTCCCATGAGCCGCATGTCGCCCCAGATATCCTGGCTCAACGCAGTGCCGCCGCTGCCCAGCCCAAGTCGAATGCCGGCCGCGCCCAGCGCACCGATCGGCGCCAATCCATTGCCCAACTTCAGATTCGATTGCGGACAGACGGTGACGGATATTCCTGTTCTTTGCGCCAGGCCGATATCCGCCGCGCTGAGGTGCACCATATGCACCGCGTTAAGCGCGGGCGTGAGCAGTCCTAGATGCCAGAGTCGCTCGATCGGTCGAACGTTGTAGGTGGCCATGCACTCGCTGATTTCACCGGTCGATTGGTGTAGATCCAGCGTGATGCCGGCATCGAGTTCATCGGCCAGCGTAACCAGGCGTGCGAATGTCGCATCGCTCAGGCTGTTCGCCGGGTGCGGTGCGAACAGCGTCGACACCAAAGGATCATCTTTGTATTTATCGCGCAGGTGCAGCGAACGCGTCAAAGCCAGCGCCGCGCTTTTTGCCCAAGGCGTGGGCGCCTCGGTCACCGGCATGCCGAGCACTGCACGCATGCCTTGCTCATTGGCCATGCGTGCGGTTTCTTCGGGAAACCAAGAGCGATCGTAGAAACAAGTGATTCCGGACTTAAGCATCTCGGCGATGGTCGCCATGACCCCGTCGCGCGCGAAATCCGCGTTGACAAAGCGGTCGGCCGCCGCTTGGTGATGAGCCCCGCGCAAGAGCCGCATCGAGGCGTCCGATTGGCCATTGACCATGCCCGGCATTACGAGGTGGGAACTTCTCTGCAGCACCGCTGTGGCGGAGTAGCGCTCAGTCGCGGCGGCGCTTGGCAAAATATCCAGAATCCGACCATCGCGCACCACCAGCGAATGATCCTCGAGCACCTCGTTTCGCGCCGTCATCGGCACGATCCAGCGGACCTCAATGCGTAAATCAGCGGGAACCAGGGGCATGCCGGAAGTATATCGATAAAAGCCATTCCGTAGGCTTAAGCCCCCGGGGGATCTGTGCTAGAATTTCACCCATGTTTCAGACCTGTCTTGCCTCCTTTAATTCCACTAAATAAAGTCCGATAACTCACCGGACTCTCGCAAATGGCCGAGATCGCACGCGAAATATTGCCCGTAAATCTCGAAGACGAGATGCGCAAATCCTATCTCGATTACGCCATGAGCGTGATCGTCGGACGCGCTTTGCCCGATGTGCGCGACGGATTAAAACCGGTGCATCGACGCGTGCTCTATGCCATGCGGGAACTGGGCAACGACTGGAATAAGCCCTATAAAAAATCCGCACGCGTGGTAGGCGATGTCATCGGCAAGTATCACCCGCACGGTGACGCGTCGGTGTATGACGCGATCGTCCGTATGGCGCAAGAATTCTCAATGCGCTATTTGCTGGTTGACGGCCAGGGAAACTTCGGCTCCGTGGACGGCGATCCGCCCGCCGCAATGCGCTATACGGAAGTGCGCATGTCGAAGCTGGCGGGTGAGTTGCTGGCGGACATCGACAAGGAAACGGTCGATTTCAACCCGAACTACGATGAGTCCGAAAGCGAACCCGCGGTATTGCCGACCCGAATCCCGAATCTGTTGATCAACGGCTCCTCGGGTATCGCCGTGGGTATGGCGACCAATATTCCGCCGCACAATCTGACCGAGATAATCACCGCGTGCATCGCCCTCATCGAGAATCCGGAGCTGACGCTCGGGCAGCTGATGCAAATCGTTCCCGGCCCGGATTTCCCCACCGCCGGATTTATCAACGGCGCCCAGGAGATCGTCGCCGCCTATAAGAGCGGCCGCGGTCGGCTGCATTTGCGGGCGCGCACGCACTTCGAGGATGTCGGTAAGGGCGAGCGCCAGGCGATCGTCATTACCGAGCTGCCTTATCAGGTGAACAAGGCGCGTTTGATCGAGCGGATCGCGGACTTGGTCCGCGACAAGTTGATCGAGGGAATCGCCTCCGATGGCCTGCGCGATGAGTCCGACAAGGACGGTATGCGCGTGGTGATTGAATTGAAGCGTGGTGAGGTGCCCGAGATTCTGCTCAACAATCTGTACACGCAGACGCCCATGGAGCAGGTGTTCGGTATCAACATGGTGGCGTTGGTCGATGGTCAGCCGCGCCTCCTCAGCCTCAAGGAAATGCTCGACGCTTTCCTGCGCCATCGCCGTGAGGTCGTCACGCGACGCACCGTGTACGAGCTGCGCAAGGCGCGCGAACGCGGACATGTGTTGGAAGGCCTCGCGATCGCGCTCGCCAATATCGACGAGATCATTGCCGCCATCAAGGCCTCGCCATCGCCTGCCGAGGCCAAGGCGGCGCTGATGTCGCGCCCCTGGAGGGCGGGTGCGGTGCCCGAGATGCTGGTGCGCGCCGGAGCCATCAGCACGCGTCCCGACGGCGAAATTGCAGCTTTGGGGATCGTCGAGGGTGGCTATCGGCTGACGGATACGCAGGCCCAAGCTATCCTCGAAATGCGCCTGAACCGGCTCACGGGACTCGAGCAGGACAAGATCATTGCCGAATTCCAAGAACTGCTGCAGCAAATCCGCGATCTGTCGGACATTCTCGCGCGTCCGCAGCGCCTGCTCGAAGTGATCCGCCAGGAACTGGAGTACATCCGCGACACCTTCGGCGACAAGCGCCGCACCGAGATCCTCGTCAATCACGAGGATCTGACCACCGAGGATCTCATTTCGCCGGAGGACGTGGTGGTCACGCTGTCGCATGGCGGATATGCCAAGGCGCAGCCGGTTTCGGATTACCAGGCGCAGCGCCGCGGCGGCCGCGGTAAGGCTGCCACCGCCGTCAAGGACGAGGATTTCGTCGACAAGCTATTCGTGGCCAATACCCACGACACGCTATTGTGCTTTTCCGATCACGGCAAAGTGTACTGGCTCAAGGTGTATCAGCTGCCGCAGGCCAGCCGCGGATCGCGCGGCAAACCGATCGTCAATCTGCTGCCGCTTCAAGAGGGCGAGCGCATCAGCGCGATGCTATCGATCAAGGAATTTGAGGAAGGGAAATTTGTCTTCATGGCGACCAGCCTCGGGACGGTCAAAAAAACCTCCCTAGCGCTATTCTCGCGGCCGCGCGCCAGCGGCATCATCGCGGTGGCGCTGGATCCCGGCGACAAGCTGGTGGGCGTCGCGATTACCGACGGCACCCGGGACATTCTGTTGTTTACCACCGGCGGAAAAGCGATTCGATTCGTGGAGGATGAAGTGCGCGCGATGGGGCGTGAAGCTGCCGGCGTCCGCGGGGTTCGCTTAAGCGATACACAGCGGGTCAACGCCTTGATCGTCGCGCAAGAGGGGTTCATCCTCACGGCATCGCAGAATGGATTCGGCAAGCTGACGCCGCTCGAGGAATTCCCGAAACATGGCCGCGGCGGCCAAGGCGTGATTGCGCTGCAGATTACCGACCGTAATGGAATCATGGTGGGCGCGCTGCAGGTTAGCCTGGACGATGAGATCATGCTAATGAGCCAAAACGGCGTATTGGTGCGTACTCCCGTGAAAGACATCTCGGTGGTTGGTCGCAACACCCAGGGTGTGCGCCTTATCCGGCTGGAGGAGGGCGATCAGCTCTCCGGCCTCGAGCGCATCGAGGGCTTGGCGGGCGATGGCGAGGACTCAGATCCCGAGCCCGCCGACCCGGCTGCCGACAACGCCTAAGGTTCCGGTGCGCGTTTTCAATTTCTCGCCGGGACCTGCTGTGTTGCCGCTCGAGGTCTTGGAGCAGGCGCGGGATGAATTGCTCGATTGGCACCACGACGGCATGTCGGTCATGGAAATCAGCCATCGCAGCAAGGCTTTCGTCGAAGTGGCGGAGCAAGCCGAGTCGGACCTGCGCGAGCTGATGTCGATACCGGCCAACTTCAAGGTGCTATTCATGCAGGGCGGTGCTTCGGCACAGTTTTCGTTGGTGCCACTGAATCTGTCGACCCCACAATCGACTGTCGACTACCTGAACACCGGTCACTGGTCGCAGAGGGGAATCACCGAAGCGGCTCGCTATTGCAAGGTGCACGTCGCCGGCGATGCCGGCGGCAGCTACAGCAGAGTTCCCCCGCAGCGCGAGCTGCGCTTCAGCCGCAACGCTGCGTATGCGCACTACACGCCCAATGAAACGATCAGCGGAGTCGAGTTCGGGTATGTCCCCGACACCGGCGGCGTGCCGCTCGTGGCGGACATGTCCTCCAGTATTTTGTCGCGGCCCATCGACGTGGCGAGATTCGGGCTGATCTACGCGGGTGCGCAGAAGAACATCGGACCTTCCGGATTGACCGTGATCATCGTGCGCGAGGATCTCATCGGGCATGCACGCGCGGACACCCCGCATGTGTTCGATTACAAGGCCATTGCGGACAGTCAGTCTATGTTAAATACACCCCCGACGTTCGCGTGGTACATGGCGGGGCTGGTGTTCAAATGGCTCAAAGCGGCTGGGGGAGTGAGCGCGGTCGGCGAACGCAACCAAGCCAAGGCGCAGGCGCTGTATGCTGCGATCGATGCGTCACGCCTCTACAAGAATTCGGTGGCCGCGGATTCCCGTTCCCGAATGAATGTCACATTCCGATTGAGCAATCCGGATCTTGACCAGGAGTTCCTGAAGGCCGCGGCCGCGGCAGGCCTGCAAGGGCTGAAAGGTCACCGCGCGCTGGGCGGGATGCGCGCGAGCATCTACAACGCGATGCCAATGGAGGGTGTCAAGAAATTGATTGCGTTCATGAGCGAATTCGAACACCAGCACGCGGGGCGCGCATGACCCGCGCAAAGAAACCGAGGATCAAGCCGCGCCTGGCTGCAAAGCCGACGCCGGGCGCAACTCCCGCCGGCGCCGGTCTCGGAAACATTCGCGACAGCATCGACGCAATCGACGCCCGCATACATTCATTGCTCAACGAACGCGCACGATTTGCGCAATTGGTCGGCATCTCCAAATCATCCTCAGGCAAGGCGGTGGATTACTACCGGCCTGAACGCGAGGCGGAAGTGCTGCGACTCGCGCTCAAGCGCAACCAGGGGCCGCTGCGCGACGAAGAAATCGCCCGCTTGTTTCGCGAGATCATGTCCGCTTGCCTTGCCCAGCAGGAGCCGCTCAAGGTGGCCTTCTTGGGTCCGGAAGGCACCTTCACTCAGGCCGCCGTGCTCAAGCACTTCGGCTCTTCGGTGCGCGCGCTGCCGTTGGCCGCTATTGATGAGATTTTTCACGAGGTCGAGGGCGGCGTGGCCGACTTCGGCGTGGTGCCGATCGAGAATTCAAGCGAGGGGACCGTCAACCACACCCTGGATATGTTTTTGACCTCGGGCTTGAAGATTTGCGGTGAAGTGGAATTGCGAATCAGCCATTACCTGATGGGCAAGATGAACGGCCTGGAGGGCATCAAACGCGTCTGCGCGCACCCGCAAGCATTGGCGCAATGCCGTGGTTGGCTGGACGATCAGTTGCCCGAGGTGGAGCGAGTGGGAGTGTCCAGCAATGCCGAAGGGGCGCGGCGTGCACGCGATGAGCGTGGCACCGCGGCAATCGCCGGGCATGCGGCTGCCGAGATCTATTCGCTGAACTTGCTCGCCAATGAGATCGAGGACCGAGCGGACAACACCACTCGGTTTCTGGTGGTGGGCAGAAAGCTGTTCAGCGCAAGTGGCGCCGACCGCACCACGCTGCTGGTCTCGACCAGCGACACCGACGATTCGGGCGCGCTGTTCCAATTGCTCGAGCCGCTCGCGCGACATAAAGTCAACATGACCCGCATCGAATCGCGCCCATCGCGCCGGCGCAAATGGGACTACGTGTTCTTCATCGATATCGAAGGGCATGTCAGCGATCCGGCGGTCGCGAAGGCGCTCGCGGCGTTGGAAAGCCGCGCTTCGTTGTTCAAAGTCTTGGGCTCTTATCCGCGGGCCGTGCTCTGATGCAGGCATTTGAGGCGCGTCCAGCGCTCACCGTTTCCGGCATGATGACGGTGCCTGGCGATAAATCGATTTCGCATCGTGCGCTGATGCTCTCCGGTATCGCGGAAGGCGTGAGCGAGATCAGTGGATTTCTCGCGAGCGAAGACTGCATGGCAAGCCTCCGAGCGATGCGCAGCCTCGGAGTGCGCATCGAGCAGCGCAGCACCACCGATGTGTTGATTCATGGTGTCGGCATGCACGGCCTCAAAGGCGCCGGCCAAGCGCTCGACATGGGCAATGCCGGTACGGCCATGCGCTTGTTCACGGGTCTGTTGTCGGCGCAGCAATTCGATTCGCAGTTGGTCGGGGACGCCACGCTCATGAAGCGGCCCATGGAACGCGTGGCAAAACCCTTGCGCGAGATGGGTGCCGATGTGCGCACGCACAACGGCACTGCGCCGGTCGATATCGGCGGCGGCCATCGCTTGCGGGGCATCGATTATCACCTGCCGATCGCCAGCGCACAGGTCAAATCCGCGATTTTGCTGGCATCGCTATACGCCGACGCGGCCACCACCATTACCGCGCCGGCGGTGAGCCGAGATCACAGCGAGCGCATGCTGCAAAGTTGTGGAGTCCGCATCAGCACCGATGGGCTGCGCACCACGCTGCATCCGGTGGAACGATTGCACAGCCAGCAGCTGACGGTGCCCGGCGACTTCTCGTCCGCCGCATTCTTCGTGGTGGCAGGCCTTTTGGCGGCGCCGCAGGAGGGCCTACTCATCCGGAATGTCGGTCTGAACCCGACGCGAACCGGATTGCTCGACATATTGCGCCGCATGGGCGGCAATATCGACATATTGCATCCGCGTCAAAGCGGAGCGGAGCCGGTGGCTGATTTATGCGTCCACGCCTCGCCGTTGCGAGGTATCCGTGTCCCCGAAGAGTTGATCTCCCTCGCCATCGATGAGTTGCCCATCCTGTTCATCGCCGCGGCCTGCGCCGAGGGCGAAACCTGGGTAACCGGCGCTGAGGAATTGCGGGTGAAGGAGAGCGACCGGATCGCCTCGATGAGCGCGGGTTTAACGGCCTTGGGAGTGGTGCACAGCACCCTGCCCGATGGCATGCGTATCGAAGGCCGCGGCCAAGACCGGGCATTTGGCGGCGGTGTGGTCGATAGCTTCGGCGATCATCGAATCGCCATGTCTTTCAGCATCGCGAGCCTGCGCGCAGCCGGACCGATCTTGATCCGGGACGTGGCCAATGTGGCGACCTCGTTTCCGGGATTTGTGCCGTTGGCGCAGTCGGTGGGGCTTTCAGTGCGCGAGTTGGCCCATTGAGATATGAGCCACGTTCCTGTCATCACCATCGATGGACCCTCCGGATCCGGCAAGGGGACCGTTAGCCGTGCCGCGGCAAGGGCATTGGGCTGGACGCTGCTCGATAGCGGGGCGCTGTACCGGTTAGTGGCGTTGGCCGGGCGTCAGGCGACGGTCGATCTCGATGACGCACCCGCGCTGGCGCGGTTGGCCGGTCAATTTGACATACGGTTTGGCTCGAGCGCCACCGGGGATGAGGCTGTCTGGCTCAACGGGCAGGACGTGACCCGGGCGATTCGAACCGAACAAGCGGGCAACGACGCCTCCAAGGTCGCCGCCTTGGGCCAGGTCCGTGCGGCGCTCCTGGAACGCCAGCGGGGCTTTGCCGTCCCCCCGGGTCTGGTGGCCGACGGACGCGACATGGGCACGGTGGTATTCCCCTCGGCCGAGGTGAAGATTTTTCTCACGGCCAGCCCGCCTGAAAGGGCCCTAAGACGCTATAAGCAGTTGAAAGAAAAGGGGGTTGCTGCTAACCTTGCCGCCCTTTCGCTGGAGATAGCGGAACGTGATCAGCGCGATACGAGCCGCGCGATCTCTCCACTGATCGCAAGCGCCGACGCGGTCACGATGGACACCACGGGCATGTCCGTCGAAGAGGTAGTCGGTCGCGTATTGAAGATCGCCCGCGGGCGTCTGTTGATTTAGGTTGCGGCTTTCAAGGATCGATTGCCGTTTTTAATGGTAACCCCTTTGGCACACGGGATCTGTGCCAGGGATGAGCAAGAGAGAACATGACAGAAAGTTTTGCGGAACTGTTCGAACAGAGCATTGCGAGCCAGCGCATTCGTCCTGGCACCATCCTCAATGGATTGATCGTCGAAGTTGGCCAGGACTACGTCATCGTCAACGTCGGGCTGAAATCCGAAGCGGTTATTCCCTCCGATCAATTCAAGAACGAAAAAGGTGAAATCGAGGTTGCCGTTGGCGAGACTGTCGAAGTCGCGCTGGACAGTGTCGAAGATGGTTCGGGTGAAACGCGGCTATCGCGCGAGAAGGCGAAGCGCGCCAGGACCTGGACACGGCTGGAAACAGCCTTCGAGAAGCAGGAGGTGGTCATCGGCATCATTACCGGCCGAGTTAAGGGCGGGTTCACCGTCGAGATCGACAATGTGCGGGCGTTCCTGCCCGGTTCCTTGGTGGACGTGCGCCCGGTGCGCGATCCGTCCTATCTGGAAAACAAGCCGCTCGAATTCAAGGTCATCAAGCTCGATCAAAAACGCAACAACGTCGTCGTTTCGCGCCGCGCGGTCGTCGAGCAGGAGTACAGCGCCGAGCGTTCCGCGCTGCTGGATAATTTGCAGGAAGGGGCCGCCGTCAAGGGTGTGGTCAAAAATCTCACCGATTACGGCGCATTCGTCGATTTGGGCGGCATCGATGGACTGCTGCACATCACCGACATGGCTTGGAAGCGTGTCAAGCACCCCTCCGAAGTGGTGAAGGTCGGCGAAGAGATCGACGTACGAATTTTGAAGTTCGACCGCGAGCGGCAGAGAGTGTCGTTGGGCCTCAAGCAGCTGGGCGCCGATCCTTGGCAGAACATTGCGCGGCGCTATCCCGCCAATACGCGCCTGTTCGGCAAAGTCACCAACATTGCCGATTATGGTTGCTTCGTTGAAATCGAAGAGGGCGTCGAGGGTTTGGTGCACGTCTCGGAAATGGACTGGACCAACAAGAATGTCAATCCGGCCAAAGTAGTGCATGTCGGCCAGGAAGTGGAAGTCATGGTGCTCGACATCGATGAGGAGCGCCGGCGCATCAGTTTGGGCGTCAAGCAATGCAAGGCCAATCCCTGGAAGGAATTTGCGGATAACTACAATCGCGGCGACAAGGTCAGCGGCCAGATCAAATCGATCACCGACTTCGGTATTTTTATCGGACTTGCCGGCGGCATCGATGGTCTAGTGCACCTATCGGATATCTCTTGGGACATGCCCGGCGAAGAGGCGGTACGCAGCTATCAGAAGGCCCAGCAGGTCGATGCCATGGTGCTCTCGATCGACCCCGAGCGTGAGCGCATCAGCCTCGGTATTAAGCAACTTGCCAAGGACCCGTTCTCGGCTTATATCGCAGAGCATCCTAAGGGCAGCGTCGTCAAAGGCGTCGTTCGCGAAGTCGATGCGAAGGGTGCAATCATCGACCTCGGCAACGGAGTCGATGGCCAGCTGCGCGCTTCGGAACTATCGCGCGATCGAGTGGAAGATGCCCGCTTGCTGCTGAAAGTCGGTGAGGAAGTCGAGGCCAAATTTACCGGTGTGGATCGCAAGGGCCGCAGCATTTCGCTGTCGATCAAGGCGAAAGATATCCACGAGGAACAAGAGGCCATGCAGAACTACCGGACCGATTCGCCGACCGGAACGAGCTTGGGAGATCTTCTAAAAGAGCAAATCTCTGGCCAGGATTGAGGGGATAGGCGGTCGGCGCAGGTTGCAGCCGACCGCCTTCTTTAAGTATGCCTAGTGATGCCTACGGATCGATAATGACGAAATCGGAACTCATTGAGATCATTTCGGCGAAGCAGAAGCACTTGCCGGCAAAGGATGTCGAGCTGGCCGTTAAGCAGCTTCTGGAAATCATGAGCGACGCGTTGGCGACGGGCGAACGCATCGAAATACGTGGTTTCGGGAGCTTTTCCTTACATTTCCGTCCACCACGACAGGGCCGTAATCCAAAAACCGGCGAAGCCGTGGCACTCGCCGGCAAGCATGTGCCCCACTTCAAGCCGGGCAAGGATCTGCGCGAACGCGTCAACGACGGTGCGGATCAACCGATCCGCGACTAGCTCGGCCGCGGGCACGTGTCCGACCTGCCGCTGCTGACATGGGCTCTGGTGCTGGCGGCACTGGTGCTCGGAATTTTGGCCGGCCACTTCGGCTGGGGAAAGCGCTGGCCTCGCTCCTTGAGCAATCTACACCCTGATTACGTGACCGGGCTCGATTACCTGGTCACCGAGCAGCCCGATCGGGCGCTCGACATGTTCCTGAAGCTGATGGATGCCAATGCCGACACGATCGAGACGCACTTTGCGTTGGGTTCGCTGTATCGGCGACGCGGCGAGGTCGAGCGTGCCATCCGAATTCATCAGAATCTGCTGGCGCGCGAAGAGCTCGCCCCCGAACATCGAGAACAAGCGCTGCTGGCTCTGGCTCAAGACTATTTGCGTGCCGGAGTTCTTGATCGGGCGGAAGGATTGTTTCAACAAGTCAGTGAAGTTCCGCGGTTGCGTGCCAGCGCGCTTGACGCGCTTCGCGGAGTCTACGAGCGACAGCATGACTGGCAGCAAGCGTTGAGCACCTACCGGCAACTGGATCGCATCAAGGCCGCGCCGGCGCGCACGGTCGCGGCACACTACTTGTGTGAATTGGCGGCGCTCGCCATCGAGAGCGGCGAAACTGACAGCGCACACCGATTGCTGCGCGAGGCGCGCGAGGAAGCGCTGCCGTTTCCTCGCGCGGCGTTGCTGAACGCGCAGATCGCGGAAAGCGAGGGGCAGCTCGACCTCGCGGTACAGTTGCTCAGGCAGGCGCTCGCCGAATCTCCGACCCTGCTGCAGGAGGAACTGCCGCATCTTCTGAAACTGGTGGGAGCCGCCGAGCGCGATGCAATCTTGAGCGAACTCGTGGCGCAAGCCGAGCAGCGTGAGTTTGGTGATCTGAAGCGCCTGGTCTTTGCGGCGATTGCCGCAGACCTCGGCGACGCCGCGCCGCTGCGTGCATCGATAGAAAAGGTATTCTCGCAAGACGGCGCATTACAGGCGGTATGGCGGGAAGGACCGATGCAATTCGAGCGCATTGCCCAGCAAATGGCTGCGCTATTGGCGCAGGCGGAGAAATACCGCTGCAATGAATGCGGATTCGCGGGTCGCAATTTTTATTGGCATTGCCCCGCGTGTCATTCCTGGGATAGCTTCGAGGCATACGCGGTCGTCAAGTTACGCTAGGCGTGAGAATCGTCCGACGGCGCTGCCCAGGAAAATCCGCTATGCTTTGCCGATGGCACATCCCGTAAAGGCAGTCGTATTCCCCGTTGCCGGACGCGGCACCCGCTTTCTACCGGTCACCAAAGCCAGTCCGAAGGAAATGCTGCCGATTGTCGACAAACCGCTGATTCAATATGCGGTCGACGAGGCGCTGTCGGCAGGCGCCGACACTTTGGTGTTCATCACCGGCAGTTCCAAGCGAGCGATCGAAGATCACTTCGACTCAAATCCGGAGCTCGAGGCCGTGCTGCAAGCGCAGGGCAAGCAGGAATTGCTGGATACCTTAAGAGGAATTCTGCCGAGCTGGGCATCCTGCGTCTACATCCGGCAGCCTGCGCCTTTGGGGCTCGGTCACGCCGTGCTATGCGCGCGGCCGGTGATTGGCGATGCGCCATTCATGGTGCACCTTGCGGACGATCTGATCGAGGCGGAGGTGCCGTGCTTGAAGCAGATGGTGGAAGTTTTCAACCAGCACCACTGCAGCGTACTCGGTGTGCAGAATGTCCCCAAGCAGGATACGGATAAATATGGAATCGTCACCTTGGAGCGATCGATCGCGCCGCGCGTGGGCAAGATGTCGCACATCGTCGAAAAGCCGAAGCCGGAGAAGGCCGCTTCCACGCTCGCGGTAGTCGGGCGCTACTTATTGACGGCCGCCGTGTTCGAGGACCTCGCCAAAATCGGCAAGGGCGCGGGCGGCGAAATCCAGTTGACCGACGGCATCGCCCGCCTGATGCAGCGCGAACCGGTATTTTCCTTCGAGTTTGAGGGTAAGCGCTACGATTGCGGCAGTAAGCTCGGATACTTGCAGGCAACCGTCGAGTACGGCCTGAAGCATCCGAGCCTAGGTGGGGAATTCGCGCAGTATTTGCGCGCCATGGTATCGACGCTTTCCTAGCGGAAGCGCCCGCGCTGCGGTTGACCGAAACTTCGGGTGCCGGAACTCGGCGGGCGGCGCGAATCACGCCGGTCGGTATTTCCATCCTTGCGCGCGCCTCCATGACCTGAGTGGCCGTGGCGGCCATGCGCCTGCGCGGGACGGTGTTCACGAAAGGGCGGCGGCGAGGCGGATTCGACAATCTTGAATGCCGGCGTCGGCAGGGTCGGAATACTGCGTCGCAGGACCCTCTCGATGTCGCGCAATAGTCCCGATTCGTCGGAGGACACCAGCGACACGGCTTCACCTGCGGAACCGGCGCGGCCGGTGCGACCGATGCGGTGCACGTAGTCTTCCGGCACATTGGGCAATTCATAGTTGACCACTTGCGGCAGTTCCTTGATATCCAGGCCGCGGGCCGCAACTTCGGTGGCCACGAGACAGGTCACCTGGCCCTGCTTGAACATGTCGAGCGCTTTCACGCGCGCCGCCTGACTCTTATTTCCATGAATTGCAGCCGCTTGAATGCCGGCACCTTCCAGCTGTTGCGTTAGGCGATTGGCGCCGTGCTTGGTGCGAGTGAATATCAGCACTTGCCGCCACTGGCCTTCCTGAATCAGGTGCACGAGCAGGTGCCGTTTTTGTTCCTTCGGCACTCGATAGGCCCGCTGTTCGACCAGCTCGATCGGCGCATTGCGCGCCGCGACTTGAACCGCGAGCGGATTGTGTAGCAGCCGCTCTGCCAATGCCCGAATGTCGTCGGAGTAGGTGGCGGAAAACAGCAGATTCTGGCGCTTCTGCGGCAGCAACTTGATGATGCGGCGAATGTCGGTGATGAAACCCATATCGAGCATTCGGTCGGCCTCATCGAGAACCAGTACTTGGACCTGGGACAAATCCACGGCTCGCTGTTGCGCAAGATCGAGCAGGCGACCGGGCGTGGCAACCAAGATGTCACAGCCGCTGCGCAAGGCGCTGATCTGCGGATTGATGCTCACACCGCCGAATACCTGGTAGGTGCGCAACGGCATGTATTTCCCGTAGTCCCGAGCGCTCTGCGCAACCTGCGCTGCCAGTTCGCGGGTCGGCGTGAGCACGAGCGCGCGCGGGGCCCTGCCGGCCGCGTTGGTCTGGCCCGCCAGGCGCTGCAAAATGGGCAGCACGAAGCCCGCGGTCTTGCCGGTGCCGGTCTGCGCCCCGGCGAGGACGTCGCGGCCGGCGAGTACCGCAGGAATCGCTTGCACCTGGATGGCGGAGGGCGTGTCGTAGCCTTTATCGGCAACAGCACGCATCAATTCGGGCAATAGCCCGAGATCGGAAAATGACATTATAAAAACCTCAAAATATTATTAGGACTCGCACGACGGGCTTTTCAGCGTCCGCAGCGGTCAGCAGCGAGGGAGGGTAAAAGAAATACGAAGTGCGTCGATGACGGACTGCGAGCTTAAGGTGGCACTGACCGAGCGCCAACCTCTAATGAGCCGGGCGCACTATACACACATCGGAGCCCTACGTCGAATGACCGCGCTAAGGCAGGTCCTGCAGCGGCGCGAAGCTGCCGGGCGTGGTTGCACTTTGCAGCAACACGCCCGGATGAGTGGTCGACACGCCCCCTTGCATCGGGAAGGTGACGCCGTTGCTGACGACGATGTCGGGTCTGCCATCGCCATTGATGTCCGCCACGGCGATTTCATTGGCACCGGGAGCGGCATAAATGATGGCCGGCAAGAACTTGCCGGGATTGGCAGGATCGTGCAGCAGAACCGTAACGGTTTGCAGTCCGCCAATGACGATGTCGAGCTTGCCGGGTGTCTGCAGTTCGCTCACCACGATGGACTGCGGCAGGTCCTGCGTGGCGATGGGGTAGCCAATTGGGGCAAGAAAACTCCCATGATTGGCCGGGTCCTGGAGCAGCACGAAAACGGCGGGGGACATCCCGCCCGTCGGGCCGGGATCGGTGATCAACAGATCATTGAGGCCGTCACCATTGACGTCCGCAATCGCGATGATGTTGGCGCCAAACACATTGGCATTCGGGGTTTGTGTGAAAACACTGATCGGAGCGGCGTAGGTCGTTGCTGAAACCGCGCCCGTGTGCATCAGCACTTTGACGCCGACATTGTCCGTCAGCGCCACATCCATTGCCCCATCCCCGTTGAGATCGCCCACAGCGACCCAGTTGGCTCCGCCGGGATACAGGCTGACGGGAGCCGCAAAGGTCCCCGGAGAGGTTTGCACAAACAATGAGACGTTAAAATCCGCTGAGATCAAGTCCGGCAGACCATCGCCGTTCATATCCTGGATGGCAAGCTGCGAGGCGCCGGGGCTCGCCAAGGAGACCGGCGTGTTAAAGCTGCCCGGGCTCGTCTTGTTGTTGTAGAACACATTCAATGCACCATCATCGAAGCTGGCCGACACGACATCCTTCAATCCGTCGCCGTTAAGATCCGCGCTGGCCACATAAAGCGGGTGAACGCCGTCCGGGGTGAATACCGGGGCGGCGAATATGCCTGCGGCGGTCGATAGATACGTTTTGATGTTGGATGAGTACTGCAGTACTGGCGGGCGCACGGTACTGAGGGCGACGACATCAGTGAAGCCATTGCCATTGAAATCGTCGGCGACCACGCCTGCCGATAGTTCCGTGGGCGGGCTGACATAGCCACATCCATAGCAGCCGTTGTTATAGTCGCCGCAGCTTGCGAGCAGGGCGCACAGAATGGGAAGCGGCAAGCAACGAGAAAACGCACGATATTTGTGTAACATATTGATATTTCACGAATATAAATTTGTTTGTCTGTGCAAGGGCGTTCCTTGACAGCCCATCCTTTCAATTTAGGACTGAGCGCGCCGTGCTCCAGTTCAAGTTTTTAAGAGGCTCAAAATGACCAGCATGACGATCTACTCCGGACCGCTCAGCATGTTCGGCGCGAAGGTGCATATCGCATCCCTGGAGAAGGCGCTCCCGGCCAACGTCGTGATGGTGCCCTTTACCATGGATCATCGCTACGATCCGAAGCAACCGGAAGTGCTGCGGGTGAATCCCAAACGTCAGGTTCCGGTCTTGATTCATGGGGACCTCGAGATTTTTGATTCAACCCAGATTTTCGAGTATTTCGAACATCTGCAACCCACGCCGCCGCTCTGGCCATCGCAGCCCGCTGCTCGCGCCCGAGCCCGGTTGCTCGAGCTCAAGTCCGATGAGGTATTTTTCCCGCACGTGATTCGATTGATGGGACTGCAGGAGCATCTTGGCGAAACGGCGGCCCAGGAAGCGATCGCGCAAGTGCAGCGCTATTACGTTGAGACGGATGCGGCGCTTGAGGGCCGCAACTATCTCGCCGGCGAGTATACCTATGCGGATATCGCGTTTTATATGGCACAAATTTTCGCTGCGCGGCTTGGGGCTCCAATGTCGGCTGCCACGCCACGCCTGTTGGCTTGGCGCGACCGTGTCACGATGCGTCCGGCCGTCAATCAATTTGTGCGGCAATTCGCTGATTCGCTCGCGCGATATAAACTTAAGGTGCCGGAGTTCATCCAGCGCGCAGCGCTGGCGCCGCCCGGTTAACTTTCGCCGGGTTGATCCCCTATACTGACCGCCCGACAAGAAGAGCTACCAAAAATGTGGCCGATATCGAGTCGCAATCGCGCAGCATCGCCCGCCGGCGCTTTGCTCCTGTACGCCCTGGTCATGTCAGGCGCAGGGGCCAGCGAACGCTTTGAAATAACCGAAACCACAATCGCGCAAACGCAGCGTGCCATTCGCGAGCACCGAGTGACTTGCCATCAGGTCGTCGAACAATATCTGAGGCGTATTCAAACCTACGATCAGCGCACCGGCTTAAATTCGCTGGTGGTCGTCAATCCGAAGGCAATGGCCGAAGCCGATAAATTGGATGCCGAATTTAAGCTGACGCGCCAGCTGCACGGCCTGCAATGCATCGCGGTCATCGTCAAAGACAATTACGACACGAAGGATTTGCAGACCACGGGCGGTTCGCTGGCCATGAAAGGATTCGTACCATCGACGGATGCCTTCATGGTGCAGCGGCTGCGCGCCGCCGGCGCCATTATCCTGGCGAAGTCGAACATGGCCGAATGGGCCTTCAGCCCCTACGAAACGACCAGCTCGATCGCCGGCATCACGCGAAATCCGTATGACCTAGGATATGTGCCGGCCGGGTCTAGCGGCGGCACCGCGGCCGCGGTGGCGGCAAACCTCGGTGCGGTGGGATTGGGCACGGACACCGGAAATTCGATTCGCGGACCCTCATCGCACAACGCCTTGGTCGGTCTTCGCCCGACGCTCGGACTGACCAGCCGCGATGGAATCATTCCCCTTTTTCTCGGCGCGGATGTCGGGGGGCCGATCGTGCGCACGGTGGAAGATGCCGCGGCTGTGCTCGACGCGGTCGCCGGCTACGACCCGCAAGATCCCATCACCCAGAACTCCAACGGGCACATTCCAAAGTCCTACAGGATGTTCCTCGATAGGAGCGGCCTGCGCGGCGCGCGTCTCGGAGTTTTCCGTCCGTATATCGATGCGCCGTCGACCGATCCTCAAGTCAAGGCGCTGACCGAACAAGCGATACTGGATTTGAAGCGACAAGGCGCGGAGATCGTGGATCCCTTCGTGATCCCCAATTTTGAAATGCTGGTCAAAGATATCTTCTGCGGCGATTTTCAATCCGATCTGAACGACTATCTGAAAAAGCACGGGCAGGGGGCGAATTACAAAAATCTCGCCGAAATCATCGAATCCGGACTGTATCTGCCCTACATCGAGAGCCGCTTGAAAGACGCGGCCGCCAAACCGGCCAGCGCTGACGGCGCGGCCTGCCCGGATGTCTATCACAACGACAAGAAGATCGCTTTTCGCGCCGCCATTCTCGCCGCCATGCTGCAAAACAAAGTCGATGCCATCATCTACCCGACCTGGAGCAACGCGCCGCGCAAGGTGGGCGACAGGCAGACTCCTGCGGGTGATAACAGCCAGGTGCTCTCGCCGCAGAGCGGGTTCCCCGCGATCAGCGTGCCGATGGGTTATACCCACGACGTGCTTCCCGCGGGGCTGACATTTCTCGGCAGCAGTTTCAGCGAAGGCACGCTGCTAAGATTCGCCTATGCCTATGAGCAAGCGACCCAGCATCGGCACGCACCGCCGAAATACCCGCCCTTAAAGTAGCGCCCTGCCGGAGAATGTGGAAATGACCGCGGAAAAACCCTCGATTGTCGGTGTCATGAAGGCTGGTCGTGCGACCCGCGGGAGGCGGGTGCCGGTTGCGGCGCTGCTGTTGTCGCTGGGCGGGCTTTCGCCGCTCATGGCGCAGCAGGCCGCGCATCCAGCCGTTGTTCTGCGCGCCGCGCACTTGCTCGAAGTCGGCACCGGCCGCGTGGTCTCGCCGGGGGAAATCTTGATCGACGGTGAGCGCATCGCTGCGGTGGGCTCGGCCGTGGCGCATCCCGCCGGCGCGCAACTCATTGATCTCGGGGATACCACGCTGCTACCGGGCTTCATTGACGCGCATGTGCATCTCTTCCTTCACCCGGGCGCGGAAGACTTGCAGACCGTGGAAGAATCCGTGCCGCAACGGACTGTGCTGGCGATTCTGGCGGCCAGGGATGACCTGATGGCCGGGTTCACCGCCGAGCGCGACATGGGCACCGAGGGTGCGGGATCGGCCGACACGGCAGTGCGAGACGCCATCAACAGAGGCTTGATACCCGGGCCACGCTTGCGAATCTCCGGCAATGCTATCGATATCCTCGGCGGCCACGAGGACGCCAATCGGTTCAATCCGGCGCAGCAGGTGCTGTCGAATGCGACCTACGCCAACAATGCCGATGAACTCGTGGCCGCGATCCGACAGCAGCACAAGGAGGGTTCGGACTTCGCCAAGATCTACGAGACGGGCGCGGATTCGATGCGCGACGGGGTACTGCACAGCCCGTATCAGTACACGCTCGCCCAACTCAAAGCGGCGGTCGAAGAGACTGCGCGGTTCGGCGGCAGGGTTGCCGTCCATGCCATGGGCGAGCCGGGCACGCTGTACGCGGCGCAGGCTGGCGTCGCCTCCATCGATCATGCAACGCAGCTGAGCGACGAAACTATGCGGATCATGAAGGCCAAGAACATTCCGGCCGTACCGACCTTCGCCATTTTCGAGTATTTCATGAATGAGTCTGAGGCCAGGGCGCAGCGCGAGCGCCCGCTGCTTGACTACAAGATCAAAGAATTCAAGAAGCAAATTGCAGCGGGCATTCCCTTTGCGGTGGGATCCGATGTAGGCCCGTTTCCGCATGGCACCCAGGCGCGTGAACTTGAACTCATGGTGAAGTACGGCATGACGCCGCTTGCGGCGCTTCAGGCCGACATGATCAACGGCGCCAAGCTGCTCGGGTGGGCCGGGCAAATAGGCGAATTGAAACCCGGCTACTATGCGGACATCGTGGCGGTGCGTGGTTCGCCGCTCGACGACATCAGCGCGGTCGAGCGCGTCTCTTTCGTCATGAAGAGCGGCGTCGTCGTGAGACGATGATGACCGCTACCGGCGTGAAGGCGCTGTTCTTCGACGTGTTCGGTACGCTCGTTGACTGGAGATCCGGCGTTGCCCGCGACGCCAGAGCCGTTCTGACGCGTTTGGGATACTCGCTCGACTGGCTCGCCTTCGCGGACGCGTGGCGCGAGGAATATCAGCCGGCCATGGAAGAGGTGCGCTCGGGGCGTGTTCCATATACGAAGCTCGATGTGCTGCACCGGCAAATGCTGCAAAAAATTCTGCCTCATTTTGGTATCAATGAGTTGAGTGGTTCGGATCTGGACGAGCTGACCTTGGCGTGGCATCGCCTTGACGCATGGCCGGACGTGCCGGCGGGTCTTGCCAGGCTTCGACGGCGATTCCTTGTCGCACCGGTGTCCAACGGTAATATCGCCCTCATGTGCGATCTTGCGCGCAGAAATGATTTTCGTTGGGATGCAATTTTGGGTGCCGATCTCGCCCGAGACTTCAAACCGAAGGCCGTGGTCTATCGTAGCGCCGCGGATGCCGTCGGGCTTAAGCCCGACGAATGCATGATGTGTGCCGCGCATCGCAGCGATCTTAAAGCCGCGGCCGCGACCGGAATGCGAACCGCCTTTATCGCGCGGCCCGCGGAACCGCCCGGCTTCAAGGAAGGCGCGCCGCAGGCATCCATTGATATCTCGTGCCAGACGTGTCTGGATCTTGCGGCCCACTTGGGCGTTTGAGCTTAAGGGGCTGTCTTTCGTTCGATTCGCCGGGCAGTCAGAATGGCTTCGGTATAGCCGTTGGGCTGATCGCGTCCTTTGAAAATCAAATCGCAGGCGGCCTTAAATGCCACGTTGTTGTCGGGATCATCGGCAAGCGGGCGATAATGGGGATCGGCGGCGTTCTGCTGGTCCACGACACGTGCCATGTTCTTCAGAGCTTTCATGACCTGCTCGGTCGAGCAAACGCCGTGGTGCAGCCAATTCGCGACGTGCTGGCTCGAGATGCGCAATGTGGCCCGATCTTCCATCAGCGCTACGTCGTAGTAATCGGGCACCTTGGAGCAACCCACACCTGAATCGATCCATCGAACCACGTAGCCTAAGATGCTTTGCGCGTTATTGTTGAGCTCCTCCTCGATGTCCGATCGGCTCCATGGTGGCGCGGCCACCAGCGGCGGCCTCAGAATCTCATCGAGCGAGGCGCGGGGCCGCTTGGCCAGCTGTGCTTGAACTGCTGCGACATTGACCTGGTGATAGTGCAAGGCGTGCAGGGTCGCGGCGGTGGGCGAGGGCACCCACGCGGTATTGGCGCCCGCCTGAGGATGTGCGATCTTGGTCTTGAGCATGTCGGCCATGAGGTCCGGCATTGCCCACATGCCCTTGCCGATTTGCGCATGTCCGCGCAATCCGCAGGCCAATCCGATGTCGACGTTCTGCCGCTCATAGGCGTCGAGCCATACCGCCTTCTTGAGATCGTTCTTTCGCAGCACGACTCCAGCCTCCATTGAGGTGTGAATTTCATCGCCGGTACGGTCAAGAAAGCCGGTATTGATGAACGCCACTCGCTGCTTAGCCTCGCGGATGCATTCCATGAGATTTACGCTGGTACGCCGTTCCTCGTCCATAATGCCGATCTTCACGGTATGTCGAGCCAGCCCCAACAGATCTTCGACGGCGCCAAATAGTTGATCCGAGAATTCGACCTCCTCCGGTCCGTGCATTTTGGGTTTCACGACGTAAATCGATCCGGCACGTGAATTGCGGCGGGCGTTTGGACCGCGAAGGTCGTGCAACGCGATGAGTACAGTCACCGCCGCATCGATAAACGTTTCCGCGATCGGCGCTCCGCCCAGAGTCACCACATTCGTCAGCATGTGGTGACCCACATTACGCACCAGCATGAGGCTTCGCCCGGACAAGACCAGCTCCTTGCCGCCGGGGGTTTGGTAGCGCCGGTCGGCATTCAAGCGTCGCATGATCGAGCTGCGCCCCTTCTCGACGCGAGCTTCGAGGTCGCCTTTCATCAGGCCGAGCCAATTTCGATAGACGTGAACCTTTTCGTCAGCGTCGACGGCGGCGACCGAGTCCTCGCAATCCTGGATGGTCGTAATCGCCGACTCCAACACGACATCACTGACTCCGGCCGAATCGTCGCGGCCGATATAGTGCGTGCGGTCAATGTGCAATTCCACGTGCAAGCCGTGGTGCACCAGCAACAGCACGGCCGGCGAGCGGCTGTCTCCTTGGAAGCCGCTGAACGCCGCCGGAGCGGTCAAGCGCGTCGACCTGCCGTTCTGCAATTGGACCGTGAGTCCATTGTCCCCCGCTTGGTAACTCACCGCGTCACGATGCGAGCCCTCGGCCAGGGCAAAGTGTTCATCCAGAAAGCCGCGCACGAAGCTGATGACTCGCGCGCCACGTTGCGGATCGTATGGTCCGCCTCGAGGCGCGCCGTTCTCAGGTATCGCGTCGGTGCCGTAAAGCGCGTCGTACAGGCTGCCCCAGCGAGCGTTGGCCGCGTTCAGCGCATAGCGCGCATTGCTGACCGGTACCACCAATTGCGGACCGGCAACCTGCGCGATCTCCTCATCGACGTGCGCCGTGCTGACGGCGAAGGGCTCTTTCTCCTTAACCAGGTAACCAATCTCGCGCAAGAATGTTCGGTACTTGGACGGATCGAAGCCGGGACCTGGATTTTCGCGATACCAGGCATCGATTTTCGCCTGCAATTCATCTCTCCGGCGCAGCAGCGCCGCGTTGCGCGGCCCCAATGAGCGAACCAGCGCCGCAAATCCATTCCAATAGTCCGGCGCCCGTACGCCGCTGCCCGGAATGGCCTCGTCGGTGACGAAATCGTACAGGGCCTTGTCGATTCTCAGGTCATCTACGCTGATGGTCGCGCGCATCGCCGGCATCCTTGGCTGGTGGAAGGCCAATGCTGCGGGGATTGCCGCGGCAAATCAATGGGCTGGCCGGTGGCCCGCAGAGGCGGTGGTTCATCGCGATTTAGGCGTCCTCGATTGAGATGCGGCCGTTCTTGGCCGCGATCTTGAGTTGCTCGAAGTCTTGCTCGGTCTGATCGGCATAGGCAGCCGCAAAATGCGTCAGGGCCTGGTCAAGCGCGTTGCTTTTTCCGATGTAGCCGCTGATCGCGGCCGCGTCGCCGGCCTTGGCGTGCGCGCGCGCCAGGGCGGCTCCGCAGTGATGCGCATAGTCATGGAGATGCGGATATTCCATGGTGTCGACGTTTGCGGCGGTCTTGCAATCGCGCAGCTGCCGAAAGTAGAAATCGACGCGCAGCGTCGGATCGGTCGACCAGCCCAAGAACAGATCGCTGGCCGCTTGCAATACGCGCTGGCCCTCGACAACGCGTTCACCGTGATTGCGTTGCTGGCTGCGTCCGGCGTAAGGCTCAAGCACCGAGGGTCGCGCCTCCTTGATCTGCAAAAACAGCGAATCGTTATCCCCGGCCATCAAGAGCGCCACGGCACATCGAGTGCCGACGCTGCCGACGCCGACAACCTTTATGGCGAAATCAACCAGCTCAAAGCGCTCGAGCAGGGTGCGTCGATCCGGGGGCAGCGTGGCGCGGTACTGCGCGAGCAGCCGCCGGACGTCGCCAATCGTTCGATCGCCCCTGCGGGGACGGAACATCAGCGGTAGTTCCTCCTTGATCCGTAGGATCTGACCCGCGGCCTGCGTCAACTTTGGGAATAGATGCTCAGTTCCCGGAGGGCGGGGCGCGTCGGAAGGATTCTCGCGCAGCGAATTGAAATGAAGCTCTGCGACCTTGGTGGCATCGATCCTTTGGTACCACAGTTCCAGTACGCGCATCGAGGCGTAGAGCCCCATATGCTCGCGGTATCCGGCGACGGCGGCCAGGGTTGCATCGGTGTTCTTGCGCTTGGTAAATCCCAGATGCCGGCCGGCGAGAGTGACGCTCGCCGCCAGTCGCTTCAGATCCCATTCCCATGGCGCGGGCAGTGTTTCATCAAAATCGTTGACGTCGAAGATCAAGTGACGCTCGGGTGTAGCGAATCCGCCGAAGTTCATCAGATGAGCGTCGCCGCAGGCCTGGACACGGATGCCACTGGCCGGTGTGCGCGCCAGGTCATAGGCCATGATTGCGGCGGCGCCCCGCAGAAACGCGAACGGCGAGTGCAGCATTCGGCCGTAGCGAATAGGCACTAGCGAGGGCACCCGTCCGCGATTGGATTTCTCCAGCATCGCGACGACCTCGCGACCCTTCTGAGGGATTGACAGTTGGGCGTGTGAGGCGCGCGGAGTTTTCGTGCGCAGCGCTCTGCCGACGGCGCGACGAGCGTCCGCGTTGCGGCAGGACAAGGACTTCGCCGTGACGCGACGCTGTAAAGGGCGCTTCACTTTGTTCATGGCGGCACTCTCCAAGGCGTTGCTTCTTGAGCGCAGCGCTCATTAGCTCCCAGTCGGGCCTGAGAGCGGCGCCGGCTCCATCCCAATCAGTTTGGCATGCTGCGGTGCGCCAGTACAACGCCTGATCGCGCCGCGCATCGGACGTAAGTCTCATTGCGAGAGCAGGTACCCCCGTGTCTCAACTGGCACGGTAAGGAGAAGTTCGCACGGCCTAAACGTGGCCGTAGGCGGGATGGCTCGACAACCCGGTTGCGATCTTGTCCGAAGGCCGCCTTGGGGCGGTAAAAATGACATTTTCGGCGCCAGAGCACGCCGATTGTTCGACGACCGGAGGGAGCGGCCCACCATGGAACAACGCTGGAATCTATGCCGGTAAACGACGCACGTGCGCCCAGAATGCTGCTGATCGGGCCTTACGATCCGCACTGTGGAGAATATACCTTCCTCGCGCCGCCCCTCGGGGTTTGGCGCTTGGCGGGGGTTCTCGAAGCGGCTGGCATTGCGGTGGCCGTCTTCGACCCCAACTGCTGTCGCGAAACGCCGCAGCGCGCCCTCGAACGCAAGCTCATGGACGGCGGATGGGACGTCGTTGGCGTTTCAACCACCGGAATGACGCTGCGGTACGATTTGGAGCTGGCCTATATCGCGCGTCGCACCGCTCCCCATGCACTGATCATTGCGGGCGGCATGGAAGCCACGTTTCGACCCGACCTGATGTTCGAATTGGGACCCTTCGACCTGGTCATACTCGGCGAAGGGGAGAGAGCGCTGCTGGAACTCGCCGCGCGCCTGCGCGCAGGTCGAACATTGGACGGCATGATGGGTTCTGTACAGCGTGGCGCCGGCGGCAAGCTGGTCTCAGTTCCGCAGCGCGCACTGAGTCGAGAGGAACTGCGAGACGCGATTTTCAGCACGCCGTACGAGAAGATGCCGTACACGGCGTATTGGGAGCGACTGGAGGCGGCCTATCGCGTCGGCTCGCTGCCGAGCAAGGCCGCGCGCGAGGCGCATCTCGCCGAAATCCGTTCGGTGCGATTGATCACCTTGAACTACTGTCCGATGAACTGCACGTTCTGTTCGGCGACAAACTTTTTGCATGAAGCCCAAGGAAGCGTCGCCGGCGTCTGCCGACTCGACACCGCAGAATGCCTAACGATGATCGAGCGCATCGTCGCGGCGCATCCGCGGGCGCGCACGATCATTTTCCAGGACGATATTTTCGCATTTACCAGCGATCGACGGATATTGCCGCTGTGCGAAGCCATCGTAGCGGCGAAGCGCGCTGAGCGAATTCCGGCACAGCTGCAGTTCATCAGCACCAACCGAATCGATGCGATGACCGAAGAGCGACTCGCAGCGATGCGGAGTGCCGGTTTTCGCGTCCTGGGATTCGGCATCGAAAGCTTCTCGCAGCGTGTACTCGCCGAGTTCAACAAAGCGCAAATATACCGGCACATCGAACCGATGCTGGCGGCGGCTCTCGCCGCCGGAGTGACGCCGTTTCTCGACATCATATTGAGTTCTCCGAATGCCACGCTGGACGATGTCGCCGAAACTCTGCGCGGCGCCTATCGGTGGTTGCGACAGGGATGCGAAATCGGCATGTATCCTTATGTTATTCCGTTTTCAGGGGCGGCGTTCGCGCGCGACCCGAGACTCTTGCCGCATACTCTCTACCAGCGCCGTCAGGTCGCTGGAACAAACATCGCCTGGGATCAGGCCGCAAAGATTCTGCCGATCGACCCTCTCGTGAGAGACGTCATTCTGCGCATGGAAGAGAGTTTCGAGACGGTGCTCGCATCTCTCGAGGATCGTGTGGCGCATCTGCCGTCGCGCGTGCGATCGCTTTTGTGGATCATGAGCGCGCTGCCCATATTGGCGGAATTCGGGCAGTTCATCGCCGACGAGGAAGAAATTCGTGCCGAGCTGCGCGCGCGGCTTCCAATAGTCCAGCAGGAGGCGGCGCACGTCGCCGCGGCCGCGGTATGAAGGTGTCACGAAGCTCATCGTTGCTCGCGCCGCTTGCGGTTTGTGCGCTGCTGGCAGGTTGGATCGCATTATCGGTGGCAAGCGCTCACGCGATCGGCCTTTCGATCCTGATCTTCGTCTTGGCCAATCTCATCGTCTATACCGATGCGCTGGATTTGGCCTTGCGCTTGTACATGCGCAGGCGCCAGATGGCGGGAAGCCGCGGCACTGCCGGCGCCGATCAGCTCAAGGATACCTCGATTGATCTGGACGCCGTCGTACCGCAGGACTCGCGGCTGGTAGTGCCGGTCTCGCCGTACGCAATCATCGCGTCCGTTCACAATCTCGAGGATCACATCGAAGAGTTCATCGAGGCTCTTGGACCCTACCGCGACCGTGTATGGCTCATCAGCGACGGCTCGACGGATAACACCGTGCTGCGATTGACTCAAGCGGGCTGGCGCTGCTTCGACGATGGCGTCAACCGGCGAAAGCCTGGCGCCATCCGCCGTCTGCTGGAGCGCATCCCCAGCCACATCGAGACCATCATGGTGATCGATCCCGACATTCGCATACGCGGATTGAACGAGGGGAGCGCCATCGACCTCAACCACTTTGTCAGCGACTTCCAGCAGTCCGATGCCGCCGCCGCATGTCCTCGCATCATGATCGAGCCCGACGGATTTCTCGCGCGATTCCAATCGTTCGAATATGCGTTGGCGTTTTGCGTGGGCCGAAGAAGCCTGGCGGATTTCAGCATCACTTCCGGTTGCGTGTCTCTATATCGGCGCAGCGCGCTCGCGCGCGTACTTGCTGAACATTCATTGTCCGTTTATGCGGAGGACCTCGAGAATGCCGTGATTTTACTCGGCCATGGCGAGCGCATTTACTACGACGGCCGGTTGGTGGTGAGCACGGAAGGTCCGCGCACCTGGACGCGCTGGTTCTCGCAGCGCGTCGGGTGGTACCACGGGCTCCTGAAGGTTTATGTCGAGCGCTTCGCCGAGGTGCTCAAGGTCAGCCGGCGCTCGCCGTTTGCCATCTACCACTACCTGATCTACGTCGGCGGTTTGTCCCTGGCGATGCATCTGGTCAAGGTGGTGAGCGCGACAGTGCTGGTGCTCAGTCTGCTGAGCGGAGTCAACGCGTTGCTGTTCGACAATATTCTGCCCCGGCAGGACTTGCTCAATCCGGAATACTTTACCGCGGCGATCAGCAGCTATCTCGCACTGGGCGTGATAGCGCTCTTTACGTGCGTGCCGAAGGCGGAGCGCGCGTACGCGGCACCCATCGTGCCGCTCTATCTGTGCTACGCACTTGTGCATGTCGTACCGATGACGGTGGGATTCGCGAACTATTTTGCGCTCAAGTGGTTTCGACGGCGGATCTATCGGGACCATTACGAGCGGCCTGCGGAGCCGAGCGTCGCGAAGATGGAGTTGACGCGGTGACCGTCCGAGGCGTTCCAGCCCCAGAACATTACCTGCCGCCAGCCTACTGGGAGGATAGAGCGCAGCGATTCGCGGCAGAACGCGACGGACTGGCCGCCGTATGTGCCTACGGCATGCCGGAGTTCTATAACCGGGCCATCGATTGGGAGCAGCGTCTGGCGCTTGACCCGTGGCTAAAGGTCAAGCAGGGAACTCGCGTGCTGGATGTCGGCTGCGGCATTGGGCGGTGGAGCCGCTTCCTGGCCGCGCGCGGAGCCGTTGTGCTGGGCGTCGATTTGAGCTCCACCATGATCGCCCAGGCCCGCCGTCGTGCCACCGTGGAGGGGCTCGCCGGGCGATGTCGCTTTGCCGTGGCGGACCTGGCCCGCCTCGATCTCGGGGAGCAATTTGACATGGTCCTCGGAGTTACGATTCTGCAGCACATCCTCGACCCGAAATCGTTCCGCTCCGCGCTTTCGGCCATGGTGGCTCATCTGGCGCCCGGAGGCCGGATGATACTGCTCGAGGCGGCGCCCGCGGCGACGATCAGCCGCTGCGATTCGACGGTGTTCACTGCGCGCCATCGCGACGTCTATCTTAAGATGTTCCACGCTTGCGGATTGGAAGTTCGAGCGCTCACGGGCGTTGATCCGGCGCGCCTCAGCAAACAGCTACTGCCTTACTTGCGTGGTCTGCCAAGAGGGGTGGGACTCGGCCTGCTGGCCCTCGCCACCACGCTTTCCCTGCCTTTCAATGCGCTTTTTGGGCGTCGCGCCGTCAAGCGTTCCTGGCATGCCGTGTTCGTCCTGGAGCAAGAAAATCGGGGACCCAACCCATGGCCGTGAAGAGTCGCTCCATAGTGGCGGTCGTTGCTTTTTTGATATTGGGAGCGGTGGTCGTGCTCGGCACCCGGTATCAGTCGCAACGGGGCAAGCAGCCCGCGCCCTCGATGGAAAAGGCCGTTCAGTTGCACGTGACGAATGCAGGTGATCGCGGGCCCGGCACTCTGCGCGAAGCCCTGTTTCTGGTCGCCGGCGCAGCCGGTCCCACCAGCATCTCCATCGAGGTTCCCGGCATCAAACTCGAGACGGCGCTACCCGCGCTCGTGAACTCGCATGAAGTGAGACTAGTGGGGCAAGCGTCCGGCGCGCAAATCGACGCGCGCGCATTGAACGAGGGACCGGTGCTGGATGTCGCGGGACCTAATATCTCCATCGAAGGGATCACAATCCAGAATTGCCCGGCCGTAGCCGTCTTAGTGCGCGGAGTGCATTTTCGCCTGTCAGGTTCGGTCATCCAGTCGTGCGACGTCGCCGTCGAGATTGCCGGCAATGCCAGCGACACGCTCTTGGAGCACAATAAATTCGCCAAGGATCGTCTGGGCGTCCGCTTCGGTACCTCTCATCGAAATTCTGTCGTTGCGAACAACGAGTTCATCGAAGATAAGGATGCCGGGCTTTGGGCCGTGCGCAGCGCCCCCGATTCGAACGATGAGGCAATCGCCGTCCGTGATAACAAGTTTACCGAGGACGGTAATGCAATAGTCGCCGGCAACGTTCCGGTTCTGATCGAGAGAAACGATTTCATCAACGCCAGAGAAGCGGCCATCCATGTCGTCGGGGCCGGGGCGGTGATTCGCGGCAATCATATCAGTGGCGGCGCGTCGATGGGCATCGTCGGCGAGAACGCCCGCGGCGCAATCATCGAGAACAATGAACTGGAGGGCCTCACCGCCTACGGCATCATGCTTCGAGGATCGTCCAACGTGCTCATGCGGGGCAATCGGTTGCACAACTGCGGCTACGGAATCGCCTTCGTACTCGGTGATCCGCACAACGCCAGCAGCGCCGTTGACAACACCATCATCGAGCCAAAATTCAATGGTATCGACGTGATTGGCGACTCGCCGATACTGCGTCACAACCAAGTGCTGCGCGCCCGCGCCTATGCGTTGCACGTCGAGGATTTCCAGCCACGAAACGGACAAAAGGTGGTTTCGCAGCCGGTTCTGGATAACAACAATTTTGGCAGCCCGGCGAGCACGGCGCTTCGATGAAACCGCGGATCGACACAACCACCCCGTTGGCAGCGCAATCGCACTGGCATCCGCGCGTGCATCTGTTGGATGACGTTTGGTTGATGACTATCGTCGCCATCCTTTTAGCGATCGGGGTCCCCTGGCTGTCCAGCGGCTTTGAGGTGCAGGTGGCGGCTGCGGGCTGGGGGCTTCTTGCGCTCGGCGCAATTCACATGGCATTCACCTTTCTCGCCTCCCCGACCCACTCGGGCGGACGATGGCGCGACTATGCGCTGACGCTGCTGAATGCGATCGGCGTGGCGCTGATCGGGTTCGTTTGGGCGCATGTCGGCGCGCTGCAAAATCCGCTGTTTCTGATGGTCTTCGTGCTGCCGGTTATCGGCGCGATCTTTCTTTCCCGCTGGCATCCTTTTCTGATTGCCCTGCTGAGTGTTCTGGTCGTTGGCTTCGTGGCATTAAGCCAAGCTCCGGAGCTGCGTTCCTATGTGAGCGGTTTGCTCGGCACGGGAGTTTGGCTCGCCAATTGGTTTGGCCGGCAAGGCGCGGATAGCGAAGGATCTTTTGCGGGCTTCTATGCTCCGACGGGCTACCTGGTGAACGTGCTGGAGGTCTTTAGCGTGGTTTTATTCGCATGTGCAGTGGCCGCGGAATACATTGGCGCGATCCTCGAACGGCTGCTCGCGAACGGCATGCTGGCTCGAGCCGAGAGCGAAAAAGCGCAGGAGCTGTGGGCCACGTTGATCGAGCGGTTGCCGGTCCCGGGGGTGCTCGTGGATCCGACTTCGCTGCGCATCGTCGCGTGCAGCGACGCCGCGCGCACGTACTTGCGCAGCGGCGAGGTCTCGCCTGAAGGCAGGAATTTATTCGAGGTCGCGCGATTTTCATTTGTCGATCTGGTTCAAGAGCTGATCTCCGGCGCGATCGGTACCGCCTCCTTGACGGCCATCCACGTCGCGGACGAAGTGCGTTTGACACAGGTGCGGGTGCTGCAGGTGGTCCACAAGAAGCGACGTTTGGTGCTGCTGACGCTGGAGGATGTAACCGAGGCATTCTGCCTTCGGGCGGCTTGGGATACCTCGGAGTACGCGGCGCTCGTGGTCGATGCGCTTGGACGAATCCGCGCCTTCAACAAGCCCACGGCGACCCTGTTCGGCGGCGTGAAAATCGGCGCCAACGCCGAGCAGTTGCTGTCTCAGCTGGTCGCGGGACTGCCGTGGTGGGAGCCTGGGCTCACGCGGCGGCGCAAAATGCACATCGAAATCGACACTCGAATCTATGAGGTGACGAGTTCTGAAATAGTAATGCCGGGCGAAGAGCAGCGTCTCTATAGCGTGTCGTTGCTCCCCGTCGCCCGTGCCGCAGACCCGGTCGACAAAGCTCGCGCGGCGGCGCCTCTCGCCAAGCACGCACCGAGCAGCTCCGAGGCGGCCGGGACCAGGCGGGACCTGCGATGAGCGCGTCAATTGCCTGGACGTCATTGGCAATTGCGTCGGCTTGGCTGCTGGGCGAGTCCTCCGCCCTCGCGCAAAGCTCGACCACGGACAATCGGATCGTGATCAGCGGCGATGCATCCACCCTCAGCAGCACGAACGGGGGAGGCGGCGGCTCGCTCGCATGGTTGCATAACTTCGATGTGGGGACTCTGGCGGGTGTAGCGATTGAGCACCAAGTGCTGGCAGATTCACAATGGACCTTCGGATCGCTCAACGGTTCGTATGCCTTTGGGCCCGAGAATCAGCGATTTAGCGTTTATGGCGAATTGCATGAAGGTGGCGGTGACGATAGTGGAAAACACTTCGACTACGAGATTGAGGCAATCGGGTTTACCGGCACTTTCAATCACAAACTGACCGCGCAGCTCGAGGATCGGCGCATCGACGTCGAGACCTCGCACGGGAATCTGCCCAAAGTGGGTCTCTCCTATTTATGGGGCCCGCATCTACTGACGTCATTGTCGTACCAACACTCGGTGAGCGGAAATCTCGGAACGCGTCTCACCTCGGCAAGGGTCGACGGCTATCAGGGGACCCTGGACCTGTTTGGCGGCGTTGCGTTCGGGCAAGGGTCCCCCGCGGTGGTGAACATTGCTTCTCAGGTCATCGCGCCGGCAGGCGAACTGCATCAAGGGTACTTAGGAATAGCCGTACCGTTTTCCCGGGCGCACGGCGAATTGACGACCGTGCTCGACTATCTCGAACTGTCGGGAATTAAGCGCGTCACCTTGACTATCACCTATATCTTCCATATCGGTAAGTAGCCCATTTGGCCGTGCGATCATTCATTCGCAGCTTCGATTCCTTGCCCGCGCTGGTAGTGCTCACCGTCGTGCTGGCGGCCGGGGCGCGCCTGATGTACCTGAGCGTGCAGCACCACGTCGCCGCCGCTCGCGCCACTGCCGCCCGGGATGCTGCCGCGTATGTGAAAAAGATCGCACCACCCTTTGAGGATCTGGCCGCGCTTGCCGACCAGCAAGCGAAGTCTGCCGCGAAAATCGTGAGCAGCACAGGTAATTTCGCCTCGCTGGCGTCGGAATCGCCGGTAGCCCACACCTTTTGGATGAGTGCTGACGATCGGGTGCTGGGTGCCCGGTCCTCGGAGACTCAAATCGCCAGCGGGATCGCCGGTGAATGGAGATCAGCCGAGGCTGGCCGCGTCGTGCCGCAGCGGGCGGTTCTCGGGCCGATGCGATTGGGCAGCGAATGGCTCATCGCCATCCGCGCCCCAGTCGTGCGCAGCAGCACCACTCCCGGCGTCAAGGGCTGGTCCGTTGCCTATGCCGACTTGGGTGTGCTAATCGCCGATGCCCACCTGGCCCGTCTGATCGATGCGGGCTACGATTTTGAGCTGTCGCAAATCGAGCCGCGCAGCGCCCCGGTGCGAATCTTCCTAAGCTCGAGCACCGAACCATTGGCCGATGCGGTCACGACGCGGATTGACTTACCTGCGGCCAGCGCGATACCGGGAAGTTATCTGCAGCTGGTACTGCGTCCCCGCGCCGGCTGGTTTCCCGCCGGTCTGCTCGCGTCGGAAATCGCGCTGCTGGCGTTTCTGTGCTGGCTGTTGACCTTCGGGACCTACGATCTGAGCCACGAATTGCAACGCGCGAAGTCGGCCGTGACGATTGCCCGGCGCCGCCTGCATGCGGTCAATCAGCAGCTTGCCGCGGAGATGCAGCAGCGGCTGAATCTTCAGGAAACCTTCGACCATGCGCGTTTTCACGACACCTTTACCGGCCTGCCGAATCGTCGCTATTTCATGGATCAACTCGACCGCGCGCTGCGGGAGTTGCGCACCAAGCGGCGCGTGCGTCTTGCGGTCATTATCGTCGACATTTCACGATTCAAGCTCATCAATCACCTGCTGGGTCACACCGCCGGCGATGACCTGATGGTCCAGGTCGCCCGTCGTTTCGAGGCGAGCACCTCGACGATGGATGGAACGCTTGCACGCTGGGGCGGCGATCAATTCGCGCTGCTGATCCTGGATGTTGCATCCGCGGAAGCCACGCTCGATATCGCCAATACCCTGCAGGAGCAACTGCGTTCGCCGTTCCTTCTGCGCCGCCATCAACTCGCCGTCACCGCGACTCTCGGGGTCACGTGCGTGGAATCAGGGCAAGAGCGCGCCGAAACCATCATGCGCGAGGCGGATATCGCACTATCGGTCGCCAAGCGCCAAGAGTCCAGCAAAGCGATACTCTTTGCGCCGAACATGGGCGGTCAGGCCGACGATCTCGTGAGCCTCGAGGCCGACCTGCACCTGGCGTTGCAGAAGCAGCAGCTGCGATTGCTGTTCCAACCGATCGTCGATCTCGCCACCTTCAAGATGGTGGGCGCGGAGGCGCTGCTGCGCTGGCGACACCCGGTGGAAGGATTGCTGACCCCCGATCGGTTCCTGCGCCATGCGGAAGAGGCAGGATTGATGGTTCCGATCACCCGCTGGGTCATTCGACAAGTAGTCGACGTCGCCGCGCACTGGCGCCGGCATCTACCCGCCGAACAAAAGTTTTATATCAGCATGAATCTTTCCCCGGCCGGGCTGCGCGATCCCGGCCTCGACCAATATCTCGGATCGCTGCTGCGCGAGAAGATGCTGCAGCCGGCACTTCTGAAATTCGAACTGACGGAGTTGGCACTTGTTGGAAACGTCGCGGGCGCGCGTGAGAGTCTCGAGCGGCTGCACGCGATGGGCATCCAATTGATACTGGATGATTTCGGAACTGGGTATTCGTCATTGAGCAATCTGCAACTTTTCCCATTCAATTACGTAAAGATCGATTGTCCGTTCGTCGATCGTCGCGGCGTCTTTCAGGCCAACATGAGCATGGTTGCCGCCATGATCCAGCTCGCCGGAAGCTTGGATCTCACATCTATTGCGGAGATTGTCGAAGGTGAAGCGGCCGCTTCGGCGCTCAAGGCCATGGGCTGTCGCTATGGTCAAGGCTACTACTTCAGCAGGCCCATCGAGGCCGACGCGGCCCTGAAGAGACTGCGCGGCCAAGATTCATTCGAGCCCGTCGCGCCGCCTGCGGAAGCGATGGACGTGGGTCAGGCTGAGGCCGACGGAGCGCACACGCTTATCCTGCGCCGCCTCGACGATCCCACCGGGCGCGAACGGACCGCCGCGGAGTCCGTGATCGTTCGCCCGCTCGCCGAAGGCGGCCCGCGTGAGGTCATCTTTGGCAATACCCGCGACTCGTCCCGTCGGAGCCCGACGCCATCGGAGACCATGAAAATTCGACCGCTGGATGACGGTTCGGCCACGACCATGATGCCGATCGAATCGCTGAGCTTTCCGCATGACGATGAAGAGGACGACGAGAATACCTAGCGCGGCGCAGACCGCATTTGCCAGGGTTGCAAGCGCGGGGGGCAGCTAGCCTCATCGGCCGCCGACCTTGTGTGGCGTGCTTCGTAATACTTACTTGTTGGTGGAAGCGGGGGCGGGATCTACGAGGTCGCCTTTGCGCGGGAACTCTTCGCGAGGCGTGCCTTGCGTATCCGGTAGAGGCGGTTCTCGCAGGTCTTCTCCGGATGTGCCGCCTGGATCGTCCGGGTCGATTTGCGGGTGCGTATGCATGCGAGCTCCTTGAAGCGATTCCGCAACAATGGCGCCGAAAAGGTCTCAAGCCAAGCGACGTGTGTGGTGACGCAGCTGACACGACGTTCAAATATTAACCCCGACGGCTCGATAAGGTGTTGACCACCGAGATTGGTATCCGTTCGACTCTGTGTGTTCGAGCGCGCGGGCGGAATGACTATAGATTTACCGGTCTCTGCTCTATGGTAGAGCCTCATTGCTAGGAGAAATCATCATGAAAGTGGGTTTCATTGGTTTAGGGCAGATGGGGTCCGGCATGGCGGCGAATCTCGTCAAGGCGGGCCACCAAGTCTCGGTCTACAACCGCACACCCGGAAAGACTGCACAGCTCGTTGAGATGGGCGCGCAAGCGCCGAATGAACTCACCGCCGTATGCTCGAATGAGATCGTAATTACGATGCTTGCGAATGACGCTGCGCTTGAGAGCGTGGTATTCGGCGAGTCCGGCGTACTCAAGACCATGCCGACGAAAGCCGTCCATATCTCGTGCAGTACCATCAGCGTGGACCTGTCGAAACGACTGATGCGGGCTCACGAGGACGCTGGGCAGCACTTTCTGTCCGCGCCGGTGTTTGGCCGCCCCGAGGCGGCCGCGGCAGGCAAGTTGTTTATCGTGGTGGGCGGGACCGCCAAGGTCAGCCAATTGTGTATGCCAGTGCTTGACTCGATGGGGCAAAAGGTCTTCGTCATCTCTGACCGGCCGGAAGCTGCGAATTTGGTGAAGATCAGTGGGAATTTCCTGATCGCTTCCGTGATTGAGGCGCTGGGCGAGGCGATTGCTCTGGTCGGCAAGGGCGGCGTGGATCGAAGGCAGTATCTTGATCTCCTCACGTCCACAATTTTCAACGCGCCCGTCTACAAGACCTACGGTGGGCTGATCGTGGAGAACAAATTTGAACCGGCTGGGTTTACAGCGCTTCTGGGTCAAAAAGACGTTCATCTGGCGCTCACTGCCGCCGATACGCTGAGCGTTCCGATGCCGATTGCGAGTTTGCTGCGCGACCGCTTTCTGACGCTGATCGCGAGCGGAGGGGAGTCTTTGGATTGGTCAGCCATCGGGCAATTGGCGGCCCGCGATGCGGGCATGAAGTGAGGCGGGACATCGGGTCCATACGAATAACTTGCCTGTCACATTCGACCGATAGAGTTGTCGGGCGGGTTGCGGAGGAATCGTTCACAACCATCGCCGAATCGACCTATGGCAAGGTCTATCGCGACGTCGCTTACGTTGACTAGCCACCTTTAAAGTGCCCAAGCCTGGACAAGGACGTCTGGGCTTGAGCCTTGCGCAACAAGCCGCCCGGCCGAACCAAGCCCATCTACGGTAATACCCCGCCCGATCGCGCGCCTGAACGACCTCCTTGCCCGCGGCCGGTCGAGGAGCGAAGCCGGATGCTACGCGTGTAGTACAAAGACTACAGACCTCGGGTCGTTTATACGCTTCCGGGTCGCTCCACCCCGCTTGAATTGTCACAACTGAGTTCTAGAATAACAGCAGCCCATCCAACGCACCGTAAAGGAGAGGATTATGGCCACCAAACCAATCCCCGATGGTTATCACTCGGTCACCCCCTACCTCATTGTCAAAGGGGCCGCCGATGCGCTGAAATTCTATAAACGCGCATTTGGGGCCGCTGAACTGATGCGCATGGCAAGTCCGGATGGACGGATAGGTCACGCCGAAATGAAGATTGGCGATTCGGTGATCATGCTTGCGGATGAGCATCCCGAAATGGGGCACCGTGGCCCTCTATCGCTCGGGGGAGCCGCTGTGAGTCTGATGGTGTATGTGAATCACGTGGATGAGGTTTTCAAACAAGCGCTCGCGAGCGGCGCTAAAGAGATTCAGCCGCTCAAAGACCAGTTCTACGGAGACAGATCGGGGACGCTGAAAGACCCCTTCGGACACCAATGGACGCTTGCAACGCACATTGAGGATGTTGCGCCCGACGAGCTGCGCCGCCGAGCGGAGACGTTTATGCAGAATGCGACCACATAACTGGCACGCTCAACAGACCCTTCCAGCACCGACTTTCCAATCATCAGAAGCGACGAAAACCTAGGGGCCCTCGGGCCCCTAAGATGGGGTTATCGCTATTTGCCTGTTCGGGTGCTGTCCTCCGATCTGCGGATATCCAGGCGCTCCGGATGATTAGGTCGCTGTTGACGAGTGACGATCACGTTCGAAGCTTGTGACGTTGCGAGCCCGACTGAATGAGAAAGGGCGGCCCGACGGGGCCGCCCTTGCCAACGTCTGTGAGCGCCTTCAGCGGCCGTCGTCGCCGCCACGGTCGTGGTCGTGGCCGAAATCGAACAGATCGAATAGATCGCCGATGGCCGGACTGTTCTTCGGTACGTAGGGATTGTCCTCATCGGCGCGCGGATTGGGGAAATTGTCGCGGCTGCGCCGGGTGAGAGGATTTAAATCCCAATTGCGCTCGATGAATTTCAATATCGAGACATGATCAGTGTAGCTGTGGCTGATGTGGCCGCCCTTGCTGAAGGGCGATACCGCGATCATAGGAATGCGCGGGCCATCGCCGAAAAAGTCGAGCGGTTGGATGTAGCCGGAGTCGTAGTAGCCGCCGCCCTCATCCACGGTGATGAACAACACCGTGCTGGCGAAGAGTTCCGGGTTGGCGGTGAGGTGATCCATGATTTTCTTCACCATCCCCTCAAACAAGTCGAACCTTCGAAGAGGCCGGATGACCGTCGAGAAGTCCATCGGGCTTGACAAAGGAGACAGCGGGCAGGGTGCCGTTATCCACGGCCGTGAAGAAGTCCGTGGCATCCTTGATGTGCGCCGCGCGCTGGGCCGCATCGCCCATGATCGCGTTGGTGTAGGACTCGAAGTTGCAGATGTTGCAGTAGGCCGCGCCGACCAGAATGGTGGGGTCGGTGGTGGTCACGCCCTGCTCCTCCAACTGTGTGAGCTGTCACAGCCGCGTTGTAGGCTCCGCCATAGTAGGCCCAAGAAATGTCTTTCTCGTTGAGCGACTCACCGATGGTGCGCACATTGGTCGGCGGAACCGAGCCGCCCCGGGCGATTCCCGATACATCGACAGTGCCGTCCGGCAAGAAAGCCCGGATTGTCGTTATTCACCATGTAGAAATGATCTTTCTCGCAGTTCGGGCTGGGATCGTAGGGCAGCGATTCCAGATAGTCGCGGATGGGTTTGATTCCCGGCTGCGTCGGATCGGCACACTCGGCAAAGTTGCCGTCGAATCCAATGTCCACCGTGTACTGATCGTCCGAGCCGGGCAGCGGATTGGGATTCGCAATGTGGGAGGGAGGCGTCGTGGGCGTGCCTTTGCCGTCGCTCCAGAAGATGGCATCGCCGGTGCCCATCATCACGTGATTCGCGCCCGTGCCGCCCATCACTGCCTGGTGGTAGTTGTCGCTCATCGAATATTCATCGGCCAGCTGTTTCAGGATCGGGCACATCCCCCTTCTGCACGTTGTAGAACGCCATGGAGTTGCCGCCGCCATTGTCATCAACTTGATTGGCAAGGGGGAAGCTGAAGGGATCGACCTCGCTGGTGTAGTTGCTGATGACGAAAGGATAGAGATCGTTGAGGCAGCCCGAGGGGTTGTGGCGCGTGGCATTGCGCACATTGCAATCCGATTGCTGCCACATCTCGAACAGCCGGTGCGTGGTGTCGCCGGTGTAGGAGTCATAGGGAAGATTGGGTCCTTCGAGCGGAAACGGCCCGTTCGGCAAGGTGCTGAAATTTTGGATGCGCGAATCAAAATCAGGGAGCTCCGCGCTCTGTGAGGCCCCGGAGGCGCCCGTCGTCAATAAATGTAAATCCGCAGTTTCCAGCGAGGGTTCGATGGCTCCCAGCAGGGCAAGTGGCGTCGCGGCCGGAAACGGCGGCGGCTCTCCGGTGGCGGGGCTGGGCGAGAAGTTCAAGGTTGGCTCGGGCAGCGTTTGGTACGGGGCCTTTTCGTGATCGTTCAAGCTGATGAAATATTGCGCTTTAAAAGGCGCGATTGCTTGAAACTGGGCTGCCTTGGAGAAATTGCGCCCGGGCGAGCCGTCCGCGTTGATGATGCCTTCCGACAAGAGATTCTTGACCGAGTCCCGGCTCTTCGGCACATAGGTGGCGAACAGATGATCGAAGGTGCGATTTTCGCCAATCAGCACGATGACGTGCTTGATCGGAGATTTCGTGCTGACCTGATGATTCTCGGCTGCGCTCGCCAAGGTTACACCGAGCGCTAACTGCGCGATTGCGATGCTCGTCAAGCCGAGGCGAACTACCCCGAGCGTGCGTGCGATTCCATGTCTCGAATGCATACGACTGCTCCCTGTTCACAAGTTGATCATGTGAAGGCTTTTTAGAGCACGCCTGTTGCAGGAGTGTGTTCGTTTGGTTGATCGATTTGTTACTCAAGGCGCTTTCCACGCTGCGGTCGTACAACTGTCTTAAGAGCAACGCAGACAGCGGCTCTGCGCTGGCGCGCCCGGTGCTAGACTCCAAGCACATGTTTGAGGGGCCGACATGCACCATTCCCGACTCTGTGCCGTACTGGTTGACTGTAAAACACCCGACGTGGATAAAGCCGCTGATTTCTGGAGTCAAGCACTAGGCCGCGCTGTAGATTCCGATCACCCGGGCACCCGCGGGAACTACCGCATGCTGTTGACGCCACCCGATGAGCCCATCGTGCAGATCCAGCGCGTGGAGCACGAAAGTCGTGTCCACTTAGATATTGAGACTGACGACATATCTGCCGAAGTCGAACGCCTCGCAAAGCTTGGAGCAACCGTGGTGGACCGTCTAGAGCGTTGGGTGGTGATGCAGGCGCCCACAGGCCAGCGTTTCTGCGTGGTACGGATACAGCGTCCGGGGTTCCCCAAGAACGCCAATCGTTGGGGATAGCCGGCAGCAGTGGACCTGAGGGCGGTCGGTGTGCGGAAAGATTGCATTGATGGTGGATTTCCACCGCAACTTTTAATAGCGAGAGCGATCAGACTTGGTGGAGTGACGCATTTATCTATGGGATCTGCCAGGTGCGGTTGTGAGGAATTAAGTCATGAGATCGCTTAGAGCGCTGAAGTTTAATTGCGGCGTCATCATATGTGGACTCAGTGTGACCGCGTTAGCAGGTGAGCCATCGGTCACCAATCCGGAGCAGGGTGTCTGGCAAAGTCACGAATACGATTTCCAATTCTTGGGTTTCACGACGACTTATTCGTGCGAAGGTCTAGCGAGCAAGCTCAAAGTGCTCTTGATTGCGGCCGGCGCACGTGCGGATGCAAAGTCGATCTCGGGTGGTTGCATCCGTGGATATGGAAGCCCGGACAAATTCGCGCGGGCATATCTTAAGTTCTATACCCTTGCGCCGGTTGCGAATGAAGGTAACGCGACCCCGCCGATCAGAGGCACGTGGCGCTCGGTAGCGTTTGCAAATCGTTCGCCTCGCGACGTCACTCTGGGAGACTGCGAACTCATCGAGCAATTTCACCATGCGGTGTTGCCTATGTTTACGACGCGCGATGTCGACAATCGGACAACCTGCGTGCCCAATCAGTTGTCGGGTTCAGTGATCAATCTTAAGTTTGAGGTTTTCGCCCTGGTACCGGCAATGAAGAAAAAAGTTGTGATTGCGAACTAGGATTGAGCGGTCGGCGACACTGAATTTGGAATGCGCGGCTACCAAAGTAGCGGCGGGATGTCGGCGCGGTCTCGCGAACGCCCGCGAAAAACCGGACTGAACCGCCGCTGCGACTAGAACGTGTGTCTCGCGCGCGCCTCTGGCCCCAGAAAGGCGCCTTGCGCTGCCGAGCACGGTCGGAACCGGCGGTGACTCGAGTCACGCGCCAGCGAGACGCGCCTATGGAAAGGTCGGATTCAATGTCGGCATTCCTTCCATATTTCTCTATAGGCCTCTGTGAGGCCATGGAGGGTGAGCAAGCCAGTGACCTCGACGTCCATGAGGTGCTGGCGGCGAGGGGGTGACCATCAATATCCCAGGCCGAACTCGGTGGCGGCGGAGGCGCCACGAGTGCGCTACAAGACGGAGAATAGCTGCCGATCGCTATCAGCGCTAAGGCGCTGAGCGCGTATCATTGGGCTGGTAGTTGTTAACGAGGTGCCCCGTGGACGAGAATTCAAGTCGAGAGGAGTTTGACACCGCTCTTGCGAGGATCAGGCATGACATCAAGGGGCGGCTTGTAATCCACGGATTTTTCGGCACCGTGACTTACAGAGACATTGAGGCGGTAGATCATATTCTTACCGGTTCAAACGTCGAAATCACGGTGAAGGGAAGAACTGTGGAGAGGTCGTTTAGTCGGGAGGAAATTGAAGGCTGCCGCCTTCGAGTGAGCGGCGAGGTTTTGTCAGGCGTGATAGCGATGGTGGATGAACTTTCTGCCTGACCTCCCCGATAAGTAACGCCTTAGGGCGTGAAAGGCATCTCATTACACGAGAATCTTGAGCCGGAGGCATGAGAATACTGGTCACGGGTAGCGCGGGACACTTGTGCGAAGCGCTGATGCGGACGCTGACGGGAATGGTCGATGCCAACAATCGATCGCGTCTATGTGAACGAGCGGGCCAGAACGCAATTGGGATGGCAACCAAGATATGATTTTCATCACATCATAGAGCGCCTAAGCAGGTCCGAGGAGTTTCGCAGCCCCCTGGCCATTTCGGTCGGTGCAAAAGGCTACCAAGCTACGGGATTTTCAGAGCATCCTTACCCTACGAATCTGTAGTTTGAGCTCGAGAAGGAGCCTTAATTCACGAACGAGAGGATTAATATCCATGCCCAAAGCATATTGGATTGCATTTTATCGAGAAATTTCGGATCCCAATAAGCTAGCCGCCTATGCAAAGCTGGCGGGGCCCGCCATTGAAAAGGGCGGCGGGCGTGTTTTAGCACGGGGAATACCTGCCCGAGTGTATGACGAGGGCCATCCGGAACGAACCGTGGTGATCGCATTTGATTCAGTTGAGAATGCTGTCGCGGTGCATGATAGCCCCGCTTATCAAGAGGCGTTGGCAGCGCTGAAGGGTGGCGTCAAGCGAGACCTACGGATCGTGGCAGGGATCTGAGAGTCTGCAAAGGCGCAACATCGGCAAATCTGCGTCTATTCCGGTGCCATTCCCTTGTCGGCGAGTTCTTTGATCGCCTTCGCGCTCTTTGACAGGTGCGCCAGGCCCATGCCTCGAAGCACGTTCGGCGCCTTTGAGAATTGGATAGCGTCGTAGCCCACGATCTCGACGCGGTTGCCCCAGGGATCGTAGAAATCCAGGAATGGCCCCGGCAAGATCTCGACGCCGGCCTCATCTAGCGCGCGTCGCACGGCTATTTTGTCATCGACTACAAGCCCGAAGTGACGACCGGCGCCTGGCGGCTGGCTTTCACCCTTTTGCAGTGCGAGGAATTGATCGCCTAAGTCGATGAAGGCCATGTCCTGACTTTTACTGCGCAACTTGAATTCGACGATGCTCGCGTAGAAGGCAAGCGCCTCGTCAACGTCGCCCACCTCGAGAGCGATGTGGTTGAAGCCTAAGGCGCGCGCCCTTTTTGACTGAGTCATGGAAGGTTCTCCTTAAGCGAAACCGATGCACTTAAGTATAGAGCCTCAAATGTGCCGCTCTGTTTTGGAAAAGTTGCGGGACGGTTTGCCAGCTATTCCTCGCAACGGTTTTGTTTCATTTCGCCAACGGCTCGATGATGCCTTGCTGTACGCTGCGCCAACCATGATCCTTCATGCAAACAGACCACTGATCGTTTGCGGTCCCGTCGGTCGAATTGGCGTAGGGCGAAGAGCCGCGACTGGCCTGTTCGCAGGCATCTTTATCCTTTGCAAAACTGTCGGAAGAAGACGTGAGCGTACAGCCGCTCAAGCTTAAGAGAAGCATCATTACGTTGAGGTATTTCATACGCACCTTCCCGGGGGTGAGAGCGAATGACTTTTCGACGAAATCTGGTGATTTCTTCGAACCGGCCGGCCCGCAGTGGCGCTGAACGCGAAGGGTTGCGGGGGCGTGACGTAATTATAGCAAAATGCAAGCTTCACGTATTTGGCGGCGTGGGACACAGTTATACGAATCGCAGCGTTGACGCGCTGGGCTTTCCCGGATTTAAGTACAACGAGCCAGCGGACAATCGAGCATGGCACTTGATGCTTGCGCTGTTTGACGAGGTCTTCTGAACATGACGGCACAAACGTGGAATTCCGAAGGCTACGCTAAGAACGCGCGCTTCGTCACTGATCTCGGTGCGCCGGTGCTCGCACTGCTCAATCCGAGACCGGGCGAACACATTTTGGACTTAGGATGCGGCGATGGCGTGCTGACGAAGAAAATTGCCGACCTCGGCTGCAAGGTGGTGGGCGTAGATTCCAGCGCCGATTTTGTTGCTGCCGCAAAGAAGTTGGGTTTGGATATACTCGAAAAGAACGCGTATGAGTTAGACTTCGGGCCAATTTTCGACGCGGTGTTCAGTAACGCAGCCCTACACTGGATGAAGGATGCCGACGCGGTGATCAGCACAGTGGCCCGAGCGCTGCGCTCGAAGGGTCGGTTCGTCGGGGAATTCGGCGGCCACCAGTGCGTGAAGACTATCCGGACCGCGCTCGTCGATGAACTCGATCGTCGCGGATATGATGGCCAAGCGGCTGACCCATGGTACTTTCCGACGGCTGAAGATTACCGTGCGCGATTGGTCGGCGCAGGGTTCTCGGTACCGTACATTGCGCTCATCCCAAGGCCCACCCCTTTGCCGGGCGACATCATGGGTTGGCTCTCGACTTTCTCCGGCTGTTTCACCGCTGTACTGCCTGCCGAGGAGCGTGCGGATTATCTTGAATATGTGCGCCAGCGCATCAAGCCGTATCTGTGCGACGCGCAGGGCAATTGGACTGCCGATTACGTGCGGCTACGTTTCGAAGCGCATCTATTGCGCTAACGAAGAGGCGGCGGCGCGTTGTATTCGCAGCGGAACCGACAAGCGCTGCCCATCGCAGAGCTCGACAAAAAAAAGCTACTGCAAAGCAGTCCAGTCGTCGGCAGCGGTGATGTTTGAGTCGAAGTCGGTCAGCTCGATTTTCTGATATGAAAATGAGATTCGCTCGTGCTCGTCGCCCTGCGCAGCGCCATTGACTCCATCACCGCTGTCCTTGATCTCGACGATAATCGCGTTTGTGAGGGCGATTTTGAAGTACGCCCGCGCCTGGCCGTTACCCGAGTTGCGGTACAGCGTGCAGCTCACCGATTTTAGCAGCTCGTTGGTTGCCGCCGCCGTGAAGAACTGCGGCGAGGACTTGTCGAGTTCCTTAACGATCGTAACGGGTGAGTGCTGTCGCCTTCCGGTGCTCTGCCCGGTCGCAGCATCAAAGGGAACCTTGAGTTCCTGCGTAAGCGCATACACGGCAATCTGCGTGGCGTTGCCGCGCGCCACTGGATCGCCTTGAAATGTGCCTTGCCTGGAGCCGACGACAGTGCAGTAGATGTCGGTGGCGGAGGCGGGAAGTGCGGCCGCCAACATCAATCCGGCGACCGAAAAATTCATGAAGCGCGTCATGCCATCTCCTCGTTCCTTGATTCCCTTGACTATAATTCAAGGATTTCCGGGGAATTGTGACGCGCTCGCCAATTCAACCCCGTGGCCGGCTGCGGCGGCTGGAGCCAAAGCGTCGCGATGTCCCGTGAGCCGGGGCTAGCACGGCCAGAAACACAGCGGGTCCTTAAAGCCGCCGACGAAACGCCTATTGCTGTTGTGAGGCGCGGTTGGCCTTGGCTTTGGCCGCCGCCGATTGGTAGTCGGCGTCCGCCGCGTCCTTGCACGACTGCTGTGCCGGGGGCTGCAACGTCATGCACTTTGCAATTGCCACCTTGTGATCTCCATCGGCGCGGGCCATCGCAATATCAAAGGCGCCGGTGACCCTGGCCCGCGCTACGTCTTTGGAATCCGCACCCATGATCTTGGTTTCACTTTTAATATCCTTTCTTGCCTCGATCTGCGCTTGTTCGACCTCATGCTGTGCCTCCTGCTGCGCGGCCGCGACGTCCGCGGGAGTCGCCACGGGTGATGCCTTTTGATGGCAGCCCTCGAGGATCCCCAGCATTACAACCACCGCCGCCGTTGACGCGAGCGGAATCCAATTTTGATGTTGCACATCTGCCTCCCATCGATGAAATGCCAATGCAGAGTAAGAAGATCGCTCGCCGCGTGCTCGACTTGTGAGTCTAGCGTTTTCTGGTGCTTCGATCGCCAGAATTCGATAGTGACTTTAGTCACTGTCAAATGGTGACTAAAGTCACTTCCCCAAAGCGGGCCTTGAGTCGCACGATCATGCAATGACCCAATCGCTGTTCGAATACGCTGTGGAGAGGCTTGGAGGCTTCCTTGCGCGCCGCGGGCGTAGAGAAATCGTTGGCAGGTTGTGCGGGTGACAATAGCTGCGGATGCCAAGCATTCTTCGATCCGCGTGGTAATAGCGGAAGATCAAGCTTTGGTGCGTCGGGGGACGGCGCTCTTATTATCCATGGCACCTGACATGGAATGCGTAGGGCAAGCGTGCAACGGAGAGGAAGTGGTTAGCCTGGCGCTTGCCTTGCACCCCGACGTGGTGCTGATGGACCTTCACATGCCCGTTATGGGCGGCGTGGCGGCAACCCGCAAAATCACATCGGCCCAGCCGAGCACTCAGGTGTTGGTGCTCACGACCTTGGATGATGACGAAACAGTCTTCGAGGCGGTTCGAGCGGGTGCGCAAGCCTATCTTCTCAAAGATGCAAGCGAGGAGGAGCTGCTGGAAACAATTCGCGCACTACGGCGGGGTGAATCGCGACTCACTCCCCAAATTGCCAGAAAAGTCATGGATCAATTCAGGCGTCTTGCTCATTCGCGCGACGCGCGGACTCCGGCAACGAGTGCCGCCCCTGTCGCGAGCACCGAATCCGGGGCATCGACTGACCTCTCGTTGACAGAAGGGCTCACCGAAAAGGAGGAGCGGGTCTTGAGCCTGATCACCGACGGCTCCAGCAATCGGCAGATCGCCCAGGCGATGGCTCTGGCAGAGGGGACGGTCAAAAATTACGTCACTCGCATCATGGAGAAGCTTCACGCGAATACTCGAACGGAGTTGGCCATACATATGAATCGGCAACGACGCGACGGATGACCTCAAATGCCGGGGCAATCCAATTGCAAAGTCCACCGTGAGGTTCAATCCGTGATTTCAAGCGCAGGCTTCCTGACACCCTTGATCATCGAGAGCGCTCATGTCGGTCGTTGAAGCTGCATTAAAGCGCCCGTACACCGTCGTCGCGATGCTAATCCTCATCACCTTGATGGGCGTTGGCGCGGCGCTGCGAATGCCCATCGACATCTTTCCGGAAATCGACATTCCTGTGGTGGCCGTCGTATGGACGTACAACGGCATGAGCGCAAAGGACATTCAAAATCGCATATTGACCTTGCATCAACGACAACTGGCATCGCTAGTGGATGATATTTCACGGATTGAGGCGGTCAGCTACGAGGGCGTCGGGGTGGAAAAGGTCTACCTTCACGAGGGCGCAGATGTTACGCGTGCGGTCTCACAACTGGCCAGCAGTGCGCTCGTCGTTCTGAAATATATGCCCCCCAATATCACGCCGCCGCTGGTGTTGCGATACGGCGCCACGGACGTACCGATCATCCAGCTGAGCCTCTCGAGCAAGTCGCTGCCCGATTCGAAGCTCAATGATCTTGGCCAAAATATCATTCGCCCGGCGCTCGCGGTGGTGCACGGGGCCGAAGTCCCGTATCCCTACGGCGGCAAGCCGCGCGTCATCATGGCGGATTTGGATTTAGACGCATTATCGGCACGCGGACTCTCCGCCTCGGACGTGAGCGGCGCACTGCAGCGCCAAAACGTCATCTTGCCGGCGGGCGACGTCAAGATCGGTGACAAGGACTACGCGTTGGCAATGAATAATTCGCCCGACGTCATCGAGTCGATCAATGCGTTTCCGATCAAGCAAATCGCCGGGCGCATGGTCTTCATGCGCGACGTGGCACACGTGCATGATGGGTTCCAGGTACAGACGAACTCGGTGTCCGTCAACGGCACCCCTGGCGCGCTCATGACGATTCGTAAAACCGGTGGGGTATCGACCCTGGCAGTTATCGACGGTGTGCGGGCGGCATTAAATGATATCAAAACCATGCTGCCGAAAGACGTATCCATCAAGGCGCTGTTCGATCAGTCAATATTTGTAAGAGCAGCGCTTCAGAGCGTGCTTTTAAGTGCCGCTATGGCGGCTGCCCTCACCGCACTGGTCATCATCCTCTTCCTGGGTAATGTTCGCCTTTCAGTGATCATTCTAGCGTCCATTCCGCTCTCGATAATCACGGCCGTGCTTTTCATAAAACTGATGGGTCAGACGCTCAACACGATGACACTGGGGGGATTCGCATTGGCGATCGGCATCCTGGTCGACAATGGCACGGTAGTGATCGAAAACATCGAGCGTCACGTCGCCATGCGTGAGCCTCTTCATCGGGCGATTGTCACGGGCGCGAGCGAAGTGGCAGTACCGACGTTCTTGTCGACATTGTGCATTTGTATCGTATTCGTTCCTGTATTTTTGCTCGAAGGGACCGCCAAATACTTATTCTCGCCGCTATCGCTCGCGGTGATTGGCGCGTTGCTCGCCAGCCTGGCCTTGTCATTCACCATGGTCCCCGTGCTGTTCAATCATTTGATGCGCCGCGCCGTTGACGAGTTCGACGCCGAGCCGGTTCATTCAAGGAACCCGCCATACTTGCAACACAAGAACCCGCTCGTGCGCTTTCAAGCGGCGTTCGAGCGTGGATTCGAGAGATTTCGCGAAAATTACCGCAATGTCTTGTCGTGGACGCTCTCGCAGGCGCGAGTGACGGTGCTCGCATTCCTTGTTTTGATCGCTGTCTCCGTTCTGCTCTTTCCGTTGCTGGGACGAGATTTCTTCCCGCAGGTGGACGCAGGGCAAATGCGCCTGCACGTGCGTGCACCGCCGGGAACAAGGCTGGAGAAGACCCAACAGGAGTTTGCGCAGGTCGAGGCGAAAATCCGCAATTTGGTCGGTAATGATCAGATCGATGTGATGCTCGACAACATTGGCCTGCCGTACAGCGGCATCAATATTGCGCTGAGCGATTCCGCCACCGTCGGCCCCATGGACGGCGAGATATTGATCTCGTTGAACGAAAAGCATACGGCGACGGCCAAGCTCATCGCGATGTTGCGCCGCGAGCTGCCGAAGAGTTTCGCCGAACTGCAGTTCTTCTTTCAACCAGCCGACATTGTCGATCAAGTGCTCAATTTCGGCCAACCGGCGCCCATTGACGTGCGCATATCGGGCCCCGATCAAGAGGCGGCCTTCGCGTTGGCGTCGCAGATGGCACGCGCGTTGACGCGTGTGGCCGGCGTGGTGGATGCGCACGTTTTCCAAGTGCCGAACGCGCCCGCACTCACCGTGGATATGGACCGCGCGATGGCCTCCGAAATCGGCGGTGTGACTCAGCAAGAGGCCGCCAATAACGTGCTGGTCGCCACCAATTCGAGCGCGCAAACGGCACCGAACTTCTGGGTGGATCCGAGGAATAGCGTGAGCTACCCCCTCGTCGTCCAAGTGCCGACATATCGCATTGGCTCTTCGCAGGATCTTCAGACGATGCCGGTGACCTCCAGTGGTGGGGCAAGCCAGTTGTTGCTCAATCTGGCTTCCTTTGGTCGTGAAGCGGTTCCGATGGTGACCTCGCAGTTGAATATTCGCCCGGTCTTCGATGTCCATGCCGATGTTCAGGGGCGCGATCTGTACTCCGCCGCGAGCGACATCGATCGAGTCATTAAAGAGCATCAGCCCGACGCATCGAAAGCGATGAAGGTAACGTTGAGCGGCCAGGTGGAGACGATGCGAGAGAGCTATACCGGTCTCTTTACCGGCATTGCGCTTGCAATCGTGTTGGTCTACTTGTTTCTCGTCATGAATTTTCAAAGCTGGATTGATCCGCTGATTGTGTTGATGGCGGTGCCGTTTGCATTGGCCGGGGTGCTGTGGATGCTCTATCTTTCGCAAACGCCGATGAGCGTACCGGCATTGATGGGAACGCTGATGTGCATTGGCCTTACGACCGCCAACAGCATCCTGGTGGTCAGTTTCGCCAATCAACGCATGGAAGCCGGCGACGACCCGCTGCGAGCGGCGACCAATGCGGGCTACACGCGTTTGCGACCGGTGCTCATGACCGCCGGAGCGATGATTGTAGGTATGGTCCCGATGGCGTTGGGAATCGGCGAGGGCGGTGAGCAAAACGCGCCGCTCGGCCGAGCGGTTATCGGTGGGCTGCTGTTTGCCACATTCGCAACGCTTATATTCGTGCCCACCATGTACCGACTGCTGCGCCGCCAGCCCACCCGTGTTACCGATTCGCATGTCGAAGGTAGAGCCAATGCCACTGCATGATCCCGAGGATGTAGCAACGCCGATAAGCGAAGATCCGGCGCACGGCGAATATCCTGATCTGATTTCGCGTGCGGAACACGACACGGTGTCGACCGATTTCGCTCCAGATACGGCGCGACGCACGAAGAGGGGTGTGTTGATCGTCGCGGCGATACTGGTGCTGGGCTTTGTGATCGTCAGCGTGGTTCGCTACGTCCATGCGCGCGGGGTTGCGAACGGGGGTGAAAATGCCTACTCAGCCCCACCGCCGGTTGATGTGGTGATTGCCCAACCGGCGAAGGGTGGACAAGATCTTGTGCTGCCCGGTGAAACAGCAGCGTGGTATGAATCCACGATTTACGCGCGTGTTAACGGTTACGTCGCAAAGTGGTTGGTGGATATTGGAGATCGGGTCAAGAAGGGTCAGATCTTGGCGACAATCGAGACACCGGAACTTAATGCTGAACTGCAGGCTGCGCGTGCGCAGCTTAAGACCTCTGAAGCGCAGGTAAAGGCGCGTGAGGCCGAGGCGCAGTTCAGCAAGACAACGAACGAGCGCTGGCGGGACTCACCTAAGGGAGTTGTATCCGAACAAGAGAGGGAATCAAAAAAGGCGGATTACGAGAGTTCCATGGCTCGTCTTTACGCGGCCAACGCGCAAGTGGCTCTGGATAAATCCAAAGTTGATCAATACAGCGCCCTTACGGAATTTAGAGAGGTCAAGGCGCCCTTCGATGGGACCATCACCGAGCGCAAAATCGATGTGGGTAACCTGGTTACCGCGGGAAGCGGCTCCACAACCACGCCCTTGTACCACATGGCGCAGACCGATCCGCTGCGCGTATTCGTGGAGGTACCACAGAGTGCCGCGGGAGAATTGATGAATGCGGGCGTGCCCGCGGAAATTCGCGCGACCGGCGCCGTGGGCGGTGTGTTCTCCGGGACGATTGCCCGGTCGGCAGAATCGCTCAACGCGCAGGCCCGGACGATGCGGGTGGAGGTCGACATGCCGAATGCGACGCATTCTCTCGTACCGGGGATGTACGTCAATGTCGCGTTCAGGCTACCCTCAAGAGGGTCGGTGGAAGTGCCCGCCGCTGCTCTTATATTTAGATCCAGTGGCGCGCAAGTCGCAGTAGTGGACAGCGCGGGAAAGATTCAATTTCACGATGTCGTGATCGCGCGCGATAACGGCAGCCTGGTCGAATTATCCTCGGGCGTAAATCCGGGCGATCGCCTGGTGCTGAACATCAGCAGCCAGATCGCGACCGGTCAATCCGTAGCCGTGAATCAACCGGACGGCGGCAAATTGCCATCGGGCGGGCGCTAGTCTCTGAAGGTCGTGAATTGAACGTCATGCGCTCAATCGGGATGGGGTTACTTGTGGGGTTGGCCGGATGCGCGGCGGGCCCAAACTACCATGTCCCAAAGGTGGACACTCCGCCGAAATTTGCAGCCGCAGGAATCAATTCCACCGACGCAAATGCCACTACAGGTGCCGCGGTTGTCGATCTGGCGACGTGGTGGCGCGCGTTGGATGACGAGGAATTGAATTCTTTGGTCGATCGAGCCATTAAATCCAACTTGGACCTGCAAATCGCTCTCGATCGATTACAGCAGGCGCGTACCTACGAGGCTGTCGTACTTGGCGATGCGCTTCCCAGAGCGGGCGCGAGTGCCGCGGCAGGACGCGGTACCGGCAGCGATCTTACCAAAGGTCGTGCCGACCCCGTTCTGCGATCCGCCGACACGGGCGCAGGCCTCCAGCAGATCAACACGATTGCCGGCTTCTCCGCGGTCTGGGAACTCGACATTTTCGGCAAGTACCGGCGCGAGTTCGAGGTCGCACGAGATGAAACTCAAGCTGCCCGCGCAGCGCGTTATGAGGTTCTGACCGCGGTGGTCGCCGATGTGGTTCGTGCCTACATAGATCTGCGGGGCTTTCAGGTGCGCTTGGGCATTTTGCACAAGGCGAGCGAGGTCCTGCGAGAGTCCCTGCGCATCGTCAACATTCGTTACGAGCGGGGTATCACAAACGAGCTCGACGTCGCGCTGGCGAGGCGAGAACTCGCGACGCTTGAGGCAGAGATTGCGCCAGTGGAAGCGCAAGTCAATGCCGCGCAATACACCCTTGCGGTGCTTGTGGGTGAGTATCCAGAAAGCATGATTCAAGAGCTGGCGAAGCCGGATCTTGTGCCCTCGATGCCCGAGCCGACGGCACCTGGAGTACCCGTCGATCTTCTGAAACGTCGACCCGACATTCAGCAAGCCGAACGACAACTCGCTGCCGCAACAGCACGCATCGGTGTCGCGACCGCGAACCTATTCCCACAAATATCCGTGAGCGGATCGATCGGCAGCCAAGGGCAAGGGTGGGGGACGCTGCCAAACATCAGCAAGCACATTTGGTCTTTCGGGCCCGGCGCATTATGGCCGCTGCTGGACTTTGGCGCGCTGGACGCCGAAGTGGATATCGCCGACTTAGAGGCGCATGCAAGCCTCGTAAATTACCGCAAGATCATTTTAAACGCGGTTCAACAAGTGGATACGTCGATCGACGGCTATCAAGCTCAGCAGGCACGATTGCAAAAGTTGGACGATGCCATGATGGCGGGCCAGCGAGCTGTCGATCTGGCCACTGCGAGGTACAACCGCGGCCTCACTGATTTTCTCAATGTGGTCGATGCCGAACGACAGTTCTACGATCTGCAAGAGCAATACGCGGCAGCGCAGGTGGCCCAGGGCGAGCAGTTCGTCCAGCTTTACCGAAGCCTTGGGGGCGGGTGGCAAAATTATCAGACCGTACCGGCCATTCGCCGGCCGCAGCCGGCGATCATTGCCGCATTCCGACGAGCTATCAGCAGCTCCGAGCCGTGATGAGCGAGTTCTCTCTTCGCCAAGCAGGGTCAATCTGACTTCGTTTGCTCGATCACCCGGCCGTTCAGCGGTTGCGCCGGCCGGTTGTTGTGCGCGTAGCGCGCTTTGAACTGCTGCAACTGCGCCTCAGAGACCTGTACCGGGGTCTTGAGTACGAACCAGCGTACGTTCTCGCTGCAAGGAGGCGTCGTCAGAGAGCCGTCGAACGTGTAGTAGCCATGGTGCTCGGGCAGGAACTTGCCCATATTGACGGTTTCGCTCGCAACATCGGTCTCGGCGGTACCCTTCGCCGGGAAGTTGTCAAAGATCGGCTTCAGGAACTCGTTAGTCTTGCCGGAGCGGATCAGCACCGCGACGACGGCGAGCTCGCCCTTCGCATTCTGGTGCACGATGTGCGCGACCATCGCGTAGTGTTGGTCGTGCAGGCGCTCCTCGGACGGCTGGTGGAAGTGCACCTGTACGAAGTCGTAATGCTCGTCGCCGACCGTGAGGCCGCCGCTGCCGCTCGGTGCATTGACCTGGAAGGAGTGGCCAGTGTCGGTTACCTTGAGCGCTACATCCTTGTAGTCGAACTTCAGTTCAGGCAGATCTTTGAGGCTGGCTTTTTCGATGTTGATCGGTGACTGGCGCTTGCCGATGCCGCACATCGCAAACGCAGGATCCTCGGACCCCCAGTGCTTAGGTCCGGTTTCACCAGAGTAGCTCCAGTGCGTTGCTGCGGCCTCTGCCGCCTGCGCCCTGACACCGACGCACAGTGCAACTCCGCAGACGATCGCCCGCGTGAGCAGGCCGGTTGATGCAAACGCGGTATCGGTCATGGCGAACTCCCGATAAATGTGGCCTTTACAGCGGTTCGGTGTCCCTCGGCATACCCAATGTGCGGCATCGATAGATGACCTCTCGCGACAGAGTGCGCTTGTTGAGGTCTGGCTTCGGCCGCAAGTGTCACATCTTAAAAGGCATCGCAGGCTGCTGTGAACTAGCCAGCGCGAATCGCGCCTGATCTTGCACGGTATAGGTACAAGGTACCACGGCGTTGGTCGTCGTCGACGGTTACAATCGAATGGCATTCGGTTCGATTCAAGGATCAATTTGCCAATGAATGCAACGCAGCACGGTGCGGAAAGAGCCACCCCTGGCGTGCTCGTGATCATTCTGGCGATCGCACTCGGTTTAAGCGACGCACGGGTCCACGTGGCGGCCGCTCAGGCCAAACCTGCGGCACCCGCGCCAACGAGTGCTGCTACGAAGAGCGCGCCCGCGAGTGATGCTACCAAGAGTGAGGCGACCAAGATTCCGCCGGAGCAACTCGATTCCCTGGTGGCTCCTATTGCCCTTTATCCGGATCCTTTGCTGGCGCAGACCCTTGCTGCCTCCACCTACCCGCTGGAGATCATGCAGTTGCAACAGTGGCTTGCCAAGAACCCCGGCCTGAAGGATCAGGCGCTCGCCACGGCGGTGGCTAAGCAGCCCTGGGACGCCAGCATTCAGGCGATGGCTGCTTTGCCCGACGTGGTGAAGCGTCTGGCCGACGACATCCAGTGGACGACCGACTTGGGCAATGCATTCCTCGCGCAGCAGAAGGACGTGATGGACGCTGTGCAGCGGATGCGCAAGAAGGCCCAGGATAAGGGCAATCTGAAAACCACGGAGCAGCAGGTGGTGCAGACGAAAGTGGTCGAAAACCAGAGCGTGATCGTGGTTGAGCCGGCGAACCCAGAAGTCATTTATGTGCCTTCGTATAGCCCGACCGTGGTCTACGGGGCGCCCTATTATCCTTATCCGCCCATCTACTACCCGCCGGTCGGATCGCTGGCAATTACATTTGGCGTTGGCATGGCGATGGGTGCGTGGATGAGTGGCGGATACGGTTGGGGTTGTGGATGGGGCAGTAGCAACGTCTACGTCAATAACAATAATAACTTTGTCCGTGCCGGGGGAGGAGGCAGGGGTGCCGGAGGAGTCGGTGGTGTCGGGGGAGTCGGGGGCGTCGGCGGAGTGGGAGGCGTTGGAGCTGTTGGCGGAGTTGGTGGCGTCGGGGGAGTCGGTGGTGTCGGGGGAGCCGGCGGTCGCGGAGGAGTCGGAAGTCCTGGAGGAGTCGGTGGCGTTGGAGGTGTCGGGGGTGCTGGAGGGAGCCAGTGGCAACACCGACCCGAACATCGAGGCGGTGCTCCGTATCAAGATCGCGCGACCGCCGATCGGTTTGGTGGTGCCACGCGCGATGCCTCCGCCTCAACGCGTGAGGCCGGCGCGCGGCAACAGCTCGACCGCCAGGGCGGGGTTTCAGCGGGCAACCGCGGCAGCGCAGGGGGCGTGGGCGCGGGCTCCGCGGGTCTAGGCTCAGCGGGTGCAGGCAACTCATCGTTCGGAGGAGGAGCGGATCGGGTCGGCAGTCAAAACCTGGGCGGCGCGGGCGCCGGCGGGGGCGGAAATCGCGATGCATTCTCGGGCGGCGGCAGCCGCGGCAGCAGCAGCAACTTCGACTCATCGCGCACGAACGCCTCAAGTCGGCGCGGTTCATCGAGTTCCATGTCGCGTGGCGGCGGTAGCCGTGGCGGCGGCGGCCGTGGTGGTGGCGGGCGACGCCGATGAAGGCGCGAGACCTTAAGATGCCACCCAAGGGAGCAAGGAACATGAAGTCATCCTGCGCGCAGGTAACTCTGGCCGCCGTTGTATGCGTAGTGAGCGCGTGCCTGGCCGCCGTGACGGCGTCGGCTGAGCCAGCCGCTTCCCCTACTGTGCACGCAGGAGGGCCTCAGACATTCGACACCCCGACAAAAGCTGCCGATGCCATGATCGAGGCGGCCCAGAACTTTGACGTGCCGTCGTTGCTCAAGATTGTGGGTCAGGGCGGGCAAGACATCATCCTGACCGGTGAGTTCGCACAGGACCGCGAGCGGGCGCAGGAGTTCGCGGCGCAGGCACTGAAGCAGAAGCGTGTTTCGGTCGATCCGAAGGGAGGTCGAGCGTTCCTGCTCGTGGGCGAACAGGAATGGCCGTTCGCTATACCGATCGTTAAGCATGGTGGCCTGTGGTCGTTCGATGTTGCCGCGGGTCGCGACGAACTCTTCTATCGACGCATTGGCAGCAACGAGCTCGATGCCATTGCGATCTGTCGTGGCTTCGTGGAAGCGCAACACGATTACGCGTTCCGCAAGCGCGAGGGATACCAGGTCGCCCAATACGCTCAACGTGTCATTAGTACTCCTGGAAAGCAGGACGGCTTGGCGTGGCAGAATGCCGACGGAACCTGGGGCGGTCCGGTGGGCGAGAAGATCGCGCATGCGATCGAGCAGGGCTACAACGTTAAACTCGAGCCATACCATGGCTATTTCTTCAAAGTGCTGAAAGGGCAGGGGCCGCACGCGCCGCTCGGAGCGATGGACTTCGTGGTGGAAGGTGCAATGATCGGTGGCTTCGCGCTCGTGGCCGCCCCGGCCGAGTACGGCCAAACCGGCTTCAAGACTTTCATGGTGAGCCATACGGGCGTGGTCTATGAGAAGGACTTTGGCCCAGCGACTCTCGATGCATTTCAAAAAATGGAGCTCTTTGACCCGGATAAGTCCTGGAAGCCCGTGCAGGAGTAGCAACTGACAAAAAGTCGTGCACCGCGAATCTGCTTTGCGGGATCAATCAGTCTTATCGGACCAAAGTCCCATTGTTCTCCGGGTCACCACGCTAGCCTGATGACATTGCCTGCTGTTCATGCCAATTGGAGACCGGATACTTTCCGACACGGACACACTCATGGTATTCGGGCTCGATCACCTACAGTCCGGGGAGCCCCGCCGATCAAAGAAGCCCGGCGGGAAACCGCAGCATCAAGCGCGATGAGGCTCCGCCAACGCGATGACGGAGGCCTATGACCTGGTTGCCATCGGGGCAGGTCCGGCGGGCGAAAGCGCCACCGAGCTGGCGGCCTTCTTTGGCCACCGTACGGCAGTCATCGAGAGGGCGCAGCCGGGCGGAACGGTTACGTCGACGGGCGGTGCGCCGACCAAGACACTACGCGAAGCGGCGCTATACCTCACGGGATTTGGCGAGGGCGACGTGTACGGACTTCGAATGGCAGCGCCACCGCAGATTGCGATCGACATCATCCGCAAACGGACTCACACGGTCTGCGACCTGCTGCAGAAAGTGACCGCGGAAAACATCGCGATGCGCGAGGTCGACTATATCCGCGGCGTTGCGCGGCTCGATCCGGATGGCAGCGTGGTCGTGTCCGATGGTGGCGACAAGGAACGCAGAATTCACGCCAAGGTGATCCTGATCGCGTCGGGTTCGCGACCCTTGCGGCCGACGAACATTTCGTTCGATATCCCGGCGGTCTGCGACACCGACACCATCTTGCAGCGTGGCCGCGCCCCGCAAGACATCCTCATCGCCGGCGGCGGTGCGGTGGGCGTTGAGTTTGCAACGATCTGCTACGCCCTGGGTGCCAAGGTGACGCTGCTCGATCGCGGCACGCGCCTCATCACGGGGATGGATGGAGAAGTGTCAGGGTGCATGGAACAACTTTTCCGGCAGTGGGGCATTACTGTGTTGTTCGGGGCGACTGTCGAAAGCGCTGCCGCGAGCGGTACCGGGCTGGAAGTGGTGCTCTCGACGGGCCAGAAGCTCTTTCCAGACACGCTGCTGTTTGCCGCGGGCCGAATCGCCAATACCCAAGGCCTTGGGCTCGAGGCTCTGGGGGTCGATGTCGACTCCCGCGGACGGATCGTCGTGGATAAGAACTTCCGCACATCCGTGCCAGGCATCTACGCCGCTGGCGATGTGGTCCGGCCGACACTGGCCTCGATCGCGATGGAGCAAGGGCGAGTCGCGATCTGTCACGCCTTCGCAATCCCGTTCGAAGGCATCGTCGATCCCTGTCCGGTCTCCGCGATTTACGGCATGCCGGAGGTGTCGGGTGCGGGCCTCACCGAGGAGCAGTGCCGACGAACAAGGCCTCGATTACGAGGTGGGTCGTGCCGACCTTGGCCGCACGCCGCGCGGCGCCATTGCTGGCCGTGGCGGCCTGCTGAAACTCATCTTTCTGAAAGCCGATCGGAAACTTCTGGGTGTTCACTGCATCGGCGACATTGCCTCGGAGATCGTCGGAATCGGGCAGATGTTGATTCGCTGCGGCGGTACCTTGAACACCATCGCTAACATGTCGCTCAATACCCCGACCTACAGCTATGCGTACAAGTACGCTGCCTTCGACGGTTTACGCCGTTTGGTGACTGCACGGCGCACAAGCAATGACGCAGGGGCTGATAGACAGTAGTGCGCATGCGCACCGCTGAGCGAGCCTGGTGGATCCTGGTCGCCGTTTTCGGGATTCGCGACTTCCGCACACGCGCAGAACCGCGGCGTCTATCCGCTGGGCCTGAGCGCCATTAATTCCGGGTCAGCGGCGCCCCGCGCCTCGCCTACAACAACAGCTTCCTGTTTTACTCTCGCTATGAGCGAAAGCGGCTGACGGTGAAGTTCTTGCGACCGGACAGCAGGCGGTGCTGTTGGACATGAACACGTTCGCGTGGGCGAGCGGCTAGCGCGATAGCGCCGCGACCATACCGATCGCCACACTGAGCTCCAGCACTCAAGGCGCGATCAGCAGCGGTGGCGGACTCGGGGACGCTTACTTTCAACCCGTCATCCTCGGCTGGCATGCGCCACATGCCGATATTCGCGGCATTGCCGGCGTACTGGCACCTGCCGGTAAATTCAAATGCTGGTGCTAAAGATAACGTCGGCAACGGCTACTGGACGCTAGTGATCGCGGCAGGTCAAACCTTCTACTTAGTCGCGGATCAGTCGATCATGATTTCTCTCTTCGAAATGTACGAATTCCACACTATCAGGGCTACTCGCTTCAGATTTCGGCGGCTAGCTCCGCTGGCAGTCGCCTCGAATGCTTCGCGTACGAACATCTCCGCTTCGAAGCCTCGGCCGAGCGGATTCCACGTTAAATTGGCGCAGATCTTTCGCGTCCTCGTAAATTGTGATTCGAGTCTTTACCTCATAATCGAGCAAAAGCGAATGCGCTGCGGCCCGTGCTGCGCTTCCACTGCTGCGTCGCGACGTAACGTCGGGCAGAACGATCTCCCAAGATTCCCCAGCAGGCTCGCGCTGCGAGCAGTGAAGTAGTAGTCAAGTAGGTCCTAAGGGCTATTGCTGTAGCCATCCTCGGGATCAAACTGCCAGCCTCAATCGAGTCGGGTGGCTTGGCGCGTCGCATCAGTCCACACACAACGGCCCGAGCATAAATGTAAGGAGTGAGACATGAGCACGGCGAACGGTTCGCGTCGCGATGGACCGGGAAAACACAAGGTTTCAAACCGAAAAAAGAGTTCGCACAAGGCGGAGGAGTCGGAGACGAATGAATCTGGCGCGATCCACGAATCCGGGGCGAAGCTTTTTACCTTCACGGTCGACGCGAGGACGGCTCAAATCGTGAAGTTCGAGAGTCTAGACTCATCCGGTGCCCGTTATGAACTCTCTGACGATGAAAAAGTGAGTCTGGCTAGGGAAGGCAGCAGTGACGGGTTAGAGGATCTCGTTGAGCAGGCATTTGAGGCTGGGATCGCCTGCGTGCTGGGTGAAGAAGGCAGGAGCGAAACAAAGGAGTCGGAAGAGGATGCGGAGCTACGGCACCTGCTGCTGACCCCTCTTATCGAACACAGCCTGGCAAAGCGTTTACTGAAGGGCGAGGTCCTCAACCGGGCCCTTCTGGGGACCTTGATCCAACATTCGATGAAGTAAGGCGCTGACACCGCCGCTGGCGGTTCCGCTAAGAAGCGTGCAGTGAGCCAGCTGTGCGGCCATCTTTAGTTCAAAGACAATCAGGAGACACTGATGAGAAATACTGCAGTCGACAATGAGGAACTCGCACGACTGGCCACCGCCGGTCGCGCGGTTCGCGGCAGGCGCCAAAATCGCCTACTCCTCGCCAAACTCCTAAGCTCAGGATCCGAGGAAGAGGACGACGAGGGCGATGGAGAGATGGCCGAGGACGCGGGGGCAAGGAACGTCAGCTCATGCGCCTCTTGGCGGGCAGCCGCATCCTGCGACAGAAACGCCTGCGCCGGCTGTTGATCGCTCATCTCCTACGCGAGAGAGGCGAGTCGGAAGACGACGAGAGCATCGAGGGCGAAGAGGATTCGGGCGAGGAGAGCTCAGACCGGGACCGTAAACTTCTGCGGCTGCTGGTCGCCAGCCGAGTGCTCAGGCGCCGCCGAGTGCGTCGTGCGCTGCTGGCACACCTGCGTAGCGAACGGGGCGAGTCGGAGGATGACGAGAGCATGGAGGGCGAAGAGGATTCGGGCGAGGAAAGCTCAGACCGGGACCGCAAACTCTGCGGCTGCTGATCGGCAGCCGACTGCTCAGGCGCCGCCAAGTGCGTCGTGCGCTGTTGGCACACCTGCGTAGCGAGCGGGGCGAGGCGGAGGATGACGACGAGAGTATCGAGGGCGAGGAGGAAGAGGGCGGCGAGAAGCGGCTCGCAAAGCTGCTGGTCGGCAGTCGTCTGCTGAGGCGCCAGCGCGTGCGTCGTGCGCTGCTGGGACATCTGCTTAGCGAACGCGGCGAGGCGGAGGATGACGACGAGAGTATCGAGGGCGAGGAGGAAGAGGGCGGCGAGAAGCGGCTCGCCAAGCTGCTGGTCGGCAGTCGCCTACTGAGACGCCAGCGCGTGCGTCGTGCGCTGCTGGGACATCTGCTTAGCGAGCGCGGCGAGGCGGAGGAGGACGACGAGAGTATCGAGGGCGAGGAGGAAGAGGGCGGCGAGAAGCGGCTCGCAAAGCTGCTGGTCGGCAGTCGTCTGCTGAGACGCCAGCGCGTGCGTCGTGCGCTACTGGGACATCTGCTTAGCGAGCGCGGCGAGGCGGACCAGGACGACGACAGTATCGAGGGCGAGAAGAGGACGAGGGTGGCGAGAGGCCGCTCGCACGGCTTGCGATCGGTGGTCGCATGCGGCGACAACAGCGCGCGCGTCGTGCGCTCAAGGCGCATCTCCTCCACGAGCGGATGGAAGAGGAGGCGTAACGGAGGGCAGCAAACTCGGTTAACGCCAGCTTTCCAGCCGGAGACGGACCTCCGGCTGGAATCCCGCGCAAAGAAGGTACGGTTACACGGGCGATCGTCAGGGAGCCGGACCTCAGCGGCGATGGTCGGGTGCCTCAGCGTCCAACGCGCATTTTCTGAGGTCCACGGGCCGAGCACGACGCTGCACGCGGTACAAGGCGCAATGCGGGCAGCCGCGCTTGCGAATGGGCTAAACGCTCAGCGCCTTCTGCAATCCCGGGCGTGTCGCCAAGCGCTCCCAGTAGGCGCCAACGTTTGTGTGGGCCCCATCGACCAATCCCAGCATGCGCGCCGCCAGCAAAGAATAGCCCATCATAATATCGGCGCCAGAAAATTCGTTACCGATGAGATACTGATTGCCAGCGAGGGCACGCTCAAGGACGTTGAGCGCCTTGATAGCGCGCAGCACGTCCGTCCTCCGCGACCTTCGGGATACGGTCCGTCTCGGGCAGCAACAGGGTATGGCGGGCGACGTCGCCGATCGGCGGAAAGGCAGTGGCTTCGGCGAAGTGCACCCACTGCAAATACAGGCCACGGTCGGGGCTGCCGATTGCAGGTGCTAGCCGTCCCTTGCCGTACTTTTCAATCAGGTACTCGAGGATCGCGCCCGACTCGAACATCACCAGTGCGCCGTCCTCAATGACGGGGAACTTGCCGGCCGGGGTGTCTTGCTCGAACGAATGACGCGGTGGTTTGAAGGCGACGGTCGCAAGGCCGTAGGGAATGCCCAATTCCTCGAGCAACCAAATGATCCGAATTGAGCGCGTGCGCGAGGCGTGGTAGAGCTTGATCATCGTAAACTCCAGTTCCTGGCGGCCTTGTTAAAAGTCACCCACCTGCGTGTGGCACGTTCTCGTGCGACTCACAGCGCCGTTGATACTCTATTCTAGAGTTACAGGTAACCATGCAGATTATCAACCCGCGAGATTTCGCGCGGGAAGCACGCTTCGTCGCATCGTTGCTGGCGATGATATCGGCCGTCGTATGATACCGCCCAGGCGTCGTGCTTCGGTAGGAGGCCCAATGGCAATGTGGGGCGCGAAGGGGATGATCGGAAGATAGTTCTATGTGACTATAACGACCATGTTGACTGGCGAGGGGAATGAGTCGTGCGGTCGAGTTGGAAAAGGTTATTTTGGGTAGCCGGCGCAGTACTGCTAGGGATTCTGGCCGCTGTGCTCTACCTACAAACCCGAGGGGGACACTACCATCGCTACACAGCCGCCAGTCTACCGCAGCGGTCACCACCGGCGGCGAGTGTCGCAGCGACGAGCGATGCGCTCGTGCAGATCGACGCGGGAACACTGCGCGGGACTTTTATCGGCTCGACAATCGCATTCAGAGGGATTCCTTATGCGCGGCCGCCGGTGGCCGAATTGCGCTGGGAGCCTCCTCTGCCAGCGGTCCCGTGGCAAGGCGTGAAGGAGGCGACTCAGCCCGGAAGTGCTTGCACGCAGTCCTCGGCCGGCCTCGTTCCCTTTTTCGCGCCGATGGCCGAGGCGTATGGCTCGAGTTTCTCGCAGCCTCCTGTCCAATCCTCCGAAGACTGTCTTTACCTAGATGTATGGGCACCGCAGTGGCCCGTGAAACACGCGCTGCCCGTCATGGTCTGGCTGCATGGGGGCAGCAATACCGTCGGAAGCGGGACTCAGTCGACCTATGACGGCGTTTCATTGACCCAGCACGGCGTGGTGTTGGTTACTTTGAATTATCGACTGGGAGTGATGGGATTTTTTAGTCATCCTGAGCTTACCACCGGCTCGCCACATCACGGCTCCGGAAATTATGGATTGTTAGATCAACTCGCTGCACTCGCCTGGGTAAAGCGAAACATCGCTCAGTTCGGCGGCGATCCTGACAATGTCACCCTATTTGGCGAGTCAGCTGGCGCGATCGACGCCGCGCGACTCATGGTCTCGCCGCTATCAGCCGGATTGTTTCGGCGCGTTATTTCTGAAAGCGGTCCGGCGTTTGAGCAGTCGCGAACATTGTCTGAGGCGGAAGCCTTCGGAAGCGCGGTAAGTGCCCTGGCACCGGCAGATCCACAGTTAACGGCGCTGCAAAGACTACGCGCCTTGCCTGCCGCCGAGGTTGAAAAACTGGTGGTGAAGGCCAAGGAACATTTCGCCGTCGATATTACTTCAGCGACAACCGATGGGTGGGTGCTGCCTCAGTCCCCTCGGCAAGCCTTCCTTAGCGGTGCAATTCAAAAAGTGGATTTGCTGATCGGCCTCAACGGACGTGAACTCAGCGCCTTTCGTCTTTCCGCTGCTGCGGCGTCCAAGTCGACAGGGAGCCAGAATAGCGTCGCAGAATCCGCCGGCTTCAATAGATTCTCTGCTGCCGCGCGACCCTATTTTGGACACTGGACCAATCCGGCCATCGCGCTCTATTTGGGCAAGATCCTCGTGAGTCGAACCGCGGGACTGGATCAGGCTGCCAATGATCTGATCGGCGCTTGCCCGGTCGGCGCCATGGCGAGTCTCACCAGCGCTTCCGGCCAGCGCGTGTTTGTGTACCGCTTCGACCGATCGATTCCGGGCAAGGGCGAAGCTGAACTCGGCGCATTCCACAGCCTGGAAGTTCCATACGTTTTCGGAAGCTTGGCCGACCCTGCCTGGCAATGGTTGCCATCCACACCTGATGATGCGGCGCTCTCGAACCTACTTCAGACCTATTGGACCAACTTCGCTAAATCCGGCGACCCCAATGCTCCCGGACTACCCGATTGGCCGGTCTGGAGCGATGACAAGATGGAGTTTCTAGTGGTCAACAAAGATGCGAGCGTTTCTGCTCAACGAAATTTCGCTCCGCTCTTCGGTCGGCTGACAGCAAATGCCCTTAGAGAGAGTTTCAACGCTAAGTAAAAAAGCGTGCCGATTCGTCACATGGAATACCTGTGGGCTAGTAGACGTCGCGCAGATAACGCCCGTCCGCCGCCATTGCGTGTGTTTCGAGTTGCGCTTGCGCCGCGGAACGGCGACCGTGTTTGGCGATGATCGCCTGCAATGCTGCATCGACGTCCTTCGCCATATGCGTCGCGTCGCCGCAGACGTAAATCACCGCGCCGTCCTGTAACCAGGACCAGATCTCTTTTCCGGCTTCGAGCATGCGGTGCTGCACGTAAATTTTTTGGGTTTGATCGCGCGAGAACGCGGTGTCTATCCGGCTCAGCTCATGGCCTGCCACGAAGGACTCGAACTCTGGTCGATACAAGAAGTCGCACTGCGCATGGCGTTCCCCGAAGAAAAGCCACGTGCGCCCCGTAAAGCCATGCTTCCTGCGGTGATGGAGAAAGGCGCGGAACGGCGCTATGCCGGTCCCCGGACCGATCATGATGATCGGCGTGCCTGGATCGGATGGCAAACGAAAGCGAGGATTTTGGTGGACGTAAACCGCGGTGGGGTCACCGGCGGCGACTCGATCCGCAAACCACGTGGAGGCGAGGCCGCCGCGGCGCCGGCCGCGGCATTCGTAGCGAACTACGGCGACGGTCAAATGCACTTCCTCCGGAAATGCTGCCAAGCTCGAGGAGATTGAATAAAGGCGAGGTTTAAGCGGGGGCAGCAAGTCCACCAGCAACTGCGCATCGCGGACAGTACCGGGATAGTCCTGCAGCAAATCGACGAAGTCCCTGCCGTACAGAAACTTGTTGAGCGCTGCGCTTTGATCGCGCTGTACGAGAGACTGCAAGCCGCTGTCGGAGCTAATGGCGGAGTACTTGATGACGGTCGCCGCCGTCAAGGTAGTCAATTCACGCTTGAGAGAAAGTGCGTCGCGCAATCCTATCTGCTCGGCGTCAATCATAACCGGTGCGTCCGCCGATGCGCCGCTTAGCGCAAGCACTGCGTCGACCAGCTCTGGTGCCTGCTGTGGCCAGACACCCAACGCGTCGCCGGGTTCGTAGCGCAGATCTGCGTCTTTCAGCGAGAGGACCACGTGGCGCGTTTCCTTGTCCGATCCCGAGGCGGTGAGTAGCCGCTGCCCCAACAATGGGGCGGCAAACGGTCGCTTGCGTGTCCAGCGCTGTTCCTCAGGTGCGCCCTCATCGCTCGCGTCGACCGCGCCGGCGGCGGAGTTGGCTGTTGGACCTGCGGGGCTTTCCGCCGGCAGCGTTCGCCAAAGTGTTTCGCGAAACGATTTGAACGGTTGGTCCGCATCGCCGTCGGCGTCGATTCGATCGGCGAGGCGGATCGCCCCAAGGGCTGCAAAGCGCTCATCGATGTGTTGGCCAAAGGAGCAGAATTTGCTGTAACTGCGGTCACCGAGAGCCAACACCGCGTACTTGAGCCCCGCGAGGGGAGTGCCCAGCGCGGCCTTCAACTGCAGCGCGAATCTGGCGGCGCAGTCGGGAGGATCTCCGTCGCCGTGCGTACTGGCAATGACGAGCACGTGATCGAGCTTCGCCAGAGCCTCAAGCGATAAAGAACTGAGATCAAGAAGGTCTGCGATAAAACCCCGGCTGCGAGCTTCCTTGGTGAGCTTCTTCGCGAGCCTTTCCGCGGTGCCGGTTTGGGAGGCAAACAGTACCTTGACTGCGAGCCGTGGCGTCTGGCTTAAACCCGGAGTTTGCGCACGTTCGGCGAGCCCCTTCAGTAACCCGGCGAAGAAGCCATTGAGCCATGCGCGCTGGTCTGGACTGAACGGTGCGTCCTTGGGAAGCAGCTGAACCCGCCGCCGGCGCTAGCAGTGCACTCACCCGTCCTTGGCTCCCGCGAGACTGCGCAAAGCGTCGATGTCGTGCCGGCGCGCAAAATCGACAAAGCTCTCCCGCAAGGTACGCCGGTCCTGATAGGCAAGCAGCAGGCCTTCGAGAAGCGTCGGCAGCTCGGAGAAAGGGACGTTTTGCGCAAATTCTCGTCCCAACCCGCGCTCCTGTTCGACCCCGCCGGCGATGAATACGTGATATCCCTCCACCGAGCCGGAAGCTGTTTGCACCGGAGTTCCCAACAGGCCGATGTCGGCGACACGATGCTGCGCGCAGGAATTGGGGCACCCGGTCAAGTGAATGTTGATCGGAGTGTCTAACACAAAGCGCTGATCCAGATGCTGTGCAAGCTGCAGCGCCTGCTGCTTGGTGTCGGTTGCTGAAAATCGGCAACCGGTGTTGCCGGTGCAGGCAACCACACATCCGCTGATCGCCGTTGAGCTCACGTCATAGCCCATGGCAGAAATCGCGCGCACCGCCTCGGGCACTCGCTCGCTGCGCACATTGGGCAGAATGATGTTCTGCCACACCGTGAGGCGCAATTCTCCGTTACCACAGGTGTCGGCGAGCTCTGCCAAGCTAAGCATCTGCTCGGCACTCATGCGGCCGACGGGAATGACGATTCCGATCGAGGATAGACCCGGCTGGGCCTGTCGATGAATCCCAATGTGGCCATGCTTGTCGACCGGCGGCCGTGGCGAGCAATGGTTCGCGGCCAGGAACCGCAAGTCGAAGGAGAGCTTCTCTTGAACAAGTTCCAGAAACTTCTCCGTGCCGAGTCGATCAAGTAAGTAACACAGGCGTGCCTTCTTTCGATCGGTTCGGTCTCCGTGTGCGGCAAAGACTCGCAACATGGCGGCGGCGACGGCTACGCACTCCTGCGGCGCGACCAGCAGGCCGCAGTCGTTGGCGAAGCGTAAATGCCCGGTGATGCCGCCTAGCAGCACGCGAAAATACACGCCGGGTGCAATATCGGCAGGCGGTGGTCACGCGGGTCGCAATAAACCCGATGTCGTTGGTCTCGGTGGCAACGCTGACGCGGCCGGCGCCGTCGAAGCTGACGTTAAACTTGCGCGGCAGTCCAAATAGATCGCGGTGGTTCAAGAGATAGAACTGCAGCGCCCGCGCCATCGGCCGCGTGTCGATTAATTCTGTCGGGTCGATGCCCGCCAACGGCGAGGATGTAATATTGCGGACATTGTCAGCCCCGGCGCCGCGCGATGTCAGACCGGATTCCGAGAGCCGCATCAGAACTTCAACCATGTGCCGGGGAGCAATCTCGCGAATCTGAATGTTGCCGCGCGTCGTGATGTCACCGTAGCCGCCGCCAAGTTCGGACGCGATGCCCGCCAGGGTCCGCATCTGCAGGCTGCTCATCGCATTCCCAGGGATCCGCACGCGCACCATCAGCGAATCCTGCGCGGGGGCTACATAGAAGAGTCCGTGGAATTTGAAGCGATAGACATCGCCCGCCTGCGGGGGTTGGTCCTGCTGTGCGTGCGCGAGGAGCTTGTCCCAGATATCGAGCGGATTTTCCTCGCGCTTGAGCTGCTCTTCGCGAGTGATTTCGTCAACCGGCCAACCAAACCACGGCGAGGCTCTGCCGGGCTGATGCCAGCGCTGGGTAGGTTCGCTGTTGTAATGGGCACTGCGCTTGCTGCGGCAAGACCGGCGGTAAACCCTTGTAGGTACTCTTTCTGTTCTTGCGTAAACGACATCGATGCGTCGGTATCGGCCGCATTCATCGCAATACCCGTTACGGCGTCACGGACGCCGTCGCCTCGAGCGCCGGTGAAGTCGACTTACCGTGGCGCACACGATAGGTCGAATACAGCGCCAGTCCCGTGAACAGCGCGCCTCCACACAGATTCCCCAGGGTTACGGGGATCTGATTCCAAAGCCACCAGGATTCCAAGGTTGTCTTTGCGCCCAGCATGATGCCTGCGGGAATAACGAACATATTGACGACGGCATGCTCGTACCCTAAGCCGAAGAAAATGCAGATTGGTATCCAGGCCGCGACAATCTTCGAGACCGTGGACTGCGCGACTGCGCCCATGACGACACCCATGCAGACCATCCAATTGCAGAGCATTGCCCTGGTGAACGCGGCAGCCCACCCGGCGCCCCCGTGGGCCGCAAAAGCCAGCGTCTTGGCATCGGCGATGGCTGCGATGCGATCGCCCAGGGCGCCAGCCGGTGTATTGCCGAACATCGTCAATGCGCCCCACGCCAAGACGGCGAAGATAAGGCTGCCCGCCAAATTCCCGAGGAATGACCAAACCCAGTTTCGCAAAGTGTCGGAGAAGCGGACCGCGCCGTCCATCTGCGCCATCGGCATGACCGCGAAGCTTCCGGTCACGAGTTCGAGATTGAGGAGCACAATCATGACGAAGCCAACCGGGAAGATCAGCGCGCCGACCAACGGTACTCCCGTTTGAACGGCCGCCGTGATCGCGAGTTCGGTCGCAATACCCAGGATCGCCCCCGAGAGCGCGCCACGGATCAAGATGTCCGATCTGGAAAGGGCCGCTTTGCGTTTGCCGGCCTCGATCAGCGCGGCAACGACATTGGCAGGGTTGCAATAATCCATCGATCCTCCGCCCTTGATAACTCAATCGTCGCGGCCGCGCACCGATCTGTCTCGTTCGAGCGTCAATGCCACGAGCAGGGATCCAGCAAATTACATGCCACACAGTGATAGGGATGCAATTGATTGAAATGCCTGCTCATTTCAAATGTATCGGGCGGATTTACCAGGCATCGGTGCACTGTGACTGTGCAGGTGGGTTACACAAGGCTCTTCAAGAGTGCGCGCAAGGCGAAAACCCGGTTCGAGCGCCTGCGGTCCCGCCGCAGCGCAAGATCAACCGCTCGTATCGCGTCGCCGGCTGAAGCGCTCGATCCGCTCCTGGTAATCGGGTGCGAAGCCTGGATGTCGGTCACTCTCATGCGCGAGGCCTTGGGCGAGCGACAAGGCGTCGGTTTCCCGCATCAGCCGCTTGGTCGCGAAATTCGTGTGCCAGCTGCTCGCGAGCACATCGGCCGCGAATCTTGCGACGAGATCGTCGAGTTGGCCTTCCGGCGCCAGCAGGTCGATGAGCCCTAAGCGGTGCGCTTCGGCAGCCTCGACGGTCCGTCCGGTCATCATCATCCGCTTGGCAGCGGAGATGCCCACCCGCCGCGGCAGCCGCTGCGACATGCCCCATTGGCTGACGAGCCCCCATTTGCCGTGGGTATCGGCAAAGCGAGCCGTGGCGTCGGCGAGGATGAAATCACAGGCGAGCGCAAGTTCCAGTCCCCCCGTCAGGCACACGCCATGCACGGCGGCGATCACGGGCTGAGGGAGGAGCCCCAAGCGCTCGACGACACCGGGTTTGAAGGCCGGGTCGAGCGGAACCGTGCCCATGGCCTTCAAGTCCGCACCGGCGCAAAAGCCCCGTCCCACGCCCTTAAGGATCACGCAGCCGATGCGCTCATCTTTCTCAAGCGCGGCCAGATGCGCATCGAGCTCCTCGAAGGCGAGCGTGTCGAGTGCGTTGAGCTTGTCCGGACGGTTGAGCGCCAGGGTACACAGCCCCTCGGTATCGTGGCGCGTGATGCGTTCGCTCATGCTTGGCTCCCGTCTTGCAATCCAGCCTTCGCGGCCGCGGCCATGTCGGGGATCGTGCAGGCGGCGATGTATTCCTCTTCGAGTCTGCGCACCAGTTCGGCGACGGTGGGGACGTCGTGAATGAGGCCGATTCCCTGCCCAGCACTCCAGATGTCGCGCCAGGGCTTCTTGCCTTTGGGCAGGTGATCGGTGCCGCGGCCTTGGGGGATGAAGAGATTCTCCGGATCAAGCCCGATCAAGCGCAGCGATGCCTTGAGCCAGCTCGCGGGCAGGCCGTTGACCCCCTTGGTGTAGATCACATCGGCCACACCGCCTTCGACTAGCATCGCCTTGTAAGCGTCGGGCGCCGCGCATTCCTGCGTCGCGATGAAGCGTGTGCCGAGATAGGCAAGGTCTGCGCCGAGGATTTCGGCGGCGCGGATCACCGCGCCGTTCGACACCGCTCCTGCCATCACCACTGTCCCCTTGAACATGGCGCGGATCAGCGGGATCAAGGCGAGGTGACTCAAGGTACCGGCATGACCGCCACCGCCCGCGCCTATCGCCACGATGCCGTCAACGCCTGCCGCCGCGGCTTTCTCCGCAAAGCGCAGTGGTGGTCGCGTCGTGAAAATGCAGGATGCCCGCATCCTGGATGAGCGGGGCGTTCACTGTCGGGTCACCGACGGAAGTCACAATGATGCGTACTCGATAGTGGCGGCACACTCCAAGATGCGCCTTCATCTCGTCCATGCCAAAGGTGGGTGAGATGTTGACGGCGAGCGGTCCAATCTTGCGTTGAGGGTGCTCATCGGCGATGCGGGCAAGCGCCCCGGTGACGGCCATGAGCTGCGCCTCGAGTTCCGCCAGGTCGCGGCAGTGGTTACGCGTGAGCGAACCGATAATCCCAGCTGCGCAGCAGGCCGTCGCAAGCTCAACCCCGCTGCACAGGAACATCGGTGCCGCGAAGGCAGGCAAGGTGAGCTTGTCGCGAACATCCTGGGCTAACGCCATCTTAGATTTACTCCATTTATCCTTGAGCTTTTGAGTTAAAGGTCAATACGGTAGAGGCGCGCCGCGGTCTTGCTAAAGAGGGCTGCTTTCTCGGCAGGCGTGGCTCCACTCGCAATCCGCTTAAACGCATTCCAGATCACGGGGTAGCGCGCAGTGGCGAAATCCACCGGGTAGTTGCTTTCGAACATGCACCGATCGGGGCCGAACGCCTCGATACAGCTTTCGACATAGGGCCGCCAGTCCTGCGCCAATTGCTCCGAAGTAGGCGCAGTGCCGCCGAAGGAGCTTGGCAGCCCGCACGTCGGCATGCCGAGGCCGCCGAGCTTCATCGCCACATTCGGGCATTGCGCGAGGGCGCGAATATTAGCCTGCCAGGCGGCAAAGCGCGCTTCCTGCCGACCCGCGTAGGGGCCGACGCCGAAGAGGCCCCCCAAGTGGTTAATGATGACCTGTGTCTCCGGAAACGCCCGGACGAGATCCAGGAGCTCACCCAGCTGATATTCGAGCTGCCAGGCATCGTAGGAGAGGCCAAGCGGCGCGAGGTGGCGAAAACCCGCGCGGAACTTACCATCGAGCTGCTGGTGGGGAACGCCGTTGAAAGCGGCCCCCAAAACGTCGGGGTTCGGATCGTGGACTACGTGCTTCGCGCGAATGCCGCGATAGCGGGCGCCCCCTGCTTGCATGTGCGCTTCGAGGACCCCCTTGGCCGCATCGCCGATGCTGAGATCAACGCTGCCCACGATGCCCGCACACACTGCGATATCCGTGAAAACGCCGCTCGCGGCGATCGCCGCCATCCCGTTCGCGAATTCCACTTCGCCGACCGAGCGCAGCGCCTCGGGCCCGCTCTGGCGGTACATGGAGCCCACCTCCACATAGACCGTGGCACGAATGTTGTGTCCCGATTTAAGATCGGCCAGAAACTCGTCGAAGAGATAGCGGGAGTTGACACGAAAGGTCGGCAATAGCGCCTGCGCCAGCCGACTCTGCGCCCGACCGAGCATGTCGAGCACACCCTGGGCGTAGAACCATAAGTGGTGGTGCGGATCGACGATCGGCAGTTCGGAATCGATGATCGCTTCGGATTTCTCTGCATCAGGCATAGGCTGGAGAACCAGACAAGAGGTTGGTGTTGGAGAGATCAACTCGCGGCAACGTCGGCGTTGTCCTCAGTTTCTCGCCTGATCGCTCGCGCCGGCATCATGATAGCGTGGCGAAGCACCTCTCGCATCGGCGCGGCCAGACTGTCGCCGCCAAGCTCGCAAAGTCCCCGAAACAAAGAGACGAAACGCCCTTAGTGGGGGCACATGGGGATTGATCCAGGCAGAGTCAGCGAAGCCCGGAAGGATCGTTGCAGCAATCCCTCCGGTGTCGTCCACAGTTCCCCGCGCACCGCGCATTCTGCACCGAAACTGAACAGGGCTCGCATCCGTTCAGGCTTCAGATCAAGCAGGCCATTGAAGGGGTAGTCGTCCGGGATTGCAGTGACATATAAGCTCATGTCGTTTTTTGTTGCGAGTGCCAGCGTGGCAAGGACCGCTCCCCGAGTCGTACTGTGGAGCGAAGCCTGGACTCCCCGTTTGATAATCGCGGTTGCCCTGACCCGGGTTGAGACGGTGGGCGCGCCGTATTGTCCGTTGGCAATTACATAGATAGTGGCTCCGCGCAGGTCCCGCAGTTGATCGGGCAAAACGGAAGCGATTTCCGGTGCAATGAACAGCGATGCCGTCGTACTGCCGTCCACATGCATCTCCTCGAGTATCGTCCCAGAGGTCTCGACCGGAATCATGACGGGTGGAAAGAGCCCTGGAATGCTCGCTGACGCAATGAGCACCTGACGGAACAGCGTGAGCGCCGCGGGGCCGCCTTGCATGGCAATGGCACCCATGTCCCAGATTACGGTGCGCTCGCTGTCAAGGTCAGTGGTTGCGATCAGCAGGAGCCTGCCCTTTGCGGCCTCTGCTGCAATGGCCTCTAGCATTTCCTCAGTCGCGTAATGGTTGACAAGATCGGCAAGCGGCTTGCCCCTGAAGAGGCTTGAGCCGAATAGCAGCCCGGTCAAACTGAACTGCACTAAATCGGACGATCGCTGTCCGGAAAATGATTCCGTCAGCTTGTCATCCCATGTCGGTCCCAGGAATGCAAACGGCGCCGTGAGCGCGCCGGCGCTCACTCCTGTCACGACATGAAAATACGGACGAGTACCGGCACGGCTTAGACCCGTCAATGCGCCTGCGCCAAATGCCGCCCCGGCGCCGCCGCCAGAGAGAGCGAGAATATTTACTGCACCTCCCCGAGAAGCCGCGCGCACTCTTGCCAAAAAAATCTCTGCATTCCTCTCAAAGGATGCGCGGTCCTCGGCAACGCTGCGCACAGTTTCCGGAAATCCGGCCGGCGGGGCGGCGTCATACCAATAAATCGGATGTTCGCGCCGTGCCGGTGCCGCACAAGCCGCCATTGACAGAGCGGCGAACATTAGACAAGCCCCGCGCAATCTCTTGTGCATCTTCGCACCCGGACAAGTCCGCTACCCTGTCATCACGATTTGTTCTCCGATCGAAAATCGGGAAGCATTCGAGCGAGGACGTCGTCCTTGTTCCAGAAATGATGCTTCAGCGCCGCAACTATGTGCAGAACGGCGATCGCGAGCAGTGCGTCGCTCAATAAATGGTGCAGCGTCTTGAAGAAGTCAAACGCGGCTTCGCTGGGCGCAATCAGATTGGGCCAGCTGATGGCGCCGAACCAGCTCACTGTGTAATTCTTGGCCGACGACATGAGCCAGCCGCTCAAGGGCATGGCGAAGAGCAGGACGTAGAGGCTCACGTGGGTGAATCGAGCCAGGAACCGCTCGACACGGCGCATGTCCGTGGGCAGCGACGGCGGCAGGTTCTTTAATCTCCAGGCGAAACGGATGAGCGCCAGCATGAGCACGGTCATCCCAAAGCTCTTGTGCTCCGTCAGGAGCGCAAGCTTGTGCGCGCCCAATGGCAAGCGAGCTGCCATGGTAGCGAGCACAAACTGGACCACAATGAGCAGTGCTATCACCCAGTGAAGCGCCTGCGCTGTCGGCGTATAACGACGATTCTTCGGCGTGTCCATGGAGTGGCCCGAACTTTCAATCGCGGAGGTCTTAGTTCACCTTGACGCCTTCGACCTGGATGCGCAGCAGCACATCCTGCTTGAAGCCGTATTGCTGGCCGTAGTTCACGCCAAAGTCTGCGCGGTTGAAGCTGCCGCTGGCATCCGCTCCGCACACCTGCTTCTTGAGCATGGGATGCTCAAAGCATTTGAAGGAATTGATGGTGAGCGTCACGGGCTTGGTGACGCCGTGAAGGGTCAGGTCACCTGAAATGGTTTTTGGCGCGCCGTTGGCGAAGTCAACGAATTTTCCTTTGTATTCTGCGGTCGGGTATTTCGCCACATCCAGCATTTCGGGGCTGGATACATGTTCGTTGAGCTTGTCGTGGGCGAAATCGACCGTTGCGGTGTCGATGACGACATCGACCGTTCCCGTCTTAGCCTCGGTATCGATCGCTGACGGTACCGCTGGTTTTCTTGAAGGTACCTCGCCACGTGGACAGCCCGCCGAAATGGTCCACTTCGAAGCTTGGGTGGGTGTGGTCCGGATCCACATTGTAGGTCGTCGAGGCGGCAGTTGCCGATGTGGCAGCCAACGCTAAGAGCAGCAGCGTGTAGTGGTGTTTCATGGTAGTTTCCTTGCAAGTAGTTAAGTGTTTCAGGGCTAGCGGAGCAATCCAGCGGCCATAAGTTGATTGCCGATGCGTCGAATCTGCGACTCACCCGCAGCAAGAGCAGCATGCGTGGTGTGAACCGAATAGCGACCGAGTACCAGATCGTGCGGGTGTTTGGCCGCGGAGCCGAGAACGAACCTCGACGCACGATCCGCCTGAATGGAAAGGGCGCGATCGGACTCCTCGAACGCGACAAATTCACCGGCGGACACCGGCTCTGGTAAGCGCAGGCTCCCCTCGGAAACTGCGAGCCAGGCCACTTCATGATCTAACGGCGGCTGATAGGTCCAGCGTTCACCAGCCGCGAGTTGAACGTCGAGATAGTTAATACGGTCGGGCGCAAGAATCGCGCTCTTGGCGCGACCATAGGAGCCCAAGATGACCCGCGCAGGCTCTTCCTGCGGCACTTGGTCGGCAGACAGGTAGTGGCTTTGGCTGGGTGAGTTCTCGAGTTCTTGCGGCAACGCGATCCACAACTGAAAGCCTTTCGCTTGGCTCAGAGCCGCTCCGGTATGCCACACGCCGCCGCCGGCGCGCATCCACTCGATGCCGCCAGGTGCAAGTATCCCCTTCACGCCGGTGGTCTCTTGATACTCGATCGCGCCTTCATGAAGAACGGTGAGCGTGGCGATTCCAGAATGCGGATGCCAGCCGAAGTTAGGTGGGCTGTTCGCCGAAATGTCAAAAAGATCCAGGAACACGAACGGCTTGATGAACTCGCCGATATCCGACGGACTCACCAGGCGCGTGATCGGCCCGTGCCGTTGTCCTCGAGTCCGAAGCGCAATTCGGCGCGGCGCGATGCGCGCTTTCAATACGGCGCTCATGCCGCTATCGCCGCGATGTTTGCGCGCGCCTTGAGCATGGCGGCTTCCTTGGCTTCGGGGCCAAACGCCAGTCCCTCCGCTCGGACAATGGTCACATCCGTCAACCCAATGAAGGAGAGCACGCCGGTGAGATAGCTCTCATGATGCTCGAGAGCCGCCGCAGGAGAGCCTGGCGTATAAACATTGCCGCGAGAGGACGCGATGAACACCTTCTTGTTCTTCAGCAACCCTTCAGCACCATTCGCGCCGTAGCGAAATGTCTTGCCGGCAACGACCACGCGGTCGATCCACGCTTTGAGCTGGCTGGGAATCGAGAAGTTATACATCGGGGCGCCGATGACGATGATGTCGGCCGCCAAGAGTTCCTCTAAGTAGGCGCCGCCCTTCGCCAAGTCGGCGCTAAGTTCCGCGTCCTCAACGGCGGCACCTTGCCACGCCGCCAGGTGAGCTGAGGATAAGTGAAGCGCCGCGTCCGCCGCCAAATCCCGGTGCACCACCTTGATGCCGGGGTGCAGCGCAACCTGTCTTGCGACGATTTCCGCCGAGAGCGCGCGGCTCGCTGAATTGGGCCCCAGAACGCTGGAATCGATGTGAAGTAGCTGCATGATTAATTACCGCCTCGTTTGGCTAAATCGAAACTGCGGTGTATCCTGCGCCGGCAGATCTCCTATGAATAGCCGTTATATTGCGATATTATCCATCTGGATCGTCGATACATAGGGCGGAAATCATGCTGGATGGCGTCTCCCTGGACCAATTGCGGGCCTTCATCGCGGCGGTCGATGAAGGCAGCTTCTCGGCGGGCGCACGCAAGCTGCATCGCGCGCAATCTGCGGTGAGCGAACTCGTCAGTAACCTCGAAGCACAAATTGGTGTCGTGCTTTTCGATCGCTCCGAGCGCTACCCGAAGCTCACGCCCGCCGGCATTCAGTTGGTTGCCGATGCGCGCAGTGTCGTGGCCAACGTCGATCTGCTCAAGGCCCGCGCGAAAGGAATTTCCCGTGGACTCGAGTCGGAGCTCTCCGCTGTCGTTGACGTGCTGTTTCCGATTGAAGCGATTGCTGAATCGGCCAAGGAATTTAGGGACCGATTTCCTCGCACGCCCCTGCGACTGTACGTTGAAGCGCTCGGCGGCGCGTACCAACCCGTGCTCGACGGTCGCTGCAGCTTAGGGGTCGTGGGGTCCCTGCCGATCGCGCCGGACTCCATGACTTTGGAGCGATTGCAAGGGCTGCCCATGATGATGGTCGCCGCGCGCGAGCATCCCCTCGCGCAGTTCCATGGTGTGATTCCAAAAGCAGAACTCGCCAAGCACGTACAGCTCGTACTGACCGACAGATCCGAGCTGACCGCCGGGCGCGAATTCGGCGTGATGTCTCCACTCACTTGGCGACTGGGCGATTTATTCGCCAAGCACGCGTTTCTCCTTAAAGGATTGGGCTGGGGCGGCATGCCGTTGCACGCGGTAAAGCAAGATCTTCTGGAAGGTCGACTCGTTAAACTATCGATCGAAGATTTGGCGGAGGAGAGTTTGATATTGCCGATGTCGGCCACTTATCTCACTGCCAAACCGCCGGGCCCTGCTGGCCGCTGGCTCATCGAACGTTTAAAGCAGTGCTCTGGTCAACGCGAAGCACACCAGCAAGTTGCGCAATCACATGAGCCCGAAACATTAGCGGCCCATTGACGCCAAAACTGCGGCAGGTATTCCCGTTGGCGCCGGTGGATGCTAATTCAAGCGCGCGTAGATGGCGCTTCACGCATGCTTCAATCGCCGCCCAGCGTGCGGTCGGCCTCACCTTTTCGGGCGGACTTTGTGGGAACTGATGAAACAGCTCATATGGATCGCGATGATTGTGGCGGCCTCGTCCGCTGCTCAGCCGACGAATACCTTACCCTCCACGCTGCCCGAGGGGGACCTCGACGAAATCACGGTTTCTGCACCAGAGCCTCGCTACGTCGCGCCCACTACGCGGGACCGAATCGGTCGCATCTGGGCACCGGTCTATCTCGACGGAAAGGGACCTTTCCGACTGGTTCTTGATACCGGCGCCAACCGTTCGGCGGTTATCGCGAGGGTCGCGGACGTACTTGGTGATCGTGCGCGCAGCAGCGCTACAGCGAGGCTGTACGGCGCAACCGGCACGGCAATTGTGCCCATCATTCGTGTCGACGAATTGGTAGTCGGAGATCTCATGCTCGCGCCCGTCAAGCTGCCCGTCGTGCTTGATGTGTTCGGCGGGGCGGACGGAGTACTGGGTAACGAGGGGTTGCATGACAAGCGCATCGTCATCGACTTCAAGCACGATTCGATCAGCATCAAGCGCTCACGGCGCGAACCACCTGGTGACGGCTTTAAAACCATGCCCATCACATTTGCTAGGGACCATCTGCCGATCATAGACGCGCGCGTCGGCCACATCCCCGTCAAAGCCATCATTGATACTGGCGCGCCGGATTCTTTGGGCAATATGGCGCTTCTCAATGCGCTGAAGCAACGCGTCGGCGACACGGCGGACATGGAGATCGAAGGCGTGACACTCGATATCGAACACGGCTATCGGGCACGCATCCCGACAATCTATCTTCAGGCTATAGAAGTTCGCGGTGCCGCATTGAACTTCGGTGATGTCTACATCTTCCAGCACTGGCGGATGACCAGCGAACCAACAATCATGCTTGGCATGGACGTACTCGGCGTAATGGACCAGATCATCATCGACTATAGAACACGCGAGCTACATCTTCGCACTGTAAAGCGCGAGCCGGGGCCTAATTTGGATCGATGACCATGCGCAACACATCAAGTCATCCGCAGCAGAATGGTGCCCACGGGGGTCTCTGAACACCGTTCTCCAGCGCGAACCTCCTTCGCCGACTGAATTAAACGCATCTCAATTGGGAGTGATCGCCATCAACTGATGAGTCCATTCGACGTTCGGCCGCCTGACTAGGTATAGGCCGTTCTCTGTAAGCAGAAAGGTAGTCCCCGTGGCGGCGTTCGTCACTTCCGCACGAACCTGCTTTACGTCAAAAGCGCGAATAAGGTTCTGGGAATTTCCCGTTTCGATGACTTGATAGTCTCGATCCAGCTCTGTTGCCGGGCTAGTGACCGTATCCGCATCATTGCCCAGCGGCATGACCGCCTCTTGCGGCGTATGAAGGGGTTTAAGTTTCGGAAGTGTCTCTTTGTGTAAATCCAATACCGCCTCTTCGTGGCCCTGCCGAAAGCGAATGAGTTCTGCCCGATCGCCAAGCGGAGAGACAAAGTCAAACGGTCCAGCGTGAAGCTCCACTGTGCCCTCAGCTTTGATGTGGGAAGGGTCGGTTACGTCAAAAGTGGCAAGGCCAGTTCCTTGGATCTGCTCGACATAGAGCAGTGTTCTCCCGTCAATCGATTCATGGAGAAGCATTCCTTCTCCGACTTGCCGGGACAATTCCGGAAGCTCTTTTGGTGGCACCAGAACAATTGTGTCGGCGGGCTTGGCCTGAATCCCCGTTGCCGCCATGATTCCGCTTGCGGCAATCGCCATCGCTACTCCGTGAAATCGCTTCGACAGTGTTCTGTCTAACAGGTACTTCATCGGCTTGTCTCCTACCGTAATGTTTGACTCTCACGAGGAAGACTGCGGGCATGTCATTTTTATTCCATGATTTCGCGTCGGACGCCTCCCGCGAGATGGGTTTGTGGCCGGGTTCTCGCGTACTGCGAGCGAATAGGGGTTCCGGTCAGTCGACCGTCGTATAGGTACGCGCCGACTCGATCGCCGGGAGTTGCCATTAACCGAACAAGAACTGTGACTTCCGAGGACAAAGGGCTGAATATCCAAGGCCAGAGCGAATTCCATGATAGATTTTGTTCCGCGTGGTCATTCTCCTGGTTGTCAAAAACACCCGGTTTTCAGGCTCTTATTGTCTTTCCTCCTGCATAATGCGAAGCACCGGCTTACCGTTCACGTTCATGAGCGGGAAGTAGATTTCGTGGCTCACCGGCTGAACGGCAACCACGTGTGCGTTGCGCGCGAGGAACGATTCGCCGCTCTTGCTGACGCTGTTGCCTGAGACGCTGAACTCGCTGACTTCGCCGGACTCGCCGGCCACATACAATTTTTGTCGCTGTGCATCGAAAGCCAACACATCGGGGTCTTTCGCGACGGGGAATTGGGCCAGCGCGGCGCCGGTGACAAGGTCGATGACAATGAGACGATCATTGCCCTCGCACGCAATAAAGGCTCGTGACGCGGAATCAATCAGCAAACCGTGATTTCCGTCCGCTCCCGATATTTTGATTCGCCGCACGATCTTGTCGGTGGCCGGATCCACCTCCACTAGCTCGCTGCTGCTTTGCGCATTGATAAACATGTGATGACTGGCGGCATCGTATTGCGAATTGCCGATCACGCCGCCGACTTGAACTGTAGCCACACGCGTGTTCGAGAGGACATCAATCACGGTATCGGTCCCGCCGTGCTCATCGGATACGTACACTTTGTGAGTTTCTGGGCTGTACGCCAAACCGTCGGGATAGGTCCCACCGGGCATGCGGGCAATGATGTCGAGTGATTTTTCATCGATGGCGACCACTTCGTTCGTTCCAGTCGCTGACGCATAAACTCGACCCAGCTCCGGGATCGCAAGAACACCATGGACTTGGCTTACATTGGTGATTCGCTTCACGAGGCGATGGGCTTGGGTATCGACGACGATCACCTCACCGTCACCTAGGTGCGCGATAAACAGGAGCTGTCGTTCCGCATCGACACTGGCATAGTCAAGGCGGGTTGCACGCCCACCCAGCGGAACATCTATCAGAGGTTTAAGACGCAGCGGCGGCGTCGGCGCGGTGGAGGCCGCGGCGACAGTCAATGACGAGAAGATCAAAATCGTAGCCATCGTCTTCACGATGGGCGGTTTCGATAAGCGAGCGGTCATTCTGACTCCGATAGGGCAAATATTCGTCAGCGCACCATTACCCACGTAGGGTGAAGTAACGGGAAGGCAATCAACCCAACCACGGCAGCGGCCGCCATCAATAGCGGATTGCTGACTTTCCAGCGAAACAGCACACCTAAGGACGCCACGCCGATCAAAACGGTGAGCCAGTCTCCAATGGCAATGCGGCCGAGAAGTACGCTCGCGCCCAAGATCGTGCCAATCGCGGCGGCGTAGGCGCCCTTGACAAAGCCCTGGACATTTCGATTGGCTCGATGGCGCCTCAATACCGGTGCAGCAATTAAAATCAGCAGAAAGGAAGGCAGAAAAATGCCGATGGTCGCGGCGACGGATCCCCAGAATCCGGCGACTAAGTAACCCACAAAGGTTGCCGTGATCACCACAGGACCGGGGCTGATCATGCCGATGGCGACGGCGACTAGAAATTCGCGCTCGCCTAACCAGCCGTGTTCCTGCACCACGCCTTGCTGCAAGAACGGAACGATGACGAGACCACTTCCGAACGTGAGTGCACCGGCCTTTAGAAAGAACAAGAGGATCTTGCCGATAATCGTGGTATTCGCCACCGGCGCCACCGGGACTGCGACCAGTAGTGCGGTGGTCGTCGGGGGTCGGCGCCATACTGTGCCGTAAACCAAAACACCCAAAATGCCGGCGCCGATAAAGAGGACTGCAACTTCGGCTTGAAGCACGACGGTCACTACAAAGCAGGCCGCTGCGATGCCCCACTGCAAATAATCTTCCATCCCGAGTTTTGCGAGGCGATAACACGAATGCAGTATCAGCGCTATAACAACTGGGCTCACGCCGTAAAAAATCGCTGTTATGGGCTGCAGTGCTCCGAAGTGCACATAGAGCGCGCCTAAGGCCGCAACGATAAGAAAGTTTGGGAGGATGAAGGCCCAGCCGCCGGCCCAGGCCCCCCAAAAGCCCCCGCGCAGATAGGAGATGAAGATGCCGACTTGAATGGCCAGGGGTCCTGGAAGGGATTGGCACACGGCAATCACTTCGCGCATCTCATCCTTGGTGAGCCAGTTGCGCTCCGTGACCAACTCGCGCTCCATCTGACCCACGAGGGCTACCGGTCCACCAAAGCCTAAGGTCCCGAGGCGCAGGAAATAACGCACGAGTTCACCGATTGGGTGGCGTGTCTTCTCGATCATGGCGCCTTGCGCTTGGCGAGTTCGTCGATCAACTTATCGACATGCCTAGTTATGAGCCGTGCTTTACGTTCGCCAGATTCAGCGCCGCCCGCAGGCCGTGAGAAAGCTTCGCGGCATCGTCATTGGCCCAAAAATGCATGAAGAAAAGGTGCGGCGAATCATCGATCATATGACTATGCAAGGCGGTCACTTCGATGCCATTGTCACGCAGCGCCTTTAGCACCGGATTGACCTCTTTGCCGAGCAACACGAAATCGCCGGTGATCGCCGTCTTGCCGCCGCCGGTCGGTTGGAAGTTAATCGCGATCGCCGTCCCCATGGACGGCGGAACGGCCATGCCGTCCGCTGAGATGGATTCTGCACGGGCAATGCTGAACTGATACACCCCACCGTTGATAGTGCCCTTGGCTCCCAAGGCCGTATCGACAGCAGCCGTATCTAAGTCGATGGTAGGAGGCGCCGCGGCGGGAGCTGGTGCGGTAAACGGCGTCTGGCTCAATGCCAATCCTGCGTGCAGAGTTTGGGCGAGCTTGACCGGATCGCCTTGTCCCCCGACATGCATGTAAAAGACCGCCGGCGAGGTCCGCAGTAAATGATTATGAACGGCCGTGATCTGGATTCCGCCCTCAATCAGCCGCTTCATCACCGGGCTGACCTCATTCTCCGTCAGCACCAAATCACCCATAAACATGGCGCCGCTGCCCATCGGCAAGAAGCCTATCCAAGAGCCGAGCGCTAGCGCCGGTCTGATGGCAACCCCGTCGACCGTAATCTTAAGATCGCTGCGTGGCAGCCCGTACTTATGAACTCCGCCGGGTTGGTTGGTACCGGGTTTACCCAGAGCTTGATCGACCTGGCCCCAGTCGATCTCAGCGGCGCCGGCGCTGCCTGCGAGTACGGTGCCGAGAATAAGGATTGCGGTGTGATGCATGGAAGTTCTCCCGTGAAGTCGGAATCTACGATGCCAATGAGTAACCGGCCGGCGGCCAGGCATGAGTTTCGCCTTGTAACTTGGCACACCACGCGTACAGCGCGTCATAGATGACAAGCCCGTGCCGTAGCATCTCGTGATCGTCCGTCACCGTAGCGGACAATCCCAGCGAAATCGCATAAAGACCAGCGGACTGAGGCGCCAAATCGAGGCGCGACGTGTCGGCGCCGCGCACAATGACCGCGAGCCGCGTCAACGCCGGATCATCGAGCTGGTACTTCTTGAGGAAGGCATCGAAACTGCACAGCTCGCCAACGTGCGTCAGCTCAACGCCCGGGATGTCATACGGAATGGCGCCAGTTTGTCTGGCTAGCGTAAGCACCTGATCGTTGGGCACATAGTGAAATCGTGCTTGCGCATCGATAAATCGCAAAATGAGCCACGGGCAAGCGATTCGATCAATCTTAGGACGTTCGCGTGTGATCCATTGCATGGGGCGACTCGCTGTTTCCGTGAGCGATGGATAATGCACCTCTGTCACTGCTATTACAATACGGTAGAATCCACTACATGAACTCCAATGGCCCGGCCTGGCTGCTGCTCGTCACCAACCTTCCGGGGCAAAAACAGACGCTGCGCATGCGGATCTGGCGAGCACTGAAGGCCTCGGGCGCCGGATTGCTTCGCGATGGCGTGTACGTGCTGCCTCAAACAGCCGCTACTCGTAAAGTCTTCGAGCAGCAGGCCGCCGAGATCCGGGCAGTTGCGGGCAGCGCGCATATTTTGACATTTAAGTCCGATTCAACCGAACAACAAAAGGCGTTCCTTAAATTGTTCGATCGAATGAGCGACTACCAGGCGCTGCATACCCGACTTGATGTCTGCAGGAAGAATCTGGCCAAGGTCACCGAACTTGATGCGCGAAGAACCCTTGCGACCATTGCTCGCGACGTGGCAGCGGTGGTCGCGACGGATTTCTTTCCCGGGCAATCCCAGGGTCAGGTTCAAACTGCCCTTGGCAATGTGGAGGCCGCGATCGACGCACGGTTCTCACCCAATGAACCCAAAGCCGCTCATCGCAACATTCCGCGCCTCAATCCAAAGGATTATCAGGGGCGCGTGTGGGCCACGCGCGAACACCTGTGGATTGATCGGGTCTGTTCGGCCTGGCTGATCCGGCGCTTCATCGATCCTAAGGCGCGATTTGTCTGGCTAAAGCGTCCAAAGGATTGTCCTAAGCGGGCTCTGGGCTTCGATTTTGATGGCGCACCGTTTACGCACGTCGACTCGAAGGTCACCTTCGAAGTCCTGCTCACGAGTTTCGGCCTTGATGGTGACCCTGCGCTCTCGCGTCTCGGCGCTCTGGTGCACCATTTGGACGTTGGCGGCATCCCGGTACCCGAAGCCGCAGGCTTTGCAGCGATCGTTTCGGGCGCTCGCACGCTTCATTCAGATGATGATGCGCTGCTCAGGCACGTTACTCCGATACTCGATAGTCTCTATAGTTCCTACTCAAGCTCAGAACATCCCGCGGAATGACAATCAGGATCAGCCGCGGAAAAGTTGTAAAGAGCAATCCATGGACCGCCCTTGTGCACGAGAAGCGTACAAAAGGGGCTAACAACCAGGAGGCGTCGTATGGATGAGGGCATGTTCCGAAGAAATCGCGTTGGCGATAGCAATTACCGAAATTGCTTATTCTTGGGCGGCCCTATGGGAGACCGCAAGTGATCGACGGTGGGCGCAGGCTACTCGATGAGTGCTGGGCGTTGCCATACGAGCACTGTCATTGGATATTGGATCATGATCTGGTCGAGCGAGAACTGTGCCCTTAGGCCCAATGTGTCCACGCCGCTCTGCGCATCGCTGAGGTATAGGGCGCGGACTTTCTCGAGGTCACCAGAATTAGGAAATGACGTCTTGAGGACCGCCTCAAGTGGCATCGGCGGAACGAGGTCAGATGAAATGGCCGTCTCCACGAGACCGATCCGTGTTCCCAGTGCACGTAACTCTGCGGGAGGCAGCGCTCTTACGTGGGAGGGATCCCTCAGCTTCTCGACCCTATTGAAGGCCTCCGCTTTTCCGGGTTCGGGGGACAGATCGTTGACCGCAATCCGGCCGTCGCGAGAACACACCCGCGCCATCTCGGTGAGGACGGCAGCAGGGTCAACGAGGTGATGAAAGGCTGCTTGCGACACGACCAACGAGAAGGAAGCGTCAGGGAAGGGCAGTGGAAGAATATCACCGACGCGCCAGTCGACGTTCGTAACTCCCGTCTCAGCCTGAAGCGCGCGGCCTTTGTCGATCATTGCCGCGGTAAGGTCGATTCCTGTGACATGTCGCGTCAGTTTGGCGAGGGATATGGTTAGCCTCCCCACGCCGCAGGCGACATCCAATACCCGGTCAGTTTCCATCGGGCGTATAGCATCCAAGAAAGGCGTAGAAGTGGCGCCCCTAGCACTCGCAGTCAATTTCGCGTAGGACTCCGCCTGCTTGGTGAATTGATCGAGAATCTTTTCATTTTGATCGTTATGCCGGGTCATGCTTGCCCTCTCTGGGTAAACATACTCTAACCGACCCCGCATTGTCGTCGTACCCACGGAAACAGCCACGCCAGGACACAAACCAGGCGGAAGACACCCGGCAATCCGAGTCAGGCGTCTCTGTCGGCGTGGGAAGTCAGCGTTTCCAGCAAACTCGCGCGCTTTGCAATTCTTCAGTTCCCGATCTTAAGGTCTTTTGTCCGTCTGCTGCGCGGCCGGTTGGAAACGGGTTCGGACCGGGGAATTTGCAAATCGCGCTCCCTGCGTGATTCTCGAAAGCCGGCTCGAATGTAAGTGCCGGAGAGGAAGAGACCACCTAGCGTAATTGCAATCAAGACATCATCGAGCGACATATCACTGACCCCGCGCACCGTGACTGCGACCGGCATTTATCGGCTTGGCGAGTAAATAGCGATCCCCTAACCACTCGACGGCACGGGCAATCGCTGAGTTGTAGTTCGCCTCGGGCGGCGTTGGGGCGGGTGATTTCGATTTATCGGGCATTTGAGGACTCCTGAACATATGTGAAACTCTTCAGCGCACGGCTAAGCGGCCGATGAATTCATCATCAGCCGGACATTCAATGCGGCTGAGCTTTGCCGGTGTCGTCGCGGTTTCCGCTGTCACGGCCGGCGCTTCGGGATGAGGTCCATAGTCGACCGGCTTGAGCGCACTTGTAGCCGTATTGGAACAGCGATCGCATCGTGGCAGTGCGGAAGTCAAACGGGTCGAGCTGCGGGTAGGCGACGGGAATCGCGGCGTACTGTAGCTGTGCGCCTTGAAGTTCCGCATCCGTGGCGGTCAGCTCAAGCGTCGTCCTCAGCATGTGATTGAGACCCGCGGAAACGCTGCGCGATAGAATCGATCGGGTTCGCAATCGGACCGAAGCGGGCTGTTCGCTCAACCGGCCATCGACAATGACGTAAACAGCGGCGCCGTGCGACGGGTCGCTTGCGTCTCGGCTCGACTCGACGAACCCCAACGGAACGACAAATGGCACGGTAGTCGTTCCGTCAACGTGAACCTCCTCGTAAAGCGCCTGTTGTTCTTGCACGCGGATGACGACGGGCGGGAACAGTCCCGGCACGCTGGCCGAGGCCACTAAGACATCTCGAAACAGCGCTCTGGCGCCGGGACCGCCATTCATCGCGATCGATCCTAAGTCCCATATCACCGGCTCTCCCGTGCCGACGTCCGTCGTGGCTACGAGCAGCAATCGTCCGGTCGATGCTTCGTGCGCGACCGCTTGAATCAAGGCATCGGTGGCGTAGCGTTCAACAAGCTGCTTGAGCGGCGCGCCGCTGTATACGCTGGAGCCAAAAAGCGTCCCTAACCCCCGCGACTGCAACAGGTGTTCTGCGTGACCGGATGTGTAGACCTCCACAAGCTGATCGTCCCAGTCGGGACCTAAGAAAGCGTAGGGCGCGATCAGCGCACCGGCGCTGACGCCGGTGACCACAGAAAATTGGGGCCGCGATGCTGAGCGCGTAAGTCCGACCAGTGCACCAGCGCCAAAGGCGCCCTCGGCGCCTCCTCCAGAGAGTGCAAGGATGTTGACCGGTTGCCCCATGCGCTGTGCATGAAGGCGCCGTGCCACGCTTTGTGAGGATAGAGTTGAGAAGCGTTGATCAGACCCAAGCGTGCGGATCGCGTTAGGCGCTTCCCCTTGGGCCGATGTCGGCTCGCGGATGGCGAGCGGCGCGCATCCTTCTTGGGTGAGCAGACTGATGCTAAGCAGAATGGCAATTGGAAATGTTAGTCGCATAGGAATTCATGCCTTGTTGCACAAACCGTGGATCGCAGATGTCGCTGCGAAACGCGAATGCAGACCCCGCAACCACCTCGTGGTGAGGCGCCCGTACTTGGTGAGCACATTGAGAAGCGCCGGCAGGCCACCGATTGCACCGAGCGCATTGATCGCTGCGATGAGATTGATGGCGTATATGATGCCGCCCCAATACAGACCTAGGGCAATGCCGATTCGCGCTCTCATGGAATTCGCGCCACTTTTATCGGACCATCATCCTTAAGCGGCTGCCCAACGCCGCCGAGCGCCTTGTAAATCGCGACGACGGCGACATTGACGGAGGTCTCCGCTTGCGCCACGGAGTCCTCCGCGTCGAGCTGCGTGCGCTGTGCATCCAACAAGACCAGAAAGTCCGCAACGCCCTCCCGATATTGCGTATCCGCGAGATCCGCCGCGCGCCGCGAGGCTTGCGCCTGATCGGTCAGACTTTTCAGCTGCGCTTGCCGCGCGCTATAGTCGACAAAACTATTTTCGGTATCCTCGAGCGCGGTCAGCACGACCTTCTCGTAGTTGGCCGCTGCAGCATCGGATTGCGCTTCGCTCGCGCGCAGCCGCGCGCGCACCGAGCCAATGTCGAACGCAGCCCAACTCACCGTAGGGGTCACGGACCACGCCCGCGCGTTGTTGTCGGAGGTAGTGCTGAAGAGTCGGCCCACGTCCCCGGAAAGAAATCCCACGAACCCCGTGACGTTGACTCGGGGAAAGAGGTCCGCGGTCGCTACCCCCACACGCGCGGTCGCGGCGGCGAGCTGGCGTTCGGCCGCGCGAACATCGGGGCGTCGGCGCAGCAGCTCGGTGGGATCCCCGATCGGCAGTGCTTTGGCGTAGGTTACGACGGCGACTGGTCGCAGCTCCTGATCCAGCGCCCCCGGTCGCTCGCCTAAGAGAACGGCCAATCGGTAGCCCGCCTGCTTCTCTGCAGCCTCGAGCGGCGGAATTGTCGCCTCAGTGGACTTCAGGCGCGCACGACTGCGCTGCACGTCGAGTTCCGAGCCACGGCCTGTCTCATCCAGCAGTTGTGTGAGCTCAAGCGTTTGATGTGCGCTGCTCAAGTTTTCTCGCGCCACCAAGAGACGCTTCTGGGCGCCTCGCAGCTCAAAATAATTGCGTGCCACCTCGGCAGCGACGGTCACTTGCACGTCCTGAAAGTTTGCCCGCTCAGCCCCCAAGTCAGCACGTGCGGCCTCGACCGAACGGCGCACGCGGCCAAAAAGATCGATTTCCCAAGCGGCGTCAAACCCCAAGCTGTCGCTTTGCGCATCGATTCGGGCAGGTCCAAATCCAGGCTGCTGCTGATCAAAGTGCGAGTACGAACCTTCCAACTGCACGTGCGGTGCGTAGTCGAGCTTTCTCTCCACGAAGACGGCGCGGGCTGCCCGGACTTGGTCATACGCGGAGCGAAGATCCAGATTGGCCGCGAGCGCACGCTGCACGAGGCTATCGAGTTCGGTGTCCCCAAACTCCTGCCACCAAAGCGCCTCGGGGGATTGCGTGACGAAGTTGCTCGACTGGGCGTTTTGCACGACCGCGGCGGCAACCGGTGGCGCATGATAGTTCGGGCCAACGGCGCAAGCGGTCAATAGAAGCATCCCTAACGCTATCGAAAGTGCGGTTTTCATAGGTAGGCCTTCATTGCTATCAACCGGTTTCATCGCTTAAGGACTGCTGATGGAGTAGTCCGGGGGTGGCGGTTACCATCGCGTCATGGGCACGTGCGCGCTGGAAGATCTTGCGAACCAGGACATAGAACAACGGCGTTAGCATGAGCCCGAAGACGGTCACTCCCAGCATCCCGGAGAACACGGCAATTCCCATGGCATGGCGCATCTCCGCGCCGGCACCCGTTGAAATGACGAGGGGCACGACGCCCATGATGAAAGCGAGGGAGGTCATCAAGATCGGGCGCAGCCGCAGCCGTGCGGCATTGAGCGCCGCTTGCAGCGGTGTCACGCCCTCGAGTTCCTGGTCCCGCGCGAACTCCACGATGAGGATCGCGTTCTTGCTGGCGAGCCCCACGAGCACGATCAGGCCGATCTGCGTGAAGATGTTGCTGTCGCCGTGCGTAAGCTCAACCCCGGTGATGGCCGAGAGGAGCACCATCGGCATGATCAGGATGACCGCGAGCGGAAGGCTCAAGCTCTCGTACTGTGCGGCGAGCACTAGAAACACGAGCAGCACCACCAGGGGAAAAATGAGCACTGCGGTATTGCCGGCGAGGATCTGTTGGTAGGTCAGCTCCGTCCATTCGAAGCTCATGCCATTGGGCAGCTCTTGCCGCGCAAGTTGCTCGATCGCCGCCTGCGCCTGACCGGAGCTGAAACCTAAGGCCGGGCCGCCGTTGATTTCGGCGGTGGGGTAGGAGTTGTAGTGCATGACGCGATCGGGTCCCGCGGAGTGCTTGACGGTCACGAAAGACCCCAACGGGATCATGTCGCCCGCGGCATTGCGGGTCTTGAGCCTGACGACATCTTCGGCCTGGAGCCGAAAAGCCGGCTCAGCCTGGGCTGTCACCGGGTAGGTGCGGCCGAACGCGTTGAAGTCATTGACGTAGAGGGAGCCCAAGTACACCTGCATGGTGTCAAACAGTTCCTGCACCGAGACGCCTTGCGATTTCGCCTTTTCGCGATCCACGTCGGCATCGATTTGTGGAACGTTCACCTGGTAGCCGGAGAAAAGACCCTGCAGCGCGGGCGTCTGATTGCCCTTTGCCAGTAGATTCTGGGTTTGCTTGTAGAGTTCCTCGAACCCCAAGCCCCCGCGATCCTCGATCTGCATGCGAAACCCGCCGATGGTGCCCAAACCCATCACAGGCGGTGGCGGGAACACTGCGATAAAGGCTTCCTGTATGGCGCCGTACTGCTGATTGAGCGCAGCGGCGATGGCGCCGGCGGACAGCGCTTTGGATTTGCGCTCATCGAACGGCTTTAAGGTTACGAACACGATGCCGGAGTTGGGACTATTGGTGAACCCATTGATGCTCAAGCCCGGAAATGCCACCGCGTGATCGACGCCCGGCTGCTTAAGGGCGATCTCGTCCATGCGGCGTATCACCGCTTCGGTGCGGTCGAGGGTCGCCGCATCGGGCAGCTGCGCGAAACTCACCAAGTACTGCTTGTCCTGGGGAGGAATAAAGCCGCTAGGAGTGCGTGCGAAGCCTAAGTAAGTCAGTGCGACCAGTCCGCCATAGACAAGGAGTGCAACGCCCCCGGCACGCACCACATGGCCGACGCCGCTGACGTAGCGCGCGGAGAAGCGCGAGAAGAACCGGTTGAACGGGCGAAAGAAGCCGCCGAGCAGGCGATTGAGAACACGGGTCAGACGATCCGGCGCTGCCCCGTGTTCCTTGAGCAGCAGGGCGGAAAGTGCCGGCGAGAGCGTGAGGGAGTTAAACGCCGAGATTACCGTGCTAATGGCGATGGTCAGGGCGAACTGTTTGTAGAACTGGCCGGTGAGTCCGCTGATGAACGCCGTGGGTATGAACACCGCACACAGCACCAGCGCTGTCGCGATGATGGGGCCCGTCACCTCACGCATCGCCTGACGAGTTGCCTCGATGGGCTTCAACCCGTTGGTGATGTTACGCTCGACGTTCTCGACGACCACGATCGCATCGTCGACGACGATACCGATGGCGAGCACCAGGCCAAAGAGCGACAGCGCATTTAGACTAAATCCAAACAGGTGCATGACCGCGAAGGTGCCAACCAGTGACACCGGAACGGCGATCAATGGGATGACAGAAGCACGCCAGGTCTGAAGAAACACGATGACGACCAACACCACCAGCAGAATGGCCTCGAGCAGAGTGTGCACCACCGCGTGGATGGAACCGCGCACGAACACGGTGGGGTCGTAGACAATCTGATAGTCAACGCCTTGCGGGAAGTCGCGCTTCAGTTCCTGCATTTTCGCGCGCACGAGTTCAGAGATCGCGATCGAATTGCTGCCAGGTCGCTGAAAAATCGGAATTGCCGCCGCCGCCTGATTGTCGAGCAGCGCGCGCAGCGCGTAGGTGTCGGCGCCGAGCTCGACGCGTGCGACGTCCTTCAAGCGCGTGACTTGACCCGCGGCGCCGGTCTTGATGATGACGCTGCGAAAATCCTCCTCGGTCGTCAGACGCCCCTTGGCATTGATCGCCACCTGGAATTCAGTCGCGCTCGGCAGCGGCGGCGCTCCCAGCTGACCTGCAGCAACCTGAATGTTCTGCTCGCGGATGGCCTTTACGACATCATTCGCCGTGAGGCCGCGACTCGCGACTTTCTCAGGATCGAGCCAGATGCGCATCGAGAACTGGCCGGCGCCAAATACCTGCACATCTCCCACGCCGTCCAAGCGCGCGAGCTCGTCCTTGACACGCAGCAGCGCATAGTTCGACAGGTACAGCGTGTCGTAACGATTATCCGGAGAGACCAGGTGCACGACCATGGTCAGGTCGGGTGAGGCTTTGTTGGTGACCACACCGAGACGCTGTACGACGTCGGGGAGTTTCGGCAGGGCCTGCGCCACGCGGTTTTGCACTTGCACCTGCGCCTTGTCGACATCGGTGCTCAAGGCGAACGTGATGGTGAGCGTCATCACGCCGTCGGCAGTGGCTTGTGAGGACTGGTAGAGCATTCCCTCCACACCGTTGATCGCCTGTTCGAGCGGACTCGCCACGGTCTCAGCGATGACCTTGGGATTCGCGCCCGGGTAGGTGGCCTTCACGATCACCGTCGGGGGTACCACTTCCGGGTACTCGCTGATCGGGAGCTTCGGTAGCGCGATCAGCCCGGCCAAGAAGATGAGGGCCGAGAGCACGCCCGCGAAGATGGGGCGGCTGATGAAGAACTGCGAGAGTTTCATGATCAATGCACCACGTGAAGAGCGACCGCGGTCTGGGCCAGTCGAGAGACCGCATCGACCGGACTTGAAGCCGCTGCCCGACTCTCTGGTTCGTCGATCGAGAGCGCCGCCACCTGGGCGAGGCCACCGGAGGTGCTCATGGCAACGCGCGTGGCGACGACGCTCTGTCCGGGCCGGACATGCTGCAATCCGTTAACGACGATGAGTTCGCTCGGGGAAAGTCCCTGCGTCACGACCCGCAGGCCGTTGATTTCGGGGCCGAGTTCCACAAGGCGATACTCGATGCGATTGTCCTTGGTCAGCGTTAGCACGAATTTCTTGGAAAGATCCGTACCCACGGCGCGATCTTCAATCAGGACGGCCTTATGATCTTCCCCGCCGACGAGTCGCACGCGAGCAAACAGGCCCGGCGTGTAGCGGCCGTCGGGATTTGCCAGCGCGGCGCGCGCACGAATCGTGCCGGTGGTGGCATCGACCTGGTTGTCGATGAAGTCAAGTTGTCCTGGGTGCGGGTAGCCTTCCTCGTCGACGAGTCCAACATAAACGTTAGAGGCCCCGGTACTGGCGAGCGCATGCTCATGCTTCGCCTTCGCATAGCGCAAATAGGTCTGCTCATCGGCGTCGAAGTAAACGTAGACCGGATCATCGGAAACGAGCGTGGTCAACAGACTGGCGCTTGTCACGAGGTTTCCCGCGGTCACGATGGCGCGTGATACGTGACCGTCGATCGGGGCGCGCACTTCCGTGAACTCCCGATTCAGGCGCGCTTCCTGCAACGATGCATCGATCGAACCCAAGGCTCCCTGAGCTGAGGCTTCGGCCGCGACCTGGCGCTCGTATTCCTCGCGCGAAATGGCGTGTGCACTGATCAGGCGTTCGGCGCGTGCGCGGTTGGCCTTGGCGAGTTCCAGATCAGACACGCTGCGCGTACGCTCCGCGACCAGCCGCTCGACCTCCGCTTGGAAAGGGCGCGGATCGATCTGGAACAGCAGCTGGCCTTTCTTTACGCGGGCACCATCGGTGAAGGCGACGCGGTCCACGTAGCCGCTGACTCGTGGACGGACTTCCACCGTGTTCACGGCTTGCAGCCGGCCGCTGAATTCCTGCCATTCACGCAGTGGCCGCTGGATCACTTCAGCCACCTGCACTTGCGCTAGGGCGGCCTGCGCCGCAGCCTGCGGCTTGGCGCGAGAATGTCCGGCGCCGGAATAGAGCACAAAAACTGCGATGGCCGCGAGACCAAGCAGAACCGATAAAGAGCTTTTTTTAAAGGCGCGGTTGAGGGTCACGTTCAGTCTCCGATCCAATATTTGAACAACCGACCCCGGACAAACCGGGGTGACCTTCGGACTGACCCCGCTAGGCCAAGCCCCAAAAGCGAGAACTTGACTTACGGCCGAAACACCCTGATGCTATGTCGCGTGTGTTACCGGTCAGTAACGTTGAGTGATACGTTAATGACCGGTCAGTCACATGTCAAGTGGAGTCCTGTATGAATCGAGCTAAAACGACGCAAGTGGCTGTAGAGGAAGCGATTATTTCTTCCGCGCCAAAGTCTCGGGTGCGCGATCGCATCATGAAGACAGCCAGCGATCTCTTTTATCGCTACGGCATTCACGCGGTAGGCGTCGATACCATCGCCAGCGAAGCTGGGACAAACAAGATGAGCTTTTATCGCAACTTCGCCTCGAAGGACGAACTCGTGGCGGAGTATTTGCGCGGCGAGGAGCGCGAGGGCTTGCTCTGGTGGGATGAAACCCTCGCGGCGCACGCCGGCAATCCGCGTCTGCAAGTCGAGTCGCTGTTCGACATGTTGGTGGAGAACACTTGCGACGAGGACTCGCGGGGCTGCGCGCTTGCTAATGCGGCGGTGGAAATCACCGAGCCGGACCATCCGGCGCGTCCCGTAATCGAAAAATACAAAGCTGATATGCGCCGACGCTTTCGCCAGCTCGCGAGTGAGACGGGAGCCCGCGAACCTAATGCGCTGGGTGACTCGCTGATGCTGTTATGGGAAGGCGCCTATCTGACTCGTTTAACCATGGGCGTGGATGGCCCGGTGCGGGGTGCGGCGAAAGCGGCGCGGGCGTTGATCGCCGCGTACACCGACTGAAGCTGAGCCCAACAAGAGTTAGTTCACCTTCTGGCGCGAAAATAAAAAGGCGCCCCCAAACGCCAGTTAGCGCAGGCCTTAACGCCATCCGTGAAGGGCCGGCAGCGCTTATTTAGCGAATTTACTTATACCTTTTTGGTATCAAGCGCGCTGGCGCGTGCGACGCCATTGCATCAGTAAGTAATTGATTTTACAGGATGTTGTCGCTAGTTGACAGCGACATTGTTCGGCGCATAATAGCTGCCATAGCAGTAATTGCCTAGGCACTCAATGTCCAAGCAGCATTATCGGGTCTCCACTTACAAGGCGCAGCTGAGCGTCGGGTATCTCGTGAAACGCGCGCACTCCCTGATGCTCGACATCATGGAGCCGGTAATCGAGCAGCGCGGTTTCAGCTTCATCCAGTACATCGTGCTGTCGTGCCTGCGTGACGGCATCGCGGTCAACCCGAAGGACATCTGCAGTCAATATCGCCACGACAGCGGCGCGCTCACTCGCGTGATCGACCAGCTCGCCGAGCGCGGCTTGTTGGAACGCGTCCGGCGCGATAAGGATAGACGCAAAGTGGAGCTGCAGCTGACGCCGGCCGGCCGCGAGACGATTGAATCTCTCATTCCGCTGGTCGTCGACAAGCTCAACGAGGTCCTGACCGACTTCAGCAAGGCCGAGGTTCAGGAATTACTGCGCTTGTTGGCCAAGCTCAATACCACATTGCAAGCGCACACCGATCCGGCCGCGGTGGCCGTGGAGGCGTAACCGCCATGTCCCGGAAAAGCGCACTATTGCTTGCCGGTGTCCTCTTAGCCGGATGTGTTCTGCCGCCAAAAGAGTCTGCGCACTTTCAGACCCTGCAAAGCACGCGCGTAGGTTTGAACGGCGCGGCGGTGGAAGCAGTCCCCGACGGTTGGTGGAAATCCTTCGATGATCCACAGCTGGACGATTTGATTCGCGCGGGCCTTAAAGATAGTCCCACCCTTGCCGAAGCGCAGGCGCGCGTAGCGGACGCCTTGGCCCGTTCGCAAATCGCCGAGTCGAAACGGCTGCCGTCCGCGAACTTTGATGCGAGCGTGCTGTATCAGCGCGCACCGGAGAACTACATCATTCCGCCGCCGCTCGCCGGACATACTTTCTGGATGGGCCAGGCTGGGGCTAGCTTAAGTTGGGATCTGGATTTCTGGGGGCGGCAGGCGAATGCGGTGCATCGCGCCCAAGCGCTGACCCGATCCGCGGCGCTGGATGTTGAGAACGCGAGGCTGATGCTCGGCACGGCCATCGCGCAAGCCTACGTAGAGCTCTATCGAGAAAACGCGTTGGCCGACATCGCGGAGCGTTCGGCTGCGCAGCGCGAGAATATTGTCGCCATTACGCGCCGCCGCGTGGCCGCGGGCGTCGATACGCAGCTTGAATTGCGGCAAGCCGAAGGCCAGCTGCCGCAGGCCCACGTGGCGCGTGATCAAGCGCAAGCTGCTGCGGATCTTGCCGTGCATGAGCTCGCGGCCCTGACCGGGCAGGGTGCCGATGCCTACGCCTCTATTCATCGCCCGGTGTTGAACCTCGACGCGGCCCTGCCCGTGCCGGCGGCCTTGCCCATTAACTTACTGGCGCGGCGACCGGATGTGCTCTCCGCGCGCTTGAACATCGAGGCCGCGGACTCGCAGCGGCTCTCCGACCGCGCCGCGTTTTATCCCGAGATTAATTTAAAAGCGCTCGCCGGCATCGGTGCCTTTGGCTTGAACAATCTGGTGCAGTGGAGCGCCCGCGGCTATGGGGCGGGTCCTCTGATTTCACTGCCGCTCTTCGATGGCGGCCGGCTGCGTGCGCAGTATCAGAGCAGCGAGGCGCAGCTGGACGCGGCCATCGCCGGTTACAATGACACTGTATTGCGCGCCGTGCAGCAAACGGCAGATCAACTCACACGCATCGACGCATTGGCGCGTGAACGGGTGGAACAACAAGAGACCTTGGAGGCCAACGAAGCGGCCTACAAGCTGGCCGAAGAGCGCTATCGCGCGGGCCTGGCCAGTTATCTCTCCGTGCTCAATGCGGAGACCCAAGTGCTCGCCGCACGCCAATCGATGGTCGACATCATCGCCAATCAAGCCGTGGCACGGGTGACGCTGCTGCTCGCCATTGGCGGCAGTTTCGATGCGCGCGCCATGGGCGCGGGCCCCGCAATGAATTCCGATCAAGTTTTGACACGGGTAACACCATGAACACCAAAGACACCAACGAGATCCCTTCATCGACCAGCGCGCCGGTCGCTCCGACTGTCGCTGCCGCCACTCCTGCATCGCCTGCGCGCTCAGGTTCCGCAAGGGCGCGCCGCTTTGGATTATTCGGCTTGGGCGCCGTGGTCGCGTTGAGCGGTCTTCTCTATGCAGGGTACTGGTTCTTTGACGCTCGTTACTTTGAAAGCACCGATGATGGCTACGTGAATGGCGATGTGGTGCAGGTCACCAGCGAAGTCCCCGGCACCGTGCTGTCGCTCAATGTTGACGATACGCAGCTGGTCGAGGCCGGCCAGCCGCTGCTCAAGCTCGACACGGCGGATGCGAAAATCGCCGAGGAGAATGCCGAGGCCGACCTGGCGCGCGCCGTGCGTCAGGTGCGTGGGCTGTTCGCACAAGGCCAGGAACTGCGGGCGCAGATCGAGCAGCGTCAACAGGCCGCGCGGACCGCGGATGATGATCTGCAGCGCCGCGGCAGCTTGATTGCGGACGGCGCGATTTCCGCCGAAGAACTCTCCCATGCGCGCGATGCGGTGACGACAACGCGCGCCAATGTCGCGGCGGCGCGCGAGCAACTGAGTCAAACCGTGGCGCAGATCGACGGCACCACCATTGCAAATCACCCGCAGGTTCTGGCGGCGGCAGCCGCGGTGCGTAATGCCGCGCTTGCGTTGCATCGCACTGGGCTCACCTCGCCGGTGAGCGGCGTCATCGCCAAGCGTTCCGTGCAGGTGGGCCAGCGGGTCGCGGCCGGCACACCGTTGCTGGCCGTCGTGCCGCTTGAGAACGTGTGGGTGGATGCTAACTTCAAAGAAGTGCAACTCGCGCGCATGCGCGACGGCCAACCGGTCACCGTGCGAACGGACTTGTATGGGCACCAGGTCACGTATCACGGTCATCTTGCCGGTATCGCCGCCGGCAGCGGTAACGCCTTTGCGCTGCTGCCCTCGCAGAATGCCTCCGGCAATTGGATCAAGATCGTGCAACGCGTGCCGGTGCGCATCCTGCTCGATCCGGCGGAGCTTAAGGCCCATCCTCTGCGCATCGGACTCTCAACCACCGTGCGCGTGGACCTGCACAACGCGTCGGGTCCGCTCATGTCGACCGCCGTGCGCAACGTGCCGCTGCCGAAGCAGACGAGCGCCGGCGATGATCCGGGCGTCGATACCCTGATCGCCTCCATCATTGCGGACAATGCCGGACCGCATGCACAAGAACTGGCGAAGCTCAGCCGAAAAGCGCAAGCGGGCGAGGGCGCGCCGATATTGGCCGCCCGCCCGTGAGCGCGAATGCCGCCACGGTGGGCGCCGCGCCGGCGCTGATCGGCGGGCGCAAAGCCGTCACCGCGGTGGCGCTGGCGTTGGGTACCTTTATGCAGGTGCTCGACACGTCCATCGCCAATGTCTCCATTCCTACCATCGCCGGCAACTTAGGCGTCAGCGTCGATCAAGGCACCTGGGTGATCACCTCCTTCGCGGTGGCGAACGGAGTGTCGGTGCCTTTGACCGGATGGCTCATGCAGCGCTTCGGTGTGGTGCGCACCTTCGTGGTCTCGGTGGTGCTCTTTACCATTGCCTCTTTGTTGTGCGGACTGGCCTGGAGCCTGCCCTCGTTAATCGCGTTTCGCGTGCTGCAAGGTGCGGTCTCCGGACCCATGATTCCGGGCAGTCAGGCTCTGCTCATCAATGTGTTCGGCCCCAGTAAGCGCACTACGGCTCTGACCATCTGGTCCATCACCACCTTGGTCGCGCCCATCGCGGGCCCGCTGCTCGGCGGCTACATTTCTGACAACTATGTATGGCCGTGGATTTTCCTCATCAACGTGCCGGTCGGCGTGTTCTGCGCCTGGATGTGCTGGAACAACCTGAAGTCGCAGGAAACCCCAACGCGAAAAATCCCCATCGACCGCATTGGCCTTGCGCTGCTGTTCGTATGGGTGGGTGCGCTGCAAATCATGCTCGACAAGGGCAAGGATTTGGACTGGTTCAACTCGCCGCTCATCGTCGCACTGCTCATCGTTACGGTCGTCGGCTTCGCAGCGTGGCTCATCTGGGAACTGACCGAGAAGCATCCCATCGTCGATTTGAGCCTATTCAAGTCGCGCAGCTTCGCGCTCGGCACGCTCGCGATGTGTTTGGGCTATGCCGTGTTTTTCGGCAACATCGTGCTGATGCCGCTGTGGCTGCAGAGCAATTTAGGTTACACCGCCACCTGGGCGGGCCTGGTGTCCGCGCCCAGCGGCATCACCGCCATCCTCACGTCGATGATGATGGGACAATTGATGCGCCGCTTCGATCCACGCGTGCTCGCGGCCAGCTCCTTCGGCCTGTTCGCTCTGTCCTATTTCATGCGCGCGCAGCTCACGGCCGACTCGAGTTATCTGGTGTTCGTAGCGCCGCAACTGGTGCAAGGGCTCGCCATGGGCGTGTTCTTCGTCGCGATGCTGGCGGTGTCTTTCGACGGCTTGCCGCCACAAAAGGTGCCCGCCGCGTCGGGCCTGTCGAATTTTCTGCGCATCACCGCGGCCGGTTTCGCCACTTCGCTCATCACCACCTTCTGGGACCGCCGCGAAGCTCTGCATCAATCCCAACTGGCCGATGCGGTGACGCAGTACGCGCCGGCCTACCAGGAAACGCTGACGCGAATGCATCAGCTGGGCTTTGGCGATCAGGCCGCTGCGGGCGCCATGACGCAGGCGATGATCGGCCAAAGTTATCTCCTATCATCGCTGGACCTGTTCTACGCGTCGGCATGGCTCAGCGTGCTGCTCATACCCCTGTGCTTCTTGGTGCGCCGTCCTGCCGCCGGGGGCAACGCGCCGGTAGCGGCCGAGTAGAGTTTCGAATGGCGCGCGGGCTGTCTTTTTCCAGGCTCATTCCTCGTCTTGCGCGTTGCTCAGTTGTGCTTCGCGCAGATCCAAGTCCCGTTCGATCCGGCGCCTCGCCTCATCTTTCAGCTTGCCGTTCCTGTATAGATCGTTGATGTGCTTGCGTTCGGCAGTGATCAACAAGAATTCAATCTCATCATGCACATTGATACTGCGGGTGTGCTCGGCGTCGCCGTTGTTGCGACTATCAGCGGCCTTCAGCCGATTTCGGTAGTGTGTACGTAGCGGCTTAACTATGTCCTCGGACAGCTCGCGCTGCCCGGACAGCTCGTCGAGTCGTACAAGAGCCGCCTCGATGGCCTGCCGGCGAGCGACAGATTCCTCTTGTCTGACAATGTAGCGCTCGCGGCGGCCCGCGTTGGCGAGCCCAAGCGCTCGAATTACGGGCGGTAGCAACGATCCTTGGCCCACAAGCGTCACCAAAATGACCGAGAACGTGAGGAACAGAATCAGATCTCGATCGGGGAAGGCTCCGCCGTTCGTTGTTGTGAGGGGAATCGCGAGCGCTGCCGCGAGCGAGACAATGCCTCGGACGCCCGTGAAGGCCAGCGCAAAGGGCCACTGCCAGGGCGGAGCGGGATCATCGCGCGCGACCGAACGAATCAGCCAACGCGGAAGATACGTCGCTGGGAACATCCAAACGAAGCGCGTCGCGATGACCACGGCGCAAACGATTGCCGCCGAGCGCGCTAGATCGATCAGTGATTCACCTTGAATCCCCGCAATCAGCGTTCGCGCCTGTAATCCGGTAATCAGGAACACGAATCCTTCAGTCAAATACATCAGGAAATCCCAGAAGAAAATGCCTTGTAGCCGCGTGGCCGCGCTGATCAGTCGAAGTCCATTCCAGCTGATGTAGAGCCCGGCAGTCACGGTGGCGAGCACGCCGGATCCGCCCAAGTGCTGGGGCGGCCAATACGCCAGGAACGGCGTGAGGATCGAAAGCATGATCTCGATGCGTGGATCGTGTGCCCAGCGGCGCAATCGAAGCATCAGCCAGCCTACGCCGATGCCCCAGAGAATCTCTCCGCCAATAATGGCCGCAAACATGCCTGCGGCTTGGCCGAAGGAAAGAGCGCCGACGCTGACTGCGGCCACCGCGAAACGGTAGAGAATGAGGGCACTAGCGTCATTCGCCAAGCCTTCCCCCTCGAGGATGACCAGGAGCCGCCTCGGCAGCTGCATTCTTCGCGCAATCGACAGTGGCGCCACCGGGTCAGGTGGCGAAACGATGGCGCCCAACACAAAGCCCACCGACCAGGAGAAACCCAACAGCCAATGGGTTACCGCTGCGATCGCGGTGGTCGTAAATAGGACGCAACCCACAGCCAACAGCGAAATCGGGCGAAGATTGAATCGAAATTCGCGCCAGCTCATCGTGACCGCTGATGAATAAATGATCGGCGGCAGTACGAAAAGTAATACGAATTCCGGCGCCAGCTTCACGGTGGGTAGCCCGGGGACAAGCGCCAGTATCACGCCGGTGATTACCAGCAGGATCGCGGGCGGAATCTTCAGCCGCGTCGCAGCGACCGCGACGCCTGTGATCACGACCATCAGCAACACCAATACCTGAATCGTCGGGATCATGGGCGCGTGATTGTCAGCGCGGTGCTACAACTGAAGCCTTCAATCAAGGTCGTCACCGAAGCGGGGAAGGAGGTACTGACGTTAACTCCCAGCGCGGCAATCGCTGCAATTCTTTGCATCATGTCCCCCGGACATCGCCTCCCCGCGAGCCAGACTACCAGAGAGAGGTCCGGCATACTCGAATCGCCTACCGGGAGCAAACGGTAACTTCGGGTGCGCTACCGGCAAGAGCCCTCGGCTTCAACGCTCCGCCTTGCGGTTGACGAACTCCCACACCTTAGAGATCACGACCGATCCTTCGCCGACCGAGGATGCCACGCGCTTAACCGAGCCTGCGCGCACGTCGCCCACCGCGAAGATGCCGGGCAGCGAGGTGGCAAAGGGCGAAGAAGCCGAGCAATCGCCGGAACCGGTGATCACGAAACCTTTATCGTCGAGTTCCACCAGGCCAGAGAGCCATTCCGTATTCGGCGCGGCGCCTACCATGATGAACAGCGCGCGGGTGTCGACGAGCCGGGTCGCACCCGTCTTCACGTCACGAACGGTCAACGCCTGAAGATGCTCGGCGCCATGCAACGCGCTCACCTCCGCGCCATACTCAATTGTGATTCTGGGATCTGCGTCGAGCCGGCTGGCGAGGTAGCTCGACATCGATGCTGCAAGCGAAGCCCCGCGGACTAGCACGCGCACGCAACTCGCCGACCGGCTGAGAAACATCGCGGCTTGCCCCGCCGAGTTGCCGCCGCCAACAATGACCGCTTCCGTTCCCTTGCAATAGCGCCCTTCCATTTCGGTCGCGGCATAATAAACACCAGCGCCTTCAAAGTCGGCTAGGCGCTCGAGCGGCGGCCGGCGATATTGCACGCCGGTCGCGACTACCACTGCCTTGGTTCGGACGCGCTGTCCGTTGTCGAACGTGGCACAGAAGCTCTGATCGGAGAGCTTCTCGAGCAGCATCACCCGCCGCGGCATCGCGAAACGCGTCCCAAACTTCATGGCCTGTACCTCGCCGCGCCAGACCAGGTCCGCACCGGAAATGCCGGTCGGGAAGCCCATGTAGTTCTCGATACGGCTGGAGGTTCCGGCCTGGCCGCCGATCGCTATGTCTTCCACGACTAGCGCGCACAGACCTTCGGCTCCGGCATAGACTCCCGCAGCGACCCCCGCCGGCCCGCCACCCACGATTAGCACGTCAAATGTCTCGTCGTTTCGGAAGTCGAGATGCAGGCCCAACAGTCGCGCAACCTTGTCCGGCGTGGGATCGCTCACGGCAACGTTCCGCCCAAAGATCACCGCTGGCTCCCCCGGAGCAATCGAGCAACTGAGGGCGGTCGCCTCGGCTTCAGGACTTCGCAGCGGCAAGGAACTGTAGGGGATGTGGTTGCGGCTGGCAAACTCTGCGATGCGCCGCACGCTGCGGTCCTCTTCTTCGCCGATCAATCGTAGGACGCCGTCACGGTCGTCGAGTTGGCGTCGACGGCGCGCAGAAAACACCGTGATGATGATGTCTGACATCTCTGGGACTTGAGACATCAGCTTCAGCATCGCTTCACGCGGCACCTCGATCACCCGCGTTTCCCGAGCCGCGCGCATCGGCATCGACCACGCGCCGCCGTTCAAAAAAGCGATCTCGCCCATGAACTGTGTCGGACCCAAGGTGGAGGGCAAATGGCGTTTGTCGGTGTAGGGATTGACTATCTCAATCTCGCCTTCCTCGACATAGACAAAGCGATCCACCGGCTCGCCGGGCCTTGCGAGAAACGCACCCACAGGATAGGTAGCGACTTTGCCCGCCTCGCGCAACGCCTGAACGTGAGCTTCGGACAGCGGGGTTCGCTGCATTTGGCGTAAATCGCCGCCGATCGTCTCCATGTTCCCGCTCGTCCTCTATCGGTCTAGCTCATCCAGTTATACGGCCATTTGGGGCGACAGTGAGGGACTTTCAAGGGTAGGTGCGACTACGCAGCCCCTTTTTGCCTGCCGATGGAGACTGAAGGATCAATTTTCTCTGAGAAGTGATCAGGTGATCGGTCGCCGATTTGAAAGCGAGGTTACAGCCAGATTTGCCGCGCTGATCGCGCCGAGTTCGACCACGAAAGGTGGCGCGTTCACCAAGCCGCCCACACGCTGGGTGTGGACGCGTATCGAAATTGTCGCTGTCAGGCTCGAATTTTCACGCGGCTTTCAACGTGAAATTTACCCACCGCATTGAGGAGCAATGACTGAACTTGGACGATCCCGGGTCTAGAGCCCGAGGCGCGCGCGGACCTGAGGCTCGATCTTAAGCACCCAGAAGCCGCTCCCGCCGGCGGCGTAGATGAGCCCCCTCGCAGAGTCGTAGTAACCGACACCCCCGTGTACCGGCATTCCATGATTGAAGTACGCCACCTCGCGCGGACTCTCAGGCTGACGGATGTCGAAGATTCGCATCCCTGCGCTGCCAAAATTCACCATCGCGAACTTCGCGTTAAGCGGGTTGTCGATCAAGTGGTAGGCGATCCAGGGGTCGAGCCCCGAAGCTCGCCTGACGTCGCAAAACTGCGGATCGTTGATGGCCAGCTTGAGCATCGACACATTCCGCGCCTGGTCGGGGTTGGTGACGTCACTGACCAACGCCTCGAAGCCCCAACCCAAGGAGAACGGCCGTGGATAGGGCTTGCAGGTGTCGCCTCCGCTGGCCAAGCCCGGACTGCTGCCGCCCTCGTTGGAATGCAGCACGTACTCGCGGCCAGCGGCGCGGAACCAGTCGAGGCCGTGGCCCGGACCGTCGACCTCGCCGAGGATCTTAAACGGGCTCTTCGTCACATCAATGATGCGCACTTTGGCCACCGGCGCCCAAATCGCGCTGGTCCCTCCCGCCTGATCGCCGACATACAACCGTGTGTCGTCCGCATTCAAGTCAGGCGAATGGGCGAATTGCGGCCACAGCAAAGATGCCTGCAGCGGGCTGGCCGCGAGCACGTAATTGGCACCGGCAGGATTAGGGCGAGTCGCATCGACGCACAGGCTTTGTCCGGACTTGAGTGACTGCCGGTGCACCTCCTGCCATGGACCGGGTTGCTGCGCAGCCAGCTCGCAACGGTGATCCGTGACGGTCCAGCTACCGGGGTCCTTGAGATTGGTGATGTCGGCCTCCCACAGACCGAACGATGCGTACACCTTGGTGCCCGCGTGGTTGACCCGTATATCGTGGGGAAGCAGTCGCGCTTGGACCCCAGGCATGCTGAGCGGTGGCCATTGGATTTCGCCCGCCAGCACCGGATGCAAGCAGTCAGCGATGTCGTAGACCGAGCTGCCCGAGACCAGCACGGAGCGCTTGTCGGTGACGACCACGCGCAGGGTCTCCGAACCACTCTGCACCGGTACACTCGTGACCTCTACCGGCTTGGCCGGGTTACTCACATCGATTACGGAGACATTACCGCGGGTCCGCACGTAGGCGCACTTGCCGACCCCCTGAACATTGCCAATCTTGGCGATCTGGCCGACGAGCTTGACGCCACAGTTATAGTTCGCTGTTTGCCCGGCCGGGACTTCACCCTGAATGCCAGGCTCCCGGATGTCGCCCGGGCCGCACAGCGCTGGTGAGATCCCCGTGGCAGGAGCGCGATCGGCGGCCTGCCCGGGCGTCGCCATTCCGGCGAGCAGCAACGCGATCGCCGCAGCGAAAGCGATCTTGATCCTTAAGGGCAAGTACATGATGGTGAACTCCTCCACGGCAGCGCGTTGATGCAGCTTACAAGGCTACTCTCTGACGATACAACATTGCGGCAGCACCATACTGACGAAATTAGAACATGCGAGCGTCAAGGCAACCCTTGGCGATACGTGAATATTCTGCGCTTTGGCGTCTACAATGCGCAAATGGATCATCCGTTGCAGTGTACGTGCGGAACCCTCAAAGGTACTGTCAGCGATCTCAGGCGCGTGAACCGCGTCGTCTGTTATTGCAGAGACTGCCAGGCGTTTGCACACTTTTTGGGTCGAACATCCGACATATTGGACGCCAAGGGTGGAACCGACGTCGTTCAAACACTGCCCGCCAACGTAACGTTCACCGCTGGACAAGAAGTTCTCGCTTGCATACGCCTATCTGAGAAGGGCCTCCTGCGCTGGTATACCCAATGCTGCAATACGCCCATTGGTAATACGGTGGCAGATTTCAAAATCTCATTTATTGGTTTGATACATACCTGCTTGGAGAATTCTAATCGGTCGCTAGATGACTCATTCGGACCTGTGCGAATGTTCAGTTTTGCAAAAAGCGCCAAAGGGACCGTTGAATCTCGCCCGGTCGCCATGATCGGAGGAATACTGCGGTTCATCGCTATGGTGATGCGCGCTCGCCTCAATGGGGCCTATAGGCGCACGCCCTTGTTTTCGCCGGACACCGGCGCGCCCATCGTGACCCCCAAGATACTCAGCCCTAGCGAGCGTGACGCTGCTTACGCTACTTTGTAACGGCAGGTTACTGTAGAGGCGTCTTCGCAGCGGAATGAGAGGAGATCGTCGATGAGTAAGTTGCGAGTCATACAATGGACCACGGGGAAAGTGGGAAGGCTAAGCCTTCGCGCGATTTTGGATGATCCGCGACTGGAGTTGGTGGGCGTCTATGCCTATTCCGCCGATAAGTGCGGCGTAGATGCAGGCAAGCTCTGCGGAAGACCAAGTTGCAGCGTACTGGCCACTAACGATATTGATTCGCTCATTGCGCTCAAGGCGGACACGGTCATCTACACGCCGTTTATGGCGGATATGTCCCACGTGGTTAAGCTGCTTGAGAGCGGAGTTGATGTGATCAGCACCAACCTGTTTCTCAATGTGGGCGGGATTCAGGGCGAAGTAGAAGAACGGCTCGAGGCGGCATGTGGCCGCGGAATGAGTTCGCTCTATATCACGGGCATCAGCCCGGGCTGGATCAACGCAATGACCGTCGCACTGTCCGCAGTCTGTCGACAAGTCGAGTCAGTATCCATTTCAGAAACCGCCAACTGTGCTGTCTATGAATCCGCGGAAACCTGGCTTGCGATGGGAATGTCATTGCCTGAAGCCACGCCGGAAGTGATTGAAACAGCACGCAATTGGCTGCGTTCGTTCTATGACGCTGTACAACGGATGGCAGCGGCGCTCGAATACAAGCTCGACGAACTCCAGTTCTTCATTGAATTTGCCACGGCCTCGCAAAGAATCGATCTTGGCTGGTTCTGCATGGAAAAAGATACGAACGCAGCCGTCCGTGCGGGCTGGAATGGCAACGTCAATGGACGCACTGTTGTGCGGTTTCAGTTGACTTGGTATCTCACAAAGCACTTGAACGAAGGCTGGGAGTTCGATGACAACCACTATCACATCGTCATTAAGGGCGAGCCTGAGGTTCAGACGCGCATTCGCTTCGTCCCCCCGAAAAGTTGGGGTAACCATGAGTGGGATACGATGACCGCTTTGCCCGCCGTGAATTGTGTCTTTGATGTGGCAGCCGCTCGGCCTGGGATCCTGACCTTGAAAGATGTTGGCTTGCCTACTGCGCCCGCAGGACTTTGGAGAGGAGCGTGATTTGAAATATGGCAATCGTCTAACCCTCTCGTATCCTCAAGCACTCGTCGTAAAATAGCGCGCCATATACGGGTAAATGGACTTGCCAATGACTCGACGTGACACACCTTGCTCCGTGCTCGCATGGCTGATGTTCGCGAGTCTTAACGTCTGCGTCGCGTCACCGCCCGATGATTCCGCAGCGTTTAATACGCAGCCTTGGCTCGAGGATTTAGATCAAGCGCGCACAGCGTTCAACGAGAAATACGCCGATCTTGAGTGGGAAGTATTCGAGCATGGAGTGGATCTTAGTGCTGTATTTGCTGAGACTCGCGCCCGTGTGAAGGCGGCCAAGAATGTCGGTGACGTGAAGGGCGCCTTTTCGGATTTGGCACGGCGATTTGGCGACAGGCACACCCGCTTCGACTGGCCGTCTTCCCGCATTTCAATGACCGCAGCCCAAAGCGGGTTCACATGCGCGCAGTTAGGTTACAACGAACAGATGCAGGGATATCCGCTTGCAGCACTCATGCAAGGGTACGCTCCGCTACGGCCGCTCCCCAGCGACGAGTTTCCGGCAGGAACTATCACAGTTCACCGTCACCGGGTGGCAGTGGTCAAGATTCCACTGTTTATGGCGCAAGGCTTTCCATCGCTTTGCGAGGCGGCCGTCTCCGCTCTTGCAATCGATAAGACGAAAGCGTGCGATTCCGAATGCGAAGAGAGAATTAAGTCATGGGCACTCGATCGCATGACTCGCGACTTAGAGGCCACATTAATCTCAGCGAGGTCGTCGGGAGCCGAATTCCTGCTCGTGGATCTGGCAGGCAATGGCGGTGGTAATAATTGGGTCGATGCGGCAGTCCGAATGGTCACCGTAAAGCGATTGCGATCGACCCCCATGTATTTTATGAAGGGACAACATTGGGCGACGCGGTTGGCGAAGAAGGAATCGGATCTGCGCGCCGCAGCTGCGACTGCTGGCGCTGAAGATCGCCGGTTTCTACTTCGATTGGCGGATACCGTGGACGAACGAAAGAGGGATGCGGAAATGCCCTGCGATGGCGAGCCACTTTGGAGCGGCAAGCATCCTGCCTGCGTGTGGCTCGGTGATGGTTTTTATTCAGGCAGCCTATTGCAAGCTGCTGATCCTGAGACTCTGCGTGGGAAGTCGTGGGCATCCCTCGTTTTTACACCGATGGACTATCCGTATCACGAGGGCGTTTGGCGAGGCCCGTTAGTGGTACTCGTGGACGGGTTCACCGGATCCGCCGCTGAGCTGTTCGCGGCCGAGTTGCAGGACGACCATGCCGCCGTGATCGTTGGATCACCGACGATAGGCGCCGGTTGCGGGCATACCGATGGAGGCACGCCCACCACATTGAAGAACAGCGGGGTGGTGCTATCGCTTTCTGATTGCGCGCACATCAGACCGGGCGGCCTGAACATGGCCAGCGGCGTACAACCGGACGTGCTCGTGGGTCTGCGAGAGGATGACTCGCCAAAGCGGCGTGCATTGCTGCTCGCGGAGAAACTCGAGGACGCCTTGGTGCGTGCCAGTGGGCTGCATTAGTCGCCCGCTGGCAAATTTCCCCGGATGGCGAGGAAATCGTTGCTACGAGATTTTGCCGCGAAGGTACGCCATTCGCGTACCTACGTCAGACTATCTCACGAAGACCTTGCCGACCGCGCGCAGCCGGCAGAACTGATCGGCCGTACCCAAAGCGGTCGGCCGTGAACGGGCGCGCGCTCGGCTTAGAATTTCGCCCGCACGGTCACACCAAAGGAGCGCGGCGGTTGCATGAAAGTCTGCGTGCTCGGGTCGTGCGAGAAGAGGTTCAGCAGCGTGTCGATGTCCCCGACCCTTTTATCGAGCAGGTTGTCGCCCCACAAGATCACCTGCACGTGACCAAATTCGGTGCCGACACGAGCGCGCAACCAGGTGTACGGATCCTGCGTCAAGCGCGGATCTGCAGAGAAACTGGTGTTGTAGCGGCTGGTCCAGTCGCCGTCCACTCGAGCAAACAACTGACCGAAGCTGACATGCGTGCGATATTCAAGACCCATTGAGAGCTTGGTCGGCGGCGCGTTGATCGGATGCTGGCCACTTAAGTTGCATGTGCCGGGTGCGGAGCCATCAGGGGTCCGCCCGGGATAGCAGACCCCATCGGTATAGGTCGTGTATCTGAAGTTCGCGTACGATGCATCAAAGTTAGCCAATAAGGTATCGGTGAGCTGCGCATTGAGACCCAGATCGGCACCCTTATTGGTGGCTTTTTGGGCATTGCCGACGGTGAACTGGGCGCCGATGAAGGCCGCATCCTGATAGTTGTTGTACACCGTATCGAATATCGCGGTGTGCAGTTCCAAGCCGGTTGTGCCAGAACTTGGATTTGAGTCCGATTTCGTAATTGTTGACCGTCTCATCGCCGAATTCGCGCTGGCTCGCCGGCAGTCTGCCGAATCCTGTGTTGAAGCCGCCGGACTTGAACCCATAGGCGGCGGTCGCATAGGCCATCGTACCCGGGGCGAGATCCACCTGCGGCGTGACCGACCACGTCACCTTGCTAGCGCTGCGTGACAAATCGGTGCTGGGGATCGTGGAGTTGATCAACAGATTCATCAACGTCGGTGTTGGGTCGTTCTGATACTGGTGGATCGTGGCGTCCTTTTCCTCCCGCTGCCAGCGGATGCCGGTGTTGAGATGAAAGCGCTCACCGGGGTTCCATACGGTCTGTGCGAATGTCCCGATGTAGTTAGTGCTCGAGTCCGAGTCAACGAAGCTTTCCTGGCCGGCCGTGCCCATCAATACCGGCGCGCCCACAAGCTGCTGCAGAACAGGTCGCCAGAATGGTGCGCTTGCGAGTTGCTCTGAGTAGAAGGTCGGCTGATCAGCGCCGCCGCGCAACATATCATTGTGATAATAGAATACCCCGCCAAGCCAGTCGAACGCCTGGTTACCCGGCGAGGTGAGCCGCAATTCCTGCTGAAGGCTATGCCCGTCCTGCTGATCGTAGTATCCCAGGATCGGCGCGCCCAGTTGGATCGCGTCGTTCTGGCGCATCTTGTACAAATAATTGTCCCAGGACGTCACCGAGCTCAATTTGATGCCGCTTGCCCAATGGTAATTCCACAGCAGCGTGGCATCAGTGGCGGACAGATTGGTGGCCACGGGAGAATACAGGCAGTTGCCGTAGTCGCGCGGATCGGCTCCGGCGCACGCCGGTGCCAGGTGTTGAGCAATCAGGAAATTGTGCAGGTTAGTCGCCGGGGCTCCGGGGACGAACGTCGTTGCGGTCGGTGAGCCGGTACGGCCGTTTTCGCCGAGTTGTTCAACGATCAGGCGCAGATCGTAGTTTTCGCTGCTATGACTAATCTGGGCGCGCGTTGCGTAGCGCGATGAGGCGTCCTGCTCGGGTCCATTGGGAAAGCCTGATGCAAGGAAGTAGTCGTGACCCGAATAAGCCGCCGATAATCCGGCGTTCCAGCCATTCGCCAGCGGTCCGCTGACGTTCGCTTTGACGCTCTCAAGTAGCGCGTTCTTCTGCGCTTGGTACTCGCCGACCGTGGCCTCCGTATCCAGCGCAAGGGTGCTGCCCGGAGCGCGCGAATACATCGAGATCACGCCCGCCGTGGTGTTCTTGCCATACAGCGTGCTTTGCGGGCCATTTAAGACCTCGACGCGGTCCAGATCGAGCATTTCGCTGGATCCGAAGAACGAGCGGATGCGGAACGCACCGTCGACAAACAGACCGACCGCCGGCTCGAACGACGGAATGTTGCCAAGGTTGCCCACGCGCCGCAGCCGATACGCAACCGTGGCTTCGCCATTGCTGCTCTGCACCTCGAGGGTAGGAATCTGGCGAGCAAGATCGCGGATGTCGTTGACGCCCTGCGCTTCGAGCTGCGCGCTGCTGATGGCCGAGATGCTGAGCGGTACGGAGTCGATCGACTGCGCGCGCTTGGCTGCCGTCACGACGATTTCCTGGATGCCCAGATCCTCCGTTGCTGCTGCAGTGTCAGCGGCGTGCGCGTGGGTCGCGAAAGCCAGACCGGCGATGGCCGCGCCTTGCAGGACCAACGAGCCTCGTCGGCTTTTTTGGCGCGTAATATTGAATTCGCCAACTGCTTCGGCCAAGAATCGATTAAAGACCATGCGCGCCCCCCAAAAACTGCGTGTGACTTCTGGTGCGACCCTGATCTGTTTTGCGGCGCACCCAAGTGGCGCCTGTGTGTCGTCGTTCAGGGTCGTTTAAGTGCACGCATCTTAGTGACGGGTCGAGCGCTGGAATTGGCTTTTCGGGACTGCTTATTACCTTTCTGGGACATCACTCGTTTTTCGCGCCGGGCCGATGCGCTGGTACCGAACTGTGCCCGGTGCCAGCGCGAGAAGCCGCTGAGCGTGGAAAATCCCAGCAACTCCGCGACCCCGGCCAACCGGCGGCGCGGGTCTTCGAGGTACCGCGTCGCCAATTCAATTTTTACGGAATTGAATAATCGCGAAAAGGTCTCTCCTTCCTTGAGCAAGCGCCGATGCACGGTGCGCCTGTCGACGCCCATTTGCTGCGCGACAGTCTCGATGCTGCAGGTGCCGCTACTCAGCATGCGCACGATCGCTTGACGCACGTGCGCCGAAACATCAGTCAGCTGCGCCTGCGCGTCGGAATCCAGCAGCTGTTTTGCCAGTCGTGCGATACCTGTGTCGGCCTGCGCATTGGCGCCGGCAAGATCGGTGCGCGAACACACGATGCCATTGAAATCGCGCCCAAATTCCACGCGCACGCCAAAGAGCCGCTGATGCACCGCGCGATCTCGTGGCTGCAAATGCGCGAAGCAGACGCGCCGGGGTCGCCACGCGTCGCCCAGAAAGTGGCGCAGAACGCGGAAGATCACGCCGATGGCAAGTTCGGTCGACTGGCGTGCCGGCCCGAACCCTTCGAACAGCAACTCTTCGCGCACCACCACGAGGCTGCCGGCTTCCTCAATGTGGAGGAACAGAGCCTCATTGAGCCGGTTCGCATACTGTGCGCAGGCTTCCAGTGCCTGTCGCAGTGTCGGTTGCTCGCGAATGAGCAGGCCGAGCGGACCCATATCGGAAAGTTTGCGAGTCTCCGCCATCAGCAAGCCGAGATGTTCTTCGCCGCTGCGACTTGCGGATTCCTCGAGCAGCCGCCGGACCGAGTCGACCGGCACCCGGACTTCGGGATCCCATAGGCAGCGGGGCGCAATCCGAAACTTGCGCAGCATTGCGCGCGGATCCAACCCTGCCGTTCGTGCGACATCCTCGTAGCCCGTTAGGCTGGCACTGCGGATCATGCGGCGCACCTGGATCCTCCCCCTGTCCCCAAGGGCAAAAGCTATGTCACCAGAGGCTAAATGGCAAACCCCCATTTCTGCGACAATTCTGGCGGAGTGCTGAGAATGCCGTAACGCGAGGAGTGCTCATGACGAACGCACCGCCCAGAACCGCAGCCAAGGATTCAGCACCCAGCATCGTGCAGGCCACCGTGCTGCAGCATTCCGTCAAGGTGGAACCGCTGACCTGCGCCATCGGTGCCGAACTTAGAAACGTCAATCTCGGTGCCGCCTCCCGTGATCCGCAACTCATGTCGGAATTGCGCGCGCTGTTGCTCAAATACCGCGTGCTTTTCTTTCGCGACCAAGACATCAGCCGGGCCGAACACGTGGCATTTGCGCGGCATTTTGGCGAACTGGAGGATCACCCGGTTGCCGGCAGCGATCCGGAGCATCCGGGTCTGGTTCGAATCTATAAGGATCTGAATAGCAAACCCGAGCATTACGAGAACGCCTGGCACAGCGACGCCGCCTGGCGCGAGAAGCCGCCCATGGGTTGCGTACTGCGCTGCATAGAATGCCCGCCGGTTGGCGGCGATACGATTTGGTCCAACATGGTCGAGGCCTACTCGCGGCTGCCAGAACAGGTCAAGCAGCAGATTGCCGGCCTGCGTGCTCGGCACAGCATTGAGGCGACATTTGGCGCGGCCATGCCGATCGAACAGCGTCTGAAACTCAAGGCGCAATTCCCCGATGCCGAGCACCCGGTCGTGCGCACGCACCCTGAAACCCAAGAGAAGATCTTGTTCACCAGCGGCTTCGCCACGCACTTTACCAACTTCCACACGCCGGCCAACGTGCGCTTCGGACAGGACTTCGCGCCGGGTGCAAGCCTGCTACTGAGCTACTTGATCAGCCAGGCTGCCATTCCGGAGTATCAGGTTCGATGGCGCTGGAGCCGCAATGCCGTGGCGTTTTGGGACAACCGGGCGACCCAGCACTACGCGGTTCACGATTACTGGCCCGCCGTGCGCAAGATGGAGCGCGCCGGCATCATGGGCGATGCGCCCTACTGAATACCACCGATAACGAGGATAGAAAAATGCACTTCCAAGACGGCGCGCTGTTCCCGGAGAACATGGAGAAACTGGTAATCACGGTGGCCCCTTACGGCCCGGAGTGGATGCCTGCTGACTACCCGGAGGACATCCCGGTCAGCATGGACGAACATGTGCAAAAGGCGGTCGATTGCTACAACGCCGGCGCCACGGTGCTGCATGTGCATGTGCGTGAGACCGACGGCAAGGGCAGCAAGCGGCTCAGTATGTTCAACGATTTGCTGGCGCGATTGCGTGTGGCGGTGCCCCACATGATCCTGCAGGTGGGCGGTTCCATTTCCTTTGCGCCGGAGGAGGGCGAAGGAAAAATCGCCAAGTGGCTGTCGGACGACACCCGCCACATGCTGGCCGACCTCAAGCCAGCGCCCGACCAGGTCACCCTCGCCATCAATACCAATCAGATGAATATCATGGAGCAGATGTGCGACAGCGACATCGCCGGCACCTCACTCGCGGAGCAAAACACGTACCGCGCGTACCGCGAGATGACGATTCCGGCAGGACCGGAGTGGGTGGAGGAGCACATTCGCCGACTTTCTGCGAGCGGCATCCAGACCCATTTCCAACTCGCCAATATCACGCAGCTGGAGACCGTCGAGCGCATGATGCGCCGCGGGGTTTGCAATGTGCCGCTCATACTCACCTGGGTGGCCATCGGCGGCGGATTTGATCAGCCCAACATCTACAATCTCGCCAATTTCGTGCGCGGAGTTCCCGATGGGGCAGTCCTGACGCTGGAAACCTCGATGCTCAACGTGCTGCCCGTCAACATGATGGCCATTGCATTGGGGCTACATGTCCGCTGTGGCATCGAGGACAACCTGTGGACCCAGGATCGCAAAACCAAAATGAGCAGCGTCAGGCAGGTTGAACAGCTGGTGCGTATTGCCCGTGAGTTCGGTCGCGACGTCGCCGACGGCAAGGAGGCCAAACGCATCTATCGTATTGGCGAGTTCTACAAGAACGCCGACGAGACACTCGCGCGCAACGGATTTGCGCCCAATCGCTCGCCAGCGCGACTGGGCGTACTGAAGCGCGCTTGATCCGTCCTTTGCCCTACGCGACGGTGCTCATGGTGCCGGGCCTGCGCGATGAGAGCGCGGAGCATTGGCAATCTCTTCTGGTCAAAGAGCTCGAGAGGGTCGGCAGGCTGGTGCGTAGCGTCAAGCCGCTGGGGCGGGGGAACCTCGACTGTGCGTTGCGCGTGGCGCAGGTGCAGCAGGAAGTCGCGGCGGCGAACCGTCCCCTGATCATCGTGGCTCACAGCGGCGGCGCGTTGACGGTGGCTCACTGGGCCAGTCAAGCCCGCGGCGAGATCCTCGGCGCGCTGTTGGCCGTACCACCGAACTTCGACGTGCCCATGCCCGCCGGCTATCCGGCACTTGATGCGTTGTCCGCAGGCGGTTGGTTGCCGCTGCCACGCGCAGCACTGCCGTTTCCGAGTATCGTAGCGGCGAGCCGCAATGACCCTTTGGCCTCCTACGAGTGGGTCACACAGCTGGCGGCAGACTGGCACAGCCGTGTGGTCGACCTTGGGGCTGTAGGCCATCTTAATCCGGCCTCGGGTTTCGGTCCGTGGCCACGTGCATCGGAGCTCATCGGCGCACTCGACGTACTGCATCCGCGGGAGAATTAGATGCCAAAGGCAATTCGCTTCCACAAGACCGGCGGTCCCGAGGTATTGCAACTCGAAACCACCGAAGTCGGCGATCCGGGACCGGCGCAGGCGCGCGTCCGCCACGTTTACATCGCCGTCAACTTCATTGATGTGTACGTGCGCTCTGGCCTGTATCCCGCGGCTTTGCCGAGCGGCCTCGGCTCGGATGCCGTTGGTGTCGTCGAAGCGGTCGGTGAAGGCGTCAGCGACGTGCGGGTGGGTGATCGGGTCGGCTACCTGTTAGGACCGCAGGGGGCCTACTCGGATATGCGCCTGATGCCCGCCAACGTGCTGATTCCTCTGCCGGCGGGAATATCCGACCGTGTGGCCTCGGCCCTCATCATGAAGGGAATGACCGCGCAATACCTGTTCCGCCAGGTCTACCCACTGAATGGCGGGGAAACCATTCTCTACCACGCAGCCGCCGGTGGCGTCGGCCTAATTGCCTGTCAGTGGGCGCGCGCCCTGGGCGTGACCATGATTGGCACGGTCAGTAGCGATGCGAAGGCTGAAGTGGCCAAGGCTCACGGCTGCGCACATGTCATCGTCAGCTCACGCGAGGACATTGCCGCCAGAGTGCGCGAGATCACCAACGGCAAGGGCGTGCCGGTCGTCTATGATTCAGTTGGCAAGAGTACTCTGCAGGCTTCGCTCGATAGTCTGCAGGTTCGAGGAACGCTGGTGAGCAACGGCACCTCATCCGGGCCCGTCACGATCGACGCAATGCAGCTGGCGGTGAAGGGCTCGCTCTGGGTCACACGACCGGCCATGGTTCATTACGCGACCCCGCGCGCCAAGATGCTCGCGATGGCTGCGGAACTCTTCGATCACGTGCTCGCTGGGCGCATTACCGGAGAGCCGCGACAGGAATTTGCGCTGGCGGATGCGGCCGAGGCACACCGTGCGCTGGAAGCACGCCTGACGATCGGTGCCACCGTGTTGATTCCATGATCGGGAGGCGCCAACGCGACCACGGCGACCCGACGAGTATCTCTACAGCAGCGGCGTCGCGTGGTTTGCCTTCGCAATGACCGTCGCGCTGATGATCTGTGACTATGCCGACAGGCAGGTCATTGTCTCTTTGTTCCCGTACCTGAAGTCCGCATGGGTATTATCCGACAAACAGTTGGGTATGCTGGCCGCGATCGTGTCGGTCTCCGTCGCACTGGCCGGCATCCCGGTGGCGCTGCTCGCCGACCGGACCAGCCGCGTACGCAGCGTCGTGTTGATGGCCGTGATTTGGAGCGTAGCGACGATTTCGTGCATGTTTGCGAGCCGCTATCCGCAATTGCTCGCGGCGCGCGCCGCGGTAGGACTTGGCGAGGCAGGATATGGATCGATAGGCGCCGCGCTGATCGCGAGCCACTTTCCCGCCAGGCTACGCGCTACCGTACTGGCCGCCTTCTTTTCGGCCGCTTCGGTTGGCTCGGTCCTCGGTGTGTTACTGGGCGGTCAGATCGCCGTTCGCTGGGGATGGCAGTCTGCATTCGGCGTCGTTGGCCTGCCGGGCCTTCTGATCGCGCTTCTATACCTCAAGGTGCGCGATTATCCGACTGCCATCCATGATCGCGTGTCCGCTGCTGACCGCAATGTGCTCGAGCTCATGGCTACCGCCGCCCGCACGATCGCAGCAGTACCGACACTGCGCTGGGTCTGCTGTGGCGCCGCCGCGCAGCTCTTGCTGGTATCCAGCGTCTGGACCTGGCTGCCGAGCTACCTCAACCGATATGGCGGTCTTGCCCCCGATCGAGCCGCCTCACAGGCTGCCTTTGTTGTGCTACTGGGCGCACTCGGGAGCCTCTTTTGGGGACGGCTGGCTGATCTAGCTGGATTCACTCAGGCTCGCCGCAAGCTGCAGGCTCTGGCGGTGTTTGCCTTGCTCTCGGCTGCATGCGCCTGGGGCGGCTTCCGCGGTGGCGGCTCACCGCCGCCAGCGGGCGAAGTCCATTTCCTGATGATCATGGCTACCGGCTTCATCATGACATGTAGCGTTGGAACCGCTGCCGCGATCGCCATCGATGTCGTGCCGCTGGCGCTGCGCGCCACCGGCGCATCGGTACTATCACTGTTTCAGAACCTGTTCGGGCTGGCGGCAGGACCCGCCATTAGTGGCTATCTGTCAGATCGCCTCGGTCTCGCCGCCGCACTCCAGTGCATGCCTTTGTTCGCATGCATTGCGGCGCTACTGTTCTGGTGCGCGGCGCGTGGTTTTGAGCGAGATCAGTTGCGGGCAAAACAAGTCTCAGCGATAGAACCGAGAGGAAGCGCAGTGGCATTACATGCCGCAGAATGAATGAGGAGTTCGCTGCAGCGCGCGCGATGGTCGCTCCCTTGGCGCACCGCGGCCGCGCTTGCGCTCGTTTCAAATCCTAATCGAGTTCTATACCCATCTCCGCCATTTCGCGTTCGGCCCAGAACAGTCGGCCCGTGTATTCCATGGGATTATCGCAGCCTGCGAAATAAACAAGCATCCGCGAGGGAACCGTCAACGGCACGGCCACGCTGTTGTCGAGCCCTGCTTCCTTCACGCGGATGGCGACCACTTCGGTGGCAACGAGTCCCGGGTGCATGCCGATCACCGCGATATTTTTTCGCGCAAGTTCCGGCGCAATCGCATTGCCTAACCGGTCAAGCGCTCGCTTACTCGCATAGTAGCCAGGAACTTCGAGACTGAATTTGCCAACGCTTTGAAGCTTCTGGGGTTCTTCGGGCAGGCGGAACACTTCGCCGCTGCCGGTGCTGAGATTGATGATTCGTCCGCCACCGCGTTTTTCCATCAACGGTACGACCCGCTGAATGAGTGTGAAGGGCGCGTGGACGTTCACAGCGAACTGGTACAACCATTCCGCTCGAGTTAACTCCAGAAATCGCTTAGACCAGATCTCTCCGGTGGTCGCGGCTGCATTGTTTATGAGCAGGTCCACGCCACCAAAATAATCGTCTACTGCGGCAACCAGAGCGTTCAGGTCGTCTTCGCGCGCAAGATCAGTTGGAACGGCGAGCACCTTCGCCCCTAGGTCTTCAATCTGCCTTACGGTCTCGTCAAGCGAACCGGGGAACTCTTTGCTGGCACCGACCGTGCGTGCGGCAAGCGCTACGTGCGCGCCGCGGCGGGCGAAGTCGAGCGCCGCTTGTTTGCCAATGCCCCTGCTGGCGCCGGTGATGATGACCACTTTGCCTAAAAGACTGTTTTCTCGCTGTCGTTTCATGCGGTATCTCACCGAGAGGGTTTTTGCAGGGCAAGTAGACAGGTTAACGATGCCGCAGATTGCTACAAAGCCGGAGGCTTGCATAGATGGGACAATTCTTTCGATTGGGGGCAAAATGGATCGAGCATCCCGCGTCATCCCGTAGCCACTACGGTGACTAAGCTCAAAGGCGCGCGTGCCGTGGCTCGCATAGCGACTTGAAGTTGGAGCTTGGGAAGAAACGTCATGACAAACAATATTCGGTGCGTTGAGTTCGGGAAATTATCCGTGCCGGGCATACATATCACGGTGCGGTGGTTTCCTGACGGGCTAAACGATCGGCGAGTGTGGCGCGCTCGTTCTAACATTCTGTCCTTCAGCCGAGTGTTTGGGGATTCCATCTCACAGGCGAATGCTTCTAACGAGGAATCATCGAATTTCCGCCCTACGGGACCGTTGATGTTTCGTCCTCGCTCGGCGGTGTGGAACAATCGGATGCAAAGAAATCCGGTGCTCACCGTATCGGCGTATTTCGACGCAAGCTTCACCTCTGCAGCGGACAACGCGATACCAGAGGAGATGATTATCGAAGACTTCTCGATACTCGAGATGATGCAGATGCTACATGACGAAGTCAGGATGCCGGGCGTGGCAAGCCCCGAGCTCGTCACGGCCATCGGCAACATTCTTCGCATCAAGCTGTCCCGCTTCATGAGTCAACGAGAGCAAAGTCCATCAATCGGCAAACCGTGTCGCAGCGTGGACATCGCCATGATTCATGGATTGATTGGTGCCACCAGCGGCCAGTTACCTACGACTGCGGAGTTGGCCAGGCAATTCAACACCAGCAGACGGAGCTTGCTTCGACTCTTCAAGGCAACCACAGGAACGTCACCGTCACGTTATATGGAAGATATGAGGATCGACAGTGCTAAAACATTGTTGGCTACGTCGATGATGAGCATGAAGCAAATCGCGCACGAGGCCGGTTACTCGACTGCAAGCCATTTCTCGACAAGGTTTCATCAGCTGACGGGTCTCACTCCGAGCGCATTTCGTAGCAGGGCTCGTCGACAAGATGACCTTCGCTTACAGCACCAGGAGAATCAACTTCGGGAATAGCCATTGATGCGCTGCGCTAGCTGAACTTGCGCACGAACGCCGTGAAGGCGCTCAGCGGAACCGGCGGGGTACCGCGCCTGCCGCCGATTTATCCGCATTAGGAAAGTGCCGTTGCGTTTCGGGGCTCCTGCTTTGCCGACGAGGGAGGAGAACTTCGGTTGAGTTCTCATCGCATGAGCCGCTGTGGCACAATGAGGTACTCGCTCCGCCGCGTACACCGCGATGCCACTTTCCATGACACAAAAAATAGTAATCCTGGTGTGCGCGGCGCTCGTCCTGGCGGTCGGCAATTCAGCGCGCGCCGCGGACAGCGATCCTGCGGCGACCCAAGTACAGACCCTCACCGCCGCGCTGCTCAAGTCCATGCAGGCGGGCTCAACGGTATCCATGACGCAGCGCTATCGTGACCTCGAGCCAGTGATCGGGCAGACCTTCGCCTTACCGCTCGTGACGCGGCTCTCCGTAGGCCCGGAGTGGGCAAACTTCTCGCCGGATCAGCAGCAGGCATTGATAGCGGCTTTCAGCCGCTACACGGTTGCCAATTACGCTCACAATTTTCGCAAGTACGATGGACAGAAATTTGAGATCGACGACGTTGTGAGCCGCGGTCAGGATAAGATCGTCCGGACACGCATCATTCAGCCTCCTGACTCTCCCGTGAGCATGCTTTATCGGATGCACGAGGTGGACGGAACCTGGAAGATCATCGACGTCACTACCGAGGGGGTCAGTGCATTGACCTTGCATCGGTCGGACTTCGCGTCAGCTATCGCCTCTGGAGGGGCTCCCACGCTGATTGCCTTTCTGAACAAGGCCAGCGACGGTCTCATGAAGTAGTGCGGCCGGTCTCCTTGGGGGGCCTCGCCGGACCCATCAGCGCCGGTTGGAAGAGCAGCGCCGAGGTGAGGGTCCAGACCAGAGATATCATCAGCAGCTTGCCCATACTGGCGGTCCCGGGATGGCTCGAGGCCCAGAGGCTGCCGAAGCCGGTCGCCGTCGCGAGCGCGCTGAAGAATACCCCGCGGGCGAGGCTCGATGTCAGAAGGTGCGAGCCACCCGATCTCCAGGACATGACGAAGTAGATATGGAACGCCACCCCGATCCCAAACAGCAGCGGTAGCGCGATGATGTTGGCGAAATTCAACGGTTGCCCGATCAGTACGCAGGTACCCATGGTCAGCAGGCCGGTCAATACGATGGGTGCCATGGTGATCGCCACATCGCGAACTCGGCGCAGCGCGAAGAGGAGCAGGCCGCAGATCGCGACGAACGAAAGCACGCCCGCGGCGATGAAGGCGTTGACCACGGCTTCGGCATAGGCCTGGAGGTAGAGCGCCGTGCCAGTCGCGTCCGGCGCTATCTTGATTCCTGCTGCGACGAACCGTCGGAGCACGGCATCGTCGTTGGAATCGCCCTTCGGCAAGACCGAAATGCGTGCCCGTCCATCAGGAGTCTGCCATTCGCTCACGAGTTCGGACGGCAGCGTTTTGATGCTGACGGGTTGCGGCTGCAACAGATTGCGTATCTGCTCGAGGGCCGTCACAAATCCGGGAATCAGCATCTGGTCGGCCTTGGCTCGCAGCGATTGGCTACCTCGTGCCAGCCTGTCGAACTCATCGGCCAGCCTGCGGGTGTCGGCACGCAAGGGCGGGTCTTCTATTGAGGCTTGGCGCAGCTTCGCGGCTGCCCGGTTCAGGCTGTCGATTACCTCCGCATCGGTCGGCGGCGCCGCAACCTCAAGCGGATTCAGTGTGAGATCGATGAGGTTTGCCGCATCGGTGATGAGGGCGATCTTCTCGGGCTGGTCCGTTGGAATGAAGCTCGAAAGCGTGCGTGCGCTGTGGACGCTCGGGTCGCGCCTGAAAGTCTCGGCAAGCTGGTCGGCGGCGGCGAGGTTCGGTCGGATGACCTCCAACGTATTCGGCGATCGATCGGGATCGCGCATCAGATCCACCAGCGTGGCAACCGACTCGGCGCCCGAACTGCGCAGGTGGATTGGATTGAAGTCAAAGTGCAATCGCGGCAGCAGCGCGGCACAAATCAACGCCGCGACCGCGCCGGTGCCGATCACCAGGATCCGGTGCGACAGCAGAAAGTTGTCGATCCTTGTCAAGCGCGTGCCCGCATGCACAGGCGCCCCGGGCGGTCGAGTGAGTCCGATCAGAGAGGGCAGCAGGGTGAGGTTCAGCGCAAGCGCGGCAAACATGCCGATCCCGGCGATGACGCCAAGTTGCGATACGCCGTAGTACGCCGTGGGTGTAAAGGCCAGGAAGCCTGCACCGATCGCGGCAGCCGCCAAGGTCAGCGATCTTCCCATGGTGCGTCCCGTCGCGATAAGTGCGGGGCCCACGTCCTGTCCGACCCCGCGCTCTGCTCGATAACGCACGCTGAACTGAATACCGAGATCGATTCCCATTCCGACGAACAGGGGGATGAAGGCGACCGAGATAACGTTGAACTGATGAAACAGCACGAGACCGAGCGTAGTCGCCGTCAGCAAGCCCACCAGGGTCGTCGCTAGAATGGACGCGATCAGCAACGGCGACCTGACTGCAAACCACAGCATTAGAACGATCGCCGCGCTGGCAAGAGCTGCGATCAAACCCGCACGTTCCGCCAATGTTCCGAACTCCTCGTCCTGCAAAGGCACTGGACCGGTGAGGCGAACGCGCACGCCACGGTCGACGTCCAGCTGAAGGCGCTTCGCCGTGGCGCGGATGGCATCGATCGGCACTTGGCCGGGCTTAAGCTGAGTGAAGTCGAGCACCGGATTGACCAGGATGATATGCACCAGCTCGCGTTGGTCCGGCCCGTGCCCTGTAATCAGGGTGCGCCAGGAGAAGAAGGTCGGCGTGCCGGCGGCCAGGCTTTGGAGCGCATCGGCAAGAGTGCGGATGGGAACGCGGAGCTTGTCCGTCGCGGCTTGATCGTTTACGCCTTGCATCGTCAGGGAAAGGGTATTCGCGAGACCGCGTAGCGAGGGATCGGTCGCCATGGATCCAAGGAATGGCTGGCTCTTCAGGAGTTGAGCTATGGCCGTCTTCACGTCCTCGATCGAAGCGAAGAGCAATCGGTTTTGCGCCCAGAATGGTCCACTGTCCGGGCGCTGGACTGACCGGAACAGGCTCGTTTGGGTGCTAAGACTCGCGGCGAGGGCGGCGGCAGCCGTCTCGCTCAGCTCCGGTGTTTGGCCCTCGACGACGACGACAATATCCGAGCTTTCCGGCGGAAACGCTACGTTGAACGCGGCCTGGCGCACGCGCCAGGGGAGCTTGGGCGACAACAGCGCGTCGGTCTCCGTGGTAATAACAAAGTGATTGGTGACGTAGCGCGTCATCGCTATGCAAAGAATGATCGTCACCGTCACGACGATCCACGCGTGCGCCAGGCACAGAGCAACAAGGCGGGCGATCCGCGAAGGCTTCAGAGTTGCCGGCGCGGATACCTCGCGCACTGGCCCATGGTCAGGTGGGGGTACAGGGGTGCTCACGCAACTAGACTAATCCGCAACGGCCTACGCTGTCAGGCTGAGGGCGCCGGCGGTTCGTGGACCTCACTTGGCGCAGGTTGCGGCAAGGACGGATCGGTGAGCGCGCGCGCGGCCGCATCCGTCCCCAGCGGCAGCCTGGTCGTCAGACGAGCAAAGCCGGCGTCGCGGGCAGCGCCGATCCCGAGAATCCCGACTCCGAGCACCAGTTCCCGGGCGCGGCGCGCGAACGATGCGGCGATCGCTGCCGCGGGAGATATCCCGAACACCGCGGCGACCAGCATGTAGCTCGCTTCTTGTACGCCTGCAGCGGCCGGCACCATCCATCCGAACGTACGGAGCCCCACGACCGTGCCGTCAATGGCGAGCGCCTGTGCTACGGTCAGATCCCTGCCGAGCAGGCGGAAGGCGACCCACACCTCTGCGGCGCCCAAAAACCAGCAGCATAGGTGAATCGCGAAGGCCGACCATAGGCGTGCGCGCTGACTGAGAATGTGATCAAAAGACGCCTGCAGGTCGCGACTGCCGGGACCGCCGTCCACAGGCAGCACGCCCGGCCAGCGGGCACTGATGGATCGCGCGAGCGCTTGCAGCCAGGCACTCAGCGAGCGGCGCGCGAGCAGGAGGACCCCCACCAGCAGGCCGGTCGCAGCCAACGCCAAAAATAACAAACGAGCGAGGCGGGGCTGTGATGCCAGTGCGAGCAGAGTCAGCAGTGCAGCAAGCACATAGGGCAGCTTTGCGGTCAGTTCTATGACGCCATCGATGCTCGCGGAGACTACCCCGACGGCGATCGTCTGACCCCGACCGAGGGCGCGCAGCCCGAAGACCACCCCACCGAGCTGCAGAGAAGGCAACAGATCCCCCGCGGCGTCGCGGACGAATCGCGCCCACACAAATCTCGATGGCGAGGCGGGGGGCGTGTCACCCGAAGCCAGCCACCAGGCAAGTCCCATCAGCACGACGATGGGCAGATGCAGGAGCACCAGTGCCACGAGACCACTGATGCGCAGAGTCGCGACTGCCTGCACCACCGCGCCGGCACCCGCGTAGAGAACGGCTCCGATGAGGGCGCAGACGCCGAGGATGAGCGCAATGGCCGTGCCTCGCCGCACGTCAGCCCAAGGCGGCGGTCTCCGCCTCTCCTCCGAAGCGCTCGATCTTGATGCCAAACATATCGGTGTAGGGCCTGAAGCGCTCGCGCAGCACATGCTCATCGAGGCCAAACTCAGCCAGCCGGTAGTCTCGAGGCGGTCGGCCGACATTGGCTGGCGTGAGCAGCCAGCAGCGCATGCGCTCTTCCGCCTCCACTGACAGCTCTAGGTCGCAATGGCGGTAGACCGCTCTGACGGCATCGAGAGGGGAGGAGACAATCTGCCGGTAGTTCAGGTGCAACACCGAGCCGCCACTCGATGATAGCGCGCTCATTCGTTGCGCGCCGTCCAGCCAGGATGTGCTGACTTCGCGACCTATCTCGACCCGATCGATGCTGCGCGCGAAGGGCCGCCGCAACACCTCCGTCAATCTCGCGACAGAGGCTAGGACGCTAACGGGATCTCGATGGATAAATACCAGGCGAGCATCAGGATAGACCTTCCTGATGTCGTCAATGGCAAAGACATGGTCCGGCGACTTTAAGATCCACTGTCGGCCCGGGAGTTGGGCATCAAGATGCTGCAGAAATCGGCGGTGGAAGCGATAGGCATTGAGAAAGCCGCTACGCCCCAACCAGCTGTTGTAGGAAGGGACGCGGTACATCGCGTCGAAACGCAGGCTCTGGAACACGTGCGCGATAATGTCCGTGCACTCCTCCGGTGTATCGACTGCGATAGGATGCAGGGCGTTGAGTTCGGGGGCGATCATACGAAACAGCGCGAGTTGCAGGCTGACCCATCTCTTGCGCAGCGGTGTTCCGAACCGCCCGTGCTGCGAGGCATAGGGGTACACGAGCTGAAACAGGCGCGGCGCGATCGTGCCGGCATCCTGCAGAATCAAACGGTGGAGGAACGTCGTGCCGCTGCGTGGCATACCGGTGATGAACACCGGGGCCCGAATAGGTCGCGCTAGTACTGAAGGGCAGGCCGACTCGATGTCATCGAAGTGCAGCAGGGTCCTCAAACAGCGCAGTACGTCGATTTTCAGCGCGCGCACACCGAACGCACTCAAATCCGCCTCCTCGTTGCAGGCACGGAGCAAGTGCTCGAAGGGGCGTATGAATGAACGGTCGGCAAAGTGGTGCCGCTTTGCGCGCTTTAGAGCCGACGCGAGCAGGTCATCGGCACGCAGCGGTCGCCGACGGCGGCTCCCGACGAGCCTGCGTCCACCGATATGCTCATCGGGCGTTTGTGTATCTCTCATCTCCGCCACCTCAAGTGTTTCGGGAAGCCCTGCGGCTGGAGTCGACATCGCAAGTGGAGTGCGGACACCGGAGCTTGTGCATCGTGTGACGAACGGCCCGCCACGCCGGATCTCCCCGCGAGCACTGTCGGGGGTGCGCCATCAGGGGCGCAATGGTCCTTTGGTTCTACTTGACTTGGACGTAAAGTCGACATCTCGCGGACACGTTAACGCTGAACCTGAACCAAGGCTTGGGCCACGGAGTCGGTCGTCGAGGACATAAAGTTCCTTCCCACTCGTGGAGGAGTTCTCAGTCGATTGTCTTGTGCCTGCCAATAAGTAACTTCATAAATATTAATTAACTATTTGAAAAATAACGTATTTGTTACCAGGACGAAACGAAATCGGACAGAAACACGCCGCAATAATAAATCTTGGCTGAGCATTATCGCCCCAGTTGGTGCGAATCGATCGGGAGACGGCGAATTCGCCGCTGCCGCAATGCGAGTGCATCTTGCCAACGTGGCGCGAGCCAGCGAAGGCGAACTCGCCAATCCTGACGCTAAGTCGAGCATCTCACGGTACCTAGAGGTTTTCAGACGCGAATGGCACCGGCGCTCGAGGGCTAAAATCTCCTTGAGAAGCGTGAGCGAACTTCATCAACAAATCGCGCTTTGAAAGAGTAAGTGAGATAAGGAACCGCACGGCCCATGATCTCCACCGATTCCCTGCTCATGTGCTTCTCTCTGGCCGCGAATCGGGTTGCAAACTCTCCGTATGCAGAGGCAATGTCGGGCGGTGCGAGATACAATTTATTCCTCGTCAAAATCGCCGGCACGATCCTACCCTCTTGGGCCCGCACGAAGTCATAGGCGGCGGAAGTCACTTCGGGCCACTCCGCGTTGCAAAAGTCGTCCACGATAATGATGCCGCCGGGAGCCAGTGTTGAGAACACGAGGGGTAAATCATGCGCTACATGGTGATAAAGATGGCCCCCATCTACGCTGAATATTCTGACTCTGCCGACCCTGCTCAGAATATCGTCCGAGGTCAGCGTCAGCGAGTCCGCCTTCTGCACTTCAGTCGAGTCAAGCCTGACATTTAGTCTGGCGGCGTGGCTTGAAAATGCCCGGCTTCTACCCCCGAATCGAGTGGATGCATTCATCTCGTCGTCCTCGAAGAGGTCGATGGCGAGGCTTTTTTCGCCGATTTGTCGACTGAGGGCCAAGAGGAAGAACAATTTCCCGTGATGTACGCCGATCTCAGCGAGACCGCCCGCTATTTTGTTGCTGGTTTGCCAACCCGCGAGCGCGACAATCAGGCGAGCATCAAGCGATTTTAAATATCCATTGATGGAATAAATCTTCCAGCGAAGATAGTTCCGTAGGGCCGGCGATACTGCTACTGATGTAGCCGAATATGCTGATTCCGCGGTCGGGTTGACCATCTTAGAATCCATCATTGAAAGGCATCACTCGCCACCTTGAGGGTCTTTTCCCTATGATTTCAAGTCTAACTGGAATCCCCGGGTGTCGCCCCACGAATTCCTGGAGGGGCGCGAGACCACTAAGGAGGCGCTGAATGTAGGCTTACGAAATCAAGCCATAGGGCATGCAAGCCGTCATTAAGAGCTGAGAGGACAAGGGATGCCGACACCGAAGATCATCGGATCCATGCGGTCGAACTCACGCGCGGTTGCGTATGGTCTGGTTTCCTTCCACGCAGTCTTCGTCTTGCCGCAGGCTTGCGAAGCCCGGATGCGCCCGATCCGCGGCATCCATTCGATCCGTCAACGCGAGTCCGTGCTCATTATGTCATCTAGATGCACCGGATTGAAAACAATACAAACGCCGAGCGCGACCGATCGCACATGTTTGTATGATCTCAGCAGGCATAATGCTCGTAGACACGCTTTCGGCGTACCTACGTCATGAGTGACAAAAACTAACTTGGGATTTCAGTTGCGTTCTATTTCTTGGCTGTTGATCGCCGGATCCGCTCTACTTGCGTCCGCGTGCGGCGGGGGAGGTTCGAGTGCGGTTCCATTGCCGACCGTATCTTTGAGTGCGTCAGCGACGACCATAGACGCCGGCAGTTCCGCGACTCTCACTTGGACTTCCGCCAACGCAACATCGTGCAGTGCCACCGGTGCATGGAGCGGCACGGTGGCGACCAGCGGCACGCAACCTACGGGTTCACTCAATGACGATGCGAATTATTCGCTTACTTGCACCGGTCCCGGCGGCACCAGCCAAACGGCAAGCATCGACATCAGGGTGAATGCGCTGCCAACCGTGCAGTTGACCGCAACGCCAACGGCTGTCCCCGTCGGTAGCGGATCCACACTGACTTGGAGTTCAGCTCATACCACCGCGTGTGCCGCTTCGGGCGATTGGAACGGCGCGCTCGCAGTGAGCGGCACGCAGGGCACCGGCGCGCTAACCCAAAATGCAACCTATTCGTTGACTTGCACGGGAGCGGGCACAAAGAGTTCGCAGGCAACGGCGACGGTCACAGTGATTCCCGTTCCCACGGCGACCCTCGCGGCGGCGCCCATGGCGGTTGCCACTGGAAGCAGTTCGACATTGACGTGGACCTCGACGAATGCGGACTCATGCACTGCGTCGGGCGGTTGGAGCGGCGTGCTCGCAACCAGCGGTAGCCAAAGCACGGGCCCAATGACCGCGACCACCGTGTATTCGCTCACGTGCGCGGGTCCGGGCGGCATCACAGCGCCACTGGCGGCTACCGTGAACATCCTGCCTCAACCCACAGTCACGCTGACAGCGTCCCCGCCGGCGGTTGCCGCGGGCGCATCGTCGACTCTTACGTGGACTTCGAGCAACGCGGTTTCATGCGCTGCGTCGGGTGGCTGGAGTGGATCGCGCGCGTTTAACGGCAATCAGAGTACCGGCCCCGTGGCGAGTGCAACCCCCTATTCATTGTCGTGCACCGGCCCCGGTGGTACCTCAAGCGCAGGCGCGGTGGTCAATGTCATTCCCACCGCAACGCTGGTCGTGAGCCCCTCCGTCGTTGCGCCGGGAGACACATCGACCCTATCCTGGACTTCCAGTAACGCCACGTCCTGCACGGCGTCCGATGGTTGGTCGGGTACGCTGCCGCCCAGCGGTACGCAGCCGACTGTGGCAGTGAGTGCGACGACCTCGTACTCGCTGGTTTGCAGCGGTGCCGGCGGCGTCAGCAGCACTGCCGCGGCTACGCTCACGGTATCCAACGTCACGATGAGCCTATCTCCGCAGACCGCTGCGATTACGTTGACGCGAACTCAACAGTTTACCGCGACTGTACCCGGCGGTGGCGAGGCCACGTGGACGGTGGATGGCATCGCTAATGGGAACAGCACCGTGGGCGTCATCAGTGCCACCGGCCTTTACTCCGCTGGTGTCGCCGGCACGCACACGATCGTTGCCACGAGCGTGGCGAATGCGACGCAAACCGCCAGTGCAGTGGCGGCAGTCACGGATTTGCCCGGCGTATACACCTACCACAATGATCTTGCTCGCGATGGCGCAAACACGCAGGAGTACGCATTGACTCCCGCAAACGTCAACACCAGTAGCTTCGGCAAGGTCGCGTCCTGCGCCGTCGACGGTGCCATCTACGGACAGCCGCTGTGGATTGCCAATGTGACGGTGAGCGGCACGAAGCACAACGTGGTCATCGTCACCACGCAGCATGATAGTTTGTTCGCCTTCGACGCCGATTCCGCGCCATGCGCACAGCTGTGGATGATTAGCCTGATCGATGCAGCGCACGGCGGAACGAGCGGCGAGACGCCGGTACCCAGTACCGCCGTGGGTGTCGGGTATGGCGACATTCAACCGGAAATCGGTGTCAACGGAACGCCGGTCATCGATCCATCCACGGGAGTTCTCTACGTGGTCTCTAAGTCGATCAGCATGACGCCGACTACGTTCTATCAACGGATTCATGCCATCGATATCACGACGGGCAATGAGAAAGCCGGGTCACCCGCGCTCATTGCGGCTGCGGTTCCCGGAGACGGCGACGGTGGTCCCACCGTCGCTTTCAGCACGAAGCAGCAGAACCAGCGCGCGGGTCTCGCGCTCGTCAATGGCACGGTTTTCATCGCGTGGGGCTCGCATGAAGACAGCATTCCCTGGTACGGATGGATCATGGGCTATCAGTACGCCAATGGCGCCTGGACGCAGACCACAGCATTCAACACCACGCCCAATGCTCGTGGAGGCGGCATCTGGATGGGTGGCGGTGCGCCCTCGGTCGATTCCAGTAATAATCTTTATTTCCTGACCGGCAACGGTGGATTTGATGCCAACAGTCCGACCGCGCCCAACAATGACTATGGCGATTCGCTGCTAGAGGTCGACACTACGCTGCGCGTTTCGTCCTATTTCACACCGTCGGATGAATTGGCGGACGACCAGGGCGACAAGGACTTCGGTTCCGGTGGTGCCGCAATGTTGGCGGACTTGCCTTCCGGCAACGCCGTGACCCATGTGCTCGTCTGCGGCGGCAAGGACGGTACTCTGTATGTTCTCAATCGGGACCTGTTGGGAGGTTTCGGCGACAGCGCCGCCGTACAGACCATTCTGTTGGGCCACGGGATGTTCTCGACAGCGGCGATGTGGAATGGCTACTTATTTGTTGCCGGCGCAGGCGGCCCCTTGAATGCCTATCAGCTCAACACCTCCACGGTGCAATTCGCTTTGGCTTCCTCGTCCGGCCATGTCTATGGCTTCCCCGGTTCGACGACCTCGGTGTCCGCCGCCGCAACTCACAGTGGCCTGGTGTGGGCGCTCGATACCCACAGCTACTGCACGCATCAGTCATCCGCGTGCGGACCTGCCGTGCTGCACGCCTACGATGCGACCAATCTGTCCACCGAGTTGTGGAATAGCAGCATGATCGGCGCCGACACGGCCGGCAACGCGGTCAAGTTCTCCGTACCGACGGTGGCCAACGGCCGAGTTTATGTGGCCACTCGCGGCAACAACTCCGGAGGCGCGGACAACTCCACCAGCACGCCGGGAGAGCTGGAAATCTATGGGTTAACGCATTAGGACAAGACTGCCAGCTGACCGGCCGCGTGGCCGATGCGCACGACCTGCATCGGCAAACTTAACTCCGTCCTATCGGCGACCTCCAAGTTCCACACGGTTGAGCCGTCGGCGAGCCGCTCGCATTCGGTGAATCCGAGCTTGCTGTAGTGATCTTCGACCAAACGGTTGCGCTCGGTCGGCCGATACGTGCCGATGATGCGGCTGATACCGAGCGTGCGAGCGTGGATCAACAGTTCTTGCAGCACCGCTTGTTCGACCCGCCGCCCGAGGACGCGGCAGCTCATGAGCCAAGTGTCGATTCGCCATAGGCCGGCATCTCGCCGGCATATGATCACGCTGATCATGCCGTTGTCGCCAAATGTGTCGACCAGGCGAACCTGCAGTGTGAAGCAATTCGGATCGACTTCGATTTCACCGACTTGAGCTTCGCTGTAGCGCCGCGTAGTCAGATTGAATTGATTGGACTTGCTGATCAGCTGCGCAATGCGGGCGCGTCCGATCTCGTCGAAAGGCTGGAACGTAATCGTCATATTGAGAGTTGCAAGATAGGCGTCAAGATCGCCGGTAGCACGCTGAAGCGCGACGCGGCGCGCATTGTCCTGATAGAAGTCAGCACGCTTCTGGTCTTCGGGCGAATACGTGATGGCTTCGAAATAGCCCGCCGCCAACAGCGTCCGCACGTAAAGCGCTGGATCGTCCGGCAGTTCCGGCACCGCCACGTCGGGCAGCATGTCGCGAACCAGGTGTCGTTCCGCGGGGTTATCGTCGAGAAACACCAGGGACTCGAGGCCCAGAGCAAGTTCTTCGGCGATGGCCCGAATGTTGGTGGCCTTATCATTCCAATTGGCTTGAAACACCGCGAACTGATTTTCGTGCAGCAACATCTCCGGGTGCTTCTGAAACGGCAGACGCGCAGTGTCGTCGTTATTTTTAGAAGATACGGCGAGAACGATGCCGCGCTCGCGCAGTGCCAAAGCGGTGCGTTGGATCTCCAAGTGTGCTTCGCCCTGGGGATCACCCTGGCCGAGCACGATGCCTTCCAGCCCATCGTCGCCGATCACCCCACCCCAAAGTGTGTTGTCCAAATCGAGGACCAGGCAGCGCCGGCTCTTGCCACGCAACGCCGCGATCAGGCGGCAGGTAAGGTCGGCATAAATGGGCAAGAAGCAATTGGCAAACGGTATCTTGCCGATGTTCCACAGATTCGAATCATGCCAGGCCGAGAGTCCGACGGTTTCAGCGAGTCCGCCCACATCGAGTAGCAAGTCTTGTTTGCCGGCCAGGGTAGTCGCCAGTGCGCGATTGAACAGGTCAATGACATTGCGAAAGGTGCCCGGCAGCGCCAGATCGAGACTGCCGAAAGCGGCTTCCACGGGCCGCGCGAGCGTCTGAAATATGCAGCTCGCGCCAGAGTTCCTGCGCAGCGCGTCACGTATCGCCCGCAACTCGTCGATCGCGGCCGTCACCACCGTGTCGGCTGCAGCGGAATCTCCGAAGGGGACGCCCAGCGCCAGCCCGCGGTAGTCGATCGCCACCAGCACTGCGTCGGGGCGCGCCCGATTGATCATCGAGTCGGGAGCCAGCGCTTCTTGCATCACCTGTCCATAGTTCGCCTCAATGCACTCGAGCGCAATGCCGTATCGCGCGGCGGTAGCCGTGAGCGCGGGCACCATGAAATGCGATGTTGCATTGCTGATAATGCCGAGTCGAAACGGAATCAGAGGCCGCAAATTATCGGGAGTCGGACGCAGCGACTCGATGGAGTTGGCCAGCTTTACAAGCTTGTTTTCGTCGAGCGCAAAGGAGGCAAGAGCACGCACCTCGCGGCCGGCCTCGCCCCCGGCTTCGCGCACAGCTCGGCAGCGTTTGGAAAAATCCTCTGGCGGCCGAGGCAGCCATTGCAATTCGGTGTACAGCTGTTCAGTCATGTCGATGACGATGTCTAATGCGCGACGCCTTGGGCCTGCTTGCCCTTTGTCAGCGCAATGAGGTCCCCGACATTTTTTAGGCGACTCATCTCAACTGGCGAGAATTTAATACTGAAGGCCTTTTGCACCGATAGGATCAACCGAATATGCGCAAGGCTGTCCCAGCCGTCGACGTCGTCGGCCGTCATCTCGGGCCTTAGCACCAGTTCATCGTCGTCGAACACCTCACGAAATACCGAAGTTAAACCAGTGAGGATTGGATCTTGCATAATTTCTCCGTTCAGTTTTACGATTCGGGCGCGCCGGCAATGATTTCGATGATGCCAACGCCGGTAATGCTATAGAACGACACCTCAATGCCGTGGAAGAGCGGCGCCGGCTGCGCCATACCAAGAGGCAGCACTTCCAGGCCCGCAAGTTCCAACGCCGCCAGCGATCCTTCGATATTCTCCGAGGTGTAGCACAGGTGATAAATCATGCTGTTGCTTTGTTTGAGCATACGGTCGATCGGTGAGGGCTCCTGCCCGGGCCAGATCACCTCGACATCCGGCATGCGATCATGATGTCGCATCGCCAAATTGACCTTCTGCAATGGGTCGTAGCAGCTACTGCCAGCGCGATAACCCAGATCACTCAGATACCGAAACGCCGCGTCGGGCGATTTCACCGCCAGTCCAAAATGATGAAATTCGAGCCCATAGGAATTCATGTAGACGGTCCTTGTAGAAGCGTCGCTACCTGCGTCGCCCAAAGTGGGGTGACTCGAGGCTTAGGATGAACCTCATCTGAAAAATCAAGGTTGTCGTCCTGGTCGGCCATCTCCAAATAGGCAAAGCCTGGCTTTCCATGCAGGTCCGAAAGGAGTGTTTTCTTCCGACGCAAATAGTAGTTACGTAGAACGGGGAGCGCTCCGCGTGCCAGCGCGGGATTGGAAGATCAACGAGCACCGCCTTACTTCCTTGCGCCAAAATCCTCGCAATCAGGTCTCGCAGCACCAAGAACTGCTCCTCGGAGATCGGCCCATCGCTGTGCATCTGTTCCCGCCAATATTCCAGCGCGAACACTTTATCCGCCTCGGAGACAATGCTGGCATTGCGCTCCGCGTCGCTACGATGCGGAGGCTTTCCCGACAAGCGTTCGCGCAATCCCTTGCTGGCAAGGCGCGACAGTTCGTCGAACACCAAGTACGGATGTATGAGCATGACGCCCAGCGACAGCTCATTGGATGGAAGGATTTGCCGGGGTCCGGTGTCGCTACGTCGGTAGAAGCCGTAGCGATAGCGCTCGATATCAATATCGGTATCGCCTTTGTGGCGATCCGGTGTTGCCCAGCGAAATCCATCCTGAACGAACATCCCATACCACATGCCAATCACAAACGTGGTGCGGCGACGCGCGGCAGAATCTTGCAGATCCTGCACCAGCTCGACAATCTGCGCCACCTGAGTCATGTTTGATCCGCCCACCGAAAGGTTGTCGATTTCTAAAGACGGCACAAGCGGCTGTACCTCCCGCTGCTTGAAACCGACCGCCGTGTTTGAGGCTCCGACAAAGACAATGCGACCTGCATCGGGTCTGACAGCAGCCCGATTCAAGAAAACGTATTTGGGATCGGTTGTGAAAATCGAGTCTTCAGCAAGACTCGAGTCGAGCCCCCTGCGTCCATTCACCGCGGGCACGAGAGCGTACGACGACGCCAATAGGACGCCATATATGCCGAGCAGTGCGATCGACAGGTACAGCGCCTGTTTCAGGATCGCATGCATCTCAGAAGGCCTTGTAAACGAATTCTGGAGCTTTGTGGAAAAATGAACTCACCGCAAAAATCAGCAGCACTTCCCCGGCCAGCACGACGTTTCGTGCGACGACGCCGGCCGCGCTCAACGCCTGCCGCTGGGGCGCGAGGCCGGTCAGCGCACGGCCGGCACGATCTACCGCAATGCCGCCCAACGCCGCACCCAGCGTGGTCCCAACCAGCGCCAGCATGAGACCCGCGATGCCGAGCCGGTGCTCCAGCAACGACAACTGATGCATGTTGACCCAAAGACCCGTGACTGCGAGGGCGAAGAAGGCGAACAACAGTCCGCGCGCCAAGCTCGCGTATGCAAAGGACTCGCCGACCGACTTATAGCGTTTCTTGCCGAGACGCTTGGTCATGAGGACCTGCCAGAGCTTGTTGAGACTGGCGCCAGCCCCCATGACCAATCCATAAATCACAAACACGCCGGTCGAACCGTGCCACACCCCCATGACGAAGAACGTGACGAAGAAGGCGAGCACTCCAAGGTAAGGCAGCAACGCCGGCGCCGATACGTGATCGGCGAGAAATTTCATCAGCGGATTGAACAGGTAAGTCTTGAACCACTCCGAAAGCGTCATATGCCAGCGAGCCCAAAATTCAAAAATGTTGCGCGCCGAAAAGGGCCGGTCAAAATTTTCAGGTAGATTCTGCCCCAGCAGCCAGCCAATACCGATGACGATGTCCATGTATCCGGAGAAGTTGTAGTAAAGGTAGAACGTATAGGTGACGGCGCTGGCCGCGTACTGCTCGGCATAACGCCAGCCGGATAGAGGCGTGGCGTCGGCAAGTACAGCAGCGGAAAGAGCCGCAAATAAATAGTTGGCCACCGCGGACAGCACGGCGAGCTTGATAAATCCTTTGATGATCCGATGCAAAGCCGCGAAGGCAAGCGTTTCGTCGACTTTTCGACCGAGCTGCTCGAGATTGGCCAAGTATTCGTCCGAGCGCTGAATCGGCCCTGACACGAAACTCAAAAAATTGCAGGTGAAATTGAAAAAATTCAAGGGCCCGAGGCGCGCGGCCTTTTCCCCGCCGGCGCTATCGATCACCATTTGTAAGATACGGAACAAGATGTAGGAGAGCCCTATCTGCAAGTAGAGGAATGGCAGACCGATGCCGGCCGGTAGAAATGTGTAGCGTTTGAGCGCCGCAAAAGCCCCGACAATCAATGCGACGGTAAGTCCCGATATCAACGTTGTGGGCCAACGCGCCACCCAAAGTGTGGCTGCGTAGCCCAGTACAAGGAAGCCGGCCAGTGGCGCCAGTTGATCCGGCGATTGCACGAAGCTCGCGATAAATGCGAGATTCGCAATCAACAGCACACACAGGCGAAACCGCAGAGCGCTCCAAGCATTGAACGTCAGTACGGTGACTGCAACGAATGTGAGATAGATCGGTGAAGTGAAATCCATGAGTGTTGTGGATAGACCAGCTGTGTCAGCTTGTTGGTGAACTTACCCTGACGCTCTTCACAATCATCTCGGAGGGGTAATCAGCCTGAATCAGATCCGCACCCGCCGACAGTCGGTCTGGCGAGACGCTATCGATGGGCTGCACATTCAATTCATTGAACGGCCATTTGCCGCCGACCGCAAAATTGATGATCAGGTACATGTTTTGGTGTAGCGAGGGCGGCGTAGGCTGCTGCCAGTAAACCTTGCCGTCGAACGATGCCGTCATGGTTTCCGGTGTCCAATCAAGGTCATATTGATGGAAGCCCACGGAAGGATCCGTACCAAGATCAGTCCACTTGCCAAACCCGCCTCCGGGAGTTCCCTTTGGCACCAACGCCCCAAAGTGAAGTTGCTGTTGATGTTTGCCCCATGGCATCGATTCAAAAATATCGATCTCGGGTGGCCACTGATGCGATTCTGTCAACAACCATAGACCTGCCCATGAGCCGCGCGCGGACGGCAATTTGGCAACCATACGGATATTGCCGAACGTGAAGGATTTTCGCGACAACAGCATGCCCGAACCAAAACGTCTGAAGCCGCCGATTTGATAAGCCGACTGTTGAGCCGCATTCAACAGCGAAGCCTTGATGTGCAAACCATCTGACTGAATTGAGAAAGGGTCGTAACGCAGGTCGACGGGAATAGCACTTCCCTTGATCTTGCTTATGAAGGGCGTGACATAGGATTGGCATTCAGCATTGCCTGCCAACCAGTTAGTGCCATCTCCGTAGCTATCTGGCCATTTGGTCCCCGGCCAAAATGTAAAAGCCCATTTACTGGAATCGGGATACAGCTTTTTGCTTCCGTCCGGCATTGTATTCTCTACACCCCGGAAATCATCCTCAATGATGGCAGATGATCTCACTCCGCTTCGAGCGTCGCCGAAAACAGACAACGGCGCCGCATCGGTTGATGCCGCAAGACAGTGCATCGCCGGAAGCAATATGCCCGCGCTTGAGGCAGTGTAAAAAAGAAAATTGCGCCGTTTCATCGTTCAACCTCCCGCTTCTTGTGGAAAATCGTCTGCCCGCTGCAATATGCAAGCTTAAGACCATATGAACATTGTTTCGGTCTAGACTCAACGCGGTGATTCAGACACACTGAATTTAAAATCTTAGGAGCTGCCGCGTGCCTACGCCCGCACAACGCAATCAGCGTCTGATACTTCTCGAGTTCAATAAATTGTGCCCGCATTTGGTGGACCGGTTCATCGACGATGGGGCATTGCCCAATTTCAAGCGTTTGCGTGATGCTTCAGAGACCGCGCCGGCGTTCCAAGCTTGATCACCCTGATCGTACCGACCCGCAATCGCGCGCATACCCTGCGTCTCGTAGCACCGAGCTTCTTTGCCCAAGATGGCGTGAGCGAATTGATATTCGTCAGCGATGCGGGCGACGACGACACGCCCGCGGTGATCGCGGAGATTGCCCGCCAGTATCCCGACAAAGTGTCGCGTGTGCTGCGCAATGAAACCCGGCAGGGAGCGTCGCAGTCGCGTAATGTCGGCATCGCCGCTAGTACCAATGAGTTCATTTTATTTTGTGACGACGACGAATATCTCGAGGCCGGGTACGCGCGAATTTTGCTGCAAAAGTTGCAGGCGCTGAATGCGGGCGCCGTTTCCGGTCGCCGCATCTACCTCACACCTGGCGAGAGCAAGTCGAAAGCACTACAACGGTTCGGTACGGGCATTGGCGCCAAAAAAAAGTTTCGGCCGCTGGTCTGTGAATATGTGAATGGCGCGAAATTCACTGGCGACATTGCAATTCCCGTCACCAACGCGATAATCCTGACGACGAAGAGACTGCTTCAGCAATTTCCGTTCGACAACTACTACGCCAGAGGGAATGGCTATCGCGAAGAAACTGATTTTCAGATGAATTTATTTGTGCATGGGTTTGATATCTTCGTCACAAACGATTGCCATAGTTTTCACCTGCCCCTGTCACAGGTTCGTACGGGAGGCCAGCGAACTCGGCCGCTCAAGCGGCTCTACTGGTCGATCTTTTATACGCACTATTTTTTTGGCAGATATTACCGACGCTATGCGCAGCGCATGGATCTAAGGTCTCCGCGCTGGTTTGCCCTCCTCGTGTTTACGTTATTTGCCGTCTATCGCGAAACCTTGCGCCCCATTCTGCATGCCACTGCAATGCACGTGTTGGCCCGTCGCCGCGTTTCCGCGGAAAGCCATCCGCGACTCAGCGGGTGAATCATGAATAACTGCATATTGACCTTCATCATTCCACTGCGGCACCCAGAAAACTCGCCCGATTGGCCCGCCCTTAAGCGCAGGCTCGCGCAGACTATCCGCTCGATTGCCGGTCAGGACGATGTCCGCTGGCGGGCCATCATCGTAGCCAATGAGGGGTCCGACTTGCCGGCGTTGCCGAGCAATTTTGAGCTTAGGCAGGTACGCTTTCCGCCCAATCCGATGTTTGAACGAGGTGAGAACGACCTGGAGGTCTTTCGGGATAGCGTGCGTCTCGACAAGGGACGCCGCGTACTCGCAGGTATTCTGGAAGCCGATCGGAATGGTTATACCATGGTGGTCGATGACGATGATTTCGTGAGTAGCCAGCTTACGAGTTATGTCGCCGCCCGTGGCGGGGAAAATGGTTGGTATGTGCGCGACGGTTATGTCTGGAGCGATGGCGGCAGGCTGATCTACGCGTATGCCGATTTTTCGCAATTTTGCGGCACTTCCCACATCATTCGCACGATTCTTTACGAATTGCCGGCGAGCGTTGAGGAGGCGCACCCCGACTACATTCGCAAGATATTCGGCAGCCACGTTTTCATACGCGAATATCTCAGTGCGCGCGGCGCTCCCCTGAAACCGCTGCCTTTTATGGGGGCCATTTACCGGGTCGGTCACCCGGGTGCCCACAGTAAATCGTCCGGACTGGTCAAACAGGTCTTCTTCAATCGCGAGCTGCTTAGGAATCCGCTCCAATTGGCGGCGCGCTTCTCTCGCCTGCGGCTGCTGGACGAGAGCGTGCGGCGCCAATTTTGGGGGTCACCTTTGAGCGACGAGTTCCGCAGATAAACTCCTGCGCCCAGCAACTCATGTCCGACACCGCGCGAAACGTTAACCGCAGCACCACCGCCAAATCCATGGTCTGGAGCTTGCTCGAGAATGGCGGTCTTGCGTTTATTTCCTTCGTCTCGTTGATTGTCTATTTGAGACTGCTCTCGGTTGCTGATTTCGGGCTGTTCTCCACCGCGCTGGCAGTAGTCGAGTTGCTGGGCGTGTTGGTGACCATGCTGTTTCACAATGCGCTGGTGCAGCGTCGGGACATCACGGATCTGCACTTCAATACGGCCTTTTCCGCAACCATGGCGCTGAGCGTGCTAATGGCGCTCGGGTGCTGGGCGATGGCGCCCGTTTTCGCGGCATGGGTCCATCAGCCAAACGCAGCTCAGGTCCTTACGTGGATGGGTTTGGTCTTTCCGTGTTCGGCGGTAAGCGCGACGCTGGTCGCCCGGCAGCGCCGTGAATTCGCGTTTCGATCCTTGGCGCTACGGTCCCTGGCAGGCCGCTTGGTCGGCGGCGGTATCGGCATCGCCGCCGCATTCATGGGGGCAGGGATCTGGAGCCTGGTCATTCAGCAAATACTGATAGCCGCGATCGCCTCGTTGGTACTGTGGGTCATGTCGGATAGGACTCCGCGTTTGCATTTTCGCTACAGCGAATTCAAGCAGCTGTTCGGGTTTGGCTTGTTTTCCGTCAGTGGACTTTTTCTGTCATCTTCAATCAGGAGAGTGTTCACGATAGTGGCGACAGCGTATTTGGGGGTCGAGGCCGCCGGGTACCTCAATTTGAGTTTCCGGGTCGTCGACGTCTTTTGGGCGATCGCAGCTACGGCGGTATCACAAGTAGCTTTGCCCCTATTGGCGGGCCTGCAATTCGATCCTGCGCGACTCAAACGAGCCTACCAGTCCTCGACGCAATTCTCGTCGCTCGCCCTCTATCCTTGCTTCGTGGGATTGGGCGCCGTGGCGCCGGACATCGTCGAGGTCCTGTTCGGTCGTCGATGGGAGCCCAGTGCGCCTTATGTCGCGGTTCTGGGCTTCCTGGTCCTTCTGCAGGCCCCGCGGCTGCTGTTTACGCCGTTCCTGACCGCTCTGGGCAAGCCGCGCGATTCTTTGGTGGGGTTGCTCGCGGAACTGCTCTTCATGCTGGGCGCGGCGTGGGCGTTTGGAATGCCCACGCTTCCCTGGGCGATCGGTATCTGGGCTGCAAGCGAATGCGTACTGGTACTTTCTTCAAGCTGGGTGATGAGGCGGGCGACCGGTTACCGCGTCGCCGAGCAGTTCCGCGGAATCATGAAGCCCTTTCTAGCCGCGGTATTGATGGCCGCGGTGGTCACCGAGACAAGAACCCAATTGCTTACCTCTTTTGCGCCCGTTCAAAGACTCGCCGTTCTCGTGCCGCTCGGTGCGACGGTCTTTGTCGGCACGATTTTTTTGCTCGATCGGCGTCTGGTCGAAGACTTCCTGGCGTTCGCTCGAATCGCCTTTGGCAATAAATGGCAGAGATCCGAAGTGCCCTAGGCGAACCCTCCTTGCGCGAGGTCGCGCTTCAACGCCTCGAGACGACCCAAGGTGTCTTCGAGTGAGCGCTTGTGCGATTGATCGGAACTTAAGAACCCTCCTCGAGACATCAAATTTGCAAGGTGCTCGGTGGCTTCGGTTCGCATCCGGTCACCGGACCCGAAGCCAAATTTTGAAAACCGCTTCAAGATCACTTCAACTGCAATGCTGCTGTTCCAGCGCCATTTTTGATTGATGCGCCGACCGATTTCTGCGAAATCGACCATTAGGCGGTCGACATCATCGAAATGCATGTAGATGCCTGCAGCAACCGCACTCGACGAGGGGTAGCCCGCGGCATTCGCGAATGAGCTCCACTTGAGCATGATATTTCGCATGTGCTCGATCCGATTGCTGGCGGGGAGACACACCGGAAGATAGGAAACGTCCACCGAGGAGGCCCAGTCGACCCACTTGAAGGGCGATACTTCCCGTGACAGGGCCACGGGAATCCAGGGAACGCGAAACGCATCCGCGATGATGGCGGCGTGCATCGATTCGGCGATCACTTTTTCAGCACTGGCAATCCGTCTGACGATGGCTTTCGAGTCGCCGCATGGGTCGATGAATTCGATTCCAAGCGTTTTGCAAATTCCCTGCCAATTGCCGTAGCGGACGCTTTTCCAATGAGGAACGAAAATGACGCCGCTGCGATCCACTCCCCGGAACTCCTGCAGTGTAGCCAGCAGAATTGCGGGGTCGGTCATGGCGAATCGCGCGTCGAATTTGAGCGCACGCGCCGTCAGCGGGCCACGCACACCATAGATCCGCCATCGAGAAGAGTCCGTCGAAATACCTGGAGGAGGGCTGCTATAGCCGACACCGGTCCCGAAAACGATCGTTACGCGCGCGGGCGGCAGGTTCTGGTCGAGAATTGTGCCGATCCCCACAAACAAAACGTCGTTCGGCGAGCCGTCGCGCACGTCCGCCAGCAATTCATGCCACAGCCAGCGATTCAGTTCATCCCCAAAATTGCCCTGAACGTGTTTGAGGCAGTGAATCCTCATGGCCTGATCTTGTAGGTCACGCTCGCAGTCGCGAGTGTGTCGTTGTACTGAAATTGCGCCTGGTTTGAGTCGCGCTTATCGTAGCGACAGGTTAGATTGAATATTAGAGAGTCCTTCGGGGCGTAAATAAGTCCCCCCTGTCCCGAGGTCAACTTGTCGCGGCGCGAGACGAACGTAATGGTGCTGGGGCTTGAGCCGATGTAGTCGTGACTCTCCCGAGAGATTGTCAGGGATAGCTTGAGCGTTTCCGTTGCTATCCATGTTGGCGTAAGGCTGACGCCGTTCGACACGAAGTAGTCCGACTCCGCGTCAACATACGCCGTGAGTTGGCGCCATGCCGTCAAGACCCATTGCAACTGATCGGTCGGCTGCCACTGCAGCGCTGCGCGCCATATGTCTCCTGAGAAGGTGGCAAATCGCGACTCGGGGTAATCGCGCTTCAGGTAACCCACGCTCGCATCGAGCTCGGTCGCAGCGCTGAATACATACTTGACCAATAATCGCGCCGTCTCCTCGTTGTAGTCTGAATTGAACGGCGCACCATTCAGATCGAATTCCTGCGGGAAATTGGCACTCGTATATCGATATTCCAGGCCCACCGTATTTGAGGCGGAAGTCGAAAGCTCAATTCCGGCCGTTCCCGCTTTGCTGCGAAAATCGTAGGGTTGTTCTGGGACCGCCGTCTGAGATGTATTCGCGCCTATGAAACCCCCGTAGACAGCCCAATTCGGCCCCATCTGGTAGCGAACGGTGCCGAAGTAATCTTCCCTTTGCACCACGTCGCGCGCGTAATAACCTGTGTTGGCGAAATTGGCGAGCCCGCGGTAGTAGCTCACGCCCACTTGTCCCGACCAATATGTTCCCAGCCGCCAATCCCAATCTAAGTTTCCCTTGCCTGAAATGTTGTCCAGGGAATCGTTGTGTATGAAACGATTGTCATCCGCGCGGAAATTGAGGGAAACAGCCTGGTTGTCGGAAAACCAGCGCCCATCGCCGCCCAACGTGACCGAATTGAAGCCATCTGCGCGCGTCGCCAGGGGACCGGCCACTGCGGCGACGTCGACACTCGAAGGCAATCGGTAGAGATTATCGTCGTAGGTAAATTGATACGCGACGAATAAATCAGTGGAACTCGGAGAATCCCTGGATATCGGAGAGTCCGTTGTCATGCGGAAATCCGGCGCTGCCGCCAATGCGGAGGACCCGAGCAAGGTGATGACGACTAGCGAGAATATGCGGAATCTAGGCACTGATCGACTCGCACGGATCGTTGCCGCATGGCGGCGATCGCTTGGCGAAACTGTTCGCCCCTGGCGCTCCAATTGAATTGCGCTTTCCCGAGCGCAAAAGCCCCTTCCTGCATTAGATTCAACTCATCAACTTGGTCGATGCGAGACACCACTTCTTCGATCAGTCCAGCCAGACTGTCATGGGACAACATCATGCGCCGCAGATCCTGCGGTAGACCGGCGGCGGCCTGCGACAGCGTGGCTACCGGCACGCGTCCGAAGATGTAGTCGAGGAACTTCAGCTTGAATCCACCTCCTATTGATTCCGGAACAATCGCCATGCGTGCGCGCCCCAAGAAGGGCGCCACATCGTTCGCGAACCCGTGGAAGTATGTGGCCCGACAGCGGGTCCGCAGCATTGAGAGCAGCGCTCGTGGAACATCCCCGACAATGTCCAGCTCGATTCCGTGTTTCTTGAAGAGCGGATCGGCGATCTCGACAAAACGAGCTAAGTTCTCCTGTTTCACCACCCACTGGAATGAGCCAATGATGATCACGCGTCGTGGTGTCGACGTGGTAATGCGGCGCTCGGCCGCGACCCATCCGGTGTAGCCAGGCGTCAGCGCTAGCGAGCGCTCCTGCTCCAGGCCGGCGCCCAGTGAGCAGCGGTCTTCATCGGTAATTGTGGTCAACAAATCCACGTTGCGCACCATACGGCGCTCCAGCGCGCTCACTTTGTTTGCGTTGCTGCGCAGTGCCAAACGCTTGAGCGCCGAGCCACGGGCTTCGCCGGCCATCAGGCGCCACAGATTTTCTTCGTGATTGTGCGATACGTGCACAAGAAGCGGTCGTTGTGTACGCGCCTCGTTACGGTAAGCCACGCACCGGTCCAGCGCCCAGCCGGTACCATAACCGTCCAGCACCACTGCGTCCCACGGCTGTTGGAGCTGCGCCTCCAGCAGCGAGCGGTACGCGTTGGTCGCGTCGATCGCGGCCGCAATTGGCCACGCATTGAAAGCGGCTAGCGCTTTACTGCGCTTGCCGCCCGGTACGGCCAGCCATTCAACGCTCGCGGCCGCCGCTGGCACTGCGCCGGGGCTTCCCAAGCCCATGAAACGCACGAACACGCCCGCGTCCGCCAACGATTGCGCCAGGTTCGCGGAATACACCTTTGCGCCATCGTCCAGTGGATAGGGAATGTAGCGCGCGATCCACAGGCATCGCATTCTATTTCCTATAGAAATGATATCAGAGGAGTTGCTGCTCTCGTTCGGTGATGGTTGGCGTTGCACTGGAATCACATTGAGGTTTAAGGAATTACTTCCGGATCGAGGCCGCAGGGGTCCATGTCTGATAGCGTTCTCCGCGCAACGAGCGCCACACCCCCAGTCCGGTGCCGGCAAAGGCCGCAATAACCCCAGTCGCTTGCGCGAAGGGCTTCATCGAGGAGACGCATCCCAACAGCAACGCCGCCGCTGTGCAGAGGAATAGCGCAACCGCGAGGGGAGCGTGTCCCGCGACGATCAGCGCAGACTCGAATGCGACGGCGGCGATCGCTAGCAAGTAAATCGTGAACCATCGGATCAATTTGTGTGACGCATATTTATAAAGCGTGATTCCATCGAGCTTGCAAAGCTGCGGCCAAAGCAGGCGATGAACATTGAATGCTTGACACGCTATGCGAATCTTGCGGTTGAATTCTTCGCGGGCCGACACAACCGATTCCTCGTAGGCCAGTGCGTCGCTTGCCTGTATGACTCGATGGCCGCCGCACAAAATCGTCAGCGAGACGTACATGTCGTCGATGATGTGATCGGGTGGGGGATGGTGCAGCGCGCGCCGGATTGCATACAGCGATCCGTCCGCCCCCACCATCGACCCGCTTTCCATCTCAAGCTTCTTAAGAGCTTCTTCGAAGCGCCAGTAAACCGACCCTGCGGCGGCTGTCGCCGAAGAATCCCCATTGGTATACACCAGGTTGCCACACACACAGCCGATGTCGGGGTCCGCGAAGTAACGCCGGAAGTCGCGAACACAATCTAAATGCATCAATACGTTCGCGTCCGTGAAAATGAGTATCGAGGCGCGGGCCTTGGATGCCAAAAGATTCATGCCATAGGTCTTTCCATGGCGCTCAGTGGCGATGTGCAAATCGATCTGCGCCGCGTAATTACGCAGAATATCCGGGGTGCGGTCGGTGGCTCCATCGACGTAAACCAGTATTTGTAGGCCGGGGTCAAGAGCGCGCAGCGCCAGTAGGTTCTCCACTTTTTTCGAGATCGCGCGCTCTTCGTTATAAGCACAGACGCAAATTGCGCAGGTTAGCTGCGCTTCCGGAATCTTATCCGCACGCGGTTGAGGCGTGGGGCGCAGCGCCTGAAGCACTATTAGCGACCACGGATATGTGACGAACGGGTGGCACGCCAGAACCAAGCACAAGAATCCGATAATGAGGAGCGCCGTCACCACGCTCAGACCTCCCTCTTTGATCCGAACAAAAACGTGGCCGAATCCGCGGACCCGGCGCGTTGCCAGAAGGGCGCAAGCCACCGGGTGCTTGCTTCAGAGGTGCGGCGCGTATTCCATAGCAGCAAACCCAGCGCCAGGCCATGCGCGAAAGGATTGTAAATGCCATTGAGCAAGTAGGTGATGCCTACTGCCAACGTCAACAATCGCGGTGCTGGAGAATAGAACAGGCAACAAAATAGGAATCCGAAGTAGGTCGAAGCGCCTACCAGGCCATATTCGAACACCATTTTGAACAGCGCCATTTCTGCGGCAGCCAAATAGTGAACGCGGGATGAGTAGGCGGTGAACGAGCCGGCGCCGTAGCCGAACAGCGCACGCCCTGGGTCATGCCATAGAAACTGATCGAAGAGATAAAAGCCACCGACAAAACGGGAGTAGCCGCTCGATTGGAGCGAGCCGAATTCGGCGATTCTCGCGAGCAATCGGTCTGCATGGAAATACAATTGCAGCGGGACAATCACGGCCAAGGTCAGCATTCCGAAGATCAGCAGACCCCATCGGCGCTGCGCAATAAGGCACAACGGCAGGCAGACGACAAGCACAACGAGCCCGGTGCCGGAGTAGGAAACGATCAGTGCGGTCCCGTAGACCGCAAGACGGCTCATTCTACCGAGGGTGCACAACTCTGCGATGATGGCCACTGCGAGCACTTGGCTGAAAAAGGAGGGCTCCAGTAAAAATACTCCGTTGGCCCGATATTCGTGCGAGCCGTATTCCATGGTTGCCTGATGATTGAATTGCTGGACGATAAAGGAATCGGGAGTGAAGTTCTCGATGGGAAAAAGAAAGCGGCGACTGACAAAGGGTTGAAGACAGTACTGGGCAATACCACACCACGCAAAGACTGTAACGATTCCCAGAAAGAACTTGATGATGCGGTCCTTGTCATCGCTACCGGGGATCGCAAAAATGTACGGCAGATGTACTGCGACCAGCAGCAGCAGCGATGAGGGTGAAAACGAGTTGGGTTGAAATATCTGAATCAGGCCCAAAATGCCGATCATCGCTGCGAAAAGCGCCAGTCTCCGCGGTTCGATGCTCACGGCGCCGAGCACTGAGCCTGCCGCGAGTGCTCCCAGGAGGAAAAAAATCGAAACACCGATGCCCTGCGCACCTAACGGAGGAAAGCCGAACTTTGAAAGAAACGTAGCGCCGATAAGCGGCGCAGCGAGTAAGGAAAAACGCAGGCCTCTCGGCATCGACTCCGAGCCGACCGCGGCTTCAGGTTGCGCGCTGGAATATGCCATCGCTAGCCGTCGATCACAGCGCCGAGTAGGGAAACCCCGGCGGCCGCGAGCAGCGCCTTGATTCGAACCACTTCGGCCAGTCGCGTGGCGTGGCGCTTGGTCGCCAGCACCGCGCCGCCGGCGCGGGCGGCGATGAGCCGCGCGTCTGCGCACTGCAGCATCGGCGGTGTATCCACGATAACGACGCTGAATTGGGCCGTCGCAGTCTCCATCAGATAAGCGAATGACACGTGCCCCAAGAGTTCTTGCGGATTTGGCGGAAGTGCGCCGGCAAACATCACCGATAGGCAGTTGAATCCGGGCACCTTCACGGCAGCGCTGCTGAGATTTTCAGGGCCTTTGATGAAATCGACCAGGCCGACATCGGATTTGAGGCCGAACAGAGCCTGTTGCGATGGTGCGCGCAGATTCGCATCGATCAGAAGCGTGCGTTCTCCCAGCTGGGCAAAGGTGACGGCCAGATTGGCGGCGAGTACCGCGCTGCCGTCGCCAGGCCGCGCCGCGAGGATCGCCAGGGCTCGGTTGCCTCTGCCGAACCAACGAAGACCTAGTTCGCTGCGCAGGGTCCTAAGCTCCTCGGCACGAGCGCTGGCGGGCTGGTACGCGCTGATCAGCTCCGGACTCAAAGTAGACTCGCCGGGCACCGCCAATGGAAAATCAGCATGGCGCGCGAGCGCATGCTGAACATCTTGCTCTTTCGCCAGTCCCAATCGTGAGGCAACCTCTCCAAACCGCTCACCTAAGCCGCGCTGCGCCGCCAATATGTCGCGAATGTCTTGTTCCGTGAGCGTAGCCTCGTGTCGCTGTTCGCCCAGACGCGCATCGGCCGGGCTGGAAGTTTCGGCAGCGCGCTGCATTGAAGGTGTGGATGGCGTCACTGGATTTGTCTCCACTTAGGCGGGCTCCACCCGCGGTTCTTTGTAGCTAATTCGTTGCTTGCGAGCACGCCTGTGACGGCGCATGGAAGTATGTGCTCGGGGCAATTCCGCAAGCACGGCAAGTTCCGCCCCCTCCAGCAGATCGGCGCGCGAATGAATTCGGCGGTCAAAGCGCTCTTTGACCAGGCTCGCGCTGACGGCGAGCATTGAACCGAAGACAATTGCTAGGGCAAGATTGAGAAGCAGGCGCGGCGAGGAGGCCTTCATCGGCGGATAGGCATAATTCAAGATTGCGGTGTTGGTGTTCTTGAGCCGACTCTCCAATCGAGTCTCGCCGCCGCGCTGTAAGGAGGAATCGTACGCGGCGCGGGCGCTCTCCACGTCTCGTTTGAGCACCGTGTACTCGTCTTGGTTGTGCTGAAGATCGAGAATGCGCTTGCGTTGCTGCTCCATCGCACGCTGTAGATCCGTCACGTTTTGCCTGGCGATCTGCGCTTCTCTCGCCACGGTGCCGACCGCATTGCTGATTTCCCCGGCCACTTTTCCCCGCAGCGATTCCAGCTCTGCTTGGGCGCTCATGTATTGCGGATGATTGTGGTCGTACCGCTGCGACACATCGGCAAATCTGGCTTCAGACCGCGCCAGCTCGGTCTTCAAATTTTGCAGCAAAGGATCTTGAAGTACGGTAACCGACTCGCTGGAGCGACCCTTCGTCAGCGCGTCATTCATTTGCCTCTGGCGCGTCTCTGCGTCGTACATAGCCGCCTGCGCGGCGACCATGTGATTGGATATTTCAGTCAGCCGGGCGGTCTCTACATCCAGTCGGCTGTTACTGTCATCATTCCCTATTACGCCGTGTTGACCCTGATAGGTCGAAAGCTTTTGCTGCGCTGTTTCCAGCGCGCTGCGAAGATCGTTGACCTGTTGATCGAACCAACCGGCCTGACGGCGCGCGGGATCGACCTTGAGTTCAAGGCTGGTTGTAATGTAGTTGTCGGCGAACGAGTTGGCGATGTCGGCCGCCACTCGCGGTGCTTTGGCGGCGAACTGCAGAAAGATTACGTTGCTCTCGCGCGATGGCTTCACGGTCAGCGACTTTAGAAGCTCTTCGGCTTCCCAGTCGCGAATGCTGCCTACTCCATTCGTTTTGTCGTTGAATTTCGCGATCACTTCCGGATCCGTCGCCAATCCCATTCGATCGACAACTTTGAGAGCGACATTGTGGCTTTCGATGACGTCCACTTGAGTTGCCACAAAGTTCGCCGCCAGTTGCACCGGCATGGCGCCTTCTTGCGCCAGCGGGTCGATTCCGCGCTCGTCGACGACCACCGCGGATTCGCCCGTGTATTTCTTCGGCAGCAGTAGGCTTGCGGCTACAGCGAGAGAGAGCACCGCGACGAAGATGCCAAAGCACATCCCTCTGTGCACCCAAAGAATCCGAACAAATTGTGATAGGCGCATAACAATCTCGAGTTTCAGAATAAACTGGCTTTGATCAGCAGCACATCGTTGGGCTGCAATACATCCTCATCCCGTACGTAAATCTTGTGCTCCTTGCCGTTCGCATCCATGCGTTTGACGATGGCACCTCGCTGCGTGCCGCGCGGCGTGAGCCCGCCACCGATGGAGATGGCCTGTGAAATAGATGTGTTGCGCGCGAGCCGATATTGTCCGGGGTGTTGTACTTGGCCGTAAATGTAGAATTGCGCCGCGTGCGCCACAAACACGGTATCACCGTCTTGTACGACGAGATTCACGGCCGGATCCCCATCGAATAGCTTTTGCAAATCGATGACGACGCGGTTGCCGTCGGCACGTACCAGCGTCACATCGTCCGCGGCGGTGTCGTTCAGCACGCCGCCCGCCAATGCCAAGGCATCCAATACCTTCTTCGAGGCATCGAGTGGATACTGTCCGGGCTTCGCCACTTGACCCATGACGGAGACCTTTTGACTCTGGTACTCCGAAACGAGAACAGAAACCTGCGGCTGCTTTACGAAGCCGCCTTCAATTAAGCGCTTCGCCAGAAGCAATTCTGCGTCGCGAGTGGAGAGCCCGGCGACCGGTACCTGGCCGATCAAAGGATATGTAATGTTTCCCGACTGACTGATTCGGGCTTCGACTCCAAGTTCATCATGATCAAAGACGGCAATTTTCAGCAGGTCGCCGGCACCGAGTCGATAGTCCTCGGGTTTGGCGCTGGCCTGCGCCAACACTAGCAGCGAGAGAGCGAAGGCCACGACAAATGAACGCAAGAAATCAATATGCATGATGGTCGCCCAAAAGTACCCAGATCGTTCGCACGATGATGAGTAGGTCAAACCATAATGACCAGTTTTTCAGGTACTCCAAATCGCACTCGATGCGCTTTGTCATCGTGTACAAATCATCGCCTCCTCTGTAACCATTGACCTGTGCCCAACCGGTAATGCCCGGCTTGACCTTGTGCCGAAACATGTAGCTGGGAATCAGGCGTCGATAGTGTTCGTTGACAGCGATGGCGTGCGGGCGCGGCCCGACAATGCTCATGCTGCCCTCGAGTACATTGATCAGTTGCGGCAGTTCATCCAGCGAAGTGCGGCGAATAAACGCGCCGAGTGGTGTGACGCGACTGTCCTCGCGAGTCACTTGTGTGTAGTTGTCCGCGCCATCCTCTGTCACCGTCATGGAGCGAAACTTGTAGACCATGATTTCCCGGCCATCCAAGCCATAACGGCGCTGCTTAAAGAAAATGGGCCCTGAGGATGACCGCTTGACGGCGATCGCCACGGCCAGAAAAACGGGGGCCGCGAAGATGAGTAACATGGCTGATAGCACGATGTCGCTGACGCGTTTCGCCAAGGATCGCACGCCGAAGAAAGGCGATTCGTACACGGCAAACATCGGCATGCCGTGCACCACGTCGACTCGCGCCTGGATGATATTAAGCGCGTGCAGATCCGGAACAAAATAAACGGACGCGACCGTGTCACGCAGTCCGTCCAGCAACTGTAATAGTCCTGGTTGCGGCGAAATGGGCAAAGTGATGTAAACCACGTTGACGCCGTGCTTGCGTACAAATTCAGGTACATCGGCGATCTGGCCCAGTAAGGAGTCGCTTCGGCTTACGATGCCGTTGGATGCTCGGTCTTCAAAAAAGCCCAACAATTTGATGCGCAGAAGCGGCTGTTCGGCAATTCTCTGCTCCAGCAGGGAACTCTGCTTGTTCGCGCCGATGATCACGGCCCGCCGCTCCTCCGTGTGTTTGATGCCGACATACAGCAACAGGCGCCTGACTCCTATCGTCCCGCCCCACAGCACAAATGGCGTGAGCGAAAACCAGATGAGCAAGACTCTGTCGGTGGGAATGATCATCAAGCCCGAGAGATACAGAACAAGCACTACGCACAATCCGACTGCAAGCCAGCGCGCGAGGAGATCCAAGAACCAGCGCAGTTCCACTGAGGCGGCCGATTCGAAGTGATCAATGCGACAGTCCCCCAAAAGCTCCGCGGCGCCGGCAAAAGCCAGTACCGCAATCAGGAAATGCGTGCCTGAAAACGAGCGGTTTCCCAACCGCAGGCACAGTGCTAAAAACGCGACCACCGTCACTGGATAGAACAACGCCTTGACGAGAAATACGGCACCGGAATCAAATGAGGTGACATCGTGCGACATATGCGAGCGGGAGCGTGCGATGCGTGCCCCCAGCGAGTGCTCGGTGATCACTTCAATACTCGATGTTCGGGACTTAATGTCACCCGAGACAGGCTACGCGGCACGGCCATTGAAATTCTTCTTCTGTAAAAGTTCTTCTGTAAAGGCAGTTCGCAACAGCGCTCAGGCATAGGGGGCAATCTGCCGTTGCGGGAGGGATTTGTGCTTGCGCCGTAGTTGCAGGACGATCATCCCGATGACTGCCAGCATCATCAACCAGCTGTGGGCGTCTTCTTCTTTGACCACATTCTCTTTCACGAACGCCTTGGTCGCTCTCATTTCCTTGACCACGGCGCCCCTGAAGCCAGCTAAGTTAGCCTGAGGCCGCAGCGCTTTTTGTTTTGGGTGCGCACGCTGTGCGGCCGGCGCGGGACCTTCGATCGCAACACCGCCGAGCGAGTTGTCCGTTGTTGGGCCGTATGACGGGTGGCCAATTGCGGCAGTACTAGTCGGGCTGTAAATCGCAGCAATGCATATCAAAAAGATCATTGTCTTCATATCTGCATTTCCTTGCGTGTCCTTGCGTGTCCCACGCGTCCGCTACGCGTGTTCTACGATTCTGGATTCCCGACTACGCCTCGGTGCGGCTTGAAAGCAACCCGATCACAATTGATGTTAGCAAGCGACATGCCACTGTCCATACCGTCGCCCCTCGCCGACAGTGTGGGGCAACTGCTACAGTGTTTCAGGCTATTTAAATGGCGATTGACGCTCAGGGCACTAAAGTTATGTCGGTAAATCTTTCAATAGTGAGTCGGCGCACGGGTGCATCGACGCACCAAATTGGCATTTAATGCCTGCGGCCCCGACCTGTTTTGGAGCGCGGCGAATGTCAGCATTTCATGCAAGGTTTGTTGTTGTGAGAATGTTCTTGCAGTCCCGCCGTAGAACCCAGTCGACAACTAGCACACTCGTGAGTCGCTCCGGCGCAATTCGAAAGATGATGACGACCGCGATTCCGAGAGGAATTTCTTCGAACATGCTCGAAGGGATTTGTTTGAGTCGGGCACCGTTGGCGGCACAGCTTGACCGCAACGGACAGGGTGCATGCTAAATGAGTTTGACGAATTCTATCCCCCATGCAGACAGCGTCACTGGCCAGGATCGCGAGGTCTGATCCACCTTGGGGAAATCTTGGGTGTCACCGATGCGGTGGCGGATACCTGCCCGCAGGTACACTGAGCGCGAGGTCACAGCCGCCGTCGTCGTGATAGCTGAGCGAACGGCGAGGCGGCCACGCGTGCAGTTCGCGCAAAACTTGAACGAAGGCGTTGCGCCTCACGCCTAGCCTGTCCATTCTCCGTCCCCATTTTGCGACGTTAGCAAGTAACTTACAGCCGCTTGCGAAGATAGCGTACAGACGCAATACGGATCGCGAGTTAGGTTATAAATCCAGCATGGGGGGAAATGGATGTTGGATTGGGAAGTTGTCGCTATAATTCTGTTGGGTGGCGCAGCGATCGGTGGAGTCGCTTATCTATTAGGCGAATACCGCAGTCTGCGCGACCGCGACTGGAGATGATCACGCCGAACTTCTCTAGTAGTTCGGCCGTGCGCTTCATCGCTTCCGGTTCGGATGATCGGAGACCATTCGAGCATAGCCAGCATCTGATACTGGCGTTCGACTTGGGTCGGGTTTTCCACTTCGGGGCGGCGTGCAGATCCTAGTGATCGCGTCCTTCGTCATGACCGTGCCCCTTGTCATGGCCCTCACCGTGGCTATGCCCCTCATCTTTATCCTCGCCCTTATAATGGCCGCCATGCTGGTAGCGCGGGACATATTCTCTGTTGTACCAATCATCGCGCACGAAATAGACCGGTCGACCGCAGGCGTTGTACTGGGCACAGTGTTTGCTCCAGTGCTTCTCGTGGCCCGGCGGCACATGCAAATAGATCGGCGGAGCTGAGACAAACTCCGGCGCGCGCTGAATCACCACAGGTTGTGCGTAGATCACTTGCGGCTGTGGAAAGCTGCCGATATCGATGCGGCCGTAGAAACCCGGCTCTCCGATGTTGATCGACACGCCTACATCGCCGGCAATTACCGGGCCGGCGCAGATCGCCGATAGCACAGCGGCAGAGAGGATTTTCATGATCATTAGGGCTCCTTATTATCAATGCCTGCACGGCGAGAGAGGCCAACTCCATTATCGCAGTAACCGTAAATAGCTTAACCCTGTCTCCGGCCTGCGACGCTTTAGCTATAACTCCTTCAAATATTAGGGCTGGCGTCAGCGTTCTAACGCCACACAGCTGGCATTCGCACTATGCGCTAGGATATCGGTGCAGATGAGTGCGGTGTCGGCTTCGGTTAGAGCTGACCGAAGGGACGGGGCAAAGACACACCGGATTAGGGGAACAAAATGGATCTTAAGCTCAAGGGGCGGCGCGCGCTCATCACAGGTAGCAGCAGCGGGATCGGGGAGGGCATCGCCCGCATGCTCTCCCAGGAGGGCTGCACGGTGATTGTCCACGGACGAAATCGCGAGCGAGCCGAGAAGGTCGCGGCTGACATCAAGGCTGCGGGGATCGCCATCGGAGACCTGTCGACGGACGAAGGCGCGGCCGCGGTTCACGCCCAGGCGCGGGCCGCGCTCGGCGGAAGCATCGAGATCCTCGTCAACAATGCGGGAGGCAGCTCGACGGGGAACACTTCAAAGGCGCCGATCGACATCAGCGCAGAACATTGGATCTCGAACTACCATGCGAACACGCTCTCCTCAGTGCGAATGTGCCGGCACGCCGTACCAGAAATGGTCGCCGCCAAGTGGGGGAGGGTCATCAACATTTCCAGCGCTGTCGCCGTCCAGCCAAACAATCTAGGATCGGACTATTCCGGCGCGAAGGCGGCACTGAACAATTTCACGGTCAGCCTGGCCGGCTCCCTGAAAGGGGTCGGGGTGACGGTCAACACCGTCTCGCCTGGCGTGATCATGGTGGACGGCCTGATTCGTTTTGGGCGAAAAAAGTATGGCGACAGCAACATGACGATCGAGGAGATCACCAAGCGAATGGTTGCTGAGAGGATATTCGATCTACCACCGGCCGGCCGGCTCGGGACCCCGGAGGATCTGGCACTGGTCACTTGCATGCTCGCCAGTCCACTGTCGGGCTTCATAACGGGCGCGAACTATCGCGTCGATGGCGGGCAAATCCGTTCGGTTAACTGACCCCGAGCAAGGCAGATCTATCATGTCGCAGAAAAAATACCGCGTTATTCAATGGGCCACCGGAACAGTCGGCAAGGCGGCACTTAGGCATTTCATAGAAAATCCGACTATCGAGCTTGTCGGCGTGCTGGTCACCAATCCCGATAAAGTCGGCAAGGACGCGGGCGAAATCGTCGGTCTTCCGCCGACGGGCGTGATCGCAACGAACGATGTCGAGAAGATCATCGCTCTGGACGCCGATTGCGTGCTCTTCGCGGGGCTGGTGAAGGATCTCGATCTGTACTGCCGCCTTTTGCGGTCCGGCAAGAACCTCATCTCACCGGCCGGCCCGTTTTTCCCAACGGATCGGTATCGCGCCGAGTTCGACAAGATCGAAGCGGCCTGCCGTGAAGGCGGAACGTCGTTTCACGGCTGCGGTATCCACCCGGGCTTTTCGGGCGATCTCCTGCCGCTCACACTGACGCGGCTCATGGACAGGGTCGATCGCATCGAGATCACCGAAGTCATCGATAAGCTCAGAAACCCCATGATTTATATCGAGGTCATGGGATTCGGACGCGACCCAGTCGAACTGCTCGCCAAACCGAGCCGCTCGGCGGAAGCTCCGCACATTTTCGCGCAGTCGATGACCATGCTGGTGGAAGGATTGGGTAAGAAGATTGAGAGACTGACGACCCAGCTCGAAGTCGCCACCGCCACAAAGGACATCCCATATCCCAATGGCGTCATCCGAGCCGGAACGGTCGCAGGTCAGCACTTTGAGTGGACGGCATGGGTGGACGGCGCCCCATTGGTCATCTACAACTTCTACTGGACGATGGGCTATGACATGGAGCCCCGATGGGATAACGGCGACAGCTGCTACCGTGTGGTGATAGAGGGAAATCCGCCGTTGGAACTGAGACTTATGGGCGGCGTGGAGGCTGATGGACGTCGGCCTTTCCATGGGTTGCCCTGGACCGGGCTGCTCGGCGCCACGGTCGTCCCGCAGGTATGCGATGCCAAGCCCGGTGTGATCACTCATCTCGACTTGGGCGTCGTACGACCTCGCGGCCTGTTGCGGCCGTGATGGGCTGATCTAGCCTCGGCGCCTATGGCGATATCGTGGAGAAAAAGCGAGGACCAAGGACACCGCGCCTACGCTCAACGGTTACCTTTGCGCCGATATTGGCGTAAGCCCCTCTAGCAGCGCTCTATGGAACGCGACGGGATCCTGAATCTGTGGGGCGTGACCCAATTCAGGAAACTCCACTAATCTCGCACCGGGTATGCGTGCCGCAGCACGCTTGCCGAGCTGCGCATAGTTGCCCAAGCTCTCGCGAACGCCTGGTGGCGCAAGATCCTTGCCGATGGCCGTATTGTCCTTGTTGCCGATCATAAGAAGTGTCGGAACTGAAATCTTCTCCATTTCATAAAAAAATGGCTGCGTGTAGATCATGTCGTAGATTAGCGCTGAATTCCACGCAACAAGCTCCTTGCCCGGACCGCGATTTAGTCCGGCATACATCTGCACCCATGGTTCGTATTCGTCGCTCCAATGGCCCGCAAAATAGGTTTCCTGCTCGTAGTGACGGACGGTATCCGCGCTGATCTTCAGCTCGCGGCTATACCAATCATCTATGGAAATCGAGGGAACACCTTTTGCTTTCCAGTCTTCAAGGCCGATAGGGTTTACCAAGACGAGCTGCTCGGTCTCCTTGGGGTACATCAACGCATACCGCACGGCGATCATGCCGCCCGTGGAATGAGCGATCAGCGTGGCTCCGGTGACACCAAGGGACACTAGCAACGCGTGGGTATTTCGCGCGAGTTGCTGGAAAGTGTACTGGTAGCGCTCGGGCTTGGTTGATTTGCAAAACCCGATTTGATCGGGAGCTATGACTCGGTAGCCGACTGCGGTTAGCGTAATTATCGTTTTGTACCACGTGGCGCCACAGTAGTTCTTGCCGTGGAGAAGTACCACGGTGCGGCCATTTGAATTCTTGGGATGAACATCCATATAGGACATGTGCAGGGTCAGGCGCTGAGATGGGATCTCGAATCGAGTTACCGGAAAGGGATATTGAAAGCCTTCCAATTCGGGGCCATAGGCTGCTGTAGCGCTCGCGGCCGGAGACCAAGAGCCCTCCATGCCAAATGCCGAAGTAGGAGATATAGCGGCGATGGAAAGAAGCAGCACGTGCGACAACAATTTGAAGTTCATAAGACCACCATGTGGTGTATAGCAGGTCGCTGATTGCCAATGAACTAGCACATTGGCGTTCCAACCGTAGATACCGTAGATTTAAACACGGTTATCAACCGCCGTTACCTGCTGCACCGGCATCTTGAGAATTGGTTTAGGGACGCAAATCGGTGCTGTTCAATCTCGAGGTGCTATGTGACATCGCAGCGGGTGGGCATCGAACACCACCGCGAGGAGGTGCACGATTCCCGTATCGAAATCTGAAGAGCTCAATTCTGATCTCCAGAATTAACAGTCAGATTTACGGTATCCAACCCAAGCTTCTTTCGCGCAGCCCTAACCTCGGAAGCCAAGACCGCGGCCGCCTGATTGCCCCAGCTGTTGCGAATGAAGGTTGCGACATCTGCAACCTCCTCGTCGGTCAGCTTCCACGCGAAGCTCGGCATGCTCAAGGGCGAGGGGTGCGACGGGCTTATTCCGATGCGCCCGCCGGCGAGGATCAGGTGCTCGAGCCCCATCGGGTCTACCTGCTGCAGCATGGCGTTGGGCCCTAAAGGAGGAAAGTATCTCGGTTGGCCGACACCGTTTTCTAGGTGGCAGGAGGCACACGCGTCCGAGTAAATGGCGGAGCCACGGCGCATCACGCCGTCATCCGGTTGAGCGCTCGCGACGCTCGGGCTGGCCGCCTGGCTTTTCAAATAAACAGCCATCGCGTGGCGGTCGGTATCGCTCAATAACGACGTGGAATAGGTGATGACATCGGCCATGGCGCCGCCGGCGCCCGCGTGCGCGTTGCGACCGGTACGAAGATATTCGGCGACGTCATCGATGCTCCAGGAGCCGAGACCGGTGCGAGCATTGCTGGTGAGGTCGGGCGCCACCCAATTATCAAGAGCGGCCCCGTGCAGTTCAAGTTTGCTCTTGTCCGCTCCAAAGGCGTTCTTGGGTGTGTGGCAGCCGCCGCAGTGACCTAAGCCGTTGACAAGATATGCACCGCGATTCCATTCGGCTGATTGCCGGGGGTCAGTCTGGAAATCGTGAGAGTTGAGGTACAGAAAATTCCAGCCCTTGACCATTGAACGAAAGTTGAGCGGGAAGGGTAGGTCGTTCCTGGGCGGTGTGTACTTGACCGCCGGCGTGGTCTTCAGGAAAGCGAAGATCGCATCATCATCCTCGCGACTGACCCGCCGGAACCAGGGATAGGGAAATGCCGGGTAGAGATTGTCTCCCTCATCGTCGACCCCGTCGTGCATGGCGTGAAAGAATTGATCGGCCGTCCAACTTCCGATTCCGGTCTCCTTATCGGGGGTGATATTGGGCGTATAGATCACACCGAATGGCGTTTTAAGCCCTAAACCTCCCGCAAAGGGCGCGCCGCCCTGGCGCAAGTGACAGGACATGCAATCGCCCGCCGCCACCAGATACTGCCCACGACGCAGCTGTGCGGCGTTAGGCGTGGAGTCTGCAATCGGGTCCGCAAGGAGTTGAGTCGGAGTAACCCCAGCGACTGGGTGTGCTGGAAGGCTCGGCGAGCCCTGGCTCATCGCAAGTTGCGCTAGACCTAGACTCGCGAAGCTTATACCGACGCCGATCAATGAGCTTCGAAGTTGCATCAACCGGCTCATCAGATTACGCCTGAACCAAGGGGCCGGGATTTTTCAAATAACGGGCCCTGATCTCATGAGCAGCCTGATAAGCAAGGGCCGCCACAGTGCCAGTGGGATTATAGCCAGCGTTTTGCGGGAAAGCGCCTGCGCCCATCGAGAAAACGTTTGGCACGTCCCAGGACTGCAAGTATTTATTCACCACGCTGTTTTTCGGATTGTCGCCCATGATGGCCCCCCCGGTGTTGTGCGTGGTCTGGTAGGGGACGATGCTGAAGGACCCGGTGCGACGATTCAATTTGATCTCGCGCGGGTTCATGGCTTTGGCGACCTCCGCCGCACGGTCGGTGAGGTAATCTGACATTCTGTGTTCGTTTTCCGTGAAGTCAAACGTCATCCGCAGCATCGGGCGACCGTGGATATCCCGATAAGTGGGATCCAAGTCCAAGTAGTTGCCGCGATGGCTCATGCAGGAGCCATGAACGCTAAGAGAGAAGGAACGCAGATAGTTTTTCGCGGCCGCATGCTTCCACTCCAAGCCCCAAGCCGGCGTGCCTTGAGGTGTGTAGATCATCTCGATCGGCCGACCACCGGTGACCATTCCCGCGATGTAGGCGCCGCCGATGAAGCCTAGACCTCCGTGATCGAAGTTATCGCCATTGAAGTCGTCGATCACCGTCGCCAAGGCGCCGGCACCGATGAAAGGGTTCAATATCTTGTCATCGAAAAAGACATTCACCGAGGACATGGTTTGATAAGCGTAGTTCTTGCCAACGACACCTTCGCCGGTTTTCGGGTCGTATGGTGTGCCAATGCCGGACAACAGCAGCAGACGGACGTTTTGCAAAATGTAGGCGGACAGGATGACCATCTCGGCGGGTTGAAAAAATTCTTCGCCGGCGCTGTTCACATAAGTTACGCCGGTCGCGCGCTTGTGGTCCGGGGACAATTCCACCCGAAGGACTTCGCACTCGGTCTTTAAGGTAAAATTTCCCTTCCTCATCAGCGAAGGCAGGATGGTTGTTTGCGGGCTTGCTTTCGAGTAGTTGCCGCAGCCGAATTTCTCGCAGAACCCACAGTAGGTGCACGCGCCCAACTGCGCGCCGAGCGGATTGGTGTACGGTTCGGAGAGATTACCGGTCGGATGCGGAAACGGATGGCGCCCCAATTCGGCGGCGGCTTTGCCAAATAGCGTGGGCGCATAGGTCTGAATCATCGGCGGTGTTGGGTATTCGTTCGATCGCGGACCCTCGAAGGGATTGCCGCCCGGCTGGATGACCCCATTTAGGTTGCCTGCCTTGCCGCTGGTGCCGCAGAGCTTATCGAATTGGTCGTAGAAGGGCTCGAGCTCTTCATAGGTCGTGCCCCAGTCCTGAACCGTGAGGTCGTAGTCCGAAACTGATTGTTTGCCATAGCGCTGTTGGTTGTGGCTTTTGGTCTTAAAGTCGGAGGGCAAAAAACGCCAGATCTGGCCATTCCAGTGCACGCCGCCGCTACCCACACCGGTGCCGAGCAGGAATGCGCCTAAATGACGCATTGGAAGCGCCTCTTGATTCACGTTGTTGCGAATCGTCAAGGTGTCGTCCGAGACGTTTTGGAACAAGTGATGTCGCCACATATAGCGCAGCTCATCCTGTGCAAACCCAGTCGCGAAATCGGTGGCCGTATCGCGCCACGGGCCGCGCTCCAGCGCAACTACGTTCAAGCCCGCTTCGCACAGTTCCTGGCCCATGATGGCCCCGGTCCAGCCGAAGCCGACCAGGACTGCATCGACCGGTTTGAGGGTCGTTGCCATGACTTAAGCCTTGTTCCAGCCGGGGCGGCCCTTAAATCCCACCGTGGGGTAAGGCACGCGCTCGCCGTGCCGAGACACCCATTCTTTGTAATCGTAGTGGGCGCCGGGAAAGCCAATCATTTTCCAGGCCCCCATATCTTTGTTGCCGCCGTACATGGGGTCGGAAAAGTAGCCTTCCTTGGTGTTCTGCAGAAGCATCGCGAAAAAGGTCTTGCTGTCGACGCCCTCATCCAGTGTGATCTCGCCGCTTTCGAGACCCTTGAGCACCTTGTCCTGATGCTCAGGGCCGAGTTTGCTAAAGACAGCGCCGCTAAAATTTGCACCGACGTACTTGTCGATTGCCGCAACGGCGGCTCTGTACAGCTGGGCAGGGTTGAAGCGGCTTTGGTAGCCCTGTTCCGGCGTACCCTTGGGCCAAGGACCAGTTAAGTAGTAGTGATCGCCGCGGCCGAACTTTCCCGCGAGTTGTCGATCCAGGAAAAAGGGCACGCCCGCTTCGACGGCCCCTGGTCCCACGTCATCGTGCGGAATGAGACGTGCGACCGCCGCTTCAATAAAGGCGGCTTCCGTCGGAGAGAAGAATGCATATCCAGAGCCCGAAACGCCGGGCGGCGCGTCAGCCGTTCCTTCTTGCCAAGGAACTTCACCCCGAAGGGTTTGTGAGGGACCGCCGAGCTCACCGTCATGAATGGCCGCTGCAGCGACACCGCCTAGCCCCGCGATTGCGCTGCCGATCAGGAAGCGACGCCGATCCCAGTTCGTCGGGTGCGCCTGATCGCGGACGCGAGTCGTTGAAATTGCTGCAAATGGAGGCTCTGTGTGACTAAATTCGTCCGGGTCTGACATGGCATTCTCCTGCGCGGTCGCTACGCTACGCGACGGCACTTCTACCCTTAAGCGGTCGCAAGGGATTCTTGAAGCCCTTTGGTTTGTCGGCCGGTAATTCATTAGGACCTAAAAACGATCAGGACGACCAGGATTCTCTTTGTCGCATTGAAATCGCGAACGCCGGCGATGGTGTTTGGGAGACGAGCGAATGAGCTTGTTGTCATTGTTTTGCAGCCGTGCAAGGGCAATCTATCCGATCGACTCGCTTGCCGCTTGCGAGGCGATCAACTCCCGAGCCGATGAGCAAAAGTTTGGCATCATCTGCGATCGCGATGCCGTCAGTGGTCATCCGATCTTCTTGTCAGACATCCACCACTGCTTCGAGCAGAGAGCGGTGTCGGAAAACGCATCCCACAGTAACTGGCTCGTTTGTCTGACGGTTAGGACTTCCATTCAGGACGCCCCCACTGATTGATGGAGCGCGCACGATGACATCAATACGACAGGGGATCATGAGGAGTGCGGAGATGCTAATAGAGTTATCCAATGCGGCCAAAGGCGTGAGCCTTTGCGCTTTAATGTCACTTAGCGTGGCGGGGTGTGCCACCACGCCCATCCCAAGCGAACAAATCGCAGTAGCGAAATCCTCGGTGCAGCGTGCTGAACAAAATGGGGCGCCGGAACTTGCGCCGGTGGAGATGTCGACGGCCCACCAAGAATTAGCGAGCGCCGAAAAGGCAGCTGCTGATCGCGAGGCATTGCCCGCAAAACAGTGGGCAGAAAAGGCAAACGTGGATGCGCAACTCGCCGAAGCCACCGCGCAGCAGCGCCGTGCGCACAAGGCAGCTACGGAGTTCGACGCTAGCATGACAGCGTTACGACAAGAAGCGCAGCGTAGCGCGCAACCTAATCAATGAGGATGCTATATGAAAACTAGATTACTCACCGGAATGGGATTCGCGCTAGCGCTCGGGGCCTGTGCCTCCGTGCCCCAAGCGAATCCGGCGCTCGAGAACGCACAAACCGCCGTTCAGACGGCTGAGGCCGATCCCAATGTCAATAAATATGCGACGTTGGAATTGGACGTGGCCAGAAAGGATTTGAGTAACGCCGAGAACGCCGCGCGTCATCATCAAGACGCGGAAGTAAATCAATCTGCCTACTTAGCCACGCAGAATGCGCGGCTTGCGCAGGCTCACGCCGCCGCTAAGGCGGATGATGCTCGAGTGGCGGCAGGTCAGGTCGAGCGCGATCAAATCATGCTGGCCGCACGCACTCGTGAGGCCGACAACGCCAAGCTCGCAGCCGCGAATTCCAAGCAGGAAACGGCCCGTGTTCAAGCCGAACTGGACGCACTCAAAGCAACCCCCACGCCACGTGGTATGGTCTTGACGCTGGGCGATGTCCTATTCGATACGGGCAGAGCTGAACTGAAACCCGGCGCGAGCCGCAACCTGGATCAGCTGGCGCAATTTCTCGTCGAACATCCTGAGCGCCGTGTACAAGTCGACGGGTTCACCGATAGCGTTGGCAGCGACTCGTACAACGAAGAGCTATCACAGCGTCGGGCGAATGCGGTTAGAGAAGCGCTGATCGCCCGAGGCGTTGAACCGTCGAGAATCGGCGCGGAGGGCTACGGGAAGTCGTATCCAGTGGCGAACAACAACGATTCCGGTGGCCGGCAATTGAATCGGCGCGTAGAGGTGGTCATCGGCCGCGACAATGGTACGCCGATCGCGCCGCGGACGGGACTCTAAGAGTCAGCAATGGTATTGCGAAAGAGGCGAGCTTGCGCTCGCCTCTTTCGCTATCTATCAGTCCCTGCCGGCGCGGCCACGGACTCGCGCCAGCATCGGATGGAGATTCGCCCTCACCCGTCCGCGTGTCACGCACGCAGAGGAATGCTCATAGCGAATACAACCCGCTGGTGTGTAGAAAAGGCCTTGCGCATCCGCGACGCGGTTCGTTCTCTGACAAGACATCAGCTGAGGATGACCATATTGTAGGTCGATCTTCCTACGGCGCACGCGCAGTGTTGCCACTAACATCATCCCGACACCGGCGGCATGCGCTGCCGCAATCACATACATCCTTTTGGAGTTTCAAATGAGCAGCAAAAATATAGCGGTATTTGGTATCTACAAGTCACAGGAACAAGCAGAACGAGCTGTCGACACTTTGATCGCGGCGGGCTACCCAAGCGCTGCGATTTCGGTGCTGCTGCCTGACAACCGAAGTTCGAAAGAATTTGCGCATCAAAAGGATACGAAAGCGCCCGAAGGAACGACCGTAGGCGCGAGTGCTGGCGGGCTGATCGGAGGTGCGTTAGGAGTTCTCGCCGGCATCGGCGCACTCGCCATTCCAGGCGTCGGGCCCCTCATTGCGGCGGGCCCGATTATGGCGGGATTAGCTGGTTTGGGCGTCGGTGGGGCGGTTGGTGGGCTTGTTGGCGCACTGGTCGGAATGGGCATTCCCGAATATGAAGCCAAGCGATACGAAGGGCATGTGAAGAATGGTGGAACGCTGTTGTCCGTCCACTGTGATACTTCCGAACAGATCTCGCGTGCCAAAGATCTTCTAAAAGGCACGTACGCGACTGACATTGCTTCCACCGGCGAGGCGGCCGGTATAAAGCCGGCGGACACGCGCGTCGCGTGATTCCAAAACTATCTCAGAAGGGGCCACTCCGGGCCCCTCTTGCTTTGCAACCTCGAGATAAATCTCACGAAGAAACCTCCGCGGCGGCGAGCACCCGACTATCGCGAGCACCGATGTATGGCGCGAGAGTCTGGGCCCAAGCCCGCGGCCGAGCGCCGCCGATGCTAGAGGCGACGACTCGAATGCATGACGAAGGAGACGACTGCACCAATCAGGAAGATCACAAACAGAATCTTTGCGATCCCGGCTGCGCCAGCTGCGATCCCACCGAAACCGAAGATCGCCGCGATGAGTGCGATGACTAGAAAGACAACAGCATAGTGCAACATGATTTCCGTTCCTGAGCACATTCTCCAGACTGAAAATCTACGCGCGCTCGGCCATGGTCGCCATCGGCGCAATGGAGGAGGCTTCGGTGAGGGGTGTCCTACACGCGGCCCCGAACTGTGAAGTGATTCGACATGGTGAAGAAATGGCGTTTGCGAAGGTGACTTTCACTCGGGAGAGCTTTTTCAATTGAGCGAGCGGGTGTTGGGTGAGTCAAATAAGTGCGATCGTGGCCCCAACGGATACGATAGCCCGCCAATGCGGTCAAGCGTCTCATGAAGCTTGAATCGCGCTTCCGGGGTAACCATACGCGATCACCCTGATTCGGTGCGCGCCTCTTTACCCAAAAACCAGGCAGCATAGGGCGTGTTGAGCGCGCGGTGACGATGATAGTCGGGAGCCCCGTCCGTCCACCACGGGGCACCGCGCTCCCCAAGGGCTCGTTTCGCAGCATCCGCCCTCAGTCGTGCGGCGATTCTCTCCAAGGCATCCTTACCGTCACGCACAGCGCATTTCGCTGCCATCAGGTCTTCGACCAGCAGAGCATGGGTATTCTCATCAAGCGCAGGGTTGCTTAGCCGCCAAAGACGACCGCGTACCACATAATATCGTCGGTCGGGGGTTGGAGTGTAGTCCGGACGGGTTGCCGTCCGTTCGATGCAAGGTTCCACTTGAAGCGAGCGATTCATTTGTGCTCCTCCTATTGGTTGGGTCGGAACAGGATCACGAGCCGCCCAATGTTGTGGCTAGGTCTGACGGGGCATGGGCCCCGCCTTCATTTGACCATCGCGCATCGGCAGTCCGATCCATTGCCGCTTGCGACACTCTATGGCTACTGCGCCTAATTGCCACATAAATGCCCGCCATCGTCAATAACAAGAGCGCTCTTCTTATCATCTCATTTCTCCTAATTCTTTGGCCTGTGCATGTTAGGGGCGGGGGCTTGTGCGTGTCGACGTCGTTTCCTAGCAGGGTATCCGCCCTCTGAGCGTGAGTATCTCAGGGCGAGGCCGCTTTAGCGGCCGGACATCAGTCGCAATCATCATAGGAAGAGTGCACCGCAGCGGCTCAGGAATCTTCGAGCAGCGCTTGGGTTCAAGCCGGCGGGGCGATTCGCAGCTTCATAGTTCGTGATCCAATGGCAATAGCGATAGAAATTTAACCTCCGCTCGCTGCCACGCGTGCCTCGCCGGTTCTTTCTTATATTCAACGGTCGCGCCGTTCTCGACCGTCCGCCAAGCCAATTGGGTCGAGTGTTGAGCGGGCGGCAGCACCACGGCGTAGGAGTTTTCTGGAAGAGTCATCGCCTCAAATCGTTTGGCCGTTTCCTGCGCCAACTCCGCGCTGTCGATGATTAAGCCGACTTCCGTGTTGAGGCGCCTGGATCGCTGGTCAAGGTTCATGGAGCCTATGAAAAGACGCCGGCGGTCGAGCACGTAGAGTTTGGCGTGTAGGGCATAGTTTCCATAGCGCGAGATCTTCGTGGATTGGCCGCTGCCGCGGGAATTCCCCAGCTGGGACCGCACCTCATACAACTCCGCGCCGTCTTTCAAAAGCTCAGTCCGGTAGTGCATGTAGCCGGAATGGGCGGATAACTCGGGGGCGGATTCGAGCGAGTTGGTCAGGATTCGAATTCTCACTTGGTGCGCGAGCCGATCCTTCAGCAAATGCAGCTCGTCTTTTGACGGAACAACGTAGGGCGACACCATCAGGAGCTCGGTTTGGACTTCCGCGATTGCCTGGGCCACCGGTTGGTACATGAGGCTCCCAACCCCTGGGCCATGGACCGATTCTCCTTTCTCGGGACTGTCGCAAACTACCTGAGCGTGCGCCCAGCTCAGCGGCAGCCGGTCGGCGAGTATTCCGGCCAGCGGCTCTCCGCTGTCGAGCTTGGATCGATAGTCGAAGCCGGCATTGTCGACTTTGTCGGTACGGGGCTTTTGCTGGCTCAGGTGGGCATGGGTGGCGTGCAGGGCTTCGACCGGGACCGACAAAGTGCTGTTCCAATACTCGTCAAAGGTATTGGAGAGGTCGCGAACCACCGGACCGCCGACAAAGACGTCGTCGTCCGCGAATTGCGATTCAGGATCGATCTGGAAGTATTGATCTCCGATATTGCGGCCGCCCATCAGGGCCATCGCGTTGTCCGCGACCAGCAGCTTATTGTGCATGCGATAATCCAATCTCGAGTGATGGAATAGATACTCGGTACCTTTAATAAACCGATTCTCGCCGCGATATGCGAACGGATTGAAAATCCGGATTTCGATATTTGGCCGGCCAGCGATCGCAAAGAGTTGCTCATCACCCGGCACCGCCTCCCCATCGTCCAGCAACAGACGCACGCGTACGCCGCGATCCGCGGCGCGAACCAGCGCATCGGTCAACAACCGGCCGGATTCATCACTGTGAAAAATGTAGTATTGCAAATCGAGGGTGCGCTCCGCCGAGTTGATCATTTCCATTCTCAGCAGAAATCCGTCGACACCTACTGAGATGATGCGATATGCCGTCTTGTCGCCATGCTCAGTGGCGGCGGCCGCAAAATGCCGCCCCACTTGGGTGGTTTCTCGGTCGGTCAGCGCCGTCGAGGCGGTTTTTGGATAGCCGCCTCCCGGCGGGACCGACGCACATCCCGCCATCCAGCACGCCAACAACGCTGCTACGAAGCGCTTCATCCGTCGCGCAAGGGTCGATCGATTGGGTAAATGGCAGTGACTAGTATTCTGCGGCATTGGCGGGCCTGATTTTAGTTGGCCGTTGTGTGATGACAATAGCGGCCGGGCATCCCATATCGGTAGCCGTCCAAAGAGTCGGCGGCTGTAGGAATTGGCTGATTCGCTGCCGATCGGCGTTACGCGGGATGCGCATACGACGCTTTAATGCGTTGAGCTTGTGACTGATCAGGCGAATTCCAACTTTCTTTGAGCTCGGCCATGACACCAGCAGAGTTCGATCCGGATGAGAGTAACAACTCGCTCCGAGATGGCGATTTTTCTAAATCCGCACTGGGTCCTTGTCGCAGAATCGCGACCCGAATGAATTGGCAGAGGTGGTCAACGGTAGGGCACTTCCTACAGTACACAGCGTTTTCGATCACATACGCATTTCACACGCAACAACCTACGATAGCTGCTGATCGATAACTAAAGGAAAAATCCATCATGAAAGCACGTAAGTTATACACTGTGGCGAGCATTGCGGTCGCTGCCCTATTTTTTAGCGCGGTGTCGTTCGGCGCCTCCAAAGATCAAATTGATGAGCGCGTCCAGAACACTATGACTAAATTTGATCAACTGAATCCGACTCACCAAGATTTGGTCAGGCGGGCAAAGGGCATACTGGTGTTTCCGCATGTGACCAAGGGCGGCGCTGGCGTCGCAGGCGAATTCGGTGAAGGCGCCTTGCTCGTTCACGGCCAAACCGTAGGCTATTACAGCCTGTCGTCAGCCTCGGTGGGACTAACGCTGGGTGTCGCAAAACACGATGAGATCATTATGTTCATGACTCAGGAATCGTTAGACAAATTCACCAGCACCAAGGGTTGGGCGGTAGGCGCAGATACCGGCATAGCCGTGCTGTCGAAGGGGGCAGGTGGTGACTATGACACCAAGACTCTGCAGAGACCGATCCTCGGCTTTGTATTTGCCGAGAAAGGATTGATCGCTGACGTGTCGCTCGATGGCTCGAAGATTACTCAGCTAAACCGATAAGAACGAAGAAAGGACGCTCGGGCCGCTCTGGCCCGAGCTTCCTCCAGTCCAACAATCAGTCCAGCAGATTGAGATCTGCGGACTCAACTTAGGATGGCGCCCAAGGGCGTTGTTACCCCGGGGGCAAGCAGTGGACCACGACCCCTGTACGCAAACGCCGAGGCGCGGAGCAGGGCATCGCTCAGCGGGGGGATTTGTTTATTTTCTCCGGATCACGCGAACTAGCGGCTGAGCTTTTGAATGAAGCTTCTTGTAGAGTTCACGCGCGACCAGCCCGGCCCTAAGGTCCGAAGCCTTTATCGTTTGCCAAGACATCAACTCCGCGGCCATGTAAAGGCAGGTCAGGGCGACTCCAGCCGCCACGATCACCATCAACACATCGTCAGACCTCATGAACTCATCGTACGCCTAGCACTCTGTACGGTGCAACGATCTGTAAAGCGAGCTACCGTCCGCTAACCTTAGTTCATCAAATCCTGAATCGACGTGGCCACTTGACGAGCCGATTACGCCGGATGATTATCGCGGGCACTTAACCAGGAGATCGCGATGACGCTTCGCGTCGAGCCTTCCGGAGCGAGCTGCGGCGCGCTGATATATGGCGTCGACCTTTCGCAACCGCATTCACCTGCGGAGATCGATTTCATCCGCGATGCTTGGCTCAAACATCAGGTCATCGGCATTTGCGGGCAAGAACTGCAAATCGCCGATTTGGAGCGGTTCGCAGCCGCGCTCGGGCCAGATGGCGATGACCCTTTTATTGCCTCGATCGCAGGCCATCCGCGCGTCGTCGAGGTCCGCCGCGAAGCTAACGAGACCACACCTGTATTCGCAGAGGCGTGGCACTCCGACTGGAGTTTTCTCGAATCCTCGCCCGCCGGGACTCTGCTGTACGGTAAAGTCATTCCACCCGTCGGAGGCGATACGCTCTTCGCCGATCAGTACGCCGCTTACGATGCACTATCGGCCACGATGAGAGCCAAAATTGCGCAGCTGCGAGCAATCCATTCGGCTCGCCGCAGCTACTCCCCCGGCGGCGTATATGGCGAGCGCGACAAGGGGCGCTCGATGGCCATTCGGTATTCGGAAAGGGCAATGGCGACGCAGCTGCATCCGTTGGTGAGAACCCATTCCGAAACTGGCCGCCGCGCACTGTTTGTCAATTTGGGGTACACCATCGGCATTGATGGAATGAACGACGCGGAGGCGACGGCACTCCTGACGGAACTCTTCGCGCACCAGACCCGCCCCGAGTTCATCTACCGGCACCGCTGGTCACCCGGACTCTTGACCCTGTGGGACAATCGCTGCGTATTGCATACCGCGACCGGCGGTTATCAAGGCCACCAGCGCTTGCTATGGCGAATTACAATTGGCGAGCGGCCCGCGATGTTTCCCACGGCGGCCGTTGGTCACACTCATTCTTGAACGAGGAAATGTCGAGACGCCCCCGTCCAAAAGCTGGCTGCTGCCGGACGTGATGAAACTCTCGACCGCCCCACTATTGGGTCCGCTGAGGAAAGAGCCGCGGCAGAATGATCAATTCGCAGGGATCAGTCGTGGAGCCGTGACTGCCAATCGGCCGGCACTCTGCCCTCTGGTCCGGGAACCGGTTGACTTGTCGGATGCGCGTGCGGAGGGACTAAATCCACGCCAGGAATCATCTCTTGTATTTCGTAGTCAAAAAACCAACTCTCACCAGGCTCGAAGCTAGCGACGACCGAGTGACCCGTGGCACCGGCGTGCCTGGATGCGTGCTGGTTCGGAGAACTATCGCAACATCCGATGTGCCCGCATTGCGCACACCGGCGAAGGTGTAGCCACCAGCTACCCTCTCCCAGACATTCAACACATCCGTTGCCGCTGGGCTTCGACTTCGGATTGATTTTTCGATGATTGGTCATACGTGGAATTCCAGAGTCTATCAGGTGATCCGTGCGGCGGCTTGTCGGCGTGTCGTCCGAATGCTCGAGATTGAGCCAAACCTTCCAGGGCGGCGCGACCACGACCAAAAATGACTGTCGCTTTGTTGGTTCCGTGCACGGATGCTCTCCTGGCGAGCGTCTGATTTGGGTATCGATTAACTTCTCAGCGCGAAGTCCGCGCCATACGACTAAGGACCCATTGATCGCCGAACGGCATCGAGGTGGGATGGATGTGTCTATCGAGCGAATCGAGGGTGCTCCATGCGGCTTGCCTTCAAAGACGTTCGCCCGGTTCTCTCGACTCTCTTCGTTGTCGTCTCGTTATTGGCCGCGTCGGCGCCGGCCTTCGCTCAACCCTACACGGTGCCGCCGAGCTGGGGTGGCGATCTTGCGGCCCGGCCCCGCCTGACCGGCAACTGGGGCGGCCTGCGAGATGAACTCGGCGCCAAAGGAGTTGTAATCGACGTGGACCTCGTGGTCACGCCCATGGACGTCTTGAGCGGAGGCAAAGGCACTGGTGGCGATACCTGGGGAAACGTGGATTACGTTCTCAACGTAGATACGCAGAAGTTGGGTTTATGGCCAGGCGGCTTCTTCAATGTCTCACTCGACACCAGCTTCGGGACGGCTCTCAATAATTCGGGCGCCATCGTGCCGGTCAACACGGCCACGATCATTCCGGCGCCGAACGAACACGTCACAGCGCTCATGGGTGCAACATTCATGCAGTTTCTGAGCGAGAAATTTGGAGTACTCCTCGGCAAGATCGACACGCTCTCGTCAGGCAAACTGGAGTTCTATGGCGATTATCAGACCCAGTTCCTGAATGCGGCGTTTAACTATCCCATGACGACTGCACAGGTACCGATTTCAGCGTTTGGCGGAGGCGTCATCGTCTTGCCGACCGCGGACATCAGCGCATCGATAATGGCTCTCAGCTCGGACGGGACGCCGACGGATAACGATCTCGGCGAGGCGTTCAGCAAGGGCACCATGCTCGTGGGCAGCGTTTCAATGACCATCAAGCCTTTTGGGCTGGTGGGCCACCAGGACCTGACTCTCTTGTGGAGCAACCAGAATCGCTTCTCGCTCGAACAGGACCCATCAAATCTCGCTCAGTTACTGTTGCAAAGTCGATTTCCGAGATTGGGGGATCCAGGTCCGATACTGGAGGGATTTTTGCAGCGATATTTTCCTAATCTTGGGCCCGCGGTGCCTGCCAACCGCAAGAGCAGTAGCTGGGCGGTCGGTTACGCATTCGACCAATATCTCTGGCAACCCGCCGGGGACTCCACGCGTGGGATCGGCGTATTCTTTTCCGTAGGTTTTTCAGATGGCAATCCAAACGCCATCAAGGACGCCTTCCTGATCGGTGTGGGTGGCAAGGGCGTAGTGTCCGGCCGCCCGGATGACAGCTTCGGATTAGGAGCCGCACGGACACAGTTCAGCGGCGCTTTCGTTCCGTTCCTGCGCGAGCATCTGGATCTTGGACTGGAGCACGAGGACGCCTTTGAGGCGTATTACAATCTGGCGATCACGGGCTGGCTCAGCGCAACCGCTGATCTGCAGGTCATCGATCCCGGGTTGAAAAGGGCGCTTAACTCTTCTGCAAGCCTCATGACTGTTGATACCGGTGTCATTGCCGGAATCCGCTTCCGTGTGCGTTTCTAGGCGCATGAGGGATTCGCAAGCACCGGGGATGACACGACACCAATGTGCCAAGACGCACCAACCAAAGAGGATGGCACCAGATGAACGGATCATTCTTGAGATTTTATGTGCATGAGGGGCATCGTCATCACCAACACCTCGTATGGCAATGGTTGCTGCAGCAGGCGAATAAGCTTGGCATTCGCGGCGGCTCCGCGTTTAAAGCCATGGCCGGATTCGGGCGGCATCACATACTGCATGAGGCTACCTTTTTCGAACTGGCCGGCGCGCTAGCGGTGGAGGTCGAGTTCATCGTCACCGACGATGAAGCGAAACGGCTGCTGGCGCTGATTGAAAAGGAGAACATCCGGCTCTTCTACTCCCAGATCCCGGCGCATTTCGGCGTAATCAACCCCGATTCCGAGGATCCGCCGACGGCGGCGCCACTTGAATAGGCCGGAGCGCTCGCGACGACGCCGCTCCAAACGACGGTTACGCCTCGGATAGGGCGCTGGGAGATTCAGCCATGACTTGGCTCCTTGCCTCCGGTGGCTGGGTCTCACCTTGCTGGCGACTGTGCTCTCGATTTGGCTGCGCGTCGCAACCGCATTGTCGGAAATTGTGATCGGAACCGTCGCCGATGACGGAGGTAAGTACAATGCGTCTCGCATACTCATTGCAAGGCGCGCTAAATGGCCGCGCCGCGTCCCGCATCAGATAACGGATCCGGGTGGCTTGAACGCGAAGGCAAAGAATGCGGCGACACCAAGAAAGGCAAACGCCACCAGATAATTCCATGCGATCTTTTCTTTGAGAAACATAATCGCGAACAGGATAAAAACAGAAATCGTGATCACCTCTTGAATGATCTTGAGTTGAAATCCAGTGAACTGCGCATAGCCGAATCGATTTGCGGGTACCGCCAAACAGTACTCGAACAATGCAATGCACCAGGAAATCAAAATCGCTTTCCACAGGGGCCAGTCATGACCGTATTTCAAATGCCCGTACCATGCGAAAGTCATGAAAATGTTTGACAAACTTAGAAGCAAAATGGTGTTCATAGGCGGCAAAGGTAGCTCTGGCTAATTGGAATCGACATGCGCGCAGTTTAAGGCCGCTTTGGATCCTTGGCATCAGTTTGCGGAAGCTCGGGTGTTAATTTCGGCTGAGGTGGGACCTGCACCTGCGGCGTCTCGGGCCGGGTTGATGTCGACAGTTTCAGCTGGCCGAAGCTGTCCCTGCGGATTGATTGCACGGCCATAGGGGCTTCACATTTGGCAAAGCGATCACGTAGAAAATATGAAGAGTCTTCATCATCGTTTCCTCGCACGAGCAGAAAGAACAATTTATACAAAACTTTTAGATCTTTGCGACTAGCATTCTTCCGGCTGTTACGAAGCCAAATCGCGAATTGGCGTTGGTGTTGGCGCTAAACGGCCATTACTCGTTTTCCCGTACTGAGTTTGAAGTAGCGGCGCTGCCATGGGTGCAATTGTGAGCAGGTATTTCTTCGGGAGGGTGTAGGGATGGACGCAATCTATCTGCTGATGCTGGCGGCTCTGTATGCGGTTACCCACGGCCTCGTGTTGGCGCTCAATCGCCTAGGGGAGACCCCATGAGTTTCATGCATTGGTTGGGGGCTGTGCTTGCGCTGTTCTTGCTGGGCTACCTCCTATTTGCGCTGCTACGCGCGGAGCGATTCTGATGGACGCTGGCACAATGTTTGGCGTGCTGCTGGTGGCGTTCCTTGCCATTGTCGTGTTGTGTGTTAAGCCACTCGGCAGTTACATCGCCGATGTCATGCAAGGCAGACCGAATTTCGCTCTGCGCGTCGGCGGCCGAGCCGAAGGCTTCCTGTATCGCCTCAGTGGGATCGATCCCGCCGAGGAGATGTCCTGGACGCAATACGCGATCGCATTGCTGCTTTTCAATGTGCTGGGTGCAGTCCTCGTCTATGGCTTGCAGCGCCTGCAGATATTCTTCCCGTTGAATCCGCAAAAATTTGCGGGAGTCAGCCCGGATTCGTCATTCAACACGGCCATCAGTTTCATTACTAATACCAACTGGCAGGGATATTCCGGCGAGTCGACCATGGGCTACCTCGTGCAGATGGCGGGACTCGCGGTGCAGAATTTCCTGTCCGCGGCGACGGGCATCGCGGTCGCCATCGCCCTAATCCGTGGTTTCACCCGCCACACGACCAATACGATCGGCAATTTCTGGGCCGATGTCACGCGCGCGGCCCTTTATGTGCTGTTGCCGCTCTCGGCGCTGCTCGCGCTCGCGCTCGCGAGCCAAGGGGTAATCCAGAATTTAGCCGCCTACAAGGACGCGACGACCGTCGAGAACATTACCTATCAGAATCCGAAGACCGACGCGGCCGGCAACCCCATCAAGGATTCGGCGGGCAATGCCGTGACCGAGACGGCGACGACTCAGACACAGACGCTGCCGATGGGGCCGATCGCCTCGCAGGAAGCGATTAAGGAAATCGGCACCAATGGCGGCGGTTTCCTCAATGCGAATTCCGCTCATCCGTACGAGAATCCCTCTCCCTTGACGAATTTGCTGGAAATGTTGGCGATTCTCCTCATCCCGTTCGCTCTCACCTTTACCTTCGGCAAAATGGTTGGGGACACCCGTCAGGGTTGGGTGGTGTTGACCGCTATGCTGATCTTGTTCGTGCCGCTGGTGATCCTTGCGTTCCACAGCGAGCAGATCGGCAACCCTCTCATCGCAAAGCAGGGCATCGATGAGGTTGCGAGCACCCTGCAGCCGGGCGGCAACATGGAAGGCAAGGAGATCCGCTTCGGCATTGTCGCCTCCTCGATCTTTGCGGCGGCCACGACCGGGACTTCCACGGGCGCGGTGAACTCGAGTCACGACTCGATGACGCCGCTGGGCGGTTTCGTGCCGATGTTCCTGATACAGCTCGGGGAGGTCGCGCCCGGCGGGGTTGGCACCGGCGTGTACTCGATACTGATATACGCCATTTTGGGCGTCTTCATTGCCGGATTGATGATCGGCAGGACGCCCGAATACCTGGGCAAGAAGATCGAGGCATTCGAGATGAAGATGGCCTCAGTCTTTATTCTGACCACACCGTTTGCCGTGCTCATCGGTACTGCGGTTGCCGTCATGACGGCGGCGGGCAAAGCCGGCGTCGGAAATCCTGGCGCGCATGGATTTAGCGAGATTCTGTATGCGTTTACCTCAGCCGCCAACAACAACGGCAGCGCGTTCGGCGGCCTCACGGCGAGCACGGTTTTCTATAACGTGGCGACCGGTATTGCGATGTTCATCGGTCGATTCTGGCCGATTATGGCCGCGCTCGCCATCGCGGGATCGCTCGCCGCGAAGAAGCGGGTCCCGGTCACGGAAGGCACGATGCCGACGCATGGACTCTTGTTTGTGACACTGCTTATCGGCTCGATTCTACTAATCGGTGTCCTAACCTACGTACCGGCGCTCGCGCTGGGACCAGTCGTCGAGCACTTCATGCTCGCGGCTGCCAAGTAACGCGTTCCTTATGTCGCGTCCACAACTCTCGCTCTTTGATCGCAAGCTTATCGGACCTGCGCTGCTCGGGTCCGTCAAGAAGCTCGACCCGCGCGTCCAATGGCGTAACCCGGTGATGTTCGTCGTTTACCTAGGCACAATCGTGACCGCTATCCTCTATGCCCAGGCGCTTGCGGGACACGGAGAAGCGCCCGCGGGCTTTATTCTGGCGATCACCATCTGGTTGCTATTCACCGTTCTCTTTGCCAACTTCGCTGAAGCGCTCGCCGAGGGTCGCAGCCGGGCCCAGGCGTCCGCGCTGCGCAATATGCGTCAGACCGTGATGGCCAAGCGCCTTGTCCAGAAAAGTCCGGGCACACGGCAGACGACGCTCGTCAAGGCGGAAGACCTAAGAAAGGGCGATGTCGTGCTGGTGGAGACGCATGACACCATCCCGGCCGATGGCGAAGTCATCGAAGGCGTCGCCTCGGTCGACGAGAGCGCCATTACGGGCGAATCAGCGCCGGTCATTCGCGAATCCGGCGGCGACTTCTCGTCGGTCACCGGCGGCACGCGGGTGCTATCGGACTGGCTGGTGGTGCGAGTGTCGGTCAATCCGGGAGAAACATTTCTCGACCGGATGATCTCGATGGTTGAAGCGGCGAAGCGGCAGAAGACTCCCAATGAGATTGCGCTGACAATCTTGCTGGTGGCGCTGACTCTGGTATTCCTGATCGTGATCGTCACGCTGTTGCCATTTTCGATGTTCGCCGTCGAGGTCAGCAAAGTGGGGACCCCGATCACGATGACCGCACTCGTGGCGCTATTGGTCTGCCTCATTCCCACGACGATAGGCGGCCTGTTGTCGGCGATCGGCGTGGCGGGCATGAGTCGGATGATGCAGGCCAATGTGATTGCCACCTCCGGTCGTGCGGTCGAGGCCGCCGGCGACGTAGATGTGCTGCTCCTCGACAAGACCGGGACCATCACACTCGGTAATCGGCAGGCGACAGTGTTCCTACCGGCGCCCGGCGTGACAGAGCAGGAACTCGCCGATGCCGCCCAACTCGCCTCGCTCGCCGACGAGACCCCAGAGGGGCGCAGCATCGTCGTGCTCGCCAAACAGCGCTTCAATCTGCGGGAGCGGGACCTAGGTCAGCTCAGCGCAATTTTTGTGCCGTTCTCGGCGCAGACGCGAATGAGCGGCGTCGATATCGGCGAACGCCAGATCCGCAAGGGGGCTCCGAATACCATCGAGAAGTATATCGACGGACTGGGAAAGCCATTCCCTCCGTTGGTCGAGGAAGCCGTGCAGCGCGTTGCGCGCCAAGGCAGCACGCCGCTGGTCGTTGCCGACGGCGGGCGTGTGCTCGGGGTCATCGAGCTCAAGGATATCGTCAAGGGTGGGATTAAAGAACGCTTCGCCGACCTGCGGCACATGGGCATCAAGACCATCATGATCACCGGCGACAATCGCCTCACCGCGGCGGCGATCGCCGCTGAGGCTGGGGTCGACGACTTTCTCGCGGAAGCGACGCCGGAGGCAAAGCTCAAACTGATTCGCCAGCACCAAGCCCAAGGACGTCTGGTTGCGATGACCGGTGACGGCACGAATGACGCGCCTGCCCTCGCGCAGTCCGACGTTGCAGTGGCGATGAATACCGGCACGCAGGCGGCCAAGGAAGCCGGCAACATGGTTGACCTTGACTCGAATCCGACCAAGCTCATCGAGATTGTCGAGACGGGTAAGCAGATGCTGATGACGCGTGGCGCCTTGACGACTTTTTCGATTGCCAATGACGTTGCGAAGTACTTCGCGATCATCCCAGCGGCTTTTGCGATGACGTACCCCGAACTCAGTGCGCTCAACATCATGCATCTCGCGACACCCAACTCCGCCATCCTGTCGGCGGTGATCTTCAACGCTCTCATCATCGTTGTCTTAATCCCGCTCGCCATCAAGGGCGTGAAGTACCGGGCGCTGGGCGCAGGTCCACTCCTGCGGCGAAATCTGCTCGTCTATGGGCTGGGCGGCATCATCGTGCCTTTCCCGGGTATCAAACTCATCGACATGATCTTGTCGGCGGCCGGCTGGGCTTGAGGAGAATACGGTATGTTCGTGCGACTCATTCGGCCCGCCCTCAGTCTCCTTGCGCTGATGACGGTCCTCCTCGGCATCGTATATCCGCTGGTCATCACGGGCGTGGCGAGAGTAGCCTTCCCGCGCCAAGCCGAAGGCAGTCTGGTCTATCGGGACGGCAAACTCATCGGATCACGCTTGATCGGCCAGAGTTTCTCGGATCCTAAGTACTTCTGGGGCCGACCGTCCGCCACCACCCCTCAGCCTTACAACGGCTTGGCCTCAACGGGTTCGAACTTAGGACCCCTCAATCCCGCATTGCTCGACGCGGTCAAAGCAAACGCGAAGGCCCTGCGCGACGCCGACCCGGATAATCAACAGTCGATTCCCGTCGATCTCGTGACAGCATCGGCGAGTGGTCTTGATCCAGACATCAGCCCCGCAGCGGCGGAGTACCAAGCGGCACGCGTGGCGCGCGCTCGGCATCTTGATCTCGCACGCGTCGAGGCGCTGATCAATACCCATGTGCGGGAACGACTCTTTGGTTTGATCGGTGAGCGTCGGATTAACGTGCTCGAGCTCAATCTCGCACTCGATGAGATTCGTTGACGGCGGCTGATTGGCCGAATTTAAAGGAAACCGAGATGAACGATCAATTTTACCTGAAAACACTGCTGGCATTTGCTCTGGCAGCCGGGGTTGCGGTGCCAGCAGGCGCGGCGCCGCCCGCTTCGGTTAACAAAGTAGCCAATGGAGTTATTGTCGGAAAAGTGACCAATGCCAGCAAGCTTGCGGTGGAGGGCGCGACCGTGACCGCGATCAGAGCGGATGGCGGCGCCATTCGCGCGACGCTGTCGGGCAGTGACGGGGTCTACTCGATCGGCGATCTTGCGCCGGGCGAATGGTCTCTTACGTTGCAGGTGGATGGCTTTCCGGACGTGACGGTGGCGTCCTTGCAAGTCCTCAGCAGCAAAGCGACTCGGCAGGATGTCACGATGTCCGTTCCGGTGGTGGCCGCGGCGACGCCTAAGTCCGCTCCCGCTATCGCTGCGCCCGCCGTCGCCCCGGCGGCAGCGGCGGTGCCCGAAGCACTCCAGGCCCCGGAAGCAGCCGGCCCTGAAGTCGACCTCAAGACCCCGTGGGCTAACATCGGCTACGTTGGCTGGATGAATGGTACTCCGCGTTCAAAATCGCCGATATTCGACACGAAGTTCTTCACGCCCGAAATCCGCTTCGACATGAACTACCTGCAAAGCCTGAACCACCCCCAGGACCATACCATCGTCGGTTCGACCGAAGAATTCCGGTCCGGGGAATTTCAAATCGAACAGGTGAGCTTCGGTGGCGACTTCCACTGGGAAAATGTGAGAGCCCGCTTTCTGTCGATGTTTGGCATGTTCGCGACAACCACACCGCGCAATGACGCAAGCTCGGCGGTGGGCCAATGGGATTTGCAAAATGCTTATCGATATTTTTCGGAGGCCAATGCCGGATATCACTTTGACGTCAGCCACGGTCTTAATGTCGACCTGGGGGTCTTCGTCTCCTACATCGGTCTATTTAGCTACTACAATTACGATAACTGGACTTACCAGCCCTCTTTCGTGTCATCCAACACACCCTGGTTTTTCAACGGACTTCGTGTGCAGTGGTGGCCGACGCAGAATTTGAAAATTGAGCCCTGGCTCATCAACGGCTGGCAGTCCTATGCCAAGTTCAATTCCAAGCCGGGATTCGGCGGGCAGATACTGTGGATCCCGAATGACTCGCTGAAACTGGTTTTCAACGCCTACTCCATCGGGCAGGATAATTTGAATTGCCAAGTCGGCGGAAATGGCATTCGAGGAACGACCGACACGCTCTGCCAGCCACAAAACGGCGGTAACCTAAACGCCCCAGCGGGGTCATTGGTAGGAGCGGGACAGCCCATTGACTACTCAAAGGTCAAGCGCATTCATTCTGATGACAGCGTTTTAGTGAAATACTACGACGCGCGCGGCATGGGCGGCGACGGCATATCGAAAATGGCATTCAGCTTCACCGTCGATATTGGCTGTCAGTACGGCGGCGGCATCACCTGCACGAGCGGTCAGAACAAGGACAATTTCTTCGGCATGATGCTGTATGACCGTACCTGGTTCCACAACGATCTGTACGCGGTGACGTTTGGCGGCGGCTTCATGAACAACCCGGGACGATATCTTGCGCTAACTCCGCCCATCAATGGCGCGACGGCCGCAACCGGATCGCCTTACTTTACCCAGCAGCCCGGACAGAAGCTCTACCAGTGGGACACGCAGCTCAATTTTCAGTACATGCCCAAGGATTGGATTACCTGGTGGACTGAGGCGACGTTTCGCCATTCGAGTGTGCCGTACTGGTCAGGATCAGGGGGGGTGACGCCTCCCGGCGGCAACACGGGTGCGCCGGCGAGTTGTGTCGGCGGTGGATCCGATGCCACTACGGGTAACTGCGGCGCGAATGATTGGTTCCCGGATCTGCGAACGCGCGAAGTCGTCGTGGGCGCGGGTGTTCTGGTCAAATTCTAGGGGCTGGCTACGATTGCGAATTGCTTGGCGCGATTTCGGGGTCTAATCCGCGGATAGAAATCGGTAGCTGCCTCGATAGCCTAGTGCGTTGTGACGCTGGGGTTAGCGCTTGCAATGCACTGCAGTTGACAATACGATAATACCAGTAATATCGTATGCGCTCATGAAAACACCCGCGGTCATTGAGGCGCTGAGCGCGCTCGCGCATGAACACCGACTAAAGATCTATCGCCTGCTGGTCGAACAAGGACCGGAAGGCCTCTCGGCGGGCGTCATCGGAGAGCGGGTGAGACTACTACCGTCCTCGCTGACCTTTCATCTGCAGAATCTGCAGCGCGCAGGGCTGATCACGCAGCAACGAGCCAGTCGGCAACTCATTTACAGTGCCGATTTTGATGCGATGAATGGGTTGATTGGCTATCTTACGAAAAATTGCTGCGTTGGGAGTGGCGCCGATTGCTCGACGGGCTGCGCGCCGGCGCCGACTGCAAAAGCTACCAAAAGCGCGGCCCGAGTTGCTTAGCTCTTATGCCCGAGCCATCTATGATCCGTGCCCGGCCTTCGAGATCGACTGCGGTGGCATTTCTTGAACGCGAAGGTCTGCCGGTCTCGGATCTGACCGATGAACATTTAGAACACTTCTTCTTCATCGGTTCCGAGGACTCTCCATCGGGGCTGGTGGGACTTGAGATCTTCGGCACCGATGCGCTGCTGCGTTCGCTGGCGGTTGCAGCTTCGGCTCGGACCCAGGGCCTTGGGGCAGGCCTGGTCAAGCGTGCGGAGGAGCACGCGTCGGCGCAGGGCGTGCGGGCGATTTATCTGCTGACCATGACCGCAGCGATTTTTTTCGAGCGCCGAGGGTATCGGCGCGTCGAGAGAAACCAAGCGCCGCCTTCCATTCAATCCACTCGGGAGTTTTCCAGTCTTTGTCCGACAAGTTCCGCGTTCATGACCAAACAGCTCTAAAGCGACCGGTGAAATATGAAACGACTTCACGTTCATCTAAGCGTTAAGGACATACCATCCTCGATCCAATTCTATCGAGAACTATTCAACGCCGAACCCGTCGTCACGAAAAACGACTATGCCAAATGGATGCTCGAGGATCCGCGGGTGAACTTTGCGATCAGCCAGCGCGCTCGACCCACGGGCATTGATCATTTGGGCATCCAAGTCGAGGATCGCGCGGAACTCACCGAAGTTTACGAGCGCCTGCAGAAAGCCGTAGGCCCGGTGATCGACGAGGGTGAAACAACCTGCTGCTACGCGATGAGCGAGAAGAGTTGGATCCACGATCCACAAGGCGTTGCATGGGAGACGTTCTTAACGACCGGCAAGAGCACTCAACACGGCAATGGTGACATCTTGCCGACGGCAGCCAAGTCCTGCTGCGCGGCAACTCGGGCAACCTGACGTGCGCGATCGGCCCTACAACGTTCTGTTCCTTTGTACCGGCAACTCGGCTCGCAGCATCCTGGCCGAGGCCATTATGAATAAGTCCGGCAAAGGCCTGTTTCGCGCCTTTAGTGCGGGGAGCCACCCTAACGGGAAAGTGAACCCGCTTGCGCTCGATTTATTGAAGAGCTTGGATTTTCCCACCGAAGGTTTGCGTAGCAAGAGTTGGGACGAGTTCGCCGCTCCTGGGGGCCCGCATTTTGATTTTGTGATTACGGTGTGTGACAACGCCGCCGGCGAGATGTGTCCGGTGTGGACGGGAAAGCCCACGACCGCCCATTGGGGCATCCCGGATCCCGCGGCTGTTCAGGGCACCGATATCCAGAAAAAGACCGCCTTTAATGAGGCTTATAAGCTGCTGGACAGGCGCATCAAGCTCTTTTTGAGCTTGCCGCTAACAAGCATCGACGCCCTACGTATAAAGGCAGAGATGGACGCGATCGGCAAGACAAACGATGCACTCTGAGCCGCTGCCGAGAAGGCTGCTGGCTGAGGGACTAGGATCTTTGCTCCTCGCGGCAACTGTTGTGGGATCAGGAATCATGGCCGAACGCCTTGCCGGAGGTAATCTCGGCGTTGCGTTAATCGCCAACACGGGAGCGACCGTCGCGGTGCTTGCCACATTGATTGCGCTTCTCGGCCCGGTTAGCGGAGCCCATTTTAACCCCGCAGTGTCGTTGATCCAGGCCTTGCGGGGTAAGCTCGGAGGGTTCGACGCGGCCGCCTATGGCTTTACTCAAATCGTAGGATGCTGCGCCGGTGCGTGGCTTGCTCACGCCATGTTTGAAGCGCCACTGTGGCAACTTTCAGTTCATGTCCGTACCGGACCCGCGCAGTGGCTGGCGGAATTCGTGGCGACCTTTGGCCTATTGATGGTTGTATTGGGGCATCGCCGTTCCGAAGATGCGCCATGGATGGTTGCGGCGTGGATCGGAGCCGCCTATTGGTTTACCGCGTCGACGTCCTTCGCAAATCCGGCGATCACGATCGCAAGATCTCTGACCAATACGTTTTCCGGTATCCGGCCTATCGATGTACCTGCTTTTATGCTTGCGCAGTTCGCCGGCGCCATCGCGGCGTTGGCAATCGGCCGGCTCTTGTTCCCAGAGCGGAGGTCCGCCGATTCCTCGAGCGCTTGATCGCAAACACCGCGATTCTTAGCGAAGAGGTGGCCGACCGCTGACAGGAATTGCCGACGTCCGACCTCGTGCTTTTACCCGTTCCCGTATCGTCGCCGCGTATCTAGAACGCCCATGTGTTGATCCTCAAGTGTTGGGGGGGACGCGAAGTTGCTGTCCCGGATAAATTTTGTTCGGATCGGTGAGCATCGGTTTATTCGCGTCGAAAATCTTCATATAGGCATTCGCATCGCCATACACGGATTTAGCGATTTTGGAAAGCGAGTCTCCGGCCTTTACTTCATAGAGCGTTGATGCGGCAGCCGCTTGCGCGACAGTCATTTGATCATTGACCTTCGCGACCGAGTGTATATTTCCGCAGCACAGGACTATCTTTTCCTTGGTGGCTTGGTCGGGAGCGACACCCGCAACTGTCACCGTCTTCGACGCACCGTCGTAAGTAATGGTTAAGTTCTGCGCGCTCAAGTTCTGAGATGCCACGTATTTTGCTATCGCCGCCCCGGCTGTTGCATTGGCCTGGGCTACATTAGGTGCAGCTCCGCCCGCGGGCGGCGATGGGGTCACCGAAGCAGTTCCGAGCAATTTCTCGCCCGCATCCGCAATAAAACTGACTAAGCTCATAGTGGCTCCTTAAAGGCAAAAATCGATGGATCGATCAAATCGGTCGCGATGGCAAAGAGCGCGGCCCGCAGACAACGTGCGCATGGGCAGCGCGCCACGAAGGGTTTTCCGTTCTCCACGCAACTGAAGCGGGCCGTGATTGGCTAATACGTGCTAATCAAACGGAAGTTAGGAGTGATTATCGGCTCGAGCCCCGCAGCTTGCATGGGACCAAAGTCCAATTCCAGGCAGGCACCAACGCACCGCAATACGATCTATCTGGCACGTCTTCTAAATTGGGGTCGACGCTGCGCGCAAAGGCAAGATCGCCCCACTTCGGTGAGCTGAGAGGCGTGGCCGTAACTTCCACACCCCGAGATCTCAGCAAAAGTTTTTGCGGACGGCGTCAACGCCATCATTGCAATTCGCTTGCCGCAACGCACGCATAATTACTATGGCGCATCGCGACAGCGTACGTTGATCGATCATCCAAAGACTCAGGCGCAGTTGCACAACAAAAACAATTCTAAGCGAGGTAACCGAGCTGCATCTTGAGCGGTACTCAGTTATACGGCAGCGTATACAAGGGGACGACCGTCATGAAGCATATTGAAGAATCCGCGCTGTTCGCGCGTGCATCAGCAAGCATTCGTGTTTCCTGTTACGCCATCGCTGTGCTGCTCGGCGCATGCGGCGGCTCCGGCGGAATGGGGTACATGGCGAGCATGGCGCCTCCAGCGCCGATGGCGGCCGCTAGCATGAGTATCAGCGTCGCGCCGACGACCGTTACGGTTGGCCAAAGCGCAACCATCAAGTGGTCATCGAACTCCGGCACCACTTGCATGGCCAGTGGCGCTTGGTCCGGCAGCAAGAGTGCAAGCGGCACCGCAACCGTTACACCGACTGCCGAAGGGACCCTCAACTACATGATGAATTGCTCGGGCGGCGCGTATAGCGCGAGCACCATGCAAACGGCGGCACTCACCGTGAATGCGGCAACGGCCTTTTCGCAGACCAATCTCGTCTCCGACGGCTCGGTAATGGCAGCGGCGACTGATCCTAATCTCATCAACCCTTGGGGGCTCGCGCTGGCGCCAACGGGGCCGATGTGGGTTGCCAACAACCATACGCAGACATCGACGCTGTATGACGGCGCAGGCGTCAAGCAATCTTTGGTGGTCGCGATTCCTCCGCCGTCGGCCGGTCCCGCCGATCCAACCGGCATCAGTATTTAACTCCAGTGCCGATTTTGCCATTTCCAAGAATGGGGGACCGCCGAGCCCGGCGTTATTCATTTTTTCGGGCGAGGGTGGCGCCATCAGTGGTTGGTCGCAAAGCGTGGATCCCCTCAACGCCATCACCGCGTATGACGACGGCGCCGGCGGCGCGGTGTACAAAGGCCTTGCGATTGCGAACAACGGCAGCGGAAATTTCCTCTACGCCACCGATTTCCACAACAACAAGGTGGACGTCTTCGATAAGAGCTTTGCCAAGGTTACAACCAGTGGAGGATTCACGGACCCCACGTTGCCGGCGGGCTATGCCCCGTTCGGAATTCAAGCGGTTACGATCGGTAGCACCGTCTCGATCATTGTCACGTACGCACAGCAGGATTCGCATAAAGCACGCCAATGTCAGCGGCGCGGGACTGGGTCTCGTCGACGTCTTCGACACCAACGGCAAATTCCTGCAGCATTTGGTCGCGGCAGGCGGCGCGCTCAATGCGCCGTGGGGTGTTGCGCTTGCCCCGGCCGGCTTCGGAACGCTGGCGAATATGTTGTTGATCGGCAATTTTGGCGATGGGGTGATCAACGGCTACGACCCGTCGAGCGGCACCTTCATGGGCAGCGTCAATGACAGCACCGGCAAGCCGCTCGCCACTCCGGGCCTGTGGGGCATTCTGTTCGGCAACGGCGCGTTCAACCAACCCGCGACCACCCTGTATTTCGCGGCGGGAATTACGGCGGAGACTGGCGGCTTATATGGCCGAATCGATGTCGCGGCAACTGCACCGCCGCCAATGCCCCCGCCGCCGCCGGGGTACTAGCACGATCGCTGACCGCTACCTGCACACCGCATTGCTCGCCATCACGACGCTGACGCGGTACGTGCTAATGGTGGAAGGTTAGGCCCCGACACCTCTGAAACACACCACGCAACAGCGGACGATCGAGGCGTGCGACGACGCGAAGAAGGTGGAATGCCGGAAGCGGGGGTAGAGGGCGCGCAGTGAGCGTTGGCGGTCACACGTCCAGGCGAGGATCCTAAGATCATCGACCAGTTGTACGACCACGTGCGCGCCGCCCACCACACGCTGCCTTCTCCAGTTTTGTGCGCTTTTGTCCTTCAGTCTTCGGCTCATACCAAAGTGCAATCGATTAATCCGCGCCCTTCTGGTGTGCTATCGGTGAGTATCGCCAGCGGACCTTGGGTTGGGCATGAACTCCCTTTACAGACTAGCCACCAATGGATCTCGAACGAGGGGCATGGCCATCCAATTGCCAGCATTTCCATTCAATACAGCCGGGCAGATGCTGGCTAAGCTGGCACAACCTAAGGAGAGGCGTATGCAATTCCTTCTCGTGATCGGACTGGCTCCGATACTCCTGTTAGCGATGAAGGTCGCTATCCGAAACATCGAGCAAGAATTGAGGCGCAAGCCATTCCGTTACGACGACATCGATTAAGCAATCGGAGATGAGTCATAAGGTTACCGCCCCTTCATCCTGTTTGCGCTGCCGTGCCGCCTGGCCGACTCCCCCACATAGAGGTACGGCATTACGGTGAAGGGGCTCTTTAAATATGTGGTTCGCGACCAAGAATTCAGCCGCTAGCGTTCGCTACTACATCCATGGACAAGCTGAGTCTCATGTTCGATGCAAAGCAATTCGCCGCGGCATTCGATGCGGCGAGGGATAATTCGAGCACTGCGCGAAGCGAGCCGGACGTTGTGATGTGGCTGGAAGATGGCGTGGGCGCGGCCGCAGCGGGATTCGCCTGGGGCCATGGACAAATGAGTTTCCAAGGCCGCAATCATCCTTTCCGCGTTTCGAGTCCATCCATCGCGGATGCCGGTGCGGCGGGCATTTATGCTACTGGGCGGGTCATGCGGTTGAGGAAAATCTCGGACTTCAGCGGAAAATATTCCGCGTCAAGCGCGGGAGTGACGATCTCTGGGGGCAGTTTTGCCGCTTATCTTGAGAATGAGCGTGGCGTCGTGATCGAACTGGTTGCGAGGGATGCCGCAACGACGGTCATCCGATCGGTCAATGGGCTGCGCGTAAGGCTTAGGAATGTCTGACCGGGGCGCCAACAAAGGAAAACCTGGGTGTATCGTGGTCGCCGACGATCAGGAGTTCGAGGGTCTGCCCAGATGTGCGGGTGCCGCACGGTGTCAGATCGGCAAGAAAGGGGCGGGGAGGCGACTGTCTGCCCAATTCGGCTTATGATCGCGCGACGTACCCAATCGAGGTGATCGGCGTGTCCACGGTCAAACCGGAATTCGAACGAATCCAGGCTGCGTTAGCAACCTCGCTGCATGCACATTGGAAACTTTTTCTGATCGAGGGCATCGTCCTCGTAATACTTGGGTTGGCTGCCGTCATGCTTCCTCTGATCGCCACCCTCGCCATCGCCCTTGTAGTCGGTTGGGTTTTTTTGCTAAGCGGTATCGTAGGGCTGGTAGCCACCTTCCGGATGCGTCACGCTCCAGGTTTCTGGTGGTCACTGCTCTCAGGCATTCTAGGGATCGTTGCTGGCTTCGTGCTGCTGCGGTGGCCGCTCACCGGCGCCGTCTCGCTCACCTTGGTCCTCACAGTATTTCTGACTCTCGAAGGCGTGGTTTCAATCATGTTTGCACTGGAGCACAAGCGCGAGCTTTCCGGGCGGTGGGGCATGATGCTGATCAGCGGGATCGTGGATCTGATCCTGGCGGGATTGATATTGGTTGGACTGCCCGCCACCGCCGCATGGGCGATCGGGCTCCTGGTGGGCATCAATATGATATTTGGAGGTTCAGCGCTCGTCGCCATGGCTTTGCACGCTCGTGAGGCTGCCCCGCGAGTTACACACGCTGCTTAGCTCAAGGTCGAGACGTGCACCGACTACTGCTGGCTCTGGCGCGAGCATTAAGGAAATTCAATATAGGACTACGGAGATAGAGTATGGCGAAGAACAAGTCTATTAATCGAAACGATCTAAAGCACCGTCGCAACGCACCTTTGATCACGCCCACAGATCTCGGTGTAGAAGCTTCCGCGGATATTGCGGGAGGCATGAATGCCATTCTTGCTGACGTATTCGCGCTTTATTTAAAGACGAAGAATTTTCATTGGCATATGAGCGGCCCGCACTTTCGGGACTACCACTTGCTGCTCGATGAACAGGCCGATCAGTTGTATGCGATGACCGATCCGATTGCCGAGAGGATTAGAAAAACCGGCGGCTCGACATTGCGGTCGATTGGGCATATCGCGCGAATTCAGCGAATCAAGGACAACGATGCTGAATACGTCGACCCGCTGGACATGCTGGCCGAGCTGCGTGAGGACAATCAGACTTTGGCCGCTCGTCTGCGTGAAGTGCATGAAGTAGTGGGCGATCATCACGACATTGCCACTGCCAGTTTGATCGAGAACTGGATCGACGAAACCGAACGGCGCACCTGGTTTCTGTTTGAATCAAGCCGGCGCGGCAACTAGTTGGGCCACTGAAGAGTTTGCGTGGCCGGCACGCAGCCGGGATTGTGGGTGTGATACAGGGGTCGAGGGGACCGAGGAGATCTATTGTGGTCAATCAATCACTCAGACTTGATGCGGCATACATCGAGCGAAAGCGACAACAGCTGACGAGGCTGCGCGATGAACTGCGCAGGACCATGGACGTCGCAGAGGCCGACGAAGGCAGCACCAGCGGGCAGTCGAATCTACAGGCGCATGAATACGAGGATGACGCACAGAAGCTGGAGACCCTGGAACGGGAAGGCAATCTGGTGGCTCGCGATGTCGGGAGGCTTGCACAGGTGCAGCGTGCGCTGAAGAAAATCGAGGAGGGAAGCTATGGAGTATCGGACGTCAGTGGTCATCCGATTCCGAAAGAGCGGCTCGAGGCGTTGCCCGAGGCAATCAATACATTAAGCGAGCAACAAGCCGGTGAGGGAAGCGACTGAACGGACTCCCAATGAGCCGACCCGCGAAGATACTGCTTCAGACCACGATTCCGACGACTGCGGATGACTGGTCAATCGCCCGTTTCAGCCGACTAGCAGAGCTCCTGGCGAGTCTACGGGACAACACCGGGGCACCGATATTTGATGTCACCGCCCGTGATCGGGGTCCTCTGGGACTTCCGGACCCGATTCTGGCGAACCTCAGCAATGAGGGTTTCGACGCATTGTGGCTCTTTGCAGTCGACACGGGTGACGGGTTGACCAAGGAGGATGGCGCTGGGATCTCGCTTTTTGGTAAGCGCGGCGGCGGTGTTCTGGTTACGCGCGATCACATGGACCTGGGCTGCTCGCTGTGTTCCTTGGAAAGGATCGGTGATGCCCACCATTTCCACAGCAAGAACATCAATCCTCATGTCGGTCGGCAGGCGAATGACGATCCTTATACCCCCAACATTGTCTGGCCGAATTACCACTCGGGTGCAAACGGGGATTTTCAGGAAATCGCTATTGTAGAGCCGCTGCATCCCGCGCTGGCGGATCTTCACGCGGCGAATGGCCGCATCCGATTTCTTCCGTCACACCCTCATGAGGGAGATGTGGATGTGCCGATCGGTGATCCTTCAGCGAGAGTTATAGCCATCGGCAAGAGCCAAGTCACGGGTCGAGTCTTTAACATTGCTGTGGCTTTTGAAGATTCGGCCGACGGGGGTCGCGCGATTGCGCAATCTACTTTTCATCATTTCGCGGATTACAACTGGGACATCTCGTCTGGCAAACCCAGCTTCGTCACGGAGTCGCCAGGCCATGCGTTGGCGGATTCGCCTGAAGCGCAACGATCCATACGGCAGTACGCCGCGAATGTTGCTCAATGGCTCGTTCATCGGCCCACAGCTGCGCAGCGGGCGCATCAAGATGCTCGACTCGATGAGGCCCTCGAGGAGACCTTTCCCGCCAGCGACGTGCCAGCGATCGGGCCGGTCGATTAGCGCAAGCACGTAGCTGCCACGATACCGCTGGTCAGCCCGAATCCAAACGCGCAAACAAAATGTCGCCTGCCGCCTACTTGGCACGCAATGCGCAGGGCGCAAATGCTTTTTTATTCCTTGGTAGGACGTGCTGACTAGTCGACGGCGCGAGCCGGCGCCCGATGCGTCCTTTTTGACGTGGGCATCCGGGTGCGCTTTTGACACCCGAGCCGAGCGTCACAGTCTTAAAAGCCAATCTGCGCGTCATCGAGCGCCTCCGGAGTGCCGTTCGCCCGCCAGCGGTGTAACTGGCACGCTTTAGTGCGCCGAAGCAAACTTGTCGACCTGTACTATGGTGCAGTCGACCTCGGCCCTCTGGAGCTGCTACCCTGCGCCACTGTACTTTTGGCGGCGCAACGTTTCCTCTGATGATTGAGAGGTTTCCCGAAATGAAATCATCTCCCTTCGGCCGGACCACCCAATTCGCGTTTTTGACCCTCGCCTCAGCGGCATCCAGCGTTCCCGCGCTGGCCTTGGGCGAACCGCCCGCCAGCACCGAAGTCACCGCCCCGCAAATGATCGACGCCTTCGAAGGCACCTTCGGTGTGCATCCAGGCCAGCGCCGGAACCACATCAAAGGCACGTGCGCAGCAGGCGAGTTCGTGGGTGCCGCGGAGACGACGGCCCTCAGCCGCTCGGCGCTTTTCTCAGGTAAAACCATTCCTGTGATCGCGCGCTTCTCCCTCGGGGGAGGCAGTCCCGAAGTACCAGACGCGGCGCCGGCTCCGCGTGGCATGGCACTCGAGTTCCATCTTCCCGGCGGCGCGCTGCAGCACATCACCATGATCGATGCGCCTATCTTCGCCACGGCCTCACCGGCTTCTTTCCGCGATCTCCTCGTCGCCGCGAAGCCGGATCCTAAGACGGGCCAGCCCGACCCGGAGAAATTCAAAGTCTATTTGGCGACGCATCCGGACGCGATGGCTTCGACGCAGCTCTCGAGCCACCACACCCCGACGGCGAACTACTATCAGACCACATTCTTCAGCATTCACACGTTCAAGTTTATTGATGCGAAAGGCGCCGAGCACCCGGTGAGGTGGCGGTTCGTCCCCCGCGATGGGACAAAAGAGATGACCGCTGGGGAAATGAAGGCGGCGCCCCATGACTTCCTCGAGAAAAATCTCATCGAGCGCACGCGCAAAGCGCCGGCGGTGTGGGACATGATTGTTTACGTCGGCGAGGCCGGCGATCCGCAGGACAATCCGACGTTGCTTTGGCCAGAGACCCGCAAGCATTTCACCGCCGGCACCCTCACCATCACTCAAGCAACAACGCAACAGAAGGGCGTGGCTTGTGAGCCGATCAACTTCAACCCCTTAGTAATGGCAGACGGCATGGCTCCGACCAACGATCCCATCCTGCTATTCCGGTCACCGGCGTATGCCGTTTCATTCGCGAAACGCCTGTCCGGACAGTGAGGTGCAGCGTCGCCCTTGAGAGAGTTGCCGCACAGAACCAAAGTAAAATGTACGTACGATCACTTGTCGAGGAACGACAATGTCCAAGCTCACCAGACGTTCATTCGTAACCACAGTCGGCGCGGCAACGGTGATTCCAGCCACGGTGTTGATGCAGACGCCGGCTGAAGCTGCGGCGGCTCCCGCCAAACATGCTCCAGTCGAAGCCCCTCGGGTCAAACCCACTTACCTCTTTTTCAATGCGGACGAGGCGCTCTTTATCGAGGCGGCATGCGAGAGGTTGATCCCTGCCGACGAATTGGGGCCCGGTGCGCTCGGCGCCGGAGTTCCGAACTACCTCGATAAGCAGTTAGGCGGTGCCTGGGGTGCGGGCGAGCGCCTATACCGTAGTGGCCCGTGGCAACCGGGCACGCCGTCTCAGGGCTACCAGTTGCCGTTCACGCCCGCTGAACTCTTTCACGCATCGCTTCGTGCCATCAATCGTGACCTGGAGGCGCACCACACGCCGTTTAACGCGATGTCTGCCGATGATCAAGATGCGTACCTTAAGTCGCTAGAGTCCGGCGCGCATGATCTTGACGGCGTACCGTCCGCGATTTTCTTCGACATGCTGTTGAAAATGACCGTGGAAGGATTTTTCAGCGATCCGGTGTACGGGGGTAACAGCGATATGGTCGCGTGGCGCATGATCGGATTTCCAGGCGCGTACGCGAACTATTACGAAGTGATCGATCGACACGGCGTGAAGTTCGTGCGTGAGCCGATGAGTCTCGCCCAGGATGGCCATGGCCACATCCATGTGCGACAGGACATCCCTGCCAACCTCTAGGAGCAATGGTCATGGCACAGCGTCTCAAAGAAGTGGATGTGGTGGTGATCGGGGTAGGCATGGTGGGCAGTATCGTTGCCAAGGAACTGGCGGCCGCCGGTTACAAAGTCGTCGGTTTAGAGCGCGGCCAAACGCGATCCACCGTGCCGGAGTTTCAAAGTCCCGCGATTCATGACGAATTGCGTTTCGATGTGCGCAAAGCGCTGATGCAGGACAACACGCGAGAACCCGTGACGTTTCGAAATCAGAGTTCACAGGTGGCACTGCCGGTGAGGCGTTGGGAATCATTTCTACCCGGAACCGGGCTCGGCGGCTCCATGGTTCACTGGAATGGCCAGACCTATCGCTTCCAGGCGAACGACTTCCAACTCGCCACGCGCACGCGCGAGCGCTACGGCAAGGACTTTCTCGACCCGGATCTCAGCATTCAGGACTGGGGTGTGACTTACGATGAGCTCGAGCCGCACTTCGATCGCTTCGAGTACCTGTTGGGTACCAGCGGCAAGGCCGGCAATATCAAGGGTCAGATTCAGCCGGGCGGCGATCCGCATGAATCGCCGCGATCGCGCGAGTATCCGACGCCGCCGATGAAGGAGCATTTCTCCGGCGCGATGTTTCGCAAGGCGGCGAGCAGCTTAGGCTACCACCCGTTTCCCCAGCCCTCGTCGAACTTAAGTCAGCCCTATACCAACCCTGAAGGCATCAAGCTCAATGCCTGTGTGTTCTGCGGTTTCTGCGAGCGCTACGCGTGCGAGCACTACGCCAAGTCGGTACCACAAACCATCATTTTGCCGGTGTTGCTGGCGAATCCCAACTTCGAGCTGCGCACGGGTTGCCAGGTCCAGCGCATCAATCTCGACTCGACCAAGAAGCAGGCAACGGGCGTCACCTACATCGATGCCGTGGGACGGGAATTTGAACAGCCGGCGTCCTTGGTGATTACCTCGACTTTTGCGATCAACAATGTGCGTATGCTGCTGCTGTCGGGTATCGGAGCGCCTTACAACCCGGCCACCGGCCAAGGCGTTGTCGGACGCAACTACGCCTACCAGACCATGAGCACCGTGGCGTCATTTTTCGACGACGACATCATCGTCAATCCATTCATGGCATCGGGTGCCTCCGGCACCCTGATCAACGACTTCGCCGGCGATAACTTCGATCATGCGGGCTTAGGATTCATCGGCGGCGCATTCATCGGCGCCGTGAATACCAACGGACGGCCGATCCAGTACCACCCGACTCCCCCCGGAACGCCGAATTGGGGAAAGGGATGGAAGCAGGCCGTGGTCAAGCATTACAACCACACCGTGATGTTCAGTCTGCATGGCAGTTCTGTTTCACAGAAGCAGAACTACTGCGATCTCGATCCCACGTACCGCGACGCCTGGGGTCAACCGGTGCTGCGAATCACTTTCGATTTTCCGCAGAACGACATCAAGATGGCGGCTCACGTGACCGCAAAGGCGGTGGAGATCGGCAAGGCCATGGGTGCCAAACAGGTGGTCGGCACGCCGCGCCAGGGACCCTACACGGTCACCCAGTATCAGACCACGCACAACACCGGCGGAACGGTGATGGGGGACAACCCGAAGACCAGCGTGGTCAACCGGTACTTGCAGTCCTGGGACGTTCCCAATGTGTTTGTCATCGGCGCCTCGAACTATCCACAAAATGCCTCATGGAATCCCACGGGTACCTTGGGTGCGCTGACCTACTGGGCGATCGACGCGCTGAAAAATAAGTACATGAAAAATCCTGGTCGTTTGGTGTCGGCGTGAACGCCGGTCTGCGCTCCCGACTCCTACTGGCTAGCGGTGCAATCCTGCTCACGGCAGTACCACTGGCACTCTTGGGAGGCGCGGCCGCGCCTCCCGCCAGCCAGCCGGATGCAACGACAGCCGCCTGCCAAGGCTGTCACGGTGCGCATGGTGAGGGTATGCCGGCAGCCCATGTTCCGCGCATTGCCGGGCAAACGGCCGATTATCTTAAAAAGCAGTTGGACAACTACGCGGACGGAACACGAGCTAATCCGATCATGGTCAATTTCGCCAAACCGCTGAGCGACAAGCAGCGCAAAGACCTCGCGACGCGATTCGCGGCGATGTCGGCACCCTTCGTCGCGCAAGATCGTTCAGTTAACCCGATTACTCTTGCGCGCGGCCATCAATTGGCTTATCAAGGCGACGAAATTGTGCGGGTGCAAGCTTGTAATAATTGCCACGGACCCGACGGCGTCGGGGTTCCATACTCCGCACCCTACTTGGCGGGGCAATCGGCCGAATACATTTCCAGTGCCATCAAGGCGTGGCATGACGGGACACGCAAGAGTGACGCGGGTCAGCTCATGCGCTCGGTTGCGGAGCGGCTGAACGATGCTGACACTGCTGCGGTGGCGGCCTATTTCGCGAGCGTTGATCTCGGGGCGCACTGATTTCGCGACACTCCACTCATGAGTCGCGCGAAAAGATGCTCGATGCATAAGGGCTCATTGCGAAAGAAGTAAGAACACCAAACCCGATAGAGGAGGTACCGTCGATGAAGGGCAAAAGCATGGCGATCTGTGTGGGTATTACCGTGACGCTCGCCGTTCTGGCTACCGGGGTTGCGATTTCCGCCCAGGACAAGTACAGCCTCAAAGTGCCGAATGGGCTCGCGTTCTCCGAATTCAGAGGATACGAAGGCTGGCAGACCATTGCGGTCAGTCATAACGGCGGGCTGCTTGCGGTGATCCTCGGGAACCCCGCGATGATCGAGGCCTATAAGGGCGGTGTTCCCGGCAACGGCAAGCCTTTCCCCGACGGCGCCAAAATGGCGAAGATCCATTGGAACCCGAAAACGAACGAGACGGCTCCCGGTCAGCCGCTGGTGCCGAGTACCCTCCATGACGTTGATTTCATGGTGAAGGATAGCAAGAGGTTCGCGGACAGCGGCGGATGGGGCTACGCCGAGTTTGAGTACGACGCCGCGTCCGATGGGTTCAGGCCCGGCACGACGGCGGATCAGCCGCCGCAGGGGAATGACGCCAAGTGCGGGTTTGCGTGCCACACGGTAGTGAAGAAACAGGACTACGTTTTCACGGAGTATCCCAAGAGGTGACATGGGCGCCGATCCGACAAGCTGATTGTCGCAAGAAACGGAATGTAACTCGTCAGCGACACTGGGAGGATGCCCCTCGGGGTATGCACTCTAAATATCCTTCGATAGCCTACATGTGCCCCCAGATCTCCTTGGCTGGAAAGAGGGATAATTTTTTCCATTGACAGATGGGAGATGCCCGGGCGCTCTGCGCGTGATGTGCGCAAGAAAAGATTTGTCATTTCCTCACCGCCTGGACGATGATTTACGGGGGATGGAGAAGCAGAAAGATGGAATGGATCCATGACTAACCCAGGTATCGATTGGAATAGGGTATTTGAATTCGCGTGGCGGATCCTCACATTCCTCGTGGCTATCGGCATCATCATCGTCGTAGCGACGAATTGGACCCGCTGGGAGGGCGGGGCGGGATGGCAGAAAACGAATGATGCGTATTTGCAGGCCGATCTTACTCCCATATCCGCGAAGGTGGCCGGCTACGTGCGCGAGCTGCCTATCCAGGATTTCGAGCATGTCCACAAAGGGCAGGTGCTCGCGCAATTGGTTGACGATGACTATCGCGCCGCCGCGGCGCAGGCCGAAGCCAGCGTCGCGACCGCGATCGCGCAAGCCCAAGCGCTTACAGCACAACATGAGTTACAGCTCGCAAATGTCGAGGCGGCACGCGCGGTGGTCGCGTCTGCCAGCGCGTCTTTCGAACAGAACGGTCGCGACCTTGCCAGGCAGCGCCAACTGCTCGAGACCGGGTCCTCTTCCACTGAGGCGAGCGAAAAGCTGACAACCACCCATGCGCAACTCGAGGCGCAGCTGAGGCAAAACCGCGCTCAAGCGCTCGCCGCCGAGCGTCAGCTCGCGGTTCTTGGAGCGCAATTCGCCCAGAGCGAGGCGACTATCGCTGCGCAGCGCGCCGCACTCGATGCGGCCAAGCTCAATGTTGGGTACACCACCATCACAGCGACTCAGGACGGGGTGATCGGACAGCGCCAGGTCAAACCCGGGCAATTGGTCGGCGTGGGCAGCCAGATCACGACGCTCACGCCCTTGCCGAATGTATGGGTCATCGCCAACTACAAGGAAACGCAGCTCACTCACATGGCTGTCGGTCAAAAGGCGGAATTCACCGTCGACACCTTCCCCGGACATACGCTGCGCGGACATGTGCTGGCATTCGCGCCGGCGTCGGGGGCCGTGTTCGCGCTGTTGCCGCCTGACAATGCCACGGGCAACTTCACCAAGATCGTGCAGCGCATCGCGGTGAAAATAGCCATTGACGATGCGGATGGCCTCGCCGATCGTCTGGTGCCCGGCATGTCAGTGGAAGCGAAAGTCAACGCCAGAGACGGGCGCAAGTGAGCGCGACTGCGCCTTTACCCGGGGCAGGCCTGACGGCTCCGACGCTGCCATCCCCACCGACTTCCATACCGTGGCTCGGACTTGTCGCGGTGCTCATGGGCACGTTCATATCGACCTTAAATGGGCGATTGTCCACCTTCGGCCTTGCCGACATTCGCGGCGCGGTGGGCGCGGGATTCGACGAGGGGGCATGGATCACCACCGCGCAAACCGCGGCCCAGATGCTCATCTTGATCCCGGCCGTTTGGATGGGCGCCACCTTCGGCCCGCGACGCGTATTAATCGGCGCGTCCATCGCATTTGCACTCATTTCCTTGCTGACCCCTTTTTCGCCCAATCTGCCCACGCTACTCACGATGCAGTTCCTGGGCGGTCTGGCCTCAGGATTCTTCATACCACTCACCTTGAGCTTCATATTGCTCAACATGCCGCCCAAGTATTGGGCCTACGGCATCGCCCTCTATGCGCTCAACCTCGAGCTGTCGCTGAACATTTCGGCATCCCTCGAAGGCTGGTACGTCGAGCATTATTCGTGGCGATGGATCTTCTGGCAAAATGTGCCGCTCGCGCTGATCATGTCGCTCTGTCTGCATCGTGGCATTGCCGTCAAGCCGATCATCACACGGCCGCCGAATGATGTATTTGGCCTCTTGGCGGGTGGTTTGGGGCTCGCATTGATCTATGCGGCCCTTGATCAGGGCAATCGGCTCGATTGGCTGAACTCGGGATTAGTATGGGGATTACTGTCGGCCGGTGCCTTGATGCTCGTGGCGAGTTTGATCCATGCGGCGCGCTTCCCTCATGCGCTTCTCAATCTCAAAGTCATCTTCGGCCCACCTCTGCCGATTTTGTTTCTGTTGATTTCATTTCTCCGCCTGACGATCACTTCGACCGCGTTTTTGATTCCGCTGTTTTTGGGCTCGGTGCGCGGGTTTCGCGCGCTGGAAACCGGTGATACGCTCATCTGGATTGCGGTACCGCAGCTCATTTTCTGTCCACTCGCGGCTCTCATGCTGCGTCGATCGGACGCGAGGCTCGTGGCCGCAATCGGATTCATGTTCATCAGCGTTGCCTGCCTCATGGTGGCCTACAACCTGACCCCGCTCTGGGGCTCGTACCAGTTTCTTCCTTCCTCGTTCCTGCAGTCGCTGGGACAGAGCTTCGCCCTGTCCGGCGTAATTTTCTTCGGCATTCTCCACTTGAAACCCCAGGATGCGCTTACCTTCGGCGCCGTTCTGCAGACGGCGCGCCTCATGGGCGGGGAGATCGGAACCGCGTTCGTGACGACGCTGGCTCGGGTGCGTGAACAGGTGGCGTCGAACTTGATCGGCCAACATCTGCAAATAGGCGACCCTCAAGTCATTCAGCGGCTGAGCGCGTATGGCGCCGCAACGACCAAAGTTATCGATCCGGTCGGCGCCGCGGCACGCGGCGAGTTAGCGTTAGGAAACGTCGTGCGAGTGGCTGCCAACACCCAGGCAGTCATCGATTGCTTCGTCGTCATCGGCTTCATGACCGCCATCGCGTTGCTCATCGTGGTCATTCGAAGCGCAGCCCCCCAGGGCCCGGCATCCCCGATGTCGATGTTTCGCGCGCGCGGATCGAATTCGCCATGATTCGATCGGGGCAAACTGTTGTCTTGGGTGTGGTGGTGATCGCATCGCTCGCCGCGTGTCGAGTGGGCCCGAACTATCACGCACCGGCGCCGCCGACAGGCGCGGAGGCGCCGCTGGTGTCATTGAACGAGGCGGCCGAGACGCCGACGTCGCCGCCCGATGCTTGGTGGCGTCTCTACGATGACCCGCGGCTCGACGCGCTGGTGCAAGAAGCGCTGCAGGCGAACCGCACGCTCGCCGCGGCCGACGCGAACTTCGCGGCGGCTCGGGCGGCAGCGTCGGCGGTGCATGCCGGACGCTACCCCTCGACCACCGCGTCTGCAGGCGGTCTGTATGGGCGCGATCCCACGACGGATGAAATTCTAGAACTGACCGGACGCCCGCCGCAGACCTTTTGGCTGTACGAAGACATCTTCCAAGCCGCGTATGAAGTTGATCTCTTCGGCCGCGTCCACCGCGCCATCGAAGCTGCGAATGCCAACGCGGAGACTGTCGCCGCGATTCGCGATGGAGTGCGGGTGGTGGTGGCCGGCGAAACCGCCCGAGCCTATGCAGCGATCTGCGCATTGGGCGAAGAGATCAGTGTTGCGAACCATTCGCTCGCCGTGGTATCCCACGAGGCCGATATTACCGTGAAGCGCCGCGAGGCGGGAGGCAATGCTGATTTAGATGTCGCCAGGGCGCAGGCCTTGGTAGCTCAGGTTCGATCAACCATTCCAGCGCTTGAAGGCCAGCGGCGCGCGACGCTGTTCGAGTTGACCGCGGTCCTCGGCCGCACGCCGGCGCAAGCACCGAATGATTTAACAACGTGCATCACGCCGCCACGCCTGGTCGCACTCATTCCGGTGGGCGACGGGTCGGAGCTCATCAGGCGCCGTCCCGATGTGCGCCAGGCGGAGCGACGCCTCGCGGCGGCTACGGCCGAGATTGGTGTGGCGACGGCTGATTTGTATCCCACGATCCGCTTGGTCGGTTTTTACGGCGGTGCCGCGGTTCAACTCTCACAGCTCAACACAAATGCGGGCCGAATCTGGGGCGTCGGCCCATCGATCAGCTGGACGTTCCCTAACATGGCGGCGCCGCGTGCACGGGTGCATCAGGCCAAGGCCGAGCAAGGCGCTGCGCTAGCATCGTTCGATGATGTCGTGCTCACCGCGCTCAAAGAGACCGAGCAAGCGCTCGCCTTGTACAGCGCGGCGCTGGATAACCGTCAGGCGCTCGGCGATGCCCAAGACAAGTTGCACACCGCCTTCAGCATCGCTCAGGCTCAATCCCGCGCCGGTGCGCTCAGCAATCTCGACTTGCTTACCACGGAGCAATCTTTGGTGGCGATCGACGCCGCCGTTGCTTCATCCAATGCCGTGTTGGTTCAAGATCAAATCGCGGTATTCAAGGCGCTAGGTGGCGGCTGGCAAAAAGAAAGCCAGGCTGTCCGATAATGAGACGCGGCATTCGATGCGGAAGTATCTGTAGAAGCATGTGCAGGCGAAGCTCGGGAACGTAACCGCGCATGGCACTGGACACCGGTCGGTCTACGGTGCGCATTAAAGTAGAACCGGCGCTATTGGCCCTTTTAGCCCCGTAACACAGCGTCAACTCGGATTCCGAAAGAAATGGCGTGCCCCTCTGCTGGCCTCGAACGCGCAGTTGTATTCAGTCTTCTGCAAATTGGCGCGCCGGGGTATCGAGGCCCTACATCGTGTGGTTGGTAGTAGCGCCGGAGTCATACGTTCCGCCAACTAGTAGATGCGAGCGGTCGAAGTGAATAGGGTGTCACGCGGAGAGCTTCACCAGGTATGTGAAGGATCATAATTCCACGCCCCACCTCAAACCGGGAATGCCGCGGCGTCCCGCTCACGGGAGAATCGAAGGCCTGCCGAATCGGGGCGTAGCGATTCGCGCGAGACAATCGGCCGAGATCACACGGTATGCTCAATTGGTCCGACCCTAGCGACCAGCCCCGGCTGGGCAGGGCGCACTCGCCAGGGAGTTACCGACAGCCGAAGTTGCGGCTCTCCTAACACCGAAGATCGGACAAGATTGGAGGTTACGCTGTCAACGGTGATTCTCGATCTTGCCAGGAACTTACGGATGGTTCCGAGGATCGTGGGCTGCATTGATGTAGGCGAGGCCCAGCGGCCCGATCGCGCTGACTTGCGTGATGTATTCTCCGGATTTCGCCCAGTGGAAATGCGGCTGACTTCCCGGCAGGACCAAAACGCTGCCCGGCGCATGCGCGGTCAGCTTTGACTCATCGAACTCATCTCCCAGCCCGATGTAGAAGACACCCGATATCACTGTGTAGATGCGGTCCTCCGTATGCTGGTGTGGCAACATTTTAGTGCCGGCAGGCAACTTGACTCGAATCATATAGGGGCCGCGCTGTGTCGGGTCGCCAACCAGGACGGCCAGCCGCGCGTCCGGCGGAAATGCCGGGAACACTCTCCACACCACATCTTCGGAATGGATGATGCGGAACCGCTCCTGGCCCGGCTGATGACCGGGGGATCGGCCAACGGCGTTCTCAGTTTCCGGTGTGTGAACCATGGTGATGTTCCTCCCCGGGGTATGAGCCGAAGCTACTGGGAGGACAAGCGTCGAAACTCGGCGATGTCCTTTGCCGTCAGTTGAGAGGGCGCGGCGCCAAAGCGCGCGGTGACATAGTTGGCGACGGCGGCGATCTCGGTGTCGGAATACGCGGACCCGAAGGCGGGCATGAACAGCTACGCCCTCCGGCGTGCGCCGATTCGCACCCGACATGACGATTTGAGCGACGTTGACCGCGCTGGCGTCGTTGACTGCGCGATCGCCGACGAGCGTCGCGTAGGTCGTTAGAGGGCCGACGCCACTCCAGCCGTGACAGCTGGCGCAATTTCCCGCGAAGATTTGCTCGCCGCGAGGATCCGCACCTGCCTCGCTGCGTTTGGGCATGTCCGAAGCCGGACTCGCCTTGGGCGCGGGCAGATCGTGCGTGCGGATCGCCGGAATGCTGCGCAGGTAGGCGACCACAGCGCGCAAGTCGGTGGTCGTCAGGTTGCTCAAGGAGGCATCGACCACCTCACCCATGGGGCCGCCGGCCGAGCCGTGGCCGAGGGAATGGCCGGCGCGAAAATACTCAACAAGGGCAGCGTCGCTCCATTCGCCAACGCCCGAGACCGTGTCCGAGGTAATGTTATAGGCCCGCCAGCCCTCGGCCACGGCGCCTTCGAACTTGCGCCGGTTGTCGAGCGCTTGGGCCAAGTTTCGCGGGGTGTGGCAATCGCCGCAGTGACCCAAGGCTTCGACCAAGTAGGCGCCACGATTCCACTCGGCGCTGCGATTCTCGTGCGGTTGGAATCGATGGTCTGGATTGTAAAAGGCTGACCAAATCCCCATCAGCCAGCGCTGATTGTACGGAAACTTCAGGCTGTTGGGCGGTGCTGTGGCCCGTGCGACCGGCAAACTGAAGAGGTAAGCCTTGATCGCCCGAACATCAGCGTCGTCGAGCAGTGTGTAGGATTCGTAGGGAAATGCTGGGTAGAGTCGCTGGCCGTTCTTTGCGATACCCCGGTGCACGGCGGTCACGAAATCTTCGTCAGTCCAGGCGCCGATGCCAGTTTCGCGGTCCGCGGTGATGTTAGGTGAGTACAGCACGCCAAAGGGAGTCGGGAATGCCCGCCCGCCGGCGAACGGTTGGCCCCCGTCAGTGGTGTGGCAAACTGCGCAATCCGCCGCCTCGGTTAAGTATTTCCCGCGAGTGACGAGGTCCGCCGAACGGAGTTCCTCTGGCACTCCGATGGGACTTGGGCCTTTGTAGGCACTCATCGCAACCGCGTGACCGCCGGCAAAGCTAAGAGCGCGCGGCGGCAGCAGCATCCAAGCGGCGATGCCTCCGACCACGAGCAGCGCAATGAGCCAGATCCAAATCTTGCGCGAGGACGATTTCATGCGCGCTTCGTTGCCAGGAGACTGCGGTCGACCGGCATGCGTCGAAGGGGCACGCCGGTCGCCGCATAGATTGCATTCCTCAGCGCCGGGATCGAGGCGGTCGCACCGGTCTCGCCAATACCGCCCGGCGCTTCGCCACTCTTGATCACGTGCACATCGATCGGGGGTACCTGGTCGATGCGCAACATCCGGTAATCGTGGAAGTTAGATTGCTGGATGCGGCCCTTCTTCAGGGTGATTTCGCCGTAGAGGCCGGCCGTCAAGCCAAAAATCAGTCCGCCCTGCAGTTGTGCCACCACTGTATCGGGATTGACCGCGATTCCCGTGTCGACCGCACTGGTTACGCGCCGCAGCTTGACCTCGCCGGCCGCATCCACCTCGCATTCCACGACAGTTGCGATGAAGCTGGCAAACGATATCTGCGCGGCCACCCCGCGTCCGCAGCGCTTGGGTAAGGGCGTGTCCCACCCGGACTTCTCTCTCACCAGGTCGAGCGCCGCTTGTAAACGTGGCGTCTTGTCGAGATGGGCGCGCCGAAAGGCGATGGAGTCCTTGCCCGCCTTGCGCGCAAGTTCCTCGATGAAGCTCTCGATCGCGAACACGTTGTTGTTCGGGCCGACGCCGCGCCAGAAGCCGGTGTTGATCCCCGGCGGCTCTTCGCGATTGAACTCCACGCGTAAGTTAGGGATGTCGTACGGGATGTCTTGGGCGGAGTCGACACCGTCAGGATCTACCCCCTTCTGGAAAAAAGCGGGCAGAAATCGAGCCATCACGGCCGAGCCTGACACTCGGTGCTTCCAACCGACGATTCGGTCGCCTTTCAAGCGCGCCCAGAGGAGGTCGCGATAGGCAGGTCGATAGATATCGTGACGGATGTCTTCCTCGCGGGTCCATACCACCTTGACGGGCCCGTCGACCTGCTTGGCGATGCGCGCGGCCGTGTACGCCATATCAGGCTCAAGCTTTCGGCCGAAGCCCCCGCCGAGTAAATGGTTGTGCACCGTTACGCGATCTTCGGGCAGGCCCGCGGCCTTCGCCACGGCGGCGTGCACGCGTTCCATGACCTGAGTACCGATCCAGACTTCCGCCGAAGTGGGGGAGATGTGCACCGTACAGTTCAAGGGCTCCATGCAAGCGTGCGCCAGCAACGGCATCTCGAATTCGGCGCTAACGATCTCGTTCGAAGCCTCGCCGCTGGCGCTGAGCACATTCTTGACATCGCCAACGTCCTTCGCCACCGCACCGTCCCGAAGGCTGGCAGCGCGTAGCCGTGACCAAATGAGGTCGGTGGACACTTCCGCGTTCGGCCCGTCATTCCAGGTGATATCGAGCGCCTCGAGTCCGCTCTTGGCGGCCCACGTGTGATCGCCGACGACCGCGACCAGGTCGTCCAACACCACGATCTGGCGCACACCGGGAATCGCGCGCGCTCGGCGATCATCGACATGCGCGACCGTACCGCCGAGCACTGGGCTCGCCGCGTGGGTCGCGAACTTCACTCCCGGAGGCAGAACATCGATGCCGTAGATGACCTTGCCATTGACCTTGTCCGGAGTGTCGAGGCGTTTTAGCGATCGACCGATTAACCGGAAGGCGCTGGCATCTTTGAGTGGAGGGTCCTTCGGAGGCGTGATTGCGGCAGCGCGACCGACTAGCGCACCGTAGTCGAGTGCGCGACCGGTCTTGTCGTGTAATGACCCTGCCATTCTCCGTCCGGCAGTCCGACGTGGAGATACCCCAGCTGCGCGCTGCGGCCTCGATGAAGCATGCACGCGTGGCGGCGCCTGCGATTCGCAGAGGTTTCCAAAATGCGCGGATCGAGTTGGAGTTACCCGTTGCCTGCATGGTCAGGTCCGGGTTGGCGTAGAGTTTTTCATCGGCCGGCGCGTGCTCGACTCTCACGAGACTCCAGTCCGCATCCAACTCTTCGGCCAAGAGCATCGAGATGGAGGTGTAGGTGCCCTGGCCCATCTCCACCTGCGGCATGATCAGTGTGACTACCCCTTGCCGGTCGATCCTGATGAAGGCATTGGGCGCGTAGATGGCAGCGTCGGCCGCAGCGCGAGTCGCGCGCTGCGGGATACAAAAGCCCAACAAGAAGGCGGTGGCGGTTGACATCTCGAGGAAGCCGCGGCGCGACAGACCGGGAAGTTCATCGGGGACCGAGGTAGCGGCGGGAGAACTCAGGTCAGCGCCATTGTCACGCATGGCAAATCAGGCCTCCGCTGCCGCGTTTTTGATCGCCTGCCGGATGCGCACATAGGTTCCGCAGCGGCAGATGTTGCCGGCCATGGCCGCGTCAATGTCAGCATCATCGGGACGTGGGATCGAGTCGAGCAGCGCCGTCGCGGACATGATCTGGCCCGACTGGCAGTAGCCACACTGGATGACTTCCAGTTCCAGCCAGGCCTTCTGCACTTTCGTGCCATTAGGCGTCGCGCCGATGCCCTCGATGGTGGTGATCGCTCGCGCACCAATCGCACTCACCGGCAGAAGGCAGGACCGCACTGGCTTCCCGGCCAGGTGGACCGTGCAGGCGCCGCACTGTGCGATACCGCAACCGAACTTCGTACCCGTCAGGCCAAGCACGTCCCGCAATACCCACAGGAGTGGCATATCGGGAGAGACGTCGACATTTCGCTGCTCGCCATTGATCGTGAGGGTGATCATGAACGTGCCCCAATGCCCGAGGGTTTTATCGCTGCCAGGCGGGAGTGTATCAAGCAGTCCGGCTCACTGTCTAAAGGCAATCTGCGCATGGTCATCGAGGCCACCAGCCCCGCATTGCCCAGAGTCCATTCGTTCTGTCAGCGGCGCGCGATTGGCGGCTTTAGTGCGCGGAATCAATATGTCGACCCATATTTCGGCGAAATCGACGGCGGCCTCATGGTTTCTGCCGGTTTTTTTGGCAATTGCGCTAGTTGACTTCGCAAAAATGATTGCCGGAAAGGCGCCCGGTGACAAATCTGCGTACGAGAAAGGGGAAGTGCGCTGCACCTTCCGCTTAAGCCCTTCGTCCTATAGGCAACTTCTCCGACTTATGTAGTCTGACAAATATAGATATCGCAGAAATCCATGGAGTGCATAGTTGGCAGGTTCGCGTTGCAATCCTGCGAATTGTTTTGCACCTCACAAACTTCGTTGATCTTGCCCAAACTGGGGGACGAGCGCGATGAAGCCAAGCTGGAAAGCACTCGCATCGCTCTGCGTAGCATCGGTCGCGATAGCGATGGCAGTGAAGCCGACACCTTCGAGAAGCGACAATCTATCCATGCCGGCGTCGGCTGCAACCGAATGGCTCAATTCCCCACCTCAAACTGCCGCGGATTTGCGGGGCAAGGTAGTTCTCATCCAATTTTGGACCTATACCTGTATCAATTGGCGGAGAACTCTGCCTTACATCCGCGCCTGGGACGCGAAATACCGTGAGCAGGGGCTGGTCGTGATAGGAGTACACACTCCGGAGTTTGATTTCGAGGAGAACGTGGACAATGTGCGGTCCGCGCTGGGAGAGATGCACATCAACTATCCCGTGGCGATCGACAATCAACACGCGATCTGGAACGCGTTTCATAATGTGTATTGGCCCGCCCTCTATCTCCTCGACGCCAAGGGACACATCCGCTATCGGCAATTCGGCGAAGGTGAGTACGCACGCACGGAGCGCGAGATCCAGAAGTGGCTGGCCGAGGCTGGCGGCCATCCCTCGAGCCGTCTTGCCGAAGTTGCGCCTCTCGGCGCCGAGGTTTCCGCGGACATAGAGAATTTGAGATCACCAGAAAGCTATGTGGGTTATGAGATGGCAGAGAGGTTTGCTTCCAAAGGCGGAGCGGTACCAAACCGCCGGCACGAATACGTGGCGGCCAATCATCTTGCGCTCAATGAATGGGCATTGTCTGGATCATGGACCATCGGGAGGCAGGCGGCGGTGCTCGACGATGTCAACTGGGAAAATTGCTTATCGATTTCACGCCCGAGATGTCAATTTGATCATGTCTCCCTCCGGACCGGGAACCCCGGTTCGTTTTCGCGTGCTTATCGATGGTCATGCGCCGGGCTCGGCGAGGGGCGCGGATGTTGACGAACAAGGGTACGGTACCGTCAGCCAGGCGCGGATGTATCAATTGATACGACAGTCGGGAAAGATCGCTGATCGGGAATGCGTAATCGAATTTCTCAGCTCAGGTGTCAGCGTGTACGACTTTACATTTGGATGAGCCCTCTCTGAATTCTCGCAGTCGGATGGGCTGGGCAGTCAAGAATCGGTCAAATGTTCCAGCATGGGGGTGAGGGCGATTTCCCTTAGTCTGGAAGCCGCGTTTCATGCGCGAACGGGCGCGTCATGAACTGCGGGTCATTCACACCTGGCGGCTCTGCTCCACTGCGCTACGCAACCACCGCCGGTGGGTCGCGTCATCCTTGACGCTCTGTTGTAGCGCACCAGCGATTTCTGCACCATTAGTCCTATGCTTTGAAAAATCCGATCAGTTCCTCGTTAACCCGATCCTTCAGCGTCGTGCACATCCCATGGGGCGCGCCCTTGTAGATGACGAGTTTGGCGTTCTTGATGATCTTCGAGGACAGAAGCGCCGAATCCGCATAGGGCACGATTTGGTCATCGTCTCCGTGAAGCACCAGTGTAGGCACGTCAAATCGCTTCAGATCCTCCGTGAGATCTGTCTCCGAAAACGCCTTAATGCAAAAGTACGACGCAGGGAACCCGGCCATCATGCTTTGCAACCAGAATGATTCGCGCACCCCTTCGGAGACCTTGGCGCCCGCACGATTGTAGCTGTAGAACGGCAGGCTGAGGTCCTTCCAGAACTGCGAACGGTCCGCCACTACGTTGGCCCTTAGCCCGTCGAAAACCTCAATCGGCAATCCACCGGGATTGGCCGCCGTCTTCAGCATCAAGGGCGGAATGGCACCAATCAGCACTGCCTTGGCCACACGATCGGTCCCGTGACGACCAATATAACGAGTCACTTCGCCGCCCCCCGTGGAATGCCCGACGTGTATCGCATTCTTCAGATCCAACTTTTTAACCAACTCGGCGAGGTCATCGGCGTAGGTGTCTAGATCGTTCCCGTTCCACGGCTGGCCCGAACGGCCGTGGCCGCGACGGTCATGAGCGATGCAGCGATATCCGCGCGAGGCTAGGAAGTACATCTGGTCCTCAAAGGCATCGGCGCTCAAGGGCCATCCATGACTGAAGACCACCGGCTGCCCCGTACCCCAGTCCTTGTAGTAGATCTCGGTTCCGTCTTTGGTGGTAATCGTGCTCATCGCGCTCTCCTTTTTCGATTCAAGAGTAGTTTTAGGACCGAGGTGTTGTAGCCCTATCTGCAGATCTTGCTTCCGGTCGGGTCTGTAAAGGCGTCAGCGAGTGTGCAGCGAGTAGCCGTGGGCAATGCGGGGCGACACGAATCGAGCCGTCGTTCGATCGATTATCGGTTCCAGCGCGACCCTGCTTGCATGGGACCAAAGTCCAATTCCAAGTCGGCACCCTCAGCCGAAGGTGGCTGCTGCCGGCTGCTACCCCATTTCTGTTGGATGAACTCGATGTCGACTGAAGTCTCCCAGATTAGCTCGACGTCGCCGCTTTAAAAGTAACCCAACCCACTTCTGCGCCACCGGTGATTTGGGCAACTCAGTTGCACTGATGGGCTCCGCCAACGGCACGATATTGAGGACCCCAGCTGATGCGCCTGCGGCCCCTCAGCTCGGAAACTTTAGTTGCCGCTCGATCGCCTGGAAGCGGGGCTCGTTGCGCAGGGGATCCATGAGCGGATCGGTCTTGAGAAACACCAATCCCGGATCACGCAGGCGCATCGCCGTGGCGAGCCATTCAAGCGCCTTGGCCCGATCACCCCACTGCGCATAGATCGTGGCGTACTCATAGGCGCCGGCATCGCCCGCCTTTGCCCGGTACTTCGCGAGTACTGCCTCCGCGTCGATGTGCTGTCCAAGCTTGTCGTACACCACTGCCAGGCACCACTGCGCTGCCCAGTGGTCCGGCTTGCTCTCACATGAAGAGCGCGCGTTCTTAAGGTCATCGAGCCCATAGTAGGCAAGCCCGCGAACTCCGTAGGGCTCTGGAAACGCGGGATCAAGGGTAATGGTATCTGCATAGGCTTGAATCGCCTCCCGATAGCGGCGAGCGAAGTAGAGCCCGGCGCCAAGGACGAGGTGGCTGCTTCGATTGAGGGGGTCCAGCGCCACTGCGCGGCGGGCGGCGGAAATACCCTCGTCAAACTGCCCCATGGAAACCAGAAAGTCGCCGCTCAGCTCGTAACACCGTGGCATCACCCGGCGCGAGCGCGAGTGCCCGATCGAAGGCTTCATGCGCCTGAGTGAAATCAAGGGCCCCGAATTCAAAGAAATACCCCAATGCCAGGTGGCCTTCGGCGAGCTCGGGAGCGAGCCTAACCGCCTCGCGCGCATCGGCCTGCGCCTTGTCAAAGAACTCACGAATCGCGGCTCCGGTCGCGAACTCCGTGGCGTAGCTTGTATAGCATCCTGGACCGCGCCCGCGAACGCAAGCGCATAGTTCGGGTCCAGACGGATCGCTTCCGTGTACTCGGCAATCGCGGTTTGGTAGGTCTTTGCTATCCGATTAGCGAGGTAATAACGCCTTTAGCGGCCCGGAGATACGCATCGAACGCGGCGGGATTGTGCGTCCCGCCGAGCTCGATCTTCGCGGAGGCGTTGCCGAGCAGCGTGACTTTAAGAGCACCCGCCACGGCGTTCGCAATATCGGTCTGCAGCTTCAGAATGTCGCCCAGGTCCCGATCATAGGTCTGGGACCAGAGATGGAAACCCGTCACCGCGTTGTTGAGCTGCGCAGTGACGCGGATAGTATTTCCCGAGCGCCGCACACTCCCCTCCAACACCGACGCCACATTCAGCTTGTGGGCAACGGTAGCGATGTCCGGGTGCTCGCCCTGAAAGGAGAACGACGAAGTGCGCGCTGCGACCTGCAGCTCGTTGATTCGAGTCAGCGAGTTCAGCAGCTCTTCCGTGAGCCCGTCGGAGAAATACTGCTGAGCTCGGGTCCCCGCTCATATTGACGAACGGCAGCACCGCGATGGAATGCGCCGGCGGATCGAAAGGGACTGCGGGACGAGTGACTGGACTGCCGGCACGGTCGGAAACGGCCGCGATCGCTGGCGCCGCGCGCTCCTGACTGAGCCGGGAAATCAGCCACAGAACGCTGCCGGCAACCAGCAGCAGCACGATCAAAATCGACCCGTACCGCAAACCGATGCGGCGCTCAACGATTTGGCTTCCGTCAAATGGACCGGGTGCCACCTGTTCAAGTTTGTCCTTTGCCGGGATCCTGCTGATCTTCCAGGTCGGTCCCGACTGCAAGCTCTGCCGACGGTCGCACGGGATCCGGCGGCTGCGCGGCCACCTCAACCGGTGCAACCAGCCGGTATCCGCGACGAACTACGTTGGCGATGTAGGTGGGATCCTTGGGATCGTCCCCGAGCGCTCGGCGCAGCGCCGCGACAGCCTGGTAGACGGAATACGGCGTAACAACCAGGTCTTTCCAAACCACGTCGAGCAGCTGATTGACACTGACGACCTCGCCGGGACGCTCTGCGAAGCAGACGAGGACCCGCATGGTTCGGGGCTCGAGTTTGACCGTCTTGCCGTCGCGCGAAATCTCGTCGAGCGCCGGATCGATCCGCCACTCCCCCAGGTAAAAAGCCGCGTTGCCACCGAAGTTCATTGAGCGCTCACGCTAAGCCTTTGAGATCCACAGCGAATTCCCGAAGCATAGCCACACCGGTCGACGCCCGGCCCGCGCGCCGGCGAGCTCGATTTTTGACACCTTCTACTCTCCTTTAAACATTCCTTAAGTCCGTATCACGACACCCTCAGGACGTCGGGATTTTACATCGGCACTGTTGCACCGGTGGCGGCGGATTCGCCCACACCCAGTCTGATTCATGACACTCAGTCAATCTGATTCATTTATGGAGATCGAAATGGAATTAATCGTTTTGTCCCTCGGCGGCGCGGTGGCCGAGTTATTTCTGCAACTTGTCAGAGTTCGTGCGACATCGGCGCACATCGCGGCAGGTTGGGAGACTGCCGTCACGGTAGCCAGGCTCAATTGTGGGAAAACGCTCTTCGCCGTCGCTGCAGCGCAGGCGCTCGTTCGTACGCCAGCATCGGTCGCTGCGCTGCCTGCAGCAGAAGGGGCCACACGAGCCTTACGTGCGAACTGCTGTGGCGGCAACCTGGGCATCTACACGATAGACCGCACTGCACGCGTCATCGAGCGGGATGCCGCGTTGCGCTCTTCGGTGAATTGCTAGCTGCGGCAGCCCGCTGCCTCGTTCTCGACCTTACAACGAGAAGCCCGGATAAGCGAAGGCGCCGCGCACGGTCTCGGCGTCTTTTTCGGATACGCCGCTGGCGCGCAGGGTCTCATACCATGTCGACTCGACTTGGGCCTTCATGTCTTTGACGATCTTTTCCGCCTGGTCCCGATCGAGCAGAAAGCGAGCATGCTGCGACAAAATGTTCTTGGCATTGGCATAGCGACCTTGATCGCCACAGTCCATAGCAAGATCGCGGTGCTCGGAGCTCACGGGCACCGAGGGGGTTAGATCGTAGGCGGGCGAGAGCCGCCAACTCTTATCTTTCGCAAGGACGGCGTGATTGCGAGGATGATCATCAAGATTTGATATGAGCGCGTTGAAGCAGATGCGGCGGAAAAGTTCTCGGGCATCGCTTTTCGCATCCGCAACCACCCGGCGCAGCGCTTCGACCAAAATGAGGTACGACCAGTTCTGTCTCACTTGCGGTGCTTCATCAGCGCGCAGCAGCGTCAGGCCGCTCACCATGCGGGAGCGCGTGTAACCTTTGGCCGCTCTCTCGCGGTCGAAGCGTCTGACGAGGAGCACATCCTTGGTGCCGACCGTTTCGATCCGACTTTCTGCGGTGTTAAGTCCGCATTCGCGAGCCAAGCGCAGCATCGCGTGCTCGACGCGGGTATTGTTCCAGCGATCATCGTCGCGGCTAAATTTCGCGATCCAGAGACCCTCGCCGTTCTGCACCACAGCCTTCGGTCGCGCGCCACCCATCGAGGTGCCGAGCAGCATCAAGTCTTGAACCTGTTGCGCTTGCGGGTCGTTAGGGATCTCATCCTTGACCAGTGCCTCGGCGAGCGATTGTAGTTTTCCAAGATCAATCGTCTGGTTGTATTTTCGCAATGGGGCGGGCGGGCTCTGGTGGCGCCCGAAGCCGAGCGCGCCCGCGCGGTCATCCGGGGACTCGAGCAGGTAATCGAGTTCACCCAGTTGGGCGCGACCTGCGCGCTTTTCGATGACACGGCGGCCCCAGTAGTCCGGTCCCGCATCACGCAGCGCGCCGAAGACGCCGTTCAACTGAGTGGTTTCGAACGTTCGGGTCGAGAGTTTGAGCTCAATCGGATCGAACTCCACCGCGTCGGGGTTCTTCAAGTACGTGCGCCCGTAAACAAATCGCCCGAGGGCATTACCTCGGGCGGTTCTCTCAAGAACGAATCGGCCTGCGGTGACTGACGATATCTCTCCCGGCAACGTGATGTAGACGTAGCACTCCGACCGGGATTCTTCAGAAATCATTGTCGAGGCCCGCGCTTTTGCGCGCGCGGGTCTTCTCTTTGGCGGCGGCCAGCGTCAACCCTTGTACATCTATGGTTGGATTCGCGACCTCGTTGAGGGGTGACAGAAGGTCGTAGACCCAGAGCAAGGCGACGTAGACTCCGATGCCTGTGGAAACCTTGCCCTTCTCGGCATCCATGATCGCGCGCGGGCCCGTGCCGATCTTTGCCGCCACCTCCTGAATCGTGAGATTTCGGCGCACTCTAGCCGTGCGCAGGTGCCGCCCGAGGTTGCGGATCGCCTGTTCGACGGGATAGGGCGGGGCATCTAAGAGCTTATTTCGGGCTACCATGGTCGCTCAAGAGCTTATTAATAGGTATAAACTGCGCTTAAGCGCATACATTATGCGAAGTAAGACCTCAACTTATATGCTCGTAAAGGCATTCAAAGCCAATTAAAATACCCTCAAGAGCACTAACGGGGGCAAAGTCGCTATGGGTGCTTCGAACCAGCCAAGCCCGAGCGTTAGTCGCACCGTGGTGCCCCAGGGTGGTCCTCGTCATCGGCACCTCGATGAGCTCAGGCAGGCGATGTGACCCCAATCGAGCGCCGACAATTTCCTAGCATCGATCAATAAGACCGAATGACGGCATTATTGCTCGCTGCTTACGGCGGTAGACTGTCTCGGTTTTCTTGTGGGTATTTCCGAAAAGAAGAATCAATCGCGGAGTAGGCCGATCCGACCAACGAGGGTGGTCAGGTCGGATCAAACGGAATGGACATTCTCAAAGCGGGGGAGGGATCGACGATGCAGAGAATGCCGATGTTGAGAGATGACGCTGGCAAGGGCGGAGGCGGCCGGCGCAAGGAGCCCAAGAACGTGCTCGGCGATCGACTCGAAGTCTGCTCCTTGAGCCCGATGACCGGTTTTTTTCGCGACGGCTGCTGCGACACCAGCCGCGAGGACATCGGCAGCCACACCGTGTGCGTCGTCATGACCGCGGGATTTCTTGAGTATTCGAAGTCCTGCGGCAATGATCTATCGACGCCGGTCCCGGAATTCGGCTTTGCGGGACTGAAGCCCGGTGATCGCTGGTGTCTGTGCGCACCTCGGTGGCAGGAAGCGCTGCAAGGGGGGCGTGCGCCGCGCGTGGTCTTACGCGCAACACATGAAGGTGCCTTGAGCTTCTGCTCGCTCGCGGACCTCAAGCGCCTAGCAGTCGACCTCGATTAGCGACGGGCACCGGTGGGAGCGGCCGATGAATTCATCAGCAGCTGGTCTATCGAAACACTGACCCTTAGGCGGTTTCCTCCGGCAGCAGCATCCGCGTGACCGGAATCGAGGCCGTTACGATGGTCCCCCCGCCGCCGGCGTTTCGCATCTGCCAGGTGCCGCCCAGCGCCACGACGCGATGACGCATCGAGGCCAAGCCGTGGGAAGTGCTCACGGCGAAGCGATGGCTCGGGATGCCCTTGCCGTCATCGGAAATGCGCAGAGTGAAGGTAGCCGCCTCGATCACAATGGACAGGTCGGCCGACCTCGCCTCGGCGTGTTTGAGAATATTGGTCAATGCTTCCTGGGCGACCCGAAACACGCCGATGGCGGCATCGGGGGAGAACTTCGGTTCAAGGTCCGGAATGGTCTCGGTGCATCGCAAACCGTTGCGGCGGCAAGTTTCCTTGAACTGCCAACGCAGCGCGGCGAACAAGCCCACGTTGTCGAGCAACGTGGGACGCAGCTCTTCAACCACGCGGCGCTTCAAATCCACCCCGGCGCTCAATGACTCGTGAATGCGCTTGAAGCGTTGCTCGATGGCCGGATCGGGGCTAGTCAGGCGCTGTTGAAGCCAGGAGAGGTCCATGCGCGCCGCGACCAGCAGGCCACCGAGCTCATCGTGCAGCTCGCGCGACAGCGCGGATTTTTCTTGCTCGGAGACGCCCTGCAAATGAGTCGACAGCGCGGTCAGTTCGCGCGTTCGCGCATCGACCTGCAGCTCAAGCTCCAGCTTCTGATCGCGCAGGTCGATGGCCTGGCGGGCGCGGCGCCGCATATCGGAATAGACCAAGAGAACGGCCAATATAACCCCAAAAAAATGCGGCAACCGGTACCGTTGATCGGCACCAAGCGTGCGTATCGGGTTCAGCGCATCCTCGATGTCAGTAGGGGACTTCGCAATCTTCGTGACCGGAGCGCATCCGTGGACAGCGAGCGCGATCGCCGCACATGCTGGCGCCTGCAGAGATGCAATGTTCACAACACGCTACTCCTTGACGCCTTGGTCATTGCCGAGACGCCGGCAGGCTTGCGAACTCATTCCTGATCCCGAAAGCTGCCGCATCGATAAGCCTGACGACGTGGGGCGCTACCGCTGCTCCGAGCACCTGCAAAGGGAATGAGCATGGGAACACGTCTTCGGTAGTCGACATAGTCACTGCCCAGTGTCGCGATGAGATCTCGTTCCTCGAAGCGGATTGCGACGAGGATATATACGCTCATCACAACGGCGAACAGTAGGTGCGTAGCCGTCATGATCGGCGTCGCCCAAAATGCAGTGATCCAGCCCACGTAAAGCGGATGACGCACCAAGCGATACAGGCCCGGTGTTCTAAAGGTCAGGGGCCGATACGTGTTTGAAGTCAAATTGAGCCAAACCTGACGCAGCCCAAACAGATCGAAATGGTTTAGGTGAAATGTGGCGACAAGTAGGAGCAGCCAACCGGAAATGTAAAGGCCGTAGATCAACTCGACCATCACCGGCTCGGATACGGACCATACCGTCCCGCCGAGCGGCCGCCAGAAAACGAACAGCACGATCAGCGCGAGACTGGAGGCCAGCACATAAGTGCTGCGCTCCGCCGATTCAGGGATGAGACGCGTCATCCGGCGCTTGAAGCGCGGACGCGCCATGACGCTATGTTGAATGGCAAAGCCAAGCAGCAGCGCGAAATCGACCGCTATGCCGGTCACAACATTGCCCTCGAGCGGCGCATCGATCGAGCGCGGCACGAAGATATTGCCGACGAATCCGACGGTGTAAAGAAAGGTTGCGAGAAATGCGAAATAAGAAAGTGAGCCGTAGAGGAACACTATATAGCGTCTGAGCATGGTCATTTTCCTGTGGTTTAGTCGTGTGTGCCGCGCGACATCACGCGACGAATCGTGGTGCCGGAGGCGTCGTTCGCCGCCGTCTAGTGCGACAAGCGTTCGGTGGGGACGTCGTCAACGAAGAACCAGCGATACTCACCTTGGCCACTCGCTTTTGAGTTATCGCCTCCATCGATTCTTCCGTGTTTGGTAATGGCACGGATTGTTGCGGCGCCGCCCGGCTGGCTGGCCGCCGGTGGCGTCGGGAATGAAGAGCCGGCCAGGTGCGGCTCGCGCACCCAGCGTTCGTAAACCAGGCCGCACAGCTCCAACACGAACAACGACGCGGTGCCAAAAATAGAAAGCAGAATGAGTTCCATGATTCGTCCTCAGTATTGTCCTACTCCACTCCACGCAATTGAGTACCCGAGCCGGACATCGTAAAGACGATCATTGCCACGACGGCATGAAAGGGGGTTGGTGAGCGAGGAAACCGCGCGAATGCGCTGGCTAGAGTTTGGCCTCGAGTGCGGCAGCCTCCAGTGCCAGCGGGTGCTCGGGAGTCAGGCCGGCGCGTAGGGCGCTGGCCGCGCCTTGAATGGCCGCACGCGCACCGCCTGTATCACCGGTTGCAAGCAACGCCCGCGCGAGCAGCAGCCGCGCCTCTCCGACAGTCGCGCTTTGTTGCGGATTGCGCGCAAGGCTGTTCGCGATCTCCAGCGCATCAGCAGTTAGCTGAGCGGCGTCACCGGCTCGGCCCGCCGCGAGGGCGACCCGCCCAGCCAGCAGCAGTTGCACGTCCGCGGACTGAGCGGTGCGTACTTTTTGCCGGTCGGGGTACCCGAGATCGCCGAGCAACGATGCCGCGGCAACTTCCGCGACTCGAAGGTCCATCCGCTTCAACGCGACCAGCGTCAGTGCGCGATCCGCGGCCATGCGCTCCCGCGGATCACCGGTTGGCGTCAGCAGCCGTGCCGCATCTTGCGCCACGTCTCCCGCCTGACTGATGTGGTCCGCATACGCGCTCGCTTCGGCGAGTGCGGCCAGCGCAAAAATCAGTGCGCTGACGTTGCCGTCGGCACGAGCGGTCGCCACGGCGCGCTCCGCCCATGCTTCGCCTTCGCTGACCAGGTTCAAGCGGGTGGACAACCGCCCCATTACGGTGGCGACCACCGGCGAGACAGCCTCATCCTCCTTCGCGGAGGTAAGTGACAGGGATTCGCGTTCGCGGGACAGCGCCGCTCGTATTTCCCCCATTTGCGACAGCGCCACCGATTGGTTGTGGAATGCACCGGACGCGGCCTCATTATCGTTCGCATCGGTCATCTTCAACAGGCTCAAGGTCTTCTCGACGGTTGCGTAGGCCTCCTGCGGACGGCCCGCATGCAGGTACAGGCCTTGTGCGTGCGACAACAAATAGCGATAAGTGGAACTCGTTCGATCTTCCCGCTCCTGCATCGCGATCGCGGTTTCAATTCGCTCTACTGCCGCAACCCGGTCGCCGCGCGCGTCTGCCAGAGTTGCCTCAGCGTGGACGCAAACGATTCGCGTGCGAAGCGGCGTTTCCGGCGTATGCGCGAGCAGTACCCGCGCCTCGCTCATGCGTTGCTCGGCGCGATCGAGACGACCCATTGAAAGTTCGGTTTCCACGGTATTACATTGGACATCAATCAACAGCACGGGATCTGAGATGCGGCGGGCAATGGACTCCGCCTTTTCCAATACGGCCATTTCCTTGGCGGTATTCCCGCGATCCATGTACCTGCCGGAGATCGGGATCAGCGCATTGGCGATGAAGCGCGGGTCATTGCCGTACTGCTGGTCGAGCAATTCGACGCTGCGGTCAAGAATCTCTTCGCGCGTCAACGGGCGCCCGCCGGGACCAGATTGTTCCATGACCAAGTTGGTGAATCGCGCCTCGGCTTCTGCGCGCTTTGCCTGCAAACGCGCCTCATCTCGCTGCTTGCGAGCGTCGAACATTTCGGCGGTCGTCACCACGGCCGCTAGCGCGAGCGCGGCGAATACCAGCAGGCCGGCGGCGACCCCAACACGGTTGCGCCGCACGAATTTTCGGGCGCGATATACGACACTGTCGCGTCGCGCGCTGACTGGCTCGTAATTGAGCCAGCACCGCAGATCCGCTGCGAGCTCGGCAACGGTGCCATAGCGTTCCGTCGGCAGTTTTTTCAGTGCCTTTGCGATAATGTTGTCGAGATCTCCGCGAAGCTCGCGGCAAAGTCTTCGATCCTCGCTGACAATGGAGCTGGCTAGCGGGGCGTTGGCCGCAATGATGGCCGATTCCAATGTCGCCATGGTTTGACGCCTCAAACTATACGGGCGCTGTCCTGTTAAGAGCTCAAAGAGCACCACACCGAGTGAATAGACGTCGCTGGCGACGGTGATCGCGCCTCCCAGTATTTGTTCGGGCGCGGCATAGTCCGGTGAAAGCGCACGCCCGACTTCACGCGTGAGCGCCGAGTCCTGCGGCCCCTCGTCGCAGAGAAGTTTGGCGGCACCGAAATCGAGCAACCGCACGCTACCCTGGCGAGTCACCAAAATGTTGGAAGGCTTCAGGTCGCGGTGGACGATGAGCCGGCCATGCGCATACGCGACGGCACGCAGCACTTGCTGAAACAGCTCGAGGCGCGCCTGCACCGACAGCTTCTGCTCATGCGCGAAGATGTCGATCGGCTGGCCATCCACGAACTCCATGGCAAGGTACGGGCGCCCGCCGGCGGTCGTCCCTGCGTCGTATAGCCGCGCAATATTGGGATGTTCAAGCGCCGCAAGCGTGTCGCGTTCCTGTTTCAAGCGATCCGCGACGCCGGGAGCCCAACGGCTCAGCGGCAGCTTGACGGCAACTTGCCGCTGCGGCACGCCATCCGCGCGCACCGCAAGCCATACGGTGGCCATGCCGCCGATTCCTAACTCGCGCAGCAATCGGTATGGACCAATTTGTTGGTCCGCCCCATCGGCAACCGTGTTTTCGCCAAGCGCCTGCGCCCACACGGTGGCCACCGGGCGCTTCATGAAATCGTCGGTCTCTGCGCTGACCCGGTCCAGGAGTGCACGCAGCTGCGGCATCACATCGCTGTGTTCGGGGAGAACTGTTTCCAGCCATTGCTGGCGCTGATCTTGCGGCAGGCAAAGTGCCTCCAGTAACAGCGCATTGATACGCTTCCACTTTGTTACATCGGCGGCATGGGACGAGTTCATTGATGGTCGTTCGGATTGGCGCTCGCGGGCGTTCTTGACATACCACGAGATCCGACGGTCAAAGCGGACACGGCCAGGAAATCTTCCAGGTGTCAGCGTTCGAGAAGTCCCGCCAGCAGCAGTCGGGCACGGTCCCAATCGCGGCGGACAGTGCGTTCCGTCACGCCAACGGCGCGGCCAATCTCGGCGTCGGTAAGACCACCAAAATAGCGCATCTCGACGACCTTCACGAGGCGCGCATCCACCGTCGCGAGCACGTCAAGCGCTTCGTGCACATCGAGAATCTCATCATCGCTTGCGTCGGTCGGTTCCACTCCGGTGTGCAGCGTTACGTGCTCCGCTCCCCCGCCACGGCGCGCCGTCTTACGATGGCGGACGTAGTCGACGATGACCGACCGCATCGTGGTCGCCGCATACGCCAGGAAGTGCTGCGAATCATTGACTACAAGGGGATTGGCGCGCTGCAGGCGCAGAAAAGATTCGTGCACGAGATCCGTGGTATTGAGCAATGTGTAGTTGACGCCCGCTGCCAGTCGCGCCTTGGCCAAGCGGCGTAGCTCCGTATAAAACTTCGACAGGTATTCGTCGGGCAGCCGCGAGCCTTGAGGCCTAGCTTCAGAAGGTGGCAGGTCCGCTGTGGCGCTCGTCATTTGCAATGTTTCCCATCTCGAATGCGCGGACAGCCGATCTTAGGCGTGGCCGATAGACCGCACAACACCGGCTGTTTGCTGCATGGCAGCAATCATTAAAGGTTGTCGGCGCCCAGTTTATTGCTGCGGAATGCGGCCAAATGGCGGAGTGCAGGGCCGGTCACTCCCTCCATGTCACGCCCGGGGTGTTCTCCACGAGCGAGGCAATCTTCACGAACTCGACGCTAGGGCGCACACCGTAGAGACCGGCCACCCGCTCGAGTAACTGATCGGTGAAGAACGCTTTGGCCGCGTCCTCGGAATCCCAAACATAGAAGTTCGCGGCCTCACGCTTTCCGGAATTGAGCGTGAAGGCCTTGGAGCGTAGCCCCGGCATTCCTTCGAACCTAACGCGTGCAGTCTCAGCGATCTTCCGCACGGCCTGCTCGTCGAAATTGTCTCCGTAGCGAAACGTCACGAATACGCCGATCATGTCGCACTCCTTTCGATGCAGTTGCTAAGTCACCGCGTCATTTTGTCGGGACGCCCCGCCAAGGTAGGCAAGCGCGCAAGCCTGGACGTCCCGATACTACCTTAGTCCAATTGTTTTCCCTTTCCTCGTCAGTCTTAATCGGCCGCAGGTACGAATACGAAAGAACCAGAATCAGCCGATGCGCATTGTTTATCGGAATTGGAGTCGTCAATGAGCAGCGTACAAATCGGGCAGAAGAGTTATGAGATGCCCCCGCGAGAGGGCATCAGCATCGCGCATTTTCTCACGGTCGCTGACATCGAGCGATCAGCCCGCTACTACGAAAAAGTCTTCGGCGCTCGCATTCTGAGCCTGGGTGACGGCAACGCGCCTGGGTACCTTCAGCTTGCGAATATTTGGATGATTCTGAACGTTGGAGGCGGGCCGACCCCGGATAAGCCGACGGTAACGCTCAGCGTTCCCAACCCGAATCACATCAACAGCTTTCTGAATTTCCGCGTTGCGGATATCCAAGCATGCTACAAATTATGGAAAAGTCGAGGAGCGGAGTTCATCACGGAGCCCATCCCCAAGTACGGCGAGACACGCTGCTACATCCGCGATCCTGACGGATATATTATCGAGGTCGGACAGAGCACAGACCTCACATACGGCTGACGCTCGGCCCGCATGATCCGTTTTTTTGGAGATCTCCTGGATCGCGAATGTCTCGTATCTGCCGGGCATAAATGGGTTCGCTTGTAGTTAGGGCTCGCACCGGGCGCTTACTTACATCCGAGGCGGACTAGACGTGCGTCACCCCAATTAAGGTGTCGGTGACCCAGACGCGCGCTTGAGCACCTTAACATTGTCGCATTCGACAGCCAGGCCAAGGGTGGCGCTCCGAGGACCGACTGGCGTCCGCGTTTGCGACCACTGAATGTGGTGCCACGTAAGGGCGCTCATCTCCATGGCTTCGCGGGACCTTTATCAAAGATGGCGAGAGCTACGGCCGCCAGCTGCCGTCACGAAATACCGAACCGCTAGAAGCCTTTCGTGACAAGACCAGCCTTCAAAAAGCGCGTGAGCTCTGCGGAATCGTGTCCGGGCATCATGTTGAGGTTGGGTTCCGCTGTATGTAAACGGTGTAGTTCAACAAATTCGCCCATCACGGCTTCGCGGTCCTCTCCGCCAAGCCAAGTGGTCAAACGCGCCCGCTCACGAACTTCCGCAATGTTACGCATTTGCCAGGCAACATCCCCCAGAAACAAGATCTCCTGACCGTCCGCGCGCTTGACGTATACCATTTGACTCCCCGGGGTGTGGCCGGGCGCTTTGATCAACACCATGCCCGGCCCGATCTTCTGATAGGGCTTATCGTCAATTGCCTGATAGTCGTCGAAGACGGTCGGAGATACGTTTAGCTTGGATAGCGGACCTTCCCGAATGGCTTTCTGTAGTTCGGTAACTTGGACTTGCGTAAGCCGCGCCTTTCCCATCAGATCCTTGAGATTGGGCTGAGCGAGAAGCCCGCCGACATGATCCAGATGCTCATGAGTCAGGATGATCAGATGAGCCGTAGCGAGCGCGGCGCCGAGCCGCGCATAGGCCGCATCATCAAAAACATTTGCATCCATCTGCTTGGCAATGTCGGCGTTGAAGGCCGTATCGACGATGACGGTCTGATCTTTATAGACGATTTCATACGCAGAAACGGGCATATCCAAATTCTGCCAACCTCCGCCCGCGATGACGAAGGCTTCCGGCGCCAAGAGATGTCCGATGGTCTCCACCCGGATCGCTACGGGTAGATCGTCCACGCCCGCATCTGCTAGCCGGCGTACGGCCGTCATATCAATCGAGTAGTGAGCCGAGGAGGGGACGTGGCTCTCCATAACAAGCCACCAATATGCGGGAATGCCGATGATGATCAGCACCAGGACTGTGTAACCGAGCCATTTGAGTACTTTCATGGGAAGGTCCAAGGTTTGGTGTCACATCTTGCCATGGCGCCAAGAACCCCAATGCCGCTGAGCCACCGACCGCTACAATCCACTCGACCTGCCCGGTGCTGAGACGTTCGAGCCTCATGAGATCCGGGTACGTCTTCTCTGGAGAGCGTCGGAGGCCCTCGGGCACGATCCCGTCTATGGCGCAGCGAACGGCGCCCTCCTTGTGCTGGGCTTCGAGCTCGCGGATCACAGCCTCAGTCTTGTAGTCGCGCCGACGACCTCGTCGACCGCGAGACCGGCGACTTTATGACTGTCCCACGCTCGCACACAGGGTGACGAGAAACTCGTCCAGTTGATCGAACGTCTCGCCTATACCTCCTGTACTCCCGGAGGCAATGGCATCGTCGAGAGCTTCCTTCGAGGGATAGAGGTCGTGCATGACTAGCAACGTCTTGCCGCCTGTTTCCTTGAAAGTTATCGTGGTGACCTGCCCACTGCCGCCGCCTTCTTCATTGGTCCAGATGAGGCGCGAGTGCGGTGTCACCTCGAGGTATCTCCCGAAGAACTCCATGGGGTTCGGGGCAGCAGGGTGGCTGAACGCGAGACGGTACCTGCCTCCGACACGAACGTCCTGGTCGCACGAAAGCAAGGTCAGACCATACGACTTCGGTACCCACCACCGCCTGAACAGCTCGGGCTTGGTCCACGCCTCGAACACGATGCGCGCCGGGGCGTCGAAGGTTCGCGTAACGACTACCTCACGCTCGGACTTCCGTTCCACCGTCGTGCGGTTCTTCATGGGGGTAGGCTCACTCTCTCTTATTGCGTCCATCGACCTTCTCCTTCTGTTTCAGTTCCTCGACAACCTTGTCCAGCTCGTCGAAGCGTGCGTCCCAGAGCTGGCGGTACCTCTCGATCCATGCCGCCTCTTCCTCCAATCGACGCAGGCCGAGCCTGCAGGTCCGCACGCGCCCGACCTTCTCCGTCGTGACGAGCCCCGCCTGCTCCAAGACGCCGACATGCTTCTTCATGCCCGTGAGGGTCATGTGGAACTTCTCGGCAAGGACCGTGATTGAAGCGTCTGCACGCCCGAGCTGCTCTAGAACGCCGCGTCGGGTGGCGTCTGAGAGTGCGGCGAACGAGGCATCGAAGCTGGTCGGGGCATACTGAACCATGTAGTTCAGTATTTAACACATGGATTGGCGGCATGCAAGGGGAAGCCGAGCGCGCGCTGCGGTGCCGGGCACGGGCGTCGAGGTCATGCCTTCAAATCAATCAAACGATCGTACAGAGCTCTGAGGGTGATGACCGTTCGATCATACCGAAGGCCGTCATGCCATCGAGCGTATAGCGTACTCCGCTTTGCTGGTTGTTGAAGCCGTTTATCGATTGATTGGCGAGATGGAAGGTACACAACTCCGTAGTGCCACCGATCTTCGTTACACCGAAATCCGTTTCCATCTCGACCGCGACGTCGTCCCCTCGGGCCATTATTTTTCGTAAAAAAGGTATGTGTTTCGCGCGGGCAGGATACATCTGTCCGTCCCGATAGAAATAGCCGATGTTGTAGCGATCTTCCTCGCTTTCGCCAGGGCGCAACGGATAGGCGATGTAGCCGAAGGCACGCCCATCCGGAAAGACCGCCGATTGCCAGCAATGTCCTCTAAAGGCTGCCATGGGTCTTACGCTTTGACGATGGATACGCGAGCCAACGGCCTTGAAATCCCGTGTCACACCGTCAAGCGTCAAGTTACCCTCGCCACGAAAAAGCTGCTCGATCCGATAGCCATATCCCATCGAGCCGGCGTCGGCTTTCTCTTTGTCGCTCATGCCAGCGAGCACTTCGGTTCGATAGTCCTGCACCCAGGCAGGTGTGACCATCGTCAATTCAACTTGATAGGAAAGTGGTGTGCGCGGAAAATCATAGGGGCCGGAGTCGGCATAGACGGAAAATTGGCGCGCGATTTGCTGCTGGACAGATCCGTCATAGGCCATGCCGTTGTAGCTCACGACCCATTTGCGGAACGGCTCAACGCAGCGAAACGACATCGGCCCCGCACCTAAGACGTTCGAACGCCCGTCCGGTCCGATGGGCGGGTGAGTTGGCCCCCGCGAACTTTCGCGAAGAACTCGGCCGCCCGCAAGAGCGAAGTTGCAATCGAAGCGATGGTTCTCCCAAACCTTGCCGACAGCCTCAAGGCCGTTTCGGGGGAAACCAAAAGCACCGCTGTCTTCAAAGAGCCAAATCGACGCGCTTTCGCGCATTTCCGGGTCTGCTGGCTTTTCAGGAAACATATAGTCAAGCTCGAGCGGAAGCCCGCCCGTCCACATGCTGTCACTCATCGTTGGTTCCTCTCGGTTTTTGCCACACGCCTATTCCTGCGAAACCTTGCCACCGGGAGATCGTACAGCCAGATGGTACATTTAAGGGCGGAGATCCCCTGCGTTGGTTTGAAGATTTCGCCACTGATGCGAGAGAGCGGCTTGAGTAACGGCGTTTTTCGGGCACCGCTGCCAGGTCGGCGGCAGCCAGCGCCAAGTTCAGCCAAGTCCAACTGTTCTCGGCGCTCTATGCCGCCCGACAGGGGCATGCAGCGGACTGATGCCGCTGGCGGGTTAGAGTGTGCGCCGTGAAAAGGCGGCGTTTTCCGTTTCAACGCTCCGGCGTGCGAAGCGGGCGGGCGGGATGCAGCTGCCTCCATGTTTGGTCTCACGCACTCTCAACTCCTGGCGCAGTGGCGATTGCGGCGGTGCGACGGAGAAAAGTGACGATGAAAAATCGACGCCACGCGGCGCGTCGGCGGCGCGATACTGTTAGTCATCGGTTGAATCTGATCGGGGAACGGAAATGTCGAAAACTTACGTACTGGTTCACGGCGGGGGGCATGGCGGATGGTGCTACCAGCAGGTCGCACGGATTCTGCGCAGCAAAGGCCATGAGGTCCATGCGCCGACCATGACCGGGTGTGGGGAGCGGTCGCATTTGTTGCGGCCAGACATCGATCTCGACTTTCACATCAACGATATCGTCAAAGTGCTGGAGTGCGAGGATCTGCGCGACGTCGTGTTGGTGGGTCACAGCTACGGCGGCATGGTGATCACCGGCGTGGCCGATCACGCCGTCGATCGCGTCGGACATCTTGTTTATCTAGATGCTGCTACACCCGTCAATGGTCAATCGCTGGTCGACGTGGCTGGCCCGATGATGGCAATGGCGCGCAAAGGGGGGCGGGTCGTTGAGGGCATCGAGCTGGTGATATTTCCGGGCGATGATCCTCTGCATTACTATGGCGTGAAGGATCCAGAGCGGATTGCCTGGATGAAGCCGAGGCTCACACCACACCCGTGGAAGTGTTTCGAACAGAAACTTGAGCTCAAGAACGAGGCGGCGATGCGCAGAATTCCGCAATCGCACATCGTATGTACATCGACGTTGCCGGGTCGCAACGTTGAGCAATTGAAAGCCGCTTCGAATGGACGCTTCTGGGCCATCGATACCGGTCACGATCTGATGATCACGGAACCGCAAGCGGTGGCTGATCTGCTTTTGCGGCTGGCTGCCCTCTGACGCGGGAGCGTCGTGATGTGCAGCCGCGCGGCGTCGGCAAGTTAGGGGTCCGGGTTTCATGCTGGCGCAATCGCGAGTAGCCATCCTCTTTAGTCGACGCTTCACACGCTACTTTGGCGTATCTCCAGGCAGCATGCGTCGCTTAGCGCAGATCGCGCGGAGGTCAGGTGCGGAGAGTTCACCTCTGCACGCGCTGCTCTCGGTGCCGTCAGGGGTCTAATCCCAGTGACAATTTCTGAGCGGAGCACACAACGTTGATTTGCGATGTAGGCAGAAGCGCGATGTGCGCGAGCGCGGAGCTAAAGCTTTTCGAGGTGCGAAAAGTCCGAGTCAGCATGTTCGAGCTCGACCTGGTGGTGCCGCGCGCATGCGGCGATCAAAATGTCAGTAGCCGGGACCGAGATGCCGGCGGAGCGCGCACGTCGTGCGAGATCATAGGCGGCACTCCAAACTGCATTGTCGATGGCGAGTTCGGGCAGCAGCCGTTCGAAATCTCTAAGCACCTTCTTATCGCGATCGCCACCTGCGCCATTCCATAACTCCAAGCGGATGACGGGGCACCAACAGGCCTCACCGGCATCGAGTGCACGCGTCACCCGATCTCTAACAGCCGCGTCTCCATTCGGTCGAAGCATGTGAATCCAAGAGGAGGAATCGACCAGGATCACGGCATCTTAGCCTTTGCGACGTTGCTTCAAGAGTTCCTCAACGCTCACCAGATCCTTGCAGGTTCCCGCGTACTTGGTGAGCTCGGCCATACGTTTACGGCGGTTGAATTCCTGGATGGCGGTGACGATTGCTTCGCGCTTCGTCTTTGCCTTGGTGAATCGAATGGCGTCTGCAAGGTCGCTATCGGGAATATTAACAGTGGTCTTCATGATTCCAGCTTATCTATCTATATATTCCGTGTCAATGACGACAGGAATACTAAGACGCGCTCGGAGTTACAGGTCACCCACAACCGACATCCAAGGACCTACGTCGCCAGGATTCGTCGCTGGCGTTGCGCCGGAAAACCGGTTCTGCAGTAGTTCTTGTTAGTATTTGTATAGGCTGCACACATGAGGTCAAGGGGATCGGAATGAAATGGGTATGAAACAAAGCCCCAAACAATACGGCAAGCGACGCCGGGCACGCGGGAGACCCACGCTTGAAGACGTCGAAGGCCTTGAGAGCAAACTGCTTGCTGTTGCGTTGAGTGAGTTCGTGCAGCATGGATATGGCGGCACCTCGATGAGGCGTATCGTCCATGTTGCAGGCATCTCCAAGACGACGCTTTATTCGCGCTTCTCATCAAAGGAGCAGCTGTTTCGCGCAATCATGCGCCAGCAAATTGAACGGCTTTCCGCGGCAACGTCGCGCAGTCCACATCCCGTTCGGCTCAAACTCGAAAAAGTTCTCATGGCTTACGCCGATCACATGCTGGAGATTAGTCTCAGCGGCGATCTCCTCGAGGTGAATCGACTCATCTATGGCGAGGCGCATCGTTTTCCGGAGCTCGGCTCCGCAGCGGAGGAGAGGACCCAACTGGGGGTTCGGCAGGTCGCCGGCCTGATCCGGGAAAATGCCAGAGCCGATCGAATCCCGTGTAGCGACCCCGAGGGCATCGCCGAAGCGTTCATTCACATGTTGCGGGGATGGTATGTCAACGTTCTCCTGACCAACGCCAAGGTTCCCGCGGTGCAGCGCGAGCAATGGGTCGAGCGCGCAGTACATGCGTTGATGTCAGGGCGGCGGGACTGGTGAGCAGCAATTTCCATTGGAGCAGATCGCTCGCAATTAAAAGGCCATCATGGTATCAATATGGCTCTGGATGCGAGAGGGGAAGTCATGCCGCTGCAAGCAATAAATCTTACAGATCGGATCGGAACGGAGATCCGCGCTGGCGTTGACACGCTCCTGACTCCCGGCGCTGCGGCCGAGGTTCGCCGATGGCTGATTGAGCGCGGCGTGCTGGTGTTTAGAGAACTAAACCTGTCTGACGAGCAGCAGGTCAGCTTTGCGAGAATGTTGGGAACGCTCCGAGAAGAGGGACAAGCGGGTATTTTCAAGATAACGCTCGACAAGAAGCTCAATGCCGGCGCGGACTACCTGAGAGGCTCGTTCTTGTGGCATCTGGACGGCACGCACGATGAGGTGCCGATCTTTGCCTCACTGCTGAGCGGTCGCAGGCTTTCCCTGACCGGTGGGCAGACGGAATTCGCCAATTCCCACGCAGCCTATGACGAACTGCCGCAGGAGACCAAGGATCGAATCGATGGACTGAGGGTAGTCCATAGCGTCGAGGTGTCGATGCGCCGGGCCGGAGTAGATGCGAGCGCAACAAATCTGGCGTATTGGCGCAGCATGCCGGAGCGGATACATAAGCTGGTGTGGACTCACCAGTCGGGTCGCAAGTCGCTGGTCATCGGCTGCCACGCCTCGCATGTCGAGGGCATGGAATTGGAGAAAGGGCAGAAGCTGCTTCAGAATCTGCTGGAGTGGGCGACGCAGCCGAAATTTGTCTACCGACATGAGTGGACGGTCGGCGACTTGCTGATTTGGAACAACACCGGCGTGCTACACCGGGCCGAGCCTTATGCGCTCGATTCCGGACGAATCATGCACCGCACGACGTTGCTGGGCGAGGAAGCGTTTGGCTGAGGAGTCGACCTTTAATTTAAGGGAGAAAACCCATGAGCGAACAAGACAAGCAGGTCGTACTCAAGTTCATCGAAGCGATGGGTTCCAGCGATGCGTCAGCCGCGGTGCCATGCCTTGACCCGGAGGCATCCACCTTAGCCAAGGGTTTTGGCAAGTTTGCCGGCGTCCGGCACTATGCAACGATAGTCGGGACGATTGATGCGCTTAAGAAACTGGTGCCCACGGGCCTTCGCCCAGTCATCAAGAGCGTTACCGCTGAAGCGGACCGTGTGGTTGTTGAATGGGAGGGTAACGCTCAAACCTGCGAGGGCAGACCCTACTGCAACCAGTATTGCATGGTGTTTACCATGCGCAACGGCAAGATCAGACAGGTAAACGAGTATTTCTGCACTATCCTCGCTGATGAGGTCCTATGGCCCCTCGTGGTTGCGATGGGTAGCGAAATTCCGCCGAGCTAGACCGATCTGCGGTCCTCAAGTACACCTTAAAAAGGGGAGGGTGAATGATTCGCAACATCCCAGAGAAGTGGGATTTAGAGGCCGATGTCGTCTCGCTGGGTTCCGGTGGCGGCGGCCTGTCAGCGGCAATCACGGCCCATGATCATGGATCGCGTGCGATGGTACTGGAACGTTCGAGCCAGGTCGGGGGTGTCACCGCCTATTCAATGGGTGAGGTCTGGGTTCCCGGCAACCATTTAGCCGCTGCGCTCGGCATCGAGGATTCAGCGGAGAGCGGTTATCGCTATGTCAAGTCCTTGTCCTTGGGCTACGGTGAAGAGACGGCCATCCTCAATCAGGCAGTTCATGCGCCGGTAGCGCTCAAGTACTTCGAGGACAAGATCGGCCTGAAGATGTGCGTCATTCGTGATCTTCCCGACTATTACTTCCCCAGCCACCACGACAGCTTGGGCGAGGGCCGATATTTAGAGGTGCTGCCGTTTCCTGCGGCGACCTTGGGCGACTGGCAATCGAAAACGCGTGTATCGCCCCATGTGCCTTATTCGCTGACTCACGCCGACATTTTTGACAACGGCGGACTGGCCAACATGGTGAACTGGGACTACAGCGTCATGGCAGCGCGTCTCGCGAACGACGAACGCTGTGCCGGCCCTGGCCTCGCGGCCTATTTCATCAAGGGGGTGCTCGATCGGGGCATCCCATTACACACTGGCGTGCATGCGGAGGAATTGGTCGGCGATGGCAAGCGCATTGTTGGCCTGAGGGCAACGAGAGATGGCACCGACTTCTTTGTGAAAGCCATTCGAGGTGTGGTGGTTGCGGTTAGCAGCTACGAGCGCAACCTCAATTTCGCCAAGACTCTGGGCCACCAACTCAATCCTGTGTCGATGGTAATGCCGTCGATCGACGGCGCGCATCTGCGCCTCGCGGGCAAATTCGGGGCGCGCATTGCGCGCGTGCCCGATGCCACCATGCTCGGCTTTCACATTCCTGGCGAGGAGCAAGAGGAAGGAGTACCGCTATGGCGCGGTGCGCTGCCATTCCTCGGCCTGCCTCATACCATCGTCGTCAACCGCGCGGGCAAGCGCTTTTCCAACGAAGCGTTTTACCGCTCGGTGTATTTCGCGCTGGACGTCATCGATGGAGCGACCCAGACACATCCGAACTTTCCGTGTTGGGTCATCTTCGACAACCAGGCGCGGTCAAAGTACCCGTTCGGCTCCGTCATGCCCGGTCAGGAATTGCCCGCCGGCCTCGGAGTCAAGGCGGAGTCCCTCTCGGAACTCGCTGGCAAGATTGGTGTGGACGCTAACGGGTTGGCGGCCACCGTCGCGACCTTCAATGGCTACTGCGACAAAGGCGTGGATCCCGAGTTCAAGCGTGGCACATTTCCGTGGGGCGCTCTGATGTGTGGCGATCCCTCGTACAAGCCCAACGCGAATCTCGGTCCCCTGATGCAGGGGCCGTTCTACGCCGTGAAGCTGCACCGGATGGCCGGCGGCGGAATTGCCGCCGCGGGCGTGGTTGCTGATCAACACTGCCGGGCCCTCGACTGGGACAATCAACCGATTGAGGGTCTTTATGTCGCGGGCAACTCCATGGCACGCCTGGACAACGGCGCCGTCATGCAAAGCGGAATTACGAATGCGCGCGGCATGACTCACGGCTATCTGGCCGGTCGTCACGCCGCCGGCAATCCGAGCGAGTTGCTGCAGAAAGAAATAAAGAGACTGGGATTCTGAGAGCATGGCGTGATTGAAGCAGAGCAGTCGGTTTTGATCGACGCGACCCTTGAAAACGTCTGGAGCTATGTCCAGGACATCCGCCGGTGGGCGATGCTCTTTCCCGGTTGTCGCGAGTGCACCGTTATCAATGCGCAGGATTCTTACTGGATCCTCAAGGTAGGCGCCGGTGGACTCGTACGCACAGTCAATGTGCGGGTCCAGGTCGATCGCTGGGAAGGTCCGGGACGTGTGGATTTTTCCTATGCGCTGGAAGGCGACCCGGTTCAGGGCGGAGGCTCTTACACCGCCTCGCAGAAGACGGATCGGCAAACCGAAGTCACCATGACGGTGCGCGTAGTCGGCAGTGGGCCGATGGCACCGCTCTGGGAAGCGCTGAGCCGACCGCTTCTGCCTCAATTGGCGAAGTCTTTTGCCGGGCAACTCAAGACTGAAATAGAAAAGACTGCCGCTTCGTTCATCTCGCAAAAACGCGTCGAGACCGAATCGACTCCGCAATCTTCAATTTTTGGGAAGTGGTTGGGAAACATATGGCGGGCGATTTTTCGCCGCGCCAAGTCCGATGGAGCGAATGGATTATGAACTGCAGACCCACCGTCACGCCGGATGACATCGACATGGCGATGCTGCGTGAGAAATATCGGCGGGAGCGCGACAGGCGTGTGCGCCGCGATGGTCAGTACCAGTATCTGCGCAGCGAGGATGAGTTTGCGGGCAGCTATGAGGCCGACCCCTACATGCCCGTGGGGTCACGGATGCCGATTGCGGAGGATCTCGACGTTGCCGTCCTCGGCGGAGGGTTCACGGGCATTCTTGCGGGCGTCAATCTGGCGAAGGCGGGCGTCACCAATTTCCGCAACATCGAGCATGCCGGCGACTTCGGCGGCGTGTGGTATTGGAACCGTTACCCCGGCATCCAGTGCGACAACGAAGCATATTGCTATATGCCGCTGCTGGAAGAGACCAACTATATACCTAAGCAGCGGTTCTCCGACGGCGTGGAAATCCATGAGCATAGTCGGCGTATTGCGCAACAGTTCGGCCTATATGAACGGGCCCTGTTTCACACATTGGTGCGCTCGCTGCGTTGGGACGAACAACTCAAGCGCTGGCGGATTGCCACCAATCGCGGCGACGATATCCGCGCCCGCTTCGTCGTCATGGCGGGCGGTCCTCTGAACCGACCAAAGCTTCCGGGTATTCCCGGCATTTCGGATTTCAACGGGCACATGTTTCACTCGGCGCGCTGGGACTATGCCTACACCGGTGGCGACCGCAAGAACCTAGTGCTCGACAGGTTGGCCGACAAACGCGTGGCGATCGTCGGCACCGGCGCGAGCGCGATCCAGATTGTCCCGTACCTTGGCCGCTACGCGAAGCAGCTATATGTACTGCAGCGCACGGCTCCATGCGTCGATGCGCGGCCCAACCCGCCAACCGATGCGGCCTGGGTGACGACGCTGCAGCCCGGCTGGCAGAAGGAACGCCAGGATAACTTCCAGCGCGGCGCGATCGAGGGCTTTAGGCCCGGTGAGCCGGATCTGATCTGCGATTTTTGGACCGAGATTAATCGCAACATGCAGGCGAAGCTCGCCGAGCAGGGCTGGCCCATGCTGACATTCGAGCAGCGGATGGCGATGCGCGAGGTTGAGGACTACCACGTGATGGAGCGCTTCCGCCGCCGCATCGATGCCATCGTCAAGGATAAAGTCACAGCCGAGGCGCTGAAACCCTGGTTCCGTTTCCACTGTAAGCGCCCGCTGTCCAGCGACGCTTACTATCCGACCTTCAATCAACCGAACGTCAAGTTGATCGATGTATCGGCGACCAAAGGTGTCGAGCGCATGACCCCGAAGGGCTTCGTGCATAACGGCGTCGAATATGAGATCGATTGCCTGATCAATGCGACTGGCTTCGAGGTCACGAGCGACTTGAATCGTCGTTGGGGCATTGCCGAGATCAGGGGCCGCAACGGCGTATCGCTCTACGATCATTGGGCCGATGGCTACAAGTCGTTGCATGGCGTTGTGACCTGCGGTTTCCCCAATCAGTTCTTCACCGGCTACGTGCAGGGCGCTTTGTACGCGACCACCACGGAGCAGTTCAACCGGCAGGGCTATCACATTGCCTACATCATCCGGGAAGCATTGGCGCGCGGTGTCACTGCGGTGGAGCCTACAGAGGAAGCCCAGGAGAACTGGGTGAGCATCGTGCGCCAGTCGTCGGTCTTCACCGAACAGCTACAGAGCGAATGCCCGCCGAGCTATCTTAATAATGAGTCCGGCAAGTTCCGCTATTACCTGGGGGAGTATTATCCGGACGGTTTCGCAGCTTTCGAGGAACTGCTCAGGGGGTGGCGTGATCGGGGCACGTTGGAGGGTCTCATCGTCGAAAAATGACCGGCAGCAGAGCGGACCCGATGCGATCGGGCCGAAAGATTCTCATTGCTAAGGTGCGTAATGGGTGAAGACATAGTCGCGATCCTTCACGGGCACGTGGCAGGGGAAACAGGTTCCATGCTTCGCTTCGTCAGCAGGCTTGCCGTCCTTGTCGAATTGAGCGTACCCCCAGCCGCCGGTTGAAGCATATTTCTTTGAGTCCTTGACCATGAACTGCAGGTACCAATCCGGAGGCGATCCGGCGACGAAGGATTGATCGCGGCCGAATACTTTGTTGTTCTCTTCGGACGGTACGTAATTCCAAGAGAGTCGGGCGATTACAGCACCGTCTGGGAACGATTGCCTGCCCTCGCGATAGCTCTTAATCGCAATATCGTTGCCCAAGACCGCACGAATATCGTTCAGATTTCCTGCTTCGTGGGCCACGGAGATCAGTTTCCAGTCGCGGTATCCGGCGAAGATCTTGATTCCGAAGATCGGGGCGGCCTCTCCATCGGCATGTTCAGCTGCCGCGGCTAGGTAGGTGACGAAGGCGGCGAGCGTCATAGCTGAAACCCCAACGAGAGAAATACGTCTCATACGATGTCTCCTTCAAAATAGTAAGGGTCATATCTGCGAAGCGCTTGCAAGCGATGCGATAACAGTTGAGGCGAGACGTCCATGTCAATTAATGGTCCGGGTGCGGTTCGACTGAGTGCATTGTTAGTGAGGCCGCGCAGTCGGGCCGTCCAACACGCCCGATAGTTGCAGCGCTGCGTGGGTCGTGCAAGGACAATTTGCAAACGGCCGTGCGCGTTCTTTTGTCGCAGAGCAGCACAGTACAAGGGGATTCGATTTTTAATGCAGCGTGGCTGACGAGAACATACCGACTATATTTGGTTCCCGGCAGCGGAGATGTACGGCACCCAAAGGTGCCTGAGCCCGCTCGTTTCCATGCTTATGTAACATCAGCATCGATAGCCGAAACGCCTAAAGACGCACCTAACGCCTCAATTCACAGTTTCGGCAAGTGACCGCCCGCAACCAGCTGATTTGTGGCGCAATGTCGCGGTAGCTATGGAGGGTCAAGCCGTGTTCGACAAGATCTCTCGCAGCTGGTCGCTTGCCGGGCAATGCTGGAACGTACTCAAGGAAGATCCCGCGCTGCTGGTGTTCCCGTTGTTGTCCTCCATTGCCTTGTTGATTCTGCTCGGATCCTTTGCGCTGCCGGTGTATGCGCTATATCACAGCCTGCAACCCGCCCTGGCCGAGGGCAACACAACGCACACCAGTCGATTACTGTTCTACATCACGATGTATGCGTTCTATTTCGTCAGCTACGCCGTGATGATGTTCTTCAATTCGGCGCTGATCAGCGTGGCGCTCAAGCGGCTCGACGGCGAATCCGCCAGCGTCGGCGAAGGTTTGCAGATGGCGCTCGCGCGCCTCCCGGCCATTTTGGGTTACGCCGTCATCGCTGCCACGGTGGGTACGATTCTGCGCGCCATCGAAGAACGCGTCGGGCTCGTTGGCCGAATTGTCATTGCAATAATTGGCGCCGGCTGGACGATTGCGACAGCGATGACGTTGCCGGTATTGATAGAGGAAGATGTCGGCCCGGTCGAAGCCATCTCTCGCAGCCTCGGGCTCTTGCGGCGCAATTGGGGCGAGAATGTCATCGGCAACGGCGGTATCAGTCTGGGTGTGGCGGTGGTGGCGATTCCCGTGGGCGTTCTCAGCCTGCTGCTAGTCTATGCTGCGATGTCGACGCGGGCGACCGCAACGATATTTCTGGCAATGGCGCTGTTTGTACTAACGATGATCGCAATCGGCCTTGTGAGTACGACGTTGCATACCATTTACACCGCGGCGTTGTATCGTTTCGCCACCGGCAGCAAAGAAAATGCCGGGATTGATGGAGACTTGCTGGCGGAAGCGTACCTACCGAAATAGTCTCTAGAAACCACGCTAATTTTGGATAAGCCCAGCCGGACGTCGAGAACGATAGTCACCACTCCCACACTCGAACCGCGGCCCGGAGTCCAGATTCGAAATGGTAAACGGGGGCTTCGGCACTTTTCCTTCTCGTCCAGACGCATTCGACGCGCAAGTTCGGAATTTGATGCCAGCTTCCCGTATAGCCATATACGGCCGCCTTGAGCACCATCGACGCTGGCGCGCTCAGACATTTATGTCCGATTAGGAGCGTGGGGCGGAGGCAAATGATCATACCGCGCTGCGGTTCGGATCATTTCGTAGGCCACGCGTCGCGGAAATAGCTCTTCGCGGCAGTCAGTTGTGTCTTGCCGCGCGCATCACTATTGTCAAGCCTGGTCAGGGAATCTCGGGAGGCTATATATGCTGGAAATTCGCCCAACCTGCGAGAACTGTGGCGCTCGATTGTTACCCAATTCCATCGAGGCGATGATTTGTTCCTTTGGCAGCGCGCCGGTCTTTGACATGGTCGATGATTGCCGAATATAGTCTTGCTAGGTTTATAAAGATCGATCAGTTCGGGACGCCTTGTCCAAGTGTGAGCTGAATCCAGGAGAGTTCGCATGCTGGAGGCGGCCGCCATCATCGCGCAAGCTGAGGATCGTGTCGGGATTTCCGATTCCGACCCGAGTGTCCGCGTCAACCTGGAACGGCTGGTTGATTCGCTAAACCGCGACGGTGGCCTCTCGGCGGATGGGGCCGCGCTCACGCAGCGCCATCTCGCCAGCGACACAGTCAACCGGCTGGAGGGTCTGAAATGGCTGCGTGACCATCCTGAAATCGCTGATGAGCCAATTGCACTGCCCGTCTTTCTCATGGGCCTGCCGCGATCTGGAACTACTTATTTACAGTATCTGTTCGACCGGGATCCGCGCTTTCGCCTGATTCGCACCTGGGAATCGCTGACGCCTTCGCCGCCGCCCGGCTTTGACCACGATTCCGCGCTGAGGCGCAAGGCCGAATGGGCTGAAAGGCGCCGTCGCGATCATCCGACCTTCGAGGGCTTCGACGCGCTCCATCTTATCGACGAGGGCGGATCGGACGAGTGCCACGCCTTTCTGGAACAGAGCTTCGGAGCGGCCGGGTTGCAAAATCTCTTCCGCGTTTCAGACTATTTCGATTACATCATGGACGACTTGGATCTTGTGGAAACCTACCGCATCCACAAGCGCCAGTTGCAGCTTCTGCAATGGCGATCGCCACCGCGCCCCTGGGCGCTCAAATATCCTAATCACGTGATCGCCATGAATGAGATCCTCAAAGTCTATCCGGATGCACGCTTGGTGATGACGCATCGCGATCCCATCCAGACCCTCGCCTCGATCTCCAAGATGACGTTCAACCTCCGCGGTGTTCGCGCCGGCAATGCGGTTAATCCGACGCAGGTCGGGAGTGAGATGATGCATTTCATCCAGCGTCATATCGATCGAATCATGGAATTCGACCGCGGCGAACAGGGCGGGCAGGTTGTCCACATCGATTACTATGCGCTACTCGACGATCCTGTCGCTGCGTTGAAGAAAATTTTCGCAGGCTTGGGAATCAACTCGCCGGATGAGGTTGTGGAGGCGGTCGGCAAATGGCGGCGTGCCAACCCCAAGAACGCGCGCGGACGCAATGACTACACGCTCGAGCAGTGGGGGCTGGAAGCCGACGCTATCGCTGAACGGTTTGGGGACTACAGGCGGCGGTTCGATATTCCGCGCGAGAAGGATGGTCTTGCCCGCGCTGCGATCTGACGTGGCGGGCGATTGGGAGGCGGTGAACGCCGCCGTCGCGACCGCGCGGGCGGAAGTCGCCGCCGCCGCGCCTGATGCTGTGATTGCCGCCGAAGGCGAGGCATATGTCATGCGAATTCTCGCTACCTGCCTGATGGACGCCTTCCTGGGTCACTTGTTCACCGAATCGGGTCTGGTGCACGCGTTGCCGACACGCGGTGGCCCCAATCCCGACTATCGGATGGCGCATGCGGCGATTGATCCGGCGCGGCGCTATCGCCTGGAGGGGCAGCTGAACGATTCCGAGCGTGTCGGCGTCGGACTTTACAGCGTCGGGCCGGGAGGTTCGGCGAGGATTTCCGACTACGCCGCGTTCGATCGCGAGGCGGTCGATGCCGACGGACGATTTGCCATCGACATCGCGACCGACGCAAACGGACCCCATACGTTGACCATTCGCCCCGGTGCACGCGTTGTCATGATTCGCACGCTGCATCGCGATCCGACCGGCGATCCGGCGCGCCTCGTTATGGCTGGAGGTCCGCCGATCAGGGGTTTGACGCTGGCACAGGGCAGCGCTGACGCGGCGCTTGGGCAGGTAGCACAGGCGCTGCTCGGTTCGATCCGCACGTTCCTTGAATGGAGTGCTGTCACCAGCGCCGCCGTCAACATGTTCCACCCGGAAACGCCACCCATGGCGCAAGGAGTCCAGGGCGATCCCGACACAATCTATTTTCTTGGCTCCTTCAATCTGGGGGAGGGTGAGTGGCTCGAGGTGACAATGCCCGCGGGAATCCCCGGCTACTGGTCGCTTCACGCCTATAATTACTGGTGTGAGTCTTTGCCTGGGGCAGGGATCGGCGACAACAACTGCATTGCCGACGCCGATGGCGAGATTCGCATCGCTGTGGGGCCGATGGCGGGCGGCGACGCGCTCAACCGGATCGACACGTTGGGACGTAGACGCGGCGCGCTGATCTGCCGCTTCATCGGCGCAGTGAAGGTTACGGTACCGACAACCGTGGTAAGGTCCAACGCAACGCGTATCGAGAAACCGTGAAGGGAACGCATCGGGGCGGGTGGCGCTCGTCAACGCGGCCGGGCTGATGCGCTTCAACCACGCAACTGAAGTACCGGAAGAGGAATTCTGGCGGATCACGCAGGTCAATGCGGCAGCGCCTTTCTGGTTTGCGCACGCCGCCATTCCGCATCTGCTCGCTACCGATGGGTTAAACGGAGAAGGGCGGTGAATAACCTCCTAGTGTGAGACGGACCGCTAAGAACTGTTGGGCAGGAAGTCAAAACTCAACACTTGCGCCGAGCTCGGCGCTGTTCGACGCCGCATGTCACTATGCCGCGACCGGTTCGACTTTGATCGGGACGCCGGTGTAGAGCACCATGCCGGTCATCTTGTCGACCTCCTTAGCACTGGTCAGGCGATTGACATTAGCGACTTCGTGCCCGTGCGGGATCGAAGCGACACCTCGGCGGATCGTCGCGCTGACATTCGCGGTCAGGAAGATTTCGCCATTCGGCGTGTGCACGCGCACCTTCTGTCCGTGGATGATGCCATTGGCTGCGGCATCAGAGGGATGCAGGATGATATCGGCCGGGCTGCCGAGGAAGCTCAACGACGCATTGAGCTTGCGCCGCTGACGGCGGCAAATATAGCGCAGCGGTCGCGGCTCGCCGATCGCCGCCTTATCGGCTCGGCGCGTCTCGGCCAGGAACTCGACCAGCTTCGGCGGCGCAAGTCTCCAGCCGCCGAACCGCTCGATATGTTGGTCCACCCATGGGCCTGGAAACTCGAGCGGCTTGGTCACATGTCGGGCAGCAGCGACTTCCTCGAAGCCGCAGCGCGCGCCGGCCATGAGCGTCGCGAGCATGGCATCGTCCGCGCCCGGCAATCTGTCGTCCTGCGGAACATGTTCGGGAACGGGCAGTCCCATCCGCTTCATGAGCCGCGAGATCACCCACCAGGCGGATCGACGCTCGCCCATGGGCTCGACCACGGCGGGCGTATATAGCATCGAGACGCTCGCGCTCAGCGTATCCCAAAAAGAAATGTCAGGTCGCTCGACCTGATCTTTGGTTGGCAGGACGTGCGTAGAAAGCGCGGTTGTCTCATTTTCGACGATTTCAAAACTCACATTCACGTCCAGACGCTTCAGAGCCGGAGCGAGAACATTGGCGTCAGGAAAGGAACGGATCAGGCTACCGCCGAAATTGACAAGCGCGCGGATATTGCCGGCAGCGATTTCACCGGGCAGAGCCGCGCAAGGCCAGTCGCCGATGATGCCCGATACCTCGGGCATGGTCGGCGCACCCGGCGAAAACGGATTGTCAATAATCGGCAGCTGGAAGCTGTCGAACTGGGTGATGAACCCGGGATGGAACCAAGCACCGCCCTTGCGGTTCATCATGCCCGTGAGAATCATCAGCACCCAGGCGAGCCACTGCGTGATGTTCGCGCTCGACGACATGGTCACGCCGGTGCCAGTCTCGACCGTCACGTGGCCTACCTTGCGTATTGCGGTGAGCAGGTCATCGAGTTCCTGTTCCGTGACACCGGCAATAGCCGAAGCAGTGGCACGGTCGAAGCCAGAAAGCGCAGCGCGCAACTCTTCCATGCCCGAGACGCGCTGGACCAGGTTGATTGGTCCGCCATCCAGGATTTCGTGTACCAGCCACGCGAGGATCGCGTAGTCCTTTCCCGGGTAGGGCGCGATGTGGCGAGTGGAGAACTTTGCCGTCTCGGTGAACAGCGGGTCGATAGTCCAGACCTCGCCGCGCCGTGCGGTGCCGCGGATGGACACCGCCGGATTGAACATGCCGGTGTTGTGTCCATGGCTGACCATCGGATTGACACCCAAATACAGCAGCATGTCGACATTGTCATAGTCTGTCTTCGGGTTGAGGCCCGGGAAGCCGCCGATCAACGTTGCGACCAACACCTTGGCGGTGCCGTCGATCGTCAGCGGCGAGAACTTGGGCGGCGCGCCGAGAGACGTGTAAAAAGTGTTGGCCATGCGATAGCCCGACGCGTCCATGCCAAGGCCGCTGCCGAAATTGAAGCCAATCGCGTTGGGACCATAGGTGTCGGCGATGCTGCGCAGCCGTACGGCGATGTCGTCGAGGCACTCGTCCCAGCTGACGGGGACTAGTACGCCCTCTTTGCGCATCAGCGGCCTCCTGACGGCACCCGGATTATGGTGCGACCGGCCCAGTGCGCGGCCCTTGGGGCACATGTAACCCTTGCTCAGCGGATGGCTGGAATCAGCCTTGACCTTGACAATCTGGTCGCCGGCAACATCAATGACGACGCCGCACTGGGTAGTGCAGATTTTGCAGTAACTGAGCTTCGATACAGTTGGCGAGCTCACGATCGCACTGTCTCTCGCTCGGCGAGATACTTATTCACTTTATGAACTGTTTCACTCGCCCTCCGGGCTGTCAAGTTAATTGCGGCCATGCGACTGAACACGAGGAGTGGCCTAGACCACGGATCGACTAGTGAGAGATGAGGCATAACACGTCCGATTTGGCGTACGCGCACCAGCGCGAACTTGCTGTTCCTTTGTAAAAGTCGGGCCTACCGTACGTCCGTGTCTCCACCTACGATGTGTCGAGGTGCGAGCCCGCATCTACTGCCGTCATCGCTGTGTCCGTCAGCTACATTGGGGGTATCACCCTTGGGGTATGCCCCCAAAGATACCCCGGCACTCGTTCGCTGGAAAACGCGGATGCAACAGAATCAAGTACATAGGCCGACGACTTTTCGGTGTCGCGAAGCTGATCGAGGGTAAGACCAGGGATGCCTAAAGCGGCTCGAGCAATGTGAGTTCCGTTCGACTTAGCAGGCGTGCAAAGCCGCGGTCAAAGGTAACGAGATGGCTGCCCCGCGTCCTCACCGCAGCTGCTATCCAGGCATCGGTGATGTCATTGGCGGCGAGTTCATGATCGCGACTCAATTGTCGAAGCGCTGGCCACTCGCGGCCTAGCTCCGGCATTTCGACGCCACCAATCGAGAGGAGCGAATCTATGAAATCAATCGCTGCGCCAATCGGCATCGGTTCTGCGAAAATCTTGCGATTTGTGGCAAGGCGCAGAAATCCAGCAACCACCATCGGCAAAAGCTCGACGGTTCCACCAGATTCACAATCGGATATCGCTCCGCTAAGCCAGCGAAGCGCCGGCTTGTGATGGGGGTGATCGGTGCGCGAGGCGGCAAGCAGGACATTTAGGTCAGGCGTCATCGGCCGCATCGAGCAGCGAGCGGTTCGAGAGTGGATCGATGCCGGTTGCGAGCCCACCCCTGCCCCGGTGAATCACGAGCCGCTTCACTCGTTTGCCCAAGGCCGGTCGGCGCAATCGTAGACGCAGGCCCTGCTCGATCAACGCGGTCAAAGTGGTGCGCTCACGGGCCGATAAAGCCTTTGCTTTGACCAAAAGCTCGTCGTCGATGTCCAAAGTTGTCTTCATGAGGCTATTATACAGAAATCTGTATGCGATCAAAATCCTAGTTCGCCAGAGCGGAAGGAAACCGAAGTCAGGCCGAAAAGGCCTGTCATTTATGTAGTTTGTGACTTTAGTTTGGTACCGTACCCCCAAAAACAGGCTCCAATTCCCGCTTACTGACACTGACCAGCGCCCCGCTAACGGGCCTTTGAGCGGGTGCCAATCCCAACCGGGCTTTGGGTGTGGAGCGATACCCCCAAAGACACCCTATAAAAGATAGCTGCTACCAGACGTTGTCGGCTGACAGCGGATGTCCGGCGGCTTGCCATGTTGATCCCCTTGTTGCAGCAGGTGCAGGCCAGTCGCTAGCGCGTTTGACGACCAAGCTGCAAACCTCAATCGTAGAATGCAGGGAGCAGCTTAATGTGGTCAGTTTGCCTTTTGTCATGATTGATGAAGAACGTCGCCTTGTACGCTGCGATCAACTGCCTCACTCTTTCCATTGATGCGATCGATTCTGCCTTATTGGTATTGAGGGACGGAACGATGTTCTTTTGGAAATTCTCCTCCAAATGAGCAACGTCGCCGGATAGCACGATGAAGCCGGATTTCTTAAGATGAACCAGCAGCGACTGGTGGCCGGGAGTGTGCCCTGGCGTGGAAACCAAGGTGACGCTCCCATCGCCGAAAACATCGGTATCACCGTCGATGAGTTGAAGGTTCTTCGGCGTGCCCAAGAGTTTACGCGCCAACGCCATCAATTGATTTACGTTGTCGTTCGGCCCGTCGGGTGAATGGATCCAGCTGTATTCAGCTTGCTGCATCACAATTGTGGAATTGGGGAACAATCCGACGTTACCTATGTGGTCTCCATGCGTGTGCGATATTGCAATACGACCGATGTCGGCGGGCTGCAGTCCAATTTCGGCGAGTTGATCTATCAGTGACTTGTCGAGGTGATAGACGATCAATTTAGGTAAAGTGGACCAACCTTGGGGGTTGTTGAGCGCAGATTCCGGAACACCGGTATCCCAAAGCAGCCACTCGCTTCCATGCTTTATAAGCCAACAAGTCGACGAGAATTCGATATTGCGTCCGACGTTTTCGCCCGGCGTCCACACCGACTCGTCATTCGCAAGGGAGTGACCACAGTCCAACCTATAGAGCCTTTCGGCGACACCGGCGTTGATGGGGTCTGGTAGTTTGGAGCGTGCGTTCGCATCTCTCGTGCCTTCCAACATGAGAATGAGGGCAAGCATCACAAATGAAACCGCAACTCTTGTGTGGCTCAACATGACGACTCCTTCTTTGGGAAAACGCAACGCTTATCGCCGCGACCGGCTGCAGAGTGCGACGACTAACCTTGTTCTGCTTCTCGTGCGCGAGCTGCGCCTCCGGGATCAGCCGTGGAGGCGTAACTGCCAATCGGCCGGCACTCCTCCCTCTGGTCCGGGAACCGGTTGACTTGTCGGATGCGCGTGCGGAGGAGCTAAATCCACACGAGGAATCATCTGTTGTTTTTCGTAGTCAAAAAACCAACTCTCACCAGGCTCGAAGCTAGCGACGATCGAGTGACCCGTGGCAGCGGCGTGCCTGGATGCGTGCTGGTTCGGCGAACTATCGCAGCATCCGATGTGCCCGCACTGCGCGCACCGGCGCAGGTGTAGCCACCAGCTAACCTTTGCCAGACATTCAACACATCCGTTGCCGCTGGGCTTCGAGTTGGGATTTATATTTCGATGATTGGCCATAACGTAGGAATTCAGAGTCTATCAGGTGATCTGTGCTGTGGCTTGTTGTGACTTGTCATTCAATTAGGATCAACATTCCAGTCCACATAAACTAGCGCAACATAGAATCGAGCCGAGCGTTCGATGTCGGCGATGAGCCATCGGGCTTCGGGTCCCAATAATCGTAGATGATGTAATTGGACATGCAATTCTTACCAGGCTCGAGATGAAAGCGACGGACGGCATTTCGATCGGGCGCTTAGACTTCCTATGGTTCTTTCTTTGCGGCGCAACGGGGAATACATCATGGTGACGAAGCCAAACGCCTGGCGCATCCGCCTGCCTGTTCTGCAGGGCGTCCTGCCTGTGAGCGCCGCTCAGCTACCCGGGGAAATCATCGCGGGCTTTACATTGGCGGCGCTCGCAATCCCCGAAGTAATGGGTTACACGAAGATTGCCGGCATGCCTGTGATCACCGGCCTCTATACCATCGTGATCCCGATGGCGCTGTTCGCGATTTTCGGCTCGTCCCGGCACCTGGTGGTGGGCGCCGACTCTGCAACGGCGGCCATTCTGGCTGCCGGCCTTGCCGGCGTGGCGGCCTCCGGCTCCCCCGAATACGTAGCGCTCGCGGGCATTCTCGCCCTGATGGCTGCGGGTTGCCTGTTGCTCGCCCGCTTTCTTCGCCTCGGATTCCTGGCGGATTTTCTGTCGCGCACCGTACTCACCGGATTCCTGACCGGGGTCGGCATCCAGGTCGCCATCGGCCAGATCGCGGGCCTGCTCGGCATCGCCGGCGGAGGGGCTTTTTCGGTACTCCAGCTGGCGAATAACTGGCGACAATTCGAACAGATCAACCCGTACGTCCTGAGTCTTTCAGCGACAGTCCTCGCGGTGATTCTCGGTGCGAAGCTCGTTTCCAAAAGGCTCCCTGGGGCATTGATAGCCGTGGTCGGTGCAATTGTGGCCAGCTGGGCGTTGGATCTGCAATCGCATGGTGTACATGTACTTGGTGCAATTCCCGGTGGGTTGCCGAGCATCGGACTTCCGAAGGTTAACTGGAGTTGGCAGCTCTTCCAGCAGCTGATGCCTTGCGCGTTCGCCATGTTCGTTGTCATCTTGGCGCAGAGTGCCGCGACGTCGCGCGCCTACGCCGCCCGCCATAATGAGAATTGCAGCGAGAACCTTGACCTGGTTGGCCTGGCTGTGGCCAACCTCGGTGCCGGGCTGTCCGGAACCTTCGTGGTGAATGGCAGCCCGACCAAGACTCAGATGGTCGATAGCGCCGGCGGGCGCAGCCAGCTCGCACAGATCATCACCGCGGTCATCGTGCTCCTCGTACTGCAGTTTCTTACAGCCTCACTGGGGTACCTGCCGATGGCCGCCCTGTCAGCCGTTGTGTTCCTGATCGGTGTGGAATTGATCAATGCCAGAGAGATGCGCAGGATCTATGCCGAGCGGCCCTGGGAATTCTGGGTGGCGCTAACGACAACGGTGGTCGTGGTTGCCTGGGGTGTCGAGCAGGGCATCATTCTCGCTGCCGTTCTCTCGCTGTTGGTGCATACCCGTCACGGTTACCGACCGAAGAACGTCGTGCTGGTGACTTCCAGTGAAGGCTATCGGAGCACACTACCGGTAAGCAGTCTCGCTCAGATAGTCCCGGGCCTGCTGGTATATCGTTTCACGCACAGCATGTACTACGCGAACAGTCAGCTTCTGTTGGAACAGGTGCTGTTCCTAATCAACGGTGCGCGGCCACCACCGCGCTGGTTCTGCATCGATGCCGGGGCTGTCGATGATCTGGATTTTTCGGCCGCCGAGACGCTGCGCACAATCGCTGGATTGCTCAAGGAGCGTGGAATACGCATGGTCTTTGCCGTTGTCTCGGAGAATGTCAGGCAGGAAATGCAGCGCTCCGAACTCACAAGGCTGGTGGGCGAGGATGCCTATTTCCACACCGTGGACGAGGTCGTAAATGCCTATCGCGAGAAAACGGGCTCGCCATGAATAACCATGCCCGATCCGGTCAACGCCTCAGCGTCGATCAGCGCCTGTCAGTCAAGCCGCGTGATGTGGCGCGCTAGGAACCCCCGGGTGAGCTGCGCGACCTCGTCCGCCTGTTCGTCCAGCGCGAAATGGCCGGCATCGAGGATATGGATCTCGGCGTCTGGAATATCGCGTGCGTACGCCAGCGCGCCCGGCACGATGAAGGACGGATCATAGCGTCCCCACATGACAAAGGTCGGCGGCATGTGCTGGCGCAGCCACGCCTGCCAAACCGAATAGGCGGCGACGTTCGTCCGGTAGTCGTACAGCAGCGCGGCCTGGATCTCGCGCTGGCCGGGGCGCGACAGCAGCGCGAACTCATCGATCCAAGTGTCTGGGTCGTAGCGCTCGGGATGCGGGCTGTTCCCCACGTGGCGCTGTTTGGCGCCCTCGAGCGAGGTGAAGGCCTCGACCTGTTCCGGATGGGCCGCCGGATCGGCCCAGTACCTAGCGATGCCGGCCCACTTGGGGCCGAGCCCCTCCTCGTAGGCATTCGCATTCCGGACGATGAGCGCCTGGACTCTCTGCGGATGGCCAAGTGCCATACGCATGCCGACCGGGCCGCCGTAGTCCTGCATGAAAAGCACATATCGGTCGGCGTTGAGCCGTTCGAGTAGCGCGCCCATCATTTCGGCCAGGTGGTAAAACGTGTAGCGGAAGCGCGATGGCAGCGGCGCCTCACTCTGTCCGAAGCCGGGATAGTCCGGTGCGATCAAATGGTAGCGGTCTGCGAGCAGAGGGATCAGGGGTCCGTACATCCGCGACGACGATGGATAGCCGTGCAGCAGAATAATTGTCGGCGCGTCCTTCGGCCATGCTTCGCGGTAAAACAGGTTTACTCCTCCCACATTCGCGTGACGGAAGGTTGTGCTGGCCGAGGTTGAATACATGGAGGTGGGCCTTACCCTGCATGATCGGCCAACAGATCAATGATGATTTCGGCTGCGGCCGCCGACGGTCCCCATGTCAGCAATTTTACCCATCGCTAAGCGGCCTGTCACGACTAACCAAAAAGGGATCGAAAGCGGAAGTACAGCCGCCGGAAGCAGTCGGGCCTAATTGAGACATTCGTCGAGCGGAAATGCTCTCCTAGATCCGGCTGCTTGGGCTGAGTTGAGCGCTGACGTAGATCCTTTCGGGCCCGAATCGCTAATCCTCTGTGGGTCAACACGGTTGCCCGGCGGCCATTTTTCAACGGTATCAACGCGTGCTCGAGAACAGCGTTTGGAAAAGTCGTGATTACGGCGGAGCACTCATGATGGCGGCGGTTTGCCTGCCTGCTGCGGCATCGGGGAAGATAAGGCATCGAAGAGGACAACCGGTGAGGACCCGTGTCACCCGACATGCTTATTCATCAGGCCCAAGATCAGGGCATCGAGGCTGTACGGCCCGGCGCCGGCCGAGACGATTATGATCAACATAAAAGCATAAAGCGTCTCCGGTAAACTGAGCCAATCGTCGATGCGGTCCGATTCATCGATCGGCTTGTAGAGTTTGATTCGCTGCCGCCCGGACGTCGCGATGGCGACGAGGATGATGACAAGCAGGCCAAGCGCAGCGAGTGGCGCCAAGAGCCCGATAAGGACGGCGCCGCCGGCGGTGAACTCGACCAACGGCACCCACCATTGATTGAAGCCCACTGCTGGAACGCCGAGCGCCTTGAGTTCATCGACGATTGAACGGTGACGCTCTGCGTTGAACAGCTTGTGATATCCCGACAGCATGAAGAATGTCCCAACCGCGATCCGGTTCAGGGTGATCGCGAGGTCGGTCCATCCGACACCAACGAACAGTAAATTCATCATTGTCCATCTCATTCGATGTCTCCTTCGGTGTTTTCGAGAAAACACATTCACCCAGAGTTTGGATGTGCGTTTACCGTAGCGATAGAAGAGTTCCTTGCGGCCCTGCTGCCACGCCGCTTTGAGTTCGGGCGTTGCGATGTCCCAGGTAGACTGCGAACACCTATACATGACGTTGCATCTTCGCCCGTCACGGCGCGGCGATGCCGCACAATACATCGATCGAATACTTTCCCGCACCAGTAATGTACAACAGCAAGAAGCCTCCCATAATGCTGAGGTTTTTGTAAAAGCTCTCCATGCTGTCGAGTTGATCGGCGCTTGACGTTGTCCAATAGCGATGCTCAATAAGTGAAGTTCCCAGCGTGTATAAAGCCAAGAGTGCGGCCGAGGGACGTGTGAATGCGCCAACAGCGACCGCGAGCGCAACCGGAAGCTCCATGAAGATCGCCACGGCAGCAGCCAGTGCCGGCATCGGAGCGCCATCCTGCACGATCTGACTGACCGTGCCCGAATAGTCCCTCAGCTTTCTCCAGCCGAAGATCAGAAACAGCGTCGCGAGAAAAAGACGCGCCGCGAGAATGATCCCATCGTTGATGTCGTTTATCATGACGCTACCGTCGCTCCCTGTTTTGTTTGCCGGTCCCCGCTAAGCAAGAACGGTTGCAATCAGCCAGCGGGATTTCATAAGCCCGGCGACGTGGAAGATCGTCTGGGATCCTACCTGGCGCAACTCAACCGTTGAATAGGATTTGGTTTCCGCAGGGCGCGAGAACGCGATCGACTTTCGCAGTTCGAATACTCGCGCATTCATCGCTCGATTGCCTTCCGTCCGCTGGGCGCCGCCCTGGGGGCACGCGGTTCAGCGGGTCTGATACGGGTGGAAGACGTAGTCTTTTGTCTTCACGGCCACATGGCATACGTGACCACAATTAAGTGTGCCGCCTTTGTTGGGCATGAAAGTGGCCGTCACGGGGTCATAGTCAAACTGCGCGTATGCCCATCCGCCGGTGTCCGGAAATTTCTTGCTGTCCTTTTCCATGAAAAAGAGGTCTGCCAGAGTGTCAGGCACATCCACGGCGAACGGGGCTTCCGTGCTCTTCTTTGGCTTCCACTGGACCTTCGCGATCTTCGAACCGTCGGGGAACGGCTTGCCGTTTCCCGGAATGCCGGATTTGTAAGCGGCAATTATCGTTGGATTGCCGAGGATCACTTTCATCCGGTCGTCGGTCTTAGCGCTTGAGATTAGCCGCCAGTCTTCATAGCCCTTGAAGTCAGAGAACGCGAGTCCACCCGGCACTCGCAGCGTGTACTTGTCCTGCGTGTTAACCGCCGTGGCCGCACTCTGGGCCAACGCGCTCGTCGCGAGCAAGCCGCCAGTCGAAACGACCGCAAGTGTCTTGATTAGGGTGTTCATTTCGTTCTCTCCGGTTTTAAACGCGGGATGCGCAACGCAATCTCACCATTCGCAGCGGGCCCAGTCGATTGTACGCAGGTATCGGTCGATGTGAAAAATGCGTAGATAACAACCCGTGAACTCGTGAGCGCCGCCGTGTGTCAGGCACTTTGGGGTCGCGACCAACGCGACGACTTAAGCAAAAGAACACCGAATGACGAGAGCAAAACGCCCCTGGTGGCTGCTGCCGGATGTCGTCGGACGATAGTAGATCAGTTCAGTGGCCTTGCCGTCTGAATACACGTGGTAAGCCCACCACCCGTAAGCTCTCTACCTCCGCTTCGAATTGCCACGCAGGAATTCGCAGAAACCCCTTTCATCCATCCTGCCAGCGGCGAGTTCAAGGACAGCCTGCGCCGCCGCTTCCTCGCTTGGAGGGGACCGTGAGGCTCGGTAGTGTCGCCGCCGGCGCTGAAAGACATTGTGCGCCCGCGGCTCTGATCGGGCGCCTGCGCGCGGCGCGCCTCAACTGAGTCGTTAGAGCGAGAAGGTCCACTCGATGTATGCGCGGTGGCTAGTGTGCTTTGAGACCGTCGCAGTCAGGGTCCTAATCTACTGCGCCTATGTTGCGGGCAACTTGCGGTTTGAAGGAACACCTATGGGCCTCGACGAGACACGCGACCCCGAGTCGACCTCACACTATATTCTCTGGCGGTCTTACGCGCGCGAAGCCCTAATGTTTCTGGCGCCGTTATGGGTGGTGCGATTGCGCTCGCGGTTTTTGCTCAAGTTCGACCGACAAAGCGGCGGGCTGGAGGGCAGAATCGCCTCCTCCGCAAGCCCTTACGGACAAACGCGAATGATCGTCTTTCCCTTGATCCGTTCGGTCGGGTTGAAGGCGGCGACGGCATCGTCGAGGGCAACCACGTTGCCGATGTTTGTCCGCACTCGTCCGTCACGAGCCCGCCGGACAATCTCACTCAATTGGGCGCGATCGGGTACGACGACGAAGTCAACCGTCCGGCCGTCAGCGGGACGCGCCTTGGTCGGGCCGGTGATAGTCACCAGCGTTCCTCCGGCCCGAATCACGCCCGCAGACCGCTTCGCGATGTCGCCGCCGATGGCATCGAAAACCAGATCAACTCTGCCGACATCTTCCAGAGCGTCGTTATCGAGGTCTACGAACTCCTGCGCGCCGAAATCGAGAGCCGTCTGACGGCCGGCAGTGCGCCCGGTGCCGATGACATACGCCCCGGCCTCACGTGCGAGCTGGCTTACCATCGAACCGACGGCACCTGCCGCACCGTGCACAAGAACGCTCCGCCCTGCACAAAGGCGGCCGTGCTCGAATAGCCCCTGCCATGCGGTCAGGCCTGGCATCACGAGGGCCGCGCCCACTGTGAAGTCAACGTCCCCCGGCAGCGGCGCGAGGTTGCGTGCCTCGACGGCTACATACTCCGCCAGCGTGCCGTCGCGAGTCCAGTCTGTGAGGCCGAACACCCGCTGTCCCACTGACAGCCCCGTCGTTCCATAGCTGAGGGCGGTGACCACTCCGGCCAATTCGTGGCCGGGGATCGAAGGCGTCCGGTCACGGCCGAGACGATCGATCCAGGTCGAGGGCCACGCCAGCTCATCTCCGGTGAATCCTGACGCATGGACCTGAACAACGACATCGCCGTAATTCGCGCCCGAGAGGCTGGCGAGCGCTGCCCCCTGCGGCTCTGGCCGCTCGACCAGCTTCATTCCAGCCGTTCCTGCTGCCTGATCCGTTACAACTATTGCCTTCATGGGAAATCTCCTTGGTCGTCTGTCACTTTGGTTGAAATGTTGTTACGCGGGTTCCAGCGGATATCAATCCGCTCCCATCGTTCGATGAGTGGCTCAGGAAAAGGCCGTCCTCGCTATGCCGATCAGATTGCCGTCGCACTGAGGCCGCGCGTTTGCGTAGGCTTCTTTGCGAACCTGCACGCGACCAGGCCTCATCGGCCTGTGAGGATTTCGGTATTGGATGAACCTGAGCGATCAGTGATGGTGGCGGGCCTGATGAAACGGACGGTCTTACGATCTGGGGCATCGTCTTCTGCCTCAGAGGAAGAAAGGACGAGCGGCGAGTTCAAGGCCAAGAATTGCGATGAAGATAAGGAAACAGCGCCGAAAGGTTGCTGGGCTTATGCGCCTACGGACCGCTGTTCCGACCCACATGCCCAGCAACGAGGGAATGACGGCGAGTGCGGACAAGGTAATATTTCCAAGATGGAAAGCTCCGCCACGAGCCAAGCCCGCCGCAAGCGCAACCGTTGAGACCGTGAACGACAGTCCCAGTGCCTGGATAAGATCGTCTTTGGAAAGGCCGAGGGCCTGGAGATAGGGAACGGCGGGAAGTGTGAAAACCCCAGTTCCTCCGTTGATCACCCCGGTTGTCAACCCAATAACAGGTGATAGTAAACGCTCAAGGCGTGGAGGAACCGACAATGGCTTCGCCCGCAGGCCGTGCATCGCATAGACAATCAAGGCGGAGCCCAATCCAACATTTGCGTATTCCGTGTTGGCGCTCGTCAGAAGCCAGGAGCCGGCGAGTGTGCCAACCGCGATGCCGAGCATCATCAGCCAAAGCCTTTTCATCAGGGCCAGGAAATTCGGCCCCGTGAATAGCTGCCAAAAATTGGTGACAAACGATGGAATGACCAGCAGCGAAGCTGCGCCGACTGGCGACATGATCGCACTGAGGACACCCATAGCGACGGTTGGCAGGCCCATCCCGGCCACGCCCTTCACGGTCCCGGCGAGGAAAAACGTCAACACGACAATTGGGACATGCGACGAAAGGTAATCATTCATTTTGACGCACTCGGACGGAGCGGTATTGCATTTGAAGACTTCGCTGCAAACGATGGCAGCCCCCGTATATGGCGTGACAGAGTCGGCGGAAAACCCAGCTCTCTCAAGGCACCAGCTCTCCAATCCCTTGTTTTTACGTAAAAAACCAACAAACTGGTGTGTCATGTAGTAATGTATGCTCGCCGACCAAACGTCACAATTGGTCATTTCCGATGATTTGGTTCGGCAGAACCGAAGGAAAAGAATTGCGCTTCGATTTGACGGATATGCGGTTGTTCCTGACCGTAGTGGAGCAAGGCAGCCTCACGAAGGGCGCCGAGAGCATGCACCTGGCTCTCGCTTCCGTGAGCGAACGCATTTCCGGAATGGAATCTTCGCTTGGCGCGCAGCTCTTGGAACGGAATAGGCGGGGGGTCACTACGACTGCGGCCGGTGATGCCCTGATCCGCCATGCCCGTTTGATACTAGACCAAGTCGAGCAGATGCGTGGAGAACTGCGCACCTACGGCACTGGCCTGAAAGGGCGCATCAGGCTCTTGTCCAACACGGCTGGCTTGGCTGCTTTTCTACCGTATCGACTCGACCGATTCTTAGTAACTTATCCGGATCTTTCTATTGATCTCAATGAATGGCCAAGCACCGAGATTGCCGTGGCCATCGCGGAAGGTCGTGCTGATTTAGGAGTTGTAGCCGACATCGCTGATTTGGCAGCGTTGCAGACTCGAGTTATTGCGCAAGACCAGCTCGTCGTTGTGGTGAGCGAAACTCATCGCATCAGCGATCAACGATCGATAGCTTTTGCAGACGTCGTGAGTGAGCCGTTCGTCGGCCTGTCCGACGCTGCGCTGGAAGCTCATTTGGGAGAACGTGCAGCACGCTCGGGTCGCCAGATTTACTACCGCATTCAACTCAGACGGATTGAGCACGTCGCAATGTTGGTTGAGTCCGGTGTTGGGATCGCCATTTTATCGGAGGCTTCCACCAAAGATTTGGGGCACTTCGGGTTGGCAATTGTGCCGCTGCAAGACCCCTGGGCGCTTAGGCAGCTTCATCTGTGTGCGCGTGATTTCTCTGCGCTCACGCCGCACGCGAGCTTGCTCGCACAACAGCTTATGGAGCCGAATGTCACCATCCCTTAAGCGCTATGACCGACGCAACCTGCTGCGTGGGTTAGCACGCGCCGGGTCTTCGCTGTCACGGGTCTTCGTTGGCGAGATGGCCGGCACAACCATTTGGGGTGGGTTACGCAATCGCTCAACCTCGGCGAATCCATACAGATTGAGTATTGCAACGCTGATGCGGCAGCCACCGCGATTGAGAAGGAAGCCGAGTACATGTTTCCGCCCGGCGTTGATACGCTTGAGCGGACACCCCGCGAATAAGGAACGTCGCGAAGGATTTGGAGCCTTACTGATGCGTCGAAGGGTTAACTCAACCGTTTTCTGATACCAGATAGCGGACGCCCGGCACGGGGGGCGGCATCGAGTCGACAGGCGACTCCCGTTGACATTCATGCTTTGCATATCTTTTCTACAGACCCGCTTGCGTTAAATTTGAGCTGGCCTTAAAAGCGAGTGTGTTGGGCTATCTCGCGGCCGCAGCTGTGGGGCGCTGGGGGCAAAAAATGAAAACGCTGATGTGTTCTGCCTTTCTATGCAGCGGCGCGGCGATAATTACGGGATCCGCGTTCAGTGAAGCTGAGAATTCTAATTCTCTCAGCGCGTCGGCCATTCTCGAAAGAGTTGGAGCCGTTTATGCGGCTGCACAGACATATCGCGACAGCGGGCTGGTTAAGAGTACCTACAATCCTGCAATTCACCGCTTTTCAACCGAAATGCCTTTTACCACGGCGTATAGCGCACCCGACCGTTTCCGTTTCGAATTCCACGTTCCGTTCCCAGACAACTCAAATAGCCGCAAAAGGCGCTGGATAGTGTTTCGGAACGCGAATGAGGTCAAAGAATGGGCATTTCTGAAGCCGGTTGTCTCGGTTAAGCAATCTCTGGATCTCGCGATCGCAGGTGCTAGCGGAGTATCCGATGGCGCGGCACACGATATTTCGGCGTTGCTCATGCCGCACGAAATCTCAGGACGTAAGTTGACTGCAAATTCTGACGCGGCTCGGCGCATTGATGACGCTAGATGTGGCGATGTCGAGTGCTTTCGCGTCCAACGGATTATTCGCACCGAGAAAGGCGATATGACCCAGACCATGTGGATTGCGAAATCCTCTTTCCTGATCCAAAGGATCGATCGGCACTCAGTTCTGGCCAATCTTACGGTGGACAGCACGACGACATACAACTCCGTCCTCAATGGGCCTGTCTCCGATGAGTCGTTGGCATTGAACATCCCTTCGGAATCCAACACTGTCGGTCAGTAGGTGCTGTGGAGGCATGAGGATTGTGCGACCGGATGTAGTTTTCACCTTAATCTTTCTAAAGGACGGGAAACACCTTGCGAGCCCAACTGTCCTTGGCGAGTTCGGACGCGAAGTTCGCGTCAAAATCCCTGCCGAAATGCGTGCTGTTGTTTTGGCCATGGCGCGCAACCAAGAAGGCGATCCCTCACGTCGGCCAAGATTTCCCTTTTCAAAGGCAGCGCTTGGCAGCAAGTAAAGGAGATGACGTTGGAGGCATATCTATCCATGACTCCGTCGTTTGAATACTCGGTGCCAGACACTCCCTATCGGTTCTTGTGATGCCAAGCAGGATCGTACCCGTATCGTCAGACGGGCAGTACCTGGCACGGATTTCGTCGCTTGGCGACACACGAGCAAAGATGGACATTCCCATTTTCCCCAAAACGCTCCGCCCAAGTATCGCCATGTGGAAGAGGCTGATCTGGTTTCTCGCTGCAGTTGCCGCCACGGTATCGGCGCCAGTGAATGCCGACACGGTGACTCGGCGGGTGAGCTTCTTAATGCGCTTTATTGAGAACCCACGTGGCAAAGGTGCTTCCACCCGATGACCCGCCCAAGACAATTCCCAAGGCGGGCCATACGAAGCTAAAGAGCGCACCCCAGCCGAACGCGGGATGCAGTCGCCGATGTAGCGCAGAGTCATAGACGACGCATATCAAAATGAATAGGTCCGGGAGCCCGAGCACAGTCAGCAGCCCACCAGACTCGATAAAGTGCAGCGGGATACGGTTGACAGCCGGGGACAGCAGATTCAGCGTCGCCAATAACATGAGGCGCTTGTGAGACTCGCTACGACACCGCAAGTAAATTGCGGCACCGACCAAGAGCCCGAAAACCAGTAGGTTTATATAAGATAGAGACAAGATCACGGGGATCGGGGCGCCTGCCGGTACACGGCCTTCTCGGGCATTGATTGTGACCACAGCCGCACCGACAATAAGAATTGTCGCCGCCAGTAACGCTCCGAATATCCCGAGCCGCCGATGCAGGCGGACTCGATGTGCTTCAATCAGCCAAGTCTGCGTGGCAAAAAGTACAATCCACGACGTCATGATGAAGCCATGCAAATGCAGTAGCGGGTAAAGCGGCGGTGTGCCAAAGAATCCCTTCAGGAAATAGCTTTGCGCAAAGCCGACGAATACGATGATCGCTGCACCGAGCACTGCGTAGAAGTAGAATCGTCGGTGGGTAGCTGCGGGTAGGGTCATCGGTTTCGTTGCCATGTCGTTTGATCCTTTCGCGGGGATGTCTTCGCGCAAGTAGCATCCTCCCGCCCCTCGGACAGCGGCTGCCTTACCTAGGCACTAAGGAATCGAGCCGTTTCCCATTGAAACCGTGCGGACTCAACCCAGCGGGCGCGCCAGTCGATCCGCGCACCGGAAGGCGTTACTCGCCATCGATTCATGACTTTCCCTTCCTAAAGTCGCCGATTGATCTAGCTTTTCGGCATTGGGCATACTTGTCCCAGCCGTTTCCCTGGTATTTTTCTGGTAGATTCGTTGCGTAGGGCTTAAGGGCGGCCTCTACTCATGTCCGCGTCGATCAAATCCACCTTTTCATTTCGGGAATTTGAACTCGACCCGCTCGAGCGTCGCTTGCTGCGCGCCGGGGAATCGATTGCGCTAACCCCGAAAGTCTTCGATACCTTGGTCTTCTTAGTGGAGCGCGCTGGGCGTCTCGTGAGCAAAGAAGAACTCATCCAGGGTATCTGGCCGCGCGGTTTCGTCGACGAGTCGAACCTCACCAAGCACATTTGGTTGATTCGGCGCGCACTGGGCGACGCAGACCAAGGCGCGGAGTTCATCGAGACCGTTCCCAAAATCGGCTACCGTTTTGTCGCGCCGGTCATGCGTGGCACGGCTGCTGCTGCAGCGCCGCAGACTCCGTCGGTTACTGCAAGCGAGCGGCGCAGGACAGGGTATTGGTGGCGAGCGGGTCTTGTGCAAACCGGTCTGTTCAATAGAGCGCTATTGGAGGGTGGTCGAGAAAAGACCAAGCAAGTCGCCATCGCTGCAGCGGTGCTCGTTGCAGTCGTCGCACTGAGCATGCGCTACGGGCCGTGGAATCAACCAGCGGCTCAACCATCCACAGTTGCGATCGCGGACAAATCCATTGCCGTGCTGCCATTCACCGACATGAGCGAGAAGAAGGATCAGGAGTATTTCGCCGACGGCATGGCGGAGGAGATCATCGATCTTTTGGTAAAAATTCCGGGACTGAAAGTTGTTAGTCGCACATCCTCTTTTCAATTCAAGGGTAAAACTCAAGATCTGCGCAGCATCGGCACGCAGCTTGGGGTCGCCTATGTGTTGCAGGGAAGCGTGCGGAAGTCGGGAGACCACTTAAGGGTGACTGCGCAGCTGATTAATGCCCAAGATGGCACGCACCTATGGGCGCAAATATACGACCGGCAATTAGCTGACGTTTTTAAAATGCAGGACGAGATCGCTATCGCGCTCGTGCAAGCGCTGCAACTTGAAGTGGAAGCAAATATCGTTTTCCGACCGACGCTGCGCAATACGGAGGCTTACACATTGTACTTGCAAGGGCTACACGCCAGCAGTCGCTTCGATCAGGAGGGAATGGAGCAAGCCGTCAGCGACTTTGAGCGTGTGATCGAGCTCGATCCGTCCTTCGCACCGGCGCACCTCATGCTCGGCAACGCGTACTTCCTTCTAGGCGCCTATGGCTTCATGCCTCCGGCCGTCGCGTTCGAGAGAGACCGTCTTGCCAACGAGCGTGCTCTCAAGCTGGATCCAAGCCTTGCAATGGCACACGCGCAGCTCGGCGACATTCATCGTGCCTACGATTGGGATTGGGTCGCGGCAGACCAGGAACTCAAGCAGGCGCTGGCGCTTGCACCCGCCGATGGGGACATCTTGTTTTATGCCGCAGTGCAGTCGCTGGGAATGGGCCGATGGGATGACGCCCTGAAACAAATGAACGCCGCGCTGGCGCAAGACCCGCTAAACCCCAGCCGATACCAAGTGCTCACATTGATTCAGTCGAGCCGCGGCCGATTGGAGGAGGCAGAAGCTGCCGCGCGTCGCGCACTCGAGCTTATCCCGATGGGCCCCTTGGGACATTCCTTCCTCGGCAACGTGCTGCTGCTCCGTGGTCACTTTGACGCGGCCCTAACGGAATTTTCGAAGGAAGCAGTCGAGGCGGCTCGCCTCGGCGGCATTGCGATGGCCCATTTTGCACAAGGTCGCAAGGCAGATTCCGACGCGGCACTGGCGCAGATGACCAGGCATCCGACTGACCATCCGTTCTTCATCGCGCAGGTCTATGCATTTCGGGGCGATCCAAAAGGAGCGCTCAAATGGCTCGACCTGGCGTATGCGCAGAAGGACAGCGGCATGCTTCCACTTATCAAAGGCGACGCGATGTTTAAGAAAATCGAGGGAGATCCGCTCTACAAGGTGTTTATGAAGAAGATGAATTTGCCGGAGTGAGGGTGATCCGATGGGAGGAGCATCCGGCGTTCCCGGCCAAGAGCAGCCGCTCACCGCGCGATTCAATTTGCCTGAAAGCGGCCACTGACCCCGCAAGGAATTGGAGTTGTTTGAGTCGCGATGGGCGAACATGGGGACAGCTCAGCGGTCGGAGTTGCCATTCGCCACCGAAAAGTCACGTCGACAAAGCTGACATTCCCGAAAGACTTGTAGAACCCGGACCGATTTGGCTGTACTTTGCATGCAATTGAGACGGTGGAAAACTACTGCTCACTCACTGCTCTACCCTCGGTGTGTGTCGAGATCAAAGTTCGACGGTAAACAGCTAGCTGTGGAAAGTAGATCTGGCCTTCGCGCTAATCGGTCCCCGTACATCGTAGTTTCGTTGGTTTGCGCAACGATCGCGGTAACGGGATTCGCGCGCTCGTATTATTTGAAATCACTGTTCGGAACTTCGCCCCTGCCCGTGCTGCTGCACGTCCATGGCGTCATTATGTCGTCGTGGTGCGTATTGTTCTTTGTGCAGGCTTATCTCATCGCCACACACCGCATTCGGGTGCATCGGCGTGTCGGAATTCTGGGAGCCGTCCTTGCCTTCGCAGTGGTGGCCATGGGCACTTATGCGACCGTCGAGGCGACCGCGCGAGAGGTGCAAATTAACGTCGTCGGTCGCTTTCACTATCTTTTCGGCCTCAACCTGGTGAATCTCTTCTTGTTCGCGCTCTTCGTCGTCGCCGCACTGTGGTTGCGCGCCCGTCCGGAGTTTCACAAACGCCTAATGTTGTTGGCGACGTTGAGCTTGCTCGCGCCTGCGGTCGCTCGCATTACGTTGCTCGTCACGCACGACCCGCTGGCCCAGTTTTTAACATTTGATTTTTGCGTTTTGGCGTTTGTTGTGACAGACACGGTTCGGTATCGACGCCTCCATCCGGCATTCGGCTTCGGCGCCACGCTCCTTATCGCGTCATTCCACCTGACGGCGATGGCATTGCGTGCGAAATGGTGGCTTCCTTTCGTTGCACGAGTATTTTCGTGAATATCTGGCTTCCCGAAAGCTGCGTGCCGCATCCGTCTCCAACGGGTCCGATTGCAGTAGCTTGACGCGTCTGATAGGCGATCGTCGATGGAGACGCCGAAACCTAATGATAGGCGCGCTGCGAACCAGACTAGCGGATACTTGACAGAGCGCGAGACGGCGGTGATAAGGTTCAGGCGCACCGACAGACCGGCTCGAAGCGAACGCCGATCGAGTCTCTACAACAACTGCCCGCTCGGGCATCAAGGAGGAACAACAGTGAAGACTCAAATCTTTCTTATGGCATCGTTCTTAGTGGCAACCGTAACGGCAGTTTCATCTGCCGCACCACCGGCGGGACCACCGCATGTGACCCAGGTCATCGTATTGGACGTCGGCACGAACATGCAGAAGTTCAACGACTTGACTAGTCGCGTGGACGCCATAGCGACCAAATACCAGGGCACCGGCAAGTCACGTTACTGGATCGCCACTTTTGCGGGCGCAGAAGTTGGCCGCGTCATCGTCACCATCGAATATCCAAGCCTGATTTCCTTTGCGCAGTCAGAGGCGAAAATGAACGCATCGCCCGAGTTCCAGCAGTGGCAAAAGGATGCGCAGGCATCGGGAATCAAAGAGTTGTCCTCATCCCTCGTGACGGAGTTGCCGCGTTAGGGAACCGTCGCCAGCACTGCTCTACATCATCCCCGAGACCGGGCGCCAAGTCATTGGCGCCCGGACCTCGGCGATCGGCGTCTTGCACTTCTGGCATCCGATGACATAGAAAGATCACGGGCAATCCGGACCGGCAAGGGGCCGACATTGTCGTGACTAATGAAATGCCGGATAGCGGTCGTTCGCCACCGTCTCCTGCGGGTCGACACCGGGAATTGCCCAGCGTCGGGCAAGTGTCGGCACTTGCAGTCACTTGTCACGCGAGGAAGACCACCCGTAAGCGGTCGATCGTCACTTGCGGTAGTCTAATCAGGTATGAGCCACGCGGCCCGAGACGGACGATTGCCTAGAATCGAGACTGGCGGCTCACGTTTGCGCGGTCACCGTATTTGCTCACAAGTAAAGCTTTCGGACTTGTTCACGTCGCCCGTCTTGTAGCGAGCAATTTGCGGAAATGGACACAACGGCCGCGTTCTTCCGGGCCATGGTGAATTCGAGCCCGCTTTTGCTTCGATACGATCCGGCGCTCGACCTGCTTCAACCCAATCGACTATTGCGGCGAGCGCGTCGAATTGATCGGTCGCCGGACCGCCACCGCAGTGATTCATGCCTGGCACCGCAAAAACGCGCAAGAAATCCGCGGCCTTGCCGTTGTTTGCGACATCGAGCTTTCGCCACCAATTAACTGTGTCGTTGATCGAGAAGATGGGATCGGAGCCGCCATGGGGAACGATCATTTTTCCTCCGTGCTGACGAAAGCGAGCGAGATCTGTCGACTGTGCGCCCACAAGCCCCCATGCTGGGGCAGTGACGGTTAAGCGTTAAGACTGTGTCGTCACGCTCCAGCGCGTGCGCCCAGAGATGCTTAAGGGAACAAAACCGTCCCGTCCTCGATTACCGTTGTGGCACCCCTGATGGGGGAGGGTGGAGCGACCGGAGCCTAGGGGAGGGCGACTGACGCAGCTCAATGTCGGCACTGATCACAGCAGCACTTCGCCGGACGTTGTCGGATCTGAGTTCACTTAGGTTTGACCTGAATGCAATTGGTCATTTTGCGATGCAGTGATACTGTTCAGATTGGCGGTCGCGTTCCGGTCGGCAGCCCAAGGGCAACGAGTAGGGCGCTGTCGAGTTCGCGCGATTTGTCGGCACCTAGTTCGCCGACGTAATCAGTCAATCGGGATTTTTCAAGGCTCATCAGTCCATCGCACTGAATCGCGCTTTCGTGCTTAAGGCCTTCGGCGGTGTTCACCGGCACTTGGGTGGGCAGGCCATGCCACTGCGTAAATACTGGAGCGCAGATCACCGTCGAGTACGCGGAGTCGATTAGCGGTTGACGGCTGACGACGACGAATACACGGGCGGGTTTTGGGTCACCGGGAGGTCGGCGCACCCGGTAGAGCTCACCACGCTTCATTCATCCGCCGAATTCACCTGAAAGGAAAGAGCGTCGCTCATCTGTGAATTTAGCTCGACTGCGTGGCGGTTGATCGCAGCGACCTCGCGGGCGCCTTTCCGAGCCTGAGCACGTCGATCCACGAATTCCCGCAGGATTTGCTCAATGTATGCAGAGCGGGACACCTTCGGACCTGCGAGCTTATCGATACTTGCGACGAGATCTTCGGACAGGGTGAGTGACGTTTTGGATTTCATCCTACGCTTATACTACTAAAGTAGGATATCAGCAAGATATGGCGTGTAGAACTCCGCGGCAACATTTGCCGTAGTGTAAGGAGCGGCAAGGCTGCCCAACCGGCGCCTCCCGGCCCATGAGCTGCCGTTTCCAGAATGGCTGCAGCACCTCGAGTGCGACAAAGCGATAGGGAGCCAATCAGCCAAACCCATCAGGGACAGCGGCCCAGGCCGCAGCAATAGTCCGAATGTACGGTTGCAATCTGATCCTGTCAGCCCTCATGAACTGAAAGCTTGGCCAAGTGGGAGATGTAATGGACCCCTCCGATTCTCAGCGCCGGCCGGGAGATTTAAGGTGGGTAGAAGCGAGAGCGGCCCCCTTGAAAACCGACGGCATCAGATGTGCCAAAGTGGAAGTGTGTTGTCATCCACTTAAAGGTCAAGGGGGCCTGTCATGAAGCGTACAACGATCGGATTGGATTTGGCAAAACGGATATTCCAAGTGCATTCAGTGGACCCCGATAGCGGTGAGATTTTTCGGCAGACACTCAAGCGCAGCCAGGTACTGAGATATTTTGCGAACCGGGCAGTAAGTGTGGTGGCGATGGAAGCATGTGGTTCAGCGCAGTACTGGGCGCGCGAGCTGGTGAAGCTGGGTCACGAGGTGCGCCTGATCAGCGCACAGTTTGTGCGGCCGTTCGTGAAAACAAACAAGACGGATGCAGCGGATGCCGAGGCTATTTGGGAAGCTGAGCAACGCCCGGGGATGCGGTTTGTTGCACTCAAGAGCGAGGAACAACAAGCGGTACTTGGATTACATAGGATAGCAATTTAAGCAATTTCTGATTTCGGTTTGGAATCGATACCCCCGAAGACGCCCCCCTCCAAGCGGTGGCTGCTGCCGGACGTTGTCGAATGACAAGGGTACTTTCGACGCGGACTTTCGACCGAACGCAATCCTCGATTACCGTCGCCGCAACTGGTGATAGAGCAGGGTGGCGAGCAACGCCCGATCGCGCTAGGTGATTCGCGCTAGGTCGCTTGGTCGGTTTCGGCTAACGCCTGTTGGATCAAGCTGTCGGCGACGCCCTTACGCTTGAGACTGGCAATTAGCCGGGGCACGGACCCTTCGTCCAAGCGTGCGAGGTCCGTGCGCAAACCCTTGCCGATGTAGGCGCGAATCAGCGGCTGATATCCTGCGAAGCCCAGAGTCGGCGCGACACGTTTCAAATCCTCGACCACGTCTTCGGGCATGCGAAGCGTCACCGAACGCATCGCTCGGTTTTTGCGAAGCCTTCGCATGATTAGCTCACGGGTTCTCGTATTGGCGGCGTTCCTCACGGGTCGCTTCGCGCGCGGAGATGATGCGGATGGTTTCTTCATGGCGGATCACATGTACTACAAAGAGAAGTAGTTAGACATCGGTATAACCGATGGCGGCCTCGCGGGATTCGGTCGGGTTGCTGGTGTCCACTATCCTGACGAAGGGGTCAAAGAACACCTCGCAGGCGGCGTGGAATGACACGCCGTGTTTTTGAACGTTAGTGTCTGCTTTGTCCGAGACCCACTCGAACGAGACGCCCGGTACTGAATCCGCACTGACATAGTGTATTGACAGTGTACGTACGTAGCAAGTGTAGGTTCATTTCGACCGGTAACCAGTAGCTGCGCAGACGCTGGCGCAGCAAGCTGTAAGACAAGCCCGTAAGAGGACGGCAACGGATTTGAAATAAGATCAATAAAATCATGTAATAATATGATTATATGGATATTTGATTGCTCCCCCGGACGGAACCGCAATCATGCAGAACACCCCCTGCAATTTAAGAATTTTCTGATTCGGCTTGGTTTCGATACCCCCAAAACACCCCTTCCAAAAGGTGGCTGCTGCCGGAGGATGAGAGTTCATGTGTCCATCCGCTTGCCTGAGATGCGGCGATTGGAGCTTTCAATTTGAGTCGGTCTGGCGTTCGGTTCTCTCGCTTCTCAATGACTGACTAGGGGATCGCTCTGGCTACTTCAAGCTGCTGCTCGGCCTTTGGGTCGCCCGCCGCGCTCCGTTGAACCGTCGGTTCAATCCAGCGCGCCATCGGAGAGAGCTATGCTTGGTACAATTGTGCGTTTGGGGCACAACATTTTGCTGGCTGCTCTGGCGTTGATCACCGTGGCGATTTGCTTGCAATTTCGATAACAGCGCGAAAGTCGATCTCTTCGCGTTGAGACAAGGCTAAGTGCTAAGTCCAGTCCGTCGTACCCTACCGTCGAAACTGGGATTTGAGAGGGATTGGATCCAACTAAGCAGCAGCAACTAGCGCGCGACGCGCCTTTGGAGTTGCCGCTCCGCGGGCAGGCCGTTCATCCATCAGAGTGCTAACCGACGCCCGAAGCTCGGCTGCGACTCGGCTCATCGTCCCCGGTTCTTTGGAGCGCAGCGATGCGATTGCAATGATATTTTCGAGCGCGGCGCGCGAAAGAGCGGAGCGCGAGCCTAAACCCGTGGCATTGAACTGCAGCGCGGACACAAACCCGGTGGACCAGGCTGCTCCCGCGAAGTAGCGCGTGGAGAAAAGCGCGCAGTCATTCGCCAGCACAAATGTAGGCGCGCGTGGGGTAGCGGTGAGCCTACGCTCCAACTCCTGCAATAGTCCTATGACCAGCGCCAGAAATCGATCGTAGTGTTCCTGCGTTGCAATCTTTGCCGCTACTTTCCAGCCGCTTATTCCCCAAATGGCGGGCAGCCATGCGCCGGGCGAGAGTTGGATTGGCCATACGAGCAGGGCGACCAGGTAGCCTTCGAGCATGGCCGCATCCATGTGTTCAGCTGGCCAGCCGTCCTCGGCGAGCCAGGCATCTAATGCCGTAAAGTCGTGCGGTGTGAATGCGATCGATCCTAACGATTGAAGATCGGGAGGCAATAACTGCGGTGCAGATTGGCCGTATCGGGCGGTGTATCGAGCCTTTGGCTTCATAAATGTGCCTTAATTTAGAGTCGCATCTGCGATGGAAAAATTGCTGGTGTTCGGACGATCGCGGGCATCAAATGGTCTCGGTGGTAGGGTTTGGGCAGGGTTGATTTAAGCCGCCGACGTCGACGTTATCGCCGTAGCCGGAGAGATAAGCCGATGATGATCGGGACGGTCCGCTGGTATTGAGCCGGCAGCGGGTGCAGCGCCACGAGTATGACCCTAAATCGACCAACTAACGACTGGAAACGGACAATCCTGATTATTTCGGCACTTGCCTGGCCATAGACTTGAAGGATCGATATTGGCTCGACCAGCCTGCGCAACGCCAGGGTCTACTAGCGTTGTGACCGAATTGCGCAGGCGGGCGATTCTTGGAAGGCTGAGCCCGAGCACCAGGATCAACCGGAGCGCTACACCCGTGATTTCGTCCGACCCAGCTAGAAGCATCGGCGCTAGGTATCCAGCTATCCGGCACCAGAAATGGACCACCCTGGTGCACAAAAAAGAGCGGGCCGAAGCCCGCTCTTTTGACTGTAACCAAACGGTGCAGGCGATTGGCCCGCAACGCAGGTATTACATGTCCATACCACCCATGCCACCACCCGGCGCGCCATGTGCGTGCTCTTCTTCTTTCGGTGCCTCGGCAATCATGACCTCCGTCGTGAGCAGCAGGCCCGCAACCGAGGCGGCATTCTGCAGAGCCAGACGCGTAACCTTGGTCGGATCCAGAATGCCCATTTCGACCATATCGCCGTACTCACCGGTCGCAGCGTTGTAGCCGAATGTGCCCTTGCCCTCGCGAACTTGGTTCAACACCACCGCGGCGTCTTCACCGGCGTTCGTGACGATCTGGCGCAGCGGCTCTTCGATCGCGCGGGCGAGAATCTTGATACCCGTCGTCTGATCTTCATTTGCGCCCACCAGCTTCTCGATAGCCTTGAGCGCGCGCACAAAAGCCACGCCGCCGCCCGGAACCACGCCCTCTTCGACGGCCGCACGAGTCGCATGCAGCGCATCTTCGACTCGGGCCTTCTTTTCCTTCATTTCAATCTCGGTCGCTGCACCGACCTTGATCAGGGCTACGCCGCCGGATAGCTTGGCAACGCGCTCCTGCAGCTTTTCCTTGTCATAATCGGAAGTGGCTTCCTCGATCTGCTGGCGAATGCTCTCGACCCGGCCCTTGATGTCCGCTGCTTTGCCGGCGCCGTCGATGATCGTTGTGTTCTCTTTCTCCACTAGTACCTTCTTTGCTTCGCCGAGGTCGTTTAAGGTCGCCTTCTCGAGCGACAAGCCGACTTCATCAGAGATGACCGTGCCGCCCGTCAGGACCGCGATGTCCTGCAACATGGCCTTGCGACGATCGCCAAAGCCCGGCGCCTTGGCGGCGGCGACCTTGACGATGCCGCGGATGGTGTTAACGACGAGCGTGGCAAGCGCCTCGCCCTCGACGTCTTCAGCAACGATCAGCAACTGGCGGCCACCCTTGGCGATGGTTTCGAGCAACGGCAACAATTCGCGAATGTTGGAGATCTTCTTGTCCACCAACAGAATCAACGGCTTTTCGAGCTCGGCGCTCTGGCTCTGCTGATTGTTGATGAAATATGGCGAAAGATAGCCGCGATCGAACTGCATGCCTTCGACCACTTCGAGCTCGTTCTCGAGACCCTGACCTTCTTCGACCGTGATCACGCCTTCCTTGCCGACCTTCGCCATGGCATCGGCAATCGTTTTGCCAATGCTCTCGTCAGCGTTCGCCGAAATGGTGCCGACCTGGGCAATCGCCTTCGGGTCCTTACACGGCTTGGAGAGCTTTTTGAGCTCCTCGGTCGCCGCTAAGACTGCTTGATCGATGCCGCGCTTCAAATCCATCGGATTCGCCCCCGCGGCGACCGATTTGAGTCCCTCGCGGATGATGGCTTGCGCGAGCACGGTGGCGGTGGTGGTGCCGTCGCCGGCTTCATCGGACGTGTTGGAGGCGACTTCCTTTACCATCTGCGCGCCCATGTTCTCGAACTTGTCCTTGAGTTCGATTTCCTTGGCGACTGAGACACCGTCTTTGGTGACGGTGGGCGCGCCGTAGCTCTTGTCGAGAACTGCATTGCGGCCCTTGGGACCCAGCGTTACCTTGACGGCATTTGCCAGAACATTCACACCCCTGAACATGCGTGCCCGAGCGTCGTCGCTGAAGCGTAGGTCTTTTGCTGCCATGTGCTGATACCTCTATTTGGAAATGATAACGATGCGTTTGATCGAAGCGTTACTTGCCTTCGATCACAGCCATGACGTCTTCCTCGCGCATGACGACTAACTCATCGCCATCCATCTTCACTTCGGTACCGCTGTACTTACCGAAAAGAATCCTGTCGCCGACTTTGAGGTCGACCGGGCGAATGTCGCCGCTTTCCAAAATCTTGCCCTTGCCGACTGCCACGACTTTGCCGAAAGTGGGTTTCTCAGTCGCAGTATCCGGGATCACGATGCCGCCTGCGGACTTACGCTCTTCTGCTTCTCGTTTCACGATGACACGGTCATGAAGGGGACGAATCTTCATAAAACAGGACTCCTAGTGTTGGGGCCACGGATTGCGGAAGGGGAAGTTGTTAACTCTCCGCTCGTGAAAAGCAATAATCGGGGCAGATTTCGCCGATTCAAGGGCCGATAGCGCAATTGTCTTGCAGCAGATGCTGCACTTCGCTGCTCTCTCGCTTCGCACAGTGAAAAACGCCCTTGATCTCATTGATGTCCATGTATTGGATCATCTTCAAGTCGCCGGTGGCTGCGGTGAACGGCCCCGCTCCGTGGCGTCCGCAGCGAGGCTCTTCTCGGCGTCGGGCCCCTCTCGGCTAACTACGGACTTCGGGCCGAGATCTAGCTGCCAGGCATTCGCGGCTTGGGGTAACCTAATGCCGAATGGTTCGCGTCCTATCGCCGTCATTCTGTAGCCTACCCAATAGTTAGAGGGCACCCGTGCCGTCAGTCGAGCGTCAGACTCAGCAATTTCTCGCCGATGATGGCGCCCTTATCGGCACGGCCCAATATCTTGGTGACAAACTCGATGGCATCTCACAGGTCTTTCGCGCTGGCGTGCTGATCCAGGAAGCAACTTACGACGCCGGTCAACTGCACGGGCAATATCGGTCATGGTGGAACGATGGTACTCCTAAAGAGCAGGGGTCCTACGACCGTGGAAATCGCGTTGGCGTCTACCGGTGGTACGGCTTGGACGGTACGCTTTTACAGGAGCACGATTATGGCTCTGCCCTACAACAATTGAGCGAATTGCGGGTGTAGTGCCGCAAAGCCGACACTGACGACGGATTGGGGTCGTGAGGCGTCTCCCGGCCAACTACTGCCGGTTGCCCAAATGATTTGCGTGGCGGAAAGCAGGTTCCCAATATGTTCGTAAGTCAGTGAACCGAGGATTGCTGTATGAGGGCGTCCGTTTTCGTAGAGGTACAAGCGTTGATGGCTTTATCGCACGACGCAACGGCGATTTTGACTTCCTGCCCGAAGGCGGGGGTGAACCCCACTGCTATGATGAGTTCACGTCGAGCGTCGACGTGTTGGTAATCGGGCGAAATACTTTTGAGAAGGTGGGATGATTCGACAGCAGCTTGGGGTCGGGGTGATCTTGCCCACGAACCGCGGACACATCAATTAGGCGATTGTTGATGTTCAAAGACCAGTGGGGCCTCGGAGAGTGAAAGGGAAGACGCCATAGACCTTGGACCCGCTCAGCGGGTGATTCGTTTACTTTCTTCGGATCACGCGAACTAGCGGCTGAGCTTTCGAATGAAGCTTCTTGTAGAGTTCACGCACGACCAGCCCAGCCCTAAGGTCCGAAGCTTTTATCGTTTGCCAAGACATCAACTCCGCGGCCATGTAAAGGCAGGTCAGGGCGACGCCACCCACCACGATCACCATCAACACGTCGTCAGACCTCATTAAGTCATCGTAGGCCTATTACAGCCCCGCGACAATTAAGTTGGTGCTCGTTGGAATGATCGCTGAGCCTGCCGCTAAGCTGCTCGTGGCTAAATTCAAGCTATGGGCTAAATGGCCTAAGAAAGCTGGTTTCGATCATCCGTCTCCAGATCCGTCTTGCAAAGATCGCTTTGGTTGCTGGACGGTGAACGACTACTGGGTACCAATAGGGATCGCGCAGGATCGTTGGTGAAGAGCGCTCGTAGCGCTGTCAACCCAGCGGTGGCTGAGTATCTGTGTGTACCGGCCTGCGTGCGATAGCGTCCCGACAGCCACGGCCGCTCGTGCTTCAATGATCACATACAGCCGACGGAGATATTTATGTACCTCGGCGGCAGTCTTCTTGGAACAATACTCCTTGGCGTACTCATCTTATGGGTGGTTCGCAGTTAGATGGACAAGAAAATCAACTCGTGGTCGGCAGCCCCTATGTACGGTAACGAACCGCTCGCAATCCCAGCGCGTGAGAGACTTACAGCGTTATCAAACTCAAGGGACATATCATGAAGACAAAACTAGCAATGACCTGCGTCGTATTCGGCGCACTGCTCGGGTCGGCGGCGGCAATCGCGGGCGACGATGCGAATGCAGTCGGGACGAGTACCGCGGTATTCGTGAAGGATTCGGCAATCACCACGAAAATCAAAACCAAGCTCGCTGCTGACCATCTGACCAGCCTGGGCCGCATTCATGTCGATACCGACAAGAATGGCATCGTTTGGTTAACCGGTACGGCGAGGAGCCAAGAGGCCATCGCGCAAGCGGAGTCCCTGGCGCGTAACACGGAACACGTGAAGTCAGTCCATAACGATCTCACGGTCAGACTCGACGATTGATGTTTGATGTAGTGTGAATGGGCAAGTCCTTGCGTACGGCGCGAAAGGCGCGGTGCGCAAGGAGATCCGCTACTGGTTTTTACGATAGCGCGAAAGGGCCTCGCTGAACCATTGGCTGGTTAATATCGCCGTGCCGCTGCCGCATTTAATTTGGTAGGGTCGGCCGCTAATGCTGCTGTTGCTGGCGGCCTTTTCAATAAAATCTTCCGCTGTTTTTATCTGGTTGTTCGCGGCCAATGCTTCGTACTTGGCGCGCAAATGCGCCCGCGCCCGTTGCGCATCGTACCAAGTACCGTTGCGGAAAAACTCACAGCCCGATTCTTCGATCAGTCCAAGTAGATGGTTGATCTCAATCTCTGCGGCTGCAGGCGGGGCCGCGCGCGCGGCTGGCAGGAGGTTCAATGCAATGATCAGTGCGAGCAAAGGCGACCTGGGGAGTCTCATAGTTCACGGTCCAGCGGCAGCCACGACAGGATATCTAGGTCGAACCTCTGCCAGGCACTCTTCGCCGGTTCCTGCCTATATTCGACGGCTTTGCCATCCTCGCGGGTACCCCACACCAGATGCGCCGGCACTCCGGCAGTTGTATCGCGCCACGCCAACGTGTAGACGTTTTCCGGCTGCACCATGTGGTCAAAACGCGCTACGGTTTGTTGGGCAAGCTCCGGGCTATCGATGATCAAACCGATCTCGGTATTGAGGTGCTTTGAGCGCTGATCGAAGTTCATCGAACCAATGAAGATTCGTTTTCGGTCAAACACCATTAGTTTGGCGTGCAGACCATAGTTCCCGTAGCGCGACACCAACGCAGTTTCACCACTTCCCCGGGTGCTGCCGAGCAGCGATCGGATTTCATAGAGTTCCACGCCGTCCTTGAGCAGCCCCACGCGGAACTTCACATAGCCAGATTGCGCCACTAAATCAGTGGTCGATTTAAGCGAGTTGGTGAGGATGCCGACGCGGACCTGACGCTTGCGCAGATCCTGGAGCGCATTTAATTCATCCAGCGCCGGTACTAAGTAGGGCGTAACCATCAGCAGCTCGGATTGTGCCGCGCTGGCGGCTTTAAGTACCTGTTCAGCCATCAGGCGGCCCCGCAACTCACCTCGATCGACGTTCTTCTTGTCCGGACTGTCGCTAATAACTTGCGCCTGAGCCCACACCAGCGGCAGGCGGCCTGAGATTAACCCGGCATAGGGTTCCCCGGTCGCCAATCGCGCTGCATAGTCGACGCCGTCCGTCTTGAGCGGCTCCAAATGACGCTCCGGACGCTCACTCGCGCGCCGTCGTCGTTCCGCCAGTGCGCTCTGCGAGCGCTGGCTGCGATTGAGCGCGGTGGCCGGCACCGCGAAGCGACTGTTCCAGAATTCGTCAAAGGTCGCTGACAACTGCATGGCGATAGGACCGGCGGCGAAAACGTCCTCGTCAGCGAACTGGGAGTCCGGATCCATCTGAAAGTATTGATTGCCGATATTGCGGCCTCCAATGAGCGCCACTGCATTGTCGACGACGAGCAGCTTATTGTGCATTCGGTAGTCGAGTCGCGAGGCGTTGAACATGAACTCGATCGTGCGCCGCAGATTGCTATGCCCGCGATAGACGAACGGATTGAAGATCCGAATCTCGATGTTCGGATGGGCATCCAACGCGCTGATTTGCTCATCGCCGGCAACGGTGTCGCCGTCGTCGACCAGTACCCGCACACGCACCCCGCGATCGGCCGCCCGTATCAGGGCGTCGGTGAGCAACCGCCCCGTTTCGTCGCCGCGAAAGATGAAATACTCAAGATCCAGGGTTTTCTCCGCGGCATCGATCATTTGAGCGCGGGCGAGGAATCCATCGACTCCCACGGAAATAATTCGAAATGCAGATTCGCCGTTTCGTTGTCGCGCGGCACTGTCAAACTGCGCGCCCAGCCGCGTTTCCTCCGGATAAGCCAGCGCGACGGACGACGATTTCGGGTTGTTGAATCTCACCGGAACTGATGAACAAGCTCCGACCAAGACGGCAATCGCAACGGCCAAGAGGCCGTGGGATCGCGGGAGAAACCGGTGGCCTCGACCGAAGGCGGCGAAAGGCACGAGTCGGATCTTGCGCGTGTCTGATAGGGGGTGCATAGGGCGACCATTATGTGCTTGGCCCCAGATGGATCCGTTCGCTGGCGAACAGATCGTGCTTGTCCCGCCGCTATGGCGGGCGCTGCGGGCATAATTCGTCGCTTCGGCAGGCACGATCGTGCCGACCCTGCCGCCGCGGGGAATCGCATTCAGCCTGCCGGAGCAGCATGACAGGTCGATGTTTGCACTCCATATTCCTCCTATGTACGCTACCTTAAGTTCCATGAACACCCATGCTCCTGATCGTAGAACCAATCATCTGCTGGCGGCATTGCCGGAAGCGGAATGGCAACGCTGGCTGCCTGAACTCGAAGCAATCGACATGCCCTTGGGGCAAGTACTGTACGAATCGGGCAATACCCTCAGTCACGTCTACTTTCCGATGACATCCATCGTCTCGTTGCTATACGTGATGGAAGATGGAGCTTCAGCGGAGATCGCCGTAGTCGGAAACGAGGGGATCGTTGGCATTTCTCTTTTTATGGGGGGCGGATCGACGCCAAGCCGTGCGGTGGTGCAAAGCGCCGGCCGAGGACTACGGCTTGCGGCGCAGATGATGAAGGACGAGTTCAACAAAAATGGTCCGGTGCTGCATCTGCTACTGCGCTATACCCAAGCGCTGATTACGCAGATGTCCCAAACCGCCGTATGCAACCGCCATCACTCGCTGGACCAACAATTGTGCCGCTGGCTGCTGCTGAGTTTGGATCGATTGCAGGGCCATGAACTTGTGATGACACAAGAACTAATTGCGAACATGCTCGGCGTACGTCGTGAAGGGGTGACGGAGGCCGCGCTGAATCTACAGCGGGACGGATTGATCCGTTACACGCGCGGGCGCATATCGGTGCTAGACCGCGCGGGCCTGGAGAAGCGCACGTGCGAGTGTTATGCGGTGGTCAAAAGAGAATATGACCGACTGCTCCCTGCGATGCGCGCCACGTAGCGGCAGTCGGGGCACCGCCCTTCGCCTTGCCAAAAGTTGACGCGTAACGCGAATTGCAATCTGCAAACCGATTGCGCGACGACAACCGCGCAATAATTGAGAATCTTGGTGCGGCAGCGTACCGACGTCTCCGTCGTGTGCGCGCACTCTACTTAGCCGAGTTTAAGAATGCGTCGCGCAACTCTGAGCATATAGATGGAGTGCAGAAACATCGGAACGGGAAATTATCTCGATCCGCCAATACCCCAAAACGGCTCGGCTTTTATCCTTGATCACACCTTTAACTACTGGAGTACACAATGTCATTTATAGCCTGGATCGTCCTTGGGTTGGTTGCAGGGTTCATCGCGAGCAAGCTCGTCAACAAATCGGGCGAAGGCATGTTATTGGACATTATTTTGGGCATAGTCGGGGCCGTAGCGGGTGGCTGGCTATTCAATGTATTCGGCATGCCGGGAGTCACCGGATTGAATTTGTATAGCTTGGTCGTTGCGGTCATCGGCGCTGCGGTGTTCCTCATCGTATACCACGCGCTGCGAAGGGCGTAAGAGACTCAGATGGACCTGCGCGGGGGGCGTCCCAGGATGATCGGCGACGCTACTGCCGGATTCAGGCATCGGCCGCGCCCTTTGTGCTGAGCCTTGACGCGGCCGTGGGCGTCGATGACCGCTACGATGACCTGAGCATGTCTTCTCACGAAAGCGACACCGCATGCTGAAGCGACCCAGTTCTTCTGGGTCGCCTCAGCGAAAATTGTTTGCCTGGGCAGCGACTTTCCGGGTATCCGCCAACGCTTCCGATGCCGTAGGGTCGGCACGTAAGGTGGCACCATCCGATAACAATCATCCGCAAATTGGCTAGCGCGATCTGCCGCGCACGAGCAGGACACCACCAATTACAATCGCACAGATACCGGCCCAGACGGGCACATTGATATATTGTTTTTCTTTGAGCGACATGTGGAGCGGACCTAGGTCAGCCTGATGGGTCGCTTTGGTGTAGCTAAACCCGCCATAGGCGAGCCCCAAGACACCGGCTACGATAAGCACTATTGCTGCTAAATTGCTTGTATTCATGTCAAGTTCTCCTTTTCGAAACCGTTATTTGCGCTCGCGACATTGCGGCGCAAAGCGAACTATTACCGCAGGTGAAACGTGCCACTACCGAACAATCCGATGAGTCCCACGGCAATCAAGTAAAAAGCTACGATGTAGTTCAATAGGCGCGGAACTATCAGAATTAATACACCGGCGATCAGCGAGACGATCGGTGTAAGACTCAGGTTCAGATTCATGGAAGTACCTCGGAGTAACGGTCGAATCGGACCCGCGGTGCGCCGGTTCATATCTGTGCGCGCCGTGCGCTTTGTATGGACTAACGTCCGCGTGCCATGTCAACGCATCCGCGCTTACAGACGCTAATCACGGTGTGATCATGCACTGAGGCACGCTAAGAGGTTGTGCGCTGGCGTACGCAGCGAGGCTTACTTACATAAAGTGGATGGAAGGTGCTGCAAGGGAAATGGTTTTATGTTCAGCACCGGCCAGGAATACGAGCCATTTTGATCATGAGGCTGGCGTTTCGCTGATCTGCCACTATATTTTCTAGCGCGCTGGGGTTCGACGCGTTCAATTACCCGTAGGTTTGACCTGAACGAGAAAACTACCAATTCTGTCGTAGTGCTAATGACTTTTCTGAGTGAACCACAGTCCCGGCTTACCCCTTTTATTCAGCCCAATGCTGAGCAAAGCCGAGTTGGATTCGAAATAGGCGCGCGACGGGCAGACCCTCCTGATGCACGCGGCGCGCAAAAATCTCGGCTTGACTCATCGTGCGAAAATTCAATTCGCCGATGACCAAGGCGGGGTGCTGAATGCGATTGTCCGCGGCGAGATCCGAGCCTGCCGAGATCCAAATGGTGGGTCGTGGAGGGAAAATGGTTCGGAGGCGAGGGCAGCACCGCCTTGACTGATCGCCGAAAAGGAATCTCTGGGCGGTCGCAGATCTAGGCGCATGCTTGGCGTATACTCTTGGCGTCGCGACCGGCCGACGAGCTAGAGATACGGAGCGCGCAGAAGCGATGGTGGAGGGCGAAGAATCTCCCCAGCTGAAGGGAGGGGAAGCGACCGCCGAACAAGACAGGCATAGGCCGCACATCCCCGTCGCAATACTTAGCGGTCGATGTTTAGCCTTTGCTTGCATGGCGCCCATTCAACCTGAAGTTTGCGTCGCCGATATACATCGAGATTCTTCGCTAGCAACTCTGATTCCTCATTGAAGCATGAAGCGAGTCGGACTGTCGGGGCGCTGCCGTACGTACCGCAGTCCTATGGGGCAGGAACGATTCGAGGAACAGGGGTTATGGGCGCGCGGTTTGCTTTGCAATGGCAGCCTATGGCGGCCACAGGAGGCAATCCCTGATTGACCTATGTACGCCAGCGCACGGACGCGGTATGGCAAACGAGAGATGATAATCGCTTAGTTGACTGACAGCGGGGCGTCCGCCCCAGCCTTCAACTATTTTCCGCCTCCAGCTCGGCAAAACGGGTCCTATGCATAGCGGTAAGAAAGATATCGGCAGCGCGGCCGTGATGCTGGACGCGCCTTCGCAGCAAAGGCTCGACATCGCCTCAACGCTGCAACGCGCGATATTCAACAGCGCGAATTTCTCGAGTATCGCCACCGATGCCAAGGGCATCATTCAGATTTTCAACGTTGGCGCCGAACGCATGCTCGGATTCACGGCCGCGGAAGTCATCAACAAGGTGACGCCGGCCGACATTGCCGATCCGCAAGAAGCGATCGCAAGAGCCAAACTGTTGAGCGTGGAATTGGCTACACCGATCGAGCCGGGTTTCGATGCCATGGTGTTCAAAGCGTCGCGCGGCATCGAAGATATCTACGAGATCACCTATATTCGCAAGGACGGCAGCCGCTTCCCGGCCTTGGTGTCCGTCACCGCCCTGCGAGATACGCAGGACGCGATCATCGGATACCTGCTCATCGGCACCGACAACACGCTACGCAATCGATTCGAAAGCGAGCAGAAGCGGCTCGATCAGCGCCTGCGCGACCAGCAGTTCTATACCCGCTCCCTCATCGAATCGAACATCGACGCTCTCATCACGACGGATCCCTCCGGCATCATTTCAGACGTCAACAAACAGATGGAGTCACTCACCGGCTGCACGCGCGACGAATTGATCGGTGCACCGTTCAAGAACTATTTCACCGACGCCGAGCGTGCCGAAGTGGGAATAAAGCGCGTGCTGAGCGAAACCAAGCTCACGAACTACGAGCTCACTGCGCGCGCCCGGGACGGGAAGGAAACGGTGGTGTCCTACAACGCCACGACGTTCTACGATCGCGACCGTACTCTGCAAGGAGTGTTTGCGGCGGCCCGGGACATCACGGAACGAAAAATTCTCGACCAAGCGCTGCAGGAGACGAACCTCGCGTTGCAGGGTGCCAAGCTGACGGCGGAAAAGGCCAATCTTGCGAAGTCGGATTTCCTCTCCAGCATGAGCCACGAATTGCGCTCTCCCTTGAACGCGATTCTCGGGTTCGCCCAACTCATGGAATCGGGAACTCCGCCGCCAACGCCGGCCCAACGGCAGAGCATCGACCAGATCCTCCAAGCGGGTTGGTACTTACTGGTGCTCATCAACGAGATCCTCGATCTGGCGCTGATCGAGTCGGGCAAGCTGTCTTTGTCACGCGAGCCTGTCTCGCTCACCGAGATGCTGAACGAATGCCGCGGCATGATTGAACCCTCGGCATTGAAAAACGGCATCGGTTTGACTTTCCCGCGCTTCGACGACGCGCCCTTCATCAAGGCGGATCGAACCCGCGTCAAACAGGTACTGATTAATTTGCTTTCCAACGCGATCAAATACAATCGCGCCGGCGGCACCGTCGAAGTGATCTGCACCATGTCTGACGGGCAACGCACTCGCATCGGGGTGCACGATACCGGCAATGGCTTGCCGCCGGAGAAGCTTGCGCAGCTGTTCCAGCCCTTCAATCGCCTCGGACAGGAGTCCGGCAGCGAGGAGGGAACTGGCATCGGCCTGGTGGTGAGCAAGCGACTGGTCGAACTGATGGGCGGGGAAATCGGTGCGGAAAGCACGGTCGGCGTGGGAAGCGTGTTCTGGATCGAACTGCACTCGACGCATGCGCCGCAACTCATTGCCCCCGTGAGCGAACTCAAGGCGGCCATACCGGCGCGTGCGCATACCGGTGCGCCGTTGCATACCCTCCTGTGCGTCGAGGACAATCCGGCGAACTTGATGTTAGTCGAGAGGCTTCTGGAGCGACGGCCCGATATCCAGCTGTTGGTGGCGAAGGATGGCATCCGTGGCGTCGAGATGGCGCGCGCTGCGCGGCCCGATGTCATTCTCATGGATATCAACCTGCCCGGTATCAGCGGACTCGTCGCGCTGGGCATCCTGGCGGAGGACGCAGAAACCGCCAGCATCCCGGTGATCGCACTTAGCGCTAACGCCATGCCGAGTGACATCGAGAAGGGTCTGGCGGCCGGATTCTTCCGCTATTTGACCAAGCCGATCAAAGTCAATGAGTTCATGGACACGCTGGATAGCGCGTTGCTATTTGCGAACCGCCAGGGATCCGGGACGCTTCGAGGCGCTTTATGATCGACGCCAAGGACTTTCTCGCCGCGAGCATTCTGGTCGTCGACGATCAAAACGCCAACGTGCTGTTGCTCACGCGCATGCTCGAGGAGGTCGGGTATCACAACGTGACAGCGACAATGAACCCGCTCGAAGTCTGCGCGTTGCATCGCAAGAACCGCTATGACCTGATTCTGCTCGACCTGCAGATGCCAGGCATGGATGGGTTCCAAGTGATGGAAGGCCTCAAGACGAATGCGGCGGACGGCTACTTGCCGGTCATCGTGCTCACCGCCCAACCGGGCCACAAGCTGCTCGCGCTGCAGGCCGGCGCTAGAGATTTCATCAGCAAGCCCTTCGATCTCGTGGAAGTGAAAACTCGCATCCGCAACATGATCGAGGTACGTCTGTTGTACCGGCAGCTCGAGCATTTCAATGCCGTGCTGGAACAAACCGTGCAGGAACGGACCGCCGAATTGCGCGAGAGCGAAGCTCGCTACCGCAGCCTCACTGAACTCGCCTCCGATTGGTATTGGGAGCAGGACGAGAGCGGCAGTTTTACCAAGGTTTCCGGCCCAGTCCTGGACATGCTTGGCATGCGCGTGGACCCGTTGATGGGGGGCGATGCGGCCCCCACACTGACGGGCGGATGGGACGAGACGCAGCGCCAGGCGCTGCAGGCGAAGATCGGTGCGCGTCAGCCTTTTCTGGATTTCACCTTGAGCCGCGCCAATCCCGATGGTTCAAGTCAGCGGTTTCGCGTCAGCGGCGAGCCCATGTTCAACGCCGCCTGCCGCTTCCTCGGCTACCGCGGAATCGGCGTGGAAGTCACGGGCAAGCACTAGAACACAAAGTCCTGAGAGTAAATCGTGCCCGTAGCTCATCACCCCACTCAAAATCTTCTGCTTGCCGCGCTGCCGACCGTCGAGTTCGAGCGCTTGTCCGTGAGGCTGGAGCTGGTGCCGATGAGGCTCGGTGATGCGCTCTACGAGTCTGGCCGGCAACTAGAACACGCTTATTTTCCGACAACGACCATCGTTTCGCTGCTTTACGTGACGCGGTCGGGTGCATCGTCGGAAATTGCCGGCGTCGGGCCTGAAGGCGTCATTGGCATCCCGCTGTTCATGGGCGGCAACACCACGCCGAACTCTGCGGTCGTACGCGCGGCGGGGCATGCTTACCGGTTGGAGCGTCGCTTGCTCGCAGCGGAATTCCAGCGCGGTGGCGCTTTACAGAGTTTGTTGTTGTGCTACACCGAGGCGCTGATCACGCAGACGTGCCAGACGGCCGCCTGTAACCGCCACCACTCGGTTGAACAGCAGCTCAGCCGCTGGCTCCTGTGGACGGTGGATCGACTACCTTCGCAGGAACTGACCATGACGCAAGACTTGGTCGCTAGCCTGCTCGGTGTGCGCCGCGAAAGCATCACCGAAGTGGCGGGGCGACTGCAGCAGGACGGTTTCATAAAGTATCGACGCGGGCACATTGACGTATTGGACCAGGTCGGCTTGCGATCTCGCGCCTGCGAGTGCTACGCCGCGGTTAAGAACGAGATGAATCGTTTGCTACCAGGGGCGCTGGTGCACCCGACACCTTTCCTAGCGATACCGTCTTGTGCTTAGCTCGAGTGCGCGAGGAGTTTGAAGACAGTCAGTTAGAGCGCCGGCGCGCGCTTGCACCGAAGCCGGCGCTGATACGCGCACCTGGCCCGGTGGGGGCCGTACCGAAACCGCGTGCGATACCGTACAGGCCCGCGCAGGTGTTACGCCCATAATTCGCGTGGCAATTCCCCGGACCGTAGTGATGAATATCGACGCTCCAATCTTCACTCCCAGTCTCTCGTCCAGCTCGGGCGCCTCCGAAATTGCCAAGCCGCCGGCTGACATCGAGCGCTCAGAACGAAACGTGCGATTGTGGAGTTCGTATTTGCCGCCGGAGTGCGTTAGCACGATGATCAGAATGGGGTGGGATAAGACGGCCTGATCCCCTAGGTCGATTGATTCTTTTTGCCGCCATCGTTCGGGCGGCCTTTTTTTGACTTCGTTTTGGCACATCCGGAACGGAGTCCCTCGCCGTCAGACAAGGCAGCCGCTAGCGCCGAGATCAACTCTAAGGGCGATCTTGGGTGCGCTAACGAACCGACACATAGCTTGTTGAGCGCGCACACTCGCGTCGACTTCAGTACCACAATTCTAATTCTAAAGAGAGATGCCTCATGGAAAGTTCAGTATCTAGAATCGAGAAAACAGGTTCGGCGTTGGCAGATAAGGCCGCCGACAAAGTACAGAGTGGAATTCGCAGCGCTCAGGACACGGCAATCGATGCGGGAAACGCTCTTTCCAGCAAAGTGGATGACCTGCGAAGCGAAGCCGGCTCGACCCTCACCAAAGCCGCTGGCCGAGCGCAATCAATGGGCAAACAAGGTTTGGACGCAATTGGCAACATGGCGAGCCAGGCACGTGACGTAGTCTCGGATACGTCCCAGTCAATTGTTGCTTATACCAAGAAAAACCCTGCCAAAGCGCTGACCATCGCTGCCGCTTCGGGCGCATTGCTCTACGCGGCCTTCAAAGTAATCGCGCCATCGCGCGATCGAAACAAGCGCACGCCGTAAGTTCAAGTCCGCCGGCTTTGCCGCGACATCATGAGGAGAAATGACATGTTAATTGATTTATCAAGTCTGGCGAAAGGCGCAAGCCTTTGCACGGCGATCGCTTTGAGTGTGGCAGGGTGCGCCACCACGCCGATCCCAAACGAACAAATTGCGGTCGCGAAATCATCGGTGCAGCGCGCCGAACAAAGCGGAGCTCCGGAACTCGCGCCGGTGGAAATGTCGACTGCGCGTCAGGAATTGGCAAGCGCCGAAAAGGCGGCGGCCGATCGTGAGGCGCTGCCCGCCACGCAATGGGCCGAAAAGGCGAACGCGGATGCGCAACTGGCTGAAGCCACGGCACAGCAGCGCCGCGCTCACAAAGCAGCCACAGAATTCGACGCCAGCATGGCCACACTGCGGCAAGAAACCCAGCGCAGCTCGCAACCCACCCAATAGAGGATGTTATTTATGAAAACAAGATTACTCACCGGAATGGGTCTGGCGTTGGCGCTTGGAGCCTGTGCCTCCATACCCCAATCGAACCCTGTGCTCGAGAACGCGCGCGTCGCTGTTCAGACGGCTGAGGCCGATCCAAACGTCAACAAATATGCGGCGCTCGATTTAGACGTGGCGAGGAAGGATTTGAGCAACGCCGAGAATGCCGCGACGCATCATCAAGACGCGGCACTCGCTCAATCTGCCTACCTGGCGACGCAGAATGCTCGGCTTGCGCAGGCACATGCCGCCGCTAAGGCGGACGATGCTCGAGTCGCGGCCGGTCAGGTCGAACGCGATCAAATCATGCTCGCCGCGCGCACCCGCGAAGCCGACAACGCAAAACTCGCAGCGGCGAATTCCAAGCAAGTAGCCGACTCGGCGCTGAATCAGCGAGACCAGGCGAATGTGGAAACCGCCCGTGTGCAAGCGGAACTTGATGCACTTAAGGCCACTCCCACACCACGTGGAATGGTCTTGACGCTGGGCGATGTCCTATTCGATACGGGCAGAGCCGAACTGAAGTCCGGGGCGAGCCGTAAGCTCGATCAGCTGGCGCAGTTTCTGGTCGAACATCCGGACCGCCGTGTACAAATCGACGGATTCACCGATAGCGTCGGCACCGACTCGTACAACGAGGAGCTTTCACAGCGTCGCGCGAATGCGGTCAGAGAAGCGCTGATCGCCCGAGGTGTTGAATCCTCGAGAATCGGCACGGAAGGCTACGGCAAGTCGTACCCTGTGGCGAACAACACCGATTCCGGCGGCCGGCAATTGAACCGGCGCGTGGAAGTGGTCATCGGCGGCAACAATGGCACGCCGATCTCGCCGCGAACCGGACTGTAAGACTGGGCAGTTGAGTGGCGAAAGAGAGGCGAGCTTGCGCTCGCCTTTTTTCGTCGGGGCCGACTTTTGATAGTTGGCCGGGAGCCGCCCCATGGGTGACTTTCTTACGATTTCTAACGGGCACGGTACGCTGAATGTCGGTCAAGGCGGGGAATCATCGTAGTAGAGGTAAATCCCCATACCGGCAGTTCCCATTTTTTGCTTAGGTTTGCCGCTTTTCGCGCTCGATCGCAAAAGACGGTCCATTCGATCGCACAGATCGTGCACCTGCGGACGGATCGCGCTTTGCAATTTCTCAAAATCTTTGGCAACAATCGTGCGATGGACTGTTCTCTCAAGTCGTCGTCCCGTCCCATCTGCGTGAGTTCTTGCAACATTGTGTATGCCGGTATTGAACACTTGCGTCGCGTGGTAAATGGCTTGCGCGAGGACGCTTTCCGCGTTGCCTGAGAAGTTGACCATGATGTCGCCATAGAGCGCTATCCGGTCGCCCGGCAGAGTCCCCACGTTGGCGGTTCGGCAGGCTAGTTCAACGACTTCGCGGAGCGATTTCTTGGGCAGAAATTGACGCGCGAGACCTTCAAACGTCGCGCCGCGCCCCTTGATTTTTAACACGCGAGGTTTACCGTCGGCGTCCAGGTACGGCACTTCTCCGTGCCAAGTGGCAAGGAGGTCGGCCAACGCTCTGAACTCTGACAGTAGTGCAGCGCTGACCTTGGGTACGGTTTTGGCTCGACGACTGCGCTGATAGAGGCGATTTTGTTGGCCGGGAGTAAGGCCGTAGTGCGCGAGGAGATTACGAACTACGCCAAAGAGTTCAAATGCCAGGGGCTCGAACTGGGTGTTTTTGGAATTGGCTGCGACCACCCGGCGCTTCCGGTGGACGCTAGTCGACTTCGGCGCCTTCTTCCTAGTCATTCCCCATTTCCTTTCACATCCCCAAAAGCGCAGGACTCCAACACCTTACGCCCGCTGCGTGGTACTTGGGCCTGAATTATTTGCCTATAGCGTGACAGATACGATCACTATAGACTTAACTGTAGATTGACGCGATAGAGACTACAACATCGGATATCTCGTGAAATGGCTCAATCAGTGAACCCGTCCAACGATCATTACAATATGGCAAAGGCTTTGAGCGCCGCGCTAGAGCCGCTGATCGATGTTTGCTTGAAGATTGGGATCACGAGCCCGGAGATGGAAAGCCTGCTGCGGGTGGCTTTCGTTCAACGTGCCTTCGAAAAGCTGCCCCGCCACGCCAATTCGGGGCGCGGCCCGAGCGACTCGCGCGTGGGGATTGCCGCCGGCGTCCATCGAACCGAGGTCACGAGGATCCGAACGGCCGGGGGTACCGCGAGCGCTCGAGAAACCATGGAAACCAAGGAGCGTTTGTACTCCAAAAGCGCTCGGGTATTGCACGGCTGGAAGACCGACTCGCGCTTTACAACGAGCGGTGGTCTGCCGCTCGATCTGCCGATGGAGCGAAATAAGCAGCGGCGCAGTTTCGAGGATTTAGTCGAGAAATACGCACCCGGCAATCATCCGGGCACGGTATTGAAGGAGCTTCGGCGGCGCGGTAATGTGGAATTGCTTGACGCTGAGATCATCCGCTTCAAGAGCTCGACAACCCGCAGCAAAGGCGTGACCCCCGCCAACGTGGCGCAGGCGGCAAAGCGGATGAAACGCCTGGGCGAGACCCTGTTCCTCAAATATCTTAAATGCGGAGCAATCGCGCCTTTACGATGAGACGGGAAAGATCGAGTTAACCATCGAACAGATGGCGGTGCTGCGCCCCGTGATTGAAAGGCGCGCGAAGACCTTCCTCCAAGCGCTGGAAAGCGAGTTTGGGTTGCGCCGATCGCCCGACAAGGGGGGCGATCTTAAGTCCATGGGCGTCAGCGTGTTTTCATGGCAAGAAGATTAGCCGTGCCGGCTTCGCGCACCGTCCGGGGTGCCGTGAAGCGCACCAGTGCCTCATCTCGGCGAGTGCGAGAGGATTTGGGGGTAGAGCTCTATTCTCTCGTCAATCTTGCGCTTGGGCGATTTGGCCTCACCCCGGCGGAGCGAACTAGAGCTAGCAAGCGAGCCGCCGGCCTCAAGTCGCCCCCTCGCGTGAGCGGGCCGCTCCTGCGGGATTGGTGGGCCCTTGGCGCGCTCCTGCTCGAATGGTCCCGCGATGCGCTTTACTTAGATGCCGACGGAAAGCCGCGAGTGCTGCCCATTGAAGGAAAGGGCACGACATTCGAAAGCCTGGCCCAACGGTTCTTGCCGCATAAACCCTTGCGAGAAGTGGTGGATATGGCCTGCGAGGCGGCCGAAGTGGCGACCCGACCTCACGACCGAATTGCGCTCCTGGGCAGCATCTTGGTCAATATTGTGGGATCACCCGAACGATCTCTGGCACACACGATTCGGCAAGTCGACCAGATCGTCCAAACCAAGCTCCATAACATCGAGATGCACAAGAAGGGATCGGCAGACGGCCGTATGGAGCGAATGGTCATTGGGACCATTTCACGTGCAGAGTTTGCAGATCTCATGCGGGAATTGCGGCCGCAGATCTACGATTTGTTGATGCGAGCCGATTCCTCCTTTGAGCGGCGACAACCCACCTCGCTCAAGGCGTTGAGCAGTGCAACGACGGTAAGTGTCGGGCTCTACGTGTCGCAGGAAGATGATTTCGAACGCGCCGGAGTTGATCCTGCCACTAGGATAAAAGCAGCGCGGCGATAGGTCGAGCGCTAACCCAAGGGTATCGTCCTCGGCATTTAAGATCTTCTCGTCAATTTGCGATTTAAGCGCCTGAAGTAGCGCGCAATTCTCGCCGACTCCCACACCTTCGGGTTCGCCTGACGGGTCGGCCCGTGCGAGTTCAATTCCTCCAATGGCAGCGCCGGCTGGCGCTGGGCCTTGAGCCCAATGCTTAGCGATTAATTTTTGATTGCCGCTTGCGCACGATGCAAAAACGGGGTAAATAGTTGCCACGTATATGACAAGTATTTAGAGATCGAGAAAAGCGTAAGTCCGACCGTTTCTTTGGGAACGACGAAATGCAGGAATCGAGGGGATTTTCAGATTCTGAAAACAGCGGTCCCCGCAAGGCCTCCTCCCCGCGTGTCTTGAGGATGCTCGAGAGCGCCATGGGGTCGACCATTGCCGCGCTCTTACGGGATCCGAAAGTGATCGAGATTCGCTGCAATGCGGATGGGAAAATCTACGCCGATTGGTTCGATCGTCCCTCCGACTGGACCGGCCAGACTCTCTCTGCCGAATTGGCGACGCAGGTCATCTGCATCGTTGCGGACGCCATGGATCAAATCATCGGACCTGCGGCCAACAGCTATATCTTGGATGCCGAATTCCCGGGCCAGGGCTTTCGCTTTCACGGTGATTTGCCGCCCGTCGTGCCCAATCCCTGTTTCAATATTCGCAAGCGCCCGCCACGGATCATCTCGCTCGATGAGTACGTCGCTTCGGGGATCATGAGCGAGGCCCAGCGCGAAGCCATCGTTCGAGCCGTTCAGGCGCGCAAAAACATCCTCGTCGTGGGTGGCACCAAGACCGGCAAGACGACGCTCACGAACTCCATCATCGATGAACTTAAGGGCCTGCAGCAGCGCATCGCGACCATTGAGAACGTGCTGGAACTTCAGATTCGCGCCAAGGAATGGCATAGCTACCGGGTGATTACCGGCGTGCACGACGCCGCCCAGCTCGTCGAAGGGTGCCTGCGGGTGGCGCCGGATCGCATCATCGTGGGGGAGGTGAGGGGCCTTGAGATCAACTCCATGCTCGAAGCATGGGGCACGGGTCATCCCGGTGGCATCTGTACGATCCACAGCGACACGGCAACGCCCATCCAGGCATTAAGACGTGTCGACACGCTCTTGCGCAAAGCCAATCAAGTTCCGATCCCGGAACTGATTGCCGACACGATCAACATGATTGTGCCGATCCAAACTCAAGGCTATTCGACGCCTGAAGGCACGCGTTTTCGCCGTCTTGTTCCCGAGGTTGTCAATGTCCTGGGCTTCGAACATGGCCAGTACCAATTGGAGCGGGTCGCATGAGGCTCACCGTATCGCATCGTCTTCCTTTCCTTGAAACACCAATAACCCTCAGAGGTTCCTATGAAAAACCACAATTCCTTCGAGATCTTCAAGTTGGAGCAACAGAAGCTTTTTCCCTATCTATTCGCGATGACGATGATCTATAGCGGCATCGCGCAAGGGGCGGGCGCCGGCATGCCGTGGGAGACACCGCTCAACAACTTTCTGACGTCTCTCACCGGACCGGTCGCAAAAATTGGCGGCGTTGCCGCTGTTGTCGTGACGGGACTCGGTATGGCGTTTTCCGAAGGCGGCAGCGGCATGCGGAAATTAATTACCGTGGCCTTTGGTCTGACCATCGCGTTTGCTGCGACGACCTTCTTCTTGCCGCTCTTTGGATATGCCGGCGGCGCGGCATTTTAGGGTAACGAGGAGATCAGAAAAATGCGACCCGAAGGGTTTCGAATTGAGCATTCATCAGTCTGCGATCAAACAGCAACTGGTGATGGGCATTCCCCGGCAATTGTAGAACGCCCGAAGGGAAACCCGTAGGGCGCCCCTGAGCAACGCGAAGGGTGAGGCACGAAGTGCCGAATAAACTAGGCGCGGCGCCAGCGTTTCCGTTGCCACATCCTGTGGCAATTTGAACGCGACAGAGGGACATTATGGTTAATGAGCGAACTATACAACTTGTATAGTTGGGAGTAGAATCTGACCCATGAAACCAGCAAATAAAACTCAGGAGCGAGTGGAGAAGCCCATGACCGTTCGGCCGGCGTTGTCGCGGGCGGCGGTGCAGTTTGTGGAGAAGCACCCGAACGAGGTGTCGGGGATTGTGGCGAATGCCTTGGAAGCGGCGGCGCTCGAGGCGGCCGCCGTGGACACGGCCGCCGCGGGAGCGGGGTTGGTCCCTCTTAAAGACCCGGTGTTGCCGGAGGCGTTGCGTCGGTTGGTGGTTGCTCGAAGCTCCGACTCGCATGAGGGGAGGGTGCTGAGTATCAGTGAGACGGCGGAACTCCTGCAGGTGTACGCGGGTGACGGTCTATGCGTGGATCGAGTCGAAGCGGCTGCTCGCGTGGCGCGCGACGCGCCGGGGCGTGCTCGTTCCTGCCGAGCAGATTGTGGGCGCGGGTGAGGTGGTGCCGGGGATCTCTCAAGTGTTGGCGGTGATTCCGGACAGTCAAGCCGCCTGGGATTTCTTGAGCGAGGAATCCGCATTCGTCGATCCGGATAGTTCCGTGCGGCCGATCGATGCGCTTCGAGAAGGGAAAGTTGATGCGGTGGTGGCCGCTGCGCATTCGTTCCTTGAAGCCTTTAGCTAATTAATAAAGATGGGCCGTTATCCGCGCGAGCGAATTGAGGCGCGACTGCACCTGTTTGCGATCGGCGGTGCGCATCGGGTGTTCGGCGCGTCGCGCATGCCGTTGCAGATGCATTCTTCGCCTTCGCGGTTTTGCGATGGCAAGTCCGGCTTTTCGGTGATGTACGCAGCGTTGTCGTTTGAGACCTGCATCGTCGAAACCTTGGTGAGGGATCGCTTCACTCATCGCCTCAAGCGGGAGTTACCGCTCGCGGCAGTGCTCGCGCGCGGTTACGCGCGAATTTCGACGCAACCAAACCTCGAACTTAATTTGCTGGATTTGCGGGATACCGGATGCGTAGACATCGGCGCGCCGACCGACGCGGTTCGCGCGCGGCATTTCGCAGCGGGCCAGGCGTTAGGAAAGGCGGTGTACGCGGAGCACCGGCAAGTGGACGGATTTATCTATGCCTCGCGTCTCACCGGAGATCATTGCATTGCGGTGTTCGATCGGGCGGTGGGAAAGCTAATGGTTGTCGACGCGTGCGAAATGAAGGACGCGGAGGAGCTGCCGGCGGTGCTGGAGCGAAACAAGGTGGTGTTGCTTGAGTGACGGGGCATAGCGGGAATGTCGGCGCGAACGGCAACCAGAATTGTGGGGTCGCTTTTGTGGGCGACACTTGGGCCGATTCTTATCGTCTCATCTTATCTTTATTACTCACGGACTCACTCTAAAGACTTCAGCGGCGACTACGTCGCCCTGACTGTGGCAGTTTTAGTTGGCGTAATCGGCACGCAGTTCTTAGGGCGCTACCTTGGTTGGTTTCGAGGCAAGGTGTGGACCAACGTAGCGGTTCAACTGATGTACATATGCGTGGCAAGCGGGGTCCTGTTCTTCTACATGCTGAGCTTTGTTTGCGCCGCGTTTGGAGCATGCTTATAGTGAAGCGACATCTAAATCGAACGATTAAGCCGCTGCCTCAGGAGCCATCTCATTCGGATGTTTATGCGTCGCTTTCGTCGTCGCACTAATTGTTAGATCCAAGCAATGCTTCGCGCACTGCTTCGACTCACCCTTGGCGCATTCGCCCTGGCGACTCTGTTCACGGTAGCGACGCTCGCGCTAGGGTTTCTCTCGATTGACCTACTGAATTTGCACGCGCCCGTGCCAGCGCGGGAAGAAATTGCGGTTCTCGAAGCAGGTCTTATTTCAACGGCGCCCATGATTTGGGGCTTATCGCTGCTCGGAATGCTACTCGCCTGGAGTGACGCTCGCGGTCTGCCCTTGTCACGAATATTGCTCCTCGCGGCTGGGTGCTCGGTCATTTTGGCGTTGCTATTCACGTTGGAAGACATTCCCCGTAAAGCAGCTTCGGGGCTAGGACTCATGCTCCCCGTGGCCGTTGTGGTGGTGTGCTATTGGGCGACCCGCCTCCTCGGAAAGCACGAAAAACAAGGAGAGCGCAAAGGGCAAACTGCCAGTACGAGCGATCGTGGGTGACCTCAGTGTGAATGTCGGCGCGTTTACCAAGAGCCTAATGATTCTACTCGGCTCGTTATTGATGGCTGGCAGCGTCGCCAAGTCGTTGAGGACTCGCGGTTGGCAGAGATATCGTCGCTGAGAGTATTGTTACGTTTTCTATGCGAGTGCCAAGCTCAATCCGTTGCAGCCGCAGCGCTCAGGCCGTTAAGACAATATGCAAAACACTAGGCATCGATTGTTGAAAGGATGGCTTTCCCTCGAAAATGGCGAGGGACTGCGACGTGCGAAGGCGGTTGGCCACCTGCTGTTTGGTCTAGGTTTCCTGGTTTCGATATTTATCGGATGCGCGGTGGCGTATAGGCTTCACCCGGGGTGGATCGCGATTGCTTCGGCGGCTGTGGGCTGGATCATTGCTGAGCGCAGCGCGCTTCGGTCCCGAATCTCACGGTGGCCCATCGTTAGGAATTACATTGATTGGCAGCGTGTGCGGGAAGACCTTAATCACGATGGCTAACTTGCGGGTACTAGTCGGTATTTTGCTGCTTTCGTTGGGCGCCATGTGCATTGCAGGCAGTCCGACGCCTCTGGAAGAGAGAAGGATCGAGTTTTTGATCGCGTCGATCGAGAATCTGCAGGATGCGCAATTCGTGCGCAACGGGACGGTGTACAATGGGAAAGCGGCGGCGGATCATCTGCGCTTGAAGCTTAAAAACGCCGGGGCGCGAGTGGTACGGCGGAGGATTATCCGCCCCTGTGCCTCGGTTCGTCGTCATCGGGCAGCCCTATCAAATACAATTCGCTGATGGACGCGTGGTGTCCTCGGAGGCGTTTCTTCGGCAGCGGCTGGCTGA
>CAVVPB010000025.1:0-1024817 GCA_963749775.1 uncultured Gammaproteobacteria bacterium
ATCGACGTCGAACCTGCCCATGATGTCTAGCCACCGGCCGATGCGGGTTCGGATGTGTCCCTGCGCGGTGCGGAGCCTTCAAACTCCCAACGCCAGGCGGAAGCCGTCCCCACTGGCCAGTTCAAAGCGGAGGAACGGCGGCCGTACCGGGGGAGCATTCATCCGCTGCATCGTCTTAAAGAACGTCGACTCCGCGTAACGCGTCCGGCTGCAAGCAACGCCCGCCGGTGTCCAAAGACTCCAATTAGTTTGCTGTCGAGGGACGTGACCGAAGCCAGAGGCGCAGCCTTCATCGGCGGGATGGGCTGTCTAGTACGGCAGCGTCCTTTCGTTATGGGTCGGGTTCAGCGGCGAGTCTGCGCTGGTAGTGGCTGTGCCGGGCTTGGCCTTGGTGGAGGCGGCGCCAGGTGGACCAGTGCTGGATGTCGCTGCTGGCGCGCAGCGTGATGGCCAGCCCGGCCTGGAGCGGGGTGATAACCAGGGCGTTGAACAGGCGGCCAGAGCTTGTTACACGGCTTCGGAGGCGGCAAGGTGCGACTGACCACCTCGATGTGAACTCGCGGCCAGAGGTCCATCCAAGACGTTTGCGCTCTTCAAGCGGTCAGTAACGGTCAATGAGAGGTGGCCAACGCACGGCCTAGCTATAGTTAGCTGCTGCATTTTCGTGATGCACCCGGCCGCGCTACGAGCTGCGCTTGCGGGCTGCTCGGAATCGGAACTCGGCGCAAACATCCCTACGGCGGCGAGAATGGACCTGCCCGCACCGATCCACCTGCGGAACCGGCAAACTCGCTGGTCAGAGGCGGAGCCTCCCTGGAAGATCGGTAGAGGACTCAAGGCCACTACGTGCCGCTCCCAGGAACCACTATATAGATCAGGGCAAAGTCACCCTGAAAGGCAATGCCCGCGATCAGTCGATCGTCCGGTATCGGCGCAAGCGCATCCTTCAGATCTCCCAGACGCCTGCCTGTCCACCTGGCTCAACGGCGGCGTCTACCCGACCCAGGTCGCTGACTGGGCTGGGCACAGCGTGGAGGTGCTGCTGCGGATCTACGCCAAGTGCGTCGTCGGTCAGGACGAGCTCGCGAAGCACCGCATATGCGAAGCGTTGCGACAGGACTGATAGGGCCGCCGCCCACTGGCGATCTTGGATTTGGGCACGTATTGGGCACAGCGACCCGCATTTCACCGCCACCAGGACCCTGTTGGCTTATTTGGTGACACGCCGTTCAGCATCCCGCGTGCTGATCTTGATGGTGTTCATGATCTTTCCTGCGGCCGGCCTTTCCCCTTCCCCGTTCCCGGCCGCAGAATCGGGTCACCATGTCGATGCAGCCGCAGCCGTGGCCGGAGGTGCCAGCTGATACCGCACGGGTCGCCAGGAGGGCGTTCCGGAAGGGGGCGCTGGCGATCCGGGCCCGTGACGAGCTGGGCAGCTGGTATGACGATGAGGCGTTCGGCGGCGCGTACGGGGTGCGGGGGGAGCCGGGGATCTCCCCGGCGCAGCTGGCGATGGTGACGGTGCTGCAGTTCGCGGAGAATCTGACCGACCGGCAGGCCGCGGACGCGGTGCGGGGCCGGCTGGACTGGAAGTACTGCCTGGGCCTGGCGCTGGAGGATGAGGGCTTCGACTTCAGCGTGCTGAGCGAGTTCCGGGCCCGGCTGGTGGCCGGGAGCATGGAACGGGCGCTCCTGGACCTGCTGCTGGACCGGCTGAAAGGGCTGGGCCTGGTTAAGGCCGGTGGCCGGCAGCGGACTGATTCCACGCACGTGCTGGCGGCGATCCGCGGCCTGAACCGGCTGGAGCTGGCCGGGGAGACGCGTGCGGGCGGCGCTGGAGGCGCTGGCCGCCGCGGCCCCGGGCTGGCTGGCCGGCGTGATCGACGGCTCCTGGCAGCAGGTCTACGGGCAGCGGATCGATAACCTGCGCCTGCCCGCCAGCGAGACCGCCCGCAGCAAGCTCGCCGGGCAGTACGGCCGGGACGGCTACCACCTGCTGGAGGCGGTGCATGCCCCGGCCGCGCCGGGCTGGCTGCGGGAGCTGCCCGCAATCCAGGCGCTGCGGGCGATCTGGGTGCAGCAGTACTACCGGGTGATCGATGAGCACGGGGAGAAGGTGATCCGGCGGGAGCCCAGTGAGCATGGCCTCCCGCCGGGCAGACTCAAGCTGGTGTCCCCCTACGATCTGGACGCCCGCTACTCCGAGAAGCGCGGCAAGGGCTGGGAGGGCTACAAGGTCCACCTCAGCGAGACCTGCGGCGAGCCGGAACCGGACGGGACCCGCCAGGCCCCGAACCTGATCACCAACGTGGCCACCACCGAGGCGAGCGTGCCCGACGCAGCGATGACCGGGCCGGTCCACGACATGCTGGCCGTCGCCGGCTTGCTGCCCGGCGAGCACGCGGTGGACGCCGGGTACACCTCCGCCGATCTGCTGCTGGGCTCCCGCGCCCGCGGCATCACCCTGCTCGGCCCGCTGCTGTCCGGGCAGCCCGCCGCAGGCCCGCTCCGGGGGATACACCGCTGAGGCGTTCGCCATCGACTGGGACCATCAGCAGGTGACCTGTCCCCAGGGCGCCGCCAGCACCGTGTGGTGCCCCTGCGTCCAGCAGGGAAAAAGACAGGCGATCGTGGTCCGGTTCGCCGCCGCTACCTGCCAGGCCTGCCCGGCCCGGGCCCAGTGCACCAGCTCGGTCCGCAATGGCCGCCAGCTATTCCTGCGCCCGCGCGAGATTCACGAGGCCGTCGCGGCCGCCAAGGCCGGGCAGGCCAGCCAGCACTGGAAACAGCGATACAACATCCGCGCCGGCGTGGAGGGCACCATGCGGCAGGCCACCCACGTCACCGGCATCCGCCACGCCCGCTACATCGGCCTGGACAAGACCCGCCTGGAACACGCCGCCGCCGCAGCCGCAGTCAACCTGCTCCGGCTCGATGCCTGGTGGACCGGCAGGCCCCTCGACCGGACCCGGACCACCCACCTCCAGAGGCTCGACCTCAGCCGCGCCGCCTGAACCCGAAATAAGCCAACAGGGTCCACCAGCCGCGCACAACCGCGCAAGCGCCCAGCTAGCCAAGATCGAGAAGATTAGACGTATTCGCAGGTCACAAGGCCCTGACTGGCACTTTCGAAGAGTGGGGCGGGTGGGGCTCGAACCCACGACCGGCGGATTATGAGTCCGCGCCGCTACCGGTCGCGCAGGTCCGCCAGCGTCCTGGCCTGGGCATATGAACCCACCCAGCCTCCCCCGGACCCCGGTGAACTGCAACCATAACTGCAACCACGGAACCAGGCTGCCATGGCTGCGGTGTTTGGCGACGGCTGACCCCGCTGAGGGCCGGCCACCACGGACCGACCCGAATGCGGCACGCGATGTGAGCCATCGCCAGCTCGGACCAGCCATCGGCCGCGGGCAGTGCACAGTCGACAATGAAGCGGTGCACACTCACCGCACAGTTCTGTCGCTTAGGCGGAGCTGGCGCATTGCCAGAACTGGTCAGAGCAAATGGCTTAACCAGTGGACCCGCCGAATCGGGTACCCGAAGGGGATAGTCGTTGAGTGCTTCCCGGTCCATATGCACGACGAAGATATCTCCCGCCTTGGCGATGATATCCCGGCTGGCGCGTCTCCCAGCTCACCGCGCGGGCTAGACCGAAGTTACGTAGCCCATGCGTCACGAATACCGGCATGGACCTGGGCAAACGATGAACGGGCCGAGTTGGCATTCTGGCTACATGCCACTCTCCGGGGCGGCGTTCGCGCCGTCCCTTGATGATCAACTTGGTATCACGCCCGGGTCCGCCTGGGTCTTTCTGGCTACGTTTCCTGGCCTGAACGCGGTGTTCCCGCAGCTCAGGTGCCATTTTCAGGCGACACGCCGACGTAACTTGGGGCTAGATGACCTACCCATGCGCCTTTCGGAACAACTCGCCCTCGTAGCGAGCCGCTCTCCGTAATAGCAAGGTGCTGTGGGTCCGGGGGCGCTTGTGGCGGGCGCTCAGGCCCTGCGGCCGAGCAGGCCCAGCAAGCGAACGTCGTCCGGGGCGTCGGGGCCGACGTCGATTCGTGAGCCGAACATGCCCGACCCTGCCTGCAAGTCCGCGTTCGCTTCGCTCCAGGGAAGTAGCAGCGCGACGGCACCGGGGTCGAGCGTGTCGTCCTGCCCCGTGGCCCGGGCGAGATCCCAGGCGTGTATGGCGAGGTCAGCGGTCAGTTGCATGACGTACTCCTGCCCGGAGACGTCACCGAAGGACAGGTGCACGGTCCGGTCGAGGGCTCCCATTTGCGCCACCGCCGCGTGCGCCTCCTCGATCGAGGAGGCCAGCAATCCCGGCCATGCCGAGGCGTCGTCGCCCATGAGGTCGCCATCGAACCGGTCGCCGACCTGTTCGATCGTCAGGCCTTCGAACAACGGCGGCACCCAGCGCTGTTCGTACAGCAGATGATGGACCAGCGTCCGCACATCCCACTCCGAGCAGGGAGTCTCGTCATACCACTGTTCCGAGCCCACGCCCGCGACCAGCGCTGCAAACCGCCGCCCGCAGCGGCCATGCAACTCGACGAGGTCATTTACCATCAGGCGCGGACCAGGCACTCTCTTAGCCTACGAGGTGCGCAGCCAGCAGCGTTGAGCCCCTCCACCTCCGGAGCCGTGTGCGTGCAGAACCATTCGTCACAGCCTGCGGCAGCCATCGCGCTGGTGTCTGTCCTCCTCACGGTCGATGATCTCCGCCGATTCAAAGGCCGAACCGCTTCGTGGCCGCCGTCAGCTTCGCTGAGCCTGGACACGAGCCGGAGAACATCTCCGCGATGCTTGCGTCCCGCGGCGGTACTTCGTTCCGCTTCGGGGTCGCCGTTCGGCACCGTGCCATAAACCCTTGCGTGAGGGACTCATCCTGGCCCCTACGGTAGGCCCGCGTGCGGAACCTCGACAGTTGTTGTCAACAACGCAGCCTCGCGCGCAGCTGACCGCGCCTCTTCGTAAAAGTCGGGCGCGACGCATGCGATGAGCGTCCGCCCATCGTCGCCGCCGAGTCCGCACGCGAACGCGCTCAGCCCCCCAGGCATCCCGACCTCATCGACGATCTGGCCGCCGGGGGCGACGCGGCACACCGCTGCGCCCAGCGCGTTCGCCGCCCAGACATACCCCTCAGCGTCCAGCGCGCAGCCGTCGGGAGCGAAGCTGACCGCAGAGAGCATCGTCGCCGTGTCGGCCGGTTCGGGCGCTGCCTGGACCTGCGCCCACACGTGCCGGTCGGTCAGCGAGCCGTCAGGCTGGATCTTGAAGGCCGTGAGGCGGGCGGCGAACGTCTCGGCCACGATCAGCGTGCCATCGTCGGTGATCACCGATCCGTTGGGGAACCACATGTCCCGCGCCACGATCGTGGCGGCACCGTCGGGGTCGATGCGCACAAGGCTGGCTGGCGTCGGCTGGCCGCCGCCCATGAGGTCGAATCCGAAGTCTCCTGCGTATGCATGGCCTTGGCGGTCGACGACCATATCATTGAGATGACCAGTGGTCAGCTTGCCCACGTCGGCATGGACCGCAACGCTGCCGTCGGGACCCCGTCGCAGCACGCGCCGGTCCTTCATCGAGACGACGAGCAGGTCGCCGTCGGGCAGCCAGCCCAGCCCCGACGGCTGGGCCTCGACCTCCATCACCTGCCCCTCGCGTCCATTGCGGTCGTAGGTGAAGACTGCGCGGCGGTAGAAGTCCGAAACCCACCACCGACCGTCGTGCCAACGCGGGCACTCGAAGTAAGCTGCCACCCTCGAACAGCGGCGTCAGGGTTCGCGCGCTGGCCATGTTCGGTCCCTTCAGGCGTCAGCGGCCGCCTTCGCGGTTGTCATGAATACCTCGAGCTCCCGGCGGATGTCGGGCCCGCAGGGCTGATAGACGAGCTCGGTCACGCCGACGTCAGCGAGATCGTGGAGCCGCGGGCGGAGCTCATCGGCGGTTCCGCTGAGCGTCACCTGTTCGAGCATGGCGTACCCGCCCGCATCCCACGCCGCCTGGTCGGCCTCGTTGAGGCCGACGCAGTGCTGACCGTGGACGGCCAGGTGACGGTCCATGGGCGGCGTCCGGTCAATCACCGCCTGCCACTCCGCCCCGCCCGGCAGCTCCGAAAGCGGCATATTGAACTCGTGGGCACCGTGGTAGGCAAGCGCGAGCCCGGGTCCTCCCGCCGCGCGCACCCGTCCGGACTGGAGATCCTCGCCGTCGTCCAGGACGGTCCCCCAGAAGAGGTAGGACACGCGCGAGAACTCCTTGGCGAACTGAGGGATCGAAAGGGTCACGAACAGGCCGTCGCCCAGCTCGCGGGCCACCGCGCGCCCTTTCGGTCCCAGCGCGGCGACGAGGATAGGCACATCGACCGGGCGCGCGGCGGCGTGGCCAGGCGGGTGGAGCATGCGCATCCGAGCGCCCTCCCACTCGATCGTCTCGCCGCGCAGCAACCCGCGGTAGGCGCGGATGTAGGCGTCCATGTACGACCAGGGAATAGCGCGATAGCCCATCGCTCGGCGTCCGGTAAAGCCTGTGCCGAAGGCGACGGCGACGCGGTTGGGCGCCAGCACCGCAAGCGCGGCGGTGGCCGCCGCGTTGACCATCGGGTGGCGCAGCGTGGGAACCAGGACGCCCGGGCCGAGGCCGATGCGCTCGGTTCGCTCCGCCGCCAGCGCGAGCGTCATCCACACATCCGGGCTTTGCTGCGGCGTGTCGTACAGCCAGGCGCGCCCGTACCCCAGCTGCTCGGCGAGCGCGACATGCTCGGGCGAGTCGAGCGTCGTCGGAAATGCGCATGAGATCTCCATCGGCGCCCCTTCTCCTCAATGCGCGGGGTCCTCTGTCACAGTCACTCCACCGCGTCACGGGAGCACGCGCCACGGACCAACGTCCCTGCACACAGGACCTTCGGCCGGGCGGAGTATGCAGTACGGCAGAATTCCTACGGCGGGAGATGGCAGACGCGAAACGGGCGACCCTGCTCGGTCTGATAGGCGTGGACGGATCATGCAGGAACAGCAGTTGCGCGAGCAAGTAGCCGCCGTTCCGTCCGTCCTTTCGCCCCTACCCGCGCTTCCGCTGTCGGGACGCGAGCTCTGCGGTGACGTGCGCCTTCACCTGCTCCAGCAGAACCTCTCGTTGCTTCGGCGTTGACGCGGTGCCCGGCTCGAAGTCCCCGCCGAACCGGACGTCGGCGTAGGTCCGGTCGGGACCGTTGTGGAAGTGCAGGAACGGCTTCGAGTGAAGTGGAAGTTCGGTGGGTGCTTTCCCTTGTCGCGCTGGCCGTCGATCTGACGAAGTGATGCGGCAAGCTCGCCGGAAGTCATGCCTTGGCTCACAGGCGCAGCGTTGCCGATTGACGCATCTCGTCGTCGGGACCTCTACCGACGCCAGCAGCGTGCTAAGCCGTCCGGGACCGATAGGCGCATGCTCGAGTCCCGGCCGCAAGCCCGGATGAGAGCCATACGCACTGCTGGTCCTCAGCTGAGTCGCATCTTCGACTCGAGTCGTGCGCCGGGTTCCGATGCCGCAGGCTGGCCCGGGATCTTCGAGGACCATGACCTCGCCGGTCCGGAAGACGACGCGCGTCAGGAGATGGCCCGCTCGATGCCGCAGAACGGCACTCGTGGCCGTCGGGCTCGTGCAGCCTCACAGCCGGGATCTCAGCACGGCGAACTCGCAGCTTGGCGAGGACGGGTCGAAGCCGTGCTCGACCAGCCAGCGGACGGCCCGCAGGCTTCGCAACGACCACCACGCGCGGATCACGTCGAGGTCGACGTCGGTGCCGTCGCCGGCGACGACGTCGCCAAAGTGCTCCTCGTGCCCGAGCGTCAGGCTGGCGAGGTCGTACAGGGCATCGCCGCGGGCCGCCTCGGACCAGTCGACCACGCCGGTGACCTCATCACCGGCGACGAACACGTGGGTGACCTGCAGGTCGCCGTGCGTGAACGCCGGTGTCCACGGCCGGAGCGCAGCCTCTGCGACCTGGCGGTTGCGCGTGACCACGTCGGCGGGAAGGACGCCGTTCGTGACGAGCCAGTCGCATTCGCCGTCGAGGTGCGAGGCGAGCTCGTCGAGGCTCGGGCCGGCCAGGGCGGCAGCGGCGCGTCGTGCAGCATCCGGGCGGCGGCACCCGCCGCGGCCCACGCGGCCGGCGACGCGGTCGACGGCTCGCCGAGGCGGCCCAGTGCCGTCCGGGGAGGGCGGCGAGCGCGAGCACGGGCGGCTTGCGCCACAGGACCTCCGGGGTCGGGATCGGCGCCATAGCCAACGCCTCGACCTCGACGTCGGTGCGCGTCTGATCACCGTCGATCTTCAGGAACACGTCGCCGACGCGCAGGGTCGCGCGCTCGTGATGGGCGACGACGACCTCGACCTCCTCCACGTCGGCCATTATCGCGCGATGACCACCGACGTCGCCACGGGTTTATCGCGTGCGACTGCGCGGCTGACCGCGTCCCGCTGCCCGGCGGCCTCGTGGACGACGCCGACCGCTGACGGGCCGGGCACTGCCTCGGCCCGCCGGGCCTCGGCACGTGGATCGTGAAGTCCAAGCGATATGTCGTCGCGGTCGGTGACCTCGACGCGACCGAGACTGACGGTCCGATGACGTCGAGCGAGCACTGTCGCGCATGACCCGGCTGTGCTCAAGTCGTCCGGTTGCAAGTCGAACACACTTGGCCTATGCCTCGGCGCGCCCGAATCGATCTGGGCAATCCTGCAAGTCGGAGCGCCGGATGTCGCTCACTTTCCGTCACGGAAACGGTCCGGAGCTTGGCAGGCAGGCCTCATCCGTGCTCCGGCGCTATGCCGGGAGCAGGCAGACGCGTGCACCGGCAGCGGCGGGTCAGCCTACGCGCAGGAGCTCGTCGCCGAAGTCGGCCATGAGGCTCAGGCGGCCGCCGAGGGCCTCGACGTAGCGGCCGAGCACGTCCCTGGTGGAGACCCGGCCTTTCTCGATCTGGCTGATCCGGCTCTTCCCGACGCCCATCCGGGCCGCGACCTGGGCCTGGGTCATGCCCCGGCGGCGTCGGATCTCCGCCAGCCGCCAGCCACGCGCCCCGGCGAGCATCTGCTCCTTGCCCGCCTCGAATTCCTCCTGTCCGACCCGCTCGATGTGCTCATCGCGGATGTCGGACCACTTGGTGAAGGTCATCAGCCGCCCCGTTCCTCTTCCTCGGCTCGCTCTTTCAGGTAGATCTCCAGCAGCTGCCCGGCCCTGGGGACCGCCTGGCGGTACCACTGCTTCCAGTTGCCGGCCTTATCTCCGGCGACCAGCAGGATCGCTAATCGCCACGGGTCGAAGGCGAATAAGATCCGCAGCTCACTGCGGCCCGCCGATGCTGGCCGCAGTTCCTTCAGATTCTGGATGGCCGAATGCTCGATGTGATCGACCATAGGCCGCCCCAGGGCCGGGCCGCGGTCGGCGAGGATGTCGATCGCCTGCACGACCAGCAGGTGCGAGCGGTCGTCAAGGGCGTCGATCCAGTCGCGTACCTCGCCGGTGAGGTAGACCTCCCACTCATCCATCTGCCCGCCTGCCTCTGCACGCCACAGGTCCTCAAGTTTAGCATCTTGTAAACAACTGGGACTGCCTGCGGGCTGCACTCGCCGGAGCCCGCGCCGCCCAATCGCGACGCGCTCAGCGGCGCGATCCAACGGCAGCGCTCGCAGTGGAACCACGGAATCGAGGGAGTCAATCGTGAGATCTCAGGGCAGTGTCTATACCTGGTGCGGGTGCCGTGACCAGCGGAGCGGGCGGCGGCTAGGCAGCAGGTGCCCTCGCCGCGGGCAGCCGGGACACGGCAGCTGGTATTTCAGCATGGAAGCACCCGCCGGCAGCGACGGGCGGCGCCGCCGGATCCGCCGTGGCGGTTTCCCCGATCAGGCAGCGGCCCGGGCAGCGCTGGACCGGCTGATGATGCCGCCGCCCGGCAGCCCGGCAGATCGCCTGATGACGGTCGGGCAGTGGCTACGGCACTGGCTGGTGTCGCGGAACGCGCCGAGGTTCTCCACGCTGCGCAGCTATGCCTCGCATATCCGCCTGTACCTCGATCCCTGCCTGGACCAGATCCTGCTGGCTGACCTGCGGACCGCGCACGTGCAGGCGATGCTCACCGCGATCGCGCGCCAGCGCGCCGCGGCCGGCTGCCCGGTCACGGTGGCCACCCTCGCGCGGATCAAGGCGACACTGCGTGCCGCCCTGAACGCCGCGATCCGCGCCGGCTATCTCGCCGACAACCCTGCCTGCCGCGCCGAACTGCCCTCAGCCCCCGGCCCCGCCCCGTGGTCTGGACAGCCGCCCGGGTTCAGGACTGGGAGCAAACCGGGAACCGCCCGCCCGTCGCCGTCTGGCTGCCCGCGCACACCGCCTGGTTCCTCAACTCCATCCAGAAAGACCGGCTGTATGCCGCCTATCACTTAATCGCGCTGCGCGGGCTGCGCCGCGGCGAGGCTGCCGGGCTGCGCTGGCGCGACGTCGACCTCGACGGCGCAACCGCCGTGATCTGCCAGCAGCTGCAGCAATACGACGGGCACCTGTCCCTCTGCCCGCCCAAGACAGCCAGCAGCCAGCGCGTGATCGCCCTTGACCGCACCACCGTCATCGTGCTGCGGCGCCACCACGCCGCCCAGCAGGCCGAACGCACCGCGATGGGAGACGGCTACCGCGACAGCGGATACGTGTTCACCGGCCTCAACGGTGACCCGATGGCGCCCGACCGGCTGACCCGCCACTTCAGGCAGCTGTCCGACGAAGCCGGGCTCCCGCCCGTCCGGCTGCACGACCTGCGCCACGGCGCCGCCACCCTGGCCCTGGCCGCAGGCGCGGAACTCAAAACCATCCAAGACCAGCTCGGCCACTCCAGCATCGTCCTGACCGCCGACACCTACATCTCGGTCCTGCCCGACGTCGCCCGCAAGGCAGCCGAAGACACCGCCACCCTCATCATCCAGGCAGGCTACCTCGTCCCAGGAACCAGCCGCCCGCGCCGCCCCGGACCCCGGCCCGCACGCCACCGCAGCCGCGCCACGGCGAAGAGCACCGCTAGCCTCGCCCACCCCGCCCGGCAGATCGGGCACCTGGCCAGCAATGATGCACCACGCCCCGGCCAGGAACCCCCGGGAATCCGGCCATACCCTGGCCAGCGCCCGGCCATACCATCACGCCCAGGACCAGGCGCGCGTCCGTATAAGACCAGGTCAAGGTGGGTGGGGCGGGTGGGGCTCGAACCCACGACCGGCGGATTATGAGTCCGCTGCTCTGACCGGCTGAGCTACCGCCCCGGGTGGCCGCTTGAACACTACACCGCACCTCCGGCAAGCCGGGTGCGGCAGCCCAGCGCGGCCAGCGCGGTGCCTGAGCCAGCCGCAATCCGGACGTTCAGCCTACCGAGGGCTGAGCTGCATCGCCATGGCGTGCTCGACCAGGGAGATCAGCGTGGACTTGGTGGAGTTGCGTTCCCGGGCGTCGCACTCGACCACCGGCACGTGCGGGCTGACCGACAGCGCGTCCTGGACGTCGGTGGGGCTGTGCGGGAAGTCGCCATGGAAGCCGTTGATCGCGATGATGAACGGCAGCCCCGCGGATTCGAAGTAGTCGACGGCCGGGAAGGAGTCGGCCAGCCGACGGGTGTCTACCAGGACGATCGCCCCGATCGCCCCGTGGATCAGGTCATCCCACATGAACCAGAACCGGTGCTGGCCGGGCGTGCCGAACAGGTAGAGGATCAGCCCGGCGTCGAGGGTGACCCGGCCGAAATCCATCGCCACGGTGGTCGTGGTCTTGTCCGGAGTGTGCGAGAGGTCGTCAACGCCGTCGCTGGCCGAGGTCATGACTGCCTCAGTGGTCAGCGGGGTGATCTCGGAAACGGACCCGACGAAAGTGGTCTTGCCCACGCCGAAACCGCCGGCTACGACGATCTTGACAGACGTCATCGCGGCGTCCGTCACCTCGCCGTTAGCGGTCTTAGAGCTTGCGAAGTCCACTGAGCACCCTTTCGAGCAGGTTAAGGTCCGGTCGTCCGCGCTCATGGTCGAGCTGGTGGATCCGGACCAGTCCTTCCACCGCCATGTCGGCGATCAGGACGCGGGCCACACCGAGAGGCATCCTGAGTACTGCCGAGATCTCTGCTACCGAGCGCCAGTCCCGGCAGAACCCGAGGATCGCCTGGCATTCCGGGCTGAGCGCCGACAGGTCCCGCGCCTCATAGTGCGAGGCCGCGACCATAGCTTCGATCTGCAGTTGATATCTCGGTTTGGTGCGGCCCCCGGTTACCGCATACGGCCGGACCAGGGCACTTCCGCCGCCCTTCGGCGAACCGTACTGCCTGGGGTCACGTGGACGCGGTGCGCGCGGACCGACAGCTGGCGACTCAGGCCTGCCGGAACTGTACAGGCGCTGGCCGTCGGCAGACAGCCAGTCATTGCCGCCCGGGGTCGACACCTGTATCTCCTGTCACAGTGTGCCATCCTCGCGCCAGTCGGACGACAGGCCGTTGCGCACCTCAGGGGTGAGCGCGCTGCCGACTCGTTCGACGAGCAGCGTCATCTCATAGGCGACCAGGCCCATGTCGCAGTCGGCCGCCGCCAGCACGGCGAGGCTTGACCCGTCGCTGATCGCCATGACAATCAGCAGGCCGCGCTGCATTTCGACGACCGTCTGCGTCACTGAGCCGCCCTCGAAGACCCGGGCTGCGCCCTGGGTCAGGCTGGTCAGGCCCGAGGTGACGGCCGCTAGCTGGTCGACGCGATCCGCGGGGAATCCCTGCGAGAACGCCATCGGGAGCCCGTCGGACGAGACGACTATTGCGTGCGCGACGGACGGCACTCGCTCAACGAAGTTCGTGATGAGCCAGTTCAGGTCCTGAGCGGGGCGCACTAGCGGACTCACGAGCGCTCCTTCCTTGTAGGCCGGCCAATCGGGGATCCTGCGCTGCTCGGAGCGCAGGAGGGCGGTCGTGCGGTCGGCCGGTGCAATTGCGTTCGTCGCCTAAGCATGACCATTTCGGCGGTCTCGTGCCACCCCACATCAGGAAGTCTCGTCCTCTCCATCGGGATTCGCTCCCCCGCTAGCTGCTGCGCGAGCTTCCTTGACCCCTCGCTGGAAGCTGGCGAACCGGTCGCGCGTGGCGGCCGCGGACCTGGTCGGGGCCTGCGGCAACGGAACTCGCCGCCGAGCCAGGGACCAGGTTCGCCTGCGGGACCCGCTTGGGCAGCCCGGCCGCCGTCACTCCGGCTGAGGACGGTGCCGGAACTATTTCGGCGGCGCGCCAGCCCTCATCCGCTGGCGACACCCAGCCCTCTTCGGGCTGTTCCGCCTCGCTCGACCAGCCCAGAGCGCTCCGCCCGTGGCGGAACCAGTCTGACTCGACCGCCTCGAAGATGGGCAGCCGGTTCTCCTCGGCCAGGCTCTCGGCTGGCGGGACGATCACCTCGCCGTTCGTGAGGCCCGTTTCCCAGCGGTAAGCGGAAAAAGCGCCGAGTGGGGCACTGGCCAGTTCGGCGCCTGCGCTCTCACCGTTGGCTGGCAAGCTGACACCGGACTGCCGCCTGGTGCCGAACGGCTCGGCGCCGCCGTCAGCGGCAGGCCGCGGCACCGTACCGAACGGCTCGGTGCCACCATCAGCGGCAGGCCGCGGCACCGTACCGAACGGCTCGCTGGCCGCGCCACCGACCGGTGGCGGCCCGGCGCTGGCCGCTGGCTCGCTCGGCAGCTGGTCCTGGTCAGGCTGATCCTCGCCGGGTGCCGGCTCCGGGCCTGATGCCGCTGCCCCGTTTCCTGGGTCGGCCCACAGGGATCCGGCGCCAGCTAGCTCCGATGCCCCGCCGTCGCGTTGTGCGCCCGATTCGAATACCGAGGGCGAGCCGGTCGTCGTCGGCCAGCTAGCCGCTGGCCGCAACGCAGCTCCGGGCACCCGGCGCGGGCCGAGCGGTGTCTCGGTTAGTCTGCTTCCGCTTCTGGCTCTGGTTCGGTTCTGCCCGCAGCGACGCGAACTTGGGCGTCCTCGCCGCGCTGACCTCCTGCTCGCGCGGCGGCCCGGTCGGGATCCGCCCACTGGCCGCCCTCGAGGCCGGCCAGCTCGGCCTCGAGCGCCCCTGGCGCCGACTCAGCGGTGTCGAATCCGGTCAGGGCCGGCCCGCCCGGGGCGCTATGCGTGATCACCTCATCTGGCAGCCAGACCAGCGCGGTAAGCCCGCCGGAGGACGCGGGACGCAGCCGGACCCTGATGCCGTGCCGCGCGGCCAGCCGCCCGACCACGAACAGGCCCATGCGACGGGATACCGCGACATCGACCACGGGCGGGTTATCAAGGCGCCAGTTGGCGTGCGCCATCTCCTCCGCGCCCATGCCGACCCCCTGGTCGGTGATATCGAGCAGGACTCCGCCGCTGGTCAGCAGGTGCCCGGAGATGTTCACCGGAGTGTCAGCCGACGACAGCGATGTCGCGTTCTCGGCCAGCTCGGCCAGCAGGTGCACCACGTCATTGACGGCCTGGCCGCGCACCGCGATGCCCGGCTGCACATTCAGCGAGACGCGCTCGTACTCCTCGATCTCCGACACCGCGGCCCTGAGCACGTCGACCAGCGCCACCGGCTGGTTCCAGCGCCTGGACAGGTCGTGGCCCGCGAGCACGAGCAGGTTCTCCGAGTTGCGCCGCATCCGGGTGGCCAGGTGGTCCATCTGGAACAGGTTCGACAGCCGCTCGGCGTCCTGCTCGCCCTGCTCGAGATCGTCGATCAGGCGGATCTGCCGTTCTACCAGTGACTGGCTGCGGCGGGAGAGGTTCACGAACATGGCGTTAACGTTGCCGCGCAGCGCCGCCTCGTTGGCCGCCAGCTGCAGCGCTTCCCGGTGCACCTGATCGAACGCCCGCGCCACTTCACCGATCTCGTCGGTGGAATCGACGTCGATGGGCTCGACCTCGATCCCGTCCGTGCTGACGTCCTCCGACTCGCTCAGGCGGCGCACCGCCTCGGGCAGCCCGATACCAGCCACCTCAAGGGCGCCGGTGCGCAGCCGCTGCAGCGGGCGGATCATGGACCTGCCGACGACGGTGGTGAACAGCAGCGCGAGGGCCAGCACCAGCAGGACCGCCAAGCTCCAGATGATCGCAGCGGTGATCGCGCTGTTGTGCAGCGTGGTGCTCGCGGCGATCGCCGGTTCACCAGCTGCTGCTCCACCGAGCGCATCCGCTGGACACGTCGATGGAGTTCGACGACTGGCGTGGCGATGACCGGGTCCACGGCGCCTGGCGGGGCGGTGCGGGCCAGCGAGCCGGGCTTGCTGCAGCCTGAGCGCTTGCGTTCCTCGGCCGCCGGTAGGGGCCGACAGCGACGCTGTTGTTCCACAGCTGCCGCTGGCTGGCTGTGGCGGAGATATTGAAGGCAGCCAGGTTGCTCTGCTGCGCCGACTGCGGCGGCGGTGATCGCCGCCTGATGCCGGGATCGAACCCGGTACTACTCAGGCCAATCAGGCTGCTCGACTGCGCGGCGGTGATGAGCGCCTGCTGCTCCGACGCCTCCTCCTTCATGGCGGAGACCAGGCCGACCGCGCGGACCGAGTCGGCCAGTGTCGAGTCACTGCTGCCCACTGCGACCTGGTCATCCAGGGCCAGCAGGGTATTGATCTTGTCGGTGTACTTCTGGATCACCACCAGGGCGGGCAGCTGGGAGCGAGTCGCAGCGGTGCGCAGCGGCCCCAGCCCGTCGATCGCGGCCGCCGCAGCGTGCGCATCCTGCTGGGTCAGCTCGGAGTACCCGGTGTCGATCGCCCCGAGCTGGCTCCGCACCTGGCTGGCCAGCCGGGATGAGACCGCATAGTCCCCGTTGGCGAGAATCTGCAACTCCAGCCGGCCATTCGACGACAAGGCCGCGGCCCGGCCGCCGTTGTTGCCCAGCGTTATGAACGTGATCGTGTCCTGGCGCTCGTTCTGCAGCGCCTGCACGAGGCCAATGATCTTCCCATTCAGGTTGGCTAGCTGCGCTACCCGCTGATAAGCCAGCGCGCTCTGCGCCGACGAGCCGATACGGATGCCGCCGAGTATCACCGCGGCCAATGTGGGGATGGCGACCAGCAGGAGCAGGCGCGAGCGCACCCGCCAGTTCTTCAGGGCCCAGCGGGACCCTGGCTCCGGCCCGTCCGCCGCCGCCGGCCGCCGCTGGCCGTTGCCCGACGGGCCGCCGTCGGGCGGCGGGCCGCCGTTGGCCGGCGGCGTGCCTCGGCTGGCGCAACGGACTGCGCCGCGGCAGGCGGCTGGGCCGCCGCGGGTTTCCGGTTACCGGCCCGGCTCCGCTCATCCTGGCCAGAGGGTGCCCGGTTGTCCTGACCGGCTGGTACCCGCCTCCCGACGTCGGAGGCGCCACGGGCCTTCTTATTCCTGATGGACAGCACAGCGCGCGCCTCTCACCCGGGGACCGGCAGGTGCCGGCTGATACGCGAGCCCCGCGGCGGAACCGACATGGCACTTCCCTTCCCGGCGGGTTCCACGTGCAGGGCATGACCACCGGCCGGTGGACCACTCTAACGCGTAACCGGCCAACGCACAGCAATACCTGTATGGACGCAAACCATCGGCATTGGAGCACAGAAGCCATCGAACGTGGCGGCACTAGTGTATTGTCTCCACCTACGATTGTGTCCCCGATCGTCCTATTTCTGCGCCGTCAGCGCGCTAGAGTGGAGCCTCATGCGGGTAGCAGCCTGCGCACGCGTCCGCGCCTCGCGCCTCGTGCTGGTCGCCATATCGGCCGCCCTGGCGGTGTCCGGATGCCATGTCCCCGGTACCTCGGCCTCCGGGTCGGGGAACTCAGGGACCGGACAGCTGACGGTGGGCATCGTCCCTGGCATCGACAATTCCCCGCTCCATGTCGGCATGCGAGAGAAGCTGTTCCGCGATCAAGGTCTGAACGTCGTGGTCAAGACCTACCCCTCGCTCGGGCCTGAGTTCCAGGCCCTCAAGAACGGCAGCGTGGACGTCGCGGCCGGGGACTACGCCGACTTCTTCTACGAGGAAGCCACGGGCAAAGCGTCCCTGCACCTGATCGCTGACGCCTACGACGCCCAGCCGAACGTGATGGCGGTCCTCGCCCTCCCCAGCTCGGGAATCACGTCGCCGCAAGGTCTGGAGCACAAGGTCGTCGCGACCCCCGAGCCGCAGCTGATCCCACCCAGCGGCGGCTCGTACACCAGCGACGTCGTCCCGTACAGCATGGAGACGCTGGCTACCGAGTCGGTGCTGGAAAGCGACGGCGTCACCCCTACCAGCGTGCGGTGGAAGCCCACGCCGGCGCAAGACATGATCAAGGAACTGAGCAGCGGGAAGGTCAACGCGATCCTGGCCACCGAGCCCTACATCATCGCGGCGGAGTCTCAGCTGGGCGCCGTCGAGGCGGTGGACTCGTGCAGTGGCCTGACCGCCAACCTGCCATTGTCCGGTTACTTCAGCCTCGCCTCTTATGCCGACGCGCACCATGCGCAGCTTCAGCAATTCCGGGCCGCCCTGGCCTCGGTGCAGGCGGACGCCACCACCGGAGGGCCGCTGCAGGCCGTGCTGCCGGGCTTCGCCGGAATGAGCACTCAGGAAGCCGCCCTGGTCACCATGGGCTCGTTCCCGACCTCGCTGAGCGTCGGCCAGGTACAGCGGGTCGCTGACCTCATGTACGATTCCGGGCTGATCAGCAACTCGCTCAACGTCGGCAAGCTGACCAGCGGCTAGCTGCCGGATTCCGGTTACGAGGCCGGCTCGGCGGTCGGCCCGGCCGTGGATAGCCTGATGTTCCCGGGCATCTCGTCGGCATAGTGACAGGCGGCCGTGTGGCCAGCCGAGACAAGCTGATAGGCGGGTTCCTCCGCCGCGCACCGCTGCGGGTTGCCTAGCTGCTTCCTGAGCCAGCATCGGGTGTGGAACCTGCACCCCGGCGGCGGTGACGTGGGGTTGGGCGGATCGCCGGGAAGTACGATGCGCTCCCGCCGCGCCTCGACCAGCGGATCGGGTACGGGCACTGCCGACAGCAATGACACGGTATACGGGTGCCTGGCGTCGCTATACAGATCGGCCGCCGCGCCCTGTTCCACGATCTGCCCGAGATACATGACGGCTACCCGGTCGCTCAGGTGCCGGACGACCGCAAGGTCGTGCGCGATGAAGAGGTAAGAGAGCTTCAGCTCGTCCTGCAGCTGCCGCAGCAGGTTGATGACCTGTGCCCGGATCGACACGTCGAGCGCGCTCACCGCCTCGTCGGCGACGATCACCGCGGGGTTCAGCGCGAGCGCGCGCGCCAGCCCGACCCGCTGCCGCTGGCCGCCGGACAGCTCGTGCGGGTAACGCCGGCCGTGTACCGGTGATAGCCCAACTACCTCGAGCAGGTCGCCGACGCGCTGGCGACGGTCGGCCGAGGTCCCGATGTGGTTCACGCGAAGCGGCTCGGCGATGCTCGCGCCGACCCGCCACTTCGGGTCGAGTGAGGATGTCGGATCCTGGAACACCATCTGGAGCTGGGATCGCACCGCGCGATCCCAGCTGGCCCCCCTGGCGGCCAGCGGCCGTCCGCGGAACAGAATCGTCCCGGAGGTCGGCGGGATCAGTCCCACAATGGCGCGCCCGAGCGTCGTCTTGCCACTGCCGGACTCGCCGACCAGCCCCAGCGTCTCGGCCGCGGCGAGCTGGAGGGAGACGCCATCCACCGCGTGCACGTGCCCGACCGTCCGGCGCAGCACCGCGCCGCGCGTGACCGGAAAGAGCACCCGAAGGTCGCGCACCTCGAGCAGCGCGGGCTCGCTCTGCGGCGGCGGGGGCGCGGTCATCCGGTCTCCTGAGCGACGAGCCCGTCCCGAGGCGGCGGGGCGGGCCGGAACCCCGGCCGCAGCGGCCTGCCCGCCTCAGCCTCGTCGGCCGCGACCGGGTTGTGACAGGCGAGCAGGTGGCCGCCGGACCATGGTCCCGCCGAGACGCTAACTCCAGCCGCTGGCGCGAGCGGCGGCATCTCCTGCCAGCAGACGTCGAGCGCCCAGGCACATCGAGGCGCGAAGGGGCAGCCACGGGGCAGCCGGTGGAGCTCGGGCGGCGAGCCGACGATGGGGGTCAGCGGCCTGCCCACATCCGCGACGCGAGGGATCGAACGGAGCAGCCCGACCGTGTACGGATGACTCGGACGGGCGAAGATCTCGGCGGTCGGCGCGGACTCGACCACATGGCCCGCGTACATCACCATGATCCGCCGCGTCATGCGGGCCATGATCCCGAGATCGTGGCTGATCAGCAGGATGGCCGTGCCGCGCTGGGCGGTGAGCTCGTGGAGCAGTTCGAGCACCTGGGCCTGCACCGTGACGTCAAGGGCGGTGGTCGGCTCGTCAGCGATCAGCAGCGTCGGCCGCAGGGCCAGCGCGATCGCGATCAGCACTCGCTGCCGCATCCCGCCGCTGAACTGGTGCGGGTAACGATCCAGCTGATCAGCTGGCCGCGGGATGCCGACCGTGCCCAGTAGTTCTGCGGCGCGACGCCGCGCCTCGCGCTTTCGCACGTTCTCGTGGGCCTGGATCGTCTCGACCACCTGCTCGCCGATGGTCACGACCGGGTTCAGCCCGCTCATCGGGTCCTGCGGGACGAGCGAGATCTCCTTCCCCCGCAGGCCTCGCATCTCGCGCTCGCTGAGCTGGATCAGGTCCCGGTCGCCGAGCCAGATCTGGCCGGCGACGATCTTGCCCGCGGGACGCGGCAAGAGGCGCAGGATGGCCAGGCTCGTCACGCTCTTGCCCGAACCAGACTCCCCGACCAGGCCCAGCGCCCCGGCCGCCTCGAGATCGAAGCTCACCCCGGTCACGGCGTGGACGACGTTATGACCGCTGTCGAAGCGCACGGTGAGGTCCCGCACGCGAAGCACCGGGGCGTTCGTGGCCGGCTGCTCGCGGCCATCCGCGCTCACTCCTGCACCCCGCCGAGACTTCCGCGAAGGCGCGGGTCAATCCAGTCTCGGAGGCCGTCGCCGAGCAGGTTGAAACCCAGGACGGTGATGGCGAGCGCGAGCCCGGGGAACGTGCTCCACCACCATGCGGTCTGGATGTAGCTGCGGCCCTCGGTGATCATCGCCCCCCATTCGGGCGACGGCGGCTGCGCCCCCAGGCCGAGAAAGCTCAGCGACGACGTCGCGAGGATCGCGTAGCCGACGTCCAGCGAAACCTGGACGGTGATGAGCGGCAGCACGTTCCGGACCAGGTGCCGGGTAGCGATCCAGATCGTCCCGGCCCCGGCCACCCGCGAGGCGAGGACGAACTCGCGCTCGCGCAGCGACAGCACCTGCCCGCGAGTCAGCCGCGTATACCAGGGCCAGAAAACCACCGCCAGGGCCAGCACCGTGTGCTGCAGGCTCGGGCCGAGCGTGGCGGCGATCGCCGCGGCGAGGATGAAGCCGGGAAAGGCCAGGAACAGGTCGGTGGCCCTCATGATGAGCTCGTCGACGAGACCGCCGACGAGGCCCGACAAGACGCCGACGATCGTTCCGAACGTGACCGAGAGCGACAGGATGATGACCGCCACCTCGATCGAGATGCGGGCGCCGGCCAGAACCCGGCTGAACACGTCCCGCCCGATGTCGTCGGTCCCGAACCAGTGGTGGCTGGTAGGGCCCTGGAGCACCGCGAGCAGGTCGGTCTGGTCCGGGCCATATGGCGCGATGAGCGGGCCGAACACCGCGAGCAGCAAGACCAGCACGACGATCGCGGCCCCCAGGAGGTTCAGCCGCGACTCCGAGAGGAACGCCCGTACGGAACCGGTCGCGCTGCGCAGCCTGCGCGTGGCGACCCGGTCCGGGCGGCCGCGCTCGACGGGATCAGCCAAATCGATCATGCATACCGGATTCTGGGATCGAGGTACAGGTAGGCGACGTCCACGATCAGGTTCACCACCACGTACATGGCGGCGATCACCAGGGTGGCGCCCAGCGTCGCGTTGTAGTCCGAAGCCTGGATGGCCTGGAAGGCGTAGTTGCCGAGCCCGGGCCACTGAAATACCGACTCGACCACGAAGATGCCGGCGGCGAGCAGCCCGAACTCCAGCCCGAGGACGGTCACCGCCGGGAGCATCGCGTTGCGCAGTACATGCCGGCGAAGCACCCGCCACCGGCTGAGTCCCTTCGCCTCAGCCGTCCGCACGTAATCCTCGCCGAGCGAGTCGATCACGCTCGTCCGCGCGATGCGGACCATGAGCCCGTATACGCCGAGTGCCAGGGTGGTGACGGGGAGCACCAGGTGCGCTACCGCGTCAACAAAGTCGCCGAAATGCAACGTGAGGAGGCTGTCCACGGTCAGCAGGCCGGTGATGTGCGGCGGCGGGGTCACCCCCGGGGACAGCCGGCCGCCCAGCGGGAGCCAGCCGAGCCGGGTGTGGAACAGCAATTGCAGCAGCAGCGCCAGCCAGAAAGCCGGCAGCGAGAGCCCGGCGATCGCCGTGAGGCGCCCGCCCGCATCCGCCCACGTTCCCCGGCGGTACCCGGCCACGGTCGCGGTGACCAGCGCGAGCAGGAACCCGACCACGAGCGCGTAGCCGGCCAGCTCGATCGTCGCGGGCAGGAAGGTCGCGATGTCGGTCCGCACGTTCCGCCTGGTGACGAACGAGAATCCGAGGTTGCCTTCGCTCAGATCGCGCAGGTAGCGGCCGTACTGGACGGTCAGCGGTTCGTCCAGCCCGTAGATGTGGCTGATGTGAGCCACCTGGCTCGCGCGGCCTGCGGGCCGGCCATGAGCCGGGCCGGGTTGCCCGGCACGACCCGGGAGAGGAAGAACGTGACCAGCGTCACGCCCCACAGGACGAACACCATGAACGCGAGGCGCCTCGCGATAAAAGTGCCCATGGGCCAGTCCCTCTGATATCGCGCACCGCCCGGCTACGGCTATGCGCGGGACAAGGCGTGAAAGTCGTAGGACTGCACATAGACGGGGTTCGCCACGTAGCCTTTCACGTCGGTCCGCAAATAGCTGGTGTCGATGATCTGCCCGAGCGGGATCCACGGCGGATCCTGCTGGCCCATGACCGTCTGCGCCTCGTCCCACAGCTGGGTCAGCAGCTTGGCGTTAGCCGGGTCGCTGTACCCCTTGTTGATCGCGTTGTTCACCGCGGTGTTCTCGTAATAGCCGCCGTTGAACAGGTTCTGCTTCGGCGTCCCTTCCGCGGACAGGATCGGGAAGCAGAAGTCCGACGGGCTGTTGTACTCGGGCCACCAGAACCAGTACGCCATGTCGGGCCGCTGCGCCACGGGCTTTGGCGTGGAGATGTCGGCGACGAACGCCGGGTAGGCTTTCTCGATGATCTTCACGTCCAGCCCGACCAGCGACAGCTGGCTCTGCAGCAGCAGCCCGGCCGAGTCTCCCTGGCCGGTGTAGAACTCGTAAGTCAGCTGGGTACCTGATTTAACCCCGGCCTGCTGCAGCAGGGTTTTCGCTTTCGACACGTTCACGGCCGGCTTGTAGGTCCCGGAGGCGGAGTACAACATCAGGTCCGGCAGCACGCTGTTCGGTGCGTCGATGGTTCCCTTCATCACCGCGGACACGTACTGGTCGGTCGGGAACAGCAAGTTGAGAGCCTGCCGAGCCAGCGGGGAGGCCAGCGGCCCGTACTCGCCGAGGATCACGTAGTCCATCCCCAGGACCTTCTGGTTCCCGACGAAGATCCCTGGCGTGGTCCGGAGCGCCGCGGTGTCCTGCGGGGTGGACGGGAAGGCGATGTCGAAGTCGCCCGACTCCATCCCTTCCCGGCGGCTCGAGTCCTCAGGGACCTGGAGGATGATGATCTTCTGGAAGTGCGATCCGCTCCAGCCGCCCCAGTAGTGCGGGTTGCGCGTCAAGACGATCTGGCTGTTCGGCGCCACGCTCTCGACCATGTAGGCGCCGGTTCCGGCCGAGTGCGACTGCAGGTAGGTGTGGCCCAGGTCCTTTCCTTGCGGCACGTTCGGGTTCACGATGCCCATGCCGTACTGCGAGGCGAGGAGCAGGTCGAACCGCGGCACCGAGACGCCGAGGTCCATGATGACCGTGCCCGGATCCTTCACGACGATCTGCTTGGCCGCATCGGTGATGTAAGCCGACAGCGTCGAGCCGGCGCCGAGCTTCGCGGTAATGGTGCGAGTGTAGGCCGCCTTCAGCGTGTTGCCGTCGAAGGGCGTTCCGTCGCTGTACTTGACGCCGGGCTGCAGCGTGAAGGTCCAGACGCTCTTGTCGGCGTTGGTCGATATCTTCTGCGCCAGCCACGGCTTGGTAGCGGTAGCGCTGCTGCCGTTCATGCGCATCAGTGAGTCGTAGATCCCGAAGTCCGGCACGATGGCCGACAGCAAGAAATACGACGCTGGGTCAAAGTCCGCCGTGAACGCGTCCATCGCCACGATCAGCGTGTTCGGATCGCGTTTCAGCGCCGCCCCGGTACTCGGCTTTGCCGACGTGGTGGGCGTCGAACCACCACAGGCCGCCAGCAGGCTGCCTGCCGAACCCATCGCCACCGCCCCGGAAGCCGCTCCGGCGGCTCCCCGGATGAACTGCCGACGGCTGTACCGCCCGTCCCAGCTTGCCATTATCTAGCCTCCATCTCGCATTTCAGCCGCCTAAGCACCACCAGGCTCAGCGCCTTGTCCGCGACGCTGACGGCGAGCGTCGCGGGCCACCCATTGGGGTCGTAGCGCGGGATAATCTGCACCACGTCGCAGCCCACGAAATCGATACTGATGAGCCTGCGGGATATCTCACGGCCATCCGCCAGCCGCCCGTCACCCGGCTATCCATCCGGGGCCTGAAGGCCGGATCAATAACGTCGACCGAGTGATCCACGCCGGCCTGTTCCTCCTCGAACGCGCATTGCATATCGTGTGCCGTACCTGTAGCAGTCAACGTAGTACTGGTCCTTTGCATCCTGCGGGCGTAACCTCGCGCGCAAGGTGCGCCGACGATATTGAGAGGCCGCCCCTCAAAAGAGGGGCGACACAGCCGCATCGACGAGGGGCGCTCAATGGCGCCGGTCGTCTGGCCGCTGCGCTCGATATTGCCTGGCGCGATCGATACGGTGCCGCGGCCAACGCCGGAAAGCAGCTCGGACGGCATGCCGGCCAGCGCCGGTTGTCCCAGCCCAGGCACGGTGACGCCGCACGGCGGCCGTTTGACCAAACGCCCGCCGACTCGAAAGTAGACGTCCGAGTCGAATGGAATTTCAATGACTAAGACGTCCACTTCCTTGAGAGTGCCCGCCTGTGGAAGCGGGGCAAACGTATCGATCGACAGGTTAACGGTACCTTGGGATCAGGGCAAGAGGTTCGGCATATACCTCGCGATTACCCCGCGATCCCGGCATCGAACGGCTCATAGCCGTCGGCCACCCGGGGCCAGGGCCTGGCCTTCTCCCAGGAGCTAGCCAGGTCCAGGAGCAGATCGTCGCCGAACCTCGGGCCGGTGACCTGCAGCCCGAATGGGAGCCCGTTCTCCAGGTGGCGGGCCGGAAGCGAAAGCGCCGGATGGCCGGTCGTATTCTGCACCGAGGTGTTATACACCTCGCCGGGGAGCGGCCCGACTTGACCGCTCCCCGGCAGCCGCCCTTCGGCCAGCCAGCCGGGAGCGGCGATGGTGGGGGACGAGCGCCGTCCTCGCCGAGCAGCTCGTCCAGCTCCCGGACATAGCCGAACCGGCGCCGCCGCGCGGCCAGGTAAGCGTCCAGCGTCACCCGGAGCCCTTCGTCCAGGAACCAGCGAGCCCCCGGATGCAACCGGTCGAGGTTCCGTTCCACTACGTCGCGGCCCAGCGAGGCAACATGCTCGGCCGAGGTGACAACGAACCAGTCGGTGTCGGGGTTTCCGGTTGCGAAGATCTTCTCCGGGTCGAGCGTTTCGGCGGGCAGCCCGACGAGATCAGCGAACACCGCCACGGCTTCGTCGAACGCCGCCTGGACGGTGCCGGGCAGCGGTTCCCACGGGGCGAACCGGGGCGCGGCATACAGACGGCCAGGACGAGGCGGACCTGGCAGCCCTCCGGGGCGCGGGAACGGGAGCGCGGTGGGATCACCGGACGCGGGCCCGGACTGCACGGCGAGCAGGAGCCGCAGGTCAGCTACGGTCGTCGCGAGAACGCCGTCGGTGGAGTAGTCGATCCAGTCGGGAATCGGGCTGCCGGGCGATCAAGCCGTTGGTCGGCTTGATGCCGACCAGCCCGCACAGGGCCGCGGGGATCCGGACCGAACCCCCGCCGTCGGTCGCGGTGGCGATGGGGGCCAGGCCGGCGGCCAGCGCCGCGCCAGAGCCCCCGCTCGAGCCGCCCGGTGACCATTCCAGGCCCCAGGGGTTGCGCGTGGCGCCGAAGACGAGGTTCGCCGAGTAGCCCTCGGTCGCGAACTCGGGAAGGTTGGTCTTGCCGACCACGATCGCCCCGGCGGCCCGGAGCCGGGCTGGGGTGAGCCCGTCCTGCCGGGCGGGCGCTGCATCGGCGAACAGCACGGAGCCCCGGGTGGTGCGCAGGCCTGCGACGTCCTCGAGGTCCTTCACCAGGACGGGGACGCCCGCCAGCGGGCCAGGATCGTCGCCCGCGGCAACTCGTGCGTCGAGGGCCAGCGCCTCCTCCAGCGCGGCATCGCCCCGCAGGGCGACAACGGCGTTCAGCTGGCCGTCGAGGCGCGAGATGCGCTCCAGGGCCCGCTCGATGAGCTGCCGGGACGAAACGCGGCGCGTCCGCACCGCGTCGGCGAGCACACGGAGAATTGTCCTCATCCTCCTGCCGGGCTGATCGGCACCACTTGTTCCGAAACGCCAGGCTAGTCCCGATTAGCGGGCTGGGCGGCGCAGACCGGGAAGGTTGCGGCCAGTCTGGTCAGGCCATCCACCCGTCGGCGACCGGCAGCTGAGCACCGCCGGCCAGCGGCCTGATCAGTCAAGCTCCGGCTTGCGGCGGCTGCCCGCACCACCCAGGCCGAGTTGCCTGGCGATGATCATCCGCTGCACCTCGGAGGTGCCCTCGCCGATCTCGAGGACCTTCGCGTCCCGGTAGAACCTCGCGACCGGGAAGTCGTTGACGTACCCGTACCCGCCGAAGATCTGCGTGGCGTCCCGGGCATTGTCCATGGCCGCTTCGGAGGCGGTCAGCTTCGCGATCGCCGCCTGCTTCTTGAACGGCTCCCCGGCGACCAGCCGCGCGGCGGCGTCATACCAGGCCAGCTTGGCGCCGTAGGCGCGCGTCTCCATGTCCGCGATCTTGAACTGGATGGACTGGTAGTGGCCGAGCCGGTGCCCGAAGGCGGATCGCTCGGCCACGTAACGCAGGCACTCAGCCACGCAGCCTTCCGCCAGGCCGGCCGCCAGCGCGGCGATGGCCACCCGGCCCTCGTCCAGGGTCTGCAGGAACTGGGCGTAACCACGGCCCCGCTCGCCCAGCAGGTTCGACTCCGGAACCCGGCAGGAGGCGAACGCGAGTTCCCTGGTGTCCGACGCGCACCAGCCGACCTTCGAGTACTCCGGCCCGATGATGAGCCCAGGGGTGCCGGACGGCACGATGATCGCGGAGATCTCCGGCCGGCCGTGGGATCCGGGCGGCCCGTGATGGCCAGCGGGGTCACCAGGGAGGTGATCGAGGTACCCGCGTTGGTGATGAACGCCTTGGAGCCGTCGATCACCCACTCGGCGTCCTCGAGCCGCGCCGTCGTGCGCATGCTGCCGGCGATGTCCGAACCGCCCCCGGGCTCGGTCAGGCCGAACGCGGCCAGCCGTTCGCCCTGGCACAGGTCAGGCAGCCAGCGCTCGCGCTGGTCAGCGCGGCCGAACCGGTAGATCGGCATGGCGCCGAGCGCCACGCCCCCCTCCAGAGTGATCGCCACCGACGAGTCCACCTTGGCCAGCTCGTGCAGGGCCAGGCAGAACGTGAAGTAGTCGCCGCCCATCCCGCCGTACTCTTCCGGGAACGGCAGGCCGAACAGGCCGAGCTTGCCCATCTTCGCGACGATCTCGTAGGGGAATTCACCGCGCTCGTAGTAGCCGCCGATCACCGGCGCGACGACGTCGCGGGCGAACTCGGCCACCGTGGCCCGGAGGTGCTCGTGCTCTTCGTCGAGCCGGAAACTGACCATGACTGCGATGCTACCGGCCGTTCGCGGAGCTGACCCTCCGCAGCGGCGGCCGGGGTGAGCCGGGGGAAACCACCTTTTCCCTTAACGGATTTCCGGCGCCCGTCCCCTGGCAGCACCCGGTCGGCGCCGCGGGCGGCCGGGATCAGCCGCGCGCGGCGTGACCGGATAATGCCGGCACCGTGATCGCGCCGTGCCCCGGCCGCGTTACGCTCACGGGGTGCCAGCAAGCGCCCGAGCTACCACAGCCGCCCTGGAGCCATCATGGTGACGTTGACCTGCCCAGCCTGCGCAGCCGAGGTCAAGCCCGGCGACCTTATCTGCTTCACCTGTGGCGCCAACCTGCCCCGGACGCGGCCGGCTGACGAGGACGCGCCCGCGCCCGCGACGATCATGCAGGAGTACCTGAAGCGGGATGAGACGACCGGCTCGATCGCGCTCACCGTGCTGCGGATCGCGTTCCCCACCGGCAACGTCGAAGTACCGGCGGGCACCTCGCTGCTGCTGGGCCGGGATCCGCAGGAGTCGCTGGTCGCAGCCGCCTTCTCCGGCTTTGAGAACGTGTCACGACGGCACGCGACGGTCACCGTTGACGACCATGGGCACGCCACCATCCGGGACGAGAACTCGACCAACGGCACGTTCGTCAACGGCGACCGGGTGCTGCCCGGCACGGCGGTGCGCCTCGCCGATGGCGACCTGGTCCGGCTGGCCGCCGACGTGACCGGCGAGGTGCTGCTGCCGCGCCAGGAAGCCGATCCCGCCTCGCTCAGCCGCGACCAGGCTCCTGAGCGCCGCGACGCCGCTAACGGGCACCGCAGCCCCAGCTAGCCGCGGGCGTCAGGCACCGGACTCGCCCGTGAACCAGGGGTCCGGTGACTCGCCCGCGGTGAACCAGGGCCGGTACGGCTCGGGCTGGCCAGCCAGTCCGCCCGCTGCTCCCCCGTCCGCCGCTCCCCCGTCCGGCTGATGGCCCGCATCAGTTGGCCAGCCCGCCGGGCGTCCCGGGCCGGGGCCGCCCGCCGGTCCCTGGCCCCGCCTGGCCGGGCTCGCCGTCCCGGCCATCGGACCGGGCCGCCTGCCGGTCCGGTGCGTCCAGGGCCCGCCCGGCCCCCGCACCGGCCGGGTCGTAATCCGGCCCCATGTCCCCGTACTCCGGCTCCGGGTCCCCGTAGCCCGGCCTTGTTTCCTCGTGGTCCAGCCCCGTCTCCCGGTAATCCGGCGAGGACGGATGGCAGGCCGCCAGCCGGTCGAGCCGCTGCCGTAAGTCGTCGCCTGCCGCGCGGGCCTGGCCGGTCCCGCCCCGTTCGTCAACGGCCCGGCGCTCGCCTGGCCCCTCGGGCACTCGCATGACGACGATTCTCCCCCGGCCAGCCGGCGATGACGAGATACCCGGCCCGATAACCGCCGGCCGGGTTATCCATCGACCCGCGGGCCAGCCAGATCGTACGCTGAGCGGCATGAGCGAGCCGTGGCAATGGGAGCACCGATGCCATCAGGTCCACCGTGGGGGCGGTCCGGGCCGGACGATCGCTGGCTCCCCCGGCCTGGCCGCATGACGCCGCCGCCGCGGTGGCGCTGTCCTTTGACTCCGACCACGAGACGATCCCGCTCCGGGACGGCCTGACCTCGCCGGGCAAGCTCTCCCAGGGCGAGTACGGCGCCCGCACCGCGCTGCCGCGGATCCTCGGGCTGCTGGACCGCCACGACATCAAGGCGTCCTTCTATGTCCCGGCGGTCTGCGCGCTGCTGCGGCCGGGCGAGGTCCGAGGGTATGCCGACCGCGGTCACGAGGTGGCCCTGCATGGCTGGATTCACGAGCGGAACGCGGCGCTCCCGCCGGGTGCCGAGCGCGACCTGACCCGGCGGGCGGCCGACACCCTCACCGAGCTCACCGGAATCCGGCCCCAGGGGATCCGCACTCCGTCCTGGGACTTCACGCCGGCCACCTTCGGGATCATCACCGAGCTGGGGCTGGCCTACGATTCGTCGCTGATGGCCGACGACGATCCGTACGAGATCGAGGCCAACGGCCTGCCCACCGGCGTGGTGGAGATCCCGGTCGAATGGATCCGCGACGACGCGCCTTACTTCCCCGGCGATCCGGTCCGGCCGTTCACCCCGCCCCGTGCGATCGGCCAGATGTGGCGGGACGAGTTCGACCAGGCTTACTCCGGCGGCGGCCTCTTCCAGCTCACCATGCATCCGCACGTGATCGGGCACCGGTCGAGGATCGTCGTGCTCGAGGAACTACTGGACTACATCCGCGGCCATCAGCGCGTCTGGTTCGCCACCCATGCCGCCGTGGCCAGCTACGTTGCCGCACAGGCGGGCCTGGCACGTGCTGAATCTTGAGCTTTCCTGGCCGGAAGCCGCGATCATGGCGGGCTCGCTTTCCGTCACCGCGGTAACGCTCCGCGCCGCCGACCGGCCGCGGCTCACCGGAATAGCCGTGGCGGCCCAGGAGAGCGGGCTGATTATCGGGCTGTTCGCGCTGTGGCAGCTGGCCGGCTCGTTCGCCGTGATGGGGCCGGGCGGCGCGCTGGGCCGGGCGCAGTGGATCTGGCATGCCGAACGGGTGCGCGGCTGCCCAGCGAGGCGGCCCTGCAGCGGCTGGTGCTGCCGCACCCGCTGCTCGTCCAGTTCTTCAACCTGTACTACGTCGGACTGCATTTCCCCGTCCTGATCGGCTGCATGATCTGGCTGTTCGTCTGGCACCGCGACCGCTACCGGCGGATGCGGACCACGCTGGTGGCGTTCACCGGCGGCTGCCTGCTGATCCAGCTGGTCCCGGTGGCGCCGCCGCGGATGCTGCCCTGCACCGGCATGGTCGACACCGCCGTTCTGTACGGCCAGTCGGTCTACGCGAGCCACACGGGCTTCGACGCCGACCAGCTATCCGCGATGCCTCGGTACATGTCGGCTGGGCGATGCTGGTGGCGGTGGCGGTGCATCGCCGCCACCCGCAGCCGGTGGCGCTGGCTGGCCCTGCTCTACCCGGCGCTCACGACGGTGGCCGTGGTCGTGACCGCCAACCATTTCTGGCTCGACGGGATCGTGGCGGCGCTGCTGCTGGGGGTGGTGCTGCTCGTCCAGCGGGCCGCCCGGCGGCTGGCGGCGGCGCATCCAGGATTCCGGCTATTCCGGCGAAGCCGCGCATGGGATTATCCACGTAACGGCAACCCCGCAGGCACCGGAGGCGGCCATGGCCAGGGTGGCTCCGCAGACGAATCAGCAGGCCTCAGCCGGGCTCCGGCGGGACGCAATCGGCCTGCGTGAGGTCCTGTTCCAGAGCATCACCGACATGGCGCCTGGCGCGGCTATCGCCGCGTCAATACCGGCGGGCGCCGCGTTCGCGGGCGGCTCGCTGCCGCTGTCGGTGGTATTCGCCATGGTCGCCTGCCTGTTCTGCGCATGGTCCATCGGGCTGCTGGCCCGGGAGATGCCGGCCGCCGGGTCCTTGGCCACCTACGCCGCCCGCGGCCTGCATCCGGCCGTCGGATTCCTGGTGGCCTGGGGCTACGTGCTGGTCGGCTGGCTGATCCCGCCGCTGGTGCTGCTGCAGCTCGGCTTCACCACCGCCGCCACGCTGCAACTCGGAGTTCTCCGGGTATCCGGCGAGCCTGTGGTGGCCGTGGTCACTGCTCGGGGCGCTGATCGTGCTCGGCGGCCGGCTTCTACGGCATCAGGACCTCGGCCCGGCTCGGCACCATCCTCGGCGTCTTCGAGATCGCGGTCTTCCTGGTGCTCGGCGGTCTTCCTGGTCGTGCACGCGGGCAGCCACAACACGCTGTCGGTCTTCGGCACCGGCTACACGCCGCCCGGTTTCCGCGGCATCTCCGGGGTGATCGCCGGTTCGGTCTTCACCATCCTGGCCTTCGGCGGCTTCGAGGGCGCCGCGCCGCTGGCCGAGGAGGCCAGGAACCCGCGGCGGACCATCCAGCGCGCTGTGCTGCTCGCCACGCTGCTGATCGGCGCGCTGTACGTGTTCACCACCTACGCGGTGGACGTCGCGTTCGGGCCGAAGGGCTTCGCGAGCTTCACCACCGGAACCGGCAGCGCGTCCTGGGTGGGCCTGGCCCGCTCGCTGTACGGGATCTTCTGGTTCTTCGTCTTCCTGGCGATCGTCAACTCAACCATCGCCAACGCCAACGCCGGGGTGAACGTGTCCAGCCGGACGGCGTACGCGATGGGCCGGATCGGGGCCTTCCCGGCGGTCCTGGCCCTGGTCAGCCCCCGGCACCGCTCCCCCATCTACGCCATCCTGGCCGCGTTCGTGGTCACCGTGGCGGTGACCCTGGGCCTGGGCTTCGGCTACACCCCGACGGTGGCGTTCTCGATGGTGGGCACCGGCATCGTCATCCCGCTGGCGGCGATCTACATCCTGATGAACGCGGCCTGCATCGGCTTCTTCGCCCGCCGGGGGCACGGCTTCAACGTGCTGTCGCACCTGATCATCCCGCTGCTGGGGATCGCGACCTTCGTGCCCGCCTGGCTGACGGCGGCGGGGATCAAGGTGTTCTCGTTCATGGCGCCGCTCGCTCCCCCGCTGTCCTATATGGGCCCGGCGGTGGCGGCTGGATGGTCGTCGGCGTGTTCTACCTGCTCTACCTGTACCGCCGCGATCCGCGGCGGGTCCTCGAGGTCGGCCTGGTGCACCTGGATCCCCTCGAGACCTACGACGGGGCGTAGGTCCCGAGGACCAGTAAGCGCACCTGCCCTTGATCGAACACCTGTTTGAGATTGACATATGCTCTGCTTATGACCGCCGGCTTCCAGCCCTCACTCCTCGATGCGGCCGATGCGGCCGGACTGCGGGAGCTGGGCGGTTCGGTGCGGCGGACCGAGCTGGCCGGCGGCGCCTGGCTCGACCTGCGGCCAGGCTGGGTCAGCGGCGCCGACGCGCTCTTTGAACGGCTGCTCGAGACGGTGCCGTGGCGCGCCGAACGACGGCAGATGTACGACAACGTGGTTGACGTGCCGCGACTGCTCAGTTACTACGACGCGGACCAGGCGCGGCCCGATCCGGTGCTGGACCAGGCGATGCTGGCGCTGGATGCGTATTACGGGCCGGAGCTCGGCGAGCCGCTCAGCACCGTCGGGTTGTGCCTCTACCGCGACGGGCGGGACAGCGTGGCCTGGCACGGCGACACCTCCGGCCGCCAGGTGCCGCGCGACGATCGTGGCGATCGTCTCGCTCGGCAATCCGCGCGTGCTGGCCCTGCGCCCGCGCGGCGGCGGACCCGCGCTGCGCTATCCGATGGGGCACGGCGATCTGCTGGTCATGGGCGGCACCTGCCAGCGCGACTGGCAGCACGCCGTACCCAAGACGGCCCGGGCGGCCGGGCCGCGGATCAGCGTGCAGTTCCGCCCGCGCGGAATCCGCTGAGGCTCCCGCTGTGCAGGGCGCCTGGCGGTCCCGCTGTGCAGATACCGGCGGGTCCCGCTGTGCAGGTACCGGCGGCCGGCCGTCTCGCCGTCAGCCCACGCCGAGGAACCGCTTGACGTCGGCCGCGTCCGCCTCCAGTGCGGCGGTCAGCTCGGCGGCCAGCGGCGCGAACGGCTGCACCGCTACCCGGCCGGCCGACAGGCTCCAGGTCGCCACGGCGCGGCCGTCGACCAGCGCGAACGGGCGGAAGATCCCGTTCACCGTGACGATCTGCTGGTGCGCGCCGAGGATCGGCTCGCGCGAGGCCCAGCCGAGCAGCAGCGGGTCAAAGGAGCCGAGCAAGCGCGGCGGCGGCAGCGCCGCGGCGGGCTGGCGGCCGGCCAGGTCCACCAGGCCGTCGGCCCGCTGATCCAGCTTCCCGCCGATCGCCGCCAGTCCGCGCCGGGCGTCGCGGAGCGGCAGCCCGGCCCATTTGGCGAGGTCACGATCGGTGGCCGGGCCATGACCGGCCAGGTACCTGCGGGCCAGCTCCGGCAGAGCGGTATCCCGGTCGGCTACCAGGCCCGCAGCACGCGCTGCACCCGGCGGCGCCCCCAGCCAGTCCCGGACCAGGACATAGCCATGCTCATTGCCGATCATCGGCCCGCGCACGATGAGCCCGCGGAAGCTGGCCAGCCCGATCACATGGATGAGCGCCTGGCCCTCGGTCCTGACCCCGGTCGCGGCGATGCGCTCCCGCAGCTGGCCTCTGGTCAGCGGCCCTTCCGCGGTCAGCGCGCGTTCGATCACCGCGACCGCCCGGTCCGCGTCGTCGGGCGGCACGCCTTCCTGCGCGAGCGCCTGGCATTGCCGGTGAACAACTGCGGCGTGGTCAGCCGGTGCAGCCACCAGTAGTCCTCGGTACGGACCAGGTGCAGCGTGCCGCGGTTCAGCCAGGTGATGACCAGCGAGCGCTGGTGCGGTCAGCGCCTGGTCCACGTCAGCCGCGCGCAGTCCGGCTGACCGCGCCCGGATGGCCAGCCGGGCGCCGCGCGGATCCTGCCCCTGGACGGCCAGCAGCCGCTCCACGACATCGACAACGGTTCCCGCGGGCGGCCCGGACAGCAGCTGCGCCGCGAATCGGTCGGCTAGCACCGGCCGCTGCCCTCGCTGGCAGCTGACGGCGCCCACCGGGCAGGGACGGGCCCGAGCTGGCCGGGCCCAGGCTGGCCGGGCCAGGCTGACGACAGATAAGTCACCGCTCGATTCTGCCCCCAGCCCGCGGCCCGGACGCCAGTTGCCCAGCGGGCCGCCGCAGTTGGCGGCTGACCGGCGGATCGCCGGGCGGCCCCCGCAGGCCCGGAACGCGACACTCCGGCCAGCTGCTTCGCCCGGCCGATCCGCCGGGGCGGCCCGGCCGCCCTGGCCGGACCGCCGCCCTGGGCCGGCTCCCTGAGCTGAGCCGGGTGTTCGTCAGGAGAGCGTGCGGCACAGATTTTCCGCGGTGGCGTGCAGCAACCGCACGTTGATCGTGCCTGAGCTGTCGATGCTGACCACCGACTGGCCGGTCAGGACCCACTCGCCGGCCGGATATCCGGTGTTGCCGACCGGGACCGTGACGCCGATGTGGCTCGCGATGAACGCTTCGCTGCTGCCGTCGGTCCCGTAATGGAACCAGCCGTAGCCGGACAGATCCCGGACGACGGACTGGCCGGTGCTCGTGTTGGTGTAACGGACGACCAGCGGGCCACGGAATTCCTGCAGCTTCGGGTCGCCGTCCGGGTAGCTGGCCAGGACCCGTTCCTGCTCCTGGTCGACCACGATCGAGGTGGTCACGCCGAACGTGCAGACCGCTCCGGGCGCGTCGGCCCACGCCAAGACGCTGCGGTCCGCCGGGCTCATCGTCACCACCAGGAACGGGAAGTCGGTGCTGCACACCGTGACGCCGCTGGGTGACCGGCTGCTCCAGGACACCGGCCGCTCGCGGGTCAGCCCCGACACGCGTCCACCCGGCCAACGGCGCGTGACCCGACCAGGATCCCGGCGCGCTGACCGGGGCGCTGCGCCGGGACCAGCGACCGGGTATTCGTCACCGGGTCACGCCCGCGCTGACCGCGTGGACCGCCAGGCCGACCCGCGTTATTCGTTACGCCGTGGTCTTCTCGCTGTCCAGCGCCGGCCATCTGAGCGGCCTCGTAGCGGTCGCCCGCCACCTGGTCCGCGGGCACCGCCGCCTCCAGGGCGGCCAGCTCGCCGGGGGTCAGCTCGAGGTCGAGCGCGCCGAGCGCCTCGGCCAGCCGGTCACGCCGCTTCGTGCCGATCAGCGGGACGATGTCGGTGCCGCGGGAGGGCACCCAGGCGATGGCCAGCTGCGCCGTGGTGACGCCGTGGTCGCGCGCGATCTTCTCCAGCGCGGCCAGCAGGTCCAGGTTGCGCTGCAGGTTCTCGCCCTGGAAGCGGGGAACCTGGCCCTCGGGTCGCCGGGCCCGATCTCGCGGGCGCTCGCGGTGGTGAGCAGGCCGCGGGACAGGACCCCGTAGGCGGTCACGCCGATGCCGAGCTCCCGGACCGTCGGCAGGATCTCCGCCTCGATCCCCCGGCTCATCAGCGAGTACTCGATCTGCAGCGCGGTGACCGGATGCACCGCGTGCGCGCGGCGGATGGTCGCGGCGCCCATCTCGGACAGGCCCAGGTACCTGACGAAGCCCGGCGTCGATCATCTCCGCGATCGCGCCGACCGTGTCCTCGATCGGGACGCGCGGGTCGAGCCGGGCCGGGCTGGTACAGGTCGACATAGTCGGTGCCCAGCCGCTGCAGCGTGTAGGCCAGCGAGTTCTTGACCACGACCGGGCTGGCATCGATGCCCGATGAACGCGCCGCGGGGGTCGCGCTGGCCGCCGAACTTGACCTGGATGAACACGCTGTCACGGTCGACTCCGCGCAGGGCATCACGCAGCAGCATCTCGTTATGGCCCATGCCGTAGAAATCGCCGGTGTCGAGCAGCGTGATGCCGGCGTCCAGGGCCGCGCGGATGGTGGCGATGCTCTCCGCCTCGTCGGCCTGCCCGTAGATGCCGGACATGCCCATCAGGCCGAGGCCGAACCGGGAGACCAGCGGCCCGCCCCTGCCCAGCGGGATCGAGTCCATCGCCCTCCATCGTGGACGGCCGTTGCTTACCTGCTTACAACCCTACGGCCGCGCGGCGTAGACCCGCTCACCCCACGTACGTGAGCTCGACCGCGGTGCTGGCGATCTCGCCCGGCGGGCCGCGGAACGGGTCGCGGTCGAGCACGATCAGGTCGGCCAGCTTGCCAGCCTCGATCGCGCCGGTCACGTCGTCGAGGTGGTTCACGTACGCCGACCCGGTCGTGTACGCGGCCAGCGCCTCCGCCAGGCTCAAGCCGCTGGCCGGGCAGCAACGGCTCGGCCTCGGCGCCGCTGGCGCCAGGCAGCGCTCCTGTTGACCGCCACGTGGATCGCGCGCAGCGGGTTGGCGCTGCTCACCGCCCAGTCGCTGCCCGCGGCCAGCCGGGCGCCCGAGCGGCAGCAGGTCGCCGAACAGGTACTGCCGGCCGGCCCGCTCCGGGCCGATGAACGGGATGGTCAGCTCGTCCATCTGCGGCTCGTGCGCGGCCCACAGCGCCTGCATGTTGGCGGTGACGCCGAGCGCGGCGAACCGCGGGACGTCGTCGGGGTGCATCACCTGCAGGTGCGCGATGTGGTGCCGGTGGTCGTTGGCGCCGTTGGCGGCCCGGGCGGCCTCGATCGCGTCGAGCGCCTCCCGGACGGCCCGGTCGCCGATGGCGTGGAAGTGCACCTGGAAGCCGGCCGCGTCGAGGCGCGGTCACGTGCTCGCGCAGCTCGCTCCGGGTCGACGTGGGACAGGCCCGCGGTTGGCGGTCTGGCAGCCGCAGGAGTCCAGGTACGGCTCGAGCATCCCGGCGGTGAAGTTCTCCGCGACGCCGTCCTGCATGATCTTGACTGTGCTGGCGCGGAACCGGCCCGCCTGGCCGTGCTCGCGCCGGGCCAGGATGCTCGGGCAGCTGCTCGAGCGCCCCGGTCGCGGTCCCACCACAGCGCGCCCCGCACCCGCGCGGTCAGCGGCCCGGCCGCGGCCGCGGCCAGGTAGACGGGCAGCGGGTCCGGCGAGCCGAGGTAGTCGCCGATGATCGCGTCCTGCCAGGCGGTGATGCCCGCGGGCGTGCAGGTGCTGCTGGGCGAGCAGCAGCCCGGCGCAGCCGGTCGTCGAAGGTGGGCGCCGGCACGATGGCGCCGACCAGGTCGGCCGCGCCCTCGTGCAGCGGTGCCCTGCGGGCGTGCCGTCGGCGGCTCGCGCTCGATCCGGCCGTCCGGCGGGTCGGGGTGCGGGCGTCGATGCCGGCCAGCTCGAGCGCGCGGGTGCTGGCCCAGGCGCCGTGGCCGTCGCGGTTGGCGAGGTAGGCGGGCCGGCCGCCGGTGACCTGGTCGAGCAGCTCGCGGTCGGGCGTACCGTGCGTCGAACCATTCCATCCGCCAGCCGCTGCCCGCGATCCACTCCGGTCTCGGGGTGGGCCGCAGCGTAGGCGGCGATCCGGCCGAGGGCCTCGTCCAGGGTGGCCGCGCCGATGAGGTTGCATCCGATCATCGTGACGCCCGCGAACGCGGGGTGGACGTGCGCGTCCTGGAACCCGGGCAGCAGCGCCCGCCGCGCAGGTCCACCACCTCGGTCTCCGGGCCGATCAGGTCGGTGATCGATGGTCGGCCGCGTCGCCGACGGCGACGATCCGGCCGGCCGGCACGGCGACCGCGGTGGCCGGCGGCCCGCCGGGCGCCGCGGTCAGCGGGACGAGACGGCGCCGCGACGGATCAGGCGTGTAGCTAGTCCCGCCGGTGAAGACCAGGTCAGCCTGCATGAGTCTGGGGTCCCCTCTGGTCGGTGGCAGAGCCCATTATCCCGCCGCCGGTTGTCCCGGCACTGTCCGGCGGGTGGCCGCCGGCCTGACCGTCCGGGCCGGTCCGGTCGGCGCCATCGCCGTAAGTCCGCCAGGTCACCGAGCGGATAGCCGGCAGAGCCAGGACGACCAGGCTGCTCAGGGCGGCCCAGGCCGCTCCGAATCCGACTACCCGGCCCGCCCCGAGCAGCCGCTGCGGCCGGACCGGCCGCAGCCAGCCCGGCGGTACCCGGGCCGAAGGCACCGAACGTGACGAACGAGTCCGCTCGCGCGAGCATCTCGCCGGACACCTGCTGTTGCAGGGTGGTCATCCAGAACGTATCGAACAGCGCCGACCCGACCCCGGCGACCAGCGCCCCGGCTGCACGGCCGGCACCGGCACCCGCAGGGCGAGCAGCAGGCCGGGCACCGGATAGCCGAACGTGGCCAGGGTGGCCGCCAGCAGCGGGCGGCGCGGCCTGGCGCTCATGGCCAGCAGGGCCGCCGGCGATGCAGCCCGGCCCCGGCCGCGGCCATGATCGCGCCCCAGGCCCAGGCGCCGCCCAGGTAGTCCGCGGCCAGGACCGGGCCCAGGACCAGCTAGGGCGCCCGGCTGATCAGGTTGAACAGGCGAACTGCACGGTGGTGACCCACAGCCAGGTGCAGGAGGTGAAAAGGCCCAGCCGTCGCGCAGATCACGCCCCGGCGACTGGCGATCGGGCCCCGGCTCGCGCCGGCGCGCGGGCCTGCGCCGCGGCCGGCAGCCGCAGCAAAGCGAGCGCCGTCAGGCTGACGGCGTAACTGGCGGCGTCCGCCGCTATCACCACCGCGGGCCCGGCGGCGGCGACGACGGTCCCGGCCAGCGCGGGGCCAGGCACGCTGGCCGCCGACTCGGCCAGGCCGGTCAGCGCATTGGCGCTGCCCAGCTGTTCTCCCGGCGCGATGTCAGCGGTGAGCGCGCCCAGGGCGGGACCGAAGAACGCTTCGCCGGCGGCCACCAGCGCTGAGAGGGCCGGCTGAGGGGGCCGGCTGAGGGGGCCTGCTGAGGGGGCCAGCTGAGGGGGCCGGCTGAGGGGCGCGACGCCGGCGAACGGCGCCCCGCATAGGCTAGGTGCGACTTCCGCACCCAAGGATGTGAGCGATGACATCCATGATCCGTCCAGGCCGGCGCGGTAGCGAGCCCGGAGCCCGGCCAGGCGGCGCGGCGGCCCAGGCCAGCGACCCCGCCAGCCGGCCGGTGATGGCCGACGTCGCCCGGCTGGCCGGCGTATCGCACCAGACCGTCTCCCGGGTGCTCAACGAGCATCCCAACGTCAGCGCGCCGCACCCGGGACCGAGGTGCTGGCCGCGATCCGCGCGCTGGGCTACCGGCCGAACGCCGCGGCCCGGACGCTGGTCACCGGGCGGACCCACACGCTCGGCGTGATCAGCTTCGACACCACGCTCTACGGCCCGGCCTCGATGCTCTACGGCATCGAGCGGGCCGCCGCATCCCGACTACTTCGTCACCATCGCCAGCCTGCGCCGCGCTGGACCGGCGCTCGGTGCTGGACGCGGTGGAGCGGTTGCTCGACCAGGCCGTCGAGGGCATCATCGTGATCGCGCCGCAGACCTCCGCGGTCGCGGCGCTCGGCCGAGCGTGCCGCGCGGACGTGCCGCTGGTCGCGGTCGGCTGCGGCACCCGCGCCCCGCTGGCCTCGGTGGCCATCGACAACGCGGCCGGGGCGCGCGCGCGCGACCGGTACCTGCTCGATCTGGGCCACCGGACCGTCCATCACATCGGCCGGCCCGCGCGTCCTGGCTGGACGCGCAGGAGCGCGTGGCGGGCTGGCGGCCGGGCGCTGCGCTCGGCCGGCGCGCCGGAGCCCGAGCCGATGCACGCGGCGACTGGTCGGCGCGCTCCGGCTACGAGCTGGGCACCAGCTTGCCGCGCGATGCCCGAGGTGACCGCGGTGTTCTGCGCCAACGACCCGATGGCGCTCGGCCTGCTGCGGGCGCTGGCCGAGCACGGGCGCCGGGTGCCGGAGGACGTCAGCGTGGTCGGGTTCGACGACATCCCGGAGGCCGCGTTCTTCCTGCCCGCCGCTGACCACGGTGCGCCAGGACTTCGGCGAACTCGGCAGGCGGGCGCTGCACTGCTCATCGACCGGATCGCCGGCGACCGGGAGCCGCCATCCCGGCCTCCCGGTCGCGCCGGAGCTCATCGTGCGGCCAGCGCCACGCCCGACCAGGCGCGGCCGCTAACCGCCAGCAGGGCGCTCGTTAACCGCGCCAGACGGCAGCTAGCCGCAGCAGCGGCAGCGTCAACCGCAACGCGGGCCGCCATAGCCTGAAGCTGCGGGATGTTACGCAGAATGAGCGGCATCATGCGAGACATGGTCTGTGAGCGCTAACAATCCAGCCGCCGAGGCTGCGTCGTCGGCGTCGACTTCGGCACGCTGTCCGGGCGCGCGCTGGTGGTCCGGGTCGCGCGACGGGGCGGAGCTCGGGCAGCGCGGTGCACGAGTACCGCGCACGGCGTGATGGACGACGCGCTCGCCGGCGACCGGCGAGCCGCTGCCGCCCGACTGGGCGCTGCAGGATCCCGAGGACTACCGCGACGTGCTGCGCGACGCGGTGCCCGCGGCGGTCGCCGGCGCGGGCATCGACCCGGCGCACGGTGATCGGCATCGGCACCGACTTCACCGCCTGCACGGTGCTGCCGGTGCTGCGCCGACGGCACCCCGCTGTGCGAGCTGCCCGGGCTCGCGCGGCCGCCCGCACGCCTAGGTCAAGCTGTGGAAGCACCACGCCGCCCAGCCGCAGGCCGACCGGATCAACGCGCTGGCCGCACGAGCGCGGCGAGCCGTGGATCGCCCGCTACGGCGGGAAGATCTCCTCCGAGTGGGAGTTCGCCAAGGCGCTGCAGCTGCTCGAGGAGGACCCGGAGATCTACCAGCGGCGCCGAGCGCTGGATCGAGGCCGCCGACTGGATCATCTGGCAGCTGACCGGCGTCGAGACCCGCAACGCCTGCACCGCCGGCTACAAGGGCATCTGCCAGGACGGCCGCTACCCGTCCGCGCGACTTCCTGGCCGCGCTGGACCCGCGGTTCGCCGGCTTCGCGGCCGACAAGCTGGAGCATCCGATCCCGCCGCTCGGCGCGCGGGCCGGGTCGCTGACCGCGCAGGCGGCCGCGTGGACCGGCCTGCCCGAGGGCATCGCGGTCGCGGTCGGCAACGTCGACGCGCACGTCACCGCCGCCCGCCGCGGCACGCGATCGCGCCGGGCCAGATGGTCGCGATCATGGGCACCTCGACCTGCCACGTGATGAACGGCGACCGACGCTCGCCGAGGTGCCGGGCATGTGCGGCGTCGTCGACGGCGGCATCGTGCGCGGGCTGTGGGGCTACGAGGCCGGGCAGAGCGGCGTCGGCGACATCTTCGCCTGGTTCGTCGACCACGCCGTGCCCGCCGCGCTACCACGACGAGGCCGACCGCGCGCGGCATCGCGTGCACGAGCTGCTGTCCGCCGAGGCCGCCGCGCAGCCGGTCGGCGCGCACGGGCTGATCGCGCTGGACTGGCTGAGCGGCAACCGCTCGGTGCTGGTCGACCACGACCTGTCCGGCGCTGATCGTCGGCCTGACGCTGGCCACCCGGCCGCCGGAGATCTACCGGGCGCTGGTCGAGGCGACCGCGTTCGGCACCCGGGTGATCATCGAGGCGTTCGGCGCCGCCGGCGTCCCGGTCACCGAGCTGGTGGTCGCCGGCGGGCTGCTGCAAGAACCGCTTCGCTGATGCAGATCTACGCCGACGTGACTGCGCCGCCCGCTGAGCCTGATCGGCTCCGAGCAGGGCCCGGCGCTGGGCTCGGCGATCCACGCCGCGGTCGCCGCCGGCGCCTACCCCGACGTCCCGGCCGCCGCGGCGGCGATGGGCGGCAGGCGCGCGGCCGTCTACCAGCCCGACCCGGCCAGCGCCGACGTCTACGACCGGCTGTACGCCGAGTACCGTGCGGCTGCACGACTACTTCGGCCGCGGCGGCCAACGAGGTCATGCACCGGCTCCGCGCGATGCGCGACGAGGCTGTGCGCCAGCGAGGAAGGCAGCCGTGCATGAGCACCCGGCCGGACGCGGATCCGGTGACCGCCGCTGCGATCGCACGCGCCAGCGGCAGACGGTCTGCGACCTGCACGCCGAGCTGGTCCGCGACCGGCCTGGTCGCCTGGACCTCCGGCAACATCTCCGCCCGCGTGCCGGGCGCGGACCTGATGGTGATCAAGCCCAGCGGCGTCGCCTACGACGAGCTGACGCCGGAGTCGATGGTCGTGTGCGACCTGGACGGCGCACGGCGGTCGAGCGGCGAGCTCAGCCCGTCCAGCGACACCGCCACGCACGCCTACGTCTACCGGCACATGCCCGAGGTCGGCGGCGTCGTGCACACCCACTCGCCGTACGCGACGGCGTGGGCGGCGCGCGGCGAGGCCGATCCCGTGCGTGCTCACCGCGATGGCCGACGAGTTCGGCGGCGAGATCCCGGTCGGGCCGTTCGCGCTGATCGGCGGCGACGAGATCGGCCGCGGCATCGTGGCGACGCTGTCCGGCCACCGCTCGCCCGCCGTGCTGATGCGCAGCCACGGCGTGTTCACCATCGGCGCGCACCGCCCGCGACGCGGTCAAGGCCGCGGTGATGTGCGAGGACGCGGCCCGCACCGTCCACCTGGCCCGCGCGTCTCGGCGACCCGACGCCGCTGCCGCAAGACCAGGTCGACGCGCTGCACCAGCGCTACAGGAGCGAGTACGGCCAGCGCTGACCCGGCGCGTCCGGGACTGCCACGCGCATCCGCAGCCAGTCCCGCGCACCAGCGCTTCAGGAGGAGACATGGCCGACCGCAAGCCCCGCATCGGGATCCTGGGCATCATGCAGGACCTGTACGACGACATGATCCCGGGCATCGCCCAGCGGCAGGCAGGCTACGCGGCCGAACTCGCCGAGCAGCTGGCCGACGTGGGCGAGTTCATCCCGGGCAAGCCGGTCAAGTACCGCGAGGACGCCGAGCGGGTCATGCGCGAGTTCGAGAACGCCGGCCTGGACGGCGTCCTGGTCGTCATGCTCACGTACGGCCCGGCCATGCGGGTGGCCCGGCTGCTGGCTGAGTCACGGCTGCCGATCTGCCTGGCCAACATCCAGCCCGAGCCGAGCGTCACCCCGGCCTGGGACATGGCCGACATGACCTACAACCAGGGAGTGCACGGCGCGCAGGACACCGCGAACGCGATGGTCCGGGCCGGACGGGCGTTCCACGTGCTGACCGACGACTGGCGCAGCGAGTCGTTCCGCGCCGGCGTCGGCCGGTGGGCGCGGGCCGCGGCGGCGGTGACGGCGCTGGAAGTCGCTCAAGGTGGCGATGTTCGGGTACGCGATGAACGACATGGGCGACATCCGGGTGGACGAGAGCGCGCTGATCCGGTCGCTGGGCCCGGAGATCCTCGCGGTCGCGCCCGGGGACCTGTACCGGGCGCATGCAGGCGGTCACCGACGACGAGGTGGCCGAGGTGATCGCGGTCGAGGACGCGCGCGTTCGAGATCGACCCGCGGCTGACCGGCGCCGAGCGCGGCGACCACGCCCGGATGCAGGTGGCGATCCAGCGGATCCTGGACGACCGCGGGTTCGGCGCCTACACCGCGCACTTCGACGCGATCGGCGAGGACGGCCGGTTCAGCCGCCTGCCGCTGGCGGCGGCGTCCACGCTGATGGCCCGCGGCTACGGCTACGCGGCCGAGGGCGACGTGCTGACCGCCTGCCTGGTGTACGCCGGGCACACAGCTGATCGGGGACGCGCACTTCACCGAGATGTACGCGATGGACTTCCCGTCGGACTCGGTGCTGATGAGCCACATGGGCGAGGGCAACTGGAAGATCGCCCGCGCCGGACCGGCCGGTGCGGCTGATCAAGCGGCCGCTCGGCATCGGCAGGCTGGACGACCCGCCGACCTTCCTGTTCCAGTACCAGCCGGGCCCGGCCACGCTGGCCACGCTGGTGTCGCTGGAGGGCGAGCGGTTCCGGCTGGTCGTCGCCGAGGGCGAGAACCTGGACAGCCAGGAGCTGCCCAGCGCTGGAGATGCCCTACGGCCAGTTCCGGCCCGGCCACCGGGCTGCGCGCCTGCCTGAACGGCTGGCTGCAGCGCGGGCGGCCCGCACCATGAGGTGATGAACCTCGGCCATCACGCGGCCGAGCTGGCGGGTGTTCTGCCAGCTGGCCGGCATCGAGTACGTCCAGGTCTGAGCCGGTCAGCCGGTCGCCGTGGCGTTCCTCCAGGGCCTTGCGGTACTCGGCGATGACGATGTCGTTCAGTTCCTGGACCGACGTGTCCCGGCTGCGGCTTGTCCAGGTGATCATGCCGTGCTGGAGCAGGTTGACCCGGTCGCAGATCTCCAGCACCTGGCCGTAGTTGTGCGCGATCATGATGATCGAGACGTCGCCGCGCCGCTTGAGGTCGCGGATCAGGTCCAGGATGATCGCCGCTCCTTGGCGCCCATGGCGGCCAGCGGCTCGTCCAGCAGCAGGATCTTGGCGTCGGTGTACACCGACGCGGGCCACCGCGATGGCCTGCCGCTGGCCCGCCGGACAGCCTGGCGACCTGCGTCGTCGACCGACTGCAGGCCGATGCCCATGTCGTCCAGGCGCTCGCGGGCGAGCTTGCGCATGGCCCGGTTGTTCAGCAGCGGCCAGCGGACGCGCTCCCGGTTCAGGAACATGTTGTGGTAGACGCTGAGCTGGTCGATCAGCGCGAGGTCCTGGTAGACGGCGTCGATGCCCAGCGAGCGGGCGTGATCGACGGACTTGAGCGCGACCTCCTGGCCGTTGAGCATGATCCGCCCGGAGTCCGGGCGGCTGGAAGCCGCAGAGGATCTTCAGCAGCGTCGACTTGCCCGCGCCGTTGTCGCCGATCAGGCCGAGCACCTCGCCCTGGGCCAGGTGCAGGTTGATGTCGGCCAGCGCGGTGACCGCGCCGAACCGCTTGGAGATGTGCTCGACCCGCAGCACGTCGCCGGCCGGGCCGCCGCAGCGCCGGCTGGCCTCGGTGACTGGCGGTCGTCATCAGGCCCTCCCCGCTGCCCGCAGCCGCGCGAGCTGGACGTTGGCGATCATGGCGAGCAGGATCGCGGCGCCGAGGATGAGGTCAGACGACGTTGGCGCTGACCCCGATCACGTCGAAGCCGTCGGTCAGGACGGCCAGCACCATCGCGCCCAGGAACGCGCCGAGGATGGTGCCCGAGCCGCCGAGCATGGCCGTGCCGCCGATGACGGCCGCGGCCACCGCGTAGAACATCGGCGTGGAAGCCGCCGGCGCTCGGGTCGATGTCGTTGATCTGGAACGCCACCTGAGCCCGACGAACGCGCCCAGCAAGCCCGTGATCATGAAGTTGCCGTACTTGATCCGGCTGACCCTGATGCCCGCCTCGCTGGCCCCGAGCGGTTGCCGCCGGTCGCGATGGTGTGCAGCCCCCAGCGGGTCCGGGTCAGCACGATATGGAAGATCACCACGAGGATGATCGCCCAGATGATCTCGGCCCAGGCGTAGGTGCCGATCCAGTGCCCGATGCCCTGGGCGGCCGGGACCGGGACTGGCCGGCTCCGCGTGCGAGGTGTAGAGCACGATGCCGTAGCAGGATGAACGCGGTGCCGAGCGTGGTGATGAACGACGGCAGGCCCATCGTCACCGTGAAGAAGCCGTTGAACCAGCCGACCACCAGGCCCATGAGCAGGGCCAGCAGGATCGCCGGGACAGCCGGCACGCCGTAGAAGTCGATCAGGTAGTGCATGAGGAACGGCGCGAAGGTGTAGATGAAGCCCGCGCGACAGGTCGATCTCGCCGCAGATCAGCAGCAGCACCTCGCCGATCGCGATGATGATGATCGGCGCCGCGATCTGGGTGATGTTGATGATGTCGAGCTTGGTGAAGAAGGTGGACTGGCGGAGGAGATGAAGCCGAAGTAGATCACCAGCAGCGACCACGACGACGAAGACGGTCGCCTCGCGCTGCCTGATGAACAGCTGGCTGGCCTCCGACAGGCGCGTGGTCAGGCTGCTCCCGCGCGGCGGGCCGCCCGGCGGGCGACCGGCGACACCGGATTGCGCTGGGCGGTCTCGCTCACGTCGGCACCTCCTTCCCTCGCGTGCACGCATCCGCTGCGCGCGCCGGCAGCGCCGGCACCGGCCTGCCGCTGCAGCCCGGTATCCCGGCCGCCGGCGCGCCTGTCAAGCCGCGTCCGCTCGGGCGCGCGTCAGGTGCTGGTGGTGGCGATCGGGTTCTCGATCGGGCCGGACCTGGTGACCAGCTTCTGCGCCGTGGTCGAGCCCTCGAACCGGCTGGTCGTGGTCAGGTAGGGGCCGACGTTGTTCTTGGTCACGAAGGTCAGGCCGGTGTCGGTGTCCGGCGGCAGCACCAGGCCGCCGGACAGCTTGAACAGGTAGAGGTACAGCACCGGCAGGAAGCCCTGCAGGTAGGGCTCCTGGTCGATGGTGAAGTCGATCTGGCCGGCCTTGATCGCGTTCAGCGTGCCGGGTGGTGAGGTCGAACCCGCCGGCCGGGATCTTCCCGCCAGGCCGGTGCCGGCCAGCGCCGGGCCGAGGAACTGGGTCGAGCCCGCGTCCACCGCGAACGCGCCCTTGATGCTGGACTTGTGGCCGAGCAGGTAGGCCTTCTCCGCGCCCAGTTCGCCGGACGTGGTCGCCCCGGTGGCGATCTGCGGCCACCGTGATCGGCTTGCCGGAGGCCTTGATGCGCCGCCGCGGCGCCGTCGTAGCGCGGCTGGATGTTCCCGGTGCCGGGCGTGGCGATGAAGATGACCACCTCGCCGCTCGGAGACCAGCGACAGGATCCGGTTGCCCGAGCTGCTGGCCCGAGTTGTAGAGCGCCTGGCCGACGTAGCACAGCCGGTTGGTGCCGATGTCGGGGACGCCGTTGGTGACGGTCCCGTCGGCGTTGTAGGAGACCACCGGGATGCCCGCGTTCATGGCGTCGCCACCGGTGCGGTGAACCCGTTGGCGCTGATGACCGTGGTCGCGATGCCAGCCGCATTGGCGGCGATGGCGCTGTTGAAGAACGACACCATCTCGGGCACGCTCGACGTCGAGGCCGAGCCGCCCCACTTGGGCACGGGGATGTCGAGCAATGCGGCGGCGTCCTGGAACCCGTACTGGGTCGGGACGAAGAACGGGTTGGTGTAGACGTGGTTGACGAACCAGAATTGCCACTTGGGCGTGGTCGGGAAGTTCCCGGCGGCGCTCGCCGCGGCCGTGCTGGACGAGGTGGAGGAAGCGGAACTCCCGGACGAGCCGCACGCCGCTAGCAGCGCGGAGGCCGCCGCCGAGGCGCTGACCAGGCCGGTGCCCTTGAGCAGCCGACGGCGCGAGGGCCCGTCCTTCATGTTGAGCGTTTGGATTGCCTCATCGACCTTGGGGTCGACATTGTCCATCACGGCCTCCAGTCATTTCCTCATGGGCGAGCGGTTCTGCGGCGTGCCCAATGGGCATATGGCCCGAGTCGCCGCCATCGCAAATAGGGCCGAAAAACTCTGGTGAACGCGGCCGCAGCGCTGCGGCAGCCATTTAGCGGTCCGGAGCGCGGCGATGGGACGCTCGGTCATCGTCACCCTCCAGCTTCCCGGCGGCCTGCCTTCCGGCAAACTGCTGACCACCGGCTAGTGACTACCACCCGCCGGTAACGGTCCTCGAAAAGGGCGTTCTCGTACGCGACAGGCCGCCGCCTCCGGATATTGGCATGCAGCACAGCGGCTACGGCCACGAGCCTGCCTCGCAGGTACCGATCTGATGACCTCCGATGTGAGCGCTCACATCGGAGGGCGTGTTAACCCTGTGAAAGCAAGCTAGAACAGCCGGAGTTGCTCGTCAATGCAAAGACGTGTGCAGATCCTGAAATGCCACCTCAGATCACCGCGGCGCACCCGTACGGCCCCGGCCAGCGCACCTGCACGGCCGGCCAGCGCATGCGGGGGCGGCCACGGTCAGCGCACCCGGGGCGGCCGTGGTCAGCGGACCCCGTAGAGGTACTCGAGGGCGAGCTGGTCGAGCCGCTCGAAGCCCATCCCGCGGCTACCGAGCGCCGCGGTGTCCGGGCTGAAGTTCCTGATATCCCGCCAGGTCTCGCCCGCGGCCAGGGTCGGCAGCGACAGGTCGGGCACCCGCGCCGCGGCGGCGGCCGCCGTGACTTCGCGGGTCGGCCCGGAACGCGCGGACCTTCTCCCGCAGGATCAGGTAGTTGCGCATGCACGCGGCGGCTGACTGCCAGACGCCCTCGTCGTCCTCGGTCCGCGGCGGCTTGAAGTCGAAGTGCACCGGCCCGGCGTACCCGCCCGCCTCGAGCGCATCCACCACCCAGAATGCCCCCCGCGCGTTGCCCGCGCCGAACCTGAGGTCCTGGTCGTAGCGCGGCCCGTGCTGGCCGTTCAGGTCGATGTGGAACAGCTTGCCGTGCCACATCGCCTGGGTGATGGCGTGCGCGTAGTTGAGGCCGGCCATCTCCTCGTGCCCGACCTCCGGGTTGAGGCCGACCAGCTCGGGATGCTCGAGCTCGCGGATGAACGCCAGCGCGTGCCCGGTGGTGGGCAGCAGGATGTCGCCGCGCGGCTCGTTCGGCTTCGGCTCGATCGCGAACCTCAGGCCGTAGCCCTGGTCCAGCACGTACTGGCAGAGGACGTCGAACGCTTCCTTGTACCGGTCCAGCGCCGCCCGCACGTCCTTGGCCGCGACCGGACTCGGCGCCGTCCCGGCCGCCCCAGCACACGTAGACCTTCGCGCCGAGCTCGCGCGGCGAGATCGAGGTTGCGCATGACCTTGGCCAGCGCGAACCGGCGCACGTCGCGGTCGTTGGCGGTGAAGCCGCCGTCCCGGAACATCGGGATGCGAGAACAGGTTCGTCGTCGCCGTGGTGACGACGAGCCCGGTCTCGTCCAGTGCCTTGCGGAACGCCGCGATCCGCTCGTCGCGCTCGGCTCGGTGGCCTCGAAGGCGAACACGTCGTTGTCGTGGAAGTTCACGCCGTACGCGCCGAGCTCGGCCAGCTTGCGTACCGCGCGCTCGGCGGGCATCGGCGGGCGCACCGCGGGGCCGAACACGTCCACGCCCTGCCAGCCGACGGTCCAGATGCCGAACGAGAAATGGTCCGCACGCGATGGGATGTAGGGATCTGCGTTCACGGGGCCGTCCTCTCCTGGAAGCGGGAGGCGTCCTCCCGCAACGATGCGTGACGCTCCCGCAGGCCCGGCTGCGGAGCCCGTGGTAGTCCGCAGCGGGGCGATGCGGCCAGGGCGGCGGGGCGGCGGTGCCGGCCAGCGCCCACGCGGCCTGGCGCGCCGCGCCGATCGCCACGTACTCCGCGGGCTCGGGCACCACGACGCCGCAGCCCAGCAGAGCCCGGGGCGAGCTGGCGGACCGCCTCCGACCGCGCCCCGCCGCCGATCAGCAGGACCCGCCTGCGGGCCACGCCGGAGCCGGCCAGCAGGTCCGCGGCCTCGGCGAGCGAGGCCAGCACAGCCTCCACTGCCGACCGGGCGAGATTCTCCCTGGTCATGTTGCGAGTAGTCAGCCCGCGCAGCACGCCGGTGGCGGCGGGCCGGTCCGGGGTGCGCTCGCCGTCCAGGTAGGGCAGCAGGGTGATTCCGCCCGCGCCGGGCGGCGCGGCCAGGGCCAGCCGGGAGAGCCCGTCGAGATCCGCGTCCAGCAGGGACGCGGTCGCCGACAGCACCAGCCCGGCGTTGAGCGTGCAGACCAGGGGCAGGAACCGGCCGGTGGCGTCGGCGAACCCGGCCACCGCGCCCGTCGCGTCGGCGGCGGGCACCTCGCTGACCGCGAAGGCCGTGCCCGATGTGCCGATCGAGACGGCGACGTCGCCGGGCCCAGGCCGAGGCCCAGAGCCGCGGCCATGTTGTCGCCGGTCCCGGCCGAGACCATCGCGCCCCAGCGAGTCTGCCCGACGATCTCGGCCGGCTCGGCGAGCCTGGGCAGGCGCAGCGGATGGCCGAGCGCGGCGTCGGCCAGGCCGGGTAGCCAGGGCCCGCGGACGGCGAGAAGTAGCCGGTGCCGGAGGCGTCGCCGCGGTCGGTCGCCGGCCCGGGCCCGGTCCCGCTCCCCGCCCCGGCGTCGCTCGCGGCGCGGACGTCCGACCCGAGCCGCCAGGTGAGCCAGTCGTGCGGCAGCAGCACCGCCGCGGCCCGCCCGGCGCTGGCCGGCTCGTGCTCGGCGAGCCAGCGCAGCTTGGTCACCGTAAACGAGGCGGTCGGCACGCTGCCGGTGTGGCCGGCCCACCAGGACGGGCCGTGCTCACGGATCAGGGCGGTGGCCGCGGCGGCCGAGCGCAGGTCATTCCAGAGCAGGGCCGGCCTGATGACCTGCCCGGCCTCATCCAGGACGATCATTCCGTGCTGCTGCCCGGCCACACCCACGGCCGCGGCGCGGCTGAGCAGGCCGTCACCGGCCTAGCTGCAGCGCGGCCCACCAGGCGGCGGGTCGCTTCGGTGCCGGCCGGATGCGGGGCGCTGCCCTGGCCGACCACCTGACCGTCCTCGGCGCGGCAGAGCACGACCTTGGTCGACTGCGTCGAGGAGTCGATCCCGGCCACCAGCATCGCGCGCCTTCCATGATCATGGTTATGAGGCGGGGTGATAGCCCCACTAAACAACCACGATCATGAAATAGCCACCTCAGAGGGTGACTAGCGAGGTCGAAGGTGCTGCTGGGGCGGGACCGGGCGCGCCAGGCCAACGGGAGGCTGACCGGGTGATTGCCGCCCGTTTTCGCGCAGCCGCAAGCGGCTCGCGTGGTCACGCCACTGACGTGGCGGCCGCGAGCCGCCTCCGGGCAGCCCAGCCGGTCATAGCGGGCAGATCAGGCCGCGCACTCCCGGCAGACAAGCTGGCCGCCGCGGGTCTCCGCGAGCTGGCTCCGGTGATGCACCAGGAAACAGCTGGAGCAGGTGAACTCGTCGGCCTGGCGCGGGATCACCCGGAACGAGAGTTCCTCGTTCGAAAGATCCGCACCCGGCAGCTCGAGCGACTCGGCCACATCGTCTGGGTCGATGTCGATCGCGGTGGATGATTTGTCCATCCGGCGTGCCTGGAGTTCCTGCAGGCTGTCCTCGGTGAGCTCGTCGTCTGTCTTCCTCGGGCTGTCGTAGTCGGTAGCCATCTGGCCCTTACCCCTCCATCTTTCTTCGCCTCGTCGCGCGGATGTAACGCTCGGGGAGGCTCGGTTGTGCCCGATTCCGGCGGGGAATTCTGTCACGTCCCGGCCGCAGGTACACGTAGCGGGTCGCTACTTTGGTTCGTGTCGCCCCCAGAGCCCCCCGTGGCGCCTGTGGCGCCGCCCCCATATCTTTACCTATCGGTAACTTGCTCGATCACCGCCGCTATCCGGCACAACGTGCGTATGGTACGAACCGCACCTCATCCCGGGCCTGGATGACCTCGCGGAGACGATGTATGCCCAACGTCGCGCCATTGCATGCCAACGACCCGAGGCGCGTCGGCAACTACCGGCTTGACCGGGCGCGTCGCCGAGATGCCCGCTGAGGGCCGGGTTTTCCTGGCGGCAGCGGCAAACCAGCACCAGGTAACCCTTACGCTGCTGGACGCCGACTGGACGCAAAACGGTGCCGCCAGGGACCGCTTCACCGCCGAGGCGCGGGCCGCTCGCCGGGTCGCCCCGTTCTGCACGGCGCGGATTATCGATGCCGGGCTCGACGACGGCCTGGCTTACCTGGTCCGCGAGTACATCGCCGGGCCGTCGCTGCCCGAGTTCGTGGCCAGCCAGGGGCCGCTGCGCACCGGCAGCCTGGTGGCGCTGGCCGTGGGGACCGTCACCGGGCTGGCCGCCATTCACCAGGCGGGGCTGGTCCATGGGCAGTTCGGGCCGGAGCACGTGGTCCTGGGCGCCAGCGGGCCCCGGGTGGTCGGGTTCGGCATCACGCCGCCGTACGGGGCCGCCACGCCCAGCGCGGACATGCTGGCCTGGGGGCGCACGGTCCTGTTCGCGGCCTCCGGGCGCCCGGACGTCGGCGAGCGCGGCCTGGCGGCGCTGGCCGAGCCACTGCGCGGCCTGGTGGGCAGCTGCCTCAGCCGGGACCCGGCCGCCCGGCCGCCCGCCCGGTCGGTGCTGCTCGAGCTGCTCGGCGACGATGCCGCCGACCCGCTGGCCGAGGGGTCACGACTGGCCGTCCGCGCGGCGTACCGGCCGCCAGCCGCACCGGCCAGCCGGCCGCCGCACGCCGCGCCCGGCCGGTCCGGGGCGATCTGGTGGGTGGCCGGGATCACGGCCTGCGTGCTGGCCATCGCGGTGGCCGTGCACGTGCTGCAGAATCAGGGCTCCGGGTCGGCCGGCGCGGACCGGCGGGCGTCGGTAGCTCAGCTGCCGGCGGGCAGTTCGGGCAGCACCAGGTCATCGCCGTCGGAGCCGGCGGTGGCGGCGCCGGCGGGCAGCATCCCCGGGGCCTTCGCCGGCTCCTGGTCGGGCCAGGCCAATCAGCAGGCCGATGTCTTCACCGTGCATGTCAAGCTGGTCAAGGGCGCGTCGGCCGGCTCGATCCGTTACTCAGGCACGGCGTTTTCCTGTACCGGGCAGCTCAGCCTGGTCTCAGACTCGGGCGGCACGCTGACCATGCACCAGGGCATCACCGTCGGGCGGCACACCTGCGCCGACGGGGTGGTCACGCTGCGGCCCGGAGCCGCGGACTCCCTGCTGTTCAAGTTCACCGGGGCCGCGGGACCCGCCGCCGCCGGCACCCTGACCAGGTCGTAGCCCCGGGCCGTCAGGCGTCCCGCTCAGGATCCAGGCTGGCCAGCAGGTCGTGCAGGTCATCGAACAGGCCAGGCCCGGCCGCGAGGGTCATCGACCGGCTGGCGGGCCGGCCGTGCAGCCCGCCGACCTGCGCACCGGCCTCCCCGGCGATCAGGCCGCCCGCGGCGATGTCCCAGTAGTTCACGCCGCGCTCGTAGTAGGCGTCGACGTGGCCCGAAGCCAGCGAGCACAGATCGACCGCACACGACCCGCCCCGCCTGATGTCGCGAACCGCGGGCAGCACCTCGGCGACTACCTGGCCCTGCACCCGGCGCAATCGCGCGTCGTAACCGAAACCGGTCGCAACCAGGGCCCGGTCCAGCGGCACCGGCCCGTTGCACGTCAGCCGGACCGGATCGGCGCCGCCGGCCCGCAGCCACGCACCGCCGCCGAGCACCGCGCTGAACTCCTCGTCGCGCTGCGGCACCACGACCGCGCCGGCCACCACCGAGCCGGCCACCTCCGCGGCGATGCTGACCGCCCAGTCGGCCAGGCCGTACAGGTAGTTGACGGTCCCGTCCAGGGGGTCCACGATCCACCGCACGGCCGCGCCCTGCCCCGTCTCGCCGCCCTCCTCCCCCAGGATCGCGTCGCCCGGCCGCACCCCGGCGATCATCCTGCGGATCAGCCGCTCCGCGGCGCGATCCATCTCGGTGACCACATCGGTCGGGCTCGACTTGGTGGCCACCACCGCCGGGCCGCCGGCCGGGCGCCGCTCGGCGAGCAGCCGCCCGGCCGCGCCGGCCGCCTGCCGGGCCAGGTCGAGCAGCTCGCCCGGATCAGCCATTCAGGCCGCTCCGGGGGCGGCAGCAGGACGCCCGGAGCCGCAGCAGCCGGGGGCGCAGAATTCCGCCACGGGCCAGGAACGGCCCAGCGCGCGCGGCGGCGATCCGTCCAGCTGCTCGGCGACCAGCTCGGTGACCATGGCGACGAAACGGGGATCTGGGCCCGCTGTCGCCGCCCGGGCCAGTGCGACGCCATGCCGCGCCGCCACCTGGGCCGCCTCGACGTCCAGGTCGTACTTGACCTCCAGATGGTCGGAGACGAAGCCGACCGGTACCAGCACCACGGCCGGCGACCCGGACGAGGCCAGCTCGCTGATGCAGTCGCGGACGTCGGGGCCGAGCCACGGCTGGGACGGCGGGCCGCTCCGGCTCTGATAGGCCAGCTGCCAGGACCGCGCCCCGACCCGCTCGGCGCACCAGCCCGGCCGCCTCGGTCAGCTGCGCCGGGTACGCGCCGCCGCCCGGCCCGCTCGCCGCGGCCATCGCGGCCGGGATGCTGTGCGCGGTGAAGACCAGGTCAGCCTGGTCGCGGACGGCCGCCGGCAGCGATTCGACGGCGGCGGCGGTGGCGTCGGCCAGCGGCTCGATGAAGCCGGGGTGGTTGAAATACGGCCGCAGCTTGTCGATCCGCGGGGCGCCGTCGCCTACCTGGGCCCGGGCCCGGGCGATGTCGTCGAGGTATTGCCGGCAGCTGGAGAACGAGCTGTAGGCGGAGGTCACGAAGGCCAGCGCGGAGCGCACGCCGTCGGCGGCCATGGCCGCCACGGTGTCGGCCAGGTAGGGGTCCCAGTTCCGGTTGCCCCAGTAGACGGGCAGGCCGACGCCGCTGGCTGCGAAGTCTTTCTCGATCGCCGCCACCAGGTCCCGGCATTGCTGGTTGATCGGGCTGACCCCGCCGAACGCGTAGTAGTGCTCGGCGACCTGCTCAAGCCGGGCTTGAGGCACGCCGCGCCCGCGGGTGACGTTCTCCAGGAACGGGATGACCTCGCCGCGGGACTCGGGGCCGCCGAACGAGACCAGCAGCAAGGCGTCGTAATTCGGCATGCCACCATCCAACCAGGCTGCGCGGACAGAACCGGCCAACAAGCCGGCCGCGGGGCGAGCGGTCATCCGCTCGGCGGTAGCTGGCTCGGCTGTATCCGGCTCGGGAGTATCCGGCTCGGCTGTATCTGGCTCGCGCTGTATCCGGCTCGTCGGCTAGTATCTGGCTCGGGAGTATCTGGCTCGGCAGTATCCGGCTCGGCTGTATCCGGCTCAGCTGTAGTCGGCGGCGTACTGCGCGGCCAGGGCCAGTACCTCGCTGACATACCAGCTGGCGTGGTTGTAATCGAAGATCGCGCTGGCCAGGGCCCGGCCGCCGGCCGCCGCCCCGTCCGCGCACAGCAGCCTGGCCGCGGCCGGCACTGCGTCAAAGGGGTTCATGATGTCCGGCGGCCCGGTCTGGCCGAACCCGTCGGTTCCCCATATCTTCCAGGTGGAGGGCAGGAACTGCATCGGGCCGAGCGCCCCGGCGGTTGACGGGCCGACATTGGTTCCGTCGGCGCTCTCGATCTGGCCGATCGCGGCCAGCACCGTCCAGGACAGCCCCGGGCAGTACCGCGCCGCTGAGGCCTTGAACAGTTCGAGGTAGGTGCTGGGCCGCTGGCTCCCGGTGACGGTCGCCACCGGCAGCTGCTGCTGGCGCAGGCTTACGATCTTGGCTTTCGACCCGAGAATGGCCCTGACCTTGGCCGTCAGCGTGGTCATGCCTGCACCGGGCGCACTGATCAGGGCGGCGACCTGGTGCACCAGGCCGAGCTGCCGCGAGGTGGCACTGCCGACCACCAGGTCCACGCCTGCCACCCCGAGGGACGCGGCGGCGCCGAAGGTCACCGCCTTCCGGGTGGCGCCGGCCAGTTCGTAGCTGCGCCCCCGGTGCAGCGCTAGCCGGCGGCCGGCCGCCGGCGCGGCGACGAAACCGCCGTCGGCCAGGGTGGTCCACAGCGCCTGGTCCGAGGCCGTCCGCAACGGCACCCAGGAGCGGAACTGAGCCGGGTTCACTCCGATGACGCTGGCCGGGCGGCCGCCCGCGGTGATCTCCGCGCCGTCAAAAACGATCATGTTGCGGACGTGCGCCGTCTTGTTCAGCCTGGCGATCTCCGCCCTGGTCAGCCCGGCCGGCGCGACCACCAGCAGGTCCGGCAGGATGATCCGCCGGAACGCCGTGCTGTCCCGCGCCCGGCTGGCCGCGCCGGTCACCGCCGCGGTCCCGGAGGGCGACGCGCCGGAACCTCCGGGAACCGGCACGTGCGTGCGGGCGCTGGCGGCCGGGGCCAGCAGCAAGAACGCCGCGCAGACGGCGGCACCGGCGGCGACTCCCCGAAATGCTGGCGCTGCGCCACCGGACGCGACGGTGACGCGCGATCTCCTGCGCCGGCTGAGACGTCCCATTCTGCGTTCAACCATAACTGGCGCCCGGCCAGCGCTGAAGAGGCCTGCGGCGTCGCCCGGCGAAAATCAGTTGTTATGCGGGTATACGGTCATAGCGGAGGTTGGTGTTGGCGCAGGTTGAGGACGGGCAGCGGACGGCCGGGCGCGGCAATTCCTACCTGCAGATCCTGCGCACTCCGGGCGCGCTCAGCTTTTCGGCCGCTGGCTTCATCGGCCGGATGTCGATGTCCATGTTCGGACTCGGCACCGTGCTGCTCATCGCCGCCGTCACCGGCAAGTACGGGCTGGCGGGGACGGTGGCAGCAGCGGGCTCGGTGGGCTACGCGATTTTCGCGCCGCAGGCCGCCAAGCTCGCTGACCGGTTCGGCCAGCACCGGGTGCTCCGGCCGCTCGCGGCGTCGTTCGCGGTCAGCACCGTGGCGTTCGTGGCCTGCGCCGAGCTGCGGGCACCGCTGTGGACGCTCCTGATCACCGGCGCCGCTCGCGGGCGCGTCCATGCCGTCGCTCGGCCCGATGGTGAGGTCGCGCTGGAGCACGCTGCTGGACGATCCGGCGCGGCTGCATACCGCGTACTCCCTGGAGTCGGTGGCCGACGAGATGATCTTCGTCATCGGCCCGGCGCTGGTGACGCTGCTGGCCACGGAGGTCCATCCGGCCGCCGGGGTGGGCGTCGCGATGGCCGCGTGCGTGACCGGGACCCTGCTGCTGGCCATGCAGCGCCGCAGCGAGCCGCCGGCCAGGCCGCGCTTCCGGCCGGCCAGCCAGGTACACCGGTTCGCCATGCCAGCCCGCGGGCTGCTCACGCTGGCCCCGGTTTACCTGTTCCTCGGGGCCATGTTCGCCACCATCGACCTGAGCACGGTGGATTTCGCGCAAGTGCACGGGCACAAGCCGCTGGCCGGATTCATCCTGGGGATCTACGCCCTGGGCAGCGCGGCAGGCGGCCTGTGGTACGGATCGCGGACCTGGCGGATCCCGCTGGAGCGCCAGTTCGCGATCACGCTGTGCTGCACGGTGGCCGGGGTCTCGACGTTCTGGGCCCAGCCCGGGCTGCTGTCGCTAGCGCTGATCATCTTCGTGTGCGGCCTGACCATCTCGCCCACGCTCATCGCCGGTTACGGCCTGATCGAGCGCCAGGCGCCGGCCGGCCGCCGGACCGAGGGAATGGCCTGGCTGGGTTCCGCGGTCTCGGTCGGGGTGGCCATCGGGTCCGCGGCAGCCGGGCACATCATCGACGACGCCGGACCGCATTGGGGGTACGCGTTCGCCGCCTGCTGCGGGGCCGTGGCTGCCGTGATCTGCCTGCTGGGCCTGCGCACGCTGCGTGCTCCAGCCGGAACCACCGCCCCGGCCGACGCCGCCCCGCCGGCCAGCGATATCGGCGGCGGCCCGGCCGCCGCTGAGGTAGCCGGCCGCCCGTGAGGCAGCCAGTGCCGACTTCACCGCGCTGCGCGACGAACCGGACCCGCAGCGCCGGTTCGGCAACGCTTACCTGACTGCCGTCCTCGGTGCTTAGCGGCCCCGTCGATCGGGCACACCTGAACGCAGGAGACGGCCGGACGGGGCCGGCCGCCCGATGACGTCAGCAAGGGGAAATGACATGACATCGCCATCGCCAGCAGAATTCGGCCCGCAAGGCGCCGCCTACGAGGAACTCGCCCAGGATGCGTTGCCGACCGACGACGAGAGCCTGCGCACGGGCGACCGGGACCGGCTGGTCGAGTTCGACAATGCCGCTCATGCCCCGGGCCGGATCTGCGAACTGTGCGGCGCCGTCATCAGCGCCAGCCAGGACGCCCGGCTGGAGCCGGACGGCCGGTGGATCCACGAGGCCTGCCCGCTGCCGCCGGACGAGCTGCCGTCAGTCGGCTGACCAGGGGCGCATACTGGCAGCATGGCGGTGCGGCGGCCATCCCCAGCCGGATGGCGGAAAGGACCGGCCCGATGATGCGGGTATCTGGCGACTCGCCGGGATATGAGGAGCAGGGCGCCGCGTTCGAGGCGGCGCACCGGGACGCCCCTCCACCGACCGGAGGCAGCCGCTTTCGGATGACCACACCGCGCATGCACCGGGCCAGGTCTGCGCGCTCTGCAGCGCGATCATCGCTGCCGGGGAGCCGGTCCGGCTGCGTGCGAACGGCTGGTGGGCGCACGAGGCCTGCCCCGTCCGGTGGTAACCGCGCTCGCAGCCGTCCGTGGCGGCGGCGGACGGGAGGCCGGCTGATGGCCCGGGATATGCAGCCGCAGTTCAATGAGAGCGGCCTTGCCTACGAACTGTCCACCCGCGATTTCAGCGGTGCGGACGAGCGGCAGCCGGTTCTGGAAGACAACGAGGCGCATGCGCCCGGTAAAATGTGCGAGCGGTGCGGGCAGGCGATAGCGGCCGGTCAGGATGCGCGCCTGCTGCCGGATGGCAGCTGGGTCCACGAGGCGTGCCCGATGGAATGGTAGGCGCGGCGAAAATCCAGCGGGCTCGGCCCCCGATAGGGCTAGTCTCGCCTGCATGGACGGCGAAGCCGGCGGCGGCCCATCGCGGCGAGGCCGCAGCGGGCGCGGTGCCGCGGGAGGAGACACATTGACCGGGGAGCCGGTGCGAACCCAGGCCGTACCCAGGCAGCTGACGGTCGGCGTCCAGGACAGCCCGGGCCGGATTCGGGCCGCCCGGGACCGGCGCGACCAGCGCGGCGCGACCACCGCCGCAGCGGCGGGCGCGGCCAAGGGACGGCCTGGTGGCTCGGCCAGGGCCCGGCGGCCCTCACTCGGCGGCGGCGTGCCTGCCCAGGGCCGCGAGCTGGGGGCACAGGGCCGCAAGACCGTGCGCAAGCTGCTCGAGGCCGGCCTGGCCGAGTTCGACGAACGCGGTTTGCAGGCGGTCCGCGTCGACGATGTGGTGCGGCGGGCGAAGACCTCCCACGGCACGTTCTATCTCTACTTCGCCAACAAGGACGACCTGTTCAAGGCGCTGCTGCGGGACGCGCTGCACGACATGGGCCTGATCACGGGCGACTTCCCGGTGGTGACCCGCAACGAGGCGGGGCGGCAGGCACTGCGCGACTGGGTGGCGAAGTTCTGCGACACCTACGCGGCGCACGCCCCGGTCATCCGCATCCTCAGCCAGGCCGACGTGGTCAGCGAGGAAGTCTACGGCGACGGCCTGCAGTCACTTTTCCGGCTGGCCGAGGCGATCACTCAGGGCATGACCGCGGCCCGGCCTGCTGATGGCAGCGCGCCGCTCGAGCATGCTGAGCTGACCGCCGTGGCCTGCCTGATGATGCTGGAGCGGGTCAACTACCTGCTCAGTGTCGAGGTGCAGCTGCCGCGGGCCGAGATGGTCGACCGGCTCAGCGCCATCATCTACGCGGCCTTCAACTCATCGTGAGGTGCTGATTACCCTGAGGCACTGCGCGCCCAGCTGACCGCCGCCAGCGCGCGCCGGGCGGCCGGCACGTCGTGCACCCGCATGACCCGTGCTCCTTGCCAGGCGCAGATGGCCAGGGTGGCGATCGTGCCCGCGCCCCGCTGATCGGCGGGCACGCCGAGCGTCTCGCCGATGAAGTCCTTGTTGGAGACCGCGACCAGCACCGGCCAGCCGGTGCCGACCAGCTCATCGAGGCTGCGGGTGACCGCGAGGGAGTGCCAGGTGTTCTTGCCGAAGTCGTGGGCCGGATCGATCAGGATCGCGTCCGGCCGCACCCCGGCTTCGACCGCGCGCTGCGCCTGGGCAGTCACGTAGCCGGTCACCTCGGCCACCACGTCGCCGTAGGCGGGCCGGTGCGGCCTGGACCGCGGCGCCAGGCCGCCCGCATGCGAGCAGACCAGCCCGATCCGGTGGGCGGCGGCCACCTCAGCGAGCCGCGGATCCGCGCCGCCCCAGGCGTCGTTGAGCAGGTCCGCGCCGGCCTCGGCGACCGCCTCGCCGACCTCGGCCCGCCAGGTATCGACGCTGATCACAACGTCGGGGTGGGCCTCCCGGACCGCCTTGACCAGGCCGGTGACCCGCCGGATCTCCTCGCCCACGTCGACCTCGGCGCCTGGCCCGGCCTTCACTCCCCCGATGTCGATGATGTCGGCCCCGGCGCAGACGGCCTGCCCGGCCGCGCTCAGCGCGGCGCCGAACTCGTAGGTAGCGCCCTGGTCGAAGAAGGAATCCGGGGTCCTGTTGAGCACTGCCATGATCCCGAACGAGCCTGGGCGCCACTCCCGCCGGCCGAGCCGCAGCGTCCTGGGGGTGGTCACGCGCGCCAGCATAAGCACGGCCAGGGCAGAATCGAAGGGTGCGATTCCATACTGAGCAGCAGCCGCCTCATGACCTCACCTATAGCGATGTCTTCCTGGTGCCGAGCCGGTCGGCCGTGACCTCCAGGCTGGCCGTGAGCCTGGCCACCCGCGATGGCAGCGGCACCACCATCCCGGTCGTGGTGGCGAACATGACCGCGGTGGCCGGGCGGCGGATGGCCGAGACGGTCGCCCGCCGGGGCGGCCTGGTGGTGCTGCCGCAGGACATCCCGGGCGACGTGGTCGCCGAGGTGATCTCCTGGGTGAAAAGCCGGGACCTGGTCTACGACACCCCGCTGACCCTCGGTCCCGACGCGACCACCGGGCATGCGCTCAGCCTGCTGCCCAAGCGGGCGCACGGCGCCGTCATCGTGGTGGCCGACGGGCGGCCGGTCGGGGTGGTGACCGAGGCCGACTGCCAGGGCGTGGACAGATTCACCCAGGTCCGGCAGGTGATGTCCACCGGGCTGTTCACGCTGGCCGCCGGGACTGACCCCGAGCATGCGTTCGACCTGCTCATGACAGGCAGGCACCGGCTGGCGCCGGTGCGTTGACGACGATGGCCGGTGCGTGGGCATCCTGACCCGCACCGGAGCGCTGCGCGCGACCTTGTACGAGCCGGCCACCGACGCTCGGCGGCAGGCTGCGGATCGGCGCGGCGATCGGCATCAACGGGGACGTGGCCGCCAAGGCCAAGCTGCTGCTCGACGCCGGCGCCGACTTGCTGGTCATCGACACCGCGCACGGTCACCAGGACCGCATGATCGATGCGCTGCGGGCGGTGCGCGGGGCGATGGGCAGCGCGGCGCCCGGCAGCCCGCCGCTGGTGGCCGGCAACGTCGTCACCGCGGCCGGCGTCGCGGACCTGGTCGAGGCCGGGGCCGACATCGTCAAGGTCGGCGTGGGCCCCGGCGCGATGTGCACGACCCGGATGATGACGGGAGTCGGGCGCCCGCAGTTCAGCGCGGTCCTGGAGTGCGCCGCCGAGGCGCGCCGGCTCGGCGCGCACGTCTGGGCCGACGGCGGCGTCCGGCATCCCCGCGATGTCGCGCTCGCGCTCGCCGCCGGGGCATCCAACGTGATGATCGGCTCGTGGTTCGCCGGCACCTGCGAATCCCCCGGCGACGTGTTCAGGGACGCCGAGGGACGGCTGTACAAGGAGAGCTTCGGCATGGCGTCGGCGCGGGCCGTCCGGCTGCGGACCGCCGCCGACTCGCCGTTCGAGCGGGCCCGCAAGGAACTCTTCGAAGAGGGCATCTCGACCTCGCGGATGTACCTGGACCCGCTGCGCCCCGGCGTCGAGGACCTGATCGACGCGATAATCGCCGGCCTGCGCAGCGCGTGTACCTATGCTGGCGCGAGCGACTTGGACGAACTGCATGAGCTCGCGGTGGTCGGAGTTCAGGGAGCTGCCGGGCTACACAGAGGGCATGCCGCTGCCGGCCGGCTGGTGACGGTGCCCGCGGCGCGGCGGCCGGTCCCGGGCGCCTACGCCGCGGCCGCGGCGGCTGATCGCCGCCACCCTGGCCGCGGCCGCGCTGGTCACCGCGACCGGGCTGGCGGCTCCGGTCGCTGCCACCGCCGCACCGGCCGCGCCCGCCGGGCCGGGCCAGCCGGAGCCGCGCAGGCTTCGGCTGGCGCCGCACGGGCCGCAGCCGGTGCCGCACGGGCCGCACGGCCAGGCGCGGACGGCGGCGCCGGCCCGCGGGCCGCGCGGCGTGTCGGCCGGGGCGCGGAGCTGGCCAACGCCGCCACCGGCCAGCGGCTGTGGGGCCGGGCAGAACAGCCAGGCGGCCGATGGCCAGCATCACCAAGGTGATGACCGCGCTGGTGGTGATCCGGGCCGGCGACCTGGGCCGGAGGATCAGGATCTCCGCGGCGGACCGGCTTACGTGCGGCCGCAACGATCGCGGGCAACGCCGGGCTGCAGGCCGGCGACGTGCCTGACGGCCAGCCAGCTGCTGGAGGCGATGCTGCTGCCGTCCGGCGCCGACGCCGCCTTCGCGCTGGCCAGCAGCCTACGGCCCGGGCTGGCGGGCGTTCGTGGCGCAAGATGAACGCGACCGCACGGCGGCTGGGGCTGCGTTCGGCACCCACTTCGCCGAACTTCGACGGCCTGCCCTGGCCGACGGGCCGCTCCACCTACTCGACGCCGAGGGATCTGCTCGTGCTGGGCCGAGGCCGCCATGCGGCTGGCCGTCTTCCGCGCATCGTCCGGCAGCGGACGCTACTACCTGGGCCGCGACCCGCAGCACCACGCTTACCGCTGGCGGAACACCAACCTGCTGCTCGGCGCCTACCCGGGCGCCATCGGGATCAAGACCGGCTGGACCAACCAGGCGGGCTACAGCCTGCTGTTCGAGGCCAGCCGGGGCGGCCGCGCCCTGATCGGCGTGGTCCTCGACAGCTCGACGACCAACCCGGACGCGCGCTTTACCGCCGCCGCCCGGATCCTGGACTGGGGATTCCGCAGCACGCGCACGGCGCTGCGGCTTCGCCCGCCGGCCGGCGAGTATCCGGGCTAGCGGGCGGCCAGCCGCATCGACCGCGCGCGATCGGCCTGGCTCGCTTACGGTGGTTCCCATGACAGCGCCCAGCGGCCCGGCGCGGCCCGTCGCATCCGTTGACGAGCCGTCTACCAGCGTGCTCGTGGTCGAAGACGACCCGGGCATCGCCACCCAGCTGGTCCGCGGCCTGTCCCGGGGCGGCTACCGGGTCGACCACGTGATGACCGGCAGCGAGGCGCTGGCCTGGGGCGATCCCGACGTCGTGCTGCTCGACCTCGAGCTGCCCGACGTCGACGGCGTCAACGTCTGCCGGCAGCTCCGCGAGCGATCCAGCGCCGCGATCATCGTCGTGACCGCCTACGGCGAGGAGCCGGACCGGGTCAACGCGCTGGACGCGGGCGCCGACGACTACCTGGTCAAGCCGTTCGGGCTGGCCGAGCTGCAGGCCAGGATCCGGGCCGTGCTGCGCCGGGTGCGGCCCGGGCGGCGAGCTGATCAGGCACGGGCCGCTGACGGTGGACCTGCGGACCCGCAAGGTGACGGTCTCCGGCCAGGAGGTGGCGCTGACGCCCAAGGAGTTCGACATCCTCGAGTGCCTGGCCGCCGATCCGGGGCGGGTCGTGAGCAGGCAGGAGATGCTGGAAGGCGGCCTGGGACGCGCACTGGTACGGGCCGACCAAGGTACTGGACGTGCACGTCGCCGCGCTGCGCCGCAAGCTCGGCGCAGCCTGGCCTGATCGAGACCGTCTACGGCCGCGGGTTCCGGCTCGGCGAGGTCTGATGGCCCGCAGGATCGCGCTGATCGTCATCGGCGCTGATCGTGGTGCTGCTCGGCGTCATGGCCGTTCCGCTCGGCCTGCTCACCGCCAGCCAGGACCGGCACGACTTCCGCGACGAGACCGATCACCGCGGCCCAGCACCCTGGCCAGCGTCGGCCGAGGAGAAGCTCGCGGACCACGGCCGATGCGCCCGCCCTCGGCCGGTCGATCGCCCGGCCTGCGGCGCCGCGGCGACCAGGTCGCGCGTGTATGACCGGGCCGGGCACGCGGCTCGCCGGCACCGGTCCGGTCCTGGCGCTCCGCCGCGCTGCATCGGCCGGCGCGCTCCGAGCCGGGCGGACCGCCAGCTACCCGGCGCGACGACCGGCTGCTCGTGCTCGCGCCGGTGACGCAGCGACGAGGGCGGCGGCCGCCTCGGGGTCGTCGCGCTGTCGCGGTCGACCGCGCCACTGCGACCACCGGATCGACGGCGCTGCTGGACCTGGCTGGCCGCGGTCTCCGCGGCCGGGCTGCTGGCCGCGGCCGCTGATCGCGATCGGCGCTGGCGCGCTGGGTCAGCCGGCCGCTGGTCGCGCTCGAGGCGGCCGCCCAGCCGGCTCGGCGACGGCGACCTCGATACCCGGTCCCCGGTGCAGAGCGGGCCCGACCGAGGTACGCAGGCTGGCGGCGAACTTCAACACCGATGGCCGGCGCGGCTCGAGGCGCTGGTCGACGGCCATCAGGCGATGATGGCCGACGTCTCGCACCAGCTGCGCACCCCGCTCGCCGCGCTCAGGCTCCGGCTGGACGTGCTCGCCCAGGACGCCGCGGAGCCGCTGGCCGGCGAACTGGCCGGCGCGCAGGAGGAGGTCGCCAGGCTGTCCCGGATGGTCAACGGCCTGCTGGCGGTGGCCAGGGCGGAGAACGTGACCGCGGCGCCGGTCACCGGTGCCGGTCGACGTCGGTGATCAGGGACCGGGCCGCCGCCTGGCGCCCGGCCGCCGAGGAGCGGGGCGTCACCTGAGGCGTCACCGCCGAGCCGGTCGCGCGCCAGGCTGGGCGACGGCCACCTGGAGCAGATACTGGACAACCTGCTCGCCAACGCGCTCGATGCGGTCCCGCGCGGGCGGCAAGATCCGGGTCAGCGCGGCCGCGGCCGGGCAGCTGGTCACGCATCGTCGGTGGCCGACGACGGCCCGGGCATGACCGCGCAGCAGCAGCGGGCCGCCTTCCGGCGGTTCGTCAGCACCACCCCGGGCGGTACCGGGCTCGGCCTGGCGATCGTGCACCGGCTGGTGACCTCAAACGGCGGCACGGCGGCGATTGTCCGACACGCCGGGCGGCGGCCTGACCGTCACGCTGGAGCTGCCGCAGTCGCGCCGCGCGACCGGGGACTACGCGGCGTCAGCGGCAGGATCATCCTGAGGTCTGAGCCGCGATATTTACCACTTCTGAACGTTTCCTGAACCGGTTCCCGCCACCCCAGCGGGCAGGCTAGTCAGCGCGACGGGCCCGGTCACCGGGACCCGTCGCGCGCAGCACCGCGGTACGCCCAGAGTCGCTGGGCCGGGCTACCGGGCCCCCGGACCGACGAACTGGACTATCAGGAGTATCCAGCATGCCCCTTTCAGCTGGCCACGCCGCCAGGCGCCGTGACGAGAGACTGTCGCGCACCCGCAGGATGTCGACTCTGGGTCGCGGGCGGCGCGGCCGCAGCGTCGCTCGGCCTCGGCACCGCGTTCGCCGCATGCGCTGCCCGGGCACCGGGCGGCCGCCAGCGGGCCACCAGCCGGCCGGGCACCGGCCAGCAGCACGGGCCGGCAGCCGGACGAGGCCGGCCGGAGCAGGTCCGGGCTCCGGGCAGCGCGGCTCAGCCCGGCCGCGCACAGCCCGCAGCACGCCCGGCACCACTGCACCACCGCGCGGCTCGCGCCGCCCGCCCAGGCGCCGCCGCAGACACGGGCGCGCCGCCGGTCGTCTCATCCGGCGGATCGTGACGCAGGCAGCCGCGCTCCGGCCGGGCATGACCGGCTCGCTGGCGGCGGTCACCGCGGGTCCAGCCCGCTCTGGTACTCGACCCGGGCGACCGGCGTGGTCGCGCTGGTGCTGCTGACGGGCACGGTGGTGCTCGGCGATCGCGGGACGGCCGGGTCGCCACGCCGCGCTGGCCCCGGCTGGTCACCGCCGGCCTGCACCGGAACCTCGCGCTGCTGGTCGGTGGCCTTGGTCGGCGTGCACGTGCTGACGACGGTTCTCGATACCTACGCCGCGATCGGCCTGGTCTCGGCGTCGTGCCGTTCAGCTCCGCCTACCGGCCGCTCTGGCTGAGCCTGGGCACGGTCGCCTTCGACCTGCTGCTCGCGCGTCATCGTCACCAGCCTGCTGCGGGACCGGCTCGGCTACCGGGGCTGGCGGCTGGTGCACTGGCTCGTCTACGTCGGCTGGCCGGTCGCGCTCTGGCACGGCCTCGGCACCGGCACCGACAGCCAGGCTGCCCTGGCTGCTCGCCCTCGACGCGGCGTGCCGTGGCCGCCGTCGCCTGGGCGGTCTGGTGGCGGCTGTCGCTGACCGAGCACGCGCCGCGCCCGCTCACCATGGCGGTCGCTGGTACCGTCGTGCCGCTGTTGACGCTGGTGTTCGTGCTGCTCGGCCCGCTGCAGCCTGGCTGGGCGCGCCGGGCGGGAACGCCCGTCAGGCGCTGGCCTGGGCAGCCAGCATCCGGGCGGCGGGGACGCCCCGGCGGCCGGCCAGGCCGGCAGCGGCCAGGCCGGCCAGCCCGGCCGGCTGCCGTCGGACGCGCCGTTCACGCGGCCAGCGTCGCGCAGCAGCGGCCCGGGGCCGAGCCAGCGTGACGATCACGGTCACGGCCGACGACCACCGCGAGCCCCGGCGGAGAGCTCAGTGATCATCTTGCGCGGGCACGCCGGCCGGCGCCGGCGTCTGCTTGTCCGGACGGCACGGTGCGGCATCGGCCCCGCTGGGCACCGCGTCCGGCTACTCGGGGCCGGTGGTGCGCTGGCCGGGCAGCAGCTGGTGCGCCGATCTCAGCGCCAGTCGGGGCAGCGGCGGGCCCAGGTCACGATGACGATCAGCGGTCGGTCGGTGACCGGGCACGGTCAGATCTGCTCATCAGCAGCGGCGAGCGAGTGAATGACACGGCGGCCTGGCCGGCCACCGCCGGGCACCGGCACCGACCGGCTCGGCCTGTCCGGCCCGGCTGACCGCCGGGCTGGCAGGAGCTGGGACGCCCGGCCACGCTGCGCGAGCACGCTGGACCGGTACGGCCCGCTGCCGCAGCGCGGCCGCGGGCGCGCGCCGGCACGCCGGGCAGCTCGCCGACGCGATCGCCGCAGGCCGGGCTGACCGGCCGCGGCGGCGCGGGCTTCCCGACCGGCGATCAAGATGCGCCGCCGTGGCCGCGCGCCGCGGCCCGGCGGTGGTCGTGGCCAACGGCATGGAGAGCGAGCCCGCCAGCGAGAAGGACAAGGCGCTGCTGGCCCGCGCCCCGCACCTGGTGCTCGACGGAGCGGTGCTGGCCGCCGACGGCGGTCGGGCCGGACGCGTGCACCTGTGCCTGCCGCGGACCCGGCCGTGGCTGGTGACCAGCGTGGCCGACGCCGTCGCCGAGCGCGCAGCAGGCGGGCTTCGACCGGGTCCGGATCGAGGTGCACGAGCTGCCGCACCACTACGTGTCCAGCGAGGAGACCGCGCTCGTGCACTGGCTGAACGGCGGCGAGGCCAAGCCGACCGCCACGCCGCCGCGGCCGTTCGAGAGGGGCGTCGGGCGGCGGCCGACGCTGCATCGACAATGTCGAGACGCTCGCCCACATCGCGCTGATCGCCCGGTTCGGCCCGGCCTGGTTCCGGCAGGCCGGGCTCGGCCGACGCGCCGGGCACCATGCTGGCCACGATCTCCGGCGCGGTCGCAGGACCCGGCGTCTACGAGATCGAGGTCGGCACGCCCGATCGCTGACGTGCTCGCGCTGAGCCGGCGCCGCGGCCGGACGCGGCCGCGGTGCTGATCGGCGGCTACTTCGGCACCTGGCACGACGCTGCAGCCAGGTCGCCGGCCTGCCGATGGCCGCGGCCGCGGCTGCGCGCAGGCGGCGCCGCGCCCGGCGCTGGCGTGCTCGTCGTGCTGCCGCGCGGCGCCTGCGGGCTGGCCGAGACGGCCCGCGTGCTCGGCTACCTGGCCGGCCAGAGCGCCGGCCAGTGCGGCCCGTGCGTGTTCGGGCTGCCCGCGATCGCCGACGACTTCGCCCAGCTGGCCGTCCGGCCGGCCGCACGGGGCCGGTGCTCGAGCGGCTGGAGCGCCGGCTCGGCGTGGTCATCGGCCGCGGCGCCTGCCGCCATCCGGACGGCGCGGTCCGGCTGGCCGCCTCGGCGCTGGCGGCGTTCGCGGCCGACGTCCGGGCGCACGCGGCGCACCGGCCGTGCCTGCCAGCAGCCGGCGCGGCGCGGCCAGGCGCAGGGCCGTGCTGCCGATTCCCCGGCCCGACGGCGCGATGGAAGGTGGCAGATGACAGACGCGACCTGCACTCGACCCGATCGCCTGCACCGGGCCACGGGATCTGCGCCGAGCTGCTGCCCGAGCTGATCGAGCTCGACGAGTGGGGCTACCCGATCCTCGGCCGAGCCGGTCGCGCCGCCGGAGCTCCGGCCGCACGCCCGGCGCGCGGTGACGCGCCTGCCCGACCCTCGCGCTCGCGCTCAAGCGACCGGCCGTACCGCGCCAGGGCCGGACGGCCGCACGATGAGCCCGCCGCCGCGGCGATCGCCGCAGCAGGGCCCGGTGGCGCAGCGCCCGGCACCGCCAGGCACCCGGCGACGCCGCGGCAGGCCCGGCGGGCAACGAGCGGCTCACCGCGATGACCGGCGCCGTGCTGCTGGTCCTGTTCGCCGCCGAAGGCCTCACCATCCTGTCCATCCACCAGCTGCTGACCGTGCATTTCTTCCTCGGCATGCTGCTGATCGGGCCGGTGCTGCTGAAGATCGGCTCGACCGGGTACCGGTTCGTCCGCTACTACACGGGCTCGGCGCCGTACGTAGGAAGGGGCCGCCCGCTCTGCTGCTGCGGCTGCTCGGGCCGCTGGTCATCATCACCTCGCATGGCGGTGATCGGCACCGGCGTGGCGCTGGCCTTCGACCGGCCCGCGCCCGTGGCCTGTGGCTGCTTGCTGCACAAGGCCTCGTTCGTGCTGTGGTTCGGCGTGATGACCATCCACGTGCTCGCCTACGCGCCGCGGCTGCCCCGCCTGCTGCTCGGCGGCCAGGTCCGCGGGCGCGCCCGGGCCGCGCTGGGCGGCCGGGCGGCGCGCTGGCTGCTGCTGGCCGCGGTCGGTGGCGGGCGGGCTGGTCATCGCGGCCCTGACGCTGCACCTCGCCAGCCGCTGGGGCATCGGCGCGGTGACCGGAAGCCATCCTGGCCTTCGCGGCCCGGCCCGCTAAGCGGGCCGCGGCGGCAGCGCCTGGCACGGCGGGCCGGACCCGGGAGCCTGCTAGGCGACGGCGTTGGGGCTAGCGGCCAGCACCGCCGCCGACCGGGCCCAGGTACCGATCCGGTCGATCAGCGCGGCGGACGCGGAGGACTCGGCGTGACCGAAGCCGGGCTCCAGCCACAGCTCCTTGGGCTCCCCCGCCGCCTCATACAGCCGCGCGCGTGCTCGACCGGGAAGAAATTGTCCTGGTCGCCGTGCACGATCAGCAGCGGCACCGGGGAGATCCTGGCCGCCGCCTCGTCGGGCGGCATCGGCACCGGATCCCAGCGCCGCGGCGAGATCCTGGTGTTCAGGAAGGTCCTGGACACCAGCCGGCCGGCCCGGTGCTCGATGGCCAGGTGCACCCGGCGCATCATCTTGGTGCCGCGGTAGTACCACCAGCCAGGGCCGCTGACCGAGACCACGGCGTCGGTGCCGCCGAGCAGCGCCGCGTGCCGCAGCGCGATCGAGGCGCCCATCGAGAAGCCCACCGTGGCGATCCGCCGGTAGCCGAGCTCACGGGCGTAGGCCACCGCCACCTCCAGGTCCCTGATCTCGCGGTCGCCCAGCGTGGTGAGCCCGCCGGACCTGCCGTGCCCGCGGAAATCGAAGGTGACCACGCCGCCGTGCCGGTTCAGCCGGCTGGCGATCCCCCAGACCGCCGCGCGCTGCCAGTGCAGGGTAAAACCGTGCGCCAGCACGATTCCCAGGCCGGGGTCCCCGGGCAGATGGACGGCATCGATCGCGATACCGTCCTTGGTCACGAGGGTCTGGGCTTTGGTTACCGGCGGGTTCATGTCCCTATTCTGCGGGAGAGCCGCCGTGCCCGCCGCGCCCCCGGCGGACTAGCCTGCCGCGGCCGGCTGCGGCAGGCTGTTGGGGTTCCCGCGGGACCAGCCACGCCGACCGGAGGACCTCATGCCCGTGCTCGACGCACTCATCTCGGCGATCCGATCCGCCTCGATCGAGGTCATCGATCTCACCGCCAGGCTCGACTCCACCACGCCGGTGATCAGGCTGCCGGAGCCGTTCGGCAATACCAAGCCGTTCGCCTTGCACGAGATCAGCAGATACGACGATCGCGGCCCGGCCTGGTACTGGAACGACATCAGCACCGGCGAGCACACCGGCACCCATTTCGACGCGCCGGTGCACTGGGTCACCGGTGCGCGACGGCGAGGACGTCGCGCAGGTGCCCGTGACCAGCCTGATCGCGCCCGCCGTGGTGCTCGACTTCAGCGCGCAGGCGGCCGCCGATCCCGACTTCCTGCTGGAGATCGAGGACGTCAGGCAGTGGGAGGCGGCCCACGGCCCGCTGCCCGAGGGCGGCTGGCTGCTGTACCGGACCGGCTGGGACGCCAGGTCCGCCAGTCAGGAAGAGTTCCTGAACGCGAACGAGACCGGGCCGCACACCCCGGGGATCTCGGTCGCGTGCGCCAAGTGGCTGGCCAGCGAGGCACCGGTGCTGGGGCTCGGCGTGGAGACCGTCGGCACCGACGCCGGGGCCGCGCACTCCTTCGACCCGCCGTTCCCGTGCCACGCGTCGCTGCTCGGGGCCGGCAAGTACGGGCTCACCCAGCTGCAGAACCTGGCCCGGCTGCCCGCCACCGGCGCGGTCGTCATCGCCGGGCCGCTGCCGATCGCGGGCGGGTCCGGCAGCCCGTGCCGGGCCATCGCCCTGGTCGAGCATTCCTGATGCTGGTCAGCGAGGCAGTCGGAGCCGCCCTGGCCGAGCTGGGCGCGGACACCGTGTTCGGCGTGGTGGGCAGCGGCAACTTCCATGTGACCAACGCCCTGATCGCCCGGGGCGCGCGGTTCATCGCGGCGCGGCACGAGTGCGGCGCGGCCAGCATGGCCGACGGCTGGGCGAGGACGGCCGGCCGGCCGGGGGTGCTGTCGCTGCACCAGGGGCCCGGCCTGACCAACGCGCTGACCGGGATCACCGAGGCCGCCAAGAGCCGCACGCCGATGATCGTGCTCGCCGCCGACGTGGCCGCCTCGGCGGTGCGGTCAAATTTCCGGATCGACGTCGCGGCGATCGCCACCGCGATCGGCGCGGTGCCCGCCCGGCTGCACTCCGCCGGGTTCGCGGTCGACGATACGGTCCGCGCCTACCGGACCGCGGCCGAGCGAGCGGCGCACGGTGCTGCTCGCGCTGCCGCTGGACGTGCAGGCCGGCAGCTGCCCGGCCCCGGAGATCAGGCCCGTCGGCACGGGCCACCGCGGACCCGGCGCGCAGCGCGGTGCGCGCGGCCGGAGCGAGCACGGTGCCGGCGGCGCCGGGCGCAGCGCGGTGCGGGACCGGGCGCGGATTCCGTTCATGCCCTCGTTGATGCGCTGGTGCGGGCCCGGCGGCCGGTGTTCATCGCCGGGCGCGGGGCCCGGATCGCCGGGGCCCGGGCCGACCTGGAGGCGCTGGCCGACACGTGCGGGGCGCTGCTGGCCACTTCGGCCGCGGCCAAGGGCCTGTTCCGCGGCAGTCCCTGGGACCTCGATGTCAGCGGCGGCTTCGCCTCGCCGCTGGCCGCCGAGCTGATCAGCGGCGCTGACCTGGTGATCGGCTGGGGCTGCTCGCTGAACATGTGGACGACTGCGGCACGGGAAGCTGATCAGCCCCGGCACGGTCGTGGCCCAGGTGGACAGCGACCCGGCGCAGCTCGGCGCGCACCGGCCCGTTGAAGTGGCCGTCGCCGGCGATGTCGCCGCGACCGCCCGCGCCGTCGCCGCCCGGCTGGCGCCGCGGCAGCAGGCATTTCATGGAGCTCGGACCGGCGACGCGGGGGCGGGCGGTTACAGGTCGGCGGAGGTGCGGGAGCGGCTGGGCCGGGAAATCCGCTGGCGGGATGTGCCGTTTGCGGATGAGAGCGACGGCGAGACCATCGATCCGCGCGCCCTGACGATCGCGCTCGACGACCTGCTCCCCGCAGCAGCGCACCGTCGCGGTGGACTCGGGCAACTTCATGGGCTACCCGAGCATGTACCTGTCGGTGCCGGACGCCGACGGCTTCTGCTTCACCCAGGCCTACCAGTCGGTCGGGCTCGGGCTCGGCTCGGCGATCGGCGCGGCGATCGCACGGCCGGACCGGCTGACCGTGGCCGCGCTCGGCGACGGCGGCGCGCTGATGGGCATCAGCGAGCTCGAAACCGCCGTCCGGCTCGGCCTGCCCATGCTGATAGTGATCTACGACGACGAGGCGTACGGGGCCGAGGTGCATCACTTCGGCCCGGACGGGCATCCGCTGGGCACCGTCAGGTTCCCGCCCGCCGACCTCGCCGAGATCGCGCGCGGCTTCGGCTGCGCGGGCCTGACCGTCCGCTCGCTGGCTGACCTGGACCCGGTGCGCTCCTGGCTGACCGGACCGAGGGACCGGCCGCTGGTGATCGACGCCAAGATCAGCTCGGCACACGGGTCCTGGTGGCTCGAGGAAGCCTTCCGGGGCCACTGAGCCCCTGGCCGGGACAGCCGCTACCGCGGGCCGCTGCCGGGACAACCGCGGGAGGCGTTCCGCGGCTGCCCCGGCGCGGGGCCCGGGCTGGCTGGGTCAGTCAGGTCAGGTGTGCTCCTCCGCCATCACCTTGTCGTGGTCGCCGTGGTCGCCGTTGTGTGGTGATGGTGATGTTCCGGGACCGGCTCGCCAGGAATCTCGCCGAAGTCCGGCTCGGCCTCTGGCTCCTCCATCGGGTAGGCCACCTCGCCGTGCGACCAGGATGTCGCCGGCCAGCAGCTCGTTGTCCGGCATCCGCAGCTTCATGAACAGCCCGATGCCGCGCAGCATCAGGAACGTGACCAGGCCGTCCCAGACGATGACGGTCAGCGCCGCGCCCCCCTGGATCAGCAGCTGCTTCGGGTGGCCGTAGAACAGCCCGGCGGTGGTGACGTCCGGGTTCTTCCCGAGACCGAGGTAGACGATCATCTTCGGGTCGGCCAGCAGCCCGACCAGCAGGCCGCCGAGCAGCCCGGCGAAGCCGTGGGTATAGACCACGCCGAGCGCGTCGTCGACCTTGTTGAACGGCCAGACCTTCCGCGGCAGGTAGCCGAACAGCCCCCAGACGACGGCCGAGGTGACCAGGCCGATGATGATCGCGCCGACACCGTTGACGTAGCCGGCCGCGGGCGTGATGCCGACCAGGCCGCAGATCATGCCGTTGACGCCGCCGAGGAAGGTCGGCTTCTTCTCCTTGCCGAACGACATGTCCATGATGATCCAGGTCATCATGGCGACCGCGGTGGCCAGGTTGGTGTTGACCACGGCCGCGGTGGCGTCGGCGCCGGCGAAGTACGGGTCACCGCCGTTGAAGCCGTTCCAGCCCAGCCACAGGATCCCGGCGCCGACCGCGACGAACAGCAGGTTGTTCGGCATCGCGCTTCTGCCGGTCCCGCTGCAGCCGCGGCCCGACCACCGCCGCCGCCACGAAGCCGGATACCCCGGCCGCCAGGTGGATCACGTAGCCGCCGCTGAAGTCCAGCGCGCCCTCATGCGCCCAGAAGCCGCCGCCCCAGAGCAGGAACGCATTGACCGCGTAGGCAAAGGTGATCCACAGCGGCACGAAGATCAGCCAGACCTTGAACTTGATCCGGCCGATCACGCTGCCGATGAACAGGATCGGGCGTGATCGCCGCGAACACGAACTGGAAGTAGACCAGCGAGCCCTGCGGGAACCTGAACTTCGGCATCAGGCCATTGAGCAGCGGGATGCTGGCCTGGCCCTGCTCGCCGGCCGAACCCACCACGGTGCCGGGCTTGCCGACGAAGTTGTAGCCGCCACTGTGCGATCCACGGCACGCCGAAGCCCATCTTGAACGCCCACAGGACCCACACGATGAGGGTCAGGGCGAAGGCGCTGAAGACCATCATCATCGTGTTCACCGCCCATTTGCGCTGGACGATCCCGCCATAGAGAACCGCGAGCGCTGGGATGCTCATCAGGCCGACGAGCGTGGCCGCCGTCATCTGCCAGGCGTTGTCGCCAGCACTGAGCCAGCTCGAATAGGGACCCATTAAGCCTCCCGGGGCGGGTGCCGCATCGGTGTCGGTCAGGACTGCTTCATGTGTCCCATGGGCTGGTTTCGGCCATGTTTCCCGGTCGTTACACCGACGGCAACAGATCGGCCGCCAGGGCCGCTTGTGTTAACTCCCTGTTTCCGCGCTGCCGTTGACCAGGCCGGCTCCCGGCCGGACCGGACCGTGACCCGGGCCCGCGGCCTGCTGCAGCCTGGACTCGCCGCCCGGCGGCGGCGCGCCGCGCCGACGTACGATGGCCGCATCAGCCCCCGCCCGCCGCCCGGCGGCGAGGACATCGGAGCCGGATCATGCCATCGTCAGTTCCCGTGATCGACCTCAGGCCCTGGCGCAGCGGCGACGGGGCGGCCCGGGCCGCCGTCGCCAGCCAGGTCGACGCGGCGCTGCAGAGCGTCGGCTTCTTCCTGATCACGGGCCACGGCGTGCCGGACGACCTGCGCGCGGCGGTACGGGCCGGGGCGCGGGCGTTCTTCGCGCTGCCGCGCGAGACCAAGCAGCGTTACGCCGTCACGGTCGGCGGCCGGGGCTGGCTGCCGCCCGGCGTCGAGGCGAACGGCTACGCCGAGGGCACGCAGACGCCGCCGGATCTGAAGGAGTCCTTCGCGGTCGGCGCTGACCAGCCGACCGGCGACCCGGAGGTCGACGGGTACTGGTTCCAGCCCAACGTCTACCCGGCCGAGGTGCCGGCGCTGGAGCCCGCCGTCGTCGCCTACCTGGCCCGATGCGCGAGCTCGCGGACGACCTGCTGGTGCTGTGCGCGGCGGCGCTGGGGCTGGAACGCGACTTCTTCACCCGGCACACCGGGCACGCCACGCACACGATGAACATCAACTGGTACCCGCCGATGGCGCTGGCCGGCGATCCGGAACCCGGCCAGTTCCGGATCGGCCCGCACACCGACTTCGGCACCGTGACGATCCTCGACCGTGAGCCGGGCCGGGGCGGCCTGCAGGTGTGGACCGAACAGGACGGCTGGGAGGACGCGCCCTACGATGCCCGGCGCCTTCACGATCAACACCGGTGACCTGCTCGCCCGCTGGAGCGGCGGCCGGTGGAAATCCAACCGGCATCGCGTGCTCCCGCCGCAGGCCGAGGCGCCGGACGAGGATCTGGTCTCGCTCGTCTACTTCTACGAGGCCGACCACGACGCCGTGATCGAGGCCCTGCAGCCGCCGATCGGCAAGCCGAACGACTACGGGCCGGTCGTGTCGGCGCAGTTCCTGAAGGAGCGCCTGGACGCGATCACGGTGGGTTAACCGCCGGCGCCGGCTTACCCCGGCCGGAATGACGTATCTGGATCGCCATCGCGGGTTCTGTACAGGTGGATGGGCAGCCGATTCACCGGCCCGACCCGAAAAGGGGATGTACATGAACCACATCAGCCGTGCCCGGCGGCGGGTGATCGCCGTAGCGATTACCTGCGCCGCGATACTCACGCTGCGCTGCGGGCGCGCACTGGCCGCGCCCGGGCGCAGCTGGCCGGGCCCGGCTGCCGCACCGAGATGCGCGACCTCCGACCTCAGGGTCTGGATCGGCGTGCCGGGTGACGGCGCGGCCGGTACCACGGCCTACCAGCTCGAGCTGTCCAACATCTCGCACCACACCTGCACGCTAATCGGCTTCCCCGGGGTGTCGGCCGTCGGCCTGGGCGGGCATCAGCTCGGCCGGGCGGCGGGGCGCGATCACTCTGATCCCACCCGGCGGGTGACCCTCCGCCGCGGTGCGACGGCCCACGTCCTGCTGCTGATCGTCGATGTGGCGTTCTTCTCCCCCTCGGCCTGCCACCCGGCGAACGCCATCGGGCTGAAGGTGTTCCCGCCGAATGACAGGGCGGCCACCGTGGTTTCGTTCCCGTTCAAGGCCTGCAAGAAGACGGGCCCGAGATTCCTCACCGTCCGTACCACCGTGACCGGCACCGGCATCCCCGGATTCAGCAGCTAACCGGCCGCGTTCAGGGCCTGGCCGCACCGGCCGCCGCCGCTGCCCCGCAGGAGACATCGGTCTCCTGCGGGGCGGCTGCCGTGGCCGGCTCGCTGCTCATTTATCACGTTCCGGTAACAGTGGAACATCCGGTCTTGAGGCGGGCTCCGGGGACTTACGCTCCAGGCAACTCGGTTGGTAAGCGCTTTCCGCTAGACCGGGCAAGCCACGTAATTCTGCACGCGGCCCCCAGTCCGGCCGTTGCGGTAAGCGCTTACCGAACGGATCTTCACCGACGCGGCCCTGACCAGCGGGGCGGCCGGCCTGAATGATCGGAGCGCGGTGGCCGACAGCCGCGAGATGTCTCACACGCCGCCGACGATCTACGACGTGGCGCGGGCCGCCGGCGTTTCGATCGCGTCGGTGTCCCGGGTCCTGAACGGCCGCCGCAACCCGCGCCAGGAGACCAGGGAGCGGGTCCTGCAGGCCGTCGCCGAGCTCGGGTTCGTCCCGGACGGGGCGGCCCGCGCGCTGAGCGCCCGGCTCAAGGAGGTCGTCGGCGTCGTCATCCGGCGGGTCCGGTGGGTGCCCGACCAGCGAGGGCAGCTTCGCCGAGGAGGACGAGAGCCTGCAGTTCCCCGACGTGATCAACCGCGGCATCGAGCTCGCGGCGCAGCGGCGGGGCTTCAACCTGCTGCTCAGCTCGGTCGACGTCGATGATCACGACGTCCGGACGCGGCTGCTCGCCCTGGCCCGCAAGAGTGACGGACTGATCCTGCACGACCGGGTGCTGGGACCAGACGCAGCTGGACAGCTCTCCCGGCGAGTGCCGGTCGTGACGCTGGCCAACGTCAGCCACGCCCACGACCGTAACGTGCACGGCGACAACGAGGCGGGCATGCGCGCGCTGGCCCGGCACCTGCTGCGCGACCACGGGTACCGGACGATCGGCCTACCTGGCCGGGCTCGCCGACAGCCCGGACAGCATGGCCAGGCGGCAGGCCATCGGCGGCCGAGGTGGCCGCCGCCGGCGCGCACGCTGCTGACCGGCCCGCAGTGGCAGGGCAACTACTACGCGTCCGGCGGCGCCCGGGTCATCGAGCGGCTGATCGCCAGCGGGGCCGCCCTCCCGCGAGGCGATCGCCTGCGCGAACGACCAGACGGCGCTCGGCGTCATGTACGCGCTCGGCCAGCACGGCATCGACGTGCCCGGGGACGTCGCGGTGACCGGCTTCGACGACATCCCGATGGCCCGGCACCTGCGCCCGCAGCTCACCACCGTGCGGCAGCCGATCCAGGAGATCGGCGCCACCGCATTCGAGCGTGCTGCACTCAATGATCAGCAACGGGCTGCCCGGCCGAGCGGGACGTCGTGCTGCCCACCCGGCTGATCCTCCGCGAGAGCTGCGGCTGCCCGCCCGCACCGCCGACCTCGCCCGCGGCGGCGACGCGCGCGCTGACCAGGGAGCGGCGACCGTGCGCGTGATCAGCCGCAGGATCGGCTTCTACCTCATCACCGCCATCGCGGCCGTCACCGTCGACTTCTTCATCCCCCGGGTCATGCCGGGCAACCCGGTCGACGCCGTGCTGGCCAAGATGCAGGGCCAGGTGATCACCCAGGCCACGCTGCGCGCGCTGGAGCTGCAGTTCGGCTCGAACACCCGCGAGGGCCTGTGGGGCCAGTACCTGCACTACTGGAGCAACCTGCTGCACGGCAACCTGGGCGTCTCGACCAGTAACGGCATCGTGCCCGTGACCACCGTGATCCGCGGGGCGCTGCCGTGGACGCTCGGCCTGGTCGGGCACGGCCACCGTGCTGAGCTTCGTGCTCGGCACGCTGCTCGGCGTCCTGGTGGCCTGGCGGCGCGGCACCTGGCTGGACAACCTGCTGCCGGCCACCACGTTCTTCCAGGCGGCACCGTACTTCTTCCTCGCCTTCCTGGCGATCGACCTGTTCGCCATCAGGCTGGGCTGGTTCCCGTCCGAGCGGCGCCAGGAACAGCCTCGACTTCCCGGCCTTCGAACTGGGCCTACATCAGTGACGTCCTCGACCACGCGGTGCTGCCCGCGCTGACCATCGTGGTCGCCTCGGCCGCGGGCTGGATCGTCGGCATGCGCAACGTCATGGTCACCACGATGGACGAGGACTACGTCCTCATCGCGCAGGCCAAGGGGCTGCCGAAGCGCCGGGTGGTCTGGTACGCGGCGCGCAACGCGATCCTGCCCAGCATCTCCGGCTTCTCGCTGGCGATCGGCTTCGTCGTGTCCGGCGCGCTGCTGACCGAGATCGTCTTCAGCTACCCCGGGCTCGGGCTTCATCCTGCTCAGCGCCGTCCAGGACGCCGACTACGCGCTGCTGCAGGGCATCTTCCTGGTCATCACCCTGGCCGTGCTGGTCGCCAACCTGGCCGCCGACTTCGTCTACGTGTTCCTCGACCCGCGCACCCGGCAGGAGGCCTGAGCGATGGCCATCGGTACGAGCACTGGAGCCTGCGGCACGCGGCGCCGCTCCAGGCGCGGCACCGGCGCTGGCTCCCGGCGCCCGGCGCCAGGCCCGCGGCCGCCGGATGCCGGCTGCCCACGGTCGCCCAAGGTCCTCATCGGCCTGGGCACGCTGCTGATCGGCTTCCTGGTCCTCGCCGTGATCGGCCCTGGATCGCGCCCTACAACCCGGCCCGCGAGCTTCGTCCACCACGGCCAGCTTCCCGCAGCCGCCGTCCGCGCGCGCACTGGCTGGGCACCACCCAGCTGCAGCAGGACGTGTTCTCCCAGCTGCTCGCGGGCGGGCGGAGCACGGTGCTGGTCGCCTTCGTGGCCGGGCTGGTCGCGACCGTGCTGTCGGTCGTGATCGGCGTGACCGCGGGCTACATCGGCGGCCTGGCCGACGACCTGCTGTCGATGCTGGCCAACATCTTCCTGGTGCTGCCGGCGCTGCCGCTGCTCATCGTGATCTTCGGCTTCCTGCCGTCCTCGCAGGGCGGCGACGACCTGCTGATCGGGCTGATCATCGCGATCACCGGCTGGGCCTGGGGGGCCCGGGTGCTCCGGGCCCAGACGCTGTCCCTGCGCAACCGGGACTACGTGGAGTCGGCGCGGATCATCGGCGAGCGCGGCTGGCGGATCATCGGCTTCGAGATCCTGCCCAACCTGATCCCGATCGTCGCCTCGTCGTTCCTGTTCACCGTGCTCTACGGCGTCGGCACCTACACCGCGCTGGCCTTCCTCGGCCTGGTCAACCCCAACCACTGGAGCTGGGGCGGGATGCTGTTCTACGCCCAGGTCGCCGGCGCCGAGCAGAGCGGCTACTGGTGGTGGTTCATCCCGCCGGGCCTGGCCGTGGCGCTGCTCGGCACCGCGCTGGCGCTGCTCAACTTCGGGATCGACGAGTTCATCAACCCGCGGCTGCGGGCCGGCCGGCGCTGTCCGCGGCGGCGCGCTCGCCGCCAGGACGGGCGCCACCCGGCCGCCCCGGCGCTTCGTGCTCGGCGTGACCCCGGTCGTGCGCGCAGCGGGAGGCCACGGTGAGCGCGCCAGCGGCCGTGGCGGCCCCGCTGCTCGAGGTGCGCGGGCTGTGCGTGGACTACGGCGTCGGCGCCGGACGCGGTGCACGCGGTGACCGGACGCCGACCTGACGCTGCACCGCGGCGAGGTGCTCGGCCTGGCCGGGGAGAGCGGCAGCGGCAAGTCCACCCTGGCCTACGCGATCACCCGGCTGCTGCGGGCCCCCGGGGTGATCACCGGCGGCGAGCGTGCGACTACTACCCCGGCGCCGGGCCGCACCGTGGACCTGCTCGCCGCCGGCGAGAGCGAGCTGCGCGGTGCTGCGCTGGTCGCAGATCGCGGTGGTCATGCAGAGCGCGATGAACGCGCTCAACCCGGTGCTGTCCGATCGGAGCCCAGCTCACCGACGTGCTGCAGCGCGCACCGGCCGGACCTGGGCCAGGCCGGCGCGCCGGGCCCGGGCCGCCGAGCTGCTGGACATGGTCGGCATCACCGCCGACCGGCTGCGGCAGCTACCCGCACCAGCTGTCCGGCGGCATGCGGCAGCGGGTGATGATCGCGATGGCGCTGGCGCTGCGAGCCGCAGATCGTGATCATGGACGAGCCGACCACCGCGCTGGACGTGGTCACCCAGCGGGAGATCCTCGAAGAGCTGATGGAGCTGCGGGAGCGGCTCGGGTTCGCGGTGCTGTTCATCACCCACGACCTGTCGCTGCTGATCGAGATCGCGGACTCGATCGCGGTGATGTACGCGGGCCGGCTGGTGGAGCGGGCCGCGGCCACGCGCGCTGTTCCGCGCCCCCCGCCACCCCTACAGCCTCGGGCTGCTCAGCTCGTTCCCGCCGCCTGCACGGGCCGCGGCGGCACCTGACCGGCATCCCCGGCTCACCGCCCGACCTGCGGCGAGCTGCCCGCCGGATGCGTGTTCCACCCGCGCTGCTCCTACGCCATGGACCGCTGCCGCACCGACGCGCCCGCCGCTGCTGCCGCCTGGCCGGTGAGGACGGGCCGGCTGGCCGCCTGCTGGCTGCAGGACGGGCGCGGCGCCCGCGCCCGCCGAGCTCGCGGTGCCGGCGCCCGGCGCGGACGCTGGCGCGGCCGCACCGACCGTCAGGAGCCAGCCATGACCGCAACTGCGGCTGGCCGGCCAGCCGCCCGCCACCGGCACCCCGCTGCTGGAGGCGCGCGACCTCACCAAGCACTTCCCGGTCCACGGCGCAGCCGGCCGGAGGACCGGCCGCCGCGCTGCCCGGCCGCGCCCGGCGACCGTCGACGCCGCGCGACCCGCGCCGACCGCGCGTCTCGACGCACGGGGCGCCGACCGGCCGAGCCGGGCACGCGTGGTGCACGCGGTCGAGGACGTCTCGCTCGCGCTGCCCGAGGGCCAGGTCACCGCCGTGGTCGGCGAGAGCGGCTCGGGCAAGTCCACGCTGGCCCGGCTGCTCGCCCGGCTGATCACGCCGACCTCCGGCGAGCTGCTCCTGGACGGCCAGCCCGGTCCCGCCCGGCGCCGGGCAGGCGGGGACTACGCGCGGCAGGTGCAGATGGTCCTGCAGGACCCGTTCTCCTCGCTCAACCCCGTGCACGACGTGCGGTACCACCTGGCCCGGCCGCTGCAGGTGCACGGGCTGGCCACGCCGGGCCTGAGCCTGGACGAGGCGATCAACGAGCCTGCTCGAGCGGGTCGCGCTCACCCCGGCCGACCAGTTCATCGGCAAGTACCCGCACGAGCTGTCCGGCGGCCAGCGCCAGCGCGTCGCGATCGCCCGCGCGCTGGCGGTGCGGCCGCGGGTGCTGCTGGCCGACGAGCCGGTCTCGATGCTGGACGTGTCGATCCGGCTCGGCGTCCTCAACCTGCTCGGCGACCTGCGCGACGCGAGACGGCTCGCGATCCTCTACATCACCCACGACATCGCCTCGGCCCGGTACCTCGCCGACACGATCGCGGTGATGTACGCCGGCCAGGTCGTCGAGGCCGGGCCCGCGCAGGCGGTGACCGACGAGCCCGCGCACCCCTACACCCAGCTGCTGCTCAGCGCGGCCCCCGACCCCGACCGGGCCGGCCAGGCCCCCGTCGGCTGGGCGCCGGGCGCCCCGCCGAGCCTGCTGGCGCCGCCGCGCGGCTGCCGCTTCCACCCGCGCTGCCCGCACGCGATGGCGATCTGCGCCGAGCACCGCCCCGCCGGACTTCGACGTGGCCGCCGGTCACGCGCAGCGCCTGCTGGCTGCACGCGCCGGACCTGGACGCCAGCCACAGGCCAGACCCGCTCACCCCGCACCATTCCGCACCCGACCCGGGAGAGGAGACGTGATGAACCGGGACACCCCGTAGCAGCGCAAATCCGCCGCTGAGAACGCAGTGGCTAGAGACACGGACAGCGCAGCGCGCAGGCGCAGCGCCCGGCCGGCCCGCCGCCTGACTGGCAACAGACCCCGACACGGTCGTTCACAACAGGCCGGCTGCCAGCCGGCCGGGCACAACGGAGTTTAAGCAATGAAGCACACAGTTATGAAGAGCCTGGCCGCAGGCGCCATCCTGACCCTGGCGGTGGCGGCCTGCAGCAGTTCGGGCTCCAGCTCAAGCAGCGGCTCATCGTGGCATCGGCCACGCGGCAAGCCGCTGGTCATCGACGACACCCCGCTATCGCCGATGACCGACACGTTCAGCCCGTACTCGGCGACCTCCACCGGCCACGTGGTGACCGCGGACGCGCTGTACAACGAGCCGCTGTTCATCTGGAACATCCTCAACCCGAGCCCAGGCGCCCGTTCCACGTGCTCGGCACCGGGCTACAGCTGGTCGAACGGCGGTAAGACCCTGACCCTGACCACCAGGTCCGGCGTGAAGTGGAACGACGGCAAGCCGTTCAGCGCCAGCGACGTCGCGTTCACCTTCAACATGATCAGGACGCATCCGGGCCTGGCCACGGACGGCACCCCGGTGCCGGTCAGCGCCACCGCGCCCAGCGCGACCACGGCCGTGCTGACGTTCAGCCAGCCCGAGTACGCGAACCTGTTCCTGATCGGCCAGACCTACATCGTGCCGCAGCACATCTGGTCCAGCGTGAACCCGGCCACGTTCGCCGACCCGAACCCGGTCGGCACCGGCCCGTTCATGCTCGACAAGTTCCCGCCGCAGGGCTTCACCCTCAAGGCGAACCCGAACTACTGGGACAAGAGCGCGGTGCACGTGCCCGGAGATCTCCTACCCCTCCTACAGCCAGAACTTCAACATCGTCAGCCCGCTGGCCAGCGGCCAGATCGACCTGGCGGGCAACGACATCGCCAACGTCCAGGGCGTGTACCTGGCCAAGAGCCCGGACAACCACACCTGGTTCCCGACAGGCCCCGTACCTGACCGCCAACAACCTGGTGTCGCCTGATCTTCAACGTCACCAAGGCGCCGCTGAACGACCCGGCGGTGCGGCAGGCGATCAGCTTCGGGATCAACCGGCAGCAGCTCTCCGCCCAGGGCGAGACCGGCTACGAGCTGCCGGAAAGCTCCACCAGCGGGCTGCTGCTGCCCGCTCGGCCAGCACCTACCTGATGCCGTCGCTGGCCAATAACCTGCCCGGCCACGGGCGACTCGGCGCAAGGTCAGCTCGATCCTGACCGCGCGACGGCTGGACGAAGGTCCGGCGGGAAGTGGACCAAGAACGGCAAGACGATCAGCTTCTCGATCTCGGACCCGATCCCGTACAGCGACTACTACCTGGACGCGCAGCTGACATCGCCAAGCAGCTCAACGCGCTCGGCTTCAACGTCACGGTCAACGGCATCGGCAACCCCGACGGTGTGGACAGCCGACGTCACCAACGGCACGTTCGACACCGCGATCCACTGGAGCAACCAGGGACCGACGCCCTATCTAGATCTACGACAGCCTGCTGGACTCGGCACGCTGACCGCCCCGGTCGGCAAGCCGGCCGCGAACGACCTCGGCCGGTGGAACGACACGGCCACGCAGGCCGCGCTGGCCCAGTACGCCGGCAGCAACAGCCCGTCGGTGCAGCAGGCCGCGATCACCAAGCTGGAGTCCATCATGACCACCCAGGTCCCGGTGGTCCCGCTGCTGTACGGCGCGGCCTGGTGGGAGTTCTCCACCAGGAACTACACCGGCTGGCCGTCGTCCGAGCAACCCGTACATGAACCCCACCACCAACTCGCCGTATCTCGAAGAGACGGTCCTCCACCTCAAGCCGGTCTCCTGACGGGCATGGCCTCCTGATCCAGGGCGACCGGACCTCGAGGCAGAGGAACGGCTGTGACCACCCGATACGACGGGCTCGCCGCCCGCCTGGCCGGGTCCCCCGGCCAGGCGCGGCGCCAGCGGACTACCGCCGACACCCCCGGGCGGACCGCGACGCCGGCCGGGCGCTGGTGGCCGGGCTGCCGGTGCCGGACAAGGTGCTGCTGCTGACCGGCGCGGACAGCTGGTGCACCCAGGGCGCCGACGCGCTCGGGCTCCGCCCGATGATCACATCCGACGGCCCGGCCGGGGTCCGAGGCGTGCGTGCTGGATGAGCGCCATCCGTCGTCCAGCCTGCCGTGCCCGTCCGCGCTCGGCGCCACCTGGGACCCCGGCCTGGTCGGCGAGCTCGCCGCCGCGCTGGGCGCCGAGGCCCGGGGCAAGGGCGTCGACGTGCTGCTCGGCGCCGACCATCAACCTGATGCGCACGCCGCTCGGCGGCCGCGGCTTCGAGTGCTTCGCCGAGGACCCGGTGCTGACCGCCCGGCTCGGCGGTGGCCTACGTCCGCGGCGTGCAGAGCGCGGGCGTCGCCGCGACGCGTCAAGCACTTCGTGGGCAACGACTCCGAGACGCAGCGCTGGACCTACGACGCCGGATCGCCGAGCACGTGCTGCGCGAGCTGTACCTGGTGCCGTTCGAGGCCTGCGTGCGGGAGGCCGGCGCGGCGCTGGTCATGGCCGCCTACAACAAGGTCAACGGCGTCCCGATGACCGAGCACGCGCAGCTGCTGCGGGACGTGCTCAAGGACGAGTGGGGCTTCGACGGCGTGGTCACCTCGGACTGGCACGCCGCGCGCAGCACCGCGGCCACCGCGCTGGCCGCGCTGGACCTGGCGATGCCGGGCCCGGACGGTCCCTGGGGCGTGCCGCTGGCGCAGGCCGTGACCGACGGCGCGGTCGCGCCGGAGGTGCTGGACGACAAGGTGCTGCGGCTGCTGCGGCTGGCCCGCCGGGTCGGCGCTGTATGCCTCGGGGGGACACTCTGCGCCCTGGGGACGCCCCAGACCCCGATGGCCCCAGACCCCCCCGCGTGCCCCCGCCCACCTCCGCTTCCCCCTGCACGGCCGACCTGCGGCCGCCGCGCGATGGCTCCGGCTCCGCCGCCTCACCGCATCCCAGGCCATCGATCGATCCCGTTCCATCTGCTCGTGGACCCCGGGCTGCTGCGCCGGGCCGTGACCGCGTCGCTGGTGCTGCTGCGCAACGAGCGCCAGGCGCTGCCCATCGACCCCGCCGCGGTCGGCCGGGTGGCCGTGATCGGCCCGAACGCCGTTCACCCGGCCATTCACGGCGGTGGCAGCGCGGTGGTGATCCCGGTGACCGTGTCCACCCCGGCCGCCGCGCTCACCGAGGCGCTGGCCGGCCAGGCCGAGGTGACCGTGGCGCAGGGCGTGCCAGACCTGGGTCGCGGTGCCCGAGCCCGCCGCCCGGCTCGCTGCGCGACCCCGTCACCGGCCAGCCCGGCCTGCGCCTGGAGTTCCGCGACGGCCAGGCGGCAGCTGCTCGCCGCCGAGCACCGGACCTCGACGGCGCTGACCTGGTGGGATCGGTTCCGCCGGGCATCGGCTGGGGCGAGCAGCGGACGATCGTGCTGCGCGCCCGGTTCCGGCCGCGCCGCGGCGGGCCGCACATGCATCGGCGCCGCCGGGGTCGGGCACCTCACGGTGACGGTGGACGGCGTGGTGGTCGCCGACGCGGCCACGGCCGTGCCCGACGACCCGGTGGAGGCCATGGCCCGGCCGGGCGAGGTCCGGGCCGCGGTCCTGCTCGAGGCGGGCCGCGACGGCCCGGTCGGGCTGGTGTTCCGGCCCGCGGCCGACGGCGAAGGGCCGCTGGCGGTCCAGCTCGGCCTCGTCGCCGCGGCCACGACGAGGACGACTGCTGGACGAGGCGGTGCAGGCGGCCGGCGCGAGGCGGACGCGGCCGTGGTAGTCGTCGGGTCGGCGCGAGTGACCGAGAGCGAGGGCTTCGACCGGAGCACGCTCGCGCTGTCCGGGCGGCAGGACGAGCTGGTCCGGCGGGTGGCCGCGGTCAACCCGCGGACGGTGGTCGTGGTCAACGCGGGCATGCCCGTGCTCATGCCCTGGGCCGACCAGGTCGCGGCGGTGATCTACGCGTGGCTGCCGGGCCAGGCCATGGGCGAGGCGCTGGCCGACGTCCTGCTGGGCCGGGCCGAGCCGGGCGGGCGGCTGCCGGTCACGCTCCCGGCCCCCGAAGCGGACTGCCCGGTGCTGCACGCCGTGCCGCGCGACGGGCGCTCGACTACACCGAGGGCCTGCTCGTCGGCTACCGCGGGTATGACGCGACGGCAGTCAGCCCCGCAGTTCGCCGTTCGGCCATGGTCTTGGCTACACCACCTGGTCCTACGAGTCGCTGCGCGCGGGCGACGCGGATCCGGCGGCCGGCGCAGGACCTGGAGCTGACCGTCACCGTGCGGAACACCGGCTCCCGGCCCGGGCGTGAGGTGGTCCAGGCCTACCTGGCCGCGCCGCCGGGTGACCCGGGCCGGCCGGTGCGGGAACTGGCCGCGTTCGGGACCGTGACCGCGGCGCCCGGCGAGCGGGCCGAGGTGCACGCTGCAGGTGCCGGCCCGGGCGTTCGCCCGGTGGCGCGAGGGCCGGGGCTGGGTCTGGCCGCCGGGCCGTTCACGGTCCAGGTCGGGAGGTCATCACGCGGACCTGCGGCTCTCCGTGCCGGTGTTGGATGATGGTTTGCCGCAGAAACCGCCCAAGATCAACGAAAATGCAAGCGCCAGAATCGCCGTCCGACGAACGCAGAACATCCAACGCTTCCCCTTTTTCTAAGGTCCGCTAGTTATAACGCAGCGGCCTTGGCTCCGCTAGACGTTCAACAACAAGTGTTCGCGCTCCCAGGAGCTGATGACTTGCGCAAAAGTCTCATACTCGGCTTCTTTGACCGCGGTGAAGGCCAATACAAAACGATCGCCGAATAGATCCACCAAGCGGCTTCGATTCGCGCAGCAAACGCAGGGCCTCCGCCAGCGTGCGCGGCAACGCAATGGCAAGATCGTAAGCACTGCCGCGATGGGTTCGGACGGCTTGAGCCCCTCGATCATGCCGAGATAGCCGCAGGCCAAGGATGCCGCGATGGCGAGGTAGGGATTCGCGTCGGCGCCTTCCACCCGATTCTCCACGCGCCGAGCCGCGGCGCCGGACATGGGCACCCGCAAACCCGCGGTTCGGTTGTCATAGCCCCAATGCACGTTGATCGGCGCGGAAGAATATCGGCTGATGCGCCGGTAGCTGTTCACATTCGGGCAGAGCAGCGACATCGCGCCCGGCAGGTATTTCTGCAGACCGGCAATATGTCCAAAGAACAAGTCCGAGGGCGAACCATCGGGGTTGCTGAAAATGTTTTGGCGAGACTTCGAATCGATGATGCTTTGATGCAGGTGCATGGCGCTGCCCGGCTCTTTGGCCATCGGCTTCGCCATGAACGTGGCATACATCTTATGGCGCATCGCCGCCTCGCGCGCCGTGCGCTTGAACAGAAACGCCTGGTCGGCAAGGCTCATGGGATAGCCGTGTAGCAGGTTGATTTCCATCTGCGCCGCGCCGGATTCATGGATCAGCGTGTCGATTTCGATGTCCTGCGCTTCGCAAAACGAATACATGTCGTCAAACAAGGGGTCGAATTCATTCACGGCGGCGATGCTGTACGCTTGCCGGCCGATTTCCGGCCGTCCCGAGCGGCCCACCGGCGGCTTTAAGGGATAGTCCGAATCGATGTTCGGCTCCACCAGGAAAAATTCCAGCTCCGGAGCCACCACCGGTTCCCAGCCCTGCGCCGCGTATAAGTCGAGAATGCGCCTCAAGACGTAGCGCGGCGCCATGGTGACCGGGCTCCCGTCGCCGTAGAAACAATCGTGGATCACTTGTGCCGTGGGCTCAGCGGCCCAGGGCACCACGCGCACCGTCTTCGGATCGGCCTTCAAGACGATGTCGATATCCGATGGGTTCATGGCGCTTTGATCGTCCGGATAATCCCCGGTGACCGTCTGCAGGAAAATGGCCTCCGGCAGGCGCATGCCCTCCTCTTCGGCAAATTTTTCGGCGGGCATGAGCTTGCCGCGTGCGACGCCGGCCATGTCCGGAATAATGGCTTCGACTTCGGAAATGCCGTGTTCTCGCAAGAATTGCTGAATCGTACTTGCCATACATCACCTTGCGGCGGCGCGTTGCCGGCTGGCGGATCCGAAGGCGGCAAACAACGCCCGCGAAAATGCGTCCTTGGCGAATTGCCACTCCGGGTGCCACTGCAGACCCAGTGCAAAGACCTTCGAATCGGCAACGCGGAACGCCTCGATCACGCCGTCCGGCGCGCGCGCCTCGACGGCCAGTTTCTGCCCAGCTTCTCGACCCCCTGCGAATGCAGCGAATTGACCTGCAGGCGATCTTTGCCGGCAATTTTTTGCAGCTGCCCCCCGGGCTCCAGCAGCACCTCGTGGGCGGGCGCGTATTGCACGTCCAAGGGTGCGGATTCATCGTCGCGGTGATCGAGGTTTCCGGCCACCTCGTGCAACCGTGGGTTCAAGGTTCCGCCGTAAGCGACATTCATCTCTTGAAATCCGCGGCAGATCGCCAGCACCGGCAGGCCGGCGGCGACGGCTCGCGGGATCAGCGGAAGCGTCGTAGCATCCCGATTTGGGTCATGTAGTGTTCCCGGCTCGCTGGCCGGTCCTCCGTAGTGTTGCGGTTCGACATTCGACGGGCTCCCGCTCAGCAGCAGCCCGTCGCAGGCCTCCAAAAGACTCGCCAAATCGATCTCGGACCCGAGCGCGGGCACGAGCACCGGCACCGCATTCGCCCCCTGAGCGACGGCTTCGATGTACTTCTCGCCGACCATATGGAAATAGTGCTTCCCATACAGACGGCGATCGGCCGGAATTCCTATGAGCGGCAAGCGCGGCATGTTTAAGATATTAAACGCCCACAGGGGCGAAAAGGCGTTGCGAATACGACTATTACACCACACCGCCCATGCCCCGGCTTAGGTTGGCGTGCAAAAATAGCTAAGATTTAGGCATATCCAACACTTAGGCGCGTTTTGTGCGTCGCGACAATATTGCAATTTCAACGAAAACCTAGGTAGGCTCACAGGCGTTCAATCCTGTCAATAGCCATAAGATCTTAAACACTTTTGCGATAAGAGTGACACGTGCGCCTATCCCTGCCCCCCGCCCCGTCCTACTACGCCGCCACCGACGCACAGGTGCCGCGCACGCCGCTGCGCGGTGACACGCGCGTCGATGTCGTGGTGCTCGGCGGCGGCATTGCGGGCTGCTCTGCCGCGTTGCATCTGGCCCAGCGCGGCTATCAGGTTGCGCTGCTGGAAGCTCGCAGCGTCGGTTACGGGGCCTCGGGCCGCAGCGGCGGCCAGACGATTTTCGGCCTGGCGGCAAGCCAACAGAAACTCGCCGCCGAGGTGGGCGCGGCCGATGCGCGCCGTCTGTTCGACCTCTCCATCGAGGCGTTGGATCTCACCCAAGCGCTCATTCGCGATCACGCGATTGATTGCGACTACCACGCCAACCATGTGCACGTTGGCCTAAAGCCGCGCCACGCGCAGGAACTGGCTCAATGGGCGCACGAGCTCAACGACAGCTATGGCTACGATTCCGTGCGCCTGCTCGATCGAGAAGAACTTCAAAACCATGTGCGCAGCGACCGCTACCTGGCCGGCCTGATCGACTCGCGCAGCGGCCACCTGCAACCCCTCAAGTACACGCAAGGCCTGGCGCGCGCCGCTGAACTCGCTGGTGCCACCATTTACGAGAATTCCGAGGTTTTACGCTACGAGGAGGGCCCGGAAGTCTTGGTGCATACCGCGCAGGGCACGATCCGGTGCGCCCATCTGGTTTTATGCGGTAATGCCTACATTGGCGCGGTGGCGCCGTCGCTGGCGCGACGCATATTGGGCGTGGGCACATACATCATTGCGACCGAACCCTTGGGTGAAGAGCGCGCCCGCAGCGTGCTGCCCAGCAATGCCGCCGTGGCCGACATCAATTGGATCTTAGACTACTTCAGGCGTTCGAACGATCATCGCCTGCTGTTCGGCGGACGTGTGAGCTACAGCTCCGTGCAACCTCCGCTGTTGGCCGAGTCCATGCGCAGTCGCATGATCCGCGTGTTCCCGGCCCTGATCGATGTCAAGATCGCGTACGCCTGGGGCGGATATCTCGACATCACCATGAGCCGCGCGCCGAACTTTGGCCGGCTCGCACCCAATGTCTTTTATCTGCAGGGCTTCTCCGGTCACGGTGTCACGCTGGCGGGATTGGCGGGCAAATTAGCGGCCGAAGCGATTGCCGGTACGGCCGAGCGTTTCGATGTGTTTGCGCGCATCCCGCATCGCGACTTCCCCGGCGGCCCCTGGTTGCGGCGACCGTCGCTGATGCTGGCGATGTTGTACTACCGACTGCGGGATTTGCTGTAAGCGTGCTCACTTAAGCGGCGGGTTGGGTTCACCGCGCGCCGCGGCAGCAATTTTTTCTGCGGGCCTGCGGCGAGTTCCTGCGCCAGCGAATGCAGCCGTCGGGCGGCTTGCTTCTCCACATCTCGCTCAAGCTTGCGGTAGCTCTCGATGACCGATTTTCCGAACGGCGTGAGGCGCATGCCGCCGCCACCGCGCCCTCCGGTCGTCGCGCGGGCGACGGTCCGGCTGAAGATGCCATTTAAGCTGTCAATGAGTAACCAGGCGCGACGGTAACTCATGCCCAAGTCGCGAGCGGCCTGCGATAACGATCCGCTGTCCGCGATCGCCTCCAGCAAAGCGATCTTGCCGGGCCCAATGGAGCCCGCGGCGTTGAAATCCACGCGAAAGCGAATGCCAATAGAAGACGACATCCGCGCCAGTATCGCACGCTGGAATGCGCATACGGTAAACGATCGAATTGCCGCGCTGCGTGGACTTCGCTATATTTGTTTGGATATTACGATTATCGATAAAAACTGAGGACGGGATGACATCGACACAATTGAGAATTTTCATTCTCGGTATCGCTTTGTTTTCGTCGGGAGCCGCGTGGGCTCAGAAGAGAACCGGTCCGGATCTGCCCGAAGATGAGGGCCTGACTTGGTACGGCATTACCCTCTACGGCGTCATCGACGTCGGCCTACAGTACGAAACCCACGGCGCGCCGTTCAGCGACTATCATCCGGCCGGCAGCAACAACATCGTGCAGAAATACAGCCGTGAATCGGCGGTTGGGCTGACGCCCAGCAACATGGGTCAGACGCGAATCGGTCTGCAGGGCGCTGAACCGCTCGGCCTGGGCTGGGAGGGCATTTTCCGGGTGGAGACTTTCTTCAATCCGCAATCCGGCGAGATCAGCGACGCCCAGAAATCCATGGTCGAGAACAACGGTCGCAGCCTCGCCACGCAAACCGTCAATCTCAATTCCAGCGTCGCGGGGCAGCCGTTTCAGAGCGCGTTCGTCGGCTTCAGTTCGAAGACTTTCGGTACGCGTGACTTTTGGCCGCCAACTGACCCTGGTGGCCGACGGCGTCAATAAGTACGACCCGAACTTTGGGTCCCAGGCATTCTCGCTGATCGGCATGTCGGGTCCGTATGCCGGCGCGGGCGATACGGAAAACAAGCGCCTGGATTCCGCCATCAAATACACCGGCTTTTTTGCCGACATGATCCACTTCGGTGCGCTGTACAAATTCAGCGGCTCTCCGGGTGCCGCCAATTTGACCAATCCGGCGTATCAGGTTTCCTTAGGCGGCGAATTTGCCGGCGCGTCGATCGATGCTTACTACTCGAAGATCTACAGCGCGATTTCGAACGCCCCTTTAAGCGCGGCTCAAGTTGCCGCGCTGCCGGCGCTCGGGTACTCGATCAGCAATTCCTTGTCGGCCACGATTTCGGACAATACCGCCTACGCCATCATGGCGTTGTACAAGCTCGATTCGCTGAAGTTTTACGGCGCCTACGAGCACATCAAGTTCGCGAATCCCAAGGATCCGATCAGCCCGGGATTCAATGACATCGGCGGATATACCCTCGCCTTCGTCAATAACACGGCATTTCCTCGCGACAAGATTCTAGACGTCTACTGGGCCGGCGTGCGCTACACCGTAATCCCGCACCTCGACCTGACAGCGGCCTATTATTTGGTGCATCAGAACTCGTTCGGCACCGGTGCCAATGCCGGTTGCTCGACCAATGTCGCCTCCACCTGCAGCGGCACGCTGGTCGCGTATAGCTTCGATGCCGACTATGTCATCACCAAGCGCTTCGATGTCTATCTCGGAGCGATGTACAGCGCCGTGCACGACGGCTTTGCCAACGGTTATTTGTTTAAGACCAACAACATCAATCCGACGCTGGGTGTCAGATTTAAGTTCTAATGACTCGCGCTGCTATTTCAGTTCAGGCTTTTCCGAGGCGGCAAAGCTGGCCGACAATTTCACACCGGTATCGAGCAATGTGACGGAATTTAAGCCGCCGCCGTGCGAGCCGTCGCGCAGCGGGCTGAACTCGACGCTGACGCGATCGCCGGGCTTGATCGAATTGCGGGTCCAGCCGCCGCGCGTCAAGACCCCCGGGCTGGTGGTTTCGATGCCCCACTCCTGCGGCTCGCCGCCGCCCTCCGGCTGCACCAGCACCCAAATGACCACATGCGGGTTGGTCCACTGAAACGTCTTGACGTTGCCCTTGATCGTCATGGTCTTGGTGCGGTCATACACCGCAAAGGAGTGATGCGCAAAGGCCGGCAACGAAGCTGGCCGCCGCCAACATGATTGCACCGATAAAACGCATCGTACGAAGTTGTGTCATTTCGAGTCAGGACCTACGGGAACGCCTTGGTGGAATTTGATCGGTGCGAAGATCGCGTTACCGTCCTTGTCGACGGCCTCGGTGAACCCTCCCTGCACACAAACGCCCTCGACGATGTCGTACTTCTGCGCCCGCTGCCGATAATATTTGCGTGTCGTTTTCCAGGGTTTCGTCAGCAGTTTGTTCGCGCTGATCTCAAGATCATCGGCCAGAGTGTCGGCATCTAATAGATGGATCCGTTCGACGATGTGCATGTCGCCGTTATTCGGCACGCCCACCGCTTCATTGACCGCCAGGAACACCTGCGGCAGTACGGCGATGGTGTCCACAACCAGCGCCTGTCCGTCCCAATGCCCGATGGAGTGGCCGTGGAAACTAGGATCGGGGTCGGCGGGATGCGGCCGTCCATCGGTATAGATGCGCCGCAATCGATTACCGTCGCCCTCGCCGAGCAGGGTAACTCGCCCCGGGGTTACCAAGAGTTCGAATGCGTTGTGAGTGATGAGCATGTAGCTCGGCATGCCGGTCGGGAAGCAATGATCGATGACCGGGAAGGGCCGGCCGGCCTTTTCTTCGGCGTACATGTGCTCGATCTGTTTGGCAATCTGCGGCGTCCAGGGCGGCGGATTGCTGCGCTCCTGCGCGACCTGATCGCTGATGACCGGCGTCCACACTCCGCCGAAGTCCGGCAGCTTCGCAACTGCCTGCCAATCGTGCGGTGTCGGCGGACGATTGATTGGGTCGGCGGGGTCAGCGGCACTTGCGATCGAAATCGTCAGTCCGGCAAACGCCGACAGGCTCAATGCGCCGAGCGTTCGTCTTCTCGAGGGCTTCATGCGCCCAAAGATTACCTGAAACGCACCACGAAGCAACGATGAATTCGCGCGTGCCGTTCGAAGTCCTTGGGGATCGTGGCCTCGCTGATATCCTCGACGGCAAGATCCGTCAATGCCTCGCTGTCGAGCTTGAAACGGCTGTAATTGGTGGAAAACACCAATCGGCCCGCAGGGCGCAGCAGCGTCATCGCCCTGCGGATCATCCCGACGTGGTCGCGCTGCACATCCAACACGCCCTGCATGCGTTTGGAGTTGGAGAAGGTCGGCGGGTCTAAGAAGATCAGGTCGAATCGCGCACCGTGGGGCTCTTGTGCCTCGAGCCAGCTTAAGCAATCGGCCCGGTGCAGCTCATGGTTGGCACCGCCAAAGCCGTTGAGCAGCAGATTTTCATGGGCCCAATCAAGATAGGTATTCGACAGATCCACACCCGTGGTGCTGCGCGCGCCGCCCGCCGCCGCATACACGGTCGCGCTGCCCGTGTAGCAGAACAAATTCAGGAAATCGGTGTCCTTGGCCCAGGCGCGCAGCATTGCACGCACCAGTCGATGGTCAAGAAACAGCCCGGTATCCAAGTAGTCGCGGAAATTGACCCAGAATTTCAGTCCGCCCTCTTGCACCGCATGGCGCTCGGCGAGGCGCCCCTGTTTCTCGTACTGCTCGGCACCCTTCTGCGGCTTGCGCACGCGCGAATGCACGCGTGCAATCGGCACCGCCAGTACCTCCGGCAGCACCGCCAGCGCCTCGCGGCGCCGCTCGCGCGCACTCTCCTGATTGACGGTCTTTGGCGCTGCATACTCCTGCACATACACGTGCCGGTCGCGGCCATAGAGATCGATCGCGAAGGCATATTCCGGCATGTCGGCGTCGTACACGCGAAAGCAATCGATCAGTTCGCGCTCCGCCCACGGCCCCAAGCGTTGCAAGTTCTTGCGCAACCGATTGGCAAACATTTGCGCGCCCGGACGGCCGGACCAATCGGCGCGTACCTCTTCGGCCGGACGCTGCGCGCTGGCCGCGTTCAAATCGAAGCGCAGCAGCCGGCATTCGATGCTGCCGTTGAATACGCGGTGGGTGCGTTTCGCATAGATGCCGAGGTTGCGCGCCAGAGGCGGGTTACCGGTGAGGATGGCAGCTTGCCAGCCCTGGAACCGCTCGCGCAGCATCGCACCGAGTTGCGAGTACAGTGCGGGCAGGCCCGATTCCGCGCCGATCCGCTCGCCATACGGTGGGTTTGCAACGACCAAGCCGACATCCGCTTTCGGCCGGGGCACATCGCTGAGCGAGCGCTTCTCGATGTGCAGCCATTCGGCCACGCCCGCCTGCTCGCCATTGGCAATGGCCATGCGCACCGCCTCGGAATCGATGTCAGAGCCGAGGATGCAGCGGCGCCCAGTACACGCTGCGCGTCGACCCCGCGCCTCGGCGCGCAACCGCTCCCAAAGCTCTGCGTCATGACCGCGCCATCCCAAGAATCCGAAATACTCGCGCTCGAGGGCCGGCGCGGCATCCGCCGCGATCAATGCGCCTTCGATCAGGAACGTACCGGAACCGCACATCGGATCGAGCAGCATCCCGCCCTGCCGAGAGATGTCCGGCCATCCCGCGCGCAGCAGCACAGCGGCCGCCACATTCTCCTTGAGGGGCGCACGGCCCCCTTCTTCGCGGTAGCCGCGCCGGTGCAGACTCTCGCCGGAGAAGCTCAGCGACAGCGACGCCGTCGGGCCTTCGATATGCAAATGCAGCAACACGTCCGGACGTTCGGGCTTGATATTCGGCCGCTCACCCGTGGTCTCGCGCAAGCTGTCGCAGACCGCATCCTTGAGCAGTTGAGAGCCGTAAATCGTGTGGCGGATGGATTCATTGGCGCCGCTGCAATCGCAGGCCAAGGTCGCGCTTGAGGCCAAATGTTCGCGCCAATCGATGCGCTTCACGGCGTCATAGACGCTCCTCGAGCTGCTGGCATCGATGGAGCCCAAGCTCAGCAGCACTCGGGTGGCGGTACGCGACCAGAGGCATGCGCGATATCCGACCTCGAGCGTGCCCTGGAATTTCACATCATGGCTGCGCTCGCGAATCTCCTGCGCGCCGAATTGCGCCAGCTCCTGCGCCAGCACCGAGGCGGCACCCACCGGCGCCGTTGCTATCCAGTAGCGCACATTGTCGTTCACGCGCAGGTCGTCTTTTCGCGCAGATCATGCCACTCGAGCTTTGGATGACTTGAAAAATAGCGCAGCAGAATCTTGTACACATCGACATCGAATGCGGTGGCGGCGGGCTGCTTCGCAAGCGCGGCGAGATCCTCTGCGCAGCGGGCAGAGCCCAAATATGCCCAGTGATCGAGCACATGAAATTCGCCGTCGAACGTCGCTTGCGTCGCGAAGCGGCTCACATGCCGCTCGCGCAAGGCGATGCGGCCGGGGAAAGGCCAGCTCTTGATTTTCAGCGCGGACAATGCGAGCTGGACCCGCAAGTTGTGCAGAATCAGCGGCTCCTTCCCCGTGCAAGCGCCGCGGCATTTTCCGACTTGCAAGGCGAAGCACGAACCGGTGCTCTCTTCCAGGCCCAGTACCTTGAGGCAAAGCTCGCGGGCGCGCGCAATGTCGGTCAGCGCCTTGCGGGCATCCTTCTCGGCATGAAAAACCCCAAAACTTTGGGCAAGATCCTGCGGCTCGAGGCTGTCGATGCGCTGCAGGGGCACTTCGCCCGACGCGAGCGGCGGCCGCAGCGTGACCGAATCGGCGTTGTCCTTGAAGTGGCGGTTGTAGGACGGCCGCTGCGACCTGATCCAGTCCGCCTCGAGCAACATGGCGCCGAGCTCGCCGGCGGTCTGCCGCCACTCGACTCTTTGCACCTGGGCCGCCAGCTGTTCATCTCTGGAACCCGGAGGCGCGCCGAGCTGGGACAAGATCTTGCCGCGCAGTGAATTGCTCCTGCCGACATACAACACGCCGCCGTCCGGCCCGAAAAAGCGATAGACCCCCGGCGCCTCGGGCAGCTCATCGACCAGCTCCGCCGGCAGATGCGCCGGCAGCTTCGGCGACGAAAGCAGCGACTGCGCGGCCGCGGCCGCCAAAAGGTCCGCGGGGGTCTCGCGCTGCAGTTTTTGCCACAGGTCGCGCAGCACCCGCGCATCGCCCAGCGCGCGGTGCCGCGCCTCGCAGGTCAGACCGTGGCGTTGCATCACGGCATCCAAGTTGTGCAGAGCCTGCCCGGGAAATAATCGCCGGGACAACTTGACGGTACAGAGCGCCTGCGCGCAATACTCCACGCCCGCCTTGCGAAACTCGCCGCGCAGGAACGCGTAGTCAAAGCGCGCATTGTGTGCGATGAAAACCGCGCCCCGCAGCTTCTCGAAGACCGTGGCAGCAATGTCCGCGAAGCGCGGCGCGTCCGCGACCATCTCACTGCTGATACCGTTAAACGCCTGGATGTAGGGAGAGATGGAGCATTCGGGGTTTACCAGCGAGCTCCATTCTTCCACGCACTCGCCGCGCTGCACGCGCACGATGCCGACCTCGGTGATTCGATCGTAGGCGGGACTGCCGCCCGTCGTTTCCAAATCAACGAATACCAGGTTGTCAGCCGCGTCCATCGAGCGAGAGCAAGGGATAGTAAAGATCGGGCCGCCGGTCGCGGAATACACCCCATGCGTGCCGGTAGCGGCGCACTTCATCCAGGTCGAAGGATGCGGTCAGTACCGATTCGCTGACGCGGTCCGCTTCGGCCACTTTTTCGCCGGTCGGCGAGGCGATGAATGATGAGCCGTAAAATGTCATGGTGTATTTTTCGCCCTTCTCCGTACCGATGCGATTCGACGCTACCACCGGCATCACATTGGCGGCGGCATGGCCCTGCATGGATCGTTGCCAGTGACCGCTGGAATCAATGCTGCTGTCCTGCGGCTCGGAGCCGATCGCCGTGGGATACATCAGAATCTCCGCACCCATCAGTGCCATGGCGCGTGCGGCTTCCGGGAACCACTGATCCCAACAGATGGCCACTCCCAACTTGGCATAGCGCGTGGCAAACACCTTGAAGCCGGTGTCGCCGGGCGAAAAATAGAATTTCTCATGATAGCCCGGGCTTTCGGGGATGTGCGACTTGCGATAACTGCCGAGCACGGATCCGTCGGCATCCACGATGACCACGGAATTGTAAAAGGCGTTGTTGGCGCGTTCGAACACGCTGACCGGCAGCACCACGCTAAGATCGCGTGCGACCTTGCGGAAATGCTCGACCGCCGGATGCCCCTCGAGCGGATGCGCAAGCTCCAAATGCCGCGCGCTGTGGTCCTTGCAAAAGTACGGGGTCTCGAATAATTCTTGCAGCAGAATCACTTGTGCGCCGCGCTTCGCCGCCTCGCGAACGAGTTTCTCGGCGCACGCGATATTCGCGTCGCGCTCCCAACTGCAGGCCATTTGGGTGGCCGCCACCGTTACCATGCTCATAGGGGGCTCATTATGCTACCTGAAGCGCCTCGATATGCGGCCTTCAATGCGCGATTAAAAGGTAGGCGGCGAACTGGCGCTGACGATCTCGCATTCCTCCCGGCCGATATTGCGAAATCGATGCGGCAGGGAACTCTTGAAGTAATACGCATCGCCCACGCCGAGGACGCGGCTCTCGCCGCCGACCGTGAGCTCGATTCTTCCCTTCAAGATCACGCCGCCCTCCTCCCCGCTGTGCGTCAGCATCTCCTCGCCGGTCTCGGCATTGGGGGTGTAGCGCTCGTGCAGGATCGACATGCTGCGCGTGGCGAGACGTGCGCCGACCAGGCGCAGCTCGACGCCCGCGGTGCCGATGTCCGGAAGTTCCGCGCGCGGGAAAAACACCTGCGGCTTGCCCCCGAGATCCAGGGTGAAAAAATCGGCCAGCCCCATGGGGATCCCGTCCAGAACCTTCTTGAGCGAACTCACCGAGGGACTCACGCGGTTCTGTTCGATCAAGGAAATCAAGCCATTGGTGACGCCGGCGCGCTTCGCCAATTCGCGTTGCGAAAGGCCGTACATCTGCCTTACGGCCTTTAGATGAGTACCGACGTCCAAGCTCATATCGTCTATTATAATAGACAGAATAAGCAATAAGTCTGCAATTATTGAGCTCAGTGTCGATTTTCCTTATCATTGGGCCCCGCCTGACGACTCCATCTCAAGGACTTAACGCCATGAATGCCGAGCTCTCCCCCGCCGTGACGAAGCCCGAACTCGATGCGTTTTGGATGCCCTTTACGGCCAATCGCCAATTCAAAACCAACCCGCGGCTGCTGGCGCGCGCGCAAGGGATGTATTACTGGACCGCCGACGGGCGCGAAGTGCTGGATGGCGTTGCCGGCCTGTGGTGCGTGAATGCCGGTCACTGCCGTCGCGAAATCAGCGAGGCGGTCACCTTGCAGCTCCAAACGATGGAGTTTGCCCCGACGTTTCAAATGGGCCATCCCGTCGCATTCGATTTGGCGAATCGATTGGCGAAGATCGCGCCTCCTGGAATGGATCGAATCTTTTTTACCAATTCCGGTTCGGAGTCGGTGGATACCGCGCTCAAGATTGCGGTTGCCTATCACCGAGCACGCGGCGCGGGGCAACGAACCCGTTTCATCGGGCGCGAAAAGGGTTATCACGGTGTCGGTTTCGGCGGGATGTCCGTCGGCGGCATGGTGAACAATCGCAAGGTTTTTGGCTCATCGATGCTGCCCGGGGTGGATCATCTACCGCACACGCTGGATATTGAGCACAATGCGTTCTCGCGCGGGCTGCCGCAGTGGGGAGCGCACCTGGCCAATGAATTGGAGCGGCTGATTGCGCTGCACGATGCCTCGACCATCGCGGCGGTTATCGTTGAGCCGATCTCCGGCTCGGCCGGCGTCGTGCTACCGCCGGCGGGCTATTTGAAGCGCCTGCGCGAGATCTGCGACAAGCACGACATCCTGTTGATATTCGACGAGGTCATCACCGGCTTCGGCCGAGTCGGAAAGCCCTTCGCCTCCCAGGCGTTCGACGTCACTCCCGATCTCATGACCACGGCGAAAGGACTCACGAACGGCGCCGTACCCATGGGCGCGGTGTTTTCACAGCGAAAGATCTACGACGCGTTCATGCAGGGCCCGGAGAACTCGATTGAACTGTTTCACGGGTACACCTACTCCGCGCATCCGGTGGCCTGCGCCGCCGCGTTGGCGACGCTGGATATCTACGTCAAGGAGGGCCTGCTCACGCGCGCCGCATCGCTGAGCTCTGCATGGGAGCAGGCGGTGCATTCATTGCGCGGCCTGCCGCATGTGATCGACGTGCGCAATTACGGTCTGATCGGCGGCGTCGAGCTCGAGCCAAGGCAGGGCAAACCCGGCTCGCGGGGCTTCGACGTGTTTATCAAATGCTTCGAGAAGGGCGTCATGGTGCGTCAGTCAGGCGACACCCTCGCCATGTCACCGCCGCTGGTCATCGAACCCAAGCAGATGGAGCGCATCGTGGAAACCTTGGCCACGGCGATTCGCGAGACGGCCTGACAATCAGGACTTCGGTTCGAAAATCGAATACCACTTTTTGCAGGGCTCGGCGACTTCCCAGACGCCCTCGAATCCCGCGGGCACGACGAAGGCATCTCCGGCCTTCAGTTCATGCTTCTCGCCGGTAACCGACTCGATGCGCACGCGGCCTTCGATGATCACGCAAAATTCGTGCTCCGTGTATCGAACGCGCCATTTGCCGGGCGTGCTGGTCCAAATCCCACAGAAAAATTCCTGGGTCGCGTCCGTGTACTGATTCGATACCCGCGTCCGCGGGATCCCGGCGAGGATATTTTCGTGGGAAGGACTCGCTGATTCTCCGGTCTGAAATCGATCGAGGACGACAATCCTGGGGCGCGCGTTCATGCGCTATCGTAGGCTTAGGGTGCGCGCGGAAACAAGTGCGGCCCGGAGCGCATTCGCCACCGGGCCGCCGGCTAACGTCTGTCACCCATCACAACCTTCGCCGCCAATCTGGGCGACCGCGGGACTGGCCTCCATTTGGAGCGTCAACCGAACTTTGCGCTCCAGGGCGTAGCCGTCGCTGTCCTCGGCGGTGCTTTGGGTCTTGCCGTAGGCGTTGACTTCCATTGCCTCCTCGCTCACCCCGGCGGCCAGCAACAGGTCGCGCACCGCATTGGCCCGATCCTGCGAGAGCTTCATATTGGTATCTAAAGATCCGCGCGGATCGGCATACCCGTCCACTCTGATCTTCAGCTCCGGCGATTTGGCCACTGCCTGCGCCAGCACCTGAATCTGATGCGCGGTATCGGCGGTGATTTCCGCGCTGCCGGTGCGGAACAGCACATCCCCCTGCAGGCCATCGAGTACCCCGGAGGCATCTGCATTCGCGCTTTGCGCGGTCTCGACCTTGCGCGACAGATCATCGAGCTTGGCGCTCAAGGTTTGATTCGTCTCGACCAACTGTTGCCTATCCGACAGCAGTGAGGACTTTTCCGTCTGCAATGCGGATTTGTCGCCCTCCAGTACGGCCACCTTGGCCTCGGCTTTCGAAGCCTCGCCCGCGCGATGGACTCGATTGCCGAGCCAGGCACCGAGCCCGGCACCGACGACGGCGCCCACCGGACCGGCCGCAAACGCTCCGATGACGCCGCCGGCCAGCAATCCCACCGGCTCTTGCGGAGGCGCAGACTTCGGCTCGCCGGCGAAAGCCGCTGCGCTCACACCCATCAACCCCATCGTCCAAACCCATCGGAAATATCTTTCACTCATGACCCTCTCCTCGCTCCTCGCCATTCGAGGCGGCGACCGCCGCCCCATGGAGCCATTTAGGTCCTGCATTCGGGCACGCGGCGGGTGCGGTCGTGGCAAATCATGGCGAAGCCGCGACCAATTGCAGCTGCGGACCAGGAATTTGTCTTAGGCCTTCAGCGAGAACGGCGTGAAGTTGGTGCCGATGTCGTAGTAGTCCTCATTTTCGGCCTTCTTGAGGAAAGCAACCACACGGTAGGTCAAGGGAGTGGCGACGATTTCCCAGCTGCTCTTCAGCGCGTACTGGGTGAAGGTGATCGTGATCAGATGGGCCACGGGCATACGGCCGTAAAAGGCGACAAAATAGAAAATCACCGAATCCACCAGCTCACCGCACAGCGTCGAGCCGACGACGCGAGTCCACAGCCAGCGGCCCCGCGTCCAAATTTTCATCTTGGCCAACACGTAGCTGTTCACGAAGGTCCCGCAAATGAACGCCAGGATCGACGCCACCACGATCCTCGGCGTGTTGCCGAATATCGCTTCCACCGCGGGTTGAGTGCCGCGCGACATCTCCGAGGGCGGCAAATGCACGACCACGGCCGCCATCAGGGAGGCAAAGGCGAGGGCCGCGAATCCCGCCCACGCGACGCGCCGATCGCGCGCATAGCCATACACCTCGGTCAATATATCGCCAAAAATGTACGAGATCGGAAAGAACAGCACGCCGGCAAGGAAGGTCAGGCTGCCGATGAACGGCACTTGAATGGTGGTCTCTTTCGCCGGCCCGATCAGGTTGGAACAGAGCAGGACGCAGACGTAGGCGGCCATCACAAAATCGTAGTATTTGAATTGACGGTTGCGCGGTTGCGTGGTCATGAGCAGGGCAGTTTAGCTGCCGGCACTTAAATTTGCCGACGATATGTAATACCGATGGCGCGTGCGCCCCTCACTGTCGGGTTTTGGCGAGGACATCACATCAGGCGGGGCGCCGGTACGGTAGATATACGTGAATTCACCTTAAGTAGCGGATCTATGGAGCAGGGCAGACCCTCAATGGCAACGGATAGTCCGCTTGTCGACTTCGATGCCATTTGTCAAAAGGTGCGCGCCGCTGTCGAACCCAATCGGACCCATGCCGTCTCCTTGCATGATGAGGCGGGCGACGTTCTGTGGCTAAGCGAAAGCTCCATGGGGCCGGACGAGCACAACGCCGTCCGCGAAGCCGCCGAAGCGTTTACCGATCCTAGCACCGCTCCTGTGCTGGCATTCGACTTGGGCGATGCCCGCTCCGCGGTGATGATTCGCGCGGTCAATTCCCGACGTGTGATGGTCGGACTGGCCATGATCGTGATGGACACTCGAATCGTCGCCCAAGGGGCGTCGAAATTGCTGACGCCCAAGATGCAAAAGGCATTGGTGCACTTTGCGAGGATGCGCCCCGATACCGAGCCTGCAACGCCGGCCCCGGAGCCGAAGCCGCATCCGGCTGTGAATGGGTCCGCGCAGGCACGCTCGGCGCCGGCACCGACACACGCCCCGACGCCGATTGCATCGGCGCGGCCCGCGCCGCCCATCGCCCTAGGTCCAAGAACGATAGCGGCCCAACTCGAGCAAATCGTCTCGCGCACACCGGTGCGAACCGCGAGCACCGCAAGGGTTACGGCGCCTTCCCGTCCCGCGAGTTTCGTGAGCCATGTCAGCCCCCCCCGGCCCGCGAGTTCGGTAAGCGCCCCAAGCCCCGCCGCCGCCGCCCCGATCCCTTCCGCGCCACCGTTGGAGATTGCGGATAAGCACCCGGCGCAAAAGGGCGTGCCTCCGGAGATCGATCGGCTGAACGCCGCGATTCGCAAAAGCCCCATCGCGCTGCACGTGCAGCGGCTGATCCCTTTGAGCAAGGGCAGCCAGCTGAAGCGCTACGAGGTTCTGCTGCGTTCAGGATCCGAGGCCTCGCCGAATGCCGCGCCTCACGCAATGCTGAAAGCCGCCGTGGAAAACGGTTTGGGCTCCATGATCGACCGCCGGGTGATCACCGAACTCATCGGCTGGTTGGTACGCCATCCGGAGACCTGGCAGGCCAACGAAGTCATGTTCTCGGTGAATCTCACGACCACCGCGCTGCACGACGAGCATTTCATCAAATTCATCGAGTTGTGCTTGGCCAAGTCTTCCTTGCCCAAAGGAACAATTGCCTTTGAAGTCGATGCGCCCACTGCACTCACGCTTGCCGACAAGATCGGCGAGGTTGCCGCCGCATTGCATCGCCTCGACTGTCCGCTGGTGCTCGACGACTTTGCCTTGCGCACGGAGTGCTTCGATCTGCTGCGCTTGCCGGGAGTCCGGTATGTGAAGCTGGCGCCTGAGATCACGGCGAGAATGCGCATCGACAAGGTTGCGCAGGCGACCATAACGGGTGTCGTGCAAATGGCCCGGGTTCTCGGCATGCACACGGTCGCCAAGCGCAGCGACACCGCGGCCGAGCAGGAATGGCTCACTGCGCTGGGCGTGGACTTCATACAGTCGAACGCCCTTTCGCCGCCCGTCTCGATCGACAGCCTGCACAAAAACGGCAATTTCAAAAACTAGTTGGCGCGCGAAAAGTTGCGCGTCTTCGGTGGTCCTGGCGCTGCGCTTGGACCGACAGCACTTGCAAATCGTTTGAAACAAAGCAAACTACACACGTCTGCAACGAGACACCGGAGCCGGGCTAAGTGTTCTGTTAGTCCCATGAGGTTCGGTTCCGGTTCCCGTTAAAGTTCATCGCCATGCCATTTACCGCCGCATTAATCGTTGTCTGCGCGCTTTTGGGCTTCCTGTTTTTCTTTGCGGCGATCCGCCGCTTGCGACGGCGGCGAATCATGGGTGGTTTGGCGCATGGCGCGACTGCCTTGATATTTTTCCTCGCAACCGCGTGCGCCGCGCTCGTCGGAACGAATCTGCGCAGCTACCAACGCCTAAGCTTTGAACAACCCGCCGGTGAATTACAATTTTCAAGGACGGGGGATCGGCGCTTTTATGCGGTGCTGAGCTACCCAAACGGCGATCAATCGAATTTCGAGCTGCGCGGAGACGAGTGGGAGGTCGACGCCCGGGTGCTCAAATGGCACGCCTTCGCCAATCTGGTCGGCTTCGATGCGGCCTATCGATTGGAACGCATCAACGGCCGCTACACGAGCATTGAAGACGAACGCAGTTTGCCGCGTACGGTTTATGAGCTGCACCTGCCGGACCGCATCGATCCCTGGCTCCTCATCCATCGTTATCGCTCGTGGGTGCCCTGGATTGACGCGCTGTACGGTAGCGCAACTTATCTGCCGATGGCGGATGGCGCACTCTTCGAAATCAAGGTTTCGCAAACCGGCTTGATCGCGCGGCCCCTCAATCAGGCCGCCCGCGATGCGGTCGGAAGCTGGCATTGAGCTAGTGGCGCCATGCCTCGACTAACACTCAGGGAAAGGATCATCGCCGCCGTGCTGGGGCTGGTGATGCTTTTGGCTGCCGTCGCTTGGTGGGAGACGGCGCCGTCGACGCAGAGCGCCGGCAAGAGAGCAGCGGTGGCGATCACTGCGACCGATTTGGTGGATCAAAGCACGTACGCAACGGCTCAACGCCTGGCGCAGCTGGCGATTACCCCCGAAGAGCAGTCCTACGCCCAATCGGCATTGCGAATTGCGGACCACGAGCTCGATTTGGCCTTCACGCAGGCATTGCGCGATGTCGATGCACATCCGCCAAGCCTGAATGGCGCCGCGGCAGCGATCCAGGCACGGGTGGTCAAGTCGCAAGCGCTGCTAAACACCGATCAGCAGCGGGTGAACGATCTGACCGGCGCGCTGGCACAAGCGAAGGCCGAACAGAAGGACAACCTGCAGGTCGAATTGGACCTTGCTCAGTCGCAATTGGAGTTGGACAAGGACGAACTGGAAGAGGCGAACCAAGATTTGGTCGAGGCCGGCGGCAACCCCCGGCAGCAGATCGATGCGATGGTGCAGGAGCATGAGGCCCAATCTAAGTCGCATGCCGGTCCGACGGCATCCAAGACCGCCGTCGATGCGCAGCGCGGATCGATTGGGAGGTTTCGCGATTGGCGCGAACTGCTGCAGAAACGGCGGCAGCTCGACGACGCGGAAACAAAGGCGACCGATAAAGCTGAAACGCTGCGCGCGCGGCGTGCAATGTTGGCAGCGAGCCTCGAATCAACGAAGAGCGGGATCTCTGAACTCGCGCAGCATACCAAGGCCGCCAAAGAAGCGGACACCAGGCCCAGTTCGCAATCGCCGCCCGGGCTGCCGCGCACGCACGATGATGCCGCCGCGCTGCTGAGTCGGACCAAAGCCATTGCTTCCGATCAGAAGATCCTGACGTTGCTGGATCGACGCATCGCGGATCAACATCAACTTGCGCTCGTCTACACACAGTGGTCTAGGCTGATCGCGCTGCAATCTCAGGCGGTGGCACATGCCATGCTGCTCGATGCATTGATCGTCTGCGCCGTCTTGATCGTTTTGCTGTTTCTCGACGGTTGGCTGCAGCACCTGCTCGACAGCCCAAAGCTCGATCGCCGACAGGTCGAAACGCTGCGCAGCATCACGCGAGTGAGCTTGCGCATTGTCGCCGTATTGATCATTTTGTTGATTGTCATCGGCATACCGAATCAGTTTGCCACCACGATAGGCATCGTCGGCGCCGGCCTAACCGTAGCCCTCAAGGATTTCATTGTGGCCTTCTTCGGTTGGCTGGTACTGATGGGCCGCAACGGGATCCGTCTCGGTGACTGGGTGGAAATCAACGGAGTGAGCGGCGAGGTCACGGAACTCGGTATGTTTCACACGGTCCTGCTCGAAACGGGCAATTGGAGCGACTCCGGACATCCGACGGGCAGACGGGTTACGTTCACCAATAGCTTTGCCATCGAAGGGCACTACTTCAATTTTTCCACCTCAGGCCAGTGGCTCTGGGACGAACTGCAGGTGGTCGTGCCCTTGGGACGGGACCCGTATCCGATTGTCGAAGCCATTACGAAGCAGGTGGTTACGGCGACCGCCGAAGGTTCTCGGGAGGCCGAGCTCGAGTGGCAGCGCGCAGTTCCTGCGCAGCGCGGCATGGTGTTCTCCGGCACGCCCGGCGTCAATGTAAAGCCCGTCGTTGGCGGTGTGGAAATTGCCGTTCGCTATATCACACGGGCCAATGAGCGCTTTATGCTGCGTGCCAAGCTCTACCAGGCGGCGGTCGACTTGCTGGGCGCCAAAGCCGCGACGACCGCCCCACCTTAAGTCCGCCGTCATGTTTCGCTCATGCACCCGGTCTTACTCTTCGGGCGCGGTGAATTCTCACAAAAAGGATTACTCTCTCGCCCAGAGGCCATCACAGGGAGACGAGAAATGCCGCTATTGGATTGGTTAATTGCCTGGCCGGAACGTGTCGCCAAACATCTGATGTGGCTTGCGCCGTTGTTTGCGCGGATCACTGTAGGCTGGGTATTCCTATGGAGCGGCTGGGGCAAGCTTCACAATTTGCCGCAGGTGACCGAGAATTTCATTGGCTGGGGAATTCCCTTTCCGCATTTTTTCACCCCCCTGACGTCGGGTATTGAATTCTTTGGCGGCTTGTTCCTGCTGTTGGGGTTGTTTACGCGCATCTCCGCCGGCGCCTTGGGCGTCACGATGATTGTCGCGATCAAGGCCGCAAAGTGGGGGGACGTCGATTCTCTCGAGACACTGTTGGGGTTCGACGAGTTCGAGTATCTCGCGCTGTTCCTGTGGCTCGCGATAGCAGGACCCGGGGTCGTGTCGCTCGATCATTATTTGATGCGCCGATGGAGACCCGCGCAGGCCTAGAAGCCCTTAAGTGCGGGCAGCGCTCCGGTATAATACGCACCTGCGCCACGCCGGCTTAGCACAGTGGTAGTGCAACGGTTTTGTAAACCGTAGGTCGGGGGTTCGAATCCCTCAGCCGGCACCAGAAAATACTAACAAAATCAAAACGTTGCGTATTTTTACACTCGGAGTCATAGAGAGCTTCAGCTTGCTACGCTGTCCTCGAGGCGGCGCCTCAGTCCCATTGTGAGTCGCTCAGCGAATGCGGAGACGACTGCGGCATGGTCCTTGCCAGTCAGCGCGGAGGCTAGTGTCGGGATGAAGATCGCGCGGAAGAACATCGCATGCTTCTCCGTTAAGGCCTGCGCATCCCTGTCTTTCTCGTAATCGTCTCACGCGGCGTCGCGCTTGTTAGCCTGAGCAACTGTCGTCCGCGTGTACAGTCACGATATCTCCATTGTTCAGGCTGGCCTTGTCTTCATGCCCGCACTTGCGCATATCGGGATCCTGACTCATCGCCGTCCATGACACGTGGCCGCTACCTGAGGTGTCTACAGAGACCGAAATTGTTATAGACCCACGTCCAGAAATTGCCCGATTAGACAGAATTGTTTGGCGAGGAGACGCAGCCATATCGTAAATAGTCACCAAGAGATTGTCCGAGGTATTGTTGCTGATGGTGAGCTTAATGCCTCCCCCCTCTTGCCCGAAGACCGAAAGGCTTCCCAACGAAAGAATTAAATAGACAAGCGTGGCGGCCTGCCGTTTGAAGGTACCCATAGCGTTTCTCCGGGAGTTGATCCGTCGACCGCCGCAAATAACATGTGCGGAAGTTAGGAGCGAGGACATCAAAAGTAAATCGGGCTTTGGACCTACAGCTTCAAAATCCTGCCGCACTGCCCGGACAGGACCAGCGCCAGTAGTCGAAGCGATGCAACAAAAGCATGGGCGCCTCGCCCTGATTACTTCACGGGACTGCGATGCGAGTGGCAGCTTCCTGGTAGCCATTTCAGCACAGTCAGTGGCTGGAATTGGGCCGTTAGGCGACTTCAGGAGCGCGCAACGTCGATCTCAAGGTCATCGAAGAAATGACCCACAGCTGCGTGGTGCATCTGAAGCGCGAGGGCTTCGAGGCGCGACGCTGGGCGGTGGGTGAGCCCAGACGCCGAGGGAAAGAAACTCTTGCGCAAATCCGTGCCGAGTCGATAGTCCCACAAGCCCTTGTGCCGCGTAATGGCAAGAACGGGTGCTTTTATCCGACGATAGAGATCTGCAGACGCGCACCGATGGACTGCCAGTGCTGCTCCCCTAGTGCCTCGCATTCCTTGATCACATCTTGTTGAACGCCGAGCATGTCTCGGAAGAACTGAATCTTCGGGTACTCCGCTACCAGCTGCTCGAGCGACTTGCGGTTTTTAGGTAATGCCATTGGTCAATTGTACACCGGCACAGCATCCATCAAGGGTGGTGGTCTTCACGTAACCTCGAACCCGCACGCACGCGTGGTTATTTATAGCGTGTGCATCCGATGCGTCAGCAAGACAACCATCGCTTCAAGGTAGCGCACGGTGATGAAATGCGAAACATGCCGCCCATCGACTCGTGTCGATCCCTTTCTGCCGGTCGCGCGCGGCAGCTATCGGGTGGTCCGAAACGCCGTGCGTCTAAGGTGCCGCCAGCACCTAAATCAGGCTGCCTTGGCAGGACTCGCCCGGAAGGCCCGCAGCCCCTCCATGAAGGCGTCGACCTGCGGATCGGTCCCGATGGTGACGCGGCACCAGTTCTCGTAAGGTGGAAAACGCCGCGCGACAACGATATTCCGATGCCGCATGAACTCGGTGAACTGCTTGATCGGCACGCCCGTGTCGAAGAATACGAAATTGCCATGAGGCTCGGCATACGGAAAGTGCAATCGCGCCAGCTCGGCCGTGAGGCGTGCGCGGCTGGCCAGGATCCGTCGTCGGCAGTCTGCCAGGAACTCCTTGTCACCGAGGCTCGCATAGGCGCCGCGCACAGCGAATATGTTGGGCGTCGTCATGCGCGCAGCGGAGATTTCCTCGATGACCTCGGGTCGGGCGATCCCGTAGCCGTACCGAACCCCGGCCATGCCGTGGAGCTTGGAGAATGTCCGCAACACGACGACACGCTTTGGCCCCGCGACCAGGCTGACCGACGAGGGTGTGCCCTCGACGAATTCCAGATAGGCTTCATCGATGATGGTCGTCACATGATCCGGAAGCGCTGCGACGAATGCTGCGATCGCCGCGGAATCGACCATCGTGCCCGTCGGGTTGTTGGGATTGCAGATGTACACGGCGCGCGTTTTGGCGGAGACCGCCGCGTGCATCGCGCTCAAATCGTGGCGCAGCTGTTTATCGACGGGCACCAACTTCAGGGTCGCCCCTGTGTGCTGAGCGTACTCGGTCAACTCGGCGTAGGTGGGCTCGGCAACCACGATCTCGCCGTGCTGGCGCGCGACGAGCATTCCGAGGGCGCGCAGCAACTCCCCGGAGCCGGTGCCAGTCACGATGTGATCCGGCCCGAGTCCTTCTTTTTCGGCGAGTAAGTTGACGAGCCTTGGATTCTCGTCGTCCGGATAACGACAACCGTCCGCTATCGACTGGGTGATTGCAGCTGCGGGCAGCGGGCGACGGACCGTAGGGGTTCTCATTCCAACACAACAACACCATGGGCTCGGTGCCGCCGGCTAACGGAGCGGCGGCGAGGCGCGCACCCAGTGGTGCCGAAATGCTGCTCATAGGACGCATCAGCATGATCGCCGATGCGGTCAAAAGGTCACGGCGGCTGAGTTCCATGGATCGACACCCCCCACTTGCGATAAGTCCGGATCAACGGACTCGATTTCTAGGCCTAGGGTAGCAGATTGCATTTCGCCATGATCGAGGTCTACCGCGACACCTGCGCGCTTAGCGAAGGTGCGGCCTTATATCAGCCCGTCCGCTAAGAAGGCGTATTCGGCAGCCGCACGGCGGACCTCGCCCACGCGAAGGTCAATTCCTTCGTCCCACTCCCATCATGCGGGATCACCCTCGACATCGCGGGACCTGATCAGGGCCAACTGGTCGTCTTTCCCTTGTCAGATCATTTGGTCGGCGTGCTCGGAGGCTCGACGATCTTGCCCGGCAGCTTAAAGGTGCGCTCGAAAACGCCCATGACTTCGGACCCGACCGCGCCGGGTTGCAACGGAGCCACGACCGGTTTGCGAATATCGCCGGTCAAGGCGACCGGTACGCTGGTAAATGCGCCGCCGATCACGTAGCCCAAGATGGGCACTTTGCGCACTATGCGGTCGAGTCTGCCGAAGGGCGCCACCAGCACGGTGAGATGAGAGTCGTAGTTCCCCAAATTTATGCTACCCGCGGCGGCCAATCCCAGCTCTGAACTGTCGAGCGTTGCCTGTTCAAGAGTCAATACGCCGTTTTCAATCGTGGCCCCCGCCTCAATGCGCCGATACTTCAACCCGTGCCCGCCGAGACCCACACCGCGCTTGAGCGACGCGCGCACCGGCTTGAGCGACAGGATCTTGGCGAGCAACTCCATCTTGCGAATCTCGCCGTCCCGCGCTGAAAATTTTACTGAGCCAGCAAGGTGCTCAACCGAGGACTCGCCGATGTGCTCCGTCGGTGTCTTGTCAGTCAACACACTGGTCATATTGATATTTCCCGTGATGATGAGAGGCTTTTCTCCCAAACATTGCACGACGTCCTCGAGAGACTGATTCTTTGCTGTCACATTTACAGCGGCCTCGAACTCCTTCGGAGTCATTCGAAGCGACAGCGGAAAGGTGACGCCGCACAGCGAAGCCTCGGTCACATTGACGGTCACCGAATCGTGCGCCAATGTGGCGACTGCGCGTACGCCTTGGACTCGATAGCCGCGGTACTCCACAAAGTCGGTGCGCAAGGATACGGTTCCGTTGAGCGGCAGTGGCCACAGGCCGAACGCCTTGCCCGGCTCGCCTTTCTTCTCCTCAGGCGCAGGCGCAGTCGCCGCTGATGCGGGCGCGCCGCGCAGCGCGTCAATTATGATGCCGGGCGAGTCGATTTCGAGTGTCGTTTCCAGGCCGTTCGCTCCATGCGCGATCGCGCCGCGAATCGTGGCATTCTGCTCCGCCCAATCCATCGTCAACTCGCGTATCTGCAATGCATTTCCATCGCCTTGCAGGTCGAAGCTTTCCAGTTTCACCGGCGTCCCGGTGAGGCTGCGCAGATCGAAGTGCCCGCCTGCCAATCTCCCTTGGACCGCGGTGCGGCCTTGCCGCGTGAGGTCAAGCGTCGCCTGAATATCGCCGCTAACGCTCCCCGGCCAGCTTTCGGCGGGGCGGCCCCAGAGGGGTGCGAGGCTGCGTGCCGCGAGCACGCCGGCAAAGCCGACTTCCACCAGCGAGTCGCGCATCGTAGACGAGATCACGGCGTCGCTTTCGCGATCTTTGATCGTGGCGCGACGCAACACAAAAGTCTTGTCGCGCGTAGTCAGATCGATGCTCAATGACGGCCCCGCGCTGATATTCGCGGTGGCGACGACATCCAGACCCGCATCGCTCCACTGCACGCGCTGCGCGGTAAAACGCAGCGGCGTCGCCGGCTTCAAAAGCTCGGCGAGGGCGGTGCGCGGCCAAATCCAATCGATCAATTTGCGCTCGACGACACCGTTCGCGATGCGCGCCGTCACGCGCGGAATTCCGCCTCGAAAGCCGGTGAATTCGCCCGATACGGTCGCCGTCGAGCCCAGCATTTCGATGCCGACGCCATCCGCGTTGGCCGAGCCTGACATGACTCTCACGGTGCCCCCACGCACGAGGACCGCATCGGGCAGCTTATCGGTATAGATACGAACCTGTTGCGGTGTCACGCTGAGGTCGTAGGCAACATGGCTCGGCTCATCGAATCGCAGAGTCAAGCGACGCACGTTTGTTTCGGCGACGCCGGTGAGCGTTCGGACCGATCGCAAGAGATTGGCGAACGGCTTGCGCGCTCGCAGTCCCGGCAGCACCTCGTGCAATGCGATGGTCGCACGGCCTCGCGTGCGCTCGATTCGCATCGGCTTGAGCAAAACGATGTCCACGCCCGCTTGCCGAAGCAGCGAGGCGCCGAGTCGCGCACTGAGATCGTCGACCTTGATCACACCGCTCACCAATTCGGCATGCGCCGTAACATTGGTCGCCTCGCGCTCAAGTGTCGGAACTTGCATGCTTCCGTCTGCTAGTTGCGCGCTGCCGTGAAGGTTCGACAAAGCCAAGAGCTCCGCGAAGCCGTCGGCTTGTGTTGAGAGGCGCAGATCCCGCAATCGTCCGCCGTGGATTCGGGCAATGTAGCCCTGCAGTTCGGGATGATCGGCAGCCAGTGTTATCGTGATGTCGCGCATTCGCGCAAGGTCGAGTTCGCCGATCGTGATGTCGAGTTTCGGTGCCCGCTTCGGGCCGGACAGCATTAAACGCATCCTTGCAGCGTGAGCGAGTTCGCCCAATTGAATCTCGTCCAAGGCGACGGCGATATCCTCCTCGATGAATTGGATCGAGCCGGCAAGCCGTGCTTGCGCAATATCGAGCGGCTTCCCCCGCAGCTGTAGCGCGGCCTTGGGCAGGTCGAGGCCGAAGGCAATCTCGATGTCGGTATGTCCGTCGGTGCGCGCTTCCAACCTCGCGCCAACCTCCGAGATCACCAGAGACTCGCGCATGCCGGTGAGCATGCTCTCCAGCGCCCGTTGCGGTTTCAACCCTGACCCTTCTAGTCGGATGAGCGCGCGCAGATCGACGAACTCTACGCGGCCGTCAATTGCGAGGCGATCCCAATATGGGCCGGTCGCGGACGCATCGACTTCGACGCCCTTGCCGTCGCTGACGATTCGCAAATTCAGTTTGCTTGCCTCGAATGGCGCTAAGTCGGGTAGATGCAAAGCCACGCGGCCGTCCTCGATTGCAACTGTCGTACTCGGTGCAAAGCGCGCCGCGGCATCGAGAACCGGTCGCATCGCGCTACGATACAGCGCGAGCGGGGATGATTTTGCTTTCCCTTGAACGGCTGATGCGGAAATCCACACGTCCACGTTGGGCCGCTCTAGGGTGATCGTTTGCACTTGGACGTTTCCGCGAAACAAAGGCAGCAGACGAATCTTGACGTCTGCCCTCGCCACGTTCGCTGTGACCACATTGGGCACCGCAATGTGCACGTTGGATACGACGCCATGTGGTAGCGGCAGCAGCCGGACGTGCAGCTCCTGCCAAGAGACCTGGCCGTTCAGGAGTCCAGATAATTTCTTCGTGAGTTGCGCGCGCACCCACGGCGACTCGATCAGTGGTTCCGCAATCAGTACAGCCGCCGCTAGCAGTACGACGAACCCAATCGCTACGCCCAGCGACCGGAGAAGCGGCTTGCGCAGTCGTGCTAGCATCACGGACGCGGCGAATTACTCCGGTGTGTGTCGCCGCAAGTCTACCGCAACTGGGGTCTGCACGGTATCGCTGTGGACCACCGCTAAAACCTTTCGCACCTCAAAATGCGCCGAGAATTATGCAGTGAAAGGTGGTGAAGCGGCGTGTGTTGCCGCGCTCGCCTGCCAGCACGCGGAACTCCGCGTAGAAAGCAGATCCGTTCTGAGTGAATGCGACCTTGGTCCAATTGATCTTTGGGTGAGGTTGGAGCGGACTCGCGGGGATTCGCAACCTGCTTGCCGCGGACATTAACCTGGACACCGTGTTTCAACCTTTCCTCCACCACTCAGCGCATCCGGGCGCGGCTTTAGTGGTTGGGCCGATTCTGATTTGTATCCCCTACGCGGTGTCCGCACTGCTGATGACACGCCGGGCGTGCGGGATCGGGAAGCGATGAACGCCTGGCCCAAACATCCACTTATTTATGAGATCAACACGTGGGTCTGGTTGGGCGAGTTGAGCCGAAAATACCAGGGAGCTGTGAATCTCGCGACGGTTCCGGGGCAGGAGTGGGATGCCATAGCTTCGCGCGGATTTGACGTCGTATGGCTCATGGGGGTGTGGGAACGGAGCCCTGCCGGGACTGAAATCGCCAGGCGGAACAAAGGGCTTCTGGAGGATTTCCGGCGGGCCCTCCCCGATTTTTCCGCTGACGATAACGTCGGCTCGCCCTATTGTGTGCGCCGCTACCTGGTCGACTCACATCTCGGCGGTCGGGAGGGGCTTGCGACGACCCGTAAAGCTCTCGCAAAGCGCGGCATCCGTCTCCTCCTCGATTTCGTGCCGAACCATGTGGCTCCGGACCACCCCTGGGTCGTCGAACACCCTGAATATTTCATCCGAGGAGATAAGGGAGACTTTGAGAGAGATCCGGCATCCTTCTTCGAGACCGGCGGGAACGTCTTCGCCTGCGGACGCGATCCGTACTTCCCTGCATGGCCCGATGTGCTTCAGCTCAACGCCTTTCAGGCGGGGCTACGGGCGGCGGTGATCGAGACCCTCTCGCAAATCGCCGAGCAGTGTGACGGGATCCGGTGCGACATGGCGATGCTCCTGCTGAACAATATCTTCGAGCGAACCTGGGGAACTCGCGCAGGAGAAAAGCCACTCAACGATTACTGGAGGATCGTGATAGCGGCGGTCAAAGAAATGCATAGCGAGTTCAGGTTTATCGCCGAAGCCTATTGGGACCTCGAGTGGGAACTGCAGCAACAGGGGTTTGATTATTGCTATGACAAAAAACTCTATGACCGGATGGAGCACTCTGATCCCCAGAGCGTGTCTCAGCACCTGCTTGCGGATTTCTCCTACCAGGAGAAGATGGTCCGGTTCATCGAGAACCATGACGAGCCCCGGGCTGCCGCCACGTTCCCGTCAGGAAAAGGGCGCGCTGCCGTGGTGGCCATCCTGACGCTGATGGGCGCGAGGCTGCTGCACGAAGGGCAAATCGAGGGAAGAAAGATCCGCTTGCCGGTGTTTCTGGGCCGCCGCCCGGCAGAGCCCGTCGATCAGCAACTCGTCGCATTCTATGACCGCTTGCTGAAAGCGACCCATCGTGATGTTTTTCGTAACGGTGCATGGCGTCTGTGTGATCGAAGCGGCTGGTCAGACAATCAGAGTTGTCAGAATCTTCTCACCTGGTGCTGGGCCAAGGAGGATGAGCGCTACCTCATCGTCATCAACTTCCGGCAAGCAACCTCGCAGGCGCGTGTCCATGTGCCGTGGAATGATCTAGCAGGAAGGGATTGGCGGCTCAAGGATGTCCTATCCGACGAAGCCTACGACCGAAACGGCAGTGAGATGCGGGATGCGGGCTTGTATGTCGATCTGAAGCCGTGGCAATGCTACCTGTTCCAGATGTGCGCGTTATGAACGATGCCTTGTATGACGTCCGGAGCAGTATGCGGCGGTCAGCCGTAAAATGATCCGGCATGACAGCGACGTGACCGATCTTCGACTCATGTGGTTGCTCGTGCTTCAAGGGTTCATCGCCAACGCCTGAGTTTCAGTGAAGAGTATGGCGTGAGCCCCTCAAAATCCTGTCTCCAATCCCGTATATCTACACGTCACCGGAAGCTTCTAAGTGATCACTTTATCGGCTTCACGCTTCGGTATTTGGCGAGTCCGTGGGCGGCCGATTCCCCTGTACCGATCGAACCCGAACTCAAACAAGCAGGCTCTTCGGCTGAGTTCTTACCGCGCGGAGCCCTGTTGGTACCCAAAAATGCACGCTTGCTGGTGTAAATATGGATCCGGGCGATGAGTCCTACGGCTTCCAAATTTCAGGTCCTCGCCCCGTGCTGGTAGAGTAGCGCCTCATTCGGCTGACAAGGGGAGCCAGCATGAGGACGGCGCGCTATCGATTCATTGCCGGATTGGCGATTATTCTGGCACTTGCGGGATGTGATATTTCAATCGACGGCGATGCGGATGGCGCGACCAAAGTTAATGGTTCCGTGCACATACCGGCGGGTAAACCGGCGGCTGAAGCCAGAACCGTCAACGGCTCGATCCGCATCGATGACAATGCCACTGTCACCTCAGCGACCACCGTCAACGGCAGCATCCACCTGGGTGCTCATGCCACTGCGACGTCCTTGAAGACCGTCAATGGGTCGGTGAGTCTCGACACAGGCGCGCATGCATCGGAAAGCGCGGGATCCGTGAACGGCGATCTTACCTTGGCGGAAAGTGCTGAGGTTTCCGGTCACCTGACCAACGTCAACGGCAAGATCGGCCTCACCGCAGCGCACGTGGGCGGAGGCATAAAAACCGTCAGCGGGAGCATTAACATCATGGGAGCTTCCCGTGTAGAAGGCGGAATTACAGTCGACAAGCCCTCCGGCATCATGTTCAACAGCGAAGACCCGGTCATTGTCATTGGGCCGGGTGCGACCGTTCAAGGGGAACTGCGCTTCGAACGCAAGGTAAAACTCTACGTCAGCGATAAGGCGACCATTGGCAACGTCATCGGCGCCACGCCGGTGACGTTCACCGGCAACACACCACCAAAGTTCAGCGGGGACTAATCATGTTACAACCACGCGTTCGTCTGCTATTTCTGGCGGCAATCCTCACCGGCGTGGGGTACGCAACGGCATCGGCCGCAGCCGCCGACCCTGCGCTTGCTGCCGCCGTCGCCAGTCCCGCGCGCACGCCCACCGCCGTGGCGCGCGACAAGGCGCGCCATCCGGCCGAAGAACTGACATTCTTTGGTCTCACCCCCAAAATGAGAGTGATTGAACTGTGGCCTGGCGGCGGTTATTGGACCGACATCCTCGGACCCTACCTTGCGCCCGGCGGACAGTACACGATTGCGTTGCCGCCCCCCGGCGATCCGGAGGAAGATGCCGGCCTGGCGCGATTTCGCGCACGGATTGCATCAGAGAAGGAGCGCCTCGGCCCACTGCATGAAACCACGCTGGGCGCCGGCCACTTCGATCTTGGTCCACCCGGCTCCGCCGATCTCGTGCTGACGTTTCGCAACCTTCACAACTGGATGGAAGAGGGCTATGCCGATCAGGCATTGGCGGCCGCCTACAAAGTCCTGAAGCCGGGCGGCATTCTCGGCGTCGAAGCGCATCGCGGCCGCGACGATGTGCCTCAGGATCCAAAAGCCAAGAATGGCTATGTGCGCCAGGACTACGCAATTGCGCTAGCAAAAAAGGCCGGGTTTGTATTCGTCGGGTCGTCGGAAATCAACGCGAATCCGCGCGATACCAAGGACTGGGTCGGCGGCGTTTGGACACTGCCGCCCACCTTGTCACAGGGTGACAAGGATCGGGAGAAGTACGTCGCCATCGGCGAAGCCGATAATTTCGTCCTCAAATTCCAAAAGCCCCGGTAGGAGGTTAGGCGGTCTTTTGCTCCGATAGGCCCAGTTCCTTCATCATGCGCTCGCGCATGACGAATTTCTGAATTTTTCCGGTAATGGTCATGGGAAATTCCGAAACGAAGCGGATATATCGTGGAATTTTGTAATGCGCGATTCGGCCTTGGCAGAACTCGCGGATTTCAACTTCGGTAGCGGTGACGCCCAATTTTAGTTGGATCCAAGCGCAGATCTCTTCGCCGAATCTAGGGTCGGGTACACCGCAAACCTGCACCGCTTGTACCTTGGCGTGCCCGTAGAGGAACTCCTCCACCTCGCGCGGGTAGACGTTCTCGCCTCCCCGGATCACCATGTCCTTCAGTCGGCCGGTCACGTTGCCGTAGCCCTGTTCGTCAATGACACCGAGATCCCCGGTGTGCATCCAGCCGGCAGCGTCGAGCACTTCGCGAGTCCTGTCCGGCTCCTGCCAATACCCCTTCATGACGGAATAGCCGCGGGTGTGAATCTCACCTTGTATCCCGCGCGGCACGCACCGTCCCTGAGTGTCGACGACCTTGACTTGGACGTGGGGATGCGCGCGCCCGACGGTCGACACGCGCCGGTCAAATGGATCATCGGTCGCAGACTGAAAGCTCACCGGGCTGGTTTCCGTCATGCCGTAGCAAATGGTGATTTCCGTGAGGTTCATGTCGCTGATCACGCGCTTCATCACCTCGACCGGGCACGGCGCGCCGGCCATGATTCCGGTTCGCAGGCTGGATAGGTCGTGGCTTAAGAAGTCCGGCGTTTCCAGTTCCGCAATGAACATGGTGGGCACGCCGTAAAGCGCCGTGGCCCGCTCTGCAGCGACGGCCGCCAAGGTCTTCTGCGGATCGAAACTCTCGGAGGGATAGATCATCGCCGCGCCATGCGTGACGGCCGCCAAATTGCCCATGACCATGCCGAAGCAATGGTACAGCGGCACCGGGATACAGATCCGATCGCGTTCCGTCAGGCGCAATTCGCGGCCCACGAAATAGCCGTTATTCAAAATATTGTGGTGGCTTAGAGTCGCTCCCTTGGGCAACCCGGTGGTACCGCTCGTGAACTGGATATTGATCGCGTCATCCGGCTGCAGGTCGCGGCCGATCTGCTCAAGGCGCGCCCGCTCTGCCAGCGTTCCGCGTTGCATCACCTCGTCAAAATTCAAGCATCCCGAGGTTCGCTCGCGCCCCAATCGAATGATCAATTTAAGTTGTGGCAGCTTGGCGCTGTTCAATTCGTTGGGCCCGCAGCTATCGAGTTCTGGAGCCAGCGCGCGCAGCATGGCGAGGTAGTCGCTGTTCTTGAGTCGTTCCGCCGCGATGAGTGCGCGACAACCCACCTTATTGAGACAGAATTCCAATTCGGACAATCGATACGCGGGATTGATATTCACCAGAATCAAGCCGCTCTTGGCGCTGGCAAATTGGGCTATTGTCCATTCGGCGCAGTTCGGAGCCCAGATTCCGATTCGATCGCCCGGATTCAGGCCCAGCGAGAGCAGTCCCGCCGCCAGCAGATCAACGCGCTCTTTTAGCTCGGCATAACTCCAACGCACCCGCTGCGTGGGCACAATCAGCGCATCGAGTCCGGCAAACCGCTGCGCGGTTTCGTCAAACGCCCGGCCGATGGTTTCATATTTGAGCGGCACGTCGATCGCACCTTCCACAAAACTCAGTGTCACCGCGCTCCCCTACTCTTGAAGTTTTGTTACGGCGCCCCAAGCATCTGCTTCGAGCCCACCTATTCCTATGAAGCGCCGCCTGCTTTTAAGTCCCGTTTGGTTGTTCCTCGCCCTGCCGGCGTACGTAGGCTGGCGGCTGTTCTCGGCCCTGCCGATCGGCCCTATCGGGGCGGTGGTCGGGACCGTGCTGCTGGTCGCTGGCTGCGTATTCATTCCCCTGTCGGTGCGCTCTCGAAGTATACGCAATCAGCGGCTTGCAGACCGTCTCTCCTGGGTCGGATTGACGACCGTTGGTTTCTTCTCCACGTTGCTGGTTCTGACGGTGCTGCGTGATCTCGTGCTGCTCGGCGCACGACTGTTCCTGACCGATCAGCAGGCGCAGGCTTGGAGCACGCCGAGCGCGCAATGTGCGATGGCTATCGCTTCCTTCATCACGCTGGCAGGTCTATTCATCGCGAGGCGCACGCCGGGAATCGTCGAGGTTAGAATTCCCCTGACCGATCTTCCGCAAGCTTTGCATGGATTTACGATCGCGCAGATCAGCGACGTGCATGTGGGGCCTACGATCAAGCGAGGATTCGTCGAAGGGATCGTTCGTAGCGTCAATGATCTGAAGCCGGACATGATCGCGATCACGGGCGATTTGGTCGACGGTTCCGTGCAGCAGTTATCGATCCACACGGCGCCATTGGCCGGACTGGCCGCGAGGCATGGCGCCTTTTTCGTGACCGGCAATCACGAGTATTACTCCGGCGAGCGTGCCTGGACCGAGGAGATCCGCCGTCTCGGCCTGCATGTGCTTAAAAACGAGCACGTGGTGTTGAATCACGACGGCGCGTCGGTGGTTCTCGCCGGCGTGACGGATTGCTCGGCACATCACTTTGATCCGGCGCAGCGAAGCGACCCCGCGGCCGCGTTGTGCGGCGCGCCCGCCGGGGCCGGCGCCAAAATTCTGCTCGCCCATCAACCCAGTTCGGCGGCGGCGGCCGCCAGCGCGGGATTCGATGTGCAAATCTCCGGGCATACGCACGGCGGACAGTTTTGGCCTTGGAATCTGTTTGTGCATTTCTTCCAGCCTTTCACCAGTGGACTGCATCGCTTGAAGAAGCTGTGGATCTATGTCAGCCGCGGCACCGGGTACTGGGGGCCGCCGAATCGGTTCGGCGTTCCATCAGAGATCACGCGCATTCGCTTGGTACCGGCGGCTTCCTAGGACGAGGCGGGCTTCAGTCCACGTGACCGTGGTGCCTGCATCGTCGAGACCGGTGAACAAGCGCTTTGCTGCGTTTGCCATCGATGTCTTATGTTGATCACCGTTTCGCGGCACTAGCTTCGTTAGGTCATTGCAACTGGCGCTGCAAAACTCGGCAAAGCACGCTCCGTCGACCCGAGTTGAATATCAACAGCAGGCCCATCGCCTCGGTCGGCAGATGCCGAGAATATCGTCAATAACTGCAACAGCAGTCCGTTTCGCTAACATGCTAGGGTTTCGTGGTGGAGTGCACTGCAATGCCGCCAGGGCTTCGGGCGCCCCGGTCTTGCTATTATGTGCGAATGTGTTGTTGATGCAGGCCACCCCCGACAATTCCCGAGTTGGAGCGCGCGGTTATCGTGCCTGATACCAATCACCGCCTCCTCTCCAGTCTCCCCACTGCAATCGGGACGATCAGCCGCCTGGCCTATGCGCGCGCACGCGAGGCGGGGATTGCGCTCGAACCGCTGGTGAAAAGGTCCGGTGCGACCGATCTACAGATCACTGATGACAACGCTCGCATCGCTGTGCGCCGTCAAATACGTTTTCTAAATCTAGTTGCGGACGCCTTGCATGATGAGCTGCTCGGGTTTCATCTCGCGCAGTCGCCAGATCTTCGCGAGTTCGGATTGCTCTATTATGTGGCGGCGTCTTCGGACGAGATGCGGGACGCGCTCAAGAGAATAGCGCGGTACAGCTCCATTAATAATGAGGCCGTGTCTGTAAAGTATTTTGCCGACTCGGAATGTAAGGCCGTGTTCCGCTATGTCGGCGTTACACGTCATCTGGATCGGCACCAGATCGAGTTCTTGGTGACGGCGCTGATCCGACTCTTTCGACACTTGACGGGACAGCACGTGGTACCGACGTCTGTGCGCTTCGTCCACTATCGTAGCGGCGCGAGTTCGGAACTCGCCGAATACCTTGGCGGGAACGTCGAGTTTGCAGCGAGCGTCGATGAGCTGACCTTCAACAACGCGGCCAAAGACCTGAAGATCGTAAGCGCGGATCCTCACCTCAACAAGCTCTTAGTGGCGCACTGCGAAGAGGCGCTGTCTCGCCGACCTGCGAAGCAGGGATCGTTTCGGGCGGCCGTGGAGAATGCCATTGTTCCGCTGCTGCCGCACGGCAAAGCGCACGCGGCGGAGATTGCCAGGAAATTGGGGCTGAGCCAGCGAACCTCGGCGCGCCGGCTTTCGTCGGAGGGTTTGTCGTTTTCGCAAGTTCTCGAAGACTTGCGCAGCGATCTGGCGAAGCAGTACCTGTTGGATCAGGGTTTGTCGGTATCGCGAATCGCGTGGCTTCTCGGTTATCAGGAAGTCAGCGCGTTCACGCATGCATTCAAGCGCTGGACCGGCAAAACACCTCGCGAGGTGCGGGCAGCGCCGAGCTGAGGGCGAATACCATTACTTCGCGGCGGATTCAGCCCCTGCCTGACGATAAGCGACTAATTAAAGGGGCGCGCCAAAAGCGGCTTACGTATTCTCCTTCGTCCCGGCTTTCGTGCTGCAAAGCCGGAAATTTTTCCGTTTCTTTAGCGCTGTCAATGACTTAGAATCGGGGCCTATCCAAGTCCAATCTCTGTGCACTTCTCGCGTTACAGGCTTTAACCGGAGAAGATCGCAATGAACAAGACTGCAGAACGCCAGGTTCTGGTTTTGGCAAGAGAGCTTCTTCTTGTTGACTCACTCCTAGCCAAAGTCCTATTAACAAGTCCCTCTGGCCTACCCGCATTGAAGGAGGAGGTCGAGAACTACTTTCACAGCCGAAAGATGAAAGTCGACCATCATAAAGATTGATGGTTATGGGTGACCTCGACGAAGGAACGACGAGCTGGAGCGACAACTTGGAAAGATGAGGATATACGTGGAAAGGTGGAAGGCCAGGCTCCCGGGTGGGGTTGTCGTTGGCGATTATTTTTTTAATCGCCAGGGATGGGACCGCCTCGATGATGGCAACTTGGTCCCCGGCAACCGGCTAGCTCGGGATCCGTTATGAGCACGAAGATTCAGAACCCGTAGGCTAGCGGCACCAAAAGAATCACCACGGCGCCGACCACCAGCGTTAGGGGCAGTCCCACTTTCGCGAAGTCAGCGAAGGTGTAGCCCCCGGGTTCCTCCACCATCAGGTGCGTCTGGAATCCGGAGACGAAGGCGCAGGAGGCGCCCAGCATCAGCGTGATTGCGAAGGGCAGGAAACTCACATGCAGCTGTTGCGCCATCGACAAGGCCACGGGAAACATGAAGGCCGCGGCCGCCGCGTTGGTGATGACATTGGTCATGATCAGCGTACCCACCAAGACCACGGCGAGCGACCTCGTTGGGCTCCCGTCTCCGAGCTGAGCGCACAACGCAGAAATCCCCTGCGTCAGCCCGCTGCCCGTGACAGCCGACTCCAGGCCCACCGCTGCTCCGAGCACCACCAGCGTTTTCCAGTCAATACTGCGCGAGGCGGTCTCAATCCTTAAGCAACCCGATAGCAGCATCGCCATCGTCGCCAGCAGTGCTGCGTTTAACAAGCTGGTAATGCCGAGCGCCGCAGCAGCGATCATCGCCACGGTGATCGCGGCGGCCGCCCAGGCCCGGTCGATCCGCTGCACGCTGAAGCCCTCGATCACTTTGATCAGAATAAAGTCCGTCTCCAGGCGATTCTCATAGAAGAAGGAATCATCCACCTCCAGGATCCCTGCATCGCCGGCCTGCACCCGATAGTCCCCGAGGGGAACCTGTGGCGCCTCACCGTCGTGCGAGCCAGCGACAAGTGCTACGGCGTAAGGGCTATCCGGCAAGGGCAGTTCCGAGACTAACCGCCCCACCGCCGGTGCCCGGGATGAAACCACCACCTCGACCAGGTGACGTCGGTGACGCGGCGTGGAGGCGCTGCCCGTGTGCAGAGGATGCAGCCCGATGGTGGTCCACAGCCGCGGCAACACGTCTGAGGAGGCGGCGATCGACAGGACATCGCCGCCGCAGAGCTCAAGGTTTGGGGTGAGCGCCACGGGTGCGCCCGCGCGGGTGATTGATAGCAAGGTGTAGCCCACGGGCCGGGCGAGTCCCGCCCTCTCCAGAGTCTTGCCGTCCAGACTGGATTGCGGCCCCACACTCAGCTCGACTCGGAAGAACTTTTTTTCCATGCTCGCCTGCCGCTTGTCGCCGGGCAACAGCCGCGTGCCGATGGCAATCAAAAAGACTAGCCCGGCCACCGCGGCCGGCAACCCCACCCATAGGGGCGCAAAGAGTGTCAGTGGCTTCATACCCGAAAGCCGGCCCGAAACGATCGCATCGGCCGTCATCCCAGCAACGACTAGATTCACGGAACTCCCCATAACAGTCATACAGCCGCCGAGAATCGCGGCGAAGCTCAAGCCCATAAAGAGCTTCGATGCCGCGAGTCCCGTGGCTCGTGCAAGATCGCGCACGACGGGAATCATCATGGCCACGAGCGGCGTGTTGTCCAGGAACGCGCTCCCCAGGGCGATCGGCGGAAGAATCCTTAACTGCGCAGCCGCCACAGTTCTGGGCAAACCGATCATCCGCTGCGACAGCAGCGAGATCGCGCCCGTCGCATACATCCCCGCGGCCACCGGGTAGAGCGCCGCCACCGTCAACACACCGGGGTTACTGAAGCCATTGAGCAGCGCTTGCGCAGGCGCCAGTTTCAGCGTCATGGCCGCTGTCAGTGTTCCGACGAATACAAGCCAGGTCGGCAACCGATCCCAAATCAGCAACGCGAACATCAGCGCGAAGATTCCCAGCGTTACCCAGGCTTGGAACGGCATTGCTGCGCTCCTTTTGTCTCAACGCGATGGATCGCGCGGACACCACCGCGCAAGAGCCGTGCGCAAGATCTCTTGCTGGGCGGGGCCGCGGAAGAGCTCCAAGAAGTAAGGAACCCGCCGCGCCTTAAGCTCCTAGCATGCCGTTTCGCCTCAGCGATTTGACCCAAATGCCAAAGTTACCGCAATACCGAATTGTAACATTTCGCTCTCCTGTCGCAGGTGCGCCGCTTCGCGAAATAACTTGCTCGGCGCCATTGCCGCCGCGATCAACACGCGCGGATCGCTGGCCATGCTGCGGTGCGCGGCGATCATGTGGCGACTTTTTCTTGCAGGTCGAAACTGCCCTAGTCGATGCCGTCAAATCGCTGATCTCGGAACGGCAGATCGTCGACGGAATCAGTCAGCTTGACCGAAATGCGCACTTGCTCACCCGCCTGGCGTACATCACCTTCGAGCAACAGCGCACTCCCAGCTCTCTGGCGATTAGTCTTACGTTGCGCACTTAGCCCGATACGCGAACGTCGAGCTGTGGGCACTTCGATGACGACTTTGAGCCTTCCGCTGCTGATCGCACGCTTGAGCGCCGCGTAGTCCTCGTCGTTAAACGCAGTGCCAGGAACGGCCGTACATGGACGCCTGCACTTTGCCAAGCTTTCCTCGTGGCGCGAGTGCACTGCAATGCCGCCAGGCTTCGGGCATCCCGGTCTTGCTATCATGTGCCAATGTGTTGTTGATGCAGGCCACCCGACAATTCCCGATATGGAGCGCGCGGTTATCGTGCCTGACATCGATTCCAGGCTTCTCGCCACGCTGCCAACCTCAACCGGGGCGATTAGCCGGCTCGCTTACGCGCGCGCACGCGAATCCGGAATTGAGCTTGAAGCGCTCTTGCAAAAGGCCGGCTTGACGGATCAACAGATCAATGACCCTGATGCTCGAATCATCATCCGCCGCCAAATCCGTTTTCTGAATCTCGTTGCGAATGCCTTGCAGGACGAGTTGCTCGGGTTTCATCTCGCCCTGTCACCCGATGTTCGAGCGTTCGGATTGCCCTACTATGTAGCGGCGTCTTCGGACGCGATGGGCGACGCGCTCACGCGGGCATCACGGTACAGCGTCATTTCGGAGGCCGTGACACTGAAGTATTTTGCCGCCCCAGAATACAAAGCGATATTCCGCTATGTCGGCGTTTCCCGTCATCTGGATCGGCATCAGATCGAGTTCTTGATGACGGTGCTGATCCGAGTCTGCCGACATTTGACGGGACAGCGCGTGGTACCGACTTCCGTGCGCTTCGCCCACTACCGCAGCGGCGCGAGTCAGGAACTCGCCGCATACTTTGGCGGGAACGTCGAGTTTGCGGCAGGCACCGATGATGTGACCTTCACGAATGCTGACGTTGACTTGAAGGTTGTCAGCGCTGACCCGTTCCTTAACAAACTCTTGGTGTCTAACTTCGAGGAGGCGCTTTCTCGCCGACCGACGAAACAGGGACCGTTTCGGGCCGCCGTAGAAAATGCCATTGCGCCCCTGCTGCCGCACGGCAAAGCGCACGCAGCGGAAATTGCCAAGAAACTGGGGGTGAGCAAGCGAACTTCTGCGCGCCGGCTTTCAGCGGAGGGTTTGTCGTTTTCGCAAGTTCTCGAAGACTTGCGCAGCGAACTAGCGAAGCAGTATCTGATGGATCAAGGTTTATCGATATCGCGAATTGCGTGGCTGCTCGGTTATCAGGAAGTCAGTGCGTTTACACATGCATTCAAGCGCTGGACAGGCAAAACGCCTCGCGAGGTGCGGGCAGCGCCGAGCTGAGGGTGAGACGCATTTCATGCCGAATTTGGAATGGTGATATTGGCTTAGAGTTTGTTGCTGGCGCGAATGGGACTAGAGAGATTCTATTCCCGATATCGAGAGTCTTTAAGCACATGGCGAACGGCGAATCCGATTCCATCTACAGTCTGTTTACACTAAGTACTGAAAATGACCTGGAAAAGAGATGGCGGAGAGGGTGGGATTCGAACCCTCGTAAGCGCCGATAGAGATCAGTAAGTTGCTGAAATCTTGAAGCTCGCCGTCCCTGGAATCCCCTCGCCTCCCCGCTTTTGGCAGTAGATTTGGCAGTAGGACCTTCAACCAGCCTGCCAGCGCAGCTCGCGTTTCGCGTCGTCCCACTCGATAGGTTGCTCCATGCCCGCGTCGTGATGAGCGACGGTCTCTAGAAGCGCCTTCTGGTGCCAGGGCGGAGACTCAAGCCGGGGATTCTTTCGCCTTAATGTTTGCCATTGATCTTCCATTGCCCCAAGTTTTTCGTCCCAGGACATATTCTCGATAGCCTCGGTTTAGGCGGCCTGTAGGACCGCGCGCCGGGTCGAGATTGGAAGTTCCGCCGCGACGAAGCGTTGGCTCGGGTACAAGTAGTCTTCCCCGGATTCGTCGATAATCCTGAGGTATCCAGTGCGCTCTGCTTTCGAGTCTGGAAGTGCCACGTAGATTTTCAGCCGCTCGAGAGAAACCTCATAGCCGGCATTGTCTAGACAAATAAATAAGCGCTTTGCTGCCTTTGCCATCGATGTATTACCCTAAATAAACGCCTTGATCTTCATTTCACGCCTACCGATGCCGGTAGCTTCATACCAGTGTAACTCCGCTCGGACAATCTCGCCCGACAGGAGCCGGATTTCCGCAAATCCTTTGCGCTTGCGCCATCGCCCGCGTCCATAGCGTTTGCGCAAGCGCCCACGTTCCCGAATACCCGATCCTGTCGCGATTGTCTCGATACCGCTTATGTCGCCAACAACGTCAAAGTCCATTGGGCCATCGTTTCAGAGCGCGGCTGCACGGTCAACGCGAATTGGACGCCTAAGTACCCATTAAGGCGACGCTCTCGGACCCGACGCCGCCGCCATGAGCATGGTCCCCTCAAGTCCCCTGAAAATCTTGAAGCTCGCCGTCCCCTGGAATCCCTTCGCCTCCCCGCTTTTGGCAGTAGCTCTGTTCCGCGGCCCACTCAATCGTTAGGCGGCGACCTCAACGTAATCGACATGGCTCGACGGAGTGGGAATCGGAGTACCGTCCTCGCGCAACCCCTCCAAATGTAACTCAAGAGCCTCGCGAATTGCCTGCTCCGTCGCTGCTAGTGTCTCGCCCGTGGCAACGCACCCCGGAAGGTCCGGCACATACGCGGAAAAATTGTCGCCGGCATTTTCGATCACTATCGCGTAGCGCATAAAAGGTGCTTATTTCTTCAAACCCGACTGCTTGGGGATACTGTTCAACGTGCCTGGTGCCAAATCGTCGCTTGGCTTACCTGCGACCGGTAGGTTAGGCCGCGCGAATCGTATGAACCTTCAGACCTACCTTCAGACGACTCCCTATCGCGCCGAAAATGGCGGCTAAGTTATCCATGCTCGGATTGCCTTTGGGCGAGAGCATGCGATGCAAGCTCTTGCTGGGAGTTTCGGTCATTTTTGCAAGCTGCTCGAAACCGAGCGTTGCATTCACCAGGTCTCGAAGAATAACGCGCGCCGTTTCAGGTTCATCACTGAGAAACAGAGTTGCAGCTTCATCCAAGAGCGCTTTGGCGAACGCAGGATCTCCCTCGATCCGAGCCACGACGGTTTTCCTGAAATTACGAGTGAGCGCCATGTTAATTACCTTTTGCGTTTTTCCGCCTTAATGGCCGCAGCCTTCGGGGCTTTGCGGAACTTGTATTCCGTGTGCAATGCGATGGCTCGATTCGCTCGTTGCCGGCGCTTCGTGCCACCACCGAACAACACAATGAGAGCGTTGCCGTCCTTAGCAAGATAGATCCGATAGCCAGGCCCCCAGTCAATGACATATTCACCGATTTGACGTTGGAGGTATTACACCAAACGTAATATGGCGGTTACGACCTTCGCGGCTGCCTGCGGGTCGAGGCTATCGAACCAGGTCTTGTAAGGGTTGGTACCATCCGGGCGAATGTATTCTTCGACCCGAATACTCATCGCAGAATAGTAACGTATACGTTACTATTTGGCAAATGCGCGGCGCATGAGACTCCGAACTGGCGCTCTCGAAAGCGGACGATGCCGACAGACCGCAACGGGGTTTCATGCTAATAAGATGGCGGCGCCATAGCCCTGATTCGATCCCACACTTCATCGGAAATAGCGTTCTTCCGTACAACGCCTAGCATTCGTCGAAAAGCTGGACTAGCACGAGCGCACGATTCCACTTTGTCGATTAGCCGTGGTGCACCATCAAATAAGCTGTTCAATGATTCACAGCAGAGGTCCGTTGCTCCAGGCGGGCTGCCCGCCAAGCGGTTCATTGATCATTGCATCCCCATCGCGACTTTCGCTATGGCCGCCAGGTCCTGGAACTCCGCGTCGCTGACGTCGACCAGCACTCGCTTGATCGATACCGTGAACGGAAACGGTGAGTCGTGCTGGTCCGAGACGGGCGTCACCATGTCACAGCCGATGTCGAATGTCTCATTGACGGTGAAACGGTACGGCACCTGCTTCTCGAAGCGGCCTTTGCCGATCACCTTTCGGTGACCTGGCAGCTCATGCTCGGGAAAAATCTACTGTGGGTCGCGAAACAGCACGGACATAGCGTCGAGGTAATGACTGCGCATGTACGCCGCGTGGCTCGACGGCGCAACGGCAGCGGATATTCAGGCGATCAAACAAGCGATGGAAAAAAGACCCGCTGCGCGTGCTGCATTTGTGAATTCTCGTACTGCAATTTCTTCAATAGTTGCAGCGTCAAATCACATGAAACAGATCGTGATTCGACCCCTAAAGTCCCCAGAATTTGGCAGTAGGCTGGCAGTAGGAAAATCCGCTACTACCTTAAGTACCGGAAATGACTTGGAAAAGAAGTGGCGGAGAGGGTGGGATTCGAACCCACGTAGACGCAAATAGAAATCAGTAAGTTGCTGAAATCTAGAGGCTCGCCGTCCCCTGGAATCCCCTCGCCTCCCCGCTTTTGGCAGTAGGTTTGGCAATAGGTCGTGATATCGCGATTCCATCCATTTGACTCGCACTGCATAAAGTGTACACTTCGAGTGTACACAACGGAGTGCGCTTATGAAGCACGTCGGCATCAAGCAAGCTCGCCAGGAACTCCCCGATTTGATCGACAGAGCGGAAGCCGGCGAAGAGGTCATCATCACTCGCCAAGGCAAACCCGTGGCGAAACTCGTCGCCGCGCAAAAGACTAGAAAGCCCTTGCCGTCGCTTGCCGAGTTCCGAAAAGACATGGGCCGGGCAGGAACGCCGGCCGCGCAATTGTTGCGCGCCGAACGCGATGCCCGCTGATAGTGCCTATATCGATACCAGCGTTCTAGGCGCCTACTACTGTCCCGAGGCCTTAAGTGCCGCCGCGGAGACGGCGCTGCGGAAAATCAGGACGCCAGTCATCAGCCTATTGAGCGAGGTTGAATTTTGTTCCTTGATCTCGCGCAAGCGCCGCGCCAAGGAATTCAATGACCGTGCGGCGAAGCAAATTCTCGACCTCTTTGCTACCCATGTCGCCGAGGGCTGCTACCGCCGACTCGCTCTGACCACCGAACATTTCCTCAAGGCTCGTCAGTTACTTGCTACCGAGACCGGCTCATTGCACACCTTGGACGCACTGCATCTCACCGTAGTTCTCGCCGAAACACTCCCGCTAATGACCGCCGATAGAGAATTCGCGAAAGCAGCGAAGCGTCGCAAGACTCCCGTCATCCTGATCAAATGAGTCGCGATATTTCCGCCCGCTCGCCGTGAATGATTGCGCCCTCCCAGCGAATCGCTCTAGCTCAGGGATGTAACGCCCGCGGTATGCGGCTTCATCTCGTAGTAACGAGTGGCGCGGTCGAGAATCTCGATCGCTTGCGATCCGCGGGCCCGCGTTAGCGGGGGTTTTTGCGGGCCGATACCATTGCTATGGCGCATCAGCAACACAGCGCACTGCATGTCGCGTCGTAAGAGGAGGTAGTCGCATGAAGCGAGTGTCGCCATCCGAAAATCGCGGTAATGACGTTGCTGCGTTGAGCGGCGCGCGTGCCAATGCGCGGTTCGCGCAGCGTATCCGCACACTTGTGATGAGGCTGCGGATGACCTCCGTTTTCTCGCTCGGTGTCGTGAGCTTTCGCCCGCGATCCTCTAACGCCCGCGCACCGCTCCCCGCCCAAGGCGTGGTTCCGTTACCCGCTTAAGCTGCGGCTGGCTGTGCTTCTACCCTGACACCTGCCTGCAGAAGCATTGGGCCATCCATGATGCCGTAGAGTTGGATCAGACGCCCGATCAGACCCGTCCAACCGGTCTGATGACTCGCACCCAGTCCTGCACCATTGTCACCGTGGAAGTACTCGTAGAACAGGATGTGGTCGCGCCAGTGCGGGTCGGTCTGGAACTTCTCGGTTCCGCCATACACCGCTCGCCGCCCATGCTCATCGCGCAGGAAGATCTTGGCGAGACGCGACTCGATTTCCTTGCTGACCTCGAAGAGGTTCATCATCTTTCCCGAGCCGGTGGGACACTCGATTTTAAAGTTGTCGCCGTAGTACATGTAGTACTGAACGAGCGCACGAATGAGGAGCACGTTCACGGGCATCCAGATCGGACCGCGCCAGTTCGAGTTGCCGCCGAACATTCCGCTGTCGGATTCTGCCGGCAGATATCCCACCCGATAGGCCTGCCCGCCGGCATCGAACTCGAACGGATGCTCCTGGTAAGCCTGGGAGAGCGCGCGTATTCCATAGGGGCTCAGAAACTCCTTCTCATCCAGCATCCGCGTCAAGATGCGTCGCAGCCGCCCTTCGTTGACCAGGGCGAGGATCCCGCGACCGGCGACACCGCGATGCCCGGGGCCGGTCGCATGTATGCTCTGCATCAACTCCGGCATCTGTTTCAGGCGAGCCAGCATACGGTCGGCGATACCTCGAACACGCTCACGCTGCCACTCCTCTATGACGGTGGTTGCGCACAGCGGTAATAAGCCTACCATCGAGCGCACCTTCAGGCGGCGCGCACTCCCGTCAGGCAGTCGCAGCACGTCGTAATAGAAACCGTCCTCTTCGTCCCACATGCCATCGGGACCTGTCTTGTTCATGCCGTGTGCGATAAAGGCGAAATGCTCGGTGTACTTGGCGCACATGTCCACGAAACTCGTATCGTGGGCAGCGATCTCCGCGGCGAGCTCGATCATGTTCTGACAGAACAGTGCGACCCACGCCGTGCCGTCCGCTTGCTCCAGATGACCACCGGTCGGCAGCGGCGCGCTGCGGTCAAACACGCCAATGTTGTCGAGCCCTAGAAAGCCGCCCTCGAATACGTTCTTGCCGTAGCGGTCCTTGCGATTGACCCACCAGTTGAAGTTGAGTTCGAGCTTGAGGAAGGAACGCTTGAGGAAGTCGATGTCATTGGCTTCGCCGGAGAGTCTGCCAAAGCGGTGGATGAACAGGGTGGCCCACGCGTGAACCGGCGGGTTTACGTCACTGTAATTCCACTCGTATGCGGGAATTTGACCGCTGGGATGCATGTATACTTCGCCTAGCACCAGGCCGAGCTGCTGGCGCGCGAAGTCCGGATCGACCGCGGAGATGGCGACACAATGGAATGCGAGGTCCCATGCCGCATACCACGGATACTCCCACTTGTCCGGCATCGAGATCACATGCTCGTTCACCATGTGATACCACTCGGTATTGCGGATCTGGCGGATCTCGCCCAGCAACGGATTCGCCCGGTGTTCCCTCAGCCAGCGATTGGCGTCAAAGTCGTAGAACTGCTTGCTCCAGAGCATTCCGGCGAGCGCCTGGCGCGCCACTCGCGCCTGGTCCTCGCTCAGCGATGCGGGGAGTACGGCGGTCTTGTAGAACTCGTCCGCCTCACGCAGCCGCGCCGCGAACGGCTCGTCAAAATCCGGTCCGAAAAGGTTAGCTGTAACCCTCGGTCGGGCCAACAGGCGCAGACGGATTGTCGCGGTCTGTCCCGCAGGAACGTTGAGCTCGTAGTGCGCCGCGGATTTGCTCCCCGTGCCTGCAGGGTTTACGGCCTCATGCCGTTGATTCACGATGTATTCGTGGAAGGCATCCTTCACGTGCGGCGTCGCATTCTGACCATTGAAAAGCCGTTTGAAGTTGCTCTCGTTGTCGGTGAAAAGCAAACCAGGATCCCCCTGGCAGTGCAGTTCGCAGTCACCCAGTTCCTCGTGGGTGGCGGCGATCACGCGCGCCCCGGATCGGGCGCCTACGTCCTTGAGAGTGCCCTTCGGTCCGCCTCCCTCCCAGCTCCAGGTATTGCGGAACCAGAGTGTCGGCAGCACATGCAGCGTTGCGGCCTCCGGTCCCCTATTGACGAGGGAGATCCGGATTAGGATGTCCTCCGGATCCGCCTTCGCGTATTCGGTGAATACATCGAAATAGCGGTCGTCATTGAAGATGCCGGTATCGAGAAGCTCGTACTCCATGCCCTGACGGCCGCGGCTCCGGTTCGCCTCAAGCAGCGAGCTATAGGGATACTCGCTCTGGGGATACTTATACAGGTGCTTCATGTACGAATGGGTCGGCGTGCTGTCCAGATAGAAGTAGTACTCCTTCACGTCCTCGCCGTGATTGCCTTCACTGTTGGTGAGTCCAAACATGCGCTCCTTGAGGATTGGATCTCGACCGTTCCAGAGTGCGAGTGCGAAGCACAAGCGCTGCCTTTCGTCGGAAATCCCCGCGATTCCGTCCTCGCCCCAGTGGTAGGCACGCGATCGCGATTGCTCGTGGCTGAAGTACGACCACGCGTCGCCGTCCTCGCTGTAGTCCTCGCGGACAGTGCCCCATTGACGCTCGCTCAAATACGGACCCCACTTCTTCCACGGGGCGCTCTGGCGACGTGCTTCATCGAGACGTTTTTGCTCTGCGGTACCGGCCATGGATAGCTCCTCAAGAGTTCGGGAGGCTTTGGGGGGGGGGTATCTCAGGCTTTCCCTTGACGCGCGTCTATTGGCCGTAGGTCCTATTCTTGGGCAGGCTTCGCCCTGCCACCTGACAGTGAGTTGCGCAACGTCGGTATGGCGCAGCGCCAGAAACAGGAATTCTTAGCGCACCATTTCGATTTCACGAACACGTGGTTTGCGAGTGTGCTCTAACAGTTTCGTGGCGATATACTCCTTCTCCGGCAGGGGCCCCGACACCTGCTCGACATATCGCCTGACCTGCATGGCGATCTCCGGGTGTGGTGTCCGTCGCGACTGAGCGTTTCGCTCACAGCAAACCATGCGCGTCGCACCTCTTCACGTGTGCTCAATAGTTTCTCCTTGTCCGGTTCGACTTGGAGTTCGCGTTGCTTTAGCTCCTGTGTAACGGCTTCGACATGCTTTCGGAAATGGGCCGACTCGTCTCGTGACGTTGCGCGATGGATGCCATCTGACTTGCGGGACATTCCGGTTCACCTCCCGAGAGAGTTGCAAGTAGGACTTTGGGCGAATAGACGTGCCGTCCGGCCTAAGATACCTTCATGGGGCTTCCAAGTAGCGCTCCTTGGCTCGCGTCGCGTGCGGGCAGCCTTGGGCAATCGCCCGAGGAAGGACTCGATGAGGCGCTCGGGTGCTGAAATGGCGCGGTTTCGCCAATCTGGTCGGCTTTGATGCGGCCTATCGATTGGAACGCATCAATGGCCGCTACACGAGCATTGAAGACGAACGCAGTTTGCCGCGCACGTTTTATGATCTGCACGCGCCGAACTGCATCGACCCATGGGACCTCATCCATCGTTATCGCTTGTGGGTGTCCTGCCGATGGCGGATGGCGCGCTCTATGAACTCAAGGTCTCGCAGAGCGGCTTGATCGCGCGGCCCCCCAATCAGGCCGCCCGCGATGCGGTCGGCAGCTGGCCGTGAGCGAGGGTGGCGGCATGCCTCGTCCAACACTCAAGGAAAGGATCATTGCCGCCGCGCTGGGGCTGGTGATGCTTTTGGCCGCCGTCGCTTGGTGGGAAACGGCGCCGTCGACGCAGGACGCCGGCAAAAAGCAAGCGGCAGCGATCACTGCGACCAATTTGGTGGATCAAAGCACGTACGCAACGGCTCAACGCCTGGCTCAGCTGGCGGTTACCCCCGAAGAGCAGGCCTACGCCCAATCGGCATTGAGAATTGCGGACCACGAGCTCGATTTGGCCTTCACCCAGGCGTTGCGCGATGTCGACGCACATCCGCCAACCCTAAATGGCGCCGCGGCAGCGATCCAAGCGCGCATCGTAAAGTCGCAAGCGCTGCTGAACACCGATCAGCAACGCGTGAATGATCTGACCGGCGCGCTGGCGCAAGCGAAGGCTGAACAGAAGGACAACCTGCAAGTCGAAATGGACCTTGCTCAGTCGCAATTGGAGTTGAACAAGGACGAGCTGGAAGGGGCGAACCAAGACTTGGTCGAGGCCGGCGGCAACCCTCGGCAGCAAATCGTGGCGATCACGCAGGAGCATGAGGCCCAATCCAAATCGCATGCCGGTCCGACAGCAGCGAAGGCTGTCGTCGAACCGCCGCGCGGATCGATTGGGAGGATTCGCGATTGGCGCGAACTGCAGCAAAAACGGCGGCGGCTCGACGACGCGGCAACCAAGGCCACAGAGAAAGGGGAGTCACTTCGCGTGCGGCGTGCGACATTGGCTGCGAGCCTGGAAACAACGAAGGGCGGAATATCCGAGCTTGCGCAGCGTATCAAGGCCGCCAAGGAAGTGGACATGCCCAGTTCGCAATCGCCGCCGGGGAGCCCGCGCACGCCCGAAGACGCCGCCGCGCTGCTGAGTCGGACCAAAGCCATTGCTGCGGATCAGAAGATCCTGACGCTGCTGGATCGACGCATCGCGGATCAACATCGGCTGGCGCTCGTCTACGGACGGTGGTCCGGACTGATCGTGCTGCAATCTCATGCTATCGCCTATGCCATGCTGATCGATGCATTGATTGTCAGTGCCGTCTTGATCGCGTTGCTGATTCTCGACGGTTGGCTGCAGCGCTTGCTCGACAGGCCAAAGCTGGATCGCCGCCAGGTCGAAACGCTGCGCAGCATCACGCGGGCGAGCTTGCGCATCGTCGCCGTATTGATCATTTTACTGATCGTCATCGGCACACCGAGTCAGTTCGCCACGACGATAGGCATCATCGGCGCCGGCCTAACCGTAGCCCTCAAGGATTTTATTGTGGCCTTCTGCGGTGGTTTGGTACTGATGGGCCGCAACGGGATCCGCCTCGGCGACTGGGTGGAAATCAACGGGGTGAGCGGCGAGGTCACGGAACTCGGTATGTTCCGCACGGTCCTGCTCGAAACGGGCAATTGGAGCGACTCGGGACATCCCACGGGCAGGCGGGTTACGTTCACCAATAGCTTTGCCATCGAAGGGCACTACTTTAATTTTTCCACCTCTGGTCAATGGCTCTGGGACGAACTTAAGGTGGTCGTACCCTTGGGAAGGGACCCCTATCCGATTGTCGATGCCATTACGAAGCAGGTGGTTGCAGCGACCGCCGAAGGTTCTCTGGCGGCCGATCTCGAATGGCGACGTGCGGTTCCCGCGCAGCGCGGCATAGTCTTCTCGGGTACGCCCCGCGTCAATGTCAAGCCCGTCGTTGGCGGCGTGGAAATCGCGGTCCGCTATATCACCCGGGCAAATGAGCGATTTATGCTGCGTGCCAAGCTCTACAAGGCGGCGGTCGACATGCTGGGCGCCAAACCCGCGGCGTCCGCGTCACCTTGAGTTCGTCGTCATGTTTTGGGCATGCGGCCGGTCTTACTCTTCGGTGAAACATGGCTGAAGGCGCCGATGAGAAGGCGCTTCTTCAAGCCTACCTCAATCAATCTTAAAGCCGATGTGACCAAAGGCGACTCTCAAGGACAGATCGGCTGGCGCACCAACAGCCTATTCGGCTGTGCCCAGGCTCGGTTTTAAGATTGCCTAGCGCTTGAAACTTGCAGCGCTGACGTTCGCTCTGCGACCGGCCGCAGCCTCAATCAGATCGCGCAGGCGAATAGCCGCGGCGGCATGGCGCCGTTACTAGCTCCTGGTGCGTATTCCTTCTTCCAAGTTGGCGATAAATTTGATGGCGGTGATGCTCGGCAGAAACACGTAGGCAGCGGCTTTGGTCGTAATGAAGCTCAAGAGACCGGTCACCTCGATCGGCGGCCGCCCATTTGCCTGCGGTATCACGAAGATGCTTTCCGCGGGGTTCTGGGTGCCGCCCAGTGGATCTTTCGACTTCGGGTTAAGCCTGACGGCCCCGGCGAATTCGCTGTCATTGACCCAATGTCGCATGCACGAACTCATATTGGTTCTCGATGTTCGAGTTAATAAAATAACCCAGAAGCCCGCGCTCGATGCCATCGTAAGGTTTGCCTCGGATCATAGATCGGCCCGTAAGGCAGCAGGCGGCGAATCAGCCGGTGAGAATTATTGCTGCCGCCGGGCAGCCCCTGGCCCGCGACCGGCTGACCTCGTGGATTGGCGCGGCGTATGTGTGCGCCGACGGGACAGCGGATACCCTTCGGATCTCCCGATCCGTCAGCATTCACATACTCGAAATCGTTCAACTGTTCGGGCGAGATCCCGCCGGAGGGGCGGTCCGTGTCTGGTGACACGGCGAGAGGAACGCCGTTGCGCCATCGCCCGCACATCTTTGCCGCGAGCAGTTCAGGATCTATTTTGTCCTTGTTCGACTGCAGAAAATTCTCAAAGCCAACGACATCGGTCTCGATCTTGTTGAAAACTGCAAAGCTACCGTTCAGGCCAAGCTTTCGCGGCTCGGGCACCTCGTAGTTCTTGGCGTCTTCGCGCAAGACGAACAGCCATGGCTCGCACGGCTGCTGGTGATCAGGTGGATATTTTTCCGGGCCATCACGAATGGTGGTCATGGTGATCCCGTCGGTATATCCGAAGTGCACTTTGCTGGTCGGCACGAGTTGCCCATTCTGCATCTCCATTAACACCATCCCGTCATGGCGCGAGATTTCTTGAAAGGCATTCCCTTCGGCAAGCCAGCACACAACCGGTCGCTGTAGCTCTGCATCGCTTCCGGGCTGATCGCGTGCAGCGTCACGAGGACGTGATCGTGCCCGTTTCCAAACCCGCCAATCCATTTCTGAGGCGAACTTGCTCCGGTATTTCCGACCAGCTTCGCCCGTTGCGCTGCGCCTTCGATGAACGCATCGAATGATCTGAACGAGAGCGTTGGGACGCGTTCTTTCATCTCCAGCGCCACCAGGCCGGGCCAGGTGATACCGACGTTGAGGCAATAGTCGGGCTTGCGACGCGGGGCCTCCGCGGGATTGTCTCGCGGTCCGGGTCCGAACCCCACGTGCCAGTCCGCAGCTGTCGTGATTTGCGGGGCGTCGGATTCGTCGCCGCTGACGAGTCGGCCGAGTTGCCTGCGTGCTTGCGCCGGAGTTCCTACCCTCAACAGAAAATGTCGCGCCATCGGCATTCGGTAACCGCGGAGAATGAACCCCTGAATGTCCGCGAGGTTGAGCGCCAACTTTCCTCTGGCCTCCGCATCGCCATCAGTCTCTCGGTTTTCATGCCGCGTTCGGCCAAGCATTCGGCGAAGAAGCCCGCGGTGCTCTGCTTGGGTTTCGTTCTCCTTTGCCACCAAATACCTCCCGATTAATCCAAGCGGCGGCCGATTGTGGCTCGCCTTTGCTTACGCGGCCTGCCCCTGATCGAATACTTCGTTCGGACTGGCCGGTTCTCTTTGCGGCTGCTGGTTGATCTGCCGTCGCACTTCGGCCGATCGCCGGTAGACCTCACGCCGTACAGTCATGATCTCACCCATGGGAATGTGATCGTCCCGCGTTCTCCATGGTGAAATCGAGATCCGGTCAGCGACGTCCAGATTGACGGGCGATGAAATATCCTGCTTCGAAATGTGAATGGTCGCGATCTTCTTAAATGGAGAAAGCTTTTCTGACCACTCGATCGAGGTATTTTCGATGGGCATTCGTAAAGGATCGACACACAACTGCGCTTCCAGTTCGAAAGTGAAATCGTGCTCCCTGATTTCCGCCACGAGCGAGTCCCGCACCGCTTCCGGGTTTGTCAGGGGATCCAGGTCGCGGATTCGCACCTGCGCCGCGGCAGATGGCTCAGGAGTGATGCGCAATTTGGCAACGTACTCGCCGTGCCGCACCGCACCCATGGTCCAGTAAGTCGAAAGGAGAGGGTTTCGCCACGGCGTCTTGACTAAAGACATGACTGCGAACAGCTCATCCCAAAGCCACTGGTCGGACGGTAATGTTCCGTCACGTGTAACGAAATCGTGAAGCCAGGTCTTTGCGGTCCGAGGATCCATAACCGCTCCGGGCAGAGCATCGAACAACCGCGCAAGGACGACGTAGTCCTTCGCGGTGTTAGCGAAGAATACTGGGGCGTTGATCATCGCATAGTCGAAGTTGCTGACCCCCGCCTCGTTTTCGAGAATGGAGTGCCCGGGAACATTGAAAAACTTCAAGCCCGTACCGACTACCGGACCCAGCATCGCGTCCGGCCCTAGATGGCCGAGGCCGTTTGAGAAACGGATCACGGCCGCGTAGGTGGCCGGAGTTGCGTAGATGCCCTGCGCATACTCTGGGGCCAAGCCGCTTTTGATTTCGACCGAGGCCCGAACGATACCATAACTTTTCGCGTGCGCAAAGCGCACCGCCCGTTTCTGCTGCTCTTTCTCGTAGGAGGCCTTGATCGTCTGCGCCACCGAATTGACGATCTTTGCAACCTCTGAGGCATAAGTGGATTCTGGAATCTGCGAAATGTCTTTGTAGCGTATCGGAGGCATTTATAGCTCCTGAATTTTAAAAGCAGGTTTTACTCTAAGATGGGTTCTGTTTCGGCCAGCGACCAGTCACCTCGGCTGCCATAGTCCGCATCTTTAAGCACAGCGCGACCCCTCCGGATTGATCTCGGTTCGTGAGCAGGGACAGCTGCTATCAAGCGGCGGATTCTGACTTGCGATCGGCCAACAGGGCTCTGATGTCTTGAACCGAGAGTCCTGGATAGGCGTTGTAAAACCCGATAGCCGGGTAGCAGTTCTCTATTCCCCACTGCAGGAACGCCTTGGCATTCTTGGCAATTGGGGTTGGCGGTGCGGCAACGACATTTGGAAAGAGAGTATCGAAAACGAACGAGTTCTTGTCCGTGAAGTCCTGGAAGTACTTCTCCACCAAACCGTCGTAGACGGTGAAGAAGCCCAGGTGGTTGTTCTCAAAGGGCACAAAATGGGCGACATGCAGAGTCCCAATAGCATCCGACGCTCTATGTCCCTTCTCTCCGATCAATAACGGCCCGACCACCTTCATGACTAAGCCTTGCAGACGTGACTTGAAGGCCATGTAGGTCAGCAAGTTGCTCTGCGAGGTATTGCCCCTAAAGCCCGCCGCACGCGCTGCTGACTTGATGTCCTGAACCGAAGCGTCGCAACCGAAATACGTATCGATGGGCTCGCGAACATGGTGTTTCAGCCATTTGATGACCTTCCCGGGGTTACTCGCCACGGGCTTGGCCGGAGGGTCTTCCACGTGTCGGAAAATCGCATCAAGCACCGGGCCAGCACGCTGTACCAGCCGTTCGATGTGATCGTCGACCTCGCCGTCAATATCCGAAAGGAAGAGAAGCTTCTCGTCTCCTTTCACCATAAAGCGGGAGAAATGCACCGTGCCCAGGTCGTCCTGCAGTTTCGCGAAATCGGACATCAACGGGGGCAGCTCTTCGGTTAGCGCCTTGGCGCTGGCGGGTGCCTTAATCGGGAAGTCAATCGCGAGATGATTCTGGCTCATATAGGGTTCTCCTTTGGAGGAAATGGTCGAACTCCTTCCGCAATCGTCGTTCAGATGCACTCCCTACGGTGTTGGGACCACGCGATAGTTGACGCCGTTGCACCATAGGGCGGAATTCCATGTGTTGCCGCGCAAATAATAGGTTCTACCGCTCGAGACGTGGGGACCGTGCAGCCGGCAGGTAGCCGTAGAGTGCGCCCATCTGATCGATATCCTGGCTACGCGGCGGCGCAGAACCTGCTCGCGGTTGCCGATGCGCCGCCTGTCATCGAGACATCCCCGTCTACCGCAAGTGCGGCAAGCGTATCCAGATTCGCCAGGGCCAGGGCGCGGTGCAGTTGTTCCGTCAGCGCTGTTGCTCACTGCACCATTGCCCATTTCAAGAACATCTCTGCAGAGCCTCTCCTCGTGGTCTTCCTGTTTCTAGGGAATCAAGCCACATTCGAACATCTTGTTCGCGATCGGCGCCGCCACTTTGTCGATAAATATAGTCCGCTGCTGCGGATTGCCCTTAAGAAATGCGATGGCTTTCTGTTCCTGAGCGCTTGGCGGAGCCTTTTCGCTTTTCTTCGCCAATAACTGCTCGCATGAAGATGCCTGGTACTTCTGGATCACCTTAGCGGCGACCTGATCTAGGATTTGGTGCGAGTCTTGTGCCTGCGCTTTGATGTAGTTGGGTCGAGCCAGCATTAGCGCCAAAACAGCAACTGCCAAAAGCGAAGCTGTCAGGCTCCAGCGGTTGTAATAGCTAGCCATGCCTCCTCCTGAAGTCGTATGTAAGCGTGAACCAAAAACCAGCCTTCGGTAGCTGTTCGGGCGGTCGGTGTGTTACGAAAACCGCATCGTCTAGCACGATTAGCACATTCCGCGCCCCTTTTGGGCCGCGGCGGCTCGATGGGCGGGAGAACTTGGTGTCCGCGTCCCGCAGCGCAACGACCCAACTGGCTCGAACTGATGAGGGCCCAGATCCTGCATTTGAGTCCTGATCTTCGCTATTGGCCGTTGGTCCTCTTGACTCCGATCGAACCGAGCACGAAAGCCAACTCACGATCGGGTGTACGGAGTAACTCGTTCTAGGCGTCCCGCCGATGAGGTTGGCTCGTAGAACAAATACGTTCACGCGTCGCGGTAATAGTCTGCCTCAACAGGCAGACCGGCCGCGCGTGGCTGTCAGCTGTTCGCGCCGCGCGTTGCAAAGCGGCGGTGAAATTGGCATCGGCTCAAGCAACCGGAGCTATTTCTGACTTCGAAGCTGCGCCAACCACACCAATTCCTCTTGCACTGCCCCGACACGGTCGAAGCAAAATAGCTCCGTGCCGTGCGAGGCGACACCTGCTCTCGGCAGTAAAGACGTGTAGCGAGGAGGCCGAGGTGGCTGGTGTGCATTGGTGCGAGTAGTCCGGCGTCGAAGGTCTCTGAATGAACAGAGGGACGGAATCACGTACTCCATGGCGGCTCACCGTTGGGTGGATGCATTCGCCGGCTGAGGAATGTACTTGACGTTCATCCTGTAGATCGCTCCGCTGAACTTGAATGGTGCCTTGTCGCGATAGTCGAGCGATACGGGCGAGCCTAAAGCAATACCGATGTCGAGGCAGTCGTTCGCGGTGAAGAGCAGCGGGGCGCTGACCGGCACGATTCCGGCAGCGAAACTTTTGCCGTTGACGCGGAGAGTCACTCTGAGCGGACCACCCGGTCTTGGCTCAACGTACACGGTCTCCACCTCGATCCTCGTCTTGCCGAGAGGGAGCTTTTGCGTGGCGCGGATCTTGGTGCGCATGATGAGGAATAAGTTGTACTCGTAACAGAGAATCCCATTCTCGACGAACAACGTGAGGCCGCCGCTGTTCGACCCCAGCTTGTAGAGCACGCCATTGGCGTTGGCCGGAATGTCAGCCTCGATGGTCACGAGATTCGGCTTGTTGCCCAGAGCCGGTGCGGTGAATTCCGGCATCCGGGTGATGTCGCCGGTGAAATTCCATTCTGTATTGGGAGGCGCCACACGCATTTCGGGATGCAGAAGCGGAATAAAGAGACCGCCGCCGATCGGCAGCGCCTTGTTCTTTGTGGCCTCAATCAGGAACAGCTCTTTCATCTGCGCGAGCTTCTCGGGCATCTTGGCAGCAAGATCCTTGGCCTGGGTCCAGTCTTCCGCCAGGTGATAGAGTTCCCAGATATCCTTGTCCGGCGTCCACTCCCGGATGCCGGGGGGCAGGCCCGCGACCCACGGTATGCGCGGGCCGAGGGCGCTCGCCATCCAGCCGTCGTGGTAGATAGCGCGGCTGCCCATGATCTCGAAATACTGAGTCAGTAGCCGCCCCTCGGCCTTGGGGTCAGCAAACGTATACGCGAAACTCACCCCGTCGATCGGGTCCTGCGGGACGCCGCCCACCACCCGCGGCGGGATAATGCCGAGTATTTCGTAGATCGTGGGGACAATGTCGTTGCAGTGGTGGAACTGCGTGCGTGGCGTCGCGTCCGGGTTGATCTTCGCCGGCCAACGGACTGCCATCGGGTTGCGCGTCCCGCCCAAATGCGAGGCCAGGAGTTTCGTCCCCTTGTAGGGGGTGCTCCCGGCCCAGGCCCAGCCGGCATGGTATTGGTTGTCAGTCAGCGGCGTTCCGAGCGCGTCAAGGCCACCCAAGGCGTCGAGCGCCGCGATGTGCTGTTTGGCTGTCGTCGCTATGGCATTCTGCGCCAGCAACTCGCTGATCGTGCCATCCTGACCCTCCGCCGAAGAACCATTGTCGCCCCAAATATATAGGATCAACGTATTCTCGCCGTAGCCAAGCGCCTCGACCTCATCGATCAACCGCCCGACCTGCACATCGACATGCTCGGCATAACCTGCCGCCACTTCCATCAGGCGGCGCTGGAAGGGCTTCTCATCCTCGGGGATGCTGTCCCAGGCCTCCATGGTTGGGTCACGTGGCGTGAGCTGGGCATTGGCAGGAATCCAGCCCTTCTCCTTGGCGCGGCGGAAGACACGCTCTCGGTACGCGTCCCAGCCGTCATCGAACTTGCCCTTATAGTTATCCGCCCACTCCTTCATGATGTGATGCGGACCGTGGATCGCGCCGCTCGCCCAGTACATGTAAAAGGGCTTGTCGGCCTGGAAGGCCTTGTGTCGGCGCAGCCAGCCGATGGCATCGTCCGCGAGATCTTCGCTCAGGTGATACCCCTGCGCATGCGTGCGCGGCGGCAGGACGCTCGTGGTGTTGCGCACCAGATTCGGTTCGTACTGCGAGGCCTCGCCAGCGAGGAAGCCGTAGAAGTATTCGAAGCCCGTGTTCGTGGGCCAGTTCTCGAACGGCCCCGCCACGGTGGTCTCCATCGCTGGGGTGTTGTGCCATTTGCCGAAGGCGCAGGTGCTGTAGCCGTAGTCCTTCAGCACTTCGGCGGCGAGCGCGCTGCTCTTCGGGATCGCGCCAGCGTAGCCGTCCCAGTCATTGGCGAGTTCCGCAATTTGTCCGCTGGCAACGCGGTGATGATTGCGCCCGGTAAGGAGCGAGGCGCGCGTCGGCGAGCACATGGCGGTGGTGTGGAAGCGGTTGTAGGAAATCCCCTCGCGGACGATGCGGTCCATCGCGCGGGTTGTCACTTCGCCTCCGAAGGTGGTCGGCAAACCGGGGCCAGCGTCGTCGATCAGCACGATGAGAATGTTGGGCGCATCCTCGGGCAGCCGACGAGGCTCCACGCGCGGCTTGTAGACGGACTCCTGCATGGTGCGGCCGGCGATGCTGGCCGAAGGCGTCGGCGGAAAGGGAAGCGATTCGCCGGATGCAGCTCGCGCTTTGGTCACGGTTTGCTACTCATTTAGCGGATGCACATAGCAATTAGGAAGCCTAACCATTCGATGAAGAGGCAATCTATTGGCCTTTGGTCTTACGGTCTAACCTCTGCAGTCCCCCAATTCTCCACCATCGCCTGGGTAAGTGCCGCGGCCGCATGAACTCTGCCCGCGATTGAAGTCTCCCGTTGGCACGACTAGATTCCGCCGCCCCAGCGGTACTGCCATGCGATGCCCACCAGCTTGTAGCTGTCGCCCGTGCGGGCCGAGACGCCGTTGCTGGCGTAGAGCTTGATCGAATTGCGCCGGTTGATTGGGAGCGCAAGCGTGGCGCCGACCCGCCAGTTGCGCTGCAAGTCGTTACTCTCAGTGCCATTGATCGTCGTGGTGCCGCCCCAGAAATACGTTGCATCCAACGCGCCCCAAATCCCGTAGCGAAAGCTGCGGATCACGTGCCCCTGAATCGAATAAAGCGGGGCCTGCGATCGAATATTGCCGCCGAAGAAATCTCTGTTGTCCGTGTAGAACGTGGCCGCCGGCGTCGCCTCCAGAGTCCACGGTCCTATGGCCTTGGAAATACCCACGCTCGGCTTGAAGAACCAGCGATGCGTGCCGACGTTCACGAGACGCGTGTCATCGTATTGACCAGACGGCGCCGACACCTGGAGAGCGACGCCAACGATCCAGTCCTGCTTGTAGGAGGCGAAGTCTTTCAACCGAAGCGCAGGCGCACCATACAGATTGACCGACAATCGAAACAAGGGGTCGCCGAATCCGTTGATACTGCGCTGCTCGGGCTCCCCCAAGTAAAGTGCAGAGCCGTGTAACCAGATATATGGCAATTCGGCGTCGAATTTCCCTGAATAGCCCCACAGGTCGAGTGAGCGGGCGAAGCCTAAGACACTGGAATTCGTTTCCAGATGCGGATTGGTGATTGGCAGCGACGGGTCAAACGACAGACCACCCTGCGTGTAGCTGTAATCGCTGATCAGGAAGTTGACGCCAACCGGTGCATTTGACCACTGACGCGGTTCGATGTCTTGGGCGCGCGTCGTCGATACGGCCATGAGGTACGTGACCGCGATGAGCGCAGCGCCCCCCAGCAAGCGCCGGTAGCGAGATACATGCCAACTGAGCATGTGATAGTCGTCCGCATTTTGGTTCACTGCGAGCGATCCTGTGCTGCGGCGCCGGAGCATGGACAGGTGGAATTGGGCGCGCAATTAAGAGCTTCCACGTAAGTCACGTCTATTGGTCATTGGTCCTATGGTTGGTTTTGCTGCAACACCCCGATTGCTGCACATCCGTTGCAGCCTCGGCGCGATGGACCGCTCTGCCCGATCGACGACTTGGACCAACGGGCTTGTATTAGGTTGGCGGCGAGACCGCGTCGCACTGAGGAGATAAAAGCTTGCACCGCATCGACCCAATCAAGGCGCAGAAGCGCAAGCTCACCAAGATCGACGAGCAGTTGCTCCAATCGAGCCCCAGGATCTAGCCCGCTCGACAACCGGTGCTGTCGCCGCGCCGATTCGAGCGCCGCTACGCGCGGTCGCGAGCGCAAACTCCACGATCGGTTTCATATGGGTGGGCGATGCCTCGATAGCGCACGCGCCGCCGGCGTTTCTTCAGCATCCGAATCTTCGGCCCCCTTTGAGCCATCGCCGGTGCTGATGCGCGACATTCAAAGTCCGCCGAGCCACCTCGAGTGAGTGATTGATCGTCGCGTTCGAGACACTATCTTTCTTTCACCTTGCGATCGCGGATGAACGGTTGCATTTGTGACCGGCGCATCGTGAACAATCGCGCTGGATTAATTTTTTCGCTTTGTTTGAGCTTCGCTGAATCTCGTGCGAGTGCAGGAAAGGGCAGAAGTCGTGTGTGGCGCTAAGCTCGCGCCCCCGGGTTCCAACTCTTGAGGGCCAGCCCGCACTCAGCTCATCGCCTGGTGCGTCGCACACGCCGCCTAGGTAGATGGTCCAATGGTCGGCGGTAAATTCTCCGTTCAGAATATGGAAGAGGTTTCATACCCACGAAATCCCCCCAGAGCCGAAGCGTCACTCGCATAGCTGTGTCAATAGCAGGTGTGAAACATGAACAACTCGGCATGTAATTTCACGAAACCAGCCACACGATGGGCAGCAGCGGCGATTCTTGCGTCCGTTGGATTGGTGATCACGCCAACTGCGGATGCCGATGAAGCTCAGGCCAAGGCGCTATTCAAGACAATGTCCGATTACCTCGCAGCGCAGAAACGGTTTTCCTTCGACGCCGATACGAGCCTCGAAGTCGTCACCACACAGAAGCAAAAAATCGCGCTAGTCAGCTCCGCTACGGTGACCGTGATTCGACCCGATAATGTCCACATCACTCGCACAGGGGGGTTTGCTGACACCGAAGCGGTCTTTGACGGGAAGACAATGACGGTTTCCAACAAGACCGCCAAGCAGTACGCACAGATCGATGAACCCGGAACAATAGACGACCTGATAGAGGTGCTCCGCAATAAGTACAACAAGCCTGTCCCGGCCGCCGATCTCATGGCGTCGAACGTCTATGCACGCCTGATGCCGGAGGTCGTAGATGTTAAAGATCTGGGCAGCGGCGTTATTCGCGGCACCGAATGCGATCACTTCGCGTTTCGCACGACGGAAGTCGACGTCCAGATTTGGATCGCCCATGGAGCTCGTCCCTATCCCTGCCGTTATGTGATTACAAGCACCAAAGTCGAGGGCTGGCCCCAGTACACGATCGATGTCAGTAACTGGAAGACCGGAACCGAGGTTGCGCCGGGCTCTTTCAGCTTCAAGGTGCCGGCGGGCTTCACGAGGGTTAAGCCGGAGGAACTGCGTAATTCGGATGAATTGCCGGAGAGCTTCGCCCTAAGTAAGTGACCAGGAGATGCACATGAAGGAGAGATTCAAGCGAATCGCGTTTCATACCGGTGTCGCGATTGTCGGAGCCGGTTGCCTGCAACTGGTGGCACATTTCGTCGCGCCAGGCAAGTTCGAGCTCGTCTCGTCCGCCCAAGCCGTGGTGGGTCGCCCGCTCACGCCGGTCAGCGTCGGGGGCGTGGCACGTCGGACAGCGTATCGAGGGGTCCGTTGAACGACGGCCTGGAGAGTCGCTGCCATTGGTATCCATTGACTTCGCGGGTTTGCCAACCGACTGATCAGCCCGACGACCAATCGCCAGCGACTGCCTTTGAGTCTTATGAAGCTGACACCTGCGCTATTGATCGCTGCTGTCGTGGCAGCCCAACCTGCTCAAGCTCATCGTCATCGCAACAGGACAACGCTGACGGCGAATGTCGCGGCGCTGTTCCTGGGAGTCGGCGCTTTCTCTGCTCGGCCCTACTAGGCACAGACGCCTCGACGTGTTTGCCTTGCAGGATCTCTCCATCATCGGTTTCAAGCTCCACCTCACCCTTCCGACCGATAGCCAACATGCGCCTGAACCGCTCCCGAACTATTCGAGCCTCTATTGACTACCTTGACCATGACCTCTGGGGTGCGCCCCACGGTGCGGGTAACGTGTTTGATTTGCCCTATCGAGAGCGACCGTCCGCGGCCGGGAAATGCCGCGCCCGTAGCTGACGATATTGAATAGCGCTCTTTCCTCACTCATCGGGGGTCCTCAAACCCTTGTCGTCAAGCCTTGGCATTCGCCTGGAGCAATCCCTTTGTGTTGACGCGCAGTGCTTCGCAGATCGTTAACATGGCTCGAAAATGGTCCGACCCGGGGGCGGTTACCCGCTCTTCCCGGTTGGCAGCCCGAGCGATCTGATTGATATTTCGGCCCAGCTTGCTTAGCTCCGTCAGGATTTTCTCCAGAGTCAGCCACTCAGCCTTCGGTAGCGGTGCAAGAGATCTCAGGTGGGAGCGGGTCAGGACCGGCACGTAGGTTGCCGCCGCCATCCCCCGCGCCGCCGCGCGTTCGCGCAATAGCAGCTGATCGTCGGGGCGGATTCTCACCGTCAAGCGCGAGTCCCGTAAGGCGCGGCCTGCGTCCCCCGGTGTCCCTACTTCTGCGGCGCTGGCGCTCTTCAGCATGAGCTCGATCCAGCGCTTCAAGAGCGCCGAGTCGGACAAACCTTGGTGACGCGCAACGGCCGCGAATCGTTCCTTCGTCTCTCGCGTCACCCAAGTTGTGAGATGTGTTCCATCGCTCATCGTGAGCGATAGTTGTAGCAAATAGCAGCCGCGTCCCTCGGAGCAAATCGCATTACTTATGACGGATTACGACGCCCGTAGAGCCGTGCTGTCGGTTACCAAGGCACGCGTCCTTCGGCGGGATAAAGGCCGCACCAAGACGCAGGAAGATCGCGACGTTGAGCTTTGCTCGCGCGCTCTCGAAGTTCTAGAGCGCCATCTGGCCCTGCGTGAGAAATACGTCGCAGCCGGCAAAATCCGCAATGAGCACCTGTTCTTTCTCGAAGACGGAAGGCCGATCAGCGACCCGGAGATCACCCGCTGGCGCTGGACCGGGAGCATCAAGGCGCTCGATATTCGCAGGCGCGGGCCCTACCATGCGCAGCATTCCTCGGTGACCCGGCAGCTCATGCTGGGAAAGAATCTGCTCTGGGTCGCGAAGCAGCACGGACATAGCGTCGAGGTGATGCTGCGCATGTACGCCGCTTGGCTCGACGGAGCAACGGAAACCGACATTCACGCGATCAAACAAGCGATGGAAAAAAGACCCGCTGCGTGTGCTGCATTTTTGGATTCTCGTACTGCAATTTCTTCAATAGTTGCAGCTTCAAATCACATGAGAGAGATCGTGATTCGCCCCCTAAAGTCCCCAGAATTTGGCAGTAGGCTGGCAGTAGGAAAATCCGCTACTACCTTAAGTGCCGGAAATGACTTGGAAAAGAAGTGGCGGAGAGGGTGGGATTCGAACCCACGTGCCGGAATTACCCGACCATCCGATTTCGAGTCGGCGCCGTTGTGACCACTTCGGTACCTCTCCGGTTAACTTAAAATTTCTGCCGTTTACTTAAAATATTCTCTCGTTAACTTAAATGAAATTTAGTTTTGCCGAACTGCGCAAAAAATGGCAACAAACGCATTTGTCAAGGGTTCGCCGGAAGATATATTCGTTTATTCTAGCGCATCGGTCCGGGGCTCGCCTCAGGAACAGAACTTGCCTTGGCTCACGGGACTCTAATGGACTTAACCGTGCGAAATCTAACCATAAAAAAACACTGGCGGCGCTGGACCAAGCTGACAATAGCCTCATCCGCCCTCGTGCTGCTGAGCAGCTATACGCCTGTGCCCAGCTTGATTGATCAAATCAAGACGCTGGGAGAGCTTCGTGTGGTAACGCGCACCAGTCCGCTCGCCTTTTATCGCGGTCCGGATGGGGTTCCGCAGGGACCGGAATATGAGCTGGCGCACCGCTTTGCCGATGAACTGGGGGTGAGACTTAAGATTACCCCGCTGCGAAGCTACGCAGAGATCTATGCGGCGCTCGAATCCGGCCAGGCACACCTGGCGGCGGCCGGCCTGAAGATTCCGATGCAGCCGATTCCTGGCATCGAATTCGGCCCGGCCTACCAGTACGTGCACGAGCATCTGATTTACCGCCGCGGCGGCATGCGACCGAGATCGCTCGCCGAAATCGGCAATGCCGATCTGGAAATCACGGCCGGCAGCTCGCATGCAAAAGCTCTGGGCGACGCGCGCAATGCGCTGCCGGATCTTGTGTGGGTTGAAAACGCGAGCACCAGTTCGCAGGCATTGCTGGACGGCGTAGCGGACGGGACGATTGATTACACGATTGCGGACTCGACCGAATTCGCCTTGGCTCACGATGTGCATCCCGACCTGCGAATTGCGTTTGATTTTCCGGACGGCCAGCCTCTCGCCTGGGCGGCCAGCAACCGAGATCCGGGTTTCACGTGGGACATGGGCCGGTACTTCTCACACCTGAAGGTCGATGGCGAACTCGTCGGCATCGTAAACCGCTATTACAGCCGTATCGAGGATACAGAGTTCGCCGGAGGACCTGGTTTCATGCAACACCTGCAAAGCCGCCTCCCGCTGTACAAGCAATGGTTCGTGGAAGCCGCCGAACAAAGCAGCCAGGATTGGCGCCTGTTGGCGGCGATCGGTTACCAAGAATCGAAATGGAACCCCAGAGCGACCTCGCCATCAGGCGCCAGGGGTCTGATGCAATTGATGGGGGAGACGGCCAGCGCGGCCAAGGTGACGGATCTTTCCGACGCCCGGCAGAGCATATTCGGCGGCGCAAGATATTTCCGCCAGGTGTATGAAAAGATTCCTTCCCATGTCCCCGAGCCGGACCGGACCTGGTTTGCACTCGCGGCCTACAACATCGGTTACGGGCACGTCGAAGACGCGCGCGTGCTGGCGCAAAAGGCCGGCCACGATCCTGATTCATGGCAGGACGTACGGAAATATTTGCCGCTGCTCGAGCAGGAACGCTGGTACACCCAAACCGAAAACGGCTATGCGCGAGGTCGCGAGCCGGTGCGCTACGTCGACAACGTGCGCGGCTATCGAGATCTCCTGGAATGGGCCTGGGGTGACGGTCCGCGGCCGGGCGTATTGAATTAGCGGCGACTTTCAAAGAACTGCCGCAGCAGTGCTGCGGATTCTTCGCTGCACACACCGCCAAATACATCTAAGCCGCGCGTCAGCCGCGGCTCACGCGGTAAGTCGATCACACTACCGCAGGCGCCCGCCTTCGAATCCCACGCGCCGAACACCACCCGCGACACGCGAGCGTTGAGCACAGCGCCCACGCACATGGAACAGGGTTCCAAGGTCGAATAAAGGGTGGTCGCGGCCAGGCGATAGTTGCGCCGCCGCTGTGCGGCGGCGCGCAGTGCGAGGATTTCGGCGTGAGCCGTCGGGTCGCCAAGTCCGATCGGCTGATTCCACCCCTCGCCGATCACCTCATTGCCCAACACCAGAACTGCGCCCACAGGTACCTCGCCGTCTTCTGCGGCACGCCGCGCGAGAACGAGCGCGCGGCCCATGAATTCGATATCGCTCGGCGAAGTCACAATTGCGCCGGCGTTCGCCGCCGCTGAACCGCATGGCGCGCGGCGAAAATCGAAATGTACAAAAGCAACAACGCGAGAGCACTCAGGGTCAGGGAATTGTGAATACCGACGCTCACGCCGAGAAGGCCGACGCTTAGTCCACTGAAAGTGCGTAAGCCGTTTGCCGACATCGCAAATACGCCGATAATCCGGCCGCGAATCTGCGCCGGCGCGTTCAATTGCACCAAAGATTGCGCCATTGAGTTGAACCCCAGTTCAACGAAGCCCGCGATGAATAGCAAGCATATCGCCACCGCGTAGTTATTCGACCGGGCGAATCCGGCGAGCGCACAACACCAGATCATCGCCAAAATGAACGCCGTACGTATCTTTGGCGGTAGCAGGCCGCGGCTTTCCAAAATCAGGCCCGCCGCCAGCCCCCCTGCCGCGTCCGCGGCCAGCAGCATGCTGTATGAAAAATCCGCGCGCCCATGCCCGAAATCTAGCGCAAATCCCGGCATTTGCGCCTGGTACGCGTTGCCGACGAAAAAGGCGGCGGCGCCGACCAGCACGGTCATCGACAACAGCACCGGATTCTGCCCCACCACCTGCAAGGTCGACCACAGGTCTGCAAATCCCCGGATTGCCGGCGGACGCACCGCGCCTGCGCGATCGGAGCCGTACGGCGCCCGTATCAGCCACAGGAACATCGGCGCGTAGATGAGCGCATTGATGAAAATGCCGTAGACAGGGCCAAACAGCAGCAGCAGACCTGCGCCAACTGCCGGACCAATTAGAAACGCCAAATAGCGCCCGGTGGCATTTAGCCGAACGGCGCTCGGCAACTGCTCTGCGCCGACGATTCTGTGGATCAGCACCTGCGCTGCGGGTATCCAGATAACGCCGGCCAATCCGTGCACGACCAGCAGCGCCATCGCCTTCCACTGGGTGGTCGAGTCAGTCAGAAACATCACACCCCAGCCGATCGAGACGCCCATGAACAACAGCATCCCGATCTGAATGAGCCGACGGATATCGAAACGATCGGCCAACGCTCCGGTGTAGGCCGCGAACAAAAGATAGGGCAACCAGTGCGAAACAACCGCGAACGCGCCCAGGGCCGCAGAATGAAACTTCTGGAAAATCACCCAGTAAGAAATTACGTGCTCGACATTGTCGGCCATCATCGCCGCGCTGGTGGCAAAGAAGAAAATCCGAAAATCTCGATTGGCAAACGATGTGAACGCACGGCGCTGGGGGATTGGCGCCGGCGAAGCTGTAGGTTCCATTTACATGATTGTAGCCGAAGTACCGCGGGCTCCCGATTAAGTACAATATCCCGCTGGGGTGAACTTAAGGTTGGGGGCAGGGATTCGATGCGCGGATTTCTACTGCTTGCGGCATGCGCTGCGTTTCTTCCCGCTCTCGCCGAGGAGGGAATGTGGACGTTCGATGACTTCCCTGCCGCTGCGGTGAATAGACACTTTGCAGTGGAGATCACGCCCGCATGGCTCGACCACGTGCGCTTATCGACGCTGCGCTTGACCAACTGCAGCGCTTCCTTCGTATCGACGCAGGGACTGATTCTCACCAACCATCATTGCGTGGAGTCCTGCCTTGCGGAACTCTCATCCAAGGAAAACAGCGTGCTGGAACTCGGCCTGTTCGCAGCGAGCCGCAAGGAAGAGAGACGTTGCCCGGCACAACATGCCGATGTCCTGGTCGGCACGGAGAACATAACGGACGCGGTGCTAAAGGCAGTATCCGGGCTCGGCGACGATGCAGCAAACGACGCACGCAAAAGGACGTTGATCTCGCTTGAACAGGCTTGTCAGCAAGCCAGCACCAAGAGCAAGACCGGCAGGCTCGAGTGCCAATCGGTCAGGCTATACCAGGGCGGCCAGTACTTTCTCTATAAGTACAAGCGATATACGGATGTGCGCCTGGTCTTTGCGCCCGAGGAAGACATCGCCGCGTTCGGCGGGGATCCGGATAACTTTCAGTTTCCGCGTTGGGCCCTCGACTTCTCGATACTGCGGGCCTACGAGAATAACGAACCTGCAAAGACGCCTGATTACTTCCCAATCAACTTTTCCGGCCCCAGCGTCAATCAATTGGTGTTCGTCGCCGGTGATCCGGGCACAACGGCTCGGCTGCAGACACGCGCACAACTCGAATTCGATCGCGACGTGTCACTGCCAATCACGTTGATGCGGGCGTCCGAACTGCGCGGACGCTACATTCAATTCGGCAAAACCAATGTCGGCGACGAGCGCATTGCGCAAGCGCCGCTCAATAGCCTGCAGAACGGCATCAAGGTGCGACGCAAGGAACTTGATGCGCTCAACGATGATGAGCTGCTGGCCCACAAATCACAGGCAGAGCAGGAGCTACGAGTCCGTGCCAAGCTCGACGGTGTCGATCCATGGCAGGTGATTGCGTCGGCCACGAATCGCGAGCGCGCGCTGTATCTTCCCTACTTATTCATCGAGAGCGGGGCAGGATTCAGCAGCTCCCTATTCCGCGATGCGCGCCTGCTGGTGCGGGGCGGGGATGAGCGACTGAAACCCAATAGCGCTCGGCTGCGAGAATTCACCGATACCGCGCTCCCCCTCTTGCAGCGCGATCTTCTTGCCAGCGTGCCCATTTATCCGGAGTTCGAGCAAATGACGCTGTCCTTTTCCCTCGAGCGCATGCGCGAATGGCTGGGTCCCGATCACCCGGTGGTGCGCAAATTGATGAGCAAGGAATCGCCGGATGCGTTGGCGACGCGGCTCATTGCCGAAACCAAGCTCGATGATGCCGGCTATCGCAAGCAGCTATGGCAAGGAGGCAAGGCGGCCGTCGATGCGTCTCACGATCCGATGATCGAATTGGTTCGTTCGATCGACGCCGATGCTCGGGCCATCCGCAAACAATATGAGGATGAAGTCGAGGCACCCATCGCCGCCGCCGCCGAACGAATTGCCGCGGCCCGCTTCATGGTCTACGGCACCAACACATATCCGGATGCCACGTTTACACTGCGTCTGAACTACGGCACGGTGCAGGGGTGGGACGAAGGAGGCGCGACCGTGGAACCATTCACCCATCTTGATCGCGCGTTCGAACGAGCCACCGGAGCTTCACCTTTCAAGATGCCTGACAGCTGGATGAAGGCAAAAGATCAATTGAACATGAACACTCCGTTTTGCCTTACCACCAGCAACGATATCGTCGGCGGAAACTCGGGCAGTCCACTGATCGACGCCTCCGGCTACATCGTCGGCCTGATGTTCGACGGCAACATCCATTCGATCGCCGGCCGCTATTGGTTCAACCCGGCCAACAATCGCGCCGTCGCCGTGCATCCGGCGATCATTCGCGAGGCGCTCGAGAAGGTATACGGAGCCAAGGAATTGCTGGCGGAGCTGAAAGCCGATGAACCGAAGCCCGTACACTAAACCGACATTCGATTAAAGACGCGCGCCAGTACCGACCAGTAAGAGGCCGGCAGGAGACGCTGGATGACATCCAGGAGACGCGCATCCGGTCCGATGAGGATACGCGGCTGATTGCGCTCGATTCCGCGGACAATACACCGAGCCGCTGCTGCCGGACTCGTTCCCGCCATTCGCTCAAAGCGATCCCCGAGTTCATCCGCGTTGTGGGTTTCACGCAATCGATGGCCAGCGCGCGCCTTGCGGGCGATGCTGGTCTTCACGCCCCCAGGATGCACCACGGAGAGCCGCACGGTGCTCTTGTTCATCGCGAGCTCGTGACGCACCGCCTCGGAGAAGCCGCGAACCGCGAACTTCGATGCCGCGTAAGCGGACTGGCCCGCCGGCGCGATGATCCCAAAGATGCTGGAGATATTGACGATGTGCGCTTCTCGCTGGCGCTGAAGATGCGTCAGAAACGCGCGCGTACCGCGAACGACGCCCCAAAAATTGATGTCCATCAACCAAGTCATTTGCGTTTCATCGAATTCATCGAATTGACCTAGTAACGCGACGCCTGCGTTATTGATCAGGATATTGAGCGCCGGAAAATCGGCGATCGCGCTCCGCGAAAAATCCTCGATCTGTTGAGGATCAGCTACATCCACGCGGCGGACGGTGACTCGCCGCGCATGAGTGGAGGCAATCTCCTTCGCAACTGACTCCAAGCCGGCCATATCAAGATCAGCCAGCGCCAGATCGCAGCCGCGCCCTGCGAGCTCCAGCGCCAAGGCCCGGCCGATACCGCTTGCCGCCCCAGTGATGGCGGCAGCGGATCCCTGGAATTTGAATTTTTCCACATTGCACCCCCAATGCGTTCTTTTTATCCATTCTGTGGCCGCAACAGCGGCGCGCCAATCTTACTCGGCAAATCGGCGTTCATGTTACTGTCAATGCGCCCCTTGGCCGCCTCGGCCGCAAGACTTTTGCGGTCTCCACCATGCGTCCTATACCAGGCTGGAAGCCGATCTCACCCGACGCACCGACGCCCGCAACCGCGTAGCTCAGCAAATGATCGACATGCTGGAAGGCGCGGTATTCGGCGATAAGCCAATCGACAGGGCGAAAGCGGAACTGCTGATCATCGAGGCCGAAGCACTGGTCGCCTCGGTACGTTAGCCGAGATTTAAGGCCCGCCCGCGGAGTTCCGCGGGCGGGCGGGCGGTAATTGTCACCATTACCGCATCACCCCTAATCTATACTCCGGGTTATCGACGATGCACGAGGACGATCCATGTCGGCGTTTCAGCGTGAAATTCTTGTGCGATTCGGACATTGCGATGCTGCCGGCTGGGTCTTTTATCCGCGATACTTTGAAATGATCAGCGATTTCGTCGAGGACTGGTTCGAAGACGGTCTGGCGGCGAGCGCGCCCGGTCTGTTCCATCACAAGCAGATTTTGACGCCCTCGGTGCATTTCACCGTGGATTTTCCGAAACCGACGCGATTTGGCGATCGGCTCACGTTCAATCTCTGGGTCATCAAGATTGGCCGTACCTCTTGCGAGGTTCGCATCGAAGCGTCTCACCACGGCGAATTGCGCATGGGCGTAAAACAAGTCCTGGTATTCATTGCGGCGGAAACCGGCCGCGCGACAGAAATTCCCCCTGAACTTGTCAGCCGAATGGCGCGATTCGGATCGGATGCGGAGGGGGTGGCCAAAAAAGCGAGCAATCCCTAGTCGCCGCACGCCTTAAGTTGCAGGGGCTTGATCACCAGCTGCGGCGTAACTGCCGGTATCGATATGGCGCTCGCGGTAACGGCGGAAATTGCGGGAATTGACATGCACAAGCCGTACAGCTGGCGATCGAGTATACCCCCGCGCCCCCGTTTGATTCCGGCCGTCCGGAGCGAGCACGGCCGGGGATGCGACCCGCGGCGAGCGTGCTGCAGCGTCGATGGTGACAATGCAACCATGGAATTGAAACTTGCCGCGTGTGGATTCGGCGGAATTGCTAATTGCGCAGCGATCCGTTTTAATCCGGGAAATTGGCCACCAAAGTACGGAGAACTGGAATGGTTAAAGAGAACGTTTACGCCGGCAGCTGTTTTTGCGGCGAAGTGCGCTTTGAGGTTTCAGGAGAACCCGCCGGGATGGGCTATTGCCACTGCGGCTCGTGCCGCCACTGGTCCGCAGGTCCGGTTAACGCATTCACGCTGTGGAAGCCGGAGGCTTTGAAGGTCACGCACGGCGCAAACAGCATCGGCACCTACAATAAAACGCCGATCAGCTATCGGAAGTGGTGCAAGCAGTGTGGTGGACATGTGTTTACAGACCACCCGACCATGGGTCTCGTTGATGTTTACGCGGCCGCCATTCCGCAGCTCGCCTTCAAACCCGGTGTACACGTGCACTACCAGGAAACGGTGCTGCATATTCATGATGGCCTGCCAAAAATGAAGGACATGCCCAAGGAAATGGGGGGTTCGGGAACCACCCTTCAGGAATAAGCGGCGGTGCGTCTAGTGTGCTTCCAGCCCTGAGGATGCGAGGCTCTGCTTGATCTCGCCGGAAATTCTGGCCGCGGTGGCCCCGTGTTGATATGCGGCCTCGGATTGGCCTTGCGCATCATACAGACGGGCGAGCGCGGCCTCCGCATCCATCTGCAGGCGCGCGCGGCCGACATGCTGCGCCGCTACCGCTGCACGCGACAATTCCGTTTCTGCCTGCGCGAAAGATCGTTCTGCCAGCAAGGCCTCCCCGCGCCAACGCCGCGCGCTTGCCTCAAGTTCGCGCAGCCCATTCGGCTCGGCGATCTCGAGTAGTTCGTCACCGCAAGCCCGGCAGCGCTTCGCGTCTCCCGCCAGGAGCGCGATCTCCGCCAATCCCTCGATACACCGTACCATCAAGTAACGTTCCGAAGCACGACGCGTCTTCTCGAGCGTCACCTCAAGCGCCGGCGCCACATCCTTCTGACCGAGCCGCGCCCTTGCGACCGCGAAGTGTGCCTCGATGCTTGCACACCAGAACATAATTCCGGTGTCGCGCGCGAGCGCGAGCCCCCGCTGCAGCTGTTCGACCGCAAGGTCGTTGAGCCCAAGATCGAGCAGCAGGTATCCCATGAAATCGTGAGCGATGAGTTGATAACGGGGTTGCCGCAAATTCTCCAGCCATTGCAAGGTCGCGCGCATCCCTGACCACGCCTCTCCGTAACGGCCCGTACAAGCCCGCGCATGGTCGAGCCCGAGGAGCGTCGGTCCCATATGCCACTGCAAATCTGCGGCACGCGCAATTTCAAGTGCGGCTTCCAGACTTGCCGTAGCGCGCGGATAGTCGCCTAGCCCCTTTGTCCCGACACTTGCATGACCGATCATCATCAGGTTTTCGGATTCATAGCTCTTGTCGCCGATGCCGCGCGCGAGTTCGAGCGAGCGCTTGAAGCACTCGATCGCTGCCGCCGGTTCCGCATTCGCGAAATGTGCCTCGCCACGGCCGTGGTAGGCCTGCACCGCAACGAGATCGGAGATGCCGGTGCGCTCGCAAATATCCACCGCCTGCTGATGATGTCCGATCGCGCGGTGGTTGAGCCCGGTGCTCCAGGCCACGGTGCCCAAGTGATAGAGCGTGTCGGCGGCGCGACGCTCGTCATTCATTGCTCGAGACTCCGTTAGCGCTTCGTCGAGACATCGGGTCGCCTCCTCGTAGGCGTCTGCGCGTCGATACGCCATGCCCAGCTGAACCAATGCGTCGCGCGTCTTGTCGCGCTCGCCTCCCGCGCGCGCCGAGTCGACGACTCGGCGAAAGTCGGCGACCGCGCCTTGGGTTTGTCCGGCCTGTACACGCGCCGCACCGCGCTGCTCGTATATTGCGAGACGTTGATCCTCGCTCAATGTGTGCGGGTGCAATTCGGACAGCGCGACCGCACGATCCAACCAATGCAGCGCATCCCGCATGGCAAACAGCATCCGTGAACGATCCGCCGCAAGCAGCAAGTATCGCAGCGCCTTCGACCAGACCTGCGCGCGCTCGTAGTGCTCCGCGAGCTGAGCATTGTGTTCATGCGTTTCGCAGTCGGCGCGGCGCTCCAGGGATTCCGCCACCGATCTGTGCAGCACCCGGCGCCGTGCTCCACTGATATCCTGGTAGACAACTTCGCGGACCTTGTCATGGCTAAAGTCGTACACGCCGCCTTCGGGTTCCTCGCGCATTAACCGACGTTTAACGAGCGCTTCCAATGCCTCTAGAAGCCGCTCCTCCGGCTCATGCGTCGCATCGAGGAGGGTATCGAAGTCGAACCGTCGACCGAGGACGGCGGCCGATTCGAGCACCGGACGCAGTCCCTTGGGCACGTGAGTGAGTCGCACGCGAACCGCGGCTCGCAACGCATCCGGAAGCAGTCCAGGTGCTCCGCTGGCGCGCGGTTCCAGCCGCGTTTCGCCCTCGCTCAAGGACTGCAAAATCGAAATTAGAAAGAACGGATTGCCTTCGGTTTCCTGATGCAACCGCTCGGCCAACCCGGATGCGTCGGGAATTGAATCCGCAAGCGCCGTGACCAAACTCGAGGTTTCTTCAGGGCCCAGGCGAGCCAGAGAAATATGGCGCGCACCGGTCTCGCGGCGCAAGCTGTCGATCAGGCGGGCGAACCGCTCGTCGCTATCCACCTCTTCGTCTCGATAGGCATAGATCACCAGCATCGGGTTATCTGCAGATTGACGCGCCAGATAGTGCAGCACTTGGGCGCTGGCATCGTCGGCCCACTGAATGTCATCCACCATTAAAATGCACGCACGCCCCAATCTCGATGCGGCGAGCAGTTGGCCCACTGCGTGAGGCAACCGCGCCTGACGGGCCTCGGGAAAATCATTCGACAGCTTCGGTAGGTTCGGCACGCGCTCGGCAATCTCCGGAACCAGGGCGGCCAACTCGGCTAGCGCCACGGGCGCCAGATTGCGCAGAGCATCGGGCGCTATGCAGTCGACCAGGCGCGTCACAAGATTGATGACCGGCTGGTAAGGGATCGCGCGTTCGATCTCGTAGCAATTCGTAGCGATCGTCGGCACATCGTGCGCATCGGCATAGCAGGCGATTTCGCGCATCAAGCGGCTTTTGCCGATCCCGGGCTCGCCCTCGATCAGCACCGTGTACCCGCTCCCCTGAGCAAGCTGCGCGACGAGATCGATGAGCAGGCGGTATTCACAGGCTCGGCCGACGAATGGCGTGCCATCGTTCTCAATACCGACACCCGAATCGAGGCGGACGCGGCTTGGGGAGCGGAGCGCAACGCCCGGCGCGTCGGTATCGACTGGCGTCGAGTCCACGCGCAGTCCGTTTGCCACGCGCACCGCGCGCGCGGCGTCCAGGAAAGCCCGCCGCTCGTCCTCTGGTATCGCGAGCGACTTGGCAAGCCGTTCAGCGAGACCACGTGATGGACGACGCTCGTCGGCCTCAATCTTTCGGATTGAAAAGTGCGAGCAGCTAACCCGCTGCGCGAGGGCCTCCTGAGTGAGATCCAGCGCGCGCCGGCGCCGCCGCAACCAGTAGCCAAACGAATCCGTGCGATTCTGCAGCGTCTGACCCTCCTATGCTGCCGACATGATTCCAGCGGTTGTCCCGCTCCTTGTGCCGTTTTGCGGGACCACATAGCTGCGGCGGTGAAGTGGAATAGCGGCGCATCAAGCGGCAACGATGCGCGCAGTACTCGCGATAAGCGGGACAGTCTGCAATCAGCCGTTTGAGTCCCCTGAATCCAGTGTAACCGAATCATTAGGAGCCGACCATGAACACTCTGACCCCTGTCACCGCCACCCGTCTTCGTCGCTCGGTCGCGACCGGCGCCGCGGCGGTCGCTTTATTTGGCTTTGCCGCGCTGTCACTGGCGAGCAGCGACGATCCCTTGAAGGTAACGGTGAGCTTCGCCGATCTTGATGTATCTCATCCGGCCGGCGCGGTTGTGCTCTACCGCCGCATCCGCGCCGCGGCCAAACGAGTATGTTCGCCGCTCGAATCGCGCGGGATCGAAGCGGCCATACAGCTGGATGCGTGCATCGAAGGGGCCGTCTTGGATGCCGTGAACGCGGTCAACCAGCCAGCGCTGACCTCCGTACTGCACGCCAAGCGCCCCACGTCGCCGTCCGCGCGCTTGGTTTCGCAAGTCACCGACGGTCGCTAGTGCATAAGCCCACCGCCCCCAACTAATTCTGGAGTAATACCATGTCCGCAGTCATTTCCAATTCCCTGGCCACCGTCGATCTCGCCGCAGTCAAGTCCCGTCAGCAGGCCGCTTGGGCTACGGGCAACTACGCCGTCGTGGGTACCACGTTACAAATTGTCGGAGAAGCGCTGTGCGAATCGCTTGATTTGCGCTCCGGGTCGCGCGTGCTTGACGTCGCGGCCGGCAACGGCAACGCCACCCTCGCGGCGGCGCGCCGCTGGTGCGACGTGACCTCTACCGACTACGTCTCTTCGCTCCTCGAGTCCGGCAAGGCGCGTGCCGCCGCCGAGGGTCACACGATTCAGTTTCAGGAAGCCGATGCGGAGAACCTGCCGTTCAGCGACGCCTCGTTTGACGTGGTGATCTCGACCTTCGGCGTCATGTTTACTCCGAATCAGGAGAAAGCGGCGAGCGAACTTGCCCGCGTCTGTAAGCCGGGCGGCCGGATAGGTCTCGCCAACTGGACGCCCGACAGCTTCATCGGACAGGTGTTCAAGATCATCGGCAAATACGTTCCGCCCGCGCCCGGCGTGAGATCACCAGCTCTGTGGGGCACTCTCCCAAGACTCGAGGAACTGTTCGGCAAGACCGCGTTGCGGATCCGAGGTGTGAGCAGCGCATTTACCTTCCGCTATCTCTCGCCGACACATTGGCTCGAGGTGTTTCGCGCCTACTATGGTCCGATGAACAAGACCTTCGGCGCACTCAACGCCGAAAACCAGGCTGCGCTGACCCGGGAATTGCAGGCCTTGATGGAGAGCCGTAACCGCTCGGGCGATCACACGCTGGTGCTCCCGAGCGAATACCTTGAAATCGTGATCGACCGAAAGTAAGGCGCTCGGCATGCATCGCACAGAGCCTTTCGTCCGCGAGGCAGGCGCCGGCCCTGGCGTGGTGTGCCTGCACGCGAACGCCAGCAGCTCAGGTCAGTGGCGCGGACTGATGGAGCTGCTGGCGCCACGGTTCCGTGTGCTCGCGCCGGATTCGTATGACGCCGGCAGGAGCCCGCAGTGGACTTCCAACCGCACCATTCGACTTCGGGACGAGGTCGCGCTCATCGAGCCGGTGCTGGCACGGGCAGGATCGCCGCTGCTGCTGGTCGGTCATTCCTATGGGGCCGCGGTCGCGCTGATCGCAGCGCTGGCAAACCCCGATCGTTTCAGCGCCCTGGCGCTGTATGAGCCGACGCTGTTCTCGCTGCTCGATACGGGGGGATTTGCGCCAAACGAGGCTGAGGGAATCCGCAAAGTCATCGTCGAGGCGGGCATCGCTCTGGATGCCGGAAATCGCGACGCCGCGGCTGAATCCTTCATCGACTATTGGATGGGCAGCGGGAGCTGGAACCAGATGCCCGCGGCGCGCAAGCCGCCCATTGTCGCCTCGGTGACGAACGTACGCCGATGGGCGTACGCCTTGTTCACTGAACCCACGCCCCTGCAGGCATTTTGCGCGCTCGATCTGCCTGTGCTCTACATGATAGGCAAGCGATCTCCCGCTTCTGCTCGCGGAGTCGCAAGAGTCCTGACGCGCGTACTACCGCAAGTTGAGGTCGTCGAGTTTGACAAGCTGGGCCATATGGGACCTGTGACCCATCCTGACCAGGTAAATGAAGTCATTGGACAATTTATCGAAAAGACCCTAGCGCTCGAGCGCTGCGCCTCATGACCAGATTCGCGCGAACGATATGGCGATCTGCCGATGCGCCAGGCGGACCGATTCCGCGTCGGGAGCGCGGAACACCAGGACCGCACGCTTGCCGTTGCGCGCAAGGTACAGCCCAACAAGCTGCACGCGATGGGCTTCGAAACACCATGCGCACGAATGCTCGATTGCCACCAGATTGGCAATCGTGTTGGGTTGATCGAAATTCAGCGCCGCGACAACGTCGGTCAGACCGTCGCTCGCCCTCCTTGCCAGTCGACTACGACGCCGCGCGTACTTTTCGGCGCACACCCACAATACGTGGAGCAGGCTCACCGGCGCTTGCCCGCGGCCGTCTTTAGACGGCGCGCTTTGCTCGGCGCGCCGAGCCGCGCAGGTATCCGACCAGGTGGGCGCCCAGGTCGTGCACATCGTCTTCGACGCCATGGATGAAGCTTGATTTGCGTCGACGCATGAAATTAAGTCCCAGCACGTACAGGCCCGGGATCTCGACGATTCCTCCTTGATGCCGTAGATGGCCTTTTCGGTCGAACGCGGGCACTTGTAGCCAACCGTAGTCCGGCAGAAAACCGGTCGCCCAGACCACCGTGCCGATCGCGCCTTTCATCAGATCGACGCTCAAGCGCGGTGCGTCCCCAACATGCGTCGGTCCATATCGCTCCGGCCCGGCCAACGTGCCCTGCTTGCCATAATACTCGGCCCAGGCGTCGCACCTGTCGAGCAATCGCTCCAGTTTCAGATCCGCCATCATGCAATGATTGCGTAAGGATCCCGAGAATTGCGCAGTGCTGCCGTGTATGCCGACGAGACGGCCGACAATGTCGACGCCACGCTCGGCCAGCGAGTTCAAATCAAGCGTCGAGCGTTGCGGCGTGCCCACTAATTGCGGTGATGGGACGCGCCGCGCTCTGACGATGTCGTCGACCTCGTCGAAGCGCTCGTCGAGAATGCCGACGGCGTCGAGCCACCACTGAATGTCGAGTCCACGATAAGTGCGCGGCATGCGAATATGCTCGCCGACCGCAAGCGTCACATGCCGACCGGCACGCTGCAGCTCGTCGGCAAGCTGCAGCCCGGTCGCCGATGCGCCTACGATGAGGACGCCACGCTGATCCAGTTGATCGGGATTTCGATACTCTTTCGATGTCAGCGTCGCCACCGACGTTGGCAGCGCGGTGGCTATCGCTGGTACGTTTGGAATGCCGTGAGCACCGCTCGCCATGACGACCGCTCGGCACAGCCATTGGTCGCGGTCAGTCACGACTCGGAAGCCCTCATCGGTCTCGCATACCGACGTCACAGTCGCGCCGGTTTTTACCGGTGCGCCTACTAATCTTGAGTAGCCGTCAATGAAGCCGATCACTTCTCGCATCGACATATACCCGTCCGGGTCGGGGCCGATGTAGCGGTATCCGGGCAAGCGGCTCTGCCAATTCGGCGTCAGCAAGCGCAACGAATCCCATCGATCGTGCCGCCACGAGTTGCCGATCTCGCCGCGCTCCAGCACAACGTGATCGATCGAGTCCTCCGACAAGCGTCGGCTCATCGCGAGTCCCGACTGGCCGGCGCCGATGACGACGACGTCGGCCAGGCCGGAAAGTGCGCGGCGCGCCCGCACCGGGCGAATCATCTGACCTCAACTAAAACATTCGTCGGATTGGTGATGATATCGAAGACAGCCGAGCGCCTTTGCGACTGTGCGACCAGCGCGGCGATGTCCTTCTTCGAGGCATCGGCATCGATCTCAAAAACGATCTTGACGCCATTGAAGCCGTTACGCACTTCGCTGTCGATACCGAGTATTCCCTGAATATCCATGCCCGCCTCGACAATCGCCTTGACCGAGCGCAGCTGAATCGAGCGATTCTGGGCAACGGCCGCGACACCGGCTGTCAAGCAGGACGCCAGTCCGACGAGCACGTACTCGACGGGCGTCGCGCCATGGTCTTCGGACGCGAACACTTCGGGATGGTCGGCATCGAAGCGGAACTCACGTTTGTGAGTCTGTTCAGCGCCGAGGCCGAAGAATCCTTGGACAGTTGATCGGCTATGCGTACCGTTGATCCAGCTGCAGGTGGCACGCCACTTGAAGCGGGCCGCCTCCGGCGTTTCGGTCAGGGCCTTGCGGGCCCCGAGCAAGGCATCCACGTTGACGCCGTTATCGACTTTGACAGAGTTTACGTTCATTGCGAGTACTTCCTTCTTCTGCGGGTGGGGCCGATCCTTGATCGGCGACCGCGAGAGATTGCGGCCGGGTCGTTAGACCCAGCGTGGAAGCAGGCGTGGAATTATCAACGGCGAACGTGTAATCGCCGCAGCGTGGTCTATCGCGGGCGCGATAGGGGTGTGTCTCGGCCGATCCAGTCGAATGCCCAAACGGCATTGAAAGGGAGCGCGGATTCCCGCTGCACCAACCGGACCGATTCGGCGTCTGGCGCATGATAGAGGCACAACATGCGCTTGCGGTCCGTCGCGAAGAACGACCGGGAGTATTTGACCTGATGGGTTTGCAAGCACCATCCGGCGGCACGCCCTTGCGATTGGATGGCCTCAAACGAGACCGGCTGGTCGAACGTCCGTTCGACCAGCACGTTCGGAATTACGGTTTCGGGCGACTCATGAACGGTGCCTGCCCACAACATTTGGGTATCGGCTCCCGATCCCCGCAGCGCAGTGCGCGTGGACTCCGCGTCGGGCGCCGAAAACCAGCAAACCAGGGTGCGGCCGCCCGCCGACAGAAAGCTTGCGCGCCAATCGACCTTGTGCATATCGAAGCACCAGTCGCTGCTACGGCCACGCTCATGCACGTCCTCGACGGAGAGCGGAGCAGGGAAAGTTCGCTCAAGGAACATATTCGTGGGCACGGCAATTTCCTCAATTCTGCGTGATAGTTAGCGCCGCCGCACGGTCGTGCGCCCAGCTGGCGGCCGGTACGCCGGCGAGTTTGACCAGAGCGGCCGCGTGTTGGGCAAATCCGGCTGGATCATTTGCCGCCCTGCGCGCCCTCGCCAGGGCAACATGCGCGAGCATCACTTCGGTGGCACGGTTCAGGGCTTCGGCATAGATGAGCGCTTCACCGGCGCGCGCGATCGCCGCTTCCGGCCTTTGTCGTTCAACATCAAGCAACGCGGCGCGCGTCAGCGTGTAGGCGAGCCGGTGTTTTGCATCGGCTATACGCAGCTCTTCGAGGGCCGATTCGAGCGCCCCCGTCTCGTCGCAGATGGCGTAGTCGCACAGTGCGTCGAGCGCGCGCGCGAACGGACGCTCGCTGCCCTCGCGAAATTTCTCTCCGAGTTCCAAAAGCAATACACAATGCGCCTTGGCCAAATCCGGTCGGCCGCGCTCGAGTTCAATCATCGCGAGATATTCGCTCGCTTGAAACTCGCTAAACCGGTCGCCCGACGACCTGGCCAGGGTGCGGGCCTCCTTGAACAGTTCTGCGGCATCGTCGAGCTTATTCTCGTGGAAACGCAGCATGCCGAGAGCCGCGGGAATCGCATGATGACTCATGCGTTTGCGCGTTGCGAGCGCTTGCGCTTCCATCAGCATTGCATCGGCGTGCGCAAGATCGCGTTCCAACATCGCGAGGCAGCGCGCGGCTTCCGCGATCCCGACGATGTGCTCCTCGTCTGTGCCGCCGCGCGCCGCTCGCTCCGATTGCAGAATCTCCTCGCGCGCACCGCTCCAGTGGCCGTGCATCCAGTGCAGGTAGCTGGCCATGTAGTAGCCGCGCCTGGCGTGCGAGAGTGCGCCATGGTCGAGCGCCTGCTCGGCAAGCTCGGCATACTCACGCGCCGCAACCTCCCAGTGCTCGACCGGCGCGGCCGACAACATGATCTCGCGCAGTTCGAGCGTCAGGCACACGCGGGGGGCGGCGGCCAGCTGATCGACCCATTGCAGCCCTTTGCGCGCCAGCGTCATGGCCTCCTCATTCGCGAGGAATCGCAGGCAAAGCTTGCCGGCAGAAATCATCGCGCGTGCGGCGAGGCCAGCGTCGCCGCTTTGCGAAGCATGATGCGCAAGATCGGATGCGCGCTCAAGATCGAGCGCCGTATCCTGCTCGAGCACCTCCGCGACACGCCGGTGCATTGTGCGTCGTCGCGCCGGCGAAATGGCGGCATAGATGCTGCGCGCAATCAAATCGTGCGAAAACCGGTATCCCTGTTCGCCGGGCAAAAGCATGGATTGGCGGGCTGCCGCCTCGAGCACCTCTCCGATCTGGTACCAATCCAGACCCGTAATGCGCGCCAGCGTCGCCGCATCGAACCTCGGTGAGAGCACAGCGGCCCAACGCAATACATCGGCGCCCCGGGCGTCGAATCGCGCCAGACGCTCCTGCACGAGCTCGCCGAGCGACTGACCGCTATCGCCGGCCGCCTCCGCACACGCCAATTCGATTGCGAGCAGCGGATTACCGCCGCAAGTTTTGCTCAAGCGCTCGCCGTTCGCGTGCGGTGAACGCTCTCGGATCAGCTCGCGCATGGGGGCTTCTGCGAGAGGCCCGAGTTTCAGTTCCTCGAGCAGGTCTGCATGACGCAGCTCGCGCAAAGTGCGCAGAACCGGCGTGTTGTCGCGCAGTTCATCGTCGCGCGCCGCAAGTATGCCGAACAACGGCTGATCCTGGTTGGTTCGAGCGACGAAGTGCAGCGCGGCGGCGCTTGACTCATCAGCCCAATGCAGGTCGTCGAACACCAGCACGACCGGCTGTGACTTCGCATGGCTGGCGATCAGATCGCTCAGTCCGCCGAACAAGCGTTCGCGACCGGCTTGGTTGGCGACGCCGAAGATGGTGGAGGCCGGCTCGGACCCGAGCCTTCGTAGCGCATCAACCCATAGCCCGAATGGGCGAATCGACTCCGATTCGTAGGCACAGGCCTCGAGCAGCAGTGCTCCGGCATCCTTGGCAAGTTCCACCACGGTCTCGAGCACCCGGCTTTTGCCGATGCCGGGTTCGCCGCTGACTAGCATAAAGGCGCTGCGGCGCTGTCCGCACGCCCGGGCCAATGCGGCCGCGATGCGCTCGATTTGCGCATCGCGCCCGACTATGCGGGCAGCGCGCGGGGCCTTCGGCAGTGTTGTCGGCAACGTTTTGTTGTATGTCGTCGCGACTTTGCGCTCAATGCCCACCGCCGGGCTGCCAGGCGCACCGCGCCAGGCTCGGTACATCTCGCCGGTCGATGTCACGGAGGCTTCTTTAAGCATTTGCGCTCCCGCTTGATACTGCTGCTCCGCCTGCTCGAGCCGACCCAGCGCCACCAATATCCGGATCAGCGTCGCGCGCGCCTGTTCATCGTAGGGTGCATTGCGCACCAGTGCGCGCGCGTGCGGCAGCGCACGCGTTGGATCGGCAGCCAAACGCTCGATCAGTGCGCCGAGAATGCGCGACTGCGCAAGAGTGGCTGACTCGCGCTCGGCAACACACCACGCGCCAAAATCGTGAAAATTCGGCAGCTCGAGACCTTCGAGGGGACAGCCGCCGTAGCGTGCGGCGGTATCTTCGAGTTGTTCGAGCGGCGGGCACTCCAGTTTGTCGGCGGCAAACAGCTTAAGTTGGACGATATCGATCGCGACGTCCGTTGCGTCGAATCGCACGTTGATCCGGTCAGCCAGCAGCCGCTGATGGCTGTCGTCATCCACGAGGTGGCGTAGCTTGGAAAGACTCCACCGCAATGACCCGCGAGGGTCATCAGGGATCTCCCAGAGCAGCTCGCACAGGTGCTCACGGCGAAAGGCGCGCTGGTTCAGCGCGAGATACGCCAGGAGCGCCCGCGTCTTGCGCGACGGCGGTAGCACGACGCGATGTCCGTCGCGAATTACTTCGAAATCGCCGAGAAACTTCAATTCCAGCACGGTCATCGGAAGATTGTAGGGGAATACCACGGTTTCGCGCCAAAAAACCACGCTTGTTTCCACGGAGGCTGCCACGCTGGAGGGCCAGCATGACCTGCACTAACCGCTTGGAGGACTCTAATGGCCCGCTATGAGAACATTCTGGAAACGATCGGCAATACGCCACTGGTCCGGCTGAACAAACTGGCGCCGATTGGCGTCAACGTATACGTCAAGGTCGAGTCCTTTAACCCGATGGGTTCGGTCAAGGACCGCATGGCGCTTGCCATCATCGAGCGCGCCGAACAGAGCGGCGTTCTGAAGCCGGGGCAAACCGTCATCGAAGCGACTAGCGGCAATACCGGCATCGGTTTGGCCATGGTTTGTGCGCAGAAGGGCTACCCGCTGGTGGTCACGATGGCCGAGAGCTTCAGCATCGAGCGGCGCAAGCTGCTGCGGTTCTTGGGCGCACGCGTCGTGTTGACGCCGGCGTCTGAGAAGGGCAGCGGCATGCTGGCGAAGGCCGTCGAGCTGGCCGAGAAGCACGGTTGGTATCTGTGCCGGCAATTCGAGAATGAAGCCAATGCCGACGCACATTCGCGCACGACGGCGCAGGAAATCATCACCGACTTCGCCGGTGAACGGCTCGACTATTGGGTGTCCGGCTTCGGTACCGGCGGAACCGTAAAGGGCGTTGCGCGCGCATTGCGGCAGGCGCGCCCGGCAACCAAGATCGTTGTCGCTGAGCCTGGCAACGCACCCCTGCTCGGCAGCGGTATCGCACAGCGGCGCGATGCCTCGGGTGCGCCGTCCGAAAGCCATCCGCGCTTTCGCCCGCACCTGATGCAAGGATGGACACCGGATTTCATCTCCAAGTTGACGGAGGACGCGGTTGAGTCGGGATTTATTGACGAGATCGTGCCGGTCGAGGGCAACGATGCCTTGCGTCTGGCGCGCGCGCTCGCACGCGAAGAGGGCATATTTGTTGGCACCACGAGCGGCGCGGCGTTGGCGGCGGCGCTCGAAATCGCGCGCCGCTCACCTCCCGGTACCAATATCGTCTGCATGCTGGCCGACACCGGCGAACGCTACCTGTCGACGCCCCTGTTCGACGGCATCGACGAGGAGATGACGGGGGAGGAACTCACGCTGTCGCGTTCGACACCGACCGGCCGTTTCGATGCACCGCCGCCGATACCGCCTGCTGTACAGCCGATGGCCAATGCGGCGCGGGTCGAGCTGGACGCCGTTGCAGAATCCTTGGTGACGCAGCTCGTTCGCGACGAACCCGTGGTTTTGTTTGCGCTCGAGTGGTGCGAGTTCTGCTGGTCGGTGCGCAAGTTCTTCACGCGAGTCGGCATCCCGTACCGCAGTGTGGATCTCGATTCGAGCGCATACCAGGCCAACGATCTCGGCAACAAGATTCGCGCCGTGCTCGCCGCACGCACAGGCGCAAAGACAATCCCTCAAATCTTTATCGGCGCCGAGCACATCGGCGGCTGCACGGAGTTGTTCGACGCGTGGCGCCAGGGTTCGATTCAGCGGCGCCTGGCCGATATCGGCGTCGCTTACGACGCCGCCGTCGCTGTCGATCCATATACCCTGCTGCCCAAGTGGCTGCATCCCCGCAAGATGGCTTAAAAGTGACCAGCATGAGCAACTCTGGCCCCCCGATTATCGACGTTACCGATCTCGAGCGCTCCGAGACGCTCATCGCGATCGACGATGCGTGCCGCGACTGGGGTTTTTTTCAAATCGTCGGCCACGGCATCGCCGAGCAGCTGACTGTGGCCCTGCGCCGGCAGATGCGCGAATACTTTGCGCAATCGCTCGCGGCCAAGCACGAAAACCTGCGCACAGCCGACAACCCATGGGGCTTCTACGATCGCGAGCTGACCAAGCACACGCCGGACTGGAAGCAGATTTATGACTATGGTCCACCCGACGGGGGCATGATGCGGCCGCAATGGCCGGCGGCGCTGCCGGAATTCCAGCCGGTCATCCATGCCTTCTACGATGCTTGCGATGCGCTCGCGCTGCGTTTGCTCCGGGCGCTGTCGACCAATCTTGGGATGCCTGCGAGGTTTCTGGACTCGCTTTTTCGACCGGCGCACACGAGCTTTTTGCGCTTGAACTACTATCCGAAGTGCCCTGCTCCAAAGAGCCACCTTGGGGTCAACTCCCACACGGACTCCGGGGCGCTGACGCTGCTGCTGCAGGATGAGGAGCCCGGCCTCGAGGTACTGCACGGCAATGGCTGGCGGCTGGTCGAGCCGCGCCACGATACCCTCGTCGTCAACATCGGCGACATTGTCCAGGTTTGGTCGAACGACGTGTATCCGGCGGCACTGCATCGCGGATTGGCCAATCCCGACGCAGAGCGCTTCAGTGTGCCGTTTTTCTTCAATCCATCGTACGACTGCTCATACGCGCCGTTGCCCTCGATGGTCGATGGCCTGCATCCGCCGCGTTATCGCCCGATCAACTGGGGTCAGTTTCGCGCCGGGCGCACCGCGGGCGACTATGCGAATCGGCGTAAGTACCTGCAGATCAGTCACTACTCCCGTTGAGCAAAGGAGAGAGGCATGCCCTTCATCGAGATAATCCCGGAATCCGAGGTCGATGACGACGTGCGTGCAATGTATGAGCGACAGCAAGCGCACTACGGCTATGTGCCAAACTACGCGCAAGTTTTTTGCTATCGACCCGAGATCATGCGGCTGTGGGCGCAGCTGCAGTCCGGCATTCGACGTTACACGGACAAGAGGCGATTCGAGCTCATCACATTCGTCGCCGCCAACACGTTGCGTAGCACATTGTGCTCACTTGCGCACGGCAAAGCGCTCACCGAGTTCTTCTCCGCGAAGGATGTGCAGGCGATTGCCAAAGGCGAATCGCCACCGTCGCTGACGGCAGCCGAGGCGCAGATGATCTCATTCGGCCGCAAAGTCGCTCGTGACGCGTCGTCCGTCACCTCCACCGACGTCGCTCAACTAAAGCAACACGGTTTTTCCGATGCCGAGGTTTTCGATATCGCGGCGACGGCAGCGGCGCGAGCCTTCTTCAGCAAACTCGTCGAGTCACTGGGCGTCGAAGCGGAGGCGCCATTCCGATCAATGGACAAGGAATTCAGAAGCGCGCTTGCAGTCGGACGACCGATCGACCCGATCGAATCTGCCTCACATGCGCGGGCAGTCGTTTGACCTGAATTCCCTGCCAGCAACATCCACTGTGCGGGCGCGCGGCAGCAATCCCTAGAAAAAATTCCCAAACAAGGGCAACCTCCTGCCTTCCGTTGGTGAAACTACATTTGTTGCACTTTTCTAACAAATGTTAAGAAATGAAAAGCCACGGGGATCTTTGCATATTTCGGCTTTCTAGCGTCTTAGAATACCGCTCGGGCTATAGAGAGATGTCTGGCGTTGCCTAAAAACCACGCGTCAAGAGATGGCCGTATGACAGCACCTTATGTGTCAAGGCGCCGATGCCAGTTGCGACGCGTTTAATACGGGAGCAAATTTCTATGTCGGAAAATCCATTCGCGCTTCGGCAGTACGCCGGAGCAAAAACATCCGCCGCCGTAAGAGCATCGCTCTATCCGGCCCTGTCAGCAGCCATGGCCTTTGGGTTGATGTCGCAGGCTTCCGCGCAAACGGCGCCGGCCGCCGCCGCCCCGAGCAACGAATTGACTGAAATCGTGGTGACCGGTTCGCTGCTGCGTCGTACCGATATCGAAACCCCATCGCCCGTCACGATTTTCACGGCAGAGGAGATTAAGCAAACAGGCCTCACCACCGTTACAGATGTGGTGCGGACCCTGTCCGCTGACAACAGCGGCACCATTCCGACAGCGTTCGGCATCGGCTTCGCCGCGGGTGCCTCCGGCGTCGCGTTGCGCGGCCTGACGGTCAACTCGACTCTGGTGTTGATCGACGGTCGACGCGCCGCACCCTACGCCCTCGCCGACGATGGCCAGCGGTCCTTCGTTGATCTCAACACGATTCCGCTGGACTCGGTTGAACGAATCGAAGTCCTCAAGGATGGCGCATCCTCAATCTACGGCGCAGACGCGATTGCCGGCGTGGTCAATGTCATCCTCAAAAAGCAGTACCAAGGCGCGGAAGTCAGTGCAGAAATAGGCAAAGGCCAGCATCCCGGCGGTGGAACCGAGCGTGTCACGGCAAGCTTCGGCCATGGTGATTTGGATAGCGACAAATACAACGCCTATTTTAATTTCGAGTTTCAAGGCGACTCGCGTATTTTGGGCAGTGATCGGCCGTTCCCGTATAACACGACCAACCTGTCCTCAATTGGCGGCGTGGATGGTCGCTTCGGTACGCCAGGGTCCTTCACCGGCACCACGACTGCCGTCGTGGCACCCGGCGCCCCAGGATCGCCGCCCACCCTGTTCAATTCGACCCTGAACGGTGCTTATCAGCCGCTCGGGGCATGCGTCGGCGCCGGGAACACGCCGGCCAGCGCCCCTTCGAGCTTTGATCCGACGTTGACCGATAGTTACTGCTTGCAGAATCGTGCGCTATATACGGATATTCAACCGGCGCAACAGCGCATTGGCGCATCGGCGCGCTTCACCGTGAAGGTCGGCGACAATGCCGAAGCCTATACAAATGTCAGTTTCTATCAGAACACCGTGATTGTTGACAGCCCGCCGAATCTCATTCAATCGTCGGTACCGCTCAACACCAACAACATCGCATTGCCGCCGACATTGGCCAACGGTACGCTCAATCCGAACGATCCGTTCGCGGCTTCGGGCCAGTCTGCGTTGATTCAGTACGCGTTCGGCGATATCCCTGTCCAGGACATTCTCAAGAACCACAATTTGCGCTGGGTAGCCGGTCTTAAGGGCGAGGGATGGGGTTGGAGTTACGATACGGGACTGGTCATCAACCATACCTGGCTGAATCAAGATCAATCGGGCTTTCTGAACGGTCCCGCGTTGCTGACCGCGGTTGAGACCGGCTCGTACAATTTCGTCAATCCGTCGTTGAATTCCGGCACAGTGCGTAAAACGATCGCTCCCGATTTGGTCACGACATCGACCACGGACCTAGATTCGCTCGACTTCAAAGCGACCCGCGATTGGTTCGCATTACCTGGCGGCCCTTTAGGGGTTGCGGTGGGAGCGGAGGTGCGCTACGAGGCACAGAGTAACCCGGCGTTGAATCCCAACGGCGAGGTGCAAGGTCTGGGCATCGCCCAGGTGGCAGGCTCGCGCAGCGTGGGGGCGGTGTACACGGAGTTCGGCATCCCGGTCGTCAAGATGCTGGATATCGATGTTTCCGGCCGCTACGACCACTACTCGGATTTCGGCGGTGCCTTTACTCCCAAAGCCGGATTCAAGTTTACTCCCATCCAGCAAATCGCCCTGCGTGGTACTTACTCGAAGGGTTTCCGCGCCCCGGCGTTTGCGGAAAACGGAAGTAGTTCTGCCGAAGGCTTTATCTCCGTTAATCCTGCGAGTTCTTTCCCTCCTGCCTTTTGTGCCCCTGGATATCACAGCACGGCTTACTGCCTGCCGTACTCCTTGGGGGTATTCTCGCTGGCCAACCCCAATATCCAGCCTGAAAAATCCGACAGCTACACGTTGGGCGTAATTCTTGAACCGATCAAGCAATTCAGCGTGTCGATCGATGGTTACGCGATCAAGAAGAAAAACGTCATCGAACCGCCCAACACCGGCGCTGCGTTGGGCCCGTACCTGGCCGGCCAGCCGCTGCCTCCCGGTTTGACGGTTACTCCGGATCTGCCGGACCCGAGCTTCCCGGCATCACTGGCTCGCCCGGCTATTCTCACCGGTCTGTATGCCAACGAGAACGAGCTGACCACCGACGGCATCGACATTGACCTGCGCGCCAACTTTGAGATTGGCAACTACGGCAAGATCGTCAGTGATCTGTCCGCCACGAAGATCTTCAGCTTCAAGCTGGTGTTCCCGGACGGCACGAGCCAGCAATGGGTCGGCACACAGGCACCTTACATTCTGTCATCGGGTGCCGGCACGCCGCGCTATCGGGGCACCTGGACCAATGGATGGGAGTACGGCCCAGGGTCTCTCACCCTGACCACGTATTACACCAGTGGATACGCCTCCACCGGCGTGGACGCCACGGGTGATCCGAGTGTTTGCTTGTACAACGCGGCCTACTGTCATGTGGCGTCGTTCATCGATATGGACTTGACCGGCATCTACAAGTGGAATGATCACGTGACGACGTCGTTCACCATCCAGAATCTGCTGGATCGCCTACCGCCCATTAATCCTGCGGACTATGCCGGGACCAACTACAACCCGACCTACGCTCAGGCAGGCATCATCGGCCGCTTCTTCAAGATCGGCGCCGCTTACAAGTTCTAGTATTGGAGCGATCGGGTGCGCAATCCTCACCGGGTTGCGCACCTTTTTTTGGGTCGTGTCCACTCGCGCCAACGTCAATGAGCTTGGGGAATACAACGCCTGCAATCGTCCGTAAAATTCGTCCAATCGCAGGAATATGAACCGGGCTACCAACGACGCGATCACGGTCATGACCATGACAATGGGAATCGTGGTCACGATCGGGATCGGGACGACGATCGTGATCATCGACACCAAGACTGATGCTTAGCCCGATCGCGTGCTGCACGGATTACGGATGCATCGCTCAAACATGCAGGCCGGTAAGTTCGGCCCTTATGCAGGCGGCTCCAGGACGACTGGGAGATGAGTGAACTCACGCCTACCAGTACTGGAAGTAGTAACTGACGCCGACGCGAAATACGTTCGCGCTGAAACCTTCGTGCGCGTTATTAAAGGTCACGCCGGCGAACGCAGCACACGCCAGGACAGTACCGCTGCACGTGCTGGTGGTGTCGGATCCCTGGCCGAGGCTCATGTGGAGATACTCCGCCGTGATCGACCACGCGCCATTCAAGCCGAGCTCAATTCCGCCTCCGGCCGCCCATCCAGTGGTGGAAAAGTCTTTGCCCCCGCTAAACGAAGCAATGGGCTTGGTTGTCCCCAGCGGAGTATAAAAAAAAGTGCTGTTGTGTGATCCCACGTTGATGACTGCGCCCGCCTTCAAGTAAGGCATCCAGGTGTCTCCGGCGTAGCCAATCCGCGGGCCGATGACCGCGAACCCGCTGGGATTCTCCTTGCTGGAATAAGCGTATGTGCCTGCTGGAAGGACTCCTCCCAAATAACCGAGCGATTGCGTGCGCTCCTTGGAATGCCAGTAATCAAGATCTGCCCCAACGCCCCAAAGCAGCCGATTGTGCTGAAAGTTTTCGCCAAGCTGCACTCCACCCACAAACGCGCTGCTCGTGAAACATTCGCGCCGGTAAAACTGAGATGCGGTGGTGCTATCGAAAGTCGCAGCATTGAGCGCCCAGCTATTACAAGTACTGCTTGACGCGTCGCCAAGATGCACACCAAGGTATCCCCCATTCCAAGGGATATCGGGTCGCGCGGGAGCGATTTCAGCGAGGCACGCAAATAGCAGAAGGACAGCGAAACGGCGTGTGGCTGACATCATTTTTGTGTTAACTAAAGTGCCGAGCGGCCGCTTCGCCGCCGGCTCCGCGCGAGCGCTGGCAACCGTTTGACTGATTTGAGCAGTTCAAGCCGTACCGTGCCCTCAAGAGCCAGTGAGGTTCTTTTCAATCAGCTGGTCGCAAACCATAGTGGACCGCCCTAGCCCGTCAATCAAGCGTTCGCCATCCGTGCCTTCGCCCGCTCAGCCGTCCAACACCGCACGCAGTTTTGCGTAACCCGCCCGGGAAATGGGCAATTGGGTCTTGTCGATCAGTATCGCGATGCGGCTTTCCTTCTCCGATAACTCTATTTTGGCGAGTCTCGCGATATTCAGCAGGAAACGCCGATGAATGCGCACGAAACTCGTTCGGCGGCAATTGCTGCTCCAAATCACTGATCGTCTGTTCTTTTAAGTAACTCTTGCCCGCCGCCCGGATCGAGATGTAATCGTCCTGCGATTCCACGAAATCGACCTGGTCGACGGGGATGACATGGACATTGGAGCGGTCGCGAATCAGTAAGCGATCGATCGCGGCGCCGTCGCGGCGAGTCTCAAGCAGCTGGCGGACGGGCACCGGCTCGGACTTCCGCAGTCGTGTTCTGGCCAGCGCCAACGCCTCGCCAAAACGCTCCGCGCTGAAGGGTTTGAGCAGATAGTCGACCGCATGCACATTGAATGCGCGAAGCGCATAGCGGTCGTAGGCCGTCGTAAAGATGACCCCTCGAGCCTCGGTGCCGAGCAATTCCAGGACCTCGAAGCCATCGAGCTTCGGCATCTGCACATCCAGGATCATCAGGTCCGGCTTATGCGTATTCGCGGCCTTGACCGCCTCAAAGCCGTTGGCGCATTCGGCCACCAGTCGCATGTCTGCATGCTCCGCCAGATACTCGCGGACCAAGCCTCGCGCCGGCGACTCATCATCGACCACGATCACGGTGAGCGCATTGATCTCGCTCATGCGGCCACTTCCCCGGTGGCGAGCGGCACGTGGATGCTCACCCGATAAATACCTGCCGCCTCGATCGCCTCAAACCGGTACGCCGCACCGTAGTGTGCCTGCAGCCGCTGCCGCACCAGGTTCAGCCCCAAGCCGCTGCCCCGGCTGCGAGACCGATCCGCGTCGGCGGGATTCGCGATGCTGATCTTGAGCACTGAATCTTGGCATTCAGCGTGAATCGACACGGTGCCGCCCTCCAAGCGGTGTGCGATTCCGTGGACCACCGCGTTCTCGACCAGCGGCTGCAGCAGCAGCGCAGGAATCTTCTCCTGCAGGGCTTGGTCGCTGCCGTCGCACTGCACTTTCAAGCGCGCGCCCAGGCGCACCTGTTCAATGGCGAGATAGCGCTGTAACACCGTGAACTCCTCTCTGACCGATATTCGTTGAGCAGAGCCCAGTCGCAAGGTATCGCGCAAGAAGTCGGCCAGCAAAAGACACATATGCCGGGCGGATGCGGGATCGCTCGTGGTCAGCGCACTGACGGAATTCAAACTATTGAACAAGAAATGCGGGTTGAGCTGGGCTCTTAGGGCCTTGAGTTCGGCCTCCCGAACCAAGAGGCTGGACTCAAGCATCTGGCTCTCCGAACGCTGCGCCTCCAGGGAGGCAATTAGCGCGTAGTGAAAGGCAATCGCCAGCCCAAAAAGCAGCACGCCCACCGCGAACAGCGTCCACGGCTGATCAAGATACACTTTAGGATGCACATTGAGGTTCAGCGACTCCAGCATCGCCGACCACGCCCACGCAATTCCGACCGAGAATCCGCCGGCCGTGACAGCAGCCATGGCATGCGCCGGTAGCGCGCGCCAAATCCGATACTGGGCAGAGATGGGGAACGCACGGCACACGTAGTACGCGGTCATTCCGAGAAAACCGTAGAGCGCGGTGAGCGGCAAGAAGAATGCCGTGGCGGTACCCCACGCATCCGCATGGCCGAAGCCGATCACCAGCACGGCACCGATGGGCAAGTAGCCGAAGATATACAGCGCCAGTTGCTTCCCATTGGTAAAAATAGGATGCATGGCGGTCTTAAGCTCCGGCGCCGATCAATTACTGATTTCGACGCCGCCCATCAACACGGTGCCGCGAACGTAGAGAAACTGAGTGCCGCCCAGGACCGGGCGACTCTTATCGTCGACACCGCCCATGATGGGCATCACTTGCATGACCACCTTCCAAGCCGGCGGCACGAAAATGTGTGCCCCGCCCATCAGGGAAAACACGTCGACATACGCAGTCCCATCGGCACCGAGCAAGGCATCGCGCAAATCAAGCTCGCATCCTCCCATGAACGAGGTCAGGTCGGCACTGCGAAAGACCACACCCGACACGCGCTGCTTGGTGGCGCCCATCATGCCAAACATTGAAATGTGATCCGATGCCGGCGGCGAACCACTCACGGGGGCTGGGTTTGCGGAAGGTGCGTAGCCTGGCATCGAGCCAGGCGGTGCGGACCGTCGCGAAGCACCGCCTCGCATCAGAATTCGCGCCCCCACCACCACCAGGATCAAGGGCCACAAAAACTGCCATGGCGCCAGGGTCAGCAAGTGCAGCGTGTTAAGCAGCAACCAGCCTCCAATCAGCGCCACGATGCTGCCGAAGACCACCCCGCGTCCGCCACGCTGCACAATCGCCAACCCATACAGCACCACCAGCGCCGGCCAGAAGCGCATCAGATGATTGGCTTCCACCCACCCTAATTGGTCCAGGGCCAGCAGGAGGCCCATTAACACCAGAAACGCGCCGATGAGTAACCTCGAGACCGGCTCGGGTCTCGGAGGCGGGGGTTGTTGCATTTCAGGCGACATGATGATCCATATTCAAGGAAACACGCTTCGCACGGGATCATACCGCCCGCGATTATCCAGGCATCGACAACCGCCAGCAGTAGCGGCCATGTGAACTGCTGATAGGCCCAATCGGTCATGGTGTTCATGAAAAGCCAGTCACCCAACAGCAGTAATCCCCATCCGCGCAGGCGCGGGCTGCGCATCGTCACCGCAAACTGCGCGAACGCCAGGGCAATCAGTACCAACGGCCAGCTGCGTTGCAGTTCAACAGCATTCAAAAGCCCGGGATTCCCGAAGGCTAATGCGCCCACCGCAATGACCAATATCGTACCCGCAATCAGCCGGGTTACCGCAAGCATTTTCGCTGGAGATTCCATCCTCTTTGCTCCGTGGTTAATCGACGGGCGAATGCTGCCCAAGGGCACTTCGAGGGTCATGCGATATTCGGCGAGTGCACTGCCATACCCGGCGAATGACCGACAGACCACGGCGCCTCGACTCCCGAAGATAGAAACCCTGATATAGGAGCTAGTAAGGGCAAATCGGTAGTCCGAAAGGCACTTGGCCTTGGGGCTTCAGAAAATGGCCGCAGAGCTTCGCATCAGAATCTTCGCTGCGACGTCTCGCCTCGCGGATCCATTTACTGGGCATAATGCGGATCGCGGAAGACACGCATCGGCAATGAGGGCCTAAAGCCGCCCATGAGTCGAGGAGAATTTGTGCGAATGCAGTTGAATGTAAACGGAGCTCCCCGTGAGATTGACGTAGAGCCGGATGCCCCCTTGCTGTGGGTAATACGGGATGAGTTGGGATTGACGGGCACGAAATTCGGATGTGGCATCGGCGCCTGCGGCGCCTGTACCGTCCATGTGAACGGCTCGCCCATGCGCAGCTGCATGCTGCCGGTTGCCACCGTGGTGAATGCACAGATCACCACGATCGAGGGCCTCGGTGCTCACGGCTTAACCGCCGTGCAAGCGGCGTGGATTGAGCACCAGGTACCTCAATGCGGGTACTGCCAGTCGGGCATGATCATGGCGGTCAGTGCGTTGCTGGCCGGCAATCCGACGCCTTCGGACGACGAACTGCAGACGGTCGTCACCAACATTTGTCGCTGCGGCACTTACCCGCGGATTCGCGCGGCCGTCCGTTCTCTGGCAGGCAACGGAGCTCGACGTTGATATCCCGAAGACGGATTCTGCTCGGCGGTGCCGCGGTCGCGGGCACGTTGGTCGTCGGCTACGGCCTGTGGCCCAGTAGACGCCGCGCGCGTGCCGATCAGATGGCCGCCAAACCGGACGAACGCTTCGTCGCCTACTGGATCAAAGTCGCCGACGATGACACCGTCACCGTCGTCATCCCACACTGCCGATATGGGCACGGGAATATTCACCGCGCTTGTCGCAAATGGCGGCCGAGGAACTCGACGCCGATTGGCGTCACATGCGGGCTGAGACGGCGCCCCCCGATCCGCTGTTCGCCAACGGCGCGCTGGTCGAAGGGTTTGCGCTTGGCCACGAAGGGCTGACCCGCGATTCCGTCCCGGCGTTTCTGCAAGGATCCGTGTTGGCCGCGGGCGATCGGTTGGCGCAATTGATGGATATACAGGTCACCGGCGGCTCCTCGGCGGTGAGCAATACCGGCGTCTACGGCATCAGAATCGCCGCGGCCGCAACGCGCGAGATGCTCATCGCCGCGGCCGCGGAGCGATTGAACGCGCCGCTCGATGCGTTTCGCACCGAAAGCAGCCAAGTCATTCACCAGCCGTCAAATCAGCGCTTTCGATATGGTGAACTCGCCGCGGCGGCGTCCCGATACAGCCCCTCGTCGCATCCTAAGTTGAAAGCCAAGTCGGCATACACCTTGGTCGGCAAGGCCATTCCGCGCGCTCGACATTCCGGCCAAGATTGACGGCAGCATGCAGTACGGCCTTGACGTTCAAGTGCCCGGAATGCAGTACGGTGCCATCAAGATATCTCCGATATTCGGCGGCAAGCTCGTGTCGGTGAATGAAGCGAGCATCGCCGGCAATCCTGGCATCAAGAAAGTCATCAAGCTCGATGATGCGGTCGTCGTGGTCGCTGACCGCTTCTGGCGGGCACAGCGAGCGGCGGACGCGCTCGAGCCGGTATTCGGCGACGCGGGCAACGCCCAGGTCTCCTCGAGCAGCATCCGCGAGCGCCACCTCGCGGCTTTGAATCAGGGGGCGATCAAACATGAGTTCTCGGTGGGCGCGGGCGCCAAGGCATTGCGAAGCACCGACCTCGAGTGCATGTACCACGTGCCCTACCTTGCGCATGCGGCGATGGAACCGGTGAATGCCACGGCGCTCTACAGGACGGATGGCACGCTCGAGGTCTGGGCGGGCACCCAGGACGGCCTGGGCGCGCGGGCATTCTGCGCGAAAGCCGCGGGCATCAAGCTCGACAAGGTTACCTTCCATCTCCTGCCGAGCGGCGGGGCGTTCGGTCGGCGTTTACCGGGCCTTTGGAATTTTCTGACCTTCGCGGTCAAAACCGCCATGGCCGTTCCTGGTACTCCGGTGAAGCTCATCTTCACCCGAGAGCAGGATATGCGGCACGATTACTATCGCCCCAATGTCACGAGCCGCTTCAGGGCGGCGACGAACTCAGACGGCACGCCGCATGCGTGGGTGAATGAATACACCACTGGTAACGGGGCCAATTCCGAGGCTCACATTTTTTACGACGTGCCGAACCAAGCTTACGGCGCCGCCAAGGTCGAAACGCCGGTACCTACGGGGCCCTGGCGCAGTGTGGAGTCTTCGTGGCATGGATTCTTCATCGAGTCCTTCATCGATGAATTGGCGCACCAGGCCAAGCGCGATCCGTTCGAATACCGCCGAGCACTCCTGCAACACCAACCGCGCCACCTCGCGACGCTGGAGTTGGCCGCGGCCAAGGCGGGATGGGGTGCTCCGCTTGCGCCAGGCCGTGCTCGCGGGATAGCGACGGTGGCGTGTTTCGGGACGATTGTGGCGCATGTCGCGGAGGTGGAGGTTGCGGATGACGGAGCGCTGAAGGTACATCGGATCACCTCGGCCGTAGATTGCGGCCTGGCGGTCAACCCAGATGGTTTCAAGGCGCAGATCGAGGGCGCCATTGTGTTTGGACTCAGCGCGGCGCTGTACGGCGAAATCACCATCGCCCAAGGCGCCGTCGAGCAGCAAAACTTCCCGAACTATCCCGTGGTGCGCCTCGCGGATTGTCCGGCAATCGAGGTCCACATTCTGGAGAGTGACGCACCCCTCGGCGGCGGCGGCGAGCCGGGAACGCCCCCGGTCGCGCCCAGCGCTGACCAATGCGATCTTTGCCGCCACGGGCATACGCATACGCGAGCTGCCCATCGTTAAGCACTCGCTCAACAAAGGCGACCGACCATCTGCGCTTGGCGCCGGTGACCGCTGAATCGCCAAAGTCTGGATCGCGGCGCGTTGCGGCCTTCCGCGGCCCCGTATGAGGCCGTACACTCATCGCTCGCTGATCGAAAAGTCGTGTAAACCTGGGATCTTGTGGCTGCACTATACGACAACATTGGTCGCAATTATTCTGGCCGGCGGCAAAGTGATCCGCGGATTGAAGTGGCGATACATGGGACGCTTGCCGGCTGTGGATCTGTCCTTAACGTGGGTGCCGGGACCGGTTCCTACGAACCTCGGACTCACGCAGTTGTTGCAGTCGATCCCTCACGTACGATGATCGATCAGCGGCCGGTGGGGGCGGCTCCGGCAATTCAAGCCCGCGCAGAGGCGCTCCCGTTCCGCAATGCCAGTTTTGACGCGGTGCTCGCCATTCTAACGGTCCATCATTGGTCAGATCCGGCCAAAGGGCTTTCAGAATGTACGCGGGTAGCTCGCTCCCAAGTGGTCATATTCACAAACGATTTTGAGGTCTGCGCAAAATTCTGGCTTTTCGATTACTTTCCAGAATTGCTGCGTGCCGATCGATACGTCTTCCCTCCCATTGCTGATTTTGCGGAAGCCTTGGGTTCAGTAGACGTGGTGACGGTGCCTATTCCTGCAGATTGTCGGGACGGATTCTTGGGCGCCTATTGGAAGCGACCGAGTGCTTATTTGGACCCGGTTGTTCGAGATGGCATTTCGACTTTCGCCAAAATTGGTGATGCGAGCTCCCAGCTTCAGAAGCTGCAAGGGGACATCGAGTCCGGCGCCTGGGAGCAGCGGTACTCATCGCTTCAGGAACTCAGTGCTCTCGACCTTGGCTACCGCTTGGTCATCGCGCGACCGCGCACCAGTCGGCCATTTTCATAGCCGCGAAGGCGTGCCGCAACCAGCGGTTGCGGGCTAAGAGTTTCTTCGAGAATGCCTACTCCCACTCATAGGCGGTAGTCACAGATAAATCCGATAGTTATGCGCGACCGGTACATCACGGGTACCGCGTGCCTATGTCACGCAGCCTCGCACTTTGGCCATAATATCTACTCCCACTCAATTGTCTCCGGCACTTATAAGTACCTAAATTACCAATACTTCTACTGACGGTACGCCAAACTTACCGTCAGATCTACCGCCAAAACATTCCGCTTGGGGACGATAGAAGGCGATAGATGACGAAAGCCTCTAGTTGTTTTGACAGCCATGCGACGCGAATAGCGATCAATGCTCGCATCTGCCACGAACTCCGAGCAAGTAATTGACGGGAACAACGACCGGCAACGTTCTGGACTCTGCGCCGCGCGGTCGTAACCATTAACGCCAGCCGACCCAATCCTAAGTACTCCTACACCACCGATGCGGACATCCACTAGTGAGACGAGACATTGGATGGGCTCGTCCAACGCTTCGTCGGGTTACTCACGAGTAGAATGGATCGGGTTCGTCGGCGTATTCGTGAGTCCGCGCCCGCTCGCACTTTCAGCAAGTGCGCATGACGACAATCTCGCGTTGAGGACGTAAATATGGAAATTAAAGTCTTGGGATCGGGTTGCAGCAAGTGCCGCGTCACGATCGGCATGATCGAACGGGTCGCCCGAGACTTAGGTGTCGCGGTTGAGATCACCAAGGTTCAGAACCCCGAAGAGATACAACGGCTCGGTGTCCACGCGACACCTGCCGTAATTATCGACGGCAAGATCGTGCACAGCGGCGGCCTGCCATCACATGACGAAATTCAAGGATGGTTGAAGCCCGGCCCCATGGGATTTCTGAGCAAGCCGACACGACATCTGTTCTTCACTGGCAAAGGCGGCGTTGGAAAAACGTCGCTGTCGACCGCGGCGGCCCTGACCCTGGCGGACGCAGGCAAGAAGGTTCTGCTGGTCAGCACCGACGCGGCGTCGAACCTGGATGAGATGCTGGGGATCGAACTTCGCAACACACCCACGCCGGTACCCGGCGCCCCCGGTCTGTCGGTGCTGAACATCGATCCTGACACGGCGGCCGAGTCTTATCGGCAGCGTGTTCTCGCGCAGATGGGCGCCGGTGCCAGTGAAGCCGAACTCTCGACCGTGCGCGAACAATTGTCGGGGGCCTGCACCACGGAAATCGCCTCCTTCGACGAGTTCGCTTCCCTGTTGTCCGACGATGCCGAACACTACGATCACATCGTCTTCGACACGGCACCGACGGGGCACACCTTGCGCCTGCTCAGCCTGCCCAAGGCATGGAGTGGGTTTCTGGATGGCAACGATCGCGGAGCCTCATGCCTCGGGCCGCATTCTGGACTGAAGATGCAGGAGGAGCGCTTCAAGGCCGCGCTTGACGCCTTAACCGATCCGACCCAGACCACTGTGATTCTCGTGACCCGGCCGGACAAAGGCGCGATGGCCGAAGCGGCACGTACTTCGGAAGAGTTGCATGCGCTGGGCTTGAACAACCAGCGCCTCGCGATCAACGGCGTGTTTCACGCCAGCGAGCGTACAGACGCGGTGGCTTGTGCAATCGAGGCCTTGGGCCAGCAAGCGCTGGCCGAGATGCCCCCGTCACTGCGCGCCTTGCCGCAGGACCGCGTGCCGCTGCGGGCGTTCGACACGGTCGGCTTGCCCGCCTTGCGTGCGCTGCTTGCCGGTGGCGTGGGTCCGATCGCACCGGGCGAAGCGGCGGCCGTCGACAGCCTCGAGCAACTGCATGGCTTGGACGCGTTAGCCGACGAACTGGCCGCCGCCGGTCATGGGCTCATCATGGTGATGGGCAAGGGCGGCGTCGGCAAGACGACGGTGGCCGCCGCCTTGGCCCTTGGACTGATCCAGCGCGGCAAAACCGTGCACCTGAGCACCACTGATCCGGCAGCACATCTTGCGGGAACGCTGGATGGCGAGGTGCCGGGTCTGCGTGTGGACCGCATCGACCCGAAGGTTGAGACGCAGCGCTACGTTGACAAGATCATGGCGGCCAAATCACCCGGTCTTGACGCCCAGGAACAAGCTTTATTGCTGGAGGACCTGCGCTCTCCGTGTACCGAGGAAGTCGCAGTGTTCCACGCCTTCTCGCGCATCGTCAGCGAAGGGCGCAGCGCCTTCGTGGTGCTGGACACCGCACCCACCGGACACTCACTGCTGCTGATGGATGCGACAGGCGCCTACCACCGGCAAATGATGCGGGAGTTCGAAGGGCACGGCGCCGCGCACATCGTCACGCCTTTGATGAGGCTGCAGGACGCTGCGTACACGAAGATCATTCTGGTGACCTTGCCGGAAGTGACCCCGGTTACGCAGGCCGCCGCCCTGCAGGACGACCTCCGCCGCGCCAACATCGAGCCCTATGCTTGGGTGCTCAATAAGAGCGTTCTGGCGGCCGGCACACGCGACCCCTTGCTGGCGGCGCGACTGGCCGGTGAACGCAAACAGCTGGAACGGATGTCCGAGGGTCTGGCCAAACGCATCTTCACCGTTCCTTGGCTGACCCGTCCGCCGATCGGATTTGCCGAGCTATCCAAACTGGTGGTTGAAAATAAGCACCTCAACATCGCGAACGACATGGTCGGTGTGCCCGCTAGTACAACGGCCATCGGTGTGTGATTCCCGAGGTTAGCTTTCACACGCCTGTACAGCTTGGACGCTGTGCCCGGCGTGGTTTGCGGCTCGACCGGCTACGTACTGCCTGACGACTCTGCCCCACTTGAAGCAAACCAGGAAGACACGATGGCTTTCCTGCGCCAAACAGGGCTCGCCTTGCATTGCAGCTATCTGCCGCGCACTCAACGAGGGTTTTTGCCAGTTTTGCCCCCAATCTCCTGCTTACGTGTACGCGCGCACGGTGGCAAACTCAGCCGGGGCCCCTTTTCACTCCCACTCGATCGTCTCCTGCACCTGCAAGGGCTTGAAAGCAGGAGATTTCTTGTCAGGTCACAGCGACTTTACCGTCAGAACTACCGTCAAACAATGTTGCTTGGGGGCGATAGAGAGCGATAGATGCCGAAAGGGTTGGCGTGCTCTGGCAACCACGCGACGCGAATAGGGCTCAATGGATGCGCGGGCACCGAGAACTCCAAGGATGTAAACAGGCGGCCAAGTTTGACCCGCGTTGGAAAGCATCCGCCGAAAGTAATTGACGAGTTACGACGCCGGTCGGCGTCCAAATGTCGCGCTGGCGCACAATCTTGACCCACACGCCTCTTTGACAATCTGTTACCGCGACGGACAAGAGACCTTTGCGGCGATCCACGGACACGCCAGCTATCGCATGGCCATCGGGGGACTTATGGCGATCACTTCGCGGGCGGCAGATTCGGTAAGGGAATGCTGTCGGTGTTCTGCGCGGAGGCGATCTGCCAATTGCTCCCTGCTCTAACTGTCACGAGCGACATGACTCCCTCCCGCGTGGGTAGCGTTACACCATCGATGCCGGTGTCCCCCGTGAGCTGCCACCGCATGTGGAGAACTGCTACGTCCGGACGCAAGAGGCACAGCCGTTTCGGTCGCAACAAGGTGGGACTGATCCGCATAGCGCCGCATCGCTCAACGCCTCGTGCTGCGTTTGGATTTCCGCACGACCTTGCCACCACAGTATGATCACGTTTACGAACTGCGCATCGTCGGCGAACAAGCTCGCGAAACTCGTTATATCATGACGATTCCAGTCATCGACGAAGGCAGCCGCGACCGCCCGGACGGACGCGATTTCAGAGGCGTTATCCGGCGAAGGAAAGTTCCGCTGCATAATCTTGGCCGTGGCTGCTGATCCAGCCCGGGCATCAATAACGCCAAGGTCCGAATTGCCTTATCCTCCGGGTCGCTTCAAAAGCGGACCTGTTGTTCGCGCTTCCGTGTGAATCAGGCGCAATCGTTGTGCAGCACGCCACTAGTGGGTCCTTGAATGCACGGGACTGCACGCAGGTACTCATAGATCGCACGCAGATCGCGGTCGTGAAGACTCTGATACAGGGCCAGGGCATGACCTGCAGCAAATCGCCGTTGAAGGGTTGCGGCGCCGGAAAGCAATTGGTGGTTACGGTCGACGAACAGTTCGGATGTAGGTGATCTCGATCCTCGCCGCTACGCAGGATATGCCTAAACTGAGCGAAGGTGAGCCCGCCCGCGGGTCGTCCAGTCCGGTCGGGTGTCAGATTTCGGGACACGATCTCCGGAGTTCCCGGGATAAGCGACCCGAAATTTCGCCCACCGCCCAGGTAGGTGGACTGATTGACGACAGTGGGTTGATTGCCTTTGAAATATGGGTTGCCGCCGGGCGCATAGGTGACTTGGGGTCCTGCCGAATGGCAGTCATTGCATCCTGCAACCACATTGACCAGATAGCTCCCGAGCCCGACCAGCTCGCGGCTCTTACCCCCGAGATTCAAAGGCACGGGGGCGATTTCCAGTCCCCGTGTCACCCTGGCGTCATCGTCGTTCGAGTCCGCGGCGAGTGCAACGCTGGTTACGCATGAACCGGCAAGCAGTACAAGCGTCGTGATAGTCGAGGTGAGGCGTCGCCCCATTCGTGATTTGGTTGTCGCCATGATGTCATTCGTCCGTTGGTGAAGAGTTGGATGGTCAAGACATTTATGTCGCTGAATCAATTCCGCTCTGCCGGTATCTTGGCCGCCTGACCGCTGCTAACGATAGTAAAAAATCGACATCGGACTTGCGTCGATCTCACGCGTAATGCGGTTGCGCTCACAGCGGGACGCGAGGTTTAATGAACCGTGCTACTCGCTAGTCGCCCGGTGCCCGCCCTGAGACAACTTATTCGTCACTACCATCAGGTGACGGATTCGCTATTGGGCCGTGTCGCCCTGCAACCAGTGCCGGCAAGAAGTCCGCAAATACTCGAATTCATGTTCGGCACTCGCTACCAAGTCCGAAGACCCCACCGCGAGGCGCCAGAAAATGTGCGTGCGGTGGCGCTAGTCGGATCGAGAACCAATCCCAGCGTCGAGTTGATCTTAAGTGGCAACGTTGACGCTTTTACGATTGTGTTCCTACCCGGCGCGTTCTCAACACTGTTTGGCATTCCGGCGGTTGAACTGACGAATGGGGATTTCGATGGCGAAGACGTTCTCGGCCGCCATATCAACGAACTCTATGCAAGGCTGGGTGAGGTCTCTGCGTTTCACGATCGGGTTCATATCGCCGATAGCTTTCTAACGACGATCCGACCTGACAGGGAGTCGGTCAGTGCGATCATCCGAACCGCGCAGGCCATGATTCGAAACAACGGTTCAGTCCGCGTCAGCGAATTGGCTCACCGGACGGATTTGGACTTCGACAGTTCGAACGGCGCTTCGGTCAGGAAATCGGCATCTCGCCCAAATTGTTTGCGCGCATCGTTCGATTCGAGGCAGCACTGCAGCGCCGCGCAATCGAACCGACCGCCCGATGGACCGATATTGCGCATGACCTGGGCTATCACGATCAAATGCACATGGTGCACGATTTCACGCGACTGTCCGGGGACAGTCCGGACACGATCGCCCGTCAATTGGATATGTTTGTCCAGCCGGAAGTGCTGTCAAGCCGACCAGTACCCACGCGGTAAATGGCGTCGCAACAGAAACGGACATCGCATACGAGCCCGCCTGCCCGTAACCCATTTTCAGCCAATGGGTCGCCCACCGATCGGGCTACCTGCTTCAGATTTGATCGGCCTCAACAACAGTCAGCTGTAAAGACCCTCGAACCTGGAGACGCAATTCGGAGTCTCTATGAGCACGCTACCGTCCCCGATTGACTATCGTTATGCGGTGGAGTGACAGCCGTTGCTACGAGTCTCACTTGAGTCTAGCGAGCAGGAGTTGGAACCTCGGATCGTCGCGCAGTAAGTCGTAGTCCGGATCTCGATCTACCCAATCCCGCTTGCCCCATCCATGGTTGCAGACGCGCTCGAAAATCTCCAGCGCCTCGTCCTTCACACCTGACTTAGCCCTCAAGCAAACCGCGTTGAGAAGTGCGCTCATATCATCGGGGCGTAGCTCCAGTGAGCGACGTGACCATTCCATCGCACGTTCTATCTCGCCCGCGTCGAAGAGTGCGCAAGAGCCGAGTGCCAGCACGCGCCCATCCATGGGATTTAAGGCGAGCATGCGCTCGGCCCGCGCAATGCCCTCGCGATTGGCCACGCTCGCCTCGTCGTTTCGGCCGAGCATTCGCAGCGACTGCGAAAGCAGCACAGAACTCTGAAAATCTTCTTGCCGAGCTCGGCGGCCTTACCGAAACAGATCGGCGGAACGCTCCACGTCACCGTGCGCAAAAGCCGCACGGCCATAATAATAATATGCGTCGAACAGATGAGGATTGATGCGGGCGGCTTCCTCGAAGTGTGTCTGCGCCTCCTCATAACGTCGACGCAGAGCCAAGGCGCATCCCCGCGCGACATGTGCGTCAGCTAAATCAGGCGCCAACTCCATGGCCTTGTGACTCGCCCGGTCGGCAAGTTGCAGGTCTTCGTCGCGAGCGCCCCACCATTCGAATAGCGTTGCGTGCACCGTCGCGAGGCCTGCCCAAGCGGGCGCGTACTCCATGTCCAGCGCGATGGCCCGTTCGAACATCTGCCGGCTTTCATCCATATCGGGCTGCTGCATCCTATGCAGGCGCTGCCGGCCGCGCAGGAAATATTCATACGGCTCGACGGTCGTCTGCGGGCGCCTTACGGCACGCCGTTCACGTTGGGAAAGGTCTCCGCCCCGCAAAGTCGTCGCAACAGCTTCGGCGATCTCATCCTGAACGGCAAACACATCGCCAACGTTCGATTCGAAGCGTTGTGACCACCGATGATAGCCGCTGTCGACATCGATGAGCTGAACCGTGATTCGAAGCCGATCGTCCGCTTTGCGCACGCTTCCCTGCAGGAGGGAATCGACTCCGAGGCGCCGTCCCACTTCTCGCAGATCGACTTCGGCCGCGCCAATTTGAAACGAGAAGCTTCTGGCGGCGACGCGCAGGCCATCCACCTGCGTAAGTGCATCGATCAGTTCCTCCGCCAGACCCTCGCAGAAATAATCTTGATCGCGGTCGGGGCTCATGTCCGCAAAAGGGAGGACGGCAATCGCGGTGACTTGATCGGATGCCGCAGGCCTGTCAGATTGTTTCCCACCGGCCTGCGAGACCTGAGCGACAAATAGATACCCGCGGCGGTGCCGCGTTTCGATGTAGCGCGGCTGCTTCGCATCGTCGCCGAGCGCCTTGCGCAATTCCTGAACGCATGTCACGAGCGCATCGTCGCTCACCACCGAATTGCTCCACACGGAGGCGAACAACTCCCGCTTGTCTACCAGTTGCCCCGCGTGATCGACGAGCAGACGGAGCACCGCGGCAGCTTTCCGCGTCAGCTTAATCTCCAGATTGTCTTGCCATAACCGCATGGTCAATGGCTCGAAACGATAGGGTCCAAAGTAAACGTGTTGATCCATCCGAACCTATTCCCACCAGTCCAACTCGGCATAATCCCGGCGAAATCCTGGGGTTCGCCCGGGACTTGCGCTTTCCGCCTAGCCTACACTTCTGTCACAACGACGGCGCCCTAAAGAGTCGCCTATTACTTCCGATCCACACACCGGACGCTGAATTGGCGACCCACTGGTATGACCCGTAATGAAAATCAAGTCCCCTTCAATGTCCGGCGTCATTTGCTGCGCCCTGTTCTCTATCACGAGTGCGTCGACGGCGAATACCAGGAGTTACCAAGTGAAAAGACAGATCATCCGAACGGCCGACGCACCCAGCCAATCCCCGCTGTACAGCCAGGCCATCAAGGTAGGCTCGACCATCTATGTGACGGGCACCGCTGGCATCAATCCAAAGACAAACCTGCCGGCCGGCCCGACGATTCAGGAGCAAACTCGGCAGGCGCTGGTCAATTGCCAGAGTATTTTGCGAGCAGCCGGCGCAGATCTTGAGAATGTTGTCGAGGTGCAAGTACTGCTGGCCAGACCAGACGACTTTGCCGGGCTCAACCAGGAGTACGCAAGGTTCTTTCCAGTAGATCCACCGACGCGCACCGTCGCCAGGCTTGGTCCTGAGTTATCCAACCTTTTGGTGTCGATCAAGATGACGGCAGTCCTATAAGGCCAGTGTTTTTAAAATATGAAGTGCGGAGAAATGAATGACCGAAGCTGATCGTATCAAGTACTTGCGGATTGTCTTGGTGACGGTGGGATTAGTGTTCATTTTTGGAATCTATCCATTGACCATAGTGTGGCCCTCTGGTTGGTCGTGGCATACAGGCCAGTCTATGTACCTTCAGATGATTCTTGGAATATATGCGACGCTTGGTTTTTTCCTTATAGTCGCTTCGCGGAACCCTCTGGCTCACCGCAGCCTCATAGCGTTCACTGTATGGTCAAGCGTTGTGCACGGTGGAATCATGGCGGCCCAGTCCGTGGTGTATCCGGAACACGGAGGACATCTTTGGGGTGATGTGCCAGTGCTCTTTATCGTCGCGGCGATTTTAGCATGGCTGACGCCACGCGCAGGGAAGCCAATTCACGGTTAAGCTGCAGTCTGCAAACCGTGCCGCGCCTTCAATCCTTCTGGCCCGTGCCGGCTCTACGCTCCGGTTGTTGAGGCGGCAGCTTACTGGCCAAAGTAGTGAGCGCAACATTCATACTCGCCGAAGATGCGGATTTCGCCGGCATGAATGAGGAATGGGTCAAATGGTTCTTAGTGAATCCGCCTGCACGCCTGGAGGCCAAGCTTCCGATACATGTGAACGGAATGAAGGTGTCGGTTGCGGTGATCGGTGAGGCTTAAACCACCAAGGGTCAGCGGATCCGATATCGAGGATCCACGTTAGCTGGCTAACGGACACCATATGAATGATACCGATGACTTAAACACCACCTACTCCTGTCGAGCCATGATTGAAGCCGTGCTGGGACTCGTCGGCGTCGCCGCCCTGTACGATCTGGCGACGGCGCGCCACGACTGCCGAAGCGCGAAGCAGCACCACACTGCGATTCTTCGGCGCCAACGAGGCGGCCACGATCGATGCGCTCGTCGCCCAGATCATAGGTCCCCGCGATACACGATGTGCACCTTGTTGCCGTCCGGGTCTCTGAGATAGGCGCCGTAGTAACCGTTCCCGTAATTCGGTCTTTCCCCTGGTAAGCCCTGACTTGTTCCACCAGCGATAATCCCGGCTGCAAACGCCGCATCGACAACGTCGGAGGATAATGCGAGAAAAGCGATCATGCTGCCATTGCCAGAACTGGCAGGTTGCCCGTTCAGAGGACTGTAAACATAGAATCGCGGCAGTGCTGTGTTGAGTGCTACCCAACACAGTGCTTCCGGCCCCCCATCGGGTACGACCTCTCTTCGGACCAGCCCAAGCGGAGTAAGCAGGGCATCGTAAAATCGGGCGGCGCGCCGGAGATCGGCAGAGCCGACGGTTACGTGGCTAAACAAACAGTAGCTCCAGCGGAAATCTTATAAAATACCGAGAATAGCGATCACTGAGGCGTTTGAGTAGTCGTGCGAGTTGAAAGGAATGGAACCCGTATGCTCCCCGGCGCGGATTGTATCGCCTGTGCCATTACGGCGCTGCGTGTCGATAAATCTGCGTCTCTGGGCCGAGATGTAAAGTGTCCTTGTCAGTGAATGATCCTATGCCAACGACTAGGTGCCTGGGGCTGGTCGGCGGAATTTCGTGGGTATCCACGCTTGATTATTATCGTCTGCTCAACGAAGGAGTGAATCGCGCGTTCGGCGGATTGCATTCCGCGCGCCTTATCATACAGTCAGTCGATTTTCATGATTTCGTCACCAACAACACCGCGGGGCGGTGGGATCTCACTCTGGAAACAGATCCAGCGGAAAGGCTCATTACATTCGAAGATCTTCTGACCCATCGGGCGGGCCTGACATATGGCGATTTTCATCGCGGGCCGATCTCCCAGGCGTACCGCGAGGCGCTCGGCGGCGATATTGACAGCTACCTTGCGCCTGACGACTGGATAACAAAGCTCGGTCAATTGCCGTTGATCCACCAGCCCGGAACGATGATGTCATACGGCCGCGCGACGGACCTACTCGGTTTGTTGATCGCTCGCATTGAAGGAGAGCCATTGGGCGCCGTGCTCAAGCGGCGTATTTTCGATCCACTGGGTATGAAGGACACGAGTTTCCTCGTGCCTCCGGAAAAGCGAGATCGACGTGCCACCGCCTACGGCTTTAACGATGAAGGGCACTTGATCAAGAAAACCACGTGGGGCGGTGTTGTCGTCGAGGAACGGCCGGAGGAGATGGCCTATGAATCAGGCGGCCAAGGGCTGTGGTCCACGGTGAATGATTATCTTCGTTTCGCTCGATTGTTCTTGGGCGGCGGCTCGGTGGATGGCGTGCGTTTGTTGCGCCCGGAATTGCTCGCTCAAATGATGACGAACCAGCTGAACGAGGCCCAGCTGGCGAATTCGAGATGGCTTGGGTTGAATGCGGGGCGAGGATTCGGATTGGGTGTATCGGTGGTGCTTAAGACAGATGCTAACGATTGGAGGCGACGCGCCGGCGTGGGAACAGTCAGTTGGCCGGGAGCGTTCGGCGGGTGGTGGCAAGCCGATCCCAATGACGAATCCGTCCTGATTTTCCTGGCCCACAATATGGTTGACTTGACACAGATGGTAAACGGTATCGGCCTTGGTGTGTGGACCGCGATTGAGGCGTTTCAAAAATCGGCAGCCGACTTGTAGGCCTCGCTGCGATGTCTATGACCCGCCCCGGCTCTTCCGGAGACTCCAACTTGAGAGAGGATGGAGTCTATGGCAACAGCGAAGCGGTATTCGGTGGAAGTGCGGGAGCGGGCTGTCCGGCTGGTGCTCGAGTAGCAGGCGGAGCATGGCTCGCAGTGGGCAAGCATCTTGTCCGTCTCAGCCAAGATCGGTTGCGCTGCCCAGTCCCGGCGTCGATGGGTTACGCAGGCCGAGCGTGATCTTGGCAAGCGTGCCGGCCTGAGCACGACGGAGCGCGATCGGCTCAAGGATCCCGAGCGCGAGAACCGCGGAGCGACAGGTCATTGAGAGCGTTGGCAACGCAATTGCAGATGGGTGCGATGAATTGATATGCATGCTCAATGACGCCACGGCCCGCATTTCTGCTTCGGCTCGCAAGCGTAGACTGTCGCCCAAGAGCGGCCTTCGGCCTCAACACGTCGACTTTACAGTGCTCAATTTGGCGGCTACGTCGAATGGACATCATTGATCTTCCCCACGCACGGTGGACACCTTCAAGAGGGCATACTAGCTCTGAACGAGGTGTTTCATGGAAGGCAAAGAATACAAGCGGTATAGCCGGGAATTTAAATTGGAAGCGGTGCGCTTGGCTTCCTTGGGTGAGAAGCCCAAGGCGCAGGTAGCCCGCGACCTGGGCATCCGGGTGAACCAGTTGCGCAAGTGGCGGCTGGATTTTGAGCTCGAAGATCGCACCGGAGCGCCAAAGCCTGTCGCAACCACGGAAGATAATCTGCGCGCCCTTCGCCGAGAGAACGCACGACTCCGGGAGGAGATCGAGCTTTTAAAAAAAGCAGCCATCTACTTTGCGCGGGGATCCAGATGAAGTATCAGTTCATCGATACCCAACGGCGAAGCTACGGCGTGCGCAGTCTGTGCTCGGCGCTAAAGGTCTCGCGAAGTGGCTACTAAGCGGCACGGCGCCGGCCGCCAAGCGTGAGCTCCCTGCGCCGCTTGGGGCTCACCTCGCGGATCCAAAGCATTCACGAGGCAAGCCGTCACACCTATGGCTCTCCGCGCGTCCACGCCGAGCTGTTCTCGCAGGGGGTTGTGTGTTGTAGAAACACGGTCGCGAAGCTCATGAGGAGCGCAAATATAGCCCCCAAGGCGATCCGGCGATTTCGCGCGACAACCGATTCTAGGAACACCACCGCATCACCGAACCTGCTGCGGCGAGTGTTTAAGGTAGACAGGCCCAATCACAGTTGGGTGAGCGACATTACCTACATCCCAACGCGTGAAGGCTGGTTATACCTGGCGGCGATTCTGGATCTGCATTCCCGTGCGATTGTCGGCTGGGCTATGAGCAAAACCCTCGACAGCCAGTTGGCTACCGACGCGCTGGCGATGGCGCTTGCCAAGCGCGGCACTGCGCCGACGATCCTGCATTCGGATCAAGGCTCCACCTACGCAACTGCTTCCTATCGTGAATTGCTGAAGCGGCACTCGATCCGCCAAAGCATGAGCCGTAAAGGCAATTGCTGGGATAACGCTCCGATGGAGAGTTTCTTCCACACGCTGAAGACCGAGCTGGTGATGCATTGTGATTACCAAACGCGAACTCAAGCTCGATCAAGCCTATTCGACTACATGGAGGTGTTCTACAATCGCCAACGGCGACATTCATCGATTCATTACGAGGCCCCACTGGCCTTTGAACATCAACTATCGCCTAATTGATGTGTCCGCGGTTCGTGGGCAAGATCACAGCGACCCGAAGCCGTCATTCTTTGTAATACTCAGAAAACGGCTGCTTTGAGGCCGGCAGCTGCCAATGGTGTGGATCACAGGATCTCATCTGCCCTCTTGGGATTCGCAGTCAGCGTACAACGGTCAGGCCGCCCAGTAGAATTGTGCCTGTCATCAATATCAATTACACAAGCGTCCACACTCATATGCCACAAGTCCATTTGATCGAAGGTCCGGTCGGTGCAGGAAAATCCACCTTCTCCTCAGCGCTAGCGGCACGCACCCAGGGCGTCCACATAGCGCTTGACGAGTGGTTCGCGACACTGTTCAGTCCGGATCGTCCTGGTGGCGACTTCGTGCCTTGGTACATCGAGCGCAAGGAAAGGTTGCTCGGTCTCATTTGGAACCACAGCCGCCGAATCTTGGGCTCGGGCCGAATCGTTATACTCGAACTCGGCCTGATCCAACGTGAGCACCGAATTGAGTTCTGCCGGAAAGTGAAAGACGACGGGTTCCAACTTGTCGTCCACGTTCTCGACGCCCCATTCGATATACGTCGCGAGCGCGTCCGGCGAAGGAACACCGAGAGGGGACCAACGTTTTCGATGGTTGTTCCTGAGCACGTCTTTGAAATGGCAAGCAGGCTTTGGGAGCAGCCTGACGAAGTCGAATGCGGTGAATTCGAAGTTGCATTCGTCACACACGACTCGACGAAGACAAGTGTCGGCTAACCCTTACATCGAGCGGACATATTCCGGCGAGCTTCGCCCGCTTCCAGTCGCCGCTCATGTCAAACGTTAATGTCAGCTACCTGGATTGCTGCGGTCATTCATCTTTCCACTTTTCGGTGTCCACGAACGGCTGAAACTGGCCGCCTGCTGCCAGAATCCCCGCTCCGAAGCTGCCCTTCGGAGCACAACTTTCTCAAAACGCCTCGGCAGGTGGAGCAGCCCCCATTTGAACCGGACACAGTCGCATTAAATAGGAGCTAGGCCAGAACATCTAAACGCACTGAGCTGCGCGGAACGGATGAAGGCCTGCTTTGCATGACCTGCGGTCGCGACAAGGTAGAAGGTCGGCGATAGAACTCCAAAATTCCCCAAGCCAGGCAATTCCCAGTTACGCAATTGCCGCAATTTGTAGCCTTTCGCGCCAGCTGGAAATGATTCTGACGGTAAAATTCGGAGACGGAATGGCGAAGAGATTTTTACCGTCAGATTTACCGTCAAAAATGTTTGCTTGAATTGCGCCGAGATAGGTAGGGGATATCAAAAATCGCCTTGTGACTCAATGACTTAGCGACTCCTCGAGCGGCCTGCGACGATTGAATATCAATTGTCTCCGGCGCATTGCAAGATGCTGATTTTATTGAGATAAATAAGCCTGTGAAATATCCGATCACTCCTACTCAATTGTCTCCGGGACCTGTAAATACCTGAAATAACTAGGCTTTTTATCAGGCTATCCCGGGCTTACCGTCAGAAACACCGTCGAAAAATCTCGCTTGAGGGCGATAGACGGCGATAGATGCCGAAAGCAATTGCCTTAAGTCGACGGATCTCGCCGGATAGCGATGTAAACCTGCCGATATGTATTCCATAAAATGGAATCCGCAGTTCCATTTTTGGGAATCCGGAGTTATGCTTTGTCCCCGTGATCGTTATCGGCACAGATATCGTAGAGGCTTATTTCCGGTCACGGGCCGGCCATAGAGGAATCAAGGCCGCGCGATCTCAATATGAAGCCTGGCTGGCGATCGCGGGCGCAGCGGACTGGAAGACGCCGGAGGATGTAAAGAAGGCACATCCGAAGGCAAGCGTCTTGAAGGGCGGTCGTGTGGTCTTTAATATCAAAGCCAATGATTATCGGTTGATTGCGTTAGTTCAGTACGTGGATGGGGTCTTGATGATCCGATTTTTCGGATCGCATGAGGAATATGACGGCATTGATGCGGAGACAGTGTGATGAAAACGACCTTGATTGTGATTCAAGATGAAGCGGACCACGCTGACGCCAAGAAGCTCATCGAGAAGCTGATGGGGTCGAGCGATCCCAAGGACCGTGCACGGATGGTAGCCCAGGCCCGCTTGGTCGAGGCTTACGAGCGCTCGGAGTGGCCACGTGCAGCGCCGACACTTCCGGTGCTTCTCGCCTACATAATGGATCAACATAGCCTTTCTCGCGCCGATCTCGTGCCTTTACTTGGTACAGCCAGCCGAGTGAGCGAGGTCCTGGGCGGAAAGCGGGACTTGAGCATGACAATGGTGCGCCGGCTACGCGAGCGCTTTCACATTTCGGCTGATTTGCTCGTTCCGCGGGGTCGAGCGCGCAACAGTATAGCTGCGTAAGCTAGCCGGCCAAGATCCACGACTCTTACACCACTACCCGGGACACGATCCTCGCTACAGTCCGCACTCTCGCCGAGCGTCCGCAACGTGACCGGCAAATCCCTTGTTTGCTGATGCATGGGCGGCCGCTCGGTCGAAATAACCACGTGCGCGCTCTAGCTGCTTAAGATGAACACAGACCATGGCGCCGACCAGGGAAGAGCGACCTTCATTGGAAAACGGCAGCGAACCACTTTTGTCTAGAACCGCCAACACGTCGTCATAGGATTCGAATTCTTCAAGAAACGGCAAGCCCAACGAATCCATATACCTGGTGATATCGCTGGCGGTTTTGCTCACTTGGTGGTCGAGGTCAAACCACGCGTCTTCGTTAAACGCCAGTCGAGTGAGTCGCTGACGAATGTCTCACTCCTACTCTTGAACGAACACCGGGAATTCGCGTCCGCTCTCAATAGCACGCACTGCCGGCAGTGCCACCCCAAGATTCACGGTAAAACGGCCGTAGTGGCCTTCGCGCAAACCTGGTATGACGTAGTCCCCGATCGGGAATTGTCCCATTTGAAGGTTGACTACCTGAACAAGACCATCGCTGACATGGCGATTGTATGTTCTGCCCTTCTTCTTGAATCCAATCGGTTTGAGAAACCCCGTGAGGGCTTTTTGGATGTCGTCCAGCGCTTTGACGTAGGGTGATGCCGCCATGCCATTCATTTTGTCACGGTTTGTGACGGTCTCGAAGGTCCCGCAGCAGCCGCGCGTTGAGTGGCATTGAACAGGATCGGAAAGCGGATCAACAAACCGCTTCGACGAACCCCGCCCCGCGCAGCACGGGGAGGTGGGTTTCTGCCAGTTTTGCCCAAAACGCAGGGTTCACCGCCGCGGCCGGCCATGCGAAAATAGCGTAGCGCCCTGGCTTGGTCACTCCCACTCAATAGTTTCCGGCACTCGTAAGGATTTGAAAACAAGCAGCTTCGTGTCGAGGCGTTCCAATTTTACCGTCAGGTCTACCGTCAATAAATATTGCTTGGGGGCGATAGAAGACGATAGATGCCGAACGGGTCGAGGAATCGGTGCGACGCGAGTAGCGATCAATAGATCAGTAGCTGCTGAGCACTCCGGGCACGTTTCGGGCACCGTGAAGCACTCGCAGTATGAGTGCGCCGTCGTCGAGCGGCTCGATGACGATCAGGTAATTTCCGTGCGCGCAAATCCGTATGGTGTCGCCCAGGTCCGGACGTGCCACGTAGTGATGCGGTCCCTCAGCAATCTTCTCGCAGTGTTGCCGTATCTCGCGAATGAACGACACAGCGCGCCTGGGATTGTCGAGCGCGATGTAGTCGCCGACCTCCTCCAAGTCAATTTCGGCTTGTGGTGTGAAGTGCGCGCGCATTCACTTCGCGCGTTCTTTGGCCATTTTGGTGTACTTGCGTTCTAGACGGTCAAGTACCTCGGCGGCGGGTTTCGGTTTGCCGCTGCGGCGACCCCTTTCGATTTCGCCACGCAGACCGTCGATTACCGCTTGGCGACGCTGCTGTTCTTCTTCCAGGAGTCGCAGCCCATCCCGAATGACCTCGCTAGCGGAAGCGTAGCTCCCGCCCTCCACCTGCTCCTTAACGAAGCTCTCAAAGTGGTCACCGATTGTGTAGCTTGAGGGCATGACTCTAAATCTCCACTTATCACGACTATCGTAATATATCATAAACTGATACTTCGTGCGCGATCGAGGATGCTCACAACCACGCTTGGCCTAAATTCGAACATACGAATTAGACATCAGGCTTCCCACCGGCAGTACATCCAAGGCCGCGAGAGGACAATAAGCAGGCCGCGTTTCGCAATGAATGCGTCGATTTGATTCCTTGACGCCCGTGGCCCGGATGGATGATATATAAAGCTGATGAGCCCCTGCTCCAGCCGGAAATATGTGAAAAGCGGCTTCCCTAAAGCCGGTTGACGTGACCGACAAGTTCCTCTGAGACGTGGGACATCGCGGGTGCCGACGAGTACATCGGAGTCCCCGGCTGTAGCAAGGGCATTTGTAGCATTGTCCGGGTAAGACGGGCCGACGCTACGCCCGTCGTCGCTCGAAGTTCCCGTTCACTCGCCACATTTTTCGGTTCGCTACTGATCGCAAACCTCGATCCTGATGAAGGTCGACCCAATGCGGCCCTTGACGAACGGCCGCTCTCTCGTGACCCGTGCCAATAAATCAAGCAGAGGTGGCCGTTTATCACTCGGCGGTAACGATCGCACGTGCGACCGCCGCCAGTCGATTCTGCATTTCGCTTTCCGGCAGCCATCGACCACGCAGCATTACCCCGACGCGACGGGAAACGTTGCGTACATTGCCTAGTGGATTCGCCGTGAGCAATAGCAGATCAGCCCGCTTGCCGACATCAATTGTGCCGAGTGTTGTAATTTCATGCAGGGCAAGCGCCGCGTTCACGGTGCCAGCTTGCAGTGCTTCGTAGGGTGTTAAACCTGCTCGAACCAAGTACTCCAGCTCATGTAAAGCAGAGAAACCTGGCATTACGTTCATTTTGAACGTATCGCTACCCAGCAACAGTCCGGCACCCCGCGCGTGCAATCTCGATACAATGGCCAGTGAGAATGACAAGTCTTGCTCAAAATCATGCGATCCAGTCGGATAGTGCTTGATAAGCTTTGCCGCGAGAGCGCGTGGCACATATTGCAGCTCGGAGGACCAGGTATTCGCGCTCGAATACAGCTGATTCACAACAACTGTCGGACAAGTCCAGATACCGGCGCGCCGCATCGCATCCGCGAATTGCGGAAGCTTTGAGAAATCAGCGCGATGCTCCAACTCGCTCCACCGCACGTCGGCCGGCGGCACGATGTAGGGCCCCTCTCCCGGCTGCAGTGACAGTAAGAAGCTATCCGTGTGTTCGATGGTCCACTGATTTGCGGCGATTGCCCTGGAGAGTCCAACCGCGTCAGGGACATGGCCAACAACGTCTAGTTGGTTTTTGGCTGCAGCGGCAATGATCGCATCGTAGTTGGCCAGCGAGACCTTGATCCCGACATAGCCGGCGGACTTATCGTCCAAGACGGCACGCACGGCGTCCGTCGGTGTCCTTACTATACGTGCGACCGGCCATTCCGGAGGGTCCCCATCCGTAATCGGCCCGGTGCTATAGATCGCGGGGCCCAGCCATCCCCCCGTCATGCTTCGAGCCACCAGTTCATCGCCAACTGGGTGAGCATGCATTTGCCGCACAGACGTAACGCCGTTAGCGACGAACAACAGTCTAAAATTCTCATTTCGATCGCGGAAATCTGGGAATCGCCAATCCTCCTCGTCCACGTCAGTCGGACGCCGGAGAAAATGAACATGCATGTCGATAAGACCAGGCATCAGAAAACGTCCGCCGCCAGGAATTCGTTTCGCGCCCGGAGGCACGCGAATTGAATCGGCAGACCCAATTGCGACGATCCGATCACCTTCAATCAGCACGGTCTGGTGTAATCGCAATTCGTCTCGACTCATTGGGACGATCGTAACGTCTACAAAGGCAACAGCATTTGAGGAAATTGCCTGCGAAGTACCCGTCCCAGCAACCGCTGCAAGAGCCAGAAATACTGTGAGCGTGCTGGCTGGAATCCGCGTCATGAAAACCCCCTTTGTCCGATGCGATGCGGTCAAGTGATGATGCTGAACGCCCGGCCTGACCAACGATGAACTCTTGGAACTAATGAAATCGGCCGGGCTCGAAGCGGAACATTAGTCAGAATTGGGATAGTTTGTCTCGTCAATCTGGAAGTTAGGCTACTGCGCGCTCTGAGCGGCAGCTTCTTTCCAGCACGCCAACTGACGGATGTGGCCGGGTACGGTCAGCTGTCCAAAGAGGGCGGAATCGCACGACATCGGCAGACCGCGGGTAATCGCACGCCTCAATCCTCCACCTCCTTCAATGTAGTTGAGGTTTCGCCGACATTTTCCCCGAAACTCCCCCCTGCGCTCACCCCGAGTCCGTGTGAACATATCCGCCATGAACTCCCGTAACACTAATCAGCACATACCCGCGAAGCGCCCCCCTTCACCTCTGGCGAGTCGTCGATGAGAGGGGTGGCTTCGGTGATCGAAGTCTGTTGCTGGACATGCCAGCATCGGATCAGCCGTGATCAACGCCGTAGCAGCTGGTGAGAAACTCAATGATTTCCCAAGGCCGGCGATCCGGAGCGGCGAAAACTCCGTGATTTGTAGGCCTTTCGCGCAATCCGGAAGCGGGCGTGACGGTAAAATTCCGAAACAAAACGCCGAGAAAACTTTTACCGTCAGATTTACCGTCAAAATCATTCGCTGGGAGCGATAGATGTAGATAGGCGGCGAAAGGTGATCTTTTGAATTTCAGTGAGTTACGCCCGGGAGCCGATAGAAGGCGATAGATCCCGAAAGGCCAATTCACTCCCACTCAATCGTCGCCGGCGGCTTGCCCGAAATGTCGTAGACCACCCGGGATATTCCCGGCACCTCGTTGATGACACGATGCGCGACGCGGTCAAGAAATTCGTACGGCAGGCGCGCCCAGCGCGCGGTCATGAAATCGATGGTTTCAACCGCGCGCAGCGCGATGACATGGTCATAGCGGCGCCCATCACCCATCACGCCGACCGAGCGCACCGGCAGGAATACCGCGAATGCCTGGCTCACCTTGTCATAGAGATCATGGGTACGCAGCTCTTCGATGAAGATGGCATCGGCCCTGCGCAAGAGATCCGCGTGCGACTTGTGAATCTCGCCCAAGATGCGCACGCCGAGGCCGGGACCGGGGAAGGGATGGCGATTCACCATCTCCTTGGGCAATCCTAATTCGACACCGAGCTTGCGAACCTCGTCCTTGAACAATTCGCGCAGCGGTTCCAGCAGCTTGAGCTTCATGTGCTGCGGCAAGCCGCCCACGTTGTGGTGCGATTTGATGACATGCGCCTTGCCGGTCTTGGCGCCCGCCGATTCGATGACGTCGGGATAGATCGTGCCCTGCGCGAGCCATTTGACGTCCTTGAGCTTCGCCGCCTCCTCGTCGAACACCTCGACGAACACGCGCCCGATGATCTTTCGCTTCTTCTCCGGATCCGCTTCGCCGGCCAGTTCTCTGAGGAAGCGCCGCTCGGCATCGACGCGGATGACATGCACGCCCATGTGCTCGGCGAACGTGGCCATCACTTGATCGCCCTCGCCCAGGCGCAGCAACCCATGATCGACGAATACGCAGGTGAGCTGTGCGCCGATGGCCTGATGCAAGAGTGCCGCCAGTACCGACGAATCAACGCCGCCCGACAATCCCAACAGCACGCGGTCGTTGCCCACCTGCGCGCGGATTCGCGCCACGCTATCGTCGATGATATTGCGCGTCGCCCAACTGGCGGAGCAGCCGGCGATCTCGCGAACGAAGCGACGCAGAATCTCCCCGCCCTGCAAGCTGTGGGTGACCTCGGGGTGAAACTGCAGGCCGTACAAGCGGCGCGACTCGTCCGCCATGGCCGCAAGCGGTGCATTGTCGCTCGCCGCAATGACGCAAAATCCCGGCGGTACGGCGGCCACGCGATCCCCATGACTCATCCACACATCGAGGACGCGTCTGCCTTCAGCGTCGCGATTGTCTTCCAGGCCGTCGAGCAGCGGCGAGCCGGCCGTCGGCCTGACCTGGGCGGCACCGAATTCGCGGTGCGTGGACATTTCAACCTGGCCGCCCAATTGCGCCGCCATCGTTTGCATGCCGTAGCAAATTCCGAGCACCGGTACGCCCATCGAGAAGATTCCGCAGCGGCGCCTCAGGACCCTTCACGTCGTAAACTGATTCGGGACCGCCGGACAAGATGATCGCCTTGGGCGCGAATCGTTCGATATCGCTCAAGGGGACGTCGCAGCGCGTAGATTTCAGAATACACGCCGATTTCGCGGATGCGGCGCGCAATCAATTGCGTGTACTGAGCGCCAAAATCGAGAATCAGGACTCGGTCCGCATGAATATCAGGCATCAACCGATCCGGTAGTTGGGCGCTTCTTTGGTGATGGTCACATCGTGCACATGACTTTCGCGCACGCCCGCGTTGGTGATGCGCACGAACTGCGGCCGCGTGCGCATCTCCTCGATGCTGCTGCTGCCGGTGTATCCCATGGCGGCGCGTAAACCGCCCGACAGCTGGTGCAGAATCGCCACCAGGCTGCCCTTGTAAGGCACTCGACCCTCGATGCCTTCGGGCACCAGCTTCTCGAGTTCCGTGGTCGTGTCCTGGAAATACCGATCGCTCGATCCATGTGCTTGCGCCATTGCACCCAACGATCCCATGCCGCGATAGGCCTTGTAGGAACCGCCTTGATAAAGTTCAACGTCGCCCGGGGATTCTTCCGTACCCGCGAACATTCCGCCGATCATCACGCAATGCGCACCGGCAGCGAGCGCCTTGGCGATGTCTCCGGAATAGCGGATTCCGCCGTCGCCGATCACCGGCACGCCGGTGCCCTCGAGCGCCTTGGCAACGCGCGCGATCGCGCTGATCTGCGGTACGCCAACGCCCGCGATGACGCGCGTGGTGCAAATCGAACCCGGACCGATGCCTACCTTAACCGCATCGGCGCCATGCTTCACCAGATCAAGCGCCGCCTCCGCGGTGACGATATTGCCGCCGATCACTTGAATGTCGGGATATTTCGCTTTTATCCTCGACACCGTGTCGAGCACCCCGCGCGAATGGCCGTGCGAGGTATCGACCACCACCACATCCACCCCCGCGTCGCGCAGTGCACCGACTCGATCCAGGGTATCGGGCGAGGTGCCGACCGCGGCGCCGACCCGCAGACTCCCGACGCTGTCCTTGCAGGCGTTCGGGAATTCGGTCGCCTTCTGAAAATCCTTGACGGTGATCATGCCCTTCAGTTCATGGTCGCCGGCAACCACCAACACCTTTTCGATCCGGTGCTTGTGCAGCAGCGCCAACACCTGATCCTTGGGCGCATTTTCGCGCACCGTGATCAAGCGGTCCTTCGGGGTCATGACCGATGAGACCGGGGCATCCAATTTGGTCTCGAACCGTAAGTCCCGGTGCGTGACGATTCCGACGACTTTCGTGCCCAGCACCACCGGCACCCCGGAGATGTTCTTCGCACGCGTGAGCTCGATAACCTGGCGAATCGTCATGTCCGGATTGACGGTGATAGGATCGCTGATCACGCCGCTTTCGAACTTCTTGACCCGGTCGACCTGGCGCGCCTGATTGTCGATGGACATGTTCTTGTGGATGATGCCGATGCCGCCTTCTTGCGCGATGGTGATGGCCAGACGCGCCTCGGTAACAGTATCCATGGCGGCGGATACCACCGGCAGATTGACGCGGATTTCGCGGGTTAGCTGGCTCGCGAGCGAGACGTCGCGCGGCAGGACTTCAGAATATGCCGGGACCAGCAATACATCATCAAAGGTGAGTGCCTCTTCAAGAATACGCATACAAGTCGCGTTCCGGGTTCGTCTAAGAGGCGGCGCATTGTACCTTGCAGGTGCCGTGCGGTAAACCGCAGTATCATAGCTTCCATGGAAATGGCGGCAAACCGCGATGTTTATAGCGTTTCGCGCCTCAATCGCGAGGTTCGAGTGCTGCTGGAACGGGGTTTCGGCAGCCTCTGGCTGGAGGCGGAAGTCTCCAATTTCGCCAGACCGAGCTCCGGACATTGGTATTTTTCGCTGAAAGACGCCGCCGCGCAGGTGCGCTGCTGCATGTTCCGCCAGCGCAATATGCTGTGCGCCTTCACCGCCCGGGATGGCCAAAAGGTGCTGGTGCGGGCCCGTATCGGGCTGTATGAGCCGCGCGGCGAATACCAACTCATCATCGATCACATGGAAGACGCGGGCCTCGGCGCGCTCAAGCGCCAGTTCGAGGAATTGTCGGCAAAGCTTGCCGCAGAAGGGCTGTTCGCGCCGGAGCGCAAGCGCCCGCTGCCGCTGCTGCCGAAGCGAATCGGGGTGATCACCTCGCCGAGCGGGGCCGCCATCCGCGACATTTTGCACGTGCTGGCGCGCCGCTTCGCGGCCGTTCCGGTGCTGATCTATCCTGTGGCCGTGCAAGGCGCCGCGGCCGCGGCGGAGCTCGTGGCGGCCCTGCGCGCGGCCGGCAGGCGTGGCGAGTGCGATGTGCTGATTCTGGCCCGCGGCGGCGGCTCACTCGAGGATTTATGGGCCTTCAACGACGAGACCCTGGCGCGCACCATCGCCGCCTGCCCTATTCCCGTGATCAGCGGCATCGGCCATGAGATCGACTTCACGATAGCGGATTTTGCGGCCGACGTGCGTGCGCCAACACCTTCCGCCGCAGCGGAAATCGCGGTGCCCGATGGCGAAGAGTGGCTCGCTTCCGTGAACCGGTTGGGTCAACGCTTGCGCCGAGGCATGCTGCGCCGGCTCGAGGCGCAACGCGAGCGGCTGCGCTGGGTCATCGGCCGCGCGGCGCGGGTGAGCCCGCGGGCAAGACTGTCGCAGCAGTCCCAACGTCTGGATGATCTGGAGCAGCGCTTGGCGCGTGCCCTGCGCCAGATTCTGGCCGATCGACGCTCGGTACTGGGCGAGCAGCGCAGCCGGCTCTGGCAAGCGAGCCCCATCGCGCGGGTGCGCAATTCGGCGGCAAGTCATGCGGCCCTCTTCGGCAGGCTGCGGGCCGCTGCGCTCGCCCGGCTGCAGCAGGCGCGCGAGCGGCTCGCGCCCTTGGTGCGCACCTTGAACGCCGTGAGCCCGCTCGCGACCCTGGATCGGGGTTATGCCATCGTCAGCGGCGAGAATGGCGGGATATTGCGTAACGCCGTGGATGCGGCGCCCGGAACGATGATTGAGGCGCGGCTTGCGATCGGGAAGATTCGCGCCCGAGTGGAGCGGTCTTGATTCGATGCGCCGTGCTGCTGTTGTGCATGAGTCCCACGCTCAGCTGGTCGTTCACGCTGCCGCGCGAGAGTGCGGTGCCCGGCGGCGTGAAGGTCATCCGTCTCGACGTGCATGGAACTGCCATGCCTTATGTCGAGGCCGATGGGCACCGAGCGATGGTGGTTCAAGACGGCGCGGACTGGTTCGCCATCATCGGCATACCCTTGTCGGCCCCGCTTAGCGCACGCCAGGTTGTCGTACATGGCAGCGAGGGCAGGCAGGAACTTAGCTTCATGGTCGGCGAGAAGCGCTACGCCAGCCAGTCCCTCAAGGTGGCACCGGCGCAGGTGAATCTGTCGCGCGCCGACCTAGAGCGCGTGGATCGCGAGAAGCGGATCATCGATGCCGCGCTCAGCCGTTGGTCAGACAAGCAACCGCAGAGTCTGCGCCTGGAGCAACCGGTGCCGGGAATCCGCAGCAGCTCCTTCGGCATGCGACGCATATTCAACGGTGAGTCGCGCAATCCGCACGCGGGCATGGACATCGCCGCCCCGAGCGGCACGCCGGTCAAAGTGCCCCTCGATGGCACCGTGATCGACACGGGCGAGTATTTCTTCAATGGCAATACCGTGTTTGTCGATCACGGCCGCGGCCTGATCAGTATGTACTGCCACTTAAGCGCGATCGCGGTGAAGCCCGGGCAGCCCGTCACGGCGGGAACGACCCTGGGCGCAGTCGGCATGACGGGACGCGCCACCGGGCCCCATTTGCACTGGGGCCTAAGCCTGAATCGCGCCTGGGTCGATCCGGAGCTATTCGTGCCGCAATGACCGACGGCTTAGGCGCCGCCGCTGCTCAACATGCGATCGACGGCGCTTCCCTCCAGAGCCGGCGACAAGGCGGCCTGCCGCAAGCGCGCGCTGTGCTCTTGCACGGCCGCACCCGAGGGCTGCATGTCGACTTGACCCTGGAAAAACGCGCCTTCGCTGATTCCAACGCGCGGCGCAAAGATATTGCCCTTGACCTTCGCGGTGGCGCGAATGTTGACCGATTCGGTGGCATAGAGATCGCCTTCCACCTTGCCGTCGATGACGATGACGCGGGCGCGAATGTCGCCCTTCATCGTGCCGTCGGTACCGATGGTGAGGCTCTGGGTGTGGGTGATCGAACCCTCCACGCTGCCTTGAACGATCAGGTCTTCTTGGGCCGACAGTTCACCGCGGAATCGTAGGGTGGGTCCCAGCACGGAGGCGCGGGCCGCCCCGTCAGCAGGCTTGGCCTCGGGTGAACGCGGCTGCTCGACACGCGGCGCGGCTGATCGATACTCGGCGCCTGGCACCCGTGGCTCGGGACGAGATGTTGAGGGTTCGGGCGCGCCGGGGCGGCTTGGATTCGCATTCATCATGAGATCATCTCCATCGAGGGGTTTCTTGAACCACGACATTGTTAGGCGGCGCTACCGGCGGCTTTCGTTGAACGCACCGGATCGAATTTGCCTGACTGCAGCGCGGCCTTCTTTCCGTCCATGTCGATGCTGCCGCTGAAATTGGCGCCTTCCGTGATGCTGACCGTGGGCGCATAAATGTTGCCGGAAACCTTGGCCGTCTCCTTGACGAACACGGATTTCTCGGCCTGCAGATCGCCTTCCACCGTACCCTCGACGACAATCAGCTGCGCTTTGATATTCGCTTTGACGGTCCCCTGCGCACCGACGGTCAGGCGCTGGGTATGAGTAATCGAGCCTTCCACGCGTCCCTGAATCAACAGGTCTTCTTCGGCGGTCAAGTCGCCTTTGAAATATAGCGTCGGACCCAAGATCGAAGCCCGCTCGGTCGCGCTGTTGTAGGGATTGCTCATTCAGGTTCTCCGTGTGTCGTGTAGGCAAGCGAAGAGTACCTGGCATAATCGGTCCGGAAATGAGAGCCCGATCACGAATTGTTTGGCTGCCACAATCTCCGCAACCGCAACTGTCGCAAAAAGCGGACGGCCGCACGGCCTCTTTGAGAACTCCCTGAAACAAGCAGGTTACAACCTACTCGCCGGGCAAGGGATCCCCTGACAAATCAATGCGCAGCGGTCGTGCCCGCGGTCCGGGTTTTTGGGGCAATCGGCGTTGATTTTTTCGGCGGTGCCGCGGTTTCGACCAGCGAGCGCAATGGACAGCTTTCGCCGCGAACTCGAATCGAGCCAAACCTATCGAAAGTGCCGCTGGCGGCGTTGGCGACAAACGAAAGATTCTGGGTGAAGGACAAGTTGATGCAATTGCCGTACAGGGTGGCCTTGTACCAGCGCTTCCCTCGGTCCTGAATCAACACGGTGTAGTTGTCCACGACCTGCCAGTTCTGGATGGTCTGACCGGCGAAAGGAATTTGCGCCTCGCGCGCCGGGGAGGTCACCACACCCGCCGGCGGCACGGGCTCATCGGCCGCGGCGCGTTGTGCCATCATCGAAACGCTGCAGCCTACCAAGACCAGCACACCCAACTTAGTCCTTTTCATGCTCCTTCTCCGATTTTGACGGTCGGTGCTGCGCAAGGTAATCGTCCAAGCTATGCGCCAACGAAACAAAATCCGACGGGATCATCAGTACGGTGGTGCTGTTGTTCTCGGCACCCACTTCGGAAATCATCTGCATGCGCCGCAATTCCAACGCGGCCGGATTCGCAGCGATCTGCCCGGCCGCCGCCGACAGTTTGACCGACGCCTCTAATTCCGCTTCGGCCTTGATGATGCGCGCGCGCTTTTCGCGGATGGCTTCGGCCTGCATGGCCATGACCTGCTGCATGGCCTTGGGCAATTCTACATCCTTCATCTCGAAGCGCTGCACCTCCAAACCCCACGCTGCGGTCGCTCCGGAAATACTGTCGCCCAACAGACTGTTGATCTTGTTGCGCTCCTGCAAAATCTCATCCAAATCGTGTTGGCCGATGATGTTGCGCAGCCCGGTCAATGCCAATTGATAGACGGCGGCCGGCGCGTCCGCCACTTCAATGACCGCCTTGGCCGCATCGATGATGCGATACCAGAGCACCGCGTTGACCTTGATGGTGACGCTGTCCCGGGTGATGGTTTCTTGTTGCTCCGCCGACACGGTGCGCGTGCGGATATCGATGCGAACCGAGCGCTCGATACCCAGCGGAATAATCCAGTACAGGCCGGGCCCGCGCAGCCCCTTGTAGCGTCCCAGCCTGAATACCACGCCGCGCTCGTATTCCTGAGCGATGCGCAAACCCGAGAGGAGCACCAGGATCAGTGCCAGGATCACGATGTCGAGGATGGGAGGCAAGACTTAAGCTCCTGTAGCTGCGCTTAAGTCTACCCCAATCCCACTAAAACCTCGGGGCGCTTGCTACTCGATGCTCTCTCCGTGCAGCGATATGTCCAAACCCTCGCGTTCCTGTTCCTCGGTGACGCGTAGCCCGAGGGTCATGTCGATGATTTTGAGCAGGAGAAAACTGACCGAGAATCCATAGATCACGGTCACCGCAACCCCTTTGAGTTGAATCAGCACCGAGCCGTCCACGCCGCTGATCTCCTTGCTGACAAAAGCGCCCGTGAGCAGCGCGCCGATGATGCCGCCGATTCCGTGTACGCCGAAGGCGTCCAACGAGTCATCGTAGCGCAGCGCGTGCTTGAGGGATGTCGCCGCCACGAAGCACACGACTCCGGCCACCAGGCCGATAATGACCGCTGGCGTCGGGCCGACGAATCCCGACGCCGGGGTGATGGCCACCAGGCCGGCAACAGCGCCCGACGCAATGCCAAGAACGCTCGGCTTCCCCTTGCTGAACCATTCGGCAAACATCCAACCGAGTGCGGCCGCGGCGGTGGCCATTTGCGTCACCAGCATCGCCATCCCCGCTCGTCCGTCGGCGGCTCCCGCCGAGCCTGCGTTGAATCCGAACCAGCCCACCCACAAAAGCGACGCGCCAATGAGCGTCAGGGTCAAATTGTGCGGCGGCATGGCTTCGCGACCGTAGCCTAAGCGCTTGCCGAGCACGAGGCAGCTTGCAAGACCCGCCATGCCGGCATTGATGTGCACCACCGTGCCCCCGGCGTAGTCCAGCACGCCGGCCGCATTCAACCATCCGGTCGGCTCCCAAACCATGTGTGCGATGGGTGCGTACACCAACAATGACCATGCGCCCATGAAGACCAGCATGGCAGAGAATTTCATGCGATCGGCAAAGGCGCCGGCGATCAGCGCCGGCGTGATGGCGGCAAAGGTGAGCTGAAACATGGCGTAGACGGTTTCAGGAATGGTCAATGCCAGATGCGAAACCGACAGCTTGTTAACCGGGTCATGCATGAACGTCATGCCATTGAAGAAGGCGCGGCTGAAGCCGCCCAAGAACCCGCTGCCCGGGGTGAAGGCCCACGAATAGCCGATCAACCACCAGGCAACGGTCACCACGCAGACAATCGCAAAGGTCTGCATCAGCGTCGCCAGCACGTTTTTCTTGCGCACCATGCCGCCATAGAACAGCGCCAGGCCCGGTATCGACATCATCAGCACCAGGGCCGTCGAGGTCAGCATCCAGGCCGTATCGCCGGCGCTGATCTTGTCGACGCCCATCAACGTCGGCGCAGTCGGTGCATCAGCCGCCCACGACATCGCCGGCGCCAGCCCGGCAAGAAAAGCCAGTATCGGCATTTTTTTCATCATATCCCCTGTGTTTTAAAGAGCGCTCGCGTCGCGCTCACCCGTGCGGATGCGTACGACCTGGGTGAGATCGAAGACAAAGATTTTTCCATCCCCCACTTTCCCGGTTTTCGCCGCCTTCATTATCACCTCGATGACCTGGTCGAGGAGTGCATTTTCAACCGCGATTTCTATCTTTGTCTTGGGGACGAATTCAATAGCATATTCGGCGCCACGGTAGATCTCCGTATGGCCACGCTGCCGGCCGAAGCCCCTCACCTCCGTGACGGTGACGCCTTGGACCCCGATGTCGCTGATGGCTTTTCGAACCTCGTCGAGCTTGAACGGTTTGATAATGGCGGTAATGAGCTTCATTCCAGGGCATCTCCGGCAACGACCTGCGTGGCGGGAAGCACCGCTTGTGCCATCCGTGAAGTCTTGAGCGCGATCAGCAGCTTAAACGTAGAGCATGCGATACCGCACGAGTTTTGTGCCTCTAACGGGTGCGTCCGACGGGGCTCCTTGCATCATTTCAGTGCACTCCGATCATCGCAATGACAATTCCAGCCGCACTTGGCCGCCCTGATTCTTCGCCTTGTCGTTGGCGACCAGAAACACCCGCTGCGGATCGAGTTGCGTGTCGGTCAACAAGGCTTGCTGCACGTTCATGGCTCGTTGCTGCCCGAGCTTGGCGAGGTCCGACTCGCCGATCACGATGTGCTCGCGCAAGGCATTGGTGAGAAATTCTATTTTTGCCGGAATAGCCTCCGGTTTTGATTTGAGCGCGCTGATCGAATCGGGGAATTTCGGTTCCGCTCCGAGGTTCTTCTTGTAGGCCCGGTTCAATACCTCGAGCTGCGCCGCGGGTTCAAGCTGCGCAAAGTCAGGCGCGGCACCGGTAGATTTCTTGCCCGCGGATGCTGCCTGCTCATCGTGCAACTGCGCCTGCAGCTTTTCATCGACCAGGTGCGGGCTGTCGAGCTGCGCGACCGTTGCGATCGGCACTTCGATCTTGAGCTGCGGCCGCGCCGTCAAGGCCTTGACGATGGCGTGGGTCTTGTCGACGGCGGCAGGATCGAGCTCGGCAGACCCCGGTTGAAAATCAACGAATTGCAGATCCGGACCGCCGCCGAACAAGGATCCCAGCAGCGCGAACGGCGCCGTGACCGCCTTCTCCAACAGATTGACCAAGACTTTCCAGATAATCGGGCCCAACCTGAATTTCGGATCATCGATCGTGCCGCTGATGGGAAGATTCAGATCAATGACCCCGTCCTTGTCCTTGAGCAGCGACACCGCCAGCTTGACCGGCAGTGAGACCGCTTCCTTGCTTTCGGTTTTGTCGCCGAACTCGAGCTGATCGACGATGATGTGGTGTTGCGCGTCGAGCTTGCGGTTCTCGACTTTGTAGTGCAGCTCCGTGGTCAACTTGCCCTTGCTGATGTTGTAGCCGGCAAATTTTCCCGAATAAGGATTGAAGGTAGTCAGTTCGATATTGCGAAAGTTCATCGACAAATCCGTGTAAAGCGCCGCGCTCAAGACATTGACCTCGCCGCTGATCGATACCGGCGCGTACTCATCCACCGATCCTTTGATATCGACTTTCGCTCGGGTCTTGGGATTCGACGACAGCCCGGTCACCGACCCTTCCAGCTTCTTAATTCCGGTTGAGAAATTCGGCATGACGGATAGGTCGGTGAAGTTAGCCTCGCTCGCGGTCAGCGTTATTTTTTTGATCGCCATGGGAAACGGGATCAAGGGCTTTGCCGGCTCCGGGGCCGCGGCCGCGGGCGCTTTTGGATTCTTAGATTTCCGATGAGGCGGCGGAGCGGCGGGCGCCGGCTCGGCAGTCACGGCCACGGTTTCCCCCTTGCTCCCGGCCGGCGCGACCAGCGTGGCGCCGGGGCCGGCCAGCACACGTCTGACATTGAGGGACGTATCGGGCTCGATAATGACCCGGGCGTACAGGCCGCGAGCGGCGATTCGGTCGATATCGAGACGATCCGGATCCTGTTGAAAATTCAGGCCCTGAACATCCAGGCGATCCCACTTGATAAAATCCTGATGCAAGGCGTTGTCCACCGTATGCCATTTCGCCACGCTGAGAGCGCCGGCGAATTGCAAAGTGGGGTGCGCCGCACCGTATTTGAGTTTGGCATCGCCGCTCAAGGCCCCGGTCAGCAGCGTCATCGAAGTGAATTGCGCCACGTAAGGCTGCAGCGGGGCCAGGTCGATCGCCGCGAGCTTCAAGTTCAGATTCGCGGCCAGGGGTTGCGGGGTGACATCGCCGGTCGCATTCAACGACCCGCTGCCATTGATTTTCGCCTCTACCACCAGGCTCACGGGCTTTGCCAGATTCAGGCTCACACCATCAACCTTGAGGGACAAGGGTGCCACCACGGCCTTGGTAATCGGATTGGTGCGCCGATCTTCCGCCGAAATACTCGCGTCCTGCAGCGCAAACTCCCGCAAATCAACTTGCCAGGCAGCAGATGTCGCCTTGGCGGGTGTCGGCGCGGGTGCTGGCGCCGTCGTTAGCGCAGGTGCCGGGCGCAGGCGCAGGCGCGGGCGCAGGCGCAGGCGCAGGCGCAGCGGCAGAGCCTGACGGCGCAAGCTTGAGCAAGTTCAACGACCCGTCGGACTCCAGCCAGGCCAGGATCTTCATGCCCGTGAGGGTGAGCGAGTCGGCATGCGCCTGGTGCTTTGCCAGATCCATCGCCGCGCCGCTCAGAATCGTTTCCGGCACTTCGATCCAATCCGTGTCGGAATTCTTTGGCCTGATCGCAAGACTGGTCATCGCGACCTTCGATACGTTCACGGTCAGATCGGCGGTCTCGTTAAAAGAAAACTTGTATGCGGCGTTAAGATCGATCTTGCCGGAATTGACCTGAAAGTTGAGCAGATCTTTCAGATAGTCCCAGATCGTGTGCGCTTGCAGGCCGGTGATTTGGAATTCGCCGTCCGATTCGATCGGTTGCACCGAGACATGTCCATGCCATTCAATGCGCTCGTCAAGTTTTGACACACCGGTGAAGGTGAAGCGTCCGCCATTCACGCCCGTGGTGAAATCCCGCAGTTCAAAATTGATCGGCTCCAGACGCGTCGCGAAATCGGATGACCGCCGGCGATCGTCGAACGAGACAAAACCCTGATCGACCTTGAACGAGCCGATGCGCGCGGCCGGTATGGTTTCGCTGCTCTTAGGTTTCGGTAGCGGCTTCGGCGCGGGCTTGGGACTTAGCTGCGCCAGGTTCAAGCGGCCGTCCTTGAAAATGACGGCGTTTGCGAACGGCGCGGTCAAGTCGACATTCTTGAAGGTGTAAGCCCGATGCCAGACCGAGGACATCGCTTCGAAATCAACGAACAGCCGCTTGAATCCGACCAGCTGGGTGCCACTCGCGCCGGTCAGAAAAAAGTCCTTGACCTCGACGTGGAGCAAGAAGGGATTGATATGAATCTCGCCAATGGTGGGTTTGACACCCACTAAAGTCTTCGGGATCTGCTCCATCAGCGCATTGCGCAGCAGCCGCGGCGCCAGCCAGAAGCCCGCCATCGCATACAGGCCGATGAGCGCGGCAGCAACGGCAAGAATTAGAAAGGTCTTTGTCTTGTGAAACTGCGGCAAGAGACCACTCCGTGGTATCGCTAAAAACCCAGCGGTTGAAGCATGCTGGGCGCGCGCGACGTTCGTCGGCCATCGGACTTTGGTCCGATGAGCACGATCTTACCGCTTATTGCGTTGGATCAGCCGTTTGCGCTTACGCACTTGCCGAGGGGTCAGGGGGTTGCGCTTGCCGGCGAAAGGGTTTTCGTCGCCGCGGAAGGCCACTCTGACCGGGGTACCTTTCAAATCAAAGGCCTGACGATAAACATTCACGAGGTATCGCCGGTACGCGTCCGGCACGTGATCGGTCTGATTGCCGTGGATCACGATCACCGGTGGATTGCGGCCGCCTTGATGGGCGTAGCGCAGCTTGATGCGCCGCCCGCTCACCAACGGCGGCTGGTGGCTTTCGATGGCGGCGGTGAGCACCCGCGTGAGCTCGGGCGTGGCCATGTCACGCATCGCAGCGGCGTAAACCTTGCGCACCGAGGTGAACAACTCGCCGACGCCGCTGCCATGGCGCGCCGATATGAAATGCAACGGCGCAAAATCGGCGAATTGCAGTCGCTGCTCGATTTGTTGGCGAATCAAATCGCGCTGCTCGGTGGGTATGTTGTCCCATTTGTTGACGGCCAAGACCAACGCCCGGCCCTCCTCGATCACCGTCCCCAGCAGGCTCGCGTCCTGCTCCGCCACCGTATCGTGAGCATCCATGACCACGACCACCACATGCGCGGTTTCGATCGCCTGCAAGGTTTTGATGACACTGAATTTCTCGACCGCTTCCTCGACGCGCGAGCGGCGCCGCACGCCGGCCGTGTCGATCAATGTGTAGCGTTCGCCGTCGCGTTCGAAAGGCACCAGTACCGCATCGCGCGTGGTGCCGGGCTCATCAAACTCCACCATGCGATTCTCGCCGAGCAGGCGATTGATCAGAGTGCTCTTACCCACATTGGGTCGGCCGATTACGGCGACCTTGATGCCTTGCATCTCGGGCCCGTCGCTTGGGTCCGGACTTAAACCCGCGAGAACTGTCTCGAGCAGCGCGATCACACCTTGATCGTGGGCCGCCGAAATCGGCACCGGCTCGCCCAATCCCAATTGATGGAAATCGGCCACCGCCATGTCCGGGTCGAAGCCTTCGGTTTTGTTGACCGCGAGGATGAGCGGCTTTCCGCTGCGGCGGGCCAGCTGCGCGACGAATTGGTCCTGCGGCGTCACTCCGCTGCGGCCGTCCACCAGCACTATCAGCCGATCCGCCTCGCCGATGGCGCGCTCGGTTTGCGCGATCATCAAGCTTTCGATCACATCGGCATTCTCCACCAGGCCGCCGGTGTCGACGACGATGCACGGCACCTCGGTGCGGCGCGCGAAGCCATATTGCCGATCGCGCGTGAGGCCCGGCAGGTCCGCGACCAGCGCATCGCGCGTGCCGGTCATCGCGTTGAAGAGCGTCGATTTGCCCACATTCGGGCGACCGATCAACGCGACTACCGGCAGCATTGTCCTGCTCTTTACGGCGAAGGTGCGGGCGGCGGAGTCGCCGCAGGTGCCGGGGCAGCGGCAGGCGGCGGCGCAACGGCGGGCGGGCTTGCGACTCGGGGAGTGGCGCGGTAGGCCGCCAGGGTCCCGCCGTCGGTCAGCACGACGATGGTGTCGTCCACACCCGCGGGCGGATTGGAAACACGCTGCTTTGTTATATGCTCTCTGGCCACCAGTTCACCGGTGCTCTTGTCCAGCCAGTGTAGGTAGCCCTGAAAGTCCGCGATGGCGACCGCATGCCCGGTCACAATGGGCGTGCTTAACCCACGGCGCTTCAGTTTCTCATTGCGCCACAGCTCCGCGCCATCGCGCTGCCGCATCGCCACCACAGTGCCGTCGGATTCGGTCACGTACAAATTATCCGCATCGACCGCCAGGCCTCGATAGCTCGACATGTCGTGCGACCACCAGAGCTGCCCGGAGTCAAGGGCAAGCATCGCGGTGCGCCCCTGGAAACCGGCGGCAAACACATTGTCACCGACCACCCGAACCGCCGAATCAATGTCGACGAGGCGATCGAGTTCCGTGCGCCCGTGCGGCGAGGCCAACGCAGTATCCCAGATGGTGTCGCCGGTGTTGAGCGACACCGCCATGACCTTGCCATTGTCGAAGCCGCTGATCGCAAAATCTTTGGCAACGATCGGTATCGCCGTGCCGCGCAAACTCAAGCGCGGCACCTGCTGCTCCACGGACCAGAGTTCCTTGCCGGTGTGCGCATCGAGGCCGTGCAACCGACCGTCCACCGAACGCAGCACCACCACATTCTCGCTGATGGCCGGAGCCGACAGCAGTTCAGAATTGACCCGCGCGCGCCACCGCTCTTTGCCGCTCGCGCCGTCCAAGGCAATGATATCGCCCTTGCTGGTGCCGGTCACGACCATGCCGAACCCCGCGGCGGGCCCGGCGGAGATCGGCATTTTCAGCTTTTTTACCCAGACATCGCGCCCGGTCTCGAGCGATACCGCGAGTATCTCGCCCTTGTGATTGGCGGCGAATACCAGTCCGTTATCGAGCGCCGGCCCCAAGCCCAGACGCAGCTTAATCTGCTTCTTGCCGCCGCCGATGCCGTCGCTCCAGAGTTTCTTCACCGGCAGCGTGTTGGGAAAATCAACCAGTTTCGCCGGGACTTCGACATCTTTGTCCTTGCTGCAGCCGGCAGCAACAAGCAACGCCGCGAGACTCAAGGGAAGCAGTAAACGCATCAGGGTTTGGCCTTTTCGTTGGGAGCCAGATCGGCAAGTTTCAGTTCCAGCACCGCGGCATCCGCGCCGGCGTCGCCCGCAGCCATCGCCGCGTTGTATTCGGCGACCGCGCCGGGAATATCCTTCTTTGCGACCAGCGCGTCGCCATGCACCTCGTGATAGCGGCCTGCGAAGCTGCCCGGCGAGCCGGCCGCGAGCAGCTTGATCGCATCGTCGGGCTTGCCCTGATCGATCAGAACCCGCGCAAGACGCAGGCGTGCGATCTGCTTCAGTTCGCTGTCCTTGGAGTTATTCATGACCTGGCTCAATGGCGCCACGGCATCGGCGTCCCGGCCGCCATCGACATCGATGCGCGCAATCGTCAATTGCGCCTGATCGGCGTACGGTGAACTCGGAAAGTCCTTGATGAGCCCATCGGCGATCTGTCGGGATTTCTGCACATCGTTGACCTGCAGCGCCGCGGTCATCTGACTGAACTGCGCAGCGGCTTGCAAGGCGACTTCGTTCTGATGCGACCGGTAATATTGAAACGCGTACCAGCCGCCGATACCGAGGATGACGCCGCCCACGATCCACGGGGCGTATTCCTTGAAAACCCGCTTGACGGCTTCCAGTTGTTCATCGTCGGTCAAATACTCTTCAGCCATGCCCACTCCTGCTCTCCGTTCTAAGACCTAATAAGATGCCAATGCGTTCACTGATTCGCTCCAAGGGGCATTCCTCTTGCGCCAACTCTTGGCGCAACGCCTTCACGGCCACGACCCCCCGGGCCGCTTCGTCGTCCCCCAGTACGAGCGCAAACTCCGCGCCGCTCTTGTCGGCGCGCTTGAACTGCGTCTTGAAACTGCCGCCGCCCAAATTGATCTGCAACGCGAGGCTCGGCCAGGCGTCGCGCAATCGCTCCGCCAATTTCAATCCCGGGATCTGCGCCTGCTCTCCAACCAGCACCAGATAGAGCTGAGGCCGATCACGCAGCAGGCCTAGGTTCTGCTTCTGCAGCAGCATGACAATGCGCTCCTGCCCCATGGCCCAGCCGATGCCCGGCGTATCGACGCCGCCCAACTGCCCGACCAAGCCGTCGTAGCGCCCGCCCGCGCACACCGTGCCTTGCGAGCCCAACTCATCGGTGGTCCATTCGAAGACGGTGCGGGTGTAGTAGTCGAGTCCGCGCACCAGGTGCGGCTCGACATGATACTCGATGCCGGCGCTGCGCAACTGTGCGCATAGGGACTCGAAATGCACCCGCGATTCCGCATCGAGCGAATCCAGCAGCCGCGGCGCCGCGCCTACCAGGCGCTGCATGTCCGGATTCTTGCTGTCGAGGATTCGCAGCGGATTGCTCGCCAATCGTCGTTGGCTGTCCTCATCGAGCGACGCCGCATGGGCGCCGAAATAGGCGGACAGCGTTTCCCGGTAGGCAGCACGCGAGGCGGGCGTTCCCAGCGAATTCACCAGCAGCTTCACGCGGCCGAGGCCGAGCAGCCGCAACAGTCTGGCGGACAACAGGATCATTTCCGCATCGACATCCGGGCCCTCGAAACCGAACGCCTCCGCGTCGATTTGATGAAATTGGCGGTAGCGCCCGGCCTGCGGCCGCTCGCGCCGAAACATCGGGCCCATGCACCATAGGCGCAGACGGCCTTCGCGAAGCAACCCGTTCGAGATCACGGCACGCACGATGCCGGCGGTTGCTTCGGGGCGCAGCGTGATGTGATCTTCACCCTGGTCGACGAAGCTGAACATCTCCTTTTCAACGATGTCGGTGAAATCGCCGATCGAGCGCTTGAACAATTGGGTCTGCTCAATGATGGGAACACGAAACTCTTCGTACCCATAACTCGAAAAAACCGCGCGTGTGACGCGCTCCAAATGCTGCCAGGCGGCGATTTGCGCCGGCAATACATCATGCACACCGCGAAGGGGCTCGATAATCTTGCTCAACAGCCTCTCCGATCAGTCGTGCTGAGGCGCGTTGCGCGGCTGCGCAGCGTGCGTGGGCTCGGCTCGCGACTCGCGCCGCAGCACGCCGTCGGCGCCGGCCTCGAATCGCGCCACGTCGCCGGCGAAGAACTGCGGCCCGATCGCGACCGCGCGGTCATTGATCTCGAGTTGCACGCCGCTGCCAAAGCCTAAGTACACCCGCATGGGCGCCATCCCCGCGATGGTCTTCACGCTGTTGGCCAGACCATTGCCCGCGAACGTGCGCCGGCCCGCGGCATCATGCACATCGACCCAAGAGTCCGCCGAGAAACTCAATCGCAGCCGCGCGCGGCCTGCGCCGGGGACTGCCTCAACGGTTGCCGGCTGCGTCGCCCCGGGCGCGGCGGCGGCGATAGCCGCACCGCTCGGCGGCGCAGCGGGCGTATCGCGATCCATCGCGGGCGAGGCCGTTTCGGCGGGTGACGCGCCCGCTTCGATCGTCTTGTCGCGCGAGGCCGGCGCCGCGGCCGCCGGCGGGCTGCTCACCGGCGCTTTGACGCGCTGATGCCACGGCCTCCACAACAGAACGCCGAGCAGCAGCACACCGGCGGCCGCAAATCCGGCGATCTGCGCCGGCGACAAATTGTGCGCGGGTGTATCGGAGCGCGAGGCCCGCAGCACGCTCGGGGGCGGCGAGGCCGTCTCGGTGCGTCCGTGCCCGCGCGCTTCGTAGCTCGCCAAAATTTCCACAACCGGCAGGCCGAGCAACACCGCGTACTTTTTCAAATGACCCTTGGCGTAGACGGACGGGCCGATGCGCGGGTAATCGTCGGCCTCGAGCGCGTCGATCACCCAGCGGTCCAGGTGCATCTCATCGGCAGCCTTTTGCGCGCTCAATCCGCGCCGCTCCCGTTCAGCCTTCAATCGTGCTCCGGGCAGTGCCGCGGACTCGTTCATCGATCAACGCCGTTACGCATATTGCGCGCCTGTTCTGAGTCCGGAAATTCCGTTTGCACGCGCCGTGCGTACACGGCCGCTGCCACGTTGTCGCCGAGCCTGCGCTGCGCACGGAACCCCAGCCATAGAACCTCGGGAGTGGGCGGATTCACGGCCAAGTATTTCTGCACGATGTCGCGCGCTTCTGCGGCGTCGCCGCGGTCAAACGCAACGTTTCCCGACTGCAGCAAACCCTCGGGCATGTTCGGCCGAATCGCGAGCGCGCGGCTGAAATAGCGGTCGGCATCCACCAGATTGCCCGCGCTGCGCACGCACACGCCGGCATTCACCAGCGCGACCTCGGGCGTCTGGTACAAAGGATTGCGCGCGACCTCGTTGAATAGTTTTTCACCGGCGGCCGTTTTGCCGGTGCGGCAAAGAAATCCCGCATACGCATTCGAAATGTTCGGATCGTTCTTGCCAAGGCGCGCCGCCGCCTCATAGGCATGCTCGGCCTTCGCCATCTCGTTGACACGCTCGTACACGAGCCCCGCGGTTAGCTGAACGTTGGCGTTCGAGGGATCTTCGCTCAGCGCTCGCTCGATGCTTTCGCGCGCCGTCGCCAGTTTGCCGAGCTTCATGTATTCCAGGGCCAGCTGCATATTCGCCTGTGCGGCTTGAGCGGGATCCTTCTTGTAGGTCCGGACCGGACGCTGGTAAGTCGGCGGATCGTGGCTGCACGAGGCGATCATCGGCGCGGCCATCACCGCCGCCATCGCCGCCAGCAGTGGGATTGCTCGGAGTTGCTTGCGACTCTGCATCAGTGAATTTCCGCCTCAATGCGCGACAAGGTGGGAATTCTTGTGCCGAGGCGCACCAGCGTGCGATCGGTGACCCTGCCCGCCAGCTGCCCGCACGCCGCATCGATGTCGTCGCCGCGCGTTCGGCGCGTCGTCGCAATGACACCGTGATCGTTCAGAATGTCGCGAAACTTCAAGATTACCGCAGCGGGCGAGCGGCGATAGTGCGTGCCGGGAAACACGTTAAATGGAATCAGATTGAGCTTCGCGGCATGTCCCCGCATCAGCCGCGCCAACTGCCGTGCATGCTCCGGCTTATCGTTCACGCCGTCCAGCATCACGTATTCGAAGGTCACGCTGCGGCCGTTTTGCTGATCGAGATAGTGCCAGCATGCGGCCAGCAGTTCGGCGATGGGGTGCTTGCGATTGATGGGCACGAGCTCATCGCGCAGCGCATCGTTCGGTGCGTGCAACGATACAGCCAGCGCGACATTGCATTCTTCGGCCAATTTATAGATTTGCGGTACCAGTCCTGAGGTGCTCAACGTCACCCGGCGCCGCGACAGATCGTAGCCCAAGTCGTCGAGGAATATGCGCATGGCCGGCAGCACATTGCGGTAATTGGCGAGCGGCTCGCCCATGCCCATAAATACGACGTTCGTGATGCGCCGGGGCGTGCCTTGCCGCGTGTTTGGCCAATTCACGCTGCGCCAGCCAAACTTGGCCCACGATTTCCGCAGCGCTCAAATTGCGGTTGAAGCCTTGTTGGGCGGTCGCGCAAAAGGAGCAATCCATCGCGCATCCCACCTGGCTGGAAATGCACAAGGTGCCGCGATCAGGCTCGGGGATATACACCGTTTCGATGCCCTGCACTTCGTCCATGCGCAGCATCCATTTGCGGGTGCCGTCCTTCGACACCTGTTCGGTGACAATTTGCGGAACCGCGATTTCCGCGATCTCGCCGAGCTGCACGCGAAAGTCTTGAGCGAGATCGCTCATGGCGGAGAAATCCGCGGCCCCGCGCCGATAGATCCATTTCATGAGTTGCCGGGCACGAAATGGCTTCGCGCCGAGACGGGTCGCGACCAACGCCTCGAGCTGCGCGCGCGGCAGCCCTAGTAAATTCACGCGTTCGCCCGACACTGATCCCCCTTTTTTTCTTGCCGCGACGCTAACGCGTCCGCCGACAGATCTCAATTTCGCGAAAGAAATAGCTGATTTCGCGCGCCGCCGTATCGGACGCATCGGATCCGTGCACGATGTTCTCGTCGATGCTGGTGGCGAGATCCGCGCGAATCGTTCCTTTGGCCGCTTTTTTTGGATCGGTGGCTCCCATACATTCGCGATTCTTCGCGATGGCGTCCTCGCCTTCCAGCACTTGAACCATCACCGGACCGGAAATCATAAAACGCACCAGGTCCTTGAAAAATGGCCGTTCGCGATGCACGGCATAAAAGCCTTCCGCTTCCGCCTGCGATAATTGCATCATGCGTGCCGCAATGACTTTCAAGCCGGCTTGCTCAAACCGACGATAGACCTCGCCGATCAGATTACGGCCGACGCCGTCAGGCTTGACGATGGATAGGGTACGCTCGATGGGCATCACAACCTCGCTGGATAAAAGACCGCGAAGTGTACTGGAGCGTGGCCGCCCAAGCAATCACGATGGCTACCGAAGTCCCTGTATTGCTTAGAAAAACAAGCCGATTAGACGTTGAAACTCTCGCCGCAACCGCACTCACCCTTCGCTTTAGGATTTTGGAACCTAAATGCCTCGTTGAGCCCCTGCTTGACGAAATCCACCAACGTGCCGTCGATCAACGGCAGACTCAAAGGATCCACCACGACTTTGACGCCGCGCGCCTCGAAAACAGCGTCTTCCGGGTTGATTTCGTCCGCGTAATTCACGACATAGGCAAAACCCGAACAACCGGTCTTTTTGATGCCAACCCGCAGGCCGATGCCGTTTCCGCGTTGCGCCAAATGCGATCGAACTCGATCGGCCGCTGATTCCGTCAAAAGTATCGCCATGCCCGTCCTGCTCTCCTAATAAAACTCCGTCCCAGCACATACATAACACGCCAAAGGACCGACCGCACGGACCCGGTAGCATGTTTTTAATTAAGCCTGGTTCACGCGACCGAGGCGCCCCATCCCTACGGGTGTACGCGGTTTGACCCATCGGCCAGGGCCGCGGTTCCTGCCGCCGTCCAGGCATCTTCGATGATCATCAGCCGGCCCAGTTTCTCCAGGGGTATTGCAAAACGCTCGCGTAGAGTCTGCACGCTCTGCGGCAGCACCGCCGCCGCCGGCCGTCCCACCGCCTGCTCGGCAAGCCATGCCGACACGGCGATGACATGTGGACAGCCAAAGGCCAGGAAGCGCGCCGCCAGCACTTTCCCCGATTCCACCTGCAGGTCGAATTGCACCCAGGTGCCCTGCTCCCGATCCCCCGCACTACCCCGAAAGACTCCCGGCCCCGACAGCAGACCCGCCGTCTCGGGGGCCTCGAAGTAGCGGCGCGTCAGTGCATTGTAGGTCACGCGCCGGCGACCCTGCGCAGGCGCGTCACCTCGCGGGTCAGGATCGATAGTGCCCGGTCGACATCCTCATCGGTGGTGGTGCGGCCGAGCCCGAAGCGCAGGCTGCTTTCGCTCAATACCGCACTGCGGCCGAGGGCGCGCAGCACATACGAGGGCTCCGCGAGCGCCGAGGAACAGGCCGAACCGGTTGACACGGCCAGCTGCGGTCGAATGGCCGCGAGCAGGCTTTCCCCCTCCACGCCTTCGAACGACACGTTGAGCAGGTGTGGGACGCAGCGCGAGGCGCTGCCATTGCGCAGCACACCGCCAAGTTCGGCCAATCCCTGCCACAGCCGCCGCTGCAAGTGTGCGACACGAGCGGTTTCCACGGACGAAATCTTCGACGCCAGTTCGAAGGCCAGCCCCATGCCCACCGCTTGATGGGTTGCCAAGGTACCCGCCCGGAGGCCCCGCTCCTGGCCGCCGCCGAAATGCAGCGCGGTCAGCTGCACGCGCCCGCGGCCCGCGCCATCCCCGCGCTGCGACACGACCAGGGCACCCGCCCCTTTGGGCCCGTACGCCTTGTGCGCCGACAGGGACATCAAATCCGCCCCGAGACTCGCAAAATCGATGGGGCACTTGCCGACGCTCTGCGCCGCATCGACATGCAGCCAGGCGCCGCCGTGGCGCGCGCAAATTGCGCCGACGGCGGCAATGTTCTGCACCACGCCAATCTCATTGTTCACGTGCATAAGGGAAACCAGCACGGTGTCCGGCCGCAGCGCCGCCGCGATGTGCGCAGGATCAAGCACACCGTCCCGATCGGGAACCAGGTAGGAAACCTGCCAACCTCGGCGCTCCAGTTCGCGGCAGGCATCGAGTACTGACTTGTGTTCCGTTCTCGTCGTCACGAGGTGACGGCCACGCTCGCGGTAATACTGAGCCACGCCAAAGATCGCCAGGTTGTTCGCTTCGGTCGCGCCCGACGTAAAGACGATCTCGCCCGGCGCAGCCCCGACGGTCGCAGCGACCTGTGACCGTGCCCGCTGCACCAGCTCATCGGCCGCGTCGCCATAATCGTGGCTCCTCGATGCCGGATTGCCGAAAGCGCTCTCGGAACTTAACACCTCGGCCATGCGGGCGGCGACGCGAGAATCGACCGGGGTGGTCGACGCATGGTCCAGGTACACCGGCGCTGTCCTCACCGGCGCCTTCATTTGCGCGAGCGCTGCGCGGATTGCCCGCGCCGGCCCTGCACGGCGCTCAATATGCCCCGCAGGATATTGAGCTCGTTGCGGTCGAGCTGGGCGCGATTGAACAGCCGCCGCAACCGCTCCATGAGGTGTCCGGTACGGTCATCAAAATCGATCTCGTTGAGAACCTCGAGCAAATGCGCGTAAAAATGCTCGACGTCTGCCGACGGGGCAAGCGCCATTTCCAATTGCGTATGCGAATGGGGCTGCTCGCGCGCCATGAAAATCTCGTACGCCGCGAGCTGCACTGACATGGCCAGATTGAGCGAGCAGTATTCGGGATTGGCGGGGATTCTCACCAGCACATTGCAATGGTTCAAATCCTCGGTCGCGAGGCCGTAGCGCTCCGAGCCGAACAGCAATGCGGCGCGATTTTCTTCGGGCAGCGCGACGATGCGGCCGGCCACGTCGCGCGGCGTCGTAAATTCCCAGTAGTAGGATCGAGGCCGCGACGTCGTGCCGGCAATGAAGGCGCAATCGCCGATGGCCTCGGCCACGCTGCCGACGATGCGTGCGCTCGCCAGAATGTCGTCGGCACCCGCGGCCAGCGCGTTGGCTTCCGCGTGGGGAAATGAGCGCGGACGCACCAGGATCAGATCCGACAGAGCCATATTCTTCATGGCGCGCGCGACCGAGCCGATGTTGCCCGGATGGCTGGGATCGATGAGGACGATGCGAACGAGCGTAGTCACTCTGTTATTCTAGCGCCACACTATGCAACCTCTGCTCAATATCGCCATGCGCGCCGCGCGGCGCGCCGGCGATCTAATCGTCAAGAGCCTTTCGCGGCTTGATTCATTGAAGATCGACAGCAAGGGCCGCAACGACTTCGTGACCGATATCGACCGCAAGGCCGAGGCGGACATCATTGCGACGATTCGGCGCAGCTACCCGCAGCACGCCATTCTTGCCGAAGAATCGGGCCGCAGCGGCACGGATGAGTTCGTGTGGATCATCGATCCGCTCGACGGGACGACTAACTTTCTGCACGCTTTTCCCACCTTCGCCGTCTCGATTGCGGTGGAGCACAAGGGCCGCCTGCAACATGCCGTGGTCTACGACCCGACGCGTCAGGAATTTTTTACCGCCTCGCGCGGCGACGGCGCGCAGCTCGAGGGCAAGAAGATGCGCGTCAGCACCCAGCGCACCCTGGAAGGCTCGTTGATTGGGACCGGTTTCCCCTTCCGCGCCGGCGCGACCTACATCGATGAGTATCTGGCCATGCTCAAGGCCATTATGGCCACGGCCGCCGGGGTGCGCCGTCCGGGAGCTGCCTCGCTGGATCTGGCCTATGTCGCGGCCGGCCGGATCGACGGCTTTTGGGAATTCGGCCTCTCCCCCTGGGACACCGCCGCGGGAACGCTGCTCATTCAAGAAGCCGGCGGCCGAGTCGGCACGCCCAGTGGGGCGGAATATGCGCTCGGCGCCAATATCGTCGCCGGCAACCCCAAGGTGTACGAGGGGCTCCTCGAAGTCATTGGGCCATTGATGCCGGCGAGCCTGCGCGGCTAGCTTCCCGCAGGCCCCTCCGGCGCGACGCCGCCGATGCGAGCGGCGGTTCCGTCCTCATGGCGCAGGCGGCTGTTTCGGTAGCCGTAGAACAGGTACACCAGAATCCCCAGGATGCTCCACAGAATCAGCCGCAACCAGGTGGCGTTGGGGAGCGATCCGGCCATTACCGCGCAAAAAGCCACGCCCATGATCGAGACGAACCAAATTCCCTTGACGCGGAATGGCCGCGGCAAATCCGGGCGCGTATAGCGAAGCACCAACACACCGATGCAGACCACGATGAAGGCGATCAAGGTGCCGATCGACACCAACTCGCCCAGGATTCCAATGGGCAGCAGTCCCGCCGCCGTCGCAGCCGCCACGCCGGTGATCACCGTCGAGATATGCGGGGTACGGAATTTGGGGTGCACCGCGCCGAAGAATTTCGGCAACAGGCCATCGTGCGACATCGTGAGCCAGATCCGAGCCTGCGGAATAATCATCATGAGGATCACCGAGGTGAGTCCGAAGAGCGCGCCCCAGATGACCCAAGTCGAGAGCCAGGCGAGCTGCGGATGCGCCTCGAGGGCGACGGCGACCGGCGCGGCGTCATTGAGCTTAGCGAAGGGCAGAAGACCCGTGAGCACGCTCGACATGAGGATGTAGAGCACGGTGCAGATGGCCAGACTGCCCAGAATGCCGATCGGCATGCCGCGTTGCGGGTTTTTGGCTTCCTGTGCCACGGTCGAGACGCCGTCGAACCCAATGTAGGCGAAGAAGATGATGGCCGACGCCTGCAGAATGCCGCTCCAGCCGAACTCGCCAAAGGTGCCGGTGTTAGTCGGTATGAAGGGCACCCAGTTCTTGGTATCGACGTACATGGCGCCGAATACGATGACGGCGACCACGATAGTGACCTTGATCGCCACAATGATGGTATTGACCACCGCCGATTCCTTGATGCCCTTGTAGCACAGGGCCGTCGCCGCCGCGATGACGGCAATCGCCGGCAAATTCAGCAGCGCGCCGGTGGTGTGAATTTGAAATCCAACCTCGGCGGCCTCGAAGGGCGCCGAGCTCAACGAGCTGGGAATGAAATTGATATGGTAGTGCTCGAGCAGCTTCACGAAGTATCGACTCCAGCCGACCGCGACGGTGGAGCAGGCCATCATGTACTCGAGAATCAGGTTCCAACCGACGAACCACGCGACGAACTCGCCCAAGGTCGCGTAGCTATAGGCGTAGGCGCTGCCGGCGACCGGCACCATGGCGGCAAATTCGGAATAGCACAGCCCGGCAAACATGCAACCGAGGCCCGCGATGACGAAGGAAATCGCGATTGCCGGCCCGGCATGCTGCGCAGCGGCGAGTCCGGTGAGCACGAAGATGCCGGTGCCGATGATTCCGCCAATACCAAAAGCAATGAGCGACGGAATACCGAGTGCTCGGGCCAGGGCTTTACTGGACGCCTCCTTTTGATAGGCGGCGACGGGCTTGGTAGCAAGCATCCCTTTTATATTCATGTGGCACCAGTGTGACTTGAGTGCGCCGACTCTAACGGCTTTCCCACCGTGCTAGCAAACAATTTACCGCAGCCGCGAGGGTTAGTTCTTATTCCGCCGGCGCACGCGGATATTGACCCATTCCACGGCGGCCGAAAAGGCCATGGCAAAGTACAAATAACCCTTGGGTATTTCACGCCCCAAGGATTCCGCGATCAGCGCAACTCCGATTTGCATCAAGAATGCCAGCGCCAGCACCTTGATGGTCGGGTAGCGGTCGATGAATTCGCTGACCGCCTTGGACACCCACATCATGATCAACACTGACACCACGATGGCCGCGACCATGATCCCGACATGCTGCGCGAGGCCGATGGCCGTGAACACCGAATCGAGCGAAAATACGATATCGAGGAGACCGATCTGAAAGATGATCAGCCACAAGCTGCTCTTCGCTCGGGGCTCGCGGCTGCGCTCTTTGCCTCCGAACATGTCGCCGATTTCCACGATGCTGCTGATCAACAAGAATAGGCCGCCGGCGCAGAGAATCAGAGCGCGGCCGGACACGGCAAAGCCAAACACCGAAAACAACGGAGTGTGCAGCGTCGCGAGCCACACGATGGAAAACAACAGGGCGATGCGCGTGAGCATCGCAAATCCCAGGCCCAGAATGCGCGCCCGACCGCGTTGCTCCTTCGGCAGCCGGTCGACCAGGACGGCCAGAAAAATGATGTTGTCGATACCGAGAACGATCTCGAGCACCGCGAGGGTGAGGAACGAGAGCCATGCTTGCGGATCCAGGAGCAACGCCATCGAATCACTCTCCGCAGATCTTTCAGTTTACGGCATGCCGTCGATTTCTTCCGGCTTGGTTACCTTGCGTTCCAGCAAATCATCCGTGCGCAGACCCAGGTCGAGCGACAGCGCGGCGGAGATATATATCGAAGAATACGTGCCGGCGAGGATGCCGATCACCAACGCCGCTGAAAAGCCGCGCAAGGTCTCACCGCCGAAAATCAACAGTGCGACCACCACCAGCAAAGTCACCAGCTTGGTTATCAAGGTTCGCGACAGCGTCTGATTGATCGACTCGTCGATGACCTGCGAGATCGAGAGCTTGCGCGCGGTGCGGGCGCGCTCGCGAATACGGTCGAAGACGATCACGGTGTCGTTCAGCGAGTAGCCGATCACCGCCAGCACGGCCGAAATCGCCGTCAAATCAAAGGTCATTTGGGTGAGCGCGAAGAATCCCACGACGCAGATGGGGTCGTGCAATACCGCGAAAATCGCGCCCAGCGCCAGTTTCGGGGTGAATCTGAACAACACATAGATCAGGATCAGAACCAATGTCGCGAACAGCGCCCAGCCGCCTTTGACGAACAGTTCCTGTCCTACCTGAGGGCCCACCACCTCGGTTCTCTGCAACTTCACGCCGCTGTCGATCTTCGAGAAGATTTCGAGTATGTGCGCGCCGATCTGCTCGCCCCGGGCATTCGGATCCGGCGGCAAACGCACCAGAATGTCCCGCGAACTGCCGAAAGCCTGCACCTGCGCGCCGGCAACGCCGGCGCTCGCCAGTGCCGTGCGCAGCACGTCGATATTCGGCGCCTGCGGAAAATTGGTCTCGACCACCACTCCGCCGGTGAAATCCACGCCGAGGTTCAGGCCGCGGACCAGCACCAGTCCGAGCGAAGCGATGATCAGGATGGCGGACAAGCCGTACCACACCTTGCGGGTGTGCATGAACGGAAAGCGCGTCACCTTGTGAAAAAATTCCATGGCCGTTCCTTTAGATGGACAGGCGGTCGAGCTTGCGCTTGCCGCCGTAGATGACCTGCACCAGTGCGTGGCTGCCCATCACCGAGGTGAATACCGAAGTGCCGATGCCGAGCACCAGGACGACCGCGAAGCCGCGGATCGCGCCCGCGCCGAACGACCACAACACGACGCCCGCGATCAGCGCGGTAATGTTCGAGTCGGTGATGGCGGAGAGCGCGCGCTCGAAGCCTGCGGCGATGGCCGCCCGCGGCGTGACGCCGTTGCGCAACTCCTCGCGAATACGCTCGTAGATCAGGATGTTCGCGTCCACCGCCATACCCACGGTCAACACCACCGCGGCAATTCCCGGCAATGTCAGCGCGGCCCCGAACACGGACAACAACGCGGTCAGCAGCACGACATTGGCCGCCAGCGCGACATCCGCGATCAATCCGAATACCTTGTAGTACACCGCCATGAAAATGAAGGCGGCGAGCATGCCGAACACCATCGCCTTGACGCCCTTGTCGATGTTGTCCTGTCCTAAGCTCGGGCCGATGGCGCGTTCCTCGACCGGGGTCAGCGGCGCGGCCAGGCCGCCGGCGCGCAGCAGCAAGGCGAGCTCCCGGCCCTCGATCGGATTGACGCCCGTGATCTGAAAATTATTGCTGAACACGCCGCGAATCGTGGCGCGGTTAATCACCTCTTCGGTGGTGCGGTCAACTTCGACGCCCTGCGCGTTCTTCTCGCGCGATCGATCGATGAACACCACGGCCATCAGGTGGCCCGAGATTCTCCTGGGTATTCTTCAGCATTTTCGCCGCGCCGCGGCTGTCCAAGCTCACCGAGACTGCCGGGCCATCTTGCGTGTTGGGCTGAAAAGTCGCGTCGGTCAGCTGATCGCCGGTCACGACCACCTCGCGCTTGAGCAGCACCGGCTGCTTATCGCGGGTGTAGTAGAGCTTCGAGCCCAACGGCACGCGCCCCGTGCCTGCCGCCTCGAGCGGGTTGTTGATCTCATCGACCATGCGAAATTCCAAGGTCGCCGTCTTGCCGAGGATCTTTTTCACTTCGGCCGAATTCTGCAGCCCGGGCAGCTGGATGGCGATGCGATCGATGCCCTCTTGCGCCACCTGCGGTTCGGATACCGCAAGTTCCGGACTGTTGAGGCGATTGCGCAGGATGATGATGTTCTGTTGAACCGCGTAAGTTTGGCGCTCCTTGATTTCCTGCGGGGTCAATTGCAGCTCCAGCGCGGGAGCGCCGGCCACCGTGGTCTCGGTGAGATTCAAGTTGCGGCCGTCCGCCAGGATGGCCGCTTTGCCTTTCGCGAAGCTATCCGCATCGCGGAACAGGACGCGCACCCGGTTTTGCGGATAATCGACGGTGACATCCTGATAGGCCACGCGGGCATTGCGTAACGATGCGCGAAAGTCTTGCTCATGCCGGTCGAGAAGCTGCTTTACAGCGCCCTGCACATCGACTTGATAGACCAGGTACACGCCGCCGCGCAGATCCAGGCCCAGCTTGACCGGCGAGAGTCCTAAGTTGCGCATCCACGCAGGAACGCGCGAGGCTTGCGACAAGGCGATCGTGAACTGATTGGGGTGAGCCTCGCCGATCAGATCGCGCGCCTTGAGCTGGTCCTGCTTGCTGCTGAAGCGCAAGGTCAGGCGCCCCTGCTCCAAGAATGCGCCCGAGGGCGTCACTCCCTTGTCCTTTAGCAACTGCTCAACGGCGATGCGGTCGGCATCCGTGACCGCCGCCCGATCCGCGGCCAATTGCAACGCATTTTCCTCGCCGAACAGATTCGGCAGCGCCAGGAAGATCCCCACAATCAAAACGATCGCGACAAGCACGATCTTCCAGCGCGGATAAGCAATCATGCGCTCTTGACCGTGCCTTTAGGCAGCACCTGCGCAACCTGGAATTTCTGCAGTTTAACGGTCACGCCGGTGGCGATTTCCAGGCTCAAGAATTGCTCGCCCACCTCGGTGACCTTGCCGAGAATCCCGCCGGTGGTGGCGATCTCGTCGCCCACGGCGATTTTGGAAAGCATTTCGCGCTGTTCCTTGGCGCGCTTGCTCTGCGGCCGGATGAGCAAGAAGTAGAACACCACCAGCAGCAGCGCCGGAAGCAGCAGGGTATTGAGCAGGCCGGGCCCCCCGGGGGCGGCGCCGGTGGCCTGTGCATATGCCGAATTAATAAGGAAATCCATAGTGTTACACTCTTTTTTTGCGGCGGACGCCGCTGCACAAAGCCGCGTAGTATACAGCAGCCAGGCGCAAACTTAACTTTGGGGCCGTGCCGTTCGTGCGTAAAACTCGGCTGCGTAGGCCTCGAATCGGCCCGCGGCAATGGCCGCGCGAATTTCGCTCATCAGGCGCTGGTAGAAGAAGAGATTGTGGACGGTGTTCAGGTGCGAGCCGAGAATTTCGCCGCATCGATCCAAATGCCGCAGATAACTGCGGCTGTAGTGACGGCAGGTATAGCACAGGCACCCCTCTTCGATCGGCTGGGTATCCTTTTGGTGTGCGGCATTTCGAATATTGATCACGCCGGTGCGGGTGAATAGATGCGCGTTGCGCGCATGCCGGGTCGGCATCACGCAATCGAACATGTCGATGCCGCATCGCACCGCCTCGATGATGTCCTCCGGCCTTCCTACGCCCATGAGATATCGCGGCTTACCCCGGGGCATATGCGGCATGAGTTGCCCGAGCACCTGTTCGCGCTCCGTTTCGGTCTCCCCCACCGCCAATCCGCCGACGGCAAGCCCCGCAAACCCGATTTGCTCAAGCGCGGCGAGCGAACGCTAAGCGCAATCCGGCGTGGATGCCTCCCTGTACGATGCCGAACAGCGTGCCCGGCGGCTCATCGCGGTAGTACTCGCGAAAACCGCGCAGCGCCCAGCGCATCGATAGTTCCATCGAAGCGCGCGCCTGCGCTTCGGTTGCCGGGTACGGCGTGCATTCGTCGAAACTCATCGCCACATCCGCTCCCAAGGTGCGCTGAATTCGCATCGACTCTTCGGGCGACAGAAACACCGCGGCACCATCGACCGGGGAACGAAAATGCGCGCCTTCCTCGGTGATCTTGCGCATCTGCGCCAGACTCCACACCTGAAAGCCGCCTGAATCGGTGAGAATGGGCCGCCGCCAGTGCATGAAGCGGTGCAGCCCCTGATGGGCCCGAATGACGTCGAGTCCCGGCCGCAGATACAAATGAAACGTGTTGCCGAGAATGATCTCGGCGCCGATCTCTTCGAGGTCCTCCGGGGTCATCGCCTTGACCGTACCGTAGGTACCCACCGGCATGAACGCCGGGGTCTCGACGCTACCGCGCGGAAAATCGAGACGCCCGCGCCGCGCCGCGCCGTCCTGCGTGAGCAAAGTGAACCGCATGGGTCCTAAGGCTGCGCCGCTGGTGAGGCTCAAGTTCGTCCTTGGGCGTGCGCGGCGGGTGTCAGAAACATCGCGTCACCGTAGCTGAAAAATCGATAGCGCGCCTGCACGGCATGCGCGTAAGCGGCCAGCAGCGCCTCGCGCCCGACAAATGCCGCGCACAGCATCAACAAGGTCGATTCGGGCAAGTGAAAGTTCGTGACCATGGCGTCGACCGCGCGAAATTGATAGCCGGGCTTGATGAACATGCGCGTGGCGCCGCGGTACGGCGCTATGCGGCCCGCGCGCGCGGCGCTCGCCGCAGTTTCGAGGCTTCTGACCACGGTGGTCCCGACCGCAATCACGCGCCCGCCCGCGGCGCTCGCCTGGTTGATCGCCGCACAAGTGCTCTCGGGCACCTCCACCTGCTCGGCATGCATCGCATGGCGGTCGATGTCGTCGACCCGCACGGGGGCAAAGGTTCCGGCGCCCACATGCAGCGTGACGAAGGCATGCGCAATCTGCCGGGCTTGAAGCGCTGCAAAGATCGACTCGTCGAAATGCAACCCCGCGGTGGGCGCCGCGACCGCGCCGCGCTCGCGCGCGAAAATGGTCTGGTAGCGTTCCCGGTCGGCCTCCTCCGCGCCGCGTTCGATGTACGGCGGCAGCGGAATTTGCCCGTGACGCTCGAAAAACTCCGCGACTTCGCAGGAGAATTCCAGCACGAAGAGTTCATCGTGCCTCGCGAGCATGCGGGCAGTTTCACCCGCCGCGAGCCTGACGAGGGCGCCCTCGCGCAGGCCCTTGCTGGCGCGAACATGAGCCAGAGCGGTATTCGCGCTCAAGGCCCGCTCGAGCAGCAATTCGACCCGGCCGCCGCTTGGCTTTTCACCGAAGAGCCGCGCCGGAATGACCCGGGTATCGTTGAAAATCAACAGATCGCGCGGGCTTAAGAGCGACGCGAGATCGCGAAACTGCCGATCCGCGTAGGCGCCGGTGAGGCCATCGAGCGTCAATAGTCGGCTGGCGGAACGCTCCTTCGTTGGTCGCTGCGCAATGAGTTCTTTGGGTAGATCGAAGTGAAAGTCCGAGCGCTGCATGACCGCGGGCATTCTACCAAGAGCGGCAATCGCATATACTGCCCGGCCTGATGCCCGAATGGCGGAACTGGTAGACGCGCCGGACTCAAAATCCGGTGGTGGTGACACCGTGTGGGTTCGATTCCCTCTTCGGGCACCAGAACTTTTTTTATGGACTATTCTTGAATTTCTGCAGCAATTGCGGTTCCCCTGTCGAATCCAAGATCCCCGCAGGGGATCATTTGCCGCGTTTTGTATGCACCGGTTGCGATATGGTGCACTACAAAAACCCCCTGTTGGTCTTGGGATGCGTACCTGAGTGGGAACAGAAGATCCTATTGTGCCGGCGGGCGATGAGCGCGCCTCGGAGATTGGAAGGGCAACAAAATGGGGCTTTAGAGGCCTTTGCCGCGACAATTGTCACAGCAAAGGCCCCGAAACAAACGGCGGCAGCCGTCGCCCACCGTGATGAACGCTCTGAGGCTAAAAATTCTTGTCTTTGTCCAAGCCGCGCTCATCCGAGCGCAGTGGACTGAGATCCACCATCTTGCGACCCCAATGCGGTGGAATGGCTATCCAAGCGGCGCTTCGCGCAATTGCGGGCTGGCGACAGTACGAGAGCCATGCGGGGTCTGCTCTGCGGGCGAGCAGTCCCACGGCGCGCTTAAAGGCGCCCAATGAGATGTGGACTACCTTGATGCTTTGAAAATGGTTTCAGACGTGCACTCTCGCCGATTACAGGTGCCAAGTAAGCTCCTGGCCGCGCACGCCCTTTGATCCCGAAGTGGTGAATCCTGTCTGCGATCCGTCTTTGTACAAGGTCAAAGTCGTTCCGTCGCCAGCAATGACACCTATCTGGTTATTGTCGACGCCGATGTCTTCAACTACGAGGCTGAAAAAGTGCGTTAGCGATGGCGCAAGCGCCGCTGGTATCCCGGTGATCGTGCAAGCGTTGGCATTACTGGTGGCTGTGAAGTCCGGTATGTAGCAGGTTATCCTGTCACCCTGCTGAATGAACGTAGCATTCACATTCGGCCTTGTAGTGCACCCAGTGAGAGTCAATGTAGCGCTCGTGGCACGACCCGCGCGCTGATACCCTGCTCCTGTTTGCACATTGATGTACGTCGGATAGACGCTGCTGTCGAGCAAGATTTGCGCGGCTGCGTTCTTCAAGAGGAGCAGGTTTACGCCTGACGTAAAATAGAACGTGTCCGCCGCACTCGCACAGGTAACGTCTGAGACACTGAGAAAGTTTGTGCCCTGACAGTTGATTGCTGCACCATTTTGCGTGGAGATGATCTGACCGCCGCGAATCTCGAAGTTATTAAGGCCGACGCTCGGTGCTTCTATGTAAATGCCGTGCCCGTTGTTCGCTTCAAGCCAGTTGCTATCGAAGCGGACATTGCCCTCCTCTAGATCCGGCGAGATGCCAGCGCGAATTACAACGCCACCGCCATAGCCTGTAGTGGCCGCGGTCGTCGGACTGCCGGTTGCGCCCACGTTAGCTGCACCTACCGCCGCGCTGCCGTTTGTCAACAGACAGTACACAACTTGCCCGGTTGAGAGATTGATTGCATAGATGTGCGTCTCGTGCGCCCATACGGCGCTCAGGTTCGGCATCGTCGTTGATCCACCGCCAGCCGGGGACGTAGCGAAGGTTATCGTCTGCGACGTGCCGTTAGCTTCGATGTCGTTGCCGCGAAGCTGTAACTCTGATCCGCCGTTGTAGTCGATGCCCCACAACGCGTTCAGATTGATGCGACAATCCTGTATGCGAATCAGGTTCGTGGTGTTGGTGCTACCACTCAGCGAGATACTGACGCCGGTATTGTTGTCGAGGAACTGCGAGCCGTCATTGACGATGCCGACGAGCGAAGAAACGACAGACAGGCCGTGATCGAAGCCAGAAACACGAACGTTAGATAGCTGCCAGGAACCGACACCTTGTATGCTGATGCCGTGCTGACCCATGACAGGGGCGCCGCTATATACCGAGAAGTGCTCAAGGATCACGAACGACTCGACGAGTGTCGTGGCCGGGTTGCTGGTCGTAAAGGTTAGAAGGGCGCCGCAGATGCTCGATTTTGCGGTAAGGGCACTACCCACTAGCGAGCTGCCGAGTATCCTAATGCCCCGATTCGCTGCGCCCGTGATGGTGACGCTTAAGGGGCCGACCAGAAAGTTGCAGGCATTGCCGATGGATACGCAGCCGTTCGCGGTATAAGCAACGTTTAGCGCCGTCTGCACCGCTGTGGTCGAGTCGGACACCCCAGTTGGGTCTGCGCCATATCGGCGTGGGTCAATACACGGGTCAGCCGGGTATTGGAAATTGGTCGGCGTTACGCTTAACGAAATCTCGGCGGCCGTTTTTGGGTAGATGAATTTACCGATGGTTTCAGCGGAAATGCTTGCTAATCCACCGGAGATGTAGGGGTCGGTGTCATCAAGCTTCACGCCTACCGAATTGAAAAACTGCACTCGGTAAATCACGGCTGGGTCGAGATAGATGGGGTTAAAACGGCCCGCCGAGTCCGCTGTGCAGCTAAATTGCGAGCTGCCCGGTGTTTGCGATAAAGGCGTCGTCAGTAGACCGTCGGCGTAAACATTGGCAGGCGTGAGGGTTCCGGTGAGGAAGAACAGCAAATAGGCGCCTGCCTGTTGCTGGCCCGTCGTGCTTGACGGTTTGATTTGCGGATCCGAAAAGAGAATTCCGGCAGGCGTCGGGTTGTTCGCCCTGTTATTTTTGTTTGAAGCAGCGACCGCTATTGGTGCGCCCGTAACAACGGCCAAAGCCTGCCGTCGAGTAAATTTTTGAAGCAACATGATTGCCGAATCTCCAAAATAGGGATTCGGCAAAAGTATAGCCGGCCTAGCGTCGCAAGCTGGTTGGTGGGATTTTGGCAGCATTGGAATCGACCACTTGGTCGAGCCAAGAATCGACACGCGCATTTGTTGTCGCACGCGATACGACCACGAGCCTTCGCCGAGCAGCAAGTAAAGTCGCGAACCGCGCGCATTTGTTTGCAGCGAATAGAGCCCGGCGAGCCATGCACCGAGCGCTCCGAAAAAAGCGTCTTTTGCTTCTGGCACCAATAAGTTGGTCTCAAAGGCCTAGGGCGGCTGAACCGAGAGCCAAGGCGGCTGAAATCTCATCGATGCGGTATGATCCCGCGTTTTGCGTACCCCCGTGTTTCGATGTAAAAGTATCCTAATCAATGACTTAGGTTGGATTGGGTTTGCCCACTTCGGGCACCAGAACTTTTTTCTATGGACAATTCTTGAATTTTTGCAGCAATTGCGGTTCACCGGTCGAATCCAAGATCCCCGCGGGGGATCATTTGCCGCGCTTTGTATGCACCGGTTGCAATATGGTGCACTACAAAAATCCCTTGCTGGTCTTAGGATGCGTTCCTGAGTGGGAACAGAAGATCTTATTGTGCCGCCGGGCGATCGAGCCGCGCCTCGGATATTGGACGGTGCCGGCAGGCTTCATGGAAAACGGTGAAACCATGCAGGAGGCGGCGGCGCGCGAATGCCAGGAAGAGGCCCTGGCCCAGGTTGAAGTCGGCTCTCTGCTGGCGGTCGTCAACGTGACACGCGCCAACCAAGTTCACGTGATGTTTCGGGCCAAGCTGCTGGAGCCGAAATTTGCGCCGGGACCGGAGAGCCTGGAAGTCGCCTTGTATGATGAGGAGCGCATTCCGTGGCCGGACCTGGCATTTGCCAGCGGCGAGTACGCATTGCGGCAATACTTCGCCGACCGCAGCGCCGGTCGCGAAGAACATCATTTCACCGAACTGAAGAGCCGCTCAAAACCTTGAATATCACTGGGCTGTGGCAGAATAGTGTTCACTTTTAATCGTAAGAGAAGGTAGGTCATGGCGTTCGTAGTCACTGAAAGCTGCATCAAGTGCAAATATATGGACTGCGTCGAGGTTTGCCCCGTCGACTGTTTCCACGAGGGCCCGAATTTTCTCGTGATCGATCCGGACGAATGCATCGATTGCACGTTGTGCGAGCCGGAATGCCCGGTTGAAGCCATTTTTTCCGAGGAAGAGATTCCTACCGGCCAGGAAACCTTCAAGCAACTGAACGCCGAACTTGCCAAGAAGTGGCCCGTCATCAGCGAAAAGAAGGATGCGCCGCCGGACGCCAAGCAATGGGAAGGCGTTAAGGACAAGGCCAAGCTACTGGAGCGATAAGCGCAGGGAGATTTCAGATGTCGCAATTCTCCGCCACGCTCGCGGCGCTGGCGCTGCTCGGCTCTGCGCCGTTGGTTCTCGCGGATTCCGCGCCGATCTCCGGCATTCAAGCCGCTGACCTGGATATGGCAGCGCGTCCGCAGGACGATCTTTTCCAGTACTCGAACGGCACCTGGCTGCGCACCGTTCCCATCCCGCCGGATCGCTCTCGCTATGGCGTCGATGCCATCATGAGCGAGCGCTCGCTGATTCAGCAGCGGGAGCTGATCGAAGCCGCGCAGCGCTCGAGCGACCCGGAAGCCCGCAAGGTGGGGAATCTTTACGCGAGCTACATGGACGAGGCGGCCATCGAGCGAGCGGGCACCAAGCCTTTGCAGGGGGAGCTCAAGCGCATCGCAATGCTGGCGCACGCGAGCGAGATCGGACCCTTGATGGCGCGCCTTGATCGCTTGAATATCGCCTCGCCGCTCGGCACCTTCGTGCGGCCCGATTCGAGGCATTCGACGCAATACGCATTTTGGCTGACTCAAAACGGCCTCGGGCTGCCCGACCGGGACTACTATTTGAGCGACGATGCACGCCTGGTCGGCTTTCGCGCGAAGTACCGCGAGCACATCGAGAAGATGCTGCGCCTTTTGGGTGATAGGGAAGCGGCACGAGAGGCCGACCAGATCGTCGCGCTTGAAACCGCCATGGCCAAAATACAGTGGACCCGCGTGGCCAATCGGGATCCGCAGAAAACCTACAACCCGCGCACCTTGGGCCAGCTCGCACAGCTAGCGCCGCGCATCGACTGGAAGCCCTATTTCGCCGAGGCGGGATTGAAGGGCAATTTACCGACGCTGATCGTGCGTCAACCGGACTATGTGCAAGGGATTTCCGGACTCATCCAAACGACGCCGCTGGCCGCCTGGAAGTCGTACTTTCGCTTCCGAGTGCTCTCGAGCAACGCCCCGTTTCTGCCGCACGCCTTCGTCGCTGAAGATTTTGCGTTCAACCAAGGCGTGCTGCGAGGCACCCCGCAAATCCAGGAACGCTGGAAACGCGGCACTCAGCTGGTCGATAGGCTCATGGGCGAGGCCTCGGGCAAATTGTACGTCGCGAAATACTTCCCGCCCGCCACCAAGGCGCGCATCGATGAACTGGTGCGCAATTTACTCAAGGCCTATGCCGTGAGTATCGACGAACTGCCGTGGATGAGCGCCGAGACCAAAGCGGAAGCGCAGGCCAAGCTGCGCAAGATCGACGTGAAGATCGGCTATCCGATGCGTTGGCGCGACTACACGGCGTTGACGATTGCGCCGGCCGACTTGCTCGGCAACGTGAGGCGCGCGCAACGCTTCGAGAGAAATCGCAAGCTCGCTCAATTGAGAGGTCCGGTCGACCGCAATGAATGGAACATGACCGCGCCGACGGTCAACGCCTACTACAACCCGTCCGTGAACGAGATCGTGTTTCCCGCCGGGCAATTGCAGCCGCCGGCCTTCGATCCTAAGGCGGACGACGCCTTCAACTACGGCTCGATCGGCGCCACGATCGGTCATGAGATCAGCCACGGCTTTGACGACCAAGGCAGTCAGTACGACAGCAACGGCAATCTGCGCGACTGGTGGACCGCCGATGATCACGCCAAATTCAAGGCCAAGACTGAGCTTCTGATCAAGCAGTACGACGCATTCGAGCCGGTGCCGGGCTTCCACGTCAACGGCGCACTCACGCTCGGCGAGAACATCGCCGACATCGCCGGAATAGAGATCGCCTACAAGGCATACATCGCCTCGCTCAATGGTCGCGCGCCCCCGGTCATCGACGGCATGACGGCGGATCAACGGTTTTACATCGGATTCGCGCAGAGTTGGCTGGGCAAGAGCCGCGACGAGGCCACCATCGCGCAGGTCAAATCGGATCCGCATTCCCCCGAAAAATACCGCACCAACGGTGTGGTCGTGCACATGCCGAGTTTCTACGATGCATTCTCGGTCGTCAGCGGCGACAAGATGTATCTGCCGCCCGAGGGGCGCGTGACTCTTTGGTAAAACGCCCGAGATCGTCTCAGCGCAGCTGTAAGTGAAGTGTAGGTTGGACCTACGATGAGGTGGGCTTAGGCTCATCAGGCATTGCTGGCGCCCACACACAAGAGGGCTTTTATATTACTCAGAACTACCGCAACGCCGCCGCTACCGGTTGTCTGGCGCTGAGCCTGCTGGTCACCGCCTGTGCGACAACCACAAAAAGCGATACCCGTGATCTGCTGGTGTTTCTCGATCACGCGCCGGTCACCAAGGAGGACCTACTGTTGCACCTGGGCGAGGCGAACGCGACCTTCGAACAAGAGCGGGTCTTCGCCTATCGTCTGAGTCAGGATAGCTCCGGTTATCACCTCGTTAAGCCCGGGTACCAATGGGACGGCGTGCAATATGACCTCATCGTCGTGTTGGATGAGCATAATGTCGTTCAAAGGCACAGCCTTGTGGCCATCCGAATACCGTAACGGACGGATCGCCGCTCGCGCGGCAACCTCTGCCGCGCTGGCCGCATGCGCGTTGCTGAGCGCCGGGTGCATCCCGATAGTGGCGCTGCCCACATTGGACAGCAGCTCGCGTGGCAATGTCCCGGCCGCGGTACCTTCAGACCTTCTCGTCGGAACGAGTTCGCGCATCGACGTCTTGCTGGCGCTCGGCGAACCGGACGGCCGCGGGCCCGATGATCGCTGGTTTTCTATGCATCGACGAAAACCGGGCACGGGCGGGGTACTGATAGTCCCGCCGCTAATTTCCGGAGTGTTTGCGGGGGGTGAGTCGGTATCGCGGCTGCTGATGACATTTGACGAGGCCGGCTCACTGAGCGAGGCCCGGCTAGAAAATCGGAAATGCCCGCAAGCAGGACTTTATATGTCCGCTGCCACTGCCCGCCAGGCCAATTCAAGCACGAGCTATTGTCTGAACCCGGCCGGAACAGACTCGCCGGAGGCGAAATCTGAGGAGACCGCGCAGCTCGCGGCGCTGAGGCCGGATCCTGCGCTGGTCGGCGCTACGAGCGCGTATTCTGATACAGAGCCGGACCGGCGCAAATTCCGTACAGCCGCGCCGGCATGGGAAATATCATCTTGGCGACGCACGCGCTCGTACTCGAGCAAGGCACCAATCAAACCGGTGACGATGCAAAGCCGGTCGTCCTGTTCGATGAATTCGATGTGATGCCACGCAGCGGCATGCGACATGCGCTGGATAGTCTGCAACGCAACGATCAACTGCGTGTTTAACGAGGGTAGTAGGAGAAAATAGGAAGATGAGCGGATGCGCGGGTACTTTAGCGCTTGGCGACCTGTAGCTCTTTGAGTTGCTCGACCAGCTCGCGTGGAGGTATGTAGCCGGATATGTAGTCGCCGTTCTCGGTAACGATCGCGGGAGTGCCGCGCACGCCGATGCTCTCGCCGAGTTCATATTCGCGCTTCACCGGCGTAGGACTGCAGGTGCGGTTCATGTCCAGCGCGGCACCGGCTTTCGCGCGCGTCAACGCATCGTTGCGATTGGGCGAACACCACACAACTTCCGCTTTCTTCCAGCTTTCGGTCCCGGGGCCGCTGCGCGGAAAGAACATGTAGCGAACGCGAATACCCAAACGGTTGAGCTCCGCAATTTCACTGTGCAGTTTCCTGCAATACGCGCAATCGACGTCCGTGAACACCGTGATCGTGTACTTCGGATTGGCCGGCGAGAAAATCAGCATCTCAGATTCCGGAACGGCGCTGATCAGCGCGACGCGCGCATGCGCCCGCAGCGACTCGGTCAAGTTGTCGCGCGACTTCATGTCATAAAGATTGCCGTCGATGAAATACTTGCCGTCGGCGGTCAAGTAGCTGATGTCGGCGCCCTGCATGAATTCGTAGATGCCCGCAATCGGCGAAGGCCTCAAGTCATCGAGCTTGGAGCCGGCCGGCAAGAGCTTAAGCAGGGCCACACGCGGATCGGCAGGCGGCTGTTCGGCGGGCGCCGCGTGCACTCCGGCTCCCGCGGTGCAAAGAATGAACGCCAAAACAGCAAAGTATCGCAACATGAACGGCTCCATCGGATCTGCCTGCTTCGACCCTGAAGGTCAGCGGAGGTTCACGCGATTCTAGCAGACCGCTCCGGCGCTGACGGTTCAGCCGCGCGGATGGTGCTGGGAATGCAGGTCTTTCAGACGTTCGCGCGCGACGTGCGTGTAGATTTGGGTCGTCGATAGATCACTGTGGCCTAACAGCATTTGCACCACGCGCAGATCCGCGCCATGGTTCAACAAATGCGTCGCAAAGGCATGCCGCAGCGTGTGCGGAGAAAGTTCCTTCTCGACGCCGGCCTTCTTTGAATATCGTTTGATGATGTGCCAGAACGCCTGCCGCGTCATGCGATCACCGCGGCGTGTCGGAAACAAATAGTCGGTCTGCCGCTCCAACAGTATTTCGACGCGCGGGCCCTGCATGAATTGCTGCAGCCACTTGACCGCTTCATCGCCCAGGGGTATCAAGCGCTCGCGATTGCCCTTGCCGACAACACGCATCACGCCCTGAGTCAGATTGACCTGATTGTGCTTCAGGCTGACGAGTTCCGAGACCCTAAGGCCGGTGGCGTACAAAACCTCCAGCATCGTGCGGTCGCGATGTCCCAAGGGGTCGGATACCGTCGGCGCCTCTAGCAGCGAATCGACCTCAGCTTCGGTCAGCGACTTCGGCAAGGAGCGGCCGATTTTGGGCATCGCGATTTGCGCGGTCGGGTCCTGTGCGATCAATCCCTCGCGCACCATAAAGCGGAAAAATCGCCGGAAGCTCGACAACTGTCGGGCTGTCGATCGAGGCCGGGAGCCGCCCTCGACACGGGCGGCGATGAACCCCAGCAATTCAATCCGCGTGGCCTTGAGCAGCGCGCTGTCGCGCTCTTCCAGCCAGCGGGCCAACGCCGTTAAGTCGGCGCGGTAGGCTGCCAACGTATTGGCCGAAAGGCCGCGCTCCATCCAGACTGCGTCGAGAAATCGTTGCAGGGCCGGATCTGCCGCCTCTCGAACAGCGGGTACCGCTGCGCCCGAGGTGCGTGTATAAACCGTCCGCTTGAGAGCCGTCGCCATAGTTTCTCGCGAAGAGTTGAGCACGAAATAGTGCCATCCGCGCTATCAGTGGCCAGTATGCGAGGGGTGCTGGTAGGTGGGCGTGACCAGAATCACAGTACAGTTAAGTATTAACATAAGGAGAACCAGATCACAGAAGTGAAGCGTTCAGGGCTATCCGCAATCCTACATTGGCCCTACGTCGTGTACTGCGTCGTGTCCTTCACGGTCTTGGGCTTGTGCGTGCTGGCCATCAATTTGTTTCTGCCCAGCTTACGGCAGCGCCGGGTCGTGGCGGGGGCGGTTTCGCGCGCATTCCTGTGGATTGCCGGTATCCCCTTCAAGGTCCAGGGGTTGGACCGATTGCCCGCCGGTCCCTGCGTCGTGGTGGCGAACCATGCCAGCTACATCGACGCCATCGCCATCGCCGCCGCGCTGCCGCCCGATTTTGCCTTCGTGATCAAGAAAGAAATGGTCCGCGTGCCGCTGGCGAGCTTGTTGCTGCGGCGTCTCGGTTCGCAATTCGTCGAGCGATTCGACCGGCACAAAGGCGCCTCCGATGCGCGCCGCGTGCTGAAGCTGGCGGCCGCCGGCAAATCCTTGATGTTCTTTCCCGAAGGCACGTTCCACGAGACCCGCCAGATCGGCAAATTCATGGGCGGCGCGTTTGCGACCGCCCTGCGCTCGCAAATACCGGTCGTCGCCATCGCCATTCACGGGACTCGGGACGTTCTACCGCCCGGCGGGGGATTATCCATATACCGCGCGCCGATTCGCGTCGAAGTTCTGGCCGTTCTCCCTGCGGAGGGCGCCCGGGCGCGCAGCCGCGAGTTGATTGCCCATGCGGTGGGGGAACCGCTGGCGCCGTAATCCCGGGGCGGCGGCTATAATGGGGGGCTCCCTCCCAAGGAATTACTGTTATGACTTCCGATCCCGTGGTTATTTTGAGCGCTCGCCGAACACCGGTGGGTGCCTTTCAGGGGGCGCTCGCCTCCTCCACCGCTCCCCAGCTGGGGGCCGTCGCCATCAAAGCCGCCCTCGCGGATTCGGGCTTGGCGGCCTCGAGGGTGGATGAGGTCATCCTCGGTTGTGTGCTGTCGGCGGGAATCGGCCAGGCCCCCGCCCGCCAGGCGGCGTTGGGTGCCGGCCTGCCCGCGAGCACCCCCAGCACGACGATTAACAAGATGTGTGGCTCCGGGATGCGTGCGGTGATGCTAGGGGCCGATCAGCTGCTCGCCGGCACGGCCCAAGTCGTGCTGGCGGGCGGGATCGAGTCCATGACCAATGCCCCGTATCTGCTGCCAAAGGCTCGCGCCGGGTACCGCATGGGCCATCAGGAGGTGCTGGACCATATGTTTTTCGACGGCTTGCAAAGCCCCTGGGATGGCCAGCTCATGGGCTGTTTTGCCGAGGCGACCGCGGAGAAGTACGGGTTTACGCGCCAGGACCAAGATGAATTCGCCGCCGAGTCGGTACGGCGGGCTCTGGGCGCGGTCAATGGGTGCTCCTTCCAGGCAGAGGTCGCGCCCTTGTCGACCAAGACCCGCAAGGGAGAGGTGTTGGTCGACAAGGACGAAACACCTTTCACACTGGATATCGCCAAAATCTCCACCCTGAAACCGGCATTTAAGAAAGACGGCACCGTGACGGCGGCCAGCTCCTCGGGGATTTCGGATGGGGCGGCAGCACTGGTTCTGGCGCGCCAATCCTTCGCCGCGTCCCAAGGACTCAAGCCGCTGGCACGCATCCTCGGCTACACCAGCTTTGCGCGTGAGCCGGAATGGTTCACCGTGGCGCCGGTGGGCGCCATCCAGAAACTGCTGAAACAGCTGAATTGGCAGGCCAAGGAGGTCGATCTCTACGAGATCAATGAAGCATTTGCGGTCGTGCCCATGGCAGCGATGAAGGATTTATCGCTCGATCACGCCAAAGTGAACGTCAACGGCGGCGCCTGTGCACTCGGGCACCCGATCGGCGCGACCGGAGCGCGCATTTTGACCACGTTGCTGTACGCGCTGAGGGCTCGCGGCAAACAGCGGGGGATCGCGAGCCTGTGCATCGGCGGCGGCGAGGCAACGGCGATCGCGGTAGAACTTGTGTAAGCGGTGACGACGAGGTCTGCGGCACCGGGCGCGAAAGCGCCGCGCAGCATTTCTTTACCTCTGAAGGGCTTGCCCCTCAAGAAGCAGTGGGGTGGGCGTCCTTGCCCAAGCCATGCCCAAATCCCTTGGCCATCCTGGAAAACGGCGTCCGTGGCCTATCAACATGGGTGTCCCCACTGAGTAAAGCGCCATGCGCTGCAAAATCCCCTCACGAAACATCTCACTCGCCTAAGCCTCCCGGGTCCCGGCGGTTTGTGATCTACTAAAGGGCTGTTTTCAACGTTTTCAGCGATTTTGGGTGCCAGTTTGATGAGCGAGACCCCGCGTGATGTCATGGAATACGAAGTCGCCATCGTCGGCGCGGGTCCGGCCGGACTCGCCTGTGCGATTCGACTGAAGCAGCTAAACCCCTCCTTAAGCGTCTGTGTCCTGGAGAAGGCGGCCAGTCTAGGCGCCCATTCCCTCTCCGGTGCCGTCATGGAGCCGGCTCCCCTGGATCAGCTGCTGCCCAACTGGCGGGAACACCCACCCGACATCTGCGTTCCGGCAACTCGAGACGACTTTCTGTTCATGACGCGCCATAAGCGCTATCGCTCACCCATTACGCCGCCGCAGATGAACAATCACGGCAACCTGATCATCTCCCTCGGCCAGCTCGTGGTGATTTTGGGAGCCGAAGCCGAAAAACTCGGGGTCGACGTGTTCCCGGGTTTTGCCGCGGCGCAGGCCCTGTTCGACGCCGCCGGCGCCGTCAAGGGCGTTCGCATCGGAGATATGGGCGTCGATAAGAACGGCGAACCCGGACCGAATTTCGCCTTAGGTCCGGAGATTCACGCCAAAATCACCATGTTCTGCGAAGGGTGCCGCGGCAGCACGTCCAAACAGCTGATTGCCCGCTACCAGCTCGATGCCGGCAAATCGCCGCAGACTTACGGCCTCGGATTGAAGGAATTGTGGCAATTGCCCCCGGGACGAGTGCAGCCCGGCCTCATTCAGCACACAGCGGGCTGGCCGCTCGATAACAGCATTTACGGCGGCAGCTTTCTTTATCACTTGAACAAGGATCGCGTGTACGTCGGCTTCGTGGTCGGCCTGGATTACGAGGATCCGCGCTTCAAGCCGTTTGAGGCGTTCCAGCAATGGAAGAATCACCCTGACATCAAGCGCCTGCTCAAAGGCGGCGAAATCATCGCCGGCGGTGCGCGCACCGTCATCGAGGGCGGATATCAGTCGATGCCCACGCTGGAGATGCCAGGCGCTTTGCTGGTGGGGGATGCCGGTGGCACGCTCAACATGCCAAAGATCAAGGGAATCCATCAGGCCATCCGCTGCGGAATGAGCGCGGCGGCGCACTATGTGGAAACCGGCACGAGCGCCGGGTTTGACAGGCGCTGGCGCGAGTCGGCAGGCGGCCGCGAGCTATATAAAGTGCGCAATATCCGCCCGGGCTTCCGCCGCGGACTGCTGATCGGAACTGCGAACTTTGGATTGGAAACGATCACCATGGGCAAATTGCCTTGGACCCTGGCCAATCACGCGGACGACACGGCGCTCAAGCGACTGGATGATTACGTGTCGCCTGACCGTGGCTGGGGCGATCGAGAGTTGCCGCCGCGCGATCGAGTGGCATCGGTGTTCTTTGCATCTACCATGCATGATGAGAATCAGCCGGTGCATCTGCATGTGGCGGATACCACGCTGTGCGCGACTCGGTGCCGCAAGGAATTCGGCAATCCCTGCACCAATTTTTGCCCCGCCAACGTCTATGAAATGATACCCGACGGCAGCGGCGGGCAACGACTGCAGATCAACGCGTCGAATTGCGTACATTGCAAGGCTTGCGATATCAAAGAGCCCTACGCCGGACAAATCACCTGGGTCACGCCGGAAGGCGGCTCCGGTCCGAACTACCAGAGCCTCTAAGAAAAACAGTCGATTGCCCACGGTAGCTCAGTCAATCGCTTCGCTTGAACTTGACGCCGGCCAGAAGGACGCCGCCGCGCGGCTCGATGAGTTGCGCGCTGCGCTTCTCGAGCAATCCCAATCCGTCGGCGGCAAGCTGCGCGCGCAGTTGCGCTGGCTGCCCACACGGGCGGTAAGGACCGCGCCGCGCGGCCTTTACCTTTGGGGCGGTGTCGGCCGCGGCAAGACCATGCTGATGGACATGTTCTACGAATCGCTGCCGCCGAATCTGGCCGAGCGCACGCATTTCTACCGCTTCATGCGCCAAGTGCACGCGCACCTGCGCAGCATCAAGAGCCGCGCGCGCCCGCTCGAAACGGTCGCGGCGAAGCTGGCGGCGCGCACGCGGGTCATTTGCCTGGATGAATTCTTTGTGTCGGACATTGCCGACGCGATGATTCTGGCGGGACTCATCGAAGCCCTGTTTCAGCGCGGCGTGACACTCATCGCCACTTCCAATATCCCGCCGCGAGAATTGTACAAAGACGGTCTTCAGCGCGAGCGATTTCTTCCCGCAATCACCCTGATCGAAGGTCATATGGACATCGTTCATCTGGACGGCGGCATCGATTACCGCCTGCGGCAGTTGGAACAAGCGCCAACCTACCTGGATTCCAATCTGCCGGACACAACGGCGCAGCTCAAGCAGCGCTTCGCGGGGTTGGCCGGCGCCGGCGCCGGCGGTCCCACGATGCTGATCGTCGCGGATCGGCCGATCGCCGCGCAAGCCACGGGCGCCGGCATGGCGTGGTTCGAGTTCACCGACATCTGCGAAGGACCGCGCAGCCAGAACGACTACATCGAGCTCGCGCACCTCTATCACACGATATTCATATCGAATGTTCCTACCTTCACGCGCGGCGACGAAGACGCCGCGCGGCGCTTCATCATGCTGATCGACGAACTCTACGATCGCAGAGTCAATATCGTGGTTTCAGCGGCCGCTCCGCCCGGACGGCTTTATCACGGCGAACGCTTGCAATTGGAATTCCTACGCGCTGCGAGCAGGCTCGTCGAAATGCAGACGCAACAATACCTCGCCGGCGAACACCGTCCCTGAAATCGCCGAGGCCTGGCATAATTCGGCGCATCAACGCAAGAGATCAGGTTATGTACCAGGTTTCCTCGGAGCAGCATCGCAGGATCGTGTCGGCGATCATGCGCAGCCCGGTTCGCCCCCCCAAATACATGCGCGACTTGGATTGGAAGCGCTTTCTTCAGACGTACTTTGCCAACGTCGATGCGAAGGATTTGGCCGACCGCGATCCGCAGGAGTTCGCCGGCGCCGCACTGTCGCATCTGCAATTCGCAATGCAGCGCCGCAGGACGGCGTTGGTGCGGGTCTTCAATCCGACGTTGCGCGAACATGGCTTTGTCTCGCCGCATACGATCATCGACGTGGTCAACGACGATATGCCGTTCCTGGTGGATTCCGTGAGCCTGGCGTTGACCGAGCGGGCGCTCACGCTACATTTCCTGGCGCATCCGATCTTCGCCGTCGCTCGCGACGGCCGCGGCAGGTTGCTCGCCATCCAGAAGCGCGGCGCGCAATCGCGGGATGCGCCGCAGCGCCTGGAATCCTTTCAGCACGTCGAAGTGGATCGAATCGTCGACCCGGCGGCCTTGAAGTCGCTGGCCGCGCAGATCGAGCGCAGCCTGCGCGACGTTCGTGTCGCGTGCGCGGATTGGGCCCGCATGCGAGCCGCCGCACGGCGCGCCGCTCAGGACCTGAGCTCGACCAAAGCTGCCGTCGAGGCCACCGATTTGAGCGAGACCTGCGCCCTGCTCGAGTGGATGGAGAATCGCCACTTCACGTTTTTGGGCTACCGCGAATATCGTCTGCAGGGGCGCAAGGGCCGCGAGTCTTTGGAGCCGGTCAAGGCGAGCGGACTCGGCATTTTGCGTCCCGGGCACCGCCGATCGGAGAGGACCCGGCGCGTGCTACCGAGCGACATCAGAAAACAAATCCGCTCGCGCACCTTGAGTCTCGTTACCAAGGCCAATTCGCTCTCGACCGTGCATAGGCCGGGCTATCTTGACTACGTCGGCATCAAGCAATTCGACGCCAAGGGCCGCCTGATCGGCGAGCGCCGCTTTTTGGGCCTGTGGACCTCGGCTGCGTACAACAGCAATCCGCGGGAGATCCCGCTGTTGCGCCGGAAAGTCGCGCAAGTGGCGCAAGACTTCGCGCTCGCTCCCGACAGCCACGACGGTAAGGCGCTGCAGCACATCTTGGAATCGTTCCCGCACGATGAGTTGTTTCAGTCCAGCGTGGCCGAACTCAATCGCATCGCCATGGGGATATTCGGCTTGCAGGACAGGCCGCGAGTGCGCGTGCTGCTGCGCCGTGACCCGTTCCACCGGTTTTATTCCTGTCTTGTGTTCGTGCCGCGAGAAAAATACAACACGCAGGTTCGCCAGCGCATCGAACGCGTGATACGCGATGCATTTTCCGCTTTCGCCATGGAATCTTCGGTGCAAATCGCGGAATCGAACCTCGCGCGCATCCATATCGTGGCGCGAACCTTGCCGACCGAGAAAATCCATGTCGATTCGGACAGCTTGGAACGCCGCGTCGCCGCGGCGGTGCGCTCGTGGCTGGACGGGTTCAAAGCGGCGTTATTGGCGCGCTTCGACGAAGCCTATGCGCTGCAGCTGTTCGACAAGTATGGGCCGGCATTTCCGGCCGCGTATACGGAAGACTTTCAAGCCGATGCCGCCGCACTCGACGTCTCCTTCCTCGAGTCCGCGGAAAAGGAACCCAAACGCCTGCACCTGGACATCTATCGACCCGAATATCGGCGCAAGGAAAGATTTTTCCTGAAGATATTTCGCGGCCAGGATGCGATCCCCATCTCCGATCTTCTACCGATGCTCGAGAACATGGGTCTTAAGGTGATCGCTGAACGGCCCTACGAACTCGAATTCAGCGGCCCACGCCGCGCCTGGATTCAAGATCTAGAACTCGTCATGCAGTCCCCCCCGGCAATCGCGTTCGACGCATTGGACCGGGAGATCAAGAACGCCTTCATCGCGGTGTGGACCGGGCGCATGGACAGCGACAGCTTCAATCAGCTGACCCTCTCGGCCGGAATTCCGTGGCGCGTGGTCACGGTCCTGCGTGCCTATTGCCGCTATCTGTTGCAGACGGGCCTGCCCTTCAGCCAGGGCTATATCGCACAGGTGCTGCAAAACAACGCGGCCATCGCCCGGCTTCTCGCCGAGCTGTTTGGCGCGCGTTTCGATCCGCAGCTACCCCCTTCGACGCGCCAGAAATCGCTGGCTCGCTTAGGAAGGGAGCTGCTCGCGGCGCTCGAGGAGGTGACGGGCTCGGATGAGGATCGGATCCTGCGGGCGTTGTGGAATGCGCTGTCGGCCACGGTGCGCACCAACGCCTACCAGACCGACGCCGGCGGCCAATTGAAGGAATACCTGTCCTTCAAGCTGGAAAGCCAGCAACTGCGCGAATTGCCGTTGCCGAAGCCGCTCTTTGAGATATTCGTGTTCTCGCCGCGCATGGAAGGCGTGCACTTGCGCATGGGATACGTGGCGCGCGGCGGTATTCGCTGGTCGGACCGGCGCGAGGATTTCCGTACGGAAATCCTCGGCCTGATGAAGGCACAGCAGGTAAAAAATACCGTCATCGTACCGGTGGGAGCCAAGGGAGGATTTGTCGTCCGGCGCTTGCCGACCGAGCGCGAGGCCCAGCAAGCGGAGGTGATTGCCTGCTATCAAACGCTCATCCGCGGGATGCTGGATGTCACCGACAATATCGTCGACGATAAAATCGTCCCGCCCCGCCTGGTGGTTCGCCACGACACCGACGACGCCTACCTGGTGGTCGCCGCGGACAAAGGCACCGCCGCCTTTTCGGACATCGCCAACGCCATTTCCAACGACTATGCCTTTTGGCTGGGCGATGCTTTTGCCTCCGGCGGATCGGCCGGTTACGACCACAAGAAAATGGCGATCACCGCCCGCGGCGCCTGGGAGTGCGTTAAGCGCCATTTTCGCGAGATCGGCACCGATATCCAAAATCAGACCTTTACCGCCGCAGGCATCGGCGACATGGCGGGGGACGTTTTCGGCAACGGCATGCTGCAATCACGTTGCATTCGCCTGGTTGCGGCGTTCAATCATCAGCACATTTTTCTTGATCCGCAGCCGGATCCCAAACGCTCCTTCGCCGAGCGGCAGCGCTTGTTCAAAATGCCCCGCTCCTCGTGGGCCGACTATGCGCGCGGGGCAATCTCCAAGGGCGGCGGGGTTTACTCAAGATCCGCAAAGAACCTCGCGCTGTCGCGCGAGGCGCAGCTGCTGTTGGAACTTCCAGCGCAGGTTACGCCGAACGAGCTGATCAAGGCCATATTGAAGGCCCATGTCGACCTACTCTGGAACGGCGGCATTGGCACCTATGTCAAAGCGAGCAGCGAGAGCCACAGCGACGTTGGGGACCGCAGCAACGATGCGGTGCGCATCGACGCGCGCGAATTGAACTGCAAGGTCATCGGCGAAGGCGGCAATCTGGGGCTCTCGCAGCTGGGCCGCATCGAGTTCGCGCGGCGCGGCGGCCGGCTCAATACGGATTTCATCGACAACTCCGCCGGTGTGAATACCTCTGACGTTGAGGTCAACCTGAAGATTCTCTTAAACGGCGCGGTCCGCGCCAAGCAAATCACCTACGCGGCACGCAATCGATTGCTGGCGCAGATGACCGACGAAGTGGCCGGGCTGGTGCTGCGCAACAACTATCTGCAAGGCCAGGCCATCAGCACCAGCGCATCTCAGGCAAAACAGGACCTGAGCGAAAGTGCCTACGTGATCCGCACGCTGGTACGTTCCGGCGACCTGAACCGGGGCCTCGAGTATCTGCCCACCGATGAGGAAATCGCGGAGCGGCGCCAGGCCGGCGAAGGACTGACGCGCCCGGAACTCGCCATTATCTTAAGTTACGGCAAGATATGGTTCTATCGAGCCCTGATCAATTCAAATGTGCCGGAGGATCCGTATCTATCAGCGGAACTCAACCGCTACTTCCCGGCGCCGGTGCAGAAGCGCTTTGCGGCGCGGATCAAGCGCCATCGCCTGCGGCGCGAGATCATCGCGACTGCGATCACCAACAGCTGTATCAACCGGATGGGCCCGGTCTTTCCGGTGCGTGCCCAGGACGACACCGGCGCCGATCCGGCGGCGATTGCGCGCGCCTACAGCATTGCGCGCGAGGTGTTTGCCGTGCGCAACATCTGGGCGCAAATCGAAGCGCTGGACAACCGCGTTCCTGCGGCCACTCAATGCACGGCGATGATTCAAACCACGCGGCTGCTTCGGCATATGAGCTACTGGCTGCTGGAGAATCGACGCAACGACCTGGGGATCAAAAGCACTGTTTCCCGCTATGCCCCTAAAGTGGGGGAACTGTTCCACGAGTTGGGCAACTTGCTCGGCGTCACCCAGCGGACACGCATGAGCACGCTGCGCTCGCAGCTCATCGCGGAGAATGTCCCCGAACAGCTCGCGACGCGCATCGCGTCGCTCGAAGACATGCGCTGCGCGCTGGATCTGGTCGAGGTCGCCATGGCGGCGCGCGTGAAGATAGTCTATGCGGCCAAGATCTATTTCGATCTCGGCGAGCGGATCGGGCTGACGTGGATCAAGGAACAAATCGAAACGTTGGTGGCCGACGGACATTGGCAGGCCGTAGCGCGCGGCACTCTGCGCGACAATTTGTATGCCCTGCAAAGCAAGATCACGTTGGCGGTATTGAGATCCAAGGCAAGAAAGGCGGAAGCGCGGGTCGAGCAGTGGCTTGCGCGTCACGCCGCCTCCGTCGACGCGCTGAAGCGGGTCGTGGTTGACCTGCGCACCGGCTCACCCCCCGACTTCGCGACGATCTCGGTTGCGCTGCAAGCCGTCAGGCGCCTTGCGCAGGGCTAAAGACGATGATGCCGCAAGCCACCCGATTCGGTGCGGACTATCTGCAGGACCTCATTGACCGGGACATCATTCTTGCGAAACACATGGGCATCGTTGTCGAGTCAGCGGACGATACCTCCATGGTTCTGCGCGCGCCGCTTGCGCCGAACGCCAATCACAAGGGAACCGCGTTCGGCGGCAGTCTGTATTCGATCGCCGTGCTGACCGGCTGGGCATGGGTTACCCGCTGTCTCGCCACGCGCGAACTCGATGCCGAGGCGGTGATCCAACAATCGAGCATGCGCTTTCTGGTGCCGGTCCACGGCGAGCTGCGCGCTAGCATCGCAGTACCTGCCGCCGCCGACGTCGATAAATTTCAAAGGATGCTGCTGCGCGCCGGCCGCGGGCGAATTCGCCTGCACGTGAACATGTACGAGGGGCCCACGCTGGCGACGGTATTTGACGGCTTGTTTGCGGCGGCGATGCGCCGCTGGGAGGTAAAGTGACCGGAAAACTGATCCTGGTGCGCCACGGCCAAAGCGTCTGGAATGTCGAGAATCTCTTTACCGGCTGGCACGACATCGACCTCAGCGATCAGGGACGCGTGGAGGCGATTTCCGCAGGACGGGAGCTGCAGCAGGCAAGCTGGTGCCGCACATCGCCTTTACCTCGGTGCTGAAGCGGGCGATTCGCACGCTTTGGTTGATGCTCGATACCTCGGATCTTATGTGGATTCCCGTCGAGCGCAGCTGGCGACTGAATGAGCGCCACTACGGGGCGCTGCAGGGACTCAACAAGGCGCAAACGGTGGCAGAGCATGGCGATGCGCAGGTCAAGCTATGGCGGCGCAGCTACGACATTCCGCCTCCGCCATTGGGGCTGGACGATCCGCGCCATCCGCGCTTCGATCCGCGCTACGCGGATGTCGATCCGAAGGGGCTGCCCGCAGCCGAATCGCTGAAGGACACGCTCTCGCGCGTGCTGCCCTACTGGGAGTCGCGCATTGTCCCGGAGCTGCGCGCCAACAGGAACGTGCTCATCGTCGCGCACGGCAACTCGCTGCGCGCACTCGTGAAGATGCTGGACATGATGTCCGAAACCGACATCGTGGAATTCAATATTCCGACCGGCATTCCCATGCTCTACGAGCTCGACGAGCAATTGCAGCCCTTGAGCCGGCGTTTCCTCGGAGATCCCGCCGCGATCCTGGCGGCGCAGGACGCGGTGCGCCGCCAGACCGAAAAGCAGTAGCTCGCGCTGTTAAGAATCCGCGGCCACGGTCACCTTAAGACCGGACAGGGCGTCGGTGAAGTCGAGCTGACAGGAAAGCCGGGAAGTCGCCTCGCGATAATCGGGCAGCTCGTTCAGCAGCTCCATCTCATCGCTTTGGCGCTTCGGCAAGCGCGCGGCCCAGGCCTCGTCCACATAGACATGGCAAGTGGCGCAGGAACAAAGACCTCCGCAGATCGCTGCGACGCCGTAATCGAGCTCGCGCAGTATCTCCATGACCTTCAATCCGGTCTTTGCTTCTATCTCGTGTTCCTTTCCGTCACGATCCACCACAATCATCCGCGCCATTCAGTCCTCCGTTGCCGCCCGTTTGGGAATTCATTCGCGCCTAGTGTGCCGGAAGGCGTAGGCGCGCGTCGAGCTGCGCTGCGCGCACTGAAATGCCATTGAGAGCATCGCGCCGCAGGCTTAAGGAAAGTTCGCTCCAAAGCAGCGAGATGTAGTCGTAAAGCCATGCAAGCAGCCTAAAGCGCGCCCACGTGCTCGAAGAGGGCGCGCTACTGAAGTAATTGGCCAACAAGTCCCGCTGAAGTTCCGCATCGAAATCATTGTTCGCGCTCCACCCGGCCAGATCCCATAAGGGATCCGACACATGCGCGTATTCCCAGTCGATCAACACCAGGGATTGGTCGGCTCGAATCAGATTCAGCGCGTGCAGATCGCTGTGACAAACAACGCCGGGGACGCGCGGCAGCTCGGCAAGCTGCTGCAAACGCGCCGCTGCGCTCATGCTTAATTCGCGATCAATCGGGCGCCCGGCCCGCGACAATGCCGCGCCATACAGGTCCACCCAGTCTGCTGGAGTCATGAGGCGCGCCGGCGGTGGAATCGGCAGCGCATGAACATCGCGCAGCAGAGCGGCAATCCTGCGCAAATTCTCCGGCAGCCTCACCTCATCCGGCGACCACGAGCGGCCTTCGACCCAGCGCGCGACCAGCACGGCGCGCACCGGGTCGCAGTACACGAGGGGCGGTGCAAACCCCAAACCGCCGGCGGTACGCAGCAACTGAGCTTCCCACCCGACATCCGGCTTAAGACTCGCCGGGTATTCCATCGGGTATTCGGCCGCCACTCGCAACGCGTATACGGCGCCACCGCGCATCACACGATACGTCGTTGTAGAAGAGTCCCGTGCCGAGGAGCTTTATCTCGAGGGCTCCCGTACCCGGCACGACATCGCGCCCCAGGCGCTCGATGTCACTCGGTTGCATACGTCAGGGCGGGCAAACTGCGGCGCCATTCGCGCATGCCGATCACGATCAAGACGAGGTACAGGGCAAACAGCAGCATCGTCGCATATAGGTGGCGCGTAAAATAAAGCCCCATGCTCACCGAATCGATCACCAGCCACCAGTGCCAGTTTTCGTACACTTTGCGCGCCACCAAGAACGTCGCGAACACGCTCGACCAAGCCACCATCGAGTCGAGAAAGGGCCAGGCCGCCGCGGTAAAGCGCCGCAGGAAAAATGAGCTGATCAGCGCAAGTGCGACGACACCGAGCACGGCGCCTGCGTGACGCGCGATTGGCCATCGAGACACCTTAAGCGCTGCGCCGTCCTTGCCGTGTCGCCATTGCCAAAAGCCGTACAGGGCCATCGCGGCATAGAAGCCATTCAGCACCGACTCCATGTACAGGCGTGCGGTGAAAAGAACCCACACATAAAGACAGGAGCTGACAAAGGCCGCCGTCCAACAACTCAACTGCTGCCGAATCGCCAGGAGCAGGTAGGCCACCGCGAGGAATGCGGCTGCAAGTTCGATCCCGCTCGTGTCGTGCCAGGCACTCACGAGCTGGACCGAGAGCTGGTGAATCACGTTTGGCCCAATTCCGGGGGCGCCAATCCCGGCAGCACCTTCATGACAAAGACCAATTGAGGCGCGTCCGCGGCGGCGCGTGCCATCTCTTCGCGTCAGGACACTCATGACTTGCTCTAACGGACCCCAGATTTGCGTCGCCAGCGCATTGGTCCGCACCACCATGCCGGAATGCGCGTTCAGCCGATCGATAAACGCTTGTATCGGCGCGCGGTAGTCGCCGGTTAACGGGTACATGCTGATTTCGACGGCGGCGCGCATAGGGTATCTACTCGAGGAAGTGTAGCCTGCCGGACGGAGGCGTGCAAAACTCCGCCATTATCAGGAGAATGCTCTTGCGCATCTTTCAAGTCGATGCATTTACCGCCACACGCTTCACCGGCAATCCTGCGACCGTGGTGCTTGATGCGGACGGACGAGACGACGCTTTTCTTAAGGCCGTCGCGCGGGAGTTTTCGCACGCCGAAGTCGCTTTTGTTTTCGCCGCGAACGGTCCCGATCATGATGTCCGGTTGCGGTTCTTCAACGCGCGCAAGGAAGCGCCGTTCGTGGGGCATGCGACCGTGGCCGCCCATGCCGTGCTCATGGCCTTGGGCAGGCGCAGCGTGGGCGTCTGTCGTCAGCATTCCGGCACCGGCATTATCGAGGTGAACGCCCACATACAGCAGCGCGCGGCAGCGCCCGAAACCGTCATCGAGTTTCGCCAGAGTGCGCCGGAACTGGAGGCGCCGTTGCCATTCAAGACCACCTTGCGCGTGGCCGAAGCGTTGCGGCTTCCGGCGACTCACTTGCATGAGATCATGCCGGCGAGAATCGTCCGCAAAGGCAGCGCCCGTCTGCTGGTGCCCATTTCACACGCCCGATATCTCGAGAACCTTGCGCCGAATTTCGACACCCTGGTCTCGATGGGCGCGGAACTTAAGGCCGACGGCTTCTTCTTGTTCGCTGTCAATCGCGATTCCGATGAGATCTGGACGGAATCGCGCATGTTTTGCCCCGCCTTGGGGATCATGGAGGACCCCGTCAGCGGCAACGCCCACGCCATGCTGGGAGCCTACCTCTGGGATCTGGGCCAGTTCGGCAAGAAATCCACCTCGTTCATAGGCCGGCAGGGCGCCCAGATGGGCAGGCCCGGCCAGGTCGGGGTGCGCCTGGAAATCGACAAGGGCGCGCTGATCGCGGCGTCCATCGCCGGCACCGCGATCATCGTCAGCGAAGGTACATTGGCGCTGTAGCGGCCTTACGACTTGCGCGGCGGAGCCGCGGGATCGAGCTTCAGGGACGCAGCCACGGCTTCGGTCTTTGACTTCGCATCCTTGCCGGTGGCCACCGCTTCCTCCAGGTTGCCGCTGGCGAACGCCGCCTGTGCCTTGGACCAGATCGAGTTCGCCTCGGCGGCGCCGGCCTTGGCGGCGTCGAGATCAATACCCGCGGCAAGCTTCTTGTTGGCCTTTTTGCCCAAAAAGTCGATGCCATTCTGAACCGCGGTGAGGTGGTCCGGCACCGAGCCGGCCAATTCTGTCCATTGATCATTGAGAGCTTTCAGCGTTTCGTCCTTCTTGGCGGCCGCATCGGTGGCCAGCGACTGGGCCGCGCCCAGCACCGCGGGAGCGCCCGACACCACCGCCGCATAGTCTTGCTTGGCGTAGGATGCTTTGAGCGCGCCGAGTTTGGTCTGCACGTCCGCGAGTTCATCCGGCACGTACTTGCTTGCTTCCGGCGAGGCGGCCGTTGCGGTCGCCTCGATCTCGGCGATGAGCTTCTGTGCGGGTTCTTTCTGGCCGGCGCACGCCGCCAGCACAATCGCCACTAAGGACAGAAACGCAAAGGAACTGACTCGTGTGACGGTATGCATGGGAAGCTCCGTATGCTCAAAGATGAGGCCAGACCCAGCATTCTAGCTTAACTCGCGCCGCGCGCGATCCAGCCATTCTGCCTGCGCACGGCGATAATGGGCCGGACCCAGCTTGGCGCTGTCCAACAGGTCCCGAAGCACGCGTTGCGCTTCCTGGAATTTGCCGCGCCGCTTGAGCAGCAAGCCGTAGCGCAGACGCGCTTCGGCGCCCGGATACCCGGGGGCGAGCATTTCATACACCCGCTCCGCCTCGTCCAGCGCATCTTGCGAATCCAGCGTGCGGGCATACAGAAGCTTGGCATCGGCCGACTTGAAATCCGGATTGTGCTGCGTCATCAGCTCGAGCGTGCGCCGCGCACCGGCAAAGTCCTGCTTGGCGAATTGCGCGCGAGAAATGCCCACCAACAGAGTCGGGTCGTATTCGAAAATACCCTTAAGGCCTGCGCGATACACCTCGATGGCCTCATCATACTGGCCACGTTCGAAGAGCTCCTCGCCTAGGCGGCGACGCGCGTCCACATTGCCGGAAATCTCCACCTCCGCGCTGGCGCGGCGCAGATCGCGGTTCGGGTCAATGATGCGTCGCATGCCGGCCCCGGCGCGGCGCGCGGTGCGGCCGCCGAAGAGCTCCGGCAAGATCTCAGCGGCGAAATACGCCAGCGATCCAATTCCCGGCAGCAGTGCGATGGCCCAGATCCAGAGTTGGTTTCGCCCGGTCTTGATCACGTGCACGATCAATGCGGCCTGAATCAGGAGGGAAAGAATTGATACTGGAAACAACGGCGAGGGACTCCCAATGCGCTAAACGCCATCAGGCGTCGCCGCTATTGTAGCGAGAAACGAAATCTTCAGCGCTGCGCCACGCGAATGCGCCGTTGCACATCGCGACATGCGGCCCAGCCGATGTTCGAGAGCGAATAGCCCAAGATGCGCTGCGAGCGCGCATCCACGGTGACTTCCATCTCGCAGCCCTGGAAGCCCGACGGCGCTCCCTCCTTGGGTTTTTGCGGCAAGAACCAGACGTACACCAGCTTCGTCGGCGTCTTGTCGATCTTGCGCGGCTCACCGAAAGCTTCCTGCAGCACGCTCACGGGCTTGCCCACATTGTCTGCGGCGATGCGGGGCACCGGGCGCAGCGCGTATCCGGATCCGCTGCAACCTAACAAGACCGTGCCGGCAACCAAAGCCGCAGCGCTGAGACGCAACATAATCCGCTTTCCCCAAGGTGACGTAAGGATCGTAGTCTCGCTCGCGCGGGCGCGGCCTCGCCCTCACTCACGTCGCAAAATAAGAATCCGCAACCTGGACGCGCTGCTTATGTAAATGCAATCCGTGGGTCATGCCGTGCGGCAAGTCCTCCGCATGGTGCACGGCGGCAATTAATGTCAGCCGGCGCCGCATCAGTCGTTGCAGCAGGCGCTTCATCATGCCGCGCTGCTTTGGATCGAGGCCGGTGAGCGGCTCGTCCAACAGCAAAATTCGCGGGTTTGCCGCCATGGCGCGCGCGATGAGCGCGCGGCGCAGCTGTCCATAGGACAGCTCGCGCGGCCGGCGCCGCGCCATGCTCGATAATTTGAAAAATTTCAACCACCGCCGCGCAAGCCGTAGATCTGCGGCGGTCGGCGGATCCACCAGCCCAATGCTGGAATGGCGGCCGCTCGCGACCAACCTTAAGATGCTGTCGTCAACGGCGTAGATGCTTTGCAGTTCCGGCGAGACATAGCCGACCTGCCTCTTCCAGTCGCTGATGGGCGTCCCCGCGGGAAAGCCCACGCGCTCGATTCGCCCGCCCAATGCGGGCGCCAGATCGCCGTAGATTAATTTCAAGAAGCTGGTCTTGCCGGCGCCGTTGGCGCCGAATACCGACCAATGCTCACCGCGGCGCAGCCGCCAGTTCAGATCCCTTGAGCACCAGCCGATACTCGACGTACAAATCGACCTCTCGCAGCCGCAGCAGCACCGGTCCTGGGCGCGGCGATGCGCTCGCGCGCGCCGCGGCAGCCGTTCGCGCGGATACTCCGCGGCCTTCGCTCTCAGGCGCTCGAGGTCGGCGCGCGCAAGCCGCTTGAGCGCGAGTACCTTGCCGCCGCAGAGCTGGATCAGCGAGCGCGTTCCGCGCGGAACGTCCATGGCCCGGTGCGCCGTCACCACCCACGACTGGCCCCGGTCGCACGCGGTCTTGAGCACGGCGTCGATGCGCTGCCGGTAGTCGGCGTCCAGGCCGTTGTAGAATTCGTCCAACAGAAGCCAGTCCGGATCTTGCACGAGCGCCCGCGCGAGCAGCGCGAGACGCTTTTCTCCATAGGAGAGCGACGAGAATTCGCGAGTCGCCAGCGCGGTGAGGCCGCAGGCGCTCAAGGTGGCGGCGACCCGCTTCGCCTCGAGCCGCGAGACCGGCGAGAGCAGCAAATCCGTGCGATGCAGCCCGGTGGCAACCACATCGCGCACGCTTAAATTCCAGCGGTAACGCGCGTACTTGTCCTGGCGCTCGCCGCCGACGTAGGCAATGCGGCGCTTGGCATCGATAAGATCGAGCGCTCGGCGCCCGACTTGAAAAGTACGAGACGATCCAGCGGGCCCCGGCGTCGGCCAGACGTCGCCGCTCAAGAGCTTGAGCAATTGGGTCTTGCCGGCGCCGTTGTCGCCGAGCAATGCCCAGCGATCCCCTGGCCGCAGCCGCCAGGTGATGTCGCGCAACACCCACTTGCCGCCGCGCCGTACACTCACTGAATTCAGTGAAACGGCTAGCCGCGGCCTCATTCGCGACTGAGCCGCCAGATTCCGTTTTGCTCCAGTATCCGGCCTTCGCCGGCCAACTTGATCAAATGCGCCTGCAACGTCAACCGCGCCCACACGTGGCGGTCGGCCGGCACATCGTCGTAGACCACCGGTATCAGAGTGTCCAGGCTGGCGGCGGTCAAATTCTTGATGCTGCGAATGACTTTGGCCTCGCGGGCGAGGCGATGCGCGCGCAGCGCCTCGATTACCTTCTTGCCGTGTTCCATGATGTCGCCGTGACCGGGAGCAATCCTCTCAAAGTCATAGGCGAACAGTTTCTCGAGGGAGTTCAAGTATTCGGACATGTTGCCGTCGGGCGGCAAAATGACCGGGGACACGCCCTCGAGCACATGATCGCCGGTAATCAGCAGCCGTTCACTCGCCAGCAGGTAACACATGCAATTCGATGCATGCCCGGGCGTGTGGATTGCGGTCAATTCACAATCACCCAGGATCAGCCGCTCCGCATCCGCGGGCCGACGGCCGGGTACGAAATTCTCGTCCTGTCGCCCGTCGTCGGGCGGCGGCAGCCCGATGATTTGCGCTCCCGTGCGCCGGGCAAGCTCCGCAGCCATCGGCGAGTGATCGCGATGCGTATGCGTGACGAGCACCCAACGGATGGCCGAACCTCCCGCTGCAAGAATGCACTCCAAGTGACGCGCATCCTCAGGGCCGGGATCGATCACGCTCACCTGCTGCTCGCCCAGCAAGTAGGTGTTGGTTCCCGGCCCGGTCATCATCCCTGCATTGCCGGCCACGATGCGCCGTACTTTAGGAGCCAGCGAGACACACCTGCCGGGAGTCAATTGCGGTCTAGCTTGCAATGAGGCGGCGCCTCAGGTTTTGGGTATGGGCATCGCTTTATGATATGCCATGGACGCTTCTGATCGACAAAGTCCCGGCGCTTTCATTAATTTTATTCGCGCCATCGGTCATTGCCTGGCAAAACGACGCGAATTGCCCGGGAATGGATGCGTCGGTGACCCCGATCTCACTTTGAGACAGTTGCGATGAGCAACAGAGCCGCTACACTGGGGGCCATGTCCAAGTCGCCGAACGCCAGACGTGTAGGGGGACCTCTCTCCTGGGATCAACTCGCGCGTCCGGACACCGAGCAGTGCCAGCGGTTTTTGGCCGAGTCACTTTCCTTGCTGCTGGGCGACGTCCTGCGCGCCATTCTGTCCGACGCCAGCCCTGCCCTGGCCGCCGATGAATTGTCGGTCGAACGCTATCGCAATCTTGCCGATTCGTTGGCGGACGGGGAATCGCGGCGCCGCACGGGCGTCGGCATCACACGCGCGGGCCTCGCCAAACGATGCGTCACCTGGCTGAAATTGCTGCTGACTCCGGCACCAAACGCCCCAACCACTGCTGCAATGCGCGAATTTGTCGATGCGCTCGGGCTGTTTCCTGCGCTGTTCGACAGCGATCCGTCGGCGCGCTCGCGCCGCGCGCGGCTCACGTGGCTCTTGACCCATGATCGACGGCTGGATGCCAGCACTCGGGAGGCTGCCACCGCTCTCATCGAAGCGTGCGAGCATTTGGGGGTTTTGCTGTGGCCCGATGCGGAGACTGCCTGACGCAAGTCCGTGCTTATCGCAGTTCTTGGCGTATAATGTGAGGTCCAGTATTTCACGGGCGCGCGGAGCTTCGAGTGCAAAATTCTTCGGAACCTAAGTCAACAGTCGGCAAGACCCTGCCGCCCGACAAGACCCGCTTTAAATTCCAGAAGTTGTTGCAGCCTTTCGCGGTCAAGACCGGAGTGGCCACTCCGATCATTTGGTTTTTGCTCGATTGGCTGGTGCTGGGTGTGGCCATTGCCAGCCTGCTCATCGTCGACTCTTGGTGGGTAAAAATATTTTCCTCGTTGGTGGCGGCGCTCTGGATCGCGCGATTGTTCGTCATCGGGCACGATGCCTGCCACGGCTCCTATACGCCCTACAAGACGTTGAACAAATGGATCGGCCGAATCGCTTTCCTGCCCTCGCTCACGCCATTCAGCTTGTGGGAGATCGGCCATAACCTCGCACACCACGGCTTCACCAACTTGAAGGGTCGCGACTACGTGTGGACGCCCTTCTCGCCTGCCGAGTTTGCCCAGCTGCCGCGGATACGCCGCCTTCTGGAACACGTCTACCGCAGCGGTTTCGGCCAAGGCGTCTACTACATGATCGAGATGTGGTGGAAGAAGTTGTTTTTTCCGGCTCGCAAGCATGTGTCGACGCGACGCGTCAGCTACACCTGGGACAGCCTGCTGGTGGCTGCCTTCGCGGCGCTGTGGGTCGGCGGTTTGGTGCTGTGGGGCGTCTACAGCGGCCGGTCGATTTGGTCGCTGCTGATCTTCGGCTTCGTCGTACCCTTCTTCATCTGGAACTGCCTCATGGGGTTCGTGATCTATGTGCAGCACACTCATCCGCGGGTTGCGTGGTATGAGCGGCGCGACGAATGGACCGCCAACGCCGGCTACGCGACCACGACCGTGCACATCAAGCTGATCCGTCCGCTGGACGGATTGATCCACTATATTCTCGAGCACGGCGCGCATCACGTGAACATGGGAATTCCGCTCTATCGGCTCAAAGAGGCGCAAGCCAAACTCGCTGCGACTCTCGATGAACGATTGAACTCAGAGGTGTTCACGTGGCGCTACTACTGGAACACCGTTCGCAGCTGCAAGCTGTACGATTTCGCGCAGCATGTGTGGACTGATTTCGACGGCCGCATCACCTCCGCACCGCTCGTTCAGGCCCGCGCTTAGAACTTCGCCTTGATGCCAGCAAATGCGCCGAGGCTCGGCTGCAGGAATCCGGTCGGGTTCTCGTAGTGTCGATTCAATAGATTGGCGATCCGGGCATACACATTGATTTGATTGGTCAGGTCGAAGCTGCCGACCAAGTCCACCGTGGTGTAGCCCGGCGCGGTCAATCGTGGAATCGAAAAATCCCGATTGCCGTCGATCCACGAGCCTACGCTGAGCACGGTCGCGTTAAACGCCAGCCGGTGGGTCGCCTGCCAAGCGGCGTTCAACGTGCCCTTGTGCTTTGGCCGTCGCAGCAACTCATCGTTCGCGATTTCATCCGTGGCCTGGGTGTAGGTGTAATCCAACCGAAAGCTAAGCGTCGGCGCCGCCTGATACGAAAGGAAGCTTTCGACACCTTCGGTGACAGCTCGCCCCACATTGATATTCATGGTGAATTGCGCGTTCTCGGCGATCAAATTCTTGATGTTGTTGTGAAAATAAGTGGCACCGAATCTCAAGGAATCGCCCAAGGCGGCTTGTTCGAATCCGAGATCCCAGCCGAGGCTGCTCTCCGGCTTCAGATCCGGATTGGCGAGGAAATCGAAAGCCGGAAAGCTCTGGAACAGCTGATTCAAGGTCGGCGCCTTGAAACCGGTGCCGATGCTCGCCTTGATCTTTGTGCCGGTCTCAGGGATGAGGTAAGCCGGCGCCAATCGATAGGTCAGCTTGCCGCCGAAGCGATCATTCGAGTCGTAGCGGACGCTGACCGTGTCGAACAGGCGCTCGCCAAAGCCGGATTGCAGCTCGGCGAAGCCTGAGTCGATGGTGGTACTGGCCGAGATGGGCGCGGTGATTGCGTCGCGCTGATGTTCGGCGCCCAGCACCAGGGTCTGTTGCGCGGCAAACCTGATGGCGCCCAACCAGTCGATTTTCACGCGTTCGCCGAAGGCATCGCTGCGCGGCAGTTCGGGACTGAAATCGGAAGATCTCACATCGCTGTAGGCCGCGCCGAGGGTCTGCTCCAGCACGCCGTCGCTGCTCGTCAGATGTGCGGTCGCGCGGGCGTAGGTCTGCAGCGTGTCGTTGGCGCTTTGCGCCGAATCCGGCGTCGCCGGAAAATTGTTGAAGTTATCGCCCGTGATGCGCAAGTGCGTATCCGTATAGCGCGCGACCAGACCTAAGTCGAAGTGCTCCGTAACGTCGAAGCCCAGTTTGGTCGACGCCGTGAAATTATCGTAGTAATCATCGATGCGCTGCTGTCCCTGCGGGAGCAGATCGAGCGGCGTCACCGGCGTCTGGCCGGAATGAAGGTGCTCGATGTTCGCCGCATAGTGAAGCTGCTCGTACGAGCCGCTCGCCCCGCCGCTCTGGTTGAAGGTGTCGAAGGATCCCGCTTCCACGGCGGCGTCGAATTGCGCCGGACCAGAGCCGCTCTTGGTGATGATGTTGATGACGCCGCCGATGGCATCCGAGCCGTACAGCCCGCTCTGCGGCCCGCGCAAGATTTCGACCTTTTGAATGTCCTGCGTCAGGAAATGGCCGAAATCAAATGCGCCGGCGGGATTGCTCGGGTCGCCGACATCGATGCCGTCGACCAGTACCTTGGTGTGATTGGCATTCGTGCCGCGCATGAACACGGAGGTCTGGCCGCCCGGACCCCCGGTTTGCACGACGTTCAATCCCGGCACCTGTCGCAAGAGGTCGGGCAATGTTTTGATTTCCCTTGCGGCAATATCATCCGCCGTGACCACGGTAATGCTGCTGGCAACCTGCAACTCGGGCGTGGGTATGCGGGTGGCGGTCACCACGACGGTATCCGGCTGATCCTCGAGGGCGGCGCTCGCCACGCCCACGAAACCGTACAACGGGAGCGCTAAAACAATTGATCGAAGCATTGATGTGCGCACAAAGTTCTCCTGGTCTTTAAGGCCAAGAGTCGGCACGCGAAGCGCATGAAATGATTTTTTCATCGAAACCTCGCGACGACTCCACTCTGTCGTCGCGACGGTTTCCCCCGCAGTTATCAGCGCACCCCGGCCGGTAACAGGACGACGGCGCGAGGCGGGTTTCCTGGCTTCCGGGTCGTCGCTTTCGTCCTCCTTCCCAAAGCTACAAGCTTCAGTGGATTCGTGGACGCTCGCTATCCGGTCACAGTTGCGGGGGCAGCCGCGGTTTCAAACCGCGTTCCAATTTAAATCCCTTGCGGGAACCTTGCGCGTGAGCCGGATAATACGCTCTATTGCGTTGCGGTCAATCCGCCTCAAGCTGTTGCGCGTGATGCCGCAGATGATCGGCCATGAAGGTTTGGATGAAATAGTAGCCGTGATCGTAACCGGGCTGCATGCGCAGAGTCAGTTGCTGGCCGGACTTCGCGGCGGCGGCGGCGAATTTTTCCGGCATCAACTCGGTGGCCAGATATTGATCGGCGGTTCCCTGGTCGATCAGGATCGACCCCGGATAGGGACGGCGTGCGACCAGTTCGCTGGCGTCGTGCTCGCTCCAGCGCTGCGTGTCCGGCCCCAGAAAATTGGTAAACGCCTTGCGGCCCCAGGCAGACTGCATGGGCGCCGCGATCGGCGAGAAAGCCGATACGGACTTATAGAGCGAGGGATTGCGCAGCGCCAGTGTCAAGGCGCCGTGGCCGCCCATGGAATGGCCGAAAATGCCGGCGGCACCGCGCCGTGCCGGCAGGTGGGCCTCGACGATTTGCGGCAGCTCCTGCGTGACATAACTGTACATCCGATAATTCTGCGCCCAGGGCGCTTGCGTTGCGTCCAGATAAAATCCGGCGGAATAGCCAAAATCCCAATGATCGGCATCGCCCGGGATGCGCGGCTCTCGCGGGCTGGTATCCGGGGAGATCAGCATGAGGCCCAATTCCGCCGCGAATTTCTGCGCATGCGATTTGATGCAAAACGTCTCCTCGGTGCAGGTGAGGCCCGACAGAAAATACAGCACAGGCACCTGATCAAAACGCGCCTGCGGCGGCAGGTAGGCTGCAAACTTCATCGGCCCGCGCGTTTCGCGCGATTCGTGCCGGTAGAAGCGCTGCACGCCGCCATAGCAGGCGTGCTCCGACAGCAAGCTCGGCGCACTCAAAATTGCACGACGCTGCGTATCGATTCGCCGGAATGCATCAGGTCGAACGCCGTGTTGATTTTATTGAGCGGCATTTTATGCGTGATCAAATCATCGATGTTGATCTTGCCTTCCATATACCAGTCGACGATCTTCGGCACATCCGTACGACCGCGAGCACCGCCGAATGCAGTCCCTTTCCACACCCGGCCGGTGACCAGCTGGAAGGGCCGCGTCGAGATCTCCTTTCCGGCGCCGGCGACCCCGATGATCACCGAGACGCCCCAGCCGCGATGGCAGCACTCCAGGGCCTGGCGCATCAGATCCACATTACCCACGCACTCGAAGCTGTAATCGGCGCCGCCGTCGGTCAGCGCCACGAGATGCGCCACGAGATCAGCGCCGACATCCTTCGGGTTCACGAAATGCGTCAGGCCGAATTTCTCGGCAAGCACCTTGCGGCCTGGATTCAAATCGACGCCGATGATTTTGTTGGCGCCGACCATGCGCGCGCCCTGAACGACATTCAGACCGATGCCGCCCAATCCGAACACGACGACATTGGCGCCCGCCTCCACTTTGGCCGTATTGATGACCGCGCCAATGCCCGTGGTCACGCCGCAACCGATGTAGCAGACCTTGTCGAAGGGGGCATCCTCGCGAATCTTGGCGACCGCAATCTCCGGCAGCACCGTAAAATTCGAGAACGTGGAGCAGCCCATGTAATGGTGCACAAGATCGCGGCCCATGGAGAAACGGCTGGTACCGTCCGGCATGAGTCCTTTGCCCTGGGTGGCACGGATGGCGGTGCACAGGTTGGTCTTACGCGACGTGCATGATTTGCACTGCCGGCACTCGGGCGTGTAGAGCGGAATGACATGATCGCCCTTGCGCACCGAGGTAACACCGGGACCGACGTCGACCACGACGCCGGCGCCTTCGTGCCCGAGGATGGCCGGAAATAAGCCCTCTGGATCGGCCCCCGAGCGGGTAAACTCGTCCGTGTGACAGACCCCGCTCGCCTTGATCTGTACCAGGACTTCGCCGGCCTTCGGCCCCTCCAAATCCAGCGTGATGATCTCGAGAGGCTTGCGGGCGGCAACTGCGACAGCGGCTTGCGTTTTCATTTAAGGGATTCCTGTCTTTCCTTAAGCCTTAAGGGCGCTACGGTAGAACAACCCGCGCCCGGTTGGAAGCTGTTATGAATATTGAATTTTCGCCGCACGAAGCACGTGTCATCGGCTGCCTGATCGAGAAGGAAATCACCACTCCCGATCAGTATCCCTTGTCCTTAAACGCGTTGACCAATGCGTGCAACCAGAAAACCAATCGTGAGCCGGTGCTCGAGCTCAGCGAGACCGACGTGCAACAGTCGGTGGACTCGCTGATGAAAAAGCACCTGGTGAGCGATCGGTCGGCCGGCTACGGCGGACGCGTGACCAAGTACAAGCACCGCTTCTGCAACACGGAATTCGGCTCCTTGAAGTTCTCGAAACAGGAGTTGGGCATCCTTTGCGTGATGCTGCTGCGCGGACCGCAGACACCCGGTGAGCTGCGTTCCCGCACCAACCGCTTGTGCGAGTTCGCCGATGCCGAGGAGGTCGAGGCCAATTTAAGAGCCCTGATGACCCGCGAGGATGGGCCCTTCATCGCTCGTTTGCCGCGAGCGCCCGGCGCACGGGAGTCGCGCTACGCGCATTTGTTTTCGGGCGCAATGGAATCGGCGCCGGAACCTGATGCTCCCATGCCGGCGGCACCGAAGTCCGAATCGCCCGATTTGAATCAGCGGCTAAGCGCGCTTGAGGAACTGGTGCTTAAGCTGCGCGCCGAGGTCGATGCCTTGAAGGCGCGCAACGGCGATTGATCAGTTCGCAGAGGCCGTGGTTTTGGCGATGCCGTCGCGTTCCTGCAGCCATTTGTCGAAGGCATCGATATCGGCCGCCCGCACGCCGTTGGCCGCGCTGCGATGACTTTGCAGCCAGGCCTGCATGGACACCATCATCTGATCGGCGAGCGGCCGCGCGTGGAAGAAAAGATCCATGTAAGTGGCCTTGGCTTCGTCAAGCCGATCTACTCCCAAATACGCCTCGCCGCGATGTTGAATCGCCTCGGGCAAGTCGGGCTTCAACGCCAGCGCATGATTGTAGTCATCGATGGCTTCCCGATAGGCGCCGAAGCGCAGATGCACGTAGCCGACTTGGTTCCACGCATCGTACATGTCGTTTTTATTGCGCAATACTTCCGTGAATTGATCCAGCGCTTTGCCATAGGCGTCTTCCAATTTGGACATCGCCTTGGCCCTCTTATCAGGATCCGTCGCCTTGGCCACCGCTTCCTCCAGCTCGCGAGCCTTGGTCATGGTCTTGACGCCGGCGGCATAGGCTTTCGCCGCCGCCTTGTCCGGCTTGACCTCCAACGGGGTATTGGGAATCTCATCAACTTGCGAGGTCTTGCCTCCGCTGCCGGTGATCGGGGGCACGCCACCGATGCCGCCGGGGTAGCCCTGCGCGCCGGCCGGTGCGCCGTGCAGCCCAACAATCAACAACGCAAGACAACAACATAGAATGCGGCGCATTTCGCCCCCTCGGCGATCGATTAAGGATTTATGCAATACTGACTGCATGCACTCCAATTTTAGGTTTTTAATTCCGTGCGTGCTGGTTTTTTTGTCGCACCCCGCGCTGGCCGCCAAGCACCCGAGCATGAGCGAGGTATTGGCTGCCTCCAGCCCCGCGGATTGGCGCCCGCTCGACCTGGACAACACCCTGTACGTCGAGTTGCCGGCGGGGCGCGTGGTGATCGAGTTGGCCCCGGCGTTTGCGCCCCGGCACGTGGCCAACATCAAAACCTTGACCCGGGCGGGTTATTTCAACGGACTTGCCGTCATCCGCGAGCAAGACAACTACGTCGCGCAATGGGGTGACGCGGAGCATCGGCATCCGCTGCCGCCCGGAATCGGCAAAGTAGCGCCGGAATTCGACGCGCCCCTTCCCCCGCACATGCCTTTCACCCGTTTGCCGGACGGCGATGTGTATGCACCGGAAGTCGGTTTCACAGGAGGCTTTCCCGCCGCCCGCTCGGAGCAATTGCACCTCACGTGGCTGGCGCATTGCTACGGCATGGTGGGGGTGGGGCGCGATTTGGACATCGAAAGCGGCAGCGGTGCTGAAATGTACGTCGTGATCGGCCATGCGCCGCGGCATCTGGACCGCAATGTGGCGCTGGTCGGACGGGTGGTCAAAGGCGTGGAGCTGCTGTCGAGCCTGCCGCGCGGCACCGGGGAGTTGGGCTTTTACACCAAAACCGAAACCCCGCTGCCGATCAAATCCATCAAAGTTGCCGCCGACGTTGCACCGTCGGAGCGCTCCAATCTGGAAGTCATCCGCACCGACACCCCGACGTTTGCCGCGCTGATCGAATCGCGACGCAACCGGCCCGAGGATTTCTTCAAGGTGCCCGCCGGACACATCGATTTGTGCAATGTGCCGATCGCGGTGCGCGAGCACCCTGCGCACTAGCTGTCGCGTGACGCAGCCTCGAGCCCGATGCGCAGCGAGCTGGTGGCGATGCGCACCTCGATGAGGAATGCCGTGAGCGCTGCCGCCAACGCCAGCATCGATAGAATGAACAGGATGGCGATGAAAGCCGAAAATTCCCAATGCGCGAACGCGTTGACGAACAGCATCACCACCACCAATGCGATGAACAGCGCGGAAAGCGTGCTTAAGGTGATGGCCGCGTTGATGTAGCGGGCGCGCCGCGCCAACACGCCGAGTGCCCCATGCAGGTCGCGCTCGTCGGGAGCATAGTCCGGATGGCGCAGCTCATGTTCCATGCTGCGCGCTCGATCCACGATGCGCGACAGGCGGCTGGTCAAGACGTTGAGCGTCACTCCGATCGCGGAAATCAGGAATATCGGCGTCAACGCGACCTGAATGAGATGCGCCACATCCGTGGCTTGGACTGCATTCGACGTCAAATGACGGGAACCTCGGGTCTTAAGGACCCCTACCCAAGAGGCCGCAGTATACCCCTATCCCCACGTGACCCAGCCGAAGTACCAAGTGGCGAGGATCAGGAATCCAAACGCGATTCGGTACCAGGCAAAGATTTTGAAGTTGTGGGCGCTCACATAACGAATCAACGCACGCACCGCGAATGCCGCACTGACGAACGAGGCAATCGAGCCCACACCGATGACGGCAAGATCATCGAACTTCAGCGTGTGGCGGGCCTTGTACAACTCCAGCACGGTGGCGCCCAATATCGTCGGGATCGCCAGGAAGAAGGAAAACTCCGTGGCCGCCGGGCGTGACAGACCGCGCAGCAAGCCTCCCATGATCGTCGCCCCGGAGCGCGACGTGCCGGGAATCATGGACAGGGCCTGGGCGAAGCCGATCCAGATCGCATCGCCCGGCTTCACAGAATCCACATTATCGACGCGCAGCGTACGCCGGCTGCTCTCGATCCAAAGAATGAGCAGGCCGCCGACGATGAACGCTGTGGCCACCGGAACCGGCGCGAACAAGTACTTTTTGATGGCGTTGATGAACAGCACGCCGAGCACGGCGGCCGGCAGGAACGCGAGCACGAGATTTACGGTGAATCGCTGCGATTTCGCATCGCGCGGCAGGGTCGCGACGACGTTCCACAGGCGTTTACGGTATTGCCAGCAGACGGCGAGGATGGCGGCAAACTGAATCACGATCTCGAACAGCTTGCCCTTCTCGTCGTTCCAATTAAGGAGACTTCCGACGACGATCAAATGCCCGGTACTCGATACCGGCAGGAACTCCGTCAATCCTTCGACAACCCCCAGTATCAGCGCCTTGATTGCGACAATGAGATCCATGTGCCCCGCCGTTGATAAAAAAAACGCCCCGGCCGCCGTCAAGCGGTCGGGGCGCTATACCAACAATATTACTTGGTCGCGGCCGGAGCGGTGGCGGCTTTCTTGTGCTTCTTGCTGCTGCTGTGCTTGTGGGACTTGGCAGCCGGCGCGGAGCTGGACGAGCTGGCAGCCGGGGCAGCGGTCTTCGGCGCATCAGCGGCCATCGAAACGGCGGCGAAGGCAAAGCTCACTAAGGCAGTGGTGATCAGGGTCGCGGACTTATTCATGATATCTCCAAAAACGGTGGGGTAATTCTTCAGCGACGCGAAGAATACGCTGTATTCACCGCATTCCACTTCAGATGAAGATCATTTCACATTGCGATTACCCGGCCGTTTGGACCGCTCGGTTCTTCGTTCGGACATGCCAAATGAGGTATGCCACGACCGCAACGTTGGCAAGCAGTATCAACACCTTGCCGATGGTAGGCCGGTAGAAAATCTCCCAGGCCTCGAGCGGTATCAGCGAAGCGGTGATGATGACGGTCAGCCATTCGGCCCAGCGCTTCTCCATCCACAATCCCACTCCCTCCACCGCAAAAACGGCCGCATAGGCGAGCGTCACCATGCGCAGGGCGTGGATTCGCGACACGCTCAATCCGCTGAACCATTCGAGCAATTGGGTGACGATGCGGTGTTCCAGGCCATAGGGCCGCGCTTGCGCCCAAGACAGCAGTTTCGCAGCGATCGAGGCGTCGCGCAGCCGCAATTCCCCATACGCCGCCGCGAGCAGCAGCACAACCTTCACGATCTTGTAGAGGGCGATAGTCCGCAGTACGCCAAAGCGCGGCTTCGGCGCTTGCTCAGCCGTTGTCATGGAGACCTAGGCCTGACCCGCTGGCGGTTGGAAATCCAGAGTCGCATCCAGAAGCGCAGGGATGTCGAACACTGCCCGCTCGTTATCGAGTACCAACGGTGCGATACCTGCCGCCGCCACCAACGCCGCGGGAACCTGTATGCGGTCGTGTTCGCGGGTGACGGTCCAGAATTCCAAGCGCTTATCCTGAAACGCCAAGTTGAGCGCACCCCAGCGCAACAAGGCTGCGCGAGCCAGAGGCGTATCGCCGCCCCAATGCCTTTGCGCCAGGCTCATCGCGGAACTCGCGGCAATCTCGCCATGCGGAAGCGTCATCAAATCCTGGATGTACTTCACCATTTCGTCGGGTGGAACGTGCAGGCTCAAATAGGGTGCCGTCTCGCTCATGCCCTATTTTATGTCGGATTCTCGAGACTGAACATGGCATTCTCATCGTCGTAGGCAAACACCTCGGCGTAGCGGCCCCAGCTCACCACCGCGCGCAGGCTCTGTTCCGCGGCCTCCTCGGCCATGAAATCCTCCAGTTCATCGATAAAGCGGCTTTTGCGCGCGGAATGGGAGGCCCGCTCGTCCAATACCCGCCGGATGTGCGAGGCCAGCGGCACATAGGCCAGCAGGTGCCGCGTGAAGATCCGCTTACGTTCGTCGAGTGCGGCCTGGGCAAAAGCCACGCCATCCTCGGTCAGTTTCAAATCGCCGCCTTCGAGTTCCGCGAAACGCAGCATTTGCAGGGTTTCGGCCACCGGGAACAGTTCATCGATCTCCATGGTCAAGTCCGAGGCGATCTCCGGCAGGTCCGCCTTGCCGTTGAAAGGCGGGGCCGCGACCGCTTCCATCAATCCGGCCAGCAGGTTCGAGGAAACGTGCGGCAGCACGCTGCCGATGCCCAATCCCGGAAAATTCTCCTTCCGCCCCGGCGTCGACCCGGTGGGGCGCGCGGTCATTTCCACATAGATGCGTTCCACCAGCTCGCGAAAGCTCGGATCGAGACGGTTGCGCGGCTGCGGCAGTGTCACCTTGATTTCGCTCAAGATTCGCCCCGGATTGCTGCCGAACACCAGGACCCGATCGCACATCAATACCGCCTCTTCGATGTTGTGCGTGACCAGAATGACGCCCTTGATGGGCATCCGGCCTTCCGCCCACAAATCCAGAAAATCGGTGCGCAGCGTTTCCGCGGTCAGTACGTCCAGGGCCGAGAACGGTTCATCCATCAGCAGGATATTGGGATGAACCACCAGCGCCCGGGCGAATCCGACGCGCTGCCGCATGCCGCCGGAAAGCTCTCGCGGGTATGCGGACTCGAATCCGTCCAAGTCCGATGAGGTCGATGGCCGCCAGGGAACGCTTGCGGATTTCCGGCCGCGACATGCGCTGCGCCTCCAGGCCCAACGCAACATTTTCGAACACGGTGAGCCAGGGAAACAGGGCAAAACTCTGAAACACCATGGCGATGCCCGGCGCCGGACCTGAAATCGGATTTCCCAGGTAGCGAAGCTTGCCCGCGCTAGGCTCGGCGAGCCCGGCAATGAGGCGCAGCAGCGTCGACTTTCCCGAGCCGGACCGACCCAAGAGCCCTACGATTTGCCCCTCGCGCAACTCAAGATTCATGCCCTCCAGCACCAACAGCTCGGCACCGTCAGGCTTAGGGAAAGCCTTGCGAACGTCGTTGCACTGCAATAAAGGAGAATCGTTCATGCCAAATTCCCGCTAGGTAAGTCGATACTTGCGCTCGGCGTAGTAATAGAAGGGGCGCCAAAAGAGTCGATTGATCACCACGACAAATAGACTCATCGTGCCGATCCCGAGAACGATGCGATGAAAGTCCCCGGCGGTGGTTGCCTCCGCGATATACGAGCCCAAGCCCCGTGCCTGCACTTGGGTATCGCCCCAGCTGGCCAGCTCCGCGACAATCGCCGCGTTCCACGACCCGCCCGACGCCGTGATGGCGCCGGTCACATAGAACGGCAGGATCGCCGGCAAAGCGATCTTACGCCACCACAGCCAACCCTTGACTCGAAAATTTTCGGCGGCGTAACGCATCTCCGCGGGAATGGCGGAGGCGCCTGCGATCACATTAAAGAGGATGTACCACTGCGTACCGAGGATCATGAGCGGACTTAGATAGATGTCCGGATTCAGTTTCCATTGCACGATGCCGAACACCGCAATGGGGAACAGCAAGTTCGCGGGAAACGCCGCCATGAACTGCGCTATCGGCTGAACGACTTGCGCAGCTCGCGGCCGCATGCCCACCCACACGCCGATGGGCACCCAAACGAGGCTCGCGAGCGCAATCAATATGAATACCCGCAGCATCGTGAGGGTTGCCAGCCCGCACACCTGCAGCGCTTCGTGCAGCGACGTGTTCTTGATGAGGACCACCACGATGTGCCACAGCGCGCCCACGACGGCGGCAACGATCAGCAAGACCCACAACAGATCGAGCGATCGTCTTGGCCGCTCCGCCGCCGGCGTCGGAATCGCATCGCGGCGCTTCACGGCACGGCTGGTCAGCATCACGGCAGTGTGAAACGCGACGGTCGCCGCTTGTATCAATCGGGAGCGGCGCATCATGGTCAGCGCCCAGGAGTCCGGTACTCGCGCGCCCGGCTCCTGCTCCACGCGGAAACGGTCCGCCCAGGCGACCAAGGGTCGGAACAGCAATTGATCATAAAGAAGAATCACGATTAACATCGTCGCGATCGCCCAGCCGATGGCCGTGAGATTCTTCTGCTCGATGGCGAGCGCGATATAGGAACCGACGCCGGGCAGCGCCACGGTGGTGTGCCCGACGCTGATCGACTCCGAGGCGACCACGAAGAACCAGCCGCCGGACATCGACATCATCATGTTCCAAATCAGCGCCGGCATGCCGAAGGGCACCTCGAGCTGCCAGAAGCGCATCCACGGCGACAATCGGAACGATTCCGCGGCCTCCGAGAGTTCGGTCGGAATCGTTCGCAGCGACTGATAGAAACTGAACGCCATATTCCATGCCTGGCTGGTGAATATGGCGAAGATCGCCGCGAACTCGGCGCCGAGAACTCGTCCCGGCGCCAGCGACATGAAGAACACCACCGTAATGGAAATGAAACCTAGGATCGGCACCGACTGCAGGATGTCCAGAATGGGCACCAACAGCCTGCCGGCACGCTCGCTCTTGGCCGCCCAGGTTGCGTACGTCAAAGTAAACACCAGCGACAGCGCCAGCGCCGCGAACATGCGGAATGTGGTGCGGGCGGCGTATTCGGGCAGATGCCTTGGATCGAGCGACACCGGCGAGAGCTCCAATTGCGTCAGCGGCGCAAACAGGCCGCGCGAGGTCTCGCCAAGAAACACCACCAGCCCGATAACGACGATGAACGCCAGCACGTCCCAACGGGAAGCGAAGTCGCGCAGAAACGCATAGGGCTTGAAGGGCTCCATCGGTGCATTCTCTCAGGACAGACAATGAACTAGCTAGTAGGGTATGCGGTTCGGCGCCCCATTTGGGCGGCACTTTTCAAGAGCTTCGGGTATGGCAAAGAGCTTGGCGGCGAATTCGCCTGCAATGGTTCCAGCGGCGGAAACGCGCTTCAATCTGCTCGGCGCATTGAGCTTCTCGCATTTTCTCAACGACATGATGCAGTCGTTGATCGTTTCGATCTATCCCTTGCTCAAGGGCGAGTTCCACTTGAGTTTCGCGCAAGTGGGTACGATCACACTGACCTATCAGGCTTGCGCGTCGCTGCTGCAACCCATCATCGGCATCTACACCGACAAACATCCTAAGCCCTATTCCTTGAGCGTCGGCATGTGCTTCACCTTGATCGGCATGGTGACGTTGGCGTTTGCGCCGAACTACGCCAGCGTACTGGTGGCGGCGGCGTTGATAGGCGCAGGGTCCGCGATTTTTCACCCCGAATCATCGCGAATCGCGCGCCTGGCCTCCGGCGGGCGCCATGGTCTCGCGCAGTCGATCTTTCAAGTCGGCGGCAACGCGGGCAGCGCCATGGGACCGCTGATCGCCGCGTGGATCATCATTCCGCACGGCCAGCCGAGCCTGGTCTGGTTCGCGACCGGCGCGGTGATCGCCATCGCGGTGCTGGCGCGCGTCGGCGCCTGGTACAAGCGCCAACACATCGACCGCCCGCCGCCGCGTCATGCTGCGGCAGCGCTCCGCCCGATCTCTTCACGCCGAGTCGCCGGGTCGATCGCCATCCTGGTGCTGTTGATCTTCTCCAAGTATTTCTATGTCGCCAGCATCACGAGCTACTTCAGTTTCTACCTGATCGAGAGATTTCACGTATCCGTGCGCTCCGCCCAGCTGCACCTGTTCATATTCCTGCTCGCGATGGCATTGGGCACGCTCTTCGGCGGGCCCTTGGGCGACCGCATCGGCCGCAAACGCGTGATTTGGGTATCGATATTGGGTATTGCCCCCTTTACCTTGATATTGCCGTACGTCGATCTTATGTGGGTGGGCATCTTGACGTTCATCATCGGATTGATCCTGTCCTCGGCATTCTCGGCCATCGTCGTGTTCGCGCAAGAGTTGATGCCGGGTAATGTGGGCGCGGTATCGGGGCTGTTCTTTGGGTTTGCCTTTGGTATCGGCGGAATCGGCGCGGCGGTGCTGGGCAGCCTCGCCGACCATCACGGCATCGAATTCGTATATCGCGTCTGCGCTTATCTACCGCTGCTCGGGATGGTGGCCGCGTTCTTGCCCAACATCGACCATAGAAAGCTTTGACGCAGCAACTGCTGGCAGCATTCGGCGAGTACGGCCTGGCGGTGGTCATCGCCCTCAATGTCTTGCTGAATCAAGCCGGCCTTCCGGTGCCGGTCGTCCCCACCCTGGTCCTCGCGGGCGCGATCGGCACCCGTGGACAACTTCCCTTGGCGGCGCTATTTGCCCTGTCCGTTCTCGCTTGCTTGATCGCCGACTGCGGTTGGTACCTGGTTGGACAGAAATATGGGATCCGGGTGTTGAAAACCCTGTGCCGGATTTCTTTGGAACCTGATTCATGCGTCAGTCAGACCCAGACTCGCTTCGAGCGTTGGGGCGTCAATTCGCTGGTCATCGCAAAATTCGTTCCTGGATTGGCCACGATCGCGCCGCCATTGGCGGGCGCCATGCGAATTGGTTGGCTGCGGTTCGTCGCTCTTAGCACTCTCGCCGCGATGCTTTGGGTCGGAGCGGGCCTGATCATCGGCATGCTGTTCAGCAGCCAAATCGAGCGGCTGCTCGTGCAACTGGGCCGCATCGGCAGCGCCGCTGTGGTGGTGGCAGCGTTCGTGTTGTCAACCTACGTGGCCTACAAATGGTGGCAGCGGCGCCGGTTCTACCGGGCATTGCGCATGGCCCGCATCAGCGTCGCGGAACTGAACCGACTGATGCAGAGCGGCTCAGCGCCGCTGGTCATCGATGTGCGCTCGCCCACGGCGCGGGCGCTCGAACCTCACTGGATCCCGGGGGCCTTGCACATTTCCTTGCCGGACGTGGATGGCCACCTTAAAGACCTCCCCAAGGATCGCGATATCGTCCTTTACTGCTCATGTCCCAGCGAAGCCACGGCGGCCCGCGTCGCCAAAATACTCATGAATCACGGCTTCAGAAACCTGCGTCCGCTGCAGGGGGGGCTCGACGCTTGGCTGGCCGCCGGCCACGCCGTGGCCAAGGCCGCCCCTTAAGCCTACCGCGGGGTCGCTTGGATGCGAACCACGTCCCGCATCGGGCGGCGAGCACATTGCATAATGTGGCAATGCGCGGCCACGCAATGAATCTATGCAAGGCGACGCTCGCCTCACTGACCGCGTTGGGCGCGGTCTGTGCGCCGCATCCGGCGCTCGCCGATTGGACGCTGGCCGCCGCCGCCAGCGCGGACCACGATGACAACGTTGGCAACGCGCAGGCTGACAAAGTGGCAGATTACAGTGCCACGGCACGATTCACCGTCTTGCAGATGATTCCGATCGGCGCGAACTACAGTCTGGCCGCCGGCGGCGAGCTAGCCGCGCAGACTTACGACCACCTGAATGGATTGCGCAACGGGTCGCTGGACCTCGTGCTTTCGCTCAAAAGAAAATGGGGGTTGGGTGCGTTTGCTCCCTGGGCACGCGCCGGTCTATCGCTGGGCAGGACCGACTACCAGGACGGCTACCGGGATGCGACGATTTACCAGGCGTCGCTGGATTTGGGAAAACGCATCGACGAGCGTTGGAATCTCTGGGGCGGCTACGTCTTTGAACGCCGCGCCGCGGCGCCTGCCGGCATAAAGTACCCGGGCATCTCCAACGACGCCTTCAGCCAAGACGGTCACACATTCACGGCCAACGCGGAATATGCGGTCAGTGAGCGGGTTTCGGTGAGCGCGGGGTCCTCATTGCGGTACGGCGATGTGGTCTCCACCACGACCCAAGGAGGCTATCTTTACGCAAGCGCCAAGGCGATCGCGGATGATCCGACCTTCGGGCCGTATGCGTACGCATATAGGCTCAATGGCACGAGCTACAGCGTTAGACTTGGCGCGGATTATTCGCTCACTGCGCACAGTTTGATCGGGTGCGGCTTTCAGCGATCAGAGACGCATGCTCAAGGCGGCAGTAACTACGCCAATTCGATGCCCGAAATCACCTGGAACTATCGATTCTGATGCGCACGATCTTGCCAATGGTTGCTCTGCTGGCTTGCGCTGCGCTGCATGCCGCCGAATTGCACGTCCGGGTCATGGACCACAAGGGTAAGCAGGTCGCGGATGCCGTGGTCTTGGCGGTGCCGGTGGACCCGAAAAACGCGCAGCGCGGCAAGCTCGCGGCCGATGCCGTCGATCAAGTCGACAAGCAATTCGTTCCCTACGTGAAGCCGATCCTCGTCGGGGCCACCGTGCGCTTTCCGAACAGCGACAACATTCGACACCAGGTGTATTCCTTCTCCCCGGCCAAGAAGTTTGAGTTGCCCTTGTACGCCGGCACGGATGCGCCGCCCGTCGTTTTCGATAAGCCCGGGGTGGTGGTCTTGGGATGCAACATTCACGATTGGATGATCGGATACGTGTATGTGTCCGAAACGCCCTTCTTCGCCAAGACCGGCAGCGCCGGCACCGCGACGTTGAGCGATCTGCCCGCCGGCGAGTACGCGGTGAGGGTCTGGCATCCGAGCATGGAGCGCGCTGAAGAGACGACGACTCAGCACTTGACCTTGGTCGCAGACTCCCCCACCAGCGCCGAGTGGCATATCGATCTCAAACCGACCCTTCGGGTGCCGCGAGTGTCCGGAGCGTCTTCTCCGGCCTATCCTTAAGCATTCCCGTTTTTTAAGTCGCGGAGGCGCGTCATGATTGTTCCCGCAAAGCTCGCCAGCGGTGAGCGGGGCAGCCGCTGCCGCGCATCGGCTCGCTGAGTCAAATGCCAGGGTCCGGTTGCTAGGAAAACGCCTGAATCCCGGTCTGCGCTCTGCCGAGAATCAGTGCATGGATATCATGCGTGCCTTCGTAGGTATTCACCACCTCGAGATTCACGACGTGACGAATCACGCCGAATTCATCCGAGATGCCGTTGCCGCCCAGCATGTCGCGCGCGGCGCGCGCGACATCCAGCGCCTTGCCGCAGGAATTGCGCTTCATGATGGACGTGATCTCAACGGAGGCAGTGCCGTCGTCCTTCATGCGCCCGAGCCGCAGGCAGCCCTGCAGGCCTAGCGTGATTTCCGTCTGCATGTCGACGAGCTTTTTCTGGATCAGCTGATTCGCGGCGAGCGGCCGGCCAAATTGCTTGCGATCGAGCACGTATTGCCGCGCGGTATGCCAGCAACTTTCGGCCGCACCGAGCGCGCCCCACGAGATTCCGTAGCGCGCCGAATCGAGGCAGGTAAACGGCCCTTTAAGCCCGGTGACACCGGGAAGTAGATTCTCCGCGGGAACAAACACATCATCCAAGAGAATCTGTCCGGTGATCGAGGCGCGCAATCCCACCTTACCGTGCAGAACCGGTGTTGCAAGTCCCTTCCAGCCTTTTTCGAGGATGAAGCCGCGAATCACATCATCATCGGTTTTTGCCCACACCACGAACACATCGGCGATCGGGCTGTTGGTAATCCAGGTCTTGGCGCCCGACAGCCGATAGCCGCCGGCGGCGGATCGCGCACGGGTGATCATGCTGCCGGGATCGGAACCGTGATCGGGTTCGGTCAAGCCGAAGCAACCGATGGATTTACCGCGCGCCATGGGAGGCAAATATTTTTGCCTCTGCGCCTCGGTGCCAAATTTAAATATCGGCAGCATCACCAGCGAGGATTGCACGCTCATCATCGAGCGAAATCCGGAATCGATGCGCTCCACCTCGCGCGCGATCAGCCCGTAGCTGACATAGTTCAATCCGCCGCCGCCATACGCTTCGGGAATGGTGGCGCCCAATAGGCCGACACCGCCCATTTCTTCGAAGACTAAAGGATCGGTGTGCTCGCGCCGAAAGGCTTCGAGCACGCGCGGCGCCAATTGTCCTTGGGCGTAGTCGCGCGCGGCGTCCCGAATCATTTTTTCCTCATCCGACAATTGCGCATCGAGCAACAGCGGATCATCCCAATGAAAGTTTTCGCGTGCCATATGGTAAGGACCTTGGATTTTCGTGCGGCGAAGGATCGCATACTATCCGCGGCGCGGCACGCCAAAGACGCTATTGACAAAATCTACAGAATTCAAGCCTTTGCCGCCCTGTCGGCCGGTTCCTACACCCTCAGCATCCACGCTCGCCGCAGTGGGCCGATATTCGCCTACAGGCTGCCCTACGGCTGCAGTTCTAGTGTGGCCGCCGTCGATTCAACTAGGAGATATTACATGCCAAATAGCACCCAGGGCTCCGACAAGGATCAGGATCAGGGCAGGAATCAAAGCAGCCCGCAGCAAGGCGGGCGGCAAGGCCAGGGCGGCGGTCAACAGAACCAGGGACAGCGGGACAAGGGCGGCGGTCAACAAACCGGCGGCACTCAAGGGGACAAGGGTAGCCGGCAAGCGGACAGCGATCGCTCCGACATGAAGCGCAAGTAGCAAACTAAGCTTCAGTGCGAGCCGGCGAACGCCGGCTCGCACCATTTGGGAGTGCGGGCCCAGTGTCATAGAATGAACTGTGGACGCACGCGTTATCGAATCCCATGAATACCTAAGCGGCTTCGGCAACGAATTTGCCACCGAGGCGCTGGCCGGAGCGCTGCCGCAGGGGCGCAATTCACCGCAGCGCTGTGCCTTCGGGCTGTATGCCGAGCAATTTTCGGGCACCGCCTTCACCGCGCCGCGCGCCTCGAATCGACGTTCCTGGCTGTACCGCATTCGCCCTGCGGCGACTCACCAACCGTTCGAGCGCTTCAAACACCCGCTTCTCGATGAGCGCCATGAAGCATCCGCCGCTCCGAATCAAATGCGCTGGGATCCGCTGCCGGTGCCCGCGGCGCCCGCCGATTTTATCGAAGGCCTGGTACCGATCGCGTCCAGCGGATCGCCGGATACGCAGGCAGGCTGCGCCATCTACCTGTATGCCGCCAATCGTTCGATGCGGCGCCGATACTTCTACGACGCGGACGGCGAGTTGCTCATTGTGCCGCAGCAAGGCGCGCTGAGTCTTTGACACCGAGCTCGGACGGATCCATCTGGTGCCGCAGGAAATTGCCGTCATACCGCGCGGACTGCGCTTTCGCGTGGAGATCGCGGGCGAGGCTCGCGGCTATATTTGCGAGAACTTCGGCGCACCCTTCAGGCTGCCCGATCTCGGGCCGATAGGGTCCAATGGACTCGCCAACCCGCGCGATTTCCTGACGCCGCGCGCGCGTTACGAGGATCTGGAAGAGCCCTGCGAGCTCATCGGCAAATTCGCCGGCAGCCTATGGGCGGCGAAAATGGATCACTCGCCGCTGGATGTGGTCGCCTGGCACGGCAATAACGCGCCGTACAAGTATGACCTGCGGCGCTTCAATGCCATGGGGTCGACCTCATTCGATCATCCTGATCCTTCCATATTCCTCGTGCTGCACTCGCCGAGCGATACGGCCGGCACGAGCAACATCGACTTCGTGGTGTTTCCGCCGCGCTGGCTCGCGATGGAGAATACGTTCCGGCCGCCATGGTTTCATCGCAACGTGGCGAATGAATACATGGGCCTGATTTGCGGGGTGTATGACGCAAAGAGCACCGGCTTTCTGCCGGGAGGCGGCTCCTTGCACAACTGCATGAGCGCACACGGTCCGGATGCGGCGACCTTCGACAAGGCGTCGGCGGCGGACACGTCGGTGCCGGTCCACATCACCGATACCATGGCATTCATGTTTGAATCGCGATCGGTGCTTCAAACCCGCGCGCTCCGCATTGCAGGGATTGCCTCGGCTGCAAAATGACTACATGAGCCACTGGCTGGGCCTTAAGAAGCACTTCGACCCGACCAAGCCGTGACAAACGATCGCCTGGATGCGACCCATAACCCGGACGTGCGCAGTTGGCTCAAGTCGGCGAATCTGGCCGGCTGCGCGTTTCCGATCAAAACCTTCCCTTTGGCGTGTTCGACGTGCGCACACCAGGGAACCATTTCGCGGCGGTGTGGCGATCGGCGATCAGATCATTGATCTGGCCGCGCTCGCCAAGGCGCAAGTGTTCGATGGCGACGCGGCGGCGGGCGTTCGCGCGGGCAGCGCGCCCACGCTCAATTCGTTGATGCAGCTCGGCCGCGCATCGCATCCGCGCTGCGCCACGCTTTGTTCGAGGCGATGGCCAAGGCTCAGCGCTCGAGGCGGCGATTTGGAATTGTTTGGTGCCGCAAAGCGAAGCGGTCTATGCACTGCCTGCGCAATTGGGGACTACACGATTTCTATATCTCCATCCATCACGCGACGCATCGGCCGCAGTTCAGGCCGGACAATCCGCTGCTGCCCAATACAAGTGGATCCCGATCGGCTACCACGGCGCAGCTCCTCCATCGGCGTATCGGGGCAGAGCTTCCGAGGCCGCGGGGTCAAAAAGCCCCTTCCGGCGGAGGTTTCCAGCGTCGGTCCAGCAGCGCTGGACTACGAGCTTGAAATGGGCATTTTCATCGGCGCCGGCAATGCGGACGGCGCGCCGATTGCCATGGCCGATGCCGAGCAGCCATGCCCGTGTGGCCGGGAACAGTCAAAGCCAGGATCCGGTTGCTAGGAAAACGCCTGAATCCCGGTCTGCGCTCTGCCGAGAATCAGTGCATGGATATCATGCGTGCCTTCGTAGGTATTCACCACCTCGAGATTCACGACGTGACGAATCACGCCGAATTCATCCGAGATGCCGTTGCCGCCCAGCATGTCGCGCGCGGCGCGCGCGACATCCAGCGCCTTGCCGCAGGAATTGCGCTTCATGATGGACGTGATCTCAACGGAGGCAGTGCCGTCGTCCTTCATGCGCCCGAGCCGCAGGCAGCCCTGCAGGCCTAGCGTGATTTCCGTCTGCATGTCGACGAGCTTTTTCTGGATCAGCTGATTCGCGGCGAGCGGCCGGCCAAATTGCTTGCGATCGAGCACGTATTGCCGCGCGGTATGCCAGCAACTTTCGGCCGCACCGAGCGCGCCCCACGAGATTCCGTAGCGCGCCGAATCGAGGCAGGTAAACGGCCCTTTAAGCCCGGTGACACCGGGAAGTAGATTCTCCGCGGGAACAAACACATCATCCAAGAGAATCTGTCCGGTGATCGAGGCGCGCAATCCCACCTTACCGTGCAGAACCGGTGTTGCAAGTCCCTTCCAGCCTTTTTCGAGGATGAAGCCGCGAATCACATCATCATCGGTTTTTGCCCACACCACGAACACATCGGCGATCGGGCTGTTGGTAATCCAGGTCTTGGCGCCCGACAGCCGATAGCCGCCGGCGGCGGATCGCGCACGGGTGATCATGCTGCCGGGATCGGAACCGTGATCGGGTTCGGTCAAGCCGAAGCAACCGATGGATTTACCGCGCGCCATGGGAGGCAAATATTTTTGCCTCTGCGCCTCGGTGCCAAATTTAAATATCGGTAGCATCACCAGCGAGGATTGCACGCTCATCATCGAGCGAAATCCGGAATCGATGCGCTCCACCTCGCGCGCGATCAGCCCGTAGCTGACATAGTTCAATCCGCCGCCGCCATACGCTTCGGGAATGGTGGCGCCCAATAGGCCGACACCGCCCATTTCTTCGAAGACTAAAGGATCGGTGTGCTCGCGCCGAAAGGCTTCGAGCACGCGCGGCGCCAATTGTCCTTGGGCGTAGTCGCGCGCGGCGTCCCGAATCATTTTTTCCTCATCCGACAGTTGCGCATCGAGCAACAGCGGATCATCCCAATGAAAGTTTTCGCGTGCCATATGGTAAGGACCTTGGATTTTCGTGCGGCGAAGGATCGCATACTATCCGCGGCGCGGCACGCCAAAGACGCTATTGACAAAATCTACAGAATTCAAGCCTTTGCCGCCCTGTCGGCCGGTTCCTACACCCTCAGCATCCACGCTCGCCGCAGTGGGCCGATATTCGCCTACAGGCTGCCCTAAGGCTGCAGTTCTAGTGTGGCCGCCGTCGATTCAACTAGGAGATATTACATGCCAAATAGCACCCAGGGCTCCGACAAGGATCAGGATCAGGGCAGGAATCAAAGCAGCCCGCAGCAAGGCGGGCGGCAAGGCCAGGGCGGCGGTCAACAGAACCAGGGACAGCGGGACAAGGGCGGCGGTCAACAAACCGGCGGCACTCAAGGGGACAAGGGTAGCCGGCAAGCGGACAGCGATCGCTCCGACATGAAGCGCAAGTAGCAAACTAAGCTTCAGTGCGAGCCGGCGAACGCCGGCTCGCACCATTTGGGAGTGCGGGCCCAGTGTCATAGAATGAACTGTGGACGCACGCGTTATCGAATCCCATGAATACCTAAGCGGCTTCGGCAACGAATTTGCCACCGAGGCGCTGGCCGGAGCGCTGCCGCAGGGGCGCAATTCACCGCAGCGCTGTGCCTTCGGGCTGTATGCCGAGCAATTTTCGGGCACCGCCTTCACCGCGCCGCGCGCCTCTAATCGACGTTCCTGGCTGTACCGCATTCGCCCTGCGGCGACTCACCAACCGTTCGAGCGCTTCAAACACCCGCTTCTCGATGAGCGCCATGAAGCATCCGCCACTCCGAATCAAATGCGCTGGGATCCGCTGCCGGTGCCCGCGACGCCCGCCGATTTTGTCGAAGGCTTAGTACCGATCGCGTCCAGCGGATCGCCGGATACGCAGGCAGGCTGCGCCATCTACCTGTATGCCGCCAATCGTTCGATGCGGCGCCGCTACCTCTACGACGCGGACGGCGAGTTGCTCATTGTGCCGCAACAAGGCGCGCTGAGTCTTTACACCGAGCTCGGACGGATCCATCTGGTGCCGCAGGAAATTGCCGTCATACCGCGCGGACTGCGCTTTCGCGTGGAGATCGCGGGCGAGGCTCGCGGCTATATTTGCGAGAATTTCGGCGCACCCTTCAGGCTGCCCGATCTCGGGCCGATAGGGTCCAATGGACTTGCCAACCCGCGCGATTTCCTGACGCCGCGCGCGCGTTACGAGGATCTGGATGAGCCCTGCGAGCTCATCGGCAAATTCGCCGGCAACCTATGGGCGGCGAAAATGGATCACTCGCCGCTCGATGTCGTCGCCTGGCACGGCAATAACGCGCCGTACAAGTATGACCTGCGGCGCTTCAATGCCATGGGGTCGACCTCATTCGATCATCCTGATCCTTCCATATTCCTCGTGCTTAATTCGCCGAGCGATACGGCCGGCACGAGCAACATCGACTTCGTGGTGTTCCCGCCGCGCTGGCTCGCGATGGAAAATACGTTCCGTCCGCCGTGGTTCCATCGCAATGTCGCGAACGAATACATGGGGCTGATTTGCGGAGTGTATGACGCAAAGAGTACCGGCTTTCTGCCGGGAGGCGGCTCCTTGCACAACTGCATGAGCGCACACGGCCCGGATGCGGCGACCTTTGACAAGGCTTCGGCGGCGGACACGTCGGTTCCGGTCCACATCACCGATACCATGGCATTCATGTTTGAATCGCGATCGGTGCTTAAACCCGCGCGCTCCGCGTTGCAGGGACTGCCTCGGCTGCAAAATGACTACATGAGCCATTGGCTGGGCCTTAAGAAGCACTTCGACCCGACCAAGCCGTGATGAACGATCGCCTGGATGCGACCCATAACCCGGACGTCCGCAGTTGGCTCAAGTCGGCGAATCTGACCGGCTGCGCGTTTCCGATTCAAAACCTTCCCTTCGGCGTGTTCCGACGCCGCGACACCATGGAACCATTTCGCGGCGGTGTGGCGATCGGTGATCAGATCATTGATCTTGCCGCGCTCGCCAAGGCGCAAGTCTTCGATGGCGACGCGGCGGCGGGCGTTCGCGCGGGCGGCGCGCCCACGCTCAATTCGTTGATGCAGCTTGGCCCGCGCATCACATCCGCACTGCGCCACGCCTTGTTCGAGGCGATGGCCCAAGGCTCACCGCTAGAGGCGGCGATGTGGAATTGTTTGGTGCCGCAATCCGAAGCGGCCTATTCACTGCCTGCGCAGATCGGGGACTACACCGACTTCTATATTTCCATCCATCACGCGACCGCCATCGGCCGGCTGTTCAGGCCGGACAATCCGCTGCTGCCCAACTACAAGTGGATCCCCATCGGCTACCACGGCCGCAGCTCCTCCATCGGCGTATCCGGACAAGGCTTTCCGAGGCCGCGGGGCCAAAAATCTCCTTCCGGCGGAGGTCTCCCCACTGTCGGTCCCAGCGGCCGCCTGGATTACGAGCTCGAAATGGGCATCTTCATCGGCGCCGGCAATGCGCACGGCGCGCCGATCGCCATGGCCGATGCCGAGCAGCACATTTTTGGCCTGTGCTTGCTCAACGACTGGTCGGCACGGGATTTACAGGCCTGGGAATACCAACCCTTGGGCCCGTTTCTGGCGAAGAATTTCGCCACGACCATTTCGCCATGGGTGGTGACGCTGCAAGCGCTCGCGCCCTTTCGCGCGCCATTCACGCGGCCCGAATCCGATCCTCAGCCCCTGCCGTACCTGGATTCGCCGCGCAACCGCGAGGCAGGAGCCATCGACATCCAACTCGAGGCGCTCATTCAAACCGCCCGCATGCGCGATCGTGGCGAGTCTCCCCAACGGTTGTCCGCGACGAGTTTTCGGCACGCGTACTGGACGCTCGCGCAATTGATCGCACACCACACCGTCAACGGCTGCAATCTTAGGCCCGGCGATTTGCTCGGCAGCGGCACGCAATCCGGGCCGACAGACGCCGAGGCCGGCTCGCTGGTGGAGCTCACCGCTTCGGGAACTCAGCCAATCCGGGTCGGCACGGACGAACAGCGCACCTTTCTCGAGGACGGAGACACGGTGATCTTTCGCGCTTGGTGCGAGCGCGCGGGCGCGGTCACGATCGGATTTGGGGAATTGCAGGGTCAGGTCCTGCCCGCACGCCCCGCGCCCTAAAAGCGCCATCTAAAATGGCGGCTCTGACATGAATATCAGCGTTGTTCCTACAGCCGCAGCACTCTCCCTCCTTGCACAATTCCCGCATGCATACTCTTCTCGGATTGATGTTCTTTTTCGGCGCCGTTGTGACGCTGCTATTGGGGCTCGTGAGCATCATGCAAAATCTCGCGGGCGCGAGCGTGCACGATGAGCCGACCTTCCGCGAGCTCGGGCCGATTTTCCACGACCAATACGTCGAACCGCAGGCCGCTAGATCTCAATTTGTCGGGCGATCTCGACCACATTTTCGGGCGCGAGATTGAATCGATCGACGACCTTGACCGAGTTGCGGTAAAGAAACGCGAACAAGGTCAGACGCCAACCCCTCAGGCTGGCGTCAGCGCGTTTACGCACGACAAGATCGCGCGTACCGACGAACATGGCCTTGTCGAAATCAACCTTGCCAAGGCCGTGGGTTCTTAGCAGCGCCTGGCGCAAATCCGGAATCTCGAGAAAGCCAAAGCGGGCGACCACATGCCACAACCCCTCGCCCACATTGTCGACCACCGTGCAGGTCGGTCCGCTGATGCGCGGCGTACTTTCAAATACCACGCTGAGCGCTATGGAATTTTTCGGCAGAACTCCCACGAAACGCGCCTGATCCATGATGAGCCGGGAGACTTTCTGGGCGCTTCGCGTCAAGAACACCGTGGTCCCCTCGACCCGCGGAATCAAGCCATTCTTAAGGTCCGACAAGAATCGATCCGCGGATTGCGGAGTCTGCTGAAGACTTGCGCGTATCGCATCGGTGCCCGCGCGCCAGGTCGTCATGATCAAGAACAGCAGGGCCGCGAAGGTCAACGGCAGCCAGCCGCCCTCGGCAATTTTCAGGAGATTCGCGAGGAAAAAACTTAGGTCGACGACGATGAAGATTCCCGTCACGACGAGCGCCGCCGCCCGCGGCCAGCGCCACAAATCGCGCATGGCGCGATACAGCAGGCACGTGGTCAACAGCATGGTGGTCGACACCGCGGTGCCGTACGCGCCCGCGAGCCGGTCCGAACTTCCGAAGCCGATGGTCGTCGCAAGCGTCGCGATCATGAGCAGCCAATTGACGACCGGAATATAGATCTGGCCATAGATCCGATCCGACGTTTGCCGAATGGCGACGCCCGGCAGCCAACCGAGCTGCATCGCCTGGCGGGTCATGGAAAAGGAACCGGTGATAATGGCCTGACTGGCAATGATGGTTGCGATCGTTGCCAGCACCACCAAGGGATAGATCGACCAGGACGGGGCCATCTGAAAGAACGGGTTTCCCGTCACGCTTCCCTTGTCGATCAAAAACGCCGTCTGTCCTGCGTAACTCAGCAGCAGCGATGGCAGCACGATCCCGTACCACGAGCCGCGAATCGGCCGCTTGCCGAAGTGACCCATATCGGCATAGAGCGCCTCGCCGCCCGTAATGCAGAGGAACACACCGCCCAACACCAGGAACCCTGATCGGCCGGAACCTGCTAGGAAGCGGATCGCATAACGCGGATCGACGGCCGCAATGATGCCCGGGTGCTGCCTGATCGATGCGATGCCGAGCGCCGCGATGACCAGGAACCACAGCAGCATCACCGGCCCGAAGGCACGACCGATTTTCTCGGTGCCGAATCGCTGCGCGCCGAAAAGGCACAGCAGAACAACGACGGCGGTCGGCATGACAAAAGGCTTGAACGTATCGGCCAGGACATTGACGCCTTCGAGCGCGCTCAATACGGATATGGCGGGCGTGATGACACCGTCGCCGTAAATCAGCGCCGCGCCCAGCAGTCCCATGCCGGTCAAGATTCTGATCCCGGGCTTGAAGCCGTTGGCGCCGATGAGTGACATCAGGGCGAGAATTCCGCCCTCGCCCCGATTGTCCGCGCGCATCACGAACAGGCAGTACTTGATCGAGACGGTGACGATCAAAGTCCAAAACACCAGCGAAAGAACGCCGAGTGCGGACTGTGGCGTGAATTGACCGCCGGTCGCCTGCACCACGGTTTGCAGGGTATAGAGCGGGCTCGTGCCGAGATCGCCGAATACCACGCCGAGCGCGCCGAACGCCGCCCACGCCCCCGGACGCCCTAGCGTTGGGTTACCGATGGGCTCCTGTGTCGACATAGCACCGCCGTTGTATCCGCGATGCTCTAGTCTATCTGCCCTGTACTCCCGGCTGCTTAAGATCCGCCACGCGCGGCGGCCGGCGCATTCGTCCTAAGCACAATCCGGCAAGACCTAGCAGCGTGCTCAGCCCGAGAGCTCCGCCCCCGTGCGAACCAGCCGCAGGCGGCGGGGCAGCCGCGGTCACCGACAGAGTCACTGACGTTGCCGCGGAGGGCGTGGGGTTGGCATTGGCGCAGATCAGTGTGTAGGTATCGGACCCCGCCGCCGTGGGCGTCAATGTTTGGGTCCCGTTACTTGGCAGCGCACCGCTCCAACTGCCGGACGCCGTGCAGCCGGTAGTATTCACGGAAGACCAAGTGATGGTGGTCGATGTGTTCACGACGATCGAGCTTGCGGCTAAGCTGAGCGCAGGCGCGGCAGGTACGATCGCCGGGATGCCTGCGGCGGCCATATCAGCCTGAACGAAACCATAGCCAGCGGCGAAGTTAGGCGCGGGCGCGGCGCCGATCGGCGTTGCGCTTTTCTGCAGCGCTGAGTAAATCTCGGCCGGCGTGAGCGCAGGATCCGCCTGCAGGAGCAGCGCCGCGATACTGGCTACATGCGGCGCCGCAGCCGAGGTGCCGAAGAAATTCGGATAGTTGGCATTGTTTCCACAGCCAGGAATGGTGGAATTATCGGTAATTTGCTCCTTCGCGAGCGTATCTCCGAGAAAGGTGTTGTTGCCGCCATCGGGTCCGACGAAGTCCGGCTTTTGACGCACCACTGCGGCTTGCGGCTTACCGTTAACATCGAACAAAATCGGATCTCCTCCTGCGGACGAGTAGTATTCCAGCGTCGCAGGAGTGGTTCCGCATGAGGGTGTGTTCAAGAAGAACGCAGCGCCCACCGCCGCCGCTCCGGCAGCGCCCGGATGGCCCTGAATCGTGGCACTCGGCGTCCAAAACTTGTTGAAGGTCAGCATAAAGCCGTCGCCCTCTACGGCCACTTTGATGCGGCCCGGCTTTGTGCCGCCGGCAAGACCCACAACGATGTTGATATTGGCAACCGCCGTCGTGTTGGGACCGTTGGCAGGATTACCGACAATCAGCACTTGCACGGGATCCGCGTGCAGGGCATTCGCTCCCGTGCAGCCGGTCGGCAAGACGTTGAGGTTATCGTCGGCGATTTGATCGCCGCCGGTAGCACCGGTCACGCAGACATCGATTTGACTGGTGGCGCCACCACTTGCGGGCGCACCCGTGACAAAGGGCTGATCCCATTCAACCACGACGGCGACGAAGGCTCCCGGATAGAGGGCCGGAATGGTCACGGGCAGGGTCGTGGAAATCGTCGCACCGGAGGTGTCGAAGTTCAGGAGTTGCTCGCCCACGTTCGGTCCGGCGCCGGGGGTCGAAAAGCTGGGTGCATTGTTGTCGTAGGCCAGCGTGCCGTCGTTGCCCGCTGCCGCAAAATAGGCCACCCCTTGCCCTTCGACCGTATCGATGGCCTGCGCCAAGATGCCGTCCTGAAAGAAGGGCTCGTCGAAATAGCCAAGGTCATCGACGATGATTTTGGCACCGGCGTCGGCCAACTGCTGAATTCCCAAAGCGAAATCGGCCTCGCCCAAATTCCCCGTGCGAAAGGCAAGGCTGGCGCCGGGCGCGACATCGTGCACGATCTGCAGCATCGCGCGGCCTTCATCGCTCGGAGGAAGCTGAAGGGGGTAGCCAAAATAATGGCCGTTCTGCATGCAGATCGAATCCTCGAGCACGTTCACATTCGACGGCAAATCTCCCGTGGATACATCCATCGCCGCATCGGCAAGAAAACCATTGAAGGCATAACCCATGTTCCCTGACGCTGGCACATGATTGGCCGCAAATTGCGAGTAGCAGTCATAGCTGTCGGACAAAACCCCGACCGTAACGCCCGCCCCGGTGAGCGAATTTTGAGAACGCACAAGATCGCTGTTTTGCGCGTAATCGCCTTGCGATGTCACGGCACCGGCACGCGTTCTTGGCATGGCGGCACGAATCGAATGCACCTCGGTTCGAGCGGTCGCGGCGTCAAGCTGCGACACCGGCAGCCATCCGCTGACGTCATTGGAATAAAGGGCGGCCCGCTGCAGCCCCAGCTCCATCAAAGCGGCCTTTAATTGCTGGGGATTCCCCAGAGTCACGGCATCGATCAACACCATCGGCCCCACACTATCCGCACGCTGCATGAACCGTGCGGCGGGATTTAGCACACGCAAGTTCTCGAGGGATAGATCGGGCGCGCCGCTTGAATGTCGTGATATTTCGGCAAGCGCCGCGTCGAACTTAGAGCCAGCCACACTGGACCGCTGCTCCGGACTGCGGCTGCCGAAAGTCTGCAGTCGAGCTGCTCCGGGGGACTGCGGCCGAGAAAGCCTGGGTGGCTGGGGCCCGACAGCAGAAACGGCGGAGATGGCCGCGAACACAGTCAAGGTTCCGATTGCAAAGATACGTGAAGACATCCGCTCTCCCTTAAGTTGCCGCGGTTATGATCGACCTAAAGACAAGGCCGTCGGCAAAAAGTTTGTCTCATGGTATCAGCAGATTGATTTAAAGGCTGGAGCGTCGGCCGATCGCGACGCATTCTGTCGAATCCGCGGCGACTTCAACCGTCGAGCGACGTGGCTGCCGGCGCGGCCTGCAACTCCGCGCGGTCCAATTCGTCCTCGAGCAGATGAAAGGCATCGTCCTGAATGCGGCCCAGGCGGCGCCATTCGAACAACAGGCGCCGTTCCGCGGCGATGGCCTGCATGCGCACACCGTCGTAGGAGGTATTCGGCCGCGATCGATCGGTGCTACCGGCCCGAGCTGCACCGTACTCGCCGCGCACGGCCTCCGCCGCTTGACCCGCGACCTGCGCCAGCTCCGCCAGGGCCGCGTCCAACATGGCGTTGCGCGTCTGGGCCACTTCCTCATCGAGGGAAGAATCCGGCGCAATTCGCAACAAACTGATCAGCGGGCGCATCGTGAATCCCTGCAAGATCAAGGTGCCGAGCACCACGACGAATGCGCTGAGCACGATGACATCGCGGCCCGGAAATTGAGGCGGCAACGCCAACGCGGTTGCCATCGTGACCAACCCGCGCATCCCGCACCAAGAGACCAACACGCCGATCTTGGCGGTCGGGATCTTGGAGCGCATACGCTTCTCGAAAAAAACGCGGTAACTGCGTAGCACGAGGCCGTACAGCATCACATAGGCAAAGCGCACCCCGATCACGATCGCCAGTACGAGGGCGGCGAAAATCAGCGCGTGCCTCAAGGCGGCGCCGTTCAACTGACTCAGGATGACGCGCGCCTGCAGGCCCATCAGCAAAAATGCGAGCACGTTGAGGACGAAGACCACCGCCGCCCAAACCGTGTAGCCGTTGACCCGATCGCGGGCACTGGTACGGGATGGCATGTGGCGGGCGACCACGGCGGCTAGGGCGACCACCGCTACGATGGGCGAGAACCCTAGGCGCTCCGCCACGATCCATGTGCCGTAGGTGAAGAGAAATTGCACAATGACCAGCGACAGAGTTCCGGCGACCTTGTCAAATACGCGCATGCCCAGCATGGCCGAGAGGATGCCGAGCAGCGCACCCCCGGGAACGGCAATAAGCAGTCGGGGCAGCAAGGGACGCCAGGCATCGCCGGGCGAAATCGCCACGCTCAGCGACAAGCCGAACACCATCAAGGCGACCGCATCGTTCAGCAGACTCTCGCCTTGCAGCACGGCCATTGTCCGGCGCGGCAAGTTGAACTCGCGCAGCATCGCCGATGCCGCGGCGGCGTCGGGCGGCGCAACGATGGCGCCTAAGGTGATGGCGGCCGCCACGGGTAATCCCGCACGCGCGCCGGCGACCGCCACCGCGGCCGTGGTCAGCAGCACCAAAACCACGGCCAGCGAGACCAAGGGAACCCAGATGCGCAGCAATTCGCGCGGCGGCATGTCAAAAGCACTGTCGAGGACGGCCGGGGCGACGAACAGGGCCATGGCAAGCTTAGGCTCGATGCTCAAGTGCGGCGCAAACGGCAAAACGGCCACGCAGCCGCCGGCCAGTGCCAATAACGATGGGTATGGAACCCGCAATTGCCGCGCCATTTGCAGCAATACCACCGCAATCGCCAGCAAGATCAACGTGACTTCAAACAACGGCATGGATGCGCGAATTGTACTTGGACGCGTTATATTTCAACACGCGCTGGGGCGCTTGGCTTAAGGATCTCGCGAATGAAACAAGTCATGGTCCGGGGCTTCTGTGCTGCTGCGTGCATGCTCGCATGCTCTGCCGCGTTCGCTGCCGACTCGGCCGCCGGCAAGGCCCTGTTTCGGCAACGATGCAGCGTCTGCCATACGGCCGAATCGGGCGACAATGGCGGCGCGCAGGGGCCCTCCTTGATCGGCGTCGTCGGTCGAGCGGCGGCAAGCGCGCCGCAATTCTCATACACCTCGGCACTGCGCGACTCGAAGCTCACCTGGGACCCAGCCTCCTTAAGTCGTTTTCTCGCCGCGCCGACCGAGGTCGTGCCGGCTACTTCGATGGTACTTGCGGTGCCTGACAAGGTCGAACGCGATAACCTGATTGCCTATTTTCAGAGTGTTTCAACTCAAGCTTTACCGGCGCAGGCGATTGTCGTGCCGACGAACACTGCTCTGTCGGCGAATTGGCGATCGGATGCGCCGGGCCAGCTTCATCACATCAGCGCGAGTTCCCTGCCCGCGCCGTTTGCCACGGCTTCATCGCGCAACAATGCCTCCGTGGTGCCCAAGCCCGCGAACGCCGCTTTGTCGGTCCCGCGGGGATTTCATATCGAGGTCTTCGCCTCGGATCTTACCGGCCCGCGCAAGATGCTGGTCGCGCCCAATGGGGACATATTCGTCACGGAAATGCGTGGCGGACGGGTCACGGTGCTTCACCCCACGCCCGACGGGACCCGCTCGGCCGGTAAAGATGTGTATTTGCAAGGGCTGAAGCTACCCTTCGGGCTGGCATTTTATCCGGACGCCCAAAATCCGCAGTGGCTGTATGTGGCGGAAACCGATCGCGTCACGCGCTATGCGTATCAAGTCGGCGATGTGAAACCCCGGGGCGAGACCCAGATTGTCGTGGCGCAGTTGCCGAGCGGGGTCGGACATTCCACGCGCGATATCGCTTTTTCGCCCGATGGCAAGCGGCTGTTCGTGTCGGTGGGCTCCGGTTCCAATGTGGCCGAAACGATGTCGAAAAAGACCCCCGGGGAGATCGCGTCCTGGGAGGCCGCGCAGGGTCTCGGCGCCGCGTGGGACGCGGAAACCCATCGGGCGGCGGTTCTGGAATTCGATGCGCAGGCCCCGGCGGCGGCCAGCGTGTATGGCACCGGCATTCGCAACTGCGTGAGTCTTACGGTACAACCCGGCAGCGGCGCGTTATGGTGCACCACCAATGAGCGCGATGCCCTGGGCGACGATTTGGTACCCGACTATTCGACCCGCGTGAATCGCGGCAGCTTCTACGGCTGGCCGTGGTACTACGTGGGCTCCAACGAAGATCCGCGCCTGAAGGGCGAGAGGCCCGATCTTAAGGGCAAGGTGGCCGTGCCGGACGTCCTCTACCAATCACACTCGGCCGCTCTTAGCATGACGTTCTACACGGCGAGCACCGGGCCCTCGGCTTTCCCCGCCGCCTACGTCGGCGATGCCCTGGTCGCCTTCCATGGCTCCTGGAATCGCAGCCTGCGCACCGGCTATAAGCTGGTCCGCGTGCACCTGAAAAACGGCGAACCGACCGGCGACTATGAGGATTTTGTCACCGGATTTGTGGTCGACGACGCCCATGTCTGGGGACGCCCGGTCGCGACCGCCGAACTCAAGGATGGCTCGGTGCTGATGAGCGAGGATGGCGGCAACTTGATCTTCCGCATCTCGCACGCGCGTTGATCCTCGGTGTCACAAGAACGATTCGGGCGAAATGATGCGCGCCGTTGCCAGGCAACTGAAACATGCCGACGTCACCGCCCTCAGCGGTTATTATGCCCACGTAAGTTTTACGACACAGTGAGACCCATACAATGAAAATCATACATCTTGCATTCATCGCCGTTACGGCGTTGTCGCTCAACGCGGCCGCCGACGAACCCAAGGCTGCCGCCGCACAGCCCGTGCGCAACATCCTGGAGCGTCACGACCAATCGGGCGTGCCGGGGAAGGAAATTGTGATCGGCACCGCGACGCTGCCGCCGGGAACCTCCATCGGCTACCACACGCACCCCGGCGATGAAGCCGGCTACGTGCTGAAGGGAAGTCTGATCTTAAAAACCCAAGGACAGCCCGATCGGCTGCTGAAGGCCGGGGATAGCTTCTTCAATGTGCGCGGTGCCGTGCATAGCGTGGTGGTAGCGCCCGGATCGGACGGCGCCATGGCGGTCTCGAGTTGGATCGTCGACAAGGGCCAACCGATGGCGACGCCCGTGCCTGCGACACCGTAAACACATCGACGAGAGAAAGCCACGCTCCCAGCCCCGCCAAAAAGAGGGCGGTGCCACCTGCAAGTGCCAGGTCGCGCGGCCGCGACCCACGGAAATGACGTCTTGAGATCTAAAGTTGCGATGTTCCTGAAGCCGACGGTGCTGGCGCTTTGCGGCGTCGGCGCGGCGCACGCGGCGGCCCCGCTCGAACTGGAATCGAGCACCGGCATGGTGGTGACATCCCAGCACCTGGCTTCCGACGTCGGCGCCGCGATTCTGCGCCAGGGAGGCAATGCCATCGACGCGGCCGTTGCCGTGGGCTATGCGCTGGCGGTGACACATCCGTGTTGCGGCAATCTCGGCGGCGGCGGATTCATGACCATTCACCTGGCCGACGGTAGAAATACGTTCATCAATTTTCGCGAGAAGGCGCCCATGGCCGCGCGCCCCGGCATGTTCCTCGATGCGCGCGGCAATGTCGACGGCGACAAGAGCCTCAATGGCTATTTAGCGGCCGGGGTTCCCGGGACCGTCATGGGTCTTGAAACGGCGCGCGAAAGATACGGCACGTTGCCGCGAGCGACTCTGATCGCCCCCTCGATTCGCCTCGCGGCGGACGGATTCATCTTGACTCGGGGCGATGTCGACGTGCTGGGCGAAGCCACCAAGGAATTTCGCGAGCAGGCGAATGTCGCCGCCGTTTTTCTCAACAACGGCGCGCCCTTCGTGCCGGGCGAGCGTCTGACACAGACGGATCTTGCCGCGACTTTGCGCGCAATCAGCGAGGGCGGGACGGAGGCTTTCTATCACGGCGCAATTGCGGCCGCGGTCAGCGCCACAAGCCAATCGCACGGCGGATTGCTGACTCGCGAGGATTTTGCCGAGTATACGGTCACGGAGTCGGCACCGATCAGCTGCGCCTATCGCAGCTACACCATCGTTTCCGCGCCTCCGCCAAGCTCGGGTGGCGTCACGCTGTGCGAGATGCTGCAAGTCCTTCAAGCTTATCCGCTCAAATCCATGGGATTCCATTCCAGCGCCTCGGTGCATCTGATGACCGAAGCGATGCGTCATGCCTATCGCGACCGCAATACGTTTCTTGGTGATCCCGCGTTCATCGACAATCCGGTTGCGAATCTATTGTCGAGGCGGCACGCTCAAGGCATTCGCGCACATATTCTGCCCAACCGGGCGACTCCTTCAACTTCGCTGGCGGGCGACGCGCCCGCCGGTGAGCAGGCCACCACCACGCACTATTCGGTGGTCGACCAGCTGGGCAACGCCGTGTCGGTCACCTACACGATCAACAGCTACTTTGGCGCCAAAGTGATCGCCGGCAGCACCGGATTCTTTTTGAACGATGAAATGGACGATTTCACCGCCAAACCCGGCGTTGCGAATTCATTCGGCCTGGTGCAGGGCAAGGCCAATGCGATCGCCCCGGGCAAGCGTCCCTTGAGCTCCATGACCCCGACCATCGTGCTCAAAGACGGCAGGCCGGTTCTGGTGGTGGGAACGCCGGGAGGCTCGCGCATCATCACGACGGTTCTTGAAGTCATCGTCAATGTGATAGACCATGGAATGACCTTGCAGGAAGCGGTCGACGCGCCGCGCATCCACCATCAATGGTTTCCGGATACGATTGCCGCAGAGCCGTTCGCCCTCTCGAGGGACACGGAGAAGGCTTTAACGGCGATGGGCTATAAAGTGGTCGCGCTGGAGCCGTGGGGTTCCGGCAACGCCGTGGAGGCCATCGGCATCGCGCCCGGGCGTCTGTACGGAGCCAATGATTCACGTGCGCCGGCCGGATCCGCCGCGTCGCCCTGAGGCTGATTCGCGATTCACCGAGGTAATGCTGATGATCAATCCCGCGATTTTGTACCCGAACAAACCCGCTTCCAAAATTTGGGCTGCACTTGTTGGCCTTTCGATAACCTTGATCGGTCCTGCCCTCGCGGACGAAGGGATGTGGACCTTCGATCGTTTCCCCGCCGCACAGATGCGGGCAGCCCATGGGTGGGCGCCCGACGCCGCGTGGCTCAAACATGCGCAGCTCGCCAGTCTGCGGCTGGCTCAAGGATGTTCGGCCAGCCTGGTTTCGGCGCAGGGACTGGTATTGACGAATCATCACTGCGCGCGCGAGTGCCTGGCGGAGCTGGGCGATGCCAAGCATGATTTCATTGCGAACGGGTTTTATGCCCGCGCCTTGGCCGATGAAAAGAAATGTCCGGCGCTCGAGGCCAATCAGCTTGTGGATATCAGCGATGTGACGCGCCAGATGGAAGCGGCGACCGCGGGCAAGTCGGACCGCGCATTTCACGACGCGGAACGTGCCGCCAAAGCGCGCATCGAAAGCGCCTGCGGCACGGCATCCGACGTACGCTGCGAGGTCGTGACCCTGTATCACGGCGGCGTGTACGAGCTTTACAAGTACAAGCGCTATCAAGACATCCGTGTGGTATTCGCGCCGGAGGAAGGCGCCGCGATGTTCGGCGGCGATCCCGATAACTTCACCTTTCCTCGCTACGATTTGGATGCCACTTTTGTCCGCATCTATGACAACGGCAAACCGCTGCAGGCCGATGCTTACTTGAATTTTGCCGCGACTGGAGTGAAACAAGGCGATATCGCCATCGTCAGCGGCAACCCCGGCGGCACGGAGCGCGAAGTGACCCTGGCGCAACTTCAAGCGCAGCGGGACGTCATCCAGCCGTTCAACCTGTATTGGAGGTCCGAATTGCGCGGTGTCTTGAATGAGTTCATGACCAAAGGACCTGCCGAAGTTCAGATGGCGAGCCCAATGCGGGATTCGATCGAGAACTCGCTAAAGCTATTCAAGGGACGGCAGCTGGCATTGACCAGCGGATCTTTGGTCGCGGATAAAGCGCGCGCCGAGAGCGATCTGCAAAAGAGGGTCGCCGCCAACCCCAAGGTGGCCTTCGGCGCGGACAACCCCTGGGACGCGATTGCGCGGGCAACCACGCATCAACAAGACATCTATGAGCGCTACGCGCTGCTGGTAAGCATGCCGCGGCTCTCCGACCTGCTGCGCTACGCGACGGCGCTGAATCGCTACGCGGCGGAATCAGTCAAACCGAACGATCAGCGGCTGGAGGAGTATGCGGACGCGAACTTTCCGGCGATGAAACAGCAAATCATCTCACCGGCTCCGGTCCATGCGGAGCTTGAAAAGACCATTTTGACCTGGTGGCTGGAGAAGGTGCGCGAATATCTGGGCACCAGCGATGCGGACGTCAAGGCGCTGCTGGGCAAGCAGAGCCCCAAGGAAATCGCCGCTGCGATGGTGAATGACTCCAAGCTCGCGGACGCGAACTTCCGCGCGCAATTGCTGGCCGGCGGTGCGCCAGCCATCAATGCCTACCACGATCCGCTCATGGATTTCGCGCGCAGGTTCGATGCGCCGGCTCGCGCGGTTCGAGCCGACTATGAGAATGCAGTCAGGGCGGTCATCACCAAGAATTCTGCAATGATCGCCAAAGCCCGATTCGCGCTGGGCGGGCAGAACAGCTATCCGGATGCGACCTTCACACCGCGACTGTCGTACGGCATCGTCTCGGGGTTTGAAGAAAACGGCCGTCAGGTCCCTGCCACGACGACCTTTGGAGGCGCGTTCGATCACGCCACCGGGCACGACCCCTTCAAACTGCCGAACAGCTGGATTCGCGCGGAAAAATCGATCGATCCGAAGACGAACCTCAATTTCGCCTCGACCAACGATATTATCGGCGGCAACTCCGGGTCGCCGGTCATCGGGCGCGACGGCAAGATCATCGGGCTGGTCTTTGACGGCAACATCCAATCACTGGGGGGCGATTTCGGATACGACGGCAAGGTGAATCGCGCCGTCTCGGTCGATGTCGCGGGAATCACGGAAGCGCTGAAGAATATCTACCACGCGGATCGGCTGATCAACGAACTGGCGCAGTAATCGCCGATGGCGATACACGCTCTGTTTCCGACGTCGGTGTACGCCGCCGCACTGCAAAGACGCGGTGCGCGCGAATTCACCCGCCAGCTTCTGCGGGAATGCCGGCAGCTGCGCGACGATGATGCAGCGGGACGCCGCTGGTCGGCCAAGAATTACCCCGGCGGCTATACCTCTTACGGTTCAGTGCATCGCCTTCAGACGATCTCGCCCACCTTTGAATCGTTGCGGCGCAAGCTCGATCGCCATGTCGCGGCCTTCGCCGCCGCGGTCGATTGGGATCTGACCGGCCGAAGGCTCGAAATGACCGATTGCTGGGTCAACATCATGCCGCGGCATGCGGTCCACAGCTGGCACCTTCACCCCCATTCCACCTTGAGCGGCACGTACTACGTGCAGGTCCCTAAAGGATCGCCCGGGATCAAGTTCGAGGATCCGCGCCTCGAACGATTCATGGCGGCACCGCGTCGAAAAACGCGCGCAAGACGCGAGAATCGGGCGTGGGTGACATTTCCGGCGGCCGCCGGCCGGTTGGTGCTGTTCGAAAGCTGGCTTCGCCATGAGGTTGTGCCCAATCCCGTCGATACCGAGCGAATCAGCGTAAGCTTCAATTACAACTGGTTCTAACAGGATGCCCATGTCGGCCAAGACCTCGGATGCCACCATGGCGGTATTCCTCGATTTGGAAAACATCGCGCTCGGCGCGCGCGATGCGAAGTACCCGAGTTTCGACGTCGAGAAGGTGCTCGAGCGCCTCCTGCTCAAGGGCCACATCGTGGTCAAGAAGGCCTATTGCGACTTCGAACGGTACAAGGAATTCAAGCGCGGGCTGCATGAGGCGGCGTTCGAGCTCATCGAAATCCCGCATGTCAGGCAATCGGGCAAGAATTCCGCGGACATTCGCATGGTCGTCGACGCGCTCGACCTTTGCTACACCAAGGGCCATGTCGATACCTTTGTCATTTTGAGCGGCGACTCGGATTTCTCGCCGCTGGTCAGCAAGCTGCGCGAAAACGCCAAGACCGTCATCGGCGTCGGCGTCAAGAATTCAACCTCCGATCTTTTCATCAATAACTGCGATGAATTCATCTACTACGACGACCTGGTGCGCAAGGAGCCCTCCAAAGTGCGACGCCGCACCGCAGCGACGAGCCGCGCCCCGGCCCCCGCCGCGAACGTGCCGAGCGAGAACAAGGGCGCCGACCTGAGCGATGCGCTCGAGCTGATCGTCGAGACCTTGGAAGCCCTGATTGAAGAACGCGGCGGCAGCGAACCGATCTGGGGGTCCATGATCAAGCAAGCCATCAAGCGGCGCCAACCCGGCTTTAACGAGCGGTTCTACGGCTTTCGGTCATTCAACGACATGCTCGCCGACGCGCAAAAGCGCGGATTGCTCCTGTTGCGGGCGGACGAGAAGTCCGGCGGCTATACCGTACAGGTCGCCGACCGACCGAGGGCCGATCAGCGCCCTTGAACTTGTTGCGGCTGCCCGCATCTCACAGCTCATGGATAGCTACCGCAGACGATCATGGATGTGGGCGGAAGCCCTATCGCTTCTCGAAGAGGCCGAGCACAAGCGCCGGCATTTCTTCGAGTTGCTGGCCGTGCCCTCCCCGCACCCCGCGTGGGAGCCGCCCGCCGACATCTTCACCGATGGATCAGAGCTCAATGTGGTGATTGCGCTGCCCGGCGCGCGCGAGGAGGACGTCACAGTGCAGATCACCTCCAAGGGATTGCAGATCGACACCATCGTGCCGCCGCCCTGCGTGGGCGCCGCCATGAACGTGGTGCGGCTGGAGATCCCCTACGGCCGCATGCGCCGGCGCATCGATCTGCCGCCTGGACACTATAGCTTGCGCGAGCGCCGGCTGGATCGCGGCTGCCTGCATCTGCGTCTGACGAGGGAGGCCGCATGAACTCCGCTGAAGACATTCTGATTATTCTGCCGGTACGCAACGCGGTGTTGTTCCCAGGCGTCGTATTGCCGATCGCCATCGCGGGCAAGGCCTCGCTCGCCGCGGCACAAGAAGCGGTCCGCACGCAACGCCGCGTCGGCTTGTTGCTGCAATCCGACCCGAGCGTGGAGGATCCGAGTGTCGACGCGTTGCATCACGTGGGCACGGCAGCTTCCATTGTGCGTTTCATCACCGCGCCGGACGGCTCGCACCACTTGATTTGCCAAGGCGAAGAGCGCTTTACGGTGCTGGACTTTGTCAGCCGCGAGCCCTTCTTAGTGGCGCGTATCGACAGCCACAAGGAGCCGACGGTATTTGACAAAGAAATCGAAGCGCGCGGCGTGACCTTGCGCGAGAGAGCGATTGAAGCCGTGCAATTATTGCCACAGGCGCCGGGCGAACTCACCAATGCGATTCGCAGCATCGAGTCGATTCCGGCCCTGGCGGATATGATCGCCAGCTTCATGGATTTGAATCTCGCCGACAAACAGGAAATCCTGGCGACCTTCGATCTTAAGACCCGGCTGGACCGCGTGTTGAGCCTGCTCGGTCGGCGCATCGAAGTCTTGAAGGTGTCGCGGCAAATCGATGAAAGGACCCGCGAGGCCTTTGACGACCGGCAAAAAGAGGCGGTACTGCGCGAGCGGCTGTATCAGATTCAAAAGGAACTCGGTGAGTCCGACGGTTCCAAATCGGAAATCGCGGATCTTAAGCAAGCGGTGAAGGACGCGGGGATGCCGCCGGAAGTCGAAGAGCAGGCGCTGCGCGAGCTCAACCGGCTCGAGCGCATGCCAGAGCAGTCCGCGGAATACTCCATGGCTCGTACCTACTTGGATTGGCTGCTGGCCATGCCCTGGTCAAAGCTTGACCCTGAGCAGGTGGACATCGAGCAGGCACGCAAAATACTCGACCAGGATCACTACGGACTGCAGAAGATCAAGCGCAGAATTCTCGAGTTCCTGGCGGTGCGCAAACTCAATCCCGAGGGCCGCAGCCCGATACTGTGCTTCGTGGGGCCGCCGGGTGTGGGCAAGACCTCGCTCGGTCAAAGCATCGCCAAGGCGATCGGGCTCAAATTCGGGCGCGTCAGCTTGGGCGGCGTTCACGACGAGGCGGAAATACGGGGACATCGGCGCACCTACATCGGTTCGCTGCCGGGCAACATCGTGCAGGCCATGCGCAAGGCGGGCCGGCGCAACCCCGTGCTCATGCTGGACGAAGTCGACAAGCTGTCGGCGAGTTACCAGGGAGACCCGTTCTCCGCCCTGCTCGAAGTGCTGGATCCGGAGCAGAACAACACGTTCCGAGATAACTACCTCGGCGTTCCCTTCGACCTGTCGAAGGTGCTGTTCATCGGCACCGCCAATGTGCTGGATTCCATTCCGGCCCCGTTGCGCGACCGCATGGAGATCATCGAACTTACCGGGTATACGGAGGAGGAGAAACTGCAGATCGCACGCCGCTATCTGCTACCGCGCCAACTGACCGCCAACGGCTTGACGGCCGAGCAAGTGCCGATCTCCGACGAGGCCTTGCGCCGCGTCATCATCGATTACACCCGCGAGGCTGGCGTCAGAAACCTGGAGCGCCAGATCGGCGGCCTGTTGCGTCACGCCGCGGTCACCATCGCGTCCGGCGATGCGCACAGCGTGAGTATCGATGCTGCGGATGTGGAACGGATACTGGGGGCGGCGCGCTTTGAGAACGACGTGGCGCTGCGCACCAGTGTTCCGGGCGTGGCAACCGGGCTCGCCTGGACGCCGGCGGGCGGCGATATCCTGTTCATAGAATCGAGCCGCGTGAGGGGCAACGGCAAACTGATTCTGACCGGCCAGCTCGGCGACGTCATGAAGGAGAGTGCCCAGGCAGCCGTGACCCTGGTGAAGTCTCAGGCCGATCGCTTAGGGATCGATCCGGCCATTTTGGACGACAGCGATCTGCACATTCATGTGCCCGCCGGCGCCATACCGAAGGACGGTCCCAGCGCCGGGGTCGCCATCGCGACATCGCTCGCGTCGCTGCTGACGCAGCGCACCGTGCGGGCCGATGTCGCCATGACCGGCGAGATCAGCCTGCGCGGCGTGGTGATGCCGGTCGGCGGCATCAAGGAGAAATGCGTGGCAGCGGCGCGCGCCGGCATCCGCACCGTGATCTTGCCGGCACGCAATCGCCGCGACTTCGAGGACATTCCCGAGAGCGTGCGCGCACGACTGGAATTTGTCTGGGCCGAGAAAATCGACGATGTTTTCGCCAGGGCGCTGGAAGCGGCGCCCGCCCAGCGCGCGGCCGCTTAGGCAAGGGTCACGATCACGGCTCCCGGTTCCAGCCGCGCCGGCGCGGGAGCGGCGCTGACCCCGGCCGAATAAATGGTCTCACCCGACGGCAATGCGCCCGTGTGAATCGGGTGTTTACCGAAGTGCGCCAACAGGCGCCAAAAGGTTCCGTCGTCCAAGCGCCACTCCAAATGAAGCAACGCCCCTTGGCGCTTCAAAACGTCCGCCGCCGACCAAGTTCGGCAGATGCGCGGCCAAGTGGCGCCGGCGCAGCATCAACAACTCCCTGACCAATTCCAGGCGGGCGCGGTGCGCGGGCAGCTCACGTTCGTTCCAGCGCAGCTTGCTCGCGTCAAACGTGGTGAGGGCATTCGGATCCGGGATACGCGCCGCCGCGGCGTCGTCCGCAAATGCGGCGAAGCGCTTGAATTCGCGCCGGCGTCCCTGCGACACGGACAGCGCAAGGTCTGCGCCAAAATCGCAAAAGAACATGAAGGGCGTCGAGGCCGAGAACTCCTCGCCCATGAACAGCATCGGCACTTGTGGCGTCAGCAGCAAACAGGCGTACGCAGCGGGCAGCAGGCGCACATCGGCAAAGGTTTGAATTCGATTGCCGAATGCGCGGTTGCCGATCATGTCGTGGTTTTGTAGAAATCCTACGAATGCGCACGGCGGCAAATGGCGGCTGGGCTCGCCCCGCGCCTTGTCGCGAAATGCTGAGTACTCACCCTGGTAGGAAAAGCCTTCGGCGAGCGAGCGCCCCAGGTTTTCCAGCGGTTTTGCGGCATAGTCCGCATAGTATCCGTCAGCCTCGGCGCTGGTCAGCACATGCAGCGCGTGGTGTACATCGTCATCCCATTGCGCCGTCGCCGCCCGCGGCGAGCCCTGGGCATCGCGCTCCAGATACCGCGCCTGATTGGCATTGTTTTCGAGCACCAGGTGCACCTCGCGCTTGAGTCCCGGCCCCTCGCGTAGCGCGCGTGCAATTTCGTACACGATGTCGGGATTCGAACTGTCTCGAAGCGCATGCACCGCGTCCAACCGCAATCCGTCGAATCGATATTCTTCGAGCCAGAAAAGCGCGTTGTGCACGAAAAAATCGCGCACCGTGCGGCTGTTCTCGCCGTCAAAATTGATCGCCGCGCCCCAGGGCGTCTTGCGCGCGGCATTGAAGAATTGCGGACAGTACGCGTGAAGATAGTTTCCCTCCGGACCAAAGTGGTTGTACACCACATCGAGCATCACCATCAGCTCGAGAGAATGCGCGAGATCAATCAGGGCCTTCAATTCGTCCGGACTGCCATAGCACGGCGCGGGCGCGAACTGCAGCACGCCGTCATATCCCCAATTTCGCCGGCCCGGAAAGGCCGCCAGCGGCATGAGTTGCAGCGCGCTGATCCCGAGGTCCTTAAGATCCTTGAGCCGCCGCCCGGCGGCGGCGAAAGTGCCTTCTTCGGTGAACGTGCCGACATGCAGCTCATAGAGCACGGCGTCCGGCCAGGGTCGCCCGTGCCATCCGGTGCTTACCCACGCGTAATCAAGCGGATCAACGACGAAGCTGGCGCCATGCACGCCGTCTGCATTGCTGCGCGAAGCCGGATCGGGAACCGCCAGCGATCCTCCATCGATAGTTTGCACCACGAATTGATAGCGCGAGCCGGCGCCGGCTTCGGGCACCGCGATCTCATGCCAGCCGCCATCGAGGCGCTGCATGGCGTGCCGCATCGATGCATCACTTCCCTGGCATTGCAGCTGCAAATCGACGCGCGGGCTGCTCGGCGCCCACAATCGAAAACGCGTGCCGCCTCGCGGCAGCAACGCGGCGCCGAAAGGCATGGCGTGCGCGAAGCGTAAGGTCAGACGTCTTCTTCCTTTCTCTTGTGCGGCCACCAGCGCTGCAGCAGCGTTGCCGCCCAGTCCTTGCCGCCCAGTCCGAACGCAAGCGCGAACGCCAGCATGAGGCCGGCCAAAATGATCAGGAAAGATCTTTGTACCCACTCGCCGCCGATCTCAACCTGACTTAAGGCAACCATCACCACCAAGGTCGTAATCACGTAGCGCACCAACCTGCCGAGCATGTCGGCGTCGGAGATCCGCGCGTCCACGCAGTACGCGCGCACCGCGTTGCCCATGAAGCGCGCGCCGTAGGAGCCGAAGACCACGAGCAGCATCGCGACGAGTAATTTGGGCGCGAACAAAACCACTCGCCCCAGCAGATCCGGTATGTACACGAGACCAAGGCCGTTGAAGGCGATGATGAGCGTCGTCAGTATGGCCAGCCAAAACGCGACCAGTCCGAACAACGTGGTGGTGTCGCCGCGCATGCCGGCCTGCCGCAGGAAATTGTCCGTGCCGGCGCGTTCGGTCAGCACGTTGAAATTGACCGCCCGCAAGGCACGTTCCACCGCGAAGCGGATCGCCTTGGCGCACAGCCACCCCACCGCGATCACCAGTAGCGCCAGGAGCAGCCGCGGCAGAAACGCTGCGATCTGACGCAGAATCTCTTCGGCCGCATTCACCATCGTATCAATGCTTTGCATGAGAGCCTCCCGTATCGCCGCCCCAGTCGACAATTCCTTGCAGAGGAATGCCGGCCCAGCTCGGTCGATTGCCGAGCTCGTAACGCAATTCGTACAACGCCTTTTCGAGCTCAAACAGTCCCAGCAGTCCGCGGCCCGGGTTGAGCGACTCGTATAGCCCCGCGCCGTGCGCGGCCGCATCGTATGCCGCCAGAAAAGCCGTACGCGTATCGAGCTCCCAGGCTCGCGCCAGCGGGGTCAATCTCGCCGCCTCGGCCTCGTTGTGCGCAGCGCTTCGCAATGCGCTCTGCTGAACGTAGCCGAACGAGCGCAACATGCCGGCCACGTCGCGCAGCGGTGAATGTTTGGCGCCTCGCTGCTCCAGGTTGTGGCCCGGTTCGCCTTCGAAATCAACGATGACGAAATCGTTGCGGGTTACCAGTACTTGGCCGAGATGGTAGTCGCCGTGAATGCGTATCATTACGCCCTGCGGCGTATCCGCCGCGCAGGCCTCGATGCGCTCTGCGATCCGATCGCGCTGTGCGAGTACGGCGCTGGCGCGCTCGCGGTCGGCCGCGGGCACCGTGTCTAACTTCGATGCCAAAAGATCGAGCGAGTTGCTGGCCTCTTCCAGGGCGCGGCGGCGATATTCGTCGATGTCGGCACGGGTGAGCGGCTCGGGAGAAAACGCGGCATCCTTAGTGGGTCGCGCCAGCGCCTGATGCAGTTCGGCGGTGCGCTGAGCCAAGACCCGGATCATCGGCAGATACCCTTCGTGCGCATTGACGGGCAGCGCGTCACTGGCCGGCGTGGTTCGATATTGCTCGAGATGACGCCGCAGGTACTCGAGCGAGAAAGTCCAGCCGTCTCCTTGATTGGGCACGAAGGCCTGCAGTATCGCCAATAAGCGACGCTCGCCATCGCTTGCGATGTACTCGAGCACTCCGGCCATGGGTGCGCAATTCGCAAAACGCGCCACTTCGGTAAGGTACAGGCCCATCTCGAGTTCCGGATTCATCCCCGCCCGCAACTGCCGATAACCCTTGAGGATCAGCCGCTCGCCGATGGTGACGATCGTGTTCGAGCTGGAGCCATGCGGGCGTTCCACCGGGAGCGCCGCGAAGTCGGCTCCTGCGAGATTCGCGAATTCTGCGGTCGGCCTGAATAGCAGCTTGCCATGCGACATGGCGATTTCCCGCCTCGCCGCCATCGCGGCGAGCACCGCGCGGCAGAAGTCCTCGTCCGCAAATGCGTCGCCGATCACGCCCACATTGGACTGCTGGCGGATTTTCGCGACCGCCGAAGGCGCCAAATTCCGCACGCGTTCATCGTCGCCCTCTTCCCAGGCCAGCGCCAACGGCACGAAATAACTTGTGCGAGTCGCGTCCTCGTCGTCAAGTTCAAGGAGCGCCATGAGCCAGGACTCCTTGCCTTCCTGCCACAGGACATGCTCGGCAATGCGGGCACGCTTGATGACCGAGCCCTTCGCCGCATACCAGCGCTGCGTCTCGACATATCGCGGCAGTGTGTCGGTTTCAAACTGCTGGCGGGTTTTCTCCGCCAGGCCGATGCGCCAAGGCACCACTTGTTCGCGAAACAGGCTGGTCCATCCGTCAAACAGCACCAGCACCGGTCTTTCGTCGACGGACACAACATCCTGGTGCCAGGACGGTCCGACGGCATCGGTGGCGAGCTTGAACCAGTAAAAACCATAGGCCGAGATGGTCAGCAGATAGGGCATTTCACCGATGGGAGGAAACGCGGTACGCCCCAACATCTCCACGGGCACCCGCCCCTTGTATGGCGCGAGATTCAGTTCGACCGGTTGCGCCGAGCGCGACAGATTCGCGACGCACAGGATGGTGTCGTCGCCGAATTCTCGCAAGTAGGCCAGGATCTTGCGATTGCCCGGTTGCAAGAAACGCCGCGAGCCGCGGCCGAACGCGTGACTGGTCTTGCGCACGGCGAGCATGCGCTTGGTCCAACTCAAGAGCGAACTCGGATCGCGCGACTGAGCCTCGACGTTGGTCGATGGATAGCCGTACACCGCATCCATGATCGGCGGCAGGTAAAGACGCTGCGGGTCGGCGCGCGAAAATCCCGCGTTGCGGTCCGGGCTCCACTGCATCGGTGTACGCACGCCGTTGCGATCGCCGATGAAAAAATTATCGCCCATGCCGATCTCATCGCCGTAATAGAGGATGGGCGAACCGGGCATGGACAACAGCAAGCTGTTCATGAGCTTGATGCGGTCGATATCATTCTCCATTAGCGGCGCCAATCGACGGCGAATGCCCAGGTTGATGCGCGCCTTCACGTCGGCCGCGTAAGTCGTGTACATGTAGTCGCGCTCTTTGCTGGTCACCATTTCCAGCGTCAACTCGTCGTGATTGCGCAGAAAAATCGCCCACTGGCAACAATCGGGAATATCCGGCGTCTGCTGCATGATTTCGGTGATGGGGTAGCGGTCCTCCTGGGCAATCGCCATGTAGATTCGCGGCATCAGCGGAAAATGATAGGCCATGTGGCATTCATCGCCGTCGCCGAAGTATTCGCGCACGTCCTCCGGCCATTGATTGGCTTCCGCCAGCAAGAAGCGGTTCTGATAGAACGCGTCGATCGCCGCGCGCAACTCCTTGATCACCGCGTGTGTTTCGCGCAAGTTCTCGTTGTTGGTCCCTTCGCGTTCCACGAGGTAGGGAATGGCATCAAGGCGAAAGCCGTCGACCCCCATATCGAGCCAGAAACGCATGATCTGCAGCACCGCCTGCAGCACTTTCGGGTTGTCGAAATTCAGATCCGGCTGGTGACTGAAGAAGCGATGCCAGTAATACTTTTTTGCAACCGGATCCCAGGTCCAGTTCGAAGTCTCGGTGTCGGTAAATATGATCCGGGTGCCGAGATATTTCTGATCGGTATCACTCCACACATAAAAATCGCGCTGCGGCGAGCCGTCCGGAGCGTTCCGGGCGGCCTGAAACCACGGATGCTGGTCGGAGGTGTGATTGATGATGAGTTCCGTGACCACCTTGAGCCCGAAGCGGTGCGCTTCGCGCAGCATGGTGCGAAAGTCATCGAGAGACCCGTATTGCGGATGCACGTTCTGATAATCCGCAATATCGTAGCCATCGTCCTTGAGCGGAGAGGGGTAGAAGGGCATGAGCCATATGGTGTTGACGCCCAGATCGCGGATGTATTCGAGCTTTGAAGTCAGACCCTTCAAATCGCCGATGCCATCGTCGTTGGAATCGAAAAAGGCCTTGACGTTCAGCTGATAAATGACGGCATCTTTGTACCAGCGCGCATCGTCGGCCTCAAAGCCCGTTGCGGGCACAGTGTCCAGAATCGGTGCTTCAACGTCGTTCATCGATGCGCTTCATTGGTAGTAGTCGAAGTCCTGTTCGCTGCGCACCCGCCGCCGCAGCCGGAAGACATGAGCCGGCGCCCGCTGCGGGTCGAGCAGCACATAGTTATATCTGCCGCGCCAGATATAGCGCTGATCGCTCAACTGGTCATGCACTTGGTAAGGCTGGTCGGCGTCGAATTGCAGCGCGCCGATGTCGAGGTCGACCCAACCGGACTGCGGGTGATGAGGATCAAGGTTCACGACGGTGAGAATCAGATTTGCCGCCGATGGGTCCGTTTTTAAGTAGGCGATCAATTGATCGTTGTCGATCTTGCAGAAACGCAGGCCGGCGTTGGATTGCAACGCGGAATTCTCCCGGCGAATGCGGTTCATCCGTGCGATCAAGGACCACAGACTGTCCGGGCGCTCAAGGCTCCAGTGCCGCAGCTGATACTTCTCCGAATCGCGATACTCCTCGCTGCCCGGTTCCCGCGGCGAACTTTCCATCAACTCATACACGGGCCCGTAAATGCCGTAATTGGCCGAGAGTGTCGCCGCCAGCACCAATCTGGCGGCATACATCGCGCGCAAGCCCGACTGCAGAGTCTCGGGGAGAATGTCGGGGGTGTTTGGCCATACGTTGGGTCCGTAGTAATGGCGCACGGGATCCGCCGTCAGTTCCGTGAAATAATTGGTGAGCTCTTGCTTGCCGTTGCGCCAGGCAAAATACGTGTACGACTGCGAGAACCCGAGTTTTGCCAGGCGCAGCATCACCTTGGGCCGGGTAAATGCCTCGGCAAGAAATATGACATCCGGATGCTCGCGCTTGGTCGCCTCGATCAGCCACTCCCAGAAGCCGAAGGCTTTTGTGTGTGGATTGTCGACTCGAAAAATTCTGACCCCGCGCTCTATCCAAAAATCGCTGATGCTCTTGAGTTCAAGCCATAGTGCGCGCCAGTCGCTGGTTTCAAAATCGAATGGATAGATATCCTGGTATTTCTTGGGAGGATTCTCTGCGTATTGCACGCTGCCGTCGGCGCGACGCTTGAACCACAGCGGATGCTGCGTCACGTAAGGGTGGTCCGGCGCGCACTGAAACGCCAGATCCATGGCGATTTCAATGCCGAGCTCGCGCGCCTTTTGCAGCAGTTGCTCGAAATCATCGAAGCTGCCGAGTTCGGGCAGGATGGTCTTGTGTCCGCCCTCGGCCGCACCGATCGCCCAAGGACTGCCGACGTCGTCGGGCCGCGCGCGCAAGGTGTTGTTCGTGCCCTTGCGATTGACGCGTCCGATGGGATGGATGGGCGGAAAATACAGCACGTCAAAGCCCATTTCCGCCAGGTAAGGCAGACGTGCCTCCACGTCCTTGAAAGTGCCGTGGGCCCCGGCCTTAGGCGCAGCCGACCGGGGAAACAATTCGTACCAGCTGCTGAATGCCGCACGTTTGCGATCGACGATGAGCTCGAACGTCCGCGTCACCGCAAAGCGGCGGTCCGAATAGCGCGCGACGATGGCGGCGCGCGCCGGATCGAGCGCCAGCGCCTTTTGGGCGCTGACTTCCGCGGCGGCGTCGTTCACGGTCTTGCGCATTTGTCCCGACCATTCGGTCAGTACGGCGGCATCGGCACCGGCCGCTTTCGCCGCTGTCTCATCGATGAGAGCCGCCCCGGTCTTGAGCGCCATGCGCAAATCGCCCTTGTCCTCGCGTTTCTCAAGCTCTCGGCGCCAGGATTCGAAATGATCGACCCACGCCGTCACCGTATAACGATAGCGACCCGGCATCGAGGGTGTGAACTTCGCCAACCACACGTCATTCGACTGCAGCTGCATGTCGATTTCGTAGTCCGACCTTGCGGATCCCATCATTTCCCAGCGCAGCGTCACGCGCAGCTGGTCGTGGCCGTCGGTGAAACAATGCGCCTCTACCGAGAACTCTTCTCCCGCGATGCATTTGACCGCAAAGCGGCCTGCATCGACTACCGGCAGCACGGCATCGATGACCGCTCGTACCCTCCCCTCCGCGACGGTTGCGGTATCGTCCGCAACCTTGCGCTTGGCACTAGCCACCGGCATCCCAACGCAGAACCAGGATGGCGAGCGGCGGCAGACTGAGACTGACCGACTCCAGGCGTCCGTGCGCTCCGACCGGGGCCGATTCGACGGCGCCGAAGTTACCCCAGCCCGAGCCGCCGTAGTCGCGCGCATCCGAATTGATAATCTCGCGCCAAACGCCGCGCAACGGCACGCCGACCAGGAAATTCGCGCGCGGCACCGGGGTAAAGTTGCACACCACCAGCAACGGAGCGCCCTTAGCGGGCTTGCGCAGGAATGCGATGATGCTCATTTCCGAATTACCGACATCCACCCATTCGAAACCGTCGGGCGAGAAATCGAGCTCGTGCAGCGCCGGCTCCCGCCGATAGACACGATTCAAGTCGCCGATGAGGCGCTTGACGCCCGCATGTCCGGGTAGATCAGACACCCACCACTCGAGTTCCCCTTCGTGCGTCCATTCGCGGCGCTGGCCGAACTCGCCGCCCATGAACAGCAGTTTTTTACCCGGGTGCGTCCACATGTAGCCGAACAGCGCGCGCAAGTTCGCGAACTTTACCCAATCATCGCCGCTCATTTTGCCGATGAGCGAACCCTTGCCGTATACGACCTCATCATGTGAGAGCGGCAGGACGAAATTTTCGTTGAAGGCATACATCAGCGAAAAAGTCAGATAGGCGTGATGGTACTTTCGATGAATCGGATCCTGCTTCATGTACGAGAGTGTGTCGTGCATCCAGCCCATGTTCCATTTCAAGCCGAAACCCAAGCCCCCCACATAGGTCGGCCTTGATACCATCGGCCACGCGGTCGACTCTTCCGCGATCATCGCGACATCCGGATGGTCCCGATATACGGACTGGTTCAAGATGCGCAGGAATTCGATGGCCGCGAGATTTTCCCGTCCGCCGAAGCGGTTGGGAATCCATTCGCCCTGCTTGCGCGCATAATCCAAGTAGAGCATTGACGCCACCGCATCCACGCGCAGCCCATCGATATGGTATTTCTCGAGCCAGAACATCGCCGAGGACATGAGGAAGCCGCGGACCTCGTTGCGCCCAAGATTGAAGATGGAGGAATTCCATTCGGGGTGGAAGCCTTGGCGTTCATCGGCGTGCTCATAGAGATGAGTGCCGTCGAAGTAACCCAACCCATGCTCGTCGGTGGGAAAGTGCGACGGCACCCAGTCGAGAATGACGCCGATGCCTCTGCTGTGCAGGTGATCCACGAAGTACATCAAGTCCTGGGGCGTGCCATAGCGCGCGGTGGGCGCGAAATACCCGGTGGTCTGATACCCCCAAGATCCGTAGAACGGATGCTCGGTGATCGGCATGAGTTCAACATGCGTAAATGCGAGTTCGTTTAAGTAATCGCCCAACGCATGCGCCAGCTCGCGATAACTGAGAAAGTTGCCGTCTTTGCGGCGCCACGATCCGGCATGCAGTTCGTAGATCGACATCGGCGCGGCCAAGCCGTTGCGATCTGCGCGGCTGGCCATCCATGCCGCGTCCTTCCAGGTGTAATCCAAAGGCCAGATGCGCGACGCGGTGGCGGGGGGCAGCTCGCAGTAGACGCTGAACGGATCCGCCTTCTCGACCGAGTAGCCGCCTACGCGGGAGTTGATGCGGTACTTGTACGCCTGCCCGGCACGCGCGCCGTGGGCCACACCCTCCCAGATTCCCGATTCGTCCGTGCGCGCGGCAAGCTTGTTCGCGCCCGGATTCCAGCCGTTCCAGTCGCCGACCACTGAAACCGCCGCCGCATTCGGCGCCCACACCGCAAAGCGTGCGCCGCCGCCGTCGGCGAGCACGCGCGAACCCAGCTCGTTGTAGAGTCGGCCATGGGTTCCTTCGCGGAACAGATAAATGTCTTGCTCGGTCAGCACGGGGGGCTCTTTTGACGCAGCATCGTTACCTCAGACGCCACGCTGATCAAGGCGCCGCCGATTTGCAACCCTAAATGTGCACCCCTATCCGCTGGGTTTACCGTAGGCGCTCAATTACGCGAATACTGTCGCCGCCAGACGGCACAGCGTGTAGGAATTTGCTGGCGGGTGCCCATGAAAATCAATGCGCCGCATCGATCGGGCTTAAGGGATAGCGCTTAGGGATTGGCGCCGATTTCTTGACGCCAAACTCGGGCGGAAGCTCGGGAATGACCTGATGGGGATACCAGAATGTCAGGTGACAGTTCTCGCAGACGCCGTCCATGGCGGCGCCGGCGCTCATCATGCCGGCGGGGTCTTTCGAATCTATGGCCTTGAGCATTTGCTCGCCGACATCGTGCAGCGCGCGTGAAAATTGCGCGAACGCCTGGTGCTTGGATTCCAGAAGTTCCTGGCCTTCCTTGGCGCTCACCACGCCCTGCGTGTTCTGATCCAATACCGTGCTTCCCGGTGCCACCAGCTTTCGGCCATCCATGATCAGCAGATTCGTCCCCTCGATCAGGGCGATCGCGCGGCGCCGCGCTTCCTGCCATTCCTCGTCGGATCGCGGCTGATGCATTTCGGTGCCCTTTGACGTCACCGTGATTCCCACCGAATCCCACAATGCATCGGCGGCCGGGTCAATAACGGCATCCATGAGTTCCTGGATGCTGGCGGTAATGAGGAACTGCGGCGGCGCGGCGGGTGTCGGCAGCGCAGCGGTTGGCGATGCCACGGCGCTTACGGCATCTTTTTTCTGGCAGGCAGCCAGTGCCAGCGCTGCCAAAAGTGCTAAAGCGAGCTGTGATGATTTCATTTTCACGACAGACCATTATGTAATCGGGCGATGCACCCCGCGACGATTGTAGACGATCACGAACCGCTCTACGCCCCAATTAGCGACGGGCCGTTTGCACCAGGCGATAACCCACCGCCGTTTCGGTCAAAATGTGTTTTGGCTGGGCAGGGTCATCCTCGAGCTTTTGGCGCAGGTGACCCATGTAAACGCGCACGTAGTGCCCGTCATCCGAGTGCGCGGGCCCCCATACTTCGCGCAAGATCTGCCGATGCGTCAGTACCTTCTCGGCATTGGCGATCAAGAGACTGAGCAGGCGGTATTCGATCGGGGTCAGATGGACCGCAACCTCGCCTTTATGCACGGTGCGCAGGCTCAAATCGATGGTGACGTCCCCGAATGAGAATTGCGCACCCACCGCGGCGCCGGCTTCCAGCCGCCGCCTTGAGGCGGCACGCACGCGCGCCAGCAGCTCACCGACGCCGAAAGGCTTGGCCAAATAATCATCGGCGCCCGCGTCGAGCGCGTCGATCTTGTCTTGCTCATTGACCCGCGCCGACAGCACGATGACCGGCACCTTCGACCAACCGCGCAGGTCGCGCAGGAACTCCACGCCATCCGCGTCGGGCAATCCCAAATCGAGAATGATGAGATCGGGCCTGCGAGTCGCCGCGTCCGTCAATCCCTGCCGCACGGTCTCGGCTTCATGAACGCTCCAGCCTTCCGCCTCCAGCGCGGTGCGCACGAAGCGGCGGATTTGGCGCTCATCCTCGATGAGGATCGCAACGGGAAGCGGCTCAGCCATCCGCGGCCTGCGCTTCGGTTTCGACGGCGGGCAGCGGCGGAATTCCAAGCGGCAGTGTGAAGGTGAATGTCGCCCCGCCGCCGGACCGTTGCGCGGCGGTGATTTTCCCCTGATGCGATTCGACGATCGCGCGACAGATGGCGAGCCCCAGTCCGACGCCGGGAGTGGCTGATTCGCGCTCGCCGCGCGTGAATTTCTGAAAGACCGCCTCCTCGCGGCCTAGCGGCAATCCGGGCCCGTCGTCTGCGACCGTCACGCTCAGCCGATCGCCGATCGGCTCCGCGGACAAGGTCACGGTGCTGCCGGGCGGCGTATACTTGGAGGCGTTTTCCAGCAAGTTCACCAACACCCGCTCGATCAATATCGCATCGAACTTCACCAGCGGCAGATCGCGCGGAATGTGCACCACGACGCGGTGCCGCTGCAGCATGCCGCGCGTGGCCTCCAGGGCCGCGCCGACCACTTCCTCGAGCGGCTGCCACTGCAAGTTCAACGTCACCTCACCGCTCTCGATGCGCGCCATGTCCAGAAGATTGCCCACCATGGTGCTCATGCGCCGGGCCTCGTCCTGGATCGCCTCCGCGGTTTCCAATTGCGCGGCGGACAATTTCGGAGCGGTAAACGCCAGGGATTCCGCCAGGCCCACGAGCACGGTCAGCGGCGTGCGCAAATCATGCGATAGCGCGGCAAGCAAAGAATTGCGCAGGCGTTCGGATTCCATGCGAAGAAGCGCGTCCTGGGCGATGCCGACATAGTGCACCCGCTCCAGCGCGATCGCGATCAATGCGGCGAACGTGTCGAGCAGCTGCCGCTGTTCCGGGATGCGCAACAGTCGCCGGTTGTGGGCCTTGACGGCCAGCACTCCGCGAGCCTTGGTCGGTGCGCGCAAGGGAATGTAAAGCACCTCGCTACCGGGCAGGGTATCGGTCCCGAAACCGGCGGGCTGGCCCCTGTCAAAGGCCCATTGCGCGGTTCCGATCTCGATCGGCAATCCGGCAGCGGCGCTTTTCAATTGCCCGCTCGGGTCCGGCAGCAACAGCGCGGCGCTTGCGCGAAATGTGCGCTGTATCGACTCATCGCTGATTTTCACGACCTGCTCGACCTGCACGGCACCGGATAGGTCGCGCGCGATCTCATACAGCGCGCCGGCGCGCTCCTCGCGATGCGACGCCACGCGCGCCTGGAAACGCAGACCCGCGGTCAATTGGCCGGTTATCAATCCCACCGCCAGCATGATGCAGAAAGTCAGCAGGTATTGAACGTCGCTTACCGCAAATGAAAAGCGCGGTTCCACGAAAAAAAAATCAAACGCACAAACGCTCAAGACCGCCGCCATGGCGGCCGGTCCTCGGCCAAAGCGGACGGCCACCAGCACCACGGCCAATATGTAGATCGCCACAATATTTGAGGCATCGAAATGCGCCGCCAGCGGAAAAGCCAGCAGCGTCACGCCGACGCACGCCATGGCCGCCCATAAATAGCGCAACCGTTTCGCTTTGCGCCGCTCGCTTGACTCCGCATCCGGCAAGGCCGTCGACTGCGCACTGTCGCGCCGATCCTTGCCTGCGCCATCGGCGCGTCCGATTTCAATCAAATCGATGTCGGGAGCCAGCATCGCCAGCTTCTGGCCGCTGGATCTTTGCCAGGGCCACAAGCGCCTGATCGGGTCTCGCCCGATGACGAGCTTGGACAAATTGTGGTTGCGTGCATAGCCAATGATGCTCTCGGCAATTTGAGCATTGGCGATCACCGCCGTGGTTGCGCCCAACTCTTGCGCCAAATTCAAGGTAGCGAGGATTTTTTCGCGCCGCGCCGGCGCCAGTCGCTGCAGATCCGGCGTCTCAACATAGATCGCATGCCATTCCGTATTAAGCTGACTTGCCAAGCGCGCGGCGGCGCGAACCACCCGTTCCGATGCGGCATCGGGGCCTACGCAAGTCAGAAGGGCGGCGGCGGTTTTCCACACGGAGCCGATCGATTGATTGACCCGATAGGCCTGAACGTCGCCCTCGACTCGATCCGCGGTACGCCGCAGCGCCAGTTCGCGCAGCGCCATCAAGTTTCCCTTGCGGAAGAAATGGTGCGCCGCATGCTCTGCCTGCGGCCCCATATAGACCTTGCCGGCCTTGAGTCTCGCCAACAACTCATCCGCGGGGATGTCGACCAGCACGACTTCGTCGGCCGCGTCGAATACGGTATCCGGCACGGTCTCCCAGACGCGCACGTTGGTGATGCCGCCTACCACGTCGTTGAGGCTCTCCAAATGCTGCACATTCAAGGTGCTGAACACATCAATGCCCGCGGCCAACAACTCATCCACGTCCTGCCAGCGCTTCGGGTGACGCATGCCCGCGACGTTGGAGTGCGCCAGCTCGTCGACCAATATCAGTTCCGGACGTCGGGCAAGCGCCGCATCCAGGTCGAACTCGAGCAGCGGCTTGCCGCGGTGATCAATCGACGCGAGGGGCAGGATTGTCATGCCCTCGAGCAGCGCGGCGGTTTCCGCGCGGCCGTGGGTTTCGATCACGCCGACGAGCACGTCGCGCCCTTCGCTCATGAGTTTGCGCGCCGCGACCAACATGGCGTAGGTCTTGCCGACTCCGGCTGAGGAGCCGAAATAAATTCTCAGTTTGCCGCGTCGCGCCTGCACCTCTTGCTGCTTGACTTTCGCCAGCAGCACATCCGGATCAGGGCGTTGGCCGTTCGATGTTGCCATCCGGCCTATTGTGCGCGATCCAGCGCAAAATTCAGCATTAAGACCTTGAGGCCTACCACGCCCACGGCAGGTCCCGCGCGGTTTCGATTCCTGCGACTTTGTACCGGACGCGCTTGAATCGGCCGACTGCGCCCCGGATGGAAGTGCAGCCTCCCGCGGTACTTTTACGATTCGGGTGGATAGGCGAGCGCGGGCAGCTCGCGACACGCAATGTCTGCATGAGCCAGGCTTGGTGGGTCACCTCAAAATAGCTCGAACCGGTGCGGCCGGCAGAAACAGCAGCAGCGAATCATCTGGTCTTTTCCAGCGCAGCGCAGCCCGCGACCAATCCCAGCACCAGCAATAGCAGGGCGATGAGCGCGGCGACATATAGGATATCCATGCGAGCAACCTATCGGTGCGAACGAAAAAACAGGGCAGAATTTGCCGGCGGCGCTGTAAAGGCGGTGTAAAGGTTGATGCGGTTTGCTGCGAACCGGGGCGAAAAATCGTGCAAAATGTAATCTTAGGAGAAGACGATCTATGACCAACGCAACGCGGACCGAGCCCATCCTTGAGCCGGATCTGCCGATCATCGACCCGCACCATCATCTATGGGACTGGCCCGCGGCGCTTTTTGCCGATCGACCGGCGGAGCATGGCTTTGAAAAAGTCATTCGCCGCGCCCTGCGGTATCTGCTCCCCGAGTTCCTGGCGGACTTAAATACCGGTCATAACATCCGCGCCACGGTGTTCGTGCAGTGCGGGGCCATGCATCGTGCCGATGGGCCGGATGCCTTCAAACCGGTGGGTGAGACCGAATTCGTCAATGGCGTGGCCGCGATGTGCGCCAGCGGCACCTACGGCACCGTCCGCGCCTGTGCCGGCATTGTGGGGCATGTTGATTTGACTTCGGGCGCGGTGGTGAGCGATGTACTCGAAGCGCATCTGAAGGCCGGCGGCGATCGCTTTCGCGGCATCCGCCACAGCGCCTCTTATGATGCGGACCCCCAGGTGCTGGGTCCCTTGGTGCGAGTCGGCGCCGGCCTGTATCAGAACAAGTCATTCCGCGAAGGCTACGCGCAGCTGGCGAAGTTCAATCTCTCGTTCGATGCCTGGCTCGTCGAACCGCAACTCCCCGACCTGATCGATCTGGCGCGCGCCTTTCCCGACACGCCCGTGATTCTGGATCATGTCGGCACGCCCTTAGGGTTGGCCAGCTATGAGGGTCGGCGCGAGGAGCGCTTTCCGATCTGGCGCGACAATATGCGCAAGCTCGCCGCACTTCCGAACGTGTCCGTCAAGCTCGGCGGTTTGGCGATGGCCTTCTGCAATTTCCCCTCTTTTTTGCAGTCCCCGCCGGCACCATCGTCACAGCTGGCCGTCGAGTGGAAGCCCTATATTGAAACCTGCATCGAATTGTTCGGTGCCAATCGCTGCATGTTCGAGAGCAACTTTCCGGTCGATCTGGGGAGCTGCACGTACCCGACCCTATGGAACGCCTTCAAGCTGCTGGCCAAGAATTATTCGGCGGACGAGAAGAACGCGCTCTTCAGCGGCACTGCCGCGCGGGTGTACCGGCTGAAGATTTGATATCACGATGCACGTTGTAACTTCCGACCCGACCTTACCCAAGGCCGCCGCTTATCGCGCGATGAACGATCAGCTCGCCGCGCTTTTCAGTGGTGAGCGCAATGGCCTTGCGAACGCCGCCAACATGTGTGCGCTGCTCTTTCAGATGCTGCCCGATATCAATTGGGCGGGATTTTATTTCCTGCAGGAAGGCGAGCTCGTGCTCGGGCCTTTTCAGGGCAAGGTGGCCTGCGTGCGCATTGCGCTTGGCCGCGGGGTCTGCGGTACTGCCGCGCAGCGCAGGGAAATTCTCGTCGTGCCGGATGTCAATGAATTTCCAGGTCACATTGCCTGCGATGCGGCCTCGCGATCGGAAATCGTCGTGCCCCTGATTCAGCAAGGACGCCTGTTGGGCGTCCTCGATATTGACAGCCCGCAAGTTTCCCGCTTCGACCTGCAGGATCGAGAGGGCCTTGAGGCCGCCGCTGAGTTATTGCTGAAATCCTCGGATCTTGGCAAGCTCGCCGATTGAATCGCACGGCGTCGATTAAAACAAAGGGATGGTCAGGAATCATGCATATGCTGTCGCGCGTCGCGCTGCTTCTCCTAAGCCTCGTCGCCTCTGCGGCGCTGGCTGAGACTTTTCCCTCGACCTACCAAGTACCCGTCAATACGCCGCTGCTGATCCAAGGCGCGACGGTGCTCACCGGCACCGGCGAACGTCTGGATGGGGCCGATGTGTTGATTGCCGATGGCCGCATTCAGGCGGTCGGCAAGGCTCTCGCTGCACCTCCCAACGCCCGCATCGTGGATGCGCGCGGCCGCTGGGTAACACCCGGGATCATCGACATTCACTCGCACTTGGGCGTGTACGCCAGTCCCGCCGTGAAAGGGCTCGACGACGGCAATGAAGCGACCAGTCCTGTCACCTCCAATGTTTGGGCTGAGCATTCGATATGGCCGCAGGATCCGGGTTTCGAGGCCGCGCTCGAAGGCGGCGTAACCACGATGCAGATCCTCCCGGGCTCCGCCAATCTGATCGGTGGTCGTTCCGTGGTCGTCAAGAACGTTCAGGCCGTGACCTACCAGGCCATGAAGTTTCCGGGTGCGGTCTATGGACTCAAGATGGCCTGCGGCGAGAATCCAAAGCGCGTGTATGGGGGGAAAAACCAGGCCCCGTCAACCCGCATGGGCAACGTCGCCGGTTACCGTCAAGCCTTCGCCGACGCGCAGGACTACCAGCAGCAATGGGACAAGTACCAGCGCGAATTGTCGGATTACAACAAAAAGAAAGCCGAGCGCGCCGACAGCGCCGGCAAAAAATCCAAGGACAAGGATGCCGCGGCGGACAAGGAACCCGCGCAGCCCCCCAGTCCGCCGAAGCGCGATCTGAAGCTCGAGACCTTGGCCGAGGTCATGAAGGGGAATATTCGCGTGCACATGCACTGCTATCGCTCCGACGAAATGGCGACGATGCTCGATGTCGCCGATGAATTTGGCTTCAAGATCGTCGCGTTCCACCATGCCGTGGAGGCCTATAAGATTGCCGATCGGCTGGCCGACAGGGGCGTCTGCGCGGCGATGTGGGCCGATTGGTGGGGCTTTAAAATGGAGGCCTACGACGGCGTGCAGGAAAATCTGGCCATCGTGGATTATCCAGAGGGCAGCTGCGCCATTGTTCACTCAGATTCGGCCGATGGCATCCAGCGTCTGAATCAAGAGGCGGCGAAAGCGATGGCGCACGGCCAGCGTGTGGGGTTGGCCGTTCCCCCGGAGCGGGCGATTCGTTGGCTCACCCTGAATCCGGCCAAGTCGCTCGGTCTTGATGACCGCATCGGCACTCTAGAAGCCGGCAAGGCGGCGGATGTGGTGATCTGGAACAGGGACCCCTTCAGCGTGTACGCGCTTGCCGATCAGGTGTTCATCGACGGTGATTTGAGATTCGACCGAGCGCATCCGAAAGATAAACCGAGATCCGATTTCCTGCTGGGCCAGCATATTGCCGGGGCGCCGCTATGAAGACCACTTGCTTAGCGGCATTGATGGCGGCCGGCATCGCGGCACAGTTGGCCCCGGCGCAGGATTTGGTGATTCGCGGCGCGACCGTTCACACCGCGGCCGCCAGCGGCACGCTGAAAGACACCGACGTGGTGGTACGCGGCGGAGTCATCGTGGCGATCGGGCCCAATTCCTTCGCTGCGCCCGGTGCGACGGTCATCGACGCCAAGGGCAAGGAGCTGACTCCGGGTTTGTTCGGAGGACTTACCGCAATCGGCCTTGAAGAGATCGCGGAGGAGTCCCAAACCATCGATTCGACACTGAATCAGAAATCGCCCGCGTGGCAACAGCAGTGGCGCCCGGAGCTCGACGTAACGCTGGCGTACAACCCGCGCTCATTGGTGGTGCCGATCACGCGCGTCGAAGGAGTGACGTGGACGGTGCTGACTCCCGGTGACGGGGACAGCATCATCGGCGGCGAAGGTGCTGCAGTTACGCTCGATGGCCGTTACGACGCAGTGTTGCCCGGCAGCCGATCGTTGTTTGTGCAAATGGGGAGCACCGGCGCCGCGGTTGCGGGCGGAACGCGCGCCGCGGAATACATGCTCCTGGAGCAGGCGATTCGCGAGGCACACGCGCAGGGCGCCGTCGGTCAGGGCGCCCTGCTGCACTCGGCCGGCAGAGAAGCCATGATTCGCTACCTAGGCGGCGGCCGTGTCGTGTTTCAGGTCGACCGCGCAGCAGACATTCTCGCGGTGGTGGGGTTTGCCGAACGCCATGGCATGAAGCCGGTCATTCTCGGGGGCGACGAAGCCTGGTTGGTCGCGAAGGAACTCGCGAGGGCCAATGTACCGGTCATTCTTAATCCGCTCAACGACCTGCCCGCGGATTTCGATCGGCTGGGAGCTTCGCTGGAGAACGCCGCGCGTCTGCAGCGAGCCGGCGTGCGCCTGGCATTTTCGAGCGGGGACACACCGCAGGCGCGGCTGATTCGCCAGCTTGCCGGCAACGCGGTTGCTCATGGCCTGCCGTGGGAATCGGCGCTGGCGGCCATCACGGCCGCTCCGGCCGACATTTTTGGCCTGGGTGCGACACGGGGTCGAATCGCCGTGGGCCAGGTCGCCGACCTTGTGCTTTGGAACGGTGATCCGCTCGAAGTGACGACCCTGGCACAACAGGTTTGGATTTCCGGCCGACCGATCACAATGAAATCGCGCCAAACCGAATTGCGGGATCGCTATGTCGAAAAGGTAAAAGCCCATCAGGCACGCTGACGGCGATCCTTCGCCATCGCAAACACCGTTATCAGATTTTCATCATCGTCTAATGCCGACCGCCTCTTAGGGAGTTCTTAATGAATCGTGTTCTCGCGCTCGCCGCTTCCCTCGCCGCTTTCTCCGCCCTCGCCGCGCCCCCTCAAGATACGCCCGCCGGAGAGCAGCGCTTCCGCGCGCTATACAAGGAATTGGTCGAGACCAATACGACGCTATCGGCCGGGAGCTGCACGCTGGCCGCCGAGCGCATGGCGGCGCGGCTGAAGGCTGCGGGCTTTCCCGATAGCGATTTGCATCTGTTCACCGCGCCAGGCCACCCGAAAGAAGGCGGACTTGTCGCCATCTTCCCGGGCCGAGAACCGCAGCTGAAGGCAATTCTGCTGCTCGCGCATATCGACGTCGTGGAAGCGAAGCGCGAGGACTGGACTCGCGACCCCTTCACGCTGGTCGAGGAAAATGGCTCGTTCTACGCGCGCGGCGCCAGCGATGACAAGGCTGAGGCTGCCATTTGGGTCGACACCCTGATTCGCTATCGGGCTGAGAAATACCAGCCGCGGCGTACGCTCAAGTTGGCGCTGACTTGCGGCGAGGAGACCGCGGGCGCATTCAATGGGGCTGAATGGCTGACCCAGAATCGCCGGGATCTGATCGACGCTGCGTTCGCGCTCAACGAGGGCGCCGACGGCGAGCTGGACGCGAGTGGACACCGCGTCGCCCTCGAAGTAGAGGCCGGCGAGAAATTTCCACAGAATTACCGGCTCGAGGTCACCAATAAGGGTGGCCATAGCTCGCGGCCGGTGAAAGACAATGCGATCTACCGCCTCGCGGCGGCCGTTACGCGTGTCGGCGCTTATGAGTTCCCGGCGCAATTCACCGACGGCAATCGCGCGTACTTCACGGGGATGGCCAAGCTCTTGGCGGCCAAGGGCGAGACCGATGTCGCCAACGCCATGAACGCCTTCTTGAAGAACCCCGCCGACGCGCAAGCGCTGGCGCTCGTCTCGGCGAAGGATCCAAGCTGGAATGCGACACTGCGCACCACCTGCGTCGCGACGATGCTCGAGGCCGGACATGCGACAAATGCGTTGCCGCAGCGAGCCCGGGCGAACATCAACTGCCGCATATTCCCCGGCGTCAGCGCGGAGTCGGTGCGTGCCAAGCTCGAGGAGCTGGTGGCGGACCCTGCGGTGAAGGTGATATCACTCGAGACGCGCGGGCCTACTGCGGCTCCGCCGCCGCTGACCCCAGCGGTCATGCGGCCCATCGAGAAGCTGACCGCCGAATTTTGGCCCGGAGTGCCGGTGCTGCCCATCCTGCAGGCCGGCGCCACCGATGGGGAGTTCACGAATGCGGTGGGTATCCCCACGTTTGGCGTGGAACCGGTATTCATGGGCCCGGATATTGGCAACATCCATGGCCTCAACGAATACGTCGGCGTCAAGTCGCTGCTCGAAGGCCGCGAATTCTTGTACCGGCTGGTCAAGATTTACGCGGAGGAGAAGTAGCGGATCTGCGCGCGAGGATAAGATCGGCGACGTCGCGCAGATCGGCGTGGGGCGCGTGAACGGCGTGGGCTATCTCAGCGGGTAGTGCGGCGCCCACGAAAACCGGGTGGCCGACCGCCGCCAGCATGGGCACGTCTCCCTGTGAATCACCGACCGCCGCGACGTCGCTGATGCTGATGCCTTGCCGGGCGGCGTAGGCGGCGAGCCATACCGGCTTGTCGCCCGGCCAAAAATGCCGCACCTCGCCCGCCAGCACGTCGGTGCCGATCCACGCCGCGGCTCCAAAACGGCGCGCGAACCAGGCGACCGCAAAGCTCCAGGTAATCGAGATAATGACGGTAACCACACCGCGCTGTGCGAGGAGCGTGAATGCCTGCTGCGCCCCCGGCGCAATTTGCACGTCGGCAAGTCTTTCGCAGAGCGCATCGAGCGGTCCGTCGCCGTACCAACTCAGCATCTCCTCCCTTGCCGCGCGGATCTGCGCAAGATCACGCAACTGCTCGATTTCTCGCATGCGCGAAAGCCTGCCGAAGCTCTCAGCGAGCGTTTCACAAATCGTGGCACCGCGAATAAGAGTCCCGTCCAGGTCGAAAGCCACCAGCCGCACGGGGCGAGAAACAGTCGCTGTGCCGACGATAAGGGGCCGATGGATTGCCGTTTTGCGTTTCAACGATTTGATTTATATAGAAAATCGACCTGATCATCCAGCAACGCTCGATTTGACCTTTGCCCGATATCGCCGCAAAGTTGCCGCAAAGCATGGAGAACCCTTACAACACGCGGCACCAGAAGGAAATGACCATGAGCACCCATACTGTGTTTGTTAGAGAACTCGCTGACTTTCTCAAACGAACCAACTTTCCGGTCGGATTGTCAGACGCGGACACCCGATTGCAAACGAGCTTGGCGGTGATTGCCATTACCAGCCGAGCATCCGCGAACTTGAAGGACGCGTACACCCTCGCGGATCTTGCCGCACAGGGGCCTCATGGCGGAAGCGGGCCGCATAAGCCTCCGGCACAAGCGCTCACGGAATTTGGAGTCGCGGCGCCTTAGCTATCGCGCAATGTTCGCTGCCAATTCGGCGTTCGACCGGTTCACGCGCGCGATCAGCGCGCGGAAATCGGCTCGTGCCCTGAGGGAAGCTAAATCGGGCTCTCGCTCGGCCCACCACGAGCGTCGCCAACCCTTTGCCGCGGCGTTTGCCAAAGATCGCATTGCGCCGTCGCCGTCGCCGCGCAGCGCCAATACGGCCGCTCGAAGTTCATCGACCCCATATCGCCTGTCCCCGGCGTGCTCAAGAGTATCGAGCATCCCGGATAACGCATCCAGGTGCCCCGCGGCCGCCGTTGGATCTCCCGTCTGCAATTCCACCATGGCGATGGTCAGCTCGTTCGCGTGTCCCCATCGCGCAGCGTCCCATGGGTTATCGAGTGCTCCCGCCGAAACATCGGCAGCCTTCAACGCGCGCTGAATCAACTGTGCAGCCGCGGGCGCATCGCCGATCTGCAGCCGAAAATACGCCGCCGCGAAAAGCGTTTGGGCCTGCGAGGAATCCTCGAGCCTCGTGGCCGCAAGATGTGCACGCAGCGCCTCAGCGCCGCCTTCATAGTAGGCAACCTGCCCCAGCGCCACATTGACGCCTTCCTCTTGCTTGGTTTGGACCCGAGCAATGTCCATGGTCTCGCGCGCGCGCTGGGGAAATCCCAGCGTCAGTAACATCGTGGCTCGCTCCGTGTACAGATCGAGTACATCGGGGGCAGCCTTGAGGGCCAGTTCATTCCATTTTAGAGCTTCGTCCAGCCGCCCTTGGGCCGACATCAACCAGCTCGTCACCGTGAGCGGCCAGTACCCTTGCGGCTGCAAATCGCGCGCTTTGGCGCCAGCAATCGCTGCCTCCTCGTACCGCGCCAAATCCTGAAGCGCGACGCAGCGCTGCGCCTGAGGTTGAAAATTGAGCGGGTCAAGAGCCGCCGCTTGCGTGTAATAGTCCAGTGCCTCCCGCGGTTGACCTTTGTTGAGCAGAAAAAGACGGCCCATCTCGGCGAATGCCACGCTATCGTTGGGATTCAGCGTCACAGCACGGCGAAAATCGTTGAGCGCCGCGTCGTTGCGGAACTGTTCCGCTCGCAGCGCACCTCGAACGGCATAGATATCCGACAGATCCGGATCGAGCTTTATCGCGGCAATTAATAAGGGTTCAGCCTCGGCGGCGATGTCGTTGATGGGTCGATCGCCCAGCCAATTTTGATTGAGCAGCGCATAGGCCAGTCCCACATAAGCCAGCGAGAACTTCGGATCCGCGCCCAGTACTTGCCGATACAATTGGATTGCGTGCTCGTTGTCGGCACCTGTGCGCAGCTGCTGGTAGTGGCGGGCAAGCAGGTACGACTGAAAAGCCTGCGGATTTTCGCTTCGCCGTGCGGCAAGCCGCTGCGATGCATCCGGCGTTAAGCGTAACCGCAAACTCTCTGCGACAGATCGCGAGATGTCCTCCTGCATTTTGATGGTATCGGTCATGGGTCGATCATAATCCGCCGACCACAGGTGGTACCCGCTGCGGGCGTCGATCAGCTGCACCGTCACCCGCGTATGATCGGCAAACCGGCGCATGGAGCCTTCCAGAACATGGTTTGTATTGAGAGCTTTGCCGATCTTGCGAACGTCTTGGTTCTGTCCGCGAAACGCAAACGCCGATGTGCGCGCCACGACCCGCAATGCCGGAATCTGAGCCAGCCAGTTGGAGATTTCTTCGGTGAGCCCGTCGCAAAAGAACTGGTCGTTCTTCTCGGCCGTCATGTCCACGAATGGCAGGACGACAATCGAGGTGGCCGTCACTTCCGCTGGAGGAGGATTTCGCAGCAGGAACCATGCGACGGATACTAGCACCGCCAACGCTGCTGCGGATACTGTGATCAATCGCAGTCGACGTGATGAGTGAGCTGAGGTCCCGCGCGGTGTCGAGGAACTCGGCGCAGTCCCGGCCGTCGATTCGGGTGGCGCTATCGGGTGCACTGCAGCGACGAGCCGATATCCCTTGCGCGGTACGGTAGCGATATAGGTGGGTTCCGGATCCGTATCACCCAGAATTTTGCGCAGTTGCGATACGGATTGGTAAACGGACGCCGATCCTACGATGACGCCGGTCCAAACTTCGCTCAACAGGTGTTCGATGCTCACCACGGTGCCGGCGGATTCCACCAGACACATGAGAAGTCGCATGGTGCGCGGCTCGAGCTTGTGAGTCTCGGCATTGCGCGAAATCGTGTCGAGCGCCGGTTCGACGGTCCAATCGCCGACCTGAACCGAAGCGTACGACTGTTCTGGCGACATCCCGGAGGACCTCCAGCCGGGAGTATATGCCGCACCCAGGGTTGACTGATTGATTTGCGATCAAGGGACTCCGTCGGTGTGGGCGACCGTTATGTCCCGATCGCCCGAGCCGATGTCACTCAATTGCTCGCAAGGTGGATCACTTTGGCCGACCGCAGCGCGCTCAGCTGGGGCGAACCGACCGCTTTGACGGCGGCGTCAATCGCGTGGTCGGTGCAGACTTGCTCCTGCGTCCTCATCTGCAGATCTAGGTAGGAATTTGAGTTCTTGCAGACGCGACGAGCGGCAGAGACGATGCGTCCATACAGAGTCTTGGCTCCCGCCGGCTTCGAGATATCAAGATCGGCAAAGCCGACAGTTTCCTTGGGAAGGCCGTCGTCGGCGGCGCGGGCCGTCGCCTGCAGGCCACACACGGTCATCGCACCGCACAGGAGGAAGGCCGCCGCACGGAAGGTCGTTTGGATATTGGTGTTCATGATCATTCTCCTAAGAGGTTAAATGCAGTTTTTTACGTCTCGCCCGGAAGATCCGTATCGCCGTGGCTTGGGGCTAGAGGTACGCCGCGAGACCATGATTTGTCCTAAAGGACACCTCAGGCTTTGCTGAAGGATTTCTAATACCTTCCTGGAGGCCGCAAATCGCGCTATTGGGCCGCTTGGCGCAGGTATCATCGCGAGAGTTGACCAAATCCAACGGGGCACACATGAACTGGCATCGCCTTGGCCTGGCCGTACTGTCGGCCTGCGCCGTTTTCGCGGCTCAAGCCGAGGAGCGGCTACCGACCGTTCCTAAGGAGCAATACACCGAAGAGCAGAAACAGGCGGCGGCCGCCTTCGAGGCGGCGCGCAAGGTTCCGGTATTCGGCCCATTCGAAGTCTTGATGCATAGCCCCGAGGTGATGTCGCAGGCGCGCGGCATGGGGGATTACCTGCGTTACAAATCGGCGATCGGCAATACCTTGAGTGAACTTGCCATCCTGGTGACGGCGCGCGAATGGACTCAAGACTACGAGTGGGCGGTGCACTATCCCATTGCGCTGAAGGCGGGCATCGGGCAGGACATCGCCGACGCCATCGCCGATGGCCGGCGGCCGGTGGGAATGAGCGCGGACCAGGAGATCGTCTATGACTACACCAACGAACTCCTCAAAAACAAGCACATCGCCAACGCAACGTTCGACCGCGCCAAGGCGCGGTTTGGCGCCCAGGGAATCGTGGATTTGACCGGGATCGCCGGCTACTACACCTTCCTTGCCATGCAGCTCAACGCCGCGCAATACCGCCAAATGCCCAAGGACGCCAAGAAACTCCCGCGGCTGCCGCCATGAAATCACTGGGAAGAAAATCCGAAGGCGCGCGGCTCGAGCGCATCAAGGCCTCGCCGCGTTGGGAGGGCGACCGCTTTCGCAATGTGCACCCCATCATGGCGGGCCTGCGCGACCCGAACGCATCGATGCCTTCCATCGGCGATTTCCTCTGCGGCGGTGAGCGGCGAGTGCCGCGGGCAGCGCTGCCGTCAATGAACCCGCTCGAGACTTGGAGCAAGCCGCCCGGGGACGGCTTGCGCGTGACCTGGCTCGGCCATTCGACCGTGCTGATCGAAATCGACGGCCTGCGTGTGCTCACCGATCCGGTGTGGGGACCACGCGCCTCGCCATCGCGGCTCGCGGGACCCAAACGGTTTCAGCCGGTGCCGGTTGCGCTGCGCGCGATGCCGCCGATCGACCTCGTGGTCGTGTCGCATGATCACTATGACCACCTTGACTATCCAACCATCCGCGAGCTCGCCAGGCGCGAGGTGCCGTTCGTGACCTCACTCGGCGTCGGCGCGCACCTCGAAGCGTGGGGCGTGCCGCCGCACCGAATTACCGAGCTCGACTGGTGGGAGTCGCACACCTTAGCGAACTCCGGGCTGAGCGTGACCGCCGCGCCTTCGCAGCATTTTTCCGGGCGCGGCTTGAAGGATCGCAACGCGACTTTGTGGTCCTCCCTCATCATCCGATCGCACTCGCACGCCGTGTTTTTCAGCGGCGATACGGGCCTCACCACCGAATATGAATCGATCCGCGCAAAGCTGGGTCCGTTCGACCTCGTGATGTTGGAGGTGGGCGCGTTCCACCCCGCCTGGGGCGACATCCATCTAGGACCGCACAACGCGCTTAAGGCGCTGGCGCTGCTCGGCGGCGGCCCCTTCTTGCCCGTGCACTGGGGCACCTTCAGCCTTGCGATGCATGCCTGGGATCAGCCGGCGGAGGTCTTGATGGAACTGGGTGACAAATCCGGCGCGCAACTTATCATGCCTCGCCTCGGTGAAGCGGTCGAACCCGCGCATGCCGAGCGCGTCGTGCCGTGGTGGCGGCTCGTCGACGCGACCGCGCCGGAATCGGTTGCCGGCGCGCCCGAGGAATCCGCTTTGCCGAAAGCCATGTCGTGGCCGATCGACTAGCATTCAGCGGTGGTATAACGCTTAACTTGAGTTCAGAAGGAGCGGCCATGGCAGCATTCAATCTGACACCCCCCACCGAGGCGCAACGGAGCGAGATTACCGCAGGCCTTGATGCCGAGGAGCGTCGCGTACTATTGCAACATGGCACCGAGGCCGCATTCTGCGGGGTATTCCTCGACAACAAAAAGGATGGCACCTACACCTGTCGCTTCTGCGGTTTGCCCTTGTTCCGATCGAGTGCCAAGTTCGATTCCGGGACCGGCTGGCCAAGCTTTTTCAAACCCTATGATGAGTCTCACATCAAACGCATCCGCGACAACAGCTACGGAATGGTGCGGGTCGAGGAGGTTTGTGCGCGCTGCGGCAGCCATCTCGGCCACGTGTTCCCCGACGGCCCGCGCCCCACCGGTGAGCGGCATTGCCTAAATTCGGTTTCCCTCTCGTTTACCGAGGTCGGCTCAGCGCTGCCTGACGTGTTAAAGCGCGGTGCGCCGGAAGGGGTCAAGGACTCCTGATCTTACTGGCGGTCAAACACCATGGTTATTTCGGCATCGCCTTGAGCCGTGGCGATCTGTACTTTGCTGGTCAGCACTTTGCCATCGGAAGACAAAGACATATTGTCCTTGAATCTTAGTCCCACGCTATCCAACGTCGTTGTCGCAATCAGAGCGGTGCCTTCCCAGGCGGCGGTGCATGCGGCGCTTACCCCGTTCAGTTCGAGCGAGCTCACCTTGCCGTCCGTGGTTAAACTTCGCGTGGTCGTCGTGTCCGCCCCGCCCGCCGATTGATTTTCCACGATCGTGAGCGACGGATCGGCATGGGTTATCTTGCGGACGAATGATGTCGGCGCCGGCAGCGTTCCGAAATCGCTCCTGGCAGCGCTCATCTTCCATTCGCCGGAAAAATTGGGCTTGTCCGCCGCCGCGGCGATTCCCGTCAAGGTCAACATGACGAGCGCGGCAATTACCCCATGTTTCATTTCAGCACTCCTAGTTGGGCTCGCATTTCGGCTGCGGTGTGTGTGTCGCCGACAAGCTCGGCCGCTTCAGCGGCACCCGCCAGTGCCCCGCGCCGGCCGGGCGCGCTCACCAGCGCCGCTTGAAATTCTCGGATCGCCTGTTTTGGGCTGTTTTGCGCCAGCAACAGCTCTCCTAACTGCTCGCGCGCCGGCACGATGGGGCCAGGCGTGACCGGCAGCTTTTCGAGCGACTCTTCCTCATCCGCCGCCCGCCGCAGCAATTGCAGCGCTTCCGCGCGATGTGCCGTCGCCGCCAACTGCCAGGCCCTGGCCTCCTTGCCCAGCACGTCGACCTGGGTCGCCCAGTAGTCGTTTCCAGTGGTCCGCAATTGTTGCCGGCAGGCTTCAATCTTTGCAATATCACTGTCCGCAGCTCGCGGACGGCCGGAATGCGCGTTGGCAATCGCGCGCGCCCAGAAGACGGTGGCAGCGACGTGCGGAAGGGAATCGGGCAGCGGCTTAAGCTCCGCGGCATCGTTCCACCGATGACGTTCAATGGCGAGACGAATTGGCATGACCGTCGCGGCGTAGCCCGCTTTGAAATCGCTGCCCGGCCTCGATAATGCATCCATGGTGCTCAGCGCCGCCACCACTTGTTCGGCTTCCGGATCTCGCCCACGCTGCAGATACGCGTACGTCAGATAGTCCATCGCGTGCAGCTCTTCGCCCTGATCGCCTTGATCGTGCGCCGCCGCTCGCGCCAGCAGATTGGATGCAATGGAGTCGTCCCACAAGCCGAGGCGCGTAAAGATATGCGAAGGCATGTGCAGGGCGTGTGGCGCAGAAGGTGCAATCTTCGAATAGGCACGCGCGGCGATCAAACCCCGCGGGGCAAGTTCGGCGCTATCGTAGGCGTGAATCAGGTAATGCGCTGCGCCCGGATGATCGGGGTGATCGCGAAAAACGGGTTCCAGCATCGCAGCGGCGCGCTTCTGATTGGCGTGGCTGCCATCCTCGGGGGGTGCGGTCGCGATAAGCGCCAAGGCATAAAATACCTGTGCTTCGATGTCCTGCGGGTTATTGCGCGCAACCTGCCCCATCGCCTCTTGATACGCCTTGGCGCGCAGCGGCGCCGCCATGTCTGCTGATCCGTAGTACGCGGCCGCCGCCGCGATGAACTGCTGCTCTCGAGGTTCGCCCCGAAGACGACCGGCCTCCTCGATTTCAATTCGACCCTTGCGCAGATCCGCCGCCCCTGGTGGGCTCCACATCTGGTGATAGTAGGACATGGCAATGCCCCAGTGGGCCATCGCGCAGCTAGGATCGGCCGCAACGACATTGCGGAATGACTGTTCCGAGGCGTTGTAGGCAAATGAATGCAGCAGCGCGACGGAGCGTTCAAAATCGCGGGCGACACTCGGCGCGCACGAGGTGGGGAATGTGACGGTGCCGAGTTTCTCCGGAGGCGGGTGCGAATGAGTCTCTTGCGATGACAGCCGAACTGCGAAAACGACTGTACACAATGCAAGAATAGCGGTGACTTGCTTCACGCGACGCCCGGTGGTGATTCGAAAGGCTAGCGTCTCATATTTTGCACTGCACGGCGATGCGCGCCTCGTGGCGCCCCACTGCCGCCTGATCGAAAAGGCAACGGGGCACCTCGGGCATTCCAAATCAACAACTTGCAGCGCTTGCGCGTTACGATTCCCCATGCGCACGCTGCGGGCGCTTATACTTTCTTTGCATTCTGCACTTCAACGGTGAGGGAGACGCCAGTGGTGAACAACCCGAGTGAAGACTGGGAAAAATTTGGCAAGGAAGATCCCTATTTCGGCGTGATCGATCTGGAGCGGTTCCACAAGACCAACCTGACACCGGAAGCGATCAGCGAATTCTTTGATTCCGGCCGCCAACACATCGACTATGTTGTCGCAACCATCCGCTCCCACATGGATCCGGCATATCAGCCGAAATTGGCCTTGGACTTCGGCTGCGGCGTGGGCCGTTGCACGATCCCGATCGCACAAATGTGCGAACGAGTAACGGGCGTGGACGTGTCGCCCTCCATGATCGAGGAGGGAAAGAGCAACGCCTTGTCCCAATCGGTGCGCAACATTGAGTGGATCAACTCCGGCGATCTGAAGACCGTCAGCGGAGAGTTCGACTTTATCCATTCATTTATCGTCTTCCAGCATATCCCGCCAAGCAGGGGCATGGATCTTTTGTCGCGGCTGATCGATTTACTCGCGGCGGACGGGATCGCATCGATCCAGTTGCTGTACTACAAGGACAGCTCGCGCTTGAAACAGCTCATGGGTCGCATCCGCGTCAGCGTGCCGCTCGTCCACAACTTGGCGAACCTCTATTACCGCAAGCCTTTCGCTTCTCCGTTGATGCAGAAAAACGTCTATGACTTGAATGCTGTTCTCAACCTTCTGCACAAGAAGGGTTGCGGCAATTGCGTCGTCAGGTTCGGCGAGACGGGGGGAGAGCATCAGGAGGCGATGATCTTCTTCAAGAAGCGGCGCGACGCGATTCCCTATTTTCAATTCTACAATTCGGCGCAAGAGGCGCAATCGGCGAACGCCCATTGAATGCACGAGTCCGCGACGATCATGGGCTAAAGACTTGGCAATTCGGCTTCGATGACTCCGTCGCGCTCGGGTCTATTGCTTAGAGCTATTCGTCGTGGCACAAGGATCTTAGGAAACAAAATATCCCCGGGACACTTAGGCCCGTGTCTTCAAGGAGTTCACATGAGTGCTGAGGCGATCCCGCAGAACCGCGTGCTCCGTGAGCCTAACGCTGATGTCATCGTCGTGGGAGCGGGCTTCGCCGGACTGTACCTCCTTCACCGTTTGCGTGGCCTTGGATTCACGGTGAAAGTCCTCGAGAGCGCCGCTGACGTCGGCGGTACCTGGTACTGGAACCGCTACCCGGGTGCGCGCTGCGACATCGAGAGCATCGACTATTCATACAGCTTCGATCCGGAGCTTGAGTCCGAGTGGCAGTGGTCGGAACGCTATGCAACGCAGCCCGAAATCCTACGCTACCTGCGTTACGTCGCCGACAAACACGACCTGCGTCGCGACATCGTATTCTCAACGCACGTGCAGGCCGCGGCATGGGACGCCGCGACGTCGACCTGGCGCGTGCGTACCGAGCGTGGTGACGAACTTCACTGCCGCTTCTATGTGATGGCCACGGGATGCCTCTCACTACCGAAGACTCCCGACGTCGACGGGTACGGCCGCTTTCTCGGCGAGTCTTACTACACCGGCCGCTGGCCCCATGAAGGGGTCGACTTCAGCGGCAAGCGCGTGGCCGTCATCGGCACCGGGTCGTCGGCGGTTCAGTCGATCCCGATCATCGCCCAGCAAGCCGCCGAGCTCACCGTCTTCCAGCGTACCCCGAACTTCTCCCGTCCCGCGTTCAACGGCGCGGTGTCCGCCGCAAAGAAAGCGGCCTTCGACGCCGATCCGGCAGCGTACCGCGAGGCAGCCCGATGGTCGCTCGGCGGCGTTCCCATGCCGGACAATCAAGTGGGGGTGTTCCAGGTTTCCGAGCAAGAGCGCCTGGCCAAGTACGAGGCGGCGTACGCCTCGGGCGACCTGCTGGCCTTCTCCTTTGCGTACGCGGACATCGGCGTCAGCCCCGCGGCCAACCAGACCGTGTGCGACTTTCTGTGCAGCAAGATTCGCGCGATCGTGCACAACGCGGAGACAGCCGAAGCGCTATGCCCGCAGGACCACTACTACGGCACCAAGCGTCCGTGCATCGACACGAACTACTTCGAGACGTACAACCTGCCGCATGTGCATCTGGTCGACTTGCGCAAGGAGCCCTTGGTCTCCATTACCGAACGCGGCATCGACACGACGATGCGGTCATTTGATTTCGATGTCATCGTGTTCGCCACCGGGTTCGACGCCATGACCGGGGCCATCGTTGCAGTGGACATCGAGGGTCGCAATGGACTGACGCTCAAGCACAAGTGGTCTGACGGACCGCTCACTTACCTCGGACTGTGCACGGTGGGCTTCCCCAACCTGTTCTTGATCACCGGACCCGGCAGCCCCTCGGTACTGTCGAACATGGCGGTGTCAATCGAGCAGCACGTCGACTGGGTCAGCGATTGCATCGCGCACATGCGCCGCGCAGGTTTCGACGTGATCGAGGCGACACCGACCGCGGAGGCTGCTTGGGTACAGCACGTCAACGACTGCGCCGACATCACGTTGGCCCCGCGGGCGAACTCCTGGTACATGGGGGCTAACGTCCCCGGCAAGCCCCGAGTGTTCCTGCCTTACATTGGAGGAGTCGATCGCTACCGCAGAGCCTGCGACGATGTCGTGACGCAAAACTACCTCGGATTTGTGTTCAGTGGACCCCGAGGTATCAGCTGCAACGATGGCATGATCCGCCGCGTACAGCCCGACGTCGCCATTCTGCTTGAAACGATACGCGGGCTTGGGCTGCCGCCGGTCGAAACGCTATCGGTCGCCGATGCGCGCAGCCTGGTTGTCGCCATGGGCGCAACCCGACCGCCTGGCCCAGAGGTCGGTGAGATTGTCGACGGCGTGCTGCAAGGCGCGGCCGGTGAGCTCCCCTATCGTCTATATCGCCCCGCCACCCCAGGACCACATCCGATCGTCAGCTACTATCACGGCGGTGGCTGGGTATTCGGCGGAACTGACTCTGATGATCCGTTCTGTCGCGACCTGTGCGTTCGCTCCAACGCAATCATCGTTTCAGTCGGCTATCGCCACGCACCGGAACATCGGTTCCCCGCCGCTGCGCTGGATGCGTTCGCCGCGGTCCGGTGGATTGCCGCCAATGCAAAAGGACTGGGCGGCAAGCCCGGCCGCCTGGCCGTGTGCGGCTGGAGCGCGGGCGGCAATATCGCCGCGGTGGCCTGTCAACTGGCCCGCGATGCCGGTGCTCCTCACATCGACGGCCAGGTGCTCGTTAACCCGGTGACCGACTGGGATCTTTCATATCGTTCCGCGGTTGACAATGCCGAGGGCTACGTCCTGACCACCGCCACGATGCAATGGTTCTGGGACCACTATGCAGACCTCACCGAGCGCCAGGACCCCAAGGCATCTCCCTTGCGCGCGAAGGATTTTTCGGGTCTGCCGCCGGCACTCATTGTCACCTGCGAGTTCGATCCGCTCCGCGACCAGGGAGCGGCGTACGCGCAGGCTCTGGCGAACGCGGGCGTCGCCTCGAGACACCTGCCCTGCCGCGGCCACATTCACACCTCGCTCACCGCGGTGGATCTCATCCTGTCGGGAGCCGCGCCGCGAGCGGAGATCGCTGAAGCCCTGCGTCGTTTCCTCGACGCTCCCTGAGCGGCGTTTTCGAGCATCGGCTAAGGTACAGTGCCAATGATACCGTCGGAGTTTTCGTCGCATGGGTCTAGTCATTCCAAACGCAACGTCGATCGGCGTGTTTGCCGTGGCGGCGACTCTGCTGCTGCTGACGCCCGGCCCGGCCGTTCTCTACATCGTCGCGCGTAGCATCGAGCAAGGGCGCGCCGCCGGGCTGGCCTCAGCCTTCGGCATCACAACGGGAACACTCGTCCATGTACTGGCATCGACGCTCGGTCTGTCGGCGCTGCTGGCCTCATCGACGCTCGCATTCGCAGTGGTCAGATATGCCGGCGCTGGGTATCTCATCTATATGGGGATGCGGCGGATTCTCAGCCGGACCGACGCGCCGGCCTTGCAATTGCAGCTGCCGAGGCGAAGCTTAGCGCGGCTCTATCGCGACGGTTTCGTCGTCAATCTGCTGAATCCGAAAACGGCGCTGTTCTTTTTGGCGTTCTTGCCCCAATTCATCGATCCCTCGCGCGGCGCGGCGGCGTTCCAGATCGCCTTTCTCGGTCTGCTGTTTACATTGATGGGCCTGACGAGCGATGGCCTCTATGCGTTGGTCGCCGGCACGGCTGGGCAGTGGGTCAAGCGCCAAGGACGCTACCTGCGCTGGGAACGCTACGTCACCGGAGGGGTATTCATCGGCCTCGGCGTGACCGCCGCCTTGAGCGGCGGCGGTCGCAGGCAACTGTAGCGCTGAGCACGGGGTGGAACGCGATGCCGCCGCGGCTGCGAAAAAGGAATCGTCTCAACGAGTGTCGCACCAACGCCAGGCTCTTAAGAGCGCAAGATGAAATCACCTCGGCGGTGAATACGGCATCGGCCATAAGCGCTTCGCGACCAACAGCTGGACTCGCGTAGCATCGGTGCGCTCGCGCGAATACGAATATACTCATGGCATACGTGACGCACGCCTGCTCGGCAACAGGCTGATTTTCTCGGTCAGGCGCGGTTCTAGCGCCGCTATTGCCGCCTCCTAGATCTAAGACACATGGTGCCATAGGACCATTGTCCAATTGTCTTGCCCGATGATTATGCGATTGTCGTGCTACGAACTGCGACCGTAATCGGCGCCGCCCATCTGTCGGAGGAACAATCTCATGCAGCGACCCGTAAAAGTGCTGGTGGCGTTCCTGGCGGCAGCCGCAGCTTGTATGGTTCAGGCGGCCGACGAACCGAAGGCGAAATCCAAGGCCGCGACTTCAACGCGCACCGAACACGACCTGCTGGGTGAAAAACAAGTGCCGACCGACGCCTACTACGGGGTGCAGACCGCGCGGGCGCTTGAGAATTTTCAGATCTCCGACGTTTCGATGGCCTACTATCCGGAGTTCGTCGAAGGCTTCGCAATCGTGAAGCTCGCCGCGGCACGCGCCAACACTCAGGTGGGCGCAATGAAACCGGAACGCCTGGCAGCCATCGAGAAAGCCTACCAGGCGATCATGGAAGGCAAGTATCGCGATCAATTCTTGGTGGATTGGTACCAGGGTGGTGCCGGCACCTCGGCCAACATGAACGCCAATGAGGTCATGGCCAACATCGGACTCGAGCTCAGCGGTCACAAGAAAGGGGAGTATAAATTCCTCGATCCGCACGATGACCTCAACATGTCTCAGTCGACCAACGACTCGTATCCCACCGCGATCAAGGTCGCGTTCCTGCTGCGCAACGACAAGCTCACGGCGGAGCTGACACGACTCGCCGCCTCATTTCACGCCAAGGGAAACAAGTTCCTGAAGATACCCAAGATGGGCCGCACCGAATTACAGGATGCGGTGCCGATGACGGTGGGTCAGGAATTCCATGCCTTTGGCAGCGCGCTGGAAGGGGAGATCGCGCTGCTCAAAGATGCCGAGAAGTATCTGTACGCGGTCAACATGGGCGCGACGGCCATCGGTACGGGCATCAACGTACCGAAGGGGTATACGAAGGCGGTCGCGGCGGAGCTGGCCAAACTGACCAAGAAGCCCATCGTGCCCGCCAACGACATGATTGCGGCGACGTGGGACCAGGAGGGGTTCGTAATTTACTCGGCAGCCCTCAAGAGCGTGGCGATCAAACTCTCCAAAATCTCCGGCGATCTGATCCTGCTTGCTTCCGGTCCGCGGGCCGGCCTCTCGGAGATCGATCTGCCGGCCATGCAGCCCGGCTCCTCGATCATGCCCGGCAAAGTCAACCCGGTCATGCCTGAGCTGATGAACGTCATCGCATTTCGCGTGATCGGCAACGATGTGGGGGTCGGCCTCGCTGCCCATTCCGGTCAGCTGCAGCTCAATGCCTACGAGCCGCTCGAAGGCCTGTCGGTTATGGAATCGCAGCAGCTGCTGGTCAACGGCTCCAAGGCGTTGCGTACCAAGTGCGTGGACGGCATCACCGTCAACGAAAAAGTGCTGGAGCACTACATGGAGACCACGGTAGGCATCGTGACCGCACTCAACCCGATTATCGGCTACGAGAAGGCGACTGAGCTCGCCAACGAGGCCTACAAAACCGACAAGGGATTGCTGGAAATCATTCGCGAGAAGAAGGTATTGACTGAGGCTCAGATCAAGGATCTGCTCGATCCGGTGAAGCTCGCGAATCTCGACGCCAGCAAGTACAAGTAACAATCGCATGACTGTCGTGGACAGGTCTTGCAAAAGGAGTTGATCATGCTGGTCTTACGCAGAATGTCATTCGCGTTGTTTGCGTTGATGCTGATGTCTTGGAACAACCCTGCGTCAGCGCAACCCAAGCAGCCTCAGATCGTCATCCTGGCGACGGGAGGCACGATTGCCGGCGCCGCCGCGACCGGCACCCAGTCAGGCTACACCTCCGGCGCCGTCACGATTGACGCCATGCTGAAGGCCGTGCCCGGCATCGAGAAGCTGGCCACCGTCAAGGGGGAGCAGATTTCGAATGTCGGGTCGCAGGACATGTCGTTCGACATTCTTCTCAAGTTGGCCAAACGCATCAATGAACTCGCCGCGAAAGGGGACGTGGACGGCTTCGTCGTCACCCATGGCACGGACACGATGGAGGAGTCGGCATACTTTTTAAACTTGACCGTCAAGACCGACAAGCCGGTTGTGATGGTCGGCTCGATGCGGCCTTCGACGGCCTTAAGCGCCGATGGACCGCTCAATCTCTACAATGCCGTGGCGGTGGCCGCCGACCCAAAGGCTAAGGGCCGCGGCGTGCTGGTGGTGATGAACGACACGATTCACGGGGCACGCGCGCTCAACAAGACTAGCTCCACCTCCGTAGAGACGTTCCAGTCGCCGATGAGCGGTGAGGTCGGTATTTCCTCCTACGGCAAGAACAAATTCTTCAACACGCCAATCTGGAAGAACACGAGCAAGAGCGAATTCGACATCGCCAACGTAACCAAAATGCCGCGCGTGGACGTGATCTTCGCGTCCATGGACATGTCCCCGGATCTCATCGATGCGGCCGTCGCCAATGGTGCGAAAGGCATTGTCATTGCAGGAGTGGGCAACGGCAACATGAACAAAGCATCGGTGGACGCCGCAGCCAAGGCCGCCAAGAACGGCGTGATCGTGGTGCGCGCCAGCCGCGTACTCACGGGCGTCATCGGACGCAATGTGGAAGTCAAGGACGACGAGCTCGGCTTTGTCGCCGCCGATGAGCTGGATCCGGAGAAGGCGCGCATCCTGCTGTCCCTCGCACTGCTCAAGCCAAGATCCGCGGCAGACATTCAGAAACTGTACTACACCTATTAAAGGCCGGTGACCGCGACGGGAGCGACGCTTTGGAGTGCAAAACCGTCTGGCTCGCCGGTGCAATGTGCTGGCTGCTGGGATCGGCCGCAGCACGCGCCGAAACCGGCGATGCGGACTCGACGCCTGCAGAACCCTCGATCGACAACCGAGTCGAGGCCGCCGAAGCCGACGGCGATGAGCCCCGCCGCCAGCTGGTGAAATGGAATCAGTACGAAGGACCCTTCATCACTGCGCGACTGGGCGGCGGGTTCCTGTATGACTTCGCAACCTATGGGCAGGATGCAACGAGTAAGGACCAGTTGACTCTGGGCCCCAAGGATGGGCTTCGAGACTTTCGCGTTCTGCTCAAAGGTGATTTCCCGCAGATACCCCGCTTAAGTTACACGCTGGGCTACATGTATGACGGTGCCATGAAAGATTGGCATTTCCGCCAGACCGGCCTGATGATCCAGGTGCCCGAACTGTGGGGCGACTTCTTCGTCGGGCGCACCAAAGAGGGCTTTTCGACCAACAAAATCATGGTCGGATACCAGGGGTGGACGCAAGAGCGGGCGACCGCCAACGACGCGTTTATCCCGATCCTGGCGGATGGAATCAAGTGGTCGGGTTACGTTCCAAACGGGAAGATCGTCTACAACCTAGGATTCTTCCGCGACGATGTGTCGGAAACCGAATCGTTCAACAAGAATGACAATCAGGCCGTGGGGCGCGTCGTATTTCTGCCGTTCGGCGGCAAGAGTCCGACCGTGCTGCACCTCGCGCTGGAGGCCCGCTACGGGCAATCGGACGACGGCTATCTGCAATTTCGCTCCAAGCCGGAATCGTTCCTCGCGCAAGATTACGTGATCGATACGGGTAAGTTTCGTGCCTCGCATTCAAACATGCTCGGAGTCGAGTCGTACTACCGGCCCGGACCTCTGATGTTCGGCATGGAATATTTCCTCAATCAGGTCGCGTCGCCTCAGACCCACGATCCTAGGTTTCATGGCGGTGAGATATTCGGCGCTTATCTTCTGACCGGAGAAACCCGCCCGTACAACGCACGCGGGGGATACTTCGAGCGCATCTCCCCGGCGCGACCGGTATTTGACGGCGGTCCCGGCGCTTGGGAGCTCGTGCTTCGCTTCTCCTACACCGATCTCGACTCTGGGACCATTCAGGGTGGCAAATTCTGGCGCATCACCCCCATGGCCAACTGGCACCTGTCAGACAACGTGCGAATGGAATTCACCTATGGCTATGGTGAGCTGGATCGCTTCGGCCACCGAGGTGGCCTGCAGTTCTTTGCGACCCGCCTGCAGATGCAGCTCTGATGCTTGAAAGGATCTCTGAAACATCACACACGGGAGACTCATGATGAAACCCATCCGATCCATACCTGCACTGCTCATCATCGGCTTGCTGCCGCTCGCGGCACAGGCACAATCCCCGCCCGTCTCGCAGTCGGCGGTAGCCACTGCCCCGGGAAAGGTTGCCGGAGCAACCACGACAGAGGTCACCGCAAAGGTCGTTGCGGTCGACCCGGCGCAGCGCACCGTCACACTGCAGGCTGCCAACGGTCGTACACGCACGATCGAGGTGGGTGACGAAGTCCGCAACTTCGATCAGATCAAAGTTGGCGACACGGTGCACACCCAGTACACGCAGGCGCTGGCTCTCGAGCTGAAGAAGGACGCCACCGGCGTAGCGGCGCCGATCGAGGAGCAGGCGATCACCCCGCCGCCGCCCCCCGGAGCGAAGCCCGGCGGCACCGTCGCCCGCAAGGTGACTGCCATGACCGAGGTCATCGCAGTCGATCAGGCCAAGAAGATGGCGACCCTGCGGGGGCCCCGGGGTAACGAAGTGGATGTCGAGGTGCAGGACCCGAACCAATTGAAGAACATCAAGAAAGGCGATCACGTGCAGGTCACCTATGTTGAGGCGTTGGCGATTTCGGTGAAGGCAGCGGGAGCCAACTGACAGGGCCATGACCGAGGGCGCCCGCTGCGCGCGGCAAGCGCGAACGCGGCGCTCCTCGGGCTGGTGGTGCATCAGCACTTAACAGGGAAATGGAAACGCGCACTTCGAGCGCGGCGCCCATCATTGGTTCGTGAAGTTCACCGGGACTTTCGCGCTCGCGGCGCACCGCCTGGCCGGCGGACGGCCCTCACCTTCCCGCTCCTTCCTCCCCCGCAGAAGAACTGATCGCCGCCATCGGCCTCGAGCCCCGACACGCCCACTCCGGCAGGCATCTCGAGCCTCTCCAGCACTTTTCCGGTTTCAGGATCTACTCGCCGCACATCGCTCTCGTCCCCTTCCCAGGTGCCGTGCCAAAGCTCACCGTCAATCCAGGTGACCCCGGTCACGACCTGGTTGGACTCGATGGTGCGAAGAATCGCCCCCGTTTTAGGATCGATTTGATGAATCTTCCGGCCCCGATACTGCCCCACCCAGAGCGTCCCTTCGGCCCATGCGAGCCCCGAGTCTCCGCCGTGGCCTGGCGCAGGGATCGTCGCGAGCACACGGCCGGTCTTCGGATCGATTTTCTGGATGAGATTCTCGGCGATCTGAAACAAGTGCTCACCATCGAAGGCGGTGCCCGCATGCGCGGCGACATCAATCGAGCGCAGCACCTTCCCGCTCGCCGGATCGAAGGCATGGAGTGTGTCTCCGGCTGCAAACCAGACGTGCTGACCATCAAAGGTGACTCCATGGACGTGGTCGACACCCGGAAAGGGTCCATATTCACGGAGAATTTCGACTGCAGATCGTTTCATGCCTCCATCCTAGTCGCTCGGCAAGGGGCCGGGGAGTAACAAGAATGTCGGGATTCCCGGCACCGGCGGGGTCATCCAGCGACGCGCTCGCCCGCGCCCAACCGACTGCACCTTGCCTGCTGCCGCAAGGGGATCGAGCGCCCGCTGCACGGTCCGTGGGCTGGCTCCCAGTGCAATCGCCAGGGCCGAGCTCGACCACGACTCGCCGTCGGCGAGGAAGGCGAGCACTGACCCATGCTCCTCTTCGATGAGCGGCGCAAGCACCACGACGTCGCGTGCGCGGTGCGGCACCAATGCAAAGCCTTGCTTCGTCGCACTCACGTCTGCCAGTGACCGAAGCTCCACGCGAAGTCGCGCCACTTCGACGCGCAATCGAGCGCGATGCGATTCATCGGCGTGCTTCGCCCTGAAGGCGCGCGCGATGAGCGTGTTCCTCGGCACATCTTTCGGCCATGCATCGCCCAGCGCGCGTGCCAGCGCGAACAATACCGGGCGAGTCGCCAGCGAGACCACGTTGCTTTCGTCACGCACGACATAACGGCAGGCGTCGACGACCAGCGCCTTCGAGGCCAATAGCGCTTCAACTTCGTCGAGTAAGAGAAGCTGCTCCTCGCCCCGCGCAATCCGCCGCGCCGCGGGCGTGCTGAGGGTGAGGGATGCGCTTTCGACTTGCGCCATCAGCGCGGGAATATCCGCATCGCGCGCGGCGCGCTCGGCCCGAACAAGCGCAGCGCGCGCCAACTTCGTCCGCAGGCGTCGCATCGCGATCCCCGCAACGACCAATTCGTGCGCGGCCCGCGACGCGGGCGGGAAAGGCGCCGGGTCAAGCCCGGCGAGCACACGCTCCGCCTCGTCGAGACGCCCGATCAAGAGCAGGCGCCGGACCTCGAGATTGCGCGCATGTGCGGCGTTTACCCGGTCGCCATGCGCTTCGAGCGTCGCCCGCGCGGTTTCGAGCGTCTTCGCGGCCCAGCCCAAGTCGCGCGAGACGAGGGCAATCTCCGCCTCCGCAAGGACACACCTTGCGCGGGCAACGGCCTCTTTCGGACCGAAGGCGCGCGCAGCACTTCGCAGAAGAGCCCTCGCCCGAACGAGATCGCCGAGCTGCGCCATCGCGATGCCACGCAACGCGAGCGCCGGCGCGTCATCGCGAAGAGCGACGCGCTTCAATGCGCCGAGCAGATCACCGGCGGCCAGCGCACGCGCCGCGGCCGTGATCAGCGAGTCCATCGAAATCCCGTCACACTTGTAACTCCCGCCGTTTGGTAACCAGGCTTAGATTATTTCACAACCAACAACCGCCAACGGAGACAGCAATGAAGATCGCCGATTCAAAAGGGCCGGTGACCGCAGCGAATCGCGGCTACGGAGACGCACTGGTCGAGGAGGCTTTCTCGCCTCCGCTGATCAACGGGTGCGATCGGCTGCCCGATGGGAATTTGTCGTGCACATGCAAAAATATCTTGAGCAAAGAGGAGCTGAACTATGACCACGCTATCTGAGAGCAGCCGGAAAGGCGGACCGCTCGGACCGAACAGCCCGCTGATTGCGTCGCCACGGGAATGGGCGGCGGCGCGCGCGCAGTTGCTTGTGAAGGAGAAGGCCGTGATGCGCGCCCATGACGCGTTGGCCGCCGAGCGTCGGCGGATGCCGTGGATGGCCGTGGAAAAGGTGTACGAATTCGGCGGGCCGAAGGGCAACGTGAGCCTGCTCGACCTGTTCCAGGGCCGCCGTCAGCTGATCGTCTACCGCGCCTTCTTCGAGCCGGGGGTATTCGGGTGGCCCGAGCATGCCTGCCGCGGCTGCTCCTTGGGGGCCGACCAGGTCAGCAACCTCGCCCACCTAAACGCGCGCGACACCACACTTGCGTACGCTTCGCGCGCAGCACAGACGGACATCGCGCGCTTGAAGGCGCGGATGGGCTGGCAGATGCCCTGGTACACCATCACCGACAGTTTCGACGCGGACTTCGGCGTCGATGAATGGCACGGCCACAACGTGTTCTTCCGCGACGGCGAGCGGGTGTTCCGCACCTACCTCATCAATGGCCGCGGCGACGAAGCGATGGGAACCACCTGGAGTTATCTCGACATCACGCCGCTCGGCCGTCAGGAGACCTGGGAGGACTCGCCAGCGGGTTACCCCCAGACCCCGCCGTACAAATGGTGGAACTGGCACGACAACTACGCCGCCGAAGCCTCGCCTAACCCGAAGTGGGTCAAGGTGTCCGACGCCGGAGAAGCCGCCTTGCGAAAGCACGGCGCTAAGGACCCGACGCCAGTGTAGCGGTCGAATCGTGCTCTGTCGCCGCTGGACCAAGGAGTAGGCATCATGACTCGCATACTGTTCTCCGCCAACGACTCGGCGCGCGCTTCGCAGCAAGCTTTCTTCGGCGTTTTGGTGCTGCTCTTCGCCGTCAGCACAGCGGTGACCATTGCCTGGTGCACATCCATGTCGGCGATGGGTGAGATGCCGATGCCCGGCGGCTGGACGATGTCGATGGCGTGGATGCGCATGCCCGGACAGACGTGGTCCGCCGCCGCGGCAGGGTTCCTTGGGATGTGGGTCATGATGATGGTAACCATGATGCTGCCCTCCCTGGTACCGATGCTGTTGCGCTACCGCCAGGCTGTCGGCAGGGCCGGCGATACACAGCTCGGCCGTCTGACGGCCATCGTGGGCGTTGCTTACTTCCTCGTTTGGAGCGTCTTCGGAATGGCCGCCTTTGCGTTCGGCGTTGTGCTGGCGGCGGCCGAGATGCAGCTACCCGCGCTGGCGCGTGCCGTACCCATCGCGGTCGGCATGCTCGTGCTGATCGCCGGCGCGCTCCAGTTCACCGCGTGGAAGGCGCATCACCTTCGCTGCTGCCGTGCGGCACCGACGCGCGGTGGTTCACTATTGGCGGACGCCGGCACGGCCTGGCGACACGGCGTGCGCCTTGGCCGCCACTGCAGCTGCTGCTGTGCCGGCCTGACGGCGATCCTCCTCATCATGGGGGTCATGGACCTCCGCACGATGGCTGTCGTAACGGCGGCCATAACCCTCGAACGCCTCGCGCCGGCCGGTGAGCGCGTCGCGCAGGCCATCGGGGCCGTCGTCCTCGGCGCCGGGTTGTTTCTGATCGCGCGAGCAGCCGGGATTTGATGACGCCAACCAACTGCTGACGCTCTTAAATCCGGCGATCTGCGCAAAAGCCGACACTCGGTAGGCTTCACGACCGACAGCGGCCGGTACGTTAATGTGGGATTGTCACTCATATGGTCGTCGGGCGAGAGGTGGCGCTTTCCCGGACACGGTGGTGCCCGTGGGTCTTTGCGGACACCGGGTTGCCTGGCGCGCCTTAAGGGCCCTAAGTGGAGGCCATATGAACAAGCGCAGTTCGACCCTCATCAGAGGGTCCACTACGACAGCCGGCAGTCTGACGGCTGCGGCGATAACCCTCTTGGTGATTCTGATGCCAGATCCTCTGATGGCGCAGGGGCAGCCTCACTACAAGCTGATCGACATCGGCACGCTCGGCGGACCCAATAGCAGTGTCGACTTTGCGGGATTCCCGCTCAATGCTCTCAATGGCCAAGGGGTATTGACCGGCTGTGCCGATACGTCGATTTCCGATCCCAACTATCCTAACTTCAACCCCAACATCCCTCCGGGCTCTTACGGACTGCCACAACCTGATCCCCAGATTTTTCATGCCTTCCAATGGATCAATGGAAAGCTGACCGATTTGGGTGCGCTCCCAGGCCTCAACAGTAGTTGCGCAACCCACATCAGTGGCACCGCGCTCATCGCCGGAGAGTCGGGAAACGGCGCCCTCGATCCGATCAACGGCTGGCCCGATGTCCAGGCAGTCCTTTGGCGGCAGGGGCACCTCATAAACCTGGGAACATTAGGAGGCTATGAGAGCTTCGCCACTGGGGTGAACGACCAGGGCCAAGTGGTCGGCCTGGCCGCAATTGATGCGCCCGACTCTTTTTCGTTTCCTGGCCTAGGCCAACAAACCCGAGCGTTCCTGTGGGAAAACGGCACCATGCGGGATTTGGGCACCCTCGGCGGTCCCGATGCCTATGCGATCGGCATCAACGACCGCGGGCAAGTGCTTGGATTTTCTTTCGTCAATTCGATCCCCAATCCGACGACCGGGCTTCCGACCGGTGATGGATTTCTCTGGGAGAACGGCGTGCTCACGGACATCCCCGACCCGCTCGGGGGGACCCTCGTTACGCCTATTTTCCTGAGCGAAAAAGGCCAAGTCGTCGGATATGCCAACTTGCCCGGAGATATACCGGGACAGGAACACCCATTCCTCTGGCAGAACGGCGTGTTCACCGATCTGGCCACCTTTGGAGGGAGAGGCGCCGCGGAGAAGATCAACGGCGCGGGGCAGATCGTGGGCAACGCCGATATTGCAGGGGGTACGACGTATCACGCCGCGATCTGGCAGAACGGGAGCATCTCTGATCTTGGAACCGTGGGGAGCGACGATTGCAGCGTAGGGTTGGACATCAATTCTCTTGGACAAACGGTCGGCTATTCGGCGGCGTGCGTCGGCTCAGCGAGCCGAGCGTTCCTCTGGCAAAACGGCGGACCGATGGTCGACCTGAACACGCTGATTCCTGAAAACTCAGGACTTCATCTGCAGATTGCGACCAACATCAATGATCAGGGAGAGATCGTGGGTTCGGGCATGCTCGCCAATGGCGACATTCACGCGTTTCTATTAATTCCGTGCACTGGCGGTACGGATTGCCAGCCAGCAGTCGGCTCGACAGTGCCGGCGCTCATTTCTTCTCCGCCGCAACAAGGTGTTCCTGATGTTCAGAGTGCGAAGAGACCGCTTGCACAACCTTACAGTAGATCTTGGATGGCGCGTTATCGAAACCTTCGAGAACTACATTAGCAATGGGTCACGTGTACGCTTGAACTAAAAGCTCGTTACTATCGAGAGGACTACTCTTGGGCTGATCATTTGAGTCTTACCCAAGGTGACCGGAACTGTCCGAAAAACATTTGACACGCCCGGAGAGAATCGAACTTCTGATCAACTAGTTCGAAGGTGGCCGCAAAACGCGCACTCGTGGAGAGGGCTCGGAGCCGATACCGCGTTATGCCGCGATCACGATGCGGCGTTTTTGTTCAAACTTTGCGCCAGCAGCGCGACCGCAATACCTGCATGGAGGACCGCCGCTGGCCAAAGCAGAATCCCGTGCATTGTCGTGGCGGCACCAACCCAGCCGAACAGCATGGTTGCCCCGGCGTTGTACAGAAAAAGTCCCAACACAGCAGCGCGGGACTGCGCCGTTGCCGGCGTCGGCATGCACGCGGCGCCAAGCGCCAGGAGCGCGATGCCCGCGAAGCGCGCGAATAGAACGCCGGGACCCTCTAACGGCGTCGCGAACAGTAGCAAACATCCAAGGTTCGGACCCGCGATCAGCGCGAGGCCAGCGACAATTTCTAGCCAGGCTGCCGCCCTCACGAGATATTTTTGCAGGGTCACTATTGCTCACCTCGGGTGGCTTGACCGACAGTAGGGCCGCGCGACGCAAACGTAACAAAAAGTGCTGTGTTTTCGCTACGCTCGCTATATTGCGACGGACTACCTCGGCTCTTCGATGAGGGCTTTGAGCTTACCGCTGCTGATCGCAAGCTTGAGCGCCGCGTAGTCCTCGTCATTCTGGTCGGCGTAAGCGACCGAGAAAGATTCAATTGCCTTATCGAATACGTCGCCCTTGCCCAAATAGCCGCTGATCAGGGCAGGGTCGCCGGAGCGCGCGTGGGAGAGCGCCAGCGTGTGGCCAGACCACCCGGCATCGAGGAGCATCTCGGCTCTGCCGAACGTCTCGACAGCGAACCTGATCTTGATGTCTCGTAACTGGCGAACGTAGCCTTGACGCCCTGACCTGCCCTCAGTCCACCCAAGAAAGATGTCACTGACCGGCTGCACGAGCCGCTGGCCGTTCACGACGCGCTGTCCGTGGTTGGGAAAGACACTCTTACCGGCATACGCTTCTAGCACCGAGGCGCGCGCCTCCTTGGCCTGGAGAACGAGAGAATTTCCGTCGCCGTCGGTGAGCAGAGCCACCCAGCAAGCCGTGCCGACGCTGCCGACGCCGACCACTTTGATGGCGGCATCCCTGAGCTCATACCGGTCGAGCAACGCTCGAGTGGATGGTGCCAGGCTGTCGCGATAGCTGGCGAAGCTTTTCCGAACGACCGAGTGGATCTCTCCGGGTTTATGCCCCTTCCAGTGAAAAATCGTCGGTAGCTTGTCTTCGATGACCGGTGTCTTGCCCGCACGTTGCTTGAAGGTGGGAAAGAGATCTTCCTCGACGTGGCGCGTCCGCTCCTTCTCAAGGCGCTTGATCCCGCGCTTGCGTAACTCTGGGTCGTCCATGGACGCGAGCAGCATTTCCGAGTCGACCGCGAAATACCACAGGTCCAGCGGGTTCATTTCACTGAACTCGCGCATGTGCTCTCGGTATGAGCGCACACAGGTGAGGACCGCATCCCTCGCGGTGGATTCGCTTAAGGAGTTGTTCCGGCAGGCGACCACGAAACTCGCCGCTAGACGCTTGAGGTCCCACTCCCACGGGGCAGGCAGGGTCTCATCTAGGTCGTTGATGACGAAGATGATACGTCTCTCCGGAGTACCCATTCCGCGGAAGTTGCCCAAGTGGGCGTCTCCGCAGCATTGCACCCGCACGCCCGTGGACGGAGTAGTCGCAAGGTCCACCGCCATGTTGAGCGCTGATCCTCTGTAAAAGGTGAAGGGCGACAGGGCCATGCGCCCGTGGCGAAGGGGAAGCAACTCCGGGATGCGTCCCTTGTCGGCTTCCAAGACCAAGCTGACCGGGTCCGGCCGACCGGCGGCCGGTTTCCAGGTGGCGTGAGCCTCCCGCGGGCAAGCGTCCCTCAACTTTTTGCCCGCCGACTTACGCTCTTCCCGCGAACGACGATGGGTAAATAGCCGGTCTCGTTTGGCGGATCGTCTGACCATTGGCTTCGCGCGCACGGGTGTTAGGTTCACTGCGCGCACGAATCGCGGCATCGACTTTGATTTGCTCTTGCTGGATTGGACTGAAGATTCCATGAGATTCTCACCATTTCAAGATTTACGTTCGATGTTCGGGAGAATCCCGTCGAAAAACTATTGGCTCTTGTACCTATGCCATCAGGGGAAGCTACCGAGTCGACGGGCTCCCTGACATAGCGCTTTGGAAGCCGGTCCTGTCAGGAGCAACTCGTGCAACATCGAAACGGCACGCCTCTCAAAGCAGAAATTCTTGGCGCGCTATTCTAAATTCACGGGTCTTTGGCTCGCGAGCGCGCTCTGACAGTGCCAGCTATCGAAGGATAGCGAGTCACCGCTACTGGAGCCGATCCTATCTAAGGCTTCAATCTTGGCTGCCTTATTGCCGCAGCCCTCACGCAGAGGGATACTGTAGAAGGACAGAGATCGCTACCCAAGGGAGTAGGGGTTGATCGAGATCTATATCAACAAGGTCCGATCACGCACATGGATCAAGAATCCAAACGCGATGTCGCTCTAGTAGCAATACTATCGCGATGCCTCGCATTGGCAAGCTTGCTGATGCTCGGACCGGCGTGGGGCGAAGCGCAGCCGCCGGTCCGACAGGTCCTGCTGCTGCAATCGTACAATCGCGGCAACATGATCCTCGACCACTTCACCGGCAACTTGCGGGTCGATCTGGACCGAGGTGCGGGAAGTCCGGTGAACGTCGTCCAGGTCGTCGTAGGTCCAACAGGGTTTATCGGCGCGTCTGAACAGGCAATCGTCTCCTTTATCGATTCAGCCTACGCCGATCGTCCCAAGCCAGACCTTATCGTGTCAGTTGCTGGCCCGGCGGCAGTATTCGCGCGCAAATATCGACCGCAGCTCTTTCCCGACGCGCCGCTCCTGTTCGGGGCTGTTGATCAGCGATATCTGGGAGATGCGCCGCTTGGCGAGAACGAGACCGCCGTCGCGGTCCTCAACGATGACGCCGGACTCGTTGACGACATCCTGCTGCTGCTGCCTCAGACCAGGCAGGTCTTCATGGTGATGGGCTCCGGGCAGATCGGCCGATTCTGGCACAAGCAGCTCAACGAGCAGTTCACGCGATTTCACGATCGGCTGACTTTTGTCTGGTCCGACGAAATGTCCCTTGCCGAGATTTTGCGCCGCTGCGCGAGCCTTCCGGCGCACTCGGCAATCTTCTATTTCACGTTCGGCACGGATGCAGCGGGTGCGGCTTATGCGGACGAGCGGGTACTCGCCGATCTTCACGCCACGGCGAATGCTCCCCTGTTTGCGACGCATAGCGTGTACCTGGGTTCCGGCATTGTCGGCGGCAGTCTGATGTCCATTGACGACCTCAGTCGCGACACGGCTGGCGTAGCCATTCGACTCCTGAACGGCGCGTCGCCGGGCAGCATCAGGATGCCGCCGCGACCGCCGGGCCAAGCGATCTTCGACTGGCGCGAGCTGCAGCGGTGGGGCATCCCCGAGAGTCGGCTACCGTCCGGCAGTGTGGTGCGTTATCGAAATCCCAGCGTGTGGCGCGAATACCCCCGCACCATTCTGAGCGCGGCCGGTGCACTGGCCATCCAGGCGCTCCTGATCATTGGGCTGCTGTTCGAGCGTCGCGCCCGGCAGCGCGCCGAGATCGACAGTCTCAGGAACCTGGCACTCGCCGCTGACGTCTCTCGCCGCGAGACGATGTCGGTGCTCACTCACTCGATTGCGCATGAACTCGGTCAACCCGTCACTTCGATGATGCTCGACGCTCAGGCGCTTCAGATGATGATCACCGACAAGACTGCGACGCCAGATACAATCGGAGAGATCCTCTCCGATATACAGGCCGAGAGCGTTCGCGCCACGCAGATCATCGAGCGCCACCGGCTCATGCTCAGAAGTCATGAGCTGCAGAAGAAGCCGATTGATCTTCACGCCGTTGTAAAGGAAAGCCTTGCCCTCGTTGCTTACGACATGACCACGCGGCAGATCGCGGTGAGCGTCAATCTGTCGTCGAATCCTTGTGTCGTCAGTGGCGATCAGCTGCTCTTGCAGCAGGTGTTTGTGATTTTGGTGATGAACGCCATGGACGCGATGGCCGAGATGCCTCCGCCCCGGCGGCAGGTCACGATAACCAGCGAAGTCGGGGCCGCCGATGTCGAAGTCACCGTGCGCGACAGGGGATCGGGTGTGCCGGCAGATATCATCGGCACACTGTTCACGCCATTCGTTACGACGAAATCGCACGGCCTTGGGATAGGCCTCACGATCGCGCGCACGATCGTCGACGCTCATGGCGGCACCATCGAGGCCCGCAATAATCCGGAAGGGGGCGCGACATTCACGGTCACGATGCGTGCCGCGAAATCGGAGGCCTTGGCTGATGCGGCAGACGCGGTACTACCGCTATCGGGGGCCAATCCACGCGCGTGAAGCCTTGGGGCCGACCAAAGCTGATCGAGGCCGCGGACAAGGTATGCAAAACGGGTCCCGCAACAGCCTCGCGACCACCTGGCTTCGGCCCAAGCCGGGTTAGCGGCGGAGGCGCTAACTGACTGATCCAATAAGAAAATTTTGGCGCCCCACGCACGCATGAAAAGGCATCAAACGCTACGTTTTTGCTACGCTCCCAGGGCACTCAACTATGACTCATCACGATGATTCATTTAAGCTCCATGAATGGCTAAGCGACTACAAGTCATCCTTCAGGATTCGGAGTATCGAGAGATTCAGCGGGCGGCCGACGCACAGCGGTTGTCGATCGCTGCATGGGTACGACAGGCGCTCACAGCGGCGCGCCGCCGCGAACCCGCGCGTAATGTCGGCAAGAAGTTGGACGCAGTGCGCGCGGCCGTCCGGCATTCCTATCCGACTGCGGATATCAACGACATGTTGGCGGAGATCGAGCGCGGCTACGGCGTAGCCGACCGTCGATGATCTTTATCGACTCGAACATCTCGATGTGTCTCGTGGGAGCTCCGCACCCGCATAAGGTGCCCAACGATTCCTGGAAAACCTGTTAAGCGAGCGCGTTCGGCTCGTTACGGACACGGAAGTCCTTCAAGAGATTTTACATCGCCATGTGGCGATCGATCGCCGCGATGCCATCCAGCCTGCTTTCGACGCCATTCTGGGAATCGTTGATCAGGTGTTGTCGGTCGACGTAACTGCTGCGGAACGCGCAAAATCGATCGTCCTCGGATCGACTCGCCTTTCTGCTCGCGATGCATTGCATCTGGCGGTCATAGAACAACGATTGGCCGCATCCTCAGCTTCGACGCCGGCTTTGACGGACATCCTGGAATCGCACGGCTGTTGGCTCACATGTAACGATAGACCGGCAGTGACCGAGGATAAGGCTCGGGTTCGAGTTTGGATGAATCGGTGCGTTTCGGTTGGGTCAGGTCGTCGGTCTCGGGGAGTTGGACTTTGGGGGCCTTGGGGTGGCGGCCCGCACGGCAGGCATAACCTCGCTTGCAAACAAACTTCGACCCTCCGTCCCCACCTCCGGATGTAGCCCGGGGCCGAGGATCACGAAGCGCTCGATGCCTAAAGCAGCGAGCTGTAGCAATCGTTCGATGCAATGATCGGGCGGACCCACGATCGCAAAACGCTCCACGAAGTCCCATGAGAGGGTCGCCCCGCCGAGCTTTTTCTCGGACATGACTTCGCCGTGTTTGGTCATGTCGTAGCCGCGTCGGATGGCGGAATAATTCCGTTCGTCGCTTTCGCTTTTGGGCCCGGCGGCATCTCCCTGAATCACCTGAAATCGTGCGAGAGGCGCGACAAAGCTGGTCGCCAATTCGCGCACCGCTTCGACATCTGGGTGACATAGGACGATGATCTGTGCGCCATAACTGATGCCCGCACGCCCGAGTCCTTGCTTGCTGCGTGCCGCGCGAGCGAGATCGAGCGCCCAAGCGATGCGCGTAGGTATGGCACCGACGCTAAATGTCACCCGCTCGGCGACCGGCGCCGACATCTCGATCACTTTAGGACCGGTTGCGGCCACGTCCAGTGGCACCTTCGGCATTCCTTCAGTCAACCACTCAAGGCGTGAGGCGGTCGGGCGCCCGCCAAGGGACATGGTGCCGACAGACGAGGCGTTCGCACCTTGCTCGTAGGAATCGAATGCGATTTCGCCGCCGCTTAAGAGCTGCTGCAGGTCATACAACACCCGTCGGAACGCGGCGAGCCTGACTGGCGCGTAGCCGAGGTGCGCAAGCGCCGAATCGCCGCGGCCGATACCAAGGACCGCACGCCCGCCCGAAATTAACTGCAATGTCGCCGCGGCCGCGGCGGTCACGGCAGGATGGCGGGTCAGCGGATTTGTCACACCCGTCGATAGCTTGAGCCGATCGGTTACCACCGCCCAAGCCCCCATCTTCACGTAGGGATCTCCGGCCAACGACTGGGAGTCCATGAACATCTGGCCATCCCAGCCCTCCGCTTCCGTCTGCTTGGCCGCCTCGATCGGGAATCGTGAACTATCCCAACCTCGCCAGAATTCGAGCATTTCCTTTCTCTCCGTTGGCAATCGATGGCAGGTGAAAGATCGTGCACTCACCGGCTACCAGAGGACCCCTTTGGTCGAAAGACTGCGATCCTGCCGTCCACCGGTTTTTGCAGATAACAGTCAAAATGACGGATCTTGTCGTCGTTGTTGAATTCGTAGACGGTAACCGAATTGACCACCTCGACCTCGTCTCCCTTCCTCAGTTCTTCTATCAATTCAAGCAATACGAGACCGGGCGATTCAGTGATACGTCGAAAGGTCCCCTTCCATTCTGCCGTGGATGCGAATTCAGTTAGGCGGGCCCGATACGCTGGCCAGTCCATCACTTCCTGTTGCGCCCCGACCCGCTCGAATTCATCGATCGCGATCAGTTGGGCAAGTTCATCCCAGCCATCCTCTGTAAAATTCGGCTGCTTGGCCTTTACGACGGTACGAGCGTAGATCGCGCAGTATTCCAGCACGATCTTGGACAATCTTCCCGTGACTTCGGAACGCGCTTGCTCAAGTGTCTTAGCTTGTTTGAATGTCATAGCGTTACTTCCAGTTGGCGGAGCTCGTGGAACTGGGCGGATGGAAATCGTACGAGAGCGTAACCTGGTCCCGCGCCGCCGTCATATCATCCACAGCGAACGCAACGGCATCGGTGTCTTTCAATTGTTTTTCCGATTGTGCAGTAGCAAATGACAACGCAAACGCACCGCCGTAGAAATTCCCGCTGGCAATACCAACGTCCATTCGCATCAGGAGGTCGTCTTTTTTAGCCGGTACCGATTCGCCTCGGACCATATCTCGATCACGCCACGCTTCTTGGGCAGCTCGGCCACGCGTTTGGTCGCCTCAAGGTTGCCGATGTCGTGCCAGCGTTTCGGATGATCGGACGCCCATTCGAGCATGGCGAGCATTTGCTTGTCGATCAGGCGTTCCGCTTTGGATAGCTTTTTGACCATCGCCTTGTGCGCTACTTCTTCTTCGGCGGCGGGAATTTGCTGAGCGCCTGAAAGTACTTCGCGGCGTACCAGATAGTGACGGCCGCCGGTACCAAGCCTGTGTAGTACCAGGGGCTCGGAATGTGGCCCGATGCGAAGCTGAATGCCGCCCACACGCAGCCCCAAATGAGCATGGGCCTGAAGTAGCGCATTCGCTTCGGCTCGTTGGGGTCGTCGTTCTCCATAACCTTTAGCGCGTTAGTTCAGGCCGCGACACCGAGATCTTGGCATAGCTGCGCTCTGGTAGCCAAAAAGCAAAAAGGCCGCCTGAAGGCGGCCATGTGGAAAGGTCGAGAGCGGGTCAGCAACGCGCTTGGGCCACCTTCCAGGAATCGAAGGCGCTGTGCAGGCGATCGAGTTCGCCCGCGCAACGGTTGATGACCATCCAGGCTTTCGCGCCGAGTTCGCTTTCGGCATTGTCCTGCGCCTGCCCCAACGCCACAGACGCGCAAGCGATCGTGCTCTGTATCGCGAGTAGATCATCAAGCAGTTTCGAGAATGCCCGCTCTTGCTCTACTCTCGGCGGCTCAGGTGAACGGATCGGCGTGACTTCAGCCATTGTCTTTATCCCTGTGTTATTGACTTGTGGTTAGGCGCTCGCGCTGTGCTGCAACACCGCATGAGCGCCCGCTTGTTATATCGGCAAACAGGTAAAGCATAATTGACCTGCGCTCGATACGCATCCCATACAGTGTTTCGTCATCTCCATTACTGAATGGACGGTACCAACTGTGCTCGCGATAATCGTCCGATGGGCCGCTACCGTCACTAGGTTTATGAGAGCGCAACGACGCCGGGGTGGGTGGCAGTGTACGGACTGCAATGGCAAGTGATCGAGAGCAATCGGCTCGAGCCTGCTGCGGATCTCTACATTGAAAGCGTTCGCGGGCTGCATCCAGTCCATGTATTCGTTTGCGCACACAAGAAAGTCGGCGAGTTGCGGGCCGGTGATCAAGATGAACAACACGGCCTGGAAAGCGGCTCGGTAACGTGCGGCGGATGCTTGGGAAAAGCAGCACGGCGAAGCGGCGCCGGCGGGGTTTCGGCATATTCGCGTCCACGATGTCAAACACACCTTCGGCCGCAGACTTCGAGCGGCGGGTGTGTCGTTTGAGGATCGTCAGGACTTGCTCGGGCATCGCAGTGGTCGCATCACGACGCACTACTCCCAAGCAGAACTGACAAGCCTACGAGGCCGCGGAGAAGGTGTGCGATACAGTGTCCCGCAAAGTCCCGCAACCACCTGGCTTCGGCGCAAGACGGGTTAGCGGCGGAGGCGCTAACTGACTGATCGAAATTTTTTGGCGCGCCCGGAGATTCGAACTCCCGACCACCTGGTTCGAAGCCGCACATATGATTTGATAAGTTCTTATTTTTCAACCACTTAGCAGGCGCGCGCTCACTCGAAATAGGCACCGTAGCGCATGAAAGGGCATTAAACGCTACGTTTTCGCTACGGTGCCGATCTTCTGGTTTGACGATGCACGCGTGTCTCCTATAGTGGAGCCCGCAATGCCGACCAATGCCATAAAGTTGCCAGCCGCCCTTGAGAAGTTCGTGGCCTCTCAAGTACGCCAAGGCACGTATCGCAGCCGCGAAGCCGCCATCGTCGCGGCAGTCTCGCATCAAAAGCGTCGCAGCGAACAGCTCGGCTGGTTGCAGTCGGTAGTCCAGAAAGGCCTCGACTCCGGACCAGCCGTTGAATTCGATATTGAGAAGATTATCCGTCGCGGTCGCCGCCGACTTGCCGCTCGCGCCCGTCGGGCTCGGAGCTGATGCCTCGTCGAATAGAACTCACTCGGGCAGCCCTCGCCGATTTTGACGATATTTACGACAACATCGCCCGCGATAATCCTCGCGCGGCGGCGCAGGTGCTTCGCTCACTCGATGAGTCGATTCAATTACTCTCAGATCGGCCAAAAATGGGGAAGGTGTTTCGTCATCGACGGCTCCGCTTAAGCCTGCTAACGCACGATGACTATCTGGTTTTCTATCGCGAGCGTCCCGGCGTCATCGAGATCGTCCGCATAATTCACGGTCGCCGAAATATCCCTGACATTTTTGATGAATTATGATCGCCCTCCAACGAGTCTTTGTCCTCCGCGACAGCGCAGGTTCGCCGGCCCTGACGGAACCCGGTCTAAGCTAAGGGCAAGCCGATGGCGACATCACTTTACGACCTCAGCGTGCCGACCTTCCTGCAGACCGTGAAGGCCGTCGGGGGCTTCCTCGACCGCGCGGCCAGGCACTGCTCCGAGACCCGCGCAGACCCGGACGACTTCGTGCACGCCCAGCTCTTCGACGATATGGCGCCCTTCCATTTCCAGATCGAAGCGGCGTGGCATCATTCAGTGTGGGGGTTGGAGGCCGTGAAGACCGGCGTGTTCGCCCCGCCCGCACTGGTCGGACCGGTTCCTTTCGTCGACCTGCAGGCCATGATCGGCAAGGCGGAAACGGCGTTGAAGGCGTTCACCCCCGACGAGGTCAACAGCTGGGCGGGCAAGGACCTCGACCTTCAGATCGGCCCGCGGAGGCTAGCCTTCACGTCGGAGACCCTCATCCTTTCGTTTTCGCTGCCCAACTTCTATTTCCACGCCGTCACCGCATACGACATCCTGCGCACGCGGGGTGTGCCGCTCGGAAAGCGCGATTACGAGGGCCGGCTGCGCACTCGGACTGCCTAGACCAGTACCCTGCATGGCCTTGGCCAGTAACTGGCCGCTGCCTCCGAGAAGCGCGCCTAAGGCGCAGCGCGGCGCAAACGTAGCAAAAAATGCTACGCGGCATCACCGATGCGCAATTGCCTTTATGTCGTATGGTCGTTACGCAAAATTTGCCGATAATTTAGGGGCACCAACAGGCAAGCTGGGCGTTGTCATGAAGGCTTTTTTGGTATGGGCGCTGGACCCCGCCTCGGTCTCAGCACCGGCACGCAGTTCTTTCAGACCCGCCTCCAATTGCAGCTCTGACGCTTGAGAAAAATATGTCCACAGTAAGAGATCCGCGTGAGTTTTCGTTGGTCCTCGGCGGTCCGCTATTCCAGCTCTATCGCCTCCTGCACCTCGCGGGGCAAGCTCTGGAGTTCACACCACGACGCACCCTGGTGGTGACACTGTTCGCCTGGACTCCCTTGTTCGTGATTTCGTTGGTCGAGGGCACAGCATGGGGCGGCGTCGGGGAACCTTTCCTATTCGATATCGATGTGAATGCACGATTGCTGATCGCCCTACCCTTGCTGGTGGGAGGTGAGTTATTTATTCATCAAAGGATGCGCCTTGTAGTGGGGGCATTCCTGAGTCGCGGCATCGTGACCGGTGCGGCGCAGGCGAACTTCGAGGCCGCGGAGAGTTCGGCGCTGCGTGCGAGAGATTCCAGGGTTGCCGAGCTTCTGCTGCTCGTGTTCGTGTACGTCATCGGTGTGGCGGTTATCTGGGATCAGCTGGCAGACCTGGACGCAGACACTTGGTACCACCGCATATCGGGCACGACTCATAATACGATCGCCGGGTGGTGGTACCAATGGATCAGCCTGCCGCTGTTTCAGTTCATCCTCTTAAGATGGTATTACCGTCTGGGCATCTGGGCGCTTTTTCTGTGGAGGGTCTCCCGTTGCGGCCTCAAGCTCGTTCCGACGCATCCGGATCGCTCGGCAGGGCTCGGGTTTACGAGCTCGTTTGGCTACGCGCTGGTCCCGTTTCTGTTGGCACACGGTACCTTGTTCGCCGGCGTCATCGCCGTGGGCATCTTCTTTGGTGGCAGGACGCTGATTTCCTACTGGCCAACGGTGGCCGCATTCTCCGCGTTCGTAGTCGTCATTTCCTTGGGATCGTTAGCCGTGTTCGCCGTGCCGCTGGCGAGGGCAAAGCGTATCGGGCTGGCGGAATACGGATCGCTTGCGCAGCAGTATGTGACCGAATTCGACGGCAAGTGGGTACATGCGGCCTCCCCGAGCGACCGGACGCTGCTCGGCAGCGCTGACATTCAGTCGCTCGCGGATATGGGCAACAGTTACCAGGTCATTCCCAACATACGCCTGATTCCCATCAGCCCACAGATCGCGTTGAGATTGATCATCATCACGCTATTGCCAATGGCGCCGCTCCTTCTGACGGTCATACCCGCCCGCGAATTGGTGACCATGCTCCTGAAGGGACTCTTTTGAGCAACCGCTTGAGATAGACCGGTTATCGATGACCGCTAGTGCTCGAGCATCCGTGAGAGGGATCTCGCGCTGTTATTCCGAAGTCGTTGTCGGCCGGGCTGGAATCTCCGTAAGGGAGGAAAGCGTTAGTGTTCGTGGCGGCGCGGCCAGTCGCATTCGGTGCCCAGCGACGAGCGTCGACGTCGGATCGCGTGCGTAGCCGTCAGAAGGGCAGGTCGCCGATGATTCCGGCGCGTTCCATCTTCCGATGGCATGGCGGGTAGTCCATCACCGCGTAGTGCTGCGTGCTGCGGTTGTCCCAGAACGCCATGCTGTTGGGCTTCCAGCGGAAGCGAACCTGGAACTCCGGGATGTAGGCCCGGCTGATCAGGTAGTTGAGCACCTGGCTTGCGCCCGGGTTCGCGTCCTGCCCGAAACGCACGTTGTGCGGCGTGTGGTAGTTCGTGAAGTGCGTCGTGAACACATTGACGAACAAGATCTTCTCGCCCGTCTCCGGATGCGTGCGGACGACCGGATGCTCGGCGTCGGGATATTGCGCCTTGAGCGCAAGTCGCTTCTCGATCGGCATCGCGGCGCCGAAGGTGGCCTCGATGCTGTGCCGCGCGCGCAGGCCCGCGATCCGAGTCTTGATCTCTTCCGGCAGATGCTCGTACGCGAGCGCCATGTTCGCCCACATGGTGTCGCCGCCGACCGGGGGGCACTCAATGCAACGCAGCACGCAGCCGAACGGCGGCTTTTCGCGCCAGGTCGCGTCGGTGTGCCATGCATTCTCGTAGCGGTCGTTGGGTTGGTCGGGCGACTTGTAGATGCGCACGAGACCCGGGGTATCCGGGTCGCTGCCCGCGACCGGGTGGTCCTCGAGCTCGCCGAAATGACGTGCGAACGCGACGTGCTCGGCGCGCGTGATGTCCTGGTCGCGGAAGAACAGCACCTTGTGCTTGAGCAAAAGCGCACGGATCTCGGCGATGAGCTCGGGCGAGCGCGAGGCCACGCCGAGGTTGACGTTGCCGAGAAGCGCGCCGATCGTGCAGGTGAGTGGCTCGACCTTGATCGAGCCTAGTGTGCCTTGGCCAGCGATCGCTGGAGCAGCGATCGTTGTATTGGTCATATCGTGTCTCCTCTTTTGCGGTCGGCGATGGCAGTGAATGCCGCGATTTCTGGTGGAGAGCGCTAGATCACCAAGATCGACGAACCGGTCGTCTTGCGCGCTTCGAGGTCGCGGTGCGCCTGGGCGGCGTCGCGCAGCTGATATTTCTGGTTGATCTCGATCTTGATCCGCCCGGCGGCAATATGGCCGAAGATCTCGCCGGCCAGCTCGCTCTTCTCGGCGGGATCGGCGATGTAATCGGCGAGCGCCGGGCGCGTCACGTAGACCGAGCCCTTGTGCGCCAGCTGCATTGCGTCTATCGGCGGAATCGGGCCCGAGGCCGTACCCACACAGACCAGAAGACCGCGACGTTTCAGCGAGTCGATCGAGCCGGCGAAGGTGTCCTTGCCGACACTGTCAATGACCACCGCTACGCCGATCCCGTCGGTCAGCTCCCGTACCCGCTTCGCAACATCTTCTTGCTGGTAAAAGATGATGTGATCGCAGCCATGCGCGCGGGCGACCGCCGCTTTCTGCTCGGACGATACGGTTCCGATTACGGTAAGTCCCAGCAGCTTCGCCCATTGCGACACGATCAACCCCACGCCGCCCGCGGCCGCGTGCAGCAGGATCGAGTCACCGGCCTTGAGCGGCCATATGCGCCGCATCAGGTAGGCGGAGGTGAGGCCACGCATCGTCATCGCGGCCGCCGTCTCGCACGAGATTGCGGCGGGCAACCTGAACAGCGGAGCAGCCGGGATTAAGCGCTCGGTGCTGTAGGCTCCGAGCGTGTTCATGAACCCCGTGTAGGTCACCCGATCACCCTCGGCCACATTGGTCACGTCAGTCCCGACCGCCTCGACAATACCGGACGCCTCGACCCCCATCCCGGCAGGAAGCGGCACCGGATAGTAGCCGCTGCGAACGTACGTGTCGGCGAAATTGACGCCGACCGCGACATGCTTCAGCCGGACCTGGCCCGGGCCGGGTGCGCCCACGGCGACCTCCTCGAGCTGCAAGACTTCGGGGCCGCCGGTCTGGTGAAATCGGATCGCCTGTGCCATGGCCGTTCTCCTCACCGTCGCGCGCCTCCCGCCACCGCGCGCAGCGAGTTCGCCACGGCCTTCGGCTTGCGATTCGGGGCGAAGCCGTTCTTCGCCAGCGTCTCGTCGGCGCTGCGGTAAAACTCACCGATTCGCAGGATCCGGCCCGCCTCCTTGCCATCGGCCACTTCGCGCCCGAGCTCGCGCGAGATGCGCACCAGCTGCTCGATCTGCATGACCGAGCTCATCTTGGCCTTGCGATCTTGCGTCCAGAGGTTGTCCTCGATTCCACAGCGCACGTGCAAGCCCATGGCGATCGCCATCGTGTTGATCGGCAGAACGTTCAGCATCAGGCTCTCGAAGGTAAGCACTGCGCCATCCGGCACCGCGCGCACGAAGTTGGCCATATCATAGATGGTGGGCGAGTCGGCGCCACCGGCGATCGGTATCCAAGTCAGGTTCAGGGGCACGTTGCACACGCCGCGGCGCATCATGCGCTCGACGGTTTCATAGGACGGACGGTTGCCGATCTGGAACAGGGGCTGGATGCCATTCGCGCACAGGCGCCGGATGTGCTCTTCCACCCATTCGGGGCCGGCCGGAATGGTCATTTCGCGATAGGCGCGGTAGTTGATCGGATCGGCCAGCGAGGTGCCGGCAATGTCGGCGTCGGTCATCATCTCCACGATGTTGAATTGGTTGGAGTTGATGGCGATCGTCACCTGGTCGGGCTTGGGTTTGAGCTCGGCCAGCAGGTGGCGCGTGTCATCGGGGAGCCACTTGGCGACCTCGCCCTCGGTCTCCGGCGCGAACGAGATCGACCCGCCCACCTGCAGGATCATGTCCGGCACCGCTACGCGCAGGCGGCCGAGCAGCTCATTGAATTGGGACAGCCGCTTGCTGCCCTTGCCGTCGAGCTCGCGCACGTGCACATGCAGCACGGTCGCGCCGGCGTTGTAGCAGTCGACCGCCTTCTGCACCTGCTCGTCCATCGTGATCGGAATGTCCTCGGGAAAGTCCGAGGGCATCCACTCCGGTCCATAGGGCGCGCAGGTAATGACCAGCTTTTCCTGATTTTCCGGCAAGAGCGAACCGTCGAGAAAGTTCATGGTGCCTCCATTGAGGATGTGAGTTGGATTGAGATCAGGCGTTGCGTTGCGCGGTGTATGGCATGACGATTCACGGCGGTCACGCGGGTTGGGCCGCGAGGCCCTCGACGTTCGCCGGCTCGAGCCGAGCGATCGCGTTGCGGTCCTTTTCGTAAGTCCGGGCTGCGACTAGGAGCATGCCTGCCGCGGCGAGGCCGAAGAACGGCACGACCGTCATCGCGAACTGCAATCCATACGCATCGGACAGCGCACCGGCGAGCAGCGGTCCACCCGCGAGACCAAACAGATTGCGCGTTGCCGACAAGATCGAGCCACCGGTCGCCCGCAGCCCCGGGTGAATGACGTCGATGACCACGGCGTCCGTCGGGCCGATGCTGCCGGCCATCAACAACCCACCCAGCGCAAGCAGCGCGAATTGCAGAGGCCCCGCCTCGACGCCGGCAAAGGCGGTGACCATCGTCACTGTCGTCAACGCTGCAGCGACCGCCGGTACATAGAGCCTTGCACACGGAAAGCGGGACGTGAGCCGATCGGACAGCACGCTGCTGACCAGCGCGCCAAAACCGCCAAGCAGAACAACAACACCCGTCATGAGTCCAGCGCGATCCGGCGCGATCGCGTAATAGCGATTGAGATAGCTTGGCAGCCAGGCGTAAGTGGTTGAGAACACCAGCAGGCTCAGCCCCGCGCCGATGCAGGTCGTCATCGCCGTCCGCGGCCTGAGCAGCTCGGCGACCACGGCACGGGCGGAAAGCCGGTGCGTGCTGCCGGTGTAATCCTTCTCGGGTAGCGAGACCGTTTTATAGTCGCGCACGATCAGCGGGAAGAGCAAGGCGAGCACAAGACCGGGAACGCCGACCGCGCCGAATCCCGCCTGCCAGCCCCATCGTTGCGCGATGAACCCGCCCACGACCACGCCCAGCACGGATCCCAGCGTACTGGCGGCGATGAAAGCGCCGAGAACCGTGCTACGCATCCGCGGTGGAAAGAGGCTCGCCAGCAACGCAGCGCCAACAGTGCCGTAGGCGGCCTCCCCCAAGCCGACGAGCCCACGGGTGGCGAGTAGCTGCATGTAGCTGCCGGTGAAGGCGCAAGCGATCGTGGCGAGGCTCCACACAACCGCCATGAGGAAAATGCTCTTCACCCGGCTCCATCGGTCGGCGAGCAGCGACAGCGGTACCGCACCCAACGCAACCGTGACCGAAACGATCGAGACGAGGCCGGCTAGCTGGCGGTCCGAAAGGTCCCATTGCGCCTTGAGATGCGGGAACATCGACACCACGACCTGACGGTCGACGTAATCGACGACAATCAGCGCGAACAGTATCGCGAAGACCGACCATGCATAACGGCGCGCAGCCGGGCAGTGGTCCGCCGGATCCAAGGTCGCGTAGTGCGTCAACTGGGCCATGGGGTCTCAGGTGGATTCTAAATGACTGGAGCGTGGCCGGATTTCGAGGCAGTCTGCGCGCCGCACCCAATGGATCGAATTATCGGGAAGAGAGCCGTTTCCCGATTGCCCTGGTGTCCCGTAGACTTGCCAATTTAGGACACCCACTGCAACACGCGATGGTTCGTCGGATACGCGCCGCGGGTCTTAGCAAGTACGCCGAAGTCGCCCGCCGCTCCGGGCTCGACCCGCAGCGGATGCTGAGCGAATTCGGCCTGCCGGCGCGCTGCCTGGAGGAGCCCGAGCTCAGGGTGCCGCTCAACGCCCTGCGTCAGCTGCTCGAAGCGTCTGCTGAGAGGAGCGGCGTCGAGGCGTTCGGACTGCTGATGGCGGAAGCGCGCCTGCTGTCCGACCTGGGGCCGCTCGGACTGTTGGTTCGAGAGCAGCCAACGCTACGTTTAGCGCTCGATGCCTGTGTCCGCTATGGCAGGCGGTTGAACGAAGGGTTGTTCCTCACGGTAAGTGAGTTCGGCGCCGTCGTGGTGGTTCGTGAGGAACTGATCGTCGGCCAACCCGGATCGGTACGCCAGACGACTGAACTCGCCATCGGCGTCGCGTTCCGGGTGCTGCGGACGTTCCTCGGCGCCAAATGGCGCCCGCGGCGGGTGTGCTTTACGCATAAGGCACCGGCGGGCCGGTCGGTGCATAAGCGTGTGTTCGGTCGCAGTGTCGAGTTCAACCAGGACTTCAACGGCATTGTTTGCGCGCGAACCGACCTCGAAGTTGCCAACCCGAACGCCGATCCCGGGCTTGCGCGGCTCGCGCGGCAGATGCTGGAATCGGAGGTCGCGACGCAATCACCTGCAATGGCGGCAAAGGTCCGCGAAGTGGTCGTGACTCTACTGAGTACCGGTACCTGCTCCGTCGACCGAGTAGGGCAGCACCTGGGAATCAACCGGCGCACGGTCCACCGCCGTCTCGTGCAGGAGGGCGAGACATTCTCGGCGATCGTCGACGCGGTGCGGCGGGAACTCGCAGAGCGCTATCTCAACGAGAGCCATAAGTCACTTACGGAGGTTGCGTCGTTGCTTGGCTTTGCGTCGCCGACCGGGTTTTCCCGTTGGTACCGGCAGCAGTTCAAGGCAAAGCCGTCCGCGCATCGCGCGCGCGTCGGGCGCAGCTGAGTACGGCAAGTGCAGCTCGCTGCGCACACGTGCCGTCCAGTCGCGCGCGTAGTGCGCGTCCTCACCATCAGCTTGCGTACCCACCCATCGGACCAAAGTCCCATTGTTCTCTAGGGGCACCACCGTAGCCTGATGGCACGGAGTGCTGGTCATGCGTTGCCAAAATGCTGGTTGCGCAGCCGCGGGCCTCCGAGGTCTTTTGTAACTTCGTAGATTTGAAAACCACCGACAAAGCGTCGGTAAGCGCAGGGTGTTTATGGCCGGAACATCAGATCAGAAGGACTGGAGCAAGCCCGCGGCGATGGCGATCCCGAAAGGCGGATTCCCCGCCGACAAGGTCGAACAGGGAAGATACGGCCCGATCTCCCCGAGGACACCGGCGTGCTACGGCTTTTCGGTCATGGCGAAAATCATTCCCGGGCGCGAAGAGGTATTCCATGAGTACGCGCGAAGGATCGAAAAGACCATCGCCAGCCAACCGGATGCCCTCGCCGCACTGAGGCTGCACTACCTGCGCTGGGTGCTGTTTCCGCTCAAGGGCGACACGTATTTCATGTACCAGGGCATCTTCGACACGGACTTCGACAAATACACCGAGGACGCAATAACGATCTTCAGCGCGACCGGTATCACCACGGTTTTTGAAAACCTCGAAGGTTTCCCGAAGGATTGGAAGACGAATGCGCCAGCCTTCATTAAGTTCGTGCGCGAGCACCAGCTACCCAGTTTTCTCGAATACGGCGAATATCCGTACGTGAGTGCGGACGAGATCAAGAAAGCGCTGCGAGTGAAGGCGTCGCTCTCGGAGATGCTTGATCAGATGCAATGAGCCGCGTTGCCGTGCTTGAAATTGACGATGTGCAGCACATACTCCTGAACCGCGCCCCGGCGCTGACCGGCCGCTACGAGTTCCTCTCGTTCAAAGATCCCGTGGGTGGGCGGGCATGGCTCGCCGCCATTTTGGACAGGGTCCACTCCGCGAAGACCATGCGCGAGACCGTGGAAAAGGAGAAGCGCTGGGTCACGGTGGCCTTCACCTGGAACGGCCTGCGTGCGCTTGGCGTGGACGCGGCGGCGCTCGCCTCGCTACCGGAGGAGTTCCGCCAGGGCATGGTCGCCCGAGCGGAAATGCTCGGCGACAGCGGAGCCAATGATCCATCGCACTGGGTCGACAAGACCTCGAGTCCCGATCTGCACGCCATTGCGATCTTGTTCGCGCGCGATGCCACGGAACGAGGGCGTTGCGCCGTCGAGCACGGCAAGCTCATCGCGGAGTGTCCAGGGGTCGAAGCGCTATCGACGCTCGATCTGGAGGCGACTCCCCCCTTCGATTACGCGCACGATCATTTCGGCTACCGGGACCGGCTTTCGCAACCGGTGATCGAGGGTTCGGGGGAGGAACCGACACCCGGCTCCGGAGCCCCGCTCAAGGCGGGAGAGTTCATCCTCGGCTACCCGGATGAGAGCGGTGTGGATCTGCCGTTGCCGCAGCCGGAAATCCTCTGCCGCAACGGCAGCTTCATGGCCTATCGGCGGCTCGAGGAGCACGTGGGCAAATTCCGTGAGTTCCTGCGCGCGAACGGCAAGACGCCCGAGGAGCAGGAGCTCATCGCCGCGAAGCTGATGGGGCGCTGGCGCAGCGGTGCGCCGCTGACACTGGCACCCGACAAGGACGACCCGGCGCTCGGCGCCGATCCTCAGCGCAACAATAATTTCAACTACAAGCAGGAAGACCCTCAGGGTTATGCCGTGCCCTTAGGCTCCCATATGCGCCGCATGAACCCGCGCGACACGGCGGCCAACATGAACCGTCGGCGCATGATCCGCCGCGGTGCGACCTATGGGCCGTTTCTTCCGGAGGGCACCCCCGACGACGGCACCGAGCGCGGCATTGCGGCATTCGTGATCTGCGCAAGTCTCATCCGCCAATTCGAGTTCGCGCAGAACGTCTGGGTGAACGATCGGAATTTTCACGAACTCGGTAATGAGCGCGATCCGATCATCGGCACCCAGGATGGAACGCTCGAATTTAAGATCCCGAATCGGCCGATTCGAAAAAAGATCACGGGTCTGCCCGCATTCACGACCGTACGCGGCGGCGCGTATTTCTTTTTACCTGGACTTAAGGCGCTGCGCTGGCTCGCAGATCGCGGTAAGTCGAACTGATTCACGCCTCGGGAGTCCCTCATGAGCACATCACCGCAGCCCGCTCGCACCTACAACCAGAACCACATCGCGCGCAAGTACACCCCGGGCAAGCGTCGGTTGAGCATCTACTGGTCATGGAGTTTTGCGTTCGAGGCGCAGCGCAATCCGGCTGAAATCGAAAATCGCTTCTCGACCATGACCGAAGTGCGCAACGTGGTGTGGCCAGCTTACGAGGGGCCGGAGTGGGGAGCGGCGCAGTTCTCACAGGGAATCGCCGGCACGCTCGAGCTGTTCCATCGCTCCGCGCTCGACTTCCAGAGGCTCGCGGGCGAGTTCACAGGTCACCCGGTAGCGGTATTCCAGCGCGTCGATCAGGCGGGATTCAGGCTCCCCATTGACGAACGGATTCTCGCTGACACCGACACCCTCATGGTGTTCGGGCTCGACCATCTATACTCTGGGGAGGAATGCACACCGGAGGAAGTTGCAGCCGTTCGCAAGTGGCTCGAGCGTGAAGGCACTTGCTTGCTGCTCGCCCCGCACCACGATGTCGGCTTCACCGATGACCTAAAGCAGCGCCAGATAGAATACCTCCATCACGGTGACCGCCTGGTGCCGCGTCAGCAGCGCTTCACGCAATACGTGCGCTCGTTGATGAAGGCGCTCGGTGTACCAGTGCACAACACCTGGGGACTCTGTCCGGCCCGGGTCGGGGGAGAGACCGCACCGCTCACCACGTTCCGCGACCTCGACAAGCCCGGGCTCCTCAAGGACGTCACGGCGCTCAGTTTCCATCGGCACCTGCCGCACTACGAGATCACCGACAAGAACAGCAAAGCGATTCACGTGCTGGGACGACAGCCGATCGAGCCGGATCGTCCGCACCCGTTTACCACAGCCGGCAACACCGAGTTCAACTGCCTCCTGTGGATGCCGCCAGAGAAGCAACGCGCCGGAGACATCGTCCTGGTGGACATGACACACTTCACCACGCTGTTCGGCGTTTCGGAGAGTCTGAAGAACTTCTGGCGGAATGTCGCCACGATGAAATGAGGCAACGGTGGATCCTGGCTGCCGTCTTGGTGTGGCTGGTCGCGCCCTCAGCCCACTCGCAGAACCGCGGCGTCTATCCTCTCGGCCTGAGTGCCATCAATTCCGGCGTCAGCGCCGCACCCGGATTTACGTACAGCAACGCATTCTTGTTTTACTCGCGCAGCGAGCAGGTTGGAGGCAATGGCGAGGTGCTTGCCACGGGACAGCAATCGGTACTGCTGGACATGAACACGATTCTTTGGACGAGCGCCGAGGACATTGCGATGCTGGGCGGTGCTCGGTTCTCATCCGCCGTGACGATCCCGATCGCCAACAATTCGCTAAGTTCGAGTGCTCAGGGTGCTATCAGTGGTGGCGGCGGTTTGGGGGACCTTTACTTTCAACCCGTTATTTTTGCGTGGCGCAAAGAACGCGCCGAATTTCGCGCCATTTTCGGCTTGCTCGCGCCCACCGGTAACTTTAACGCTGGTGCGAGCGACAATGTGGGTAGCGGGTACTGGACGCCGGCGATCGCAGCGGGCGAAACGTTCTTCTTATCCGAGGATAGGACGACCACACTCTCAGCCTTTCAGATGTACGAATTTCATAGCACTCAGTCGGGCACGCATATTCATCCGGGCGATACGGTTGACCTCGACTATTCACTTATGAGGGCATTCACGTTTCCGGACTCACGACTGCAACTTGGTCTGGTCGGCTACGGCGGCTGGCAGACCACAGCAAAGACAGGGCCGGAAATCACAGCCGCACAGCAAGCGCAGCGCTACAGGATCAACGCACTCGGCGTGGGACTGAACTTCGTGTTACCGGCTCGGCAGGTGACTCTGAGCTTTAAGTACTTTGACGAGTTCGCAAACCAGTGGACTTACCAAGGCCACTCAGTCCAGATCTCAGCAGGCGTTGGTTTCTAGGCTGCCATCGACAGCGCAAAGCGGTCATCCGAGTGGCGCCATCCGGCAAATTTCTGGGACCCGAGGAACGACGGCTTCTGACAACAAGAGATGGTCGCGAAGCTTCATGACAATCTTGACAACGCACAAATCTGTTTTTTCTGAGTTTCGCCGGTGAACCTCAAGGAAGCTCTTCCAAACTGTCGGTGCTCCTTAATTCCCGGACCGGCGCCCTAATATTTCAGGATGCAAATCCACTCGACTTTGGCGGAAGGTGGCACTTGTCATCGGGCCCGCAGTAGGCATGGGATCTACCTCCAACTAGCGTCGCTCGTAACCGAAGAGGAATACATCCACCGCGCGCCGTACGATACCATTGAGGGCCTCCGGCTTCACGCTATCAATCACGCCCAAAAGGACACGTTGCAGGAGTTCCGATTCCAGCAAACTCAGGAGGTGCATGGCAGCGATCTTCGGATCGGCAGTTCGGAGGGTCCCACGCTTCATTACCTTTCTTAAGAATTCAGCGACCTGCTTCTCAATGGGAACGGTCGCTTGCTCGAATGATAGTTTCCCGATGTCCGAGTGCCGCGATTCGGCAATCGCAAGACGTCTCACGGCAATCGCGTCAGCTGAATACAGAACGGTCATAAATTTCTGCCCGAAACGAACCAGCTCGCGCTTCAAGTCATCTGCATCCGCGTCGAGCTCACTGGTGATCGCTTCTAGCTCCACTTCCTTGGCATGGTGCATGACCTCGAAAAACAGTTTCTCCTTTGAGGGGAAGTAGTTGTAGAGAGTCGCTTTGGAGCCGCCGATCCGCTCACGGATATCCGACATGGACGCGCGATCGAAACCGACCTCGCGAAAGACTTCTGCGGCGGCTTGGATGATGGCCAGGCGTTTAGATTCAGTTTTGGTTTTCATGGCTTTTCATTTAAGTGGATTAGCAGAACCGATAGGTCCAGTTTAGCGCGAGGACTGGCTCGGAGAAGCGCCCGTTCGAGACCTGGGGGGCCTCGATCACAGCTCATGCGGGGGGAGCCTTCGCACGTGGGCGTTGGGCCCCTGCAGCGGCTTTTATCGATGGGGCGGTTGGCGCGTAGGCCCTCAGGAAGGCGGCTACCGCACGTCGGGCTGCGAGCGCAGTCTCCTCCTCATCCGGCGCTGCTTCTCGCACTTGCAGAAGCAACGGTTCAAGGATTTCAGACTCAAGCAATGCACCGAGATGATCGGCGGCGAGGTCGGGGTCGTCCCGCCGAAGCATTCCCGATGCCATGCATGCGGCCAGGAATGAAGAGACTTGCGAGCGCAACGCGGTGAGCTTGTCAAAGAAGAGCTTCCCCGTACCGGAGCGCGCCGCCTCCGCGATCATCAAGCGACGCACCTCCACCTGTTCGGGTGAGCAAATGAAATTGAGGACGCTCGTGCCAAAGTTGCAAAGCGCGGCCTGCGGGTCGCTCCGGGATGCGCCGAGGTGCTTCAGAGTGTCCGACATGTAGTTCTCCAGGGCCGCCATCATGCATTCGACGAATAGTTCTTCCTTGGAGGGGAAGTGACTGTAGAGGGTCGCCTTCGAGCCGCCGACTTGAGTGGTGATGTCGGCCATTGAGGTCCCATCGAACCCTTGTGCGCGGAACAGTCGATAGGCGCTCTCGAGAATTACCTGACGCTTGCTGTCGCTTTTGCTCATAGCTCAAATCGCTTCCTTAATGGTACTGAACCGTCCGGTACATTTTTGTTGACATTGGGTCAGAAGTCAAGGTACTGTACCGTACAGTTCATTTAAGGAGCTTGACCCCGATGGAAACAATCAAGAGTCCACGTCTCGCAAGGCAACATCGCCGCCTCACTGTGATGCTCGCCGTCAGCCTCGCGCTGGCAAGTGGCTGCGCGCAGATCCCTCGGCTCGATCCCTCCCCTGCCCTAAAGAAGGTCGGCGAGCTCGGCAGCTCGACCTCTTTCACCGCGCCGGATGCGGCGTGGCCGGGGGAGGGATGGTGGCATGCCTACGGGGACTCGCAGCTCGATTCGCTAATCGACGAGGCGCTGCGCGGTTCCCCGGAGCTCGATCTTGCCCAGGCGCGGCTGCATGCGGCGATGGCTCAAGTTCAGGGCGCGCATGCCACGCTCATCCCTGAAGTGTCTGGCAGTGGCAGTCTCACCGAGCAGAAGCAGAGCTACAACTACCTGATTCCGAAAGCGGCGCTGCCCCAGGGGTGGAAGGACTACGGCATGGCCACGGTGAATCTGGCCTGGGAATTGGATTTCTGGGGCAAGAACCGCGCTGCACTGGCGGCCGCTGTATCCGAGCAGCGCGCTGCGCAGGTCGAAGTGGCAGAAACCCGCCTGATCCTCTCGACATCGGTGGCTTCGGCCTACGCCGGGCTCGTGCATCTCTACACGTTGCGGGACAACGCTGCGGAAACCCTGGCTATTCGAACCAAGACCGTGGCTCTGTTCCGCCAGCGGCACGATTTCGGTCTCGAGACCTTAGCCAGTGTGCGTCAAGTCGAGGCGCGGCAGTCCGCCGCGGAGGGCGACCGTCTCGAGATTGAAGAGCGCATTGGCCTGCAACGGAACGCGATTGCGGCGCTACTCGGTGCAGGTCCCGATCGGGGCCTCGCAATTACCCGTCCAACCGCCCAGTTCCCGGGATCCCAGGGGTTGCCGCAGAACCTGGCTCTGGAGCTTCTCGGACGGCGACCCGACATCATCGCGGCTCGGTCTCGTACCGAAGCCGCTGCCCGACGCGTCGATCAGGCGAAGGCGGGCTTCTACCCAAGCGTGAACCTGCTCGGCTTCGCCGGCCTTCAGTCGCTCGGTATCGAGAATCTCGCCAAGGCAGGATCCGGATTCGGAAGCATCGGACCGTCGATTTCGCTGCCCATCTTCAACACTGAACGTTTGCAGGGCCAATTGCGTGGTGCCCATGCGGAATACGCAGCGGCGATCGCCACCTACAACGCTACGCTGTCGAACGCGCTCCGCGAGGTCGCGGACGCCGCGACCAGCCGCCGGTCCCTGGATGGGGAACTCGCCGCGTCGCGGGCGGCAGTCGCGGCGGCGGCAGAAGCACATCAGATTGTCAACCGGCGCTACGAGGGTGCACTGGCCACCTACCTCGACGTACTGACTGCAGAAGATGAGTTGATCACGGCCCAGCGCTCCGAGGCAGAGCTGGAAACCCGTGCGCTGATTCTCGATGTGGCGCTGGTGCGTGCCCTGGGAGGCGGATTCTCGCCCCAGAGCCTCGGCGCTCAATCCCAAACCCCCAATGTAGAACCCAAGCACTCTTGAGGAAAATGAAAATGAGCAAGCCCACTGAATTTTCTGATACACCTGCCTCGGCCTCGACGCCGAAAGAAACGGATGCCAAGAGCCGCAGGAAGCGATCTATCCTGTTCGCGCTCCTGGCTCTTGCAGTCGCGGCCGCCGGAGGCGGCTATTACACGTACTGGAATCGCGTCGGTTCACGCTATGTGTCGACCGACAACGCGTACACAGCCGCCGAAGTCGCCGTGGTTACAGCGGAGATCGACGGACCGGTCGCAGCGGTGAATGTCATCGACAGCCAGCAGGTCAAGCGCGGCGACGTGCTGGTCGTCATCGATGACACCGATACCCGATTGGCACTTCGGCAGGCGCAGGCGGATCTCGCACGCGCGCAGGCACAAGTGGCCTCCGCAACGTCAGACCTTAAGCGCTCGGGGATCGATCTGCAACGACGCGAGGCTTTGGTCGCATCGGGCTCAGTTTCGGGCGATGAGCTGACGAAAGCCATCAACGGCGCGAGCAATGCGCAGGCCTCACTGAACGCTGCCCGCGCCGCGGTGGCGCTGGCGCAGGTCCACGTCGACAAGGCGAAGGTCGATCTCGGTCGTACGGTGATTCGCTCGCCGATTGACGGCGTCATCGCCCGACGGCAGGTTCAGCTCGGAGAGCGCGTGCAGCCCTCCACGCCACTTATATCAGTGGTACCGGTGAGCGAGATGTACGTGGACGCCAACTTCAAGGAAGTGCAGCTGAAAATGGTGCGCCCGGGTCAGAAGGTCGAGCTCGTGTCCGGCCTCTACGGCCACAAAGTCGCCTTTCACGGTGTTATCGAGGGATTCAACGGCGGCACCGGCGCGGCATTTGCCCTGATACCCGGCGCAAAACGCAACCGGCAACTGGATCAAGGTGGTCCAGCGACTCCCCGTTCGCATCCGCCTGAATGCCGATGAATTGGCCGCCCATCCGCTTCGAGTCGGACTGTCAATGGATGCCAAGGTCGATCTTCGCAGCGACTCTCGGCAACTCGCGTCGACTTCCGCGGCCGCTGGCAGCAACTCCTAAGCGATCTTTGCACAAACTCCTGAAGGGACCCGTCATGTCCAAACTTTCCATGGAATCCGAGCACCCGTCCCCGCTCCAGGGCGGGATGCTGTGGGTGGGCGGCATCGTGCTGGCACTCGCGAACTTTGTCGCGGTGCTCAACATGACAATTGCCAATGTCACCGTGCCGAACATTGCCGGCGCTCTCGGCGCCGGCTCGAGCCAGGGCACCTGGGTGATTACCTCCTACGCGGTGGCGGAGGCCATCACGGTTCCGCTGACCGGGTGGTTGGCCGGGCGCTTTGGATCGGTGAGGCTGTTTTGCATTTCCGTGGTGCTCTTCGGAGTCTTCTCGCTCCTTTGCGGCATGTCCACCTCCCTCGGAATGCTACTCGGCATGCGCGTGTTGCAGGGTATGGCGGGCGGGCCCCTGCTGGCGCTCTCCCAGACGCTGCTGCTGCGCATCTTCCCCAAGGAGCAGTCCATGCAGGCGATGGGTCTGTGGGCGATGACGACACTGCTAGCGCCGGTCGTAGGGCCCGTGCTCGGTGGTTGGCTGTGCGACAATTATTCCTGGCCGTTGGTTTTTTTGATCAATGTGCCCATGGCGCTGCTCTTCGGTCTGATCGCGTGGGTCCTGCTCAGGCGCTACCAAGATTCTGCGGTCATCAAGCCGGTCGACAAGATCGGCATGCTCCTGCTCGTTATTTGGGTGGCGGCACTGCAGATCATGCTGGATGAGGGTAAGGATAAGGACTGGTTCTCCTCGTTGGAGATCCGCGTGCTCGCCATCACAGCCGCAATCGGCTTTGTCTCCTTCCTGATCTGGGAATTGACCGAAAAGAATCCGATCGTCGATCTGCGCGTCTTCCGCCATCGTGGATTCAGTTCCTGCATGTTGGTGCTCGCGCTTGCGTTCGGCGCCTTCTTCGGTCTCAACGTGCTGACGCCGCAATGGCTGCAGTACAACATGGGCTACACCACCACCTGGGCGGGACTCGTGGTCGCGTGGGGAGGGCTCCTGTCGGTTGTCTTCTCTCCCATCGCGGCCAAGCTCGCTAACCGAGTCGATCCGCGCGTGCTCATCTTCATAGGCTGCTTGTGGCTCGGCCTAGATACGTTCTGGCGCGCACATGCCACCTCCGACATGAGCTACTGGGTGATCTGCATCCCGCTCTTCTTCATGGGGGTCGGCATGCCGATGTACTACGTCCCCCTGACGGGCCTTGCCATGGGGTCGGTCAACGAAGAGGAGACGGCGTCCGCCGCCGGACTCATGAACTTCGTGCGCACGATTTCCGGTGCCATTGCGACCTCCCTTGTCACCACCTCCTGGCAGAACCGCAGCATCATCGCCCATGCCAAGCTCGTCGATATCGCGGACCCGACCGGTCAGGTCGCATCGATGCTCCCCACGGGTTTAAGCGGCCAGATGGTGCGCGAGATGCTCAACAATCTCGTGACGAGTCAGAGCCTGATGCTCGCCACCAATGGCCTGATGCTGGTGATCGGCGCAATCTTCATCATCGCATCCATTTCGATCGTGCTCGCACCCAAAGCGGCTCGAGCGGTCGACGCTGCCTCAGTCGGACATTGAGTCGGTTGGCAGTTGCGCCTCATTGAAGGACGGAACGCTGCGGGCTCTGGTCCTCTCCGGTGGCGGTGCGGTGGCGCGTTCGGCGCCGCAGCCTTGACCGGCTCAGCCGTCGCCAGGAGCGCGCGCAATGTGATGCACCTGCCCTGGCAAGCGAGGGCTCCCCGCTGAACGTGTAGTCACGAACGTCAGTACCCGGTGCGCTCATCGCTCCGTTTGCGTTTCTTGGTCCCGAGCGGGACGCACAGCTTACCGAAGCCATCTCGAGCAGGCGAGCTGAGCAGATGAGTGTGCGCGGACTGTTCGCGCTACCCGTCGAAGCTCTGCGCGGAACAGTCGAAAGGCGTTCTGGAGAAATGCCTATCGCTTGCCGTCGCTTTGCTGATAACCGACTCGTTTCCTGAATAATGCTGTACCGCAGGGTACATTTTTGTTGACATTCGGCAATGTTAGCGTACTGTACCGTACAGTCTAGTTAAGGTGACTCCGATGGAAACGATCAAGAGCAGACTAGCAATGGACAGGAGGGAAGAGACCGCCTCGGCGGCAGGTCTCATGAACTTCGTGCGCACAATCTCCGGTGCCATCGCCACCTCGCTGGTGACGATCTCCTGGCAGAACCGCACAGTCATTGCGCACGCCAAGCTCGCGAACGTCGTCGATCCTGCGCGTCAATTCGCCCGCTCGTTCCCCCCGGGCACGACCGGACAGATGCTCGGTGAGATGTTCAACAACCTCGTGACGAGCCAGAGTGTGATGCTCGCCACCAACGGACTGATGATGGTGATCGCCGTCGTCTACGTCGCCGCATCGATAGCGATAGTGCTTGCGCCCAAGGCGGCTCGCACGATCGATCCGCCTCGGTGGGGCATTGATTTTGCAGTTGCGCACGAAGGAATCTAAGTATGCTCACGATCCGAAGTAGGCTCCAGCGCTGCTGGCCGGCAAGGGCACTAAGCCGGACGTGCGTATTAGGTGTCTTGGCATTGGTGGGATGTGCCCTCCCGCGTCGTGATGCACCACCCGCTCTAATCAGTGCGGCAACCCCCGTGGATTTTCCCGCAGACGTGCGTTTCCTAAGCACCGATCGGGCGAGCGTCGAAGCGACATCCACTGCCGCTCTTGAACGATTGAGAAACTCATCGAAGGACGGGACGTTACGCGCTCTGGTCCTCTCGGGGGGTGGCGCCGGGGGCGCCTTCGGTGCCGGAGCCTTGATCGGGCTCACTCGTCGGCAGGAGCGCCCGCGATATGATGTAGTCACGGGCGTCAGTACCGGTGCGCTCATCGCGCCGTTTGCGTTTCTTGGTTCCGAATGGGACGCACAGCTGACCGAAGCTTTCACGAGCGGGCAAGGTGCGCAGATGAGTGTGCGCGGACTGCTCGCGCTACCACTCGGTACCTCGCGCCGCAGCGCTGCCCTCACGGCGCTCGTCGACCACTACGTCACTCCGGAACTCATTCGCGCTGTAGCTAAAGAGGCCAGCGGTGGTCGGCTTCTGTGGGTGGCCACCACTGACCTCGACAAGGAAGAAACGGTCATCTGGGACTTGGGTGCCATTGCCATGCGCGGCGGCGAGCCGGCTCGCAAACTATTTCGGGATGTAGTCGTGGCATCGGCCAGCATTCCGGGCGTGTTCGAGCCGGTACTCATCCACGTCCAGCTAGGGGGACGCTCGTACGACGAAATGCATGTCGATGGAAACGCATCGGCCTCGCTCTTCATCGCGCCCGTGGCAGCCTACTTTGCACAACTCGATCAGCGCAGCCTTGACGGCGCACGGGTGTACGTGTTGATCAACGGACAGATCATTGACGCACCCGAGACGACCCCTTTCAAGCTGCGAGCGATCGTGGCTCGCACATTCTCGGTGGCGCTAAAACACATGTCGAGAGCGCAGGTAGTCGCAATCGATCAGTTCGCCGAGAAGTACCGCATGTCGGTTCAATCGACGTATTTGCCCTTCGACTATCCCCAATACAGCTCGGCTGACTTTCGAGCATCGACGATGCGTCCGCTGTTCGAATACGGGGCGCGATGCGCACAGAGCGGACGTTTGTGGACCACCATGGACGAAACGATGGCCACCGTCGCCACCGCCGCACCGACCGCCAAGCGAACCCGGGCTGATCAGCAAGTAGCGTGCCCGTTGAGGGGCGCCCAGTTGACGGCTGGGGATAAGCGATGAACGGAAGTCTGGAGCGCAGCAGGACAACGCCGCTCGAGGAGTCGATATGGAAATTTCGTGTCAGGAGCGCCAGCCTGAATTTCGACCACACCGTCTTGGCCGAGCTGATCGCGCGGCGCTGGAAGGAAGATCGCCCGTATTGCCTTGGGCGCGTACCAGGCGGGGGTCTATCAGACTCTCTCCGAAGCACGACTGCAGCCAGATTGGGTTGTCGGAATCTCGATCGGTGCCATCAACACAGTGCAGGCGCCGCCATCTTGACCGACTCGACTAAGGGTGACCTGTTATGAGTGTCAAGGAAAAGTCCGGATGGCTGCGCGATCACAGCAGCCGCATCGTGACCGCGGGAATCGTCCTGGCGATTTTGTATCTCGGGCGCTCCGTGCTGATACCGCTAGTGCTCGCGGTCATGCTGAGCTTGTTGGTGGCACCATTGGTTCGGGCGCTTCGGCGACTACGAGTCGGCAGAACCTCTTCAGTGCTCATTGCTGTTGTGGCAGTTGCCGTGTCGTGCGTGGCTGTTGCTGCCACGCTTGGCACCCAGGTACTGCGCATCGCCGAGAGCCTTCCTCAATACCAGTCGAATGTACAACGCAAGCTCAAGACCCTCGAGGAAGTAACCATCGGTCCGCTACAGCGGCTCACCAATGAAACGAGTCGCCTCGTCGAGATGCGCGAATCCGCAGGAGCGACCTTCCACGCCGGTGGTGTCGAGCGCCCCCTGCAAGCAGCAGGGCGGGGTGCGGTGCTGCCCAGACCACCCGAATTTGGTCGCCACCCGCTTCAACTCATGAGGAAGCTCTTGACCACCGTTTGGGTTCCGATTCAATTCGCGGGTATCGTGCTCCTCGTTCTCATTTTCGTCTTGCTGGAGCACGAATCACTGCGTGACCGTCTCATCCGCACCGCCGGCGCGACCGATATTCGCTCGGCAACTCTCGCGCTCAACGATGCGGGCGATCGCCTCTCCAGATATTTTGTGTCGCAGTTCCTGGTCAACCTGGCTTTCGGACTGGCCATCTGGATGAGTTTGAGCATGCTGCGCCTACCCCAGGCGCTGCTTTGCGGAATTCTAGCAGGGGTGATGCGCTTCGTACCCTACGTGGGTGTGGGATTAGCCGCGCTGTTTGCCGCCGTTCTTGCCCTTGCCGTCGATCCAGGATGGTCTCTGGCGTTGAGCACATTGGGTGTATTCATCCTGCTCGACATCGTCGTGGGACAATTGGTAGAACCGCACCTTTATGGTCACGCCACGGGTTTATCGCCGCTCTCTATAGTCGTCGGAGCGATATTCTGGAGCTGCCTTTGGGGTCCGGTCGGGCTGATTCTGTCCACACCCCTCACCTTGTGTCTCCTGGTTGCTGGGCGGCACACGAAGGGGCTCAGTGCGCTCGAGGTGCTGTTGGGCAATGCGCAGCCGTTGACGTTGCCGCAAAGGTCTTACCAACGAGCGCTGTCCGGAGATCCTCACGAGATCATCGCCGATGCGCGAACGTTTCTCAAACATGCTTCGCTCGCAGCGTACTGCGACCGAGTGATGATTCCAGCGTTGCACTTGGCGCGACTCGACGCGGAGGCGGACGCGATCACTGAGGACCAGCAACTGAAGATTCGCCGCGTCATCGTCCATGTCGCCGCCGCGCTCAGCGGCACTAGCCCCAAGTTCCGGCAACGCCGTCATCGAGGCGCAGTGCTGGAGGAGCTGACCGCCGGACGCTGGCTGCGTCAACAGCGCGAGCAACTGAGCGGCAAATGGCAGGGCCCGCTCGGCGTGCCCACCGGGTCCATCGTTATCTGCATGGCGCTGGGCTCACCCGCCGACGATCTTGCGACCGAGATGCTCGTGCGGATGTTGCGCAGCGAGCGAATCGATGCTCGGCATTTCTCGCCCGCGGAAATCGATGCAGGGCTCCCGCCTGGCGCAGACCCCGACGGCGTTGCGATAGCTTTTCTGGTGAGCGCTTTCCCTAGCCCGGAGCGAGAGCGCGCCGGCTCAATCAACCAGCAGCTTCGCGAGCTGCTGCCCGAAGCAAACCTGATCAGAGTCTTCTGTCCCGGGGTCACAGCTCCATCCGAATCGGGCAACGGCACCGGCAATCCCGAATCGACCGTGAGCTCTCTCGGGCAGGCGATCGAAGTCTGCATGTCCTGGCGCGAGGCACGTATCAAGCGACAACCGTCGTCAGGATATCAACAGCAGTTGTTGCGCGAAATGCGTAACGCCGGATGAATGAACGGAGAGGGCGAAACGATGTTAAGTACGCACGTAGAAATCATGGAATCGCTCGGTCGCTTAAGCGTCGCTTTAGCGTTAGGCTCAGTGATCGGTTTCGAACGCCAGTGGCGTCAAAAAATTGCAGGCTTGCGCACCAACGCGCTGGTAGCCCTCGGCTCGTGTGGTTTCGTGGTGTTCTCCGCGATGGTGGGTGAGGGAGACCCCACGCGGGTTGCGGCGCAAGTAGTCACCGGGATTGGCTTTCTGTGTGCCGGCACTATTTTGCGCGAGGGAATCAACGTGCACGGACTCAACACGGCAGCGACATTGTGGTGTTGCGCGATGGTAGGCACTTTCGCCGGCGCCGGGTTTTGGGCACCCAGCTTGGTGGCTACTGGATTTGTAGTCGGAACAAACCTCTTGCTGCGCCCTCCGGTACGGCTGATCAACACCCAAAGCACCTCGACAGCACATGCCGAGACCTGCTATTCCGTCACACTGACATGCAAAAGCGTGGAAGAAGCGCATTTGCGGTTGCTCTTGCTTCATGCACTTTCGCAGGGAGAGTTCGGCCTGCGATGCATCGATAGCTCTGATATTCCGGACACGTCCAACGTGGCTGTCACCGCGCAAGTGGCGGCGGCGAATCGCAATGACGCAGCAGTGGAACAGATTGTGGGGCGGTTGAGTTTGGAACCGCGCGTCAGCGCGGTGGCCTGGCAAATGGATTGGGCGATCCCGGAGGCACAGGGTACTGGCCCCGGCTTCCGACAGCAGGCGGTGCGCATGAAGACCAAACTCAACAACTGGAATTGCGGTCTCGTGACCGAGCCATCATGAGAACGGTGCCCGAGTCGGCGATGTGCCTTATGGGTTCGAAGTCATGGGGACTTATGCAGACGCAGTGGTATTTGCGCGAGCAGCAACGGGGTCAACAATGGCGCGAGCGCCCCGACACGCAATACATCCGTGACTACGATAAGGTGCCGAAGACCATGAATTGGCTACTTCGATGCCTCATGCCGCACTCCAGCCGTCACAGTCCACGAGCTAGTTGCGTTTTTGATGGCGAGCGAACGAGATTCGCCGACGGGCGAAGGACAAACTCACCTTACCACGTGTAGCGCACCCGGGCGCCGTAGAAGCGCGGCTGTCCAAGCTCCGCGGTTTCGAATCCGACTGTGTTATAGAGACCCGGCACATAAGTGTAGTAGTGCTTGTTAGTGACATTGGACGCGAAGAACGCCAGGGATACACGCGAACCCATGATCGAGTTCCAGCCCAGATTGAGGTTGAGAAGATTCAACGATGGCAGGGTACCCAAAGAATTAATCGCTGGAAGTGGGCTGGTCGCATCGACGTAGTTTGTGATCATGCTGCCGGTATGCGTAAATGTCGCGCTCATGGCGATACGACCGATTTCCTCACTGAGCGGCAGCGTGTACGTGCCGGTGGTGCTGACCTTGTTCTCGGGCGAAAGCGGAAGCTGATCCCCCACTGCTACCGGAGACACGGCCACGTAGGGGCTGTTGGCGGGGGTCTGAATCTGGGTGACCTCTTCGATTTTCGTGTTGAGATAGGTGTAGCTGGCTGAAAGAACAAAGCCCTCGAACAGATTGAGCGATGTGTCCACCTCCAGACCATAGATGCGAGACTTACCCGCATTGAGGATGCCGCTCGCCGGGGTCACCGCCACACCGGGCTTGGGGTTGAAGTTGAGCTGAAGTTGCTGATCTCTGAAGTTGTTGTAGAAAGCGGCGATGTTGAACGTGCCGCTCACGACTGCGCGGAAGCTCGTCTTCATGCCTAGCTCATACGTATCCACTTTTTCCGGCTGATAGACGGCAAATTCGCTCGGCGCTTGTGCTGAAACGCCGCCGGCGCGATAACCACGGGTATATTTGCCGTACACCAGCATGTCCTCATTGGGCTGGTAATCGAGGCCGAGCAGCCAGGTCGGCGCGCTGGAATTCTCCTGAAAATGCACGTCGCACGCAGGAAGGGTTGAGAGCGGATTGGTGCAGTATGGATTTCCTACACCGGGTGCCGGGAAAGGATTACCCGGATAAGTTATGAGCTCGCTGTTATTGTGCGTTTTATCCCAAGTGTAGCGCAGGCCTTGCGTGGCCTTCAGCGTATCCGTCAGGCTGTACGTTGTTTGCTCATACAAGCCGGCGTTGTTGAAGTACGTCTTGCCCGCGGATTTGCCGACCGAACCGATACCCAGGGGGTTTATGCAATCAAAGGTAGCCGGGGGGTTCGTACAACTGATCAGGACCGGCGACTCAGAGCCAACCACCGACAAGGGCTCGACATTCTCCACATAGGCGCCAGCCTGCCAGTTGAGCTTGCTGTGCATGGCCGTGCCCTGAAACCGGAGCTCCTCCGTGGCGGTGCTCTCGTCAGCCGTCCAGCCACCCGGAAGTGGGACGCTATTGGCGAAATCGAAAGGAATGCCGGGCGGCGGAATAAAAGGCGGGAAGACGAAACTGAAGTTCGTCCCGAACAGCGGCGTTCTGAGCCTTTCGTATATCTCCGCATAGCTGGCGATGTTCTTGACCGTCAGCGTATCGGTGGCGTGCCAGGTCGTCGTATTGATGGCCTGCCACTGCGTCAACGTGGTATAGGGGTTAGTGAGAGAATTCTGAGACATCGTATAGAATCCCGCGCCTTTCGCCTGCTGCGCAGCGATCTGACCGCACGCCGTTAGTCCCAGAAAGTTCGCCTGACTCAGGGTGGGGTTGCAACCGACCAGCTTCTGAAATTCGCCGTTGATGTCGGAGTCCATATAGGACAGGATCGTGTAGTTCTCGAGGTTGGGGGTGAGATCGGCCACGAGGCTCGCGCGCGCGGCGGTGTAGTTGACGTCGCCGAAGCGCACAGGTCCGACGCCTGTATCATTAGTTTCATAGCCCTGGCGCGATTGGTGGTCGACGCCGAGGCGCAGCCGCACGGCATCGCTCAGCGGCAGGTTCACGACCGCCTGTATGCGATTCATCGCATAATTGCCATAGGAATACTCGACATAGCCCTCGTACTTCGAGGTCGGCTTCTGCGGCACGATCAGGACATCGCCGCCCGTGGTGTTACGGCCGAACAGGGTGCCCTGCGGCCCTTTCAGAATTTGCACGTTCTGCAGATCGAAGAAGTAGCCGGGCCCGGCGCCATCACCGATGGGAATGTTGTTCGAAGCACCGCGCGGCGCGACGACATCCGCGAAGTAAACGCCGACGGCAGGCTGGGTGCCGATATCCTGCACGAAGCCGCGAATCGCGAAGGCCGTATTCAGAGTGCCAAAATTGTTGTTGACCGAGACTGACGGCGTGTAGGTCGCAAGGTCCTGAGAATCGACGATGTTAAGGTTGCTCAGCTGCTGCTGATTGTAGACACTGATCGAGATCGGCACGTCCTGCAGGCGCTCCTCGACACGCCGCGCCGTTACGACGACCTCGGACACCTCGTCGGCCCGCGCCGCGGTCTTGGCGGGCGCGCTCGACTGATCCGCCGGATCCGCGTGCGCCAGGCCGGGCGCAGCCAGGATGAGGCCAAGCGCCGTGCCGAGCAGAAGAATAGATCTGATCATTACTTCTCCCATCTTGTGGTAACTGCGCTGACGAGCCGGCCTTCGATTTCCCGTCGTTGAATTCAATCAAATGTCATCCGGCTCTAATCCCAGACGAGCGGCAGGTAATCTATGCCGAAGGTGCGCCCCGTGTGATATCTGTAGCTTTCGCCCTCCCGAATTCGGATGTTGCGGAACCGATTGAGGAATTCCTCAACCACGATGCGGATCTCCCGCTTGGCGAGATGCATGGCGAGGCAGAAGTGAACGCCGGTCCCGAAGTTGATATGGCGCGGCTTACGGTCGATATCGACCACATGCGGATTGGCGTGGACGCTTGGATCGCGGTTGGCGAGAGAGATCGGCAGGTTGATTTCGTCGCCCTCCCGCATCGGCACTCCGTGAAAGGTGAAGTCCTTTGCCACCACACGGTGCGTAACTACTACTGAAAAGGCCCGGGCGAACTCTTCGACCGCAGCCGAAATCCGTTCGGGATTGCCGCGCAACCTTTCCTGGAGGTCGGGATGGGTGGCGAGGTGCCGCATCACCCAGCCCAGCGTGCTGTACACCGTATCCAGCCCGCCGACATAGAGGACATAGAGCATCCCCATGGTTTCCAAGTGGTCGAGTGGACGTCCGTCGACCTCGCCAGTCACGATGGCCTTTATGAGGTCGTTGCCGGGGTTCTTGCGCTGTTCCTCAAGAAACTTTTCGAGGTAGCGGTAAATCGAACGCGCCGCTGCAACGCGTGACGCGATATCGCGTCCGCGCATCAACGCATTCTCCCATTCTATGAAGTCGGGCAGCTTCTCGTGCGGCATGCCCATCAGGTCGAGGAAGATGTAGGACGGGAACGGCACTGCGAAGTCCTCGATGAATTCGCAGCCGCCCTTGTCCTCGAATTTGCCGATGAGCTGCTGGCAGGCCTGACTGACCGGCTCATCGAGGCTGCTGACGGCCTTGGGCGTGAAAAAGGGACTGAGGATACGGCGAAAGCCGTAGTGCGCAGGCGGGTCGATCTCGATCGGATTGAGCCGCAAGTTGACGCCCAGCAAGTCTGCGATCATGCCCGGACGCTCGGCGGAAAAGTGCTCGTGATCGATGAACACTTCGGAGATGATGTCATTGCGCGTCGCGACCCAGCCCGGCCGGCCATAGCTCGCATCGGTCGCCCAGATAATGCCGGGGCCATCGTGCAGACGGCATCTAGCATTTGCTGTCAGGGTATCTAGCATTTGTCTAGCATTGGTCTAGTGCGATGCTTGGCAGCTCGACGATTGTCCAGGTGCAGGCGAGTCGCGCAAACAATGGACTCGCAGCCGCACCTCACCAAGAACAATCGGCGACCTTCGGTCTGCCGGCGGGACTTTCAATCTGCGGATTGATTTCACATCAACGAGCGACTATCTTGGGCCGAAAGCCGGCTCAATGACGCAAGTCGGCCATAGCATCTCGACGATTCACTTCGGCGAGGTCCTCACCGCGACCTTAACAACGGCGCAATGCGCAATCTCGGATCGCGTGCCTTGGCCGACTTGCCTAGTTCTCTAGGTCAATTCGAAAGGTGAAGGCTCGCAATCAGAAGCGGCCAAAGGTGTCAAACAGGCGGCGGGGGGCAGAAAGCTCCGCGACCCGAGCCGAATTGATTGATGCAGCCAAGGATCTCCTTCGGGAGGAGGGATACGCTGCTGTAAGTACCCGGCGTGTTGCCGAGATGGTAGGCTTGAAGCGCCAGATCGTGCACTATTACTTCCACACAGTCGATGCCTTGTTCGTCGCCGTTATCCGGCGCGACGCCGAGCAGGCTCTGGAGAAACCACCTGGAATCGGCCTTGGGTAGGATGATCCGCTGAAGGCCGTAAGCGCGCTGATCAGCAACGAACTAGCAGCGCTGGCAGCAGAACTTATGGCGTTGGCAAAACGGCGGCCAGCTGTGCAGAAGGAAGTGAAGCATTACGCCGATCGGTTCCGCAGCGTTCAGACGCAAGCCGTCATCCGCTATTTTGAGCTCCGCGGGATCAAGCCCGCCGTCCCGGCGATTGTTGCGACCGTGCTCATGACGAGCATCTCCCAGGTTTTTGCGCTGGAGCAGGCGGTCGACATTTCGCTCGGTCATGCCGAGACGCTCGATTTCGTCCGGGCCTTGGTGGAGGGAGGTGACATCCGCCCGCGACTCCCAGCGCCGGCTCGCGGATATCGAACGCCTGCTGGACGTACACGTCGCATCCGAGAGTGAGCCGTGCCGGGCGGCGAAGCCTATAGCAGGTGCTCCCTCACCTTCGCGAGCGAGAATCATCACCGAGACGCGCGCACAATTTCAGCAGCGAGAGCCGCGCAGAATTCTTGACCTCGGGGACCTCTTGGCGATCAGGAATATAACCACAAGAAGGGGGTCGAGGCATGCCCGGTGCCATGAAGAGCGCGTCAGCGCCGACGTTTCGATAATGACGAGATATGGTGAATCAGGAATGCATAGGTTCCGCAAATCGCGATGATGGGCCGGGGATTGTGGGTCTCCCCGACCCGCAATACGGTGGTGCTGATCTCGAACACAAACTTGGTCGTGCTCACATCCGCTTTGTTTGAGTTCCGCTGAAAATACCGCGAAACCCAATCTGACTTCCTTGTGATTCTCAAAGATAATTTCCACACGTGACAGCTTGTCCCTAAACGGCCGGAACCACAGGTTCAATTAGGTCGCGAAGCGGCGGCAGGATGGCGTCAAGACGAAGACTCTGAACATGGCGCTCGCCGTCGTGCGCAGGGTTCTAAATCTCGCCTCCTCCGAGTGGATGGATCGACAAGGCAAAACCTGGCTGGAGGTGGCACCGAAGATCAAGCTGTTTCCGGTCAAAGACGCCCGCTCGCCCTATCCGCTCACACGCGAGGAACAGGCGCTCTTGTTTCAAGAGTTGCCTGATCATCTTGCACGCATGGCGCTTTTCAAAGTGAACACGGGATTGCGGGAGCAGGAAGTTTGTGGACTGAAGTGGGACTATGAGGTGAAGGTGCCGGAGCTCGACACGTCTGTGTTCATCATCCCGGGCGAGCAGATCAAAAATGGCGAGGAACGTCTCGTCGTGCTCAACCGGGTCGTCGAAATCGGTCGTCGAGAGCGTTCGCGGGCTGCATCCAGTCAATGTATTCGTGCGTGCGCACAAGAAAGTCGGCGAGTCGCGGCCGGTGGCCAAGATGAACAACACGGCTTGGAAGGCGGCGCGGGAACGCGCGGCGGATGCTTGGGCTAAAGAGCAGGGCGAATCGGCACCGGCGGGGTTTCGAAAGATTCGAGTCCACGATCTCAAACACACCTTCGGTCGCAGACTACGGGCGGCGGGTGTGTCGTTCGAGGATCGTCAGGACTTGCTCGGGCATCGCAGTGGTCGTATCACGACGCACTACTCCCAGGCGGAACTGCGAGCTTGATCGAGGCCGCGGAGAAAGTGTGCGATACAGAGTCCCGCAAAAGTCCCGCAACCACCTGGCTTCGGCGCAAGACGGGTTAGCGGCGGAGGCGCTAATTGCTGATCTGACGAATGTTCTACCGGCAAATATGTATTGAGGCGCGCCCGGAGAGATTCGAACTCCCGACCACCTGGTTCGAAGCCAGGTGCTCTATCCAGCTGAGCTACGGGCGCCCGCGCGCAGTTTAGCGTTCCCAAAGCAAATCGGAAACCAGGGGTCCGAAGCGGATTTCTCTTTTTACGAGCTTTGCAACACCAATCTCAGCAGCTTGAGCAATGGTGGTGGACCGAGACGGTCGCGATAAAGACCTCATTCCGTCGTCTCAATCGCTACGCGAGCCGGCGCATCCGATGTACAAGTTACATATGTGCACGTGCATATACTAACCAGGGATGTAGGAAACTTAATAACTCAGCGTGGGCTGCCGCCTGGTCGAACTCTTGCGAACCTATACACTCTAAGCGCGCTAACTGAGGCTGTAGGTTGCCGGACATGGCTATTCGATGTTTTCTCATGCTGCTGGCAATTGCCACGACGTCCTTTGCCTCTGCGGCACCGGCGCCGTTCGACCTTGCAGGCCCCACATTGGAGGTTAAGATCACTCGCGGTGCACTCACGCTGCCGGCGTCCCAGGTGCCCAATCTTGCGCCGGGCGATCAGATTTGGATAAAAGCTGATCTGCCGGACACGCAGTCCGCCCAGTACCTGATGGTGGCCGCCTTTCTAAGCGGCTCCACGAACCCGCCCCCCGAGAAGTGGTTCTTCCCCTGCAAGACTTGGACAGCCAAATGCGGCACTGAGGGCCTCACCGTCACCGTTCCTCAAGGAGCGCAGCAGGTACTCGTATTCCTTGCGCCCCATACCGGCGGTGATCTTCGAACGTTGATGGGCGCCGTGCGCGGTCGACCCGGTGCGTTTGTGCGCACCTCGCAGGACTTGAACCAGGCCGCGCTCGACCGTTCTCGCCTTGAACGGTATTTGTCGGCAGTTCGCGCCTTGAACCAAGGCGATCCGTCAAAATTGAAGGAAGCCGCTCCGCTTCTGGCCCGCAGCCTCGCCATCAAGGTCGAGGAGAAATGTCTGGATCGGATCGCGGAATTGCAGGCGCCCTGCCTGATGCAAGGGCAGGAATCGCTGATCTTGAATGACGGCCATAGCACCTCCATCGTCGAGGCCCTGACGTCGGGTCCGGGCAGCGATTTGGCGATGGAAGCCAGCTACACGCCGCAGCTGAGCTACGGTTACTACAGTCCTTACATCGCCTCGGTGCTGGATATCGCGCGCATCATGGACTCGTTCCGCACGGCGCAATACCAATACATTCCCGCCCTCGCCTCGCAGCAAGGAGACAAGCTGGCTCTCACGCTCAATACGGCGCCTTCCTTCCACAACCCCATGTCTGTTTTGGTCATCGCGCTGCCGGCCGTTGAATCGGCCCAGTTGCCGCCGCTGCACGCCGTGGATCCGAAGGAAATTTTTTGCGTCCGACGCTCGACGCTGGTGCTTCCGGTCGACGGCGCGCCGCTCGCCTTTTCGACCGCCTATGCGCACGACCTCACCTTGAGTCTGACCGGCCGGGACGGCAAGACCATAGGCCTGCCCGCGCATGCTGATCCCATCCGGGGCGGTTACGTCGTCGATACCGGCAGCCTGACGCCCGCAACTCTCGGGGACAGCATTCATGCATCGCTGAAAGGATTTTGGGGCTTTGAACCCTACGAAGGCCCGAGCTTTCGCCTGATCAATGTTCACGCCAAATCCTGGGAGCTCTCCGCCGGGGATGAGGCGGCGCTGATCGTTGGGCGTCAGGACACCATTCATCTTCAGGCCGAGAGCGTCAGCTGCGTCGATGCCATCATGGTGAGAGATCCGGGTGGCAAAGAACTCAAGGTGGATTGGAAGACGACCAGGCCCGATGAAGTCGAAATAAAGCTGCCGCTGCAGCAAGCTGCGCCAGGACCCCTGACCTTGTTGGTCAAGCAGTACGGCGACAATCAAGCGGACTCCATTCTCATTCACACCTTCGCCGATGCGGGACGGTTCGATGGTTTCGCCATCCACGCCGGCGACAGCGTCGGCGTGCTGAAGGGCAACCGACTCGATGAGGTGGCCAGTCTGTCGTTCAAGAATATTGTGTTCGTGCCTGGCGAGCTCTCGAGCAACCACGGGACCGACGAATTGCCGATGCTCGCTCAGGACCTGCAGTCGGCGATGGCCCTTAAAACTGAACACATGGCAGCCGCGAAGGTTACATTGAAGGACGGACGCGTGTTTCCGCTCTCAGGCACCGTGACCGCACCGCGGCCCGCCGTAACGCTGCTCGGGATGCAGGTGCAGACGTCCCCTTCGAGCAGCGACAGCAACATCCGATTGGCCGATCAAAGTGAGCTGCCCCAAGACGCAACGCTGACTTTTTCCCTGCGGGCGCAGTCCCCGACGGCATTCCCCCACGACATGAGTATCGAAGTCGCCACCGCCGATGAGGCCTCAACGACGACTCTGAACTTCGGCAACGGCGGCGTGATGCTGGAAAACGCGCAGGTTCTGGTCGCAACGCTGCATCCTGCGAAGGCTTTCGGCGGCGGTGCGTTCGGTCCCCTGCAATTTCGCGTCAACATCAAGGGAGTCCCAGGCGATTGGCAAGCTCTCGCGAATTTGGTGCGGCTGCCGACGCTCAAGGACTGGAAGTGCCCGGCAACGCCGGAACTAGCCTGCAAACTATCGGGATCGAATCTTTTCCTGGTCGATTCGGTTTCCAATGAATCCTCCTTCGCGAACCCGGTCAAGGTGCCGGAGGGATTTTTAGGTTCCGCGCTGCCGGTTCCGCACCCTAAGGCCGGGGCACTGTACCTTAGGCTTCGCGACGATCCGTCCGTGATCAATGCGACCTTGCTGGCGGCACAAGAGATCCCCACCTCTCCCGCTGAGGCGGCACGCGCTGAAGTTCGCGGCTCCGCCCTCGACGGCGAAAATCAACCGGTGGCGAGCGCCCCGTCACAGCCCCCCTGAAGCCCTGCGATGCGCGCCTCGAGGAGGCGCCGCTCAGGCTCCAAGGTCGTGGTGTTCAAAGCGGTCCTGTAGGCTTCGCGCGCTTCGCCGACACGCCCGAGCTGCTGCAGAAAGTGTCCGCGCGCCGCATGTAGCAAATGATACTGCGTGACCTGGCCGCGCGCGGCCAGTGAGTCGACCAAGTTGAGCGCGCTCGCGGCGCCGTCCACCATGGAAACGGCCACCGCGTGGTTCAACTCGATGACGGGCGTGGGCTGCAGCCGCAGCAGGACTTCATACAGTCCCACGATCTGCGGCCAGTCGGTCTCGTGCTTGTCGCGCGCTCTGACGTGCAATGCCGCGATCGCCGCTTGCACCGCATAGGGGCTTAGCATTCCGGGAAACATGAGCGCCTTGTCGATCAACATCAGCCCTTCCGCTATTTCGCTTTGATCCCATTGCGAACGGTCCTGATCATCGAGCAACACCACGTCGCCGGCGTCGGAGACTCGGGAGCAGCGCCGGGCATCATGCAAAAGCATGAGAGCCAACAACCCCATGACGCCGGGGTTATTGGGCATCAATGCATCGAGAAGCCTCCCTAAGCGGATGGCCTCGCGGCACAGCCCGACATCTATGAGCCGCGCACCTGCGGTCGCCGCATAGCCTTCCGTAAACACCGCGTACACGACCGCAAGCACGCCTTCAACCCGCTCGTCGAGCACCGAAGGATCGGGCGTCTCGTAGGGAATTCCCGCTTCGCGGATTTTTCTCTTCGCACGCACCAGGCGTTGCGCCATGGTTTCTTCACCGACGAGAAATGCACGGGCCACCGCCTGCGTCGAGAGTCCGCATACTTCGCGCAACGTGAGCGCGATGTGTGCCTCGCTGCTGAGCGCCGGGTGGCAGCAGGTAAATATGAGGCGCAGTCGATCGTCCTCGAATACCGCTTCCTCCTCCTCGTCAAGCGCGGGGGCCGCCTCGGCTTCGGCCGACGCCAGCTCACGATCGAAGATTTTTGTCCTGAACAAGACTTCGCGGCGAATACGGTCAATCGCCTTGTTGCGGCCGGTGTTGATCAGCCATGCACAAGGGTTGCGAGGCACCCCGTGCGCCGGCCACTGCTCTACGGCGGCCGCAAATGCATCCTGCTGTGCCTCTTCAGCCAAATCGAAATCGCCGAGCAAGCGGATCAAAGTTGCGCGAACCCGACCTGCTTCTCGGCGAAAGATGTCGTCTAGCGTGCCGACCACTGCTCGTCAACTGAGCGGCGGATAGACCGGTCGTACTTCGATGCTGCCTTGGCGGGCGCCTGGAATGCGCGCTGCGATGGCAGTCGCCTCATCGAGGTTCTTGGCGTCGATCAGGTAATAGCCGCCCAGCTGCTCGCGAGTTTCCGCGAATGGCCCGTCAGTAATCGCCATTTTGCCGTTGCGCACGCGCACCGTGGAGGCCGCCGACGTAGGCTTGAGTCGGTCGCCCGCCTTGAAATGACCCGCTTGCACGATCGATTTGGTGAACTCCATGTATTCATTGGATATTTTATTTCGGTCTGATTCGCTCAGCGCCTCCAAATCCGCCTGGTTGCTATAGATGAGTAACAGATAGTTCATGTGTCAAATTCCTGCTGTGTGGGCGCGATTCGCCGTTACATAGTCGAGCCGCGCGGGACGGATTCGACATCCCGCCGACGGTAATTTCAAAAATACACGCAGTCATGGTTGCATCCCAGCGGTAATTTGCGGAACTATGTTGCCCGCCGCTGATCAGATATGGCTGCCAAATCAGCACGTTACAGGAGCGCGTCGCTGCGCTGGCGACATTGGGGCCTTGGCCTTAAGATCAGCCTGGGTTTGTACACACATTCATATCGATAAAGAGGATTTCCGATGAAGGCTTGGATACCGCTCACGCTTGTTTTCGCACTCGGCTTTGCCACCCATGCTCAGGCCACCTGCTCTTACCCGCGGGCGCCCGCCACGACACCCGATGGCAATACCGCCACCCGAGACGAGATGATCGCGGCCAAGCATGACTTTGACCGATATAACGGCGAAATGAACACCTATCTGGATTGCCTGAACTTGGAAATGGATGCCGCGCCCAAGGACCGCTCCAAGATGACGCCGGATGAGAAGAAAAAGGCGGATCAGGAGCAACAGATTCTGGTGCAAAAGCACAATGCGGCGGTGGATGAACTGCAGGCGGCCGTTGGCCGCTTCAATGAACAGCTGAAGATCTTCAAAGCAAAACCTGCGCAGTAATACTTATGAGCGCGGCGGGTCACTCCGCCGCCACCAACACCATGCAGGCTAGTACGCTCATCACCCCGCGTCTGGCCGAAGAGGCCATCTACTCTCGGCTAACGTGTTTGCCGATCGAATCGCTGCCTTTGATGCAGTGTGTCGGCGGCACGCTGCGGGAGAATATCTATGCGGAACGCGACCATCCGCCGTTCGATCGCGTCGCCATGGACGGATTCGCGGTCGACAGCGAGGCGTTGCGAAGAGGCCAGCGCCGCTTTCGAATTCAAGGAATGCAAGCCGCTGGTGCGCCTCCGCAAAAGCTCAAGACCAGCGACGATGCCATCGAAGTCATGACCGGCGCCATCCTCCCGTATGGCTGCGATAACGTGATCCCGATCGAACAGATGGAAGTGGCAGATGACTTTGCGGCACTCAACACGGCGGTCGTCAGTTCCCCCTACCACAACGTTCATCGGCGCGGCGCGGACGGCCGTCAGGGTCGACTGCTGTTGGAAGCCGGCACGCTGCTGCGCGCACCGGAGATCGCGGTCGCAGCCTCCGCGGGCATGGCGCGGGTGCGGGTGAGCAGCCAGCCCGCCATCATGGTCGTGTCGACCGGCGATGAATTGGTGGAACCCGGCGAACCGATCGCGGAATTCCAAGTGCGTCGCTCCAACGCCTACGCAGTGGCGGCCACGTTGCGCCGGCGCGGCTTTGGCCGGGTGGGCGACGATCATGTGCTCGATGATGAAAATCTTCTTCGCGAGCGGCTCTCCTTGCACTTGACCACCCACGAAGTCGTGGTGTTGAGCGGCGGCGTGTCCATGGGCAAATTCGATCTGGTTCCCAAAGTACTCAAGCAGCTAGGCGTCCAAGAAGTGTTTCACAACGTCGCACAAAGGCCCGGCAGGCCCATGTGGTTCGGCGTCGGAACGCACGGCCAATCGGTATTTGGCTTGCCCGGCAATCCCGTCTCAACCCTGGTGTGCCTGATTCGCTACGTCATTCCTGCGATCGCCGAGGCGATGGGCACCCGGCGCGCCCCTCTAGAGCGGCTGGCCCTGGCAAGCCCGGTAACCTTCAAGCATGCACTCGCGTACTTTATGCCCGTCATCATCGAGCACGACGACTGGGGCCGGCCTTGGGCAAACCCGCGGCCACCCAATGGCTCGGGCGACTTTTTGAGCCTGGCGGGCACCGATGGATTCGTGGAACTGCCGCCCGGGCCCAACACGTACGCCAAAGGATTCGTTGCCGGCGTCTACCGCTGGTGACTTAACTTCCCATGACCAGCGTCATCCACGATATTCGCGGCGCACACAATCCGCTCGATCGGCTGGGCCGTCCGCTGCACGACTTGCGCATTTCGGTGATGGACCGCTGCAATTTTCGTTGCCCCTACTGCATGCCGAAAGAGCAGTTTCACGAGAATTACCAATTCTTGAAGTCGCGGGAACGATTGTCCTTCGACGAGATCGTGCGGCTATCGAAATTATTTGCCGGCTTAGGGGTGCGCAAACTGCGGCTGACCGGCGGTGAGCCGCTGCTGCGGGCCAATCTGGCCGATTTGGTGGGCGACCTGACCGGCATCGAGGGAATCGACGACATCGCTCTGACGACGAATGGCGTGTTGCTGGCGAATCATGCGGTCGATCTGCACGCCAATGGCTTGAAGCGCATTACAGTCAGCTTGGATACTTTGGACAAAGAGATCTTTGCGCGCCTGAGCGGCGGATTCGGCGCGCTCGATCAGGTATTGGCCGGCATCGATGCCGCCATCGCGGCGGGGCTGACGCCGCTCAAGATCAACGCCGTCATCGAGCGGGGTGTGAACGATCACACCGCGCTCGACCTGGTTGAGCGCTTTCGCGGCACGCCGGTGATCGTGCGCTTCATCGAATTCATGGATGTCGGCAATCGCAATCATTGGAGGCCGGAGATGGTGGTCCCCTCCCGCGAACTGGCGGCGCGCGTCAACGAACGTTGGCCAATGCGGCCGGTATCGCAGAACTACCGCGGTGAGGTGGCGCAACGCTGGCGCTTTGATGACGGCGGCGGCGAAGTCGGCTTCATTTCGTCGGTATCTCAGCCGTTTTGCGGAGCCTGCAGCCGTGCGCGCCTCTCCTCGGAAGGCAAGTTCTATACCTGTCTTTTCGCAACGCGGGGGATCGATCTGCGCGCCCCGATGCGCGATGGCGCCGACGATGCGGATCTATTGCGAATAATTCGCGGCGCTTGGGTTGGCCGGGATGATCGCTACAGCGAGCTGCGCGAGCAGCTGCGTCGCGATACTGCCGACACCAAGAAAATCGAGATGTACTACATCGGCGGTTGAACATGAGCTTCTCACATTTGGACGCCGATCAACGCCCGACCATGGTCGACGTCAGCGACAAGGCGGCCACCAAACGAATCGCCACTGCCGAGGCGCGCGTCGACTTTCCGGCCGCCGTCGCCGCGGCGCTGCGCGAGGGGGGCCTGCGCTCGCCCAAGGGACCGGTCTTTGATACGGCGATCGTCGCGGGGGTACTGGGCGCCAAGCGCACGCATGAGCTGATTCCGTTCTGCCATCCCTTGGGCCTTGAGAACTGCCGCATCGACATTGCTTTCGAGGGCGACACCGCGGTCATTCGCTGCGCGGTAACCGTGCATCACAAGACCGGTGTCGAGATGGAAGCGCTCACCGGCGCCAGCATCGCGGCGCTCACGGTGTACGACATGTGCAAGGCCTTGTCGCACGGCATCGTCATCCGCGATATCCGCCTCGTCGCCAAAACGGGCGGCAAGAGCGATTACGCCGGGGAACCGGCATGAGCGCCGCTCTCCTCCATGGACTTGTCCTCGCCGGCGGCTTAAGCACCCGCATGCAACGCGACAAGGCGGCGCTTAAGTACCAGGGAAGAACTCAGCTGGATCGCACCTTCGAACTTGCGAGTCGGCACACGGCGAATGTTTTTGTGTCGGTGCGCGCCGATCAAACCTCGGACCCCACGCGCTCGCAACACCCCATGATTGTGGATTGCGTTGGCACAGGGCCGATTGCCGGAATCCGTTCTGCGTTCGCCGCCCACCCGCAGGCGGCATGGTTGGTGCTGGCCTGCGACTTGCCGTTTATCTCCGACGCCGTGGTCGAGTTATTGAAGCGCGAACGCGATTCGTCCGCCTTTGCCACCGCCTACAAGAGCGCGCATGATGGGTTGCCGGAACCGCTGTGCGCCATTTGGGAGCCCTCGGCCGCCGCCGCACTCGCCGACTATCAGGCCGCAGGCGGCCACTGTCCGCGAAAATTCCTGATCCGTCATGCCGCACGGCTGCTTGAGCCCTTGGACACGCGTGCACTGGATAATGTGAACACCCCGCAGGAGTATGCGCAGGCCGTCTGCCGCACTCGAACCTTAAAGCCCGATGCAACTGAAAATTCAATATTACGCCTTGATGCGCGAGCAAGCGGGACGCTCGGAAGAGACGTTCGATACCGACGCGGCAACGCCGGCCGCCCTGTTCGACGAGCTCGCCGCCCGCTACGGCTTCACCCTAGCGCGCGAGCAGTTGAAAGTCGCGGTCAATAGCGAATTTTGCGACTGGACGCAGCGCTTCAAAGCCGGCGATTCCGTGGTCTTCATCCCTCCCGTGGCGGGCGGCTGATGCGTTTCCGCTTTACTCAAACGGCCATCGATACGCACAGTGCGCGCGCCGAGGTTATGGACCTTGGCGCGGGAGGCTATGTCAGTTTCGAAGGATGGGTACGCGATCAGAACGAGGGCCAACAGGTCACGCGCCTCGAATACGAAGCATTCCAAGAACTGGCGGTGAAGGAAGGGGAGCGCATCATTGCCGAGGCGCTGCGCCGATTTCCGGTGAAGCACGCCCTGTGCCTGCATCGCGTCGGTTCACTGGCATTGGGCGAAATGGCAGTGTGGGTGGGGGTGAGCTCCGCGCATCGCGGCGAGGCATTCGACGCCTGCCGGTTCATCATCGATGAGGTGAAGCATCGCGTCCCCATCTGGAAGAAAGAGCACTATCTGAGCGGCGATTCCGGGTGGGTCAACTGCGAGCGCTGCGCGCAAGTGCCGCAACATTCGCACACGGCGCACGCGCATCACGCTTTGCCAAACTCCAAGTAGGCGATGCAACCCGACTATTCACGGCAGCAATTGCTCAAGGAAATCGGCGCGCGCGGCCAGGCGGCTCTCGCCCAAGCCCGCGTTCTGATCGTTGGCTTAGGCGGCCTCGGCAGTCCGGTACTGCAGTACCTGGCCGGTGCAGGCGTGGGCTGCTTGGGTTTGGTCGACGGCGACGTGTTGGACGCCAGCAATCTGCACCGTCAGCCGATTTACCGCTTGTCCGATGTCGGCCAATCCAAAATCGACTTGGCGCGCGCGGCGATTACTGCCCTCAATCCGACCGTGCGGATCGAACCCCATGCCGGGCGCCTGAACGCCGACAATGCGATGGAGCTGATTCGCCGCTATGACGTCGTGGTCGATTGCAGCGACAATTTTCGCACCAAATACTTGATCAACGATGCGGCCGTGCTCGCGCAGCGCCCGGCGGTCTTCGCGAGCGTGTATCAGTACGAGGGCCAGCTGCAGGTCTACAAGCCGGAGCCTGCGCATGCGTGCCTGCGCTGCCTGTGGCCGGACGCCGTGGCGGACGGCGTGGTCGGCAATTGCGCCGAGGCGGGGGTATTAGGACCCGTGCCCGGCACCTTCGGCGCGCTGCAGGCATTGCTCACGCTGAAGATCCTACTGCAGATACCGGAGCAGCTCGGCGGCCAACTGCTGCTGCTCGATTTCATGAACTTCTCCACCCTCAAGATCAACGCGCCGCGCCGCGCCGAATGCCGCGCGCCCGCGTGCGCGCATATCCGCGATTTGGCGCGCGAGGATCCGGGGATCGAGATCGCCTTGGGCTCGCTCCAGGCTGCCCTCGAGCGCGGCCTCGACGTGATCGATATCCGCACGGCGCAGGAATTCGCAGAGCGCCCCACCCCGGCGCGGCACATCCCGATGTCGGACCTGCTCGCAAACCCCGGCTTGCTGGGCGAGGGCCGGGAAACGCTGCTGGTGTGCGCCTCGGGCAAGCGCAGCCGGGCCGCGGCACAGGAGCTGCGCAAGCGCGGCGTGGCCGTGCGCTCGCTAGCCGGCGGACTGCAGAAGCTGGAGCACTGATGCGATTCAACAGCAAGCTGCCCGACGTCGGCACCACGATTTTTACGGTGATGTCGCGGCGCGCGGCCGAGGAAAATGCCCTGAATATCGGCCAGGGATTTCCGGACTATGCGATCGATGCGCGCCTGGCCCAGTCGCTGATCGAGACCATCGCGGAGGGCCGCAATCAATATGCGCCGATGGAAGGAACGATTGAGCTGCGCGCGCAGATTTCCGACAAGCTCAACGCCTGCTATCAGCGCCGTTTCGATCCGCACGGCGAAATCACCGTGACCTGCGGGGGCACCGAAGCGCTGTACGATGCGATTCAAGCGGTGGTGGGACCGGGCGATGAGGTCATTATGTTCGATCCCGCCTACGACGCATACGAGCCGGCGGTGCGCCTCGCCGGTGCCCGATGCCGGCGCATCGCGTTGATGCCGCCCGAGTTTCGCTTCGATTGGGACGAGGTGCGCCGCTGCTTAAGCGACCGCACCCGGCTCATCATCATCAACAGCCCGCAAAATCCGAGCTGCACGGTGGCATCGCGCGAAGACCTCGACGCGCTGGCCGCCTGCATCCGCGATCGGCCGATCACCGTGCTCGCTGACGAGGTGTATGAGCATGTGCTTTTCGACGGACGACAACATCAGTCGGTGCTGGCGCACCCGGAGTTGCGCGAGCGCAGCTATGCGGTGTTTTCCTTTGGAAAAACTCTGCACGCCACCGGCTGGCGGGTTGGCTATTGCGTCGCGCCGCCGCAGATGACCACTGAGCTTCGCAAGGTGCACCAATACAATACCTTCAGCATCGCCTCGCCGCTGCAATACGCAATCGCGCGCTATCTGGCCGCCTATCCGGATGCGTGGCAGGGATTATCGGGATTCTTTCAGGCCAAGCGGGATCTGCTGGCAGGGCTGCTGAGAGGATCGGGGTTGGAACCGGTGCCGGCGGCGGGCACGTATTTTCACTTGATCGACTATGGCGCCTTAAGCGCCGAGGGCGACTTGAAATTCGCTGATCGGCTGATTCGGGAAGCAAAAATAGCGACCATTCCGCTGTCGCCGTTCTACGCGAACCCGCCGCGCATGACCCTGCTAAGGCTTTGCATCGCGAAGCGCGATGCCACGCTCGAAGCGGCGGCCGAACGTCTGCGCGCCTTTGCGGGCGGCCTTTCGCGCGTCTCGGTCTAAGCCTTAAGTCCTGGCGCCCGACGCGTAGCGGCGCACCCTCGTCGGCAGGCTTTGACGCTGGCGGATTCGCGCCGCATCCATCAGCATGCGCCCAGCCCAGCGATAGACATTGTTTTCCTGCACGGTTCGGCGCATCAGGCTCATCCGACTACGCCGCTCGTCGCGGCCCATGCTCATCGCGATTTCCATGGCCTGCGCGGTTTCGGTGACGTCGAAAGGATTGATCAAGACCGCTTCGGTCAGCTCGCGGGATGCGCCCGCAAATGTGCTCAAGATCAGCACCCCGTCCTCATCGTCGCGCGCCGCCACGAACTCCTTGGCCACCAAGTTCATACCATCATGCAGACTGTTGACCAAGCAGAAATCCGCGGCCCGGTACAATTCAAAAACACGCAGCGGTTCCTGTTGTTCGTCGATCAGCACAATCGGGCGCCAATCGTCCTGGGCAAATTTGCCGTTGATGCGCTCGACCTCGCTGTAGGTGTGTTGCTGAAGTGCCTGGTACGCCGGCAACTGGCCGCGCGACGGTGCGGCGATCTGCAACAGGCTGATGCGCCCGCGATACCGATAATCCTTGTCGAGCAAGACCTCGAGCGCATGAAAGCGCTCGATGATGCCCTTGGTAAAATCCCAGCGCTCGACGCCGAGGCCAATGCTCACTTCGGCGCCGATTTGGTGCCGCTCTTTCACGGCGGCTCGGCAGGCGGCGATGTCCGGCAGGCGTGCGAGCCAGCGTGGCGGCCACTCGATGGAAATAGGATAAGACGCGACCCGGCACTCATGGCCTTGCAGGGTCACCGTCATGTGCTCGCGGTCGATCTGACACTCGATAAAGCGATCCACGGTATCGAGAAAATTCTGGCAGTGATAGCGGGTGTGAAAGCCCAAGATGTCCGCGGACAGCATGTGCGTCAGCATCTCGCGTTTCCACGGGCACACGCCGAATGTTTCTGCATTGGGCCAAGGGATGTGCCAAAACAGCGCGATCGTGGCTTTGGGAATCTTTTTGCGGATGAGCTGCGGCAGCAGCGCGAAGTGAAAATCCTGGATCAGGATCACCGGACTGTCGCTGCTCGATTCCACCGCCACGACATCGGCGAATTTGGCGTTGACGTCCTCGTAGGCTCGCCAATCGCTGGCACGAAATGCCGGCCGCACGTAGGCCAAATGGCACAGCGGCCACAGTCCCTCGTTGGAGAACCCATAGTAAAACCCCTGCTCCTGATCCCGGCTCAGCCAAACCCGACGCAGCGTGTAGTGGGGGTCGTCGGGCGGGACTTGAATGCGATCGTAGCGATCCACCGTTTCCCGATCCGCTGAACCCGCGCCATGCGCCACCCACACCCCGGAGCACGCGCGCATGATGGGTTCGAGCGCCGTCACCATGCCGCTGGCCGGAACCTGCACGACAACATCATGATTTGCATCGAAATTGTGAATGTAAGGTTCCCGGTTCGAGACGATGATGACCTGGGCGGAATTCAGGTGTTCTCGCACCACCTGCTGCAGCGCCTGCGGCGTCCAATTCTCGCGAAAATCGATTTCCAGCCGCTGCCTCTCCTCGGCCTCGGCCAGCACCTGGCGTACCTCCGAGAGGATCGGCAGCGACTCGCTCGACGACTGGGCGTTGTCACGATATCGCTTGCCGCGAATATCGCCGATCAGGATCTCTGCCCAGCGACGCAACTGCAGCCACGCGACCAGCACGATCAACAGGGCCAGCAGCAGCACCGCAATCCCGACGAACACCAGTACGAAATCCCGGGCGGTGCGCTGGCGGCGATCCACGAAGCTCAAATCATGAATCATCAGGACGCGATATGGCGTGGGTTCGGCGCTATCGAAATCAAAGCGCGATAGCTGCACGGACCCGGACGACAGTTGCACCACGCGCGAAACTGCCGGCTTCGCTCCACTCTCGCGCTCGCACGATATGGCCGCGGGTGTGCGCTCGGTTTTGAATATGGTCGTGCCGTTGGGGTGGCAGACCAGAATCGCCAGCAAGCGTTCGTCGGTCGCTATCTTGGCCAGGTAGGCGCGCAGGCGCGCCTCGTTGCCGCTCTCGACCAGATCCCTGATCGGCTCTTCCATCGAATGCATGACCAGCTGCGCGCGCAGTTCCACGTCGGCGCGAAACCATTCGGCCAGCAGCCGCTGGATGTAAGGCAATCCGAAATATGCCACCACGCATGAGGCCAGGGCCACCGGCAGGACGAACCGCAGGACGACCGAGCGAAACATCGCAACTCCGTGTTTCAAGCCATAGCGCGGCGCTGAGCCCCAAAATACCTAACTTTCATCGCGCAGTCTTGGACTTTGGGCCCTGAATTTCATGTAAAACTTACATTTAAAATATAGGCGCAACCATTGGCAGGGGCAATTGCGTGAGCTATGTTTTTATCGCATGAAACAACCACCGCCGCCGCCCGCCGCCCTCGACTGGTGTTTGTTTCTGGATGTCGACGGCACGCTGGTCGAACTCACCGATACGCCCTCGCAAACCGTAGCGGACCCTGAGATAAAGCCGCTGCTACGCGATGTCGCCGAACGGCTGGGCGGCGCGGTCGCGCTGGTGAGCGGCCGAAAAATCCGGACTCTGGACGAGTTGTTCGCCCCGCTGCGGCTTCCCGCAGCCGGATTGCACGGCGTCGAGCGGCGCAAGGCGGGAGGCGCGATACAGGGCGCGAGCTTTGTTGACACGCGGCTCGATGCGGCCCGCGCGGCCATCAAGGCGCTCATCGAGGCACATCCGGGGGCATCATTCGAGGACAAGGACCGTACCATCGCGGTACATTTTCGCCTGGCGCCGCAGCTTGAGGATCTCATGCGCCGCTCGCTCATCGAAATCGCCGAGCCGCTCGGCAGCACCTATCACATTCAAGGCGGAAAAATGATGTTCGAAATCAAGCCGCGGGGATTCAGTAAAGCTACGGCGATCGAGGCGTTCATGAAGGAATCCCCGTTCAGCGGCAGACGTCCGGTGTTCGTGGGCGATGATCTGACCGATCAGGACGGTTTCGCCGGCGTCGAGGCGCAAGACGGCCTCTCGATCGGCGTCGGTGATCACATACGCGGCCAATACTATTTGGAGAATGTCACGGCGGTGCGCAGCTGGCTTCGGGGCATCGCGGCGCTCAAGGACTCGCATCGCGAATGAGCAATCTGATTTTAGTGCGGCATGGCGAGAGCGCTGGCAATAAGGAGCGCATCTTTGCGACCTCGCCTCACGATCTTCCGCTCACCGAATTGGGTTACGCGCAGGCCTTGGCGGCGGCTCGGCGAATCGCAGAGCTCTTTCAGCCGCAGATCGTGGTCAGCAGCGCCTACCTGCGAGCGAGCGAGACCGCCCGCATTATTGCCGGCGCGCTTGGCGTGCCGCTCGATGTCCAGCTCGATCTGCACGAGCGCGAGGTCGGCGTGCATCGGGGCCGATCGTACGATTCTTTTCAAGATGCACCGGACTACGATGGCGCGCGGCCCTGGGCATGGAAGCCGGAGGGCGGCGAGAGTTATGAAGAGGTGCAAGCGCGCGTCGGGCCCATTTTGGATCGCTTGGCGAAGCTGCATGCGGACAAGGACATCGTCATCGTCAGCCACGGCGGCGTCATGACCACGCTATGGGCGTACGTCGCCGGCACCTGGGACGACGCGTATGTCGCGCCCAATTGCGGCATGGTGTTGATCGAGCATGGTCCTAAGGGGTACTCGAAGCCGCGCGTTATCGACGAGGCGACCAGCGGCGCGGAAGCGGGCGGCTAGTCCCTGATCTGGCCGCTGCCCCTCACGAGGTACTTGTAGCTCGTCAATTGCTCCACGCCGACCGGACCGCGCGCGTGAAACTTATCGGTGCTGATGCCGATTTCGGCGCCCATGCCAAATTCGCCGCCGTCGGCGAACTGCGTGGATGCATTGTGTAGCACGATCGCGCTGTCGACCCGGGTCAGAAACCGCTGGGCCGCCGCGCCGTCGTCGGTGACGATGCACTCGGTATGTTGCGATCCGTAGCGGCCGATATGCGCGATGGCCGCATCGACATCATCGACGACGCGCACCGCGATGATGGCATCGAGATACTCGGTGAACCAGTCTTGCTCGTCGGCAGGCTTCACGCGCGCATCGACGCGCCTCGCCAGATCATCGCCGCGCACTTCACAGCCGGCCTCAAGCAGCGCCCCGATCAAGGGCGCAAGATGCGTGCTTGCGCAGGCGCGATCGATAAGCAGCGTTTCCGCCGAGCCGCAGACGCCGGTGCGTCGCATCTTGGCATTCACGGCAATACGTATGGCCATTTGCAGATTTGCGCCGCGATCGACGTACACATGGCAAACGCCTTCGAGATGACCGATCACCGGTATGCGCGCGTCTTTCTGTACCCGCGCAATCAGGCTTTTGCCGCCTCGCGGAACGATGACATCAATGCTGTCGGCCATGTCCGCGAGCATATGGCCGACCGCCGCGCGATCGGAGGTCGGCACCGATTGAATCGATGCGGCCGGCAGGCCAGCGGCCGCCAGCCCTTGCTGCAAACAGTCATGAATCGCGGCGCTCGACCGCATGCTTTCCGATCCACCGCGCAGAATCACGGCATTGCCGGATTTCAGGCAGAGGGCGCCGGCATCCGCGGTGACATTGGGCCGGCTTTCGTAAATGATGCCGACCACCCCTAAGGGGACGCACACGCGTTGGATCAGCATCCCATTGGGGCGCGTCCACTCCGCCAGTCGAACGCCGATCGGATCGCGCAACTGCGCGATTTCCTCGAGCCCGCGCGCCATCGCCTCGAGGCGCAGGTCATCGAGCCGCAGCCGATCGAGCAGCGCCGGCGTCAAGCGCGACTGCGCCGCTGCGCGCACATCCGCCTGGTTGGCCGCCAGCACAGTGGCGCCGGAATCGCGCAGCGCCGCGGCCGCCGCTACCAATGCGCGGTTCTTCTGTGCAGAAGTTGCAAAAGCGAGGACTTGCGCAGCCGAACGCGCAGCCTTGCCCATGTCCTGCATCAGATCCGCGACGCTCACAGGATTCTCAGCAACACCAGGTCATCTCGATGCACGATTTCATCGCGGCCTCGGAAGCCGAGCACCTTTTCAATGTCGGCGGATTTTCGGCCGATGATGCGCGCCGCGTCGACGTCCGAATAAGCGCAGATGCCGCGCGCAATCTCGGTGCCGTCGGGTCCCACGATGCTCACCGTATCGCCGCGATCAAAGCGCCCGAGCGCCCGCGTGACGCCGGCGGGGAGCAAGCTCTTGCCCCCCATCAAGGCGCGCACCGCGCCATCATCCACGGCGATCGCTCCGGCCGGCTTCAACGTGCCGGCGATCCATTGCTTGCGCATCGCCATGGGCGTCGAGGAGGGAACAAACCAGGTGCAACGCTCGCCCTCTTCGATGCGCCGCAGGGGATGCTCGACGGCCCCCAGCGAGATGCAAAGATGACATCCGGCCCCGACCGCAATTTTGGCCGCGGCGATCTTCGTCTGCATGCCGCCGGAGCCCATGTCGCTCCCCGACCCAGCGGCCATCGCCTCGATCGCGGGCGTTATCTCCAGGACGCGGGCAATGAACTGCGCGTCCGGGTCTTCCTTGGGATCCGCGGTATACAGGCCGTCGATGTCCGAGAGCAGCACCAGACAATCGGCGCCGATCATTTGCGCCACGCGAGCCGCCAGTCGGTCGTTATCGCCGTAGCGGATCTCTGCGGTCGCCACGGTATCGTTCTCGTTGATCACCGGCACGGCACCGAGCCCGAGCAGGGTATTGATCGTGCCGCGGGCATTCAAATAGCGCCGGCGCTGTTCGGTATCGCCCAGAGTCAAGAGGATTTGCGCTACCGTGATTTCATGCGCGTCCAACAATTCCTTGTAGGCGTGCGCGAGGCGAATTTGGCCCACGGCCGCCGCCGCCTGGCTGTCCTCGAGCTTGAGCTTGCCGACGCCTAGGTTTAGGTGTCGGCGGCCCAAGGCAATGGCACCGGAGGACACCAAAATGACCTCCTGGCCCCGTTTGCGGCAGGCCGCCACATCCGCCGCCAAGCTCTCCAGCCAGGCTCGATTCAGTCGACCCTTGTCGCCGTCGACCAACAAGGTTGAACCGACTTTGACGACGATACGCTTGGCGTCGGTCAGGCGACGGGCGGCGACTTTGCGGTCTGCGACGGTCATAAGATAACGATATTGCCATTTACTTAGCGGAGTGGCCTCCCCTAATATTCGCCAACCCGTTAGCTCGCAGCAGATTCAAAAGGACGAACCGTGGGCAGAGAGTACGAACCGACCGTCGGGCAGTGGTACGAGGACCTGGAAAACGACGAAACGTTTCAGGTGCTCAAGGTTGATGAGGACAAGGAAACCGTTGAGATTCAGCATCTCGACGGCGATACCGAAGAGTTGGACGTCGATGAGTGGGCCGAGCTGGATCTGGAGCTGGCCGAAGAGCCTGAGGGTTGGTCAGGCTCCAAGGCTGAAAAGGATGCCGAAGACGAAGAAGAGGACGAAGACTGGGACGAGGACGAAGACGATGAGGACGACGACGACCCGGACGATGAGGATGAAGAGGACCGCGAAGAGTACTAAACGCGTTCCAGCCAGCCATGCCGGTCAGGCGACTCGCCCTGTTGAATGGCCACCAATTTGGCGCGCAGAGCGCGGGTGACCGGTCCCACCTCGCCCGTGGCGACACGATGTTCCGTGCCGGCATAAATGAGCGTGCCGACGCCGGCAAGCACCGCGGCCGTACCTGACAATGCAGCTTCGCCGGTACGCACCCAGTCGAGCAGCTCCGGCACCTCGAATTTTCGCTCCGATACCGTATAGCCCAAATCGCGCCCGAGGGTGAGCAAGGAATCCCGCGTCACGCCGTGCAGAAACGTCGAGTCGAGACTTCGAGTCAGTAGCGCGCCCTCGCGAATCAAGAGAAAATTCGCGGCGCCTGTCTCCTGTACCTGACCGGCAGGACAAAACAGCACCTGATCCGCCTGGTATTTCGCGCGCGCACTCATGATCGGCGCAAGCGCCGAGGCGTAGTTGCCGCCGGTCTTCACCATGCCCATGTGTTCCGCCGAGCGCGTATTCTGATCGTCGACCAGGATTCGCAACGGCTTCACGCCGCCCGAGAAGTAATCCCACACGGGACTCGCGAGCACGATCAGCGATGCCTCGGTGGTCGGCGTCGTGGCCGCTCCAATATTGGCCGTGGTCCCAAATAGAATGGGGCGCAGATACAAGGCCCCGGGGGCTTCCGGCACGGCGTCGCGGCAGCGATTGATGACGGCGCGCACCATGTCGGCCACCTGCGCCATATCGGGCTCCGGCAACACCAGTAGCTGCGCGCTCTGCCGCAGTCGTTGCAAATGCCGATCCATGCGAAACACGTGCACGGTTCCGTCGGCGCGACGAAATGCCTTGAACCCTTCGAAGCAAGTGCTGGCGTAATGCAGCATGTGCGCCGCGGGGCTGATCTCGAGGGGCGCGACCGGCTTGATCTCGCTGCGACTCCATTGACCGCCTTGGTAGCTCGCCACCGCCATGTGCGAAGTCAATAAGGTGCCGAACGCGGGTCGCTGAGGTTGGGAAGTCATGGGGATTTCACCGTAGGGATAAATATCGTTGCCGGATGCTCAAGTCGCTCTTTCAACGCTTGAATCATCGCCGCTGCATCATAACCGTCCACGAAGCGATGATCGAACGAGGATGACAAGTTCATGATTCGACGCACCACCACCGCGCCCTCGCGCACCACCGCCCGCTCGACGGCTTTGTTCAGTCCAATGATGGCCACTTCCGGGGCATTGATGATGGGTGTGGATGCGATGCCGCCAAGCTTGCCGAGACTGGTGACCGTGATGGTCGACCCGGTCAATTCCTCACGACTGGCCTTGTTGCTGCGCGCCCGGTCGGCCAGCCGGCGAATCTCGGCGGCGGCATCCCAGAGGCTTAAAGACTGGGCGTTGCGCACCACCGGCACTTTCAAGCCGTCGGGGGTCTGGGTAGCGATGCCGACATGCACGGCGCGATGGCGCACCAATACGCCGCGCGCGGCGTCGTACCAGACGTTGCATTGCGGAAAGGACTCGAGCACCCGAGTGAGGGCGATCACGACCAGCGGAAGATAGCTCAAGGAGCCGGCATCGCCGCGCGACTGGTTGAGGTGCACCCGCAGGGATTCGAGCTCGGTCACGTCGATCTCTTCGACGTACGCAAAGTGCGGAATGTTGCGCTTCGCCTCGCTCAGGCGTTCGGCAATCACTCGGCGCACGCCAATCACCTTGATTTCCGTCGTGTCTTCGGACTCGCGCAGCGCCGCTGGTTTGGGCGCGGGCGGCGACGCCACCGCGTCGAGATCGCTGCGCACGATGCGACCGCCGGGACCCGAGCCGGTTACGGTCGAGAGGTCGATGCCCGCTTCGCTGGCTCGACGCCGATTGGCGGGCGAGGCCATCACTCGACCCTGGCGCGCGGCCGATGATGCGGCCGGCGCAGCCGGTACGGCGCGCGGCGCCGGCGCCGCGCTTGGGTTAGGTGCTGCCGGCACGGCGGCGGCACCGTCGCTTAACTCGAACACGATCAGCGGCGAGCCGACGGCGACCTTATCGCCGGGCGCGCCCGTCACGGACAGCACTTTGCCGCTCACCGGGGCCGGTACTTCCACCGCCGCCTTGTCGGTCATCACTTCAACGATCAGTTGATCTTCCGTCACCATATCGCCGGGCTTGGCATGCCAGGCGACGATTTCCGCATCGACAGTGCCTTCGCCCAAGTCCGGCATTTTGAAGGTGTATTGGCTCATGCAGGTTCCATCGCACTTTTGAGCGCCGCCGTGACGCGTGCTTGGCCGGGGAAGTACTCCCACTCGAACGCGTGCGGATACGGCGTATCCCACCCGGTGACTCGTTGTATTGGCGCCTCCAAGGCCCAAAAGCATTCCTCTTGAATGATCGAGAGGATTTCCGCGCCGAACCCCGAGAAGCGCGTGGCTTCATGGGCGACGACACACCGGCCGGTCTTTCTCACCGACGTGCACATCGTATCGACATCCAGCGGCACCAGCGAGCGCAGGTCGATGATTTCAGCATCGAGGTTCATCGCTGCCGCGGCCGCCGCCGCAACGTGCACCATCGTGCCATAGGTGATGATGGTGACCGCCGAGCCGGTACGCACGATATCTGCCTTGCCCAAAGGAACCTTGTAATAGCCTTCGTCCACCTGGCCCTTGGCATGAGTGCTCCACGGCACGGCCGGCTTGTTCGGGTCGCCATCGAAGGGGCCGTTGTACAGGCGCTTCGGCTCGAAGAAAACCACCGGATCATCATCCTCGATGCAGGTGATCAACAGACCCTTCGCATCGTACGGATTGGAAGGCATCACGACCTTGATGCCGCTGACATGCGTGAATAGGGCCTCAGGGCTTTGCGAATGCGTCTGGCCGCCGCGAATGCCGCCGCCGCACGGCGTACGTATCGTCACCGGTGCGAAGAAATCGCCGGCGCTGCGGTAGCGGATGCGCGCCAATTCGCTGACGATCTGGTCGAGACCCGGATAGATGTAGTCGGCGAATTGAATCTCCGCGACCGGGCGCAGACCATTCACGCTCATGCCGATCGCGGTCGCCACGATGCCCCCTTCGGCGATCGGCGTGTCGAGCACCCGGTGCTCGCCGTATTTGCGCTGCAGCCCTTCGGTGGCACGAAACACGCCGCCGAAATAACCGATGTCCTCGCCCATCAGCACCACCGACGGATCTTTGCCCAGCATGATGTCCATGGCGGAATTTAGGGCTTGGATCATGTTCATGTTGGCCATGATCCTTAACTCCGTTCCTTGCGCATCAAGGCCTGTTGCCGCTTGAGATTCTGCGGCATCTCCTTGAACACATCCTCGAACATCAGGTCGGAATCGAGTCTCGGACCCTCGGTCATCGTGCCGAATGCGATCGCTTGCTTCCAGCTCGAGGCGACCAGCGCCTCGAGCTCCGTGCTCATGGCCTGATGCCGCGCCTCCGACCACTCGCCGATTTTGATCAAGTGTGCCTTCAAACGCAGGATGGGGTCGCCCAAGGGCCAGTGTTCGGCATCGTCCTTGGCGCGGTAGCGTGCGGGATCGTCGCTGGTCGAGTGTGCGGCCCCGCGATAAGTCACCAGTTCGATCAGCGTCGGACCACCCCCGGTGCGCGCGCGCTCCGCGGCCCATTGCGTCACCGCGTGAACGGCCAGGAAATCGTTGCCGTCGACGCGAATTCCCGCCATGCCGTATCCCGGTCCGCGCGCCGCAAACGATCGCTGCTCACCGCCGGCGTAACCTTGAAACGTGGAGATGGCCCACTGATTGTTGACCACATTGAGAATCACGGGAGCTTGATACACGGACGCGAACAGCAACGCATAATGAAAATCGGCCTCCGCGGTGCTGCCTTCTCCGAGCCAGGTCGCGGCCAGATTATCTTCGCCCTTGATGGCCGCCGCCATGGCCCAGCCCACCGCCTGGGGAAATTGCGTCGCCAAATTCCCGGAGATGGAAAATATGTTGTTCGCCCGGGAGTGATACATCACGGGAAGCTGGCGGCCCTTGCACATGTCCTTGGTGTTGGACAACGCCTGGCACATCAGGTCGACCAAGGGAATGCCGCGTACGATTTGCAAACCTTGATTGCGATAGGACGGAAATAACATGTCGGCGGGCCGCAGCGCCATGCCCTGCGCGACCGACACCGCTTCCTCTCCCAAGGATCGAATATAGAACGAGATCTTGCCGCCGCGCTGCATGCGCTGCATGCGATCATCGAAAAGCCGCGTCAGCAGCATGTGCCTTAAGCCCACCTGCAACTCCGCGGCATCGAGATGCGGATTCCAAGGACCGACCGCCTCGCCGCTGTCATCCAGCACGCGCACCAAGTCGAGCGACAGGGAAGCCATATCGCGGGCGCGGGCATTCACTTCAGGCCTGGGGACGGCGCCGGCGGGCGAGAGCTCCACGTAACTGAAGTCCGGGGCCTCGCCGGGACGCGCCGGCACGCGGGGCAGATGCAGACGCGATTTTTTTATCATCGGCATAATCTACGCCGCGCTCCCGAATTTGTTGCATTCATTAGGGGAGGGTCCAATAATACGGTCCATTCATTCCGGAAATATAGATTTTATGGAACAAAAAAACCGATCGACCATCGACCGATTGGATTTGCGCCTGCTCGACATTCTACAGAGGCAAGGGGCCCTGTCGGTTGCCGAAGTCGCTGCGCAAACAAAGCTGTCCACCACCACCTGTTGGCGCCGCATCCAACAACTGGAGCAGAACGGGGTGATCAAGGCGCGCGTCGCGCTGCTGGATCGAAATTCGCTTGGGCTCGATGTGACCATCTTTGCGCATGTGAAACTCGCCACCACCGGCCGCGATGCGCTCGCCGAGTTTGAAGCGGCGATTCGCGAGCGCGCCGAGGTGCTGGAATGCTACACGCTCACCGGCGAATGGGACTTCCTGCTGAAGATCGTCACCAAGAACATCAAGGCCTACGAGGCGTTCTACTTGGATTATCTGTCGCGCATCCCGTGCGTGCGCTCGGTCAACTCATCCGTGGCGGTCACGGTCATCAAGGAATCGACCGCCCTGCCCCTGGGTATCCACAGCGAGCCTTAGGGCATGAGCACCGTCGATCCTGTGGTGCGCCGGCTTTCAAGGTCGCGATGCGCCTGTGCCGCATCGCGCAGCGCCAGCCGCTGTCCGATGTGCGCTGTCACGGTTCCCGCGACGACTTTCGCAAACAAGTCCGCGGCGCGCGTCTGCAGCTCTTCACCGGTCTTGATGTAATCGAACAACGTGGGCCGGGTGGCGTACAGCGATCCGCCGGCGGCCAGATCCGCGAGCTTAAAATCGGTAATCGGTCCCGATGATTGTCCGAAGCAGACAAAAAGGCCGCGGGGTCGCAAACACTTGAGCGATCCGCGCCAGGTGTCGTTGGCGACCGAATCGTACACCACGTCGCAGCCCCGGCCGCCCGTGATTTCCTTGACACGCGCGGCGAAATCCTCGTCGCGATAATTGATGACGTGCGAATAGCCGACGGCCTCGGCGATGGGCACCTTCTGCGCCGACCCCACCGTGCCGATCGAGGTCGCGCCGATGAATTTCAGCCACTGGCCCATCAACAGTCCGACCCCGCCGGCGGCGGCATGCACCAGCACGGTGTCGCGCGCTTTGACTGAGTAGCAGGAATTCAGCAGAAATTGCGCCGTCAGGCCTTTCAGCAGCATCGAGGCGGCAACCTCGAATTCAATTCCGTCCGGCAGCTTCACCAGCCGCTCGGCCGGCAGCACGCGCCGCGTGCGATACGCGCCTGCGGGCAGCGTATAGGCCACCCGATCGCCGACCTTGAATTGCGCCCCCTCGCCCACCTCTTCGACGATTCCTGCGGCTTCGCTGCCTGGTACCAAGGGTGTCGTCGGCCACGGATAGGCGCCTTTGCGAAAATACGTATCGATAAAATTCACCCCGATCGCGCGCTGCACGATACGCACCTCGCCGGGTGCCGGCGGCGCTGTTGGCAGCTCGCTCCATTCGAGCATCTCGGGGCCACCCGCCGTCCTCACGACAATTCCAAAATCCGCCGTTGATTGCGCCATAACTATCTCGCCAAGGTGCCGACAAAACGCCGAATGCGCGCCACCGCTTGCCGCAAAGTCGCCTCATCGGTGGCGAAGCATAAGCGCACGAAGCCGCGCGTCTCAGCGCCGAACGCCGCGCCGTCGATCACCGAAACGCGCTCGGCGCGGTAGAGCGCGTGCATGAACTCGTTGCCGCTCAATCCCGTGCCGCGCACATCGATCAATGTAAACATGCCGGCGTCGGGCACGCTGCAGCGGATACCGCGAACATCGTCGAGCCCCGCGAGCAGAAAATCGCGGCGTGCGGCACAAAACTCCCGGACTCGCTCCTCGGTCGTCTCGGATCCCTGCAAGGCCGTGATGGCGGCTTCCTGGATAAATCCGGGCAGGCCAAACAGCATGCACATGGCGAGCGATTCGGCATGCTTCACGAGCTGCGTCGGCCCCACCAGCCACCCGGCGCGCAAGCCCGGCATGGAATGCGATTTGGAAAGACTGCCGACAGTCATCACTTGCTCCGGCAAGCGCCGCCGCGAGACTCGGCACGCGGCCGCCGGGCGCGAGGCCCGCGTACACCTCATCGGCCACGATCCAAAAGGAATGCCGGCGCGCAAGCTCGCCGATCGCCGTTATCTCCGCCGCGCTTAAGATCACGCCGCTGGGATTATTCGGCGTCGCCAGGAACAACGCGCGGGTGCGCGGCGTGATCGCCGCTTCGAGCCTTGCCAGGTCCGGCCGAAAACCGCGCGCGGCCGGCGCGGCAACCCGCACCAACTCTGCGCCCGAGGCCCGTATTGTCGCCGGATAGCTCACGTACAGAGGTTCCAGCGCGAGCACCTCATCGCCGGCTTCGGCGATGCACAGGGCGGCGGTGAACAGCGCATTCTGGGTGCCCGATAAGAAGATCACGTTATCCGGGCCCACTTCCTGGGCGGTACGCCGCGTGTGCACGGCGGCGATCGCTGCGCGCAATTCCCGGCGTCCCGCCGCAGGTGTATAGCGTATGTCGCCGGCGCGCAGGCGTTCGATGGCGCGCTCGAGCACCGGCGCCGGAGTTTCCAGTTCCGGGTCTCCGATGCTCAGCACGATCACATCTTCGCCGCGCTGTTGCGCTTCGCGTGCGGCGCTGTGGATGAACCACGCGTCGACGCTTTCGCCCGCGACCCGCTCCACCAGCGGTGAATATTTCATTCGATTCCTCATATACTTGGGTATGGCATTCACCGCCGAACACTCTTTGCGCTGTCGTCAAGGATTTCCCCGCCTTGATGCGCGATCGTCAGGGCGCGAATCTCGCCTTTCTCGACGGCCCCGGCGGCAGCCAAGTCCCTCAAGTCGTGATCGATACCATGGTCGATTTCTACGCCAGCTGCAACGTCAACACGCACGGCAAGTTCTCGCCCTCGCAAGAAGTCGACCGGCGCATGGACTTGGCGCGCACCACCCTCGCAACCTTCCTCGGCGCGAAGGCGCCGAGTTGCATCTCCTTCGGTCAGAACATGACCACGCTCAATTATGCCTTGAGCGGCGCCATCGGCCGTACCCTAAACAAGGGTGACGAAGTGCTCATCACCCAGCTTGATCACGAAGCCAATCGCGGCCCCTGGCTGCGCCTTCAGGATCACGGCGTGACCATTCAAGAAGTGCGCCTGATGAGTACCGGGCAGCTGGACCTGGCCGATATGGCCGCCAAGATCACGCCGCGCACCAAGGTTTTCGCCCTGGGTGCATCGTCGAACGCGCTCGGCACCATCAACGATATCGAGCTCGCGCGGCGCCTGACCTCAAGCGTGGGCGCCCTGCTGGTGGTGGATGCCGTGCACTACGCCCCGCATTTCCCCCTCGACGTCGCCACCCTCGGGGTGGATTTCCTGCTGTGCTCGGGATACAAGTTTTACGGACCGCACGTTGGCGTGCTGTATGCGCGTCCCGGCGCGCTGGATCGATTGCCCACCGATCGCCTGAGCGTGCAGGAACCGGACGCTCCGTATCGCATTGAAACCGGCACCTTGAATCATGCCGCAATCGACGGTCTGCGGGCCGCGGTGGAATACCTTGCCAGCTGGGGCAGCGGCACGACATTGCGAGAGCGCGTCGTCGATGCCATGACGGGGATTTCCGGCTACGAGCACGCGCTCGCGAAGTTTTATCACGACGCGGTTCGCGCCATCCCGGGCGTTACCGTATGGGGGCCGGATTTCAGCGGTCGCGCGCGCGCACCGACGGTATCGATTACGCTCAAGAAGGCGACGGCGGCCGAAGCAGCGGCGGCCCTGGCCAAAGAGGGCATCTGCGTCTGGGACGGGCACTTCTACGCGGCGCGCGCCGTGCAAGTGTTGGGGCTCGCCGAGCGCGGTGGACTGCTGCGCACCGGCGTCTCCATGTACAGCACGCGCGAGGATCTCGGCCGCCTGCTGGCGGGGATCGAAAAGCTGGTCTAGGCGTCTTGGCGGGCGAGATGCGCGGCGAGATGTTCCGCATGATCGCGCAGCTCCGCCGCCGCGGTCGCATCCAGATAATTCGCACGCAGCATCGGCCCTAAATAATAAAGATGCCGACTCGTACGGCCGTGCGCGTCGACGCAAGCCCCATAGGGACCGGTGCGGATGCCCAGGCTTAAGGCATCTGAACAGATCACGCCGGAAGTCCGCAATGCATTGACCAAGGGATCCGAGGAACGCTCGATCGCGTAGTTGGGTCCGGTCGCATTGACGATCAAGTCCACCATCAGCGCCTCCGTGACCTCGCCGCCGCGAGGCCGCCATGAAACCCGCAGTCGCCCATCAACGGCGGCGGCATGCTCGATGCGCCCCGCATTGATATGCAATTTGCCGCGGCGACGCAAATCATCGATGCGCGCCATCAATTGCGGCGGCAGCCGATGCCGGTAGATGTCCCAGTGCACCTGCAGGTGCCGCACGAAGCGCCGCCGCTCGACTTCGGGCAACCGCCCCCACAGGCTCGGCGCCAGATTGCGAATGAAGGCTACCGCCTCGCGCCAATCGCCCCCTAGTTTCTCCACTTCGCACGCCATGGCTCGGCTCGCCTTGAGCACCCGCCGCAGCGAGGTTGCCGACTCGAGCAGGGCCTCCCCGTCTCCTCTGACGGCGGCCGCGTGAAACATCGTCTGGGGCTTCGGGAGCAATCCGCGCCGTGAAATCGTGTGCAGCGTGGGCACCCGATCGGCGTCGCGGCTCAACGCCGCCGCGGCGTCTACCATCGTCAAGCCATTGCCGACGATAAGCACCGATTCGCCCGCGGTGAGAGTTTGCGGCAAATCCAGCGCATCGTGCCGATAGGCACTATGATCGCGTAATTCTGCGGCCCAGGGCGGCAGCGCCGCGGGCGGATTGCCCAGCGCCAAAATGACGGTGTGGGCCGCTATCGACTCGCGGTCTGCGAACTGCGCCGTCAATGGCGCACCGCTGTCGGAATCAAGGATGTTCGTCACTTCGCCAAAGGTCCGCCGCAACCGGATATGTTCGGGGGCCGCGCGTTCCGCCTTGAGAAGCACATCCTGCAGGTAATCGCCATAGAGGGCGCGCGGCAGGAAATCCTCGCCATCGGCATTCGGCAAGCGGCGTTGCGCGAAGCTGCAAGAATTGCATCGGTTCGCGCGAGTCAGCCGACAGCCGCGCCGCAGGCACGTTGAGGAGATACGGATATTCTCGTTCCGCATACGCCAGGCCGCGGCCCATACAGGTGCCGCGCTCGACCAGCACGATATCGGTGGCGCTTGGCGGGGGATGGCGCAATAGGTTGGCCGCGACCACTGCACCGCAGAACCCGGCACCGACAATAACGAGGGTTTTTCGCATACTGCAAAATTCTACCAAGCGGCGGGGGGCGCGGATGTCCGTGCGAGGAACTCATTCTTCCGCTACCATTTAACCGGGATCGTGGTCAAGTAGCACCTACATAAGAGCGAGGGGCACCGATGCAACTCACCAAATTCAGCTATTACTCGGATTTCGTGGTTTATCCGGTCGTGGTGATTGCGCTAGCTGCAGCCAATTTGCTGCATTTCACCTGGCGCGGCGGGCTGGAATGGCTGCTTGCCTGCTTGGCGGGCCTGCTCATCTGGACATTGCTGGAATATGGGCTGCATCGGATTGCGTTGCATCGCATGCCGGTTTTCTCGCCCATGCACAGCCTGCACCATGGCGCGCCCTTGGATTTCATCGGTACGCCGTCCTGGGTGAGCGTATCGGTATGGCTCGGCGTCATTCTGTTGCCCCTGTGGTGGTGGGCAGGATTCAATGTCGCGAACGGATTGACCGTGGGGGTGATGCTCGGCTATTGGTGGTATGGCTACGTGCATCACGTCATCCATCATCATGCTCACCGGCCATCATCGGCTTATTTCAGCGATCTTCGCGCCTGGCACATGCGTCACCATCATTCCCCGAAGCGCGGCAACTTCGGCGTGACCACGCCGCTATGGGATTATGCGTTCGGTACCGCCATCTCCGCGCAAGGCAAGGCCGTCGTATCGTCGTGAACGCCGAGCTCGGCATTTCCAATCCCATGCGCACCGACGGATTCGAGTTCGTCGAGTACGCCGCGCCCGATCCTGAATTGTTGCGGCGACTATTTGAGGGCATGGGATTGCCGGCGGTCGCTCGCCATCGCTCCAAAAACGTCACCCTGCACAATCAAGGCGACATTAATTTCATCATCAATGCAGAACGCGACAGCTTTGCGCAAAAATTCGCGCGCGCGCACGGGCCTTGCGCCTGCGCCATGGCATTTCGCGTCGCCGACGCGCGAGCCGCGTATGCCCGCGCTCTGGATTTAGGTGCCAAGCCAGGACCGGTCACCGCGGGACCCATGGAGCTTAACATCCCGTCCATCGAAGGCATCGGCGGCAGCCTGATCTACCTTGTCGACCGCTACGGCGAGCGCACCATCTACGATGTCGATTTTATCAGCGTGCCCGCCCAAGGCAGCGCCGCCTCCGCAGGGCTCACCCGCATCGATCATCTGACGCATAACGTGAAACGCGGCAACATGAACGTATGGGCGGGTTTCTACGAAAAGCTGTTTAACTTCAGGGAAATTCGCTACTTCAGCATCGAGGGCAAACAGACCGGCCTATTCTCGCGCGCCCTCACCTCGCCCTGCGGCAAGATCCGCATCCCCATCAACGAAAGTCAGGACGACAAAAGCCAGATCGAGGAATACCTCAACGAATACAAGGGCGAGGGCATTCAACACATCGCCTTGGCGACCGACAATATTTACAACACAGTGGATGTGCTGCGAAGTCGCGGCGTGGCGTTTCAGGACACGCCGGCAACCTACTATGAAGGCGTCGACAACCGCGTCGCGGGTCACAAGGAATCGGTGCACGAACTTAAACGCCGCGCGATTCTCATCGACGGCAGTGACAAGAGCGGCATTTTGCTGCAGATCTTCACCAAGAACGCCATCGGACCCATCTTCTTCGAAATCATTCAGCGCAAAGGCAACGAAGGTTTCGGCGAGGGAAACTTCCAGGCGCTGTTTGAATCCATTGAATTGGATCAAAAGCGTCGCGGCGTCATTTAGCGGGCGGCGATCGCACGTTGAACTTCGTCTGAACGCCCATATCTAAATCCGCACGGGTCAATTCGACCCCTTGGGGGCCCTGCCATGCGGAAATTAATACTTGCTGCTGTCTTAGGTCTGGGAACTTGCTGCTTCTCGCCGGTATTTGCGCAAGCTGCTGATCCGACAATGAATCAAATCTATGACGCGGCGGCGGCGGGCCACCTTGATCAGGCACAGCAAATGATTACGCAGGTGCTCACCGATCATCCCAACAGCGCCAAGGCCCATTACGTGCAGGCCGAACTGTACGCGAAGGAGGGTAAAATTTCGCAGGCGCGTGCCGAACTCGGCACCGCCGAGCGCTTGAATCCCGGATTGACCGCTTTTTCCCCCCGTTCGGTCCAGGAGCTGAAGTCGCAGCTGGGCATGGGCACGGCGCGCTACGCCGGCGGCCAAGCCGTCACAACTCCGGCGCGCTCGGGACCCCGTTTCTCCTGGGGCACACTGCTCATTCTGGCCGTGGTGGCCGTCGTCCTGATCATGCTCTTTCGCCGGCGCAGGCCGCCATATAGCCAGTATCCGGCCGCAGGTCCCGGCCCTGGCATGGGCGGACCGGCAACCGGATACGGGCCCGGCTACGGGCCGGCACCTGGCGGAGGCATGGGCTCCGGCATCGCGGGAGGTCTTGCTTCGGGTCTCGCGGTCGGTGCTGGCGTGGTGGCTGGAGAGGAACTGGCCCATCACTTTCTCGACGGCGGTCGGCGCGAGGGCGGCGTTATACCGTCGGCAGACGCCGCTGAGCCCGGCAACAGCGACATGGGCGGCTCCGACTTTGGCGCGAACGATCCCGGATCATGGGATGACGGCGGCGGAGGGTTTGGCGGCGGCGGCGGCGACGACTGGAGCTAGGGCTCCCACAGGTTTCCCCTTTCGGGCGCCCTCTTGAGGGCGCCCTTTTTATTTTAATGGCCAGCGCGGGCGGCGGCGATTAAAGTAGCCATATGGTTACGCGTTCGCTCGCAAGAGTTTCCAATGGATTTGGCGCCATCGCCGACCCCACGCGGCGAGCGATTCTGGATACCTTGCGCGCCGGCGAGCGCGCTGCGGGCGACTTGGCGGCTCAGTTTCCGATGAGCCGCCCGGCCGTGTCGCGCCATGTGCGCATTCTTAAGCAGGCGGGCCTCGTCAGGGAACGACGCCACCGGCGTTCGCGATTTTTTTCCCTGGACGGCCGTGCGCTGGCGGAGGTCGATGCCTGGCTCGCGCCGTATCGGACGCTTTGGAGCGCGCGCCCGCAGGATCCAGACGGGTGACCGCTTGGCCGGACTGGAATCCCCGCAGGCCGGACACGAGACTCGTGTGGCTTCTAAAGAGCGATCTAGTGCTCTTGCAGGCTGTCGGCCAGGCTCACTAGATTTTCCGGAACCACGCGCACGATGCCGGCGCGTGGGCTGTCGATATCGGCGATCAGAAAAAACGCTATCGACACCAGGAACGGCAACATCCAAATCAAAGGGCCTCGCGCTCTCAAATGGCCCATCCCGTAACCGACCATTGCGGTGCAGAGCAACGCCATGACCCCCATCAAGGTCCAGGCTGAACGGGGAATCCGGTTCAACCAGGCTGCCTGCGTGTAGCCGGCAGAGTTCAGGACATCGTTCATCCCGGAGACCGCGAGGCCGAGAACAACACTCGGGTGCGCGACGGCCGGAACCTCAGCGGTAGCCCACAGTTGCTTTTGCAGCTCGGCGGTTCGCAGGTTAATCTGCCGCAACTGCTGGGTATCGCGGGTTGTATAGAACAAAATCCGCTGATCAAGATAGCTGCGCAGCAACTGTCGGGCGGCGGCCCCTTCCTCGGCCGGCAGCATATCGGCCCTGACGTATTCCGTGCCGATGGCGTTGGCTTCCGCCTCCTCGTAAAGCTTGCGTTGATCGTAGCGGCTAACGGCCATCGAGAAGCTAAATCCGATGATCAGCCCCAGCAGCGTCAGTGACGCACTGAGCACGACGCCAAAGGCTTCGCGGGTTTCGCCCTGCAGTTCTGTGCGGCCGCGTAGCCGCACCGCGCCGATCCATGCGGACAGCAACAACGCGAGAAAGGAAAGGACTAAGACCAACAGCGGATAGTCGGTAGGCCTCATGAACCGCAGTATCGCATACTAGCGGTGCTGCGCGGCCGAGGCGGCCACCGCGTCATGCAATGCCTTCATTCCGTAGGATATGTCCTGCACGATGCCGTTGACGAAGAATGTCGGCGTCGCGCGAATGTGGCTGCGCCGCCCGCCCGCGATCTGTTCGCGAACCTTCTGCAGATAAATGTGATCGTCCATCTCGGCCACGTAGCGCGCCATGTCCAGGCCCAATGTGCCGGCATAGCGCTGCAGATCCGCTGCCTTAAGATGCGCCTGATTGCGGAACAACAAATCGTACATCGGCCAAAACTTTCCTTGCGCGCCGGCCGCTTCGGCGGCCTCCGCTGCCAGCAGCGCGTGCGGATGCGCTTCTTCCAGCGGAAAATTCCGAAATACGAAGCGCACCTGGTTGACGAACCGCTCAACCAGCAGCGACGGCGTCGTCGCCGCGACCTTGCAGCTCGGGCATTCGAAGTCCCCGTACTCGATGACCGTGACGCGTGCATGCTCAGAGCCTAAGGAGTGGTCGGTGGGATCCGGAGGGTCGGCCAAGGTAATCGACTGGGGGCTCATGGCGAGATTCCTCAAATCTCAGGGTTGAGGTTCGCGCGGGCGATGCAGCGGCATTTCAACCGGCCGTATCGCCAAACGAACCAGGCTCGACCTGCGCAACAACTGCAATTCACACTCGCGTCCAATCAGGCTCGCATCGAGCAGGCGCTGCAGACCGTCGATGCCGTCGATATGCACGCCATCGAGCGCAATCATGCGATCGCCCGGCTGCACTCCGGCCTGCGCGGCCGGACTCCCCGGTACCGTCTCCGAGACATGCACCGCAGTGTTGCGCGGCAGGTCGAAATGCCGCACGACCCGCGTGGCTATCGACACCGTGGCGCCGGACACCCCGATGTAGGCTCGGCGTACCCTACCATGCGCGAATAGTTGGCCTATCACCCATTTTGCGGTGTTGATGCCGGTGGCAAAGCAAATCGCCTGAGCTTGCGGAATCATCGCGGTGTTGACGCCGATAACCCCGCCCTTGGAGTCAACCAGCGGGCCGCCGGAATTGCCCGGATTCAAGGCCGCGTCGGTCTGGATGACATCGTGCATGAGTCTGCCCGAGGTGGCTCGCAGCGTTCGCCCGAGCGCCGACACCACACCGGTGGTGACCGACTTCGAATAGCCGAGGGGATTGCCGATCGCGATCGCGATCTGCCCGACTTGGAGCCGTGCGGAATCGCCGAACTGCGCGAATGGCAGCGCACCGGTTGATCCGATGCGCAGTACCGCCAGGTCCGAGTCCGGATCGCTACCCACGAGGTCCGCATCGAAACGTGTGTCGTCATTCAGCCGCACGCCAATCTCGTCCGCGCCGTCGACCACATGACTATTGGTCAGCAAGTACCCATCGGGCGTGAACAGAAAGCCGGAGCCCGTGCCTCGCAGCGGGCGGCGGCTGCGCGCTGCGGTGCGCGTCCGTCCGGCCACTTCGATGAAGGTCACCGCGGGTGCCACGCGCGCCAGAGCACCGACGACCGCGCCCGAGTAGGCATCGAGCAGCGGCGCGTCGTCGTTGGCCGCAAGTTCGCCGGCGGCACCCGCCGCGTCGCCATCGTTCGAAACCCACAGCGGCTTCAGCATGGTTTTTAGCTCAGGATGATTTTCGGCTGCGCGGAGAGTCCTTCCACGATGAGCCGGTTTACACGTCGTACGAAAGTCGCGGGATCGTCCAACTCACCGCCCTCCGCGAGCATGGCCTGGTCGTAAAGCACGTGGGCTAGATCCGCGAACGCCGCCTCGTCCGCCGTCTCCTTGAGCCGCTCCACCAGCGGATGCTTCGGATTCAGTTCAAGAATCGGCAGCGTCGCAAACGGATTGTTCTGCCCGGCCTGCTTGAGGATGCGGCCCATGCGCAGGCTCACCCCGAATTCGCCCGCGATCAGCACGGCGGGCGAATCGGTGAGGCGTGCCGAAACCCGCGCGCTCGCGATCTTGCCGCTTAAGGATTTGCCGAGCCGCTCGAGCGTCTCCTTGAACGCGGATTCCGCCGCCGCCTTTTCCGGAGTCTCGATGGCCGATGTCACATCGGCTCCGGCACTCGCGACATTGGCGAGAGTCTTGCCCTCGAATTCATGCAGATGGCCTGCCACCCATTCGTCGATACGGTCGGTCAGCAGCAGCACCTCGATGCCCTTGGCGCGAAAGCCCTCCAAATGCGGGCTGTTGCGCGCAGCCGCCAGCGTATCGGCGGTCAAGTAGTAAATGGCCTTCTGATCCGGCTTCATTCGCGACACGTAGGCCTCGAGGGTGACGGCCGGCACCTCGCCGCTCTCGGCGCTCGAGTGGAAGCGCAGCAGCTTCGCAATTCGCACCTTTTGCCCCGGATCATCGATGATGCCTTCTTTCAACACCACACCGAAGGCTTTCCAGAAATCCGCATACTCCTGCGGCTTATTTTCGGCGAGGTCTTCGAGCAGATCCAAACAGCGCTTGACCAGCGCGGATTTTATCTTCTCGACGGTGCGATTGTTTTGCAGCAGTTCGCGCGAGACGTTCAGCGGCAGATCCGACGAATCGACCAGGCCGCGCATGAAGCGCAAGTACGGCGGCAGAAGCTCGGCCGCCTTGTCCATGATGAAGACGCGCTTCACGTAAAGCTGCACACCATGCTTCTGCTCTCGATCGAACAGGTCAAACGGCGCGTGCTTCGGCAGGTACAACAACGACGTATATTCGATATTGCCCTCGACGTTGTTGTGCGCCCAGGCTCGCGCCTCTTCCGAATCGTGCGTCAGGTGGTGGTAGAACGCCTGATAGTCTTCGTCCTTGAGCTCGGATTTCGGGCGGGTCCAGAATGCCTTCGCTTGATTTAAGGTGTCTTGCGTTTCGCCGGTTTTCAAGACGATCGGAATGCTCAAGTGATCCGAGTACTTGCGCACCAGCTGGCGCAGGCGCGCGCCTTCCAGGAACTCCTTGTCCTCATCGCGCAGGTGCAAAATGACCTCGGTGCCCCGGTCGGACTTCTCGCTCCCCTGAATCTCGTACTGCCCTTCGCCGTCGGAATCCCAGCGCACCGCCGCCGCGTCGGCGCGCTTGCTGAGCACGGTGACTTTGTCGGCCACGATGAAGGCTGAATAGAAGCCGACCCCGAACTGGCCGATCAGCTGCGCATCCTTGGCGGCATCGCCGCTCAAGGTCTCGAGGAACTTCTTGGTGCCGGAACGCGCGATGGTGCCGAGGTTGTCGATGACCTCTTCCTCGCTCATGCCGATGCCGTTGTCCTTGATGCTCAAGGTGCCGGCCGCTGTATCCGGGGTCAGTGTGATCGACAGCGAGTCCGCACCCATCAGGTCGGGCTTGGCCAACGCCTCGAAGCGCAATTTCTCGCAGGCGTCCGACGCATTGGAGATCAGCTCGCGCAGGAAAATCTCCTTGTGCGAGTACAGCGAATGGATGACCAATCGCAGCACCTGCTTGGTTTCGGCTTGGAATTCTTTGATCGTGGGCTGTGTGTCGGTCGTCATGGCCTTATTCGGTTGCTTGGTTTAACGAAGGGGCAAGCCCCGGTGTGGAAGTGGGGTCAGCGTGCGATTCTTCAAGCTAGAATCGGGCATGGCCAAAATCGGCACCCTCGCGGCGGTCTGGGCGGCACTGGCCGGCAATCTCCTGGTGGCGGCGGCCAAATTCGTCGCCGCGGCCATGACCGGCTCCGCGGCGATGCTGAGCGAGGCGGTGCACTCGCTGGTCGACACCCTCAATGAGGTGCTGTTGCTGTACGGCATCGCTCGCTCCGCGCGGCCGGCGGACAGCCAGCACCCCTTAGGCTATGCCCGCGAGCTGTACTTCTGGAGCTTCGTGGTGGCATTGCTGATCTTCACGCTGGGGGCCGGCGTTTCCGCCTACCAGGGTATCGAGCGCCTCTTAAACCCGCAACCGATCGAAAGACCCGTGATCATCTTTGTCGTTCTGGCGGCCTCGATGCTGTTCGAGAGCGGCTCGTGGCTGGTGGGGGCACGCGCTTTTCGCGCGAGCAAGCGCAATTTGAGCTGGTGGGAAGCCTTTCGCCAGTCCAAGGACCCACCGGCATTCATCGTGGTATTCGAGGATTCCGCCGCGCTCCTGGGTATCTTGGTGGCTGCGGCCGGCACCGCCGCCGCGATCATGACCGACGACAGCCGCTGGGACGGCATCGCATCCTTGTTGATTGCCGCGATTCTTGCCGGCGTCGCCGCCCTGCTGGCCCGAGAATCCAAGGCACTGCTCATCGGCGAGCGCGCCGACCCGGCTGTAAGCGACGCCATTTTGCGTATCGCCGCCGGCCTCCCCGGGGTGTGCAGCGCGAACAGCATCGTGACCGTGCAACTGGCGCCGAAAAGCATCGTCGCCACGTTGAGTCTCGACTTCTTCGACTACATGCGGGCGCCGGACATCGAGGGCGCGGTGGTCGAGCTCGAAAAGCAGATTCGCAGCGCGCACCCGGAAGTCGCAGCGCTCTTTGTCAAACCGCAAAGCGTGTTGGTCGCGGCCGAGCGGCGCGGCCAGACCGCCTCCATCATGACGCCCGATGATTTGCTGAGCGGCGGCTAAGCCAATGACTTCGGATCGATCGGCAGGCTACGAATCCTCACCCCCGTCGCTGCGAATATTGCGTTGCACAGCGCCGGCACCACCGGCGGCAGCGCCGGCTCGCCCAGTCCGGTCGGGGGATGATCGGTCTTTAGGAAATGCACTTCGACCGGCGGCGCCTGATTCATCCGCAGCAGCAAAAAGTCGTTGAAGTTGCTTTGCGTGACCCGGCCGTTGGCGAGCGTTATGGCCTGCCCCAACGCCTCGCCGATGCCATCGAGCGCGGCGCCCTGAACCTGGTTCTCCGCGCCGGTCGGATTGATGATTTGACTGCCCACATCGCCCACCACCCAGACCTTCTCGACCGACACTCTGCCGCCCTGACCGACGCTCGCGTGCACGACTTCCGCGAAGTAGCCGAGATGGCTGTAATAGAAGGCCACGCCCATGCCCGACCCCTTCGGCAGCGTGCGCTTGCCCCAACCGGATTTCTCGCCGACCAAGCCTAAGACATCGATCATTCGACCGGTGTCGAATGCGCCGACTGAGCGGCGCTCGCCCAGCAAGTCGATACGGTATTGCAAGGGGTCCTGCCCCGCCTCATGGGCAATCTCGTCGATGAATGACTGGAATACGAACGCCAGCGCGTTGCTGCCCGGCGCTCGCAAAGGTCCGGTCGGAATTCCCAAAGGCATCAAAGACATCCCCAATTCAAGGTTGGGCACGAACTTCGCGGGGAATTCATTGGCGCTCATATCGGCGCTGGGAGCGGCCTTGGCGTTTTCTCCGAAGGAAACGAAATGATCGCTGAAGGCCTGCAGTTTGCCTGCCGCGTCCAGGCCCGCCTTGAAGAAATGGAACCCGGCCGGACGGTAGAAATCGTGTTGCAGGTCGTCCTGCCGATTCCACAAGAGCTTGACGGGCGCGGCCACCTGTTTCGAAATCCATGCCGCTTCCACCATGTAGTCATTCATCAAGCGCCGTCCGAAGCCACCGCCGCAGCGAGTCATATGGATGGTGATATCCGCGTCGGTAAGTCCCAGCGTCTTCGCAACGATCTTGCGTCCTGCATCCGGGTTTTGCGTCGGCGCCCAGATCTCGACTTTGCCGTCGCGAAAATGCGCCGTGCAATTCTGCGGCTCCAACGTGGCGTGGGCGATGAACGGATAACTGTAAGCCGCCTGCAAGGTGCGGGGCGATGCGCCGAGCGCTTGCGCCACGTCGCCGTCGCCGACCAGTTTCAATGCCGGCGTTTGCTTCGAGAGTTCCAGGGCCTTGGCAGCAAAACCGTCGGTGCTTTGCAGCGCCGTTGCGCCCTCGTCCCACACCACGTCCAATTTCTCGCGCGCCCGATCCGCCAGCCACCAGTTCGTCGCGACGATTGCCACGCCGCTGGCGAGGCCGTTAAATACGCTGCCGCCACCGACAATAAATGCCTCGCGTATTCCGGGCTGCGACCTGACCAACTCGAGGTTGGCGCTGACCACAGAGCCGCCGAACACCGGCGACTTCACGAACACCGCGTACAACATGCCGGGCACCGTCACGTCGATGCCGAACAGCGGTTTGCCCGCGACAATCAGCGGGCTATCCACACCCGGGTGCGACTTGCCGATGATCCTGAAGTCTTTCGGGTCCTTGAGCGTCACCTGCGCAAGATCGGGAGCCGGGAGCGCAGCAGCCTTCGACGCCAGAGCGCCATAGCTCATCGAGCGCTTGGTCTTCAGGTGCACGACCTTTCCCGGCCTCGTCTCGCACTCCGCGGGCGGCACGGACCAACCCTGCGCCGCGGCCGTCAGCAGCATCTGTCGCCCCGCCGCGCCGACCCGGCGCAGCGCATCCCAATTCAGGGGCGTCGCGCGGCTGCCACCCGCGAATTGCACCCCGTAGCGGGCGGGATCGCTTAGGGCCTGGTCGATGCGCACGCTGCTCCACTCCACATCGAGTTCCTCGGCGATCAGCATCGGCAGCATGGTCTTGATGCCCTGACCGATTTCCGGATTCTTGGACATGATGGTGACGATGCCGTCGTTCGATATTTGCACGAAGGCATTAAGGGATGCGGATCCTGGGGCGTCGGAGCGCGCAGCGCGCGACGCGCCTGGCAGCGAGAAATCGAGCAGCAGGCCGCCGCCGACCGCGAGACCGGCGCGCAGAAAGGCGCGCCGCGATTCACTATTCGCCGTCTGGATCATAAAAGTGTGTCCCGGTTGGCGGCAGGCCGGCGGCTTGCTTGATGGCCGCTCGAATGCGCAGGTAAGTCGCACAGCGACAGATATTCCCCGACATGGCCTTGTCGATGTCGCCATCCGTGGGTTTGGGATTCTTCTCAAGCAAGGCGCTGGCCGACATGATCTGGCCGGCCTGACAGTAGCCGCATTGCACGACATCGAGCGCCAGCCACGCGCTTTGAACCGCTCGGCCGGTGCGCGTGGCGGCGACCGCCTCGATGGTGGTGATCGATGCGGATCCAACCGCCGAGATGGGCGTGACGCAAGAACGCGCCGCGGCTCCATTGAGATGCACCGTGCAGGCGCCACAAAAGCTCTTGCCGCAGCCGAACTTGGTGCCCTTCAGGTCGAGCAAATCGCGCAGCACCCACAGCAGGGGCATCTGCGGATCGGCATCGACCGGGTGAGTCTTGCCATTGACGCGGATCAGGTACTGCACAGCCACCCCGTAAGGTTCATGGCCAGCCGGCGCGCGGATCGAAGTTGAATTCGCGTTTCATGCGCTCGTAGGCTTCTTTCGCCATTGCCGACTGCGCTGCCGGTGTCACCAATTTGATCATGACGATTTGATCGCCTGCCGGGCTGCCCGGCAGTCCTCGACCGCGCAACCTGAGCTTGCGCCCCGATTGTGCGCCGGCAGGCACCGTCAATTCCACGGTGCCGCCGAGCGTCGGAACCGCCACTTTAGCGCCCAAGGCGGCTTCCCACGGCGCCAAGGGTAGCTCAATTTGCACGTCCTTGCCGATGACTTCGTAGAGCGGATGCGGACGCAATTTGATGCGAAATATCAATGAGGTGCGGCCGACGCCGCCGATGCGCAAGGATTGACCCTCGGTCACGCCGGCGGGGATTTGCACATCGACCTGGCGCTGACGTCCCTGCTCGTTGAGCGTGACGCGCCGTTTGGTCCCCGCAAAGGCCTCTTCCACCGTGACCTCGAGCTGCCCGGCATCGGTGTCGGGCGCGCCACCGGCGCCCATCCCGGCGCCGCCCATACCGGCACCGCCAAACAGGCTCGCGAAAAAATCGCTGAATCCATTCAGATCGGTGAATCGCTGGCCCCCGCCCGTCTGGCCGAAGCGCTGCGCCCAGTCGGGCGGTGGCCGAAACTGCTGGCCGTTACGAAAATCATGGCCCAACTGGTCGTAGGCCGCGCGCTTGTCCGGGTCGCGCAGCACCTCGTACGCCTCCTGGACCTCTTTGAATTTGCTTTCGGCGTTCTTTTCTTTGCTGACGTCCGGATGGTATTTGCGCGCCAGCTTGCGGTAAGCGCGTTTCATCTCGTCGGCTCCGGCGCCGCGCTTCACACCGAGAATTTCGTAGTAATCCCTATATTGCATACCCACCCTGAAGAATTAAATGTATATTTTACAAGTACATACAGATTGCTGTGCGCGTGGCGGCCCCCGATGATGGCGCGGCTCATCCGTCCCGGATTGCCATGCTTGAAATTGAACAGCAACGTCCCGACATTAGTCTGCCGCGTTACCATATTGCGGTTATTTTTCGCGAAGAAAAGCCCATGAAACGCATTTTTCTCTTCGTCCTCACCAATCTCGCGGTTCTCGCCCTCTTAAGCGTGGTGCTGTTCATTGTCGAGCGCGTGTTCGGCGTGCACCTGGCGCAGGGCGGCGCCGGCAGTCTGCTGGTATTTGCCGCGATTTTCGGCTTTGGCGGTTCGCTGATTTCATTGGCGCTGTCCAAGTGGACGGCAAAGCGCATGATGGGGGTACGCGTCATCGCGACTCCCCAGTCGGAAGTGGAGCGATGGCTGGTCGGGACCGTCAAACAGCTGGCCGATCAAGCCGGTATCGGCATGCCCGAGGTCGGCATTTTCGACGCGGAGGAAATGAATGCGTTCGCCACCGGCGCGCGCCGCAACGCGGCGCTGGTGGCGGTCAGCAGCGGCCTGCTGCGCAGCATGTCGCGCACGCAGGTCGAAGCGGTATTGGGTCACGAAGTGACTCACGTCGCAAACGGTGACATGGTTACCCTTGCGCTGTTGCAAGGCGTGTTAAATACCTTCGTGATCTTCCTCGCGCGCATCATCGGCAACATCGTCGACCGTGCGATCCTTCGCAACGACCGGCAGGGCGGTATCGGTTTTTTTCTGACCACCATAGATGGCTCAGTTCGTCTTGGGTCTCGTGGCGAGCGTGATCGTTTGCTGGTATTCGCGGCGCCGAGAATTCGGCGCCGACCGCGGCGGGGCGAATCTGGCCGGCACCGGCAACATGATCGACGCGCTTAAGATGCTGAAGCGCAGTCAAGGCGAGCCCATGCCGCAGCAGCTGCAGGCTTTCGGAATCAATACCGGCAGGTCAGACGGGATGATGCGCCTGTTCATGAGCCATCCGCCGCTGGATGAGCGTATCGCCGCATTGCAAAACTCCGCCGCATCGGCGGCCTAAGCATTATTCAGGAATCAAGATGGCCCCAGACAATGAGATCGTGATCGAGCCGCCCACCGCCGTACGCGTGGGGCATGAGCTCTCGCGATGGTTCGGCAGCAGTAGTTTTGCCACCCGGCCGCGTGCCCCTGCGCGGCTTGATGCGGGCAACCACATCGATTGGGCCCGGGTCATGCCCTTCCTGTTAATGCACGCCGCTTGCCTCGCCGTGATTTGGGTGGGATTTAGCTGGGTCGCGTTGGCAGTGACCATCGCGCTGTACCTGGTGCGCATGTTTGCGATCACCGGCTTCTATCATCGCTATTTCTCGCATCGCAGCTTCAAGACTTCGCGCGTGGGGCAATTTATTTTCGGGATTCTCGGCGCCTCGGCGGTGCAGCGCGGCCCCATTTGGTGGGCGGCTCATCATCGCCACCATCATGTGCATTCGGACAAGGCGGAAGACGTGCACTCGCCGGTCCAGCACGGATTCTTCTGGAGCCACATGGGCTGGTTCATGTCCCACAAGCACTTCGCGGCCGACTTATCGCGGGTCAAGGATCTATTGAAGTATCCCGAGCTGCGATTCCTGGATCGCTTCGACATCGTGGTCCCGACAATCTTAGGCGTCGGCGTATTCTTGCTCGGGCGTGCTGCTCAAGCATGTGGCTCCGGGGCTTCACACCACCGGCTGGCAGATGTTGGTATGGGGGTTTTTCATTTCCACCGTCCTGGTCTATCACGGCACCTACACCATCAATTCTCTATCGCATGTCTTCGGGCGCCAGCGCTACAAGACCGGTGATGCCAGCCGCAACAATCCATGGCTCGCCATCATTACCTTAGGCGAGGGGTGGCACAACAATCATCATCACTACCCGGCCTCGGTGCGCCAGGGCTTTTACTGGTGGGAATTCGACCTCACGTTTTATCTGTTGAAACTGATGTCGTTCGTCGGAGTGATCTGGGATTTAAAGCCGGTACCGGCGGCGGTTCGGCAGGGAGCGGGAAAGCGCCTCTAGCCTCTTTGAGAGAGACGTTCGAATGCTCTTAAGCACCGTACATGCCTCTCCTTCCTAGTTCCGCGACGCTTGCGGAGCTCAAAGCCGCTGTCGGCCTCGACGGCTGGCTTGAGTCTGCCGCCGATGTGGCGCCGTACCTGACCGACTTTCGGCGCCTGTACCAGGGGGCCACGCCGCTGGTGCTGCGACCCGGCAGTGTCGACGCGGTGGCCAAGATTCTCGCCATCTGCAACCGGGATGAGGTCGCGGTCGTGCCCCACGGCGGCAATACCAGCTACTGCGGCGGTGCGACTCCGGACGAGAGCGGATCGCAGATCGTGGTGTCGATGCAGCGTTTGAATCGCGTGAGGCATATCGACGCCGCCAACTATTCGATGATCGTGGAAGCCGGTTGTACGCTGGCCGGGGCGCAAGCCGCCGCGCGCGAAGCGAATCGATTGTTTCCCTTGAGCTTGGGATCCGAGGGCACGGCGCAAATCGGCGGCAATCTCTCCACCAACGCCGGCGGCACCGCGGTCTTGCGCTACGGAATGATGCGCGACCTCACGCTGGGGCTGGAGGTGGTGCTTGCGGACGGGCGGGTGCTCTCGGCGCTCAAGAGCCTGCGCAAGGACAACACCGGATACGATCTGCAGGTCGCTGTTTGTGGGCGCCGAGGGCACGCTCGGCATCATCACCGCGGCATCCTTAAAGCTGTTTGCGCTGCCGGGCGACACGGCCACCGCCCTGGTCGGCATCGACTCGCCGCCTCAGGCCTTGGAGTTGCTCGCTCGCTGCGCACCGCAGCCGGCGATCAGGTGACCTCGTTTGAATTGATGCCGCGCATCGCCGTCGAAATGACCGTAAAGCATGTCGCCGGCGTCGCCAATCCGCTCGACATGGGCTGTGCATGGTACTTGCTGATCGAGTTGAGCGCGCCGAATCCGAGTCAAGGTCTCTCAAGCGTCTTGACGTCCGCGCTTGAGGAAGCCGCCGCCGCGGGCGCCATCAGGGACGCGATGCCGGCGACCTCGCTTGCCCAAGCGCAAGCCATGTGGAAGCTGCGCGAATCGGTGCCGGAGGCGCAGCGCCGCCACGGCGCGAGCCTCAAGCATGATGTGTCGGTGCCGGTCTCGGCGATTCCGACGCTGATCGAGCAGGGGACGGCCTTGGCGCTTAAACTTGCTCCCGAGGGAGAGGTGGTCTCCTACGGGCACGCAGGCGACGGCAACTTGCATTTTAACTTGAGCCAGAAGCCGGGCGCCGACGCGGCGAGCTTTCTTGCCAGAGCACACGCGCTCGAACACGCGATCTTCGACTTGGTCGAGAGTCTCGGGGGCAGCATCAGCGCCGAGCACGGCATCGGGCGACTCAAGGCGGCAGAATTCGCGCGCCGTGCCGACCCGGTGGAACTTGAGGTCATGCGCAAATTAAAGCGCACGCTCGATCCGAAGGGCATTTTGAATCCGGGCAAAGTACTGTGCGCAAACTGACCGTGCCGGTTCGCACGGCGCGATTGATGCTGCGCGAATTTGTCATCGCGGATCTTCAGGCGGTTCATGCCTATTCCTCGGATCCGCGCGTCACGCGCTATCTGTTCTTCGGGCCCCGCGACCAAGACAGCACCGCCGAGTATCTCGAGGAGCTGCTGGCCTCGCAGCAAGAGCATCCGCGCACGCGATTCGAACTCGCGGTGGAAGAAATCGCTTCGGGACGCCTGATCGGTGCCTGCGATTTATCGCTCATCGAAAGCCATGTGGCGGACTTGGGCTACATGCTCAGGGCAGAGGACTGGGGCAAGGGCTTTGCGACAGAAATCGCCTTGGCCTTGGTCGATGCGGCATTCTTCGAATTGCGCGCGGAGCGGGTGATATCGACCGTCGACGTGAACAACGGCGCGTCGATTCGCGTGCTGGAGAAAATCGGCATGCGCTGGGAAGCGGTGTATCGCAAGCATCGGCGCGCCAAGAATCGCTGGTGGGATTGCCACCTGTTCACCTTGCCGCGCGAAGTATGGGAAGCCTCGCGCGCGAACCCGCAGCTTCCCTAGCGAGACTCCTCATCGTCCGCGGCGGCTTGCTCGCGGGCGCGCTTTGCGGCGCGCTTCAGCACCTCATCGTTGGGCATCCCCGCCCGCCCGCTTCTGCGCAAGGTGAGCAGTCCGCCGACCACGAAGGCGATGACCAGAGCCGATAATGAGGATGCTTTTTAGCACTTAAGAGCCCACCCGGATCAGACCTTCTTGCGAAACGCTGGCAACCAACCGGCCGTCACGCGCAAACACGCTGCCGCGCGTGAATCCACGGGCCCCCGAGGCGCTCGGGCTGTCCATGGCGTAAAGCAGCCAGTCGTCGACGCGAACACTGCGATGAAACCACATCGCGTGATCGATGCTGGCGATGACCAATCGATCGCGGGCCGGAGACAGGGCATGCGGCTTCAGTGCCGTATCGAGCAGCTGAAAATCAGAAGCATACGCCAACAGGCAACGGTGCAACGCCTCATCATCCGGCAGTGCGTCGACGGCGCGGATCCAGACGCATTTGGTCGGCGCCGATTTCTCCTTGCGCGCGAAGGTCGGCGCCTCAACCGGCTTGAATTCAAAGGGCCGCTTTTGATCCAAGATCTTGAGCAGCGCGGGCGGCAAATCGGGCAGTTTCGGCAAGATAGTGCGCGAAATCGGGCAGCGCTTCGGGCTCGGGCACGTCCGGCATGGGAATCTGATGATCGAGTCCGATCTCCGGTATCTGAAAGGACGCCGACATATTGAAAATCTGCTGCCCGTGCTGGATCGCCACGACCCGCCGCGTGGCAAAGTGCTTGCCGTCCCAGGCCCGGTCAACCTCGTAGACGATCGGAGAATTGAAGTCTCCGCGGCGCAAGAAATAGGCATGCAGCGAATGCACTTCCCGACCTTCCACCGTGGCGGTTGCGGCCACCAAGGCCTGGCCCAACACCTGGCCGCCGAACACCTGCGGACTGCCGATGTCGCGGCTCTGGCCGCGAAACAAATTGATCTCGATACGTTCGAGAGTCATTACCTTGATCAGATCTTCGAGCAGTCGGTTCATGGAAGCCTTTAGGCAGAGTCCGCGCCGCCAACGCCCAGCCGCTTCTGCATGATTGGACTCGTAGTGGTGTACTGCAGAAATTGACGTTTTTCCGGAAACAAATGATGTTGAATCGCGAAGGCCGCAAGCGCGGCCTCATGAAAGCCGCTCAAAATGAGCTTTTTCTTGCCGGGATAGGTATTGATGTCGCCGACGGCAAAGATCCCCGGCACGCTGGTCTGGAATTTTTCGGTGTCGACCTTGAGCGCCTTTTTCTCCAATTCCATGCCCCATTCGGCGATCGGCCCGAGCTTTGGGTGCAGGCCAAAGAACGCAAACACGTGATCCACCGGCACTTGAAGCGTCAGGCCATCCGCGGTTTGCACCTCGAGCCCCACCAGTTTCTCGCTGTCCTTGCGGACCGCGACGGCGTTGCCCTGCAGCAAGCGCATCTTGCCGGCCGCAACCAAGTCGCGCATGCGCGCAACGGTGGCGGGCGCGGCTCGAAACTCGGCGCGACGGTGCACGAGCGTCAATGAACGTGCTTTTTCGCACAGCGCCACGGTCCAGTCCAAGGCGGAATCTCCGCCCCCGCAAATCACCAAGTCCTGGTCCATAAAGTCGGCGGCCGACCGCACGCGGTAGTGGATGCTTTTGCCTTCAAACTGTTCTGCTCCCGCAATGCTCAAGCGCCGCGGCTGAAACGAACCGACCCCGCCGGCGATGACCACGGCACCGCTGATCAGGCGCACGCCCAAGGAGGTTGCCACGTGAAACTTGCCGCCGCTCAAGGGGCGAACTTCAGTCACTTCCTGCCCGAGATGAAACGTGGCGTTGAAGGGCTTCACCTGCGCGAGCAATCGATCGATCAATTCCTGGGCGCCGCAGACCGGCAGCCCGGGTATGTCGTAGATCGGCTTGTCCGGATAAAGCTCGGTGCATTGGCCGCCGGGCTGGCTTAAGGAATCGATGATATGCGTCGTGATTCCAAGCAGGCCCAGCTCGAAAATCTGAAACAGCCCGACTGGTCCGGCGCCGATGATGACGGTCTCGACGTATTGTTCCGACATGAAAGCCTGATTCCTTGAATAAATCGGTCGCGGATTGTAGCTGAATGCGCTTGCGCATGAAGACGAGTGCAACCAGATTCGATCTGGACGGTACATATGTTTGAGACCGAACTCCCGATGGAACTTAGCCGAGCAATGGAACGGATCTCGCGGTCGCCTTAAGGTCGTATGTCCTTGTTTTATAGGTGAAAACGGTTCAGCCCGAGGATAAAGGGATGATGCACGCACAAGTTAACCCACATTCTGAACGCCACTCGGTTGCCCAGCAGGACGGCGCCCGAGAATCGACCCGTCCGATACGTGCGCTGAACCGAGGTCTTGAGGTCCTGACCGAGCTAAATCGCCTGGAGCGGGCGGCCATCAACACGCTCGCCAGCGCGGTCGGTCTGCCTCGGACCACCACCTATCGCATCTTGGAGACCCTGCGCTTGGCGGGCTATGTCGATCGCGATGCACACGATGATTGCTACCGGCCGACCATCATGGTGCGGGCCCTGTCCGAAGGCTTCGATGACGAGGCATTGGTCGCCCATATCGCCAAGCCGCTGCTGGCCGCGCTCGGCGCGCAGATTGTGTGGCCGGTGGCGGTGGCCACGGCGTGCGGCGCGACGATGATGATCCGCGAAACCACCGATCGCCAAAGTCCTCTTGCCTTGGAGCAGTACAGCGCCGGCGTTCGAGTGCCCATGCTCGCGTCCGCCGCCGGGCGCGCCTACCTGGCTTTTTGCCCGGCCCCGCAACGCGACGCGCTGCTCGAGTCCTTGGCGCGTTCGTCGCTGCCGGAGGATCGCCTGGCGCGCAACCGAATCGAGGTCGAGCGCTTGCTCAACGAGACCCGCACGCAAGGATTCGGCATGTCGCATCGTGCGCGGCGCGTTTCCGAGGAAACCAGCTTGGCGATTCCCGTGCGCGCCAAGGAGCGAATTCTCGCAACCCTCACCGTTCGATACGCCTCCACCGCCGTACCACTGCGCACGGCGATCGAGCAATTCTTGCCGAAGATGCGCGAGGTCGCCCAGAAGATCGAGGCCCAATTCGCTTAAGGCGCGATGATTCGATCATAGGCAGCCTCATACTGCGGAACCCAATTCTTTTCCACCGAATAGCCGTGGCCGACTTTCGGCAGCATGATCAGCTCGCCGCCCGGAACGGCGCTCACGAATTTCTGCGTTGCCGGCGCGAGGCACACCTCATCCATCTGCCCCTGCAGCGAAATCCATTTTCCCGCCAGAGCCTTCGCCGGCAATAAATCAACGCCCTTCAAGGTCCCTTGGGCCGAGCGGCGCGGCGTCGCCGCGATGCCGGATCCTTTGCACAATGGCTTCTTGAGATCGAGGTCGGGACAAAACCCGAGGCTGAGCGCCCCTTTGAACACACCGCCCGGCGCCTCGGCAAGCGCGGCGTACACCAGCGTCGCGCCTGACGAATAGCCGACGAGGGTCGGCTTAAGATAGTGCTTAAGGCCCCAACTCGATTGCAGATAGTGGCTCAAGTCTTCCAGGTCTGCCGCCGGCGATACGCAGGCCTGCGGCGCCGTTTCCAGCTGTTCGAGATAGCGGCGAATGTCGACGCCCGCCACGATGGCGCCCTTGTCGGACAGGTGCCGCGCCATGGAAATCACGCCCAGATTCCAACCCCCATCGCCCGACAAGAACAGCACGACCTCGCGCGGATTGGCGCTGCCTCGATAGACGCTGATCTCGCCAAAGCGTCCGAACGAAATGGTGTCGCTCGCGGCGGCCTCGCCCCGGCCGGCCGCGCTCGCCAGCGCGCACAGCAGAAACGCCACAACGAGGCGCGAAATGTTGATCATTTTCGAAGCACGTTGCGCACGCCGCCGGAGATCAGCGCGGTCACGTCAAGCAGCGCGCCCGCCATGGCAAGGCCGTCGGGCGCGGCGAGGTATCGAGAACGCCAAACGGGGTTGTACTTTTCCTTATATTTTCGCAGCCCCTCGAAGCTATAAAATGTCTCTCCATAGCGCTGCACCAGACGGCCAAGCTTGTGCCACGCCGGGGCCAATGCGTGTTCTTCCAATCCCGACAGCGGCGCCATTCCCAAATTGAACCAGGCGAATGCGTGGGATTTGCCCCACAACATGCACTCGATCAGCATGAAGTCGACGACTCCCTTGGGCGCCGCATTGTTGAAGCGCATCAGATCCACCGACAATTCGCTCGAACCTCCGCGCCACAAGTTGGTGAAAGCGCACACCGCACCATTGCAGCGCACCACACCGACGTCAAAGTTCGCGATATAGCGCTCGTCGAAGAACCCCAGCGAAAAGCGCTTCTCGGCGGTATTTTTTTCGGCGAGCCAGGCGTCCGACACGGCGCGCAAATCCGGCAACAGCGCCGGTACATTGCCGCGCTCGACCATTTCAAATACCGCGCCGTCACGAGCGGCACGTCGATGGGCCTGGCGCAGGTCCGCCCGCGCAGGGCCGTCCAGCGTGAACTCGCCGAGCGGCACCCGGGCCTCTTCCCCCAGCTTGCTCAAGTTCAATCCCAGATCGATGTACAGCGGCAAGCGCTCGGGCGTGACCTGATAGAAAACCGGAGAAACCGCCATGCCGTCGCAATCCTCCAGAAACTCCCACGCCAGGCTTTCGCCAAGTTCGGGCGGACCAATGGGATCGCCCATCGCCACCCAACTGCTGCCGGATGACTGGAACATAATGCAGGCGGTTCGATCTTGATTGAACAACAAATTCTTGTCGCCGAGCAAAGCGAGATTGGCCGTCGTGTCCTCGCTGCGCCTGATCAACTCCGCCACAGCCTGTAGATCCGCTTCGGTCGGCGCTGAAAACCGCGGCGGTGCCGGGCGCAGCACCCGCCAGAGGCCGTACGCGGCGGCAATCATGACGGCGAGCAGCGAGGCGCGCAGACTGCGCGGCGCGCTGGCGTGGAAGGCAAACTGCCACCACAATTCGTTGTCGTAGGGTAGGTGCCGATAGGCGAACAGCACCAGCCATCCGGCGGTCAACAGCACCAGAAAAAAGGCCACGATCCACGGTCCGGAGAAATGCTGATCGAGCAGCGGCGCGCGTCGCCGAAAGCGTTCGCGTGCCAGGACTAAAATGACCACAACCACGCCCAAAATACAGGCTTCCTCGTAGTCGAAGCCCTTGAGCAGGGACAACAGGATCCCCGCGCACAGCAGCCAAATCGTGACCCACCAGGCCGTGTGCAAGCGCCGATACAGACCATGGGCGATGATGAGCAACCCCACGCCGACCGCGCTACCGAGCAGGTGCGACAGCTCCAGCACCGGCAGCGGCACAAAATCCCGCAGCAGCGCCAGGCGGCTGTTAAGAGCGGGAGTGGCGCCGGAAAAAAGCAGCACCGCACCGGCCAGAAATACCGCAACGGCGATGGCTTGCGGGGTGACCGAGAGCAGAAAGGTTCGCGCCAGTCGTACCACACGCACCACCGGCCCCCGGTGCACCCATACCTCGTGGGCACCGAGCAGCACCAGCGCGACGGCAAAGGGCGCAAAATAGTAGATGGCGCGGTAGGCCACCAACGAGCCCAGCAACTGATCCTGGGGGACCCCCGGCATCAACAGCAGCAATACGAATTCAAAAACGCCGATGCCGCCCGGCACGTTGCTGAGGATGCCGGCGGCCAAGGCCAGCAAGTACACGCCGGCAAAGGCGATGAAACCGAGCGATGCCTGATGCGGCAGCAGCACATACAGCACCGCGCAGGCACACAACATGTCGAGACAGCTGACACCAATCTGTGCGAAAGCGACGCGCGCTTTCGGGACGGGAATTTCGAGGCGCCCCAGGGTAAGCGGCGCATGCCTGGTGGACACCAGTCCTAGATAGACCGCGACGCCTGCCAGCAGCAGGAGACCGGCGAGCCTGGCGAGCCAGGTATGCACATGGAGTATCGAACCGGACATGCCCGCGTTCGTCACCAGCGACAGCCCGAGCAGTACGCCGGCGCCCAGAAAGAAGGTCAAGGTGCCGAAGGCGATGATGGTCGCGATCTGCTTCGCGCTTAAGCCCAATGCGGAGTACGTGCGGTAGCGAACCGCACCGCCGCTCAGGGAATTCAAGCCGACGTTATGGCCGATGGCATAGCCCATGAAAGAGATGAGCGCGACTCGGTGATAGGGCAGCCGCGCCCCGGCGAAGCGCACGGCCAGCGCGTCGTACAGCGTCAAGCAGCCGTATCCGGCGCAGGTAAAAAAGGCCGCCCGCAGCAGCTTTCGGCTCGAGATCGAGCGAACATGCTCGAGAATGTCGCGCCAATGGTATTGGCCAAGCAAGCGGTGCAGAACGAACAGCGCGAGCCCAAATAGAGCAATTCCCAAAAGGGTCGTCCACGCAGGAACTCTTCGCGCTGTAGTCGAGTGTGCCAAGCGTCGTATCGTATCAGGCCTCCAAGGCAAGGCCGAAAACTGCTAGGGTTGAGCCTTTCGAATCGATCGCAAGGGGTAACGCACGCATGAGTTCCGCCAGCCAAGGCCGACAGGCAACCATGGACTCGAAGCAGATTTATCGCGAGGAAACATTTACCGATCGCAAGGTCGGCACCATCCGCAGACTCACGCCCGTCGGCGCCGATGGTGCGGATGATGCAACGCGGCCGGTGATATTTGTCGGGCAGGCGCAAGTCATGACGCCGATGGGCGCCGTGCCGATCAGCTTCGAACTGGAAGCCGCCTCGCTGGCTGGGGCCATCGAGAAATTTGGCGCGACGGCGGAACAAGCCGTTCAACAAACCATGCAGGAGTTGCAAGAGCTGCGCCGCGAGCAAGCCTCGTCCCTGGTCATTCCCGATGCCGCAGGTGCAGGCCTGCCGAATCCCAGCGATCTGCTCGGCCGCGGACGCCCGCGCCGCTAGGCGCGCGTGGCGAGGCTGGCCGAGTCGAGCGCGTCCCAACGCGCATAGGCGGCCTCAAGTTCCTCGGCCAGCGCCTGCAAGCGCGAAAGCGCGGCGCTGCTTGCCTCCTTGTCACGCCGGAACGCGTCAGGATCGCTGATCTGGATGTTGAGCTGCGCTTGTTCCGCTTCGAGCCGCTGGATTTTTTCCGGCAGCAGCGCCAGTTCGCGCTGCTGATGGTAAGAGAGGCGCGCCGCCCGGGTTGTTGCGGCTTTGGGCGGCGGCGCAGCCGCCGCGGCTTGCGGTGCGATCTTTCGCTGCTGCAACCAGTCGCTGTACCCGCCGACGTACTCGACGATCCGCCCCTCGCCTTCGAAGACCAGGGTACTGGTCACGACATTGTCGAGAAAAGCGCGGTCATGGCTGACCAGCAGCAAGGTCCCGGCATACTCCGCCACCATTTCTTCCAGGAGTTCAAGGGTCTCCACATCGAGATCGTTGGTCGGCTCGTCCATCACCAATAGATTGCTGGGCCGTGCGAACAGGCGCGCCAGCAACAGGCGATTGCGTTCTCCGCCCGAGAGCATGCTCACGGGGGCGTTCAAGCGCTCCGGCGGAAACAAAAAATCGCGAAGATAGCCGGATACATGCCGAGGTTTGCCGTCAATGGTCACGGTGTCGCCGCTGCCGCCTGTCACGTTATCCATGATGGATGCCGACTCATCCAATTGTTCGCGCTGCTGATCGAAGTAAGCCGGCTTAAGGTTGGTGCCGCGCTTGATCACACCCGCCGTGGGCGCCAATTCACCGACCAGAAGCTTGATCAACGTCGTCTTTCCGCAGCCATTCGGCCCGATGATCCCAATGCGATCGCGACGCTGGATACGGGCTGAAAAATCTCGGATCACCGGCGCCGCGGCGAACGCGTGCGTTACGTGCTCGGCATCAAAGACCAATTTGCCGGACGGCGCGGCGTCTTGCACGCGAAGTTCCACCTGGCCAATGCGCTCGCGCCGTTCGCGCCGCTGGATTCTCAATTGCTTGAGCGCGCGCACCCGGCCCTCGTTGCGCGTGCGCCGGGCCTCGACGCCCTGACGGATCCACGCCTCTTCTTGCGCCAGTTTCTTGTCGAACAACGCCGCATGCTTGGCCTCGACCTCGAGCGCCGCGCGCTTCTGCACCACGTACTCATCGTAGCTGCCCGGCCAGACCCGCAGCTGGCCGCGGTCAAGTTCCACGATCTTGGTTGCCAATCGCCGCACGAAGGCGCGATCGTGGCTGATGAAGAACAAGGCTCCGGTGAATTCCAGCATCATGTTCTCGAGCCAGGTAATGGCGTCGACATCCAGATGATTCGTCGGCTCGTCGAGCAACAAGACATCGGGAGCGCAAACCAGCGCACGACCCAGCATCACGCGTCTGCGCCAACCGCCGGACAACGCGCTCATCGACGCGGCATTGTCCAGTCCCAGGCGCGAAATCACTTGATCCGCCTGCAATTCTGCCTGCCAATCATCTTCCGGTTTCCGCTGCTCGATGCCGCCGAGCACCACCTCACGCACCGCCGCATCGCTTGCGGCTGATACCTCCTGCGCCAAGCTGGCGATGCGCGCCCCGGGGCGCACCCACACCTCGCCGCCGTCGGGCGCGAGCTTGCGTGCGATCAACTGCAGGAGAGAGGTCTTCCCTTCGCCATTGCGGCCGAGCAAGCAAACGCGCTCGCCCCTGCGCAGTTGCAGGTTGACGCTGTCGAGCAACGGCTTACGACCGAAGCTCAAAGAGACTTTGTCGAGGCGAACAATGGGCATGAGAGCAAGTGTAAGCGATGTGAGACCTGGGTCACGAATGGCGCCGAGGGACCGGGCGGAATCCGTGTGCAAGCGCACAGCCTCGAATCGCCCGTCCGCCTAACCTGTGGCGTTGTCGTCCACCTAGCCAACACCGGGAGCGAAAGCGTTGGCGCTGCGAACCCGAATTGCGGTTACTTTTCTGCTGTTGCTGGCTGCGGTGTTAGGTGCTGCGCTGGGCGCGGTCGTGGCCGCCAATCGGGACAGCGCGGGACGGGAGGTGCAACGGCAGCTCGATGTCGGCGCACTGGTCTTCTCGCGGCTGCTCGAAAGCAACCGCAGGCAGCTGACTCAAGCTGCGCAGGCGGTTGCCGCCGACTACGGCTTTCGCCAGGCGGTCGCCGCGCACGACACCGACACCCTGGCGTCCGCCTTGGGAAATAGCGGCGAGCGCATCGGCGCCTCGGTGGTCGTGCTCACCTCTCTTAGCGGCGATGTGATTGCCGCCTCCGGAACCCACCTTTCCGCCGGCGCGCCGTTTCCCATATCACCTCTTCAAGCGAGCGCCGGCGGTGCGGACAGCACCACGGGTATGATGGTCGACAGCGGCCGCATTTATCAACTCGTGACGGTGGCGGTGCGCAGCCCTTTGCCGGTGGCATGGATCGTCATGGGGTTTGAGCTCGATGACAAGGCGTCGCGTGAACTGGCCGCGATCACCGGCCTGTTCGTGACGCTATCGGTGAATAGCGGCGGCGGCTGGACGAATGTCCACAGCACAGTGCCGGAAGGGGAGCAGCGCGCCAACGATTTGGTGACTCGTCGAATCGAAATATCCAAGGTCGGCAACACCGAGATCGTCGCGATTCTGTCGCGTTCATTGGCCGATGCGCGGGCGCCTTTCGAACGGCTGACCAAGGTCTTGTACGTGATCGCGAGCGTGAGCCTGGTCGCCTTCGCCCTGGCCGCCTTTTGGCTCGCGCGCAACATCACCCGCCCCCTGCAAGAGCTGACGCAGCTGGTCGATCAGATGCGCGCCGGAAGCTACGATGCGGCACGCAACGTCAATCGGCGCGACGAGCTGGGTGTGCTTGCGGAAGGCCTGCATTTGATGCAGGCGGCGGTTCAAACCCGCGATCAATCCATCAGACGCTTGGCGTACGAAGACGCGCTGACCGGCCTGATGAATCGAACCGCTTTTGGCGCCGCTCTGGGCGAAGCGTTGCATGAAGCGGGCACGACCATCGGCGTCGTCGTCATCAACCTGAATCAATTTCGCCGCATCAACGAGCACCTCGGATATTCAGTGGGCGATGCCGTGCTCACCGAGATCGCGGCGCGCATCGCGGCAGTGCCCTCAGTCAACTCAGCGGTGGCACGTTTCGCCGCCGATCAGTTCGCCGCATTTACCCGGCTTACTGACGGCCGCAGCCTGCACGCCTGGGGCACCTCGCTGCTGCTTGCCCTCGCTGAGCCGGTCAATGTGGAAGCCCAGCCCATCGATATCAGCGCGACCCTGGGGTTGGCGCTGGCTGCCGATAACGCAACATCGCCCGATGAGTTGATGCGCTGCGCGGATCTGGCGCTGGAACGCGCCCGCCGCGAAAAGCGTGCACTCGCGATTTATGAGGTCGCGCTCAAGCCCGCCGCTCGCGATCAGCTATCCTTGTTGGGCGAGCTTCGCCGGGCCGTCGAGCAAGACGAGCTGCGCCTGTACTTTCAGCCGAAAATCGAGCTCGGCACGAATCGGGTCGCAGGCGCTGAAGTACTGCTGCGCTGGCAGCATCCGACACGTGGACTCTTGAGCCCCGCGGACTTCATTCCATTTGCCGAGCAGACCGGCTTCATACGCCGGCTGACGCGCTGGGCTCTGGATCATGCGATCGCGCAGGGCGCGCAATGGCAGCGCGCCGGCAGGGCGCTCAGCTTGGCCGTGAACATCAGCGCCGAGGACATCGGCGATCCGCGCTTCGATACGCGCGTCGCCGCGCTATTGAGCCGCCATCAGCTGCCGCCCTCGCTGCTGACCTTGGAGCTGACGGAAAGCGGCTTCATCGAAGACCCGGCGCGCGCACTTCAGATGCTGGACGCGATCGCCAGGTTGGGAGTGAACCTGTCGATCGATGACTTCGGCACGGGCTACTCCTCGTTGAGCCATCTTGCACGCATGCCGGTACACGAGGTGAAAATCGACCGTAGCTTTGTCCAGGGCATGGAATCCGACCCCGAATTCGCCACAGTGGTGCGCGCGGCGATCGATATGGGACATGGCATGGGGCTCAAGGTGGTTGCCGAGGGCATCGAGACCGAGGCAGCTGCCAACCTCTTCCGAGATTTCCGTTGCGATGTCGCGCAAGGATTCTTCTATGCAAAGCCGATGCCGCTTACGGCCTTCGACGCGTGGCTCGAAGGCAAGATTCGCGTCCCCATTATCGCGATTCCTGTTGCCTTCTCGGTTGACGACGTGGCCGATACCGTAAGCTTGGCCACGTACTGATTGTAATCCTTACATTGCAACGCGACCCTTCATCGCGTTTCGCTTTCCAAAAAAAATGCGCATGCCGTTGTCGCTGGACACATGGCGAATTTGTCAACAGAATGAATCGCATGAATTTCGTGAAGGAAGCGCTGGACGGTTTGGGCCGCTGGTATGTGGCCATTCCGCCATTTCTCATCGTGTGCTTCTTGGCCGCGTTGTTCTTCATCACCGGCGAAGGTCAGGCGCGGCTGCAGGAAGCGGATGAAAGGCTGCAAAGATCCGCGGAGCGCGAGCACAGCATCGATGAGTTGCAGGACTCCGTCGCGCGATCCGTCGCCGCGCAACGCGGATTTCTGCTGACCGGCAACTCAAGATATCTCGAGAGTTACAAAAAGACCGTGATCGACGTGGAGCCGCGGTTGGAAAATCTGCGCCTGGCGTACGCCACGTCCGACGCCGAGCTCGCCACGCTGCGCAACCTGCACGTCTTGATCGGCAAAAGGCTCGCGGACCTGTCGATGCTGATCGCGATCCAGCAAAGCCAGGGGAGCGCGGCGGCGGTTGCGCTCCTGAAAACCAGCGTCGGTTCGGACACCGACGCGGAGATCAGCGACATCCTGGATCGACTGCGGGATCAACAGACGGCCGAGCATCATGCGGCCGCCGCGCACTGGTCCAGCTCGTTGTTCTTCAGCCGCTGGACCACCATCGCCGCCACGATTTTCAACATGCTGCTGGTCGGAGTTGCCTCGCGGCTGGTGTATCTCGATATGCGTCGGCGCGCGCAGCTGACCGCGGAACTGCGCGATCAGAAATTGCAGCTGGAGCGAAAAGTCGAAGAAAGAACGCGAGAACTCGTGGAGCTTTCCACGCATTTGCAAAATGTGGCGGAGCGCGAGAAGGCCAGCCTGGCGCGCGAATTGCACGATGAGCTCGGCGGCCTGTTGGTCGGCGCGCGGATGGACATATCATGGGCTGAGCAACATCTTGCCAAGAACGATCCGGCCATGAAGCAGCGGCTCAGTCGCGTGCAGCAGAACCTGGCGGCCGGCGTCGATTTGAAGCGCCGGATCATCGAAGAGCTGCGCCCCACGTTATTGGACAACGTGGGCTTGTTTGCCGCGTTGCGTTGGCAAATGAAGGAGACCTGCGGCGCCGCCGGCCTCACTTGCATCGAGTCATATCCCGACGATGAGCCGCAATTCAAATCAGAGGCCTCCATTGCCTTGTTTCGTATCGCGCAAGAGGCCTTCAGCAATATCCTCAAGCATTCCGGGGCCAAGACCGCGGACATCAGCTTAGGGATGGACGATGAAACGCTGCTCATGCGTATCGCCGATGACGGCGTCGGCATACCCGCGGGACGTTTCACCTCAATCGCCTCTCACGGCCTGGCCTCGATGCGCCACCGGGTGCGGGCGCTTGGCGGGCGTCTGGATGTCAGGAGTCCGGCATCGGGCGGAACCGTGCTGGTAGTACAAATTCCCATCGCAAAGGCGGTGACACAAATCAGCGAAACCGAATCGACATAAGTTGGTCATTGGGGATGACACTATTGATGCAAAGGAATGTGAGCATGTTAATCGGCTTTAGGTTGCGAAATTTTCGTTCATTTCTGAACGAGCAAACGTTTGGTTACTGCACCTCCGCGGACCGGGCACACGAATCGACCCATTGCGTGCCTACGGGGATGAAATCAGTGCCTCGGCTGTCGAAGTCCGCCGTCGTTTTTGGGCCGAACGGCAGCGGCAAGACTAACTTTCTGCGCGCGCTGCAGACGCTGCGCGAGCTGGTATTGCACTCCGCGGCGTACTCCGAACCGCAGTTCGCGCAGCGGCATACGCCGTTCCAGATCGGCCCCTCCGCGCATCGAACCACGGACTTTGAAATCGACGTGCTGGTAGGCCGTGTTCGGTATCGCTACAGCGTTTCGTACGATGCTCATCGGGTGTGGTCGGAGCGGCTTTTGGTCTATCGCACCGGCAAGTCGCAGCGCTGGTTCTCGCGCCGCTTCGACGCGTCGACCGGTAGTGAGTCCTGGGCGCCCTTCTCTCCGAACTTCAACGGACCGCGGGAAATGTGGCGCAAGGCCACGCACTCGAGGTCGCTGTTCCTGACAACCGCGGCGCTGCTGAATTCAGAGCAGCTCAAACCGCTGTTTCATTGGTTTGAACATCACCTCGAGATCATATTTCCCTCCGAGCAAGCGCACGCCGTACGCATGGCGGCTCGCTCGGCAGCGGGCATTCAAAATCCGGAATTCAAAGCGCGGATGCTGCAATTGCTGCAGTCGGTCGATATCCAGGTCGATGACGTGCGGATCGCCGACGACGGGCGCGCGGTAGAGTTTTTGCATGCTCGGCAAGGCTGGCCGCCGGTATGGCTCGCTTCCGAGTCCGAGGCTGCCGGCACGCATCGCCTGTTCGCGCTGTTCGGGCTTCTGTTGTCGACGACCGAGCAAGGAAAGTTACTGGTCATCGATGAGTTTGACGCGAATCTGCACCCCCTAGTGGCTCGCTTTCTGATTCGATTTGTCAATGACCCTGCGGTCTCGCAACGCGGCGCACAGTTGCTGCTGGTCAGCCACAATACGACGTTGATGGATCTGGATATGTTGCGGCGAGACGAGATCTGGCTGACCGAACTCGATGAGGCGCTTGCCAGCAGCCTGTCGACGGTATTGCGGTCGAGTCCGCGCAAGCATGAGCAGATCGCGAAGTGTTACCTGAGGGGTCGCTATGGCGCCATTCCGGAGATACATCCCCAGTTGCTGGCGCGACCCGGCGAGCGGGACCGCGCAAAGCTCGCATCGTAGCGAGCCCATAGCGGCGATCTACCGTCCCGGGAAGCCCGCGAGATGCTCCCGATCCGCATGCGCTGCCTAGATTCGCACGGCGCCGCTTACGATGGCCGCGAACAATTCATCGTCTAGGGGCACGTAGCGCTGCACGCGTGGATCATCGAAATACAGAGGATCAGCAACGCGGCCGGGATCAAAGCCCGCCTGCACCAGGTCCTGCTTGCGCGGTTTGAAGGTCGCGGTTGCTTCGAGTGTCGTCAGCAGGCGCAAAAACACCGGACGCGCGTACGGCGGCAAGCGCAAGGCAAGATCCGCACGAAACGCACCGCGATCGAAATCGTCATTCACCACCAAGGCCGCCATGCCGGCGCGGCCATCGGTGCCGGGCACGGTGACTCCATAGACCACCCCCTCGAGCACGCCGCGACTCGCCGTCAGCGCGGTCAACACTTCCCCGGTGGAGACGTTCTCTCCCTTCCAGCGATAGGTTTCGCCGACGCGATCGACAAAGTAGTAGTACCCGCGCTCATCACGGCGCATCAAGTCGCCGGTTCGATACCAGGTATCGCCCAACTTGAAGACATCGCGCATCACCTTGCGCGCCGAGGCCTCCGGGTCCGCGTAGCCCTCGAATCGACCCGCACGCTCATCGCCGCTTGGCATGAGTCCGACCGCTTCGCCAATCTCATTGGCCGCGCACAGCTCGCAAAAACCCTCGGGGTTGCGCCATGCCTCGGCTTTTTCGACGTCGAATCGCAACAGCGCCACGCTCAATCGATTGGCCAGAAACGGCGGTATTCGGCCGATGGCGCCCGCCTGCCCCTCGCAGTTGTACAACGAGAAATTGCCTTCCGTTGACGCGTAGTACTCGAGGATTCTTGGAATGCGAAAGCGCTCTTTGAAAGGATCCCAGACTTCCGGCCGCAGTCCGTTGCCGCAGACCAATCGCAGCGAATGCTCGGTCTCGATTTGCTGATGCGGCGAATTGACCAGGTAGCGGCACAGCTCGCCGATGTACTGGAACAGAGTACAGCGTTCGTCGCGCACGTCGCGCCAGAAATCCGACGCCGAGAATCGCGGCCGAATCACCACCGCACCGCCGCTGACCAGCGTCGCGAAGGTCGCCACCACGCCGCCGACGCTGTGATAGAGCGGCAAGCAATTGAACATCCGATCGCGAGGCGTGGTGTCCATCATTCCCGCGAACCAATGGCTCCATTGCATCAACCGGTAATGACTGACCTTCGCTGCCTTCGGCAATCCGGTCGTACCCGAGGTATAGATGTACAACGCCGTGGCGTCGATCGGCGGAGCTGCGCGTTCCGAGGGCGGCAATGGCCCGACGGGCAGCGCATCGAGCTCAGGCTCGACGCGCATGAAATCCTGCGTGCCGGATCCAAACACCCGGCAGAGGAGATTTTCCGCCAAGCGCGCACGAATCGCGGCGACCCGGGGCGCGAGATCGGCCCCGACGATCAGGGCTTTGGGAGCGCCGATGTTGATGGAGTGCGCCAGTACGTCGCCCGAGAGTTGCGAGTTGACGAGCGCAACCACGGCGCCGATGCGCGTCAGACCCAGCCATACCGGCAGATACTCGGCGCAGTTCGACATCAGCAGCGATACCGTATCTCCGGCCTGAAGTCCTTGGGCGATTCCCCAACGCGAATACTGATTGCTGCGATTCCCCAACTGCCGGAAGGACATGGACGCTTCGATGGACAGCAGTGCCGGCGCGGCGTCGAATTCGGCGGCCAACCGGTCGATCAGCACCGGAAGGATGACGCCCTGGGCGGCGATCGATGCGGTCTTTCCCAGCGCCCGGAGCCACGCGTCGCGAGCGAATTTTGCATCGACCGCGGCGGGCGGCCTCATGGAAATGGTCATTTAAGCGTCATCTTGGAATTTGCGAACCATACCACGACTATGTGCACCGTTCGAGATACACTGCAGCGATCTCATTTACCCAAATGCAAGAATGAAGCGGGAAACTATCGCGATTCACGGCGGCTTCGACTCGGACCCCACGACCAAATCCGTTGCGGTGCCGATTTATCAAACCGCCGCATACTCTTTTGATAGCGCCGAGCACGGTGCTGCATTGTTCAACCTCGAGGTGCCGGGATTTAGGTACACGCGGATCAGCAACCCGACCACCGAAGTTCTCGAACAACGCGTCAGTGAACTTGAAGGAGGCGTCGCGGCGCTGAGCGTGGCCTCCGGTCAGACGGCCCTTTTCTATGCGGTGATGAACATCCTGGAAGCGGGCCGAAACATGGTGTCGGTACCGCAGCTGTACGGTACGACCTACACTTTATTCGCGCACATATTGCCGAAGATGGGCGCGCAGGTGCGATTCGCGAAATCCGACCGCGCCGCCGACCTCGAGGCATTGGTCGACGAAAACACGCGCGCGATCTTTTGCGAAACCGTTGGCAATCCAGCCGGCAATGTCTGCGACCTCGAGGCGCTCGCCGCCGTCGCCCGTCGCCATCGCGTGCCGTTGATCGTGGACAACACCGTGGCGACCCCGATGCTGGTTCGCCCGGCCGAGTACGGCGCGGATATTGTCGTTCACTCCTTGACGAAATTCATGGGCGGTCACGGCACGACTCTGGGCGGCATCATCATCGACTGTGGTCGGTTTCCCTGGGCCGCCCACGCGGCTCGCTACCCGATGTTCACTCAACCGGACGAGTCGTATCACGGCCTGGTTTACACCGAGCACTTTGGTGCCGCGGCGTACATCGGGCGGTGCCGCTGCGTGTACCAGCGCACCGTTGGCGCGGTGCTCTCTCCCATGAACGCATTTCTATTGCTGCAAGGCATAGAAACGGTGGCGCTGCGCATCGATCGGCATGTCGAAAATGCACGCAAGGTCGCCGAATTTCTGCGCGCCGATGCCCGAGTCGAATCGGTGAATTTCGCCGGGTTTGCCGATAATCCCTATTATCCCTTGGTGCAGAAATATCTCGGCGGCCGCGCGTGTTCGCTGATGACATTCGAAATACGCGGCGGACTGCCGGCCGGCATGCGGTTTTACAATGCGCTGAAGCTATTCAAACGCCTGGTCAATTTGGGCGACGCGAAATCCCTCGCCTGCCACCCCGCCTCGACCACCCACCGGCAGATGTCGTCGGAGGAACAACTCGCCGCGGGCGTGGGTCCCGGCAGCATTCGGTTGAGTGTGGGCATCGAACACATCGATGACATTCTCGCGGATCTGGACCAGGCACTCGGCGCAGCGGCTTGAATCAGAAGTCATTGCCGGATGCGATTCCGGCGTTGTTCCCGCAGGCTTCGGATCGCGAGCGCATCGGAAGCTGGCTGAACCTTGAGCTGGAAGAAGCCTTAAGGCGTGTTCAAGCGGGCCCGGTCACCCCGACCATCGACATGCAAGAGTTTCGCACCGAGCTGGAAGGCTTCGATTTCAGCAAGCCGCGGCCGCTCGAGGATGCATTGCGCTGGGCGATCCAGCGCATGGAACAGGGCATCGTGCAAATGGCGAACCCGCGTTATTTCGGGCTGTTCAATCCGGGCGCCAGTTTTCCGGCGCAATGCGCCGATCGCATTGCCGGACAATTCAATCCGCAGCTCGCGAGTTCCGCTTCCTCTCCCGTGCCGGTGGCGCTGGAAAACCATTTGATCCGGGCCATCGCACGCAGGGCGGCATTTGGCGAGGCGGCCACCGGGCACTTTGCCACCGGCGGTTCGGAGGCGAATTTCACCGCACTGCTTTGTGCTTTGACCGGAGCCTGCGTGAATTTCTCGTCCGATGGTGTGCGCGCCTTCGCGGGGCCGGTGCGGTTCTACACATCCCGCGACTGCCATATCGCCTGGCTGAAAATCGCGCACCAGGCCGGCGTCGGCCGCACGGCCTTGCGTCTCGTCCCCACCGACGGCCGCGGCCGCATGGATCCGTCGGCACTGCTGCGCGCCATTGCCGAAGACCGTGCCGCGGGAGCGGTGCCCGTGATGATCGTCGCCACGGCCGGAACCACCGGCGCCGGCATGATCGACCCCTTGCACGCCTGCGCGGACATCGCGCAGCAACAACACCTTTGGCTGCACGTCGATGCGGCGTGGGGCGGTGCCGCGCTGGCGTCGAACCGCCTGCGCAGCGCACTCGGATGGCATCGAACGAGCTGACTCGATGACCATCGATGCTCACAAATGGCTGGCGACGACCATGGGATGCGCGATGTTCATCACGCGCCGCGGCGACCTGCTGTCCGAGGCCTTTCACGCCTCCACGAGCTTCATGCCGTCGAGCATTGCCGGGGTTGATCCCTATCTCAACAGCGTGCAATGGTCGCGGCGTTTCTTGGGCCTGCGCTTATTTCTGGCGCTGGCCGCGGCCGGCTGGGAAGGCTTAGGTGCGCACGTGGAGCGCGCCGTGGCGGTCTCGGAGCTTATCAAAGAGCGGTTGATCGGCTCCGGCTGGCGCATCGCCAACGAATCACCGCTGGCGGTCCTCGATGCGATACCGCCTGCGCAACTGGGCGACGTGCGCGCGCTGGTACGACGGGTGGTGGCTTCCGGCCGCGCCTGGGTGGCGCCCGCCACCTTTGAAGGTCAAGACGTGGTGCGGATCTGCGTGACGAACGGCGAGACGAAGATGCAAGACGTGAGCGAGCTCATCGCCGTGCTCAATGACCGCCCTTAGCTCGTTGACCCAAGGTATGCCCAATAAGGGCCTCGATGGACGCGAGTGAATGGAAATTCTCCGGGGTGATGTCCGATTGTGCGATGGCGATATCGAATTCCACCTCGACGGCCAGCATGAGATTCACCATTTTCAAGGAGCTGATGCCAAGATCGCTGAGTTGAGCGTCCAACGGAAACGGGTCGGGCACCACGCCGCCCGCTCCCAGAACCGCCTTGACAAGCCCCACCAGCCGGCCGTTTACCCCTTCCTCCGCCTGCGAATCCACTCGATGCTTCTCCCGAAAACCCGGGGCAATAATACCGCGTAGCGCAGGATACGGAATACGCGGGAGGTTTTACATATCTTTCAAAAAGTGAGCGCAACGTCACTCAGTAACAATATATTTCCCACCGAGTTATTGCCCATGCGCCGCACGGACCCCATAATCTGCCGCCTACAGACCCTTAAGGCTCAAATCGAGAATGGCGATAGAGACCCACCGAGCACCCACCACCCGAATTGCCGGCCGCCAAAGCGACCTCACGGCTCGCGCCCGCGCCGCGGCGGACGTTGCCATGACCAACGCGTCAGCGGTCGACGCCGAAGCCCGATTCCCGAGCGAGGCATTCGCAGAGCTTCGAAAGCAGCAGCTGCTCGGCATTCAGGTGCCCAAGTCTCTGGACGGCGAAGGCGCCGGCATCGCCGATATCGCCGATGTGTGCTACATCCTCGGCCAGTCCTGTTCGTCGACCGGTCTGATTTACGCGATGCATCAGATCAAGATGGCGTGCATGGTGCGCCACTTCAAGGGCCATGCCGCCCTGGAACGGATTTTGCGGCGCATATCGGCCGAGCAATTACTCATGGCATCCTCGACCACCGAAGGTCAGGCCGGGGGCAACGTGCGCTCGAGCGAAGCGGCCGTCGAGCACGACGGCGAGCACATCACCCTTGAACGCAAGGCGACCGTCATTTCCTATGCGGTGGAGGCGGACGGTATCGTGACGACGGCGCGTCGTGCCGCCGATGCGGCCGGCAATGACCAGGTCTTATTGGTGCTGTTGAAGTCGGACTACACCCTCGAGCGGCTGCAGGTATGGGATACGCTCGGCATGCGCGGCACTCATAGCGAAGGATTCACGCTGCGCGCGCGCGCCGCGTCGGGCCAGATCATGCCGGAGCCCTACGAAAGAATTCACGTGCAAACCATGGTGCCCTTTGCGCACTTGCTGTGGGGCTCGGTGTGGGCCGGCATAGCCGCAGCGGCCACTGCGAAGGCGCAATCCTTCATTCGGCATGTGGTGCGGCAGTCGAACGGTCAAATGCCGCCGGGTGCGGCGCATTTCACCCAGGCCGTATCGTCATTGCGCACGCTTCGCGGCGTGCTGGCCGCAAATTTGCGCAGCTACGAGGCGAGCATGTCCGACGAGAAAGCGATCGCGTCGCTCGAGTTTCAGGCGATGATCACCCTGACCAAGGTGCAGGTTTCCGAACTTGCGGTGGCAACCGTACTGGCGTCGCTGCGCGCTTGCGGCCTGTCGGGTTATCGCAATGACACCGATTTCACGATCGGGCGCCTGCTGCGCGATGTGCTTTCCGCGCCGATCATGATCAGCAACGATCGCATCATGTCGAATCTCGCCACGTCTTCGCTGATGACGCCCCTGCCGACTTCGATCAGTGGTTAATCCCGCCGTGTCTCCCGACAGCGCCTCTCGGTATCCGCTCAGCGCCCTTGCCGATCGGCTATTCGCGCCCATGGGCGTCGACGGCGTATACGCGCGCACCGCGCTGTATGTCGATCTGGTCGAGCACCTCGAGCAGTACATCAACCGGCTGCGCGACCCGACAGCGGAAATCATGCGCTTTCCGCCGGTGATGAGCCGCACGCAACTGGAAAAGTCCGGCTACCTCAAGAGCTTCCCGAATTTGCTGGGTTGCGTGTGTGCCCTGCATGGCTCCGAAGCCTCGATCCGCTCGGCCGTCGAGGTCGCAGAGAGCGGCGGTGATTGGACTACTTCGTTGACTTCATCGGATCTGGTGCTGTCGCCTGCCGCCTGCTATCCGGTCTATCCGATCGCAGCGGCGCGTGGAAAGCTGCCGCCCGGCGGGTTGCAGTTTGACATCGAGGCCGACGTTTTCAGGCACGAGCCTTCCTCAAGTCTTGACCGGCTGCAGTCCTTCCGCATGCGCGAATTCGTAAGAATCGGCGCACCGCGCGAGATCGTGGACTTTCGCGAGAAATGGATGGCTAAGGCGCCGCTGTTGGCCGCCGAGCTCGCGCTGCCGCATTCCATCGACGTTGCCAACGATCCGTTCTTCGGCAGGGTGGGACAAGTCATGGCGGTCAGCCAACGCCAGCAGGCCCTGAAATTCGAGCTGCTGATTCCTTACTATCCGGGCGCGTCGCCCACCGCGTGCATGAGCTTCAATTACCACCGCGAGCATTTCGGACAGGTCTGGGACATGCGCGATGAGAACGGCGAGTTGGCGCACACCAGCTGCGTGGCCTTTGGAATCGATCGGCTGGCAGTGGCGTTGTTTGCGAATCACGGCGTCGAGCTCAAGAAGTGGCCGGCGGCGACACGGCAGGCGTTGGCACTCTAGGATTGCCGAGGCGCTAAACGTGGCTCTCGACCCACGCGTCAGACGCTTTTTGGATCTTCTTGCCGCGGGCAATCCCCCCGATGCGCGCAGCACCACGGTCGAAGAACGGCGCGCCGGCCTCGAAGCCCTCATGAGACTGGGAGGGCCGCAGGTGCCCATCAACCGCGTGGAGGATCGAACGCTGCCGGGACCGGGCGGCGCATTGCGGGTGAGGCTCTATTCGCCGGCGAACGATGCGGTACTGCCGGCGCTCATCTACTTTCATGGCGGCGGCTTGGTTGCCGGCACCGTGGCCACGCATGATTCAATCGCACGGGGCCTCGCCAATGCCGGCACAACGCGGGTGGTGTCGGTCGAGTACCGGCTTGCTCCCGAGCATTTATTTCCCGCGGCCCTTAAAGACGCCTTGGCTGCGGTTCGTTATGTCTGCGAGCACGCCGGCGAATTCGGCGTCGATGCCTCGCGCATTGGCATTTGCGGGGATTCCGCGGGCGCCACCTTGGCGGCGGCAACCTGTCAGGCGGTGGTTCGGGCGGGCCGCCCGCGCCTGGCGTTGCAACTGCTCATTTGTCCGATTCTCGACTACAGCCGTTCAACGCCGTCGCGGCGCGAATTCTCGAGCGGCTATCTGGTCGATCAGGCCACCCTGGATCATGACTTGATGCATTACCTGCCGGCGGGCACGGATCCTGCGAATCCGCTCATATCGCCGCTGCTCGCCGAGGACGTGACCGGCATGCCGCGGACACTCATTCACACTGCTGAATTTGACCCGCTGCGCGACGAGGGGCGCAATTATTTTGAGCGCCTGACGAATGCGCGCAATGATGTGTCCTACACCTGCCATCCAGGTATGATCCATCTTTTCTATGGATTGGGGGCCGTCATTCCCTATGCGCGCACGGCATTCGAGCAAATCGGCGGCGAAATTCGCACAGCCTTGGGCTAACGGGAGAAAGTAGCGTGTCCGAACGCATCGTTGCGGAGCGAATCATTCAACAGCTGCATGCGGCGCGCGTCGCCGGCGATCTTGCGGGTATGTGCCGGGTATTCGCCGATGACGGCCGCTTCGAGATCCTGGGCGCAAGCGCCGACAAATCGATCGCCATCCGCGCGCAGAGTCTCGCCGAGTTCCGGCCCTGGCTCTCGATGATGGTCAAGGTATTCCGAATCACCAACTATCAGCTGCTGAGCCTGGTGGTCGAATCGCCCAAGGCCGTCGCGCATTGGCGCGCCGACATCTACTCGAAAGTCACCGGCGTCACCGTCCCGACGGAGCTCGTCGACGTCGTGCAGCTCAACGAGGACTGCATCGTGACGTACACCGAATTCTTCGCCCCGCGTTGATGCCGCAGGAACCGCGATGGTTGAGCATCGCGCGCGAAGTGCGGGCTCTGGCGCAGGTCGGCTTGGCATTTACCGCCGACGGCTTCGATCATCAACGCTACACGCGATTGCGCGAATTGGCGGCGCTGATGCTCTCCCAGGGTGTGGCCGAGGACTACGAGCCAATTCTCAAGCTGATGCGGCAGGAAAAAGGCTATGCGACGCCCAAGGTGGATGTTCGTGGCGCGGCCTTCGTCGACGGTCGAGTATTGATGGTGCGCGAAATCAGCGACGGAAAATGGACGCTGCCGGGCGGTTGGGCGGACGTCAATCAATCCGCCGGTGAATGCGTGGCGCGCGAGATTGACGAGGAATCGGGATTCAAGGCCCGGCCTGTGAAGCTCGCCGCCGTCTATGACTACCAAAGAAGCGGCCATCCGCCACACCATATCGATTCGATCTACAAGATGTTTTTCATCTGCGAGATTCTCGGAGGCACGGCCCGCGCCAGCGACGAGACCAGCGAGGTGGCGTTTTTTGCGCGCGGCGAATTGCCACCGCTATCGCTGGGGAGAACCACCGCGGCGCAGATCGATAGAATGTTTCACCACCACGAACACCCGCAACTCGCGACCGACTTCGACTAAAACCTCTAGGCGTAGGTGATCAGCGTCGGGTCGGGATTCGTGTCCAGGTGCGGCAGGCCGTTGAAACTGACGAGGTGGTGGCGGCGAGGCGTTGCCGCGAACTCGGATAGCGCGCTGTTGCGAATACGCAGATTTAACTCCACGGCGGTTGCGGGTGGCGCGTTGAGCACCGCAGCGACGATCGCGGCAATCGGGCCGCCGGAACTGACCACGAGGACGTTGCCGTCGGGAAACCGCTGACGGGCCTCGATCAGCGCCGCCACGGCGCCGTCCTGAAATGCCCTCCACACCGGCATGCCTTGCGGCTTGGTACGATCTTCGGCCCACGCCAGCAGCGCTTCGCGGAGCACCCGAAAATGTTCGCGCACCACGACCGGATCGCGCCGTGCCGCGGCCAGCGCCGGCGCGGGGAAATCGCCGGTGAGGGCCATCATCACGGCTTCGGGTTTGTATTCATCCAGAGCCGGAATAACCTCTTGAACCGCGGGCTGCCCAAGCTCGGAATGGCCTTCGAATATCCCCTGCGCGGTTTCTGTCTGTCGGCGCAACGTTCCCGTGAATACCGCGTCAAACCGGATATTGCGCCGCCCGAAATAGGCCCCCAAGAGCCGCGACTGGGCAAAGCCGATCTCGGTCAGGCGATCGTAGTGTTCGGTGCCGAATGCCGCCTGACCGTGGCGCACAACATAGATAACACCCACGGGCTTAAAGTCGAGTACGGTGCGAGGCGCTCGCGATCATCGGGACACTGTAGCATCCGCCGGGTCCGGGCTCCACGGCAAGTCCAGGGCCACGGTCAGCCCTCCGCCTTCGCGATTGGCCAATTGAATCCGCCCGCCGTGCGCTTCGGCGATCTCGCGCGCGAGAGCCAAACCCAACCCGGTTCCGCTGCGCTTGGTCGAATAAAATGGCAGCAATGCCTGCGCCAGCACGGTCTGACTCATGCCGGAACCTCGATCACGCACTTCGATGCGCTGACCTGCGCCCGCACAGTTGATTGAGAGTTCCACGTCGGCCTGAGGGCCGCTGGCTTCGTGCGCGTTCTTGAGCAGGTTGATCAGCGCCTGTTCGACCTGCACGCGATCGAACCATCCGGGCAGCTCGGGCAGCGGCTCGACCAGTTTGAATGTCTGCTGCCCCTTGAGGTCGGCGACAAACTGCGGCCATTGCACGGGTCCCAGGCGCGGCGCCGGCAGCTTGGCAAACGTGGCGTAGCCGCTGACAAATTGATGCAGATGTTCGGCGCGTTCCGCTATCGCGGAAAAAACCGCCGGCAGCGCCGGGTAGTCGCCGCGACGCGCGATTTCGGCGCCGGTGTGCGCGAGCGAGGACAGGGGCCCCAGAGAATTATTGAGCTCATGGCTCAATACCCGGATGAGTTTTTTCCAGGTCGACACCTCTTGGCGGGACAGTTCGCGAGTCAGCCGCTTGAGCAGGTACAGCCGAAAGGTGCGCCCCTGCAGGATGAACGAGCGTTGCGATAGGTGAAATGTCTCCTCAACCCCGTCGATCTCGGTTGAAAACAAACTGTCGCTCTGTTCCGCGGCCGCTTCCTGCAATGCCGTTGGAGCGCGGGTCAGGGCGTCCCGAAATCTCAAGCCGTAAAGACTTCGTCCCTCGCTCAACATGTGCCGCGCGGCGATATTGGCGTAGGCGATGCGGTCGTTGGCATCGACCAGCACCAGCGCCACCGGCGAATTCTGCATCACGGTGTCCAGCAGCAACTCACGTTGCACCAGGTGCGCGCGTTGCTCGCGCAGCGCGGCCGCGAGGGTGTTGTGCGCAGTCATCAGCTCGCCGAGCTCGTCGTCGCGATCCGCCACCAGCGATAAGCTGAAATCCCCTTCGCGATAACTGGCTACCGTGCCCGAGAGCGCGCGCAGCATTTGCTGGATGGGCCGCATGACGCGCGCGGACAACCACAACACCGGTGCGATCGAGACGCCGACGATCAGCAGCCAGCCCAACAGCCCGTTGTCGAACCAACGCACGGCCCCGACGCTGACCGCCGCTGTGACACCGACGATCAGCATCATCAGGAGCGCAAGTTTTGCTCTCAGGCTCACGAGTCCTCAGCCACCGCTTAAGGGGCGCAGATTGAAGCGCTCCAAGCGGCGGTACAGGGCTTGGCGGGACAGTCCGAGACTTTGCGCCGCGCGACTGATGTTGCCGCCGGCCTCACGCAGGCTGGCCTCGAGCACCTCTTTGCTGAATTGCTCGGCCTCGCGCGGCGCGGCGCGCGCCGCGGCCGGCAGATTCAGATCCGCAACGACCACGACGCTGTCGCGTGCCAAGAGCTTGGCGCGCTCGATCGAGTTGCGCAGCTCGCGCACATTTCCGGGCCAATCGTGGGCCTGCAGCGCGGCGACGGCATCTTCACTCAGCTGCAAACCCTCGCCGAGAAAATGGTGCGCAAGCGGCAATATGTCGGCAGGACGGTCCGCCAGCGGAGGCACGGCGATATCGATGACATTGAGCCGATAATAAAGGTCCTCGCGAAAGCGCCCTTCACGGATGAGCGCGGGAAGATCGGCATTGGTCGCACTCAAGACGCGCACCTGGGAGGTGCGGGTCTTGCTCGAGCCCAGCATCTCGAACTGGCCGGTTTCCAGCACTCGCAGCAGTTTGACCTGGCCGGCCAGCGGCAAGTCACCAATTTCATCCAGGAACAAGGTCCCGCCGTTCGCCGCCTCGAAGCGCCCGGTGCGGGCCTTGCCCGCGCCGGTATAGGCTCCCGCCTCGGCGCCGAACAACTCGGCCTCAATCAGTTCGGCGGGTATGGCCCCGCAATTGACCGCCACGAAGGGGCCCTTGGCGATCGCGGAGTTGGCGTGCACGATCTGCGCAATGCACTCCTTGCCCGCACCATTGGGGCCGGTGATCAGTACCCGCACGTCTGCGCGCGCCACGCGGCAGGCAAGTTCCACAACCCGTTCCATCGCGTCCGAGGCGAAAACAATGCCGCACAGTTCGTATTGCTCTGCCAGGCGTTCCCGCCGACGCCGCTGCTCGTCCTGCAATCGTTTCCGCTCGCGCGTGGTCTCCGCCAATTCCAGCAGATTCTCGACGGTCGCCAGTACCTTGTCGTTGTCCCAAGGCTTGCCGATGTAGTCCGCCGCGCCGGCCTTGACCAGTTGCACCGCCGATTCTAAGTGAGTCCACGCGGTGAGCAGCACCACCGGCAAGTCCGGTTGTTGTGCCCGCAGCGCGCGAAACAGCGCCACGCCCTCCTCGCCCGAGGTCGTATCGGTGCTGAAATTCATGTCGGCAACCACGAGATCGACCCGTTCATGAGCCAGCATTGCCAGGCCCTTCTGCGGCGTGAATGCGGTCAGCGTACGAATGTCATGCAGACCGAATAGCAGCGCCAGCGCCTGGGCGACTGCGGGGTTGTCATCGATGACGAGGACCGTACGCATGGCAGCATGTTAGCGGGTGCGGCGGCGAATCACACCAACCCGCTCTTAAGGGTTACCCGCCGCGCGTGGCCAGCGCCGGAGGAATGGAGGCGGCCCGCAGGGCCGGCCACAACACGGCGAATTGGCCAAGCAGCAGGATGACGATGGCGCCGATGATGGCGCGGCTGTTGTCCATGCGCGCCATTTCGAAGCTGCGCACCATCCACAAGTTCAAGGCGATGGCAAAGGCGATGCCGATCGCGGCGCCGGTGGCGGCGATCATGAAATTCTCGGTTTGAAAATAGCGCACGATGGCCTGCCGGGTGGCGCCGAGCGCCCGGCGGATGCCGATCTGCTGGCGGCGCTGCGCGACCCAGTAGCTGGTCAAGCCGATGATGCCGAATCCCGTCACGATGAGCAGGGCGACGCAAATGGAGGTCAACAGCACGATGAGCCCGTGGTCGCCGCGGTAGGCATCGGCGCGAACCTGCAGCATGGACTTGGATTTGATGATTCGATTCTCATCCAGCGCGAGAAGCTTGACCTCGGCGGCCTTCATGACCGAATTTAGCTGCCCAGGTTGTGCCAGCACCGCATAGACATTTGAATCCCCGATCAGCCGATAGGGCGACAAGACTGAATTCTGTGCAAACGTGCTGCTCAGGCCCGTCGCGGAGTTCATCGGACCTTGCAGGCGATCGACAATGCCAATGATGGGCGAGGGCTTGTCGTTCTCGATGTAGACCGACTGTCCGAGTGCGTTGCCTTGGGGGAACAACTTCGAGGCCAATTCCTTTGTCACGATGAAGCCGCTCGGCCGCGGAATGGAATTGCTGGTCCGATCCGCAATCTCCTCGGCGGTAAAGTTTCGGCCCGCGATCAGTTTCAGGCCCAGAGTGCGCAGCGCGTGATCGTCTCCCATGTAGTGCGCGGCCAGCGCCGTTGGCGTCTTTTGATTCGGAGTCAAATCGACGGTCTCGATCCACCCTCCCCCCTCCATCGGGTACATGTTCGTCGTATAGGCATCGAGCACCCCGGGCAGCGAGCGCAGCGCGTCGATATCGGCGGCCTGATGCGCGGCGAGATCGTTCGGGTGGTCAATGCTGTCGGTATCAATGATAAAAACGTCGCGTTCATCGACCCCCGAGGGCCTGGCGCTCCAGGCCACCCGCTGCTCGATCAGCGTCAGCGCATTGGCAAGAAACGCCAAGGTCAGCGCCATCTGTGCGGCGATAAGCACCGCGCCAAATTTATTGCGGCGCATGGCGGAGAGTATTGGTCGCAATTCCATGACATTCCCCTTACTGAGCTTTGAGCTGCCAGGCCGGCTGCACATGCGCGGCTCGCCACGTGGGATACAGTCCCGCGAGCACGGTTGCCGCAACGGCGAGCAGCACGGCAAGGCTGGTATCCGTGATGTCCAGGTGCGCCAACGCGACGTACTCCTTGGTCAGCAACGAGCGCGCCGCCCACAAGCCCAATGCCGTCAGTGCCAGACCCAATAATCCGCCCGCCAGTCCGACCACGCCGGTTTCGATCAGGCACTGCGAAAATATCGCGCGGCGGCTGGCGCCCAAGGCGCGGCGCACACCGATGTCGCCCGCACGTCCCATGATTTTAGCCAGCATCAATCCCATGGCATTCATCAGACACACGAGCAGGAATCCGAATGACACCAGTATCAAAATGCGAACTTCGTTCGGCACGACATGCCGGTACTTAAGCCACTGCTTGACGTCGCGCAATTGCGTGTGCGGCGGCCAATGAAATCGGCCCAGACTCTGTTGCTCGGCCGCGTAATTGTTGAGGAAGGCACGGTACTTACGGGCGTCCGCCTCGGTGGGCAGCTCCACCCAAAATTGCAGCCAAATGCAATCGGATCGCAGCCGCCCCTCCCACCCCGGATCGACGTCACCGTTGCACTGGGTGCTGCCGATATTGCCCATGTGCTTGTCGAGCGCGCGGGTAAAGGGCAGGAAAACCGCGTCTGCATCGCCGAACGGGCGAATATTCAGATCGTAAAAGCGCGGCAGCGGCCGCCAGTCATCCAGCACACCCCGCACCGTGTACATCTCGTTGTCGAGGCGAATCGTTTTGCCGACGCTGTTGGTGCCGCCAAACAGCCGATCGTTCATCTCGCGGGTGATCACCACCACCGCCTCGTGATTGTCGTCATCCGCCGCACTCCAGGCCTCACCGAATTTGAACGGCACCTGGAACATCGCAAAGAAGTCCGCATAGGCAACCCTGGCCAGAACCTTGGACGGCTTCTGCTTAGGATCCGAAGGCCGCAGCGACAGCACCGATGCGTACATGCCGGACTGGCGTTTGGCGGCCTTGGCTTTCATCAATCCCATGACATCGATATAGCTCAGTTGCGGCTCCAAGCCATCGACCGAGTCCCCGTTGTGCTTGTCCGGCCCCCAGTTGTCGATCTGCGGCGCATACAGCTGGGCGGATTTTTGCGGGATCGGGTCGCCCGACATGGCGCGAAACACGGTCAGCGTGGTCATCGACGCGCCGATCCCCACGCCAATGGCGACGATCATCAGGGCCGTCAGCACCATGTTGCGCCTGAGGCTGCGCAAGCCGAGACGGAAATAGTAAGTAAACATGTTTCCTGATGCCGCTTACGCGGCGCGCGTCGCCAACGCCGGAGGAATCGAGGCCGCTTTCATGGCCGGCCACAGCACCGCCGCTTGCCCGAGCAGCAGCACGATGATGGCGCCAACCAGGGCGTAACTGGTGTGCAGGCGCTCCATTTCAAAGGCATTGACCATCCACAGATTCAACGACACCGCCAGAGCGACGCCGGCCGCGGCGCCCGCCGCGGCAATCAGTAAATTCTCCGTCTGAAAATAGCGAATGATGGCGTTACGGCTGGCGCCCAGCGCGCGGCGAATGCCGATCTGGCGGCGACGCTGCGCCACCCAATAGCTCGTGAGGCCGACAATGCCGAACGCCGTGACCGCCACCAAGGCCGTACAGACCACGCCCAGAATGACCGCCAATCCGATGTCGTCCTGGTACGCCTTCTTGCGCGCTTCGATCAGCGATTGGGTTCTCTGCAACACCCGCCCGCGATTGACTTCGAAAAGCTTCTTCTGTGCCGCCTGCAGAGCCACGGCCAGTTGCCCGGGCTTGGTGCGCACAATGTAGTGGGTGTAGGTGGATAAGAAATGGTAGGGCACCAGCATCGATTGATCGTTGAATTTGCTGCCCCAGCCGCTGGCTCCCACCCACGGCACCTGCAATCGGTCGATGATGCCGACGATCGGTATGGTATTTTTTTGGCCCACGGAAAAAATCGAGCGCCCCAATGCGTCCTGGCCCGGAAACAATTTTTCCGCCAGCGCGCGCGTGATAATGGTGGCCGAGGCCGGAGTGCGATCGGTATAACCGTGTAAATCCTTGACTTCATCGGCGTTGAAGTTGCGGCCGGCGATCAGCTTCAGCCCCAACGCCTGCATGCCGTGCTCGTCCACCAAGTAGCGTGCGCTCAACGCCGACTCGTCTTTCTGATCCGGATCCAATTTGATGCCGTCGGTGGAGCCGCCGCCGCTCAACGGGAAGGAGTTGCTGGCGGTGGCATCCACCACGCCGGGAAGCGACCGTAGCATCGCGAGATCCGCCTGCAGCCGCGCTGCAATATCCGGTGGATTTCCCACCCACTGATTGTCGATGACAAAGACGTTGGCTTCATCCGCGCCGGTCGGGCGTTTGCTCAAGGTGATCCGCTGTTCGATGATGAATAAGCCGTTGCACAGGATCGCGAGGGTGATCGCCATCTGCACCGCGATCAGTACGGCGCCAACTTTATTGCGGCGCATGGCCGACAGGATGGGTCGAAATTCCATGACAGGATTCCTCTATTGGGCCTTGAGTTGCCATGCCGGTTGCACATGGGCCGCTCGCCAGGTGGGATACAGTCCCGCGAGCATGGTGGCGATTACCGAGACGGCGACGGCAAGGGCGACGTTGGAGATACTGAAGCTGGTCAACCGCGTCGCTTCCTCCGAGAGCAGCGCACGCAAGCCAAACAGCCCCAGTGCCGTGAGCCCGATGCCGAGCAATCCGCCGGCGAAGCCGACAACGCCGGCTTCGATCAGACACTGAGCAAAGATCGCCCGACGATTCGCGCCGAGTGCGCGGCGCACACCAATGTCGGGCGCGCGACCCATGATCTTTGCCAGCATCAGGCCCATGGCATTGAGGAGGCACACCAGCAAGAAGCTGAACGACACCAGCACCAGGATGCGAACTTCCTGCGAGACGACGTGCTGGTACTTAAGCCATTCGCGAACATCGCGCAGCCGCGTATGGGGCGGCCATTGGAAACGACCCGCGTGCCGCTGTTCGGCGGAGTAGTTGTTTAAAAAGTCGCGATAATGCGCCGCATCCGCGGCCGTCGGCAGCTCCGCCCAGTACTGCAACCAGACGCATTCGGAGCGCAGCAGGCCCTCCCAACCCGGATCGCGGGAAGCGCCGGAACAATTGTCATTGCCCCAACTGCCCATTTGAGCGTCGATGGCACGCGTAAACGGCAAAAAGACCTCTTCGGGCGTGCCAAATTGGTTGTTGTTGAGGTCGTAGAATTTCGGCATCGGCTGCCAGCGGTTCAAGACCCCGACCACGCGATAGTCGCGGCCGTCGATATTCAGCGTCTTACCGACGGAATTCGCGCCGCCGAAGGTCTTTTCGTTGAGTTCCTTCGAGATCACCACGACCTCGGCATGGCCCTCGTCGTCCGCGGCGCTCCAGGGATGTCCAAAAAGAAAAGGCACCTCGAACATCGGGAAGAAATCCGTGTAAGTGGCGCGAATGATCACCTGGAAGGGGCGCAGGTCGGCATTGACGGGCGTCAGCGCCGCGCCGGTGACATACATCACCGATTGCCGGGAAGCGGCATGAGAATGCATCAACCCCATCGCATCGATATAGCTGATCTGCGGCTGCAAATTCTCCTCATCGCCGAGACCTGGAAGGCTCTTCGACGGTCCCCAATTGTCGATCTGGACCGCGAACAACTGCTGCGATTTTTGCGGGATGGGATCCGCGTCCATCGCGCGGAACAACGTCAGAGTGGTCATCAGCGCGCCGATCCCGACGCCGATGGCGGCAATCATCAATAGCGTGAGCACCACATTACGCTTGAGGCTGCGCAACGCCAGGGCCAAATAATAATTGAACACGGGGCAGCCTCCTTACGTGTTGGCGTTCGCCGTTGCCACCAGGCGCGGCTGAACCGCCAGATCGACCACTTGACCATCTACAATGTGCACTTCGCGCTGCGCGCGAATCGCAAGCTCGGGATCGTGAGTCACCATGACGATGGTGGAACCGTCGCGATGCAATTCCTCGAGCAGATCCAGAACGCCGCGCGCCATTTGCGTGTCGAGATTACCCGTCGGCTCATCCGCGAGCAGCAGTCGCGGAGAGCCGGCGAGTGCGCGGGCAATCGCGACGCGTTGCTGTTGGCCGCCGGACAATTCCGCGGGATAGTGCCGCGAGCGCGCCGACAGGCCGACCCGTCCCAGCGCGTCCTGGATGCGCCGGCGTCGCTCAGCCGCGTTGAAGCCGCGATAGCGCAGCGGCACATCGATGTTGTCTTGCACGTTTAAGTCGGCAATCAAATTGAACGCCTGGAAAATGAAGCCGATCTTTTCATTGCGCAGCCGCGAACGTTGGTTATCGTTCAGGCCGCGCACATTGGCGCCATCCAGCTGGTACTCGCCGCCGCTGAACTCCTCGAGGAGTCCCGCGATGGTCAAGAAGGTGGTTTTGCCGGAGCCTGAAGGGCCCGTGACCGCGACGAACTCCCCTTCGCGTACATCGATCGAGAAATCGCGCAATGCGAAAGTCTCCACGACTTCGGTGCGGTACGCCTTGGACAGGTGGGTCATTTTAAGCATGATGTGGTCTCACATATCGGGTTGATTCGGTCATGGCAATTTAGTGGCTTAAGATCACGCGCTGTGCGCCGTTGAACGCATCCGTGCCGGAGATGACGATTTGATCGCCCACCGACAATCCCTCCAGGATTTCGACCTTGGCGATGCTGGCGGCGCCGAGCTGCACCGGTCGGCGCTCGGCGACATTGTCGTGAACAACGTAGGCAAATCCGCCGCCCTCTTGATCGACGAATGAGCCACGGTCGACCATCAAGACGTTGTCGCGCCGATCGATGAAAATCCGCACCGACAATCGCTGGCTCTGCCGAAGGCCGGCCGGCTTCTCGGCACCGAAACGCAGGCGCGCCGTGACCTGCCCGGCGACGACCTCGGGCGACACGCCGCTCACGGTGCCCTGCCAGTGATGGCCGCCGCCTTCCAGATCCGCGGTCATGCCGGAGCGTAGATCGCGAGCAAGACTTTCCGTCACTTTGATCTCGACTTCGAGCGCCGACAGATCCACCACCGTGAGCAAGGGCGCGTCTTTGGCGACGCTGGCGCGATCCGCCACCTGAACCTGGCCGACCTGTCCGTCCACCGGCGACTTGACGTCCAAACCGTCGACCTGGCGCTTCAGGTCGGCCACCAGGTATTGCTGGCGATCGAGCAGCGCCTTCTTGCTGTCGATGTCGAAGCGATTTTGCTTGGGCTGCGAGTCGAAATTGCTTTTGGCTTGCTCGAAGGCGAACTGCGCCTTCTCCAGCGAGTCCTCCGCCTTGAGCGCCTGCAATTCCGAATAAGAACCCAGCTCATAGGCCTTGCGGCTGCGATCGCGCTCACGCTGCGCGGTCTTCTGATCGACCTGCGCCTGATTGTAGGCATCGCGCAGCTGCGCCAGTTTGTGGTCCGCATCGAGCGTCGCGCGCTCCCAGTCGATACGCAGACCCGCCTGCGTCGCCGCTTCTTGCGAGAGCTTGGCGGTCAGGTCCGGACTGTCGATGACGGCCAATACCTGGCCTTTCTCCACGGTATCGCCCGCGTGCACCTTGAGCGTCACGGTCCCGAGCGCATTGGCATAGAGGGTGGGACTCACGGCAGCCACGACCTGACCGTCGGCGGCAATGTCGCGCACGAAGCTGCCCCGCTGCACCGTTGCAATGGCCACCCGCGCCCGATCGACCGATGCTCCGGCGCCGGAATATCGCCACAGGAACAGGCCTAAGATGCCGAGGGCCACGGCTGCGGCAATCGCGACGATGAGGAGATTGCGATGTCGCCTTAGAAAATTCTTCGGTTCGATCACGCGATCCTGGGCGGAGGTGTCGCGAAGCATGATGGGTTCCTTGGGTAACAGACGCATGCTCATGACGCGCTCTCGATGAGAAGATTGTCAATGCTGATCAAATCCTGCTCGGTTAATCGGCCCGCTTGTTGTTTGAGCGTCAACACGCTGGTCAAATAGTCGTAGCGCGCCTGACTATAGGCGCGCCGCGCCGTGTAATAGTTGTTCTGCGCGTTCAGCAGTTCAAACTCGGTACCGGTGCCGAATTCGACGTTGCGCCGCATCGCTTCCACCGCGAGCTGGCTGGAATCCACCGCACGGCGCGATGCGCCGATGCGTTGTATGCCGGTGACAATGCCGCGAAACGCGGCGCGCGTCTGTCGCTCGGTATCGCGTTGAGCGCTCTCATAAGCGGTTTGGGACTGTCGAAACAACGCTCGGGACTGGCGCATCGCGGAGGCTATGGCACCTCCCTGGAACAGCGGCCAGTTAAACGCCACACTCACGGTATCGAGGTTTTGGTTACCGCCGAGCACGACATCTTGCGTTATTTTAGAGCCGGAGGCGGTGAGAAAAATCGTCGGCAAACCCCGCCCGCGCTGTACCGAGATGTCCCGCGACGCGGCCTCCATATTAAGCTGCGCGGTGCGCACATCGAAGTTGTCCTGTCGCGCAGAGCTGACCCAGTCGTCCGCGGACGCCGGCTCAGGAGACAGCAGCGGGATGTCCTCGCGCAACGGGGCAACGGACTCGACGTGTTGGCCGACGATTACGGTCAGGGAAAGATACGCATCGTCGAGCGCGTTGCGTGCGTCGATGACACCCTGCTCGGTCGCGTCGTAGAACGCCTGTGCCTGGTCGACATCGCTGCGCGGGCCGACACCGGTCTGCTGCCGAGACTTCGCCTGGTTGAGCAGCGTGCTGAACGCCTCTCGTTCGGCCACGTTGGTGGCGAGTTGATCGGCAGCCGACAAGATCTGGAAGTAGGCTTGCGCGACCCGCAGCAGCAGATTCTGCTGGGCGCCCTGATAACTCGCTTCAGCGGCGGCAACTTGGAAGTTGGCTTCCTTGAGCTGGCTGAATGATTGGAAGCTCCACAGAGTCTGCGACATGTTGAGCCCGAGGGAGTGGGCGGTCCCGTAGCAACGCTGGCTACTTGCCGTCGAGCTGATCGCGCAGTCCGCGGCCTGGCTTCCCAACGCGGGCCCGAGGTTGAACCCGACGCGCTCGCGCTCGGCCAAGGCGTTCGCGGAAACTTGCGGCAACCACTGCGCGATCGCCTGCGGCCGCGCTTCGATCAGCGCGTCGCGCTGAAAATGGGCGGCTTGCAGCGTCGTGTCGCGCGTCAGGGCAAGCTCGTAGTATTGCTTCAAATCATTGGCATGCGCCAAACCGGCCGTTAAGGCCAACATCCCAAAGAAAAACGAGCATCGCAGCATATCTCAAGGTAGAGCAAGCGCCGTGCCAGGTCGCCATTGGCGGTCTAAGCCATTGTTTATAAACATTTAATTTTTATAGGCCGCGGCGCGCGGTGTCCGCCGGACAGTGTCCGCGGACGGCCGGACAGTGCGGCAGACTAGCGTGCCGAATCGATCTTAAGGGTTGGCGTTCACGACCAAACCTTCCTGGCCGCCCGAGCGCCGACGCGGCACGCTCATTGCCTGCAACAGCGGATTTTCTTCCTTGAGCAGCGCTCGGTTGCTCGCACTGTCAACGCCCAGCGCGCATCGCATACGCGTGATCGAAGGCGGCCCCTTCACAGACGCGCCGATGCAACGGACAATTGCAACCAAATACCGTCGGCTCATTTTGCAAGCAAACGAGAGTTGACCATGAATCTTGCCCGCTTCCCCCGCATCCGCTTCGCCCATCTGCCCACGCCGCTCGAGCACATGGCCAATTTGAGCCGCGCGCTCAATGGCCCGGAGATCTGGATCAAGCGGGATGATTGCACCGGCATGTCGACCGGCGGCAACAAGACGCGAAAGCTCGAGTTCTTGCTCGCCGAGGCACGCGCGCAAGGGGCCGACATCGTGTTGACTCAAGGTGCAACGCAGTCCAATCACGCGCGACAGACCGCCGCCTGCGCGGCAAAGATGCGCATGGATTGCCATATCCTGTTGGAGGATCGAACCGGCAAGACCGACCATGACTACACGGATAGCGGCAATGTCTTGCTGGATTACCTGCACGGTGCCAGCGTCGAGCGCTGCGCAGCCAATCCGGACATGAACGGCGAGCTTGCCAAGCTGGCGGCGCGTTTAAAAAGTGAAGGACGCAAGCCCTATCTCATACCGGGAGGCGGATCAAATGCCACCGGCGCGCTTGGCTATGTCAACGCGGCCATCGAACTCATCGGCCAGGCAAACGATATGGGGTTGCGGATCGACCATGTGGTTCACGCCACCGGCAGCGCGGGCACCCAGGCGGGGCTGATCGCAGGTCTTGCCGGCATACGTTCCGGGGTGCCCCTGCTCGGCATCGGCGTTCGCGCCGCGCGCGACAAGCAGGAAGAGAACGTGTTCAAGCTGGCCTGCGCCACGGCCGAGTTATGCGGCTCACCGGGCGCGGTGCGCCGTGAAGATGTCGTCGCGAACAGCGACTATGTCGGTAAGGGCTATGGCTTCTCGACCGCTGCTTCCCTGGAGGCAATTCAAATGCTCGCACGGCTCGAGGGAATCCTGCTCGATCCGGTTTACACCGGCAAGGGCATGGCGGGCTTGATCGACCTGATTCACAAGGGTCTGTTCAAAAAGGGCCAAAATGTCGTGTTTGTCCACACCGGAGGCAGCGCGGGATTATTTGGCTATGTCGATGACTTTGGATTCGCCCGCGCGGGGCGTGCCCGCGCGGCGTGAATCCATCGATGCATCGAGTCGTTGGCATCATCGGCGGTATGGGTCCTGAGGCCACGGTGGATCTGATGCGGCGCGTGGTGGCGAAAACGCCGGCGCACGACGACGCGGACCATGTTCACCTCATCGTTGAAAGCAATCCCAAAATCCCGTCGCGTATCGCGCATCTGATCGAGGGCACTGGGCGCCGATCCAACACCCGAACTGATCCGCATCGCCGTCAATCTTGAGCGCGCCGGCGCAGACGCTTTGGCGATACCGTGCAACACGGCGCATGTCTATGCGGATTCGATTCGCCGCGCGGTCAATATTCCGCTTCTGGATATGGTGGGCCTGACCGTGGAGCACATTGTGCGATCGGGGGGCGTGGCGCGCGTCGGGATACTGGCCTCCACGGCGGTGCACTCCACCGCGCTTTTCTCGAAGGCTCTCTTGGCTCACGGAATCGACGCAATCCGGCCGATGCGGCAAGAAGAGGTCATGGCGCTGATCAAGCGAGTGAAACAAGGCGATACGGGAGCTGAAGCGCAGGCAGCGCTCGGGCAAGTTGCGCGCGAGCTGGCCGGTCAGGCCGATGTGCTCTTGATCGCCTGCAGCGAGCTTTCCGTGATCGCGGCGGGAATCACGATGCCCTTTGTCGACTCGCTCGAAGTGCTGGCGCAGGCGATTGTCGATTTTGCCAAAGAAGGAGCTTCTCGATGACATTGCTTAAGGGACTGCCCAGCCGCGGCCGCGCGAAACGCTTCGAGCATGATCTTCATTGTCGCTTCGAGCGCGATGGGACTCCAAGCCTCCGGCTCCGCCAACGCTGATGATGCCTATTTGGATGGCCTGCAGGGATCGTGGCTCATGGACGGTACCTATGCCGGCAAGCCGGTGCGCTATCGAGCCGACGGACAACGGGTATTGAAGGGCGGCTTTATAAGAATTCACATGGTCGATGTAGCATCCCCGCCGCAGTACGAGGCAGAACTTTTCATCGGCTTTGACCCCAAGGCCAACGATTACATCGCCCACTGGTTGGATCAATTCGGCGCTGCCGGCGCGCGGGTCGTCGCCCGCGGCGATCGGCAGGGTCAACGGTTGGTACTGACCTTCCCTTACGCGGAAGGCGCGTTCCGCGATACCTTCACATGGCAACCCTCAACGTCCTCCTGGTCCTTGCTTCTGGAATTTCAGCACAGCGACGGTTCCTGGACGACAAGCGGGAGTTACACCCTCACGCGTAGCGCCGCGCATTGACTCTGTGACGGCGTTTGCAATTTTCCCTCGGGCCGATCCGGCAAAATAGCGGTTCCTACGTTTTGGAATACGTCATGCGATTTCGGCTCAAAGCTTTCGGTTTGCATCTGCTCGCGAGCGCCACCGTGCTCACGCTCATTCTCGGCACGCTGTATCTGGGCTGGTATCGATGGCCGGGTTGGTACCTGACCGACGTAAAGCAGGTCGTCTTCGTCATGATCGGCGTCGATGTTGTGCTCGGTCCCTCGTTGACGTTCATTATTGCCAACAACAGCAAGCCGCGGCGAGAACTTGCGCGCGATATCGCTATCATCGTTGTCGTGCAGCTCTGCGCACTGATCTATGGTGCCACGCAGCTTTGGAACGGGCGGCCTCTTTACTATGCGTTTTCGGAGAGCGTGCTGCAGCTCGTACAAGCCTACGACATCAACGCCGAAGAAGCCGCGCGCGGCCGGCGCGAGAATGCCGAATTCGCCCCGCATTGGTATAGCTTGCCGCGCTGGATATGGGCGCCGCTGCCGCAGGACCCGAAGAAAGCCAAAAGATCGTCACTGCGGCGATTACGGGAGGCGATGATGTCATCTCCATGCCCCGATATTTCAAGAGCTGGGAGCAAGGAGTCCCGTCGCTTCGCGGGCAGCTGAAGAAAGTCGACGAGGTAGCCTATTTCGCTCCCTCCGAGAAGAAGACTCTGAAGCAGCGCATGCAGGCAGCCGGCCTGCCCATCGATCAACTGAACGCGATGCCTCTTACGGGTCGCGGCCACCCGCTGTTGGCCGTCTTCGATCCGGGCAGCGCAAAGATAGTCGCGGTTTTTAGATCAAAGTAGTCGTCACCGCCCAGCCGCGAACGCGAGGCATCGGAAGAAAACGTCAACTGTGGGATGTCGACGGACCGCTGGCCCGCTACCTACGCCTGGGCCTCAGGCTTGGCTGCGGCGTTGACCCGCTTGTACGCTTTCACCCACATCGAGCACACCGTCTCTATTTCTTTGTGACCAAGGGAAGCCGGCGATGAATGGTTCATCACGACTGCCGCTGGTTTGAACGTGATCGTTTTCAACACATCGCCCTTGCCGACCGCTTCCGCGTAAAACGTCATATGGAGAGCGCCGGTACGATCGGCCGAGCAGTCATACATATTGAGCGTTGTCAGGATCGGTATGGCTTGGCGCCCGCTTCGTTGTTTTGCTGTGGCGCAGCGAAATCTGTGAGTATCGATGCGGTCAGGCGGCCCGCGCGAATCCTCAAGCTATTCACATCAACATATTCAGTGAAGCTATCGCCCGGACCAATCGCTACCCAGCCAGGTTCGTCAGCGGAGCCCACGAGGCGGTAGCGCGAGCATTGCCGTTATAGAAAGGACCCGTAGGCGCATGCGCCCACGGTAGCCGATGCGAAAAATTAATCTGTGATTCGAGTCATAGGTGGGAGCTATCAGGTGAGACCATCGCGCCGAACCAAGCTGAGATCTTGCACAATGAAGTGGGCCTCTTGCCATGCGAGCACTCAGGTCGCAGTCGCCCACGACAATTGCCTTGTCGGGTGTAAAATCGCGAAGTCAGTCGCCAAGGATCGGACTTCATGACATTCATTGAATCGATACGCACCTGCTTTACCAAATACGCGGATTTCTCGGGCTGTGCGAGCAGACCTGAGTATTGGTGGTGGGTCTTATTCAACGTCATTGTCAATGCAGTGCTGTACAGAACAAGTTTGCCGCTGGATTCCGTTTATAGCCTTGCGACCTTTCTTCCGTCCATCGCCGTGAGCGCGCGAAGGCTTCACGACACAAATCGGAGCGGATGGTGGCAGCTACTCACACTGGTGCCCGTCATTGGATGGATTGTGCTCATTATTTGGTACTGCCAAGGTTCAGTTCGCCCAAGCCGATTTGAGATGAAGACCGGGGCGTGAAGAGAGGATTTACGGCAACTAAGTGTCGCAAGTGCCCTGAGATACATAGGGGCGGACCTGACTGCGGCTCGCTGCGCGCTACCGGGTTGTCCGCTCACTTCGCGTACGGCTTCATTTCCTTCGAGGTAGCAGGTTTGTAGGCGCTGCGCTGAAACCGAACACCGCGTTTGACTACCATAAAGACGCTTCGAATATTGGCAATGTTCTCCAATGGGTTTTTGTTCAAGACGACCAGATTGGCGAGTTTGCCTGACCTCGACTGATCCGGCGTCGATTTCCTGACCCGCGGCGCGCGCACCGATAAACCGTTGCCGCACGAAGAGCATCCAGCGTAGTCATGCCGACCTTGTCGACCAACAATGCCAGTTCGGTGTCGATGGCACTATTCGGATCATCCCAGTTTGGATCGTCGTCCGTGCCGGCCGACAGCAAAACGCCAGCCTGATAGGCTTCACGAGCGAGATGGGCACTGATCTCCGCGGTGCAACGATGAACCTCACTTTGATTCATACGGAAATAGCGTAGCGTCGAGAATAATGCCGCGCTGTTTCATGGTCTGGTACAGCGCCGCCATCGTCGGATTGGGCTTCAGGACCTTCGCTGCGTCGACCGGCGTCTTGTCCTCGTAAGTCAAATAGCGGCGGGTCCGAAAGCTGGTATCCAAGCATGCAGGCATGGCTCATGACATCCACTCCCGCATCCGCGATCTTCGCTCGGTAACGCGGGAAAGACCGCGGCGTGCGACCAGACGAGCAGGTGCTGGCGGTGGGCTTCGGCGGCTACGCTTTTAACCACAGGCCCGCTGAGGTCCGCGTAAATCTTGACCGCCGTTGCTCCCGTGCCGGCTGCCTATGCAATCGCGAATGGCAGGTCCGTCTGGAGCTGTGATCGCCTGCATCCAGGGTACTTGCCCAGCAACGCGGCCACGTGCGGCGTCGTGAGTCCGTGGATCGACAAAGAACTCCGGTCCGGCGAGCAATGCAACATAGAAAATATCGGGGGACGGAATTTCATCAAACTCCGCCTCACGCTTGAGTTCGCTCAGCAGGCGAGCGTCACCCGCCATGTCGCGCACGATCGTCACACCGCTATACAGTTCGCGGCGCAGGTAGGCCTTCGCGAAGGCAGGCACAGCGAGCGTGGCGGTATGGACGTGTGAATTTACGAGTCCCGGAATGACGAATTTGCCCCGGATATCAACAAGCTCTTGTCCGTTGCGTGCGGCCACTCCGTCGTTCGAACGAATTTCGACGATGCGGTCGTTACGAGTGAAGATCGCGACATTTGGCGTGACGGTCCCAGTCTTCGTATCGATCAACGTGGCGCCACGGTATATCACTGTCGTCGCCGGTTTGTCGGCCGAGTACACCGGCAAACTGAGGATGCACGCTGCCAGAAATATTCCTTTCGCAATACCGGACATTCGAGTTCCCCTAATTCGGCGTCGATACGTGGCGTAAACCTATCGAATGCTAACAGTGCGGACAGCATTCAGGCCAAGATGCGTCCTCCGGGGACGCTTCCAGGGTTGGTATTTCTGAAGAATGTGCGTCGGAAAGCGTCAGCGTTTAAGGCCGGCCCTTTTTATCAGTCCCGATCCGGCGCTCCCAGAGGGAATAACTTGCGGTAGGGTCGCGCCTCATCAACTGTGCGGGCGATGGACGGACGGGCAAGCAGCCGCGCGCGGTAGGCGCAAACGCCTGGGAATCGGTCGCCGATTGGATGCACCCAATCCGCATAGAAAAGTGCAGGGGCGGCGGCGCAATCCCCCATCGTAAATTGGCTGCCGACTGCCCACCCTTGGGGTGCAATTTGCTTTTCGAGCCACCCATAGGCGCTGTCCAACATCGTCCTGGCCTCTGCGACGCCTTTAGCGTCGTGCTCGGCCTCCGTTCGCATTCGATCCGAAACCAACTTCTGCATCGGTGTCATGACGTAGTTGTCAAAGAACCGATCCATAAAGCGCACCTCGAGGGCTGCGTCGATTCCTTCAGGAATCAATCGCGTTGGTCCCGGATACCGAAGCATCAGATGTTCAATGATGACGCTGGATTCTATGACCGATGCCTCGCCATCTTTGAGACAGGGAATTTCTTCAGCGGCCAGAGTCCTGCTAGCTCGGCAAACGCCGCCGCATTGTCAACCATACGATAGCGGAACGGCGAGCCGTTCTCATACAGAGCGATCAACACCTTCCAGCAATAGGCGGCGAACGGGTGAGCGTAGAGAGTCAACGACATACAGATTCCCTTTGAAACTGCTCGGAATCAACAAACGCACTATTTGAGCGATTTTCCCAGCTTCGCCGGGCAGCGAGAATAGCCAAATTGCCGAGATTTGCGATTTATGTATATCACTAGGCAACGCCAGGAAGAATGAGCATCATGGCGTTTCGATGGCTGAGGCCGAACAGGTTTTTTTCAATGCCCCGTTACTGGTGCTGCGCGACGCAAAGCACGACGAAACAGAGCCGCCTTTTCCTGCCCTTGGCAAGACCATTGAAGGACGGCGGCTGCACATCACCTTCACCCTGAGAGCTGCTGATCAGTTCATTCGGGTGATCTCGGCTAGAGACATGCACAGGAAGGAGCGTGTGATTTATGAGCAAGCGATTTAAGACCATCCCCAAGTTTGCCAGTGAGGCCGCGGAAAGAGCGTTCTGGGAGAAGAATGATTCGACGGGGTATTTGGATTGGAAAAAAGCGCAGCTCACCGTGCTTCCAAATTTGAAGCCATCTACTCAGACGATCTCGCTGCGGCTTCCGCAGCATCTTCTCGATTCGATCAAGACAGCTGCCAATGCTCGAGACGTGCCTTATCAATCTCTGATCAAGGTGTGGTTGCAAGAAAAGCTACAGGGTTCCTGAGAGGCCGAAACGTCGAGGGTGCCGGGAAATCGTACGAGATGATTCTGCGCTACGCGCACCTGGCCCGGGAGAAACCGAGCTCTGTGGCCGGACGATTGAGCGGCAAGCACTTACGAGCGCCGGGAACGCTACGCTGGGCGAAAACGTAGCAAAAAAGCTACGTTGGCGCTGCGGCCGGTGTACTGAGTTTGGGTAAGTTCTTGATAAATTGGCGCGCCCGGAGAGATTCGATCTCCGGGCGTGCCTTGTAACTCAACGACTTAGGGATTCACATTGTAGGCCATACCTTGGACGAGGCGATAACCAAGGCGCGTGAGGCCATCCTGCTTCATCTGGAAGGTCTACTGGATGACGGCCAATCCGTTCCAAAGCCGTCCACCATCGAACAGTTGCGTAGCAAGCGCAGCTATCGCGGCTGGACCTGGGCGATCGTGGACGTTGATGTGAGCGAGCTTGGAGACAAGGCTGCTAGAGTCAACATTACGTTACCGCTACGGATTCTCCGCGCGGTGGATGCACACGCTCGTAAGCAGGGTGAGACGCGTTCAGGGTTTCTGGCGCGCGCGGCGCTGGACGCGATGCGAAAACCCGCATGAAATATAACCGGATCGTGGGTCGCCAATCGCTAGATATCGTCGTTCGTATCAGAACATTCAAAGTCTACGGTTACATCGCAGAGCCGAATGGAGAATGAATTGTGATCACTCCAATATCGCGCACCGAGACCCGGACATCCTCAGCGGTAGTCTGGTGTTTGTCGGTACCCGTGTTCCAGTTCGCGCGCTTTTCGATTACCTGGAAGGCGGAGAGAGCATTGATGAGTTTCTGCACCAGTTTCCATCGGTAAAGCGCGAATTTGCCATAACAATGCTCGACGCGGCCTACGAAACTGTTGCGGCAGATGCGAATATTGCTTGACGAGAATTTTCCGGCAGACTTCACGAGGTTGCTGGTAGGACATGACACTTCAAACGTGCATAGCCACGGATGGGCGGGGATCAAGACCGGCGAGCTACTGCGCCGCGCGCACGGCGTATGCGAAGTATTTGTAACCCTCGACCGTATTCTTGATCCAGCAAAACGTAAAAATACTGTCGTTTGGGATCGTGGCAGCACTCGCCCCACTCCAATCGCATTGCCGACCTTACGACCTTCAGACGTGCTGCGCTGCGATAAAATCCGCTGAAACCGCACCGCCTGAAGGCTATTGACTACAATTGAGATAGACCTAACACTTGATATTCACAGTTTAGATATATATTAACTATATTGAGCTATGTAGGATGTCTTATTCGATCAAGAGGATTAGCGGGCTGGCGGTATCTACGCGTCGCGCGGTTGTATTTCTGCTCAGTGATGAATGTAGCCTAAACGCAGCGAGTCAATTTGATTCGATGAATGAGCCCAACAAGCCCAGATCAAACCAACCGGAACGTGCTTGCACGCTTGGACTATTGGATTAGCGGCGCCGGAAACAATGACAAATGGTTTCACGGATGGCCGAACAATCCCGAATACGGCGGTTGCTTTACCTTCAAGTGGAACTATCGAAATATCAATCAACGATTTTATGGATTCATATGCAACCCATTGCGCAAATCCAATCCGCGATTTCAGCTCTGCGTACTTCATTCGTATGGCGAAAAAGTGCAATGGAACACGGAGCCGGCGTTTTTGGAATTAGCGATGCTTCTATCGAAGACGCAGGGCGTGTGGAAAGCAATAAGAGAGTCGTTCCCCGAAATCGATGAGGAATAAATAAATGACGGACGCAACAAATCGACACTGGACCAATGATAGTACCGACGACTACTTACACGGAATCTCGTCCGCTTTTATCCGCGCAATCGAATCAGCGATGGGCGATCAGATCACGCAAGGCGAATTGGCCGAGCGGTTAGGGGTCAGCGAGAGCCGGGTTTCTCAGGTACTTAACAACCCGGGGAACCTCACACTTCGTAAGATCATTGAATATTCGCGCGCGCTGCATATAAACGTTGCGATCGTTGCCTACGAGGGTGGGGACAACTCGCGCGGGATGGTTCCACCTGAGATCTTCGAGAAGTGCTGGGCAAAGCTCGGCAAACCCCGGGACTTTTTTGAATTCGACGGATGCACTGTCGCTACGGACAATCGATATTCCGTAATTTCACTCGATTCGCCGTTGGCTGGTGGCTTTATCCACATTGAGGATTTCGAATTGCCAGCTATTTGCGTAACCACGAGTACGCATCCAATGCGGGCGATTGGCGGGCGATATCACACCGCTGTTGGGGCAACCGGATTGCCTTCGGCGCTGGCGTGGCCACCCCCGTATCAAATACCGCAATATTCGGAGAGTGACGATGGCTGAACCAACTCAATTTTCGTTCTCTTACAAGGAAGTGGTGACGGCATTACTAAAGCAGCAGGGTATCCACGAAGGCATTTGGACCCTCCAGGTCAGTTATGGAATTGCCGCAATTAACGCTGGTCCCAACGCCAATGAACTATCGCCTGCCGCGATAGTTCCGTTAGTTGGTATCGGCATTCAAAAGGGGACTGAAGTTAATAATCTATCCGTTGACGCAAGCATAGTTAATCCGGCGTAGTGCCGTCTGATTCTCGCGCTATGACTCGCCAGGAATACATTGTGGACTTCCCAGGATTCAGTGGACACTTTGGCGTCTTCGTCCGGCTCTTTCGAATTCCTCAGGACTTACGCCCCCTAAATGACTGTGGCGGCGCGTTGGATTGTAGAAAGAATCAATGTAGTCAGATATCTCGGCCTGTGCAAGCTCGCGAGTTCTGTAGATCTTCTTCTTGATGCGTTCCTTTTTGAGGCTGCTGAAGAATGATTCCGCAACCGCATTGTCCCAGCAGTTTCCGCGACGGCTCATGCTCGGTTCAAGATGATTTGTCTTGCAGAATCTCCGCCAATCGTCACTGCCATACTGCGAGCCTTGGTCGGAATGAATAACAGTTCTGCGTGGTCGACGACGGCGTACGGCCATCAACACTGCGTCGAGTACGAGCTCGCGCGCTATCGTCGGTCGCGTCGACCAACCGACGATCTTTCTGGAGAACAAATCCATGACTACAGCGAGGTAGAGCCAGCCCTGCCAAGTGCGAATGTACGTAATATCCGTAACCCACGCTTTGTTCGGGCTTGTGACATCGAAATTGCGCTGCAGGACGTTTGGGATCAGCTCTGAGGGCTTGGATGCAGAGCTGTGCCGGGTTCGATACCCTCGGACCGCGCGGATCTTGTTGACGCGCATAAGTCGCATCACGCGATGCTTGCTGCAGGTCTCGCCGACCTCCCGAAGATCGAGGAATACCCTTGGCGCTCCGTAGATACCGTGGCTTGCCGTAAACGACGCGCGGATCAGCCGCAGGAGCCTAACGTCCTCGATAGCTCGCCGACAGACCGGCTCATGAAGCCAGGCGTAGTAACCGCTCGGAGCCACCTCCAACACCCGGCACATGGTTCGAACGTCGAAGCGATTGCGGTTAGCTTTGATAAATTCGTAGGTCTGACGGATCTTCCCGGTACTCGCTTTCGTACGCATCGGCATTCCTCCACGCCGGTAACGACGTTAGCTTCTCGCGTCCACAAAAAGCTGGGAAGTCCACACGTGCAGAACGGCACTTCACTGCCGGAGCTCGGCGGGTGGAAATAGTACGAGATGGTGCTGCGCTATGCGCACCTGGCCCCGGAGAAACTGAGCTTCGTGGCAGGACGCATTGAGCGGCAAGCACTTACGATGTCTGGGGACGCGCCAAGGGGCAAAAACGTAGCAAAAAACGCTACGTTTACGCTACGGTCGGTGCATTGAGTTTCGGTAAGTTATTGATTAATTGGTGCGCCCGGAGAGATTCGAACTCCCGGCCTCCTGGTTCGTAGCCAGGCGCTCTATCCAGCTGAGCTACGGGCGCAATTCCCCAAGGACCGAACTGGCGCGACTCACGACCGCACCTCCGCGTCGGGGGCGCGAATATTACCACATCGATTGCTATTCACCATTCCCGGCGGCAACCGCGCAGAACGCCACAATCAACCCGGGGAGTTCCTCTCGGGTTGACCGGACGAGACGCGCGTCTGCTCCGGGCGATTGGAACTAGAAGGAAGAGAACTGGCTGAGCGAAAGGTTCAGGTGGTCCCCCTGGCACGACCCACGCGGCCACAGCCGGCGGGACGATTCGCACTCCGGTATGTGGCGGAGAGGGAGGGATTCGAACCCTCGAAGGGCTTTTGACCCTTACGCCCTTAGCAGGGGCGCGCCTTCGACCACTCGGCCACCTCTCCGGCATTGGCCATGCGGCCTTTCGCGGAGCGCGGGATAATACCCGTCCGGAGCAGTCTAGGTAAAGCTAAGGGGGTCTAACGCCAATTCAAGCGTCATCGACAATCCTCGTGACCGGAGCACCCGATCGGGATTCCTGTTCTTCCTCTCGCTTGATGCGCTCGTAGATCTCTTCGCGATGAACAGCCACATCCTTCGGCGCGTTCACACCAATTCGTACCTGATTTCCCTTCACGCCCAGTACGGTGACCGTAACATCGTTGCCGATCATTACGGTCTCACCGACGCGCCTCGTCAAAATCAACATTTTTCCAGCTCCTTGGTACCCCGGCCTTTGCGGCGGCTAATCGCCGCCTCGTCCACCGCACCGCTTCTGGCTTTCGCTCTTGTTTCGCACCGTGGCCACAAAATCGCCAAAGGAATTCACTCGGTTAATTACAATTAGAATACAAGAATACTAGACGCAATTGTTGCCAAAAAGGACAAGCGTTCAATTAGAAAGGCGGCTGCGGACTAGCGACTCGACTCCCGCGAGCGCCGCAGCTAAGTTCTCGGGCTGCGTGCCCCCAGCTTGGGCGAAATCCGCGCGGCCGCCGCCGCGACCTCCGATCTTCGCCGCGACCAGCCCGGCGATTTCACCGGCCTTCATTTGCGCCAGCAAATCATCCGAAACTCCCGCAACTAATACGACTTTACCCTCTTGCACGCTTGCCAAAACAATGACACAGGAGCCGAGCTTGCTCTTTAGCTGATCCATAGCTTCGCGCAACGACCTTACGTCCGCCCCGTCAATCATTGCGCAGCTAAAACCTTAATGCCGCCGACATCCTTTGCCTGAGCCGATAAATCACCGCCCTGGCCGCTCGCGAGTTTGGACTTGAGCTGCTGAACCTCCTTTTCCAGCCTGCGGGAGCGCTCCACCAATTCGCGGACCTTCTCGTCCACATCCTCTCGGCTGCCCCGAAGCATCGCAGCAATATCGCGCAACACCTGGTCGGTGCGCACAACCCACTCGTAAGCTTCTCGGCCCGTCACGGCTTCCACCCGGCGTACCCCGGCAGCGACGCCCGATTCGCCGGTGAACTTGAACAATCCAATATCGCCAGCACGTTCGACGTGCGTTCCGCCGCAGAGTTCCATCGAAAAATCGCCGATCGAGAGAACGCGCACGTCGCTCTCGTATTTTTCGCCGAACAGAGACATCGCGCCGGCCGCAACCGCTTCGTCCAACGCCATCACGCGTGTCTCGACCGGCGCATTTTCGCGAATCGCCGAATTGACCAGGTCTTCTACGCGGTGCAATTCGTCCGGCGACACCGCTTGGTGGTGCGAAAAATCGAAGCGCAACCGATCGGCGGCCACCAGCGATCCTTTCTGCACGACGTGCTTGCCGAGAATCTTCCGCAGCGCCGCGTGGAGCAGGTGCGTGGCGGAATGATTGAGCGCAATCGACTTGCGACGCTCTTGATCGACGCTTGCCTCGACAAGATCGCCCGACACGCAATTCGCCGCTCTCGAGCACGCCAATATGGGTCACCGAGGTACCGAGCTTCTGTGTGTCGCGCACCCGAAACCGCGCCTTTTCGCCCGATAGCACCCCGGTATCGCCGATCTGGCCGCCGCTTTCCGCGTAGAACGGCGTGTGATCCAGCACCACCTGACCTTCCTGGCCGGGCCGCAGTGCATCCACCACCGCCCCGTCGAAAATCAACGAAGTGATCCGGGCACTGTCCGTGAGACGGTCGTAGCCGGAGAAATCAGTCTTGCCCGAAAGCTTGATCGAATCGCGCGCATCCACGGCGAATTTGCTCGCTGCCCGCGCACGTCCGCGCTGGGCCTCCATCGCGATATCGAACCCCGCTTGATCGATGGTCAGGCCGCGCTCACGCGCCACGTCGGCGGTCAAATCCGCCGGAAATCCGTAGGTGTCGTACAGCTCGAAAGACGGTTTCACCGGGAATGACCGTCGAGGTGAGCTTGGCCGCTTCCGCATCGAGCAGCGCCATGCCGGTGGCCAGCGTTTCGGCGAATCGAGTTTCTTCCTGGGCGAGTATTTGCGCGGCGCGCGCCTCGCCGCTCACGAGTTCGGCGTAGTAGGAGCCCATTTCCCGCGCCAAGCTCGCAACGAGCTTGTGGAAGAACGGCTGCGTCTGCCCCAATTTATAGCCGTGACGAATCGCGCGGCGGATGATGCGCCGCAATACATAGCCGCGGCCCTCATTTGACGGCACCACCCCATCGACGATGAGGAATGTGCAAGCGCGAATATGGTCCGCGATGACCCGCAAACTCGATGATTGGAGATTCTTGGTGTGGGTGGCCTCGGCAGCGGCCCGAATCAGCGACTTGAACAGGTCGATATCGTAATTGCTGTGGACACCCTGCATCACGGCTGCAACCCTTTCCAAGCCCAGGCCGGTATCCACCGAGGGCTTGGGCAGCGGCACCAGCACGCCATCCGATGAGCGGTCGTACTGCATGAAGACCAGGTTCCAGATCTCGACGTAGCGGTCGCCATCTTCGTCGGGGGTCCCCGGCGGTCCGCCGGGAATTTCCGGGCCATGATCGTAGAAGATTTCCGAGCACGGGCCGCAGGGACCCGGTGTCGCCCATCGCCCAAAAATTGGTGGCCTCGCCCAAGCGGGTGCAGCGCGTCGGGTCGACGCCGATTTCCTCGACCCACAGCCGCTCGGCCTCGTCGTCATCCTTGTAGACGGTCACCCACAGCCGGTCCTTCGGAATTCCCAAAGTCCCGGTAATGAAGTTCCACGCGAAGTGAATCGCTTCCCGCTTGAAGTAGTCGCCAAAGCTGAAATTGCCCAGCATTTCGAAGAAGGTATGGTGCCGTGCGGTATAGCCGACGTTTTCCAGATCGTTGTGCTTGCCGCCCGCACGCACGCAGCGCTGCGCGGTGGCGGCGCGCGCATAGTCACGCACTTCCTTTCCCAGGAATAGGTCTTTGAACTGGACCATCCCGGCGTTGGTGAACAGCAGCGTCGGGTCATTCGCCGGCACCAGCGAACTCGACGGCAATACCGTATGGCCGTTCTTGCGGAAGAACTCCAAAAATGAAGCTCGGATTTCCGAGGTCGTCATCGATTTCAGTCTGGCGTCGCGTTTCATGTCTTTCGGTGTCTTCAATCAAGATCAACATCAAAGCCTAAGGCCCTTCGTATCTGGGCGCTCGTGAAACCTCGGTAACCTAAGAATCGCCCTTGGGTCTGCCGGTCAGCGTAATTCTCCGGCAGCTGAGCGCCAAATTTCTTCAACCGCGCCTTTTTCAGCTGCGCGATCCAATCAGGGTAAGCGTCGAGATATTCCTCTACCAGCGGTCCTTGCAAGCCATGCCGACGAAGATCTTGGCGTACGCGAAGCGGTCCTTGGCCCCTCGCAGCGTGATAGGCCACGAAGTTTTCCACGTAGCGCCGGTCATCGAGTAATTTTTCGTCACGCAGCGCATCGAGCAGCGGCGTCACGACGGCAGCATCGTAACCCTTCTCGAGCAGTTTGACGCGCAAATCCTCGGACGCATAGTCGCGCCGCGCCAGGGCATCGAGCGCGGCAGCCCTGGCCGCGCGCGCGTCTAAGGGGTCGAAGGGCCGGCGAACCAGGGCATTACGCCTCTTTGACGTCGCCGCCCCGGTTCATGGTCGCTTTTTCCGGAATCAGCTTGGCGCGAACCTGCGCTTCGATGTCCTTGGCGATCTCGGCATGCTGCTGCAGGAAGGTGCGGGCATTGTCCTTGCCCTGGCCGATCCGCTCGCCCTTGTAGCTGTACCAAGAACCGGACTTCTCCACGAGATTATGTAGAACGCCCAATTCGATGAGTTCCCCTTCTTTGGATATTCCGGTGCCGTACATGATTTCAAATTCCGCTTCACGGAACGGCGGGGCCACCTTGTTCTTGACGACCTTGACGCGGGTCATCGAACCCACGACTTCTTCGCCGTTCTTGATCGCTCCGATGCGCCGAATATCCATGCGCACGGATGAATAGAACTTCAGGGCGTTGCCGCCGGTCGTGGTCTCGGGATTTCCGAACATAACGCCGATCTTCATGCGAATCTGGTTGATGAAAATGACGATGGTGTTCGAACGCTTGATGTTGCCGGTGAGCTTGCGCAGCGCCTGCGACATGAGGCGCGCTTGCAACCCCATGTGCTGATCGCCCATTTCACCTTCGATTTCAGCCTTCGGCGTCAAAGCGGCGACCGAGTCGACGACGACCACATCGACGGCTCCGGAGCGCACCAGCATGTCGGTGATTTCCAGCGCCTGCTCGCCGGTGTCCGGCTGAGACACCAGCAAGTCATTGACTTTGACGCCGAGTTTTTCCGCGTACACCGGATCGAGCGCATGCTCGGCATCGACAAACGCCGCAGTGCCGCCGTTGGCCTGCGCCGATGCGATGATGGCGAGCGTCAATGTCGTCTTGCCCGACGATTCCGGGCCAAAAATCTCGATCACGCGGCCGCGCGGTATGCCGCCGACGCCGAGCGCAATATCAAGGCCCAACGAACCCGTCGGGATCGATTCCACCTCATAGGTGGCGCCGGCGTCGCCCAGCCGCATGACCGAGCCCTTGCCGAATTGTTTTTCGATCTGGCTGAGCGCGGCAGCAAGCGCCTTCTTACGATTTTCTTCCATTGGCAGTCCTCAACAAATGTGCCGCCATTATTTCATATTCAGCGCCCAACACTCATCTCATATGCAATGAATTCGCCGAGATTTCTTAAGGATTTACGTTTCATCCAGTAGTGGCCAGGTGTCGACTACTGTATACGCCGACTCCGCGCCGCTCGTTTCGGAGCGAACCAGGCTGAAGCTCGTTGCGCGCCACATCAAGGGAGACATTGCTTGTAGCACAGGGGCTTGCGTGACCTTTCTCGCAAGCGTTACATGCGCGCGTGGCGGCGGCGGCGCGAGCGCGAGCGCTTCATGCAATTGCGCTGACAATTTGAGCAGCGCGGGCGGATATTCCGCCGCGACCGCCACCACCACCTGGGGCTTGCGCCAAAACTCGAGCGCATCGAGCGCAACGGTGCAGCAGGACGCCTGCTGCGCGTGGCCAATCCGCTGCAACACCGCAAGCCGGGAGGCCGCGACCTCGCCAACGAAGGCCAGGGTGAGGTGATAGTTCTTTGGGCTGACCAAACGGCTCGGACTTGCCAGGTTCAATTGTGCGGCGGTGTTGGCGAGCCGCCGCTGCGATGTCCTCATCGGGCCATAGCGCAAAAAATAATCGCACCTTGCCACCCGTGATCGCGAGTCAACGCGTGAGCAGCCCTTCAAGGGCCGCACGCACGGCTTTGCGGCGCACCGCCTCGCGGTCGCCGCGAAAATGCCTCAGCTCCGTGGCGACCCGGACGGCGCCACCGCGGCGCGTCGCCCAACCCAGCCAAACGGTGCCCACCGGTTTCCCGGGGACCGCACCGCCGGGTCCGGCGATGCCGGTCACCGCGACCGCCACCTGCGCTCTGCTACGGCGAAGCGCACCTGCCGCCATCGCGCGCACCGTGATCTCGCTGACCGCCCCGTTTTTTCCCAACATGTGGCGCGGCACGCCCAATCGCCGCACCTTGGACTCGTTGCTGTAGGTCACGAATCCTTCGACGAACCACGATGAGCTGCCGGCAATGTCGGTCAGCGTCTTGGCGATCCATCCGCCCGTGCAGGATTCGGCCGTCGCCACGCCGCGATGGGTGTTTGTCAGGTGGCGGCCGACTCGCGCGGCAAGGCGTTTTAGATCGGCATCGGTAACTGCCATGAGAAAGAGTGTACTAGTTTGGAATTGCGTATGAACATCTCGAGGCGGGAATACGCGCCCAAGATGCAGCGGTATCTGCCGGTCGGAAAATATCGCGTTTGAGATGAGAAAGTTACACGCCACTCTAGGTGTTTCGTTGGGCGGATGCTATCCGCTCCCTCGGCTATTATGTCCGCATGCGTCTCGAGTCTGCGATGCTCCGTTGAGATGGCTCAACATTGATCCATTGACCTGACTAGACTAGACTAAGGAGATCCAACGAGAGGAACTCGTGATGACCGTCGTCAATATTTACGATGCGAAGACCCAGCTTTCCAAGCTCATCGAGGAGGCAGCGGCCGGTAATGACGTGGTAATTGCGCGCGGCGGCAAACCTGTGGCGCGACTTACTCGGCTGGGCCCGTCTAAGCGCAAGCTGAAATTTGGGGTGCTCAAAGGCAAGATCAAGGTCTCGGCGGATTTCGATGCACCGCTGCCAAGCGAAGTCTTAAGACAATTTGAGGGGCTGTGATGCGGCTGCTCCTCGATACCCACGTTTTCCTATGGGCTGTTACAGCCAACCGACGTTTGAAGTCGAGCACGCGTGAATTTCTCTCGCGGGCTGACGCCGTCTATGTGTCCGCTGCTTCCATCTGGGAAATTGCCATAAAGGCACGATTGGGGAAGATCGAGGCCGACGCGTCCTTTCTCGTTGAGGCGATCGGCAGCAGCGGTTTTCAAGAACTCCCGGTGAGCGCCCATCATGCGGCGGCGGTAGCCAAGCTGCCGCCGCATCACAGCGATCCTTTCGACCGCCTCTTGTTGGCTCAAGCCTTTCTGGAACCCTTACGGTTCGTGACCGCCGATTCAGTGCTCGCAGCTTATGGAGGCGCAATAGAACTGGTATAGCGATCAAATATGCCAATTCCGCCGGAATACGACTCCGAAAGCCCCGGCACCGCCGCGAAGTTAGGAAATGATTCAAAACCCCACCAACGGTCCAAAGAATACTCACGAACACACCCCCATGATGCAGCAGTACCTGCGCATCAAAGCGCAGCATCCGGACGTGTTGCTGTTCTATCGCATGGGCGATTTCTACGAGATGTTCTACGACGACGCGCGACGGGCCGCCGAGCTTCTGGACATCGCCTTGACCCAGCGCGGCGCGTCGGCCGGCGCGCCGATTCCGATGGCCGGAGTGCCCGCCGTCACCCTCGACAGTTACCTGGCAAAATTGGTGCGCAAGGGCGAATCGGTTGCGATTTGCGAGCAGCGCGGCGAGCCCGGCAAAACCAAGGGTCCGATGGATCGGGAGGTGGTCCGCATCGTCACCCCGGGCACCATCACCGATGAGGCCCTGCTGGAGGAGCGCCGCGACAACGTGCTGGCCAGCGTCTGCGGCCAGGGCGGCCGCTACGGCCTGGCATGGCTCGATCTATCGGCAGGACGCTTCAGTGTGATGGAACTCGCGAACCTCGCGGCTCTCGAGGCGGAAGTCGAACGGCTGCGCCCGGCGGAAATATTGGCCCCCGATGGCGCGCAGCCCGCTCTGGGCCGCTCCGCGGCCGCTGAAGATCGACCCTGGCGAGCGCAGGGCGCCCTGGCACTTCGACCTCGACTCCGCCACGCGCGCCCTGACCGAGCAGTTTCGCACCCGCGACCTGGCCGGATACGGCTGCGCGGACAAGCCGCTCGCCATCGCCGCGGCCGGCGCATTGCTGGCCTATGTCCGCGAGACGCAAAAATCGGCGCTGCCGCATCTGCTCTCCATCACGACCGAAGAGCGCGATGCGGCCCTGATCATGGATCCTGCCACCCGCCGCAACCTCGAGCTGGACGAAAGCATCGCAGGCTCGCCTGAGCTCACGCTCGCCGGAGTTTTCGATCGAACCGCAACGGCGATGGGCGGACGGTTGCTGCGCCGCTGGCTGCATCGTCCGGTACGGGATCGTGACGTCCTGCGCGGCCGCTATCAAGCGGTCGCGACGCTGATCGATCTCGGGCAGCAGGCAGCAATGGCGCAGTCTCTGCGCTCGATCGGCGATCTGGAAAGAATTTTGGCGAGAATCGCCCTGCGCTCGGCGCGGCCGCGCGACCTGGCGCAGCTGCGCACCGCACTTGCCGCCCTTCCCGCCCTGCGGCGCATCGTCGCCGCCGCCGAATCGCCGTTGCTCAAGCAGCTCACGGCGAGCATCAGCGAGCACCGCGAAGAGCACGCGTTGCTTCAGCGCGCAATCGATCGAGGCACCGCCCCACTACCTGCGTGACGGCGGCGTGATTGCCGAGGGCTACGATGCGGAACTTGACGAGCTGCGCACCCTCGGCAGCAACACCGAGCAGTTCCTGGTGGAACTCGAACGGCGAGAGCGCGAGCGCAGCGGTCTGTCCAGCTTGAAATTAGGCTTCAATCGGGTGCAGGGCTTTTTCATCGAGGTGAACCGCAGTCAAGCCGACCTAAGTCCCGGCCGATTATCTGCGCCGCCAAACGGTCAAGTCGGCGGAACGATTCATCACGCCGGAATTAAAATCCTTCGAGGACAAGGTGTTGGGCGCGCGCGACCGCGCGCAGGCGCGCGAGCGAGAGCTGTACGAAGGCTTGCTGGACATTCTGTGCGCGAACTTGCCGCAGTTGCAGGCAACCACGACGGCGGTTGCGCAAATCGATGTCTTGAGCTGCTTCGCCGAGCGGGCCAAGGCGCTTGAGTGCGTCCAGCCGGAATTGGTCGAGGAACCCACGCTGCTCATCGACGGCGGACGCCATCCGGTGGTCGAGCGCGCGGGGCGCGAACCCTTCATCCCGAATGATCTGCGGCTTGGACGAGTCGCGCCGCATGCTCATCATTACCGGCCCCAACATGGGCGGCAAAAGCACCTACATGCGCCAGACCGCGCTGATCGTGATTCTGGCGCATATCGGCTGTTTCGTCCCGGCTCGGCGCGCGGTCTTAGGACCCCTGGATCGCATCTTCACGCGCATTGGCGCATCGGACGATCTGGCCGGCGGCCGTTCAACCTTCATGCTCGAAATGACCGAGACGGCGAATATCCTCCACAACGCCACCGCCCAAAGCCTGGTGCTCATGGACGAGGTCGGCCGCGGCACGAGCACCTTCGATGGATTGTCGCTCGCCTGGGCTTGCGCCGGCATTCATCGCCGCAAAAATCCGCGCCTTCACTTTATTTGCCACGCATTACTTCGAACTCACCAGCCTCGCCGGCGAGGCACCGGGGGTCGCGAATGTGCATGTGGAAGCGGTCGAACACGGCGATCAGCTGGTATTCCTGCACAGCGTCAAGGACGGGCCCGCGAGCCAAAGCTATGGCCTGCAGGTCGCGGCGCTGGCCGGCATTCCAAAATCCGTTACCGCCCAGGCGCGGCGCTATTTGACCGAGCTCGAGCGCGAGCGCGACGCGCTGCGAAATTACGGCTCGCCGCAGGGCGAGTTGCCGCTGACGGCGGCGGGCGCACCCGCACCGACCTTAGAATCCAAGGCGCTTGAGGCGCTGCGCGCGGCGGACCCGAATACCTTGAGCCCCCGGGACGCACTGGATCTTGTGTTCCGCCTGAAGAATCTCGATCGCGAGGATTAGGGGATAAAGGCTCCCGAACTCAAAAAGGCGCCGGTCTGCCGTGCGACCGTTGAAGAAAACGGCAATCCCGTGTGACTGACTCGCACGACCAGGTGCTGCGATATGCCGGCGAGGCGCGTCTCGTCGACGAAGATGGTGCCGTCGCTGGGCGCGCCGTGGCGGACCACGAGGCGCCCCAGGCCTAGTCTCAAGCTTCCCGCAATGACGCCGAGCTCGCGCTGCCCGTTCCAGCGGCGCGTACGCGGCGCCAGCAATTCCTCGCGGACTCCAAGCCCCATGATTTTCAGGCCGAACGGCAAGCGCGCCAAGTTTAGCGCGGCGCGGCTTCCGTTGAGCGGCGAGCCCAGCATCACGATACGTCCCGGCGGCAGACTCGCCCCTTCGCCGCTCTCGAACAGCTTCAATATCACCAATCCGCCCAGGCTGTGGCCCACCAGGTGCAGCGTATCGGCACGCAGCGCCGCCAAGTAAGACCCCAGCGCTCGCGCATCCTCCGTGACCGTCGAAATGACGGAAGCATAGGCAAAGGTGCGCGTTTCGGCCTTGAGACTTCGCGCCAACCGTTTGCGCAGCAAAACGCCTTCAACACCGTTGAGCCAAAGCCCGTGCACATACACAACGACCGTGCTCACCGGCGCCCTACACTCGAAGTTCGGCAATGACAGCGCGATTGGTGCTCGAGGATGCGGTTTCGAGGGCTTCCGTATCCGAGGCCCACCGATACTGCGCATGTTCGGTAGCGCTCAACGTCACCGGCACCCGATGCGGCAATCGCAATGAAAAGGCGTGCTCCAGATTCAAGGTGACGCCCGGAGCGTACACCTTGCCGAAGGCCGGCAGAATTTCGTAGACCTGGGTCCATTGCAGATTGATCAGCACGCCCTGCGTGATGCCGGTCTCCTCGATCACCTCGCGCCGCGCCGCCACATCGGCGAGCTCCCCCCACTCAAGGCTGCCCGTGACCGACTGCCAAAATCCCGGCGGCCGCCGCCGCTCGAGCAGAAGAAATTCGCCGCCCTCGGTAAAGATCACGATCAAGACGGATTCCGGGCGGCGAAACTGCACGCGTCAATCGATCTTGGGTGGCGTGCGGATGCGGATATGCAACTCGCGCAGCTGCGCCTCGCTCACCTCGGTGGGCGCATCCATCAACAAGTCCGACGCGGTCTGCGTCTTCGGGAAGGCGATCACGTCGCGGATGCTGTCGGCGCCGGCCATCAGCATCGACAGCCGGTCGAGACCAAAGGCAATGCCGCCGTGCGGCGGCGCGCCGAACTTGAGCGCGTCGAGCAAAAATCCGAATTTTGCGCGAGCCTCTTGCGCGGAAATGCCCAGCAGATCGAACACCGCGGATTGCAGTTCTTGATTGTGGATGCGCACCGAACCGCCGCCGATTTCCGAGCCGTTCAAGACCATATCGTAGGCCTTGGCGATCGCTTCTCCCGGGCTCGCGGCAAGTGCCGCAGAATCCAGATTGGCCGGACTGGTGAACGGGTGATGCATGGCTTGCCAACGCTTCGCATCGGCGTCCCACTCGAACATGGGGAAATCCACCACCCACAGCGGTCGCCAACCGGGCGCAACCAGCTTCAGATCCTGGCCTACCTTGAGGCGCAGCGCCCCCAAGGCATCGCTCACCACCCTGCCGTTGTCCGCGCCAAAGAAAATCAGGTCGCCGTCACTCGCGGCGGTGCGTTGCATGATGGCGCTGATCGCCGCATCGCTCAAGAACTTCAATATCGGCGACTGCAAGCCTTCGCGGCCTTTGGCAAGCTCGTTGACCTTGACATACGCCAGACCCTTGGCGCCGTACCGCGCCACATAGGCCGTGTAGTCGTCGATCTCCTTGCGCGTCAGCTTGCCGCCCTGCGGCACGCGTAAGGCCGTGACTCGGCCGCGAGGATCGGCCGCGGGCCCTGCGAATACCTTGAAGTCGCAGCCCCTGACCAAGTCCGCGACATCCACCAATTCCAGGGGCACGCGCAGATCCGGCTTGTCCGACCCGTAGCGGCGCATCGCCTCGGCATAACTCATCCGCGGCATCGGACTCGGCAATTCAACGCCTAAGACTTGGCGGAATAGCTCGTGGATCAGGCCTTCCATCAAATCCTGAATCTGCCCTTGGTCGAGGAAGGAGGTCTCGATATCGAGCTGGGTGAACTCCGGCTGCCGATCGGCGCGCAAGTCCTCGTCGCGGAAGCAGCGCGCAATCTGATAGTAACGGTCGAATCCGGAAACCATCAGCAGCTGTTTGTAGATCTGCGGCGACTGCGGCAGGGCGAAAAATTTGCCGGCCTGCGTGCGGCTCGGGACCAAATAGTCGCGCGCGCCTTCCGGAGTGGCCTTGGTCAGTATCGGCGTCTCGATATCGACGAAACCCGCCTCGTCGAGATAATGGCGCATGGCGCGCGTGATCCGGTGGCGCAGCAGCAATCTTTCGCGCATTTCCTCGCGCCGCAAATCCAGGTAGCGGAAACGCAGCCGCACCTCCTCGCTGACGGTCTCGTCGAGTTGAAACGGCAGCGGCTCCGAGCGGTTGAGAATCTCCAGATCCTGGCACAGCAATTCAACCTGCCCGGATTTCAGGTTGGCGTTTGCGGTGCCCGGCGGCCGCGCGCGCACCAACCCCTTGACCTTGAGCACGAACTCATTGCGCACCCGCTCGGCCAGCGCAAACATCGTGGCGTTGTCGGGATCGAATACGATTTGCAGCAAGCCTTCGCGATCGCGCAAATCCACGAAAATGACGCCGCCGTGATCGCGGCGCCGATGTGCCCAACCCGCCACGGTGACGACTTGGCCGATCAATGCCTGATCGACACGGCCGCAATAATGAGTACGCATAGGCAAAAATAACCACAAAGGGGAAGCGCGCGATGCTAAGGCCTGAGGCGCGCGCGGGCAAGTCCAGCGATGCTAGCCGGGCTTCCAATAGGTAATGATGGCCCCGCCGGCAATGATCAACACACCGCCCGCCAGGATCGGCACGGTCGGCAACGATTTGAAGGCGATGAAGTTGATGACCTGCCAGACCACGAACAGGGTCGCGATGTAGAGCCCGACGACGCGCCCGAACTGAATCGGCGCCAAGTTCAGAAACGAACCATATCCCAACAGCAGCGCCGCGCCCACGAGAAACAGCGCGACGCGGAGGACGCCGGCGTGGTTGTACATCGCCATCCTGACGATGGCATCGCCCGACGCCTCGAGCGTGGTCGCGACGAGCAGCAGGAGCAGCGGATGAATCCCTTGAAGCGCCTTGATCATGCGCTTTAGCGACGCCGCTTGACCTTGAGCGGCTTTTTTTTCTTCTGCGCGGCACTGGCCGGCGGCTTCTCGGCCGGCTTGTCGGCCGCCTTCTCCTTGGCGGCGGCCTCCTTCGGGGCGGCATCCGCGCTCTTCTCGGCCGACTTGGCGTCCTTGCCGTTCCCAGCCTTGTCGTCCTTGCCCTTATCGTCCTTGCCTTTGGCATCGGCGTCCTTGGCTGTCCTTCGCGGCATCAGCTTCCGGCCGATCCGCGAGATTGCGCTGATTGTCCTTATCGCCCTTGAAGTCGGTCTCGTACCAACCGCCGCCCTTGAGCCTGAACACGGGCGCGGACATCAAACGCTGCAGCTGCTGATTTACCGCAATCGGGGCACTTCTTGAGCGGAGAATCGCTGACCTTCTGCATGGCCTCCAGCTCATGGCCGCAGTTCTTGCACTGATACTCGTAAAAAGGCATGGACTTCCTCTTAAGGGACTCGCCGCGAAGTATAGCGGATCAATGCAGCCGCTCTTTCTCAAACACCAGCGCATCGCGCTTTAACTTGGCGATCACCCGATCGCCGGCGATGAAGTCACCCTTGAGGATCTTCTGCGCCAACGGATTTTCGATCTGCGATTGGATGGCTCGCTTCAGCGGCCGGGCCCCGTACACCGTATCGAAGCCCGCCTCGCCGATTTTGTCGCGCGCCGCATCGTCCAAGCGCAACGTGATGTCGCGCTCCGCCAGCCGCTGTCGTAGCCGACCCAGCTGTATATCGACAATGGATCGAATCTGCTCGCGGCCGAGCGAGTGGAACACCACGATCTCATCGACGCGATTGATGAATTCGGGCCGGAAATGCTGCGTCACCACCTGCATCACGGCTTCTTTCATCTTGGCGTAATTCGCCTCGCCGGAGAGCTCTTGAATGACCTGCGATCCTAAGTTCGAGGTCATGATCACGACGCAGTTGCGAAAATCCACCGTTCGGCCCTGGCCATCGGTGAGACGGCCATCGTCCAGGACCTGCAGCAACACGTTGAACACGTCGGGATGCGCTTTTTCGATTTCATCGAGCAGGATGACGCTGTAGGGCCGGCGGCGCACCGCTTCGGTGAGGTGCCCGCCCTCTTCGTAGCCCACGTAGCCCGGAGGGGCGCCGATGAGGCGCGCGACCGAGTGCTTCTCCATGAACTCCGACATGTCGATCCGTATCAAGGCATCTTCGGTATCGAACATGAACTCCGCCAATGCCTTGCACAGCTCGGTCTTGCCGACGCCGGTGGGCCCCAAGAACATGAACGAGCCGCTGGGCCGATTAGGATCCGACAAACCGGCGCGTGTGCGTCGAATGGCATCGGCCACGGCCTTGACGGCTTCTTCTTGGCCCACGACGCGCTTGCCCAGCACTTCTTCCATGCGCAGCAGTTTGTCGCGCTCGCCCTCGAGCATCCGCGATACCGGGATCCCGGTCCACTTCGAGACGATCTCGGCGATTTCCGCTTCGGTGACCGAATTGCGCACCAATTGATTGGGCTTCTGCTCGACTTCCAGCGCCTTGGCTAATTTTTGTTCGAGCGCGGGGATGCGGCCGTACTGCAGCTCCGACATGCGCGCCAAATCCTGTGCGCGGCGCGCCGTATCGACATCCTGGCGGGCGCGCTCCAATTCTTCCTTGATGTGCGCGGCGCCCTGCACCGTGGCCTTCTCCGCCTTCCAGACTTCCTCGAGATCCGAGTATTCCTTCTCCAGCGCCTTTAGGGTGTCGTTCAAGGTGCTCAGGCGCTTGCGGGACGCCTCATCGGCTTTCCTTCTTCAGGGCCTCGCGCTCGATCTTGAGCTGAATGATGCGCCGATCCAGCTTGTCGAGCGCCTCGGGCTTGGAATCGATCTCCATGCGGATCAGAGCGCCGGCCTCGTCGATCAGATCGATCGCCTTATCGGGCAGCTGTCGATCGGCAATGTAACGATGCGACAGGGTCGCCGCGGCCACGATGGCAGGATCCGTGATTTCCACGCCATGATGCACTTCGTAGCGCTCTTTGAGGCCGCGCAAGATCGCGATGGTATCTTCCACCGACGGCTCATCCACCAGCACCTTTTGAAAGCGCCGCTCGAGCGCCGCATCCTTCTCGATGTACTTGCGGTACTCATCGAGCGTGGTCGCGCCCACGCAATGCAGCTCGCCGCGCGCCAGCGCCGGCTTCAGCATGTTGCCCGCATCCATCGCGCCCTCGGCTTTGCCGGCACCGACCATGGTGTGCAATTCGTCGATGAACAGAATGACCTGGCCTTCTTGTTTCGCCAGATCATTCAGAACCGCTTTCAGGCGCTCCTCGAATTCGCCGCGAAATTTCGCACCGGCGATCAGCGCGCCCATGTCGAGCGCCAGAATGCGCTTGTTGCGCAAGTCCCTCCGGCACCTCATCATTGATGATCCGCTGGGCCAGCCCCTCGACGATGGCGGTCTTGCCGACGCCGGGCTCGCCGATCAGCACGGGATTGTTTTTGGTGCGTCGTTGCAGAACTTGAATGGTGCGGCGGATTTCATCATCGCGCCCGATCACCGGATCGAGCTTGCCTTGAGGTCGCGCGCTCGGTCAGATCGATGCTGTACTTTTCCAGCGCCTGGCGATTCTCCTCGGCGCCCGCATCGTCCACCTTGGCGCCGCCGCGCACCTCGTCGATGGCCTTTTCCAGGGCCGCGCGCGCCGCGCCATTCGCCTTGAGCAGTCGCCCCAGCTCGCCGCGGTCCTCGCAGGCCGCCAGCACAAACAGCTCGCTGGAAATGAACTGATCGCCGCGCTGCTGCGCCAGCTTGTCGGTGACATTCAAGCAGCTTGTTAAGATCGTTGCCGAGCAGCACCTCGCCGCCCGCGCCCTCCACCTTGGCGATCCGGTCGAAGGCTCCGGCCAGATCCGAGCGCAGTTTTGCCACTTGAGCGCCGGCTTTCTCCAGCAACGGCCGGGCGGTGCCGCCCTGTTGGTCGAGCAGCGCCGCCATCAGGTGCACCGGCTCGATGTACTGATTGTCGCGACCCACCGCCAGGGACTGGGCATCGGCCAGTGCCTGCTGGAATTTGGTCGTCAGCTTGTCCATTCGCATGAGTTATCCCTCGAGAAAACGCTCGGAATGCGCACGGAAATGGGGATGGAAGGCCGCCAATTCAACGGTTTTTTCAAGGTTCTCGCCAGATGAGCGTGGCTTGCCGGCCGGTCACCCCATCGCGCCGATGCGAGAAATACCGATCGGCGCGCGCGTAGGTGCATTCATTGCCCCCATAGATGCGGGTCACGCCGAGCCTCACCAGTTGCCGACGGGCGAGCCCCGCAAGATCGGCCATGAACCGGCCCCGCGCATTCGGCAGAAAGGCCTCGCCGGCCCCAGGATCGGCGTCGAGAAATGCCTCGCGGACCTCCTCGCCAACCTCAAAGTGCTCCGGCCCGATCGCCGGCCCCAGCCAGGCCAAGAGGCGCTCTGACGGGCGCCCCAAGGGCCTGTACCGTCGCCTCGATCACGCCGGCGGCAGAGTCCCCGCCAGCCGGCGTGTGCCGCGGCGACCGCATCGCCTGACTCCGTCGCCAACACGATGGGCAGGCAATCGGCGGCGAGAATCGCGCACACCGTGCCCGAACGGCGCGTGATCGCGGCGTCCGCGCTCTCGCCAGGCCCTACCGTATCAAGCTCCGCCACCGCGCCCCATGGACCTGTCTCAGCCATTTTGGCTCAGTGGGCAATCCGGCTGCGGACCTTAAAATCGCGCCGATTCTCGGCCACGGCGACCGGGTCATCGCCGACATGATCGCCGAGATTGAAGCGCGCGTAAGGCGCCTTGCTGGTACCCGCGCCGCCCTCGCTTAACGCCGCGAAAGGTCGACAGGACCCGAACTCCCGGCGGCGCCGGCCAGTCAGCCTCAAACCAACAGGAACTCACCGCGCCCGCTCGAGAGTTCCGCCGCCGAATGAGCGTCATCGCGCAAGGCGAGCAGCAGTTGCCCGAAATCTTCCGGCACCGGACTCTGCAATACCAATCGTTTGCCGGTCCGAGGATGATCGAATCCCAAACTTGCCGCATGCAACGCCTGGCGTTTGAAGGCGCGCAAGGTATGAATCAGCGTCGGCGTCGCGCCGCGCGGCTGCGCAAATCGACCGCCATACACCGGGTCCCCGACGATCGGGTACTTCAAGTGCGAGAGGTGCAGGCGGATCTGGTGGGTACGGCCGGTCTCGAGCTGCACCGACAAATAGGAGTGTGCGCGAAAGCGCTCGAGCACCCGATAATGCGTCACCGCCGGCCGGCCGCTCTCGCGCACCGCCATCCTTAAGCGGTCGCTGCGATTGCGCCCAATGGGCGCATCGACGGTGCCGCCGCCCGTCATGACGCCCACGCACACCGCCAAGTACTGGCGCGACAGGCTGCGCGCCATGAGCTGGCGGGACAGCGAGGTCTGCGCCTCGGCGCTGCGCGCCACGACAAGAAGGCCGCTGGTGTCCTTGTCCAGCCGATGGATGAGGCCCGCGCGCGGCAGCCTTTCCAACTTAGGATCCAAACCCAGCAGGGCGTTTTGCAGGGTGTGGCTGCGGATTTCCCGCGCCGGGGTGGACCACCATGCCGGCCGGCTTGTCGATGACCAGCACGTCCTGATCTTCGTGGACCAGCGCAGCGCAATCGCCTCCGGCAGCACTTCGGATTGCGGCGAACTTGCGGTTATTTGCACGCGGACATGGGCACCCGCCACCACGATGTCGCGCGGCTTGGCGGTGTTTGCGCCCGACGAGCACCGCGCCATCCTCGATCCAGCCTTTGATCCGCGTGCGCGAATGCGACGGCAGCAGGCGCGCCAGGGCGCTGTCCAGACGCAAGCCGGCCAATTCCGGCGAAATTTTGAGGTCGATCACTTGGAACTCTGCGGTCATTGAGGCACTCGAAGCAACCGTCGGGGCATCGGGTATACTGCCGCGCTTTCGCCCCGCCCCGTTAGGGTCCCCATTGTAAGGAATCGTTTGTGAGACTGCGTGATCTTGTCCAATCGAGCCGTGTACTGCTGGTCGCGCTCGGAGTCGTAATGCTGGCCACCGGCTGTCGCAGCCATCGTGCCGACGATGCCAAATCCGGCCCTGAGGTGATCTATGCGAAGGCCCAGAAGGCCATTCGAAGCTCCAACTATGGGGAAGCGGTCAAGCAACTCGAGGCGCTGCAATCGCGTTTTCCGTTCAGCGAACCGGCTCGGCAGGCGCAACTGGATTTGATTTACGCCTACTATAAGAATCACGAAGTCGATCCCGCAGTCGACGCGGCGGATACCTTCATTCGTGAAAATCCGACCAATCCGCGGGTCGACTACGCCTATTACATGAAGGGCTTGGTGTATTTTGAGCGCCAGTCCAACTGGCTGGAGCGGCGCTTCAACGTTGATCTGTCGAAACGTCCTCCGGTCAACGCCAAGAAATCCTTCGATGCCTTCCAGCAGCTTATCGAGAAATACCCCCACAGCCAGTATGTTGGCGATGCACAACAGCGCATGGTGTATCTGCGCAATCGCTTAGCCGACTTCGAATTGCACGTGGCTCAATACTACATGCGCCGAGGCGCCTACGTCGGCGCGCTCAACCGCGCCAAGTACTGCGTCGAAAACTACGACGGCGCGCCCGCGGTCAAGGATTCGATGCGGGTCATCGTCAGCGCCTACTACAACCTCAACATGGTCGATCTGGCGAAAAATGCCGAACGCGTGTACGCGGACAACTACCCAGGCCCGACCCGAAGATCTCGAGCCGAAGAAGCATTGGTACCAGAATATCTTGTTAGCTAGTGCGACTTGTAGCCGTTGGTAATCGGATAGCGCCAATCGCGGCCGAAGGCCCGCCCGCTTACGCGCACTCCCGGGGGAGCCTGACGGCGCTTGTATTCGTTGCGCTTCACCAAATCGAGGATTCGTCCCACCGTCGCCCGATCGAAGCCGCGCGCGGCGATTTGATCGACCGATAGGTCCTCTTCGATGAAGGCCTCGAGAATCGGATCGAGAATCTCGTAAGGCGGCAGGCTATCGGTGTCCTTCTGGTCGAAGCGCAATTCGGCCGAGGGCGGCCGTTCGATGACCCGGCTCGGAATCACCTGGGACTGCGCGTTTCTCCAGCGGCTCAAGCGATACACCAGCATCTTGCTGCAGTCCTTGATCGGCGCGAAACCGCCGGCCATATCGCCATACAGGGTGGCATAGCCCACGGCCATCTCGCTCTTGTTGCCGGTGGTGAGCAGCATCTTGCCGGTCTTGTTGGAAATGCCCATGAGCAGCACGCCGCGGCAGCGCGATTGGATGTTTTCTTCCGCCGTGTCCGGGGCGCGGCCGGCGAACTCGTCTTTCAAGGCGGCCAGCGTCGCCTCGAACATCCCCTCGATGGAAATTTCACTGTGCTTGACGTGCAGGTGTCTGCGCCTGCAGCGCGGCGTCGTCCTTGCTCATTTGCGAGGTGTAGCGCGAGGGCATGGCCACCGAATGCACCCGATCGGCGCCCAGCGCATCGACCGCAACAACCAAGGTGAGCGCGGAATCGACGCCGCCCGACAATCCCATCACCACTCCGGGAAACCGGTGCTTGGTGACGTAGTCGCGGGTGCCCTGCACCAGCGCCCCGTACACACTCTCCTCCTGGCTCTGCAACGGTACCGTGTCGGAAGGAATGGGATGGACCTGCCCCGCGGCGTCCTGGCTCAAGTCCACGACGTACAGGCCCTCCGTGAAGGCGGGTGCGCGCTGCGTCACCGACCCTCGAGCGTCCATGACGAAGGAATTACCGTCGAACACCAGCTCATCCTGGCCGCCGACCAAATTGCAGAACACCACGGGGACGCCGTTTTCGTGCACACGTTCGCGCACCACCTGCTGTTCCCGCTGTGTCTGCTTGTCGACCTCGTAGGGCGAGGCATTGATGATCAGCAACACCTGCGCGCCTGCCTGGCGCGCCTGGCGCGCGGGCGCCGAATCCCAGGCATCCTCGCACACCAGCACGCCCACCTTCATACCCTTAAGCTCTATGAGGGTCGGGTCGGTGCCCGGCGTGAAATAGCGCTTCTCGTCGAACACGCGATAGTTGGGCAGGCAGGCCTTGCGATGATTGGCGAGCACGGCGCCGTCGCGAATCACGATGGCCGCATTGAAAATAGCCGCGCCGGCATATTCCGGGTAACCCGCGATCAGGGTGATGCCGCGCACTTCTTGTTTGAGCCGCTCCAGCGAGCGTGCCACCTGCAAGCGCATGCCGGAATGAAACAGCAGGTCTTCCGGGGGGTAACCGGACACCGCCAGCTCCGGCAGCATGACCACATCCGCACGGTAACGGTCGCGCGCTTCGTGGGCAGCGGCGACGATGCGCGAGGTGTTGCCGTCAACATCGCCGACCACCAAGTTGAGCTGCGCCATCACACAACGCAGTTGCCGCGGATTTGTCAATTTCTTCCCCAAGTGCCGATCCGGTCACGTAAGGCGCGCTATTCTGAATTAAGCTTAAGATCAGCGCAAAGCGGGCAAAGACGCATACCTTGAATCGCCAATTCGAACGCCGCATCGATCGCGACCCCGCCTTGAGTTGGCGCGTGCTCGCCATTCTCAATTTGTACCGAGTATTGGTGCCGCTTGGTGCTTTTCGGTCTGTATTCCCTGGGCAGCGCGCGCGGCTTTCCCATCGATTCCGCGCGCCTGTTTTTTGGCGCCACGATATTTTATCTGTGTTTCGGCATCGCCAGCGTCATCATGGTGCGCCAGCGCCTCGCCAGCGCCCACGTCCAAACCATCCTGCAGGCGACGGTCGACATGCTGGTGCTGGTATTGCTGTTGCATACCTGCGGTGGCGTCGCCAGCGGCCTCGGTCTTCTGTTCTTGGTGCCGGTGGGCGCCCTGGCGTTCCTGCTGCCGCCGCGCAGCGCCTTATTTCTGGCAGCCGTTGCCGTAATTGCCATACTGGCGTGACACGATTTGGCAGCAGTTGGGCGGCACCGCTGGCGTCAATTCATATGCCACCGCGGGATTGCTCGGCATCGTGCTGTTTGCCACCGCGGGCGCGTCCGCCTTTGCCGCCGAAGGCATGCGCGAAAGCGAGGCCTTGGTTCGTCAAAAGGACCTGGATCTTGCGAATCTCGCCGAGCTGTCCCAGTACATCGTGCAGCACCTGCGCGAGAGCCTGCTGGTGGTCGACGCAGCCGACAAGATTCGTCTCATCAACGAATCGGCGGCGCAAATCCTCGGCGACGATCACGCGGTTCCCGGCGCGCTGGTGGGCGAAGTGTCGCCGCGGCTGCTGTACTCCCTGTCCACTTGGCGGCAGCGCGAGCAAGGCGAGAACTCGCCATCGAGCTTCGTGGCGGCTGACGGCGCGCGCCTGATTCAGCCGCATTTCGCGCCGCTGGGCGTATCGCCCGGACCTACCTTGATATTTCTCGAGGACACCAGTCTCATGGCGGAGCGCGTGCAGCAAGGCAAACTGGCCGCTCTCGGCCGATTGTCCGCCAGCATTGCCCATGAAATACGCAATCCCGTGGGTGCCATGAGTCACGCGGGGCAATTGCTTGCGGAAAGCGCGAATATCGGGCCCGAAGAACGGCGGCTCACCGACATTATCCGCAACAACTCCGAACGGGTCAGCACCATCATCAATAACGTACTGCAGCTGTCTCGACGCGAGGCGACTAAGGCCACGCGCCTTTCCTTGGGTGATTGGTTCGAAGATTTCTTGAACGAGTTTTGCGAGACCATGCAGGTTCGAGAGTCTCAAATAGGGTTTCGCGAAGAGGCCAGAGGATCTGGAAGTGCGTTTCGATCCCAGTCATCTGCATCAGGTGGTCTGGAACCTATGCGATAACGCCATGAAGTATGGCGAGGCTCGCGACGGAGTGAATATTGAGATCAAGCTGGGTCGACTGAACCCCAGCAATCGTCCCTATTTGGAAGTCTGCGATCGTGGCCCCGGCATCGAGCCTCAGGCGGTGGACCGCATATTCGAGCCCTTCTTTACAGGCCGAAAAGGCGGCACGGGACTTGGGCTTGTTCATCGCGCGCGAATTGTGCCAGCTCAATCGTGCGATCTTATTGTACGAAGCCCGCGGCGGCGACGGCAGCATCTTTAGGATAGTGTTCAGCGATCCGCAGCGCTGGGAGGAGTGAGGCGTAGTGAGGCGTAGCGTCTGTTTGCGGTTCAGTCAGTGTAGGCCAGCTTATGAGTCGGAGTGCTCGAGGTGCTCCTGCCAGGCGGTGCGTAGAAGATCGTCCTATTTCGTGAAGCGCTTCTCCTCCAAGCCGAAGTGTGCACTATAGTTACCGTGCAACGAACAGCCGCGCTTGGTTTGCCTCTACATCATATCAAAATTGGTTTCACAGTTACCCGCCTGTCTTCGCAAAGGGAGTGATTGAAGTTGTTGCACCAGATTACGAAATTGATCATCAAACGCCATCAGGAGGTCGACGCTCAGCGATTGGGGACGCAGGATCTGGAGCGACTGGAATCGATGTTCGCGGCCATGGATTCCGGGGACAGCCGCGCGCGGCCCTCCAAGTACTGGATAGAACTAAACCGGATGAATCTAGCTCAGCTACAGCAGCACGGCTATGAAAACTTCAAGCGTACCATCGCCCTAAACTACTTCACATTTGTACGAATCTTACCCTGGGACTCACAAATCATTTTTCTCCTTCGCCAGTTACCGTTGCCAGTGAGTTTTGACTGCTTGTGCCGCGCCTTCTCGGCGCCCAAGCATGATTATTTTTCCGCGTTCAATTGGATACAGTCCGTGCTCTACAATTTCTTGACGCTCGCATCGTGGGAATACTCAAGAAAAACGGTTCGCGATCCAAATCTACTGGCGCTGCGCGAACCTACAGAAGGTAATCCGGCTCGCATTACTGACCGGTCTGGCGCGCTGATTTCTCAGGACCTGGCAAATTCCATCATCGAAATTTCCGCTATGAACCCCTCCTTACGTCCGGGTTCAATCGTACTCGAATTGGGCGCAGGATACGGCCGCGACGCCCACGCGATATTGGCCACAAATCCCGGAATAAAGTATGTCATAGTCGATATAGCGCCCGCGCTTTGGGTTGCTGAGAGATATCTTCGCCATGAGTTTCCGAATCTTCGCATCTTTTACTACAGGGATTTTGAGCACTTTGCCGATATCGAAAAGGAATTCTTGGAGTGCGATATCGCTTTTTTTCTTTCAACGCAAATCAGTCGGCTCCCGGATGGGCTCGCTGACCTGATCGTCAATGTTTCGTCGCTGCACGAGATGCGCCTTGAACAGATTGGCTTTTACCTCTCGCAATTCGACAGATTATTGAAGGAAGGGGGAACCTTCTACTTCAAGCAATGGAAACGCGGCGCCGTGCCGTTTGAAGATGTAGTTATTCATCAGCGGGACTATCCAATTCCAAAAAATTGGACTTGCGATTTGTCTCGTGAAGCGCCAATCCAGTCCAAGTTCTTCGAAGAACGCTACAAAAAATCCGCGAAATCGACCGGGTGACGGGATCGCCGAAATATGAGAGCAGCACTAATCCGAACTAGTGCTTAATCGCGCTAATCCGCTACGCAACAAGCGACTCCGCGACAACCGCGGCCCATACGATCGGCTTTCCGCAGGAGTCCAAAACTATTGCCAGTCTTATCGCCGCGATCGTCCTCTTCCAAAGCTAATTTCGCTCAATTTCACGCAATAATATGTTCCGATACGAAGCAGCACCCCAAGCTTGCGAATTAATGAAAAATGCGAACATAACAGGACACTCACCTGATCAATTATCAATCGGGATATATGTCCCGTCTGGATAATGCTTCGCACATATATCGATTTTCTCGAAAGAGAATTCATTTCGGAATGATAGAGAGAGGTACTGACTCGTCTGTAGTCTCGCAATACCATAGGCAGCGACGTTATTTCGCCCATCGTAGCGAGCCTCGAGAGAACCGGTAACTCGATTTGCGACATGTATTTTGGCTCTTTGACTCTGCTCAAAACCGTTCTGCAGGCATCAGCTCTTATCATCCCGTAAAAGGCATAGAATACATTCGAGAAGATCGGATAGTGGAAGAATTGGCTGCATCGCTGCGCCCACGGAATGTCTTCTCTGATGGTCTGCAGCATCTCCATATCAACCTGATTGCCCGACTCATCCACAATTCGAAAGTCGCCGCTAACAATTACCGCTCGGGGATTCCGATCCAAGTACGCGACGCACTCTTCTATGAACAGCCTATGCAGGGCGTCGTCGTGAGCAAGCCATACCAGCAGTCCACCGTTTGCTTGTTCCGTCACGAATTTCAAATTCCAGAAAGGGCCTCGGTTCTTTTCTTGTTGAACAAACTTGATACGCTTGTCATTTGCGGCAAACTCGTCGCATATCGCGGCCGTGCCGTCCACCGAAGCATTATCGGAAATCAAGAGCTCGTAATCGTCAAAAGTCTGCGCTAGCACCGATTCAATTGCTTGGCGTATGAACCGCGCTCCGTTAAATACCGGAATCCCGACGGTGACCGTCGGCCGCGAACTCCCCAATGTCACTGTAAGTCCCTCATTACATGTAATTCAAAGCTGACGGCCTTTCTATGGCCGAGTGGACACGTGAAAACCCAGTCTAAACCGCACGTGCTTGGCGGCAGCGAGCATATGCGCTCCGAGAGGGACACGAACCAGCGGACTGACCAGCGCGGCCGCTATGACGACGCAAGCGGAGGTGAACGCCAGGACAAGGAGTTCAATCATCGTGCTCGCCTGATTCGGCATGCAATAGCGGCAAGCCAAGGCGGTGGCAGCGGCGGCCGATGCCGGCGCAATAACGTCCCGGCCGTACCAGCGCCATTTTTCCGAAGGCAGCACTCGCAAGTGCATGAAGTGAATTCCAAATAGCAGGTATCCCGCGTTCAGCGCGACCCAGACCCACGCCGCGCCGATTCCGCCATATCTCGGAACAACCAAGAACAGCATGGGCACCAACAGAGCAACCGCAACGAAGTTCATTTTGATCGTCAGTTTGGTCCAGCCGTGGGCCAATTGCATTTGATAAGGAATCCCAATAAACCCGCTAAGCAGCGTACCGAACGCCAAAACTCTCAGTATGGGCGCGGCATCTTGGGTCAACGTGGGATTGCCGGTCCATGCACTCAAGACCGTATCGGCAAATATGATCAATACGATGGCCGCGCTGCCCATCACGACCGCGGACAACTGCGCAGCCTGGTGATATGCATGACGCAGCGCCGCCTCGTCACGAAGCGTTATGAGTTGCGTAAAGGACGGATAGAATGCCGCACCGATCGGAGTCGACAGCATGTATAAAGCGCTGCTCAGCACACCGGCGACGGCGTAGATGGCAAACACCTTTAACGGCAATAATCGCGAGAGCAGAATCTTGTCGGATTGAGTCAGAAGAAGCGACAATAGGGTAATCGTCATCACTCCGCCCGCAAAACGCCAAATGCCCGTCACTGAATCCCAGGAAAACCGCGCCGGCCGCGGAGACGTCGGAAGTTCTCGATAGACGACGGACGCCAGTATCGGAATGGTGACTATCGAGATCAGGACCTGCCAGATGAAGAACGCCTCCACGGTGGGTGAGACCCAAGCCAGTACGGCGATGGCGCCGAGAGCGCGCGCGGTAACCAGACTGCTGCTCAACACGCTTTGCAGGACTTGACGCTGCAAACCCGCGATGCTGCCCGAATATATGTTCTCCACGAACCGCAAGGCGCAGAGTACGCCCATTCCGACGAGTGCATGTCTTACTGCGCTTAGCGGGAGACTCTCTACGTTCAGCCATTTGGAAGCTACCCAGCTTGCCGACCACAACGATACCCAGCGAAATGATCGTTGCCATCGCAGCGGCGGCGATCTCGACGCTCCGAAGCAAATCTCGAATGGACTGCGCGTCGTGCGCTCCGGCCGTGAATTTGGCCATTTCGCGTCCCAACGCGGGCTTCATACCCATGTCGAGCAACGCCAGACTGCTTTGCAGGATGGTAAATATGGCGATGAGTCCGAATGCCTCGATGCCAAGGTACTTTATGAATACCGGAACGAACACAAAGCCCATGACGGCCATGTATGCCTGGCTGAAGTAATTTGCGACGACATTTGCTTTGACGCTCAACCGATGAGTTCCTAACGTGCGTACGGCGTAGCCGATGGCGATTGGTGAATTGCCGAATTTAAGAGTCGGTCGCGCGAGCATCGGCCATGGCGAAGCTCGACAAGCGACCGGAGCGATTTCGGAAGCGTACGTACTCTCCCTAGCGGCGCGAGATCCATAGTTCATCGAGTTAATATGCCATCGTCAGATTTATAAATGCTTGCGGTGGGTCGCGATTGTGAGGTTCGCCACCCACGCACATGCACTGGCTCGGGCTCCACGAATCGATGAGTAATTATTGGCAGTCCGCAAACCGATCGCTGAGGGGGTAATCTGCTAGGTCTGCAGTTCAAAGCAACCCCAGTCCCCCTGAGCGTTGCGATTCAACTCTTCGGCGCGCGTTCGGTACCGTCGCGCAAGCCACAAATCTTGCAATCGGCGCAGAACGCCGCCCTTACGTTGATCAACCAGCGCGATATCTTTCGCGTACTGTTCGCTGCCGATAAATTGGCTTGCGTTGCCTTCGTAGGTCAGTTTCGCAACATGCAGCCCCCACTGCTCGGCGAGCAGACTCAAGCTCATCGGAGAATGCAAAAAAAAATGTCGAGGCGCATCAAGATGTATCCAGTTCACGCCGTAATGTTTCCAAGCAAACGAGTCGGCGATGGGAACGCGGATCAAGACGCGACCAGCAGGGCGAAGCAAGCGGCGTATCTCCTTGAGCGCGCCAGCCTGGTCGGCGATGTGTTCGAACGAATGATGAAACATTATTACGTCGAACTCTCCCGTCATATCTTTAAGAGATCGCTTCAGAACCACGACACCGTCGCTGCCGCGCACGTCACTCTTGATGTAGGGGTCAATCCCGGACACATTCCGATAGCCGAGTCGCTTCATATCGCGAATAAGCCAACCGGCGCCACATCCGACATCAAGCACGTGGGCATCGAGCGGGATTCGTGCGCGCCGAATTGCCGTCATTGTCACATGCGGCCCGAGCAAGATGGTCAACTAGCCAACCCGTCAGGCTCCATTTTCCATGGGCGTAAGCGGCCCACCGATCTTCAATCATCGCCTCCAGTCCGCCGGCAGGCCCAAAGGAATAGTAGTTCTCGGGTAGTACTTCGACATGTCTCGGGGAATATCGATGAGGTGCACGCAGCGGCAATTTCCACATTCAAGATAGCGAAACTCATCGCGCAGCCCGAACATCATTTCGCGGGCAACGTGGATCCGATTTTCTTGTCGATTCCCGCAGATTGCGCAAGTCAATTCCTCCGACGGGCGGCGGGGTATTAACATTGAAGTTTCAGGATGTCGGAAATCATCTTCACCGATAGTTCCGGTCGCTGCGATTTTCCAGCAGTGTAGCAAACTCTATCTTCTACGCACCTGGGAGGCCGGCAATGGCCTTCCTCCGCTCCTCGCTGCCAAAGCTTCATGGGATAACTCTGGTCTCGTTGCAAAATGTGGCGAACCAGCGGTCATGCCGGCAGCGTCCGTAGCGCAGCTCGCTTAGGGACTGCAGGGTCTTGACCAGCACCATGATCGCGGATCGGACGACACCGTGCGTCGGCACCAGGTGAGCGTAGATCTCGCGCGATCCGAGCCAGAGCGCCCGCAGCCCGGCGTTGGCGGCGCCGCCCGCGCGCATGAACGCGACATCCGTCCGAAGCAGGTGGGTCGTGGGGTTGATTCTCCGCTCGAGGTCGTAGAACAGGTTTACGTCGGAGCCAAGCTTCAGACGCGCATCGAAACCGCCGGCATGCTCCAGCACCCGGCGCTTCGCAAACAGACCCTGTTGGATCGGAAACAAACCGGTGCCGCGCACTCGCGCCAGCAATCGCGGTGCGCGCCGGTGCCGCCACAGTCCGTGGCCGCCAACGACGCCCATCGACACGTCGCCTGCGATCAAATCCGGATTCCCGTCGCCGCCCGGGCGCGCGGCGTCCATCGCTTTCGCCAGGGTGTCGGGCGCGACCAGGAAGTCGTCGGCGTTCAGGAAGAGCACATATTCGCCCTTCGCAGCCCGCAGCCCCTTGTTCATCGCATCGAAAATGCCGTGGTCGAGTTCGTAGATGCGCTTGATGTGGCCGGTCCGAAGTGCCCACGCGTCGATCACGTCCCGCGTTCGATCCGTCGAGCCACCGTCCACACAGATGTGTTCGATGTCGAAACTGCGCTGTTGCAGCGAGACGGATGCGAGCGTGTCCTCGATCGTGGCTTCGGCATTGAGCGACACCGTAATGATGGAAATGAACGGGTTCAATGGTTCAATTAGTTCCTCTCGGCAGACCACATATACGCGGACGCGCTTGGTCGAAGGGGTGTTATTCATCGAGAAACATCGACCGACAGCCGTGCCAAGCACAAGTTTCAACATTTGGAAAACAGAAAATCGGCCTGAATGGGCCGCATAGAGGCGCCACACGACAGATTTGCGACGCACATCAGGTTGAAGCCTCGGCTGAACAGAAATCCGATCACTTCCGTCGCAAGCGCCTGACCTACGTAGAGCTCAATGAAGGACGCTTCTACGTAGACATACTTGAACCGTTCAAGGAGGCGTCCGCAGCCCTGAAGCGCCGACAGCTCGAATCCTTGCACATCGAGCTTCAGCAAAGCCGGGGCCCGGATCAGGTGCTCTTCGATGCACGCTTCCAGAGTCGTGGTTTCCACGACTTCCCTGGATGCCTCCTCGGTCAGCGGGAAATTGTCGTGTTGCGCCTGAGCGAACGGCAAAAGCGATGAAGACACGTCCCATCGGGACACGTGCATCGTGGCGGACCCGGACTGCAACGCCACGGCTTTTTTGAATAGTTGCGCCCGCGTGTCGGCGCCGAAATTGCGCATCCAGGCGCGGCCCGGCTTGCTCAGCGGCTCAAACGAGAATATCTGTGCGTCCGGATACAGGCGGCGGATGCACAGTGCGAACTGGCCGCGGTTGGCGCCGATATCGACGACTGTGTTGAGTTGCAGTCCTCCCAGGATTCGGTCGTGTTCCGTCGATGCAACTACGCGTGCGCGCAATAATGCCCGCCGGTATTCGCGTATCCACATCACCCGCAGCATTTTCGTAAGGATGTTCACCGGCTGGTTTCCTGATCGCGGCCTCATTCCGCCGCGCCTAGTTTATGCCAACTCTCGAGCCGGTAGCGGGCCTGCGACGAATCCTCGAGCTTTAAAGCATCAAATTCCGGCTTTATGGACCAAGCGCGCAATGAGTCACGCGCAACGAGCCGACAGATCGAACAGAATTGAAGGATCGTGCTGAGCAGGTTCTCCGTAGTGCCTCCGGGTCCGCGCACCTTGTTCCTGGTCGGCGCAATGGTAACTGCCGCCATACTGCTGTGGACGCATCAAATGCGCCCAGAGGCGCGCCAGCATGGCCTGGCGACCATCTTCTTCGTGCTGTTCGCCGACAACGATTTCCCCGGCGCGGTGTGTGCACTGCTCATACTCGTGGTCGCGCTCTTCGGATCTCGATATCTTTCGCGCACGACGGATTGCGCAATGGGCCGGTGATCAACCCCTTGTCATCGCAATCATCACCGCATCGCTGCTCGCGCTCGGCACCCTGTTCATCTACCACAATCATCCGCTATCCATGGACGAGTACGCAGCGTACTTCCAGAGCCGCGTATTCGCGGCGGGCCGGCTGCAACGGCAGATTCCCACTCCCGCAGTTGGATTGGCTCATCCCGCGCGGATTCCAGGACTACTTCCTGAATGTGTCACGGGCCACCGGCAGCGTGGCCGAGGCTTATTGGCCGGGCTTTGCGCTGCTGCTCACACCCTTCACGTGGGCGGGCGTGCCGTGGCTGTGCAATCCCGTCATTTCCGCGCTGACGCTTCTCGTCATTCATCGACTTGCGCTCGAGATGTTCGATGATCGCGAAGCGGCCGGTTTTGCGCTGCTGCTGACGATCGCTTCGCCCGTGATCTTCGCCAATGGCATCTCCTATTACTCGATGCCGGCTCACCTGTTGGCCAACTCTGTGTTCGCCCTGCTGTTGGTCCATCCGACTCCGGCTTCGCGCCGTCGCAGCCGGTGTCGTGGGTTCACTCGCGCTCACACTGCATAACCCGGTGCCGCACATGCTCTTCGCTGCGCCGTGGCTGGTCTGGGTCGCCACTCGCCAGGGCGGCATGCGGCTGCTTGCCTCGCTCATCGCAGGCTATCTGCCGCTGTTGCGCTGCTGGGACTGGGCTGGTTTCTATTCTCCGGGCACCTGCTGCGCGAGGGACTGGTGTCGGCCGCCGGACCGGCTGCACCCTTGCATCGCCTGCAGCACATGATCGAGATTTTCTCGCTTCCCAATGCGACGGTGGTGCTTGCACGCCTCATCGGGATCGCCAAGACATGGGTGTGGGCCGTCCCGGGACTGATGATTCTCGCCGTCGCCGGCGCCGTACGGTGGCGCCGGGAAACGTTGTGCCGGCTATTCACCGCTTCGGCGCTCCTGACGCTCTTTGGATATTTCCTCGTGCCGGTGGACCAGGGGCACGGCTGGGGTTACCGGTACTTCCACTCGGCCTGGATGGCTTTGCCGCTGCTGGCGACGGCTGCTCTGTTCCGTCCTGCGCGAATCCGCAGCGAAGCCGGCTCGCACGCACGGTTATTCGAGGACGGCGAGACCAAAAACTTCGTTGCAACTTGCATGCTCCTCACCCTGGTCTTCGGAGTAGGCTTCCGCGCGTGGCAGGTGCAGGACTTCATGGCCCGCGACGTGAGCCAGGTGCCTCAATATGCGGGTACCGAAAGGCGTGTCGTCATTCTGGACGGCAGTCACTCCTTTTACGGGGCGGACCTGGTGCAGAATGATCCCTGGCTGCGCGGAAACGAGATCCGGATGTACAGCCATGGCGCGGCCGCAGACGAGCACATAATGGCGCAGTACTACCCAGAGCTTCACAGGGTGTATGCGGACCGGTACGGCACAGTGTGGTCCCGCGCGTTACCCACGCCGAAGATGTAAGATGCCTTTGGCCGCAAATGAAGACCGTCGAGGCTAAAATTGAAAAATTACATGAAGACTGATTCATGAGCGTCGCCCCGAAACCGCCCGCTGATAACCGGGTGGCTGAGCAAATGGACCCTGGCGACGCCAATTCATTGTTGGAACAACGGCGCAAAATCGCGGTGATAATACCGTGCTTCAATGAAGCGCATTCCATTGCGGAGGTAGTTCATGGTTTCAAGTCCGCGTTGCCGGGCGCCAGGATATATGTGTTCGACAATAATTCGACCGATGAAACGGTCGCAATTGCCAGCGCTGCCGGAGCCTTGATACGGCGGGAAATGCTGCAAGGAAAGGGCAACGTCGTCAGACGCATGTTTGCCGACGTGGACGCGGACGCGTATGTCATGGCGGACGGCGACGCGACATACGACCCTAGCTACGCTGCCCAGATGGTAAATAGACTATTCGAAGAGCGCCTCGATATGGTCGTTGGGACTCGAGTCGCCTCGCACGTTGCTGCCTACCGGCCGGGTCACCAATTCGGCAATCGCCTGCTTACATTCGCTGTCGCGAATCTGTTTGGCAAGCGATTCTCCGACATGCTTTCAGGGTACCGGGTGTTTTCGCGCCGCTTCGTGAAGTCGTTCCCCGCCATGTCGAGCGGCTTTGAGATTGAGACCGAGCTCACCATTCACGCATTGGAGCTGCAGTTGCCGGTCGCCGAGGTTGCCACGCCCTACCGGATTCGGATAACCGGATCTGCCAGCAAGCTTCGCACGTATGTAGATGGCTTGAAAATAGTTCGCTTGATAGTGGTTCTCTACAAGAACGAACGCCCGATTCGATTCTTTTCCGCAATAGCGGGCGCTCTCATCGCCGTTGCGCTAGCCCTCGGCATCCCACTCGTCATAACTTTCATCAAGACCGGCCTTGTGCCGCGCCAGCCAACTGCCATTCTAGCGACGGGCTTGGTTCTTTTGTCTGCCATTAGCTTCATCGCGGGAATGATCCTCGACACCGTGACGAGAGGGCGTCTGGAAATGCGCCGTCTCGCCTATCTGGCTGTGCCACCACCTGACTCCTGAGCAGGGCCAAACTCGCTGTGCCGCCAGGAAGCAGGAGAACCACGGATTTCCGGTGCACGCAGGTCTCCCAGGTGAAGGACTTCCGAATGCCGCCTCGTGCATAATCTAGCGTTTATATAAGACCTGCGGTAATGCACTCGTCGAACCTCGGATTTCAATCGAAATTCGCAATATTCGCTCTTGCCCTGTTACCGGTGACGCTTTGGCTGGCTCTGCATGGCTATCACGGCATCACGGGAGGATGGGCAGATCTATGCATTTCAGGCGTACGCAAGACTCCATCCACATCTCGCGGCCGATCTCTATCTGCAAAACACCTCGCAGGATCAATTCACGTTGTTTTCGCCTCTGTATGCGTGGTGCATCGGTTTATCTGGGGTTAGAGAATGCGGCGCGACTGCTCACGCTGATTTTTACAGTTTGGTTCCTGGCGGCGTCATGGGGTTTTGCTCGCGCAGTCGCCGGCCGCGACGCTGCTTGGCTGGCGGTGGCGTTTCTATTGATCATCGCGGGAGACTATGGCGGGTCCGGCGTGTTCCGGATATTAGATCCATTTTTGACGGCACGTCTGCCGGCCGAAGCATTGATCATATCGGCGCTTTTCTGTCATGTCCGCGGCATGAAGCGACTCGGGTTATTGCTGGCACTGGCAGCCTTATTCATTCACCCGCTGATGGCGCTGCCCGGCTTGCTCACGCTCGTTTGTCTGTGGCTGCCGCTTCGCGCGAGCGTCACAGGCGCCATCGGCGGCGTGTTAGTTACACTCGACCCTTGCGGTCCTTGCCGTCCAACGCGCCGGCGTTTTCGCATGTTCTAACCGTCATGGATGCTTCTTGGATGGACGTGGTGCAAGAGCGATCGCAATTTCTGTTTCTGCAACTCTGGTCGATTCGCGATTGGGTCATCAACGCCCGCCCGTTCATTTATTTGGCGTTCACGGCGTTCGCTGTAACAGACGAGAGAATACGCAAACTCTGCATGGTGGCTGCGCTGGTGGGCGCCGCCGGTTTAGCAGTGGCGTTCATCGGCGGTCTCATCGGCCCGGTCGCGATCCTGGTGCAAGGTCAAGCCTGGCGGTGGGTATGGATTGGCGTCTTCGTCAGCGCTGCGTTGGCTCCCTTCACGCTCTTGCGAGTGTGGCGGGATGAAAAGTGCGGCCCACTTTGCGCACTGTTGATGGTATCGGGTTGGACATTGCCCGGGGTCGATGGAATGGCATGTGCATCGCTCGGTTTGATTTTTTGGTTGGTCCGAGCACATATGAGCTCTCGTTCTGGCATCTCGTTTTCGATGGGTATCCGTTGCGCTTGGCGTCGCCATCGTGATGTGGACTTTGGCGAAATGCTGGGCCATCGTCTCGCCCCCGACTCCTCCATCGGGACGTGCGCCCTTCGGCTTGGCGCAAGTACAAGATATTTTCGCGTTGAAGATCCCGGCCGTGCTGCTCGGTGCGCTGGTCTGGTGGGGACGTCAGAATCCGGCGGACGACATGGGTGCCCATGGTCCTCTCGGCTATGCTTGCCGCATTCTCGCTGCTGATTTTTCCGGCGGCATTCAGGCAAGCCCGCACGCTGGGCGCCGCCGCAGAAATCCAAGAATTCGCGGATTGGGAGAACGCCATTCCGCCGACCGGCACGGTTCTCGTCGCGCCGCCACGTGATGCGGGCGCGTTCGTTTGGTTCACGCTGGCGCGGCCGAACTACTTGGCGCTGGATCAATCGAGCGGCGTGGTCTTTTCACGCACGACCTCGCTCGAGGTTCGGCGCCGTTCGGAAGTGCTGCTTCCGCTCATGGATCCGGACTGGAAGATACTGACCGGTCTTGCCAAATCCGACGGTGGGCGAAAGAAAAAAGCCCCTACACGTCCGCTCACTGCCAAGAATTTGATCGCAGTCTGCGCGGATCCGCAGCTTGGATTTGTCATTTCGCCGGAAAATGTAGGATTCGATCCCTTGCGTCACGAACACGCCGGAACTTGGAAGGATTGGAACCTCTATGACTGCCGAAAAGTGAGATCGGCGCTGCCGGCAACATGAAGACCGTCGCACAGCTGCCCAACGCCGCACCGCTTGAGTGCCATATACCATGTCTGAGAGCGACAAACCGCAGAAAATTGCAGTCATAGCCGGAGCCGGCCCTGCCGGCCTGACGGCCGCCCTCGAACTGTTGAGGCGGACCGATATCACGCCCATCGTCATCGAGGCCGACGCCCAGGTGGGCGGCATTTCCAAGACGATCAATTACCGCGGCAATCGAATGGATCTCGGCGGTCACCGGTTTTTTTCCAAGTCGGATTGGGTCATGCGATGGTGGCAGGAGATCTTGCCGGTGGCCGAAGACCAAACGCAGCAATCGCGTGCGCTGCGCATCCATTACCAGGGCCAATCGCGCGATTTGACGCCCGAAGGACATGCGCCGGCGTCTTCCGACGCCGTCATGCTGGTTCGCCGGCGTCTTTCGCGAATTTTCTATCGCCGCCGGTTCTTCGACTACCCGCTGACCTGAATGCAAGCACAGTCAAGAATCTGGGCTCGTCGAGACTCTCAAGATCGGTTTGAGCTACGGTCGGGCGCAACTCACATCCCGAGCGCCTGAGATCAGCTTGGAAGATTTTCTAATCAACCGCTTCGGAACCCGTCTGTACCGCACCTTCTTCAAGGACTACACCGAGAAGGTCTGGGGCGTCCCGTGCCGGCAGATTTCCGCGGAATGGGGTGCGCAGCGCATCAAAGGATTGTCGGTTGCGAAGGTCATTGCGCACGCTCTGTCGAGTCCGTTTCGCAACTCGTCAGACGCCGCTCAGAAGGGGACGGAAACCAGTCTGATAGAGCGATTCCTGTATCCCAAATTCGGACCCGGCCAGATGTGGGAGGAGGTTGCCCGGCGTGTGACCGCGCTGCGGGGGAGTGATTCACTTGCGGCAACGCGTGGTCGGCATTGATCGAGTAGCGGACAAGGTGGTCAGCGTCGAAGTCTTCGATGAGACTGCGGGCGCGGTGCGGCGCGTGCCTTGCGACCACTTCCTCTCCACAATTACCGTCAAAGATTTGATTGCGATGTTGAAGCCTGATGACGCACACATCGCGCAGATTGCGGACGATCTTCCCTACCGAAGTTTCATGACGGCCGGACTGCTTCTGCGAAGTATGCGGGGCCGCCCGACCCCATCCGACAACTGGATCTACATACAGGAGCCGGAGGTGCGCATCGGGCGACTGCAGATTTTCAATAACTGGAGTCCCGCACTGGTTGCTGATCCGAAAACCGTCTGGCTGGGTCTTGGAGTATTTTTGTGATCAAGGCGACGATTTGTGGGCCATGGAGGAAGAGGCAATTTCTGGACTTCGCCACCGGCGAACTCGAGAAAATTGGTCTCATTGAACGCAAAGATGTGATCAGCGGCACTCTTGTACGTGTTCCCAGCGCATATCCTGCGTACTTTGGCGCATACAACCAATTTGGATACTTGCGCAATTTTCTGGATCGATTCTCCAACCTGTACCCGATCGGCAGAAATGGAATGCACCGATACAATAACCAGGACCACTCCATGCTGACCGCCAATGCCGCCGTAGATGCAATTGCGAAAAGGGCTCCGAAGGAGGAAATCTGGAACATCAACGCTGAAGAGTCCTATCACGAGGAAACTATCGCCGCCAGCCGACCTCCATGCCTCTGCGCGATCGTGATGTCCTCTGACACGGTCCAAAGTGCCGTTCCGTTCCTGGCCATTTCTCCGCAATAGGTACAGAAGCAGCACCCCACCGATGGTACGTCTATGCCGCGTGCACGGTTATTGCGATTACCTTGAATTACACCTTCGGCAAGGAAATGGCGTGGGACCTGCTGCACTATCACTTTTATGCTGGCTTCAATGCGCTCAACGATCGATTTGAACAAGACTATTTTGCGGCCGGGCCCAATTCGTACCTCAACCCGTATGCCTACGCGCCATTCTATATCCTGGTGAAATTGGGCCTGCCAGGGCTCGTGGTAGGCACCGCGTTGGCGATAATTCACAGCACAGTCCTCTGGCTCACCTATGAGCTCGCGTGCAGAGTCTCGCCGTCAGAGGATCGCAGGCAGCGCTTCTTCTTCGGTCTGTGCGTCACTGTGCTTGCATTCATGAATCCGGTTTTGCTGCAGCAAATCGGCTCGAGCTTTTCCGACATCACGACCACTACGTTGGTGCTTGGCGGATGGCTGCTACTGATTCAAGCCGTTCTACGGCCACGCATGAGATTGGTGATTTTTGCGGCCGTCCTCCTTGGGATTGCGACCGCGTTAAAGCTGACCAACGGGCTTTACGCCGTTGCAGCGTTCTTCCTGGTGGCCTTTTTGCCGTTACCGATTGTCGGGCGAATTCGCAATCTGTTCTATTTTGGCGCCGCGCTCGGAACCAGTTTTGTGCTCGCTGCGGCACCTTGGTCTTTGCGCCTGGCAAGAATGTTTGGAAACCCGATGTTTCCGTTTTTGAACACTGTGTTCAAATCGCCCGAGATTACAACCTCGTCGGCAAAGCCATACCGTTTCGTTGCCAATTCTCTGACTGACGCGCTCGTGCGCCCGTTTGCGATGACCGGCACCGATAACATGATTGCCGAGGAACTCGCGGCACCCGACGTTCGTTACGCCTTGTTGCTGCTGGTTTTCCTGACATCCGTCATTGCGTGGATATGGCGGTCGCGCACTCCTACTTCGACTTCTCCCGTATCTCCGGCATCTGAATCGGCCACTCGCGCACTCACGGCTCTTGGATTTGGCTTTACTTTCGCTTGGATCGTGTGGCTGGTTTATTCAGGAAATAGTCGCTATTTCCTCCCCATGGCATGCGTGGCAACGGTACTAGCAGTCGCGCTTCTGTTTCGATTGTTGGCGGATCACACCCTAGGCCGCAACGGCATATTGTTAGCCTTGCTCATCGGCCAAGGGACTGCGCTTGCTCTGGGAACTGAATTTCGCTGGAATCAGGCGCCCTGGTATGGGCGCTGGTTCGATGTCAAAGTTCCAGAGAAGCTCGCAAGCCAGCCGAATTTGTATTTGTCGATTGGCATGCAGTCGAATTCCTACATCGCCCCGTTCCTCGCAAAAGGATCCGGCGTGGTTAATTTTGCCGGGGGGTACCCACTCGGCCCTGACGGCGCGAATGCAGCGCGCGTTCGTGCCATGATCGCGCGCAGCAGGCCGCACCTGCGCGTTCTGGTTGCCGGGGATCGAGTTTATGAGGATTCGGCGCTCCGTCTGCCACGTCGATCTGACATTGACGACGCGCTGCGTACATTTAGCCTCCGCGTGGACACAAGCGATTGCGAAACAATCACCGTGCAGGGAATGCGGCCCACAGTGTGGCGACCAGTGGAGAGTCCTATTGCGGCGCCCCCAATTCCGTCATCCGGCAAGCTTCGGTACACGAGTTATCTCGCAAGCTGTCACGTTGTGACGGACACAGATGACGAGTCAAGGGAAATGGCGGCGCGTCGAGCCGTTGATGTGGTGTTGGACCGCTTGGAAGACGCCTGCCCCGCCCTATTTCAACCTCGTCGCCCGCAAACGGAACATATTGGTCAAGTGTGGCAGCGATTTTACGGCGCGACTGACTTGACAGCCTGGGTCAGCCAGGGGGAAGTCAAGTTCGCCTCCGCGGTGCGCGACATTCACGAGATCGTCGTTGGGCAGGAAGACGCTTGGGCTAAGCGTCCGCTGCCGCTCGAGTGCGGCCGCAGGAATGGCATTTACTTTGCGAGATTGACGCAAACCGGATCATGAAGATCGCCGCAGCACCTGGTATTGCGCGCGCCCTATCGACTGCCGGTGTACATAGCGTGCACCGTACTGGCACTTGCCACCAATTACCTCCTCGGTAAGGACATGGCGTCGGACACCCTGAGCTATCACCTGTATGCGGGGTTTAGCGCCGTCCACGATCGCTTTGCCCAGGACTATTTCCCGGCCGGTCTGCAGTCCTACTTCAATCCTTACGTCTATGTGCCTTTGTACTATCTGGTCAATAGCGGCCTCTCGTCGCTCGAGATCAGTTCGATACTGGCGCTAGCTCACAGCATCATGCTCTGGCTCACCTACGAACTGGCCGTCACCGTTTGTCCGTCGAACGACCGACGCCAGCGCTTGATCTTCGGCCTTTGCGCAGTCGCTTTCGCACTCATCAATCCAATCCTGCTGCAACAGATTGGATCGACCTTCGCCGACATCACGACCGGGGAATTGGTGTTGGCTGGCTGGCTGCTGCTCGCCCTCGCCGTGCGCACACCGAGCACGGCACGGGTCGTCTGCGCCGGCCTTCTGTGCGGCGTCGCGACCGGGTTGAAGCTCACCAACGCCGTACACGCAATCGCCGGCTTTGCCGTATTGATCATGCTGCCGCTGACCCTGCGGGGGCGGATCCGCCAAGGCCTTGCCTACGGCATTTCGCTGGGACTTGGATTTGTCGTCGTCGCCGCGCCCTGGTCCTATCGTCTCGAGCAGAGGTTCGGCAATCCCCTGTTTCCCATGATGAACAACGTGTTCCGTTCGCCGGAATTCACGACCGAGATCGTGCGGGCTATTTCGTTTCATTCCGGATCATTTGCCGAGGCTCTTTGGCGCCCGTTCGCCATGATCGATCCCGTGTCGATGGTGCACGAAGAACTGCGGCGCCGGATCCACGGTACGCCGTACTGTTGATACTGATTGGCGCCTTTTTCTGTCGCTGGTTGTGGCGGCGTCGTGCGGCAACCTCGAGCTCAACCGGTGATGAGCGCCGATGCGGCTTCCGCGCGCGCGCTTGCAGCGCTCGGCTGCGGCTTCGCTGTGGATTGGGTGGCTCTGGCTGAGCGCTTCCGGCAACAGCCGCTATTTCCTGCCGATGTCCAGTGTTGCCGCGGTCGTGATCGTCGCGTTGCTGTTTCGCTTCTTTGCAATGCAACCGAAAGTCCGCAACTACATTCTTGCAGGCATTCTGGGGGTCCAGGGCGTACAGCTCTGGATGGGTGCGGATTATCGCTGGAACCAGGCGCCGTGGGATGACCATTGGATCAACATTTCGGTACCGGAGAAGCTCGAATCGGAAGCCAATCTATACCTGACCATGGGCGCCCAGACGAATTCTTTCATTGCGCCTTATCTGGCTCCCGGCGCCGGAATGATAAATTTTTCCGGTCTTTACACCCTCGGTTCGGACGGAGCCAGTGGGGCTTATATCGAGTCACTCATGAATCGATACGCACCCAACATACGCATGCTCATCCGCGGTGAAAGACTCTACCGCGACGATGAGCGGCGTCTGCCGAACCGTGCTCAAATCGATGACGCCTTGAGCGCGTTCAGCCTGCGGGTCGACGAGGGCGACTGTGCGACGATCACCGTGCATGGTCTGCCTCCTGACTTGGATTTCACGATGGCCACCTCGCTGCCGGCGGTGCCGCAACCGCGCGACACGACGTACCTAATGAGCTGTCACGTCGTTCCGGACAAAACTGATCATTCGGCGCAGATGCCGGCGCACCGCGATGCCGATCTTGCGCTCGACCATCTCGAAGATGCCTGTCCGGCACTGTTTCAGCCACGCCGTCCGCGCACGGAATACAGTGGCGACGGTGGACTGAGGCGTTACATCGGTACCGATTTGACCGCATGGGTCAGCCACGGCTCGGTGAAGTTTCTGCAGCCGTCGGTGGGCGGGGACGTGGTTTATCTTGGTCCCGAAAGCGACTGGGCGAAGGCACCCATCCCGATTCGGTGCGGCCGCCGCAATGGGCGATATTTTGCGAGGTCACTGAAATCGACGGGAACCGTAGGCCGGCATTCCGCCGATGCGTTGCCACGCTACAATAGCGATATGCCAAAACCCGCAGTGTTGGTAGTCGACGATGAGCCGGATCTTTGCGAGTTGCTGTCAATCACTTTGCAGCGCATGGATCTTGACCCTCGAACGGCAAATAACGTCGCCGCCGCCCAGCGATTGCTCAAGACCGAGCAATTCGATTTGTGCTTGACCGACATGCAGTTGCCCGACGGCGATGGCTTGGAACTGGTCAAATGGATACAGCAGTACTCGCCCAGCGTGCCCGTGGCGGTGATTACCGCGCACGGCAATATGGAAACCGCGGTGCGCGCGCTCAAACTGGGCGCCTTCGATTTCGTCTCCAAGCCCTTGGATCTTGCGGGTCTGCGCAAATTGGTGGCGACTGCCATCAAGCTATCGGGGTCCAACGACACTGACACCAGCGTATTCGGTCCGCGCTTGCTCGGCACATCCGCGGCGATGCAACACATGCGCGAAATGATTGCGCGCGTCGCGCGCAGCCAGGCGCCCGTGCATATTTTCGGTGAATCCGGTACCGGCAAGGAATTGGTGGCGAAACTCATTCATGAATCGGGTCCGCGCCGCGACGGCCCGTTTGTTCCGGTGAATTGCGGCGCCATTCCGACCGAACTCATGGAAAGCGAGCTGTTCGGCCATAAGCGCGGCAGCTTTACCGGCGCGGTCAGCGACAAGAGGGGGCTCATACAATCCGCCGAAGGCGGCACGTTGTTTCTCGATGAAATCGCCGACTTGCCTTTGCATATGCAGGTCAAGTTGCTGCGTGTCATCCAGGAAAAGGCCGTTCGCCCGGTCGGCGAGCAGCTCGAGGTCGGCGTCGACGTGCGCGTTCTGTCGGCTACGCACAAGAATCTCTCGAAACTGGTGGCGGAAGGAAAATTTCGCGAAGACTTCTTTTATCGCGTGAATGTCATCGAGTTGCGGGTGCCGTCATTGCGCGAACGGCCGGAAGACGTGCCGGAACTCGCGGAGGCTATACTGCGGCGGCTGGGGCGGCGCATGAAGATTACGCCGCCGATGCTGGGCAAGGACGCGTTGGCCGCGCTCGAGGCATACGCCTTTCCCGGCAATGTGCGCGAACTCGAAAACATTCTCGAGCGCGCAATCACTCTGAGCACCGGCGGCGAAGTGAGCGCAAGCGACATCCAACTGCGGCCGACCCGGGGCGACGCGCCCGCCGCCGCCAATGCCAAAGTCGGCGGAGCTCTGGGCGATCATCTTGAAGATATCGAGCGCGACGCCATTCTAAAGGCGCTGGAGCAAACGCGATATAACAAGACGGCCGCCGCAAAAGTCTTGGGCATGTCGTTCCGTGCATTGCGGTACCGGATCAAGAAGCTCGGAATCGAATGAACACTTTCGTGACTCAAAGCACAAAGCGAAATTGTGTGATTATGTAATAGTCAGGAGCGAACAATCACCCTCATTGCCTCAAGACTTGGATACAGAACGATGATTCTCGAATGGTTCAATGGGCGTGAAGCCGCCGAAATCGGCGCCGCATTGGCCGACGAATTTGCGCCGCGGGCCGATCCGCCGTCGCGACGGTCCACCGCCGCTAGTACCTCCGCTTCGATGGAGCAATTGCTGCGGCGTGCGGACAGCGAGGTGCGCCCATTGCAACTTAACTTTTACAAGAAGGCGAAATTCGCGAACTCCTTCAAGTGGCGATTGATCGAGAACGGCGTTGCCAGGAAGATCGCCGATGAAGTGACTCAGTCGTTGGTGCTGCATCTTTCGCAGAATCAGATTCCCGCAGATCAGAGTCGGCGACGCCCGGCCAATCGCCCCGATACGGGCCAAGGCTCAACAGCTCTTCGCCAAGGCAATAAATGCTTCGCGAGGGCGCATATGCTGAGGCCGCAGACTTTATCAGGAAGCGGTCGAGCTCGACCCTCGCATGCGGAGGCACTCAACAATCTAGGATCGGCGCTGTCCCACCTGGGCCGCTACGAAGAGGCGGAGCATGCTTTCGCGAGGCGATGCGATAAAGCCGAACTACCCGGATCCGCACGGCAATCTTGGGATTCTGCTGCGACAGAAGGGCGATCTCGTCGAATCAGAAGCATCGCTGCGGCGCGCCCTCAAGTTGAAGCCGAAGATCTCGAGGCGAGGATCAATCTTGGGATTGACTCTCAGTTTCTCGGGCGCATGCGCGATGCCAGAGCGTACTTTACAAAGGTGCTGAAGACTGCGCCACGCGATGTCCGTGCGCTTGTCGGAATGGGGCAAATAGCCGACGTGGAAGGCCGATTCGAAGAGGCGGAGACGACGTTCAAGCGCGTCATAGAAATCAATCCGAAGATGACCGAATGCCTGGGCGGCTCTTGCCGGCACTCGCAAGATGACGACTGCCGACGCGAGTGGCTCAAGGGCGCGGAAGAGATCGCGACGAGCGCGATTCACCCACTGGAAGAGGCCAATTTGCGCTTTGCCATCGGCAAGTATTGCGACGATGTCGGTGATTTTCGCGCAGGCTTTTCAGAATTTCAAGCGCGCCAACGAGTTGTTGAAGACTGCTGCGGAAGAATATGACCGAAAGGCGCGCTCGCATCTCGTCGACGATCTGATTCGGGTTTATTCCCGGAAGTCGATGTCGAAAATCGGCGGCGCGGATCGCCGTCGGCGAAGCCGGTCTTGGTGGTCGGGATGCCGCGCTCTGGCACGTCGCTTGCCGAGCAAATCATCGCTTCGCATCCGGCCGCATAGGGCGCCGGCGAGTTGGAGTTTTGGGCATGCGCTGATCGCCAAGGATGCGGGCTTCAGCAAGGAATCTTCGAGCGAGCCGACGCGGCACAAAGTGGCAGAAGAATATTTGCGCGTTCTCGAGCGGCATCTCCGCGAATGCGCCGCGCATCGTCGACAAGACGCCGGTAACTCCGATTATCTGGGATTGATCTACTCGGTATTCCCGAACGCTCGCATCATCTACATGCAGCGAGATCCAATCGATACTTGCCTTTCTTGCTATTTCCAACAGTTCTTGACGGTCTTAATTTCAATTGGATTTGTCGGATCTTGCTCACTACTACCGAGAACACCAGCGGCTCATGGCTCATTGGCGGCGGTGCTGCCGCCGGGGTTCATTCTTGATGTGCCATACGAAGAACTGGTCGCCGATCAAGAGGCGTGGTCGCGCAAAATGCTGGATTTCATCGGCCTGGAATGGGACGAGCGATGCCTGGAGTTCCATACGAACCAAGCGGCAGGTGACCACTGCCAGCGCCTGGCAGGTGCGCCAGAAGATATACAAGAGTTCCGTGGCACGCTGGCGCAACTACGAAAAATTCATCGGCCCCTTGAAATCGCTATCGGGACTTGAGCCCTGATTTAGTCTCATCGCTGACAAATTTTGTCACAGTGCGACATGGTGCGTCCACCTGACGCCGCCGCACGACGCAAATATGTCAATGCTCTCGGTCGATATTGACCAGATTATCTTATTAATTCATGTACTTAACGTACCAGACGGCACGATTGGCATAGCGCTTGCTCATCTACTGTCACCGGCAAGGCCGTTGTTCGAAATGTAAGTCTTATTTCGTGTTCAACTCCAGGAGTAAAAATGCTTAAGAAAGTGCAACAGGGTTTCACGCTCATCGAATTGATGATCGTGGTCGCGATCATCGGTATTTTGGCGGCGATCGCCATCCCGGCCTATCAGGACTACACCATCCGCGCGAAGGTGACGGAAGGCCTGAATCTTGCGGACTCGGCGAAAACCGCGGTTGCGGAATCATTCCAGTCCGGCGGACGACGGGCCTCAAAGCCGCCGCGTCATCCTGGAACTGCAGCGTTCTCACCGACCAAGTACGTGTCGAACATTACCGTTGCACTGGCGACCGGTGTCATCACGGTCACATACGCAACGGCTGCGATACCGCAGATGCTGCGCTCAACCTGTCACTGACGCCTCTCAACGTCGCATGGTGCCCAGTCGCGTGCCGCACGCGCTGGGCGGTAACATCGACTGGGCATGCACTTCGCCGGGCAACGCCACTGCGGCGCGCAGAACATGGCCCGCCGCTGCGCCGGCAACGTGCTGACCCGTTACGTGCCGAGCAACTGCAAGTAATGACGATTGGCTGTTGGCGGTCGCTCCGCCATCAACAGCACCGAAGCCCCTCCCAGGAGGGGCTTCTTTTTTGCGGCCTTCCGGCGGCGACCCCTCAAGAAGGCTCCATTTTGCGATCAATGTCACGAGCGTGACGGCGCCGATGTGCGACTATCTGCGGATGATTTGACAATTGCTCTGCTGGCTACTGATAGTAGACTAGGGAGCAGGCATGGGGTTTACTGTAAGTCCATGAATGACAACGCAATAGCGTCGGTTGGCGGCACCAGTCGGGTGGCACTGGGCGGCCTTGCCCAGCGACTGGTCCAAGACGGCCTGCTGGATGAGAACGCCATGCAGGACGCTATTGTCAAGGCCAAGGAAAAGCGCGCCAATCTGGTCACCCATCTGGTGTCGACGAATCTGGCGACGCGCGCGCGATATCGCCATTTCCGCCTCCAACGAGTTTGGCGTGCCATTGCTGGATTTGGATGCGGTCGCCATCGATCATGGATGCCGTCCGCGCGGTGAGCGAAAAGCTCATGCAGAAACATCGCGTCTTGCCCTTGATGAAGCGCGGCAAGCGCTTGTTCCTGGCGGTCGCCGATCCGACCAATCTGCATGCCCTCGATGAGATCCGCTTCCAGACCTCGATGAGCATCGAGTTCGTGGTCGTCGAGGACAACAAGCTGCAAGCCGCGGTCACCAAGGCCATCGATCAAGCCGAGGCGATCATGCCCAGCCTGACCGACGATGACTTCGATCTCGAAAATCTGGAGGTCACCGGCGGCGATGAGGACCCCAATGCCGATGCGCTGGGCCGCGACGACGTCGAAGACGCGCCGATCGTGCGTTTCGTCAATAAGATCATGCTCGACGCCATCAAAAAAGGCGCCTCGGATATTCACTTCGAGCCCTATGAAAAGATGTTTCGCATCCGAACGCGCTTGGACGGCGTTCTGAAAGAAGTCGCCGTGCCGCCGGTGCAATTGGCGGTCAAGATCGTGGCCAGCCTCAAAGTCATGGCGCGACTCGATATTGCGGAGCGCCGCGTGCCGCAAGACGGCCGCATCAAAATGCGGCTGTCAAAGAATCGGGCCATCGATTTTCGCGTCAGCACCTGCCCGACGCTGTTCGGCGAAAAGGTCGTCACCCGTATTCTCGATCCCTCGAGCGCGATGCTGGGCATCGACGCGCTTGGCTATGAGCCGTTCCAGCGCGAGCTGTACCTCAAGTATCTGGCCAAGCCGCAAGGGATGATCTTGGTCACCGGACCTACCGGCAGCGGTAAGACGGTGTCGCTGTACACCGGGCTCAATATCCTCAATACCGAGGATACCAATATCTCGACCGCCGAAGATCCGGCCGAAATCAATTTGCCCGGCATCAATCAGGTCAACGTCAACAACAAGGTCGGGCTGACGTTTGCGTCGGCGCTTCGCGCCTTCTTGCGCCAAGATCCCGACGTGATCATGGTCGGCGAAATCCGAGATTTGGAAACTGCGGAAATTGCCATCAAGGCGGCGCAGACCGGGCACTTGGTGCTCTCGACGCTGCACACCAACGATGCGCCGCAGACGCTGACGCGATTGGTCGACATGGGCGTCAAGCCCTATGCGATCGCCACCTCGGTGAGCCTCATTATCGCGCAGCGCCTGGCGCGAAAGCTTTGCACCAACTGCAAACAGCCCATCGATATCCCCGCTGAAGCTGCCAAAAAAGAAGGCTTCGAACCGGCAGACATCGCGAATGGAATCAGGGTTTTCAGAGCGGTCGGCTGCGGCCAATGCACGGATGGCTACAAGGGACGACTGGGGATCTACCAGGTCATGCCGGTCACGGAAACGATCGGCCGCATCATCATGGAAGGCGGCGGCGCCATGAACATCAATGATCAGGCCACCAAGGACGGCGTGTGGAATCTGCGTCGTTCCGGATTGGAAAAAGTGAAGGACGGTTTGACGAGTTTGGAAGAAGTAAACAGCGTCACTATCGAATAGTGGCTGCGAGGGACTGATTTATGGCGATATCAGCAACGGCAAGCAAGAAAGAAACCCAGTTCATCTGGGAGGGCAAGGACAAGCGCGGCCACAAGGTGCGCGGCAAGGCCCTTGCCGCGAACGAAGCAGGCGCTGCGCGCCGACTTGAGGCGCCAGGGCGTCGCGGCAACTCGCGTCAAAACGCAGAGCAGGATTCGCGGCGGCGGAAAAGTTCAGCCGCAAGATATCGCGGTATTCGCCCGTCAGCTCGCGACCATGATGTCGGCCGGCATTCCCATGGTGCAGGCCTTCGAGATCATCGGCAACGGCCATGAAAAGCCGGCGATGCAAAAGCTGGTGCTCGATATCAAGTCCAACATCGAAGGCGGCAGCACGCTGCATGAGTCGCTTGCCAAGCATCCGCTCTATTTCGACGATCTTTTCGTGAATCTGGTCGAGGCCGGCGAGCACGCGGGCGCGCTGGAAACATTGCTGGACAAAATCGCGACTTACAAGGAAAAAACCGAGGCGCTTAAAGAAGAAAATCAAAAAGGCGCTGTTTTATCCCGCTGCGGTCTTGGTCGTTGCGGTCATCGTCTCCGTTATTCTCTTGATTTTCGTGATCCCGCAATTCGAGTCGTTGTTCAAAGGATTCGGTGCGGATTTGCCGGCGTTCACGCAAATGGTCGTGAACATGTCGAAGTTCATGCAGCATCAAGGCTGGATCGTTGCTGATTGTGGTGGGCGGCGCGATCTATGCGTTCATGTATTTTCACAAGCGATCGCAGAAATATGCGTCGCGTACATAGACCGCGTGATGCTGAAATTCCCGATTATCGGACCGATATTGGTCAAAGTCGGCGATCGCGCGTTTCGCGCGAACCCTGTCGACGATGTTTGCGGCCGGCGTGCCCTTGGTCGAAGCGATGCAATCCGTGGCCGGCGCCACGGGCAACATCGTTTACGAAGAAGGCACGCTGCGCATGAAGGACGAAGTCGCCACCGGCCAACGCCTGCAACGCGCCATGGAAAACACCGGCCTGTTTCCGAACATGGTGGTGCAGATGATCGCGGTGGGCGAGGAATCCGGATCTCTGGACACCATGTCCGGCAAAGTCGCCGAATTCTACGAAGCCGAAGTCGACAATGCGGTCGACAGCATGTCGAGCCTGATGGAGCCCATGATCATGGCGGTCCTCGGCGTGCTGGTCGGCGGCATGGTCATCGCGATGTACCTGCCCATATTCAAACTCGGCCAAGCGATTTAAGTCGTATTTCGAGCCCACGACCGCTATCGTTGTTTAGCCCATGCTGAACGACGTCGCCGCGCTCTATGCATCCAGCCCCGCGCTATTCGCGGGGTCTGTTTTTTTGCTGGGCCTGATCGTCGGCAGCTTCCTCAACGTCGTCATCTATCGATTGCCCATCATTCTGGAGCGCGAGTGGCGCTCCCAGGCAGCAGAGGTTCTGTGCAGCCGGGACGCCGCGCGCGACGCAACGCCCGCAGCCCCGCTCGAGCGCTTCACCTTAAGCACCCCCCGCTCCGCCTGCCCCAATTGCAAGGCGCCCATTACGGCCTGGCAGAACATCCCGGTCGTCAGCTGGCTGGTGCTGCGCGGCCGCTGCGCTTCCTGCAAAACGAAAATCTCCGCCCGCTATCCCTTGGTCGAACTGACGACAGGCATTCTTTCCGCCTGGGTGGCCTGGCATTTCGGCTTTGGCGCGTCCGCGGCTTGCGCCCTGCTGGTCACCTGGGCGCTCATTGCGCTGACCGGCATCGACATCGATCATCAGCTGCTGCCCGACAACATCACCCTGCCGCTGATGTGGGCGGGCCTGGTGGCCGCCGTTGCGTTGGGTCCGATACCCGGCGTCGCGCTGCCGGTATCCGCGAAAGACGCCATCATCGGCGCGGCGGCGGGGTATGTAAGCCTGTGGCTGGTGTTTCATGCGTTCAAGCTGGTCACCGGCAAGGAAGGCATGGGCTACGGGGACTTCAAGCTGTTCGCGGCCCTGGGCGCCTGGCTGGGCTGGAAGCTGCTGCCCTTGGTCATCGTCTTGTCCGCCGCCACCGGCGCGGTGCTGGGGATTCTCATGATCGCGCTGCGCGGCCGAGATCGCCGCGCCCCCATGCCCTTTGGGCCCTATCTGGCCGCTGCCGGCTGGCTCGCCATGATGTACGGCGATTCGCTGCTCAACGGCTATCTGCGGATATCGGGTCTTAAGCACTAAGCCATGACGCGACCGCTGCGAATCGGCCTCACCGGCGGCATCGCCAGCGGCAAGAGCACGGTCACCCAACGCTTCGCGGAACTCGGCGTTCCGGTCATCGACGCCGACGTGGCATCCCGAAACGTCGTTGAGCCCGGCAAGCCGGGACTCGCGCAGGTCGTGCAGCGCTTTGGCGCAGGCGTCCTCGACGCAGACGGCCAGCTCGATCGGCGGGCGCTGCGAGACCTGATATTCAACGATTCATCCTCGCGCCAGGCCCTGGATGCCATCCTCCATCCCTTGATCCGCGCCGAGATGGAACGCGAGGCCGCGGCAGGCGACAGGGGCCTTACGTGGTGATGGCCATACCCTTGCTCGTCGAGGGCGGCAACGCGCGGCAAGCGGGTGGATCGCGTGCTGGTTGTCGATGCGGACGAAGCGCTGCAAATACAGCGGCTGCAGGCGCGCGATGGCAGCTCGGCAGAGCAAGCCCGCGCGATTCTCGCCTCGCAGGCGAGCCGTGCCGCGCGTCTGGCGGCGGCGGATGACGTGCTTTTGAACACCGGAAGCGTCGCGGAACTGCGTCAGGCGGTCGATCGCCTGCATGCGCAATATTTACACCTGGCGCAAGCATCGCCTCGCTCGCGTGATTTAACCTAAATCCAAGGTTTACCCTGAGGCTTGGGTTGGCTCACAATAGGGGGATGAACTCTTACCCTGATATTTCCGCCCAGGTAGAGCCCGAGGCGGCGCCGGTCGTTTACGAGCAGCCGCTCAACGAGCGCATGCGCACCTTTCTGCGGCTCGAATTTCTTTACACCCAGGCCACGCTATCACAGCGAGTCGCCCAATCCCTGGAGTTCGCGCGCCGCCGTCTCCAGTCTGCTCGAGATCCTCGCCATCACCGCGCGCGGCGACTCGCGCAGCGACGTGCTCAAGGAACTCGAGCGGCAAGTCAACGTGCTCAAGGAATATCCAGACCAAGACGGGCGTCGATCCGGCGCGCCTCAAGTCGCTGATGTCCAATCTGGCCAAGCTGCGCAATGATCTGTCGGCCGATCGGCGGAAACTACATGGCGCCGCTGCGCGATTCGGAATTCTTGAGCGCGGTGAAGCACCGCAGCGCCATCCCCGGCGGCACCTGCGATTTCGACCTGCCGGATTACTCCTATTGGTTGAATCGCCCGGCGGAGGTTCGCGCCGCCGAGTTCGACAGCTGGCTGGCGTTGATCCGGCCGTTGTGCGACAGCATCGCCGAGTTGCTGTGGCTCACGCGTCAGAACGCCAAGTGCAAACCGAAATCGCGGTCGGCGGCATCTTCCAATTGCAGTTCGATCGCGAGAACTCCCTGCCAGTTGGTGCGCGTGACCTTGCCCTCCGACACCGAGCTGTTTCCGGAGATGAGCGGCAATCAGCATCGCTGCACCATTCGCTTTTTGAATTGGCTGGATGCGACAGCGCGTCCCGTGCACGTCGAAATCGACGTGCCGTTTCTCTTGACCTGCTGCGCTTGAATTTAAGGTCTTAAGGCGCGATGCCGACGATAGTCAAGTGTCCCACCTGCCGGCGCGATGTCGAATGGTCGCCGGCATCTTAGTACCGGCCGTTCTGCAGCGATCGCTGCCGGCTCATCGATCTGGGTGCGTGGCTCACCGAGCAGCACAAGATTCCCGACGGACCCGGAAGCCGCGGAGGATCAATTGCAGTCCGACTCTTCCGAGGAAATCTAGCGCGTGCAGCCCGAGTTCTGGCACGAGCGCTGGCGTTCAGGCCAGATCGGCTTTCATCAACTCGCGGTCGATCGGCATCTTAAAGCCTACTGGCCGGGCCTGAAATTGCCGGCGAACAGCCGCGTGTTTGTGCCCCTGTGCGGCAAGAGCCTCGACCTGATCTGGCTGCGCGAGCAAGGCCATTCGGTCGTCGGCGTGGAAATCTCGCCCGCCGCCGTGGAAACCTTCTGTATGGAGCACGGCATTGCGGCCAGGCGTCGCGTGCTCGGGGGCTTCGAGATCTTCGAGGCCGACAGATTCACAGCTGTTTCGCGGCGATTTATTTGAACTGACTCCGGCGCTGCTCGGCGGCGTTGCCGCGGTTTACGATCGCGCCGCGCTGATCTCCTGGCCGCCTGCAGCTGCGGGCACCATACGTCGAGCAGATCACCCGCCTGACGAGTCCCGGCACCCAGACGCTGTTGATCGCGGTGGAGTACCCGCAGGCGCAGATGAGCGGACCGCCGTTTTCCGTGACGGGCGATGACATCGAGGAGCTGTACGCTGCGGCACCATTCCATCGAGCAGCTGGGCCGGCACGAGATCTTGGAAATCGAACCGCGGTTGCGGGCACGCGGGCTCACTGAATTGCGCGAGGTCTGCTATCGTCTCACGCGACTTTAATGCATCGAATAGGGCGGATCTTTCATGGCTGATTCTCGAAACTCGGGGCGATATCTCGCGCCGGCCTTGGTCGCCTGTGCGGTTGCCACGGGAGCGAATTCCGCGGAACTCACCATTGATCGCTTGTTCGATGCGCCGGCGCTGGCGGGGCCCACCATCGTGGGATTGAAGATTTCTCCCGACGGCTCGCGCGTGACGTATCTTCAAGGGCAAAGCCGACGATAAGGACCGTCTGGATCTGTGGGAATACAACATCCGTGACGGCCAGGCCCGCGTGCTGGTGGACTCCAAAGCCCTGGCGCCCCCACGATGAGAAGCTCTCCGATGAGGAAATCGGCCGGCGCGAGCGACAGAGAACCGCCGCCCTCTCCGGCATCCTGGAATACACCTTTGCCCCGTCGGGCGATGCGTTGTTATTCCCCTTAAGCGGCAAGCTGTACTACTACGAAATTGCCACGGCGAAGCAAAAAGGCCGTCGTGCTAGCCCATCGATACGCACGGCTTCGCCACCGACGCCACGATTTCGCCCGCCGGCGGCTATGTGGCCTATCGTGCGCGACCAGAATCTCTATGTGTACGACATTGCCGGCAAAGCGGGAAAAAGCCCTGACCACCGACGGCGGCGGTGCCATCAAGAACGGCATGGCGGAGTTCATCGCCCAGGAGGAAATGGACCGCAGCACCGGTTACTGGTGGGCGCCCGACGGACGGCACATTGCCTTCGCACGTGTCGATGAAAGCCCCATCAAAGTGACCGAGCGCTTCGAGATCGCCGCCGACAATGTGTCGACCTTTGCGCAACGCTATCCCACCACCGGCGGACCCAACGTGTTGATCAAACTGGGCGTCATCGACATCAAGACCGGCGCGGTCACGTGGGTGGATTTGGGCGCCGACAAGGACATTTATCTGGCCCGGGTCAATTGGTTGCCCGACGGCAAAACTCTGGCGATCCAGCGGCAGAGCCGCGATCAGCGAAAGCTCGATCTGCTATTTGCGGATATCGCCACCGGCAAGAGCCGCATCATTTTGACGGAAACCAGCAAAACCTGGATCGATCTGAACGACGAGCTGACCTTCTTGAAGAATTCGCGCGAATTTATCTGGGCTTCCGCCCGCGACGGCTACACGCACTTATATTTGTACGACGACGACGGTCATTTGATCCGGCAACTGACCGCCGGCAATTGGGTTGTCGATGATTTCCGCAAGCGCGCCATCAAGGGGATGGACGAGAAGAATCGCACCGTGTATTTCACGGCCACCGAAAAAAGTCCAACGGAGCGCCACCTCTACAGCACGTCGCTGGACACCGCAAGATCCCCACACGGTGCGAAGGATTTCCCAAGAGGACGGCGTGCACGGCATCTCCATGTCGCCCGATACGCACTTTTACGTGGATGATTTCTCGAGCAGCAGCCAGCCGCCGCAGGTCAGTCTGCGCTCATCCGACGGAACGCTCACCGCCTGGCTGCTCGAAAACCGTCTGGACGCACAGCATCCGATCGCGCCCTACCTTGCCGACAATTCGATTCCCGAATTCGGGACCCTGACGGCGGCCGATGGCCAGACCCTGTACTACCGGCTATTCAAGCCGCGGCATTTCGACCCGAGCAAGCGATATCCCGCCATTGTCGATGTGTACGGCGGTCCGGGGGTGCAGCGGATTGTTGATAATTGGAACGGCAGTTCGTTCACGCAAATCCTCACGCGCGCCGGCTACGTGGTATTCCAGCTCGATAATCGCGGCAGCGCATCTCGGGGCACGGCATTCCAGGCCCCCATACACGACCAATTGGGGGTCGCGGAAGTCGCCGATCAAGTGCAAGGCGCGCGCTGGCTCGGCTCCCAGAGCTTTATCGATCCGAACCGCATCGGCGTCTGGGGTTGGAGTTATGGCGGCTACATGACGCTGATGCTGATGTTCAAGGCGCCCGATGTGTTCAAAGCGGGCGTCTCCGGCGCGCCGGTCACGGACTTTGCGCTCTACGATACGCATTACACCGAGCGCTACTTGGATCGTCCGCAAGACAACGCCGCCGGCTACGCGGCGAGTTCGGTGCTGCCGTATGCGAAAGATCTTAAGGGCAATCTTTTGGTGATGCACGGCATGGCCGATGACAACGTGCTGTTCCTAAACAGCACCAAGCTGTTTCGCAAGCTGCAGGACCTGGGCAAGCCTTTTGAAGTGATGGTGTATCCCGGGGCCAAGCATGGGCTCATGCGCCAGAACGACGGACGGCACGGCTATAAAATGATCAAGCGGTTTTTCGACGAGAATTTGAAGCCTTGAGTTAAGACCGCAGCTCCCGGCGCTGATCACTCAGAAAAGGGCGATCGATCTGCTCCGCATAAAGATCGATGTCCGCGCGCGTTACGCCGCATGTCGCGAAGTGCTGTTTCCATCCGTCCACGACCCGCGCCACGGATTGCGCCTCTTTGACCGCCTCGTTCTTGGTAAGCGCATACATCTGCGACAGCGAAAGCGCATTGGCGACGGTCGAATCGGCTTCTTGCTCACCCACCCGCATCTGCTGGAAGCCCAGCGCCTGACCCGAGGGCAGCACATCGAAGGCGGGCGACAGCTCGTATTGCTGCGCATCGGTCATGAGCAGCGCATGATTTTTCTCATGATCGTCGGTATTGTCGATGAGAATGTTGAACACCATCCGGCGAAATACCTCGCGCATCTGCGCGACGTAGGCATCGCCGCCGGTCACCCCGCGACGCCGCAGCAACTGCGCCAGTTCCGGGTAGCCGAAGCGTTCGCCCGCGGCTCGCAGCGCCACGCGGGCGGACAGGCTGTGGCGCCGCTGACCGCCCAAGCGATCGAAGCGCTTGATGGCGACGGCATGCCCGTGCGTCAAGCGCACCGGCATCGTCTGCGCGGCCCTGATGCCGGCCTTCTGCGCCAGCGTCATCGCCGCATGCTCGATCAAGGGGGTGTCCGCGGGATCGCCGTCGGAAAACTTGATGACCCACTGATCACCCGCAATGTCGATCAGCGCCTTGGGCCGAGCGCCGCCCATGGTCGCACCCGGGGAGATCAATCGCCGCTGCGCCGGCGGTACGGGCTCGTTGTTTTGCACCTTGCGGATCAGCTCGTGCAGCTCATCCGCGTCCTTGAGCGTGGGCAGGGGACCTAAGTCGCCGCGGCAGGTACTCATCCGGCGAGGTCGATACGCCGAGAGCTCCGAATCGATCGTCTCCGGCAAAATAGAGATACTCGAGCAGCGACAGGCGCGCGGGCTTGTCGATGAAGCGGATCACTCGCTCGCCCCACCGGTCCGGTCGTGCGTCGTCCACCGCGCCGACCGCGATGCCTTTCTCAGCGGGCTGAAATTCTTCATCGATGAGCGGCAAGTCTTCACTCAAGGGAAAGCCGCGCTGCAGCCAGGAATCCACGTAGCGCAACGACACGCCCTGGGTGGAGCGAACGAGATTGAGCTCTGCGATGGGCACCGGCTGCTGCGGCCGGGTCAGCAGCCAGAGATGGAGCTGGTTCGACGGTTCGTAGCGCGCGGGGTTCAACTCAGTCCTTTAAGCGGTTTGCGCGCAAGCCGAGCTTGCGCAGAAGCTTTGGATCGCACGGCACGCCGGGCAACGGCCTCGCGGACGTCGCTCTCGAGCGCGCCACGATCAGAGCCTGGCGCAGCCAGGTCAGCCAGCGCGCTCGACCTGCCAATCAGCCACAAGGCCGTCACATAGATGCCCGCCCCGACCCCGGGATCGCCCCGCTCCATGCGGATCAGCGTGGGTATCGAGACGCCGAGGCGTTTCGCCCATGCCCGCTGTGATTCGCGCCGCCGACCCCGCGCGATCGCCAGGTTTTCGCCCAAGGCTCTTAACGCCTGCTCCGCGGCGGGGGGCATGGTCAAGAGCGCTTGCGAACTCTTTGGCATAACATAGAGTTTATCAAAATCGCAATTATAGTCAATTCTATGTTTCTATTCGCTCATCGACGCCGGTGGCTCCGAACTCCCACGCCTCCTCAAGTGCCAGGCCAGGCATATAGACCGGTATGGGAAGCATCTGGCATATCGACCTGATTTCACGGTGCGGGAGAGCGCTTCGGAGCACTACGAAATCCGCGCCGGCATCGCTTGCCGCCAGCGCGTCCGCCATTCCCTCGCACACCACTCCCTGCAATCGCCCGCCAGCATCGGCAGCCAATTCGCCCACCCTATAATCAGGCGTCGAGCCTTGAGTTAACCGCTCCGGCAACCGCAAGGCCGCGACGATCGGCCCGTCCGCCGGCAAGAGTTCCACACGCTCAAGCTCATCCTGCGCGCACCAGCGCAGCGCCTGGCCGTCGAGTCCCTGCGGCTCGCCCTGGAAATGCCGCACCACCCACATATCGATCAGCACGTCGCCGAACTCGTATGCATGGCGCACGCGAATTAACGGGCGGGGCGGTGCTGACAGGGTGATCCCGAGCTCTTCGCGCAGCTCGCGCGCAAGTCCCGCCCGGCGATCTTCGCCTAAGTGCAGCTTGCCGCCGGGAAACTCCCAGCCGCCCGCCAGGTGCTTACCCGGCGGTCGCTGCGCGATCAGCACGCGCCCTGCGCTGTCGATCACCGCGGCGGCGACGACATGAATGGCGGAGCGCTGCTCGGCGAGGCTCAACCGCTCGCTTGCTGCAAGGCGCCGTGGCAATGCTTGTATTTGCGCCCCGAACCGCAGGGGCATGGCTCATTGCGGCCCACCTTGGGCATGGGACGCACGAACGGTGCCGCGGGCTCAGGGATCGAACGCGGCTCCAATTCCATCACGTTGCCGCCTGAGGGCGCCGCAGTCGGAGCGTTCGGGTCGGCAGCGGCCTGGATCGGCGAGATCGCGTCGGCATGCTGGGCTTGAAGCGCACGCGCCAGGCGTTGCTGGCGTTCCAGATTTTCGCGTTCGATCTCCGCCTCGCTGCGCACCTGAATCTTCGACACCGTCGTCACGGTATCGAACTTGATGCGATCGAGCATGCCGGAGAACAATTCGAACGCCTCGCGCTTGTATTCCTGTTTCGGATTCTTCTGCGCATAGCTTCGCAGGTAGATGCCTTGCCGCATGTAATCCATCGCCGCGAGATGTTCGCGCCAATGCTGATCGAGCGTGCGCAGCGTCACTTCTTTTTCGATGTAGCGCATCACTTGCGCGCCCACGTTCGTTTCTTTCTGGTTGTAGGCTTGCTCCAGCGCGGCCACGATCTTGTCGCGCAGGCCCTGCCCGTCGCCGGCCTCTTCGACTTGGACCCAATCGCCGATGGGCAGCGCCGGTCCAAAATCCCGCTCGATCGCCTGCGCCAGGCCCTTCGGGTCCCACTGCTCCTCGGGCGCACCAGCCGGCACAAATTGATCCACCAGCTGCGCGACCACGTCCTCGCGAATGCCCTTGATCGCCTCCGCGACGTCTTCCGCGCTCATGAGGTCGGTGCGCTGCTGGTAAATCACGCGGCGCTGATCGTTGGCCACATCGTCGTATTCCAGCAATTGTTTGCGCGCGTCGAAATTGTGCTGCTCGACGCGCCGCTGCGCGCGCTCGATCTGGCGGGTCAGCATGCCGCTTTCGATCGCCTCGCCGGCCTTCATACCCACCCGGGTCATGAGCGCCTTCATGCGGGTCGGGTCGCCGAAGATGCGCATCAAGTTGTCTTCGAGCGATAGATAGAAACGGCTTGATCCGGGATCGCCTTGACGCCCCGAACGGCCGCGCAACTGATTGTCGATGCGCCGCGATTCGTGGCGCTCGGTGCCGATGATGTGCAGGCCGCCGGCGGCAATGACCTCCTCGTGGCGCTTGAGCCAGTCGGCCTGGATTCCCTGCAACTCGGCTTCGTTGGGATCCACCAGGGCATCGATCTGGGTCTTGGTGCTGCCGCCGAGCACGATGTCGGTGCCGCGGCCGGCCATGTTGGTGGCAATGGTGATGGCGCCGGGGCGGCCGGCCTCGGCCACGATATGCGCCTCGCGCTCGTGCTGCTTGGCATTGAGCACTTCATGCGGAATCTTGTCGGCCTGCAGCAACTTGGCGATCCGCTCGGACGCTTCGATCGACGTGGTGCCCACCAGCACCGGCTGGCCGCGCTTCACGCAGTCTTGGATATCCTCCAGGATGGCGTGGAACTTGTCCTGCTCCGAGAGGAACACGAGGTCTGATTTATCCTCGCGGATCATCGGCTTGTGGGTCGGGATCACCACCACTTCCAGGCCGTAAATCTGCTGGAACTCGAACGCTTCGGTGTCGGCCGTGCCCGTCATGCCGGAGAGTTTCGAATACAGCCTGAAATAGTTCTGGAAGGTAATGGACGCGACGGTCTGATTTTCCTCGCGGACCTTGACGCCCTCTTTGGCCTCGACCGCCTGATGCAGGCCGTCGGACCAGCGCCGCCCCTGCATGGTTCTGCCGGTGAACTCATCGACGATGATCACTTCGCCCTGGCGCACGATGTACTCGACATCGCGCTTGTAGAGCGAGTGCGCGCGCAGCGCCGCATTCAAGTGATGCATCAGCCGGATGTTGGTGGCGTCGTACAGGCTCTCGCCGGCGCGCAGCAGACCGATCTCGGCCATCAGCTGCTCGACCTTTTCATGCCCGTCCTCGGTCAGGGTTGCCTGCTTGGTCTTCTCATCGACCGCATAGTCTCCGGGACCGTCCTCCTCTTTCTGCTTTACCAAGCGCGGGATCAAGGCGTTGATCTTGATGTAAAGCTCAGTGCTTTCTTCCGCAGGTCCCGAAATGATCAAGGGCGTGCGCGCCTCGTCGATCAAAATCGAATCGACTTCATCGACGATGGCGAACGCGAGCTTGCGCTGCACCCGATCCTCGAGACGAAACGCGAGGTTGTCGCGCAAATAGTCGAAGCCGAACTCGTTGTTCGTGCCGTAGGTGATGTCGCAGGCGTACGCGGCGCGCTTCTCATCCGGCGTCTGCGCGTTCTTGATCACGCCGACTTCGAGCCCTAGGTAGCGAAACACCGGACCCATCCAGTCCGAATCGCGCTGCGCCAGGTATTCGTTGACGGTGACGACGTGCACACCCTCGCCGGTGAGGGCATTGAGGTAGGCCGGCAGGGTCGCCATCAGGGTTTTGCCTTCACCGGTGCGCATTTCAGAGATCTTGCCGGCGTTTAGCGCCAAACCGCCGATCAGCTGCACGTCAAAGTGACGCAGCCCCAGCTTGCGGCGCGAGGCCTCGCGCACCAGGGCAAAGGCCTCGGGAATCAAGTCATCCAGCGGGGTGCCGGCGCTGAAGCGCGCCTTGAGCTCGCGGGTCTTTTCCGGAAATTGCTCATCGGTCAGAGCGCCGACGCTGGCTTCCAGGCCATTGACGGCCGAGACGGTGCGGCTCAGCTCTTTGATGAGGCGCTGATTACGGCTGCCAAATACTTGCGTCAGAAGCTTCCACACGCGGGGAGTCCTTGAAAGAAAACTGGGTATTGTACGGATAGACCCAAAGAGCAGGAAATCGTTTCGACAGCGGCCCTTTTCAAGGGCCTTTTAGACTAACGATCCTCACCGATGAAGCGCAGGGGGTCGACCTGGGCGCCATTCTTTAATACTTCAAAATGCAAATGCGGGCCGGTGGAGCGGCCGGTAGAGCCCATCAACGCCAGATCCTGGCCCTTGCGGACCATGTCGCCCTGCTTCACCAGCAGCTTCTCGTTGTGGCAATAACGGGTGGCGAGCCCATTGCCGTGGTTAATCTCCACCATCGTGCCAAACCCGGAGCGATCGCCGGCGTAGGTCACCAGGCCCGCCGCCACGGCGGTGATCTTGGTGCCCTCGGGACCGGCAAAATCCAGGCCCTTGTGCACCGCGGAATAACCGGTGAACGGGTCCGCGCGCCGCCCAAAATAGGAGGAAATCCAGCCCTCCTGGACGGGCCGCCCTTCTGGATATACCTGCTTATTGAGTTCGCGGGTCAGGATCATGTTCTCGAGCACGCCCAATTGCTGCTCGCGGCTCGACAACTGGCTCTGAAGATCATCCACCATGGCCGTGAGGTTCGGGATTTGCGCCGGCTGGCCGTCGGCCCCGCTCTCAGCGCCGCCCAAGGCCGGCGGATGGCCGAAGTCGAACTCACCGTCATCCAGATTGGCCATTCGCGTCAAGCGCTTGCCGAGGGCGTCCAAGCGAATCACATTGGCATTCATTTGTCCTACGCGCATGGCCAGGGCATTGACCTTCTCCTGCAGGACGCGCTTGGTGTCCTCGATCTGCGCCTTTTGGTGCAGCAGTTCGGCCGACCAATTGCCCAGTTGGTCGATGGGATTGCCGCTACTATGGCGTGCGCCCAAGCCCACACCGATGGAGAACGCCGTGCCCACAATGGCGAGCACCAACAGCACGGCAGACGACATAATCACGGGATGTCGGAGGTCAAATTGTTTCACGCGGCCCGATTTGCGGCCGACAAAAATAACATTCATACGGATTAATCTTCCAACGCCGACACGATGCTGAAACTATGACCCATGTCGTCCGGGGATTTGTGATCGTGCCCCGAGCAAGTATGGGTAGCCTATGCAGATAATTGACTTAAAACAAGGATTTCCGCACGGTTTCTCTATGTCAACCCAACGCTCAAATTGCTGCCGCAATGCAAAATTCTAGGAGTCTCAGCGAGTTACTGGCAAGAGGTGGGAACAGGCTTTCACTTCTCAAAGCGCGCTCTGCCGAGCGCGCGCAGGTCCTCGCCCAAGTGCGGGCGGTGCTGCCCGATCGGCTGGCAGAATATGTCACCAGCGCGGGCCTCGATCAGGGTCGATTGACGGTCGGGGTGGTGGGCGCCGTGTGGGCCTCGCGGCTGCGCTATTCCACCGACATTATTCGCACAAAAGTGGCCAAAGCCTTGGGGGTCGAGATAGCTTCAGTGCGAATCCGCGTGGTCGGCTAGGCGCGCGCGGTGGCCGCGGCGACGTAAGAAATCGGCGCATCCGCCAGACTCTCGAAAGTCACTTCCTGCCAGGCGCTCGCGCTTGCCATCAGGGCGCGCAGCAGCCGGTTATTGAGCGCATGCCCGGATTTGAAGCCGCTGAATTCGCCGATCAAGCTGTGTCCGAGCAGGTACAAATCGCCGATGGCGTCGAGAATCTTGTGCTTCACGAATTCATCTTCGTAGCGCAGGCCGTCTTCGTTTAAGACCCGATAGTCGTCGAGCACAATGGCATTGTCCATGTTGCCGCCGAGCGCGAGATTGCGCGCCCGCAGGCTCTCTAAATCGCGCATGAAGCCGAAGGTTCGGGCACGGCTCACCTCGCGCAAAAACGAGGTGGTCGAGAAATCCATCGACGCCACTTGGGAATGCTTCTTGAAGGTCGGGTGATTGAATTCGATCTCGAAATTCACTTTGAATCCGTTATAAGGATCGAAGCGCGCCCACTTGTCGCCGTCATCCACTTGCAAGCTTTCCAAAATACGGATGAAGCGCTTCGGCGCCTTTTGCTCCTCGATGCCCGCGGACTGCAGCAAGAACACAAAAGGTCCCGCACTGCCGTCCATGATGGGCACTTCGCCGGCGCTGACTTCCACCAGCGCGTTGTCGATGCCCAATCCTGCGAGGGCGGAGAGCAAATGCTCCACCGTGGAGACCTTGACGTCGCCGACATGCAATGTCGTGCCCATCATGGTGTCGCCGACAAATTCGGCATGCGCGCGAATATCGACCGGACGTTCCAGATCGGTGCGGCGAAACACGATACCGGTATCAGGCAACGCAGGGCGAAGCGTCATCAGAACCTTCTTGCCCGTATGCAGCCCTACCCCAGTCGCGCGAATCGAATTCTTCAGGGTTCTTTGATTCAGCATTATGTGAAACCGACCTGTATTATCCGCCAAAGGTACCACACGGGGCGCCTCGGCCTGAACTTGAAATTGGCCATCTTTACAATTCTCGACCCAACCGGCGCCCATGAGTTATCCCACCGGGCGCCAAGTTGGAATGTCGAAGTCCTCGCTTAGTCTGCCTGTCGCCGCAGGAAAGCCGGAATATCCAGCAAATCCTCCGATTCGACTTCAGCGCGCAAGCCGTCGCCCACAGCGCGTTGCCTCTGCACCGTCGGCTTGTCAAGCATGGCGTAGTCCGTCGGTGCCATCGGCGAGCGTTGACGCACCACGCGCATGCTTAAAGGCGGAGCGTGCGCCGCAACGGCCACCGGCTGCGGAGCGGCGCGTGCCACCGGCTTGCCCAATCCGGTCGCGACCACCGTGACACGGATCTGGCTGCTCATCTCCGGATCGATCACCGTGCCCACCACCACGGTCGCATCGTCAGAGGCGAATTGCTTGATGACGTTGCCGACTTCTTGGAATTCACCGATCGACAGGTCCATGCCGGCGGTGACATTGACCAGTATGCCTTGAGCGCCCGACAAGTTGATGTCCTCGAGCAGCGGGCTCGAAATCGCCGCTTCGGCCGCTTCGCGCGCGCGATCGTCGCCCGACGCGGTTCCCGAACCCATCATCGCCATGCCGGTTTCCGACATCACCGTGCGTACGTCGGCGAAATCGACATTGATCAGTCCCGGCCGCGTGATCAGCTCGGCGATTCCTTGCACCGCGCCTTGCAGCACGGTGTTCGCCGCCTTGAAGGCATCCAGCAGCGTCGTGGAACTACCCAGCACCGACAGCAATTTCTGATTCGGAATCGTGATCAGCGAGTCCACATACTTCGACAACTCCAGCATGCCTTGATCGGCGACGCGGGAACGCTTGTTGCCCTCCATCTCGAACGGTCTCGTGACCACCGCCACGGTCAGAATGCCGAGTTCCTTGGCGACTTGCGCAACCACCGGTGCCGCACCAGTGCCGGTGCCCCCGCCCATGCCGGCGGTGATGAACAACATGTCGCAACCCTCGATGAGCTCGATGATGCGGTCGCGATCTTCCATCGCGGCCTGGCGGCCCACCTCAGGATCGGCGCCGGCGCCCAAGCCCTTGGTGATGTTGCAGCCGATCTGCAAAGCGGTGCGCACCTTGGAATGCTTCAGCGCCTGCGCGTCGGTGTTGATGCAAATGAAATCCACGCCCTCAAGTCCCGCCTGGACCATGTGCGAAACGGCATTGCCGCCGCCCCCGCCCACGCCCAGCACCTTGATGACGGCGCTTTGACTGTAAGAATCCATCAGTTCGAACATTCCAGTTCTCCTTCGTTATTAATCAAATCAATCAAAAATTGCCCTGAAACCAGGCCTTCATTCGTTCCAGCAAATTCTTCATGCCGCCCGAGAGCAGCGGCGCTGCGGCGCGTTGCAGATCTAGATTGCTTTTGGCGTAGAGCAACAGGCCTACGCCGGTGGCATGAATGGGATTGCTCACCACCTCCGCCAATCCACTCACGTATTGCGGCACGCCGAGGCGGACCGGCATGTGAAAGACTTCCTCGGCCAGTTCGATCGCGCCCTCCATCTTGGCGCTGCCGCCGGTGAGGACGATGCCCGTCGCGACCTGCTCCTCCAATCCCGCGCGGCGCAACTCGTCGCGAATCAGGGAGAAGAGTTCCTCGTATCGCGGCTCGACGATTTCCGCCAACGTCTGGCGCGCCAGGCGGCGCGGCGGGCGATCGCCCACGCTCGGCACCTCGATGGTCTCGTCGGGATTTGCCAGCTGCGACAGCGCGCAGGCGTACTTGATCTTGATGTCCTCGGCATATTGCGTGGGGGTGCGCATGGAGACGGCGATGTCGTTGGTGATCTGATCACCCGCGATCGGTATCACCGCCGTGTGGCGAATCGCCCCGCCGCCGAACACCGCGATGTCGGTGGTGCCGCCGCCGATGTCCACCATGCATACGCCCAGATCCTTCTCATCATCCGTGAGCACGGCGTAGCTCGAAGCCAGCTGCTCGAGGACGATGTCATCGACGGAGAGTCCGCAGCGCTGCACGCACTTGACGATGTTCTGCGCGGCGCTGTCGGCGCCGGTGACGATATGCACCTTCGCCTCGAGGCGCACGCCCGACATGCCGATGGGATCGCGAATTCCTTCCTGCGCGTCGATGATGTATTCCTGCGGCAGCACGTGCAGGATCTTCTGATCGGCCGGGATGGCGACCGCCTTGGCGGCATCGATCACACGCTCCACATCGCCCTGCAGCACTTCCTTGTCCTTGATCGCCACGATGCCGTGCGAATTGAGGCTGCGCACATGGCTGCCCGCGATGCCGGCATACACCGAATGGATTTCGCAGCCCGCCATGAGCTCTGCTTCTTCCACCGCGCGCTGGATCGACTGCACGGTCGATTCGATATTGACCACGACGCCTTTCTTCAAGCCGCGGGACGGGTGGCTGCCGATGCCGATGATCTCCAACGCGCCGTCGGACTTGATTTCGCCGACGATGGCGACAACTTTGCTGGTGCCGATATCGAGGCCCACCAACAGATTTCGATCAGAACGCTTTGCCATGTCTTTGAAGAATTCCTTTAAGCGTCGGTGTCGTCAGAATGTTTGGCCGGCGTGGACGCCGGCGCGCTGGGGTTTCGCCAACCGATGGCAAAGCCATTGGAATAGCGCATATCCACGTAGCTGATTTCCGTCAGGCGATGCGCGATGACCTGGCTCGCGGTGTGAATGAAGCGCTCGAGGCGCTCATCCACGTCGCGCCTGCCCAAGCGCACGGTCACGCCGTTGTCGAGATCGATTTCCCAGGCGCCGCGCTCATCGAGACGCAGCGCCGCGATGCGCATGCCGGCTTCGAGCATCCGCCCTTGAGCCGACAAATAGCGCTGCGCCACCTGCGACTCCGTGCCATCGGGGCCGCTCAAATGCGGCAGCTCCGCAGGCACGTGGCTCGCGGCTTTGACGAACAGTTCGCCGCGGGTATTGAGCAGGCCAGAATCGCCCCAGCGCGCCGCCGCGGTCTGCTCGGTCACCGTCACGCGCAGGCTGTTCGGCCAGCGGCGCGCGATTCGCGCATGATCCACCCACGGCAGCGCTTCGACGGCGCGCTGAATTTCGGCGAGATCCGCGGACATGAACCCGGCGTTGGCGTACGGCGCGACGGCTTTCTCGATCTGGCCGGGCGAGACGCGTTGAAAGCTGCCATCGATCGAAATGACCCGCACCGGACGGTCGAGCGCCCAGATCAGTGCGCCCACCGCACCGGCCAGCAGCAACAGCAGCGCGCCGCGGCGAACGTAGATGCGCCATTGGGTGGCGCTCGGCCACTTCCACCGCGGCGTCTGGGCGGCGGATTTGCTCTTGAAGCGATTGCGACGCAGAGCCACGCTTAAGCTCATTTGCGTTCTCTTGAAAAGCTGGTTTCCAGCACGCGCCACACCAATTCGTCGAAGTTAAAGCCGGCCTGGCGCGCCGCCATGGGCACCAGGCTGTGGTCGGTCATGCCCGGAGTCGTGTTGATCTCGATGAAATAGAATTTGCCGTCGCGATCGCGCATGAAGTCGACGCGGCCCCAGCCCTGGCAATCGGTGACTTTGAACGCCGCGAGCGCCGCCGCACGCAGCTCCGCCTCGTCCTTAGGCGCAAGGCCGGCGGGGCAGTGATACTGCGTGTCGTCGCGAAAGTACTTCGCCTGATAGTCATAGAATTCCGTCGCCGGCACGATGCGGATCGACGGCAGGCACTGATCGTTGAGCACCGCGACGGTGTATTCGTCGCCGGTCACGAATGCCTCGGCGAAGACGATGGGATCCACCGCGCGCGCCGCGTCGTAGGCGCGCGGCAATTCCTCGGCGCTCTTGACCTTGGTCATCCCGACGCTCGAGCCCTGCGAGGCGGGCTTCACCATCATCGGCAAGCCGATCCGCTCGAGCGCCTTGGTCAGGTCGGCGGGGCTCGACAACACCGCGTATTCGGGCGCCGCGTAGCCTGCACCGACCACCACGCGCTTGGTCTTGAGCTTATCCATGGTCAGCGCACAGGCGAGCACGCCGCTGCCGGTGTAGGGCACGCCCAACCATTCGAGGGCGCCCTGCATGGCGCCGTCCTCGCCCCCCGGCCCGTGCAGCGCGAGCCACACGCGCGCGAATCCCTCGCTCACCAGCCCCTGTATCGGCAGATGCTTGGGATCGAACGCATGCGCATCGACGCCGCGACGCTTCAAAGCGGCCAACACGGCGTTGCCGCTCAACAGCGAAATTTCGCGCTCGCTCGAATCCCCGCCCAAAAGCACCGCCGTCTTGCCGAACTCATCGGGCGCACGGGCACGCCGGCCGGCCGTATTGATGAGCAGGCTCATGCCGGATCTCCGACGATGCGCACTTCAGTGTGCAGTTCGATGCCATGCACGGCGGCGACGGTTTTTTGCACGTGTAGAATCAGCGCCTCGATGTCGGCGCTGCGTGCCTTGCCGTGGTTGATGATGAAATTGGCGTGCTTCTGCGACACCGAGGCATCGCCGATGCGAAACCCCTTAAGACCGGCGCTCTCGATCAGCCGGGCGGCATGATCTTTCGGGGGATTGATGAATACCGACCCACAGCTCCACTCACCGATGGGCTGCGTCTCGCGGCGCTTGTCGAGAAGCTCGCGGATCGCGTCGGTGTTGACGCCCGGTCGGCGCTCGAATTCCAGGCGCGCGCCGATGAACCACTCATCATCCGGCCCTTTGACCTGGCGATAGCCGATTTGGTAGTCAGCCGGCGTGCGGGTGTGACGCACGCCGCGGCGATCCAGCACTTCCACCTCGACCACGTGCCGCCAGGTCTCCTCGCCCCAGGCGCCCGCATTCATCGCCAACGCGCCGCCCAGCGTCCCGGGAATTCCGGCGAAGAATTCGGCCGGACCTAAGCCCCATTTCACGCACTGGCGGGCAATTCTCCCGCAGGGCACGCCGGCCTCGGCGCGGATACGGTTCGCGCTGTGGCGTTCGATCGCGCCCAAGGCGCCGTGGGTCGCCACGACCGCGCCGCGAATACCGCCGTCGCGCACCAGCAGATTGCTGCCGAGGCCGATCCACAGCAGCGGCGCTTCGGCGGGCAATTGCCGCACGAAGGAGGCGAGATCCATGATGTCGCGCGGCGTGAAGAAAATATCGGCCGTGCCTCCGGCATGCCAGGAGGTGTGTTTCGTCATCGACACGTCGCGCAGCACGCGGCTTAAGAATTCGGGGGCGAGTTCGATGGAGCGCTGCGCGTTCATGCCGCGGCCCCAAAGCGGCTCTTCAATTCTTGAGCCACCGTGCCGAGATTGCCGGCGCCCATGGTCAGCACCACGTCGCCGTCATGCAATACGGCGCGCAGCGACTCGGCGAGATCATCGACGCTCTCGACGAACACCGGCTCCACGTGACCCCGAGTACGCACCGCGCGGCAAATGGCGCGCCCGTCGGCACCGGCAATGGGGGCTTCACCGGCGGCGTACACTTCGGTCACCAGCAGTACGTCGCATTCCCCGAGCACTCGCCCGAAGTCGTCCAGCAAGTCCCGCGTGCGCGTGTAGCGATGCGGCTGAAACACCAGCACCAAGCGCCGTTCCGGCCAACCCTGGCGCACCGCCTCGAGAGTCGCTGCCACTTCGGTCGGATGATGGCCGTAGTCATCCACGATCAAGGCGCGGCCGCCGGACCACTGGATCTCGCCCAGCTGCTGCAGACGGCGCTCGATGCCCTGGAAATTCGCGAGCGCTCGCTGGATCGCCGCGTCGGGGATTTCAAGTTCGGTGGCCACGGCCACGGCGGCCAGCGAGTTGAGCACATTGTGGCGGCCGGGCAGGTTGATGGTGACGCTGACCGGGGCGCGGCCCGGGCGCAGCGCCTCGAAGCGAGACTGCAATCCTAAGCGCTGCACATTCACCGCGCGTACATCCGCGCCCTCGGCGAACCCATAGGTGACGAAGGGCCGCGCCACGGCCTCTACAATGCCGCGCACATGCTCATCGTCGGCGCACAGCACCGCCAACCCGTAGAACGGCAGATTGTGCAGAAACTCGACGAAGCTCTGCTTGAGGCGGGAAAAGTCGCCCTCATGCGTGCCCAGATGATCGTTGTCGATGTTGGTGACGATCGCGATCATCGGCTGCAGGTGCATGAATGAGGCATCGCTCTCATCGGCCTCGGCCACGAGATATCGGCCGGCACCGAGGCGCGCGTTGCTGTCCGCGCTCTTCAAGCGGCCGCCGATGACGAAGGTGGGATCGAGGCCCGCCTCGGCGAGCACGCTCGCGACCAAGCTCGTGGTCGTGGTCTTGCCATGGGTCCCGGCCACCGCAATGGAATAGCGAAAACGCATGAGCTCGCCCAGCATTTCGGCGCGTGCGACCACGGGGATGCGTTTGGCGAGCGCTGCCGCAACTTCCGGGTTTGAACGGTTCACGGCGCTCGACACCACCACCACATCGGTCTTGCCGAGATACTCCGCGTCGTGACCGATGAAAATCGTGGCCCCCAAGCGCGCGAGGCGCTGCGTGACCGCGTTGGCCTTGAGGTCGGAGCCCTGCACCTCGTAGCCCAAGTTGAGCAGCACCTCGGCAATGCCGCCCATGCCGCTGCCGCCGATGCCGACCAAGTGAATGCGGTGAATGCGCCGCATGCGATCGTCCAACCGAGTGCGCGCGGCGGTCATGCGTGCGCTCCGGCGGCGATGCACAGGTCCGCAAGCTGCGTCGCCGCTTCGGTGACGCGCGCGCGGCGCGCGGCCTGCGCCATCTTCAGCAGCTTCGCCCGATCCGCGGCCAGCTCCGCGATCACGCCGCTCAAGTGCTCGGGGGTCAGATCGCGCTCCTGGATGATGCGCGCGGCGCCCAAATCCACCATGACGGCGGCGTTCTTGGATTGATGATCATCGGTGGCCTGCGGCAAAGGCACGAAAATCGCGCCCAGGCCGGCGGCCTGCAGCTCGGCGACGGTCATCGCGCCCGCACGGCACACCGCAAGATCGGCCCACGCATACGCCTGGGCCATGTCGTCGATGAACGGCAGCACGTCGGCCTCGATGCGCTGCTCGGCATAAGCCTGCTGCGTGCCGGCAAAACCCCGCTCGCCCGTCTGATGCCGGACTTGCGGACGATTTTCCGGCCGCAGGCGAGCGAGCGCCTGCGGCAGCACCGCGTTTAAGCGCTGCGCGCCCTGACTGCCACCGAATACCAGCAACCGCGCGCGCGGCTCGCGTCCTGCAAATCGCTGCGCCGGCGGGTTAAGCGCCGCAATGTCCTCACGCACCGGATTGCCGATGGTGCGGGCATGCGCTTGCGCGGCGAAACTGCCCGGGAAGGCTTCCAACACCTGCGTCGCCAGGCGCGCCAGCCAGCGATTGGTCAAGCCGGCAATGGCGTTTTGCTCATGGATGAGCAGCGGAATGCGCAGCAACCATGCGGCGATTCCGCCCGGCCCGCTCACGTAACCGCCCGCGCCCAGCACCGAGCGCGGCTTAACGCGACGCAGTACCCCTAAGGCCTGCGCCACAGCGTTGAGGATGCGCAGCGGCGCCAGCAGCTTCGTCAGCGCACCCTTGCCTCGAATCCCCGCGACGCTCACCCACTCGATCGGAAATCCGTGTTGCGGCACCAGCTTAGATTCCATGCTGCCCGGCACGCCGAGCCACACCACGGCAACGCCGCGAGCGCGCAGCACATCCGCCACCGCAAGGGCGGGAAACACGTGGCCGCCGGTGCCGCCGGCCATGATGAGCACGGGACCGCCCACCTCGGCACTCATCGGCTGCCTCCCGGGATGCGCGTCACCGCGGCGCGCGAGCTGCATTTGACCTCGTGGTAGATGCGCAGCAGCATGCCGAGCCAGGCAAGGCTCACCAGCAAGCTGCTGCGGCCATAGCTCAAGAGCGGCAACGTCAATCCCTTGGTGGGCAGCACGCCCATGTTCACGCCGATGTTCACGATGGCCTGCAGTCCCAGCCAGATGCCGAACGCGAGGGCCAGGAAGGACTGGAAACGCATCCCGGCCTGCGCCGCCAGGCGCGAGATATGGAACGCCCGCCACACCAGCGCGACAAATAGCGCGATCACGCCGACCACACCGACCAGGCCCAGTTCCTCGGCCAGCACCGCGAACACGAAATCGGTGTGCGCTTCGGGCAGGTAGAATAATTTCTGCACGCTGCTGCCCAGGCCCACGCCGAACCACGATCCGCGTCCGATCGCGATCAACGATTGGGTCAGCTGAAATCCGCCGTTAAACGGATCATCGAAGGGATGCAGGAAGATCAGCAGGCGCTTGAGCCGATAGGCCGAGGTCAAGGCCAGCAGCGCGAACGCCAGCACCGCGGCCGACACCAGCAATGCGACGTAGCGCAGGCGCGCACCGGCGATGAACAACACGGCGAATCCGGTCGCAAACAGCACCGTCGCCGCGCCGAAATCCGGCTCGACCAGCAACAACACACCGCTGACGCTGAGCAGTCCCACGGGTTTCACGAGGCCCTGCAGGGTGGTTTCCAGTTCCGCGCGCTTGCGCACGCAGTAGCTGCATACCCAGGTGAGCACCAGCACCTTCGCCAGCTCGGACACTTGAAAGTTCAAGACTCCGATGCGTAGCCAGCGTCGCGCGCCGTTGACCCGTGCGCCCAGGCCCGGTATCAGCACCAGCGTCAGCAGCAGCAACCCGAACAGCAGCAACACCAGGCTGTACTTGTCCCACAACTCGGCCGGCACGCGCGTGAGCACCCAGGCGAACAGTAGGCCGGCCATGGTGAAGATGAACTGCCGCTCCAGAAAATAAAAGGGATCGCCCATATCGCGTGCCGCGATCGACATGGATGCCGAGGTGACCATGACCAGCCCAACGAGCAGCAGCGCGGCCGTCAGGCCGAGGGTCACCGGATCCCAGGCGAACGGCATTCGCTCGCGCGCGCGCACCCCGTACGACATCGTGGCGGTGCTCATGGCGGCGAACCCTTGAGCTTTTGCACCGCGGCGGCAAAGACGTCACCGCGATGCCCGTAATCGCGGAACATGTCCAGGCTCGAGCAGGCCGGCGACAGCAGCACCGTGTCGCCCGGCACGCCGATGCGCTGCGCCGCCAGCACCGCCTCTTCCAGCGATGCAACGATCTCCGTGGCGCACACACCTTGAATGGCCGCGGCGAGCTTCGCCGCGTCCCTGCCGATCAGCAGCGCGCCGCGTGTCTTGCCGGCAAGAGCCGCCGCTAGCGGCGTGAAATCCTGGCCCTTGCCCTCGCCCCCGGCGATCAGCACCAGAGGCCCGGGCATGCCGGCAACCGCCGCGATCGTGGCGCCGACATTGGTGCCCTTGGAGTCGTCGATGTAGCGCACACCGTCGATATCGGCGACCCACGACGAGCGGTGCGATAGGCCGGGAAATGATTCCAGCGCCTGTAGCATGGCCGGCATCGCCAATCCGACCGCCTCGCCCAATGCCAGAGCCGCGAGTGCATTGGCGGAATTGTGCAATCCGGTCAGTTTCATGCGCGCCGTGTCGAGCAGCCGCTCGCCGCGGCGCGCCAAGAAGATCCGCGCGCCGTCGCGCAGAAGATAGAAATCCGCACTCGATTTTTGAATCGAAAAAGTCACGGTGCGCGCCGCATCGTTGCGATACGCCGTGTCGCGCATCGCGATCACCCAGGGATCGTCCGCGTTTAAGACCACCGTCGATGCCTTGGCGAGAATTCTTCCCTTGGCGCGTGCATAGGCGGCAACCGACGGATAGCGATCCATGTGGTCTGCGGTCACGTTGAGCACCACGGCGGCGGTGAGCACCAACGAGGACGTGGTCTCCAATTGAAAACTCGACAGCTCGAGCACGTACAGATCCGGGGTGGGCTGCTCGAGCAGATCGAGAGCAGGCTCGCCGAGATTGCCGCCGGCCAGGACGCGCCGTCCGGCCGCCGCGGCCATGCGCGCCACCAAGGTCGTGACGGTGCTCTTGCCGTTGGTACCGGTGACGCCGATGACGGGCGCCCGCACTTCGCGCGCGAATAATTCAACATCGCCCAACACTTCGATGCCCTGAGCGATCGCCGCCTGCGCGATGGGCTCCGCGAGCGAGACGCCCGGGGACATCAGCAGCTGCGACGCCCCGTCGAGCAGCGACAGGTCGAATCCCCCGAGCCTAAGGTCGATGGTGCTGTTGAGCCCCTGGATTTCCGCGAGCCCCGGCGGAGTGCGCCGCGTGTCGGTGGCGCTCACGCGATCGCCCCGCTTCGCAAGATAGCGAACGCAGGAGGCGCCGGTTTTGCCCAATCCCACGACGACGCTCTTCATCAGCGGATCTTCAAGGTTGCAAGACCCGCCAGCACCAGCACGAAACTGATGATCCAAAAGCGCACGATGACCTTCGGTTCCGCCCACCCCTTCAGTTCGAAGTGGTGATGGATGGGGGCCATGCGAAATATTCGCTTGCCGGTGAGCTTGAACGAGGCGACCTGCAGCACCACCGAGACGGTCTCGAGCACGAAAACGCCGCCCATGACGAACAGCACCACCTCCTGGCGCACGATGACGGCAATGGTGCCGAGCGAGGCGCCGACCGCCAGCGCCCCCACATCGCCCATGAACACCTGAGCCGGATAGGAGTTGAACCAGAGGAATCCTAAGCCCGCGCCCACCAGCGTCGCACTGAAGATCAGAACTTCGCCGACGCCGTTGATGTAGGGAATTTGCAGATAGCCGGCGAACTTGAAATTGCCGGTGACGTAGGCGAAGACACCGAGCGCGGCCGCGACCATCACCGCCGGCATGATGGCCAGCCCATCGAGGCCGTCGGTCAAATTCACCGCGTTGCTGCTGCCGACGATGACGAAGTAGGCGAATGCCACGAATCCCAGAGTGGACATCGGCACCGCTACGGTCTTGAAGAAAGGCACGTACAGCGAGGTCTCGGCGGGCGATTGATGCAAGCCATGCAGCGCCATTGCGATGACGAGAGCCGCCAGCGACTGCGCCAGATACTTGTAGCGTGCCGCCATGCCTTTCGAGTTGCCCACCACGAGCTTCAGATAGTCGTCGTAAAAGCCGATCAATCCGAAGGCCAGCGTGGTGGCGAGCAAAATCCACACGAAGCGGCTGGTAAGGTCCGCCCACAGCAGCGTGCCGATGCCCATGGCGACCAAGATCAGGCCACCGCCCATGGTGGGAGTGCCGGATTTTTGCAAGTGCGATTGCGGTCCGTCGGTGCGCACGACCTGACCGATCTGGTAGCGGCTCAACAGCGAAATCATCTGCGGTCCGATGAACAAGCGCCATCATCAATGCGGTTACCGCGGCGAGAATTCCCCTCAAGGTGAGGTATTGAAATACATGAAAGCCGCTGTAGAACTGCGCCAGATATTCGGTAAGGAAAAGCAACATGGATTAACTCGCTCTCATCATGGGACCGGAGCCGGCACCGCCGCCGGTAAGCGCGTGCACCACGCGTTCCAACCGATTGATGCGCGAACCTTTGATCAAAACAGTGACGCCGGGAGACAGCTCGGACTGCAGCCGGCGAATCATGGAATCGGCGTCTGCGAACCATTCGCCGCCCGAGCCGTAGGTCTCGACGGCTCTCGAGCTCAACGGGCCCAGCGCAAACAAGCGCTTGATGCCGCAGTCGCGCGCGTACTTGCCGATGTGCGCGTGGCTGTCTTCACTGGACTCGCCGAGCTCGGCCATGTCGCCGAGCACCAGCCAGGTCACTCCGGTGAGAGATCGCAGCACCTCCAGGCCGGCGCGTACCGAGCTGGGATTGGCATTGTAGGAATCGTCGATGATCCAGCTGTCGCGCACGCCGGCTTTCAGCTGCAGGCGGCCCGAGACCGCACGAAAGTCGGCGAGTCCCGAAACGATGTCCTCGAGCGATGCGCCGGCGGCGGCGGCGGCCGCGGCCGCGGCCAATGCGTTGCCGATGTTGTGCGCGCCGCCCGCCTTCAGCATGATCGATCGCTGTCCCAGGGGGCAGACCAGGGTAAATCGTGTGGCAAACTCGCCGCGCTCGATCGCTTGTATGACATTCTTCGCGCTGAAATCCGCGCTCGCGTGCACGCCGAATGTCACGATGCGCGAGGCTCCGGCCACGCCGCGCCAGTAGCCGGCATAGGCATCATCGGCGTTGATGATGGCGGTGCCTTGCGGGTCGAGGCAGGACACGGCTTCGCCCTCGCCCTTCGCCACGCCATCGAGATTGCCGAATCCTTCCAGGTGCTCCGCGCCGGCATTCGTGATCAGGCCGACGGTGGGCTGCGCGATTTGCATCAGCTCGGCGACGTCGCCGATCCGATTGGCGCCCATCTCGATGACGGCGCTGCGGTGCGAAGGCTCCAACCGCATGAGCGTTACCGGAACACCGATGTGATTGTTGAGATTGCCGTGGGTCGCCATGCAAGGACCCATGCGCGACAAAATGGCGGCCGTCATTTCCTTCGCGGTGGTTTTGCCGTTGCTGCCCGCGACGGCGACCACCGGCAAGTTGAAAGCGGCGCGCCAGCCCCGCGCCAGCGCCTGCAGCGCGCGCAGCGTGTCGGGCACCACCACCTGCGGCAAGCTGCCCGGGGTTGCGCGTTCGACCAGCGCACCGATCGCGCCCTGCGCCGCCGCCGCTTGGACAAATGCCGTTCCGTCGAAATTCGGACCGCGCAGCGCCACGAACAGGGCACCGGGCTTCAAGGTGCGACTATCGGTGGAAACGCAGCCGTAGGGCCGATCTTCGCCCACCAACTGTCCGCCGACCCATTGCGCCGCGCTGCTCAAGGTGCGCTTCATGCGGCGGCTCCCAATAGACGCTTCGCTTCGCTGCGATCGCTGAAAGCGCGCCGCGTGTGTCCGTAAATCTGGTAGTCCTCATGGCCTTTGCCGGCGATCAACACCACATCGAGCGGCCGCGCTTCCCTGAGTGCGGTGGCGATGGCCTCGCCGCGGTCGTGAATCACGCGCACGCTGCGCGATTTGATGCCGCTCACGATGCCCGCGGTAATCGCTTCCGGGTCCTCGGAGCGCGGATTGTCGTCGGTAACAATGATCTGATCGGCCAATTCGTCGGCGATCGCGCCCATGACGGCGCGCTTGCCGGGATCGCGGTCGCCGCCGCAACCGAAGACGCACCACAGCACTCCTTTGCAATGCTCGCGCACCGCGCCGAGCGCCTTCGCCAACGCATCGGGCGTATGGGCGTAGTCGACGACGACGACCGGCTTGTTGCGCGCTTCCGTATTCACCACTTCCATCCGCCCCGGAGCAGGCTGGCACTCGGCGAGCGCAGCGGCCGCGTCGGTCAGCGAGACACCGAGGGACAGCAAGCAGGCGATGATCACCAGAGAATTCTCGGCGTTGAACCGCCCCATCAACTGGGTATGGACCTCGAGCCGGCCGAAGCTGCCGTCCATCTCCATTGCGATGCCGCGCGGGTCTATCCGCACCTGCGTTGCATTCAACGAGCGATCGGCCAGCCATCCCGATTCGCCGGCACCGACCCAAACCGCTATCAGCGACGCGCTGCCCGAGTAGCCGTGCGCCAGCTTGCGTCCAAACTCATCGCCGATGTTCAGCACGATGTGTTTGAGGTCGCGCGAGGCGAACAGTTTCGCCTTGGCCTCTCCATAGCGGGCCATGGTGCCGTGATAGTCCAAGTGATCGCGCGTCAAATTCGTCAAGGCGCCGGTGTGGAAGCGCACGCCATCCACGCGGCCCTGATCGAGCGCGTGCGAGGACACCTCCATGGCAACCTGGCGCACGCCGGAAGCGCGCAACTGGGCGAGCGTGCGGTGCAAGGTGACGGCATCGGGCGTGGTGTGCGAGGCCCCGGTCAGCGCCGCGGGCCGTCCCCATCCGATGGTACCGACATAGGCGGCGGGCATGCCCAACCTCTCCAGGCATTGCGCGAGCAAGAAGGCACAGGTGGTCTTGCCGTTCGTTCCGGTGATTGCGGTGATGTGCAGATGCGAGGAAGGCCAATTGAAAAAGCGATCGGCGATGCGGCCCACCACATTCGTCAAGCCCGGCACCGGCGCGCAGAAGACGCCCGCCGGCAATGCGGGAGGCGCAAAATCGCCGGGTTCGAAGAGCACCACACTGGCGCCGCGAGCCGCGGCGTCTGCCGCAAATTGCAGTCCGTGCGAATTACGGCCGGGCAGGGCGAAGAATAAACCTTCCGGGCGCACTTCCCGGCTGTCGAGGGTGAGATCCGACACGCGCGCCTGGGTCGCGGGAATATCCGCGATTCCATCGAGCAGCCACATGAGTGCGGTGCTCATGGGTTCTCGTTTGCCTGTACCAAGGCAGCCGCCGGAACGTTCTGCAAGATCATCGGGCGGAATATCCATCAATCGCAGCGTGCCGGACATGACGCTGGCGAATACCGGCGCCGCAACGGTGCCGCCCTGGGCCAGCGTGCCGCCCTCTTGCAATTCCCGGCTCGGCTCGTCGATCACCACCACCGTGGCCAGCTTAGGATGCGATGCCGGCACCAAACCGGCAAATACCGCCATGATTCGGTCGGTGGAATAGCCGCCGGCGATTGACTTAAACGCTGTACCGGTCTTGCCGGATACCCGATAGCCAACGAGCGAGGCGCGCGTCGCCGTGCCGCCCTTCTCGACCACCTGCTGCATCAGCTGCACCAACTCATTCGCAACTTTGGAACTCATGACCCGTTCGCCGGCAACCGGACCCGAAATCTTTTCGAAGGAGATCGGCCGCTTGATGCCGCCCGCGCCGATGGTGGCGTAGGCATGGGCCAGCTGCAGCGGCGTCACCGACAGGCCGTAGCCGTGCGACATGGTGGCGATGCCGACCGGACGCCAGTGAGCATAATGGCTCAGCATGCCGGCCGACTCGCCGGGATAGTTGCTGCCCGTCACCTGGCCCAGGCCTAAACCTGTCAGCGTGCGCCAGATCTGTTCGGGCTGAAGCGACAGAGCGATCTTCGCGGCGCCGACGTTGCTGGATTTCGCCAGGATCGTTGCCAAATCGATCACGCCGAGATTGTGTTCATCCTCCTCCACTTTGTTGCCGACCTTGAAGAAGCCGGGCGATGTGTCCACGACGCTGTCGGGGTGGTACTGCCCGGACGCCAGCGCGGCGGCCATGATGAACGGCTTGATGCTCGAGCCGGGCTCAAAGATGTCCGTGGCCGCTCGATTGCGGTACAGGCCGGCCTTCAGCTGCTCGCGGTCGTTGGGGTTGTACGATGGCTGATTCACCATCGCGAGCACCTCGCCGGTGTCGACATCGATGACGATCACCGATCCTGCGCGCGCGCGGTATTCCTGCATCGCGGATTTCAATTCACGATAGGCCAGGTATTGAATGCGCAGGTCTATGCTGGTGGTGAGGTCGCGACCCGGCCGGGGCGCGCGGATGCTTTCGACATTCTCGACGTAGCGCCCGAGAGAGTCTTGAATGACCCGCTTCGCGCCATCCTCGCCGTTCAACAACTGATCGAAGCCGAGTTCCAGCCCCTCCTGGCCCTTGTCATCGACGGTGGTAAATCCGACCACATGCCCGGATACTTCGCCCGCCGGATAGTAACGGCGGTACTCGCGCAGCAAGTACACGCCAGGAATCCCCAAGGCCTTGATGTGCGCCGCCTGCTCGGGCGGCATGTGGCGCACCAGGTAGAGAAACTCGCGATCGAGATTGCTGGTGATGCGCCGCGCGAGCGTTTGCTGGTCTTCCTTGAGGGCACGGGCGAGCTTCGGCAGCTGGTCGATATTGTCGTTGAGCTCCTGCGGATTGACCCAGATGCTGTCCACCGGCGTGCTGACCGCCAGCGGCTCGCCGTTGCGGTCCGTGATGGCGCCGCGATGCGCCGCGATCTTCACCACCCGCAAGGAACGGTCATCGCCTTGCTTGGCGAGAAAGCCGTGATCGAGCAATTGCAGCTCCACCGCGCGCGCCGCGAGGCCAATGGCGCCGAGCACGACCAAGCCAAGCACCACGGCCGAGCGCCAGCGATAAGATTTCGCCTGCGTATCGCTTGCGACGGAGCGAAATTTCACGGCCGCACGATCCTCACATCACGGGTTTGGGGCAGACTCATCTGCAGCTTGGCGTTCGCCACGCGCTCAACGAAGGCATGCGAGGACCAGTAGCTTTGCTCGAGCTGCAATCGCCCCCACTCCATGTCGAGCGAATCGCGTTCCGCATTGAGCTTCTCCAGGCGCACGAACATGTCGCGCGCCTTGTGCCGCGCGTAGATCACCTGTACGGCGGAGCCGAGCACGGCCAGCCACAACATCGGCAGTAGCAGCGGCAACCAACGGCGATATTTCATGCGGCGATTCCTTCATCCAGACGAACGGCCACGCGCAGTCGAGCGCTGCGCGAACGGGGATTTCTGCTGGTTTCATTTGCATCCGGCTCGACGGACTTGCCGACCAGCGCGAGCTTCGGACGGGCATGCGCGGGGATATCGGGCAGGCCGGCATACATGGGATCCGCGAGCGAATGGCGGCGCATGAACTGCTTGACCATGCGATCTTCGAGCGAGTGGAAACTGATCACGACCAGCCTGCCGGCCGGCGCCAAGCGTTGCAGCGCGCTCTTGAGTCCCGCCTCGAGTTCCTGCATCTCGCCGTTCACGTGAATGCGCAACGCCTGAAATACGCGGGTGGCGGGATGCTTGTGGCGCTCCTTGCTGCGCGCGACCCGCGCGATCATCTCGGCGAGTTCGACGGTGCGTTCGAAGGGCTTGATCTGGCGGTCCGCGACGATGGCACGCGCGATGCGCGGCGCCATGCGCTCTTCGCCGAATTCGCGGAATATGCGGATGAGCTCCTCGAGCGGCGCTTGGTTGACGACATCCGCGGCGCTCAGTCCCTCACCCGCCGTCATGCGCATGTCGAGGGGACCGTCGTTAAGGAAGCTGAAGCCGCGCATGGCGTCGTCGACTTGCGGCGATGAGAGGCCCAAATCGAACAGAATGCCGTCGAGCTTGAGGCCGGGCTGCACCTGATCGGCGCAGGCTCCGAGCGATGCGAAGCGCGCGAGAAAAACCGAGACGCGCGGATCGTTGGAAAACCTGGCTCGGGCCTCGGCGACCGCCGCCGCATCACGATCGAGGCAGAGCAGTCGGCCGTTTGCGATGAGCTTCTCCAAAATCGCCCCTGCATGTCCGCCCCGGCCGAACGTGGCGTCCATATAAGTGCCACTCGCCCGTATGTTCAACGCGGCCAGTACCTGGGGTAACAGGACCGGCGTGTGAATCCCCGCCATCTCGTGCACCGCACCGACCGGCTAGAACGACAACGTGTCAAGTTCGGCCGGCAAATCGGTGCTGCTTTCCTGACTCGCCAACCATTCGTCGCGTCGTTCGTTCCAGCGCGCCTCGTCCCACAATTCAAACCGCATGCCCTGTCCGATCAACATCGCATCCCGCGTCAACTGGCCGAACGCGCGCAAATTGGCGGGCAACAGCAGCCGCCCGTGTCCGTCGAGCTCGAGGTCAGTGGCGTGGCCGATCATCAAGCGCTGCAGGCGCCTTACCTGAGGATTCAAGGTCGGCAACTTGTTGAGCTTGCGCTCGATGTCTTCCCAATCCGGCAGGGGATAGATCAGCAGGCACTGATCTTTGTCGACGGTGACCACCAGGTTGCCTCCGCAGCGCTCCTGCAGCCGCTCGCGATAGCGGGTGGGCATGACCAGGCGGCCTTTTACATCGAGCGTTAGTTTATTGGCACCCCGGAACATGACTTATTGGGTCCGAAAACCCATTTTCTCCCACAATTTCCCACCTGCCACCACTATAGGGAGCGATAGCGCGCACTGTCAACGCCTTATGGTAAAAAAAACCCGTAACGACAGTGACTTAGGTCACATTCCACGGCCACGTCGCGAAGCGCGATCACGGTGGTGTGATGAATCAATCTGTTAGGAGGTTTTTGTGAAAAGAGCCGCAGGTGATAAACGTCGACATCGTCTGTCAACGTCGGCGATCCTGCTCTTATCTCTCACAAATTCAAGACGGGTCGCTTAAGACCCCGCTGAACGGGTTGCCGCGGGCGTGTAGAAGGGAGTCGGCCGTTAAGCCGGGTTCTGTCGTGGACAGTCATTCCTCTGGCATGCGCGTCGCCGCGCAGCTCAAGCGACCTACCCGGAAGCCCATGTGGGCCACATGTAGCGGCGCTTAAACGCCGCTCGCTTCCCTATTTGGTCTTGCTCCAGGTGGGGTTTGCCGTGCCGCTGGTGTTGCCACCCGCGCGGTGCGCTCTTACCGCACCATTTCACCCTTACCGGCGCCGCTTACGCAGCGCTTAGGCGGTATCTTTCTGTTGCACTTTCCGTAGGCTCGCGCCTCCCAGGCGTTACCTGGCACCTTGGCCCGTTGGAGCCCGGACTTTCCTCCATGTGCGATCACACAGCGACTGTCTGGCCGACTCCGACCAGCACCATACTCTCTCTATTGTGAGTCCGGGTCTTTAAGTTGCAGCGCGCGCTTGTAGGCCTCGTTGTCTCGCACAGCGGTGATTTGCGCCGCCAAACGCGCCGCTTGCTTGAGCGGCAATTCAGCGAGCAGCAGGCGAAGCACGCGGTCCAAATCGGTCTCAGGCAGTTGCGGCGGCGCGCCGCCGATGAGCAGCACGATCTCGCCACGCGCGAAGTCCGCGTCCTGCGCCGCGACGCCCACCAATTCCAGCAGTGAGCCGCGATAAGTCGTCTCATGGCGTTTGGTTGCTTCCCGCACCACCGTCGCAGGACGCGAATCGCCGAACACTCGGGCACAATCCTCCAAGGTCTCACGCACGCGATGCGGCGATTCATAGAACACCAGCGTGCGCGGCTCCTGTGCGAGCGACTCCAACCGCTGGCGGCGGGCGGCGCCGCGCGCCGGTAAGAACCCCTCGAAACAGAACCGATCCGTGGGCTGCGCGCCGATCGAGAGCGCCGCGACGGCCGCGCAGGGCCCGGGTACCGCGACCACCTCGATGCCGGCGGCCGCCGCCGCGCGCACCAGCTCAAAGCCAGGATCGCTGATGGACGGAGTGCCGGCGTCGCTGACCAGCGCCACTGATTTGTCGTCGCGCAGATGTGCAATTATTTCAACCGTGCGCATCTGTTCGTTGTGATCGTGCAGCGACAATTGCGGCGTCTGAATGCCGAAATGCTTCAGCAAGATTCCCGTGTGACGCGTGTCCTCCGCCGCTATCAGGGCGCAGTTTTGCAAGGTGTCGCGCGCACGAGCGCTCAAATCGCCCAAATTCCCGATCGGTGTGGCGACCACGTAGAGCGTTCCTGCCATAATCCGCGCCTTCTGTTGCAGATTCAGGAGCGGAAGGGTATGGCAGCGACCTCTCGACGTCCACGTCTGGCGTGTTACGCGGTATTGATCGTCTCGCTAATCGCGGCCGGCTGCAGTCTGCTGAAGCCGGAGGTAAGCCCGGCCGACAAGCAAGAACACGCAGCCCGCTTGGCACGCGAAGGCAAGCACGCGGACGCGGCGCGCGCCTATGCAGATCTCGCGACGCAGCTGCCGGCCGAGAGCGACAATTACCAGTTGTTGAGCGCGGAGCAATGGGTGGCCGCCGCCAATGTGCCGGCCGCCAAGCAGGCGTTCGCGCAGGTCTCGCCGGCGGCGCGAACCACGCTGTCGACACCGCGCGCCCTCGTCGGCGCCGAAATTGCCTACGCGGAAAATGATCCGACGCGCGCCATTCGCGAGCTCGATCAGATCCCGGTGCCGACATCGCCCGAGCAGGCGCAGAACTACTATTGGATACGCGGCCGCAGCGCCTTTCTCACCGGCCATCCGGTCGAGGGCACGCGCGCCCTGGTCGAACGCGAACGCTATTTGAGCGACCCGGGCGCGCTGCGCGCGAATCGCGAAGAGTTGTTCAATCGGGTTCGAACTGCCGCTGAGCGCGGCGCGCCGATGAAGCCGCCCGCGAAAACCGATCCGGTGGTGGCGGGTTGGCTTGACTTGGGACCTGTCGCCGTGGAACTGGAGCGCAATCCGGCGCGCGCATCCGCAGCGCTCGATAACTGGAAGCGGCAATATCCGCAGCATCCGGCCAACGCCAGCGTGCTTTCCACGGCGCAAACGGAGATCGCCGTGGCGACGGAATATCCGAACCAGATCGCCCTGCTGCTGCCGCTCTCCGGCCGCGGCGAGCCCTTGGGCGTCGCGGTACGGGATGGCTTCATCGCCGCCTACTTGCAGCAAAATGCCGCGACGCGGCCGCAATTGAAAATCTACGATGTGGGGGCCGAATCCGTCGGCGCAGCCTACAGCCGCGCCATTACCGAGGGTGCCGGCTTCGTGGTCGGACCCTTGACCAAGGAAGATGTCGCCGCGGTCGCTCCTGTCAGTGCGGGGCGCACGCCGGTGCTGGCGCTGAATTTCTTGAGCGACTCGTTGATTCCCGCGCACAACTTCTATCAGTTCGCGCTGCTGCCGGAAGATGAAGCGCGCATCGTGGCGCGGCGCGTTGTCGCGGACGGCAGACTCGCCGGCGTTTGCATCGTGCCCATCGGCGAATGGGGCAATCGCGTGGCCGCGGCATTCGCCGATGAATTGAAAAGCCTCGGCGGCACGGTACTCGATAGTCAGCGCTACGAGCCGTCTCAACCCGACTTCTCCGACATCATCAAGCAGGTGCTGCAGGTCAAAGTCACCAAAGGAGAGCCCTCCACGCATCGTAGCCGACGCTACATTCGTGTTCGTGGCGGCGACCACCGCGGCCCCGGCACGATTGATCATTCCGCAATTGAAGTTTCACTTTGCCGGCGACGTGCCGGTGTATTCCACATCGGACAGCTTCGAACCGGATCCGAGCGCCAATACGGACATCGACGGCATGTTGTTTCCCGACATGCCGTGGATGATCGCGAACGATCCGGTAACCGCCCAGATTCGCGACGGCGTGCGCGCGGCGTGGCCGGCGCGCACCGCCCGCCGCGACCGGCTGTACGCCTTTGGTTTCGACGCGTATCGCTTAGTGCCCAGCTTGCGCTCGAATTCTCCGGGCTCAAGCGAGATCGCCGGGGTCACGGGCAAGCTGCATCTCGACGATCACAATAGAATTCGCCGCGATCTGGAGTGGGCGCAGATAAAGGGTGGAGTTCCCTATGGCCTGTAATTTGAGGACAGTCGCATTGCTTGGCGCCGCACTCGCGGCGGTCGCCGGCGCGCAGCCTGCGCCGGATCCGGGCGATGCGCGCCCCGCGGCCGATCTCATCATCCGCAACGCGCATATTTGGACGGTGAACCCGAAGCGGCCGGAAGCCGATGCGGTCGCGGTTCTCAACGGCCGAATCACGGCGGTGGGTTCGGACTCCGCGGTCATGCTCTGGCGCGGACCGAATACTCGCATCGTAGATGCGAAGGGAAATCGTCTGCTGCCGGGATTCAACGACGCTCACGTTCATTTTTCCGACGGCGGCGCAGCCTTGAGCTCGGTGCAACTCACCAATGTCACCAGCCTCAAGGAGTTCGTGCAAAAAATCGCCGACTATGCTGAGCATGCGCCGAAGGGCGAGTGGCTGCGCAATGGCAATTGGGATGAGACCAAGTGGTCACCGCCGAAATTGCCGACGCGCCAGGATATCGATGCGATAACGCCTAGCAATCCGGTCGCGCTCGATCGCTATGACGGCCACATGATCCTGGTCAATTCCAAGGCGCTCGCCCTCGCCGGCATTACCTCAAAGACCAAGGATCCGCCGGGCGGCGTGATTGTGCGCGATGCCTCAGGAGCACCCACCGGTGCGCTCAAAGATGCTGCGACCGAGCTCATCGAGCGCGTGGCGCCGGCGCCTACGCCGGCACAGCGGCGCCGCGCCATCACCGCGGCGCTGCACGAAGCCGCGATGCGCGGCGTGACCAGCGTACAGGATATGTCCCTGTCCTACGGCGACCTGGCGGTGTATTCGCAATTGCTCAATGAGGGCAGGCTCACCGTGCGTGTCTATGGTGCGCCGCTGATCGCCAAGGTCGAGGATCAGGCGCAGCTTGGTCTGGGCCATGCCTTCGGCGGTCCCTATTTGAGAGTGGGCGCGCTGAAAATGTTCGCCGATGGCTCGCTGGGCTCGCGAACGGCGTACTTTGCGCAACCTTACAGCGACGAGCCCAACAATCGCGGGTTGCTGTTCTCGGACTTGCTGCCGCTGAAGCGCGCAAATCAGCGCTTGATGCGCGCCGATGCGACCAATCTGCAGGTCTGCACCCATGCCATCGGCGATGCGGGGATTGCGACGGCGCTGGATCTGTACCAAGCGGTGGAGAAGGCTGACGGGGCCCGCGACCGGCGCTGGCGCATCGAGCACGCCCAGCACATGGCGGTGCGCGATTTCGACCGCTTCGCGCAATTGCACGTGATTGCTTCCGTGCAGCCGTACCAGGCAATCGACGACGGCCGCTGGGCCGAGGCGCGCATCGGACACGACCGCGCGAGCCGCACGTACGCATTCAGGACCTTCATCGATCACGGCGTGCGGCTGGCATTCGGCACGGATTGGCCGGTTGCGCCGCTCGACCCGATGTTGACCCTGTACGCAGCCGTCACGCGCGCGACGCTCGATGGCAAGTACCCGCAAGGCTGGTTCCCCGAGCAGAAATTATCAATCGAAGAAGCCATCGCCGCGTACACCTTGGGATCCGCCTACGCGGAGTTCCAGGAACGCGAGAAGGGTTCAATCGAACCCGGCAAGCTCGCCGATATGGTGCTCTTGAGCCAGGACGTGCTCACGATTGCACCGGCCGCCATCCGTGACACGCGCATTCTCAATACCTGGGTGAACGGCGTGGAGGTCTACAGCGCCACAAACGCCTTGACGATGCCGTCGAGCAGCGCCCTGCTCGCGTTTTGAGCATTCAAGCACTCGTAAATCTGCGCGCAGGCTCGGATACCGCCGCACGCATCGCTCGGTTGCGCGCTACTTGACCACCTGCAACTTGGGGCGTTTCGGCGGCGCGGCGCCCGGCTTTCCGCTGCTCGGCCCGGCCGGCGGGGTTTCGGTCGGATCCGGATCCGCATCGCCCTCCGGGAATATCATGCCTTGCCCGGTCTCACGCGCGTAGATACCGAGGATCGCGCGCACGGGAACTTGCACCGCGCACCCCACGCCGCCGAATCGAGCCTCGAAGCTGACGAAATCATTGCCGAGCTTCAACATTTGGGTGGCGGAGAAACTCACGTTGAGCACGATCTTGCCGTCCTTCACATACTGGCGTGGGACGGTCACGCCCTCGGCGACCGCATCCACCACGATGTGCGGAGTCTCTCCGCTGTCGGAGATCCACTCATGCAGCGCGCGCAGCAGATAGGGACGCCGCGGCTTCAATGGCGCATCTCCCGTTCGCTGTCGGTCAAGCAAGCCTGAAAGGTGGAACGCGCGAATATGGCGTTCATGTACTTCGTGATCGGCTGAGCCTGTGCCGGCAGCTCGATGCCGTATATGCGCAAGCGCCACAGGATCGGTGCGATGCTGGCGTCGACCAGCGAAAACTCATCGCTCAAGAAAAACGGCTTCGCCTTGAAGACTTCAGCGCTCGCGCAAATCGCTTCGCCCAAGACCTTGCGGCTGTGCTCCGCCGTCTTACTCAACGGGTCGAGTTCGATGTCGTGCGCCAAGGCATACCAGTCGCGCTCGACTCGATACAGCGCCACTCGAAACTGCGCGCGTGTCACCGGATCGATGGGCATTAAGGGCGGATGCGGGAAGCGCTCATCCAGATACTCGATGATCACGCGCGAGTCGTACAAGACCAAGTCGCGGTCCACCAGCGTGGGCACGCTGTGATAGGGATTCAGGTCAATCAGGTCCTCGGGCAGGTCATTCAAATCGACGTTCACCAGCTCGATCGCGATGCCCTTCTCGGCAAGCACCAGCCGAGTCCGATGACTCCACGGGTCGGACGGTGCTGAAAACAGGGTCATCACCGAACGACGTGCCACTAGTGCGGCCTCCTAGCGATAGGACCAACGGGACGACGCCTCTGCGTCAGTGGACGTCCTTCCAATATTCTTTCTTCAGCATGTAGGCGAATACAAGGAACACCAGCAGAAACAACATCACAAAGATACCCATCGATTCGCGCGTGGCCTTGTTGGGCTCCGCTGCGTAATCCAGGAAGTTGGCGATGTCGCGGACGAACTGATCATACTCCTCCGGCTTCAAGGCGCCCGGCGTCATCGCTTCCACGCCCACCAGCACCATTTTGGCGCTGCCGTGGGCGTCGGGTTCGTTCTTGAACACCGGTTTCTGCAGACCCTGCCGCTCGTAGAGCACATGCGGCATCGCCGTACCGGACAAATATAGATTGTTGACGCCCCAAGGCCGCGTCTTGTCGGCATAAAAGCCGTGCAAATACGAATAGATGTAATCGACCCCGCGCTCTTTGGCCATCAACGTGAGGTCAGGCGGCTGCTTGCCGAACCAGTCCGAGGAGTCCGGCGGCATGGCCGAAACGATCTGATCGAACGGCTTGTTCGACGTGAACATCAAATTTTTCACCAGTTCCGCCTCGGGGATCTTAAGATCCGCCGAAATGCGGTTGTAGCGCAGGAACCGCAGCGAGTGGCAGCCGGAACAATAGTTCATGAAATTGCGCGCGCCGCGCTGCAGCGACTCGGTGCTGGCGATGTCGGTTCCCGCCGCCATGAGCTTGATCTCGCCTTCCTCGGCCTTAGCGCTAGCGGCGCAGAAAAACCCGATCGCCATCAAGACGCTGGCCTTAAACATGTCCCGTAACCCTTTCCGGCAGCGGCTTCACGCGCTCATATTTCGTATACAAGGGCATGAGCAAAAAGAAAGCGAAATACAGCGCGGTGCAGATTCTGGCGAGCATCGGATAGATCCCCGACGGCGGTTTCAGGCCGCATACCGCCAAGACCACGAACGATATAGCAAAAATCGCCAACATGATTTTATAGATGGGGCCTCGATAGCGGATCGAGCGCACCGGTGATCTATCCAGCCACGGCACGAAGAACAGCACCGCGACGGCGCCGCCCATCACCAGCACTCCCCACACCTGCGTTCCGGCGAAGGACGGTACGGCGCGCAACATGGCGTAGAACGGCGTGAAATACCACACTGGGGTAATGTCCGGCGGTGTCTGCAGCGGGTTGGCGAGTTCGAAATTCGCCGACTCCAGGAACAATCCGAAGAAGCTCGGCGCGAAGAAGATCACGGCGCAAAACAGCAGCAGGAATACGGCAACGGCGACCAGATCCTTCACCGTGTAGTAGGGATGAAAGGGAATGCCGTCCAAGGGGTGGCCGTCGGCATCTTTGTATTTCTTGATATCGATGCCGTCGGGGTTGTTCGAGCCCACCTCATGCAGCGCCATGATGTGCGCAATCACCAGGAACACCAGCGCCAAGGGCAATGCCGCCACATGCAGGGCGAAAAACCGGTTCAGGGTGGGATCGGCGATGTTGTAATCGCCGCGGATCCACTCGACCAAGCTGCTACCGACGACCGGCAGACTGCCGAACAAGGAGACGATGACCTGCGCGCCCCAGTAGCTCATGTTGCCCCAGGGCAGCACATAACCCATGAAGGCCTCCGCCATCAGCAGCAGGAATATCAGGCAGCCGAATATCCAGATGAGTTCGCGGGGCTTGCGATGCGAACCGTAGAGCAGCGCCCGGAACATGTGCAGATACATCACGATGAAAAACGCCGATGCGCCGGTGGTGTGCATGTAGCGAATCAGCCAACCCCACTCCACATCGCGCATGATGTACTGCACCGAAGCGAAGGCCTCGGCGGATGAGGGGTTGTAGCTCATGGTCAGGAAGATGCCGGTCACTATTTGGATCGCAAGCACCAGCAACAACAGCGACCCCATGTAGTACCAAAAATTGAAATTCTTCGGTGCGTAGTACTCGGAGACGTGTTCCTTCCACAACTTCGTCAGCGGAAAGCGCTCATCGATCCAACCAATCAATCCGGACATCACCTACCTCTCACAAATTTGATTTGGGAACATCGTCGAGGCCGATGAGGATGCGCGCGTTCGCAGCGATGGCGTAAGGCGGAACGGTCAAGTTCTTAGGCGCCGGCATGCTCTTGAACACGCGGCCCGATAAATCGTACTTCGAGCCGTGACAGGGACAATAAAAGCCGCCTGGCCAATTCGCGCCCAGGTCGGCTCCCGCCACCTGGAACGAATCATTGGGCAGGAAGGCTCCGAGCGGCGAGCAGCCGAGATGCGTGCACACCGCAAGACCCACCCAGTATTCGGGATTGCGCGCCCGCACCGCACCGGTCGATTTGATGTAGTCCGGTTGCAGCGAAGCATCCGAGTTGGGGTCCGCCAGCATCTCATCGTGACCCGCCAGTTGGTCGATGACGCCCTTGGCGCGGCGTACGACGAATACCGCCTGACCACGCCATACGACTTTCAGCATCTGGCCGGCTTCGAGTTTCGATGCGTCGACATTGACCGGAGCACCGAGTGCTCTGGCCCGCGCGCTCGGCCTCCATGAGGCCAGAAAGGGAATCGCCGCGAATGCCACGCCGATCGCGCCCGTGCCGACGGTCGCTACCGTCAACAAGCGGCGGCGGCCGTAGTCAACTTCGTCAGTCATCCGATCGCCCTCGAAAATAGTTGACAAATCTTCACGCAAACCCCTATGGCGGTAGTGTTTCCCAAAGAATATTGGTAGCGCATTATACACAGATCGAAAGGCCAGCCCTCACGGCTCGAGGAGCGATAGTAATTTGCACAAGACGCGCATCCTCGTGAGTTTTTTGGTCCGAGCGGTCGTGGTCGGCCTGGCCATCGCATTTCTCGTGGTTTGGTGGAATCCGACGCTGCTGGGCGCGCACACCGGCAGCGCCGCACCCGCCGCAGCCGGCATCGCGCCGACCATTGCGGCCCCGGCGCCGAATCCGACCGTGGTGGTACAGAGCTTCGCCGATTCGGTGGCCCGCGCCGCGCCGGCCGTGGTCAATATTTACACGGCGCGCCTGGTAAGGGAGCGAACCCAGGTGGCGCCCTTGAGCCAATTGTTCGGCGACTATTGGCCGAGCTATCGCCAGCGCATCGAACGCAGCTTAGGGTCCGGCGTGATTGTCGATGCGATGGGCACCATCGTGACAAACCAGCACGTGATCGCGGGCGCCGATTCGATCCGGGTCCAGCTTGCCGATGGCCGCATCGCCGATGCCACCATCGTCGGGCAAGATCCGGACACCGACATCGCCATCCTCGATCTTGATATCGACAACCTCCCCATCATGCCCATGGGCCGTTCGGACACCTTGCGGGTCGGCGATATCGTACTCGCGATTGGCAATCCGTATGGTTTGAGCCAGACGGTCACGCAGGGAATTGTCAGCGCCACCGGCCGCGGTCAGCTGGGCCTGGCCACATTCGAGAACTTCATTCAAACCGATGCCGCCATCAATCTCGGCAACTCGGGAGGCGCGCTGATCGATGCGCATGGCGATTTGGTCGGCATCAATACCGCCGTGCTCAATCGCACCTACGGCGGCCCCGAAGGCATCGGTTTTGCGATACCCGTCAATCTGGTGCGCGGAGTGATGGAGCAGATTCTCATGAACGGCCACGTGGTGCGCGGCTGGCTCGGCTTCGTGCCGCAGGACTTGAGCGAGCAGCAAGCCGCTCAGTTGGGCACCTCCGGTGGCGGCGTCACGGTGGTGAATATCTTGGTCAAGAGTCCGGCCTATGAGGCGGGCATGCGGCCCGGCGATATCGTAACGGCGCTCGGCGGCGAGCCTGTGCGCAGTGCGCAAGATCTCGTCGCGCGTGTTTCCGCATTGAAGCCCGGCGCCGAAGTGCAGCTCGAAGCCCGTCATGCGCGAGAAAGTTACAAGATCAAACTGACGGTGCTGGAGCGTCCCACGCGGCCGATCCAGCCGCCGTAGCGACGCGGCTTACGGCGTGCGCCGGATCTTCGCTCCCAATTGCTGCAGTTTCTCCTCGATCGCCGCATAGCCGCGATCGATATGATAGATGCGTTCGATTTCGGTGCGCCCATCGGCAATGAGCGCGGCCAGCACCAGGCTGGCCGAGGCGCGCAAGTCCGTGGCCATCACCGGCGCCGCCGTCAGCTGCTCGACCCCCTTGATGATGGCGGTATTGCCTTCAAGGCGGATCTCCGCACCCATGCGCCGCATTTCCAGCATGTGCATGAAGCGATTCTCGAAAATCGTCTCGATGATGGTGCCAACTCCGTTCGCCACCGTGTTGAGCGCGGCAAACTGCGCTTGCATGTCGGTTGGAAACGCCGGATACGGCGCGGTGCGGATATCGACCGCAACAGGCCTGCGCCCGCGCATGTCGACCTCGATCCAGGTATCGCCCGTCTCGACGTCGGCGCCGGCCTCCTTCAGCTTGCCGATGACGGCATCGACGTGGTCCGGGCGGGTATTCTTCACGCGGATATGGCCGCGCGTAATGGCGCCGGCCACCAGGTAAGTGCCGGTTTCAATGCGGTCCGGCAACACTTCGTAGGAGGTTCCATTCAAGCTCTTGACGCCCTCGATCACGATTCTGTCGGTGCCCGCGCCCTTGATCTTGGCACCCATGGCGATCAGGAAATCCGCCAGATCCACCACTTCCGGTTCGCGCGCGGCGTTCTCGAGCACGGTCTCTCCATCGGCCAGCGTCGCGGCCATCATGAGATTCTCGGTGCCGGTGACGGTGACGGTCTCGAGCACCAGGTGCGCGCCCTTCAAGCGTTCGGCACGCGCCTTGATGTAGCCGTTTTCGATGTGGATATCGGCGCCCATCGCTTGCAGGCCGGCGACATGGATGTTGACGGGACGTGCGCCGATGGCGCAGCCGCCGGGCAGCGACACATCCGCGGCGCCGAAACGCGCCAACAAGGGTCCTAGCACCAGAATCGACGCGCGCATGGTCTTCACCAGCTGATAGGGCGCGAAATACTCTTTGATGGTCGAGGCGTCGACTTCGATGCGCATCTTTTCATCGATGGTCACCGAGACGCCCATGCGGCCCAGCAACTCGATCATGGTGGTGACGTCCTGCAAATGCGGAACGTTCGAGACCGTTACCGGGCCCTCGGCCAGCAGGCACCCCGCCAGAATCGGCAGCGTCGCGTTCTTGGCCCCCGAAATGCGGATCTCGCCCTCGAGCGCGATGCCGCCGTGAATCTGCAGCTTATCCACGTCCCTGCCTTGCGTATTCGTCCGGAGTGAACACCTGCAGCGCGAGCGCATGAATCTCGTTGCCGACCGCCGCGCCGAGTGTGGAATACACCATTTGATGGCGCTGAATCGGCTTCTTGCCGATGAACGCGGGAGCTACCACGACCGCCTCGAAATGCACATTGTCCTCGCTCGTCACCAGCGCGTGGCTGCCGCCGAGGCCTGCTTCTATCAGTTGCGCTACCTGTTGTGGGTTCATTGCCTTTCCTCGAAAAACTGCCCAAGCATAACCTGTATCATTCGCGCATGACTCCGGCCTATACCGACGAGGACCTGGTGGAGCTCGGGCGCCAGGCCCTCACCATCGAGATCGATGGATTGCGCGCGCAGCTGCCGCGTCTCGGGTCCGATTTTGCACGCGCCTGCCGCATTTGTCTTAGTTGCCGAGGCCGCATCGTGGTGACCGGAATGGGCAAGTCCGGCCATATCGGCGGGAAAATCGCCGCCACGCTCGCCAGCACCGGCACACCCGCGTTTTTCGTTCACCCCGGCGAAGCCAGCCACGGCGATGTCGGCATGATCACCCGCGACGACGCCGTGCTCGCCCTGTCGTATTCGGGCGAAACGGCCGAAATCTTAACCATTTTGCCGGTGATCAAACGGTTGGGGGCGCCCCTGATCGCCTTCACCGGAAATCCCGGGTCCCCGCTGGCGCGCATCGCCACGGTGCACGTTGACATCGGCGTGCCCGCGGAAGCCTGCCCTTTGAACCTCGCGCCCACCGCCAGCACCACCGCTGCGCTGGCGGTGGGCGATGCGCTGGCGGTGGCGCTATTGAAGGCCAGGGGCTTTACCGAGGAAGACTTCGCCCGTTCGCATCCCGCGGGCGCCTTGGGACGCCGGCTCTTGTACGTGAAGGACGTCATGCGCAGCGGTTCGCACGTCCCGATGGTGCGAGCCGACACGACCTTGGCGGAGGGCCTGATGGAGGTCACCTCCAAGGGACTCGGCATGACGGCCATCGTCGATGATGCGATGCACGTGCTCGGCGTGTTCACCGACGGCGATCTGCGGCGCGCGCTTGATCGCGCCGCGGATCTGCACACCACTCGCATGGATCAAGTCATGACCACGGGACCTAAGTCCGTGCAGCCCACCACGCTCGCGGCCGAGGCGGTGCATTTGATGGAGACACACCGCATTACTTCGCTGATCGTGCTCGATGCGGAGGCCCGGCTCGTCGGTGCGCTCAATGTGCACGATCTGCTGCGCGCGGGTGTCATTTGAACGCGCGCAAACCCCTGCCTCTCGCGAAAATCCGGTTGCTGATCCTGGACATCGATGGCGTGCTCACAGACGGGCGACTGTACTTCGGCGGCAAGGGCGAAGCGCTCAAGGTGTTTCACGTGAGAGACGGCCACGGCATCAAACTGCTCATGGCGGCCGGCGTGCCGGTTGCGGCGTTGAGCGGACGGCGCTCGGCCGCGGCCGCGGCGCGCCTGCGCGAGCTAGGTGTGCCGGTAATCCAAGGATGCGCGGATAAGCTGGCGGCGCTGCATAAGCTGACCGGGCGTCTTGGAATTGACCCACGGCATTGCGCCTGCATCGTGGATGACACGCCCGATCTGCCGTTGATGTCGGCGGTGGGCCTCGCGGCAGCGGTCGCCGACGCGCATCCCATCGTGCTGTCCGCCGCGCACTGGGTGGCGCGCTTGGGCGGCGGCACCGGCGCGGTGCGCGAATTGTGCGACGCCATCTTGCGCGCCCGCGCCGGGCGCGCCTGATGCTGTTTCGCGTCTTCACCGTGCTTGCGGTCGCTGCTTTGATCATCAGCACGTGGATCTTGAGTTCTCCGGCGCGGCGCGCAACGCAGCCGAACGCGGCGAGGCACGAGCTGCCGGGCTATTATCTGAAAAACGCGATTCTCACCGACTTCGATGCGCAGGGAGCCCCCAGCATCCGCATCGAGGCTGAACGCATCGATCAAGTGGCGCACGGCAATGAAGTCCAGCTGTACAACGTCAAGGTGAACTATGAGGCCCCGGGAGGCCAGAGTTGGGTGCTGGTCGGCGACACCGCCCACATTCAGCCGGGCGGCAAGATCGTTGATTTCACCGGCAATGTGCGCTTGCAAGGAGAGGGCCCCGGATCCGAAGGCAGCGCCGTGATACGCAGCGATACCATGAGCTACGATATTCCCGAGTCCATCGCCACCACCAAGAGCGATGTGCGCATCGAATACGGAGGGCATATCCTGACCGCCCGAGGCCTGAGCGCAAATTTGAAAGAGCGCACGATGCGCCTAGAATCGAAGGTCAATGGCCGTTTTATTCCCTAAGTGCATCGCTGCAATCGCATTGATGGCGGCGGCCCAAGATGCCGCGGCCGTCACCGCGGCCAAGAATGCGCAGCTGCCGATCGTGCTGGACGCGCAATCCGGCGCGCTCGATTTGCGCACCGGCAATGAAGTATTTCACAAAGTGCGCATCTCTCAAGGCGACATGGTGGTCACGGCGGACCAGGCGCAAGCCTCGCAGCCGGGAACGAAATTGAACTTCGACAATAGCCTGCTGGTATTCCACGGCGCTGTAAAAATTACCACGGACAAGGGGCTGCTGACCGCCGACGAGGCCCAGCTTACGTTTGTGAACAATCTCTTGACCAAGGCGGTCGCCACCGGCAAGCCGGCGGCTTTCGAGCAGCGAGCCCTCAAGAGCGGCAAGCAGGCCAAGGGCAACGCCGAGACCATCGATTACGACGTCGCCAAGGGTATCGTGCGGTTTACCACCAATGCTTTTTTGAGCGTGAGCGATCCGCAGTACGAGATCCACGGCCAGTCGCTCAAGTACGATGCGGCCAATCAGAAGGTCATCGCGGAAGAGTCGGAGCAAGGGGGACAGCGCATTCACAGCGTATTCACGCCGCCGCCGCCGAAATCGCCGAACAAATCGACGCCGCCGGCCAACCCCAATCCATGAGCACGTTGCGGGCCCTGAATCTCGCCAAGAGCTACAAGTCACGGCAGGTGGTGCGGGATTTGTCCCTGGAGGTCAAGAGCGGCGAAGTCGTCGGGTTGTTGGGCCCCAACGGTGCCGGTAAGACGACCGCCTTCTACATGATCGTCGGACTCGTCCGTTGCGAACATGGCGAGATCTTTCTGGACGATCGCGACATCAGCCGTTTGGCGATGCACCGGCGCGCCCAGTTAGGATTAGGGTATTTGCCGCAGGAGCCCTCCGTCTTCCGCAAGCTCTCGGTGGCGGACAACATCCTGGCCATTCTCGAGACCCGCCCCGGACTCGACGACGCCGCGCGTGCCGCCCGCTTGAAGGAACTGCTGGGCGAGCTGCACATCGGGCATGTCCGCGACAGCCTCGGCATGAGCCTGTCCGGCGGGGAACGCCGTCGCGTGGAAATTGCCCGCGCGTTGGCCGCGGATCCCCAATTTATCCTTCTGGATGAGCCGTTTGCAGGCGTCGATCCACTCTCGGTGGTCGATATCCAACGAATAATCAAGCACTTGTCCGACAAAGGAATCGGGGTGTTGATAACCGATCATAATGTGCGGGAGACCTTGGGTATTTGCGCCAGAGCCTATATCGTCTCTCAAGGCACCGTGCTTGCGTCCGGTTCTGCGGATCATATTCTTGCCAACCCGCAGGTCCGTGAGGTGTACTTGGGCCAGGATTTCAAATTATAGGATTGGACCTTAAAGCAATATGTTGAAGCCAAGTCTGCAGCTGCGCATCGGCCAGCAACTGACTATGACGCCGCAGCTGCAGCAAGCGATCAGGCTGCTGCAACTCGCCTCGCTGGACCTGCAGGCCCATGTCCGCGAGACACTCGAAACCAACGTGATGCTTGAAGGGGAGGACGAGGCGCTGGAGGTCATCCCGGAAGCCGTCCGCGAGCGCGAAGACGCTCAAGAACACGAAGAGAAATACAGCGAGCTGGACGGCGTCAGCGCTGCTGCCGATCAACGCGAAACACCCGAAGTTGAAATTGCCGACGAAGCCTGGGGTGAGCAAACCAGCGGACCTTCCGACACGCCCTGGTCCGGCGACGATGACCGCAGCAGCGATTTCAGCGACCAGCACGGCCAGACGCTGCAAGAACAGCTCATCGAACAACTGGAACTCGCGAAGCTATCCCCCATCGACCTTGCGATTGCGCGCGTCATCGCCGACGCGGTCACCGATGAGGGTTATCTTAAGGACTCGCTCGAGGAAATTCGCGCCAGCCTGCTGCCGGAAATCGATGTCGCAGCGGCGGAGGTGGAGCGCGTGCTCGGCATCGTTCAATCGCTGGAACCCGCCGGGGTGGGTGCGCGAAATTTGGGCGAATGCATCGCGCTGCAGCTTAGGCAGCTCGATCCGGAAACGCCGGCGCGCGACCTGGCGATTCGGGTGGCTCTGGAGCACCTGGATTTGGTGGCGGGTCAGCATCTGGCGTTGCTGCGCAGGCAGCTGCGCTGCGGCGAAAGCGATCTGGAAATGGCGCTGGCGCTGGTGCGCTCCTGCCACCCGCGGCCTGGCTCGGCGGTCAATCCGACTCAGGCGGAATACGTCATTCCCGACGTGTTCGTGCGCCGCACCGATCGGGGCTGGGTCGTGGAAATCAACCAGGCCACCGTGCCGCGGGTGCGGGTCAATCAGAGCTATGCAAATTTGATCTCCCGCGCGCCCGACCATGCCATGCTGCGCACTCAGCTGCAGGAGGCCCGCTGGTTGATGCGCAGTCTCGAGATCCGCAATGAGACCCTGATCAAGGTGGCGCGCTGCATCGTGCAGCGCCAGACGAGCTTTTTCGAGGCCGGCGAGGAAGCCATGGAGCCGCTCATCCTGAAAGATGTGGCCGAGGCGGTGGAAATGCACGAATCGACGATTTCCCGCGTCACCACCGCGAAGTACATGCATACGCCGCGCGGTGTATTCGAATTTCGCTATTTCTTCTCCAGCCATGTGGCGGCCGCCGACGGCACCGAGATGTCGTCCATCGCCATTCGCGCCAAGATCAAAAAACTGATTTCGCAGGAAAATCCGGACAATCCGTTGAGCGACGCCAAGCTCGCGGAAATTTTGTCGCACGAGGGCATTCCCGTGGCCAGGCGCACGGTTGCCAAGTACCGCGAGGGTATGCAGATCGTTCCGTCCAACGAACGGAAGCGAGCCGCAGCCCGCGCGTCTTAGAGGTGGAAGGAGGAAACATGCAACTAGATCTCAGCGGTCATCACGTAGAAGTTACTCCCGCTTTGCGCGGCTATGTTTTCAAAAAATTTGAGCGGATTTCTCGGCATTTTGAGCAGCTGATCGACGTCCACTGCGTACTCACCGTCGAGAAAATGGGCCACAAGGCCGAGGCCACGCTCATGGTGCGCGGAAATAAAATCTACGCCGACGCAACCGAACCTAACATGTATGCCTCCATCGACGCGCTGACAGACAAACTCGACCGCTGCGTCAAGAAACATAAGGAAAAAGCTTCCGACCACCACGCTCTGGATGTGCTCAAGGCGCGTTCGGCCTTGTAGGAGCGGAACTTCAGATCCATGTCGATGCGCCTGATCATCGTGAGCGGCTTGTCGGGCTCCGGGAAGAGCGTCGCGCTGCACATGCTGGAAGACATCGACTTTTATTGCGTCGACAACATTCCCGCCGCCTTGCTCAAGGCCTTCATCGCGCACACCGTGCGCGGTCTGGGCGACACGTATCCGCGCACGGCGGTGGGACTCGACGCGCGCAATCGAGCCAACGAAATCGAAACCATTCCCGCGATGGTCAGCGAGCTGCGGCGCAGCGGCATCGACTGCGAGGTTCTGTACCTGCATGCCGGCGAGGAGGTGCTGCTCAAACGCTATGCCGAAACGCGGCGCAAGCATCCATTGGTCACGCCGGATGTGAGCTTGCGCGAGGCCATCGCCTCGGAGCGCAAGCTGCTCGAGCCGATCATCACGGCCGCGGACTGGGTCATCGATACCTCGAATATGGGCGTCCATGCGCTGCGCGAGCTGGTTCGCGAGCGCATCGACCGGCGCCGCGATGGACAGCTATCGCTGATGTTCGAGTCCTTTGGCTACAAGCACGGCATTCCCGGGGACGCGGATTTCGTCTTCGACGTGCGCAGCTTGCCGAATCCGTACTGGGAGCAGTCCTTGCGCGATCTTACCGGCCGCGATGCGGCGGTGATCGACTACCTCGCGGGACACCCGAGCGTACACAGCATGATCCGCGACCTTATGGCATTCTTGGAGCGGCGCGTTGCGGAGTTTTCGCAAGCCAACCGCAGCTATCTGACCATCGCCATCGGCTGTACCGGAGGCCAGCATCGTTCCGTGTACATCGCCGAGCAGCTGGCCGAACACTTTCGCAAGACCTACCCGATTGTGCTGACGCGGCACGACTCCTTGCAGAACAATTAGCTGCGCGCGGCGGCGCGAAACTGGGAGTTTTGCTCCAACTGCAGGAATTCGCATATCTCCGCGGCGCGCGCCTGCGCATCTTCGTAGCCCAACGCGATCATTTCCCGGGTGAAGCCGCGCTCGAACAGCAGGTAGCTGAGCAGCAGGGTGCTGGCCGAGTTGTTCGCGCCCAGCGCGCGCAGCAGCGCCCGCATGCTGCGCGGCAATTCCCTCACATGCCGGCGCGCGATGGCGTTCACGTCCCGGGACGGCGTCAGCACCAGCGTGTCGATTTGCCGCAAGCCCTCGCCTTCGTTGTATCGTCGGATGCGCTCAAGATCCGCGTTGAGCTGATCCATGAACAAGGAGTCCAGCATGAAGCCGAACATTTGTCCGAACGACGGCTCGACCGGCCGGCGCTTCGGCGGCAGCCCGCTCGGCGCCGGATCGTTGACGCCGATGATCAGCAGCCGATTCGCACCCAAGTGTATCGCCGGACTCAACGGCGAGGTCTGGCGCATGGCGCCGTCACCGTAATAGGCATCGCCCAGCAGCACCGGGCGAAACAGGAATGGAATCGCCAGGCTCGCCATCAGGTGCTCGAGCGTCAGGGACACCCGCACGCCCTTGCGGTACACCCGGGTCCAGGGCTCGACATCGGTCGCCGACGCATAAAAGGTCACCGAGTCGGCATCCGCGTAACACGTCGCGCAGATTCCTACCGCCTGCAGATGCCCCTTGTACAAGCTGCGAGGGATGCCGTCGAAATGCAGATGGATGCGCAGCAGATCCCACAAAGGCTGGTTGTTGAACAGCGAATGCGGCGGTTGAACCAGCCAACCGCCGGTGAGAAACGCCAGAAACCAGTGCAGGCCGGCCTTCAGCATGCTCGCGGCATCCGCCTTGAATACGTGGTGCACGCGAAATTCGCGCCACACCTGCTCGATGGCATAGATCGAGCGGCGGAAATGCGCCGCATCCGAGGCCAGGGCGATGGCGCTGACGGCGCCCGCCGAGGTTCCGGTGATGATCGGAAACGGGCAAGCCGCGCCGCGCCTCAGTAAATCCGCGATGCCCTTGAGCACGCCGACCTGGTAGGCCGAGCGTGCGCCACCGCCCGTCAAGACCAAGCCCAGCTGCCGCGGCGGTTGGCTCACGTCAATGCGTCGATGAGATCATCCAACCCGGCGAGCGTCAGCGGAAACATGCGCCCTTCCAGCATATCGCGCGTCATGTCGATGGACGCAGTCTGACGCCAGCGCGATTGCGGCTGAGGATTGATCCAGGCGAATTTCGGATACTGCTTCATCAGCCGCTCGAGCCAGAGACTGCCGGGCTCCGGATTCCAGTGTTCCACGCTGCCGCCCGCATGCGTGATTTCGTAGGGGCTCATGGTCGCATCGCCCACGATGATCAATTTGTAGTCCGGCCCGTAGGTGCGAATGATCTCGGTGGTGCCGACATGCTCGTTGAAGCGCCGGCGGTTGTCCTTCCACAGCGCTTCGTAGATGAAGTTGTGAAAATAGTAGTGCTCCAGATGCTTGAACTCGCTGCGGGCGGCGGAGAACAATTCCTCGCAGGTCTTGACGTGATCGTCCATCGATCCGCCGATGTCGAGCAGCAGCAGTATCTTGATGACGTTGCGCCGCTCGGCCTGCATCTTGATATCGAGCCAGCCGCCGGAGCGGGCGGTCGCATCGATGGTGTCCGCCAGCGCCAGCTCGTCGGGCACGCCCCGCCGTGCGAATTTGCGCAGCCGCCGCAGCGCGATTTTGATGTTGCGTGTGCCCAGCTCGACCTTATCGTCGAGGTTGGCGAATTCGCGCCGGTCCCAGACTTTCACCGCGCTGCGATTGCGGCCGCCGTCCTGGCCGATGCGCACGCCCTCCGGGTTGAAGCCGTAGGCGCCGTACGGCGAGGTGCCCGCCGTGCCGATCCATTTGCTGCCGCCTTGATGCCTTTCCTTCTGCTCCTCCAGACGCTTCTTCAGCGTCTCCATCAGCTTCTCCCAGCCGCCCATTGCCTCGATCGCGGCCTTCTCCTCGTCGCTGAAATCGCGCACCGCCAGTTTTTCCAGCCAATCCGGCGGCAACTGCCGCTGCAGCAGCGCAAACACATCCTCGACGCCCTTGAAATGAGCGGCGAAGGCGCGATCGTAGCGGTCGTAGAAGCGCTCGTCCTTCACCAGGCAGGTTCGCGCCAGGTAGTAAAAGCGCTCGGCGCTCAAGTCGCCCAATCCCGCCTTGAGCGCCTCGAGCAAAGTCAGCAGTTCGACGATCGAGACCGGTACGCCGGTCTTGCGCAGCAGAAAAAAGAACTTAACGAGCATTCCGGCGGTGCAAGAACACGAGTTGTTCGAACAAGTGCACGTCCTGCTCGTTCTTCAGCAACGCGCCGTACAAGGGCGGTATGAGCTTCTTGCCGTCGTCGGTGCGCAGCACCTCCGGGGGGATGTCCTCGCTCACCAGCAGCTTGATCCAGTCGAGCAGCTCGGAGGTGGTTGGCTTCTTCTTGAGGCCCGGCGTGTCGCGAATCTTGAAAAATGCGGTCAGCGCCTCATGCAGAAGCTCGCGCTTCAGATCCGGAAAATGAACGTTGATGATTTGCGTCATCGTCGCCGTGTCCGGAAAGCGGATGTAGTGAAAGAAGCAGCGCCGCAGGAAGGCGTCCGGCAATTCCTTTTCGTTGTTGCTGGTGATGACGATGATGGGCCGATGCTTGGCGCGCACCGTCTCGTGGGTTTCGTACACGAAAAATTCCATCCGATCGAGCTCGCGCAGCAAATCGTTCGGAAATTCGATGTCTGCCTTGTCGATCTCATCGATGAGTACCACCGGCTGCTCCTCGCAATCGAAGGCTTCCCATAGGTTCCCTTTGAGAATGTAGTTGCGGATGTCCTTGACCCGCGGATCGCCCAGCTGCGAATCGCGCAGGCGCGACACCGCATCATATTCGTACAAGCCTTGTTGAGCCTTGGTGGTGGACTTGATGTGCCATTCGAAGAACGGTCTGTTCAAGGCGCGGGCGATCTCGGTCGCGAGCAGCGTCTTTCCCGTGCCGGGCTCGCCCTTGATGAGCAGCGGCCGCGACAGCACGACCGCCGCGTTGACCGCGGCCATCAATTCGTCGGTGGCGATGTATCGTTCGGTTCCTCTAAATTCAGTGGTCATTGGCCTACTTTCGTGTGACTCGCAGGATCTGCATGGAATTAGTGCCGCCGGAGATGCCGGTGAGTTCGCCCTTGGTGAGTATGATGTGATCACCCTCCAGTACCAATTTTTGGCCGAGCAACAGGCGGAATATGGAGAAATAGACGGCTTCGCCCCGATCCTCGACGTCGTAGGCAACCGGATAGACGCCGCGATACAGGGTCACGCGCCGGCGCGCGCTCTCGTGACGCGTGAAGGCGTAGATCGGAATGTCGGAGCGCACGCGCGACATCCATAGCGGGGTGGACCCGGATTCGGTGAGCGCCACGATGGCCTTCACGTGCAGATGATTGGCGGTATACATCACGGCCGAGGCTATCGCCTCATCCGTATGCGCGAAGAATCCGGTGTTCCGCTGCCTGGCGCGGACATGCTCCACTTCATACTTCTCCGCGCCGACCACGATCTGCGCCATGGCCTCGACCACCTTGACCGGATGCCTGCCGGAAGCCGTTTCCGCCGACAGCATCACCGCATCGGTGCCGTCCATGACGGCATTGGCGACATCGGAGACTTCCGCGCGGGTTGGAATCGTATTGGTGATCATCGATTCCATCATCTGCGTGGCCATGATGACGACTTTGTTCTGATGGCGCGTTTCGTGGATGATTATTTTCTGCAGGCCGGCGAGCTCCGCGTAGCCCATCTCGACGCCTAGATCGCCGCGCGCCACCATGACGCCGTCGCTGGCCTTGACCACGGCGGCGAGATTCTTGATCGCTTCGGCGCGCTCGATCTTGGCGACCAGGTGCCCGTGACCGCCGGCTTGCCGCAGCAGCCCGCGAGCCTCGTCCATGTCGGCGGCGTCGCGCGGGAACGACACGCCCAGGTAGTCCACTTTCAGGCGCGCCGCCGTGACGATGTCCTCGCGATCCTTCTCGGTCAGGGCGCCGGCCGATAGGCCGCCCCCCTGGCGGTTGATCCCCTTGTTGTTGCCGAGCTCACCGCCCACCAGCACCCGGGTCTTTATGCGCGGACCTTCGATGCCAAGCACCTGCAGGCTGATTTGACCGTCGTTGAGCAGCAGCACGTCGCCGGCAAACACGTCGGTCGGCAAGCGCTTGTAGGCAATTCCCACCGCGGCCTCGGTGCCGGCATCGACGCCGAGCGATGCATCGAGCGCGAACTCGCTGCCATCCTTCAGTTGCACCTTGCCCGCCGTGAAGCGGTCGATGCGGATTTTCGGGCCCTGCAAATCGCCGAGCACGCCCACGTAGCGGCCGGTCTCGCGCGCCGCCTCGCGCACCAGCTCCACCCGGCGCGCATGATCGGCCACGGCGCCGTGCGAGAAATTCAAGCGAACCACATCCACGCCGGCGCGCACCATGTCCGAGAGCACGGCCGGATCATCCGTGGCGGGCCCTAGAGTTGCGACAATTTTTGTGCGCCGAAGAGCGGAACTCATGCGGCTCGTTGCTCGAGAATTTCGACTGCGGGAAGCTTTTTTCCTTCGACAAATTCGAGAAAAGCGCCGCCCCCCGTGGATATATAGGAAATGCTGTCCTCGATTCCGTATTTCTCGATGGCCGCCAGGGTGTCCCCGCCGCCCGCCAGCGAAAACGCCTTGCTGCGCGCGATCGCGGTGGCCAAGGTGCGCGTGCCTTCGCCGAACTGTTCGAATTCGAACACGCCCACCGGGCCGTTCCAAAGGATCGTACCGGCGGATGCGGCCAGCGCTGCCATGGCCTCGGCGGAATCCGGGCCGATGTCGAGAATCATTTCATCGGCCGACACGTTGCGGACATCTTTCACATCGGCCTCCGCCTTGGAGGAGAACTCCCTCGCCACCACCACGTCGGTCGGCATCGGGATGAGGATGCCCCGCGCCTTGGATTGCTCCAGCAGGCGCTTACAGATATCCAGCATATTGGGCTCGTACAGCGACTTGCCGACATTGAAGCCCAACGCCGCGAGAAAGGTATTCGTGATGCCGCCTCCCACGATGAGCCGATCCACCTTGCTCAACAAGGATTCGAGCACTGTAAGTTTGGTCGACACCTTGGAGCCTGCGACGATGGCGAGCAGCGGCCTTGCGGGTTTCTCAAGCGCGGTCTCGAGGGCGGACAGCTCACTGACCAGCAGCGGTCCGGCGCACACCACGGGCGCGTATTTCGCCACGCCGTGCGTGCTGGCCTCGGCGCGATGCGCCGTGCCGAAGGCATCCATTACATAGATGTCGCAAAGCGCGGCCATGCGCCGCGACAGATCTTCGGCATCCTGCTTCTCGCCCTTGTTGAAACGCACATTCTCGAGCAGCACGACCTCGCCCGGACCGACCTCGACGCCGCCCAGCCAATCCTTCTTCAGGGGCACCGAAACCCCGAGCAGCTGCGCCAAGCGCCTTGCCACGGGAGCCAAGGAAAATTCCTCGGCGTACTTACCTTCTTCGGGTCTTCCCAGGTGCGACATGACCAGTACGCGCGCGCGCGCCGCCAGCGCGGTTTGAATGGTCGGCAGCGCCGCACGGATTCGCGCATCGCTGCTCACCGATCCGCCCTGGATCGGCACATTCAGGTCTTCGCGAATCAGCACCCGCTTGTCGCGCAGATCCAGGCTGGTCATTTTCGTGACTTTCAAAGGCGGCTCTTCAGGCGGCCTTCGACCAGGCCAGCGTGGTATCGAGCATGCGGTTGGAAAATCCCCATTCGTTGTCGTACCACGCGCAGGCCTTCACCAGGGTTCCCTCGATGACCTTCGTCAGGGTCGCATCGTAGGTGGAAGAAGCCGGATCATGATTGAAATCCACCGAGACCAGCGGTTGATCGTTGTAGGCCAGTATGCCCTTGAGAGCTCCGCCGGCCGCGGACTTGATGGCGCCGTGAATCTCATCCACCGTGGTCTTGCGCGCCGCGGTGAAGCTCAAGTCCACCAGCGAGACGTTGATGGTGGGCACGCGGATCGCGAAGCCGTCGATCTTGCCCTTCAGTTCCGGCAGGACCAGGCCGACCGCGGCGGCGGCGCCGGTTTTCGTCGGGATCATCGACATGGTCGCGGAGCGCGCGCGGCGCAGGTCCGAGTGATAGACGTCCGTCAGCACTTGATCATTGGTGTAGGAGTGGATGGTGTTCATCACCCCCGCCAGGATGCCGACCTTCTCGTGCAGCACTTTCACCAGCGGCGCCAGGCAATTGGTGGTGCAGGAGGCGTTCGAGATCACGCTCATGGACGACTTCAAAATTCCGTGATTCACGCCGTACACGATCGTGGCATCGACGTCGTCGCCGCCCGGCGCGGATATCACGACTTTCTTCGCCCCTGCCGCAATGTGCGCCGAGGCCTTGGCTTTGCTGGTGAACAAGCCCGTGCACTCGAGCACGAAATCTACGCCCATCTCGGCCCACGGGAGCTTGGCGGGGTCGCGTTGCGCGACCACGCGGATGCGGTCGCCGTTGACCACCATGGAGTCGCCGTCGACATGCACATCGCCGCGAAATCGTCCGTGCGCGGTATCGAAGCGGGTCAGGTGAACATTGGTATTGGCGTCGCCCAAATCATTGATCGCCACGATCTTGATGTCGCCGCCGTGCTTGCCCTCGTACAGCGCCCGCAAGATGTTGCGTCCGATTCGGCCGTAGCCATTGATGCCCACTTTGATTGCCATCGTCTTTAAAGCTCCTTGTAACTCAACTTAGTCAGCCATCACCTTCTCGATCGCCTCGATCACCCTTTGCGGGGTAAACCCGAACTGCTGAAACAGCACGTTCGCCGGAGCCGAGGCACCGAAGTGATCGATGCCCACGATTTGCCCCTTGAGTCCCACGTAATGCCACCACGCGGCCCGTACGCCGGCTTCCACGGCAACACGGCGCACCACCGCCGCCGGCAGCACGCTCTCCTTGTACGCATCGTCCTGCAAATCGAACCGGTTTGTGCTCGGCATCGACACCAACCGAATCTTGCGCCCGTTGCCGTTTAAGGTGCGGACGGCTTCCGCGGCGATCCCGACCTCGGAACCGGTTGCGATCACGATCGCCTCAGGGCTCCCGGCGCTGTCGATCAGCACGTAGCCGCCGCGCGCGATATTGGCCACTTGACCGGGCTCGCGCGCCTGATGCGCGCACGACTGGCGCGTCAGCACCAGCAGGGTGGGACCGTCGCGATTGTTGGCCGCAGCGCCCCACGCCACCGCCGTCTCCACCGCGTCGCAGGGCCGCCACACGTCGATATGCGGGATGACACGCAGACTTGCAAGGTGCTCGATGGGTTGATGCGTCGGACCGTCCTCGCCCAAGCCGATGGAATCGTGCGTGTAGACGAAGATCACGCGGATGCGCATCAGACACGCCATGCGCACCGCGTTGCGCGCATAGTCGGAGAAAGTCAGAAACGTGCCGCCGTAGGGGATGAAGCCGCCGTGCGCGGTGACGCCGTTCATGACAGCCGACATGCCGAACTCGCGCACGCCGTAGTGAATGTAGTTTCCGGCCGGCGCAGCCGGACTCAAGGTGACCGAGTCCTTGCGCAGCGTGCCGTTCGAGGGCGTCAGGTCCGCGGAGCCGCCAAGTAATTCAGGCATCGCCGGGCCGATGGCGTTCAACATCGCTTGCGAGGACTGGCGCGTCGCGAGCGCCTTGCCTTCCGCTTGCGCGCCGCCGACAAAGGCGCGCACCAGATCGTCGAATCCCGCCGGCAGATCCCCGGCCATGCGCCGCTCGAGCTCGGCCGCCAGTGCGGGAAACTCCTGCCGGTAGGCGGCATACCGGGTGCGCCACTGCTGCTCGGCTTTCGCGCCCTTCTCGCGCCTGTCCCACGCGGCGCGGATGTCCGCGGGTATCTCGAACGGCGGTGAGGGCCAACCCAAGGTCTTGCGGGTCGCGGCGACGTCCTCGGCCCCCATCGCCTCCCCGTGCATCTTCTGCGTGCCCTGCTTGGGCGCGCCCCAGCCGATGGTGGTTTTGGCGCAGATGAACGACGGCTTGTCGGTCACTGCGCGCGCCGCAGCCAGCGCCGCGGCGATCGCGTCGCTGTCTTTGACCGTCGACACCGGTCAGTACATGCCAGCCGTAGGCCTCGAAGCGCTTCGCCGTGTCGTCGTCAAACCAGCCCGACACTTTGCCGTCGATCGAAATGCCGTTGTCGTCGTAGATCGCAATGAGCTTGCCGAGTTGCTGCATGCCGGCAAACGAAGCAGCTTCGTGCGAAATGCCCTCCATCATGCAGCCGTCGCCGACGAACACGTAGGTATGATGATCGATGATGCTGTGGCCGGGGCGATTGAAGGTGGCGGCCAGCGAGCGCTCCGCCAATGCCATGCCGACCGAGTTGGCAAATCCTTGTCCCAGCGGCCCCGTGGTGGTCTCGATACCAAGGTGCAGCTCGCGCTCCGGGTGACCGGCGGTCTTCGAGCCCCATTGGCGGAAATTCTTGATTTCGTCCATCGACAAGGGGTAACCGGTGAGATTCAGTACCGAGTACAGCAACATCGACGCGTGCCCGTTCGAAAGCACGAATCGGTCACGGTCCAGCCAGGTGGGGTTGCCGGGATTGAACTTAAGTACGTCGCGCCAAAGCACTTCGGCGATATCCGCCATGCCCATGGGCGCGCCGGGGTGCCCCGAATTCGCCTTTTGGACCGCATCCATGGAGAGCGCACGAATGGCATTGGCAAGATCGCGGCGGGTGGGCATAACGGGCTTCTTAAATTGGCGAGATAAGCCGCTTATTGTCTCCGATGCGCGTCACGCCAGCAATGCCGCGTGATATCGGTCGCAATTAGCAATGCAGATGTCGATTTGCGACGGAACGCGGTCACAGAACCGCAGTCTCCTCAGCCATGACCCAGTTCACCGTTGGAGCTACATCGCTTTGTTACCATTTCAAGATGCATATTCTACAAATCACCGATCCTCATCTGTACGGCGATGCCGGCGGCCGATTGCGCGGCGTTGAAACCGATCCTAGCTTGCGTGGTGTGCTCGAGGATGCGTTTGCGCGGGTTCCCGATTACTCGGCAATTCTCGTGACCGGCGATTTGGTGCAGGACGACAAGTCCGGCTACCTGCGTTTTCGCAGCTTTTTCGGCAATCTCACCAAACCCGTGCTGTGCATACCGGGCAATCACGACGAGCCCGAAGCCATGCGCGCGGAACTCAGCGGCGCGCCGTTTCAAATTTGCGGCACCCGCGAAATTGGTGATTGGAACTTCGTCATGCTCGATAGCTACGATCCCGGGCATGTCGGCGGCCGGTTGACAAAGAACGAGCTGGCGCGCCTCGATCATGCGCTCGCGCGCTCGACCAAGCACACCATGGTGTGCCTGCATCATCATCCGGTTCCAATGGGCAGCCGCTGGTTGGACGGCGTGGGTCTGGCCGAGGCGCAGGAATTCTGGAGCGTCATCGATGCGCATTCGAATGTGCGCGCCGTCGTCTGGGGCCACGTTCACCAGGCATTTGACGGCAAGCGCGGCGCCGTGCGCTTGTTCGCGACGCCCTCGACGGGTGCGCAATTCCTGCCGCACAGCGATCGCTATGCCATGGATTCACTCCCGCCGGCATATCGGAGCTTCGAACTGCACTCCGACGGCGGCATTGATTCGGCAGTCCGCTGGGTCTATCCCGCGCAATTGGCTCAGGCCGCGGCCGGCTAGGTGTTGCGCACACGACTGCTGGGGCTGGCCCTCGCGTGCGCGAGCGTCGCGGCGGCCCGAGCCGACAGCGCGCTGCACTCATTGTGGGAATTGCACGGCAAGCACAACACCGTCTACCTATTGGGCTCGATTCACGTTCTGCGCCCGGACGATTATCCGCTTGCGCCGGTTGTGCTTAAGGCGTACGGCAACGCCAAATCGGTTCTCATGGAAATCAACCTGGCCGATGCCGATACGCAACAAATGCAAGCGGAGCTGCTCGCCAGCGCGCAATTGCCCGAAGGCCAGACCCTCGAGTCGGTCATGGGCAAGCGCCGCTTTGATCGCGCCCAAGCATTGGCCCACGATGTCGGGAATCGAGCTATCGACCTTCAATCGATTCCGGCCGTGGTTCGCCGCCGAGGCCATCTCGCAGCTGCAATTGATGCAGCTTGGGTTTCAGCCCAAGGCCGGCGTGGAAATGTATTTCTTGGAACGCGCGCGCAGCGACGGCAAGGCGGTTGCGGGCCTGGAGACTCTGCACGATCAGATTGCATTGTTCGATGGATTATCGATGGACGTGCAGGCTGACTACCTGGTGTCGAGCCTGGAGGAGGCGCACGACCTGCCCAAGGAAGTGGACGATATGGTGCGCGCCTGGGTCAGGGGCGACACCGCCTGGTTCGAAACTCAATTGAAGTCCGAGTTCGACAAAGATCCGAAGCTATATCAGTCGGTGCTGGTGGCGCGCAACCGCAAGTGGATTCCGAAAATCGAAGCGCTGCTGAACGACGACAAGAACTACCTGGTGATCGTCGGCACCGGACATCTGGTCGGTAAGGGCAGCGTGATTGACCTGCTCAAAAAAGACGGGATCGACGCGACCCAGCGATAGGGCATCGAAGGGGCGGCGATCCCGTTGCAACAAACTACTGCGCTGCGGGAACACCGTGACGGCTCTGCATCTGCGCCTGGAGCGCGGCGAGTTGCGTTTGCTGCGCCGGCGTCAACACCTTGAACACTTGCGCGCGCACCGCGGCTTGCTGCGAGATCATCTGCGAGTGCAGCGAACCATTGGCCTGAGTCACTTCCGCAACGACGTTGGCGTAGTTGGGGTCGTTCGGCTGCGTACTTTGCAGCTTGAGCGAATTGGCGCGCATTTCCTGATGGATGCTCTTCATCTGCGGACCCGCATTCGACATGATGGCTTTGACGGAGGCCTGTTGTTCCGCGGTCAGATTGAGCTTCGACAGCAAGTGTCCATGGTGGTGGTGCCAGCCATACGGGCCCGGCGCGGTCGGCGCCGCTGCTGCCGTGTCGTCGGCCGCAGTTGCGATCGAAATACTGGTGGCGGCTAGCGCCAGCGCTGCGGACGCCAGGAGGCTTCCGGCCAGCAGGGTGCGAATCGATTTCATGTACGTTGCTCCAATACGGTGATGGAATATCTACCTCGCTATGCTAAGCCGGCACCGTGCAAACATGTGTCCGGCATTTCCGGGATTCTGTTAAGAAATGTAAATTCCGCGGCCTGAAGCATCGCCGGGCGCCGACTGTGCCAGAGTATGGGGGTATGCCAACTGATGCTGTGACAAATTGCGAGGCGCGCGTGCTGCTGGTCGATGACGATCGCGAGCTGTGCGTGATGCTGTGCGAGTATTTGAGCGCGGAGCACTTCGAGGTGAAAAGCGTGCACGATGGCGGCGACGCGCTCGCGGAATTGCAAGCCGGCCAATTTGAAATCGTGATTCTCGACGTGATGCTGCCGAGCGTCGGCGGCTTCGATGTCTTGCGCACGCTCGGCGCCGCCTACGCCACGCCGATATTGATGCTCACAGCCCGCGGCGACGACGTGGACCGCATCGTCGGGCTGGAACTGGGAGCGGATGATTATCTGAGCAAGCCCTTCAATCCTCGCGAATTGGTGGCCAGAATCAGGGCGATTCTGCGCCGCTCGAGTCACCGCTCAGCGCGCGCCAATGTTCCTGAACAACTCGAGGTCGGCCCCATCACCTTGAATGCCGGCACTCGCCAGGTGCACGTCGCGGGAAATGCCCGTGGCGCTCACCGGAGCGGAATTTCGCGTGCTCGAATTGCTGATGAGTTCTGCGGGGCAGGTGATTTCGCGCGACTCGATGACCGAGCAGGCGCTCGGCCGCAAGCTTACCGTTTATGATCGCAGCATCGACACGCATATCAGCAATTTGCGCCGCAAGCTGAACCTCGAAGCGGGCAAGAATCCCGAGATAAAAAACGTGCGTGGCTCGGGCTATACGCTCACCTCGGCGCATGCATAGCATTTTCCTAAGAATCTTCCTGCTGTTCTGGCTGGCAATGGCGCTCATTGTCGGCAGCAGCATCGCCACCACGTTCACCATCGCCTCGCGCGCGAACGAGCCGATGGAATTGCAGCGCCGTCCCTCGGTGGCCATACAGGCGTCGGAAATCCTCGGTCGCGGCGGCATCGGCGCCTTGAAAAGCTGGTTGCAGGCGAACCGAAGCAGCATGGGCGAGCGGGAGCTGTTTGTGGTCGGTCCCGACGGGCGTGACATCCTCGACCGGAATTTGCCGGAGGGCGCGGCGCGCCGGCTGGAACTCAGCAATCGCGAGTCGGTGCCGGGCAATTTTCGGCCATCGCACGTCGCGCCGCAGATTGTGGCCCCCGACGGCTCCACCTACACCGTGCTGTTGACCCCACGGCGGCCCAGCATATTCGGCGCCTTAAGCTTGCCGGCCATTTCACTCACCATTCTCGGCATTGCCCTGGTCGTGAGCGCACTCACCAGCTGGTGGCTGGCGGAGCATTTCACCGCGCCCATTCGCCGCATTCAGGAAGGCGCCCAGGCGCTGGCCTCGGAAAATCTCGACGTGCGCGTCAGCGCCGGACTCGAGGGCCGCAAGGACGAGCTCGCCGTGCTGGCCCGGGACTTCGATGCCATGGCCGACCAGCTGCGCGCCAATCGCAGCGCCACCACGCAGCTGCTGCGCGATATTTCCCACGAGTTGCGTTCGCCGCTCGCCAGAATGCGCGTCGCGCTGGGGCTGGCGCGGCAACCATCGGCGGATTTCCAGCGCCAGGTGGATCGGCTGGAAGCCGAGATCGAGCGCCTGGATGCCATGATCAGCCAGGTATTGAAGCTTGCGCGCCTGCAGAGCACCCGCGCCCTGGCGGAGCGCGAGCCGTTCGACCTCGACGAAGTGATCGACGAGGTCGTGCGCGATGCCAATTTCGAGGGCGCCGCGAAGCAGTGCAGGATCAACCTTAAGGGCGCGACGCATGCGGTGCTGCTGGGCAACCGCGAGCTGCTGCGCAGCGCGGTGGAAAACGTGCTGCGCAACGCCGTGCGCTACAGTCCGGTGCAGCGGCCGGTCGATGTGTCGGTTGCGCGCTCAGGTTCCGGCGTTGAGATTCTCGTCCGCGATCGCGGGCCGGGCGTACCGAAAGCGGATTTGGAGCGCATCTTCGAGCCGTTCTATCGAGTCGCCGAATCGCGCGACCGCGACAGCGGCGGCGAGGGCATCGGCCTTGCGATCACTTCCCAGGTGATGAAGGCTCACGGTGGCACGGCCACCGCCGTCAATCCGGCGGACGGCGGCTTTGAAGTTCGACTTCGCTTGCCCGAGACTGCCATCGCTGTTTAGAGTGCTGCGATGAGCCTGTATACCGAAGCCTGCAAGTACATTCCGGGCGGCGTCAACTCGCCGGTTCGCGCCTTTCGAGGCGTCGGCGGCGAGCCGATTTTCTTCAAGAAGGCCGCGGGCGCACATGTCGTTGCGGCCGATGAGCGCCGTTTTATTGATTATGTGGGCTCCTGGGGCCCCATGATCCTGGGCCATGCGCACCCGCAAGTGATCAAGGCGGTGCAACAGGTCGCCGCCGACGGCCTGAGCTTCGGCGCGCCGACCGAATATGAGACGCAACTCGCGCGGCGCGTGGTCGAACTGATGCCGTCGATTGAATTGGTGCGCTTCGTGAGTTCCGGCACCGAGGCGACCATGAGCGCCATTCGGCTGGCGCGGGGCTTTACCGGGCGCGACACCATCGTGAAGTTCGAGGGCTGCTATCACGGCCATTCCGACTCGCTGTTGATCAAGGCGGGTTCCGGTGCATTGACCCTCGGCGTGCCCACCTCTCCCGGCGTGCCGAAGTCGCTCGCTCAGCATACGGTGACGCTCAATTACAATGACATCGAGCAGGTCCAACGCGTGTTCCGCCAGATCGGCGAGCAGATCGCCTGCATCATCGTCGAGCCGGTGGCGGGCAACATGAACTGCGTGCCGCCGGCACCGGATTTTTTGCAGACATTGCGCCGCGAATGCGACCGCAGCGGCGCGCTGCTGATTTTCGACGAGGTCATGACGGGCTTTCGCGTGAGCCTGGGCGGCGCGCAGGCGCTCTACGGGGTTCGGCCCGATCTTACCACTCTGGGCAAGATCATCGGCGGCGGCATGCCGGTCGGCGCGTTCGGCGGCCGGCGCGACATCATGCAGCAGCTCGCACCTTTGGGGCCGGTCTACCAAGCGGGAACCCTGTCCGGAAATCCGGTGGCCATGATTGCCGGCCTGACCACGCTCGATCTTATCGGCGTTCCGGGATTTCACCGGCGTCTGAGCGCCATGACCGATGTATTGGTCGAAGGGCTTGCGGCGGCGGCGGCCGGTGCCGGCATCGCCCTGGCCACCAACCACGTCTGCGGCATGTTCGGATTTTTCTTCACGACCGAGAGCAACGTGGACACTTTCACCCAGGTCATGGCCTGCGATGTCGAGCGCTTCAAGCGATTCTTCCACGGCATGCTCAACGAGGGAGTCTATTTTGCGCCCTCCGCCTTCGAGGCGGGATTTTTATCGGCGGCGCATTCGGCGGCCGACATCGAGGCGACTTTGGCCGCCGCGGCGCGCGTTTTCGCAAAGCTCTAGAATCATGCGCGCTTTCGCTTGGTTTCTAGGCGCGATGTTGCTCGCAGGGCTGATCGGGGCGCTGATCAGCTACCCTGCCTACCAGCTGACCTCGATGTTTGCCGGTTTCGCATTTCACCGCGTCGCCAGCCGCATCGCGATGTTGGTGCTGATCGTCGAACTGGTGTGGTTGTGCCGGCACCTGAATCTCACCACCAAGCGCGATTTCGGCTACGGCCTGCCGTGGCGCAGATTCGTCAAGACCGGTTTGTTGTGGGGAGTCATCGGCGTGGCCACCGCCGGCGCGGGCGCGGTATTTTTGCTGGCCACGCATCTGCGCGTCTTGAGCCCCGGCGTCTTAACCGTGCCCAACCTCGTGCGCATCTTCCTCATCGGCTTAGGCTCGGGAATCGCCGTCGCGTTGCTCGAGGAGACTGTGATGCGCGGCGCGATGCACACGGCGATCGAGCGCGAATCCGGGCCCTGGGCTGCGGCCCTGCTGACCGCCCCCCTGTTCGCCGTCCTGCATTTCTTTGCCAAGGCGAGAATTGCGCCGGAGGATTTGGGGTGGGGCAGCGGTTTCGACCTGTTGCTGCGCTCATTCGCACCATTGAGCCAGCCGTCGCTGGTCTTCGACTCGTTTCTCTCCTGGCTGATCGTGGGCTTGATCTTGAGCCTGACCCGCGTGCTCACCGGCAATATCGCGGTGGCCATCGGACTGCATGCCGGCTGGGTGGTGGTGCTGCGCATGCTGCAGGAAGGAACCACCAGCGGTGTCGCCCCGGCCTTTTCGTTTTGGGTTGGCCGGTTCGACGGCTTGCTGGGCTTCTGGTTATTGCCGTGGGGCGTCGTTATCGCGGCCGCGCTGTGGTTTGCGCGTGCGTCCTGGGTCCCGCGGCGAGCGGCGACGCCAGTGCGTATGTGGCGCTGCCCAGCGCACGCCGCGGCCGGCGTAGTGCCGAGCTGCTCGACGATGAGCGCGGCTCACGGTGAACTTGTACGCCGAGTCGAGCGTAGTCCTTGCTTGAACGATCGGGCTGGACATTACGTCCTGAGCTTCACAAGTCCGCCGGCCCCGGGCCAATTCCTTGAGCACATCGAGCCGTTGAATCGGATCGATCAGCTCGAGGCAGAATTGCTTTTCCGGCGCCGCGATGGGGAGAATTTCCGCAAGGCGAAATCCGACCCATGAGGCATCGTCCAATTGCATGTGGATCCCCGAGTACACCTCGCCCAACTGCGGCAGCACGGTTTTCAACAGCTCGGCCAAACGCGTATGGCGCTCCGGCAGCGCAATTTTGGGCTCCGCCGCAAAGCTCTCGACCTGCGCCAGGTTGAGGCCGTCCGCTTGGCGGCTGCGGCTGCGGATGCGAAAGCGCTGCTCGCCGACGCAGGACAGCCCGAGAAAGCCGTCCGACAATTGATGAAAATCGACAACCTTGGCCAACGTCCCGACATCGAAGGTTTCTGCGGGACCGACCTCGCTGCCCTCGCGTATCAGCACCACGCCGAAACGTGTGTCCTCGCGCATGCAGGTGCGCACCATATCCACGTAGCGAGTTTCGAAAATTCGCAGCGGCAACGGACCTTCCGGAAATAGCACGACGTTCAGGGGGAAAAGCGCGATCGAGGTCGGCGCGGACATCAGCGTGCCTGTAATGCGGCGAGCAATTTGTCGTGCAAGCCGCCGAAGCCGCCGTTGCTCATCACGAGAATATGATCGCCCGCGCGGGCTTCAGCGGCCAGTCCCGCGACCAGCGCATCGACGCTCGGCAAAACCTGTGCGCGCGCTCCCATCCCGGAGACCGCGTTCGGCAGGTCCCAGCCCAAGTCCGCCGAATTCAACAGCCAGCTGCGGTCCGCGGCTGCCAGCGCCGGCGCCAGCTGTTCGCGGTGCACTCCCATCTTCATCGTGTTGGAGCGCGGCTCCAGCACGGCAATGATGCGTGCCTCGCCCACGCGCGCGCGCAAGCCCTTGAGCGTCGTCTCGATGGCCGTCGGATGATGCGCGAAATCGTCGTACACCGTCACGCCATTGATCACGCCGCGCAGTTCCATGCGCCGCTTGACGCCTTTGAAGGCGCTCAATGCCGCCGCGGCGCGTTGTGGACTCACACCGACATGATGCGCGGCGGCGATCGCAGCCATGGCATTCATGACATTGTGCTCGCCGATCAAGCTCCACGCGACTTGGGCGAGCTCCTCGCCTCTGAAGTGCACGGCAAAACGGCTCGCCGCGGAATCCTTTTCGATACGCGCCTGCCAATCCGCGTCCCCTAAACCAAAAGTTTCGCGCGGCGTCCAGCAGCCCAATTTCAACGTTGCGGCAAGCTCGGGATCTTCAGCGTTCACGAGGAGCCGACCTGACTTTGGAACGGTGCGCAGCAGTTGATTGAACTGCGCCCGGATCGCGGCCACGTCCGGATAAATGTCCGCGTGATCGTATTCCAAATTATTGAGGATCGCGGTGCGCGGGCGGTAGTGCACGAACTTGGCGCGCTTGTCGAAAAACGCCGTGTCATATTCGTCGGCTTCGATGACGAAGAACGGTGCCTTGCCCCAGCGCGCGCTGGATTCGAAATTGCCCGGCACTCCGCCGACCAGGAATCCTGGCTCGAGGCCCGCATGCTCCAGGATCCATGTGAGCATGGCGGTAGTGGTGGTCTTGCCGTGGGTACCGGTCACCGCGATCACGTGGCGTTCGCGCAGCACCTGCTCGGCCAGCCATAGCGGCCCGGATGTGTAGGCCATACCGCGGTCGAGCATGGCTTCGATGACCGCAACACCGCGGCTCAAGGCGTTGCCCACGACGACGATGTCGGGCTTAAGATCCAGCTGTTCGGCGCCGTAGCCTTGAATGAACTCGATCCCTAAGCGCTCCAGCTGCGTGCTCATCGGCGGGTAGACATTGAGATCCGATCCGGTGACGCGAAATCCGGCAGCCTTCGCGATCGCTGCCACTCCCCCCATAAAGGTGCCGCCGATTCCGAGAATATGGACGTGACGGGTCATGTTTGTGGCAGCATCTGCTGCTCGAGCGCAATGGACAGGACTAGGTAGCCCACGCTGATGATGCCGCCCATCAGCAGGCCGGAATCCAAGGCGGCGCGCCAGATGTGAGCACAGGCGAGCAAGTACCAGATCAATCCGACGTACAGCAGCAGTCCGACCGGAATCGACAGCAGCCGATCTGAGCCGATCGCGCGCAGCATCGCGCCCAAGGGATAGAGAATGAGTTCCGCGAGCACCCCGACGCCCAGCAAGGCGATGCCGGTTTGCAAAAACCGTTGTCGTCGTCGTGCGAGGGCGAGTACCGTCCAGGTAAAGACCAGCGGCAGGCCCACGCCCAGCACGATGCGCATCAATAGTTCGTCGTTCGGGCTGGGAGGCAGGATTGCGCCCAGCACTTCCAGCAGTGCCGCGGCACACGCCACGATGGCCAGCAGAAACGTCGACGCCGGCAAGTTGGCCGGGGTCTGTCGCCAGAGCGCAATATCCAAAAATGCTTTTGCGAGTCGCAGCATACCGATTCAGTCATAATTCACTCCAAATTGTACAGGTAACGGCATGCTTGACGCGATTTGGGTCGATCGAAGCGATGAGCTGCAACAGCTGGCCGACACGCTCGCGTCGCAATCGACGATCGGCGTGGATACCGAATTCCTGCGCGAACGCACCTTCTTTCCGAAGTTATGCCTGCTGCAATTGAGCGCATCGGGGCGCGTCTGGTGCGTCGATACATTGCGGGTCGGCAGCCTCGATGCGCTGCTGCCCGCCTTGACAAGCGCGGGAACTCGCCAAGCTCATTCATGCGGCGCGCCAGGATCTTGAGGCGCTTTACCTCACCAGCAAGCAGATCGTCTCGCCGGTGTTCGACACCCAGATCGCCGCGGCGTGCATCGGACTGAAGCCCCAAGTCGGCTACGCGGAGCTCGTGAAGACCTTGCTGGGCGTCAATATCCCGAAGGGTCAAACGCGCACCGACTGGTCGCTGCGGCCGCTGACCCCCGCGCAGTTGGAATACGCGGCGGACGATGTGCTTTATCTCGGCGACATCGCCGCAGAGCTCGTGCTGCGCTTGGGCGAGCTTAAGCGCGAGCATTGGGTGCGGGAAGATTGTCTGGAGCTTCAGGATTTGAAGCTCTATGAGCCCGATCCTGAGCAAGCGTGGACGAGGCTGCGCGGGATTGCTCAACTGACGCCGGAGCGGCGAGCGCGCGCCAAAGCCATCGCCGTTTGGCGCGAAAAGTTGGCGCGCGAGCGCGATCTGCCGCGCGCGTGGATCCTGTCCGACGCGGCGATCTTTGCCATTGCGCAGGCCAATCCGGCCACGCCGGCCGCGCTCGAACACGTCCAGCCCATGAACGAGAGATTCGCTGCCACCTTGCTCGACGCCCTCAGCGCCTCATCGCGCAAAGATCCGACGGATCTTGCGCCGGGACGGGATTCGCGGCCCACGCCGGAGCAAAAGGCGCTGCTCGACCTCCTGATACAAACCGTCGATGCGCGCGCGGCCGAGCTTGCCGTGAGCGCCGAAATTCTGGCGCCGCGCGGCGAGCTCAAGGCGCTCGCCATGGGCAAGCGCGACACCCATGCGCTCACGGGTTGGCGTTTACAGGAGATCGGAACGCGGCTGCTGGCGTGCTTGGGCGAAGTCAGCGCCTAGCGATCGCGCTGCAGATGTTCTTGAATACGGTATCCACGTCGGCATCCGCATCCACGGAGCGCAGCAAGCCGGCGGCCGCGTAGTAGCTGATCAGGGGTTTGGTTTGCGCTTCGTAGACCTCGAGTCGCTTGCCGATGACCTCTTCCTTGTCGTCGGGTCGCTGAATCAGCCGGCCCTGCTCACCGCAGTGGGCACAGTGCGGCAATGCTCCCGGCGGCGAGGTATAGATGTTGAACACCCGCCCGCAGCGTTCGCAGATCCTCCGGCCGGTCAGGCGCTTGAACAGAATCCCCAAATCGAGGTTCAAGAGCACCACCGAATCGAGCGGAGTGCCCAATTCCGCGAGCATCGTGTGGAGCGCCTCGGCCTGCGGAATGTTGCGGGGAAATCCGTCCAAAATGAACCCCTTAACGGCGTCCGGGCGGCTCAAGCGCTCGCGAATCATCCCTAAGACGGTGGCATCGTCGACCAGCTTGCCCGCGTCCATCGCGGATTTGGCCTTGAGCCCAAGTTCGGTGCGCTTGGACACCGCCTCGCGCAACAGGTCGCCGGTCGATATTTGCGGTATGCCGTAGGCTTTGACCAGCAGCTGTGACTGGGTACCCTTGCCGGAGCCCGGGGCCCCCAATAAGACTATTCGCATATTTCTTTTGGTGGTGAAAGCGCGCTACCGTACCAGAGGATGCGCCGATCGGCTATTCTGCGCGGCCTAGTAAGCGGGGGGTATCTTGCCTAGAAAGAACGCGTTCTACGCTCAATCCGGCGGCGTCACCGCGGTGATCAATGCGTCGGCTTGCGGCCTGATCGAAACGGCTCGCCGCCACCCCGACAGGATCGGCCGCCTTTACGCCGGCAGGCACGGCATCATCGGCGCCCTCACCGAGGACATGATCGACACCAGCAAGGAGAGCCGCGCCAGCATCGCTGCTTTGCGGTATACGCCCGGCGGCGCCTTCGGCTCCGCACGCTATAAGTTGGCGGGGATCGACAAGAATCGCGCGCAGTACGAGCGCTTGATCGACATTTTCCGCGCGCACGACATCGGCTATTTTTTCTACAACGGCGGCAACGACTCCATGGATACCGCGCAGAAGGTGTCCGAAATCGCGGTGCAGATGGACTACCCCATCGTGTGCGTCGGGATCCCCAAGACCGTCGACAATGATTTACCCATCACCGATTGCTGCCCGGGCTTCGGCTCCGCGGCCAAGTACATCGCCGTGTCGACGCGCGAGGCCGCACTCGATGTCGCCTCGATGGCGCGCACCTCGACCAAGGTATTCGTGCTCGAAGTGATGGGGCGGCATGCGGGCTGGATAGCGGCTGCCGGCGGTCTGGCCGCGGACAAAGCCGGCGATGCGCCCCACATCATTCTGTTTCCGGAGATCGCATTCGATCGCGAACTGTTTCTGCGCAAGGTCAAGGCCACCGTCGACAAGCGCGGCTACTGCGTCGTCGTGGTCTCGGAAGGAGTTAAGGACTCGGACGGAAAATTTCTGGCGGAAGCGGGCACCAAGGACGCCTTCGGCCACGCGCAGCTGGGCGGCGTCGGTCCCGTGGTCGCGCAGATGACGCAGCAGGCGTTCGGCTACAAGTTTCACTGGGCCGTGGCCGATTACCTGCAAAGATCCGCCCGCCACATCGCCTCCAAGGTGGATGTCGATCAAGCGTATGCGGTGGGCAAGGCGGCGGTGCAGCTTGCGCTCAAGGGCAAGAACGCGGTCATGCCCGTCATCGTGAGAAAATCGTCGAAGCCCTATCGCTGGAGCATCGGCGAGGCACCGCTGGCGGCGATCGCCAATCAGGAAAAGAAGGTGCCGCGCAACTTCATTACCGCCGATGGATTTGGAATCACCGAATCCTGCCGGCGCTATCTTAGGCCCCTGATCGGCGGCGAAGGTTACCCACCCTATCGCGACGGTTTGCCGCGGTACGTCACCCTCAAAGGGATCGCTGTACCGAAGCGCCTGCGCAAACCTTTTGTGATATAGTCGCGTGCCTTTTTTGACGTTAAAGTCTTATTTTTCAATAACATAAGTCCGATGGAGACTCTTCATGACTCTTGACAGTGCGCTATGCCTGGCTATTGCAGCCGGGGTTGTTGCAATCCTCTATGGCGTGATTTCGGTGCGTTGGATTCTCGCGCAGCCAGCCGGCAATGCCCGCATGCAAGAAATCGCCGCCGCCATCCAGGCCGGCGCGCGCGCCTATTTGAATCGGCAGTATTCGACCATCGCGGTGGTCGGCGTCATTTTGTTCCTGGCAATTGGTCTTTTGCTCGACTGGCCCACGGCGGGCGGCTTCGCGGTCGGGGCGATTCTCTCAGGGTTGGCCGGCTACATCGGCATGTTCATTTCGGTGCGCGCCAACGTGCGTACCGCGCAGGCCGCGCACGCAGGGATCAACGCGGCGTTGAAGGTCGCTTTCCGCGGCGGCGCCATCACGGGCATGTTGGTGGTGGGCTTAGGGTTGCTCGGCGTCGCGGGCTATTACCTCCTCATGCGTCGCTTGTTGGGCGAGTCCGATGCGGCATTGCGCTCGCTGGTGGGCTTGGCCTTCGGCGGCTCGCTGATTTCGATTTTCGCACGCTTGGGCGGCGGCATTTTCACCAAGGGCGCCGATGTGGGCGCCGACCTCGTGGGCAAGGTGGAAGCCGGCATCCCGGAGGATGATCCGCGCAACCCGGCGGTCATTGCCGACAACGTCGGCGACAATGTGGGCGACTGCGCCGGCATGGCGGCCGACCTGTTTGAAACCTACGCCGTAACCCTGGTCGCCACCATGTTGTTGGGCGGCCTGGTGATGACGGAAATGGGCGCCCGCGCGATCTTGTTTCCTCTGGTGCTGGGGGCGATTTCCATCGTTTCCTCCATCGTCGGGACCTTCTTCGTCTCGACGCGCGAAGGCGGCAAGATCATGAATGCGCTGTACAAGGGCGTCATCGTCTCGGCGGTGCTGTCGGCAATCGCGTTCTACTTCGTTGCCAAGCAAATCATGGGCGATCACGCCATGTCGATCTGGCTGTGCACCCTGGTGGGTCTGGCGCTCACCGCCGCGATGATCGTGATCACCGAGTACTACACCGCGACCGAGTACAAGCCCGTGCAGCACGTGGCCGCCGCATCGCAAACCGGACATGCCACCAACATCATTGCCGGACTCGGCGTGTCGATGAAGGCCTGCGCGCTGCCGGTCATTGCCGTGGCTTTGAGCATCTGGGCCTCCTATCAGCTGAGCGGGCTGTACGGCATCGCCATCGCGGCCACCGCGATGCTCTCCATGACCGGCATGATCGTGGCGCTCGACGCCTATGGACCGATCACCGACAACGCCGGCGGCATCGCGGAGATGGCGCACCTGGACAAAAAAGTGCGCGATGTCACCGACCCGCTGGACGCGGTGGGCAACACCACCAAGGCGGTCACCAAAGGCTACGCGATCGGCTCGGCGGGATTGGCCGCGCTGGTGCTGTTCGCCGACTACACCCACAAGCTGGGCGAAGTCTTGGGCCATCCCACGACCTTTGATCTCTCCAATCCGGCGGTCATCATCGGCTTGTTCATCGGCGGCCTGGTGCCCTATCTCTTTGCCGCCATGGCCATGGAAGCCGTGGGCCGCGCCGCGGGAGCGGTGGTCAATGAAGTGCGCCGGCAATTTCGCGAGATCGCGGGGATCATGGAAGGCACTGCGAAGCCCGATTATTCGCGCGCCGTCGACATGCTCACCCGGGCGGCGATCAAGGAAATGATCGTCCCGTCGCTGCTGCCCATCCTGGTGCCCATCGTGCTGGTGTTCGTCGTGAACTGGCTGATGGGCGCGGGCTCCGGTGTGCAGGCGCTGGGCGGCCTGCTGATCGGCACCATCGTCACCGGGTTGTTCGTCGCCATCTCCATGACCACCGGCGGCGGCGCCTGGGACAACGCCAAGAAGTACATCGAAGAAGGCCATTTCGGCGGCAAGGGTTCGGACGCGCACAAGGCGGCGGTGACCGGCGATACGGTCGGCGATCCTTACAAGGACACTGCCGGACCTGCGATCAATCCGCTGATCAAGATCATCAACATCGTCGCGTTGCTGCTGGTGCCAGTGCTCGGACGCCTGTAACGAGCGGGCGATCCTAGATGTCGAAGTAGATCGCGTCGGATTCCACGGCGCCATCTCGCGTTGCCACTCGCAGCTCGGGTTCCTTCAAGGAAACGCGCGAGCGAGGCGGCACGCTTCGAGTGAGAAACACCGAGCCGCCGATGACGCTGTCGGCGCCGACCACGGTGGCCCCGCCCAGCACCGTCGCATTGGCGTACAGCGTCGCGCCGTTCTCCACCGTGGGATGGCGCTTGCGGCCGCGGATGATCTGACCCTTGGCATCCTTCGGGAGCGACAGCGCGCCCAAGGTCACGCCCTGGTAGAGCTTGACGCCCTCGCCGATCACCGTGGTCTCGCCGACCACCACGCCGGTGGCGTGATCGATGAAGAATGACGGACCGATGGTCGCCCCCGGGTGGATGTCGCAACCGGTCTTGGAGTGCGCCCACTCGGTCATGATGCGCGCCATCATCGGCACGCCCAAGTCATGCAATGCATGCGCGATGCGATAGACGCTGACCGCGAGCACGCCGGGATAGGAAAGAATGATCTCATCCAGATTCAGCGCCGCCGGATCGCCATCGAATGCCGCCTGCACGTCGCGTATCAACAGAGCGCGAATTTCCGGCAATCGGCGCAAAAAAATCTGCGCCAATTCACGGGAGCGCGGCGCACATTCGCCGAACTCCGTCGGCGCTGCCTCGCGCTCCCGTCCGTAGCACAGGCAATGCTCCATCTCGCGCTCGAGCTTCGGCATCAGGGCGGCCGTCATTTGCGCGACGTGCGGGCCCAAGTTGTCGGTATTCAAATCCTGCCGGCCGAAGTAGCCGGGGTACATAAGATCGAGCACCGCCTCCAGTATCTCGACGATGGCTGCGCGCGACGGCAGGTAGCGCTGCGAGATCCGCCGCGCACGCCCATCGCCAAGGTAACTGTCCAGCAGTTCCGCCGTGATTTCCTCGAGCACCGAGACCTGGGGTGAAGGTGATGCGCTCATGGGAATCTCACGCCACCGCCTGCATCTTCTCGACTTCTTCGAACAGTCCTTCGAACAGCGCGCCCGACAGGTAACGTTCGCCGGCATCCGGCAGCACCACCACAATGGTTTTGCCCTTGTTCGCGGGGTCGCGCGCCAGACGCAGCGCCGCGACCATCGCCGCGCCGCTGGAGATTCCCGACAACAATCCCTCTTCGCGCGCCAAGCGGCGCGCCATGCCGATGGATTCCTCGTTGGTCACTTGCTCGACGCGATCGACCATCGATAGATCCAGATTATGCGGCACGAATCCGGCCCCGATGCCTTGGATCTTGTGCGGCGTGGGCGTCAACGGTTCGCCGGCGCGAGTTTGCGTGATCACCGGCGAGTGAGTCGGTTCCACCGCGACGCTCAGGATTTTCTTGCCGCGCGTGTTCTTGATGTAGCGCGATACGCCGGTCAACGTGCCGCCGGTGCCGACGCCGCTGACGAATATGTCCACCTTGCCGTCGGTGTCATCCCAAATCTCCGGGCCCGTGGTCGTCTCGTGAATCTTAGGATTGGCGGGGTTGGTGAACTGCTTCATTTCCACATACTTGCGCGGATCGGCGGCGGCCAATTCCTCGGCCTTCGCGATCGCGCCCCTCATGCCCTTGGCGCCGGCAGTCAGCACGAGTTTCGCGCCGAATGCCGCCAGGACTTTGCGCCTTTCCATGGTCATGGTTTCCGGCATGGTGAGCACACAACCGTAGCCGCGTGCGGCGGCGGCGTATGCCAATGCGATGCCGGTGTTGCCGCTGGTGGCTTCGACGATCGACATTCCGGGTTTGAGCACACCACGCTCCTCGGCGTCCCATACCATGGCAGCGCCGATGCGGCATTTCACCGAGTAGGCCGGATTGCGGCCTTCGATCTTGGCCAACACGATCGCGCCGCTGCTGGCGTCGAGACGGTTGATGCGTACCAGCGGCGTGCGGCCGATGGACTTGGTGTTGTCCTCAAATACCTGCATGCTGCACCTCATTGCCGTAGAGCCTATGGCCGTGGATTTTCCTCCTATGCACGGGAGAAATGCCATAGAAGTTTGTTATGTAGGACTGTCTAGGGGTTATAAGCCCCTGAAGGCGCCTGCTTAAGGAGTCATCGACAGCGGCTGCGGGCGCCCCACGATGTATCCCTGCACGAAGTCGATGCCCATCCCGGTCACCGTGTCGAGCGCCAGCTGGTCCTCGACATGTTCCGCGACGACGCGGAAATTCAGCCTGCGCGACAGCTCGATCATCGCGGTGACCATCGCCTGATTGACGCTGTCCCCGGCCAGATTTTTGATGAAGGAGCCGTCGATCTTGAGATAGTCCATCGGCAATGTCTTCAGCGTCGAGAATGAGCTTATGCCGCTGCCAAAATCATCGAGCGCAAACTCGCAGCCCATGCCGTGCAAAACCGCGATAAAGCGCCGGGCGTGATCCAGATTCGCGACCACCGAGCTTTCCGTCACTTCGAAGCAAATGTCGCCGGGGCTCGCGCCGGTGTGATCGAAGCACTCGACGACGAATTCCAGAAATTCGGCATCACCGAGGGTCTGGCCCGCAACGTTGATCGCTATGCTGCGGCCCGGCGGCAGCTTCAAGCCGCCCCGGCCGAGCGCCGCGAGCACCGTCTGCACTACCCAGCGATCGACGTGCGGCATCAGGCGATAGCGCTCGGCGGCACGGATGAATTGGCCCGGCGGCGCTGCCGGCTGGCCGTTGTCGCCCGGCAGGCGCACGAACACCTCGAGCGCCGGACCGCTCACGCCGCCCGCCCGCGCGTGCACGATGGGCTGATAGTAAAGCTCGAACTTGTTGTCGCGCAGCGCCCCCTGCAGCTTGAGCAGCCAATAAATCTCGCCGCTGTGGCGTGCACTCGCCTCCTCGCGGGCCGAGTAGACGTGGACATGCAAGCCGCCCTGCTTCTTCGCCACGTAGCAGGCCGAGTCGGCGGAATTCATGATGTCTTCGATGGCGCCGCCGTCGCGGCCGATTTCGACCAGGCCGATGCTCACACCGACATTGAATATCTTGTCTTTCCAGACGAATCGGAAATCATTGACCGAGCGCACCACGTCGTCGGCGATCTGGCGCGCCTTATCGAGCGGGCAGCCGGCCAGCAACAGCGCGAACTCATCTCCGCCGATGCGGCCCACCGTGTCCGAATCGCGCACCTTGTCTTTGATGAGCGCCGCAATCTCGCGCAGCATGTTGTCGCCGGCGGTATGACCGCAGGTATCGTTGACGACCTTGAAGCGATCAAGATCGAGATAGCACAGGGCATGCCCGATATCGCCCGTTTGCGCCGAGTCCATGGCCTCCTGCAGCCGGCGCTCGAATTCACGCCGGTTCACGAGTCCCGTCAGCGCATCGTGGCTCGCTTGATAGGTCATCTGCCGGGTGAGGCCGCGCAGCTCGCTGGTGTCGTGAAGCACCAGGACCAGTCCCGCGATCTCCTTGGCCTCGGTTCGCAGCGGCGACACGTTGATCTCCACGTAGCGCTCGGTGCCCGCGCTTGCGGGAATGAGAACCGCGCGCCTGCCCACGGTTACCCGTCCGCCGGTGGCCAATGCTCGGTGCACCGGATCGCCGATCGGCCGCCGATCCGCCTCGTCCACCAATGAGGCGACATCCGCAAAGAGTTTGCCCACGACCTGATCAAATTGCTGGCCGAGCAGGATTTCCGCGGAATGATTGATGTAGTCGATGCGTCCCTCCGCATCGACCGTGATGACGCTTTCGCCCATGGCATCGAGCGTCACCATGGCGCGCGGCTTCGGCGAGACCGCCGTCGGGATGACTCCCGGCATCATTTCCAGCGCTGTCAGCAGCAGCGCCGGTTCGCCTGCGGTGTCGATCACGGTGGTGGTCAGTTCCACGCGCGTCACTTGGCCTTGCGGATCCATCAGCTCGACTTCGTAGCGCTCTGCGGCGGGTTCGCCTCCTAGGCGCCGCCGCAAATTGCTGCCCACCAACTCGACATATTCCGGGGCGACGAATTCGGTCAGGGAGCGGCCGATGACATCCGCCGCGCTCAATCCCAGCAGAGACAAGAAACGGGCGTTGGCAAACAGAATCACTTCGCGGTGCACGAGTACCGCATCGTGCACGGTCTCGACCAGCCGCTGGAACAGCTGTTCGCGATCCTGCAGCCGCGCGCCGCGCTGCTCGAGGTCTTCCAGCAATTTATTGACTGCGGAGCCAAGCTGGCCCTAACGCCCCGGGCTTTTGCTCGAGCGCGACGCGCCCGGGTGCGCTGCCTTGAAGCAGGTGGCGTATTTGGGTCGAGAAATCCTTGACCGCGCGCTCCTGCCGCTGCTTCCAGGCGAGAAGCACGACCAAGCCCACCGCCAAGATGGCCGCGGTTATCAACCACAACACCAGGGAAGACAGGACCAACGCTGACCTCGATAGCGAACGGGTCCTAACGACGCTTGATATTTGGACCCGCTATGGGCTTTACGCGTCGCGAACCTTCGCGGTGTGCAGAATAGCGCAAGGGACTCGCGTAGCCTGCCGAAATTGACCATAATCAGCGGCCTTAATCGCTGGTGAGAAATGATGGATACGTTGGCCGCTCGGCAGCAGATGGTGGATCAGCAGATACGCACGTGGGAAGTACTCGATCCGCGCGTGCTCGATGTCTTTTCGATGGTGCCGCGAGAAGCATTCGTGCCGCCGCGAATACCGCGAGCTGGCGTTTGCCGATGCGCCGATACCCATCGGATTCGGCCAAACCATGCTGGCCCCGAAGCTGCAGGGCCGTATTTTGCAAGCCTTGAGCATAGGCGCCTGCCGACAGCGTGCTCGAAGTCGGCAGCGGCACCGGATATCTGTCCGCCTGCTATGAGTTTGCTCGGTGCGAGTGTTCGCTCGCTCGATATCCATGCGCAGTTCACCGCTACTGCGGCGGCAAACTTGCGCGCCGTGCCGCAGGCGCGCGTGGAGTTGAACACTTTGGATGCGTTCGGCAGCGCCGAGCTAGGCGAATACGACGTCGTCGCGCTCACCGGTTCGCTGCCGGTGTACGACACGCGCTTTGAGCGTGCGCTGCGCATCGGCGGACGACTCTTCGCCATCGTCGGCGAGGCGCCGGTCATGGATGCCACCCTGGTGCGCAGGGTCGATGGCAACGAATGGATCCGCGAGAGCTTGTTCGAAACCGTCGTCGAACCCCTAATCAATGCAACTTCTGCGCAGAGGTTCGTGTTCTAGCATGGTGAAAGAGATGACCCCACGTGAATTCCTCGACCGGCGCGGCGCCGGCGCCGGACTTACGCTGCTCGATGTCCGCGAGGAATGGGAGATCGCGGTGGCCGCGGTGCCGAGCGAGGTCGTGCACATTCCCATGGGAGAAATTTCAGACCGACTCGGTGAACTGGACCCGAAGCAGGAAACGGTTGTGATCTGCCGCTCCGGCGGCCGCAGCGCGCAGGTGGCGGAATATCTTGAACGCCACGGCTTTAGATCGGTTTCCAATCTCGCCGGCGGCATTTTGGCCTGGTCCCGGGATATAGACCCCCGGATACCGCAGTATTGACCCACCTTTGGTAGGTGATATAGTAGTATACAACACTATACTACCGATCCTTAATGGCGCCAGATAGGGTATTCATGAAGCGATTTTTGATGGTTTTTGCAATTTACCTAGCGGCAAGCCCTGTGCCGGCAGCTGATCTCATGGCCGTCTATCAGCGCGCACTGCAAAACGACCCTCAGCTGCGCGAGGCGGAGGCCACGCGCCTTGCGGCCCTCGAAGCCAAGCCCCAGGCGCTGTCGGCGCTGCTGCCACAGCTGTCGGGCAACGCACTGGTCTCGCGCGAGCGCGACGTCGGATCGACGAATACCACCCAGGCGGTCTCGTTGCCGCCTTGCGGCCCTGCCATCCCCGCCGGGGTACCCTGCTCCCAGTTGGGAACGCCCAATACCATTTTCGAAACGTTTCCCTTCAGCGGCAAGACGGATACGACCACCCATCACTACACCGTTGACCTCAAACAAAATCTGTTTCGCTGGGAGAACTGGGAAGCACTCAAGCGCGCCGATTCCCAGGTAGCGCAGGCGGAGGCGGACTACCAAGCCGCGCAGCAAGACCTGATGGAGCGGGTCGCGCAGCGGTATTTCGATGTGCTCGGCGCACAGGATGATCTCGAGGCGCAGCAAATGGCGCTGGTCTCGGTGACCCGCCAGCTCGAGCAGGCCGAGGCGCGCTATCAGATCGGGCTCATCGCGGTGACGGATGTGGAAGAGGCGCGCGCTTCCCACGACAGTACCGCGGCGGCAGTGATTGCGGCCAAACGCGCTCTGTCCTCCACCCAGGAACTGCTGCGGGAAATCGTCGGCGATCCGTTTGATTCGCTCGCCCGTCCGGTCGAGCCCTTCGAAATGGCCAACCCGGACCCCATCAGCGAAGACCGATGGGTCGAAATGGCGTTGCAGCAGAATCTGTCGCTGGTATCGAGCCGCCTGGCCGCGGACATTGCGCGCGAGAACGCATCGATCGCCCGCGGCGGGCATTTCCCGTCGCTCGACCTGGTCGGTAGCACCGGCAAACTGACCACCAACGGCGTGAACGAGTTCGACGATGGCAGTCCGGCGGGCGGCACCGCCCTGGATCAAAGGCAGCGCTCTATCGGCATTCAACTGACCTTTCCCATCTACTCGGGGGGCTTGGTCTCCTCGCAGGTTCGCCAGGCTGTTTATCAGCACCGAGCGGCCAAAGAGCGTGTCGAGCGGGTGGCTCGGCAGACCGAGCACGATGCGCGCGACGCCTATCTCGGCGTGCTGTCAGAAATAACGAGGGTCAAAGCGCTGCATCGCGCGGTCGAATCGAACTTGATTGCGCTGCGCGCCACGGAATCCGGCTATGAAGCCGGCACGCGCACCGCCGTCGATGTCTTGCAATCGCGGCAGCAGTGGGTGCAGGCGCAAACGGATTATGCGCACAGCCGTTATGCCTACATGATCGATGTCATCAAGCTGCAGCAGGCTGCCGGCACGCTGTCCGAACACAGCATGCAGCAAATCAACGCGCTGCTCACGGATGCCCCGGTGCCTGCACCGCAGACGGATGTCCTGCCGCCAGCGACGGTTCGATAAGCTCAAGCAACGCCGCGACGCTGCCGCGATTTGACTCGATGATCGCTTGGCCGATGCGGCCGATGCGTTGGCGTTCGGCCGCATCGTCGAGCAGCCGCTTGAGCACCGCCGCCAGCTCTTGTGCATCTGCCACTTGCACGGCGGCGCCTCGTTCCAGCAGCAGCTGCGCGATTTCCTTGCTGTTGAAATGGTGCGGCCCGGTCAATACCGGCACCCCTAGGGCGGCCGGCTCGAGCAGATTGTGCCCGCCCACGGCTACCAAGCTGCCGCCCACAAAAGCCACGTCGGCCGATGCGTACAAGGCCGTAAGTTCCCCCACCGTATCGACCAGCAGCACCGGCGCCCCGCTCATCTCCGGCCCATCGCCCGGCGCCATGGCGCTGCGGCGTACGAAATTCACGCCGCGACGCGCGAGCATATCGGCGACACCCGCGAAGCGATCCTTGTGCCGCGGCACCAGCAGCAAGAGGGCATTCGGCCGATGCGCCATGAGCCGGGCATGCGCCTCGAGCACTTGTTCTTCCTCACCGGCATGAGTGCTGCCGGCGATCCAGACGGGCCGCGTGCTGCCATAGGCGTCGCGCAGCGCCTGACCTGCTTGTCTGACCCCAATATCCAGCTCCAAATCGAACTTCACATTGCCGACCACGCGAGTTTGAGCCACCGAGGCGCCGATCGATTGGAAGCGCTCGGCATCGTCGGCGGATTGGGCGGCAACCAGCACGTTCTTGCTGAACACGCCGCCGAACAGCGCGCCGAGGCGCCGATAGCGGACCACCGACCTCGCCGAGAGCCGGGCGCTGGCGAGAAACACCGGCACGCGGCGCTGTGCGCACTGGCGAAATAGATTCGGCCACAGCTCGGTTTCCATGATGATGCTGATGCGGGGATGAATCCGCGCCAAGAAGCGCCTGACGGATCCTGGGGTGTCATAGGGCAGAAATCGCACATCGGCATGCTCGCCAAACAGCGCCAGCGCGCGCGCCCTGCCCGCCGGCGTCGCCGTCGTCACGACCCACGGGATTTGCGGGTGATGTAAACGCAGGGCCCGCAGCAGCGGAGCGGCGGCGGACATTTCGCCCAAGGACACCGCATGCAGCCATATGGTCGGCGCCGGCAGCTTGGTTCCGTAACCGAAGCGCTGTCTCAATCCCTGCCAATAGCTTCGATCGCCGAGTCCTCGCCACAAAACCACCGCGAAGGCAAACGGCGCGGCACAGCGAATCAGCCAGGAATAAACGAGGCGCATCAGGCCGCCGCCCGGGTGCCCGACGCGCGATAACCGTCCAGAAAATGATCCCAGTCGGCCCGGCTGAACCGGTCAGGCGGCAAGCCTAGCGATATCTTCGCCAGCGAACGGCGCAAGCGCCGTAAATTCCCCGCGGCCCAAGCCCCCGGTGTGCGCAAACGTCCGCGGTCGAAGTCGATCACACTGACGGCATCGTGGTGGTCGAGCAAAATATTATGCGCATTCAAGTCCGCGTGGTCCACGCCGCTTGCGTGCAGTCGCGCCACCACCTCGCCGATGGCTCGCCACGAGCTTTGCGCCAGCGCGCTCGATGCCAGCACGGCGCTCAAGGCTTGAGCATGCGCGATACGCTGGGTGATCAGGTCGCAGCGATACGTCATGCCTTCGCGCCGATACCATGCCGCGACAGGCTTGGGAACCGGCAGCCCGCGTTGCGTGAGAATCCCCAGCAGCCGCCACTCGGCAAAGGCGCGCACCCGCTTCTCGCCCGACCAGACATAGCGGTCTTGCGAGAGGCGGGCGATCAATCCACCCCGTCGATAGTGCCGCAGCACCCAGGGAGCAGCCGTCGATCCGACGAACCACGCCGAACCGCGGCCGCCGGACACGGCGGCAAGCTCGCCGCGCGCCGCCCAATAGTGCGGATCGAACAGCAACTCGGCGCTGTGCGGCACGTTGCCAAGGCCGTTAGGATCGGCCAGCATGACGCCCTTTGCAGTGGCAATGCGTTGGCCGCCGTTTATCATTCTTATGACTACCTTAAGCTTCAAACCGCCGCTGCAACATGTTTGCCTGCTGCGTCTCTCGGCAATCGGCGACACCTGCCACGCGCTGGCGGCGCTTCGAGCCTTTCAAGCGGCGTGGCCTGAAACCCGCTTTACTTGGATCATCGGCAAACTCGAAGCCAAGCTGATGACCGCGCTTCTTCCGGAAATCGAGTTTATCACCTTCGATAAGGCCGCATCCTTGCGCGAGATGTGGCGCTTGCGCAGGGCCTTGCGCGGGCGGCGTTTTGACCTGCTGCTCGACATGCAATTGGCGTTTCGCGCGAGCATGCTCAGCCGCCTGATCAATGCTCCCATCAAGCTCGGCTTTGATCGGCAACGTGCGCGCGAATTGCAGTGGTGGTTCACGAACGCGCAAATCGCGCCCGCGAGTTCCGAACATGTGCTTGACTCGTTCATGGGCTTCGCGCGCGCCTGCGGCATCGAACCGAAGACCCCGCGGTGGGATGTGCGTCTTCCCAAGGAGGCGCTCGATTACGCGCGCAGCGTTACCAATCTTGGCTCGCCGCCGCCGCGCCCGACGCTGTTGATAAGCCCGTGCTCCAGTCATAAGGCGCGCAACTGGTCGGCCGAGAGGTACGCGGCGATCGCCGATCATGCCGTGTCCGCGCATGATATGCGCGTGGTTCTGGTGGGTGGCCGCAGTGACCTGGAGGCGCAGATGGGCGCCGCGATTGCCGCGGCCGCGAAAGCCCCGCTGATCAATCAAATCGGCAAGGATACCCTGCCGCAACTGCTGGGACTGATGTCGCAAAGCTCGGCGCTGCTGTCGCCGGATTCGGGGCCCGCGCACATGGCGACCATGGTCGGCCTGCCCGTCATCGGTCTGTACGCCGCCACCAATCCGCAGCGCGCCGGCCCCTATTTCAGCCTTGAATGGTGCGTCGACAAGTACGATGAGGCCGCGCGCAAATTCCTCGGCAAACCTGCGGCGCAAATTGCCTGGACGACCAAAATCGAACGTCCCGGCGTCATGGATCTGATCGGCGTGAGCGATGTGATCGCAAAGCTCGACGCACTGGTGGCACGAGATCTAAGATACCGCCATGAACGCCAATAGCGCCGTGAACGAGATCCGCGTGCCTGTTTCTCCCGGCGAATTGCTCGATAAGATCACGATATTGCGGATCAAATCAAAGCGCATGAGCGATCCGCAAAAGCTCGCCAACGTACGCCTCGAGCTGCGCGCGCTGGAGGACACTTGGGGCGGTTCTGCCTATGCCAAGTCCGACATCGAGGTCGATGTGAGCGCACTGCTCAAGGTCAACGAGCGGCTGTGGGTAATCGAAGACGACATCCGCGATAAGGAGCGCGCGCAGGCCTTCGATGCGGAATTCATCCGGCTTGCGCGCGCCGTCTATGTCGAAAATGACGAACGAGCGGCCATCAAGCGACGCATCAACGTCAAGCTCGGCTCGACGATCGTCGAAGAGAAATCCTACGCCGAATACAAGCGCTAGGAGTCTGTCTCCGCGGCGATGTCCGCGGGACCCGCCGCGCTGCGGTCGAGCGTATATTCAGCGCCGCAGTAGGAGCATTTGGCCCAGCCCGTCGATTCGATCGGCAGATACACCTTAGGATGCGAATTCCACAGCAGCATGCCCGGCATCGGGCATGACAACGGCACGTCCGCCCGGTTGACGGTGTAGTGATGCAGCGCGTTCGGCATGATCAATTGATGCTTGGAATCGTCCTGGACCATCGACGGCATTGTCTACTCCGCTTGCACCTGTTTTGCCTCGGCTTGTTTCGTCTGTGCGGCGAATCCGCGCGCCCGCAGCAGGCCGTCGATCTTAGGATCGGCACCGCGGAAATTCCGGTAGGCCTGCCCCGGATCAACGCCGTTGCCCACCGACATGATGTTGTCGTGCAGACGCTTCGCGACCTCCTTGTCGTACGGGCCGCCGGCTTCGGTAAAGGCTTCGTAGGCGTCATGATCGAGCACTTCGGCCCAAAGATAGCTGTAGTAGCCGGCTGAGTACGCATCGCTGGAGAAGATGTGCGAGAACTGCGGCGTGCGATGACGCATCACCATCTCCTCGGGCATGCCGAGCGATGCCAGCGTTGTGCGCTCGAATTCGGCCGGGTCGATAACCCGATCTCCGGCGAGGTGCAGCTTCATGTCCACCAAGGCGGACGCCAGATATTCAACCGTCGCAAAGCCCTGATTGAACTTGCTCGCCTTCTTGATCTTGGCGAGCAACTCGGGCGGAATCGGCTGGCCCGTTTGATAGTGCACCGCGAAGCGCGACAGCACTTCCGGCGTCGCCAGCCAGTTCTCGTTCAGCTGCGAGGGGAATTCCACGAAATCGCGCACCACGTTGGTGCCCGCAAGCGATGGATATTTCACCGCGGAATTCAGCCCGTGCAGCGCATGGCCGAATTCGTGAAACAGAGTGACCGCATCGTCCCAGCTGATCAGGAGAGGTCCGCCGCTTTCGTCCTTCACGAAGTTGGTGTTATTCGAGACGATGGGAGAAACGTCGCCGTCGAAGCTTTCCTGGCCGCGGTACTCGCTCATCCACGCGCCGGAATTCTTTCCTGCGCGGGCGTACGGATCGAAGTACCAGAATCCCACGTGGCCGCCGGCCGCGTTTTTAACCTCCCACACTCGCACATCGGGATTGGCGATCGGCAGCCCGGACACTGGCGTGAAGCTAAAGCCATACAGCTGTCCGGCCGCCCAGAACATGCCCTCGCGCAGCTTCTCCAGCTGCAGATAAGGCTTCACTTCGTTCATGTCGAGATCGTACTTCGCCTTGCGTACCTTCTCGGCGTAATACCGGTAGTCCCAGCCCGCGATCTTGATGCCGGCATGCTCGGAATCGGCGATGGCCTGCATGTCCGCCACTTCCTCGTGCTCGCGCGCGACCGCTGCCGGCCATACCTGCATCATCAAGCCCATGGCATTTTCGGGCGTCTTGGCCATGCTGTCGGCCACGCGCCAATGCGCGTGCGTGGGATAGCCCAGCAGCTTCGCGCGCTGCGCGCGCAGGCTCAAGATTTCGGTGATGATTCTCTTGTTGTCGTGCGCATCGCCGTTGTCGCCGCGGCTGTAATAGGTGCGCCAAACCTTCTCGCGCAAATCACGTCGATCCGAATAGGTGAGGAACGGATCCATCGACGAGCGCGTATTGAGAATCGCCCATTCCCCGTTGTGGCCGCGGGCCGCGGCGGCGGAGTGCGCCGCTGCGCGCAGCGGCTCGGGTAATCCGGCGAGATCCTTCGGGTCCTTCAGGTACAGCACGTAGCCGGCCTCATCGGCCAGGAGATTTTGGCTGAAATTCGCGAATAGCGTCGCCAGGCGCTCGTTGATCTGCGCGACTTGCCGCTTGGCCTGCGTACCGAGCTTTGCGCCGGCCCGCTCGAAATTCGTGTAGTAGTACCAGCACAGCCGCTGCTGAAGCGGCGTCAGAGTCCCCCTCGCGCCGTAAACCGCTGCGATGCGCGCGAACAGTGCCGGGTTTTGGTAGATCTTGTCGGAAAAGGCCGCGAGCTTCGGCTGCATTTCGCGTTCAACGGCCTGAAATTCCTCGGTGCTCATGGTCGATGACCAGACAGCGTAGATCGCGCTGACACGGTTGAAGGTTCGCCCGGCGCGCTCCAGCGCGGCGATCGTATTCTCAAAACTCGGCGCGGCCGGATTTTTGGCGATTTTGTCGATTTCGGCCAGATTCTCGGCCATGGCCGTTTCGAGCGCCGGCTTGAAGTCCGCGACGCGGACTTTATCGAACGGCGGCACACCGCCCGCGGGGCCGACCCAGGGCGCCAGCAGCGGATTTACCGGCGGCGCCGCGGGAAGGGATTGGGTGCCCGCGACGAAGGCCATCAGCGCGCCCACGGCCGCAATTGTAGAACGTCGGAACATTTAGTGGATTTCCTCACAGGTGTTAATGGCCCTTAGGCAAGCATTCGTTTGCAGCGCTGCACTAAGGTGCCCGGCGCTCGGCGAGCCGCGATTCTGCCGATCTCGGGCGTGAAGCGCAACGCGATTTGACTTTTGGGAATCAGATTTATTCCTTAGGATTCAAACGTGACCTGCCAGATCTTGCGCACCCGAGCGCGCGTTTCATTATGCGGCATTGCCGCAACGATACGCTCGTCCTCACCCTCGAGCGACAGATGGTGCAGGACGGTCCGATAGCCGATATAGGCGCCTTTGAGCCACTCTGCGGTCTCACCATCAATGATGCCGCAGGCCGCCAATCCTTCGAGCTGGCGGACATTGTCGGTGTAGGTCAGCAATTCCGGATGGGCCTTGGCCGAGGCCAGTATCCAGTACTGAACGAGAAACTCGATGTCGGCGATGCCGCCGGCGTCCTGCTTGATATCAAATTGTCCTTCGGTCGAGCGCGAGAGTTCACGGCGCATGCGCAACCGCATCTCGAGCACATCGGCGCGCAGCGTTTCGCGGCGCACGGCAACGGACAGCACTCGGCGCCGTACCGCCTCGAAGGCCTCGCAAAGATTGGCGTCGCCTCCCACCGCGCGCGCGCGCAGCAGCGCCTGATGCTCCCAGGTCCACGCCTCTTTTTGCTGATAGCGTTCGAACGCACCGATGCCCGTGATGAGGAAGCCGCCTTTGCCGTTCGGTCGCAGGCGCATGTCGACCTCGTAGAGACGGCCCGCCGCCGAGTGCATGGTCAGCAGATGCACGATGCGCTGCCCCAGGCGCAAGAAGAACAGGCCATTGTCGAGCGGCCGCTCGCCGCGGGTCAGTTGAATGCTGCCGCTCGAATCGTGCAGGAACACAAGATCCAGGTCGGAGGCGTAGCCGAGTTCCAGTCCGCCGAGCTTGCCGTATCCCGCGACAGCCACGACCACGGGGCGCAGGTCGGCTGCGTCTTCGCCGCAGTAGGGGACCCCGTATGCCTGCGTCATCTGTTGCCAGGCGAGATCCATGCAGCATTGCACGATCAGCTCCGCTATATCGGTCAGCCGGTCGCTCACGCGCATCAAGGGCAAGCGCCCCGTCAGGTCGGCAAGCGCCACGCTGAAGACGGCGACCTTTTGAAACTGGCGCAAGGCCTCCACTTGCCGCTCCGGATCATCCGCCGGCATCCGTTCGGTGCGCACCGCCAGCTCGCGCGTAAACCCGGCGCGCGAAGGCAGCTCATCGAATGCCTTGGCATCGATCAACTCATCGAGCAAGAGGGGAAATTCAGCGACCTGGCGCGCCAGGAACCCGCTGATGGCACACACTTCGATCAAGCGCTCCAATGCCGGCGGCTGCTCCTTGAGCAGCGCCAGGTACGACGCGCGTGCACCGATGGATTCGAGCACCCGCAGCACTCGCTGTACCAGCGTCGCAGGCGACGGATATTGCGTCGCCGACTTGAGCAAGCGGGCCAGAATCACGTGCAGGCGCCGGTGGCCCGCTTCATCGAGCCGGCGATAGGGTGCCGCGCGACGGTAGCTTTCGAGAATGGCGGCGAGCGGCGCAATTTCATTGTCCGCGAACCCGCTGCTGGCGAGCTCCTCTTCGATCTTTGCATCATCGGAGTCGAGCCATGCCGCACCGATGTCGTCGTATTTACGCGCCGCCTGCGGCGTACCGAACAGCAAGGCGTCGAATTGCGCGGCCACCCGAGCGCGCGACGAGTCCAACAGCGCTTGGGCGGCGCTCCAATCCTTCATGCCCATGTTCAGCGCCAGGCGCGCGCGATCGAGCGGGTCTTCGGGCAACGCATGAGTTTGCTCATCGCGAATCATCTGCAGCGCATTTTCGGCCTTGCGCAGCACCTGATAGGCGTCGGTCAGCTCGGCAATATCGTTCGCGGACATCAACTTCGAGCCGCACAAGAGCGGCAGCACCTCGAGCAGCGCGGCGTTTTGCAACCGCCGGTCGCTGCCGCCTCGCACCAACTGCATGGATTGCACGATGAATTCGATCTCCCGAATTCCGCCCTTGCCGAGCTTCAGATGCTGATCGAGATCGCGGCGCGATACTTCGCGCAGGATCAGTGCTTTCATGTCGCGCAGGGAGTCGAACACGCCGAAATCAAGATAGCGGCGGTACACGAAGGGGCGCACGAACTCCTCGTACGCGGCGGCGTAGGCTTCGGCGCCCACGATGGCGCGGGCCTTGATCCACGCGTAGCGCTCCCAGTCGCGACCGTGTTGCTGCAAATAATCCTCGAGCGAGGCCAAGCTCACCACCAAGGGGCCGCTGTCGCCGAAGGGCCGCAGCCGCATGTCGACGCGAAACACAAATCCGTCCGCAGTCCTCGCATCGAGCAAGCGAATGAGTTCCCGGCCGAGCCGAGTGAAATATTCCTGGTTGTCGACAGCCCTCGGGCCATCGGTCTCGCCGGCGCCCGAATACAAGAATACGAGATCGATGTCCGAGGAGAAGTTGAGCTCGCGGCCTCCGAGCTTGCCCATGCCCAGAACGATGAAAGACGGCTCCGTACCGTTCGCAGCTTGGGGCTTGCCGAACACCGGCTGCAGATGTAGGCGCGCGGCCGATGCGGCCGCGCGAATGCATGCATCGGCGAGCGCCGACAGCGCGTGCAATGTTTCGGTCAATGGGGCGCTTGCGGCAATGTCGCGCCAGGCGATGCGCACCATCGCGCGTCGCCGCCACTCGCGCAGCAATCGTTGCGCTTCCTCGATGCTTGGCGCAGCGGCAACCCGCGCTTCGGATTCGGCCGGCGAGCCGATCGCGGCGAGAGCCTGCGGATCCTGGATCAATGCAGCTGCGACGAATTCGCTGCCGGCAATGATGCGCGGCAGTTGCGCGCGCTCGCTTAAGCTAAGCCCCGCATAAATCTCCACGATCTCCTGCCGGCCTGACGCGCGTTCCCACCAGCGCTCGACGGATTCGCGCAGTTGTTCCGGTACTGATTCCAGATTTTGAATCGGACTCGCCCTATCGAATCGCTGTCATGAACAACCTGGGGAACGGCAACAACACGCTGCCGTCCGCGAGGGTCGGATAGGCGGTGGCGATCGCCGCCGTGTAACGCTTAAGGTACGCGTCGCGCTCGGCATCGACGAGCGGCTCGAGAAAAGGTCTCAGGCCGCTGCCTTTGAACCATTCCACGATCGCCGCCGCGCCCCCGGATAACGAGTGATAGTAGGTGGTTCGCCACAGTTCCACCTTGGCGCACAGCGGCCGCAATAGCGCGTAATACCATTCGGCGCCGGCCAGGGGTGTACGTTTCTCCGCGGCCTCGGCAAGCTTGGCCGCCCACGGTCCGTCCGCCGCAATGTCGCGCATGAGGTGGTGCGCCGGGACATCGAGATTATCCGGCATTTGCACGGCCAGCCCGCCCGCCGGCGCGAGCTTCTTGATGAGCGCGGGTAGCAATGCGGCATGATCGGGCACCCACTGCAGCAGCGCATTGGCCAGTATCACATCGTATGGGCCGGTGCCGCTCCACGCCTGCACCGTCGCCACGCTGAAGTCCGCCCGCGGCAGCCGCCGTCGCGCCGCCGTGATCATATCCGGCGAGCTGTCGATGCCGCTGACCTGGGCGCGCGGATAGCGCAGCGCCAAAACCTCGGTCGAATTGCCGGGCCCGCAGCCGAGATCCACCACCGAGCGCGCCTCGATGGGCGGCAGAGCAGACAGCAGATCGCGCACGGGACGCGTGCGTTCGTCTTCGAACTCAACGTACTGTTTAGCGGACCAGGTCATTTCAATCCCGCCAGCCATCTGATGACGGTGCTCTGTAGAGCGATGCGCTGATCCGACCAACTATGATCCGTGTCGACGTGCATCGCCGTGACTTGCGTGCTGCCCTGCGCCTTGATCGCCTGAACCAGAGCATCCGTTTGCGGCGCCAAGCCCGAACTTAGGAGACTGAGCATCGGCAGCATCACACACCTCCGCGATTCCCAATGATAGTCGGCGGATGCCAAACGCCCTAGTCCGGGGCATCCATCCGATAGCGGTGCATCCCGATCAGCAAGTCGCGCCATTCTGACGGTTTCGACGATACATGTCCCTTGCTGAGTTCATCGATGAGACTTAAGGGCGCGCCGCCGGCGAAGGCGATGCCGAGTCTCGATGGTTCGAGGACATTGCCGCGGTATTGCCATTGGCCCAGGCGATTCTCATACACGCGCCCGTAAAAGGGCGTCATGAACACGAACTCATCCACGCCGTCGTCGTTGAGATCGATGAATATGCCGGCGCTCGAATTGCTCCGATTGCCAAGGTCGATCCCCGCCTTTCTCAAGTCATCGACCAGCCGCTCGGTCAGGCCTGAATCAAGGGCGCGGCCCTGCGGGTAAATGGGCAGCTTGCTGATGACCTCGCGAACATCGACGCGCGCGACGGGTTCCCATCTCGTCTTCAGCGCCAGCATGGCGGTGGCTGAGCGACGAACATTTTCTTGGTCAGGTCCGGCGTATGAATCGGCCAACTCCTTGAGCCGCGCCTGTCCATAGCGGCCCGCGTCGAAGCGAAGATAGTGCAGCGGCGAATTCCGGCTCTCGGCGCGCACCCGCTCGCGCTTGTCTTCGGCCTCGACGGCCTTTAAGCCTCGCTCTTGCACCAGTCGAAACTGGCTATTCGCGGCCAGTCTGAACGGGGACAACAGCGGCGTCATGGCCGCCGCGATCACGACGATAAGGGCGACCGCGACGCCGATGTTGACGCGCGACATTGCGCCGAGCCACGCGCCTTTTCGCAACGCCGCCATGGTGTAGCCCGCCGCATACAGCAATCCCGCCCCTGCGACGACCAATGCCCACACGCGTTCGACGGTGAGCCCATAGTGCCGGCTGCGCACGATCAATGCATACAGCGCCGTTAACGCGATGATCAGCATCAAGGGAACGATTGCTCTTAAGGATCGCGCGATCCACGCAGGGTAAGGCTGAAGCACCGTGCCGTCGCGGTACGCGGCATTGAGGAAAAGCACCATCACCGCGAGCAACCAAAGCAGCCATGTTGCGCCGATGGCTTTTTGTCCGGTAAAAAGCAGGCCGGGGAGGCTTAGCACCAGTGCGGCCGTGAACAGCGTCAGGATGACGCCCGCCAGCGTGGCCAGCCACTTAAGCACATTGAGCAACTGCTCCAGCACAACGGACGTCAATTGCGTGATGGAACCGATCAGATGCAGGGCGCAGCCAAATGTGAGCGCGGTCACCGGATAAATGAAAATCGGCTCTCGGAACAAGTCGCGAAAGAAATCGAGCTTCAACAAGTGAAAAAGCATCTGCCACAAGAACAACAACAGCCAAAATAAGCCCGTGAACAGCGCTGCTTCCGCGAGCATCAATTTGTTGTGCCATGCGTGAGTGAAGAGCGCGCGGTAATCGCTTGCCCAGCGTCCGGTGGTCAGCCGGCTCTGCGCAAAGGGCAGAACGAGCAGCCAAAGAATGCCGGACAACAGCGCGAGCGGCAGAGGCCATGCAAAATCCGCGCTGTAGACGGCCGCCCCGCCCAATACCTGTGCGCCGAAATGCCATCCAAAATAAAAGTACGCGATCGCGAGCATGGCAATGAAGCGCCAGAGAACCGCGGCACGCGCGTATCGCGCCAACAGTTGCACGGTGAGCGGTATGAAGAGCGCCAGCGCATAGAGCGCGACCAGCCACGCCGAGTCGGTCGCCGGCCAATGATGATTTTGGATCGAATGGTGAAGCCCGTACAAGGCCCACCCCTGGATGACGGCCGCAAGCAAAATGAGCGGCAGCGCCGTCCTTTCCGCCGACAGGCCAGCCGGCGACGAATGCCTCGACTCCTCCATGCTTCACCCCATCGTTAGCGCGGATTTGACTAGTCTTACCGCCAATTATGGCAGCGAAGTGCCGCGATTCTGGCGTTGTTTGGGCTAAAGGAGCCCATCGCGTGCGTTAAGGCGCGGCAAGAGCGGCGCCATAAAGAAAAAGCCCCGCAAATCCGCGAGGACTTGCGAGGCTTTTTTGACTGCAACCAAGCACTGCGGGCTTGCGCTCGCAGCGACCGATTTACATGTCCATACCGCCCATGCCACCCATGCCACCCGGCGCGCCGTGTGCATGCTCTTCTTCCTTCGGCGACTCGGCGATCATGACTTCGGTCGTGAGCAGCAGTCCGGCCACCGAGGCCGCGTTCTGCAGAGCCAGACGCGTCACCTTGGTCGGATCCAGAATGCCCATTTCGATCATATCGCCGTACTCGCTGGTCGCGGCGTTGTAGCCGAACGTGCCCTTGCCCTCGCGGACTCGGTTCAAGACCACCGCGGCATCTTCGCCGGCATTGGCGACGATTTGGCGCAGGGGTTCCTCGATCGAGCGGGCCAGGATCTTGATGCCCGTGGTCTGGTCTTCGTTCTTGCCGACCATTTTCTCGATGGCCTTCAATGCGCGCACCAGAGCGACACCGCCGCCCGGAACCACGCCCTCTTCGACGGCAGCTCGGGTCGCGTGCAGCGCATCCTCGACGCGGGCCTTCTTTTCCTTCATTTCGATTTCGGTCGCGGCACCGACTTTGATCACGGCAACACCGCCGGAGAGCTTGGCAACGCGCTCCTGCAGCTTTTCCTTGTCGTAGTCAGAGGTCGCTTCCTCGATCTGCTGGCGGATGCTGTCGACGCGGCCCTTGATGTCCGCGGCCTTGCCGGCACCGTCGATGATGGTGGTGTTCTCTTTCTCCACCAGAATCTTCTTCGCTTCGCCCAGGTCATTCAACGTCGCCTTCTCGAGCGACAAGCCGACTTCGTCGGAGATGACCGTGCCGCCCGTGAGGACCGCAATGTCCTGCAACATGGCTTTACGACGATCGCCGAAGCCCGGCGCCTTGACGGCGGCGACCTTGACGATGCCGCGAATCGTGTTAACGACCAACGTCGCGAGCGCCTCGCCCTCGACATCTTCGGCGACGATCAACAATTGACGGCCGCCCTTCGCGATGGCTTCCAGCAAGGGGAGCAATTCGCGAATGTTGGAGATCTTCTTGTCGACCAGAAGGATCAGAGGCTTCTCGAGCTCGGCGCTCTGGCTCTGCTGATTGTTGATGAAATACGGCGAGAGATAGCCGCGATCGAACTGCATGCCTTCGACCACTTCGAGCTCGTTCTCAAGGCCCGAGCCTTCTTCAACCGTGATCACGCCTTCCTTGCCGACCTTTGCCATCGCGTCGGCAATCGTCTTGCCGATGCTCTCATCGGCATTGGCGGAGATCGTGGCGACCTGCGCAATCGACTTCGGATCCTTGGCGGGCTTGGAGATCTTCTTCAGCTCTTCGGTTGCGGTCAGGACCGCCTGGTCGATGCCGCGCTTCAGGTCCATCGGGTTGATGCCCGCGGCGACGGCCTTCAGGCCTTCGCGGATGATGGCTTGCGCCAGCACGGTCGCGGTGGTGGTGCCATCGCCGGCTTCGTCGGAGGTGTTGGAAGCGACTTCCTTCACCATCTGCGCGCCCATGTTTTCGAACTTATCCTTGAGCTCGATTTCCTTCGCGACGGAGACACCGTCCTTGGTGACGGTCGGAGCGCCGAAACTCTTGTCGAGCACGGCGTTGCGGCCCTTGGGGCCCAGTGTGACCTTGACGGCATTCGCCAATACATTCACACCCTTGAACATGCGTGCCCGAGCGTCGTCGCTGAAGCGTACGTCTTTAGCTGCCATTTGCTGATACCTCTAATTAGATTTGATTTGCGAGAAGTAAATTTGGATAAGGCTCGAGAAGGCCTACTTGCCTTCCACCACAGCCATGACGTCTTCCTCGCGCATGACTACCAGCTCGTCGCCATCCATCTTCACTTCGGTACCGCTGTACTTACCGAACAGAATCTTGTCGCCGACCTTGAGGTCCAGCGGGCGAACTTCGCCGTTCTCTAAAATCTTGCCCTTACCGACGGCAACGACCTTCCCGAAAATCGGCTTTTCAGTCGCGGTATCCGGAATCACGATGCCACCTGGGGATTTACGCTCTTCTTCTTCTCGTTTCACGATCACACGGTCATGAAGGGGACGAATCTTCATAAGACAAGACTCCTAATGCTATGAGTTGGGTTAACCTTGTGGGTGAGCTGTTAGCACTCTCCCATCGAGGCTGCTAATCATAGCGGCGAAATATTACGATTCAAGACCTGAGACCGTATATTTCTGCTGCACTACAGCAATATTAGCGTTGGCGTGCCGCGGCTGCGGCCACTAGAGTGCGACACATGGAATACAAGGCATCAGCCGCCCTTATCCCGTTAATCACGGCAATACTCTGCTGCGGGGCAGGTTCCGCCACCGCCAAGCCCTGGTGGATGCGAGGCGTCGCCTCCAGCGATACCGACTTTCTGCCTCCCGATGTTGCTTTTCGGGTCGCCGCGCGTACCGACGGCAATCTGCTCAAAGTGCGCTGGGTCATCGCCGATGGCTACTACCTGTATCGCCAAAAGATCGACGTGAAGGCCGAAAGTCCTGACCTCATGGTGGCCGCGCCGCAGCTGCCGGCCGGGGTCGTAAAAACCGACCCTTACCTCGGCACCCAGGAGATTTACACCCAACAGGTGGAAGCTCAGGTGCCCTACACGCGCATCGATGCCGGTGCGCATCCGATCCAGATCAAGGTGACTTACCAGGGTTGCGCGGAAGCGGGCCTCTGCTACCCGCCCATCACCAAGGTGGTTTTCGCGAATGCCGGACTGGCCCCGGTCGCGGCCAGCACCCCCGGACACCCCTGGGTCGGCATCGCCATCATTGGCGGTGGATTCGCGTTCTTTCTGGCGGGGCTGGTGCTGCGAAAGGGACGAAAGCTCGACATTCCCGCATGAAGCACCCCCGGATTGCGGCTCCTGGGCGCAGCCTTGATCGTGCTGCTCGGCCTCTGGGCGGGACTACGTTTTCACTCGTTTCAACGGCCCGGCAGCGGACCTTAAGGGCGCCACGCGGCCGGCCGCCGATCCTGAGCCGGCGATGCCGGACGGCGCCATGCCGCGTCCCGTGGTCCCCGCCCAGCTACCGGCCTTCTCGCTCAATGATCTGTCGGGCAAGCCCACCCCGATTTCAACCTGGACGGGCCAATCGCTGATTATCAACTTCTGGGCAACCTGGTGCTCGCCCTGTCGGCGCGAGATACCGCTGCTTCAATCCCTGGCTGCCGATTGGGCTGACAAGGGCCTCACCGTGGTGGGCATCGCGGTCGACTACCCCGAGAAAGTGCAGCAGTTCGCCGGGGAATTCAAAATTGACTACCCGCTGCTGGTCGGCGAGCAAGATGCGCTGGAGGTTGCCGCAAAATTCGGCATGGATTCGCCCGGCTTTCCCTTCACGGTGTTCACCGACCATCGCGGCGAGGTGGTCGCCCTGTTTGTGGGCGAATTGCACCGTCCGCAGGCCGATTTCATCCTCACTCAAGTGCAGAACCTCAACCAGGCTCGCGTCGAGCTGCCCGAGGCCCGGCGCGTCATCGCCGAGGGCTTGAGCACGATGGCCGATCGCAACGCACGCTTAAGCGCTTTCGGCCACGTTCGCCGCCGAAGCTTGCCTTTTCACTTCAGTTTCTGGTTATTATCGCGGACCTTTGTCGTGCGGCCGCGCTGGAATTGACGCGAAGATGGCTAGAATCTTGTTGCTAAATGGACCCAACCTGAACCTTTTGGGCTCAAGAGAGCCCGCCGTGTACGGGACCGCCACGTTACAGGAGATCGAGCGAACGCTACTCGGACAGGCACGCGCGCAGGGCCATGAGCTGATTGCTTCGCAGAGCAACGCGGAGCACGAATTGATCGGTAAGATTCAGGCGGCGAAACACGACGGCGTCGCCTTCGTGATCATCAATCCGGGCGCCTTCACGCACACGAGCATCGCGTTACGCGATGCCTTTCTGTCGGTCGGCATACCGTTCATCGAAATACACTTGAGCAATGTATTCGCGCGCGAAGCTTTTCGACATCACTCGTATTTGTCCGACATCGCGGTCGGCTGCATTTACGGACTGGGCCCGATCGGCTACGAGCTAGCGCTCGCAGCGGCCGTCGCGCGCCTGGCCAAGACCTAAAACGATCGGACGGGGGTTCGCGGATGGACATTCGCAAGGTAAAGAAGTTGATCGAGTTGCTGGAGGAGTCCGGCATCTCGGAACTGGAAATATCGGAGGGTGAGGAATCGGTCCGCATCAGCCGTCATCCGCGCATGGGCATGCAGGTCTCGACCGCCCCGGTTGCCCCCGTTATGCAGGCGGCGCCGGCGCCGACGGCCATGCCGGCGACATCGGCCGGCGAGCGGGCGCCGCGTAACGACGAGCACACCGTCACCTCGCCGATGGTCGGAACTTACTACGCGTCCGCCTCCCCCGGCGCCAAAGCTTTCGTCGAAATCGGCAGCGAGATAGAAGTTGGCCAGATACTTTGCATTATCGAGGCCATGAAGATGATGAACCAAATTGAGTCTGACAAGGCCGGGCGGATTACCGCGATACTGGCCAAGAACGGTGAGCCTGTCGAGTTCGGCCAACCGCTGTTCATCATCGAATAGCTCATGATCGAAAAAGTCGTTATCGCGAATCGCGGCGAGATCGCCCTTAGGGTTTTGCGCGCCTGCCGCGAACTGGGCATCAAGACCGTGGCGGTGCATTCCACCGCCGATTTCAACACCAAGCACGTTTTGCTGGCCGACGAGACCGTCTGCATCGGACCGCCGCAATCGGCGCTGTCGTACCTCAACATGCCCGCCATCATCAGCGCGGCCGAGGTGACCGACTCGGTTGCGATTCATCCCGGCTATGGCTTCTTGTCGGAAAATGCCGATTTTGCCGAGCGCGTGGAGAAGAGCGGATTTATTTTTGTGGGACCCAGGGCGGAAACCATCCGCCTCATGGGCGACAAGGTCTCGGCCATCAAGGTCATGAAGGCGGCAGGCGTCCCGTGCGTTCCGGGTTCAGACGGACCCCTAGGCAAGGATGCGGATGAGAATTTCCGCATCGCCAAAGACATCGGCTATCCCGTGATCATCAAAGCCTCGGGCGGCGGCGGCGGCCGCGGCATGCGCGTGGTGCATACCGACGCTTCGCTATTGAATGCCATTGGCGTGACGCAGGCGGAGGCGCTCGCCGCATTCGACAACGGTCAGGTCTACATGGAGAAATTCCTGGAAAAGCCGCGGCACATCGAATTTCAGGTGCTGGCGGACAATTACGGCAATGTCGTGCACTTGGGCGAGCGCGATTGCTCCATGCAACGGCGCCACCAGAAAGTCATCGAGGAAGCGCCCGCACCGGGATTGAGCGCAAAGCAGCGCAAAACGATGGGGGAGCGCTGTGCCCGGGCGTGCCGCGAGGTGGGCTATCGCAATGCCGGCACCCTGGAATTTTTGTATCAGGACAACGAATTCTATTTCATCGAAATGAACACCCGCGTGCAGGTCGAGCATCCGGTGACCGAGCTGATCACAGGAATCGACATCGTCAAAGCACAGCTGCTGATCGCCGCGGGCGAGCCCCTGCCCTATGGTCAGAACGATATTCAGATCCGCGGCCACGCCGTGGAATGCCGCATCAACGCCGAGGACCCGAAGACCTTTGCGCCGAGTCCGGGCCCGATCCGTTTGTGGCATTCCCCCGGCGGTCCCGGCATCCGGGTCGACAGCCATGTCTATACCGGCTACAACGTGCCGCCGTTTTACGATTCCATGATCGGCAAGGTCATCGCCTACGGCGATACTCGCGATACGGCCATCGCCCGCATGCGCAATGCGCTGGCGGAAATGGTGGTCGAAGGCATCAAAACCAATATCCCCCTGCATCAAGAGATATTCAACCACTCGGCCTTCAAGCAAGGCGGCACCGACATCCACTATCTAGAGCGGCGATTGGGGCTGAAGTAACATCTTTCAGGGTGTTGCATCGATGGCGTTTTATGAAATTGAATTCCCGCTCGCTGCTTTGAGTTCGGACGCGGTCGAGGCGGCACTGCTCGAAGTCGGCGCGAGTTCCATTACCTTCGTTGATCGCGGTGATGAGCCCGTTCTTGAGCCTCTGCCCGGCGAAGTCAGGCTGTGGAGTGATACGCTGGTACGCGCCCTGTTCCAAGAGTCTTCCGACGCCGTATTGAATCTTCATCGACTCGCGGTCATCTTGGGTCCGCAGGTCAGGAGCGCACGCGTGCGTGCGGTTGCCGATCAGGTGTGGGAGCGAGCCTGGCTTACGGACTGGAAATCGATGCGCTTCGGCCGCCGGCTCTGGGTCTGTCCGCGAGCGGCCGAGACCCCGCAGGATCCGGACGCCGTCGTCGTGCGGCTCGATCCTGGGCTGGCATTCGGCACCGGAACTCATCCGACCACCGCGCTGTGCCTGCAGATCTTGGATTCGCTGTGCCTGGAAGGCCGATCGGTCATTGATTACGGCTGCGGTTCCGGCATTTTAGGCATTGCGGCGTTGAAGCTGGGCGCCGCTCGCGTGATCGCGGTGGATTTGGACCACCAAGCCCTGCTGGCGACGCGCGATAATGCGGCTCGAAACGGCGTCTCGCCCAACATCACCGTGCAGGGCATCGAGGCCGCGTTGCCCTCCGGCCACTTCGTGATGGCCAATATTCTTGCCGAACCGTTGATCGAATTGGCGCCGAAGCTAACCCAAGCCTGTGAGCCGGGAGGGCGCATACTTTTGTCGGGGTTGTTGAAATCGCAGGCCTATGCGGTAAAAGCGGCGTACGCGGCGGGCTTTGATCGGCTGCAGGTCTTCGACCGGGACGAGTGGTGCTGCATCAGCGCGCGGAGAGTTTCATAGCGTGTTTACGCAATGTTCAAAATGCGAAACCGTCTTTAAGTTGTCCGCGGAAGTGCTGCGTGCCGCCGGCGGTCAAGTGCGCTGCGGGAAGTGCGGGCAGGTCTTCAATGCGCTTGCGCACCTGGCAGAGGATCCGAGTGCATTCACCATCGGCGAATCGGCCATCGAATTGGAAACGCGCGCGAACACCATTCTGGAATCCTCCGCATCGGCGCCGGCGCCGCGCAAGCCGCGCGATCCATCGGAGAACTCGGTGCCGCCGGGTGTCGAAATCGCCCAGCTGCAGGTCATGGATTGGAATGAGGACGAGCTACCCCCGATTCAGGGCGCTCAAGATTTCGCTGAAGAGCAGCAGGTCGGCGAAACTTCGCTGGAATTCACCCTGCCGCCCGGCGAATTGGATCGCATTTTTGTCGAAAGCAAGAAGGGTGCAAAACCGCCGCCGCCGCCCGCCGAGAGCGTTGCGCCGCCGGCACACCCGGAAGACATCGAAATCTTCGCCCCTTCGAATGATGCGGCGACCCCAAGCGGCATGGAAGTCTCCGAAGATGTTCGCCGCGAAATGCTATCCGGCCTCGGCGAGCCGGAAGAGCCGGCCGAGACCGAGTCTCCCGCCGAGCTCGCGTTGCTTGAGCAAGCCGAGCGGCCGCTGAGGCGGCGAAGCTCGCCGTTCGCGCTGACGCCGCAGCGGAGCGATCGATCGTTCAAGTTGTGGCTTTTCGGCGCGGTCGCCTCGGCGTTGCTGTTGACGGCGCAAGTGGTGCACCAAAATCGCGAGTGGCTCGGCGGCCATGCGCCGTTTGGCACCCTTCTAGGTTCTTTGTATTCGACTCTGGGTGCTCCGGTCGCCTCCGCGGCCAATCTGTCGGCTTATCAGCTCAGGCAGTGGGGAGTCACCGGCGATCCGGCCGCGGCGGGCACACTGCGCGTGCGCGCCAGCATCTTGAATGCCGCAGCACAGCGTGAGCCCTATCCCCTGCTTCGCGTGACGCTCGCCAATCGCTTTGGCGGCAGCATCGGGAGCCGCGATTTCGAACCTTATGAATATTTGGGCAAGCCGCCGGGCAAGCAGCTCGCTCCCGGCGAAAGCGTCGACGCGACCATGGACATCTTGGATCCCGGAAAAAGCGCGGAAGGGTTCGAGATCGACGTCTGCCTGCGCGGCGCCGACCGCAAGGTTTCCTGTGCCAACGAGGCGGCCGCGACCCAGGCCAAGCGATGAGCGTCAAAATAGGTCCGTACACTTTGCCCTCCAAAGTTTTGCTCGCGCCCATGGCGGGCGTGACGGACCGACCGTTTCGCATTCTGTGTCGCCGCTTTGGCGCCGGTCTCGCGGCCTCGGAAATGCTCAGCGCCGACGTGAGGCTATGGAACACGCCGAAATCCCGCCTGCGCATGGATCATGCGGGTGAGCCCAGTCCGCGCGTGGTGCAGATCGCTGGTTTTGATCCTGACATGATGGCCGATGCGGCGCGGCGCAACATTGACGCCGGTGCACAAATCATCGACATCAACATGGGCTGCCCTGCCAAGAAGGTCTGCAATCGACTCGCCGGCTCGGCGCTGCTGCAGGACGAAGAATTGGTGGCGCGAATTTTACGCGCCGTCGTTAAGGCCGTTGCGGCGCCGGTGACCTTAAAAACGCGTACCGGATGGGATCTGAAGCACAAGAACGGTCTGCGGATTGCAAAAATCGCCGAGGACAGCGGCATTGCCGCACTCGCAATTCACGGGCGCACGCGCACCGACATGTATCGGGGCAACGCTGAACATGAAACCGTGGCGGCCATCAAAGCCGCATTGAGGATTCCGGTATTTGCAAACGGAGACATCGCGTCCGCGCGCCAGGCAGGGCAAATTCTCAAGGACACCGGCTGCGACGGCATCATGATCGGACGAGCAGCCCAAGGCCGGCCATGGATCTTCGATGAAGTCAATTTTTTTCTATCAACAGGAGAAATTCGCGCCGAGCTAGCGCTGGAAAAAGTCCGTGATATTATGCGCGCCCACCTCGAAGACCTGTACGACTTCTACGGTGATCAAACCGGTGTTCGGGTGGCGCGTAAACACTTGAGCTGGTATTTTCAGCAACACCCCGGACAAGAGGACTTACGGAACCGTCTCGTAGAAATCGAAACGCCCGAGGAACAACTGTCCACGCTGCTGCAGCATTACGATACGAGAATGGATCGCGCAGCATAAGAAGCGCGCTTAGAGTTTGGATAACAATAACGCTATTGGGATATTAACGAAGGATTATGGTCGCTAAAAAGAACTCGAAATCACGTCGGGAGATCGCGCCGGCATTCAACGGCCGCGACCTGAAGGTCAACGGCAAAGGTGTACCGTTGCGCTCGCAGGCCGAAGAGGCATTGCAGTGCTATTTTGAAACGCTCAATGGCCACAAGCCCGCGCATCTTTACGATCTCGTGATGCGTGAAGTGGAAGAGCCGCTGTTCAAGGTGGTCATGGGCCATGTGCAGGGCAATCAGAGCCGCGCGGCGACGATCCTTGGGATAAATCGCGGAACATTGCGCAAGAAACTCAAAGAGTTCGGCATCAGCGAGTAAGTTAGTGCTCACGCCCGTACGTCGCGCGTTACTCAGTGTTTCCGACAAGACCGGTATCGTAGAGTTTGCGCGCGAACTGAAGGGACGGGGCATCGAACTGCTGTCGACCGGCGGCACCGCGAAACTGCTCACCAGCCACGGTATCACGGTTACAGAAGTGGCCGAGCACACCGGCTTCCCGGAAATCATGGGCGGCCGCGTAAAGACCCTGCATCCGCGCATCCACGGGGGACTGCTGGGACGACGCGGGCTGGATGACGCCGTGATGCGCCAGCACAACATCGAGCCCATCGACCTGCTGGCCGTCAATCTTTATCCGTTCGCCGCGACCGTCAGCCGGCCTAACTGCACCTACGATGATGCGGTTGACAATATCGACATCGGCGGTCCCGCGATGGTCCGCGCCGCGGCCAAGAACCATGCGTTCGTGACCGTCGTGGTGGATCCCGGCGACTACCGCGCGTTGCTCGATGAGCTGGCGGCAAATCAGGGCAGCACCAATGTCGCCATGCGGCAAAAATTGAGCGCGAAGGCTTTCGCGCACACCGCCCAATATGATGCGATGGTTTCCGCCTACTTCACCGGCGCCATCGGCGGCAGCGGTGCGCCGACATTTCCCGACGACCTGAATCTCTCGTTCCGTAAACACATGGACCTGCGCTACGGCGAAAATCCGCATCAACAGGCGGCGTTCTATACCGATCCGCGCGCCATCGGCCCGTCGGTGTCCCAGGCAACACAAATTCAAGGCAAGGAACTGTCGTACAACAACATTGCCGACAGCGATACCGCGCTCGAATGCGTGCGCCAATTCGATACGGCAGGATGCGTCATCGTCAAGCACGCCAATCCCTGCGGCGCCGCGCGCTGCAGCAGCGTCGGGGAGGCCTATGCGCGAGCGTATAGGACCGATCCTACCTCGGCGTACGGCGGCATCATCGCGTTTAATCGTGAATTGGACGCGGCCACCGCCCAGGCGATCATCGAACAGCAATTCGTCGAAGTCATTCTGGCGCCGAGCATCACCGAGCAGGCCAAGGCGATACTGGCGACCCGAGACAACGTGCGCGTGCTCGTCGTGGGCGAGTTGTCGAGACCCGTCACGCAATTGCTGGAATACAAGAGTGTGTCAGGCGGACTGCTGGTGCAGACGCGGGATGCCGGCGCGGTTCGTGCGCAGGAACTGCGAACCGTCACGAAGCGGCCTCCGACCCTGGCGGAACTCGACGATTTGATTTTTGCCTGGCGAGTGGCGAAATACGTTAAATCAAATGCCATCGTCGCGGTCAAGGACCGGGCGACGCTCGGCATCGGCGCCGGCCAGATGAGCCGTGTGATCAGCAGCAAGATCGCGGCCATGAAGGCCAAGGAAGAAGGCCTGACATTGGACGGTGCGGCGGTTGCCTCGGATGCCTTTTTCCCATTTCGAGACGGCTTGGACGCGCTGGCTGAATTTGGAGTCAAGGCGATCATTCAGCCGGGCGGCTCGCGCCGCGACGCCGAGGTGATCGCCGCAGCCGACGAACATGGCATCGCCATGGTGTTCACCGGCATGCGCCATTTCCGCCACTAGACTCAAGCTGCCTCAAAATTGCTGGAGCGGATGCAAGGGCCGCTAGCTGCAAGAATCGGGGAAATTGGCCGAGAGAAGACGATCTGTCCAGAGCGGAAAGCCCCTATCGTGGACTCGGATGGCCTCGTCCTAATTTAATTTATATAAATCAATATGTTAATATGAAATACACGCAATTTTGACAGGTTATAGCTATTTATTGTCGATAGAATTGACAAGCTATTACTACTCAAATAACATCTATCTGACAAGTTATAGCTATTCTTGACATGCTCCGTTCATTACCTCTGCAACAGCTCGATAAAGCCCTGAGTCCTTGGCGCTCCCTGCCACGCTCACGGCCGAGCGGCGGCTGGCTTCGCGCCGTACGGCAGGCATTGGGTATGACCACACGCCAGCTTGCCAAGTCCGTGGGCGTTACTCAGTCAGCGGTTGTGGACGCCGAGCGCACGGAAGCCAAAGGCGGCATCACCCTTGCGACATTGCAGCGCTATGCCGCCGCGCTCGATTGTGAGCTTCTCTATGCGCTGGTACCCAAACGTCCGCTTCAGGAAGCCGTGGAGGAGCGGGCGCAACGTATCGCACACGATCAGGTCTCGCGTGTGCGCCATTCCATGGCTCTGGAAGATCAGTCAACCGGCAACGAGCAATCGGAGCGCCAGATCGCGGAACTGCGCAGAAAACTTCTGGAAGGCAAACGCTCGCGGCTGTGGCAATGAGGTTTGAGTATGCGCCCGGCGCCACGCCCATTGACTTGGACGAGGCCGCGGGGCTTATCCCAGCGCATCTCACGTTGCAGAGTGAACTCAACGAGTACGAGGAAGCGAATATCCTAGAGGCAACCGAATGGTTGTTCGCGCGCCGCCGCGGGGACCCGCTGGATGAGGCCTTCATTCACGTTGTACACCGCCGCATGTTCAATCAGACTTGGAGATGGGCGGGAAAGTCGCGGGCGCACGGACAAGAATCTTGGCATCACCTGGGTCGAAATTCCGATGCGACTGCGCCAAATGCTTGGCGACGTTCGCGCTCAGATTGACAACCAAGCCTATTCACCCGTTGAGATTGCTGCCCGTTACCATCACCGCCTCGTTGCCATCCATGTGTTTCCGAACGGCAATGGCCGCCATGCGCGCATTATGGCGGATTTGCTCCTTATGGAACTCGCTGGTCAGCGCTTCGAATGGGGCCGCGGCTCACTAATGGCCGCAAACGAGCTTCGCAGGTGCTACATCGCCGCGTTACAAGCTGCGGACGCAGGAGACTGTCGGCCGCTCCTCGGGTTTTTGGAAAACAAGTGATGAGGAGCTAACTCCAGATGAGAGTTTTGATTGTCGGCGGCGGCGGCCGCGAACATGCCCTTGCCTGGAAATGCGCGCAGTCGCCGCGCGTGAATCAGGTGTATGTCGCCCCGGGCAATGCCGGCACGGCCTTGGAAAGTGGCGTGAGCAATGTCGATATCGCCTCGGACGACATCGACGCGCTGCTCGAATTCGCGATCGCTCAGGAGATCGACCTGACCATCGTCGGTCCGGAAGTTCCCCTGGTGGCCGGTATCGTCGATCGTTTCGCCGCCGCCGATCGGCGCTGCTTCGGTCCGTCGCGCAAGGCCGCGCGCCTGGAAGGATCGAAGGCGTTCACCAAGGATTTCCTGCAACGCCACCGCATCCCGAGCGCAAGCTTCGCCACCTTCACCGCGGCCACCTTCGACCCGGACTACGTTCGCGCGCAGCGGCTGCCGCTGGTCGTCAAAGCGGACGGCCTGGCGGCGGGCAAAGGCGTGGTGATTTGCGATACGCATGAGTCAGCACTCGCCACCTGCAGGGAAATGCTCGGCGGAAGCTTCGGCGCGGCCGGCAACACCATCGTGATCGAGGAGTTTTTGCAGGGCGAAGAAGTTAGCTTCATCGTGGTGGCGCATGATCAGCAAGTCATCGCACTCGCCACCTCGCAGGACCACAAGCGCCGCGACGACGGCGACTTGGGACCCAACACCGGCGGCATGGGCGCCTATTCGCCGGCACCCATTGCCACGCCGCTGCTGCATGAGCGCATCATGCGTGAGGTGATCGAACCGACCCTGCGGGGCTTGCGCGGCGACGGCAACCCGTACGTCGGCTTTCTTTACGCAGGATTGATGATTGCCGCGGACGGGACACCCAACGTGCTGGAGTTCAACTGCCGACTCGGCGACCCCGAAACGCAGCCCATCCTGATGCGCTTGCAAAGCGATCTCATCGATCTGTGCGAGGCTGCGCTCGACGGCACCTTGGAGCGTCACGAAGTTCGCTGGGATTCGCGCGCGGCGCTCGGCGTCGTCATGGCGGCGGGAGGTTACCCGGATGCCTACCGCAAAGGCGATCCGATCAGTGGACTCGACATTGCCGCAGGCCTGCCGGGAAAGGTGTTTCATGCCGGCACGCGCGCCACGTCAACGCAAATCCTCACGGCCGGCGGCCGCGTGTTATGCGCGGTCGGGTTGGGGAACAGCGTCAGGGCCGCGCAACTTCAAGCCTACGAACTCGTTCATGCCATCCATTGGAATCTTGTGCAGTACCGCATGGATATCGGCTATCGCGCGATCGAGCGCGAGGGATGCGATACTTAAACACGGCGTTCAGGAGTGCCCCATGACCCTTCGACCCAGCATTGCCGACAAGCGCCGCACATTTCATCGACTCCACGAGAGCGGCTGTTTCGTCATTCCCAATCCCTGGGATGTGGGCAGCGCCCGCTATCTGCAGGGCTTGGGGTTCAAGGCACTGGCCACGACCAGCTCCGGATTTGCGTGGTCGCATGGGCACCGCGATGGCGGCATGTCGCGCGATCGCGTGCTCGATCATCTGACCGAGATGGTCGAGGCAACTGATCTGCCCATCAACGCCGATTTTGAAAATGGCTTTGCGCCCGACGCCGCCGGCGTCGCCGAGAGTGTCCGGCTCGCCGTGGAGACCGGAGTGGCGGGGCTGTCCATCGAGGATTCCACCGGCAATCCCGCCAAACCGTTGTTTGAGACTGACCTGGCTGTCGAACGGATTCGCGCGGCGCGCAAGGCCATCGATAAAGCGGGCGCCGATACGCTGCTGGTCGGCCGCGCGGAATGCTTTCTGGTCGGGCAGCCGGACATTGACCTGACCATCGCCCGACTGAAACTGTATGCCAACGCGGGGGCCGACTGCCTCTATGCGCCGGGAATACGCACGGCGGATCACATCAGGGCCGTGGTGAGCGCCGTGGCGCCAAAACCGGTCAATCTGCTCGCGGGTTTCACCGCTGATCTTGGCGTCGCGGAAATCGCCGCGCTCGGCGTGCGGCGGATCAGTGTGGGCGGAGCGCTCGCGCGCGCCGCCTGGGGCGGCTTCATGCGCGCCGCCAAACTCATCATCGAACAGGGCAAATTCGAGGGATTTGCCGGAGCGGCGTCTGGGAGTGAGCTGAACGCCATTTTCCGCGGCGAGTCAGGTGCATCAACTTAGTATCCGGTCTCGTGGTTGGTCTTCTCGCGCTTGCGGCCTGCGGCGGGGGAAGCAGCGGCGGACGGCGGGCCGGCCCCGAGCACTTCCGGCGTGACCAGCGAGGCGGATGCCGTCTTGCACCTCGATCAGCTTCGCGCCGCGGGTCTTCGCGGCGGCGGCGTGCGCGTGGGGGTGATCAGCACCGGGGTGGTCAATCTCGCGACGTATCAGACCGCCGGCGTTTTGCCGCCATCGATTTACATCAGCCAGAATACGCCGGGCAAGCTCGACGAGGGCAGCTGGATGCTCGAACTGGTGCATCAATACGCGCCTGACGCAGCGCTCGGGTTCTGCGACGGCATCGATCTTGACTTCAACGGTTGCATCAAGGATCTGGGCACCAATTTTCACGCCGACATCATCGTCGACGACATCCTATTTGCCGGGCAGTTCTACCCGGACGCGACCGCCGACACGGTCGCTCAGCTCGAAGCGGCCAGCGACCGTCTGGTTTTTGTCCATCTCGCCGGCAACGAGCAGCAAGGCGGCTACTGGCAGGGACCGTTCATCGCCACGCCGGCCGATATTGCCGGCGCGCCCGCGACATTGCTCGATTTTGGCATCGCCAGCGGCGGGGGCAGCGACGCCTTCAACGCGATTACCGTCCCTGCGGCTGCGCGCCTGCGTCTCATTTCTGAATTGGAACGACCCGCCGCATGGCGCTTCCAATCATGCGCTCAGCGCCTACTTGCTCGATGGCAATTCACAGACCTTAAGCAGCGCGAGCGCGAGCGCGGACCCGAACGCTGATTCTCGACTATACGAATACGGCGAGCAGCGCGCAGGTCGTGCGTCTCGCCGTGGTGCTCGACAGCGGCGCGACCGATGGTCTTGCCGTGCAAGTGACCGAAGGCAGCCCGACCTGCAACATCGAGTGTCAACCGCTGGCGTACTCAAGTTCGGGGCTCGCCGGCGGCACGATCGGCGACATCGACGATGCCTTGGTGGTGGGCGCCACTGTCGCCACTTCTCCGCGGATGCTGGAAGCATGGTCCAATCACGGCCCGTTCCGCATCGACTTCCAAGCCTCACCCGACTCTTCTTCTCCCGATGGCTACGACTACACGCGGCTCGCCGCTCCGCTCATGGTGGCCAAGCCCGATTTGGTCGCGCCGGACTGTGTGACGACACCGTTCAGCAACGGCAAGACGCTCGTCAACACGCAGTTTTGCGGCACCTCGGCGGCGGTCCCGGGCATTGCGGCTGCCGCGGCGCTGCTTGAGAGCGGCGGATTTAACCGTGCGCAAGTACTGAAGTCGCTACGCGCGACGGCAGCGCCGCTGGGCGCGGCCGCTTGGGATCCTGGCTATGGATTCGGCCTGGCCGACGCGCTGGCGGCGTGGCAGTCCCAAGGCCGCTAAAGACGCCGCACCATCGTCCGCATCAGATGTTCCAGCGCCGCGGCCGGATCCGCGCACTGGCCGGTGTGCACCGGCGAGGTTTGCACAATGGTGCTTCGCGGCGCCACCAACCAGTGGAACCGCTCGCGCGCGGATAATTTTCCGAGCTCACCGGCGGACGTGCCGCCGGCGCAGATCGTGGGAATCGCGGCAAGCGCGCTTCTGACCAGATCCAAGTCGACGTTCGCATCGAGCGCCAGCACGGCCTTCACATCGAGTTCGATGCTGGCTTGCAAAATCCGCTCGATGTCGCACGAGAGGATGATTCCGGCATTGACAAACTCGCCGCGCTCCACGCGGGGCACGACCCGCACGACCGCATAGTCATAGGTGCGCAGCGCGCGCATGCAGGGCCTCCTTGACGAAGACATCCGACCGCAGTCTTAGGTTAAAAAAATTCAGATACGCCTGCCGCTGCGCCGATGTGCCGTCGAAACCCGGATCATATTGCAGCCAAGCCTCAGGGATGAGGTCAACGATGGCGCCCAGGGCTTGCGGCGTCAGGCGCGCCGGCATCTGGGCAGCCACTTCCTCGATGCAGCCGGCAAGACTCAACAGTACATGATCCTTGATCAGGGCGAACGGCGTGCTCCAATGCTGGTCGTGCTGGTTCCAAGCGTGGTGAAAATACAGCGCGGCGCCGTGATCGATGAGCCACAGCTGCTTATGCCACACCAACATATTGACGTTGCGTGCCGTGCGATCCACGTTGCACACGAACGCGTCGAACCACACGATGCTCGATGCGAGCCGCGCATCCGGCTGAAACAGCAGCGGATCGAAGGTGACCGAACCCGGCAGATAGTCCAGCGCCAGATTCAAGCCGCCGCTGGCGCCGATGAGGCTTTGAATCTCCGCATCGGGCTCGGTACGCGCGAGATCCGGCGGCAGTTGCACCAAGACGATCTCAGGGATAGGCAATCCCAACAGCCGGCCGATCTCCCCCGCCAGCAGCTCCGCGATCAGGGCTTTCGGGCCCTGCCCCGCGCCGCGAAATTTGAGCACATACAAGCCCTCGTCGTCGGCCTCGATGATGGCCGGCAGAGAGCCGCCCTCGCGCAGCGGCGTGACATAGCGGCTGGCCGTGACGGTTCTCAAACCGTCACCTGAGTGTCCAGCGACTCGCTGGGAACGTGCTGAGCCCGGAAAAGGCGACCTTTTTCCGCGAGCAGAACACATCCGAGACTTACCAGTCCGCAGCACGTCGCTCCGGCGGCGAGCGGCACCGTGGTGCCGTTGAACAGCCTGCCGATGAAAGCCCCCACCAGCGCTCCGCCGAAGGTAGAAATGAATCCTTGCAACGAGGCGGCGATCCCCGCGACCGAACCCATCGGATCCATCGCCATGGCGCCGAAATTGGACACCGACAAGCTGACGCACGCCATGGTGGCCGCCTGCAGCACGACGAAGGTCCAGATGCGCTCGAGGCCGAGCGCCGCGATCAGAACATGCAATCCCGTCACGGCGATGAACATCAACAGTGCGGTGTGCGAAATCAGCCGCATGCCGAAGCGCTCGACGATGCGCGAATTCAAGTACGCCGCCATACCCATGAAGATTGCACACAGGGCAAACATACTGGGCATGAGGCTGGAGCGATGAAACACATCGGAGAAGATCTGCTGCACCATGCCCACGTAAGCCAGGATGGTGCCGAACATCACCATCATCGCCAGGGTGTAGAAGGTCGATTGGCGATTGCCGAGGACCCGCTTGGCCGCATTGAGAACCTGGGGGCGCGTCAGGGTGAGGCGGTATTCCGGGTGCAGCGTCTCCGGCAGGCGCACGAAACCCCAGGATGCGATGAGCGCCGCAAATACGGCAAACACCACGAAAATATAGCGCCACGGAGCCACCACAAGAATCAGCTGGCCGAGGCTCGGGGCGATGATCGGTACCGTCAGGAATACCACGAAGGTGAGCGACATGACTCGCGCCATTTGACGCCCTGAATAAAGATCCCGAACCACCGAACGGGTCACCGTGGTGCAGGCGGCGGCGAGGCCATGTACGAAGCGCCAGGCGAGCAAGGTGGCGAAGCTGCTGCTGAGGCTGCACACGAGCGCTGCCACGACGTAGAGGGTCAATCCGCCGAACAGGATCGGCCGCCTGCCGAACCGATCGGATATCATGCCCCAGAACAACTGCCCCACGCCTAGGCCGGCCATATAAAATGTGACCATCCATTGACCGTGATTGGGGTCGGCGACTTGAAGCTCGCGCACGATCGTCGGAAAAGCCGGCAGCATCGCGTCGATGGCGATCGCCTGCGTCGACATCATCGCGGCAGCCAATGCCACGAATTCAAGGAACCCAATCGATTGGGTACCGCGCTGCTCGGCCATCAATTATCTAGCTTTTGAAAGCAGCCGGCGCACCCGGCGGGGGCTGCGGGCTCCCCGACGGCTTGCGCGCGATGCTGGTGGCCATGGTCACGATGGCGGCAAGGTCGGTCAGATTCGCCGGTACCACGAGAGTCGTTCCGGTCTGCGCCAGCTTGCCGAACTGCTTCACGTATTCCTCGCCGATCCGCAGCTGCATCGCCTCGATGCCGCCGCGATCCGACAGTGCGATGCCCACCTGCCTTAAGCCCTCCGCCGTCGCGGTGGCCACCGCGAGAATGGCCTGGGCCTGACCCTCGGCCTCATTGATCTGTTGCTGCTTGTTGGCCTCGGATTGCTTGATCACGCGCTGCTTGTCGCCCTCGGCGGCGTTGATCTTCGCGTCCCGCTCACCTTCCGAGGTCAAAACCACGGCGCGCTTTTCGCGCTCGGCGCGCATTTGCTTTTCCATCGCCGAGAGCACGTCCTTCGGCGGAGTGATGTTCTTGATTTCATAGCGCAGCACCTTGACGCCCCAGGGAGCCGAAGCCTTGTCCAGCTCGCTCACCACATTGGTGTTGATCTGGCCGCGGGCCTCGAAGGTGCGGTCCAGCTCGATCTTGCCGATTTCGCTGCGCAGCGTGGTTTGCGCGAGCTGTGAAATCGCGAAACCATAATTCGTGATGCCGTAGGAGGCCAAATGCGGATCCATGACCTGCATGTAGAGCACCGCATCGACACCCACTTGCACATTGTCGCGGGTGATGCAGATCTGTTCGGCGATGTCGATCGCAATTTCCTTGAGGCTGTGCCGATAGGCGATCCTTTCCATGAACGGTATCAGGATATGAAAGCCGGCCGACAGCGTGCGGCTGTACTTGCCCAGATGTTCCACCACGTAGGCGCTTTGTTGCGGCACCACCGTTGCGGTCTTGAAGACCAGAATAACGGCGAGAACGACGATCGCGATGGCCGCATAGCTCAAGGACATTGGCAAGACACTCTCCTATTGATTCTTCTCTTCGCCATGCACCACGAGAGTCAATCCGTCGACTCGGTCGATGCGCGCGGCCGAACCCGCCGCGATGAGCGAATCGCTGCCGTTGATCGCGCTCCAAGAGCTGCCGCGATATTCCAGGCGGCAGCTCTCGCCCGGCGGCAGCGCCACGGGCAAGGTCACTTTCTCGCCCGCAGGGCCGCCTCGCAGCGGCGGCAGCGCATGGCGCATTTTTTCGTAAAACCGCTTGCGGAAGGTCACCATCGAAACCACCGCGATGACCGCGAACGCCACCCATTGCAGCCAATCGGCGCTGACCAATCGGGTGACCGCGAGCAAGCCCACGATCAAAGCGCTAGTCCCCAGAAACACGAGATAAAATTGCGCGTTGACCAGCGTCAACTCGGAACCCAACAGAATGGCGCCGATCGCAATCCACGCCCACCATTGCATCTCTAGCTCCCGGCCACGCCTAGCGCTTCATTGCGTCGAAGAAATCCGAATTGGTCTTGGTATCTTTCATCTTGTCGAGCAGGAATTCGATCGCCGCCAACTCATCCATGGGATGCAGCAGCTTGCGCAAAATCCACATCTTGGACAGCTCGGAAGGCTCGGTGATGAGTTCTTCCTTGCGCGTGCCCGAACGGTTGATGTTGATCGACGGGAAGGTGCGCTTTTCGGAAATGCGCCGATCCAAATGGATCTCCGAATTGCCGGTGCCCTTGAATTCTTCGAAGATCACATCGTCCATCTTCGAGCCCGTATCGACCAGCGCGGTGGCCAGAATGGTCAGGCTGCCGCCCTCCTCGATATTGCGGGCCGCGCCAAAGAAGCGCTTCGGCCGCTGCAACGCATTCGCATCCACACCGCCGGTGAGCACCTTGCCGGAGCTCGGCACCACCGTGTTGTAGGCTCGTGCCAGACGGGTGATGGAATCGAGCAGAATCACGACGTCCTTCTTGTGTTCCACCAAGCGCTTGGCTTTTTCGATCACCATCTCGGCCACTTGCACGTGACGGCTGGCGGGCTCATCGAAGGTCGAGGAGACGACCTCGCCCTTCACGGTACGCGCCATCTCGGTCACTTCCTCGGGCCGCTCGTCGATGAGCAACACGATGAGAATAACCTCGGGATGATTGGCGGTGATCGCGGTGGCGATGTTCTGCAGCAGCATGGTCTTGCCGGCCTTCGGCGGCGAGACGATCAGGCCGCGCTGGCCCTTGCCGATCGGGGCGACCAGATCGATGGCGCGCGCCGTCAAATCCTCGGTCGAACCGTTGCCGCGCTCTAATTTCAACCGCTCGGTGGGATGCAGCGGCGTCAAATTTTCGAACAGCACCTTGCCGCGCGAACTTTCCGGGGAATCGAAATTGATTTCGCCCACCTTGAGCAGCGCGAAATAGCGCTCGCCATCCTTCGGCGGGCGTATCAAGCCGGAAACAGAGTCGCCGGTGCGCAAATTGAAGCGGCGGATCTGGCTCGGGGACACGTAGATATCGTCCGGTCCGGCGAGGTAACTGGAGTCCGAAGAGCGCAGGAAGCCAAAGCCGTCCTGGAGGATTTCCAGAACGCCGTCACCATAGATGTCCTCGCCTTTGCGAGCGTGCGCCTTCAGTACACCGAAAATGATGTCCTGCTTGCGCGAGCGGCCCATGTTCTCGAGACCCATGGTTTCCGCCAGCTTCACCAGATCGCTGATCGGCCGCTTCTTCAGCTCGGTCAGATTCATCGAGCTGCGGCTGCGCGCAAGATCCGTCGGTGCAATGATTTCTAAGTCATCGCCGCCTTCCGGCAGATCGCCGTAATCCTCGTGCATCGGCCGGCCACCGTTGGTGTTGCCGTTGCGATTGTCATTGCGAGGCCCCCGGTTGGAACGATTGGATCGGCCGCCACCCCCCTGACCGCCGCCCCCTTGCTGTCCACCGCCCTGGCCGCCGCGCGACTGATTTCCTAAGTAGCCTCTCACAGGTTGCTGTCCAGAAAAGCGGCCAGCTGCGATTTGGTCACCGCACCGACCTTTTGGGCCTCGACAGTCCCGTTCTTGAACAAAATCAGGGTCGGGATGCCGCGAATGTTGAATTTAGGGGGGGTGTGGGGATTTTCGTCGATATTGAGCTTGGCGATGCGGATCTTGTCTTTGTAGGTGTCGGCGATCTCATCGAGGATCGGCGCGATCATCTTGCAGGGACCGCACCATTCTGCCCAAAAATCCAACAATACTGGCTTGTCTGACTTGAGCACGTCCTTGTCGAACGTCGCGTCGCTGGTGTGAACGATACTTGGGTTACTCACTGCGGATACAGCTCCTTTTGGAGAATTATTTGAAATTAACGCGGGTTGTTTTATGGGAAGCAGCGCTCTCATTCACCGCGAAGTGACGATGCGCGGATGTTCGGGCACAATACAGCGGGTTTAGCGGTCTTGATTACCTTAAAAGGGTACCGATGATACGGTTGGGGAGCGGATAGACCGGCTCCTGGTTGGCCATATTGTTATCCGGTCCCCATCATTTTGCAAGTATATGCAATTCACAAAGCGAAAATGTCAGACGCCCATCTCACTCAGCTTAGCTTCGATTCCTTAACTATCCCCGAATCCGTCAAGCGCGGCATCGCCGAACAAGGCTTTACCCGTGCCACGCCCATTCAGGCACAAACTCTGCCGATTGCCCTGGCCGGCCGCGACGTGGCCGGCCAGGCGCAAACCGGTACGGGCAAGACAGCGGCTTTTCTCATCGCACTGTTTAATCGCCTGCTGACCGATCCCGGCGCGGCGAACCGCCCGGTCAATGCGCCCCGCGCGATCGTCATTGCGCCCACGCGCGAACTCGCCGTTCAGATTCATTCCGATGCGCTTGCCATCGGCAAGTATACGGGCCTCAAGCTGGCGATCGTATTCGGCGGCGTCGATTACGACAAACAGCGGCGCATTCTCGAGGAAGGCGTCGATGTGCTGATCGGTACTCCCGGCCGCATCATCGATTATTTCAAACAGCACGTGTTTGACCTGCGCCATATCGAGGTGACGGTGCTGGATGAAGCCGACCGCATGTTCGATTTGGGCTTCATCAAGGATATTCGATTCCTACTGCGCCGCATGCCGCACCCGACCTTAAGGCTCACCATGATGTTCTCCGCGACGTTGTCGCACCGGGTGATGGAGCTGGCGTATGAGCACATGAACAATCCGGAGTTGATCCGCATCGAGCCGGACAAGATGACGGTCGATCGGGTGACGCAGGTGCTGTACTTCCCGTCGACTGAGGAAAAAATCCCGTTGCTGATGGGGCTGCTACGGCGCATCGACGCGCGCCGCACCATGGTCTTCGTCAATACCAAGCGGGTCGCCGAGGTGCTTGAAAGAACGCTCACCGCGAACGGGTTCGTCGCGCAGGCGCTGTCGGGCGACGTGCCGCAGAACAAGCGTCTGAAATTGATGCGCGATTTTCACAATGGCGACATCGCCGTATTGATCGCCACTGACGTGGCCTCCCGCGGCCTGCACATTCCCGACGTCAGTCATGTGTTCAATTTCGATCTACCGAATGACGCAGAAGATTATGTCCACCGCATCGGCCGCACCGCCCGCGCCGGCGCCGAAGGCGACGCGATCAGTTTTGGTTGCGAGGAATACGCCATTTCGCTGCCGGACATCGAGCGCTACATCGGACACCAGATTCCGCGTGCGTCGATTGATGCGGCCGATCTCGCGGCGGTCACCGCACCGCCGCCCGCACAGTGGCGCGAGCGAGCGCCCCGATTTGGCCAATCTCGCGGCGGCAGCGGCAGCGGCGGCGGCCGATCAGGCGGCGGGCGTCCGGGAGGCCGTTCCGGGGGCGGAGGCCGTTCCGGCGGTGGCCCGCCGCGACGCGGCCCTCGGACGGCGCAACCGGCGAACCCTGGCAGCACCGCAGGCACGGCGGAAACCCCCGCCAAAGGCCCCGGTCGCAGACGCCGGCGAGGCCGCGGCAGCGGCGGCCCGGCGACCTGACGCTACAGCAGCTGCGCGACGCCGTCGATCGCCGCGAAGCTGCCCGTGGCCTGGGGCGGCGCACCGGTATCCGGACATCGCACCGCACGCAGATGGGCAATGCCGAAATTGCGAGCGCATTCGAGCACCCGCAGGCTGTCGTCGATGAACAAGGTGCGCGGCGGCGTAAAATCTTCCCGCACGGCGAGCCGCCGCCAAAATGCCGGGTCTTCCTTCGGCGCATCGAACGGGTGCGAGGAATAGCAGGCATCGAAATACTGCGTCAGCGCGACCTGTTCATTCTTGATGGCCAGCGTCTCCGGATGCGAGTTGGTGACCAGTACCGCCCGCTTGCCGCTGGCGCGCAATTTTCGAAGAAACCGTTCCGCTCCGGGTAGAAATCCGACGCGCGCCAAGGTATCGCGCTTGAGAGTGGAGATATCCAAACGCAACTCCCGGGTCCAATACTCGATGCAATACCACTGCAGCGTGTGGGCGACTTGGTTGAACTTCGGCCGCAATTCCTCATGCGCTTGCGCCTCGCTCAGTCCATTGACGGCGGCATAGCGGCTGGGGATCAGGGTCCCCCAGAACCAATTGTCAAAGCGCAAATCGAGCAACGTCCCGTCCATATCGAGCAGCACGGTGTCGATGGCTTCCCAGTCAATCGCAGAGGCGGTTTGCATTTGCCTATGATACCAAGCGATGCGCGATCTTCCCGCCCTGGCGCTTGGCGGTTTTGGAGTCGCAGTGACCTTCAGCTTATGCCGCGCGCACTTGCGTATTTCTGTTTGTTTTCAAAGAAGATGGCCATTGTTCGCTGCGTCTCGCGGCACAGCCACGAGTGCTGCCGCACCGACGCGTTGGCCGCCTAGGCGTGACCCACGGGTTCGCACAATTGCAACGTGGCGTCCAGCAAGGTTGGAATGTCAAAGACGACTTCGTCTTCGGCCATCGTGAGCGTTGCAACGCCGGCCGCCGCGATCAACGCCGCCGGCACATGAATTTGATCGGGTCGCTGCGGCGTTGTCCAAGTGCTCACCCGCGCATCGCCAAAGGCGCGGTTGAGGGCGCTCCAGCGCAAGCAGGCAGCGCGGGCCATGGGCGTGTCGCCCCATTGGCGCCGAGCGATGGTGATCGAGGCGTCCGCGGCCGCCGGGCTTTGCTGGGTGGTCATCACATCCTGCACGTAGCGCACCATCTCGTTGGGGTCGACGCGCACGGCAAGCGATGCTTGAGGATCATGGGTCATTTAACTCTCCGCTTCGTTGCATGCCTTTTTGGGGGTGAACGCGCCAAATCCAAGGGGCGGCGCCACGGGCCGTGAAGGGTTAAGATTCACGCCATGGATGACACCTTTATTATGCTCGTAGCCGTCGCGGGCACCCTGGCGGGCGCCTACAAGATCTGGCAGACCTCCCTGGATGCCCGGGAAGCTGCAAATCGCATCGCCAAAGACACCTGCTCGCGCGCCGTGGTGCAATTTTTGGACGGTACGGTCGCCTTTGCCGGGTTTCGCTTGAACCGCGATTCCCGCGGCAGACGGCGGCTGCTGCGCACCTATACCTTCGACTATACCAACGACGGTTTCGAGCGCGCGCAAGGGTTCATCGTGCTCGCCGGACGGCAGCTCGAGGCGGTGGGACTTGCGGGTAACGCCTCGTGAACGGGCTGAATATCGACCTGCACACCCATTCGAATTGTTCCGACGGCTCGCTGACTCCGACGGAGCTGGTCGATCTGGCCGCGAGCGCCGGCGTCGAGGTTCTGGCGCTCACCGATCACGACACGGTCGTGGGGCTCGATGAGGCACAACGAGCGGCTGGCGCGCAGGGACTCAAGCTCGTGCCCGGCGTGGAAATCTCGGCATCCTGGCGCGCCCAAGCCATTCATGTGCTGGGGTTGTGGATCGATCCTTCTACCCCTGCGCTGCGCGCCAGGCTGGACGCGCAAGCCGAGTTGCGGCGCGCCCGCATGCGCAAGATCTGTGCTACGGCTCGAAAAACTCAAGCTGCCGGGCAGGGAACTGCTGGCAACGGTGGAGATGCACCCCGGCCTTCCGACGCGCGCGCATTTGGCGAGCGCCTTGGTCGCCGCCGGTCACGTCGCGAGCGCCGAGGCGGCTTTCCGTCGATACCTGGGCAAGGGCAAGGCCGCGCATGTGGCGACGGAGTGGCCCAGCCTCGAGTCAGTGGTGGGCTGGATTTGCGCCGCCGGCGGCGTGGCCTCTCTCGCCCATCCCACACGCTATTCGCTCTCCGCGGGCGCTCGCCGGCGGCTGCTCAGCGATTTCGCGGCCGCAGGCGGCACGTCGCTGGAAGTCGTCAGCGGCGGCCACGGTGCGCAGCAGATCGACGCCTGCGCGGTGCTCGCCACGAGTTACGGTCTCAATGGATCGGTGGGATCGGATTTCCACAGTCCGCAAGCGGCTTGGAATCCACTGGGTCGCTCCCTTAAGCTACCCGATTGCGTCGCGCCGGTGTGGCGCAGCTTCGGTCTATAGCCGTGAGTGACGAAGAGAGCAACGTCAATACCGATCTATTCAAGAACATCGAGCGCCTGCGTCAGCTGCGCATCGAGCATCGCGATCTCGACGACGTCATTTCGCGACTGAGCATGGATTTCAAGGTGGATGAGCTACAAATGAAACGCCTCAAGCGGCGCAAGCTGCTCCTCAAGGATCAAATCGCCAGACTGGAGAGCCAGCTCATACCGGATCTGAACGCATGAACGAGCTGTGGCTGCGCATTCAGGCATTTTTCGAAATTTTGTCCACTCGCAACATGCTGATCGAAGTCGGCGTGATCGTATTGTGCTTGATCGCCGGCGGCCTGGTCGGTTTGCAATTGAGCCGCCGCTATCAAAGCCGCAGAAGCAACGCGCCGATGGCATTGACCTGGGAGTACTTTGCCGCGCAAGGCACCGTCGTGATCATCCCGCTCGTCATGGCGCTGGTGCTGGATTTGGCGGCGCACAGCGCGCTGCAGGCGGCGCGATTCGACGTGACCTTGCTGGCAGCGGCGGCGCGCCTGCTCGCCTCCTACATCATCGTGCGCGTCGGCGTGCTGCTCTTTGCCGCCAGCCTCGGCAACAAATCCTGGATCCAGAATTGGGAAACCCGCGTCACGCTGCTGATCTGGCTCGCGATTGCCGCCGAGTACACAGGATGGCTCGATCCCATCATCGCCACTTTGGACAGTGTTGGCGTCGTGGCGGGCAAGGGGCGCATCACCGTGTGGTCGGTGCTCAAATTGCTGTTCACCCTGACGCTTTTCATGTTGGTGGCGGCGTGGATCAGCCGCTGGGTCGAGCGGCGGGTGAAAAGGCTCACCGGCGTGGCCATGTCCACGCGCATCGGCATCGCCAAATTCGCCAATGCCTTTTTGATTGCCTTGAGCATTCTCATGGGATTGAATGCCGCCGGCGTCGACTTGACGGCGCTGACGGTGTTGACGGGAGCCATCGGCCTCGGCCTTGGATTCGGGCTGCAGTCCATTGCCGCCAATTTCGTCAGCGGTTTCGTGCTGCTCATGGACCGCTCGATCAAGCCCGGGGATGTCATCAGCCTGTCGGGCCAATCAGGCACCAGCACCGAGAACTTCGGCTGGGTGCAGGAGCTGCGCGGCCGCTACGTGGTGGTGCGCGACCGCGACGGCGTGGAAATGCTCGTGCCGAATCAGCAGCTCATCTCCAACGCGGTGATCAATTGGAGCTACACCGACCCGCGCATTCGCCTGAAGCTGCCCATTCGCGTCAGTTACCGCGACGATCCGGAACTGGCGCTGCGGATTCTGCTCGACGCGTGCGAAGGCCAGGCCCGTGTGCTGCGCGAGCCGGCGCCGGTATCGCGCCTGATGCACTTCAGCGACAGCGGCATCGAGCTGGAACTGCGATTCTGGATATCGGATCCGCAGGAAGGCGTGAATAATGTCCGCTCGGAAGTGAATCGCGCCATATGGCGGCTGTTCAAGGAACATAAGATCACCATTCCGATGGCGCAGCGCGAAATCATCGTGCACAGCGCCGCCTCGAACCTCGACTGAACCCGTGCCGATCGAGATCACGCCCCACGTCCTCATTCCGGACGAAGAATTGGAATGGAAGTTCATCCGCGCCTCGGGCCCCGGCGGCCAGAACGTCAACAAAGTGTCGAGCGCCGTGCAGCTGCGATTTTTGCTGCCGCGCAATACCAGCCTGCCGGTCTCCGCCAGAAACCGTCTGCGGGCACTCGCGGGCCAAAAACTCATCGATGATGGCAGTATTTTATTCAGCGCCCGCAGCGAACGCAGCCAGGAGCAGAACCGCCGCGCGGCGCTCGAGCGTCTGGCGGCGCTGATTCGCGCCGCCATGATAGAACCGAAGATCCGCAAGAAGACCCGGCCCACCAAGGGCTCGCAGGAGCGGCGCATTGAATCGAAGAAGCGCCGCGGCGCGACCAAATCGCAGCGCGGCCGACAGGGATGGGACTAGCTCGCCAAGGTCACCTGCAGAATGCTGTGCCTGATCTGTTCGGACAGTACCAGTTGGGCGTCCGCGGCCACTCCGAGCAGTGGCTCACCGAACATCAGCCTTTTTTCCTCGGACATTTGAATGACGTCGCGGCGGCGCAGCAACTCGATGAAGTTGCGGAACAGGCTCTTGTCGAAGAATTCGGGCGAGTTCAGCCCGTAGAGCACCGTCATGCGCTGCGCCATCAGATAGCAGCGCTCTTCCAGCGCTTCCTGGGTAATGGCGCCGCTGCCGGCCTGCAGCAGCAGCGCGATCGCCAAGTAATAGCGCTCGAGGGTTTGGATGGTGGCCTGGGCCAGCAGCGAAAGCCGGATGGCCTCTAGGGATGTCGGCGGCGGGCGCTGCCATTCACTTCGATCGGCGTTGCCTTCGAGCAGATCGAGGCGCACGAAAGTGTCGAGCAGCGAATCGGTCACCGCGCCGACCTCGCTTTCGTCCCAGCGCAAAAACAACTCCGCGGAAATGTAGGGATAGACCCGCCACACCAGCCGTTGGATATCGATGGTGCGCATGCGCGCATTGCCCACGAAGGCACAGGCGAGCAGTGACGGCATGGCGAATAGATGCAGGATGTTGTTGCGGTAATACGTGGCCAGCACGGCGTTCTCGGCATTCATGCGCATGATGTCGCCAAGCGGTTGCTTCTGACGCTCCAACATCCCCATGGCCTCGGTGTAGCGGATCATCTGCTCGGCGCTGTCGGGCGTCACCGTCACCCAGGGCGAATACGGCGCTTCGCGCAGCAGCCGCTGATAGAGTTCCAGCTGGCGTTTCAGATCCACTTCGGGCAGCGATTGTCGCGGGGTGGCGAGAATGGCCATGGCCACCAGATTGATCGGCGTCACGGCGGCGGCGGCGTTGATTTCGGTACAGATGCGAATGGCAAGATCCGCGATCGCCTCCGCTATCCATGCTTGCCCTTCTCCGTCTCGCTCCTCCACGGAACACTGCCGCCAGCACGGATTGTGCTTCTGCAGCAGGGCATCGAGCGCGATGGGCCGTCCCAAGTTCACGTGCACCTTGCCGAATTTGCTGCGCAGCACCGATAGCGTCGACTTGAATAAGACGAGAATGCTTTCTTTTTGCTTCGGCCGGCCCGACAGCTCGCCGATGTAGGTGCGGCCTTCGACGATGCGCTCATAGCCGAAATACACCGGCATGAAGATCACGGGGCGTTTCGGTTCGTGCAGGTAGCTGTGCACCGTCATCGACAGCATGCCCGCGCGCGGCGAGAGCAACCGACCGGTTCTACTGCGGCCGCCCTCGATGAAGTACTCGAGCGGATGTCCGCGTGCCATCATGAATCCCAAATACTTGGCAAAAACCACCGGATACAGCGCATCGCCCTTGAAGCTGCGGCGCAGAAAAAAGCGCCGCACTTGCGCATGAATCGCCCGATGACCGGCAGGTCGAGATTCACGCCGCCGGCCACGTGCGGCACCGCGAAGCCCTTGCGGTAGATGACGTACGACAGCAGCAGATAATCCATGTGGCTGCGGTGGCAGGGTACGTAGATGATTTCCACGCCGTCGCCGACGCCGCTCAGGTTCTCGACGTGCTCGAATTCCACGCCGTCGTAAAGCGAATTCCACAGACGGCCGAGCACGCCGGCCATAAATGTGACGGCGGCCTGCGAATAGTTGGCGGCGATTTCCAACGCATACTTGCGCGCCAGCAGCAGCGCAGGGCGGCGTTGAATCTGGCGCACCTGCATCTCGTTGCGGACCGCCCGGCGCACCGCCTGGGTCTTCAAGATCTGCAGCACCATGGTGCGCCGATGTGACAGATCCGGCCCAATGCTCGAGGCGCGCTGCGCGCGCAGAACGGTGCGCAGCGAACGCAGCGCGCGGCGCACGCTGCGCGGTTCGCTCAAGGCCCCTTCCATGATGTCGCGCAGTCGAAGCGCTTCGCCGAAGTACACCAAGGTGTTGTGGCCATTGAAGATGACGCTCAGGAACTTGCGGAAGCGGCCGACCAAGATCCAGTCTTCGACGAACAGCAGCCGCCACCAGCTCAGCTCCTTGTGGGGCGCCCTGCCCCAGAAGATCGCCACCGGCACCAGATCAATGTCCAGCTCCGGGTGCGCCGCGGCGGCGGCAACCAGTTGCACGAGGTAGCGCGGCGCGCGCGCGGCATTGGCGGCGCCGAACAAGCTCGGGCGGCGCATCAGTTCGAAATAGGCGCGATCGGCGCGTTTCTCGCCCAGCATCAAGCGTCTTTCGGGACGCGGCAGATTGTGTTCGGCACAAACCTTGCTGAGCACCGCAAAGTCCGCCTGGCTCTCGCGTTCCAGCACATAGCACACCGGCCGCGCCCCCGCGCCGATCGCAGCGACGGCGTCCTCGGGCTTGATCGTCGCGCGCACCCACAAACCCAGGAACTTGCGCACGCTGAAGCGCCACGCGCTTCCCAACCCCGCCCAAGGATTCATTTGCTTAGTGCTGCTTAGTGCGAATTTTCGCCGCGCTCTTCGTTGTCAATGGCTTCGCGCGTTTTCGCTGCGTGATCATCGATCACCTTTTGTGCGTCGCGAGCGCGGTCAAGTGGCCGCGTCAAGGGATCGAACACCGACGTAGCGGGCGGCGGGGGCGGCGGCGCAGCGGAGCAGCTCACAATGAACAAAACCGACAGCGCCGTTGTCAATGATTTAACGTAAGCCATGTCTACCCCGGTGGTGCCAGCCATAAGGTGCTTTAAGTGTACAATAAGGGCATGTTTCGCTTCGTATTCCTCGCCAGCTTCGGCTTCGCGTCGCTCGCGCATGCCGCGGTGGCGGTCGATATCGACACCGCCGCCGGGCTCTATCAGGATGCCGCCATCCGCCAGCAAGTCCGCGCCTCTTTGAGTTCGATGCCGGCGCATGTTCGCAAGCTGTTCGAGGGCAACACGGCGGCGCCGATGTCGGAAGACCAACTTGATGCCGTGACCGTCGCCGCGACCCGCTCATTTCGCATCGATGTTTTCGAGGCGCCCGCCTTGAGCGCGTTCGCCGCGAATCTGGATGCCGATACGGTGAAGAAGGCCGACCTCTTTCTCTCGAGCGATTCCGGCAAGCGCATGGTGGCCGCGGATGTCAGCCTAGCGTCCTTAAGCGACGCCCAAGCCGACAAGATCATGAATGGCGACCTGACCGTGCCGTCCACATCGCAACGCACCGCCCTGTTCGAGAGACTGGAGCGCGCCGAGCGCTCGGCGGAATCCACGGTGCAAATCATGTTGACCATGGGGACGGCAGTGGCATTGGGAACTGCGATCGGGTCCGGCATGGATCCAGGGCCAGTCGAACAGCGCGCCCGCAAATCCCTCGACGCCGAGCGCCAGGCGTTGGTGGAGAACATGCGGGAACCTTTGAGGCGCTACATGGCGTACGGCTACCGCGACTTAAGTGATGCCGACCTCAAGCATATCCTGTCCTTTTTGCAAACCCCGGCCGGCAAGCAATACACCTCCGCCTATCTCGCTTCATTGGGTGCGGGCTTCTATGCCATGGGCAGGCGGTGCGGCGAGCAGCTCGGGCGAGAGCTTGCGTGAGATGGCGATGGCGCAGCTGTCGAGCGAAAGCCTGGAGCGCGCACCCGAGCCTGGCCCCAAGAAGCACAACTAAAGCGATCGCTAACTTAAAGTCCGCGCAGAAAAGTCCGCAGCAGAGCGCAAATGGTCTCGATCTGATCTTCCAAGCGATGATCGGAGTTGAGGACATGTAGCGCGGCCTGATGCTCGCGCGCCCAGCGAATGCTGTTTTCCACCGGCACGACATCATCGTGCCAGCCATGCACGATGGCGGTGGGAACGGCAACCTGCTGCGGCGTATATTCTTCAAAACCCCGCATGTAGAAGGCCGGCGCCAGCAAGAACAGCGCCCGCGCGCCGACTGCGCCGGCGGCGGCGGCGGCCACGTGCCCGCCCATGCTCGATCCGACGAGCACCGCCGGCGCCTTGAAGCCGGCGCTTAGGCCGATGAGTTTCTTGACCCGCTCGGAAGGATCGTCGATGCCGCGGTAATCGACCGACTCCACCTCGAGCGCCAGATCCCGCGCCACGGCCGCCATGGCGGTGATCTTGGCTCCCCAGGGTCCGCTCTCCTTGCCATGCGAGAACACGACGGAATTGACGGCCAGGCTCAAGACTGCAGCCGGCTGGCGATGCTATCGACCCATTCCAGCTCCGCTGGACTGTACTGCGAGAAGTTCAATCGGTTGAGGCTGACGGGCTGGACTTTGCTGCCCGCGATGCCGTGTGAAATGCGAAAACAATGAAATTCATGCTCGCGGTTCGCGGCGAAGCCGATCACCAGTTGGAAAATGCCCGGGCGCCCTTCCCAGGAATTTATCCGCTGGTCGCAAATGACAAAAAAGGCTTCCTCCGGGCGCCGCTCGCCGAATGCCCCCGCCTCATGGAGCTCTTCGAAGAAAACCCGCACTTGCGACGCCACCCGCTCGGCCGTCGCGGCGCATGAATCCGTCGCGACCCAGCGCGTTCCGCGCTCGATGCTGTTCACGATGAAAAGCGCCAGCCGGCGCCGGCCCAGGTAGCGCCAATCGGCATTGGCGGCGCTGCCGCCCGCCAGCGTGCGCGGCCGCACGCCCATGCGCGCCGTCGAACGCATGGCCTGCAAGGTATTCACGCCCAAGGCGGCGAGTCGGATCCGCCGGTCTTCGCCCACCAGGCAAGCCGGCCGAATTGCGGGACGCAGCACCGGCTCGTCGCGGTCTTCGCCGCCCCATACCGGCGACGCCTCGTCCTGGCGGGCCAGCATGCCGGCCACTGCCCCGCAAGGGGCGAAGGACTCGAAATGGCCGCGCAGCTTGTCGTGCGCGAGAACTCGCGGGAAATACATCAGGGCATTCTCGTTGAAAAGATTCCAATCGCGTAAGCCCGTAAGAGCGTCGTCGGCCGTTAGCCAGCTCGAGGGCGGATCAACGATCAACAGCGCGCGGCGCTCCTTGCAGTAGCGCGCAGCCACGAGTAATGCGCTCGGCCCCACGTCCTGATCCCGCGACAACGGCGGGATGCACACAAAATTGAAGTAATCCGCATGCTCCAGCGCGAAAACGCCGCTGCGATCCACAGCAGATCCGATCAGATCGTAGTCGGTGAGCGGCGCGCCGTCATCGCCATCCGAATTCGAATTGACATAGGCGGTGGCCAGTCCGCTCGCCGGGTCCAAGGTTTGGTCGGGCCGCTGTGAGGGCATCGGCCCCTTCAATCGAATCAGCACGGATTGCGCGATCGCGGCCGGCAGAAAGCGTTCGTGCGCCGGCGTCACGGAGACACGATGGAATATCTCCTGATCTTCAACCTGCTCGGTGCCGTGTGCGCGCACTCGCTGCACCGTCAAGTTGAAAAGCGCCGAGTCTTCCTGCGCGATGTTGTCGAAATCAATGCTAGCCCTCAAAAACTCCCGGGTGCCCGGCCGTAGCGCCTGCAGTTCGAGCGTTTGTGAACCCGCCTTGAGCGTCAGCGTCGCGGAACGCGCGCCGTTGACCACGCGCACGATGAGGGCCTCACGCCCGCCGTTGTCGAAAAACTGCTCAACGGCATAGCCCAAAAGGCTCGGCTGCCACAGACCGCCGAAGACCCGCTGGAAATCCGCGAAACTCTTGACGAATATCGGTTGATTGACAGGCCCGCGAAGTGTACGGCCGACGAAGGCGGTGCGCGCCGTGGAGAGGCGCGAGATGGATTGGTCAGGGCCGCGCTGTTCGTCGACCTGTAATTCTAAATTGCTGGGCGTCACCAATATCTTGTCGTTAGGCGCACTGCGCGGACTGTATCACAATCAACTCAAGGAGCGCGCGCCTTGAGATTCCGCCTGCCGCTGCTCGTGCTGACGGCGCTGCTCCTCGATGCGCGCCTGCTCCTCTTCCGCCTTCTTGCGCGAGATCTCCTCGAGCATAACTTTCATCCACTCGCTGATCATTCGCTCGACTCCGGGTGCGGATCGACGACGGCCTCGATCGCCTGCGCGGTTTGCGGATGGTAGCCGGGGCGCGCTTTGGCAAAGACGCGTTTCGCAAATTCAGTACCGGACGGCGTTTTCATCAGTTCCGCATACAGCGGCGTGACCAGCTTACGCCGTCCAATGGTTTTCAAGTACTCCTCGAGGCGCGGAAAACTCGCCTGATAGTCATTGGCGATCACCAGCATGAACCAGCTATGCGCAATCTCGGCATTCGGACTCTTGCTGAACCCGAAGGCCTTATCAAGATCGGCCAGTTGTGCCGGCTGAAGAGTCGCGGGCATGTTGTTCAGAAAGTAGACCCACTGCTGGGTGACCCAGTCCATGCCGAACTTCTTCGCCTGAAGATTGCCGCCAAGCCATGCGCTGCGCGACGCGTCCACGGGCTTGAACATCGTGGTTGCCGGCAAAACCGCATCCTCCGGCAACCCCGGCTGCAACACCCAGGTATCGACTTGCCCGCGCGTGACGATGCCGGGAAGCCGATCCAGCAGATTCGCCTGCAAGTACGCCAGGAAATCCTCGGTGGTGATGCTCTTGAAGGCAAAATGATCGAAATAGCCGCGCAAGAACTCATCGAAGCGCTCACGGCCGAATTTTGCATCCAGGTAGTTCAAGAACAGCCGGCCCTTCTCGTAGGGAATTTCGCTGAACACTTCGTCGGGATCACGATCGCGCAAGTCGATCGCCAATTTCTGATCGGCGGGTTTGAGTTTCGCGAGGTCGGCGCGCAAGGATTGCAATCCCAGCACCTGCTCCATGGAGCTGCGTGATTCCCCGTACACCGCGGTCATGATGCGGCTCTCCATGTAGTCGGTGAAGCCCTCGTTGAGCCACAAATCGCGCCAGGTCGCGTTGCCGACCAGATTTCCGGCCCAGGAATGCGCCAGTTCGTGAGCAATCAACGACACCAAGCTCTTGTCTCCCACAATGACGGTGGGCGTGATGAACGAGAGGCGCGGATTCTCCATGCCGCCTTCCGGGAAACTCGGCGGCATCACCAAAATGTCGTAGCGCCCCCACCGGTACGGCCCGAACATCTTCTCGTTGGCCTGGATCATCGCTTCGGTATCGGCGAACTCCTTGGCGGCCGCGCCGATCATGGATTTTTCGGCATACACGCCGGTACGCGGCCCGGTTTCCTTGAATTCCAGATCGCCCACCGCGAGTGCGATCAGGTAGGAAGGCACGGCCTGCGGCATGACAAAGCTGTATTCGCCATTGCGTTTCGCCTTCGGATCATTCTCCGCACTCATGACCGCGCGCACACTCGGGTCGGTATGAATTTTGGCCTTGTAGGGCGCTCTGATTTGAGGGGAATCCTGCAGGGGAATCCACGTCCGCGCGCCGATCGGTTCGGATTCGGTGTAGAGGAACGGCTTGTGCCGGGCGGTCTGTTTCGGCGTCAACCATTGCAACGCCGATGAGGTAGGCAATGTTTCGTATTCGATTCTGATGCTTTCGGTGCTTTTCTTCGTCGGCGGCAATTCGATGACCAGCGCGCTACCGAGAATGGGGTCCGGCTTTTCCAGGTGGAACGGACGGCTGACCCAGATCGTCTGATTTTTGGCGGTGGCACCCAGGACGTCGGTGGCCTTCTGGCTGACGCCCAGGATCATCAGGTCTTTGGTATCGAGCACCAGCTGCGTGGCGCGCGGATCCAGGCGCTTCAACTCAAGCGATGCGGTGCCGGCAATGGTCTTGTCGTCAAGATCGACGCGCAAATCAAGCGTCAGAAGCGTGAGCCGAAACTGATCGACATTGGCATAGGAGTGATAATCGAAGGTGGGATCGATCGGCCCGGAAGCGGCCAGCGCCAACCCCGCGGAGCACAGCATCACGGCGTACGTATCGCCGCCTTGTCTCGCCCGCTGAGCAAATCGTTGAACGTCTTCTCATCCACCAGCAGGCCCGAGCGGCCATCCCAGTTGGAGCCCTTCGGCAAGGTGTTTTCCACCAGCAACGACTTCGCGATGACGGCATCGATTCCGTCGCGGCCGCGGGTAATCGGCACCGGCACGGCCCGCGGCGAATGCGCCATATCGCCGACGCGCTGCCAGTCGATTTCCTCGTCATGCTGCGCGATCTTGCCGCGCTGCTTAGGGTGCAGCAGATTGGCGAGCAGGCGCTTGCGGTCCTTGGACCAGTTGCGCGAATCGTCTTCCATGACGGCGTAGGCCTGCAGATACAGCGCCCCGTCGCGCCAGCCGAAAAGATAGGGCTGATTGACCACGGTCACTTTCGTGCCGATGGGGATCAGGTCGAAAAATACCGCAATGTCCTCCGGATAAAGCCGCATGCAACCGTGACTCGAGCGCATCCCTACCCCGTAGGGTTTGTTGGTTCCGTGAATCAAATAGCTCGGCCACCCGAGGCGGAACATGTACTGGCCCAGCGGATTGTCGGGTCCCGCGGGCACCTGGGCCGGCAGCTCTTCGCCATCCTCGGCGTGCTCCTCGCGAACGGATTTCGGCACCACCCAGACGGGATCTTTCTGGCGGCTGATGATCTTGGTCGACCCCTCGGGGGTCTTCCAGCCCACTTTGCCGATGCCGATCGGATGCGTGTACACCGTCTCCGGCTCCCCTTTTTTATGAGGCGGGTAGTAAAAAATTCGCATCTCGGCCACATTGACCACAACGCCCTCATGCGGCGCGGCGGGCAAAATGAATTGCGTGGGCACGACGACCTCGCGCCCGACGCCCGGCAGCCACGGATCGACGCCCGGGTTCGCCGTCAGCATCTCCTCGTAGCCCACGTCGAAGCGGCGCGCGATGTCCGGCAGCGTATCGTCTTTGCCGACCGTGGTTCGTTGCACGTAGCCCACGATGTCGCTTTTCGGATCCAGCTCGAAATGATGGGTCGCTGTCGGCTTGGGCAACAGGGGTTTGGGCGGGGGCGTTACCTTGACCACGGGCGGTGCTTTCGGCACCGGCCGAAACAGCGAGCATCCGCCGACGCCAAGCGCGCCGGCCGCGAGCGCCACCAGGAAGGCGTTTTTGAATGACACTGACACGGGGTCCTATCTACAGCAAAGTTGGGCGGTCAGGCAATTGGTTGCGCGAAGAACCCGAACCGGGAAAGTGACGCGCCAATAAGTTGCCGACGGCCTCGACGCCCGCGATCGAGCCTTCCCGAAAACGGCTGGCGCGGTAGTGCCCTTCCATCAGACGGCACACGGCTTCCCATTCGGCGGGACGGACCAAGTCGCGAAAACCCCGGTCCGCGACGATCTCGACGTCGCGATCCGCCAGTTGTACATAGATCAAAACACCGTTGTTCTCATCGGTATCCCATACCCGCAGATGTGAGAACACCTCAAGAGCATGAGCGCGCGGCGTGATCTCGTTCAATATGTGCATCGGCGTCAGAGCGGTTTCGATAGCGAATCGGATCTCTCCTGCGTGTGTCTGTTCGGCGCGCTTGATCGCCTGCTCGATGGCATCGAGAGTCGCGCTCGGAAACATCATGCGCGTGCGCCAATGACTTGCCGCGGTATGGCGTACGAAGCGACCGATTTGCATTACCAGCTCCCCGAGGCGCCGCCGCCGCCGAAGCCCCCGCCACCCCCGCTAAATCCACCACCGCCACCCCCGCCAAAACCGCCGCGACCCAAGCCGCCGCCGAATCCGCCCCCGAAGCCCCCGAGCCCGCCGCCCAAGCCACCGCCGCCCGTCCATCGGCGAGTGGAAGATCCCGCCAGCATGGCGAACAGGAATGCGACCACCCCGGCGCCAATTCCGATCGGCAATAGATGGCTCAGGAGCCAGACGATGCCGCCGGCGAGGCCGCCCGTCGCCAAGGACCCAAAAACCCTGCCGAACATGGCACGCAGCACGCCGCTGGCCACGAACACGCCGATCAGCAGCAGGGGCAGCATATTGACCAAGCCGCCGCCGCTGTGGTGCTCCCATTTTCTATCCGGCTCAGGCAGCGGTTCGCCATTGACCACGGATATCATTTGATCGATCCCCGCTTCCACGCCCCCGTCGTAGTCGCCCAATTTGAAATGCGGCGTCACGGTCTCGGCAACGATTCGGCTGGCGATTGCATCCGGCATGGCCCCTTCCAGTCCATAACCCACCTCGATGCGCACCCGTCGATCGTTCTTGGCCACGATCAGAATGGCCCCATCATCGACACCCTTGCGCCCGAGTTTCCACGCTTCGGCGACGCGAATGCCGTACTGTTCGATCTCTTCCGGCTGAGTGCTCGGCACGATGAGCACGGCCAGTTGACTACCTTTTTTTTCCTCAAGGGTCTTGAGCTTCGCCTCGATGCGCGCGACCGCCCCGCCCGACAAGGTGCCGGTAAGGTCCGTCACGCGCGCCGCCAGCGGCGGCACCGCTACGTCCGCGCCGGCGAGCGTAAAACAGAACGGCAGGAGCAGCCCTGCCAAGAGGCGCGCGACACGCATGTGTTAATGCGCGGGCGCTGGCGGCGGGGGTAGCTGCCGGCGGTGGCGCAAAGTCCACCGCGGGAGGCTTGGCAATCGCCGCCTCATTCTCCACCGCGAAGTTAGCCTTGGTTTTGTAGCCGAACAGCATGGCGGTCAAATTCGACGGGAAGTTGCGGATCGCCAGGTTGTAGGCCTGTACGGCCTGGATGTAGCGATTGCGCGCCACCGCGATGCGATTTTCCGTGCCTTCGAGCTGTGCCTGCAGGTCGCGGAAATTCTGATCCGATTTTAATTGCGGGTAATTTTCCGTGACCACCAACAGGCGCGATAAGGCGCCCGTCAGCTGTGCTTGAGCGGCTTGGAACTTGGCCATCGCCGCCGGATCGTTCACCAACTCGGGCGTCGCTTGAATGGAGCCGACTTTGGCCCGCGCCTCGGTGACGCCGAGCAGCACGGCTTGTTCCTGTGCGGCATAACCCTTAACGGTGTTCACCAAGTTGGGTATCAGGTCGGCGCGTCGCTGGTATTGATTGAGCACTTCAGACCAGGCCGCTTTGGCCTGCTCATCAGCGGCTTGAATCGTGTTGTAACCGCAGCCCGACAGCAGCAGACCGGCGAGCGCAACGAACCCGAGAGCTAGTTTACCCATCTTCCCCTCCTGCCCCTTGTGGCCGGGGGCGTTGGGGGCAAGTCTACCACTTGGCAAAAAAAAGCCCCGAGTGTTAACTCGGGGCGTGAGAGGCGGACTTCAATGAAGGGAAGTAAAGCCCGCTAGGGGATCAATGCAGTTGGTGCCACTGCAGAACTTGAATGTCGGTCTCGTCAAGATCAAAGCTGCGCGCGAGCATGCGTGCGATTTCGCGATCGCCTTCTACACCGGTGCGCCCGAGCAGTTCGACGACGCCCCGATATTCGTTGTACTCGATGGCGTCTTCCGACTGTGCAATGAAGTGGGTGTAGTATTTGGCGCTCATGGTTCCAGAGCTTAAATTTCACGGACCGCGCAATCTGTGAGCGATCGCTCAGTCGCTGCCAGACGCCCAGGAACCACTTCACGTCCTGGAATGTCCCTTTAGACTTATTGCACCGTGTCAAGATATCGCCCGCCCCCAGCGCCTGGCTCCCAGTACATCACCCCCGAGGGCGCCCAGCGGCTCAAGGAGGAGCTGGACCGGCTATGGCACGACGAGCGGCCGCGCGTGACTCAGGCCGTTTCCGAGGCGGCGGCGCAGGGTGATCGGTCGGAGAACGCCGAATACACGTACGGTAAAAAGCGCCTGCATGAGATCGACCGGCGCGTGCGTTTCTTGCGCAAGCGGCTCGACGGGATGAGTATCGTCGATCCGCAAGCGGACTGCGGCCGGCGCGACCTGAAGCGTGTGTACTTCGGCGCGTGGGTGCAGGTCGAAAACGCCGACGGAGCGCTTCGCTGGCATCGCATCGTTGGCCCCGACGAATTCGACATGGCGGAGGATTACATCAGCATGGACTCGCCTCTCGGGCGCAGCCTCTTGGGCAAGCGCCTCGACGATGAGGTCACGGTGATTCTGCCGGGAGGCGCGGCCACTTTGACCGTGATCGCGATCAGCTACACCCTCAAACCACCCGCACGTTCTTGAACTGCCAGGGATCCGACGTGTCGAGGTCCTCCTCAAACAGCTCGGCCCGTTGATACAGCGGCGTCCAGTCCGTGTACTTGCCGACCACGCTCCCCAGGTAGGGCCTGCAGATCTGCAACGGCCTGTGGTGGTCAATCTCGTCCGGTTCGACGACGCCGCGCTGCGGATTCTCCATCGCCCAAATCATGCCGGCGAGCGCCGCAGCGGTGACTTGCAGGCTGGTCGCGCTGTTGTAGGGCGCCAACTCCCGGGCCTCGCCGATGGACAGCTGCGAGCCATACCAGTAGGCGTTCTTGGCATGACCGGCGAGCAGCACGCCCAGTTCATCGATGCCCTGCGTGATCTCCTTCATCATGATGCGTTTGCGATCCTGCAGATGCCAATTGCGGCCGGCCAGTTCGTGGACCGACAACACCGCATTGTCGCTCGGATGGTAGGCGTAGTGGCTGGTCGGTCTATAGGCCACGCGCTCGCCGTCCATGACGGTGTAATAGTCCGCCAGCGAAATGGCTTCCGAATGCGTGATCAGGAATCCGTGGAAAGGGCCGGCCGCGGGCGTCCAGGTCCGAACCCGGGTACTCGCGCCCGGTCGATTCAAATAGATGGCGCAACCTGAGCCGAATTTGTGCCGCCCGCCGTCCACGGGAAAGTGCTTCTCATGCGTGCCCCAGCCCAATTCCGCCGGCTGCGCCCCTTCGCTGACGAAGCCATCGACCGACCATGTGTTGACGAATTCGTTGAGTTCCTTCGGCGCATTGGCGACCTGCGTGTCGCGCTCGGCAATGTGAATGACCTTGATCTTGAGCCGCTGCGCGAGCTTGGCCCATTCTGCGCGGCCTTCGGGGATGCCCGTTTCAACGCCGGTATCTTTCGCAATGTTCAACAGCGCTTGCTTGACCAGGTGCGACACCAAGCCGGGGTTGGCGCCATGCGTCAGCACGGCGGTCGGCGAATTCGCCGCGCCCGTTCGCAGCCGCAACGCCTCCAGGCGCATCATGTAGTTGCTGCGCATCTCCACCGGCACGCTGCGATCTGTGTAGCCGCCGGCCCAAGGCTCGACGCAGGTGTCGAGATACAGCGCGCCGCGCTCGCGCGCCAGCGAAATGAGGGCGACGCTCGAGACATCGACCGACAAATTCAACAGAAAATCGCCCGCGCCGAGCAATGGCTCGAGGATTTTGCGGTAGTTCTCGGGCGTCAGTGCGGTCTGCACGAATTTGACGCCGAATTCTTGCGCTTCGGTACTGCCCTTCTCTTCCGCGGTAACGATGGTGATGCGATCCGACGAAGTGCCGATATGACGCAATATCAGGGGCAAGATGCCTTGCCCGATGCTGCCGAAGCCGACCATCACGATCCTGCCGGTAAATTTCACGTGCACTTCGTGCTTGCTCATGATTTCTTACGCCCCTTGGTGTTTAACCTTCAATGGTCTTTGTATCCCGCCAGTGGGGCGGATAAGTCCGTTCGTAGCCGGGAAGTGCTTCGATGCGATGAATCCAGCGCGCGAGCGCCGGATAGTTGCGTTCCATCGGCAAGAAGCGCGCGCCCAATTCCGCCGCGGTGCTTCGATTCAGCGCGCGGCGCAGCACCTGTATCCAGGGAAAGATCACCATGTCGAGCGCGGAATAATTCGTCCCGACGATCCATTCCTCTTTGCTCAAGCGTCCCTCGATGGTGCGCGCTTCGCGCCCGACGAGGTGCATGGCGTCGGTCAGATTATCGATGTCGGCGCCTACTTGATCGCTGAAGATTGCGCTGACAATTTTCTGCAGCGACGGCTCGGCGTACGACTGAAATTCGCAGATCACCCGCATGATGACGCCGGCTTCTTCCGGGCTCAGGCCAAAAATCGGCGGATCGGGATACTTAAGATCGAGGTAGTACAACACCGCCACCGACTCGAACACCACATAGTCGCCGTCCTTCAACACCGGCACACGGCCGCGCGGGTTGAGCTTCAACATCTGCGGTGACTGGTGCTCCTGCTTGTCGAAGTGCAGCAACTGCGATTCGTATTTCAATCCCTTGTGCTCGAGCGCCAGCAGTACGCGCCACGAGAACGGACTGCCGCTGCCCCAGTAAAGTGTGAGTGCCATGCAGCGATTGTAGCGGATGAAGTTCGCTCGTCATCGCGCTAAGCTGGATTAGTGGCTTTTACCACCTTAATCGAGGCGCAGGACCTGCGGCAATTGCTGGGCGAAGCCGAACCCGGTATCGCCGTGCTGGACTGTCGCTTCGATCTTCAGAACGTCAGCGCGGGCCGTGGCGCATACCTTGCCGGGCATATCCCGGGCGCGCGGTACACGGACCTTAATAAGGACTTATCCGCGCCGGCGAGCTCGAATTCCGGACGCCACCCTTTGCCCACGCCGCAGCAGTTTGCCGCCACCTTGGAGCGGCTGGGCATCGGCAATGACACACAGGTCGTGGCCTACGACGACACCAGCGGATCCTTTGCAGCCCGGGCGTGGTGGATGCTGCGTTGGGTGGGTCATCAGGCGGTGGCCGTCCTCGACGGCGGATTGAAGGCATGGATCGCAGCGGGCGGGGCGTTGGAATCGGGGGAGCCAAGGCCGCTGCCGGCGCACGCCTCGCCGATTCGGTTCTTGCCGCGAGTCAACCCCGCAGCGCAGGTCAGCACCGCGCAAGTCGCCGCGCAGCTGCAGCGACCCGGCGCATCTTCTGGTCGATGCCCGCGCCCCCGAGCGCTTTAGCGGGGCGGTCGAACCCATCGATGCCGTCGCCGGGCACATTGCCGGCGCGGTAAATCATCCCTTTACGGACAATCTCGCGCCCGACGGCCGCTTCCTGCCGGCGCCTGAATTGCGGCGCCGCTGGGCAAAACGCCTCGGGGGCAAAGACCCCCAAAATGTCGTCGCCATGTGCGGCTCCGGGGTCACGGCCTGTCACAATTTGCTGGGCCTCGAAGTCGCGGGCTTGAGCGGCGCCAAGCTGTATGCCGGTTCGTGGAGCGAGTGGATTAAAGATCCGGGTCGCCCCGTCGCCAAAGGCGCGTAATCCGGCACCAGCATCATTTACATGCAGCGCCAATTTGATATCGTGCGCGCCACATGAACACGCCCGCGAAAGTCCTTACCACCCCGAATCACGCGTGGAAGATCGGCGAGTCCCTGGACTTGTACCAGGTCGAAGCGTGGGGCAAGGGATACTTCTCCATCAACGCCGATGGCCATGTGATCATCCGCCCGAACCAGGACCCGAGCCGCGAGGTCGATCTGTACGAAGTGGTGCGGGGGCTGAAGGCCCGCGACCTGCATACGCCCGGTGGTCATTCGCTTCTCGGACATTCTGGCGCACCGTCTGCGCCATCTGGCGGACGCGTTCGGCACGGCGATCACGGAGAATGACTACAAGAATCGCTACGCCGCGGTCTTTCCGATCAAGGTGAATCAGCAGCGCCTGGTGGTCGAAGAGGTTTACCGCTACGGGCAGGAATTCGGCTTCGGGCTCGAGGTCGGCTCCAAGCCGGAATTGCTCGCGGTCATGTCCATTACCGAGAATGCGCCGGAGCGCCTGGTGGTGTGCAACGGCTTCAAGGATGACAGCTACATCGAAGCGGTCATCATCGCCACCAAACTCGGCCGCACCATAATTCCGGTGGTCGAGAACTACGAAGAAATCCACTTGATCTTGAAGCACGCGGACAACTACGGCGTGAGGCCGAAGATCGGCGTGCGCGTCAAGCTCGCCAGCGAAGGGGCGGGACGATGGCGCGAATCGGCCGGCGAGAAGTCCAAATTCGGCCTGTTTATCAGCGAGATTCTCGATCTGCACGCGCTCTTGAAGGAGCGCAACATGCTCGACTGCCTGCAGCTCGTGCACTGCCACCCGGGCAGCCAGCTGCAGGACATTCGCCGCGTGAAGGATGCCATCAACGAGCTGGCGCATGTGTATGCGGAACTCAAGATCATGGGGGCGGGCCTTCAGTACATCGACGTCGGCGGCGGCCTGGGGGTCGACTACGACGGCAGCGGCACCAACTTCGAGTCGTCGATGAACTACACCCTCAACGAATACGCGAGCGATGTGGTGTATCGGATCAAGAGCGTATGCGATGCACGCGACGTGCCGCATCCGATGATCGTGAGCGAATCCGGACGCGCCATCGCCGCCCATCACAGCCTGCTGGTGTTCGATATTCTGGGCTCCTCCAAGCTCGACCAGTTCAAGGTATCGGGACGGCCCGAAGAGGACTATCACGGCTCGGAAGAGGTGCCTCAACCGGTGCTCGATTTGTTCGACAGCTACCGATCGGTGAACGAGCGGCGGCTGGTGGAGTGTTACCACGACGCCCTGCAGGCGCGCGAGCAGGCGCTGCAAATGTTCAATCTCGGCTACTTGAGCCTGGAGTTCCGTGGTCTGGCGGAACGGCTGTTCTGGGCGACCTGCGCCAAGATCCGCGACTATTGCCGCAAGCTCGACCGGGTTCCCGAAGAGCTGGAAAACATCGAGGACTTGCTGAGCGATATCTATTTCTGCAATTTTTCCGTGTTCCAGTCGCTGCCCGACAGCTGGGCCATCGGCCAGGTATTTCCCATCATGCCGATTCAGCGGCTGGCAGAACGGCCGACGCGCAATGCGGTGCTCGCCGACATTACCTGCGATTCGGACGGCAAAATCGATCGCTTCGTGCATCCTCGAATCACCAAGCGCACCTTGGAAGTGCACGAACTGACGCCGGGTGAGCCCTACTACCTGGCCGCCTTTTTGGTCGGGGCATACCAGGAAACCCTGGGCGACTTGCATAATCTGTTCGGCGATACCCACGTCGTGCACATTCGCCTGCAGGATGGCGGGGGCTGGTGGATCGAGGAAATCGTCAAAGGCGACACCGCCAACAAGGTCCTCGAGTACATGGAATACGACACCGACGAGCTATATCCGGCCATCGCCCGGGATTGCGAACGGGCGGTCCGGGAGGGACGGATGTCGCTGACGGAAGCGCAGGCCGTGAAGCGTTTCTATGAAAACGAACTCAACGGATACGCGTATCTCGAAGGCGAATAAAGCGGTAAAACGCCCGCATGGCTTGCGTTTGCCAACAATAATCTCAAAGCGTAGCATCGCCCATTAGGTTGTTTCCCTAATCGCGATTAGTGCACGACCCATGGTACAGGCCTCGACGCTCATGCGACGGTGTCTGCGTGTTGAAACCGCGTGCGAACGGATTATCCGCGATGCGCGCATCTGTCAGAGAGATTAGTTGAATGACGACGATCTACGTTGGCAACCTGCCGTTCACCGCGACTGAAGACGAAGTGCGTGCGATATTCGAGCGCCATGGCAAAGTCGAATCCGTCAAACTCATCAATGATCGCGAGACCGGGCGCCCCCGGGGATTTGCGTTCGTGGATATGGCGGCCGGTGAAGCGCAAAATGCAATCCAACAGACAAATGGCTTCCAGATGGGGGGTCGGCCGCTGCGCGTGAATGAAGCCCAGGAGCGTGCGCCGCGTAAACCGGGCGGCGGTGGGCGGTGGCGGCGGGGGCGGTGGCGGCGGCGGATCGCGTCGCTGGTAGGGGCTATCGGCGAGCCCTGACGGGCTTCACCACATTTCCTTGAGCTGGGCGACCACGTCGACGGTCGTGGTATCGCCGGCTTTTAGATTTTCGACGCCGACGGTCGTGCGGATAGAAATCTTCTCCAGGCTATCCAGCACCTTGTCGGTCATGAAGCGGCTCTTGGCGCCATAGACGTGTGCGTCGCCGTTTTTGGGCTGCTGAGTCACCGCAAACTTGAGCGGCGCACACAGGTGCAATTCATTGCGTGCGCGGGTCATGGCCACGTACAGCAAGCGGCGTTCTTCCTCGATCATCTCCGGTTTGCCGGTGGAAAACTCCGACGGGAAATTGCCGTCCGAGACATTCAGCACATACACGATGTCCCATTCCTGGCCCTTCGCGGAATGGATCGTGGACAGGATGACGTAATCTTCGTCCTTCGAGGCACCCGCCGATTGGTCGCCCGAGGCGAGCGGCGGATCCAAGGTGAGCTCGGTTAGAAAACGCTCCCGGCTCGGCTGTTGCGAGGACAGCTGCTCGAGCTGCTCAAGATCACCCATGCGCGTCCAGCCGGAATCATAAATTCGTTCCAGCTGCGGCTTGTACCAGTCCTTGACCAGGCCCACTTGACCGGGCCATGGCGTGGCCGGATCGGCCAGCTTTTCGAACAACGCGCAAAATCGCTTCCATTCCATTTTTACGGGCTGCGGCGCATCGTAGTCCGCGAGGGCTCTTGGCCTCGAAACCTCGCGCCTCGAAATGTTCCAGGGCCTGTTTGGCGTTGGCGGGTCCGAAGCCGGGCTGCAGCTTCAGAACACGAAATCCGGCCACCGAGTTGTGCGGGTTGTCGGCCCAGCGCAGCACCGACATCACGTCCTTGACATGCGCCGCTTCCAGAAACTTGAGTCCGCCATACTTGACGAAGGGAATGTTCTTCTTGGTCAGTTCGACTTCCAGCACGTCGCTGTGGTGCGAGCTGCGAAACAAAATCGCATGGCGTTTCAAGGAGCCGCCGATTTCTCGCGTGTGCAGGATCTTGCCGGTGATGTATTCGGCCTGGGCTTGCGCATCATCCAGCGCCACATAGAAGGGTTTCTGCGCCGATTGACGCGTGCCCAGCAACGTCTTGCGATGCTGGCGCGCGCCTTCCGACATGAGCGCGTTGGCCGAATCCAGAATCTGCTGCGTCGATCGATAATTCTGCGCCAGCACCACGACGTCGGCTTTCGGCTTATAGCGATCGGCGAAGCCGAGGATGTTGTCGACCGCGGCGGCGCGAAACGAGTAGATGGCCTGCGCATCGTCCCCGACCACCGTGATGCCCTTGCCGTCCGGTTTGAGCGCGTGGACGATTTCACCCTGCAGCGTGCTGGTGTCCTGATACTCGTCAACCAGCACGTGGTCGAAATTTTTCGACAAGCTCTGGGCGAGAGCCGGAGTCTGCATCATGACGTGCCAGTAGAGCAGCAAGTCATCGTAATCCAGGACGCGATTCTTTTGCTTGCGCGCGACGTATTCGCGGTACAGGCGCGTCAGATCCGCGTCCCACTCGAGGCACCAGGGAAATTGTTCCTCGAGAGTCTGTTTCAACGACAGCCGGGTGTTGACCCGATAAGAGTAGATCGCGAGGCAGGTATCCTTGCGCGGAAATCGTTTCGGCCTGCCCGAATACCCCAATTCGGAACGAATCACGTCCATCAGGTCCGCGGCATCGGCGCGATCCAGCACCGTAAAGTTCGGATCGAGGCCTAAATGCTTGGCATACAGCCGCAATATGCGGCTGCCCATGGAATGGAACGTACCGCCCCACATCAATCGCGATATCACGCTGCGGTCACCGGCCTTGCCGCGATCCGACAAGACTTCCGCGACGATGGTCTGAGTGCGCTTGATCATTTCCTGCGCGGCGCGGCGCGTAAAGGTCAGCATGAGAATGCGCGAAGGGTCGGTGCCATTGAGCACCAAGTGGGCGGTTCGATGCGCCAGGGTGTTGGTCTTGCCGGTGCCGGCGCCCGCCAGAATGAGCAGGGGACCTGCACTGACGCCGCCCTTGTCGGGAACCGGCGTGCCGAAAGTCGCCCCGCGGCGCTGCGAGGGATTCAGCAGATCGAATGCGTTTGTCTTGGCTTTCATCATAAGGGGACCAGTACTGTACGTATATCCAGATCGCGAGGCAATACATGTAAAACGCCAGCCAGCATCGCGCATTGCAACCCTCGCGCGCGAGGAGGCAGATCACACACTTGCCGGACTTTCGGCGATGATCGCCAGGATGCGTAAACCCATGACCGTCGCCAGCGACCCGGTATATAGCGGCCGCGTGATCCAAGTCTCCACCGAGCGACTGCGCTATTCGAACGGCCGCGAGTACGACATCGACTTCGTGCGTCATCCCGGTGCCGCCGCGGTGGTCGCGGTGGACAACAGCGATCGCGTTTGCCTGGTGCGCCAGTACCGGCACGGCGTTCAGGATTTTCTATGGGAGATCCCCGCGGGCAAGCTCGACCCCGGCGAGCCGCCGCAGGTCTGCGCCGTGCGCGAACTGAAGGAAGAGACCGGCGTGGAGGCAAAACGCTGGATTTCACTGGGTCTATTCATCCCGGCGCCGGGGCTGTTCAGCGAGATCATCCACATTTACCTGGCCCGCGATCTTGACATCGGCGTCCCCGCTCCGGACGCCGACGAGGAATTGGAGCTCAAATGGCTGCCCATCAAGGACGCTGCCGATCTTATCCTGCGCGGCGAATGGAATGACGGTAAAACCGCGCTCGGCTTGTGGCGCGCCCTGTATCACCTGCAAATGTGACGTCGCGCTGCTTTTTAGCGGCTGTCGCTTGACTTAAATCGAGCATCCCCTAAAAAGGGGGCGTGAGTACCGATAAGCCAAAATCCGCCTCCAAACCGGGCCCCGACGTCCCGGCGGAGCCGTCCTCGAAGAATGGCGCGGGCGGTGAGAAATCCACCGGCCGGGTCAAATTCGACGAGCGCGGCAACGCCGTGTGGGAATGGCAGGTGGCAACCGGCGCCTACGGCCTTGAGGTGTCGACGCAACGCCTGCAGAAACTGCAGCACCCGGCGCTGTCGATCGCCGACGATGCCCCGACGCCGTTCGACCGCGTGCGCCCCAACCCCTTGGGTACAAAAAAGGGCTACGACCCCTACGACAGTGGCAGGCTCGGCAAACCCGCAAAGCCCCAACAGAAGGATCTGCGCAAGCTCAGCGACTGGCTGAAGCTGAAGAAACAGGCCGACGCCAAAAAGGACGAAGAGCCGAAGGACTGAGGTTTATCGGGCCCGTCACGCCAACGCGTGGCGCAGTTTTGCGGCGTGCTTGAGTCGATAAAAACTGCGCAGCTCGCGCACCATGGCTTCGATTCTCGCCACACCGCGGTTGACGAATCGCTTTTCCAAACGCCGGCAATAATGCGCGGCGCAGCGATGCGCCGTCCGATACCGCTCGTATTGATCCGGCTTGAGGCGCTCATCGAAGCGGACCCGATCAAAAAGGCGTGCGTGCACGTGGGCCGGATAAGACAGGCCGCCTGACTGACGGGCCAGAAGAAACACCGTGACCGCATATTTGTCGACTTCGGCCTGGGTTTCGAGTTCGAGCAAGGATACCGGCAGGTCGCACGCCAGCCGCCAGGTGGTATAGGCGAAATGGCTGACGCCTTCGAGCGCCGTGCAATAGTCGGCGAGATTGTTGTCCGTCAATGCGCGATGCGGATCCTCGGCCTCGAGCCGGCGCAACAATTCCGGATCCAGGTACAAGGCAACGCCCGCACCATCGGTGGTTTCCGCCAGCAGCAACTCTTCTTCCGCCGCCCGTCGATCGGGCGCGATCCCGCCAACCGCGCGCCGATCCGTTACCAGGAAATCGTACACGTCATACGGCAGTTCCACATCGTACAGGCGGCCAAGCAGCGCCTGCAGACCGCGAAGTACCATCAATGCTCACGGCCCGCGCCGCCCACCGTGACCGGCTGCACACCCAACTGGCGCAGCAAGCCGCGCGCCCGCGGGCTGCCGGTCTTCATCCATATTTCGTAGAGGCGCAGGATGTCGGCGTCGGAGTGTCGGTACGACATCTCGCTGACTTCATTCAGCGCGTCGACCAACCCTTGGAATTTCTGCGCAAGCTGCGCATAGACAGCCGCGACGCAGCGGCCCGACATTGAGCGCTGCAGGGTATCCGCCAGCGAGCTGTAGGCATTGCCGCCCATGGCGATGTGATAGTCGATATCGATCAATTTGCGCGCAAAGCTGCGGGCGAAGAATCCGGCCACGAACAAGGAAACATCGCCCAGGCGCTGCAGGCCGCGCTGGCGCTCACCCGCGCTTCTGGCCTCCAGCGCGTCAGCCAGCATCTGCGCCAGTGGCCGGATGCGCAGGCCATCGGGCGTTTGCTCGTACAAGGCGTCGGCCCGCGAAAACATCGTGAGCAGATTGACCACGTACTGCTCGGCCTGCTCGTCGATATGCAGATGCTGGTGCTCGCTCGCGGCGTGAAACGCGTCACGAAAGAATTCGCGCAGCGAACTTACCGCCACCAGAGGCCCCGCGCTCAGTGCTTGCATGCTTGGCATCCCTTTCGATCGATACCATCCCAGCGACCAACGCTACGCTCATGTAAACATAAAAAGTGCGAACTGTGACCAGAAAATGCCTATTTTTTCAGGCTTTTGCGAGGCATTCCGCAATCAGCAATCGCGGCCGTAGGCTGCTAGGAGATCTCCTCGAGCGTCGCGATGGTTCGCGCCGGCCGGGGCAATTGCGCCGGCCACGGTTTAGCATTGCGATTCAGCCAAACCGCTTGCATGCCGGCCTGCATGGCGCCGACGACGTCGGCATGCGGATCATCGCCGATGTGCAGCACCTGCTGTGCCTCGACGCGCGCCTGCTTGAGCAGGTGGGTGAAGATGCGCGCATCCGGTTTGGCGGCGCCGGCCTCGATGGCGGTAACATGGCCTTCGAACAAATGCGCGATTCCACAGCGCTTAAGATCGGCGTTACCGTTGCTCAACGCAAACAGGCGATAGCGAGCGCGCAGACGCTCGAGCGAGGCCGCCACCTCGTCATAGAGTTTCACGCGGTTGCGCGCGGCGAAAAACACTTCGAACGCCTCGTCGGCATGTGCCGCAGGATGGCCGGCCTCGATGAACATGTTCTCCAGGGAGCGACGGCGCAGAAAAGTCATATCGTGGCTGCGTTGCGGATATTGCTCGGCAACGCGCGCACGCATCGCGCGCAGCGACTCGGCGCCGTGACCGCGCATCATTTCAGGATGCCGCTCCCGCAACCACGCCACCATCGCGCTTTCGGCAGCGATCATCACGGGCTCCACGGCCCACAAGGTATCGTCCAAATCGAAACTCAAGACCAGAGGAACATTCATCGATAGAGCCTGGACTGTTAGAATTCCGCAATGAGCGCCGTGCTTTTAATCGGCAGTAAAAACTACTCGAGCTGGTCGCTGCGGCCCTGGCTATTCTTGCGCAAAGCCGGCTTCGAATTCCAAGAACAGATCGTTTATTTGGATGCGAGCGACTATCAGGCGCAAATCGCCGCCCTGTCCCCCTCGCGCCGCGTCCCGCTGCTCATTGACGGCGGCGTCAAAATCTGGGATTCGCTGGCCATTTGCGAATATGTGGCCGAGCGCACGGGCTACGGCTTGCCTCATGATCGCACCGCTCGCGCCCTGGTCGCGCTCGCTGGCCGCTGAGATGCATTCGGGTTTCGAGACCCTGCGCCGCGAGTATCCGATGAATGTCCGCGCCACCGGCCGTCGCGTGCCGCTGACGGCGCGGCTTCGAGGCGATATTGACCGCATCGACCAGATTTGGTCAGGCCGCCAGGCCCACACTGCCGGCGGCGGCTGGCTGTTCGGCGATTTCAGCGTTGCCGATGCGATGTTCGCGCCGGTGTTCTTTCGCTTTCGGACCTATGGCGCAGACTTGAGTCCCGCATCTCAAGCGTACTTGAGCCACGCGCTCGCAGATCCCACCTTGTGCGAATGGCAAAACGCCGCGTCGCAGGAAGGCCATCCGCTACCCGAGGTCGATGGCGTCGGCGCCGCGTAGCGTACAATCTCGCCCCTCCCGTATCTCCACCAAGAGAGTCATCCATGTCCGTCGAACGCTTGATCGCTACCTTAAGCTTTGCATTGATCGCGGGAGCGTCCGTGGCGGCCTCCGCTCCCGCCACGGAAGCGGCCCTCCCCTTTAGCATTCAAGACATGGTGCGCATGGAGCGCATCTCGGAAGTGGCGGCGGCACCGGACGGTAAGCGGGTGGTGTATACGGTGCGCTCCACGGACATGGAGGCGAACAGAGGACGCACCAGCCTTTGGTTGCTCAATACCGGCAAGCGCGGCGCGACGCCGCTGCGCCTTACCGACGCCAGCTTCAACTCCAGTGCCGCGGAATGGAGCAAGGACGGCAACCTCATTTACTTTTTGTCCAATCGCAGCGGCAGCAATCAGGTCTGGCGCGCAAGTCCGGGTGCAGATGCCACCCAGGTCACCCATTTACCGCTCGATGTCGGCAGCTTTCATGTCTCGCCGAAAGGCGATCGGGTTCTGGTAAGTCTTGAGGTTTTCTTGGATTGCGCCGATCTGGCTTGCACCAAGAAACGCCTGGATACCACCGCGCACGCGCCCGCGACCGGCGTCCTGTACACCCAGCTTTTCATCAGGCACTGGGACAGTTGGAGCGACGGCAGGCGCTCTCAGGTTTTCATGCAGACTTTAAGCGACAGCGGCGTGGCGCAGGGGACCCCGGTGAATTTGACCGGCGGTATCGGCGATGTCCCCGGCAAGCCATTCGGCGGCCGCGAAGACTACGCCTTCAGCCCGGATGGTGCGCAGGTGGCCTTCTCGGTCCGAGCGACGGCAGGCGAACCGTGGTCGACCAACTTTGACATTTATGAAGTCTCTGCCGACGGCGGTGTGTTGCCGCGCAATCTCACCGCCGACAACAAAGCGTGGGATGCGCAACCGGCGTTCTCACCCGATGGCTCGCAGCTCGCCTACCTCGCGATGGACCGGCCGGGATTCGAAGCGGATCGATTTCATCTGGTGCTGCTGAACCTGCAATCAGGCGTCAAGCGGCCGCTGACCCAGAACTGGGATCGGTCCATCGGCAGCTTTGCGTGGTCGAAAGACGGCAAGACGCTATTTGCCAGCGCCGATCATCTGGGCCAGCGCCCGTTGTGGGCCATCGATGTGGCCAGCGGCAGAGCGTCCGCCATCACCGGCGCGGGCGAAGTTGAAGGGTTCAGCGTCGCTGTATCCAAGGTGTACTTTCTGGCCAGCAACTTGAGCAATCCCGCCGATCTTTACTCGGTGGGATTCACCGGCGGCAAGCCGGCGCAGCTGACGCGCCTGAATCAGGCGCTCCTCGAGCAACGCAAATTCGGCGAGCCGGAGCAATTCAGCTTTCCCGGCTGGAACAATGAAAATGTCTTCGGCTACGTGGTCAAGCCTGCCGACTTCAAGCCCGACCGCAAGTATCCGGTGGCATTCCTGATTCACGGCGGCCCGCAGGGAAGCTTCGGCAATGCCTGGAGCTGGCGCTGGAACCCGCAACTGTTCGCCGCCGCGGGCTACGCGGTGGTCATGATCGATTTTCACGGATCGACCGGCTACGGTCAGGCGTTCACCGACTCCATCAGCGGAGACTGGGGCGGCAAGCCGCTCGAGGATCTCAAGGCCGGCTTAAGCGAGGCGCTCAAGGGCAAAGCCTGGCTTGACGGCGAGCGCATGTGCGCCCTCGGCGGCTCCTACGGCGGCTTCATGATCAATTGGATTGCGGGCCAGTGGCCGGATCGCTTCAAGTGCTTGGTGAGCCACGATGGCATCTTCGACAACCGCACCATGTATTACTCGACCGAGGAACTCTGGTTTCCGGAGCACGAATTCTCGGGGCCCGAATATCAGAATCCCGCCGCGTACGCGAAGTTCAATCCCATCGACTATGTGGCCAAGTGGAAGACGCCGATGCTCGTGATCCACGGCCAGCAGGACTATCGAGTACCGGACTCGCAAGGCCTGGCGGTGTTCACGGCCCTGCAACGCCAGGGCATACCCAGCCAGCTGCTGTACTTTCCGAACGAGAATCATTGGGTCTTGAAGCCGGCCGACAGCATCCAGTGGTACGACACGGTCCTCGCATGGCTCGACCGCTGGACGCGCCCCTAGAACAAGAGGTAGGTCGAGATGATGTACTTGTCGTTTGATTTTGGCGGCAGGCCGGCGTGCTGGAACATCCAATAGGGCGGGAATACCAGCAGGCGCCCTGCCTTGGCGCCGATGCGTAGGCCGAGATCGGGAAAATCGGTCTCGCCGCCTTCGTGGACGTCGTTCAGGTACCAGATAAATACCAGATAGCGGTTGCAGGTGTAGTCCAGCGAATCGAAATGAGGCTGGAATTGATCGCTGGATTCGGCGAAATACCGCTTGATGCGCAGATTCTCGATACGGTCGCGCGGCGGTATCGGCAGCGTCAATTTCAGCAGTTCGTTGTAGCGCTGCAGATAGTGAAATATCTGGGTGCGAAAGAAGCTCTGCGTGTCGGCATCACCGACCTTGCTGACATTGAGTTCCGTCCACGCACTTTGATCGAGCTGCGACATCGCGCCGCGGCCGTTTCTGGTATGCAGGCGCGCGAGTCTCTCGAACGATTCGATCATTTGCGCACACAGCGCGGGCGCCAGCGCGTTGTCGAAGCACTGCAGATAGCGGCCGAGATCGCGCGCCGCAGGAGTTTGCGGCGAGGCTCTGGGTTGCTGAACAGCGGTCATTTCAATTAAGTTCCTGCAAGGCGATATCGAAGTCTACCGCGGCGGCGGTTAACGCGCAGAGCGCCTGCTGCTCCGACTCCGCAACACCTGGGTGCCAGGCCTCGACGACGAGCGCGCGCGCGGACCGCTGCCCGCCATTCGCGTATTCGACGCCAAAGCTGCCATCCAGCACCATGGTGCCACCCGCCCCCAAACTGCGGCTTTCACCCGCCACAATGACCTCAAACCCCGCGCTGTCAGCGGGATTGAGGATTGCCCAGCAGCGCCAGTTGGTGCGCCCGTAATGCCGAGGGAGCCGGGCGCCGCCGCGCAATGAGATGATCTCGACATCCGGGGCATGATGCGGCACACGCGCCAGCGGAAGTTCGGCCAGTACCCGTTGCAGCCGCGGGGCATGACGTCGTGCCTCATACTGCAGCACACCACGCTGGAACACGCTGACGCGACTGGCATGTGCCGCGACGCCGGGGCTGCCGGCCGCCGATGATTCAATGCAAGCATCCATCTCGCCGATGCAGGGTGCGATCAGGCCGGCTGCCCTGTCCAGCCACGCAAAGCCTGCGGCATCAAGAAAACACGACGTGCTCAAGTCCGGCAGGTACATGAAGCCCGCCTGCTGGCGCGCATCGGCAAGCTGCGGTGCATGCCCGCCCAGATACATCGCCAATGCTCGGTCGACTCTGTCCCGCCAGCCGGTCGCGCCGGGATCCCGTTGGCGCAGCGCGCGCTCAAACCACGCACGCCGCCCGGTGGCAACATAGCGCTCTGCGTGCTCCACGAGCGGTCCGAAGTTGCCTGTCTGCCGGACCTCGCGCAGCGCCAAGAAATAGTGCAGCAACGCGAGCTCCGGCCGCTGGTCGAGCTCCAATAGATTTGCCAGTGTCAGTCGCGCGAGGGCGTTGCGGCCTGCCGCGAGCCGCACCGCGCGCTCAAGCACGTAACGCGCGGCATCGAAGCGTTCCGCCGCGCGGTAGCAAATCCCGAGTTGCACCAATATGTCGACGTTCGCCGGGTCCGCCCTCGCGGCCCGGCTAAGCAGGTTGACGGCATCGCTCTGATCGCCGCGCGCATGCGCGGTATTGCCGAGAAACTGCAACGCCTCGGCATTTTCCGGTTGTGCCTGAAGCACACGCCGGTAGCCGTGTTCCGCCTCGGCGAGCCGCCCCTCGCGCATCTGCCGGCGCGCAGCCTGAAGTTCGAGATCGCTCGACGTCAAGGCTCTACGCCGCGCCATGCCGCCGGATAATTCTCGCCGAGCTGCAGGATTCGATGCAGGAGCTCGTCATAGTTCATGCCGGATTTGAGTGCGGAGGCGGAGAAATCCTCCGCGGCCGAGATATTGGGATTGGCATTCGCTTCCAGCGCGAACAGTTCTCCATCGGAGCGCAGGCGAAAATCCATGCGCGCATAGCCGGTCAGGTGCAACGCGCGAAAGATGCGCTTTGACAGCTGCTCCAATCTCGCGACGGTGCCGTCAGGCAGGTGCGCGGCCGCCGCCGTGGTGATGCCGTAGCGCTGTTGATAGGCGCGATCCCACTTTACCTTGCGGGTGGCGATGGCGGGTAGATTTTCCGGCAAGGAACCAAAGCTCATTTCCCACACGGGAAGCACCGTGAGTCTGTCATTGCCCATCACACCCACGTACAGCTCGCGGCCCTCGATGTACTCCTCCACCAGAGCATCGGAATGGGTCTGCTCGTGTATGAACACGATGCGCTCCGCGAGCTGCTTCTCATCAGAGACCACGGACGCCTGTGCGATTCCTAGCGACGCATCCTCGGTGGAGGATTTCACGAACAGCGGAAAGCGCAATTTCTTCGGGATGCGTGCCTTCTTGCCGCGCGCGAACACGATGAATTGGGGCGTCGGCACGCGATGATAGGACAGCAGCTGCTTCGACAGCACTTTATCGCGCGACAGCAGCATGCCGCGCGGATTGCAGCCCGTATAAGGCTGATGCATCAGTTCCAGAAATGCCACCACGTGCTGATCGTAGGTGACGATCCCGTCGAATTCCTCGAGCAAGTTGAACACGATATCCGGCTTCCAGTCCAAGATTGCGCGGCGCAGCTCCGACAGGCTGTCGCTCAAGCCCAGCGGCATGACTTCGTGTCCTGCCTTTTTTAAATGCGAAATCACATCGTATTCGGTGCGCCACTCCTCGATCTCTTTCTCGGTCGAGCCCTTCAGCGAATCTGGCGGCACCAGCGTGGAATGCACCAGCACCAGCGCACGCACCTTTTTCACAACGCTGTCCTCACAGCGCTACCCTGGGCAACTTGCGCTCTTCATAGGACTCCGCCAAGCGCGCCACCACCCACAGCAGCTGTCCCTTCAGCTCGCGCCGCGAACCGCGCACGTACAAATTCAGCGCATCGCAGCGCTCGATCATCAGCCGCAACACTTGGTGCACGAGGTATTCGCTGAACGCTCCCGAGCGCTGTATTTGCTGGCGCAGCGAGACGCGCATTTCACGCAGCACGCTGGCCGCCTTCGGCGAGGCGCGATTGTGCGGCGCCGTGGTAAACACCTTGAGCAGCAATTCGTCGGCGCCGGAGCGGCGCGGCAACCGGTAGCGCGCGAGTTTCTGCTCATAGTGCGCACGCAACGTGCCGGTCTCGTGCGTCACTTCCTCCAATGTGCCGCGGTCCGACACGGCCGGTTTTCGATCACCGATTTCCTTCACAAGGTCATCGATGAATTGAAGTTTCGAGTAGGCCGGCCAACCCGCATATTCGCGCCGCCAAGGAGAATTCGGCTTAAGCCACACGGCGAAGGTCTCCGCGAAATCTTCGGTGGGATGTGCCTGGGCATACCAAGATCCCAGGTGCTGCACGAAGCGCCGGCTCCCCGGCCGTGGCCGATAGGTGTCAGGATAGGGCAGCGATGCCGGTCCGAATGCCGCGCGCCACGACTTGAGCCGACGCAGCCGGTAGGCCGTATCGATGGCGTGACCGGCCTCATGGCGCAGGATGCGCAGCAGCCAATTGCGATTTCCGCCCTCCACTTCGCGCATGAATCGACGCTCGAGGCCGATCAGGCGCTTGTGGGCCAGGTAGAAGGGTATCGCAATGCCGGGAATGCCGTCCGGCGAGAACCATTCCTGAGCCAGCCAGCAATGCGGACGAAAGCGGATGCCTCGCATCGACAATTCGCGGTACAGGCGATCGATCGCATCCTCGAGTTCCGTGCCCTGAATGGTCAACTTCAAGTCGCAGAATCGCAAACTCAAGAGCTGCTCGTCGGAGAGCTTCTCCCAGGCCACGGGGCGCCGCCGAGAGCCTCGCGCCGCCATCATGTGAGCTGTTCCGCCAGCGCGTCCTCGTCGGCTTCCGTCATCGGCGCCAACTCACGCCGGCCTTCGAGGCCGGCAAAATCGAACAGCTTGGAGTCGGCCAGCTGGGAGCCGGAGACATTGCAGATACTGGAAAAGATCGCCTCAATGCGGCCGGGAAATTTCTGCTCCCAATCGCGCAGCATGTTTTTCACGACCACGCGCTGCAAGCTGTCTTGCGAGCCGCACAGCGTGCACGGAATGATGGGAAATGCGCGCGCCGCCGCATAGCGCGCGATCATTCTCTCCGGCACATAGCACAACGGCCGTATGACGATGTGGCGGCGATTTTCGCTGAGCAGCTTCGGCGGCATCGCCTTTAATTTGCCGCCGAAGAACATGTTCAAGAACAACGTCTCGACGATGTCGTCGCGGTGGTGGCCGAGTGCGATTTTTGTGATCCCGTGCTGCTCGGCAAATCGATACAGCGCTCCGCGGCGCAACCGGGAGCACAGCCCGCACATGGTTTTCCCTTCCGGAATCACCCGCTTGACCACCGCGTAGGTGTTCTGCTCGATGATGCGGTAGCGCACGCCGAGGTCCTCAAGATATTTCGGCAGCACCTCGACGGGAAATCCCGGCTGCTTCTGATCAAGATTCACCGCGGTGATTTCGAAGTTCACCGGCGCGCTTCGTTGCAGGCTGAGGAGTATGTCAAGCAGGGTATAGGAGTCCTTGCCCCCGGATAGGCACACCATCACGTGATCGCCATCGGCGATCATCGCGTAGTCGGCAATAGCTTTGCCGACCGAACCGCGCAGCTGCGCCTGCAGTTTTTTGAACGTGTTGCTCATCAAGTCGCTATCGCTCAAGGGGCTTCCAAATACTTGGATTCCAAATATCGCAGGTAAGCGGCCGCCGTCAGCGGCTTACCGGTCGCTTGCTTTATGAGTTCCTGCACCGGCAAGCGCGCGCCGATGCCGTGCACATTGTCCCGCAGCCAATCCATCACCCCGCCGAATTGTCCCGCGGCAATCTCATCGTCAAGCGATGGACGCGCGGCCCGCATCGCTTCGTTGAGCTGACCCGCGATGACCGCCCCCAATGCGTAGGAGGGAAAATAGCCGAAATGCCCGACGGCCCAGTGAATGTCTTGCAGGCATCCTTCCACATCGTTGGCCGGACGGATGTTCAGTCGCTGTTCGAGGTTCGCGTTCCAAGCCTCCGGCAGATCGGCCACCGGCAATGAACCCTCGAGAATTTTTTTTTCCAGCTCGTAGCGCAGCATGATGTGGACCGGGTAGGTCAACTCATCTGCGTCCATGCGGATGCAGCTGCGCCGAACGCGGATGAGCAGCCGATACAGATTGGTCTCCTGCCATTCAGGCCCCGATACCTGTAGATATTTCTCCAGCAGCGGACGCAAGTACTTCACGAAAGCGCGGCTGCGGCATAGATTCATTTCGAACAACAGGGATTGGCTCTCTTCGAGCGCAAGACCGCGATCGCGTCCCACCGGCTGATCGCGCCACTTGAGCGGCAATCCTAAGTCGTACATGGCGTGGCCGGTTTCATGCACCGCGCCCAAGAGACCAGAAAACGGATCGACCAAGTCAAACCGCGTCGTGACCCTGATATCGCCGGGAACGCCTTCGGTGAAGGGATGCTCGCTCTCGTCCAGTCGGCCCCGATCGAAGGGAAACCCCAGCGCTTTGAGCACGTCCAATGCCAGTGAGCGCTGGCGCGCAACGCTGAACTTACCGCTCAGCGGCGTCGGCGCGTGCGTGGCCTGGACCTCGATCGCTTGATTGATGAGGCTGGGAAGCCGGCGCGACAGCGCCTTGAATATGGTATCGATGTCGGCCACCGAAATGCCGGGCGTAAACCCGTCGACCAACGCATCGTAGGGCGCAAGCCCGCGGGCTTGACCGAGCAGCGCCGCCTTGTCGCGCACCAGGTGCACGACTTCTTCCAGGTGCGGCGCGAGCAGCTTGAAATCATTAGCCTTTTTAGCTTCGACCCAGAACACTTCCGCGCGCGCCGTGGCTTTCGCCAGCCGCGAAATCAGCGACGGCGGGGTTGCGATAGCGTGGTCGCGCTGCCTGCGCATCTCTCGCAGATTGGCCAAGGGCCAGTCTTCCATTTGCGAAGCACCCGCCTCCGCCCGCTCCAGCAACCGAGCCACTTTGGGAGTCGTGAGCAATGCATGGTGTTCGGTCTCAAGGGCGGCCAATTGCTCGCCGCGAACATCGGCGCTGCCGCGCGGCATCATCACAGCGGCATCCCACCTCAGCAGCGACAACGCGCCACGAAATGCATGCAGCCGGCGAAACTCTTGTTCCAATTGATCGTACGGTGAGGCGGCCATGAGACCCTTACGGCGGCTTAAGGTCGCCGCGCTCTGTTAGGACCGCAAGTCTAGCAGACTCGGCGCGCTTTGGACGTGTGATAGACGAGCAAATCTCATACATTTCAATCAGTTAACGGTTGCTCTTCAAAGAGAAAGAGCCGGTTTGATGAAATGGCAGGCTTCGCATGAAGGGCAAGTCGATGCTGGCTTCGCCGGAAAGTTCGTAGTCGACCAAGTCGGCGTGCTGATTCGCCTTGTCGGCAAGTTTGCGCAGCGCCAGCGCGATATTGGCCGTAATCGTCATGTCGAAGTCGGATTCGCCGAAAGCCGGAACGACGATGGCATGGTCGCTGACGCCACTCGCGATGATCTCCCCGCCCACGCTCAGATCGGTGTGCAGCCCGCGCACCGGCAGCGCACGGTCATTGGGATTTTGAATGTTGAGCTTGACCGCAAAGGTTTGCTGCAACAGATTTCCGCCTCGCAACTCGATGCTCGTGACCGTGACGTTCGGCCGGACGAATTTGGGCGTCAGTGAGCAACCTCCAAGCGTGAGGAGCAGCAACAAAACCTGAGGCCACCGTGGCAACATGGCAGAAATGATACCGATTTTCGCGGCTCAGGCTTTGACGATCATGGGGTCGTGGGCAACGGCGGCCGCGAGCGATCCCGCACCCTCTCGCGCACCCGTGGCAACGGCCGCGGTCGCCTGCCTGGCCTCGGGCGACGGCTACTTGCGCGCAAAAATGCAGGGAGCGGTCGATGCGCGCATCGATTGGCCCAACAGCGGCACACGCTGCGCAGGCGAGTCGCGCGATAAGCCGCCGGGAGTGCGGTTGAGTTTTCAGCGCGCTTCGGGGACGGCGCCCAATTTACTGCTGGTATTCGGATTGACCGGCGTCAAAGAAGGCCAGTCGGCGCGCGAGGTTAGCGTCAATTTGACGGTCATCGTGCAGGGCACAAATCGCGTATTCGGCACGCTGGGGGACTCCCGTTGCACCGTGGATTCCTTGACCCAGCGACCGCTTCAAGGGGCCAATTCTTACCGCCTCGAGGCGCGCGGATTTTGCACGCAACCGGCCCACGCGGTTCGCGGCAAGGGCGATGTGTTGGTGAGCACGTTTGAATTCGCCGGACCCGTGACCTATGACACGCCCAAGGGCCCATGAGCAAAAGGATCCCCATGCGTAAACTTGCCCTGGCGCTGCTGATGACTTGCGCAGCGTTCTCGAGCTGGGCGGCCCCTGAGCCGCTGTCGGCGTTTCCGAAATCCCAGCTCGCGATTCGCACATCCTCGGGTCATGTGCTCAATTTTTTGGTGTGGATTGCCGATCGACCGAGCCGCGCGGAACAGGGGCTCATGTTCGTGCGGGAGATGGATGATCACGCGGGCATGTTGTTCGAATTTCCCGCAGGTGAGCGCGTCTCGATGTGGATGAAAAACACCTATTTGTCGCTCGATATGCTGTTTATCGGCGCCGACGGCCGCATCGACTACATTGCGCCTCGAACAACCCCGCTCTCCTTGGACATCATCAGCCCGCCGAAGCCCGTGCTCGAAGTGCTTGAACTCAAGGGCGGCGTCAGCGAACAACTCGGCATCCGCGTGGGCGATGTCGTGGTGCGAGGAAAATCCGCACTCCCCCAATGAGGCCGCCCTTGAGTTTGCCCCGTCGGCCCCACCACCTGAGCGGGACTTTTTCGGTTTTCGTTGCGCCAAAACAACGCAATTTATGCAAGCCCCACTGGTTTTTCGCAACGAGAATGTTATTGTTGGCACACATAAATCTGAACTTGTGCCAGCAGCGCAACGTTTGGCTTTGGGGATCCGCTTTCAATCGGGTGACCGACCCATTTTCATGGGATTTGGTTTTCATGCACCCCGCTAAAAAATGCGGTTGATCTTGTCTTGACTAGGAGCACACCAAATATGTCGAGTAATGAAACTATCAGGCGCGCTGTAGGGCTAGCGCTTGGCGCTGCCGGCACCGCCGCTGCAGCGATCAGCTTTGCGCCCGCGGCGCTGGCTGCGGACGCGGCAGCGGGTCCTGCCACAGCCCCGGCTCCGGATACGACACTGACCGAAGTGGTCGTGACCGGTTCGCGAATTCGTCGCGTGGATGCGGAAACCGCAAGTCCGGTCTTCGTGCTGGATCAGAAGGCTATTGAGCAATCCGGACTCAGCACCGTCGGCGACCTCTTGCAGCGCATTCCCTCTGTGTCCGGCGCGGCCACCAACCCGCAAGTCAACAACGGCGGCGGCTTCGGCGAATCTTGCGTCGAACTGCGCGGCTTGGATTGTAAGCGCACGTTGGTCCTGGTCGATGGACGGCGTATCGGTCTCGTCGGCACCACCTCGGATGCCACCGACGTGAACCAGATACCGCTGCCCCTGATCGAACGCGTTGAAGTGCTGAAAGAAGGCGCCGGCGCGATCTACGGCTCCGATGCCATCGGCGGCGTGGTGAACTTCATCACGCGCAAGGATATCGAGGGCGTCGAGATCAACGCCGATTATGGCAAGACCACCCACAATGACGGCGACCATCACGACATCAACGTGCTATTCGGCACGAATTCCGACAAGTTCAATTTCGTGGTCGGCGGCGGCGTGGTGCAACAGGACGGCGTATCGGCCGGTCGCCGCGATTTTTCGAAGTATGCCCTGTACCTCTACGGCGGAACTTCAGGCGTCAACAAAGGCGGATCGAGCCGCGTTCCGACGGGACGCATTTTCGACAACCCGCTGGGGCTTCTGTTGAATGGCAAGCCTTGCGCCAGCGTCACTCGAATCGCCGGTGCAGCAGGCAGCGCGCTCACGGATTATCGGTGCTACAACCCTGCTGCTGACGCGTACAACTATCAACCGCTGAACCTGATCATAACGCCGACCGAGCGCGCATCGGCCTTCTCGAAGGCGAATTACAAGATCAATGATGATATCGAGGCCTACGCTGCGGTCACGGCGACCCACACGCATTCCGGCTTTCAGATTGCGCCGTTGCCCTTCGATTCGCTCGCAGACAACGTGGTTCTGTCCAAGAACAGCATTTACAACCCGTTCGGCATCGATTTCGGCGGAGCCTCCGGCGCCAACCCGGACTTCACGGAACGCCTGACTTCCCTCGGCGATCGGCGAAGCGATACCAGCTCCGACAGCGCCCTGGTTAACGGCGGCGTGAAGGGCAAATTGGGCTTGGGCGATTGGAATTGGGATTTGAACATGACCTACAGCCGGCTGCAGCAGCATGCTGTGGTCACCGGCTACTTCCTCGGTTCCTTGTTGAACAATGCCTTGGGCCCATCCTTCATCGATCCCGCGACCGGAAATCCGACCTGCGGCACGGATGTGGGTGGTGTGAAAACCACGGTTCCCGGTTGCATACCGGTGAACTTCTTCAACCCGACGACGCCGGACCAGGTCTCCGCGCTGAAAGCGATTTCAGCGAACTACAACACGGATAACACCGACTGGTACAAGGCGATCGAGTTGGATTTCAACGGCAAGATCGTCGATCTACCGGCCGGTGCCATGCAAGCCGCCGCGGGCCTTTCCTATGACGACAGGCGCCAAGTCACCGTCGCAGACGCCATTGTTCAAGCGTTGCCGCCGCTGTACCTGAATTGCCAACTGTCACAGGAGACCTGTACGGGTAATACCATCGGCGGGTACAACAGCAAGCAGATCTTCGGAGAATTGTTCGTCCCGATCTTAAAGGACCTGCCGCTGGCGCACGCGTTGAACGTGGACTTGGGCATTCGTTATTCGGACTACTCCTTGTTCGGCAACGCCACCAAGGGCGATTTGAAGCTCGAGTATCGTCCCGTCACGGACCTGCTGATTCGCGGCACCTATTCGCAGGTGTTCCGAGTTCCGACGGTCTCCGACATTGCGGCGTCCCCGACCAACACGGCAGTTACGTTCAACGATCCTTGCACGAACCTGACCGCAGCGGCGGTGGCGGCCACTCCGAACCTGGCGCTGGCCTGCCAAGGAGTACCGCTCACCGGGAACTTCAAGGAACCCAACGGTCAGATCACGGGCTTGAACGAGAGCAATCCGAACCTCAAGCCTGAGAAAGGTCACGTGGTCACCAGTGGCTTCGTCTACGATCCGTCGTTTGTACCGAACCTGTCCTTCGAAACCACCTATTGGAAATACCATATCGATGGGTTGATCACCTTGCTGGACTCGAACTACTCGATCCAGCAGTGCATCGCGACGGGATCGCCGCAGTTCTGCAGTTTGATTCACCGCTTTCCATCGACGGCGGGAACCAATGCGGGCCTGATCCAGGTATTCGAAAATCCAGAGTTCAATCTGGGTACGCTGGATACGGATGGTGTCGATATCACGCTGAAATACGCCTTGCATAACACGCCGATCGGCTCGTTCAATTTCAGCATCGACTGGTCCCACCTGCTGAGCTACAAAAACACCCCGGCTCCGGGCGCGGCAACGCAGGAAATTGCAGGCACGTTCAACCGGCAGTTCGGCAACTATGCGAAGGACCGGGCCTATGCAACGATCGGATGGTCTGGCTGGGGCGCGGATGCTCTGTTTGTGGCTCGCTATATCAGCCACATCCAGCTTTACCAGCCCTCGGTAACCGGGGTAGAGTCTGATTTGGTGACTCCGTTCCCGCCGTTGCAGATCCCTTCCTTCGTGTATCTGGACTTGACGGTGGGATATAACTTCCCGACCAAGACCCGGTTGCAGGTGGGTATTCGCAACATTGCGGACAAGCAGCCGCCGCTGGTGTATCAAAACAACGTGACCAATGCGAACACCGACGTGTCGACCTACGACACGCTCGGCCGGCAGTGGTTCGCGGGCTTCACGCAGAAGTTCTAGAACGACAATTTGGGTAGACTTAAGGCCGCGCAGGGCAACCTGCGCGGCCTTTTTTATGGGTAAAGCACCTCGGGAATCCATGCAGGTCTACGACGCGAAACAATTGACGGAACTGGCGGTTGAGCTGCTGGCCCAAGGCCAGTCCGCCGCCGCCGAGGAGCGCGCCCGCGACGCCTTACGGCTCGACCCCCGTGACGGCAAGGCATTGAGCGCCTTGGGCTTTGCGTTGCATATCCAGGGCCGGCACGCGGAATCCGAAGCGGTTTATCTTAAGATCAGCGAACTCGAACCGCAGCAGCCCATGCATTGGATGAATGTCGGCACGGCACGGCGCTGCGACGGCCGCATCGAGGAGGCGCTGTATGCATTCGCTCAAGCCGCTGCGCTCGGCGCCGCGTCCGCGGATTTCTACTACAACGTGGGCCTGGCGCACATTGCGCGCGACGACTTCGAATCGGCGCGTGCCGTGCTGGAGCGAGCCCTGGGCCTGGATCCCAATGACGCCGAGATCCGCTATCGCTACGCGCTTTGCTGCTACGAGACGCTGCACGCGGACGAGGCTCTCGCCGCGCTCGAGGGCTGGGAGCAACAGGCCGAAATATCGCCCGAGATCAGCGCGAGCGCCGGCCAACTGCTGATGAAACTGGGGCAGCCGGAGCGCGCGGAGCCCGCCGTGCGCAGGGCCGCAGCCACTGGCGCCGACCCCCAGGCGCAGCTCACCTTGATCCAAGTCCTCGAGCGTACCAATCGCACGGCCGAGGCCCGTCAGTTGCTCGATCAGCTCCTGGCGGATCCGGCGTCCGCGCAGCTGGGATCGGAGCTGTTGCTGATCCAGGCGGCGTTGGCGCAGCGCGAAAACCGCCATGCGCTTGCGGTCGAACTCTTTCAGAAAGCGGTGGATGAGTGCAAGGAAGTGCCACACAAGCACTTCCAGCAGTTTCCGCTGGCTAAATCCTTGGATGCGCTCGGTCGGCACGAAGAGACGATGCAGGCCTTGATCGGCGCGCATCGCTCGCAGGCAGAGCACCTGAAACTCACGGCTCCGCTCGCGGTGCTGCGCGGCGCACCGACGTTATCCATCGCGCAGTATCCCTGCGATCCGGCGGACGTCGCGCGCTGGGATCACTCACGGGCTCCCGAAGCGGCCGCAAGCCCGGTGTTCATCGTCGCGTTTCCCCGCAGCGGCACGACTCTGCTCGAGCTGTCGCTCGATGCTCATCCGGGGCTTGTTTCCATGGATGAACAGCCCTTTCTGCAAAACGCGCTGGATGATCTTCTCGCGCAGGGCGTTCTCTATCCCTCGGAACTCAGCACGGTCAGCAACGAGCAGCTCGACGCGGTGCGTGCGCGATACTGGGAGCGCGTGGCGCGCAAGATCACGCTGAATCCCGGGCAGCGCCTGGTCGACAAGAATCCCTTGAACCTGCTGCGCCTGGCGATGATCAAGCGCTTGTTTCCGCATTCGAAAGTGGTGCTCGCCATTCGCCATCCCTGCGATGTGCTGCTGAGCTGCTACATGCAGCACTTCAGGGCGCCTGATTTTGCGCAGTTATGCCAGGATCTGCCGACGCTCAGCACCGGCTACCGCCGAACCTTTGATTTCTGGTACACCCAGCAATCCTTGCTCCAAGCCGATGTGCTGGAGCTGCGTTACGAGACCTTCGTGGATAGCTTCGAGGCACAGACCCGCCGGGTCATCGAATTTCTGGAACTACCCTGGGACGACGCCGTGCTGGCGCCCGCTGCGCGCGCCCACCAGAAGCGCTTCATCAGCACGCCGAGCTATTCTCAAGTCGTGCAACCGGTGACGGCCAAGGCTGTCGGCCGCTGGTTGCCTTATCGGGAGCATTTCGCCCGCTGCCTCCCGATATTGAAGCCTTACTTCGAGCGCTGGAATTATCAGGCTTAATTCATATCGAACAACAGATAGGTCGACAAAATGTACTTGTCGCCGGACCTTGGCTGCAACCCCTGGTGCTGGTACATCCAGTACGGGGGAAACATCAGCAGACGGCCGGCTTGCGCCGCAACTTTGCAGTTAAGCGCCGGGAAAACCGTCTCCCCGCCTTCCGCGACGTCGTTCAGATACCACAGCAAAACCAAGTAGCGGTGGGCGACAAAATTGATGGCATCGAAATGCAGTTGAAACTGCTCGTCGAGGCCCGGACGATAGCGTTTGATCACGAACTCGGACAGCAGCGGCGTGTTCGGTATTGCAATGGGCAGGTTGATGTCCTGGTTGTAGCGTTGCAGCGCGCGATCGACGAACGAGCGCAACATGTTCAGGAACGGCGGATCGGACAGCTGAGTTACGTTCAATTCGGTCCACGCCGATTCTTCCAGGCCGGCGCGAATTCCGCGCCCGTTTTGTTTGTGAAATCGTTGCAACGAACCAAATGATTCGATCATTTGGCGGCACAGCGAGGCGTCCAGGTTATGATCGTAAGTGCGGACGTAGAATGACAGGTCTTCTATGGGCATGAGATGGAGAGATACGCTATGACGTCGGCCGCACAAGCGCAACAACTATTGCGACAAGGCCGCACGAAGGAGGCCGAACAGGCTTTTCAGCAACTTCTCGAGGCCGACCCGCGCCACGTTCAAGCGCTCAATGTCGTCGGGTTGGCGGCATTTCGCGACGGCCAGCTGCTGCGCGCGCGCGAACTCTTGGAACGCGCCCGTGCCGCACAGGCCGACGATCCGATCACTCAGCATCATCTGGGACTGATTCTGGAGGCCGCGGGCAACTTCTCCGCCGCCGTGGATGCGCAGCGGGAGGCCATCAGACTGGCCCCTGAACTGCACGTCGCTCGGCTCTATTTGGGCCGGTTGCTGGAGCAAACGGGTCTCCCCGATGAGGCCCTGGTGGCTTATGGGCGCGCGCTGAAGGGCGCGCAAGATCAAGGCCGTTGGGTCAATGCCGCGACGACTCCGCCGGCCCTGCAACCGCTGGTGGAGCGCGCGGTGATCTTGGTGCGCGAGGACCGGCGCGCGCTCTTCGCGCGCGTCTTCGAGCCGATCATTGCCAAGTATGGCCGCAATTCCGTGACTCGAGTGGAGCAGTCCTTGCGCATTTATCTCGGCGAGGAATCGGCGGTCTATCCGGATCCGCGCCAGCAGCCGACGTTCCTGTATTGTCCGGGACTGCCGACCGGAGCTTATGTACCGAGGAACCTGTTTCCCTGGATTGGCGCGCTCGAGCAAGCGACGGTGGACATCAGGGACGAACTGTTGGCGCTGCTGCCGTCCGTTCATGGACGCGAGCGCGTATTTACCAGCGAGGCGCTGGAAGAAGCGAACTTGCGCGGACTCGATACGCCCCCGTCCTGGAACGGCTATTACTTCTACCGGCACGGCGTCCGGCGCGAGGAGAATTGCGCGCGTTGCCCGCGCACGGCGAGCGCAATCGATGCATTGCCCCTGTCGCGCGTGCGCGAGCATGGTCCGGAAGTTCTATTTTCAGTGTTTACGCCCGGCACGCATTTGCTGCCGCATCGCGGCGTCACCAATACCCGGCTGGTCGCGCATCTGCCGCTGATGGTCCCTGACGACTGCGCGCTTAACGTAGGCGGGGAACTACACGCCTGGCAGGAAGGCCGCGTCGTGGTATTCGACGACACCTACGAACATGAAGCATGGAACCGGAGCAACAAGACCCGTGTGGTATTGATCTTCGACCTCTGGAGTCCGTATTTGAGTGAAACGGAACGCGCGGCATTTGCGGATTTGGTCGGTGCCATTGGCGATTTCCGTCGCACGCTGGATCCTTGATATGCGATTGCCGCAACCGTTTTATCGCTTAGGCGTGCGGTTCAACGCCGCGCGCTTGGCGCGAGAGACCGCGGCGCTTCCGGATTCCGCCTGGGCCTCGCATCCGAACGACATTGCCGGCAACAGCTCCGTTCGGCTGGTGAGCGTCGAAGGCGGCGATAACGATGCCGTCAACGGCCGCATGGCGATGACGCCGCATTTGCGCCAGTCGCCCTACATTCGCCAAATCCTGGCAAGCTTTGGAGTCGTATGGGGCCGTTCGCGATTGATGCGCCTGGCCCCGGGCGCCTCGGTGCCCCAGCACGCCGACATCAACTACCACTGGTTCAGCCGCGTGCGCCTGCATATTCCCGTCATCACGCAGCCACAAGTACGCTTTTATTGCGACGATCAATGCGTGCACATGGCAGCCGGCGAAGCGTGGATATTCGATAACTGGCGGCTACACCGGGTGGAGAATCCCACGGATCATGAGCGCATTCATCTGGTGGCGGACACCTCCGGCAGCTCGAACTTTTGGCAATTCGTCGCGCGCGGCCAGCCGCAAGGTACAGTGGACGAGGAGTATCGTTTCGATGCGCAGCGCGAAGCGTTTCCGTTAACCGAACAAGCGCTGCTTGCGCCGGTGATGGCGCCGGCCGAGCTCGACTTCCTGATCATGGACATGCGTAGCGAAATCACGGACCAATCCGAAGCGGAATCTTCGGCGCGGCTCGCTCAATACCACGCCTTGCTTGAGAGTTTCTGCAAGGACTGGCGCCAGCTGTACTTGTTGCATGGCGCAGGCGAATTCGGCTGGCCGGATTTCGCCAAGCTTCGCGACAGTGTCCGCGAGGCATCGAAGCGGCTTGGCGAGGGCCTGGTGATCCGCAGCAATCGCGTGGCGGCCCACATGGTGCTCGAGGGCCGCGTGCTTCGTCCCATGCTCACGCCCAATGCTGATGCGGGGCAGACTCTCAATTCGTTCCCTCGCAATCCGCCGGCGCCGCTGCGGCGACCGGTGTTTATCGTGGCCGCGCCGCGCTCCGGCAGTACGCTGCTTTTCGAGACGCTTGCGGCCAGCGAGCAACTGGTGACCGTTGGCGGCGAAGCTCATTGGCTGGTGGAAGGCGTCGCGGAGCTTCGAGTCGGCGCTCCGGGGGTCGATTCGAATCGGCTGAGTGCGGACGCCTACTCCCCGGCGCTCGCCGGCAGCCTGCGCTCCGCGATCGTGGATCGGTTGGTCGATCCAGCGGGCCGAGCGGTCAATGCTCTCGATGGGCGACGGTTTCTGGAAAAGACGCCGAAGAATTCTCTGCGCATTCCGTTTTTCGACCGTCTGTTTCCCGACGCCCAGTTCATTTTCCTCTGGCGCGATCCGCACGAGAACCTCGGCAGCATCATGGAAGCCTGGCGCTCTGGAAACTTCAGAACCTACAACAAGCTTGACGGCTTCGAGGGGGCGTGGTCTTTAGCGCTGCCGCCGGGCTGGCGTCTGCTTAACGGCCGCCCGCTTGAGGAAATCGCTGCGTTTCAATGGGACTCGATCAATCGCATCGTGCTGGATGACCTCGCGTCCCTGCCTCCGGAGCGCTGGACGGCGGTCAACTATGCCCATCTCGTCGGCGCGCCGCGCGCCACAATCGAGCGCCTGTGCCGCTTCCTCGGTATCGATTTGGATCCGGCGCTGGCTGCGCGTCTCGCGGCGCCTTTGCCAGCGTCGCGCTTCACGCTCACGGCGCCCGCGGCGGATAAGTGGCGCATGAACCAAGCGCAGATCGAGCGGGTGTTACCGATGATCGCCTCGACCTGGCAGCGTTTGAAGGCGCTAGCCTGACCGGCGCGATTATCCGCCGAAGCGGTAATTGTGCCGCGAGATGATTTCCTCGTCGCGCTTCGCGACCAGGTCGCGGAGTGAATCGTTGTAGTACTCCGTGTACAGCGTGTGTTGAGAGGTATTGCGCGGCAGCGCCTCCTCAATGTATGCACGCATGTCCGCGCTCGGCGAATGCTCGACTTTCTCCAGCATCGGCACGAGGTCTTCACGCATGTCCTCCATACGCCCGACGATCACCGGTTCCGGTCCGCCTTGATAAAGATATCGATAAAGAAACGTGTAAAACCCCAGGCGCGTGCCGCGGATCGGCGCGAGCGCGAAATTCGGCAAATTCAATCCTTGATTGCTGTAACTCGACGGCAGCGCGCGCAACAACATATCGAGGCGCACACTGCCCGCACCAAGATCCAGCATGTTGCGCAGCGTCGCGTCGAAGTCCAGCCGCCCGTCATCGCTCAGTATCCGAAACAAAAAATTGGGATTCGGCCGCTCGAGTTGAAACGAATACCAAGAGACATAGTAGCTCCAGGGATTGCGCACTAAACCTAAGGCCGGCAGCTGGGCGTGCTCTTGGGGAACCATGCGGCGAGGCAGGTGATAGCCGACATGTTGGGCGTGCTGAACGAATTTCAGCAAGCATTCGTTGACGAAGGTCCCGCCCGACTTATGCAAATGCAAGAATACGAACCGAGGCGTAACGATCATCGGATCGACGCCGCTCCGGCAGGACGCAATTCGCGCGTGTATGCCTCGACATCCGCCCGCCGGACACCGAGATCGCGCTCAGCGCGTAGCAACAGGTCCAATAAGGCGGGGCTCGGAAGAAAATCGCAAATCAGATGCGTGCGGGACAGCAGGGGATGTGAATTCCACACGGCGTGTTCGGCGCTGTTGTTCAACATCCATGCCTCGCCCGGCTGCATGCTATAGCACAGCCCACGCGAGACCATGAAGACCGACTCGTTTGTCTCGACCGGGACATGCACTCGTAAAGTTTTGCCGAAATAAGGTGCTCTATCGATGTGTGGTGCGATGACGGCGCCTGCCGGCAGTCGCGCCAGCAAGCAGCGCAGCGGCGGCGCGGGTATCAACTGCTCGATGATGACGCGCGTGTAAGGCAATCGATCGAGATTGGGCCGATCCTCGACCAGCTTTTCCCCTTCCGCGGGTGCATGGCCGCGAAGAAAGATCGCTTCTGCGCTGTTGTGCACCCCAACCCGGCCGCCACGTGTTCCCCATTCCACGGCCGGTAGGCGAGCGATCTCGTTGAGCAAGCGCAGGCTATCGATCTTGAGGGGCAACCGCACACATCCACCCACCAATGCAGCTTTGTCGAGGTAGGGGGCCGCCGGAATATCGAGCATGACTAATTGATGGTCATTTACCTTGCGGAGGAGGCATCTGATATTGGAAGGTTCGCATCGCCTCTTGGGTTCGTCGGCGCAGATCTTCGATTTGCGCCTCCGTCAGGCAGGTGGTATCGGTTATGAGGTGCGAGCCGACTCGCGGTTCCTTGCGGCAATACAGCGTTTCGCCGTTTTCGTTGACAATGGTATAGCCAAGCTTGCGCGCTTCCGCGAGCTTCTGGGCCGGTGTGGCGGGTGGCGCCGAGGGCGGCGCGGCAGGCGCATTCGGCGCCAGATTCGCAGGGGCCGTAGCAGACGCACTCGATGCAACCTGTGTCGGCGCGATCGTAGGTGGAGGAGAGCTAGTGGGGTTGCCGGCACATCCGGCGATAATCAATCCGACGCAAAAAGAGACAATTCGCATTGCAATCCCTGAAATGATTCAAAGAACGCAGCATACGTTAGCCCCCTGCATAAAGGAACCGCGCCGCAGACATATTGTTGCGATGCGTCATTTTCATCAGCATTAGCTTATATAATTGGGTAATAATGCCGGTGTTGGCCGGGTCTTTTACGTGAGCAGCAATTCCGCTGCGTCCAAACCATCGAGGATCCAAATATGCAAATCAATAAAATCTCGAGCGCGACTATGGCAGCTGCGGCCGCCATGCTATTCACCTCCGGAATTAGCACTGCAACATTTGCGGCGGACGCCGCCACGGTACATTGCACTGGCGTGAATTCCTGCAAGGGTACTTCTGAGTGCAAGTCCGCGAAAAATAGCTGCAAAGGCATGAACAGCTGCAAGGGTCAGGGCTATGTGAGCATGACCAAGGAGGCTTGCGCCGACGCCCAAGCCAAGGCGAAGGCCGCGAAGTAAGGTCACAACGTCGAGGGGCCGGGTGCTGTCGCCCGGCCCATTTTGATGCAACTCTCCGGCTTTGGTCTCGGCCTTCGAACCCCGCATTATGAGGCCATTTTAAGCGAGCCTCACGCCATCGATTGGCTCGAAGTCATCACCGAAAATTATTTAGTACCGGGCGGCAAACCGCTTCATTACCTGGAGCGCATACGCGAGCGATTTCCGATGGTGATGCACGGCGTGTCGCTCTCCATCGGCAGCACCGATCCGATCGACTTCGAATATTTACGCGCGGTACGCTCGCTGGCCGACCGCATCGAACCGCACTGGATATCCGACCACCTCTGTTGGACCGGGGTCGAAGGCCGCAATTTGCATGATTTGCTGCCGCTGCCCTATACCGAAGAAGCGATGGCGTGCGTGGTGGCGCGAGTAGGTCAGGTACAAGAGGCGTTGGGCCGGCAGATCTTGCTGGAAAACGTGTCAAGCTATCTCAGCTTTCACGCGGACGAAATGAGCGAGTGGGAATTCCTGCGCGAGGTCGCGTCGCAGGCGGACTGCCACATCCTGCTCGACATCAACAATATCTATGTCAGCAGCGTCAATCACGGCTTTGACGCGCTGAAATATCTGCATGCCATACCGAAAGGCCGAGTTCGCCAGTTCCATCTCGCCGGACACAGCGATATGGGCGGCCACTTGATCGACACGCATGACCATCCGATTGTTGCGCCCGTGTGGGATTTGTACGGGCAGGCCGTCGCTCATTTCGGCGCAGTGCCTACCATGATCGAACGCGACGACAACATTCCTGAATTGAGCGAGCTGGTGTCCGAACTCGGCATGGCGCGCAGCATTGCCGCTCGGCATTCGCGGCAGGCAGCGTGATGCGCACACCAATTCAGCTCCGTGAACTACAACGGGACATGCAGCGGCACCTGCTGGGCGCGGACAGCAGCATTACGAATGCCATCGTGGATGCGCCGCCGCTCGCCGCCAAGGATCGCTTGGCGATTTATCGCAACGCTTATCAGGTTCGGCTGATCGATGCCCTGCAGGATAGCTACCCCATCCTGCATGGACTGCTGGGCGACGACCTGTTCATGGCGCTGGGCGAGGCCTATGTAGCGGCGCACCCTTCCAGGTTCCGCTCGATTCGCTGGTACGGGCAAGAACTGGCGCAGTTCATGGCGCACTCGCCGCCCTATGATGAGCCCATTCTGGCGGAGGTCGCGCAACTCGAGTGGACGCTGGCAGAAGTTTTCGACGCGCCAGACGCCGAACCCCTGCGGCGCGCTAACTTATCCGCCGTTGCGCCCTCCGCGTGGGGCGATCTTAAATTCACCTTTCATCCGTCGCTTCGTAGGCTTAGCTTCAAGTGGAATACGGCCGCCGTGTGGAAGGCCATGAGCGCTGAGGAGACACCGCCAAGACCCGCTGCAAGTGAGGCACCGGTTCCGTGGCTCCTGTGGCGTCAAAACTTGCAGAATTATTTTCGCTCAATGACCGGCGTCGAATCGGCTGCGCTCGATTTGGCGCTGCGCGGCCGCAGCTTCGCAATGATCTGCGAGGATCTCTCCGCCTTGCTGCCCGTCGATGAGATTCCAGCCGCCGCCGCAACCCTGTTAGGGAATTGGGCGGACAGCGGACTCCTCGTCGCGACCGGCGATTCGACCCATAATCCCTAGAGCGGGCTTGCCCTTAGCAATAGGATCGGCGGCGGCGTGAAGCTTCCCCTGCTCCGCGCTAGAGGACGCACCACCGCCGCACCCCTGAAGAGAGCCAATCTGCCCCTCGAGTAGGCCCAGAGTCTCATTGAGCTACGGCGCCAGATAGGTGGTAATGACCGCCTTGCTGTTGCATTGACCCCAAAGAGTGCAGAGGGGATATGAATCGAGTGATCTTGAGCGGGTGGCGGGGTGCTTCCCTTTTGGCTGATGGCTTAGCAGTGGCTACGCCCTCGCCCAGCGGCACAACTGATTACGGAGGACGAACCGATTACCGACAATAAAACTGCCGAAGGACGTGCGGCAAACCGTCGCGTGGTCTTGCGAATCTTTGACGGCCCGTGACGCGTTAGCATAGGAAACCGCGAGTTTATTGTCGATTGCGCCCCGAGGAAACTCGGGGCTTTTTTTCCCATATCAGATTCGGCTCATCGGGCAGCGCAATCCCGCAGTTAGAGGCGATGGAAATGCGCCTTGCCTGCGCCCGCGACGGACTTGAAGTCGCGGGCACCCTGAGCGTAGGCCGAGGCCGGCAGTGGCGTCCGGGTCCCCGGCGATATTCCATGGGGCTTTTGTGCTACATGCAGGCACTAAAGCGGGCTGCCGCCCTCGCCCAGCAATTCTTTGCGCAGCAATGGGATCGGCGGTCCTCCGTAGGACAAGAACTTGTCGTGGAATTCATGCCACCGTGCCTGCTCATCCGGGCCGGAGGACGCAGTACCCGCCGCACTCTTGGCCAGCCAATCCGCCCGCAACTTACGAATCATGAGTTTGCCCAAGCGTGTAGTTGAGGTACGCCGGGTCATAAGTACCGCGCGCCGCTTGCTGACGCGAATTGCCGGGATCTTGAAAGGCCTGTTCCTTGAACATCTTCTCGGACTGCGCGACCGTCATCCCATGGGTATGCAGCCCGATCGCGGAGAGCAGTCGCACGTCGCGCAGCAGCGCTTCACTCAGCTGACCGATATGAGTCTCGGCATCGCCTTTGCCCAGGCCCATTTCGTACATCATTTCTTCGCTGTAGTGAGCCCATCCTTCCGCGAAGGCATACCCCACCCACAGCGCTTCAAGCTTGTCGGGATTCGAGTTTGAGTGCAGGAACTGCAAGAAATGCCCGGGCCACACCTCGTGCACTGAGGTGAACAAGAGCGGCGACTCGCCTGGGATATAGGCCGCTTGCTCGGCCTTGCTCCACTTCGGGTCGGGCGGCGCTATATTGTAAATAGACGCCAGACCGTGATCGTAGGGCCCGGGCGTATTGATGAAGGCCACGTTGGATCGATTGTAGGGCGGCGCTTCTGCGACTAACGCCTCGTCGGCGCTCGGAATCGAGACCACGTTGTTCTTGACGATGAACTCTCTGAGCATCTTCAGCTGCGTGCGCGCTTCCTCAAGCGGCCCGACTTTTGGCTTGTTCGCCTCCGCTTTGCCGACGCATTGTGAAAGCGAGGCTCGCGGCGCGTAAGCGGCGCACTCCGCCTTGAGCGCCGCGGTATTACGGTCGAGATCAGCGCGGCCCACGGCCTCGATCTGCTCGACAGGGAAATCCACTTGTTCGGTCTGCTTGACCATCTGTGCGAATAACTCCGGCCCAAACGCGTATTTGTCATTCGCGCTCTTGCGTTCCGAGATCAGCGTGTCGCGGAGAGCGCTCATGGCCTGCGCCGCCGCCGCGTCCGCGTCGGCCAGCTGCTTTTGCAGCTCGGGATCGGCGACTGACGCAAACACCGCCGCGACGTTCTTGCCGTAAAAGTCAGCGAGTCCCCCGAACTGCGCTATTCCCAGCTCAACGTAGGTTTTGGGCAAAGGCGATTTGAGATTTTCTTTGATGGAATAGGCCATCCTGGGGATGGCGCGGGCGTACTTGATGTAAGCCTTCATGCGCACATTCAGCGGCGCGTAATTTCGGCTCAAGTACACATCCGGGTCGATTTGCTCCAAGTACCAACCCGGATTCTTGAACGGAAATTGGGCCTTTTCGATCCAGAAAAGATCCCGGTCCAGGACGGCGAGCAAGTAGGCTCGATCGAAGCGCTCCCGCGGCTGCAACGTGGCGGGATCGACGGCCGCGATTTGATCATGCTGATCATGCAGGCGCGCGATCTCGCGCTTGATTCCGTGGGCGCTTAAGTCCGGTAGCTGGCCATCGAATTCATGGCGACCTTGCCGCGCGGCAAACGAGGGCTGGGCCTGCAGATAGTCTTCGACGAAGGCTTTCGTGAGCTTGAGCCACGCGGCGCTCGCCGGTGAAGGACCCTTAGGCGCGGGCGGAGGCGCCGGCGACTGATTGCAGGCTGTTAGGACAACTAGCAGTACACCCGACAATGCCGCCGCATTGCTGCATTTCCACATGGCAACTCCCCCTTCTTCATTTTTCTAAAAGTCATACTGACCGCCGCGTTCCAGGGCGCGCTTGTAGGCATTGCGCGCGTGGATTCGATCGAGAAACGCCATCAGCTTTGGGCGGCTGGCATTCAAACCGGCCCGCGATGCCGCTGCCTCCAAAGGAAAGCTCATCTGCACATCGGCCGCAGTGAATTGCTCTCCGGCAAACCACGGATGCGCATTGAGCTCCGTCTCCATGTAATCCAGGTGGCGCTTCAAGTTGGGTGCAATGAAGGTAGTCTGCACCGTCCCAGCGATTCGTCGGGCAATCGCACTTATGGGCCATGGCGCGGGATTGGCGGCAATCCTATCGAATACCAATTTGAACAGCAGGGGTGGCATCGCCGATCCTTCGGCATAGTGCAACCAGTAGGAATAGCGCAGGCGCTGCGCGGTAGCGGCGGGCGGAATCAATCGTCCGCCGCCGTACTTGTCAACCAGATATTCGACGATCGCGCCGGATTCGGCCACTGTCACGGCATCATCGACGATGACCGGAGATTTCCCTAGCGGGTGAACGGCCAGCAGCGACGGCGGCGCGAACATGCTTTTGGCATCCCGCTCGTAGCGCTTAACCTCGTACGGGACGCCCAATTCCTCCAACAACCACAACACTCTCTGTGATCTGGAGTTATTGAGGTGGTGGACGACGATCATTCCCCTAGTGTAATCCTTAAGGCTCGCCCGGCGCACCAATCACCGGTGTTCATGCCGCCACCGTCAGGGCGCTGATCCATCGCTGCTCATCCTTAGTGGCCACCTTTCACCCGCAGTCCCGCCGCAGCCAGACCTTCCGCCAACTGCGCTTCGATGCGTACTGCCTCGCTACGCTTGATGTATTGCAAATGCATGGTTGGCCCGGTCAGCACTTCGATTCCTCGCTTCAATACGCTGCCGGCCGCCCGGATTCCGGCCTTGTGCTGATCGAAGCGCTGCGCCGGGCTGTATTTGCTCATCCCCACATACACGCCATACGACCCATCGCGGTCGCTGAAGTCGAGCAGCACCAGGTAGATATTCGTTCGACCCTTGGCACAGGATTCAAACTCAAGTGCGATCTCGTACACTGCCGGCAACCAATCGATATAGCGCATTGGCAGCCATTCGGGAACGGACGATGCAGCGAGTGCCCACAATCGCTCGAGCGCTCGTTCAATGTAGATGGGCATTGCACCTCGCATCCATAGTTCATGAATGCAGTGAGCGCCGGTCAGACCGTCCGCATCGGCGCAAGCGCGCTCGAGGCGGACGCCGATGTCAGCCACTTCCAGACCTCGAAGCGGACGGCTGCCCGGCTGTGTTTTAGCGTCAATGCACAATGTGGCACAGTATATAAGGCAGGCCTCCGGCGTTTGAGGAAATCGCTGTGTATGCCCGGCGATCTTCTGATCATCGCGCGAGATCGTCCTCGCGCGTCGGCTCCGCTGCCCCCACCTGCGCTGACTCGGCGTGCGCCTGTCGCAGGCGGAGCCAGTTCTCACGCGCCTGCCTTCGTATCTCATCCAGATTGTGGGGTTCAGCGGCAGCGGAGGCCCGCTGCGCCGAACATCGCTGCCTCGAATCGACTCTCGCTCGATGCTCCTCGCGTATGCGCTCTGCGACGGCGCTTCGATATCCGTGGCGCTCCATTTCGAAGGCCGCCCGTGGAATCTGCGGCCGGGGTTCGCGATCGATGCCCTGCGCCTGCAAGGTGCGATGATCGATGCGCACTTCGACCTGCGCTTCCCGCAGCGCTGCATTCGCACTCGCGGCCCAGCGGCGTCGCACATGCAACAGCTCATCGATCGCTGGCCCCAACCCGGCGTCGCGGCGATTCGCATCCCTCCACTCGAGCGTTGTCTTGGGGCCCAGGCCCTCAGTGGTCAACTCGCGGGTTGTGGCGAGCAGGTGAGCGTGAAAATTGCGCGGATCACTGCCGGGGAAGTCTCTCGGCGCGTGAATGGTCGCGTCGAGAGCAAATCGATAACGCTCCACAAGCTCCCGCGAAAATCCCCTGACCAAATCTACCCGACGATCGGCCGACAATTCAACCGGTAACGCGACTAGGTACTCGCGCGCCACGCGCGCGTTTTTTCGGGTCTCGGCATTTTCCGCCGTGTTCCACAAATTCGCGCGGTCCTTGGCCCAGGCCATGTCGTCCGCGTCGAATTGGACCGGCAGTATGATCTCTTTGTACATGACATCTTGGCGATCGGAGTGGTCGTAAATCTTGCCGCTGCGGTCGTCTCGGATACGCTCCCCGGCGCGATACGCGGCGGCGCTCACCGCGCTGCTGCCGTTCGAGCGTCCGAACGTCTGCAAATTCAGGAAATAGACGGCCATGGGCGGCTAGAGCCTGCGCATGAATCGAAAAAATTCCGGCTCGAGCGCGTAGCCCACCGCCGCTGCTTCGAACGCCTCGCCTATGGGCAGAAGCTGGATGTTCGCCGCTTCGGCTTCGTCGTAAGGCATGAAGGCCCCGGGCTCACTGTGCAGTTCGTGATCGCCGATCACCACGCCGCAACGCTCGCAGTGATTCGCCCAGTAGGGATGTTGCGCGTCTGCGCCACGCGTCAGGCGAAATAGCCCCGATAGCTGCAGCAAGTGGCGTTGCACGGCATCCGGCAGTTCCGTCACGTAGAAGAGAAATGCGTGTGCGCGCACCGTCTGCCACACGCCATCCTCCGCGGCTTCGGTGTCGAGCGTTTCATGATTGGGCGGCAAAGCCAGCGCCAGAAGGCGATTCGGCCGCTCGCAGTGCGTGCAAGGTTTGGCCGTGCGCGCTACAAAGTAGGTGGGCGATCGGATATTGGCGTTGGGCAGTTGCATTGTCATCCCGCGGCGAAGGCAACCTTCAACCACACGGCGGATGAGGCTCCCTTAAGATAGCCGCATAGATCCGGCAGCTGCTCAAGCTCGGAGGCCATGACTGCTGTTTCCGTCACCTGCTGCTCGGTGACGTTGCGCGAGCGGCGTGCACCTCGGACAGAAAGAGTCTCGCGATCCCGGCCGCGCGAAATCTGGCGCCGTAAGATTTCCCTTTCGCCAATTAACCTGGAGGCAAATTGCGACGTGCCGCCGTTTTCGCTGCCTGAGCATCGAAGAATGAGCGTGTTGCCACAATTTTCTACAATTGTCTGGGCCTCGCCGTGGCCGTAGGTACTAGAGACCTGCGCAATCGATTGAAATCCGAGGACGCACCTGCCTCCAAATTTGCGGAGTCGGGCCAGTGCGTCCTTCAGCCCGTCGATTGCGCCCAGCGCATCGAGCTCATCGACAACGAACCAAAGCCTTTGATCGGCGCATTGCGATTGACTCATGGCTTCATAAATCGCGAGATGCATCCATGTGGCAATCATGGACCGCAGCGCCGCGATTTGCCGCGCCCGATAGGGAATGAACAGCATGCTGGGTTGTGTGCATGTCCTCACCCATTTGCGCACCGAGAAGCCAGCCGCGCGCTGCTTCTGGATGTGCTCGATTGCTGCGATCGCAGAACCGGTGACTGACCTGATCGAGCCGAACATGCGGGCGTTGTCAGGATCCAGAAAGGGTTGCGCCGGCGTACCGGCGACAATGGGGCGCAGCTCGTCGGCCGACGCGACGGTGAGCAGACGCCATAAATCAGCGACATCGTGTTTGCCGGTAATGCTGCAGCGACGCATCACTGCGGCCAGAAACGTGCGGGCATAGCCACGCCACTCGCGCGCCGCAGGGTCATCGCCGTTGGGAATCAACCCGCTCGCAAGTTGTTCCGCGTCGTAACTGTCTTCGATTTCGGCGAATAAATTCCATTTCACCGAGTCCGCTTCGAATGGGTTAAGCACAACGTCACCCCGATAACGGTCGTGGAATTTCTCGCAGTAACCTCCGTCCGGATCTGCAAATACGGCCCGGTCGCCACGCGCAATAGCCGAACCCAAGAGCTCGCGGATTGCAGTGCTCTTACCGGTGCCGGTGGTGCCGATAAGCTTGAAGTGTTTGGTCTCATCCGCCAGGGGAATGGCAACACCGGCCAGCGTGAGCAATTCAGGCGCGGCTCGTTTCAGGCGCGCAGCCCGGCGTTGCAGTGGCGCGCCACTGACCAGCCGCACGCCGCGCATATGTCTTTCGGGTCGATTGCGTCGCATCACCCTCGCGCAGCCGCCCATCGCCACCGTCAGCGCAGCCGCCAGCATAAGGGCGTTTGCGCTCTGTAAGGGTTCGACGATCGCCGTCCAATTCATGATCAGTATCCCTCGAGGACGTAGTAGTCGGCTTTCGCACCGTAGCTCGGTGCCTTGCGGTCCACCCGAACACACAGGCGTCTGGCATCGCCGCAACGCCGCCAGTCGATGCGGCCACCTTGCTGTTCGAGTCCCGCCACGTTCGCCGCCAACTCCTCCCGCCGGGCGCGCAAGGCCGCGATATCGACCGCCGAGGGTAAAGTCCAATGGACGATGGCAACGGGTCCCAGCGTGCAAAGAGCTGCGGCCGCGAGACTCCACAAGCTGAAGCGCCGTATCGTGCCGTGCCTGATCTTCTCCAGGGCTCGAGTCGCGCGGGTCGTTTCGGCCGTCAGCATCTGAAGTTCCTCCACCATAGTGCGGCGAATTTCATCGCGCACGACGCCGTCGAGGTCCTGGGTATGCGCGCGCAGCAGCTCGAGCTGGCTCTCGGCAAGCTTTTGATGGGCCTGGGCGCTCTCCATCAGCAAGCCCAGCTGCATGGTGGTGTCGTGGATCGCGGGGGTGCGCTCATTCACGATCTGCGTTCAAGACGTGTGGCTGCGACAGTCCATTCGCTTCCTCGAACGCGGTATCGCCCGCGCGATATTCCATCCATGCGCTCCTCGCCTCGAGACGGACGCGCTGCCAGGTAGGATCCGACGCGTATTTCAGATAACCGGCGAGATCCGGAAGCTGTTCAATTTGCGCTGGCAGAACGGCGGGCTCCACGCTGAAGTGCTCGCTGTGCGCGACCGACCCCAGCACATCGGTAGTCCGCCGGCTCCTTGACACGGTCGTGCGCAACACCTCGCGCTCACCAATGAGCTGCGAAGCGAACCGCGCCGTACCGCCGCCCTCGCTCGCCGAACAGCGCAAGATCAACGTATTGCCGCAATTCTCCACAATCGTATGCGCGTCGCCCTGACCATAGGCGCTCGAGACTTGTGCGATGGATTGGAATCCCAGGATGCAGCGTCCATTAAATTTACGCAGCCGCGCCAGCGCATCTTTTAGACCGTCTATTTGACCTAGTGCATCCAATTCGTCGACGACGAACCAGAGCCGCGGATTGCGCCCGCCCCGATCCATCGTCTCGAAAATGGCCAGACGCATCCAGCCGGAGACCGTCGAGCGCAGCGCCGCGATCTGGCCGGCTTTATAGGGTATGAACAATACGCCGGGCGTGTCCTCGTTGACCCACTCGCGAACGGAGAATCTGGGCGCCGTTTGCTGCGCGACATAGTCAAGCGCCCCAACCGCAGAGCTGGTCACTGACCGAATGGAATCAAACATGCGGCCGTTGTTCTCGTCCAAGAATGGCTGCGCCGGCGTGCCGCGGACGAGGCCGCGCAGTTCTCCCGCATCCGCTACCACAAGTAATCGATAAAGCTCACCGACATCTGAAATACCGGCGTCATGTGCCTGCCGGGTGACTGCCGTAAAGAATGTCCGCGCGTAGCCTCGCCAGCTTCGATCGGGGCCCTCGTGATCCGGGATGAGCGATCGCGCCAGTTGATCGACGTCGTAGGCGTTCTTTATTTCCGAAAACAGGTCCCACTTTACGGAGCGCGCGTCGAAAGGATTGAGAATGATGTCGCCGCGGTCCTTCTGGTAGAAGCGCTGCAAATAGCCTCCGTCAGGATCCGCAATGACCGCGCGATCGCCGCGCGCCAAAGCGCTGTGCATGATTTCTTGAATCGCCGTGCTTTTGCCGGTGCCGGTGGTACCGATGAGCTTGAAATGCTTGGTCTCATCCAGCGCGGGAATCATGATCCCTGCCAGGGTGATTGCGCTGTCCATCCCTTGTCTCGGCGGCCCGCGCCTTTTGGGCGGCGTTCGCTCAGCAACGAGCGAGCCGCGTTGATGAATCTTGTTCTCCGCGGCGCCGCGCGCGAGCACTCGACCGCCGGCATATCCGAGGACGGCGCTCAGGCCGGTCGCGAAAAACACTTGCACAGGGCCATGAGAGCCGAACCCCAGTTGCGCAAGCCAGGTGCTCGACATGGCGGCGCCAACACCCGCCACGGCAGTCAACGGCGCGGCCGCAATCGGTGAGAACACATATTGCTTGAAGCCTGCGCGAGCGCGCGCAAGCCCCGCGATCATCGGTGCCTGAACAGCCGCGTATGCCAGAACGATCCCGGACCAGCCTTGCACGACGCTGCTCATGGTCGTCTGCGATCCGGGTCAAACCAAATTTCTTTGATGAACCGCTCGTGTCGCTCGACGCCGAACTGGATCACCACGTCGATCAACAGGTACAGGAGATTCTTAATGTCGCCGCGCGCTAGTTCGCGGCCGCCCGGATTCTGCTTGACCATCAACACCAGTTGCTCGAATGCCAACTCAGCGCTGGTGGCATGAACGCTCGTTATGGACCCGGGATGGCCGGAATTCACGTTGCGCAAGTAATCAAACGCCTCCTCGGCTCGCAATTCAGCGAGCAGAATCCGGTCCGGTTTCATCCGCAGGCAGGCCTCCAGCAATTGCTTCGGGGTCACACGAGCGGTGCCTTGGTCGTCCTTGGAATAAAAGAGCCTCACATGATTCGGATGCCGATCCATTACCAGTTCTTTTGCATCCTCGATGGTCACGAGCCGCTCGTCGCTCGGAATCTCGCGGATCAACGCCTTGGTCCAGGTGGTTTTGCCGGAGCCCGTCGGACCGGAGACCACGATGTTTTTTCGGCTCCGGACCGCAAGGCGCATGAACCCCTCGAAATCGCACGCCAGTAATAGACGCTGCAACAACTTATCGGTCTCCTCCGGCGCCTGGCCGGCCCGCGCCGTACGGCGAAAGATCCCGCGACTTGCCAAGTCTTCGATACTCCATACCTGGTCGGCCGGCCGCCGAATGGCGATCGCCACGCACTCAGCGGTGGTCGCCGGCGGCATGACGATCTGCACGCGCTCTCCGGTGGGCAAGGATGCCGACAATATTGGCGAGGTAGAGTCAATACGTTGCTGAGTGGCGTTGGCGACCAGCTTTGCAAATCGACTGCACCAATCAAAGTCAGCGAACGCCAGGCGCTCGCGGCGCCATCCGTCATGAGTTTCTAAAAAGGCCTCGTGCGGCCGATTGATGCAAAGCTCCATCACGTCGGCGTGGCCAAGGAACGGCCGCAACGCCCGCACTGTGAGCGCGAGGGCGGAATCTGCGCCATCCTGATTAGCGCTCTGGGGCAACGGACTTAAGTTCATACACCGACCTGAAATCCAAATCGCGCGCGACAAGCACCTGAATGCGATCGCCTTGATGTTTGACGACCGTCGGCGGGATGTTGATGGTGCCCTTCAACACCTCCGTCATCACCTCCTGCGTCGCCGACGGATTTACTATGACCGTGCCGCTGCCGCGGCCTGACGATGCGGCAACCTGAAAGGCGCCATCGATCACTGAAATTAGGATCGCGGCGCCGAAGCGCTCCCAAAAATGACGATCCACCGCCCCTGGAAGACCTGAGCGCCCCAGTTCGTCAGCGCCGGGCGATGCGAGCGGCACGATGACGCCCGTCGGTGTACGTGCTTCGTTCCACAATACAAAGACTCGCGCCGACCCTTGCTGCACTTGGCCGCGGGTCTCGCCGACAAGCTTGGTGCCGCGCTCCAGCAGCACGACTTGCCCGTCCACGCCAAAGGTGTCAGTCGCCATGACACAGGTGGTCATTCCGGGCAGCGTCGAATCGATGGCCGTTTCAAGCGTGCAATCGATGAATGCTCCCTTGGGAAGCAGTAGCCGCTGCGTCGGCAGCACCTGTGCGCGAACGGCGGTGGTCACGCTGGGCCGCAGCAGCGCGGTCAAGTCTGCCGATTCCGGTGATCCTGGGGGCGACAATGGCACGGCTCCAGACGGCGTTCCAGACGCGATCCGTACCGTGCTTTGCGGAGCAAAAACGACGCCGGACAACTGACGTTCGAGCATCAGTTGCGTCGCCGTCTTCACCGGCGGCGGCGCATAGCTCGAAGGAGCCGGAGAAGTTTGCAGTGGAATCTCGCGAAGAGGCGCCGCGGGCGATGAGGACGCGGTGTCGAGCGCAGCCGGCGGCTGCCGGTGGATCGATCCTTCCCAAACTCGGCAGGGGCATATCGCCCTGTGCACGCTTCATCGACATCGATTGCGCGCTTTGCCGAGCACGGTTTTGGCGCGTCATGGTATTGGCGTAGTACCACGTGAGCATTCCCAAGCCCAAGACGCTCATAAGGCCTATCGCGAGGACATTGCTGACTCGCGACTGAATGGAAGGGATATGAGCGACGGTGGCGCCGTCGCGCTCGCCGCGCACCGGGCTTGATTCCGTTTCCTGCTCTCTTCATGGCACACCCTCTTGCACTCGTCGCTCGACATCGGGCGCCACCGTGCCGGATTCCAAACGTTTGCCGCCGCCGACATAGCCGCGATTGACGATGCATCCGGTCAGTCTTCCGCGCCGGAGGATGAACCGCTGTGCGACTCGATGAACGATGACGTCGCCCGCGTCGAGACTGAAATTCAGCAGCGACTCGCTGTCGTCTTGGTTGCGCACGAAGATCGCGGGTAAGTCCGCGTTAGCCGAGAACGTCAATCGCGTATGCACGCCATCATCGGAAGCGGCAACGGGCCGAATCGAGTTCTCGCCGCAATACCAATAATCGATGTTGCGGGGACGAGTCATCGAGGCGCTGTCGAGTTGCGAATCCAGCGCGCTGCGCGGCGGTCTCAGCCGCGATTTCGCGGCCGATCCGGCGAATAAGCTGAACCGAACGGCATAGATGACGTCGTCGTCGGGCGCGGGGCGACGCGACAGCGCCGTATAGTCGAAGTGATAGTGCCTGCGACTGGTAAGGACGGTGAGATTCGTCGCGACCTTGGCTGCCTTTGGCTTGAGGAACAAATGGTTCTCCTGGCCGACGAATGACAGCCCTTCGATATCGCCTGCGCCAAGACCGACGAAAGCCTCGCCGGGCTCGAACTCGAAATCGATCTGATAGCCGACGAATCCGCGCAATTTGTAGACCTCATCGCCGTCGTAGGCGGCTACCCGAATCCGCGTGTCGACGGTGCCTTTCGCCGGCGTCGTCTCGGCCCAGGCGAGGTGCGGCAGGCTCGCGGTGAGCGCAAGCAGTGCCAAGCAGCGCCATGCATCGCGTCACGTTTCATCGCGATTCCCTCGCCGGGGTCGAGTCTTTCGCCGCTGTCGGTTCGCTCAATACCTCCGGTTCCGAGCGAAAATCGACGATCTTGAAGCCCAGTGGATTCCATCGCCGCGTTTTCGGGTCCTTTGCGACTTCGCCGTACGCGTATTGAATGGTCGCAACCCAGTGGGTGAACGATTCCTCTGCGCCGACTCCCTGGCGCGCGGCCTTCAAATACCGCACCTGCGCCAAGTCCGACAAGCCGCTCGCCCGGGTAAAGAAACTCACCGCATTGACTTGCGCGCGAACCGTGCTGCCATCCTTGTGCACGTTCAACGGAGAGTTCGGATTCGAGGCGGTCCACAGAGCGCATACCAGGCTTGATTGCGCTGGGTCGAATTAAAGGCGCCGCATTCCTCGTAGTCGCTTTCGGCGGTGGAAAAGTTGAAACGCTCGCAGACGTTGACGTAGTGCGTGAGAAAATATCGGGTAACGGCTTCCTCGGGTGTCGCGTGGCCGGCAAATACCGGCACAACATCCACGATGCCCGTGCTGCCGTCAACGCGCACGAGATACGGGACGACTTGCTTCAAAGGCATCAACATCGCGAGTGCGCCGATGCTCGCGACGGCGCAAAGCCAGCCCGCACCCGCCACCCAACATGCCGCCCGCGCCATGCGCCGAAACTGTGCGGCGCGATCGGCATCCCAGGACTCCGCCTCGGCGAAGTAGTTCTGAATTGCGGACGCCGCGCTCACGGCGCCCGCCCCGGTCGCGGCAGGCGCAATCTTTGCGGATGGCGCGTTGATCGGCTGCAGGTGTTTGTCACAGCGTACGATGGGTGTCGAACAGGCAGTTAAGCCAAGTGCCAAACAAAGTATGAGACGCATATTTCACCCTCCCTGGTGCTTGCTCATTAGCGGCGCCAATTTCGCCAGTTGTGGCCCGGCACCTGAACGCACGGCCGCGGCGCGCACGGTCTGTCCGGCGCCGCGGGCCGCCGCGCTCACGCTGCGAACCGCCAAAGGTGCCGCGACGCCTAGGGCAGGCGCCGCCAGGCCTCCCGCAGCTCTCGTCGCCCAAGCGGCGCCGCGGCTGACGATACCGAAGGAATTGAGCGAGGCGCCGCCGGCCAAGCGCGGACGCAATCGGCATGACCTGGCGCAGGACAAGAAACACGAGCAGAGCGATCAGCATCATGTTCAGCGCGTCCACCGTCAAGATCGCGGTGCCTCTCGCGGCGGTCTGCGCGGCATACGACTGGACGATCTTTAACAGCAGTGCGGCCACCATCACGGTAAGTACGGTGATCAGCCCGTAGTTGGCGAGTTGACCGACCCAGGCGGTGAAAAATCGCCTCGTGGCATTGAAAAAGAGCAACGCAATGAACAACGGTCCAAGCGCCAGCAGCACCGCGAGAGCGATGCTCGACAAAGCAATCAAGAACATCGCGTACACGCAAAGCACACCAATCAAGCACCACACGACGGCGCCGGCCAAGTAGAATCCAAAATCGCCCGACAGCAGGCCACCCTTGTCCCATAGATTTCCCGCCACCGCGCCGCCGTTGTCCCAGATGGTATCGATGGTACCGACGGGGTCGCTCGCTCCGAGCATTGCGGCCGCGAGCTGCGCCGGCGCGTTGTAGAACGTGTCGACGATCACCGTGTTATAGAGCCAAAGCCGCAAACCCACCCCCAGGATCAGCGCGATCAAGGCGACGCGTTTAATACCGTCCTCGAGCGGTTCGGCGATTTTTCCCGTCAGGTGCAGGTAGCCCCAAGCCATCACGTAGATCGTCGCCGCCGTAACCACCGCGGGCTCCAGAACGCCGGCCAGGCGCGACGTGTTATCGCCGATATAGGCGGCGAGTTGCCCGTTCAGCCACGACCAGAATGTTGCGAAGAATCCCATGACGCTACTTAGGGAACCGGTTGAAAGCGGGCATCGAAGCGACCGTGCCCGTCGATCACGTGCTCCCTGGCCTGCTGGCGCAGGGAGGATTCTTGCGCCTGGGTCGATTGATTCAGAATCTGAACCTTGGTGTGCTCGTTCTGAAGCATTCCAAGCTCGGCGTTGATCCTTGCCTGCAGGTCGAGAATCGCCTTTTGATCCGAAGCGCTCGAAATTGCCGCGATGAGACTTTGAATCGACGCGAAGCGGCTGCTCGTGTTCGACAGCGCCTGGTGGGCGAGCGCCTGCTGCATGGCGCTCCATTGCCGCGCGCTTTGAACGAGTTGTTGCGCACTCGGCGACAAGGTCGCCAGACGCTGCGGCGACAGCACGGCATTGGCCGACATGATGCTTTGCACTTCGTTTGATAGGACGCCGAAGGCACCGGTTCCTTGGAATGCGCCGGTCACCTGGGGCCAGTCGGACGGCAGGTAGTTTCGCACCGTGCCGCTGAGGAGTTGCTCCATGCCGCGCCCCCCCGTCATGGTTTGCAGCGCTTGCTTGGCCTGCAGCAATTGATCCTTCGCGGTCGCCAATTGCTGCGCCATGGTTTCGACTTCTTGAATCAACTGCACGATGGCCGGCGCATCGATGACAGCCCATTGTGCGCGGGCAGGGGTGGTCGCCGCGATAAAAGCAGCTAAGAATAGCGAGAGACGAATTGAACTCTACGGATGGCGCATAATTTTCTCCTTTCAATGCTGGTGGGATCGGCATTGCGGACAAGAACCGCGGCAGCCAGGCGCTGGGTTCCGCGCCCGTTACTGAGATGATTTGCTGCATGCGCTTAACCTCGTGGGTGCGGCCGGAAATGACGGCCAATTCGCCGTCAAATCCCTTTAAATCGAGTTGGCACACCACGCTGTGGTGCGCTTGCTTGACCAAAAACATGCGCGAACCGGGCTCGAGTTGATCTTTGATGAGCCTGAATTCGCGCTCCGATAGACCGAATCCTTGCGTGTATTCCGCAGGATTGGCATCGGAGTTTGGAAAGAAAACCTTCGTCGGCGTCTGTTCCACCAGAGTGCGGCTGATGGCACTGTCGAGCACGTCGCTGGGACTTTGCGTCGCCAGGCACATCACGGCGTTGAGTTTTCGCCAAGTCTTCGGACCGTCCTTGGCAAAATTCTCGAAGGCCGGATCGGCCAAGAGGCGCCAGAATTCGTCCATCCAGCAAACTAATTTGCGCCCGTCCAGGAGCTCGCGGACCAGATGAAACAGGTACAGAGTGATCGGCGCGCGCGTTTGTTTGTGATCGAGAAATTCCGTCACATCGAAGCCGATCAGACGCCCGCCCCGACAATCGCGATACGACGGTGTCGCGAGCGTTGTCGAATACCCAGGCGTAGTCACCGCCGCTGCGAATCGCACCACGGGCCAGCCGTGCGTGCAATCCTTCAGGGTCGGTGGGATCGAGAAATTCCAACAACCGCGACAGACGTCGCGCCGCCGGCTCGAGAGCACAGAGTGCCGCGCAACGCTTGATCCAGATCGGCCGCCTCGCGCACCGCGGTAGCGACCGGCATGCCGAGACTCCTCCTCTTGCTCAATTCCCGCAGCCAGGCCTTAAGAAATTCGACGTTCGCCGGCGTGACCGGCAGCTGCAAGGGATTGAATCCGGTCGCCAGCCCATTCTTCAGCGGAAGATAGTCGCCACCCAGCGCCCGCACCAGAATCTCAAGCCCGCGATCCTTGTCGAAAATGACTTGCGTAACTCCCTGCCGGCTAAGCATGGCGACCAGGAATCCGATGAACACGGTTTTTCCCGATCCGGTCGGCCCGCAGATGAGCGTATGGCCCGTATCCTTGCGGCTGCCGCCTTCGGGTTCGGATGGGTCGCTGGCATGCAGCGAGAAGTAGTACGGCGAGCGGGCACTGGTGACAAACAGGCTCAAGGCCTCGCCCCAATGATTGCCGCTGTGCGCGGCCCAGAGGATAAGTTGTGAAACGGCGACATCGCGGCGAAATTTCGCGAGGTGATCGGCGCCTTGCGCGCTCTTAACGGGAAGTTTCCCGGGCAGCTGCGCCCAGAAAGCCGCTTCCAGCGCCAGATCCTCGCGCGCCACCAGCATGCCGGTGTCCGCGAGAATACTGCGCGCCAGGGCGATCGATCATTGAGGCTTAGGCGATTGCCGCTCGCGGCGTCCCCCGGAGTCCGCGACATCGGCGAGCACCTGCAGGGAAAAATGATGATCTCCCATGACGAACTCATTGCTGGTCAGCGCATCCAATGCGTCCTTAAGCTCGGCGGCTTGCGAGACGGCGAAATCGCCGGCGTTCGACATGCGGTTAAATTGGCGTTGCAGCAGCGACTGGGCCGTCGATTTGCTTAGAAATGAAAACGATTGGGTTGCGACGAACGAAAACGGCGCGGACGAGAAGCCGGTTGTACATTCCGACCACGCTGGGCGTTGGATATTCCTTGATTCCCAGCATCGCGCCGACGCGCGTCGCGGTGGGCGAGCGGTATTCGATGGTCTCCGTGCCAAACAGCAGACGAGAGGTGGCAAGGGCCCGATTGACGGGGCCTGCGCGGGAGCGGTATGCGCTGCCACTCGCCGTTGATCAGCAATCCGAAGATACTCGAGCAGCGACGAACACCAAATATTCTCGTCGCGATAGACGCCCAGCAGATCGGGCTCGTAGCGTGCCAGGGAAGCGAGCAATCGTCTGCCTCAGTTTTTCGCATGCATCGAGCGCATCAGCGAGAGCCGGTCTGCGAGCCCGCGCGCTGTGCTCTCGCGAGGCCTTGGACACCAAGCCGGTCGCGATCCCTGAAGTGGGCCGATGCACCATCGCTCAAGTAGATTTCGTTGATCATCAGCGTCTCGTTTGCGAGGCGCTGATGGTATTTTCGGTGCAGAGTCGTCGGCGAAGAAGCAATCCGCTGCCGCTTCGGCCGGCTATGCTCCGTGAGTCTGCGGCGATGCCGGCGCGGCGGCGGATCACGTGCGTCCACAGAGCCACGTTCGGGCCGGCGATATTGCGCCACAGGACGTTCAGCCGCTCGTGCCAATTATTCAGCTCCTCATCATCGTTGCTTTCGAAACTAGCCCCTCCGAGACGCAACACCTGGACATAGTCGCCGAAACGCGGTCCGCACCACCGATGGCGCCACGTGCGCGGCATAGGGAATTCGCTCTGCCGCTGTGATCTCGCGGTGTAATGCGGCAGCGTGCTCGTACGCGTTAGCCATGATTTAAGGCTTCCGCTGCGCCGTCCGCGGCTCGGCAAATCGATCACCAACGGGCTGTAGCTACTCGCCTTCCAGAGGCGCAGATTCGCGAACAACGCGGGCAATCGCGTGCGCCCCCAAAGGAGCACCAGGTCGAAGAAGCGCGCGTCACGCGCGCACAGCAGCATGCAAACGCCGTGAATGGGAGTGCACAAAAGCAGAGTCAGCAGGTTTTTCGTCAGCAGAAAGACCTCCAGGGTGAATACCATGTTGAACAGCAGGGCTGCATAGGTCACGCCCCAGCGCATCGGGGGCCGCGTCGCGCCGACGAAGAGCGGATCGGCCGTGAGGCCGCATTTGAGTTCACTCACGCTGCACCTCTAGACGCCGAACATTCCGCGCACCCACGTCACGATTTGTGGCGCGCCGAAGGCGATCGCAATGCCGAAAATGGCGCCGAGGCACCACCCCCAAGAAACGCGATTTGCCATCGCCATTCCGCCCAGGACCATGATCAGAATGATGGCGACGGGCGTGAGCCACGCGAGAATGTTGGTCTGCAACGAACTGGCGCCTGTCAAGAATGGCGAGGACTGAGCCAGTGCGAGATCGGGCGCGCAGATCACGAGCGCCACCAGTAACGGAACCAGTACAAGGCGCGCCAAGTCGACGCGCGGCCGCGGGGGGTAGTGCATAACGGAAGTCCTTTTCCGCAGATAAATAAAGGGCAAACGTCGTTAGATCAGATCTCCGTCTCCAGAGATTCGGTTTCAATATTGCCCCGTCTCGCCGCCAGCTCCTCGCGCTTCGCTTTGCCCGGCGCGCCAAAGCGAAAGGATTGAACGACGAAGGAATGGTCGTACTGCTTCTCGCCTTCTCTGTCTGTCCAGTTATTGGCACGGACATAAGCCTGTATAATGAGCTGATCACCCTTGCGCGCATTATTTGCGATCGCTTCCCCGAGACTCTCGAACGCCACGAACCAAAGGCTGGTCACAGCCTCGCGCGGATTGCCGCTGTCATTCTTTCCCGGATAATCGTTGCCGACGAGGCAGATGCGCGTATAGCTCGTCTCGCCCTTGACCGCAAGCTCGGGGTTGTTCGCAAGATTGCCCACTGCGGTCAGTGTGAAGCTATTCATGGCTACTCCTTAAACTGTTGGTATTGCACGATGATTCTCACCGCGTGGACAGTTTGTTAGCAGCCGATGGATACTGAAACACCATTAAGTACCGTGATCGCCCAGAAACCTATGGCGCATGGTTGGAACGCCTATCGCGCCGCGACTTGTTCCATGTGCACTTTGAATCCGGCGACCCAACCGTCCTTGGCTTGGAACTCGGTCACGACATCGTAGGCATCCGCGCCGCTGCGTTGCCAGCGGCTGCGATAAACCAGCGATTTGCCGTTTTCCGCGAAGATAGAATCCGGAAAAATCAGGGCGTCCCTGTCCGTTGACACCGCACCGCGGCTGAAGCCCCCGTCGCTTTCGATATAAAGATATTCCAGTTGCCTGGCCGAGGAGTTCCAAAAATAGATGGATTCGCCCAGCGCGTCCGGTTTTCCCTCCACACGCACGGTATGCCGATCGCGCAGAAACTTGCCGTCGTAGACCCAGCTGAAACAATGCTCGTCGGTCTGTTTCCCGTCCGGAAAGGTACCTTTCCAGCAGTGGCCGGCGAGAAAAGCCAGGGGCTGATAGGCGGCATTCAGCTGGGAGAACGCGACGCCGGGGATGAGCAGCAGCAAGCCGATTGCCTTACGCATTGTTTTTCTTCCTGGCTCCTTCGGTTCGAGCATGCCGCGATGTCTTGCGCGCTCGCGAATCGCGCACCACCAGCTGTTTGAAGTACTGTCTAAGCTGGCGAACCGCGGCATCAAAGTACGCGATGTCTCGAAAGGTGCGCGCCAGCATAACGCCACCTTCCATAGTGGTCAGCACGAACTGCGCCAATTCGCGCCGGTCCAGGTCGGCCGGCAATCTCGACTTCGCCTGCTGCAGGCAATCACAGACGGCGTCGATCCACGCGACGAAATTTTTAGCGAGCCGCTCACGTACCGGCAAATCGGGCTCGTGCAGTTCCAATGCCAAGCTGCCGATCGGACAGCCGTAGAAGCAATCGGTGTCCACCAGTAATTGTCGATAGCGCGCGAGCAGCGCAAATATTTTCTCGATCGGATCGCTTACGCCGGTCCACGCCGGTTCGAGCAGCATCTGCCAAATGCCGTCGTGATACATGTCCAGCACCGCAACCAGGAGATCCGTTTTGCCGGGAAAGAAGTGATACAGACTGCCGCTATTTACCTTGGCCGTTTGCAACACGTCCGCGATACTGGCGGAGTTGTAGCCCTTCTCCCAGAACAACCGCATGGCCGTGAGCACCAAACGGCTGCGGGTATCATCTGCCTTGATTTGATTGATCATTCAACTCAACATATACCAGCCCCTACTCGGCGCGTCAATTGGTTGGATTGACGTTCGATATGACAAAATGAGCGGGCCGCAAAAACATTGTAATAAGGAAGGGAACCCGCATGAATCCAGCCGCTGCCGCGATTGCACTAACATTGAGCCTCTCGGGTCTCGTTCGGGCGGAAGACGCAGCAACATCGCGACACCATGTACTGCCTGCAACGGCTGATAACGTTCAATGGGGTTGGTACGACATCAACGAGAAGCCCAAACTCACGATCAAATCCGGTGACACCGTCTCCATCGAGACGCTTTCACATTCCCTTGGGCAGATCAAACCCGGCGTGCCGATGGATGAAATAGTTAAGCTGCGTAAAGGCAATCCGGGCGGTGGACCACACTCGATCACCGGACCCATTTATGTCGATGGAGCGGAACCCGGCGACACGCTGGAAATCCGCATTCTGAAGATCGTCCCCAACGTGGACGCCTTCAATTTTAACGTCCCCGGAAAGGATTTTCCGACCGTCGGCCAGTTGGCGTCCGAATTTCCGGAAGGTTTCGTACGCTACTACAAATTGGACCTGGCCAAGATGCAGACACAATTCAAACCCGGAATCGTCATTGACCTTAAGCCCTTCCCCGGAACCTTTGCCGTCGGCGTCGATCCGAATGAACCGGATGCCAAGGCCGGACCGCCGATCAAGGACGCCAAGGGCCGCACCAGCACGCTGCGACCTTGGAAAAACGGCTCCAACATGGATGTAAATGAGCTTCAGGCGGGGGCGACGATGTATTTTCCGGTGTTTCAGAAAGGCGGCCTGATCTGGACCGGAGACTCGCACTGCCGTCAAGGCAATGGCGAGGTGAATCTGACCGCGCTCGAATGCTCATACAAGGAAATTGAAATCAAACCCATCGTGCGCAAGGATTTGAAAACTGAGTGGCCTTGGGCGGAAACGAAAACCCACTGGGTGTTCATGGGTTTCGACGAAGACCTGAATCAGGCCATGAGAATCGCCGTCGAACAGACCGTCACCTGGCTTTCGAAGCAAACCATCGTGCCGATGAGCCGCGAAGAAGCGTACGCCCTCACCTCGATCGTGGGCGATTGCCGCGTCTCGCAGGTCGTCGATATCCGCAAGGGGGTGCACTGCCTGATTCCAAAGTCTGTGTTCGTCAATTACAGACCCGGTGCGCGCTAGCGCGCCGAAGGACGTCGTCGTGCCTGACGAGATAGAGATTGCCGACTCGGCGGGGGTTACCCTCAAGTTCGAAGCGAAACGCTGCGTGCATTCGCGCTTCTGCGTGCTGTGGCAACCGCAGGTCTATAAGGCCAATGTCAAAGGACCCTGGATCAATCCTTCCGCCGATAGCGTCGAAGCCGTCGTGGCGGTGGCTCACAACTGCCCTTCGGGCGCGATCCAATACGAGCGCCATGACGGTCAACCGAATGAGCAGCCGCCGCTGGTGAATCTGATCAACATCCGGGAGAACGGTCCGCTGGCGATCCGCGCGGAAATCATTCTCGACGGTAAGCCCTTAGGTTATCGCGCAACCCTGTGCCGCTGCGGCGCATCGAAGAACAAGCCGTTCTGCGACAACTCGCACCATAATCTGCCGTTTATCGCATCGGGAGAACCGGCAACACTCGACACGCCTGCGCTGGCCGCACGCAATGGTCCGGTGCATGTCGAGCCGCAACCGGACGGACCCTTGCGTATCCGCGGCAACATCGAAATCTGCTCTGGGACCGGCCGTACCGTAAAACGCTCCGGCGGCGAAGCCTTGTGCCGGTGCGGTCAGTCCGCGAATAAACCATTTTGCGACGGCACGCACAAGCGCGTGGGTTTTGTCGCGCCCTGACCCCGCTTAGTCTTTGGCCAGCTGCACCACCATTTTCCCGGTGTTTGCACCGGTGAACAGGCCGATCAGCGCGGCCGGCGCCTGTTCGATGCCCTGCAGAATCGTAGTGCGATATTTCAGTCGGCCTTGCCGGATCCAGCCCTTCATGTCTTGAAGAAATTGGGCGCGCTTGGATTCGAATTCATAATACACGAAGCCCCGCATCGTCACGCGGTTGTAGATCATGTTCGACAGGGTGGTCACGGGTTCGGACACCGCGCCAAAGTTGTTGTAGGCGGAAATCATGCCGCAGACCGCGATGCGGCCCAGCGCATTCATGCGCGGCAGCGCTGCGTTCAAATGCTCGCCGCCGACGTTCTCGAAATAGACGTCGATGCCCTTGGGTGCCGCCGCCTTGAGGGAGGTGCGAAGTTCGCCCTTCTTGTAGTTGATGGCGGCGTCGAGTCCAAGGTCTTCCTTCAGCCAGCGGCATTTCTCATCGGACCCGGCGCTGCCGATCACGTAGCAACCCTTGATCTTCGCAATCTGCGCCGCGACGCTGCCCACCGCTCCGGCGGCGGCCGACACAAAGACATTTTCGCCGTCCTTCAGGGCCCCGATGACCAGCAGCCCGCCGTACGCGGTAAGCCCTGTGAGGCCAAGCACGCTCATGTAGGCCACCAGCGGCATGCCGTCCGCGTCGAGTTTGCTCAAGTCCTTGCCGTCGGAAATGAAGTACTCGCGGAAGCCCTGCATCGACTCGACGTGATCGCCCTCCTTGAAAGCGCTGTTGCGGGACTTGAGCACTCGTCCGATCGTGCCGCCCATCATTGCTTCGTTAAGCGCCGTGGGCCCGGCGAGACGTGGCCGCATCGCGGGATCGACCGACATAAAGATGTTCTCCACCAGCAACTGTCCCTGAGCGGGTTCCGGTACGGCGGTTTCCACGATCCGAAATTGTGCTGGCGTCGGCAGGCCCTGCGGACGCTCGATCAAATGCACTTCTTTGCTTTGCATGATTTTGTCCTTAAGCGGTGAGGCGCCTCGGCGAGCACGTGCTTCCAACGGCCCGACTTAAATCGCCAGATGAGCAACGAACCCTTGAGCAGATAGTCCCCGATGATGGAGCTATACACCCAAGATCACCGGCAACTGAAATAGTGCAAACGTGGCCGCCAATGCGCAGCGCACGCCGATCAACCCGGAAAAAGTGGTCATGAGCGGAAACCGCGTATCGCCGGCGCCGCGCAAGGAGCCGCCGATCGCCATATCGACCCCCAACAGCGGCAGCATGGCGCCCATGATGTAAGTGAATTCCGTGGTGCGTTGCACCGCGATCTCATCGGTGCCCAGAAAGAAGTGCGCAAGCGCGTTGGCATTGAAAACCGTGAGCAAGCCGATGAAGGACATCGCCGCGACCGCCATGCCGCAGGCGCGCCAGCCGCTGCGTGCCGCCCCTTCCACGTCGCCGGCACCCAAGTGCTGGCCGACCAATGTCGCCCCCGCAATCGAGAATCCACTGCCGACTACCATCGCGGCGTTCAGCATATTGACGCCGACATTGTATGCAGCAAAGGCCTCCGTGCCGTAGTAGCGGCCGATCAGTGATAGAAACAAGAAGAATCCGAACTGCAGCACCAATTGCTCGAGCGCGACGGGATAACCGATGTGCAGCAAACGCTGATAGCGCGCCCGTTCAAAAACATGCCCCGGGTGGAACTTGATGGTCAATCGTTGGCGCATCCACAAAGATACCAACACCGCGCCGCACAGCACGAAGGACAGCCCTGACGCAAAGGCAGCGCCCGCCGGACCCATGCGCGGCGCCCCGAATTTGCCGAAGATGAAGGTGTAGAGCAGAGGCAGGTTGACCAGATTGACCGCGAGGCCAAACAGCAGCGGGGTCCACGCGTTGCCGGCGGCGCGCAGCGCGCTGGACAGAATGATATCGATGGCAAATCCGATGATGAATGCCGAGAGCCAAAAGATATTGCTCGAAGCCAATTGGGAGGTGTGCGGGTCCAAACCAAAAATATCGGCGATCCGGTGCGAAAACAGCATGCCGAAAATCATGAGTACCAATCCCACCATTCCGCCCAACATCAGCGACGAGGAGGTGATGCGGCTGGCCTCCTCTTGTTCGCCCGCACCCCAGGAGCGCGCAACCAGTGCGGTCGTGCCGACGCCGATCGCCATTAACAAGGCCTGCAGCGCGAAGAAGACGCGCTGGCCCGCGCCAACCGCCGCAACGGCGGGTGCTCCCAGGTCGCCGACGAACTTGGTCTGCACCATCGCGACCATCGAGAACATGAGATTCGACATGATGGAGGGGCCAGCCAGCTGCCAGATGGTCGGGCGCTTGTGCGGCACCGGCTGCGCCCCCGCAGGTTCCATGGTCGTCAAGTTATTCCTCGCGAGGTCAAATCTTCAAGGCGACCGGCTTTTTGACCCACAGCGTCAGCACGAGATAATAAAGGATGCCGATCGAAATCCAAGCCAATCCCAATAGCTTTGCGGCGCGATCCATTTCAAACAGCACATAGGTGATGATCAGCACGCCGATCAGAGGACAGAGCAGATGCCGCAGCCAGTCGCCGCTGCGCCGCCGAACAATAAAGTGGTTGATAACCGAGAGATGCAAAAGCACAAAGCCGGTAAGCGCGCCGAAATTGACGACGCGGGTCAAATCATCGATGTGATCCGCAAACAGCAGCCCCACCAGCAGCGAGACGCCGGAGACCACCAGGGTGCTCACATAGGGCGTCTTGAATCGGGGATGCACTCTGGCCAGAATCGAGGGCAGCTTGCCGTCGCGCGCCATGGCAAAAAGAATACGCGAGACCGCCGCCTGCGCTGCCATGGCATTGGCCACGGCCGATGCGAGAACGACGGCCATGATGGTCAGAAGCCGCAGCCACGCGCCGCCGGCGCGTTCGGCGATCTCGTAGAACGCCGTCTCGGGAGAGCCGAAGCGCATGCCGACGCTTAAGTCGGTCGCGATCCAGGTCTGCAGCATAAACAGCACGCCCACCAATATCAGAGCCAGCACGGTGGCGCGGCCTACCGAGCCGGTGCCGCCGCGGCTTTCCTCCGACAGTGTCGAGATTCCGTCGAAGCCGAGAAAGGACAGCACGGCAATCGACGTCGCGCCGGCCACCGTCGCCAGCGAAAATACCTGGGGATCGTATATGGGTTTCAGCGTCAGCATGCCGGCGCCCGCGCCGCCGTACAGCGCGCTCAATCCAACGACGACGAATAACGCGAGAGCCGCCAATTCCATGATCAGCATGTAGCGGTTGACGCTTCGCCGTGAACTGAATGCCGATGAAATTCACAGCCGCGTTGAATGAAATGAATCCCAGCAGCCAAAGCCACCCGGGAACTGCCGGAAACACGGGCCGCAGCGCCACGGCGCTGAAAAGATACAGCAGTGACGGCACCAGGATGTAATCAAGAAGAATGAGCCAGCCCGAAAAGAAGCCGGCGATTTCATGCAAGCCGCGCTGCGCGTAGGTGTACACCGATCCTGCCAGCGGAAAGTGCGTGCGACATCGCGGCATAACTCTGGGCCGTGAAGAACATGCCGATGAGGCCCACCAGGTACGCCAGCGGCACCATGCCCTTGGCGTCGTTATAGACGAAGCCAAACACCGAATACGGCGCAATCGGCACCATGAAAATCATTCCATAGATGACCAGATCCCTGGTCGTCAGCGCTCGGTGCAGTTGATCCTTGTAGCCAAACTCTTCGATCGACAAGCGAGCTCCTTTTGACGCTTGCAGTCTATCCCAAGAATCGGTGCGCCGAGGGCGATGATACAATGCAAAGATCACGGATCCCCCGCAGATGACACCGAACGCGCAGCGACACACGATTCATCATCGCCATCTCGGCTGGGATCGCAGCATCGCGCCCGTCGCGCGCATCGCACCCGGTGAATCGCTGGAATTCGATGTCATCGATGCGTCAGGCGGCCAGCTTCGAGCGACCTCGACGGTCGATGACGTGGGCCGCATGGATTTCGGAAAGATCAATCCGGTCAACGGTCCCGTGTACATCGATGGCGCCGAGCCCGGCGACATCCTGAAGGTAACGCTGCTGTCGTTCGCGCCGTCGGGCTGGGGTTGGACCGCGAATATTCCCGGTTTCGGCCTCTTGGCCGAGGACTTCAAAGAGGCCGCGCTGCATTTGTGGCGCTACGACGCGAATACCTTGGATCCTGCCCTGTTCGGCCACAGGGGCAAGGTGCCATTGAAGCCCTTTACCGGCACCATCGGCGTGGCGCCCGCAGAGCCCGGGTTGCACAGCATCGTGCCCCCGCGACGCGTGGGCGGAAACATGGATGTCCGGGATATCGCCGAAGGCAGCGAATTATTCCTGCCCGTCGAAGTGACAGGTGCGCTGTTCTCCGTGGGCGATACTCATGCCGCACAGGGTGATGGGGAGGTGTGCGGCACGGCGGTGGAAAGTCCGATGCGCGTGGCGCTTAAATTCGATCTGCTCAAGCAGACTCCCTTGAGTTTTCCACGCTTCAGAACCCCGGGGCCCGTCACCCGCCACCTCGATGCCAAGGGCTACGACGTTGCCACCGGCATCGGTCCGGATCTGATGCAAGCGGCGCGCGCCTCCGTCCGCTCCATGGTCGAGCTCCTCGTGCAGCGGCACGCGATGCCGGCCGTGGATGCCTACATGCTGTGCAGCGTCTGCGGCGACCTTCGTATCAGTGAAATCGTCGACTTGCCGAACTGGACGGTGTCTTTTTATTTTCCGCGCATTGTGTTCGAGTAAGCAGCGCACGCGACGTTGAGCTAACGATTAACGATTTCGCCGATCTCTTGCGGACCCCAATTTACCGAGGCGCAGATCAAAGCCGCGGTTCCGAACTAGTTGTGCGTCGCCAAGGCATAGGCTTCTCGGGTCAAGGCATGGTCCGCGCCCAGGCCGTTCGCTAAACAGCGCGCCGCTCGCTCGAGCAAGGGCTGGGCTTCTGTAGCTCGGCCTTGGGCAATTTCAGCTTTTGCAAGGAGAAGGAGCGCCTCGCCGACATCGGCGCTGGTGTCGGGCCCGCGTGCCACTGACTCGGCCACGCCCAGCAACTGGCGTGCGAAGTGTTCCGCATCCTCGGATCTGCCTAACGTCAGCGCCGCCCTAGCGGCGAGGTTGAGTGACGCGCTGGCATCCAAAGGGTTGCCGTTCGCGCCGCCGGCCGTAGCCGCGAGCGATGCGTTGGCACTCTGCAACGCTGCAGCGGGGTCTCCGCGCTGCAGCTCCAGAAGCCCGCGAAGCCGGTCCAATAGGCCTCGAAAGCTAGCGGAGCCGTTGCCAACCGCGATTGCCGTTTCTTGGATCGTCGATTCGGCTTCTGACAGTCGCCCCGTTTTGATGTAAGCGACGCACATCGTGCGCAGCGCGAAAACCAGCCACCGCGTATTCCCAGAGGCGCGTGCCTGCGTGCTTGCGGTGCGGGCCAAGTCGAGACCTTCTTGCACCCTGCCCATCCTGACGAGACGATCGGCGTAGTTGCTCGTCATTGATAGGGGCTCCGATGAGTCGCCTTGGATCTCCAGGCGTCGCTTGCGAACGTCCTCGATTGCGCCCATCGACGCCTGTATTTCGCCCATATTGAAGCGAACCACGGCCTCATTTTGCAGCGCCATGAGCCGCCCGGTCGTGCCACCCCGGCCATAGCGTTCATGGGTTGCACCGATGAGCTGCGTCATCGACAGCGCTTGCCCGAAGCGCCGCGTTTCGTTGTAAACCCCACCCAGTTCACTGAGCACCGCCGTATAGGCCGCGCGATAGGTTTGCCCTGACTCCTCGAGCAGGCGCCGCGCGCCCTCGAGGATCTGCTCTCCCGTCGTCATATTGCCCTGCTTGACGGCAAGCTCGGCCTCCGCTCGACGGCAGTCGACTTGCAACGCAACCGAGGGTGCGTCGAGCTGGTCGATGAGGTGTTGCGCCTCAACGAGACGTTGCGGCGCGTTCGCCAGGATTCCTGCGCTGGCCTCGGCTTTGGCCGCCGCGCATTGTGCCAGCGCCATGAGTTCTGGATCTCGCGCGTCCTTGCCAAGTTCATAGGCACGCGTGTCCAGCGCAACAGCCTGGCGCGTAAAGGTTTGTCCACGATATTGATCGCTAAGCTGAATCAGCATGCGTCCGGCAAAGCGCGGGTCGTCGCGGTATTGAAGCTCAAGCATTTTTGCGCCTAGGTCAATGCGCCCCGCCGGCGACAACGATGCCTGGTTGGTACCGCCATCTGACAATAGCAGCAGATTCAGGAACTCATTCGAAGACTCTGCGCGGCGAGCTTCGAACTGCGCAGCATCCCGTTGGCGGTCGGCTTCGATCTTCTGCAAGAACGCCGTAAGGCTCGCCACGCAAAGAATCAGCACGGTTAGCAAGCCCGACAATACACCGCCGCGATGCCGCCGCACGAACTTCGTCAATCGATAAGTCGCCGTATCAGCAACTGCTTTGACGGGTTCGTGGGTCAAATAGCGCTTCAGATCGTCGGCGAATGCGCCCACCGATGCGTAGCGCTCCGCCGGCATCTTCTTCAGGGCCTTGCCCAGAATATTGTCAAGATCACCTTGCAGCGATCGGCGCCAGGGTATCGGCATTCTGGCGACGTTTGACGCCCGCGGTGGATCCTGCGTGAGCACCGCATGAGTAAGTTGTGCACTCGAATCGAATTCGGCAAGGATGGGACGCCGACCGGTGAGCAGAACGTACAGTACCAGGCCGAGGGAATATACGTCCGTGGCCGTCGTGACTGCTTTGCCCAGCAACTGTTCCGGAGCCGAAAATTGCGGTGTCAGCGCCGTGCCGCCTGATTTCGTCAGCGCAGCTGCACCCGTTGGGTCATCGAGCAACTTGGCGATGCCAAAGTCAAGGAGCTTGACGGAGCCGCGGTGCGTAACGAAGACGTTGGCCGGTTTGATGTCTCGGTGCACGATCAAGTGGCTGTGAGCGTGGGCTACCGCCGCGAGAACATCGAGAAATAATTCGACACGCGCCTCGACGGTGAGATTATTAGTGGCGCAATAGGCATCGATCGCCTCGCCCTCGACATATTCCAGCACCAGATAGGGGTGTGTCCCCTCGAGGAGGCCTGCATCGATAAGACGGGCGATGTTTGGATGATCGAGGCGCCCGAGCATTTGACCTTCGCTGCGAAAGCGCTGCTCTCCCTGACGCCCAATCCAGCTCGCATGCAAGAACTTGATGGCAACCGTGGTTTCGAATCGATCATCTACACGCCGGGCACGCCAAACGCTACCCATGCCGCCCTGTCCAATTTCCGCTTCAATGACATATGGGCCGACGTGGCGTCCAATCAGGGTCGCGCCGACGCAGAACTCGCCGGGGAACAGCAGTGGATCCGCCAGAAATTCGGCATAACCGTTGCGCTCGCGCTGGGAAAGCGCATCGGCAACTGCGGCGGCGATCTGAGGGCTGCTCTGCGCGAGTGCTGCCAACCACGTTGCGCGGTCCGCCTCAGGCAGGTCTAGCGCTTGATCGAGGTACTCGCTGAATGGGCGCCATTGTTCCGGCGGCACTGTCGCCAACTTGATCCCCTTGAAGCTCCTGCGCTCCGATGCCACCCGCGTTAAGAAGAATCGGATTCGCCGGCTGGATTAGGACATTGGCGGGCGCGCTTTCCCGGTGGCGTTGTGCGGTCTTCATGGAAGTAGCGCGTTGAGCGGCGATTTTCCTCTAACTTGAAGCCGCAGAAATAGCGCAGAACCATGGCTTCGGCAAGACGAGACTTGCCGCAGATGAATAAATTCAATCAGTTGCAATCGTCAAAAAATGCGGATTTTTAAACATCTTCGAGCGGGCGAGGGTGATTATCGACGCAAGGCGCTCAAGCTCACAGAGCGCGGAGGCGCTCGAAATGTGGTGTCCCGATCGCCCGCGAGTGCCACGGACTTAACGGCGCCCGCCCTGACGGTTGATCGGCACGGCGGTTCCTTCGCGCCTTTGTAATCAAGCGGCCGGGACGTAGAATCAATCGATTCCTCGCGGGAGTCAATTATGCCGACAACCTTCGTACTCAATGGACAGTCCGCAACCCTGGACGCCGACCCCACCATGCCCTTGCTGTGGGCGCTGCGCGAGGTCGCCGGCTTGACCGGAACCAAGTTTGGTTGCGGCATGGCGATGTGCGGCGCATGCACCGTGCATTTGGACGGACAGGCGGTACGTTCCTGCGTCATGCCGCTGTCGGCGGTGGCCGGCCGAGAGATCACCACCATCGAGGGACTGCGGAGCAAGCAATCCAAGGCGGTGCAAGCGGCCTGGGTCGAACTGCAGGTACCGCAATGCGGATACTGTCAATCCGGGCAGGTCATGTCCGCGACGGCGCTTCTCGAAAAAAATTCCTCGCCGACAGACGCGGACATCGACGCCGCCATGAGCGGCAACCTATGCCGGTGCGCCACCTACTCGCGCATACGCGCCGCAATCCATACCGCCGCACAGTCCGTGAAGGGTTAAATCATGACCAGGTCAAGCTCTGCGCGCGGCGACGCGTCGCGACTTTCTCAAGAGTGCCGGAACCGCTTCCGTGGCGGCCCTTACCATTGGGTTTCAATGGACCGCCTCGACGCGCCGAGCTGCCGCCGCTGCGGTCGCGCCGCCTGGGGCTGCGCCCTTCACGCCCAATGCGTTCTTAAGGATCGGATCCGACAACAGCGTGACGGTCATCGCCAAGCACCTGGAAATGGGTCAAGGCTCTTATACCGGTCTCGCCACCATCGTTGCAGAGGAGCTCGATGCCGATTGGGCACTGGTGCGGGTCGAAAGCGCGCCTGCTGATGCGAAGCGTTATGCCAATCTGGCCTTCGGCACGATACAGGGAACCGGCGGCAGCTCAGCCATGGCCAACTCCTGGATGCAGCTTCGCGAGGCCGGGGCCAAGGCGCGCGCGATGCTGCTCGCGGCGGCCGCCAAGGAATGGCGAGTTCCCGTCGAGGAACTGACGGTGCAGAAAGGCATCGTGTACCACGCGGGCGCCAAGCGCCAGGCGCCCTACGGCGCGCTGGTGAAGACTGCCGTGAGCCTTCCCGTGCCGGCAACCGTGTCACTTAAGGACCCCAAGAATTTCACACTGATCGGCGCACATCCTCCGCGTGTCGACGTAGCCGCAAAAACCGACGGCTCCGCGCAATTCACCTTGGATGTGGTTTTTCCCGGCATGCTCGTGGCGCTGCTCAAGCGCCCGCCGCTGTTCGGCGGCGTGGTTAAGTCGTTCGATGCAAGCGGCGCCGAGGCGGTGTCGGGCGTGGTCAAGGTCGTGCAGGTGCCGCGCGGCGTTGCGGTCGTTGCACGGAATTTCTGGGCCGCCAAACAGGGGCGGGATGCGCTGAAGATCGAATGGGACGACACCAAGGCCGAAAAGCGCAGCTCGGCGGCACTGATGGATGAGTATCGGCGCCTCGCCGACCAGCCTGCCCTTCCCGCCCGCAAGGAAGGCGACGCCCAGAAGGCGATCGGCGATGCGGTTCGCAAGCTGTCGGCCAGCTACGAATTCCCGTATCTGGCTCATGCGCCGATGGAGCCGCTCGATGCCGTGGTCAAGCTCGACGCCCAAAGTTGCGAGATCTGGGCGGGAGACCAATTCCAGACCATCGACCAGGCAAACGCCGCGCACACCGCAGGACTGGATCCCAAGCAGGTCAGCATTCATACGCTTTACGCCGGCGGCAGCTTCGGCAGGCGCGCCAACTCAGGTTCAGATTACATCGTGGAGGCCGTGTCGATCGCCAAGGCGTTCGGCGCCGACGGCACGCCGATCAAGCTGCAGTGGACCCGCGAGGATGATATCCATGGCGGTCTGTATCGGCCGATGTATTTCCACAAGCTTGAAGCCGGCCTCAATGCGCAAAACCAGCTCACCGGATGGCGCCATGTCATCGTCGGCCAGTCGATCATGGCCGATACCATTCTTGCCGCGACCATCAAGAATGGCATCGACGCAACCTCGGTGGAAGGCGCCGCGAATATCGCCTACGCCATACCCAACATCGCCGTCGACTTGTCGACCACCAAGACCGGGGTTCCGGTCCTATGGTGGCGCGTCGTCGGCAGCTCGCACACGACTTTTGCCGTCGAAGCCTTCATCGACGAGGCGGCGCACGCCGCGGGCGAGGATGCATTCACATTTCGACGCAAGCTTCTCGAGCATCATCCGCGCATGAAAGCGGTGCTCGAACTGGCGGCCGAGAAATCGGGCTGGAACAGCGGCCCGCTGCCGGCGGGCAGAGGCCGCGGCATTGCGGTGTGCGAGGCCTTCAAGTCTTATGTTGCGCAGGTCGCCGAGGTCACTGTCGGCAAGGACGGCAAGATCAAGGTCGATCGGGTGGTGTGCGCCGTCGATTGCGGAACGCCCATCAATCCCGATGTCATCGCCGCCCAAATGGAAGGCGGCATCGGCTTCGGTTTGGGCGCCGCGCTGTATGGAGCGATCACGCTGAAGGATGGGCGTGTCGAACAGGATAACTTCAACAGCTATCGCGTGCTTAGGATGAATGAGATGCCCAAGGTCGAGGTGCACATTGTGCCCTCGACGGAACCACCAACCGGCGTGGGCGAGCCCGGCGTCGCGCCCGTCGGGCCCGCTGTCGCCAACGCCGTTTTCGCAGCCACCGGCAAGCGCCTCCGCACGCTCCCGTTTCAAAAGGACACCGCCGTATGAAAGCGCATCCTATTTTTTGGTCCCTCGCGGTCATTGCCGGCGTGGTGTTGCTCACCGTTGCCTATGTCGCATGGGGACCGCGTGCTACCGATTTTGCCGGCGGCAAGACGGTCGCATTGAGCGAGTACCGCGAACAGGACCCAACCGGCGTGCCGGGCGAGCTTAAATCGGCAAGCCTCGTCGAGCGGGGAGAATACCTGACGCGCGCGGCCGATTGCGCCGTGTGCCACACCGCCAATGGCGGCGCCGCCCTTTGCCGGCGGCCGCGCATTTGTTTTGCCGTTCGGAACGATTTACTCGACCAACATCACGCCGGACGTCGAAACGGGCATCGGCGGCTACACCGACGCGAACTTCCTGGATGCCGTGCACAAAGGTGTTCGGCGCGACAACGCCAAACTATATCCGGCGATGCCTTATCCCAGTTATACCTACATGTCCGACGCCGACGCGCTCGCGATCAAAGCGTATCTATTCACCGTCAAGCCCGTTCATGCCGCGGCGACGCCAAATTCGTTGGCATTTCCGTTCAATCAGCGCGGCCTGATGAGCGTTTGGTCGGCTCTCTTCAACCCCGACAAGCGCTTTAGTCCTCACGTCGATCGCAGTGCTGAATGGAATCGCGGTGCGTACCTAGTCGAGGCGATGGGGCACTGCGGTGAATGTCATACGCCGCGGAATCTTTTATTTGCGCTCAATAACCGGCAGAAATTTGCCGGAGCCGTCCAAGCCGGCTGGCGCGCGTACAACATCACGCCCGATCGCAGCGGCGGCGTCGGCGCCTGGAGCGATGCGGAACTGATCCACTACCTGTCGATGGGTCATGCCGACGGACGCGGCACGGCTGCAGGCCCTATGGGCGAAGCGGTGGACGAAAGTTTGAGTCATCTGAAAGCGGATGACGTCAAGGCGATGGTGATCTATTTGCGCTCGGTGCCGGGCGTTGAATCCACGCCGGTCGCCGCCGCCGATCCAGAGCCTTGCCGCCCTGGATGCGCGCGGCAAGGAGGTCTATGAAGGGGCCTGCGCGGGTTGCCACGGTTGGACCGGGGTCAGTCCCGTCATCCCCTATGCGAGCTTGACCGGCACACGCACCGTCAATGACCCGACAGCGAACAACGTGGCGCAGATCATACTCGGAGGCGGACAGCGCCATTTGCCCAGGGACTTCGACAACATGCCGGCATTCGGCAGCACGTATTCGGACGCCGAGATTGCCGGCGTGGCGAACTATGTTACCGGTCGATTTGGCGCGAAACGATCGGATCTGACCGCCGCACAGGTGGCGAAGCTGCGGGCTGGCAGCGGTGTGCCTTAGTTGGTAAAATGACGGTCAGGGGTAGAATTTCAATGCCTGGAAGGGAAGAAGGCAATGAATTTGGATGATGTTTTGATGGGGATCGTGGTCGGGGGAATCGGGGTTACTGCTGCCTATTTGCGAGCGGAATATGTTCGCTGGCGTGAGCAGGGTGCCGCGGAACTCCGCAGAGAGAGCGCTCTTCGCGAATTACACGCGGCCCGATTGTTCCATCATCCGACAGCTACTCTCGGCGCCATCTCCGGCGCGGCTGCACGCCGTTCCGCGGCGCGCTCCACCCCACGCACACATCCTTTAGTGGAACGGCGGCTGCGCCCCAGAAAGCACGCGGCGCAGTGACTACTGCCGGCCCAGGGTGCGTGCTAAGAAATCCGCGGTAGCCTCGTCGACGCGCAACCAGGATGCGTGGCGCAGAAATCCGTGAATCTCGTTAGGAAGCACGAGTTCCTCGACGGGTAGATTGCGCTCCTCGAGGCGGCGTGCAAGATCGATGGTCTGTTGAAATTGAACGTTGCGATCATCGTCTCCTTGTATCAACAGGACCGGCGACTTCCACCCGTCAAGCTGTGAATCCGGAGATGAATTCCAGGCAACTTCCGCCGCTTTCTCGCGATCGCCCTTCTCGTAGCGCGTCCCCACCTTGCCGGCCAATTCGTCCATCAAGCGCGACCAGTCGTGTACGCCGTGAAGGTCGACTCCCGCCCTGAAAAGATCTGAATTGCGCGCGAGCGCCAGCGCCGTCAGGTACCCGCCGTAGGAACCGCCCCATATGCCGATGCGCTTTGCATCGACGTTGGGCAGGGATTGCAGAAACCGGCCGCCCGCCACAACGTCCTGATATTCGGCCGCACCCGCATAGCCCGCGTGCTCGGGATGATGGAATGAACGTCCGTAACCGATGCCGAGCCGGTAATTAACCGAGAGCACGACGAAGCCGTGGGCCGCCAAATACTGGTTCACCGCGTACGCATTGCTGTAGTAGTCCATGTAGTGCCAGCCGAGCAGCATCTGTCGCGGGGGGCCCCCATGCACGAATATCACGCCGGCCTTGAGCGCCGGCGGCTTCGCGCCGCCGCTGTCGAACAGCTGTCCATGAACCTTCGTTCCATCAGCAGCCTGAAACGTGACTTGTTTTGGGGTAACCAGTTGGGCGTGCGGAAATTCAGCGGCTGTGGCTGCCGGCAACGAGGTGCGATGCGCTCCGTCAAGCCCCACCATGCCGATCATCGGCGGTTTCTGCGGGCCGGCCGCGACGAATGCGATACGATCGCCGGCCGCGCTCACCGGCGTCCATTCCAGCGAATCCCCCGCGGTAAGCGCCAGGGATCCGGGGTGATCGACGGGCACGCGGAAAAGATGACGGCGATCGTCGTCGCCGGGCGTGGCGCCGGTATTGGCATCGTAAATTATGAAGTGATGGTCGCGGCTCATCTCAACGTGCTCGACCATGAACGCCCCGGGCGTCAGCAAGATCGGGGTACCACCCACCGCTGGCACTGAGTACAGGTGGGGCCACTCGTCGAGATATGCCATGAAAACGATTCGGTCCCCGTGCGCCCAATGCAGGTTGGCCTCCCCGGCAACATCGGGGAAGGAACCGGCGAGCGTGTTCGGGCTGCGCCAAATGGCGCGTCCCGCGCCGTCGAGGGCCGAAGCCACCCAGATTGACCAGGGATGCGGCACCTCCTTCAGAACCGGCTGCGGCGCACCGCCGTCGCCGGGGCGCCGCGCGAACGCGATCTGCTTACCGTCCGGCGACCAGCGCGGTGAGCCATCCATGCCGGTGGACGGCGCCAGGTAGAGGAGCGGCTCGCCCTTCGATGTGAAGACACCGATGAAGGCGTGATCACCACGATCGGAAACAAATGCCAGTCGACTTCCATCCGGCGACCAGCGCAGATCGCCCACCTTGCCTCGATCGAAAAACAGACGTTCGGGCTTGCCGTCCTCGAGCGGCGCGCTCCAGGCGTGACCCTCCTTGGTATAGGCCAGCTGTCCCCGCGCTGAGATCACCGGCTCGTCGCCCTCGTCGATTTTTACCGGCGCGCCGCCGCCGAGCGGCAGCGCCCAAATCGCCGTGGCCGGCTGCTCAGGTGAGGAATTCGGGTCGGGCGAGAGGTTCCCTTCCGCGGGCCAGTTGGCATCGTGATCACCACCGCGCACGAAGACCAGCCGCGTGCCGTCCGGCGAGAATGTCAGTTGCGTGATCTCCTGACCGTCATCCTCTTGGTATTGAGTGAGTTTGACCGGCGTAAACGCAGGACCGCGCGCCATCCAAATGTTGCGCACACCGTCCAAGTTACAAACCCAGGCGATTACGTCGCCGTGTTCCGCCGCCGCGAGTTCACTGGAATAGGGGTAATGCAGCACCTGCGCGATCGTGAACTCGGAACTTGAGGGATGCGAGGTGACAGGTACGAGGCCAAGCGCCAGCAGCACGGCTGCCGGGAACCGAAAATCGATCATGGAGGATGCCTGTTCCGCGACTAATAGTTATCTGGGAATGGTAGCGGTAAGGCAAATCAACCACACGCATTTCACGGCGCTCAAATGAGCCAGAGGAAGTGATCGCACTGACTCACCATGGAGACCGCCGTTGATTGCGGCTTCGGAGCGTCGAACAGATTGGCCATCCCAAAAAGCAGCGCGCTGTTCAACATCAGGGCAATGCCGAGAGCGGCCAGTTTCGATGAGATCCGAGTATTCATGGATGTCTCCTAAAGAACTTGCGGTCCGGGGTGATCGAAAAATCTGCGTCCTGCTGACATCAAAGCAAGAGGCGTGCCATTCACAGCATTGCAGCTAAGATACTGTTTTTGAAGATATTATTATTTTTGTCCGTTGGGAGTTATAGCAGCGGACACTGTCCGCGGACAACGCTGGCGGACACTCACGCAAGAGTCGACCGATCAACGCACCGGGAAGAGAGAGTTCCAGGGGGCGCCGGCATGGCCCGGCGTCTCTGTATTTGAGGCGGGTTTTGATGTTCGCTTGCGCCGCGCCACCAGCTCATCCGTAATTTCGATGGCGGCGTGCGTGCCGGTCTCGGCGACGTCCTTACGAGCTTCCACACGTTGGTGGGCGAATCTCTCGCGCTCGGCGATGCTCACTCGCTTTATGTTCGGCTTATCGTAGTGAGCCGCAAGATAGCTTGCGACTGCGACCGCGCCAATCTCTTCACTGAAAAACCCGAGCCGCAAAGCATGTACGGTGCGGCCTTGGTCGACTTCCGCGACGGAATACAAACGATACGCGCTGAAGATGTCGAGGTTCGGCACCGAATCAGGATCAAAGGGGCGGTCCGCAAGCGCCAGTTCGATTACAAACCACCGCGATGTTTCTTCATCCTCGAGTTCCACGGGGGAGATCGCGCGAACGGTCTGCGTGGACTCCAAATTGTCCAAAGGATCGCTGAGCTGTCTAACACCACGAGCGGCGGGCACCGGAGCAGTCGCAACCACGACGTGCTGCAGCGATGTCAGTTTCGAGGATTTGACCGCACGTGCCAGGATCTTCGAGACGAGCGCCTTATGTGTGGGCGCCATGGATTGCGTGAGCACAGGGGCAGGCTTGACCGCCATGGGCGCCGGTGCTTTAGGCGTATGCGTCTTGGGCGCATGCGCCTTGGGTGTGTGCATTTTCAGGGGTGGCAATTTGGGCGTTTGCGCGATCGCGTGCGCCAGCTCTGACGCCAGATTGGCTCCAGCGATGGGTGCTGCGGGTCGTGCCACCGGGGCCTTCGGCAGTTCGACCTTGGCAGTTCGACCCTTGGCAGTTCGACCCTTGGCAGTTCGGCCTTTGGCACTTCGGCCTTTGGCGCCGCAACCTTCGGTACCGGGGCTTTAGCAGCAGGCGCGGAGACCTGTGTGAGACCCGGCGCCACTTCCGCGACCGCGCCGAGTACCTCGCTCACCAACATCGCCATCCGCTCTTTCGGGGCCACTGTCTGACTAACCGGGACCTGTGCTGCAGGCGCAACGACCTCTGTGAGAACAGGCGCCGCCACCTGCGTAAGAATGGGCGCAAGATCCGCGATCTTGAGCTTCGGCGCCGCTTCCTCGGTGAGGACCGGTACGATTTTCGCGGCTGGGATTGGTGCCGCCTTCGGAGCCGGGATGGGCGCGGGACTGGCCACCTTCGCCTTCGGCGCGGGAGCAGCGGCAGGTGCGGGTCGCCGTTCCGAGGCCGGCAACGCCCATTCGGGCGCTAGATCAAGATGGGTGGCAGCGCTGCGGGCGGCGGCAGTGCTGGCTCAAGCGCAGCCGGCGGGGCTGCCGCCGGCGCCGGGATGGGCGCAGGACTGGCCACCTTCGCCTTCGGCGCCGGAGCAGCGGCAGGTGCGGGTCGGCGTTCCGAGGCCGGCAACGCCCATTCGGGCGCTAGATCAAGAGGTGGCAGCGCTGCGGGCGGCGGCGGTGCTGGCTCAAGCGCAGCCGGCGGGGTTGCCGCCGGAGCGGCACGGTGCGGCATCGGCGCGGAGCGACGCGGCGCGGGTGCGGCGCGCGGTGCGGCTGGCGCAGTGACCAACACGGAGGTCGGCAAAGCAATGTCGATGGATATTTCCGCGGGGGCACTTTCCATCGCCTTCTGCGCATATGCCTCGGTCTTTCTCTGCACCGGTGATTCCGGTGCTTTCCGCGCGTGCGATTGCCGCGAATCAATCTTCGCCTGCAGTGACCCGATCGTGCGCAGATCCGCAGCGCCGGCGGTGGCCGTCAAAGCACCAGGATAAATCTCGCGGACTTGCGCCAGAATCGCGTCGGCTTCGTCTTCGCTGGCGAACGGACCGAGACGCAGGCGATAGCGCATCCGCCCGTCTTCAGTCACCTGAATTTGATACACATGCGCGTCCGCGCAACCGATAAATGCTTTGGTTGGAACGCTAATCGGCGCGGTCGAAACACTGAGATTGATAACGAAAGGCCCATCGCCGCCAAGCCGTGGAGCTGCCTCTACCGGCGCGAACAGGTCTTCGATGCTGAGGTGCCAGATCTCCCCGGCCATTGGCGCATTTCTCGGTGTTGCCATAAACCTCATTCCAGGAACGGTACGGCTACTCAAGATATTGACGAAGCGAGCCGATTGATACCGTGATGGGCGTCTCCGCGCGGCGACACGCACGCGACATATGTCAAAGCATGCTCGCGACATAAGTTGCGCGGCATCTAAAGCTCTCCTGCGATTGCACGCTTTGCGAAGAATAAGTCAAAGTTTGACGTCTTGGATTTCGCTACACTCGTCATAATCTTGCGCTCGCGGGAGGATCGCATCGCTAAGCAAACTGTTCGTTTATTCATCGTGTTTGCATCGATTTTCGCGATTGGTGCTTTGGCGTTCGAGCTGTCTAACATGGGCGGACGCCTGAACCTTGCGTTCCTGCCAAGCGGCATTGCCGTCGCGGCCACTTATCGTTGGGGGCGACGCATGTGGCCGGCTGTTTTTGCCGCCGGATTGGCAATAGACCTGTGGTTGCGACAACCTCTTGTGGCCTCCATCGGCGTCGGGGTGGGCCTTGCCGGCGGCTCGTGGCTCGCGGCATGGCTTTTGGAACGCGGCTTATTCGACACTGGGTTTTCTCGCGCCAAGGACGTGCCGCTGTTCATTGTTGCCGTCGCCCTTGGAATGACACTCGCCCCCACATTCGCCCTGCTTGGGTACTACGTGTCGGGCGCCAGGGACTTCGCGACGGATCCCGGCAATTGGGTTCGGTGGTGGTGCAATACGACCGCAGGTGCGCTGCTCCTCAGCCCGATCCTGATGGCTTACAGCCGCAACAGTTTCGCGCGCTTTCGCGAGCATTGGCGCGAAGGCGCCCTGTGGTCGCTCGGACTCATCGTTTGTGGTGCCTCAATCTTGTTCGCCCCCGCCGTGACTTGCCGCCCCCTGATCGTGGTGTTGGCAAACGTTATTATCGTGGTCAGCGCGATTCGCTTCGGCCTGGTGGTTGCCGCAAGCGCCTCGTTTGCAATCTCGATGGCGACGGCCATCAGCGCGGCATTCAGCATTGGGGCATTCGCCCAGTACGAGGAGTTGCAGGGCCTGGTCACGGTCTGGTCCTTCATTGCCTTGCTCTCGGGCTTGAGCCTCATCATTACCGCGCTGCTCGGCGAGCGCGACTCGGCCGGCCTCAAGATGCTGCGCGCCGAACAGCGCTATGCGCAGATATTTAACGGCAGCCCGCAGCCCTTGTGGGTGCACGCGCAGGACACTCTGAATTTTCTTCTGGTGAATGATGCCGCGCTGAGGCAGTACGGTTGGAGCCGGGAAGAGCTGCTATCGCGCAGCGTGGAGGTATTGTCGCCAGGGAAGGGCCGGCCAGTCCTTCCCCCAAATCAAGATACAGGGCTCATCTCCCAGCCCGTACCGGAACCGTTTGAGACGCAGCACCTCGCCAAGGACGGCCGGGTGCTCGATGTAGAGCTTTGGACGCAGTCGATCGACTATGGCGGGCGACCAGGGGGGCTGGTGTTCGCGGTCGATGTCACCGAGCGCCGTGCATTCGGCCAGGCGCTAATGGACGCGGTTGGCGGCGAGCAGCGCCGCATCGCCCAGGAGGTGCACGATGGCCTCGGGCAGGAATTGACGGGCCTCGCGCTGTCGGCGCGCGCTTTGGCCAATCGGGCGAAAAAGGAGAGGGACGCGATCTCCGTCGATCTCGACCAGCTCGCTTTGCTGGCAACAAGCTGCATCCAAGACGCTCAGCGTATCGTGCAGGGACTTTCGCCGCTGACCAACGCCGACGGCAACCTGGACGCTGCTCTGGAGTCCCTCGCTCAGCGCAGCTCCTTGAGCGGCACCCGGGTGCAATTTCGCAGTCGCCACGATGCGGCGCCGCCTGCCGATCTCAAGATACGCAATCACTTGTACCGGATTGCGCAGGAGGCCGTGCAAAATGCTCTCAAGCATTCCGGTGCGAGCAGCATCGACATTGAGCTTTGGTCGCGCCCGGCAGACCTGAGGCTCTCGGTGACCGATGACGGGAGTGGACTGGCCGGGGTTGCCGCCGCCGGCACCGGCTTGGGAATGCGGACGATGCGGTTTCGTGCAAGCGCGCTCGGTGGCAGGCTTTCGATCACTCGCGGCGCCAGTGGCGGCAACTCGGTGGTGTGCGAGGTACCGATGAGGCCAAGCTTCGACGCGGCTACTTGATGCCTCAATCGAGGCGACCGCGCTGAAGGGTCAGCGCGGTCGGCGCCTTTGGCGTCAAGTTCCGGGTTGTTTGTCGCAGTTCACCCGGGTATTCCAATCCGCGAAACTTCCCTTCGGATTATCTTCCCAAGCCCATACGTGCAATTCGTAAAACGCGGGCAGCCCATAGCGGTTCGGCGTCGGCACAAGGTTCATCAGATTGCCATCCAGCACTGCCGGTACCGCCCCATTGCGACTCTCCCAGTCGCTCACCGTTATTAGAAACTCGACTCCCACGAGACGCATCGCACCGCTCGCCATCGGCTCGTAGATCAGGAACTGGGGAGCATCGGCCGTCACAGTGCCGTCCGCCTTGCGAGTCGGTTGGTTGAAGTGGACTCCCATCGCGCCGGCGTCGGGCCCGCTGACGCACGGAGTCGCCGGCGCCCAGCCCTCGCCGATCGCCACATTGATGTCCCGAAATCGCGCGGTCGCGTTGCGCACTTCCTCGATCAATGGCAACGAGTTGCCCTTGGGCGGCTGAGAATAAGCGATCTGTCCCGTCAGGCAGGCGACCGCGACGGCGAGCAACAGCAAGGCCCACGTAGCGTAGAGAATCGGGCTCTCAGTCGATATCTTCACAATCATCTCCTTTTCCGGGGGCGACCGGATCATTTGTAGAAATAGGGGTCGAGGACGCGAACCTCAGTGATGCGACCCACGGGGAGCTTGCTGCGGCCGGCGGTGCGGCGCACCGCCTCAGGCGAGGGCGCGTCGTAGACGCAATAAGTCTTCCTCTTGTCCATGCTCACGTAGGAATGAATCCAAGTGACGAGGTCCGCGATATTGCTGTCGACGACCGCCAAACATGCTTTGGCGCCGGTTTCATCGATGGGAACTTGCAGTCCATCCGGGAATTCTCTTTCGACTATATAGCGAGGCATGATCATCTCCGTTGATGGGCCGGGGCCCGTAACACACGATAGGGCTTAAGCCCGACGCGGCAGATCGGACAAACCACCTAATTTGGCCGCTCGGAATACCCAACTTGGGGCACCCGTACCCAAGCGCCCTGCCTTCGGGGATACTTCAAAATGACCATGGAGCTTCTGGAGCGCCAATCTCAGATCGGGCTTTTGACGCGTCTTTTGCAAGAGGCGGCGTCGAGCGCCGGCAAGATTGCGCTCATCAGCGGCGAAGCGGGGGCCGGCAAGAGCGCGCTGGTGGAGGAATTTGCCCGGCAAGCGGCGCGCACGGCGCGCGTCTTGTGGGGCCACTCCGACGCACTGCAGACCTCGCGCGTGCTGGGGCCGGTCAACGAACTGGTCGCTGGACTCGCGCTGCTGCCCGGCGGGTCGCGCGAATCAGAGCTTTCACGCGAGCAACTCTTCTCGCGATTATTGACCCGGTTCTCACCGCCGAATCCCTTGAGCCTCGTGATTCTAGAGGACCTGCACTGGGCCGATGAGGCGACGCTGGACTTCGCACGCTATCTGGGGCGTCGCATTCAACGCACGCGCTGCCTGCTGATCGTCACCTATCGCGACGATGAGCTGGCCCCGAGCCATCTTCTGCGCGGCGTCGTCGGGGAACTGACGGGGCAACATGCGGCGCGCATTCCCCTGCCGCCCCTTTCATTCGATGCCGTCGAGCAACTGGTTGAAGACTCGGCGCGCGACGCACGCCGGATTTTTCAAGTGACCGGCGGAAATCCGTTTTTCGTGCGCGAGTTGCTGGCCACCCCGCACGACGCGATTCCCGAGACCGTGCGAGATGCGGTGCTGGCCCGGCTCCTGCAGTGCTCACAGACGGCACGCGAAGTCGCTGAGCTGGTTTCACTCCTGCCGGGGAGAACCGAGCCTTGGCTGATCCGTTCGATCCTGGGCGACTTCGGCGCGGCGGCGGATCAGGCGGTGACATGCGGCTTGCTGAAGTACCACGACGAGGCGCTCGCATTTCGCCATGAATTGGGACGCCTTGCCGTGGAAAGCACAATTCCCCGCGCGCGCATCCAGGCTCTTCATCAAAACATTCTGCGCTGCCTCATCGATCACGATGCCGACCTTTCACGGCTCGTGCATCACGCCTTGCGCGCCGAGGATGTGAAGGCTTTGATCGAGTATGCGCCGCGGGCCGCCCGCCAAGCGTCGGTCGCCGGTGCGCATCGCGAAGCGGTGGCGCACTTGGAAACCGCGCTGCGCCGCGTTGATTCGCTCGACGTGCCGCAGCGCGCACACCTGTTTGAGCTGCATGCAATTGAATCCAACACGACCAATCAAGTCTCGGCAGCTCTTGAATCGGCGAAGCAGGCGTTTGCGCTGTGGCAGCAGCTCGGTGATGCCGCGGCGCAAGCGCGGGTGCTGTTGTTGCTCGGACGGCAGCATTGGAAGTCGGGGCAAAACGCTCTCGCCGATCAGAATGTGGCCGCCGCCATCGCGCTGCTCGAGACTCTCCCACAGGGGCACGACCTCGCGATGGCATACAGCGTCCGTTCGCAGCTGGCGATGACGAGCCACCACACGAAGGAGACGCTTCAATTTGGCCAGCGCGCGCTTGATCTGGCCATCCCGTTGGGCGACAACGGCGTTCGGGCTCACGCCCTCAACAACATCGGCACCGCGATGATGGGCTCGGGAGACGTGACCGGAATTGCCAAACTGGAGCAGAGCCTGGCGCTCGCACTCGAGCACAATATGCAGGATCACGCCGGGCGAGCTTATGCCAATCTTGTGAGTCTTTCGGTGCGCGACTGGCTGTCGGGTCCGGCGGCACGCTACATCGCCGAGGGCGCCGATTATTGCGAAGTGCATGATGTCCAGGATTCTCTGGTCTACATCGCCGCCTACAGCGCGCATTTTGATCTCAATGCGGGCCGCTGGGACAAGGCTGCGGCTGCGGCCACGGAGCTGATCGAGCACCACGCGCTCGCGATCGCGCAAAGAATTCCGGCGCTGTCTGTGCTGGCCACGGTTCGGGCAAGACGCGGTGATCCGGGGGTAGATCCGCTGCTGGACGAAGCGGCGCGGCTCGCCATGCCGACCGGCGAATTGCAGCGCGTCGGGCGTGTTGCGGCGATTCGCGCCGAGGTCGCCTGGTACCGAGGCGATCTTGAATGCGTTGCCAAAGAGGCTGCCATCGGTCAAAAAACATCTGCCGACCATCGCGATCCATGGCTCCACGGAGAGCTTGCCTACTGGGCGCATGTTGCCGAGCCGGCGCAGACGCCATTGGCGGATATTGCGGAACCTTACCGGCTCATGATCGAAGGGGATTGGGAGGCAGCAGCAGCCGCCTGGCGGCAGCTGGGTGCTCCCTATGAGCGCGCGTTGGCGCTGTCGTGCGGCCCGGAAGATGCGCTGCGCGAATCGCTGACGCTCCTCGAATCGCTGGGCGCCGGACCGCTGACCGCGATCGTGCGGCGCCGGCTGCGCAAGATGGGAGCGCGCGCGATACCTCGTGGGCCGCGCCCCTCGACGCGCGGAAATCCGGCAGGCCTTACCGCTCGAGAGGTCCAGGTGCTGACGCTGCTGGTGCGGGGACACACCAATAGCGAGCTCGCCCTGCGCCTGCACATTTCAGCGAAGACCATCGATCATCACGTCTCGTCCATTCTGGAAAAGCTCGACGTGCGCTCGCGCACTGAGGCCGTCGCGGCCGCGTTCGGACTGGGCATTCTGAAATCAGACCACGCGTGACGTGAGGACGGTGTGTTGCACCGTCCTCTTGATCGTGCCATTACTGCTGGACAGCCGCGGTCACCGCTCCGCCCCTCACCCGGTAGTAGCTGGTGAGCGCCGGTGAATTCACATCGGCAATCGCCCTAGCGATCGCCTCATGGCGGCAGTCGGAGTTCAGCATTCTCGATGACCAGTTGTCCACCGGTTCGCAAACTTCCCGAGCCGCCGATCTGATGCGCAAATACAAGGCGGCGACTCCGGCGTTTCGGCTCAGGTCGAGGTCGGCAAAATTGACGACGCGTGTGGCGGGCTCACCGAACCCCGCCTGCATGGCAACGGCAGTCAAGGGGCTCGCGACTATTCCGGCGAGTGCGCACGAGATGAGAAAATTCAGCTTGGTACGAGACATGATACTTACTCCTTGGCATCCGGAGGATTCCGGGCAAGGGATAAGCTACGCGGCGAGGGGATTTTGCGAAGCGGGGATCCTCCCCATTTTTCTTTGCGTCTTTACTCAGATTGCGGGGCTGATCCCCACAGCTACGACCACTCCAGAAGTTCCCAGCGGTAAGCGCTTTCATTATAGGGCGTCACGATGGTCGAATCTTCGACATAGTAAGTCCCCTGGCTTTCGCGAGCGACCCACCTGCCCACTTCGGGTGCGAACCAAATCGTTTCCCGCCTCACGGAATCCGTCCGTGAAAAATCGCTGTGCTTAAATTTGATCAGGTTAGTAAACCGCAGTGCCTTGAACTGGCCGGCCGGCACGGTAACCGTCTCCCAGGCCAGCGCCTTCATGGTCTGGTCCCAAGGCAGCGCTTGCTGGAAGGCAGGCGTTTTGTAATTGGTGCTGATGCGGGTCACCCAGCCAGGCTCCAATACTGTCGGCCACAGGGGAATCGGCGTCTCGTACACCTGGACTTGGCTCCAATGCGGATCCACCGCCACCTTACCCCACGGGTCCTGTATCTCGCTCGGGAGTGACCCGGCGGGGATGTCCTGTTGGTGTCCCGTATACTTCTGCAAAAGGGCGGCGCCCCATCCCGGCTTCGCAGCCTTGGTGGGTGCTTGGTAGCTCGAGTCTATTTCGACGGTATGATTGACGGTCGCGACCCGGTCCACCTGTTCATCGACAAGCGCGCGAGTGAAAATGTCGCTCTTCGCATAGCGCCACGATTGACCGGGGACCGGCTGGCGGACATTCTGCGCGGGTGGCGCCGTCGCATCGGCCGGCGCACGAATCGCGCATCCAACCGACAATGCCGCGGATGACAACAAGAAAAACCTTCGGGTCACGTGAGCCATAAGTCCTTCCCCAATTGCGCCTTATCATCCGACCGCGCAGGCGCAAGATAATTCCTCATTTGTGCCAATGAGCCGCCGAGCGCAGGACCAGGGATACCCTGGTCCTGCGCCGCGAAGAGTCCTTATCAAGGCTCGCAGGGACTCTAGTTCTGCGGCAAGACCCTAGAACTTGTAGTTCACCCCCACCGAAACCGCCTTAGGCCGGCAGCCGCCCCAGGTCGTATTGCCGGCACTGGTGTAGTCGATGATGGGCGACGTGGTGCCATCGTGGCAATCGGTCTTGATGCCATGGCTACCGGCACCCAGATCGTAGTGAGCATTGCCGTTGTTGATCATTTCGGCAACGTTGGCATACCAGTACAGTTGCTTGTCGAAGCTGTGCTTGTACGCGAGCGTGATCATGTCGGCCGTATTGTCCGTGCTGTTCGGGTTGTAGTTATGCTGGCCGCCCGGGTCGCCCGGTGTTTTTCCGGCATGCGCCCAACCCAGGTTCAAGTTGTCGTTGGCGGTGAGAGCCTGGGTGAACGCAAGCCAGCTGCCATTGCGCTGCCGCTCGTTCTGAAATTCCAGGGCGGAGGGAATCTTGCGCGTCATGCGTTCGAAAATAGCGTTCACCGTCAGGCCAAAATCAAAGACATACTGCCCACCGACGTGGAATGCCGCCTCGTCGCCGATGTCGCTGACAAACTCCGGGGTCGCATTGACGCAGTAGTACGTGGCTGAACTGGGCGCGGTTGTGCAGGAACCTGTTGCGCCATAAGCACTCGCAACGAAATTGAACTGATTCCAGTTCAGATACTGCGACAAGGGTCCGCCTGCCCCGGCGTTCGGGTCCCCTTCATTGATCATGTTTGCATATCCGGGAGCATTGGACCCGATGCCGTCGCTGTTGCGATTGACATGCTTGTGCAGCTCGTAGGCCACCATCAAGTACAGTTTCTCGGTTTCGAACTTCAGGTCCACGCTATAGGCATTATCGAATCCGCCGTCATCGCAAGCGAGCAACAGATTGCCGCTGCCGGGCGTGTTGCCGCCGCTGCAATTGGAGGATCCGCCCGCAAGGTTCAGATTGGCGTCAGCGGTACGGTTCTGCCCCGGCGAGAAAAACAAGTCAAAACTGACCCCGCTGAATTTCGGCGATTCGTACCAGATCGCGTGATCCATCGCGGCATTGAACTCGACCCGGTTGTCGCCTCCGGTATTGCTCATGATGGTCGGCATATCGCCGACCATGCCGGCGAAGGGATCCAGTCGCCTGCTTGAATTCTGGTACGGGGTCGAACCGTGACCGACTTTCAGCGCGCCCCAGCTGGGGCTGGCGAATCCGAGATAGGTCGTGCCTGAACCGATCCCGCCCCGCACACCGTTCGTCTGCGCGGTATAGCCTGTCTGCACACCCGGCGAGTCGGTCAATGAGGCCGTCGCCTCGATCTGGATGACGAACTTGGTATCCTCGAAACCGGGGATCGAGTGGCTGCCGCGCCAGCCCAGGGTGGCCGCATTGGCGGAAATCGATGGCTGCCAGTTGACCGGTCCATACGGCGTACCCTTCACGCCGGTGGTCGGATAGACGCCGTTGACGGGGTCCCCGTAGTGATACGCGACCATTCCATCCATGCCCTTGGTGGTGCCATCGAGGGACACGTCCAAGGTTCCGTAGAAGCCTTTGATAAATGCGTCGAACTTCGGCTCCGCAGGCGGCGCGGCTTTGGCGACCGGCGCCGGGGGCGGCGTGGGTGGTGCTACCACCACGGGCGGTGGCGCCAAGACCTTCTGATTCATCGAGTCGAGTTGCTTCTGCATGGCGTCCATGCGCTGCATCATCTGGCGCATCTGTTCCTTCAGCGCCTTGTTCTCCTGCGCATCGTCGGCGATAGCGCTACCCTGGACGAGAAAATTAGCGGCGCATGCTGCTAGCGCTATCAGCATAGGCCTCGCCAGTCTTAGATTAAGCATCGTGTGCTCCTCGTATAGCTCGTGGTTTCAAATCGTTTTGGGAAGTCACTCTCAATGCGTTAGGAAACCGCGGCGATCTCGAGCGACGCATGCGGCAATCCGTATCGGACGGAGGCAAGCAAAACGAGAGGTTGGAAATACAACACGCGCGGGCGCGCAAAGACTCATCCCCATCGGCTCCCCCTGTCAGACTCTCAAATCAAGGACTTCGAGTGTTTATCTCTTCATTTTGTTTATCGTGGTATACCATATATGAATGTCATTTGCGATGCAAAGTAGTTTGTTTGCAACAGAGGGGTAACGCGACCTTATGATCACCGCGGCCGGGCGAAGCGTTGCGCCAGGCTCGGCAAGACCAACAGGTTGAGCAGCGTCGAGGACACCAGGCCGCCGAGCACCGTGATCGCCATGGGACCTTCGATCTCCTGGCCCGGTTGATTGATGCCAAATGCCAGCGGCGCGAGGCCCAGCGCGGTGACGGCGGCTGTCATTAGAATCGGCACGAATCTTTCGTTGGCCCCGCGGATGACCAATGCGACATCCCACGTTCCACCCTCGACTTCCACCAAATGTTCGTAATGCGCCAATTGCAAAATGGCATTGCGCGCGCTGATACCGAACACGGTGACCAGTCCCACCACAGACCCCAAGGAGATGCCGATACCCGTGACCGCAATCGCGCCCACGCTGCCGATCAGGCTAAACGGCAAATTGGCCAAGACCAGCCAGCTGTTTGCCCGCCAATGAAAGGCGACGAACAAGATGACGCCGATGAGCGCCAGCGCCAGCGCAGAATAAAAAACTAACTCGTTTCGGGTTTGCGCCTCGGCTTCAGCCGCGCCGGCGAATTGGATGAAGACGCCCTGGGGCAGCACCACCGAGTGTGCAATTGCCTGCTGCGCCTGCTTTACCACCTGTTGCAACGAACCTTTCCCGATGTTGAACGTCACGCTGATGCGCCGCTGGCCACCGTCGTGTTCAATACTATAGCGATCTTCGGTGAGCGAGACGTGCGCGACCTGCGACAGAGGAATCGGCCCTGCCGCGCTCGCAATCATCAACTTCGCCAATTGCGCCGGTTGGTGCCGCAATTGATCGGGCAACAAGAGCACGACATCCACCGTGCGTGTTCCCTTGAAGGTCTGGCCGACTCGGGCGCCGGCATATGCCGCTTCGACGGTGTCGAGGACGTCTTGGACCTTGAGCCCGGTCGCCGTCAAGGCCTGCGGGATAAGCTCGATGGCAATTGCCGGCGTACCGTTTTGCCGCTTGAATTGCAAATCGACAATGCCGGGAACCTTGCCCAGCACCGCGACGATCTTGTCGCCGGTCGCATCGAGCGCCTGCAAATCATCGCCAATCACCTTGACCGCCACTTGGGCGGTTTCTCCGCTGAGGCTTTCGCTGATGCGGTCGCCAAGAAAGGTGACCACTTCGCTTTGCAGCCCCGGATATCCCTCTAAAATCTCGCGCAGCGCCGCCTGAGCTTCAAGTTGATCTATTTTTGCATCCGCCTTTAGCTCCACGTGAAATTCGCTACGCTGCGGCCCCCAAGTGTCCTCGCCAAGCTCTGCCCGACCCACCTGTTGTTCGATGCTTTGTACATAGGGCAATGCCAGGACGTCCGAACTGATCCTCTTGCCCACCTCGAGCATAGACTCCAAGGACGTTCCCGCAGCGCTCGAGACCTGCATGACGAAATGCCCTTCCCGAAAATCGGGCATGAAGGTCCCGCCCAAAAACGGCAATGCGGCCAACGCCGCAAGGACCAACCCTATCAGCAGCGTCGCCACCACCCGCCAGTGCCGCGCCACGCCGTGGACCGCCGCGCCCTGCCAGGCTTTCATGCGCGTCAGCCAGCTCGCTTCGCGACGTGCATCATGCCGCCGTAAGAATAGCGCGCACAGCGCCGGGGTCGAGGTCAATGACACCAGGAGGGAAGCGAGCACGGCGAAGATAAAGGCCAAGGCCAAGGGAGCAACAAAGCGGCCCTGCACGCTCGACGTCAATAACACCGGGATGAAAACCACCACGACAACGGCGGTCGCGTAGATGACCGGACCGCGCACTTCCAAAGATGCGTCTCGTAGCACGTCGAGTCGCGGCTTCGGTTCGGCCAGCCGGCCGTTCTCGCGCAAGCGGCGCAAGATGTTTTCGATACCAATGATGGCGTCATCCACCAGCACGCCGAGAGCGACCGCGAAACCTCCAAGCGTCATCGTGTTCAGTGTGAGACCCATGCGATTGAGCACGGCGATGGCGGCGAGCAAGGACAGCGGAATGGCGGTAAAGGCAATGAGTGCCGCCCGCACGTCGCGAAGAAATAAATAAAGCACCGCCAAAATTAAAATTGCCGCGATCAGCAGCGCGTTTTTGAGATTGCCCAGGGCGCGCTCGATGAAATTGGCGGGCCGATGCAGCGCTGGATACAGCGTGATTCCCTGCGACTTCAATGCAGGTGCCATTTCATCGAGCGCCTTTTCGACCGCCAGGGTGGTCGTCAACGTATTCGCGCCGTACTGGCTCGCCAGCGACATCATCACGCCCGGCTTGCCCATGATCAGCGCGCTGCCCGATTTCAGCGCGGGCGCGATTTTTACTTCGGCAAGCTCGCGCAGCGTCAGCGGCGTGCCACTACGCTCGGTCACAACCGCTTGACTGAGCGCATCGATGTCAGGCTGCGGCGTGGGCGATTTGATGAGGACCCGTTGCGCGGCCAGGTCAATGAAACCCGCGCCGCGCATGGGCAGGGCGGCGCGCGCCGCGTCGGAAATCTGCGTCAACGTGATGCCGAAGCCTGCCAGCTTTGCCATGTCGGGCTGAATTTGTATTTGGCGGACATCTCCACCAAATACAATCACATGAGCCACGCCGGGCACCGCCAACAAGCGCGGCTTGATGACCCAATCGGCCGCATCGCGAAGCGCATAGGCATCAACTCGATCGGACAACAGACCAATCTTCAGCAAATCCATCGTGCTCGAGACCAGCGGCGAGAGCTTGGGCGTGCCCACACCGGCGGGCAGGCTGCTGCCCAGTTCGGAGAGCCGCTCCGAAATGCCCTGCCGCGCGACATGAACATCCACGTCGGCGGTAAAAGTGATCGTCACCACCGAGAGCCCGGGGATCGACTCGGATCGCAGCGTGGCGATTCCGGACGCCCCGTTGACGGCATTTTCGACTTGCTTGGTGACGAGTTCCTCAACCTGCTGGGGCGCGAAGCCGGGCGCCTCGGTCTGAATGTCGACTTGCGAGGGAACAAATTCCGGGAACACATCAAGCGGGACATGCATGGCCGCCCAAAAGCCCAGCACCAGGGCAAAAAGACTCAAGGCGCTCACCGCGCCGAAATGACGCACGCAAAGACTGACGAGTGCGCGCATCATCAATCGGCGTCCGCGCCGCTGTTGGATTCCTTCGCGAGTAGCTGTGCAGCTGCCTGGGTGACGACCTTGTCGCCGCGCTTCACGCCTTCGATGACAAAATAGCCGTTCTCAAACGGCCTCCCGGTGTCTATTTCGGTTCTCAGGAACGTGCCGGGCTTCTCCTCGAGGTAACACCAATACTTGCCGTCTTTGATGACGGCAGCTTCCGCGGGGACTAATGCGCCTGACTGCGCCGTGCCGACCGGCGCAAAGACGATGATTCGTTCACCCTCGCCCAGATCGCTACCGCGCAAGAGCGCGAAGAAGCTGCGCCCCGGAATGCTGGCATCCGCGGGCGCGGACCAGATCGTGCTCATTTTCCAGCTCTTGCCGGTTGCAGCCTGACCGATGCGAGAGGCTCGCAGGATTTTGGGAATCTCGCCGCCCAAAGTCCCCAACGGGAAGGTCGCGCGCACCAGTAGCGCCCTGCCATCGGCGAGAGCTTGCAGCACTGCAGGGTTTTCTCCATTGCTCCAGGGCGCCTTTTGTCCAAAGGTCGCGGACAGCCGCTGTCTGGCCAGCGTCAATGCCGCGGTATCGACGGCGGCTTGGCGAGCGTTCGTTTCCTCGACATCCGCTGACATCGCTCCCGGCGTGCCGGACAACCGCCGTGTCCGGGCCAACGTCGAGCGGCTTTGTTTCTCGGTGGCTTGCGCCGTGGCCAGTTCTGCGGTCGCCTGCGCGATGGCTTCGCGGGGGATGACGGTGCCGTATCCTGCGGTTTCCTCGGCGTAGTCGGCCGCTTTGACCTCCTCGGTCTGTAATCCGATTTTCTCGACCTGCTCAGGCGTCAGCATCACCCGCCCACTCTCCGCTTTCGGGGCCTCAGCCGGTTTTTCTTCCACAGTGGATTTTGTGCCGTCCGATGAGGATTTATGGCATGCGCCGAGCGCAAGCATCGCCATGCAAAGAGCGGCAACAGCGTTCCTATTCATCGAGTTTCCTTTGTCGAAAGCGCGGGACTTTGCGCCTGCCAGCCGCCGCCGAGCGCCTTGCAAAGCGCTACCGAAGCCTCCAGGCGCGCAAGTTTGTACTGACTATATTGATCGCGCGCCGCGTACAGCGTCCGCTGCGCCTCGAGCACGGTGAGAAAGTCGCCCGAACCCGCTTTGTACCTCAAGGTCGCTCCCTCGAACGCTCGCTCGCTTTGCGTGACACTCTCGAGTTGAAACGCACGAGCCTCCTCCAGATGATTCAGTGCGGATAGTGCATTTTCGACGTCCACCAGCGCCGCTAGGATGGCGGATCGATAGGCGGTGACCAATTCTTCGTCCTTGGCCTGCGCCTCGGTGCGCACGGCTCGAAGCCGGCCGGCGTCGAATATGGATTGGGCAATCGAAGCCCCGAGATTTAAGGTCGGACCGGCGCCGCTCAGCGAGATGACCGCCGCGTTCAACGCCGGGTTCTGCACCCCGCCGGCGAGCGTGAGATTGAAGGACGGCAACAACGCGGCCCTGGCGGCCACCAGATCGGCATTCGCGGCCTGCATTTTGACCTCTGCCATGAACACGTCGGGACGACGTGTCAGCAATTCGGCCGGTATGCCGGATCCGAGGCTCGGCTCGACCAACGAATCGAGCGAGTCGCCCGCCACTGAAAACTGCTCCGGTACGCGGCCCAGTAGCAATGCGAGACTCGCCCGCGCTTCTCCTTCCTGTTGCCTCAATCCCGGCACCACCAGGGCGGCCGCCGCGAGCGTTGCCTTCTGAGCCGAGAGCTCAACGGGATTGGCCATGCCTTCGTTGAAACGTGCCTGGATGACATCCAGCAGCTTCTGAGCGGCAGCGACATTGGAGGTGGCGATGTCCAGGCGCTCGCGCAACGACAATACCTGAAAATATCCATCGGCCACGCCGGCCAAGGTCGTCAGCGCAAGGGTGTCCCGGTCCGCTCTCGAGGCCTCCGCCAGGAAGGCCGCCGACCGCGCCGTCGCACGATTCTTGCCCCAGAAATCAATCTCGTAACTTGCCGACAACAGCACCGCCCAATCCGTCTCGTGCGCGCTGCCGTTGGCGGAATGACCGGCCAGATAATTGCCATTTGCGCCGGCATCGACGGTCGGCAGAATGGCGGCGCCGGCTTGTCGCGCTCGTGCGTCCGCTTGAGTGACCCGGGCTCGGGCCATGGCGAGGTCAAGATTGTTGCTCGCTGCTTGCTCTATTAGGATCTGCAACTGCTCGCTGCCGAACCCCCGATACCAATCCTGGCTCGGCCATGAGCCACCCGGAGCCACGCGAGCCTCAAACGCGGCCGGCAATACCGGCGGCTCCGTTGATGCTTCATGTAAGGCGCAACCGGCGAAAAGGGGCAATGCCATGCCGCCAATGGAGAGGAAGAATGGGTGCCGCATCTACAACGCCGTTAGAACAACACCGCCGGTGATAAGAAGAGAGCCTAGCCCAATCTTCCAGGTGAGCCGCTCGCCGAGCAGCAGCACCGCGAATAAAACGACGAGAACCACACTGAGTTTGTCGAGGGGGGCAACGCGGGACGCCGGGGCCATTTGCAGAGCACGAAAATAACAGAGCCAGGAAAGTCCGGTCGCGGCGCCCGACAAGACCAAATAGAGGAGTCCCCGGGAGGACACAGCGCCCGGGGCCTGCCACTCCTGACGCGCCGAGACCAGCAGAGCGCTCACCGCCAAGATGACCAGCGTCCGGTAGAAGGTGGCGAGATCCGAATTGATTTCGGAAACGCCGATCTTGCCAAATATCGCGGTCAGCGCCGCGAAGAATGCCGAACCCAGCGCAAAGACGCGCCAATCCAAATTCATGTTCGTTCTATCATCCAAGGCACCAAGGGGAGGTGAATCTTGCCGACTATGCGCGCACACCACCATGGGTAGCAACAATGTGACGAGTCAGGCATAGTAAATTGCTTTGCCACACAAAGTCTCGGTCTTGAGGAGGAGTTACGATGAGGCGCTATCAATTGGGGCTCTGGACTGTAGTGGTGCTTTGCTTGGGACTGCTCAGCGCTCCGATCGCCGGCGCGGCGACCGCCGCCGCAAAGATGGAGGTACTGCAGCGCTGGAAACTGGGCGGTGCCGGGGGCTGGGACTACCTGACCGTCGACCCGGCTACAGCGCGGCTCTTCATCAGCCGCGGAACTCGGGTCGATGTCGTCAGCACCGAATCGGGCAAACTGCTCGGATCCATTCCCGATACGCTGGGCGTACATGGCATCGCCCTGGCGAAAGCCTTGAATCGGGGCTATACCAGCAATGGGCGAGCGAACTCCGTGACGGCTTTCGAGCTCGACACTCTCAAAGTCATCCAGGAAACAAAAATTCCCGCCGCCAACCCCGATGCAATTCTGTATGAGCCCGCCGGCAAACATGTGTTTACGTTCAACGGCATGAGCAAAGATGTCACGGTGCTCGATGCCTCGAACCTCAACGTGGTGGCGAAGATCCCCGTGCCTGACAAACCGGAATTCGCGGTCGAAGATGGCCGCGGCCAGATTTTTGTGAACATAGAGAGTGATCCCGGCCAGATGGTGGTCATCGACAGCCGCAAGCTCAGCGTCAAAGCAACCTGGCCTCTGCCCGGCTGCAATAGCCCGAGTGGCCTTGCCATTGATCGCACGCATCAGCGATTGTTCTCGGTGTGCGACGGCAAGGTCATGGCCGTCACCGATTCCACGAACGGCAAGCAAGTGGCTCTCGTGCCCATCGGCGAGCATCCCGACGCCGCGGCCTACGATGCCAAGCGCGGCCTGGTATTCAGCTCGAACGGCGAGGGCACGCTGTCGATCATCCGCCAGGACAGCGCGGACAAGTATACGGTCGCCGATACGCTGGCAACGCAGCGCGGTGCGCGCACCATGGCGCTCGATGAGGCCAGCGGCAAGATCTACCTCGTCACCGCGGATTTTGGACCGGCGCCCGCCGCCACGGCCGAGCAACCCCGCCCGCGACCGACGATGCTGCCTGATTCGTTTGTCGTGCTCGTTGTCGGCGCACGCTGACGCGCCGCAGAGCACCGAGCACATGGATGCTGAGCAGTGCGAGAACGCCGTAGGCCAAGTAGTCGCGTAGGTTCTCTGGGGGCTGCAGAATCGCGAGGTGAGATGTTCCGCGTGCCTGGGTGTTCCATAGCCAGGCGCCGATTCGGACTAGCTGACTTACACCGAACAAGAGGTACAGCAAAAGAAACACCGCGCGGGATTGTTGTCGAATTTCCCCGGCGTACCACGGTTGCACGAGAACCGTGATCCAAAGCAGCATTCCAAAGAGCGGGTGAAGATTGATCCACGTCCCATGCGCCGGCCGCGGCCATGAATCGAGAATCAGACCGGCAGCGCCCACCGCGCAAACAAGGACTGTCAGCCCTCGTCTCAGCTCGCCTGCGTTGATCGCGGTCATATGCCACCGCCTGCCGGCTGGTCGCTTGAACTTTGTATCACAAAGTATCACCGAATCGGCGCCGTGCGCAAACTCAAAGGCCTGGGGGGCGATGCGAGGCGATTGTTGCGCCGCTAACGTTGTGCACCGCGTCGATTCTTGACAGCCCCAGCCATTTCCTTTGCAATGGCCATGCGTGCCGGCAGACGCAGGAAAAAAGGACTCTCCAGATGACGGAGCTGCGCCAAGCGCTCAAAGACATCAGCGCGATTCGAAGCCAGGTTGCTCGCGGAACGCAATTTCGGGGCTACGGACCTCTGTCGGTCGCCTCGAGCGGCATCCTCGCGCTACTGGTCGCCGCCGCCCAAGCCCATTGGCTTTCGAACTCGGTGCAAGATTTGAGGGTTTTTCTAGGCGTCTGGGCATCAACCGCCGCGGTATCCGTATTCCTGGCGGCGCTTGAAACGACCGCCCGGGTGAGAAGAGTCCACTCCGGGCTCGCGATGGAAATGATTCATGCGGCGGTCGAGCAGTTTCTTCCCTGCATCGTCGTCGGTCTACTGCTGACCGTCGTTTTGGTACGCATCATCCCGCAAGAGGGGTGGATGCTGCCGGGCTTATGGGCGGTTATTTTCAGCCTGGGAATTTTCGCATCATGCCGCTTTTTGCCCAAGCAAATGTTCGGGGTCGGCGCCTGGTATCTCGCCGCTGGACTCGTCTGTCTGTTCGTTGCCTCGGGACATCGTGCCTTGTCGCCCTGGGCTATGGGCGTACCGTTCGGCGTCGGGCAATTGCTCGTCGCCGCCGTTTTATATTTTGGTTTCGAGGATGCCGATGAAGCAAGCTAACAAGAAAGCGCCCAGTACTTCTCGCTATGCCTACGATGGGCTTGATCGCGTCATTCATGAGCGCGCGCGCTTGGGCGTGCTGACCTGTCTGGTGACGAACCCCAAAGGCGTGCCATTTCCGCAAATGAAAAAACTCTGCGCGTTAACCGACGGCAACTTGAACCGCCACTTACAGGTGCTGCAGGAAGCCCTGCTGGTGAGTGTTGTCAAAGGGCCTGACCGCGATCGGCCGCAGACTTATTATCGAATCACCGCTCTCGGACGAAAGCGTTACGTGGAATATCTGACGGTGCTGGAACAGGTCGTTATGGACGGCGCGACCGCCATGAAGGTTGCGCCGCCGGAGAAGACTTCTTGACGGGAGACTTATGCGCGGCCCAAGATGCTGGGTACTTTGCCTCGCAAAGCAACTGACATGAATGAGTGGGATGAAGGAAGGTATCTTGGTGCTTATCGATACGCAGCATTGGCTCGTTGCTTGCGGCTATGTTGTCGCCGTTCTCGCGATGACTTACAGCCTGGTGGCTGCATTCGCAACCCGTAGGACGCTGCGCCCCGCCGGCCGCAGCAAGCAGTCTCCTCCGATCACCATATTGAAGCCCTTGTGCGGCGCAGAGCCTGAGACCTATGCCTGCCTGCGATCCTTTTGCCTGCAAGAGTATCCTGAGTACCAAATCATCTTTGGCATCTGCGACGAGGCTGATCCGGCGATGGCCATCGTTCGGCGACTGCAAGAGGAATTTCCTCACCTCGACTTAAGTATTGCAGTTGAGCGCCGTCAATACGGCAGCAACCGCAAGGTCAACAATCTCATCAATATGATGGCGTTGGCGCGTCACGATTATCTGGTCATCTCGGACTGCGACGTGAAGGTCGACAGCAATTATCTCGCCAAGCTCATCCCGCCTTTGCTCGACGACGGCGTCGGGATCGTAACCTGCTGCTACCGAGGCATGCCGCGGTCGGGAGTCTGGTCGCTGTTAGGATCGATGTACATCAACGAGTGGTTCATTCCCTCGGTCAAGGTCGCCGCGCTGACGGGATTTCGGTCGTTCGCCTTTGGCGTAACCATCGGGATACGGCGCGAGGTCCTGTCAAGAATCGGTGGATTTAATTCGGTGTCCAATCAGCTCGCGGACGACTATCGCCTCGGTGAATTGACGCGCCAACATGGCCTGCGCACGGTGCTGTCGGAAGTGGAAGTCGAAACGCTGGTACGCGAGCGCAGCGCATCAGATCTCATCGCCCACGAGTTGCGGTGGCGGCGCACGGTGCGCAACTTGAACCCTTTGGGCTACGGTCTCACCTTCGTCACCTTCGGCTTGCCGGTAACGGCTCTGCAGCTATTGCTGGCGCGCGGCGCGGCGCCGGCCGTTGCTATTTTCGCCATGACCGCGCTCGCCAGGGTGCTCATGCAATCGAGCGCGGGCCGCCCCGGCGTTCGTGCCGCCAAGCTGCTCCTCATCCCGTTTCGGGACCTGTTGCATTTGTTTCTCTGGATCTGGAGTTTTGCCACCAGCCGGGTGCAGTGGCGTAACGCCCACTATCGCTTGAGCCGAGATGGTTCGGCTGAGCCAGTCGCCAGGTTCTAGGGACATGCGAGTGCGGTGCAAAAGTATTTGATAGTGACGGCCGATGACTTCGGCCTGCACGAAGCGGTCAACGATGCCGTCGATCAAGCCGCCCGCGGCGGCATTCTCACCGCGGCCAGTCTCATGGTGTCGGGCCCCGCCGCAGCCGATGCCATCCGTCGAGCGCAAAGGCTTCCGAATCTTCGTGTCGGCTTGCACCTTGTCGTTGCGGATGGCCGGGCGTCGCTCGCACCTCGCCAGATCCCCGCAATCGCCGATGCCGAAGGCCATATGGACGCGGACATGTTTTGGCGGGGTGTGCGGTACTTTTCGAGCTCATCGGCGCGCAGGCAGCTGGAAGATGAGATCTCGGCCCAATTCACCGCCTTCGCGCGCACGGGCTTGCAGCTCGATCATGTCAACGTGCACAAACATTTTCATGTCCATCCCACGATCTTAAGCATTCTCATTCGCGTGGCCCGGGACCACGGCGCACGCGCGGTGAGGGTACCTGACGAGCCTCGATGGTTCGCAGCGCGCCGCGGAGCCTGGTCAGGCCTCGGTGGCAGCCTGCTCGCTCCATGGGTCTTGCTGATGAAGCGTCGCTTGCACGCGGCGGGCATATTTCACAATGATCAAATTTTTGGAATTGCGGCAAGCGGAGCCATGGACGAGGCACACCTGCTCACGATATTGGCGCGGCTACCGCGCGGGGTCACTGAAATCTATCTGCATCCGGCGACCCTGTCGGGCCATGTTATTGCGCCGGCGATGAGCGAATACCGGCATGCCGATGAGCTCGCGGCGCTCTTAAGCCCCCGAGTCGGTGCGGCGATCGGCGCGCTAAACATCGGACGCGGCGGCTACATCGACGCGCCGCAGCGGGCCGGGTGAACTCTCGCGCGAGGGTATACTCGGCCGATGATATCCGCCATTCGCCTGCCCGGCGTCCTGCAGCGCCAATTCAACGCCACCATGCAGGATTTTCTGTACGGACAAGGCAACCGGTCATAGCGACTTCACTCGGCCGCCGCAGGAGGCAGCGCTGCTGCCGGCGCATTCCGTGTCGTGGCGCATCTTCAAAAATCCGATCGCGCTTTTCGTCGGCGGAACGGCCGCGGTAATTCTTGAACTTGCTGAACCGGCGGTGTGCGCCGGAGTCTGGGAACACTCTTCATTTCGCAAAGATCCCCTGGGACGCCTACAACGCACGGGCTTGGCGGCGATGATCACCGTGTATGGTGCCCGCAGCGTTGCCGAGCCCATGATCGCGCGCGTGGTGCGGCTGCATGCGACCGTGCAGGGCAAGACGCCCGCGGGCATCAGTTACTCGGCATCCGACCCGCGCCTGCTCACCTGGGTGCACGCGACGGCTGCGTTTGGCTTTGCCGAGGCCTACAACCGATACGTCGATCCTTTGAGTGCGGCGGAATTCAGCGGCCTGTACCGCGAGGGAGCCCCGATTTCACAGCTCTATGGGGCCGTGCAGACGCCGATGTCGAGCGATGAAATGCAGACTCTGTTCGAATCCACGGCGCCGAACTTGGCCCCGTCGCCGGTCATATTCGAGTTCTTGAGGATCATGCGCGAAACCATCGCGTTTCCGCGGCCTATTCGTTGGATGCAATCCATGTTGGTGGGCGCCGCGGTGGAGCTGATTCCCGGCTGGATGCGCGAGCGCCTCGGCCTGTCCGAGCGCTTCGGCATACGTGCGCACGAACGATGGCTCACGAGACTGGCCGGGGCGTCTGCCGATCGCATCGTTCTACCGGCAAGCCCCGCAGTGCAATCGTGCCAGCGCTTAGGCTTGCCGATGAACTATCTTTATGCCTGAGCGCCGGTTCAACCGGCGCCGAGCGTAAAGCTCAATAAGATGATCGATAGGACCAGCGCGCTGATGGCTCCGAATCGATAATCTCTCGTGTACAAAAAATAGATCAGCATGACCCCGATGCGCGCGACCGGCAGCAGAATGAATAGCGCGATTCCGGTGCTCGCGATGCGCATCGCTTGGGCGCTTGACTCAAAGGCCAGCGCCCACCCCAGTGCAACCACCGCGGACGCAAGATAAGTCCCGTACTGAAGCAGCACCGCCAGCACTTGTTCCAATCCGCTGCGCGCTGCCACCTTGGTCTTCAAAGCGGCCGCGTGAAGAGATCGATGCCGAAGGCAGTCAAGGTCATTTGCGCTGCCAACAGGAGAAGTATTGCGACGAACATGATGCGCAGCCTGTCGTTGGGAACAAGCATGAGAATGCGCGCACCGAGCATGGCTCCCACGACCGAGCCCAAAGCGATCGGCGCCGCCATTGAGGTGATGATGTCGCCGTGCACGAAGTACGCGCCAGCACTCGCGGCCGCCGTTACGCCGATCATGAAATTCGACGTCGCCGACGATATTTTGATCGGCAGCCGCAAAGCCGTGTCCATGGCGGGAATCTTGAGCACGCCGCTGCCGATGCCGAGCAGCGCCGATATCAGTCCGGCGCCGAACATCAGCATCATGCCCAAAGGCAGGCGCTGCACGGAATAAGGGATATCGAGCCCGAGCGCGCGATCGTAGTAACTCGAATCCAATCGTGCGGCCCAGCGAGTCTCATCGACGCGCGAGGAGGGTGCGGGCGATTCCCGGCGCCGCGCCAGCATCTGCTGTGCGGACAGCAATAAAATCAGCGCGAAAATAAAATACAGATACGCGGTCGGGATCAGCCCGGCCAGGTAAACGCCGCAGAGCGCACCGAACGTGGTAGCGGTCTCGAGAACGATGGCGAGACGAATGTTGGTCAGTCTTTCCTTCAGGAAAGGCGCGGCGCTTGCGCACGAGCAGGCCACGACGGAGATAATGCTGGCGCCGATGGCCGCGCGGATGTCGATGCGACCGAACAAGGTCAGCACCGGCACAATGAAGATGCCGCTCGCCATCCCCAGCAATCCGCCCAGCAGGCTGGTCCCCAGCGCCACCGCGAACAGCCATAATTGAAGACCGACATGCATTTGAGCGGCGGCCCTTAGGTTGGCTTGCGCCGGCGTGTCAGTCGCGTCACGAACCGGATGTGATCGCCGCGGTAGTAGAGCCTCTCGTAGTCCACCGGTCGATGGCCATCCGAAAAGACCGTTCTCTCGATCAGGAAGATCGCGCTGCTCTCGGCAATGCCCAGCGCGCGTGCCACCGTGCCATGCGCCGCGACGGCGGCAAGCCGGTATTGCGCTTCCAATAGGGGCGTGGCGTACTTATCCTCGAGCAGCGCAAAGATCGGGTGCTGCTCCAGATCTTCGGCGAAGATCTTTTCCCCTATCGATTGCGGCAGGTAGGTCTCGTCGAACGACAGCGGCACCCCGTCGGCCAGGCGGACACGCTGAATTCGCGCCACGGCAGCCCCTCTTGGCATCACGAGTTGACGCGCGACGGTTTCACTGGCCGCGACAATCCGGCAGTCCAGTACTCGAGCGGAGGGCACATGTCCGAGCGCTTGCATGTCCTCGACGAAGCCGGTCAGCGCCGTCAGTTCCTGCGTGATGATGGGCCGAGTGACGAAGGTGCCCTTGCCGCGCCGGATTTCGACCAGTCCGCGCGCCACCAGGCTTTGGATCGCGGTACGGATGGTCGTGCGACTGACGGCATAGCGCTCAACCAGGCTATCTTCCGACGGCAATCGAGCATCCGCCACGAGGTCGCCCTCTCTGATGCTCGCCGCCAGCGCTTCTTCCACCTGGGCGTGCAGCGGCATGTGAGACTGCGGGTCGACCCTCATCAAGACATTATGCCATCATGATGTCATGATGTCTCGAAAATCGCCCGCCGAGGCCACGCCAGTCCTGCTCGCTCAGGCCTTGGTCGAAATACGTTCAAGAACCCGGGCAACTACCCGATTGCACTGCCTTCCGCCGAACTCAAACAAATCGCGTTCGGCAAGGCTCACCTCCCGCTCGAGCGATTCCCGTAGCATGCTCTTGGCGCGAAAATGCCGGCTCCGGACCGTTTCTTCCGAAATGCCCAAGCATTGCGCGGTCTCATCCACGTCCAACTCTTCCACCGATCGCAGGACGAATACGGTGCGATAGTGTTCCGGCAATTCGTCCACCTTACGCTCAAGCAAATCGCGAATTTGCAGACGCACCACGGCGCCGTCGGGCGACTCGGATTCATCGACAATCATTTCAGCTGACTGCACATGGTGACTCGCACTTACCATCGGAATCACATTCTGACGTCGCGCATCGCGCCGCCTTCGGGCCAAACATTCGTTGAGCACTAGCCGCGAAAGCCAGGTCGCCAACGAAGCCTCGGCGCGAAAACTGCCCATCGATCGGTACGCAGACACATAGGCATCCTGCAGCGCATCCTCCGCTTCGGTTCGATCGCGCAGCGTGGCGCGAGCGAGTCGGTACAAGCGCCGGTTGTAGAGGCGCATCAAGCATTCGAACGCGGCAACATCTCCGGCCACAATGCGGCTGGCAAGCGTTAGATCCTGACTGGCGGCTGAGCTTACTGCCGTTGCGCTCTCACCCATGCGCTTGCCTCATTGCACTCGAATCGTTGCCTTCATTGTAGGGTGAAATGTACACGTGTACGTGTAGGTGCCGGGCTTGCCTGCCACCCAAGTCCACGTACCGGTTGGCGCGATGCTATGGGAATCAAATGCCTTCGCATCCGCAGTCGCCGAATGCGGAAAGAGATCCTTGTTGAGCCAAGTGACCCGCTCGCCGGATTTCACGGTCAGCTCTTGAGGATCAAAGCGCACGTTTTCGATGGTCACCACAACGCTTTTTGGCCCCGGCTTCGTCTCGCCTGCTGGGGCCGCAGCCCCGGCCAACAAGAGCCCGCAGACTGCGGCTCCGCACAGCCGCGTCAGTGTGCGCGCCTCCCTCACTACTTGCTCAATTCGCCTTGCAGTTGCTTGGCATGGTCGAGGTGCGCGACAAACGCCGGCCTCACCTTCACCAGCAGGGCTTTGAGCTCCGCATTCTGGGCACTCGGAATCAGGGTCATATCAACGGCATTCAGCACGCTCTGGTGGTAGGCGACTTCGTGGTCGACATAGGCGCGGTCAAACGCGCTGCCGCTGACCTTCTTGAGCGCCGCCAAGTTTTCATCGCCGCCTTTTTGCAGGGACTGGCTGGTCGGATTGCTTTCCGGCGTCACATGCAGCTTTTGCACGAGCTCCGTGGCTGATTTGTTGACGCCGCTATGATCGGTAATCATGAGCTGCGCGAAGGTCTTTACATCCGGCGAATGCGCCTTGGACAAGGCCAGCTTGCCGGCGTCGATATCGACCTGATTGGCGGTCACGACAATCGCGGCGATTTGCGGATCGGTGGGCCCGGCTGCCTGGGCTGAGCCGGCGGCGAGCGCTAAACCGAGAACCCCGGCCAAGGCAGCGTCTTGAATCTTCATTGTGATCTCCTGTGGAATGAATGCGCGGATACGACATTAGATGTCACGTGTCTCCGCCGCGTTTCCGCGGCCGACCCTTTGCGTCGCGGGCTGAAGGGATCTATGCTTTAGAGCGACCCGAAGGGAGAGCGCTAAAATGTGGCCGACATTCAATAAAGTGATGCGGGTGGTGAGCAGCCTGATCGGCGTTCTAATGGTGATGATGGGTACCGTGTGGATGCTGCAGGGCCTGAACCTGGCGTTTCGCGTCGGCTTCATGGTCGGCGATTATCACTGGACCATTTACGGCGCTATCCTGGCCTTGTTTGGGGTCGCGCAAGTGGTCTGGAGCAACACCCGAGGCAGGACCTAAGGCCGCGACTATTCCGTCAGCGGATGTCCTTTGGGCAGCTGATGCGCATACCAGGTCGCGAGTCGATGGCGGATGGTCTTCTCGCTCACTTGCTCTTCCGGCATCGGCGCAATCACCTTGTCGTGCACCAGCAAGCGATAGACGTACAGCGCCTTGAGGCTCGCCGAATCGGTCGCCTCGAATTCAACCGCCTTGCGCCCTTCCGCGTATTGCACACCGGCGAGCAAGGCCGCCTTGAACAACTCGGTTTCGTGCTTGAGTTTTTTCATACGCCTTAGCGGCCCGCCGGCGTCAGGTGAATGAGCTCTTCGGCATCGCGGTCGACCGCCGCGCGGCTGAAGCGCAGCGGTACGTAAGAGCCCTGCGCCCACAGGGGAAAGAGGTCGCGATAGTGAGCGTTCATGGGATCGTCCGACTGGCCCGGAGTATTCATCGCCACTGAATTATCCCACGCGCCCACATCCATCACCATGCGGATCGAGGCGCCGGCCGTGACCGAGAAATCCGACGCACGATAGCTCTGGGCGCGCGGGGTGGACGCCGAACCCGGGATTTGCAGAGGCCCGACCGACATCTGAGCGCGCAGTTCCGGGTCGGCGAGCACCGCCACGGCCGGCTCGAAGGTGGCGTGGTGCAGCCGGCCCCAGGCCCAGGCATTCATGTTCGGTCCCAGGCGCTCGCGCAATTCGCCGAGCGCGGCCTTTAGGCTTTCCAGCAGGAGGGCATTGCGCTGCGCCGCGGGATCGGCGCCGAGCGCGCCGTCCGGATGCTCGAGATACGAGATCACGGCCTCGAGATGTCCGTCGCCGACCAGCTTGCGCGCGGCCTCCGGCGTCGTTCGTGACACGGTCGCCCGACCGAGGTGCTTGGTCGCCCATACTTCGTAGATCGCTGCAGGCACACTCGAGACGCTCTCGTCATGATCCCACGCCTTCAGCAGCACGAGCGCCTGCGCCACGTCGGCGTCCTGCGAGGATAGCGGCGCCAGCAGCGCGACCGCGCGCCGCGACTGCGTGCTGACCGTATCGGTCTGGATGGCCATCGAATCGGCCAGCGTTGTCTTGCCGGCGCGCAGCAGCTCATCGATGCGATCGATGCGCGAGCGGTCAGTCCATTCGAATGCAATTCTCTTTTGCTCATTGGCATATCCGCGCGGCAGGTTCATCTCGTTGGCGGTGGCGATGAACCCTTCAGCGGGATTGAAGCGGGCGGGCAACACATCCTTGCCATGGAATCCGGCCCACTCATAGCGGCCGTCGCCCGGCACCGGCATCAGGCCGTCCCAGTTTTTTCTCACCGGCGCGCGCCCCGAGGCGGCCCAGCCGATATTCCCCTGGATGTCGGCATAGACGAGATTCAGCGGCGGCGCGCCCCAGGCGTTGCTCGCGCTCTTGAAGTCATCCCAGTTTTTTGCCTGAAGCAGGCGCGACGAGCCGAAATAGCCGGAGAGCCCGGGTTCATTCCAAACTGTGCGCATGGCGAAAGCGCGGTGCGCGCGCGGATCTACGGCCAACACCGGTCCGTGACGGGTGAAGCGCAGCTCCAGCTCCCGCGCTGGACCGCCCTTGACCTCGATGCTTTCGCGCACAACCTGCATTTGCTCCCAACCGGTCTTGTAGCGGTAGCTCTGCGGGTCGGCTCGGTTCAATTCGTAAACGTAGAGATCTTCCTGATCGATCGCGAAGATCGTGATGCCGAAGGCAATGTCAGCGTTGTGCCCGATGGAAATCCCCGGCAGCGCGGGTTCTCCCGCACCGATGATATCGAGGCCCGGAGCGCTCAACCCCACAAGGTAGCGCAATGACGGGGCACCGAGCTGCCGGTGCGGATCGTTGGCGAGAATCGGCCGCCCGGTCACCGTGCGCGACGGCGCGATCGCCCAGTTATTGGACCCTTCGGCGGCCTGGGCTTGCATGGCCAGCGCCAGTTGCCGATGCGATGGCTCACGCCGCTCCTGGCCGGCAAGCGCGTTAAATTCCACCGGCTTCGTCGCCAGCACATAATCGTTGAGCACATCGGCTGGTACGTCGCAGGGATTGAGGCCTTGGGGCACTACCATCCTGTGGCCATCGGGCTCGATCTTGCGCCGCAGCCGGTCCGCCTCAAGTCCCGCCGCACAGACCACCCGGGCGCGCGCCACTTCGGAGGTGATGTTCGATACCAGCGCATGACTGCGGATGCGCAGGATGTCCTCGGCCTTCCAATCATCGGGTTCGCTGCTGGTGAGCTTGAATTCGAACGGCAAAGGTTTGGCGCCACGGCGCACTTCGGCCACATAGGCATTCACCCCAGCGACGAAGGCCGCGACCCACTCCTTCGAGTCCGGCGCATACGAAGCCCACTCCTTCTGCATGTCGCCGCGATAGAGGAACAAGCGCGCGGCGCGATCCTGCTCCACATAGGCGGGGCCAAAGGATTTTGACAACAGTCCCAAGCCGCGCTTGCGCCACAGATCGATCTGCCAGAGCCGGTCGCGGGCCGCGTTGTAACCCTGCAGAAAGAATGCGTCGCGCGTGCTCGCCGCAAATACATGCGCAATGCCCCAGTGATCGATGACGATGTCCGCAGGACCCGCAAGACCCGCGACCTCCCAGCTGCGGACGCGTACGGCCGTTGAGGCAGGGGCCGATTGGCCCAAGAGGGGCGGCGGCAGACTTAGTGCCAGCAACATCATTGCGAACCTGATGCGGCCTGGGTATAGCATCCATCCTCTCCTGTGCCGCTCTGGGGCGACTGGGGTATAGCTTGCACTATACTTCCAGCAGTACCTGCTCTCTGCACCTTTTGATAAGGGGAATCTCATGCGTACGCTATTAACCTCCGCGATTGCCATGACGATTTTGATATCCGCCGGTTGCGACAGCGCCAAATCTCCCGACAGCGTGGCCAAGAGCGTCGCGACCGCGGAAAAGAAAGCTGCCGCCGAAGTCGCCAGCAGCGAGAAAGCTGCTGAAAAAGACCTCGGCAAGGCCGCCGATAACGTCGGCGACAAACTGACTGACTTCAATAACGCGGCTGCCAAGGACGCCTACAACCTTGCGGTCGCGAAGGCGGATGGAGATCGCAAAGTCGCACAGGCGAATTGTCTTGCGCTGGCCGGCGATGCGCAAAGAGCCTGCAAGAATCAGGCGGACGCCGACTTTGACGCGGCGAAGGCAGAGGCCAGGGCCGCCGCGCTGTCCTTGAAGCAATAGTCAGGCTCCACCCATTGCTGGTGCTCCTAAAATTCATAGCGACCTTCGCAGCCGCAGTGTTTGCGGGCGCAGCTCTGTACGTTAACGTCGCAGAGCACCCCGCTCGGATGATGCTCGACACTCGGTATGCTGTCGCGCAGTGGGCTCCCAGTTATCGGCGCGCCACGCGGATGCAGGCCCCGTTAGCGCTGATGAGCCTGGTGGCAGGCCTCGGTTCGTGGTTGCTTGGTGGCGGTGTCGGATGGGCCATTGCGGGTCTTTTGATTGGCGCTGTGGTTCCATTCACATTTATCGCAATCATGCCGACGAACAACGCACTCCTTGCGCCTGGTCGGGATCTCGATGCCGCAGAGACGCGTGCGTTGCTGGAGCAGTGGGCGAAGCTTCATGCGGTGAGAACAGCACTTAGTCTTGCGGCGACGATCCTGTTTGTGTGTCTCGCGCTTAGCTCCTAGCAACTGCCGGAGCCAAGCGTTCCCGACTCCTATTTAGGAAGCGATGATTTGGGAAGGAGAACGGCGGGCGACTCCGCCTGCCACAGGATACCCAACACCTTCCAGCCGCCGCTGACCTTTACCGCCTGGATGCTGTTGATGCCACGCGCCACTTGTTTGCCCTCGCTTAGCAGCGCGTAGGTGCTCCACAGGTGCGCGATGCTGCCAAAACTTTCGATGCTGAACTTCAGCTGCCTTTCCTCGAGCTGCGCATTGCCGCGTGCTTTCACCCGGGCGATCCAATCGTCCAGCGTGAGTACCGTGTCGGTCGTCGCGCCGTCCGCGCCATTGGCAACGACCACCAGGCGCGCTTCAGGCAAAAATAACTGCTTCATGCAGGTGCGATCTTTGTCGGCCGGGCCGCTAATCGCCGCGTCGATCGCGCTAGGAATCGCGGCCGGAGCGGCGGGAAGAGTACAGGCCGGCGCTGCCGGCTCGGCGGCGGCAACGGCGGCAACCAGCACGCCGGCCACGGTCAATGACAAAATCCCCAATCGCAACATCGCGGCTCCCGCAAAACAATTGACGAAGGCAATACTAGCACCGGCAATCGACACCGTGGCACGACCGTATAAACTTAACGCCCATGTGCGGCCGCTATGTCACTCCGGATGAAGCAGCGATTGAACGCGAGTTCAATCTCGTGCACACCGAGTGGCAATTCCCGCCGAGCTTCAACGTCGCGCCGACCCAGTCAGTGCCGATCGTTCGCAGCGTTTCAGGTGAGCGGCGCGGCTCGTTGATGCGCTGGGGGCTCATCCCTTTTTTCGCCCGGGGCGTCCCGCCGAAGTACAGCACCATCAATGCGCGGCTTGAAACCATCCAGACCTTGGCGAGTTATCGCGGGCCCTGGCAACGCGGCCAGCGTTGTCTCGTGGTTGCGCGTGGTTTCTTCGAGTGGCAAGTTCAGGCCGACGGCAAAACCAAAATCCCCTACTACATCCATACGAACGATCAAGACATTCTTGCCTTTGCGGGCTTGTGGGATTCGTCGAGAACCGACGCCGGCGACCGCATCGAATCGGTGACGCACATTACCTTGCCGGCGAATGCACTGGTCGGTGAGATTCACAATACCCAACACCGGATGCCGGCGATCTTGGCCAGAGAGGATCGGGAAGCCTGGCTCACCGGCTCGCCCGATGAAGCGTGGTCCACGCTCAAGCCCTATGCCAACGAGCACATGGTCGCCTGGCGCGTCAGCAGTCGGGTCAATTCACCCAAAAACAATGATGCCGAGCTGGTGGTCCCGGTGCCGGGCTCCTAGCGCACTCACTCCTGCAGATGTCCGAGAGGAATGCGCGTGCTGCGCTTGATCGTGGCCAGCACCACGCTCGATTGCATGTCGCGAACATTCGGCACCCGAATGAGTTTCTTCAGCACCACGTTGCTCAGTGCGTCTAAGTCCTTGCCATAGACTTCCAGAATGAAATCGTAGCTTCCGGTCATGGCGAAGCACTTGGTGACCTCGTCCATGCGTTCGATTTCTCGTTCAAACCTCGCCACGGTTTCGTCGGTGTGCTCGGTCAATTTGACCTGCACGATCGCAAGCACCGCCAGTCCGATGCGGGCGGGATTAAGCAGCGCGGCGTAGCCTTCGATGGCCCCGGCCGACTCCAGCGCCTTGATGCGGCGCGCGCAGGGAGTCGGCGATAGCCCGACCGCATCGGCGAGCTCGACCACCGGCAAGCGCCCGTCGCGTTGCAGCGCGGCCAAGTATCTTCGCGTCATAACGGTCAAGCTTCATACTTTGGGCTCCATGACCACAGATATTAGTGATTATCACTAAAATGATCCCCATCTTGTAGGTGTTTTTAGCGATTTTTGCCGAATTGCCTGGAATAGTCTTGGAGGTGGTCCCGCCCTAAGACAAAGAGATCGCGATGCTCGCCAGCCCCCGGCAGTTGCAGCCAGCCCCGACACCCGGCTCGATCGATTGGCGTGCCGTCCTGCGACAAGCGGCCATTTCCCGCGCGCTGGATGATCTCGAAGAATTCACGCTGCTCAAGGATCGCAAGGTCCTTTATCAATTCTCGGCGCGCGGCCATGAACTGACCCAGATACTCTTGAGCATTCATCTCAAAGGATCGCAGGATGGCGTCGGCGCCTATTATCGATCTCGGCCGCTGTTACTGGGCCTGGGACTGCCGCTGCAAGAAGCGCTTGCCTCAACCATGATGCGGGCCGGCGGCATGAGCGACGGGCGCGATATCGGCGTTGTGTTCAACCTGCCGCGCAAAATCGGCCCGTGCGTGTTGCCGGTATGCGGCGGCGTCGGCGCGCAATACACGCCCGCCGTCGGGTGGGCCCAGGCGCTTCGCTATCGTTTGCGGGAGCTGGGCCAAGAGGAATGCAAGAACAGCATCGCCGTGGCGCATGGCGGCGATGCATCGACGGCCACCAATGGATTCTGGTCTGCCTTGAATATCGTGACCACTGAACAGCTGCCGTTTCTATTTTTCATCGAAGACAACGGCTACGGGATCTCGGTCTCATCCCGGCACCAGACTCCGGGCGGCAATATCGCCCGAAATCTACAGGGCTTTCGTGGGCTGCGCGTGCTCGACGGCGATGGATCGGATCCGCTGGCCGCGGCCGCTCTGATCGAGAATGCCGTCGGCGGCGTGCGCTCCGGCGATGGGCCGGCGTTGATACGCCTCGTGGTCCCGCGTCTGTCGGGGCATTCGGGACAGGACACGCAGACTTACAAAAGCGGGGGTGAACTTGCGGCCGAGAAAGAGCGCGATCCTCTGGCAAGGCTGCGCGCGCAATTGGTGCCGCACACGCTTTCCGCCGCCGACTGGGATCTGGAAATTTCCCGCGGGCAGGAGCTGGTGCGGCAAACCTTGGCCGATGTCGAGCGGCGCGAAGCCCCTGACCCTGCGCGCGTCAAGCGCTACCTATTTTCCGAGATTCGCGCCGACGGCTCGATCGATCTGCAGCAGCAGGGCGGCATTCGTTGCGCGGGAATGACGCCCGCGCCCGGCACCGATCAAGCCGCGCCTCAGGGCGCACGCATCAACATGGTTACCGCCGTACGTCGTACCCTCGAGCACGAGCTGGCGGCCAATCCGCGCATGCTGATTTTCGGCGAGGACGTCGGGCGCAAAGGCGGCGTGCACGCGGCAACGCTCGGACTCCAGGAAAAATTCGGCGTGGGCCGAGTGTTCGATACCAGCCTTTCCGAGGAAGGCATCATCGGCCGGGCGGTCGGTATGGCGGCCGCCGGACTGATGCCCGTGCCTGAAATTCAATTCCGCAAGTATGCAGACCCCGCCGCCGAACAGCTCAATGACTGCGGCACGATGCGCTGGAGAACCGCGAACCGATTTGCCGCGCCGATGGTGGTGCGTATTCCCGGCGGCTTCTTCAAATGTGGCGACCCGTGGCATAGCCAGTCGAACGAGGTGCAGTGGCTGCACGGCCTCGGCTGGCGCGTGGCCATGCCCTCGAATGCGCAAGACGCCGTTGGGCTGCTCAGAAGCGCGCTGCGCGGCAACGATCCGACGATTTTTTTCGAGCATCGATCGCTGCTCGACGGCAGCTGGGCGCGGCGCCCCTACCCGGGCGATGAATTCGTGCTGCCGTTCGGCAAGGCCACTCGGTTGCGTGAGGGCACCGCGCTGACGGTCGTCACCTGGGGCGCCATGGTCGAGCGCTGCGAGCAAGCGCTCGACGCCAGCGGCAAATCGGCGGACCTGCTGGACTTGCGCACGCTGTCGCCCTGGGATCGGGACGCGACACTGGCATCGGTACGCAAGACGCGTCGCTGCCTGATCGTGCATGAGGACACGATGACGGCCGGATTCGGCGCGGAGATCGCGGCGGTGATTGCCAAGGAGGCCTTCTTCGATCTCGATGCGCCCATTGAACGGCTCGCGATGCCGGATATTCCCAGCCCGCATAACCCGCTGTTGCTGGACGCCGTGCTGCCCAGCGTCGAGACGATTACCCAATCGATCATCGACCTGTCCGAGATATGACGATGAGCGGCGTTGCCGAGGTCTTGGTCCCGCCCAACGAGGAGGGTACCCGCGCCACCATCTTGCGATGGTGCAAAATCGTCGGCGACACGGTCATCAAAGATGAGCCGCTGGTGGAGCTCGAGACCGATAAAGTCACCGTGGAGGTGGCTGCGCCGGTCAGCGGTACCTTGATCGAAGTGCTCAAGGCGGTGAATGCCGAGGTGAGCCCCGACGAGGTGCTGGCGCGATTGCGCTTGTCAAACGGCGCCTCTCCCAGCTCCTCGCCGCCGCGCGTCGAGGCCAAACCGCGTGACGATGCCAAACCGCGTGGCGATGCCACACCCTTGAGTCCGTCGGTGCGCCGCTTGCTGCGCGAGCACTCGATCGCGGCCGACGGCATTCGCGGCACCGGCCGCGACGGCCGCGTCACCGCACAGGACGTGACGAATTATTTGGCGCAGACGGCTGCGCACACCTCGAAGCCGGTCATTGCGCCGGAGTCGCCCACTTTGGTGCCGCACACTGCCATTCGCCGGCGCGTGGCCGAACACATGGTCCGCAGCCTCACCGACGCGCCGCATGTCACGACGCTGTTCGAAGCCGATCTCACCGGCGTAATCAGGCATCGCTCCCTGCACGCGGCGTCCTACGCAGCGCGCGGCGCGCGCTTGACGCTGACCGTGTACTTCATCAGGGCCTGCGCGCGCGCGCTGCTCGAGCATCCGCAGGTCAACGCCACATTTCTCAAGGACGCGCTGCAGTTGCACGGCGACGCCAACATCGGCGTGGGGACGGCCCTCGGCGACAAGGGACTCATTGTCCCGGTGATTCACCGCGCTCAAGCTCTTTCCCTGTTCGAGATCGCGCAGCATCTTAACCGCCTGGTCGACAGCGCGCGCGCCGGCAAACTCGCGCCCGAGGATGTCCGCGGGGGAACCTTTACGATCTCAAATCACGGGGTTGGCGGAAGTTTGCTCGCGGCTCCGATCGTCATCAATCAGCCGCAGGTGGCCATTCTCGGTGTCGGCAAAGTCGAACGCCGCGTCTGTGTGGTGGGAAGCGGCGCCGAAGAAGGCATCGCGGTGCGCTCCCGATGCTATTTGACATTGACGCTCGATCATCGGGCGCTGGACGCCTTTCAAGCCAACGCGTTCTTGAGCTCTGTGGTCTCGACACTGGAAGGATGGCACGACGAGGAGTACTAGAGCGGTCCGATGCCTCCAAATCGCCGCATGATCGAAGCATCCGCCGCCGGCAGGGGTCCATCCAGCCTTGTGCCGGTACGCGACAAATAGACCTCCGATGGTTCGAGCACGCGCGCATAGATTTCACGGCACAGAGCGGCGGCCTGCGAGCCCGGCCAATCGGGCCGCAGTAACCGCGCCGGCAGCAGCGGATCGCGCAAGTGCAGGCGGCGATACTCATGGATCAACAAGGTTCGCACGAGAAAACAATCTTTTGCATCGATGTCCCGCCGGCGTTTCAGCTCCGCCAGCACGAGGCCAAAGCGCTTGACGAAGAGTAGGTATCGGCGGCCCAGATCCTGAAGGTCCCAGCCCAGATCGACCAGGCGCTGAGGCGCATCGTCATCCGCCAGGTTGGCGTCGAAGGCAATCACTCTCGACAGCAGCCCCTCCGAGCGCTGCAGTGAACGCAGCGCCTGCGAGTCAAATTCGGGATGCGCAAATGCATTCGTCGAAAGCTCTCCGAATCCGCGCCAGACCAGCTCCTCGCGGATCTTTGTTCTTTCGCTGGCGCGCATCGGAGGCACCACAATCAAGGTCCAATGACCTGACCATGCGGTGCCCGGTTCGCCGTAGATGCGCTTCGTTGCTTCCTCGAAGCGCGCTCGCCCATTCTTCGACAGGTGATACTCGCTGAGCTTGCCCTCGCGGCGTCCCTCGAGCCAGCCGTCCTGCGCGAGACGGACGGTCGCGGTTCGCACCAGCCGCTCGTTCAATCCGAACGGCTCCGACAATGCGATCAGGCTGCCGAGCGCAATGCCCCCGCCTCGCGGAATGATGGAATCCCCGAAAATGGTCACAATGAGCGAACCGCCGCGCAGCGGTCGCTGGCGGCGAAAGCGGGCTACAAGCTCGGCGGCGGCGTTGGAAGCGTTATTGGGCATAAGCAGTATTGATCAGCCTTTATGACACAGAAATTATTGCATTACCATATTTTTTGTATCACAATGACAATCTGAGAAACTGTCCGGTGCGGGTATGTACACACAAGCCCTAGATACACAGGCGGCCGAGGTCGCGGCGCCCTCGGATGAGACCGTGCTCGAGCAGCGCTTCCTCGCGCGCGTGGACGCCGAGGAAAAGATCGAGCCCAAGGACTGGATGCCGCTGCGATATCGCAACACCCTGATTCGCCAGATTTCCCAGCATGCCCATTCGGAAATCGTCGGCATGCTGCCGGAAGGCAACTGGATCACTCGCGCACCCACCTTGCAGCGCAAGGCGATCCTGATTGCCAAGGTGCAGGATGAGGGCGGCCACGGTGCCTACCTCTACAGCGCCGCGGAAACCCTTGGCATCAGCCGCGATCAACTCATTGATCAATTGTTGTCGGGCAAGGCCAAGTATTCGAGCATCTTTAACTATCCGACCCCTACCTGGGCGGATGTAGGAGCCATCGGCTGGCTGGTCGACGGCGCCGCCATCATGAATCAGATCCCGCTCTGCCGCTGCTCGTATGGTCCCTATGCACGCGCCATGGTGCGCATCTGCCGCGAAGAGAGCTTTCACCAGAGACAGGGCTACGACCTCATGCTGCACCTGGCCCGAGGCACAACGGAGCAAAAGCGCATGGCGCAGGAAGCGCTCAACCGCTGGTGGTGGCCGGCGCTCATGATGTTCGGCCCCTCCGATGCGAATTCAACCCATACCGGCGAATCACAGCGCTGGAAAATCAAGCGCTTCTCGAACGACGAGTTGCGGCAAAAGTTCGTCGACTTCACTGTGCCGCAGGCGAAGTTTCTGGATCTCACCATCCCCGATCCGCTGCTGCGCTGGGACGAATCCAAGCAGCAGCACGAATTCGGGCCGATCGACTGGAGCGAATTCGATCAAGTGTTGAAGGGCAACGGCCCCTGCAATGCGGAGCGGCTCGCCTCGAGGCGCGACGCGCATGCTGCCGGCGCCTGGGTGCGCGAAGCGGCGAGCGCCTATGCTGAGAAACAGCGCCAACGCGCTGCCAGCCGCGCGGCCGCTTAGAACTTTTGGAGCATCCGATGGAAGACAATCGCCAGTGGCCTCTGTACGAAGTGTTCATTCGCGCTCGCGGCGGCCTTGATCACAAGCATGTAGGTAGCCTGCACGCTGCAGATGCGCGCATGGCCATCGATCACGCCCGCGATTTGTACACGCGCCGGCAGGAAGGCGTGAGTATTTGGGTACTGCCGTCGAAGTCCATCACCGCTTCGGATCCGGCGGAGATGGACGCGCTGTTCGAGCCTGCGCGCGATAAAATCTACCGTCATCCGACCTTCTACGAGATCCCCGACGAGGTTAAGACGCTGTGAGCGAATCGCGCTCCAAGGTCGGCACGCAAGACTTGTTCAGCTATGTGCTGCGCCTCGGCGACTTAAGCCTGGTGCTGGGGCAGAGGCTCGGCGAATGGGTAGGGCATGCTCCCGCTCTGGAAGAGGATCTCGGCCTGGCCAACATCGCGTTGGATTTGATCGGTCAGGCGCGCTTGCTGCTGAGCTACGCCGGTGAGGTCGAGGGCCGCGGCCGCGATGAGGATCAGATCGCCTACCTGCGCGACCAAGGTGCGTACTTGAATGCGATCCTGGTGGAACAGCCGAACGGTGATTTCGGCCAGACCATCGTTCGCCAGGTGCTGATCGATGCGTTCCAGCTTGAACTCTACGAGCGCATGGCAGCGTCGGTCGACGAACGCCTGGCGGCGATCGCGGCCAAATCCGTCAAGGAAGTGCGCTACCACCTGCGCTACAGCAGCGGATGGCTGGTGCGTCTCGGCGATGGTACCGAGGAGAGCCGCGCTCGAGTTCAGTCCGCTTTGCAATCCCTCTGGCCCTATACCGTGGAACTGTTCGCCGAGGACGATGTGGATCGGGCAATGACCGACGCTGGAGTTGCTCCTCGCCTGGCCGACGTGCGCGCGGCATGGTCCGCACGCATCGACGCGATATTGGCCGAAGCGACGCTCAAGCGCCCCGTCGATCGCCCGCATTCCTGGCATGGCAAGCGCGGCCAACACAGCGAGCATCTGGGCTATCTGCTGGCCGAGATGCAGTATTTGCAGCGTTCTTACCCGGATGCGCGCTGGTGAGTAGCGTATTGGCGAATGGCGAGGAACTTGTTGCGCGGGTTTGGCAAGCCCTGGCGACGGTCGAAGATCCTGAGATTCCTGCCTTGAGCATTGTGGATCTCGGCTTGATTCGTTTCGTGAAGATGTGCGCCGACGACAGCGTCGAGGTGGGGCTCTCCCCCACTTACGTCGGCTGCCCGGCGACCGAAGTCATCCGCCGCTCCGTGACAGCGGCGCTTAACGAAGCGCAGGTCGGCGCCTTTGCCGTGGCGAATGTACTGTCACCGGCGTGGAGCAGCGATTGGATCACGCCGGAAGGTCGGCGCAAGCTTGAACTCAACGGCATTGTTCCGCCGCAACGGAGCGTTTCCGGCATGCGCGAGGTGCTGCGCGGCGACCGCCCCTTGGCCTGTCCTCGCTGCCATTCGGTCGAAACGGAAACCCTGAGCGAGTTCGGATCGACGCCATGCAAGGCGCTGCATCGCTGCCGGGACTGTCTCGAGCCTTTCGAATATTTCAAATGCATCTGATCCACCCATGCTGAATTTCCATCCGTTGAAGGTCGCCTCGGTCGAGCGCGTCGCAGATGATGCCATCTGCGTCACGGTGGAGATTCCGGCGCCGCTGCGCGAGGCATTCGCCCACGATGCGGGCCAATATGTGACCGTGCGCCGCATGCTCAACGAGCGCGAAGAGCGTCGCACCTACTCCATCGTCACGGCCCCGGGCAGCGCAGCGCTCAAGCTCGGGATCCGTTTGCAACCCGACGGCCTCGTATCGCAAGACCTTGGCGTCAACTTGCGGGCCGGCGACAGGCTCGACGTCGGGACGCCGATGGGACGATTTCGCACCCCCGTCGATCCTGCGCGTCAGCTTTCGTACGTCGCCTTCGCGGCGGGCAGTGGCATCACTCCCGTGCTCTCGCTCGCGACGGACATCTTGTCCCGGGAACCGCACAGCCGCTTCACCCTGATCTACGGAAATCGCAGCACTTCTCGCACCATGTTTGTCGAGGAGACACTCGCGCTCAAGAATCGCTACCTGGATCGCGTGGCGCTGCACTTCGTCATGAGCCGCGAGCCGCAGCATGCCGAATTGCTGAACGGACGGATCGACGGCGCCAAGGTCCTGGCACTCGCCCGGCAGATCGTGGAAATTTCGAGCGCCGATGAATACTTGATTTGCGGTCCCGGCGACATGGTCGATGAAGTGCGCGATGCGCTCAAGACTCTCAATGCCAACGCGCCGATTCGTGTCGAACGCTTCGTGACCGCCAACTCGCGGCCTGGGGGAAGGCTTGCCAGTCAATATGATGCCGCGCCGGTGCCGCAGGAGGTACTGGCTACGATTTCCGTGGTCATGGATGGACGGCGCCGAAGTTTTCCCATGGCACCGAGCGATGCCTCGGTGCTCGAGGCAGCGGAGCGAGCCGGGCTCGAGCTTCCATTCTCGTGCCGGTCGGGGATCTGCGCGACCTGCCGCACGCGAATCACTGAGGGTGCGGCGGTCATGGCGCACAATATTGCACTGGAGCGCTGGGAGACGGACGCCGGTTTCCTGCTGTGCTGCCAGGCCCGACCGACCACGCCGACGCTCGAACTTAGCTACGATCACAAATAACCGCGACACACCTCCCGGGGGGAAGACATGTCATACGAAACCATTCTATTTGAATCGAACGCCGGCATCGCTCGTCTGACACTGAATCGGCCCGACAAGCTCAACAGCTTTAATACTCAAATGCACGGCGAGATCCGCCAGGCGCTGTCAACCCTGCCCGCGAGCGGCGCGCGAGTACTGATCCTCACGGGCGCAGGCCGCGGGTTCTGCGCGGGGCAGGACCTGGGCGATCGAGCGGTCGCCCCGGGCTCCCAAGGCGTCGACCTCGGGGAGTCGATCGACAAGAACTACAATCCTCTGGTGCTTGCGCTGCAGAATCTTCCCATGCCGGTGATCGCCGCGGTCAACGGCGTTGCGGCGGGAGCCGGCGCCAATATCGCGCTGGCCTGCGACCTCGTGATCGCCGCGCGATCGGCCGTTTTCGTGCAGGCCTTTGCCAAGCTCGGATTGATGCCTGATTCGGGTGGGACGTGGTTTCTGCCGCGGCTGGTCGGCGATGCGCGTGCGCTGGGACTGACGTTGCTCGGCAACAAATTGCCGGCCGAACAGGCCGCAGCCTGGGGAATGATTTGGCAATGTGTCGATGATGCGGAGCTGAGCGCAACGGTCGACGGGCTCGCGCGGCAATTTGCGATTGCGCCGACGCGCGGCCTCGCTGCTACCAAGGCGGCCATCCGCCGCAGCTGGCAACGCACGCTCACCGAGCAGCTCGACGTCGAGCGCGACATGCAACGCGAGCTCGGCCGTTCGAGCGACTACGCCGAAGGCGTCGCCGCCTTTGTCGAGAAACGCACAGCGCGCTTTACGGGCCGTTGATGCCGCAGGAAATCACACCGTCCGCGGACGATGCTGCGCGTCGGGCGCGGTCCGCGGTTCAGTCGCTGTACCGCACCGACCACGCCTCGCGCAGCTTGGGTATCGAGGTCATTGAGGTGGCGCTCGGAAGCGTCCGGGCCACCATGACGGTGCGCGGGGACATGGTCAATGGCCACGGCATGTGTCACGGTGGGATCATCTTTGCGTTCGCCGACAGTGCCTTTGCGTTTGCTTGCAATTCATACGGCATTCCGATGGTGGCGGCCGGGGCCGGCATTGAGTTTCTCGCGCCGGTCTTAAGCGGCGAACGCCTGACCGCCAGCGCCTCCGAGATTTCGCGCGATGATCGGCGCGGCCTGTATGACGTGTGTGTGACCGACGCTTCCGGGCGGGCCGTTGCGCACTTCCGCGGTCGCTGCTCGCGCCTGCGCAACACCGCGCCCACCACGGGGTAATATTATGAATTTGCAGAGCTATGTTTGCGGGGTCTGGCAAAGCGGCGCCGGTCATGGCGTCGCCATGCGCGATGCAACCACGGGCGAGGTCGTCGCAACCGTTTCATCCGGCGGGATCGATTTTGCCGCCGTCCTCGAGCATGCCCGCAAGGTGGGCAGCCCTGCCCTTCGCGCATTGACTTTTCACGAGCGCGCCGCGCTTCTAAGATCCCTCGCCAAGCGGCTATCGGAACTCAAGGAGGAATTCTACGAACTCTCCTACCGCACCGGCGCGACAAAAAGCGATTCACTGATCGATATCGATGGCGGCATCGGCACGGTGTTTGCTTTTGCCGGCAAGGCCGCACGCGAGCTGCCGAATGCCCGTGTGTGTGTGGACGGTGATGTCGAGGCGTTGTCCAAAGGCGGTTCCTTTGTCGGCCAGCATCTCTACGTCTCGCGGGAAGGTGCGGCGATCCACATCAACGCGTTCAATTTCCCGGTGTGGGGAATGCTCGAGAAACTTGCGCCGACCCTGCTAGCGGGCATGCCGGTCATCGTTAAGCCTGCCACCGCCACCGCTTTTCTCGCGGAGCTGCTGGTGCGCCGCATCGTCGAATCGAAGATCTTGCCGGAGGGCGCGCTGCAGCTGGTGTGCGGCAGTCTCGGCAATTTATTCGATCACTTGAACTGCCAGGATTCGATATCGTTCACGGGCTCGGCGACCACCGCGGCGCGACTGCGGGTTCATCCCGTGCTGATTCGGCACGCGGTGCCCTTCATCGCCGAAACCGATTCGCTGAACTCCAGCATCCTGGGGCGGGACGCTGCGCCCGGCACGCCGGAGTTCGATCTTTTCGTCAAAGAAGTCGTCCGCGAAATGACCGTCAAAGCGGGGCAGAAGTGCACCGCCATTCGCAAAGCGCTGGTGCCGGCCGCAATCACGGGCGATGTGGTCGCCGCCCTGCAGGCGGCCTTGCGGAAGATCGTGGTGGGCGACCCGCGCGCCGAGGGAGTGCGCATGGGACCTCTCGTCAGCCAGGAACAGCGCACCGACGTGCTGGCGCGTGTCGCGGAGCTGCACCACGAGGCGGAGCTGGTCGCGGGCAACTTCCGTGACTTCGAGGTCAAAGGCGCCGATCGCGAGCGCGGCGCGTTTGTGCCACCGTTGCTCATGCTCTGCCAAGATCCTCGGCAAGCGCGCGCCGTTCACAATGTGGAGGCCTTCGGGCCTGTGGCAACGGTACTGCCCTATGCCGACACGGCGGAGGCGATCGCGCTTGCACGCCGCGGCGGCGGAAGTCTGGTCGCGTCGGTTTTCTCCGCCGACGATTCCACGGCAAGCGAAATCGTGCTTGGGCTGGCGCCCTATCATGGCCGCATCCTAGTGGTGAATCGGCATTGCGCCCAGGAGTCCACCGGCCATGGCTCACCGCTGGCCCCGCTGATCCACGGGGGGCCCGGCCGTGCCGGCGGCGGCGAAGAAATGGGCGGAATCCGCGGCATACTCCACTACATGCAACGCACGGCGGTACAGGGCGCTCCGGATACCATCACCGCGATCAGCGGTCGTTGGGTGCGGGGCAGTCGCCCGCGCGAACCGGGCCGGCATCCCTTCCGCATTCCCTTCAATGAGTTGCACCTGGGCGATACGCTGAAGTCAACCGAGCGCGAGGTGACCATCGCCGACATCGAGCAGTTTGCAGCGCTGTCGGGCGATAATTTTTATGCCCACATGAGCGAGACGGAGGCTGCCCGTAATCCCCTGTTTGGCGGCCGGGTGGCTCATGGCTATTTCCTGATTTCAGCGGCGGCCGGTCTTTTTGTTGATCCCGCCTACGGCCCGGTACTCGGCAACTACGGCATCGATGAGCTTCGATTCGTGAAACCGGTGAAGCCCGGCGACAGAATCAAGGTTCGGCTCACTTGCGCGCGCAAGAGTCTGCGCGCCGATAAGGGCTGGGGCGAAGTCGCCTGGGATACGGAGATCACCAACCAGAACGAAGAGACCGTCGCTTCTTATAACGTGCTGACCATGGTCAGCATTCACGCGCTGCCCGATTCGATCGGTAAATAGATCACCATGCCGATCGACATTGCGCGCTACAGCCGAGACTTTCCCAGCCTGCAGTTCCATGCGCCCGAGGCTGCGATCATTGAAATCGTCATCGCCAACAAGGGCCGTTTGAACGCCACCACCGAGGCCATGCACCGCGATCTCGCCCAGGTGTGGCGCGCTATCGATATCGATGAGGCCGTGCGCGTGGCGGTGGTCCGCGGCGAAGGCGCGAATTTCTCGTCCGGCGGCGATTTTGACATGATCGAACGCATGATCGAGGACGAGGCGACGCTGGTCCGCGTCTGGAAAGAGGCGAGCGACCTGGTCTACAACCTCATCAATTGCTCCAAACCGGTGGTATCGGCGATTCGCGGCAGCGCCGTGGGCGCGGGACTCGCGATCGCGTTGCTCGCCGATGTATCGGTGGCCGCGGAGAATGCGCGAATTCTCGACGGGCACACGCGGCTCGGCGTCGCGGCAGGCGATCACGCCGTGATGATTTGGCCGCTGCTGTGTGGACTCGCCAAGGCGAGATACCACCTCTTGACCAATAAACCCTTGTCGGGCGCCGACGCCGAGCGTATCGGACTGGTCGCGGTGGCGGTGGCGGACGATCAAGTTCTCGGCACCGCGTTGGACATCGCGCGCACGCTCGCGGCGGGCAGTGCGACCGCCATGCGATGGACCAAGCACTCGCTCAACAACTGGCTGCGCTTGGCCGGACCCAGCTTCGATACCTCGCTCGCCCTCGAGTTTCTCGGGTTCAGGCTGGCGGATGCGCGCGCGGGGTTGGCGGCCGTCCGCAACCGTGAGTGACGGCATTCAGGAATTGGTCTCCGCGGAGCCGATCTTGGGTGCGACGCGGCTGGAGATCGAGTCCTTGCAGCTCGCACGGTTGCGCTCGACGCTGCAGCGCGCATACGCGGGCAATGAAAGCTACCGGCGGAAATTCGATGCCGCGGGCGTACGTCCCGAGGATCTGCGCTCGCTCAACGATCTGGCGCGCTTTCCGTTCACGACCAAGGCCGATCTACGGGAAGCCTACCCCTTCGGGTTCTTCTGCGTGCCCATGGAACAGGTGGCGCGGATTCACGCCTCATCCGGCACCACCGGAAATCCGACGGTGGTTGGCTACACGAAAAGTGATCTCGCCGCCTGGGGAGCATTGGTGGCGCGATCCATCAGAGCGGCAGGGGGGCGCGCCGGGATGCGGGTGCACATCGCCTACGGCTACGGTCTTTTTACCGGCGGACTGGGCGCCCACTATGGGGCGGAAGCCGCGAATTGTACGGTGATCCCGATGTCCGGTGGCCAGACGGAGAAGCAAGTGCAGCTGATCCGCGATTTTGCACCCGATATTATTATGGTGACGCCCAGCTACATGCTTGCGATTCTCGATGAGTTCAGACGCTTGAAGCTCGATCCGCGCTCGACTTCCCTCAGCATCGGCATTTTCGGCGCCGAACCTTGGAGCGAGAGCATGCGAATGGAAATCGAAAACGCCTTCGACATCGACGCGTGCGACATCTATGGCTTGTCGGAGGTCATGGGACCGGGCGTGGCGCAAGAGTTTGTCGTCACCAAGGATGGGCCGACGATTTGGGAAGACCACTTCATTGCCGAGATCGTGGACCCTAAGAGCGGGGAACCGCTGGCGGACGGCCAGGAAGGTGAATTGGTATTCACGTCGCTCTGCAGAGAAGCGATGCCGGTGATTCGCTACCGAACCCGAGATTTGACCCGGTTGCTGCCGGGGAGCGTCACGGCGATGCGGCGCATGGCGAGAATCAGCGGCCGTACCGACGACATGCTCATCATCCGCGGCGTTAACGTCTTTCCCTCGCAAATCGAAGAATTGATCCTGCGCTGCCACGGGCTGGCGCCGCACTACGAGATTGAGATCAGCCGTCCCCAGCGCCTCGACGAAATCAAGATTTTCGTCGAAGCACGCCCGGAACTGGCGAGCGAGTCATATCCGGCCGAAGGTACGCAACTGGCGATGCGGCTCAAGGACATCGTCGGGATATCGGCGGATATCCGTGTGGTGGCGAGCGGCTCCTTGCAGCGATCGACCGGCAAGGCCAAACGTGTTCGCGATCGCCGCTAGGCGCTCGCTGCCGCCTATCGCTTGGGCGGTATCGAATAGGTGCCGACGGCGTGCGCAACCATTGCCTCGTTGCGGTCCGAGTACAGAGCCACCTCTCCAATCACCAAGATCCGACCGACTTTGAGCAATTTGCACACGCCCACGATCGGATGGCGCGCCGATGGCTTGCGCAGGAAATTAATGGTGAGGCTCGTCGTCACCGCCAAAGGCACGAGGCCAACGGTCCCGAGTACGGCCACGTAGAGCGCGACGTCAGCCACCCCCATGAGCAGCGGACCCGATACGGTGTTTCCCGGCCGCAGCTCAGCCGGCCCGACGGGATGCGATACGGTGGCCGATCGCTCGCCGACCTCCTCCACTACGCATTGACTATGTGGAAATTCACGCGCCAGAAGGTCGATGATTTCGGCTTTGGTCGGCATACGAGTCCTCGAACGCAAGGGCCAGGCTATCTCGGCAAAGCCGTATAGCCTCGCGGTTTTTTCGGCGGAAACGCCCGCAGCGTACAGCGTTTCTTGCCGCATTTGGAACAGCGCATTCGTCTGGCGACATCCTCGAGGCGAGTATCCCAACCGCACAAGCGGCCGAGCGTGAGGGGTTCAGCCTTGCGCTCATGACCGCATTCCGAACACTTGAGCACCAATGTGTACTGGCCGAACTCATCGCTTAATTTGTCAACATGAAATTCAGCGGACATGTCGCGGATTGTCACGGCTCATCGCTTTCGCGTCCATCCAGTTCCGCCGCCCCGGCAACACTGTATGAGCTAGCGCAAATTTACCGTCGCGGCATGCAGCAGCATTTGCGAGTAGACAATATGGAACCGCAGCAGCCCGCCGAATCGTCCGGCACTCGCGGCATTGCTGCCCGCAACCGCCGATCCGAACTGCAGCCGAGTCTTGCCGCCGTGCATCGGCTCAACACGAAACCATGAGCGTGTGCGCTCGTAGCGGTCGCACATCAACAGCTGCGTCGCCGTGCGCTCTCCGGCGTACCAGACGGCGAACTCGGCTGCGCCGCCGTCGGCGAGCGCGCGAGCGTCAGATTGGCTCGAAGCCGCACCGCTGAGCACGCGCAGCAGAAATCTTTCAACGCCAAATAGCGCTGACGTGTAGAACGCGAACACGAATTCAGAGAGGTTGACATCCCGATCGACGATGATCGCGAAACAATCCGCATACCTCGCCCAGCGTTCCGGATGCGCGCCCCCTCGGTACGTCTTCAACAACGCATCGGCCGGCACGGCTTGCTGCGCTATGGAGAACATATCGCGCTTCCCTCCAAGCGCGGGATCGCGCATACTTTGCGGTACAAAGTTATTGCCAATGGGAATCCATGTTTTTGCTTGATCCGTTGCTTTATCAGAGGCGCCTTGTAAAAAGTGCATGGTTGGCACCGTTGCTTCTCGGTGTATCGCTGTGCGCGCATGCGGGGATCGATCATATAGTCCCTTTGGATCAAAGCGGTATCTGGGCCCGAAAGTACCAGACTGCGCTCGAATACGGGGTGATAGCCGTTGGGCTCGGCGGAGCCCTGTGGCTCGGAAATGATGATGAGCTCGGACACACGATGTGGCAGACGGTCGACTCCATGGTCGTTTCATCGGTGGCGGCCGAATTGCTCAAAGTGTCATTCAGCCGCGCCCGGCCGAGCCAGGGCAATGACCCCAACAAGTGGTTCCAGGGGTCGTGTTGCGAGAGCTTTCCGAGCGGCGAGGTAACGCTGCAGGCGAGTTTCGTCACGCCTTTTATCAAGAACTACGCGCATGACTATCCCTGGGTGTGGGCTCTGGAACTCCTGCCGCTATATGACTCGATCGCCCGAGTGAAGAGCCAGGCACATTGGCAGACAGACGTCATTGCCGGTTGGGCATTGGGTAGCGGGGTCGGCTACTGGGCGGCAACCCGCAGCACGCCGATCTCCGTGCAAATTCTGCCGCGCGGGCTGTCGGTGGGGCTATACAAGCGGTTTTGATCGATCCCGCTTCGCCACAGAAAAGCTGCGCGACAATTTTCTAGCGGCGCCTCACTCTGCGGAGCGCTCGACACGAACGTGGCCGTAACGCGTGGCAGGCTTGTCGGTGCCGAGGTAATCGGCATCATCTCCGCCGATCGATCGATGCGGCGGCATCAGCCGGGAGCCGCGGCGTGCGCTTGCCCTAACACGTCGCGGCACACGACCGACGCATCTTAATACTGGTACTGAGTGGTAAACCTCCACACGAACAGCAGCTCAGCGCCGCCGAGACCCGGTGTGCTGCTGGCGTTGTGCAGGTCGATCCAGGTGAATTTGTAGTCGGCGTCGATCGCGAACTGCCTATTGAAGTTGAACTGCACACCCGCGCCCACTTGATACGCAAAGCTGCTCGCGCCATGGGTCGGTTGATAGCCGTTGCAGACATAGCCCCACCACGGGTCATACCAGCAGCCCGCCTGCGGTGGTCCATTGCGAATGTTCGTGTTGACCCAGTTCCATCCCAGGCCGACGGAGCCGAAGGGTTTGATCGGGCCGTCCAGGAGCGTGTAGGTGGCATCGAACATCAGTGTGCTGAAGGAAACATGGCCGTTCTCGATCGAGGCCGAGGCCGAGCCCACGCCATTGTTGCCCTGGACGATGCCGTTGAAGTCCGACTCGACGTAGCTGAAGTTCCCGCCGACGATGAAATGATCAGTGATGTGGTAGCCCGAGCCGAATTTGACTCCAACGGCGCTTTTGATGTCCGCAGTACTGCCGCCCTTGAAACCAATGTTTTTAGATTCCGTAAAGATCGGCCCGACGCGAAAGTCCCAGTCACCCGTAACACCGCCGGCCTCGCTCCCGCTCGCGCTCTGTGCGTCGGCGCCCTGCCAAGCGGTCAGCGCAGTTACCGAAAACAACAATGCCAGCAGGTGATGCTTCATATGCGCTCCAGTTGCATTGTGCAGTACAGTTTTGCCGCGCTACGGTAGCGGAGATTGGAAACTTTCTTCTCAGCTTCACCTTCGCATCTGTGCCTTGCGCGCGACAATGCGACTTAGGGCCCATTGCAACGATGAGCTTCCATCGTCCGTTGACTTTGTTTGTGTGCGCTGCGACTAGGCGATTGCTGCTGAAACTTCACATGCGGCAGCTTCCGGCCGACAATTCTTCGCGCCCGACGTTTGCTCGGCACGAGCCGGCATATCTGCTTACCAATCAGTGGGCCGCGCGCAACACCGGATACACGCTCGAGCGTGACTTGCGCGTGATCTCTCGCATTGATGCTCGACCGGGCCTAGTTCAAAACAGGCCCTTAAGCAGCATGGACACCAGTTCGCGGGCAGGTATGACCGTCAGAAGGAGCGGTGCCATTGGCGAGAGCGTAATGATGATTAATCTCAGCGCGATCTGAGGGCTGATGGGAATCAGGCGGATGGTGGGAATGACGTGGTAGCTGTTGCCCATATCCGCGAGCGACTGGATGTCGGCGCTACCGAGCAGCGTCTGGTCGCGCGGGGAGCCCGCGTGTACCCACTTGCCGTCGAAATCCGCCACATACTGCTGCGCAAGCGACCCGTATTCCGCCAATCCGATACGCTTTGCCCTCGCCAGCGGCACGGCGAACACGACTAGAGATCCCAACGAAATGACGAACTACGAACGCGGAGAATGCGGCCAGCGTTGGCCAGTAGGAAACCAGCGTCCTGCCACCAAAGAAGATGCCCACGCCGATGACGCCGGCGAACAACGTTCCGTGTGCCATCAGGAACGGCACCAGCGCGTAGCTGAACGCGCCCAAAAAACCCAACCCCGCAGAGCGATCCGGATGCGTCGGAACGAGCTTGAGCCCGCAACGGGAGACCCTCCACAGAAATAACGCCCAGATGCCCAGACGGTAATACCATCTGAAAAGAATGAACTGAAACAGCGGCAGGCTGATCCATTGGTACCACCAACCGGCGATCGTGGTATGAATCGCATTGCCGGATGCGCGGTGGTACCACGTGTCAGCGTCCAGCTCTGCCAACTGATTCCAGATGACCGCCACGCCGATGGCATACACGAACACGAGCAGCAGAATCTCGGCAACCCGGGAATCTCTCGCACGAAGCGCCGAGTTCTCCGCGGCCTCGAACTTCGCCAGCGCCGCACCGGTCACAAGGCCACGATTCAGGAACGCTCCCACCGTAAGGCGCATCCTTTGATGAACAAATAACTCACCTCCCACCAACAAGGGCAGGGCAATCAGCAACCGCGCATTGGCATCGATATCGAGGAGAAAGGGTTGCCCGACACCGGTCCATGCTGTGCCTTCGAGCAGCGTAATCACGAGCAAGGGAGTCCAGGCGACCAGGGTCACCACCAGGGTGCGTCGCGTCGTGAACTCCAGAGCCTGGCCCGCGAGGTGCAGGAGGCGGTAGATTTGGAATAGCGGACCGCCGAGAACCAACGAAAAGTCACGCGGATCTCTGAGCGGCGGGCTTACTGTCGACATAATTGAATTGCAAGTCGGCGGCCTAAATCGGCGAACCGGCACAGGTGGTCGCTGCTCATGCAGTGCTCACTTCGACGCTGAGCGACTGCTTGCATCATCGAGTCCTTCGCGCAGCACTCGAGCCCATGCTTTGAGCGCGACGCGCGCATCGCCGAGGTTGGTCACTGAATTAGCGACCTGAAAGCTGCCGGTGTCCCTTCCCTGGACGTTGTCAACGGCGCGCGCGAGCAACTGGCTGGTCACGGAGTCGCGCAGCTCCGCCACGAGGCTCATGTGACCGCTGCTTGCCACGTAGGTGCGGCTTCGGCCTGCCGTCAGCTTCTGCGGTGCCGTGATGTACAGATTGATGATCCCAGCGGTCACACGCAATACATCTTCGCCGTCCTCGTCAACGAGTTTGTAGCCGCCTTCGCCGAGTTCTTCACTGAACACTTTGCGGAACTCATGCGCGAGGGTCGACTTGATTTTCTCGATGTCGGTGTCTGAGAGGCGCCTTGACGGGCTGCGCTCGGTGGCGTTTGGGTCCCAGTTCTTGTCGAAGGCAACTTGGACCGGATCGAGCCGGACGCGTTTGTATCCGGAGAAATTGGCCCCAGGCAGAAGATAGACGTGATCGAGTTTCCTGTTCTCGACGCGGACCAGCCCGTCCCATTCGGTGGGAGGCTCTGCGGCCACAGATGCTGAAGGCAGCGAAGCGCCCGAGATTGCAACGACGCTAAGCGCGGTGACGATTGTGGCCCATTGCCGCGCGACTTGAGCAGTAGTGGTCACATAGCTCCCCTCTTTACGAGCATTCTCGACCGCGCGCCGCTACGCACGGAAATTCGCGCAGCCTCAACTCATGCTCTACGAGTCGGCCGTCAGAAACCATTGGACCATGGTCCCATCAATGCCGCGCGCAGCGGGAAGGGCTGGCTGAGTGGCAAGGTGACGGAGGACTTAACGCCGGAACATGGGTTCGACATCGGATTCGCCGGACTCGCCGACATCGCCTTCATCTGGGAACCACCAGCCGGTTGCACTCGTTCTGTTCTTCGTGCATACCCGGCTGCCACCCACCTTTAAGGCTCAGGGTCGACTGTCGACGATGTCTGAAATTGCGGATGCGCAAGCACCGCGCTGTGCCACGAATCCTCCTCGAGACAACCGAACGGCGCCTGCGCATCGCTGCGTTGCCATTTGGCCAACCACTCCTGCTTCAGAAGTTCGTGATCGTGCGGCGCGTTCGCGGCGCGCGGTGAAAGTCCGATCGTGGTTTCCGCCTTTGGCCCGGTACCGCGGCCCTTGGCGACGTAGAATCCGGCCGCCAACATGGCGGCGCGGACGCTCGTGGAAGAGCTGTAAGTGAAGAGTTCCGCCGGCTTCGATGCACACACTTGAGCCAGCTCGCGAAATGCCGAGAGCGTCCACAATTCGCCGTCGGTCTTGAACGAGAACGGGTCGAAGAAAATGATGTCAGGCGACGGCGCCTCGAATTTCTTGACGGCAAAGTCGCCGGGCACGAGCCGCCACTCGATCGTCGACCCGCCGTTCTTCCAGTGATTGTCGGCAAGCAACGATCGCGGTGCTGCATGGCGAAGATGCTTGAACCATCGCGTATGATCCAGGGCTAGCTTGAAGGAATCCAAGTCATTCTCGAAGCTGACCAGCAGCAGCCGTCGCGCCAGCGGGGCAACCGAGCCTTCGGCCGCCAGAATGGCCGCCATGGCATTGGCCGCGGCGCCCAACCCGACATCCCAAACAACGATCGGCTCGCCGCCGGCGCATTGCAAACGCTCAACGAGGCGCGACTGATCCACATAGAGTGAACTTGCCTCTTCCGCCGGATCGCTCCCCGGGTGCATCACCTCACCCGAGGCCATATCGCGAATGTGCCCGACACCGTCTCGGACGATCACTTCGTATCGCCCGCGCTTGAGCTTGAGCTTGCGCAGGGCAGCTCTGGTGACATGCGTGGCCGCTTTGCCGTAGCTGTCGCGCGCGTCCAGCAAATCGCGCTGTGCGCTATAAAACGGCAACCACGTGTCGCTAAGAATGTGCTCGCGCATGGTGCGCATCAGCTGCATGTAAAAGTGAATATTGTGCAGGCTCAGCAGCTGCCATCCTTGAGTCTCATGCACTCGCTGCAAATGAAAGAGATATGCAATTGAATGTGTCTTGCACGTGTAGCATTCGCAGGCAGGATCGATCGGGCCTTCCATACCGTGATATGCGGCTCGCCGCAAATCGCGTCTGCCAAGGCTGGTGAAAGCCACCCCCTGCCTGGCAAGAGAGGTCGGCAGGATGCAATCGAACATGTCCACGCCGCGGTGCACCGCTTCGAGCAAATCGCGCGTGGTGCCGACTCCCATCAGATAGCGAGGCATGTCCTTGGGCAGCAGCTCGGTGACGATAGCCGTGCAGTCCTCGCGTTGCGCGCGGCTCTCGCCCACGGCCAGGCCGCCGATGGCAATGCCGTCGAATGGCATTTGCGCAACGGTGCGCGCGCTCTCGACGCGCAGATCCGCATAGCTGGCACCTTGCACGATGCCGAACAGAGCTTGCGCGGAGTCACCGCGAGCCGCGAGGCTCCGCTGCGCCCAGCGATGCGTCAGGTGCATCGCGCTGCTGGCCACGCTGTGTTCGACGGTCGAAGGCACGCATTGATCGAGCACCATCATGATGTCCGCCCCGATCGCCTTTTGCGCCTCGATGCTGCGTTCCGGACTCAACCGAATGAGAGTATTGTCGACGTAGCTCTTGAATTCGGCGTATTCCTCGCACAGCGTGCGGCTTCCCGGCAGCGAGAATATTTGATAGCCGCCGGAATCGGTCAACACTGATCGCGGCCAATTCATGAAGGCATGGATCCCGCCGAATTTCTCGAAGATCGCGACGCCCGGCCGCAGCATCAGATGGTAGGTATTGGCCAGCAACACCTGAGCGCCGCTCTCGAGCAGATCTTCACGGCGTTGCGAACGCACGGCCGCGTGAGTACCCACGGGCATAAAGGTCGGCGTCAGTACTTCGTTGTGTCGAGTCGTGAAGCGCGCCGCACGGGCGCTCGAGCCGGAGGCGGTGGCTTCGAGCTTGAAGGAAAGCCGCCTCATGGCGGCGCCGTCACTTTACCGCTAGCTTCGCGGATGCAACCACGCTTTTCATATGGTCGAACTCCCGCCGCGCGGATTCGGCGCCGTCATTCGTCGACTTGAGCAACGCAGCGTAGTATCCCTGCGCCTGCGCATTGTCGCCTGCCGCCTCCGCGGCCATGCCGGCATTGAACAGTCCGTTGAAGCGATTGGGGCTTAAAGCGAGGGCGCTTTTATATTCGGCCAGCGCTTCTTGAGGACGGCCCAGCTCCAGCAACATATCCGCGAGCATTTCGCGAGCCGGGATGTCGACCTCGCCCTGGCCGACCTTGTCCTGCAGATCCGCGCTTTCGCGCATGAATTTCAGTGCATCGGCCGAATTACCGCGGGCGAACGCCAGCCACGCGAGCATCTCGCCGCGCTCGATACGCGTCGCGGTCGAGTCAGCGTAGTACGCATGCCTGCCCTTCTTGATCTTTTCCATCAATGCATCGTACTCGGCAAGATCGGCCTGAGCCTGCTCAGGCTGGCGCAAATGTCCCGCGGCCACGGTGCGGGCCCAGTACGTCAGGGTCTGAGCTTCCGGCGGCGCGCCGGCGACGGCATCAAGCGCAGCCGCCGATCGCCAATCGCGCATTTCCAGAGCATAAAAAATCGGCAGCTTGGTGCGGAAATAAGGAAACATTCCGGTCATGTAGTGATCGCCCATGTCGCCCATGGCCTCGAAGCGGGCGATCGCGGCCGCCGAGTCACCGAGAACCTCCTTGGCCTTGGCGTCTTGCCCGACCTGCAGGTAGGCGTAAAGCAGAAAGTCGTCGGAGTGAAACTGATCCATGGCGCCGCTCTGCCCGCGCGCCTCCGCGGCATGCGACGCCGCCACCGAGCCGACATTGGAATCGATGTCGGCCCGCCACATGCCCAGCCGCGCGAATATATGACTCGGCATGTGCACCGCATGAGGCGCGGAAGCAGCAATCTCGCCGTAATGTTTTGCGGCGGCGAGCCCTTCAGGTGCGAGCGATGGTGTATCGCAGGCATGAATGATGTAGTGCACCAGTCCCGGATGGTCAGGATACTTCGCGAACAACGGATTGAGCACCGCCATCGCCTTGTGCCTTTGGGTCAAGCTGGTGTCGTCCGGAGACTCTGCTGCCAGCAGTGCCAGCGCGTAAAATGCCCCCGCATCGGTATCGTGAGGGTGCTGCGCGTACAGCCGGGCCATCGCAGCCGCATAGCCCTCGATGCGCGGCTGATACTTGCGCTCATCGGGCCGATAAAAGCCGCCCAGCGCCGCGATGTACGCACGCTCGCGGGCTGTTTTCGCCGGGCGCGCTTGCGCCGCCTGCATCTCCCGCCACCCGCGCGCGAGCGTGGTTTCGGAGGGGCGGTCCCATATCTGGTGGAAAATGCTCATCGCGACGCCCCAATGCGCCATGGCGCAATTCGGATCGGCTTTCGCGATATCCTCAAATTGCCGCTGCGCTTCCTGGTACCAGAAATCGTGCAGCAACGCGACGCCGCGGACGAATGGGGCGCGCACCGATGGCGCGCAGGAGACTTCGAAGGACACGCTGCCCAAGCGCTCGGCGTCGCCGAGCGCTTGTGCGACCGGCAACGCGAACCACGAGGCCAGAAACACGCAGAACATTTTCATAGCAGCGGATTGTAAAACATCACGCTAAGATCCGCCTACCGTTGGGAGGCACCATGATCAGTCTAATCCAGGCGACGATGATCGTTGACAACGCATTGGCACAAGGGCGCAGCATGAAGTTGCCGCCGCTCTCGGTCGCGGTTCTCGACGCCGGCGGATACCTGGTCTCTTTCAAGCGCGAGGACGGATCGAGTCTGTTTCGTCCGGAGATTGCCCAGGCCAAAGCCTGGGGTGCGCTGGGCATGGGAGTGGGAAGCCGTGCCCTGGCGCAGCGCGCTTCGGTGGCTCCGGCTTTCATGTCTGCCGTGAATGCGCTTGCCGGCGGCCGACTCATCCCGGTTCCGGGCGGTGTGCTGGTCCGTTCCAGCGACAACGCCATCATCGGAGCGGTCGGAATCACCGGTGCTCAATCAGATCAAGATGAGACCTGCGCCGTGGCCGCCATCGAGTCCGCGGGATTCACCGCCGACACAGGCGCGGAACCCGCGGCAAAGCAGCCTTATGTTTCAACCTCTACATAACTTGCTCCGCCGCATTGCTCGTCGCACTGATGCTGGCGGCGGCGCCCCTGGCGCGGGCGCAGCAGCACCCGCGCGACCGCGAGATTCATGACGCGGATACTCGCGCCTGGTGGCACACGACCGAGGCGCTATCGAACGACGCCATGGAGGGCCGCGACACCGGATCTGCGGCGTACCAACGTGCGGCGGACTACGTGGCCGCCCGCTTCAAGGCTGCGGGCCTTGCGCCCGCGGGCGAGAGCGGCAGCTACTTTCAGACGGTCCCGATGCGCGAGATCGCGGTGACGCCTGCGGGCACGAGCTTCACGCTCATTGCACGCAACGGTTCGGAAACGCCCATCGGATTTCTGCATCAGATCACCATTGCGCCGCTCGAGGGTCTGTCCCCGGCATTGGAAGCGCCGCTCACTTTTCGCGGCTATTGCGGCAACGAAGCCATGGCCGATATTGCCGGCAAGATCGTCGTCTGCTTCGGCACTCAGCGCGAGGGCCTGCCAAGCGGCACGATGCGCGCGGCCAACGCGCGCGCGGGCAAGGCGCTTGGCCTGATCAACGTCGACGACCCGTACTTCACCATCGAACCTCCACGCTGGCCCTATGCCTACGCCCGCACCGTCACCCTGCGATCGCCGCTGCCCGAAAAGCCGCAGGAACCGCTCGCCGTCATGCGCCTCAGCGCAGAAGCGTTCAATCTGCTGATCGCCGACAGCGGCCAAGACCCGGCGCAATTCTCAAGGCCGGAGGCGGCAAACAGCCGCTCCCTATGTTCGATATCCCGAGCAGGCTGCGCGTGCAGCTGCATCTCACCAAGGGCGATATCAGCTCGCCCAATGTTCTGGCCAAGCTTCCGGGTTCAGATCCGAAGCTCTCCGGCGAGTACGTGGTTGTCGCCGCACATCTGGACGGCTATGGCTTCGGAACACCGGTCAACGGCGACGATCTTTACAACGGGACGCTGGACGATGCCGCTTACGTGGCCTTGCTGATCCAAATGGCCGATGACATCAAGGCGCGCAAGCTGCCCGCGCCAAGGCGCAGCATCCTTTTTGCGGCCTTCACCGGTGAAGAAAAGGGCTTGCTTGGCTCCCGCTGGTTCGTTGATCACCCCACGGTCGCCGTCACTGAGCTTGCCGCCGATATCAACCTCGATCAGCTGCGGCCGCTGTTCCCGCTGAACATCCTGACGGCCGAGGCCCTTGCGGATACTTCGCTGGGCGAGATCGCGCGCAGCGTTGCCGCGCCTCTCCATATCGAGATCCGCCCGGATGCGGAGCCGGAACGCAATCTGCTGCGCCGCGCCGACCAATATCCCTTCCTCACCATCCATGTGCCCGCAATCAGCTTCATCTTCGGCTACGATCCGGGCACGGATGCCGAGAGGCGCTACCGCGAGTGGTACCAAGTACGCTATCACCGGCCGCAAGATGACATCGGCCAACCTGTAGACTTCGCCGCCGCCGCGAAATTTGACACGTTCTTCTACCGTCTCGTCGAGGCCGTCGCCAACTCACCGACTCGCCCTTCGATTTATCCCAGCAGTTCATTCGCTGTGAACGGGCATTAGTCCATCGGCTCGGCAACCGGCCGCTGCGCCTTACCTAAATAGACGTAACCGGCGATCCGCGGCGCCCGTAGGTGCGGGTGTTCGAGGTTGTGCACCTTAAGACCGGCCGCCTCGATGAGCTGCCCGATGTCCCGGTTGATATGGCAGCCATCAAAGACGGCCTTCCACATTGGATTCAGGCGATCCTGCCATTTCGCGACGGCCGGGTCGGCGTGACGACCGTGCTCCAGGAACAGAAACTGGCCGCCGGGCTTGAGCACCCGCCACACCTCCGCAAGGGCTGCGCGGACGTTTGGAATGCTGCAGAGGGTGAGCGTGCACACGACGCTGTCGAAACTACCCGCATCGAAGGACAGAGTTTCGGCGCTGATCTGGTGATGTTCGACCACTATGCCGAGCTGCTCTATGCGCCGCTGCGCGATCGCCGCCATGCCGGGATTCGGATCGACGGCAACGATTTCCGCCACGCAGGTCGGGTAGTGGGGCAGATTCAAGCCGGTGCCGAACCCGAGTTCGAGTACGCGCCCCTGCGTCGGCGCAAGCGCCCGCGCGCGCAGCGCCTTCAACTCCTCATTGTCACGCGCCGCCCAGTCGAGAAAGCGCGGGAATATCGACTCGCCCCAGATCCTCATAAGCTCCCCCGTGGATGCCCGCCTGCGCTGTCATTCTACGGCACCGGCCGCAGGGGCCGCCAAAATGCCCCAGCAATTACCCTCGCTTGATTTAAGATGGGGCAAACATCGTCCGCGCCGATTCATCAAAAAAAACTTCGCCGGGGAACAGAATGCCGCTTTGGTCACGCATCGATGCGCGCGCCGCGAGATTTGTCGGCGGGTATCTCGCACTGTGGGCAGCCGCCACCGCTTATCTCGCCGTACATGGCGCCGACTGGACGTTGCCGGCGGTATCGCTTGGCGTGTTTGGCGGCGCGCTTCCCGCGCTGAGTATCGCGCTGACTCGCAACGCCGCCCCACCGCCCGTGATCGTGCGCCGGCCTGGCGTGGAGCTAACAGCGGTTCTGGGCTTTCTGGTGATCTATGCGGTCGTATTTCTCGGCTGGGGAATGAGCGCGACACGTGCTGCCGTACCGGCAGGACGCGAGCAGGAGTTGCTGGTGCTGGCGGTCAAGCTCGTGGTGCATGTGGGCGCGCCGGCGCTTCTATTGGCCGCGCTGGGCGCCAAACTCGCGCCTCTGTTCAGCAGCGGCCTGGACCGGCCCGGCTTTTGGCCGCCGTTGCTTGTGTTGGGCGCAATCATCCTTGCGCTGTTGTGCGTGGTCTCGCCGGCGCTCAGCGAGATCCAAGCACTGCATGTATCCGCCGCTACATTGGCCTGGGCGGCACCGGCTGCATTTATCTGGTTGGCGATCGAAGCGGGATTATGCGAGGAATTTCTATTTCGCGCCGTACTGCAGACCAGACTCGCCGCCGTCCTGAAGACCGAGACCGGCGCCGTCGTGATCGGGGCGCTGCTGTTTGCCCTGGCTCATGCGCCAGGGCTGTACCTGCGCGGCAAACCGGGCGTCGACGGATATTCGACGGACCCCTTACAAGTGGTTGCCTTTACCATCGCTCTGCTGTCGCCGATTGCGCTGCTCTTTGGAACTTTGTGGGCGCGAACGCGCAGCCTGCTGCTGATCGTTTTACTGCACGCGACGGTCGATGTACTGCCGAATCTGGCGGATTTCATTCGCACTTGGGCGCGTTGATGACCGCGCCTTCTTGCCGGGTGCTCATGGCCCTACCGCGGCGCGACTTTGACCCGAGCGAAGCGGCAGTCACGTGGACGGTGCTCGCCGGCGAGGGTCACCGCGTCGGATTCGCGACACCCGACGGACAACCGGCTGCGGCGGACCCGTTGATGCTCACCGGCGAGGGGCTCGATCTTTGGAGTCAGATTCCGTACCTGCGAAAGATTCAAGGTTCTCGGTCTTCTCCTGCGCGCCAATGCCGATGCGCGCCGTTGCTACGAGCGCATGCAAAATGATCCGGCGTTCCTGCGGCCGGCGCCATACTCGGCGCTGCGGGTCGGCGATTACGACGCCTTGGTGCTACCCGGCGGCCATTGGGCACGCGGCATGCGCCAATACCTCGAGGATCCCTCTCTTCAAGGATTCGTCGGCGATTTCTTCGATGCCGACAAGCCGGTCGCGGCCATTTGCCATGGCGTTGTGCTGGCCGCGCGCAGCAAGTCGACGCGAACGGGAAAATCCGTCTTGTTCGGGCGAAAAACCACCGCGCTCACCTGGCATCTCGAGCATGCCGCCTGGTCTGCCATGAAGTTCTGCGGTCGCTTCTGGGACCCCGCTTACTACCGCACTTATATGGAGCTCGCCTCGGAGCCGGCCGGCTATCGCAGCGTCCAGGCGGAGGTCAGTCGTGCGCTGGCTTCGCCTGCGGACTTCTGCGATGTCCCTAAAGATGCCCCCCATCACTTCAGAAAGGCGAGCGGAATGTTCCGTGACAGCAAGATCGATGCACGGGCCGCCTGGGTGGTTCGTGACGGCCGGTATGTGTCGGCGCGCTGGCCGGGGGACGCGTATCGCTTTGCGTCCACGTTCGCCGCCGTCCTTGCAGAATCGCCCCCGTAGTTTCAAAGGTAAAACATATGCAACAAAGCGCCATCTTCGCTCCCTTCCTGGCGATGATCCTGTTGACGATCGTCGTTTGGTTCTACATGTACGCCAGGCGCATACCCTTCCTCCAGCGCGGCAAAATGGACCTGAATCGGCTGACCGCGGCGGAACTTGCCCGCATTTCGCCGCCGGCGGTAGCGAATCCCTCGGACAATCTCAAAAATCTGTTCGAGGTTCCGATCCTTTTTTACGCACTGGCGCTATATCTTTACGTCTCGAATCGGGTGGATGCGACGTACGTGACGGCAGCTTGGATTTTTGTGGTATTTCGCGCATTGCACAGCGCGGTTCAATGCACGATCAACATCGTCATCCTCAGATTTTGGCTTTATTGCGTTTCCACGCTGGCGCTGTGGTTCATCGCGCTTCGCGCCGCATACCGTCTTCTGGCGCCGTGAAGCAATCAATCGGGCTGACGGCGCTGGTGGTTCGCGACTACGACGAAGCGCTCGAGTTCTTTGTGGGGCTGTTGGGCTTCATCGTGCTCGAAGATACCTATATCGCCGAGCAAGAAAAGCGCTGGGTTGTTGTCGCGCCGCCGGGATCGTGCGAATCGGCTCTGCTGCTGGCGCGAGCGGACAATGCAGAGCAGCGGTCGCGAATCGGCAATCAGACCGGCGGTCGCGTTTTTCTCTTCTTGTACACTGATGATTTCTGGCGCGATTACCGCGCCTACCAGGCGAAGGGCGTTGTCTTCGTGCGCGGTCCTACCGAAGAGGGCTACGGCACGGTAGCCGTGTTCAAGGATATCTGCGGCAATGCTTGGGATTTATTGCAACCCAGGCGCCCAGTCGCAGGCTAGAGCGCCATGCGATCGTCGGTATCGACAGCTCGCCTGCCATCGGCGCACCATTGCCCCTTGTGTCGAGAGACCGAAACATGAGTCAGCCAAGACGCGCCCATTTTTTGAATTTTCTTTCTATTCTTGCTGGGCTCGCCGGCGATCCTCAACGCGCAAACGCCCTCACCGCCGGTTGAACTGCTCGTCCTCGGGTCCGGCGGTCCCGGCGCAACCGGGCGCGCCGCATCAAGCTACCTGGTATTCATCGACGGCATCCCGCGAATACTCGTTGAGGCCGGCCCCGGCTCGTTTGTGCGGCTCGGCGAAGCGCATGTTTCGCTCTCTAATACCGACATCGTGCTGCTGACTCATCTGCACATCGATCACGCGGGAGAACTGGCGGGGCTGTTCAAGGCGCGCGCGGTCTCGAGTTCAAGTCCCATTACCTTTAACGTCTGGGGTCCCGCAGGTTCCACCGAAGATACTCAAGGCGCATATTTTCCGTCGACCCGCCGATTTCTCCAGCTGTTGTTCGGCCCGAAAGGCGCATTCGCCTATTTGAGCGAATTTTCCGCGCCGATGACCATCCACGCGCACGATGTTCCCATTGCTGCCGACGTGAATGGCTCGCCACGTCAAATCTTCAAACAGGGTGATCTGGTGATTTCGGCGATCGCGGGACATCACGGCGATGCGCCATCGGTGATCTACCGCATCGACCACGCGGGCAAGAGCATTACGTTCTCAGGCGATATCGATGCGGCAGGCCTCGCGGCCCTGCGCAAGATCGCCGCGAACAGCGACCTGTTGGTGTTCAACAGCGTGGTGCTCGATCCGCCGGGATCGCCGGCCATTCTCTACAGTCTGCACACGCCGCCGCGCGCCATCGGCCAGCTGGCCAAGGACGCGGGTGCACATGCGCTATTGCTGAGCCACCTCTCGCCCGCGACCGATGAGATGCATGAGGCCGTGCTCGCATCGATCCGCAAGGCCTACACAGGACCGGTCAGCTTTGCCAAAGACGGCATCCGCATACGGCCCTAAAGGCCGTCAACGATGCGCCGCGAACCACCAGCGGCGGCTGCGCAGCCGTAAAGCAGAGCCGCTGCACCTACGTGCGTTGTTTCATTGCGACTAACGCGATACGCAGGTGACCCTCAGCGGTCGATTTCGCAGTCGGATATTGCTGCTTTTTGTGCGCCCATGGCCGACAGTCCCTTCGCTTCCGGGAGCTTGGCGAGTTTTTGCCTCACGGCCTGCAATTCCTGTTCCTCGGTAACGCGAGCGCCGCCGGGCTGGCGCATCGCTTTCTCCAGCTCCGCTTGTCGCATAAATAATTCCAACAATTCATTAACAGATTTCATCGCCTCATCCTGTTCAAACGATTTGGGTCGGTCGCACCGTGGTCGTCAATATGGCCGGAGCGGTTCTGTAACAGCGTGACCCAAATCCCGGTATCGATCCCATTCCGTCTTCTGTAAAGTGGTGAATCGACATCGCTGTCGTTTGCCGGAGACGAGCGTGCAGCGCCTAGGGCATTTCCTTAGGGCCCGCCCCGGTTTTGCATGCTCTGTGAACTAGATTGTTGATATTGGGCTCGGGCGCCGCTTCTTTCTCGAGCGATCCCATACGACACCGGGAAACCCCTTCAGAGGCACCAGCGGCTCACCCAGATAGGCCCACTCGGGGCTCTCTTCAATGGCAATGTGATAGCGAGGCTGCCGACCGGTGCGGGTTTTGAACAGCGCTCGCGGTATATTCACCATGTGCGGCGAACGCACTCGCTCGTAGCAGATCGGCGTGCCGCATCGGGCGCAGAAGCTGCGGCTCGTACCCGCCTGCGAGTCCTCGTAGCGGGTTATGTTCGGCATTCCCTCGGTGATGCGGAAGCGCCGCCGCCAGCTGCCCACGTAAGTCGCGCAGGCGGCGCCATGAGCGCGCCGGGTCGACGCCGAATGATCGTGCCATGCCCAGCGGGCGGGAAAATCGATCTCGATGTGCACGGCACCGCAAAGGCACTCGCCCTTCACCACGGCGAAGCCCGTTGCTGCGCGCGACTTTTTCCATCTAGATTCCAATCGCTTTCACCACGACACCGGCACAGGCGGCCCCCAGCAAGGGCCCGATGATGGGCACAAAGGCGTAGCCGAAATCAGACCCGCCTTTGCCGGAGATCGGCAGCAGCGAATGCATGATTCGCGGACCCAAATCGCGCGCCGGATTGATCGCATACCCGGTGGGGCCGCCAAGGGATAACCCGATCCCCCACACCAGAAATCCGATCAGAAATGGCCCCAATCCCGGGCTCAGTCCCACGCCCGTACCATACTTCGAAGAGATCGCGGCGGCCACCAGCACCAAGACAAACGTGCCGATGATTTCGGTGATCATATTGGCCAGCGGCGCCCGGATGGCGGGTATGGTGCAGAAGCATCCCAGCTTGTCGAGCGGATCCGGCGTCTTTTCCCAATGCACCAGGTAGGACAGCCAAACCAGGGCGGCGCCCAGCATTGCACCCAAGAATTGCGCCGGAACATACACCGAGAATCGGCTCCAGTCCCCGCTTGCCACCGCAACACCGACCGTCACCGCTGGATTTAAATGCCCGTCGCTGCCGACCGCCAATGCGGTAAATACGCCCGCCATCACCGCGAAGCACCAACCGGTGGTGATGACGATCCAACCGGATTTCTCGCCCTTTGTCTGGCGCAACACCACGTTCGCGACCACACCGTTACCCAGCAAAATCATGATCGCCGTGCCGAAAAGCTCGCCGAGAAATGCCGAATGCATGCTATCCCCTTATCGTCGTTGCTTACTTATTTTTAAGACGCCGCTCGATTGACGGCGGTTACTCGATCCAGTCCAGAGAACGGCCCACCGCCTTTTGCCACGATTTATACAGCGTGCCGCGGCGATCTTCCGGCATTTGAGGTTTCCAGCGCTTATCGACTGCCCAGTTGCTCACCAGGTCCTCGCGATTGCGCCAATAGCCGACCGCGAGACCCGCGGCGTATGCGGCTCCCAGGGCAGTGGTCTCGGTGATTTTGGGCCGCACCACCGGAATATCGAGAATATCCGACTGGAACTGCATCAGTAATTCGTTACCGACCATGCCGCCGTCGACACGCAGCTCCGGAATGCGGATCGATGAATCCTGCGTCATCGCGCCGAGCACCTCCCGCGTCTGATACGCCGTGGCTTCGAGCACCGCGCGTGCAATGTGAGAGCGCGTCGCGTAGCGCGTAAGACCGATGATGGTGCCGCGCGCTCTCTCGTTCCAGTGCGGCGCATACAGCCCGGAAAACGCGGGCACGAAATATACCCCGCCGTTGTCCTCGGCTTCGGCCGCCAGCTTTTCCACCTCCGGGCTGCTGCCGATCAACCCCAAGTTGTCGCGCAGCCATTGCACCAACGCACCGGTGACCGCAATCGACCCCTCCAGCGCATAGCACGCTTTTTCGTTGGCAATCTGGTAGGCGACCGTCGTGATCAGGCCGGCCGTCGAAGCGATCGGCTTTTCGCCGGTATTCATAAGCAGAAAACATCCGGTCCCGTAGGTGTTTTTTGCTTCACCGGGACGAAAACACGCCTGCCCGACCAGCGCCGCCTGTTGATCACCGAGAATACCGGCGATCGATGCCCCCGCCAGCGCCACCGTCTTGGCCTCGCCGTAAATTTCGCTGGAGGCCACGATGCGCGGCAGCACGACGCGCGGAATCAGCAGCTGCTCGAGCAAACCCGCGTCCCATTCCAAGGTTGCAAGATTCATCAACTGCGTGCGGCTGGCATTCGTGACATCCGTTACATGCAGCCCGCCGTCCTTACCACCGGTAAGATTCCACACCAGCCACGTGTCGATGGTGCCGAAGAGTATGTCGCCGGTTTGCGCCTTGCCGCGCGCACCCGGCACATTGTCCAAGAGCCATTGCAGCTTAAGGCCGCTGAAGTAGCTTGCCAGCGGCAATCCGGTCTTCGCGCGAAAACGATTGGCACCGCCCTCTTTGGCATACTGCGCGACGAGTTGATCGACCCGGGTGTCCTGCCACACCAGCGCGTTATGCAGCGGCTTGCCGCTGCGCCGGTCCCAAAGAATCGTTGTTTCACGCTGGTTGGTGATGCCGACGGCGGCAAGATCGTCCGGCCGCAGCCCGGCGCGCGCCAGCGCGGCACCCGCAACTTCCTGCGTGTTCTGCCAGATTTCCAGCGGGTCATGCTCGACCCAGCCTGGTTTGGGAAATATTTGCTTATGTTCTTTCTGGGCGGAGGAAACGATGTTGCCGCCGCGGTCGAACACGATGAATCGCGTACTTGTCGTGCCTTGATCGATCGCCCCTACGTATCGCGTCATGGGTTATTCTCTGCGCCAAGCCCTCGTAGCATCATCTCACGGCAAGCCTAATGCGGTCACCATCGCAAACACTCCTCCCACCGCGGGCATTCGGTTCAACCGCGATGCCGGCGTCATCATCGAGAGCGCGCCGATTGCACAGCGCGCGGTCTAGCCTGCGGCGTACAGCTTCACAAGATCGGTGAGAAAATCCCGGCCGATATACACCGAGCGCACGCTGCGGCGCTCGTTGAGCCCGTGCACGCCATTGCCGTCGGGATCGCCCCAACCGCCGGGCGCGCCATAGACCGGAATGCCGATCGCCTCCAAAAATATGCCGTCGGTGGCGCCGGTGGACATGGAGGGAATCAACGGCACGCCCGGGAAATATTTTGCGACCAGCTGTTCGGCCGGACCGACGATCTTGGGATCGAGCGGCGGCGGCACCGCGCGCGGGCGTACCGGCGGCACCATCGTGACTTTGACGCCGGCATCGCCGATCGCCGCGACCAGAGCGGCCTGAGTGGCCTCGACCGTTTCGCTCGGGAAAATGCGGCAATTGACGTTCGCCGCCGCGCGCTGCGGCAGCGCGTTGTTGGCATGGCCGCCTTCCAACAGCGTCGCGACGCAGGTGGTGCGCAGCATGCTGTGATAGCTGCGATCCTTCGAAACGATCGCCTCCGCCGCCTTGTCGCCGGGGTTCTGCGACAGTGCCACCATCGCACGGCCCAACTCGTCGGCGCGCGACGCGCCGGCCTTGGCGAAGAAGGCCCGCGTGGTGTCCGACAGCTTCACCGGAAATTCGTGGTCGCGCACCTTCGTCAGCGCATCGGCGAGTTCATAGATCGCGTTGTCGCGGATCGGCATGGAGCTGTGGCCGCCGGCATTGAGCGCCTCCAGCCGGTAGTTCTGAGCCGCCTTCTCGCCGACCTGCATCGACTGCACCACCAGCTTGCCGTGGCCGTCGGTGCGTCCGCCGCCGCCCTCGTTCAACGCGAACGCGGCGGCAATGAGCTCGGGGCGGTTCTTCGCCAGCCACTGCGCGCCGTTAAAGGCGTTGGTGGTCTCCTCGCCGCAGGTCAGCGCCAGCTTGATCGTGCGTTTGGGCTGGTAGCCGCTCTGCTTGAAACGCATCAGCATGTCGACCCAGGTCGCGTCCATCGCCTTCATGTCGGCGGCGCCGCGGCCGTAGAAATAGCCGTTCTCCTCGATCAACGTGAAAGGATCGCGGGTCCAGTCCTCGCGCTTGGCCTCGACCACATCCAGATGGCCGAGCAGCAGCATCGGCTTCACGGTGTTCGAGCTTCCCGGCAGGATGGCGACCAGGCCGCCCTCCTTGGGGTGCTCCGGCGTTGAAAAGAGCGTGAGATCCTTGTCCGCAAAGCCCGCCGACTTCAGGTGCGCGGCAATCCGCTGCGCCAGCAGCGTGCAGCTGCCCGCCGAGAGCGTCGTGTTGGTCTCGACCAACTCCTTGTACAGCTTGCGAAACTCGACCTGATCGGGCCGCAGCGGCGTCATCGGCGCTTCCTGCGCGAACGCAGCTGCCTGAATAAACATCGACGCGCCGATCGCGCCGAGCAGTTGCTTGTGCATCATGATTCCCAGTCGTTGTTGTTCGCCGATCGGTCATCCATCGATCTCCGCAAGTTTACTGGACTCGGTCCACAGCCGCTCCGCCGCGGCGTCGTCGCAACCGCCCGCTGTCGGCGTCGCGGGCCGGCATTTGTAGAAGTACTCACCGCTATGGGAGGCCGCCTCAGGCGAGGATGCCAGATAAACGATGGTCTCGGCGCCCTTCTGCGGGGAAATGGCGAAGAACTTCGCGACGCGTAACACGCTCGAAACAAGGCCGCCGCTGGCGTCGCCGAAGCGCGTGGCCACGAAGCCGGGATGCAAACAGTTCGCAGTGATCCCGGCGCCGCTCCAGCGGCGCGCCAGCTCGCGCGTGAACAGAATGTTGCAGAGCTTGGATCGGCCATAGGCGCCCATGACCGAATATCCCTTCGTCGCCTGCAAGTCGGCAAAATCCAGTGTGTATCCACTATGCGCGGCCGATGCCGTGCTCACCACCCGTGCCGGCGCAGCCGCCAGCAATCGTTCCCGCAGACCCAGCGTGAGCACGAAATAAGCCATGTGATTGGTCGCGAACGTCCGTTCCAGCTGGTCCGCGGTCGTCTCGCGAGTGACGGAACAAGGCGCCCGCATTATTGATAAGGACATCGATACGCGGTTCCGCCTCGGCAATTTCCGCGGCTACCCGTTTCATTTCTGCGACGCGCGATAGATCAGCGTAGTGGATGGAATGTGCGGTTCCCGGGCTGATGGCGCGCAAGCGGCCGAGCGACGCTTCGCCGCGCGTCTTGTCGCGCGCAACCAGCACCATCCTCGCACCCATGCCCGCCAACCGCTGCGAGGCGACTTCGCCAATCCCGGACGTCGCGCCGGTAATAACTACGATCTTGTTTTTCATATGTCCCCCCACAACTGACCGCACTGTACCAGGCAGATCGATGTCCGCGGCGTGCTACTTGTGAACCGGAAGATCGAGATAGCTGTCGGCGAACCACGTGATCTTAAGCGGCACCTTCGCATCCGCAATGGACTCCTCGCTCACGATCTTGCCAGTCCCATAGTTGATCTCGCGACCCGGCTCCTTGATGACACTCAGCACCGCAACGACGCGACTGCCACTGGGCGAGTTGTCGGCTCATGAGGCGCTGACTCTGAAAATCGAGGCTTTGGCGCTTTCCAGGCACCAGTAAGCGGCGATCGCTAATATCCTGCACATAGCTTGCGCGCGACCAATAGAGGCCGATTTGAATATAGTCCTTGGCCGCGGTGAGTTCGTAAAGAGCGACCTGAAGATCGAAATCGCATTTGTTGGCGATGAACTCAAGATGGGCGCTGAACAGGCCGCTCGATTCGATCGAGCTGCCCAGCGGCTCGCTGACATAGATCAGACCGTTGGTTGAATCTAAACGCTTGTCTTGAACGCCTCCGCCCGGCGCTTCAACATCGACATCGCGCCTATCGGCAAGATCGACCGTAAGTTGGCGTAGCACTGTTCGCCGTCATGACGGCAGTCAATCGATGTTCGATGCGCATTGCCGGGAGATGAAGTAAAACCGCGCCGAAGTATTTGCCATGGCGGCCAAGGTCGGCACGTGCTTCCACAAGTTAGCACCGGTGACTTGGTAGTTGATTTTGTCGACTAGCAGCTTGGGTTTCGGTCCGCCCTTGAGGACATGGTCGAACCAACGGAAGCGCAATTCAGTGAGATCGATTTGCGCGACGGGATCGAGTCTGGTAGCCCGCGAGCGTGGCGACATTGCCATCGGCGGTGGCAGTGCCGCGCTGCGCCATGAGGTGATCGTACGGTCCGATGACCAAGAAATGCTGCGCATCGGGCTTGTACTTGTAGTGCTGACTTAGGTAGTACACGGCGGCACCCGGCCCTCCGTAGTAATAGCCCGCAGTCTCAAGGATGGGAATTGAGATGCGCGCGAACTCTTCGTTAAAGGGAATGAAACTCTGCCAATAGGCGTCATAACTAGGATGGCCAAGCCAGCGATCGAAGATGGGGTTGGGCGTCTTGTCGATCTTGTCGAGATCGCGATACGGGACGACCGCTCAAGTACCAATCGTGATTGAGCCGAGCCCAGCGAGCTTTATCATTGTAGGTCGCAGCGTCGAGGGTCTTGATGGCGGCTGCGTAAAACGGCCATGGGTAGATGAAGTTCCAGAAGACATTTCCTTCCATCGGCGTGTCGATGCCGGGTCCGTTGGGGGCTCCGACCATGATGGCCTTCAGCGCCTTCGGCTGACGCTTGGCCGCCGCCCAGGGTGTAAAACCGCTGTAGCTGCCGCCGTACATGCCCACCTGGCTCATCGCTCCACGATTGCCGAGCGATCCAGTCAATCAGCGCAGCGGCGTCAGCGCCATCGTGTTCATAAGGAACGATGGGGTCTGGGCTGCAACCCTTGCCGCGAGTCAAGCCGACCACGCTCCCGCGTAGTCGTGGGAAGCGGCGCGGCGCGCGTTCGCGAAAAACCGCCGCCGCATCGTTGTAAATGGTGAACTGCAGCAGCGTCGGTAGCTGCGTCTTTCCGAAGGGACGCACGATCAGCACGCAAACAGCTGCCGTCATCCGGCGTCGGCAGAGCGACATCCTTTTGGATCGTATAGCGATGCGAATCGTCTTCGGCAATCAACTCAGCGCTATTGGCACCGAATGCACGATAAATCTCGCGGTCATTGTAATCCCGGATGAGTTTTTGGCTCTCGGACATCGAGATGGAGTTCCTGCCTCTGATCCGATCAAGATCTTGTTGGAAGTCCTGCGTCGCTTGGAAAAGCTTGTCGAAGCTCAGTTCATTGGTAACGATGGCGGAGGTCCGATTATCGAGCGGTTCGATCAACGCCGAAAGGTGTCGCGATAGGCAGTTTGAAAGTTGATGCCGGCGTCTGCGGTACGCAGCATGGATCGAGCATAAAGGACATATTCCAAATATCGTGCGCGGACGCGCGGCGACTCGCTGCGCATCAGAGGCGCGCGCAGTTCTTCGAGGCTTTCGAGCGCGTCGCGGTAGAATCCCGCGGCCAGTTGAGATTGAAAAAACGCCGGCGGATCGGTGTGGGGGCTCGGCATCTTGATAACTGATGAGCGCCTTTGCGAACTTCGGCATGACTCGAGGCAGCGCGGATTCATCCAGCAGATCTGCAGGCACAGTGAGATTTTGCGCGCGCGCCGATGCGCACCCCAGCGCACAGCACGACGATCAAGCTGAAAATGCGCATCGCTACATCACCGGGCATTCGAATTTCCTGAGCAATGATCATAGACGTTGTATGATGCGACGCGCTGTCTGCAGCTCGCCGTCAACAAATGGCAGCGCAAGACCGATGATAGTGTGCGTCGCGACGCTGCTCGGATTACGATAGCGCTGCCAGGTGACTCGGCATGGCTGACGACAACCGCGACTTGCGACGGGTAAGGGCGGGCTTCGCAGGCGCTATGCGCGCGTCTTCAGGCTTGCATCTGGTATGCTGATTCCTGGGCATTCGAGGGGATGGCATGACAAAAATCAGCGTTCTGTACGTCGCTCTATTCGCCGGGATGTTTCTCGGCGCTCCGCCATCGATGGCCAAGGCAAGCCCGCCCAAGGGAATTTGGGATCGGGTCGAGCATCATTACGTCGATTCTAACGGCGTCAAAATTCACTATGCGGCGCTGGGGAAAGGCCCGTTGATCGTCATGATTCACGGTTTTCCCGACTTCTGGTACACCTGGCGCGACCAGATGGAGACACTGAGCGGTCGATATCGGGTTGTCGCCGTAGATCAACGCGGTTATGACCTGTCGGATCATCCTGCCGGCGTCGAGCAATACGCGATGCCGCTTCTGGTCAACGACATCGGCGCGGTGATCAAAGCCGAAGGCCGCAGCAGCGCGGTGATCGTCGGCCACGATTGGGGCGGCGCGGTGGCCTGGACGTTAGCCATGACTCACCCCGAGTGGATCCAAGCACTGGTCATTCTGAATCTGCCGCATCCCAGCGGAATTCAACGCGAAATCAAGAATAACCCGCAGCAGCGCAAGAACAGCGAATATGCATTTAATTTTCAGAAACCCGGCGCCGAAAAGAACCTGAGCGCCGAGCGGCTGGCCGGATGGGTCAAGGATGATGCCGCGCGGGCGCATTATATTGAAGCTTTCAATCGATCCGATTTTGAAGCCATGCTGAACTACTACCGCGCCAACTATCCGCGTCCCGACCAGACCCCCGATTCGGCGGCGCCGGCGCCGCTGCCAAAGGTCACCGTTTCTGTTCTCGAGTTTCACGGGCTTGGCGATCAAGCGTTGCTGCCCGGCGCGCTCAGCGGCACATGGGACCTGGTGGAAAAGGATTTCACATTGGTGACCATCCCGGGTGCCGGGCACTTCGTGCAGCAAGACGCCTCTGATCTTGTCAGCTCGACGATGAGTGATTGGTTGGCACGTCGCGTCCGCTGAGGAAGTCCTGCAGGTATCTGCGGTACTGCGCTTCCGCGGCGGCTGTGAATTCGCGTGCTTCCCGCTCGTAGCAATTGGCCCAGTATCCGCGGCGAGCCGACTCCTTCAGATACCGCCATCGCGTCAGGTGTCCCGGACGCCACTGGCGCAGCACGTGGAAATATTCGTGCAATAAAAGCTCGGGGTTGCGAGAAAATTCGGCGCCACTGATCGCGAGAAGAATACGGTTGGGGCGAGTCGTGGCACGTGTGCCGAGGTGCGCACGGGCGTAGCGCGAGTTCTCTATCACGACGACATCATGCACCGGCTCGCCGAACACGCGCTCGAGCGCGGCTCTCACCGGTGGCGGAATTGCATAGCGTCTGCCGATCAGCGTCCCCTGAATGCGCTTCAGTCTAGCCGATTACGGAGTCGAGGGTGCGGCGCGGACTGGCGGCGCCGGGCCGTGTCGGCCAGCCGACCCGAAACGCGAAGGTCGGCTGCCATTGAGGGTCACCCGAAAAGCGCAGCCAGCGCTTTGCTGAACTCGCGGGGCTTTCCGAGTTGCAGCTCGCGGTCCGCGCATTCCGGCAGCTGATTCAACGGCTGCATGGCAAGACCTAGCAGGGTCCCTTGAAGATGAAGCCGCTGCCACAGCCGCCCGGCGTGCAGAGCCTGTTCGCGATCGTACAAATCTCGAACGGCAATCAGCCCGATGACGGGCGTTGAACGCAGTTGCGTATCGCGTGTCTGATCAATCCAGTGGCGATGACTGCTCTCCGGTGAAATCGATGGCAGCAATCGCGCCATGGACAACATGAGCGGCGAGAGGCCGACGCAGTACAGCGTCGGTCCGTCGCGATGCAGTTCGATCTGCGCATCGCTGCCGCGAAACCAGCGATCGCTGTCGGCGATCATGACCGAATCCGACACAATGCACTGGGTGGCGGCCAGCGTGGCGGAGGCGAAGTCGCGGCGCGCCAGCGGATCGGTGACCCATATCAGCCGCACCGCGCCGTCGCTCGCCGAGCTCAAAAGGTCGAGTTGTTCCTGCGGCAGGTTTCGATCTTCCCGATACGGCGCGCGATTCGTATGCCGATGCGGAATTGCCGCGATCAGCGCCGATGTCGCGGCTGGCGCCTCCGCCAACGAGATGCTCGCGGCGTGCGCGGGCGTTGAGAGTGTCGATGCGTCCAGCAAGGAACCGCGCGCCACGCTGACCGATGCGGCGTATCCTAAGGATCGTCCGATGAGAACCGCATTTTCGACCGCGCACCCCAAACTGAGGTGCATTTCACGTCGAAACGGGTCCATGGCGCCAAGGTTGCGCGCCCTATCGGCATAGACGTCGATGCGGCCGGCGTCGACGCGAAACATCCACGGTTGGGTATCGTGCGCGTTGGCCGCAAGGACGGCTGAGTGAATCACCGTGAGCGGCGACTTCGGCGCATCGGCTCGCCACGAAGCCCACGGTTCATAAGCGGCACGAGCGTTGGGCAACGACAGCTCCTTATCATCCGCTGCGGTTCGAACCGCCGCTCCCGCGAATGCCGCAAAGGCCGTGCCCGCCACCAGAAAATCGCGTCTACGGACGAGTTGGCTCATTGCAGCACCCTCGCCGGCGGACCTGCCTGGCGGCAAGCGGCGCCCAGCGTCGCCTCGAGCGCCTCATCAATCGGCGTATGGCTTTCGGGCCCGATGAGCGCGCGCAATTTTGCATTGTCGAGTTGCATCGCCCGCTGCCATAAATAGCGCATTTCGAGCATCTCGCGAAACGCATCGACGAATGGCGAGGCCAATCTGACCGCCCACCAGGGGAAGGGCTTGATGTGCCGCGTACTGAGCCCGCGCGAGCGGCAGACGAGTTCGAGAATCTGCGCGCCCCGCTCGAACCAGTGTCCGCGAAAATGGAATACTTCATATGCCGCCATCGGCCGCTCACATTCGATCAAGCGCACCATGGTCTTGGCCAGATCGGGGACATACGCCCAGCAATGACCGACATCCGGGGGTCCCGGATAGTAGACCGATCGCAAATAGCCCGGCGGGCGCACCATCCCTCGAGTGAGCCAACTGTTGGCGGCGCCCGGGCCGAAGAAATCGCCGGCGCGCACGACGATCGAACGGACGCCGTAAAGACTCGCCTGCTGCAGTTTCAGCTCCATTTCCTGGCGCACTCGGCCTTTCCGCGTGGTGGGAATTTGCGGTGAACTCTCCTTCAGCGTCAGCGGCGAATCGGCTCCGAAGTTGTAGATCGTCGCGGGCAGCAAGATGCGCGCGTTGCTGCTCTTCGCGGCGGCAATCGTATTCTCGAGCATGGGTAGGGCGAGCCCGCGCCAATTGCGATAATTCGGCGGATTGACGGCATGCACGATGAGCCCCGCGCCGCTCGCGGCCGCTACGACATCATCCAGCTGCATCGCGTCGCCCTCGATCCACTGGACGGATTTCGGCAGGGCGGCTGCCGCCGCAGCCTCAGGATCCCGATGCAGCGCTCTGACCTGCCAACCGCGGGCCGCGAGCACCACGGCCACCTCTCTTCCGATGCTTCCGGTGATCCCGAGAACCAGAGCTGTTGGGCTCGTGCTTGGCATGTCTTTGCACCTTCGATGAATTTGCCTGAATGAATTGTTGCAGACGCTCGACTTAAAGAAAATTGCGCATAACCTAAGATCTGCTATAAATAAATGCATGGCTAACATCGAACCCGGATGGGATCTATACCGATCATTTCTGGCGGTGCTGCGCCTGGGCAACCTGTCGGCGGCCGGCAGATCCCTAGGGTTAACGCAGCCGACGGTCGGCAGGCACATCGCGCTGCTGCAGGAATCCCTGGGTGGACGCGTGCTCTTTACCCGTTCTCAGGCGGGTCTGTTGCCGACGACAGCGGCATACGAACTGCGTCCGCATGCCGAGGCCATGGCAGCGGCGGCCGCGGCGTTTGTGCGCATGGGATCCACCGATCTGGCGGAAACCGCCGGCGTCGTGCGGCTCGCCGCGGCGGACGTCATGGGGGTCGAGGTGCTGCCAGCGATCTTGAGCGAATTTCGATTCAAGCATCCTGCGACGGTGATTGAATTGTCGCTCTCCAACGAGATGGCCGATCTCTTGCGGCGCGATGCCGACATCGCCGTGCGCATGGTGCGACCCCGGCAAAAGGCGCTGCTGGCAAAGCGCGCCGGCAAGGTTGCGCTGGGTTTTCATGCGCATCGGCGCTATCTTGAGCGCCACGGATTCCCGGAACGGATCGAAGATCTGGCGCACCATGCGCTGATCGGCTTCGATCGCACGCTGCCCTTTGCGAATCTGCTCAAAGCCGTGCCGTTACCCGTGTCGCGCGAGCTGTTCGCGTTCCGTTGCGACAACGATCTTGCGCAAATGGCCGCACTGCGCTCGGGATTCGGAGTGGGAATCTGTCAGACGGGAATTGCCAAGCGCGATCCGGACCTGTTGCCGCTTTTGAGCAAGCAATTCAAGGTCGAGATGGAAATCTGGATCGTCATGCACAATGACCTGAGGCGCAGTGCGCGCATGCGCTTGATGTTCGATCATCTGGCGGCCAGCCTCGCTCAGTTCGCCGCCTCTTAAGGAAATCGCGGTCTAGGATTCGCTCCAGGACATCACTGTGCCGATGGCTTCGGCAAAATCCTCCTTGAATTCCTGCACGACTCGGCTGGCTGACTTGACGCCGTCGATCAATCCGACTCCCTGGCCGACGAAATAAGTCACCAGCTCGCGAGCGTGCGCGTTGCCTTTCGCGGCCGCGGCGTTGATTTGCTGAAAAACCGGTTCGACCAGCACGCTCATCAACGGCATTGGCAACGCCGCGGGCGCGCCTTGCGCTTCCCACGCGTCATGCCATGTGGAACGCAGTTGCCTGCTGAACTTGCCAGTCCGGTATTTGGAGCGAACCGTGTCGCGCGAAGTCGCCGCCACCAGCTTGTCGCGAAACACTTCGGTGGTCTCAGAGTCGGTGGTCGCGAGCCACACCGAGCCGGTCCAAGCCCCCGCCGCTCCCATCGCCATCATCCCGGCCATTTGTCGGCCCGTCATGATCCCCCCGGCCGCCAGTACGGGCACCTTGCGAATCTTCGATATCGCGTCGATCACCTCGGGAATCAGCACCAACGTCGACACCTCGCCGCAGTGGCCGCCTGCCTCGCTGCCTTGCGCGACAATGACGTCGACACCGGCGTTTACCTGGCGAATCGCATGTTCCTTTGCGCCCACCAGGGCGGCCACTGGCACACCGTGATGTCGCGCTCGCTCGATCATGATCGGCGGGGCGATCCCGAGCGCGTTGGCCATCAGGCGGATCGGATGCTTGAAAGCGACGTCCAGCAACGGTTCGCCGTCGTACGCCGTGGTTGCCCGGCCTTGCGGCGGCTCGGCCTTGGGTTCTATGCCACTGCTGCGCAGCAGGTTTTCCACAAAGAGCCGATGCTCCGGAGGCACCATGGCCGCGATCATCTCAACACTCGTTCCGGCTCTTACCGCTTGATGCTCAGGAATCAGAATATCGATGCCATAGGGCTTGCCATCGACATGCTCGTCAATCCATTTCAATTCTTGTTCCAAAGACTGCGGGCTGAAACGCGCCCCGCCCAATACGCCAAAGCCGCCCGCACGACTCACTGCCGCAACCACGTCGCGGCAATGACTAAACGCAAACAGCGGGAATTCCGCCCCCAATAATTTTGTTATTTCGAATGCCACCGCATCCTTATTTTGGTACGTCACCGAGCGGTATGCCGAGGGCATCTGCAATTCCCTTGGCGTAGGCCGGATCGCATTTCATGCAGTTGGTGATGTGCCGCATCTGAATCGCCTGGGGGGCCCCGCCAATTGCGCGGGCCGTGTTCTCGAACAGCGCCTGCCGCTTCGCCGCTGTCAGCAGCCGAAATAGCGCGCGCGGCTGAGAATAGTAGTCCTCGTCCTTGCGATGATTCCAGTGGTCCGCCGCACCCTCGATCGAGAGCGGCGGTTCGCGGAAATCCGGCTGCTCCTGCCACTCACCGTAGCTGTTGGGCTCGTAACCGAGCGTGCCGCCGAAATTGCCATCGACCCGCATCGCGCCGTCGCGGTGGTAGCCATGCACCGGGCAACGCGCAGCGTTCACGGGAATGCTGAGGTGATTGACGCCAAGCCGGTAGCGCTGGGCATCTCCGTAGGAAAACAGGCGCGCCTGGAGCATCTTGTCCGGCGAGAAACCGATGCCTGGCACGACGTTGGCGGGATTGAACGCCGATTGCTCCACTTCGGCGAAGAAATTCTCCGGATTGTGGTCGAGTTCCATCACGCCGACTTCCTTCAAGGGGTAATCCTTGTGCGGCCACACCTTGGTCAAGTCGAAAGGATGGTACGGCACCTTCGATGCTTCCCGCTCCGGCATCACTTGCAGGGCGAGCTTCCACCGCGGTCGGTCGCCCTTATCGATGCTTTCGAAAAGGTCGCGCTGGTGGCTCTCCCGATCCTTGCCGACAAGAGCCTCCGCCTCGGCGTCAGTCAGATTCTTGATGCCCTGCTGCGACTTGAAGTGAAACTTCACCCAGTAGCGCTCGTTCTTCGCGTTGATGAAGCTAAAGGTATGAGAACCGAAGCCGTGCATATGCCGGTACGTGGCCGGCAGGCCGCGGTCGCTCATCACGATGGTCACCTGGTGCAGGGCCTCCGGCAATGAGGTCCAGAAATCCCAGTTATTCTTCGCGCTGCGCAGATTGGTGCGAGGGTCTCGCTTCACCGCGTGGTTCAAGTCCGGAAACTTCAACGGGTCGCGCAGGAAAAACACCGGGGTGTTGTTCCCCACCATATCCCAGTTGCCTTCTTCAGTGTAGAACTTCACCGCAAAGCCGCGGATATCGCGCTCGGCATCCGCTGCGCCGCGCTCGCCGGCGACGGTGGTGAATCGCGCGAACAGCTCCGTCTTTTTGCCGACCTTGGAAAATATTCGAGCCCGGGTGTATGAACTGATGTCGTGAGTCACGGTGAATGTGCCGTAGGCGCCTGATCCTTTCGCGTGCATGCGACGCTCGGGGATCACCTCACGGTCGAAATGCGCCAGCTTCTCGAGCAGCCACACATCCTGGAGCAACGCCGGGCCGCGCGCTCCGGCCGTCATCGCATTCTGGTTGTCGACCACGGGAGCCCCCGCGGCGGTCGTCAGTTTCGTATTGCTGCTCATGTTCATGCTCCTGGGAGTCTGTTCACGACGCTACACGCGAGACCGAATACCCCGAAGGATCGGCGTGGATCGGTCCACATTTCCTCGATGTACCATCCCGTGCTCTCGACCAGCGCTGAAAAGGTGTCGACATCATATTTGCGGGAGGTTTCCGTATGGATCGACTCTCCCGCCTCGAAATTGAAGCACTGACCGTCGACGACGACGGCTTGCGACTCGAGGCTGACCAGATGCATCTCGATGCCGCTGACGGCGGCGTTCCATCGCGCATCGTGGGCAAAGCGCTCCAGTCTGAAGTCGCCATCCAGTTCGCGATTGATGCGCGCCAGCAGATTCAAGTTGAATTCAGCGGTGACCTGTTGCCGATCGTTGTAGGCGGCAAGCAGAGTTCGAACGTGTTTTGTGAGGTCGACGCCAACGACCGCGGTACCCTTCGCGCCCGTGTGCCGGCGAATGCGCCGCAGAAAAGACACGGTTTCAGCGTTATCGAGATTGCCGATGGTCGAACCCGGAAAGAAGGCCGACCGCCCATTCGCGGGAATGCCCGCAGGAATTACAAAATCCTCCGTGAAATCCGCAACGATGGGCCAGACGCCGACATTGGGAAAGCGATGCCGATGGGACACCACCGCCTGATCGAGATACTCGCCGGAGATGTCCACCGGCACGTAAAGACGCGGCGCTTCCAGCGCGCCGATCAGAATTTCGGTCTTGATTCCCGCGCCGGCGCCGTACTCGACCAGGACGGCACGCTTGCCGATGAAGCTCGCAAGCTCTGCAGCGTTTTCGCGCAGGATGCCGGTTTCCGTGCGCGTCGGATAGTACTCCTCCAGCCGGGTGATCTGTTCGAAGAGTTCCGATCCTCTTTCGTCGTAGAGCCAACGGCAGGGCAAGGTCTTGCGCCGCATTGAAAGACCCGCGAGCACGTCTTGCCGGAATAGTTCCGGCTGCGAGAGCCGGTAATCTGCTGTTGCGAGCACTACGCATCCTCCGCCAATCTCAAGCCTGAAAATTGCCACCGCGCGTGCGGCGGAAAGAAGTTGCGGTAGGTCGCGCGCAGGTGACCTTGCGGCGTAACACATGAGCCGCCGCGCAACACGAATTGACCGGACATGAATTTTCCGTTGTATTCACCGACCGCACCGGCCGCTGGACGGAAGCGCGGATAGGGCAAGAAAGCACTGCGCGTCCATTCCCAGACATCACCGAACATCTGGCGCAACTCACCCGTGACCGCGGGAGCTTCTTTCGGCCGCAAGCGGCCGGAATTTGCAAAATTGCCCGTCACCGGCAGCGGCTGCGCGGCAATCTCCCATTCCGCCTCGGTGGGAAGTCGTCTTTGTGCCCAGGTCGCAAACGCATCCGCCTCGAAATAACTGACGTGGCACACGGGCGCGTGCAGGTTAACGGGCTGAAATCCACGCAGAGTCATGGTCCAAAACTCGCCGTCGCGCTCTTCCCAGTACAGCGGCGCGGCCCATGCCTCGCTGCGCGCCAAAGACCAACCGTCGGAAAGCCATAGCAGCGGGTTGCGATAGCCGCCGTCGGCGATGAATTCAACCCATTCGCCGTTGGTTACCGGCCGGTCCGCGAGACGGTAGGAATCAAGGTGCACGGAATGCCGCGGCGCCTCGCAATCGAAGGCGAATTCTGCGCCCTCGTGGCCTAACTTAAACATCCCGCCCGGGAAACTCTTGTAGACTCGCTTGGCCTTGTCCGTCATATCGACCGCGACCGGAGCAGAATCCTTGTAGGCGGGGCGCAGCGGATTCTGCGCGAACAGATGCAGAATGTCGGTCAACATCAGTTCCTGATGCTGTTGCTCGTGATGACACCCAAGCTCGCTAATTCCGATCACGCTCGGCGAGGGCTTTTGCTCGAACAGTTGCGCCATGGCGGAATCGACGTGTCTGCGGTAGTCGAGAATTTCGGCGAGCGTTGGCCGCGTGATCAAACCGCGCCGCGGCCGCGGCTGCCGCTCGCCCAGCGACTCATAGTAGGAATTGAAGAGAAACTTGAAGTTATCGTCGAAGACTCGATAGCCGGCGGAATTCGGGATAATCACCATCGTCTCGAAGAACCACGTGGTATGCGCGAGGTGCCATTTCGCCGGGCTCGCGTCGGGCATCGACTGAACGGTGGCGTCCGCGTCGGAGAGCGGCGCCGCAAGCGCAACGGTTGCCGCTCGGACCGCGCGGTACAGGCGCTCGAGCGTCGACAAATCGGTACCCGGCTGGAGCTTCATGTTGGTGGTCATAAATGGATCCGGCTCGCGCTACGGTGACGCGCGATAAAGCGTAACCAGGAATTGATTGAAAGCAATGATGCTGGACCTCATCCGAATACACCCATTCACGTTCAACCGATTCGGATGTAGGCATATGCCGACCGCGCCCGCCCATTGTTCCTCATTTGATTGCGCGCGTGTTTCGAAAATATGACCGTCGAGGACGCCGTGCGCCGACGATACGGCCGCAACATTAGACCCGTAAAATCGTAACTCATTGAATTCAGTCTGCTTATTCCAGAACACCAAGGAGATTCAAGAATGCACATGTCCGACATCCCGTTCTGCGTCACCGACTGGTCCTCCGTCGAAGTCACGGAACATAAGGGCGTGGCCGGCATCGCGTACTGGCGCACTCGGATCTTTGGCGGCATCCGGGTGCGCACGGTTGAGTACACGCCGGGGTACTTGGCCGATCACTGGTGCGTCAAGGGACACATACTTCTATGCACGGAGGGCGAGCTCGGCACGGAACTCGCCGACGGCCGCAGGTTCACCCTCACACCCGGGATGAGCTATCAAGTGGCCGACACCGAAGCACCCCACCGCTCCTTCACCGCCATAGGCGCCAAACTTTTCATCGTCGACTGAAAAATGCAGCGAACGGTCCGTTTATTGCAGTCAACGGCATCGCCTTAGGGCGGTGGTCTGAACGACACTATGAGCGCGCCATCGTTCATTCGCGCCGCGGAGACCTAAGTCATGAATCGAAGAGAACTACTGCAACAGTCGGCCGCGGGCGGTCTGGCCGCGGCGATCACGGGCTCGAGGGCCTTTGGCGCGGCGGCGGCGACACCTCCGATCACTCATGGCACCGAGGAGTCTGCGGCGCCGCTCACGCCGCCCTCGAGCGGCAGCATTCCGGTTGCGTTCCTTCTGGCACAACACGCCGTCCTCATCGATTTCGCCGGACCTTGGGAAGTTTTTCAGGACACCACTGTCCCGGGCCGCGAGGCTCCCTTCAGTCTCTACACCGTGGCCGAATCGACGCACCCGATCACCGCGAGCGGCGGAATGCTGATCATGCCCAACTACTCGTTCGACACGGCGCCTGCGCCGAAGATCATCGTCATTCCCGCGCAGCACGAGCCGACCGATAAATTGTTGAAGTGGATTCGCAACGCCAGCAAGACGGCCGACGTTACGATGTCCGTATGCACCGGGGCGGATGTCCTGGCGGCGACCGGGCTGCTCGCCGGCAAGTCGGCAACCACCCATCACGCGGCGTATCGCGAAATGGCGATGGACCACCCCGACATCAGCGTCAAGCGCGGGGTGCGCTTTGTCGAAGACGGCAAATTCGCCAGCAGCGGCGGCTTATCCTCGGGAATAGACTTGGCGCTGCACGTCGTCGAACGCTACTTCGGGCGTGAGGTGGCACAGCAAACCGCGTTTCAAATGGAGTATCAGGGCCAGGGCTGGCTGGATCCGGCATCAAATCGAGCGTACGCCGAGATACGTGCGCGCGATGGCCAGACGCTGTGCCCGATTTGCTCAATGCAGGTCGATCCAAAGACCGCGGTGTCCTCGACCTACAAGAACAAGACCTATTATTTTTGCATGCCGCCGCACAAGGCGCGCTTCGATGCGGATCCGGACAAATGGCTGTCCGCTGCTTGAGCTAGTTCTTCGCGCACGGCAGCGCGGGCAGAATATAGCGCTCCAGCATTTCCGCCGTCTGTTGCGAGGTACCGCGCACATTGTAGGCGGTCCGCGTCACCACGACGGCCGCGCGCAAGTCGCGCAGTATCAATATTTGGCTGCCGCCGTTGCCCGCCATATACCAAACCGGCAGCATTCCGCAGGCCGTGCGATAGGTGCCCTGGAAGATAAAATAGCCATAGTTCTGATCAGGCCGAGAGGCGCGCCTGACCGTGAGCGCGGCATCGATCCAAGTCTTCGGCAGGAGCTGCTTGCCGTTCCATCGCCCATCATCGGTCGCCATCCAAGCCAACTTCGCAAGATCGCGCGAGCGCAGTTCGAGTCCACCGCCCGTCATCGGTTCATGTGAGGGTGAGTAGGACCAATTCCACTTGGCGATGCCGAGCGGGCGCAGCACCTTGTCCTCGGTGTAGCGGTCGATCGGCGTATTCGTCGCCCGCTGAACGATTTGGCCCACCAGAAATGCGTTGGTGGTGCAGTAGCGCCACGGGCCGAAGCCAGATGCATCACGCGCGTAATCGCCCAGCGTCGGCAAGTCCACCGCCCAGCGGGTCCAGTGGGTTTTCGTGTGCATGACGTCTTCATTGCCCGGACTCTTGTCGTCGCTGTCGTCGCAGGCGAGCGCCGACGACATGGTGAGCATGTCCTGCAAGGTGATCGACTCCTTGCCGGGCGTATCGTTCTGAAAAGGCTTTAAATCGGCGAGATAAGGAAACGCCAGAGCATGCTCGGAGGGAATCGCCCCATCGGCAATGGCAGCGCCCAGGGCAAGGGTGGTCACGAACTTCGTCGCGGAGCGCGTGTTATTGAGCAACTCCTCGCTGCCCGCGCCGAAATAGCTCTCGTAAGCGAGCGTGCCGTCGAGAACGATCAGCACGCTGGTGGTGCGCGGGTACTGGCCGTTCACGATGGCCTCCTTGAGCGCCGTCAGCGGCTTCTCATCCAGGCGCTTGACGGTCGCCGGGTCTTGAGCGCCTGCCGAACCGCAGGCCAAGAGTCCCGCGACGAGGAGCCGAAACATTCTTGCACTTCGCATGGATCAGGTCCTAGAACACTGTTGTGATAGGTTAGCGCGCATTGGAGGTCTTCATGCAAGATCAGCAGCGCCCGTGGGTATGCTTACGGTCGGCGGATCTGACCGCCGAGATTGACCCGATGGGTGCGCAATTATCGTCCTTGAGGGACCGCGACGGGCGCGACCTCTTGTGGGATGGCAATCCTGCAGTGTGGGCGGGGCGCTCACCGCTGCTCTTCCCCATCGTCGGCGTGCTGGCCGGCGGCGCCTATCGTTGGGGCTCCAAGGCCTATCCGCTGGCGCGGCACGGATTCGCGCGCGGCAAATTGTTTTCCATCGAAACCGCGGCCGCGGCCGGCGCCGCGTTTCGATTGAGCGCCGACCCGGGCTCGTTGCAGGTGTACCCATTTCATTTTGAACTCGAGGTCCAGTTCGAGCTGCTCGGTGCCACGCTTTCCGTGGCCACCCGGATCCGCAATCGGGGGCCGGGAGAAATGCCCGCAAGCTTCGGCTACCACCCGGCGTTTCGCTGGCCACTGCCGTTCGGGCAGCCGCGCGCCTCGCACGGCGTGCTGTTTGAGGCCGACGAGCCGGCTCCCTTCAGGCGCATCGACTCGGCCGGTTTGCTGACCCCCGATCGGCGGCCGACGCCGATTACTGAGCGGCGCTTAGCCCTGACGGACGCCATGTTTGAAGAAGACGTCCTCATTTTCGATCAGATCAACAGCCGTTATGTCATCTATGGGAGCGATCGCGGGCCGCGAATTCGCATTGCCTTTCCCGATACCCCCTATCTCGGCATCTGGTCCAAGCCCGGAGCGGGCTTTGTGTGCGTCGAGCCGTGGCACGGCATTACGGATCCGGAAGGATTTTCGGGCGATTTTGCACAGAAGCCCGGCGTGTTTGTCCTAAAGGCCGGCGAGACCCATGCCGCGACGATGGCCATAACACTGCTGGAATAGCAGTCCCGGCAGGTTGCCGTTCACCCCGGTTGTATGCCGTTCGCGCCTTAGGATCGCTGTTTTGGCGCATTTTCCCCGCACCGTGCGGCCGAACCCTACAGTCTTCGCGCACCCTATCTTTGGAGATACTCATGAAAGCCCTCATCAATCTTGCAGCAGGTTCCCTGTCGATAGTTCTGGGTTTGATTCCCTTTGCCGTCATTGCCGTGAATGACTTGGTGGTCGCCGGGCGATAAACTCACGTGATGCCGGGACGCGGGACCTTGATGAAAGAGCCATTGCCGGTCGAGAGGGTGCTTGTCGCCCTTTGACGGTACCGAAGACACGGTGGTCGACTTCTTGCGGCGTCGACTGCCCATGACGCTCGCGATCAATACGGTCATCGCGTTGCTCATCGCGCTGCTGCTGCATTCGTGGGACCAAGTCATACCGAATCTGGTCGTCGCGTATTGCATCGGCCTGACGATACTTGGACTGGTCGCCATGGTGCGCTGCACCGTGATGCAGCGTTTTCGCGGGCGCACTCATATGCGCTACGCCATCTACTTCGTACTGGTCACGGCCGGCGCCATCGGCGGCGAGCTGCTCTCGAAACTATTTTTGCACCGGGAGCCGAGCGTCGGCGAATCGCACGAGGGCTACATCTGGCTGGTTGCGATTGTTTTCTCGCTGGTCGCGGCCAGCATTGCACTGTTCATCAACTTCAGCTGGGTCAAGCTCGCGCAAAGCAAGCGCGATGTGGAGCGCGCTGAACGCGCCGCCATCGAAGCGCAGCTGCGCGCCTTGCAGGCCCAGATCGAACCGCACTTCCTGTTCAACACCCTGGCGAACCTCGACGCGCTCATTGCGGTCGATGCCGATCAGGCTCGCAACCTGCTCGCCAATCTGATTCGCTACTTGCGGGCCGCCCTGACGCATGCTCGAAGCGAGGCGGCGACCCTGGAAACCGAAGTTGAGCTTTTGAAAGCCTATCTCGGGATCATGGCGCTGCGGCTGCCCAATCGCCTGAAGACGGAATTCGACTGCGACCCTGAGTGCTTACGCCTGCGGTTCCCGGCGATGCTGCTGCAGCCGTTGGTGGAAAACGCCATCACGCACGGCATCGAACCGGCCTGTGCCGGCGGCACCATCCGCGTAAGCGTGCGTTGCGTGGGCGATAAGCTGATCGTGTCGGTCGACGACAGCGGAATCGGCCTTGGCAATGGACATACCGCGGGTACCGGCGCCGGCATCCAGAACATACGGGCGCGCCTGCACTCGCTGTTCGGCGGGTCGGCGCGGTTCATTCTGGAATCCCGCACGCCCTGCGGAACTCATGCTGGAATCGAAGTACCCTTGAGCCTGCTGTCCAGACCTGCCGCATGAGCGCCCCCTACAGCTACGTGATCGCGGAGGACGAGCCGCTGCTCGCCCGAGCGCTCGCGCAACAGCTGTCGCAGCATTGGCCATCGGCGCGGTGTGCGGCGATCGCGGTGAACGGCGCGCAAGCGCTCAAGGCGGTCGATGAATTCGCCCCGGATGTGGCGTTTCTCGACGTGCGCATGCCGCAACTCGATGGACTGGAGGCTGCGCGGCAACTTTGCTTGAAGGAGCGTCCGCCGCTCATCGTCTTCGTCACCGCATACGATGCCTATGCGCTGGATGCCTTCGAAACCGCCGCGATCGATTACTTGCTCAAGCCCGTCGAGACCGCCCGTCTGGTCAAGTGCATCGAGCGCTTGTCGCATCAGCTCGGCCACACCGGCGCCGACGCATCGGCCGACGAGATGGCTAACCGTATTGCACGGCTGTTAGGGAACAGCGCGAACCACAAGGACAAATTGCGCTTCGTGCGCGCCGGAGCGGGATCCACGGTCAAGCTCATTCCGGTCAACGAGGTTCTCTGGTTCGAGGCGGAAGACAAGTACATCACGGTGGCGACTTGCGAGGGCGACAGCATCATCAGGATGCCCCTGCGCGAGCTGCTGGAGCAGCTCGACGCTGAGGTCTTCTGGCAGGTTCATCGCGGCACGGTGGTGAATTCTCAGCACATTGCACTGGCCCGGCGCGACGAGCTCGGACATCTGACCCTGACGCTTAAGGGCCGCGGGGACGAAGTCTCCGTCAGCCGCCAGTTTGCCCACCTGTTCAAGCAGATGTAGCGAGTCTATGTCGGGCCGGTTCACGATCCTCTGCGTCCTCGCGATTGTAAGCGGCCGGGCTTTCGCCGCCGACCCCGCCTCATCCAATGCCGTGAGGATCAATCAGATCCAGGTCATCGGCACGCATAACAGCTATCACGCGGGACTCGCCGCGAGCGAAGCGCAGCTCATGCGTGACAAGAATCCAACGCTATTCGCAGCGCTCGATTACCAGCATCGTCCTTTGGATCAGCAGCTGTCGTCGGGTGTGCGCCAAATCGAGCTGGACATCTATGCCGACAGCGAGGGCGGCCGCTACGCGCATCCCAAGGGCCCTGACAGCGTGGCCGCAGCGGCCTTGCCTAAGGACCCGCCATTCGACCCTTCAGGTCTCATGAGCAAACCGGGCTTTAAGGTGATGCACGTTCAGGACATCGACTACCGCAGCACCTGCCAGCAACTCATCGCCTGTCTTCGCATCGTGCACGCATGGTCACGCTCGCATCCCAAACATGTGCCCATCTTTATTCTTCTCGAAACCAAGCAGGCCGACCTGCCGCCGCAGTATCAAGCGCGCAGCCCCGAGAAATTTACCGCATCGACATTTGATGCGCTGGACCGCGAAATCCGCTCGGTGTTCCAGGCCGATGAAATCATTACGCCGGATCAGGTGCGCGGCGACTACCCCACCCTTGAGGATGCCGTTCTGCACGGCAACTGGCCGACGCTCGGCGCGGCGCAGGGCAAGGTCGTGTTTCTGATGGACCAGCGCCCCGTGGGACCGGTGTATCTGGAAGGACATCCGGGACTTAAGGGACGAACTATCTTTACCAACGCCGAGCCCGGCCAGCCGGATTGCGCCTTCACGGAAGAAAACGACGGGACGCAGGCGAGCATCGCCGCGCTGGTGCGCAAGGGCTACCTCGTGCGCACGCGAACCGACGCCGATACCCGGCAAGCGCGAACCAACGACACCACGCGCCGCGAGATCGCGCTGGCGAGCGGTGCGCAGCTCTTGAGCACCGACTATCCGGCCTCCGAGCCCTCGCCGTGGACGCCCTACTCGGTCAGCCTTCCCGCCGGCGCGATCGCCCGGTGTAACCCCATCAACGCGCCATCGTCGTGCAGCACGCCATTGGAACCGAGCCCCCGCGGTGTAAAATCGCCTTAGCACACGAAGGAGCAATAAACATGTCTACTCCAACCGAGCGCGCCATTCTCGCGGGTGGCTGCTTCTGGGGCGTCCAGGATCTCTTGCGCCGCTATCCCGGCGTCATCTCCACCCGAGTGGGCTACTCGGGCGGCGATGTTCGCAATGCCACCTACCGCAATCACGGCACGCATGCCGAAGCGATCGAAGTCATCTTCAATCCCAAGCTCATGAGCTACCGCAAGCTTCTGGAATTCTTCTTCCAGATTCATGACCCGACGACTATGAATCGGCAGGGCAATGATCGCGGCTTGAGCTATCGATCCGGGATCTTCTATATCGGCGAGGAGCAAAAGCGCGTTGCCGAGGACACCATCGCGGATGTCGAGGCCTCGGGTCTGTGGCCGGGCAAGGTCGTCACGGAAGTCGCGCCGGCGGGCGAGTTCTGGGAAGCGGAGCCCGAGCATCAGGACTACCTGGAGCGCTATCCCGACGGCTACACCTGCCATTTCATCCGCCCTGAGTGGCAACTGCCGGTGCGGCCGGCGGCGCGACAGGCCTAGTGCCGCGGACTTGAAACCTTGCGCCAAGGTCGCGCAAGTGTCTGTATTTAAAGCTGTTTAAACTGGTTCCGGGCATTTTGCTGCTATTGAGGCCCGCGCCGGCTGAATAGGGCTGCCTTATGAAGGCTTCGCGCTTTTGGGCCAAATTCACTTGAAACGGCGCGCCTTTGTTTCTAGGCTAGGGAATAAACCGTAGGCAATCGAAGGTGTTGCGCGCGTTTATTGAGTAACACCGGAAAGTATCGCCTTCACTTCGGCGCTTCAAGGGATGGAGACAGCATGGCTACGCAGGCTCGATCAATCGCATCACTGACAATCTCTTTCGGGCTTGTCGCCATTCCCGTGAAGCTGTATTCGGCAACCGTCTCCTCCGAGCGAATCTCCTTCAATTTGCTGCGCCAAAAAGACGGCTCGCGGGTGAAGCAGCAATATGTCGCCGTCAACGACGGCAAGCTTGTCGAGCGTTCCGACATGGTCAAGGGCTATGAATTTGCCAAGGACCAGTACGTCATGTTCAGCCCCGAGGAACTGAAGACGCTGGAAGACGCGACCAGCCATGCCATCGACATCGGTCAGTTCGTTCCGCTCGACTCGGTGGACCCGCTGTATTTCGACGGCACTTATTATCTTGCTCCCGACAAGGGAGGCGCGAAGCCCTATACGCTGCTCGCCACGGCGCTGCGCAAGTCGCATCAATGCGCCGTGGGGCGCTGGATTTCGCGCGGCAAGGAGCACATCGTGGTGATCAGGCCGATCGAAGACGGCCTCGCGATGCATCAGCTGCATTTCAAGGCCGAGGTTCGCGACCTCAAGGATTTGGGCATCGAAGCGGCGCCGGTGTCCGAGCCGGAACTGAAGCTGGCGCAACAGCTCATCGAGCACCTGGCGTCGAAACGCTTCGACCCGAATGAATTTGTCGATGAGCATCGCGCGCGTGTGCAGGCGGCGATTCAGAAGAAAGTCGAAGGCAAGGAAGTCTCGATCGCCGAGGGGCCGGTTTCCGCCAAGGGCGGCAATGTCATCGACCTGATGGAGGCCTTGCGGGCGAGCATCGATGCGCGCGGCTCGAAGGCAGCGGATCTGAAGGAGCGCAAAGCGCCCAAGCGCGCGGCTGCGCAAGGGTCGGCCCGCAAGTCCGCCCGACGATGAGATGCATGCCTACGACACGAAGGATTTGGAGCGGCTGTTTGGTTTACCGGCTTCGGCCGTTCGCGCGTTAGCGCGCGCGGGGAACATTCACCCCGTCCGGCGCGCGGGCAAGCTGCATTACTCGTTTCAGGATCTCGTGGTGTTGCGCACCGCGAGTGCGCTGCGCGCCGCGAAAATCTCCCCGCAGCGAATCAACAAGACCTTGCAAGAGCTGCGCTCGGCTTTGCCGGAAGGTGCGGCACTCAATAAGGTCTCGCTGACCGCGCTCGGCAATCGCATCGCTATCCGCGAGGGGCGGACCTTACGCGAATCCGGTTCCGGCCAGTATGCGTTGGCGCTGGAAATCGTCGAGGAAAAAGGCCGCCTCCATGTCATCACGCGGCAAGAGGTCGCGGCGGCGCCCGGCAACGGCGCCGGCAGAACCGCCGATGAGCATTACGCGAGCGGCCTCGCGCTCGAGGATGGCAATCCGCTGGCGGCGCTGGCGGAGTACGAATTGTGCCTCAAGGCAGACCCTGAGCATCTGGAAGCGCGGATCAACTTGGGCAGGCTGCTGCACTTGGCCGGTCGGCTCGTCGACGCGGAGCGGGTCTATCGGCCCGGCGCCAAAGCCGATCCCTTCATTGCGTTCAATCTCGCGGTGGTACTCGAGGACCTCCACCGCGAACCCGACGCCATTCTCGCCTATCGCGAGGCGCTGGCCATGGATCCGCAGTTTGCCGATGCCCATTTCAATCTCGCACGCCTCTACGAGCGCGCCAAGGATCCCAAAGCCTCGCTGCGCCACCTGCTGGCGTACCGGCGCATGATGGATCAAGGCGCGTGATGTGGCCAAGCCGGCGCTCACCGCTTATCGAACCAAGCGCGACTTCTCGAAAACCGCCGAGCCTTCGGGCGAGCGGCGAGTCGCCCTCTCGCCGCGCTTGCGCTTCGTCGTGCAGAAGCACGCGGCACGCCAGCTGCATTACGACGTGCGCCTGGAATGGGATGGTGTGTTCAAATCCTGGGCCGTTGCGCGCGGGCCGTCACGCGACCCCGCCGACAAGCGGCTCGCGGTGGAAGTCGAGGATCACCCGCTCGACTATGGCGATTTCGAGGGCACGATTCCGAAAGGCGAATACGGCGGCGGTACGGTCATGTTGTGGGACCGCGGTTTTTGGAGTCCCGAAGGCGCCAAGACCACGGAAGATGCCTTCAATGCCGGCGACCTGAAGTTCACGCTGGAGGGCGCCAAGCTCAAGGGCAGTTGGGTTCTGGTGCGCATGCGCGGCGAGCGCTTTGCAGGCAAGAGGACCAACTGGCTGTTGATCAAGCATCGCGACGAGAATTCCAGGACCGGCGACGCCGATGCCCTGCTCAGCGAAGACCGTTCCGTCGCCTCCGGCCGCACCATGCAGCAAATCGCCGCTGGCATCGGCAGGCGCCCGAAGCCCTTCATGCTGGCGACCGCCATGCCCGGCAAGGCGGATGCGGTGTGGATCGGCAAGGGTGCGGATCCCGACGAGGGCGCGACGGAAATTCGAAAGCCCGGCGCGGCCCAGAACGCCGAGCCCGCGAGGCCCGCACCGAAGCCGATTGCCGTCAAGGCGCTGCCGCAGTTCATCAAGCCACAGCTGGCCAAGTTGGTGGACCGGCCTCCCGACCTTCTCGGTTGGGCGCACGAGGTCAAATTCGACGGCTATCGCGCGCAGCTCAAGGTGGAAAAGGGTCGCGCGGTGATCCGCACTCGCACGGGCCTTGACTGGACCGAGCGCTTCGGCGCGATCGCGCAGGACGCCGCGGCATTTCCCGATTGCGTGATCGACGGTGAGATCGTGGCGCTCGATCAGCGGCAGCTGCCGAACTTCGGCGCCTTGCAAGCAGCTCTGTCGGCGGAAAAAACCGACGAGCTGGTGCTTTATGCATTCGACCTGCTGTTCGCAGGACGAGAGGATTTGCGCTCGCTGCCTTTGAGCGAGCGCAAGGCTCGCCTCGAAGAATTGCTGAGCGCCGCCGCCGCCAGCCGGATCCGCTACGTCGCACATTTGGTTTCGAATGCCGAGGCGGTGCTGGCTTCCGCCTGCAAGATGGGACTCGAGGGCATCATTTCGAAAAAGCTCGATGCCCCTTACGTCTCGGGCCGCACCGATCGTTGGCTCAAGGCCAAGTGCCGCGCTGGCCAAGAGGTCGTTCTCGGCGGCTGGACCACCGAGGGCGGCACGGTGCGTTCCTTGCTGGCCGGCGTCAACCGCGATGGACACCTGGTCTACGTGGGGCGCATCGGCACCGGATACGGGCGCGATGTAGTGAAGACACTCTTGCCGAAACTGCAAAAGCTCACCCGCGAGAAGAATCCTTTCGCCGGAGACAACACACCGCCCAAGGAGAGTAACGTACGCTGGCTCAAGCCGAGCCTGATTGCGGAAATCGAGTTCGAGGGCTGGACCGACTCGGGCATGATTCGACAGGCGGCCTTCAAGGGCCTGCGCGAGGACAAGGATCCGAACGATGTGGTGGCGGAGGTGGCATCCATGCGCAAGCCTGCCGATAAAAGCCTCGTCAAACCCGCGCCCGCGGCGGTGAAGAAATCCAAATCTGCGGCCCGCGCCTCAGGCGAGGCATCCGTCTTCGGCGTGACCCTGTCAAAGCCGCAGAAGGCATTGTGGCCTGACGCGGGCGACGGCGAGCCTGTCACCAAACTCGACCTGGCCCGCTACTACGAGCAGGTGGGCGAGTGGATGCTGCCGCATCTCGCGGGCCGCCCCTGTTCGCTGCTGCGCGCCCCCGACGGCATCACCGCGCAGCAATTTTTTCAGCGCCATGCGATGGCGGGCATGTCCGACCTGTTCAGCCTCGTCAAGGTGCGCGGCGACAAAGCCGCTTATGTGCAGATTGACCGACTCGAGGCGCTGGGCGCCGTGGCCCAAATCGGCGCGCTGGAGCTGCATCCCTGGAATTGCGCCCGCAACGATCCGGAAACTGCCGGACGACTGGTCTTCGATTTGGATCCCGCGCCGGATGTCACATTCGATGCGGTCATTTCAGCCGCCCTCGACATCCGCGAACGGCTGGAGAAAGTCGGCCTCGTTTGTTTCTGCAAGACCACCGGCGGCAAGGGGCTGCATGTGGTGACGCCGTTGATCGAAGGCAAGAAGGCGGTCGCATGGCCGGTCGCCAAGAATTTTGCGCATCTGGTGTGCGCGCAAATGGCGCAGGACAGCCCTGCCCGGTATCTCGATACCATGTCGAAGGCTAAACGGTCGGGAAGGATCTTTTTAGATTATCTGCGCAACGACCGCACAGCGACGGCGGTGGCAGTGCTCTCGCCGAGGGCACGCGAGGGCGCTCCCGTGTCGATGCCGATCGGGTGGCGCGAGGTGAAGAAAGGACTCGATCCCAAGCGCTTTAGCGTGAGAACGGCGCCGCAGCTGCTCGCCAAGACCAAGCCCTGGAAGGATTACGCCGCCGGCGCGCGCGCCCTTGGCGATGCCATCAAGCAGATAACGCGAGGCAAGAGCGCATGAACCCGTCGGGTTACAAGCAAGTGATCGTTTTGCGCAAGGACTTGAACATGCGCAAGGGCAAAATGGTCGCGCAGGGTGCGCACGCGTCGATGGCCGCGATTCTCAAGTTGGCGACCCGCCAAGGCAATCAGCTGGTGATTCCTCTGGATGAGAACATCGAACCCTGGCTGTGCGGAAGATTCACCAAAATTTGCGTATCGGTCAATTCAGAATCCGAGCTTCTCGCGATTCACGAGAGGTCCATCGCCGCCGGCGTTCTGTCGTCGCTGATACTGGACTCCGGGGTGACTGAGTTCGGCGGCGTGCCGACCAACACCGCGGTCGCCGTGGGTCCCGACCACGCGAGCAAGGTCGATCTCATCACCGGCGAGCTGCCGCTGCTGTAATTGTGAATACCCACTCCCAACCCGTGACGATCGACTTGGGCGATGCCAGGCGGGTCTCCGGAATCTTCACGACCGCGCCGCAGCCGGAGGCCTGCTTCGTGGTGGCGCACGGTGCCGGTGCCGGAATGCAGCATCCGTTCATGGCGAGACTGGCAACCGACCTGGCCGCGCGAAGGATCGCGACGCTGCGCTACCAGTTTCCCTACATGGAAAAGGGCGGCAGGCGGCCGGATCCGCCCCCGATATGCCATGCGACGGTGCGCGCCGCGGTCAGCGCCGCGCACGCATTGCTGCCCGCGTCGCCCTTGTTTGCGGGCGGCAAATCCTTCGGCGGACGCATGACCTCGCAGGCCCAGGCAATCAGTCCGCTGGCGGACGTTCGCGGCCTGATTTTCTTGGGCTTTCCGCTGCACCCGCCCAAGCAACCCTCCGACACGAGGGCAGCGCATTTATTGGAGATCCAGGTGCCGATGCTGTTTCTTCAGGGCGAGCGCGATGCCTACGCCGAACCTCAGCTGCTAAATCCGCTCATCGAGCAGCTGGGAACCCTGGCCACGCTGTGTTTGCTGAAGGACGCGGATCATTCCTTCCACGTGCCCGCGCGCAGTACGGTCACGGATGGTGAGATCAACGATGACATGCTGAACGCCATGACGGGTTGGCTCGGTGCGGTAGCCCGCCGGTGACGCTGTTCGCCGATCTCGTCCGAGCCTCTCAGCGAGTGGCCGCGACCGCCGCCCGGCGCGCCAAGGTGCGGGAACTGGCGTCGCTCCTCAAATCGCTGGCAGCCGACGAGATCGACACCGGCGTGCATTATTTATCGGGCGATACACCTCAGGGCAAAATCGGCGTCGGCTACGCGGCGGTGCGGGCGGCCGCCTCCGCCCCGGCGGCCGATGCCGAGACGCTGTCGATCGGCGAGGTGGATCGGCTGCTTTCCGCAACTTGCCGGCATTCGCGGCCAGGGGTCCGCGGCGCGCCGCGCTCAGGCGCTTAAGGAATTGTTCTCGTGCGGGACACACCCCGAGCAGCAATTCTTGCTGCGTCTTCTGGTCGGCGAGCTGCGCCAGGGCGCGCTCGCGGGCATCATGATCGATGCCATCGCCGCGGCAGCCGAATTGCCGGTCGAACCGGTGCGCCGCGCCGCCATGTATTCCGGGAGCCTGGGTGCGGTGGCGCAGGCTGCCCTGCGCGAGGGCGCCGATGCGCTGGCCAAATTCCAGCTCGACCTGTTCTCGCCGGTCTCGCCCATGCTGGCTCAGACCGCGGCGGATGTGGCCGAGGCACTCGAGCGGATCCACGGCGAGATCGCTTTCGAGTGGAAAATGGATGGCGCGCGCATTCAGGTCCACAAGCTTGGGAGTGAGGTGCGCATCTACACCCGCAGCCTCAATGAGATTACCGCGGCCATCCCGGAGATCGTCGAGCTGGCACGCGCGTTCGCGCAGCACACGCTGGTGCTCGACGGCGAGGCGATTGCCTTCGATGCAGCGGGGCGTCCGCATCCCTTCCAGGTGACGATGAAGCGCTTCGGCCGCAAGCTTCATGTGGAGGCGTCGCGAGCGGGATTGCCGCTCAAGGCCTTTTTCTTCGATTGCCTGCGTGTCGGCGATGAGAGCATCGCGGCCCGCCCGACAACCGAGCGCTATCAAGCGCTCGCCAAGGCAATTCCCGCGGCGTTGCTGATCCCGCGGCTGGTCACGGCTTCTGAACCGGCCGCGCACGCCTTTTACGATGCCGCGATCGCCGCCGGCCATGAGGGTGTCATGGCAAAGGCGCTCAACGCTCCCTACGAGGCTGGCAATCGCGGCGCCGGCTGGCTCAAGATCAAGCGTATTCACACGCTCGATCTCGTGGTGCTCGCCGCCGAGTGGGGTTACGGCCGGCGCACCGGCAAGCTCTCGAACCTGCATCTCGGTGCGATCGATCCTTCGACCGGCGGCTACGTGATGCTCGGCAAGACCTTCAAGGGACTCACCGATGCCATGCTCGCCTGGCAAACCAAGGAATTTCTGGCGCGCGAGATTCGGCGCGACTCAGGGACGGTGTACATCGCTCCGGAGCTGGTGGTGGAAATTGCCTTCAGCGATTTACAGGCCAGCGTCCGATATCCGGGCGGCCTGGCACTGCGCCTCGCGCGGGTGAAGCGTTATCGGGATGACAAGCGCGTCGAAGACGCCGACACCATGGAGGCGGTGCGCAGAATCTACGCCGCTCAGTCCGGCGCGAGCGGCTGAGGTATCAGTCATCTTTCGTCAGCCCGAATCCCCGGGGGCAGCACCGGGGTGATCGGTGCGATGTTGCGGGGTTGACCGGCGAAGTCGAACAATTCATCGATGCCGCGCATCGCCGCAATCTCCTTCAAAATCGCGCGGGTCGGGTACATCAGCCGCAATTTCTTGCTGGCGTGCTCCGCCAGCGCCTCGGCGGCCGTGCGCCAAACCAGCTCCGACATTTCATTGCCCGCAAGGGATGGGCTTTGTTTAGGGGGCACCGATGAGAGGAAAAAGCGCGTGTCGAATCGAAGTCCGCCGGGCGGGGTAATCCAATGGCTGAAAAATGTGAGCTTATCGACCGCCAGACGCCAGCCGTGCGCCTTGCAAAGCGCGGCGAGGTTCATCTGGCCTTTGGAGACGAGCAGCCGGGTCTCGCGCAAGCGCGACTCCTCCCAGTCAGTAAGATCAACCCATTCGCCGCGCGAGTCGTAAGCCAGCAGCAAGCCGCATTCCTCGAACACCTCGCGGATCGCTGCGATGAAAAAGCGCAGGCCGTTGGCGCTCAATGCTAGCCGCTCGCTCGCGAGCCGATCGTCCAATCCCGCGCATAAATCACCAATTTCAGGACTCTCATCGCCTCGGATCCAGCGCGCCGCCGGCAAACACATAGGCATTGGGCATGAATCGCGCATGCTCGCCGCGCTTCAGCAACAGGATTTCCGGCTGAGTTTCCCTCGCGCGCACGAGAATGGTGGTTGCAGCAAGCCTCGGCGTAACGTCGCGCTCAGTCATCGAGCAATATTAGAGCACGCTCGCCACGATTTGGGACTTGCGGCGCTCACAGCGCGCCAAATAACGCGAACAGGCGCTCCCAGTGACGCTCGGCCGCCGGCTTGTCGTACGCGGGACGCGAGGCAAAGGCAAATCCATGCGCGGTCCCGGGATAAATTTCCACCTCCGCGTTGCCGCCCTTGGAGCGAAGCTCCGCTCGCAATTGCTCGATCATCTCTTGCGGGGCGTAATGATCGTTCTCCGCGCAGCCAAAATAGAGGCGGGCATCGGTGCGCTGTGGGGCAAGATGCGGACTATCGGGCTTGCCGGTCACCAGCGCGACGCCGTAAATCGAGGCCGCTGCGCGAATCCTATCCTTGTGGCGCACTGCTGCGTTCACCGCGTATTGGCCGCTCATGCAGTACCCGACGCATCCCATCGGGCCGCTCGATGCGGCCCTGTCTGTGGCGGCAAAGGCCAGCAGCGCATCGACGTCCTGCATGACCAGCGGGATGTTGATCGTGCTCATCAGCTGCAGCGCCTTCTGGCGCGTCGCCACGTTGGCCTCACCGACGACCGAGCCGAGTTCCTCGACGCCGGAGCGGTAGTACAAATTGGGCAGCATGACGTAATAGCCCACGGTACCTAGGCGGCGCGCCATGTCGCGCAGCTCCTCTCGTATGGCGGGCGCGTCCATCAGAAAAATGATCGCCGGGTGCGGTCCAAACCGCTCGGGGTGGCAAATGAAAGTATTCATCCGCCCGTCTTGAGTGCTGATTTCGATCTGCCGCTCGATCAAGGCCCTCTCCCTTAGTCCTGCGCGCCGGCGCCGACCGCGACCCACGCCAGGTCCGCACTCGACACCGATTCCACTTTGAAATTCTTCGCCGCCGCGGTCATGCGCGTCAGCGCCTGCGCAATCGGCATCGGCGGCTTGGTGTCGCCTTTCTTGGCTTTGTGAAAGCGCACCGGATTGATCCGCGCCACCACATAGTTGCGCAGGTACGGCGATTTGAACCCGCGGGCCTGCAGCATCTCGATGATCTTTTTCGTGCGCGCGTCGATTTCCAACAGTCGCGACGCGTGGCCCTCGCGTTCGCGCAGACTCGCAGCCAGCGTGCGCTCACTGAAGCGGTCGACCTTCTTGAGAAACGAGCTGTACGCGCCGCCGGCAAAGCGCGACGACTTTTCATACACGATGCCGAGTGTCAAGAGTTCGGCGGATTCGAACTCGGCCGAATACTCAATCTCCTTCGAAGTGCCGCGGCGCTTAGCAAGGCTGCGCGCCATGCGGATCACCTCGAGGCTGCGATCGCGCAGGTTGTGCGCTTTTTCGGTGTTAAGCGCCAGAATTCGATAGGCCAGCGTCTCGTCCGGCGAGATCAGTACCGTGATCTGCTTCAGCCCCAAAACCTTTCCGGCTGCCAATCGATGGCGGCCGTTCGGCGTCCAAAGCCGGCCATCTTCGCCCCGTACGACGATCAACGGATCGAGAAAGGCCGCGGTCTCATCGATTTTTGCAGCCAGCCGCTTCGCATGCGTGGGCGACAGATCGCGCTGAAAAGGCGTGGGCTGCACCGCGTTCAGCGGCAATGAGGCCAGCAGCAGCGCTCGCCCGCCCAGAGGTTCCCGATACGCGCCGATCAATGCGCCGCCGGCGCCGCGCACCAATGCGGCGACTTCTGCGATTTCCGCGCTGTCCATGGCGATCGCGACGTCGGCTGCGTCCAGCCCACGCGAGCGGCTTCCGGGCGCCAACTTGCCGCGGCCGCGCTTCGGTGCACCGACTTTGCGGCGAGCGGTTTTGGATTTTGTTTTTGCAGTGCCCATAGCGCTAAGGTTCCCCTTAATCCACATCCGCGTAAAGGGCGGGTCATCGCGGTTTCGGGATGTGCTCGACCTGGGTGATGAGGCACGCGCTGCGGCTGCCCGTGAGGTAAATCCAAAGCCAGCTTAAGGCCACCGCCAGACGATTGCGCAATCCGATCAAGAAGTAGATATGCGCCAGGCCCCAAGTCCACCAAGCAACCCAGCCGCGCAGCTTGCACCAACCGAAGTCGATGACCGCCGAACGCTTGCCGATGGTCGCAAGGTCCCCGGCGTGCCGGTATCTGAATGCCATCGACTGCGTGTGTCCCGCCAGCCTTTGCTTGATGGTGCGCGCGACATGAGCCCCTTGTTGCTTGGCAGCCGGTGCAATTCCGGGGGCCGGCCCACCCTTCCATACATTCACCGTCGCGGTGTCGCCGATTGCAAATATTTCCGAATGTCCGGGCACGCTCAAATCAGGCGCGATCCTTATTCGACCGGCATTATCGGCGGGCGCTGCGAGCCATGCGGCGGCAGGCGACGCGCGCACGCCGGCGGCCCACAGGATCACCTCGGCGGCGACGTGCCGACCGCCGAAGACGACGCCGCTTGAGTTGCAGTCAGTCACTGCGGCACCGAGCTGCACCTCCACCCCTAAGCGCTCGAGGGCCCGATGCGCGTACTCGGACAAGTCCGGTGCAAAGCTCGGCAGGACTCGCGGCCCGGCCTCGATCAACAAGACCCGTGCCTTGCGGGTATCGATGCGCCGAAAATCTCCGACCAGATTTTCATAAACCAATTCGGCGATCGCGCCCGCCAGTTCAACCCCGGTCGGCCCGCCGCCGATGATGGCAAAGGTGAGCAGCGCCGCTTGGCGATCCGGATCGTTCTCAAGCTCGGCTCGCTCCAATGACAATAAGATTCTGCGGCGAATCGAGGTGGCGTCCTCCAGGGTTTTGAGTCCCGGTGCGAACGGTTCCCACTCATCATGACCGAAATAGGCGTGCCGGGCGCCTGTCGCGAGCACCAAGGTATCGAATGCCACTGCGGCACCCTCCTCCAAGAGGACGCGGCGGTTCTCGGTATCCACACCGCTGACCACCGCCAGCAATGTGGTGATTTCCGGGCGGTTTCGCACCAAATGTCGAATCGGCCAGGCAATCTCCGAGGTCGCAAGCACCGCGGTGCCCACTTGGTACAGCAGCGGCTGGAACAGATGATGGTTGCGCTGATCGATGATGGTGATGCGGACCGCCGCTCCCGCAAGACCCTGGGCCACCGCGAGACCGCCGAAGCCCGCCCCCACGATCACCACACGATGCAGGGACGAGTTATTCACTGGTGACAGCTCCGCTATGACGCGCGGTGAGCTTAGCGCATGGCGCGAGTCGGGTTAAAGTGACACATGGCGTTTAACGCCGCGGTAAAAACCCATCGAGGTATCGCCATGTCAGTTTCGACGACCAAGATTGATCGAATTGCGGTGGTTCGCATGATGCGTCCGGAGCGGCGCAACGCGGTTGACGCGCCGACGGCCAGGGCGTTGGCCGATGCATTTCGAGCGTTTGATGCCGATGCTGAGCTGGATGTTGCGGTTTTTGCCGGCGCAGACAATGTCTTTTGCGCCGGCGCGGATCTTAAGGCGATTGCCGCCGGTGACCCCATCGCGCTCTCTACCCGCGGCGATTCACCGATGGGACCGCCGCGACTGCGCCTCTCCAAGCCCGTCATCGCCGCCATCGAAGGCCCGGCGGTCGCCGGAGGCCTGGAACTCGCTCTATGGGCGGACATTCGAATTGCCGGTGCCGGCGCCGTCTTCGGCGTCTACAACCGCCGCTTCGGCATTCCGCTGGTCGATCTGGGCACGATCCGCCTGCCGCGGATCATCGGTCACGGTCGGGCCATGGACCTCATTTTGAGCGGCCGTTCCGTCGATGCCGCCGAGGCGCTGGCCATGGGTCTGATCAACCGATGCGTTCCCGACGGCGAAGCTTTGCAAGCGGCGATAGCCCTCGCTCGGCAGCTCTCGAGCTTTCCACAGACCGCGATGCGCGAGGACCGGCTCTCCGTCATCGAACAATGGGATTTGACTGAACAGGACGCCATCACCAATGAGATCAACCACGGCGTGGCCACGGTGGCTTCGGGAGAAACGGCCTCCGGCGCGGCAACGTTCGGCCGGGGTGCCGGCCGGCACGGCAAGCCCGTCGCGACTTAGTAGGGAGCCGCGATCACGCTACCGGTCACCGAGAAGAGCACCACCACGATTGGCGGCGCCCGATACCGTGCGAGCAGCAGCAATCCGACGAGGGCGATGGCGGCATCGATGCGGCCGTGGATGGCCGTCCTCCAAACCGGGTTGTAAAGCGCCGCGGCCAGAATGCCGACGACCGCCGCATTGATTCCCGCCAGCGCGTCGCGCACTTTTGCATGCCGGGATACGCGGCTCCAGAGCGCGATGCCCGCGACGGTGAGAAGCAAGCCCGGCAGGAAAATAAATATGATGCCGATAAGAGCGCCGCACGCGGCGGGCCGGACGTAGCCGTTGGCAGCGCCGAGATAGGCCGACAGCGTGAAGAGCGGTCCCGGCAGCGCCTGGGCCAAGCCGTATCCGGCAAGAAAGCGATCGTCGCTGACCCAGCCCTGCGGAACCATCGCGTCCCGCAGCAGCGGCAGGACGACATGTCCTCCCCCGAACACCAGCGCGCCGGCCCGGTAGAAGATATCGGCCAGCGCGACCGCACCGCGCGGCATCAGCACCGCCAGCAGACCTAAGCCGAGCAACAGCGCCGCGAACACGCCGAGCGCAATCCAGGCAGCTCTCGAAGAAATCGGCAACAGGGGATTTTCGATCTCGGGGATGGGTCGGCGACAATACGCCATCCCGGCCGCCGCGCCCGCGACGAGCACCCCGATCTGCACCGCCGGACCGCCGAATGCCAGCAGCAGGCACGCCGCGGCCAGCCCGATGACCCTGGTTGCAGCGTCCGGACAGAGCTTGCGCGCCATGTTCCATGCCGCTTGCGCGACCACCGCCACTGCCACGATTTGGAGCCCATGCAGGCACGCGGCCGCGGTCGTGCCGTGAAGATTGGCCGCGAGGTTCGCGCAGACAAACATCAACACCGCTGAGGGCAGCGTAAATCCGAGCCAGGCCGCCAGCGCGCCGAGCCGGCCGGCTCGATGCAATCCAATCGCGAAGCCGACCTGGCTGCTGGTCGGCCCCGGAAGGATCTGGCACAGGGCCACGAGAGCGCCGAATTGCTCGCTGGACAACCAGCGCAGTCGCTCGACGTAAGTGCGTTCGAAATATCCAATGTGAGCGATCGGGCCGCCAAAGGAGGTGAGTCCGAGTTGCAGAGCGACGCGAAACACCTCGGCCGACCGATGCGCCACGCTCTCAGGCCGTTCGTCTGAAATGGGCTACCTCGCTCTCGCCAATCGGCGACACAGGGGGTCAGTATAATGGGGTCCGCGCTGGCCGCCATTGTCAGTCCGATAGTTGCCGGCTGATCTCATGGTGGTCGGGGCCGTGCTCTTTCTTGGCATGCATCCGGGAGAAGAACTTCTGCTGACTCTCATTCCTTGCGCGGCATCGCGCCGCCGCTGGGCATTTTGGGGATGCTCGCATCCAGGCAATCCCACGGCTGCGCGCTCGAAACCCACACATCCGCCATCGGCTTGAACCAGTGGGGATCATCCAGACTGCCGGCCTTGATGCCGATGAATTCGTTGCGGCCGGAACTAAACGCGAACAGCTGCGAGCCGCAGTCGGCGCAAAAATTACGCGTCGCCTCGTTGCCGCTGGCGGCACCGACGACGTACGACTCGGCTCGGCCGTGCGTAATGCGTAGCGACTCCGCCGGGACGATCACGGTGGGCGAGTAGGCTCCACCACCTGCCCTCTGACAATCGCGGCAATGACAGTTCAGCATGAACACGGGCTGCGAGGAACATCGGTATCGAACCGCCCCGCAGAGGCACCCGCCCGTAAAGGAGGCCGGCAGTTCCACGATCCAAAGCTCCTCGGCAAATATTGGATCATCATACCAACGCCCAAGCGCGTGGCAGCGCGATCCGGTGTAGGATCGCAATCTCATAGACGTTGTTGAGGTCGCCATGAAACTTTTGATGACCGTGGGCCTGGCCAGTTTCCTGGCCTCGCCGCTGTACGCCGCCTTAAAGCCGGGAGATCCGGCGCCGGACTTCACCACCCAAGCGACGCTTGCGGGCAACCCGTTTCAGTTTGCGCTCGCCAATGCGCTTAAGTCCGGGCCTGTCGTGCTGTACTTTTACCCGGCCGCCTTCACCAAGGGCTGCACGGTTGAAGCGCACAACTTTGCCGAAGCGACGGACAAATTCAAAGCGATGGGCGCCACGGTCATCGGCGTTTCGCATGATTCAATCGACACCCTGAACAGGTTCTCCGTCAGCGAATGCCGCAATAAATTTGCGGTGGCCTCGGATCCCGATAAGAAAATCTCCAAATCCTATGACGCGGTGCTGTTCATGACGTCGTACTCCAATCGCACCTCATATGTAATCGCACCGTCGGGAAAAATAATCTATGCCTACTCCGCGTTGAATCCGGACAAGCATGTAGAGAACACGATGGCGGCTGTCGCACAGTGGCAGGCGCAGCAAAAAAAAGGCAGCTAAGCACGCGCGGATCGCGAAAAAATGACGCCTCTGAGTACACCGGTTAAACGCGGTCTGACCATCGAAGGCCGCGAGTACGTGGTGACGCTGACGGAAGCGAACTTAAAACTGACCTTGAAAGGCAAGCGCAATGGATTCGAATTGCCCTGGGCGCAGATTGTGAACGGTGAAGCCGCTCTCGCCGTCGCGCTGCAGGCATCGGTGGGTGCCTTCCCGGCGAAACCCTCCCCTGCCAAGGTCAAATCGAAGCGGGCTGCCAGGAGGAGGTGAGAATTCGCCTACGCGTCTGTATGCAAGCGAGCCGCATGCGCGCATAGTTCTGAGACGAGATGAGCATTGTCGCCCATTGGAATTGTGCGCGACCCGACCACCAGTGCCGCGAAGACGAACTTAAGCACACCCAGCACCACCTTGGCTCTTGAGGCTGGCGGTTGCGGCTTCTCGGCTCGCTGCTTGATCCAGGCGATCTCCGGGTGGGTCGTGCCCAGAAGGCCGATGGCGATCTTTTGAATTTCACTCATGGCATTGACTCCGATTTGGTTGCCCTTGCGCTGCGTAGCTTCCGGCAGTCGACCCCTCGGGACAAATGCAATGACTGAACCTGTGTTTAGAAAACCTTAATCGAGAAGGAGCGTCGGCCATGAGCGAATTGAGCAAGCTCAAGCAGGAAAACAAGCAATTGAGGGCCTTGTTAAGAAACGCGGTCGAGATCTTGAACCGATACAAGGAGCTCCTGGAGCATCCCGAGAATCTTGCGGGAGGCGTGAAAAAGACCAAGAAGAAAAGCAAGAAATCCAAGTCCGACGCTTGATGCTAACCACCCTGTAGGTCAGGCGCTCTGGCCTTTTCAGACCGCGTCCCTTAAGGTCCCAACTCGCAATGCGAATCGTCACCTACAACGTCAACAGCATCAACGCGCGCCTGCCCAATCTGTTGCGCTGGCTCGAACGAAGCTGCGCCGGATGTCGTATGTCTTCAGGAACTGAAGGCGCCGCAGGAGAAGTTTCCGGAAGCTGCCATTCGCGACGCCGGATACGGGGTCGATCTGGCACGGACAGAAGAGCTGGAACGGGGTCGCAATACTCGCGCGGCAATCGGACCCTGAGGAGATCCGGCGCGCGCTTCCCGGCGATCCCGAGGATCTGCACAGCCGGTACATCGAGGCACGGTCGGCGGCGTCGTGATCGGCTGCCTCTATCTGCCCAACGGCAATCCTGCGCCGGGCCCGAAGTTCGACTACAAGCTGCGTTGGCTCGAGCCGCCTGCTGGCGCATGCCGCCGAATTGCTCGCGTCAGGCGCGCCGGTGGTGCTCGCAGGCGACTTCAACGTGATACCGACCGAGCTCGACGTGTACAAGCCCGAGCGCTGGGTGGACGACGCGTTGTTTCGCGTCGAGGTCCGCGAGGCGTTCGCGCACTTGATCAGGCAGGGATGGATGGATTCATTGCGCGCCATGCATCCCGATGAGCGCATCTACACTTTCTGGGACTACTTCCGCAATGCCTACGGCCGCGACGCGGGACTGCGTATCGACCATCTCCTGCTCAGCCCCGCGATTGCCGGCCGGCTCGTCGATGCCGGCGTCGACCGGAGCGTGCGCGGCTGGGAAAAAGCCAGCGATCACGCGCCGGTTTGGGTGGAGTTGCAAAACGCCTAGTGACCGACTCGTCGCTTGAGCGCGGCGGCCGGCACAGTTGGTGAAAACGTGACGGCGTGACCATGCCGACACCGGTTTTTGCGCCATTCTTGCGTTCATGGATACCCCGACAGCGGCGCAAGACCCGCGCCGCGAACTGCAGACTCTGCTGGCGTCGCGCTTGGCCCTCATCGTGGTCGAGTCGCGCGAAGAGTCACGCGTGCTGGAGCTGGTGCGGGAAGTGAGCCTCAAGGTGCGCCAGGGCCGCGGCTGGGGTGTATTTCAATGGACTGTCACCGAGGGCATGCAACGCGTCGACGTCGACATGGGCGGTCCGCAACGCACTCTCGCCGATCCGGAGCAACTCCTGAAGCATCTCAAGGCCACTCCGATGCCGGGCGTATATGTGCTGCTCGACTTTCATCCGTACCTCAAGGAACCGGTCAACGTGCGGCTGCTGAAGGATATCGCTGAAGGCTACGATCGCGTGGCCCGTACCGTCGTGCTGGTGAGCTACGAGGTGACTCTGCCCGAGGAGCTCGAGCAATTCTCCGCCCACTTGCATCTAGCGCTGCCCTCAACCAACGAGCGGTTGATGATCATCACGCGGATCCTTGCGGAATGGAGCGCGGCCAATCCGAGCAAGCCCGTGCATTTGGAACCGGACGTGATGGCGAGACTGGTCGAGAATCTTAACGGACTCACCGCATCGGACTCCGAGCGCCTGGTGCGCCACGCGATCTTCGCGCACGGCGCCCTGGCGATGTCGGATATTGCGGAGGTGCTGAGCGCGAAGTATGAAATACTCAACCGCGGCGGCACGCTGTCGTACGAACCGGCTACCGCCAAATTCGCCGATGTCGGCGGGCTGCAAAATTTGCGCCGCTGGCTGGCGAGCCGCAGGTCGGCGTTCGACGGCACCGCACGGGAGCTCGATCCGCCGAAAGGCGTGCTCCTGCTGGGCGTACAGGGTTGCGGCAAGAGCTTGGCTGCGCGCGCCGCGGCCGGGATTTTTGGCGTGCCGCTGGTCCGGTTGGACTTCGGCGCGCTTTATAGCAAATGGCAAGGCGAGGCGGAGAAGAACCTGCGCGAGTCCCTGCATGCCGCCGAGGGGCTCGCACCGTGCGTGTTGTGGGTGGATGAGATCGAGAAGGCGCTTGCGGAAGGCGATGGCGACAACGGTGTCTCGCGGCGCGTGCTCGGCACCTTTCTCACCTGGCTCGCCGAGCAGCGCGCACGCATCTTCGTGGTCGCCACGGCGAATGACATCACGGCATTGCCGCCGGAATTGATCCGTAAGGGCCGCTTCGACGAGATTTTCTTCGTCGATCTGCCCGACCTAAGGCGCGCGCGGAAATACTCGCCATTCACACGCGCAAGCGTGGCCTTGCGTTGAACCCTGCCGAGCTGGCCGCGCTCGCGAGCCGTTGCGAGAGTTTCTCCGGCGCGGAGATCGAGCAGGCCATCGTCGCCGCGCTCTACAGTGCGCACGCGAGCGGCCGGCCCGTCAGTGCCGCGATGATCGCGCAAGAGATGCAGGCGACCCGGCCGCTCGCCGTCGTCATGGCCGAAAAAGTGGCTGCTTTGCGCGCCTGGGCCGCCGGCCGCACCGTATCGGCCGCCTAAAGGCTGCTACAGCCGCTCCGGCGTTTGGTCGGACAATCCGAGCTTCTTCAGCAACGCCGCAAAGCGCGCGTCGCTCTTGAGTCCGGTGAGCAGCGGGTCATAGGCAATTCCGTTCAGTCCGCTGTCGCGCTGCTGATACGCCCGCTCCAGCCACTCAAAGGCCTTGTCCTTCTCGCCGCGCCAGGCGTAGACATCGCCGACCTGGTAGGCCATGTCGTTCTGGTGATTTGCGATCAGGTCGTTTAAAGCTTCCTGCGACTGCTGTTCATGATCACGCGCGTGCTCGAGCAGAGCGTCGCCCATTCGGCGACCGCCCTCACGGCCTTGCTTTTGGAACTCCGTCAACGCGGCAGGCAGCCTGCCTTCCAGCATGTTGAGCTGCCCGAGCGCGAAGTGAAAGGAATCGTCAAACGGGCTGATCGCCAATGCCCGCTCGAGCGCGCCCCGCGCCGCCGGATAGTCGCGCTTGACGGTGAGAAATAATCCCACGTTGGCCCAGGCGTAGCCATTCAAGGGATCAAGCTCGATGGCCTTGTTCATCGCTGCGATCGCTTCCGGAATCCTTCCCAAGGCCGCAACCTGCACACCGTAAAGGCTGTGCACGGCACTGTTGCCGGGCGCAAGAACGAGCGCTCTCTCGCTGTCGGCGCGCGCTCCAGCGAAGTCGAGCGTCTCCAGTCGATACAACGCGCGTGCGCGGTAAGCGTCCACGAGTTGCGGCGCGAGAGTAAGCGCCTTCTCCGCCGCATCCTTCGCCCGGGCAAAGCCCGCCGCGTCCTGCGTGGAATTGGCAACGGCAGTCTCGGAAAAGGACAGGCCGGCGTAGGCCGCGGCATAGGCGGGATCGAGTGCGATCGCCTTTTCATAGGCGGCAACGGCACGATGAATGTCTTCCAGATTGCCGCGACGGCCGAATTGCCGGGCGAGCAGGTACTCGTTGTACGCCTCTGGAATTTCGCTTCCATGGGGATCCAATCCCTGCGCGGGCAGCAATTTCAGCTTCAGGGCAGCGACAACGGCCGCAGCGATTTCGTCCTGCACCCGGAAGATGTCCTTCACGTCGCGCTCGTAGGTCTCGGACCATAGATGCAGCCCACTGTCGGCCCGGATCAGCTGTGCGCTCACACGCACCGTGTTGCCCGCGCGTCGTACGCTTCCCTCGAGCACGTGGGCGACGCCCAAGGTCGAGGCAATTTCCGCGAGGGAAACCTGCTTGCCTTTGAAATGAAACGATGAGGTGCGGGCGATCACCTGCAGGTCCTGGATTTGCGCCAGCAGGTAGATGAGTTCCTCGGAAAGCCCATCCGAAAAGTACCCCTGGTCCTTCTTCTCGCTCATATCGAGAAACGGCAACACCGCGATGGATTTATCGCTGATCAGCTTTTTTGGATTGCTCAAATTCGCCGCCGCCACATAGCGCACGTCCGCGGCGCGACGCGCGAACTCGTAGGCAGCCATCGCGACCACGACGCAGGCGGCCGCCGCCGTGACCGCAACCACCATTCGATTGCGGCGCACGAACTTGCCCAAACGATAGGCAAGCCGCGGCGCCTGAACCGTGACGGGCTTGCCGTCGAGGTAACGTTGCAGGTCTTGCGCCAGCGCAGCGGCGCTTACGTACCGAGCCGGCGGATCCTTCGCCAATGCCTTGAGCACAATGAGATCCAGGTCTCCGCGCAATTGCCGAGTCAGCTGATCATGGGTACCGGAGCGGGCGGCACACGCATCCAGCGTGAGTTGCGTGCTGGGTTTGCTGACTTCGGCCGTCGCGATCGCCTGCTCGAGGACGCCGCGCGAGGCACCGGCATTGAGTCGATAGGGCCGATTGCCGGTCAGGATCTCGAACAACAGGACGCCGAGAGAATAGATGTCGCTCTTGGCATCGACCGGGTCGCCCCGCACCAACTCCGGGCTGGCGTAAAGCGGCGTGAGGGCATGCCCGTAGACGCTGGTGAGGGGTGATTGGCCCGCGGACTGGTCGCTATCGAGCAGTGTCGCCACGCCGAAATCCAGCAGCCGCACCTGGCCCTCGTTGGTAACCAGCATGTTGGAGGGCTTGAGGTCCCGGTGAATGACGTGGCGGTCGTGAGCGTACTGCACCGCTTCAAGCACCTGCAGGAACAATCGCAGGCGTTCGCGAATGTTGAGCCGATGTGCATCGCACCAGTCGGTCAGCAACTCGCCTTGCACATACTCCATCGACAGGTACGGCAAGCCTTCGGGATCGATTCCTGCGTCGTAAAGCCGTGCGATATGCGGGTGCTCCAAGCCCGCCAAAATGTCACGCTCGCGCGCAAAACGCTGCTCAAGGTCCCGGCGCACTCGATTCAGCAATGGCAGCTTGAGCGCCACTTCGCGCTTGAAGACGCCGTCGGCGCGCTTGGCGAGCCAGACTTCTGCCATTCCGCCGGCTCCGAGCAGCCGGATCAACTCATACGGACCGACGCGCGCGCCGGATTGCAGGCCGGTAACGGCCGGGCCCTCGCGTCCCTCGGCGCCCGGTTCGAGCAATGTGAACAAGCCCTCCCAATCCGACGGCTGGTGGAATTCCGGTAGCAACGCCTGCCGCAGTGGCTGGGAAAGCTCTTGATTTTCCGGTGAAAGCTCGTCCAGCCAGCGGCGTCGAGCCGCTTCATCCAACGGCAGCGCCTCGTCGAGTAGGCGGCTCATCAGTGCCATTTGACGGATCGTAAGCCGCATCCTCGCATTTTACGCATCTGCCCTCGGGAATGGACAATTTAGCGCCGGCGCCGGCCTGTATAATGGCGAACACTAAAAGCGCCCTGGGGAGTTCCATTGACTCACGCTGCAATCGTCGGCTGGGGCAAATGTCTGCCGCCTTCTGTCCTGACAAATGCTGATCTCGCGACCTTTCTGCCCACGGACGATGAGTGGATCACGACCCGCACCGGCATGAAGGAGAGGCGCATCTCGCACGTCCCCGGCATCGAGCTCGCGATCACCGCGGCGCGCCGCGCCATCGCCTGCGCCGGCATGCGCGGCGAGGACATCGAGCTGGTCATCTACGGCAGCTGCAGCAACGATGAGACGGTCCCCAACAGCGCCTCCGGCGTGCAGCAGCGCATTGGTGCAACTCAGGCGGCGTCGTTCGACGTCAATACCGCCTGCACCAGCTTCATGTACGGGCTGTCGATCGGCTCATCGATGATCAAGAGCGGCATGGTCAAGAATGCGCTGGTGATCGGTGTCGAACTGATATCCCAGTACATGGACTGGGAAAATCGCAATGTGGCCGTGCTGTTCGGCGACGGCGCGGCAGCCATGGTGCTGTAAGGAGTCGCAGAGCGAGTCGGGCGTCATCGCGGAGAAGCTGCAGTGCTATGCCGACTCACGGCAAATCCTGCGCGTGCGCGGCATGGGCACCATGTACGCCAATCTGGGCGTGCAGTTCGGGCAGACGAGCTGGGATTTCGACGGCCAGGAAATCTTTCGCAAGGCGGTGCAGGGCATGAGCGAGGCCAGCCTCGAGGTGATGCGCCGCGCCCGCGTGACCATGGACGACATCGCACTGGTGGTGCCGCATCAGGCAAATCTGCGCATCATCGACGCGGTCGCAAAGCGCGCCGGGGTGGGCCCGGACAAGGTGTTTCTGACGGTGCAGAAGTACGGCAACATGAGTTCGGCCACGGCGCCGGTCGCGCTCGTGGAGGCCGTGGAAGAAGGCCGCGTGCCGCCCGGCAACCTGGTGCTGATGCCGGCGTTTGGCGGTGGGCTTACCCTGTCCGCCCATTTGATCCGCTGGGGTGAGCGGGTCGACGCCGCTTAAACGCCAGCGACGCGGAACTGCCGCCGAGCCCCAAGACAGCCCTCGAGCTCGTGAACGAGATCCGCGCGCAGAAGAAGCAGGGCGAGGCCGAGGCGGCTCGCTTCAGGACTTTAGACTTTGCGGAAAATCGCCCCGGCTAGAATTACCCAACCCCAGTCTTGACGCGTTCCAGAACCATCGCCGAACTGTTTTTGCCGCAGAGCGCCCGCAACCCGGCGAGACGCTCGAGCCGTCCGGAAGACAATCCCGCGGTCCAGGAAATTTGGGGAGTGATCGGCGCGATCCCGCTCGGAAAAGTATCCACTTACGGTGCGGTGGCGCGCGCCGCCGGGCTGCCCGGCCGCGCGCGGCTGGCCGGCCTCGCATTGAGAGTGTCGCCCGAGGAGCTGCACCTGCCCTGGCATCGAGTGGTCGGCGCGGGGGGCCGCATCGTATTTCCGCGCACATCGCGACAACATAAGGAACAGGCGCGGCGATTGCGAGCCGAGGGCGTCGCTGTGAAGGACGGCCGCGTGAGCCGAGCTGACTTTTGGCCCGCGGAGGACTGATGGCGCCAACCGACGGCTCGATCGCCGACATGGACCTGCTCAGCGCAACGCCGCGGCAAGAATCAACCGCGCCTTCTCCCAGTCGCGTTGCACGGTGCGCTCGGTAACATCCAGCGTTTCGGCGATTTCCTGCTCGCTGTAGCCGCCGAAGTAGCGCATCTGCGCTACCTGCGCCAAACGAGGCTCCGCTTTCTCCAGATCGTCCAGCGCCTCGTGCACTTTCAGGATCGTATCCTCAGCGTCGGGGACATCGGCCGCGACGCTGGTGGATAAGGTCAACGGCCGCCAATGGCCACCCCGCTTCTCGGCGATCCGCTCGCGCACGCTATTGACGATCACTGAACGCATCACCTGCGAGGCATAGGCAAAAAACGCCCGTCGGTCCTCGGCGCGAAGCTTCCCGGCATCCACAAACCGCAAGTACGACTCGTGCACGAGGCAGGTCGTGTCCATCACGGTGTTGCGCCCTCCGTCGCGCAACCGGGCTCGCGCCAACCGGTGAAGGTCGGCGTAGGCCGCCGCAAACAGAGTATCGCGCGCGGCTGGGTCGCCCGCCTGTATGCGTCCGAGAAGCTCGGTGAGCTCGTGCATCGAGTGCCTCGGCAACTCGCCTTGGGGCGCCACCATAGCGCGTCCGCCAAACCTGCGCCACGGACGGCGGATGTCGGGTTTGACCTCAAGACCGCGTCTATATGGGTAAGAGCAGCGATCTGCCCTCATTTAACAGTAATCGACCCCTACTGAAGGAGCTGACCATGAACACAACCACATCGAGTCTTCGCCGCATCGTCGCTACCGTGCTGTTCGGCACTCTAGCCGCAGGCTGGGCTGCGGTTTCCAGTGCTGCCGACAGCGATGCGCCGCATGTGCTGGTAAAATTTGCCGATCTTAACGTCTCGAGCCCGGAGGGTGCGGCCGCGCTTTACGCCCGCATCCGAATGGCGGCGGGCGAGGTCTGCCGGTCCTTTGACAGTCGCGAATTTGCGACGCAGAACAACCTAAACGCCTGCATTCATAAAGCCATCGCCGATGCCGTGAATAAGGTCGACCAGCCGGCGCTGTTCTCGGTCTACAGCGCGAAGAACGGAACGTCGAAGTCGATCATCTTGGCCTCCCGCACTCGCTAGGCCACTCGCGCCATGCGGTGGCGATCACCACTGCATGGCGCCCGGAGGCTCTTGTAGGCCTTAAGGCCCAATTGACTTTAGCCGTGAATTGAGGCGACATAGATTCTCTCCCCTCTCTCCCCCGCCAAATAGCGAAGCCAAAAATCTCTGTGATTCGGCGCGCGCGCGGCGCGCCCACATGGGTTGCGGTACCGGCGGCGTCAACTAAAGGGAGAAGTCCATGCTATTCAGCAAATCAACACGATTGGCCTTGGCAAACGCTCGAATTGCAGCCTCACTGATTTTCGTCGCCGCGTTGGTGACTGCCTGTGGCGGTGGCAGTGGCAGCAGTTCGCGCTACGCCTACACCTACCCCAACGCCGACGCCTTTGCCCACAAACTACACCATTGGTGGATCCGTGACCGGGCTGACAGCATCCGGGCTCGTCCTCGCGGACAACGGCGGCGATAACCTCACCGTTGCGGCCAACGCCACCAGCTTCACCTTTGCGACGGCCCTGGCGACCGGCGCGGCGTATGCCGTGACCGTAGTGACACAGCCGACAGGGCAGACCTGTACGGTTGCCGGTGGCTCCGGCACGGTTGGCTCAAGCAACGTCACCACCGTCGCCATCGCATGTACTGCCGCCGCTCCCACAACGTTTACTGTGGGCGGCACCATCAGCGGCTTGACGGCAAGCAGCCTGGTCTTGCAAGACAATGGCGGCGACAACCTCACGGTTGCGGCCAACGCCACCACTTTCACCTTTGCGACACCCCTGGCGACCGGCGCGGCTTATGCCGTGACCGTGCTGACACAACCCACAGGCCTCACCTGTACGGTTACGAGCGGGTCGGGCACCGTGGCTTCAAGCAACGTGACCAGCGTCACCATCGCCTGCGCTGCCTCCGCTCCCGCGACGTTTACCGTGGGCGGCACCGTCAGCGGCTTGACCACCAGCGGTCTGGTGTTGCAAAACAACGCCGGCGACAACCTCACCGTTGCGGCCAATGCCACCACCTTCACCTTTGCGACGCCGGTTGCGACCGGCGCGGCTTATGCCGTGACCATACTGACACAGCCCACCGGGCAGACCTGTTCGCTGAGTTCTGCAACGGGCACCGCCACCGCCAACGTGACCAGTGTGGCCGTGTTCTGCAAGGGCGTCGGCCGCTTCGTCTTTGTCGTGAACGGCGGCGACGACGCCATCCAGGCGTTTACCATCAATCCAACCACGGGAGCCCTGACCGCAGCGGGCACCGCGGCTACGGCGGAAATAGCCCCGTCCAGCATCGCGGTCGACCAGACCGGTCAATATGTCTACGTCGCCAACCGCAGTAGTATGACGGTGACTCGATATACCGCGGATCCAACCACCGGCGCGTTGACGGCTGTTACAGGAGACATCCCCACGTTAAATACCAACGGGGCAGCAATCGCGATCACCCCGTCGAATAAGTTCCTGTATGTCGGCGGTTTCGGTTCGTCCACCGCCGGTTCCGTGGCCCCGTTCAGCCTCGACGCCACCTCAGGAGCGTTGACGGCGCTTGGCTTGAATGTTGCCTCCGGCAACTGGGCGTCCTCGCTCGCGATTGATCCCACCGGCCTGTTTCTGTTTGCCACCGCGCAACAGGAGCAGCATTTGTTTGTGTTCAACATCGCCAGCACCGGCTCGCTGACCATGACGACACAGACCACCAACGGGCCGTTTAGCACCGGGGCGGGTCCGGCGGCGGTCGCCGTGTACCCCTTGGGCGGAGCCAGCGGAGGATACGTGTATACCGCGGACAGCGTCGCCAATAGGATCGGCATGTTCTCCTATGACAGCACCGGGACATTGGCGATCGTCGGAAACGGTGACCTCAATGCGAAGGCCGCGCAGCCGCGAGCGCTCGCGATCGATCCGCTCGGCAAGTTCCTGTATGTCGCCAACTATCTGGATGGCACGGTCTCGACGTTTTCAATCGATTCCACCACCGGCATTTTGACTTTTCAGGCGCAGGTGGACACCGGGAATCTCAATAAGGTCGCGAACCCGGGACCCATTGATTTGAAACTGGATCCGTCCGGCCAGTTCTTGTACGTGGCGAACAAGCTCGACGGCTCCGTGTCTGTGTTTACGGTCGCTGCCGGCGTGCTGACTTTGGCAGGAACGGTTCTCTCGGGATCAGACACAGATGCCAGTGCGGCGCCAGCCGCACTCGCGGTGGAATGAACTAGGTTTGTCGCCAGCGACGTTTCGACCGCCCAACTACCAGGTTGGCGGTCGGACGTCGCCTGCGATGCCTTTCACCTGGTGCCGCACAATTTTTCAATCGCGTTGGGGCGAGGCAATTTATCGAGCGCCGCGATGAGATCGTTGGAAGCGAACGGCTTGAGCAAAAAGGCTGCGCATCCGACATCCAGCGCCCGTCTCTTGAGCCATTCATTGTCATTCCCGGTCATGAAGATAACGGGGAACGTGATGCCGAGGTTCGCGAGTTTGCGCACCAATTCGATGCCGCACTTGTCGCCGAGTTGAATGTCAACAATCAGGCCGATCGCCTCGCTCGCCATCGCCGCGTCAAGAAATTCTTGCGGCGACGCGTACAGCTCGGTGTCATATCCATAGGCGGCGAGCAGACGGCTCAAGGCGCTCAAGATGCCGAGATTATCGTCAACAACTGCAACAACAGTACGTTTCACTAACATGCTTAGGTTCCTTGGTGCGAGTGCACTGCAAGTACCGCCAGGCATCGGCGCAATCTCAGGCCGTGTCGGCGGGATTGGCAGGGTTTTGCCAGGCGTCTTTATAGATGTAACCGGGCATCCGGGTCTTGCTATCATGTGCCAAAGCGTTGTTCACGCAGGCCAGCCCCGAGAAATCCAGAATTGTGCGCGTGGTTATCGTGCCTGACATCAATCACCGCCTCCTCTCCACTCTCCCGACCACAATCGGGACGGTCAGCCGCCTTGCCTATGCGCGCGCACGCGAGGCGGGGATTGCGCTCGAACCGCTAGTGAAAAAGTCCGGCGCGACCGATCGACAGATCACTGATGACAACACTCGCATCGCTGTGCGCCGTCAAATCCGCTTTCTAAATCTAGTTGCGGACGCCTTGCATGACGAGCTGCTCGGGTTTCATCTCGCGCAGTCGCCCGATATTCGAGAGTTCGGATTGCCTTACTATGTGGCGGCGACTTCAGACGAGATGGGGGACGCGCTCAGGCGCGCAGCGCGCTACAGCGCCATTACCAATGAGGCCGTTTCTATGAAGTATTTTGCCGATCCGGAATGTAGGGCCGTGTTCCGCTATGTCGGCGTTACCCGTCATCTGGATCGGCATCAGATCGAGTTCTTGGTGACGGCGCTGATCCGAGTCCTTCGACACTTGACGGGACATCGCGTGGTACCGACGTCCGTGCGCTTCGTCCACTATCGCAGCGGCGCGAGTTCGGAACTCGCGGAATACTTTGGCGGGAACGTCGAGTTTGCGGCGAGCGTCGATGAGCTGACTTTCAACAACGCTGCCAATGACTTGAAGATCGTCAGCGCGGATCCTTACCTCAACAAGCTCTTGGTGGCGCAATGCGAGGAGGCGCTTTCCCGCCGGTCGACGAAACAAGGATCGTTTCGTGCGGCGGTGGAAAACGCCATTGTCCCCCTGCTGCCGCACGGTAGAGCGCACGCAGCGGAAATCGCCAGGAAACTGGGGCTGAGCCAGCGAACCTCGGCGCGCCGGCTTGAATCGGAGGGCTTGTCGTTTTCGCAAGTTCTCGAGGACTTGCGCAGCGATCTGGCCAAGCAGTATCTATTGGATCAGGGTTTGTCGGTATCGCGAATCGCGTGGCTGCTCGGTTATCAGGAAGTCAGCGCGTTCACGCATGCGTTCAAGCGCTGGACCGGCAAAACGCCTCGCGAGGTGCGGGTTCACGGCGAGCTGAGAGACCGGTTACTGCGCGGCCGATTCAGCCCCTGCCTGATACAACTTGCGAAGCGCCGCATAATGCGCATCGTGAGTCTGACGGTCGAATAACGACCACGGCTGTGCGGCCTGCATTGCAGCCACCGCGGCCGGCATTTCGGCGCGATATTCGGCGAGCGCGCCCGACGCTGCGTCGAAGCGCCCGTCGGAAACGGCGGCGTCGACTTCGTGCAGCGACAGCACCAGTCCTTTGAGCGCGCTGCGCGCCCGCGTGCGCTCTTCGAAGCCGCCGCTGACCGAGGTGTCCTTGCGCTCGGGAAACTTTTCCGTGAGCTCGCGCACTTCTCGATTCAGCGTATCGACGACCAGCGTCGCCGCGGCGATATCGTGCTGGGGAATTGCCGTGTCCAGCACGGTGGCAAAGGTGGCGAGTTCCTTCACGCGAGTTGTCTATGTCGTCGGGCATTTCTGCCTGCTCGCCGCCGCCGATCGCCTGCAGATAAATCGCAAGATCGCGCTGATCCTTCGCCGACAAGTGAAGCGAGAACGTGCGGTCAAAATGCGCCACCACCTGGGCGAAGTCCGCGTAGCGGCCGTCGTGAAAATAGGGCGCGTTGAAGTTGGCATTCAGCAAGGTCGGCGTCTTGAACAGTCCGCCGGAACCGACGTCATGCTGGCGATGGTCGACGAACGCCTCGGCGGGCTGATGGCAGCTCGCGCAACTTAAACGTGGATCATGCGCGAAGGGTTGGTAGAACAGCTTTTCGCCGCGCCGTTCCGCAGCGCTCTCCCCTGCCAGCTTGCCGCCCGGGCCGAGGCGCCGATTGGGCACGAAATCGATGTCCTCGATGTAGATGACCAGCGCATCGAGCAGTTCCGCGGGCGGCTCGGCGCCGGCGAACTCGTTGACCACCACATTGCGCACGAAGTCGCGCAGCGACAGCGTTCGGCCATCGTGCCCATAAGGCGCGAGCAGGTGCGCGCCGCGCAGACTGGGAATCGTCAGAGGGTCCATGACGCCGTCATCGGTCTTCGGATTGAAAAGCGCATTGGTCGTATCGAAATTGCCCGGCCGGGTGGAAAGATTGGGGATGTACAGCCGCGGATTCGTCGTCCCATTGACGTGGCAGGTGCCGCAGCTGATTCCCGCTTGGCGCGCGACTGCGCCCAGCAGCTTCGGCGAGCTAAAGGCGACGTCGCCGAGAATGACCATGTAGGACTTGCGCCCGCCGCTCGCCTCCGAGCGAAAAACTTCGCGCGGACGTTCAAACGCTTCCTCCCCGAGGTCGGTTCCCAGCGGCAGCAACCCGTCAGCGCCGTGTGGACCGCTCAAGGCCATTGCGGGCACGCCCAGAAGCGCGAGGAATGCCCAGCCTGCGTATGGATGCATCAATCGGCGTTCCATCAATAAAAGCGAGCGGCTTGAAGCCGCTCGCCCAAGATCTGACCCGCGCTACCTCTTCACGGTGCCGGTCAGGGGATCGAGCAGCAGCGGCGTCTTGTCCGGGTTTCCTTTGAAGTCGAACATGCTCATCACGGAGCCGGCGACGCGGTCGAACGAGCCTTGGCCGGGCGCCGGCTGGAACTCGTCAATGGGTTCGAGGTTCCAGTTCTCTTCGATGAAGCGCAGGCTCGAGGTTTGATCGGTCAGCGTGTGATCGACGAAATTCTGCCGGGCCCACGGCGAGATCACGAGGAACGGCAGACGCGGCCCGTAGCCGCAGCGGGCGGCAAGCGCGCCGCTGCCCGGACGGCCGCAGCTTCCCGAGGTCGAAATGGCGGCGGAGTTCGCCGGTGACGTCGAAGCGGACAACGGCAATGCCGGTATGAAGGAGTCGTTTGCATTGGTGTTGTCATCGTCCACGCCGCTGTTGTTGGCGGATTGGTTGACGATGGGACCGTTGACGTGATCGTACCAGCCGTCGGAATCGTCGTACTGAATGAACACGGCGGTGTCCTTCCAAACGCTCGACTGCTGCAGCGCGTTGATCACTTGCACCACGAAGGTCTGCTCGAGCAGCGGATCGGAATTGCCCGGGTGGGCGTCTTGATACTTCGGGGCTTTAACATAGCTCACCGCGGGCAAGTTGTGGGCCTTCAGCGCATCGTAGAAATCGCTGATGTCGTACTGGTGGTTGGCCGGCCCGGCGTGACCGATCTCGGCCACGGACGCCGGGCGGGTGTGATGCACATTGCGGGTCGAGGCGTAGTACTGGAACGGCTGGTGATGCGGCGAGTAGTCGAGGGTGGCGACGTGAATGTCCGCCCCCGGATTGATCGTGGGGTTCGGCACCACCAGGACCGGCGGACTGCCGTACTGATGCTCAAGGTGAGCGGCCGTGCAGGTCGCCGGTGTCTGGGTCGAGCCGTCCGCATTGAGGACGGCCGGCGACTGCGGGGCAAAGCCGCCTTCGAACCAACCCCAGGTAACTCCATTGAGATTCAGCACGTCGCCGATGTTGCGTCCCTGCATTTGCACCGTGTGCTTGCCCGTGGCGGTTCCCCCGGCGTCGGCACCGCAGTCATCGAGCGCCGGATCCGGATCGCCGGTCACGGTCGCCGGCTTGAAGGTCGCGACCTTGCCGGCCGCAAAGGTCAGGGCAATTTGCCCGTTGCCGGTCTGCCCCGAAATCAGATTCAGCGCCCCGACCGTTGAGGGGCCGAAGTTCGTGTCGAACGAGTTGTCGTTCATGGCGTAGTTCTGCGCGTAGTTCCATAGCGCAGTCACCGTATTGCCATCGTAATAGCCCATGACCGTCGACCCGTCGGTGGCGCACCCTTCGCCGGTGCGCGAAGTGGCCTGCACGAACTTGTCGAGCAGTCCGCCATTGGCCGCCTTCTGTTCGGAGGTGTAGTCGTGGTTGAACGAACAGGTGAAGGCATCCTGTCGGCCAAGCCGCACCGGATTGGACAAATTCGGGTTATCGGTCAGCATGCCAGCGCTTAAGCCATTGACCGCGGGCGTATCATCGGCAGCCTTGAACAGCGGCAGCTCGGTGTTCTGAGCCACGGGATAGGTCGCAAAATAATGATCGAAACTGATGTTCTCACCGTAGATGATCACCAAGTGCTTGATCGGTGTCGTGGTGACCGCCGATTTGTCCTTCTTGGCGAAAGCCGGCGATGACATTGCAATCGCAAGGGTGAGACTTGCCGCTATTGCGGCAGTCGTTATTTTCGGTCCGCGCTGTGAGTTCACATTTCTCTCCCAAATGGTACGTTGGTCAAGCCGGCGGATTTTTGCTGCTGCAGATTGCAGAAATCTTTCTGATCGGTGAACTTTGTCGTGCACACGATCACCCTTCGGCCGCCGCGATCCCAAGTCGGTTTCTTGTCATGCTTCTGTAAGGGAAAAGGTCTAATTTTTACCGTCTATGCTTTGGAGCCCTTCCTTGAGATTCCTCACTCTGCTCGTACTGACCGCCATCACGGGTGCGTCCGCAGCCTCTGCCGCGCCGGCGAGGGCATCGGCACCCTGGATGTCGCCGCGGAACGCTATCGCCCCGAGCTTGCCGCCGCGGTCGAGCAGTGCCTGGCGGGCGCACAGATCATGCGCGAGCGCATTCTTGCGCAGGATCTGGAGGGCGCGAAGAAGGCCTGGATTGCGGCACGCGTCGGTTGGGAGCGCGCCGAGGTGTTTACCAGCGGTTTCACCTCGGAGCTCGATGCCGAGATCGACGCGTGGCCGAGCGCGGCGAGCGGTTTTCACTTTATCGAGGCCAGATTGTTCGGCGCGCATCGCCTGGACGTCATGGATGCAACCGATGCGCTGATTTTCCACCTGGCGGATTTGCGCCTGAAAATCCGCGACACGACACTGACCGGCCAGGGGATGCTCGAGGGCACCGCCAAATTGGCTTATGAGATCGGCGAGAGCAAAGCGGACGGCGGTGAGTCGCGTTTCAGCGGCACATCGCTCGATGACATGCGCAACAATGCGGATGGCATCGATGCCGCGTATCGCCTGGTATTCGCGACGGCGCTCGAGGAACGCAACTTATCGCTGGCACAGTCACTGCGATCGAAGATCGATCAACTCAAGGTGCAGCTCAAGGGCGCCAATCTCGCCGCTCTCGACGGCGACAAAATCCGCGCCGTCAGCGAGGAGCTGGTCATCGCGCTGCAGCGGGCGGCGCCGGTGCTGGGATTGGACAAGCCCTCGCTATCCGATCTCGCGCAGCAGTGATGAAGCCCGATCTCGCGCTAGGCGTGATCGGGCCCCTGTCACTTCCGTTTATTTGACCACCATCATCACCGCCGGATTCAACCAATAGAACACTATCGCGATAATGATCAAATAGCCCAGCATGATGAAGGTCCAGCCCATGTTATGGCGGATGACATCGCCTTCCTTGCGCACGAACTTGCTGGTCGAGACGCCGACACTCGCGGTTTGCGGCGCCACCGGTTTGCCGATCTCCGCGCCCACCGAATTTAAGGTGGGCAGCAACAACGGCGGCATGCCGAGCTGCACCGCGACCAGGGCCTGCAACTTGCCGAACATGGCATTCGTCGAAGTATTCGAACCGGACAACGCAACACCGATGAAGCCCAAGATCGGGCAGACGATGAGGAACGCGGTGCCCATGCTCGAAAAGCCTTTCGCGAGCGACGCCGCCATGCCGGAATAATTGAAGATGTAGGCGAGTCCAAAGATGAACACACCCACGAGCAAGGCACCCCACATCTGGTGCAAGGTACGGCGGAATATATCGCCGATCTGAGAGCCTTTCAGCTTGCCCATCGCCGCTAGCAACACCGCGACGATGATCCACGCCACCAGGATTGCGCTGCCGGCGATGTAAGGCGCAAATCTGAACACCGCGCTGACATCGCTGCTGGTCGCGCTGCAGGTCGCGAACGTCGCGGAACAGGCCACCGCCTTGGCACTGAACCAGGTGACTTTCGGCAACGGCGACCAGGGACCGGTCCAGGCCCCGACCACGATCAACAGCACCACGAACGGCATCCAGGCCTGCATCACTTCGCCGGGCTTAAGCCCGTGCCCGCGCGCCTGCTTGGCCACGGCCGCATCGACCGGCACGCCGCCGTAACCCAATACCGTTTTCGGCTGCCAGAATTTCAGCAGTAACAGCAGCGCCGCGAAGCACACGATCGAGCCGGTGATGTCGGGCAGATAGGGTCCCAAGTGCACGGCAACGGGATACTGGCCCGCGATGTAGCCGAGCGAGCCGACCACCGCGAGCGGCCAGCCTCCCTTCATGCCTTCCTTGCCGGAAACCAAGTACAACAGTACCCACGGCGGCAGCAACGCGAGCACGGCGACCACCGTACCGACCGAAGCCGACAGCGCGAGCAAGGGATAGCCCGTCACGGCTGCCAAGGCGATGATCGGGGCGCCGAGGGCGCCGTAGGAAACCGGCGCATTGTTGGCAATGGCCGCGACGCGGATTGCGTTGAGATCGGAAATGCCCAGCGAAATCAGGATCGGCGCCACCACCGCCCACGGATAGCCGAAGCCGACCAGGCCTTCGAGCAGTGCCCCGAAGGCCCACGCGAACAGCATGGTCTGCACGCGCACGTCCATGCTGCCCTGCGCGATCAGCCAGCGGCGGAAATTCTCGAACACGCCGCTGACTCCCAAGGTGTTGAACAGCACCATGCCCCAAAAGGTGATCCAATTGACGTTCCACACACCGGTCGCCGCCCCATATAGATAGGCATGCGCCCCGTCGCCGACCGGCATTTTCCACACCCACACGGCAAGCACGAAGGTGATGACCGAACCGACGAGAACCGCGATCCAGGCCGGCCACCGGAATACCGCGAGGAGGACCAGCAAAGCGACCACGGGAATGAGGGCCACCAGGCAGGTAAGCGTCAGGCTACCGGTCGGGTCTATCAGTTGCGTGAACATGAATTCTCCTACGATTGTCGGTGCGGCGTGAGCCTCTTAGGGGATCGGCGTCACCGCGGTTGCTTTTTCTATTTGCGACATCTCCGCTATTAACACCCGTGCTCCCGACGGGTGAATTTGTAACCTAACACGGGCGCCAGACCAACTCAAATGGACTGTCCGCGCAGTGACAAGCACCGTGCCGATCCTACACTCAACGCCGAAGATCGTGATTTAATGGATCCCCCGCGTCACGGCACCGTCCGTCACCGTCAGCCTGGAGTCCCTATTAACGCTCCACAGTCCAACATGGCATCGCTACTGAGCATCGCGCGCCGCTCGATGGTCGATCATGGACTGCAGCCGGATTTCGACGATGCGGCGATCCGCCAAAGGGATTCGATCACGCAGGCGGCTACGTCGGCGGATGCTGACCTTCGCGACCTGCGCGGCCTCCTGTGGGCCTCGATTGACAACGATAGCTCGCTTGACCTCGATCAACTGTCGGTGGCCGAGCCTGCGGTCGCCGGCATGACCAGAATTCTGGTCGCGATCGCCGATGTGGATGCGATCGTGAAGTCCGGCTCGCCGATCGACTCCCACGCCCATTTCAATACAACCTCCGTCTATACCGCCGCGGCGATTTTCCCCATGTTGCCCGAAAAGCTCTCGACCGACCTGACCTCGCTCGGCCAGGACCAAGAGCGCCTGGCCATCGTCATTGATATGACCGTCGCCGCGGCGGGCACGGTGGCGCAATCCTCGGTGTATCGGGCGCGGGTGCTCAATCGCGCCAAGCTCGCCTACAACAGCGTCGCGGCCTGGCTTCAGGGCGCAGGACCGGCACCCGCACCCATCGGCGCCGTCGCCGGACTCGACGCGCAGCTGCGCACCCAGGATCAGGTCGCGCAGGCGCTACGGGCGGTACGCCGAGCGCGCGGCGCGCTCGACTTGCAAACCATCGAAGCCGAGCCGGTGTTCGATGCCCAGGTGCTGACCGACTTGCGGCCGGACGAAAACAACAGAGCAAAGCAGTTGATCGAGGAGTTCATGATTGCCGCCAATGGAGTCGTGGCGAAGTTTCTGGCCGACAGGAAATTCGCGTCATTGCGCCGGGTATTGCGCGCCCCTGAGCGCTGGGATCGGATCGTCGCGTTGGCGCAGCAATACGGCGGGCAGTTGCCTGCGCAACCTGACGCATTGGCGCTCAACACCTTCCTCGCCAAACGCCGGCAAGACGATCCGATTCTTTTTCCGGATCTGTCCCTGTCGATCATCAAGCTGTTGGGTTCGGGCGAGTACGTCGCGGACTTGCCGGGACGAACGGTTGCTGGACACTTCGGGCTAGCGGTGAGCGACTACGCGCATTCGACGGCTCCCAACCGCCGCTATCCGGACTTGATAGCGCAGCGCATTCTCAAGGCGGCACTCAAAGGCGCAGCGCCGCCGTACACCGACGAGGCGCTGCAAGAGATCGCGACGCGCTGTACGGCGCAGGAAAAAAACGCAGCGAAGGTCGAGCGATGTGTGAATAAGTCGGCGGCGGCCATGCTGCTCGCGACGCGCATCGGCGCGAAATTCGATGCAATCGTCACCGGTGCGTCGGAGAAGGGAACCTGGGTGCGCATATCCGGACCCACCACCGAGGGCAAGATGGTCCGCGGATTTAATGGTCTTGATGTCGGCGATCATGTCAAAGTGGAGCTTATTCGCACCGATATTGCGCATGGTTTCATCGATTTCGCCAGAGCCTAAAATAAATGCCCCTGAACGATCCCGCGGATCCCGTCCTTTCCTACGAGAATCCCCAGTTTCTCGAGAGCGATGACGCACGCCCGCTGCGCATGATTGCGGAGTATTTGGAACCGCTGCAGCGATTTCGCGAGCAACGCGTCCACGAAACAATTGTGTTTTTCGGGTCCGCGCGCCTGTCGGAGCAAGGGCCGCTGGGCCGCTTTTATGCTGACGCGCGGGAACTCGCGCGCAGCATCACCGCCTGGTCCATGAACCTGCCCTCGCACGTGCATCGCTACGTCATCTGCTCGGGCGGCGGCGGCGGAATCATGGAGGCCGCCAACCGCGGCGCCTCGGATGCCGGAGGTCGCACCATCGGGCTCAACATCAGTCTGCCGCACGAACAGCGGCCAAATCCCTACATCACGCGCGGACTGGGTTTCACCTTTCGATATTTCTTCATGCGCAAACTATGGTTCGCGCATTTGGCGCGCGGGCTGGTGGTGTTTCCTGGCGGATTCGGCACCCTGGACGAGCTGATGGAAATCTTGACGCTGGCGCAGACCCACAAGCTCGAATGCGAGGTGCCGGTCATTCTTTACGGCACGGACTATTGGAACGAGATCATCAATTTTAAGGCGCTGGTCCGCCACGGGATGATCGCCCAAGAGGATCTCGGGTTGTTCAAGTTTGCCGATGACCCGGCAACCGCATTTAACCTGCTTTCAAGCGCGCTGGAAGTGGCGCCCGCGGAAAAAACGCCTGCGTTCCGGCGCTCCCGCTGCTAACCCGCGTTTGATGAATGTCTGCGCTTCGCAACCGCCGGCGGTGGGTCGCGTCATCCTTGACGCTCGTGACGCGCGCCGTCGGTGCGTTGTTTATACTACCCGCATTGCGCGCGTTGCGACCCGGCTGGCGCAGCTCAGCCCAATGAAATATTTACCAAACATGGGAGAACATTTTTGAAGACCCGCATTACGCAGCTGCTTGGCATTCAGCACCCCATCATCCAGGGCGGAATGCATTACGTCGGTTTCGCGGAACTCGCCGCGGCGGTGTCGAACGCAGGGGGTCTTGGCATCATCACGGGGCTGACGCAGCGCACGCCCGAGAAGCTTGGCCAGGAAATCGCGCGCTGCCGCGAAATGACCGACAAGCCGTTCGGCGTGAATCTGACCTTTCTGCCCGCGCTCACCCCGCCCGACTATCCGAAGTTCATCGAGACCATCGTGAACAGCGGCGTCAAGATCGTTGAAACCGCCGGCAACAACCCTCAAAAGTACCTGCCGGCGCTCAAGGACGCGGGCATCAAGGTGATTCACAAGTGCACGTCGGTGCGCCACGCGCTGAAGGCAGAGTCGATCGGCTGCGATGCGGTGAGCGTTGATGGCTTCGAGTGCGGCGGCCACCCGGGCGAGGACGACGTGCCCAACATGATCCTGCTGCCGCGCGCCGCAGAGGTCTTGAAAATTCCCTTCGTCGCCTCCGGCGGCATGGCCGATGCGCGCTCGCTGGTCGCGGCGCTCGCCCTGGGTGCCGACGGCATGAACATGGGCACACGCTTCATCGCGACGCGAGAGGCGCCCGTGCACGCGCACGTGAAGGAGGCGCTGGTGGCGGCCTCCGAGCTCGACACCCGCCTCATCATGCGGCCGCTGCGCAATACCGAGCGGGTGCTCGCCAACGCCGCGGTCGATCGGCTGCTCACCAAGGAGCGCGAGCTGGGGAGCAAAATCAGCTTTGCGGATATCGTCGAGGAAGTGGGCGGCGTCTATCCGCGCATCATGCAGGGGGGCGAAATGGATGCCGGCGCATGGTCTTGCGGGATGGTGGTCGGGCTCATTCACGATATTCCGACCTGTAAGGAGCTCATCGATCGCATTATGGCGGAGGCGGAAGTCTTGATTCGCCGCCGGCTGGAAGGGATGCTCACTGCGGCATGATGGCGCCGAAGGGGATATTCGATGACCGGTTTCGATACCACCATCTCTGAACAAGAGGGCGCAATCTCAGGGCCGCTGCGCGCACCGAAGCAGATGCTGGCGGCGCAAGTGTACGACGGTCACACCTCGATCCACGATGACGCCACGGCACAAAAGCTGGGCTTCAAAGGCGCGACCATCGAGGGGCCGACGCATTTCAGCCAGTTCGCGCCGCTCGGATTCGCCGTCTGGGGCGATCGTTGGATGGAACGCGGCTGCATTTCCGCTCACTATCGAGCGCCGGTGTTCGAAGGCGATGAAGTGAAAGCCTTCTTGCGCCGGCCGGACAATCACGGCCAACAGGCCGAGATCTGGATGCTGCGCGCCAACGGCGATGAGATTCTGCGCGGCACCGCCTCGGTGGGTCCGGACTTCCCGCCCTCCGCGCTCGATGAGCGCTTGAACACGCTGGCGCGGCTCGCCGATCCGGTGATCCTCGCCGATGTCCAAGTGGGCCAGCGCTCGCCGCGCACGCCGGTGCGCATGGATGCAGATCAGCACATGGGATCGCTCTACCCCTTCAGCCTCGCGCAGAAACTCAAGCGGATCACCGAACCGTCTCCTCTCTACAGCGGCGCCGATCATCTCTGGCGCCGGCCGATCGTGCCGCTCGAGATGATCAGCGTGCTGATGCAATACAGCGCGCGCGAAAACGCCTTTAAAACCCGTGGCCCCGCCGTCGGGCTGTTCGCCGATCAGGAGATCCGGCTGCTCGACGGACCGGTATTCGTCGGCGAGCCCTACCAGATCGAGCGCGAGATCGTCGCCTTGAGCGGCAGCCGCCGCACCGAGAGCATGTGGGTTCGTTCCACGCTGTATGCCGACGGCAGTGAGCGCAAGGTGGCGATGATGCTGCTCAATCTCGCGACCATGAAGGAGACCTACGCTCCTTACGCAAAGGAACACGCCGCGCTCTACGGATGACTCGCATCTTGGGCGCATGCTGCGGGGCAATGCGCGCGATGGTGCGCGGCACAAGCTCCGTCCAACATGATGATGTTGCGCAGCGAGAAGACGTTGTCGTATCGCAGGCTCATACTCATCGCTTCCCCAACCTTTGCAACGCGAGGTTCATCATGGGCGCAGTGGCTGTCGGCAAATCATTCACGACTGCGGCTGGCGCGCCGCATCCGTTGGGCGCGACCGTTCGTCGGAATGGAGTCAATTTTTCGCTTTTTTCGAGCGGTGCCACCGGCGTCGAACTGCTGCTCTTCGGCGATCACGATTTACCCGAGCCGATACAAACGATTGAACTGATTCCCTCGAAGAATAAGACGTTTCATTTCTGGCACATTTTTGTCGAGGACTTGAAGGCCGGCGCGCACTATGCGTTTCGCGTGACCGGTCCCTCGATCCCGGAAGTGGGTCTTCGTTACAGCCACAACAAGGTGCTGATCGACCCCTATTCCCGCGGAAATTCCAAGGCGGTTTGGAAGCGCGAAGACGCGTGCAACGATTCGGACGACGTGGCGACGTCGCTGCGTTCGGTGGTGACCGATCCGTGTGACTACGACTGGGAGGGCGACACTCCGCTCAACACTCCGATCGAAGACACCATCGTTTACGAGATGCATGTGCGGGGATTTACCCGATCTCCCACATCAAAGGTCAAGCATCCGGGGAAGTTCGCGGGGATGATCGAGAAGATTCCTTACTTAAAGGAGCTCGGCATCACCGCGGTTGAACTGCTGCCGATCTTCGATTTCGACGAGACCGTGCCGGTAAGAATGCACGAGGGCAAGCCCTTGTGGAACTACTGGGGCTACAGCACGATGAGTTATTTCGCGCCGCATTCCGGTTTCTGCAATACGTCGCAGTGCGGCTCGCAGCTGCGCGAGTTCCGCGATCTGGTCAAGGCGCTGCACAAGGCGGGGATCGAGGTATTTCTGGATGTGGTGTTCAATCACACCGATGAGGGCAATCAACAGGGACCGACCTTTTGCTTCCGCGGTATCGACAATCGAAGCTATTACTTTCTCGTGCCCTCGGCCATGCAGTACTACATGGACTATTCGGGTTGCGGAAACACCTTGAACTGCAATCATCCGATGGTCGAAAAAATGATTCTGGAGTGCCTGCGCTACTGGGTGAAGGAAGCGCATGTGGATGGGTTTCGCTTTGACGAAGGCTCCATTCTATCGCGCGGCGAAGACGGGGCACCGGCGGTGCATCCGCCGCTGGTGTGGCAGGTGGAGCTCGATGAAGACTTGATGGATACCAAGCTGATTGCCGAGGCGTGGGATGCAGCGGGTCTTTACCAGATCGGTCATTTTCCGGGCGACCGATGGGGCGAATGGAACGGTCAGTATCGGGACACGATTCGACGCTTCGTCAAGGGAGACGGCGGCCTGGTGGGGCGCGTCGCCGATGCCATCGGCGGGAGCGCGAGCCTGTATCAGGACCGCGGCGGCGAACCGACCAACAGCATCAATTTCGTGAATTGTCATGACGGCTTCACGCTCAACGACTTGGTCTCCTACAACAGCAAGCACAACGAGGACAACGGCGAAGGTAACTGCGACGGCAACAACGACAACATGAGCTGGAACTGCGGCGCGGAGGGCGAGACTCCGGATGCCGGCATCGAGCAACTGCGCGCACAGCAGATCCGCAATTTCGCGACCATCCTGATGCTGTCGCGCGGCGTTCCAATGCTGCTGTCGGGCGATGAGGTCCGCCATACTCAGAACGGCAACAACAACGCCTACTGCCAGGACAGTGAGATCAGCTGGTTCGATTGGAGCAAGCCGCAAAAGCACGCTGAGGTGCACCGTTTCTGGCGGCGGATGATCGAGTTTCGCAAGCGGCACGCGGCTGTGCGGCGCAATTCATTTTTCACCGGCGAGTCGAACGAGCGCGGCGTCAAGGATGTGACCTGGCACGGCACGAAGCTCAACTGCCCCGGCTGGAGCGATGGCGAGGCGAAAGCACTGGGATTCACGCTCGGCGGGTTCGACGGGGATGCGGACATCCACGTGATGATGAACATGCACTGGGAAGCGCTGGATATGGAGGTCCCCGAGATTGGCGGACGCAAATGGCTGAGGGCCATTGATACCTCGTTGCCTAGCCCGGCGGATATCGCAGACCCGGGGGCCGAAGCGCCCTGTCCGGTGCAATCGTATCGAGTGAACGGGCGAAGCATCGTGGCGCTTGTGAACGCCCCGGCTTAAGAGCCGCGTAGTCGACAGGTCACAAGATTTTAAGCGAGACCATCCACTCGTTTTCCGTGCGCCCGGACGGCTCGCGGCCCACCGCGTAACCGGCCGATAGCGTCATGGTGTAGCGGTGCAGGACCGTGAAACTCAGGTCCACCTGCCCGCCGGCGTTTTGGTACTCCGCGCGGTGTAGATCGCTTCCGGGGTCCGCCCAAAGACCTGTGACGAACAGCGATGGCCGCAGCCACGTCAGATAGAAGGCCGGCGTGCCCGCCGATTCGAACACGTACGGCGGAAGGTTCCATTCGACCATTTCGCGCACATAGTTCAATGCGCTGACCTCGTTGAGCTGGAATCCGGGTAACGAGTAGTAATCGTGATACCGCTTGATGGACCCGTCGTCGACGTAGTTGTTGCCAAAAGCGCCGAAGTAGAAGTTCGCGATGACGCTGTTGCGGTCACCGTTGGCAACTCCCGCAGCGCTGCGCAGCCAGATCGACGAATGCGGCAGCGGGACCGGAAACCCAAAATCCAGCCCGCCGCGAAATTGCGGCGCGGTTTCACCGGGCACGTGGCTGCCGTGATAAACCAATTCCCAGGTCACACCCTTCTCATCGTCGACCGCGCCGAGCGAGCGCAGCACGTTGGTGTAGTGCAGGCCGATCTCTGCGGTCGCCAGTTGCGTGAAGTTAGTTTCAATGTTCTGCGCGTTGGGCAGGGTGTCGATGTTGTCGTAATACGCCACGTCAAGGAGCAGATCCAGCCGCTCCGGCGTGTCGAAGATTAGCAACCAGTCATAGCCCAGTTTGGCGGCATAGCCTTTGCGGCTGCGCTCGGTCGGGCCGAACAGATCGTAGAAATCAGACCGATTCCAGGACAATTCCCCATGCCAGAAGCCGTAGCGCGCGTTGATATCAACATGGCCACGCTCATCGCTCGGCAGCTTTTCTTCCGGCGTGTAGGCCGCGGTTATCCCTATGCTCGCAAACTGCAGCGGATCTTCGATGTTCGCATGGTACCCAACTCCGACGCTATTTTTGTAACCCTGCAGCACCGGAAAGGCATTCGCGAGTTCGAGGCGGCGCAGTGGTACGTACGGGGTCTCCTTTGCGGTGATGAGCTTTTGGTCGTCGACCGTGCTCGGCGCCGGCACCTGCCAGGTCGTGACCACGGGATACTTTTCTGCGAGCGCCGCGCCAAGAAACGTGATCGCGCTGACGTCCTTGAGCGGTTGCGGTTCGATGATCGCCGGAACGAAGCCCGCAGCGGTGTACGTCAGCACCACGAGCTTGCCGTCGGCGAGCGGCACGGGGCGGTAGAAACCGGTTTCCGCATTCGAAACCGCTTCGACCGCGCCAGTGGCCACTTCGTAGCGGAAGATGTTGGACACGCCGGTGTAGTAACTGCTGCCGTACAAGTAACGCCCGTCCGGGGAAAACACGAAGCCCTCGGGAACAGACTGCCCGAACTTGTACTCGGACAGCGGTTTCAAGTTCCCCGACAGCAGCTTGTCGAGTTCCCACACGCGCAGGTACTGCGCACCGTTGTCTTCGCTCATGGTCGCCGACAGCAATCGCCCGTCGGGTGAAATATCAAGATCGGTCAGTACCTGCTCCCACGGAAACGTGTGGACGGCGGTCCACTTGTTATATGGGTAGGGAATACGCACGAGCGTCGCGAGACCATTCACGTGGCGCACACCGAGCAGCGAACGGTCGGCCGGATTGAATACGATCTCGCCGATCCGTGCGCCCTTGATCAGCAGCCGCCTGGCACCGGTCTTGACGTTCACCGCGACAAGGTCCCGAAAGGTGAGGTTGTTATCGACGTAAAAGGCGGTGCGGCTGCCGCCGTCGTAGGCGAACGACGTGACCCGGTAATGCATCGCTCCCTTGATGTCCGTCAGGCTCCGGGCGCTCCCGTCCCGCGTGTTCAAGGCCGCGACGTGCTCGATGGTGCCTGGATACCGAACGGCGGCGTACAGGAGGCCCGTCGCCTCCTCGTAAAACATGCGCGATACCGACCCTAACGCGTTCGCGGTCAGCTTGTGCTCGGGCGTGATCGGGAATTTGCGCACCTCGGCAAGGTTGCGCTGCTGGAACTCGTGCTCAAACGTGATCCAGTTCTGCCAGGCCTGTTGCAGCGGGACCCCGAAGACATGCTGGAACTGGTCAGCGTAGTAACGTTTGCTGCCTTCGTCGCGGCGCGTCCAGGCGATGAGCGTTTCCGGCGAATAGGCGTACGCAAGCCAGGTCGCAAAGCGGGTGCCATAGAGGTACGTGCTCGACTGGCCCTGAAAAACATATTTGACGCCCTGCGACTCAAGCCCCAGCGGGTCGTAGAAGTGCGCATCGTCGCGCACCATCGCGCGGAATACTGATTCATCATAGCCGCCCTGCGCACGCCCCAGCCCGCCGGCCATCCAGGTCTCATAGAAAACCGCGTTGCCCTCCCCGTACCAGTGTGGCGCCGTAAGGCGCGGGACCGTAAGGTAGCTGTAAAGCAGTGATTCTGGGTTCCTGGAATCGACTGCGACCTTGCCGAGAAAGAATCGCCGCCAGCGCCGATCCTGCGCATTGGCGATGTCGCCTTGGACCTCGTGGATTAGCTCGTGGTTCATTAGCGAGTACATGCGCTCGCTGGCGGGAAACGTCTCGAAGGTGTGGGACAGCGGCGCAACGTCGAACACGAGCCAATCGTGCGGCTGCACGTAGGCATGGGCATTGCCGTAGTCATTCCAATCTGTCAGCTGGACCGTTGTGGGCTCGGACGGCAGCCACCCGAATATCCGGCGTTGCCACGCCAGCGAATTGGTGAAGGTGCGCACCGCGTGCGGCTCGAGGAAACTCAGGTAGTCGTAGTAATAGAGGTGGAGATCCTTGGTTTCCACGCCATAGATATCGACGGGACTCCTATCTGCGGCGGCCGCAATTGCGCTTAATGCCAGGCACAAGATGCCGCACACCCGAGCTCCGAGCCCGGTCAACGGCATCAGCATGAGCAACTGGTCTGCAAGTCAAAAACCGCCGGCCCTGAGGCCGGCGGTTAGATGCTGCTTAAGATTCGTAGCGACTAATGCTGACCAAAAGCATCTTGACTACGGGCGTTTTGGCTGTTGGCGTTTTGGCTATTGCCATTTTGGCTATTGCCATTTTGGCTGTTGCCGTTTTGGCTATTGCCATTTTGGCTATTGCCATTTTGGCTATTGCCATTTTGGCTGTTGCCGTTTTGGCTGTTGCCGTGTTGGCTATTGCCATTTTGGCTATTGCCGTTTTGGCTATTGCCGTTTTGGCTATTGCCGTGTTGGCTATTGCCATTTTGGCTGTTGCCGTTCTGGCTATTGCCATTTTGGCTGTTGCCATTTTGGCTGTTGCCGTTTTGGCTATTGCCATTTTGGCTATTGCCGTTCTGGCTATTGCCGTTTTGGCTGTTGCCGTTTGGCTATTGCCGTTCTGGCTGTTGCCGTTTTGGCTGTTGCCGTTCTGGCTGTTGCCGTTCGTGTTGGCGTTGCCATCTGGCTGTTGCCATTCTGGCTGTTGCCGTTCTGGCTGTTGCCGTTTTGGCTATTGCCGTTCTGGCTGTTGCCGTTTTGGCTATTGCCGTTTGGCTGTTGCCATTTTGGCTGTTGCCATTTTGGCTATTGCCGTTTTGGCTGTTGGCATCGCCGGCCGCGTCACCCGTCGACCCTGGCGGCACGGAACGCGACCCGTCCGACTGGCCACTGTTTACGTCGCCCCCGGGTTGCTCAGCCACGAATCGCTTCGCCGGCGCAATCGTTCCTTGAGTGCCCATCTGGGGAGGAAAGTCGAAGTATCGCGCTACCAGCACGACCGCAACCACCGCGATGCCAGCCCCGATCCAGAGCTTGGGCTTGCGGGAAAAGATGTTCGGTCCGCTCATATCTCGATTCCTTCTAATTGATTTGTACAGAGAATTTCGTTGAGTTCTTGAGGTTCTGTTCGGATCGCTCACCTGAGCGCGCCCCGAATCTACACTAAGTACACGCCACCGCGAGGAAAGTTGGCGCAGCCGATCACGTCGCCGGTGCTGCCGAGGCAGCTTGGCCAGAACCGCGGCGACCAATCCCTCTGGCGGCAGCGACTTAGGCATCGTATTCAACCCTGCAAACAAGCGCTCAAGCTCCTTGAACTGAGCGCGAGCCTCAGAATCGTCCGCGAGCAGCCGATCAAGCTCCAGGGCCTCGTCCGCGGACGCCGCGCCGTCGAGAACCTCGTGCATCAGGCGTATCAGCTCGGAGCGCTCCATCAGTCCGGCCCCAGGTCCGAAAGCAAGCTGCGCAGGCGCTGCCGAGACTCGAATAACCGGGATTTCACGGTTTTTTCATCCAGGTCCAGAATCTGCGCGATCGCCTCGTAGCTGCAGTCGGAAAAATGCCGCAGCGAGAGCACCACCCGATCATTGACCGTCATACGCATCATCGCGCTCCGGATGCGCTCGGAAAGCTGTGCATCGCCGAGCTGCTGCTCAGGGCCGGCACTGTCCGGGGCTGGCAGGTCGATATCGTTATCCAGGGTTTCGCGGCGATTCTGACGCAGCAGGTTGAGCGATTCATTGATCGCGATCCGGTAGATCCAGCTGAAAAACCTGAATTTCGGGTCATATTCATGGCGTCGCTCGGCAACCTTGAGAAACACTTCCTGCGTTATGTCGCTAGCATCATCAGCCCGGCGCAGCACCCAGAAAGCGGCGTTGTAGATCGGCCGCTGATAGCGGACCATCAACTCCGTAAAGGCCGCTTTATCACCGGTCCGGTAGCGTTCCACCAGCGCCTGATCTGCTTCCTTGTACACAATTACACGCGACGGCCACAAAGGTTGGCCCCGGCGCCGATGTTTCCCACCGCTTGATGCTCCCTTGGTACCGCCCGCCCTCTAAGGTCGCCGCCCTAGTTCAAGGGGTAGCGGTATCGAATAGCCCTATCATAGTTCATTCATCCTGCGGGTAGGCCAAACAAGCTTCACAGCGGCCCCGAGCCGCCAAGGTCGGATCTTGCTAGCGCTCGAGCAGCTTGAGCTGCCAGATGTCCTTGCCGGTCGACCTCATCAGCGGACGCAGGGCGAGCATTCCGGTTTTACCGATGGCTCGCTCGAGCTGCGCGAGCTCCGAAAGCTTGTCCCGGGTTTCCTCGTCGAGCGTGAGCTCCTCCATGCCACTCTCGCGCAGCAGCAGGACGCCTTTCGCGCGCAGCGCAAGTTCGCCGTGCAGCCGCAGCAGGCACAGCATGTCGGCCAGGTCCTCGCCGCGGAATCGGTCGCGCAGCGACCGCAGGACACGGCCCAAGGGACTGTCGAGAAAAGTACCGCGGTTGATCAACTCGAGCAGCTGGACGTTGGAATCGAGGTCCGTATCGAGCCAGTCTCGCAGCACCTGCTCGCTATGCTGGAATACGAGATAGATGACGAACGGCAACACCAGTACGGTCGCGAGCGTCGCCAGCGCCGGGCGCATGAGCAGCTGATTGAAGCCCGCGTGCAGGGCCACCGCCGCCAAGTACCCCGGCAGCATCAGGTGCAGGCCGCCATTGGGCCGACGCTCGTAGAGCGTGACGGAAATCATGGCCAGCACCGTCGCCGTGCCACCGTGCATGATCGCCGTGCCGAAGCCGCGGATCACCTGCACCGCCAACGCGGTGTCGGGCCGCGACGCCAGGTAGTAAAGGTTTTCGACCAGCGCGAAGCCGGTGCCGATCGCGAAGCCGGCGATGCCGGCGTCCACCGGCAGCCCGACGCGGCGCGTACGAATCAGGAACACGAGCACCACCGCCTTCAGCGCCTCTTCGATCCAGGGCGAGACGTAGCGCGCGTAGGACTGAAAGTCTCCCGCGAAATGCGCATACGCCCAGACGTTGGCCGCGTAGCTTGCGCCGGCCGCGAGGGCGCCGGCCGCGGCGATGCCGAGAACAGTCTTGAGGCGCAGCAGCTTGTAGCTGTCACCCTGCACCAGCGCCGCGAGGAACAACAACACCGGAACCAGCGCGAGCGGCGCCCGAATCAGCCAAGTATTATTCACTGCGGCTGGCCCAAGCCGCTAGCCGCCCGCCCGGGTGATATCGAAAATCCGGTCGAAGCCGGCATAGCGGAAGATATCGTAGACCTGCGGGGCGACATTGATCAGCCTCACGCCCGCCCCCGTCTCCTTGCTGCGCTTCTGCGTGAGCAGAAACACCCGCAGTCCGGCGCTGGCAATGTACTCGAGCCGGGACAGATCGATGACCCGCGGCTCGGCCTGCGCCGCGAGCCCGTCCAAGAACTTGAGGGCCGCCTCGCATTGAGTGGCATCGAGCCTTCCTGCCATCATGACGGCGCCCGCGGGGCTGAGTTGGATCTCGAACATGTACCTGCTCCGGTGCTTGCCCGTCAGTGTACTTGTTCGTTCACGGTGTCGGTTCTCGAATGCGCTTGGTCATGCGCAATTGATTGCGTCCCCCGAGGCGCTGATAGCTCACGTCGTCCATCATCTGGCGCACGAGATACACGCCCAACCCGCCAACGCGGCGCTCCTCGAGGCTCGCCGTCACGTCCGGCGCCGCCAGCGAGAGCGGATCGAACGATGGGCCGTCATCCTCGATCATCAGAGTGAGGCAGCCATCGCTCAGGGCCAGAGACACCTCGACACGCGGCAGCCCGCCGGCGGGCGAGCCGTGCATCACCACATTCATGAAAATCTCCTCGAGCGCGAGTTCGAACGTCCCCGTTTCGGCCGGCGGCAGCTCGGCGGCCGACCAAAACTCCTGCAGAAACTGGGTCAGTACCGGAAGTTTCGCCGCATCGCTCGGCACCGTGGTGTGTCGCTTCATGCGGGGCGCTGCGGCGTCTGTGCGAGGGCCGCGGCACGGTCCGCGTACACCGTGATGACGCGGCTGAAACCGCTGACATCGAAAACTTCGCGAACCGCGGGGGTCAGCGCGCACATCGCGAACACCACGCCGGCGCGCTGCGCGGCGCGCGCCGCCAGCAGAAATACACGCAATCCGGCGCTCGAGACATAGTCGAGCCCGGCACAGTCGATGATCACGGTGGCGGGGGTTCCTGTGCCGGCCAGCACCTGCTCGAGCCGGGCTTGAAAACCGGCGGCCGCGCCGAAATCCAGCCGGCCCTCAAGGATCACGAGCGTCGTAAGGCCGATCGATTCGAGACGAACGATCACGGAGGTGGCGGCAGTCGCCACGCCGGTCCCCGGTCCAGACCCGGTATTCGGCGGGTTCCAAGAAAGCACCGTGAGCGTGATGTCATCGGATTGCGGGGCGGTGCCGGAGAATATCGTCACGCTGCGGCAGATCCGTTCCACCAGGGCTTCGGCCGACCCTTCGCCGTGCGCCAGCACCTCGGCCATCAGCCGCTTCTCGCCATAGGCTTCGTCCACGTGATTGAACGCCTCCGTCACCCCGTCGGTGTAGAGCACGAGCCGGTCGCCGGCGCGCAGCTGCAACGTATGATTCTGATACTCGACCCCCGGCATCGCACCCAGAACCAAGCCGCCGGCCCCGCTTAATACCTCGATGGTGCCGTCGGCGCGCCGCACGTACGGGGGGTTGTGGCCACCGTTCGCATAGCGCAGCACGCCGCTGGCAGCGTCGAAGATGCAGTAAAACACTGTCACGAACAGCTCCATCGGATTTTGTGTGCACAACACATCGTTGGTGCGCGCCAGACAGGCCGCGGGGTCGGCATGGTGCATCGCGAGTTCGCGCAGGTTGGTGCGCGCCACCGCCATGAAGAATGCCGCCGGCACACCCTTGCCCGAGACGTCCGCCATGACCAGCCCGACCTGCCCGTCCGGCAACTCGATGAAGTCGTAGAAATCCCCGCCCATGGTGCTGGCCGGGACCATTCGCGCCGCGCCGTCGCACCCCGACTTCGCCGGAAATTTCGACGGCAGGATCGCGATTTGCAGCGCCCGCGCGATATCGAGCTCGGTCTTGAGCTGCGCCTGCGCCTGCATCAAGGCGCTGTTGCGCTCGGCGAGTTCGTGGGTACGTTGCGCGACGGTGGTTTCGAGGACGCGCCGCTGTAATTTCAGCACGCGCAGCACGCCGCAGCACCCGCAGCGCCCGCAAAAAGCGCACATCCAGTCCGGCGAGATAGAAGGGCGCGATCGCAAGCAGATCCACGAGACCATAGAAACTGAAGATGAACGCGAGCTTGCGCGGGGCGGACACGATGCGCAGCAGATACTCGAAGGAGAAGACGGCGACGACGACGATCTCCCCGATCCGCAACACCGGCGTCACCCAGGCGGGCAATCCTGACAGGGTCTCCAAGCCGACCGAGACCAGGCTTATCACAATCAACGCCAGGATGAGGTTCTCGAAGGCGTGCGCGTACGGTCCGTCGCGCTCCAGCAGCAGATGCGCCAATTGCCGAACCGGCGCGCTCACGGACTCGGCCGCCCGCCCGACCAACGACATGTTCATCGGCGCGCGGGACTATAGGATCTGTGAAGCACGGTACCTGCTCTAATGCTGCTCATATGGCTTATGTGAGATTTTTCTTTTGCCACGTTGGGCGCTCGCTAAGGTCGTGCCACTCAAGCGGCGCTTGCCGCATGATGAGGCAACTCCCGCTGCCCGGCTAGTGTGTAATTTTATTCGCTGATCGCAATCGCGGAGGGGAGCAATCCGGCGGGGAACGGCGAGCCCATCACCGCCGTCAGGACACCGCTGGTGGCATTGATCGCATAGGCGGAGATGGTCCCTGCGCCCGAATTGGCCACATAGGCGAACTTGCCCGTCGGATCCACCACCACCGAGGCGGGCTGCAGCCCGGCCGCGAATGGCGATGCGGCCAGGGCCGTTAAAACCCCGTCGTTGATCGTGAATCCCGAAATGTCGTCCGAGCCCTGGTTGGCGACATAGACGAAATTGTGCACCGGCTCGACGGCGATCGACGCGGGAATGAGTCCCGTGGCGTACGGGGATCCGCTGAGGGCGCTCAAAGAAACATTCGTATTGATGGGCACACCGCTGAGGCCGGTGAGGGTATTCGCCGTTGAATTGGCGAAATAAATATTGTGGCCCGTCGGGTCAAGCGCAACGGCTCGTGGGCTGGCTCCGGCCGCAAAGGGTGAGCCCATTTCCGCGCTCAATATGCCGTTAAGAACGGAGAAAACGGAAAATGTTCCATCGGCCTGGTTGGCCACGTAGACGAACTGTCCCTGCGGATCTGCGGTGACCGCCGATGGCGACCTGCCCGTCGCGATGAGAGAACCGGCCAGCTGCGTCAGGGCACCGCTCCCCGCCGCAATCGAATAGGTGGAAATCACCCCGTTGCTGCTGTTGCTGGCCACATAAACATAGGAGGTCGTCGCATCGACAGCCACAGCGTTCGGGCTCGATGGCACACCGAACGGCGAGCCGCTGACGGCCGTCAGCGCACCGCTGTTGCGATCGATTGCGAAGGCAGAAATCGTGCCGGCCGATTGATCGGCAACGTACGCGTACGCGCCGGTGGGATCCACCGCGATCGCCACAGGTGAGGCGCCGGTTGCAAACGGCGATCCTGCCACCGGCGCCAAAATGCCGCTGACCGCATCGATCGTATAGGCGGAAACCGTGCCCGAGCCGCGATTGGCCACGTACAGGAACCGGGGCGGATTCGTCGTACACGTCACCATGAGATTCGTGACATCCGACGAACCGGTATTTCCTATGGCGTTTCTGACCACACAGGTTTGCGATGGGTTTGTCGGCTGCGTCTGGACAGTGATGTTGTAGTTCGAATTGAAATTCGCCGTGCCGAATAAAACCTTGGATGAATTCGCCAGTGGGCCGTCAAATGACTCAGCGAGGGGAGTCGAGCCATTTTGCAGCGTCAATCGGTAGCCGGCCAGACCGCTTAGGCTGCCTTCCAGATTGGAAACGGGCGGGCCGCAAATCAGGCAGCCCGCGGACCCGTGGCAGCTCGCCATCAGCGCTACGACGAGACATAGTGCAATCTGCCGGCGGGTACCCACTGCACTGCTCCTCAAGAAAGACCTGGATCAATGTAACGTCTGCGACCGGGTAAAGCCACTTGGCGCACCGGCGCGAACGGATTCGCATTATGTAATGCCATTCAGCCCTGGCGTTCTTATCATCGATCAATGCAATCAGCCGAAATCCTGGCTACACTCGATCCGCTAACTCCGAAAGAACGATCCCGGCGGATCCGCGAAGATCATAGGTAACCCGATCCTCGAGCCCGGTGCTTTCCGTGTTGACTTGTACAGTGAGTGCGCCCTTCTCACGGGCGAAGTGCACCAGCGAGGCGGCCGGCTCGACTAATCCCGAGGTTCCGACGCAGAAAAAGACATCGCATTGACGCGCCGAGCGCTCCGCCGCTTCCCATTCCCGCGTCGGAAGCGATTCGCCGAACCACACCACCCCCGGGCGAATGCGCGAGTCGCATTGCGTGCACCGAGGCGGCGCGATTTTTCGGCCCCCCTCAGGCTCGTCCGGCACGCCTTTTGGAAATTCGTGCAACCGACCGCAGGCTGCACACCTCGGGTGTTGGAGCGTGCCGTGCAAATGCCTCACAAAATGACTCCCGGCACGCTCATGCAGATCATCGACATTTTGCGTGACCAACGTCAGTTGCTTGAGCTTTCTCTGCAGCGCGTGATGGCCAGGTGTCCCCTGTTCGGTTGCGCCTGCATTGCTTGCATCCGTCGCCATTCATACCAGCCCCACACGAAGTCAGGATCCCGCTCGAACGCATCAAGCGTGGCGACTTCCATCGGGTTGACGTCTTGCCAGAGACCCGCCTGTTTTCCTCTAAAAGTCGCGAGGCCGCTTTCGGCCGACAGTCCGGCGCCCGTAAGAAACGTCACGTGGCTGGCAGCGCGCAAGCCTTCGATCAATGGCTCCGGAATCTCCACGTTGTCATCCAATCAGTGAATCAGGCTCATGGCCGATTGTCGACCCGGGTCATACCGCGCACCGCCGAACACCAACCGTTTGAAGTTCCTATAAATATTGGCAGTCTTTGGCTCCCTGAAAATCAGCGCTATTCCGGACGATAGTGCTTCACGCCGCGGTGCTCTCCTAGCATCCCGTTTGCGCGCGCGTACCGCGTAGGGCATTCTCAGAGCCTTAAACAGACCCCGGATACAAAACGACTTGCCGAACGAACCGGGGCTTGGTGGCGAGACCTTAGGCGGGGGTAGCCAGCAAGCCGTCTTTCTTAGCTATGCATCTGAAGACGCCGATGCCGCCCAGCGGATTTGCGCATCCTTGCGTGCCGCCGGCATCGAAGTCTGGTTCGACCAGAGCGAGCTGCGGGGCGGCGATGCGTGGGATGGCGCCATCCGCAAGCAGATCAAGTCCTGCGTCCTCTTCATGCCGATCATCTCTGCGAATACCCGCGCCCGAGTCGAAGGGTATTTCCGCCTTGAATGGAAGCTTGCGGTGGATCGCTCGCACCTCATTGCGACGGAGAGGGCATTCCTTCTGCCCATCGTGATCGACGATACCCGCGAGGGCGATGCGCTCGTGCCCGACAGGTTCCGCGAGGTCCAATGGACGCGGCTGCCTGCCGGAGAGACGCCTCCCGCGTTCGTCGCGCGAGTCGCGCAACTGCTCGCGCAGGAACGCCCCGCCCCGGTCGCGGAGCGGATTGCAGCGGCTCCGGCAGCTATCGCGAAACAGCCTCGCGACGATATTGGCCCGCCGGCGGCGGTGTCCAAACGCAGGAAGCCCGCGCTGCTGTGGGTCGCGGCCGCGCTCCTGATCGCGGCGGGATTTGCGGTTGATCGGTTCGTGGCATCGAAACGGTCCGCGGCGCCGGCTGCGGCTCCGGCCGTGCGAGCGCTGCCACCCAGAGTGCGATCTCGGACAAGTCCATCGCGGTGCTGCCGTTTGTCGACATGAGCGAAAAGCACGATCAGGAGTACTTTTCGGACGGACTCGCCGAGGAGCTGCTGGACGTTCTGGCGAAAGTGCCAGGACTGCAGGTCATCGCTCGAACGTCTTCGTTTTCCTTCAAAGGAAAGTCGGAGGACGTTCCGACGATCGCGAAGAAATTGAACGTCGCGAACGTTCTTGAGGGGAGCGTGCGCAAATCGGGCCGGCGCCTTCGAATCACGACGCAGCTCATACGCGCCGACACCGGCGTGCACATCTGGTCCGAGACCTACGACCGGGACGAGGAAGATGTGTTCAAAGTCCAGGAGGACATCGCGCGCGCCGTGGTTGATAAGCTTAAACTCGCGCTGCTCGGCGACGTACCCGTCTCCACCGCCCGCAGCTCGAATCCGCAGGCCTACAATCTCTTGCTGCAGGGCCGCTACTTTGTCGCGTTTGATACGCCCGACGAGTTGAACAAGTCGATCGACTGCTACCGGCGAGCGATTGCACTCGACGCCGCTTACGCGCCGGCGTGGGCCGGGCTGTCCCAGGCGATTTTTCGGCAGATTGCAAACGGTTATGTACCCGCCGAGGCCGCCCAAACGGCGCTGGCCGCGGCACGCAAGGCCGCCGAACTCGATCCGACACTCGCCGATGCCTACAACATGATCGGGACCCTAAAAATGGTGACGGATTTCGACTGGTCGGGGGCCCGAGCGGCTTACGATCACGCCTTGCAACTCGATCCCAGCAACGCGAGCGCGCTGTTCTCTTCGGCGCACCTGACGATGGCCATCGGCAACACCGACGACACGCTAGCGCAATTCCGCGACGTGCTTGAGCGCGACCCGCTCAACCTGCTGTACCGGCGCTATGTGGCGCGTGTGCTTTACTACGCCGGACGGCTCACCGAGGCCGAAGCGACGATTCGCCAGGTGCTCGCCATGAGCTCATCATTTCCTGCCGCCCACTACGAACTCGGACGCATCCTGTTGGCGCGCGGCCAGGTACCGTCGGCGATGGCCGAGTTCGAGGCCGAGCAAAGTGCCTGGCGGCCGTTCGGACTGCCGATCGGCTACCACGCGCAAGGACGGGCGGCGGACGCCAATGCCGCCCTCGCAGCACTGTTGAAGGAGTCCGCCGGCGCCGAGTTCCAGGTCGCCGAGACCTATGGCTTCTTCGGCGATGCGGACAAGGCTTTCTATTGGCTCGATCAAGCCGTTCTCAATCACGACCCCGGCGTTCAGTGGTTGCGCGGCGACCCGCTACTGAAAACCCTGACGCGCGATCCGCGCTACGCGGCGTTGCTGCGTCGATTAAAGCTGCCGCCCTAAGCTCCCATCCACAGCGCCACATCGGCGGACGCGGCTCACGTTCACTCTGTTGGTTTCTTTCGAGCGGCGCGCCACTTAAAAGCGATGCGCCCGGCCTTTCGCATCGCCCAGAAAACGAGCGCGATCACAAGGATCAGACAAAGAACCGGCGCAGCAATTGCCAGTATTGCGACGGCGACCGCGCCCAAGGTCTCAGCCGTACTGATGACGGGATTGCCGAGGCCGGCGGTCGCAATGCCTGTTTTCGCGCGCACCAGCGCGGCGCTGCCCTTGGTGAGACCCGCGATGCCGCCGCCCGCAATGATGGCGACCGGCCACATGACACTCGGAGGCACATTCGTCATGACGGATGCGCTGACCACGATACCCGCCGCCACGGCCGCGGGCCCGGCGAGGAGATCCAGGAGGTGATCCACTCCCGGAATGAGATAGGCGAGCGCTTCGATGAGCGCCGCGGTTCCCAAGGTGATCAAGGCCGGCGTGGTTTCAAGCCATTGGAATCCGTGGCTCAAGGGGATCCAGCCGGCTCGTGCCGCAACCGCGGCAATCAGCAAGGGCAGGAATGCTCGAAGACCGGTGGCCGCCGCTAGGCCGACCCCAAGTGCGATTTCAATGAGTGTGGAAAGAGAACTGTCCATTGCTCACTCCGCGAAACGAAGCTGCGCAATGTTAGTGTACGCCGCGGACAATCCTGCTGCGACGCGGCGAAAAGATCCTTACAGCAGTCGCAGTCCGCTGTCGTGTCGATGGCGCACTTGCACGCGGACGGACCGCTTAGAGGTTAGTTCCGTCCGAGCCCAAGTGACTTGAGCATCAATGCAGGCTTGTCTGCTCGATGACCTTTACGACGCCGCGCCGCTTGAACGCTTTGAGTCGAGCGTTGGCCCAGGATCGGGTATCAAAATCGAGGCCGACCACAAATGCCACATCGCGTGTGCCATCCTCGCGTACCAGAATAATTGCCTTCAATTTTCTCGCCTCCTAAAAAAAAGGGCGCAACCGTTTCCGGATGCGCCCGTGTTTGTCATCAGATCAAGTCTTCCGACCCTCAATCAACTCTCAATTTTATTTTCCACCCCGTGCGGCGTAATTTTTCGACGAAGCCGCGTCTCACGGATACTCTCACGGCGTCTGTCGGGACACAAACAAATTTAGCGGCACTCGGGCAGGGGCCGCCGACGATCTCATCGTCCTCAAGGCTTGTGTGCGACGGGAGCCAGTATAGGTAGCGATCCCTGCGCAGTATTGTGCGTTCAAGCCAACGTTTTATCCGCTCAGGCCAAGCACACATTAATGAGCCGACACTCGCGCTGCTACGCAATAGACGGCGGCCCGATCGCCGTGCGGAGGTGGCGGTCAGCGCGGCAGCGCGTAAGCGATGAGATAATCGCCGCGCGTGCCCTGATCCTTGTATCCGCCGGCGGCGATGACCAGATATTGCCGACCATCGATCGAATAGGTCATGGGCGTGGCCTGGCCGCCCGCCGGTAGGCTCGCGCTCCACAGCAACTTGCCACTGTCGGTATTGAACGCGCGCAGTTTGTCGTCGAGGCTTGCGGCAATGAACACGACGCCTCCCGCGGTGACGATCGGCCCGCCGAGATTCGGCATTCCGATATTCAAGTGAATCACCGGCGTATCGCCGAGCGGAATCTGCCACTTGATCACGCCGCGTTGCATGTCGACTGCCGACAGCATGCCCCACGGGGGCTTGACGCACGGGATGCCGAGGCTCGACAAGAACGCTTTGCGGCGCATGCCGTAGGGCGTGCCCAGCCTGTCGCGCGAACTCGAAGCCTTGGTACTTGCTCGAGTTGCGTTGCTCGTTCAGTTCCGCGCGCGGAATGAGCGACACGATAAAGGGCAGGTTCATGGTGTTGGCGATCGACGAGTTGACGCTGCGGATCAAATGCCACTCCGCCCCAGTTGGATCCGCCGGCATTGCCCGGTTGCATCAGCGAGTCGGTCAGCGCCGGCGGCTGGAATATGCCCTCGGATCGATATTGCTCGATGCGACTTGCGGCAAGCGCGCGTGTCGAACCATACGACGCCCCAGGCATCGTCGGGCGTGATCTTCGACTGGCGCGACAAGGCCGGCGGCGCCACGGGATAGGGTTGCGTCGGCGAGGGGTGCTCGCCGGGGACCGCATCTTGCGGCACCGGTCTTTCCTCGATGGGAAAGAGGGGTGCGCCGCTTGTCGCGATCGAACGTGAAGATAAAGCCGGTCTTGGTGGCTTGGATCACCGCCGCCACGGGCTGGCCGTCGTGCATGAGGGTCGCCAGGGTCGGCTGCGAGCCCACGTCGTAATCCCAGAGGTCGTGATGCACGAGTTGCCGGCCCCATTTCAGCGCGCCGGTGGCGCCGTCGAGAGCCACGACGGAATTGGCCCAGCGATTATCGCCCGGCCGTTCGCCGCCGAAAAAGTCCGGGCTTGCGGAGCCGGTCGGCGCGAACACCAAGTGGCGGGCCGGATCCACCGAGAGCGGGGCCCACGCATTGGCGGCGCTGGCAATCTGCACCGTCGCGGGATCCCACTCTTTATATATGGGGTTTGCAGGGATCCCGCGGTATCGGATCCCAGCTCCACACCAGCCGGCCGCTGCGCGCATCGAAAGCACGCACGGTACCGAGCTCTTCGAGTACCGCGCGATTGTCGCCGATGGAGGATCCCACGATGACCTTGTCGTCCAAGATCGCGGGCGGCGAGGTCACCAGATAGTTGCGCCACTCATCTCCCTCCTTGTACTGGGAGCGGATGTCCTTCAGCAGATTGACCGCGCCCTGTTCTCCAAAGTCCGCGCAGGCGTTGCCGGTGGCGGCATCGAGCGCCAGCAACCGGCCATCGAGCGTTGGTGCATAGATGCGCGCATGACACGCGGCGTCCGGCGCACTCTGCTCATCGACCCAAAGGGACACGCCGCGCGAGACGCCGTCCGAATAATGCAGGTCCTTGCGGCTTTGAGAGTCGTGACGCCAGCGCAGCTCGCCGGTGGCGGCATTGACCGCGATCACATCCGTGCTGCTGGTCGTCAAATACAGCGTGCCGTTGAAAAGGATGGGCGTTGCCTCAAAGGCGGAGCGGCTCCAATCCTTCACCCCTTGGCCCAACTCGCCGGTGCGATAAGTCCAGGCGACTTTCAGCGCATGCACGTTCATCGGCATTGATTTGCGTCAGCGCAGAATACCGAGTACCCGCCGGGATCACCCCCGTAAGCGCTCCAGCCGCCCGGCTCAGGGGCCGACTGCACGTGGCTCGCGGCCAGTGTCAACATCAGCAGCGCCAGTCGCTTCATGGGGTCTCCCGGTAGACAGATTGTTGTCGAGCCTAAGGACTGCGCCGCAGCTTTACCACGAATGCGTGGCAGGCGGCAGATTGGCTTGACCAGCGGGACTTACGAGGAGGCCAGCGGCAATCCCGGGGCAGCCTCTCGGCTCCAGGCTTTCAACCCCCGTGGAAAGTGCTTACCATGGCTCTCCGCGTACCTCTTACGCAATCTCACTTCGTTCCGAATGGAGGCAGCCATGACGCTCAGCATCGGTTCTACCGCACCGGACTTTGAGGCCGACACCACGCGCGGCAAGATCAAGTTTCACGACTGGATCGGCGATTCCTGGGCGATCTTGTTCTCGCATCCCAAGGATTTCACGCCCGTCTGTACCACCGAACTGGGCTACATGGCGAAGCTCAAGCCGGAGTTCGACAAGCGCAACGTCAAGGTGATCGGTTTGTCGGTCGATCCGGTCGACAGCCACTCCAAATGGGAAGGCGATATCAAGGAAACCCAAGGCTTCGCCGTGAACTATCCGATGATTGGCGATCCGGATCTTAAAGTGTCGAGAGCATACGGCATGTTGCCCGCGGAGACTTCGGGCGGATCGGCGGGGCGCACCGCGGCGGACAACCAGACCGTGCGCAATGTGTTCGTGATCGGACCGGACAAGAAGATCAAACTGATCATCGCCTACCCGATGACCACCGGGCGCAATTTCGACGAGGTGCTCCGGGTGATCGATTCGCTGCAATTGACCGCCAAGCATCGGGTCGCCACGCCGGTGAATTGGAAGCAAGGCGAGGATGTGATCATCGCCGGCTCGATCTCGGACGAGGAAGCGAAGAAAATCTATCCAAACGGATGGAAGGCGCCCAAGCCTTATCTAAGGATTGTTCCGCAGCCAAAATAGTTGCCGTGCTTAGGGTCGGCGCCCCTATTGCAAAAGGGCGCCGTCCAGCTGCAGGTATTTGTGCACAAAGGCGATCGCCATGCTGCCCTCGCCGACCGCAGAGGCGACGCGCTTGACAGGGCTTAGGCGCACATCTCCGCACGCGAAGACACCGGGAATGCTCGCTTCCAGCAGGAAGGGATCGCGCTTATGCGACCAGCGCTCCGCCTTCACCACATCGTCACCGGTCAGGACATAGCCGCGTGCATCGCGGGCAAGTTCCGCCGGCAGCCACGCCGTATCGGCGTCGGCTCCGATGAAGACGAATAGGCCGCCGCAATCGTAGCGTCGCACCGTTTTGTCATTGCCCTCATACATGTCGATCGCGGTCAGATGCGTGTCGCCATAGGCCGCGCGCACCTCCGCCTTGAATTGAACGGTAATGTTGGATTTGCCGCGGATCTGCGCAATCAGGTATTGCGACATGCTTTTTTCCAGGGAATCGCCGCGCACGATGAGCGTCACATTGCGCGCATGGTTGGCAAAGTGTAGCGCGGCCTGGCCCGCCGAGTTTCCGGCGCCGATGAGGTGGACGTCGAGGCCGTGAGTGGAGGCCGCTTCGCTGCGCGACGCTCCGTAATAAATGCCCTTGCCGATGAGCCGATCGCTGCCCTCGATGGCGAGGCGCCGCCAGGAGACTCCGGTCGCGATGATCACGGTGCGGGCGCGTATGGTATCGCCGCCGTCGAGCACGACCTCACGCGTCGCGGGATTCATGCCGCCGACGGTGCGGGTCACGAGGATCTCGGTTCCGAGGCGCTTGGCCTGCTGCAGCGCGCGGATCGCCAGTTCATCGCCCGAGACGCCGTTGGGAAAACCGAGATAGTTCTCGATCCGCGAAGACGTGCCGGCCTGTCCGCCCGGGGCCTCGCGCTCGATGATGAGGGTGCTCAGCCCTTCGGATGCGCCATACACGGCCGAGGCGAGTCCGGCCGGTCCGCCGCCGATGATCACCGTATCGTATTCGGCAAATCGGGCGCTCGTTTGCAGGCCGAGCAGTGGGGCAAGCTCGCGCGGTTTTGGCTTGCTGATCACGGTTCCGTCAACGAGGCGCAACAGGGGATACTGCGCGCCTTCGGGGCGGTATCCCGGCCAGAGCGAGGCAATATCGGCGGAGTCGGGAGTCACCCAGTCATGGGTAATCTGATTGCGCGCGAGAAATCGGTTCAACTCACCGCTCGCGATGTCCCAGCGAGGGCCCAATATGGTCGCCTGCGTCTTGGGCGCCTCGGCCGCAATCCCCTGAAGTCCTGAAATGCGCTCGCGCGCGAGCGCGCCGACTCGCAATGCGACCTCGGGTGAGGATGCCGCGATGGCGTAATACTGGCGCGGCTCGATGCGCATGATGCGCGACGGCTCAACCGCGCGGTAGCCGCCGGGGAAAGGCGTTCCCAGGGCCATGGGGACTTCACCGAATATCGTGCCCGGAAGGCGCCAGCCTAAGCGGCGCTCGACGCCATCGAAAACCTTCACGACCTCGATCTTGCCCGACAAGACCGCAAACAGCGCGCGCTCCCCGCCTTCGGGAACCGCAAACTCTCCGGCGCCCAGGTGCAAGTCGGCGGAGGTTTTCACCAGGCGCTCAAGATCACATTGCGCCAGCGCTGCGAACAATGGAATCGCGCGAACGTCATCAAGGGTCAACATGATGTGCCTTAAGGCCCCTGCCGATGTTTAGTCTAACCCAAGATCCGCGCCGTACCGCTGGACATGCCTAGGGGTCCCAGGCATAAACTCATGTCCGGGAACGCTCCGCGCGCGGTGCGGAGCGCGAAAAATAATCAGCCGACGGAGAGAACAAGAATGTCCGCTTCCGATCGTATCGCTCGACTACTCCTGCCCGCGGTCCTCACGACGGCCTTGGCGCTTCCCGCCGGGGTACACGCCGACGTCACGGTGCAGGAGCAGACCAGCTTTGACTTAAGCCTCATCAAGGCGCACGGCAACAGCACCGAACTGACCAGCGGCGATAAGCAGCGCCGCGACAGCGAGCTGCACTGCGAGGGGCTGATGTCGCTCATGTGCCGCAACGCCCAGAGCGGCGAGATCATCCGCCTGGATAAGGATGTGACCTGGGCGCTCGATCCCAAGAACAAGGAATACCGCGAGAATCGCTTTCCGACGCCCGCCGAGCGCCAGGCTGCCGAAGAGCAAGCACAGGCGGCACTGGAGAAGATCAAGCAGTGCCCCGCCGCTCGGCAGTCCACCGCCAGCGCCCCGGACACCTCGAAATGCCAGATGTCGCCGCCGAAGATCGACGCCCATCAGACCGACAAGCACGCGAGCTTTGCCGGTCACGACAGCCGCTTAAGCCAGCTCTCCCTCACCCAGAGCTGCCACAATCCCGAGACCGGCGATACCTGTGATTTTCTCATCACCTTGGATTCGTGGCTCACCCAGGATGAGATCGCGGGTATGGCCGACCGCAAGGCGTTTCGCGACGCACACATGAAGAAGCTGGGACTGAACGATCCCAACTCACCGATGCAACAGCAGGTGCGCCAGTTTCTCGCCCCTTACCGCGACAGCCTCAAGGATCTCTCCGCGAAGGCAGAGGACTTCAAAGGCTATCCGCTGAAGACCTCGATACGCATCTCCTTCGGCGGCGCGCAGTGCGGGGCGGCCAAGAACGCCCCGACCTCGGGAGCCGGTAGCGCGACCTTGTCCGATGCGGGTACCGCAGCCGGCCAGGCCGCAGCCGGTTCCACCGCCAGCGCGGCCGGATCCGCGGCCGGGCAGGCCGCGGGTGCTGCTGCGGGCAATGGCATTGCCGGCGGCATTCTCGGTTCAGCGGCGAGTGCCTTCGGCAGCAAACTCGCCGGCGGTCTGTTCGCGAAGAAATCGGCCCCTCCCCCGCCGGCGGCACCGGCGGCAGCGGTGGCCGACGCCCCGCCGAACATGATGCAGTTTGCGCAGATCTCGGTGGAGACCACCTCGATCGCCGCGGCCCCGATTCCGGCCGAGCAGTTCGATATTCCAGCCGGCTGGAAACTCATCGCGCCGAAGGCAAAGGCAGACGCCAGGGAGTTCAGCTGCCCGAAGACCGGCAGCTAAAGGGTCTAAAGCTTCAGCGCCAGTGTCAGGCCATCGCTTATGGGTATGAGCGTGGCGTCGACCCGGCTGTCGGCGTGAATTTTCTGGTTAATGGCGCGGATTGATAGCGTATCGGCCGTCTGATCCTGCGGATCGACGACCTTTCCCTGCCACAGAACATTATCGACGGCAATCAGACCGCCGCGCCGAATGAGCTTCAGTGCATATTCGTAGTAGGTATCGTAGTTCGCCTTGTCAGCATCAATGAAGGCGAAATCGAAGGTATCGCTTTCGCCCGCGGCCACCAAGGCTTTGAGGCTGTCGGCGGCGGGCGCAAGGCGCAGATCGATGCGGTCTGCGACCCCGGCCTTGGCCCAGTGGCGCCTTGCGATGGCGGTGAACTCTTCGCTGACATCCAGGGCAAGCACCCTGCCTTGGGGACCCATCGCCTTTGCAACAACCATCGCGCTGTAGCCTGTAAACACTCCGACTTCCAGGGTCTTGCGGGCGCCCAGGATGCGTGTCAACAAGGCCATGAGATGTCCCTGTTCTGGAGAGATTTGCATGATCGCAAATGGATGGTGTGCCGTTTCTTCCCGCAGGGCCGCGAGGTCTGCGTCTTCGCGCACTCCAACGTTGCGGATATAGGCCTGCAAGGGGCCGGACAGACTGATCGTGTCACGGGACATGGAGCACTCCTATGTGTGGCGCCTTCCGATCATGACCCTTCGAGCACCTTAAGTGCTGCCTCGACGCTCTCATCCGGAACCCGCAACTGCACACCCCCGGTTCCGCCCTCCAGGTCCGCCCCGAGGCCGACGACCAGCGAGGGCACGCCGGCGGCCGCCAAGGCGATCTTGGCCACTTCGGCGTCCACTCTGGTGGAGTAGGTCTTGATGGTCTTCATGCGCGTGCTCTGCATCTTAAAAGAGTTTTGAAGTTTCCAGGCCGAAAAAGGCCGCCCTTCGAGCGTGGAATGAGTCTTTGGATGCGCAACCGACGGCTGTGCTATCTGCCGCGCGTTAGTGGGCCATGAACGGGCACGCCCAACCATCGGTCCTTGGTCCCATGGCAGGCCGGACCCGTCTTTTATGCACACGCGTGCACGACGGCTTGTCGAATCCAGGTCGCTCGCTGTGCGCTAGATCAGCTTTGCGGCTGCCCGGGAATCGGCAGGATCTCCATGATCTCGACCGAGTCGCCGGGAAAATGGGCGAAGCTCGGGTGTTTCTCGAACATCCTGGCAGCCGCCTCGTGAGAGTCGGCCCGGACGACAACGTAGCCGGTCATGTTGTTCTTGATGTCCGACACGCCCTGCGCAGAGATGCGTTTGGTCTTGCCGAGAGGACCGCCCGTCTCGACGATGGCCGAGCTCTTGGCCGTCATCCAGTCACCCCATGCTTTGATACCCGAGGCTTCCATCTTTTTGCGCTTGCCTTCGTCCATGGCATCCCACTCCGCCCTCTTGGGTGAAGACGCACTGCCGGTAAAGATCGCCATAAAATTTTTCATGGGTAGCTCCTTGTGGTAAATGTCGCTGATGTTGCGCCGTCCCGGCTCGGCTCGGGAAGCGTCAGGCCACCGCCGCGCGCGGCGCGTGCTGCTCGGGCCAAGGGTGCGCCCAGGCCGGAATGCGCATCAGGCCATCGAGCCAACGCACGATGCCAGGATACGCCTCCAACGGCATTTCCGACTCTCGCCAATAGGTCGCCATCGAGGCGAGCTGGAAGTCGGCAATCGTCAACCGCGCGCACGCGACGTAGGTCCGGCCGGTGAGATGCCCGTCGAGCACGGCGGCAAACTTCAACAGGTTCTGCACACTGGATTTCAACAAGTCGCGGTCCGGGGGTCCCAGTCCGAACGTCGATTTGACCACGTGCTCGAAGTAGAAAGGCCCGACGGCAGGCGCCCAGTGACAGTCATTCCACGACAACCAGCGCAGTACCTCGACCTGCTCGGCGGCGCGTTGCGGCCACATGTCAGATCCTACCTTGTTGCAAAGATAAGCCATGATGGCGGAGGACTCCCACAGCACCTGATCCCCGTCCACCAGCACCGGTGCTTTCCTATTGGGATTGAGCGCGGCAAAGTCCGGCGTCTTGAGTCCCCCGGCCATAAGATCGATCTCGATGCATTCAGCGTTGATGCCGAGATGTTTTGCGAGCGCCAGTACCCGCCGGGGAGCCTGCGCCTTGATCCAATAGATCTTCATATTAGTTCTCCTCTAGCCGCCTCGCCGTTAGCCATGAGCCGCGCAGCCGCAATCGGCGGCATGATATCGGCCCGTGCCCTCGACCATGCCGCCGCTGCCGTACCGGTTGTGGGGCCGGACCCAATCGGGGAGCGAATGATAGGGGCCGTGCTCGGCGCGGCCTTTGGGTGTTGCGTCAAGGTACGCGTAGACGCCCAGGAATTGCTCGCCGCCGCGGGCGTAGGCGGAGTACGTGTGGTAGACCTGACCCGCGTCGTCTTTGACAAACACGCTGTCGCCCGAAAGATCGATCATCCCCGGATTCACGTCCACCTCCCCGAAGTTGTAGTAACCGCGGCCCAGCGCAATTTCCGCATCCGTAAATGAAACGTTGAAATCGAAGTTAAAGTCATTGCGATACGAGGACACCCAGGTGAAATCCCAGCCCATTTTACGTCTCAGCGGCTCGATTTCCTCAATCGGTGCGCGCGCCACCACCACATAGGTCAAATCGTGGTTCTCAAGATGCACGCGGATTCCGGCAAGATGATCAACCTCCAGCGAACACCCAACGCATTGGTGAGACTGCCCGGGCCCCATCATAAAATGTTTGACGAACAGTTGGCTGCGTCCTGCGAACAGCTGCGACAGGGTCGCCGGACCCTGCGGGCCGTCGAATACATAGTCCTTCTCAACCCGCACCCACGGCAGCGAGCGTCGCTGCGCCGCGAGATGGTCCTTCATCGCCGTCAGTTCCTTCTCGCGGGCCAGCAGCGCGACGCGGGCCGCGCGCCACTCTTCTCGTGAGACGATGCGGGGGCCTTGCTCCCGCGCTTCATTCTGATTCATCTTGCGCTCCTTTTGAATTCGAACCCAGGCGCCGCAGCCATCTCTTGAGTGCCTGCCCGCGCACAATGATCAATGTAGCGAGCGAGGTCGCCATGGTTGTCGCCGTGGCCGCGCTCAAGGCGGCCGTTGCACAGAGTGGGCACATCGTGGTCTCCAGCGCTTCTAGGGGAAGGACGCTTAAGAAGCGCTCATTTCGACAACCGCTTGCGAAAATTCGCGGCCGCATGCCGGCGTCGCAACAGAAATCCCCGCACCGCTTCGTCAGCCGTCAGCTCAATCGCGCTGTTATAGGCCGCAACGGCGAGAGCGTGGCTTCCTATTTGATCCAGCAGATGAGCGCGCACCGCCCAATACGGTTGATAGCTTAAGGACAGCACCGGGTCGATTTGATCCAACATGCGGAGCGCGGCAGCGGGTCCTTGCACCTCGGCATGCGCCGCGGCGCGCCCAACCTCGGCCCCGACCGCGCCCGTCAGGGTCACAAGACGGTCGTAGAACGCGGCGATGGCGGGCCACTCGGTTCGGCCGCTGCGGCGCCGCTCGGCGTGCACCGATTGGATGGCCGCCTCCAGCTGAAACCGGCCGACGCGCGACGCGCGGGCCGCGAGGTTGAGTTGCTGCTCCGCTTCCGCGATCAAGGACTCGCGCCACAACCGGCAGTCCTGGTCCGCCAGCGGCACATAGCCGCCGTCAGCGCCGCGGCGCGCGGGCCGGCGCGCTTCGCAATGGAGCATCAAGGCCAGCAGGCCGCGTGTCTCCGGTTCCTCCGGGAGCAATTTTGCGAGCAACCGCGCGAGCCACAGCGCTTCGTCGGTGAGTTCAGCCCGATGCGCGTCGGCGCCGTCCGCATCCTCCCAGCCATCGCCGAAAGCGGCGTAAATGGCATTGAGCAACGCGCCGAGGCGCGCCGGAAGGAGCGACGCGTCTGGAATCTCGAAGGCGATCCCGGCCTGGCGGATTTTTGTCTTCGCGCGCACCAGTCGCTGCCCCATGGTCCGGGGCGCGACCAGGAAGGCGCGCCCGATCGCGGCGGCATCGAGGCCCAGCACCGTCTGGAGCATCAGCGGGGTGTGCATGTCGGAATCGATCGCCGGGTGGGCGCACACCAGCATGAGATTGAGACGCTGGTCCGGCAAAACTCCGCGATCTTGCCAATCGCGTGATGTCTCGAGGAGGATTTGCAGCGTGAGTTCGTTCTGCGCGCGCACGAGCCGGTGGCGCGAATGATCGGTCAAACGGTGGCGCGCGGCGGTGAGCAGCCACCCTTCCGGACTCGCAGGGATGCCATCCCGTGGCCAGGTGGTCAGTGCCGAAAGCAGCGCATCCCCCAGCGCGTCTTCCGCGCCCGCCGGGTCACGAGTGCGCGACGCTAGGTAGGCGACGAGGCGCCCGTACGACTCGCGTGCGACGGACTCCACCGCCTGTGAGACGGACTCACGGCTCTGCACGTGCGCTCGTCACGCGCAGATGAACGCGGGATGCGACCGGGCGTACTTCGACCGCGCCACGCGCGGTGGTCGGGCAACGCGCGGCCCATTCGAGCGCTGCATCCAACGACGGCAATTCTAGGAGCACGATGCCGCCGAGCTGTTCCTTGGTATTGGCATACGGCCCGTCTTGGATTTGGCGCTTGCCTCCCACGTTCGCGACCGTCGTGCCGGTCTCCGGCAGGTCCAGGGGCTGCCCGCCCGCGTAGATTCCGGCGGCCACCAACGATTGGTAGTACAGCCTCCAGGCACCCATGTAGGGCTCATCGTCGCGTTCGTCTTGGCGTTCCGCGAAGGCTTCAGGGGTTTCGTAAATCAGCAGGGCATATTGCATTCTCATCTCCATAACGGTGTCGGCTCTAACGGTCCTATAATGACGTTTCACAGCGGTGAAATTCGACACGACTCGGTCAAACCGACCTATAGAGAGTGCATTTTCCCAGCCGTGACGCAATATCGAAAAACTCTCCGCGTCGAACATCGCTTGCCCTTGATTAAAGGGTGGGTGTTTCCGGCCCTTCAATCAACCGAATCAACGAATCAACCGCTCGAACGTCCGCGAAGCTTTGCATGACGTTGCGCACACCGGCGAGATGCGCGTCCGGATCGAGCGCCGCGGCGCCATCGTGCGGCATGAACACCCGAAAATCACGCATCATGGCATCGCGCACTGTTGACTCCACGCAGACATTAGTCGCGGTGCCCGACACAATCAACGTGTCGATGCGGCGCTCGACCAACATTGCCTCCAGGTCATGCGCCGTGCGCACGAATGCGCTGAATCGATATTTCGGCAGGATGGTATCCGACGCTTCAATGTTCAGGCGAGGATCCAAGGCGTGCAGCGGCGAGCCCGGCGTGAGTGCGGCAATCGCGGCCTCGCGGTGGTCCGCATGAATGAAATGTTGAAAATACAAAGGCCAGTAACCCTCGCTGCTCGCCGGACCCGCGGTGTGCTGAATCCAAATCACCCATCCGTGCTTGCGCCGAAGCGAATCCGCGATGCGATTGATCCGCGGAATCAGTGCCCTGGCCGGGGGCGTTTCAAAGGGAGCGCCTGAGGCGAGCCAAGCGTTCTGCATATCGATCACCAACAGCGCGGTGCGCCGGGGATCCAGCGAGTCGAACAGCTCGAGGCGACCTCGACGATGAGTGGCGGCTCGGACGATTTCGGCGGGGATCGAATTGGGAGCTTCGGGATTCATGAGCGCAGCAGCGGCATGACCTCGGAGCCAAAGCGCTCTAGCTCCTCCCGTGTCGGATGGAACTGAAGTAGAAAGGTCTCTATCCCCAGCGCGGACATGTTGCGCATGCGCTCCGCAATCTGATGCCTTGTTCCCACGAAGCCCGCGTCCGTGCCGCCATTGATACCGACCCGCATGGGCGAGGACGGCTTGTTTCGGTGCATCACCGTCTGGGGATCACCCCCCACAACCTTGCCCCGCTTGAGAGCGGCCAATCTTGCAAATTCCCTCTGGGCCGCCTCCGCGGTGTCCCGGCATATCACAAAGCCCGCGATTCCGTACTTCAGTTGACGGCCGCGAGCGGCGGCACGCCGCTCCATATCCGAGACAATCGCGGCAAGCTCATCCATCGGGCGGCCGTTTAGCAAGTAGACATCGGCCACGGACGCGGCGAGCTCCTTGCCGGCTTCCGATTCGCCGCCAGCGTAAATAGTAGGGTACGGTTTACGAACGGGCTTTGGCGCGATGGTCGCGTTGGTGACCGTATAGTACGTACCCTGATAACTGAAATCATCGCTGCTCCACAGGCCTTTGATGATGGATATGTACTCGCTGGCGCGAACATAGCGATCGTCGTGCGTCAGCGCCTGTGCACCCAGCATTTCATATTCGGGCGGCCACCATGCCGATACGAGATTGACCGCAAAACGGCCGTTGGAAATTTGGTCAATGTTGGCAGCCATCTTCGCGACGACGCCCGGCGCGCGCAGGCCGGGCTTCACTGCAGCGATGATTTCGATCCGCTGGGTCAGCGCGGCCAGAGCAGCAGCGCTCGTCCACGCATCGAGCTGATCCATCGGGGCCCCTTGCGGATTGATAAAATGTTCCGCGATGAGCAGGGTGTCAAACCCAACTCTCTCCGCCAACAATGTTGTCTCGCGCGTATGCGCAAACGAAGCATCGCACAGCGCCGGATCGTCGCTCATGATCCAGTTTCCGTAAACCGGAGGCCAAAAGCCGATTCTCATGCGACACCCGGCATCGGCATGACGCGAGATTGACGCACCCAGTAAAGCACCGCTGCGGCCCCGCCGGCCGCAACGATATAACCCGCGGCCGTCGCCAATAACATCGCAGGCGCGAGACTGGTGTTCGGATCCGGGAATAGCCGCGCGATGAGCGCCACCGCGGCGGGTCCTACCCCCAGGCCCACGGCGACATTGAAGAAAAAACTGATCGATGTCGCAAGCCCGCGCCGATTATTCGGGACCCATTCGAGAATCGCCGCGAGGCCTGAGGAAGTAATCCACGCGGACAGAAAAAATACCGCAAAGATCGCGATCAAAATCATCGTCACATCAGGAGATATGAGCAATAAGATCATTGGCATGGCGATGAGTGCCGCCGCAAGACAGACCAAGACCCTACCGGACCAGCCGAACCTGCGCCTTGATTTGTCCGATAGCAATCCGCCACTGAGCATGCCCACTGCGCCACCGATCATCAATACCATGCCCAACGTCACGCCAATATGGCCCGCGTCGGCATGAAAATTGCGAATTAGCAACGAAGGCGACCACGCAGCGATGGCATTGTCGACGAAAGCGGCCATGGCGACGACCGCAAATATGGGAAAGGAACGCCATAGCGCAGGCCGTGCTGAGTGCGATTGCGATTGCACGGTATCTTTGGCCTCGGTGACCGGTTCACCGCTGGCGCGTCGCGGCGGCTCACGAAACGTCAACATCAAGAGAGCACCCAACAGGCCTGGCGTGCCGATGAGAATCAGAACCGCCCGCCAGGGAGGTTCATGTGCCAACGGCGTTCCCGAGACCAAGCCGGCGTCGATTCCGCTCAACAAGGCACCGCCGATAACGACGGCGCTGCCGATGCCAATGGCAACCCCGGTGAAATAGGCACCGAGCGCCGCGCCGCGCCGCTCAACGGGGAATAGGCTACTAATCAAGGACACCGCCGCGGGTGAGAGAACCGCCTCGCCCATGCCCACCAGGACCCGTGCGATGAACATCTGCCGATACGATTGTGCAAACCCGCAATAAATGGTCGCGGCGCTCCAGAGAAACATTCCGGCCACGATCAGATTGCGCCGCGATAACCGGTCCGCGAGAAATCCCAACGGAATACCGGCCACGCCGTAAATCAAGGCGAACGCCGTCCCGGTCAGCAGGCCTATTTGAACATCGCTGATATCGAGGTCATGGCGTATCGGATCCACGACGAGGCTGATGACCTGCCGATCCGAGTACGAAATGATTGCCGCCAAGCACAGCAACACGACGACCCACCAGGCTCGGGCCGGGCTGGGGTATTCGTCCGCGACAATCAAATTATTCGTGTGGATCATTGGTCTGTGCTTCCCCCGGAAGCCGCCAAAGAATCGGGATCGATGGCCAGTGCATCGGGGAAATCTGCCAGCAGCGCGATGGGAATGGGCTTGATGGGCGGTCGCGCAACATATCCCTCGACCCTCTCCAGGGGAACGTTGCGTTGACGCGCAATGATGCGGCGCACGCTGATTTCGCACATCCGCCCCTGGCATAGGCCCATGCCCACCCGCGTCTGCAATTTGGCAGTGCTGGCACTGACGATCCCGCAGTCCGCTCGCACGGCGTCCTCAAGTTCCGCATGGGTAATGTCTTCGCAGCGGCAAACCAGGGTGGAAGGTAGCGCCAAACCCTCCAGCCACTCGGACTTGAGCGTCGAGAGGCGGGTGAGCAGCGCGGCGAAGCGCTGTAACCGCGCCAGTCGCCGCTGCAGTCGATGCAAAGGTGCTGCCACTTGCGCAGCACCGATCCTTCCCAAATCGACCGCCGCTCCCATCGCCGCGATTTCACCCGACACCGCCGCCGCTTCCGCGCCCGCGACGCCGAGAAGCTCACCTGCGACCAGAATTCCCGGAACGCTGGTGCGCAGATAGTGATCCGTCTGAATTACCCAACCGCCTTGCGGAACCCAATGATGGCGCGCCCCCGCTTGTCGGGCCAACTCCGAGGACGCTAAAAAGCCATAACACACGCCCAGCGCATCGCAGCGGATCTCGCGCGCGGCACCGCCGGACAGCGGCCGAACTCGCACCGACTCGAGCACGCCTGCGCCTTGCGCTTCGATGACCGCATGGCCGAACAACACGGGAACGCCGGCGCGGCGCAGCGCCGTCAACGTGATCGCAGCGGATAGGATCTGCCTCGCGCCGGTAGCGGCGGTACCGAGCGAGCGCATCATGGTCGATGCGGCACTGAAAGGCTGGGCGAACACCACGGCCGCGATTTTCACACCTGCCGCCAACAATTGCTCCGCCACGACAATGAGGAGCGGATGGCTGCCGGCCAGCACGACCTCGCGGCCCGCCGCGACCCGCTGGCTCTTCATCAAGGTTTGAATGCCGCCCGCACTCATGACCCCGGGAAGCTGCCAGCCCGGAAACGCCACCGGTGCTTCGTAGCATCCGGCGGCAATCAGGACGCGCGTCGCGGTGACCCGGCCTGCATTCTGATCGCCATAGAATAGGAGATCGTGCGCCTCGATTCCCTCGCGCGATTTAAGGCACGCCCACACCGTCGCGGGAGCGATGTGCCGAAGGCCGGCGAGGCTCTCCGCACTCCTTATCAATGCCTTGCCCCGATCGTATGCGGCGCCCGCGAGCCAGGAGCTCACGCGAAACTCGAGTGGCGGCTGCCGATAAATCTGGCCGCCCAATCGGGGCTGCTCATCGATGACACAGGCCTTCATGCCATAGCGATTCGCGGCCACGGCCGCCGCCATGCCGGCAGGCCCGCCTCCCACGATCGCGAGATCATAGGTTTCGTTCGGGGTCACGAATCGTCGCCGTGCGCTGCGAGGGCAATGGATCGCACCTGAAGATCGGCGATCACGCGGGTCAGGCAGCTTCGCACCTGCCGCCAGCCGGAGGCGACGTTCACTTCGAGAACGCACTCGAAGCAGGTCCCCATATTGCAATAAGGCCCTCGCCCCTGACCCAGGCTGTCTTGACGAAATGCGCGATGGCCGTTGGCGATCAAGGCGGCCGCGATAGTTTCACCCGCGAACGCCTCGATGCGCGCACCGTCGAAGGAGAATGAGCACGCCTCGCCGCGTCGAGTGTCTTTCGCTACACGAAGATTCATTAGTGCAACTCCGCGGTGCGCGGTTTGGTGAAGCGCTCGGGACGGTAGAGGCCGATGGGCATTGACGTATCGCCTTCACACATGAGCTCGCTGATCAATCGCGCGTAAGTAGGGCCCAGAGTGAACGATGAACCGCCCGCCGCGATGTACACCCCGGGCAGGCTATCCACCGCGCCGAGGACCGGTAGATGATCGGGCGCGATACAGGCGATACCGCTCCAGCTGCGAATCACGCTCAAGCGTAGGGTCGCCGGCACGGTGTGCGCAGCGACGGCCGCGCTACCGATCAGAGCTCGCTCTTGCAGCTCAGGATTAGGTCTTTCGCCGAGATCCGGGCCGCCGCGCAGCGGCGCGGGCCAGCCGCCGCCGATGAGAATATTCCCGGCCTCGACCTGTTTGATGGACAGCCGCCGTCCCATATGCTGCACCAGGTGATCCATGACGGGCGAGGTCCGCTGGGTGACCATCATTTGCAGCCCGACGGCCGCCAAGGGCACTGCCACGCCCAAAGGCTTGAGCAGCTCCGTCGACCACGCGCCCGCAGCGATCAACACGGCATCCGCGTCAATGTCCTCCGGTCGCGCCGCCTCTCCTACGGTGTCTCTCGCGCGCAGCCTCCAGCCGCTTCCCTGTGGCTCAAGGTTCTCCACTCGGGTGCGTAACCGAAACTCACAGCCGGCCACCCTCGCCGCCGCCGCGTAGGCCGGCGCGATCTGCCGCGGATTGGCATGCCCTTCTTGCGGACAGAAGCTCGCAAAGCGAATTCGCTCGGAAAGATAAGGCGCAACGCGCCGCAAGTCGGCGCCGTCCAGCATCCGCACACGCAGCCCCGCCCGTGCCTCCAGTTCGACTTTGCGCAGCAAGTGCGCCTGTTCCGCCTCGGTCTCCGCGATGATCAAGCCGCCGCGCATGACGATTTCAAGCGCGCAATTCAATTCGGCGGGCACACGCTGCCAATCCTCGATGGCACGCAAATTCACCGGAATGAGCTCGGCCAGTTTTTTGGGGTCCGACAGCAACACGTCCAACATGCGTGGCTCGATCTGAAAATGCAGCGACCCGGCATTGCGCCCTGAGGCACCGCGATTGATCTCGCCCTGATCCAATACCGTCACGCGGTGTCCCGATCGCGACAAATAATACGCCGCCGCACAGCCGATGAGGCCGGCTCCGATGATGACTATGCCGTGGCGTTCGCTCACAGCTCGACGACGGCGCGATGCAACGTGTCGCGAGAGGAGTTGCCGAGGCGGATTTGGAATTTTCCCGAGGGAACGACCCAATCTCGAGAGGCGCCATCCCAAATGGCGAGCGCCTTGCGGTCGAGGACCATGCGAAAGGCGCGGCGTTCACCTGCCTTAAGATCGATTCGCTCGAAGCCCTTGAGCTGCCAGGGAGGCTCCAGGGCGCCGCGCGGAAACCCCACATAGAGCTGCAGAACCTCGGCGCCGGCGCGTGTGCCGGTGTTGGCAATGATTCCTTCCACGACCACCTCAGCGTCGCTCGTTCGTGCAACATGCACGTCCTTGACGCGAAATGACGTGTACGACAATCCGAAGCCAAACGGAAAAAGCGGCACTTGCTTGGCGGCGTCGTAGTACCGATACCCGACCCGCAGGCTTTCCGCATAGTGCACTCGCCCGCGCACCCCCGGAAAGCGATCAGCACGCGTATCGGGTCCCTGCGCTGCGCTGGCGGGGAAAGTCATCGGTAATTTCCCCGAGGGGTTGATATCGCCAAACAGAACTGCTGCGATGGCATCGGCCGCTTCCTCGCCGGGATACCAAGCCTCGATTACCGCGCGAACGTGGGATAACCAGGGCATCAACACCGGTCCGACCGTGTGCAGGACCACGATGGTACGCGGATTTGCCGCGGCGACCGCGGCAATGAGTGCGTCCTGGTCGCCCGGCAAGTTCAATTGGGTTCGATCGCCACCTTCGGAAACATTGTCGCTGGCAAACACCACGGCCGCATCGGCGCTCCGTGCCGCCGATACCGCACGGGTGATGAGATCATCGGCAGGCTGCCAACCCCATTGTAACGCTGGCTTGGAGATGGTTGCCGCCACCGCATAGTCCATGCGCACCGGCACCGCGTGACCTCCGACCAAGGTGATGATTCCGTGCGCGACCGCAGTAAAGCCTTGTTTGGCGATGCGCGCGACCTCGCGGCCATTGACGTAGAGAGTCGCATCACCGCCGCCGCTCAACGAAAATCGGTACAGACCCGAGCTTGGCGGCAGCAAGGTGCCCTGCCAACGCACCGACCAAACCGGCGGCAACCCTGCCGGTGCCTCGTGCACGTCGATGCTCGATTCGAGGGTGGTTCGAACGGGGGAACCGCTCAAGTCCGCGGTGCCGTACCACGAGGCCGTCAAGCCTGCGCCGCGCCCTCGCTGAGGGGAAAGCACGCTGGCAGGCACGGGCGTGAGCCCGGCCGTGCCCAAAGTACCCGCCGAGTACTTGACCTGCATCAATCCTTGCGCGCGCTCGCTGATCGCGGCGAGTGGCGCGCGGATCGGCAGATGCGGATCGTTCACAAATCCACCATAGCGCTCGGTCGTCTGTACATGCGCGCTGGCGTCATCGCCTATCACCGCCAATGTCCGCAGCGGCTTTTCTAGCGGCAAAATGCCGGTATTTTTCAAAAGCACCGCGCCCTGCGCCGCTATCTTGAGCGCGAGCGCCTGATGCTCGGCGCTTCTTACGCTGGCGGCAGGGGGGCCCGGGGGCGCAATGTCCAAGCCGAGCCTGAACACGGGACGCAGCACATTCTCGACCATTGAATCGAGCCGCGAGGACGCTAGGCGGCCCTCGACAATCGCATCGCGCAGCGGCGCACCATAGAACTCCGCGAAGCCGAAGTCACTGCGGCCTCCCGGCATCGAGACATCCAAGCCCGCGAGCGCCGCCGGCAGCGTGCTGCGGTGAGCAAAATACCAATCGGAGACCACGAAGCCGTCGAAATGCCATTCACGGCGCAGCACGCCGTCGAGTGCCGGATTCTCGCAAGCGTAGACACCGTTGACTTGATTGTAAGAGCACATGACAGCGCCCGCATGAGCCTCGGTGACGGCGGCGCGAAATGCCGGATAGTAGATCTCGCGCAGGGCGCGTTCGTCGACTTGCACGTCAATGGCATCGTAAGCGGGGGCGTCCCCCAGCCGCAGAGTTTCTTGATTGTTCGCCACGAAATGCTTCGGCGTCGCAATCACATGAGCGCTTTGAATGCCTTGCACGAGAGCGACGCCGAGTCTGGCGGTGAGCCACGGATCCTCGCCCAGCGATTCTGCGGCTCGGCCCCATTTCGGGGTGCGCAAGATGTTGAGCGTCGGCGCGAGCACGACATTGCGGCCTTTACCCCTTTGCTCCTCTCCAAGCGCGCTACCGTACTCCGTCATCAGCGCGACATCCCAAGTCGCTGCGCCGGCAATCGGCGCCGGAAACTGTGTGACTTGCGTCAAGCCATTGCCGACGCCGGCCGGTCCGTCGCCGAAGCATAGCGCCGGAAGGCTGAGCCGTTCGATCGCGGGCAGATGCCCCACGCAAGCATTGACGCCGCTGCCGTTGGCATCCAGGGTTGTGTCGCCTTGTAGCAGCGACAATTTCTCGGCCAGCGTCATCGCGCCGGTGGCAAGCCGCGCGCGCTCTGCGGCGTCGAGGCTCGCATCCAACCACGGGCTGTGCGCGAGTATCGCGGACGCCAACCCCAAGGCCAGGTTCTGGAGGCGGGTCATTGAAGGCGCCGCAGGTATTGTAGAGCTGTCCGCGCACTGGCCAAGGGATCTTGCGCCTGGTCATGTTCGACAAAAAAGTGACGCACACCGGCGCGCTCTGCGGCACTCAGGAAGGCCGGGAAATCGATGCTTCCCTGTCCCAAATCGGTGATTTGCCCCGCAGCGTCGATGTCCTTCAAATGAACGAGCCGAAATCGATCGGGGTACTTGGACAGATAGGCCTCGGCAGAAACACCCGCCTTGGCCGCGTAGTAGGTGTCGAACTCCATCTTGACGGCAGGATCGGTGTCCCGAAGTATGAGGTCGTAGGCGCGATCGGCGCCGACGGTGCTGAACGCCTTGCTGCCATTGTGAAACGCAAAGTGCAGCCCGGACTGCCGACACAAAATACTGGCGCGGTTGAACGCTTGAATGACCGCCTCAAGATCACGGGTGGTCGCGAGCTGCTCGTCAAACAGCACGGGCCAGACCAAATACTGTTGATGCATGGCTTGCGCGCGTGCAATACCTTGCTCGACGACATAGTCGACATTCTGCAGCGCGTAGCCTCGACGCAAACTTACTAAGGCCTCGGCCATCGTGAGCTGAGCCTTGTCCCAACGCTGGAATACGCCGAAAAGCTCGTCAGGCACCAGATGTTGCGAAGGCGAGGTCAGATTGCATTCTGCCAACACGGCATGCACCTCGGTCGGTGACCTGCCCAGGCTACCGAGCGTTTCGACTTTCGAGTACCCCATGGCTCGAACCGCCATGAGCGTCTTTCGAAAGTCGCGATCCAAGGCTTGCAGCACGGTAATGAGTTCGAGTCCCACACTCAAGGCGGGACGTGGCGCGCCGACGGCGCGGCGCGAATTGGCTGCCGCGGCGCCGAGCGATGCCCAAAGCGCCGACCTCACGAACTGGCGGCGTTGCATCTTGGCGCCGCAATTCAACCAATGACGGCGGTGGCCTCGATTTCGATCAGAAAATCGGGGAGGGCCAGCGCTTGAACACCAATGAACGTATTCGCCGCTGGCACCGCGCCGGCATAGAACGCCCCGATCTCGCCCAACACGGGACCCAATTTATCGGGCGAATGGTTCACGACGTAAGTGCGCAGCCGCACGATGTCGGCGGGCGTCGCGCCCGCCGACTCGAGTACTTGCCGCAAATTCGCCAGGGCCTGGCGCGTTTGCGCGGCCAGGTCTCCCGCCCCCACCAGCTGCCCGTCCTTGTCCCAGGCGACCTGCCCGGCCAAGTGCAGCGTGTCGCCGCCTTTTTGCCGCACCGCATGCGAAAAACCAAATTGAACGCTGTTGTACAAACCTTTGGGATTGACTCTCTCGGCGCGCACGGTGTTCTCCTGATGCTTCCCGGACTTAGAATTTCGAATGGAACGTAATACTAAGCGTTCGGGGCCGATTTGGAACATTGGCCTGCGGATAGAGTCCTTGTGCTACGGTGGTGTCGCCGATGGTCGAGGTGTTGTTGAACACATTGGCCAGATTCACGAGCGCCGTCCAGCGATCGGTTTTTACGCCGACGCGCATGGTGGTGGTCTCATAGGCCGGGAAAACCTCCACAAAGCTCGGCGGTTCGGTTTGCAACGCGCTGTTGCGCGACGACACGTAAGCCCAGTCGGCGCCGGCCGTCCCGCTCATTTCATGCACGCCTAACGGCCATTCGTAGTTGCCGGTGAGCGTGAAAGTGGTCTTCGGCACATAGGGAATCGGATCGCCCACCAAACCCTGGCTGGGGTTCGGAATATCGCCCGCCAGTTTGGCATCGTTGTAGTTGAAATAAGCCCCCACCGTGAGTCCGGGCAGCGGAAGTGCTTCGACTTCGAGCTCGAGCCCCTTCACGGTGGCGCGGCCGGCATTGCCGGTATACGGGAACGAGGAGGTGCCTGATGTTGCCTGCTCGATGATTTGGATCTTTGACCAATCGATGTAGTACAGCGCGCCGTTGGCGACCAGGCGATTGTCATACCAGGAGGTCTTCGCTCCGAGCTCGTAATTGACCAACGAGTCCGAACCAAATCCCGCCGGAATTTGCACGCCCGCGATCGCCGCCGCGGTCTGGTCATTCACGCCGCCGGGGCGAAACCCTTGTGACACCTGCGCGTACATCATGACATGATCGATCGGCGTGTAGGACAGATTGATCTTGCCGATCTGGCCGACATTCGTGGCCTCGAGCGTGGGCCCCGGCCCACCGCCGGGTCCACCGCCAAATCCGACGATGGCGTCTGAGCGCTGCAGATCGCTGATGTCGTAGTGGCGTCCGCCCAGGGTCAGTTTCAGCTGGTTGGTAATGGCCCAGCCGAGTTCGGCGAAGATCGTTTTTTCACGAATAGTGTCATCCTGCGTGCGATCCAGGAGCACCGTCGGTGTCGGGTCGACAAAGCCATTGGCATCCGCCGTCACCACGTGGCTCTGGAAATGACGCTGTTCATTCTGGAAAAAACCGCCGACCAGAAGCTGGACGGGAAATTGCCAGCTCGACGCGAATCTCGCTTCGTACGAAGTGACGTCGCGATGCTTCGGGTAATTGATGACGCTGCGGCCCGTTCCGTCAATCGGTAAATCGAGAAACGCATTGACGACGGCCGAGGAGTCGCGCGTGTATCTGAAGTCGCGATCGAAACGCGATGCCGTCACCGTATAAATGCCGTAGCTGGCTTTGGCCTCAAAGGCCAGCTCGTACAAATCCATGTTGTTGCCCGTCGGCTCGCGCGCATAGATGTCCTGGTAGAACAGCGGTTGACCAATCGGCTGAAAATTAAAGTTCTCGGTGTTGTAGTAGCTCGGTGCGGCCGCACTGGTGTTTTGCGACATCGCCATGCCGGTGAGCGAAATGTTGTCCGTGAAGGCCAACTTAGCCGACGCCCGGCCCGCTTTAACCTTGGTTTCGTTGGCCTCCTGTTGGAATTGATTGTTGATGTAACCCGGATCATCGAGATAGAAACCGGCAAAGCGGAGCGCGAACCGGTCTGTCATTACCGGCAAATTGACCATGGCATCGAATTGGCTGCCATTGCCGCCTCCTTGCGTTTGCCGATAGCCGCCGCCCGCCAAACCGAAGAAATCGGTCAAGTTGGGTTTCGCGGTGATGAAGCGGATGGTGCCGGTCATGGAACTCGAACCGAACGTCGTGCCTTGCGGCCCCTTCAAGACTTCGACACGATCCATATCGAACAACATGATATCGGGCGCCTGACCACCGCCGTCTTGACTGTTCTCACCGGTGATCACGACATCGTCGAGGTAGAGGCCGACGGTGCCGGCACCGGCAGCGTTAACGCCGCGGATGACATAGCGCTTGTCGCCCGATGCGCCATTGTCTTGCAGGGAAAGGCCGGGAACCAAATGCACCCAGTCGTTGACATCCACGGCGTTGATGGCGCTCAGCTGCTCGCCCGAGAACGCTTGCACGGCCAGCGGCGCGTCTTGAATGTTCTCTTGCCGCTTGGTCGCCGTTACGACAATTTCTTCGAGACCCGTCGGCTGATCGGCCGCCCACAGGCTCGTCGTCAGCAATGACGCGGCGGCGCAGGCCAGTAAACGTGTTGCAACACCGCCGATCGCGGGCCCGCTGCGTGCCTTACTCGCGTACTGATGCATACACCCCTACCCCATATGTTGGTTTTGTTTCAGACGCTTGATTCTTAGACGTGGGCAGGTAGAAGTTCAATGACAACAGCTCCGCAACTTCGTTGCGGTAAACGCAACGATCGCGGTTATTGCCGCACTCTGCCAAGCTTTTGCAATGTGAGCCGCACCTGCTCCCGCCCGGCGGCATCGAGCTCAAGAATCGGCGGTCGCGGGTAGCCGCCCGGAAGACCCTGGGCATTCAGCGCCTCCTTGAGGATTGCCTGCGCCGATCCGAAGCGTCCGGTCAAATTCTCCGTGAACCAATCGACCATGAGCGTTCGGTCGCGTGCGCCGCATTGAATCGCCGCATCAACTTCGCCGCGCCACAAGTGATTGTAGAAATCAGGTTGTTCGCGCCCGAGCACCGCCCCCGCCCCCATGGTGCCATCGCCCCCGTGCGTGCGTATGAGCGTCGCGCCAAGCTGATCCATGCCAAAGCCAAACACCCGGACCCGATCCTTGAGGAGAAAAAACGATCGAATGAAGCGGTCGAGGCGACCGGTGGAGTTCTTCACCGCGACCACCCGGTCTAAGTCCGCGAGCCGGTCCAGCAGTTCCAAGGACATATCCACGTTGGTCCCGGGCGGCCAGTTGTATACGCACAGGGGCAGGGAAACGCCGCGCGAAACTTCCTGATAGAACTCGAAAATCTCTTGCTCGTTGGGCACGATGTAAGGCGGCGGCGTGACCAGTATGCCGTCAAAACCTGCCGATTTCGCCAGCTCCGCGTTGGCGATGACCTGTGCGGCGGTGAATGCATTGCAGCCGGCAATGAGGGTGCGCTTGCCTTTGAGCTGTTTGCCGGTGGCATCGAAGAGCAACTTACGCTCCGCATTCGACAAGTTGAACCATTCACCGGTGGTGCCGGCGACGATTAAGCCATGCATGCCCTCGGCGTCTAACCACTCAAGCAGTGTTCCGAGCGCGGCCAGATCGAGCTCTCGAACCTTGTTGAATGGCGTCGTGATGGCGGGAATATAGCCGCGCCAATCGACCGAGTTTCTATCCATGCGCTTCTCCAGGTCGCGAACACAATTTAGTTCTGTTCTTTCGCGCCGCGAAAATCCTGTGCACAGCCAAACGCAGCGAGGCACGCAGTTTAGGTAGTCAACGAGCATTGTAACAATGACAACGACTGCGTACACTCGTTGCGCTTAAGGCAATGAATGGGGTTCTTCGGGTGATCACCGATGCCAAACTGCGCTACCTGGTCGAGGCCGCCGCTTTGGGATCAATGCGCGCCGCGGGCGATAAGCTCGAGGTGGCCGTATCCTCCATCAGCCGACAAATCGCCAATCTCGAGGATGAACTGGGACTGTTGCTGATCGAGCGCGGCCGCAGATCGATCAAGCTCACCGAAGCGGGCGAATTGGCGCTGCAGTACTATCGGGAGAGCGTCGCGCATCGCGAGGCTCTCGACTCCAGTTTTCAAGCCTTGCGCGGACTGCGCGGCGGCAAGGTTCAGCTGGCGATCGGCGAGGGCTTCGTGAGCGCGATTTCCTCACTGCTGCAAAAATTCGTCACCAAGAATCCGGGCGTGCTCCTATCGGTCTCGACGGCCTCCACGTCGGACGTGATTCGCTACGTGGTCGACGATGAAGCGCACATCGGCCTGGTATTTCACTCCCCCGCCGATCCGCGATTGAGCGTGCGCTGCTCGATCCCGCAGCCGATTAAATTGATCGTTCACCCGGACAATCTTCTGGCCAAAGCCTCATCGGTGACGCTCAAGCAGTTGGCGGAACAGCGTTTGTGCATGCCGGAATCAGGCTTTCGGATTCGCCACATCGTCAGCATCGCGGAGATGCAGGAGCGAGTGTCTTTAAGCCCAAGAATAACCACCAATTCTCTGCTCTTGCTGCGCGAGATGGTGAAGTCGGGCGAGTACGTCACGCTGCTGCCCGAGCTTGCGGCAATCAGCGAGCTGAAAAGCCGCGAGTTGGTATCGATCCCGGTGGAGAGTGCCGCCCTGCAATCCACGGCCGTCAACGTGGTTTGCCGGCTAGGCCGTGCACTGCCCGTCGCGCCGGCCGCCCTGCTGCCGCTACTCGAGAGTGCTTTGCGCACTCTGCTGCGCGGAAATGCTGAGATACCCGTGCCGCAATCGCTCGCGGCGACTAGGCGCTCTTGAGGTATTCGACCAATTCCAGCTGATTGCCGAAAGGATCCTTGACGTACCAGGAATGCGACGACGGACAGGGGCCCTCCTCCATCGTGATGGGACCGGCCATCGCCTGGCAACCATGGGCCGTGAGATGCGCCACCGCTTTCTTGATGTCGGCAACTTCCAAGCACAGGTGTGCAGCGCCGAGATCACTGTTACGCGGTGGCACGTCACGAACACTGGCCGGCCTCGAGTACTCGAAGAGCTCCAATTTGGCGTCCTCGCCGAGCGCGAGCATCGTGATCTTCAGCTTTGCGTCAGGAACGTTGACATGCGCATCGGTCCAATCCGCTCCGTCGGGTTGCTTCGGGATCTCGCGTGCATCAAAGGGCCCCATTTGGTAGAGCACTTTCGCACCGAGAACATCCGTGTAAAACCGCACAGCGCTGTCCATATTGCGCACCGTCAGCGAGGCATGATCGAGCCTTCGAAGTCCCAGAGTCGTGATTTCCATTGATGAGATCTCCATCGTTACGTCGTTGGACAGCCGCGCAAATGATCGCGCGTAAGGTCTGCGGCGGACATTCTATGCATTTTTTTTGATTGAGATTCAAGGCGCATTCGTGATATTGCTTGACGCCCTTCGCCAAGAATCGCATTTAACGCCAACAATCCTGCGGGGTCATGCACATGTTTTTGCAATCAAAACCGGCCAGTTTTCTCGTCCCGATACTCACCGTGACTGTTTGGCTGATGGCGCCCGTAGCGTACGCGCAAGATGCGTCGCGGTACTACACCGTGCAGCATCCCGACCAGTTCAAGATCAATTGGGGCGCTTTTTACAAACAGGCGGATGCGATGACGGCGGAGGTACGCGCACAACTGCCGCATTACCTTGATTTGCCGTATGGAGAAAACATCAAGCAACGCTTGGACTTGTATGTTCCTAAGGACAAGCCCCACGGCGCGCCGGTCTTCCTGTTTCTGCATGGCGGCGGCTTTCGCGAGGGCGATCGGGCGCAGTATGGATTCGTCGCGAAACCCTTCGCTGACAATGGTGTGATTACCGCGGTCGCCAGCTATCGGCTGACCGGCGACGGGTTCAAATATCCAGACCAGCCGCAGGATGCGCGACTGGCAGTCAAGTGGTTGTTCGAGCACATCGCTCAGTACGGCGGCGATCCTAACCGGATCTATATCGGCGGGCACTCCGCCGGCGCGATATTGTCGGCCGATATTGGCGTCAATCGGCAATGGATGAAGGCGGCGGGGATTCCCAAACGCGCGTTACGCGGCATGGTTCCCATCAGCTGTTCGTATGATTTGCGTACGCCCGGCCGAAAAGGCGAAAGCGACGTGTATGCCACAGAAGAGTTGCAAGCTGCGGCCAGCCCGATCCTGCATATCGCCGATCCCGTACCCCATTCGCTGATCGCGGTGGGATCCACCGAAAGCTATGTCGCGAGTTCCGAAGAATTGGCGAACAAGCTAAAGGCCGCGGGCGCTCAAGCGCAGTTCTTATCGCTCGCGGGCGCGGACCATCGCGCTACCGTGCACGACCTGGGCGATGGCAACAGCGAGCTATCCAAGGCCGTGATTAACATGATAAAAACCGACTCCGCGGCACCGAAATGACATGCTCGCAGGCGGCGCGAGAGCTTCAGCCTTGGATTGCGAGAAATACGATGCCGAGCGCAATTGGAACGACGTAACGGATCGTCGCATACCAGAGCCTGAATCCCGTTCCCGAGCCGATACTAAGCTCACGCGATACATTGGCTCGCGACAATGCCCACCCGGCGATCAGCGCGACCATCAATCCGCCGACCGGCAGCATGATGTTGGAGGCAAGGTAATCGATCAGCTCAAAGGGCGTTCTGCTCGAGGAGAACCCTAAGAGCGCCAGCGGATGCACGTCCTTCCAGCTGTTGAACGACAGTACCGTGACGATTCCCATCAGCCAGATGGCCAGTCCCGCGGCATACGTCGCCATGGCGCGCGAAAGCCGCGTGTATTCCTCGAGAAACGCGACGATGGCTTCGAGCAAAACGATCGTCGCGGTCAACCCCGCGAACGATAGAACGAGGAACATGATGGTGCCGAATACCGCGCCATAGGGCATCTGCCCGAAAGCCACCGGCAGCGTGACGAAGACCAGACCCGGGCCGTGGGTTGCCTCGAGCCCATAGGCAAAGACCAGCGGGAAAATGGAAAACCCGGCGAGCACCGCGACCAGGCCCTGCGCAATCGCCACGGTGAATACGGATTTGACGATGGAATACTCGCGCTTCATGTAGGCACCGACCGTCATGAGGACGCCGGCGCCCACGCCAAGGGAAAAGAAGGCTTGTCCGACCGCGATCACGACGACGTCTGCATTCATGCGATCCCAGTGAAAAGACAACAGGAAGCGTGCCGCAGCCGCGGTGTTGCCGACGATCGCCGCGTACCCGCAAAGGCCGATCAGGATGACAAATCTCAACGGAGTCAGTATGCCGGAGACGCGTTCAATTCCCTTGTTCACTCCGTGCGCGACGATGATGGTCGTCAAAGCGATGAAAAAGCCCGAGCATGCCAGCATCTGTCCGGGACTCGCCATCATGGCCGCGTACATCGCAATCGCTTGCGTAGACTCGATTTTTACAAATGCGCCGGAAAGACCCAAAAGGAAATAGCGCAGCATCCAACCGCAGACGACGAAATAAAAACTCAAGACCAGAAAGATGCCGGTGAGCGCGATGACACCGTAGGACTTCCAGGCAGGGCTCACCTTGTCGCGCTCAACCAGGACCCGCATGCAACCCACGACGCTCTTGCCGCAATAGCGGCCGATCAGCATTTCCGCAATCAGCGCCGGTACCGCCAGCGTCGCGAGCGCCGCAAAGTACACGAAGACAAAGGTCGCGCCGCCATTTTGGCCGGCGAGGTAGGTAAACTTCCAAAAATTGGCGATGCCCGCCTCGGTACCAATCGCCGTGATCAAGAAGAGAAGATTGGTTGACCATTGTTTTTTTTCCACAGACTCACCTGGCTTGAAATAAATTTGTTGTCCCAATGCCTTATAGCATCCGTTCGTGATGCATGCTGTAATTCTCAAACACGTTGGAGTCTTCGGACCATGAAAGATCGGCGCTCAACATCACGTGCTTTATTCTCGGCCGCCAGGCTTTTTGCGCTCGCGACTTGCATGCCCTGGACTCTTTCCGTGCGCGCGCAAGACGCCTCCAAGTACTACACCGTTCAACATCCGGAGCGATTCAAGACCGATTGGACAGGGTTTTACCGAGAGATTGACGCCAAGACCGCGGCCGTGCGCGCGCAGTTTCCGCACTACCTTGATCTTTCTTATGGGTCCCACATCAAGCAGCGCCTGGATCTGTATACCCCCAAGGAAAAAGTCGCGAACGCGCCCATATTCCTGTTTTTGCACGGTGGCGGGTTTCGAGAGGGCGACCGCGCGCAGTATGGCTTCGTCGCGAAGCCCTTCGCGGAGCAAGGCATCATCGTCGCCGTTGCCAGTTATCGATTAACGGATGATGGATTTATCTACCCGGCCCAAGTTGAGGACGTGAAGCTGGCGGTACAGTGGCTGCACCAACACGCAGGACGCTATGGCGGCGATGGCATGCGAATTTATGTGGGCGGCCACTCTTCCGGCGGCATTCTCGCAGCCGATGTCGGAGTCGACCGTTCATGGCTGAAGCAACGCAACATTCCGCCGCATGCCCTGCGAGGCATCGTTCCGGTCAGCGCGCTTTATGATCTGCGAGTGACCGATCCCGCTGCCTTGGAAAAGGTTTTCTGGGGTGTGTATGCGCCAACGCTGGAACGACAAACGCAAGCGAGCCCGCTTTTGCACATTCGCGACCCCGCACCGCGCGCGTTGGTGGCGGTCGGATCGACGGAACAACAGGAGTTTGAGGATTTTGTCGGCGGCTCACGAGATCTTGTCAATCAATTGAACGCCGCCGGCGCCTCGGCAAAGTTCCTGGCGCTGCAGGGGCAAGCTCACAAGGATACGGCACTGGCGCTTGGCGACTCGAATAGTGAACTGTCACGGGCAGCGATTCGAATGATCAAGGAATCCTTGTCGAAGTAACCTCCTGACTTGCGCCCGCGGAACAATTTCGCCGTCAAATTCGAGCCCCTCCGGCGCGATGACGCCTTTCGTCGCACCGGTGAAATTCGACGCCGACAAAAGGCAGCCGAATCGCTGACCAAGGCCGGCTGCCGGCGCTCAAGCCATTGACTCAATTGCATATTAGTTCGCTTAGGGAAAAAAAGAGGCCCCTAGCAAGGCACCTATTCGCAAGGTGCTCCGGGTACGAGCGTGACTTTATTGGCGGGTGGCAGAACAATGCTAAGGACTTAAGACCTGCCGTTCGGAAGCCCCGGAAATCGAATGACTCGATCAGTGACTCTAACGCTCGCCATCGCATCGTCACTCGCCGTGACAAGCTGTCAGGTGTCGCGGCCGACGCAAGATGAGCCCAAGCCGGCGGTCGCGCCGAGCGCAACTGCCGCGCCGACTGAGCCGGTGCAAACAACGCCGCCGGCGCCTGTACCGTCATCGGCTCCTGCACCATCCGCGGCTCCGGCCGCAGCGCCACTTCAGAGACCGAGCAATCCCAACGCAACCCCGGCTCCTCCAAAAGCGTCTGCGCCGCACGCCGCATCGGAGCCGAAATCCGCGGCGGCGCCCGCCGCGCCGCCCACAGCGCCCAAACCGTCGACGCTGGATTTAAATTCTCTCGAGCAACGGCTGAAGGATACCCGGGCAATCGGGGTCTTTACGAAGCTGTCATTGAAGAATCAAGTAGACGACCTGCTGAGCGAACTGCGCGCCTATCACAAGGGAACTTCGAAGACGCTGCAATCCGAGCTGCGACAACAATACGATCTGCTGATACTCAAAGTGCTATCGCTGTTGCAGAATGGCGATCCGCAGCTGGCTGCCGCAATTGCATCTTCACGCGAGGCGATTTGGGGGATTCTGATGGATCCTGATAAATTCGCGAAAATCTAACTTCCAAGGAGTGACCATGAGCGCGCGTATATCCTGTTTCTTTTTTGCGCCAGTGGCCTTGAGCGCTGCGGCCTGGGCTGTGGCCGACTCCTCCAACGGCAAGGATCTACAGGCAACCATTGTCCTCAACGGCCAGCCTTGCGATCAAGTTGTCGACACGAAGCGCAATGCCGACAGCGACTATATTGCGACCTGCAAGGACGGTAATCGCTATCATGTTTTCGTCAATCCCAAGGGTCGCGTGGTGGTTCAAAAGTTATAATCGGCTGAGCTCGATCGACCAGCGCTTTCGCGTCGCGATTCGGCCGCTTCGCGATGATCAGGGCTTCAGCGTGGCGAGCCGCTCCAGCGCCGCGTCTCGCGCGCGCGCATCGTCGAACTCGATCACGATCTTGCCCGAGCCGTTGGCGCGCTGGTGGAGCTCGACCCGCATCCCCGGTACGCTCATCACCTCACTGATGGCCGCAAGCACGGGAGCCGCCCGCCCGCCGCTTGCCCGCGGCGCATTGCGCACGTAGGACTCGGTCTCGCGCACGCTCCACTGGCGCGTCGCGATCAGCTGCGCAAGGCGCACGCGATCGGCGTCGTCCTTAAGACCGAGCAAAGCGCGCGCGTGTCCCATGTCGATCGTCCGGGTCTCGATCATCGCAGTGACCTCGGCGGGCAGGTCGAGAAGGCGCAGCAGATTACTCACCGCCGCGCGCGAGCGGCCGATCGCATGCGCGACCTGCTCATGCGTGAGGGCGAACTCTTCGATCAGCCGCCGGAGCGCACGCGCCTCATCCGTGGCACTGAGCTCTTCACGCTGAATGTTCTCGATGAGCGAGACCGCGAGCGCTTCATGATCGCTGAACTCGCGAATAATGGCCGGGATGTCTTCGAGTCCCGCGAGCTGCGCGGCCCTGAAACGGCGCTCGCCCGCCACCACCTCGAACTGATGCGGGAAGCCCGGCACCGGCCGCACGATGAGAGGTTGGATGAGGCCGGTAGCCTTGATCGAGGCGACCAGTTCCTCGAGGAGTTCGGGCCGGGACTCGCTTCGCGTTGGATTAAGAGCTGCGCGAATCGCCTTGATCGGGATGGAGCCGGTCCCCTGCCGATACAGGCGGCGGGGGTGCGCGTTCAGGAACGCCTGCAGTTCGCTCACCTCACCCGCGTTTGCACTCATAGTGCAAGCCTACCTTAACCGCGCGCCCATAGCAGCCCCCGGAGGACCCGCCGAGGATCGCGGGAAGATAGGACGTCGCCAAATATTTCGAGGGAGCGCGCAAATCCGGACGCTACAACCCTTTCCCAGGGAATCAGGAGCGCTCGCAGAGTCTAGAATATAAGGCATAATAATAAGGTCGGTTTCGCGCGGGATGGGAGAATCATGCGCGCGACCGGCCAACGCTTTACACTTTTTAGAACGATAACTATAAGAAAGTCCCTGTTGTCGCATACCCCGCCCCGAGCCGTCTTTTTAAGTTACGCGTCGCAGGACACGGACGCAGCGCACCGGATCGCCGATGCGTTGCGGGCAGGCGGGGTCGAGGTTTGGCTCGACACGACGGAGTTGCGCGGTGGCGATGTCTGGGACCAGAAGATCCGGCGGCAGATCAAGGAGTGTGCGCTGTTCCTGCCGGTGATTTCGGCAACCACGCAAGGTCGTGACGAGGGGTACTTCCGCCGCGAGTGGCGGATGGCCGCTGAGCGGACCCACGACATGGCGGCGCATACCACGTTTCTAATGCCCGTCGTCATCGACGGCACGACGAACCGCGAAGCGGAAGTCCCGGAGGAGTTTCGCAAAGTCCAATGGACGCGGATGCCGGGTGGAGAAGCAGCGCCGGCATTCGTGGCGCGGGTCCGCGATCTGCTGGCCGAGAAGGCCGCCCGGAGCGCGCCCGGCCCTTCGGCCACGGTCCCGGCGCCGATGGCCGCCGCCCCGCCATCGCCGGCCCCAGGGGTGGCCGGCAAGCGCCGCCCCTGGCTGTTGCTCGCATTCGGTGTCAGCGCGTCACTCGCGATTGCCTTCCTCGGCTGGGAGCGGTTCAGAGCCGTACCGCCGGCGACCCCGGTCCCGCCCAGCACCCGGGTTGCGGTAAACACCCAGATTGCACCGAACACCGCATTGGCGAGCGAACGGTCAGTCGCCGTGCTCCCCTTCGTGAACGAGTCCTCCGACAAGGAACAAGAGTACTTCGTGGACGGACTGACCGACGAAATGATCAACCTGCTCGGCAATGTGCCCGATCTTCGAGTGCCGTCACGCCGGTCGAGCTTCTACTTCAAGGGGAAGAACGAGAAGCCCTCCGCCGTCGCGAAGGAACTCAATGTCACGCACCTGCTCGACGGGACCGTCAGGCGTTCGGGGCGTCGGTTGCGCATCACGGCGCAACTCGTGCGGGCGGACAACGGCTATCAGCTGTGGTCGCAGAGCTATGACCGGGATGCGGGGGACATCTTCAAGATTCAGGACGAGATTGCATCGGCCGTGGTCACTGCATTGAAGCTGAAGCTCGCCCGGTTGACACCGAACGACCTGGTCCGCGGCACGAGCAACGTCGAGGCCTATGACCAGTTCCTGCTGGCATGGTCGTGGATGCAGGAATCCACGAAAGTCGGTTTCCAGCGCGCGATCGCCGCGACGCGCAAGGCGCTCTTGCTCGATCCCGCTTATGCCGATGCGCAGGCGCGCCTCGCGATAGCCCAGGCTTTCCTGTCGGCGGAGACCGGGGACCGGGCGCTGCTCGCGCAGGGTGTGGTCGATGCCGACAAGGCCGTCGCAATGGGGCCGGACCGCTGGCTGGTGTACATCGTGCGCTCCTCGATACACTTCCTGTTCCTGTGGGATTTCGCGGGGGCGAAGCCGGACATCGACCGCGCGCTCGCCCTCTATCCCCAAAATGCTTTCGCGCTGTCCGTGAAGGGTTCCATGTTGGGCTGCCTCGGGAATTTCCGCGAGGCTCTGGATCTGAGCCGGAAGGCAGCGGCGCTCGATCCGTTCAATCAATTGGTCATCAACAATCTCGCGCAGATGCAGGCGGCGGTCGGCGACTACCGCTCGGCCATCGACACCACGCAGCGCGCGCTGAAGATCGATCCAAACAGTCAAGACGCGCTGGTGCTGTCCGCCGCGGCGCAAATTAGCGCCGGGCAGTTCGCGGAGGCCCGGAAAACTTGTGATGTGCTAACCCAGCGGTCCGATCAGCTCGTATGTCTTGCGGGTGCGGAACGCGCGCTCGGGCATGGCGCGGCAGCCAAACGCGCGCTCGACGAACTCATCGCGGTCGGCGGCGACAGTCGCGCGTACGAGATCGCGTTGCTTCATTGGCTGAGCGGAGACGCAAACCAGGCGTTCGTGTGGCTCGGTAAAGCCTACGACAACCACTCGCGCACCCTCATACAGATCCTCTACGAGCGTGGCTGGGATGGTCTGCACCACGATCCACGCTGGGCGGCGCTACTTGGGAAGATGAACCTACCGACGGAAGCCATGCTTTGAGCGCGTGGTTGCGACGAGCGCGCGCAAACCTCGCACAGGTGGCGGCCGGCTTCCTTGCCATCACGTTCGCCCTGGCAGCGACCGGCGCCGAGCATGCGCCTGCGACTCTCGAGGAGATTGTCGTCACGGCGCAAAAGCGCCCGGAGCCGTTGCAGGACGTTCCCATCGCGATCACCGCCTTCAATACGCGGTCGATACAGGAGCTCGGACTCTTGAATTCCGATGATCTCGCCGGCTTCGTGCCAAACATGACTTGGGTTCCCTCCGGTGGCGTCGGTTCAAACATCGGCCTGCGCGGCGTCATCGACGTCAACTTCACCACCAGCCAAGTGGGGTCCGTGGGCATCATTGTCGATGAAGTTGCGTTGAACTCGCCCGCGCTCAATACCTTCGCGCTCTTCGACCTCGATCGGATCGAGGTCCTGCGAGGGCCGCAGGTCACGCTCTACGGGCGCAGCACGACCGGCGGTGCCATCAACTTCGTCACCCACCGCCCGACGGTGGCAGAAGGTACGAACGGCTTCGCTACCATCACCGCCGGCAATTTCGGCGAATTCGACGCGGCTGGCGCGGTCGGCTTCGCCGCGGGCGACAAGACCGCGATCCGACTAGCGGCCATGAGCCAAAGCCGGGACGGAATGTTCCAGAACCCAACGCTCGGCACATGGGACGGCGAGCGCAAACAACAGGCCGGAAGACTGGCGGTTTCCTCCGCGTTCAGCGACTCGGCCGATCTGTTTGCGACGGCGTTTGTTGGCTCACGTCGCGGGCAAAGTCCCCGTTACAAGTCCGTCGGACTCTTGCGGCCCAACACAACCCCGAGCGTCTTTTGCGCCCATCCGACGCTGGGGTCGGGCTGCGTGGACATCGAGGGCTTCAGCGACACCAGGAACTTCAACGAGGTTTTTGATGACTATCCGAACCCGCTTGAAAACATCGATGTCCACGGCACCTCGCTGAACCTCGGATGGCGCGTCGGGCCGGTGGCCGTCAACTCCATCTCGGCGTGGGTGCACAACTCGATCGCGCGCTCGGAGGATTCGGACGGTGGTCCGTTCCCGATCGCCGACGTTCACATCGACGCCGCTACCGACCAGTACAGTCAGGAGTTTCGGGTCACTTCAGCCGACAACCACGCGAGCGTCCGCTGGCTAGTCGGCGCCCTTTACTCGAAGGAGACGCAGCAGGGTGTCACTGCAGCAGTGCGGCGCTTGGCGTCCGACATCACGCCGCCGGTCGCTTTCATGGGACTGGGCTTCGACCAGGACGACCAGATCTACTCAGGCTACGGGCAGTTGGACTTTCAATTCGCGGACCGATGGAGTGTGACGGTCGGCGGCCGCTATTCGTCCGAGCAGAAGGATGGAACGGCCGAGCGTTTCCGTACCTTCCCGTTCGATACGTCCCGCTTCCCGCCGGTCGGAACGCACATCGACCTCAACCTTGCACGCGAGATCGCCGATCCGGCGTTTAATTGGCTCGTGCCCTTCGACAAGACCTGGAACAACTCGGGCGGCAAGCTCGGGCTGAACTTCAACGTGAACAGCGACGTGCTTCTCTACGGTAGCGTGTCGCGTGGATTCAAGGGGGGCACCTTCAACTTTGCCGGGGCTGCGCTGTTTCGTGGCGCCCCCGGCGCTCCCCCGCTGGGAGAGGCGGCCTTCCAGCAGGGCGTCGATCCCGAGAGCCTGATCACCTACGAGATGGGCGCCAAGACGCGATTCGATAATCGCCGTGTCGAACTGAACATTGCGGTCTTCTACAATGACTACAAGAACCAGCAGGTTTTCGGCTTCGATTCGCAGGGAAACCTCGTATTGCGCAACGCCGCGTCATCGAACGCAACCGGTATCGAAGCGGAGTTCAAGTGGCTGCCGCTGGACAGCTTGCTGATGCAGTGGGGTATCGGTTACATCGATGCCCACTACCGGCATTTCGTGCTTGATGATTCGGTGAGCCCGGCGATCGTCGCCGATGGGAACCGGATGATCCTGACGCCGGAAGTCACCGCGAACCTGCTACTGCGCAAGAGTTGGCGGGTCACGACCGGAGAGCTCAGCCTCCAAGTGAACGCCGCCTACACCGGCAATCAGTACTTCGAGCCGGATAACCCGCCGCAGACCTTCGAGGCCGCGCACACGACCGTCGACGCGCGCTTGGCATATGCCTTCGGCCGGGACGGCGTCTACGAGTTGGCCGCATTCGGACGGAACATCGGAGACGCGCGGTTCTGCGTGAATGCCGGGACAACTCCGGTGGGCGTCGCGACGTGCCTCCCGAACGACCCGCAGACCTACGGAGTCACGATCACGGCGCGCTTCTGATCTTCTTGATCCGTGACTTGCGCCGACGGGGGGTCGATATCAATCGTCGGCCTGGTAGAGCCATTGGCCTTGGCGCATCGTCATGCGGACGCGCGCAAATGCGGCCACATCCGTAGCAGGGTCTGCCTGCAATACCACGAGATCCGCGTCCATCCCAGGCGCCAAACGGCCCTTATGCGCTGCGTATCCAAATCTCTGCGCAGGCGCCGCGGTGAGCGCGGCCAGAATCTGGCGCCAGTTGAGCGCGCGGCCAAGCTGACGATATTCCTCCGTGGTATCGAACACGTCGATATAGCCTACGTCGGTGCCAAATAAGATCTGACCTCCGGCCGTCGAATACGCGTCGACCTGCTGAACCGCGGAGTCCATGAAACGCTTTAATTCCTCGTCGGGGGCCTGCTCTCTCTTCAACTCCGCCTCGAACAAGGTCAGCGTGGGTATCAGCGCCATGTGGTGCGACAGAATGCGGCGCGTGAGCTCCGGAGACCAGGCTCCGCCATCCGGCGAGGTGTGGGCCAGGATATCGACACCGCTCTCGATCGCCACATTGATCCCGTCCAGATTGGATGGATGCGCAAATACCGGTTTGCCATCGGCATGCGCGGCGGCAACCAACGCGCGTGCCTGATCAAGCGGCATGGGCAGAACCCCGATTTTTCCGCCGACGATCGCACCCGCGAACAGTTTTACACCGTCCGCGCCTTCGCGGATCTGTCGATGAGCACGTGCAACTGCCGCGTCAATGTCAGTGATTTCCTCATCGGGGAAACCATTGTCCTTCATGAACTGCCGGACATAGATGGGTGTACCGTTTTTGGGAAAAAACGGATCACCCACCGTCAGGATTTTCGGACCCGTGACCTCGCCGGCATCGATGCGGCGCCGGATGGACAGCGTATTTGTCAATTGAGATGCAATATCGAAAACCGTCGTGAAGCCCCAGCGCGTCAACATTTGCGTGAGCGCCTGCGAAAGCTCGGCGTTCGAGTGCTTGTCGGCGTTCAAGAACGACGGCGTCAACAAGTGCACGTGGCTGTTCCAGAAACCCGCGGTGACCACGGCTCCTCGCAAATCGATCACTGTTGTGGTGCTCGGCAGCTTGACCGCGCCGGCGGGGCCCATGCGCTGAATCCGCCCGTCATGAATCAACAGCGTGCCGTCGGCGAGCGGGGCGGCATCCGGCGCTGCATAGATTCGTGCATGCGTCAGCGCCAGGTCGGCTGCGATGGCGTCCTGGCCGAGGGCCACGGCAACGAAGATGGCCAGTGAAAACCAATGTCTCATAGGGGTACCCCGCAATAATCCCACCAGTATAGTGAAGAATGCGCGCTCATGACGCGATGCCGGATGTCTCGATCATGCGATTGCTTGCGAGCACGGCAGAATTTTTTAAGATCAAGTTCCCGGCGCATGCCCCGTCCACGAGCGGCGCGCGACATCGACATCAGCCCCATCGGCCCGAGCCTGCGTCGGACCAAGGTCCCATTCCGCGGCAACTAGGCGCGAGAGAAAATAATCTTCATCCGCTGTGCGCCGGGGGCCAGCGCGAATCGGAATCGAAGTTCTCTCGCTTCTATGGCCCAAAAGCCGCCGTTCGACAAGACCTGGTTGCTGCCGGACACCAAAGAAAGTGAACTGAATCAGAGGAACATCAACATGCCATCGTCCGCGCACATCGGCCCTCCGAAAGCCCCAGCGATTCCCGTTACCGTCGACAATTTCATTCGGGCCGAGAGCGACTTGTACTTCGCCAACATCGTCAGAGACGACGGATTCGGCAGATTCATGCACAAGCGAGTGCCCACCCCGATTGACGAGCAGCTCGTCATTCGGACCAACCGCGACACCCTGTATTCGGCTGCGGTATTCGATCTCGACTCCGGCCCGGTGAGCATCACGCTGCCCGATCCCGGCATGCGCTTCATGTCGATGCAGGTATTCGACGAGGACGAGTATGTCGTGGAAGTTGTCTATGGCGCGGGAAGCCATACGTACGACAAGGACGGCGTCGGCACTCGCTACATCATGGTGGGAATTCGCACCTTGGTCGATCCGGGGGACGCGGAGGACTTGAAAACGGTGCATGCCTTACAGGACGCGATTCAGGTCGAGCACCAGAGCATCGGTCGCTTCGAAGTGCCGAACTGGGATCCGAAGACCCAGAAAAAGGTGCGCGAGGCGCTGCTGACGCTCGGTTCGACGCTGCCTGACATGAGGCATGCGTTCGGCGGCAAAGATCAGGTGGATCCGGTGCGGCGGCTGATCGGAGCTGCGGCGGCTTGGGGCGGCAATCCGGAGAAGGACGCGACCTATCTTAACGTCACGCCCGGCCAGAACGACGGCGAGACGGTTTACCGCCTTACGGTCAAGGACGTGCCCGTCGATGCCTTCTGGTCAATCATCGTCTACAACAAGGACGGCTACATTCCGAAGAACGAGCACAACGTCTACTCGCTCAACAGCATCACGGCGAAGAAGAGTGCCGACGAGTCGGTGACCATCCAGTTCGGCGGCTACGACGGCAAGACGCCCAATTGCTTGCCCATCGTGCCGGGCTGGAACTACATGGTGCGCCTGTACCGTCCGCGCCCCGAGGTTCTGAACGGCACATGGAAGTTTCCCGAGGCCCAGCGCGTGCAGTGAGATACCGATTGTTCGAGAGGTCCGCGGAATTTTGGCGACCCGCCGTGCGGTTGGTTAATGGCGCGACGCTAGCCGCGTCGGTTTGTTCTGACGCCCAACTGCCGTCCCAACGCCTCGATCGCGGCGTTGCCGATGCTCCTCGCATTTAGGTTTTCGCGATTGAGCAATCCCGTCAACTCCAACATCACGGCGCCGTGAAGCGCAGACCAGAACACATGCGCGGTCAGCTCCACGTCGCCGCTAAAGCGCCCTTCGGCGGCAAGCCGACGAAGGCCCTCGCCCATCGTCAGCCGCGCCCGCTCCATCGCCGCGAGGAGATCGGGATACTTGTTGAAGGTCGGCTGGCTGACGTCGAACATGAGTCGGTATGCGGCCGGATTGCCGAGGGCAAAGTCGAGGTAGGCATTCTCGGGTTCCTGGTCTGCGGCGCCGCTCGCCGACTTGCGTGCCGGCCTGCGGCGCGGCTCATCGGTATTGCGCCGGGCATTTTCCATCGCCGCGGCGAAGCGGTTGAAAGCGCGGGTGCGTACAGCGGCCAGAATGGCGTCCTTGTCTTTGAAGTAACGATAGGGGGTCATTTGCGACACGCCGAGCGCGTCGGCGAGCTCGCGCATGGTGACACCGTCGGGGCCGTGGGCCGCGAACAGCCCCTCCGCGATGTTGCACAAGCGATCGCGGAACGCCTCGATGCTCGCTGCGGACAGAATTTTGGGCATCGCAAATCCTCGAGGATGTATTGACAGCAGTTTAATTTACGTTATATATTTACATTGTAAATTAAAGGACCTTCCCATGGCTGCAAACCCGTTAGCGGATACCGAGCCGAAGTCGCACGCCTCGAGCCCGCATCTGCGCGGCAACCTGGCGCCGGTGCGCGCCGAGGCGGATGTTGAAATCAAGGTGTGCGGCAAGATCCCCGACGGGCTGCGCGGTGCGTTTTACCGCAATGGGCCGAACCCGCAGTTTGACCCGGGACCGGACTATCACCCGTTCCTCGGCGACGGCATGATCCATGGCTTTTGGATCGGCGAGGGGCGCGCTCATTACCGCAACCGCTACGTCCGCACCCCGCGCTGGCTGGCCGAGCACGCTGCGGGACGCGCGTTGTTCGGCGGCCTGGGCCGGCCGAGCGATCCTTCCGTCGAGGGCATCAAGTCTGGAGGCGCAAACACGCATATCGTGGAGCACGCCGGAAGATTGATGGCTCTGCAAGAGGGCTCGAACCCGTTCGAATTGGACAAGGCGAGCCTTGCCTCGATCGGCTGGATCGAAACCGGCGGCCGCTTCACCGCGCATCCGAAGATAGATCCCGACACCGGCGAGATGGTGTGGTTTGCCTATTCGTCCGCTCCCGAGCCGCTCAATCCGTATCTTGACTACGGAGTTACCGACGCATCGGGGCGCATTACGCGACGGGACAGATTTCGTGCGCCCTTTTGTTCCATGGTGCACGATTTTATGGTGACGCAAAACTACGTTTTATTTCCCGTGCTGCCCCTGACGGGTGACATGGAGCGCGCAAAGCGCGGCCTGCCCGCATTCGCCTGGGAGCCGCAGAAGGGCGCCTATGTCGGCGTGATGAAGCGCAACGCGAGCGTCGACACCGTGCGCTGGATCGAGGTCGACCCGGTTTATGTTTTCCATCCGCTCAATGCATTCGAAGAGGACGATCTCATTCACTGCGACATGATGGAGTATCCGAGCGCGCCTCTTTTCCCGAACCCCGACGGGTCGCCGGGCACGGCCGCGCAGGCACGCATGGTTCGCTGGACCGTGAATCTGATGGATACTCAAGCGCGTGTGAAGCGTGCGCCGCTCGATGATCTCATCGGTGAATTTCCTCGCGGCGACGAACGCTTTTCCGGGCGCCCCTATCGCCATGGCTGGCATGCCGCCAACGCCGACATGCGGGAGGCCTTGAGCTTCGATGCCCTCGCCCATGTCGATCTTCGCACCAACCATCGCACGCTGCGCCGACTCGCCCCGGGAGATTCCGTCGGAGAGCCGGTATTCGTCCCGCGCGCAAACAATGCGCCCGAGGGCGATGGCTGGCTGCTGGCGATCGTGCATCGCGCGGCGCAAAACCGCAGCGATGTTCTCGTGCTCAACGCCCTGGATATCGCGGGAGAACCCGAAGCCGTGCTCGAACTTCCCTGTCGCGTACCGGCCGGTTTCCACGGCAGCTGGGTCGGCGCGTAGGCTAGACGATTCCGGCCGCTCTCGCGCAAAGCGGCGGGATAGCGCCGCGCAAACCTCATCGGCCCGAAAATTTTGGGCTGCGCTTCTCGTGGAAGGCCGCGATTCCCTCTCTGAAATCTTCGCTCGTCGTTGCCAGCGCGTATTGATCCAGGTCCATGAAGCTTGCCGTCTGATGCAGGGCGTTGGCCGTGGCGTTGACTGAATGCTTGGTCATGCGCACGGCATTGGGAGGCAGCCTGCCGATCTTCTGCCCCCAGCGGCGCGCCACCGCGGCCGCCTCGCCCGCGGGCGCCACTTCGTCGGCAAGACCCCAGGCCAGCGACTCCCGCGCGCCGACCTTCTCTCCAAAAATGACGAAGCGCTTCGTGCGCGCGGGCCCAATGAGCGACACCAGCCTCGGCACCGCGTGCCAGCTCATGTTCATGCCCAGCGGGACTTCCGGAAGCCGCATCACCGCGCTCTCTCCCAAGATCCGAAAATCGCAGGCAACCGCCAATGCGACGCCGCCGCCGATGCAATAGTCTTCAATGGCGCAAATCGTCGTTTGGTCGATGTTTTGCCAGGCGTCGCACAGATCCGGCCCGAGCCGCAAGAATCGGCGCCGTTCGAGCAGGCCGGCGCCGCGCATGTGCTTGAAGGCCGGATCCTTGAGGTCAGCGCCGGCAGTGAATGCACCCTGGCTCGTGAGGACTATCGCCTGTGTCTGCAAATCATTTGAGAAGCCTGCTGCAACATCCGTCAGCTCGCGGATGAGCGCCATTGACAATGCATTGCGCCCATCACCGCGGTTAATGGTCACGGTTGCCACGGCCCCATCGCGCTTCACGGTGATCAGTTTTTTGTTTTTTGAACCGGCCATTTCGCCTCCCCTGTCGATCCCACCGACCATACGCCTGCGGGCTCGGACGGTCACTTCTTTGTCAGAAGGCAAAGCACCGGGGCACGCGATTTTCCGAGCCTGCGCTCCTTGCAGGTCAAGTCTTGAAACTCTAGGCTAGGACCGAATGGCACCCTCGATTCCGTTGCGCATGACCGCGCTGCCGGCCGCTCGGATCATCGTCGGCGTACGGGAGTAGCATGACGCGGCTCCAACGGGCAGCGAAACTCATCGGCCTGGTACTGCTCGGACTCCTCATGCTCTGCATGGCCGGGTGGGGAGTGCTCGCGCTCCTTTACTTCGACCACGCGACCCCGGCACTGCGCCACGGACTGGCCGTGGCGTTCGCGGCCGCGTCGTTGACGGCGTTGGCCGGGTTAATGCTGAGACGCTGGCGCGGCCGGGCGGTCGGCGCCTTTTTCGCGTTGTTCGCATTGCTGCTGGCCTGCTGGTTTCGCATCGAACCCTCCAACAACCGGGCCTGGCAGCCCGACGTTGCGGTCCTTCCCTTCGCCACCGTCGAGGGCGACCGCGTGACGCTGCACAACATCCGCAACTTCGACTACCGCAGCGAGACCGACTTCACGCCGGCGTACTATGACCGGACCTTTAATCTCAGCCAGCTCGACTCGGTGGACCTCGCCGCGGTCTACTGGATGGGTCCCTCGATCGCGCACGTGTTCGTGAGCTTCGGCTTCGCCGACGGCCATTACCTGGCGATCTCGATCGAGGCGCGCAAGGAGCAGGGCGAGGGATATTCCTCGGTGCAGGGATTCTTCCGCCAGTACGAGCTCTACTACGTCGTCGCCGACGAACGCGACGTCGTCCGCCTGCGCACGAACTACCGCCACGATCCGCCCGAGCAGGTGTATCTCTACCGAGTGCGATCGAGCGCCGAGAACCGGCAACGCTTTTTCCTCGAGTACTTGCACAAGATCAACGCGCTCAAGGCACATGCCGAGTTCTACAACTCGCTGACGACCAACTGTACCAGCAACATCTGGCTGCACTCGCGGGTCAACCCCGGACACCTGCCGTATTCCTGGAAGATCCTGCTGAGCGGTCACGTCCCGGAGTACCTCTATGAAAACGGCATGCTGGACACGAGCCTGCCGCTCGAGGCGCTGCGTCAGCGCAGCCACATCAACGACCGCGCGCACGCCGCGGACCAGGCCGATGATTTCTCGAAACGCATACGCGCCGTCGCGGCCGATACGTCGACCGCGCACTGACGATCAGCGGAACATCGGTTGGTTGAGGATCGATCCTCGGCCGACCGGGGCGCCCAGCGTGATCCATCCCGCCCGCGAGCCGCTTGCCCAGCCGACACCGACCGTGAGCGTTCCGATCGGCGTGCGCCCGCCGAAGTAAAGCGAGCCTCCATAGATCGCCCCGTTCGGCACCGGATCGACGCGCTCATACACCCGCCCCCCCTCCACCCTGAGTCCCCCGTATAGCGTCTGGCTTAAGATCGGCAGGATGTCGGTCACGCGCCAGAGCATCGCGCCGTCGACGGTCCAGTAGCCACGGGCGCGAATCTCGCCGATGGCGAAGCCGGGGAAGCTCTGCGGACCGCCCAGGGAAAACGCGCGGTCGGCGGGCAGCGTGCTCCCAAGATTTGAGCCGCCCGCAGCGGTGAACCACAGCATCATCTTTCCGGCGGGGACCCCCTGGCGCAGAGCGGCCTCGATGCGCTGCCAGTTGCGAACCGCGCCGAGCGCGCTGTCCGAGATCATGTACTGCAACTCGGCGGCGAGACCGTGGCTGGCGAAGCTCTCCTCTTCGCGGCTGTCGTAGGTCGCTGTCGCCGCCAGTCCCGCATCCGTCGTGTCCACCACCGGAAACAGGGGAGTCCCGATATCGACATCGGTACGGCGCTTGTAGGCCCAGTAGCCGACTCTGATCTGTCCCGCGTTGGTCAGGTTGGCGCCGAAGTCGACTTCTCCGCCGGCATCGACGAAATGGTATCGCGCGACCCGGTTGTCGCCGTTGTAAATATCCTCGACGGACTGGCGCGCGAGCAGGCCAGGTTCGACGAAGAAGGTCTGGGGGACATTGAGCGGCTGGTACAGGCTCGTCTGGAGGAGCGAGTCCGAGCCGAACTGGATCCGGTTGCGCCACTCTCCGCCGTAGGAATTCAGCCAGCGGCGCACGTGCTGCAAGGCCACCTCGAACTGCAGGTCGCCGCCGCCGGCGCTGTACAGTCCGACGCTCGGCCGCAGGAAATCCGGCCCGATCAGTTTCTCGCTCGGTTCCCAAATCAGGACGGGATTGTCGGGGTCGCCGGTGAACTTGTAGTTCACACCATCCAGATCATCGACGACAGCCATGCGAGCGGCATCACGACTGATCGCGGCGGTGTCGACCGTGTCGCCCGCACGCACGGTCGTGAGGCTGCGCAGGTACTCCGGATTGACGCGCTTGAGACCTTCGAACTGCACGTCCGCCACCCGGATCTCGATGGTCTGCTGCACAGTGACACTGCGTCGCCACGCGGTGTAGTCCTGCTCGGACACCGAGAGCGCCGCCAAGCCGGCTCGCCGCCGCCCGGGCGGCCTTCTCGCCCAGCGGGATGGTGTCCGGCGTTCGCTCGAAATCCGCGGCGCTGATGTCGCCCAAGGTAACATCGATGCGCACATCCCGCTCCGTGAGCGTCTGCAGCTGCAGCTTCTCATTGGCCTCGGCCATGACGTCATTGCTGCGGTATAAGAGACTGGCCGGACCCGCCAGCTGCTCGCGCGTCACCGGTTCCTTGACGAGATTCACGGCGATGATCACGTCCGCGCAGGTGTTGCGCGCCACGTCGATCGGCAGGTTGCGCACGACAAAGCCGTCCGACAATACGTATTGCTCGGTGACGACGGGGGCGAAGGCGCCCGGAACCGCCATGCTGGCGCGCATCGCCATCGCGAGGTCGCCGTGATCGATCACCACCATGTTGCCCGTCAGCATGTCGGTCGCCACGGCGCGAAAGGGAATCGGCAGCTTGTTGAAGTCGGATACAAAGCGGCCCCTGGCCACGTAGCTGCGCAGCAGGTCCTCGATGCCGCTCGTCGAGATCAATCCGCTGCGGATCGCGATCCTGCCGCCCTTAAGACCCAGCTCGACCGATCCCGCGGAGGCGTTGAAGCGCTTCTGTTCGGAGGATTCCAGCGGCCGACTGCCGGCGCCGCCAACCACCACCTTCCAGTCGACATTTTGCACGAATTTCTCAATTTCGCTCGCGGACATGCCGGACGCATAGCCGCCGCCGACCAGCGCGCCCATGCTGGTGCCGGCAATGCAATCGATCGGGATCCGCAGCGCCTCCAGCACCTTGAGCACCCCGATGTGGGCCCCGCCGCGGGCGCCGCCGCCCGCCAGCACGAGCCCGACCCGCGGCCGCGTGACGGGCTCGCTGGGCACCGGATCTTGAGCCGCCGCAGCGGACGCGACCAGCGTGGCGAGAATTGTCAGCAGGCAGGGGTGGCGGAACCGCGCGACCCGAGGGAAGAATAATCGCGGCATCGTTGTCCCGTAGGCGCTCGACCGCCCGGTTGCCCGCAGATGCCAATATTGTATCGTCTCGACGGGGCAACAACTTCGTGGGGTCGTGGACCCTTGGTCTTATTGTGTCAAGCGAATTGTAGTGCAGTGTTCTTCGCGCCTGACGGGGATTCTTGCACCGCTGGTCTGCTTCAGATCAGCTGCCAATGCCACTTGCTCGACGCAACGCAGGGACAAGATGCCGTCGAATCTTTGCGCGCGACACCCACGATCTCTGCCTTCAGTGCCTGATGCACCAGAAAATCGTGACTGGCAACATTCGTGCCGCCCTGCGCCCCGTTCGAGTCCAGCTGCACCATCGCGCAGGCGGAATTCACTCGCGACACCGTAATATCCGCTGTCAAGACCAAGACGCCAAAAACCAGCGACCACACCATCATCGCGGTCATTACGGGCTTTCGGTTCAGCCGACAGAAGAGTGCATCAAAATAGCGCGCGGCACCGGTCAACATGGGCGACATACTCCCTTCGCTACCCCCATAAACACCGCAGGAAGAAAAAAGTTTCAGTCCGAGCCGTATCGGTCGCGACGCTTTTCGCGGCTTCGCCCCGTTGTCACATCGTTGTCGCATTCCAACGCGAAATCAGCAACGACGTCACCCGAGCATCATCCGATTCCTGTCGGCGTTTCGCCGACACAGGAATGCCCGTATGCCGAGTTGCTTTCCGGTACATTCGGATCAGAATAAGGCTCGCCATTCCTTAAGGAGCACTCTACAAGCCGTATGAATCAAAATTCTTCTTTCCCTCCCTCCTCACGATTAACTCTCAAGCTCAAACCCGGCGCGCGCAAATCTCCTAGAGAGAGCAAGACTTCGCCTCCGCCACGACCTCAAAGCAAGCTGAGCCAAAAGCCGGGCGCCGCGTGGTCGGATGATCTTAATCAGAGCATGCAATCGGATATGGATGCATTGATGACCCGCTGAGGTAAGTCGTTCGCAAGTTCGAGCCTGAGGCCGTTCGTACCCATGTACTCACGGCAACGGGAGAGAATTGAACTCATCCCGCAAGGCTACGCATCGCGGTGAAGATCTGGCGGGCGTTGATTACTCCGGCAAATTCATTTTCTTCAAGAAAGCCTGGTAGCGCGGGTCACCGTGCACGCCGTTGAACTCCGGGGTGAACTTGATCCGGTAGAGAAGAGAATCCTTCTGTTCGTACGCTCGATCGAGCCATTTGAAGGCCTCGTCTGATTCGCCGCGGAACGCATAGATCGCCGCAATTCCGGCCGGCACGGAGCCGTAATTTTTGAGCATTTGCCCGAGAGCGGCGTCGGACTCAGCCTTTTCCCCGAGTGCGAAATACGCCATCGCGGACCCGATAAGGCGGGCCGCGTCGAATGGTTCCTTGCGCATCGCGGCCAATGCCTCAGAAGGTTGGCTGCGAGCGAGTAACACGAGGCCAAGGGTATACGCCCCGCCGTTGTAGGTCGGACTGATCTCGAGAGTGCGCCGTGCGGCCGCTTCCGCCTCGGGCAGTCGGCCGCCGCTTAGCTGTACCGTGCTTAGCCAAAAGTAACTGTCAGCGTTCAACGGATCCAGCTCTTGCAACGCGTTCACAAGCCTTAGCGCCTCATCAAAACGGCCCAGGATCAAGGAATGCCTCATGGCCGCAAATACGACGGTCGGTTCGTTGGGGGCAAGGGCCCGCGCCAAGGTGATTTCCCTCTCCGCGGCAGCCCAATCCCACTGGTACCCGTCATAGATGTTGCCGAGCTGTGCGTGTACACCTGCAATATTGGGGTTGAGTTTGAGGGCGAGTTGCGCGGCATTCCGGGATTTCTCGAAGGCAACGCGTGATGTCAGGTATCCAACCTGTCCCCCATACTGGTATGCGCCGGCGAGCCCGCCTGCCGCCTCTGCGAAGGTAGGATCAAGGTCGAGCGCCCGCTGTTCGTCGCTCACGTCTTGCTCAAAGCCTTGTCGGTCAAAGCGATTGAAGGCATGCACCGCCTGCAGATGTAGCGTATAGGCTTCCGCGTTGCGCAGCGCCGGACGGGATGCGAAATAATCACGGACGCGCACTTCGATCTGCAACGCACGCGCGACTTTGACCGCGATCTCGTCCTGCATTTTCAGGACATCGCTCAAATCCCGGTCATAGGTCTCCGACCAGAGATGGGTACCCTCTTTGCTGTTGATCAATTGCGCGGTGACTCGCAAGTGATCACCGGATTTTCGTACACTTCCCTCCAGCACATAGGCCACACCGAGTTGCTTGCCGACATTGCGCAGATCTTCGCTATGTCCTTTGAATTGAAAGGATGAGGTGCGACTAATGACTTTGATCCCCGGAATCTTGACCAAGAGATCAATGATCTCCTCCGCCATGCCGTCCGCGAAGTATTCCTGATCCTTCTTCTCGCTCATGTCGACGAACGGCAGCACCGCAATCGATTTGTCATGTATCGCAACCACCGCCGGAGCTCGCCCCCCGCCGTGATTCGACGCCCAAAAGTGAAGCGCTAAAGCCATGGCAGCGCCGAGCCCGATGAGGACCGCAGCGGCAAGGACTATCCGTTTCGGACGGCGGTTCGAAGGCTCAGGTGTTGGGGTTTGGGGCGCCGGCCCGCCCGGTATCGTCGCCTCCGGCGTGTTTTTGGGCGGATTTGTCGATTCACCTGTCGGCGGTTGCGATTCTGCCAGCCGCGTAGGAATCGGGATTAGGCGATATCCTCGCCCCCGAACTCCCAGGATGTAACGCGGCTGCTGCGAATCATCGCCGATCGCACTGCGCAGAAGCTTCACCCGTTGAGCGACGGATTCCGGGCTCACCAGCAACCCGGGCCATACTTGCTGCAACAATTCGTCGTTCGTCACGATTGCGGGCGCTGCGTTGATGAGCGCGCACAACAGATCGAAAGACAGTTTTGGCAATGCAATCTTCTCGCCCCCGCGCGTGACTTCGGCCTTGCCGATGTCGACTTCGAGGTCACCGATTCGAAACCGCGGCGGCGCGGTTCCATTGTCAGGCGTCAGTGGTGGCATAGATGCTTGCTTTTTTGATGCGATGAGAGGGTCCGATCTCCCATCGCCGATTCGCGGGCTATGTTCGTCTAGGCGTCTCGACTTGGCAAACTGCGGCGGTGCATGGCGAGCTGCAAATACCGACAACAGTGCATTTCTACCGCTAGTCGCCCGCGATGGTTAAGCGTTTCTGGCAAGCAGATTTCTCATTTGTTGCGATGCAACGAATGCGGGCCGGCTCTCTCGGCCGCTAGATACCGTCAATACCTGTCGTTCACGCAGCTTTCAGCGAAGTTTCACGCACCGTTGATCCAACCATCATGCAAGCGGCCGGCCATCTCCATAACTTGGGAATCGTGTTTAGGCGAGTCCTTTCCCATTTACCTAAAGGAGATAGTCATGAAAAACTTGAACAAAACTCGATCCCATTTAGCGAAATTCGTGGTGGCCGCCGGCTTCTTTGCGCTGAGCTGCGTTGCGATCAGCGGCAACGCGCTGGCGCAGCAGCCCACCGCCGCCGACGCACCCTCGGAACACGCGAACAGCGCATCAACCCATTGGTCGGTGAGCTATCCGGTCGGTTATTCGGACCTGGATGTTTCCAAGATAAAAGGAGCAAAAACCTTGTATCTGCGCATTCAGTACGCCGCGGAAGTGGTGTGCCAGAGCGCCGCCACCTGGGGTAAGAAAGAGGCAGAGGCGTGTGTGCGCAAGGCCGTCAATGAGGCCGTTGTACGCGTCGATGTCCCGCTGCTGTCGCAATATCATCAGCTGCGCAGCAAGGGTGACAAAGCCGGACTCGTGCAGCTTGCAAGAGCGAATTGATTTTGGGTCGTGAATCGCAATGCCGCGCAGCGCGCACTCCTGCGCGGCATTGTCTCCGGGTTCACCTTGTGCGCATTGGCACAGAGGTCGACGTAGAAGATGTCTCTGTGGAGCGAGTCACCGATTTTGTGGCGTAAATCAATAGCACTTTCGGCCGCTGTTATTAATAACTCTGACCTATCACAATAAGATTCGCGGGGTGACGGGCGCCCAGGCCGGTTGCCACTAGCGAAATCAGATGGTTAGGCTCGTCGAGCCGGACGCAATGCATGACACCGCGGTCGCGGGCGCAAAATTCTGGTAGAAAGGCGGGGACAGTTGTCCGCGAGGCGCATCCATGACCGCACTTCGCAACCGTCCTGCGGCCCAAAGGCACCCCGCTTTTGTCCTCAGCGTGCTTACGACGCTTGTCGGCGGGGTAAGCCAGCGCGCCGAGGCGTGGGTCTATTCCGAGCACCGCGACATCACGATGCTGGCGGTCCAGCACCTCGACCCGGATCGCGCCAAGGTATTCCAGCAGCTGTGGGCCCAAGCGCGTGCGGACGCTGAGAACCGGCTGTGCGCCGCGGGCGCGGACAGCACTCAAGGTCTGGCGCCGACGTGTATCGACTGGGCAGCGTGGCCGGCGATCGCTGGCGATCATTCCTGTTCGAGCGCCCAGATGCTCGCAACGGCAAGCGAAGCGTCGTGGATCCTGGGCGTTGCGGATATCGCCGCACAACTTAAGGTCGATCTCGCGCGGATCGCTCAGGCGGCGCCGGGTCCGGCGAACACGCAGAAGCAAGTTGACGTCCTGCGACGACGATTCGAGACGGAATCCGTTCGCGCCGCGCGCACCAATGCGCTGCGCACGGCCGACTTGCGCATGCAGCGCACTGATCCTGGGTACGCGACCCGCGCGGGGGCGAATAATGCGCACTTCCTTCTGCCGCGACCGACCACCAATTTCACTCTGGACGATTACGCGATACTGGCGTTGCAACCCGGGTCTGAGCTCAGTGCGGTCGGTGTGTACTCTTCCTTCCACCTGAGCGCACTGCAAAAGGCGAGCAGACTGGCGCACGAATCACTCGCGCCGGCGGACCGTGCGGCGCTGGTGCGGGCGGTCCTCGCCGATGAGGCGTTCGCGCTGCACTTTCTGGAGGACCTGTACTCCGCCGGTCACATCGCCGGCACGTGGGGAACCCTGTCCCAGCGTCAAGGCACTCACGATTACTACAACGACAACGGGCTTGAGATCTTCACGTGGGCAGGCGGCGCCCACTCGCTGGTGCTGATGGGCGATGCACACATGCGTCCGGAAGATGCGGAGGTCAGTGCGCAGGCGGCGCGTCGCAGCATCGAACAGGTGCTGGACGTCGCCATGGGACGGGAAGCGCGTATGCCGGACACTCCCGACGCACCCGCGGAGCCTGACTCTTTCGACGTATGCCGCAACAACACCCTGCCGGTGCGTGCCGATGACCTGGGTCCGCGACCCGAGGAGCGCCCGCTGTTCGAGGCCATTCTCGCGGATACGCCGGTGCCGAGTCTGGGTCCGGGTCCCGGCGAAATGCCGCGTTTCCGCAGCGAGGTCGGGCCGTTTGTGGGTCTGTCGGGCGCCGTCGATGCGCGCTTTATCGACGGCGGTTTGCTGGCGTCTCAGAACAGCGGCGGCTGGATCGGTGGGCTCGATCTCTCTCTTCGTACCGGATTTGGGCTCGACGGTGTCACCGGCCCGGCCGGCGACGGACTGGTGTACGCCGGCCTGGGCCTGCACGCCGACTCGCCTTCGACGAGCAAGTACAGCGAGGCCACGACGCTACCCTTCTCGAGCAACTTAAACGCCGCCTTTCCGGCGCGCTTGAGCCTGTCCGCTCGTGTGCGCATGCCCTTCTACGTCGTGCCGTTCGACCTGCTGCTGTTGTCGCCGCTCTATCTCATGGCACCGGACACGTACAAAAACATTTGCGTGGCCGCCGGTAACGGCGGTTTCGTCCCCTGGCAAGCCGGATGGGCAACCGTGCTCGGCCGGTTTCAGATCGTCCTCGGACGGGAAGTCGGACTGACGTTCTACGGGCTGAGGGGCACCGATGAGTTCGTGGCTCCCGGCGACACCGCAGGCACTATACGTCTGGTCGGGGTTCGCTCGACGGCCATTGAACTGCCGATACTCGAGTTCCGACCGTACCGGCAGTATTCGGCCAACCAGAGTTCGGCTCTGCTCATGCAGTTGTTCACCGGCATCGACATGCCGCGCGGTGGCCAGGTCGAGCTTCCGGCGGGGCAACCGAACGTTTCACTGCACAACGTCTGGTTCGTCGGAGTGCGGATTGCCTTTGACTGGCGCTATTACTACTGAACGCCGCGCCCGGGCGGCTACGGCTCCTCATGCCCGAGATCCTCTTCGACATAGCGCAGCACCGCTTCGATAAGCGCTTCACGCGGATAGCCGTTGCGGCTCACGAACATGCTGCCGACGAAGGGATGGGACCGGTTGATGGGCAAGGCGATCGCCCAGTGATCCGCATTGATAAAGCCGAGCAGCGTACTGCCGGGAATGAACTCGTCGCTGTAGATGACCTGACTGTCGTTGCGCACGTCCACCTTGGCCAGCTTTTTGTAGGATGGCGAAAGAATCCGTGAAATTTGCTCGCGGTCAGGCAGCGTGACGAGCGAGTAGTAGCGGATGTCGCCCGGCAGCGGATGCTCCGTGAGCCACTGCCGGCGCACGTCGGTGCGCAAGCTGCGGACCGCATCGTCGTCGCCGGCTTTGCAGGTCGCTCCGGGGAAATGACGCACCATGTCGGCCTGGCTCTCCTTCGCGTCCTGCGCGAGCAGCGATCCACCCACCGCTCCCGCGGCACTCACGACGGCGGCAATTCGCGGGCGAATCTCCGGGTAGTTCACGACCGCCTCCAGGATGTCCGGTGTCCCCTTGGAATAGCCCATCAGCACAAGATGGGGTGGCCCGGCCTCCTCGGGCATCGCCATGATCGCATCTCGGAGGAGGCGGGCGTTCGTCGCCGATCCCGACAGCGCATCGACTTTCATGATGCGCATGTCGTAGCCTTGCGTACGGAGGTGCGCGGCGCCCGAGCCGGTGGCGTCCAGCCAGTTCTCGATGCAGTCGTAACCGATGCCCGGCACAATGCCGACGAGGAGATGGCGGCGAGAGGGCCCGAGTTCCACGGGACTGCCAAGCCTCGGGGGCGGAGGGGCCGTGTGGCTCAACGCCTCTTCGCAGGGGCGATCGTCTGGCAGTTGGGGGCCGTGCTCCTTGAGGACCGTGCAGAAGATGTCGTCGAATCGCGCCCGACCGTCGCGCACACCCGCCGGAATATCGACGCTGAAATCGACCGGACGCTGCGTGGCGCAGCCGTAGAGCAACAAGGCGGTCGCCAACAGCCTTCCACGAGACTTCGTCATGCTGACCGCCTTTGCTACAGTTCTCGTCGCCATAGACAGATCTAAAATCTCGCAACCGCAGGGGGCTGGTTCGTAAGGCGTTGCAGGGAGAGAATCCAACGAATCGCGGAAGACCCATTATAGAGGGGGGATGTCATGGGAATCACGCAGTCCATCAAGCGAGTGGAACAGCAAAACCCACGCGGCTGTGCAACCGTATTCGGGACCAGAACGCGTCGCTGGGAGGAGTTCACGGCGCGTGTCGCTCGCCTGGCGGGAGGCCTGCAGTCACTCGGTGTGGCGCGCGGCGACCGTGTCGCCATACTCGGCCTCAATTCGGACCGCTACTTGGAGTATTACGCCGCGGTACCCTGGGCCGGTGCAGTCGTCGTGCCGCTCAATACCCGATGGTCTGCGCCGGAAAATGTTTACGCGCTCAACGATTCGGGCGCCACTGTTCTCCTGATCGACGATGCGTTTGCGTCGATGGCAGGCCCCATCCTGGCTGATGCCCGCTGCGTGCGCGAAGTGATATACATGGGGGAATCCTCCGCACCCGCCGGGATGACGTCCTATGAACCCCTGATCGAAGGCTCGGCGCCAATAGCGGACGCAGCGCGCACCGGCGGTGATCTGGCCGGTATTTTTTACACCGGGGGAACCACGGGCTTCCCCAAAGGCGTGATGCTATCGCATGGCTCGCTCTGGGCGAGTGCGGCGGCAGCAATCACATTCGCGCCGCTAATTCCGGATGCCGCGGTCTTGCACGCGGCGCCGATGTTTCATCTCGCGGCTTTTGGCGGCGTCATGGGGGCGCTGTTGGCGGGGGCGCGGCACGTGATCATTCCCCGCTTTGATCCCGGACTTGTCCTCGAATCGATCGAACGTAACAAGGTCACCAACGTTGCGCTGGTACCGACGATGATTCGCATGCTGGTGACGCACCCGAATCTGCCGACTGCCAATCTGTCGTCATTGCGCTATTTAGGTTACGGTGCCTCGCCAATGCCGGAGGCATTACTGCGCGAGGCAATGCGCGCCTTGCACGGCTGCCAGTTCTTTCAGGCCTATGGTCAGACCGAACTGTCACCCGTCGCAACGATCCTCGGCCCCGAGTACCACACCTTTGAGGGGCCCAAGGCTGGCAAGCTGGCATCAGCCGGTCGGGTGTCGCCCTGCTGCGAAGTGCACGTAGTCGATGCCGCGGCCTCCGAGGTGGCGCGCGGCACGGTCGGTGAGATTCGCGTGCGCGGATTAAATGCGATGCTTGGCTATTGGAACAAGCCCGAGGAAACCGCGGCGACGTTGCGCGACGGCTGGGTCCACACAGGCGACGCCGGATGGATGGACGAGGAAGGGTTTCTGTACATCGTCGACCGAGTCAAGGACATGATCATTAGCGGCGGTGAGAATGTGTACACGGCCGAAGTTGAGAATGCCTGCGTCAGCCACCCGGCCGTGTCGCAATGCGCGGTGATCGGCATTCCGAATGACGACTGGGGCGAGGCCGTGCACGCGATTATCATCTTGAAGGACGGGCAACAGGTGCCCGCCGCCGATCTCATCGCTCACTGCCACAGCTTGATCGCAGGCTACAAGTGTCCGCGCAGCATCGAGTTTCGAACGGAGCCGTTACCGCTTTCCGGCGTCGGCAAGGTACTCAAACGCGAACTGCGTAAGCCCTATTGGGAAGGCCGAAACCGCCAAGTGAATTGAGGGAGTTGAGTACTCAAGGTCGCCGGCAGCGCGGCAGTCGAGCAATCCTAAAAGCCGCGTGGCCAGCAATGCAGGTCTTTTGCGACGGTCAGTTCGACGAGGCGTAAAGCGTGGGTGACACAACAAACGAGGAATTCATGAATTCGCGCGTAATACTAATGGCGGTTGTGATCTGGTTCCTCATAGTGGGTCCGGATAAATCGGCCGCGCAAGCCGTCCCGGAGACAGTTATCCAGTACGAGCGCGGCTTGACGTCAGCTGAAGTTGCCGACTTCGAAGCCATGAGGCAGAGTTTGCCGCGTTTCAAGCGCGCGGCGGTCGAGGCTCTGCTGCCTTGGCTCCCTAAGGTTACAGGCCCCTTGCCGCTGTACGACGGCGACATCCCGAACTCCAAAGCGGCACCGGACCTTGAATCTCGATATCGGATTTTGGGGATGGATATTCTTTCCCAGGTCTCGCGCCCCACCTACACCGTGTATCTGCCGGCGGCGGCACGAGCCAATGGCACTGCCATCGTCATTATTCCTGGCGGCGCGTACGAAGAACTCACTTGGTCTTTGGAAGGGACTCGTACTGCGGAAGCTCTTCAGGATCGTGGGATCGCAGCAGTACTGCTCAAGTATCGCATGCCGAGCGAGTCGACGATGGTGGACAAATCTATCGGTCCTCTACAGGACGCCCAGCAGGCATTGCGTCAGGTAAGGCGTCACGCATCGATTTGGGGGATAGATCCTCACCGAGTGGGAGTCATCGGGTTCTCGGCCGGAGGACATCTAGCTGCGACCCTTGGCACCCACTTCGACACAGTATTGGTACCCAATCCCGATGCGATGAGCGTCCGACCGGATTTTATGATCCTCTGCTACGCAGTAATCAGCGCCGCGGATGCGACAAAGACGAACAAAAATGCGTTTGCGGCACTGCTCGGCCTGAATGCGAGTGCTGAGCAAATACGCCGGTTCTCCAATGAATTCTGGGTAAGCGCTATGACCCCGCCCACGCTTCTGATTGCCGCGCAAAACGACACGTCGGTCGATGTCGAACACAGCCTTCATTTCTATAATGCGCTCCGGAAACAAGGTGTACCCGCCAAGTTGGTGCTATTTCCACAGGGTGAGCACGGTTTTTTCCAGTTGACGCTGGATGAGTGGCGGGCACCCTTGTGGGCGTGGCTTGAGAGTAATGGTTGGCTGAAACCGTAAAAAATCTAGGGAGGAAATTGAACGGATCGCGGAAGTCTATAAATTATGGAGTTTTCCAAAAGCCCTAAAAAGTTACCCTACCTGTTACCCCCAGCTGATTTTGGTCAATTCGGCTACTGAACCGCGGACACTCGGCCGAATTTTTCGACACGTCTGTCGCTACGCCAGTCGCTGACGCCAACCACCAGGTGACACGCCGAATTGGCGCTTGAAGGCACGGCTGAAGGCTGATTCGGAGTCGTAACCTACGGCCGCACCAATCTGGGCCACGCTGCCATGCCCTTCTCGCAAGGACTGCGCCGCCCTATGCATGCGCCACATGGTGAAGTACTGCATCGGTGGCTGACCTACCAGGGAACTGAAGCGCTCCGCAAAGACGGAGCGTGACATGCCCACTTCGATTGCGAGCGATTCCGCGGTCCATTCTTCTGTCGGGCGCGCATGGAGAACCGCCAGAGCCCGTCCAATATGTGGATCACTCACTGCTGCGAGCCACCCGCGCCGTTCTGCGGGCAGGCCAGCGACAAATTGGCGCACAGCCTCAACAAATACCAGCTCGGATAGTTTGGCGATCACGGTCGTAGAACCGAGGCGCCCGGCTGCGATTTCGCTTGCAGCAAAGCGGAAAGAACTCTCAATCCATGACCCCGATGGGGTTGATCGTATGTTTAGTTTCAACACCGCCGGCAATGCCGAGAGTAGTGGACTGAACGGTGTGTCACAACCAAGATAGCCACACAGGAGCTGCGTTGCTGCTCCGCCGCCGCCGTAGACAATGCGCGCGAGCCCACCATCCAGGGGTGGCTGGATGATCTCTCGTGCCGGCACCGGCGCGGGGTTCAGCTCGCTGCCAAACGTATGAGCATTATTGTGCGGCAGCAACACGATCTCGCCCGCAGCGACGTCTATCGCGTCACCGCCCTCCGGCTGCAGCCGCATGGAACCCTGTGCGACAAAATGGGACGCAATGACATGGCGAGGCGCTTGCAGAAAGGGCTTGCAGTCGTCGGATGACACTTTGCCGCTGATACACCACGGCGCCGTGAAGTTCGCTTCGAGGAAGACTCCGCCCGATAACCTGATTACTCGCAAGACATCAGAGAAGACATCCATCATTTGCCACCCTTTGCATCCAGAGCCTGGAGCATGAGATCAGGAGCCTGGGTTATTCAAGGTCAGATGCAAAGCTTATAGAGTCGCGATCACTGGAAATCAAGGAACGGGGCTGTGGACAGAGCGTTGTTACATTCAGGTCGACTCCTCTATATCGCAGTCAATCTGCGCTCGCAACACCCTGACGGCTGCCCATCGCTTCCTCGAAACACCGTAACCATGCTCCCCAATATCACTACCCTCAAGAGGATCTTCCCAATGAATGCTGCTGTTGCCGAAATCATGAGCGAGGCTCGTCACTCTGCCCGCTACGCCCGCGTGGTCGCACTGTCGAAGAAGGCCGAGTGGCAAATTGATCGTGATCTGATGCGGGACCGTACGTTTGACTTCTCTCGCCGGTTTCTGCCAGACGGTCTCACGCTGAGTCAGCGACTAGTCTTTCTGTCGGAAGACGATGCGCGCCTAATGAGTCAGGTTCAGGGCCGCACCTATGCTTACATTTTTGGGCTGGTGGAGCGTTTCATCAGCGCGAAAATGCTCGATCTGAGTCGGGCCAAGATATTTGGCGATCAACACGCACTGGAAGGCCTGGTGCGCTTCTCTAATGAGGAGATCAAGCACCAGGAGTTGTTCCGGCGGATGGAGGCGATGATTGCACCGCATATGCCGGACGGCTATCGTCAAGTCGCCGATCCAAACGATGTGGCTCAGGCTGTGCTTGCTACCCGCACGTGGGCTGTCCTGGCGCTCACCTGTCATATCGAACTGTTTGTCCAGTCGCATTACGCGGAGAGCATCGCTCCCCATCAGGAAATCTGCCCGCTTTTCAGAGACGTCTTCCAGTTTCACTGGAGGGACGAGTGCCAGCACGTAGTGCTTGATGAGCTTGAATGGAAAGCTGAGCACGCAACGCTCTCGCCTGTCGAACGCGATCTGGCGGTCGATGATCTAATCGCCCTGGTGGCCGCCGTAGACGGAATACTGCAGGCGCAATCCACGGCGGACGCTGGCTACTTTATGCGAAATGCCGTGGGAATCTATAGCGCTGAACAGACGGCGCACATAGAAGCATCCGTGTTGGCTGCCTACCGCTGGCAGTACATCATCTCCGGTGTGCAGCATCCACACTTTCGCCGCCTGTTGACCAGCCTGACGACGCCGGCACAGATGTCACGGATACAGTCGGCATTGGCGCCGATCCTTGGTAGTTGAACTGGCTCGGTGGCGCCGGCCGCATGCCGGCGCCACCGCCACCCAAATCGCGAACATTCTCATGACCATACCCCTTCCCATGACGATACCGATGTGGATGTTGCTCGGTTTTGCGACATGGACGGTGCTTTTGCTGATGGCAACGGTCGGCGTGTACCGATGGATCGAGATCTTGCTCGGACGCAACCGGATTGGAGCTTTTCGTTCTGATCAGGTCGAGGGAGCCGACTGGTATCGGCGGTCAATGCGGGCACACGCCAACTGCATCGAGAATTTGCCTGTTTTCGGCGCCATCGTATTAGCACTCTACGCCAGCAGTGTTTCCGGTCCGGCTGTCGATCGCCTGTCCATGGCGGTGCTCGCTGCCCGAGTCGTGCAATCCACGATACACGTGTCTCATGTACAAACCGACGCATTCGTGTCTGCGAGATTCTCTTTCTTTTGTGTCCAGCTCGCGGCCTTTCTGGCGCTCATCGTCCTGATCGTACTTCACGTCATGCATGGATAGCGGCGCTGGCGAGGTGGAATCTAGTGATGCAGGACTAAAAAGCCCAAATTCGGAGATCAGATCCGAAGATCCTCGTACGCCACTTCAGGTGCAGGGAGGGAATTGAACCCCCGACACGCGGATTTTCAGTCCGCTGCTCTACCAACTGAGCTACTGGCCTTTACAGAGCCGCGCTACACGACATTTGAATACATCGCCTTGCGGAAAACATGCCTGCGCCGAAAACCCCAACGATGCTCGGTAGCACTACCCAGTTAAAGGCTGTATTGAAATTCGTATGAATGCTTTCCCTTCTCGATGATGATGCGCATTGTGCCACTGAGCCCCAGCAACTCTCCCGTTCCGGAGTCCGGAACGACGACGATGTTTAAATAAGGCGCCCCGCGAGTCATGGTCGCGTTGTGTTGCAAAACAAATCCACCGCTACGCCCATTTAATATTCCGGTGACTCGCTCGATCGCAACGTACCCCGCCGAGCCCTTTGTGTCGGTGCCTGCACTCAACATTTCTCCCTGACTGATCGCTTCAAGATCGCCACGAAATTGCTTGTCGATCGACATTCTCGCGAGCTTCGCGTCCGCAGACGTGTTGTAAGGTGGTAGCGAGTCGATCTTCACGTCAAACGTGCCTTCCGCCTTGTTCATGATCAATTCTCTGTAGGTTTGACAGAAACATTCTCACAGAGGCGGAGCACTCACGTCCATCCAGTATTGAGACGTTGTGGTTACTGTATGGACGGCATCGTTCACCCACCCCTGACTACGCGCGCAGCGTCGGAGAACGCCCGAAGGGGGCGCGACGCATGCGTCGCGCGGGTGGCCGCGGACGCTCACCCGGGGCTTGCGCGCAGCAGGGACTGCATTGCGCAATTTCCCAAGCTTAGGCGAGGGGAGAGGCGCAACGCGCCGAGTAACGCCTCCCTTTTTTCTGCGCCAGCGCCGAGCCCGTCCGCGGGCGTCGTCTCCTCCTGAGCCACAGCTCTTCTTCGAGCTCTTGCGTCTCACGATCTCACTCTGACGGTACGCGAGAGTCGCCTCGCGAAGCCCTCCTCCAAGGCCTCGAAGCAAGCTGAGCCAAAAGCTTGGCGCGGCATGGTCGGGCGAACTCACCAGCGCATGCAAGCGGATATGGACGCATTATTGGTGCAATAAAACGCTGAACGGGCAGGCCCCACAAGGGGCCCAGGCGTAATATGCCTATACATGGGTGAGGCGATGGCTCAGCAGCCGCCTCGGCAGAATTCGGAGATCCTAGATGAACGAAGACACTTTAAACTTGAGCATACGCAAATTCCTAAAGGCAGTCGGCATCAATTCCCAGCGCGAAATTGAGCACGCCGTGGCCAAGGCGGTCGCTGCGAACAGCATTGCAGGAACAGAATCCTTTCCCGCAAAAATGACCCTCGAGATCGCCGGGCTCAAGGTGAAAGTGGAGTTCACTGGCGACATCGTCCTTCAATAATCCCTGGCGGTTCCTAGTCGCTGTGGGTGCCGCGACGCCAATTCCGGTTAATCCTTGGGAGGCTGGCAGGGCGGCGCCGTGGCGTCGTGACACAGGCCTGTGCGCGGATCCCGATGGCCAATTCCGCTGCTGTCTTGTTGCGGGGGGTTAGTCAAGCAACCCGACGTCAGCCAAGCGGCCGCAAGAACAACGATGATTGATTTCACGAATGACTCCTTATTTAACGGGCCGCCGCTTCACGCTCGCCGTCCGCTGGAGTGTACTCCCATCACGTCCGCGAACACTCCTCCCCTGGCTTCGACGCGAAGCGTCGACACAAACTCGGCCGTTTGACCAAGTTTGGACACCGGAGTGCCCGGTCGACGTTGGTCCCGAGCATTACGCGAGGGATGAGGCGCAACGCGCCGAGAAAAACGCCCGAAGGGGGCGCGACGCATGCGTCGCGCGGGTGGCCATGGGTTGCGATTTCGCTTCCCACGACATTCGGTACAAATATCCGAAATATCCGCTACAGATCCTTATTCGCCGCGGCAATGTGATCGCGCACTTCCTGACGCTTCTCCGCAGAAATTACAAACATCAGCGACTTATTGATATTGCCGGCAACTCGCACAAGGTAAATGCCGTCCCTATCCGTCTCATAGCGACAAACGACTTGGGGAACACGCAAGCCGATCCGAGTTATCACTTCTGAGTTGACGCACTTAGCATTCGGATATTTCTCGATAAATGCGCTTCGTATGCTGTCAAACCCAAAGCTGTCAAATACGAACTCAATCATATCGGCAGCGCCGTTGGTATCGTAAGTCGCGTTTAGCAATTTACCCTTCACGCCACCCACAGTGAACGGGGTCTTTCGCGAAACGACGCAACCTTCGTGGTAGCAAAAATCGGTTAAATGTCCCTTAAGCTCATAGCCTTTCATGCCTACATGGAAGCCTTTGATATCAAGGTATTCATCCGCCGACGCGGCGGCGCTAAAAAGGACGGATACGGCCAAAACCCCGATAGCCCATCTACTAGCCATTTTGAACATCCTCGACCGGCGGCACAGCACCGCTAGCTTAAGCTAGGCCCAAATGGGAGCCATCGCTGCGGTATTGATCACAAAACCGCGCGGTCTGACCCGTGTCCAATGCGCAATAATCCCGGAATATGCAGGGTGACCCGGCCAGCCATGGCCGGCGTGTTCGACGAGATTACCTATCTCGTCGAAAAGACATCCGGCCTGACCCCATTGAATTTGCTTGGCAGCGTGGCGCCTCGCGCTCGGAAAGCGACGGCGCGCGCAACGGCCCTCGGCAGCGGGCCTGCGTTACTTTGCAGTGTCTTGAGACGGCGTTAGCGTCAGACTCGGTGTCGCCTTGTTGAGTTGCGTTTTGTGCGCTGGCGCAGGTGCAACATACCCAGAGTTGGCAAGCGTGAAGTGACTCACCTCGACAAGGCGCGGCATTGCCTTGTCCAGCGTATTCTCCCCTACGACGTTTAGCGTAAGCGACGGCTCACCGGCCTTGTGACTCACGCTCACCTGGCAGACATACGATCCACCGACCACGACCGCCGTGAACGAACACGGAGGCGTCAATGAACCCACACCGCTCGCAGCCTCAACCCTGACCGTATCGAACGACGCTTTGGGCTTAAGCCTTATCTCGATGGTGCTCGTTTGGCCCACCGAAAGGACCTTGAACGTGGCTCCCATCGCATTATGCGTGGGAGGGGTTGCCGCCGCGACACCCGCAAGGGCGACCGAAAGACTTGCCACTGTCAGAAAGTTTTGCGCGCGCATCTTAATACCCTGCTTTGAGTCCGGGGTTACGATCTTCATTGGACGCTTACCGTCCAGCACTGCTCGGCAGCAGGGGTGGCGGGCTCGTTGCACGCGGCCGTATCTGTGGTGAACTCGCCCTTGGACACTGAACAATCACCCACCTCAAACACCAAATAGCCCGATGGCAGAGTACCGGATGTTGAAACTACGTTCGATCCAGCGGTAAAAAGACGGCGGCTCAGCAGCGGGACGGTGCCGCTTGACCCCTGCACCGTCAGCGTGTGACTGTTTCCGTCACCGGCGACACGCACGTATCGAACGTTTGACTCTTTGTTGTAGTCGTTGGGCGCCCCAGCGGAGCACACGGTCATTGGTCCCCCGCCAATGGTCACCGTGGTGTATGGCGAAATCGCGTCCCGGGCCGCTCTATCACCCGAGTTGATTTCCGTTGACCCCCACTCGTCATCACCGACTGATTTTATATTCAAGGAATCCGCCAGACTGCCAATGGCCGTTGCACTCGGTGAGTTCAGCTTCGCCAATTGCGCCGTGTAGGCCCAGGGGCTGTTTAGCCACGGTCCGGTTTTCCATGCTGGCGTATACATCGGCGCAAGGACTGCTGGAGCTGAGAGCTTAATTGAACCATTGGGGTCGTAGATCTGCCACATCAGCCGCGTGACGGTGACCTCCTGATACCAGCCGAGGGGCCATGATTGCGGATTGCCATTGACCGTATAGGCCACCGGATCATAGACCGCGACAACCAGCGCATTGCTGACGGTCAGCGCGCGGTTCTGGCGTGGAGTATTGAGAACCAATGCTGCGATTCCGCTCGCATTGCCTTCGATCCAAGCCTGCGTCGGGTCCTCATAGTCCGAGAATCCATGGTCGCCGCCAGGGCTTAATCTGGTCGAGAACAGCGTCTGCGTGAAATGTCCCATCTCATGGGCCAGCACGAACGGATAGAGGTCCATCGCCTCGGTTGTCTGATCTCCAGAAATGAACTCAAGATCTTCGGCAACGAAGGACCCCGTCTCCGTGCCGCTGGCGTCAACTCCCGCGTGACCGGAATTGTAATAGCCGCCGGATCCTGTAACAGACCCTTGGTCTATTTGATTGGGAGGCGCGGACAAGCCGCCCTTGTTTTTCGTGCTCCACAGAATCGTGAGCGGCCGCCACACCGGGGATCCTCCCACTGCGGCACTGACAATCTGTGCTTCGTTGACGGCGTTTGCGAGCAACGCATAGGGCGCAGCGAAGCGATTCGCGTCGATGAGCGCATTTTGAGTCGCGTCCCAACCATCGAGCGCTGTGAGAGTACCCACTGCCTGCAATGCAGAGCGCTTGCCGGGCGTGTAGGCGGGCCCGGCATTCGCGTAGGCGGGATAGCGCATTCTGTAGGTCGGCTGCGAGGTGTCTATCGGCGCCGTGTTGTTCAAGACGACAAAGTCCAGGCCGAGCGCCGGATCGTTGATCTTCGACCTGACAACGGGTGTGTAAACCACGGCGGGGTCAAGTCCAGCAAGCGTTGCCGTGCCGTTGGCATCCGCGTAAGCGTGCTGTACGACCTTGCCGGTCGGATCCTGCATTTCGACCCACACGAAAGGCACTGGTTTGGTCGCAGGATTAGCCCAATCGGGCACATAGTAAGTCCTTGCCGCGTTCACGACCGGAGCGCCCGGCACCTGGTACAGCACTGAAACGGTCGCCGTGAACGTGGCGAAGACGTTTACCGTGACCGATGCCTTTACGGCGGAGAACATCGGATTCGAACAGGACACCGAGAACACGGTCGTGGAAATCAGCGTCGGCGACATGAGGTTCCCGGATGTTGCCAGTGATCCTGAAAGGCCGTCCGCACCGGTGCAAGCGTTCGAGTTCGGAGATGACCAGGTCAGCATCACGGTGTTATTCGTCAGAATGCTGCTGACATCCGCCGAAATGCTCGGGATAGGCGCATTCCAGGCAGTGACGGATACGGCACCGGAAGCCGATCCGCCGCCACCGCTACAGGTAATCATGTAATTGGAAGAAGCGCCCACGGGCTGAGTTTGTGAGCCCGATGTTGCAAGGGCACCGCTCCAGGCGCCAGACGCCATACAGGAACTCGCGTTGACGGAACTCCACGTCAGCGTCACCGGCCCATTGGCCTGGACAGCTGTTGCCGAGGCTGTGAACGACACCGTCGGCGGTGCAGGCGGGTCGCCTGCGCCGCTTCCACCTCCGCCGCCACAGGCACCAAGCACCATTACTGGCACGTAAGCGCTGAGACTTAAAAGCTTCCTTACCTGTCCGACGGCCGAAGGAGATTCCGCCATAATTCGCTCCCTGAATCGCATCGTGTCCGGTTGGCGCTACCTATTATGGCAAGTGTCTCACCGCAAATGTGAGATGCATGAGCGCGCGGTCACGGCGATGACCTGTCCCTTGTGAACCCGAGAACCTTGCAGCGGAAGGTAAGCTCGACACTACTGCAGTGCGGTTGCGTCAACCCCCTGGCGCGATGTCGTGCAACGACGGCGAGCGTCCTTTAGGACCTCTCCGTTTGTCGTGCCGTTCGCACCGAGACCCTGACATTGAGTCAGTACGTGTAGACCTCGGCGCCTAACTCATCAAGGCATCCGGCCTCACCCTCTGACGCCTTCAGATGAATCCGAGATTGACCGAGCTGAAGGCCGAGAGGTTGGGGAGGACCGCCGCGAGTGCCGTCGCGTCGGCGCCGAACCAGCTCGCGAGCGTGGCGGCGAACTGATCGACTGCGATCGTCGGAATCCAGCGGCCCAGGTCACTCGCATCGTCAGGCCCGGACAGCGCGAGTGTAGGCATCGTGCCGTAGATCTGGCCGCCCTTGACGGCACCGCCGATGACGAGGGGATGACTGCCCCACGCGTGATCCGTTCCGCCGCCGGTGTTGGGCAGGAAGTTACGCGAGAAGTCCGACAGGGTGAATGAGGTCACGCTCGAATCGGTACCGATGTCGCTCATCGCGCCATGGAACGCCGTGAGGCCGGCGTCGAGCTCGGTGAACAGGGTCTCCTGCGTATTGAGCTGGTCCGTGTGGGTATCGAAGGAACCGAGGGTGACCAGAAATACCTGACGGCTCGCGCCGAGCGTGCCTTGTGCCTGGATGACCTTCGCGATGGCGAGCAACTGCGCGGCGAAGTTCCCGGTCAGTCCGCCGAAGCGTGCCGTCAGTGTCGCATTGGTGCTCGTCAAGATCGGATTCAGCACGGCGCTGCTCGCGAGCGCGCCGGTCATCACCGCTTGCGCGGCCTGCACCAGGTTGTCGCTCTGATCGACGTTCAGGAGCTGCTGCAAAGCGGCGAGGCGCGCCGTATCGGTCGCGTTGCTCGAGTAGCCGTTCAGCCCAAACGATCCGCTCGTCGGTATCACGAGCGCCTGCGAGGCGGCACCGGTGACGAACAGGTTGTTCCCGCCGGTCGAAATCATCGGCGGCACGCTCGACGCGGAATTCAGCGACGCGAGCTGCGTCCGTCAGCCGTCCACCCCAACCGCTGTTCGATGAGGATGTGCTCGAGATCGAGGCCTGCCACTGGTGCTGCTGGTCGATGTGGGAGAAGAGGCTCTCGGGCTTGATGGTCGAAGTCGACAGGTACTGCGCCTTGGTGAGCGGTTGGACGAGCGTCCCGACATTGGCGACGATGGCCATGTTACCGGCCGCCCAGAGCGCCTGGAGGCCCGGAAGCGCTGGATGCAGACCATAGAGCGGGGCGCCGGCACTTACCGCCAGCGGCAGGAGCTGCGCCTGCGGGAGCGCGAGATAGCTGCGGGTCGTCGCGTAGTTGGCGTAGCCGGCCGTATCGAGCGGCACGATCATATTGTTCGCATCGTTTCCTCCGTAGAGGAACACGCACACGAGTGCCTTGTAATCATTCGCGGGCGCGGCCTTCGCGGCAAGCAAGCCGAGTTGCCCGAGCGCCGCGCTGCCGGCGAGCGCGCCGGCATGTGCAAGGAAGGTACGACGCTTCATCTCAGCGCTCCACTTGGTATTGGCCGGAGGTAAGTATCAGGTAGGCCGCCGCCCGAACCGGGGCAATGGGGTCGCTTGAGTTGGCCGCCGCGGCATTCGCCGCCGTGAGGATGATGGCGCTGGCATCGCTCGAAAGACTGCCGTGCATGAGCGTCTGGTTGAGCGCCGCGATCATCGCTGCATTATCGTTGGCACCCGTGAATGCGCTAAGGCCGATGCTGGTTCCCGTGCTGCCCGTTACCGAAGGATTGGGCGCAGCGCCCCCCTGCAAAATCACGGTGTTGACGAAATTCGAACGCGCGAGGGCGGTGGCGGCGTTCTGGATGCCGAATTCCGGCGCGGTGGTCTGCGTGCCCGGAATCTGGTAGCTCGGCGGATAGAAGTTGAACACCGTCTCCGGCGAGAAGATCGGTTGACCCATCGCCGAACTCGCGGTGCGCAGGAGCACGCCATCCGATTGTCCGCCAAGGCTGCGCATCGCCGCCGTGATAAAAAGCGCCGGCTCGCGCAGGTGACCGAAGATCGCCGGAGGCGCCGCATCGCGGGCCTCCTCGTCCTCGAGAATCGCGCGCACCACGGCGCCCAGATCGCCACGCACTCCCTGGCCGTTGTCGGCGAACACCGCCGCGATCCGCGCCACGTACGCCGGCGAGGGATTGCTGGTCACGAGATGCTGGATCAGCTGCTTGCCGATGAAGGGGCCGACGTTCGGATGATTGAAGATATTGTCGAGGGCGTTCGCGAGATCCTGATCGGGCGTTTGCCCTGCCGGCACCGTATAGCCATTCAGGAGGAGCTTGGTACCCGCCTGGTGATGGTTCGGGAATGAGACCATCTGCCCATCGAAGTTGATCGGATTGGTCCAATTCGAGCTCACACCGGGGCGCGGCGGATAGGTCCAGCCGGTGAACACGGAGGACAAAGCCCACGATCGTCGGAGGAGCGTACGTCGGGATCGGCGCACCGGTCGCATCGAGCTGCGGGCTGCCGTCTTGATTGAGCTCGACGAGGCCGATCGAGAAGAGCTGTAGCACTTCGCGCGCATAGTTCTGGTTCGGCACGGTACCGTTGGCGGGATTGGTCTCATCGCTATTGGCCATGTCGAGGTAGTGACCCATCGTCGGGCTCAAGGTCACATCCTGCAGCAGCGTTCGGTAGTTGCCGAGTGCATCATTCAGCAAGATGTTCTGGAAGTCGGCGAGGCCGTAGGCCTCGTAGATCTCGACGCTCGAGACCACCATGATCTGCGAGAGCGCGAAGGCCACCCTCTGCCGCAACTGGTCCGGGTTGTTCAAAGCGTGCGTGAAGAAATCCCGCTGCACCTGGAACGCCGAGTACTGATCGCGCGCGCAGAGGCTCGCGGCATCGGGCGGATTCGAGCCATCGTTCTTGCAGTCCGCGGGCGCCGTATGCGGCGTGTAGCTGTAACCTGGTGTACTGGGTCGCGGGCAACGCGAGTTGCGCGCTGATATAGGCGTCGATACCGGTGCTCTGCACGCTCGCCACATCGCTCGCCGTGACTCCGAAAGTCGCCTGATCGAGCAGTCGGGCAGCGTCCGCGGCCGTGACCGCCGGTGGCGCCGGGGCGGTCGGTGCGGTCGGTGCACTCGCCCCCGAACCGCCGCCACCGCACGCCGACACGATCAACGCAACGCTGAATGCGCCGAGAAATTTCGGGACTGTCGGTGCCGAGCGACAATGAGAGAGAACTGCCTCCCATGATCCGACTCTTCTTTTGCTGATGACGACTATAGAACGTCGAGGGACTTACTCCGTTGACAGTCGGCGCGCATATTGAAACGATGACCGAAGCGGACTGCCAGATTCGCTCTGACGAGCCGTCTAACCCAAACCCCGGTGTTTGACGATGCCGGTGATCTATTGCGCCTGAGCGTATGCAAGGGAGATCGCAGTGTTATGGTACATATTCGTCACGTTTGATCGTTGCTGTTGGCAGCAACGAGAGCCCTCTGAATCCCACTTCATAGCCGGCTGATTTGCTGCTCCCGCGTCTCATGTTGATCATCGCCGCCGGCGTCGCGGCCGGCGTCTCGGGCTGCAATTCGCTGAGGGGCCGCGAGAGTGCCCTGCCGCCGATTCCGAATGCACCCTATCCGCGAAGCGCCTCGATCAGCGGCGTAATTTGGGATTTTGCGCCGGTGGTTACCTCGCGCAGAGCCCACGGCAGCGACCTGTGGCCATGCACGTGGGCCCGAGATGGAAATCTGTATTGTGCTTGGGGCGACGGGGGAGGCTTCGACGGCGACGATGACCACATCGGACGTGTGAGCCTCGGCTTTGCACGTATTGAGGGCAGACCTGCTGCGGACGGCTCTTTGAGGTTTACCGGGAAGAATGTCTGGGGCTCTCCCCCCTATGCGGAATACCCGGCGACGTTCGGCGGTAAGGTCGGGAGTCTCATTTCCATCGGCGGTGTGCTGTACGCGGTCGGAGGTTTCTGGACCCAAGACAATTCGCCCGACCCCGTGCACAGCGGAGATATCGGTCCGTTGGAAACGCTCGCTTGGTCGACCGACCTCGGCAAAAGTTGGCACATCGCCCCTTGGTCCCTCTCCTCTCCGCTCGATTCCTTCCTTAATTTCGGCCGCGACAACGCGGGAGCGATCGATAACTATGTGTATCTCTACTATGTCCGCAAGGGAGATGGACGCAGCATTTACTTGAAGAGAGTGCTTAAAAACCGGCTGCAGTCGAACCCCGCGCTTCCCGGCCTTTATCAATACTTCACCGGAATCGACTCGCGTGGACGACCTGCGTGGTCGGGCTCGGAGAGCAAGGCCGGGGTGATATTCTTCGATGCGAACAATGTGATCGCTCCGGAAGTCGTGTTCGATGCCGGGTTGCATCGCTATTTGATGACGGTCGCGCATGGACGCGACAGCGACTCACCGATCCAGCAACTGGGTCTTTTTGAATCCCGCCATCCATGGGGTCCGTGGGCAACCATCGCTTACTACGAAGATTGGGCCGCGTACTGGCCTGCCGCGCGCGGTGCGTATCTGGGCCTGCACGTGCCCCCAAATTGGATCAGCGCCGATGGCAAGACCCTGTGGTGCATATTCTCGGGCTTGAAGGACTTCGATTCCTTCAACCTCATCAAGGCCAAACTCGTCACAGAGCGCTAACGACAGGGAAGCCGTTCGAATACGCCGATGGCCGGACTATTCACCCCATGACGCTCCGGCGTATTGGCCTCGCTGCGGTCCAGCCGGTACCCTCCTAAACTCAGCTGATGTCATCACGTCGCTACGATATCAAAGGCCAACGGCATGGTTGGCGCGCCGGCGTTGCATGTGGATGCAGGACACGAAGACAGAGCGATCAAGAGATCCATCTCCGCACGCAGGGTGATCGAAGCACCCGCGCGCGTCTTCGGCGGCGAGAACGACAAGCGGCCATCTGCCGCGACGTTGGCATTCATGAAGAAATTTAGCGAACTGGGTAGAGGCTCCGGTTCGACGCCAAGGTCGCGAAACGCCGAACATAGATTGTCATAGCAGTTCGCATGGTATTCAGCAGCGCCATACTGAATGCGGTACATCTCTATGCTGCACGGCGCGTACAGTAGATCATGCTTGCCCACATCATCAGCGACGATTGTCAGCATAGGATTACTGCGATCAGACCAAAGCACATCGCCGGTGGACACGTAGATCTTTCCGCCGTAGTCGAATGTGCGGCCGCTACTCAAGCGCTGTTTACCATCGGCGGAAAACGCAACGAGATCTCCTGTTTGCCCGCCTTCGATATCGATAACCCGCAAGGACTCCCCCTGCTTGAGTCGCAGCCCGGCCCCACCTCCCGCCGGGACAATGAACGTTTCAGGCATTGCCGTCTCCATTGCTTTGAAAGATTGTGCGGGTCGCAGCTTGATTACCGATCCAGCACTATAAACTTGCACGACCCCGCAATGATCGACCTCGACCCGATCCGCTGATCCCACGGCGTCGAAAAGGCATCCGGGCCTCACCCGCCAATGCGTCGTAATATGCGAATATTGAGACGTGGGTCCCATGACAAGATGACTGCCGGGTGGACACTTGCTCTTGGGGTTAAGTTAAGGATGAACTCATGAAGCGGCTCGTCGCGGTTTTGTGCCTCTCACTCTCTGCACTACCGGCCATTGCCGCCACCGCCTACTTCACCGGGCGAAAGCACCAGGTGCAGACCGCAAGCCATGAAGTCGCCTGGGAATGCCAATACAGCAACAACGGCAAGACATTTTGGCGCACATTCACGGGATCCTGTCCCGCGCAGGTTAGCACCTCAATCTGGCGGCTCCCGCTTTAGTCTCGTCAGCGAGACCTCGTACATACCCGTCGCCACGCTTCCTTGCGCGGTCGTTCCGGCGGTCCGACGCGAACCCGCCTCCCGTAGTGCACGCTCGTAATGATCGCTACTTTTTGTGCATCGTCGCCAAAATTTTGGCCCACTCCTTGCCTACCCCGGCGCACTTCTCCCGGGTATAGAACGATTCGTGTGCGGAGACTTCCTTCTTCATCATGTCCCACCCCTCCTGCACATAAGCGGATTGGTCGGGGCCGCCGTTGGCGCGCATCTTTTCGAAAATCGACTTCGCGATTTCCTCGGCACTTGGATCACTCTTGCCAAGAAACCCCTTCATGACGCAAAGATCGTACTGGGTGGCCGTCCCGCCCACTAAGATGCCGAATTGCCGGGCCTCTCCTTGACCTTGAGTTGGCGTTGGCGTCGCGGGAGCGTTTTGAGCATTCGCCGCGCCGCCCCACATGATCAATCCCAAACTGAGGAGTCTCTTCATCGAAGTCAATTCCGCTGGTGGGACCACGCAAGTCCGACAATCGCAAGCTTAACCCCTCCGGGGAAATCCTGGAGGCTTGAGCGCCTAAAATGCCTACCGCCTTTCAAGCCTCAATTCACACGGGGCCATCCCACGACCACCGTGCAAGAGCCAGGCCCACTGGAACCTGCTCTTGCGACTCCGGATAGGCCGACATTGCTTGCGTCGCCCACCGAAAATACGCCTTCAGCGTGGCCTTAAGATGTGGGGCGTCCGGCAGCCCTGCGTCGTCGAGCGCTTGGGCAAAGCAAACCTGCGCCCGCTCATCCATTTCAACATGTTCCCCATTGCCCGAATGCAGACGAACTACCCCGGATTGATTTCCCATCGATGTCGTGTAGTCGGAGGGTCCGCCGAGCGCCTCCGCCCAATAGGCCGCCAAGCGCTCTGAGTGTTTGGGGTGATAACCGTGTGAGAAGGCGTGGCTCACAATGGGGTCAGCAAGACATCGAGCGTGCCACGCATGCGCTAACGCAATGAAAGCTTGGCGCCCGCCAGCGGCCTCGTAGATTGTTAAGCTCATACAATGGCCCTCACGAGTTGGCTATTTCGAAGGCATCGCCCGCGCGATTCGCCAGAATTTTGGTCGCGGCGCCCGTCAATTGAAAGACTCGGCAGGGCCGTTCGGTCAATCGATCGTATAGCTGATATGTCGTGGATGACGCCGTGGTATGGCCGCGACGATCCGTGGGTTCCAGACTCCCTATTGGCGCTGTAGCTCAAACCACCGCAGACGATCATATTGTCGCAAACATGCTCGTCGGCATGCGAAATGCGGCTTCCTAAGAACTACAGGACCTGCCCTCTTACCTACCGCTGATCCACCTCCGGCCGCGCTACCGCTTGCACAAAGGCCGCCAATTCCTCTGCATCTAACTCGCCGTCATGATCCCTATCCGCACGAGCAAACTGCATTTCCAGGAACCGAAACACCTCACTCTTCGAGACGGTCTCAGTCGCTGCAATCGATCGCACGTAATCTTGGATTGCCATGAAAACCTCCGGCCACGAGGGGCCTTATTATCGTGGGCAAACCACGCTATCGCGGTTTCATGGAAGGTCATCATAACGCCGCGGCGCATAAAATTCGAGCAAAGTTAACCGATAAGCGCTTCAGCCTCGTGCGCTCTACCTGATTGGATCGAGGACTTCAGCGTAGAACGCGAGCGATCCTTCTTATCGCCCCGTGGCGAGGGAGCATTTGCAGCGGCGTGGCGCGTTGAATCCGCGACCGACTCGTCAGAAAACGCCCGCGACTCGATACCGCTTGGAATGGCTTCGTCACACCACGATAATCACCATCAGGACGCATACACACAAAGGTCACTCCGATGGGAAAACTCGACGCGCTCGACCGCCTTGTCCAATTCTTGATCGCGCTCCCGGCGCTGCTCTCAATCATCAACGGCGGATTCATGGTGTGGGACCCGCATGGCTGGTACCAGTTACTGCCGACAGTCCAGGCCACCGGCGCATTTAACCAGCATTTCGTCCGCGACATCGGGCTCGCCTACATAACCTGCGCGATGGTGCTCGGCTATGCGGCGTGGTTTCCGTTCGGCCGTTGGCTCGCCGCGCTTGCGGGTGCGCTGTGGCTTACCCTGCACGGCGCTTTTCATGTTTGGGAATTGTTGACCGGCATCGGTGCGCAGCATGTCTTCTGGATGGATGCACCCGGGGTGCTCGGTCCTCCGCTGATGGTGTGGCTTGCTCTTGGCATATTGATAGCGCGGCAGCGCATCGCTCCAGCCGGCCTACCGAAAAGCATGTTCCTCCGCGTAATCGACAAAGTGGCACCCGGGGAATCAGCCTATTTTCATGAGGTCTCGAATGCCCCCGGCCACGCCCTTGAAAAGCTGATGCATTTCATGCCGGCCACGATGCACCGTTATTCCGCGCCCGCTGACTTGTTCCATATGGCGCGGATTGGCGCGACCCTGATCGAAGACTGCGGGCCGTGCGCATTGACGGCGGCCCGTGGTGCGCTTGACGATGACGTTTCTAAAGATCTGGTCAACGCCGCACTCGCCTCGAAACCGCTCGGCGGCGACAGGCAAACCGCATTTGACTTCGGTCAAGCAATTGCCCGGCAGTCAGCCGATGCGGCATTACTCGGTGACACCATCCAAGCAACATATGGTCGCACCGTCCGACTCGAGCTTGCGATGACGGCTGCTACTGTTCGCGCCTATCCCGGAGTGAAGCGGGGTCTTGGCCTCACCACGTCCTGTGCCCTCACCAAGCTCGAGGTCTAATCCTTAAAGGCGAATAGAAAACGCGACAGCGCCAAACCGGCGCGACGAACCCGAAGACAATTTCGAACTATGAATTTGAGGGATAGCTTCCGGCTCGAGCGCAATCACAGCGCGATATGCCGCATAATTTGTAATGTAGCGCGTTCCCGGTGATTCATTCAGTGGTAACACCCTGGTCAATGCTAAGAACCGTTACGAATTCAGCACCAGGCCTTCATGGGGCGGAACTCGACCGTGCAAAAGCCGGTGCCAGGAGGATTCCACGGCTTTTGGCCCCGATAATCGCGTCGGTACTACAAACGCGTTCGAAATCGCATAAAAGGCGCGCAGATCCGCCAGCATCTTGGCGCGTAGCGCTGAGCCTTCTTCCTTGATCCGTTTGGCTGCATAACCCGGTACAAAGAAAAACTCCGGTTGCGGGCCATCGAGTTTCGCCTTTGGTACTACAATGCCGCCAGGTTTCGCAGCCCACTCGGTCGCGCCGATCATGACGCTACGCCGCAACGCAGCGCCGAGAGCGCGATGCAACGCCGCGGTTACTTCCTCGCGTCCAAGAAAATCGACGTATACGACAGTCCCCTCCGACATGATGTCAGCCGCACTATCGTAGGTGGCAGATTGGTCATAGAGGCCGGTCCCTTGCACATACTGAAGGTTGCGCGCCGAGGTGAGGCCAATCAATTTAGCGCCACCCAGCGATTTCAGTTGATGTGCCGTGGCCAAAGCGGTTTTAGCCGATGCGCTGGTGAGTATGACCGTGCCGGGGTGAGGAGCGGCGTAGTAGATGAAATCCGCCGCCCACCAGCCGGTGGCGTAGAGCGGCCGAAACAGCGACTGTTCGGCTTCTCGATCACTGTCATAGGCCGGATCGGCGCTCGTCAAGACATATTGATTGTAGACCGGCGACTTCGGCTTTCGGTGCTCCGCTGCGTCGAAGAAGCCGGTGGGCGTCGCACGCGAAGGCGTCACATCCAAATGGGTTCCGATTGGAAAATAGCCATAAACCCGCGCGCCGATGGTCGCGTGTTCCGTGTTCGACGCCTCCACCGTTGCGAACCCCCAACAGGGCGGCCGTCCCCAGCCTTCTTTCGTTGGAAAGAAATCCCAATAACCTAATTCACCCTCGCCCATGGCGGCATACGTGATGTTATTGGAGGTCATGGCAAATAAGTCGAGTCGCAGGCGAGCCTCTCGGTCGCCAAGCGGCTGCGTAGCGGTCTCCACAATTCGCGTATCCGCAAAATTATCCTTGCGGACCTGAAAATCGTAGGAACTCATAGATTCGGTTTGGCGATTTTCGCACCCAGAACTTCTATTGATTCAATCGCCGGCGGCTTTGCGAAGAGCTCGGCAGCCACCCCCATGAGAGCCTTGGCGATAGGACCGTTCAGATGAGCTTGACGCCCACTTTCGTCAGTGAAGGCGTCGAAGATACCAAACGTCGAAGGACCTAAGCGCAGCGCAAACCACAGCGGCGTTGTTGCCTCTGCATTGGCCATCGTAAGTCCCTGCTGAAGGAACTGCGCAACCGCGGCTTCCTTCCCCGATTTGGCTTCCAAGCGAACAAACAATGCGACTGAATACATGGCGTCTCCGGGAATGATTGATTGATGACGGCATCATCCTGGGCGCGGGTCGTCGAATTCGCTATTGGCAGGATCGCCATAGTTGATATCATACTTGCCATGAAGATTCACGTGCTTGCGCTGGACGGGGTGTTCGACACCGGGCTCTCTACCGTCCTTGATGCATTTCAGACAGCGAATGAGCTTGCGGAGATGTCGGGCCTCACCGCCCAACGATTTGAAATCTCCATCGTCGGTACACGTAAGGTCGTGAAGACTTCGCAGGGTCTCACCGTTCCTTTACGATCCGCACAGCATTGCGGTGTCCCAGATTGTGTCATTGTGCCTGCGCCTGGATACAAGATGCCCGCGCCGCTGCAGGCGGCACTGGTCAGACCCGACGTGCGCGATGCGGTCGAGATTCTTCGCGAGTGGGCGGGTCGAGGAGCAATAAGCGCGGCTGCGTGCATCGGCACGTTTATTCTGGCGGAATCCGGGCTCCTCGATCATCAGGCAGCGACCACCACCTGGTGGCTGTCGCCACTGTTTCGAGAACGCTACCCGCTCGTGCGGTTGGATGAATCGCGGATGATCGTAAGCTCCGGGAAAGTAGTGACCGCCGGCGCAGCCTTGAGCCATATGGATTTGGCGCTTTGGTTGATTCGCCAGAAGAGCCCGCGGCTTGCCGCATTGACAGCAAAGTATCTGGTGGTGGACTCGCGGCCTTCACAATCCGCCTATGTGTTAACCGATCATCTTGCACACTCGGACGCATTGGTTGAACGATTCGAGCGCTGGGCGCGCGGTCGTCTAGCGCACGGTTTTTCTCTGGACGGCGCCGCGAAGGCGGCTGGCGCGAGCAAGCGAACCCTGGCGCGGCGCCTGCACGTTGTCCTTGGTAAATCACCGCTATCGTACTTTCAGGAGCTACGTGTCGAGCGTGCCGTGCATCTGCTGAAGACTACCAATCAGAGCATCGAGGCGATAGCGGAACGGGTCGGGTATGGCGATGGTGTCACGCTCAGGAATCTTTTGCGACGACAACTAGGGCACGGGATCAAGGAGATTCGCAGGAACCCGTAGCGCGCCCCTACTGCACAACAACCCCTTCTCAAGGGGTGCGATCGGCTGGTTCGCCTTTGCCAATCGATTCCTGGCGGGGCTTGGCGCATCCGCATTCGCGATCAAATATCGCTCACTTCGCCCCGCTGAATTCCCCCAATGACGCTAGCCGTTACTGCCTGTCGTACACCATCACGTTATCGAACTTCGAGCCGTTTGCATGCGCACCCTTCTGCGCGAATGTCAGCGTCTTGCCGTCTTTCGACACGGCGCGGACGGCGGTACTGACAGTCGCGCCCGCCTTCATCTGCGTGGCGTGGGCCGTCAACGTATCCACGCGCGTCACGGACACCATGTCGAAGTCCGGGTTGCCGCTCTCAGGGTAGGGTTTGCCGTCCTCTTTGAAGGTCAGCGTGAATGTCGAATCCTTACCGTCCGCCGCCGTTGTCTTAGTGATCACCGTCATGCCTTGCGCCGATTCAGTGTAAGTACGGGTCTGGCTCTTCGGCGCAGGGCCGGGAGAAAACGTCGATTTAGCAAGGTTGAGCTTCCACGTGCCAACCGCGGCATCCGCTGCGAGCGCAGAGCCCGTCCCAAGTGCCAGGATGGCCCCAACAAAGAGAGTCTTGAATATCGATTGCATGTGCTTCCCCCGCGAATGATGTGAAGGGCCTCTTTTAAGTGAGGCCGCGATTCTTATTGGCCGCAAACGGCGTATTCTCTAGCATGCGCGTCCCGTACAAAGAGCGCAAACTCCTATAGGGACGAATAAAAATAGGTACGAGCCCGAACCACTCGCCCCAATGGGATTAGTAGAATCGCACCCCGGGCCTTAAGACCCATTGAAACACTAGCAAAAGAACCAGCAGCGCGCCAAAGGCGTAGGCAACCGACTTCGAGCCTAAAGACCCGCTCGTCTTCTCCCCTACAGCGGCCCAGGCACCGGCTTGGATCCAAGCGATCCCGATCAGCGTGACCACCACCGCGTCGCTACTTGAAATCGCTTTCGATAAACCCCTGAATCCGCTCCCGCGAGTCGGCATCGATCGGCGTCTTGGCCAGCAACGCCAGCAATTGCGCCTTTTCCACCATTCCACGGGCGGCCAGCGCGCGGGTGAACTCCATGTCTTTCTCGCGCCTCGCGACATACTTCGCGATGGCAAGATCATGGGGATCCAAACACAGCCCGCTCACGCCTTGCGTATCGCCGGGTGGCAAATTGACCAAGCGAGCTTTCCACCCCTTAGGCAGAGTCGCCGTCGCTTCGTCCACCGGATCGGCGTAGTAGCCATGGGTCTCATGGAAGCGGGAATAAACGCCGATGAAGCTAAGCGATTCGGTCTTCTCAGGATTATTCTTGGCAATCAAATCCACTTCGGCGGACATGAAAATCTCGTCGGGCAGATCCGGATACTTTCCGTACAGGGATTGGCTGCCAATAATGATGAATTGCCTTTCGCCAGTGATTTCCCCCGCGGCGCGCAGCACATGGTCAAGCTGCCGCTTCTTCATGTATTTGCTTGACCTCCGCTTGTGACAATAGCCCAACGTATGGCATGGATTGCCGCAGTCGAACGGAGTTGTCGTCTCGCCCTAACATGGCAGCGAAAAGCTCTCCGTCGGTTCCTTTCTGAAGGATTTCCGTCCACTCGTCATAGGCAGATACCCACGCGCCTTGTTTTTTCCAGCGATACAAATTCGCCAGACTCTGAGCGCGTATTTCCTGCGCCGTACAGCGGCGTATGACGGCAAGTGAAAGAGAGCGTTTGAGCTCATCCAGTTTTACGTGTGGGGAATCCCAGGAAGTAGCAGGTCGAATACCGCGCTTGGTCAATTCAAGCGTATCTCCTTCGCCAACACCCCAGTCTGTTAAGGTCGATTTCGGCAAGATGACGCCCAACGAATTTCCTATGCGGCGGACATGCAGTTTCATGCAACTGTTATAACATGTTATAACCATCGGGTCGAATCATGGGCACAATGACCCAAATACTCGGGGTTATGCGGCTTTAGCCATCTCAAGTGCTCGATTCCACGGTATAATATCTGACCGTATATGTAATATAATCAATCATTTACATGTACAATAAACCTTATGTTAAATCGCAATTTACCCGAGGCAAGGCGGCTGAGTTGGTCAATTCTCCCCATTGCACTTACAGTGACGTGAGATCCAAACCGCGATTAACTGCCTATGACCAAAAAGAAAATCAAATGGCATAAGCAGCCGCAGAAGCACGATTACCCGGCCGCTCGCGCATACCTTAATCTGATTCTGCAGCCTCGTGATGCAAAGAAAATCGTCGACAAACTAAAGAGAGCGCAGGTACAAGAATTTGCCGCGAAAGATGTTCTTCGCGCCGCCAATGTGCCGTTACTGACTGCTGGTGACAGCGACGTGAAAAAGGAGCGAACGCTGATTCGTCAGAAGAAGGCGCTTTCCCCGCTTCTGCTTTACAGAGATCCCACGCTGAGCAGGCTCATCATTGCCGACGGCTACCACAGATTGTGCGCGGTCTACTCATTCGACGAGCAGGCGATGATCCCCTGTCAGATTGTCTGATGCCCTGCAAAGACTGACTGGCTTCGGTGACAGGAATCTCCCTTTGAACTTGAGTAAGGACCTCGCCGCTCCAAACTTGGCCTGATTGCCTCCCTCCTCTGTAAACTTAAGTACGGCCGCACCGACTATAGGAGGACGTCGTCATGACTGCCAAGAAGCAGATCGCCAAGCGATACCCACCCTATTTGCTCGCCCGGCAGATTGCCGCGCTTAGAAGGCTCTCGGACGATACAGAGACGCCGGTGCAGCACCATATCAGGCAGGCGATAGACGAGTATTTAGAGCGGCGGAAAAAGACCAAGCGCGGTCGCTCTAGCTAACGCGCTAAGCGGAACCAGCAGGTCTTAGAAAACGATCCGCGATTGCTGACGCTCACCACCCGCGAGATCCTGATCAGAAGAACCCGCAGTCTGGCCCCTTCATCGACTGCCCCAGCAACGATGCTGTCCACAAGTAGCCCCAGCCCAGTGACATCGGCACGAAGTCACTGGGTAAGGAAGCCCGCCGGAGTCTATTCCCCGGGCGGGCCCCTCCACTCAGCGGGTGTAACTAGCGTTTGTCCTCGGTCACGTGGCCACGCCCATCCCGCACCTCGTTTCCTTTGAAGTGATCCCTATCGACACGCTTTGCCGGGTCAGCTTTCTCGCCGCGGCCGGGCATCGGGCCCGTATAGCCGTTCTGCGGATGGAAGGTGTTGTTCACGTGGCCATGGAAATTGGCAGGGCCATGAAACCATGGGCCGGCGCCGACGAAAATACCCCCGATAAACCATTCCGGACCGTAGTAGCCGGCCGGAGCGCAGCCATAAGGAGCGACGTCGTAGTAACCGTAGGGACATTCTGGCGCTACCCCGATGTTGACGGTTACCTGAGCCTGCGCTTTGGGGACCGCCGCAGCGAAGCAGGTTCCCGCAACAGCCGCTAACATCAGAAATTTAAGTCTACGCATGAATTCACCTCCGACGTGGTTGAAGTTCTTCTTTGCGCATTAGAGCGATAGTCGGCAGTGCGGCCACACTGAAGATTGTGTAGTCGACCTCCCACTACCACCGCACGATTCGCGCTTTCAAATCGCACTTCTTGATTTTTGCTCCGGCGGCGCGCCGCTCGAACTGAAGAGCCCATGACCTCCGGTCAGCGGTGGCAATGCTCGTCACGATCGGCGCATTCATGCCAATTATTTTCGTGATAGTACCGGTGGTTATCTCTATCGTAGTAGCCTTCGCTTGGCACAGCGACGCATCCCGAACCAAGGCTGATCAGTCCGAATAAGAAGATGCTCGTAGCAATACGCTTTGATTTTGTTGAAAGGCTATAAGAATCCATGGCTCGTCCCCTCTTGTTAGAAATGCTCGATTTCGAGGAGATTAGAATCTAGCGCGAGACGGTGCTGCTAGCCGGTCGGACAAGTGGGCGATGGTTTGTAAGAGAAGCGCGCGCGTGCACGTGGGCCGATATTGATTGTTAAGTCAGACCCACGACGACTATCGAGCTTCGTAAGCATGACCCGAGAGGCTTCTGATGCTGATCCTTTCGATACGCGTCGGGGCACTTTAGAGCACAATTCCCTCATGCTTTCGTCGCTAGTGACACTGATGCATAAGGGAGTTATAAACGTAGCTTCTATCGCCTGGCCACGTGCCAAGTCCGGCCGTTAAGCGCCGAGGAGAGAACCGATGAAGCCCAGTACCTACAAGGCGGCGATTTACCGGGGAATCGGCAACGTTGACGTGGTCAATTTGCCATATCCGAAGTGCGGCGACGACGAAGTTATCGTCAGGAATCTGATGACCGGCGTGTGCGGTTCCGACATCGCGGCATACCGACGTGGGGGTGATTTGAACATGATCTGGAAGGATCATGAGTTCGGTCACGAGGCAGTCAGCGAAGTTGTAGAAATCGGCGAGCGCGTCAAAGGCCTAAAGCTGGGTGACCATGTCTTTCCGAATTACGGCCATGCCCTACGTGACAGGAATCGCATGTCGACCGTCGGCGGTTTCTCCGAGGTTATCCGTATTCTTCAGTGTGAAGTCGGCTACAGCCTGTTCAAGATTGATAATGACATTCCTATCAAGACGGCCGTCCTGGTCGAGCCATTTGTGATCGGTGCCCGGGGCGCAAAAAACCTCAATCCCGGACCGGGCAAAACCGCCATTGTGTTCGGCGCGGGCATCATCGGCATGTCAGCTGCAATAATGTTGGACTGGTACGGTTGCTCGAAGGTGATGATCGTCGACATTTCCGAAGCCCGCCTCGCGAATGCACGCAAATTCGGTCTCGTCACCTGCAATCCAGAAAAGCAAGATCTAAAGGCGAAGGCTTTCGCGGAATTCGGCACGCAGACCGGTTATGGAGGCGAGCGCTGCAGCGCCAACTTATATTTGGATGCGATCGGCCTGAAAGCGGCGGTGGACAATTTCACGCTGCTGGCCGGCCGGGAAGCGACCCTCGCTGTCGTCGGCGCACACCATGAGCCCGTCGCCTGGGACCTGCGACGCCTCTCGCTCATGAACTGGCATGTCACAGGCTGCGGCAGCCTATCGATCGGAGAGGCCATCGTGGACATTCTCGAAATGATGAAATCCGGAAGGTACGACCTCTCTTCCCTGGTAACACACGAATACAAAGTCGAGCAGATAGCCGAGGCTCTCGTCATGGGCGGCAATTCAAAGGAGGCGCAGAAGGTTTGTATCTCTTTTGATCCAGGCTGAAGGTCCCGCCAAGACGTGATGAGCATCTTCATTCGCCGCAAAATCTTTAAGACGAGTCCTCCTGGTACCGCCCTCCAATCCTCAGCCGCTCTTGCGGTAGACACTCAGACGCTGAATACGTCCCTCGCCATTGAGGTGGAAGAAATTGGCAAACTTTAGGAGCTGGCCGTTCGGCAAGCGCACATCAATTTCTACCGCGACGGAATTCTCGTCAGCGACGATAGCAACCGGAGTAGGCATTGGCGGACTGGCAGCGAAAACGGCCAGTTCCATTTCCCGAATGGCGGGAGCGCCCAAAAGCTCCCGGCCGTCCGGTAAATTCATGATCGCATCTTCAGCAAAGAGTGAAATGAAGCGGTCGATGTCGCGCGCCCGGACGCTTGGAAAATAATGATTGGGTAAGTCTCTTGGATTCATGCTCGCTCCGAAATGGCTTTTGTCAATGGCCTTAAACCCTACAACTGACCGGCATAGAAATGTATATGTACCTCACGTAGCATCCCATGGTTTGGGATGCACGACTAACGGCAACTACGATTCCCTGCCCTCTTAATGAATACGTGCCAGTCGGCCGCGACGTCTTCGTCCAGTCGAGCTATTCGCGATTGCCCTCACTTCGAATCAGAACTGTGCGTGTACCCGCACGCCGAAAATCGACACCGGGCCGCGGTCGCGGTTATAGGCCGGGTTCTTGACGAATTGATAGTCAAGACTTAAGTGAGCCTGCGGTGCCACGCCGAGTTGGTAATAGGTCTCGAGGATCTGCTGCGGTCCCGGATGCGGCAATTGACCGTCACCGACGATGATCCCCAAGCCTCCATCGTTTAAGTATCGCTCCCGCGAGGCCGAGATGTGTCATGTAGCTCAAATAGAACGGATGCCGCACATAGCGGTAGGGTCCGGTCTCGCAGACAGCCGGCGGCACTTCACCACTTAATCCCACATAGAAATTTCGATCAACCACCGTGCGGCGGCTCCATTCATAGAGCAGCACTGAGCTCAATGCCAAAACGAAGCCGCCCAGCGCCAGGGGCAAGAGCAACCCCCGAAACAGTCCCATGAAAATGGCACACGACATCCCCGACACAAAGGAAAGCTGACCGAGCACAGCGCCATTGTCGCGAAGCTTGGGCACCGTGAATACATTGGCGCCGGCGGTCATAAAGTACAAAAACGGGACCGCCATCCACAGCACCAAGGCCAGACGCAGGATCACGACCATATCTATGAATAGTATTCTTCGTCTGGCCGGGCCGTTCGGGTATCCATACCCTCGTCCGGCATCGGCGAGTCAGGCGCGCGAGCCCGACCTCTACGCTCCGGCATCATTCGGCGCTTCGAGCCTCACCCTTCGCTCTAGCTCAGGGACTTTCACCGACCCAGGAGTACACGCCCGAAATTAATGCCAGTTGTTGATGGCTCATGTGCGACATGACGGCACCCAAAGCGGCGACACCCAAGTTCTTCACCAGCGTTCGAAGCTGGGCGTAAAAGCTACCAAGCGTCCATACGCCGGTTTGGCGATTTTTGAGAGCGAGTCCCTGGCCTTCACCTTGTAAAGCGTTGATGCCGCAGCCGCATCCTGCGCGACCGTCAGTTGATCATTGACCTTCGCGACGAAGTGCATATTTGCGCAGCACAGGACAATCATTTCCTTGGTGGCCTGGTCAGGAGCGACACCCGTGACTGTTACCGTCTTCGACGCACCGTCGTAAGTAATGTTTAAGTTCTGCGCGCTCAAATTCTGAGATGCCACGTGTTTCGCGATAAAACAGACCAAGCTCATAACAGCTCCTTTTCCTAGCGCATAAATCGATCAAATTCGGTCGCGACCGCAAAGAGCGCGGCCCGCAGATAACATGCGAATAGGCAGCGCGCCATGAAGCGTTGTCCGTTCTCTACGCAACTGGAGGGGCCGTGGTTGGCCATACGCGCGAAATCAAACGGAGCTTAAGAGTGATTATCGGCTCGAGCCCTGCAGCTTGCATGGGACCAAAGTCCAATTCCAAGTCGGCACCGCGGCCGTGGGTCGTTCGGCCGGCGGCGACTTCGCGGGGCTCGTCGCATGCGACCATGCATCCGCCTCGCCCAAAGTCTCTTTAGCGCCCGCTGGAATCCCGACTCAACGTATTCCTTAAGCTCAAAAGGCTCGTGATCAACTGTCGACGCGTATCACGAATCGCCGCCGCTGTGCTACGGCCCGTATTTATCAGGATCGATCCAGGCCGGCCTTAAGGCTAGTGCCTCGAAAAGAACTCCCAGATGAGTTCGCTCGCGTCCAGCTGATCGACTTGATCCGCCGAGGCGGACTCTAGCGCAGAGGTACTTGCATGAGGCCAGATATGTCCTCCGCCGTGCTCAACCGGTGCGTCGGTTCTATACAAGATCAGCTCTGCGGCATCTCGGCAGCCCAAATAGGTCACCTGGGTCACATGCGTCGAAACTCTTTGCTCAGAACTTCTCTGACATCCGTCAAGCTGCCCCCAGCGCTCTAAGGCCACCGGTACGCTATATCCCCAGCGAGATGTCCCGTCGCCGTCGAAGGGATTTGTCGGATCATGCACACCATGAAACGTGACGATCGCCACGGCTCGATTCGGTGCACACGTTTTTGCATCGGGGGCGTGGTAATCGCCAGCTCGCGGCACTCCCGCGCGCAGGCCGGATACCGGTGCAACAGCCGCGATACGGTCGGACAGTTCACACGCCAGCGCTGAGGCCATCCGAGCGCCACCCGAGAAGCCGGTCACATAGACGCGATGCGGGTCGGCACATGCGGACTGTTCGAGCTGCCGTATCGCGTCCCGAAAGAAAAGCACATCGTCGGCTGCGTTCGCGGGTATCTGCACGCTTCCGATCAGGGGGACTCCGGGCACGTGCCAGTAGAACTTGTCTGTAGGGCTCTTGGGATCGGCAATTCCGCCGTTCGGATTTGCGAGAAGGAATCCGTGGCGATCTGCCTGCGCCGTGAGCGCGGAGCGCAGTGCTTGCGCCCGACCATTACCCCCGCTGCCATGCAGGTCGAACACGAGGGGGATGGCGGAGCGACCCGCCGCGGATGCGGGTATGTACAGCGGCACTTTGCGTTCCAGACCACCGGAATGCACCGTCACATCTTGCCAGCCAGAGGCCGTGGCCGGGAGAGAGCAGCCTGCGGCGGCGTGACTGAGAGACGGACCTAGTAGGAGCGCACCCGCCAAGCCAACGGCGATGCCGCACATGTTGAAGAAGCGATTCGCAGCTCGCACCACAACAGAGGCGATCAAGTCGCGTCTCGATAATTCCATTTTTATTCTCCCCGTCCCTTAAGGCACGTGGTGAATGCTACTCCATCGTCCCAGTGACCGGCTGAACCTAGAGTACTACCTGAACAGCATGAAAGCAGTATGCTAATTAATCATACTGGAGACTCGGAGCATGGCGAGCGTCAAGGTTGCGATAACACTCGAGCAAGAGACCCTGCGACAGGTAGATAACCTGGTCGCGCGACGGGTGTTTAAGAATCGCAGTCGTGCGATTCAAATCGCCCTGCACGAGAAATTTGAGCGTGTGGAAGGTAGTCGGCTGGCCGCCGAATGCGCCAAGCTGGATCCCAAATTTGAACAGTCGCTGGCCGATGAGGGTTTGGGCGTGGACGCAGCTGCATGGCCCGAATTCTAAGAGGTGAAGTCCGCTGGGCGGATCTGAATCCAGTCGGCGGCCATGAGCAATCCAGTCACCGTCCGGTGCTTATCCTCAGCCACGACATCTTCAATGCCCGATCCGGCACAGTCATTGACTTCGCATGAAGGAGTCTCGCTAAGCGCAAGCGTAAGGCAAGGATCGCTCGTACACCGTCGCTGCAGTTTCAGCTAGACCCAGGTCTTCTCATTTCTCCAATCTGAATTAATGCCGTTGTTGATTGCTCATGTGCGACATGACGGCACCCAACGCGGCGACACCCAGTGATTTCACCAGCGTTGGATGCTGCGCGTAAAAGCCACCCAGCCGATCGACAATCGAGGCATCTTGTTGATGCGCACTTGCGGCGATGGTGCTTAAATCCGAAGCCGAAACTTGCGCGGCTTGAGCTGGTGTAATAGGCGATGTGGGGCCTGCGGCTCCGGTGCCTAATAATCGTCCCAAGATCCCGCCACCAGCGGTGGCGAGCCCCGCAGGGCCTAGGGTCTGTAGAATCTCGTTCAGCACTCCCGCCTTCTGATTGGGGTTAGATTGCCCGAAGAGGTTGCCGACGACTTGACCGAAGGGAGGCGTCGCGTCTGACTTTAGGGCTGCGGCGATGCCACTGCCCAAGTCCTGGGGACTCGCTTGCTGTGCAACGGAATCGAAATGTCCAACGACATCGCCCGCGGGCGGCGTGCCCGGATTGGAGTATTGCTTCAAAATATCTAGAACGCCCATGTGTTGATCCTCAAGTGTTGGGTGGGACGCGAAGTTGCTGTCCCGCAGACGGCATGCGGATTGGCAGCGCATGCAGGGTTTTCCGTTCTCTACGCGAGCGGGCCGTGATTGGCCAATACGTGCGAATCAAACGGAACTCGCGCGTGATTATCGGCTCGAGCCCTGCAGCTTGCATGGGACCAAAGTCCAATTCCAGGGTCGGCACTAGCGCACCGCAATACGAATCACAAAACAAACTCCCCTATGGGTGCAACGCTTAGCGGTCGGGCCCCTCCAAAAGGCCCCGCTGTTTTTTCCTGATTCCGGCTGGCCGTCAAGAAACTAACGGGACCCGCTTTCCCCGCCTAGGGCGACACCCGACGGGCACGAGTCGAAACTACGACTTGCGCATATCGGTGATGTGCCACAGAACTCCTGTGGGATCACTCAAGTACAGCACCCGAATTCCCCACGGCTGCATCTCAGGAGCCTTGCACATAATGCCGGGATACTGCTTCGCGATCTGAAGGCGCTGGATGTGCTTCCACCAAGCGTCCGCGTCCTCGACGCTCAAGCTCATCATGAAATTGTCGGCATGCTCAGCGACGTAGAAAGTCGACAGCAGGAATCGGAAGGATCCGATTTGAAGCTCGGCGACTTGCTCGTTGCTCCAATTGATGGTGAATCCGAGATCCGTATAGAACTTCTTGGAAAGTTCGGCATCCCTGGCGGGCACAAACGCTTTAAGATCGGTCACAGGACTTGGGACCATCGACTTCTCCGAACGGCAAGTTGTGCAAATTGGTCACCGCCCAATATAGCGAAGCCTCATTTCCACAGCTCATTTGGATCACCTTGGCTCGTGAATTTTGATTTTAGGGGAGATGTTAAAAATCAAGGGAATTACCATCTTGGCTCCCGACAAGCGGTGCACATCGGGAAAATCGATTGAAACCCCTATCTGCCCACCGACGCGATGAGTCGCGCCGTATTTTCCGCCAAGGACGCCGAAACACAGAGTCAACCCGCTGCGAACGCATCGTCATGACAAAAAATGCCCGCTTCCGACACTTTTTCTCACACCCTGTTTCTTAACGAATCTCCCCCCTCGCCCCACACCCAAAATCGTTAAGTGCATCCGCTGCACCTGCGTGCGCATTTGTTAGGGTGAGCGCATGGCAATTCCCATTCGTAACGACTTCAAGAAAGCCATGAGCTCGATCGTGCTCACGGCCGGCGCAGCCCTCGCCGAGGCTCAACGAGTGACGCACAAAGCGGGCGCCTTTAATCGCCGCAAGTCAGATCAAACCCATGGCCTCGCGGTAGAGTTCTGCCGACTCCTCCTCGAGCCCGTGGACGAGCATGGCCCCGGATTCGCGCGAATTCCCGGCTTCGCCGAAACCTACTGCCGCAAACACCTCATCGTGGCCATACATTTCCTGACGCACGCGATGGCAACCCACAAAGAAAGCAGCGCCGAAAGTAAGCGGCTGGTTCGCGTCGCAGGCCTGATTGAAGAGAAGCTCAAAACCAATCTGGACCAAGAAACTGCCAAGCTCTGCTGGTTTGGCGACGAGGGCGACTATTCTCTGTCTGGCCGGGCAGTGCGGGCGCACTCCACGCCGTCGCTGACTGCTCCTGATGACCCTCTAATGATGATTTAAATAGGCCGCCGCCGCCCTGTAAGCAGGAAGCGAGACTGCATCTCCACTCACGGACCAGCCCAGACATCCGGTCCGGGCGCTGGCCACAATGTTGCTCGCCCACTCAGTCAGCGACGCCGTGCGTACCGTTCTGTCTGATCAATTGCACGATTGCGTCCAATCGCCGGTTGTTTCTGATCATGCTGACTGTGACCCAAGCGACCGCGAACGCTAACATCGCAACAACATAAGGGATCGGGTTCGCTCGTGAGCTCGGAACAGACGCTATAAGCAGCGCCATAAGCAGAGCGAACCAAACCGGAATGATCGCGGCTCCAGTAGGCGTCCGGTACCTTTCGATTGCAGCTAGCGCACTCTCCCGTCTTTGTGACCGCTGGTGATCCAAGGCCAAATCTATTTTTGTACGGGCTTCCATGTGTACTCCGGTGATTGAACGACCTAACTATTAAATAGGCGACGCAAATGCCGATTTTAGTAGGACAGATGGCATTGGTGCGCTCCTTGCAATCCGGCTGGGCTCCATAATCATCGCCGCAAGCTTACCCGACGTCGCGAATGGCCGCTCCGAAGCGATGAATTACTGAGGCCCACGGCCCGGTTTTGGCCGCAAGCTCCCACTCTGCGTAGTTCTGGCAGAGGCATCTCGGCCATTACATCTCCACCCGGCAACTTCCACAGAATGTAGTGGCACTCACCTGCGCCAATCCGCAATTAAGGACGCGCTCTAATCATGCCGAAATGGACGCTCCCGCAATGTTTGGCGCTGCCGCATTGGCGCTCGCCATTCTGCGCGATGCTTCTCGTGCTGACCGCCTGCTCTGGCGGTCAAACCGGGGTGAGCGACTCCCCAATGACCATTCCGCCACCACTGACTGCCGATTTTGCGTCAATTCAGACCCACATTTTCACGCCCATATGCTCCGGCTGCCACAGCGGACAGAGTCCTGCCGCAGGGTTAAACCTGGATGCCGCGCACAGCTATAACGACCTGGTCAACATCCCGAGTACGGAAGAACCCATGCTCGACCGAGTCAAGCCCGGTGATCCCGCCGACAGTTACCTCGTAATACATCTTCAAAACGACGGGGATGGCGCGCCGGCTAGCGATATTCCGTTTGTCGTTCAATGGATCATGGACGGCGCTCTGCGTTGAATCGCTTTAGTCCGCTGGCCGTGGGGACACTCCCGTACCCTTGAGGGACGAACCCGCGGCACCCGGCGAACACATTGGCGCCCCTAAGCTTCTAATCTCCATCGTCCTGTCAGAGAAACCTCGTGACCAGAGTATTGAAGTACAGCGGGATAGCCTCCCGCTGCGCGGCGATGGTGGTGCTCTTGCCTCTCCTGGGTAAGCAGGCTCGTTCGTCCCAACGGACGAAATGTGCGGCCCCATGCGAAGCAAGTTGCCTTGGCACCCCTTCTCTTTAGGTGCGTGCAACTGGCGCAGCCCTTGCTGTGTTATTGCAGTAACGATCACTTACGGCCCCTGACTCTCGGAGACATTTATGAACACCCTCTCCTCCAAACTCATCGCCCTCTCAGCCTCTCTCGTGACGAACGGCCTGATCATGGGCGCCGTCGGGTATCTATTCGCGCTTCAGTCACACCCGCACATGTCGGCGATCTCTTTCGCTCGGGCAGTCATCGCGCATCAATGGCTGAGCTAGTTTTCCGCGAGACCGTAGTCACGTTTCGGAACGCCTTGAAGCGCCAGGAGACTACAATGAATACTTGCACTCGCTTGCCCCGCATCGCCGCACCGATTTTCGCCGCCCTGACATGCAGCATCGCCACGGTGTCCTTCGCATCAGACAGCCTCGACGACTTGCAGGTTAGGGTGAAGTATGGCGACCTCGATGTATCGAGCGCATCAGGCGCCTCTACGCTCTACAAGCGCATTCGAGGCGCGGCAGAAACCGTATGCCAACAGTGGAAAGACGGCGATCTGTACTACCGCAAAAACTTTTATGCGTGTATTCAAAAGGCAACGAGCAATGCGATCAATGAGGTCAATCAGCCGGCCCTGTTCAAGATCGCCAATGCCGAGACAAGACCACTTAAGCCCAAGCTGATTGTGACTAGCAGCCGCAGATAGGAGGTCGAGTAGCGTCGCACCTCAATGCTTTAGAATGTGATTTCCAGTACGTCCTGTAACACCTTGTGCGCAGCAATCATATCGAGGCGAGCGCCCTGCACTTCGCGACTCGGTATCAGTGCGAGGTAGTCTGCACATTTTGCCACACGAGCCGCTACGTTCCAGTGTTTCTCGCTTGTGTCGTCTGCGAGTATATTCACGAGCTTATCGAGTTCCTTGCGCACAACGGTAGCAGTGTCAGCGTAACTTCTTGTTTCAGGCGACGCGCACAAAGACGCCTGCTGACTGAATAGGGTCCTAGACGCTTCCGTCAGGGCTAGCTCGGCTTTAATCCTCAGGACGGCGCTCATCTTGGTCATATAGCCAGTAAACAATAAGCGACCCCCGAAGGTCTTTGAAGTAGTTCGCAAGATGCGAGCCATAGCGCCTCTTCCTGCCGGGATTATCAGCGCCCCGCTTGGAGACGGCAGCCCTGTTTTGATCTGTACTGCACTTTTTACGCGCTACGTGTATCTGTTATTTCCTGATCCCCTCAGTAGTATGAATTCGGGTCGATTGTTACAGGGTCGGAACAGGAAGATGACTCAATGCGCATTGCGAAACCACTGCTTTTGGTGACGACCCCGGTCGGTCTGCTGGAAGGATTTTATGAATGCTACAAGCTGGCCGGCGGGCTGCTGTTCTTGATGCTGGCAATGGTCGGTGTCGTCGCCGCCGGGTTCGGAACGGTCATTGCGACCATTCGGCGCGAGGAACGCGCCTCCAAAACGAGGCCTATATGAAGCCACTCATCGCGTTGACTCTGCTCGCCATCGTTGTGAGCCTGGGGAAAGCGCTCTTTTCAATGTCATCAGGTCCCGAGCACGCGACGCGCGTGTTGCACGCGTTAAGCTGGCGAATTGGACTGTCGGTCGCCTTATTCTTGTCCTTGATTCTTGGCTATCATTTCGGGTGGATTGCGCCACATACGCTGCATTGATGCCGGCACTGGCGGAGGATTCTTTCCCGCCGTATTGTGCTGGGCGTGAAGCTTTATCGGACAGTAACACAAGAAGTCAGCGGCATGATCCGCGACGGATCATTGACACCCGGCGATCAGTTACCCTCGATTCGGGCGCTCTCTCAATCGCGTAAGATCAGCCCGGCCACCGTTTTGAAGGCCTATGAGGCACTGGAGGCAAACGGCCTTATCGAGGCACGTCCACGTTCGGGCTACTACGTCCGTGAGCTTCAAACACCGCCGATGCTGCCGCGAACCTCGCGGCCGAAAACAAGTTCCACGCGTCTGGCGGTAAGCGATCTGGTTTTCGAAACGTTGGAGGCGTCGCGAAATCGGGAAGTTGTGCCGCTCGGTTCCGCCTTTCCAAGTCCGGTGCAATTCCCTTGGCGAAAATTGGCGCGATGCCTGGGCAGTAGCGCACGGCGCCTGGACCCCTGGTCCACCGTGGAAAGTCTGCCTCCGGGGAGCATCGAACTTCGGCGCCAAATCGCAAAGCGATATCTGCGCCTCGGAATGTCGATCGGGATCGAACAAATCATCATAACCGCGGGCGCGCTTGAGGCGCTTAGTCTCGCGTTGCAATGCGTAACCCGTCCGGGTGACACCATTGCAATTGAATCGCCAACGTTCTACGGGTGCTTGCAGGCCGCACAGCGCTTTGGACTTGACGTGGTTGAAATTCCCATGCATCCGACCGACGGCCTCGATATTGAGGCGCTCAAAGTTGCAATTGCTAAGTTTCCGATCCGCGCCTGCTGGTTCATGACGACGCTGCAGCATCCGACCGGCGCCACGCTGCCGCAAAAACGCAAATCCGAGTTGGTGCGGCTCCTGGCTAGTCACGGGATTCCACTCATCGAAGACGATGCCTACTCGGAACTGCAGTTCGCCGCCAAAGCAGAGCCGCCGGCAAAGGCCTTTGACCGCAGTGGTCACGTTCTTCACTGCGGATCATTTAGCAAATGCCTGGCACCCGGCTATCGCCTGGGGTGGGTTGCCGCAGGTCGCTATGCGCAAGAGTTGTCACGGCGCAAGATGGAGGCATCGATCGCCACCAGCCTCCCGGTGCAGCAGGGTATTGCGCAGCTGCTCCGTAGTGGTGGCTACGATTCACACTTGATCAGCCTGCGTCGCCGCTTGGCCGAATCGCAGCACGCGGCATTGGATTCGTTGCAACGATACTTTCCCAGCGGCTATCGAGTGGCCGCGCCTCGCGGCGGGTATTTTTTGTGGGTCGAATGCGCCGCCCCGGTTGATTCCCTGGATCTGCATCGACGCGCGCTAGAGCGGGGTATCTCGATCGCACCCGGTCCGATATTTTCCGCGCGTCAGCAGTTCAAAAACCATCTGCGACTGAATACGGGACATCCCTGGACGAACATAATGGCGCAAGCAATCCAAACGCTGGCCCAGCTGCTTAGGCGCTACTGAGGTCGCGCTGCCGCCGGCCACGGTGCTTACGACCGGCCAGCGTTGAATCGCTTTAGTCCGGAAACTTCAACTCCCGCACCGGCTCAGGTAGGGGGAAGTAACTTCCTCCGTTCCGAGGGGGCTTCCTTGATCGCGATTTCAATGCCCGCCCGACGCATCAAGTCACGGCCCAGTCGAACGAGCCCTGAGGAGCGGGGCGTAGCCCCCGAATAATCGACCTGAATGTGGCCGTGGTCGATGACGGCGACAATGAGCAGCGCCAGGCTCATCTGGCGAGCGCGGAGTATCGTGGTATTCATCGTGCACACGATAAATCCACCGACCATAAATTTGCCGATGAAAAAGGGTAGTCGCGGTGTAAAAATCGTATCGACTTCGGCGCAGCCTGGCGATCCTAAGGCTCGCCAGGCCCGATCCGGCACCGTTCGCGCGGCATCCGCGCAGTGCCCTTTGCCTATGGCCCGCTTTTTTTCGCTGCGCTTGAAGCGCCTTTCTTTTCCATCGGCGGCGGACTGAGCAGCGAAGTAATGAGTTCCCGCGCGGAACCCGCGCCATAAATGCCGGGCGCAATTGTGCCTTCGTTGATCATCGTCGCAAGGCCATGAACCAAGGCCCAAGATCTAAGGCTTTCAAGCTCCTCATCCGCTACAGGGCGGGGACCTGCCACCTGAACAGAATGCACGGCCCCGCGCAGTACCTCATAGGCGGATATTCGTGCGGCATCCAGGTCCGGGTCACCGGATGCCTGATGGGTGTTGGAGCCGAACATCAGCTTAAATAGGCCAGGGTTGGACGCTGCAAATGCGACGTAGGCAATGCCGGCAGCATTCAGCCGCGTCTGCGAATCCATGACTGCATCCATTTCGTGTCGCATGGCGGCCGCGAATTCCTTAAATCCAAGCGCGGCGATCGCGGCAAGCAAGGCCGCCTTATCCGCGAAATGATTGTAAGGCGCGGCCTGCGAGACGCCAGCTCGTCGCGCCGCGGCACGTAGTGTCAGTGCCTCGTAACCCTCCGATTCGAGAATTTCGCGGGCAGAGCGGATGAGCGCGGCCCGAAGCCCCCCGTGATGGTAGCTGCTGGCCTTTTTAGGGAGCGCTCTATCGCGCATCTCTTTGCGGGTGCTCTTGGCCTTTTTTGACATGCCTGCAACATAGCGGGTGCGGAGCGGAAAGGCTAGCCATATTGACACTGTTAACATTTGTGCTAAACTATCTTAACGGTGTTAACATTCGTGCAAATACGGGATTGGCGCATAGGCAAGTCCTTTCCCATCTACTTAAAGGAGATAGTCATGAAGAACGTGAGCGAAACTCGATCCCATTTGGCGAAATTCATGGTGGCCGCCGGCTTCTTTGCGCTGAGCTGCGTTGCGATCAGCGGCAACGCGCTGGCACAGGAGCCCACAGCCGCCGATGCACCCTCGGAACACGCGAACAGCGCATCAACCCATGGGTCGGTGAGCTATCCGGTCGGTTATTCGGACCTGGATGTTTCCAAGATAAAAGGCGCAAAAACCTTGTATCTGCGCATTCAGTACGCCGCGGAAGTGGTGTGCCAGAGCGCCGCCACTTGGGGTAAGAAAGAGGCAGAGGCGTGTGTGCGCAAGGCCGTCAATGAGGCCGTTGCACGCGTCGATGTCCCGCTGCTGTCGCAATATCACCAGCTGCGCAGCAAGGGTGACAAAGCCGGACTGGTGCAGCTTGCAAGAGCGAATTGATTTTGGGTCGTGAATCGCAATGCCGCGCAGCGTGCCACTCCTGCGCGGCATTGTTCCTAGGTTCCATCGCGCTTGGTCGGCCTCGAGAACGAGAAGCGCACATAGTTGTCCTCAAAGGTTCGCTGATGCCCCTGGACAGACTGCCGTAGAAATTCGTGCCAGCGGCTGAAGCGCGCGGCGGACCAATCGTACGGTATCGCAGGGATCGTTCTCCGTGAATGCATTCGCATCTTGCTCTCGGTGCCGACGGCCGGCAGGCACACACGTACTCTGACGGACGTCGGCAATGTCTCAAGTCCTTTAGAAGCGTTCTCCGAAGGTGCGAACCGCACCCGTGCCAAGCCAGCGACCGGCGGCCGCGGGCAAGCTAGGTCCGATGCGCACCAGAAACAGCGGGCTGGCGCACGTGCCCGGCAAACTGTCGAGTTGTCCGCGGAAGTGAGCATCGCCCTCGGAACTGAGTTTGACTTCCGCCGTGTCGATGATTTCCTGGTTGCCAGTGCCGGCGTTGCACACCAATGTGCCATTGAGTGTCGTCACCGGTCCCGGTGTTCCGCTCGAATTGCTGCCCACGAGGACCAAACCCTCAACGTCAAAGCTGGCGCGGCCCGTGAGAAGATCGATGCGCGCATGGCCGTCTTTGGCAGTCCATGGGCCTGCTCCGGCCTTGATACCGGCAACCGGGTTGTCGACGCTCGGCGCGGTAATGACGCCAACGATCCGTTCCCACTGTACGACTGAGTCATCGGCCTGCTGCGCAAACAGGGCGGCAGGCGCCATCAGCAATGCCAGCGTCAAAAGCTTATTCATACGAAATCTCCTTGCAAGTGTATGGGTGTAACGTCGGATCTCGCTCGGGTGCTCCGACCACCATGAGTGATGACCATGACGGGTTCGGTTCAATCGTTGAATAAAATTTATACGACCTGTTCCGACGTCGGTCGCGCATGAGAGGCGCATGCCGTTCCGGCGAGCTGCGGCAAGAGCGTGCGCAATTTGCCGCGCGCGTGAAACATCCGCGTCTTTACGGTACTTACGGGGCAATCCATGATCTGTGCAATCTCCTCACAGGAATGGCCCTGGCCGTAAGCTAATTCCAGCGTCAGCCGTTGGTGGACGGGGAGCTGCTGCATCGCCAGCGCCACCCATTCGCCCGTCTCCGCGGCATCCAACTCGTCCGGCGCAGGCAACAACTCGTTCTCAATCGGCACGGCCTGATATAGCTGATGCCCACGGCGGCGTAGCGTCTTAAGAGCGCACCGGTACGCGATCCCCATGATCCAAGTCGAAATCCGCGAGTCACCACGGAATTCGCTGGCGTTGCACCACACTACCCACAAGGTATCGTTGATGGCCTCCTCGATCAGATCCTGCCGCCGGATGAACCGGGTCAGAAAACGGGCGAGCCGCCGGTGATAAATCACGTAGAGTTCTCGAAGGGCCTCGCGATCACCGGCCGCAACTTTCTCCAGAACGTCGCTGTCGATCAGCCCGCCGATCTTCAGGGCGTTCATTCGCCCCGCCATCCATTCGAAATCAGCAATCCATTTGCATTCATGATTCATCTCAATTAATGAATTTGCGTCCATACCGAGCACCAAAAAAATGTCCGGGTGCCGGATTGATCGAGCGAGTCCGGTGATCGATACGATAGGTGGATGGACCGAATCTGAAATCGGCCAAGATCCCTATATTTTTCCCGGTGAATGCCTAGATTGGGTGATTCTGCGGGGCGCGCACCGCAGCAAGCTCTGCAGCGCCACCGATGCCTAAGGGTTCAGTGGTTTCGCGGCCCCTCGAGTCGGCGCGGCAACGGGTTTGGCGCCGGACTTTCCCGCGGCGCCCAAACCCAGCCGGTTGGCGACAGCGGCCGCCTCGCCCCGGGAGTGCACCTGCAGCTTCTCGAGCACGGCGGACACATGGTGATCGATGGTCTTTTCGCTGAGAAAGAGGCGCCCGGCGATCTCGGCATTTCGGCATCCTTCGGCAAGAAGTGCCAGGACCTGCAATTGCCGCCGCGTCAATTGGTGAGGATTTTGCTTGGTACGCTCGTGCTGGCCGCGCGGAATGTTGCGCACACCACGCTCGCGCAGCCTGCGCCGCGTGATGCCGGCCATGGGCGCGGCTCCCAAGCCTTCGAAGATTTGCAGCGCCGTGCGCACCGCGCTCTCCTCCTTGCACTCGGCCAGCGCCAGGGCGCGCTCATAGGGGCAATTCATCGCCTCCCACTCTGCCGCCGCGCCTTGCCAATCGCCGGCTATTTGCAGTGCCCAGGGCTGCGCGATCTGCTCGGTCGGCTCCTTGAGCCGACCGGCGCGCCACAGCCAAAACGCCAGCTCCCCCTGCATCCAGCTGTCGGATATCTTGCAGGTCATCTTGTACCCGCGAGCGATCTCGTCCAGAGAATCGGCGAGGGTACCCTCAAGCCAGGCGGCTTCCGCGCGTGCGGCGACGACCGGTGAAATCCTTTGCACTTCCCCGCTGGCGAATGCGAGTTCAGCCGCTTCGTCCAACGCCTTCGAAACGCCCGGGTCGCCGCGGCGCAAACGCACTCGCGCGAGCACCACCAGGGCGGGAATCCGCGCCACCGCAGCAATCTTGATGTCCTGACTGATCAGCTCCGCGGCTTCGGCGGCCGCGTCCCATTCGCCCTGAGCCAGCAATGTCTCGGCGCGCGATGCCGTCATGTAACGCACCCACGCATAGAGATCGCGTTCCTCGCAATAGGCGATGCCTTCGCTAAAGTAGCGCCTCGCCCGAGCAAAATCTCGTGCGCGGGCGGCGCTGGTGGCCATGTTGCCGTAGGCGCGCGCCGCGTGTTCATGGAAGCCGCCCGCCAGCGCCAGCGCGAGACTGCGTTCCAGGTCCGCCAGTCCGCTCAAGTCTTGTGCCGCGAGCTTGGTCGTGCCGATATTGTTGAGCGCGTGACTCTCGATTTCCGAATCGCCGAGCGTGCAGGCGAGCGCAAGCGCCTTGCCGCCGGCAATGAGAGATTCCTTGGGTTCGTCAGCGAGCATATGCAATTGCGAGAGATTGCTGTACGCCATCGCCAATTCGCGCCCGGGGGCAAGCGGCTCGAGAATGGCAACCGCCATGGCGGCAAAGCGATCGGCCGCGGCTTTGTCCGTGGTGAACCACACGAGGCGCGACAGCCAACGCAGGGCGTCGCCTTCCTTATAGCGATTGCCGGCCGCCTTCCACAATGCATAGGAGGACTCCCGGGCGCTGACCGCCTCGGCGATTTGGCCGGTCAGATAGCACTCGTAGGACAACCGGTCCAACAGCAACGCTTTGGCATCATCGTTCAAAGTCGCGGCGTGGCTCAACGCGGTGGCCAGGTGCGCGGCAACCTGCCGGTGAGCGCCTAAGGTAAGCGCCTCATCGGCGGCTGCCGGCGCAAATCGCAGCACCGCGGCGCTGTCGCCTGCCCGATCCGCATGATGTACCAGTCGTGCGGTTTGCAGGGCTGCCGGCGCATGCGTCTGCAATGCCGCCAGAATTCGCGCATGCAGATCCTGTCGAACCGGCATCGCCAAGCTTTCTTCGACGGCATGGCGCGCGAGCTCATGGCGGAACGCGATTGATTGGTCGCGCGCCACCATGCCTGCGGCGAGACATTCCTCCACATCAGACGCGGCGGGGGCGACGATAGCCTCGAGCAACCATCGTTCGAGCTTGCCGGGCACGAGCGCCGCCAGGTTCGCCACCGCCCGGGCGGAATTGCACAGGCGCGAAATGCGCGCCAGCACCGCATCGCGCACCGTTGCGGGCACTTCGTGATCCGCGACCGCGAGTGCTTCGGTCACGAAGAAGGGATTGCCGCCCGTGACCTTGCACAAATCTGCGGCCACCCGACCCACGCGGTTCGCCATGGTTTGCACCGCGGCCTCGCTGAGCGACGGCAAGCACAGGCGCGTCAGCAGCGCGACCGGCAGATCGCCAATGACGGAGCGCAAGGGATGGTGCACACCGACTTCATCGTCGCGATAGGAGATGATGAGCATCACGGGCAGACCCTGCATCCGGCGACCCAGGAATTTGATGAGATCCAATGTCGCCTCGTCCGCCCAATGCACATCCTCGAACACCACGATCGTGGCTTTGAGACCCTGCACCAGATGGTCCATGGTGGCGTGAAAAATGAGGTCGCGATTCGACGCCGCTGCAATGACCGCCGGCAGCCCGCCGCCGGCCTGGCGGGCAATGTCGTGCAGGGGCGCCAGGGGATGCGGGGTAAATAGCGCTTCGCAACCGCCCCAGTAGACTCGAGCGGCGTTGCGCCGCTGAGCAGTGAATTCCTGGATGAGGGCTGTCTTGCCGATGCCCGCCTCACCCGAGACCAAGGCGATGCAGCCGCTTCCTTGGGCGAGGGCGGCGAATCCCGAGCTCAGTGCATCGAGATATATTTCTCGCTCCAGCAGATGCATAGCGGGTGCTCCAGGACCGCGGCGTCCTGTGCTTAGTGTAGACAGTTGTCCGCGGGATATCGACCGCGTCTCTTGGGGGCCTACTGGGATTAAATGGGTATCACTCCCGATTTGCAGGCTTTGCAGCCGGTTTAGCCTTTCCTCACTGGGGATACCTAAATCACGCAAGGACTTCACCGATGCCACGATACTTAGTTGAACGATCGTTCCCCGACGGCTTTCAGATCCCGGTCGACGCCTCCGGCGTGCGCGCCTGCCTTGCCATCATGGATTGCAACTTTCAGGAACGCGTCTCCTGGCTGCAATCCTATGTCAGCGTGGATAAGCGTCGTGCGTTCTGTATTTATGATGGCCCATCGCCTGAAGCCATTCGGCGAGCGGCCAACCGCAACAAGCTGCCGATTCACAAAATCATCGAAGTGAGCGTCCTGGAACCTTACTTCTACCTTTGATCCGCAGCCGCGCCAGGCGACACCCGCAACGGCGCGCCCTCATTGCGGCAAGTCGCAATGAGGGCGCGTAACAGGTGCGTTTCGTCTTGGACTTTAAGCTTAAGCGCGTTAGTTGTTCGCGGCGCCGCTCGAAATCCACGACTTGATCTGGTCGATGGTGGCCTGGTCGAGGAACGGTCCGCCCAGCGGCATCCGTGATCCACTGATACCCGCCACGCCCTCGAGTTTCTGAATGAGGTAGCTGTTGTCGGGATCCCCCGGCTTTACGCGCCGCAGCGCCGGCTGCTCGAGGCTCGCCACCCCGACGAGTGCGGCGAAGCTATTGCCGGCGGTGAGGTTCTGTGAGCCTGGCAACGCGCCGCCCGGCGGATTGCTGCCGTTGTGACAACCCGAGCAGATCGGCGTGAACACCGAGGCCTGAAGCTGCGAGAGCGTGACCGGTGGCGCACCGTTGCTGACCGTGACATCGGCCGCGGCGGTGCCGACGTTACCGTCGACGTCGGTCGCCTTGGCGTTGATTGCGACGATGCCGTTCGCGATCGTGGTCGTATCCCAGACCGTGGTGAAGGGCGCGATCGTCACGGCACCGAGCGCGATGCCTCCGGCGAAAAATTCCACTTTCGCAATGGCGACGCTGCCCTGCGCGGTCGCCGAGACATTGACCGTTCCGGACACAGTTCCTGTGGGCGCGGTGAGTGTGACGGCGGGGGCGGCGTTGAGAATCGGCGCCGCACCCGCATCGATGCGCCCGAACTCGCCGTTCGACTGGTCATTAACGCCGGCGGAGAAAAACAGCGTGTTGTGCGGCTGGTTGCCGGTGTCATTGCCAAACGCGATTCCCCACAGGCCCGCTTGCGCGAATGCGGTGCCACGGGAGTCGGCGACCGCGCCGACGAAGGCCCCCGTGCCGGTGGCAAATGCGTTGATCTTGCCGTCGCCGAAATTGCCGATCAGCACGGCATTGCTCAGGGTCCCGAAGTCGGCCGGCGCGAGCGCCACACCCCAGGGTGCGTTCAGCAGCCCACCGGTGCTGACCAAGTGGCTGACGAACACCCCATTGGTGTCAAAGATATCGACCAGACCCAAGCCTGCGCCGTTGGTCTGGTCATGGTTGTCCGTGCCGTTCTGCTGCGCGTAGGTCACGTAGATCTGAGTTGCGCCGGCGGCACCGGTGTTGAGTGCCTGAACCCCGAAGGGGGCATAGCCGGCCGGCAGCGTCGGGTCGACGAACGCAAACACAGTTGCCGAGGACGTCTGCTTGGTGAAATGCGTATCGAACACGTCCACCTTGTTGCCGTGAAAGTCGGTGGCGTACAGGAAATTGCCGGCGCCGTTGTTCGCAATCGCGAGCCCCTTGTAGACCGCGCCGTCCGCCGCGGTATAGGCCGTGATGGCGTGCGTCCGATCGACACCCGGCGACCAACCGGCGATCATGCCGCCCTCGCCGGCGAAGATGAAATGCGATGCGCCGGATGCCGTCGCGCTAACCACGAAATCGCTCGAGGCATTGAAGACGATCCCGGTCGGATTGAATGCGGCACCCGCCGCGCTCGGTGCGAAATTGACCACGAGCGGCGTCGCCGCGGGTTGGGCCCTGCCGTTGCCGTCGTATTGAGTCGCGGTCGCGGTGCGGTTGTTGGCCACCCATGCCGCCGTCGTCGGCCCGAAGGCGATTCCCCAAGGATTGACGAGATGCGCATCGGTGGTAAGCGCCGCCGTGCCGGCGGTGTCGGCCACGAGACTCGTGACCGTAAAGGCGGTCGGCGCCGTGACGCTCAAGCTCGTCGATTTGGCGGTACTGCCGGCGTTCGCGCCACTGCAGGTCAGCGTGAAGGTGACTGACCCGGCGCTGGTCGGTGTCACGACGCTGGTGCCGGCGGTCGCTTCGGCGCCGCTAAAGCCGCCGCTCGCCGTGCAGCCGCTGGTGTTCGTCGAGGACCAGGTCAACGTTGCGCTCTGGCCGAGCACGATGCTGGTTGGCGCAACCGACAATGAAACGGTGGGCGCGGCAGCGGCACCATTGCCATAGCTGCCACTGCCACCGCCACCGTAGCCGCCGCAACCGGCGAGCAGCAATGCGAACAAGCATCCTCCGGCCGCAAGGCGCGCCTTGATTGAATTGAGCACAAACGTCTGCATGGTCGGATCCTCGTCAAAGTAATTGCGCACCGAAGCACGGGCTTGCGGCGAATGAGTGACTAGACGAGTCGCTGAAGTTTCGGCGTCCGCGAGAAAGAAAAAATGAAGGCGCATTGAACTTAAGTGCGCTTTGGAGGCACGTGCATGCCAGAAGAGAAGAACCTAATCGACCCTTTGTCGCTGTAAGCAAGCTGTAAGTGGAATCAGGTGCGCCGTGGGACCAAGCTGCTCCCATTGGCGATCGGAAAACGTGGTGACGGAAAAACTGGAGCGAGTGATGACACGCTTGTTGGTTCGCGTTTACGTTGGAAAGTTTTCATGGGCCGCGCGCTGATTTCCGTGGCCTTTGGGGCGGTGGCCGCCTATCTGGTGGGGTCTTTCCTACAGACGGTCATGCATCGCTGGCTCGGACACAGGGCGGTGGGCACTTTCTTCCAGCGTCGACATGTTCTCGATCATCACCGCATCTACTCTCCGAGGCATCTGGTGTCGTCCGAGTACAGCGCGGTCGAGCGCAGCCTGACGCCCTACTATGCGGTCCCGGCCGGCGGAGTCATCGCGCTTTTGGGTCTGGTGCTGCCTCTCGCCCCATTCGTGAGCTTCTCGACGACACTGTTCTTCTCCTTCGGCGCCCACGCTTATATTCATAAGCACTATCACTTGCAGCACACCTGGCTGGAGCGTTCCCGCTGGTTTCGTCGGCATCGCGACCTGCATTACGTGCATCATCGCGAGGCGCGCCGCAATTACGCAGTGATCGACTTTTTTTGGGATCGCCTGTTCGGCACCTTCGCAGATGCGCCGCAAACTTCGGACGGCGCGAAGCGCCGATGAAACGCTGATCATGGCACTCATGACCGCCGCCGGTGTGATGCTCAACTACTACGCGGCCACCCTCATGATTTGGGTGGGGCACTACCTGCCGCACCGGCCGCGCAGCCGGCTACGACAGTTTCATATGGGCGGCCACCACACCCTTTACCCGGACTCTCGGCACACTCGGACGGCCGCGTTCCGCTATGGCAGCGGGTGGAATGACAGCCTGGTGCCGATGTTACCGTGGTTAATTTTGCTCGCCTCGGCGCAGTGGTTGCTCTTCAAATGGCCGTGGGCCACTTTAGGCAATCTGGAGATAATCCTGATCGGCGCCGCGCACAGCTATTTGCATGCGCAGTTCCATCTGCTTAAGAGTCCGCTCGAGGGTCTCGCCGCTTTCCGCCGGGCGCGCTCGATTCATACGCTGCACCATGACTTCGACGTGAATTTCATGGTCGGGGATCACTTCTGGGATCGCGTGTGCGGGACATTCAAGGTCCCCGAATAGACCCGAGTCGCTTCTATAGCGCTGTTAAATCTCAATACCCATTGAGGATGCTGCCTCGCTTGGCATCTGATGCACCGGCCGCGTGTACTCCGATGCCTGGCACCTGTACCATGAGCGCTCGCTTGGCTTCGACATTCGCCCCTCAGTACTTTTCTGTGATGATCCGCATGCATTCAGTCAGGGTTGCGCTCGCTACGGTCGCATTCATGGTCGGATCACCCGCGTTTGCCGGCCATGAATACGGGCACGTCGAGTTCGCCAATTCAGGCGCTGCCGCGGCCCAGGCCGACTTTCTTGACGGCCTGGCCCTGCTTCATGATTTTGAGTACGACTCGGCCGCAGCCGCCTTTCGCCGCGCCGAGTCCGCGGATCCGGCATTCGCGATGGCGTACTGGGGCGAGGCGATGACATTCAATCATCCTGTCTGGATGCAGCAGGATCAAAAATCGGCGCGCGCCGTACTCGACAGGCTGGCGCCATCGTCCGCGCTGCGTCGATCGAAGGCGCCGACGGACCGAGAGAAGGCCTACCTAGACGCAATCGAGATTCTTTACGGCGAAGGCACGAAGGAGGATCGCGATGTCCGGTACGAAGCGGCGATGGCGAGGCTCCATGCGCGCTATCCGGATGACGTTGATGCGGCGGCGTTCTACGGGCTCGCGATTCTCGGCAGTGCACACGGCGGGCGCGATGTCGCGACTTACATGCGATCAGCAGCCGTGCTCGAAGAAGCGTGGATCAATCATCGCGAACATCCCGGCCTTTTGCATTACCTCATTCACAGTTACGACGACCCAGCGCACGCACCCTTGGGTCTGCGGGCGGCTCGCCTCTACGCCAAGATCGCGCCTGATGCGGGTCACGCGCAGCACATGACCTCACACATCTTCCTCGCGCTCGGGATGTGGACGGCTACCGTCGAGGCCAATGTCGCCGCGATTGCCGCCGTCAACCGTACACGACTAGCCGCCTCGAAGAAGCCGGTTGGCTGCGGCCACTATGCGAGCTGGCTCGAGTATGCGTACCTTCAGCTCGGGAAGGTGGAATCCGCGAAGAGCACGCTTGCGGCGTGCCGCGCGGCGATGGAAGCGGCGCTTCCCATGGAGCACCCCGCGCATTCGATGGACCCGGACGACAGCATGACCGGATCTTTTGCCAATATGGGATTGCGCTACCTGCTCGAGACGGGAGATTGGAGTGGCGATGTTGCCGGCTGGCGGGTGCCGGCAAATGCAGGGCCCGGCGCGCAGCTCGACTTCGCGTTCGCACGCGCGCTCGGCGAGATCACACAAGGGCATAACGCCGCCGCACGCGACGCTCTCGCGGAACTCGAAACCGCCGCTCGCACGGTCGTCGACCTGGAGACGAAGCGGGGCGACCCCGACCCGACCTACCGCGTCCGACCACAGATACTTCTCGGCGAGGCCCAGGGGCTGATGGCCGATCACGACAACGATCCATTGACGGCCGAAAAACTGTTGCGGCAGGCTGTGACCCTGGAAGCAACGCTGCCGATTGCCTTCGGTCCCCCGACGATCGACCAACCGACGCATGAGTTGCTGGGAGCGTTCCTGCTCCGCCATGGGCGGAGGGCTGAAGCGCGGGTGGAATTTGAGAAGGCCCTCGCGGCGGCGCCGCGGCGCCGGCTGGCCGAAAAAGGGATTAAAGCCGCGTCGGCTGACTAGGAGCACGCGTCCATGAAAATACCATTTCTGACCATCATTCTCGCCGGCGCCTCCTTCCCGTCAGCGCACGCACAGAGCGCGAGCTTTCCGCCGGCAGGCGAGCAGATCGCGGCAGCCGTGCTGCCTCTGCCCCTGCCAATGCGCGAACAGGCGACGGTCGTTGGTTACGGCCCCGATATGAAGCTTACGGTGTTGCGAGCCGGTACGAACGGCATGGTCTGCACCGGCACGCGCCCAGGAGACGCCCAGTTCGATGTGCGCTGCTATCACGAGACATTCATTCCGGTCATCCGCCGGATTGCCCAGTTAAGAGCGCTCTCGGAGGCAGATCGCCGGCGCGTCATTGATCAAGAGATCAAATCCGGGAAATTGTCTTTACCGAGCGGCCCGGTGGCGGGCTACCGCATGCTGGGTCCGGCTTCCGCTTACAATGCGGCAACGCATACGGCTGGCTCTGCCATCGAGTCGTGGCAGTCCATACATTTTCCCTATAAGACCGCGGCAGAGATCGGATTGCCGGAAGAAGGGACAGTGACCAGGACGCTTCCGTACGTCATGGCTTCCGGCACTTTCTGGTCTCACGTAATGATCAATGATAGGGACGATCAGTGACGGCCCGCAAGGTCGCGCACATGCGCGGCACTCCCGTTTACTTTTGGAGGAACGGTAGGATCTAACTTGTCGTCGCCCGCGATGAAAGTCGACATTGTCGAGGAGGCCGCCGCCGACGTTGCAGCAATCCAAGCCGTAACGACTGCCGCGTTTCTGCGCGCCCCACACACGAGCCACACTGAACAGTTCATTGTCGATGCGCTGCGCAAGGCCGGACAGCTCACCGTGTCGCTCGTTGCCAAGATTGACGGTACGGTCGTGGGCCACGTTGCGATCTCCCCTGTGTCCATATCGGATGGTGCGAGGGGTTGGTACGGGCTTGGTCCTATTTCGGTGACGCCTGAGTATCAAGGCTGCGGCATCGGCTCGCGCCTGATGCGCGAGGCATTACGTGTGCTTCGAGAACAGGGAGCGTCCGGCTGCGTCTTGCTGGGTGAACCGCGGTACTACAACCGATTTGGATTCCGAGTCGATCCGAACCTTAAGCTTGCCGGTGTCCCAGCTGAATACTTCCAGGCCCTTTCATTCGCCGCGTCCCGCCCTCGAGGCGTGGTGTCGTACCACGCAGCCTTCAATGCCTCGGCCTAAGTAGCCCATGGGTGCGCGAGCTTCCATGCTCATATTCCGCCCATAACATAATCAGGTGGCTTCGCTACGAGGGGGTTTAAAAGCCTTCAAAGTTGGGCTATTTCGCGAAGCTCTCGCAGTGTTGCATGAACGAATGCAAGGCAGCAGAAAGAGTTTTATTGCGGTGGTGGATTAATGCAAATTCTCGGGTGAGCCGTGGCAGGCGGGTGGCCAGCACAATGAGTCGCTTGGCGGCCAGCAAGTCTTGCACGACGGAGCGCGACAGGCAGGCCACCCCGAGACCTTCCGCCACAGAATTCTTGATCGACTCTGAACTCCCAAGAGTCATCGTCGCCTGTATGTTCAACCCATGAGGAAGAAGGGCGAGTTCGACCGCCTCGCGCGTACCTGACCCGGGCTCTCGCAGGAGCCAAGGCGCTTGGCGTAGCTGCGCGATGGTAATCTTGCCGCTGGTAGCCGCTTTCGCGAGCGGATGCAGCGGCGCTGCCACGATGACGAGTTCGTCCTCAAACCATGACTTGATGATGACGTCCGGCACGTGACAAGGTCCTTCAATCAGCCCAAGGTCGGTTGAAAATTCGCATACCGCGTTGATGACTTCGAGGGTATTGCCGATGCGCACGTCGAGACGTGCCGCCGGAACGCTGGCGCCAAAACTCGACAGCAGCTTGGGCAGTACATAGTTGCCAATGGTGGTGCTGGCGAACAAGCGCAGGTCAACCCTCGGGCCGGCTTCGCTCGATGCAAACGCCGACTCGATGTTTCGCGCGCCGTCCAATACCCCGAGCGCCAAGGGCAACAGCGTACGACCGCTGTCATTCAGAAGTAGCCGCTTGCCGACTCGATCGAAGAGGCGCGCCTGCAGGCCCCGTTCAAGTTCGGTGAGGGCCGTGCTCGTGGCCGACTGCGACAGTGGCACGCTCAGCGCTGCGGCAGTGGTGCTGCCGGTGAGTGCAATGGCGCGGAATATCTGAAGCTGCCGCAGCGTGATCTGCATGACCGGCATTTTAATCTACCTAATCGATTAATCATATAGAATCAATCTGTTTCACAAATCATTGGGCGATCCCCATAGTTGGCGTGCGTAACGAGCTTGATCTGGAGACAACCCCTTACTGTGAACGCACGCACTACTCCCATCGAGGCTGCCGTTCGGCTCCGCTCTAGCGCGGCCAATAAAATGGCGAAGGCCGTTCCCGGCATCTTGCTGATCGGCGCCATCGCGCTGCTGGCGATCGAACTGGGGAAGGTTCAGTGGATTCAGTCAAGTGGTATCAGCGCGTTAACACTGGCGATCGTCCTCGGCATGATCGTCGGCAATACGGTCTTTCGACGTGTCGCTGTCGCGAGCAGCGAAGGGGTTACGTTTTCCAAGCAAACCCTGCTGCGGGCGGGGATCATCCTTTACGGTCTTAGGCTGACATTTCAGGATATCGCCAATGTCGGCATTGGCGGCGTGGTGACTGACGCGCTCGTGTTGAGCAGCACCTTCGCGTTGTCCTGGTGGGCAGGCACGCGCCTTTTCGGATTGGATCGCAAGACGGCGATGTTGATCGGCGCCGGCAGTTCCATCTGTGGCGCCGCCGCGGTGATGGCGGCCGAGCAGGTGGTGCGCGGACGCGCCGAGCAAGTCGCCGTGGCGATCTCGACCGTGGTTGTCTTCGGCACGCTGGCGATCTTCCTATACCCGGCGTTGTATCACCTGAACTTGCGTTTTTCACTGCTGCCGGCAAGTCCGACCGCGTACGGCATTTTTGCCGGTTCCACGATTCACGAGGTCGCTCAAGTGGTCGCTGCGGGCCGGGCAATCACCGATGCGGCTGCCAATACCGCCGTCATCACGAAAATGGTGCGCGTCATGATGCTGGCTCCCTTTCTCATCATCCTATCGACGTATCTCTCACGGCATCCCCAACAGGAAGCGGGCCAGTCTTTGAGTCACACGCCGAGGGGGCGCGTGGTCGTGCCCTGGTTTGCGCTTGGGTTCGTCCTGGTCGGCGCGCTTAATTCTCTGGTCGCATTACCGAAGGCTTTGGTCACGACCGCCATCAGCGTGGACACTTTTGTGCTCGCGATGGCGATGGCGGCGCTGGGCGTGACAACGCATGTGTCGGTGATTCGCACCGCAGGCATCAAACCGCTCATGCTGGCGGCACTGTTGTTTGCCTGGTTGATCATCGGAGGCCTTGCGATCAATGCGGGCATTTCTGCGGTGTTTTCGTAAATTCGCGCCCTTTCCGACGCGACACGGAGCCTCTGTTCTCACCCGCGTAGCTGCAAGAACTGCATCCCCGCCATCCGGTAGAGCGCGTTTTTGCTACCGCAGGTCCGCTGCCGGACTCGAAACCGCCTGAACAAATGCCGCTAATTCGTCGGCATCCAACTCACCATCATGATTCCTATCCGCTCGAGCAAATTGCATTTCGAGAAATCGGAACACTTGAGCCTTCGAGACTGTCTCGGTGGCCGCAATCGATCGCACATAATCTAGGATCGCCATAAAGAACCTCCTACCTCCTTTGCCGATCAAAGAACACTCCGACAAAGGAACCTGGTTCAAGACAGCATAGACGCGTTCTGATAAAAACGGCGTAAACATGAATCGTTAATGACTTCACAGTCCCAGCAACATTTGCAACATTTTTACTTGAGAATTGCGATGCTAACAGCATGTCTCAACGTCCAGCTCCGGCCAGCGTCCCCGCTTACACCCAACTCCCTGCCCCGAATTCGAAAGTCCAAGCCATTGGGATTGTCATACCGGCGCACAATCAGGCCGAGACAATCGCCCAATGCATCTCCAGCATATTCGCGGCCAACAGCCACTCTGGTTGGCATAACTCCCTGTGGATCGTGGTGGTCGCCGACGCCTGCACCGATGACACCGCCAAGGCAGCCCGAGAAGCGCTCGGAACGTTTGGACAAGTGTTGGAAGTCTCCGCCCGATCCCTGCAAACAGTCCATCGAATAGGCGCGGGCGCCGTTATGGAGCATTTCGCCGACACGCCTCGCCATGCGCTGCTATTAACAAGCACGAATACCGTGGCAAATTTGCCTCGCGATTGGATCGACACGCAGCTCAAGTGCTCTATATCCCCCATCGGATTGGTGTCAAGTCACTGACCGACGCTGCGCTTCACTGATGTAGCCGCCGGCCAAGCACCCGGCCTAAACACGAGACATCAGGATCCTTTACGAGGCTGGGTCTCGGGAAGGACCCGCCGGGTCAGCGAATCATGGAACTGTTCCACCTCCTCCCATTGAGGAAAGTGAGCGGAGTTCTCAAACCAGATCCACGTCTTGCTGGGAGCGTCGAGGCGCGAGTCCGCTAGCACGCCGCTTGTTGGCCGCAAGACTTGGCGATCTTGCCGAAAAAAATTCTTAGGCCGCGCATCCAAACGCGGATGCTTTTCGTAAGAAGAACGGCAATTCGCGCTTCCACGCGGCAAAAACCAATGCAGGAGCATAACAGCCCTTCTAGGAGGGCCCCAACTCGCAAGGCTGGCCGGATCCACCGGCCCACGAGAATGCCCGCTGCCCGCCGCGCGGCCGCGAGTGCGCTGATGCTGGGAATCATCATTTGCTCATCAGCGCAGCCTTCGCGATCGTCGGCGGAGGACTTGACCTCAAGTGGGGCCGATGTGGAACTCGGCGCACCCGCCATCCAGGAGATCACGGTCACGTCTCAGCGCCAAGAACTCCTCGGAACGGCCGCGGCGGCAAGCGAAGGGATGGTTGCGGATCAGGAGCTGCAGCTGGCGCCCGTGTATCGTCCGGGCCAACTGCTTGAAACCGTGCCGGGTTTGATCGTCACATTGCACAGCGGTGAGGGCAAGGCGAATCAATATCTGCTGCGCGGCTACAACTTGGACCACGGCACGGATCTGCAAACCGCCGCGGATGGCATGCCGGTCAACCAACCCACTCACGCGCACGGTCAGGGCTATACGGACCTTAATTTCATGATCCCTGAGCTCGTGGACGAGATCATCTACACCAAGGGGCCTTATTACGCCAACGTGGGCGACTTCGGCGCCGTGGGTTCAGTGCGCCTGAAGTATCGGGATACGATTGCGGATGAAGTCTCCGCAACCGTGGGCACCCGCGGATTTCAGCGCATCCTCGCGACCGGTTCGCAAATCCTGGGACCAGGGAATCTATTGGCGGCCGCGGAAGTGCAGCATTACGACGGCCCGTTCGTAACTCCCGATGATGCGCGCAAGGAGAACGCGGTGCTTCGCTACAGCCAGGGCGATCAGCACGAGGGCTATTCGGTGACCGGCATGTACTATCACCAGATTTGGACCAGCACCACGGACATTCCCATCCGGGCCATTACCGAAGGATTGGTCCCCAATCGCTTCGGCACTCTCGATCCGACCGATGGCGGTCACGCACAGCGCGCGAGCCTGTCGGCAAATTATTTTTCTGCCTTGGGCGATGGGCAACTCTCCGCGAGCGGGTTCTTCATTTACAACGATCTGAATTTGTTCAACAACTTCACCCATTTCCTCGTCGATCCGATTCACGGCGATCAAGAAGATCAGTTTGAAAATCGACGCACGCTGGGCGGCGCGGCCAATTACACGCTACCGATACCCTTCGGGCGCTTGCGCAATGAGATTTCGCTCGGCGGTCTTGTGCGTTACGACCGGTTGGGCGTCGGGCGCAGCCCAAGCGAGGCTCAGGCGCCGCTGCCGCCGCAGGATGCTCCCCCGTCTTTTTCCAACCATGATCAGGTGCATCTGATCGCCGCGGCGGCTTATCTGCAGGCCGGCACCCAATGGACTTCGGCGCTGCGCAGTGTGCTGGGATTTCGCATCGACTATCAGCACGGCAGCGACGTCGACGATCTGGCGGCATTGCACGAAACCGCGGGGTATACCAACGGGGGCAAGGCCGCCCAAACATTGTTTCAGCCCATGGGGAGCCTCATCTACACGCCAAAGGAATTTTTAGAGTTCTACTTGAGCGCCGGCAGAGGTTTCCACAGCGCCGATCTGCGCGGGGTCAATCAGGACACGAGCGTGGACTTGGGGTTGCCGCACACGCCGCTGCTGTCGCGGTCGGAAGGCCAGGAAGTGGGAGTGCGCGCCGCGGTCAAGCAAGATCTCGCCTTGACGTTCGCCCTCTATAACTTGTGGCAGCAATCCGAGACCACCATTAATCCGGATGTGGGCCAGGACATCGCCGGTCCCCCGAGCCGCCGTTATGGCTATGAAATCAACGTGACGTATCAGATCAATCGTTGGCTCGAGTTCTACGGCAGCTACTCAGGCGACCATACGCGCTTTACCCGTTCCTTCGACGACGGAACGGGACACTTGGGGACCTACATCACGAATGCGCCGGTCGGGACCGGCTCGCTCGCCCTGTACCTGACACATCTTGGCCCCTGGAGCGGCGGCCTCGCGTATCGCTATCTCGGGAACTATCCGCTCTCCTCCGGGCCCTGCGTCAATTCGGCCGCTGTGCATGATTTTCCGGGCGTTGCAACCTCCTGCGCGAACGCCCCGACGGCGCTCGGACAGGTCAACGGACGGGGCTTCGGACAACTGAACCTCGACGTTCACTATGCCTTGCCGTCGCGCTGGAGCCTCTCTCTCGGACTCTACAATCTGCTCAACAGCCACGCAGCAGCGGCCGAGTTCTGGTATGTCGACCGGCTGCGAAACGAGATCGGCAACTACCCGCTCGGCAGAGCCGACGTCCATGATCATCCGCTCGAGCCCCTCATGGCTCGTTTTACCATCTCCAGACAATTCGGGCCCTGATCTTGAGGCCTACCGGCGGGATGCGGACGTCCTATCCAATCATTCGCGCTTAGGACTGCATCCAAGCGGTTGGATCCTACGTATTTAGCGAAATACCGCCGATTCGTGCGCCCGCCGTGGGGAGTTTTTCGATGAGCTTAGCGACATGAGTCGTGATCTTGGCCGGCCCGGCGCGCGGCGCAGCCGGCTCTGCACTCTTTTCGCGGCAGCGCTCCTGTGCGCCGCTTGGCCAAGAGCGCATGCCGGCCCCTACATACCGAGTCGCGATGACACGGTGCTGGCCGAATTGCCCGCAGGCACTCACTATGCCGACGTGTCGGCGCGGCACTTGGCCGAAAACCGCGTCGACGTGGCGATTCCATTGGCGCAATTTTATATTCGCCAATCCCGCGCGAGCGGCGATCTGCGCTATCTCGGCTATGCGCAAGCCGTGCTCGCGCCCTGGGTGAAACAAAATCCGCCCCTGCCGGATGTCCTGGTTCTGCAGGCGACTCTGCAACAAAGTCGTCATGAATTCAGCGCCTCGCTCGCCACGCTCGAGCGCTCGCTTCAGTTGCGTCCCAACGATCCTCAGGCCCGGCTGATCCAAGCAACCGTGCTGCGGGTGCAGGGACGCTACCCGGAGGCGGTCGCGGCCTGCGAGCAATTCTCACGCCTTGCCGCTCCCCGGCTTGGCGCGCTGTGCCTGCAAAGTCTGCGCGGCCTGAACGGCCAATTGGAGTCGGCCTATACGGCACTCACGCAGCTCCCGCCGCAAGGATGGCTCAGCTCGGAAGAGTCCTGGCTGTATTCCGAATTGGGGGAAATGGCGGTTCGTCTGGGCCGGGACGACGACGCGCAGCGCTGGTTTCAGCAGGACTTGAAGGTGGCGCCCATGGATTTTTATGTGCGCGCGGCCTATGCCGATTTGTTGCTGCGACGGGGCCGCCCCGCCGAGGTGCTGGCGCTCTTGCAGGGATATGAGAGTTTTGAACCGCTATTGCTGCGGATCGCCATCGCGCAACATCAACTGCACGACCCGCGGCTTAAGCAAAGCAGCGCTCGGCTCGAGGCGGCATTTGCCGCTGAGGAGCAGCGCGGCGAGGCCGTGCATCGGCGCGAGCAGGCAAGATTTCTGCTCGATGTCGAGGATCAACCTCGACTGAGCTTGGCCGCGGCACTCGACAACTGGGCGGTGCAGCACGAGCCCGACGATGTGCTCGTGCTCGTCAGGGCAGCAAAAGCGGCCGGCAATACCAACGCTGCGCAACCGGCGCTCGAGTTCGTGCGCACGACCGGACAGAGCGACGTGCGCGTGAATGTCCTGTCTCAGGTCTCGGCGCGATGAAGATCCTGCGCCAACTGGGCTGGCTGCCGGCATTGCTGTTGGCGGCTCCTCTGCAGGCACACATTGCCAGTAACGGCTTCCTGACGCTTCAAGTCGATGGTGGACAAGTATCCGGCGCGCTGGAGCTCGCGATTCGCGACGGCGAACTCGCGGTCGGCCTGGATCACGACGGCGACGGCAAAGTCACCTGGGGGGAGCTACGGGCCGGTCAGACAGCGCTGCAGACCTATGTGCTGGGACACCTTCGTCTGCTCGGCACGCAGGCGTGCACCCTGGGATTCGCGCCCGTTCAAGTGCATGAGCGAGTGGACGGCAAGTATCTGTGGCTCCCGATCAGCGCCGCCTGCGGCGGCGTCCTTAAGCGTTTGACCATCGACTACAGAATTCTCGATGCGGAAGACCCCTCGCATCGCGGTCTGCTCACCTTGAGCGCCGCCCATGGCGCGAGCCAGACCGCCGTATTGGGCGGCGCCCAACTGCGTTCCTTCGAACTCGACCATCCCTCGCCTTGGGCGGCATTCATCGAGTATCTGCAGGCCGGCACCTGGCACATCTTGAAGGGCATCGACCATCTGCTGTTCCTGTTGTCGCTGTTGTTGCCCGCGGTTCTCGTGCGCCGGGAGAATCGTTGGGAAGCCGTTCCCATCGCGGCTCCGGCCTTCACCAACATCATCAAGGTGGTCACCGCTTTTACCCTTGCACACTCCATTACCCTGTCGTTGGCCGCGTTGGACATCATCCGGCTGCCGGGACGGCTGACCGAGTCTGTCATTGCGGCCTCCATCATCGTCGCCGCGCTCAACAACGTTTTCCCGCGCATCACGGAGGGGCGCTGGCGCATTGCATTCGCGTTTGGCCTGCTGCACGGCTTTGGCTTCGCCTCGGTACTGGCGGATATGGGTTTGCCCACGGGGGCGCGCCTGGTATCCCTGGTCGCCTTCAATCTGGGGGTCGAGGCGGGACAGCTCGCCGTGGTACTTGCCGTCATGCCGCTGGCCTATCTGCTGCGCTCCTCCTCGTTTTACCGGCGTGGCATGATGCCCTGGGGTTCGACGGCGATTGCCGGCTTGGCCCTGGTCTGGTTTCTGCAGCGCGCGATAGGCTAGGTCATGAATTCAACCGCGGAGTCCTTGCCTCAGTTCGATGAGCAGCTTGAGCGGCTGCTGGATCGCTGCGCGGCCGCGGATTCGCAGGCTCTGGGGCGTTTGTACGCACTCGTCTCGCCGCTGCTCTTCGCGTGCATCACCCGCATCCTGCGGCGCCGCGCGCTCGCCGAGGAGGCCTTGCAGGATGTGTTCATCAGTATTTGGCAGCAAGCCGGTCAATACAGCGCTGCTCGGGGCCGGCCCATGGCTTGGATGATGTCGATTGCGCGCTACCGCGCGATAGACCTCCTGCGGCGCGAGCGCTTCGCGCCGACGCTGGTGGCGCAGCCGGAGGAGTACCGCACGAGCAACGCCGAGCCGGAGTCGGACGGCAGTTCCGCGGCTTGGCTGCCGTCCGCCGAAGCGATGCAGCGATGCCTGGCGCTCCTGTCGGAACAGCAGGCGCACTGCCTTGAGCTGGCGTACGTCAATGGCAACTCTCATGAGGACATCGCGCGCCTGATGGCCAGTCCGCTCGGAACGGTGAAGAGTTGGATCCGCCGCGCACTGCGCAGTTTGCGCCAGTGTTTGGAGTCGTGACATGACGCCGGACAATCCCGAGGTCATCGATCGTCTTGCCTCCGAATATGCACTGGGCACTCTGCGAGGTCCGGCCCGCCGCCGCTTCGAACGCTGGCGCGCCAGCACACCATTTGTCGATGAACGCTGCCGCTTCTGGGAGGAACGCCTCATGCACCTGGCAAAGAACCTCAAGCCCGTGCAACCTCCGGCGCATGTCTGGCCTGCCATCGAGCGGCGATTAAACCTCACGACCCGGTCAGCTGCGCTGCGCCGAACGCGGTTGTTCGCGCTGGCGGCGAGCGTCGTGCTGGTGATCGGACTGGCCTCGCTGCTCTATTGGCGCAGTGTTCCTTCTACCCGGGCCACCGCCGTGGCAACGATATCCGCCAAGTCCGGGGAACACCTGTGGGATTTGGAGGTGTTCGGCAAAGCAGGTCGCCTCGTGGCGCGTGCCGCGAAGCTCCCGCCGCGTCCGGCGGGAGCTGACTATGAACTCTGGGCTTTACCCGCGGGCGCAGCTCCCGTGTCGCTCGGCGTCCTACCCGCAGCGGGGGCGTCGAGTCGAACCTTGACCTTGATGCAGATGCAAGCGCTGGAGCAGTCGAGTCAAGTGGCCGTCAGCATCGAGCCTCTCGGCGGCTCTCCTACAGGCCAGCCGACCGGCGCCGTCATCTACGTAGCGCCGCTGCGCGCGGCTTCCTAAGGATCTTTACGACTGCGACATCGCCGGTACCTGCGCCGGCGGTGACAGCAAGCCGCATCTATTTTCCCCGTCAGTGCATCCGGTGAGCGGTATCGAACGTATCTCCTGAACCCAGTGATACATCGCTGGACCGTTACTCACCAATCGTAGGGGATTCCAATGAACGCTCATATTTCGAATCGTTTCGCCCTGCTGACAGCCGTCGCGACCCTGCTGCCGCTTTGCGCAGTAGCATCAAGTCACCGCGAGGCGCCATCAATCGCCGGGCAGCCGCGCGTGGATGGTGCGGATTTCTACATGTTTCGCAGCTATGAACCCGGGCGAAGCGCGTATGTCACTTTGATTGCAAATTACATCCCGCTGCAGGATGCATACGGCGGTCCGAATTATTTCAATCTCGATCCGGAGGCGCTCTACAGGATTCACGTGGACAACGACGGCGATGCCGACAGTGATCTGACGTTCGAATTCAATTTCAAGACTATCTCAAAAGACTTCACCGTCAATGCAAACGGCGTCAAGACATCGATTCCGCTGATCCTGAGCGGCCCCATCGATGCCACCGGCAAGAATCTCAACGTGCAACAAAGCTATTCGATAACGGCGGTGAGCCACGGCAAGCGTGAGCCGGTTCGTAATGTCACGCTGGGAGGCGATGTGTTTTTCAAGCCGGCGGACAATATCGGCAATAAAGCCATCCCCGATTACGCGGCCTATGCAGGCCAATTCATTTATGACGTGAGCATACCGGGCTGCAGCACACCGGGCCGCGTATTCGTCGGGCAACGCAAGGACGGCTTTGTGGTCAATCTCGGCGAGGTCTTCGACTTGGTGAACACCAACCCGGTTGGTCCGCGCGATGGCGAGCCTAATACGATATCCGACAAGAACGTCACTTCGCTCGCGCTGGAAGTACCGATCGGCTGTCTCACCAACGGCAAAGATCCGGTGATCGGGGGTTGGACCACCGCCGCCTTGCCCGACGGCGATCATTGGAAGCAGGTCTCGCGGCTCGGCATGCCGCTGGTCAATGAACTTGTGATAGGTTTGCCCGACAAGGACAAATTCAATGCAAGTCACCCCGCGAACGATGGACAGTTCCTGCACTATGTGACCCACCCATACCTGCCGGTACTGCTAAATACCCTGTTCGGCAGCGCGGCGGTAATCCCGGCCTCACCGCGCAACGACCTCGTTGCGATATTTCTCACCGGCGTGAAGGGGCTCAACCAGCCGCTGAAGGTTACGCCCGGCGAAATGCTCCGGTTGAATACCTCTATCCAGCCGACACCGCCGGCAACGCAGAATGATCTTGGGGTGCTGGGCGGCGATTTGGCGGGGTTTCCGAATGGCCGGCGTCCCTACGACGATGTGGTGGACATCACCCTGCGTGCTGCCGAAGGTGCGCTGTGCGGTGCGATCGGCAATTGCGGAACGCAGACCAGCGATCCGAACAACGGCCTGCCGTACACCGACGGCGCGCGCGCGGCAGGCCCGGATGCTGCACACGAGCACGTCACGGGTGAAATCAAAGCCGGAGATACCTATTTGGCGGCCTTTCCGTACTTGAACACGGCGCTACCCGGCTCGCCGAACGGCCTGAACGGTGTCGCCAAATAACAGCTGCAGTGCCGATTGCGCTCGCTGGCTGTTGGCTAGCCGGTTCAGCCGGCACTTCGATGTGCCATGGTTCGGTCGGATCGGCGAGATTACCTATCTCGTCGATCCGCCCTCAGCTCACCTAATTGAGTGCGGCTGTCGCAGAGAAGCCTCATCTCGCCCTCCTTCCATGGGTCTCCCTGGACGCGGTGCCACGCGGCTGATGACAGCAAATGGGAATCCGCAACCCACAGCGTCCCGTCCTCATAGGTGTCACTTCTCGCGTCCAATTTGGCTCTTTCGTGGCCGCAGTCAAATTCCCAATGATCCACCGAATAACTCACCCACTTACCCAGCCATTTTTCTGTGTGCGGCGGAAAGACATGTTTATCCGAAAACCATCGCAAGTTCCCGTCGCGCCGGACACTCATCGTATTGAGGAAAAGTGCTCCCTGAGGATCCTTGAGAGCTGAGAGTCGCACCCAACCGCTGCCGTCCCCCTTGATGGCATGCGGCAGGTTCAATGCCGAGCTGGAAGTGGCGGACGGCGTGATGAGCAAGACCTGCCGTTCATTATCAATCGACCAAGACTTCAGTCGCGATAGAAAGCTCTGCCCTAAGAGCAGCACTCCCGCGGACGGGACGACCGACGCGCTGACGTCGCGAAGTTCCAAGGTACCCACACGCAAGGAGCGAATGCGAAATCGCTGGGAGACCTTCGTGGATCCGTCCGCCAATTTGTAGGCCCGCTTGCCTAGAAAATCTTGTGGAGACACGGTCCCGGCGCGGGTGAGAGAGACAAATACGTTCTCAGGGATGGAGACGTCCGATGCGCCGCTATCGATGGTGAAATTAAGCGAAATCGCACCGTTGATAACGACTGGCACTTCAAACGTGCCACGATCGTGAACCAGCGGTATTGATTCCGAATACGCGGCACCACAGAAAAGCAGCATGGCCAATAACGCCGCGCTCGAAATATCGATCACTTTGCAATGCATTCGCAATACCGTGAATGGATCTGATGCTCTCGCGAGATCGGCCTACTTCGGCACGAATTCCTTGGGTTTCTCAGACCCTGCGCCGAACAGAAACTTTTCCATCTCTGCCACCAGGAAGGCGCGGGCCTTCGGTTCAATCGGCGTCAAGCGATTTTCATTGATCAACATGGTCTGGTGCGCCACCCATTGCGCCCACGCTTCCTTGGAGATGTGATCGTAAATCCGCTTGCCGAGCACCCCGGGGTACGGCAAGTAGTCGAGGCCTTCTGCCTCTCGCTTCAAATACGAACATTGCACCTTGCGCGCCATGGGCCGAATTTTAACCTAAGTGCCGCACGCCGCGTGCAAACGCGCCAGAAGTTCGCGTATGGGCTGGGGCAATCCGATTCGCGGCGGCGTATCGAGTGGGTACCAGAGCCGGTCATCGAGTTCGCGAACCCGCGCGTGCGGCCGACAGCGCACCTGCAACGGATTCAGCCGCAGATCGAAGTGCGTAAACGCATGGTCGATCGGTGGCAGCAGCCTCGATTCTGCGGTTTCCCCGATCTCCTCGCCGCACCACTTGAGCGCATCCTGCGCACTCCCGAATTGCGGCGGTGACCATAATCCGCCCCAGACACCGGATTCTGGCTGGCGCTCCAGCAGCACGCGGGTGGATCCGTTGCCGCCGCTCTGCGCGATCAACAGCGTCATCTCGCGCGCTGCCCGGGTCAACTTGCGCTTTTTGCCGGGCAATTCCGCCACGCGCCCTTGCAGCGCCGCGATGCAACCCGCGTTCACCGGGCATTCTTGGCAGGCGGGCCGGGAGCGGATACACACCGTTGCGCCAAGATCCATGATGGCCTGCGTGTACGCGGCAACCTCTGAGCGCGGCGTGCACGCGTCGGCTTGCGCCCACAAAGCCCTGCTGACGACGCTTGACGTCGGATCGCCGCCCAAGTCAAAGACGCGTGCCAACACGCGCCTGGCGTTGCCGTCGAGAATCGGCTGACGTTGACCGCAGGCCAACGCCAGGATGGCGCCGGCGGTCGAACGCCCGATGCCGGGCAGGGTCATCAGTACGCCGATCTGGGTCGGAAACTCTCCGCCGTACTGCGCGACAACGGTTTGTGCGCAGGTGCGCAGATTGCGCGCGCGCGCGTAGTAGCCCAATCCGGTCCAAAGATGCAGCACCTCATCGAGCGGCGCCGCGGCGAGGGAATCGATGTCGGGAAAGCGCCGCATGAAGCGCTCGTAGTACGGAATCACCGTAGCCACCTGCGTCTGCTGCAGCATGACCTCCGACACCCATACCCGGTACGCGGTTGGATTGATCTGCCAGGGCAGATTGCGCCGACCATGCAGCGCAAACCAGTCAAGCAGACGCTGCGTGAATTGCTGCGGCTCCCAACTCATCGGCGGTAACGCCCAGGCAGGCTAGGGCTGAGGACTTGAACCATCCGGGCCGCTGTCGACCCCGCGGCCGGTAAACCAATTCACGGCATATTGAACCAATTGGGTACCCGTGTTCAGATTGAGTTTGCGCTTGATGCGCTGGCGGTGTGACTCGACCGTCTTGATGCTTAAGTTCAGCGATTCGGCGGTTTCGCGCGTGCTCATCCCTTTGCCGATCATGTGCAGAATCTGCAGCTCACGGTTGCTGAGACGATCAATGGGGTTGCCCGAGACGTACGATCCCCCGGCCGCGAATTTCTGGATCATGTTGTTGCCGACGGCTTCGGAGACATAAATGCCTCCATCCAGCACACGGCGCAGCGCCACGAGAAACTGTTCACTGGCCGCCTGCTTCATGATGTAACCGTTGGCGCCGGCGGACAGTATGCGCTCCGCATAAATGGCCTCATCGTGCATCGACAGGACCAATATCGGCAGATGCGGGTAGTGGGCGCGCACATCGCGCACCAACTCGATGCCGTCGCTTTGCTTGAGGCTAATGTCCGCGATCATCACGTCGGGATTGAGCTCCTTGATGGCGGTGCGCGCGTCCCGAGATGTCTCCGCCTCACCGCAGACGAGCACGTCCTCCTCGTTCTCCATGATGCGCCGCAGTCCCTGACGGACAATCGGATGATCGTCGACGATCAATACGCGACGCACCCCTCGCTTGCCGGTATTAGTGGTCGATTGAACCGTCGAAGACCGAACCCATGTGCCGCTGGCTGCCATCGTTTTTTTCTCCCGAATTCGCTTATTTCGATTGTATCTTAGTCCGCATGAACGCTATCCCGCCACTTTGCGGTTCGGTCTCGAAGCCGCGCCCGGCCGCGCGACTTGGCGCCGATCATGTCCGCGCGATATTTCTGATCTTGAAGCCCATGCCGCGGTCCGCACAAATCCCGCGCTATTATCGCTGATTTTGACGATCGCGACGCGGGAGAGCGCCGCCGCGTCATGTGGAGTTCGATTAAACTACGCCGATGTCATCGCAAGCGATTGATCATCTTCGCCAAAGCGATCCGCGGCTAGCAGAATGGATCGATCGCGTCGGGGTCTTGCAGCCACCTACGTCGGACGTGCGCGAGCCTTATATTGCACTGCTCGAGGCGATCGCTCACCAACAACTTGCGGGAGCGGCTGCGCGTGCCATTTGGGCGCGAGTCATAGACCTATTCAAAGACGGAGTTCCGTGCCCGAAGCGCCTGGTAGCAATGAGCGACGCGCATCTGCGTACCGCCGGATTATCTCGCAGCAAAGTTTTGGCCATGAGAGACGTGTGCACAAGAGTAAACGCTGGCACGATTCCGAGCGCCGCTCGCATCGCGCAAATGTCTGATGCCGACATTTACGCCCTACTGACCCAAGTTCGCGGTGTCGGAACCTGGACCGTGGATATGCTGATGATATTTACTTTATGCCGGCCCGATATCATGCCGGCTACCGACTATGGCGTACGTAAAGGGATTCAAATCCTGTATCGCAAACGGGCACTACCGACGCCGAAGCAAATCGTAAAATTGTCCGAAAAATGGCGCCCCTATCGATCAGTCGCGGCACTTTATCTATGGCGGATTGCGGATACCGCCAAGACCAAAAAGTCACTTCCTAAATAGGTCATCTAGAGCAGTTTTGGACCGAGCGAGCGCGGCTTCGTCCTTTGCGACATAGGCTCCCGCCTTTGGCTTGAAGTGATCGCAAAAGTTCGCTTCGTCCTTCTTGCGCACTTCCTCAGCCGTTGGTTCCTTGCAGTGCTTCGCGTACGAGGTGTCATATTCCACACACATCTTGCACACGTGCAGTTCTGCATTGCAGGCTTTGCAAACATCAAGCCGACGCAAAGGCAGGCTGAGCGCCGAAAGAGATGATCCACATTTCCAGCAGACTAGGGAGTGGGACATGAGGAGATCACTGCTCGAACGATAGGTGGGCGCAGACCGTTATAGAGAATCATGATCTATTGGTGCGAGTGAGTTCTGCGCGTATCACACGCCTGGCTGGCAGATCTCCAGCCCCGTCAGGCCCAAACCTGAGTCAGGTTGGGCCGCCGCCAAGATCGGGAACATTCGCGAAATCTAATTGATTTTGATGCCGACGGCACGCATTAGGCTGTTCATACGGTCAGTACCCACAACGCCACGCGTCAGCCGGTCGGTGCCAACAACACCATCGGTGCCGACCACGCCGTCAGCCGGTCTGTGCCGACGACACCATCAGTGCCGACAACACCACGCGTCAGCCGGTCTGTGCCGACGACACCATCAGTGCCGACAACACCATCGGTGCCGACCACACCACGTGTCAGCCGGTCTGTGCCAACGACACCATCAGTGCCGACGACGCCACGCGATAGCCGGTCGTGCCAACAACACCATCAGTGCCGACCACACCGCGCGTTAGCCGGTCTGTGCCGACAACACCATCAGTGCCGACCACACCGCGCGTTAGCCGGTCTGTGCCGACAACACCGTCGGTGCCGACCACACCGCGCGTTAGCCGGTCTGTGCCAACGACACCATCGGTACCAACCACACCGCGCGTTAGCCGGTCTGTGCCGACAACACCATCCGTGCCGACCACGCCGCGCGTCAGCCGGTCTGTGCCGACAACACCATCAGTGCCGACCACACCGCGCGTCAGCCGGTCTGTGCCAACAACACCATCAGTGCCGACCACACCGCGCGTCAGCCGGTCAGTGCCAACAACACCATCAGTGCCGACCACGCCGCGCGTTAGCCGATCTGTGCCCACGACACCATCGGTACCAACAACACCGCGCGTTAGCAGGTCTGTGCCGACAACACCATCGGTGCCGACCACGCCGCGCGTTAGCCGGTCTGTGCCGACAACACCGTCAGTGCCGACCACACCGCGCGTCAGCCGGTCTGTGCCAACGACACCATCCGTGCCGACCACACCGCGCGTCAGCCGGTCTGTGCCAACGACACCATCAGTGCCGACGACACCGCGCGTCAGCCGGTCAGTGCCCACGACACCATCAGTGCCGACCACACCGCGCGTCAGCCGGTCAGTGCCAACGACACCATCAGTGCCAACCGCGCGTTAGGCGGTCAGTGCCAACGACACCATCAGTGCCGACCACACCGCGCGTTAGCCGATCTGTGCCGACAACACCATCGGTGCCGACCACACCGCGCGTTAGCCGATCTGTGCCCACGACCCCATCAGTTCCGACCACGCCGCGCGTTAGCCGGTCTGTGCCGACAACACCATCAGTGCCGACCACACCACGCGTCAGCCGGTCTGTGCCCACGACCCCATCAGTTCCGACCACGCCGCGCGTTAGCCGGTCTGTGCCCACGACCCCATCAGTTCCGACCACGCCGCGCGTTAGCCGGTCTGTGCCCACGACCCCATCAGTTCCGACCACGCCGCGCGTTAGCCGATCTGTGCCGACAACACCATCGGTGCCGACCACACCGCGCGTTAGCCGATCTGTGCCCACGACCCCATCAGTTCCGACCACGCCGCGCGTTAGCCGATCTGTGCCCACGACCCCATCAGTTCCGACCACGCCGCGCGTTAACTGGTCTGTGCCGACAACACCATCGGTTCCGACCACGCCGCGCGTCAGCCGGTCTGTACCGACAACGCCGTCCGTGCCTACCACGCCATCCGTTCCAACAACCCCTCGTCCGATCGCGGCGCCATTTGCGGCGTACATTTTTTTGGTATCCGAATATCGCAATCCGTCAAAAGACGCGATTTTCCCAACGGCGAGATCGTCCGCCATCAATGTATGCAGAGCTCCGGTGTAGTCGACCGAAATGCCGCCCAAAGCCAGGACTCCCGAAGTTTTGTTTATTGATGCAATCGTTCCGGTTAGATGCACCGAAGTTGCACCTGGTACATATTCAATGGATCTCAGGTCTTGGATCGTCGATACCACGTATGCGCCACGCGCATCTATCGTGCCATTCACTGCAACTAAATGGCCAAGTAGACTTTCAGCGTTTATCCCGCGCGCCGAAACCCATTGACCCAACACCTGAATTTGAGAGGTGCCAGCATTAACACTGTCAACGGGACCGCGTAAAAGAATCTCGTTGTTCGCTTGTGCATTGGCCGCGCTGGTGGAATCCGTTCCGAGTACCAAAACGCAAAGCGATATCGACGCAACATAGCGTTGCCATCCTTGCAGCTTCAAAGCGCATCATTAGCCCTCCTTTTTTTTGCAGCAATTTGAGGTATTCCTCACGATCTTCATCATTTTCAACGTAGTGATATAGGCCGATTCCTGTCTTTATTGGCCCTTGCTTCTCTTTATTGGAATGTTTTGAAAACCACGTATCCACTTCATCAACAAATTTTTCACCCGTTTTTCGGATGAAGCCGTTGAACTTTACTAAGTCTTCTTCTGATAATCCGTAGTCGGCAAAAACGGTCCGTTGTAACAACCCAGTGCCGCGCACGGTACGCTTGAGATTTACGGCCATCGTTCCAATAACGTTATGGACCGCTTCCGCAAATGCTTGAATGTTCTCTGGACTTAGTCGTTCTGCGATGTAGGTTCGTGCGACGCATCGCACGATCCCGTTTCCCAAGTTTTGCACCGCACCCGATTTCAGTAACGCATCAAGCACAATCTCTACAGAGACGTTCGGTCCCGCGTATTTTCGGACCAACGATTCAAAGCAACGAGATTCCGGTCCTCGGCTCGGATTCTCTGGTGAGATCGGAATATCCAAGACCAGACCGTAAGGTCCCAAATAGAGAACGTCTGAATGCCAGCCTGCTAAGACTTCAGATGCCGCCCACGAGTAGTTGAGCGCAGGAGTTGCGTTTGTCTCCGAGCCGCGGGATCCGCGGACCTGAAGCGCTGTCATCCCGGTCATCAATCCCACCTCTTCTTCTGTCAGTTCCTTCCGACCGTTCGCGCCCGCTTCGGCTCTAGCGCCGCTCACAAGTGCGCTCTGAAGCGCCATGGACAAATCGCCGAATCCGATTCCATTTCTTATCGCAATGCGACATAACGGTCGAAGCACATACGTGATCGCCGCAAGAAGATTGCCTTTAACAGATTGCTCCACCGGTCGACATAATACAACTATTTATGTGCTCTACTTCACGGTATTCCCACACGTTTTAGAGCTGTGTATTGGTGATATATAACACTAAATCATGATGGTTAAGTTAAATCGCAAGGGATTTCGGATTTCTTCGAATCGGGGTTCTGGGGTGATCCGGCAACTGGTCTGGTCAGTTTTCCCTCTGCTCGCGCTTCAATGCGCCTGCACCCAGCACACTGAACGCTCAGAGGAAGCCAGTACCCTCAGACGTGGCCTTAGCGGCGAGCCCGCTTCGCTGGATCCTGCAGCGGCATCGGACAGCTTTTCAACTCAGGTGATACAGGATCTCTATGAGGGATTGACCAGTGAATCGCCGACCGGCGAAGTTGTGCCCGGTGTCGCATCTTCTTGGATAGTTGATCAGAGCGGAACCAAATATACGTTTCGGCTACGCTCGAATGCCCATTGGTCCAACGGCAGCCGGTTCGCGCGCAGGAATTTGCAGCGTCTTGGCAACGAGTATTGGACCCAAAACAAAATTCACCTGTTTCGAGCGATCTCCGGCTTATCGTAGGGGCGGCTGCGATAATTTCTGGCCGATTGCCACCGACATCACTCGGCGTTAGCGCACCCAGCGACGATGTGCTCATCGTAAATCTTGAGCAGCCAGCGCCTTACTTTCCGCAGCTGCTCGCGCATTCCGCGGCTTTTCCTATTTATTCTGATGTTAGTGCTCGTACTCACGATCCACGCGCTTGGGTGTCTAATGGCCCCTATACCCTTTCAAGATGGCGGCCCGGTGCGAGCTTGGAACTCACCGAAAACGTCGCTTATTGGAACCACCCGACCGTAAAAATAAAGCACGTCGAGTATCAAATCGCTCCCGATCAAAGTTCGCAATTCGCTGCATATCGATCAGGACAACTTGATATGACAGATACGGTGCCCCCAAATGCGATCGATTCTCTCCGTAAGGACCACCCAAAAGAGCTTTTGATTGCGCCCTATTTGGCGACCGCGTACTACGGATTGAACTTTGCCGGCCTGCCGTTTCAGGGAAATATCAAACTGCGCCAGGCCTTGGCGATGGCAATAGACCGACAACGTCTGGTTAGCGCTCTGGCGCTGGGTCAAATTGGTGCATACGGATTTGTCCCACCGGGTACCTGGAACTATGCACCGCAGCACTGGGAGTGGGAGAAACTAAGCGATTCCGATCGCATCGCCGAAGCACGGCGGCTTTATACGGCGGCGGGATACTCAATTGGAACACCCCTGCGACTGCGGCTGTTATTCAATTCGAATCCGGCGATAAAACAGACGGCCATTATGATTGCGGCGATGTGGAAAGAAGAACTCGGGATAGACACCGAACTTATCGATGAGGAGTTTCGTGTTTTCTTACAATCACGACGCGCGAGGAATAAGTGGGAGGTTGTAAGGTTAGCCTGGAATGCTGACTATAATGATGCAAGCAATTTCTTAGATGTATTCCGATCGAATTCTTCAAATAATGACACTGGGTACTCCAATCCTCTTTTCGACAAATTGCTCGATGATGCCGCAAAAAGTGTGGATCCCGAGAACCGACGTGCCCTACTCGAAAATGCCGAACGAGTGATGCTGGCAGACTACCCAGCATTACCACTTTATTTTTTTGTATCAAAGCGCCTTGTGAAACCCTATTTATTGGGAGTAAATCCCAATCCGCTTGATCGGGTGGCCTCTAAAACTCTTGTTCTTCTTCCGCACTGATTGCCCCGAGTGTTCCAATCGCGGTCTGACTCAACGGACCCCATAATAGCAGAAGCGATATGCCTCACCAAATCGCGGCTGGTGAGGCTAAGCATTGCGGCGAAAATTTCGTCTTCTCTTGGAAGACACTTTCAAGGATTTCTGGAGATCTCCGTGATAAGCAATTGTGACGCTCAAGTCGGCCGACGCTTGGGGCGTCTCCAGTGATGCGCGTTCTCGTCGGCATTCGAATCAGTATATTTTGCAGTTCGACCAACAATTCTGCGGCTTTTCCGGAAAGATCTTTTCGAAATACGAGGAATGGAACTGGGAGATATCTTTGTGCGAGCAGCGCTTTCTATAAATACAGACGAATCGGGATGTCTCAAGTTTTCCAACGTAACTGAAAAGAGTTTTGCAGCGCGATCGGCAAACGATTGAATAGACTGCGGCGTAATTCTTGGGCCAATAGTGACTGACTTCGTTGGACGAATTTCTTGCGATCCGCGCATTTCGATTGCGCCACTTCGCATCATTTCGTCGAGGATTGCCCTAATCGGGATCCCACGACCATGTTCCCTTACCAAAGACTCAAAGGTTGCTCCACGCCCATATATCTTTAGGTCCGCAGGTCGGCGATTCGCGGTCGTAAACTTTGGATCACAGTGCCAGGCCATAAGAATTTTATTGGTCAATTTTTGGCGAGGCTCGACAATTCTGTTCGCAGGACGGCGCGCAGGCTTCAGAAGACCAGATATTTCTGCTCTAGAAATCCCAGTCATCGCGGCAATACCGGAAATATTGACGCGACGCGCATCCTCAAGTTGACGCGCAGCTGCCGTTCGGACGGCAGCCTGTCGAAATAGCGAATTCACTTCAATGATGCTAAGCCCAGAGTCCAATGCGAAGTCAGATAGAGGCGCTAACAATTGCAGAAACGCCCGTCGAGCGGCAGCTTGGACGTGACCATCATTTGGCTCGTTTGCTCGTGCGCCATTCTCAGGTAGCAAGGTTTGTTTTTCCAGAAAATGCTCTTTCGAGGTTCTTCAAAGTTTAATATCTCGGCGACATACCTAAAATCGAGTCAAGCAAGGTTACCGATTTCGCCAGCACAATTCGCCTTCACCATATGCCGCCAGCACCCGTCTATATCAATTTAATCCATTACCTCGTCCGCCCTGCTCGCGGCGGAGCTGCGGCTGTGGTCATCGTCTTCGCACTGTTGCTCTTCATCGCGGGTAAAGCGGGTTTGATTGGAATTCCGTTGGCTTTGCTGGTGGTCTCATGGTTCTTCAAATACGCCTACATCTTGTTTGACCATACGGTTCGGGGCTTTGATGAGCCACCGACTCTCGACATCCAAATGGTGAATCCCGTCGATGAGCAGCGGCCGTTGGCGCAACTGGTGATTCTAGGCCTGATATACGCCGCCGTGAAACTGCTGCAGAGTTATTCCGGTTCAACCGCTGCAATTGCTGCCGTAGTGGTCTTTGCATTCTTTCTGCCGGCCTCGGTCGCGATTCTGGGTCTGGAAAGCAACATCCTGAAGGCGGCCTATCCGGTGGAGTGGATCCGCATCGTGCGCGAACTGGGCGTCCTGTATGGAGCTGTTTTTTTCATTATCGCCCTCTATGTGCTGGGGCTCGGCTTGCTGGCCAGACTGAACCTTTGGACGCCCCTTGAAATCGCCGCCTGCATGTTTGCGATTCTGTCCGTCTTTAGCTTCCTGGGAGGCGTCCTCTATGAGCGGCGCGATGAGTTGGGCCTCGAGACCTGGGTCTCCCCCGAACGCACCGAGGCGAAGAAACAGAGGCAGGTACTGCGTCAGGACGAGACCCTCGTGCTGGAGGCCTATGGTCTCATGCGCGCGGGCTCTCACATCAAGAGCTGGCAGGTGCTCGCCGATTGGCTGAAATCCAAGGGCAACGACCCAGACGACTATCGCTGGCTGTGCGAGCGGGCCGCAAGCTGGGACGATCCGCGCTACATCACACGCCTGACCCAGGAGCTTGTGGATCGGCTGCTCACCCTCAAGCGCACCGGCGAGGCCTTGGACGTAGTAGCGAAGCGCCTGAGCGTGGATTCTGGCTTTCGCCCGAAGTCGGCGGCCGACACCCTCAGCATCGCCCGATTGGCCGCCCGCGGCGGCGGCGCGCCACGGGTCGCCCGAGCGCTGCTGTCGGACTTCGCCGCCCGCTTCGCGGGCGATCCGCGCGTCGCCGAGGCGAATACGCTGGCGCACCAATTGGGCGCATAACCCCAACGTTGCGGGGCATGGATGCTTGAGTAGATGATTGAGCTACCGCACGCCTGACCGGCGATTCGGCGGAATCTCAATTAGGGGGCTATCTGGGAAATCCACCCTACAACGAGATGCACTCGAGCGAGGGCACGGGGCGAGCGCACTACCTGCGCTATTCACAGTGGCTGGCCGACCAGCTGCCTGAGCGCCTGGCGCAAAAGCGCGCCGAGGCAGACGCCTTGTTTCACCGGGTGGGCATTACCTTCGCCGTTTACGGCCAGGAGGAAGGCACGGAACGGCTGATCCCCTTCGATATAGTGCCGCGGGTCTTGCCGCACGGGGAATGGGTGCGGCTGGAGACGGGCTTGAAGCAACGCGTGCAGGCGTTGAATGCCTTCATCCACGATATCTACCATGACCAGCAGATCTTGAAGGCGAAGGTCATCCCCGTCGAACAGGTCCTGTGCAACTCGCAGTACCGTCCGGAGATGCAGGGCGTGGATGTCCCCGGCGGCATCTACGCGCACATTGCCGGCATCGATATCGTTCGCGATGACAGCGGTGAATTCAAGGTGCTGGAAGACAATCTACGCGTGCCTTCCGGGGTGTCGTACATGCTCGAGAACCGCAAGATGATGATGCGGCTGTTTCCGGAGCTCTTCGCCGCGCACCGGGTCGCGCCGGTCGATCACTACCCGGACGTATTGCTCGACAACTTGCGCAGCGTGGCGCCCACCGGCGTCGCGGATCCCACGGTGGTGCTGTTGACGGCGGGCGCCCACAACAGCGCCTACTTCGAACACGCCTTCCTAGCGCAGCAGATGGGCATCGAATTGGTGGAAGGCCAGGACCTGTTCGTGCGCGATGAGGCCGTCTACATGCGCACCACCCAAGGCGCGCAACGCGTCGACGTCATCTATCGGCGCATCGACGATGATTTCCTGGATCCGCTCGCGTTTCGGCCCGAATCCATGCTCGGCGTGCCGGGGCTGTTGACGGCATACCGCGCCGGTCACATCACCATTGCCAATGCCATCGGCACCGGCGTCGCGGACGACAAGTCCATCTACCCTTACGTGCCGGAGATGATCCGCTTCTATCTCGGTCAATCGCCCATCATCGGCAATGTGCACACCTGGATGCTGCGTAACCCTGAAGATCGAGCCTACGTGCTCGCGCATTTGTCCGAACTCGTGGTCAAAGAGGTGCACGGCGCAGGCGGCTACGGCATGCTCATCGGCCCCGCGGCCGGCAAGGCCGAGATCGAGCGATTTCGCCGCCAGATTCTCGCCGCTCCCGAGCTCTATATCGCGCAACCCACGCTCGCGCTGTCCACCTGCCCGACTTTTGCCGAATCCGGGCTCGCGCCGCGCCACATCGACTTACGGCCCTTTGTGCTGTCGGGGCGCGATGTCAGCATCGTTCCCGGCGGCCTGACTCGCGTGGCGCTGGGCGAAGGGTCTTTGGTGGTCAACTCCTCGCAGGGCGGCGGCACCAAGGACACCTGGGTACTGGAAGCCTAAGATGCTCAGCCGCACCGCCGATCATTTGTACTGGATGTCGCGCTACATCGAACGGGCGGAGAGTCTCGCGCGCCTGGTGGACGCGCATTATCGGATGTCGCTGCTGCCCCACACTCCTGAAACCCTGAGCCGCTCCTTGACCTCGACCATGACGGCGCTGCACTTGCACGAGGCCTACCGGGCGCGGCACCCGGCGGTGGAGCCGCGCGCGGTGTTCGAGTTTATCAGTCTCGATCGCGACTGCCGGGGCAACATTTTCGATTGCCTGCGGGCGGCGCGCGAGAATGCCCGCGCAGTGCGCGGTTCGTTGACCTCGGAACTGTGGGAAACCCTGAATTCCACCTGGCTCGATGCCCGCTCGCAGGTCGCGCGCCGAGCGCCGCACGACATCGGGCAATTCGTCGAATGGGTGAAGGAGCGCTCGCATCTAACGCGCGGCGTGACCATCGGCACCATGATGCGCGGCGAGGCGTTTCACTTCACCCGCATCGGCACCTTTCTCGAGCGCGCCGACAGCACCGCGCGCATCCTCACGGCTCATCAGAGCGATCTTGTTCCCGGGGCGGACGCCGGCGTGGTGCCCGACCCGTATGAATGGAGCGTGCTGCTGCGCGCCCTGTCGGCATTCGAAGTGTACCGGCGCGCCTATCGCGATGTGATCACGCCCTCGCGCGTGGCGCAGCTGCTGATTCTGCGCGACGACATGCCGCGCTCGCTGATTCGCTGCTGTAAAGAGGTCTACTCGTAACTTGCAATCCGTGGCAAACGAGCAATCGGCCGAGACCGAGCGGCGCGCCGGTGAAATGCATGCCATGCTGTATTTCGCCCGCATGGAGGAAATCTTGGAAAACGGCGTGCCGCAGTTCCTACAGCAATTCCTGGGCCGGCTGAACGATCTCGGGCGCCGCATCGCATCGGACTTCTTGGTACCCCCGGCGGAGGCTTAAAACATGCAGATGCACATCCGCCATGAGACCCACTACCGCTACGAGCGCCCGGTCAAGTACAGCGTGCAGAGCCTGCATCTGACGCCGCGCCGCGACGTAAGCCAACGGGCGCTGGCGTGGAACATCTCGGCCCCCGGGCGGCGCCTCGAGCAGATCGACGCACACGGCAATATCTCGCACCTGCTCACCCTCGAGGAGCCGCATCGCGAAATTCGCATCATCGTTCAGGGCGTGGTCGAAACCGCGGATACGGAGGGACGCCAGGATGACGGGCCGCTCTCGCCATTGGCCTACCTTGCGCCGACGCCATTGACCTTGCCCGATGAGGATTTAAGGGCCTTCGCGCAGGCGACCCTCGCGCATGTGGCGGCGCCGCGCGAACGCGCCCAAGCCTTGGCGGAAGCGGTATACAACGCGGTGCGCTACAAGCCGGGCATCAGCGATGTGCAGGACAGCGCGGCCGTGTCCTTCAAAAGCGGCGAAGGGGTCTGCCAGGATCACGCGCACGTCTATATTGCATCGGCCCGAGCGCTCGGCATGCCGGCGCGCTACGTCAGCGGCTACCTGTACACCGGCGATGCGAACGACGCCGCCAGCCATGCCTGGGTTGATGTGTGGCTGGGCACGGAAATCGGCTGGCTGAGCATGGATGTGACGCACAAGCGCCCCGCGGTGCGCAGCTACTGCCGCCTTGCGGTGGGCCGCGACTATTTGGATGCGGCGCCGGTTCGCGGCGTGCGCCACGGCGGCGGCGGCGAGAAGATGCACGCCCACGTGCTGGTGACGGACTCGGCCCAACAGCAGCAGTGAGGTAGAATTTCGCCATGACTTACTGCGTCGGCTTGCTGGTCGACACCGGGCTCGTGATGTTGTCGGACTCGCGAACCAATGCCGGCGTCGATCAAGTCAACACCTTCAGGAAAATGGCGACGTTTCAGCACGCCCACGATCGCGTGCTGGTGCTGATGTCCGCGGGTAACCTTGCCATCACGCAAGCGGTGATCAACCTCTTGGAAACACCCGACGACCCCGAGCATCCGATCTCCATTTTAGGCGCCACCAACATGTTCAACGCCGCGCGGGTGGTCGGCGATGCGCTGCGCGAGGTGCATGAACGGGATGCAGAGGATTTGAGGGAACACGGCCACGAATTCAACGGCACCTTCATCTTGGGCGGCCAGATCAAGGGCGAGGAGCCGCGGCTGTTTCATATTTATTCCGCCGGCAACTTCATCGAGTCTTCCGTCGACACGCCGTACTTTCAGATCGGCGAATCGAAGTACGGCAAGCCCATCATCGACCGCGTCATTTCGCGCAGCAGCAGCCTGGCGCAGGCCGCCAAGTGCGCGCTGGTGTCGATGGATTCGACCATCCGCTCGAACCTGTCGGTCGGGCCGCCGCTCGACCTTGCCATTATGCGGCGCGATGAATTCAAATTGGCGACGCACATCAGCATCGATCTGGATAACGAGTATTTCACCATGCTGCGCAAACGCTGGGGGTTTGCGCTACGGGAAGTCTTCAGCGAGCTCCCCGACCCGAACTGGTAGCCGAACGCCTCAATTGAGGCTGCCCGCGGTGAAATCGTAGCCCGCCAGCGATTCAGGCTTTCCTAAAAGATATCCTTGTGCGAAGTCGACGCCGAGCGAGCGCACCGCTTCGAGCTGCACATCGAGTTCCACGGATTCGGCGACGGTCTGCACGCCCAAGTCGCCCGCCATGCGCACGATGGCGGAAATCATGGCCCGCGCCACCTTGTCGGTGGGCGCCGCGCCTACCAAGGAGCTGTCGATCTTGAAGTAATGTGCCGGCACGGAGCGAAGATATCCGTATGAGGGTGAATTGGCGCCGAAGTCATCGAGTGCGACTTCGCAGCCCAGCGCTTCGAGCCGCTTCATGGACTCTCCCACACTGATGCTGCCCGACGCCGCAAAGCGCTCGGTGATGTCGAAGCACAGCGCCTGCGGCGGCACGCCGCTCTTGATGACGCAGGACTCCACATAGCTGATGAAGGTATCGCTGGTCATCGACTGCGAGGACAGATTGATGGAGAACACCGAGGGTTGGCGCGTCCACTGCTTGCGGTTGCTGGTCAGCCAGACGAGCAAGGTGCGCACGACCCACCGATCGATGTTGGGCATGAGGCGCTGTTGGGCGGCCCTGGCGAAGAACTCCGCCGGCTCGACCAGGTCGCCGGCGGCGGTGCGTAGGCGCAGCAGGACTTCGAAGCGCGACAAGGTCACGTTGTCATGCAACGAACAGATGGGTTGCAGGAAAAGCTCGAATCGCTCGTCGTGCAGCGCGCTCTCGATCTGCGCCCCCTCCTGGGTGTCCTCGCTGATCAGCAGCGGGAAGCCGACGCGGCGTTCGAATTCTGCCGACAGGCACACGAACACCGGCGCCAGTCGCTGCTCGAGCGGCTCCTCGAGCCGCGCATCCACGACATTGGCATCGATGCTCATGCGCACCGCGCCGTTGACGGCGCCGTGGGCGTCGCGCACCGGAATGGCGATGGAGTAGTTGCCGTCCTCGCGCGTGGCGTAGCTGATTTCGATATCGCCGCCCGTGTCGCTGGACAGGGAATCCTCCACCAATTGATGATCCTCGGGCAGCAAGAAGTCCTCGCTCAACCACAGCGTGTCGGCGGCAAAGTCGTGGAACGAAATGCTGGACACTTCCGGGGCCAGGGCCTTGATGACCTGAGCCAGCGCCTCCAACGTTTTGCTGGACGCATTCTCGGCGGCGATAGTCAATTGGGTCGTCACTCGCGGCACCCGCAATAATTCTGATGCCGCCATCGTACGGTGGCGATGAGGCGCCGGGCATGTCGCTTTACACCGACGTGAGTCGCGAGCGACACGGTGTTTTGCTTAACGCGGTGCAAATCGCGCGCTGCGGGCGCCTGTTTCACGCGCCGTGCACGTTACGTCAAAGCGCGTTAGGTCAAATGCCGGCGCTCATCCAAAAGTGAGAGCTAGTTCAAGAGTTCGGCCAGCACCGGCAGCGGCACCGCGCCCTCGCGCAGCGCCGCCTCGTGGAATTGCTTCAAGGTGAGCGCATCGCCGTGCGTGGCTCGGTAGTGCTCGCGCACGGCAAGCCAACCCTTGTAGCCGGCATAGTAGGTGGGCAATTGGCAGGACGAGAGCTTGGCGCGCTGCAGTTTGGCCGTGGCTTCCTCGGTTTCTTGATACGTACCCTTGGTCAAAAGATCGAGCGCCTGCGAGTCCGTCATGTCCATGGTCTGCAGGCGCACATCCAATATGGTATTGGCCAGCACGCGCAGCATCTGTTTCGCCAGCGTCAGCCGGTATCCCGGCGTGTCGCTCAAGTAGCCTTCATCGGCCATCAGCTGCTGCGAATACACCGCCCACCCTTCGACATAGGGACCGTTGCCGAAGATGCTGCGCAATAGCCGGCGCGGCCGCGGCTGAACCTCGTTGGCGTATTCGGCTTGCACGTAGTGCCCCGGCATGGCCTCGTGCACGGTCAGATGCGCCAGCCCCGATTCGTTGTATTCGCGCAGCTTCGAATCGATGCGCGCCTGCGGCCAGGAGGAGGGAATCGGCGTTACCCAGTAAAAGGCGCCGAGCTTCGGTTGCAGGGCGGGCGCTTGATTGAATCCGCCGACGCCATACACGCCGCGCATGAACACCGGGGTTTCGATCACGTGCAGATTCGTGCCCGGCGGCAGCGTCACCAGATCCTTCGCCCTGACGAACGCCGTTGCCGACGCCAGCGACTGCTTCGCGCTCGACATGAACGTCGCCGGGCTGGCATGGCGTAGGGCTACATCGGCCAACGCCTGCTCTACGCTCTTCGGGGCGGCCAGCTGCACCATGTCCCGGCGCGTCTTGGCCAGGTCCGCTTCCGCTTCCTTCAGCAGCGCTTCGGGCGTCTTGCCGGTCGCCAGCACGAAGCGGAATTTCGCGGCGTAGCGCTGCTTGCCGAGACGCCAATCGGCGGTTTTCTTGGAGAGATTGCCTTCCAGCCAGGTATTGAAGTCGCGCAGCGCGATTAGCGCCGGTGCCGCGGCCTCGGCGTAATCGCGTGCCAAGCCGGGCGGGCAGGCGGCGCGCAGCGTGCCGTCGATGAGATCGATGTTGCCGGCATTCTCCTCGCGCGCCACCTTGTTCCATATTTCGGGCGAATCCTGCAGGTTCTCCTCGGCCTGGCGGATGAATTGCGGCGTCTTCGCCAGGCGCTGGATGATGTGCTTGAACCGCTCGGGGGCCGGCGCATAGTGCAGCAGGTACGGGGAATACAGGGCATTGCCCAGGATTTCGACGTAGGTGGTGGGATTGTGGCGGTAGCTCTGGATTTCATCCAGGTCGAGCCGTGATGCGCCGATGGCGTCGCGCATGATGTCGGTGTCGGCGCGTTGCTCGGCGTTCAAGGATTTGGCATCGAGCCTGGCGATGCGCATCTCGATGTCGCTCAGCAAGCTGCGCGACGCGCCGATACCGGCGGGACTGAAGTCGTCAAGAAGATCATCGAGCGAATCGCCCCGATGCACATGGTAGCCGACACCGGTGGCCGTCGCGGGCGAGAGCGCCAGGCTGCCGAACACAAAATCATTCACGATGTGCTCGAATTGCAGATCGGCGGGAGCGGCCTGCGCAGTCTCCAGGCTGCCGAGAAGGCAGGCCATAGTTACGGCTAAAGCAACATCCCGGAGAGCCATGGCGCATCTTCGGACATTCCGCAGGCCTTAGTCCAGCGCCTCTTGGACCTTGTAAGATGCGCGCCTATCGCTTTTAGTCACGGGAAACCTCATGAGAATACTTGGCAGAACCTTGGGCGCTCTGCTCGTGCTGCTGATCGCGCTGCTGCTGCTTTTGTGGCTCAAGCCGCCGGCGCTGCTGCGCGTGGGCGCCAACTATTCGGCAAAAATCGTCTGCTCCAATGTGTTTCTCGCGGAGCGCGATGCGGACGAGGTCTTGCGCGTCGATGTTCAGGCCCCGGGAATCGCACTGCTGCGCCTCATGCGCGTCTCGGTGGACCGCGAGCACGGCGTGGTGCGCAGCGGGCTTTTGGGTTTTATCGGCGACGGGCTCGCCGTCGCGCGGCCGGGCAAGGGTTGCACGGTGGTGCCCGACGGTAAGCTCGACCCCGCCGGCGGTGCGAGCTTGCGTCCTCCATCCGACGCCGCAGACCCCGATTCCGCGCCGTGGCCGGCGGGAAATGCGGTTGAGACGAGTGCCGCCGTCGATAGGATCCTGAGCGACGAGAAGCTCGCAGGCCCCGGCGCGCGAGCCCTCGTCGTCGTTGATCAGGGCCGCATCGTGGGCGAGCGCTATGCAGCCGGATTCGGTGCCGGCACGCCCCTGCTCGGCTGGTCGATGACCAAGTCGGTGATGGCCGGCGTCATCGGTCTGCTGGTCAAGGACGGCAAACTTGCGCTGGATCAAGCCGGGTTCTGGCCCGGGGCGGACGGCCGCGAGCGCATTCATCTCGCCGACCTGCTCGCCATGTCGAGCGGCCTCAAGTTCAACGAAAGCTACGGCGCGGTCTCCGACGTCACCGGCATGCTGTACCTCAATCCCGACATGGCGGCCTTCGCGAGATCGAAGCCGCTCATTCAGCCCGTGGGCGAGGTCTGGAGCTACTCGAGCGGCACCGCCGTGATCCTCTCGCGCATCGCCCAGGACGCGGTGGGCGGCGATGCCGCGGCCTTTATCCAGGCGCGGCTGTTTAAGCCCCTCGGGATGTCGAGCGCCATCATTGAGGCCGACGAGCGCGGCACTCTCGTCGGTTCGTCGTACATGTACGCGACAGCGCGCGACTGGGCGAGGTATGGACAGTTCCTGGCGCAAGCCGGGGTTTGGCAGGGGCAAGAACTGCTACCCGCCGGGTACGTCGCCATGATGGCGGCACCGGCGCCCTCATCCCATGGCCAGTACGGCAAGGCGCAAGTCTGGCGGTGGGAATCGGAATCCGCGGCATTCGGGCTGCCCGCGGATACCTTCTGGATGTCCGGCCACGATGGTCAGTACGTCGCCATCATCCCTTCGCGTCAATTGGTGATCGTGCGCCTGGGGTTGACGCCAGAGAGTGAGGGCTATAAGGCGCAACCGCTCGTCAAAGCCATCCTCGACGTCCAAAGCGCCGGCCCTTGACGACCTTTCTCTTAACCTTCACGGCGCTGTTCTCGATCGTCAACCCGCTGTCGGGCGCGTTCATTTTCTTCGGTGCCACCTCGCATCTGGAGCCCAAGGTTCGCACCGCGATGGCTCGTTGGGTGGCCATCTACTCCTTCGTCATCATGGCCGCCTCGCTGTACGTGGGCGCTTATCTGCTGGAATTCTTCGGCGTCTCGCTGCCGGTGCTGCGCGTGGCCGGCGGCATCATCGTCGCCGCGGCGGGATGGCGCATGCTCAATGCGCCCGACGCCACGGAACTGCGTCGCAGCGAAGCACCCGCACCGCGTCCCATCGATACGGCGCCGAGCCGGCTCGCGTTCTATCCTCTCACCATGCCGCTGACCACCGGCCCCGGAACGATTTCGGTCGCGGTTTCGTTGGGCGCAGGGCGTCCGAGCGGCTTTCATGCCTCCTCGCTCGCCTTCTTCGTCGCGACGTTGGCGGCCACCGCGCTGCTGGCCCTGCTGATCTATGGTTTCTACAAGAACTCGGCGCGCCTCGCGCAGCTGATCGGCGGCACCGGCACCACCATCGTGGTGCGCCTGTCGGCGTTCTTGTTGTTTTGCATCGGAATTCAAGTGCTCTGGAACGGCGCCGCGGAACTTTTGCGCACATTGCCTTTAAGTACGGTGAGTTGAACGCGCGCGGGACCCGCACTACAGTCAGCGCACCTCATCGAGACTAAAAAGCGAGTAAAAGACCATGAAGCTGGATTTCGATCGCCGCCAATTCCTCGCCGGCAGCGCCGGCGCTTTGTCCCTGACCCTGCTGCCGCTTGAGCCGTTCGCGGCGGCCGCCAAGAGCGTGCCGCCGGCGCCGGTCGCACGCATCAATGTCGTGCATGACAGCTACTTCGGCGAAACCTTGAGCGATCCTTATCGCTGGATGGAAAATCCCAAGGATCCCGAATGGCTGCCCTTCTTGAAGGGACAGAACGCGCATGCCCGCTCGGTGCTCGACGCCCTTCCCGCGCGCGCGGCGCTGCTGAAGCGCATTCAGCAGTTATCGGGCGAGACCGTGGCGACCTCGCGGGTACAGCGCGCGGGCGGCCTCGTCTTTATTCAGCAGCGGCCGTTGGGCGCGGATAATTTCAAGCTCTTCGTGCGCTCCGGGATCAATGGCGCGGATCGCGTGCTGATAGACCCGACGCTCGCGAGCGGACCTAAAAGCCATATGTCGCTGGACTGGTGGCTCGCCTCGCCGGACGGCAAGCACGTGGTGTACGGACTGTCCAAGGACGGCAGCGAGGATTCGCTGCTGCACATCCTCTACGTCGCCGATGGCAAGGATTTGCCCGAAACGATTCCCAATACCGAGGGCGCCAATCCCTCCTGGCTCGATGACGGCAGCGGCTTCTTCTACAACCAGCTGACCGGGGCGGTGGGCACTCCCGAGCGGTATCTGGACAGCCAAGCGCGCTTTCATCGGCTGGGCACGAATCCAATGTCCGATCCTATCCTCATGAAGCGCGGGCTGGTCGCGGGGATCGAGTACGACAAGATCCAGGGTCCACTCATCAGCACCTCCCCGGGTTCTCGCTACGCCGTACTGCAGCTGTCCGACGTGCGGCCGGAGGCGCGAGGATACATCGCGCCGATCAAGGACGTGATCGCGGGACAAGCACAGTGGAAATCCTTTGCCGGCTTTGAGGACGAGGTAACCGACTTCGAGCTCGACGGCGACGATCTGTACCTGCTCGTGAACAAGGGCACGCCGCGCGGGCGCATCGTCAAGACCTCCGCCAGCGCGCCATCCCTTGCGACCGCCACGGTCGTGGTCCCGCAGTACAGCGCCCTGGTCATCGAAAATACGGTGCGGGCGCGCGACGGGATTTATTTGAGAATCATGGATGGGGGCATCAGCCGCTTGGCCAAGCTCGGCAAGGACGGCAAGGTGAGCGACATCGCCCTGCCCTTCGATGGCACGATCGGCTCGATGTTCGCCGTGCCCAGTGAGGACGGCATGCTCATTTCGCTGCAGGGCTGGCTCAACCCCGCCGGCATCTGGTCGGTCGACAGCGGCGGCCGTCTGAGCAATACCGGCATCACCCCGAAACCCGATATCGATGTGAGCGCCTACGAGACCAAACGCGCCTACGCCGCCGCAAAGGACGGCGTGAAGATTCCCTACACACTGATTTATCGCAAGGGTCTAAAGCTCGACGGCAATAACCCGACCTGGATTTCCGCGTACGGCTCCTATGGCGTGCCCGGCTACACACCGGCGTTTGCCGGACGCTCACTCGCACTGGCCGATGCCGGCGCCATCGTGGGCTACGCCGATGTGCGCGGCGGCGGTGAATATGGCCGCGAGTGGCACAAGGCCGGCCAACTCGCCAACAAGCCCAACACCTGGCGCGATCTCATTGCCGTGTGCGAGGAGCTGATCGCCAGGAAATACACCTCCTCGAAACATCTGGGGATCGGTGGGCGCTCGGCCGGCGGCATCACGGTCGGACGGGCGATGACCGAGCGGCCCGACCTGTTCGCCGCGGTGATCGACGGCGTGGGCTGGTCCAATCCGTTGCGCTACGTGGTCGAGCAGGACGGCTATGCGGAAGAACCCGAATGGGGCGCCATCTCCGACCCCGCCGGCTACAAGGCGCTCAAGAGCATCGACAGTTATCATGCCGTGAAAGATGGCACGCCGTACCCGGCGGTGCTGTTGACCACCGGCGTCACCGATCCGCGTGTCGCACCCTTCCACTTGGGCAAAATGACGGCTCGATTGCAGGCGGCGAGCACCTCGGGCAAACCGATACTGCTGCGCGTCGACTTCGACGCCGGCCACGGCATCGGTTCGACTCGCGCGCAGCAGGACCGCGAAGCGGCAGACACCTATGCTTTCTTGCTATGGCAGCTAGGAGAGCCGAAGGCCTGAGGCGGCGCGCCGCTTTAGCGCTCGCGCATGGCCGTGGTGAAGAAGTCGGCCAGCGCTTGATTAAAGGTGCGGTGAAAGGCGGCACGATCGAAGCCGCTCGCATCCGTGCAAATTTGCGGGGCGGCGGCCGCCAGGGACTCGCTGCAGGGTGCGAGGAACACGAAGTGATCCGCGCCGCGCACCAGGTGCGCGTCCGGATGCGCGGCAAGGCCGTCGCGGATGACCGCGCCGTTCCAGGCGTCGGGCGCCTGGCTGTCATTTTCGGCGCGCCACATCTGGATCGGCACGCTGACCTCTCGCAGGGAGCCCGGCCCGAATAAATAGCCCGCCGCCGGGGCGGCGAGTACCGCCGCCTTGATGCGGTTGTCGTGGACCCAAACCGGTTCCTTGGGGTCAGGATCCAATTGATCCCCATGGGCCTCGCGAATGAAGGCGCATTCTGGCGCATGAGTGATTGAGGAACACAGCTCCGGCATGCGCTTGAGTTCCGGGGTGCCGCCGATGAGCACCAAGCCGGTGAAGGCGCCTAAGGAGAAGCCGAAAATCCCGATGCGCCTGGCATTCAATTGCGCGCGGCCGCTCCAGGAGGAGAGCAGCCAATCCAGCACCACCTTGACCTGTCGCGGCCGGTCGATCAGGTCTCGTCGATTGCCGGCATTGCTTCGATCCTGAGTGTTATCGCCGGTGTGCGTAACGGCGGCGACCACGAAACCCGCTCGTGCCAGTGCGTTGGCGGTGTCGATGTGGCTTGCGAGCGATCCGCCGGTGCCATGGGATATCAGAACCAGCGGCAGACTGCTGCCCGCCAGCGTGCCGTTGAGGGCGACCTCATGCTGAAGCATCCCCAAGGCGTGCGCCGAAGCTTCGGTGCCGCTGGGATACCAGATGCCCACCGCCAGGGCCTTGCCGTTGGGATCCGGCACGGTGGCTTCCTGGAAGCCGACCGTCGCCAGGCAGGCGTTTGCCAGTAATGTGGCCAACACGGCCGTGATGGTCTTGCGCAAGTAGCGGCTCAGATCTCCGTCCATGCCTTGAGAAGCCAGTGATAGTGCGCGGTCAAGCGTACCAGCGATTGCGGATCCGCGCCGCTTTGAGTCAGGCGCTGGATGGTGCCGTCGAGCTCGAACAATTGCTCGCGCTGTGCATCGGCGCGAATCAGGCTCTGAATCCAGAACACGCAGGCGAGGCGTTGCCCGCGGGTGACGGCATTGACGCGGTGGCGCGCGGTCGAGGCATAAACGATCAACTCCCCGGCCGCGAGCTTGGCGGTGTGATTGCCGAAGTCGCTTTCGACCACGAGTTCGCCGCCGTCGTAGGCTTCGGGCGGCGCCAGGAACAGCGTCGCCGAGAGATCCGTGCGCAGCTTCTGGGCAGTGCCGGGAAGCATGCGCACCGTGCCGTCGACGTGCGTGCCGAAGTGCATGCCCTCGCCGTAGCGATTGAACATCGGCGGATACACCTTGTTGGGCAGCACCGCACTGATGAACAGCGCACTGCGCTCCAGCTGTGCCAGGATGAAACTGCCCAGCTCGCGCGCCAAGGGACTGGCCTCGTCGAGCTGCTGATTGTTCTTCACCGGGGCACCTTGATGCCCGGCGGTGACGCGGCCGTCCACCCACGGCGCACTCTCGCCATTGAGCGACGCGCGCACCGTCGCAAGTTGCTCCTCGTTCAATACTTTGGGAATGCGCAAGAACATTGAATCAGGCGCCGGCGAGTGACGAGCGCGCCAATCTCAAGCGAGCCGCGAGGCTTTGCATCGCCCGCGGCTCGCCGGCACGCGCGATCAACGCCACGACGGCGCGGCGCACGGCGGCCGTGCCCGTCAAGGCCGCGCGCTCGAACCAAATCGCCGCCTCCTCGACCCGGCCGGCCTTCAGCAACATGCTGGCCCAGTTGTACTGTCCCCGGAAATATCCGCCTTCGGCCGAGCGCCGATACCAATCGGCCGCCGCGTCGAGGTTCCGAGCGGTGCCCCAGCCTTCTTCGCAGCATCGGCCCGTAAGATTCATGGCGCGCTCATGACGCTGCAGCGCGGCCTTGAGGTAGTAGCGGTACGCGAGCGCGGGATCACGGGGCACCCCTCGGCCATCCAGGTACAGGTGGCCCAAGTTGTACTGTGCCCAGGCGTCTCCCAAATCGGCCGCGCGTTTAAATTGTTCCGCGGCGGCCGCCGGGTCCTGCGGCACGCCCCAGCCGTTTTCAAGACAGCGGCCCACCATATTGATGGCGTCAAGATCGCCGCTCGATGCCGCGCGGCAAAACCACACCAGCGCTCGTGCCGGATCGCGGGGCACACCATGGCCTTCGAGCAGCATGCGGCCGTAGCACACCTGCGCCTGCGGCAACCCGTCGGCCGCGGCGGCGTACACCCAATCCGCAGCGCGATGCGGATCTTGCGAAAACAACCCTTGAAGTCGTGGCTTGGCAATCTGGCCCAAGAGCGAAACGATCGATAGCGATTGCACGCGGCACCTGTCTAGAAGCGGTAACTGGCGCTGCCGATGAGCGTGCGCCCGGCGGCCGGCAGCGCATGATTCTCAGCCACGTCCACGTAGTAGATGCTGGTGAAGTACAACTTGTCCGTGACATTGTTGAGATTGAGCTGCAGCTTGAAATGCGAATTGATTTCGTACGAGGCCATGGCGTTCCACACCGCGTAGGCCGGAACGCCGGCGGTATTTTCGGCATCGGCATAGCGATGGCTGACGGCGGTGACGCCGCCGCCGATCGTCCAGGCGCCAAATTCCACGCTGGTCCAGAGATTAGCCGCGTCGTGCGGCGTATTCGGCACGCGCTTGCCGAGCGCGAACGGATCATCGCTCGCGGTGATCTTGTCGTTCAGGTGCGTGTAATTCAGCGCTACTTCCCAGATGTCGGTGACATAGCCGGCAAGCCCCAGTTCGATGCCTTTCACGCGCTGATCGAAGGGCATTTGCTGCACGGTCGGATCATCAGGATCCGAGATGCGCGCGTTGTAGACGCGGGTGTCGAACAAGGCGCCGGTCAATTGGGCGTTGCCGTTCAGGATTTTTACCTTCGCGCCGAGTTCCAGGGTGTTGTTTCTTTCGGGCGCGAGACTGGTGTCGGAAGGCGCGACGATGAGATATTCGATCACGGGATTCTGCGACGTGCCGTACGAGAGGTAGTAACTCTGCGCGCTGTCGGGCTTGTAGATCACCGCGGCTCGCGGGCTGACGAAGGTATCGATGCGCTCAAATCCCGTCCCCGAGAAGGCCTCGCTGAAGCTGGATTTGAATCGATCCCAGCGCAGGCCGAAATCCACATCCCAGTGCACCCCCAAGGCGATGCTGTCCAGCGCATACACGCTGACATCGCTGCCTCGGCCCTTCGGGTTGGAATAGGGCGTCACCGGAGTCGGCGGAAAGTAGAACGGCTCGGGAGCGAGCAGCGGCGTCGCAGGGATCTCGTTCAGGCCGTTCATGAAGCGGTTGACGTTCGACTGCTCCTTGCTGAGCTCCACGCCGCCGGTGAGCGTGTTCTTGAAACCGCCTGCCTCGAATTTGGCGGTCACGTCGGTGCGATTTACAGCCAAGCTCGTGGTCCCGCCGCTGCTCGGCTGGTCGCGCGACACGGCGATGTCGGCGTACGGTGTGCCGGGCGGCGGCGGCTCCACGAAGTCGTTGCCGAGAAACGGGCCGGTGACCAAGTATTCAAAGCCATAGTTGGCGTAGCGCAGACTGTCGCTCAACGCCACGTCGCTTGAGAAATCGTGCTCGAATCGGATCGTGCCGATGTTGGTGTTGGTGCGCGTGCGATCGTAGTTCGCGAGTCCGTAGTAGTTGCTGCGATCGACCTGCGCCGGCGCTCCGTCGATGAACGGTATGCCGTAATCCGGAAGATTGTTCTCTTCTTCCTTGAAGTAACTGAAGGTCAGCCGGGTCGGCGTGTTAAGCCCAAGGCTCAAGGTCGGCGCAATACCGTAGCGCTGGTAGAGCACCTGATCGCGCTGCACGACGCCGTTGCGCTGGTCCATCACCGTGACTCGCGCCGCCGCCGTGTCGCTCAAGGGTACGTTGAAATCTGCGGTGCCCCGCCAATAATTGCCTTCACCTCCCGACACGGTGACTTGCGCGAAGGGCGTGGCATGCGGTTGCTTGCTGATGCTGTTGATGACGCCGGAGGTCGAGCCGCGGCCGAACAAGGCCGAGGCGGGTCCTAAGAGCACGGCAATCGAGTCGACGTTGAAGGTATCGCGCTGGTACTGGCCGATATCGCGCACCCCATCCATGAAGAAGCTGTCGGGTATCGAGAGACCGCGCAGGTTCACCGAATCGCCATGCGCACCGCCTTCGCCCGCGTTCAAGGTAATACCCGGAACATTGCGCAAGGCGTCCTGCACCAGCGAGAGGTTCTGCTGCGCCAAATCCTTCTTATCGATGCTGACCGATGACTGGGCAATATCCTGGACGTCGTGGACGGCCGTGCCGGTGACCTCAATGCTCTGCAAGCGATCCTCATCCGCCGGTGCGGCGTTCTCGGCCTGTGCGTGGGCGGAAACCAGCGCGGTGACCGCGACGCCGGCGGCGCCGGCGGTGCTGAAGGAGCCCTCTGCGGGGGCACGGAATTGACGCATCAACGGATCTCCCAAACCGATATTTCCATTGATGCTAACACGAATCATTATTATTTACATTGCAGTTCCGTTTCGCATCGGCGGGAGGTCGGAGGATGAAAAATCGCCTTCCGGGGCCCCAATCAGGCGATTTTGGCTTGGCGGCGAAGCCCCAAGGGGATCAGCGCCATCCCGAGCAGCTCAAACAGGCCATAGGCGATCAGCGCCATGAGGGCGGCCGGAACCGCACCGGTGAGGATGGTGGGCACGTCATTGAGCGAAAGTCCCGACACGATGGGAGCGCCATAGCCTCCGGCTCCCACCAATGCGGCCAGCGTCGCGGTGCCGATGCTGACGATGGTGGCGGTCTTGATCCCCGCGAGCACCGTGGGACTCGCCAGCGGCAACACAATGCGAAACAGTACCTGCCAGCGGGTGAGTCCGAAGGCGCGCGCATTTTCCAAATGCCGCGGATCCACCGAGCGCACGCCGGTGAAGGTGTTGAGCACCACCGGCAATAGGCTGTACATGCACAGCGCCGCCAGCGCCGGCTTGGTGCCGACGCCGAACAAGGGGATGAGAAAGCACAGCAATGCCAGCGACGGCACGGTCTGAATCACGGCGCTGGCGATCAGGATGACCTGCCCCGCCGCATGAAAGCGCACGGCCACAAGACCCAACGGTATGCCGACGAGCACCGAAAACAACAGCGATACCCCGACCAGCCACAGGTGCTCGCGCGTTCGCTGCAGGATGCTGCTCTGCCAGCTTTGCGCCCGCGGCGCGTCGGACCCGAGGAATTGCGCGGCAATTTTTGCATAACCGAGCTTTTGCAAATCCGCCGCGGCGTTCATGGCGATGATGGCCGGCGCGCTGATCGATCCTTGCAGCTTGAGCAGCGCCTGCCACTCGCGCGGATGGCGCTCGGTAAAGTCCTTGCGCGCCACCCACACCGCCTGATAGGTCGGGAAATATCCCAAATCGTCCCTCAGCACCCTCAAGCGCGATTTCTCGATCTTCGCATCGGTGGAATACAGGTCGATCAAATCAACGGCGCCGTCATCGATCGCCTGAAAGCTCAATGAATGCTCCATGCGGCTTATGCGTTGCGGCGCGAAATGCAGGTGATAGCGCTCGACCATGCCCGCATAGCCGTCCTTGCGATCCATGAATTCGTAGCTGAAGGCGGCGCGGATATCGGTCTGCATTTTGGCCAGATCGCCGATGTTCTTAAGATCATGCTTCTCGGCAAAGCTCTCCTTCACCGCCAACGCATAGGTGTCGTCGAACCCGAGCGGCGCCGACATCACCAGATTCATCTTCAATAGCGCCGCTTGGATGTCCGCGATGGACTTCAATTGCGGTTGCTTGAGGATGGCCTCCGTCAGCGTCCCGGTGTAGTCCGCATAGACGTCAATCGCGCCGCTCTTGAGCGCCTCGAACAATATCCCGGTGCTGCCCATGCCGAGTTTTCGCGCCACCGGCGTCTTCGATGCAGACTCGATCGTTTGCGCCGCGATTTCCCCCAGCACGTAGCCCTCGGTGAAGGCCTTGGAGCCCACCACGATGGCATCGGCGGCGATCGCGGCGGCCGGCAGCAGCGCCAACGGCAACAGCCAACGCGCGGTCCATGAAGTCTTCATGTTGAGGCTTGCATCTGATGCGCATCGGGCAAGGAGCGCTGCGCGTTGATGAACTGAGTCACGAAGGGATCCGCGGGGTGCTGCAAAAAATCGCGATAGACGCCGCTTTGAACGATTTTGCCCTCGCGCAGCAACGTGATTTGTTCGGCGAGAAACACCGCCTCGCCAAGATCGTGCGTGACCAGCAGCACGGTTTTGCCCAGGCGCGCGAAAATGGATTTCAGTTCCTGCTGCAAGGAGCGCCTGATCAAAGGATCGAGCGCCGCCATGGGCTCATCGAGCAGCATGACCTGCGGATCCATCATCGCCGCACGCATTATCGCGACCCGCTGCTGCTGTCCGCCGCTCATCTCATGAGGAAATCGGCGCAAAATGTCCTCATCCAAATCCACCAGCGTGCGCAATGCCTGCATCCGCTCTTCGATTCTTCCCTTCTCCCAGCCTCGCAGGGTTGCGATCAGCGACACGTTGTGAAAACCCGTAAGGTGCGGGAAAAGGCCGCCGTCCTGCGGCACGTAGCCGATGCGATCGGCCCATTCCACCGCGCTGAACGACAGCAACGCGTGATCGTTGATCTTGACGTAGCCCGAGTCGAAGGGGATCAGCCCGAGCGTGATCCGCAACAAGGTGGTCTTCCCCGAGCCGCTCGAGCCGATCAATGCATGCGTGGCGCCCTTGGGGACGATGAGGTTCACATCGTCGAGAACCTGCCTGTCCTGGAAGCGTTTGTAGATATTTTGCAGCTCGAGCATGGGTCCTTAAGTTTACGTTTGCGTCTCGACCATCGTGCCCTGGTGATAGAGAATCTTCCATCCCGCCGCCGTTTGGCGCCATAAGGTCGCGCGGCGGGTGATGCGCTCACCTTGCGCCAGTGTGTAGGTGGCCAGGTAATTATTGGCGGCGATTTCGCGCACCCGGAAATCGCTCACGTCCCAGGAGGCCTCGCCGGGATCGGGCGTTCTTGCCTCCAGCGTCTCCAGCACGAATTCGCGGCTATAGCACTTGCCCGATGCCCCCACTTCCCAAAACTCAGGATCCATCATGCTCTCGTAGTCGCGCCGTGTGGTGCCGAATTCAGGATGATGAAAGATCGGCTCGCGCCGCCTCAATTCTTCGAAGCTCATGATGATCCTCGCGGGTTGCGTGTTTGCCGTCCATGGCTATACGATCCCCGCGCTTGCATTGCAAGTACCGGAGGCGCTATGGATTTGGGCATTCGTGGGCGAACCGCCATCGTCTGCGCGTCGAGCCAGGGTTTGGGCAGGGGTTGCGCACAGGCGCTCGCCGAGGCCGGCGTGGCGCTGGTGATCAACGGGCGCAACGCCAAGCTGCTCGAACAAACCGCGCGGGAGCTGCGCGCTGCCTGGGGTGTGGAGGTGACACCGATCGTGGCCGATGTCTCCAGCGCCGCCGGCCAGGCGGCGCTGCTTGAGGCCTGTCCCAACCCCGACATCTTGATCAACAACAACGCCGGCCCCCCGGTGCGCAACTTCCGCGAGCTCGACCGGCAGGCCATGCTCGATGGGGTGACCATGAACATGGTGACGCCCATCGAGCTCATTCAAAAGGTCATCGACTCCATGTCGGCGCGCGGCTTCGGCCGCATCGTCAATATCACCTCGCTCAGCGTCAAGATGCCGCTCGCCGGACTCGACCTGTCGAGCGGCGCACGCGCCGGACTTACCGCCTTCATGGCCGGCGTGGCGCGCAGCGTCGCCGACAAGAATGTCACGATCAACAACCTGCTGCCGGGCAGCTTCGACACCGCGCGCCTGCGCAGCAACTTGAGCCTCGCGGCCAAGCGCGCGCAGGTCAGCGACGATGAAGCGGCGGCGCGTTCGATGGCGAGCATCCCTGCGAGGCGATTCGGCACGCCGGCGGAATTCGGCCAGGTTTGCGCCTTCCTCTGCAGCGTGCATGCGGGATTCATCACCGGCCAGAACATTCTGCTCGACGGCGGCGCCTATCCGGCCGCGTTCTAGTGCACGGCGCTGAATTCGCGCATCCGATCCTGCAGGGCTTTGCGAAATCGCCGGCTCAAGCGCAGTTTTCGGCCGCCCTCCAGAATCACTTCATATTCGCCCGCCGCATCGACGCGAAGCTTATCGACGCGGCGCAGGTTGACGATGGCCGAGCGGTGAATGCGGCAAAAGAGGCGCGGATCCAAGTCTCGTTCGAGCTCGGCCATGCTCCGCCGCAGTAAATGCGACTTCGGTCCGACGTGCAGGCACACGTAATAGTCCGCCGCCTCTACCCAGTCGATATCCGCAATCGGAACGTACGCCACATGACCTGCGCTGCGCACGATCAGCCGCGGCGTCTCTTGCGGCGGCAGATCCTCGGCGGCCAGTTTTTGCTTGGCCCGCCGCATGGCGAGATCAAAGCGCGAGTCGTCGAAAGGCTTCAGCAGATAATCCAGCGCGCCGGCGTCGAAGGCGCGCAGCGCATGCTCGTCATAGGCGGTCACGAACACGATGACGGGCAGCCGGTCGCCCTTGAGCAGATCGAGAACCTCGAACCCGTCGCATTCCGGCATCTGTACATCGAGAAAAACCAGGTCGGGCCGCTGCTGGCGGATCAACGCGACGGCCTCGCCGCCCGAGCCGCATTCTTCGATGCACTCAATGTCAGGATCGCGCTGAAGCAGCACCTTAAGATTGCTGCGCGCCAGCGGTTCATCGTCGATGATGAGCGCACGAATTCTTGAATGCGGCGCCATCACGCCTCGCGGTAGGGCAATGCCACGGACACCATGACGCCGGCGGCCGCGTGATTCTGAAGCTGCAATTCATAATCCTCGCCATAGAGAAGCCCCAGGCGAGTGCGCAAATTCGCCAGCCCTATGCCGACAGCGGCGCCATTGCCGGCATTGTCGCCCGCATCGAGCAGCGGACCATCGTTGTACACGCTCAGGCGCAGCCTGCCCTCGGAGCGCGACGCACTGATGCGCACGGCCCCGCCTTCAGCCCGCTTCGCGATGCCGTGCTTGATGGCATTCTCGACCAGGGGTTGCAGCAGCAAACTGGGAATCCGCGCAGCATTGAGCTCGCTCGGGACCTTGAGCTCCAATTGAAGCCGCGCGCCAAAACGCGCTTCTTGAATGCGCAAATAGTTTTCCAGGAATTGCACTTCCTCGGCGAGGGACACCTGCGGTTCGCTGGAATTCGTGGCGACCCGCCGCAAAAAATCGCTCAGCGAGACGATCATGCTGACGGCGGCCGCGCTTTTCCGCTCGCGCACCAGGCCGGCGATGGCGTTCAACGCGTTGAAAATGAAATGCGGTTCGATTTGCCGCTGCAGGGCATTTAATTGCGCGTACGAAAGCTGTTCATTGAGTCGCGCGGCGGCGGTTTCCTGCGCCGCCAGCCGCTGCCTCGATTCCAGCACGTAGCTCACCGCCAGAATGAAGGCGTACAGGATCAGCGCGGGTAAGATGCCGCCCGAGAACTTGTACAGCCAGGTCTCGAAGAACGGGCCTGGGACATCGGCGGGCGCCCAGGGCCTCAGCTGCGCTTCGAGCAGCGTGGTCCAGCCGGCCGCCGCCACGGCAATGAATAGGACGGCGAGGAGGTGCATGAGCCACGCCCGCGGCGACTTCCAGTCGGGGAATCGGCGCCCCAGGTGAATCACGATGGGCGTCGCCAAGGCCCAGGGCAGCCACGCCAGCGTCAAGGTGATGAACATATTGACCCAGGAGTGATGCATGCCTTCGGAGCGCATGGCGATCACGTTCTGGGTGGCGTCGAAAATGCCGATGCCGGTCCACAGCGCCGCAATCCACAGCCAGTGCAGCGATCGTGGTGTGTTCGCGGCGGTTCCCATAGGCTTTTTATCGTACTCCACTTTGGTTTGCATCCGGCGTGCTGATGCAGCCAGTCGCCGTGCGGCTGCAGCCAGCGGGGTGGTTCCGCCCGCGCACCATCGGCATACTGTCGAGGTGCGCGCCAAAATCACTGTGATGACCACGCTTGCGTTGCTGCTATCAGGTTCGATCGCCACGGGCGATTCAGCCGGCACCACGGCTCGCAGCCCGGTCTATACCGCTGACGGTCGCTTGGTGCTGCCGGACGACTACCGCACCTGGGTGTATTTGAGTTCCGGGTTCGACATGAGTTACAGCGCTCAAGCGCAGGGCGGCCATCATGTGTTCGACAATGTGTTCGTCGAACCGGGCGCGTACCGGGTGTTCCTGGAAACGGGCACCTGGCCCGACAAGACCATGCTGGTGTTGGAAGCGCGCGCGGCGCACGACCAAGGCTCGATCAACAAGGGCGGCAACTATCAAGGCACCGAGATCCTGGGACGCGAGGTTCATGTCAAGGACGGCGCGCATTTTAAGGATCAGTGGGCCTTCTTCGGATTCGAAGGCTTGCAACCGGCGCTCATGATTCCGCGCTCCGCTTCCTGTTATTCCTGTCACGCGGATCACGCCGCGGTGGACACCACGTTCGTGCAGTTCTATCCGACGCTGCTGCCGATCGCGACGGCCAAGGGAACGCTGTCGGCCGCTTACCGCCTCGAAGCGCACTGACGAGCGTCATTCAGAGCCGGCGCATGCCCTAGAATGCGCATCATGGGGTGGCTCACCATCGTCGCCGTTCTTATCGTAGGTGCCTTCCTTAGCTGGCGCGCCGCCTCCAGCCGCGTGAGCCTTCCCTGTCCCGCCTGGCTTTCCTGGATGGTGGAACTCGACAACCCGCTGTTCCGCAATAACCGCGCGCAGTCGATCATCGCGGGTCTCGGGCTCGCATCGCCCATGAGGGTGTTGGATGCCGGCTGCGGTCCCGGCCGGCTCACAATCCCCCTGGCCAAAGCGGTGGCCCCCGGCGGCACCGTGGTTGCGCTCGATGTGCAAGCCAAGATGCTGGCCAAGGCCCAAGAGAAGGCAAGGGCCGCAGGCCTCGCCAATATCGACTTCCAACAAGGAGCGCTGGGCATCGGCACTTTCGACGCCGGCCCATTCGACCGAGCCACACTGGCCACCGTGCTGGGCGAGATTCCCGACCAGCGGGCCGCGCTACGTGAATTGTTTGGCGCGCTTCGCGGCGGCGGCGTGCTCGCCATCACCGAGTTGATCGCCGATCCGCACTTCCAGAGCCGGCGTCACGTCATCGGCCTCGCCGAGGCGGTGGGTTTTCGCGAAAAGCGCCGCACCGGCGGACTGCTGGCCTACACGCTCTACCTGGAAAAGCCTCCATGAGGGACACCAACGCTTATCTGGATTCGTCGGGCCGCGACGACGTGCTCACGGGCGGCGTCAAGATGATTCCGATCCAAACGCCCGACGGCGCCTTCCGTGTCTGGACCAAGCGGGTCGGGAACAATCCGTCGATAAAAGTTCTGCTGCTGCACGGCGGACCCGGCGCCACTCATGAATATTTCGAAGCCTTCGACAGTTTCTTTCCCGGCGCCGGCATCGAGTACTACTACTACGATCAACTGGGCTCAGCCTACAGTGACCAGCCGGATCAGCCCACGCTTTGGGATTTGCCGCGCTTTGTTGCAGAAGTCGAACAAGTGCGCCAGTCACTCAAGCTCGACAGCAGCAATTTTTATCTATTCGGCCAATCCTGGGGCGGCATCCTCGCGATGGAGTACGCACTCAAGTATCAACAAAATTTGAAGGCGCTCATTATTTCCAACATGGTGGCCAGCATTCCGGAGTACAACCGCTATGCGACCAGCGTGCTGATGCCGGCCATGGATCAGAAGGCGCTTGCCGAGATCCGGCAACTGGAAGCGCAGGGCCAGTACGACAATCCTCGCTACGAGGATCTGCTGATGCGCCATTTCTATGTCGAACATGTCCTGCGCATGCCGGCGGACCAGTGGCCCGAGCCGGTCTTCGCAGCTTCAGCAAGATCAACAAGAAAATCTACATTCCCATGCAGGGGCCGAGTGAAATGGGCGCCAGCGGAAAACTCGCCGGCTGGGATCGGACCGCGGACCTGCCCAAGATCACCGTGCCCACCCTGTCGATCGGCGCGCGCTACGACACCATGGATCCTGCGCAGATGAAGAAGATCGCCACCTCGGTGCGCCAGGGCCGCTACTTACACTGCCCCAAGGGCAGTCACCTGGCGCTTTACGACGACCAGCCAATCTACATGGACGGCCTGATCCGGTTCATCCTCGAGACCGCGCTGACCTAGTGCCGCACGGCCAAGATATCATCGAGCCGTGCCGGTTCTGACGCATCGCGCTCGAGGTGCGGATAGCGCAGACCGGCGTGGTAATCGAGGCTGGCCACCATGAACCGATCGCCCGCCTTGGCGATCAGCTCGATCGGCGCCTTGGTATTTTTCGCCGCTCGAATCGCGTCCTTCAGCACATCCGCACTATAGGCAATGCCGTTGACGGCGAGTATCTGCACACCCTCCGTGAGCTTCGCCTTGAAGGCCGGGCTGTCCCAGATGACTTGGTCGATGGTGCCCTCCTTGTCCTTCTCGTCGATTTCGATGCCGATGGAGAACAGCAAATTGACGCGCTTGCGCTGCTCATCGCTGGCCGACTGATAGTCGCCTTGCGACTCGGTATAGACCAGCTTGTAGCCACCGCGCCGCAATCCATCGAGGGGCACCGGCTTGCCGACCGAATCGAGCCGCTGGCGCAAGAATGCCGCCCAGTCATACGGCTCGACGGCATTCAGCGCGTTCGCGATGTCGTCAAACGTATAGGTTACGGTGTTGAAGCTGCCGTCGTGGATGCCGAAGAAGGCGCTGGCAAAATCGTCCAGCGAGCGGCTGCCTTTCGATCGTTCACGGATCAGGGTGTCGGCATCGAGCCAGATGAGCGCGCCCTCGTCGTAATAGTCCTCGAATCGCTGCCAGTCCATCCAGGACTGCGGTCTTCGCGGATTGATGATTTCATCGTTGGTCGTATCCTGCAGCGCGCGCCAGCGGCGGCCGGTTTGAATTTCATAACCGGCTGCCGTGAGGGCGAGCTGATCGAGCGCCTGCTGCGGGGTCCGCAGCCCCGAACGTGCGGCCAACACCTGGCCCCAGTACTGCGTTTGGCCTTCGTACACCCATAGCAGGCTGTTTTGCATGGGCACGTTGTAGTTCGGGGTCCACAGGTCCGCCGGGCGGCGGAACTTGCCGTTCCACGAATGAGTAAACTCATGCGACAGCAAGTCCCTTGCATAAGCGGTTTTGTCCCACTTGGTGAAGGTTTCGGGATCGCTGCCATCCTCGCTCGACTGATGGTGCTCGAGTCCCTGCTGCTGGACCTGATCGCTCAAGGAATACAGGAAGTCGTAGTGCGCGTAATGATGCGACCCGAACAGCTTGTACGCCTGCTGCACCAGAGCGCGGTGCGCCTCGAGTTGCTCGGGCTTGACCGCGAGAAACTCGGGCCGATCCGCAAATAGATTGAGATGCACCGGCGCCGCGCCGCCCGGATCCAGATCCAGCCGCGTAGCATACCGGCCGGCATAGACAGGACTGTCGATCAGCGTCTCGAGACTGACGCGCTTGAATGTCGTGCGCGCACCGCTCGCGCTGCCTTCCAGCGCCGTTCCGAACTGCCAGTCGGCGGGAAGCGTTAAGGTTGCCTGCACCGGAATCCGCGCGCGCGAAATAACCGGCCGGGTACAGCACGAGCGCATTCCACTCCACCATCATCAGCTCGCGGCTGATTTCTATGGCCCCCACTTTGGGGCTGGTCGGCGACAGGTACTCGAAGTCGACGTCAATCGAAGTCACCCCCGGGCCGGCGTGCACGCGAAAGGCGTAGACGTCGAGCGGATCGCGCGTCCACGAAACGGGTACGCCTTTCGCCGCGATCTTGATGCCGGCGATCCTATCAATGGGGCCCTCGGGCGCATGCGTGCCCGGCAACCACTTCGGATAGAGCAGCACCGTCTCGGGGCCGATGCCGCTTAACGTTTCATGGACGCGGACGATGCGCCGCCCGAAGTCAGACGCATCGACGCTCAATTGAATCTCGCCCGGATAGTCTCGATCCTTAGGCTCCGCGCTCGTGGGTGCGATCGGGCCGGTGCCTGCCGCTGCGGCGACTTGCATGCCTAAGCCCAAGATGAGCGCCATGGCAACTACCTTCATCCAGTGTCTCCCTTTATTTTCAATCCGCTGTGGGCGGTTGCGCGAAAAAAAGCACGGCGGCCTAAGCCGCCGATCGATGCGTGATGATACCTGGAATGTCGCGCAGATTCTGCGCGCATAAACTTGCAGCCTTAAGCTACTCGGAGAGAAATGGCAAGTTTTCTGTGATGTTCTGACACATCTTTTTTGCATCAAAAAAATTGAACTTTCAATCGGCGCGATTTCACTGTACAAAAAAGACTGACTTTCGTGCCGGACCTTCGGCACACCAACAAAATAAATTGGGGATGAACATGTTTAGCAACAGAATCTATCGTATTGCGCCGCTCATTGCGGCAACACTCATGAGCTTCGGCCTCGGCGGCGGAGCGGCGACGGCGCAGACCGTCGTGGCCGATCAGGAACTTCAGCAAGTGGTCGTCACCGGATCGCGCATCGCTCGCGAAGGCGCGCAGGCGCAACAGCCGATATCGATCCTCGACCGCGATGCCATCGACAAGACCAACCTGCAAAGTCTCGGCGATATTCTTTCACAGTTGACGACCAGCGGCAGCGCCCTCAATACCAAGTTCAATTCCTCGGGCAACTTCGGCTACCCGCCGGACGGCGGCGGCATCGGCGCCGGCTCGGCCCAGGTGGATTTACGCAATCTGGACTCGAAGCGGACCCTGGTGCTGGTCGACGGCGTGCGCTGGGTCAATGAGTCCTCCGCCTCGGGCGTGAGCGGCAGCGCGGATCTCAACACCATCCCGCTATCCATCGTCGAGCGCATCGAAGTGCTGGAGGACGGCGCGTCCGCCATCTACGGCTCCGACGCGATCGCCGGCGTGGTCAACGTCATTACTCGCAAGAAGTTCGACGGTGCTGAGATCAGTGGTTACGTCGGCGAGTACAGCAAGGGCGGCCGCACCACGCAAGCCTCACTCACGATCGGCGGCTCGACCGACAAGCTCTCCGCCGTGTTCGTCGGCGAATACTATAATCAGGAGGCGATCAGCTCCTCGAAATGGTGGCAGTCCGATGTACCCGAGCCGTTGGCGGGTCTCGCGGCGGGAAGCTCGGCGACACCTCAAGGCCGCGCGACGTTTTGCGATCCGCGCGTGGCGGCGCCGAATTACGGCTCCTGCACAGCGGACCAGTCACACTTCTTCGACGTGACCCTCAACAATGGCACCACCGTGCCATCGTGGAATCCGTTCAACCCCACCGCCGGCACCTACCACAATTGGGTCGGCAGCCAGGACAAATTCAACTTCGCGCCGTTCAACGACCTGCTGACGCCGTCGGAGCGAAAATCGATTTTCACGAACATCACCTACGAGGCCAACGACAATATCACGCTGCACGCCAAAGGCCTGTTCAACAATCGGCTGTCGCAAAACCAAGCCGCGCCGGAACCGATCTTCGCCGGACCCTATACCGGTTCGGGCGGCATTGCCGATACGATCACGGTCGCCGCTAACAATCCCTATAACCCTTTCGGGATCACATTGGACCCTGCAACCAATTTCGGCTGGGTGACCCGGCGTCCGCTCGAAGTCGGTCCGCGCATCTTCAATCAGGACGTGAATACTTTTTATGTCTCGGCGGGACTGGACGGAACGATTCACTTCGGCAGCGGCCTGAAATGGGACGTCACTGCGGCGTATGGCGACAACAACGCCAACCAAACCTTTCTTAACGGCTACAACATCGGCAAGATCGGGATCGCACTCGGCGATGTGAACGTCTGCAATGCCACGCCCGGATGCGTGCCTCTCGATCTGTTCGGCGGGCAGGGACGTCCGATGACGCCCGCGATGATCAACTACATTCGTGCGACGCAGCTCGATGCGAGCGATGAGAAGATCGGCCTGATCCAGGCCAACATCACCGGCACCATGTTCCACATCCAGGACCGCGCGGCGGGATTTGCCGCCGGCTTTGAGCATCGCAAGTACGACGGTGCGTTCAATCCCGATCCGTTGCGCACTACCGGCGAGTCCCAGGACTCCCTGGCGTTTCCGGTCAATCAGAGCTATGACGTGAACGAAGGGTATGCCGAGTTCAATTTCCCCATCGTCTCGAGCTTCGATGCGAGCGCGGCGGTACGCTATTCGGACTACTCAACGTTCGGCGGGGCCACGACCGGCAAAGCCGGCTTTCGATGGCAGCCGATCAGCGATCTGGCCGCCCGCGGCACCTACTCGAAAGGGTTTCGTGCACCCAATTTGGGTGAGCTCTACGGCTTGACGCAATTCGGCGCGACCTTGGTCGACCCCTGCGGACCGTCCGGCGGTCCCATTGCGGCCGGAACACCGCTGCAGAAGGCCTGCGCGGCGCAGGGCGTACCGGTGGGATTCGTGCAGGCCAACACCCAAATTACCACCTTCACGGGTGGCAACGCGGCGCTGCAGCCGGAAAAGTCCGACAACTACACCTTGGGCCTGCAGTATCGTGCGAGCTGGGCGGAGAACAGCATCACCGACAAGCTGACTGGCGGAAGCCACCTACTATCACATCAAGGTGAACGGCGCGGTCCAGGCGGAGGATCTGCAAGCGTTGCTCAATTCCTGCCTCGCGGCCGGGGGAACCGATCCTGCGCTGTGTTCCCCGTTCACCCGCCAACCCGGCGGCAACTTGAATCCACCGAAGAATTTCCTGCAGAACTTCGGCAGCATCACCACCGACGGAGTGGATGTTAAGATCGACTGGGTCGGCGGAGCTACCTCGTTCGGACGTCCTTCGGTGTCGTTGCAGAGCACCTACGTGTCGAACTACAAGGCCGTCGACGGCGACGGCAACGTCTCGACGCGTCAGGTCGGCGTCGAGACCAACAATGGTGCGATTCCAAGATTGCGCCTCAATGCGCAGATCGGCTGGGCCTACGGCGATTGGCGGGCGAACTGGAACGTTCGTTACATCCACTCGGTTGTCGAAGCGTGTTCGAGCGCTCCGGTGACCGGACCCCAGGTAACAGGCTGCGAAACGTCCACTGACTTCCATACCTTGGACACCGTGGTGTACAACGACGTGGGAGTCGAGTGGCACAATGCCTTCAAATTGCCCGGCCTGGGTATCGCCCTGGGGGTCAATAACATCTTCGGTGTGAATCCGCCGATTTGCTTCACTTGCACCCTCAATGGTTACGATGCGTCGACGTATGATTTGCCCGGCGCTTTCTGGAATGTGAGGGCCTCGTATAAGTTCTAAAGTCTCATTGCCCTGTAGCAACCAACCCTCGTGTCGCAAGACACGAGGGATTTTTTTTGATGTAGTCTAGCGATGGCGACCGAAATACGATTGCTGTCCACCATCACCTGCCCCGCCTGCGGCGCGCAGCGCGAGGAGACCATGCCGACCGACGCCTGCCAATATTTCTACGAGTGCACGCATTGCAAAACGCTGCTTAAGCCCAAAGCCGGTGATTGCTGCGTGTTTTGTTCCTACGGCTCGGTCGCCTGCCCGCCCATCCAGGAGCAGCGCTGCTGTCAGCCGAGGTAGGGCATGCTGGATTCAATCCTGCGATTTGAATTGGACGAGCTGGAAAGGGCCGCTGAGCTTGTGTACCGCGTGATGCCGCCGACACCGCTGTATGCGTGGCCGAAGCTCAAAGAGCGCGCCGGATGCAGCGTGTGGGTGAAACATGAGAATCACACGCCCACCGGCGCCTTCAAGGTCAGAGGGGGCATTGTCTATCTGGAGCGGCTGTGCCGTGCGCAGCCCAAGCTTCCCGGCGTGATCACAGCGACGCGCGGCAATCATGGCCAGTCCATCGCTTTCGCTGCCGCACGCGCGAATGTACCGGCGACGATTTATGTGCCCGTCAATAATTCTCCCGATCAAAATTCCGCGATTGCCGGCTTCGGCGCCAAGCTCGTCGAGTTCGGGCGAGATTTTGACGAGGCCAAGCACGAGGCGTTCCGGGTGGCCGCCCTCGACGGGCTGCATTTCGTGCCCTCCTTTCACCGGGATCTTGTGGCCGGAGTGGCGAGCTACGCGCTGGAGTTGTTCCGCGCGGCGGGCGGCCTGGACGCCGTCTACGTGGGCGTCGGCATGGGCTCGGGCATCTGCAGCCTGATTGCGGTGCGCGACGCACTGGGTCTTAAGACCGAAATCATCGGCGTGGGCCCGATCCTAGCGCCCGCGACCGCGCTGTCCTTCGCCGCCGGGCAAGCCGTGACCTCGCCTTCCGCGCGTACCTTCGCGGACGGACTCGCCACCCGGGAGCCCGACGATCAGGCGATTGCCGCGATTTGCCGCGGCGTATCGCGCTTCGTGCAGGTCAGCGAGGACGCCATGGCCGACGCGATGCGCGTTTACTTCGATGCCACTCACCAGATAGCCGAAGGCGCGGGTGCGGCTCCCCTGGCGGCGTTGTTGCAAGATCGGCAACGCATGACTGAACAAAAACGTCGCGGTGATCTTGAGCGGCAGCAACATCGAGCGCGCCCGGTACTTGCAGGTGCTGCGCGGCGAAACGCCGTCGGTCGCTTAAGCGGGCGTCGCCCCGAGACTCTCGAAAGCATAAGATTCCATCGAGAGGACGCCATAGGTGATGCCGCCCTCGATGACGGTGACTGAATCAGCCGGGTTGGCCGCACCCACGGCGACCAACAGCGGCAAGAAATGTTCCTCGGTCGGATGCGCCCGCTCGGCATGGGGTGCAAGGCGCCGATAGTCCTTGAGCGCGCCCAAATCTCGGCGCTGCACCTGGCGGCGGACCCAGGCCGTGAACTCGAGCGCATAGCGCGCACTGCCGGAACCTGCACCAACTTCACGCAGGTTGTGCGTGAGGCTGCCCGAGCCCATGATGAGCACGCCCCGCCTGCGCAGCGGCGCGAGCACCTGCCCTAGCTCCACAGCGCCGGGCGCGTCGAGTGCCAGGGGCAGCGACACCTGAAAGACCGGCGTCTGCGCGCGCGGCAACAAATATCGCAGCGGCACCCACGCACCATGATCGATGCCGCGCAGGTCATTGAAGGACACGTGGTAATCGGCAACCTCGAGCAGGCGCGCGGCGTCCTCGGCGAGATCCGGGGCGCCGCGCGACGGGTATTGCAATCGATACAGCTCGGGCGGAAATCCATTGAAGTCGTGAATAGTTTCGGGAACGGCCGTGCGCATCACGGTGACGCGGGCCGTTTGCCAATGCGCGGACACCACCAATACGGCGGCAAGATCGGGCAGGCGCGCGCCCAGTCGCGACAGTTCCGGACCCAAGAGGCCCGGCTCCAGGGCGAACGTGGGCGCGCCATGCGATACGAATAAGGCGGGAGCTTGTTGCATCTTTAGCTGAGTCGAATAAATTTCTCTTCGGCATCATGCAGCGCCTTCGCGATGCGCGCCGCCCACTCGAGCTGCCCGGTCTCCTCGCTCACCAGGTCCTGGCGGATTTCGATTTCGACATGCGGCAGGCTGCGCGCTTCGGCATGATGCGGAATGGTGTAGTCGGTCTCGTCGCTGACGAAATAGGGCTCGTTGTCGGCAATGATCAAATTCGCTTCGCGCCGCAGCATGTCGAGCACCAA
>CAVVPB010000026.1:0-38696 GCA_963749775.1 uncultured Gammaproteobacteria bacterium
GGCGATCCAGATCCTCTGTCCTGCACGCTCAACTCGACTGCTTCTGAGTCCGCATTGGTTGTGATCACCAATTGGCGCTCATCGATGGGAATTGCGTGCATCGCCTCGGTACCGTTGAGCACGAGATTGAGCAGCACTTGCTGCAACTCTCCGCGATTGCCATTGATTTCGGCATTGCCCGCGTCCAATTTTGTCGTGAGACACACTTGGTGCAGCAGCAAGTCCGAGTGCATGACGTGCGCCACATCCTTAACTAGCCTGTTCAAATCCACTGCCATGGACGGCTCGCGCTCTTTTCTGAGCAGCGATCTGACATGCTGGATAGTGTCTCCCGCCCGCCTGCCGCTCTCGGCGATATCTTCAAACAGCGCGCGTATTTCCGAAGAGGGCTCAAGATCGGGAGCATGGAGACCGGCCTCGGCGTTGCTCACGATGGCGGTGATCGGCTGCAATAATTCGTGCGCCAAGGAGGCTGTCAGTTGTCCCACGAGCGAGACTCTTCCGACGTGTGAGAGCTCAAGACGCGCCCGCTCGATCTCGATCTGCGCCTGTCGGCGCTCGGTAAGGTCTTGCAATTGAGAAACGAAGTAAAGCGGCTCATTCGCACTGTTTCTGACCAGGGCGACGGTCAGTAGCGTCCAGATGATCCGACCGTCCTTGTGAAGATAGCGCTTTTCCATTTCGTAGTGCGATATCTCACCTGCGAGTGCCCGCTGTAGACTAATGCGGTTCGCCGCCAGATCCTCAGGATGCGTCAGCGCTTGAAACGTGGTTGAGAGAAGCTCCGCTTCCGAATAACCGAGAATGCGGCATATCGCTTCATTGACCTGCAGCCAATGGCCTTCCAGCGACATCAGTGCAATGCCGATGGCGGAGTGGCTGAAGGCGGCTCGAAACCGCTCCTCGCTGTCTCGCAACCTGTTCGCGGCCCGGTGACGCTCGGTGATGTTGCGAACCGCGGTGACGGTGGCACCATCATCCCGCCGCGCCATTCGCGCCTCAAAGTGCCGCTCTTCGCCGGCGATCTTCATGACGTACTCATGTTCGACGACTTCGCCCGTGGCTGCGGCTAGCTCGAATAGCGCACGAAATGTCCTGGCCGTTTCGGGCGGAATGACATCTTCCATTTTCCGGCCCATGAATCGCTCGGGCGGAACGTAAAGATCGACGGTCTCCGGACAGTGATAGTCGATGTACACCCCCTCGGGATCGACCACGAAGATCAAGTCCGGCAGCGCTTTGAGCAGCGCTCTGTTGCTTGCTTCACTAGCCTGAAGCGAGCGTTCGGTATGCTGCCTGACAAACGCGCTCGCGAGAATTTCCCCGACAAGTCGCAGTCTGCGCACCAGACTCTGCGGCCATTTACGATATTCGCGCACACTGACCAGCGAGAGGACATAGAGCGCCGTTTCAGTCTGAATGGGAATGCCGAGCATGGACTTGATATTCTGCTGGACCGCGTGCACACGCTCGCCAGGTGCGGCAGCCGGAAGGTCGTCGGGAACGCGCGCCAAGCTGACGATAGTGCCTTGTCGATATTGCTCGTAGAGCCACGGCATATCGGAGATGCGTGTGCTCTGCAGGCAGGCGTGATGTTCTGGATGGGAGTACAGATGTTGCCGGTGAATATTCACGCCGTCGGGATCGCACTGCCAAAAGCCGATCCGATCGACGCCGATGAACTGGCCAAGCTTTTCGAGCCAGTCGTCAATGCCCTGATCCACGCGAGCGGCCGGCGTTTTTGCGAAATACGCGGACAGCTCGAGAAGAAATGATTCGAATCGCAGGCTTCCCGCGATGTTGGCGTCACGCTTCGTACGCTGCGCGCGCGCCGCATGGGCGCGTGCGCTTGCAGGATTGCCAGCGACGCGTTTGGAGAGATTGGATCCCATAAAGGCCCGCATCAGGGGACACCTCTTTATAATTTGGACGGCTATCCTAATGCTAACTTCCTCGCCTGGGAACGGCCCAAACATTACGATCGTGAACGGACATTCCTAATTCCATTCAAGTGCGCTTGTAAGTGCCGGATTGTATGGCGATAACCATCAGCCGAGGCTGATGGGCGAGATTGGCGCCTGGGGCTACGGGCCTGGCGTCTAGGGTTCGATCAGTCGCACGCGCGTACCCGCGAGGATTACGGTGCCATCGGCGGCCAAAAGCCCCCTTGCCGCCGCGCTGGAGCGAACGGCGGCAACGTCGCGCACGATAATGTCAAAGGCGCCAAGGCCTTCGCCTCGCCCATCGACGGCGGCGGTGAATCGAATCTCGCCCTCATCCAGGCGGATGCGCCAAATATCGCCATCCTTTGCAGTTGGACGGCCGAGGATCTGCGCCCAACGCGCTGCCATGTGCGCCGGATTCTCGGCCTGCAGCTCGGCGCCGACGATCTTCAGCGATGTGTTGGTGCGCGCGTGCGCCTGCCAGTCGGGGCCGCCCCACTCCCAGCGCTCCTTCGGTCTCATGAAGTCCAACGAGAGAATCGCACCGCCAATATCCTTCGGATGAATGTGCGTGAAGGCGACGCCGTCACCTTCCATCTGATCGGCGATCCGCGCCGAGGCGTCTTTGACGCGTGCGCGGGCTTCGGCAAGATCATCGACCTGCAGGATCACCATGTAGCCACCATCGCCGCCGCGCTTCTGCAACAGCCTGCCCGCCGTGGTGCCGGGAATCTTCGGGGAAACAACCTCCAGGAAGGTATCGCCAATAGGGAAAACCGCGTTCCGCAAGCCATATTTGCCGACACCCGGATCGTCATAGGCATAGTCGACCCCGAGGACCGCCGCGATATCGGCATGGACCGGGGCAAGGTCTTGGGCGACCAGCGCGATTTGTCGAAGACGCATGGTTTGATTCCTGTACCGCCGCCCCGCGATAATTTTTTCGCTCGCGAGGGCTGCCCTCGATCATAGCGTCAGCGGTGTTCCTGCCGCCAGAGTCCGGGGCGCCGCCGGCCTGGCCTATCCGAGAATCAGGCCGCAGGGCAGCGTTCCCTGACTTCGGTATTACAAAACTCCTATACTCGGCGCCACGCGATCTTGGAAAGGACTGTCATTGAATACTTCAGCAATTCCCGCGACCCCGGCGCTGGCGGGGCTCGCGCCTCCTCCGTTAAAACCGGCGTCATTCCTAAAGACGCTGCGTGCTTCCCGCGGCAACGCCTTTGAGATCATTCCTCTGGAGGCCTACGAGCAGCCAATCTACTTGACCAAGTCCGCCCTGCCGCTCGGCCAGGTGCTCATCGTCAATGACCCGGAAGGAATACGCCGCATACTTCTGGACAACGTTGCCAACTACCCGAAGCATGACTTGGGAGATGAATTCTTTACGGCCATGTTCGGCGAGGGGCTGTTGAGCGCGCCGTATCCTAAGTGGCGCGTGCATCGAAAAGTGATGGCGCCGTCATTTGGCACACGCACCGTCGAGTCATATGCACCGGCCATGATCGATACGACGCTCGCGTTTGCGCGCCTGTGGGATGAGCTGCCCGAATCCACGGAAATGGACATCGCGGCGGAAATGAAGTCGCTGACCTTGAAGATCATCTGCCGAACGATGTTCTCCTCCGACGCCGATGAATTGGCGGAGTACGCCCGCGGAGCGCTCGACTTCGCGCAGGATTCGATGGAATTCGGGTTGCTGGACGTTTTGCCGGTGATCGGCCCGCGGCGCATCCGGCGTGCGCAAGAAGCCATCCGCGCGCACTTCGAGGGCATGGATGCGGCCATCTACCGCTTGATTACCGAGCGCGAAAAGATTCGCGATGAGGCTCCGAAGGATCTACTCACGCGGCTGGTGGCGGCAAAGGATCCGGATGACGGAGTGGGATTGAGCGCCACCGAGGTCCGTGACGAGGTTGTCACCATTTTCATGGCCGGCCACGAGACCACCGCGGTGACCATGACCTGGGTGTGGTATCTGCTCTCACAGCATCCCGCCGAGGAGGCGAAGCTGCACCAAGAACTGGACGCGGTGCTCGGGGGCAGGAATCCGACGGCGGAAGACCTCGCCAATTTGCCCTACACACGCATGATCATCGAGGAAGCGATGCGCGTCTATCCACCCGCGCCCGGAATCACGATCCGCGAGGCCCAGGAAGCAGACGAAGTGTGCGGATTCAAAGTGACGCCGGGAATGCAGATCATGATCGCACCCTGGGTGCTGCATCGTCATCGCCGTCTCTGGGACCATCCAGAACGCTTTGACCCGACACGATTTACCAAGGAGTCGAGCGAAAAGCGTCCTCGCTTTGCCTACCTACCCTTCGGCGGCGGCCCTAGGGTGTGTATCGGTGCGACCCTCGCCATGACCGAAGCGACATTGATTCTCGCCGTGCTCGCCCAGCGATTTCGAGTGCGCCTCAAGGAGCCCCAGGAGATCTCGCTGCAGACGCGCATCACCTTGCGCCCCAAGAATGGAATGATGACTATTTTGGAGCGGCGGCGCCCGGCGGCATAACAAGTACTAGTTGAGTTCGCGACCTGCCGAGTAGTATGGGTAGGCCGTGTCGGCGGATGGGGGTATGAATGGAATTGCAGATCAATGATCAGACTGTTTCCGTCGTCACCGATCCGGATCTGCCCCTGTTATGGGTTCTTCGCGATCTCTTGGGGATGACCGGCACTAAATTCGGCTGCGGCATGGCGCTCTGCGGCGCGTGCACGGTGCTAATCGACGGCCAGGCACTGCGCTCGTGTGTGCTACCGGTGGCGCAGGCCGCGGGAAAGAAAATCACCACCATCGAGGGGGTGGGCGCAACGCCCGTGGGCGCGGCGCTGCAGGCGGCGTGGCTTAAGATCAACGTGCCTCAATGCGGCTACTGCCAGGCCGGGCAGATCATGTCCGCGGCGGCGCTACTGCAAGTCAAACCTGAGCCGAGCGATGCGGATATTGACGCCGCGATGTCCGGCAACATCTGCCGGTGTGGCACCTACGGGCGCATTCGGACTGCCATCAAACAGGCGGCTCATCAAGCGGAGCATCCGACATGAGCGCGGTCCTCGATGAAGGCTTGAGTCGTCGCGAATTCCTGCGGCGACTGCAGGCGATGGGCGGGTTGCTGCTCGTCGCGGACGGCCTGAGCATTGTAAACGCTGCCGACGCCCGCAAGTACGGCGCCGAGGGCATGGAGCACGGTACCGTCGATGATCCTCTGGTGTTCATCAGGGTGGGCGATGATGGCTGGGTCACCATCTTCTCGCATCGCTCGGAAATGGGCCAAGGGGTACGCACCGGCATGCCGCTCATTGTCGCGGATGAACTGGAAGCCGACTGGACCAAGGTCCGCGTTGAACAAGCGCCTGCCGATGAAGCCAGGTACGGCAACCAGGATACCGATGGCTCGCGCAGCACGCGGCATTTTCTGGATCCAATGCGACGCTGTGGCGCGGCCGCAAGGATGATGCTGGAGCAGGCCGCTGCGTTGTCGTGGAACGTGCCGGCCGCGGAAGTGCGCGCCGTGAATCACGAGATACTGCACCAGAAAACCGGCCGACGCTTAAGCTACGGTGCGCTCGCCAAGCGCGCCGCAAAGCTGCCGGTCCCACCGGCGAGTACCCTGCGCCTGAAGACGCCTGAGGAGTTTCGATACATCGGCAAGGGCGGCGTAACGCTCATCGATGGACACGATATCGTTACCGGTAAAGCGCAATACGGTATTGATCCGTGGTTCAAAGACATGAGTTTCGCCGTCATCGCCCGCTCGCCGGTACTGGGTGGCAAGGTCAAGCAGGTCGACGCCACTGCCGCGGCCGCAGCCCCCGGTGTGCAGCAAGTGCTGCAAATGCCGGCGCCGGTCGCAAAGGCCACATTTCATCCACTCGCCGGCGTGGCCGTCATTGCCAATTCCACGGGTGCCGCCATCGCGGCGCGCAAGCTGCTGAAAATCGAGTGGGACGACGGCGCCAACGGCAGCTATGACTCCGACGCGTATCGCGCCTCGCTGCAGGAGTCGGCCCGCAAACCCGGCAAGGTGGTACGCCAGTCGGGTAACGTGGCATCGGCCTTCTCGTCCGCCGCCAAGTCGATCGAGGCGGAGTACTACATCCCGCACATCGCGCACGCCACCATGGAGCCGCCATGCGCGGTAGCTCGCATCATTGGCGGCGCGTGTGAAGTCTGGGCACCCACCCAAGCGCCGCAGGTGACGCGCGCGGATGTGGCGAAGCACCTCGGTATGCCCGAAGAGAATGTCACGGTCCATGTGACGCTGCTGGGTGGCGGGTTCGGACGCAAATCAAAACCGGACTTTGCCATTGAGGCGGCGCTGCTCTCGCAGGCCATGGACGGGCGTCCGGTCAAAGTGACTTGGACTCGCGAAGACGACCTGCATCATGATTTCCTGCACACCGTGTCGGTTGAATACTTGAGGGCCGGTGTCGGCGCCGACGGCAAGGTCAGTGCATGGCTGCACCGCAGCGTCGCGCCTTCGCTCGCGACGATCTTCGCCCCCAAAGCCGATCACGAAATAGGCGCCGAGCTTGGCATGGGCTTCATCAACATGCCCTACGACATCCCCAACATTCGGCTCGAGAATCCGGAAGCCAGCGCCCATTGTCGCATCGGCTGGTTTCGTTCCGTGTCCAACATTCCTCACGCCTTTGCCGTGCAGTCGTTCGTGTCCGAGCTCGCAGTGAATGCCAACAAGGACCACCGCGACTATCTGCTGGAGCTCATTGGACCGGCGCGCAGGATCGATCCGCGTATTCAGCAGGACGAGTGGAATCATGGCGAATCGCCGCAGCGCTATCCCGTCGATACCGGCCGTTTGCGGCGTGTCGTCGAGACCGTGACGCGCGAAAGCGGCTGGGGCAGGAAATTCGCTCGCGGCCGCGGTCAGGGACTCGCGGCTCACTACAGCTTCCTGAGCTACGCGGCGGCGGTGGTGGAAGTGGACATCGATGAGCAGGGAAGAATAGCGGTCCCGCGGGTTGATGTCGCATTTGACTGTGGGCCGCAGGTCAATCCCGAGCGCATTCGCTCGCAACTCGAAGGGGCTGTCATCATGGGACTGAGCCTCGCGATGTTCGGTGAGATCACCTTCAAGAACGGTCGCTCGCAACAGGATAATTTTCACCAGTATCGCGTGACTCGAATGAACGAGGCGCCCGGCGACATACGGGTGCACTTGATTGCGACGGCCGATTGGAACATGCCATTGGGCGGTGTGGGCGAGCCTGGAGTTCCGCCGATTGCCCCGGCCCTGTGCAACGCGGTATTTGCAGCCACCGGCAAGCGAATCCGCCGATTGCCGATCAAGGACCAGGCCCGACGCTCGACTTGAACGAATCGCTCCCTCGCTGGATGAAATAAGTTGACGATCGGGAGATTCTTTCTCACCTGACAATTCCTGCCCGCTGCCTGACTATGATTCGCAGGCAATCATGGGGGCCCGCGAATGAGCGAATCATCGGTCAGGCACTACTTACTCGCCTCGGATTTCGATCAGACCTTGAGTTTCAAAGACTCCGGTCTGGTGTTGAGCGAATTGCTCGGTATCTCGGGTTTTGAAGAGCGCATCGCCGGTCTCGCGCGCAGCAACTTGATCCAACAGGGCGGTGAGTTGGCGTATTTGATCCGTCACGACCCGGAATTTCGCGGTGTCCGCCGCGAACATCTCGTCGAGGCGGGCCGTCGGGTGCGCCTCAAGAGCGCCATTCCGGCCCTGGTGGACTTTATGGATCGAGGCACCGCGGGATACAAATTCTCCTTTTATGTAATTTCTGCCGCCCCCCGCGATATTGTCACTTCCGCCTTGGCGGGGGTGGTGCCGCCGGAAAATATTTACGGCACCGAGCTGCAATTCGATGCCGGTTCCGGCGAAGTCACGGCAATCAATCGCGTACCCGCGGGCTACGGCAAGGTTGCGGTCATCGAAGAGCTGCAGCACAAATTGGGAATTGCCTTGGACCGCGTCATTTACGTTGGCGACGGTGGCTCGGATGTGCACGTGATGCTGCAGGTCAACAATCACGACGGGTTCACTATTGCGGTCTCCGAGAACAAGCAGCTCGCGCGCATCGCTAAGCGCATCGTCATAAGCACCAATGCGTTTAGCATCATGGTGCCCATACTCGATCAACTTCTGCATTGGAAAACCGCAGACATTCGAGATCTATTCGAGACTTACGGACTGACGCTGAATGAATGGGAGAAGGAACGAACGGATCGGGTCGACATCGGCGAATTGCTGGCGTTCAGTTCTCGCGCGACGGTCCCAGCGCAATGAGTCATTGGGTCGGATACTTGGGCTGGACCGCCACCGGCGTGTTCGTCGCTTCCTATTTCTTTAGTCGCCCGGCAGTGCTGCGCGGCGTACAGATGTCGGGTGCGCTCCTGTGGGTGGCGTATGGATTGCTCATCGATGCGCCGCCGGTCATCGTCGCCAACGTGCTGGTATTTTCGGCGGCTGCCTGGACCGCGCTGGGCGCAAAGCGCACACCGCTGAGCCAATCCTAAAGAAAGCGCAACAACACGTAGGAAAACCAACGAAACTAGCCTAAGGCTGCGGAAAGATCCTTGCGCGGCGCTGCGCAGCAAGTGTGAGGCAGCGGGCGAAGCTACCGGCGTTGAGTTGCTTTGATGGTCAAATAATTGATCACTTTTGCATTGCCCGCCGCCTTAGTCGCGATGCGCACAGCGCTTCGTAGATCCAAGTCGCTGAAGACAAAGCCTCTCAATACCACCGCACCGCTTTCCACCGATACCGTGATGTGCTTGTTGAACACATACGGATCGGCTTGCAGCGCAGCTTGCACCCGTTCCACAAGCGCCTGATCTGACAGTTCCTGACCCGAAGCGGCGGGGTCACTCGCGGGCGGGGCTGCCTGCGCCGTGCCAGTCGGTTGCGCAACTGCAGCAATGGCGTGAAGGCCCAAGGCACTAAGCGCCCCATAGGCGCAAACTGTCGCGGCTTGCCGTCTGAAGCGTATCTTCATAACGCCCTCCCGCGCCGGATCTCGGCGTGCGACACAAAATCTAGGACGGAGCAATATAGACCACCAGGTCGTCATTGGTCACTTGCACCAAAGGTCAGTAGTCTGCTTCACGATGTATGCGTAGGATTTGCTCGGCGAAGCAGCAATTCGAGCCCAACATGAAGCTGAAATTTTTGCATTGCAGGCTGTCTGGCGCCGCTTGGGTCGTGACGCTCGCGCTCTTGAGTGCCTTTGCCGGCACGTCGGTTTGCGCGCAAGCCAAATACGGGCCTCTCGACAAGACGCCTGCCGCCAAATTCACCGCTGATGACTGGCAACTGTTCTATGCGGCGCTCGACTCACTGGCCGCCACTGACACGAATGGCGCCACGCAGTCTTGGAGCAATCCGAAAACCGGGAGTTCAGGCAAGCTCGAATTGCAGAACAGTTTCCAGGCCTCCGATGGTCGCTCCTGTAAGCGACTGCGCATTGCGAATCACGCTGGCGGCTTGGATGGCGTCGCAACCACGAACATCTGCCGCGCGGGAACCGGCAAGTGGCTCTTCGACACCGAAGCAAAGCCCTAGTGTTCTTGCGGCAAACCTAGCGGTGATCAAGCCATAGAAACTGATAGCTGATGCCGAAGGATTGGTAATCCCCGCCGACCGTCGAGCGCACCACACGAGTTCCCCGGAACTTGATACTTTGCCGCTGGGTGATGGGCAGCGCATAGGTAATCCCGACCAATGAGTTCTGTTCCAAGTCGAAATTCAGTTGACCGTTGACGGTGGTGCGCCCACCGTTATAGTAAGTGGCGTCGACCGCGAGCCACATGCGTGGCCGGATTGTGAAAATTGCATGGCCTTGCAGCCCGACGATGGGGCTTTCGCTACGCACCTTACCGCCGAAGAAATCGCTGTTGTCCGTGTACCCCCAGGCTCCGGCGTCTGCCTCGAGCGTCCAGGGACCGATCACGTGACTGAGCCCGACCTCGACTTTAAACGCCCAGCGATTGAAGCCGACGTTCACCAGTTTGGTACCGTCGTAGGTTCCCAACGGCGGTACCACCACAAAGCTCATTCCGACGATCGTCTGTTCCTGGTACGAGGCGAACTCTCGCGGCGTCATGGCCGGCGCGCCGTACAAATTGACCGCCAGTCGCAAAGCAGGATCACCCCAAGCCGAACGGTGCGCGCTCTGAGGCTCACCCTGGATATCGCCGCTGAAGTTGGCGTGCACGTAGGGCACGGCGAAGGCGATGCTGGCGGAGCGGTCAAGTAGCCCGAATGTGCGCACGTAGCCGGCGATGGTCGTGTTGATATCCGCATGGGCATTCGATATGGGCAGACTGGGATCAAGCGAGAGGCTGCCGTCGCTGAAATTGTCGGCGATAAGGACAATATTGGCACCGACCGGCGAGGGAGAATAGGCGCCGGGTTCCAGTTCCTGCGCTTGCGCCGTTCCAATCGGCTGCAACCACCACAGCAACAGCGCAGCCACGAGAATCCAAAATGACTTGTTCATCGCGCCATCACATTCTGCTGCTTACATTCGGCTCTGACGCTTGTAGAAGAAACGACGCGCCAAGCGATTGATGGGGCCGCGGATGAGGAGGTAGGGAATGACGGCGAGAATTATCGCGACAACCACCGCCTCGCCGACATAGAACCACCTCAATACTTTGATTTGGAAAATGGCATCAATGGCGATCGCCATAATGAACACCTTGGCGATGCGGCCCCAGCCTTGCCGCACGAGTTGTGCACGCTCAGCGCGATTGAAAACGACCGACCAACCGTAAATCGGTCGCCCGAGGCGCGCGTCCATAAGGCCATCTCGAGTCGCAAGATATATCGCGACCAGCGGCTGGAGGATGAGTCGAAAGTGGAGCGGGCCGGTCACTCGCTCGGCGAGATTGCTGATAAATCGCGTCACAATGTCTTCCATGGATTTAGCCCTCGTATATCCGCGGCGCGAAACTGCTCTCGAGATGCCCTATGGCGCTGCCACCCATTCGAGACAAAGATGTCGCTAGTCACCAGCGAAAGGAAGCACCAATCGCCGCACCGCTCAGTCTGAGACTTTCGATGTCCCGTCCGGACTTGAAATCGTAGTCCAGATACCGCCAGGCTGCGATGACATCGCCCCAGCCAAACGCATAGCCGATACCCGCGATGGCTTGCCAAGTGAGGTGAGAGTCGCCGGTTCCGGCGTCGACATAATACGGAATGAAGAACTTGCGTGCCGCACCAACGCGGAGCCGGCCCTTGAGGCCCACGATGCCATCCCAGTTATCGAGGCTCGCCTCATTCGATCCCTGGCGCCCCGCGCCGAGGAAAGGCCCCACATCGGCGCTGAATGCAAAGTCCAGATTTTCTTTCAGATGCAGCAGGCGCGCTCCGGCAAAGACATCGATGCTCGCTTGCGAACTCGAGAGCGCGCGGAACTCGCCCGCCAGTGTCCACATCAACCCATGAACGTCGAGCGACGCATCTGCGGTAATGCCAGCGGGAAGACCCACGCCGCCGACCCCCAGGTCGCGCGTACCGGATTTCGACCCGCCAACATCGATGTACATGAAATCGGTGTATGCGCCCCAGGGGCCTTTCTGCGCCTCCATCGCACCCATGAACGCAAACTTAAGGTCGCTGATGATCTGCTGAGTGCTGAGGTCAATGCGGCTGCCGCTGCTGGGGAACGAGGTAGAGCCCCCGAGCGACGGGAAGTAGCCATAGACGGTCGCCCGAAACTGCCATGCCTCCGCGGACGCCTCCTGCGCGAGCGCAGATTGGCCGAGCAGCATGCCTCCGAGAATGATCGCCCTGGCGACGACGATCACCGTCGTTGCCTGGCGATCTATGCTCATGTCGGGGCCTTATTTCTAGAAGGCGCCCGTGAGGTATAACAACCCGCCCCGATAGCCGAGATTCAGACGGCCACTGAATTGATCCCGGGAGATGGTCAAATGCGTCGAAAAGGCGTCGTAGCCGACGCCCAGGCCGATGTGGCGGTTGAACAGGTACGAGACGCCGACTCGAACATCTGACCAGTAGCCGTGCAATTGGTCGTAGCTAAGATCGAACGCCTGCGCCTGCCCGTCCAAGATCCAATGCGGCGCAAATGCCCAGGTGGCAGAAAGACCAATGACCGGCAGCGGCGCAGGCACCGAGCCTTCTTGGGTATCCTCGAAGCTGGCACCCGTGCTTGAACCGGTCGAACTGATGAGGGTCGCCATGCCGGAGAGCTTTAGCGAGGCCTTCGTGTAGTGGATGCCTGCACTTGCCGCGAGTTCGAAGGTGGGATTGCGGATGAACGCGTACTCATAGGACAGTGAAATGACGGTAACTCTATTTCTGGCGGTTATATTGGCACCCGCTGTGAACTGATCGTTGCCCCAGTCGATCGGGGTCTCGAGACTCCTGGTGCGCGAGGTGGCGTTGTCGAAATACAGGAATCTGATACGTTGGCGCCCGGTGATTCTCCACAACCCGTCGAGGCGAAAGCGCTGAGTGTCGTAACCGGTGCCAAATACGTGATCGAAGTCGATCTCTTGGTTGACTACGCCCGCCTGCCCGTTCAGGCTGGCATTCGTGTGCGTGCCGAGCACAAAGATGCCGACATCCAGAACCACGCGTTCATTGAGCAACTGCTGCGAGGGTACGGAGGACGCGGCGTCGATCAACACGCCCGGCGAAGCGGAGGATTGCGCAAGACTTGCCCGCGGCGCGACGGCGCTCAAAAGCGCGCAGAAGATCGGTATCGTCAGGATCTTCCGAACTAGTGAGTACATCTGTCTCCCTCCGTTTGCACTCTAAAAGTGATCGCAGGAATCACTTTCGGAAACTCGATCAGTTCGCGAGTTCTTAGCTGCCCCGGGGCGCAGCGACGGAACGAGTTGTCTGGCCGATATCCATTTATAACTGCACGCGCCAACTTTGCCATTGTCCTTATGGACAATGCCGGGCAGCCCTAGATGCTCGTACATGTGAGCGCTGCGGCTTTTGATGCCGGCCTTTGCATCTCCTATTAAATCGTTTCGCTGCACTGTAACAAGCGAGCGGTTTGACGCCATAGGTATTAGTGCTTACTGGAAACCCATGTAGGCCTACCGTAACATCGCCCGATAACACGGCTCGCAGGTCACCCGATCCCGAGTTGGCAATTGCATCGATCAGGTCCATGCGATCGCGAGTAATGCGCATGCCCGCGTTACCGAGGGCTGTAATTCTTACTTAGTGATTCGACCAGCGATTTGTAGGTGTCACGTGTGGTACCGCGCCTCTGAGGGATGCTTAGGTGTCGCCTCCAAGGACAGGAGACGCGCGGTGATTTTGGTCTTCGCTTCACTGGCGGCATTCCATGCGCCCCAGTCCCTGTGCGCTGCCGATCAGTCCGCCATTCTGGTGCTTCTGCCCGGGGGAGTTGGCGGATCCTTCTATAACGAAGTGTTTTCGGCCTTTGGGTCAACGGTGGATGCCGAGCGGCATCTTCCCGTCACCACTTATTCGGAACAACTCGATCTTGAGCAATTCAAGTCTTCGGAAATCGAGGAAGGCTTTAGTTCGTACCTGCGACTTAAATATCACGGCAAAGCCATTGGCGTGATCGTCGCCATAGGCTTCGGATCGCTTGATTTTGTGTTGCGTCACCGCGAGGATCTTTGGCGCGGCGTCCCTATGGTTTTTGGGTTCGTTGATGTGCGGGCGCTGGCAAGATTAATGCCGGCGGGCGATATCACCGGCACTCTCGTGAATTTGAAATTTGCGGACATGATAGCGGTCGCACGCGCCGTGGTGCCCGGCCTTAAGGGCGTCGCCATTGTGGGCGAGCCTCTTGAGCAGCAGGGAGACCATTTCGCGGAAGCGATCCCGGGCGCGGTTGGCGACGTTGCAGTCAATGATCTGACCGGGCTGCCCATTGATACCGTTCTTTCGAAAGCGGCGTCCCTGCCCGACCGCACCGCGATTCTCTACGGCAATCTGGCTTCGGACGGTGACGTCGCGTATAGCGCGGGCCGCGAGGCCGTCGCGCTCGTGGCAAAGGTCGCCAATCGTCCGATCATCGTCGCTTCGGAATCGCTTTTGGGGAGCGGCGCCGTCGGTGGTTACCTGTTGCTCCCTGCCGTCGTCGGCCAGGAAGCAGGCCAACTCGCCATGCGCGTCCTCAACGGCGAACCCGCCGCGAGCATCCCCATCGGCATGGGGAACAGTGTTCGGCCGGTCTTTGACGCGCGGCAGCTGCATCGATGGGGCGTCGACCCATCGAGGCTCCCGCCGGCAAGCGAGATCCGATTTCGTGAGGTGACGCCGTGGCAGCGGTATCGCTGGCCATTGACGGCTGCCGCAATATTGTTCTTCTTACAAACCGCGCTGTTGTTGCGTCTTTTGTTTGAAAGCCGGCGCCGGCGGCTCGCGGAGGCTGAATCTCGCCTGCGCCTGTCGGAGCTGGCTCACATGAATCGCAGCGCGGTTGCGGGCGACATGTCGGCCTCGATTGCGCATGAGCTGAATCAGCCCTTAGGCGCCATTCTCGCCCACGTGGGGACCGCCAAATTGATCCTGCGCTCAGCATCGCCCAATCTGCAGGAAGTGCAGGATATTATCGCTGACATCGCGCGTGACGACTTACGTGCCAGCGAGATCATCAAGCGACTTCGCACTTTTCTCACCAAAACGGCCAACGAATGGCGCGACGTGGACCTCAATGAGGTGGTTCGGGAGGTAATGAAGCTCCTGGCGGACCAAGCCTCGTCCTCCCAAGTCAGGCTCAATAGTGTTCTGGCTCCGCAGAGCCTGCAGGTCTACGGCGACCCGGTGCAGCTGCAACAGGTTGTGGTAAATCTGCTGGTGAACGCGATGGAATCCATGAAAATTGCCGCGCCGGAACTGCGGCAGATCTCGATCCACACGGGTTCGCAAAATAGGATGGCGGAGGTCTCGGTCGCCGATCAAGGCCCGGGTATTCCGCCCGATTCGCTCTCGAAAATATTCGAACCGTTCTTTACCACCAAAGCCCAGGGAATGGGCATCGGGCTGTCCATCGCGCGCACCATCGTTCAAGCCCACGGCGGTCATTTGGGCGCGACCAACCAGACCGGAGGCGGTGCGGTATTTCGCTTCCGCGTACCGATGAGTCGGCATCATTTGGAGATTTGATTTGCCCGCCATGGTTCATCTGGTCGACGATGACGCAACGTTTCGGGCGGCAACGAATCGTCTCTTGACCGCGTCCGGCTACGAGGTCGCTGAGTACGCGAGCGCCAAGGAATTTTTGGATCATCTGCCTCTGGGCGCTGGTCCTTGCTGCATTTTGCTGGATGTGCAATTGCCGGGATTGAACGGCCTCGGATTGCAAACCCGCTTGACCGAACTCGGTTCGATCGTGCCGATCGTGTTCTTGACCGGCCACGCCGATATTCGGATTGGCGTGCAGTCGATCAAAGCGGGTGCCGAGGACTTTTTGACCAAGCCGGTGCCGTCCGATACGTTGATCGAAGCCATCGAACGGGCGATCGCCCGCTTCCTCACGATCCGCGATCATCATGAGCGAATCAGCGCGTTGCATTCTCTGATATCGAGACTGACGCCTCGCGAGCGGACGGTGTTGGAACTTGTGGTTCAGGGTCGCATGAACAAGCAGATTGCCTACTCCCTGGGCACCACCGAGCGGACTATTAAGGCGCATCGGCACCAAGTGATGGCCAAAGTGGGTGTTCGATCACTCGCTGAACTGGTGTCGATTGCAGAACACACCGGTCTCCTCGGCCGCGCGCCGGAGCGGCGTTAGAAGCACGGCAGCCCCCTTTAAGGACGCTTGTCGCCCCGTTGCGGCGCATGCGTTGTCCCGGATGCACTCAAGGACAATATAAAACCAACGCAACTTAGGCCCTAATCGAGTCCCGGGAGTGGCTGGGCTCGGCGGCGCTCGTCGATCAACCGCACTCATCCTGGCGAAGCCAGACTGCACATTTTGAGCGATGTAAACCCATGGCAATGCGCAAGGTAATCATTGTGATAGACGACGATCCCAGCATGTTGCGGGGGCTGACGCGCCTGTTGCGGGCGGATGGCTTCGAGGTGGATACCTTTAGCTCCACAGACCGTTTCTATTGCAGTGCGGAAGCCGTGTGCATCATCCTGGACATCCACCTGAACGGTCAGTCCGGAATCGAATTCAGCCGGCGGCTCACGGAGTCTGGAATCGTGCTCCCGACAATATTCATCACCGCCGACGACAGCGAAGCGACTCGCAAGCTGGCGCTCGAATCCGGCTGCATAGCCTACCTGACCAAACCTTTTGCGGCTGAAGCCTTGCTCGCTGCGCTCCCAAGAACCTAGGCGAGGGCGCAGGCATTTGCCCGCGGATCCCGGATAATGCTTTATATCTCAATTATTGACATAGTAGTATAATGAGGTATGAAGCGAATTGTCTGCATGGGCGGCGGGCCTGCGGGGCTCTATTCCGCGATCCTGTTCAAGAAGGCGCTGCCCGGCGCAGAAGTTGAGGTTTTCGAGCGCAATCGACCCGACGACACCTTCGGCTGGGGTGTGGTGTTTTCCGACAAGACCATGGGGAACTTCTTGGAGGCGGATGCCCCATCGCACGCGCGCATCGTCAATGATTTCTATCATTGGGACGACATCGACGTGCACTTCAAGGGGCAGGCCGTGCGCTCGGGGGGTCATGGCTTTGCCGGGATCTCGCGCCGCACTCTGCTCAATATTCTTCAAGAGCGCGCCGCATCGCTCGGCGTGAAGCAATGCTTCCAGCGCGAGCTCGACGATACCGATCAGTTCGACCGTGCGGATCTGGTGGTGATTGCCGAGGGCGCGAATAGCAAGGCAAGAACCCGGCAGGCGGAGAAGTTCGATCCTAAGATCGATGTGCGCAAGTGCCGCTACATTTGGCTGGGCACTCAGCAGAAGTTCTCGGCATTCACCTTCGCGTTCGAGAAAACGAAATTCGGCTGGTTTCAGATTCACGCTTATCAATTCAGCAAGGATCTGTCTACCGTCATCGTTGAGACGCGCGAGGAGACCTGGGCGGCGCATGGCCTGGACAAGGCCGACGTCGATGTGTCGATCGCGTTTTGCGAGAAATTGTTCGCTGCCTACCTCGACGGGGCTCCACTGCTGTCCAACGCGCGGCATCTGCGCGGCTCGGCATGGCTTAACTTCAATCGCGTGGTGTGCGGGCACTGGCACGAGGGCAACCGCGTGCTCATCGGGGATGCCGCCCACACGGCTCACTTCTCGATCGGTTCCGGAACCAAGCTCGCCATGGAAGACGCCATTTCCCTGGTGCGCCATGTCAGTCATGCGGGCAATGTTTCGGGCGGACTTCAGTCGTATCAGACGGAACGCAGCGTCGAGGCGCTAAGACTACAGAACTCGGCGCGCAATCGAATGGAGTGGTTCGAAAACGTGGCTCGCTACGAGAACATGGAACCGCTGCAATTCGCCTACAGCTTGTTGTCGGGAAGCCAGCGCCTCGGACACGCCAACTTGAGGCTGCGCGACGCGCACTTTATCGACAAGATCGAAACCAACCTCGCGGCGCAGTGCGACAACATCGCAAAGCCGCGCCCGCCAATGTTCCTGCCGTTTCACCTGCGCGGAATGCAGCTGGTCAATCGCGTGGTGGTATCCCCGATGGACCAGTATCGGGCAGTGGATGGCGTACCCAACGATTGGCACCTGGTTCACTACGGCGCCCGCGCCACCGGGGGTGCGGGGCTGCTGTTCACGGAAATGACCTGCACGTCGGCGGACGCGCGCATTTCACTGGGTTGCACCGGTCTGTGGAACGAGACCCAACGTGCCGCCTGGCAGCGCATTGTGGACTTCGTACACCGGGAATCCCGGGCGCGCATCTGCCTGCAAATCGGTCATGCGGGCCGCAAAGGCTCCACGCAGCTGGGCTGGGAAGATGCAGATCATCCGCTCAGTAGCGGCAACTGGCCGCTGTGGGCGCCCTCGGCGCTTCCCTACTTGCCCGGCATCAGTCAGGTCCCTCGAGAGATGTCGCACACTGAGATGGAAACGATCACAGGAGAGTTTGTCCGCGCAGCGATGCTGGGCGCGGCCGCGGGGTTTGACATGCTGGAACTGCACATGGCGCATGGCTATTTGCTGGCTAGCTTCCTGTCGCCGCTCACCAATGTGCGCAAGGATGAATACGGGGGATCGGTGGAAAATCGATTGAAATTTCCGCTGCAAGTGTTGCGCGCGGTGCGCGCGACGTGGCCGGCCGAACGGCCCATGAGCGTACGCCTGTCCGCCTGCGACTGGGCGGAGGGCGGCTTGAGCGAATCGGACGCGATTGTCATTGCAAAGGCTTTGGCCGCGGAAGGTGCCGACATTCTCGACATCTCCAGCGGCCAGACCGTGGCCACGCAGCAGCCTGTCTACGGGCGTATGTGGCAGACGCCTCTGGCCGATATGGTGCGAAATCTCGCCGGCGTTCCGACCATCGCGGTGGGCAATATTTACGAGGCCGATCACGTCAATTCGATCATCGCCGCGGGCCGTGCGGATCTTTGCGCGATTGCACGCCCGCATCTCGCAAATCCTTCCTGGACGCTCGCCGCGGCGGCCGCCCAGGGCTACACCGAGCAGTGGTGGCCGGCGTCGTATTTACCTGCCAAGAGCCAACTCGAGCGGGCAGCGCAGCGCGCCGCGGCGGGCCTGGTATGAACAGCGCCGGAATGCTACAAGGCCGGCACGCGCTCGTGACCGGCGGGAGTCGAGGCATTGGTGCTGGCATCGTACGCTCACTGGTCAGTCATGGAGCCAAGGTCAGTTTGATCGGACGCACCGCGTCGACGCTCGAGTCGCTGGCCGCGCAACTGCAATCCGCCGGCGCACGGACCTTTTGCGCAACCGCCGACGTGGCCAAGCGCGAATCACTGGATGCCGCGTTTGCGGCGGCGCGAACCATGTTCGGTCCCATCGAAATTCTGATCAACAACGCCGGGCAGGCACTCAGCGCGCCCATCACCAAGCGCGATGACGCGCTGTGGGAGCGTTTGCTCGCCATCAACCTGTCGGGCACTTACTTCGGCATTCAAGCGGCGTTGCCCGACATGCTGCAAGGCGGCTTCGGTCGGATCGTCAACATCGCCAGTACCGCGGGGCTCACCGGGTATCCGTATGTAGCGGCCTATTGCGCCGCCAAGCACGGCGTCATCGGATTGACACGCGCCGTGGCCAGGGAAGTCGCGACCCGCAACATCACCGTCAATGCCGTGTGTCCCGGGTATGCCGACACCGACCTGATCCGAGAGGCTGCGGCAAAAATAGCGGCGGTGACCGGCCGCAAGGTCGAAGAGGCGCTTCAGGCCATGACGAAAGTAAATCCACAGGGGCGTCTCATCCGGCCCGACGAGGTTGCCAATACGGTCGCCTGGCTGTGCCTGCCCGGCAGTGAATCGGTCACCGGCCAGAGCATTGTGGTCGCCGGCGGGGAATTGATGTGAGCGCGGTGCTCGGCATGGATTCACGCTTGACCGACGATCATCACGAATCACTGCGTCTGTGGCTGCGCTTGCTGACTTGCACGCACCTCATTGAGATACAGGTGCGCAAGGCATTGGCGGCAAAGTTCAAGATTACGCTGCCCCGCTTCGACCTGATGGCGCAGCTCGAGCGCGCGCCGCAGGGACTGCAGATGAGCGAGCTGTCGCGGCGCATGCTGGTCACCGGCGGCAACATCACGGGCATCGTCGATCAGTTGGAGCGCGCAGGCTTGATCGCCAGGACGGAAGATCCGGCGGATCGACGCGTCCACCGGGTCAAGCTGACGAAGGAGGGCCGGCGGCTATTTGCCCAGATGGCGGCGGAGCACGAGGCCTGGGTCGTGGAACTCTTCGCCGGCATCCCCAAACGCGAGCAGCGCGCACTGACGGAATCCTTGTCGCGTTTGCGCGCGCAATTGACACGGAAAACACCATGAAAGATACCTTGAGCGACTATCAAGCCCGGCATTTTCTTTGGTCCAGGCGCGATCGCGTCGGCTGGATAACCTTGAACCGGCCCGAAAAAAAGAACCCGCTGACCTTCGAAAGCTACGCAGAGCTACGGGATTTCACGCGGGCTCTGCCCTATGCGGCAGGACTCAAAGTCATCGTCATTTCGGGTGCGGATGGAAATTTCTGCTCCGGCGGCGATGTGCAGGAGATCATCGGTCCTTTGACCCGCATGGGCATGCCGGAGCTCCTGAACTTCACCCGCATGACCGGCGATCTGGTGAAGGCCATGCGCGCCTGCCCGCAGCCCATCATCGCGGCGGTCGACGGCGTGTGTGCGGGTGCCGGCGCCATTTTGGCCATGGCCTCGGACATTCGTCTCAGCACACCTCGATCAAAGACGGCGTTTTTGTTTACCCGCGTGGGTCTCGCGGGCTGCGACATGGGCGCCTGCGCCATATTGCCCCGCATCATCGGCCACGGCCGCGCCTCGGAATTGCTCCTGTCCGGCCGCAGCATGGGTGCCGATGAAGCGCTCGCATGCGGATTTTACAGCCGGTTGCTGCCGGTCGAGGAGTTGGCGGCGGCCGCCGGGCAGCTGGCCCACGAGCTCGCGCAGGGTCCGACCTTTGCCCACGGCATGACCAAGACCATGCTGAATCAGGAATGGAGCATGGGACTGGACCAGGCATTGGAGTCCGAGGCGCAAGCCCAGGCGGTGTGCATGAAAACCGAGGATTTTCGCCGTGCCTACGAGGCATTTTCCGCCAAGCAACGTCCTACCTTCGAAGGCAACTAAGCTATGAGCACTGAGATTTTGCAGCCGTCGGAGTGGGCCCGCCCCAAGGGCTATGCGCACGGCGTGGCGGCCAGCGGACGGATGATTTTCATTTCCGGTCAGATCGGGTGGGACAGCAACGGGCAATTCACCAGCGATCAGCTGACCGATCAAGTAACTCAGGCGTTGCGCAACATTGTCCGCGTGCTGAATGAAGGACGAGCGGAGCCGCGGCATCTGGTCCGGTTGACCTGGTATGTTTTGAGCCGAGATGCCTACCTTCGCGAGGCGCGCGAAATCGGCGCCGCGTACCGCGAGGTTTTAGGCAAGCATTTCCCGGCCATGTCGGTGGTGGAGGTTAAGGGCTTGGTTGAACAGCGCGCGCTGGTGGAAATAGAAGCAACGGCGGTAGTACCCGACGATGAACGCTGATGGCAACCTGGCGCCCGCCTGAACGCATCAAGTACACGCCGCTCGAGGCGCCGTGGCCGGATGCTGCAGAGATAGCGAATTCGCACTTGTTCCGGCCGATCATGGTCGGATCGCTCCGGTTGGCATCGCGGACCTGGGTTCCGGCCATGGTTCCATGGCGAGCGTCCGAGGACGGTGAGGTCACGCCCTCGGTTCTCGCGTGGTATGAACGATTTGCACGCGGCCGGCCGGCGGCCTTGGTGGTGGAAGCCACGGGAGTTCGCGACATTGCAAGCGGTCCCTTGATGCGCATCGGCGACGACCGCTTCCTGCCCGGCCTCGAGCGATTGACCGACTGCGTACGGCGGGCAAGCGGCGGCGAGACCAAGCTGTTCATTCAAGTCATCGATTTCTTGAGCGTGCGCAGGCGCCCCACGGCGCAGAAATATTTCGATCGATTCTTGAAAATCACGCCTCGGCACCGAGAGTTCCTAGGGATGCCGAAGAACGACGAGGCGCAGATTCGAGCCGCCCTGGCCGCCTTGAGCGAATCTGAGCTGGAAAAGGCGCTGACCGCGCGCGAGCTGGAGTCGCTGCGTCAAGGATTTCGCGAGCGGGTAACCGACATCGACGTGCCGGCCATTCGTGATTTGCCCTCGACCATGCCCGGCGTGTTTGCCGCCGCCGCGGCCCGCGCCCGCAAGGCCGGTTTCGACGGCGTCGAATTGCACTATGCGCATGCGTATACCATGGCGTCGTTTCTTTCGGCGCTCAATACGCGTACCGATGGTTACGGCGGCGCGCGCGAGCAGCGAATTCGATTGCCCTTGGAGGTGTATGACGCCGTTCGAGCGCAAGTCGGCTCAAGCTATCCGGTTGGCTGCCGAATGCTCGCGGAGGATTGCATCGAGTCCGGCAGTACCGTCGAAGACACGGAATACTTCGCCGAACGCCTCGCCGCGGCCGGCATCGATTTCATCTCCCTATCGCGAGGCGGAAAATTCGAAGACGCCTCTCAGCCGAAAGTGGGCGAGGCCGCGTACCCCTATACCGGCCGCAGCGGCTACGAATGCATGCCGTCGTACTATTCGGACGCCAAGGGCCCGTTCGGCCGCAATGTCGATCCCGCGATTCGCATCCGCGCCAAGATTCGCGATGCGGGATTCCATACACCCATCGTGCTTGCCGGCGGCATTCATCATTTCAATCAAGCGGAACAGGCGCTGCGCAGCGGCGCGGCGGATATTGTCGCTTTGGCCCGCCAGGCACTGGCGGACCCAGATTGGTTTGCGAAAGTTCGCGCAGGACAAGGCTCCAAGGTGCGCGTCTGCCTTTACACTAATTACTGCGAGGCGCTGGATCAACGTCACCGTGAGGTGACTTGCGAGCTTTGGGACAGAAGCAATCTCGATGAACCCGGCGTGATGATGGCGGCAGACGGCAAGCGGCGTCTGGTCGCCCCATAGCAACTCTCACCAACCCACAGCTTCGCCGTCCTTGCGAAAGTCGGATCCCGCCCGGTAGTAACCGGCGACATGCTTCGGCGCGCCGGGCGCATTCGGCGGCGCGGCCGGGTCGGCGACCAACATCAGTATTTGCACGCCCCCCATCTCCTCGCCGCTGACGGACCTGACGCTGTGCCCCATCTCGGCAAGCTTCGAACCCACCAATTCGTAGAGCGGCGTCTCAAGGCTCAGCGAATTCGACACCTGCGAATGACGGAATCTTGCCATGTCGGCTGCGGCCTGCAGATTGCCCCCCAGATCCAGAATATTGACCAACAGCTGCGCATGCCCCTGCGCCTGCATATCGCCGCCCATCAACGTCACCGTCATCAGCGGCTGGCCGCTCTGCATCACGAAGCCGGCGGACAAGGTATTAAAAGGCCTCTTGTGCGGCTCGATGACATTGGGACTCTTCGGATCGAGGGTAAATAGCGCGCCGCGATTGTGCAGGATGAAGCCATAACCGGGCACCGTGACTCCCGAACCGAAGGCGGAGAAATTGCTGTTCACCCAGGAGACCATGTTGCCTTCCGCATCCGCGGTCGACAGTACGATGGTGTCGCCCGGCATGGAAAAATTTCCCTGCGGTCCGGGAGTGGAGGCCCGCTGCGGATTCACCTTTGCGCAGAGCGAAGCCGCGTACGGCTCGGACAGCAATTTTGCCAGCGGCACGGCGGCGAAGTTCGGATCGGCGTTGTATTGATAAAGATCCGCGTACGCGAGTTTTTTCGCCTCGACCAGCAAGTGCCAGTACTGCGGATTCGCAGGGCCGAGCGAGGCCAAGGTTTGCCCGCTCGTCCACTGCGGCACGCAGGCCTGCAAGATATTGAGGATTTCGCCCGCCGCCCAGGCTTGCGCGGGCGGCGGCAATTCGAGGATGTCGTAGCCATGATACGAAGAGCGGGCCGGCTCGACCCATTCTCCCTGGTAACTGGCCAGATCCTGAAGCGTCATGGAGCCGCCGAGTGCGTCGGACTTCGCGACAATGGCGCGGGCGATCTCGCCCTTGTAGAAGGCATCCGCTCCCTTGGCTTGCAGCAATCGCAGCGTGCGCGCGAGATCGGGATTCTTGAAGATTTGCCCGGGCCGCGGCTGCATGCCGTTCAGGTACCAGGTGTTGATGGAATCCGGATCCGGCGACGTGCAGCAAGCCTGCAGGGGCAGCGCATTGGGCAGTCGCCAGTCATGGGCGATGCGTTCGGAAATCGGAAAACCGTCCTGCGCATATCCGGCTGCAGGCTCCAGCACTTCTCGAAACGACAGCTTGCCGAAGCGTTTGCTCACGGCTTGCCAGCCCCATGCGGCGCCGGGCACCGTCACGGGCAAGATCCCGCCGACCGGCATCCCGGACCCCGGCCCCCAATTTTTCGGATTCCAGGCGTACCCCAGTTTATTGAAGCGCCCGACGGTGGCGCCGGTGGGTGCCTTACCGCTGGCATTCAGCACATAGATTTTTCGTTCTTTGGCGGCGTAGATGATGGCGAAAAGGTCCCCGCCCATGCCCACCATCATCGGTTCCGTCACGTTGAGCACGGCGGCAGTCGCCACGGCGGCGTCCATGGCGTTTCCGCCTCGCTTCAAGATCTGCAACCCGGCTTGTGCGGCCAGTGGCTGACTGGTGACGACCATTCCATGCTGCGCCATCACTTCGGAGCGACTTTGCGCCGGCCAACCTTCGGCGCGCGCGCCGCGCACAGCGCTGCAAAAGGCGGGCTGCGGCGCGACTTCGCAGGTTTGCATTTTCTGAGCCGCTTGACCAAAGGCGTGGCTGCCGGCGGCCACACCGAACAACAGAACTGTTTTGAGGAATGTTTGCATCGACGGCTCGGATTTGGTCACTACTTGCGGGTTGTCGATCTTGACACTTTCTCGGGGCAGTTTCACGCGAGGGACTCAGCGGGGTAACTGCGCCGTGGTTCAGCTCTGTGGCTGAGATGCGCGATGGGACTTAAGTTCCATTTCGCGGCGAGAGCTGGGCCAGACGATTGATCCCGAGACCGAACGGACAAGCAGTACATTAGGTGCACGGCGCCGCGATTCGGATCCTAATTCAATTATCAGTGTGTTAAACATGAACGTGGCGCCGATTAAGAGGAGCCCCACTGACTTTGTTCTGGCTACTGCAACTCAAGACCCTGCTGAAAGACCTCATTCTTCCGCCTGCGGGCCCGCTAATCGTCGCGCTGCTCGGCCTGTTGCTGCTCAAGCGCCGCGCGCAGCTGGCACGCATCTTCCTGGTCGCCGGCATCGGATCGTTATGGTTTTTGTCGACTCCGATCGTGTCTGACGCGATGACGCGGCTGGTGGAGCGGTATCCACCCGTAAACCTACCGCTGGCCGCGAGCGCTCAGGCCATCGTGATCCTCGGGGGCGGCGGCCAACGCGCCTGGGCGCCTGAATACGCAGGGCCGGCGCCGGAGCCACTGCTCCTCGAAAGACTGAGCTACGGCGCGTACATGGCGCACATGACGGGGCTTCCGATTCTCATCACCGGTTCCTCGGTCGAGGCGCGCGCCATGCGCGACACGCTGAAAAGATCTTTCGGCATCGAGGCGCGTTGGATCGATGATCAAGCATATGACACCTTTCAAAATGCCCGCAATTCGGCGCCGCTCCTCAAAGCTGACGGCGTGCGGCGCGTTGTTCTGGTGACCCGAGCCACTCACATGTGGCGCTCCGTGCAGGAATTCAGCAGCGCGGGGCTCGAGGTCGTGCCGGCACCGGTCGGGATCCTGGCGCCGCGCGAAGCCGGCATTTTTAGGTTCCTGCCAAGCCCAGATGCGCTGCATCGAGCGAATGCCGCGATTTATGAAATGCTGGGCGAACCGGTGCGGCTCTTTTTATCCGCCACTCATTTGCGCCGCCACTGAATTCACTTTGGCGAGCCCCTAGTTCTTTTCCGCTACCGATAGCGCGCCATCAGCTTATCGAGCGCCGCCGCGCCGGGCGAGAGCTTCTCAAACGGGATGCTGTTGAGCGGCGCCTTCGCGGTGCGGTTCAGATTGTGGAATTCGCTATTGTCGGCCTCATCGATATGAATGAGCCCGGTCACGTATTCGTTTTGCTTGAGCTTGTTCTCGATGTAGTTGTAGGCCGCCGTGCGGTCCGTGGGGTCGTAGGAGGGATCCAGCTTGCGCAACACCACCCGGCTGCCGTCATGCAGGCTCACCGGGATCGACTCCCCGGCCGGGTAGTCCACCGCGATTTCCTCCGCCCGCGGCACGAAGTCCGCTTCAACCGCTGGATGATAGTGCTCGCGCGTGAATTCGTAGCTCTTGGTGGAGCCTTCGTGATCGTTGAAGGTCACGCACGGCGACAGCACGTCGATCAGTGCGAAGCCGTTGTGACGCATCCCCGCCTGAATCAGCGGCACGAGCTGGGCCTTGTCGCCGGAAAAGCTGCGCGCCACGAACGTCGCCCCCAGGGTCAGCGCCATCAACACCGGATCAATGGGCGGCGATGAATTGGTTTCGCCGCGCTTGGCCTTGGTGCCGATGTCGGCGGATGCCGAAAACTGGCCCTTGGTCAAACCATAGACTCCGTTGTTCTCGATCAAGTACAGCATGTTCACGTTGCGGCGGATGACATGCACCAATTGGCCCACGCCGATGGACAGCGAGTCGCCGTCGCCCGATACCCCCACGTAGGTCAGCCCGCGGTTGGCGGCGTTCGCGCCGCTTGCGATCGAGGCCATGCGCCCGTGAACCGAATTGAATCCATGCGAGCCGCTCACGAAGTACGCCGTGGTCTTCGATGAGCATCCAATGCCCGACAGCTTGACCAATTGCTCCGGCTGCAGCGACAGGCCCCAGCACGCCTCGACGATGGCCGCCGTCACCGAATCGTGGCCGCATCCGGCGCACAAGGTCGACATGCTCCCTTCGTATTGGCGGCGCGTCAGCCCCAGCGCATTAGTCGGTAGCGACGGATGAGAGACTTTGGGCTTGTTGATGTATGACATTTCAGAACTCTTAGGTTGCGCGCGGCACCGCGGTCAGCCGCGGGGCTTCAGCGAGTTTGGCGCGGATATCATCGACGATGGGCTGAGCCGAAATGGGCAAGCCGCTGTAGCTTAAGATGGAGAACAATTTGCTCTTTTCTACCGCGGTTTCTAGCGTCAACAAGGACTTCAACTGCGCATCGCGATTTTGCTCCACGACGAAAATCGTGGCATGCGACTTCAGGAATGCCTCGACATCGGTGTTGAACGGGAAGGCCTTCACGCGCAGATAATCCACGTCGATTTTCTGCTGCTTGAGCACGTCGAGCGCCTCGCGAATCGCGCCGTCGCAACTGCCGACGCTCACGATGCCCACCGCATTAGTCCCCTTGCCGATCATCTCCGGCTTCGGCACGTACTTGGTGGCGGTGACGAATTTGCGTTTCAGACGGTCGAGAACGACCTGGTATTCCGCTGAGTCCTCGGTATATGCGCCGTACTGGTTGTGGCCGGAACCGCGGGTGAAATACCCGCCCTTGGGACTCGTGCCCGGCAAGGTTCGATACGGGATCGCATCATCGTCGCGGTCCAGATAGCGATAGAATTTCTCCAGGCCTTCAATCTCTTGCTTCGACAACACCTTGCCTCGATCCGGCTTGTAGGCATCGTCCCACTTGAGATCCGGGCACATCCAATCGTTCATGCCGATGTCCAAATCCGACAGCACGAAGACCGGCGTCTGCAGGCGTTCCGCAAGATCGAAGGCCTGCACCGCCATGTAGAAACACTCTTCCGGGTTCGCAGGAAACAGCAATACATGGCGGGTATCGCCATGCGACGCGTACGCGCACAGCATGATGTCCGACTGCTGCGTGCGAGTCGGCATGCCGGTGGAGGGTCCCACGCGCTGCACGTCGAATATGACGCAGGGCACTTCGGCGTAGTACGCCAATCCCACAAATTCATTCATCAGGGAAATGCCCGGTCCGCTCGTCGGGGTGAAGGCCCGAGCGCCGTTCCACGAGGCACCGATCACCATGCCGACCGAGGCCAATTCATCCTCCGCCTGAAGCACCGCAAAATTGCGTTCTCCGGTTTGCGGATCGACCCGATAGCGCTCGCAAAAACCCTTGAAGGCGTCCATCAGGGAAGTCGAGGGCGTGATCGGATACCAGGCCCCCACGGTCGCGCCCGCGTAGACGCAGCCCAAACCGGCGGCGGTATTGCCGTCGATCATGATGTGGCCGCGGGTCTTCTCCATGTGCTGCACCCGCAGCGGCAGCGGCGCGGCCAGGTTTTCCTTGACGTAGTCGTACCCGAGGCGCAGAGCCCGGGTGTTCGAATCCAGCAGTTTCGGCTTCTTGCCGTAGCTCTCGCTCAGCAGTCCGCTGATCACCTCGAGATCGACGTCAAGCAGTGCGGCCAGCACGCCTGCATACGCGATGTTCTTCAGCAGGATGCGGTTGCGCACCCCGTCGAAATTCTCGTTGACGAGCTTGGCCAGCGGCACGGGTATCACCGTGATGTCGCCGCGCTGCAGAAGTGCGCTGCGGGGCCAGGTCGAGTCATAAATCAGATAGCCGCCGGAGCGCAGTTCCCGGATATCCTTGGAGTAGGTTTCCGCATTCATGGCGACCATGATGTCGACATGGCTCGCGCGCGCCGCATAGCCGTCGCGGGTCACGCGGATCTCATACCACGTGGGCAGTCCTTGAATATTCGATGGAAAGTAATTCTTGCCGGTGACCGGCACGCCCATGCGAAAGATCGCCTTCATGATCAATGAATTGGCGCTCGCGGAGCCGGTGCCGTTGACGTTGGCGAACTTCACCACGAAGTCGTTGACGCGATCGGCATCAGCAATCAGGCTGGGCATGCGCGGACCTCCTCATCGATCGCGAGCGGAATTCGAATGGTCGACTTCTGCATGTCCCAAGCGGCGGTCGGACAGCGCTCCGCGCACAATCCGCAATGCACGCAGACGTCTTCGTCCTTGACCATGACGCGTGCGGTTTGCGGCAGCGGCGCCGAAACGTACAGGGCCTGGGTCGGGTTGGTCGCCGGCGCGGTCAGGCGTGCACGCAATTGTGGTTCCGGACCGTTGTGCGTGATCGTGAGGCAATCGACCGGACAAATGTCGATGCAGGCGTCACATTCGATACACAGCTTCGCTGCGAAGACCGTCTGCATATCGCAATTCAGGCAGCGTTGTACCTCGAGTGCGGCCTCTTCGGCCGTGAACCCGAGCTCGACTTCGATGTTGATCTTCTTGAAGCGGTCGATCAGACCCACGTGCGGCACCAAGCGGCGCTCGACGCCGTTGTATTCGTTTTTGTAAGCCCACTCGTGCATGCCCATCTTGCGGCTGGACAAGGTGACTCCACGCGGCATGCGCTCGCCGATCGGTTCGTCATTGCAGAACTTGTGAATCGATATCGCGGCCTGGTGGCCGTGCTCGACCGACCAAATAATATTCTTCGGACCAAAGGCCGCATCGCCGCCGAAAAATACTTCCGAGCGCGTGGACTGAAAGGTCACCGGATGGACTTTCGGTACATTCCATTTGTCGAGTTCGATGCCGATGTCCTTTTCGATCCAGGGAAAGGCGTTTTCCTGTCCGATGGCAAGAATCACATCATCGCAAGGGATGAACACGTCGCCCAGCGAGCGTGTCGCCTTGATGTCCCCGTTCTCGATGTCGTATTCCAATTTTTCGAACGTCATGCCGGTCAATCGGCCGGCCTCGATGACGAAGGCTTTGGGCGCGTGATTGATGACGATTTCGACCTCTTCGTGTTCGGCATCCTCCAGCTCCCATTCGGATGCCTTGAAGAACTGGCGCGGCTTGCGCGCCATGACTTTCACGTTCTTCGCGCCCAGCCGCAGCGAACTGCGGCAGCAATCCATGGCCGTATTGCCGACACCGATGATCAATACCCGCTCGCCCACTTGGTCTATATGCCCGAATGCGATGGACTCGAGCCAGGTAATGCCGATATGAATGCGATCGGTTTCGTGTCGGCCGGGCAGCTCCAGTTCCTTGCCCTTCGGCGCGCCGGAACCCACGAACACGGCGTCGAACTGTTGCGTGTCGAGCAGCTTCTTCATGCTCTTGATGGGTGAATTCAGACGCAGGTCGGCACCCATATCGACGATGTAGCCGATTTCCTCATCGAGCACCTTGGCGGGGAGTCGGAATGCCGGAATATTGGTGCGCATCAAGCCGCCCGGCACGCCGTACTGCTCGAAAATCGTCACCTCGTACCCTAACGGCAGCAAATCGTTGGCAATGGTCAGCGATGCGGGACCCGCGCCGATACAGGCGATGCGTTTGCCGTTTTTTTCGCGTGGTGCCTTGGGCAGCCTTGCGCTGATGTCGTCGCGATTATCGGCCGCGACGCGTTTCAGTCGGCAGATGGCGACCGGCTTTTCCTCGATGCGGCCACGCCGGCAAGCAGGCTCGCAGGGTCGATCGCAAACCCGGCCCAGAATGCCGGGGAACACGTTGGACTCGCGGTTCACCATGTAGGCGTCGGTAAACTCGCCTTGCGCGATCAGACGTATGTATTCGGGAACGTCGGTGTGCGCCGGGCAAGCCCACTGGCAATCCACAACCTTATGGAAGTAATCAGGTTTTGACGTATCTGTCGGGTCCATGTTTCCTCGTAATTCTATCCCCATTAGGCCACGCTCGAAGTATAGCGGCTGGGCTCAGGTTCTGCCGTGAAGCAGAGTGGAACTTCCCTTGAAATTCAGCGAATTGGATGTCATCCGTTGCACGCGCCGGCGATCCGCATCCGCCGAGCGGGCCGAGCTTTCGCGCCTTGCGGGAGATGTTGACTATGGCTAGACTGGATCGATCCTCGGATGCTTTATAAGATATTGAAATATATAAATATTTGTAAAGTGGGGTCGCCCGCATGATCCTCATCCAGGGTCACGCGGCCACTTGCCCGCATTGTTGGGAACCCATCAACTTGACGCTCGATTTGTCGGTGGCCGAGCAGTCTTATATCGAGGACTGCCCGGTGTGCTGCAAATCCTTGCTCGTGTCGTACTCGACCAGCAACGGCGAAGTCACCGAATTTAGCGTCGACGCCTCGGATTGACGCCGACGCCCGCACCATCGCCGCGTGGCGGATTCAAGATGCTGCGCGTCTTGATCCTGCTGTTGGTGCTGCTCTTTGTCGCTCTCTCGACGTGGCAGGACCGCTATCGCAGCACCCGCTGGCGTGAGCCGCTGTATGTTTCCATCTATCCGATCTCGGCCGACGACAGCACCGTCACCTTGGATTACCTGGCGGCGCTCGACGCAGAACGCTTCAAGCCCATCGATGGGTTCTTCGTGCGCGAAGCGCAGCGCTACCGGTTGCACATCCATGATCCTGTCAAGACTCGGCTTCGAATCGAATTGCACGATCGGCCGCCGCAGCGTGCAGCTGCATCCGGCCTATTCGCAACGGCGCTCTGGAGCTTAAGACTTCGCTACTGGGCATGGCGCGCGAGCGGGCATGTCAACGAGCCGGAGGACGTGCGGATCTTCGTGCTCTATCACGATCCGGCACTGACCCCGGCCGTACCGCATTCGCTGGGGCTCACGAAGGGTTTGATCGGCGTGGTGTACGGCTTCGCGGCACCGGATATGGACGGCCAGAATAATGTGGTCATCGCCCACGAACTGCTGCACACGGTAGGCGCCACCGATAAATACTCACCCGGCAACGACGCACCGCGATTTCCAGACGGCTATGGTGATCCCAGCCAAGTGCCCCTCTATCCGCAGCGCAGCGCAGAATTGATGGCGGGAAGGCGCATGCTGAGCGCGGATCGCTGGCAGCAAGCGGAAAGCTTGGACGAAGTGCTGATCGGCCCCGCCACGGCACTCGAAATTCGTTGGACCTCCGCGCCGTGACGCGAGTTGGGCCAGCGTCTAGCCCAAAGCGGCCAGCACCGGGCCGTGCATATGTCCGTTGCTGGCCAGCACCGTGGTTGACTCAAGGCGGATGGGCGCTCCGCTCAATTCGGTGAATCGACCGCCCGCCTCGTTGACGATGGCCACGCACGCGGCGATATCGAGAATGTTGATGTCCGTTTCGATCACCGCGTCGATCTTGCCGGCCGCCAGCAGATGATAGTGCAGAAAGTCGCCGTAGCCGCGGATGCGGCTGGCTCGCGCAATCATCGCGCCATACCGGGCCCATTGCGCGCCGGTGGCCAGGCTCTTCATATTGCCGGAAGAAAGCGCAGCCGCTTCGATTGTCGATACTTCGCTCACCTTCAGGGGCTTGCCGTTGAGATAGGCGCCGCGCCCGCGCTCGGCAAACGCAAGCTCGCCATAGATGGGCGCGCTCGAGACCCCGAGCACCATCTCGCCGTTGCGCATCAGCGCGATCTGCGTGGAAAACATGGCATATTCGCGCACGAAGGCCTTGGTGCCATCTATGGGGTCCACCAGCCACAGATATTCCGCATCCTGGTGGTGCGAGCCGGTTTCCTCCCCATAAAATCCGTGCGTAGGAAAGCGCGCCTCGATGATCTCGCGAATCGCCAACTCACAGCGCACATCGGCTTCCGTGACCGGCGATTTGTCGGCCTTGATTCGCACTTCGATATTGTGCTGATACAAGGAGCGGGCGATGGCCGCGGCCCGCTCGGCCGCGTCCAACGCGGCCTGCAGTTCGGGGGAATGCTTCATAGAACGCCACCATAGCAAACCTTGTGCTAACGTCGCACCACCAAAGGATGATCATCATTCATGGGCAACCGGCTTAGCAAAATTTATACGCGCACGGGCGACGAAGGCGACACGGGTCTCGGCGATGGATCACGCGTGGCCAAAGAGAATCTGCGCGTCGAGGCTTACGGCACAGTCGATGAAACCAACAGCGCGGTTGGCGTGGTATTGGGAGCGTCCCTGCCGCCGGAAATCAGGCGCTGCCTGACGGAGATACAGCACGACTTGTTCGATCTCGGCGGGGAACTGTGCATTCCCGGCCACGTCATGATCAGCCCCGCCCATGTCGCGAGGCTCGAGCAGGAGCTGGACGGCTTCAACGACGATTTGCCGCCGCTCAAAGATTTCATTCTCCCCGGCGGCGGCCCGGCGGCGGCTGCCTGTCATCTCGCCCGCGCCGTCTGCCGCCGTGCGGAGCGACGCTGTTGGACGCTGGCACGCACCGAAAAAGTCGCGCCCGAAGCGCTCAAGTATCTGAATCGACTGTCGGATCTTTTGTTCGTGCTGGCGCGCGTACTCGCGCGTGGAGAAGGCGGCGAGGTGATTTGGCGCCGAGAGCGTGCGCCGAGTCCTTAGAGCGTCGCCCGTGATCGGCCGCAGGCGGCCGCGATACAGCGGCGTGCACGCCGCCAATCGAATTCCGGACCGGGGTCTGTCTTGCGTCCCGGCGAAATATCGCTGTGGCCCACCACCCGATCGGGAGACAGCCGCGGATAGGCCTCACAGAGTGCGGCCACGACTTCAGCAAGCACATCGTATTGAGCGGCCTCATAGGGGGTCGAATCGGCTCCCTCAAGCTCCACGCCGATAGAAAAATCATTGCAGGCCTCACGTCCGTCATAAACGGACTGCCCTGCATGCCACGCTCGATCAGTGAATTTGACGAACTGAGTCAGCTCGCCGTCTCGCGCCACGAGCATGTGAGCGGAAACGCGCAACGCGCCGATTTCCGCAAAATAAGGATGCAACTCCGGCGGCAGCGTGTTCATGAATAGGCGCTCAATCCAGGGACCGCCAAATTCCCCGGGCGGCAGGCTGATGCCGTGCACGACGATCAAGTCCGCCTCCACTCCCGGTGGGCGCGCGTCGTAATTCGGCGAAGCGACCTGCCTGGCGCTGCGCATCATTCCGCTATCGACATCTATCCGCACATGCATTCCCTGAGTTCCGATACGGTCGATAGCATATGCGACAATTGCGCGCATATGAAAGCCACCCTCAAGCACGAGCGCAACGAATGCGATTGACCCGCGTGTATGTCGACGGCGATTTAAGTTCGGGAAATATCGTGGAGCTGGCGCGCAGCACGGCTGCCCACTTGGCGAAGGTGCTGCGCGCCCGCAACGGCGATGCTCTGGTACTTTTCAACGGCGACGGCCGCGAGTTCGACGCCCGCATTGAAAGCGTGCGCGGTTCGCGGGTCTTTGCATCGATCGACGCCGCACGCGCCGTGGATCGGGAGTCGCCCCTCAAAGTGACGCTGCTTCAGTGCGTGCCCCGCGGCGATCGGATGGATTTCGTGGTGCAGAAGGCCACGGAACTTGGGGTCGAGCGCATTGTGCCCGTCTTGAGCCAACGCAGCGTGGTGCGTCTCGACGCTGCGCAGGCGGCGTCGAAACAGGCGCATTGGCGTGCCGTCGCGGTGAGCGCCTGCGAACAATGCGGTCGCAATCGGCTGCCCACGGTCGACGCAGCGCAGCCGCTGCTCAATTACCTGGGGGCCATGACACCGCAGAAAACATCCGGGCAGTTGCGCCTGATATTGGAGCCTGAGGGCGCGGAGCAAGACAGCCGCGTGCGCTCCATCGAGGCGGCCGGCGCGCCGATCGCCCGAGCCGAAATCGCGATCGGGCCGGAAGGCGGTTTTTCTCCCGAAGAGCTCGATGCATTTCAGCTCTCGGCCTTTGCTCGGCTGGGTCTCGGCCCGCGAATACTGCGCACGGAAACCGCAGCGATCGCCGCCATCATTATGTTACAGACGCGATTCGGCGATATGTCCGCCAATCCTGCCGATTCGTCGCGTACCGCCGACGCTTGAAAGGCCTGGTAAATCAGGACTATAACGACTAACGAATCGGTCGGCCAAATATCATGAAGTTAAAATTGTCGCTCGCGTTCGCCGCGCAACTCGCCGTGCTGCTGGGCTGCAGCGGGGGTGGCGCTGCGCCAGGCGCGGAGCCGGTTGCGAGCAATTCACCCATGCCGCAAGGAACCGACGTGACCACGTACAAGAATGACGCGAGCCGCAGCGGCCAGAATCTATCAGAATCCGCGCTCACGCTGTCGACCGTGGCACCTTCGAGTTTTGGATTGTTGCGGATGCTGCCGGTAGACGGGCGAGTCGATGCGCAGCCGCTTTACCTTTCGCAGCTGGTTTTTTCGACGGGTTCGTTCAATGCGGTGTTCGTCGCCACCGAGCATGACTCGGTATATGCCTTCGATTCGGATTCGGGGGCGATCTTGTGGCATGTCTCGCTGCTCGGGTCGGGTGAGACGCCGAGCGACGCTCGGGGCTGTAATCAGGTGACCCCCGAAATCGGCATCACCGCGACGCCGGTCATCGATCGCAGCGCCGGCGCGCACGGGGTGATGTACGTAATAGCGATGTCGGTCGATGCCGCATCGAACTATCATCAGCGTCTGCACGCGCTCGATGTCACGACGGGCGCTGAAATGTCCGGCGCTCCGATCGAGATCGCCGCGACATTTCCCGCCAGCGGCACGACCGCCTCGTTTGATGCCAAGGCCTACGAAGAACGGGCGGCGCTGCTGCTGGCCAACGGCACGATCTATACGAGTTGGACCTCGCACTGCGACATCGCTCCGTACGCCGGCTGGATCATTGCGTATGCACAGAGCTCGCTTGCCAGAGTCGCGGTGCTCAATGTCGCCGCCAACAGCTCGGCAGGTCCCGCGATCTGGATGGCGGGCGGCGGCCCGGCCGTCGATTCGGCCGGAAACCTTTATCTGCTCACCGCCAATGGCGCCTTCGAAACCACGCTGGACGCCCAGGGATTTCCCAGCAGTCGCGACTTTGGCAACTCCTTCCTCAAGATCTCAAATGCGAGCGCCGGCCTTAGCGTTCTTGACTACTTCACCATGTCGAACGAAGTCGCGGAGTCGAATGCGGACCAGGATTTGGGCTCGGGCGGTGAAATGCTGCTGCCGGACTTGAAGGACTCCGCCAATACCGTCCGCCACCTCATGCTCGGCGCCGGCAAGGACGGCAATATTTACGTGGTCGATCGGGATTCGATGGGAAAATTCGATTCAAGCGCCAACAATAACTACCAGACGCTCAATAACGTGCTGCCCGGCGGCATTTGGTCCACACCGGCCTATTTCAACGGCACCGTGTACTACGGAGATGTCTCCGGAACGTTGAAGGCCTTTACGATCTCGAGCGCCAGGCTCGCGGCGACACCCCAGTCGCAGTCTGCCACGCAATTCACCTATCCTGGGACCGCGCCCAGCGTGTCAGCCAACGGCGCGTCGAATGGAATCGTCTGGGCTCATGAGAACACGAGTCCGGCGGTGCTGCATGCCTACGACGCTTCGAATCTCGCTCACGAGCTCTACAACAGCAATCAAGCGGCCGGGAGTCGCGATCATTTCGGTGCGGGCAACAAATTCATCACGCCGACGATTGCGGACGGAAAAGTCTTCGTGGGCACGACCAACTCGGTCGCGGTGTTCGGCTTATTGCACTGATCTCATTGCTCGCACGCTCAGCGCGGCAGCTGCGAATGGACCTCGAACGCCAAGAGCGTCAAGAAACACACCAGCCCCAGATACTCGGCCGCGTATCGGAGCTTAAGGGACCGCGTCGCGAGCTGCGATTCTAAGGGCACCGGTAATTTGCCGCGAAAGGCGGCCCAAGCTCTCGGCACCGCCAGTATCGCCACGACGATCAGCAGCGGATTGGGCCGCCAGAGAAACAGCGCCACCAACAGCGGAATACCGATGATCCAGATCTTGGGCGAAATTACGCCGACCACATGCCCGCCATCCAATGGCACGACCGGGATGAGATTGAACAGATTCAGCACGAATCCTGCGTACGCAATCGCAAGCAGCCAATTGAGCTGATACTGCAGGGCGGCCAGGTAGACGACGAATGCAGCGGTACTGCCCAGCAACGGGCCTGCCATACCGACGTACGCTGCTGTTTCCGGGTCCAGGCGCTGGGACTTCAGATTGATCCACGCACCGACGAACGGGATGAACGTGGGAAGGCCGACGTCAAGCCCTCGTTGCCGCGCGGCAATGTAGTGACCCATTTCATGCACCAACAAGAGCAGCACAAAGCCTACGGCGTACTTCCATCCAAACAGTTGCGCGTAAATCGCAATGGAAATCAGCATCGAGCCTGCCGAGAACAGGACCTTGCCCAATTTTCCGGCCATCATCAGCGCCAGCAGCGCCTTCACGGATCAACTCCTCGCGCCTGCATCGCCTCGCGATAGGCCGCCGTGATGTCTTTGATCTTGCGTTCCGCAAGGTCCTTCAGCTCTTGGCCAAGACTGTCGACTTTGTCCGGGTGGTATTTCGATACGAGGTGCTTGTACGCATCGCGGATCTCGTCAACCCCTGCGGCGGGCGATACGCCCAAAATTTCATGCCAGCTCTGTTGCCGGGCATCAGCGGCTGATTGCTGAGGCGCGTCTTTTACGGCCGGCGGTCGAAAGAAGAGTTTGCTGACGACCCAATAACCGGCAAACAAACCGAATGCAATGACGGCGGCCTCGGTCAGGGTCATGATTTGCATTCCAGCTTAAGCAGCCGCTGCTTTTGCGCTAGCAGTGATTTCTCCTCGTCCGAACCGGCTGTTGGCAGCTGCAGTGCCGCCTCCAGACGCGACACGCACAATGTCCGCAACCGGCTCCAGCCCGCAGCATCAAGTAAGCGCACCGCGGCGAGCGGCAAGGGCTCGGCGATGCGAAGGCCAAGCGTCGTGCGTCGAACCATGTTGACCCCGAAGGGGGGACACGCCAGGCATTCGAAGGCCAGTGCGAGGAAGTGCCTTCGATCGGATGCGATCAGCATTCTGCGGCGGCGCACCAGGAGCAGGGAGAACATGATCGAGCCGTAAATCAGGATGAGCGCAAAGATCACCGCGTATGCTCCCAGCGCTGTGAACATGCCCAGCGGCAGCAATACAAAAAGCCCAAGTCCGGCACTTAAGGTGGTCGGCATCAGGGCGTTCAAGTCGTGAGCGCTCTCCGTCCATTGCGTTTGGTTGGGCCTGGCCTCCAACGAATTGAAATCCCAGCTCAAGCGATAGGAAGGCCGGTGCGGAGTGAAGGCATTGAGCATGCACAGCGTGCGCCCCGCCAGGAGAAAGCCCGGAAACCCGGTCCATACACGCCACCGCCGCTTGCCATCGCAAGTCAGCACTGCTTCGTTCGAATACAGCAGCACGGTCGAATCGTACAGGTAGAAAAGGATCGCGAGCCCGAATAACCCCAGTTCGTACGACACGCAGCTTACACGGTCTTGCGCTTGAATCGCCTGGCGAGGCCCCCGAACACGGCCACCGCGGCCGCCGCGATGAATTTCCATCCCGCGATGAGCCCGCCCAGGATGACTTTCCAAAGGCCTGTCTTGACCGCGATCGCCGCGGCGCCGCCGGTGATCAGGGCAGCCAGGCCATACTTCGCGATCTTGTCGCCCGGCTTGTATTCCGCATAGCGTTGCCCCGGCGAATACTCAAACCCGGTCAGAGTCGACTTAAAGTCTGCAATGGCTTGCGCAAGATCGTCCGGCGAGCTGATGAGCACCGCCGACATCACCCCGCCGCGGCCCAGAATGCGAGTGTTGAAATTGACAATCGAGTCGCCGGATTTCATGTTTTTTCCGTCGATCGCCCACTCAAGCCGATTGGTTTGCGTGTCGTAGTGGGGCGGTGTTTGCCATCCCACCACCTGCATTTCGTCCCACCCGCGCTCGCGACGCTGCTTGTTTGCCGCCACGGTGTTGTCTTCAATGTTCTTGAGCAGCGCCGCGGCGTCTATTTTTTCATCATCCCTGACGTAGCCGTCGTCGCTATAGTTGAAAAACACTTCCCAATGGCCGTCCTTGGGCGCGAAGAAATATTCCTTTCCGTCGCTGAGATTGTGTTGCAGAGCCTGCAGCTTCGCGGTCTCCGCCTGATCCAGGAAAACATAATCCGCCGGCACCTGCAGCGCCGAGTTGCCGAACAAGGGCACCCGCTGCGGTCCGTTGACCCAGTGCAGCGCATGAAGCTTTTGGCGCGTTTCGGCGCGCGCGGCCTCGTCCGTCGAGGCCGGCGGCTCATCGGCACGACCCTGACGTCCCGCCAGCAAGCACACGGCACAGATAAAAAGCGCGCTTATCGCTGGTTTCATCCCGAATTCTCCTTATTGGAATGTCAAAAGGTTCCAGTTCGCTTCATGGCATCACTGAGGTTTCCTCGGCAATCAT